>CAVYWD010000002.1:0-3050842 GCA_963772225.1 uncultured delta proteobacterium | reverse complement strand
AACTTCGATGCACTCAATCGGATGACCTCGAAGTTGGCGTGGGACCCCACCTGGGCCAGCGTGGCCTATACCTATGACGATCCCGCGGTCGCCTACGGCAAGGGCAGGCTGACCTCCGTCACCGGGCCGAACGAGAGCACGGCCTATTCATACAAGCCCAACGGCATGCTGAACGGGTTCGTGCGGGCCGTCGACGGCGCGACCTATTCGCAAACCTTCACCTACGACCTGCTCGGCCGAGTCACCCACGAAACTTACCCGGATGCGTCGTATGTCGACTACAGCTACACGGCTGAGGGCAACCTCGACCGCGTTTCGCTGAACGGAGCTCTCGTCGCCTCGTGGAGCTACTACAACGGCGCCGGGCAGCCCGGGAACGTCACTTTCGGAAACGGCGTCGCGAGCGCGTTCCAGTACGATGCCGGCTACCACATCGCCGCCCTCAAGACCACGAGCGGGTCAACCACACTGCAGGACTTGACCTATGATTGGTACTCGCTGCCCAACACGAACGGCCTGAACCTTGGCGCCATCAAGGACAATCGCGCGAGCAAGACTGTCGCAGGGGTCAACACCGACGAGAGCCAGACCTTCTCCTACGACCCGCTCTATCGGCTGAGCCAGGCGACTGGCGTGTGGGGTACGAAGTCGTTCGCCTACGACGCGCTGGGGAACGCGACCAGCTTCGGAGGCCTGGTCGCCCGGAACCTCACCTATAACGGGTCACAGGTTGCGTCCGGAACCGGCCTGAGCAACGTCACCTACAACGCCATCGGAAACGTCACCCACAAGGTCTTGGACGGCACGACCTGGGACTACGGCTGGAACGGGCACCAACTCGAGACCATCACGAAGAACGGGGCGCAGGTCGGAAGCATCAGCTACGACTCGGACGACCAGCGTCTCAAGAGCGTCGTCACGCCCGCAGGTGCGCCCGCCATGACCACCCTCTACATTGGGAAGGCCTACGAGAAGCGCTCCTTCGACGATGGATCGCCCGACCGCCACACGCTCCATGTCTACGCGAACGGCCAGCACATCGCGTCAATGACCCGACTCGGCCCTGTCCAGACCGCCTTCAATGACGCAAACGGCTGGAGGAACGAGCTCGCCGCTGCCTCGATGTACAGCAGCACGAACGTCCGAGGGGCGGCGCACAAGGTAGGCCATCTCTTCCTGGCGCTGACGACGCACCCACATTTTGGACGATGGGTAGCCCTCGCCGAGCTCGCGGCGCTCGCCGCAGCAGCGATCGCGCTCTTCCTGCGGACGCTCCTGAGATCCAGCAAGCCGAGTCGCTGGTCGCCGGCGCTCAGCTTCGGTAGCATGGCGGTGCTGCTCTGCTTTGGATCGAGCGCCTGCAATTCGCCTGGAGGTCATACGTTCGGAGGCATGCTGGGCCAGAGCGAAAGCGCCCTCCTGTCCGGCGACACCACCCACGGGCCGGCGGTCGGCACGTACTACTACCACCCGAACCACATCCAATCGACCTCGGTCGTCACCGACGCGAATGGCAATGAGGTGACCCGGATAGCCTACCTGCCGTTCGGCGAGGTCTCGCAGGCGAACTCCACCGGGGCCAACACGGTCACCGCCAAGTTCACGGGCCAGGATTACGACGATTCGTTCGGGCTCTATTATTACAACGCGCGGTACTACGACCCGAGCATCGGGCGCTTCATGAGCCCGGATTCCATCGTATCGGATCCGGGGAATCTTCAGTCCTTCAACCGGTACAGCTATGTTCTCAACAACCCCGTCAAGTACATCGACCCGACCGGTCACTTCAACCTGTTAACTTTTCTGGGCGGGGTTGGATTGACGCTCCTTGGAGCGGCAATTCTGACCATCTCAGCGGTGGCGGCGGTCGTAGCACCGGTCACCTCGTTCCTGGGAATTACCACTGGACAGCTCGGCTGGGGGCTCTTCGTCAGCGGAATAGCAGGAATCGCGACCTCCTTTAAGATGGGCCCCAATGGGTTCACAATGAGCGTGGGCGGCGGCGGAGACGGTCCTGGCTGGTCGGGCACCACCGGATCGACTACCGCCATTCCCGGGGACGGCGGC
Source organism: uncultured delta proteobacterium (assembly GCA_963772225.1). Classification (GTDB taxonomy): domain Bacteria; phylum Myxococcota; class Myxococcia; order Myxococcales; family UBA5297; genus CAVYWD01. The sequence goes on along the minus strand of CAVYWD010000002.1, from coordinate 3,048,775 downwards.
TCCTCCTCGGGTGGAGGAGGCGGAGGAGGAGGGGGTGACGATGGTGGGGGATATACAACCTCGACCTCGATTGACCCTGGAGGAGGAACGCTCGGCGTGAGCGCCAGCTCATCTGGCGACGGTGGAGGAGCAGGGCCACCCGGGCCTTCGGGTGGAAGCGGTTTTCTGCCAGCAACGATGCTCACCGCGATGGTCATGGGTACCCCAGCCCCCGCACCGCCTCCCTACAAAGTCGATTTGGGCTCCAAGGCGTTCCAAAACGCGCTGGGAACTTCCTATGGTAGCGGTCAGTGCGCTGCGGTCGGGGCCCTGGCAGCGGCGCCTCCGACCAGTGAGTGGGTGAGAGGTGAGCTCGTGAAGGGAAACACCAAGCTGTCTCCGGGCACGCTGATTGCCAACTTCCAGGGGCCGGAGTACACCTACTCCAGCCATGCACCGTGGTCGCATACCGCAATTTACGCGGGTCAGGATGAACGGGGGCTCATTGTGTATGATCAGTGGACGTTTGGCGTGAGCGTTCCGCAAGTGCTTCACAAGCGCAGCTTGCGTTTTGGCGGGTCCGGAACCGCGAACGACGGAGACCTCTTCTATGTCGTCAGATAAATGGAACTCATGGAGGCTTAGGAGACTTGCGGCTGTTTTTGTTCTTTTGTTCGCCTTATCGGCCGCAGTCACATGCTTCACAGCAACAAGCCAAGCAGCTCCACCAGCGGCCTCTTCCTACGCCTGCCCGAGTACGATCCGGATTGAAGAGCGGTGGGTTGACCGTGTCGATGGCTGGATTGACGACCGAGGTAACGTCGCCAACAGATTGGAGCGGTTTAGTGTTTTTGATGGGCCGCCTAGCGAGATGGCAGATCTGGTTCCGGACGGAGTCACTGACGTGCCTGGCGGAAAGCAACGCACTGTTTGGACGCTAGCCCCGCACGGACGATCCTACTGGATGGTTTGTTCCTATTCCGGAACCCGAGTCGTGCTTCAGCGTGAACTCAAAGCGAGCATAAAGTCTTGCTGGGCCGAATGGAGCGCAGAGGCAACATCGAACGGTAGGCCTCAGATTACGGGCGCTGCCTGCAATAGCGTGGAATACAAAGTGGTGCCTCCAACGAATGCTCCTTGACAACACCGCAGAATCCCACGGGGGCAAACCCACGGGCCGGCGGTCGGCATGTACTACTACCACCCGAGCCACATCCAATCGACCTCGGTCGTCACCGACGCGATTGGCATGAGGTGACCCGGATGGCCTACCTGCCGTTCGGCGAGGTCTCGCAGGCGAACTCCATCGGGGCCAACACGGTCACGGCCAAGTTCACGGGCCAGGATTACGACGATTCGTTCGGCCTCTATTATTGCAATGCGCGGTACTACTGGTGTGTAGAACATGGGCGTGGGAGCTTTAATGATGAACAGCCCACTAATTTCGATGGCTCCAGGAAGCCTGAAAGACCTTCTGCTCCTCGGGCTAGCTATGGCCGCGGTGACTGCTGTATTCGCGGTGGTGGCACGTGGCCCAGCATACAGAGGCGTCGTTGTCTTCTGGTATCCATGGACCTGCTACGTGATTGCTCAAGGGATTTACATCGCCCGGAGAGCGATCCTGCTTCACCGCGGGCAGCAGGCACTGTTTGCGCTATCAGACAAGATCATTATTGGCACGGCGTATATGTCCGCGTTTGCTGCTCTTGCCGTGTTGCTTATGAGCCGATAGGCCCCGATAGGCCGGGCGGGTCGATCAGGCTGAGTGAGTCGTCGACTCAAACTGACCTTCCGACGCTGTAGGATCATCATCACCGACATCCACCCGGCGCCCGCTCTCCTCCATGAGGGCGGGCGCTCTCTTGTAGGCGGCGCGGTCGGCAATTCGATGAGGAGCTGCAGTGAAGATTTCGCATATCGGCAGGGCCCCAACGTAGGGGCTCGTCGCCATTCTCGGAATCTTGACCTGTTGGTCCACTTCTTCCTCGAGACGGTCTTCGCCGACGCCCGCCCCGAGCTCCGCGAGGGCCTGGAGCGCGTGATGGCGCTCTACCGCGCGCTCCCCGAGGTCTCGCTGAGCGAGCAGCTGGTAACCGCTGCACGAACGCCGTCTGGCGCCGCCTGAGCGGCCGCCACAGACTGGGCTCATGCGAAGCGGCGTGACAGACGGGGAGCGGTCAGGGCGTTCCGCTCGCCAGCTGCTGCTTTTCCGGCGCGGCGAGAGGCGGCGGGACGGAGAGCGGCCCAATCTCGGCGGCGAGCTCGGCGGGGACGAGCCCGGCGCGGGTCTTGGCCCAGTACTTGGGGGCGAGCTCCAGGTAGCGAACCCGGGGCCAGTGGGCCAGGACGCGGAAGAGGTCGCGCAGGTAGGCCTCGGGGTCGAGGCCGTGAAGGCGGCAGGAGGCGACGAGGGACAGAATGTGGCCGGAGCTCTCGGCGTGCCCGTCGCTGCCTACGAAGAGCCACGACTTTCGACCGATGGCGATCTGACGCAGGGCTCGCTCCGACCGGTTGTTGTCGAGCACCAGCCGCCCGTCCTCGAGCACCCGCATCAGCGCGCCCTTCTGCCGCACAACGTATCCGAGCGCGCTCCGGAGCAGGCCCCGCTGGTGGCGGACCTTCTCGTACTCGACCTCGGCCCAGGCGAAGAAGGCCTCGAAGTGCGGGCGCAAGTGCTGCTTGCGCATGCGCTGGATCACGTCGGGCGGGTCGGCGCGCCACGCGCTTTCGAGCGCGAAGATGCGCCCGATTCGCGCGAGCCCCTCACGCGCGACCTCGCTCTTGGCACAAGTCGCCTCCCAGAACTTACGGCGGGCGTGCGACCAGCAAGCAACCTCGGACCTATGCTCGGGCTCCTTCCCTTCGTCCGGCGGCTTATCGGGATCTCGGAAGAGCACGTCATAGACACTCTTGGCGTCCGCCTGCACGTACCCCGAGTACCCCGCCAACATCTGCTCGACGAACGCGCTGTCCTCTTTGGCCGTGTAGTCAAAGAGCACGTGGTCGCGGTCGGCGATCAGCACGAAGAAGTGGCCCCGCCGGCAAGGCTGATGCGCGCCATCGGGCCGCCGGTCGGGCTGCACGGCGATCCCGGTCGCGTCGGTGGCGATGCAGAAGGCGGTCTTGAAGGCGTCCTCGCGCATGGCCGCGATGACCGTCGCCCCCGCGGTCGCCCCCGCGTCCTCGACCCACCGGCACATCGTGCCGCGATCGAGCGCCGCGCCGTCCCTTGCGATACGGCTCTCCAGGCGATTCAGCGGCATCCCGTCCGTGAACTTCTCCGAAAGCACGTGGCCGAGCATCGACGGCGCCGCCAGCGAGCGCGAGAAGCACTCCGGCGGCATCAGGGCCGTCGCGACCTGCGACTCGCCGTTCTTATCGATGACCTTGTAGTCGGCGCGCGCGATGGCCAGGCGGCGCACGCCGCCGCGCTGGTATGCGAGCTTGTAGCTAACCTGCCAGCCAATCCGCTTGGCCTTACCCTCGGCGACGAGCTTCTCGAGCACCTCGTCGACGAGCTCGACCCGCTCCTCCTTGAGAGGCATTTGGCTCAGGTCGCGACGGCCCGTCGGCTTCTTCTTGCCCGGGGCGGGAGCGGCCTCGCCGCGGCGCTTCTGGCCCTCCTCTCGGGCTTGCTCCGGGGTCGCGCCGGCGAGCTTGTCGAGCGCCGCGAGGGTGGCCGCGAAGTCCAGCTCGAGCTGCCGTGTGTCTATGCGCTCGGCCTTGGCGATGAAGATGCGCCGCTTGAGCAGCTCGAGTTCCAGCCGCAGGCGTTCGTGCGAGAGGCGCAGATGGTCGCGCTCGAGCGTGAGCTCGGCGACCCTCTCTCGCTCGGCGGCGAGCGCGGCAAGGGCCTGCTCGAGGCTGGTGATGAGCGGTATGGGCTGTATGGGCTCTAAGCTCGACATTGCGCGCATAATAATAGCCACGCTTGCGCAAATGTCGAGTGGTGCGCGCGCTATTCTAGCCGAATTCGTTAGTGCACTGCAGAGCCCGGCGTCCTCTCCCGCACATCGATACCATCGAGCAAGTCGTCGAGCACGCGCTCGTCGACGACCACGCTGGTCGCACCTGGCTCGAGAGGCTCGGGGAGGCGAAAGACGCCGCGATCGAGACGCTTATAGAACTGGCACATTCCAGAGCCGTCAAAGAACAGGATCTTGAGCGCCTCTTTCCTCTTTCCAAAGAAGACGAAGAGCGCGCCACCGCGGGCTTCGCGCCCGATGCGTTCTGCGACGATCCCGGCCAGGCGATCAAAACTCCAGCGTAGGTCGATAGGCTCGAGGCCAATGAAGATCTCCACACCGTGCGGAATCATCGTGCTCCTCCGCGAGCGGTGAGGACCTCAAGTACCGCGGCGAGGGTCTCGCGGTCGAACCCTGGCCTGATCGTCAAGCGCATCCCACCCCACTCGACCGCGAGCGCATCGCCGTCTACTGGGCCCGAGCCGGTCGCCCCTCCACGGACTCCGGCCGTCGGGACCGACGATGTCCTCCTGACCACCTCCACCTTCGCGACGCGCAGCGCCGCCTGCTCCGGAGGACCCGACTGTTCCCGCCGCAGCCGGGACGACCAGTAGCGCAGTCCACTCGCCGAAAAGGACTTGCTTTCGCAATACTTCGCCGAAGGCAATCCGCTCGCCTTCCAGGCTGCAACTCGCTGCGTCCAGATCCCTTGCGTATCCATGCGCACCAGTGTGCGTCGCGCAGTTCACGAGCGATAGACGGCGTCCGTGCAGCGGTTACAGCAGCTGGGCGCGCTGCGGGCGCGGCTGACGCCGACCGCCGAGGAGGACTACTTCCTCGCGCGCATGACCTGGCGCCACCTGACGCCCACCGACGAGGCTTCGCTCGTCACGCTGCCCACCGGCGAGAAACGGTTCAGCGAGGTGGCCGTGACCTTGAGCGACGCCGAGGGCGACCGGATCTGCATCCGCTCGCCCATCTCGGCGCGCGAGGTCTCCAAGCTCCTTCAGGTCTTCTCCGACGCGGGCTCGCCGGTGGTCTTCTCCGCGGAGCACGAGTTCCTGCTCGCGCTCGACGCGAAGGACGTGGTGTTGGGCGGCCTCTACTACCACTTCTCGGATCCGCAGACGGTCTACATGGACCGCGTCGTGGTAGCGCGCGCCCATAGGAGCCGCGGCGTGAGCGACGCCTTGATGGGCGAATTCAAGCGCCGGCTCAAGGGGCGCGGGGCCAAGGTGCTGGAGACGGGCTTTTTGTACCCCGAGTACACCATGCGGTTCGGGTTCCGGACCGGGCCGCGGCATGGCGGGCTCTTCGTGCCCTTGGACGAGGAGCCGGCGCGCTCCTGAGCGGCGGGACCCGGGCGTCGCAAGAATGAAGCCCTATGGCGTTCCGGCTTATCGATACGACCCTGCGCGAGGGCGAGTAGTTCTTTGGCGCCCATTTCCGCGCCGATGACAAGATCGAAATCGCCCAAGCGCCCGACGTCCCCCGGCGTGGACTACATCGAGGTGACGAACCCACTCGCGTCGCCGCAGAGCGCGCGCGACGCCGCGGCAATAGCGAAGCTCGGGCTCAACGCCAAGGTCATCAGCCACGCCCGCTGCGCGTTCGATGACGCGAAGGCGATGATCGACACCGGCGTGGCGGACCTGGAGCTCTTCTACGCCAAAAGCCGCATCCTGCGCACAACGAGCACTCACGTCAGACACGGTCCGATGAACAGATAGGACGAGGCCTTGATGTCTCCGCCGCCGTCTTGGCCTGGTTCCGGCCGACGTCAGCTCGGCGTAGCTCGTGCGAATGGAGAGCGCGCCCAGAAGCGCTAGCGGCGCGGATCATCGTCGAGATTGGCCGGGCGGTCACGAAGGTCAGTACAGCACGGCGGTACTTTTCCGCCCAGCAGCGCTCGGAATGCCAAAGACCGGGCAAGACTTCGCCGCGGTCGTCGACTCCTGTTGACCTTTGTCCGCTTCCGGACTATAAGCCCTCACGCTTTCCCAACCATCGATGCAGGCCATTTGAGGAGCAGGAGGGGGGGCATCGCCGCACAAGAACCGAAAGACCAAAAACACCGTTCCCGCCTGCGAGACGTCGCCGCTCGCCGAGTAGCGCGGATGCTGGTCCCATTCAACGTATGGCTCAGTTCCATTCGGCCGCCCGCCCATTGCGACGGCGCCGGGGTCCTCGTTTTTGAAACGAGGCGACGGCGTCAATAGAATCCAATGAGGAATCTGATGAGTACAGAGCACACGCCTTCCCCTCCTGACTCTGACTTCGGGGAGCACTCGCGTTCTTGGCGCCCAGGCATCAAACCGTCCTATACGTCCCACCCGCCCGCATTCTTCCGGCTCATCAAAATTGTCGGGCTGCTCGCCGTGACCGCGTTTGCAGGCAACGCTGCGGCGCAGAGCATGTTCCACCAGAAGATCCCCATCAAGATCCCCCAGGGCGTGCATGGAATGCAGCCCGACCTCGCGCTCGAGTATGACCCGAACGCGGGTAATGGCATCGTGGGTGTTGGGTGGCAACTGACCGGGTTATCGACGATCACGCGTGTTAACTACGGCAACGGCGTGAACTATGCAGGCAATGACACTTACGCCCACTCGACCCTCGGCGTCCTCGTACCACAACCCGATGGCAGCTACCGGTCCAAGAACGAGACCTTCACTCAGCTAGTGCCTAGCGGCAAGTGTGGTGATGGACCCTGCTCATGGATCGCGACCGATCGTTCCGGGACCAAGTTCTTCTATGGCGGCGATGGCTCAAATGTGTTGCAATCTTCAAAGAGCACGACTGTTAGGACTTGGGCCCTTAACAAGGTGCTCGACCTTTTCGGAAACTACTACTACGTAACCTACGGTACGAGCACCGACGAAAATGTTCTCTATCCAAACAGCATCACTTATACCAACGGAACGGCCACCTTTTTCGGGAGATTTACTCTCTCGTTCCAGTACGAGTCGCGCTCGGACATAGAGACCCGTGCGTTCGCCTCGAGCGTTGGCACAACCACGAAGTCACGCCTCAAGTGGGTCAACGTGTTTAATGGCGGCTTGTTTTCGGCCAGCACGCTTATTCGAAAGTACCGACTGGACTACGAAAATAGCACCGCTCTAACGGGCCGCAGCCACCTCATCGCGCTCCAGGAGTACGGCAGCGACGGTGCGTCGACACTTCCCGCGCAGACTTTCGGGTGGCAGCAGGGCGCGACTGGGCTCCAAGCGGACTCCTGGCTGAGCGCGCCGATCGCCGATACTCAGACGGGCGCCTCGACACGCCTCGTCGGCGACTTCAACGGCGATGGGAAGATGGACGTCGCCACAGTCTTCAACGACGCCGGCGTGATCTCGATTGATGTGCGGGTCTCGCAAGGCAGTTCGTTCATCACGCAGCGCTGGGCGACGCAGCAAGGCAATTGGCACGGGGGAGATTCGTGGCAGAACTACGGGACCTTCCTTGCCGGCGACTTCAACGGCGACGGGAAGACGGACATCGCGTACGTATTTTCCGACAACAACGGCATCTCGCTCGACGTCCATGTTTCCAATGGCTCCTCCTTCGAACTCCAGCGTTGGGCAACCCAGCAGGGAAGCTGGAAGGGCGGCACTTCTTGGCAGAGCAAGGGGCTCTTCCTGGCGGGCGACTTCAACGGCGACGGCAAGTCAGATATCGCCTACCTCTTTAACGATGGCGGCTCTATCTCCATCGACGTTCACGCGGCTGTTGGGAACAACTTTGTTCTGAAACGGTGGATTACCCAAGCTGGCAGCTGGATGGGGGCCGATGCCTGGCAGAGCTGGGCAACCTTCCTGACCGGCGACTTCGACGGCGACGGAAGGATGGACGTTGCGTACGTCTATCGCGACATAGGCGGACGGCGGAACATCGGCGTTTACCACTCGGCGGGCATCGCCACGGCCGATTCGTTCTACCGCGAGCAGTGGGCGACTCCGCCCACTGGGAGCTCCCTCCGCACGTGGTACGGCGGCGATTCGTGGACGAACAACTCCACCTATCTTGTCGGCGACTTCAACGGCGACGGGATGACGGATATCGCCTACGTCTTCAATGACAACAACGGCATCTCGATCGAGGTGGAGACCGCGGGTCAACACACCTTTGCGGTCTCGAACTGGGCGACTCAGCAGGGCGGCTGGGTTGGCGGATCCGACTGGCACAAGAAGGCAGCCTTTCTCGCTGGCGACTTCGACGGAGATGGCAAAACCGACATCGGCTACGCGTTCCTTGACGGGTCCGGCTCGTACATCTCAGTCGACGTCCACGCGGCGCGGTACCAGGGCAGCTTCGTGCATCAGCGTTGGGCGACCAATTGCGCGTACAGCGCGGGCAACTCGAATTGGCAGCAGAATGCGATATTCTTCGCCTCCGATGTCAATGGCGACGGCAGAGCCGACATAGCGCAATTCGACTATTCCCCGAAGACCTCCTCTCAAGCCGCTTTCTGGGGGCTCCGGCTCTTCCACTCTCCAAACCCTTCGCCTGACCTCATGACGACCGTGAACAACGGCCTCGGGGGAACCGTCACAGTCTCCTACGCCCCTGCTCCGCAGGTCCAGAACGCCATCCTTCCCAGCTCGAGCAACCCGGGCATCCCCTTTACCGCGCCCCAGCAGCTCGCCACCTCCGTCATTACGACGGATGGGAATGGCGGGAGCTATTCGACCCACTACGACTACCAGGACGTGCGTTGGTCTCCGGGGCCGATTTCGAGCCAGCGCTACCTCGGCTTCGCCAATATCGGCGCCACGGATCAGCAGACGTCCCAGTCCAAGCGTACCTACTATTTTCAGACGCCCGGATACGAGGGGCACCCCAGCTTCACCGGCAGCTATTCGAGCTCGGGGCAGGTTATGGACCTCTCCGCGTTCAACTACGACTTGGTTAATCCGAGCACCGGGACGGCGCTGGTGCGCGCGCGTCGGATCCAGAAGGCGACGTACGAAAACGCCACCCCCGTGACCGACGAGGTGGCGAGTCTCTACTATGACAACTATGGCAACGTGACCACCGTCACAACCGCTCCGGACAACCTGCCGTCGGTGACGGTCACCACCAGCTACGCCAACGATGCTGTGCAGTGGATCCTCGGCCGCGTGACCCAGGTGACCACCAGCAGCGGTGGCACCACGCTGGCCAGCATGACCAATACGTGGACCGGCAATTTCCTGACGACGCGGAGCGACTGGCTCGACATCTCGAATACGTCGCTCGACACGACCATGGAGTACTACGCGGACGGCGACCTCAAGTCCGTCACCCAGCCGTCAAACGATGGGCTCGTGCGCAAGACAACCATCACCTACGACCCCACCTTCCAGACCTACCCGTACACGGTGACGAACGCGCTCGGTCAGGTGACGACCACGACCTACGACTTGGCCGGCCTTCCGCTCACCGTGACCGACCCAAACGGCCAGGTCACCAGCACGATCTATGATGTCTTTGGCCGCAAGTCCCACGAGACCCGGCCGGACGGCGGCACCACCGACTACTTTTTCAACGTCAACTACAATACGACGGTCGTCAAGACAGCGACCTCCGGCGCCTCCGTCAGCAAGACGGATTACTACGATGGAACCGGGTTCGTCTTCCGGTCCTACGCGGATGGGGACAACGGGATGCCCATTTGCCGCGAGGCCTTCAAAGATCAAGCCGGACGTCCCTCCGATGTCGCCGACCCCCACCCTTGCGTCTTGCCGGTGAACGCTCGCTCCCATGTCGCGTACGACTTTGCGGGGCGGGTCGCCACGAAGACGGCTTCCGACGGAAAAGTAACGACCTTTCAGTATGGGGTTGGATATTCCGCGGTCACCGACCCGAATGGTCAAAAGACCACGACCTACTTCGACATGAAGGGCCGGGCCTGGAAGGTCGTGGACGCCGCGGGCCAGGCTACGACCTACAGCTACGATGCGCTCGATCGGCCGACGTCCATCAGTCTCCCGGACGGGAGCGTCACGCAGATCACCTTCGATTCACTGGGCCGCAGGACATCTGTGGTCGATCCGAAGCTGGGGACGACCGACATCCTGTACGATGCGTCGGGAAACGTCATCCTTACCTGGGAGAACGGGAACAGCACGACCTTCAACTTCGATGGGTGCGGCCACTCTGGAGTGCGAGAACGGGGTCACCGGATCACGCGAAGAGCAGGCGTCTTTCCCTGGGAGGGCGCGGGCGGGAGCCTGTCATCCTTGAAGCGCGAAAGATGGTTGCGTCGGGAGATCCTCCTGCTCATGAAAGGCCCAGTAGTCGTCGAAGTCGCCGCTTGTCTTGAGGGCCCGAAGCTTGAGAACCGCTTCTGCGTTCCGGACGGTCCAGGTGGCTCCGGAGAGGTCGAGGCGGTCCTGCAGCAAGTGGCGGCAGGCGCCCTCGATGACGCCGCTGGCGATGGGCAGGCCGTCAGCGAGGAACTCGTCGTAGCGCATCATATCGGCGCGGGCCAAGATGTAATCGCAGCACGAATCAACAGGTTCGCGCTTGGTCTGGGAGAGACCCGAAAGTGTCGCCGAGCGGCGAATGCCTGCGGCCACATCGCTGGCTTTGCCCTGGAGAATTGCGAGCAGTCTTTCGTCGACCCACTGACGTGCCGCGCCGGAGCCTTTTGGGTGAAAGCAGTAGGACGCTTTCCACACGTAGCCGGCAGCGTGGATGAAGTCGAGCACGAGCGTGACCTTCACTCCCATCTTCTTCGCCAAGCGCCGAATGATACGCAGTTGGTCCGGGTTGCCATCCACAACCACCACCCAGCGCATTTCCTGCTTGGGATCGCGCCGCAAAGCCTCCTCGAACGCCTGCCGGATGGTCTGCGCTGCGTCGGCCTCCACGCTCGCCCAGGTTCGCTTCTGCTCGGGCCTGGGCCGGGAGTTCTTCTCCTTGGCCGGCTGCAGATGCCTCATCTCGCGGATGATCTCTTCCGGCTCTCGGCGGAAGGGAGCAACGGTGTACACGGCGCAGACTTGAGCCATTCGACGCCGGTAGAGCTTGACCTCTTTTACCTCCGGGAGCGGGTCGGTCTTCTCATTCTGTTCCCTGCGCTTCTGCGCAGCCTGGCGCGTCGCCTCGCGAAGGTCCCTCTCCACCACTCGGACGCCTTTGCCATCCGTGGTGATGATCAAGAGCTTCGAGCGGTCGAGTCCTGCGGGCGACTTGATTCCGTCTTCCGGCCCGAAGACAGCCGCCAGACCCGCCTCGGCCTGCTTGCTGCCCAAGCAATAGAACAGGTCGAAGTCCGCGGCCATCTCCGAGACCATTTCCTCGAGCTGCCCTTTGCTCATCACAACGCCGGTCTGCTGCTCGATCGTCTCGCGCGTGCTCTCGAACGAGGACCTGGCGATCTCTGTTGCCGCCCGCCGCTGCAGCCCGAACGAGAATTGCCCCGCGGGCAGGTTCAGCTCGAGATCGAGGGGCATCAGGTTGCCCACCCCCTTGCGCGGAGCGCGGTAGGCGAATCGCTTGACGTCAACGCCGCCGAAGATCGTGTCGAGCTGCCGCGTCTCGCCCTCGACCGCCTCCTTGCGCGAGGTCCCCTCGCTGCCGACAACTGCCGGCCGCTTGGGCTCCCTCGCCGCTCGCAATGCCAAGTGGTCCTGCATCAGCCGACGTATAAGATCCCGGCCCTCGACCTCGAGCCAGCTCTCGAGAACGCTATGGGTCGCGTCCTGGAAGTCAGGCCCCTCGAGCTTGACCACAATCTGTTCGAGCTGCGCTCTCGAGGCCGCAAACGAGTCCGCGCTCACCGTCTGGATCAGGGACTTGGCCTCGCCGCTCGGACATGCTTTCATCGACATCGGGGTCTCCTTGGGTGGCACCTATGCTTCTCGCAAGGCAATAGGTACCCCAAGTTGACCCCATTCGACTATCCCCGGAGCGGCCATGTCCGCGTAGTGACAGGGGAATCCCCGCACTCTGGAGTGGCCGCACCCAACTTCGATGCACTCAATCGGATGACCTCGAAGTTGGCGTGGGACCCCACCTGGGCCAGCGTGGCCTATACCTATGACGATCCCGCGGTCGCCTACGGCAAGGGCAGGCTGACCTCCGTCACCGGGCCGAACGAGAGCACGGCCTATTCATACAAGCCCAACGGCATGCTGAACGGGTTCGTGCGGGCCGTCGACGGCGCGACCTATTCGCAAACCTTCACCTACGACCTGCTCGGCCGAGTCACCCACGAAACTTACCCGGATGCGTCGTATGTCGACTACAGCTACACGGCTGAGGGCAACCTCGACCGCGTTTCGCTGAACGGAGCTCTCGTCGCCTCGTGGAGCTACTACAACGGCGCCGGGCAGCCCGGGAACGTCACTTTCGGAAACGGCGTCGCGAGCGCGTTCCAGTACGATGCCGGCTACCACATCGCCGCCCTCAAGACCACGAGCGGGTCAACCACACTGCAGGACTTGACCTATGATTGGTACTCGCTGCCCAACACGAACGGCCTGAACCTTGGCGCCATCAAGGACAATCGCGCGAGCAAGACTGTCGCAGGGGTCAACACCGACGAGAGCCAGACCTTCTCCTACGACCCGCTCTATCGGCTGAGCCAGGCGACTGGCGTGTGGGGTACGAAGTCGTTCGCCTACGACGCGCTGGGGAACGCGACCAGCTTCGGAGGCCTGGTCGCCCGGAACCTCACCTATAACGGGTCACAGGTTGCGTCCGGAACCGGCCTGAGCAACGTCACCTACAACGCCATCGGAAACGTCACCCACAAGGTCTTGGACGGCACGACCTGGGACTACGGCTGGAACGGGCACCAACTCGAGACCATCACGAAGAACGGGGCGCAGGTCGGAAGCATCAGCTACGACTCGGACGACCAGCGTCTCAAGAGCGTCGTCACGCCCGCAGGTGCGCCCGCCATGACCACCCTCTACATTGGGAAGGCCTACGAGAAGCGCTCCTTCGACGATGGATTGCCCGACCGCCACACGCTCCATGTCTACGCGAACGGCCAGCACATCGCGTCAATGACCCGACTCGGCCCTGTCCAGACCGCCTTCAATGACGCAAACGGCTGGAGGAACGAGCTCGCCGCTGCCTCGATGTACAGCAGCACGAACGTCCGAGGGGCGGCGCACAAGGTAGGCCATCTCTTCCTGGCGCTGACGACGCACCCACATTTTGGACGATGGGTAGCCCTCGCCGAGCTCGCGGCGCTCGCCGCAGCAGCGATCGCGCTCTTCCTGCGGACGCTCCTGAGATCCAGCAAGCCGAGTCGCTGGTCGCCGGCGCTCAGCTTCGGTAGCATGGCGGTGCTGCTCTGCTTTGGATCGAGCGCCTGCAATTCGCCTGGAGGTCATACGTTCGGAGGCATGCTGGGCCAGAGCGAAAGCGCCCTCCTGTCCGGCGACACCACCCACGGGCCGGCGGTCGGCACGTACTACTACCACCCGAACCACATCCAATCGACCTCGGTCGTCACCGACGCGAATGGCAATGAGGTGACCCGGATGGCCTACCTGCCATTCGGGGAGGTCTCGCAGGCGAACTCCACCGGGGCCAACACGGTCACGGCCAAGTTCACGGGCCAGGATTACGACGATTCGTTCGGGCTCTATTATTACAACGCGCGGTACTACGACCCGAGCATCGGGCGCTTCATGAGCGCGGACACCGTGGTCCCAGACGCGTGGAACGCCCAGGCGTACAATCGCTACAGCTACGCCCTGAACAACCCCATCAACTACGTGGACCCCAGCGGCCACATGCCATGGCTCGCTTGGGTCTTTTCTCCAATCCTCGCGCCCATCATCGTGGTGGCGGCAGCGGTCGCAATTGTTGCAACAGCCGCGCTTGCCGCATTTGGGCTTATGCCGAATCCGCTTACGGCTTCGGGCCGAACCGAGATAGCCAATGACCTAAGAAATGACTATCAGGATGCTTCCCAATGGTTCGATGACGCTGGGGACAAGATAACGGGCATGTTGTCCGGCCTGTTCAAATCTGGTGGGGGCGGCGGAGGAGTTTCCTGGACCGATTGGCAAGACTGGAATCTCCATGGAGCCGGCAACTACGCTGCGGGATTTGCGGACACACTTACCTCTGGTTTCGGGCTCACACACCTTGCCGGGCTGCCGAGCCTGACTGAGGCCATTCGGGTTCTCGACGGGACGGCTGGCCTTATCGACACGGGGTCCGGTTGGTATAATGGTGGAGTGTGGTCTGGTCGCCTGTGGGGTGTGTGGACCGGCGCTGGCGCGGTAAATTCTGCAGCCGGGGCGGCAAGCGCTGCCTTGGCAGGGGGAGTGGCCGCTGAGAGTGCCGCAGGTGCTACCGGCCAAGCCTTCGCGTACTCTTGCTTCGCGGCCGGCACCCCAGTGCATACAGATGCCGGGTTAAAGCCGATTGAAAGCATCGAAGAAGGCGATTTGGTTTGGGCTCGCGATGAGGAAACGGGCGAGGTCGCTCTTCGCCGAGTGCTGCGAACCGTCGTGACGCCTGAAAAGCACCTGCTTGAAATCGTAATCGAAAATGAGAGCGGGCTTTTCGACTCGTTGAAGGTTACCGCGGAGCATCCATTTTGGGTTCGCGGTTCGGGATGGGTACGTGCTTCTGACCTCAAGGCGGGGGACGATGTCGGCGGTATCTCCGGCCAGCGGCTGCGCGTTGCTTCCACGGCTCGGCTAGGTGTCAGAGATACTGTCTACAACTTCGAGGTGGAGGGGTTCCACACGTACTTCGTTGGTGAGCTCGGAGCGTGGGTCCACAACACTTGCTGGGATGAGATTGCGGAGCATGTACTTGACCGGGGACGATTCGCTGGCAAGACTCCGGCTGAAGTGGCGCGCTATCTGGAAACATTCGCGGAAACCGCGGCAGGCACAACGACGCAAGATGGTGCACGAATTTGGCGGCGAGGCGCCGAGATCATGATCCAGCGTCCCGGCATTGGGGCTGGCGGTACCTGGTTCGAGGCTGATACCGCAAAGGCCGCGTTAGAATACCTGAAGAGGTTTATCCTGGACAATGGGGGCGCTGGCTTCTAGGCAAGCACCCGTTGGGCGCAGAAGGGTGGGTAAGCATGAGAACCCGTGGTGGGACCATCGAGCTTAGCGGAAGTGAATCCGCGCTTGTGGTTGGCGCCTTGTTCGCACTAGGATTGTGGCCCTTCGAGACTTCGGGTGCGAAGAAGCTTCTGACCAGTGAGAAAAGGGAGGCCGGAAGGAGGCTCAGCGCCAAGGTGTCGTCGCGTTGGAGGACACTTCTCAAAGCTGCGGGCCTTTGGCCTGCGGGCTCGGCATGGACGGCCGACCTGATTGCTGAAAGAGCTGTTTTGCAGCGAGGGCTAGTCTTGAGGGAAGCGGAGTTGCCGCTCGTGGTCCTAGCCCTGGAAGTCGCCAGAGAAGAATTCTCCGAAAACTGGGGCGAGTTCTGCATTGTCGTTCCTGGCGCTCTTCAGTGGTATCCGATCGGACCAGGGGATTTGGCAGGGCTCGCGCGTGGCCTCAAGAATGAGCAGAACGAGTGATTTGCTACCGTAGAGAGTGACCAACTCATTAGCAACCCGGTGCGCGCGGCGCCCCAGCATTCCCCCACCGCGGCGGCGGATTTGCCGCCGCCCGCGCCACCGGAAAGAGCAGGAGCGAGCGAACAACTGGGTCGGGCCCCAAAGTTCGTGCGGTGCCTCCTCATGAAGCTTGGGCTCGGCGGCGGCTCGGCGGCTTGGGCAGTCTTCGATTCTCCTCAGGCAGGGCGCAAGCCCATGGCCTGATGGCTGCGCGCCTCACGCCTCCAGTGGCGAGGTAGCCGCCGGACCCTGCTCCTTCGCTTGGCGGGACCCTCGCGAGCCGCATCTCCGCGGCCGCATGTGGCACGCCGGCCCCCGAGGATGCGCCTCTTCGCCGAGCCTGTCAGGGTACGGGCTGGCGGATGGATACGGACATCTGTCGTCGATCCGAAGCTGGGGAGTATCCGTCCGGCGAACCACGTCCGCCGAGGAGGAGGGCAAGGCGCTATAGAGGAGCGCCATGAACGATGTCGTACCGGATCAGCTGTCGCCGCTGGAGTTCCTGCAGGGTCTCTGGCTTCTGACGGGTCTGGCACCAGTTGGCGGGCGCGAGCTCGAGGATTCGGCCCATCTTCCAGGAAGGAAGGAGGGTGAGGACGTCGCGCAGGTACGCGAGCGGCTCGACGTGGTGCATGCGGCAGGACGCAATAAGCGAGACGACGACCGCGTTCCATTCGGCACCGCCATCGGTGGCGCAAAAGAGCCAGTTCTTCGACCCGACCTTCTGGTGCCGCAGCTCGAGCTCGGAGGGGTTGTTATCGAGCCGAAGGGAGCCGTCGTCGAGGAAGCGAATGAGGGCCGTCCACTGGCGCTGGATGTAGCCCATGGCCACCTCGATGGGCGAGGAGGGAACGAGCTTTGGGCGCTCGCGCTCCAGCCAGGCGGCAAGGTCTTTGAGGATGGGTTCGGAGAGTGCCTTGCGCCGGGCGGCGTCCACCCCTCCGGTGGTAGGGTCGACCGAGGCGTCGTGGGCATCGTAGAGCTGGCCGATGAAGCCCATGCCGACGAGGGCCAGTTCGGGTGCACTGGCGTAGGCGTTGTGAAATCCCCGCCGAGCGTGTGCCCAGCAATTGACGTCGATTATCGCGGGCTGCCGCCGGTACGTCTCGTGGTAGACGGACGAGGCGTCGGAGAGCAGCTTGCCCTTGAAGCCGTTGAGCAGGTCGGCAACGGCAGCGCCGTTGTTCTCCGGCAGGTAGGAGAACAAGACGTGCCGGCCCGGCGCGATGAATACCTGGAAATGCCCACGCCGGCACTTCTCTTTCTCCAGGATGAGGATGCCACATGCGTCGGTGAGCAGGAGCGAGCCAAGCTTCGCGTCCTTCCACATGGCGTCGACGAGGGGGCGCAGAAGCGCGTAAACGGCTGGAGGAACGAGCTCGCCGCTGCCTCGATGTACAGCAGCACGAACGTCCGAGGGGCGGCGCACAAGGTGGGCCATCTCTTCCTGGCGCTGACGACGCACCCACATTTTGGACGATGGGTAGCCCTCGCCGAGCTCGCGGCGCTCGCCGCAGCAGCGATCGCGCTCTTCCTGCGGACGCTCCTGAGATCCAGCAAGCCGAGTCGCTGGTCGCCGGCGCTCAGCTTCGGTAGCATGGCGCTGCTGCTCTGCTTTGGATCGAGCGCCTGCAATTCGCCTGGAGGTCATACGTTCGGAGGCATGCTGGGCCAGAGCGAAAGCGCCCTCCTGTCCGGCGACACCACCCACGGGCCGGCGATTGGCACGTACTACTACCACCCGAACCACATCCAATCGACCTCGGTCGTCACCGACGCGACTGGCAATGAGGTGACCCGGATGGCCTACCTGCCGTTCGGCGAGGTTTCGCAGGCGAACTCCACCGGGGCCAACACGGTCACCGCCAAGTTCACAGGCCAGGATTACGACGATTCGTTCGGCCTCTATTATTACAACGCGCGGTACTACGACCCGAGCATCGGGCGCTTCATGAGCGCGGACACCGTGGTCCCAGACGCGTGGAACGCCCAGGCGTACAATCGCTACAGCTATGCCCTGAACAACCCTATCAACTACGTGGACCCCAGCGGCCACATGCCATGGCTTGCTTGGGTCTTTTCTCCAATCCTCGCGCCCATCATCGTGGTGGCGGCAGCGGTCGCAATTGTTGCAACAGCCGCGCTTGCCGCATTTGGGGTTATGCCGAATCCGCTTACGGCTTCGGGCCGAACCGAGATCGCAAACGACTTGAGAAATGCTGCGAGTGATTTTTCCAACTGGCTCGGCAACGCCGGGGATACCGTATCGGGCTGGTTTCGCGGGGGTGGTGGCGGAGGTGGGAGCCCTGGCGGTGGTGGAGGAGGAACGACAATAGGGGTACTGGGCTCACCAGGGGCGCCTTGGGCCCAACCAAGCAGCCCCGGCGGGGTCTTCTATATGGATCAGATGTCCCGTTGGGCCGGAGCACAGCTCGCGATGGATCCCCGAGGGTGTGATCTATTGAGGTTCCTGGGAAGCTCCCGAAGCTCCTACACTGTCGGTTCGGAGTACGGCCCGTTGCCATGGGGTGTCCCGCGGACGACCACGGGAATCACAGGCAACGTATTCGGCGAAGAGACTGGGTATGAGCATGATAACGGGCTGGACATTCGCCTTTGGCCCAACAATGCCTTTGACCTAGGGGTCAGTGGAAACGTGGCGAATCTGGGCCACGAACTTAGCCACGCCGCCCTCTGGGATGCGGTCCGTAATCATCGAGAGAGTGAGCTGCCCGGATTCTTGCAGCCATTCCTGCAGGACTTGATGCCCGGCATGATGCCCAACAACTTGTCCCCTGGAGGACACGCTGTGTTTGGAAACATCTTGAACTGGATGTGGGGCGAGCTATGAGCGCAAGTACGACTTTGGTGCTTCTTGGGTTGGTGTTCCCGGCATTCGGATCCAGCATCAGTCAGGTCAAAGCCTTAGGCTTCGGCCCGCCAACTGTGGAGTGGGGGCTTACAACCGCTAGCAAGGCCATCGAGTCGCCGGAGCTGGGCAGGATCACCGCGACCATGTTTCTTAGGGATGGCCGGCTTGACGAGATCATGGTGGTCACCAAGACCACTCCGGCAGCTCTATCGTCCGCTCTTGATAGGATGGCGCAATGTAAGCGCCGCGAGCAGGGATATCGCTGCAGCACCTCGGACAGCGCTGGAGCCTACAACGTGCGCGTCTGTGGCGCCTTCCTCTTCTTGAGTGATGACAAACCAGAAGCAGTTACCGAGATGAACCGACAATGCGACATCTCGGCTAAGAGCTATGAGGCTGCGGTGAAGCCAGTAGGAGCCGACGGAGGATGTGAAGCCCACCAGTGACAGAAGGCCCATGTTGCAGCCCACCGCTGAATGAACGACCGTCGAGGAGCTCCGGGAGTACCTGGGCCTCGCCAAGCTCGCGCCTATCGTCCGCGACCAGGTGCTGGGCATGACGACCGTGACCGCGAACGAGCTGGTCACCAAGGAGAAGCTCCGGTTCATCGCCCGGGAGCGCAACCACGTCGAGCAGCGGAGGATGTACAAGAGGCTGCTCGCGGGCCAGCTCAAGTGCACGCGGGTGGAGATGCGTCGGCCAGCGGTGGCAGGGGGATGGCGGCGCCCGCGTCCAGAGGACCCGGGGCGGGCGCCAGCGCCAGTGGAGGTCCCAAGGATTGCCTCGGCGTTCGGGTAGTCGCGAGACCTGATGGACTCGGTTCCCGCTACCCTGGGGGCGCGACGCGATGAGTCGAGGAAGCATTGAGCTTGAAATCGACCGACTTGTATTTCGTTCGCAATATGATGAGGACTCATTTTTCGAATGGCTTCGGAAGCTTCGATGCGTCGAAGACCTGAAAGGCAAGGGCTCATCTCTCTTTCTGCTCATCAAGACACCCGTAGGCAATGCGGATCTACGGGAGCTCCTCGCCCTGTTTTTCCGATACGACCTCCCGATGAAGCAGCTGGCAGCATTCAAGACAAAGAAGAACGCGACCTGGTTCTCGAGCCCAAGGGCGTATTGGTCTGCTCGGGTTTTCAAATCTTAGTGCAGCAGGCGAGGACCCGGCGCTGACGTGAACCGAAGTGTGAAGCGATGCTTTTCCCGAAGACCATTAGGACCATCAACTGAGCAGCGCGGCGGCGCTCGTCGCGGGGACTGGAAACAGCGGAGACTCCGGGGATGGCGGCCCTACCTTCGCAGCGGAACAGAAGACGACGCGGCGGCCAGCGAGAGATGCGCTGCCGGCGAGACTCGAATCAATTACGGTGGATTCTCGCGTTGCTGGAGAATATTGGTTCCACCGACTGGGCGCTCCAGGCCGCCCGCGGTCGGCCTTCGGGTTCGTCCGGGGAGTGAACCAGCGACCCGGTGACGCCAGGCACGCGGTTCAAATCGCCTTGAACAGCTCCCGCGCCGACTTGGAGGTGAGCTCCGAGATCGTCGTCAGCCTGTCGGCCACCTTCCCCAGCTCGCGCGCCGCGCGCGAGACCGTGCTCCTGTCCACGGGCGCATTTCGGCTGGGGTCGTCGACCAGCATGGCGAAGATGCCGAAGTCGCGCCGGCGCTTCTCCTTGCGCAGCTCCTCGGCGAACGCGTCGCTCACGGTCGCCTCGCCGTCGGTGATGAAGACGATGTCCGCGCCGCGCAGCGGCGTCGTGCGCACGGCCTCCAGCGCGGCCTTGAGCGGCTTCTCGAAGTCGGTGCCGCCGCCGGGGAAGCACTCCGCCAGCCGGACCACCTCGCCCAGGTTCACCGGCCGCCGCCCGCTGAGCCGGCCCTTGCCAGTCAGGTCGAACGAGGCCAGGTCCGCTTCGGCGCCCGAGAACACCAGCGCCTTGGTGCGCCGCCCCTGCTTGCGGGCCACGTCGAGCAGCGAGAGCGCCACCGCCTTGGACCACAGCTCGCGCTTCCCGTTCATGGAGCCCGAGCCGTCCAGCACGAACGTCCGAGGGGCGGCGCACAAGGTGGGCCATCTCTTCCTGGCGCTGACGACGCACCCACATTTTGGACGATGGGTAGCCCTCGCCGAGCTCGCGGCGCTCGCCGCAGCAGCGATCGCGCTCTTCCTGCGGACGCTCCTGAGATCCAGCAAGCCGAGTCGCTGGTCGCCGGCGCTCAGCTTCGGTAGCATGGCGCTGCTGCTCTGCTTTGGATTCGAGCGCTTGCAATTCGCCTGGAGGTCATACGTTCGGAGGCATGCTGGGCCAGAGCGAAAGCGCCCTCCTGTCCGGCGACACCACCCACGGGCCGGCGGTCGGCACGTACTACTACCACCCGAACCACATCCAATCGACCTCGGTCGTCACCGACGCGACTGGCAATGAGGTGACCCGGATGGCCTACCTGCCGTTCGGCGAGGTTTCGCAGGCGAACTCCACCGGGGCCAACACGGTCACCGCCAAGTTCACAGGCCAGGATTACGACGATTCGTTCGGCCTCTATTATTACAACGCGCGGTACTACGACCCGAGCATCGGGCGCTTCATGAGCGCGGACACCGTGGTCCCAGACGCGTGGAACGCCCAGGCGTACAATCGCTACAGCTACGCCCTGAACAACCCTATCAACTACGTGGACCCCAGCGGCCACATGCCATGGCTTGCTTGGGTCTTTTCTCCAATCCTCGCGCCCATCATCGTGGTGGCGGCAGCGGTCGCAATTGTTGCAACAGCCGCGCTTGCTGCATTTGGGGTTATGCCGAATCCGCTTACGGCTTCGGGCCGAACCGAGATAGCCAATGACCTAAGAAATGACTATCAGGATGCTTCCCAATGGTTCGATGACGCTGGGGACAAGATAACGGGCATGATGTCCGGCCTGTTCACATCTGGTAGGGGCGGCGGAGGAGTTTCCTGGACCGATTGGCAAGACTGGAATCTCCATGGAGCCGGCAACTACGCTGCGGGATTTGCGGACACACTTACCTCTGGTTTCGGGCTCACACACCTTGCCGGGCTGCCGAGCCTGACTGAGGCCATTCGGGTTCTCGACGGGACGGCTGGCCTTATCGACACGGGGTCCGGTTGGTATAATGGTGGAGTGTGGTCTGGTCGCCTGTGGGGTGTGGCGACCGGCGCTGGCGCGGTAAATTCTGCAGCTGGGGCGGCTAGCGCTGCTGAGGCGGCGGGAGCTGCAGGGGGCGCGGCGGCGGCTGTCACGAGTGGTTCGCAGGTCACCGAGGGAATGATTCGAGAGGCGATGAAGGACGCACCGCTGGTTTCACAGCAGGCTGGAGGGGTGTCCTTGCCAACGATACAGCGATATGTGGACAGGCTGCTTGCCGGAGAGGTGCCTCCGGCGATCAAGGTTGATGGTCCATTCATCGTGGACGGGAACCACCGATATATTGCCGGGAGGATTCTCGGGCAGGAGCCGCCTATTCAAGACTGGCTGGGTGGTCGTGGACCTGCGGTTCCATGGAGCGAGATCAAGATCTCGATTGACTGGTGAACATGATTATCATTCGATGTCAGACGGGTGATGATCTCACCCTCGAAGTGGACACGTTGGTTGGGGTTGACCTGTCCATGGCAAACCTCCATAGGGCTCTGCTTGACGGTCAAGACTTACGTGGTGCGCGACTCATCAAAACTGAGCTTCGCTCCGCATGGCTTGAGGATGCCGACTTCTCGGGTGCCGATTTGTCCCAGGCCATCCTCTTCAGTTGTGTTGGTACTCGGGCAAAGTTCCGGTCTGCACTGCTTTCCGAGGCACTCCTGGTGACTGGTATCTTCAATGCTGCGGATTTTACGGGCGCTGTTCTGAAGGGAGCTAGGGTTGGACTTGCCAGTCTGCGTGGAGCTATCCTAAGGGGGACCGATGTCCGCTGCGAGGGGCTCGACAAGGCCGATCTGACTGGCGCCGTTGCTGACTCAACAACCCTCTGGCCGGAAGGGTATGTTCCTACCGAACATGGCGTGGTCCTTGATGTTCTCGAGTGACGGCTGCAGGTTGCATCCCTCAGAGAACTTCGAATCAAGAATTGGAGCGCGACTATAATTGTTCTATCCCGCGCGGCGCGCTGCGCATCATCCCACGATGCTGGCGATGAAATGGATCGGAGATGCGAAAGCGGCCGCCTGAGTTGATCTCAGGCGACCGCAGTCGAGGAGTTGAAGGGAGGAGGGCTCAGAATGGCAGGGCGCGCTGACGGTCCCTGAGTTGGCAACGCTCCTCCTGGCCGAGGGCCTCTCGATAGGTGGCGAGGCAACGTGAGGCGACGAGGAGCGACGCCTTGATGGGCGAATTCAAGCGCCGGCTCAAGGGGCGCGGGGCCAAGGTGCTGGAGACGGGCTTTTTGTACCCCGAGTACACCATGCGGTTCGGGTTCCGGACCGGGCCGCGGCATGGCGGGCTCTTCGTGCCCTTGGACGAGGAGCCGGCGCGCTCCTGAGCGGCGGGACCCGGGCGTCGCAAGAATGAAGCCCTATGGCGTTCCGGCTTATCGATACGACCCTGCGCGAGGGCGAGTAGTTCTTTGGCGCCCATTTCCGCGCCGATGACAAGATCGAAATCGCCCAAGCGCCCGACGTCCCCCGGCGTGGACTACATCGAGGTGACGAACCCACTCGCGTCGCCGCAGAGCGCGCGCGACGCCGCGGCAATAGCGAAGCTCGGGCTCAACGCCAAGGTCATCAGCCACGCCCGCTGCGCGTTCGATGACGCGAAGGCGATGATCGACACCGGCGTGGCGGACCTGGGGCTCTTCTACGCCAAAAGCCGCATCCTGCGCACAACGAGCACTCACGTCAGACACGGTCCGATGAACAGATAGGACGAGGCCTTGATGTCTCCGCCGCCGTCTTGGCCTGGTTCCGGCCGACGTCAGCTCGGCGTAGCTCGTGCGAATGGAGAGCGCGCCCAGAAGCGCTAGCGGCGCGGATCATCGTCGAGATTGGCCGGGCGGTCACGAAGGTCAGTACAGCACGGCGGTACTTTTCCGCCCAGCAGCGCTCGGAATGCCAAAGACCGGGCAAGACTTCGCCGCGGTCGTCGACTCCTGTTGACCTTTGTCCGCTTCCGGACTATAAGCCCTCACGCTTTCCCAACCATCGATGCAGGCCATTTGAGGAGCAGGAGGGGGGGCATCGCCGCACAAGAACCGAAAGACCAAAAACACCGTTCCCGCCTGCGAGACGTCGCCGCTCGCCGAGTAGCGCGGATGCTGGTCCCATTCAACGTATGGCTCAGTTCCATTCGGCCGCCCGCCCATTGCGACGGCGCTGGGGATCCTCGTTTCTAAAACGAGCCGACGACATCAATAAGACTCCAATGAGGAATCTGATGAGTACAGAGCACACACCTTCGCCTCCTGACTCTGACTTCGGGGAGCACTCGCGTTCTTGGCGCCCAGGCATCAAACCGTCCTATACGTCCCACCCGCCCGCATTCTTCCGGCTCATCAACATTGTCGGGCTGCTCGCCGTGACCGCGTTTGCAGGCAACGCTGCGGCGCAGAGCATGTTCCACCAGAAGATCCCCATCAAGATCCCCCAGGGCGTGCATGGAATGCAGCCCGACCTCGCGCTCGAGTATGACCCGAACGCGGGTAATGGCATCGTGGGTGTTGGGTGGCAACTGACCGGGTTATCGACGATCACGCGTGTTAACTACGGCAACGGCGTGAACTATGCAGGCAATGACACTTACGCCCACTCGACCCTCGGCGTCCTCGTACCACAACCCGATGGCAGCTACCGGTCCAAGAACGAGACCTTCACTCAGCTAGTGCCTAGCGGCAAGTGTGGTGATGGACCCTGCTCATGGATCGCGACCGATCGTTCCGGGACCAAGTTCTTCTATGGCGGCGATGGCTCAAATGTGTTGCAATCTTCAAAGAGCACGACTGTTAGGACTTGGGCCCTTAACAAGGTGCTCGACCTTTTCGGAAACTACTACTACGTAACCTACGGTACGAGCACCGACGAAAATGTTCTCTATCCAAACAGCATCACTTATACCAACGGAACGGCCACCTTTTTCGGGAGATTTACTCTCTCGTTCCAGTACGAGTCGCGCTCGGACATAGAGACCCGTGCGTTCGCCTCGAGCGTTGGCACAACCAC
Source organism: uncultured delta proteobacterium (assembly GCA_963772225.1). Classification (GTDB taxonomy): domain Bacteria; phylum Myxococcota; class Myxococcia; order Myxococcales; family UBA5297; genus CAVYWD01. The sequence continues at coordinate 3,024,250 of CAVYWD010000002.1, read as the reverse complement.
GAAGTCACGCCTCAAGTGGGTCAACGTGTTTAATGGCGGCTTGTTTTCGGCCAGCACGCTTATTCGAAAGTACCGACTGGACTACGAAAATAGCACCGCTCTAACGGGCCGCAGCCACCTCATCGCGCTCCAGGAGTACGGCAGCGACGGTGCGTCGACACTTCCCGCGCAGACTTTCGGGTGGCAGCAGGGCGCGACTGGGCTCCAAGCGGACTCCTGGCTGAGCGCGCCGATCGCCGATACTCAGACGGGCGCCTCGACACGCCTCGTCGGCGACTTCAACGGCGATGGGAAGATGGACGTCGCCACAGTCTTCAACGACGCCGGCGTCATCTCGATTGATGTGCGGGTCTCGCAAGGCAGTTCGTTCATCACGCAGCGCTGGGCGACGCAGCAAGGCAATTGGCACGGGGGAGATTCGTGGCAGAACTACGGGACCTTCCTTGCCGGCGACTTCAACGGCGACGGGAAGACGGACATCGCGTACGTATTTTCCGACAACAACGGCATCTCGCTCGACGTCCATGTTTCCAATGGCTCCTCCTTCGAACTCCAGCGTTGGGCAACCCAGCAGGGAAGCTGGAAGGGCGGCACTTCTTGGCAGAGCAAGGGGCTCTTCCTGGCGGGCGACTTCAACGGCGACGGCAAGTCAGATATCGCCTACCTCTTTAACGATGGCGGCTCTATCTCCATCGACGTTCACGCGGCTGTTGGGAACAACTTTGTTCTGAAACGGTGGATTACCCAAGCTGGCAGCTGGATGGGGGCCGATGCCTGGCAGAGCTGGGCAACCTTCCTGACCGGCGACTTCGACGGCGACGGAAGGATGGACGTTGCGTACGTCTATCGCGACATAGGCGGACGGCGGAACATCGGCGTTTACCACTCGGCGGGCATCGCCACGGCCGATTCGTTCTACCGCGAGCAGTGGGCGACTCCGCCCACTGGGAGCTCCCTCCGCACGTGGTACGGCGGCGATTCGTGGACGAACAACTCCACCTATCTTGTCGGCGACTTCAACGGCGACGGGATGACGGATATCGCCTACGTCTTCAATGACAACAACGGCATCTCGATCGAGGTGGAGACCGCGGGTCAACACACCTTTGCGGTCTCGAACTGGGCGACTCAGCAGGGCGGCTGGGTTGGCGGATCCGACTGGCACAAGAAGGCAGCCTTTCTCGCTGGCGACTTCGACGGAGATGGCAAAACCGACATCGGCTACGCGTTCCTTGACGGGTCCGGCTCGTACATCTCAGTCGACGTCCACGCGGCGCGGTACCAGGGCAGCTTCGTGCATCAGCGTTGGGCGACCAATTGCGCGTACAGCGCGGGCAACTCGAATTGGCAGCAGAATGCGATATTCTTCGCCTCCGATGTCAATGGCGACGGCAGAGCCGACATAGCGCAATTCGACTATTCCCCGAAGACCTCCTCTCAAGCCGCTTTCTGGGGGCTCCGGCTCTTCCACTCTCCAAACCCTTCGCCTGACCTCATGACGACCGTGAACAACGGCCTCGGGGGAACCGTCACAGTCTCCTACGCCCCTGCTCCGCAGGTCCAGAACGCCATCCTTCCCAGCTCGAGCAACCCGGGCATCCCCTTTACCGCGCCCCAGCAGCTCGCCACCTCCGTCATTACGACGGATGGGAATGGCGGGAGCTATTCGACCCACTACGACTACCAGGACGTGCGTTGGTCTCCGGGGCCGATTTCGAGCCAGCGCTACCTCGGCTTCGCCAATATCGGCGCCACGGATCAGCAGACGTCCCAGTCCAAGCGTACCTACTATTTTCAGACGCCCGGATACGAGGGGCACCCCAGCTTCACCGGCAGCTATTCGAGCTCGGGGCAGGTTATGGACCTCTCCGCGTTCAACTACGACTTGGTTAATCCGAGCACCGGGACGGCGCTGGTGCGCGCGCGTCGGATCCAGAAGGCGACGTACGAAAACGCCACCCCCGTGACCGACGAGGTGGCGAGTCTCTACTATGACAACTATGGCAACGTGACCACCGTCACAACCGCTCCGGACAACCTGCCGTCGGTGACGGTCACCACCAGCTACGCCAACGATGCTGTGCAGTGGATCCTCGGCCGCGTGACCCAGGTGACCACCAGCAGCGGTGGCACCACGCTGGCCAGCATGACCAATACGTGGACCGGCAATTTCCTGACGACGCGGAGCGACTGGCTCGACATCTCGAATACGTCGCTCGACACGACCATGGAGTACTACGCGGACGGCGACCTCAAGTCCGTCACCCAGCCGTCAAACGATGGGCTCGTGCGCAAGACAACCATCACCTACGACCCCACCTTCCAGACCTACCCGTACACGGTGACGAACGCGCTCGGTCAGGTGACGACCACGACCTACGACTTGGCCGGCCTTCCGCTCACCGTGACCGACCCAAACGGCCAGGTCACCAGCACGATCTATGATGTCTTTGGCCGCAAGTCCCACGAGACCCGGCCGGACGGCGGCACCACCGACTACTTTTTCAACGTCAACTACAATACGACGGTCGTCAAGACAGCGACCTCCGGCGCCTCCGTCAGCAAGACGGATTACTACGATGGAACCGGGTTCGTCTTCCGGTCCTACGCGGATGGGGACAACGGGATGCCCATTTGCCGCGAGGCCTTCAAAGATTAAGCCGGACGTCCCTCCGATGTCGCCGACCCCCACCCTTGCGTCTTGCCGGTGAACGCTCGCTCCCATGTCGCGTACGACTTTGCGGGGCGGGTCGCCACGAAGACGGCTTCCGACGGAAAAGTAACGACCTTTCAGTATGGGGTTGGATATTCCGCGGTCACCGACCCGAATGGTCAAAAGACCACGACCTACTTCGACATGAAGGGCCGGGCCTGGAAGGTCGTGGACGCCGCGCGCCAGGCTACGACCTACAGCTACGATGCGCTCGATCGGCCGACGTCCATCAGTCTCCCGGACGGGAGCGTCACGCAGATCACCTTCGATTCACTGGGCCGCAGGACATCTGTGGTCGATCCGAAGCTGGGGACGACCGACATCCTGTACGATGCGTCGGGAAACGTCATCCTTACCTGGGAGAACGGGAACAGCACGACCTTCAACTTCGATGCACTCAATCGGATGACCTCGAAGTTGGCGTGGGACCCCACCTGGGCCAGCGTGGCCTATACCTATGACGATCCCGCGGTCGCCTACGGCAAGGGCAGGCTGACCTCCGTCACCGGGCCGAACGAGAGCACGGCCTATTCATACAAGCCCAACGGCATGCTGAACGGGTTCGTGCGGGCCGTCGACGGCGCGACCTATTCGCAAACCTTCACCTACGACCTGCTCGGCCGAGTCACCCACGAAACTTACCCGGATGCGTCGTATGTCGACTACAGCTACACGGCTGAGGGCAACCTCGACCGCGTTTCGCTGAACGGAGCTCTCGTCGCCTCGTGGAGCTACTACAACGGCGCCGGGCAGCCCGGGAACGTCACTTTCGGAAACGGCGTCGCGAGCGCGTTCCAGTACGATGCCGGCTACCACATCGCCGCCCTCAAGACCACGAGCGGGTCAACCACACTGCAGGACTTGACCTATGATTGGTACTCGCTGCCCAACACGAACGGCCTGAACCTTGGCGCCATCAAGGACAATCGCGCGAGCAAGACTGTCGCAGGGGTCAACACCGACGAGAGCCAGACCTTCTCCTACGACCCGCTCTATCGGCTGAGCCAGGCGACTGGCGTGTGGGGTACGAAGTCGTTCGCCTACGACGCGCTGGGGAACGCGACCAGCTTCGGAGGCCTGGTCGCCCGGAACCTCACCTATAACGGGTCACAGGTTGCGTCCGGAACCGGCCTGAGCAACGTCACCTACAACGCCATCGGAAACGTCACCCACAAGGTCTTGGACGGCACGACCTGGGACTACGGCTGGAACGGGCACCAACTCGAGACCATCACGAAGAACGGGGCGCAGGTCGGAAGCATCAGCTACGACTCGGACGACCAGCGTCTCAAGAGCGTCGTCACGCCCGCAGGTGCGCCCGCCATGACCACCCTCTACATTGGGAAGGCCTACGAGAAGCGCTCCTTCGACGATGGATTGCCCGACCGCCACACGCTCCATGTCTACGCGAACGGCCAGCACATCGCGTCAATGACCCGACTCGGCCCTGTCCAGACCGCCTTCAATGACGCAAACGGCTGGAGGAACGAGCTCGCCGCTGCCTCGATGTACAGCAGCACGAACGTCCGAGGGGCGGCGCACAAGGTAGGCCATCTCTTCCTGGCGCTGACGACGCACCCACATTTTGGACGATGGGTAGCCCTCGCCGAGCTCGCGGCGCTCGCCGCAGCAGCGATCGCGCTCTTCCTGCGGACGCTCCTGAGATCCAGCAAGCCGAGTCGCTGGTCGCCGGCGCTCAGCTTCGGTAGCATGGCGGTGCTGCTCTGCTTTGGATCGAGCGCCTGCAATTCGCCTGGAGGTCATACGTTCGGAGGCATGCTGGGCCAGAGCGAAAGCGCCCTCCTGTCCGGCGACACCACCCACGGGCCGGCGGTCGGCACGTACTACTACCACCCGAACCACATCCAATCGACCTCGGTCGTCACCGACGCGAATGGCAATGAGGTGACCCGGATGGCCTACCTGCCATTCGGGGAGGTCTCGCAGGCGAACTCCACCGGGGCCAACACGGTCACGGCCAAGTTCACGGGCCAGGATTACGACGATTCGTTCGGGCTCTATTATTACAACGCGCGGTACTACGACCCGAGCATCGGGCGCTTCATGAGCGCGGACACCGTGGTCCCAGACGCGTGGAACGCCCAGGCGTACAATCGCTACAGCTACGCCCTGAACAACCCTATCAACTACGTGGACTCCAGCGGCCACATGCCATGGCTTGTTTGGGTCTTTGCTCCAATCCTTGCGCCTCTCTTCGTGGCAGCGGCAGCGGTCACAATGTTTGCAGTAACCGCGCTTGTCGCATTTGGGGTTATGCCGAATCCGATGACAGCATCGGGACGAACCGAGATCGCAAACGGCTTGAGAAATGCCGAGAGTGATGTTTCCAACTGGCTCAGCAACGCAGGGGATACGGTATCGGGCTGGTTCCGATCTGACGGTGATGCCGGAGGAGCGGGGAATGCAAGCCGCGGGACTGCGAGTGGCACCCGCTCTAGCGGCGCCGGGTGGCCCAGCGGAGGCACGGCCATTCCGGTCGGAACAAGAGGTGTCGGCTGGACGGACTGGCAGGACTGGAACCTGTATGGAGCAGGCAACTTTTTTGGAGGAATGGGGTCGGAACTAACCTTCGGGCTGACCGATTGGATCAACAACAAGAGTGGCGCGGGGCAGTTCGTCAACAAGGACTCGGGGCTCTACCTCTCTGGCCAGATTACTGGGACGGTCGTCCAGGCCTTCGTTGCTCCGGCGACAAATGAAAACATTCTCAGAAATGCGTTCGACAACAGCTTTGTTAGGCAAAACGTCTTCCGCTGGGGCGTAGGCCGGTTTAGGTACGACGGAATCCTTGCTGAGCGGCTGCACTTCCACCTCTTCCCGGAAATGAGAGCCCATCTTCCGCAACAGTGGAAGTGGTTGTTCAACAAAGTCAAAGGATGGTGGTAGCGCCTATGCTGACGTACCTGGAACTCGACTGCACCGGCCGCCTGTCAGGCCCCAAGTTTCCTGATGACGTATGGTCAGTGATTCGACGCTGCTCCCTAGACATTTCCGACGTCTTCCTCTTCCGCACCCGAAATTTCCGGCGCGACCGATTGTTCCGCGAGTGCCCGGAGGTTCATCCAAGTCTCTTCTCTTTAGGGCCGCTTGCCCAACTCGACAAGCGGGCCGAGAAGACGGTGCGAGTTTACTCGTTTTACGGCGGCCATCTCAATGTCCTATTTCGGACTCACTCCCTCCAGTTGCTTCGCTCGCTGGTGGCGCTGTGGCCCATTGCCGCCATTGAAAAGGGAACAAATCTTGGCCTAAGCACTGATGAGATGGCTGACTTCATTGGCGCGGTCTCATGGGCCATTGCGTCCGGCCCCGTGTTCGCGTTTTTCCAGGATTGGTTCCCCATGCTTGTGTTTGGAGAAGAGTCGCTCCTCGCAGGCCTTCGTGAGTTCCACGCGCAATTGCCAATCGCACGCGCGCCGTGACGCGAAGCGCTATCAGCAAGACGATCTGCAGCCACATTTTGCTGTCGCACGCGAATCTGAAGGTTCGAGGCTTGCGTCCCGAGCGGCAAAGATTGTCAGCACTTCTTTCTGCCCACCGCCGCCGCGCGATGCCCCCATGCGGCGGGCGTCGCGCAGTGCGCCGGGGCCGACGGGGCGGTGGCGCTCTCGAGCGCCTTCTCGATGCGCTCGGCCGCGGTGGAGGCGGTCCTGCGGGGCGCTGCGCATGGACGATATGGAGCGCGAGGGAGAGGACGTCGTCGACCAAGGTGAGTGGGATGCCGTTCGTCGAGGGCGCCGTGCGGTGCTCGATGCTGAGGGTGCGGCTCTCGCCGGCACGGCGCAGGTAGAGATTGGAGTCGCCCCAGGCGTGGAATTTGGAGGAGGCGCGCAGGGACTGTTCGGCGCGAGCGCGGGAGGCGCCCTTCTTGGCGTAGTGGACGACGCTGCGTGAACGGCGCCAAGGAGGGCACGTCCATCTCCGCGGCTATCTACGACCGCCCGAGGAAGAGCCGCGTGGTTCGCGCCGCGCTCGCAAGGAGTGGCGGGCACTGGCACCGGCGGCGCCCACTTCAACTCCGCACACGCCTCGCCTGGAGCAGTGGCACCTTCTCGTCGACGTCGTGGCCGAAGAGATAGGGTAACCGCTGCACGAACGCCGTCTGGCGCCGCCTGAGCGGCCGCCACAGACTGGGCTCATGCGAAGCGGCGTGACAGACGGGGAGCGGTCAGGGCGTTCCGCTCGCCAGCTGCTGCTTTTCCGGCGCGGCGAGAGGCGGCGGGACGGAGAGCGGCCCAATCTCGGCGGCGAGCTCGGCGGGGACGAGCCCGGCGCGGGTCTTGGCCCAGTACTTGGGGGCGAGCTCCAGGTAGCGAACCCGGGGCCAGTGGGCCAGGACGCGGAAGAGGTCGCGCAGGTAGGCCTCGGGGTCGAGGCCGTGAAGGCGGCAGGAGGCGACGAGGGACAGAATGTGGCCGGAGCTCTCGGCGTGCCCGTCGCTGCCTACGAAGAGCCACGACTTTCGACCGATGGCGATTTGACGCAGGGCTCGCTCCGACCGGTTGTTGTCGAGCACCAGCCGCCCGTCCTCGAGCACCCGCATCAGCGCGCCCTTCTGCCGCACAACGTATCCGAGCGCGCTCCGGAGCAGGCCCCGCTGGTGGCGGACCTTCTCGTACTCGACCTCGGCCCAGGCGAAGAAGGCCTCGAAGTGCGGGCGCAAGTGCTGCTTGCGCATGCGCTGGATCACGTCGGGCGGGTCGGCGCGCCACGCGCTTTCGAGCGCGAAGATGCGCCCGATTCGCGCGAGCCCCTCACGCGCGACCTCGCTCTTGGCACAAGTCGCCTCCCAGAACTTACGGCGGGCGTGCGACCAGCAAGCAACCTCGGACCTATGCTCGGGCTCCTTCCCATCGTCCGGCGGCTTATCGGGATCTCGGAAGAGCACGTCATAGACACTCTTGGCGTCCGCCTGCACGTACCCCGAGTACCCCGCCAACATCTGCTCGACGAACGCGCTGTCCTCTTTGGCCGTGTAGTCAAAGAGCACGTGGTCGCGGTCGGCGATCAGCACGAAGAAGTGGCCCCGCCGGCAAGGCTGATGCGCGCCATCGGGCCGCCGGTCGGGCTGCACGGCGATCCCGGTCGCGTCGGTGGCGATGCAGAAGGCGGTCTTGAAGGCGTCCTCGCGCATGGCCGCGATGACCGTCGCCCCCGCGGTCGCCCCCGCGTCCTCGACCCACCGGCACATCGTGCCGCGATCGAGCGCCGCGCCGTCCCTTGCGATACGGCTCTCCAGGCGATTCAGCGGCATCCCGTCCGTGAACTTCTCCGAAAGCACGTGGCCGAGCATCGACGGCGCCGCCAGCGAGCGCGAGAAGCACTCCGGCGGCATCAGGGCCGTCGCGACCTGCGACTCGCCGTTCTTATCGATGACCTTGTAGTCGGCGCGCGCGATGGCCAGGCGGCGCACGCCGCCGCGCTGGTATGCGAGCTTGTAGCTAACCTGCCAGCCAATCCGCTTGGCCTTACCCTCGGCGACGAGCTTCTCGAGCACCTCGTCGACGAGCTCGACCCGCTCCTCCTTGAGAGGCATTTGGCTCAGGTCGCGACGGCCCGTCGGCTTCTTCTTGCCCGGGGCGGGAGCGGCCTCGCCGCGGCGCTTCTGGCCCTCCTCTCGGGCCTGCTCCGGGGTCGCGCCGGCGAGCTTGTCGAGCGCCGCGAGGGTGGCCGCGAAGTCCAGCTCGAGCTGCCGTGTGTCTATGCGCTCGGCCTTGGCGATGAAGATGCGCCGCTTGAGCAGCTCGAGTTCCAGCCGCAGGCGTTCGTGCGAGAGGCGCAGATGGTCGCGCTCGAGCGTGAGCTCGGCGACCCTCTCTCGCTCGGCGGCGAGCGCGGCAAGGGCCTGCTCGAGGCTGGTGATGAGCGGTATGGGCTGTATGCTGAGCCATCCCCTCATATCAGCCCCATTTCGTCGCACCACACTCGCTGATGCGTGAACGCCTGCCAGAAGGATTCCCAAAGTCGTTCCGCGGCGTTCTCGAGTTTTCCGAGGGCACCGCGGAAGTACTCGCGCCCCTGGCGAAAGAACGAGTGGGTGCGCGAGGTCACGGTGTTGGCGCGCAAGCACCGGTCGAGTCCGAGTTGCTCGCCGGCGTGGCCGAGAAGAGTCAGCAACACGACGGCGATGGCGATGACCAGGGTCATGCGATCTCGGCGGTCGGGGCGATCGATGCTCACGTACAGAGCGCCAAGGCCGAAGCGCCAGTCCTTTTCGTCCCGGAAGTTCTCCTCGATGGTAAAGCGGCGGCCATAGAGTTTCACGAGCCTGTCGGCGGATTCCTTGATGCTAGTTGCAAGCAACCACTCCTCCTTCATCGCAGCGCGCTTCACGGCGACCACCGCCTCCACCTCGAACTTGTCGCCCGTGACCCTGGCATGGGACAGCAGCAGCGCGCGTCCGTTGCTGGGTACCCATTCGCCGCCACTGCGCGCCGTGCCGGCGGCGTCGCGCACCGTGATGCACTTGCGGAACCGAATGACGAAGTCGAAACCGAGCTCGCCCTTGAGCATGTCGTAGAGCTTGGTATCGCCGAAGCCTCGGTCGGCCAGGATGCGGACCTGCTGGATGGAGTCCGGCAGCAACCGTTTGAAGGTCCGCAGCAAGTCGTCCTCATGCTTGTTTCGCTGCTCCGTCAGCTCCTCCGCGGTGACAGTCTTCCACACCAGCGGCGTTGCTCGACCGTGGCGTGTGACGAGGTTGAGGGCGATGCGGTGTCGCGTGCCGTCGGCATACTCCGTCCAGTCAAGGGAAGCAGTCACTTTCGAGCGGTTGCCGAGAACGAATCTCACGTAGTCCGTTTCGGCATCCTCCAATCGGATCTTCTCATTGCTCAGGAAGCGGTCGAACTGCTTGATGGCGTGCTTGGGGCTGGTGCCTCGGGCGGACGCTTCTGCGCGGCCGATATTTGCGACGCCCGCCAAGGCAGCGTTCGTGACGCCGATGACCGCATGGGCGATCGATTCAATCTGCTTGGCGTGGAGGCAGGACTGCGCGAAGATGCTCTCGACTGCTTGCTCGATGGCTTGGGCGTGCATGTCCGGGACCGTGGTAAGGGGTTAGGTTCGCACCTCCATCTTGCCGCGGTCCCGCCTTTCACCAAAGCAAATCTTGAATGCCGCCGTTGTTGCAAGAATGATGCGAAATCGGGCCGGAAAATGAGGGGATCGGTCAGGGGCGAGCTATGAGCGCAAGTACGACTTTGGTGCTTCTTGGGTTGGTGTTCCCGGCATTCGGATCCAGCATCAGTCAGGTCAAAGCCTTAGGCTTCGGCCCGCCAACTGTGGAGTGGGGGCTTACAACCGCTAGCAAGGCCATCGAGTCGCCGGAGCTGGGCAGGATCACCGCGACCATGTTTCTTAGGGATGGCCGGCTTGACGAGATCATGGTGGTCACCAAGACCACTCCGGCAGCTCTATCGTCCGCTCTTGATAGGATGGCGCAATGTAAGCGCCGCGAGCAGGGATATCGCTGCAGCACCTCGGACAGCGCTGGATTCTACAACGTGCGCGTCTGTGGCGCCTTCCTCTTCTTGAGTGATGACAAACCAGAAGCAGTTACCGAGATGAACCGACAATGCGACATCTCGGCTAAGAGCTATGAGGCTGCGGTGAAGCCAGTAGGAGCCGACGGAGGATGTGAAGCCCACCAGTGACAGAAGGCCCATGTTGCAGCCCACCGCTGAATGAACGACCGTCGAGGAGCTCCGGGAGTACCTGGGCCTCGCCAAGCTCGCGCCTATCGTCCGCGACCAGGTGCTGGGCATGACGACCGTGACCGCGAACGAGCTGGTCACCAAGGAGAAGCTCCGGTTCATCGCCCGGGAGCGCAACCACGTCGAGCAGCGGAGGATGTACAAGAGGCTGCTCGCGGGCCAGCTCAAGTGCACGCGGGTGGAGATGCGTCGGCCAGCGGTGGCAGGGGGATGGCGGCGCCCGCGTCCAGAGGACCCGGGGCGGGCGCCAGCGCCAGTGGAGGTCCCAAGGATCGCCTCGGCGTTCGGGTAGTCGCGAGACCTGATGGACTCGGTTCCCGCTACCCTGGGGGCGCGACGCGATGAGTCGAGGAAGCATTGAGCTTGAAATCGACCGACTTGTATTTCGTTCGCAATATGATGAGGACTCATTTTTCGAATGGCTTCGGAAGCTTCGATGCGTTGAAGACCTGAAAGGCAAGGGCTCATCTCTCTTTCTGCTCATCAAGACACCCGTAGGCAATGCGGATTTACGGGAGCTCCTCGCCCTGTTTTTCCGATACGACCTCCCGATGAAGCAGCTGGCAGCATTCAAGACAAAGAAGAACGCGACCTGGTTCTCGAGCCCAAGGGCGTATTGGTCTGCTCGGGTTTTCAAATCTTAGTGCAGCAGGCGAGGACCCGGCGCTGACGTGAACCGAAGTGTGAAGCGATGCTTTTCCCGAAGACCATTAGGACCATCAACTGAGCAGCGCGGCGGCGCTCGTCGCGGGGACTGGAAACAGCGGAGACTCCGGGGATGGCGGCCCTACCTTCGCAGCGGAACAGAAGACGACGCGGCGGCCAGCGAGAGATGCGCTGCCGGCGAGACTCGAATCAATTACGGTGGATTCTCGCGTTGCTGGAGAATATTGGTTCCACCGACTGGGCGCTCCAGGCCGCCCGCGGTCGGCCTTCGGGTTCGTCCGGGGAGTGAACCAGCGACCCGGTGACGCCAGGCACGCGGTTCAAATCGCCTTGAACAGCTCCCGCGCCGACTTGGAGGTGAGCTCCGAGATCGTCGTCAGCCTGTCGGCCACCTTCCCCAGCTCGCGCGCCGCGCGCGAGACCGTGCTCCTGTCCACGGGCGCATTTCGGCTGGGGTCGTCGACCAGCATGGCGAAGATGCCGAAGTCGCGCCGGCGCTTCTCCTTGCGCAGCTCCTCGGCGAACGCGTCGCTCACGGTCGCCTCGCCGTCGGTGATGAAGACGATGTCCGCGCCGCGCAGCGGCGTCGTGCGCACGGCCTCCAGCGCGGCCTTGAGCGGCTTCTCGAAGTCGGTGCCGCCGCCGGGGAAGCACTCCGCCAGCCGGACCACCTCGCCCAGGTTCACCGGCCGCCGCCCGCTGAGCCGGCCCTTGCCAGTCAGGTCGAACGAGGCCAGGTCCGCTTCGGCGCCCGAGAACACCAGCGCCTTGGTGCGCCGCCCCTGCTTGCGGGCCACGTCGAGCAGCGAGAGCGCCACCGCCTTGGACCACAGCTCGCGCTTCCCGTTCATGGAGCCCGAGCCGTCCAGCACGAACGTCCGAGGGGCGGCGCACAAGGTGGGCCATCTCTTCCTGGCGCTGACGACGCACCCACATTTTGGACGATGGGTAGCCCTCGCCGAGCTCGCGGCGCTCGCCGCAGCAGCGATCGCGCTCTTCCTGCGGACGCTCCTGAGATCCAGCAAGCCGAGTCGCTGGTCGCCGGCGCTCAGCTTCGGTAGCATGGCGCTGCTGCTCTGCTTTGGATCGAGCGCCTGCAATTCGCCTGGAGGTCATACGTTCGGAGGCATGCTGGGCCAGAGCGAAAGCGCCCTCCTGTCCGGCGACACCACCCACGGGCCGGCGGTCGGCACGTACTACTACCACCCGAACCACATCCAATCGACCTCGGTCGTCACCGACGCGACTGGCAATGAGGTGACCCGGATGGCCTACCTGCCGTTCGGCGAGGTTTCGCAGGCGAACTCCACCGGGGCCAACACGGTCACCGCCAAGTTCACAGGCCAGGATTACGACGATTCGTTCGGCCTCTATTATTACAACGCGCGGTACTACGACCCGAGCATCGGGCGCTTCATGAGCGCGGACACCGTGGTCCCAGACGCGTGGAACGCCCAGGCGTACAATCGCTACAGCTACGCCCTGAACAACCCTATCAACTACGTGGACCCCAGCGGCCACATGCCATGGCTTGCTTGGGTCTTTTCTCCAATCCTCGCGCCCATCATCGTGGTGGCGGCAGCGGTCGCAATTGTTGCAACAGCCGCGCTTGCTGCATTTGGGGTTATGCCGAATCCGCTTACGGCTTCGGGCCGAACCGAGATAGCCAATGACCTAAGAAATGACTATCAGGATGCTTCCCAATGGTTCGATGACGCTGGGGACAAGATAACGGGCATGATGTCCGGCCTGTTCAAATCTGGTGGTGGCGGCGGAGGAGTTTCCTGGACCGATTGGCAAGACTGGAATCTCCATGGAGCCGGCAACTACTCTGCGGGATTTGCGGACACACTTACCTCTGGTTTCGGGCTCACACACCTTGCCGGGCTGCCGAGCCTGACTGAGGCCATTCGGGTTCTCGACGGGACGGCTGGCCTTATCGACACGGGGTCCGGTTGGTATAATGGTGGAGTGTGGTCTGGTCGCCTGTGGGGTGTGGCGACCGGCGCTGGCGCGGTAAATTCTGCAGCTGGGGCGGCTAGCGCTGCTGAGGCGGCGGGAGCTGCAGGGGGCGCGGCGGCGGCTGTCACGAGTGGTTCGCAGGTCACCGAGGGAATGATTCGAGAGGCGATGAAGGACGCACCGCTGGTTTCACAGCAGGCTGGAGGGGTGTCCTTGCCAACGATACAGCGATATGTGGACAGGCTGCTTGCCGGAGAGGTGCCTCCGGCGATCAAGGTTGATGGTCCATTCATCGTGGACGGGAACCACCGATATATTGCCGGGAGGATTCTCGGGCAGGAGCCGCCTATTCAAGACTGGCTGGGTGGTCGTGGACCTGCGGTTCCATGGAGCGAGATCAAGATCTCGATTGACTGGTGAACATGATTACCATTCGATGTCAGACGGGTGATGATCTCACCCTCGAAGTGGACACGTTGGTTGGGGTTGACCTGTCCATGGCAAACCTCCATAGGGCTCTGCTTGACGGTCAAGACTTACGTGGTGCGCGACTCATCAAAACTGAGCTTCGCTCCGCATGGCTTGAGGATGCCGACTTCTCGGGTGCCGATTTGTCCCAGGCCATCCTCTTCAGTTGTGTTGGTACTCGGGCAAAGTTCCGGTCTGCACTGCTTTCCGAGGCAATCCTGGTGACTGGTATCTTCAATGCTGCGGATTTTACGGGCGCTGTTCTGAAGGGAGCTAGGGTTGGACTTGCCAGTCTGCGTGGAGCTATCCTAAGGGGGACCGATGTCCGCTGCGAGGGGCTCGACAAGGCCGATCTGACTGGCGCCGTTGCTGACTCAACAACCCTCTGGCCGGAAGGGTATGTTCCTACCGAACATGGCGTGGTCCTTGATGTTCTCGAGTGACGGCTGCAGGTTGCATCCCTCAGAGAACTTCGAATCAAGAATTGGAGCGCGACTATAATTGTTCTATCCCGCGCGGCGCGCTGCGCATCATCCCACGATGCTGGCGATGAAATGGATCGGAGATGCGAAAGCGGCCGCCTGAGTTGATCTCAGGCGACCGCAGTCGAGGAGTTGAAGGGAGGAGGGCTCAGAATGGCAGGGCGCGCTGACGGTCCCTGAGTTGGCAACGCTCCTCCTGGCCGAGGGCCTCTCGATAGGTGGCGAGGCAACGTGAGGCGACGAGGAGCGACGCCTTGATGGGCGAATTCAAGCGCCGGCTCAAGGGGCGCGGGGCCAAGGTGCTGGAGACGGGCTTTTTGTACCCCGAGTACACCATGCGGTTCGGGTTCCGCACCGGACCGCGCCACGGCGGGCTCTTCGTGCCCTTGGATGAGGAGCCGACGCGCACCTGAGCGAGCGGGACCGCCGTCCCAGCGGGGAGCGGCGGGAGCGGCATCAAGGGCCGACGGCTTCTACCAGCCAGGCCTCACAGGAGGCCAGCGACAGGGAGGCTCCGAGCTCCTGCAGCGCTGGCTTCTCGGCGAGCACCCGTTGGGCGCAGAACGGTGGGTAAGCATGAGAACCCGTGGTGGGACCGTCGAGCTTAGCGGAAGTGAATCCGCGCTTGTGGTTGGCGCCTTGTTCGCACTAGGATTGTGGCCCTTCGAGACTTCGGGTGCGAAGAAGCTTCTGACCAGTGAGAAAAGGGAAGCCGGAAGGAGGCTCAGCGCGAAGGTGTCGTCGCGTTGGAGGACACTTCTCAAAGCTGCGGGCCTTTGGCCTGCGGGCTCGGCAGGCTCGGCATGGACGGCCGACCTGATTGCTGAAAGAGCTGTTTTGCAGCGAGGGCTAGTCTTGAGGGAAGCGGAGTTGCCGCTCGTGGTCCTAGCCCTGGAAGTCGCCAGAGAAGAATTCTCCGAAAACTGGGGCGAGTTCTGCATTGTCGTTCCTGGCGCTCTTCAGTGGTATCCGATCGGACCAGGGGATTTGGCAGGGCTCGCGCGTGGCCTCAAGAATGAGCAGAACGAGTGATTTGCTACCGTAGAGAGTGACCAACTCATTAGCAACCCGGTGCGCGCGGCGCCCCAGCATTCCCCCGCCGCGGCGGCGGATTTGCCGCCGCCCGCGCCACCGGAAAGAGCAGGAGCGAGCGAACAACTGGGCCGGGCCCCAGAGTTCGTGCGGCGCCTCCTCATGAAGCTTGGGCTCGGCGGCGGCTCGGCGGCTTGGGCAGTCTTCGATTCTCCTCAGGCAGGGCGCAAGCCCGTGGCCTGATGGCTGCGCGCCTCACGCCTCCAGTGGCGAGGTAGCCGCCGGACCCTGCTCCTTCGCTTGGCGGGACCCTCGCGAGCCGCATCTCCGCGGCCGCATGTGGCACGCCGGCCCCCGAGGATGCGCCTCTTCGCCGAGCCTGTCAGGGTACGGGCTGGCGGATGGATACGGACATCTGTCGTCGATCCGAAGTTGGGGACGACCGACATCCTGTACGATGCGTCGGGGAACGTCATCCTTACCTGGGAGAACGGGAACAGCACGACCTTCAACTTCGATGCCCTCAATCGGATGACCTCGAAGTTGGCGTGGGACCCCACCTGGGCCAGCGTGGTCTATACCTATGACGATCCCGCGGTCGCCTACGGCAAAGGCAGGCTGACCTCCGTCGCCGGCCCGAACGAGGGCACGGCCTATTCATACAAGCCCAACGGCATGCTGAACGGGGTCGCGCGGACCGTCGACTCCGAGGGAGCCTTGACCATGAGCGTTGATAACGTAGTGGACCTCCTCGCAACAAAGCGCGATTCGCTGAGCCTGCTTGTGCAGCAGCGCCGCTTCGGGCCCGAGTATAGAATTTTGCTTGACGAGGTACTTCAATTGGAGCGCGCGGTGGCTGAGAGGCGAGGCGAACCTCACGCAGTGGAGGTGGCGTTGGCTGCATGGAACGGAATGGCGTACTATCCGATGGTCTTTGGAAGCGCCTCGAACTGCGCCATTGTGTTTGCGACGAGAGAGCGCGAGTATGCCACGTTCGCCTTCAGTGAGGCCGCTGGGTACAAACTGACGGATGTCAGCGATGAAACCATCCAAGGACATCCGCTGACTGGAAAGGGCCTGACTCCCTATCGCGCTTTCGTAGTGAAAAATTCTCAGTGGATTGGAGAGCTCGAGGCCGTCGACAGAGTTCATCCGCAGCACGTTGCCGAGAAGTGGCACAATAGTCACCACTACCTGCTTTGTTTTAAAGATCGTATGTTCGAGGCGATTGCGCAGGACGTGCAGCTGATCGGCACGT
Source organism: uncultured delta proteobacterium (assembly GCA_963772225.1). Taxonomy (GTDB): domain Bacteria; phylum Myxococcota; class Myxococcia; order Myxococcales; family UBA5297; genus CAVYWD01. The sequence continues at coordinate 3,007,936 of CAVYWD010000002.1, read as the reverse complement.
TTCGCGCGAGTGCGGAAGCGCTTGGTCAGGCCATGAGGCATGTAGAGTCAGCGCGGATGGATATGTAGACTTCGAGGTTGAAGGTTTTCATACTTACTTCGTTGGCAGGCAAGGCCTGCTGGTGCATAACGATTGCTTTCGGGTTCTCCAGCGAGGCGGGAACACGATCGCCAACGGTACCGCCAAAGCTTTAAATGAGGCTGTTGGCACCGATCTCCACCCGAGAGACTGGGGACGTGCACTTGAAGCTCTGAAAAGAGATCTCCAGTTGGCCAACAACCATCACGGCGCCATCCTCCAAAACGGAGACTACGTCGATAGCGCTGGCGAGCTACTTTGTTCGATCCTGGATTACCTGCCATGAAAACCTCCTCCAATAGCAGTACGAAGCAGGCCCGAGTGTGTCTTGGGTTGACGTCACAGACGTTAATGCCTTCTGATGTCACGCGACTCATTGGGGTGTCTCCGACTAGACAGTATATCAAGGGTGAGATGTCTCCTGGAAAGAGGGTCCCAAGGCCTTGGGGTTGCTGGGCTTTGGAGATCGAGTCGAATGATGTTGAGGACGCCATTCGGTCGATACTGGCGGTGCTTGGAGACAAGAAGGACGTGATTGATAAGGCAGCTAAAACCTATTCTGCGACTGTCAGCGCCAGCATCTGGTGGGAGCCTGCAGGAGGTCAAGGCGGTTACTCGCTTTCGTCCGAGCTCTTGGTTAGCTTTCTCTCTTTAGCTCAACGGGTGGATTTCTATTTTGCTTCGACGGGCAGTCCTGACGAGTAGCAGTTGCCGATTGAGTTCTTCGAGCTGCAGGGGACGCCAGCGCCGAGGATCCTCGCCCACTCATGGTCCTAGCCTTGGAAGTCGCCAGAGAGGAATTCTCCGACAACTGGAGCGAGTTCTGTATTGTCGCTCCTGGCGCTCATGGCGGCCGGAAAGCCGATACCTGACCCGGGCGGCGTAGCAGGGGCTGTGCGCTGGGACGTGCCGGGTACGATGCGCGGTGCACAGGGCACCTGGAAACTGGTTCTCGACACGCAGACCAACACCATCCTGCACTTCAATTTCCGATGACCACCGTGCGATTTGCAGTTGAGGAGAAGGTGCTTGGTGCTACGGGCAGGCTCGTGTATCGCGCGCAGGATTATGCCTTCGATACCGAGCCCCGCCCGAGCAACTGCCCTTATGCGGTAGGCGTGAACGACGTTGAACTCATGGTCGATGACGAGAGCCGAGTAGTCTTCGTTACGGGCTACTGTCCACATCTAGGCTGGAAGCCCATGAGACTTCACCCGCCCGCGTCCTCGCAAGGGTCGTTGTTCCTGAAGGTCGAGCCGAATCTGGTCCCTGGCCAGACGATCGGCGTAATTGCCCGTGATTCTCGATGGCCGGTCCTCGTCGATTCTGCGTCCGGCTGGGTGTGTCTTGGAGCACCAGAACGGCGTGGTCATGCCGTCGAATTCATGACGGGATGCATCGCCGTGCTTCACGATGAGCGGTTAGTGGCTCTCTGGCTCCATCCCGCGCAGCTACCGCCCGAAGGGACGAAGGGCATGCCGTCGTAAAGAGCAACTTGCGGTCTACGCTCTGGCAGCACCTCAGCCTGCGCTGGAACGGGCACCAACTCGAGACCGTCACGAAGAGTGGGGCGCAGGTCGGACGCATCACCTGCGACTCGGACGGCCAGCGACGCAAGAGCGTCGTCACGCCCGCAGGTGCGCCGGCCATGACCACCCTCTACATTAGGAAGGTCTACGAACGGCGGACCTTCGACGATGGATCACCCGAGCGCTGTCACCACCGACAGAGCGCCACACGCTCAATGTCTACGCGAACGGCCAGCACATCGCCTCGGTTACGCGGCCCGGCCCTGTTGTTGTCCAGACCGCTGGCGCCACCTGACGCCCACCGACGAGGCTTCGCTCGTCACGCTGCCCACCGGCGAGAAGCGGGTCAGCGAGGTGGCCGTGACCTTGAGCGACGCCGAGGGCGACCGGATCTGCATTCGCTCGCCCATCTCGGCGCGCGAGGTCTCCAAGCTCCTGCAGGTCTTCTCCGACGCCGGCTCGCCGGTGGTCTTCTCCGCGGAGCACGAGTTCCTGCTCGCGCTCGACGCCAAGGACGTGGTGCTGTGAGCCTGGTCGCATTAATCGATGGCGGATCGCTCGGTCTTGTCGAGGGACAGGCCGATGCGTCACCCGCCTTTCCTGTTCCCGTGCGCCATGGCGTAGCTCGTCGAGGACGGCGACGGGGCGCATCTTCTTTGGCATCGTCGATGAGGAGCACGGGCCTGAGGAGGGCGCTCTCGCAGCAGGCGACCCATCGCTCGCTCACGGCCTTGGCGCGGGGCCCGGCGGTTGTGATGGGTGAACGGGGCAAGGGCGGGCTAGGGCATCTACCGGCGCAGGGCCCCGCGCCCCTTCAATGCGCCCCCGCCCAAATCCAGCCCACCTCGACCTCCACCACAGTTCCATCACCATGCCGTGCTTCCCGACGGAGCCTTCGCGTCTCTCGATGACGGCGCAGTCCGCTTCGTCCGGATCGCCGACCCCACGCTCGAGGATCTGGAGCGCATCCTCGTGCGGGCAATCCGGCAGACCACCCGGATGCTCGTCTCGCAATCTCTTAGAACTGGCTCAAGAAGCTCCAGACTTCTTTGGGCATCCAGGACGTGCTCTGCCCTGAATCGTTGGGCGACGAGGTGTGGCCGCCGTCGTACGGACACCAGCGGACCGGATGCCCCGCCGAGCAACCCTTGTAGTCGGAGCAGAGGTGGCCCCCGCTGGGAGCCTTGGGCAGGGTCTCGATGGTGCACCCGTCCGCCGTGGCGAAGAAGTCGCTCGTCATGGTCTGTCCCAGGTTGTTTTCTTGTTGGCCGAGCGAAGACAAATAGGCGATGGGCTGGCAATTCGTGGGCATAGCGAGGCCTCCGCCGGAATGCACCACCGCGGCTCGGAACACATTCGGAAGCGCGCAGGCGAGCGTGAAAGCCATGGCTCCGCCCTGGCTGAACCCCTCCAGCTCGACCCGGGTGGCGTCGATGCACAGGTCGGCCTCGACTTGCTTGAGGATGTCTTCGACCAAGGTCACGTCCTGATCGCTGGACCAGAACCCGCCGACGGCGTCGGGCGCGAGGAAGACCGTGCTCCCGTTCGAGAAATCGAAGAGCCCGAAGTACGTTGGAGCGAGGTTGGTCGCGTTGCCCGTGGCCCCGTGAAAGCCGAGGACCAGGCGATACGCGTGTTGATTGTCGTAGTTGGCGGGGAGCCTCAGGAGGTACTGCCGGTTCTGGCCGCCGCTCGTGATGCTGTTGTAGCTGAACGTGTTGCCGGCACTGTTCTTCAGCGTCGGCGTCTTTCCACAACCTGAGCTCGGCTTGGCGTCATTGCCGCTGTCGGACCCGCCGCCGCTGTCCGACGCGCCGCCGTCGTTCGACCGGCCGCCGCTGTCCGACGCAGCGGCGTCGTTCGACGCGCCGGCATCGCTGCTCGACGCGTCGCCTATGCCGCTCCACCCGTCGCTGCTGCCGCTCGATGCGTCGACGGGTTTGCCTGCACCGCCATCGCGCGACTCCTCGACCCTGCTCGACCCGCCATCCGGCGCCTGCTCCGCAACCATTTCGCAGGCCCAGAGAAACAGCCCCGAACCGAGCGCGAGCCACCACCGCGCTGCCAGGCCCCATTGCCTCATTGTCATCTCCGGCGGACAGAGCAGACCGGGGGTTTCGAGGCCGGCCCCGCCCAATTCGGGTCACGGGCTCCCGCCGGCGCGGTACGGCCGGCGCGGTCCGGCGGGCTCGCGGCTGCGTGGACTGGAAGGTCCATCCCCTGGAGGGGCCTTCGTCTCGCGCCCCATGGCCGGACGCCTCGACGGCGACGGGCCTGCCGCCGAGCGACAGGCAGGGCCGGGGCTTCGCCGCTACAATGGGGCGCTATGGCGTTCCGGCTCATCGACACGACGCTGCGCGAAGGCGAGCAGTTCTCCGGGGCCCACTTCCGCACCGAAGACAAGCTCGAGATCGCCCGGGCGCTCGACACCTTCGGCGTGGACTACATCGAGGTGACGAACCCCCTGGCCTCTCCTCAGAGCGCGCGGGACGCGGCGGCCATCGCCAAGCTGGGGCTCCGCGCCAAGGTCATCAGCCACGCCCGCTGCGTGCTCGACGACGTGAGGGCGGTGCTCGACACCGGCGTGGCGGGCCTGGGCCTCTTCTACGCCACCAGCCGCATCTTGCGAGCGGCGAGCCACGGCAAGAGCATCGAGCAGATCGTCGAGGCCATCGCCGCGCCCATCGAGCTCGCCAAGCGCCACGGCATCGAGGTGCGCTTTTCGGCGGAGGACACCTTTCGCTCCGAGGAGGCGGACCTGCTCAAGGTCTACCGCGCCGCGGAGTCCCTGGGCGTTTCGCGGGTCGGCCTCGCGGACACGGTCGGCGTGGCGACGCCGCGCCAGGTCTTCGCGCTGGTGCGCGCGGTTCGCCAGGCGGTGCACTGCGACATCGGCTTTCACGGGCACAACGACACCGGGTGCGCCGTGGCCAACTCCTACGAGGCCGTCTCCGCCGGCGCCACGCACCTCGACGTGAGCGTCCTGGGGCTCGGCGAGCGCGTGGGCATCACGCCGCTCGGCGGCATCGTGGCCCGCATCTACAGCCTCTCGCCGGACCTGGTCGCGAAGTACCGGCTAGGGTACTTGCAAGAGCTCGAGAAGATCGTCTCGCGCGTGGCCGGCGTCGACATCCCGTTCAACAACTTCGTCACCGGGTCGTCGGCCTTCAGCCACAAAGCGGGCATGCACCTCAAGGCGATGATGTCGAACCCCGGCAGCTACGAGATCATCCCGCCCGAGGCGTTCGGCATGGAGCGCAAGCTCATCATCGGCAGCCGGCTCACCGGCAAGCACGCCATCGCCTACCGCGCCCGCGAGATGGGGCTCTCCTTCGGCGAGGCGCAGCTCAAGATGCTCACCGCGCGCATCAAGGAGATGGCCGACCACGGCGAGCTCACCGAAGCGCAGATCGACCAGGTGCTGCGCGACTGGATCACGGCGTAGCCTCGCTTCACTCCACGAGGACGAGCCCCGTCCAGAGCACCTCGTCCTTCGGGGGGAGCTCGAATCGGCAGCCCCGCCCGCGCGCTGGTCTCGACCACGTCCACCCCCACCGCCTCCAGAGACGGCCGCGCCTCGAAAGGCCGGCGGCACGCCGCGCCAGAGCCCTGCCCCACGCACTCGGCGCACAGTCGGCAGTGCCCGCCGATGAGCCCCAAGGCGAACGGGAAGCCCGAGGCCATGGCCTTGCGCTCGACCTCGGCGACCAGCCCGTGCAGAGCGACCGCGGCGTCCTCCACCGCCTTCAACGCCGGGCCCTGGAAGGCATTGGGGCCCAGGGGCGCGCGGGTCTGCACGAGCACCGCGGCGCGGTAGCGAGCGAGCGCGGCGCCGAACGCGTCGAGGGAGGGCGCGTTCGGCGGGCAGGTGAGCGAGCGGCCAAAGTGCGGGCACAGCGGGATCTGGCACTTGAGCCGGACGCGCGGGTCGAGCACGACATCGCGCGCCGCAAAGCCCCGGGCGCGGTAGGCCCCTTTCTCCTCGGCGAAGGCCGCGAGCTCTCGGGCGTGGCGACTGACAGGGCGCTTCTTCACCGGGGTCATGCTCCCTCGTCCAATCCTTGAAATGGCAGGGCCTCCTGATGAACACGCCGCTCGCCGGAGAGGACATCGTAGACGCAGGTTCCACCCGCTTCACGAAATAGGTGGCGCCATTGATGAGCCGCGTGCCGTATTGGCGCATTCCCATATTGGGAAAGCGGACCGCGATGGTGTTCGGCGCCATTCGACGGCGCGGCGCGGCGCGACGTCCCGCACCCTCGGACAGCGGTGCTCCGCCCGCCGAAGCCCGGGTTCCTGCTTGACGCCTCGAGCGGCCGCGCGTAGCTTCGCTCAATCATGTTGGTGCGCGCAGGTCACAGTCGACTTCTTAGCCCGGCGGAAGAGCTCGCCGGCGCTTCCTGACCCGCGCGACCTCTTCCGCCGTCCCCGGCCGGAGGAGGTCTTCGTAGAAGCCTCGAAAGACGTGAGCCTCCGGCCTCCCCCGCAACCGCGAAGGAGCCGCTCATGTCCAAGATGCCCGCCCACAAGTACCGCCCGTTCTCCCCGGTCGCCCTGCCCGACCGGCGGTGGCCGTCCAAGGTCATCGACCGCGCCCCCGCGTGGTGCTCGGTGGATTTGCGAGACGGAAACCAGGCGCTCGTAGACCCAAATGGGCCCGGACCGCAAGCGCCTCCTCTTCGGCGCGCTCGTGCGGATGGGCTTTCGCGGAATCGAGGTGGGGTTCCCTTCCGCCTCGCAGCCCGAGTTCGACTTCGTCCGCGAATTGATCGAAGAGAATCGCATCCCCGAGGGCGTCACCCTCCAGGTCCTCGCCCAGGCCCGCGAGCCCCTCATCCACCGCACCTTCGAGGCGCTGCGCGGCGTGCCCAGGGCCGTGGTCCACCTGTACAACTCCACCTCCGAGCTCCAGCGCCGCGTGGTCTTCGCCATGGACCGAAAGGGCATCATCGACATCGCGCTCGAGGGGGTTCGCCTCGTGCGGTCTCTCGCCGCGCAGATGCCCGAATCGAGCATCGCCCTCGAATACACGCCCGAGAGCTTCACCGGGACCGAGCTCGACTTCGCCGTGGACGTCTGCGAGGCGGTGCTCGACGCCTGGGGCGCCTCCAGCGCGCGAAAGGTCATTCTCAACCTGCCGGCGACGGTGGAGATGTCCACGCCGAACGTCTACGCCGACCAGATCGAATGGTTCGAGCGCCACCTGAGCGGGCGAGAGCGATACGTGCTTTCGGTTCACCCGCACAATGACCGCGGCACCGCGGTCGCCGCCGCCGAGCTCGCCGTGATGGCGGGCGCCGAGCGCGTCGAGGGCACGCTGTTCGGCAACGGCGAGCGGACCGGCAACGTCGACCTGGTGACCCTGGCGATGAACCTGTTCTCGCAAGGCGTCGACCCGGGCCTCGACCTGTCCAACCTGGACGCGCTGGTCCGAGTCGCCGAGCAGGCGAACCGCATGCCCGTGCACCCCCGCCACCCCTATGCCGGCGCGCTGGTCTACACCGCCTTCTCGGGCTCCCACCAGGACGCCATCAACAAAGGCTTCGCGGCCCGGCGCCGCTCGGGTGAGGAGCGCTGGGAAATTCCTTACCTCCCCATCGACCCCGCGGACGTCGGCCGCACCTACGATGCCGTCATCCGGGTCAACAGCCAATCCGGAAAGGGAGGCGTCGCCTGGGTCCTGGAAGAGCGCGCCGGAGTTCGCCTCGACCGAAAGCGCCTCGTCGAGCTCTCGGCCGAGGTGCAGCGCCGCGCCGAAGAGAGCGGCACCGAGCTCTCGGCGCAGCAGATCGTCGAGCTATACCAGGCGGGCCAGCTCGCGCCGTGAGGAGCAGCGCGAGACGCCAAGCGACCAGCGCCCAATTGAGCTCGAACCCTCCGGCCCCTTCTTACCCAGCCGGCTTTCAGATGGCTTCGTACGCGTCGTCAGGTCGTTCCATATCAGCCGGGCCATTCATGGCCCGGCGGGCCGTCGACCTCCGCCCCTGCCCGCTACTTCACGAGCTCATAGACCTTCGCCAGCGCGGCGTCGATCTTCGCGGGCTCAGACCCGCCGGCCTGCGCAAGGTCGGGCTTGCCGCCGCCGCGGCCGCCGACTTCTTTGGCGATCTCCCGGACGACGTCGCCCGCCTTGATGCCGCGCTTGACCACGTCCTCGGTGGCCGCGACGAGCAGGAGCGCCTTGCCGTCCTTCTCGCCGCCGAGCACCACGAGCGCCGTCTTGAGCTTGTCGCGCAGCTTGTCGGCGAGCCCGCGGAACGCCTCGGCGTCGGCGGGGTCGATGCGCGCGGTCACGACCTTGATGCCGTTCACGTCTTTCGCTTCCTTCGCGAGGTCGTCGGCGCCGCCGGTCGTGCCCTGCTTCTTGATCCGGTCGAGCTCCTTTTCCATGGCTTTGACGTTGACCCAGAGCTTGTCGAGCGCCTTCTCCGCCGCGTCGGGCGAGGTCCTCAAGCCCTCGGCCAGGGCGCGCAGCTTGCGCCGCTGCTCCTGCGCCGAGCGGACGGCCCCGGCGCCGGTCTTGGCGAAGATGCGCCGCACGCCCGAGGCGAGCGACTCGTCGCTCTCGATGAAGAACGCGCCGATGTCCCCGGTCCGGTCCACGTGCGTGCCGCCGCACAGCTCGAGCGACGGCCCGAAGCGCACCATCCGCACCTTGTCGCCGTACTTCTCGCCGAAGAGCATCATCGCGCCGTGGGCCCGCGCCTCCTCGATGCCCACGACCTTGAGGTCGCGCGCGTGGTTCTGGCGGACGAGCGCGTTCACCTTCTCTTCCACCGCCCCAAGCTGCTCGGGGGTCAGCGCCGAGAAGTGCGTGTAGTCGAAGCGGAAGCCGTCGGGGCCAACCTTCGAGCCGGCCTGCTTGACGTGATCGCCCAAGACCTCGCGCAAGGTCAGGTGCAAAAGGTGCGTCGCCGAGTGGTTGCCCCGGATGGCCTGGCGCCGCTCCGGGTCGACCTTGGCCGTCACCGCCTGGCCCACCTCCACCGCGCCTTCGAGGATCTTGCCCTTGTGGATCACCAGGCCGCCCGCCGGCTTGAGGGCGTCGGCGATCTCGACTTTCAGCCCATTCGCTTCGATGAGCCCCGCGTCGCCGACCTGGCCGCCCGACTCGCCATAGAAGGGCGTCTTATCGAGCGCAATCTCCACTTCGTCGCCAGCCTTGGCCGAGCTCGCGACCTTCCCGCCAGTGACGATGGCCAGCACCTTGGCCCCGCTGGCGAGGGTCTCGTAGCCCAGGAACTGCGAGTCGCCGTGCTGGCTCTGGAGCGCGTGGTAGACATCGGCGACGGCCTTCTCACCCGAGCCGCCGAAGTCCTCGCCACCCCGCGGCTTGTGGTCGACGACCCACTTTGCGTAGCCGTCCTCGTCGACCTCGAACCCGTTCTCGCGGGCCACGATGCGCGTCACGTCCGGCGGGAATCCGTGCGTGTCGTGCATGAAGAAGATGGTCTTATACGGAATGGACTTCTCGCCCTTCGTGGAGAGCTTCTCCATCTCGCCGCCGAGCATCTTGAGGCCCTTGTCCAGGGTCTTTCGAAAGCCTACCTCCTCGTTCTTGGCGAATTCGAGAATGGTCGACCGGCTCGCCTTGAGCTCCGGGTAGAAGCCGCCCATGAGCTCGATGGTGCGGTCGGCGGTCTCGAAGAGGAACGGGTCCTTCAAGCCCAGCCGCGCGCCGTAGCGGATGGCCCGCCGCATGATCCGCCGCAGCACGTACCCGCGCCCTTCGTTCGACGGCAACACGCCGTCGGCGATGAGGAACGCCGTGGCGCGCGAGTGGTCGGCGATGACGCGCATGGCGGTGTCGTCGGGCGAGGTCGAGGCGCCGTAGGGCTTCTTCGCCAGCTCCTCGGCGCGGCGGATGATGTCGCGCATGAGGTCGGTGTCGTAGTTCGACGCGACGCCCTGGATGACCGCCGCGAGCCGCTCGAGCCCCGCGCCGGTGTCGATGGACGGCTTGGGCAAGGGCTTCAAGCTCCCGTCCTCGAACATCTCGAACTGCATGAAGACGTGGTTCCATATCTCCATCCAGCTATCGGAGTCGGCGATGGCGTTCTCGACGAAGAACTTGCGGGCGTGCGCGTCGATGAGCTTCGAGTCGGTCTCCGGCCCGCGGAAGACGTGCATCTCCGAGCACGGGCCGCAGGGGCCCGTCGGGCCCATCTGCCAGAAGTTGTCCTTGCGCCCGAGTCTGAAGATGCGCTCCTTGCGCACGCCCTGGTCGAGCCAGAAGCGCTCCGCCTCTTCGTCGGCGGGAATGTTGCCCTCGCCTTCGAAAACGGTGACGGCGAGCCGCGACGGGTCGATGCCCAGCCAGTCCTTGGAGGTGATGAGCTCCCAGCCGAAGCGGATGGCGTCCTTCTTGAAGTAGTCGCCGAAGGAGAAGTTGCCCATCATCTCGAAGAAGGTGTGATGGCGCGCCGTGTAGCCGACGTTGTCCAGGTCGTTGTGCTTGCCGCCGGCGCGGACGCACTTCTGGGCAGTGGTCGCGCGGGTGTAGTCGCGCTTCTCGCGCCCGGTGAAGACGTCCTTGAACTGGTTCATGCCGGCGTTGGTGAAGAGCAGCGTCGGGTCGTTCTGCGGCACGAGGGACGAGGAGGCGACGCGGCGATGCCCCTCTCTCTCGAAGTAGGAGAGAAAGGCCTCGCGGATGTCGGCGGCGGAGCGTCTTTGCATGGAGGTACTCGAGCGGTGGCGCCCGTGCTTCGGGGCGAGGAGGGTGTCCATCCGAGAACCGTTGTCGATAACACGCGAACGCCGGGGGAGACAACGGAGCGGGCCGAGCCGGGGACTCCCCGGCTCGTCCTGGCCGCCTGGCCGCGACGAAGGGTGCCTCCTGGCGGCACGCAGGAGAAGCCCGCCTCCGGGCATTCGCCCGGCACGCGGTGGCGCGATTCGCGGCCGGGTTGCCGTTGCCGCGCTCGCCGGCCCGCGTCCCTCCCGAACAGCGCCGCGACCCCCCTTCCGGTCATCCCGGCGTGGAGGTGTGCCCGACCCGCAACCCGCTCTCCCCATAGTAAGAACCGCCTCCCCGTGGGAAGAGTGCCTCGGGTGCGTCTTCCTCGTCGGCCTATTGACGTGTGACAGGTCGACGGAACTCTGAGCTCCGCTTGACTCTGAGCTCCGCTTGGCTGCCCAGCGCGCTTCGACGGTCGTTCCAAAGCTCGATGCCGCGCCAGGCGATGGAAGGAGCGAACAACCCCCCACAGAACCAACCCGGGCCGGCGACGAGCTTGACCTTTAGCAATAACTTAAGCATCTTATCGTGCGACACGATAAACCTCGCATAGTCGGGTAAGGCTCCTATGAACCCCACTCTGAACCCCTTCGCCCCCGGTGCGGGAACGCAGCCTCCCGAGCTCGCCGGACGAGACAGCATCATCCAGAACGCCACGGTGGCTCTCGAACGTGTGAAGCTCGGCCGAGCGGCCAAGAGCCAGATGCTTCTAGGCCTTCGGGGGGTCGGCAAGACGGTGTTGCTCAATCGTCTTGCCCAGATCGCCGAGGGGCAAGGCTACGTCACGGTCGTACTCGAAGCCCCGGAGGACAGGCGTCTGGCAGAGATGCTCGTTCCGCCGCTTCGCTCCATGCTGTTCAAGTTGAGCCGCCTTGAAAAGGCAAAGGACGTAGCCCTCCGGGCACTCGGCGTCCTGCGTGCCTTTGCGAGTGCTTTCAAGGCCAAGGTTGGCGACGTGGAGTTCGGAGTCAAAGCAGAGACCGGCACTGCCGATTCGGGGAGTCTGGAGGCAGACCTACCAGAACTCTTGGTCGCGGTCGCCGACGCCGCCAAGCAAGCGGGCAGCGCGGTTGCCGTCCTTGTTGACGAAGTTCAGTACCTCTCCGAGGCGGATTTCGCTGCGCTCATCGTGTCCGCTCACAAGATGGCACAGAAAGCACTGCCGTTCATACTGTTCGGCGCTGGTTTGCCCCAGCTCGCGGCCCTGGCCGGAGAAGCCAAGTCCTATGCTGAGCGCTTGTTCGACTATCCTGACGTTGGCCCACTTCCTGACCTCGCTGCTCGCGAGGCCATCTCGGCCCCCATTCGCAGGGAGGGCGCCGAGATCCAGGACGATGCGTTGGCCACGATCGTCAGCAAGACGAAGGGCTATCCGTACTTCCTTCAGGAATGGGGCGCTCACTGCTGGAATGTTGCGCCCTCATCGCCAGTCACTGTGGCGGATGTCGAGAAAGCATCAGCCAACGCCGTTGCTGCGCTCGGCAAGGGATTCTTCCGGGTTCGTCTTGATCGGCTCACTCCGCGAGAGAAGGAGTACATGCGTGCAATGGCCGAGCTTGGCCCTGGACCTCATCGATCGGGAGAGATCGCGCAGAAACTCTACATTGATGTAACAACTGCTGGGCCACTGCGGAATGGCCTTATCAAGAAAGGCATGATCTACAGCCCTCAGCACGGAGACACCGCTTTTACGGTTCCCATGTTCGACGAGTTCCTGCGGCGGACAATGTCTGGCTGGTCACCCAATCCGGCAGGCCTCGGACCGAACCAGAAAAAGACGCGGAAGAAGAAGTAGGCGTTCTATTGCGGCCTACGCCAAGACACGCAGCCTGACCCGGTACTCTCGCGCCCGCTCGGCGGTGTCGTCGCCGGCCGGCTGCGCCACCGTCACCTTTTGGAGCTGGTCCGGGCACGCGTCAACCCCGGCTTCGAGCGCTCCCACGTTCGAGCTGTCGCCGCTCCGGGGCCGTCGCGATGACCCAAACCTTCGGCTCGCGGGCGTTTGCGCGCATCGCGGCCGCGCGAGCGCCTTGCGCCTGTCCAGCCGTCCGACCTTTGATCGGCCCCCAACTCGCATCCGCCCAGGAGCCGCCCTTGCCCAGCACCCCGGAAATCGTCGTCCGCCCCGCTCTGAAGTCCGACTTGCCAGCCTTGGGCCGCCTCGGCGCCGGGCTCGCGCGCGCGCACCACGCCTGGGACCCCGAGCGCTTCTTCCTGCCCGAGGCGGGCGCCCAGGGCTACGCCTGGTGGCTGGGCAAGGAGATGAAGAATCGGCGCGCGGTCGTTCTGGTCGCAGCGCGCGGGAAGAAGGTCGTGGGCTACGCCTATGGGCGCCTCGAGCCGCGCGACTGGAACCTGTTGCGCGACGCGTGCGCCGTAGGCGTCGACCTCATGGTGGACCCCAAGGAGCGCGAGCGCGGCGTGGGCACGCAGCTCGGAAAGGCGCTGCTTGACGCGCTCGCGAAGAAGGGCGCGCCCTTCGTGGTGCTGCAGGTGGCCGCCCAGAACCCCAAGGCCGAGAAGCTCTTCCGGGCCATGGGCTTCCGTCCGACGATCTTGGAAATGACGCGCTCATTGGCGAAGCCGGGGCGCGGCAAGTCAGCCCGCCGCATGTCATGAATGGCCGCTCACACGAGCTCGCCGAATACCGCTTTCGCAGCACTCACTTTCCCGGCACGGCCCTGCCGCGGCCCTTCACCGCCGTCGTCGACGCCGAAGCCCGCGCAAATCGCCCTTCTCTCCCGACGCCGCCGCGTCGAGGCTCGTCGCCTCGACGGGGGCGCTGGAGCGCTTCAGGCGCTACATCGACGACGGGACGGCCGCGGCGACGCCCGGCCCCGCTATCCGCACTGCAGGACGCTCGAGCAAGCGAAGGTCCCATTGCAAACCGGGGCGGGGTCGACCTTGCATTCGGTCGTATTGAACGAACCGCTCACCGTCGACCCGTCGGTGAGCGTGAGGTCGAAGCTCCCGGTCAGCGCCGCGCCGTGCACTGCGGTGATGGTGACGTTGCCCCCGGACGCGCCGGGGAGCCGCGAGGTCAGGGTGCAGGAGGCGTCCGTCGCGAGCACCGCCACGAACGCGCCGTGGTCCGCGCCCGCAATGGGATTGGGAGTGACCGGGAAGACGCCGGGCGCGATGGCCGGAGGCGCCCCGGAGGACGCGGCATTCCAGGGGACGAGGACCAGCGTCAGCGCGTTGGGCTGCACCTTGCACGAATTCGCCTGGAGGTCGCAGGTCCCGTTGATGCTGCTCATCCAGATGAGCGCGCCCGTCGCGTTCGTCAGGGCTCCGAAAGGCCGCGAGCAATGGCTCGAGTCTATAGGCATCGAGAGCGCCTCTTGAGTATTCAGCGACTGACCCAAGACGCTGCCGGCGACGCTCGCGGAGCCGCTGCCGTTCTTGCTGCTGTTGCTGCTGCTGTTGCCTGAGCTTCCGCCGCCACAGGAGGCGAGCGCCATCAATGAAAGGGCTGTGAAGATTTTCTTCATGAGTGGATACCTACGATGCGGCGCGGATGGCGCGTCCCCCTTGGCCGCTCTCATGTCGCCGCCCGGACCAAGCTCGGGCGGGAGCTTCGCCGAAGCGAGCCCTTGAGGTGGGCTCACCCGACGCCAATTCCTCAAGGCGAGCTCGCACAAGAGGCGAAAGGCGCCCAGAAGGCCTCGAAACGCTGCTGGGGTGGCGCCGCCCGTGCCGGCCCGTTAATGACGAGTCCCAAAGGAGCCTCCATGCGCGCGCTCTCCGGCTGTACCCTCCTCGCCGCCACGCTGATTGCCCCCATGGCCCACGCCGAAATCAAGACCGCCGCCGTCGAATACCGCCAGGGCGAGGCCCTCCTCGAGGGCTTCGTCGCCTACGACTCCTCCGGGCCGGACCGACGCCCGGGCATCCTCGTGGTCCACGACTGGATGGGCGTGGACTCCTACGCCAAGCGCCGCGCCGAGCAGCTCGCGGCCTTAGGTTACGTGGCCTTCGCCGCGGACATCTACGGGAAGGGCGTGCGTCCCAAGGACGCCAAGGAGGCGGCCGGGCTCGCCGGCAAATACAAGGCGGACCGCGCGCTGCTGCGCTCGCGCGCCAAGGCCGGCCTCGCCGAGCTCGCCCGCCAGCCCCACGTCGACCCCGCGCGCCTCGCGGCCATCGGCTACTGCTTCGGCGGGACGACGGCCCTGGAGCTGGTTCGGAGCGGCGCCGAGCTGGCGGGCGTGGTCAGCTTCCACGGCGGGCTCGACACGCCCAACCCCGCCGACGCGAAGAGCGCCAAGGCCAAGGTCCTCGCGCTCCACGGCGCCGACGACCCCTTCGTCCCGCCCGAGCAGGTGAAGGCCTTCGAGGACGAGATGCGCGGGGCCGGCGTGGACTGGCAGCTCGTCAAATACTCGGGCGCGGTGCACGCCTTCACGCGCTCCGACACCGGCACCGACAATTCGAAGGGCGCCGCCTACAACGAAAGGGCCGACCGCCGCTCGTGGACCGCCATGAAGGACTTCTTCGACGAGCTGTTCCCGAAACAGGCCAAGGCGGCTCGCTGACGCCGCGCCGGGTGTCGGCAAGCTCGGTCGCCAGCCTTCACGCCGACGTTCCCACGACCCTCGGCTTCGCGTTCGCAGTGGAGACGCAGGGCCTGGACGGCGCTCGGGCCCGCCGACGCCTCGACGGCGCCCGCCGCGGTCTATGGTCTATGATCGGCGCGACCTTCGGAGGCTCAGCACATGCTGCTCAAGGAAACCGCGCTCGTCCGGCTGCTCGGCCTTCGCATCCCGGTGCTGTTGTTCCTCTCGCCCAGGGTCATCGAGCTGGACGAGGCGCGCTGCGCCGTGGACATCCCGCTCCGGTGGCGCTCGAAGAACCACCTGGGCTCCATGTATTTCGCCGCGCTCTTCGCCGGCGCCGACCTCGCCGGAGGTCTCCACGCCGCGCGGCTCATCCACCAGGGACACCGGGACGTCAACCTCATCTTCGCCCACGCGAAGGCCGACTTCCTGAAGCGGGCCGACGGCGACGTGCGCTTTCTGTGCACCGCAGGGGCGCAGGTGGCGGCGGCGGTGCGGGAGACGGAGGCGACCGGGCAGCGAGTCACGCTTCCGGTCGAGGTGGTCGCAACGGTGCCGAAGAATGACGGGGACGAGCCGGTGGCCCGGTTCACCATGGGGCTGTCGCTGAAGAGGAAGTCGAGCGGCGGAAAGGCCGGCGCCTAGAGCGGCCGTTGCGCCCCGCGACCCTCCCTCTGGAACCGGGCCGGACGGGAGCAGACCGCCGCCCGGCTTCGCTGCCCGCCGCGGCGCAGGTGCCCTCTTCCCGCGAAAGGCGTCGCGCGCCGGAGCCAACCTCCGGCCCGAAACCCTCACTGAGGTGACGATGAGCACGAAGGAGACTCGAGAGCCCAGCGCCGCCTCCGAGCGGCCGCCCCCGCACCACCGCTGTCCGATCTGGATGCATTCCCTGCTCGCCAGCCCGCTCCGGCGGCTCTTCGATTCTCCGGAAAGGCTGCTCGGCCCCCACGCGCGCCCGGGGATGACGGTGGTAGAGCCCGGGTGCGGATACGGGTTCTTCAGCCTGCCCCTCGCGCGGATGGTCGGACCGAGCGGGCGGGTGCTGTGCGTCGACGTCGAGCCCACGGCGGTGGCTCGGCTCCAGCGGCGCGCCCTGAAGGCGGGCCTTGGGGATCGAATCGTCGCCCGGGCCTGCTCGCCGCGGGATTTGGGCCTGGGCGACCAGGCCGCTCAGGTCGACCTCGCGGCGGCCATCCATGTGCTGCATGAGCTCGAGGACCTGCCAGGGTTCCTGGACCAAGTCGCTGCGCTCCTCAAGCCGTCGGGGCGACTGTTGGTGCTGGAGCCGAAGGGGCACGTCTCGCCCCAGCAATTCGCCCTGGAGCGAGAGGCCTGCCGCCGCGCCGGCTTCCGCGAGCTGCCGCTCGACGATGCTCCGAAGGGCCGCCTCTTCGCGCTCTTCGGTCGCTCCGCCTGAGCCCGAGGTCTTTAGTAGGCGGCCCCGAGCTCCACGCCGGTGAACGCCCTGCGCTCGGCGACGCCGACGCCGCCCTCCGTCTGCTCGCGCGTGGCGGTGAAGCGGACCCCGCCGCGGGCGAAGAACCATGTCGCCGGGTGCGACGCGAGCCACAGCTCCAGCGAGTACGACCGGGCCGGCGCCTGCGCGGAGTGCGCGGAGATCACGAACCGCGGGCCGCCCGACGCGACGATCTGCAGGCGCTCGCCCAGGACGGGCTCCAGCGCCGTCAGCTGCAGCTCGACCCCCCGCACCCGCGTGCTCAGCGCGGGGGCGGAGCAGCGCAGCAAGACGCGCTCGCTGCCCCACCCGGCCGAGACGCCCACCCGCGGCAGGTGCTCGCCGGGCAGCGGATAGCGGTAGGCGGCGCGAACCAAGACCTCGTCGTCGTCGACGCTACAGCTCGCCTCGCCGGCATCGGTCTGAAGCTGGGCGCTCGCGAAAGTGCGCCGGTAATGCGCCTCCAGGGAGAGATTGGACAGGGGCCCGCGCTCGCCGTTGGGGTCGAGCCGCGCCGGGAAGAAGCTCGCGTCCACGCCGAGCCCGGTCATGGCGCCGCCGGCCCTGGGAACGAGGCCAGCGCCGGAACCCGCGTTCAGGCTTCGGAAGACCGCGCCAGGGCCGACCACGGCGTAGGCGACCGGCTGAACGCGACGGGTCGTCGGGTCGGGCGCGAAGCTCTCGTCGACGCTCTCCGGGACGGGCGCAGTCGGCGCCGGTTCGAGCGCAGGTGGCGCAGGGTCGGGCGCCGCCTCGACCGCGGGCAGGGCTGGCGGAGCGGGCAACGGGTCCTTGGACTCCGCCGGCGGCGGCGGGAGGGGAGGCGCGACCTTGGCGTCGGCCGCCGGTGCCGGCTTCTTCGCGCGCGCGCCGTCCGAGGTCAGGTCCAGGCCGCCGAAGTCGAGCGTCGGCGGAGCGGGCTTTTTTGCCTCCTTCTTCTTCGCGCCCTGGTCCTTCCCCACGGCCTGCGGCGCGTTCGAGCCGCCCGGCGAGAGGTCGAGTCCGAACCCCTGGGCCCGCGCCGGCTCCGGTCGCCCAAGTGCGAAGGCGAGCAGGGCAAGGCCTGCGAGCTTCGAGATCCTCATGAGGCGCATCCTCCGTTGCCTTTCGCGGCCAGGCCTAGTTGGGCCCCGTGGAGCAGACGTTGGGCGTGCCGTCGCCTCCGCAGACCTGGAGCGCACCGCAGGTGCCGCAGTCGAGCAGCCCGCCGCAGCCGTCGCCCGCCGCGCCGCAGTCGAAGCCGAGCTGCGCGCAGGTGACCGGAGTGCAGTTCGGCTTGCCGCAGACGCCGGGGGTCCCACCGCCGCCGCAGGTCTCTCCGGCCGCAGTGCACGTTCCGCAATCGATGGAGCTGCCGCACCCGTCGCCCGCCGGGCCACAGGAGAGGCCGAGCTGCGCGCAGGTCAGCGACGTGCAATTCGGCTTGCCGCAGACCCCCTGCGCGCCGGCGCCGCCGCAGGTCTCGGGCGCGGTGCAGGTGCCGCAGTCGATGGAGTTGCCGCATCCGTCGCCCGCCGGGCCGCAGTGCAGGCCCTGCGCCGCGCAGGTCAGCGGCGAGCAGAGGTTCGCAGGGCTGCAGACGCCGGGCTTGCCGCCGCCGCCGCAGAAGCTGCCGGCTGCGCAGGTGCCACAGTCGAGCTGCCCGCCGCAGCCGTCGCCCGCTGGGCCGCAGTTATAGCCGAGCTCGGCGCACGAGTTCGGGGTGCATGCCGGACCGCAGGCGCCGGCGATCCCGGCACCGCCGCAGACATCGGGAGCCGTGCAGGTGCCGCAGGAGAGCGAGTTGCCGCAGCCGTCGCCGGTCGAGCCGCAGGCGAGGCCCTGCGCCGAGCAGGTCAGCGGCGAGCACGTCGGGCTGCCGCAGACGCCGGGCGCTCCGCCGCCGCCGCAGATCTGCGGGGAGGTGCAGGTGCCGCAGCTGCTGATCTCGCCGCCGCAGCCATCGCCCGCCGGGCCGCAGTTGTAGCCGAGCTGCTGGCAGGTCTTGCCCGTGCAGGCCGGCGGGGTTCCGCAGACGCCCGGGTGCCCGTTCTCGCCGCAGACCTGGGGCGAGGTGCAGGTGCCGCAGCTGAGCTGACCGCCGCAGCCGTCGCCCGCCGGGCCGCAGTTGTAGCCGAGCTTGGCGCAGGTCGTCGGCGTGCAGATCTGCTGGCCGCAGACGCCGGCGGTCCCGCCGCCGCCGCAGGTCAGGTTGCCCGTGCAAGTGCCGCAGTCTTGCTGCCCGCCGCAGCCGTCGGCCTGCGGCCCGCAGTTGAAGCCGAGGTCGCTGCACTTCTTCTGCGTACAGGTCGGCTGGTCGGGCGTGATGCAGGAGCCCAGGTCGAACAGCATGAACTCCAGCAGCTTCTCCTGCGCCGTCATCGTCCCCGAGGTGCACTCCGTCGGAAACACTTTGTTGGTGGTCTGGTCGTAAGACTTGTCCTCCACGTGGAAGTCGTCGAAGAGCACGCGGCCGCACTGCTGATCCGCCGAAGCTCCGACCGGCGTGTTGAAGGTGTAGTGCAGCGTGACGTTGGACGGGTTGGTCGCGGTCATCCACGACTGGGACGGCGAGATGACGCCCTGGACGTCGTTTCGGAGCACCTGGACGGGGATTTGCCCCGGCGTGGTCGTCGCCCCGATGTTCAAGAGCCATTGGGAGAGCGCAAGGCCCTTCGGGAACGTCGTGTTCAGGATCCCGTTCTGATCGCTTGGGTTATCTTGTTTGACGTTCCAGTTGGCCGTCCCGCTGAATGGCGAGTTGTTGTAGAGCCAGACATAGCTGTAATGCGTCGCGAACAGGCGCCCGCCGGCGTTCGCGTACGAAACCAGGTTCGCCTGGCGCGTCGAGTTGACCCGGCCGGTGTACTCGGAGCCCTGGCAGGGGAAGAGCACCATGTCGTACTTCTTGAGGTTGGTCAGCGAGTCCAGGAGTGTGGTCTCGCTCTGAGTTCCGCTCGCGGCGCTCGAGCCGGCGGAGCCGGCGCCCGTGTAGAGCTGGATGCGGCCGGTGCCGCCCGAGCTGGTGAACTCCGCGTCGTCCACGCCCATCTTACGCAGCACGCACTCCAGCGCGTCGACAGCGCCCGTGGAGATTGCCATGAGCGGGATGTCGCCTTCGCTCTTGTTCTTGGGCAGCCGCGTGAGGCTCGCCGCGAGCGGGTTGTCTTTGCAGGCGGTCACGGTGGGAATGGTCACCTGCCGCCGCCAGCGGCCGCTCTGGATGACGAGTGGGATATTGCTGCCGACCGGGACGTTCGAGAGCGTGAACTTGCCGGAGGTGTCCGTATACGCGCTCACCAGCGGCGAGCCGCTCACTGAGGCCGTGCACTGTTCGCAAGAGGCGCCCGCGGTGAAGGGCTGGACGGTGCCGTTCGGGACGTAGACCAGGATGTTGTAGAGCGGGTTGGCGCCCGCGGGGTCGTACACCGTGCCGCTCACGGTCGTCGTGGCGGTGCCGCTGCATGTGACCTGGTTCAGGCAGAGGTTGGTGCAGGTCGAGGGGACGCCGCACTGGCTCGCCACGCCCGCGCCGCCGCAGGTCTGCGGCAAGCTGCACGTCCCGCACTGGAGGAGGCCGCCGCAGCCGTCGCCCGCCGGGCCGCAGTTGAAGCCGAGGTCGCCGCACTTCTTCGGGGTGCAGGTCGCGGGGCTGCCGCAGACGCCGGGCGTCCCGCCGCCGCCGCAGGTCTGGCTTCCGCTGCAGGTGCCGCACTGGAGAAGCCCACCGCAGCCGTCGCCCGCGGGGCCACAGCTGATGCCGAGCTGGGTGCACGTCTTGGGCACGCAGGCCGCCGTCCCGCCGCACTGGCCGGCGACGCCGCCGCCGCCGCACGTCTGCGGCGCGGTGCACCCGCCGCAGGAGAGAACGCCGCCGCAGCCGTCGCCCGCAGGCCCGCACGCGATGCTCAGCTGCGTGCAGGTCTTGGCCGTGCATGTCGGCGAGCCGCAGACGCCCGGGGTGCCGCCGCCGGCGCAGGTGCCGGTGGTGCAGGTGCCGCAGTCGAGCAGGCCGCCGCAGCCGTCGCCCGCGGACCCGCAGTTCTTGCCGAGCTGCGCGCAGGTCTTGGGGACACAGAGCCGGCCGCACTGCCCGGCCACGCCGCCGCCGCCGCAGCTCTGCGGCGCCGTGCAGGTGCCGCACTGGATCTCCCCCGCAGCCGTCGCCCGCGGGGCCGCAGGAGATGCCGAGATCGGCACAGGTCTTGGGGACGCAGGCCGATCCGGCGTCGGCGCCCGCCGTGCCGCCGCACTGGAAGGCCGCTCCGGCGCCGCCGCACGCCAGGGGCGCCGCGCACGTGCCGCAGTCCAGCAGCGCGCCGCAGCCGTCGGCCACCTTTCCGCATGCCGCGCCCGCCGTGGCGCAAGTCTTCGGGACACAGCCTTGGGTGCCGCCGCAGACGCTGGCCGTTCCGCCGCCGCCGCAGGTCTGCGGCGAGGTGCACGAGCCGCAGTCGACCTCGCCGCCGCACCCGTCGCTCGCCGGGCCGCAGCTCACGCCGAGCTGGGCGCAGGTCTTGGGGACGCACCCCTGCGTGCCGCCGCACTTGAACGACTCGCCGCCGCCGCCGCAGGTCTTGGGCGCGGTGCAGGTCCCGCATTGGATGACGTTCCCGCAGCCGTCGCCCGCCGGGCCGCACTCGATGCCCTGCTGAGCGCAGGTCCGCACGCCGCTGCAGACGTAGGCGGCCCCGGCGTCGGAGCCCGCGGGCTGGCCTGCGTCGCCCTTTGCGCCCCCGTCACTGACGCCCGCGCCCGCGTCGCTCCCGATCACCGAGGAGCCGCCGTCCTGATCGCCGCCGGCGCCCAGTGTGTAGTTGCCGCAAGCGGACGCCAGCAAGGACGCCGCCGCGAGGAGGATTTTCGACTGCCCACGCCACGGGTCAAACATGGTCAATCCCGATTCCAGCGGCTCTCGGTCGCTGACGGCCGCGCCGCGGTTCACTTCGATGTCGTCGTCAACCGCCGCGCGTGCCCCGAACCCAATTGATTGGAAGAACGCAATGACGGTGCCGTCCGCTCCGAGGAGCCCAAGGCGTTCGCGGCAGCGGGCGGCTTTGAGAGTTTGCCGGGTTCTCGGCGGGAAGGGAAGTAAACGAGCCCTCGGCCAACTCGGGGTTATCGCGCGCGAATGCCGAGGTCGCTCCCTCGGCCATGCGAGGGGCCCGGGTACGCCGATTTCCCCACAGGGCGGCCGAAGGGCTCACTTCCCGCGCTTTGCTCGCCGAGGGTCGCCGCCGAGTCCGCCCAGGTGTTTCGCGCCCCAGGCTACTGAGGGCCCACGCGGCGCCAGCTCACGGGCGCGCGAGCCGCTCGACAGAGTCGCGGGCCTCGGGAAAGCGCTCGAGCAGCTCGCCGCGGCGCCCCAGCTCGAAGTCCTCGAACTCGAAGCCCGGGAACACGGTGCATCCGCAGAACACGTCCTGCCCAGTCGGCTCGGCGGCCTGCCAGGTGTTGGCGGGGACGACCGCCTGCGGGTTGGCCGCGTCGAGCGTCAGGGTGTCGAGGCCCAGCACGTAAAGCCGCAGCGGCCCGCCTCCGTAGAAGTGCCAGACCTCGGTCTGGCGCACGCGGTGGAATGCGCTGATGCTTCCCCGGGGCAGGAAGTAGTAGATGGAGGTGCCCGCCGAGCGCTCCCGGCCGTCGGAGAGCGTCACGCGCGCCGGGTCCCGGAACACCTCTCGATAGAAGCCGCCCTCCGGGTGCGGGGCCAGCTGCAACCGCTCGATCAACTTGGCGGCGTCCACTCGAGACCTCCTTCGCGCCCGGAGAGCCGCATCCTCGACGATACAACACCGGGTGCGGAGGCCACCGAGCGCCGAGGCCAGCCATTTCACTTTCCGCGAACGCAGGGCTCCCTGAGGAGCGAGAGCCCGGCGGCCCGAGTGGCCGGAAATGGCAGCGAAGGCGATCCGGTTTCAGGTTGTACGACATTGGACGCTCCGTGCGGTATCCTCTCCCGCGTGTTGCACTTCGGCGAAGGACCGCGAAGCGCCCTCACGGACCGCCCTGGCCATGACTGAAGGCACCCTCAACCCGAACCTGGAGCGCCTGCGCCGCGAGCTGTGCGAGCGCTTCCTCGAGCGCGAGCCCGCGGTGGACGGGCTCCTCTGCGCCCTCCTCTCCAAGAGCCACGTGCTCATCGTGGGGCCGCCGGGGACCGGCAAGAGCGAGCTCGCCCACGAGCTGTGCGGGCGCATCTCGGGCGCGCGCTACTTCCCCTGGCTGCTCACCCGCTTCACCACGCCCGAGGAGCTCTTCGGGCCGGTGTCGCTCAAGGCGCTGGAGGAGGACCGCTACACCCGCGTCACGGAGGGCAAGCTGCCGCGGGCGCACGTGGCGTTCCTCGACGAGGTCTTCAAGGCCTCCTCAGCCATCCTGAACACGCTCCTCTCGCTGATGAACGAGCGGCGATACCACGGCGGCGACGGCCCGGAGGAAGTGCCGCTGCTCATGCTGGTGGGCGCCGCCAACGAGCTGCCCGAGGAGGACGAGCTCCTCGCGCTCTACGACCGGTTCCTCCTGCGCTTCGAGGTGGACTACCTGCGCGAGGATTACCTCTTCTTGCGCATGCTGGCGCTCGAGCCCTCGCCCCGGCCCTCGCTCCTCACGCTGGCGGAGCTGGAGTCGCTGCAGGCGCGGGTCCAGCGGGTGCGCGTGCCCGAGGCGGTGCGGCGCGACCTGCTCGAGCTGCGCACCCTCCTCAACGCCAAGGGCGTCGTCGCGTCCGACCGGCGCTACCGCCAGTCGCTCTCGCTGCTCAAGGCCCGCGCGGTGCTCTACGGGCGCGACGTCTGCAACAGCGAAGACTTGAAGATCCTCGAGCACGTTCTGTGGAGCGAGCCCAACGAGCGGACCGAGGTCGAGGAGGCGCTCAGGTCGCTCTCCTTCGGGCACGAGGACGAGGCGCAGCGGCTGCTCTTCCAGGCCCGGGAGATCGCCGAGCTCGCCGCCGCAAGCGCCGAGCGGTCGGACTCGCCGGCCGCGCAGGCCGAGGCCCTGGCGAAGCTCCACGACCTCGGGCGCCGCCTGGAGGCCCTGGCGCGCGACACCGAGGCGCGCGGCAAGCGGGCGGACCTGGTGGTGACCTGCCGCGACGAGGTCCAGCGCCTGGCGCGGGCGCTCCTCGCCGAGGAGCCGGCCGAGGTCGAGGTCGACGTGCGCTCCCGGACGCACTGAAGCGCGCGTGGGCGCCATGCGCGTTTCCGGGAAGGGCGGACACCCGATGTTCGACGCGCGCCTCATCCAGACCGACAGCTACGACCGCGAGGCATTCGCCCGCGCGCGCCGCGGCCTCGACGGCTACGGGCCGCTCCTGGAGCACGGCGAGCGGCTCCTGCCGCACTTCGCGGCGCTGATCGAGGACCTCTTCGCGCTGCTCTTCAAGCTGGCGGTCCGCGTCCGCGAGAGCCGGGAGGCGCCGGCGGCCACGCGGCTCAACCGGCGCATCCTCCTCGCGGCCATGGGCGCCGAGGGCTTTTCCGCCCTCAAGGACGAGACGGCGCTGGACGCGGCCCGCTCCGCGCACGCCGCCCTCGACCTGGCGCGCCGCGCGCTTTCGCTGGTGAAGAGCGGCGACCTCTTCACCGAGGAGGAGCTGCTCGCGTCGAAGGAGCTCGCGGACGAGGAGGAGCGGCTGTCGCGCATCCGCGCCGCGGCAGAGGACCTGAAGGACGAGGCCAAAGCGCTGACCCGGGTCTTCGAGCGCGGCATCGACGAGGGCGAGCGGCGGGTGAAGGAGCTCACCGGCGAGATCGACCAGTCGCTGTCGGAGCTGCCGCCCCGCTTCGACTCGGAGCTCGCGATCCTGGCGTCGCGGCTGGGCGACGACCTGGGCCGCCTGGACGAGGAGGCCGACAGCTTCGCGCGGGCGCTGGGGGCGCAGTCGCCGCGCGGCGCGGGCGAGCGGCTGGCCTTGGCGCAGAAGCTGGAGAAGTCCCAAAAGCTGCAGGAGCTGGCGCGCATGGTGGGGGCCTTCCGGGCCGAGGCTCGGGCGGCGCGGCGGCGGCGCCGGGAGCGCGCGGCGGCGGAGGTCTACCGCGTCGGGCAGGGCGCGGACCTGGGGCGCATCCTGCCGGCCGAGCTCTCGGTGCTGCGGCACCCGCTGCGCAAGCGCGACTTCCTGCGGCGGCTCCTGGAGTCGAACCTCGCGCAGTACGACCTGCGCGGCGACGACCGGCACGGCCGCGGGCCGGTGGTGGTCTGCCTGGACGGCTCGGGCTCCATGAACGGGAAGCGCGAGCTGTGGGCCAAGGCGGTGGCGCTCTCGCTGCTCGACGTGGCCCGCAAGCAGGGGCGGCGCACCAAGGCGCTGGTGTTCTCGGGCGCCGAAGCGGACCTGGCCTCGTTCGACCTGACCGGCAAGGGCCGGCTCAGCGGGCGGCGGCCGGTGAACCTGGGCGAGGTGGTCCGGCTGGCGGAGTGCTTCCCCGGCGGCGGCACCGACTTCGAGAAGCCGCTCAAGGCTGCGCTGGAGGCCGTGCGCACGACGCCGCTGCGCGGCGCGGACATCGTCTTCATCACCGACGGCGAGGCGACGGTGAGCGACGCGTTCGCCGAGGAGCTGCGCAAGGAGAAGCGCCGGCGCGACTTCGGCGTCTTCGCCGTGCTGGTCGACGACCCCAGCCGAAATGCGCCCGTGGACAAGAGCACCGTCTCGCGCGCGGCCCGCGAGCTCGGGAAGGTGGCCGACCGGCTCACGACGGTCTCGGAGCTCACCTCCAAGTCGGCGCGGGAGCTGTTCAAGGCGATTTGAACCGGGACGAGATTCCGCGCGCTCAGGGGTCGACGCAGCACAGGACGCCGCGGCCGGACGACTTGGACTCGATGTCGGCGCAGAGGTTGACGTGGCTGTTGATGACGCCGAACCACGCGGTCATCGCCGGATAGATGCAATCGCCGTTCTGCTGGACGCAGGTCGCTCCGCAGCACGCGGCTCCGGATCCGAGGAGGGTGCAAGGCTCGCAGGACCGGTCGCCCACGGCCATGGCATAGGCCCCCGGCTGCGCCAGGCACTGGGTTACGGTGACCTTTCCGCTCACGTCGCTCGGACCGTAGGGGGGCGTCGCGCAGACGTGCCAGCCGGAGCCACACGCGTCGGCGGGGACGGCGCAGTCGCCGAGCGAGGCTCCGCAGGCGACCCCCGTGGCGGCCGCCCGCATGGACGACGCGTTCCATGCCGCGTCGCAGCCCGCGATGCCCGGGTACTGCGCAATCGGCGTGAAGGAATCGCGCGTCCCGTCGGCGCACCCGCTCGCGGAGACGCACTTTCCGTTCGCGCATACCGCGTCCCCGGTGCACGCCTTGTTGCAGACCGCGCTCCCTGCGTCGGCTGTGCTGACGCAAGTCAGGGAGGCCTGGTCGCACAGATAGTCGCCCGGGCAGTCGGCCGCCCGGGCGCAGCTCTTGCCGGAGAGGTCGAGCGGGTTCACCGTGCAGGCCGACAGCGCCGCGGCCAGGACAGCCAAGGTGCTCCGATGAGCCATAAAGAGCCCTCCCGAATCGTCTGCGTCCCTGTCGCGGCGTCGCCCGGATCCGATCGCATTGCCTCTGGATAGTCAATCGCCTCGGGGCGCCGCGCGCCCGCGCGGAGCCTCCACGCGCGAGGTGACAGGCTCGCCGTGGCGACATATACACTGACCGCTATCGCTGCTGACCAGCGGCGATGCGCCTTCAGACCCAGAATCCGACACCAGCGCTGCCGCCGGCCGCGCCCGTCTTCTAGGGAGCGAGGAGGGTGGAGATGGCTCGAATCGCGTGGCTGCTGGCGGCGGCATTGGCGCTGCCCTCGCTGGCGCGTGCGGCTTCGGCGGACACCGAGCCCCCGACGATTTCCCACACGCCGGTCACCGAGGCGGCGGCGGGCCAGGTGCTCATCATCAGCGCCACCATCACCGATGCTTCCGGGGTCTTCGAGCCGACGCTCTACTATCGCGCCGTTGGAGCGAAGAGCTACCAGAGCGCCAGCATGGCCAAGGATGCGGTCCGCTACACGGCCACGCTCCCGCCGGCCGCGGTGACGGGCGTGATCGAGTACTTCATCGAGGCCTACGACAGGAAAGGGAACGGGCCGTCGCGGTTCGCCTCCCCCGCCGCGCCCCAGATCATCCGAACGACCTCGAAGGCCGCCGGCGGCCTGGAGAGTTCCGCGGTGGAGCAGGACCTCCGGGAGAGCGGCGGAGGAAGGAATCTCCGCATCGCGGCGTACTCGCTCGTCGGGGCCGGCGCCCTCTCCCTGGCCCTGGGCACCTACTTCGGCCTCAGCGCGCGCTCGTCCGAGAGCGACGCGAAATCCGATTCGAGCGCCGTCAGTGCGGTGAAGAAGCACGCCGCCGCCTCGTCCGCGGCGACCACTGCGAACGTCGCCTTCGCGGCCGGCGGAGTCCTCGGCGCCGCGGGCGTCGTCTTGGCGCTCCACCCCTGGACCTCCCGCGAAGACCGCGGCGCGGCCGCGGCGCTCTCCGTCGGCCCCGCGGGGGCCACGCTCTGCGTCGTCTACTGACGCGCGGGACCCGCCGCGCGCGCGCCGCGCGAGCCGGAGCGGTAGGAGAAGACGGCGTCGCCGAAAGCGACTCGGTCGCCGTCCGCGAGCCAGGCCTTGCGCTGCGCGACGCCGTTGATCCACGTCCCCTGGCGCGAGAGGAGGTCCTCGACCCAGACGCCCCCGCGCGCGACGCACACGCGGGCGTGGAGCCGCGACACGGTCGGGTCGTCGAGGACGAGGTGCGCGCTGTCGATGCGGCCGACGAGCGTGCACTGCAGGAGCAGGGGGATGGAGGTGCCCGGCCCCTGTCCTCCCTCGGCGACGAGGCGTCCCTTCGGCAGTCGCGCGACCATGGTGCGTGCCCTCACGTCCGCTCGAGACCGACCCGAGCAATGCGGCTCACCGCCGCGAGTAACGCATCAGGAGCCGAACGGCAGCCTCGTCCGGGCGCCTGAGCTCGACGCGCGTCTGCGCCTCATCGAAGTCGATCCTCAGCGGAGTCTTTCCCAGGGATAGGCCGTCGCGGTAGACGATGGACCACGGCTCGCTCTGGACCTCGATGCCCGCGCTGGAGTAGGCGAGGCGGACTCGGGTCGCCGCCCCCTGGGGGCGCAGCTCGAGGACGCCCGAGGTCCCCGCGAGCTCGATGTCGCCGAAGGCGGCCGGGCGGCCATTGACGCGCAGATCGCACTCCCCGGCGGACTTCAGGAAGAGCGTCCCGATCCGAGGGGCCGCGACGGCAGCGACCTTCGCGATCCCGGCCTTCCGCTCGACCCCTTCGGCCTTCGCGCCCGGGGCCTTCTCCGCGGTTCCTGGGCGGTCCCCGGCCCTGGTCGCCTCGGCGCCCTTCGCCTCCGCTCGAACCTCCTTCGCGGCCATGGGAGCCTGGACCACGGGCGGGAGCGTCGGAGAGGCGGAGGGCTCCTTCGCGGGCGGCCGGGAGGCGCTCGGAACCTCGAGGAGCGCGCTCGGAGCGACGCGGGTCGCGCGACTCGCCCGGCCGCCCGAGTGCAGCCAGAACGCGATCCCCACCGCCGCGAGGACCCCTACCGCTGCGAGCCACACGGGCCGGCGCCGCCACGCCGCGCGCAAGGAGGCAGAGCCTCCGACCGGGCCGGGCTCCGGCTTTGCCGCTGCGCCCGGCCGATCGTAGACGAGCGTCGGTCCACCCATCGGGCCGGCCATCGCCAGCGCGGCGTCACTGCCGGCGGCCGCGCGCACTTCCTGTATCGCGCGCCGCCGGCGCGCCACCTCGCGGGGCCCCGCGCCATCTGCCGCCGCGCCGGCGAGCGCCGCGCTGGCCAGCACGTCGGGATTCGAGGTGTCGGTGGCCGCCAGCACCTTGGCTTCCTCGTCGTGCTCCTCCTGGAACAGCCGCGTCAGGTAGGAACCGAGGCCTTCCGGGGGCGCGGGCAGCTGCTCGCGGACGCGCGCCAGGTCCTGCTGCAGCTCGGCGGCGTCGGCGTAGCGCTCGTTGGGGCTCTTCGCGAGCGCCCGAAAGACGATGGGGTCGAAGGGAGCGAGCGCGGGGTCGATGGCCTCGAGCGACGGAGGGTCCGTCTGCTGAATGGCCTGCAGCGAGAGGACGATATTCTGCTTCGCGAACGGGTTCGCGCCGGCGAAGCACTCGTACAGGACGATGCCAAGGGAGAAGATGTCCGAGCGCTTGTCGAGCGCGCTGGCGGCAGATTGCTCGGGGGAGAGGTAGCAGAACTTTCCCTTGATCTTCCCGGTCTCGGTCTGGACGACGTTCATCTCGCTCTTGGCGATGCCGAAGTCGATGAGCTTCACCTCGCCTTGGTAGGAGACGAGGATGTTGTGCGGCGAGATGTCGCGGTGGATGAGGTGGATGGGCCGCCCGCCATCGTCGGTCAGGCCGTGCGCGTAGGAGAGCCCGCCCGCAACCTCTGCGATGATCTGCGCGGCCAGCGTTGGCGGGAGCCGCTCGCCGCGTGAGCGCAGTCGCCCGAGGAGCTCGACCAGGCTCTTGCCGTGCACGAACTCCATCGCGATGTAGAACGAGCCGTCCTGCGCCTCGCCGAGGTCGAAGATCCGGACGATGGCTTTGTGGCTCAGGCGCGCCTGCAGACGGGCTTCCTGGAGGAAGAGCTCCAGATACTCGGTCTTCCGCGTGAGGTGCGACAGGACGCGCTTGACGACGACGACTTTCTCGGGTCGCGCGACGCCTTGCTGGCGGGCGAGGAAGACCTCCCCCATGCCGCCGACGGCGAGCGACTTGAGCAGGAAGTACCTGCCGTAGGTGGTCCCGACCGACATTCCCGCGCCCCTTGACGACGATGCGCTCGGCGGCGCCGAAATCTCTCCTACTGGCAGGCGCTCCAGGTGCCGCTGGGGGCGTGCGAGCACGCGGTTTCCGAGCCCGGAAGCGTGTAGTAATAGTTCACCGTCTGCATGGACGGGACGCTGCACTCTCCAACGCAGCCGCTCGTCGAGCAGTGGCTCGCAGAGTAGCTGGCCGTCGTGTCCCCGCTGTTCGAGCCCTCGCAACCGGCCTGAGCGCTCGCCGCCGCGCTCGTGAAGTCGTCGGCACAGACGGTCGCCGTGACGCCCAAATAGCTCGTCGTGACATTGCAGCTTCCGACGGAGGGCTGCGGTGTTGATGGTCCCCGAGCCGGCGTCATTCGCGGTCTGGGTGCTGCCGTCCGCTCCGCCGTTCTTCGAGCCGCCTCCGCACGCGGTGAGGCCAAGCGAAAGAATGAATCCCCACTGCAGTTGCGTTGGTCTTCATCGAGGTTGGCTCCTGGAATCGGGTGCATGGGATTGAGAATACACGCTCCCCTGCGGCATCGGCGGAGCCGATGGGCGACCCTCTCCGCAGGCCAGCAGACATCTGCACATCCACGATTGCCATCGCGGTGGCCGAGGGGCACCAAAGGTTCACGACGGCGGTGTATGGAGGAAATTGGCGCCGAAGCCCGCCAGCGCCTCGACGAATGCGGGGCGCGACGCGAGCCTGCGCCGAGACCGTCGAGAGTTGCCTGGGGCTCCGGATCGCACCGAAGGGACTACGCCCCCGCCCCGGCGCTCGCCACCACCAGCTCGCTCCACCGCCGCAGCGCCTCCTCGCTCAGCGCATACGGGCGCACCTGCACGATGAACCCGGCGCCCTCCGGCACGCAGGACTTTGGGACCGCCCAGATCGCGAGCGGCGGTTTCAGCTGCAGCGTGAGCTGCATGAGGTAGTTCTCGCGCAGGGGATTGGGGCCTTTCACGACCAGGTGTTGGGCCTCGATGCTGACGCCCTTGAACTTCACCAGCTCCTTCCCGAGATGCGCGGTCACGTCCTTGTCGAACGGGATGGCTCCGGCGAGCAGCGTCGGCTCGGGGATCAGCAGCCTGGAGGTAGTGCCGGGCTTGGACGCCTTTCCAGACTCGGGGCTCTCGAAGGAGGCGATGAAGGCCGGGAGCTCCGGGAGCGCGCGGGCCACGAGGTCTCGCTCCGCGTCGTCGCGCAGCTCCGGGACGGCCGCGAGGTCCTGGGCCGACAGGTGCATCCGCAGGGCGAGGTCGTGGATCACGCGGTCGACCGCTCGGACGACGTCGACCATCTCGGCGTGCTCCGGCGCACCGCCTCCGTCGTGGTGATGCTCGACGACGTCGGCGATGAGCGCCGGTAGCTTCCACCGCAGGGCCACCTGATGGCCGAGCTCGACGTGGAAGCGCTCGACGAGCGTCGCCCAGAAGCCCTCCGGGCGGCCCTGCGCAGGTCCCCCGCGGCTCATGAGCTCCTCGAGCGCGGCGACCGCCACCATGCAGCCGAAGTCGTGGAGCAGCCCGCAGGCGAAGCCCGACTCCGCCGGGAGCTTGCGGTGCCGCGCGATCTGCTGAGAGAGCACCGCCGAGCCCAGCGCCTCCTGCCAGATGTGGCGCTTGAGCGCCTGCAGCGGCCCGGCGCGCGCCGCCGCCCCCAGCGCCGACGCGAGCGCGATGCGCGTCACCTCCCGCGCGCCGATGCGCGTGATGGCTTGCTGGAGCGAGACCACGTCGCCTCCGCGCCGATAGAACGTGGAGTTCGCGCAGCGCAGCATGTCGGCCGCCAGCGCCTGGTCCGAGGCCACCAGCGCCGCGACCTCGTTGAGCCCGAAGTCGTTCTTGTGCACCAGGGAGTCCAGCCGCAGAGCCACAGCCGGGTACGGCGGGATCTTCACCGCGTCGCGCGCGATGAGGTCGAGCATGTCGCGCTCGAGCTCGAGCGCGACGGTTTCGGGGGACGGCGATCTGGGGTCTGGTGACATTTCGAAACGCCTGGCCAAGGAGAGCTTCTGCAGCTCGTGAGGAGCACCAGTACGGTTTGCAAGTCTCCTGCCCCCGCCCTTTGCCTGGCCAACGACCGCGAGCCCTGATGACTTCACAGGCGTTCTTCCGGAGATGGGTGAGCGATGCACCGGGTCGTTCTCGCCCGAGCCCCGGGGCGAAGCGATCGCCTTACCCAGAACCTCGCCGGCCGGTCGCTCGCACAGCAACCGAGCGCCCTGGAGCGCGAGGCCGCCTCAGCCGTCCGTCAGAGGTGTCCCACGCCCGCGAGGTGCGGAACGACGTTGGGCACCTCCGCCGCAGGGAACGGCGCGGGGAGACTCCCGGGGGCCGCGCCGGCTACGCCCGAGAGCGCGGCGTTATCGAGAGGCGGCGGCCAACCCGAGGACGGCAGCGGCGCAGCCACGTTCGCCGCGCAGTCCCGGCCGAGCGCGCTCTGGCAGGCGGCGGCGTCGGACGCCGGCGCGTAGATGAGCCCCGGGTTGCTGTCGAGCATCACTGGCTTTTCGACGCGGGCGAAGTGGTTCGCCTCCGCCAAGAGTCGGGACTGGGGGCTCGAGTCGGTGCTCATCGGGTTCATGGCGTGGCCCGTCACGTCCTCGTAGGCGTTGTTCAAGAGGTGCATCAGGACGTTCACCCCCGCGTAGCCTCCGGCGTGGGGCCCGCGCCCCGAGGTGTGGTGGATCCAGTTGCCGAGCAGGGTGAGGGTGTCCGCCGAGCCGAGGTTCAGCGAAACCCAGTAGTGCGCCCCGTCGCAGTACGCGGCGTAAGGCGTGTGGCCATCGAACTCGTTCCAGGAGACCGTGACGTTGGACGCCTTGCCCCAGCCGGTGACGAGCATCTGCCGGCCGATGAGCGAGAAGCGGTTGTGGTCGACCCACACGCGGTCGGCGTTGTCGATGGTCAGGGCGTCGCCGCCCCAGACGACCTGAGGGTTCAGGTCGGTGATCTCGATGTTCCGGATGACGATGTTGCTGACGCCTCCTCGGAGCGTCAGCCCCTTGCCCTTGAGCCGCGCGCCGTTTCCGACGCCGATGAGCGTCTTGTTGGAGCCGACCAGCAGCGGGTCGACTCCGGCGGCGTCGTAGGTGACGTCGAAAGTCGACTTTCCGGAGCACCCGCCCTCGCTGTCGAGGCAGATTTCGCTCGCCGTCGGGCTGCTGCAGACCGTGTAGGGGTTGCACCCGGTGGAGGTCTTGGAACCCTCCGTGTCGATGAAGTTGAACTCCTGCGAGATCTCGACGATTCGCGGGGTGGCGTCGGTGCAGGTCGAGCCGCTCTTGGTCGAGCACAGGGCGCTCGCGAGGTCGGCGAGCGTGGTCGGACGAGCGACGGCGCCCCCGGCCCCGCCTGTCGCGGCGCGCCCGAATCCTCGCGGCTCTTCGGCATTCAGGTCGCCGGGGACGTAGAGCTTGAGCCGGGCGAGGACGGCCGAGCCATTCGAGGCGGTCCACAAGCCCTCCGCGGGCCCGCCCGACGGGAATCCTGCCGGCAAGCTCGTGGCAATGGCGGCGCCCGAGCTCCAACTGCTGTCGTCGTAGCTGAGCTGGGTCCACGGGCCCGCGGAGTCGGTGAGCTCGGATCCCGTCGCGGCCTTGACCTTCCAGCGCTCGGTGGTCCCCGCCCTCCCGAATACGCCTTGAATCTCGCCGAGGACCGAGGGCGACGCCGCCGCACCCCCCGTCGCTCGGAGCGCGATGAGGTTCTCGCTCCCCGGGGACAGGGTGACCAGAGCGGAGAAAGCCATGCCATCGCCGCCGCTCTTTCCGACCGAGGCGCCGTTGACGAACACCTCGACCCGGCCGGTGGCCCAGGCGGAGACCCGGGAGCTCAACGTGGCGCCCGCATCGCTCGCGGCATCGCCCCCTCCCGAGTCGGCGCCGGGCCCTGAATCCCTGGCGCTCCCGGCGTCGGCGCCTGGGCCAGCATCGAGCCTCGCCCAGGAGTCGCCGGCCGTCCCCGCATCGCTCTCAGGGGCCCAGCCGCTCGAAGCACCTGCATCGGCTCCCGGGTTGACGGCGGGTGACTCGACGCAGGCGAAAGCGACGGTAGCGATCGCCGCAGCCGCGGGGCGAATCCAAGCTCGGCGCCGCCGACCTGCGCCTGATCTGCCCTGTGCCATCCCCAGGCCTCGCATGTTTCAAGCGCGGTTCCGAGCGCACGCGCTCCGAGCGCACGCACCCGCCAAGGAGGTCCGCGCGCTGCGAATCGGGTTGAGTGGCTCGAGGCCTCCTCCCCGATTGCGGCGCAGGGCGACTTTCGAAGAGGAGGCCGAGCCCTGCGGCCTGGGCGCCGGGAGGTCACGAGCACAGAAGCCCAAACGACTCCTCAACAGGCTCGGAGCGCTCCGCTCCCACTCCGCGAGCTCTGTTCCCGGAGATTCGGGCGGCCGGCCCCCTTCGGGAAGCGCGCCTATTGCCCCTCGCGCGCCGCCTCTTTGCCCTTGAGCGCCTCGCCGAGCGTCGTGGTCAGCTCGCGGCCGCCGGTGTGCTCGGCCTCGCGCTCGATGGGCGCGAGCGGGGTGAGCGAGACGCGGCGGTTCTCCCAGTCGACCGGGCCGACCAGGACGTCGAGGTCCTGCCCGATGGCGACCAGGTCCTCGGGGTGCTCGACGCGGCGCCCGCCGGCGAGGTCGCTCACGTGGATGAGGCCGTCGACGCCCGGCACCAGCTCCACGAAGGCGCCGAAGGGCTGGATGCCGACCACCCGCCCGCGAAACGCCGAGCCCTCGACCAGCCACTCGCGCGCCGCCTCCCACGGGTCGGCCTCGAGCGATTTCAGCGAGACGGTGATGCGCGCCCGTCGCTTGGCGTCGCCGGGGTCCACCTTGAGCACCTGGACGTCCAGCTCCTGACCGGGCTTCAGGACGTCCGCCGGCTTGCTGATGCGCCGCCGCGTCACCTCGCTGGTGGGCAGGAGCGCGTCCACGCCGCCCAGGTCCACAAACGCGCCGAAGTCGTGCAGCGAGCTCACGCTCCCGTGCACCACCGCTCCCTCGGTGAGCTTGCCCAGCGTGTCCTGCGCCCGCGCGCTGCGCTCCTCGTCCAAAAGCGATCGGCGCGAGACCACCACCTGGCGCCCACGCAGGTCGTGCACCTTGAAGGAAAGGCGCTGCCCCACGAACGGCGACAGATCTTCCGGGGCGCGGGTGTCGATCTGCGACATGGGACAGAAGGCGCGGACCCCGCCGATCTGCACCTCGAGCCCGCCGCGGTTGTAGCCGCGCACCACGCCGACGACGGTGCGGCTCTCGCGCTTGGCGTCGGCCAGGTACTGCCGGCCGAGCCGACCGCCGGGCACCTGCGAGGTGAGGCGCGCGGGCTCGCCCTCGCTCCCCTCGTCGACGATCGTGCCCTCGATCTCGTCGCCCACGTGCAAGTTCAACGGCTCGCCGGACGTGGTCACCTCCGAGAGGTTCAGCATCGCCTCCCGCTTGGAGCCCAGGTCCACGACCGCGTCCCTGCCCCCGACCGCGATGACCTTGCCGCGGACCCGGTCGCCCCTCTCCAGGGTGACCCGAGAGTGCGAGAGGCTCTCTTCGAGCATCTCCTCGAAGGATTGCTCCCCGGTCTGCGGCGTCTGTCCTGTCCCGAGCTCTGCCATGGGCACCTGAGGTGGACCCTTCGCGAGGTCCTTTTCAAAAGAAACGCACTGAGACGCACTTGCTCTTCGAGGCGGCCGGCGACGGCAGGGCCTCGACCACTCCCCCTGCCGACTTACTCGAGCCGCGAGTAATGCTTTGCACCCGCACCGGTCCTGCCAAGCCGGGCGCGCGCTCCGAGGCGCCGTCTTTGCCGCCCGTTCCTCCTCGGTGAAGGCGTCCGGGCGATGCGCCTGCTCCCCGAAAGGTTCGCTTCTCGCTCGTCGCCGGCCCTTGGACCGACGCCCGCTTGCCCGCATCCCCCGCGCGGCGAGAGAACGTCGGTGAGCCCGTGCCCGCTGTACGACCTCGAGGAGACCCGAAATGCCCGACGCGAGAGCGAAGGCTCCGAGAACGCTGCTGCTCCTCTATGCGCTCGAGCTCGCGCTCCTCTTTGCGCACGAGGTCGACGCGGCCTATTGGCGCGAGTGGGAGCTCTTTGGCCTCGGCGGCGACATCCAGCCCTTCGCGCTGGCGCACATCCCCCTGCTCCTCGGCGGCCTGTGGGGCTATGGCGCGCTTGCCGAGGGCCGCCGGGGCGGCCGCGCGGCTTCGGCCCTCGTCGGCGCGGCGGGAATCCTCGCGGCGGCCATCCACGGCTTCTTCCTCATCCGCGGCCACCCGTCCTTCCGCGTGCCCGGCTCCTTGGCCATTTTGGCGGGCGGGGCCCTCTGCGCGGTCCCCCTGTTGGCGCTCACCTTCCGCGCCTGGCGCGCCCCGCTCCCCGCGCAACGCTAGCCAGAAGCTCAGCCGGCCTCGCTGTCACAAGAACTGTTTCCCCACGACCGTCGCGCCGCGCTACCAGGGCGGCCCGGGGCACGTCGGCGACGCCGCCAAGCTCGATGTGCCGATCGCCGAGGGACCCATCGAACCGCGCCTGGCGCTGTCGCTGACGGTTCGAGACGTCATCTCCCCCGGGCGCTCGCCCGAGTCGCCCTCGCATTGCCTGCACTTCACGCAGGACGGCGGGCTCCTGCGCGCCTCGGTCCGCGACGAGCGCGGCGCGCCGCTCGACCGCGACCTGGTCGTGCGCTGGCCGATTGCCGAGCCGGCGGTCGGGCTGGCGCTGGCGGCGGGGCGGCCCGCGGACGGGCGGCCCCACGCGGACCGCGCCTACGGGCTGCTCACCCTGGTCCCTCCGCGCGCCTCGGCGGCGATGAGGGCCGTCCCGCGCGATTCCATCGTCCTGCTCGACACGTCGGGCTCCATGGGCGGCGAGCCGCTCGACCAGGCGCGACGGGTCGTCTCGGCGCTCATCGACACGCTCGGCCCGGCCGATCGCCTGGAGCTCATCGAGTTCTCCAACGAGCCGCGGCGCTGGAAGAAGGACCCGCTGGATGCGACCGAGGAGAACCGGAGGGCGGCGCTCGCCTGGCTGCAGGGCCTCGAGGCGGGCGGCGGCACCGAGATGCGCAGCGGAATCCACGAGGCGATGAAGTCGCTGCGCGAGGGGGCCCAGCGGCAGGTGGTGCTGGTCACCGACGGGCTCATCGGATTCGAGAGCGAGATGGTGCGCGCCATCCTCGAGAAGCTGCCGGCGGCGTCGCGCCTGCACACCGTGGGCGTGGGCTCTGCGATCAACCGGTCGCTCACCGCGCCGGCGGCGCGGGCCGGCCACGGAGTGGAGGTGGTCATCGGCCTGGGCGAGGACCCGGAGCGCGCGGCCCGGCGCCTGGTCTCGAGGACCGCGGCGCCGCTCGTGACCGAGGTGGAAGTGCACGGCAGCGCGCTCCTCGACGCAGCGCCCGCGCGGCTGCCGGATTTGTTCGCCGGGGCTGGCGGCGCTCGTCGCGCTCGCGCTCCGGCCTCAAGGCGGGCACCTCGCGGTGTGCGGCCGGACCGCCGAAGGGCGTTTCGAGCAGCGGGTGGTGGTGCGCTCCACGGCGCCCGGCGAGGGCTATGCGGGCTTGGCCAAGAACGGCGTCGACCTTGAAGCGGAGCTGCCATGAGCGACCGGACGACCCGCGAGGAGCTCATCGAGGCGGCCGCCGGGGCGCACCGCGCGCGCGCCGCCGACGGAAGCATCACGACGAGCTCGGCCTGGCACGACCTCGACTCGGCTGGGCGAGTGGAGGCGTTCGAGGTGGCCCGGCGCCTGCGGCGCATGGAGGCCGCGCTCGACGGGCAGGGGCTGTCGAGCACTGCGCGGGCGGTGTTGGCGCGGATTTCGCGGCGGTGAGCGGCTCGCTCCCGGCCCTATCGCTCCACCCCCTCCAGGAAGCGCTTCCGAAGCTCGCCGCCCGAAGCCGGCGAATTCGAGGGTTCGGCCCGGCCCGTCAATACGACACTTTCAGCCAATTCTCCTTCGCCCAGGTCAGCACCCCGGCGCCCGCGCCCGCCTGGAGGAGAGCCGGCAGGCCGCTCGGGTCGTCGGCCGTATAGGCGTAGGGGAGCGCCGAGAACGTATTCCAGGAAAATGGGATGACCGCCGCCTGCGAGGGCCCGAGGGGGTTGCCCGGGTCGGTGCTGTTGCCGCGCACCGTGGTCGTGGTCCCGTCGGCGTTGTGCATCGTGTCGATCGTGTCGGTGGCGGCGATCTTTCCGGTATAGGTCGCGTTCGTGGGGTCGGTCTGGTTGTTTCGGAGCGGCCAAAGGCAATCGACGTACATCGATTTCTCGACCAGCATCGCACCGCCCTCGGTGGAGATGCTGCCGTTGAGCGGCGGCTTGAAGTCGTAGGTATTGTTGGCCGTGCTCTGGTTCGCCGAGCTCATGGCCGCGACCAGAGTATCGCGCCGGCGCTGGGCCGCGAGCGCGCCCGTCACGTCCGCGTAGATGTTGTAGCTATGAACCTGCCCGGCGCGCAGCCGCGGCAGCCGGTCCCAGGTGTTCTGGTACCACTGGTGATGGAAGGTCAACGTGTGGGTCGCATTCGTCGAGTCCAAGGAATTCGAGCCGATGAGGTGCGTCTTGTCGTGGCCCTGAAGAATGGTCACGAGGTCCTCGACGCTGAATCCATTGGTGCGGAAGAAGTTGTACATGGCGTAGGAGGACTTGCTCGCCTCCAGGGCGTTGATCTGCTGGCGCACGAAGCTGTTGGAATTGGTCGCCCCGTCATCCCCCACGACCTTGTTCCACGAAAAGGTGATGTTGTAGCTCCCCTGCTTGATGTCGACGATCCCGTCGTAGGCCTTGGTGAAGGTGCAGTGGTCGACCCAGATATTGTTGACCGTCCCGCCGTTGCCCAGGTCGATGAAGTCCCAGTCGTTGCTGTCGTAGTTGCCCTTTGTGGCCTCGTCCCACTCCCACATCTCGTCGAACTTGAGATTGCGGACAATGATGTTCGAGGTGCTCTTGATGTTGAGGGTGACGTGGCGCAGGGTGGCGCCGTTCGCGGAGAAGAGGGTCAACCCGCTCTTGGCCTTGATATCGATGACGCTGACCCCGCTGGCGATCAGCACGGGGTGGAGCTTTGGAGCGTTGTGCGAGCGGAACGGCGTGCTGGAGAGGCCCTGGACCGCGGAGCCGACCTCGGTCCACCCCAGGTCGAGGTCGTTCATGATCTCGATGACCTTGACCGCCCCCGCGGTCTTGTTCGCGTCGCGGATGGCGGTCGCCAGGTCGAGCGCGGTGGAGCATTTCCTGTACGCGGCGTCCGTCTCGAGAA
Source organism: uncultured delta proteobacterium (assembly GCA_963772225.1). Taxonomy (GTDB): domain Bacteria; phylum Myxococcota; class Myxococcia; order Myxococcales; family UBA5297; genus CAVYWD01. Next base: position 2,969,593 of record CAVYWD010000002.1, on the reverse strand, counting down.
TCACACCGCCTCCAGTGGTCCCGGAGCCGAGCGTCGCGAAGCCGGTCAGGTTGTAAGCGGTGAGCGGCGTGCTCCCGGAGGTCACGGTCAGCGCCGCGGCGCTGCTCGTCGCCGAGCCGGCCGAATTCGTGACGGTCACCGTGTAGCTGCCCTCATTCGCGGTCGCCGCCGCGGCGATGGTGTAGCTCGAGCTCGTCGCCCCGGCGATCGCCTTCCCGCCGATGGCCCACTGATAGGCGAGCGGCGCGGTCCCCGCCGCCACCACCTTGAACGTCGCGCTCGTCCCCACTGCGACCGTGAGACTCGCGGGCTGGGTGACGATGGTCGGCTTCACGGCCACCGAGCTCACGGTCAGCGTCGCGGCGCTGCTCGCGACCGAGCCCACCGAATTCGAGACGGTCACGGTGTAGCTGCCCTCATTCGCGGTCGCCGCCGCGGCGATGGTGTAGCTCGAGCTCGTCGCCCCGGCGATCGCCTTCCCGCCGAAGGCCCACTGATAGGCGAGCGGCGCGGTCCCCGACGCCTGCACGCTGAACGCCGCAGGGTCCCCCGCCGCCACGGTCAGGCTCGCGGGCTGGGTGGCGATGGTCGGCTTCACGGCCACCGAGCTCACGGTCAGCGTCGCGGCGCTGCTCGCGACCGAGCCCACCGAGTTCGAGACGGTCACGGTGTAGCTGCCCTCATTCGCGGTCGCCGCCGCGGCGATGGTGTAGCTCGAGCTCGTCGCCCCGGCGATCGCCTTCCCGCCGAAGGCCCACTGATAGGCGAGCGGCGCGGTCCCCGACGCCACGACGCTGAATGTCGCCGAGTCGCCCGCCGCTACGGTCAGGCTCGCGGGCTGGGTGGCGATGGTCGGCTTCACGGCCACCGAGCTCACGGTCAGCGTCGCGGCGCTGCTCGCGACCGAGCCCACCGAGTTCGAGACGGTCACGGTGTAGCTGCCCTCATTCGCGGTCGCCGCCACGGCGATGGTGTAGCTCGAGCTCGTCGCCCCGGCGATCGCCTTCCCGCCGAAGGCCCACTGATAGGCGAGCGGCGCGGTCCCCGACGCCACGACGCTGAATGTCGCCGAGTCGCCCGCCGCTACGGTCAGGCTCGCGGGCTGGGTGGCGATGGTTGGCGCCTGCGAGGAGGAGCTCTCGACGACGAACGGCGCCGCCGAAGTGGCGGCCGTCCCGCCGACCGAAGCAGTGATGAGCCCGGTCGTCGCGCCCTCGGGCACCACGGCGGTGAGCGAGGTGGGGGTGGCGTCCGTCACCCCAGCGGCGACGCCGTTGAAGCGCACCTCGGCAATGCTCTGCCCAAAGACGAGGTTCGTTCCGGCGATGGCCACTCGAGTCCCCACCGGGCCCGAGCTCGGCGAAAAGCTCGCGAGAGTGGGCAGGTTGTTCCCCGCCACCTCCGTCCCTCCGCACGAGGCGACGAGCCCTAAAAGCGTCGCTCCCAGCGCTGCGAGGGCAGAGCGCCCATTCCCAACGGCCAAGCAAGGTTGATCCATGTTTGTTTGCCTCGGTCGCCTCACGCGGCTTGTCGGCCAGGGAGTAGCCCATCGAGGCCGCGGGCGAGGGCGTCCCCGACTAGAGGCATCCCTTAGAGGCATCCCTCCCGGGAAGCGGGTCAGCCGCGACTGTGCGAGCGCGGGCCTAGAGGGACTGGAGCTCTCTCTTCAGGACCTCGAGCTCCGGGGGCTCGAGGCGGCTGTTGTTCGAGAGCTTCGAGGAAAGCTGCAGGTCCTGGAGGTGCTCGCCGGCGCATGCCAGGTGCAGATAGCCCGGGCCCTTGCGCACGAAGGCCCCGGCGTCGATCTCCCGCTCGAAGGCGACGCGCCAGGCGCCCTTCTCGATGGGGCCTTCGCAGTGAGCACACTTGGAGCGCCCCGTGGCCGCGCGCTCGGCGTGCGGATACGGAGGCGGCGCGCTGGCCTCGCCCTCGGCCAGCGCCTTCTCGACTTCTGCCCGGTCGGGGACCTCGCCGGGATACGATGCGAGGGCCGGCTTCACCAGGGCCGGGCGCTTTTGGGCCGCGCAGCGCAGGTGGTACCACTGGAAGGACGTGCTGCCGCCGGGGTCGAAGTCGTTCTTCACCTCTTCCCCGAAGCGCAGCTCGCCCTTGGCGATGGCCTCCCGGCAGCCCCGGCATTTGGCTCGGCCGGTCTTGGCCACTTCGATGACGGGGTGGAGCTCGGCCCCCGCCATGGCTGGCCCTCGACTTCCCAGGCGCCCATTCGCCGCGGCACCTCGCGGGCGTGTAACGAAATCGCCCCCTCGTGAACTATAGTTCCGGACCCGCTCGAGACGGCGCCGCGCGAATCTTCCCCCTCCCTCGGCGACTCCAACGAGCCAACGACCATGCACTTGAGCCATCTTGCGACCTTCGCTGCCGGCCTGCTGACTTTCGCGTCGCCGTGCATCCTCCCGCTGGTCCCCGTCTACCTCGCCCTGCTGGGCGGCACGAGCGCCGACCCCGACTCCAAGCCGAGCGCGGCGCGCACCTTCGCCGCGGCGGTGGCCTTCTCTCTGGGGCTGTCGCTCGTCTTCGTGGGCCTGGGGCTCGCGGCGACCGCCGCGGGCAAGGCGCTCGTGGCTCACCGCGCCCTCTTCCTGCAGCTCGGCGGCCTGGCGGTGTTTCTCTTCGGCCTCAAGCTCTTGGGCGCGCTCCAAATCCCCTGGCTGGACCGCGAGGCGCGCGGGCGGCTGGCGCCGACCGGAGGCGGGCTCTTCGCCTCCTTCGCCCTGGGGGCGACCTTCGCGCTGGGCTGGACGCCGTGCGTGGGCCCGGTGCTCGGCTCGGTCCTCACCTACGCGGCGGCGGTGAGCACGAGCCCCGCGAGCGGCGCGCTCTACCTGGCGACCTACGCGGCCGGCCTGGCGCTGCCGCTGCTCGCGACGGCCGCCGTGGCCCCCGCCGCGCTCAAGCTCGCGCGGCGCGCGCACAAGCTCATGCGGCCGCTGCAGCTGGGCACCGGCGCAGTGCTCGCCGTCATCGGCGTCCTGCTCATTACCGATCATCTCGGGGCGCTCTCGCCAAGCTCGCTCGCCTCTCCGCCCAAGGCCCTCACGGCGGCGCCGGCACTGAGCTCGCCAGCGGCCTCGGGCGCCGAGTCCTCCGGCCAGGTGTGTTCCGCGGGCGAGGCGAGCACCTGCGGGCTCCCGTCCGCCGCCGCGCCGGCGCCCGCTCCGCTGGATTTGCCCAAGGGCCCCTCCTTGGTCGAATTCGTCGGCCGCTCGTGCCCCATCTGCCTCCGCATGGCCCCGGTCGTGGCGGCGGCAGAGCGCGGGTGCGCGGGGCGGCACGTGAAGGTCCAGCGCGTCGAGGTGGACGCCCCCGAGAGAATGGCGCTCGCGCGGCGGTTGGGCGTGCTGGGCGTGCCCACGTTCCTGTTCTTCGACGCCAAGGGCGAGGAGGTCGCGCGTCTGGTGGGCGAGCAGCCGCTCGATCTGCTCGAGCAGTCGCTGAGCGTGCTCGCCGGAGAGAAGTGCGGCGGGTTCCGGTCTCTGCCGCCCGAGCCTCTGGCGCCGCCGCCGGCCAGGTCGAGCGACCGGTCGAGCTGAGGCACCGCCGCGCAAAGTCGCCGTCGGCGGGCAGCGGGTTTTCGCGCGAGCTCATCAGCGTGGGTACGTGCGCCGGGCCCATTCTCCAGGGCCGCGCCCGCCATCGACGATTCACCTCCTGTTGATGCCGGCTCGGCCGGGTCAGGTCCAGCGAGGCTGCGCCTCAGACCGACGAGGCATGTTGGAGAGGGAGCGGCGCAGCCTCGCGTCGATAGTTGATAGTCAATGGTTGATAGTTCTGGGCGCAAATCCGGCTCGGCAAAACTTAACCAGTAGGCGTTTGCGCGGCGCGGTGGACGCGAGCACGGCGCTCGCATTGTAGCGCGCCGCGCAAACGTCGAGTTGAACGAAGCCGTTCTCAGAGGTGGATGGGGCGCCAAGCCGGCCCGAGCTCTTCTAGAAGGGTTTCTCGGCCAACTGCTTTGGCCTGCGGGCACACAAGAACCGCTGCGGCGATCTCGAAGGCCACAGGGCCGGTTCCACGACTCCCATCGTTTCTTGCCTCAGGAGGTGCGAGAGCGGATCTCGGCTCGGGATTCACGAGGGACAGAGAACCCATCGGCAGAGTGTCCTCAGGTTCCCCCGCTGCTGGAGAGCGAGGGGGCAGAAAGCGTCGATTTCTCCGCATGCCAGCGCCGCCGAGCCCGCCTCTTCGGGCATGCACGTTGACGTGGGCGCTCGACGTGGGCGTGGTCGGCGACGGCGACGGCGACGGCGACGTGGCCGTGGGCGGTCGTGTCGGCGGTGCTCGCTATGCGATCAGAATGCTCAGCTTCCAGAAGATGGATGTCTACCAGCGAGCCATCGAGCTTCTTGCCTTGGCTTCGCAGCTTTGATCCGATGCACCTCGAGGGAACTCCGCACTCTTGGACCAGCTTCGGCGAGAGCCAGTTCGATCCCCTTGAACATCGCCGAAGCAGCTGGACGGACAGGACAAGCAGACGCAGCTCGTACCTACGCCATCGCCCGCGGTTCGGCGATGGAGTGCGCCGCCGCCCTGGGTGCCCTGCTCGTGCTCAAAATCATCGACGCTGCCGCACATCGGCGAGGCTGCGAGCTGCTTGAGCGCATCGTCGCCATGCTGACCAAGCTCTGTCGCTGATTTCCGACACGACCGCCCACGGCCGCGTCGCCGTCGCCGTCGCCGTCCACGTCCACGTCCACGTCCACGTCAAGCGTCGACGTCGACGTCGACGTCGACGTCCCAGACCCGATTCACCTCCCCAGCTGCCGCCGCAGGCGGCTTCGTTCAACTCAAGTGCATCACGTTCGCGCCCTCAAGGCCACTAGCTAGAGAAAAGCGGTATTTATCTCGATCGGGTGATCCTGGACTTCGTGCAGTCTCTGCCCCCGCTCCTGCTCGATTTGTTCTCTCAACCTGGGGGGCGCTCCATTGCCGCGGGCGTCGAATTCAGAATGGATTCGCGCCCTGTCCGCGTCGTACTGCTGGCCTTCTCGCAAGCTTGGCCGTAATCACGGCCCGCTTGCGCCCGAAGGGCCTCCTTCTCGGTGCCCATCCGGTATTGAACCCCGGCTTTCAGGCTCTGCGGCAAGCGCCGAGCTCGTCAGGAAGACGCTCTCGACCGCCTTCAGGACCCCTGCTCCGGCGCGGGCGCCGCGCGCGCCCGCTGATCGAGCTGATCGAGCAGCTTGCGCGCCTCCTCGCCGACCGGACCTTGCGGGTCGAGCTGCTCGGTGCGGCGCAAGAGCTCGGAGGCCTTGGCGAGGTCGCCCTTGAGCTTGAGGGCGATGCCGAGGTTTAGGTGGGCCGCCGCGCTGTCCCGGTCCATGCCCAGCGCTTTCTCGAACGACGCCGTGGCGAGGTCCAGGTCTCCGGCGAGCAAGGCCGCTTTCCCTCGCGCGACCTCCAGGTCGGCGTCGCTGACGAGCTCCACGTCGAGCACCGCCTTGGCGCCCAGGTGCACGAGCAGAACGCGCAAGAGCCCCGCCCACCAGAAGGTCACCGCTTCGGCCGCGAGGAAGGCCGCCACGGGGATGTCGGGCAGGATGGGCTGCCCGCGCAGCTTCAGGCGCACTTTCGTATAGCGGCCCTTCTTGACCCAGTGGGCGAGCTCCTCGCGAACCTTCTCCAGCGTGCGCTCGACCGATCCTGGCTCGACGTCGACGCCGAAGACGCCCGTTTCCGTCGCCGCGGCCTCGCGGGCCGGCTCGGCGGAAGGGCGGGGCTTCGCCGCGCGCCGCTTCGGCTTCGCGGGCTTGGAGACCTTCGATGGGCGCGAGGCGCGGGGCACGCGCGCCGCCTTCTTCTGCCGCGTCGACTTGGCCATGGGGCGAAATCCTCTCGTCGGCTGTCTCGAGGAACCTCGCGACTGTAGCCGAGCGCGCGCCGCCGCAGAAATCGAGCCGCGGCGCGGGCCTTCGATTTGGGCGCGCCGCCGAACTTCGGTAGGATTGCGATTGGTCGCTTGGCTCCCGTCTTGGAGGCCCTCATGCTTTCAGCGCTGCTCATCTCGGGGGTGCTCTGGTGGGTCCCGCAGGGCGCTCGGCCGCCCGACTACACGGAGCGCAGCCTCTGCGAGCTCTGGGCGGGCGCGCAGTGCGAGCAGGCGCGGTGCGGCGAGAACGCCAAAGAGCGCTGCCAGGCGGAGTCCAGGCGCTGCAAGGGGCTGGCGAAGGCCCAGGTGCCGCGCGACCGCGCCGCGCGGGTCGCCCAGTGCGCCAAGGCCATACTGAAGAAGAAGTGCGGGGGCCCCACCCCCGCCGAGTGCGCCAACGTCTCCTCGTTCTAAGGCCCCTGCCGCCGCGTTCAGCGCTAAGTTGATGGTCCCTCGAATGGGCCCGTGCGCCCCGTGGAAGGAGCTTCCTTTGAACACCAGCCAGAGCATCATCGACGTCACCGAGAAGCACGGGGCGCACAACTACCACCCGCTGCCCATCGTCATCGCCAAGGCCGAGCGCGTTTGGGTCGAGGACCCCGAGGGCAAGCGCTACCTGGATTGCCTGAGCGCGTACTCCGCGATCAACCACGGCCACTGCCACCCGGAGATTGTCGCGGCGCTCAAGGCCCAGGTGGACAAGGTGGCGGTGACCAGCCGCGCCTTCCACAACGAGCAGCTCGGCCCGTTCACGAAGGAGCTCACCGAGCTCTGCGGCATGGAGCTCGCGCTGCCGATGAACTCCGGCACCGAGGCGGTGGAGACCGCGCTCAAGGTGGCCCGGAAATGGGCCTACGAGGTGAAGCGGGTCCCCACCTACGAGGCGGAGATCATCGTCTGCACCAACAACTTCCACGGTCGGACGCTGGCCGTCGTCTCGTTCTCCACCGAGGCGCTCTACCGCGACGCCTTCGGGCCGTTCACGCCCGGCTTCAAAATCATCCCCTTCGGCGACGCGGCGGCGCTGCAAGCGGCCATCACGCCGAACACCGCCGCGTTCCTGGTCGAGCCCATCCAGGGCGAGGCCGGGGTGGTGGTGCCGCCGGACGGGTACCTGAAGCGCGCCCGGGAGCTCTGCGACCGCCACCGCGTCTTGCTCATCCTGGACGAGATCCAGACGGGTTTCGGCCGGACGGGGCGGCTCTTCGCGCACCAGTACGAGGGCATCAAGCCGGACCTCATGTGCCTGGGCAAGGCGCTGGGCGGCGGCCTGTTGCCGGTCTCGGCGGTGGTGGGCTCGCGGGAGACGCTGGGGCTGTTCCGGCCCGGCGAGCACGGCTCCACTTTCGGCGGCTCGCCCCTCGCCTGCGCGGTGGGGCGCAAGGCGCTCGAGGTGCTGCAGAAGGAGAAGCTACCTGAGCGCGCCGACGAGCTGGGGCGGTACTTCATCGATCGGCTGCGGGCCATCAAGAGCCCGCACGTTCAGGAGGTGCGCGGCAAGGGGCTCCTCATCGGCGTGCTGCTCAAGGGCTCCACCGGCGGCGCCCGGCCGTTCTGCGAGAAGCTCATGAAGGAGGGCATCCTCGCCAAGGAGACGCACGACTACGTCATCCGCTTCGCGCCGCCGCTGGTCATCACCCGCGAGGAGATTGACTGGGCGCTCGAGCGAATCGCCCGGGTGCTGGCGTAGCGCACGACAGGCGGCGTTTACGGCTCGACGGACGCCCGGGCCGAGTCGTCGTTGATCTCTCGGCGCAGCCACTCCAGGAGGGCGACGCCGTTCTGCGAAACCGACGCCGGCGCGCCCAGGAAGGCGTGCAGGCTCCCCGGGACGAGGAAGTAGCGCAGGTGCGAGGGGTCGTGGTCGGGTTGATGCCGATACCCATCGGCGTCCCGCCGTCGCAAGTCGAGCCCGGGGAAGTCGACCCAGTTCCAGCTGCTCGCCGGCGCCTCAGAGGGTCCGGGCGGGCCCGGCGTCCGAAGCGGGGTCGGCCGCGGCGCCCGAGGGAGCGTTCTCGCCGCCGGCGGCGACGGCCAGGGCCGCGAGGCCTGCGAGCGTCCTCCTGCGCATCGAGTTCTCCTCGAGGCAACAGGCGCGACCTCAGCCATCCGGGGCGGGAAAGCCTATTCCTTGACGAGCCACTCCAAGAGCTCGCGAATATCTTGCGGAACCAGGGCCTGGAGATCTCCCAAGTGCACGGAGTCAGCCGGGAGATCCACGAGGTCCGTCACGCTGCCGCGCACCTTGTTCTGAAATTTCGGGGCCAGGCGACCTCGAACATTCCGCAGGATGAACGCCGCTCGGAGCTTGCCAGGCTGCCACACCTGCGGCTCCTGCCGCGAACGACGGCGAGCCTCGTCGACGGCGTCCTGGAGCTTCACGGCACCCGGGCGCAGGAGCGTCTTGCGCAGCCCGTCTTCGGCGCCGTCCTTGAGCTGCTCGTCCAGGTCAGCGAGGCGAGCAGCCTCTTCAGCCCACGAGCGAAGGTCTGCATCGGAAACAGCTTCGCTCGGAAGATGCAGTCGCAGCCACCCCACCAGACACGGCGGGTCCAAGAACAGTGACTCGATGCAGTAGCGCGACCACACCCGCTCGTAGGCCCGGAAGTGCGCCTTCGAGAGCTTCGCGAGGTCGCGGCCCCCGGGCTCGCGCTCCGAATCCCGGTCCAGAACGCAGACGGCGCGCGCCAGCGCTTTGTCGTTCAGCGTCGGGAAGACCTTCGGGGTCAGGACCGTGCCCAAAACGGCCTGCGCGCTCACGTTCCCGACGCCGTTCAGGCAAACCAAGGTCCATCGGGAGAACTGCGACAGATCGGCTGGGCGATTCCGGAAGTAGACCCGCGCGCAGGACTCGAGAATGGAGCCGTCGGAGGGGCCTTCGTGAAAGAGCACACGCCGCGAGGCCAAGAAGTTGATGCTCGTGAAGGGCGTGAGGTCGCACCACCGAGACAGCTCGGTCACGAGCTCGCTTTCAGAAGCGAGGGGAGCTGCAGTGCCTCCAATCCGGTCGACGGCCAGCAACAAGGCATCAGGGAGCTTGCCCACGCGATTCGCGATTTCGATCGAATGGGTGGCCATCAAGAGCTGCGCGTCGAATTCGCGCACCAGCGACGCCATCGCCTCTCCGACGTCCCCTTGAAGCCTCGGGTGAAGATGCGCCTCCGGCTCGTCGAGCAAATAGATGATCGAGCAGTCTTTGGGCGACGAATCCCGAAAGAAAGCCAAAGCCGAATAGAGCGCGACGAGGTTGATGAGCCCCGCGCCAGCCGACGCAAGCTCCAGATCGCCGTTCGAGTCGCGAAACCGGACCTTGAGATGAACGTGCTGCTCGATGTCGTCGCCCTGAGTGCGAGACACGAGCTCCGCGCCGACGCTCCGCCGGAGGAAGGCGTTAAGCCCAGCGAACCGCTGGGGCGAAAGGCGCACGACCAGGTTGCGCACGACCCGGCTCTGCTCTCCGCCGACCAGAAGCCTGGACATGAGGCCCTGGGAACGGTGCTCCTCGGTTCGCGTCACGCCGTAGAACGCGGGTACGAGCAGGGCTCGCGGCGCGCGCCGCCTGATCTCGTCGCTCAGGCGCTTTGGGCGGCTCGGCGACTTCTTCGGAAGCGCCTTGATTCCCGGGTCCTGCAGGGCTTTCGGGCAAGCCACATTCACCGAGAGCTTCGGCTGGCGGTTCCGCCCGTAGTGGATGGCGACGTCGACGCTCGAAACGTCCGCCGTCCCGCCGAACTGCAGTTGGACTTCGAGGCTGTCGCCCTCGCTGACCGACCCGCCCTCAAACACCTCCGTCCACTCGTCGACCGCGAGAAGGCGAGGGAAGTCCTCGACGATGAGATCGCGGCAGACTCGAACCTTCTCGGAGTCGAGCTGGTGCGAGTCTTCCTGATCGAGCGCCAGGTCCAAGGCCTCGATGGCCAGGCGAACCGCGTGGAGAACGGAGGTCTTGCCCGAACTGTTCGGCCCGAGGAGCACGGTCGTGCGCGCGAGCTGTGCGTCCAGCGACGCGAACCCGCGAAAGCGCACCAGCTTGATCCGCTCGAGCAAAGATTCTCCGGATGCGAGTGGCTCGTGGGGCGGCCCACGGCGCAGAGTCAGCGAGGGTCGCCTTCGGAAGTGGACACCTTCGCCCAAGTTTGTAGGGTGCCACAGGGCCCGTGCCCGGACAAGAATCCCACCTCTTACCGGCCCCCAGCGGGCGCGCCTTCAGGGCGGCGGCGGGCTCGCCGTCTCCCGCGATCCCTTCGGCCCCGCTAGGCTCCGCCACGCGGACCCCGCCGCAAACCCCGCCCCCGCGCTCGAGAGGATGGCGCGCGCCAGCCGCGCTTCCTCGCCCAGCTCCGGTCAGCGAGCCCAATTGCGTGTGGGCAGAATCAAGGCGTCGTGGCGATGGAGACCGGGTTCGTCCCCGCCGCGACGTTCGCCGAACCGATGGGGGTGAGCGCCCCGGTGCTGCTGTCGATGGCGTACGCCGATACGTCGTTGGAATTGCGATTCGCCGCGTACGCGAACCTGCCCGTGGACTCGACCGTGACCGAGAACGGCCCCTGCCCTGCCGCGAAGTTGGCCGCATGGATGGCGCTGCAAGGGGAAACCTTTGCCGTCCCGCAGATGACTTGCGACAGCGCCCCCGTTGCAGTGATGGAGTACACCGAAATGTCGTTGGAGCCAGCGTTCGCCACGTAAGCGAACTTGCCCGTTGGGTCGACGGCGACGGAGCGGGGGCTTTCCCCCACGTCCGCCACCTTGATGAGGGTGAGCGCCCCGGTGGTGCTGTCGATGGAGTAGGCCTCGACGGTGCCGTCGTTGATATTCACCAGATAGGCGAACTTGCCCGTGGGGTCGACGGAGACAGAGGAAGGAGCCGTCCCTGCCGGGAAGTAGCCTGGATAGGGATAGTAGGTGTCGCAACCCGTCACGCAGGTGATTGTCGACAGCGCCCCCGTTGTCGAGTCGATGGTGAATGCCGAGACGTTGCCGCCTTGATTCGTCACATAGGCGAACCTGCCCGTGGGATCCACAGCGACAGAATCGGGGCCCGGCCCGGCCAGCACGTCCGTACCAACGTGGGCGAGCGCTCCGCTGCTGCGGTCGATGGTGTAGGCCGAGACGGGGCCGGGCGTGACGGCGTCGCCTTGATTCACGGCGTAGGCGAACCGGCCTTTGGGGTCGACAGCCACGCCGCCCACCGGCCCCCAATTTGCCGCCGCGAACGGTGAACCCGCGACGACCGCAAGCGCGCCGGTGTTTGGGTTGATGGTGTAGGCCGAGACGGCTCCGGTCTGCGCCGAGCCGAACTGGTCGAGGTAATTCGCTACATAGGCGAACTTGCCCGCGGGGTCGATGGCCACGGAGTAGGGATAGGCCCCGGCGGCAAAGTTGGCCGCATGGGTGGCGCCGCAAGGCGCACCTACGGCGGCCCCGCAAATGATTTGCGTCAGCGCTCCCGTCGCGGGGTCGATGGTGTAGGCCGAGATGTCGTTCGAACTGGAATTCGCGACGTAGGCGAACTTCAGCGTTCCCGGCCCGGCATCCGCAGGCCCGGCATCCGCAGGCCCGGCATCCGCAGACCCGGCATCAGCAGACCCGGCATCAGCAGACCCGGCATCGGCAGACCCCGCATCGGCAGACCCGGCATCAGCAGACCCGGCATCAGCAGACCCGGCATCAGCAGACCCGGCATCAGCAGACCCGGTGTCCGCGCGCCCGGCGTCCACGAGGAGCGATCCGACGTCTGCGTCGAATTGCGAGGAGTTGGCGTCAGGGCCCTCAGGGAAGGAGGACGCCTCCCCGACGCACGAGCAGCCCGCTCCTCCCAGGGCGAGAATTGCGACGAAATCCGTCAGGCGAAAGGACACGGCTCGATCTCCCGTGGGATGGCGATTCGGCAAATGTGCCGCGCCGCAGCTGCAGCGCGGATTTCGACGACCCAGGCAGCTTCGCCCACGGCTCGCCGGAGCTCACCGACGTCCGCTCGGGCGCGCAGGTGCCGAAGTGGAGCTCGCCCACGTCGATGACGCCCACCCGTGGCGCTCGAACCCGACGCTCCAGACCTGCCCACCTGATGAAGGGGGGTCGTGCTCGGGCATGAAACCTTCGTAGCATGAACGGCCGCTCGCCGGGCTCGAAAGGGACCGCGGGTCCGACACCCACGCGGCACTTCGGATCGCGCTCTTGGCCTCAATCTGCTCCCCCATGCCGTGCTGCCCGATGGCGCCTTCGCTCACCATGGCATCGAGCTCGGTCGTCCGGCGCTCGAGGACATTTCGCTTTGCTCGATCCGATGGCGATCCGAGACCTCGGCGACGCCGGCGCCGCTCTGGTGGATACTTCGATCGACCGGCGCGAACCTTTTTCCGCGACCGGTTTTCTCCTTCGCGTGCACGGACGGACCGTGTCGAACCCGGAGGCGAACCCATGGTTGAGAGCTTCTTCGAAGCAGGCGGCTGGGGGATGTACCCGACGACGCTCTTCGGCGCCCTGCTCGTCGCTGCGGGCGTCGCGTATGCCATCTTCCCCGAGCGGCGCTTCGTCCCACTGCTCGTCAGCATGGGCGTGGCGGTCTTCGGCTCCGGCGCGCTGGGCACGGTCGCCGGCTTCATCACGACGTTTCGCGCCATCCAGAAGCTTCCGGCCGACCAGCAACACCCGGTGACGCTGATGGGCATCTCCGAGTCGCTCAATAACGCGGCCTGGGCCTTCGCCTTCATCGTGCTCGCGACGCTCATCGCCTCGGTCGGCGCGCTGCGGCTGGGGCTGAAGAGCAAGTGGGCGCCGGGTGTTCCCTCGTAGCGCCTTTGCGAGCGAAGGGCCGTTCCCAAGGCTCGAGCTTCTATTTCTGAAGCGCCGGCCCAGGCTGGCGAAAGGGCCACCGACCATGGTCTCGGCTTTCCAAGCAGGCGGCTTCGTCATGGTCCCGACGCTCGCCTTCGGCCTGCTGCTTTTGGCAGTCGGGTTCGTCTATTCGCTGGATCCCGAGCGCAAGCTGGTGAGCCTGTTCGCCATCCTGGGCATCGTCGAGCTCGCCAGCGGCGTGTTCGGGACGGTGATGGGCGTGGTGACGACCTTCCTCTTCGTCGCCAAGCTCCCTGAGCCTCAGCAGTACCCAACCATGCTCCTGGGGGTCGCCGAGTCGCTGCACAACCTGGCGCTGGCGTTGGCGCTCGTGGTGCTCTCGACGCTGGCCCTCGCCATCGGCGCGCTGCGCGCGGCGATCAGGGCGGGACCTTGAGCGGGGCTGAACGGCGATGACGTCCGACGAAGCGCTCTACGAGCGGTTGATGGGGGGCGAGATGGCCGCCTTCGATCAACTCTACGAGCGCTACGAGCGGCCGCTCTTCGGCTTCGTGCTCAAGCACGTGCGCGACCGGGCGGAGGCCGAGGACCTCCTGCACGAGGCTTTCATGGGCGTCCTCAAGGGAAGGCGCGAGAAGGACGGCAGCTTCCGCGCCTGGCTCTTCCAGGTCGCCCGGAACCTCTGTCTCAACCGCGCGCGCACGGCGGGGCGGGCGTCCCGGGCGCTGGAGGTCGTCGCGCGCGACGCGGAGGCGGTGGCCGAGCCGGCAGCCTCAGGGGCGCTCGAGCGGCACCGGGCGGTGGTCGCGCTGCTCGACGCCGTGGGTCTCTTGCCGGCGCAGCTCGCCGAGCTGTACCACCTGCGCGTCGCCGGCCTGTCGTACGAGGAGATGGCCGGCGTGGTTCAGGCCCCGGTCGGGACGGTGAAGTCGCGCATGCACGAGCTGGTCGTTCGCCTGCGCGAGGAGATGAAGCCATGGACTGCAAGCTGATCCGCCCCGACCTCGTCGCGTACCACTTCGGCAGCGTCGAAGTCTGCTCGCGAGACGCCGTGGAAGCGCACCTGGTCGAGTGCCGCGAGTGCTTGAAAGCCTACCTGGCGCTCAAGCGGGAGATCGAGACGGCGCATGCCGCCCCGACGCCCTCGCAGGCCGCCCGCGAGAGACTGCGCCGCGCCGTCGCCCGCGAGGTCGCCCTGCGCCCCAGAGCGCCGATGCAGCGGAACTGGTGGCGGCGGCCCCTGGCGTTCGGCTTTGCGGTCGCCGCGAGCGCTGCCCTCATGCTCACGGTCGTCTCGGTGCGTGCGCAGCTGCACCACATGGCGCAGATCGCCTCCGGGCCGGCCGCGCGGGTCGGGCGCGCGCACGGCGGCCCCGCCGGGGATTGAACGCGCAAAGACTCGCCCATCGCCGGCTCGAGTCGGGCGCTCCAGCGAGAGCGCCGGCCTTAGTCCCTTCGGCGCGAGCTCTCGCCGAACAGATTGAGCTGCTCCAGGCCCTCGAGCGCGGCGATAGGCGAGAGGTCGTCGAGGGCCGGGTTGTGGGTCGGTTCGAAAGCCCTGTCGCTCCATGACTTCCTTCAGCTTCTGCCTCAGCCGCGCGTCGACGATCGAGGAGGTGCCCGGGCCGCCGTCAACGCGACCGCGTCGGGGAAACCCGCCTCACCCCAGGGTCGCCACCATCACCGCTTTGATGGTGTGCACCCGGTTCTCGGCCTGGTCGAAGACCTTGGACGCCGGCGACTCGAAGACTTCGTCGACGACCTCCATGTCATGGACGCCGTTCGAATGGTGCGCCGGGAGGCAATGCAGAAAGATGGACTCGCTCTTGCCCGTCGCCGCCATGAGCTTGCCGTTCACCTGGTACGGGCGCAGCGCGTCGACGCGCTCCTGGATGCCGGGCTTGTTCTCCTCGCCCATGGAGACCCAGACGTCGGTGTAGACCGCGTCGGCGCCCTTCACCGCCTCGAGCGGGTCTTTCTCCAGCTCGAAGGCGGCCCCGGTCTCGCGCGCCTTTTCGCGGGCCCATTGCTGCAGGTCGGGCCGCGGGAAGAGCGACTCCGGAGAGCCGATAGCGAAGCGCATCCCCATCTGCATGCAAGCGAAGAGCAGCGCGTTGGCCACGTTGTTCCGCCCATCGCCGACGTAGGCCAGCTTGAGGCCCTTCAATCGCCCGAAGCTCTCCTCGAGGGTCAGGAGGTCGGCCAGGGCCTGCGTCGGATGGTCCTCGTCGGTGAGCCCGTTCCAGACCGGCACGCCCGACCACCGGGACAGCTCCTCGACCACCCGCTGCTCGAAGCCGCGGAACTCGATGCCGTCGAACATCCGGCCGAGCACGCGCGCCGTGTCCCGCAGCGACTCCTTCTTGCCCATCTGGATGTCGCCCTGGCCCAGGTACTCGGGGTGAGCGCCCTCGTCGTGGCAGGCGGTGACGAACGCGCAGCGGGTGCGGGTGGACGGCTTCTCGAAGATGAGCGCGACGTTCTTGTGCGCGAGGCGTTGGGGGTAGACGCCGCTGCGCTTGAGGTCTTTGCAGCCGCGCGCGAGGTCGAGCAGGGCGCGGATCTCCTGCGGAGCGAAGTCGCGGAGCGTGACGAGGCTTCGACCGCGCAGGTTGACAGGCATGGGAGCTCCTCAAGGCGGGTTCGAGGGATTCTAGCCTCTCGCGCGCGCCGGCGCGGCCCGCGAGGCCGGCGGCGCCACGCTCCCCCGAGGGGCGAGCAGGAAGGAGCCGACGCCTTGGACCGGTCGCCCACCGCTAAGGTATTCTCGCCCGCGCTTGGCGTCCCCGAGGAGGGACTGAGGAGCGCATGAGAGCTTTCACCCGGAAGATTGACCCGCTGACCGCCGAAGAGTACCTGGAGGTCTACCTGCGCGGACAGGCGGTGCTCAGCGACCCGATGCTGAACAAGGGCACCGCCTTCACCGAGGACGAGCGCGTCTCCCTCGAGCTCGAAGGCATCGTGCGGCCCAACGCGAACACGCTCGAGCAGCAGGTCGCGCGGGTGATGGAGAACTTCCACCGGAAGGGCGGCCCGCTCGACCGCTTCATCTATCTCCAGTCGTTGCTCGACCGGAACGAGACGCTCTTCTACCGGGTGCTCTGCGAGAACCTCTCGGCGATGCTCCCCATCGTCTACACGCCGACCGTGGGCGAAGCCTGCCTGCAGATGAGCCACATCACCCGGCGCTTCCGGGGCGTCTACCTCGACCAGGGCAACATCGGGCAGATCGACAAGATCTTCCAGAACATCGCCCGACCCGAGACGTCGCTCATCGTGGTCACCGACGGCGAGCGCATCCTCGGCCTGGGCGACCTGGGCTCGGATGGCATGCCCATCCCCATCGGGAAGATCAACCTCTACGTGGCGGCGGGCGGCATCCACCCGAGCTGCTGCCTGCCGGTCTGCCTCGACGTGGGCACCAACAACAAGGCGCTGCTCGACGACCCGCATGTACCTGGGCGAGCACCACCCGCGCCTGACGGGGCAGGCCTACGACGACTTCCTCGAGCGCTTCGTGGTCGGGCGTCCAGCCGCAACTTCCCCAACGCGCTCTTGCAGTGGGAGGACTTCGCCAAGCACACCGCGTTCAAGCTGCTGGAGCGCTACCGGAGCCGAATCCTGTCGTTCAACGACGACATCCAGGGCACTGGCGCCGTCGCGCTCTCCACGCTCATCAGCGGCATGCGCATCAAGAAGAGCCGCTTCTCCGACGAGCGCTTCCTGGTCGTCGGCGTCGGGCAGGCCGGTTCGGGCATCTGCTTCAACATCCGCGCGGCGCTGCGCGAGGAGGGGCTCTCGGACGACGAGGCCCGGCAGCGCATCTTCGCCGTCGACATGCACGGCCTCCTGGTGGAGGGCATGCCGAACCTCGAGGAACCGCAGAAGGCCCTTCGCCCAGCCGCGCGACGCAATGGCCGACTGGAAGCTCGACTCTCCCGGCCGCATCGACCTCCTCGACGTCATCCGCAACGCGAAGATCACCGTCCTCGCCGGCGTCACCGCCAGGAGGGGCCTGTTCGACGAGAAGGTGCTTTCGGCGCTGGCCAAGAACTCCGAGCGGCCCATCGTGTTGTCGCTGTCGAATCCCACCTCCAAGTCGGAGTGCTCGCTCGTCGATGTCATCCGCGCGACCGACGGCAAAGGCCTCTTCGCCTTCGGCAGCCCGTTCCCCGACGAGACCTGGAACGGCCGCATCTTCCGGGCCTCGCAGTGCAACAACCTCTACATCTTCCCGGGCATGGGCCTCGGGCTGTCTGGTCTCGCGCGCGGCCAAGGTCACCCACCGCATGTTCCTCGTCGCGAGCAAGGCGCTCTCGAACCTCGTCAGCGAGGAGCAGCGCGCCCAGGGCATGCTGCTGCCGGACATGGAGGACATCCGCGAGGTGAGCGCGCAGGTCGCCTTGGCGGTCGCCATCGAGGCGCGCGAGAGTGGCCTGGGACGCAGGCTCTCCGACCAAGAGCTGCTCACGCTCATCCGCCGCGCGCAGTGGCAGCCGCACTACGTCCCCTACCGACCGGGATAGCGCGAGGCGCCGCCAAAGGCGCTGCCTCGCGCCTGATTCGCCCATGGCCGATGAATCCGTTTCCGCCCGCCGGGTGATCGGGTTCGCGCTCGTCTTCGAGGCGCTCCAGCTCCTCCGTTTCGAGGACCCGGAGTTCGCCATCGACGATGCGTGGATTCTCGTTTCGAGTCGCCCGAAATTGGCTGCAGCACGGGGTGCCCAGCTTCAACCTGTCCGGCCCGCCGGTGGAGGGAATGACCAACCTCCTCTGGACGCTGGCCTCCGCCGGCTGGATTCCGCCTCTGGCCGCAGGTCGACCCCATCGTGGTGGCGAGGGCGCTGGGCGCGTGCCTGCTCCTCGCGACCGTCGCCCTGCTCGCGCGCCTGAGCGCCCGCATCGCGAGCGCCGCGGGCGAGCCGCCGGTCCGCGCCGCCGCCGCGACCTCGCTGGTCGTCGTCGCTTCGGGCTGGCTCGCCTACCACGCGCTCTCCGGCCTGGAGACCGCCCTCTACGGACTGCTCTTCGCCGCGGCCTGCGAGCGCCTCGAGGCGGCGAGCCGGGCGGACCTATCAGCGCCCGCCTGGACGGCGGGAGCGGCCCTAGGCCTGCTCGCCGCGACGCGGCCGGAGGGCGTCCTGACCGGACTGCTCCTCGGGGCGATGGCGCTCCTCCGACCCGAGCTGCGCCGCCACGCCAAGGCCGTCCTCCTTCCCTTCCTGGTTTCGGCCGCCGCAGTGGAGCTCTTCCGCTTTCGCACCTACGGGGCCCTGGTCCCCAACACCTTCTGGGCCAAGCCGCCCGACGCCGCCGCGGGCGCGCGCTACCTGGAGAGCTGGCTCGTCTTCGGCATCGGCGGCGTTGGCATCGCCAGCGCGGCGATTGCCGCGCGCCGAAGCCGCTTCGCTCGGGACCTCTTCCTGGTCGTCCTTGCGCTCGCGCTCGCCACGGCCTTGTCCGGCGGCGACTGGATGCCGGGCTTTCGGCGCCTGAGCCTTTCGACCCTGGGCCTCGCGGCGCTCGCGGGGAGCGGGCTGCCGCGGCCCGGCTCGAGCCTGCTTCGCAGAGCCCTCGGCTGGGCCCCCATCGCGTGCTGGGGTCGGCGCGAACCTCGCCTATTCCGGGCTGGGCCGAGACTCGTCCCACGTGGTGACGCTCGAGATGGGCGAGCTCGGGCAAAGGGCGAGCCTCACCCCGGGCGTCCGCCGAGCGGCGCTCTCGGACATCGGGGCCTTCGGGTGGAGCTTCGACGGCGACGTCCTGGACCTCTACGGGCTGACCGACCGCCACATCGCGCACCGGGACGGCGCGCACGGCCGCAAGGCCTGGGACGAGGCCTATTTCTTGAGCCAGCTCCCGGAGATGGTCTTCCTGCGCTCCCGGAGCCCGCTGGCCGATCCGCTGCTCGCCGCGCCGCGCGTCGTGCCGAACGAGCGTGGGCTGCTGAACACCCTTTTGACCTGCGGGCGCTATCGCTTCTGGAATCAGCTCCCGCTCGCGGCGGGCGGAAAGTGGTGGATCCTCGTCTTTCGGCGCGAGGACGTCGAGCTCCCCCATCGGCTCTGGGGCCCGCCTTTTCCCAAGGACCTGGCGCAGCTCGAGCAAGAGCGGATGGCGCGCGCCTCCTCGGCCCAGGTTCAATAGTCCCTTCGCGAGGAATATGCTCGGGCGGCTGGGCAACGTCAGGAGACACCATGCGCCGCGCTTCCCTGACCCTGTTCGCGCTCGCCGCCGGCTGCAATCTCCCCGGCCACCAGAACCCCTTCGACCCGGCGACGCCCAGCGCGCTCCAGGCCCGCGCGACGCTCGCGGGCACGGCGACGCTCGAGCCGCTGGGCTCGGCGGCGGTTCAGCTCGCGGGCATCACCGTCAACGCCCTCGGCGCGGGCGACGCGCTCACCGACGGCGACGGGAATTGGCAGGTCGAAGGGGTCGCGCCCGGCACGTACACCATTCAATTTCGAAATCCCGGCTACGAGGACACCTTCCTTACCGGCGTGATCGTCACCTTGAACGACGGCGACAAGGTCGTCTCCGTCCCCGACGTGCGGCTCGCCGTCGCCCGCGGGGAGGTCGCCGGGCGGGTCACGCTCGAAGGCGAGGCCGACGGCGCCTACGCCGGCATCGCGGTGACGCTCTCCGGCCAGGCGGGCTCGGTGCTCACCGACGCCTCCGGCAACTTTCATATCGCCGGCGTCCCCGAGGGCAGCTACGGCCTCACGGCCTCGCGGCTGGGTTACCACGACTCCGACCCGCAGCCGATCGCGGCCGTGCGCGATCAGACGGCGACCGTCGCCGCGTTCCAGCTCGCGGCGAACGACGGCGCCCTGGCCGGCGCGGTCCTGGTCCTGGGCGCGGCGGACTCCTCCGGCGTCACCGTGCGCGCCCGCGGGACCACCCTCGCCGGCTCGTCGCTGGAACAGACCCTCACCACGCCCGCCGACGGCAGCTACACGCTCGCGGTCCCGGCCGGCACCTACAACGTGAGCTTCGAGCTCGCGAGCTATGCCACCGCCTCCACTGCCGCCGCAGTCTCGCCCGGCGCCACTGTGACGCTCGCCGCGGTGACCCTGCAGCGCGACACCGGCAGCGTCGCCGGCGCCGCGACGCTGCAGGGCCAGGCGGACAGCTCGGGCATCCAGGTCGCGCTCACGCCGCCTCCGACCTCCGCCGACCCGAACCCGTCGCCCGCCTCCGCCGCCGTCACCGACGCGAGCGGGAGCTGGCACATCGACAGCGTTCCGGTCGGGCCGTACTCCGTCTCCTTCAAGAAGCAGCCTGGCTACGCCTCGCAGAGCGCGCAGGTGACGGTGGTCTCCCACGCGGTCGTCTCCATGGACGCGGTGGTCCTCGCGTCGACCCCGGGCATCATCCAGGGCAAGGCGCTGCTCGAGGGCAAGGCCGCGGGCGCCCTGGACGGCACCACCGTCCGCATCGAAGGCACGACGCTCTCCACAGCGACGCTGGCCGACGGCAGCTACCTCCTCAATGGCGCGGGCGCCGGCGCCGCGGTGGTGGTCTTCGAGCGCGCGGGCTACGACTCGCAGCGCGCGCAGGTCGTGGTCGCTCCGGGCGAGACGCTGACCCTCTTCGACGTGACGCTCGCCGTCTCTCGCGGTGGCGTCAGCGGCCGCTTCACGCTGCAGGGCGCCGCGAGCTCGGCCGGCATCGTGGTGAGCACCTCCGGGGCGACCGCGGTCACCGACGTCGACGGCGCCTTCGCGCTCACGGGCCTGCCGGTCGGGACCTACGCCCTCTCGGCGCGCAAGGACCCGGACTGGCAGCCGCAGACGGTCTCGGGCGTGGCGGTGACTGCGGGGGCTGCCGCCGCGCTCCCCGGCTCGCCCGTCGCGCTCTCTCCTTTTGCCACCGCGTCCCTGTCCGGCACGGCGCTCCTCGAGGGAGCGTCCGACGCCAGCGGAACCACCGTCGGCCTGAGCGGCGTCGACTTCCGAGGCCTCGCCGTGACCGCGACCCAGACCACGGCCGCGAGCGGCGCCTTTTCCTTCGGCTCCCTGCGCGCCGGCAGCTACAGCGCGACCTTCTCGCGCTCGGGCTACGACACGCCGGCCGCGCTGGGCGCCTCGGTCGTCACGGGCCAGGCGGCGAGCGTGGGCACGCTGACCCTCGCGGCCTCGCGCGGCTCCGCCGCGGGCGTCGTCACCGCCACCGGCGCGGCGGACTTTTCGGGCACAGTCATCTCGGTGAGCGGCGGCCCCGACTCCGCGAGCGCGGTCACCGACGCGGCCGGCCGCTTCCGCATCGACCGGCTCCGGGTGGGCGCGGGCTACGTCGCGAGCTACTCGCGGCCCGCCTACTCCGGCGCGACCGTGACGTTCACCGTCGCCGCCGACGCCACCGCCGACCTGGGAACGACCGCCCTCGCGCTCGCGACCTCCGGCAAGATCACCGGCCTCGCCAAGCTGGAGCGCCCCGCGGCCGGCCCATTCGGCGGCATCTCGGTGGCCCTCAGCGGGCGCGACCTGAACGGCGCCGCCGTGTCGCGCGCGGCGTCCACCGCCGCCGACGGCAGCTACGCGCTCGACACCCTGCCCCAGGGCACCTACGGCCTCACTTTCACCAAGGCGTCCTACGACGCGCAGGTGGCGAGCGGCCTCTTCGTCGCCACCGGCGCCTCGGTCGCTGCGCCATTGGCGACGCTTCCGGTGTCGCAGGGGACCATCGCCGGCACGGTGTCGCTCACCGCGGGGTCGGTCGCCGGCTTCCCGATCGGGACCGATTTCTCCGGCGCCGTGGTGACCCTCACCGGCGCCGACGTGCCGGTGCCGAGCGCGGTCACCGACGGCTCCGGCGCGTATCGCTTCGACAACGTGCCGGTGAGCCTTTCCGGCGCCTCATTCACCGTCGCCGCCAGCAAGCCTTTCTTCCAGAGCGCCAGCACCACCATCCTCGGCGCCGGAAACTCCACCGTGCAGGCGGCGGCGCTTTCGCTGCCCCTCGCCGCGGGCTCGGCCACCGGGACGGCGCGCATCACCAACGTCGCCGGCGGAGGCGACGCGCTGGCGAGCGCGGGTGTCGCCCTCTCCCTGACCGGCACCGCCTTCAACGGCAGCGCCTGGACCGCGGGCGCGACGACCGCCTCCAACGGGACCTGGTCCACCGGCGCCCTGCCGCCCGGGACCTACGACGTCTCGGCTTCCATCGCCGGCCGGCGCTGCGACGCCTACCCGCGCACCGCGGTGGGCAGCGGCGCGGCCACGCCGGTCGGCACCAGCCTGTGCCTGGACACCGTCGCGCCCACGGGACTCGTCCTGGGCGCGCCCACGCCCTCCGCCGGAGCGCGCGCGGGCTACACCGCCGCCTCCGCTGTCGTGGTCCCCATCGTCACCCAGGCGACCGACGCCACCTCGCCGTCGAACTTCCAGGGCTATCAGTACGTCGTGGGCGCCTCGCCCGACTGGACCTCGGCGTCCACCGCGGCCGGGACGCCCGCGAGCCTCACCTTCACGCTGGTCTCCAATTCGACGAACGTGCTCTGGGCGCGCCCGGTCGACACCGCAGGGAACGCGGGGCCTTCGACCAACGTCCAGGTCGTGCAGGACACGACCGCGCCGCCGGCGCCGGCGATCAGCACCCCGCGCGACCTGGTCAACACCACCACCAGCTCGGTGACCCTGACAGGCTCCGAGTCGGGCACGAACTTCGACCACTACGTCACCTGCCAGGTGTCGCAAGCGGCGACCAGCGCCTGCTCGAGCTGCAGCTGCCCCACGACCGGCGCGTGCACCTGCAGCTCCGGCAGCGCCTCGTGCAGCAGCTGGACCTCGCAGCCCGCCACCTTCGCGGTGAGCCTCGCCCAAGACCAGAAGACCTGCCTCTGGGCGCGCGGGGTGGACGCGGCCGGAAACGGGAGCGCGGTGGCGTTGAAGGAAGTGATCAGCGACCTGACCGCGCCGCCGGCGCCCACGGTGGTCCCGCAGTTCGACCCGAACCTCATCACCGTCCGGGCCGACTACGTCGACTTCTTCGTGACCGGAATGGGCAACGACCTGCCCGCGGGGACCGCCGCCTGGGACAAGGTCGCTTGGCTCGAGATGGACAGCGGCGCCGGGTTCTTGCAGCTGTGCCCTCAGGCGAGCTGCCACTCGGGGAACGCGTACCATCCGTGCTCCTGCAGCTGCACCGATGCGCGCCTGCTCTGCAACGGGACCGCGTTCGCCGGCGTGCGACTTCCGCTCCTGGGCGGCCTGGCCAACCAGTTCTCCATCCGCGCGGTCGACGTCGCCGGCAACACCGGCGCCGGGGTCGGCCAGCAGGTGGACACCTCGGGCCTGCAGGGCGTGATCAGCAATGACGGTTCCTTGGACGAGGCGGTGCCCCGCCTTCGCGGCTCCCTCCTCACCTACTTGAAGGGCATGAGCTTCACGTTGGTCGACCTGGGCGCGAACGCCCGCTATGACGCGACAGACGCGACCTGCTCGCTCGGCACGCGCACCGGCATCTCGGCCCCGCACGTCTCCGCGGAGGCCGCCACGTCGGCGCTCGTCGCCCACGCCACCTCGGGCTCGAAGCAGATCGTGCTGCGCAAGCCCGGAGCGGACGGCAAGTTCTGCACCGCCGACGACACGACCTCGGCGGCGCTGGTCGACGTCACGGCCGTCGCGCAGACCTACATTTTGTCGGTCTCGGCCTCGGGGGCGCACCTGGCGTGGACGGAGGACAACCCGTACACCCCGAGCGCGAGCGTCAAGGTGAGGGACCCCGGCGCCAACGGCATTCTGGGCGACGGCGACGACGTGACCTCCACGGTGGCGACCACCGCCACGGGCCTGGTCTCCGACCTGCAGATTGCCGGGAAGGCGCTGATCTACCGCGTGGAGAGCTGCCCAGGCTGGAGCTGCACGACGCCCGGGACCACCTACCTCGTGGTCGCGAACGCCAGCGGCAACTTCGCCGGCCAGACTCCGGTCGCGCTCTCCACGACGGCCGCAGCCGCGGCGCTTTCCGCGGACGGCAAGGAGCTCCTCCTGGCGGACGGCCTCACGCCGGCGCTCCTCACCGTGCGGCAGGCCGGGGCGGACGGGGTCTTCATGACCGCGGACGACACGACGGCCACGCGGACGGCAGCCACCCCGACGACGACCTACCAATCGGCCACCCTCGACGGCCCGCATGCCGTGGCTACCGAGTACAGCGGGCAGTTCGTCCACTGGTACGCGGGAGGCAATGGTCAGTTCGAGACGTCCGGCGACGACGTGCTCTCGCGGATGCTGCCGTCGACCACGTCGCGGTTGAGCCCGAGCCTGGGCTCGGGGCTCAGCTCCGGGTACCTGGTGTACCAAGCCGGAGCCTTGGGCATTCTCAACCAAAATCCGGACGTGCTTTCGCTGGACTTCACTACGCTGCGCTGGGAGACCGCGGGCGCCGCCGACGTCTACTCCATCGCCAGCGACAGCGGGACCCTCTTCTACGCCACCAGCGGCGGCACCTACGCGCGGACCAGCGATGGCCGCGTGACGGGGCCCGCACCCTTCTCGACTCTCGGAGGCGTGACCGGAAACGACCTGCTGGCGGTGACCGGCTCGGGCCTCACCGACGACGGCCCCGGCGTGGACGGATCCTGGTTCACGGCGGACGACCCCGCCGCGGCCGTGATCCACTCCGGGAGCTTCGGCGCCGTCGCCACCGGCGAGGGGAAGGCGGCGGCTTACTACGACAACGGGTCCGCCTATGTCCCCTATGTCTACGAACCCTCGGCCAGCGCGCCGGCGGCGGGCACCGGGCCACTGCGCGGCGCGACCAAGGTGCTCCTCGAGACGACGGGGCTCACCAAATCGGACGCCTCGCAGTACTACCAGCACATCGCCGTCACGGCGAAACACGTGTTCTGGACCTGCGGCAGCTACACGACGACCATGAACGTCTGCTACCGGTACGCGGGGCCCAACGGAAAGTTCGGCGACGCCGACGACGTGACCGGCACGCTCCTGCAGCCGGCCACCGCTTCGTCGCCGTATTCGGCGTATTCGGGATGGCTCGGCTTCCATGCCAGCGGCAATCGGGTCGCGGTGGTGGACAACAACCTGGGCGTTCGGCTGCTCGACGCGGGCGCGGACGGCAAGTTCAACGTCGTCAGTGGCTCGGGAGACGACTTCGAGACCGTTTTCGGCTTGACCTACAACCCCACCGCGTTCGCGCTGGCCGGCGACTTCTTGGCCTTCAGCGCGGCGGGGGCCGGCGGCGGCACGCAGATATCGATGATGGACCTCTTGCGCGGCGGCCAGCGACAGCTCACCGCGCACTACTCCGCCAAGGACAATCTCACGCTCGACGCGAGCGGCCGGCTCCTGTGGATCGACAAGGCCTTCGCCAACGCCTCGGTGTTCTTGTTTGCACCCTGAGAGGCCTGGCTCGCCGCCAAAACCTCCGCCGCATCTCCATCAACTTGACCAGCGCGCGCTCGGGTCCGATCGCACCCGCGACGGGCCGTGACATCGCTCCCGGCCTCAAAGATTCTCAGCGATCCAACGGCTTGCGCCGACGCCCCCCGCAGCACGGTCCGGCACGCTCGTTGCGTATTTCTAATCCGAACACCGGAAGAATGCGTCATGCCCGACTGCTCGTCCTTGGCGAAGTGCCCCTTCTTCCACGACCGACTCGCGAACATGCCCAAGGTCGCGGAGCTCTATAAGAAGAGCTACTGCAAGACCGACTGCTCCAGCTGCGCCCGGTACCAGTACCGCACCGCCGTGGGCAAGCCCCCGCCCGACGGCCTGATGTCGAACCAGGCGGACGTGGCGGCGCGCCTCATCGCCGAGGCGAGGGCCTCCTGAATCTGCCCAGCGACGAAGGTTAGAGCAGCTTGTCCAGCTTTCGGCGCCCCAGCTCTTCGACCACCTTGCGCACGTCCTGAGCGCGCGACTTGGGGCAGACGAGGATGGCGTCGCCAGCGTCCACCACGACCAGGTCGGACACGCCGATGACGGCCAGCGCGCGTTTGCCGCCGAGGATGACGCTGTCCTTGACGTCGACCAGCACCGCCTGACCCTCGACGACGTTGCCGGCCTCGTCGGCCTTTCGCACCTCGGGCAGCGACGGGAACGCGCCGACGTCCGACCAGCCGAACGCCGCCGGCACCACCGCGATGCCGCTCGCCTTCTCCATGACGCCGTAATCCACGGAAATGGACGGCAGCTTGGGAAACTGGCGGGCCAGGACCTTGGCGAAGGTCTTCTTGCCCACCGCCTTCTCGATGGCGGTCAGGGGCGCCACCGCCTCGGGCAGGTGCTTCTTCGTCTCCTCCAGGATGCGGTCGGCGCGGAGCACGAAGATGCCCGCGTTCCAGAAGAAGTCGCCGGACGCGAGGTAGCCCTCGGCCGTCTCGAGGTCGGGCTTCTCCACGAAGCGCTTCACCTCGTGGACGCTCAGCGCGCCCTCGGCGATGACCGGGCCTTGCTGCACGTAGCCGAAGCCAGTCTCGGGGCGAGTGGGCTTGACGCCGATGGTGACCAGGCGCCCATCAGCGGCAGCCTTGGCGGCGATGGCCAGAGCCTCGCGAAAGGCCTTGGGGTCGGCGATGTGGTGGTCCGAGGGGAGCACGAGCAGGATGCCAGAGGGGTCCTTCTTCGCGACCACGGCGGCCGCGAACGCGATGGCCGGCGCGGTGTTGCGGGCGATGGGCTCGACCAGCACGTTCTTCGACGGGAGCTTCTTGAGCAGCCGCTTCACCGCCGGGGCATGGACCTTTCCGCAGACGACGAAGGCGTTCTTGGCCGGCGCCAGCGGCAACACGCGCTCGAAGCACTCGGCGATGAGCGGCTTGCCGCCGGCGAGCGGGAGGAACTGCTTGGGCTTCGCCTTGCGCGAGAGCGGCCAGAAGCGCGTGCCGGAGCCGCCGGCCATGATGACGGGGTAGAGGTTCATGAGGGTCCTCACGTCGAAGGAGGTGAGGGACTATAGCGCGGCTGGCGGGGGCAACGGCGGGCGCGGGAGCGAAGGCTCGCTTAAAGCTTCTCGGCGACGAAGCGGGAGGTTGTCGCGCGGCGGCCCTGTCATCGCTCGTCACCACCGCGACAATGAGTCACCACCGACCAGGCGACAATCGCCGTGCCGCAGGCGCTCCATCGCGCCGAGGATTTTGGCGAGCGTCGCTCTGCCGATAGGTCGAGGGCCCCGACCGCTGCGCGGTCGGGCAGCGATGCGCTTTCCCCCCGCCGGCTCGGCTTAGCCGGACTTCTTGCTGGTCACCACAGTGACGTCCGAGAGCTGCCGATGCACGGCGTCCCGCTTGCCGCAGTTGGGGCACTGCGCCACCTCGCGCTCGTGCTCTCGGACGCTCATCGGCGCCGCAAAGGTCCGCCGGCATTGCTGGCAATAGAACTCGTATTCGGGCATGGCACGCCTCCCTGGCAGCTTCGACGTCCGGCGGCGCAAGGGCGAACCCTTTGTCGAAATCCCTTGGGGGAGACGACGCCATCGCGCCGATCCGAATCATCATCAGCGCGCCGCCTGCGCGGTAGCGCCTGCGCTGCGCCGACCCGAGAGGGACGCGAGGCGTCCCGCCAGCCCCCCTTCCAACGGATGCTACTTGGCCGCGCTGGGGGCGCCCCCCCGCGTCCATTGCTCCAGCCAGGCGAGGACGGTGTCGTACCAGAGCACCGAATTCTGAGGCTTGAGCACCCAATGATTCTCGTCCGGGAAATAGAGGAGCTTCGAGGGGATGCCTCTTCGCTGTAGCACGTTGAAGGTGCCCAGGCCCTGCACGCTCACCACACGGAAATCGTTTCCGCTATGGATGACGAGCATGGGGGTGCGCCACTTTGCGATGTGATCGGCCGGGTTGGCCCTGGCGTACCCCGCCGGGTTCTCCCACGGCGCGCCGCGGTGCTCCCATTCCGGGAACCAGAGCTCCTCGGTCTCGAAGTAGGCGGAGGCCTCGTCCAGGTTGCCGTCGTGGGCGACCAGGCACTTGAAGCGGTCAGGCCAGTTGCCGGCGATCCAATTGATCATCCACCCGCCGTAGGAGGCTCCGAGCGCCGCGGCGCGGTCGGCGTCCATCCAGGGGTATTTCGCGGTGGCCGCCGCAAAGCCCTTCTGCAGGTCGACCAGGGGCTTGCCGCCCCAGTCGTCATTGATGCCGTCGACGAAGCGCTGGCCGTATCCCGTGGAGCCGTGGAAATCGACCGCGATGACCGCATAGCCCGCGGCGGCAAAGATCTCCGGGTTCCATCGATAATGGAAATCGTCGCTCCAGCTCCCCTGAGGGCCGCCGTGAATGAGAAAGGCGATGGGGTATTTCTTGCCGGCCTGGAAATCGGCGGGCTTCACAATCCAGGCGTGGACCGGGTCGTCGTTTGCGCCTTTGAACCAGAGCTCTTCGGTCTCGCCCATCCGGAAGGAGGCCAGGCGGTCGGCATTGAAGAAGGTGACCCTCTTCGCGTCCGACCCGTCCCGCCGGGCGGTCCATAAATCGGTCGGGGCTTTGAAGGTGTCGTGGCCGTAAACCATTCTTCCGCCGGCGAGCTCGGCGGGCGCGTGATTGGTGCCGTCCTTCACCACCTCGGTGACCTTGCCGTCGGCCGCGTCGATTTGAAAGAGCGCGCGGCGACCGAGGTGATCGGCTGTGACAAAGAGCGACTTGCCGTCGCGAGACCATTCCACGTCCTGCGGCGAGCGGTCCCATGCTGCGGTGAGCGCGCGCGGCTTTCCGGGGAGTGGCCAGCTCGCGAGCATGATGCGCGTGCGGTCCGATTCGTAGCCCGGGCGCTCCATGGCGAAGTAGGCGAGCGTCTTTCCGTCCGGCGAGAAGAGCGGGTGGGCGTCGAGCGCCGGGTTGTCTGCGGTGAGGTTCTTGGGCTTGGCCGACCCGTCGGCGGGGACAAGGAAGAGGTCGGAGTTGGTCGACCACGCCTCCTGGCTCGGCTTGGCGAAGAGCTTGGCGGTGAAGACGAGCCCCTTCGAATCGGGGGTGAAGGCCAACTCTTCGGAGCCGCCGAAGGGCGGCACGGGCGTGTCGGCGTCCATGCCGCGGGTGACGTCGACGCTCGGGGCGCGGCCGGCGACAGCGGGGCGTACGAAGAGATGCGAGCGCGTGCCGTCGCTCCACGAGTCCCAGTGCCGGACCATGAGCGAGTCGTAGATGCGGCCCGTCGACTTCTGGGCGGCGCGCTCGTCGAGGCGCTTCTTGCTGGCGGCCGGCCCCTCGGAGTCGACGAAGACCTTCAGGGTGTAGGCGAGGAGCCTGCCATCCGGGGAGACGAGCAGGTTCTCGACGTCGAGCGGCTCGTCGGTGATTCGCTCCGCCTCGCCGCCGTCGGAGGCGATGCGCCAGACCTGGCTCGAGCCGCTGCGGGTGGAGACGAACCAGACGGCCTTGCCGTCGGGAGACCAGCGCGGACCGGAGTCGCTGCCCTTCTCCGGGTTGGTGAGGCGGCGCAGGCCGCTGCCGTCGCCGTTGACGACCCAGAGCGAGCTGCGGCGCGCGTTCTCCTCGAGGCGGGTCGAGGTGACGGGGAAGGCGACGCGGGTGCCGTCCGGAGAGACCACCGGTTCGCCGACGCGATCGAGGGACTGCAGGTCGCGGACGTTGAAGGGGTGCGGCTCGGAGGCGGGGGTGGCTTGCGAGAGCATGGAGAGCAGAGCGGCGGCGAGAGGGAGGTTCATGGTGGAGGGGATTGTGCCGCAGCGGGAGGCAAAATTGAACGCGAGACCAGAAAGGTGACGGCACCTCATCGACCAGCGGTGTCTGCTTCAACGCTTGGCCTCGAATCGACATTGCTTCATCTTGCGCAGTGTTTGGGAGTCGAGAATGGAGGCGCCGGAGATCGCGTCGACCGCCTTCGCGATGGTGTGGTCGCCGGCGCACGGATAGTCTGGGCGTATGCGCACCTACTCTCTGCGGTTCGAGGCGGGACTCGTCGCCGCCGCGCTCCTCCTTCCCGCCGCGGCTGGCGCGGGCTCGTTCCGCTGCCAGGCCAAGGGCGGCGCGGCCTGGCGCGAAGTCCAGATTCGGCACCTCCTCATCGACACCGACGCTCCGCCTTCGCGCATCCCCGAGCTGGTCCAGAAGCTCGAGCTGTTCCACGCCCTCGAGCTCCAGGCCATGGTGGGTGAGCAGGTCGAGATCCCCGGGCGGCTGCGGGTCGTGGCTTTCGCCAACCCGGCCGACTACCGCGCTGTCGCGCCGGCCCCAAGCGTCGCCGGCTTCGCATCGAAGTCCCGCTTCGGCGAGAAGTTCATCGCCCTCCCGGTCGGCGGCGCAGCGGAGCCGGAGGTCAACGTCCTCGCCGCCCACGAACTCGCCCACCATCTGTCTTGGTATCTCTTTCCGCGCCAGCCGCACTGGTTCAGCGAGGGCCTGGCGCAGTTCCTCGACACCGCAGCGAACCTTCACGAGGTCGAGGCGCCGCCAACCGGAACGCACATCCACCGCGACGCGATGATCGGCGGCCGGGTGGTAGGGGCCCCCGAGCGTCGGCGGATCCGGTTCCTCGCGCTGGATGGCGTGGTCCCGGCTGCCGAGCTCCTCACCTGGAGTGGGGTCGAGAGCGAGAGCAGCCCGGGGCGCTATCACGCCTCGAGTTGGCTCCTCTATCACTACCTTTGGAACCAGCGGGCAAAGGAGCTCCAGAAATACCAGGCGCTGCTGGGAGAGACCGCGGAGCCCGAGGTGGCGTGGCGCACGGCCTTCCCTCAATACAATCCGGCGAGCCCGGAGGCGCTGGGCCGGCTCGACGCGGATCTGGCGCGGTACCGCGACGGCGGCCGCTACGGTGCCTACGCGGTCGAGGCCAAGCCGGACGCGGAGTACTCCACCGCGGCGCTCGGCTCCGCCGACGTCCACGTGCTCCTCGCCGACATCCGGGGCACCGAGGCCGTCACGCCCGAAGAGAAGGCGGCCGAGCATGCCGAGGCCGAGGAGGCCTTCGCAGAGGACCCGAACAATCCGCGGGCCCTGCTGGCCCACCTGAGGTCGCAGGGCAAGCCGACCGCCGAAGCGATGCGCCCGGTGACCGCGGCAAGGCCCGGCGACTGGCGGGGCTGGTACCTCCTCGGCGGCCTGCTCGAAGGCCCGGAGAACGCGCGAGAGAAGGAGGCGGCCTACCGGAAGGCGGTGGCCCTGAACCGCGATTATGCCGACGCCCAGAGCGCGCTGGCCCTGCTGCTGGCCCACTCTGGGCGCGCCCGCGAGGCGCTCCCGTTCGCCAACCGGGCCGCCGATCTCGCGCCCTGGGCGCCGTCAGCGCTCGACGCTTTGTCGCTGGTGGCCGCCGAGCTCGGCAAGTGCAAGGAGGCGCTCATCCTGGAGCGCCGCGCCATCGAAGCGTCGACGAAAGAGTCGCGCGGCCGGATGGAGGAGCGGCTGGCCGAGCGCGAACACCGCTGCAGCGCTGCGGCGCCTGCAACGCCGTAGCGGGAACAGGAGATTGGGTATCCGGTTCGCTCAGCGGCCCAGTCCAGGGCAATGCCCTAGCACAGGGCGTTCTCCCAGGCCCACGCAAGTCGGTCGAGCAAAGGCGATGGGCGCGACCGCCCGAACTTCCGATGCGGCATTTTCTCGCCGTTAAGGTCCCGAGGCGGATAGCTCGTCCGGCCCCCGCAATGGCCTTACGGGCAGCACGCTCGAGCAAATCTCGAGCCCCTCACAAGCCAGCAATTTTCCCTTGGGCCGTGGATTCGCTTTTCAGCGTCAAGACGAGCGGCGGCCCGGAGAGCGGCCGAAGGGCGAGGTGGGCGTCCAATTTACCGCCGTCGCTGGTCGTGAGCACGCCGTCGAGGGAGCCGTCGTGATGGGCAAACCCTCGGACGAAACCATTCGAGTCGCAGGTCACCTTCGGCATTGCTCGCCTCCGACCACGGGCTTCACGGCCGCGAGCGCGGCGAGGGCCCTACCCCGCCGTGCCCGGCCCCTCGGGCGCCGCTGGCGTCGCCCGCGCCGGCGCGAGCCGTTCCACTCGCGCCTCCGCCTCCGCCACCCCTGCCCGTTTCAAAAGCTCCACCGCCCGCGCCTTCTCGCCCGCCCGCGCCGCGGCGTCGCCGCCCTTCTCCCATTCGCCCATCTGTTCCCATATCCGCAGCGCCTCGCCGAACGCCCCCGCCCGCTCGCTCGCCTCTGCCGCGAGCCCCAGCTCCCCCGCGCGCTCGAGCCAAGGCGCCTCGTCCCCGGGCTTGCCCGCCTCAGCGCACTTCTTCGCCTGCGCACGGGCGAACCCGACCGCCTCGGCGTCTTTTCCCGCCTCTTGCAACCATTTGAATGCCACCTGCGGATACGCCTCTTTCACCAATTCCACCGCGCGGTCGACGAATCCGAACTTTCGCAATACTTCACCCGCGCCGATGAAATCGCGCCGGCCCTGCCGCGCTTTGGCCTCTTCGCCCGCGCAGCGCTCCATCTCCACAAGGTTCCCGGCCTTGCGCCAGGTGTCGGCCGCGCGCGTCAGCCGCTGGCCCCGCTCGAACGCCTGCGCCGCGTCGGCGAATTGCTCCGCCTTTTCGTAGAGCGAAGCGATCTCCAGCCACTCCCCGCGCCCCGCCAGGATGTCCAGGTACAGGTCGCCCTGGCCGTGCTTGAAGAGGAGGTCGCGCACCGCCTTGAGCGGCAGAGCGCCCGCCGCCTTCAGGATCTCCTCGCGGTCCTTGGAGAGCAGCGCGGCGCGCAGCCACCCGCGCTGGTCGCCCGCCTCCTTGTAGGCCTTGAGCGCCTGCGCGTGCTCGCCCTTCTGCTCCAAAAGCCGCGCCGCCTCGAGCGCCCGCCCTTCCTTGAGGTGCAGCCCCGCCACCTCCTGCCATTCGCCCGACTGCTCCAGAGCTTTGATGGCGCTCTCGCTCTTTCCCGACGCCGCGAACAGAAGCCCCGCGCGCCGCTCGTCGCCGAGCGCCCGCCAGACGTCCCCGAGCAGGCTCAAGACCTCCTTGCGCTTCGCCTCCTTCTCGGCGTCCGGGACCTCCGGCTGTCTCCCGGCGCGCAGGAGCGACGTGAAGAGCCGCGTCCTCGCGTCGAACTCCAGCGCGTCGATGGAGGGGAGCCTCAGCGGCCTGAGCTTCTCGAGCAGCTTTCCAAGGTGGCCCTTTTGCGCCTCGAAGTCGCTCGCCGTCAGCGGCCGCTCGAGCTCGTGGAGGATGGCGAGCAGCGCGCCCTCGGCGCCCGCCCTGCCGCCCGCGCCGCGCTCCCGGTCGTGGCCGAAGCCGCCCCGCCGATCCCGCGGGCCTGGCCGCCCGGGCCCTCCACGGCCGTCGCGCCTCGCTCCGCTGGTGCCGCTCCCCGCTCCCGGTGGCTTGCCGGTGTGTCCGCCTTGGCTGTTCATGGCGCGAGAAGGTGCGGGTTCCCCTGGCGCGCGTCAACCCGTAGTTCGGAGCGCCGCCAAGGGTCGCGAGCTTCAGTCCATCTTCTCGGGCGGCTTCTCGGCCTTGCACCGGTTGAGCCCGTCGGTGGCTTCCTTGACGTTGGAGTTCTGGCTCTTGACCTCCTGGTAGAGCCTGGCGGCCTCCGCGATCCGACCCCGCTGAAGCGCATCGTCCGCCGTTCGCAGCTTTTCCTGGAGCGAGCTGATCAGATGCAGGAGGCCATCGACCCTTTCCCGCTGCGCGCCGCGCACGGAGCTGCTCGCCGCCAGCGGCCTGAGCATCCCCGAGGCGCCCACGAGGTCTCCGCCGCGGTATCGGGAGTCCGCCGCCGTGAAGGTCGACTCGTTGAACTTCTCCACTCCGTTGTTGACCACGGCGTCCAGCGCGATGGTCGCTTCGACCTGGCTCATCCCGCCCTGGCCCGTGCGGCTCGGCGCCACCCCGGGGTTGCCCGTGGGCGGCGGCCTGGGCGCCTGGGCCACCAGTTGCACCTGCGGCTCGGGGGTCTTCTCGGCGACGGCCGCCTGCCCCTTCTGCGGTCCCGCGGCCTCGGCTGCGCCGGACGCTTCGCGGTCGCCCGCCTTTGCGCCCTGTGCGCCGGCGGGGTCCGCTCCGGCCCCGACGGGAGGCGCCGCGACCGCCGTCGGGACGGGCGTGGGCAACAGATCGACCGAGGGGCGCTCGCCCGACGGCCGTAGCGCGAAGTACCCACCGAGCCCCAGCGCCACGACCGCCGCCGCCGATACCCCGGCGATGAACCCCGCGCGGCTCTTGTCCTCTCGGTCGAAGGGCGAGCGGTCGTGCGCCGTCTTCTCCCGGACCCGGTTGACGTCGGTGAGCGCGTCGTCGCC
The DNA here is from genome assembly GCA_963772225.1 of uncultured delta proteobacterium. GTDB lineage: Bacteria > Myxococcota > Myxococcia > Myxococcales > UBA5297 > CAVYWD01. The sequence continues at coordinate 2,935,753 of CAVYWD010000002.1, read as the reverse complement.
TTCGGGCAACGCGTCCAGGGTCCCGGTGGGCATGAGAGGAACCAGGGCCTGGGCCAGCTCCTTCATCGATTGGAACCGCCGCTCGCGGTTCTTCTCCACGGCCTTCTGGATGGCGTCGTCGAGCGCGTCGGGCAGGCGCAAATCGGGCCGCGCCTCCGAGAGGTGCGGCACCGGCTCCACCACCTGGCGGCGAAGCGTCTCGGCGATGGTGGCGCTGCCGAACGGGTGCGCGCCCGACACGCACTCGTAGAGGACCAGGCCCAGCGCGTAGATGTCGGTGCGGTGGTCGGCGTCCCGGCCCTCGGCCTGCTCGGGCGACATGTAGCGCGGCGTGCCGGTGATGCTCCCGGTCGCGGTGACGCGCGTGCCCTGCTCGCCCATGAGCCGCGCCACGCCGAAATCGAGCACCTTGGCGTGATAGCCGCGCAGGCCCTTCACCAGCATGATGTTCTCGGGCTTCAGGTCGCGGTGGACGATGCCCTTGTCATGCGCGTATCCGAGCACGTCACAGACCTGAAGGGCGATGTCGAGGGCGTCCCTGAGGGAGAAGCGTTTCACCTTCTCCAGCACCTTCTTCAGGTCTTGCCCCTCGATGTATTCCATCGAGATGAAGAGGTTGCCGTCGTCGTCCTGGCCGAAGTCGTGGAGCTGCACCGCGTGCGGGTGGCCGATCTGCCCGTAGCTCTTGGCCTCGTTGAGGAACCGGCGCACGACGTCCGGGTCGCCGGAGAACGATGGGTTCAAGAACTTGATGGCGACCCGCTGGCCGACGCCGGTGTGCTCGGCCAAATAGACCGCGCCCATGCCGCCCTGGCCCAGCTTCTGGACGATCTTGTAGCGCCCGCCGATCACCCGGCCGATGAGGGCGTCCTGGCGCTGCTTGACCTCGACGCTCTTGGTCCAGCCGCAGTGCGGGCAGTGGCCCGTCCAGGTCGCAAGCTCGGCCGCACAGCCTTGGCAGATGATGGACATGCCTGATGAACCTCGCCCCGATCAGCGCCGCTCCTCCCAGGGCGGCTGAAGAGCGCCCAGTGTAACGCACGAAGGGCGAAAGAGGCCTTCGGGTTGCTTCGCGAGGCGCGGGCGTCCGCGTGTGACGAGCCCCCAAGGGCCGTCATCAATTCTTCTGCGCGATTCACTCGACCGCCCGCGCGGACGCTCGAGACCATCCAGCGCGGCCGCTGGCCCAGGCGCAAACCCAGCTTCCGCGCCAAGGCCGGTGGGGCTCCGGCCCCCGTCGCCAACGCCCACGAGGGCCTACGGAGCGCTCTTGAACCGCCGTGCGAAGAGGAAGTCGATGAGCTCGCCAGCCGCGGCGTCGGACCCCCGGTCGAACGCGGCCGCGACCCGCACCACCCCCGTGCGCGGATCCGCCGGGAGGTCCGCCTCCAGCGCCTTCAATCCGCCCGGCTTGTCGCCGCTGCTGTAGCGAGCGAGCCCGCGCCAAAATCGCGCCTCGACGTCGCTCGGGTCCCGCTTACCCGCGTCCTCGAAGCGCTCCTCGGCCTTGGCGGCCTCGCCCTCGGCGAGGAACGCCACGCCTTCCACGAACGCCGCGTGCGCGAGCTGGGCGCCCGGCGCAGCCCCGCACTCGAGCGCCACCGCGTACTGCGCGCTCGCGCTGCGCAGCTGCGCCGGCGACGGCTTCTGGTGGCCGAGCGCCGCGCGGTAGACCTTGTCTGCGCTCTGCTCCGCCGCGCGGGCGAGCTTTTGGGCCATGTCGCCCACGTCCGGCGCCGCGTAGGCCGCATTCAAGAGCCCCTGGAAGGTCTCCTGCGCCGACCCCTGGCCGAGCAGGTTGCCTTTGTCGAGCGCCTCGAAGAAGGCGGCCTTTATCTCCACGTACAGCTGCGAGACGGGCCGTTCGGAGGGCGGCTTGTCGGCGAGGCGCCGCTCGCAGCCCTCGAGCTCCGCCTGCGCCTTGGCGCGGTCGGGCGACTCGGGCGAGTTCTTCACGTAGACCCGGTAGGTCTGGCAGGCGAGCTCCACCGTGTCGAGGGCCAGGTAGGTGCGCGCCAGCGCCAGGTAGGTGGGCATCGTCGCCGGCGTGACCCGGGTGGCCTTGAGGAAGTTGGCGCGCGCCGAGGCGTAGTCCTTCTGGTTGTAGAGCCGAGTGCCCTCGGCGATGAGCAGGTCGGCGTTGCCCACCGCCGGCCCGACCATGGGGTCGGCGGCGGCTGGCGCGCAAAGGCCCAGCGCCAGGGCCAGGGCGAGTCCGCGATCAGAACGCATAACCGATGCCTCCGTGGAAGCCGTGAATCGCCGCCCGGCTGCTGAAGGTCCAGCTGTGCCGGAAGATGCCCTCGAGGTACAGGCCGTCGACGATGTGCAGCCGCGCGCCGACCTCGCCCGTGAGCTGGAAGTCGATGACGTAGAGCGTGCTCGCGTCGTCGACGGGCGTCTTGAGGTCCGCGAAGATGGCCCGGCCCTCGGCGCCGCCCTGGGCGAAGAGCGTGAAGCGCCAGAGGGCCCAGCGGACCTGCGGCTGGACCGCGCGGATCAGGAGCACCGAGACGTCGGCATTTGCCCGATTCACGCTCGGGTCGCTCGCGTTCAAGACGGACAGGCTCCAAGGCGAGAGCGAGTGGTAGAAGCCCGCGCCCACCACCATGATGCCGAAGTGCCGGCCGGTCTGGCCGTACTCCAGCGAGAGCCCGGCGAGCCTGCCGCCGTTGAGGATGCGGTTGCCGACGATGGTGTCGGAGTTGCTCTTGTTCAGGCTCTGCTTCGCGATGAGCGCGTCGCCCCACATCAGCCCGTTCTCGTAGCTCAGGGTGAAGTAGGAGTTGCGCTTGTAGATGTCCTCCTGCGCGCGGCCGAACGCACCCATGAGGTTCGTCCAGCCTGTCGCCTCGAGCGTGCGCTCGAAAGTGAACGTGGTGCCCGACAGCACGTCCACGTCCTCCTGGAGGCCAGCGTATCCGTCGAGCGCGAGCTTGATGGAGTGCTTGCCCGGCTGGATGCCCTTGTCGGCCTTGTCGGTGCCCCACGCCGCGCCGTCGACCTCGATGCGGGTGCCCAGCGGCAGCGCCGCGACCACCAGCCGCGCCGGCACTTTCTCGAGCTTCTCGTCGAGCTTGAGCGCCCCGCGCAGGCCCACGTCGACCTTCTTCTCGACGACCAGGTGCGAGGCGAGGTCGAGCTTGACGACCCGCTCGCCCGGGAGGATCTGCCCTTGGTACGGCGTCACGCCCACTTTCTCGCCGTCGACGAAGACGGCCGCGCCAGGCGGCGTCGAGGCGACCTCCAGGACCGAGGCGAGCGGCACCACCTTCACCGCCGCGGCCACCAGCGCGCGCTCGGGATTCGCGTGAGCGCCCTCGCCGAACAGCGTCTCGCCGGTTGCGGGCGTGTAGCTCGTCACCTTGAACCGGTAGGTGGTGTCCTCCTGCCCGCCCTTGACCAGCACCACCCGTGAGAAGCCCAGAGTGCCCACGAAGGCATCGACGGGATCCGAGCAGGCCGCGTCCCCGGTGAGGCACGACAGGTTCGGCCGCCGCCCCGCGAGAAACGCGGCCAAAGCGCTCCGGCCGATGATTTGGTCCGCGCCCGCGTCGCCCGCCATGAGCCTCGCCAGCACCTGCTCGCTGCGCGACGCCAACAGCTCCTGGCCCGGGTAGAGGGGCTCGACGATCCACAGCGTCTTGCCCGCCGGCGCGGCTGCGGGGGCCAACGCCAACAGGGCGCCCAACATCGCAGCTGACAGCATCGGATTGTCCTCGTCTGGAAGTGTGGGTCCTGAGTGCAATGACATAACCGGGGGGAATTCGCAACGCTCGCTGGAGGACATCCGGTGGGTCGCGCCAGCGCCGCCCCGGGGTCATTCGACCCCTATTCTCGCCGCGACGTGAAACGCTGCGCTTCTTGGTGATGTTTTCGGGCCAGCTCTCGAGCTCGGGGGCTTTGCACAAAGCCCTTCTGTCTGGCGCGGGCGCCTGCTCCAAGGACGTGGGCGAAGCGCCGAAGCACTGGAGCTGCGCGCCCAAGCAGGCGCAGCCAGACACCACGTGGACGGCGACCTGAAGGTGGCCTGGGCGGCGAACCGCCCGTCCACGTCGCCATCGCCGGCCAGGACGAGGTCAAGGTCAACCGGCCTTCTCGGCGGGCGCAGCGCGCTTCGCTAGACGACCCAGATCCGGTTGTGGTTGATCTCGAGGCGCTCGAGCCGCCGCTTGAGCTGCAGGTCCCCGGGTCCGAACACGCCCCAGCGGGGAACGACGAAGTGGAGCTCGGCGCCGTAAAGCTTGGCGGCGGAGGCCAGCAGGGTCCAGCGGTGCTCCAGAGAGGGGTCCTCGATCTGGTTGGTTGGCACGACCTCGAGGAGCGTCGGGGTCCGGGCGGTGTTGCTCTGGCGACAGGTCAGGTCGGGCCGGTGGTCCTCCAGCGTGCCCGAGAGCACGACCGGCGGCACGTAGCCCGGCAGGCGAGCCTTGAGCTCGGTGAAGCCGATCGTCTGGAAGTACTCGGCCATCAGCCACAGGAGCTGACGCCGGTCTTCCTGCTCGACCACCGGCTCGCAGCCGGGATTGGCGACCTCGGTTTCCACGGCTGACACGCTGTGGCTCTGCCGCGGCGCCCGCAAGACAGCGCGGCACGAGCGCCAGGCGCCTAGGCGAGCGGAGCGAGGCCCTGGGCCGGGGCCCGCTCGGCCGCGCCCCCCTCGGCGGCTCGGCCTCGCTGCGCCTCCACCAGCGCCGCGTACGCGCCCTTCCTGGCCAGGAGCTCGGTGTGCGCGCCGCGCTCGACGACCCGCCCTCCGGAGAGCACGGCGATCTCGTCGGCGCGCTCGACGGTCGAGAGCCGGTGGGCGATGACCACCGCGGTCCGGCGCGACAGCAGCGCCTCCAGGCCGCGCTGCACCGCGGCCTCGCTGGCGTTGTCCAGGGCGCTGGTGGCCTCGTCTAGAAGAAGGATGGGCGCATCGGCGAGAAACGCCCGGGCCAGGGCGATGCGCTGGCGCTGCCCTCCCGAAAGCGAGGCGCCGCGCTCGCCCACCGGCGCGTCCAGGCCGCCGGGGAGCGCGCGGACGAAGTCCCAGGCGTGCGCGGCCTTGAGCGCCGCGACGATCTCCGGCTCGCTCGCGCCCTCGCGGCCGCAGGCGACGTTGTCGCGCAGCGCCCCGGCGAAGAGCACCGGCTCCTGCGGCACGTAGGCGATGAGCCTGCGCACGTCCGCGAGGCGACAGCGGCGCAGGTCGCGGCCGTCGAGCTCCACGCCGCCCTCGGTGGGGTCGTAGAAGCGCAGCAGGAGCGAGGCGAGGGTGCTCTTGCCCGAGCCGGTCTCGCCGACCAGCGCCAGCGTCCGGCCCTTGGGGACATCGAGGTCCACGCCCCGGAGCACTGCCTCCGCGCCGTAGCTGAAGCCGACGCCCTTGAGGCGCAGCTCGCGCTCGAAGGTCGGCGGCTCGGCGCGCTCGGGCTCGGGAAGGCCGCCGCCCTCGTCGAGGACCTCGAAGACTCGGCGCGCGCTGGCCATTCCCTGGACGACCTGCTGCCAGGTGACCGAGAGCGACTTGAGCGGCTGGTAGAGAAGCATCAGCGACGCCACGAAGGAGAGCAGCGTCTCGCCAGTGAGGCTGCCGGAGGCGATGGCCGAGCCCGCCCAGGCGAGCGCGGCGGCGAGCGACAGGACTCCCACGACCTCCACCACCGGGCTGTAGGCGGCGCGCAGGAGGAACGAGCGCTTCATGACCTCGAGGTACGCCTGCTGGGCGGCGTCGAAGCGCGCGCGCTCGTCCTCCTCGCGGCGGAAAGCCTGCACCACGCGGACGTTGGCCACGCTCTCGCCGACCTGGCTCGCCAACGCGCCGAGCCCCGCCTGCGCGCGCTCGGAGACGGACTTGAGCGCGCGGGAGAAGCGCGCCAGGGGGAGGGCGGCCAGGGGGATCTCCGCCAGGGCCAGGAGAAACAGGCGCCAGTCGAGCGAGAGGCAGACGAGGAGCAGCGAGGCGATCTGCAGGCTGTCCTTGACGTAGCTCGAGAAGGCGAAGGTGACGGCAAACTCCACTCCCTGCACGTCGGCGCCGAAGCGGGAGACGAGGTCGCCGCTGTGGCGCTGGGCGACGATGGCCTGGGGGAGCGCGAGGAAACGGGCATAGAGCGCGCGCCGCAGCTGCGCGACGATGCGCTGCCCGGTGGACTGCATGAGATACGTCTGGAGCGCCTGAGCGGCGGAGCGGACCACGGCGGCGGCGACGAGCAGGCCGGGGAGCCAGACGAGGAGCCTGCCCTGCGGAATTCGGCTCAGGAGCGGCAGGGTCGGCCGCGCGCCCTCGCCGGTGAGAAGCACCTTGAGCAAGGGGCCGAGCAGGTAGGCATAGAGCGAGGTTGCCCCGGCGAAGACCAGCGTCACCGCCACCGCCAGCGCCACGCGGGCCTTGTGCGGCTTCAGGAAGGCGAAGAGTCGGCGATAGACGTCCACAGGTTTCGGATCCCGACCTCGGCGCAGCACGAACTTTCTGGGCGGCGAGGCCTAGCGAGGCCGCGCCTCAGACCGACGAGCCATGTTGGAGAGGGTGCGGCGCAGCCTCGCGTCGATAGTTGATAGTCAATGGTTGATAGTTCTCGGCGCAAATCCGGCTCGGCAAAACTTGACTCAAGTGCATCACGTTCGCGCCCTCAAGGCCTCTAGGGGCCCCGAGGCCGGCGCGAGCCTCGCATGGGCCAGCGCGCTCCGGCAAGCGGTCGGGCTCCAGCGGTCTCCGGCGGTCGATTGGCGCTCCGCCATGGCCGGGAGCGGCTCGGTGCTCTATCCTTTTGCGCTTCGGCACGCCGGCAGCTTGGGCGACTCTTGAGAACGACCTGGAGGGAGCATGAGCGAGTTTGCCGTGGTGACGGCCATCGGCGAGGACCAACCCGGCCTGGTGGCGGCCGTCTCGAGCTACATTCTCGAGTGCGGGTGCAACATCGAGGACAGCCGCATGGCCATCCTGGGCGGCGAGTTCGCCATGCTCATCTTGGTAAGCGGCGAGCCCGCCGCGGTGAAGCGTGCCCGGGAGGGTGCCGCGGCCGCGGGCTCCCGTTTCGGCCTGACCGTCCACGCGCGAGCGACGCGGGGCTCGGGGGCCTTGGCGCCCGCGCAGTCGCTGCCCTACCAGCTCGCCGCCTACTCCATGGATCACCCGGGGATCGTGCAGAAGGTCACCCAGTACCTGGCGGAGCAGCGCATCAACATCCGCGCGCTGGACACGCGGGTGCGCGCGGCGCCGCACACCGGGCAGCCGCTGTTCTCGTTGGAGGCGGTCCTCGACATCCCCGCCTCAGCGAGCGTCGCGGAGATCCGCCGCGGGCTCGAGGCCATCGGCGCCGAGCAGAACATCGATCTGGAGCTGAAGCCGGCAGGGCGCTGAGGAGAACGAGGCGTCTCCTCAGGCGCTGCGGCTCTCGGCAGCGCATCGCTCGAAGCGGGTCCCAGCCGAGCCCCTTCACCTCAGCGAAGCTCCACCATCGCCCGTTCGATCGGCAGCGATTCCTTCAGTGGAGACCGCCGGCGATCATCTGCAGCACCTTTTCGGCCGCCTGGGTGGCGCAAGCCTGGCTGAGGCGCCGAAGTCGCTCGAGATCGCGAATCGAGCTCAGCGCTTCGGAGGCCTGAGGAGGCATTTCGCCGAACCGCGCTTGGTAGATGAAGCGGATCGAGTGGCGCGCTTCCTCTTCCCGCCCTTCTTCGCGACCCTCTTCCCGACCCTCCTCCCGACCCTCCTCCAGACCCTCTTCGCGGGCCTTGGCTTCCAGCTCCTGAAGCATTTGCTCGGCGTTCATTACGAACTCCTCTTCTTCGGGCGACCGCTCGCTGGGCTTGGTTTTCAGCTTCCAGCGCCTCTCGGAGGACCCGCCGGGCGTCGGCGGCGCGGTGAAGAGGAGAGACATCTCCTGAGGCGCTGCGGCTCTCGGCAGCGCATCGCTCAAAGCGGGTCCCAGCCGAGCCCCTTCACCTCAGCGAAGCTCCACCATCGCCCGTTCGATCGGCAGCGATTCCTTCAGTGGAGACCGCCGGCGATCATCTGCAGCACCTTTTCGGCCGCCTGGGTGGCGCAAGCCTGGCTGAGGCGCCGAAGTCGCTCGAGATCGCGAATCGAGCTCAGCGCTTCGGAGGCCTGAGGAGGCATTTCGCCGAACCGCGCTTGGTAGATGAAGCGGATCGAGTGGCGCGCTTCCTCTTCCCGCCCTTCTTCGCGACCCTCTTCCCGACCTTCTTCGCGACCCTCTTCCCGACCTTCTTCGCGACCCTCCTCCAGACCCTCTTCGCGGGCCTTGGCTTCCAGCTCCTGAAGCATTTGCTCGGCGTTCATTACGAACTCCTCTTCTTCGGGCGACCGCTCGCTGGGCCCGGTTTTTAGCTCGAGGTGGAGCAGCGCCAGCCGCCGCACCAGCACCCGCTTCTCGAAGGCGCCCTTGGGCAGGTGCGCCAGGTCTTCCAGCGCCTCTCGGAGGACCCGCCCGGACCCTGTCGCCCTGATGAGAAGTGTAGCGCGATCCCTGGGGAGTTGGCTTCGAACGACCAGCCAGGTGCGCCAGTCGCCCCCCATCCGAAGGACACCTGCGGGCCAGCCGTCCGCCGGCGCGAACCCCAGGGTCCGCTGCGCCGTGGTGGGGAAACCCGTCGAGAGAATCCAGAGATTCGGCGGCCTCGACCAGCGCTGGGCGCTCTGGTTCTTGAGCAGCCGATACTGCGCGAGCTGCTTGCGCAGGCACTCGTAGGCCTCGTCCAGGTCCACCGTCCCTGAATAGGATTCGATGAGGCACGGCTCCCGGGCCATGAGGCCCAAGAGGCCCAGCTCCTGCGAGGGCTCGCCCCGGGGCTCGAACCAAAGGTCGATCTCCTGCGCGTCGGGCGCGCACTCGAGCCCCGGCCGAGCGTCCCCCGCACCCGACATGGCCTCGGCAAGCACGTCCTTCGTGAGTCGATTGAAGCAGTTCTTCATCGCGGCGCAAAGAGTAGCCTCCGGGTCTGACAAGGCGCGGCGCCCGAATTCGAACGAGTCGACGATCAGGCGACCTTCGGCAAGCCTTGCGCCATGACGCGCCGCTGGCCTCGTCATCTCGAGGTCAAGTCCCTGCCGATGCGACGCTGCGGCTCGCCGGTCCAGTCCTTGAGACCGATTCCGCAGCTACCCCATCACCAGCCGGTCCCGCCCCAGGTGCTTGGCCTGGTAGAGCGCCTTGTCGGCGCGCTCGATCCACCGCTGCGGCGCGTCCGCCGCGCCGAGCTCGGCGACGCCGATGGACACGGTGACGGCGATGGGGCTCGCCTCGTGCTGGACCTTGAGCCCGCGCACGGCCCCGAGCAGCTTCTCGGCCGGCCCCTTCGCCCTCGCCAGAGGCACGTCCCAAAGAATGGCCGCGAACTCCTCGCCGCCGAAGCGCGCCACGAAGTCGCTGCGCGCGACGAACGAGCGCGCCAGGCAGTCGGCCACCTCGCGCAGCACTGAGTCCCCGGCGACGTGCCCGAATTGATCGTTGATGGCCTTGAAGTGATCCAGGTCCAGCATCAACAGCGTGGAAGGTTGTCCGAACAACCGCCGCATCGCCACCGCCTGCGCGGCGCGCTCGTCGAAGGCCCGGCGGTTGAAGAGGCGCGTCAGCGGGTCGAGCGCGCTCTCCTGCCGCGCGACCTCGAGCTCGTCGCCCAGCGCCTTGACCTGGGACTTGAGCCCCTCGAGCTGCGCCTTCTGCTGCACCGCCCGCTGCTGCGCGAGCTTGCCCACCTCGGCGACCACCGCGAAGACCTCGCGCCGGATGGCCTCGGGCGAGCCGCTCTGCGCCACCGTCTGGAGCCGCTTGAGCTCCACGTGGACGCCTTCGTCCGAGTCGCCTCCGCCTGCGACGACGCCGTCCAGGGCGTGGATGGACGCCCAGAGCGACTGGTGCAGGGCGTTCAACGCCCGCACCACCGTGAGCCCCTCGTCGCGCCGCCGCTCCGCGAAGAAGAGCCGCGCCCCCGGGAAGTCCCGCCGCTCCAGCGGCAGCGCCTCGCGGGTCTCCGGGTCGCCGGGCCGCGGCGCGCCGATGAGCAGGTGCTGCGCCCAGGACTCGCACGCGCTCCGAAGCGCGTCGGCGCTGAGCTTCTCCAGGTCGAACGCCGACCGGCCGTACTCGCGCATCAGGGCCACCAGGGTGTCGAGCACCCGGGCGAGCACCAGGTCTTCCTCCGGCGCATTCTTCGATTGGGGACCCGGAGCGTCGGTCGGCGCGGCGGGAAGTGCGGGCTCTTTCTTGAACCAGGCCATGGGCTCCCTCTGGCCTGTGAGCCTACCTTAGGCTGCGGCGCCGCGGCGCGCCGCCCTTGAGGGCGGGTCGGCCTGGCTTTCAGCGTCTCTCGGCCCGGCGCGCGCTCACCCGAGCCGGCGCTCGCGTCGCCCGCCGGCCCACCGCCAGGAAGCTCAGCAGCCCGAGGAGGCCCGCGAAGGCCGTGGGGCCTGAAGGCGCGGCCGAGCAGCCCGCCGTCGTCATCCCCTGGGCCAGGCCTTGCATCTCCAGCGCCGGGGCGGGGAGGTCGACCGTTTCGCCGTACAGGGCGCTCGCCCCGGCCACGTCGTCGGCGGCGAGGACGCGCTTGCTCACATCGCCCTTGGCCGAGGACGGGTACATCACCGCGGCCGGGACCTGGCTGTGCTCCAAGCCGATGGCGTGGCCCAGCTCGTGGGTCAGCGCGCTCTGCAGGTCATCGTAGATCCCGCCGGCCTTGCTGCCCGCGGGGAGCACCTTGAACCGATGCCCCTGCGCGTTGAGCTTGATGTCGGCCCGGAGGATTCTGGTGTGCGCTCTGGTCGATTTGCAGCACCGTGACGGCCACCGCGTTCGCGTCGTAGGGCCAGCTCTCCTCGACGAAAGTCAAAGACCCGCTCGCCGCCACGCCGTCCGCGGGCGCCGCGCTGAGCGTGAGCCGCGCCGCCGCGCTCCAGGCCGCCAGGGCGCCCTCCGCCGCCTCCTTCACGTCAGCGGCAGTCAGGCCCGACGGCACGGCGTCCGGCAGCTCGAAGACCATCTCTTTGCCGCCGAAGCTCACCGTCGCTCCGCTCGCGTCGGTTTTCAGCTCGTACGCGCCGACCGCGGCGGGGAGGAGGAGCATCGCGCAGGCGAGGGCTCGAGGCGTCATGCCTTGGGCTGAGGGCAAGCCGCGTACCGCCTCCCATCGCCTCTTCTCTCGCCGACTTGCCGCGGCCCGGCGAGGGTCGTCCTTCTCGAGAGAGTCTCGGCCGACCCCTCGCCCGCGCGTCAGGGGCCGATGCCGTTGAGCATCTCCTCGAGCGGCCCGCTGGGAGGTGGCTTGGCGAGGGTCCGGTCGAAGCCCGCCTCCTCGGCCCGCCGGCGGTCCTCCGGCGCCACCGAGCTCGACAAGGCGACCAGGCGCGCACCTTTGAGCATGGGGTCCGCCTTCACCGCCCGGGCGATCTCGCGGCCGTCCGAGCTCCCCGGCTGGCCCAAGTCGCAGAGGACGACCTCGGGCCTGAGCTCGCGGGCCTTGGCGAGGCCCTCGGTCCCGCCGTGCGCCACGGAGACCTGGTAGCCGCCGGTCTCCAGCGACTGCCGCAGCGCCTCGGCCGAGCCCAGCGCGCCCTCGATGAGCAGAACCCGGGTGCCCCGCTGGCCGAGGGGGGCGCGGGCGTCACAGTCCTCGGGGCAGACCTTTCGCTCGAGCGGGAGCCAGACCACGAACTCGGAGCCTTTGCCCAGCCCCTCGCTCTGAGCGGTGACCTGGCCGCCGTGAAGCTCGACGAGCCCTTTGACGAGGGCGAGCCCCAACCCCAGCCCTCCGCGGCTCCGGTCGAGCGAGGCCTCAGCCTGGAAGAAATGCTTGAAGAGGTGCTGCAGCACCGCGGGTTCCATCCCCACGCCGTCGTCGACGACGCGGATGGCGGCCCTGCCGTCGGGCTCGGCCGAGAGGCTCACCTGCGCCGAGCCGCCCCGGCGGCTGAACTTGGCGGCGTTCTGGAGGAGGTTGCCCATCACCTGCGAGAGCCGGCTCGGGTCGCCGTTGACGAACAGCGGCGCCGGGGACGGCTCCCAGCGCAGGCGCACCTCGGCCTTCTCGAAGAACGAGCGCTGGTCCTCCACGGCCCGCTGCACCAGCTCGTTGAGCTCGATGCGCTGGCGGCGCAGCTGGATCCGGTTCTGCGAGATGCGGGTCGCGTCGAGCAGGTCGTCGACGAGCCGCGTGAGCTGGCCCATCTGCCGCTCCATCACCGCCTGCGCCCTTTGCGCCTGGTCGCCGCCGGGCGGAGAGCGGCCCAGGATGTAGAGGCTGTTCTTGATGGGCGCGAGCGGATTGCGCAGCTCGTGCGACAGGACGGCGAGGAATTGGTTCTTGCGCCGGTCGGCCTCGCGAAGCTCCTCGGCCTCGGCGCGCTGCCGCTCGGTCTCGCGGCGCACCTCCTCGATGCGCCGGCGCTCGCTCAGGTCGCGCACCAGCACCGAGAGCCCGCCGCCCTTGCGCGGGAACAGATCGACCTCCGAGGGGCCGCCGAAGAGCGCCTCGTCCTCCAGGTGCACCGGCGTCTGCTCGCGCAGCGCGCGCTCGTGCGCGGCGAGGAAGGCCGCGGCCCCCGCCGGCGGCGCGAGGTCCAGGACGCGCTTCCCCACCAGGTCCTCGCGCTTGCGCCCCCACTGCTCCTGGGCGCGGTGGTTGACGTCGGTGAACCGCAGCTCGCCGTCGGTGGCGTAGAAGCCTTCGCCGATGTGCTCTGCCAGCTCCCAGAGCTGGCGGCGCGCCTCGCAGAGCTCCTCCTCGATGAGCCCGCGCCGGCAGACCTCGAGCTCGAGGCGCTGGCGGACCTCCGCCAGCTCCTCCGCCTGCGCCCGCAGCCGGCGCTCGAGCTCCTCCTGCGCGCGCCTTCGCTCGGAGACGTCCTGCACCACGCCCACGCGGCGGACCGGCTTGCCTCGCTCGAAGAGGACCTGCCCGGCCACGGCGACCCAGCGCTCGGGCGCCTCGCCCAAACCGCGGACCCGAAGCTCCGCGCCATAGTGGCCGTCGCCCGCCGGGTCGAGCGCTCTCTGGAGGGCGTCCTGAGCGGTGGGGCGATCGCCAGGGTGTATTCCCGCCAAGAAAGCGTCGACCGGAATCGCCGCGTCCGGCGAAAGCCCCCAGAGCTCACGGGCCCGCTCGTCCCAGCGCTGCTCGCCGCCCTCGACCTCGAGCTCCTGAAGGCCGAGCCCCGCGGCCCGATGGGCAGCGCGGCGAGCCTCGTCGGACGCGTCGCGAAACGCGACCTTGCGGATCACGGCGAGCTTGCCCTGCCACGCGCCCGAGGAATCGAGCAGGCGGGTGACGGACAATTCGACCCGCAGCACGTCGCCATTGGGCAGGATGTGCGCGCATTCGCCGCGCCAGGTCCCATTCGCCGAGAAATGTTCATTCGCCTGTTTCTCATGCCCCGGGCTGTCGAATTGCTGCCGAAAGAGCGCTTCCAGCGGCCGGCCCACGACGTCCCGCGAGGGGTGGCCGTAGAGCTTCTCGGCTCCGGGGCCCCAGTACAGGACGCGCTGTGCGCGGTCGGTGCAGACCACCGCGTCGCCGACCTGCTCCAGAATGCGACCCCGCAGCATCAGGGCGGCATCCTCCAGCGTGATTTGGCATTGCTTTGCGCCTCCGCCAGGAGCGCGCTTGGACCGCCGGCCGATCATCTTTCTCGCCTCGAGAGTGCTCCGCGGGCACCGCGAGCCCGGGAGCACGCATCCTTCCCCAAGTCGCGAACGTTGGCTGTTCGTGCGTTGCGTTATACACCGATGGTGTCATCCCTCCGACACGGACGGCGTAAAGAGCCTTCTCATGGGATCGCGCGAAATGGCGCCGCCTCCAAAGCGGGTTGGCGCGCCAATCGCCACCGGTGCAGCGGGTTCTGATATCCATCGGGACATCACGCCCCTCAGGGGGCCGTTTCTGGAGACACCCCTTGGATTCTGTCGAGCTCGAGCCCAGGCATTCTTTCGACGAGGTCGCGAAGCGGCTCATCGCCTCCTTGAACGAGGAGCTGAGCGAGCGATATCCCGAGGAGGGCGCGAATCACTTCCGCCTCGACCCGGAGGAGATCGCGCCGGGCCGAGGGGTCTTCGTCGTCGCCCGGGCTGGCGGGGCGCCGGCCGGCTGCGGAGCGCTGCGGCTGAACGACCCCGAGACCGGCGAGATCAAGCGGATGTTCACCCTGCGCCAGATGCGCGGCAAAGGCGTGGGGCGAGCGGTGCTGCGGCTTCTGGAGAAGACGGCGCGCTCGCTCGGCGCGAAGCGGCTCTTGCTGGAGACGGGGGTGCGCCAGCCGGAGGCCATCGCGCTGTACGAGCGGGAGGGGTTTGCGCGGATCGAGCCGTTTGGCGAATACATCGGCACGCCCCTGAGCGTTTGCATGGCGAAGCCGCTGACCTAGGAACCGCAGCCCACAGCCTTCGCGCCTCGGCCATTTCTTCTTCGCCATCCTGCTCGTGTCCGCGTCGGCCTCGCGGCGCGCGAGGGCCGGCGCAGGCTCGGCCGCGCCCCGAGGCCCTCGCGCGCCTCGCGCGGCCCCTGAAAGTGACGCTTTCCGCCCGCTGAAGTGTTGAAAGGCCACTTTGGACCTCGATCATCACTACCGCCGCTACGGGCCGATGGTGCATCGGCGCTGCCTGCAGCTGCTCAAGGACGAAGCCCGGGCGGCGGACGCGCTCCAGGACGTCTTCATGCAGCTGCTGCGGCATCGGCGAGAGCTCGCGGCGACCGCGCCGTCGTCGCTCTTGAATCGCGTCGCCACGAACGTCTGCCTGAACCGGCTTCGCGGCGCGAAGATCCGCGGGGAGGACGGCGAGGAGACTTTGCTTTCGGCCATCGCCAACGCTGAGGACCTCGAGAGCCTCATCGGCGCCCGGCGCCTGCTGGCCGGGCTCTTCGGTCCCGAGAAGGCGTCGACGCGCACCATCGCCGTCATGCACTACGTCGACGGAATGACCCTGGAAGAGGTGGCCGAGGAGGTTCACCTCTCGGTTTCCGGCGTGCGCCGCAGGCTCCGGCAGCTGCGGAGCAACGCGCGCCGATTGGCGGAGAACCCGTGAAAGAAAACCCTCCTACGCCCACGCCGCTCTGGCTCCTGGAGAAGGTGGCGCTCTCGGAGCTGCCCGCGCCCCTGCCTCAGGCCACTGCCGAGCGCCTCTCGTCGGCGGATCTCTCTGCCGAGCGCCGCGCGCTCTCGGAAGCCGACGCCGACTTCTTCCGCCGCTACCCGCCCGAGCAGATCGTCCCGCAGATTCGCTCGCGCGCGCACAAGGCCCGCCTCGCGAGTCGGCGGCGCGCCCAATGGGCCGCGGGCTCGCTGGCGTTCGCCGCGGCGGCCTGCGCGGCCCTCTTCCTGGTTCTTCCGAAGAGCGACCGCGGGCTCGAGGGCGGCGCCGAACTGGAGGACGCTCGAGTCAAAGGAAGCGGGCCCGCCCTCTTCGTCTTTCGCCAGTCCGTCGGGCAAGCCTCGCCCTCGCCGCTCAAGGACCGCACCGCGGTTCGGGCGGGAGACGTCCTCCAGCTGAGCTACGTGGCCGCGGGGCGCGTCTACGGCGCCATCATCTCCATCGACGGCGCGCAGAAGGTTACCCTCCACCTGCCGCGGGACACGGCCGCCAGCGCCACGCTCGAGCCTTCCGGCGAGGTGTTTCTGCCGTACGGATACCGATTGGACGCGGCGCCGAGGTTCGAGCGCTTCGTGCTGGTGACGTCCCGAACCCCCTTCTCCGTCGACGAAGTGGTCGCCGCGGCGCGCGCCGTGGCGCGCTCGCCCTCGCCGGCCGACTCTCCCCTGCCGCTCCCAAAGACCTTTGGCCAGGCTTCGCGCACCGTCCTCAAGGATGCCCCATGACCACCCTGCCCCTGCTCGCCCTCGCCGCTCACCTCGCGTGGCTCGCGCCGTCCGCGCCCGCCCCGTCCGCGCCGGAGGCCCCGGCTCGGCGCCGGTTCGCGCTCATCGTCGGCGCGAACGACGGCGGGCCTTCGAAGCAGCTGCGCCACGCCGTCTCCGACGCCCAAGCCTTCGCCAGAGTCATGGAGAGCCTGGGCGGGGTTCATCGGGCCGACGAAGTCTTTCTCCAGGACCCGGACGCGGCTGCGCTGCAGGCGGCGCTGGCGACCATGACTGAGAAGATCGATCGGCAGCGGGCAGCGACAGGCGAATCGGAGCTCGTCTTCTATTACTCCGGCCATTCGGACGAATTCGGCCTCTGGCTCAAGGGCCAGCGCTTCTCCTATTCCGACTTGCACCGCGCCCTGGACGCCGTGCGACCCGAATTCCGCATCGCGGTGCTCGACTCTTGCCAGTCGGGGAGTTCGCGCGGAGCAAGGGTGGCGCTTGGGTAGAGCCCTTTCTGGTCGACCGCGCGACGAACGTCCAGGGCGAGGCCGTCATCACGTCCAGCTCGGCGACGGAGGCTTCCCAGGAGTCGGACAGGCTCGGCGGATCGTTCTTCACCCACAACCTCGTCTCCGGGCTTCGAGGAGCCGCGGACGTCTCGCGCGACGGGAGGGTGACCTTGAGCGAGGCGTACCAATTCGCCTTCAACGAGACCATGACGGGCACGCAGAACACGGTCGCCGGCGCGCAGCATCCTGCGTATGAAATGGCGCTCGCGGGCACCGGAGACGTCGTCCTGACCGATCTCCACGGAACGGCGGCGGTCCTCTCGATTCCGGTCGCCGAGGAAGGGCGGTTCTTCATTCGCGACCGCGACGGGCGGCTCGTGGCGGAGCTGAGCAAGCGCGCCGGCGCGCCCATCGACCTCGGCCGGCGCGCCGACCGACTGGAATCAGGCCCTGCAGCAGCAGGGCTTCACGATCTCGACCGGCGCCTTCAATTCGGGCTTCGTTTATTGCGAGATGCTCCTGGCGGACAAGCTCCTGCTTTCGATCGGCACTTCAGTGTGGGGGTCTCACAGCACCTTTCAGCGTGTCGACATCAATGGCGTGAACCAAGGGCTCGGCACTGACATGGCACTCATGGGACAAATCGGCGCAACCTGGAGCCTCACCCGGCGACTGTCCGCGTCCCTCGCTCTTTCCACGAACCTGGTGAAAGCGACATATTCCGGCGGGAGTCCTTTCCATTATTCGGCTCTCGACGTCCGACCTGGCGTTCAGTATTACCTTGCCGACTGGGTGTCCCTCCACGGACAATACGCATTTTCCGCTCTAAGCCTCAGCAACGGCGGGTCTCTGCCAAGCGCCACCCAGCAGCAAATCAGCGTCGGAGCTTCCGCTCGATTCTGAGCCAAGCACTCCGCCGCGAGATAGACCTTCCGCCTCTCTCCGCGATTGGCCGGGGCGGAGGTCGATGCCTCACCCGACGAGCCGGCGCCGATGGCGCCTCAGGCTCGCGAGGGCCGCGGGGTCCGCAGGAGAGACCCGTTGCGCTGCCTTACTACCGTTTGGTACGTTTCTGCCTACCCAATGGTACCTCTCGCTCGAGTCTTCGCCTCGCTGTCCCTCTGCTGCGCGTTGCTCGCCGGCTCCACCGGCTGCGCCGCGTTGGGGACGGTCAACATTCCCGTAGCGCAGCTGAAGGCGAAGTACGGCACCGCCGATGACCGGTACTTCGCCTACCAGGGCCTCGAGGTCCGCTACCGCGACGAAGGCGAGGGGCCAGTCGTCCTTCTCCTCCACGGCATCTGCTCCTCCCTCGAGACATGGGACGGTTGGTCTCAGGCGCTCAAGGGCGAGCTCCGCGTCATCCGGCTCGACATCCCCGGCTTCGGCCTGACCGGGCCGGCCCCCGACCCCAGCGTCTACACACGCGAAGGGGCGGTGGCGTTCCTCGACGGCTTCGCCGCCCACCTCGGGGTGGAGCGTTTCTCCATCGCCGGCAACTCGCTGGGCGGCTACATCGCGTGGACCTTCGCGGTGGCCCATCCGGAGAAGGTGGAGAAGCTCATCCTGGTCGACCCGGTCGGCTACCACCAGAAGATGCCCGGGCTCCTCGCCTTTGCCAGCCACCCGCTCATCCGACCCTTCGCGCGGGTGATGATGCCGCGCTCGATGATCGAAGGCGCCATCGCCGGCGTCTACGGAGACCCGTCGAAGCTGGCGGCGCCGGCCAAGGCGCGGTACTTCGACCTCGCCATGCGCGCGGGGAACAAGGGCTCCTACGTCGACGTCTTCACCCTCATGAGACGGGAAAACGAGTCGCCGACGTTGTCGGCCGACATCCCGCGCATCCGAGCGCCCACGCTGTTGATGTGGGGGACCAAGGACACCTGGATTCCGCCGGAGCAGCTCGAGCGCTGGCGGCGGGATCTCCCCGGCGCCTCGGTCGTCACCTTCGACGGCCTGGGGCACGTGCCGATGGAGGAGGCGCCGGCGCTGACGGTGGAGGCGGCCCTCCGATTCCTCCGGCAGCCTTGAGCGGCGCCGCGGAGTCTTCGGCGCCTTGCTCGGGTTGATGGGCAGTCGTGCTCGACGACCGGGGCGAGCTGCGGCGCCCGCAAAGCAGCGGGTGCTTGCGTTGTAGGTCGCCGTGAAGACCGGCAGCCACTGAACTCTTCGGCGAGCCGGTCCTGGGCGGGGCATGGGCCCGTTCGCCGGCCGAGCGCACCTCCAGACCAAGAGGGGGCGGACGCCGCAGGGAGCCCGCGAGGGTGGGTTGGAGCCAGGTCAAGAGGCAACTTGACCCGGTACATTTTCCTGGGACGACGGTTTCCAGAGCGAAGGATTCCGCCGGAGCACTCGACTCCGGCCGCCTCGCAGGCGAGAATCCAGCCGGAGGAACGCGTGCTCACTGGCATTCGACTCGTCAACTGGAAGAGCTTTGGCCCGGGCGAGGATTCCCACAACCATCTGAAGCTCTCGCCGCTGACCCTGTTGGTGGGTCCGAATGCCTCGGGCAAGAGCAACGTCGTCGACGCGCTTCGTTTCCTCCAAGGCGCTGCGCTCGACCTCCCTCTCGCGGACGTCCTGCGCGGGCGGTGGGAGGGTCAGCGAGAGGTATGGCCTGGGATTCGCGGACATGTCGTGGAGGCGGTGCGCGAGGGTCACGAGTTCGAACTGAGGACTTCTTGGAGCTTTATCTCTTTCAAGGAACCGTTATCCCACACACTTCGCACAACGACCAAGGGTGAAGTCACTGCGGTACTGGAGTCGTTGTATGAGGGCAATCATCACCTCTTCGAGACTCGGGTGAGCGCTCTGGGACTCGGGTCCGGCAATGCGGACGAAACTGGACCAACCGTAACCCTACAAATGGCGACGTGGAGCCCCAACGGCACGCAGGTCGCTCGAGAATCGCTGAAATCGGTTCTCGCACAGATCAAGCCACTTCATGGAATGTCAAGCTCAGTCCTAGCGGGGACGTTAGCCGTTCGTTCGGCATTGCGTGACATCATATTCCTCGACATTCAGCCAAGTCTGATGCGGAATTATCGGCCCACGAAAGCGGGCCAACTTGGCGCCTCAGGAGAGAACGTTTCGCCGATCCTCTACGCGCTCCGGGAGAATGATCCGGACTGCTTCGAGGATATCGTGGACTGGCTTGGCGAGCTCTGTGCTCCGGCCATCGAGGGAATCGAGTTCGACAAGACCAAGCTCGATGAAGTGATGTTCTTCCTCGTGGAAAAGGGCGGAAGACAGGTCTCCGCGAGAAGCGTTTCCGATGGGACCTTGCGCTTTCTGGGTGAGCTGGTGGCGCTTCTGACGTGCCCTGAGGGCGCCCTCATGGTGCTCGAAGAACCCGATGTCGGGCTCCACCCTTCGCGAATCCATTTGCTCTCGGAGCTGCTGGAAGACGTCGCCAAGCGGCGCAAGATCCAGGTCATCGCGACAACCCATTCTCCTTCTCTCTTGGCGCACCTGTCCCAAGAGGCCCTGGCGGACGTTGTTGCCTTTGGCCGGGACCTCGACCACGGCTGGAGCATCTGCTCGAGGCTCGGGGACCTCGAGCATTTCGCGAGCTTGCGCGACTCGACTCGCTTCGAGCACCTCGTTTCGACCGGGTGGCTGGAGCGAGCCTTATGAAGGTGCTCGTCATCCCGGAAGACCAAGAGCTCGACCGATTCATCGTCAAGCCTGTCTTCGAGTCCATGTTCGAGGACCTCGGCATCAAGGCGCGCATCGATGTGCTTCCGGAGCCGCGCCTGCGCGGCGCGAGCGATGCCCTCGACAAACAGACAATAGACTCCATCGTGGCGGACAACCCGATGGAGGACCTCTTCATCCTCGTCGTCGACCGAGACTGCAACCGGGAGCGAAATGAAGAGAAAGCGTTCCAGCGGCAGAAGGAACACGCGTCCCATCTCCTGACCTGCCTCGCCGTCCAGGAAATCGAGGTGTGGTTGCTCGCCTTGTACCCGGAGAATCTGCCGAGCTGGGCAGGGGTCCGCACTGAGTGCGACCCGAAGGAGCGATGGGCTCAGCCGCTTCTCGAGCGCCTCGGGAGCGACGGACCTGGGCGGGGGCGCAAGCGCGCCATGAGGACGATCCGCGGCAACTGGCGCTCCCTCTGCTCGAGATGCCCAGAGCTCGCACGACTGCAGCAAGACATCGAGCTGTGGCGCCATCGCAACGTCGAGTCCGCTGCGAATTGACGGTCGCTTCGAGCTTCGAAAGGGTGGACCGTGGGTTCCGTCGGCGCGCCGTTTTCTACTCCCCGAGATAAGCCTTCCGCACCTCGGCGCTCTGCAACAGCTCCCGCCCGCTCCCCTCCAGCACCACCTGCCCGGTCTCGAGCACGTACGCCCGGTGGGCGATCTTCAGCGCCTGATTCGCGTTCTGCTCCACGAGGAGCAGCGACACGCCCTGCGCATTCACCTCGCGCAAGGTCTGAAAGATCTTCTCCACCACCTGCGGCGCGAGCCCGAGCGACGGCTCATCGAGGAGCAAGAGCCGCGGCTTGCCCATCAGCGCCCTCGAGATGGCGAGCATCTGCTGCTCGCCGCCGGAGAGCGTCCCCGCCGGCTGAGCGCGGCGCTTTTCCAGCACCGGGAAGAGCGAGAAGGCGCGCTTGCGATCGTCCTCCACGCCGCCCTTGTCCCGCCGCAGGTACGCCCCGAGCGCCAAGTTCTCATCCACCGTCAGGTTCGGAAAGATCCCGCGCCCCTCCGGCGCGTGGGCGAGCCCGCGCGCGACGAGCTTGTGCGGCTTCACCCCCGCGATGCTCTCGCCGCAAAGGCGAATGGCCGACCCCTTTCGCGCCGGGATGAGCCCGCTCACCGCGCGCAGCGTGGTCGTCTTCCCCGCGCCGTTCGCCCCAATGAGCGCCACCACCTGCCCGGCCTCCACCTTCAGAGACACGCCCTTGAGCGCCTCGATGACGCCGTACGAGACGCACAGGTTCTCGACCTCGAGCAGCGCGCTCATGCCGCGCCTGCCTCCTGGCCGAGGTATGCCTCGATGACCTTGGGGTCGCGCCGCACGTCCTCGGGCCGGCCCCGCGCGATGGTCACCCCGTGGTCCAGCACCACGATGTTCTCGCAGACGCCCATCACGAGCTTCATGTCGTGCTCGATGAGCAGAATCCCCAAGCGCAGCTCGTCGCGCAGCCTCCGGATGAGCGCCATCAGCTCGTCCTTCTCGCCGCGGTTCATCCCCGCCGCCGGCTCGTCCAGGAGCAGCACCGTCGGGCCCGTGGCGAGCGCCCGGGCTATCTCCAGGCGCCGCTGCTCGCCGTAGGGAAGGTTCTTCGCCAGCTCGTCGCGCTTGGCCGAAAGGCCCATCCGCGCCAAAAACCCCATCGAGCGCTCGGCGATGGCCTTCTCCTCCTCCAGGAACGAAGGCGTCCGGAAGATGGCCTGTAGCCACGCCGCCTTCGATGCGTGGTGGCAGGCGATGCGCACGTTGTCGAGCACGGTCAGCTCTCGGAAGAGCCGGATGTTCTGGAAGGTGCGCGCCACGCCCCGCGCGGTGATGACGTGAGGCCTCAAGCCCACCGCGCTCGCCCCGCCCACCTTCACGTCGCCCCGCGTCGGCCGGTAGACGCCGGTGAGCACGTTGAACGCCGTGGTCTTTCCCGCGCCGTTCGGCCCGATGAGCCCCAACAGGTCGCCGCGCGCGATGGAGATGGAGAAGTCGCTGAGCGCCGCCAGGCCGCCGAACTCGATGGACGCCCGCTCGACCGCGAGGTGCGCTTCGCTCATGCCCCGCCCCCCGCGCGCCGCTCCCTCCGGCGCTCGAGCCACTGCGAGGCGACCTCCCAGATCTCCCGGGTGCCGAAGAGCCCCGTCGGACGGGTGAGCATCAGCGCGATGAGCAGGAGCGCATAGAGCGTCATCCGGTAGCGCTCGAAGCTGCGCAAGAGCTCCGGCAAGACCGTCAGCACCGTCGCCGAAAGGATGGAGCCGGAGATGGACCCGAGCCCGCCCAGCACCACCATGACGACGATTTCGAAAGACTTGATGAACGTGAACGAGCGCGGCCCGAGCGTGGTGAGGTAATGGCCGAAGAGCCCGCCCGCGATGCCCGCGAAGAACGCCGCGATGGCGAACGCCTTCACTTTGTAACCCGTGGTGTCCACGCCCATGGCCTCGGCCGCGACCTCGTCCTCGCGGATGGCGAGCAGCGCCCGCCCGTGGCTCGAGGCCAGCACCCGCCGCGCGACGAGCACCGTGACCACGACCCAGAAGTAGACCCAGAAGAGCGTCGCGTAGGGCGGAATGCTCGAGAGTCCGGTCTGCGCCCCAAGAGCCTCGGTCTGCTCGATGATGACCCGGATGATCTCCCCGAAGCCGAGCGTCACGATGGCGAGGTAATCGCCCTTGAGCCTCAAGGACGGGATGCCGACGACGAGCCCGCACCCGCCGACAGGAGCGCGCCGAAGAGCAGCGCCCCCAAGAACACCGCCTGCGCCTCGCCCGCGCCGATGGCGTGCCCGTGCGCCGCCGCCCAGGCGCGATGCGCCAAGGTCAGGTACGCGGCCGCGTAGGCGCCCACCGCCATGAATCCGGCGTGGCCGATGGAGAACTGGCCGGTGAAGCCGTTCACCACGTTCAGGCTCACCGCGAGGATGATGGCCACGCCGATGTCGTAGAGGATTTTGAGGGCGTAGCTCCCCTCGGGGACGAGTGCCTGCGCCGCGAAGAGCAGCGGCAGCGCCGCGGCGAGCGGCAGGGCCGAGCGGAAGAGGGCGCCCCAGGCGCTCGCGGGCGCGCTGGCGGGCGCGGCGCCCGCTCCTGACTCGGCGGCCCCGCTCACACCTTCTCCGCCGCGGAGCGCCCGAAGAGCCCCGCGGGCTTCACCAGCAGAATGAAGATGAGGATGGCGAACGCCACCGCGTCCTTGTAGCCCGAGTACCCCAGGAAGACGACGGCGTACTCGCTCACCCCGAGCAAGAGCCCGCCGACCATGGCGCCGGTCACGCTGCCGATGCCGCCCAGCACCGCCGCGACGAACGCCTTGAGCCCCGGCAACAGGCCCATCACCGGGTCGAGCGAGGTGAAGGCCATGGCGTAGAGCACGCCGGCGCCGCCCGCGAGCGCGCTGCCGAGCAGGAACGTCGTGGCGATGACCGCGTCGACGTTGACGCCCATCAGGCTCGCCACTTCCGGGTTGAACGACACCGCGCGCATGGCCGTGCCGAACCGGGTGCGGAAGACGATGAAGCGCAGGAGGAGCATCAGCGCCACCGCGGTGGCGAAGCTCATGGCCTGGATGGAGTCGATGCCCGCGCCGGCGAAGGTGACGAGCATCTTGGGCCGAACCAGGTCCGGCATGCTCTTGATGTCCGCCCCGAAGACGAACGGGAGCTGCCCGCCGTTCTCGAGCAGCAGGCTCACCCCGATGGCGGTGATGAGCGCAGTCAGCCGCGGCCGGCTGCGCAGCGGCCGGTACGCCGCGCGCTCGATGAGGAGCCCCAGGGCGCCGCAGGCCGCCATGGCCACCAGGAAAACGACCAGGACCTTCCAGGCCGAAGGCGACCGCGAGACGCCCAGCGCGCGCGAGGTGTAGTAGCCGGCGAAGGTCCCCACCATCATCACATCGGCGTGGGCGAAGTTGATGAGCCGGAGCACGCCGTAGACCATCGTGTAGCCCAGCGCGATGAGCGCGTACATCGCGCCGAGCGAGAGTCCGTTGACGAGGTCGGAGACGAGCTCGGTCATGCGGTCACGGTCCCTCGGGCGCCACCGTGGCCTGGAAGACCGCCTTGTGGTCCTCGACCTTGAGCACCACCGCGGGCTTGGTGGCGTTGTGCTTCTCGTCGATGGTGATGACGCCCGTCACCCCGGCGAAGTCCTTGGTCTGCGCGATGGCGTCCTTCAGGTCCTCGCCGGACAGGCTCTTCGCCCGCGCGATGGCGCTCGCGGCGATCTTCGCGGCGTCGTAGCTCAGGGCCGCCATGGCGTCGGGGACCTCGCCGTAGGCGGCCTTGTAGTCGGCGACGAACTTCTGGATGGCGGGCGACGGGTCCTGCGTCGCGTAGTGGTTGGAGAAGTAGCTGCCCACCACCGCGTCGCCGCCCAGCTCGTAGAGCCGGTCCGAGTCCCAGCCGTCGCCGCCCATGAGCGGGACCTCGAGCCCCAGCCGGCGCGCCTGCCGCGCCACCAGGCCCACGTCCGAGTAGTAGCCCGGCACGTAGACCGCCTGGGGGCCCGCCGCCTTGATGGCCGCGAGCTGCGCCTTGAAGTCCTTGTCCCCCGCCGAGTACGCCTCCTCCTTCACGACCTCGCCGCCCATCGCCTTGAAGCGGGTGACGAACACCTGCGCCAGGCCGATGGAGTAGTCGTTGCGCACATCCTTGAGCACCGCGACCTTCTGGAGCTTCAGGTTCTCGCGCGCGAACTTCGCCATCACGTACCCCTGGAACGGGTCGATGAAGCAGACCCGGAACACGTAGCTGCGCCCCTGGGTGACCTTGGGGTTGGTCGAGGCGTGGGTGATCATGGGGACGTGGTTGTTCTCGGCCACCGCGGCCATGGCGATGGACCGCGTGCTCGCGACCTCGCCCAGGACCAACGCCACCTTGTCCTCGGTCACCAGGCGGGTCATGGCGGTCGCGGCCTCCTCGGGGCGGCCCTGGTCGTCCAGGACCTTCACGCGGAGCTTCTTGCCTTTGACGCCGCCGGCCTGGTTGAGCTCCTTGAGCGCGAGCTCGATGCCGTTGTGGCTGGAGATGCCGAACGTCGCCTCGGAGCCGGAGAGCGAGCTCACCTCGCCCAGGAGGATTTCTCCTGCGGCCGCCGGCGCCGGGGCTGCGGCCGACTTGGACGCGGGCGCGGAGGTCGGGCTCGAGCTCGGAGGCGCCTCCGCCTTCTTGTCGCACGCCAGCAGTGCGACGGCGCAGGTGGCGGCCATCCGGAGCAGCGGGCGACGAGTCATGGTGTCTCCCCCGTGGCGATCAAGCGCGCCTCGCCAGGCGTTTGGGGTCTTCTCGAGCGAGCCGGTGTCGAGCGGTTCTATGGGCGTCCCAGCGGGCAGTCAAGGGCCGCTCGGCGCTGGGGCCGGCGAGGGCGCTGCCAGGGGCACCGGCCCGCCGTCGATGCTCCGGATGTACCAGGCCCCGTCGCGGGCGACGAGCTCGAAGGACACGGCGTCGGTCCGGGCGGTGACCGATGGCAGCCGGTGCCAGGTGATCTTGCTGAGCACCTTCGCCCGCTCGCCGTCGACCTGCGCGTCCACCATCTCGTAGTCGATGACCTTGAGGTCCTCGTCGTCCTTGCGCTCCACCGAGCTCCGGAGCGCCTTCGCGCGCAGCTCCGGCGCGACAATCTGCAGGGAGGCTCGGACATCGCCCCAGCGCAGGAGCCGGTGATAGCGCTCCGCGGTCGATTTGAGGTCCGACAGGCCGGGGCTGCGGGAGCCGGAGTGGGCGCAGCCCGCCGCCGCGAGGAGCGAGGCGAGCGCGAACGCGAGCGAGAAACGGCCAGGATAAAGGGGCACGGGCGCTCTCGAGTGGCGAGCCGGGGAATGCCGGCGCGCAGGGAGCTTACCAGCCGGCGCGCTCGGAGCGACGGCCGAACCGCGGGGCGGACGAGAGCTGGCCCGCCGCGCGGGAGCGTTCTCGGCGGCGGGCCGATGGGCGAGCGTTCGACCTCGGCTCGCCGCGCGAGCCTTCGGCCGGCGGGAGCGGAAAGGCGCCGGAAGCCAGGGGCGGGTCCGACTTCCTCATCCACGATCCGGCTGGGCGAGAGATGGGCGAGAGGGCGCTCGTTTCAACCCGGAAGTCCATTTGCTAGCATCCATACGACTTCTGGCGCTCCGTTCTCGGAGCTCCCTTCTTCTCTTCAAGGAAGCAATCGCACCCATGGCGAAGTCGGTAGTCGAGAAATACCGGCAAATCCTCGAGAACGACCCCGGGAGCCTGGTCTTCATCGAGCTCGCCAAGGCCCTGCTCGAGCGAGGGGAGACCTCCCAGGCCGCCGAGACCTGCCGGCTCGGCATCGAGTTCCACCCGGACTCCGTCCTGGGCCGCGTGCTCTGGGGAAAGGCGCTCATCGCCTCCGGCCGTCCCGCCGAGGCCATGGACCAGTTCGACCGCGCCATCGCCGTCGACGTCGAGAACCCTTACGCCTACAACCTCATCGGCGAGGCGCTCCTCCAGAAGCACCTTTACCGCTCCGCGCTCCCCATCCTGAAGAAGGCGGCGTCGCTGCAGCCCGGCGACACGCGCGTGCGGGCCTGGCTCGCGCAGGCGAGGCAGGCCGTCTCGGGCGGAGGCCCGGCGAACGCGCCTCCGGAGGAGCCACCCCCGCCGGAGCCCCGGCCTCAGCCGGTCTTTCCCTTGGACACCGCGGTGACGGTCCCCGACCTCGCCGCCCTCCGAGAAGCGCCCCCGGGCGCTCGCCCCGGCCCCGCGGAAATGGCGACGCCCGACGACCGCGACCCCCTGGGCGATCCGCTGAACCTCGAGCCCACGCCCATCGTACCCCATCCCCGCGGCCTTGCTGGCGTCGACCTCGGGCCGCCGGTCCGTGGCGCCTCCGGCGCCCGCTCCCGACTTGTCGCCCATCGCCGTTCCGGGAGCTCTGGCGGCGGCTCCGGACCCCGCGGAGCCGCCCGAGCTCGACCGCTTCCCCGAGCACGCGCCCCCGCCCACCCTCCGCCCGAGCGATCCGGTCGCCGAGCCGCACGTCCGAACCCCGCCCGCGACGCCGCCCCCGCTGCGCCTGGCGCGCGACCCGAACAAGGCGACGCAGCCTCCCAGGCCTGCGCGCCTCTTGGCCGAGCTGCCGTCCCTGCCGCCGCACGCGCCGGCCGCCGGCCCGCGGCCGAGCGTCATCATCGCCCCCGAGGCCGCCGCGGACATCGCCAAGGCCTACGAGCGGGAGCTGCGGGAGAAGCTCCTGCGCGCCCCGCCGCAGACGTTCTGGCGCCGCAATCGGCTCAAGCTCGCCGCGGGGTTCGTGGCCGCGGCGGGCGTCGCCGCTCTCCTCCTCTTCTACCGGCTCCATCGCGAGCGAAACCGCGGCAGCGACCTCATCACCTTCCGGTCGCAGGCCTACGGCGCGCTCGCGCTCGACACGCCACGCGGGTACCGCGACGCCATCGAGGCCGCGAGCCGCGCCCTGGCGCTCTCGGCCGGCGACCCCGACAGCATCGCAGCCCAGGCCTTCGCGCAGGCCATGCTGTTCCACGACTTCGGGCGCGAGCCGGCCCGCGCCGCGGCGGCCCAGAGGCTGCTCGAGCCCACGCGCGTCAAGCACCCCGCCTTCGCCCTGGGAATCACCTGGCTCGTGGCCGAGCCCCAGGGCGTCGAGGCCGCCCGGGCCGCCATCGCCGCGGGCTTGAAGAACGGGCGCGCCCAACTCTTCGACCACACGCCGCCCATCGAGGCCGCGCAGCTCTCGTCGGCGGCCGGGCGCATGGCGCTGCTCGAGGGCCGGACCGAGGAGGCGCTCCAGGACTTCAAGGACGCCCTCGACCGCGACCCGCGGCACGTCGCCACGCTCTGCGCGCTGGGCAGCTACTACCTCGACCGGTCGGAGCCCGAGGAGGCGCTCAAGTGGTTCCGCGCAGCGCACACCGCGTCGCCCGAGCACCTGCCGGCGCTCTTGGGCGTGGCCAACGCGCAAATCGCCCTGGGCGTCGATCCGGGCACCGACCTGGCGGGTGCCAAAGAGCTGTTCAATGCGCCGGACGGCGGCTGGTCCCCGGGGCTCAAGGCGGGCCTGGACTTGGCCGAGGGCAGGGCCCTGGCGCTGCAAGGCCGGACCGCCGACGCCGTCAACCTGCTCGACGCCGGCGCCAACACCTACCGCGAGCGGGCGGCCGATTTCTACGCGGCGCTCGGGCAGGCGCAGGCGCTGGCGGGCGACTACTTGAAGGCCGAGGCGGCCTTCGCCAAGGCGCTCGACCGGCGGCCCGCCGATAATCTCTTGCGCGAGGAGCTCGCGCGCGCGCTCATCGCCCAGGGCCGGTTTTCGGACGCGCTCCGGCGCCTGGAGGGCGCGGCGGCGGGCGCCGACGAGCGCTCGGTCCGGGTCGTCCGCGGCCTCGCCCGCTTCGAGCTCGGGCAGCTCCGGCAGGCGCGCGAGGAGCTCGCCGCCACCCAGCGCAACGGCAAGGTGCCGACCGAGGCCGCCGTCATCCTGGCCATGGTCGACCTGGCCCAGGGCCAAGTGGACACGGCGCGCGCGGTCCTCGAGAGCGCGGCCAAGCTCGCCAAGAGCCGCGGGGCGGCGCAGGTCGCGCTCGGGCGGCTTGCGCTGGAGCAGGGGCGCGACGAGAAGGCCGCCGAGGCGTTCAAGGCCGCCGAGGCCGACCGCCGCGACTGGGAGGGCGCGTGCAGCCTGGGGCGCCTGGAGCTGAAGACCGGCCGGGCCGCCGACGCCAAGAAGGACCTCTCGCTTTCGCTCGAGCGCAACCACCAGCACGTGGAAGCGCGGCTCGCCCTGGGCGAGGCGCTCCTGGGCCTGGGCGAGCTCGCGGCGGCGCGCGCGGAGCTCGAGACGGTGGTCGCGCAGGCGGCCATGCCACAGATGGCGGTGCCCGCCGCAGAGGCGGCGACCGCGCAGCGGCGCCTGGCGCGCGCCCACCTGGCGCAGGGCGAGCTCGCCGCGGCGCGGCGGCACCTGGCCGAGGCCGCTCGCCTGGAGCCGCACCACCCCGAGCTCGCGCGGCTCTCGGCGCAGATCGCCCTGACCTCGGGCAACACCGCCGAGGGGCTGCGCGCCCTGGAGAAAGCGACGCGGGCGAGCCCCAACGAGCCCCTGGGCTTCTGCGAGCTCGGAGAAGCCGAGCTCAAGCTGGGCAATGCCGCGGCGGCTCGGAGCGCCTTTCAGGCCGCGTTGAAGGTGGAGCCCGGGCATCTTCGGGCCCGGCTGGGGTTGGTGGCGGCAGCGCTGCCTCAGGGCGCGGCGGGGGTGCTCAAGGAGAGCGAGGAGCTGGTGCGCCAGGCCCGAGGCACGGCACTCGCCGCCCGCGCCATCGCCATCAACGCCCGGGTCTATCTGGCGCAAGGGCAGCTCAAGACCGGCGCCGAGCGGGCGCGCCAGGCGGTCGCCGCGGACGACGGCTCGGCGGACGCCCACCTCGCGCTGGCGCTGGCAGCCAACAACAGCAAGCCCCGAGACGATAAGCTGGCGGTGGGTGAGCTCATGAGGGTGGTGGCCGCGGACCCGGTCGTCGCCGAGGCCCACTTGGCGCTGGCCGATTCGCTCGCCCGGAACGAAGGTGGAGATCGAAGCAGGGCCATTGCCGAGCTTGAAATATACTTGCGCATCGCCCCGAAGGGACCCTACGTGGACACGGCCAAGAAAGCGCTCATCCGCCTGAGGAAGAAGGCGGTGGAATAGGCGGCTCGCCTAAAGGCCTCGTTCGTCCATGATCATCACCGACCCGTCTCATCCGCGCGACCTGAAGCGCCACCTGTTGAAGATTGTCTTCGACCAGGCGTGGGGCCTGTGCGTCGCCTACCTCGTCCTGGGACTGGCCGCCGAGGTCCTTCGGCGGCAGGGCGTCTCGGTGGGGGCCAAGGCGCAGCAATTCCTCGACGGCATCCCGTACTTCGCCATTCGCGTCGTGGGGCAGTCGGAGCCATACCTGAGCGCGGTAGCGCTCGGGCGGCTGACACCGTTCTGGAACCGCGTCCTGCTCTCGTCCATCACACTCGGGGCCATCGTGCTCCAGGCAGCCGTCGTTTCGGCGCTGGTGCTCGGGGCCCTGAGCCTCTTCAGGAAGAAGCCGCCGCTGGGGCCCAGCTCCAACGCGCCCTGACGGCTCCGCACCATGCCCCCGACCGACGCTTGTCACGGCGGTCCGCGTGCGAGAAGCTCCCGACAAGAACGCGACGGGGCAGGCTTGGCGGCGCATCCCGGAGGCATCGAGCATGGGCAATCGCGGTTGCCTGATCATCGCCGTGATGTCGTCGCTCGCCGCTTGCGGAATTCCCAGAGACCTCGGCCCGGTCCCCACCGATGCGAAAGCCGCGGAGCCGGACGCGTCGGAGGGCGCGTCAGAGGACAACTCCGACGCCGCCGCGTCGGACTCCGGGGCCAGCGCCGACGGCGGCTCGGGCGACTCGAGCCATTCAGGGACCGGCAAGACCTCGTGGATCTGGCTCGGCACCACGGGCATGTACCCGTGGGGCTGCTCGGCCGCGGCAGGCTGCGGGAGAGATGAAGCCTCGACCGTCGAGGGCGACAGCTTCTACGCGGACATCCAGGCCCATCCGTCGGCCTTCACGCACGTCAGCATTTCCCTCTACACGTTGAACCTCTGCGACTCGACCTGCACGTGTCCCGACCCCGGCACGTGCGCGACCGGGACGCACGGCCTCGCCTACCAGAGCGGCGTCCCGTGGCTCGCCTCCTGCGACACCCACAACAGCACCGAGATGTGCAACCAGAACGGCCCCGACAACTACGACGGGGATCAGGCCACGCGCGCCCGCCTCGCCGCGACCTACCATGGCCTGGGCCTGAAGGTGTCGGCGCTGGTCAACGCGGGCGTCGACAGCGCCGGCACGGACAAAGGGGCGGCGGCGGTTTTGTGCGGCGGGAGCACGGCCTCGGGACAGTCGCCCGTGGACCCGACCTTGACGACCGTGTGCCCCGCGCAGCGGAGCTTCATCCAGGCGATGGTGTCCGAGGCCCAAACCTACGGCTATGACGACATCAACCTGGACTGGGAGCTGGGCGAGGCGTTCAGCGGCTCGGACGCCGACCTGGGCGCGGAGCCCACCTACCCCAAGATCTCCGCGGCCTACGGCCAGGCCTTCTCCAATTTCCTCACGAACTTCAAGTCGGCCCTGCGCGCCGCGGGGCTCGAGACGACGCTCTCCGTCGACGCGATCCCCGGGAACGTCAACGGGTCGTACTGCTCCGGCGCGAGCCATGGCGGATTCATCGACCCGCAGATCCTGGCGGGGCCCGGCGGCGCCCTGACCAACGGGAGCCTCGATTATGTGATCCTCGTGACCTCCACCAGCGACCTCTTCATGGATGACGATGGAGCGGCCGCTGAATATCCCCCCGCTTCCTGCGGCGCGTCCCCGACCTGGGCCAACAATTTCTACGGCTCGGCCGTGCTCGACTCCGGCGACGTAGCCGGCTGCGACGAGAGCCTCGTCGGGTATGCGCTGATGATGTGCCCGCCGAACTGGGGCTCGACACTGGCCATCGATGAAAGCCGCGTGGTCATCGGCCTCGAGGCGGGCCAATACGCCACGAACCCGATAGCGGGGAAGGCCATGCAGGTCGTCCACGACTTCGGGTACCGCGGCGTCGCTTTCTGGCCCGATTTCGACGGCCCCGCCGTGAGTGCCTCGTTCATGAGCACGCGAGACATCGACACCTCCGGATTCAGTCTGGGGGGCAGTGATTGGTACCAAATGCTGGAGAATTGGCGGGCTGCTCCGTAGCGCCGGATTCGGGCGACGTTCCGCCCCCAGCGCTTGCGACGTCGATGCAACGGGGGCGCCTCGCCTTTCTTCGATGCCGCCTGCCAATACCGCTCTTGCGCCCGCGCGCCCGCGGGCCCTCCTTGCGGCGAGCACCATCTGAATCTCGCCCCACGAGAAATCCGGCGGCAGCGCGCGCTTGATGGCCGGCAGCAGCGGCGGCGACTCGTCGATGGCCTGCTCGATTTCGAGGACCCGCTCCCGCCCCAGGGCCCGGTCGAGGTCGACGTCCCTCCCGGCGGCGGCGAGCTCCGCCAGGTGCGCCCGGATGGTCTCGCTGCGCAGGCTCCTCGAGCGCGCCACGGCCTCCACCGAGAGCCCTTGTACGAACAGCGCCCAGGTGGCCTCCCGCGTCTCGCCCGGCAACCGCCGCGCGGCGCCGACGCACGCCGCGCTGGGGGCCGGAACCTTGTCCGACCTGCTCGCCCGAGCGCACGAGTCGCACCCGGTGCGGCAGGGTCCCGCCCGCTCTCCGAAGGCCCGCAGGAGGTGCGCGCGCCGGCACCCGCCGGCGTAGGCGTAGCGGGTCATCTGGTGCAAGAGCGCGAGCTCCCGGTGCTCGCGCCAGCGCACCATCCTCATGTCGACGCGGAGGCGCTCGCGCGGGAGGTGGGCGTCGGCGCAGCGCAGGCCACCGGGGGCGCCGGCCCAGGCGGCGCGGAGGCGGCCGTCGCGCTCCAGCGCGTCGACGGCTCGCCGCACTGCCTCGAGCTCGAGCCCCGACGCTTCCGCGAGCTGGCCCAGGCGAAATTCGCCCTGGCGGGTGCGGCCGAGGAGCCGGGCGATGGCCCCCCATGCGGCGCGCTGAGCTGGCGCCCGCGCCAGCGACTCCAGCGCGGCGTCTCCCAGGAGCGTCAGCGTGAGCGAGGCGCTCTCCGCGGCGATCCGCTCCAGGTGGCCCGCCTGCTCGAGCAGGCGCAGCGCCGCCTGGACTTGCAGCTCGCGCGCCCCGAGCGCGAAGGCCAGCCCCTGCGCAGACGGCGCCTTTGCCGCGCGCAGGCGGTCCCAGACGTCGCCCAACAGCGTCGCGTCCGGGTGCGCCAGGCGGATGAGGCGCTCCTGGGCGAAGACGTCGGAGTGGTTGAAGAGGAGGAGCGCCCGGGCCGGCTCGCCGTCGCGGCCGGCGCGGCCTATCTCCTGGTAGTAGGACTCGATGGACCGCGGAGCCTCCGCGTGGACGACGAAACGCACGTCCGGCCGGTCGATGCCCATGCCAAACGCGCACGTCGCGACCACGACCACCGGCTCCCGATGAAAGAGCTCGTGGACGGCGCGCCGCTCCGAGTCGGAGAGCCCGGCGTGGTAGCCATGCGCTCGGACGCCCTTGGCGCATAAGCCCTGCGCCAGGCGCTCGGCGCTGCGGCGCGTGGCGGTGTAGACGATGCCGCAGTCCCCGCCGACGGCCTCTTGCGCGGCGCGCTCGAGCCGCTCCCTCCGGGTGCGCACCGGCGCCACCTCCAGGAAGAGGTTGGGCCGGTCGAACCCGGCGACGAACACCTCCGGCGCGTCGAGGCGAAGCGCGCGGCAGATGTCGCGGCGAACCTCCGGCGTGGCGGTGGCGGTGAGCGCCAGGGTCCGCGGGTCGCCCAGCCATTTCCGAAACTCGCCGACCCGGGCGTACTCGGGCCGGAAGTCGTGACCCCACTGCGAGATGCAGTGCGCCTCGTCGACGGCGAAGAGCGCGATGGGGGTCCTCTGCAGGACCTCGACGAAGCGCGGGCTGCGAAAGCGCTCCGGGGCCAGGTAGACGAGCTTGAAGGCGCCCGAGCGCATGGCGCCCGCGCGCTCGCGGCGCTCCTCTTCCGAGAGGGTGGAGTTGACGAACGTCGCCGGGATGCCGCGGGCGTTGAGCGCGTCGACCTGGTCCTTCATGAGCGCGACCAGGGGCGAGAGCACCACGGTGACGCCGGGCAACAGGAGCGCCGGGAGCTGGTAGCAGAGGCTCTTGCCGGCGCCCGTCGGCATCACGGCCAGCGTGGGCCGCCCGGCCAGGACGGCGGCGATGACCTCGCGCTGGTAGGCCCGAAATCCGCCGAAACCGAAGTGCTCGCGCAGGGTGAGCTCCACAGCGTCCGCCGGCAGGATCATGGCGCGCGCTCCAGGCTCGAGGAGGCCTCGAGCGGCCGCGCGCCGAGCCTCTGGCGAAGCGCCCGGACGCGCGCCTCGGCCTGGGCGCGCGCTGCGCGGCTGGGCCTTTCACCGACGAGGACGTCGCCCTCGGCCAGCGCGCCGAGCTCGGCGTCCTCCTCGCGGCAGACCTCGCCTTCGCAGCGCACGAGCACTGCCCGCCCCTCTTCGACGCGGTCGACGAAGACCGCGGCGCGCGCCGGCGCGCAGCCCACCACCATCGCCGCAAAGAAGCCCCACAGTGCGCCCCGCATCGCCCCCCTCCGCTCACAGCGCCTCGAACCGGCCCTCGTCGACCAGGCTCACGTAGCGCCCCTCTCCGATGATGACGTGGTCCAGCGCGCGGATCCCGAGCACCGCGCCCGCGTGCTTGAGGCGGGCCGTCAGGGCCAGGTCCTCCTTCGAGGGCTCGGGGTCGCCGCTGGGGTGGTTGTGGACGAAGACCACCGCGGGCGCGCCTTCGCGCATCGCCGGCGCGAAGACCTCCCGGGGCAACACCGAGCACGTGGTGAGCCCGCCCTCGACGACCCGCGCGTCCCGCAGCAGCCGATGGCGGGTGTCGAGGCACATGACGTGGAAGACCTCGCGCCTCAGGTGGCTCAAGCGCGGCGCGTAGAAGGCGAAGACGTCGGAGGCAGCGCGCACGGAGGGGCGCGCGGAGCGAGGCGCCTGCGAGCGGCGGCCGAGCTCGAGCGCGGCGGCGAGCGCGCAGGCCTTGGCCGGGCCGACGCCCCTGTGAGCGGCGAGGTCTGCCGCCTCGGCGCGCCCCAGGCTCGCGAGGTCGCCGTAAGCCGCGAGGAGCGCGCGCGCCACGTCGAGCGCCGAGGCGCCCCGCGTCCCGCTCCCGAGCAGCGTCGCCAAGAGCTCGCCGTCGCTGAGCGACGTGCCCCCTTGCGACAAGAGCCGCTCCCGCGGGCGGTCCTCCGCGGGCATCTCCCCCAAGCTCGTCACCGCTCCCTCCCCAGCGCGCCAGGCGCGCGGGAGCCTCCAAGAGCAACGCACGTGCCGACGCGAGGCCAGAGCGGCAATGAATGAATTCGCGGCGACGAATTGTCGCGCGGCGGGACAATTGTCCTCCGGAGGGGCAAATCGAGGAGACGCGGCGGCGCTCACGGGCGGCCTTGCGGGACCTCCACGAGCCTCGACTGCCTTTAGCCCCTTCGGCGCGAAATCTTGTGCGATCTGGCAAAGACTCCAGGCACCAGACCCCAGGCTCCGGGTCAAGCCCTTAGGTCAGGGGGGAGTCTTTGTCACGATGCAGCTACCGCTGCAGAAGGCATGACCTGGGGTCTGGGGTCTGGAGCCTAAGGCAACCCTCGTTGGTTCCGGCTCGACCGGGTTAGGCTGAGCGAAAAGGCGAGGGCGCTCGCGGCTGTGACCCACTCCGCGCTCGCCGCACTCCTACGTTGGGACTGTCCCCGCTGGTGGAAGGCCGGAGCATGCGCTCGACCGCACCCCAAGGAAACTTCATGAAGCTTCGCGATGGAGGGGTGTTCGCGCTCGGCCTGTCGTTCGTCGCCTGTTCCATGGGGGCGGGCTCGCGGCTGGAGATCGCCGTCGAAGGAAACGGCAGCACGAGCCCGCCGGCGGGGGCGCACACCTACGCGAGTGGATTGACCGTGGAGGTGACCGCCACGCCGGCGAGCGGCGCCGCATTCATCGGCTGGAGCGGCGCCGTCGACGGCACCGCGAACCCCATCAGCGTCGTCGTTCGCGGCGACGAGATGTTGGTCGCCGTATTCACGGGCGCCAGCGGCGACGCGGGCTCCTCCGATGGAGGCTCGTCCAACCTCGGCACCTCCGACGCCGGCTTTTCCGACTCCGGCGCTTTCGATGCGGGCTCCTCGGATGGCGGCGGCGCAGGTGGCACCACCGTCTCGATCAATGCGGGCGGGGACGCGGTGGGGACGTTCCTCGCAGATGCGTACTATTCTGGCGGCAGCTCCTTCACCACCACCAATGACATCGACACCTCGCTCATCGCGGGCGGCGCTCCGCCCGCCGCCGTCTTCCAGGCCGAGCGCTACGGTGAATTCACGTACACCCTCCCGAGCCGCACGCCGAGCTCCGCACAGACGGTGACGCTCTACTTCGAGGAGAGCTATTGGACCTCGGCCGGGCAACGCACCTTCGACGTGTCCATCAACGGAGCCGCCGTGCTGACCGCGTTCGACATCTTCGACGCCGCCGGGGGCCAGAACAAGGCCATCGCCAAGACGTTCAGCACTGTTGCCAACAGCACCGGCCAGGTGGTGATCCAGTTTAGCCCCGGTGCCGCCGACCAACCCAAGGTCTGCGGCATCACCGTCACCGGCGCCGGGTCTGTTCCGCCCAAGGACCCGTACACCGCGAGCTGGGCCTCGGTCGACAAGCACACGCCGGCGCCCGAATGGTTCCAGGACGCGAAGTTCGGCATCTACTATCACTGGGGCGCATTTGGCGTGGCCGAGTACGGGTCGGAGTGGTACCCGCGAAACCTGTATAATAAGGGCTCCGGGGAGTACAATAACCAGGTTTCGAAATACGGCGATCCGTTTGGGGACTGGCCTTACGACAAGTTCCTGACGGGCGCCAACGACAAGTCGGGCAAGCTCACGCAATTCGCGCCGAAGCTGGTCTCGGACGGCGGCAACTGGGACCCCGACGCGTGGGCGCAGCTGTTCGCCGACGCGGGCGCCAAGTTCGCCGGCCCCGTGGCGGAGCACCACGACGGATTCTCCATGTGGGACAGCAAGGTCAACGAGTGGAACTCGGTGTCGAAGGGGCCCCAGCTGAACCTGCTCAAGCTGCAGGCTGACGCCATTCGCAAAAAGGGCCTCAAGCTCCTCGCCGCGATGCACCACGCTTACAACTTCACGGGTTATTACCAGTTCGCGCCCACCCCGAGCGACCCCAGCCTCCAGAAGCTCTACGGCAAGCTCGACAACGCGACGGAGCAGCAGCTCTGGGTCTCCAAGCTGAAGGAGGTCGTGGACATGGTCTTGCCCGACATCCTCTGGGAAGACTTCAATCTCAGCGCAATAGACGAGTCCAAGCGGCTGCAGTTCCTCTCCTACTACTACAATGCCGCGCTCGCCGCGAATGTGGACGTGGTCGCCACTTACAAGGACGGCTTCAATACCAACGGCGAGGTGCTCGATTACGAGCGCGGGGGTCCCGGCGACATCAGCACTCCGTATTGGTTGACCGACGACGCCGTCAGCCCAGCGAGCTGGTGCTACGTGCAAGGGATGTCCTATTACAGCGATTCCCAAGAGGTGCACTCGTTCATCGATCACGTCAGCAAGGGCGGCAACCTGCTCCTGAACATCTCGCCCTTGCCCGACGGGACGATCCCCCCGGGGCAGAAAGACCTTTTGGGCGCATTCGGGTCGTTCCTGAAGCAGTCGGGCGAGGCGATTTACAGCACGCGGGCTTGGACGGTGTATGGCGAAGGGCCGACCAAGATGGGAGGCGGCTCGTTCACCCAGCCGACGGCGGGGACTGCGAACGACGTGCGCTACACGCAGTCGAAGGACGGAGACGCCGTGTACGCCATCCTGCTGGGCTGGCCTGGAGGCGGCAAGCAGGTCAACCTCTCGTCGGTGACGACGAGCCGGTTCTCGGTCGGGTCGGGCAAGGTGTTCCTGTTCGGGCCTGCCGGGGGCTCGGCGATCGACCTGGCGTTCACGCAGGACGGCTCCGGCCTCCACGTCACCCTGCCCAGCACGCAGCCGTATACCGCCGTCGCATACGCAATGAAGATCAGCAAGAGCGGCAACCCGCCTGCGTCGAGCTCGACGGTCCAGAGCGGCCGCTCGAAGTCGGACGTCCCTGCGGCGCCGCGCCTGGGGGCGTCTCCAGGCTCACCTGCCCTGCCTCGGAGTGAGGTCGAGAGAACATGAGCCGCGTGCCTTGCCTTTTCGTCGCCGCACCGTTGCTGCTCGGCGTCGCCTGCCAGCTTGGGACAGAAGCCGACGCCAAGAACGAACCATCGGCGGTCATGGATGCGTCCCAGTCGAAAGGCGACGGCTCGGACGGGGGGGAGGGCTCAGCGGGTGACGCCAGCGGAGATACCGGCGGCGAGAGTCGCGATGCAAGCGCGGCCCCTGAAGCGGCAGACGCGCAGGCCCCAACCGATGGCTCGGATGCCGCCGCGGACGGAGGCGCCGGCGGATTCGATCCGTGCCCCGCAACCGGCAATTGCAAGATTCTGCCGCTGGGAGACTCCATCACGGCTGGCGCAGGGGCCCAACCCGGCGAAGGGGGCGGATACCGCGCCGAGCTTTTCACCAAGGCTACGAGCGACAACAAGCACATCACCTTCGTGGGAAGTCTCACCAGTGGGCCAAGCACCGTGGCCG
The DNA here is from genome assembly GCA_963772225.1 of uncultured delta proteobacterium. GTDB lineage: Bacteria > Myxococcota > Myxococcia > Myxococcales > UBA5297 > CAVYWD01. The sequence goes on along the minus strand of CAVYWD010000002.1, from coordinate 2,897,524 downwards.
GCGTGGCATTTCCCAAGAATCACGAAGGCCATATCGGCTGGAAGGTCGATCAGATAAGCGGCATTGCCACCACGGCCCAGACGGTGACGGTGTCGGGACAATCGTACGCCGGTGCTCTCAGGGATCAGCCGCACATCGTCCTCTTGTTCGCCGGCACGAACGACGAAGGTTACCCGGACAGTGCGTCCGGCGCCTCGGACCGGCTCGGGCAGCTCATCGACAAGATCGTCGCGGCGCTGCCCAATTCCCTTCTCGTCGTCTCCTCGATCTATCCATTCCCTGGCTGCAAGACTTCCGATTACACGCCTACCCAATGCGCCGCCAATGTCGCGACGTACGACGCCGCCGTACCGGGAGTCGTCAAACAGCGCGCGGACCAGGGACGGCACGTGCTCTATGTGGACATGTCCACCCCTCCGAGCGGCGCGCTCAGCACCGATGGCGTCCACCCGAACGCCACTGTCGGCTACCCGTGGATGGGCGACACCTGGTACCCGCTGATCAAATCGTACCTGCACTGATTGGGATAAGTCTCTCGCACCAATGGCAGCCCTCGCCCACTCTCGCGCCCGCCTCGCCGCGCCGCTGCTCCTCTGCCTCCTGGCCACCCTTCACGCCCTGTACGTGAAGCCCTACGCCAGCGACTTCGCGGTCGTGTACCGCGCCGCGGGCCGCGCCGCGTCCGGGGAGCCGCTCTACCGCCTGAGCGAGCTGAATCCGTTCAAGTACTCTCCGGCCGCGGCGCTCCTCTTCGCGCCGCTCTCCGCCTTCTCGATGCGCGCCGCCCATGCCCTCTGGGCGGCCCTCTCGGCCCTCTGCCTGTGGCGCTTCCTCACCTGGAGCCGCCGGCGAGCGGCGGCGGCGCTCTGGGCCAGCCTCTTGGCAGCCGCCGTCGCTGCGCCCTACGTCCTGCACCACTTCGCGCTCGGCCAGTGCGACGCAGTGCTCCTCGCACTCGCCGCCTCCAGCGAAGAGGACGCAACGGCGCGCCCGTGGCGCTCGGGGCTCTTGCTCGCCGTCGCCGCCTCCATCAAGCTTCCCATGGCCGCGCTCCTCTTGCCGGCGCTGCTCTTTCGCCAGTGGCGGCGGATGGCCTTTGCGGCCGTTGCCGCCGCCGCGCTCGCCGCCCTCGCCGCCGTCCATTTCCGCGGCTTCGCGCAATTCGCCGCCTGGCGCCAGCTCCTCGCCGCCACGACTCCCGGCATGCTCTGCGACGCGCAGAACCAGAGCGCCTGGGCGCTCGCCTGCGCCGCCTTCACCCCCCGCTCTCCCGGGTTCTTCGCGGCGCTGGCGCTCTTCGGAGGCGGCGCGGTCCTCTTGCTCGGCGCGGTCGCCCTGCGGTTGGCTCGCTCCGAGCCCGAAGAGGGCCGCGCCTTCGCCTTCGCAGCTTCGCTCTACCTCTCCGCCTTCCTCTCGCCTCTGGGCTGGTGGACGAACCTGATGGCCGCGGCGCCCCTCCTCGCCTTGCTGGCGCGCGAGGTCCGCCTCGCGCCGCGCGGGGCCGTTCGGCTCGTCGGCGCGGCGGCGCTCACACTGGCGGCGCTCGCGAGCGCCCTCAACTTCGACACCGTCGGACGAGCCCTTTTCGAGAAGCTCCTCTCGATGCGCCACATGGGGCTCTCGATGCTGACCGCGGCGCTGGTTCTGGCGGGGCTCTTGGCGCGTCGAAGCCTTCCCTTCAGCCCACTTTGTGCAACCGATCGGCGAGCTGCCCGAGCGCCTTGACGATGGCCGCGCCAGACACCGGCTTCGACAGGTATCCGTCCATGCCCTCGCGCAGGCACCGATCGGCGTCCTCCTTCTGCGCGAAGGCGGTCATGGCGGCGATGGGCACGTGGCCTCCGCGCACCTTCTCCAGCTCGCGGATAGCCCGGGTCGCCTCCAGGCCGTCCATCACCGGCATCTGCACGTCCATGAAGATGAAGTCGAACTCCTCGCGCTCGAAGAGGGCCACCGCCTCCTTGCCGTCCCCGGCGATGGTCACTCGGTGCCCGTGCTTCTCGAGCAGCCGCTTGGCGATCTTCTGATTGAGCTCCACGTCCTCGGCCACCAGCACCTTGAGCGACCTCTGCTGGGTCAAAGGCTTGCCCTCGCCCTTCTCGTACCCGTTGGCCGGCGAGGGCTCCGCACCCGGGGTGAAGGCGCGCGCCAGCGCCGCGGCCAGCTCCTCCGTCCCCAGAGGCCGAGTGAGGAGCGCCGCCACGCGGAGCGAGCGCACCTGCTCCGGTTTGGGCGGACGCGCCCCGATGCCCGACAGGAGGATCAGCTGCGCGCCCTCCCAGATCGGGTCCGCCCGCACGACGGTCGCGAGCTCCCAGCCGTCGAGGTCGGGCATCTCCACGTCCACCAGCACCACGTCCAGCCCGCGGCGCTCGGCCTTGGCCTGCAACAGCGCGTGCACCGCCGCCACGGTCCCGTCCGCCGCTTCCACCGAGAGACCCAAGCTCGAGAGCTGCGAGGTCAGGAGGCTCCGCGTGGTCTCGTTGTCGTCCACGACCAGCGCCCGCTTGCCCTTCAGGCTCGCCGAGGGTGACGCCGCGGCTCGCTTCGGCTGCTGGAGAGCCAGCCGCACCAGGAAGTGGAACCGGCTGCCCTGGCCCAGCTTGCTGTCCACCCACATCCTGCCGCCCATCAGCTCCACCAGCTGCTTGCAGATGGCCAGCCCCAGCCCCGTGCCGCCATACCGCCGCGACGTGGAGACCTCGCCTTGGGAGAAGGCCTGGAAGATGCGCCCCAGCGCCTGCGGCGCGATGCCTACCCCCGTGTCCGCCACGGTGAAATGGAGGTCCACCCAGCCCGGCGGCCCGTCCACCTGCCCCACCTCCACCTGCACCCGCCCGCGCTCGGTGAACTTGATGGCGTTGCCCACCAGGTTGATGAGCACCTGCCGGAGCCGCGCCGGGTCGCCCTGGAGCCCGTCGGGCACCTGCTCGCCCACCTGGTGCGAGAGCTCGAGCCCCTTGCGCGAGGCCTGCGGCGCCAGCAAGCGCAGAGTGCTCGCCACCGCGTCGCGCAGCCCGAACTCCACCGTCTCGAGCTCGATCTTTCCAGCCTCGGCCTTGGAGAAATCCAGGATGTCATTGATGAGGTGCAAGAGGTTCGACGCCGACTGCTGGATGCCGGCGAGGTAGTCGCGCTGCTGCTCGTCCAGCGCGGTGTCGAGCGCCAGCTCGCACAGCCCCAGGATGCCGTTCATGGGCGTGCGGATCTCGTGGCTCATCTTGGCGAGGAAGCCGCTCTTCGCCTGGTTCGCCACCTCCGCCTGCTCCTTGGCGGTGCGCAGCTGCGCCTCGATCCGCTTGCGCTCGGTGATGTCGCGGATGACCGTCGAGAAGTGCGAGAGCGTCCCGTCCTGGGCTCGGTGCGCGATGACCACCTGCGAGACCGGGATCACCTGCCCCTCGCGCGAGAGGAGCGCCGACTCTCCGGCCCAGACGCCTTCGCGCGCCGCCGTCGGCAGCGCCTCGTGCATGACGAGCTCCGCGGCCCAACCGGCGCAGTAGTCAGCGATCCGCACCGGGAAGACGCGCTCCTCCTCGCCCAGGCCGATCATCCGGCGCCCGGCGCGGTTCAGGAAGAGCGTGCGCCCCTCCGGGTCGGTGATGGCCACGCAGTCCGGCGTCGCCTCCAGCACCGACGCCAGCCGCCGGCGCGCGTCGTCCGCCTGCGAGCGCTCCGTCGTCTCCCGGAAGCTCCACACCCGCCCCACGAGCGTTCCCTCCTGGTGCTGGGGGAACGCCCGCAAGTCGAAGACGCGGCCGTCGCGAAGCTCCAGCGACTCCCCGAAGGGCTCCGCGGGCTTGGACGCCGCGCTCTTGACCAGCGCCAGCATTCGCTCGGGGGCCTTGAGCTGCGCCGCCACCGAGCCGAGCGCCTGCGCCGCGTCCGCGGGCGGCCCCTCCACGCGGCACAGGTCGAGCAGGCGCTGATTGCGGTGCGTGATCCGCCCGGCCAGGTCCGCCACCAGGATGGCGTCGGCCGTGGACTCGAGCGTCGCCTGCAGCGCGCTCAGCGACGCCGCCAGCGAGTCCTCCGCCTCTTTCCGCTCGGTGACGTCGAAGGCGACGCTGACCAAGCCTTTGGGCCTGCCGTCCGCGCCGAGGAACGGCCGGGCGACGTTGCGCACCCAGCGCCACGCCCCGTCGTGGCGGCGTATTCGGAAGCTCTCCTGGAAAACCACGCCCTGCAGGACGGCCGCGCACCAGGCGGTCTGAAAGCGCATCGCGTCCTCGACGTGCACCACCCCGAGCCAGCCGCTCGAAAGGGACTCGCCCAGCGTCAGCCCGGTGAAGTCGAGCCAGGTCTGGTTGAAGTGGTCGAACTCACCCTCGGGGCCGGCGGTGGCGATCATCGCCGGCACCTGGTCGAAGAGGCTCCGGTACTGGTCGCGCGACCTCAAGAGCTCGTCGAAGAGCCCCTGGCGCTCGCGCTGGTCGATGATTGACCCCACCGCGCGCACCGGCTTGCCTTGGGCGTCCCGCTCCATCACCCCTCCGCGCAGGAGCACGGGGAAGGCCTCTCCCTGAGTCGTTCGCAGGACGAGGTTCACGTGGAGGCGATCGCTCTCGCCCGACGAGAGGCGGCCCAGCAGCTCCTTCAGGCTGTTCTGCTCCAGCGCGTTGTCGATAACGCCCAAGACCTCCGAGAGCTCGAGGCGCCCGCTTTCGGGGAACCCGAAGAGCTGCCGGTATTCGCGGCTCAGCGTTCCCGCACCGCTCGCGAAGTCCAGCTCCCAGTACCCGTCCTGGCTCACGTCCACCAGCCGCGCCAGCCGCCCCTCGCTTTCGCGGACTCGCGCCTCGGCGGACACCCGGTCGGTGACGTCGCGCACCAGGAGGACCGCGCGCCGCGGCTCGAGCCGCGCGAGCCGGCCCTCGAGGTGCCGCTCCCCCTCGCCCTCGGCTTGCCGGAGCTGCAGGACCTCGACCGCGCCCGTCTCCAGCACCCGGCCGATGGCCGAGCGCACCCCTTGGCCCAGCTCCGGAAGGAGGTCTGCAATCCAATCGGCGCTGGAGGGCGACGCCGCGCCCCCGGCGGAGGCGAGGTTTCCTTCGGCGTCGACCAGGAAGAGCAGGTCGGGAAGCGTGCCGAGCGCGCGCGCAAACTCCGACGGAGAGAGCCCGGGCGAAGACTCGAGCACGCGCAGCGATACCTGCGGCTCCATCCGCACGAGCGCCCTGCTGGCGCCGGCCGCCCCGAGCCACTGGAAGTGGGCGCAGAGCTCGCGCGGCGGGCTCGCCGCGCGGTCGGTGAACCGGACCGGCTCGACCCACCCTCGCGCGGCCTCGAGCTCGGGCGCGCCCAGGCAATCCCACAGCGGGCGCCCGACCGCCTGCGCAGCGACGATGCCCGAGAGCTCCGCCGCTGCGTCGCTCCACTCCTCCACGGAGCCCGACGCGTCGAGCAGCGCGATGGCGTCGCTTCGGCCCGCGGGCTCGGGAGCGGCGGAGGGAGCGCTCATCGGGAGTCGCGCGGTCAACCGCCGCTCGCCGTCTCCACCTCCAATGCGAGCTTCTGCTCGCGAACGTCGAACCAGGCCGCGCCCGCGGCGAGCTCGCCGCCCGCGCCGTGCTCGGGCAGCCCGAGCTCGTATCCGCTCACCCCCGCGCCGCGCAGCACCGAGCCGGCGATGGTGTTGAGGAACTCGCCCACCGCGTCCTGCAGCATGTGCGGGTCGGCCGCCGCGTCCGGATCTCCCAGGACGTCGCCTGCCAGCTGCTGCGCGAGCGACGGCGGGATGCGCAGCACGAAGGCGCCGTTCAGCGGCCCGGTGAAGGTGAGGCGCGCCTTGAGAAGAGCCGGCGGCGCCGCCGGCGCGGGACACGGCAGCGCCTCGGCGAAGGCGAGCTGCTCCAGCGTCTCGCAGACGGCCTGGGCGAGCAGCTCGGGCGTGAGGTCGGCGATCGTCATGGAGGGGCTCCATTCAACAGGGGCGAAAGGGCGCGCGCCAGCGCCGCGGGGGAAACGGGCTTGCTCAACACGGCGAAGGCTCCGGCCTGCAGGAGCGCCCTCTCCCGCACCGGGTTGCCCGCGCTGGTGACCACCATGACCTGCAGGTCCGCCAGCCTGGGGCTCGCGCGCACGTGCCGGAGCAGGCGCTCGCCGTCGAGGACCGGCATGTTCAGGTCGGTGACGAGCAGGTCGAAGGGCTCCGCCTTGAGCAGCTTGAGCGCCTCCTCGCCCTGAGTGGCCTCTTTGAACTCCCAGCCCTTCAGGCCGGCGATCTCCAGACACTGCCGCACGAACATCCTTGCCATGCGGGAGTCATCCGCGATGAGGACGCGCTTCATTTCGCCTCCTGCGCCGAGGCCGCCAGCGCGGCTGCGGCCTTCTCGAACTCGTCGTCCACTTTGAGCAAGACGCGCTCGAGCTCGTGCCTCTCGAGCCGCACCTCGTCCTTCCACTCTGGGGCGAGCAGGTAGGCGAGGCCGTCGGAGCCGGTGCCCATGCCGCCCATGAGCGCGAGCGCGTCCGCCAGGTGCACCGCCCAGCAGAGCGGCTGCTCCGCCGGCGGCGCAGCCAGCGGCTGATGGTGGAATCGGATGGCCGCTCGCAGGGAGGGCGGTAGCTTCCAGTGCTCGCCGAGCATGTCGCCGACCTGGGCGTGGTCTACCCCCACCGCGTTGACTTCGAGGGCCAAGAAGTTTGCGACCTCCGGTCGCGCGCCCACGGAGCCCGCGGCGGGGGCGCTGTCGATGGCGTCGCGGAGCTTCGGGGGCAGGAAGCGCGAGAGCACCGACTTGCCCACGTCGTGGAGGATCCCGGCGGTGAAGGCCGTGTCGGCGTCGAGCGGGTGCGTGCAATGCGGGGCCAACTCCCGGGCGCCGATGGCGGTGCGAAGGCAGTGGCGCCACAGCGCCCCGGCAGGCCCGGCATAGCCCTCGAGCGGGCGCTGGTAGACGCGCCCCGCGGCGCTGTTGATGGCCACCGCGAGCACCAGCCGGTCGCCCAGGTACGCGATGGCGGCGGCCGCGCTGGTCACCGACTGCCGCAGGCCGAACGCGGCGGAGTTGACCGTGCGCAACAGCGCCAGCGTGAGCGCGGGGTCGGTCGCGACCACCTTGGCCAGCTGCGACGCCGACCGGTGCCCGCCGCCGCCCATCAGAGTGAGAAGCTGCGTCACGCTGTGCGACAGCGGCTGGATCTCGCGGCACGCCGCGCGGATGGGCTGGGCGAAGTCGGTCACAGCCGTACCTCGACGTCCGGCCCCACGCTCCGGTCCACGTACTCGCGCAGCTCGGAGAGCTTGACGGGCTTGGGCAGGAAGAAGCTCGCGCCGTGGTCGAGCAAGTCGGCGATTCCGCGGACCCCCACCACCGCGCTCATGATGACGATGGAGAGCTTGTGGCCCCGCTCGCGGACCGCGTTGATCAGGGCGCGCCCGTCCATCTCCGGCATCACCATGTCGGTGATGAGCAGCTCGATGCCCGGGTTGCACTCCAGCGACGCGAGCGCGTGCCGGCCGTCGGGCGAGATGAGGACCTGGTGGCTCATCCCCTCCAAAGTCTTCCAGAGCAGCAGACGGGTGGTGGGGTCGTCTTCAGCGACGAGGATCTTGGCCATGGCGGTGTGCCTCCTGATATCTCCCAGTCCGGCTTGCCCGGCGATGAGAGGACGACGCGACCTTTGTCCACGTCGACCGTGACGGTGCGGCTGATGCTGCCGCCCAGGTCCTCGGCGACCGCGCCCATGCGCTGCCCCCAGAGGATCTTCTTGATGGCGAGCGCGTTTCGCTTGCCGATGTTGAAGGTGTTGTTCGGGTCGAGAACCGCGGCGCCGCCCATGAGCTTGATCACCAGCGCGTCGCGTCGGGCGCCCGCCTTGGCCATGGCATTCAGGAGCGCGGGGATGCCGGTGTCGGCGAAGTAGCCGGGCCGCTCGTGGGCGCGCTCGGGCGCGATGGTCGAGTCGGGCAGGGCGATGTGGTCCATCCCGATGATCCGCGTCGCCTTGTCGAGCAGCACCACGGCGACGCACGAGCCCAGGGCCATGGTCTTGAGGACCTCGCCCGGCGCGCGCGCCACGCCGATGCCGCCGACGCCGACGAAGATGACGCTCACGAGCCTGCTCCCGCGAGCAGGCGCAAGACGGAGTTGGCGACTTCGCTCAAGGGCACGAGCCGCTCGGCCCCGCCGCGCTCGTAGGCCACCTTCGGCATGCCGAAGACCACGCAGCTCTTCTCGTCCTGGGCGAGCGTGCGCGCGCCGGCGTCGCGCATGGCCTTCATGCCGTCGGCGCCGTCGTGCCCCATGCCGGTGAGCATGACCCCCACGGCGTTGGCTCCGACCGAGCGCGACACCGACTGCATCATCACCTCCACCGAGGGACAGTGGCCGCACACCAGCTCGCCCGCGCGGATCTCCACGGAGTAGATGCCGCCGGCTCGAACCACGCGCATGTGCTTGCCCCCGGGCGCGACCAGCACGCGGCCGGTCATCACCCGGTCGCCGTCCTCAGCCTCCTTCACGTCCATCTGCGAGAGCTGGTTGAGCCGGTCGGCGAACATCTTGGTGAAGCCGGCCGGCATGTGCTGGACGATGACCACCCCCGGCGTCGTGCGCGGCAGCTGGACGACCACCTCGCGAATGGCCTCGGTGCCGCCGGTGGAGGCGCCGATGGCCACCACCTTGTCGGTGGAGACCGCGAGCGCCGTCTGCCCCTTGGGCTTCACCACCGCCTGCGGCGGCGTGCGCTGGCGGAAGCGGCTGACGTCCACCCGCGCCGCGACCTTCAGCTTGGCCCGGAGTTCGGACAGCATTCCGTTCAGGCCCCGGGCGACGTCGGCGGACGGCTTGGCGACGAAGTCCACCGCGCCGGCGTCGAGGGCGTCGAGGGTGACCTGCGCGCCGCGCTCGGTGAGGGCGCTCACCATGATGACCGGGAGCGGGTGCTGCGGCATGAGCTTGCGCAAGAACTCCACGCCGTCCATGCGCGGCATCTCCACGTCGAGCGTGAGGACGTCGGGCTTGAGCTGGACGATCCGGTCGCGGGCGGCGTACGGGTCCGAGGCGCTCCCCACCACCTCCAGCTCCGGGTCCAGGGCGAGCCCGCGCGTGAGGATGTCGCGGACGAGGGCGGAGTCGTCGACCACCAACACGCGCGTTCGCCGGGTCATCTAGAGCTCTCCTTTTCGATATACCGAGGGGACCACGTACTTGAAGGGCGTGCGGGTGCGCCCCAAAGACTCGGAGTGGCCGATGAAGAAGTAGCCGCCCGGCGCCATGTGGTCGTAGAAGCGCTGCACCAGCGCGTCCCGCGAGGGCTGGTCGAAGTAGATCATGACGTTGCGGCAGAAGATGACGTGGAAGGGCCTCTTGAACGGAAACTGCGCGTTCATGAGGTTGAAGCGGCGGAAGGTGATCTCCCGCTTGAGCTGCGCGCTCGCCTCCACCATTTCTCCGCCCGCGTCGACGAAGTGGCGCTGCAGCTTGGGCGGCAGCTGCGCGACGCGGTCCTTGGCATAGCGGCCGGCGATGGCGACCCGCAGCACCTTCGCGGAGATGTCGGTCGCGAGCAGGCCCGCCTGCCACTGGCCGCGCTCCTGACCCAGGTAGCCCTGGACGAGCATGGCCAGCGTGTACGCCTCCTCGCCGCTCGAGCAGCCGGCACACCACAGGCGCAGGTCGTGGTCGCCCCGCTTGCGCAGGCCGTCGCAGACCTCCGGCAGGGCTCGCTCGGCGAGGAAGTCGAAGTGCTCCTTCTCCCGGAAGAAGAAGGTGTGGTTCGTGGAGATGCGGTTGACGAGCTCGGCCAAAGACGCGCCGGTCGGGTCGTGGCGCACGTGCTCGTAGTAGGCCTCGAAGTTCGGAAGGCTCAGCTCGCGCACCAGCTTCTGGAGGCGCCCCACCACCAGCGAACGCTTCTGGTCGGTGAGGAAGATGCCGAAGCGGGCGTGCACCAGGTCGCGGATCTTCCGGAACTCGGCGTCGGTGATGGGCATCAGGTGACCGACGCCTTCCACTGCGTCGGCGACGTCCAGCACGTCTTCCCCGGCGGCGCTCCTGTTCTCTGCGTGCCTCATCGTCCGCTCCGCTCGGGCGTGGCGCCGCCCCGGCCGTCGGGTTTAGAGCTCATCGCGCCTCCCAGGCCCGCTCGGTCGCGGGCAGCTCCGGGTACCAGTCGCCCGCCCGGAGCTTCTCCACCTCGGCGACCAGCGACTGGCCCGAGCTGGAGTCGAAGACCACCTTGCGCCCCATCACTCCGCCGACCTCCTGCTGCACGACCTCGAGGCCGAGCTTGGCCAAGAGCTCCAGGGCCGCGGCGACGTTGTCGCGCGACAGGCCCGGGACGTGCCGCAAAGAGGCCGGGTTCTCGGCGCCGCCGAACAGGTGCGCCTGGAGGCACGCGCGCGAGGAGCCCAGGGAGTCGAACATCCGTGCCAGCCCCACCAGCGCCGGCCCCGCGAAGACGGGCGTGGACGGGGCGCCGCGCCGGTACGGCTTCGCCCAATGCGCCATGCCCCCGCGCTGCAGCTGCGGGTCGTAGAGCGCCACCGCCGCGGTGGAGCTCAGGACGGCGTACAGGAGCGTCCCCGGCGGCGCCAGGCGCACGTGGCCGGGCGGGAGCAGGATTTGCAGTCGGTCGCCTGCGGCGCTCATCGGGAAGCGGTGCCTCCAGTCTCACGGTCTTCGTCGACCGGTTCAAAACCGGCCGAGCTCCTTGTCGTCGAGGGCGATGGCGTCCTTGGGCTCGAGGGATCCCTCTGCCGGAAGGACGGGCGAGCGCTTCGCCAGCGCGCCGCCGTTGCCCCAGTCGTCGTCCGCGGGCGCGGCCGGGGCTCTCGCCGCCTTGGGCGCAGCGGGGCGTCTCACACTCGCGCCGCTTTTGCGGCCCGCCGGGCGGGCGCGGGCGAGGTCGTCGTCCCCGATGCGAAAGCGCCCAAAGAGATGCTCGATGCGGACCGCGTTTGCGCTGAGCTGCTCGGCGGCAGAGGCGGTCTCCTCGGCCGAGGCGGTGTTGCGCTGCGTGACCTGGTCGATCTGCGTGAGCCCCTGGGAGATTTGCGAGATGCCTGCCGCCTGCTCCTTGGACGCCACGGCGATCTCGCCGACCAGGTCGGCGGCTTTGACCACGTTCCCCACGATGCTCGCGAAGGACTCCGAGGTGCCCTGCGCGACGGTCAGGCCGTTCGCCACCTTCTTGCCCGACGCCTCGATGAGCTCAGCGGTCTCGCGCGCGGCCTTGGCCGACCGCGAGGCGAGGTTGCGCACCTCCTCGGCCACCACCGCGAAGCCCTTGCCGTGCTTTCCAGCCCGCGCGGCCTCCACCGCGGCGTTCAGCGCGAGCAGGTTCGTCTGGAAGGCGATGTCGTCGATGACTTTGATGATCTTGGCGATCTGCTGCGAGGAGCCGTTGATGTCGCTCATCGCCTCGACCATCGACGTCATCCGATCGCTGCCCGCCTGCCCGGCGTCGCGGGCGGCCGAGGCGAGGACGCTCGCCTGCTCCGCGTTCTCGGAGGAGGTCTTGGCCTGCGACCCGACCTCGGCCATCGACGAGGTGATTTCCTCGAGGGACGCGGCCTGCTCGGTCGCGCCCTGGGAGAGCGCCTGGGAGGCGTCGGAGATCTCGCTCGCTCCGCTGGAGACCTCGGAGAAAGCCAGCCGCACCTCCGAAACGAGCTTGCGCAGCTCCTCGACCATGGTGCGGAAGGCCTTGCCCAGTGTGTCCTGGTCGGACGCGACCTCGACCTCGAGCGTCAAGTCGCCGCTGGCGATCCGCTCGGTCTCGCGGGTCTTCTTCTCCAGGCGCTCGGTCATGGCGTCGAAGGCCTTGCCGAGCTGGCCGGCCTCGTCGTCGGTGGCCAGGTTCACGCGGGCGGACAAGTCTCCGCTCGCGGCGATCCGGGTGACCTTCTTCAGAGGTTCGGTGACCGACCGGGCGATGAAGAAGCCCAGCCCAATGGCGGCCAGCATCGCGAGCGCGCAGATGATGAGCACCTGGGCGCTCGCGTTCGAAGCGCGCTCCGCGTTGGCCTCGTAGTTCAGCTTCGCGGCCTCCATCTTGAGTTGGGTGAGCTTGTCGAGGGAGTCGGTCGCCTTGAGGGCGACGTTGCGCGCCTCGCCTTTGAGGAGGTCATGGGCCGCGTCCCTCTTCCCTTCCGCAGTCAGAGCCTGCACCTTGCCGGTCAGCTCGCGATACGTCTCCACCTCCGCCTCGGTCTCCTTGAGCAGGGCGCGGAAGGCGTCATGGATAGCCGTGCGCTCCAATTCGGCGAAGCTCTGGGCTAAGGCCGCGAAGAGCTCTTCCTGCCTCTTGCGAGCGCGAGCCAGCTCCTCGGCCGAGTCGGACAGCACCAGCTCCCGGGTGTAGATCCGGGCGCGCTGCAGCAGGCTCTCGGCCTTGACGAGGTGCTCCATCGGCTGAGTGACCTTGCGGTAGGTCACCTCGTCCGCTTCAAGGCTTTGCCTGATCGCCAACAGGCCGCCGATCCCGACTGCGACGCTGCCCATCGCGACGAGCGCGAAGCCGACCATCAGGCGCACCATCATCTTCATGTTCGATAGCATCGAAAGCCACCTTGCTTTCGTCGGAGACGCCTTCCGGGCGCGCTTCATGACCCTCGCCCAGAGCGCGTCTCTCCCTAAGCTACGGCCGCGACGAACTCCGGCCCGGAGTCGCTGAGCAGCTTGTTCAGGTCGAGGAGGATCTTGACCGCATCGCCCACCTTGCCCATTCCTCGCACGAAGCGGCTCCCCTCGCCTCGGCTCACGCGCGGCGGCGGGGAAACTTCGCTTGCCGGGATGGAGAGCACCTCGTTCACCGTATCGACGATGAGCCCGACCGCCGTCTCGCCCAGGTTCACCACCACGATGCACGTCCGGTCGTCGAACTCGCGCGACTGCATGTGAAAGCGAACGCGCACGTCCATGACCGGGATGACCCGCCCGCGCAGGTTGATCACGCCCTTGAGGTAATCCGGCATGTCCGGCACCTCGGTGATCTGCTGAATCCCGACGATCTCGATGACGTACGAGATTTCGATTCCGTAATCTTCCTGGCCGATCCGGAACGTGAGGAACTTGTCCTTCTGCGAATCGTCCTCCTCGTCGTCGACGAGGTCGTCTTCCGCGATGCTTCGGCCTTTGTTGTCTGCCATAAATCGGCTCCTTCCATTTCTTCGTAACCCCTTCGGCCTTTGCAGGCCCCTCGAGCGCTCGAAGGCGCTTCAGGAGCCCTGCGGTCCCCTTTCGCTCCGGTCGGGGCGCCGGGCCGACCTCGCGCGCCCGTCCTCGTCGCCCACCCGGAACCGGGCGAAGAGCACCTCGATCCGGTCCGCGTTCGAGCTGAGCTCCTGCGCCGCGGAGGCGGTCTGTTCGGCCGACGCGGTGTTGCGTTGGGTGACCTGGTCGATCTGCGTGAGCCCCTGGGAAATCTGCGAGATGCCCGAGGCCTGCTCCTTGGAAGCCGCGGCGATCTCGCCCACCAGGTCGGCGGCCTTGACCACGTTGCCCACGATGGTCTGCAACGACTCCGAGGTGTCTTGAGCGACCGTGAGCCCGTTCGCCACCTTCTTGCCCGAGGCCTCGATGAGCTCGGCGGTCTCGCGCGCGGCCTTCGCCGACCGCGAGGCGAGGTTTCGCACCTCCTCGGCGACCACCGCGAACCCCTTGCCGTGCTTGCCGGCCCGCGCGGCCTCGACCGCGGCGTTCAGGGCGAGCAGGTTCGTCTGGAAGGCGATGTCGTCGATGACCTTGATGATCTGGGCGATCTGCCGCGACGAGCCATTGATGTCGTCGATGGCCTCGACCATGGCCTTCATCCGCTCGCTGCCCTGCTGGGCCGCGTCGCGCGCCGCGGAGGCGAGGTGGCTCGCCTGGTCGGCGTTCTCCGAGGAGGTCTTGGCCTGCGACCCGACCTGGGTCATGGACGAGGTGATCTCCTCCACGGACGAGGCCTGCTCGGTCGCGCCCTGCGAGAGCGCCTGCGAGGCGTCCGAGATCTCGCTCGCGCCGCGCGCCACCTCGGCGAAGGCCTCGCGCACCTCGCCGACGAGCTGGTGAAGCTGCTCCACCATCGTCCGGAAGGCCTTGCCCAGGGTGTCCTGGTCGGAGGCGACGGCGACCTGGATGGTGAGGTCGCCCCGAGCGATCCGCTCCGTCTCCCGCGTCTTCACCTCCAGACGCTCGGTCATGGCGTCGAAGGCCTTCGCCAGGCGCCCGACCTCGTCGTCGGTGGTCAAGCCCACGCGGGCCGAGAGGTCTCCGCTCTCGGCGATGATCGTCGCGCGGCCGAGGGGACCGGTGATCGACTTCGTCGACGCCCACCCCACGAAGAGCGCGAGGAGCAGAGCGGCGCCGCTGATCGCGAGCAGCACGGCGCGGGTCTCGCTCATCGAGCGCTCCACCTCGGACTGCTGAGTGCGCGTCATGGCCACCTGCGCGGCCATCGCCGCGTCGATGTCCGTCTGGATGGCCAGCGCGAGAATCCCGTGAGTCCCCCTCGACCCTGCGCTGGGCTTCGGCGCGGTTGCCGGCGATCGTCAAATCGGCGATCTCGTCGACCATCCTCAGGTACCGGTCGAGCTTGTCGAAGACGGCGTGGAGGGCCTTGCTGGCGTCGGAGCTGGTCAGAAGCTTCTCGAGCTTCACGCGGCTCGCGCGCATCGCGTTCACGTATTCCGGGACCTTGCCTTGGTGAGCGCGGACGGCCTGCGCGTCCTTCGCCTCCGGCACGTAGGCGACGCGCAGGCGAAGGCGCTGGAACATCACGGCGACCTGCATCAGCTCCTTGGGCGGCTCGGCCAGACTTTCCAGGATGGAGCTCGTCGTCGCTTGCACTTGGGCGAGCTCGCGGCTCGAGAGGAGCGCCTCTGCGCCGACGAGTGAGCCGATGAGCAGAAAGGCGGTCATGAGGCGCGTGAAGATCTTCATGTTCGCAAACATTGAGTCTCTCTCCGGGTCAGCGTTCTAGTGGGCACTCGGCGGTCGGCTCCCGGAGGCTCGCGGCGTCCCCGACGCGGAACCGGGCAAACAGCTCGTCGATCTGCTCCGCGTTCGCGGTGAGCTTGGCGGCGGCGGAGGCCGCCTCCTCGGCGGTGGCGGTGTTGCGCTGCGTGAGGCCTTGCGTGATCTGCGCGATGCCCGCGGCCTGCTCCTTGGACGCCGCGGCGACCTCGCCCACCCGGTCGGCGGCCTTGACCACGTTCCCCACGATGGTCGCGAACGACTCCGAGGTGCCCTGCGCGACCGTGAGGCCGTTCGACAGGAGGAGCTCCCGGAGACTGACCCGCGCGCGCTGCAGGCCCACCGACATCTCGACCAGGCTCTCGATCGGCTTCGCGATCTGCGAGTAGGTCTCCTCGTCGGCGTCGACGCTCGCGGACATGGTGCGCATCGCGCTCAACCCGACGGCGAGGGAGCCCACGGCCTTGGGGGCAAAGAGCAGCGCCAGGCGCGTCCGGATGTTCGCGTGCATGTCGCCCTCCTTTCCAGCCTTCGTTGACTTCCTCACCCCCCGACCCCCTCCCCGCTTGCGGGGAGGGGGCGAACGGGGGAGCTCGTTCGAGAAGCCGAGGTGCCGCGCGACGAGCTGGGGATTGGGGACACTCCTTACAGACTCTCGCTAGGCCACCGCCGCGACGGCTTCCATTTCGGAGTCGTTGAGCAGCTTTTTCAGGTCCAGGAGGATCTTCACCGCGTTGCCCACCTTGCCCATTCCGCGCACGAAGCGGCTGCCCTCGCCCCGGCTCACCCGCGGCGGCGGGGCGATCTCGCTCGCCGGAATGGAAAGCACTTCGTTCACCGTGTCGACGATGAGCCCCACCGCCGTTTCTCCCAGGTTCACCACCACGACGCAGGTCCGGTCGTCGAATTCGCGCGACTGCATGTGAAAGCGAACGCGCACGTCCATCACCGGAATCACCCGGCCGCGCAGGTTGATGACGCCTTTGAGGAAATCGGGCATGTCCGGCACTTCGGTGATCTGCTGGATGCCGACGATCTCGATGACGTACGAGATTTCGATGCCGAAATCCTCGTTGCCGATCCGGAAGGTGAGGAACTTGTCCTTCTGCGAATCGTCCTCGTCGTCGTCGAAAAGGTCCTCTTCCACGGCCGTTCGGCCTTTGTTCTCTGCCATTGAATGGGCTCCTTGGGATGCGAAGGGATTGGCCGAGCGGTCAGAAGCGTCCGAACTCTTTGTCGTCCAGGGCGATCACGTCCTTGGGCTCGAGCGCGCCGTCCGCGGGCATCTCGGCGGGGCGCGAAGCCAGCGCGCCGTTTCCCGGGCTGCCCCATTCGCCGTCAGGCTTTGCGGCCTTCGTGGCCTTCGGAGCCTTGGCCGGCGGCGGGCCCATCGACCTCTTCGCGCTCGCTGCGGGTCGCCGGGCCGAATGCGCGCGGCCGTCCTCGTCGCCGACGCGGAACCGGGCGAACAGCTCCTCGATCCGCCCCGCGTTCGAGCTGAGCTCCTGCGCCGCTGACGCGGTCTCCTCCGCCGAGGCGGTGTTGCGCTGCGTGACCTGATCGATCTGCGTGAGCCCCTGGGAGATCTGCGAGATGCCCGCCGCCTGCTCTTTCGACGCCGCGGCGATCTCGCCGACCAGGTCGGCGGCCTTGACCACGTTCCCCACGATGGTCGCGAACGACTCAGAGGTGCCCTGCGCGACCGACAGGCCGTTCGCCACCTTCTTGCCCGACGTCTCGATGAGCTCGGCGGTCTCGCGCGCGGCCTTCGCCGACCGGGAGGCGAGGTTTCGCACCTCCTCGGCCACCACGGCGAAGCCCTTGCCGTGCTTGCCGGCCCGCGCGGCTTCCACGGCGGCGTTCAAGGCGAGCAGGTTGGTCTGGAACGCGATGTCGTCGATGACCTTGATGATCTTGGCGATCTGCTGGGACGAGCCGTTGATGTCGTTCATCGCCTCGACCATCGACTTCATCCGCTCGCTGCCCTGCTGAGCGGCGTCGCGCGCCGAGGAGGCGAGGTGGCTCGCCTGGTCCGCGTTCTCCGAGGAGGTCTTGGCCTGCGAGCCGACCTCGGTCATGGACGAGGTGATCTCCTCCACGGAGGACGCCTGCTCGGTCGCGCCCTGCGAGAGCGCCTGCGACGCATCGGAGATCTCGCTCGCGCCATTGGACACCTCGGAGAAGGCGCCGCGGACCTCGCCGACGAGCTTGCGCAGCTGCTCCACCATGGTGCGGAAGGCCTTGCCCAGCGTGTCCTGCTCGGACGCGACCTCGACCTCGATGGTGAGGTCGCCGTTGGCGACCTGCTCGGTCTCCTTCGTCTTCTGCTCCAGGCGCTCGGTCATGGCGTCGAACGCCTTGGCCAGGCGGCCCAACTCGTCGTTGGTCACGAGGTTGACGCGAGCGGTGAGGTCGCCGCTCTCGGCGATCTGCGTGGCTTTGATCAACGGCTCGGTGACCGAGCGGGCGATGATGAAGCCGATGACCAGGGCGGCGATGGCGGCCAGCAGGCAGACCGCCACGATCATACTGCGGGCGGTGGAGGCGCGGTCGGTGTTGGACTCGAAGTTCGCCTTCGCGGTCTCCATCTTGAGCTCGGCGAGCTTCTTGAGGGAATCCTGCGCCTTGAAGGCGGCGGTCTTGCCTTGGCCATTCACGAGCGCATGGGCGTCCTCGTGCTTCCCCGCTCCAGCCAGCGCCACGATCCGATCGGTCACCTCCCGGTAGGCCTTCATGTCGTCCCGGGTCTCGCGGAGGACGGAACGCACCTGGTCTCTTTGGATGGTCTTGTCGAAATCATCGGCGGAGCGGTCGAAGGACGAGAAGAGCTCCTCCATGGTGCGCCGGTCGCGGTCTCGCTCCTCGGCGCTCTCGGCCAGCAACTGATCGCGGAGGTTGACGCGCGCCCGCTGCAGGTCCACCGACATCTCGGCCAAGCTCTCCATCGGTTTGGTGACCCTGTAGTAGGTCTTCTCGTCGGCCTCGGCGCTTGCCGACAAGGCCTGCATTCCCATGATTCCCACTGCAATGGCGCCCAAGGCAATGAGCGAAAAACCGAGCATCAGGCGCGTCATCATCTTCATGTTCGAGAGCATTTCCATGTCCTTCCATGTCGTTCAAAGCGGCGCAGGATGCGTGTGAGGCGGCGTTTGACGCGAGGTTTCCGCCGCTAGGTGACCGCTTCGATGGCCTGCGTCTCCGAGTCGCTGAGCAGCTTGTTCAAGTCGAGGAGGATCTTCACCGCGTCGCCCACCTTCCCCATCCCGCGCACGAATCGGCTGCCTTCGCCGCGGCTCACTCGCGGCGGCGGGGAGACCTCGCTGGCCGGAATGGAGAGCACCTCGTTCACCGTGTCGACGATGAGCCCCACCGCCGTGTCGCCCAGATTCACCACCACGATGCAGGTCCGGTCGTCGAATTCGCGCGCTTGCATGCGAAAGCGCACACGCACGTCCATGACCGGAATGACCCGGCCGCGCAGGTTGATCACGCCCTTGAGGAAGTCGGGCATGTCCGGCACCTCGGTGATCTGCTGAATTCCGACGATTTCGATGACGTACGAGATCTCGATGCCGAAATCCTCGTTGCCGATCCGAAAGGTGAGGAACTTGTCCTTTTGCGAGTCGTCCTCGTCGTCGTCGGCGAGGTCGTCCTCTACGACATTCCGGCCTTTGTTCTCCGCCATCGTTGGCTCCTCGATCAGAATCTCGCAAAAAGGCTCAATAGAGGACGGTGAGGCCCCCGCCGCCGCTGCTGCTGCTGGCCATGGCGAGGAGGCTCCCCACGTCCAGGATGAGGCTCACCTCGCCGTCGCCCAGAATGGTGCAGCCCGACACGCCGCGCGCCTGCCCCAGGTAGCTGGAGAGCCCCTTGATGACCGTCTGCTGCTGGCCCAAGAGCTCGTCGACGAACAGGCACACGGTCTGCGCGCCCGACTCCACGATGACCAGAATCCCTTCCTCGAGCTTCTCGTGGTCCGGCTTCTTGGAATAGAGCTGGTGCAGCCGCACCACCGGCAGCATCTCGCGCCGCACCCGCGCCACCTCCTGGCCGTCGGGCGTCACGGTGATCTGCTCGGGGAGCGGCCGGAACGACTCGCGGATGGAGAGCAGCGGCAGGGTGTAGCGCGCGTTGCCCACCCGCACCAGCATCCCGTCGATGATGGCCAGGGTGAGGGGGATGTGCAGGACGACGGTGGTCCCCGCGCCCGGCTTGCTGCGCAGCTCCACCGTCCCTTTCACTTTCTCGATGTTCTTCTTCACGACGTCCATGCCCACGCCGCGGCCGGAGATGTCGGTCACCTTGTCGGCGGTGGAGAAGCCCGGCTCGAAGATGAGCTTGTAGATCTGATTGTCGGTGAGCTTCTCCGCCTCGCCCGCCTGCACCAGGCCGCGCTCCACCGCCTTGGTGAGGATCTTGGTGCGGTCGAGCCCGCGCCCGTCGTCGCTGATGAGGATGAGCACCTCGCCGCCCTCGTGGCGGGCCTCGATGGTGATGGTGCCGGTCTCCGATTTGTCCTTCGCGCGCCGGTCGGCCGGCATCTCCAGCCCGTGGTCGATGGAGTTGCGCACCAGGTGGACCAGCGGGTCCGAGAGCTGCTCGATGAGCGACTTGTCGACCTCGGTCTCCTCCCCGACGAGCTCCAGGCGGACCAGCTTGCCCACCTTGTTGGACAGGTCGTGGACCAGGCGGATCAGCTTCCGGAAGGTGGCCGACAGCGGGATCATCCGCACCGCCATGGCCACGTCCTGCAGGTCGGTGGAGACGCGGCGCAGCTGGTGGACCGCGCGCTCCAGCGTCTCGTCGTCGAAATTTCGCAGCGACGGGTGCCTCGTGACCATGGCCTCGGCGATAACCAGCTCGCCCACCAGGTTCACCAGGGCGTCAAGCTTGGTGAGGTCCACCCGGATGTCCTGGCGGGTGGGCGCCTTGACCGCGTGGTTGCCTTCCTTCTCGGGCGCGCGCTCCGCGCTCGCAACGCTGGGAATCGGCGCCTCCGCCGGCGCCTGCAGCGCCGCCGCCATGGTCGCGCTGGCCGGGTGCGCGCTCTGCTCCAACAAGCTTTCCAGGGAGTCGAAATCGCGCCCCTTGGCGGAACCCGACCGGGTCACCTCGGTGACGCCCTCGCGCAGCGCATCCACCGCCTTGAGCAACAGCCCCACCGTCGACTGGCTCGGCACCAACAGGCCCGCCTTGAGGGCCTCGAGGACGTTCTCCGCCTTGTGAGCGAGCTTGCCGAGCGCGACCTGCTCCACGAAGCCGCAGTTCCCTTTGAAGCTGTGCATCGCCCGGAACGCCTCGGGGATGAGCTCGACCCCGCTGGCGGGCGACTTCTCGAGCTCCAAGAGCGCCTGCTCGCAGCGGCCCATCAGCTCTTCGCCCTCGGAGGCGAAGTGCTTGAGCATCTCGGCGGAGATCGGCAAAAACTCCTCGATGGCAGGAGGGTCTGCCGCGGGCGGAGCGACGGCCGCCGCCGGGGCGGGGCTTTCCTGAGCCGGAGCGCTCACACCCGCCGGCGCCGGGGAGGGCTCCGCGAGCCGCACCGGAGGCTGCGGCGGCGCCGCCGCCGTGGGGGCCGCGGGCTGTGCCGGCCGTGCCCTCGCCGACGCGTTCGCCCGCGTCAGCTCGTCCAGGATCTCGCGCTCTTCCGCCTCCATCCCCTCGTCGGAGTGCGAGCTCTCCACGGCGTCGAGCATCTTGCGGACGAAGTCCATGGCGCGCAGGAGCACCACCGTCTGCTCCGGCCCGAGCACCGCCGTGCCCTTCCGATAGACGTCGAGGAGGGTCTCGGCGTCGTGGGTGACGGTAGCGATGTGCGAAAAGCCCAGGCTCGAGGCCGAGCCCTTCATCGAATGGAACAGCCGGAAGATGGCGTTGACCGTATTCGGATCGGCCCCGCCCTCTCCCGCTGCCTGGCGGAGCTCAATGAGCCTCGGTTCGACCTCGTCGAGCAGCTCGCGCGCTTCGGAGATGAAGACCAGCGCAATTTCCAGGTCATCGGCGTTCATTCGTCAGTCCCGGAGTTCATGGGTGACCCGCCGGACGCCGGACAGGCGCCCGACGCCCAAAGAGACAACCCCCTGTGAGCAAGGGCCGGGCCACGGGTGGCCGTCAGCTCGCTTTCGGAGGCGAAAAGGCGAAATGCCCCGGATACCGCTCGCCTTTTCTGCGGCCATCGCCGCCCGACGGCGGCTTGAATTCGGGGTATCCCTGGGTCCGCACAATGCCGCCAGGTCTTTGACGACCTGTCCGAGGGTTTTGATGACTCTCGGAGCAAGGGCCATAAAGGACGGCATCCGCCGTTTGGAGCGAGGGCTCGGTCAATGGGTCTCCCAAGCCCTGAAGAGGCCTCGAGGACCCTGCCTCGCGCGGTAGCGCGCAGAATACGAGAAATGGAATCGGCTCGTGTTCTGAACCGCTTAAGGCTGAGCGTCGCCGGAGAGCGCGGAGGCTGCAACTTGGCACCTCGGCTGCAAAAACCGCCATAGGTACCTTGAGAATTGAGGCAGACGGATGTCCGAGCTCGCGAAAGCCCTTGTTCTGCCCCTCGGACCCGAGGAGAGGCCCAGACCCAAGGGCAGGATCTTGGCGGTCGACGATGAGCCGAACATCCTGCGCAGCTATCGCCGCATCCTCGGCTCGGCGGGATTCACGGTGGAGAGCGCGAACAGCGGCCAGGAGGCGCGCGACCGGCTCGACGGCGAGGAGTTCGACGCGGTCCTGACCGACGTGATCATGCCCGGGCTCGACGGCGTCGAGGTGCTGCGCCTGGCGCACGAGCACGACCCGGACCTCCCGGTGGTGCTGATCAGCGGTCTGCAGGACCTCTCCACCGCGCTGCGCGCCATCGACCACGGCGTGCTCCGATACCTGAACAAGCCCTTCGAGCCCGAGAAGCTGGTGCAGGTGATCGAGCACGCGGTGCTCGTCTACCAGCAGGCGCGGCTCAAGCGCGAGGCGCTGGCGGTCTGCTCGGCCATGCCCGCGCTGGGTGGGTCGCGCATCTCCACCACCCGCGCGTTCGAGCGGGCGCTGGGGTCGCTCTTCATGGTGTTCCAGCCCGTGGTCTCCATGAGCCTCCGGCGCATCGTCGCCTACGAGGCGCTGATGCGGACCCGCGACGCAGAGCTGCCGCACCCGGGCGCGATGCTCGCCGCCGCCGAGCAGCTCGACCGCGTGAATGACCTGGGGCGCTCCATCCGCGCGAAGTGCGCGACGGCCGCCTCCGACCTCGCGCCCGGGCAGACCCTGCTCGTGAACCTGCACCCCAGCGAGCTGCTCGACGAGACGCTGTTCGAGGAGGACTCGCCGCTGGCGTCCATCGCGGGGCGGGTCGTGCTGGAGATCACCGAGCGCGCGCGGCTGGAGGAGGTGGACGACCTCCAAGAGCGCACGCGCCGCCTCCGCCAGCTCGGGTTCCGACTGGCGGTAGACGACATCGGGTCCGGCTACGCGGGGCTCAACAGCATCGCGCAGCTCAACCCAGAGGTCGTGAAGCTCGACATGGCGCTGGTGCGCGGCATCGAGCGCGAATCGACCAAGCGGAAGGTCGTTGGCTCCCTGGTCGAGCTGTCGAACAGCCTGGGAGTCAAGGTCATCGGCGAGGGCGTCGAGACCCCAGCGGAGCGCGACACGCTCGTCTCGTTGGGCTGCGACCTCTTGCAGGGCTACCACTTTGCCCGCCCGGCGCCTACCTTCGTCGCCGTGGAGCCAAAGGGCTTCCAACCCGCGTCATAGCGCTCGACGGCCCGACAGGACGACGCGCCCTGAGGGCTCCTTATTGCGCGCCCGATTTCACTTCTGCATTGCACGGCAGAGTTGAAATCGGAATGCCGGGACATCGCACCTCGGCAATTCAAGCACTTGGGGGCCGCGCGCCCTTGGCTCGGCGCGTGCTCATAGATCCAGGCGCGAAGTGCAGCGCGCAAGGTTGGAGCCGGTCCCCCCCCCGCCGCTTCAGCAGGCCGCTGCACTTCGCGTTTCTTCTCCCTTCGCTGTGGTTTCGGCCGTGCAACAGACGCCCGCCATCGCCCGCGGCGCCATCCTCCTCGTCGACGCCGACGACTGTTTTCGCCGCGCCATGGCCATCTCACTGCGCCTGGACGGCTTCGACGTTCTCGAGGCCACGACCGGCAGCGAGGCGCTGGAGCGCGCGCGGGAGCGCGCCATCGCCCTCGCGCTGGTCGACCTCTCCATCGGCCCGGAGCGCGGCGACGACGTGCTCGCGGCGCTGGCCCTGGCTTGCCCCGAAACAAAGCTCGCCTCCATGGGGCTGCGCCCCGGGATGGAATCCGCGCTCGCGCGCCAGGGGCGGGCCGCGCACTTGCAAAAGCCGCTGCAGCCGCGGGACATCATCGGGCTGCTCTGACGCGAGTCCCGGCACCGCGACGTCGAAGGGCGCCTTTCGCTCGTAAAGCGGCGCGCGCCGCTGCCCTTTCATCAAGGCCGCGGCGCGCTCCAGCTCCTGCGACGACTCACGGCCGTCTATTTGGAATTCGCGATGTCACCCGCCTCCGTGGAGAAGTACGACTCTCCAGGAAGTCGTACGTTGAAAGGAGGGGAAGGTTTCCCGTCCCGCGGCCCGGAATGCAGGGGGCAAGCCGCCGGCGAAGCGCCGAAACTCGAGTGGACGCGCGCTTGCTCTATTCGCGCAGGGGCGCGCCCGAATTCATTGCTCGAATTGCGCAAGCGTGAAATCGACCCGTGGAGCCCGGCGCGCCTTTGCGCCCTTCGGAGGGCAGTTGGCCGCAGCTCGATTCGCGCACGAGCCAGGGCCGAGGGCGCTCGCCGGCGCCGGGCTTCCAAATCGGTGGGGCGCCAGGGCGATCGGCGCGATCGCCTTTGCAGTGATCGGTTCGATCACCCCGCCGCGCTCGCGCTGCTGAGAGCGCGCCCTTGCGTCCGCTCGATCGAGCCGAGGGGGCTCGTCCTGAGCAGCCTGGGGTCTGGAGCGAACCTGGAGGCTGGAGTCTTTGCCAGCCTGGACAAGAGTTCGCGTTGAGGGGACTAAAAGCGCGCGAAGCCGCGCCGCGGCCGCTTTGGGAGCGGTCTCGCGGCGCGGCCTCGTCTTCTCTCGCGCTTCGAAAGGCCCGGCCTTAGAAGGTGAACTCCTCGCCTTGCGCGCGCAGCGCGGTCACCGCGGCCAGGTTCACGATGGACTGCACGCTCGCGCCCAGCTGCATGACGTTGACGGGCCGCTGCATTCCCAGGAGCACCGGGCCGATGACCTCGGCGCCGCCCTTCCGCTCCAGCAGCTGGTAGGCGATGTTCGCGGCGTCCAGGTTGGGGAACACCAGGACGTTGGCCTCGTCGGTCAGCCGCGTGAACGGGAACTCGGCGATGCCGGCGCCCAGCGCGAAGGAGGCCTGGACCTCGCCGTCGACGATGAGCTCGGGCCGCAGGCGCCGCACCCGCTCAGTGGCCTCCCGAACCTTGCGCGGGCTCTGGCCCCGAGCGCCGCCGTAGCTCGAGTACGAGAGCATGGCCACGCGCGGGGTCACGTCGAAGTACCGCGCGAGGTCCGCCGTCGCGATGGCGATGTCGGCGAGCTCGTCGGCGGAGGGGTCCATGTGGAGCGTGCAGTCGGCGAGAAACGAGAAGTCGTTCTTGCTGACCAGGATGTACACGCCTGCAGCGCGCCGCCCGGGCCGCGTCCCGATGACCTGGAGCGGCGCCTTGACGGCCTCGGCGTACGGCGTGGTCAGCCCCAAAACCATCCCGTCCGCGTGGCCCTCGCGGACCATCATCGCGCCGAAGTACGCCTCGTCGCGCACCAGGTGCACGGCGCCCTCGGCGCCCAGGCCGTTGCGCTGGCGCAGCTGATACAAGAGCTCGGCGTAGTGCTTGGCGTGCTCGCTCCGCTGCGGATCGCAGAGGTTCTTTTCCGGGAGCGCGTCGAGCCGTTGCTCCTCCAAAGAGGCGCGGATGGCGTCGGCGCTGCCGAGCAGGACGGGCTCGCAGATGCCGTCCTCGGCCAGGATGGCCGCGGCCTGCTGGACCTTTGGGTGCTGCCCCTCCGCGAAGACGATGCGGGCGAGCTTCTTCTTCGCCTTGCCATGGATGGTGCTCATGACCGAGTGCGTGCGGCTCTGCATCTTGCGCAGGCGCTCGCGATACTCGACCGGGTCGAGCTGGAGGCGGGCGACGCCGCTCGCCATGGCCGCGCTGGCGATGGCCGGGGCGACCCAGTACAGCACCCGTGGGTCGAGCGGCTTGGGGATGATGTAGTTCCGGCCGAAGGAGAAACGCTCGCCGGAGTAGGCGCGCGTCACCGACTCGGGGACGTCCTCGTGAGCGAGCGCGGCCAGGGCCTTGGCGGCGGCCATCTTCATCGACTCGTTGATGGCCCGAGCGCGCACGTCGAGCGCGCCGCGGAAGATGAACGGGAACCCCAAAACATTGTTCACCTGGTTCGGGTAGTCGGAGCGCCCGGTCGCCATGATGACGTCCTTGCGCGCCTCGGTCGCGTCCGGGTAGGTGATCTCCGGGTCGGGGTTGGCCAGGGCGAAGACGATGGGGTCCTTGGCCATGGACTGCACCATCTTCTGCGTGACCAGTCCCTTCGCCGAGCAGCCGAGCAGCACGTCCGCGCCCTCCAGCGCATCGGCGAGGGTCCGGGCGCTGGTCGCCTGGGCGAACTCCTGCTTATAGGGGTTCATGCCCTCGGTGCGGCCCTTGTAGACGACGCCCTTGGTGTCCACGAGGAGGACGTTCTGCAGGCGGACGCCGAGCTGGAGGTAGAACTTCGTGCAGGCGATGGCGGACGCGCCCGCGCCGGAGACGACCACGCGCACCGACTCGATGGGCTTGCCGGCGATCTCCAAGGCGTTGAGCAGCGCGGCGCCGGAGATGATGGCGGTGCCGTGCTGGTCATCGTGGAAGACCGGGATGGACATCTCCTTCTTGAGCCGCTCCTCGATGATGAAGCACTCCGGCGCCTTCACGTCCTCCAGGTTGATGCCGCCGAAGGTGGGCTCCAGGGCCTTCACCACGGTGCAGAAATGGTCGACCTCCCGGGCTTCGATGTTGATGTCGAAAACGTCGACGTCGGCGAACTTCTTGAAGAGCACGCCCTTGCCCTCCATGACCGGCTTGCCGGCATGGGGCCCGATGTCGCCCAGGCCGAGCACGGCGGTGCCGTTGGAGACCACCGCCACGAGGTTGCCGCGGGCGGTGTACGTGTACGTCAGGTCCGGGTCCTGGGCTATCTCGAGGCACGGCTCGGCTACCCCGGGGCTGTAGGCGAGCGAGAGGTCGCGCGCGGTGGCGCAGGGCTTGGTCGGGACGACCTCGATTTTTCCTTTGCGCCCCATGGAGTGATAGTTGAGCGCGTCCTCGCGGCGGATTCTTCTTTCGCGCCTCTGCGGCTTCCGGCTTCTTGTCGGTTTTCGCGTCGCTCGACATTCAATGGCTCCTGAGGAGTCGGGGTTTAAATTCGGGCCATGCGTGGGCCGCCGGCGGAACAGCAAGCGGCGGGCCAGGCTCGCGCTCTCGGCGTGCAAACGAGGCATCCCCCCGCTTTCAGTCGTCTTTTCTTGGGCCAAGCGCGCGCGCGGCGATGTTTCACCTTCCACGTTCTCCCGAAACATGTTCCATTTCTGGAACGCATGCCCTCCGCCAACCGCAAGCCTGTCGTCTGGGCCTTCAGCCTGAGCAAGCTCGGCCCGCTGCTCGAGAGCGTGGTGCCTCACTACGACGGGGTCGCGCAGATCCGCGTCTTCCAGAAGGGCTACGACGACGCGCTCGAGGTCATCCGCGAGCGCGCGGCCGCGGGCGAATCGCCGGACGCCATCGTCTGCTCGGGCCTGAGCGGCGCCTTCCTGCGCGACCGCGCCGGACTGCCGGCGGTGCTCATCGCCGCGACGGGGTTCGACATCCTTCACGCGCTCGCGCGCGCCCGGCGCGTCTCACGCCGCGTGGGAATCATCGCCTTCGGCGAGGTGCCCGACGAGCTCTCGCAGTTTCGGGAGCTGTACGAGCTGCCCGTCGACGCGCGGGCCTACGCGAGCCGTCAGGAGGCCGAGGCGAGCGTGGCGGCCATGGCCGCGGCGGGCGTCGAGGTCATCGTCGGGTCGGGGCTGGTGACCGACCTCGCCGAGGCGGCGGGGCTCAAGAGCGTGTTCCTCTACACCCGCGAAGCCGTGCACGACGCCCTGCGCCGCGCCATCGAGCTCGCGAGGGCCGCGCGCGCCGAGGAGGCCAAGCGCGAGCACATCGACGCGCTCCTGGCGCCGCTCTCCGAGGGCGTCGTCGCAGTCGACACCGACGAGCGCGTGCGCTCGCTCAACCCCGCGATGGCCCGCCTCCTCGGCAAGGACGCCTCAAAGGCGCGGGGGGCGAAGCTGTCGAGCTTCGCGCCGGGCTTGAGCGCGGCGCGGGTCCTTCAAAGCGGCGCTCCAGAGCATGAGACGACCCAGCGGCTCAACGGCCGGCTGTGCATCGCCCACCGAGTCCCGCTGCGCGAGCACGGGGTCCAGGTGGGCGCCGCGCTCCTGTTCCAGGACGCGAACGCAGGCGAGCGGGCGGAGAAGCCGACGCGCCCCGAGCCCCGCGCGCGCAGCTTCGTCGCGCGCCACCGGATCTCCGACCTGGTGGGGAGCTCGGCGGCGGCAGCGCAGTGCCGCACGCTCGCCGAGCGGTACGCGCGCACCGACGCCACGGTGCTCGTCACCGGCGAGAGCGGCACCGGCAAGGAGCTCATCGCGCAGGGCATCCACAACGCGAGCTCGCGGCGGCAGGGCCCGTTCGTGGCGGTGAACTGCGCGGCGTTCGCCGAGTCGCTCCTCGAGTCGGAGCTCTTCGGCTACGAGGAAGGCGCGTTCACCGGCTCGCGGCGCGGCGGCAAGCCCGGACTCTTCGAGGCCGCGCACCAGGGAACCATTTTTCTGGACGAGATCGGCGACATGCCGCTCGCGCCGCAGACGAGGCTCTTGCGCGTCCTGCAGGAGCGCGAGGTCACGCGCCTGGGCAGCAACGAGGCGACGCCCGTCGACGTCCGCGTCATCGCCGCCACGAACCGCGAGCTCAAGGAAAGCGTCGAGGCGGGCGGGTTTCGCAAGGATCTGTATTACCGCCTCAACATTCTGCATCTGCACCTGCCGCCAATGTGCGAGCGCGCCGCTGACATCCCGGTCGTCGCCCGGCACCTCCTGGCGCGGGCGCTGCGCCGGCACGGATCGCCGCTGGAGCCGGAGGCCATCCTCCGCGCGCTGCTGCCCAAGCTGCGCCACTACAAGTGGCCGGGCAATGTGCGCGAGATGGACAAC
Source organism: uncultured delta proteobacterium (assembly GCA_963772225.1). Lineage (GTDB taxonomy): Bacteria > Myxococcota > Myxococcia > Myxococcales > UBA5297 > CAVYWD01. The sequence continues at coordinate 2,869,353 of CAVYWD010000002.1, read as the reverse complement.
GTGCTCGAGCGCATCGCGGTGATCTGCGCCGAGGAGGGGGCGTTCCAGGCGCTGTCGTCCAGGCAGCTCGCGGCCGTCGTGCCGGAGCTGTTCGCGAAGCCCTCGCGGGCGGGCGCACCCGCGGCGTTTGCCGAAAGCCGCAGGGAGAATGACCGGGAGATCGCCCGGCGCGCGCTCGCCGAGTGCGGCGGGAACCGGGCGATGGCCGCGGAGCGGTTGGGGATTAGCAGGACTACGCTTTGGCGGAAGCTCGGGGCGAAGGGATGAGGTCGGCGAGACTCTCGGCTCCTCCGCCTCTGGGTGCCGCCGCGAAGTGACCTACGCCCACGGCGTCTTCGCCGCCGATGCGAGCCCATGCTGACAGCAAATAGAAGGGACGCCGCCCAGCGCGGGCGGCGTCCCAGACTGCTCGACGGTGACGGCCTCTAGTTGCCCGTCGGGAACTTCGCGACCGCGAAGTCGCCTTCGGAGTTCACGACCGCCCAGGCGAGGTGGTTCGTCGCGTCGACACCGTAGCTCCCGAGCGTGGCGAGGCTCGTCCAGGCGCCCGTGACCGGGGTCGCGGTGCCTCCGGTGTTGTTGCTCACCGCATTCACCCAGGCGCCGCTCGAATTCCGGGTGACGAGGCCAAAGGCCCCGGCGGCCAGGTCCGAGACGGCCGTCGGGTCGTAGCTGAGCTGGACGACGTACGTGTCGGTGGAGGTGGCCCCGAGGTCGGTCATGCCCCAGAGCGTAACGATGTCGCTCGCCGTCGCGCTGGTCCTGGCGGTCCAGCCGGTGTCGACCGCCTTCGTCAGGGCGGTGGCGCCCAGCGCATCCTTCGCCGTGCTGGCATTGGTGCCCGCGAGGATCTTGAAATTTGTCGCCGAAGTGTCCCCGGACGAGATGAAGCTGTCGGATACGCTCGCGTAGCTTAGCTCTTGCCCTGCGCGACGAAGAACTCCTTGCCGTTCAAGGCATACCCGAACCGCTCGTGCCGGCTGAAGTTACCGGTGAGCGTCGGGGTGGTGGTGATCGTCAGCTCATAACCCTGGGTGACCGTCGACGGCGCGGAAGGCACGGGCACGGCGAAGTACTCAATGGTGGCGCGCGTCCCGTCGACCGTCACGATGTAGTAGCCGACCTGATACAGCTCCTGCGAGATGCGCGTCTGACGTGCGTGGCCGAGCTTGCCCACGTTCCAAGTGGTGTCGTTGGACGGGCTGATCGGCGTGTAGAACTTGTAGCTGTCGGAAGCCGTCACGAGGTCGTGCACCGACGCCGAGACGCCGTCGGTCGTGGTGAAGACCGAATTCAGGTGCATGTGGTCGTGGCCACCGAAGTAGTAGTGCACGTCGTTGTCGGCGAGGCTGCGGATGAAGGCATCTTGCCCCTCCGGGTCGGCCGCGGGATTCGCGCCGAAGAGCGTATCGGTGTGGTTGTCGGAGATGAGGTGCTTGTGGCCGAACACGAAGGCATGTCCACCGGCCGGGCGCTCGTCCAGGGTGCGATCAATCCAGTCGAGCTGGGTGTCGAGCACCGCGGGCGCGTTGTCGGTGGGGACGAACTGGTCGAGCAGGACGAACCGAGCATTCAGTGAACCTTCGGTGTCACTTCGGTGAGCTCTCACGGCCCGCGGCCCCGCGAAGTCGGCGCCGGGTGCCGGGCAAGCGAAGAGCACGCGAGCAGCGCCCTCCCCGCCCGGCTTTCTGCGCCTCGGCAGGCCTGCGCGCGCACGAGCCGCAAGGGGCCAAACCCAGCGCTGACAGTTCGGGCCACAGCGCCCGGTGGAGGTGCAGTCGCACCAACGCAAAGCGGCGCCCCTTTCGGCGGCGCCGCCCCACAATCTTCTCTGTCGCTCCAGCGCGGCCGAGCGACCGCCGGTCCGCCTGCCGTGCGCTTTACCCCACCAGCAGCTGCGCTCCGCGCCGCGCCGCCTCAGCGATGGCGCCCGGCCCAAGCCCCAGCACGAACACCAGCACGCAAGCGATGGCCACGCCCCAGTCGAGCGCCGGCGCCTCGCCCTCGGGTGCAGCTGCGGCCTCCGGATTGCGGAAGTACATGGTGACCACGACGCGCAGGTAGTAGTACGCGCCCATGGCCGAGGTGATCACGCCGAAGATGGCCAGGCCCACCTGCCCGGCGTCCAGCGCCGCGCGGAAGATGAGCAGCTTGCCCATGAAGCCGGCGGTGGTCGGAATGCCCGCGAGGGAGAGCATGAACACCGCCATGAACAGCGCCAGCACCGGCCGCCGCTTGCCCAGGCCCGCGAAGCGGTCGAGGTCCCACGCGGTCGCCGAGTCGTTGTCCTTGCGCTCCAGCACCGACGCGATGCCGAAGGCGCCGACTGCCGACACGGTGTACGCCGCCAGGTAAAACAAGATGCCCTGGCCGGCGGCGGTCCGCGCCGCGGCACTGGCCCCGGCCGACGACGCCAGCGCGACGAGAATGTAGCCGGCGTGCGCGATGGACGAGTAGGCCAGCATGCGCTTCACGTTGCGCTGCGGGAGCGCCACCAGGTTCCCGATGAGCATGGTCATCACGGCCAGCAGCGAGACGATGGGGCCCCACTTCTCGGGCGAGCTGCCGAAGCCCACCGCGATGACGCGGAAGAAGGCGGCAAAGGCCGCGGCCTTCACGCCCACCGCCATGAACGCGGTGACCGGCGTGGGCGAGCCTTCGTAGACGTCCGGCGCCCACATGTGGAACGGCACCGCCGCGACCTTGAACGCGAAGCCGACCGTCAGGAGGCCGATGGCGGGCGCCAAGAACCCTGAGCTCTTGCCCTGCGCGAGGGCGGAGGCGATTTCCGCGAGGCTCGTGGAGCCGGTGGCCCCATACGCCAGCGCAGCGCCGTAGAGGTAGAGCGCGCTCGAGAAGGCGCCCAGGATGAAGTACTTGAACGCCGCTTCGGTGGGCCGGGCCCCGCGGCGCAGATAGGCGGCCAGCGCGTACGTCGCGACCGACATCGTCTCCAGCGCGATGAAGATCATGACCAGGTCGTTCGACATCGCCAGCAAGAGCATGCCCGCGGCCGCGAACAGGAGCAGCGCGTAGTACTCGCCGCGCTCGCTGTCGAGCCTGCGCAGGAAACCCGCCGAGACCAGGATGGACAGGAAGAGCCCGGCGCAGACCGTGGCCCCGATGAAGGCCTGGAAGGGGTCGCCCCGAACCGCGCCCTTGAGGATGGGCACCGTGGGCGAAGTCCCGTCCAAGAGCGCGGCGGCCGCGAGGAACGCGAGGAGGGCGCTCCCGCCCGCGACCCAGGCCTGGTAGCCGCGCTCCTTTCGAGTCAGGAAGACCTCGGAGAGCAGCAGCACGCAGGCGCCGAGCGAGAGGATGATCGTCGGCAGCAGAACGAGCATATGAAACGAGGTGGGCATCGGCATGGTCGGCTCTCTCTACTGCTGCTGGGCGGCGCCGGTCGGTGCAGCCTCGGCTGGGCGCATCAGGTGAGGATTGAAGGAGCCGCGGCTGCGAACGGGGAGCCCGGCCGGCTTGGCCCCCTCGAGCTGCGGCCGCTCGGCGGCGGCGACCTGAACCGGAGTGGGTGCGGCGGGTGCCTGCGCCAACGGCTTCGCGCCGATCTCCGGAACGTGGACGGGGCCCTTGGTCAGGCGCTCGACGTAGCGCTGGGCAGCAGGCTCGATGCGGCTGAGGAACGGCTGCGGCGCCACGCCCATCCACACCGCGACGAGCATGAGCGGAAGGACGGTGGCCCACTCGCGCAGCGACAAGTCCACCAGCGAGCGCCGCTCAGGGTGGCGGATGGGGCCGAACATCACCCGCTGGAACATGCGGAGCATGTAGACCGCGCCGAGCACCACGCCGGTGGAGGCGACCACGGTGAGGATCACCGTGTTCATGGAAGAGACCGCCACGCCTGCCGGCAGCTTGAGCGCGCTCGCGAACGGCGCGGTAAACGAGCCCACGAGGATGAGGAACTCGCCGATGAAGCCGTTGGTCCCCGGCAGGCCAATGGAGGAGAGCGTCACCACCATGAAGGCCACGGTGAACATGGGGACGACTTTGGCGATGCCGCCGTAGTCGGCGATCTGCCGGGTGTGCGTGCGCTCGTAGATGATGCCGATGAGGAGGAAGAGGGCGCCGGTGGAGATGCCGTGGTTGAGCATCTGGTAGATGGCGCCGGTCGAGGCCTCCGCGGTGAGCGCGAAGACGCCGAGCATCACGAAGCCCAGGTGCGCCACCGACGAGTAGGCGACCAGCTTCTTCATGTCGCTCTGTGCGAACGACATGAACGAGCCGTAGACGATGCCGATGACCGCGAGCCACGCGAGCATCGGGCGGAAATAGGTCGCCGCCTCAGGGAAGAACGGCATGGCGAACCGCATGAAGCCGAAGGAGCCCATCTTCAGCAGGACGCCCGCCAGTATGATGGAGCCCGCCGCCGGCGCCTCGACGTGCGCGTCGGGCAGCCAGGTGTGCAGCGGGAACATCGGCACCTTCACCGCGAACGCCAGCGCGAAGGCGAGGAACAGCCACTTCTTCGCCTCCCACGAGAGCCCCAGCCCCGCGGGCGAGTTGAGCGCGTTGAGCAGCGTCACGTAGTCGAAGGTCCGCGAGCCGGCCGCCCCGCTCTTCACGTAAATGAAGAGGATGGCGATGAGCATCAGCACCGAGGCCGCGAAGGTGTAGAGGAAGAACTTCACCGCCGCATAGATGCGGTTGTCGGAACCCCAGATGCCGATGAGCAGATACATCGGGACGAGCAGGGTTTCCCAGAAAACATAGAAGAGCGCCAGGTCGAGCGCGGCAAAGGTGCCGTACATCGCGGTCTGCAGGACCAGGATGGAGAGGCAGAACTCCTTGACCCGCTCGTTCACCGCCTTGAACGTCGAGAGCACCACGATGGGGCCCAGGAACGCGGTGAGCAGGATGAGCGAGACCGACAGCCCGTCGACGCCGATGTGGTAGCTGATGCCCAGGCTCTCGATCCACGGGCGCTTGAGCTCGTACTGAAACTCCGGCGCGCCGGTCGAAGGGTCGAAGCCCAGGTAGAGCCAGAGGCCCAGGCCGAAGTTGACCAGGGTGCCGACGAGAGCGGCCACGCGCAGCTGGCCCTTCTCGTGCGCGGGCAAGAGCGCCACCACCGCCGCAAAAAGGAGCGGCGCGAAGATCACCACTGAAAGAAGAGAGTCGCTCATGACTTTATCGCCCGCGCTCCTGACGTCAAGCTGCCACTACGCCGAAATGGCCCAGAGGATCAGCACCGCGCCGACGGCCATCACCGCGGCGTACCGCTGCACGTCGCCGTTCTGGAGGTAGCGGAGAACCGAGCCGCTGAAGGTCACCACGCGCGCCACGCCGCGCACGGCCACGGTGTCGATGGCGAACACGTCCACGACCTTCCAGACGTAGTGCGCCGCTCCCTTGAAGGGCGTGATGATGACCGCCTCGTAGATCTCGTCGACGTAGAACTTGTTTGCGAACGCGTCATACAGCTTTCGGCCGAAGCCCTTCTCGAAGAAGGGGTCGAGCCGCTTGATGGCGCCTCGCGCATAGAGGAGGAACGCGATGGCCGTGCCGAGCGCGGCGATGAGCCAGGCCACGATGAAGGCGCCGAGCAGACCGCCCTCGTGGCTCTCGTGCGCCGCAGCATGGCCAGCCTCGGCGACCGAGTGCGCTCCCGCAGCCGCATGCTCCGCCGCCGCAACCACCGTGTGACTTTCCGACGCGGCCGCGACCATCTCCAGGCCGCGCTTGGCCTGCGCCAACGGCGCGCGGGTGAACTCCTCGAAGATGGCCATGGTATGGCCGCTCGCCGGAGGCACCTCGAGAGCGAACGGCGACCAGGGCCAGCCCCAGATCAGCGCGACCACCGACAGGAAGGCCAGCACCTGGAGCGGGAAGGTGATCGCTGCACCCTGCTCGTGCGCGTGCTCCGAGGCATGCGAGCGCGGGGCGCCTTCGAAGACCAAGAAGTAGAGGCGGGTCATGTAGAACGCGGTGCCCAGAGCAGCCACCGACCCGACGTAGAAGACGATGTGGCCGATGTCGGGGTGGCCCGCGAGCGAAGCCCCGTGCGCGAAGTGGAGGATGGCGTCCTTGGAGAAGAAGCCCGACAGCGGCAGGAAGCCGGTGATGGCCAGCGTCGCCACCGTGAAGGTGAGCCAGGTCTTGGGCATCTTCGTCCGCAGGCCGCCCATCTTCCGGATGTCTTGCTCATGGTGGCAGCCCAGGATGACCGAGCCCGCGCCCAGGAACAGGCAGGCCTTGAAGAAGGCATGCGTGACGAGGTGGAACACGGCCTGCCAGTAGGCGCCGATGCCCACGCCCAGAACCATGAAGCCCAGCTGCGACACGGTGGAGTAGGCGAGCACCTTCTTGATGTCGTTCTGCGCGAAGCCCATCAGCGCCGCGAAGAGCGCGGTGAAGGCGCCTACCGAGGCGACCACGGCCATGGCGTCCGGCGCGAGCGCGAAGAGGAAGGACAGCCGGGCGATCATGTAGACGCCCGCGGTGACCATCGTCGCGGCGTGGATGAGGGCCGACACCGGCGTGGGACCCGCCATGGCGTCCGGCAGCCAGACGTAGAGGGGGAACTGCGCGCTCTTGCCCGTGGCGCCCACGAACAGCAGCAGGCAGGCCATGGTGAGCGATTGGCCGTAGGTCAACCCCAGGGAGTGGAGCACGCCCGCGGGGACCAGCGCCCCGAGCTTGGCCGCGGTGAACCCCGAGGCGCCGGCAGAGAGCGTGCGGCCCACGCCAGCCATGTCGTTGATGTCGGTCGCGCCGAAGAGCGCGAACAGAGTGAACACGCCCAGAATGAAGCCGAAGTCGCCGACGCGGTTCACCACGAAGGCCTTGCGCCCCGCTGACGCCTTCTGGTCGTCGTCGTACCAGAAGCCGATAAGCAAATAGCTGCAGAGGCCCACGCCCTCCCAGCCGACGAACATGAGGACCACGTTGTTCGCGAGCACCAGGATGAGCATGAAGCCGACGAACAGGTTCAGGTAGGCGAAGAACTTGTGGAAGCCCTCGTCCTCCGCCATGTACGCGGTCGAGTAGACGTGGATGAGGAAGCCCACGCCCGTGACCACCATGCAGAGCACGGCGTTCAGGTGGTCGACCAGCAGGCTGGCGTTTGCGGTGAAAGTGCCCGCCTTGAACCAGACGCCGAGGTTATTGCCGACGGCCAAAGGCTCGGGGCCGAAGATCTTGCCGAACGACATCGGCACGAGGATCGACGCTGCCAAGAGCGCCGAGGTGCCCACCGTGCCGCAGCCGATGAGCGCGACGTTCCCCTTGCCCAGCCGCTTGCCGAACAGGCCGATGGCCAGCGCGCCCAGAAGCGGCAGCAGGGGGATCCAGTAGAGCGAGTCCTGCAGGATCCGGATGTCCCAGTCGATTCTCATTGGGTCGTCGTCCCTAGTTCTTCATCGCCGTGATTTCGTCGACGTTCATGGTGCCGCGCGAGCGGAACACCGCGATCACGATGGCGAGGCCGATGGCCGCCTCGGCCGCCGCCACCGCCATCACCAGGACGGCGATGACGTGGGGGGTCACGTCGCTGTTGAGCCGCGCGAAGGAGAGGAAGGTGAGGTTCGCGGCGTTCATCATCAGCTCGACGCTCATGAACACGGTGAGGGCGTTGCGCCGCACGACCACGCCGAGCATGCCGACCGAGAAGAGCACCGCGGCCAGGATGAGATAGTGCTCGACGAGGGGCAGCCGGACCTGGACGGCGGCTGCGGCCAGCGGAGCGAGAAGTGACATCGGATGGTTCATGGCGTCGCCTCGACCCTATGCACGCGCTAGATGCGCCCCTTGGCCACGACCACGGCGCCGGCGATGGCCACCAGGAGCAGCAAGGAGACGACCTCGAACTGAAGGGGAAATTCGGTGAAGAGCTTCTGGGAAACGGCGGCCACTGTGCCGAACGCCGCCGGGAGCTGCTTGAAGCTGCGCCCCAGCTCCACGACCACGCGGCCGCCCGGCTCGAGTCGGAGGCCCAGTGCCTTCAGCGAGAAGACGACGATGCCCACTGAAAAGACGGCGCCGGTGATCTTTGCCCCCGTCACCCGGCTCTTGCCCAGGTCAACGTCCGAGAGCGCCAGGAGCATGATGACGAAGAGGAACAGCACCATGATGGCGCCGGCATAGACGATGACCTGCAGGATGCCGACGAAGTGCGCTCCGAGGAGCACGTAGATGGCCGAGAGGAAGAAGAACGCGACCACCATCGACAGCGCGCCGTGCAGCGGGTTTCTCGACAGCACGACGCCCAGCGCGGCAGCGGTGGTCAGCACGGCCAGGGGATAGAAGAACCAAGCTTCGACGGTCACGGTCCGCTCCTTCGACTCAACGCTTCTCGCCTCACGCCGCAAACGTGCTGTGCGCGTGCTCGCCCCAGGGGCGGTGATTCGGGCACTTCTTCTCGCGCACGTGCGCCTCGAACTCCGGCATGAACTTCTCGAGGAAGCTGTGGACCGGAAGCGCGCCTGCGCCGCCCAGAGGGCAGATGGTGGTGTCCAGGCCGATGGGCGGGAACGGGGAGATGGCGCTGGCCACGCTCTTGAGGAGCGCCAGGTCCTCCATGGTGCCCTCGCCCTCTTCGATTTTCCGCAGGATGCGCGTCATCCAGGGCTGGCCTTCGCGGCACGGCGTGCACTGGCCGCAGCTCTCCTCGGCGTAGAACCGGACCACGCGCCAGAGAGCGCGCACCATGCACGTCGACTCGTCGATGACGATGACCGCGCCGGAGCCGGCCATGGAGTTGACCTTCTTGAGCGCCTCGGTCTCGTGCGGCAAGTCCATCTGGTCCGCCGAGAGAATGGGGCACGACGAGCCGCCGGGGATGATGCCCTTGACCTTCCGGTCGCCCGGGACTCCGCCGCAGATGTCGTAGATGATCTGCCGGAACGTCGTGTCCATGGTGATCTCGTAGACGCCCGGCTTCTTCACGGCGCCCGAGACGCAGATGAGCTTGGTGCCACCCGACTTGTCGGTCCCGAGCTTCGCGTACCACTCGCCGCCCTTCTCGATGATGAGCGGAACGGTGGCGATGGTCTCGACGTTGTTCACGATGGTGGGGCAGCCGAAGACGCCCACGACCGCGGGGAACGGCGGCTTGAGGCGGGGCCAGCCCTTCTTGCCCTCGAGCGACTCGATGAGCGCCGTCTCCTCACCGCAGATGTACGCGCCGGCGCCGCGGTGCGTGTAGACGTCGAGGGCGAAGTCGCGGCCGCAGACCTTGGGTCCGAGGTAGCCTGCCGCGTACGCCTCCTGGATGGCCTTGTCGAGGATGCGCCCCTGCAGCTCGAACTCGCCGCGGTGGTAGATGTACGCGGTGTGCGCCCCGATGGCGTAGCAGGCGATGGCGATGCCTTCGATGAGCGAGTGGGGGTCGTTCTCGATGAGGACGCGGTCCTTGTAGGTCCCGGGCTCGGACTCGTCGGAGTTGATGCACAGGTAGCGCGGCTTCGGGTTGTCCTTGGGCAGGAAGGTCCACTTCATGCCCGTGGGGAAGCCAGCGCCGCCCCGGCCGCGCAGGTTGGACTTCTTCACCTCGTCGATGATCTTGGCTGGCCCCATCTCCAGAGCCTTCTTCAGGCTCTGATAGCCGCCGTTCGCCTCATAGGTCTTGAGGGAGCGGGAATCGGGCTTGCCCCAGTTCCGGGTAAGTAGCTTTTGGACGGGCATGGCAGCGGTCCTCTACAGAATGCCTTGGGCGCTCGGGGAGGGAGCTAGTCGCGGCGCAGGCGCGCGAGCAGCTCGTCGATTTTCTTCGGCGTGAGATTCTCGACGTACTCCCCGCCGTCCACCTGCAGCATGGGGCCCGAGCCGCAGCTCGCCAGGCACTCGGCCTCGCGCAGGTGGATCTTCTTGTCGGCCGTGGTCTGGCCGGCCTTGATGCCGAGCTGCTTCTCCAGGTAGACGAGCGAGTTCTCGGCGCCGCAGAGCGAGCAGCTGATGCTGGTGCAGACGTCCAGCACGTGCTTGCCCTTGGGCTCGGTGTGGAACATCACGTAGAACGTCGCCACCTCGCGGGCCCGCGCGGGCGGGACGCCCAGGCGGTTGGCGACGAGCTCCATGGCCGGCGCCGGGACCCAGCCGAGGATCTCCTGGACCAGCCAGAGGGCAGGCAGCATCGCCGCCGACTTGTGGCCTTCGGGGAACCGCTTCAGGATCTTTGGCAGCTCGGCGTCGAAGCGCGCTTGCTGTTGTTCTGTGAAAGGGCTGGCCATACAGCCTCCGGTCAGCTGGGATCTGCCGCTTGCGCCGCGCAGGGCCGAACGCGCGATTGCCCAGTATGGGACTCTGAAAGGCGCGCTACGCTAAGAGGGCGCTCCTACATTGTCAAGCGCTGGCTTCCCCTTCTAACATCCGCTCGTCATGTCGACTCCTGGCGGCGAAGAGAAGCGCTCCCATTCCCGGGTCCCGCTGATCCTTCAGGTCGAGTACCCGGAGCAAGAGGGCTTCCTGGCCGACGCCACGGAGAACCTGTCCGCGGGTGGGGCCTTCGTGCGAACCACCCGCGAGCTCCGAGCGGGCGAAAGGGTGCCACTCGCTCTCTCGTTCCCTGGCCTGCTCGACCCGGTGGAGCTCGTCGCAGAGGTCGCTTGGGTGAGGGCTGGAGAAGCCGGCATGCCGTTCGGCGTCGGCCTGCGCATCCCCGACGACCGCGCCGCGGACCGCGACAAGCTCGCCCAGCTTTTGGAGCGCATGGGGCGCGCGCAGCCGGGTCCCGAGCAGGTCCGCACGTATCGGGTCCTGCTGGTCGAGGACAACCCGCATGTCATGGAGCTGTACGAGTACGTGATGAAGAAGCTGGCGCGGGCCGGGGGCGTCGGGGTCGAGGTGGCGCTGGCGCACGACGGCGGCGACGCGCTCGCGCGGCTCGGCGAGGAGTCGTTTCACCTCGTCATCACCGACCTCTACATGCCGGTGCTCGACGGCTTCGAGCTCATCCGCCGGATCCGCGCCGACCCCCGGACGCGCGACTTGCCCGTGGTCGCCATCAGCGCCGGCGGCTCCGACGCGCAGGCCCAGTCCCGCGCCGCGGGCGCCGATGCGTTCCTGCGCAAGCCGGTGCGGTTCCTCGACGTCATCGAGACGGTCAAGGCGCTCTTGAAGGTCTGAGGCGGCGCCTCGAGACGTCCTGCCTCAGGGGTCGCCGAAGAACTCCCTCTCGGGGTCGGGCGCGGGCTCGGGCGGAGAGCTCCTCTGGGCAGACGCCGCGGCGGCCGGGCTGCGCAGCGGCCCCAGCTTCCCTCGGTGGCCGAACCGCCGGGGGCGCCGCACCGGGGCGTCCCAGGGCTTGCTGCCGGCCAGCAGCTTGACGCCCACGAGCAGCGCGAACAGCGCGGCGACGATGATCATCTTGGCGTCGAAGTGCAGCAGCATGCGCCCTCGCTCCTCCTCAGTAGGTCCTTGAGCCCGACGCGCCGATGGAGCTAAACCGTAGCGCCAACGGGGCGCTTCGGAAAGGGTCCATGGTCGAGCCGCTGATCATCGAGCAAGGCACACTGAGCGCCTACCGGATGTTCGACGTCGCCGACGAGATCGACCTTCAGCGAGCCGTCGAGCTCAACAAGCAGGCGGCCATTCGCCTGAAGCTCTCGCGCGAGGGCTCGCAATATTTGGAGATGCCCAACCCCCCGGTCGCCTTCCTCATGGGCCATCGGCCGCTGGGCCTCAGGCAGGGCGCCGTGTCGGCCGAGCTCACGGGCCGGCTCTTCGACCACGGCGCGGTCTCCGTCCTCCTTCGAATCCCCATCCCGCCTGGAACCAGCCTCGACGACCTGGTCGCCCTGGCGGACGACGTCTACGACAACCCGGCCATCGACCAGCTCGCGCGCGCCGAGGCCGACGGCCTGTGCCGCTCCATCGCCGGCGCGCTCCACAACACGCACCGCTGGGAGGGCTCGGAGAGCTACACCGTGCTGTTCGTGGAGCGCTTCCGGACCTCGCCCACGGCCGAGGACATCGCCTCCCGCGAGGTGCTGCCGCGCCTGCTCCTCGGCGAGAGGCAGCAAAAGCCCATCAGCGCCCGCGAGCGCGCCGACGTCACCGAGCACGCCTTCAGCTACTTCACCGACGACCTGGTCGTGGTCGACTGGAACTCGGCGTTCGTCTATGAGCCGTCGGGTTCCCGCGACATCCCCGACATCCTGGAGATCGCCAACGCCCAGCTCCTGGAGCTGCGCTACTACGACGAGGTGCTCGACCGCGAGCTCACGCGCATCTACGACGACATGGAGAAGAAGCGCCGGCGCCTGCTCCACCTCTTCCGCTCCGACTACTCCGAGCTGCGCCGCAACGTCATGGTGCTGATGCTCGAGGTCGCCGAGTTCACCGAGCGGGTCGAGAACTCGCTCAAGATCATCGGCGACTTCTACCTGGCGCGCGTCTACCGCAGCGCCGTGCGCCGGCTCAACATTCCCTCCTGGCAGGAGTCGGTCGACCGCAAGGAGGCGCTCGTCGCGCAGATCTACGACCTGCTCAAGGGCGAGGTCGAGCACGGCCGGATGATGCTCTTGGAGATCCTGGTGGTGGTGCTCATCCTCGCCGAGATCCTCCTGGCGCTGGGCCGGTTCATCCCTCATTAGAGGTTTTTATGGATGTCGGCGATCGTCGATCCTCACCCCCCATCCCCCTCCCCGCTAGCGGGGAGGGGGATGGGGGGAGAGGTCATTCGAGAGGCGAGGAGACCATTTTCGCGACAGACTCTCCACGAGCGGACCTTCAGGCGGCGGCATGATCCTGGGCTTTGACGCCAAGCGGGCCTTCCACAATACGACCGGGCTGGGGAACTACAGCCGCGACCTCTTGCGCATCGTGCGTCGCCACGCGCCTGAGCACCGCTGCCTCGCGTACAGCCCGCGACCTCCGCTCGCCGCCAGCGGCGCCCAGGCCGATGGGCTGGAAGTCCGCGGCCCGCGCACGGCCCTGGGCCGGGCCTTCCCATCGGTCTGGCGCTCCCGAGGCATCGCCGACGACCTCGCGGCCGACGGCGTCCAGCTCTATCACGGGCTCTCGAACGAGCTGCCACTCGGCCTCGCCGAGCGGGGCATCGCCAGCGCCGTGACCGTCCACGACCTCATCTTCGAGCGCTTCCCCGAGCTGTACTCACCCATCGACCGGCGCATCTACCGCTGGAAGGCGCAGAGCGCGGCCCGCCGCGCAGATCTGGTCGTCGCCATCAGCGAGCAGACGCGGAGCGACCTGGTCGAGCTCTACGGCGTCCCCGCGGAGCGCATCCGCGTCGTGTACCAGGGCTGCCACGCCGCCTTCCAGGAGGAGCTGCCGGCGCAGGAGCTCGCCGCGGCGCGCGACCGGTTCGGCCTGCCCGAGTCGTTCATCCTCAGCGTCGGGACCGTCGAGCGGCGCAAGAACCTCCTCACCGTGCTGCGCGCGCTCGCCGGGCTGCCGGGAGTGCCGATGGTGGTGGTCGGCCGGCGCACCGCCTACGCGCGCGAAGTGGAGGCATTCATCGCGCAGGAGAAGCTCGAGACCCGGGTCCGCTTCCTCACCGGCGTGGGCGTGCGCGAGCTCGCGGCGCTGTACCGGCTGGCGACGGTCTTCGTCTACCCGTCGCTCTTCGAGGGCTTCGGCATCCCCATCCTGGAGGCGCTGTTCTCCGGCACCCCGGTGGTGACGACCCGCGGCGGCGTCTTTCCCGAGGCGGCAGGGCCGGGCTCCGCCTACGTCGACCCGTCGAGCCCCGAGGAGCTGGGCGCCGCGCTCGCGGCGATCCTGAGAAACGAGGACCTTCGCGCGGCGATGCGCGAGGCGGGACGCGCGCACGCCGCGCGCTTTCGCGACGAGGCGATCGCCCGGGAGCTGGTCGCCGCTTACGCGTGCGCGCTCCAGAGCGCGGGCGAGCGCGCCGGCGCTCGAGCTCGCGCCTCGCGCGCCCGCTGACCTGGAGCGAGCCCCAAAAGCGCCTGCCGCCGCGGCCCCGCTACCGCGACACGCTGCTCGGCAGGATGCAGTAGGTGGACGACGCGCCGTTGCCGAAGACCTGCTCGTACTCCGTCGGGTTGCTCTGCTTGAGCGCATCGAGGAAGGCCTGGTCGAGCAGCAGGCGCTGGCAGACGAGCTTGTCGCCGTTCCCCTGGTAGTCGGGCGAGCAATCGGAGTTGTCGGTGCACGAGTTGGTGCAATAGCCGCGAGCCTCGCTGGCGGTGTTGTCCGGGTTCGCCGAGCCCGCCGTGCGGATGCAGACGAGGTTGTCGCACACCGCCGAGCCGAGGGCGATGTAATCGACGCTGGTGTTGGACACCTTGTCCGGCGTGACGGCGCAGGTGCTGGAAGAGCAAGGCGTCGTCAAGGTGCACGTGCTTCCCAGGTCCGTCGTCGCCTTGCAGGCGCCCAGAGCCACCGAAGCGCCGAGGGCGAGGGCCGCAACGGCCGAGCGGGTTCGCGGCCTCCGGTCGCAGCCCCGCAGAGATGCCGCTTCGCGGCGCGTCCAACCACGGGTTCGGGTCATCGCGTCCTCGAGTGGGAGCTTCGAGCCTCGGCGCTCGCCGCGACGCCTCGCGGCGCTCGGACGAAGCGCGTCAAGCAGATGCGATCGCGACGCTAGCAAAGCGCTCCCTCTCCGGCAACCCGGCTTGAAGCGACTTGAACCAGGCAGGTTGACGCCGATTTTCCGTGTCTGGTAATCAGGGACATTGGCCTATACCCCTCGAGGGCCTTCCGCCATGCGCCTCGACGTTGCCGGCACGACTCACGTCGGCATGAAGCGAAACCACAACGAAGACAACTACCTCCTGATGCCCGAGGAGAGTCTTTTCTGCGTGGCCGACGGCATGGGCGGCCACTCCTCCGGGGAGATCGCCAGCAAGATCGCCGTCGCCGAGGTGAGCGAGTTCTTCCGGATGACCGCGCGCGACCAGGACGCCACCTGGCCGTTCAAGTTGGACAAGGCGCGCACCTACGACGAAAACCGCCTGGCCACCGGCATCAAGCTCGCGAACAGCCGCATCTACGAGGCGTCCCTGGCCGAGGCGAAGTTGCGCGGCATGGGCACCACCATCGTCACCACGTACTTCGTCAACAACCACATTCTGGTCGGCCACGTGGGCGACAGCCGCGTCTACCGGTTCATCGCCGCCCAGCAGAAGCTGGCGCAGATCACCGAAGACCACTCCCTCCTCAACGACTACATCAAGGCGAAGAAGCTCACCCCCGAGGAGATCGAGAACTTCCCGCACAAGAACGTCATCGTGCGCGCCCTGGGGATGAAGGACAACGTCCAGGTCGACGTGAGCTGCGTCGAGCCCGCGGACGGCGACGTGTTCCTGCTCTGCTCCGACGGCCTCTCGGGCATGATCACCGACTCCGCCATCTCCGAAATCCTCGCCGCCGAGCCCGACCTGGAGCAGGCCTCTCTGCAGCTCATCGAGGCCGCCAACGAAGCGGGCGGCAACGACAACGTCACCTGCGTCCTGGTGCGCTGGCACGCCTGAGCCCACCCCGCCCGGCCCAAGGGGTCGTCGGCAGCGAGCGGTCGCCTCGCGCGCGTGCGCCGGCACAGCCTTCTCGTGACAATCTCGCCTCCGGGCACTAATCTGCGAGCGCTCCCTCGAAGGCGACGGGCTCGCGAAGCGACACAAAAAAGGTGGCGTCGACATGGGCTATCGAGTGGCAGTTCTGGGCGCTGCGGGCGCGGTGGGCCGCGAGATTGTGGCGGCGCTGGAGGAGCGCGCCTTCCCGGTCGACGAGCTCCGGCTCCTGGCAGGCGAGCGGGACCAGGGCGAGCATCTGGAGTTCGCCGGGGCCGACCACACGGTGAAGGCGGCGAGCGCCGAGCTCTTCAAGGGGGTGCAGCTCGCGTTCTTCTCCCCCAACTCCCGGGCGTCGCGCCTGTGGGCGAGCGCGGCCGCGCAGGCCGGGGCTATCGCCGTGGACACCTCCAGCGCGTTCCGGCTCGATGCGGCGGTGCCCCTCGTGGTCCCCGAGGTAAACCCCGACGCCTGCGCCGGCGCCCGAACGCGCGGCGTCGTCGCGAGCCCCAGCAGCCCGGCCATCGCGCTGGCGCTGGCGCTGCAGCCACTCCACCGGGCCTCCCCGGTGACGCGGGCGGTGGTCACCACCTTTCAGGCGGCCTCCGGCGTCGGGCGGAAGGGCGTCTCGGAGCTCGAGAAGCAGATCGCCGACCTCATGAACCTGCGCGAGGCCCGGGCGCGGGTCTTCCCGCACCGGGTGGCGTTCAACGTCGTCCCGCAGGTCGGCACCTTCACCGAGCGCGGCAGCACCGACGAGGAAGAAGGCATCGGGCTCGAGCTCCAGAAGCTCCTCGGCGCACCGGGCCTGCGCGTCTCCGCCACCGCGTTGCGCGTCCCGGTCTACTTCGGGCACGGCGCGTCGGCGAACCTGGCCACCGAAAGGAAGCTCACCGCCGCCGAGGCGCGCGAGCTCCTCAAAGAGGCGCCCGGCGTAAAGCTGCTCGACGACCCCGCGCGCGGCATCTACCCCATGCCCATGCTCGCCGTCGGCGACGCCTGCGCCCATGTGGGCCGCATCCGCGATGACGCCTCCCAAGAGAGCGGGCTGGACCTGTTCGTCTGCATCGACAACCTGCGAAAGGGCGCCGCCCTCAACGCCGTGCAGATCGCCGAGCTGCTCCGCGACCGCGGCCTCCTCTGAAGACCCGCTCGCGCCGCCCGAAGCGGCATTTGTGACAATTTGGCCAGACACGGGCGGCGGGGGTTGCCAAATTGGCTGCTGCCGCGCGCTTTGCGCGGCCCAAAATCCCTGATAGTTCAAGGTTTGGGAGGCCCGGCGGGTTTGGCAGGCTCGTTGCTAAACCGGTCTTCACTCCCGTCGACTTGCGAGACCCATGAGACCCACTTTACTCGCCGCCCTGACCCTGGCCCTGCTCGCCCCGCTCTCAGTCGCGAGCGCCGACAACTCGAGCATCACCTTCGGAAGCAACACCATTTCCGTCAAGTTGACGACCGGCTCGCAGACCTTTGGCCTCGCCGACTGCAACAACAATACGTCCTCGACGTTCACCGCCACGTACTCGAGCACCGTGCCGGCGAGCGCCACCCTGGCGATCTTCCTGAGCACCTCCACGGCCTGCACCTCGGCCACGAGCGGATCGACCACGGGCCAGTCGGTCAGCGAGTCCAGCAACACCCTGCCCTTCGCGGTCAACGCCCAGACCGTGGCCGGCTCCTCCTGCCCGACCAACACGACGACCACGATGTACGTGTGCGCGGTGGCGACCGCGTCGACGTCGACCTCGTCCCCCGCGTACCTCCCTATCACCTACAGCTCGCAGCCGCCGGCCACGCCCACGCTCACCAGCGCCGAAGGCGGAGACAGCCTGGCGCACCTCAAGTGGACGACCGCCTCGACCAATTCGATCAACATCTATTACATCCAGCTCACCGCCGGGTTCGACGCGGGGGTCGACCCGTGCCATCCTCCTCCCGTCGACGCTGGAGGAATCGACGCGAGCTGGCTGGAAACGAGCGCGGACGCCGGCGCGGACGCCAGCACGAGCGCCACCGTGTTCGACTTGAGTCAATTCAAATCCACCTCAATCGCCAGCAGCACCTCGGGCACTTCGGGCACCATTGTCACGGGCCTGAGCAACGGCGCCACTTACCTATTCTTGCTGGAGGCCGTCGACCAATACGGGAATACGAGCGATCAGAGCAACGCCATCGAGGTCACCCCGCAAGGCGTCCTGGACTTCTACTCCAGCTACCGCTGCGAAGGCGGGCAGGACCAGGGCGGCTTCGGTTGCACCAGCGCGGGGGCTGCAGCGCTGATCCCCGCGTGTGGCGCGCTGGCCTTCGCCCTCTTGCGGCGGCGCAGCGGGAGGCAACCATGAGGCGCGCTGGGCTGGCGGCGCTCGCCGCGATGGCCCTGGCGCCGGCGGCGGCCGCCGCGCAAGACTACAGCGGAGTCACCGGTTCGGAAATCGCGGCTCCGGAAGCGACCTCCAACCCGCCTGGCGAGAGCCCGCGCAACTTCTTCCTGGAAGTCAATGGCGGCCAGTCCCGGCCCGCCGTGGACTCCGCGTTCGGGGCTTTGGGCGTGCCCAACGACCAGAGGCCTTACCAAAGCATCTTCGGCTCGAAGCGGATGTGGTTCTTCGAGGCCGAGCTCGACTGGGAGCTCTTCCAGCAGTTCGGCTCGCTCTCGCTGGGGCTCGCCGGCGGCTTCGCCACGGTCTACGGCCATGGGCTCTTGGCCTCCGACCCGACGAGGAAGACGTTCTCTCCGGACGGCACCAGCCTGAACACCATCCCCGTCCGAGCGCTCGCGGTCTACCGGTTCGACTGGGCCTACCAGAAATTCGGCATCCCGCTCATCCCGTTCGGCAAGGTGGGCATCGCCGAGACTTTCTGGTGGGCCACGAACGGCAGCGGCTCGGTCCCGAGCTTCAACGGCGGCCACGCGAGCGGAGGCAAGAGCGGCTACGAGCTCGCGGCGGGGATTGCCTTCGCGCTGAACTGGCTCGACCCGACTCTCGCCCGAGACCTGGACCGGGACTCTGGCATCAACGGGGCCTACCTCACCGCGCAGTATGTCAAGCTCACCGCCGACAACTTCGGCAAGCCGGGGCTCAATCTCTCCAGCCACTTCTGGCTGTTCGGCATCGGCCTCGAGTTCTGACCTTTGGTGACTGAAACGGGCGGGCTTTCGCTCGGGCCTCGTTCGCATTCGCAATTCGCGCAGAGGCTCATTTGAGCGACCGCGAATGGGCCTCCTCTGAAAATGGCTCGCCGGACGCGCGCCGCCCAAATCGAATCAAATACGCGAACAGCAACCCGCCGAGCGCCAGCCCGAGCGCCAGCTTCAGCCAGCCGGGGAAGAGCTGCCCGGGCGAGACGAAGCCCTCGACCATGCCGATGGCGAGAAACATCGGCAGCGTCCCCAGGACCAACCGCAGCGCGACGCGGCCGCGCACCCGGAGCGCGTCGGCGCGGGACAGGTCTCCCGGCGCGATCATCGCCCAGCCGACGATGAGCCCGCCCTGCCCGGCGATGAGGATGGAGGCGATCTCCACGAACCCGTGCGCGACCATGAACCCGAGCAGCCGGTAGCCCAGGCTCACCCGGAAGCAGAGCGCCAGGATCGCCCCCAGGTGGAGGCCGTTGAACAGGAGCATCGCCGCCGTCCCCAGGCCGGCCGTCAGGCCTAGCCCGAAGGCGCTCAGCGCGACGCCCATGTTGTTCGCCGCGATGGTCGAGCCCATCACCGGCGAGGCGGCCGCGATGGGGCTGTCGGTCCAGAGCGTCCCGGCCTCCAAGTGGTCGCGCACCGCCTCGGGCACGAGGCCGCTCACCGACGCCGGGTCGACGAGCGCCGCCACGGCCCCCACCAGCGCGCCCGCGGCCAGGAGCCCGAGCGCCGCCCAGAAGAACCGCGCCTCGTCGACGAACGCTCCGGGGAAGCCCTCTCGGAAGAACCGCGCCAGGGCGCGGCCGGTGCTCGGCCGCTGTCGGTAGAGCGCCGCGTAGCCGCGAGAGCAGAGGCCGTTGAGGTAGAGCGTGGCGTCGGTGCCCGGGTAGAACGTGCGCGCGTGAGCGAGGTCGCTCGCCGCCCGCCGGTAGAGCCGGTCGAGCTGGCCCAGGTCCGTGAGAGTGGCGCGCCCCTTCTCCAGGAGACCGAGCAGCGCGCCCAGCTCCTCCCACGACGCCCTCCGGCGCCGCACGAACGCCGGCAGCGGCTCAGCCATGGCCTTGCGCCAAGTCCTTCAAGAAGGCCTCCGCCGCTTCCCCGCTCGCCAACGCGGCCGCCTGGGCCTCGGGCGAGAGACGGCGCGCGAGTGGCTCGGCCAGCTTGCGCGCTACCCGCTCCCGCGCCCCTGCCTCCAGCGAGCTGGCCCGGGCCAGAAAGGTCGTGACGAGCTCGTACTCGCCCGCGCTGAGCTGCGCCGCGAGCACCCGCGGCGGCCCCGCCGGCTGCTCGTACCGCGAAAGGTCGACCGAGCGCTCGCGCACCACCACCGTCCCCGCGAGCAGGTCCCCCAGGCGCCGGCTGCGCGCGTTGACCGCCATGGCCGTCAGCCCCACCGCGTAGAAGACCGGCAGGAAGTCCGCCACCCGCCCCAGGTTGCGAAGCGCGGTCTCCGCGAAGCCCACCGGGGCGCCGTCCAGCCTCACCACCCGGATGCGCAGGGCGCGCTTGCCGGGAGAGCGTCCGGACCCGAGCGTCTCGAAGCCCACCCAGTAGCCCCACTGCACCAGAAAGACCGCCAAGGCCAACAGCGCCTGGACAGTTCCGCGCAGCGCGCGAAAGTCGTCGAGGCTCAAACCCTGCGAGCTGAGCAGCGAGGCCGCGAACGCCAGCGTCACCCAGAAGAGAAAGAGGACGAGGAAGTCCACCAGATAGGCCAGCGCGCGCGTCCCCAGACCGGCGACGTCCAGGCACAGCTGGACGCGCTCAGGGGTCTCCACCAGGAGCGGTGAATCCAGGGACTTCGCAGGTGGCGGCATCGGCTTTGAAGAATACCTTCCCCGCGCCCCGGGCGGACAAGGCGCGCTTCGGGCGCCCACGCCGGCGTACCTCAGAAGGGGCCGACGGGCGGTTGGGGCACTTCTCCGTCTTGAAGAGCGGCGATGGCGACCACTCCCTGGAGGCGACTCGCCCTCACGGCACTCCTCGGCTTGGCTCGGCCCGCCGCCGCCTATGAAGGCGCGGTCGACCGCCGCCCGTTCTCCGAGCCCGCCAAGGCGCCTGCGCTGACCCGCGCCCCCGAGCTGAAGACCTTCGTCGAGGCCACCTACCCGGAGGAGGCGCTGAAAGAAGGGCTCACGGGCGAAGTGGGGCTCCTCGTCGACATCGCCGACGACGGCTCGGTGGCCCGCGCCCAGGTGGTCCGCCCCGCCGGCCACGGCTTCGACGAAGCGGCCCTCGCCGCGGTCCGAGCCTTCGTCTTCACCCCCGCCGAGCTCGACGGCAGCCCGGCCGCGGTGCGCATCGAGTACACCTACCGCTTCGTCCTGAAGGAGGTACTGAAGCCCCCGCCGCCTCCGGACGCGGCGCCGCCGGAAGCGCCGGCCACCCTGCGCGGCCGCGCGCTCGAGCGAGGCACCCGCGCGCCCATCGCCGGGGCGAGTGTCACCTGCGCCGAGCGGCCGGAGGAGGCCGTCACCGGAGCGCGCGGCGAGTTCGCCCTGCACCCTCCGCCGGGCCCCTGCACGCTCCGCGTGAGCGCCTTCAACCACGAGCCGTTCGAGCGAACAGAGGCCATCGTTCCCGGCAAGGTCCTGGAGGTCACCTGCTTCCTCATGCCCAAGGCGTACGGGCTCTACCAGTCGGTCGTCCGGGGCGACCGCGACAAGCGCGTGGCGACCTCCCACGAACTCGACCGGGAGGAGCTCGAGAAGGTGCCGGGCTCCATGGGCGACCCCATCCGCGCGCTGCAGAACCTTCCCGGCATCGCGCGCGCGCCGTACCTGAGCGGGCAGCTGATCGTTCGAGGGGCTTACCCCGACCAGACCGGCGCTTACATGGACGGCGTGGAGATCCCGCTCTTGTTCCACTTCCTGGGTGGCCCCTCGGTGGTGAACCCGGAGTTCCTCAGCGCGCTGGACTTCTACCCCGGCGGCTTCGGGCCGCGGTACGGCCGCGCCATCGGCGGCATCGTGGACGCAGGGACCCGCCGCGGCGGCGAGGAGGACCTGCACGGCAGCTTCAAGGTCGACCTCCTCGACAGCGCCGCGTTCGTCGAGGCGCCGCTCTCGAAGGCGCTGAGCGTGGCCGTCGCCGCGCGCCGCTCGTACATCGACGCGCTGCTGCCGTCGGCCATCCCCAACGGCGGCGACGGGACCCTCAGCATCCTGCCGCGCTACTGGGACTACCAGGTGCGCGCCGATTACGGGAACAAGGGCGAGCGGAACCAGCTCACGCTCATGGCCTTTGGCTCCGACGACCGGCTCCAGGTGGCGGCCAGCGGCTCGCAGCGACAGCGCGACTACTCCATCGGCACGCACACCGGCTTCCACCGCGCGCGCTTCACCTGGACGTACCGCGGCGGCGCCGTCACCAACGTCCTCTCGCCGTACGTCGGGCGCGACGAGATATCCGCGCAGATAGGCGACGCGACCTCGATTGTCGGCGGCTCCTCGGTGACGCCCTCTGCGGGGCTGCGCGACGAGCTGACCTGGTCGCTCCCGGGGAGCCATGCGCTCAGGCTGGGGGCGGACCTGCAGCTCGCGCAGGCGCAGTACACGTACACCGCGCCGCCGCTCGACGCCTTCCGCGCGTTCCCCGGCGCGGACCCCATCCAGCCGTCGCAGTCGGTGGCGCGCGACCTGGGCACCCTCGACTGGGGTTTCTACGCCGAGCTCGAGGCGAAGCTCGGCCGCCTCACGCTCTTCCCGGGCGTCCGGCTCGACCTGTTCCGGCTCCAGGGCGCTTCACGGGGCGCCGCCGGCCCGCGGGTCAACGCGCGCTTCCAGCTGGACGAAAAGACCGTGGTCAAGGGGTCGGTCGGCCTCTACGCGCAGGCGCCATCGCCGTTCCAGTTCGACCCGGTGTTCGGCAACCCGACCCTTCAGCTCCAGAAGGCCTTCCAGTCCTCGCTGGGCGTCGAGCGCCGGTTCACCGACGCGCTCCGCCTGGACGTCACCGGCTTCTTCAACCGGCGCTACGGCCTCGTCGCCATTTCGTCCGGGGTGCGGGTCGACGCGAGCGGCCAGACGGTCCCGGAGATCTACGACAACGACGGGCTCGGCCGGGCCTACGGCATCGAGGTGCTCCTGCGCCACGAGATCACGCAGCGCTTCTTCGGCTGGCTCGCGTACACGCTCTCGCGCAGCGAGGAGCGGCTGCGCGGCCAGGCGTATCACCTGGGCAGCTACGACGAGCCGCACATCCTCACGGTGGTCGCGCAGTACAAGCTCGGCAACGGCTGGGAGCTGGGCGGGCGGTTCCGGCTGGTGAGCGGGCGACCGACCACGCCCGTCTCCGGGTCCACCTTCGACGCCGATTCCGGCGGCTATCAAGCCGTGAACGGCGAGGCCACCAGCCAGCGGCTGGCGACCTTCAACCAGCTGGACCTGCGGGTGGACAAAGGCTTCCTCTTCGACCGCTGGAAGCTCGGGGTCTACCTCGACGTGCAGAACGTCTACTGGGCCAAGAACCCGGAGGGCTACCAGTGGGACTACCGCTATCGCCAGGAGGTGCAGATCCCCGGGCTGCCCATCCTGCCCACGCTGGGCGTGAAGGGGACCTTCTGATGCGCCTCGCCGCCCTGGCCGCCGCGGCGTCGGCCGCCGCCGCGCTCGCGTGCGCGCCGGCGCCCGATGCCGCGTCCAACGTCCACGACCTGCGCATCCTGGGCATGCGAGCCGAGCCGGCGGAGGCCCTGGTGAGCCTGGACCCCGAGACCCAGCAGCCCGTCCTGGTGGACGCCGTGTCCGCGCTGGCGAACCTGAAGCTCCGCGCGCTGGTGGCGGACCCGAAGGGCGCCGGGCGCGCGGTGCACTTCACGTTCACGGCATGTCCCTCCGCGACCGACCTCCGCTGCGAGGGGACGTCGGGCGCGGTCGCGCTCGGGGAGGGAACGGTGTCCGGTGAGGAGGCGAGCTGGTCGCTGGCGGCGCACCCCGAGCTCTTGCAGCAGGTGGCCGCGCTCATCCAGGCGGCGGTGGACCAGGACCCGTACAAGGGCGCCTTCGGGGTCTGGCCGGTCGTCACGCTCCGCGTCGACGCCGGCGCCGAAGTGGCCATCGGGGGCAAGCGGCTCGTGCTGACTCCCAAAGACCCCCGCTTCCCGGACCCGGCGGCGAACCAGAACCCGCCCGAGCCACAGCTCACGCTCAACGGCACCGCGCTCGCGACCGGGGCGGCCGCGGCGCTCGTCCGCGGGAGCAGGATGGACTTCGACGTCGTGCCGCCAGACCCGTCGGCAAAGGAGACCTACCAAATCCTCGATTACAAAGGCGGGTCGCAAACCGCCACGGAGACCTTCCAATACGCCTGGTTCACGACCGCTGGGACCTTCAGCCCGGAGAACACCGGGGGCACCGACTTCGTGGGCGCGGAGGAGAACCCCACCGGGTCGGCGATGAGCGCATCGTCGAGCGCGCCCGACGGCGCGCTCACCGTCTATGTCGTGGTGCGCGACGGGCGCGGCGGCGAGGTGTGGGCGAAGCGGCAAGCCACCCTCTCCACTCCTTGAGGGTCGGGCGCGCCGATATTCTCGGTCTACCGCCCCGAGCAGACTTTGCTCTCCTGGCAAGCGCTGAGCGTCGTCCAGAGGTCCAGGCTGACGCCGCATGCGGCGCGATCGATGGACTCGAGGCAATAGTCGAGGTCGTCGGCGCTGATCCGGCCCTCGCAGCCGCTGGCGGGCCAGTAGTCGGTCCAGAACGACTGCTGCTGGACCTCGCAGTCCTCCTGCGTTGCATAGAGGCCGCCCGAGCCGATGCTGCCGCAGGCCTGGACGCGATCGCAGGCGTGGGCAGCCGCTCGGTCGCGCGCGGCATCTCGGCTGACGGCGCACCCGGAGGCGCCGAGAACGATCAAGGCAAGGGCAACTGGAGCGACGTGGCGCACGGGGTTCTCCTCGATAATGAAGGGAAGACAATCTCGCAGCGAAACGCCCGGCGCGCAATCGCGCAAGGGGCCCAAGCCGATGACTGGAGGGCGCGCGGATCGACGAGATCGCCGCCGAGGCCGGCGCCAACCGCTCCTCGCGTTGCTCGCTCGCGGCGCGGCACCGCCCCGGTTTGGCTTCGGCACGGGGCTTAGAAGCGTGCGATCGTTCCCGTCGCGCCTCCTTCCTGGGAGCCGCGACGGAGACCGCGCCATGACCTCGAACGACGCTCACCTGGCGAAAGTCGGCGAGCCCTTCTCCCTCGCAGGCCGGGCGCGGAGCTTCCGCTATGCCGCGACCGGCATCGGCTTCATGCTCCGGACCCAGCACAACGCCTGGGTCCACCTGGCCAGCACCATCGCGGTTGGCCTGGTCGGCGCGTGGCTCAAAGTCAGCGCCGCCGACTGGCGCTGGCTCACGGCCGCGGTGGTCCTGGTCTGGGTGGCCGAAGCGATGAACACCGCCTTCGAGCACCTGTGCGACGTCGTCTCCCCCGGGTTCCACCCGTCGGTCGAGAAGGCCAAGGACATCGCGGCGGGCGCGGTGCTCATCTGCGCCGGCGGCGCGGCCGTGCTCGGCGCGCTCACCTTCTGGCCCTATCTCGCGCGGTGACCTGCTACGAACACGGCTCGCACCGCACCGACACCTCCAGCGTTTCGGCGCCACCGCCCACGAAGATGGTCCCCGAGGTCGGCGTCGCGTCCACGTAGGTCCGGCCGTGCGCCACTCGGATGTGGTCCGTCTGGGTGACGATGCCGTTCGTGGGGTCGAACCCTTTCCAGCCCACCTCCGGAAGATACACCTGCACCCAGGCGTGCGAGGCCTCCGACTGCACCCGGTTCTCCGCCTTGGGGCCCGTGTAGACGTAGCCGCAGACGTACCTCGCCGGGGCGCTCAGGAGCCGCGCGAGGCAGATGAACAGGTTCGCGAAGTCCTGGCAGACGCCGCGCCGCTGCGTGTAGACGTCGAACGGCGTGGTGGCCAGCGTGGTCAGCCCCTGCGCGTACCGGTACTCGCGGAAGATGGACAGGTTCAGATCGATGAGCGTTTCTAATAGGTCGTTGTCGTTGCGCTGGACGAAGCTCATGGCGTAGTCGGTCAGCTCGCGCAGCTGCGTCTCCGGGAGCTCGGGCGGCAAGAGGTAGGGCATGAGCATGTGCCGCTGCCAGGGCATCCAGATGAGCGGGATGGTCGACCTCGCGTGCGGCCGCGAGCGGAACGCGAGCGGGTGCGTGTCGCGCGTCTCCACCCGCGACCGGCTCACGATGGTGAGCTCGGTGAACGGGGTCTGCAGGTCGAACTTGGAGACGCGGTTTCCGAAGACGTCCTCGTAGTCCACGCGCGCGCCCTCCACCGAGAGCTCCAGCCGGTGCGACAGGCGCGCTTGGAGGAGGTCGTGTACCGGCTCCAGCCGCAGCACGTGCGTGCTCCGCTCCACCGGCGCCGCGTAGCGGTAGGTCGTCCGGTGCTCCACCTCGAAGCGCTTCACCTCGGCGGCCGTGGCCAGCTTCGCCAGCGGCGGCCGCGCGCGCAGGCTGCCGGGCACCTCCGCCTGGCCGGTCCCCGCCAAGGAGTCGGCGCTCAGCTCCGCGCAAATGGCGCCCTGGCGGACGACGACCATCGCGCCCGGCGCGAGCTTGCGCGCCGGCGGCCCCGCGTCGCTGCGATTCTTGGCGGGCAGCCCTGCGGCCGACAGCGGCGTGAGCTCGCCCGCAGTGACGATGACGCCCTTGCGGCTCGCCGCCCCGCGCCGGGTCAAGTCGACCGCGAGGTCCGCGTCGCCGAACGCCAGGTGCTGGTAGGGCGGGAGCACCTCCCAGAGCCACAGCTCACCTCGGCCCTGGTCGTCGGCGTAGGCCACGAGGTCGCGCCCGTCGGAGAAGACCAGCGACGAAGCGCCGTGCTGGTTCAGCTGGTGAAACCACTCGTGCAGGCGGCCGAGGTCCAGGTCGCCGATGCGCACGACGCCCTGGTCGGCGATCCAGCCGAGCAGCTCGCAGAAGATGATCTCCGTGTCGGTGCTCCCGAGCGGCAGGAAGCGCGCGCCGACCCTCTGCGCCAGCTGATGGTCGAGGCTGCCGGAGTGGGCCAGGAGCCAGTCGCGCCCGCCGTAGCTGCGGCAGAAGGGCTGGGTGTTGGCGTCGCTGATTTGCCCCCAGGTGGCGTGGCGGATGTGGAGCATGAAGCTGGAGGAGGCCAGGTGCTCCCACGCGCGCACCAGCTCGCTGCGGATGCTCCCCGGAGGCGGCGCGGGCTCCTTGAGCACCGTCGCCGCGGGCTCACCGCCAGGGTACCAGGCTATCCCCCAGCCGTCCGGGCGCCGCTGACCGGCCGCCAGGCAGCGGAGGTCGAAGGACGGCGCGAGCACCCCTTCGAAGGACATGGCGAGCAGGTTGGGCATCGGGCGACGGACTCCTCGAAGGGGACGAGCGGAGCCTGCCACGGCTGGGCTGCTAGGGGAACCCAGGGTTTTTGGTCTCTGGGAGCCGAGCGACCAGGCCAATGGCCGAAAGTCGCAGCCCGGCGAGGGAGCAGCTTCACGTTCGGCAGGCTTGCCTACCTCCAAGCTGTAGATGTCTTGCCCTCCGCGCCAATCGTAAAACGCCGCTCACCTCCACGTCCGGCCGGCGCCCCGGTCGCCGAGCGGCCTGATGGATCTCGTCCGCGACTTGCGCCAGGGGACCTGCACGTCCCGGCCTCCCGACCTCTTCGAGCCGCACGTTGCAGCAGGCGAATACAATCCCAACACTGGTTGGGGGACGCATTGGGGATCCATAAATCATGGGCGAACAAATGCGCAATTACTTCGCGACGGGCCTGGGGCAAATCGTGGCGTTCCTGCCAAATCTCCTATCGGCGGTCATCGTACTGGTCGTGGGCTACGCGCTGTCGCGCGTGGTCGGCAGCTTGGTGCGTCGCCTCCTTTCGCGGGTGAGCTTCGACGGCTTCATCGCGCGCCGGCTGCACCCGAGGGCCAATCGAGCGGAGCACCCCGCCTCGGCCACGGTAGGCTCAGCGGTGTTCTGGTTGGGCATGCTGGTGACGCTCTCGCTCACGGCGCGTTCGCTACAGCTGGCTTCCTTGTCCGCGGGCATCGACCGAATCCTGGGCTATGTGCCCCGGGTGATCGTGGCCGCCTTCATCGTGGGCATCGCCATTGCCATCGCGAACGTGGTCTCCGACCTCATCGGCGACGTGACCAGCGCCTGGCTCGCGCGGGGTGCGCGCGTGGCCATCGTCGCCCTGTCGGGCTTCATGGCCCTCGACGAGCTGGGGATCGCCCGGAACATCGTCATGATGACGTTCGCAGCGGTGATAGGCGCGGCGGCGGTCGCGGCGGCCATCGCCTTCGGCATCGGCAATATCGATTTCGCCCGCGACACCACGCGCCGGCTGGAGCGGCGGCGCCAGCGCACGGCCGCCGAGGCGGGCGAGCGGCCTTCCGCGCGCTACCGGCCCCCGGAGCCCACCGCACCGCGCGTCACGCCGGTTGAGCCGACCGACACCAGCCCGCGCACTCACTGAAGCAATCCCCAGGAGCCTCGTCAGGCTCGGCGATGGGCGGAATGGAGGCGTCGCTCCTTCAGCCCGCGGACGACCGCTCGGCGATGCGCCGGAGCAGCGCCTCGCCGAGAGACTCCTTGTTCGGGAAGAAGCGTAGAGCGAGCCGATAGCCCTCGAGGCGCGCGGCGATCTCCGTCGTGGTGGCCTGGTCATGCCGCGCTCGGCGAAGACCGCGCTCCCGGCGTCGAGCAGCACCTCGACCCGGGCGCGACCGCGCGCGTTAGACAGGCCCCTGACTACCGGGTGAAGTCATAGGCCTGCGCGACCGATGCAGCCCGCCCGAGCCCCCCTGCACATGCGATTAGGAGCGGCTCCGCCCACAGGCGTGCTAGACTGACGGTCAGTCAGTTCCGTGAGAAGAAGGCCCTGATGGATTGCGACCTCAAAGCAGAGAAGACCCGCAACGCCATTCTCGACTCGGCGGTGGACCTGTTCATCCGCGAAGGCTTCGAGAAGGCTTCCATGGATGCCATCGCCCTGGAGGCCAAGGTCGCCAAGGGCACGCTCTATTACCACTACGACTCCAAGGAGGGCATCGTCGACGCGGTGATCGCGCGCTACGCGAAGGCCATGGAGGAGCGCCTCGCCGCGGCCGTGAGCGACCGCCGGTTGGGTTTCGCCGGGAAGGCGGAGGCATTTTCGGCGGCATTGAAAGAGGTCAACTCGACGACCTTTTCGAGGTTGCATCACATCCGCTACATCGACATCCACGACAAGACGCTGGCGGTGATGGTCACGCGCGGCGCTCCGTTCTTCGCGCGGATCCTGGAGGAGGGTAACGAAGCGGGGGAATGCCAGGTCGCTCATCCGTTGGGGTATGCGGAGATTTTGCTGGCGGCGGCGCATGCGCTGATCGACCCCGAAGCAGGCGCTGAACAGGTCCCCCGGCGCCTCGCGGCGCTCGCGCAAATGACCGCCTCCGCTTTCGGCATGAATCTGAAAGCTGCCGAGAGGTTCTACCGCCCGTTGGCGGAGCTGGCCCATCGCCGCGCGAAGACAGCGAAGACTCGTCCGTAGCCCAGC
The DNA here is from genome assembly GCA_963772225.1 of uncultured delta proteobacterium. Taxonomy (GTDB): domain Bacteria; phylum Myxococcota; class Myxococcia; order Myxococcales; family UBA5297; genus CAVYWD01. Next base: position 2,840,249 of record CAVYWD010000002.1, on the reverse strand, counting down.
GCCCGAAGCGTCCGCAAATCGGAGGCCGTCTCTATGAAGGTCCTGCTCGTCTATACGAATAGCAACCGGATGCTCTCCCCTCCGCCCATCGGCCTTGCCTATTTAATTCCGCCGCTCCTGCGAGCTGGCCACGACGTCAAGATCTTGGACATGATGTTCGCGAAGGATGGGCAACGAGAGCTCGATCTCGCGATGCGGGACTTCCAGCCGGACGCCGTGGGCTTCTCCGTCCGTAACCTCGACAACCACGAAATGCTCGCGCCGGATGACCCGCTCCCAGCGGTCAAGCGATACGTCGCCGCTGCGAAGAGCAAAGGGCTCCCGACCATCCTCGGCGGAACGGCGTTCTCGACAGCGCCGAAGGCGATGCTGAAGTACATGCAAGCGGACTACGGCATCGCCGGACAAGGCGAGGATTCCCTGCCCCTGCTGCTCCAATGCATCGCCGGTCGCTCCTTCGACCCGAGCATTCCCGGCCTCGTCTGGCAGGAGGGCACCCAGGTCTTCGCGAACGCGTCGACGTGCCTCGGATTCAACGGCAAGCACCCCGATTGGAGCCGCATCGACCTGAGCCGCTACTCCAAGGCCTTGTTTCCCGCGCCGGCCACCGTCAAGTCAGGCTGTCAGTTCCACTGCCTCTATTGTGATACCCCGGTCGCCTGCGACGGAAAGATTGTCCCCAGGGACATCGACGCCATCCTCTCGGACCTTCGGGATGCTCTTGCGAAATTCGGAACAAATCGGGTGTACCTCATCGACCCTTGCCTGTCGCACCCGATCGATTTCGCCAAGGAGCTATTCCGCGCGATCATCCGCGAGCGGCTCGACCTTCAGATCAGCACGAACCTCGAGCCTGCCCGCGGTTGTTACGACGAGGAGCTGCTCCATCTCTTCACGAGGGCCGGAGGTACCTTCGCCCTGCTCGGCTGCGAATCGCTCTCCGACGCGATGCTGGAGCAATACCGCAAACCCTTCTCCGTCGCGGACGTGCGCCAATGGTCCAGAATGGCCAGGAAGGCGGGGCTCGTCTTCGGCCTGCAGCTGCTCTTTGGAGGTCCGGGAGAATGCGAAGCGACCGTGAACGAGACGCTGGCGACGCTGCCGGAGATCGACTTCTCGCTCTTCAAGCACGGGATCGGAATACGCATCTACCCCGGCACGGCGCTCCAGGAGGTTGCGACAAAAGAAGGCCTCCTGAAAAAGGACGACGACCTGCTCTTCCCGCGCTTCTACCTCTCGAAGGAGTTGGACTTGAAATGGGCCGAAGCGCGGATCCGCAAGGCCGCTCGTCGCCACGCGTGGCGCAAGGTGCGCCTTTTGCCGATGGTCTCCAGCCTCGCGTTGAGTCGGCTTTTCAAGAATCAGCCTTCCCTTCTTGACCGAGCCGTTTCGAGCTGAGTGCCGCCCGCGGGCTTGCAAGCGCAGGGTTCCAGGCGCTCGAGCGCAGCGACCCCTCCCTCGGCATTGAAGCGTTCGAACGCCTCCCGCAGCCTGGGCGTGCACTCGGCGCAACCGCTCGCGACTCGCCCCTCGGCGAGCCCCTCGTCCCATAGCGCCACCTGGAGCGGGAGGAGCTCGTGCGTCGCCAGCACCAGCTCTCGGACGGTCCAGAGACTCAGCAGCGCGTACCGCCCCGCGAGATGCTCCTGCTCCAACGCCGTTCCCCGCGCCACGAAAGCCGGCTCTAGCGCGGCCCGGACCGCGAGGGGTCGGCCGGAAACCGAGAGCCGATCGCGCAGCGCCGCGAGCGCCGCGAGGGTGGCGGCGGCGTCCCGGAGAGCCTGCTCTTCCGAGAGCCCCGGAGCCTTCACGAGGACATAGGCCAACAGAGCCGCCCCCGACTGGTGCACGATGCCTGCGGCGCTCTCGAAGGCGGCGAGCGAAAAGCCCTTCTTCAGCGCCCGCTCGCGCAGCGAATCGTCGGCGGTCTCCAGGCCGATGCCCACCTCCAGCGTCGCGTGGGGCACCTGCGCGACCAGCGGCGCCAGCTTCTCCACCGTGACGTCCCCGGGCCTCGCTTCGATGAGAATTCGCCGAAGCCCCGGAATCGCGGCCACTCGACTGAGAATGGCCAGCCGCGCCTGGGCCGGGATTTCATCGTCCGCGAGAAAGGAGCCCGAGTTGTAGAGGTCGACCTCCCCTGCCCCTTGCGCCCCGACCGCTTCGACGATGGCCTCGGCCTGCCGCTCGTAATCCTCGACCGAGACCGCCTCGCCGCGCGTGGAGAGCTCCAGAAAACCGCAGAAGGTACAGCCTCCGGTGGCGCGGGCCCACGAGCAGCCTGGCGAGGCGAGAATCGCCGAGGCTCGCACCGCCGGCCGGCCGTCGACGATGGCCTGGCCCCGCTGAACGGCCAATGGCTTCGCGTGGCGCACTTTGGTCACTCCCTCGTCACTCCCTCTTCACCAGGAACGGCCCCATGGCCAGAGAGTCGATCCGCGTTTCCAGGAAGGTTCGAATCGCTTCCTCCGGCGAGCGGACGATGGGCTCCCGGGCGTTGAAGGACGTGTTGAGGACCGCGCCGACGCCGGAGAGCGAGCGAAACTCGTCGACGAGCCGATGGTAAGACGGATTCACCGCCTGCGTCACCGCCTGAGCCCGTGCGGTATTGATGTGCCGACACTCGTCCTCTTGCACGACCGCAGGGATGCGCAGGTGCTCGCGGCCGCGCGTCTTGTGCACGAGCAACATGAAATCGTCCGCGGGCACGGGGCGGCGCTCCTCGAACAGGTCGCCCATGCAGGAGTCGAGCACCGAGGGCGCGAAGGGGCGAAAGCTCTCGCGATATTTCACGCGCGTATTGAGGATTTCCCTCATGTCGAAGCGCGTGGGGTCGGCGAGGATGGAGCGATTTCCCAGGGCGCGCGGGCCTATCTCCATGGCGCCATCGAATCGCGCGACGATCTTTCCTTGGAAGAGCAGCCGCGCCACCTCGCGCTCGACGTCGTCCGGCCTGGAATAGGAGAGGCCTTTCTTTTGCAGCGCCTCCTCCATCTCGCGCACGGAATACGACGGCCCCAGAAACGCGTGCTTCATGGCCCACGACCGCTTCTCGTTGCCCAGCCGCTCGTGCCAGACCCAGAACGCCGCTCCGAGGGCCGTGCCGGCGTCGTTGGCCGCGGGCTGCGCGAAGAGGCTCTCGAAGGGAGTGCGGCCCAGGATGGCGCTGTTGGCCAGGCAGTTGAGCGCCACGCCGCCGGCGAGGCAGAGGTTCGAAACGGGATGCCCGAGCTCCTTCGCGGTCGCCGCGTGGAGCTCGCGGGCGAGGTGCACCATAACGTCCTCGGTCGTCGCCTGGAGGGCCGAGGCGATGGCCGCCTCTTCATAGCGATAGACGACCGCCGGGCGCCTCGGCCCGAAGAGCGGCCGCATTCCCTCGAAGTCGTCGGTTCGAAAGCGGAAGACCCGGTCGTCGATTGAGAACCCCATCGGCTCCAGAGACACCGCCTCGCGCAGGCGAGCGTGGTAGTCGACGCCGGTGAGCCCGATGGGGTGCGTGGTCGCCGAATAGCCCATGAGCTTGCCGGGACCGGAGTAGCGATCGAACCCCAGGAGCTCGGAGAACTTCTCCCAGAGGAAGCCGAGCGAGCTGGGGAATTCGATCTCCTTGAGGCAGACGAGCCGCCCGCCCTTGCCGTAGCCGAGCCAGGTGCTCGCAAATTCAGCGATGCCGTCCACCGCGATGACGCATGACTCTTCGTACGGGGAGACGTGAAAAGCAGAAGCCGCGTGGGACAAGTGGTGCCGCACGAAGTGGAATTCGGCCTGGGCGGCCCTGGCCAGGAGCTTCTGGCGGGCGCGCAGATTCGCCGCGTAAAAGGCCCGCTCGCCGTCCTCGGTGCCGAAATCGCCCGGTGCGATGCCGGGCGCGGAAAGGCCGAGGTTTCGCTTCAGTCGCTCCTCGGGGTCGAAGGAATAGGCGACGTGGTCGACCTCATTCCATTCGACGCCGGCGGCGGACAGACAGAAAGCCATGGCCGCCTCGGGAAGCTGGTCCGAATTGTTCACCTCGGCCTTCTTCCCGTGCTTGATTCGATTGAAGCGCTCCTCCTCCGCTGCCGCGAGGAGCTGTCCGTCGCGCAGGATGCAGGCGGAGCTCTCGTGATAGGCGGAGTTGACACCGAGGATGATCATCGAGGTTCCTCGCTGGGCGGTTCCTGGGGCGACGATGGCAGGGGCCCGGCGGCGGGGCAAGGGCTCCCTCCAGCGGCTTCTTCGCGCGGCCGTGGAGGTGGATCGGCGCCAAAGTCCCGGCGCAGCTTTGCCTCCCGCTGTCCGGCACTTCGGGGACTCAGGTCCGCGCGCCGCGCCATCGAGCTCTGCGATCACGCGCATTGGCGAGCGCTACTGCCTCTGGCTGGCGCTCGAGGAGTCGCGCTACCCCTCAGGGCTGGCCAATCTTCTGCCCTCGGCGAACGAATTCGATGTCTTCATCATCCTCCATTGAGCTGACGACGAAAAGGCCGAGGCCGCCGCCTTCAAGGAGCACCCCTCCGTTCGGCAAAGACCAAACTTCCGACGCCGTGGTGCCTGGCTGAACGATCTGCCGAAGTGTTCCGTCGATTCGTTCAACGACCCGCTCCTCCTTCGGCTTCGCCTCGTCATCTGATCTGCCTCAGAGCAGCCCCCCGCCAAAGAAATCACCGCGAACCTGCACGGATGCATTACAAGCCATGCGAGCCTCATGATCGTCGCTCGGCGGATTCCTGCCCTCCCTATCCCCCCGCCGAGCTCGTCTGCGTCTGCACCGCCGCCTTCGTCACGCTCACCGGCGCCGCGCCCAACAGCTCCTCCCCAAGGCTCCCGCACACCGCCGCCGTCTCGTCCACGATGCGCGTGAGCACCTCGTGGAACATCCCCGGCTCCACCGCGCTCTCGCCCAGCTGCGACAGCCACTCGTCGAGCCCCGCGAGCTCCGCCAGCGCCCGCCCGCCGGGCAGGCCCTCCAGCTCGGGCGGCCGGATGCACTTCAGCCGCTTGTGCGCCCGCGAGACGCAGTACCTCACCGACCGCGGGAAGGTCCGCTCCAAAAGCAGAAAGCTCGCCGCGGCCCGCCCGGACAATTGCCCGTGCGAGCGCCGAAGGAACGGCTCGAATCCGGAGCAGGTCTTCAAGATCGCCATCCAGAGCGCGCTCTCCACCGCGCCGTCGCCCGACTGCGGCGACAGCGCCGCCGCCAGCGCGTGGTGGTGCACGTCAAGCACGCGCGCGGTCCAGCCTGCGCGCTCGAGCATGGCGCCGAGCCACATGACGTCCAGCGCGGTGTCGTGGAGCATCGTGCTCTGGATCTGCCCCGTGACCAGCTGCGTCGCGCTGCGCACCCGGCTGTAGAAGCCGTAGCGGTGCTCCTCGTACTCGGCCCGCGCCGCCGCCGACTGCAGCCAGAGGTGGACCTCGTTCATCGACTCCCAGACCTCGAGGCTGATCAAGTCGCGAACCGAGCGCGCGTTCTCTCTCGCCGCCCCGACCGACCGGACGATGCTGCTCCAGTTGTCCTCGTCCCACGTCATCGTCCGTTCGACGCCCTCCCCGTCCTCCATGGCCGCTTCGCCAAAGCGTTCGAGAAACGAGGGCTCCTCGCCCGCCACGATGAGCACCGGCCGCCAGCACAGGCGCGGAGACAGCACCGCGTCGAGCGCCAGGGTCCGAGTCGAGGACAGCACCCGCGAGGTCGACTCCGCCCGCTCGAGGTAGCGGCCCATCCAGAAGCAGTGATCGGCGACGCGCGAGAATCATGGACGTTGCACCCAGGTGTCCTTGGAGCCGCCCCCCTGGCTCGAGTTCACGACGTACGACCCCTCGACCAGCGCGACGCGGGTCAGCCCCCCGGGCAACACCCAAGGCCCGTCGCGCCCGGTCACGATGTACGGCCGCAGGTCCACCCGCCGTGCGACCAGCCGATTCGCCGCCGGGTCCCAGGTCGGGCAGGTGGAGAGCTCCACGCGGTGTTGAGCGATGTAGCGCCGGGGGTCGGCCGCGATGCGCTTCGCGAACTCCGTCCGCTGCTCGGCCGTCGACGCGTGGCCCATGAGCATCCCGTAGCCGCCGGCCTCGTCCACGCTCTTGACCACCAGCGAGTCCAGGTGCGCGAGCACGTAGTCGCGGTCGGCCTCGCGCACGCACTGGTAGGTCTCCACCTGCTCCAGCACCGGCTCCTCGCCCAGGTAGAAGCGAACCATGTCCGGGACGAACGGGTAGACCGCCTTGTCGTCGGCGACGCCGTTGCCCGGCGCGTTGGCGAGCGCCACCTTCCCCTTCGCCCACGCGCGCACGAGGCCGCGCACGCCCAACAGGCTGTCGGGCTGGAAGACCTCCGGGTCCAGGAAGGCGTCGTCGATGCGCCGGTAGATGGCGTGCACCCGGCTCGGGCCGCGCGTCGTGCGCAGGAAGACCTCGTCCCCTTCCACGAAGAGGTCGCCGCCCTGCACCAGGTCGATGCCCATGCTCCGCGCGAGGAACGTGTGCTCGAAGTAGGCCGAGTTATATGGGCCCGGCGTGAGCAGCACCACGCTCGGGTCCTGGTTCCCCGGCGCCACCGAGCGCAGCGCCTCGCCCAGCTTCGAGGGGTAGAGGTCCACGCCGTGCACCCGGGCGCGGTCGATGGCCGTGGGGAAGACCCGCCGGGTCATCACCCGGTTCTCCAGGACGTAGGAGACGCCCGACGGCGTGCGCAGGTTGTCCTCCAGCACCCGGAGCGTGCCGCCCGCGTCGCGGATGAGGTCGATGCCCGCGATGTGGATGCGCACGCCGCCCGGGGGCCGGACGCCCTTGAGCATGGGCAAGTAGCCCTTGGAGGCGAGCACCACCTCCTTCGGCACCCGGCCCTCGGCGAGGATCCGGCCCTCGCCGTACACGTCGTCGAGGAACAGCTCCAGGGCGCGAACGCGCTGCTCCAGCCCGCGCCGAACGTGGTCCCAGTCCTGCGAGCTCACCAGCCTAGGCACCACGTCGAACGGGAAGATCTTCTCGGTGCCGCGGCTGTCCTTGTAGACGTTGAAGGTGACGCCGCGCGAGAGGAGCGAGAGGTCGGCGACGCGCTGGCTCTTGCAAAGCCCGTCGGGCGTCTTCGCGCCGATCTCCGCGAGCGCGCGCTCGAACCCTGGGCGCGGAGCGCCGCCCGCGTCCAGGAGCTCGTCGTAGGCGCCCGGCAGCTGGCGATACTCCGAGAAGAGCGACGCCGGCGGGGGGGCGCCCGACACGGGCTGGATCATGGTGCGGCTCCGGGGTCCAGGGGGGAAGGCGGCGCAGGTCCACGCAAAACGGGCTGCGCTGGGAGGCGGCGACGGGGCGCAGGCGCGCGGGCGCCTCGCGATACGAGACCACGGCGCGCTCGGCGCGGCGGTGCGCGGCCTCCCGGGCGTCGGCCGGCAGCCCGTCGTAGGCGCCGCCCCCGGGCCGCCAGCTGTGCAGCGCGACCTCGGCGTGAGCGCCGCGCCGCGACCAGTGGATGAGCAGCGGGTCGTGCGGCGCCAGGGCCGGGTGCAGCCCCGGGCTCGGCGCGAACGCGCGGTAGCGCAGCCCCGCGAGGTGGAGCGCCGCTTCGAGCGGCCGGCGCCGGTGCTCCGCCGGCGCGAGCGCGATCTCGTAGCCGCCGGCGCCCACGCGCCCGGGGTCCTCGCCCGGCTTGGCCAGCACCGCGAGCTGCACGCGCGCCGTGCTCGCGTCGAAGGAGCGCGCCCCGCGCTGCTCCTGCGACGCCACGTCGCCGATCAGCGGCCAGAACTCGAGCGCCGGCAGGATCTCCAGGCGCGCGCCCTCGAGCTCCACCGCCGCCAGCGGCTCGGGCGGCGCGGTCAGCAGCTCCTCGAAGAGCCCCAGCCCCAGCCCGTGGGCCCTCAGGTCCTGGAGCACCTCGGCCAAGTCCTCGGCCAGGAAATGAGGGAGCGCAAAGCGGTCGTGCAGCGAGGCGCCCCAGTCGATGAGGGGCAGGCGGTAGGGATCGACCGCCAGCCGGGCGAGCAGCGCCCGGAAAAGCGCGGCGATGGCGAGCTGCTGCTCGGGCCGGCTCTGCATCCTCAGCGCGCGCAGCTCCACCAGCCCCGACGCGCCGCGGCCGGGGAGCGCCGGGTTCCACAGCTTCTCGACGTTCAGCTCGGCGCGGTGCGAGTTGCCCGCCGAGTCGACCAGGAACGGCGCGAGCGAGGCCCCCAGCACCTCCGGGCCGGCCGCCCCGGCGTCGAGCCGGTCGAGCGCCACCGCCAGCTCCTCGAAGCGCTCGCGCACGCCCTCGTCGGCCCGGGGGCCCTGGGACGACGAGCCCAGGCACTCGGTGGCGAACGCATAGGAGAGCGAGGGGTGGCGGTTCACCGCCCGCACCAGCCCCGGCAGCAGGTGGGGGTAGAGGAAGAACGGGCTCTTCGCCGGCGACGGCCCGCCGAAGGTGAGCTGGCCGCCGCCGCCCGAGTCGGCGAGCTGGCCGTTGAACCGAAGGCGCTCCGGCGAGAGCCCCGCCGCCGCCGCCGAGGCGAAGACCGCCTCGCTGAACTGGGCGAAGGTGAAGAGGTCCGGCGCCGGCGCCAGGTTCACCTCCACCACCGCCGGGTCCGGCGTCACGGTGAGCCAGGCCAGCGCGTCGCTCGCCGGCGGGGAGAAGCCCTCGAGGATGAGCGACCGCAGGCCGAGGCGGGACGACGCGGCCGCGAGGCTCGGGAGAAACTCGAGAAATTCATGAGCTCCTGGAAAACCAGGCAATTCGATGGCCAGCGCCTCGGCCGCGGCCCGGAAGCCGAAGATGAAGAGGCCCGCCGCCCCCGCCGCGTCCCACGCCGGGCCCTCGTCGCCGGGCGCGTGCGCGCTGGGGCGCAGGAGCAGCGGCGCGCTGAGGTCGATGGCCTCGCCCGTCGGGCGCACGGCCAAGCGCAGCTCCCCGGTGGGCCCCGGCGCCGCGGCCACCTGAGCCCCGCGCCGCTTGAGCTCGAAGGCCAGCGCCTCGCGCAGCGCCTCCGGCGGGTTGCGCGGCGGCGGGGCCGCTGGGGCGACCAGCGGGTCCGGCGGGCCGTCCCAGATTTTGGCGCCGTCGCGCCGGAAGAGCGCGCCGTAGCAGAAGCGCGGGCGCTTCTCCCCGGGGTAACGGCGGCCGGCGCTGCGGAAGAGGACCGGCGCGGGCGAGAGCCGGGGCGCGAGCGAGAGCAAGAGCGCCCGGGCCCGCTCCGCCTTGTCCGCGCCCTCGGCGGCGGTGAGCCACGCCGGGTCCTGCGAGCTGCGCAGCGTAAAGGTCGGCTCCGCGCCCACCCACAAGGTGAGGCCCCGGGCCGCCACCGCGACGTCCTGGTTGCGCGCCGCCTCGCGCCACCGATCGCCGCCCGAGGTCACGGCCGCTCCGCTCCGCGCGCCTCGGCGCCGTCCTCCTCCGGCTCCGGCGGCGGCTTGTCCAGGGCGAAGGAGCGCAGGTCCACGCTGTAGGGCGCTTCTGGGTCGACGCTCAAAGGCGGCGGCGAGACGGGCCAGGGCCGAGGGCCGTCGACGGTGAAGCGCTGCGCGCGCCGAGCGCTCGCCTCGAAGCGCGTCAGGGGCGGGGCGTCGTATCCGCGGCCCAGCGGGTGCCAGACGTGGTAGCTGCACGAGCCCAGAGAGCGCTTCGCCCAGGTGTCCACCAGCTCCAGCCGCAGCGGGTGGTGGATGCCCAGGTGCGGCTGCAGCGAGTGCGGCGGCGCCCAGGCGCGGAAGCGCACCCCGACCACCGCCTCGCCGGCCTCGCCGGTGCTCCGCAGCGGCAGGGAGTGGCCGTTCACCACCACCGCGTGCCGCTCGGGGACGAGCCCGCGCGCCTTGAGCTCGATCCGCTCGAGCGACGAGTCGACGTAGCGCGCGGTGCCGGTGCCGGTCAGCTCCTCGCCCAGGACGTGCCATGGCTCGAGGGCGTTGCGGACCTCCAGCGTCAGCTCGCCGCAGCGCAAGGTCCCGACCAGCGGGCACCGAAGCTCCAGGAAGGGCCGAAAGCCGTCCGAGGGCATGGACAGGCCGGCCGCCTTCAGGTGCCCGAGGACCTCCTCGAAGTCCCGCCAGAGCCAGGTCGGGAGCAGGAACTGGTCGTGGAGCCGCATGCCCCAGCGCGCCAGCGGCCGCTGGTAGGGCTCGGCCGCGAAGGCGGCGAGGAGCGCGCGCATCAGGAGCATCTGGGCCGCCGCCATGCGCGGGTGCGGCGGCATCTCGAAGGCGCGCAGCTCGACGAGCCCCTGGCGCCCGTGGTCGGTGGCCGGGTCGAAGAGCTTGTCGATGCAGACCTCGGCCCGGTGGGTGTTGCCGGTGAGGTCGACGAGCAGATGCCGGAAGAGCAGGTCCGACAGCCACGGCGCCGGCGGCTCGGCCGAGGGCGCGAAGGCGCGGGCCAAGGCGATTTCCAGCTCGTGGAGCGACTCGTGGCGGGCCTCGTCCACGCGCGGCGCCTGGGAGGTGGGGCCGACGAAGAGGCCGGTGAAGAGGTACGAGAGCGACGGGTGGTGCTGCAGGAACGTCAGCAGGCTTGCGAGCAGGTCGGGGCGCGCGAGGAAGGGGCTCTGGAGCGGCGCCGGGCCGCCGAAGGTCAGGTGGTGGCCGCCGCCGCTGCCGGCCTGCCGGCCGTCGAGCTGGTAGCGCTCGGCCGAGAGCCCCGAGTGGAGCGCGGCGTCGAAGACCCCGTGCAAGAGCGCCGCGTGGTCGCCCGAGCCCGCGGTGGGCGGCAGGTTCACTTCCAGTACGCCGGGGTCCGGGGTCACCGAGAAACGGCGCAGGAGCGGAGAAGACGGCGGCGGGTAGCCCTCCAGCGCCACCGGGACCTGCGTTGCCGCCGAGGCCTCGCGCACGGCGCCCAGGAGCTCGAGGAAGTCCTCCGCCTCGCGCATCGGCGGGAGAAAGACGTGGACGAGCCCGTCGCGCGGCTCCACGCAGAGGGCGGTGCGGATGCCGGCCGCCGGCCGGGGCGGCGGCGCCGCCGCGGCGCGCTTGGCCTGGCCCTCGCTGGGCAACGCGCGGCGCGGGTCGGGCGGAAAGCCGGCCTCGTCCTCTGGGCGGCGGGGCGGCGGCTCAGAGGCGGGCGGCAGAGAGCGCAGCGGCAGCCGCAGGCCGATAGGGCTGTCGCCGGGGACGAGGAAGAGGTGGCCGCGGCGGAAGCGCCAGACCTCGGAGCGCCAGGCGCCGTCCGCGCGCGCCAGCGGCAGGACATAGCCCGCCTCCAAGCCCAGGCCTCGGTCCAGGACGCGCGCGAGCCGGCGCCGCTCCTCTGGGTCCTTCAGGCTGACCCGGAGGGGATCGACATCGATAGGGAGGCTCGCCTCGTCCTGCAGGAAGCGCCAGGGGTCCTCGAAGGCCGGCTGCGGCGGCGGGGCGCCCAGGCGCTGCGCCAGCGCTTCGGCGAGCCGCTTCGCCTCGCCCGGGCCCGCACCCGAAGGCGCCGGAAACGGGTCGGAGGGCCACAGCGGAACCCCGTCGGAGCGCCCCACGATTTCCAGCGCCCAGCGGGGCAGGCTCTCGCCCGGGTAGTGCTTGCCCGGGCGGTCGACGATGGCGGCGCCGGGCGAAAGCCGCTTCCTGAGCTCGGCGGCGAGCGTCAGGCCTTGGCGCCGCTTGGTGGGCCCCAGCGCCTCGCCGTTCCACTCCGGCGCCTGGAGGTGCTCGCGCGAGGTGAAGGTCGGCTCGCCGCCCATGGTCAGCTCGAGCCCGAGCGAGGCGAGCTTTTCGTCGGACGCCTGGCCCACCTCCAGCAGGCGCTGCCAGGTCTCCTCGACGTACGGCGCGGTGGGGCGCGGCTCATGGCCCAGGCGCGCCACCGTCATCTCGAAGCTCACCGACTCCGCGGCCTCGCTGCTGGTGCCCTCGACGGGCGAGGCGAGCGCGGGGTTGGCGGCGCAGCACAGCGGGATGTGGCCCTCGCCGCAGAGCAGCCCGCTCGTCGAGTCGAGCCCCAGCCAGCCGGCGCCGGGCAGGTAGACCTCGGTCCAGGCATGGAGGTCCACGACGTCGCGGCCGACGCCCTTGGGCTCGTCGGGAATCATGCCTTCGTCGGTGAGCTGGACCAGGTACCCGCTGACGAAGCGCGCGGCGAACCCGCGGGCCCGGAGGATGGCGCCCAGGAGCACCGCCGAGTCGCGGCAGCTGCCGCGGCCGTTCGCCAGGGTCTCTTCCGGCGTCCAGATGCCGGGCTCGTCGCGAATGACGTAGCGGACACGCTGGCTGATCTGCCGGTTGAGCTCCACCAGCAGCGGGACGGACGCGCCGCGCCTGGGGAGCTCCTCGTGCAGGCGGGCGAACAGCGGCCCGGTTGCGAGCAAAGCGCCCTCCGATGCCATGAAGGGCGCGAGCTCGCGCGCCAGGGCCTCGGGGTAGCGAACGGGCGCCTCTTTGGCGGCGTCGTCGACGAAGAAGTCGAACGGGTTGACCGGGTTGACCTCGATGGCGAGCTCGACGCAGACGTCGAATGACGGGACCTTGGCGCCGGCGGGAAAGGTGACGCGCGCGAGGTGATTGCCCACCGGGTCCTGCTGCCAGCGGACCTGGCACGGCTGGCCGATGGAGAGCCCGTAGGACTCGACCTTGGCTTTGGTGTGACCGGCCGGGCGAAGGCGGATGATATGAGGCCCGAGCGCTGCTGGCCGCGGATATCGGTAGCTGGTTCGGTGCTGCAGAAGCAGGCGCAAGGCGCCTCCCGCGATGGATTTTCCCCGGTTCAAGTCCATAGCAAAGATCCGGCGAGAGCGCAGCCCCAACCGGGTCGGATCGCCTCGGGATGCGAGTGCAAATTCCGCTGCTTCCGGCGCGAAGAGCACCACCTCTTCCCCTTCGCCCCCGCGAGCGGCCGCGAGCGGGAAGGGGGTTGGGGGGTGAGGAATCTGGCTATGGCCGAGGTCCCGGCCGGCGAGCGTCGATCCGAGTGGCGATGACGCGCTCGCCTTCCACGCGGTAGCGGGCCTCCACGTCGGCGCCCAGGGGGATCTGCCCCGGCGCGACGGGGCTCCCGTCGAGCCGCGACGGCGCCGCTGGATCGATGGCGAGCCGCATCGGCGCGTGCCCCGGAACATCGAGGACGAGCTCGTCGGGCGAAGCCTGCGCGAGCGTGCCTCGTGCGATGCCGACCGCCGCGCTCCCAGGGCTGCCGGGCGCAGGCACCGGCACTGGCGGCGTGTGGAGCGGCCCTTCGCGCGCGCCGCCTGGGCTCTCGGCCTGAGCCGCCGTCGCCGGCCGCGCAAACGATGGAAAGAGAGCAGCCGCCGGGCCGGCGAACAGCCGGAGCCAGGACAGCGCGAGCGCCGCGAACTTGAGCTCCCGCCGCGACCCCATGGCCAACCTCCTGCGCCTGAACATAGTTCGCCGGCGTCAGGGGGAACGCTTTGGGCGCGTCGGTCGCAGGGCCCACCCGCGGGGCGGACGAGCGCGCAGGCGCACGGGCCTCGCGCTTGCCGCCCGATGGCCCCTGCGAGACTCGGCGGTGATGTCCGGGATTGCCTGGGGCGATGACGGCGCCGGGGTGCCGGCCGCCAATTACCGGGCCATCGGCCGGAACAGCTTCAGCCCTGCTCGCTCGCCTTCGATGTAGAACCCGAAATTGAAGGCGAGGTCCCCGCGGTCGCTCAGGAGGCCCGGCGGAGGGTTGTTGAACGGCTGCGCGCGCTCGAACGCGGCGATGGCCTCGCGGTCGAGCGAGCGGTTGCCGCTCGACTGCACGATCTTCAGGCCCTCGACCCGCCCCTGGGCGTTTAGGGTAACGGAGAGCAGCGTGTAGCGGTCTGCCACGCCGCCCTGTCCGGCCGAGCGGATGGCCTCGATGGGATGCCACTGCGACCCGACGCCCTGCTTCACGCGGTTGAAGAACGAGGCGTACTTCCACTCGCGCGTATTGAGAAAAGTGCCCTCGCCCTCTTCCACGCCATCGCGGGAGCTTAGGTCCGAGGCCGGGGCGCCGGCGATCCGGTCGAGAACCGCCGCGGACGGCGCGAGCGAGAGCTCCGAGGCGCCTGCGCGGCCCTGCGAGCCCTGCACCTCGTCGCGCCCGCTCTCGCTGCGGCGCTCCTCCGAGCGACCCGCGCGCAGCGCCCTCTGGAGCCACGAGTAGGGCCCGCCGATCCCGTCGAGGCGAAGGGCCAACGCCTGAGACGGCTCAGGGCTCGGGGTCTCGGTCTCGACCTTCTTCTGGGCCTCCCGCGCGGGAGCGTCGTCCTGGCCTTTGCCGCCGTTGCCCTTGGGAGCGTCGCTCTTCGCGACGGCCTCGGAGGCGGACGGGGGCTTGGGAGCGGTGGGCTGCGGCCGCGCCGTCTTGTAGTCGAGCGTTCGGTGGCGCGACACCGTCTCCTTCTCGACTCGGTTGTTCGACTCGGCGAGGAACTTGGCGTCGTCGGCCGGCTTCTGGCCATTGCCCTGGGCCACGTCGACGACGCGGCCCGCGGCCGGGGGCGGCGGCCTCTCGATGGAAGGCGGCGAAGTCGTGGGCGCGCGCACCGCGGGGGCGGCGCCCGCTCGCACCTTGCGGTGCTCCGCCCACGCCGCCTTGGGAAGGCTGCGAAGGCTGACCGGGTTCACCTTGGTTGCGGCCGGCCGCTTCTGCTCGCGAAACGCGCGCAGAGCTCCGCTCCGCGACAGAGCCAGCAGGAGGACCGCGTGCCCTGCCAACGCCAGGAGTGCCGCAGCGGCCCAGCGGGCGCGTGCTCGGTTTCTCTTTGAACCTGCCACCGAAAGACCTCGAGGGGGTGATAACCCACGGGCGACCCTGCGTCCAGCCTTCGCCCCTGGCACCGAACGGGCGAGGTCGACAGCGCTCGGCGGCCCGAGAAGTTAACTTCTGCGCCGTTCGGGGGACTGCCCAGCTGCGAGCGATGGCTCGCGGCGACTCAGGGAACTCACCCGGACGTCCGCCTGCGCCAAGGAGCACCATGACTCTGAGCTCCCTCTTCCGAGCCCTTCGGAGCACCGCGACCGGGCCGCTCACGCTCGCGGCCTCCCTCGCGTTCGCGGGGCCTTTGGGCTGCGCGCACGCGCCGCCGCCTCCTCCTGCGCCGCTCCCGCCGCGGCCGGAGTATCGCTCGTCGGTCGCGGCGGTGTTGGCGCATCGCGACGAGCTCGGGTTGACCGAGGACCAGGCGCGAGAGCTCAACGCTCTCGAGGACAAGCAGCAGGAGATGAACGCCGAGCTCCGGCCCGAAGGCTCGCAGCAGTCCGGCCAGGCGGGCGCCAAAGCCGCGCCCCGCGAGAGGGACTCTGGGTCCGGCCGCGACGCCTCAGGGGATCCTCTGCCCGGCAGCTATGGCTCTGGCGGCGGGATGGGGCGCGGGCGAGGAATGGGGGCAGCCGGCGGCGGGGGCGGCCGAGGAGGAATGGGCGGCCGGCGACCGAGCTCGAGCGACGCCGCGGCGTCCAAGCGAAATTCCGTCCAGGAGAAGATGGACGAGAACGATGCGCGGATTTATGGCGAGGCGGAGTCGCTCCTCACCGATGCGCAGCGCACCCGCGCCCGAGAGGTCGCCGAGCAGTACCGAGAGCAGCTCTTCGAGTGGCGAGAAGCCGTGAAGGCGCGGCGGGCGGCGGCGCACGAAGGCGACAGCGAAGGCACCAACCGCCCCGCCCGGCGGCAGCACGACAGCGCGCGCCCGCCCGACGCCCCGATCTCCGACTCGCCCTGACCCGGCCAACCGAAACCAACGAAAGCTGCTGGGGCTTCGGGCTTCGGGTCAACCCCCCGGCCCCTCGTCGGACCGCATCAACAAGACCCCGGATCCGACGCCTACGCTCGAAGCGGCACAAGCACGCGGGCCCCTCCGGCTTTCGCCGAAGAGGCCCGTCGAGCCCTTGCACTGGATAGAAAAGCGACCGCCCAGGTTAGCGATGGCCGCCGCCATGGCCCCCGCCGCCGCTGTGCCCGCCGCCGCCGCCCCCACTCCCGCCGTGGCCGCCCCAGCCGCCACCCGGGTGCCCGACGGGCGCCGAGGGGTGAACCGCGCCGCCGAAATGGGCGCCGCCCGAGTGAATCCCGACCGAGTTCCCGGCGTACACCCGAGCTTGCGGATGCCCCCCTGCCCAGCCGCCGTAGCCGTGGTAGCCGCGGTCGATTCGGCCGCCCCTGAACCATGGCCGCGAGTACCAGGCGAAGTGGTGGACACCCCAGGCGCCCCAATAAGGCGACGGGCCCCAGCCGAAGATCCACGGCGCAGTAACCCAGGTCCAGCCGTAGCTGGGGTAGTAGACGTACATATACGGGTCGCCGCTGTCCGGGACGTACGTGTAGTTCTGCGCGTACGGCATCCAAACCCAGCCGTATTGGCCGGTGTAGGCCCATTGTCCCGACGGAACGCCCGGGGGAGGCGCGGCAGGTTGGGCGTCCGTCTGCTCGGCGCTGGCCGGCGGCGCCGGCACCTGCTCGGGCGCGGGCTGGGCGGGCGGAGCAGCCGGTGGCTCGCTCGGAGGCGCCACCTGGGTATCACCTGCCGAATCGGAAGGCTCGAGAGTCGCCTCTTGAGCCCAGGTTGAAACAGGAGCGATCGCCATCATCGCGATCAGGAGCTTCAGCAGATGCTTCATGACGCACTCCTCAGTCGGCCCTCTTCTATTGTAGTGCTACCCGCGACCCGCAGCGCGGTTATCGACGCCTCGTTCGAGAGCCGGTGACACTGACCACTGCCTAACGCAAAACCCTCGGGAGAGCGAGGTGTTGCGAGGTGCTTCACCCATTTCTCCAGAGCCGCTCGCGGGCACACTGAGGAGACGACGGACCCTCCCCGCGAATTCAACGGCGCTTTGGGGCCCGGCGACCCCGTGGGTCGACGAGCCCTCGACCGTCGTCCACGCGCTCGCCGGTCGCCGGTTGCCGGTCGCCTGGAACGCAGGGACGCTCCCTGGGCGCGCCGAGGTCACGCCCGCGAAGCGGCTCGTTGAACGCCAGGGCCCACCGGTCTACCCTCCGCCCCTCACCCCACCCGCCGAGGAACGCGCTTGAATCGAATTCAGGCTTCCCAATGCGCCGCCCCGCCGACCGGGGCATCCGAAGCGTCCGCGCTTCGAAATCCAGGGATTGATTCTTCTGCGGGGCCTGTCCATCGCGCTCGTCGTCATGCACCACGTGGGGCTTCGCATTCCATTGAAGAACGGGGTGCTGGCGAGATACCTGCCGAAGTGGTTCCTCGACGCCCTTGTTTATAACGGCTCCGAGGCCGTCTTCATCTTCTTCGTCATCTCGGGCTTTCTCATCACCACCAACAACCTCTCGCGCTGGGGGAGTTTGGGCGCTATCGACACTCGCGCTTTTTACGTTCGGCGCGCGGCGCGCATTCTGCCCAATTTGCTTATTCTGGTGGGGCTCCTCAGCGTTCTTCACCTCGCGGGCGCGAGGGATTTCATCATTCAGGGGCCGAGGCAGACCTTGGGGCGAGCCGCCTTTTCGGCGCTGACGCTGCACCTGAACTGGTACGAGGGGCACACGGGGTATTTGCCCGGCAATTGGGACATCTTGTGGTCCCTCTCCATCGAGGAGGTTTTCTACCTCGCGTTTCCTTGGGTCTGCCTGCTGCTGCGGCGCGACCTCGCCCTCGCCGCCGCCATGGCCGCCTTGGCCGTGTCTTTGCCGGCGACGCGCGCGGCCCTCGCGGGCAACGGGATCTGGCAAGAGAAAGCCTACCTGCCGGGAATGGCCGGAATCGCCGCGGGAGTCTTGGGCGCCCTGGTCGCCGCGAGGGTGCGACCGGAGCGGCCGCGACTGGTTTCGGCGCTCGTCGCGGTCGGAGCCCTGGGCGTCGGCGCGGTGCTCTTCTTCGAAGACAGGCTTTGGCCGTTTCTCGGAAACGGGTCGCTCCTCGTGCTGACGGCTTCGACCGCGGCCCTCGCCGTCGCGTTTCATTGGAAGGCGGCCGCGGGCCAGTATCGGCCCCTGCCCGGCACCGGATTTCTGCGCTCGTGCGGCCGGCTCAGCTACGAAATCTATTTGACTCACATGTTTGTCGTCTGGCCGGTCGTCCGCGCATTCAAATCGAGCGCTCTGGGGTCGGAGTGGGGCTTTCTTTGGTACGCGCCGGCGCTGATTCTCTCCTGGCTCCTCGGATGGGGCGCGGCCAAAGCCCTCTCGCTCCCCGCCGAGCGCGCGGTTCGCTCCTGGCTCGCGCAGCGCCTCGCGAAAGGAGCCTGAAGCCCATGCCGACCGCGGGCCTTTGGGTCAGGTGAAGTAGACGCCTCCGTTCCCCTGCACGGTCTGGCCCGTCACCTACGCATTGGAGTGAGCGCGACCGCGACCTGCGCGACTTCCTCCGGCCGACGGAGCGGTTCACGGGGATGCAGGCGGCGCTCGGGTTCGAGGCGATCATCTCGGTCTCGACCAACGCCGGCGCGACGACGTTCGCGGCGATGCCCTCGCCCGCGAGCCGCACGGCGCACGCGTTCGCGAGCCCTTCGAGCCCCGCCTTGGACGCGGCGTAGTGCGGACCGACGACGCCGCCCACCTGCGCAGCCGTGGAAGAGACGTAGAGGAGCCGGCCAAAGCGCCGCCGGCGCATCGCGGGCAGGAGCGCCTGGGTAAGCAAGAATAACGCGCGCAGATTCACCGCCAGCGTCCGATTGAACAGCGCGGCGTCGAGCGCTTCCAACTCCGCCGCCTCGGCGACACCGGCGTTCGACACTGAGGATATCGACCTCTCCCCCTTCTCCCCCTCCCCGCGAGCGGGGAGGGGGTCGGGGGGGTGAGGGCCTTTTGCAAGGCGGGCCAGCCGGCCCTAGCTTGGAATCCGGTCGCGCGCTCGAGTGGGCGAGCGCTGTGGGGCGCCACTCGCCGCACCGCCGGGAAAGGCGTGCCGACGGCGAGCGCTCAGGGGGGGATGGCCGTGAAGTCAATGGGCTGGCTGCTCGGTGCGGCCCTCGCCGCAGGTTGCTCCAGCGGCACTCGGATGCAAGCGACGGACGGCACTCCTCAGGTGACGCCGTCGGCGAAGGACTTCGGCCTGGTCGGCGTCCACTGGCAAGTCCCCGCCGCGCTCAGGCTCACCAATGGCGGGCTGTCGCCACTCTCGGTGACGGGGCTGCGCCTGGAAGGCGCCGGCGCTTCGGAATACTCGATCGGCTCGCTCGCCAAGAGCCGGCTCGCCCTGGCGGAGTCCGTGCCGCTCCCGCTCGTGTTCCACCCCTCGCAGGTGGGCGCGAGCGACGCGGTGCTGGTCATCGCCTCCGACTCGGTGAACACCCCCGAGCTGCGCGTGAGCCTCGCCGGGAGCGCCATCATCGCCCAGGCGCACCTCACGGCGTCCGCCCTGGACTTCGGGCGCATCGAGCTGCAGTCGACGCGCGCGCTGCCCCTCGACCTGGTCAACGACTCCGTCCTCCCGGTCTCCGTGGACCTCGCTCCGCAAGGCCCCGACGGCGACCAGTTCGCCGCCGGGGGCCCGACGCCCATCGACGCCGGCGGGAGCGCGCAGGTCCAGGTCTCGTTCTCCCCGACCCGCATCGGACCGCTCGCCGGAACCCTGAATGTGGCCCTCTGCGAAGGGTGCCCGCCGCAGCCCGTGGCGCTGACCGGCGTGGGCCTGGACTCGGCCATCGTCTTCACCCCGCCGTCCTTGAGCTTCGGCTCCTTCGACGTCGAGCGGCACTCCGCGCCGCGCCCTCTCACGGCGACCAACGTGAGCGACCTGCCGGTCGCGATCACGTTCTTCGGGCTCGCCGCCGGGAGCGACCCCGGATACGCGGTCTCCCCGAGCATCCCGCCCACCGTCCTGGGCCCCGGCCAGGCGCTCCAGGTCACGGCGAGCCTGCAGGCCCTGCACCTGGGAACCGCCCAGAGCTTCATCGAGCTCGACTCCGACAGCCGGCGGTGGCCGGTGAGGAAGGTCTCGCTCAACGGCGCTGGCGGCGACCCGGAGATTGGCCTGTCGCCCACCGCCATCGACTTCGGCTCGCACACCGTCGGGAGCAAGACGCCGGTGAACGTCCGCATCCAGAACAACGGAGGCGGTCCCGACAGCCTGCAGATCCAGCAGATCCTCGTCCAGGGCGACCCGAGCTTCACCGCGGCGGCGCCGGCGCTGCCGCTCGCTCTTCCGCCGGGTGGGTACGTCGACGTGCCCATCCTCTTCGCCCCCACGGCGCCCGGCAGCTTCCAGGGCGTCGTCGCCGTCGAGTCGAACGACGCCGTGAGCCCCGTGCTCCGGGTGATGCTCACCGGGTCCGCGCACGCAGCGCTCCCATGCCATGTGGAGGTCCACCCTCCGCAGATCACCTTCGGCGACGTGCCGCCCGGGCTCGGCGCGGTGCTCGGATTCAAGGTGGTCAACGTCGGGACCGACGTGTGCGCCATCAAGGACCTGACCATGACCGACGACGGAGGGGGCCGCTTCGCGCTCGTCGGGACGCCGCCGCCGGGCATCGAGCTGCTCCCCGGCGAGGGCCTGGTCCGCGAGGTCTCGTTCGAGAGCCAGACGGTCGGCGACTTCCGGGGCGAGGTCAGCTTCACCGTGGCCGACCCCGCGGCGCCGCTGCGCCACCTCCCGCTCCTGGGCAGCGCCCTGCCCTCGTGCGTCGAGCTCGATCCGCGCTTCCTGGACTGGGGCTACCTGCGCGGCGACTGCGGGGTCCCGCTCAAGACCTTCACGGTGAAGAATGCGTGCGCGGCGGCCGTCACGGTGTGCGGGACGCGACCATCGGGGTGGGGACCGCCGACGACTTCGAGGTCGCCACCTCGCCGCCCTTGCCGGCGAGCGTGCCGCCCGGCGGCTCCCTGGAGCTCTCGGTCCGCTACCGCGCCCAGGTCTTGGGGCAGACCATCGCCCCGCTCTTCGTGACCATCGCGGAGCTCGAGCGACCGCTCCTGCTGCCGCTGCTCGGCGAGAGCTGGCGCACTGGATTGATTGCCGACGAATTCATCCAGCAGGCGCCCGCGCAGCTCGACGTCCTCATGGTGGTGGACAACTCAGGGAGCATGGTCGAGGAGCAGCCGAGGCTGAGCGCCGCCATCCCGGCGTTCGTCGACGCCCTTCGCGGTTCGCACCGCGACGTGCACATCGGCGTGACCTCCACCGGCATCGACCCCGTCCCGGGCGGCGACTGCCCCGGCGGCGTCCAGGGCGGCGAGGCCGGGCGCCTCTTTCCGGTCGACGGCTCGTCGCCGCGCATCCTCGACATGACCACGCCTGATTCTGCCCGCGCGGCTCGCCGACCATGTCCAGGTCGGGCTCTGCCACTACTTGGAGCAACCGCTGGAGGCGGCGCGCCGCGCGCTCTCGTCCCCGCTGGTGGACTCGGCCGACGACCCCCGCACGGCTCAACCTGACGACGGGAACCTGGGCTTCTTCAGGGACGCGGCGGCGCTCGGGCTGGTCATCGTGACCGACGGCGACGACCGCACCACCGCCGACGTCGCCGGCTACGCTACCTTCTTCAAGGCGCTCAAAGGCGCGCAGCAGCCGGACCGCCTCCGCGTCCTGGCCATCGCCCCCGGCGCGGCGGACGCGTGCGCGACGGAGGAGGCGTTCCCGAGCCCCCGCCTCGTCGCTTTCACCGAGCAGACCGGCGGAGAGCTCTACAACGTATGCAACGCCGACTACGCGCCTCCACTCGTCCGCCTCGCGCAATCGGCGGCGGCGCCTCAGACGTCCTTTGCGCTGTCGTCGCATCCGGACGCGCGCGGCGTGACGGTGAAGGTGAACGGCGCCGACGCCTCCGGCTGGACCTACGACCCGGCGGCCAACGCCATCCACTTCGACCCCGGCTCGGTGCCCGGTCCCGGCGCGCACATCGAGGCGTCCTACACCGTGCAATGCCAGCAATGACGGCGCCGCGACCGCGACCGCGGTCCCGCCGCCTCTCGCCGCCGAGCGCCAGGGGCAGTAGGGTGGCCTCCAAGAGCGAGCCGGAGGCGCGGACCATGCGTGAAGCCCACGCCGACATCTGGGAGCGACACGCCGCGGGCGCGGTCGTCGCGGTCACGACGAACGGCCTCGTCGGGCCCGACGGCCTCGCGGTGCTCGGCCGCGGCACGGCCCGCCAGGCCAGTGAGCGCTTCCCCTGGTTCGCCGCGCGCCTGGGCGAGGCGCTCGCTTCCCGGGGCAATCACGTGGCGCTGCTCGGCGAGCGGCTCGTCAGCTTCCCCGTCGAGCACACGCCCCACGAGCTGCCCGACCTGGACCTCATCGCCCGCTCGGCGCGCGAGCTCGTGAAGCTCTGCGACGCCCAGGGCTTCGCCGACGTGGTGCTCCCCAGGCCAGGCTGCGGCGGAGGCGGGCTCGGCTGGTCGGAGGTCTCGCCCCTCCTCGCGCCCGCCCTGGACGACCGATTCTGCGTGGTGACCTTCGACGCCCCGAGGCGACCGCGACGATGAAGGCCCTCGCCTTCTCGCTCCTCGGGGCCGCGGCCCTGGGGTACGCCGGCGAGGAGGTCTGGTCGCTCCAGGGCAGCGCCTGGACCGCCCCCGCGCCCTACCTGCTGGAAGGGCCCAGGCCCGTTGGACGCAGGATTCAGGCTCCAGACGGCTGCGAGACCTCCGGCATTTCCGGAGCGGGTGACGGCCTTCGCGGCCGCCTCCGCGCCTATCAGTTTGGCCCGGTGGGGATGGGCGCCTGGCACACGCTGGTCGGCGAGAGCCAGGTGAGAATATTGATCCAGAATTGGGCGACCTGGTAGTCGGGGTGCAGCTTCCACTCCGAGTCATAGCTGATCCATTCGTCGCCCCAGGCAAAGACGTGCCCGCCCTGGTATTCCACCGCGCGGCCGACGTCGTACTGCCCTTGGCTCGGCTCCCACGCGATGAGCGCGGCGCCATCGCCTTGAACGGGATACCCGTCGTCGACGCCCACCTCGGTGATGCCTTTCGCGAGGGGATGGTCGCCCCAGTGCGTCACTGGGACCGTCGCACCGCCCCCTCCAAAAAGAATCTGGGTGGACCCGTAACTCAGCCCGAAAGGCGCGAGGAGCGCGTTGACGTTTGTGATTTCCGAGGGGTCGGCGAAGCCGGTGAGCGTCATGAGGCCTCCGCCCTGGGCGACCCACTGCCGAAGCGTCTCGACCTCGTCCGCGGAGTAGGACCGCCCGATGCCTTGGCCAATGCCGCTCTGCCCCTGCGACCCGAGGCGCACGTCCTCGACGACGATGATTTGGTAGGCGGAGAGGAGGTCCGCGGTGAGCACCTTATCCCCGAGCGGCGTGGTGCCTTGGATGCTCTCGCCCTTCAGCCAGTCCGCGAAGACATCTCCATCGCCCCATTTTCCAGGGAAGCCGAGCGTGGCGGCGAGGCAGACCATCGCCGGCGAGCCGCCGTCCGCGCTCGGCGTCGGCGTGAGCGCCGCGGAGCCATCGGCGGCCTCCTGGCCTCCGTCCTCGCCGCCGCGGCCGGCGCTGCCGGCGCTCTCGGTAGAGCAGCCGAGCGCGAGCGCCGCCAGAGCCACCGTGAGCCATTTCGGGCCGGCGCTGCGATCGGATGCCTCGACCTGCTGCACGCTCCTGCACGAAGTGTCATTGGAGGTAGACATGCTCGCGTTTGCCTCTTGAAGATGGGCCGCGACGGGGTCGGGCAGCGAGGCTCCGTCGACGGCTACAGGATCGGACCAATACCTGCCGTTGTCGAGTGGACTCAGTTGCTCTGCGGCGCCCGCTCTACGACGGCACTGGGATGGTTTTTGTGAACAACCATCCATAGCTGCAAAGCGGCACCAGGGTTCCTTCTTGAATCACTCGAACAGCGCCCGCACCCCCTCCGGCCCGAGCGGCACGGTGCCGACCTGGGTGGTTCGAACGTTGTTCCCCTTCTGCTGAATCATCGACGCCGCCAGGTACCCGTCGGCGCACCGCGGACACCGGACCAAGTTGACCGCCACCCGCGCCGGAAGGCTGCTCGCGGCGCGCTTGGCGGAGAGCGGCCCCAGCGCTGCGATCTCCCGCTCCACCTGCGCGCGATCGCGGGCGGAGGCGGCCTTGAACAGAACCTGGACGCCCTGGAGCGCGGCGTCGAGCAATCGCTGCTGCTCTTCAACCGGAACCTTGGAGAACACCTTGGAGGGCTTGGACGCCGGCAAGAGCGCGACGAGGCGGGTCCGCATATACGTCCGGCACGGGTCGCAGTAGGGCTTGGACTTGAGCCCCAGCGGCACCAGCACGCCGCCGACGACGAACCCGGCGATCTCCAGCGCGCGCAGCCCGTACCCCAGAGCCCCCAGCGATTGCCCCGCGCTGCCGTTGCTCTGCGTCCAGGCGAAGCTGCGCGTCACCTCGTCGAACCAGGCCCAGAAGCCCACGCCGAGCCCGTCCGGGTCGATGAGGAGGTATTGCTCGTACTGCGCCAGAAAGTACGAGAGGGCGAGCTCGGCCACGACGCTCCACATCAGGCGTCGGGTCATCTTGAGGCCGGTCATCCAGGCCGCGATGCCGTACCCGCTCGCCGCCACCAGGCCCACGAGGAGCGCGCCCGCGGGGATGACGTAGTTGGCGTACCACCCCATGATGTTCTCGCCGTGGCGGGCGGCGGCGAATACGCCGGCGAGGGCGAGCAAGGTGGTGCCGGCGCCGGCGGCCGTGACCAGCTCCGAGCGGAAGTCGCGCCGGGTCGAGGCGGCAGCGACTGGGGCGTTTTGAGCAGTCGACACGGCGGATTCCTCCTGGTTCGGTGGCGCGCGGCGCGCGCTCTTCAAACACCACGGCGAAGGCGCGAAGTGCCGCCATCGTAGCGCCAGGTGGGCGTCCTTTCCCAGAGCGTCGAGGCGTCGCTTTCGCCCACGAGTCCGCCCTCAAGGAGGCGTCGGAGGTCGGAAACCAGCTCCTGAGCGCTGCTGTGAAACCCACTCGCACGCGACGCGCCAGGGCGGAAGTGTCGAGGCGCCCGCGAAGCCCGAGAGACGCGAGAGACCAGGGAAGCCGCTCCGGCACCGAGGCTATTTTCGCCTGCGAAGCTCCCTCAGGGCCTTGAGCGCCGGGAGCATCCGCTTGTCCTTGTCGCGCCCGAGGTGCTCCTTCACGGCGATGAGCCCATCCAACCCGAGGACCCAACACCTTCGCGAATACAGCTCGAGGGGCTCCGCGAGCCGGGCCACTTCGTCGAAGGTGCCGATTGGCACTACGTCCTTGATGACGTCGAGTCTCCCTACGTCCGTTTTCCAAGCGAGGTGGCGATAGGCCGCCAGCTCGGTCCCAGACTCGGCTACCGGGCGCTCGGTGGGCGGCGCGAACTTGAGGTTCACTTCGCGCAGCGACGCGACGAGCCGGTCGAGGTTCTCGGGAGTGAACCGGGCGCAGACGTCGAAATCGAAGGTCGCGCCGTCGTATCCCTGCGCCACAGCTGCGACGCCGCCGATGATGATGAAGTCGGAGCGACCGTCTGCCAGTCGTCGAAGCAACTCGTCGAGCCGAGTCATCGAGCCGCACTGCGCGCGCCGGCCCGATGCAGGTCTTCGAAGAACCGCACCACGTGCCGCAGCTGTTCGAGGCGCTCCGTCGGCGTGAGCCTCAGGTTCTCCACCAGCACGGAGACATCGACCCCGGCGGCGATGGCGGCCGACACCTCGGGATTCCCCTGTCCATAAACTTGCTCGAGCTCAGCTTCGCGCATCCGGCATCCTCACCCCAGCAAGTCTAGGAGCCTCGGACTTCGATCGCCAGAGCGCCCGGTTCGGCCCTGGACGGCATGGCGTTCATGACAGCGGCAAGGTCGTCTTGAGGCTCAAGCGCCCACTGGCGGACGGAAGGACTCGCCTCGTGATGACGCCGACTGCCCTGCTCGAGCGCCTGGCCGGCCTGCCGGCGCCGACTCCGAGCGCAAAGAGCGGGTGGCCCATCCGAAAACTGAGAACTGCACCTATTGGTCCCGCTCCTCGTGCCCGACACTCCGCGAATGCGCCGGCGGTCCCGGCTCTCGGCCAAGACCTGAAGCGGCGCTTGCGCGCCCAACCGCGAAGAAGAGAGGAAGTCATGTTCATGCAAGAGGCTCGAAACGACCCACGCATCGCCCGAACCCCGTCCGGGCGCGCCGAGCGAGCGGCCGCGCTCGCCGTGGCGGGAATCGCCGCCCTGGCCGCGGTCCTCCAAGGTTGCGCGCCGGGGCAGGCGAGCGACCTCGAGACGGGCCGCTCTCTCGTCCACGACGCCTCCGCGCTCACGCGCTCCGAGCTGGGCGTCGCGACTTGGAAGATCGAGGCCAACAGCGAGAGGGCCGAAGTGATCGGTGTGGACGGCACCGGCTCACCGCAGGTCGAGCTCATCGTGCGCCAGGCGTCCGCGCCGACCGCCGAGGGCGTCGAAATCGAAGTCGTCCGACCGGCTGCGGGCAAGTTCGTGCTGAGCCCGGCCGGTCAGATCGATCGCGCGGTGACCGACCACGAGCTGCGGCTGGCCGCGGCGCTGTCCCGCGACCTCGGGCAGCTGGAGCAGCCGGCGAGCACTTCGTCCGCGGTCGCCGACTCCGCCTCGCACATCGGCCCCAATACGGTCGAGGATGAGCTGCATTATCAGGTATGGGGCGGCCTTTTCGGCATGCGGGATAATTACATGGCCTACCTCTACTGCAAGCCAGGCCACGTCCGCGACCACTACGTCGCCTACTCGGACTACGGATGCAGCTGCTGGATCAACGGCTGGGCGACCGAGGCCGACACTGACTGCAGGGTGCTCGTGCACGTCGGAGCCGCGCCGTTCTGGAGCGACACCTGCCATGTGTTCGTCTATGGCCACACGCCGTGAGCTCTGCCGCTCCGCGGAGCCGCTCGGATGTTTCCAGTGCCGGCGGGCCACCGCTCCAAGCGACCCGAGCGGCGGCGCTCGCACGCCGCGACGGGGAGGCTGCGCTCTGAATGCGAGCTTCGCGCGCCGGGCGGTCGTCGCACGGCCCTCTCGCCGCGGTCGCCCCGCTCACCCGGCGACACCGGCGCTCCCGAAGGCCCTGCGAAAGCGCACTTCGAACCGCCTTCGCCCGGGTCCGTGCTCGTCACCGAAGGAAATGCGCTCGGTTCGAAGACGCTTGCTCGCCCCCGAGTTAGCCCTCAAAGGAGCGGCGCAAACCCGTCGCGGAACGTCCGGTATCGCAGCGCCACGCCCAAGGCCGCCCGCGTCTTCGCCCCCAGCACGCGCCGGTTCGGCCCCACGGCGGCGGCCGCTTCGTTTCGCTGGGGCGCGAGGCCGAGCCTCCGGGCGATCCACTCGATGACCTCGCGCCGCCGCACCGGAGCCTCGTCGGTCCCGTGGTAGACCGCACCCGGCCGCCCGCGGTCGAGCGCCGCGACCGCGAACGCCGCCGCGTCCTCGATGTGGCAGAAGTTCATCCAGGCCTCGTCGCCCGGCCCGAGCGCCAGGGCGCCTGAGCGGACGCGGTCGAGCAGAAACGCCCGGCCCGGGCCGTACAGCCCCGAGAGCCTCAATACCCGCGCCGGGACGCCGTCTGCGACGGCTCCCAGCACCAGGCGCTCCGCGTCGACGAGCACGTTCGCGGTCTCACTCGCCGGCGCGGGCGGCGCGTCCTCGTCCACGTCGCCGCCGTCGCTCTGCCCGAAGACTCCCGTCGAGCTGGTGTAGACGAGCGCCTTCACGCCGCGCGCGCGCGCCGCCGCGAGCAGCGCCCGGTTCGCCTCTACGTACGCCGCGCGGTAGGGCGCCGCGCCGTCCCCGCGCGCCGCCTGGCAGGCGAGGATGGCGTCGACCCCTTCCGGGATGCGGTCGGCCGCGCCCGGCTCGGCGAGGTCGAGAATCAAGGGTTCGATGCCCAAGGCCGAGAGCTCCGCCGCCGCCGCGGGAGAGCGCCGGACGCCGGTGACCCGGTCGCCCCGCGCGAGGAGCGCGGCGGCCGCAACCTTGCCCAGCGCGCCGCACCCGGCGACCAGGACGTGCATCAGCGGCCCGCGCCGCCCTTGCCCGCGCGGTCGTAGGCCTCGCCCAGCGCGTCGACGACCACCGAGAGGTCCAGGTCGTAATCGTAGCGGCGGCCGTCGATGAAGAACGTGGGCGTGGCTTCGACCTTGTTGCGCAGGCCCTCCTTCTTGCTCTGCTCGAGGAGGTCACGGCTCTTCGGGTCCTCCATGCCCTTCTCGAACTCGGCGCGGTCGAGGCCCGCGGCCTCCGCGATGTCGCCGAGCTTCTTCGGGTCGAAGTCGTTGAAGCGGTTGAACTGAGCGAGGACGTAGGGCCAGAACCGGCCCAGCCGGCCGGCGACGATCATGGCCAGGTCGCCGAAGGCGCTCTCCGGGTGGCTCTTGAGCGGAAAGGGCCTCAGGTAGAGCTTCACCTTTCCCTTCAGCGAGCCCGAGGTCACCTCGTCGTAGAGCGCGGTCATCGACATCTTGCAGTACGGGCAGCGGGAGCAGGCGTAGGCCACGAGCGTCACCGGCGCCTTCGCGTCGCCAGCCACGGCCGCGGGGTCGAGCGCGATGGAGAAGGTGGGCGCGGCGGGGCTCATGCTCTCCGCCCGCTTGGCGAGCGCTGCTTCTACCTGGGCCTTATCCTTGCCCCGGCCCGCGAGGCGGCAGGCCTCATCGGCCAGGCGCGCGCTCAAGGGGCAGTCGGCCTTCTTCAGGCATTGGGCAACGGTCCCGCCGCTGCAGCAGCCGTAGCCCGCGGCGGTCGCCATGGCTGCGTCGGCGACCGTCTTCTCGTCGGCGTTGAGCACCTCGCAGTTGACCTGCGAAAGAGCCGGGCCGGCCCAGAGGAGAACGGCGATAAGGAGGGGGACGCGAACCATGCGTACCTCGAAAGTCGAAGAAGAAGGGCCCAAGAGTGAGAGGCCGCCTCAGGCGGCCGGTGCAGCATGCCTCGCCTCGCGGCCGGAGAGCCAGCGGTCGATCCCCAGCGGCCGCGCATCCACGGCCAGCACGTACAGCGCCAGCGCGAGCCAGGCCAGGTCGCGGAGCACGGTCCTCCCACTGATGGGGTCCTGGGCGGCGCCCTGGGAGGCGAAGCAGCCGCACGACAGGTCGAGCCCGCGCGCGAGCGCCGAGCCGATGGCGGTGAGGAACACGCCCATCAGCAGGGCGACGAGCCAGGCGCCGGCGCGGGCGCGCAGCCCCAACGCGAGGGAGACGGCCGCGGCGAGCTCCACCCAGGGCAGCCAGAGCGCCACGGCGTTCACGGCCCAGAGCGGGAGGATTTGGTAGGTCGCCACGTCGACGGCGAAGGCGCGGGGGTCGGCGATCTTATGGACGCAGGCCCACAGGAAGATGGCCGAGAGGTAGACCCGCGCGGCCAGCGCGAGAGGGGCGTGGCCCCGCCAGGAGAGCGCGCCGCTCACGGCCGGCCCCCTTTCGACAGGGCGTCGGCGCCGCCGCGCACATAGATGACGGCGCGCACGCCCTTGCCGGCGAGCTCCTTCGCCAGCTCGGCGCCCGAGTCCGGGTCGTCGCCGTCGCCGTAGACCGCCACCAGCGACGCGCGGCTGTTGAGGAGCGAGCGGACGGTG
The DNA here is from genome assembly GCA_963772225.1 of uncultured delta proteobacterium. Taxonomy (GTDB): domain Bacteria; phylum Myxococcota; class Myxococcia; order Myxococcales; family UBA5297; genus CAVYWD01. The sequence continues at coordinate 2,810,956 of CAVYWD010000002.1, read as the reverse complement.
TTCTCGGGCACCGGCGCGAGGAAGTCGTAGACGAGGCTCACCGCGCCTGCAGCGTGCCAGGCCGCGAACGCGCCGGCGGAGCGCGCGTCGACCCAGAGCACGCTCTTCTGAGCCAGGCGAGGATCCACCGCGTCGAGCCCCTCGACGGCGCCGTGGGATTCAGGGCAGGCGACGAAGAGCTGGTAGGGCTCGCGCTGGACGAGCGGGAGCGGGGCCTTGCGGACGGCGTTGGCGCCCACCCCGACGGCGGCACAGCCCAGGGCGATGAGCGCGGCCTCGCGCAGGCTGTGGCTGAGCGCCGAGAGGAGGCTGTGGGCGGAGGAGCGCATCGCGTTCTGGCCCAGGATAACGCCCCGCGCGGCGCGGGCTTCCCGGAAAAGGGGCCCTTGGTCGACTCGCCCGGCGAAGCTCTCGTAGACTTGGGCCCTCTGACTCGTAAGGAGCTCCATGCGCCACCTCGTCGCCGCCACCTGCCTCGCCCTCGCCGCCTCGACCGCCGCTGCCGCCGACAAGTACGAGATGGCCGACCTGGAAGCGCTGGAGAAGCAGGGCTCGTTCGAGGAGCTGCTCGAGCACCTGGAGGACATCGCCCCGTCCAAGCGCAACGCCACCTGGTCGGGGCTGGCCGAGCGGGCCGGCGCCCAGGTGCTCGCCGCCATGAAGCTCGACGAGCACAGCGGCGAGCAGGCGCTCGACCTGGCGGAGGCGCTGCTCAAGCGCCACCCGCAGCTCAAGCAGTCCAAGGTCTTCATGGGGAAGCGCGCCGAGGTGGGGCTCGCGGCTTTCGGCTTCACCTACAGCCAGTCCCGCCACAGCAGCGGCGACGACCCCTGGCTCGACAAGATGAAGGAATTCGTCGCGGCCGACCCCTTGACCGCGGACCTGCCGCAGCGCGCGGCTAAGAAGGTGCAGACCCTGCTCGTCGCCTACTGCGCCTGGCCGCTCTGGAAGATGAGCGTCGACAAGGGCGCCTCCGTCTGCAAGGACGCCGACTTCCAGAAGGCCATCGTCTCGGCCTTCGAGCACGGGCTCTGGAAGCCGGAGATCACCGCGGTGGCGTCGGGCAAGTGCTGGGCGAGCCTCAAGGCGCCGCTCCTTGCCGGGCTCGAGAAATCCGAGGAGGACGATTTCGCCGAGACGATCTGCCCTTTGCTCAAAGCCAAAGGAGTGAAGGCCGACAAGTGCAACGCGCCCTAAAGGGCGCCGGCCTGGCTCTCGAGCGGGGCCTCGACGCCGGTGCCGATAGCCTCGGCGATCTCCGCGGACCGCCGCGGTCTCCCAGCGGGCCAGAACGCTACGGGTGCGCGTACTTCGTCGAGCTCCAGCCAGGATCGTCATTCACCATTCGCATCATCCACGGCAGATAGGCCGGCGCGAGGGAAAGGTCGCTCTCGACGACGTGCGACTGCTCATTCGTCACGATGAAGGTCGCCGCGTTTGGATCGCTCGCGAGACTCGCCGAAAACGCATCCATGAGCGCGGGGTATTCGGCGAGGGTGTACCCGAAGTCCTTGGAGATCACCGTGTCCTCGGCGAAGGAGAGAAAGCCGAACTTGCTCTGCGGCTGGCTCTTCCGGTTGAACGCCAGGACTTCGGCGAAGCTCTGACAGGGGGCGCATCCCGCAGGCGCCGCGAAGCCCCATGTCGTGAGACTCGCAGAATTGTCGGCAGCTCCCTTGCTCACGAGGGGAGGCCCCGAGTCGTCGAGGACGTCGACCCGCGCTCCGAAGGCTCGGGAGAGGTGGTCGTAAACGAGAATCGTGGCGAAGCCGCCGGCGCTCGTGCCCACGGCCCAAACGCGGCCGGGCTTGGGGAAGGTCGGCACCAGACGGGCGAGGAAGAGGTCGAGGTCGCGCGCTCCCCAGAAGTAGGTCGGTTTCGGCGCTCCATTCACCTGAAAGCTCACCTCCGCCGTGCCCGAGTGCATGTCTCCGGTGCAATACGGAACATACACATAGTTCTTCGCGCGCAATGGATTGGCGGAGCTCGCGCGATCGAAGATCGGGAACCGCTGCTGCGAAGCCGCGGCGAAGGTCGCCCCGTCGTAGCCGTCCAGGTGCGCGGCCGCTGGATCAGCGCCCCAGCAGGAGACCGCCGTGCCGCAGGCGCCGCCCCCTTCGAAGTAGATCACCACGTCGCTTGCGCCCGCATGCGGGTTGACGCCGATGCCGGTGGGCGTACCAGAGGCGCACTTCGAGTTGGGGAAGTCGACCCAGGTCCATTGGTCGGCGGGCGCCACGATGGCACTCTCCCCGGGCGATCCTGCGTCCGCCCCGGCATCGCCAAGCGCCCCGCCATCGGTCGGAGCCCCGCCATCGGTCGGAGCCCCGGCGTCAGTCGGAGCCCCGGCGTCAGTCGGAGCCCCGCCATCGGTCGGAGCCCCGGCGTCAGTCGGGAAACCGGTGTCCGTCGAGACACCAGCGTCGCTCAGCGCACCTTCATCGGCGGTCGAGCCCGCGGGCGAGCCGCAGCCGGCGCTCAAGGCCAGGCAGAGAAATCCGACCTGGATAGCGCAGGAACGATGAGAGGCGAATGCTCGGCGTCGGATCATGAGCCTTAGGAACAAGTGAGCGTTTGGAAAGTTGCGGGGAAGTCGACGCATGGCCAGCAGCGGCCATCGCTTTCACGCGGGTCAACGACCGCCTTGGAGCACCGTCCGCTGAGCCTGTCGCGCGCGCAGCTCAGGACCTCAGCAGCTCCGCCTGCCAGGCCATCATGCTCCCGAGCGCCGCGTCCCCGCCCTCGGCCAGCGCGACGAGGTCCGCCCTCGCGGCGATCAGTGTTGGGTCGACCCCCAGCTCGGCGGCGCGCCGGTCGCGCCGCTGGCGGAGGGCCTCGAAGCGCTGCTGGACCTCGTCGCTGAGCCTCGGGGGCCTGTGCGGCCGATCCGCCTCCGGCAGCGCGTCTTCCGAGAGAGCGCGGGCCCGCTCGATCGCCGCTTCCAGGCCGCTGCGCTGGGCGGGCGCTACCGCCCGCGGCCACTCGAGAGCGGCCCCGCTCCCCGCTCGCCGGGCGAGCTCGACCAGGGTCTCGTGGCTGAGCACGAAGTAGGGGGGCTTGTTGCGCGCCAGCGCCTGCTCCTCGCGCCAGCGCCACAGCTCGCGCAGAACCGCCAGCGCGCGGGGCGCGAGGTCGACGCTGCCCTTGATTCGCCAGGCGCGCTCCGGCTCCGGCGGCTCGGGCACCGAGTGGGCGATCAGCCGGGCGCAGGCCTCGCGGTGCCAAGCCTTGCGCCCCAGCCGCGAAAGCTCCGCGTCGAGGAGCTCGCGCAGCGGGTTGAGCAGGCGCGTGTCGCCCAGCGCGTACTCGACCATCCGCGGCGTCAGCGGCCGCAGCGACCAGTTGGCCCGCTGAGAGCCCTTGTCGAGCGTCACTCCGAGAAGCTCCGACGCCAGGTCCGCCAGCCCCACCCGCCCACGGCCGACAAGCCGCGCCGCCAGCTCGGTGTCGAAGACCTCCTTCGCGACGAAGCCCGCCGTCCGCCGCAGCAGCCGCAGGTCGAAGCTCGCGCCGTGCAGCGTGAGGTCCCGCGCGGCGAGGTGGGCGAGCAAAGGGGCGAGCGACGCCGAGCCGAGCGGGTCCACCAGCACATCGCCCCCGGCGTGGCTGAGCTGCAGCAGGCACAGCTTTTCGGGATAGGAGTGGAGGCTGTCGGCTTCGGTGTCGAGCGAAAGCCAAGGCGAGCGCCGCAGCGCTTCGACGAGCTCGAGGATCTGGGGGTCGGTCGAGAGCAAGAGGGCCATCCTGGAAGGAGGAAGAAAGGCGCGCGCCGCCCCAGCCAATAGGAGACCGTCGCAATCGATGCAAGCGCGCGGTGCGCGTCCGCGGGCTCGGGGCCTCGAAGGCCCGCCTTCCGGGCGCGCCGGCCGAGCGCCTCATCCATCCCTGACCCGGCTAAGCCGGAACCAACGAGGGAGGCTCCAGGCCCCAAGCTCCGGGTCCTGCAGTTCCTGGGGCCCGGGCGCTGAAGCCTGCAGTCTTTGCCATCCTGCTCAAGATTCCTCGCCACGGGACCATGTTTCTTGCCTAACAGCGCCCGGCGGGGCTTGATCCCATTCTTCGCTCAAACCCGTTGGAGCCCCATGCACCGCTCTCACTCTGCCTTCGCCATCGCCCTGGCCGCCGCGCTCGCCGCCTGCAAGACCGCGCCGTCGCCGCCTCCCGCGACCGCCGCCTCCGCCAAGGAGGCGCCCCTGGGCATCGACGCGGCGCTCATGGACCCCAGGGTCGACCCCTGCGACGACTTCTACACCTACGCCTGCGGCAGCTGGCTCGCCAAGACGCCCATCCCCGACGACCAGCCGCGCTGGTCGCGCGGATTCACCGAGGTCGAGGACCGCAACCTCAAGCTCCTCCGCGACGTCCTGGACTCCATGGCGCGCGGCGACATCGACCCCAAGGACCCCTACGGCCAGAAAGTGGCCGATTACTACACCGCGTGCATGGACGAGGCGTCCATCGAGCAGCGCGGCTCCCGCGACCTCGCCGCCGCCTTCGCGCACCTCGAGGCGCTCAAGGAGCCCTCCGCGCTCGCCCGCGAGCTCGCGCTCCTGCACAAGAACGGCGTCTTCGCCGTCTTTCGCCTTCACAGCGAGCAGGACTCCAAGGACGCCACCCGCGTCATCGGCGAGGTCTCCCAGGGCGGGCTCTCGCTCCCCGACCGCGACTATTATTTGAAGGACGACCCCAAGTCCGCCGCCATCCAGCAGGCGTATCGCGCGCACGTCACCCGCATGCTCACCCTGGCCGACGTTGCGCCCGAGCGCGCAGCCGCCGACGCCGAGGCCGTCTTCGCGCTGGAGCGCTCCCTGGCCGAGGCGCAGTGGTCGCGCACCGAGATGCGCGACCCCAAGCGCGTCTACAACCCGGTCGACCGCCAGGGACTCGAGAAGCTCGCGCCGCGCTTCAACTGGTCGAGCTACCTCGAGGCCTTAAGCCACCCGGACCTCGCGGCCTTCAGCGCCACGACGCCCCAGTTCCTCGCGCGGGTGAGCGCGCTGCTCGAGACCACCAAGATCGAGACCTGGCGCGCCTACCTGAAATGGCACCTCCTCTCTTCCATGGCCGGCGCCCGAGCGCTCCCCAAGGCGTTTTTCGACGAGCACTTCGCCTTCGTCGCCCAGAGCTTCACCGGCGCCAAGCGCCCCGAGCCGCGCTGGAAGGACTGCACCCGCGCGGTCGACCACGGCCTGGGCGAGGCGCTCGGCCGGGCCTTCGTCCGCCGCCACTTCGGCCCCGACGCCAAGCAGAAGACCACCGAGCTCGTCGCCGCCGTCGAGGAGGCCATGGGCAAGAACCTCGACGCGCTCTCGTGGATGGACGACGCGACGAGGAGCCGAGCCCGCGAGAAGCTCGCCGCGGTCAACAACAAGGTCGGCTTCCCGGACGTCATCCGCCGCTACGACGCGCTCATCATCGAGCCCGCCTCGTTCTTCAACAGCCTGCTCGCCGCCCGCGCCTTCGAGGTGAACCGCGACCTCGCGAAGGTCGGCAAGCCGCTCGACCGCAACGAGTGGGGGATGACGCCTCCCACGGTGAACGCCTACTACAACCCGTCCATGAACGAGATGGTCTTCCCCGCCGGGATTTTGCAATCGCCGTTCTTCGTGCGCGGCGCGCCCGACGCGGTCAACTACGGCGCCGTCGGCATGGTGGTCGGCCACGAGCTGACGCACGGCTTCGACGACGAGGGCCGGCAGTTCGACGCCCGGGGCGACCTTTCCGAATGGTGGTCGCCGAAGGTGAGCGAGGAGTTCGACCGCCGCGCCGCCTGCGTCGCGCGCCAGTACGACGGCTATACCGCGGTCGACGACGTGAAGCTCAACGGCCGGCTCACTCTGGGCGAGAACCTCGCCGACCTGGGCGGGCTGAAGCTCGCCTTCGCCGCCTACCAGGCGTCCCGCGCGGGGAAGTCGCCCGAGCCGAAGGTGGCAGGGTTCACGCCCGAGCAGGCGTTCTTCCTGGGCTTCGCGCAGACCTGGTGCACCGCCGTGCGCCCCGAGTTCGCCCGCGTGCGCGCGCTGACCGACCCGCACTCGCCGCCGCGCTGGCGCGTCAACGGCCCGCTCTCGAACTCGGCCGCGTTCCGCCAGGCGTTCTCATGCCGCGACGGGAGCCGGATGATCCGAAGCGGCGCGGACCAGTGCGAGGTCTGGTAGGCCTGCCTCAGCGGGTCCGCTCGAGCTTCAGCCGTCCGCGGCCAGGTCGACGAACCCGCGGACCCAGACCAGGTTCACCGCTTCACTGTCGGCCGGGGGAGTGCCCGTCGTCGTCTCCAGCGCCGCGGCGCAGGGCACGCCCCTGCGAAAGAAGTAGTCGGTGACGCTGCCGTCGAAGAGCTCGATGAGCCCCTCGGCGTCGGTCGTGGCGTGCGCCGCCTCGTCCACCACCCGGCTCAGGGCCAAGGGCGCGATGCGCCGCGTCTCCTCCAGGAGGCGCCGGTAGGCCGAGCGGTCGCCGAAGACGTAGGCGTAGGCGAAGGCGCCGCAAAGGGTCGGGTCCTGGTGGATGTCGAGCGCGGCCTCGGGCGCAGGGGCGCCCTCCAGGTCGGCGAGCAGCGCGCGCGTCTCCTTGGGCCCGTCGCGGAAGAGGGCGAAGCGCAGCGGCACCTCCCCCGGCTTCAGCTCGCCGCGCCAGGCGCCGGGGGCCACCTCGTAGCGCAAGAGGTCGTTGTTGGGCCGCTCGCCGCTCGCGTTGTAGCGGGTGCCGCGCTCGAAGCCCGACGGGTTCACGCACGGGTAGATGCGCAGGCCGACGCCGCGCGCCGCGGCGTAGTCGGCGATCTCCGGGAGCCGGCGCATCAAGGTGAGCGGGCCCGCGACCTCGTCGCCGTGAAACCCGCTGGTGACGGTGAGCCACCGCCGCCCCGGCAAGGTCAGTCGCCACAGAGAATACGGCCGGCCCGCCTCTTGGACCCGCCCGTATTCGGCGATCTCGACCCGCCCGCGATGGGCCAGAAGCCCCGCCTCGTACTCCGCGTACGTCATGCTGAAATCCTAACCCGAAGCGCCCGCCGAGCGCCCGGCGTCGCCGCCCGGCGCGATTTGATAGTCTGCCGCCGCCATGAGCGAAGACCCTCCCTCCATTTCTGCGTTCCGCAGCGTCCCCAGGACGGGCGTCATCTACGTCACCACCGAGGCGACCCGCCTCGGCTTCGACCCTTCAAACCCATCTTGGTGCAACTTGGGCCAGGGCCAGCCCGAGGCGGGCGAGCTGCCCGGCGCTCCGCCGCGCGTGCACCGCGTGCCCGTCGAGGTCGACGACCAGGAGTACGCGCCCGTCGCCGGCATCTGGGAGCTGCGCGAGGCCATCGCCGGGCTCTACAACCGGCTCTACCGGCGAGGGCTCCCCAGCCAGTACACCGCGGAGAACGTGGCGGTCTCGGGGGGTGGGCGCGCGTCTCTCACCCGCGCCGCCGCTTCGCTGGGCCACGTGAACCTCGGCCACTTCTTGCCGGACTACACCGCGTACGAAGAGCTGCTCGACGTCTTCAAGGCGTTCACCGCCATCCCCATCCTGCTGGAGGGCGAGCGCGGCTACGCCTTCACCGCCGAGGACCTGCGGCGCGAGGTCTCCGGGCGTGGCCTGTCGGCCCTCCTGGCCTCGAATCCGTGCAACCCCACCGGCAAGCTCATCCAGGGCGAGGAGCTCGCGCGCTGGGTCCAGGTGGCCCGCGAGCTCGACTGCACGCTGCTCCTCGACGAGTTCTACTCGCACTACGTGTGGACCGGGCCGCCGGGCCGCCTCCCGGTGGAGAGCGCCGCGCGCTACGTCCAGGACGTCGACCGCGACCCGGTGGTCCTCTTCGACGGGCTGACCAAGAACTGGCGCTACCCCGGCTGGCGGGTGACCTGGACGGTGGGCCCGCGCTCGGTCATCGAGGCGGTGTCCAGCGCCGGCAGCTTCCTCGACGGCGGCGGCAGCCGGCCGCTCCAGCGCGCCGCCATCCCGCTGCTCGAGGACGCGCACGTCGAGGCCGAGACGCGCGCCATTCACCAGGCCTTCGGGGAGAAGCGGGCGCGGCTCTTGCGGCGCCTCGAGGCGCTGGGCATTCGCGCCGACCGCACGCCCGACGGCACCTTCTACGTCTGGGGCTCGGTGGCCCACCTGCCGCCGCCCATCAACGAGGGCATGGGATTCTTCCGAGCCGCCCTGGGGCACAAGGTCATCTGCGTCCCCGGCGAGTTCTTCGACGTGAACCCGGGCAAGCGCCGCATCAAGGCCGGCGGGCGGTTCCGCTCGTACGTGCGGTTCAGCTTCGGGCCCCCGGCGTCGGCCGTAGAGACTGCCTGCGACCGGCTGGAGGCGATGGTGCGCGAGGCGGCTGCCGCTCGGGTCTCGGAGCCCCAAGCGCGCTGAGGCCGCCCGTCTCGACGGACGGCGCCGCGGCCTCGTCGAAGGCGCCATCCATCGCCACTGCGACGCGCGTTCAATTCTGGGCCGGGCTCCGGGCGGCACAGCGCTCCAGCGCCTCGCGAAGCTTCGCCCCATCCACCGGCTTGCTGATGAAGTCGTTCATCCCGGCGGCGAGCGCCAGCTCGCGGTCGGCCGGCATGGCGCTGGCCGTCAGCGCGACGACGGGGACTCGGGCGGCGAGCGCTCCCGCGTCGCCCGCGCGGATCCTCTTCGTCGCCTCGAAGCCGTCCATCACTGGCATCTGGCAGTCCATGAGCACCACGGCGAAGGGCGCGCCCGACAAAGCCTCGAGCGCCTGCTTCCCGTCGGCCGCGCACGCGACCTCGCAGCCGAGCTTCTCCAAAAGTCTCCGGGCGACGAACTGGTTCGTCGGGTTGTCCTCGACGACGAGGACGCGGATGGGGCCGCCCGCCCGCGGCTCGGCCGGCGCGGCCGCCGCTGGCGGGCGAGCGCGCCCCGGCCGCCAGGAGGAGCTGCCCCGCGGCCGCCAAGAACGCCTCGCGCCGGACGGGCTTGATGAGCGACGCGTCGAACGGCTCGGCCGGCGGCGGTTGCCCGAGCGGCGCGAGCGCGACGAGCTTCGAGGCAGCGAGCGAAGGCGACGCTCGAATGCGGTAGGCCAGCTCGGCGCCGGTCGCGTCCGCGGAATCGACGGCGATCAGGACCAGCGCAAAGGGCCCGCCCCTCTGCTGCGCCTCGCGCAGCGCCTGGAGCGCGCGCTCCGGCGCCGACGCCTCGGCGCTGGCCCCATAGGCCTCGGCGAGCGTCACCAGGGTCTCGCGGCTCGCCCGGGCGCCGTCGACGGCGAGGACCCGGACGCCCTTGAGTGGGCGCGGAGCCGGCGCGGTGGCCGACGCCGCGCACTTCTCGAGTCGCGCCGTGAACCAGAACGTGGAGCCGGTGCCCTCGGCGCTCGTGAGGCCGACCTGGCCGCCCATGAGCGCCGCCAGCTGCCGGGAGATGGCGAGGCCCAGCCCCGACCCGCCGAACCGGCGCGTGGTCGATGTGTCGACCTGCGTGAAGGACGCGAAGAGCGCGCCGCGCCGGCCCTCGGGGATGCCGATCCCGCTGTCCTCTACCGATACGCGGAGCACGGCTTCGCCGCCCGCCTCGGACTCGAGCCTCGCCTGCACCGCGACATGGCCCTGGGGCGTGAACTTGATGGCGTTCGCGACCAGGTTTTTCAGCGCCTGCGCGAGGCGCGCCGGGTCGCCGCGCAGCGGCGAAGGGATGGCGGGGTCGACGAAGCAGGTCAGCTCCAGCTTGGCGAGCTGCGCGCGCCCGGCAAAGCTCTCGACCGCGTCCTGGACGACCTGGGCGGGGTCGAGCTCCAGGCACTCCAGCGCGAGCTTGCCGGATTCGATCCGCGCGAGGTCGAGCAGGTCGTTCACCAGCGCCAGCATCTCGCGGCCGCTGCGCGCCGCCACGTTCACGAACTGCCGCTGCTCGGGCGTCAGCTCGGTCGAGGCCAGGAGCTCGAGCGTGCCCAACACGCCGTTCATGGGCGTGCGCAGCTCGTGGCTGATGTTGGCGACGAAGCGGCTCTTGGCCTGGCTCGCCGCCTCGGCCTTTTCCGCCAGGTCCTCGGCCTTGAGCCGCGCCTCGCGCTCGGCGCGCTGCGAGGCGAGCAGGTCGTTGCTCACCAGCTGCAGCGCGGCGTAGACCTCGCCGAACGCGGTGCCGGAGGGGGGCGCGATGGCGACCTCGTGGCTCCAGAGGAAGTCGCCGATGGAGGCGATGAGCGCGTCGACGTCCTCCGGCGCGACGGTCAGAGGGGGCCGCCGAGGCTCGTCGGCCTGGAGGGTGTGCGCGACTCGGCGGAAGGCCTCGTCGAGGGAGTCGACGAAAGTGACCCTTTGACCCGCCGCCCGCTCGTAGAGGCGCAGCATGGCGCGCACGGGCAGGCTGGCCCCGGCCACGTAGGTCGCCTGGACGCGGCAGTGGCTCTCGGCGAATAGCCTCGAGAGCGCCGTGGCATAGTGCCGCCGCGCGCTCGACTCGCCGCCCTTCACGCCCGTGTAATCCGCGATGCGGACGATGGGCTCGTTGCGCAGCCAATTCTCCCGGAAGAGCCGCTCGAGCGCCTTCTCGGCCTCCAGGCTGTCGGCATACGTGAAGTCGCCGGCGAGGGTCGTGAGCAGCAGCTGGTGGGGAATGACGGCGTTGCGAAACAGGATGCCGCGAGAGCGGTCCTCGTGCGTCCAGCGGGGGTCGGTGATCAACTGGTCCGGCGCCAGAGCGCGCTCGCCGGGCGAGCTCCGCGGCGGCGACTCAGCCTCGGCAAGCCACCTGCGCGCGAGCCGCACCGCGTCCTCGTAACTCTGGACGACTTCGAACGGGAACGGGGCCTTGACCAGCCTGCGGGCGACTTGGGCGATGAGCCGCACGTGGAGCGGCGAGTCATGGAAGATGATGCCGAGCGGCTTGTGCGTCATCTCGATCCAGGTGCGGGCCTGGAGCGACCGCTGCTGGGCAGAGGGAAAGCCGCTCAGGCGCGCGAAGGAGGCGAGCTCGACGAACGGGCCGTGGGCCAGCCGCTCGAGGACGATTGCGTCGCGCATCTTGCCGAATGCGACGGCGTCGTAGCTGCCCATATCTCCTTCGCCGCCGCCCACGAGGATCCTCCCGTCGAGGATCTTGAAGGTCGCGCGGTAGGCCTGGCCGATGCGGATGCCCGTCCAGTCGTCGCGCTCGATCAGGGGCAGGCCGGTGATCAGGCACGTCGTTCGCCGGTCGCCAGCTCTGCTCATCGCCGCAGGCCCCTTCCAGGACGGTCCTCCAAGCAATTGTTTGCCAGACGGATAGTGCTGCTCAACGGGTACCGCGCGCCCCAGGGGGCCTTTCACCAGGCGTGGTAAATTTCACCCACCTCGCGCGGCTCGATGTCGATGCCGAAGAGCTCGGTGAGCCTCTCGCGCACCAGGACCGAGCGCTTGGGGCCGTCGTGGAGCACGCGGCCCTGGCGCAGGGCGATGACCCGGCTGACCTCCGGGACGATGTCCTCCAGCTCGTGGGTGACCAGCACCACTCCGACGCCCGCCTGGGCCAGCCGGCTGATCGCGCCGCGCAGCTCGCGCCGGGCCCTCAGGTCCAGGCTGTTCATCGGCTCGTCGAGGACCAGCGCGCGGGGCCTGTGCACCAGGGCCCGGGCGACGACCGCGCGCCGCGCCTCGCCCGATGACATCTCGGCGAGCGGCCGCTCGGCGAGGTGCGCGACCCCCGTGAGCTCGAGCGCCGCGCGCGCCTGCGCCTCCATCGCCGGCGTCACCTCGTCGGGCCGCCAGACCCCGATGCTGCCGAAGAAGCCCGAGAGCGCCGTCTGCAGGGCCGTGTGATTGCGGGTGCAGGCCCGCACCAGCTCGTTCGTCACGATGCCGAGCAGGCCGCGCAGCTCGAACAGCTCCCATGAATCCTTCCCCAGGATTCGCAGGCGCGAGCCCGGCTCGTCGGCCAGCGGATAGACCTCGCGCGTCAGGAGCTCGACGAGGGTGGACTTGCCCGAGCCGTTCGGCCCCAGCACCGCGACGTGCTCGCCGTCGTCGATGCGCAGGCTCAGGCGGTCCAAGGCGCGGGTCGCCCCGCGCTGGACGGTGACGTTCTCGAACTCGATCAGCGCGTCGCTCAAAGGCTCCTCCTTCGTGCGGTGGAGACTGGCACGGATCGGGCGCTGCCGCACGCGCCGGCGGTTCTGGCGCTGCGCCGGAGTCGTGTCTGTTATATTGACGCCCGACACTGTAGCCCGTGCCCCCAAGGCTCCGAGGAGAGCTCACCGCCGCCATGCCGACCCCCAAGCACCGCTCCCCGACGCCCGACGCCCACGCCCCTGCCCCGCGCCCCACCGCCGGCGGCGGAGATGATCTGGGCGCGGCGGAGCTCGGGCGGCGCATCGCCGACAACCTGCGGCGGCTGCGCCGCGACCGGCGCCTCTCGCTCGACCAGCTGGCGTCCGCGAGCGGCGTCAGCCGCGCGGCGCTCTCGCAGATCGAGGGCGCACGCACCAACCCCACGCTCGGGGTGATCTGGAAGATCGCCGTCGGTCTCGACGTGCCCTTCCAAATGCTGGTCGGGGCCGCGTCCGACGCCCGGTGCCGCCTCCTGCGCGGGGCCGACGTGGCGCCGCTGCGCAGCACCGACGGCCGCATGGAGAGCCGGCTCCTCACGCCGGCCGGCGCCAACATCGGCATCGAGATCTACGAGCTGCGCTTTCAGGCGCGGGGCATTCTGCGGAGCGAGGCGCACTCGAGCGGAAGCACCGAGACGCTGGTGCTGCTGACTGGGGCGCTGCGGGTCTCGGTGGACGAGGAGGTCCACGACCTGGTACCCGGCGACTCGCTCTTCTTCCGCGCGGACGCCGCGCACACCTACGAGAACCGGTCGACGCACGAGGCGCGCTGCATCGACATCATCGCCTATGGGCGAGCCGGGGTCTGAGGGTTGAGTGTGGAGGCAGAGCGCGGCTGGCGCAAAAGCCGGGTTCGGGTTCGGGGTCGGGTTCGTTCGCGGGTACGGGGACGCGGACGGGGACGGCGCGCGGTCCACGGGATGGCCCGTGCACGGAATGCGGCAAGGGATGCGCGGTGCACGGAATGCGGGCCCGTCTCCGTGACCCGGTCCCCGTCATTCGTCCCCGCGCCCGTACCCGTCCCCGCGAACGAACCCGAACCCGAACCCGTCTTTTCCCAATGCGCCGCGGCCGAGGCGAGGACACAAAGACTCCTCCCAGGGTCTATGCGGGCCCGCCCTTCGCCGCCGCGGCCATGGCGCGGTAGTCGACGCGCTCGGGCGCGAAGCTCGTCGTGTCGTAGATGAACTTGGTCCACTGAGAGAAGAACTCGTTCCGGTGCGAGCGCCAGGTGTTCTTGGGCTCCTTCAGGTCGACGTTCGCCGGCGCCTCCACGTCGGTGCGCCCGGCCTTCACGTCGCGCTCGTACTCGTAGACGAGCCGCTCTGGCTCGTACTCCGGGTGCCCCAGGTGCATGAGGTAGCGCTGGTCGGCGCTCTCGAAGATGGTATAGCCGGTGTCCGGTCCGTGGGACAGGAGCCGCACCAGTCCCTTTTCACGGGCCGCCTCGAGCGCCTTGTCCTCGATGCCCGAGTGCCGGCTGTGAGGGCAGAAGAACTCGTCGTCGGTGTCGCCGGTGATGCGGTGCGCGCGCTCGAGGTTGCGGTTGCGGAAGACGCCGAACACCTTCTTCTCGGTGTTGGTCTTCTCGATGTCCAGCATCTTGGCCAAAGCCAGCCCGCCCCAGCAGACGCCCAGGGTGTTCGCCACATTGCGCCGCGCGTAGCTCAGGATGCGCGTCAGCTCGCCCCAGTAGCTCACCTCCTCGAACGGGATCTCCTCGACTGGAGCGCCGGTGAGGATGAGGCCGTCGAGGGGCCGCTTGCGCACAGCCTCCTCGAAGGTGACGTAGAGCTCGCGGATGTGCTCCTGGTTGCTGCTCGAGTACTTGTGGTTCTCCAGGCGAATCCAGAGCGGCTCGATCTGGATGATGGAGCGGCCCAGAGGCATCAGGAGGCTGAACTCGTAGGACTCGGCCTTGGGCATCACGTTGAGGATGCCGATGCGCAAGGGGCGAATGTCCTGGCGCTCGGCGTCCTCGCGCGGCACGCAGACCACCCGGGCCCGCTCGAGCTGCTGACGCGCGTGGTAGTACTGGGGAAGGATGATGGTCACGGTCGAGGCGCTCTCCGGCTCCGCAAGAAGGGGGGCGCGCCACGCCCCCCGCATCTGGTCCCCTCCATCTCCCGTCTATTCTAATCGCACCTTCACGCCTTCGCGAGGGCTTGATCCAGATCGGCGGCGATATCGTCGATGTGCTCCAGGCCGACCGAGAGGCGGATGAAGTCCGGCGTGACGCCGGTGGCGAGCTGCTCCTCGGGCGAAAGCTGCTGGTGCGTCGTCGTCGCCGGCTGGATGGCCAGGGTCTTGGCGTCGCCGATGTTCGCCAGGTGCGAGGTGAGCTTCAGGGCGTTGATGAAGCGCCGCCCCGCCTCCACGCCGCCCTTCACGCCGAAGCCGATGAGGGCGCCCGCGCCGCGGGGCAGATACTTCTTCGCCTTGGCGTTCTGACTGCTGGACGCGAGCCCTGGGTAGTTGACCCAGCTGACCTTCGGGTGCCGCTCAGAGCCAGCGCGCCGCGGCGAGGGCGTTCTCCGAGTGGCGGAGCATGCGCAGCGTGCAGGGTCTCGAAGCCCTGGAGCAGCAGGAAGGAGTTGAAGGGGGACAGCGCCGGGCCCATGTCGCGCAGCAGGGTCACCCGCGCCTTGATGATGTAGGCGATGTTGCCGAAAGGCTTGAGCGCCTCCACGAAGTTGAGGCCGTGGTAGCTCGGGTCGGGGTCTCGCGATGAGCGGGTGCTTGCCGTTCTTCCAGTCGAACTTCCCGGAGTCGACGATGAGGCCGCCGATGGACGTCCCGTGGCCGCCGATGAACTTGGTGGCGGAGTAGACCGCGATGTCCACGCCGTGGTCGAAGGGCTTGAGGAGGTACGGCGAGACCGTGTTGTCCAGCACCAGAGGCACGCCCGCGCCGTGGGCGATCTTCGAGAGCGCCTCGAGGTCGGCGACGTCGAGCTTCGGGTTGCCGATGGACTCGGCGTACACCGCCTTGGTCTTCGGCGTGATGGCTTTCTGGAAGGCGGCCAGGTCCTGCGACTTCACGAAGTGCACCTTGATGCCCAAGCTCGGGAACGTGTAGTGGAACAGGTTATAGGTGCCGCCGTAGAGGTTGTCGGCTGAGACGATCTCGTCGCCGGCGCGGGCGATGTTGAGCAGCGAGAGCGTGATGGCCGACTGCCCGCTCGCGACGCCCAGCGCGCCCACCCCGCCGTCCAGCTCGGCGATGCGCTTCTCCAGGACGTCCGTCGTGGGGTTCATCAGCCGCGTGTAGATGTTGCCGAACTCTTTCAGCGCGAAGAGGTTCGCGGCGTGTTCCGTGTCTCGAACTGGTACGAGGTCGTCTGATAGATGGGCACGGCCCGCGCGCCGGTGGTCGGGTCGGGCTCCTGGCCGCCGTGAAGGGCGATGGTCTCGGGCTTCCTGGGGGGGTCGTGTCAGGCATGGCGAGGCTCTCCTGAAGGGTCGACGCTCGCGCACCGTCGCCGTCACCGCTGACTGCGCCGTCCGAGCTAGTAGCGGAATGTCTAGTATAGTGGATGCCCGCGAGTCAAGCGAGCCGCCGGGCGGGGCGCTGGCGGCGAGGCAGGCTCCAGGTCACTGGCGCTCGCCCTGGCCGATTCTGACGGCAAGCCGCCTCAGGCCGATCTCCCGTCTTGGCGTCCTCGATCTCCCCGGCCTCGCACGCGGCGATGGCCGCCGCGAGCGGGCGCCAGAGCAGCTCTGCGCCCTCCTCCAAGGGAGAGCCGTCGCCGTGGCCAGGCGCCTCGAAGGGCCCCGCCTCGTCCCCGCGCAGCACTTCGGCGGCGAGCAGGTGAATCTTCTCCGAGGCGATCCCCGGGAGCATGAAGAAAGGCCCGCCGAGCCGCTCGAACCGCTCGGGCGGCACCGACAGGCCGGCCTCCTCGCGGACCTCCGCCGCGGCCCGGCCCTGCAGCGCCGCGAGGCCCTGCTCGCCGGGCTCCAGCACGCCCGCGACGAGCTCCTCGATGAGCAGATACCTCGGCTCCGGCAGCGCCGGCTCGTGGTTCCGCCGGAAATAGGCCGCCGGCCGGATGCCGCGCCGCAAGAGCACCTCCACGCCCGCGCCGCCGCGCGCAAAGAGCACCACCGCCACCGCGTCCTGAGTGGGCCGCTCGATGACGTCGATGGGGTATTCGGGCGACGCCGTGCCGTCCTCCCGACGATTGCGCGCGCGAAGGCGCCGGACGTGGAGAAAGCCCTCGTCACAGCGGGACGTCTGGGTACGGTCTTCGACGAGCTCGATGTCGCGGATCTTGGTCATGGCGGCCTCGAAGGAGAAAGTGGGGGGAAGAGTAGCAGGCCGGCAATTCTGCTTCGCTCGGCGGGGCGCTCGGGCTCGAGACGGCCGCTGCCTTGCGTCTTAATGGAGCGGCTTGAAACGCAAGGCACCCCACGCGTGTTGAAGCCGGCATGGCCGCCTCCCGAGCATTCCTCCTGACGCTCCTCCTCGCCAACGCCAGCCGCGCGACTGAGGCGCCATACGATCCGCTGCGCGTTGACCCCGGCGAGCCCGCCGTCTGGGAAGGCACAGCGCTCGACGCCTCGCGGCATCGAGAGGTCCCGCTCAAGGTCTACCTCCCCGCCTCGCAGACCCCGGCCGCGGTGGTGCTCTTCAGCCACGGCCTGGGCGGGTCGCGCGAGGGGAGCGCCTTCCTGGGCCGGCACTGGGCGCGACGGGGCTACGTCGCCGTCTTTCTCCAGCACCCGGGAAGCGACGAATCGGTCTGGAGACAAGCGCCCGCTTTCGGGCGCATGCAAGCGCTGCGAGAGGCCGCCACCGTCGAGAACTTTCTCCTTCGCGTGCAAGACGTCACCGCCGCCATCGACCAGCTCGCCGCCTGGAACGCGTCCGAGGGGCACCGCCTCTCCGGCCGGCTCGACCTCTCGCGCCTGGGGATGTCGGGCCATTCCTTCGGCGCGGTGACGACGCAGGCGGTGACCGGCCAAGCTTTCCCGCAAGTCGGCAGATCTTTGACCGAGAAGCGCATCAAGGCGGCCCTGGTCCTGAGCCCGAGCGCGCCGGAGAGCGGCGGCGCCCACGCGGCCTTCGCTTCCGTGACGATCCCCTGGTTGCTGATGACGGGCACGCGCGACGACGCGCCCATTCGCAACGTCACGGCCGCCTCGCGTCTGCTCGTCTTTCCCGCGCTGCCCGAGGGCCAGGCCTACGAGCTCGTGCTCGACAGCGCCCACCATTCCGTCTTCACCGATTCGCGAGCTTCCCATGGAGAGCTCGCCTCGCAATCCGAAGCACCACCCAGCAATCCAGGCCATCTCCACCGCGTTCTGGGACGCGTTTCTCAAAGGCGACTCGAAGGCGCGCAAATGGCTCGACGGCGACGGGCCGAGGTCGGTCCTCGAAGCGGCCGATCGCTTTCAGCGAAAGTAATCGCTCCCGAGCGCGGTCGGCCTTTCTTGAATCCGCCTCAGGCCGGAGACTTCGAATCTGCGCCGTAGGTCGCGATCTTCGCGCGCAGCCTTTCGGCGAGGCCCGGGTGCGCGGGGCCGAGCGCCTGGAGAATGCGGCGAGCCTCCTCGCGGTACGCGGCGATCTTCTCGCCGCTCCAGGAGCGCGGGGGCGGCTGCAGGTTGGCGATGCGATTGGCGAGCTTGACCATCGCCACCTCGCGCGGCTCCTCCAAAATTCGCCTCAGGCTGTCGGCCATGCGCTCGGCCTTGGGGAGCGCGGCGCTCTTGGTGAGCGCGAGGACCCCTCGGGCCACAGGCTCGCCGAAGCGCCGCCCCAGCTCCTCGGGGCTCACCCCGGCGTCCTCGACGGTGTCGTGCAGCAGGGCGCAGGCGACCGCGAGGTCGGCGTCGACCGACGGGTCGTGGGCGGCGGCCGTCATCACCTCCATGGCCACCTCCGCGAGGTGTACGACGTAAGGCAAGGTCGAGTCCGGGAGCTTTTGCTCGCCGTGAGCCGCGGCGGCGAAGGCGAGGGCGCGCTGGTACTGGTCTGGGTTCCAGGTCATCCGAGTGAACCTCCGGTCGCAGAGGGCCCATCGTACCCCTCCCGAGCGCGAGCCTTGGCCGCGCGAGCCGGCGAGCAACCTCTCAGCACCCGTGACGAGGCCCCTCGCTTCCGGGGCCTTCGCGGCGGCGCTCTGCGTGACCATCGTGCGCCCGTCGAAAGGGGGCGCTCCACGCTTGCCGGGGTCGGGAGACCCGAATTCGCGCACCCGAATCGCTCCGGTGGATTTGAACATCCAAGAATCGCGACCAGGGAGGTGCTCCAATGGCCCGTGGACCCGGTGCACTCAAGAGACAGAAAGAGCTCGCGCGCCTCGAATGGCAGCGCGAAAAGGCCGAGAAGCGAAAGCAGCGAAAGCTCGAAAGGGAAGAGCGCGTCCGCCGTGGCGAGGCAGGCGCCCCCTTCGAGGAATTGGCGCCGCAACAATAGCGATTCTTTCGCGCGACACGCGCGAGCGGCGAGCGCACGTCGCGTGAAGCTCGTCGAGATTCGCGACTCCCCCGCCCGACAGCAGCCAGCCCCACGGCCTCCTTCCAAGCCGCAGCCCCTTCGGCGCGAGACCTTGTGCAGATTGGCAAAGACTTCAGGTTTGAGACCCCAAGCCCCAGGCAAAGCCAAGGGCGGGCGCCGCGGAAAGCCTGACCTGGGGCCAGGGGCCTTCAGCCCCGGCAACTCTCTTCGGTTCCGGCTCTGCCGAGTTCGGAGGATCAACCGGGCGCGCCGACCCTTTTGTTGTTACCTCCTTTCAGTTCGCGAGTGGCCCATCGGGTGCCCCCCTCATCCGGGCGCCCGCCAGGAGGAGTCCGTGGCGATGGAGCTCGAACCCCACGAGCGCGCCGAGTCTTCGGACTGGCTCGAGTCGCTGGAGGAGGTATTGCACCGGCGCGGCCCCGCGCGGGTCCGCGAGCTCCTCTGGGAGCTGCAAGTCCAAGCGCAGCGCCGCGGGGTCGAGCTGCCGGTCACCTCCCAGACGCCCGGGGTGAACACCATCCCCGTGGAGCACCAGCCGCCGTACCCGGGCGACCGGGCCATCGAGCGGCGGATCAAGTCGCTCGTGCGCTGGAACGCCATGGCCATGGTGGTGCGCGCCAATCGCCTCGAAGAGGGCATCGGCGGGCACATCTCCACCTTCGCCTCCGCTGCCACGCTCTACGAGGTGGGCTTCAACCACTTCTTCCGCGGCCGCGACGCCGAGGGCGGCGGCGACTTCGTCCTCATCCAGGGGCACGCCTCGCCGGGCATCTACGCCCGCGCCTTTCTCGAGGGGCGGCTCACCGAGCGCCAGCTGGAGAACTTCCGGCGCGAGCTTCACCCCGGCGGCGGGCTGTCCTCGTACCCGCACCCGTGGCTCATGCCCGACTTCTGGGAGTTCCCCACCGTCTCCATGGGTCTGGGGCCGCTGATGGCCATCTACCAGGCGCGCTTCATGCGCTACCTGGAGGACCGCGGGCTGCGCCGCCATACCGACTCCAAGGTCTGGGCGTTCCTGGGCGACGGCGAGACCGACGAGCCCGAGGCCTTGGGCGCCATCACGCTGGCGAGCCGGGAGAAGCTCGACAACCTCATCTTCGTCGTCAACTGCAACCTGCAGCGGCTGGACGGCCCGGTGCGCGGCAACGGCAGCATCATCCAGGAGCTGGAGGCCATCTTCCGCGGCAGCGGGTGGAACGTCCTCAAGGTCCTCTGGGGCAGCGATTGGGACCCGCTCTTCGCGGCGGACCGCGACGGCGCGCTCACCCGCGCCCTCGGCCAGGTGGTCGACGGCGAGAGTCAGCGCTTCGCGGTGGAGGGCGGCGCCTACCTGCGCGCGCACCTGTTCGACCGCGACCCGCGCCTCTCGGCGCTGGTGCGCCACCTCTCCGACGACCGGCTCTGGAAGATGCGCCTGGGCGGCCACGACCCCGAGAAGGTCTACGCCGCGTACCGGGCGGCCGTGGAGCACAAGGGCTCGCCGACGGTCATCCTGGCGCGGACCATCAAGGGCTACGGCCTGGGCGAGGCGGGCGAAGGGCGCAACGTCACCCACCAGCAGAAGAAGCTGGACGAGGAGGAGCTGCGCTTCTTCAGGGCCCGCTTCGAGATCCCCATCGCCGACGAGCAGGTGGGCGAGGCGCCGTTCTTTCGGCCGCCGGAGGACAGCCCGGAGATCTCCTACCTGCGCGCCCGCCGCCGCGCGCTGGGCGGGCCGCTCCCGCGGCGAGTCGCGCGCGCGAAGCCCCTGCCGCCGCCGGAGGAGGACCTGTTCAAGGAGTTCTACGAAGGCAGCGAGCGCCCGGCGTCCACCACCATGGCCTTCGTGCGCATGCTGACCAAGCTTTTGCGCCACCGCGACCTGGGGAAGTACCTGGTGCCTATCGTCCCCGACGAGGCGCGCACCTTCGGCATGGAGGCGCTCTTCCGGCAGGTGGGGCTCTACTCGCACCCGGGGCAGCTCTACGAGCCGGTGGACGCCGCGAGCGTCCTCTACTACCGCGAGGCCCGCGAGGGGCAAATCCTGGAGGAGGGAATCACCGAGGCGGGGTCCATGTCCTCGTTCCTCGCCGCCGGCACCGCCTACGCGAACTACGGCGTCCCCACTATCCCGTTTTTCATCTTTTATTCGATGTTTGGATTTCAGCGCATCGGCGACCTGATCTGGGCTGCGGGCGACAGCCGAGCCCGCGGGTTCCTGGTCGGCGGCACCGCTGGGCGCACCACGCTCGCCGGCGAGGGGCTGCAGCACCAGGACGGGCACAGCCACGTGCTCGCGCTGCCGGTGCCGAACCTGCGCGCCTACGACCCGGCCTTCGCCTACGAGATTGCCGTCATCGTCCAGGACGGCCTCGAGCGGATGGTGCAACGACAGGAGAGCGTCTTCTACTACCTCACGGTGGGCAACGAAACCTACCCGCAGGCCAAGATGCCCCAGGGTGCGAAGGAGGGCATCCTCGCCGGCGCGTACCGCTTTCGCGCCTCGCCCATCGAGTCAAAGCTCAGGGCGCAGCTCTTGGGGAGCGGCTCCATCCTGAACGAAGCCGTCAAGGCGCAGGCCATCCTCGCCGACCGCTATAAGGTGGCCGCGGACGTCTGGTCGGTCACCTCCTACAAGGAGCTTCACCGCGACGCCCTGGAGGCCGAGCGCTGGAACATGCTCCACCCGGACCAGGCGCCGCGCGTGCCCTACGTCCAGAAGGCCTTCGCCGGCGCGCCCGGCGCCTTCGTCGCGGCATCCGACTACCTCAAGGTGTTGCCCGACTCCATCGCGCGCTGGTTGCCGGGGCCGCTGACTTCGCTCGGAACCGACGGCTTCGGGCGCAGCGACAGCCGCGCCGCGCTCCGCGAGTTCTTCGAGGTGGACGCCCGGTTCATCGCGCTCGCGGCGCTGTTCGGGTTGGCGCGCCAGGGGCAGCTGCCGGCGCCCGCCGCGCGACAGGCCATCCGCGATTTGAAGATTCGACTCCGAGAAGCTCGACCCCATGACCTCGTAGCCCAAAGGCAGGCGCCATGGCCGTGGAAGTGAGACTCCCCGAGATAGGCGAGAACATCGACTCGGGGCAAATCGTGAAGCTCCTGACCAAGGTCGGAGACGTGGTCGCGCGCGACCAGGCGCTGCTCGAGCTGGAGACCGGCAAGGCCTCGGTCGAGGTGCCGTCGCCGGCGGCGGGCCGGGTGGCGTCGGTGTTGGTCGAGGAAGGGACCACGGTCAAGGTGGGGCAGGTGCTGCTCACGCTCGAGGCGAGCGAGGCTGCCCACGGCGCGGCCGCGGCGCCCGCTCGCGAGGCCCCGGCGCCCGAGTCGCCCGCGCTGCGGACGCAGCCAGCCGCGCCGCTCGCCCAGGAGGCGCCGCCACCTCCCGTGTCGCAGCCTCCACCGGCGCCCCTTCCTGCCGAGCCGCCATCCGAGGTGCCCGCGCTGACCGCGCCCGCGCCGGCCTCCGCGCGCGCTGTCGCGGCGCCGCACGTGCGCCAGTTCGCCCGAGAGATCGGCATCAACCTGGGCGCGGTGCAGGGAACCGGGCCTGCGGCGCGGATCTCCGTAGAGGACGTGAAGCGCCACGCGCGGGAGGGCCGCGCGGGCCCCGCGGGGACCGGCCTCGCTCCCACTGCGGCGGCGCCGCTGCCCGACTTCTCGCGGTACGGCCCGGTCGAGCGCGAGCCGTTCACTGCCGTTCGACAGGCAACCGCGCAGCAGATGGGCGCGGCCTGGTCGACGGTGCCGCACGTAATGCTGGAGGCCGAGGCCGACGCCACCGAGCTGGAGGCGTTCCGGCAAAAATACCGGGCCAAGGCGGAGGCCCAGGGCGGCAAGCTCACGGTCACGGCGATTCTGGTGAAAGCGGCGGCCGGCGCCCTGAAGGACTTCCCGCGCTTCAACGCGAGCCCCGACCTCGCCCGCAAGGAGATGGTGCTCAAGAAGTACGTGAACATCGGCGTCGCGGCCAACACGCCGCGCGGGCTGCTCGTGCCGGTGCTGCGCGAGGTGGACAAGAAGACGCTCCTGGAGGTGGCCGGGGAGCTGGACCAGCTCGCGCAAAAGGCGCGCGCGGGGAAGCTCTCGCTGTCGGAGATGGCGGGCGGCAACTTCACGGTGACGAACCTGGGAGGCATGGGCGTCGGCCACTTCACGGCGGTGATCAATGCGCCGGAGGTCGCCATCCTCGCGATCGGAAGGGCGGAGGTGCGGCCGGTCTATCGGAACGATACTTTCGAGCCGCGGCTCAAGCTGCCGCTGTCGCTTTCCATCGACCACCGGGTGCTCGACGGCGCGGACGGCGCCAGGTTCTTGGCGAGGATCGTGGAGGCGGTCGAGGCGCCGTATCTGTTCTGGTGAGCGCTCTCGACCTAGAGTAGGCGTCTTCCGCGGTTCGAAGAGGCCTCCCATGGATGATCGAGAGCTCGCCCGACTGCTCACGGATCTCGAATCCGATCGGGTCGAGCGCAAGGAGTCGCTGTCAGATCCCGACCGGGTTCGGGAGGCTGTCTGCGCCTTCGCCAACGACCTGCCTGACCATAGGGCGGAAGGGGTCGTCTTCATCGGTGCCCGCGACGACGGGTCCTGTGCCGGCCTCGCGGTGACGGATGACCTCCTCTTGAAGCTCGCGAGCATGCGGGACGACGGCGCCATCCAGCCGCTCCCGTCGATTGTCGTGCAGAAACGAACGCTCGGGAACTGCACCTTGGCCGTGGTCATCGTCGCTCCATCGGGTGCTCCACCGGTGCGCTACCGGGGTCGCACCTGGATTCGAGTGGGCCCTCGGCGCGCCATGGCCAGCGCCGAGGAGGAGCGCCGGCTCGTCGAGCGGCGGCGGGGCCGGCAGCTGCCCTTCGATCTTCAGCCCGTGCATCACGCGTCCACAGATGACCTCGATCTCGACCTCTTCCAGCGATCCTATCTGCCGTCTGCCGTATCAGCCGATGTGCTCGCTCAGAACGAGCGAACGACTGAGGACCGCCTCCGGTCGCTCCGTTTGCTCACGCCGGAAAGCACTCCAACAGCCTTGGGCGTTCTGGTCCTCGCGGTCGAGCCACGGCGCTTTCTGCCAGGCGACTATGTGCAATTCTTGCGAATCGACGGCACCGAACTGACGGACCCGATCCGGGACCAGAAGGAGATAAACGGGGCACTTCCGAACCTCTTGCGGCGGATCGACGAAGTCCTCGAGGCGCACAACAGCGTTGCCACCGACATCACCGCCGCCGCCGTGGAGATCAAGCGCCCCCAGTATCCGGTCGCCGCGCTGCAACAACTCGTGCGAAACGCCGTGATGCACCGGCAATATGATGGAACGAACTCGCCGGTTCGCATCACATGGTTCGAAGATCGGATCGAGATTCAGAACCCCGGGGGCCCCTTCGGACAAGTGACCAGGGACAACTTCGGCCAAAGAGGCCTGACCGACTACCGCAATCCTCACCTCGCAGAAGCGATGAAGGTGCTCGGCTACGCGCAGCGATTCGGGGTCGGAATTCCCATCGCACAAAAGGAGCTCGAGCGGAACGGAAACCCACAGCTCGAATTCGAGCTCGACAATGCGTATGTTTTGGCCCGGATCCGGAGGAAGATGTGAGCATTCCGGTCGTGGCGTTCTTCAACAACAAGAGCGGAGTCGGAAAGACGTCGCTCGTCTACCACCTCGCCTGGATGTACGCGGACCTCGGCCGCCGCGTGCTCGCAGCAGATTTCGACCCCCAGGCGAACCTGACCGCAGCCTTCCTCGACGAAGACCGGCTCGCCGAGCTCTGGGGAATCGGGCGCACCGGAAGGGAGACCGTGTACGACGCCGCCCAGCCCATCCTAAAAGGGGTCGGAGACATCCATAGCCCTCATTGCGAAGAGATCGCCGAGCACCTCGGGCTTCTCGTGGGCAACCTCGCGCTCGCCGGCTTCGAGGACGAGCTCTCACGACAATGGCCCCTCTGTTTGGATCGAAACGAGCGTGCGTTTCGCGTCATCTCGGCGTTTTGGAGAATGACGCAGCTCGCGGCGGCGAAGCGGCACGCCGAGGTTGTCCTCGTCGACCTCGGGCCGAATCTCGGGGCCATCAATCGCGCCGCCCTGATCGGCGCCGATCACGTCGTCATCCCGTTGGCACCCGATCTTTTCTCACTCCAAGGCCTCAAGAACCTCGGGCCGACTCTTAGAACGTGGCGAGGTGAATGGAAGGACCGTCTTGAACGAAATCCAGCGCCAGAGCTGGACCTTCCGAAGGGCCGCATCGAACCCGCTGGCTACGTCGTTCTACAACACGCGGTCAGGCTCGACCGCCCGGCCTATGCGTACGACCGCTGGATGCAGCGAATTCCGGAGACTTACACGGACGCAGTCATGGGCTCTCCGCTGCCGCGCGCGACCAAAGTCGGCGAGGACCCTCATTGCCTGGGACAGCTCAAGCATTACCGAAGCCTGATGCCGATGGCCCAGGAAGCTCGCAAGCCCATCTTTCACCTGGCGGCGGCCGATGGAGCCCTCGGCTCTCACGCCAAAGCGGTCCAGGACGTCAGAGCCGAATTCGAGTCTCTTTCCACGCGAATTGCCCAATGTTCCTGGGATTCGCCGCGAAATTGAGCCGAGAGCGTCTGCCAAGAAGGCTGACGCTCGTGCCAAAGGAGCCTATGAAGACCCTCGGCCTCATCGGCGGCATCAGCTGGCAGTCGACGGCGCATTACTACGAGCTCCTCAACCAGACCGTGCAGGCACGCCTCGGCGGACATCACTCGGCCAGGTGCCTGATCTTCTCCGTCGACTTCGCGGAGGTCGAGGCGAACCAGCGCGCGGGTCGCTGGGACGAAATAGGCCGCCTGCTCAACGGCGCCGCGCTCGCGCTCCAGCGGGGCGGGGCGGGCGCCGTCCTGGTCTGCGCCAACACCATGCACAAGATGGCCGATGCGATGATGGCGGGGGTCGAGGTTCCGCTCATCCACATCGCCGACGCGACCGCTGGCGAGGTGAAGAAGGCGGGCCTGCGGAAGGTCGGGCTGCTCGGCACGCGGTACACGATGGAGCAGGACTTCTACACGCGGCGGCTCGCCGAGCGGCACGGGCTCGAGGTGCTGGTGCCGGAGGCCGCAGATCGCGACGAGGTGAACCGGGTCATCTTCGAGGAGCTCGTCTACGGAAAAGTGGAGGCGGCCTCGCGCAAGGGCTACGTGGAGATCATCGGGCGGCTGGCGCAGGCGGGCGCCCAGGGCGTCATCGCGGGCTGCACCGAGATCGGCATGCTCCTCTCGCAGAGCGACGTCGATTTGCCGCTTTTCGACACCACGCGCATCCATGCCTTGGCCGCGGTCGACTGGGTGCTCTCGCCCTGACAGCCCGCCCTGCGCCGCGCGCGCATCGCGGCCCGGCGCGCCCATCGCCCAAGAGCTTTTCTTGCGAGCCGCCGGCGGCCCGAGGCGTCCTTCCCGGATAGACCCTTCGCCACGCCTCGCGCGTTGAAGGCGTATCATCCGCCCGGCGTTTGGCCGTGCAGCTGTGCCCTCTTCAGAGGTGACCCGTGGCCCTCGCTTCCCGTCTGCTGCTCTTTTCCTCCGCGCTGCTGTTGCCACTCACCGCCTGCCCGCCCCAGGAAAACGCGACGTCGCCGTCGGCCGGGACGGGCCCCGAGAACCCGCCCATCGCCAAGGTCGAGCCCGCGCCGACGCCCACTGCCCCGCCCCAGCCCGAGGTGACACCCGAGCAGGCCCCCGCCGCCTCGGCGCTCCTCCCCTCGGGCGAGCCGCAGAAGAAGCTCGAGGCCACGGAAGACCGGCACTTCAAGGCGAACCCCGAGCGACGCCTCTACGTCCAGCTCGACAAGCCGCTCTACGAGCCTGGGGAGACGGTCTGGGCCCGCGCCGCTGCGTTTCAGGCAGCCGGTCTCGATTGGCCGCAGAAGGAGGGCGCCTTCACCTTTCAGCTCATCAACCCCAAGGGCGCCGTCGCCCAGGCGAAGCTGGCCAAGGCCCTGGGCGGCGCCGCGAACATCGACTTCGACTTGGGCCCCTCCGTCGAAGGCGGCGAGTACACGCTCCAGGTCCTGGCCGACGGGCTCACCGAGAAGCGCACCTTCATCGTGAATGCTTATGAGGCGCCTCGCTTCAAGAAGACGCTCGAATTCGTCAAGAAGGCCTATGGCCCGGGCGACGAGGTCGCGGCGACGGTCGAAGTGAAGCGCCCCACCGGCGAGCCCTTCGCCCAGAAATCGCTCACCGGCGTCCTCACGCTCGACGGCGTCGAGCTGCCGCGCGCCAAGGTCAAGACCGACGACAAGGGCGCCTGCGTGGTGAAGGTCAAGCTGCCCGCGGCAATCGAGAAGGGCGACGGAATTCTCACGGTCCTGGTCGAGGACTCGGGCATCACCGAATCCGTCACCAAGCGCGTGCCGATCATCATTCAGAAACTGAAACTGAGCTTCTTCCCCGAGGGCGGCGACCTCGTCTCCGGTCTCCCGTCACGCGTCTATTTCTACGCTCAGAACCTGCTCGACAAGCCGGCGGACATCAACGGAAAGGTCATGGACGACCACGGCCAGACCATGGCGACCTTCAGCTCGCTCCACGACGGCATGGGCCGGTTCGCCTTCACCCCGGCCACCGGCCGCTCCTACCACGTCGAGGTCACCCGCCCCGCGGGCGTGGCCGAGCCGTTCGCTCTGCCCGTGGCCGCCGAGGCCGGCTGCACCTTGAAGACGTTCGACGACCCGAAGGGCGTCGAGAAGGTTGTCCGCGCCGCGGTGAGCTGCACCGAGCCGCGGACCGTCATCCTCAACGCCGTCGTCCGCGGCCAACGCGCCGCAACCGCCACCGCCAAGGTCGAGCCGGGAAAGCCCGCCATCGCCTATCTCGAGCTCGCCAAGCCTGAAGCCCAGGGCGTCGCCCGCGTGACCCTCTTCTCCGATTCGCTCGAGCCCCTCGCCGAGCGGCTCGTCTATCGCGCCTGGCACAAGGATTTGAAGGTCACCGTCAAGCCGGACCGCAAGAGCTATTCGCCGCGCGGCCAGGTGACGTTGGATATCGAGACGCGCGACCTCGCGGGAAAGCCCGTCGCCGCCGAGCTCGCGTTGTCGGCGGTCGACGACACGGTCTTGAGCTACGCCGACGACAAGACCGGGCACCTGCTGGCGCACCTCTTTCTCGAGGGCGAGGTGCCGGACAAGGTCGAGGAGCCCAACTATTACTTCAAAGAAGACAAGGCCGACGCGCCGCTCGCGCTGGAGATGCTGCTCGGCACGCGCGGCTGGCGCCGCTTCGCGTGGAAGCAGGTCCTCAACCCGCCGCCGGTGGAAACTGTCGCTATCGGCGCCATCGCGACCGGCGGCGGCGCAGGGCGCGGGTTCGCCGGCCCGAAGCGCGAGGACGGTGAGGAATTCGAAGCCATGCTCGCGCCCGCGCCTCCCCCCGCGGCGATGGCTTTCCCCAAGGGCCGGGCCCGGCTCGGCGCGGCGCCGATGCAAGCGCTCGCGAGGCTTCATCAGCCGGAGCTGAAGGCCGCAGCACCCGCGGCCGAGGTCGTCAAAGACGTCTTGGCGGAACGAGCCGCGCCCATGGAGCCGCTTGCGCCCGTTCGCATGGCCAACCGAGATCGCCCCGGAAGAACCCCTAGGGAAGAGGAAGCTCGCGAAGCTGCGCCGCTTTCGGGCCGAAGACGACGACAGAATCGAGGGCGAGCTCGCCGAGGCCCGGCCAGTTTGGGCGAAGGTCCGCGTCTTCCCCGTCCCGACCTACCCCGCGACCTATGACGGCCCACGCACCGACTTCCGGCAGACCGTCTACTGGAACCCGTCGGTGAAGACCGACGCCTCCGGCAAGACCAAGGTGACCTTCCCGGTCAGCGACGCCATCACCTCCTTCCGCGTGACGACCGAGGGCGTCTCCAGGGCCGCCGGGCTCGCGGGCCGCGACGAGACGGTCCTGGAGTCGAAGCTCCCCTTCTTCATGGAGGTGAAGCTGCCGCTGGAGGTCTCCGCGGGGGACGTCCTGAACTTGCCGCTCACCTTGAAAAACGAGCAATCCTCGGATCTCAAGATCTCCCTGGAAACCAGGCTCGGCAGCCAGGTGAAGCTGCTGGAGAACGTGGCCCCGGGCGAGGTGGCGCTCGCGGGCGGCTCGGGGACGACGCTCTCCTACCCGCTCCAGGTCTTGAGCGCGAGCGGCCCCGCCGAGGTCTCCTTCGCAGCCAAGGCGCAGGGCCTGCGCGACCAGTTCACCCGAACGCTGAAGGTAGTCCCCCTGGGGTTCCCCCGGACCGAGGCGTTCAGCGGCACGCTCGAGAAGTCGGCGTCCAAGGTCCTCTGGCTCAAGGGCGCCCTCAGCGGCACGCTCGAGGCCAAGGCCACGTTCTATCCCTCGCCGCTGGCGAGCATGCTGACCGGGCTGGAGAGCATCCTGCAGGAGCCGAGCGGCTGCTTCGAGCAGGCGAGCTCCTCGAATTATCCCAACGTCATGGTCATGCAGTACCTGCAGGAGCACGACGTCGCCGAGCCGGCGATCCTCGAGCGCGCGAGCCGGCTGCTCGACAGCGGGTACAAGAAGATCGCCGCGTACGAGGCTTCGACGCGGGGCTACGAGTGGTTCGGCGGCAACCCCGGCCACGAGTCGCTCACGGCCTACGGGCTCATGGAGTTCGCCGACATGCGGCCGGTCTACGGCAGCGTGAGCGCGGAGATGATCCAGCGAACGACCGCCTGGCTCTACGGCCGCCGCGACGGCAAGGGCGGCTTTTCGCGCAACCCGCAGGCGCT
This sequence comes from uncultured delta proteobacterium, assembly GCA_963772225.1. Classification (GTDB taxonomy): domain Bacteria; phylum Myxococcota; class Myxococcia; order Myxococcales; family UBA5297; genus CAVYWD01. The sequence continues at coordinate 2,781,728 of CAVYWD010000002.1, read as the reverse complement.
CGACTCCTTCGGCGCGGCGAGCCCCGAGGTCACCGACGCCTACATCGTCTTCGCGCTGGCGGAGAGCGGCGCGAAGGACTTGGGCCCCGAGCTCAACGCGGTCACCGCGCGCGCCAAAGGCTCGAGCGACGCGTACATCGTGGCCCTCGCCACCCGGGCGCAACTCGACGTGAGCCCCGGCGGCACCGAGGGCACCTCGCTCGCCAACAGGCTCGCCGGGCTGCAGCGCGCCGACGGCAGCTTCCACGGGACCACGCACTCCATCACCCGCTCTGGCGGGCAGGGCCTGGACGTCGAGACCACGTCGCTGTCGATCCTGGCGCTGCTCTCCGCGAAGGGCCACGACGAGAGCGTCCGAAGCGCGGTGAAGTGGCTTGCGTCGGCGCGGTCGAGCTGGGGCGGCTACGGCTCGACGCAGGCGACCATCCTCGCGCTCAAAGCCCTTACGGCGTACGACAAGTCCAGCCGCCGCATGCCGGCGGGCGGCGAGATCACCCTGGTCGTCAACGGCGCCGAAGTCGCGAAGCTGCGGTTCGAGAAGGGCCGCAAAGATCCCATCGTCATCGCGGACCTCGGCAAGCATTTCAAAGAGGGCGAGAACAAGGTCGAGCTCAAGCTGGACAGCACCGCCGCCCTGCCCTTCACGCTCGGCGTCGATTACCGCACCAGCGACCCGGCCACGAGCCCCTCGGTGCCGCTGCGCCTGACGACCGCCGCGGCGAAGGAGTCGGTGAAGATGGGCGAGACGGTGCGCGTGACCGCCAGGCTCGAGAGCACCTCGGCCCAGGGCCTTCCCATGGCGCTCGCGCGCATCGGCATCCCCGGCGGGCTGGCGAGCCAGACCTGGCAGCTCAAGGAGCTGGTCGACAAGAAGGCCATCGACTTCTTCGAGACCCGCGAGCGCGAGGTCATCGTCTACTTCCGCGCGCTGCCGCCGAAGGCGGTGAAGGAGGTCGCCCTCGACCTCGTCGCCAACGTGCCGGGCACCTACACCGCGCCGGCGTCGTCGGCCTACCTGTATTATACGGCCGAGGAGAAGGCCTGGGCCTCGCCCATTCGAATGCGGGTGGACCGGACGTAGAGCTCGCTGGCGAATGCAGGGACGGGCGATCAGGTCGCCGCGACGGACTCGAGCGCGGCGACGCGGGATTCGACGGCGCGCAGATTGGCGGCGTCCGCCTTCCGGTCGAGCTTGTCTTCGACCCTCGTCAGCCGGTCCTCGATTCGCGTGACTCTCGTGTCAAGGCGAGCGACGTCGGCTTTGAGCTGGCTGACGTCGGCTTTGAGCTGGCTGACGTCGGCTTTGAGCTGGCTGACGTCGGACTTGAGCTGGCTGACGTCGGCTTTGAGCACGACGACGTCGGAGCTGAGCTTCAGGAGTGCGCTGTCGAGGCGGTCGAATCGCTCCTCGTTCCGCGCCTGGGTGCGCTCGAGCTTGGCGCCCAGGTTGAGGACCGCTTCGATGGTGGCCCGGTTCTGGGCGCGCATGTCTTCGAGAACGACGGTGAACTGGCGAGCGATGTCGTCGGCAACTCGAGGACGGGCCGCGGACTTGGTTCTCTTGGTCGGCGCCATGCGCTCGCTTGTACCCTGTGGAAGCGGAGCTGCGCAAGGTTGGTATCGGCACCGCGGCTGCGCGCCCTTTGGCGACGTCTCCGTCGCCCCAAGGCATCGACCGCCGCGCTCCTTCATCTAAAGACCTCGAGGGCCCGATTCGCGCGATCGGGCGGTCCTCTTGCGACGGACCGCCGACGCACCGCATCGCCTCGAGGTGTGGAGGATCCCCATGGCGGCGACAGCGCGCGTGCTCGTCATCGGCGGGGGCCCCGGCGGCTACCCGGCGGCCTTCTTGGCGGCGGACCTCGGCTGTCAAGTGACGCTGGTGGACACCCGAGTCGACCCGGGCGGGGTGTGCCTCTTCCAAGGCTGCATCCCGTCCAAGGCGCTGCTCCACGTCACGCGCCTCTTGAACGAGGCCCGCGAAGCCGAGGCGTGGGGCGTGCGCTTCGCGCCGCCGTCCATCGACCTCGCCCAGCTCCGCAACTGGAAGGACGGGGTGGTCGGAAAGCTCACCGGCGGCTTGGGGCTCGTGGGCAAGCAGCGGCGCGTCACCTTCGTCGAGGGCCGCGCGCGCCTGCTCGACGGGCACACGGCGGAGGTGGCCCGCGCCGAGGGCCCGACCGAGCGGCTCTCGTTCGACTACGCCGTCCTCGCCACCGGCTCGGAGCCGGCGCGCGTCCCAGGCTTTCCCGCGGGCCCTCGCGTCTGGGACTCCAACGACGCGCTCGAGCTCCGCGAAATCCCCGGCGCGCTGCTCGTCGTCGGAGGCGGGTACATCGGGCTGGAGCTCGGCAGCGTCTACGCGGCGCTCGGCTCGAAGGTCGCGGTGGTGGAGGCCACGCCGACGCTTTTGCCCGGCGCCGACCGCGACCTCGTCGCCCAGCTCCACCGGCGGCTCGCCAAGAGCTTCGCTTCCATCCACATCTCCACGAAGGTGGAGCAGCTGGAGGAGACCTCCGACGGCATTCGCGCGAAGCTGATAGGCCTCGACCTCGTCGACCCCTTCCCGCGCTTCGATCGCGTGCTCGTGGCGGTCGGCCGAAAGCCTTCGACCGCGGAGCTGGGCCTGGAGAACACGCGCGTCCAGCTCGACCCCCGGGGCTTCGTGCGAGTGGACGCGCAGCGCCGCACCGCGGAGCCGAGCCTCTTCGCCATCGGCGACATCGCCGGCGAGCCGATGCTCGCCCACAAGGCAACCGCCGAGGCGCGCGTCGCCGCCGAGGCCATCGCCGGGCGCCCCGCCGCTTACGACCCGAAGGCCATCCCGGCGGTCGTGTTCACCGACCCCGAGCTCGCCTGGGCCGGCCTCACCGAGGCCCAGGCCAAGACCGAGGGCGTCGACGTGAAGATCGCCAGGTTTCCGTGGACCGCCTCTGGCCGCGCGACGACCATGGGCCGCAACGACGGGCTCACGAAGATGGTCATCGACGCCCGCGACGAGCGGCTCCTGGGCGTGGGCATCGTCGGCGTGGGCGCCGGCGAGATGATCGCCGAGGCGGTCCTCGCCATCGAGATGGGCGCCCGCGCGACCGACCTGAAGCTGACCGTGCACGCCCACCCGACGCTGTCGGAGACGCTCATGGAAGCCGCCGAGGTCTACTTCGGGCAGAGCCCGAGCATCGCCACCCGGGTGAGCTAAAGGCCGTTTGACCCTCGGCCCCGACCGGAATGCGAACGGTTTCTAGCGATAGTGCCCCGGACGTGATTCCATCGGCAGCAGCATGCGTGGCCGGTACACCCTCCTGCGAAAGATTGCCGACGGCGGCATGGCGGAGATCTGATCTGGGCACCCAGCACGGGGCCGCCGGATTCGAGCGGCCGGTGGTGCTCAAGCGCATCCGCCCGGCCTTCTTGGCGGACGCCGAATTCCGAAATGTGTTGATCGACGAGGCCCACGTCGCCATGGGCCTCAACCACTCCAACATCGTCCAGGTGCTCGACCTGGGCTCGGCGCGGGGCCTCTACTTCCTGGTCCTCGAGCTGGTGGACGGTTGGGACCTCTACCAGCTGTTGCGCCGGGCCACGTCCTCGCATCTGCCCCTGCCGCTGCCGCTGTGCCTCCACGTCACCGCCGAGGTCTGTCGGGCGCTCGCCTTCGCCCACGCCCGCACCTCCCAGAGCCGGCGCCAGCCCGTCGTCCACCGGGACGTGAGCCCTCACAATGTCCTCGTCAGCCAAGAAGGCGAGGTGAAGCTGACCGACTTCGGCATTGCCACAGCGGGCGAGCGGCGGGCGCGCACCGCGGCCGGCATCGTGAAAGGCAAGATCGGCTTCATGTCGCCCGAGCAGACCGCGGGCGACCCCCTCGACCCGCGCTCCGACCTCTATTCCCTGGGCTCGACGCTCTACCTCATGGTCACCGGCCGGCGCCCGTTCGAGGGCGCCACCGACCTGGAGACGATGCTCCTGAATCGGGACGGCAAGTTCCCGCCGGCGGTCGAGCTGCGCCCGGACTTGCCGCCTGCGGTCGCCGAGATCCTCGGCAAGGCGCTCGAGCGCTCGCCGGCCGATCGCTACGCGAGCGCCGACGCGATGCTCGCCGACGTGGAGATCGCGCTGCGCACCGCCCTCGAGCCCGCGGGCCAGAGCGAGCTCAAGCAGTGGCTCGCCCAGCTCCGCAAGAAGGACGGCGCGCTGCCCCCGACCAAGGCGGCCCGCCCCAAGGGCGCGAGCGAGCGGGAGCTCGCGGGCGAAGCGCTCCAGCTCGACGACATCCCGGTCGAGGAGCTGACGACCGACAAGGTCGAGACGAAGGCTGTGGAGGAATTCGCGCCGTTGGCGGCGACTCCCGTCCGAGCGCCGCCGCCCGCGCGCGCCGCGCGAGCACCGAGGGCGCGAAGGCGGCTCAACCAGCGCTGGGCCATCGGGCTTGGCGCCGGCGCGGGCGTCCTGGTTCTGGCCGGCGCGCTCTGGGCCTTCGGCGTCTTTTCCGGGTCCGGCGCCCCGCGCGAGCCCGCGGCGCCCGCGGGCGACAACCCCGGGCCGCTCGGGCCCATGACCGCGGCGGATGCGCCGGAGCCTGCGCCCGCCGCCGCCGGGGCCATTGCCGCCGCGCCCGACGCGCTCTCGGAGGTCGCCGCCGGCGATGGCGGCCCCGGCCATTCCACCAAGCCCGACGAAGCGGCGCAGGAGCGACCGGCTGCCAGAGTCGAGATGGTGGCCGTACAGGTCCTGAGCACACCTCCCGGGGCGTTCGTCAGCGTGGGCCGGAAGATCTATGGCTCCACGCCCCTGCACATCCGGTTCAGGGCCGACACCGCCTACGACCTTATGCTGGAGAAGGATGGCTACTCGAAGACCCTGCGCCGCCTTCTCGTCACTCGGCGAAGGGGCCAGGTGGTGAGCGTGATCTTGCAAAAGAAGCGCAAGGTCTGGCCGACCCGCGATTCGCGCCACGGCTCGAGCCCCGCGAGCGCGCAGGGCGAGCAGACCGCGCCCTGAACGAAGCGGCGGGCACGCTGGGCGAAGCGAAGTCGCGGCGGGCCACCTTCAGTCCTCGCCTTCGGGCCGTCGGCCGACAGTCGCGTGCCAGCCCTGCCTCGTGCCCCTTCGCCGGCGTGAGTCAGAAGCTCGCGGCGGGAATGGTCAGCTTCTTGATGTCCGCGTATGCGGGCTCGATCCCGGCGGACGCCATGGTCGCCTGCGCCCCGGTGGGATTGGGGCCGTTGTCCATGAGGGTCATGTGCGAGCCATTCTTGTTCTGGTGGACGATGTTGGGCGAGTTCAGCAGCACATTGTGCGCGACGGTGTACCCGTCCGTCTGCTCGTCCATGTACAGGTTGTTGATGCTGTAGTCGGCCCACTCGCTCGTATCGAAGTCGTGGCAGTAGTTGTTGAGCATTTCCGAGGCGGGCATCTGATTCGACAGCGTATAGATAGACCCGCAGTCGCCCAGAATCTGGCACACGTGATGGATGTCGTTGTAGTCGATCTTGTTGTTCGTCATGGCATTCGTCGCGCTGGTCCAGCCGTAGCCGACGGAGACGCCGGAGTAGTTGACGTGGCCCACCTCGTTGTGTTCGAGGTCGAGGTAGGCAGGGTAGCCGGCGGCAATACCCGTGGCGCCCTGGATTTCGGTGGTGACGTGGTCGACGTAGTTGTTCTTGATCGTGTCGTGGGCACAGATCTCGTTCTTGTCCGCGGGATTATAGGCAACATGATATTCGGTCATTTCATCGACCGTGAATTTGGCGATAGAGATGCCGCTGCCGCCGATGTCCGTGAATGCGTTGCCAAGGATCATGTCGTCGTGGGTTCCCGAGATGAAGTCGAGGCCCGTGGCGGCCATCTGGGTGAACAGGTTGCCTTCGAAATGGATGTGATTGGCGTTGACCACGGTGACGCCCGCGGCCGGCCTGCCGACGGTCTGCTCGTTGTTGGAGGGCGCCGTCAGATTGTATTGTCCGGCCTGCGCGTCGAGAAACCCGTACCCGCTCGGACGCATGTACGTCGAGTGCGCGAACGTCAAGCCCTGAAACCAGATATAGCCCGCTTGATCCGAGGTGCTCGTGCCGTTCACGCTGACCAGCGTCTCGAGCATCGGCGCGACGACCGTGGCCGTCGTCATGTCCTCGCCCGACCTGGGTTTGTAGTACAGAACGCTCGCCGTCTCGTCGAGGTACCACTCTCCAGGCTGGTCCAGGAGCTCGAGTGCGTTCTCGAAGTAAAAGCGCAGCGAAGAAGGATAGAAGGCAGGGTTGGGCCGCTGGAAGATGATTCCGTCCTCCGGGCTCTGGACTTTCAGATAGGAGGTATTACCGGAGGTCGTGACCGACGCGAGCCGCAAGACGTTGTCCGCCCAGAGGACCATCAAATGCATCTCGACCTTGGTGAAGTTCTTCCAGCTCGAGACGTCCGAGCTCGAAACCTGGAAATTGTGGGCCCCGGAGTCCCAGCCGGTAGCCCGGGTGAAGTTCGGTTCACCGTTCGGGCCGAGGTTCGGGCTGCGTGCGCGGACGGCTTTGACGCCATTGACGTAGAGCTGCCGAAAGGGCGTCGAGACGCCCGTCGCCGAATAGATGTTGTTGGCCGCGTCCGACAGCTTCCAGCCTTTGATCGCCTGCCCTCCAGTGATGAGCGGTCGCTCGCCGGCGTAGGCCATGTACTTGACGTAGAAACCGCCATTGCCTGAATCTGCATTCGAGAAGGTCAGCGTACGAGTCAATGGATAGGTGCCGCCACGGACATTGACGGTGACGTCCGACTTCATTGCGCCATTCAGCGTGCGCGCAATGTCCCGGGCTTTCTCCAGGGTCCGAACCGGATGCAGGAGTGTGCCTGGGTTCGAATCATCTCCATCCGGAGCAACGTAGACTCCGGCGGAGGTCGCGTCTCCACCGGCATCGACGCCGCCGGCTCCACCGGCGTCGATACCCCCGCCGGCGCCTGCATCGGCCGGGTTCTGCTGGCCCCCGTCGCTTGCGCCGGGGCCGGGGCCGGGGCCGGCGTCCGCGACCCGGGACGCGCCCGCGTTCGCGTTCGCGTCCGGTGCCTTTCCGCCATCGCCGATGGCGCCAACAGAGCACGCCCCAAGCGCGACTGCGAGGGCGGCCTCAACCAAAAGCGTCCGGAAGTGAGATTCCACTTCTAGCATGATGCGAGACGCTCCGAAAACGGGTCACGGACCCGCGGAGGCGAGCGTGGCTGCGATCGGTACGCGCTCGGTTCTCTGCGTTGGCCTGAGCGCAGGACTGCGCGGCCCGCTGCCCGCGCCCTGGATCCGCGCCTATCCGATTGGATAAGCTTCCGCGCGCATGCGAGCCAAACAGCGCGTGGTCCTGGGGCTCCTGGGCCCCGTGCTCGACTCCGGCAAGGGCGCCACCCGCTGGGAGCGCTGGCGCCCGACCGTCTCGCTGTTCCAGCACGAGGATCTGCTTTTCGACCGCCTCGAGCTCCTCTACCCGCCGAGCTTCGCCTCGCTCGCGCACACCGTCGTCGCGGACGTGAGGTCGGTCTCGCCGGAGACCGAGGTGCATGAGCACCCGATCGAGCTCGACGACGCGTGGGACTTCGAAGAGGTCTACGCCGCGCTCGACGCCTTCGCGCGCGCCGCGCCGTTCGACCCGGATCGCGAGGAGTACTTCGTTCACATCACCACCGGCACGCACGTCGCGCAGATCTGCCTGTTCCTCCTCACCGAGTCGCGCTACCTGCCGGCGAAGCTCATCCAGACCTCGCCGCCCCGGCGCGGCGAGAGCGACGCCGGCGGTTTTGCCGTCATCGACCTCGACCTCTCCCGATACGACCGGCTCGCCTCGCGGTTCCAGAAGGAGCAGCGCGAGGGGCTCTCCTTTTTGAAGTCGGGCATCGACACCCGGAGCCGCGCCTTCAACGCCCTGGTCTCACAGGTCGAGCAGGTGGCCGTGAGCTCCAAGTCGCCGCTGCTCCTCACCGGGCCCACCGGCGCGGGCAAGACGCGGCTCGCCCGGCGGATCTACGAGCTCAAGAAGGCGCGGCGCCTCGTCGAGGGCGCGTTCGTGGAGGTCAACTGCGCCACGCTGCGCGGCGACGCCGCCATGAGCGCGCTTTTCGGCCACGTGAAAGGCGCCTTCACCGGCGCCGTCGCCGGCCGCCCCGGTCTCTTGCGCGCTGCCGACGGGGGCATGCTCTTCTTGGACGAAGTCGGCGAGCTGGGCCTGGACGAGCAGGCGATGCTCCTGCGCGCGCTGGAGGAGAAGACCTTCCTGCCCATGGGCGCCGACCGCGAGGTCCAGAGCGACTTCCAGCTCGTCGCCGGCACCAACCGCGACCTCTTCGCGCGGGCGGACCAGGGGCAGTTCCGCGCGGACCTGCTCGCGCGCATCGACGTCTGGACCTTCCGCCTGCCCGGCCTGCGCGAGCGGCCCGAGGACATCGAGCCCAACCTCGACTGGGAGCTCGAGCAGCTCTCCGCGCGCCTGGGCAAGCGGCTCTCGCTCAGCCGCGAGGCGCGCGAGCGCTTCCTCGCCTTCGCCGGCTCGCCCGGGGCGCTCTGGTCGGGCAACTTTCGCGACCTGAGCGCCGCCGTCGTCCGGATGGGCACGCTGGCCGCCGGGGGGCGCATCACTTTCGAGCTGGTCGAAGGCGAGATCGCGCGGCTGAGCGCCCAGTGGAGGACCGGTGGGGCTCTGCAAGACCCGCGCGCCCCCCTTGACGTCGGCGGCGCGGACCTCGAAGCGCTCGACCGGTTCGATCGCGTGCAGCTCGCCGACGTGGTCCAGGTCTGCCGCCAGTCCTCGAGCCTGTCCGAGGCGGGCCGCGCCCTCTTCGCCGCCTCTCGAGCCCGGAAGACCAGCGTCAACGACTCCGACCGGCTCCGAAAATACCTCGCCCGGTTCGGGCTCGACTTCGCAAGGCTCGCGGCCCCCAAGCGCTGACCGGCCGAGCAGGCAGCCGCTTGATCAATGCTGGCGGGCGCGCCCAGCAGCGGCAGCGTCGCACGATTCTCCTCGGCGCCGCTGCCGTTGTCGCCTGGCGCCGTCCCCGCCTCGAGCCTTCGGCCTGGAGGCCCGGTCATCCGCCGCGCCAGGCAGCCGCCAGGCGACGAGAAGCCGAACGAGTCCGGCGCACCGCCCACCGGCGCGATGGCCTGGAGCCCGCCAGGCGCACCGCCGCCCGCGGCCTGCAGTGAGGCGCCCGGGCGGGCCCCTCACTGCGTTTCTTCACCGGCGCGATGAGACCCGCGTCAGCTGCAGGGTTTCAGCGAGCCGCCGGAGGTCAGGGAGTAGGTGCCGGAGGTGTACGTCGTCCCGCTCGCGTCGGTGAAGCTCGTCTTATAGCAGACGTCGGCCGAGCTGCTGCCGCTGATGTTGGTCACCGTCGTCCCGGAGAGGACGACCCCGGTCAAGGTCGTCACGTGGGAGGTCGCCGTGACCTTCCAGGTGCTGGTGGAGTCCAGCGCCAGGCTCAGCGTCTTCGCCGAGCCGGCCGCGTCGATCGCGCCGGTGTACGACGACCCGCTCTTGAAGCTCGCGGCCAAGGTGCTGATCGAGTCGACCGCGATGTCTCCGCTCAGCGTCTGCGAGGTGGCGTTGAAGGTGACGTGGCCGCCGTTGGAACCGCTCGTGCCCCAGTTCGAGTTCGCCTCGGCGTTCAGCAGATAGCCGCTGGGGTTCGTCAGCTCGACGTTGCTCAGCGAAAGGACCGCGATGGTGTTGGTGACGTAGAAGGCGGCGCTCGTCGAGCTCGAGGAGTTCCAGGTGTACGAGCCTCCGGTCATGGTGAAGTCCCCGGTGCCGGTGGAGGCGTCTCCGGAGAAGCTCTGGTACACCATGACCCCGCGGTTCTCGGAGTTGTTGGTGCTGGTGAGCTTGCAGCTCGTCAGGGCCACGGAGTTCTGGCCTTCGATGACCACGGCCTCGGCGTTGGTCGCGGTGAAGGTGGCGTCGGAGGCCGTGATCGCTCCGGTGGAGTAGATGCCGCACGAGCGCTGGCCGTTCGCGACGTAGGTGCCTCCGGTGACGGTGACCTTGTTGCCGTCGCCCCGGTCGGTCGCCACCACCGAGCCGCTCGACCCATCGGTCGTCGCCGTGACGTCCTTGATGACCAGGGTCCCGCCCCCGGCCGCCTCCAAGCCATGCCCGCCTCCGCCGGTGGCGTGGATGGTCGTTGAAGTGACATTCGCGGTGGCACCCGAGCCGTACGCGAAGACCCCGTTCGCGCCGGACCCGGTCGTGGAGATGGACCCGCCCGTGATGGTCAGCGTGCCGCCGGAGTAGGCCAGCGCGGCGGCGTTGAGGCCGTAGAAGCTGCTGTTGTCGGTCGAGGTCGAGTTTCCGCTGGTGGCGATGGTCGGGTTCGTCAAGGTCAGCGAAGAGCTGGAGCTCTGGACGCAGACGCCGCTCTCGTTTTGCCCGGTGGCGGTGTAAGTCTGCCCGGAGGTGGATTGCGACCCGCTGCTTACCGCGAGCACGGCGGTGTTGGAGGTGTAGCCACAGGAGTTGCCGGTGGACGTCGAGCCAGCGTCGGAGCTGGAGACGCCGCCGTCGCCCGTAGGCGCCTTACTGGAGCCTGCGTCCGCGCTCGGCGCGACTCCGGAGTCGGCCGCAACCGCGGCATCGCCGCTGGTTCCGGACGTCCCCGCGCTCAAGCCACAGCGGAAAAGCATCAGCGAGGCAACGCATAGGAGCAGCGGGTCGAATCGCCTCATTCTCATTTGAGCATCTCCGGGACAAAGCCGCGGCGACGCCGCCGCGGCCGGCTAAGGACAAAGCGCAACTCCATCGTGGGGATCCGCCGAAAGGACACCGACAGCGCGCGGGCGATTGCGCGGAGCCGGTCGAGCTTGATCCGATTCGACTCCGTGGCTCTGCCAGCGCACCTCGAGCAGGTGGCCGTGAGCTCCAGGTTCGCCGCTGCTCCTCACCGGGCCGACACCTCATTCGCGCGGGCGGACGAGGGACAGTTCCGCGCGGGACCTGCTGGCGCGCATCGACGCCTGGACCTTCTGCCTGCCTGGCCTGCGCGAGCGGCCCCCAGGACATCGAGCCCAACCCCGACTGGCAGCTCGAGCAGCTCTCCGCGCCGATGGGCAAGCGGCTCTCGCTAGCCTCGCGGCGCGCGAGCGCTTCCTCACCTTCGCCGGCTCGCCCGGGACCTGAGCCGCCGTCGTCCGGATGGGAACGCTGGCCGCCGGGGCGGAGGCGCATCACGCTGGAGCGGATCGAGAACGAGATCGCCCGGCTGAGCGCCCAGCGGAGGACCGCCAAAGCTCAACACTGCCCGCGAGCCGCCCCTCGACGTCGGCGGCGCGGACCGGTTCGACCGCATGCAGCTCGCCGACGCGGTGGAGGTCTGGCTCTTCGTCGTCGAGCCTCTCCGAGGCGGACCTCTTCTTCCGCCTCTCGAGCCTTAGAAGACCAGCGTCAACGACACCGGCCGGCTCCAAAATGGCGCCTCGCTCGGTTCGGGCTCGACTTCAGAAGCCGCGGCCCCGAGCGCTGGCCCGGCCGGGCGGGCAGCGGCGGGTCGCCGGCGCCCCCTCCGCACTTTCGCCGAGCGAAGGGGCCTCTTGCGCGGTGGCGGTCGCCATCGCAAGCTTGACATTCCCCACTGCGCTGCTCTATAGGACCCCCTTTCATCTGAGCAACCGAGCTTCCACCGGTTGCCGCGGCACCAGGCGGTCCTCACAAGGGGTTACGGCGATGTACGCAGTGATCAAGACCGGCGGCAAGCAGTACCGAGTTCAGGAGGGCGACGTCGTCCGCGTCGAGCTCCTCGGCGGCGAAAAGGGCGGCAAGGTCACCTTCGACGAGGTGCTGATGGTCGGCGGCACCGAGGCTCCGAAGGTCGGCTCCCCGCTCGTGTCGGGCGCCAAGGTCGAGGCCGAAATCCTCGACCCGATGGCCCTGGGGCCCAAGACCCTGCACTTCTGGAAGCGCTACTTCGGCTTCACCCGCGCGCGCGGGCACCGGCAGAAGTACACCGAGATCAAGATCACCGGCATCAGCGCCTAAGGCGCCGTCCAGCGAAAAGAGGTTCGTGTCATGGCACACAAAAAAGGTCAGGGGTCTTCTCGCAACGGGCGCGACTCACCCGGGCAACGGCGCGGCGTCAAGGCCTTCGGCGGCGAGCCGGTGATTTCGGGCAACATCCTGGTCCGCCAGGTGGGCACCCGCATCCACCCGGGCAGCGGCGTCGGCATGGGCCGCGACTTCACCATCTTCGCGCAGGTCGACGGCATCGTCCGCTACGAGCGCGAGGGCAAGGACCGCACCCGCGTCTCGGTCTACTCGGCGGAGCAGATCAAGGCTCTGAACGAGAAGGTCGCCAAGGCCTGAGAGCCGCGTCGCCCGCGAGGGCTTTCGAGGGAGCCGCGCCTGGCCAAGAAAGGCCGCGCGGCTCTCGGCGCGTCTGGCGGCGGCCTCGCTCGCGAGCCGCTCCTCGCCAGCCGCCGCCCATTTGACAGCCCTGGGTTGCCCGGCCCAGGCTTTCGGCTCGGCCTTCGCGAGGAGGCATCGAGCCGGCCGCAGAGGCCCGTAAGCGCCGACGCGAGAGAGGTCGTCTTCCGCCGTGAAGTTCGTCGACGAGGTCCGCATTCACGTCAAGGCTGGTGACGGCGGCAAGGGCGCGGTCGCCTTCCGCCGCGAGAAGTTCATTCCCCGCGGCGGCCCGTCCGGCGGCGACGGCGGCAAGGGCGGGTCCGTCCTCGTCGTGGCCGACGAGAATTTCACCACGCTGCTCGACTACCGCTTCCAGCCCGAGCACAAGGCCAGGAGCGGCGAGCCCGGCGGCGGCAGCGACTGCAACGGCCGCGACGGCCCGGACGTCGTGCTCCGGGTTCCGGTGGGCACCCTCATCAAGAACTCCCAGACCGGCGAGGCTCTCTTCGACCTCGCTCAGAACGGCCAGCAGATCGTCCTCGCGCGCGGCGGCAAGGGCGGCCTGGGCAACATGAACTTCGCCACCTCCACTCGCCAGGCGCCGCGCTTCGCGCAGCCCGGGACGCCCGGCGAGGAGCGCGAGGTGCTGCTCGAGCTCAAGCTGCTCGCCGACGTGGGCCTGCTCGGCTACCCCAACGCCGGCAAGTCCACGCTCATCAGCCGCGTCTCCAAGGCCAAGCCCAAGGTCGCCGACTACCCGTTCACCACCCTCACCCCGCACCTCGGCGTGGTCGGCTACAAGGACCACCGGTCGTTCGTCATGGCCGACATCCCCGGCATCATCGAGGGAGCGCACCAGGGCGCCGGGTTGGGCCACCAGTTCCTGAGGCACGTCGAGCGGTGCCGGCTGCTCATCCACCTCGTCGATTGCTCCGACCAGGGCGAGGGGCGGGAGCCCTTCAAGGACCTCGAGGCGCTCAACCGGGAGCTGAAGCTGTACTCCGAGACGCTGGCCGAGAAGCCGCAGATCATCGCCGCCAACAAGATCGACCTGCCCGACGCGCGCGAGCGGGCCGAGAAGCTCGCCGCCAAGCTCAAGCGCAAGAAGATCCCCGTGTACCTGGTCTCCTCGGCGACCGGCGAGGGCATCGCCGAGCTGCTCGACGCCGCCGCCGAGCGGATCTTCGCGGGGCGGTGACGCCTGCTCGCGCGAGGCTCCACCCGGGACGAGCGCCCGATTCCGTTTGAGCCGCAACGACACTGACCCGCGCAGCATTCGGAGAACGAGCATGCCGCTTCAGATCGAAGAGCTCGCCGTCGGCGACGGCGCCGAGGCCAAGGCCGGAAAGTCGGTGGACGTCCACTACACCGGCTGGCTCACCGACGGGACGAAGTTCGACTCCAGCGTCGGCGGCGCGCCGTTCACCTTCAAGCTCGGGGCCGGACAGGTCATCCGAGGCTGGGACGAGGGCGTCGCGGGCATGAAGGTGGGCGGCAAGCGCAAGCTCACCATCCCGCATGACCTCGCCTACGGCGAGCGCGGCTACCCCGGCGCCATCCCGCCCCGCGCCACGCTCGTCTTCGAGGTCGAGCTGCTCGGCGTGCGCTAACGCGCCCTCGCGGTCCGCTGTCTCCCTTGCCGAACGGCGCGTTGGAGCGCCGACCAAGGAGACACGCCGATGCGCCATTTGGAGAGGACCTCGTTGCTGCTTGCGCTGCTCTCGTGGAGCGCCCCGAGCTTCGCCCAACCAACGCCGCCCGCGCCGCCCCAAGCGGCCTTCGACGCGTGCGCGAGCCTGAAGGCCGGCGACGCCTGCTCGTTCACCCTCGACGCCCGCGCCCTGGAGGGCGTCTGCCGCGTGGGCCCCGACGACGCGAAGGTCGCCTGCGCGCCCAAGGACATGCCCGGCCACGGCCATCACGGCCCGCCGCCCGAAGCCGTCAGCGCTTGCGCCAATTTGCGCGCCGGCGACGCCTGCTCGTTCACCTTCGGCCCCCGCGCCGTCGACGGCACCTGCCGCGCCGGCCCTGACTCCCAGGTGGCCTGCGCGCCCAAGGACATGCCCGGCCACGGCCATCATGGCCCGCCGCCCGAGGCCATCAGCGCTTGCGCCAACCTGCGCGCCGGCGACGCCTGCTCGTTCACCTTCGACGCCCGCGCCGTCGACGGCACCTGCCGCGCGGGACCGGACTCCCAGGTCGCCTGCGCGCCCAAGGACATGCCGCCGCCCCCCAGCGATCGCTGAGGCAGCGGCCTAAAAGCGTTGGGCGGCGGCCCGGGGAGGCCAAACCCGAAGCTTCCCCACCGGCTCTTCCTGGGCCGCCCTTTCGAACCGAGTCGAGTCGCACTGGACCCTCTCCGCCCGTGAGATTAGGCCGTCGCCGAGGCGTGCCGATGGGCTTGCGGGGAAGCAAACCGCAAGGAGATTCTCATGGACGTCAGCGGACTCGGCTCCACCAGCACGTACACCGTCGACCTGAGCAAGGTCGGTCAAACCTCGGCTTCATCGACTTCCTCGACTTCTTCGACCTCCGGGGAGGCGGAAGCAGCGGCCGCCCCAGCGAACGTTTCGAAGATGGGCGAGGCGATGAAGCAGCTCCAGCAGCTGCAGCAGAGCGACCCGACCAAGTTCAAGGCCGTCGCGGCCAAGATCTCCGGCGAGCTGAAAGAAGAGGCGCGGAGCGCCACCGGGAACAAGGCCCAGCTCCTCACCGACCTCGCCAGCAAGTTCGAGTCGGCCAGCCAGTCGGGGGACATGTCGTCGCTGAAGCCGCCCGCCCGACCGGACCGAGCAGCCGGCGCTCCGCCGACCGACGCCAGGGTCGCTGCCTACCGAAACGCCGCCGGCGTGCACGAAGGGCCAGGCGAGGGCCTGGCGCAGGTCATCGAGAGCGCGATGCAAAGCTCGAGCTAGCTTTCGCCGGTCGGAGGCACCGCTCCGCCCGAAGGTCGGCCGCCACCCGCCGGAGGTCTCGAGCCGGGTGGCGGACGATTTTATTGGGCCTTTCGACCAAGCGGCGGCTCTGAGGCGGCAATCAAGCCCCGATCCACGGTGTCCTGTGTCTCTACTAGGGAGCATGAGCGGAAGAGGCAATCAAGCCCCGATCCGCGGTGTCCTGTGTCTCTAGGGAGCATGAGCGGAAGAGGCAAGCCAGTGAAAGCGCGCGACGGCATCTCCTATCTCCCTGGTACGGCGGGCGAGCGGGCTTTGGTGGCGCGGCTCGCGGCCGGCGAGGACGCCGCCTTCCGCGAGTGCTACGAGCTTCACGCGCCCCGGCTGATGCGGCTCCTCGCCCGGCTCCTGCGGAACCAGGCGCTCGCCGAGGAGGTCCTCCAAGAGACGTTCATCGCCGCCTTTCGAAGCGTCGGGCAGTTCCGAGGCGAGACCCGCGTCGCGACCTGGCTGGCGGGCATCGCCGCGCGCCGCGGGCTCAACGCGCTGCGCGGCGAGGCTCGGCGCGAGCGGAACATCGCCCCGCTCCAGGAGGTCACCCCGCCGCACGAGCCGGACCTCGCCGAGCGCGACCTGACGCGCCGCGTGCTCGAGCTGCTCGACGAGATGGACCCTCCCAAGCGCCTGGCGCTGCTGCTCCAGGCGGAAGGCCACACGGCGGCCGACATCGGTGAGATGCTACAGGAACCGCGGGGCACCATCCTCTCGCGGCTCTCGCGCGGGCGCGCGGAGCTGGCCGAGCGGGCTGTCGCCGCCGGTCTCGCGGATGCTTTGCCCAGGGCGGAGAAGAAGGAGGTCCAGACGTGAGCGACTGCGACCTCATCCGCGACCGCTTCTTCGGCCGGAGCCTCCGCGCCGCGGTCGACCCGGAGCTCGAGGCCCACCTCGCCGCGTGCGCGGCGTGCCGCTCGTTGACGCAGGCGACGCCCGTGGTGGACCGCGCCCTCGCGCGGCTGCCCGAGCTCCTGGTGACGACGCCCCCGTTCGAGGCCATTGCGCCCTATGCGGCGCAGGCGGCGCGCGGCCGCCGGCGCGCCAACGCCGCACGCCGAGCGCTCCCCTACCTCTTCACGGGGATCGGGGTGGCCGCCGCCGCGGCGCTCCTGGTGGCCGCGCTGGGCCCTCGCCTCACGGCGAGCCACGCGCCCCTCGTCGAGGTGGGTTCGAAGCTCGATGCCCGCGCCGGCGCGCGTCTCGGCGAGCTCCAGAGCGGGGCCCGCCTTCGGCTCGACTCCGGCATGGTGGCTCGGGTGCCGGCGGCCGCGGGCGAGGAGCGGCTGCGCCTCGAGGCCGGCTCGATCTGGCTCGAGGTGCCGCGACTCCCGCCGGGGCGCTCGGTGAGCGTCTCTACGCCCGACGCCGACGTCCTAGTGCACGGCACGCGCTTCCAGGTCCTGCGCGATGCGCGGGGCACCGCAGTCGCCGTGGCCGAGGGCCTGGTGGAGGTCCGCCCGAGCGGCGGCCGCCCGGCCCTGTTCATCCGGCCAGGCGAATCGGCGGCCGTCGAGCCGCCCGAGGTCTATCGCCGCGGGCTGCGCGGGACGGCCGCTGCGGCGCTAGGGCGGGGAGAGTTCGCGGAGGCCCGCCGGCCGCTCGAGCTCCTGCTTGGCGCCAAGCTCCAGCCGCTGGAGGAGGCAGAGGCGCGCGCGATGCTCGCTTGGGCGCTGGCCGGCACGGGCGATCGAGCGGGGGCCATCGAGCAATACCGGCGCTCGCTCGCATTGCTACCCGAGGGAGAGCGCCCGCTCTGGGCCGACAACGCCTGCGCCGAGCGCGCGCTGCTCCTCGAGCGCGAGACGCCCGCCGAGGCGCTTGCGGCCTGGGGCCAGTGCCTCCGCCTGTTCCCCGACGGCGTGCACGCCGCGCGGGCGCGCACGCGGGCGGCGACGGAGCCCTGAGGCGTGGCCGCCGCGCTCGCCCCCATCGCGCTCGCGCTGGCGCTCCAGGCGGCAGCGCCCCAGATGCAGATCGAGGCGCGGTCGGCGTCCGGGGCGGCGGCGCCGGAGCTGGCGGCGGCCATCTCGCACGCGCTCATCATCAACGGAGCGAGCGTGATCCTGGGCGCGCGCAAGCCCTGCGACCGCTGCGCGCGGCTCGAGGTGCGCGAGGAGGCGCCGGGGCGGTACCACCTCGAGGTCCGACAGTCGGGAAGCGCGGCGCGGACCAAGCTGGTGGTGCAGCCGAGCTCGCGGCTCTTCGAGCGCGCCTGCGCCATCGCCATCCAGGCGCGGCTCATGGTCGAGGCCCAAGCCCAGGGCGAGCCACCGGCCGGGCCGCATTCCGCGCCGCAGCGCGCGCGCGCGACCGCGCGGCTGCGCGCCCGGGGAAGGCGCGCGCCCGACCCACCTCTCGCGGCCGTGCTCGAGGCCAAGCCGGTCGCTCTGCTGCCGCCCGAGCTCGCGCCGTCGCCCGAGCACGCGCCGTCGCCCGAGCACGCGCCGTCGCCCGAGCACGCGCCGTCGCCCGAGCACGCGCCGTCGCCCGAGCACGCGCCGCCGCCCGAGCACGCGCCGCCGCCCGAGCACGCGCCGCCGCCCGAGCACGCGCCGCCGCCCGAGCTCGCGCCGCCGCCCGAGGTACCGCCCCCGGCGCCGCTGCCGCCGATCGCCCATGCGCCCCTCGACAGCCCGGCGGAGCACGTTTCGGCGAGGGTCGCCCTCGCGCCCCGGCGAGCGACCTGGCCCTGGGTTTCGCTCGGCGCTGGCGCTGGCGCCGCGCTCGCCGCCGGCACCTGCGCCATCATTGCGGCGCAGCGCTACGACGCGCTCTCGAACCGCTCGCTGTCCCTCGATCGAGCCGTCCAGCTGCGCGACGAGGGCAAGGAACTCCAGACCGCCAGCCTGGCCCTGAGCGGGCTCGCAGCGGCAGCGGCCGCGCTGGGCGTCGCAGGGCTCGTCTACTCGCCGCGCGCGGGAGGGCCTTCCCTGTCGGCCGCGCCCCTCGCCGGCGGGGCGATGCTCGCCATCGGCGGGAGCCTGCCATGAGAGCGTGGCTCTGCGTCGCGCTCGGCGCTGCCGCGCTCGCCGCCGCATGCAACTTCGACGCTGCGTTCAATCGCTACTGCGAGAACAACCCCCTTTGCTCGCTCGACGGCGGCTCCCCCGGCGAGCCGTGGCCGGTGCCGCGCAACTGCTCGCAGTGCAGTTCCGACGAAGTCTGCAACCCCTTTGGCAAGGTCTGCATGCACGTCTGCACCTCGGCCGCGGATTGCCCCGTCGGCGAGGAGGCGTGCGCCTTGCTCCTGGATTCGAGCGGGAATCCCTTGGCACAGATGACCTGCACCTGCACGTCGTCGTCGTGCGGCGGCAGCGCCCAATGCAGCCAGGTAGACAACCTTTGCGAGGAGCGCTGCTCCACCAATGCCGACTGCACCTCGTTCCAGCCGCCGCGCCTGTGCAACGACGGCATGTGCCTCCAGCCGGCGCAGTAGCGGCGACGACCTGGCCGAAGGGGCTGCTCTGGACGAAGTGACTCCGCCGACCTCGAAGTGAGCGCCTCCCGGCCGACGCATCGACCGGGAAAGCAGCGAGCGCGCACCTGCAGCACTCCCTCGCTGCCCCGCAGGGCGGGCCGGGGGAGTGTTCCAGGCCTATGGTAGGGTCTGAGCCTTTCGACGAGGCTCACGCCCCAGTGCGCGCCATCGACCCCAAGGAACTTCTCTTGAGCGAGCGAACCGCCCGCGTCCAACGCGTGGTGGCGCAGCGCACGCGGTCGCTCGTCGTCGTGCTGGAAGACCTGGAGGACCCGCACAACGTGGCCGCGGTGCTGCGGACCTGCGAGTCGTTCGGCGTCCAGGAAGTGCACGCCATCGCCAAGAGCTACAGCTTCCACCCCAACTCGAAGATCTCGCAGGGCGCCGAGAAGTGGCTCGACCTCCACCTCTACCGCGAGCCGGAGCGCTGCCTCTCGCTGCTCAAGCGGCGCGGCTATCTCCTGTGCGCGACGCACCTCTCCGAGGGCGCGGTCAGCCTGCTCGACCTGCCCGCGGACCGCCCGCTCGCGCTCGTCTTCGGCACGGAGAAGGTCGGCGTCACCAGCGCTGTTCTGAGCGCGTGCGACGTGCGCTTCAAGATCCCCATGATGGGGTTTTCGCAGAGCTTCAATATCTCCGTGGCCGCGGCCATCTGCCTGTCGCACCTGGTCTTCCGCAGGCTCGGCCCGAAAGGCCGCGAGGAGGGCGACCTCCCCGAAGCCGAGCGCGAGACCCTCGAGCGCCGCTTTTGCGAGCTCTCCATCAAGCAGCGCCATCGATTGTTCGCCAATCTGGCGAACGAGCGGGGCGAGTCGCCGTCCAAGAAGACTCGGGAGTCGCCATGATTCGCGCTTTGTTCGTCAGCCTTTCGCTCTTCGCCGCCCCAGCGAATTCCGCCGCGACCGCTGCTGCTCCGGCGCCCTCGTCCAAGGCTCCAAAGACGACCGGCGCCGAAGAGCCGCCACCCAGCGCCGCGGCGGCGACCTCCCCGGCTCCCGCCGACCCGGACGTGAAGCGCGCGGTCGATCAAATGCAGCGCTTCTATGAAGAAACGAAAGATTTCACGGCGGCGTTTCAGCAGAATTACCGACACAAGGGTTTTCCTGTCCAAAAGGCGAGCGGCACGGTGCGTTTCAAGAAGCGCGGCGGCTCCATGCGCTGGGACTACTTGAAGCCGGACGAAAAGGTATTCGTCATCAGCGGCAAGAAGATCTTCTCGTACGACAAGGAGGCCCGGCAGCTCTCCGTCGCCTCCGTCGACACCGATCGCCTGTCGGCGTCCATCACCTTCCTCTGGGGCCAGGGGAAGCTCGAACGGGAGTTCAACATCCGCAAAGCGAGCCGAGCGGATCTCACCGGCGGAATCGCGCTGGAGCTCGTGCCGAAGGCGGTAGACCCCCGGTTCCGCGAGGTCTTCTTCCTGCTCGACCCCAAGACCTACGCGGTCAAGGAGAGCCTGGTGGTGGACCCGGACGGGAGCGAGAACCGCGTCGCGTTCCTCGACGTGAAGACGAACACCGGATTCTCCGACGAGGTGTTCCAGATCGAGCACCCGAAGGACACGCAGATTATCCACCTGGATGGCGACCGGCCGCCGGCGTCTCCCTAAACCGGCCGAGCCGGAACCAAAATGGGTTGCCAGGGCTCCAGTCTCTAGACCCCAGGCCTTCAGGAACTGCATTTCCTGGAGCCTGGAGTCTTTGCCAGCCTGCACGAGAGTGCGCGCCGAAGGGACTGAGCCGGCGGAGCCGAACCAACGAGGGTTGCCTGGAGCCTGGCAACTCTTCGAGCGCATGGGGGAGCGCCGCGCGAGGACCCCTGGAACGCGCATCGCTCGGCTATAGTTTCGCTCTACTTCCCAGGACCCCATGACGGCACCGGCCCATATCTTCAAGACCGCCCGGCGGCAGATGGCGAAGATCCGCCACCGCGGGCCGCAGACCGACACCGAGCGCCGCCTGCTCGCCTCCGCCGACGAGCAGCGCCAGCAGGGCCTCGGCTGGCGCTACGACGGCTTCCACGGAATGCCGACCGACGACATCTTCTCGGCGCTCCGCCGCGTCGGCTTGGACTGCGACGAGGCGTCCTTCAAGGCCCAGGCGCTCGAGGCGGGCTCGCCCACCGCCCTGGCGCTGCGCTGGGAGACGCGCTCCAGCGCCGAGGGGAAGTGGCGCGACCTCCCGCTGCTCGGAGCCCGCGAGCTGTGGCGGCGGCTCCTGCCTCAGGCGCAGAGCGCGGAGGTGGTCGCCGACGAGGTCGACGAGCTCCTGCTCGAGGCCGAGGTCAGCGTCTCCAAGGCGGAGCTCTGGATCAACGCCGCGCGGCGGCTCATCGACGCCTGCGCGCGCGCGGGAGGCCGAGCCTTCCTCCAGGCGGTCGCCAAGGAATCCGGCTCCGACCTCGTCGGGTGGATGGTCGAGATGCCGGCGGCCCTCCTGGGCACCCCCGACGAGCAGCTCGCCCCAGACCTCGCGCTCTCGTTCGCTGGGCTCGGGGACGAGAAGGCGCACCTCGCCGAGCGGGCGGAGCTCCTGGGACGCCTCAGCCGCCGCGCCGAGGCCCTGGCCCAGCTCGAAACCCTGCTGGAGCGCTACCCCGATGACCCCGTGGTCCTGCTCAAGGCCGGCGCCGCCTTGGAGGCGCTCGGCGACGTGGCTCGGTCCCAGGACTACTTCCGGCGCTACACCGAGGCGATGCAGCACCCCGCCTCAGCCCAGAGCCGCGCCTCCGCCGCCAAGGCCGGCGTCGCGCTGGGGCCGCGCCTGCCCGCCTCTTCTCCGCCGCCAGAGCCGCCCGTCGGACCCAACGACCGCTGCCCATGCGGGAGCGGCAAAAAGTACAAACGGTGCCACGGGCTCCTCTCGTAGGGAACGCTCGCGCGGCCTACGTCGGCTCGGCGCAGCCATTCGAGTCGAGGATGGCCTGCTGAAACCGGCTCACCAGCGCGTGCGGGGCGACTCGTCCGCAGGCCCCGATGCCGTCGACGGGCTGGCACAACCCTCGGCACCAGCCCGGCTTTCCCCGGGCCATCGTGCAGCCGATGGTCAGGGTGGCACGCAGCTTTACGGTCGGCCGCGGATGGAGGAGGGACATGGGAACCTCTCGGTGCGCTTTCCGGTTTCATTGCGACGCACCTCGCGCTTGTCAAGGCGATCGCGCGCCAGCGGTCCTGCGACCCGCGCGCGCTCGGCCGGTGGTAAACCTTCCAGCCCAGTGGCTGCCTTACGCCTGTCGCGGCGGATGCGCGTGGCTTCACGTCTGACGAGAACATCTCTTCTCGCCAAAGGAGGCGGCTGAGCTGGCGCGAATCCGCTTGCGCCGCGCGAGCCCCGGGCGGGGCTCGGGCGGCGCGGTGAGAGTGCACGGGTTGCGACACGGCGTTTCCAGGGCGCACCTCGCCTTGCGCTCCAACCGAGACCATGCGCTAAGCTCTCGAGCAGAGAGTGTCGCTCCGAGGTCGTCCATGCAGTTCCACGAGCTGTTTCTAGGCGGCGGCTACAGCTTCGTGGCAGGCGAACCGGAGCTCCCGTGCTTCTACTTCGGCACGCGCGACCTGTCTCAAACGGTGCGCCTGCTGCGCGGGATGTACGTCGACCTGTCGGTGCGCGAAGGGGACGACGGGGATCTGGCGTACGTGCTCGACGTCCCCGACCGACAGGTCCAGCCGTGGGCCATCCCGATCCACGCGCCCGACCTGCCGAAGTTGGAGCGCGCCTCTCGCCTGTGCGACTTGCTCCCCACCGTCATCCGCGACGAGGAGGGACTGATGCTCGACCTCGGCGACTTCGCCGAGGGCCTCGAGCAGGACTTCACGGGGCGCGTGGCGCGCGGCCTGTCCGCCCTGGCGAGCGAGGAGCTGGGCCGCGCGGCCGAGCTCTTCTCCTCGGCCGCGGCCGACCGGAGCGACGGGGTCCCCGCGGCGCACTACCTCCTCGGCCGCTGCCTTCGCGACCTGGGCGAGCTCGAGCGCGCCGAGGCGAGCTTCCTCCAGGCCATCCGGAACGCGGCGGACCTGGGGACGGGCCAGCTCATCCCCTTCGCCGCCGCGCCGCTGTCGGACCTGGCGGTGCTCTACAAGCACCAGGGCAAGGTGGAGAAGGCGGTGCACTGCTTTCTGCACTCGCTCGCGCTGCGGCCCAATCAGCCCGAGGCGCTCCTGTCGTTCTTCTCTCTGGTCGGCAGCGATCAGCCTCTGGTCCTCTACGGCGCAGCGCGCGTGCTGGCCATCGGCGCCGGCCGCGAGGGCCTCGTCCGCGACTACCTCGCCGGCTGGGCGCACCGCTCCGGCGCCGACCCCGAGGCCTTGTGGGCCCATGCGCAGGCGCTGGCTCCTTCGGTCGACCTCGTTCGATGGCCGCTGGGCGGCGAGGTGTTCCGTTCGCTCGCGCGCTTCGAGCGCGGCCTGCAGAATCCGCCCGAGCGCGCTGACCGATCTGGCCCGGCTCGCCGCCATCGCCTCGGCGACCAAGAAGGGCCGCATGGGCTGAGCGGCCGCGGGTCCTCACCCCCCAACCCCCTCCCCGCTTGCGGGGAGGGGGAGAAGGGGGAGACCATGTTCGCAATTGGCTCTCGCTAGTTGCTGGAGCGGAAGAGCCTCAACCCGGCGCGATTGGTCTCCAGGTAGAACCCGAAGCCGAAGCGGATCTCCCCGTCGGCGTTCTGCAGCCCGGGCGGCGGGTTCGGGAAGGGCTGCGACCGGCGAAACGCCGCCACGGCCTCGCTGTCCAGGAAGTCGACCCCGCTCGACTTGTCGACCGCCACCGTCTTGAGGCCGCCCTTCTGGTCGAGCACCACCGAGAGGACGGTGTACCGGTCTTTGTAGAGGAAGATCTCGCCGGTCGGGTCCCGCTGGCGGACCGCCGAGTTCGGGTCCCAGTGCATGCCCACCGTCTGCTTCACGCGGTTGAAGAACGACGAGAACTTCCACTCGCGCGTGTTCAGGTAGGTGCCCGCGCCCTCCTCGACGTCGTCCAGCGGGGTCATGTCGCTGGCGGGCGCGCCGGCGATCTTGTCGAGCACCGTGGACGACGGGGTGAGCGTGCGCAACGCCTGGGTGCCGGCGCGGCCGGCGGAGGCGGTCGAGTCGTCGCCGTTGGGCCCGCCCTGCTGGATGCGCAGCCTCTGCGAGTTGCCGATGAGCTCGTCGCTCTCCGCCTGGTTTCGATATTCGCCGCCCTGGCCGTCGAGGCGGAGCGCCAAGCGGTCGCGCTTCTGCTGCGAGGGCAGCTCCAGGCTCCCTTTCTTTTCAACGCTCTTGGGCGGCGCGTTGTCCGCGCCCTGGCCCCCGTTCCCCGCGACGACGTCCTTCTCCACCTCGTCGTGGCCGGCGCCCGCGTTGGGTCGCAGGGTCGTCGACGGCCGCGGCGCGGCGTTCCGGTAATTGAGCGTCCGGTCGCGCGAGAGGGTCTCCTTGTCCACCCGGTTGTTCCGCTCCGCCAGGAAGCGGGCGTCGTCGTCCGGCTTGACCCCGTTGCCGGGCGCGACGTCGACCACTCGGCCCTTGGGGGTGGGCTCCGGCTCCTTGCGCGGCTCGACGCGCTCCTGCGGCGGGGGGCTGGGCGCGCTGGCGTTGGGCTCGATGCGGCGGTTCTGCGACCACGCCGACCGCGGCAGCGCGCGCAGCGCCACCGGGCTCACGCTGCGCGAGCCAGCCGCGCTCGGCGCGAACGACTCGAAGGCGTGGAAGGTGTTGAGGAGCTCAAAGAGCGCCACGTGGAGCAGCGCGGCCGCTATGGCCGCTACTGCCCAGCGCAAGGACCGACGCTCGTCTCTTCCGGCCCGTCGAATCACGACTCCTCTCGGCTGCCGGCGGCGAAAGCTCCCGCGCGGCCGTCCTCCAAACTTCGATTGTAACCTCCAAGGCAGCCGCTTGTTTCCCAGCGCCCAGCCTCCAGGTGGGACGAAAGCCGCATCGCTGCTCGGCTAGTAGATGCGCACGATCTCCGCGCCGTTGTAGTAGTGGCGCAGGATCTCCCGGTAGGACTGACCGCGCTCGGCGCGCCCGATGGCCCCCACCTGGCACATGCCGGCCCCATGGCCCCAGCCCGCGCCGCGGAAGACCCATTCGCCCGGGTGCTTCTTGGACGGGGGCTCGAGGCTGAAGAGCGCGCTGTTCAAGTTTTTGAAGAGCCGGCGGATGTTCAGCTCGCCGCGGACCTGGGTCGCCCCCTCCTCTCCGCTGACCTGCAGCAGCACCGCGCGCCCGGAGACGCCGCGCTTCTGCACCGCCATCACCTGGACGTGGCCCAGGCCCATGGGCTGGAAGAGCTCGTCGACCTCGGCGGCGGCGAAGCGCCTCTCCCAACGGTACTTCTTGGGGTTGGCGAAGGACGAGAGCGAGCAGTACGCCGGCGCGCCGAGGCCCAGGAACTCGTCGAGGTTCGCATCGGTGACGCCGCCCGCGAGGGACGGCGGCGCGTCGACGAGGTCGGGCCGGCCGCGCAGCATGGGGTCGGACGGGCCGCCCCACACCGCGTCGTAGTTCTCCGTGTGGCCGCCGCAGACGGCGCTGTAGACCGAGTCGACCAACGGCCCGCCGCCCGGGGCGAAGAGCGCCTCGCCCGCGGTGGCGGCGATGGCGGCGTCGGTGGCGGCCGTCTCGTTGCCCATGCCGGCGTACACTTGGCAGTGCTGCTCGGCGCACAGGAGATATGGGTCGACGAGGTGGCGGGTGCCGAGCTTGGCCAGCACCTCGCCGCGCGCGGCGACGGCCTGCGCCTTGAGCGCCTCGGGGTGGGCCTTGGCGTGGATCTCCGAAGCGACGATGCCGCGAAGGTAGCTCTCCAGCGGCAGCGCGTTGATCACCGAGATGCCGCCGAACCGGTCCACCGCGAGCTCGAGGTCGCCGCGGTAGGCGCGGTCCTGGCGGCCATGCCAGTCGTAGCCGCGCGCGTACTCGACGACCTTCACCAGGAACGGCCCGCCGTCGGGCGACGCCGCACTGACGAGATCCTGGGCGACCGCCAGCACCGCCCCCGAGGCGTCCACCACCTCGAGGAGCCCGTGCGGCCGCGCCTTCAACTCCGGCGCCAGGGTGCCCTGGACGCCGAAGCGCGCGTGGAGGTCCTTGAGGAGCTCGCGGGCCTTCTCCTCCGGGAGCGGCTCGGAGACGAGCAGGTTGTGCCGCCGGTTGTCGAGCACGCGCCCGGCGATGCCATAGAGGCTGCCGGAGATCGCGTCGGTGAGCGTGAAGCCGCGCTGGGCCCAGAGCTTCTTCTCGTCCTCCAGGTCCTGCTTGTCGCTCCAGCGCAGCTCTGCGACCTGGACGGCGTAGCCGACCTCGCCGGGCTCGTAGTTCTTGAGGCGGATCTTCCACGTCGTGCCGGCCGGGGCCTGAAGCGTCTTCGCGAGGCCCCCGCGCGCCTTCAGGCGGAGGCGCCCCTTGGGGACGATGACGACCTCCCGCTGGCCCTCCATGAGCATCACGGTGACGATGGGCGCGCCGCGGCTGAAGCGCAGCTGCTTGCGGCCGTAGAGCTGCTCGAGCGGGTCGTTGGGGTCGGGCAGCGGCGGGGCGAGCGCGCCCGGCTCGGCGGCCCGGGCGGCCGGCGCTAGAAGGACCACTAATAGGGCGAAGAGGCGCGCGGTCAAGGGCTTGGGCGGGGCCCGAGCGCTCGGGCGCGAAACGCCTCGAGGAGGCGGCGGGTGACGGGGCCGGGCCGCCCGTCGCCGACCTGCCGCTCGCCGCCCCGGTCGACGATGGCCACCACCGGCACCAGCTCGCGGGTGGTCGAGGTGATGAAGACCTCGTCGGCGCTGAAGAGGTCCTGGGGCGTGAGGCCCGCCTCGCGCTGCGGAATGGACAGCTCGCGCGCCAGCGCGAGGACGCCGTGGCGCGTCACGCCCTCGAGGATGCCGACGTCGAGCGGCGGCGTCAAAAGCTCGCCGGAGCGGGCCGCGAAGACGTTGGCGCTGGAGGCCTCGGTCACCCGGCCCTCGCGGTCGAGCATCAGCGCCTCGAACGCGCCCAGCGCCTGCGCCTCGCCCATGGCGAGCACGTTGTTCAAATAGTTCCCGGTCTTGGCGGCGGGGTCGATGGCCTCGCGCAGGTTGCGGCGCACGCCGACCAGGGCGACCTTCACGCCGTTCTCGTACGCGGACGGCGGCGGGGTGACGAGCTCCTTGGCGATGATGATGACCTGGGAGCCGCGCGCCAGCGAGGGGTCGAGGCCCATCTCGCCGGCCCCGCGGGTGACGATGAGGCGCACGTAGGACTCGGCGTTCCCCGCGGCCGCGAGCGCCCGGCGCACCTCCTCGGAGAGCCGCGAGCGCGACCACGGCACGGTGAGGCCGATGAGCGACGCGCTGTTCTCGAGGCGATTCAGGTGGCGCTCGAGCTCGAAGGGCTCGCCCCGATAGGTCCGCAGCACCTCGTACACCGAGTCGCCGTACAGGAAACCCCGGTCGAAGACGCTGATGAACGCCTGCTCCGGCGCCACAAGCCGTCCGTCCATGTTCACGATGCGGCCCAAGGGCTATTTCTCTCTTTCCGCGCGCCTCGCTTCGGCGGCTCGCGCGCAAAGATAATCCCTTCGGCGCGAAATCTTGTGCGATCTGGCAAAGACTCCAGGCTCCAGACCGCAGTCTCCGGGTAAAGCCATGGGGTCAGGGGGAGTCTTTGTCAGGGTGCAGCTGCGCGAGCGATGCGCTGCGGAAAGGCTGAGTTGGGGCCTGGGATCGGGAGCCTGGAGCCCTGGCAACCCTTTTTGGTTCCGGCTCGCCGGGCTAGGAGACAGGCGGCAGCGACAGCACGCGACATCCCGCGCGAGGCCGTCAGGACCTGGCGGGCTCCTTAGTCGGCCTGTCCCGCTTCGCTCGCCCAGTCGGCGAGCGGGTGATTGACATAGCGGCCCTCGTGTGCGGCCATGGCCTCGGGCAGGCGGCCGAGCTTCTCCTTGGTTCGAAGAAACGCGACGAGCGTGGTGAAGCCGCCTCGGATGCGCCCGTCCTTTTGCTGCACCTGCCAGTCCTCGATCTCTCGGACGGCGCGCCGCTGCACCTTCTCGAGCTTGGCGCCGGCCGTCGTGGGCGGCGCCCTCACGCGGACCTTGAACGTCTCCTCTGTCAGCTCGAGCAGGTCTCCCCAGACGTGCTCGACCTGCCCGCCCTCGGCCTCGAAGGCGAACTTCACCATGGCGTCGCGCGGGAGCTCCTTGAACAGCTGCCGGAGCGTGGGGAGCGTCTGTCGAGCGCGCTCGGCGGCCTTGGCGAGGAGCGGGTCGTCGGTGGCGATGGGCGCCCAGAAATGCCCGCCGCCCAAATCGACGACCGGCGGGACGGCTTCGGCGTCCGCGCCGGCCCGGCGGAGCATGTCGACGACCTCCTGGTGACTACCGACCTGGGCCCCCATGATCGGCGTCACTCCGGTGGCTTCTTTCGGGTCGACCTCGGCGCCCTTCTCGAGCAGCGTCTTCACCGCCTCCAAGGCACCGAACGCGGCCGCCAGGTGAAGGGGGGTCTCGCCGCGCTTCGCGCGCGCGTTGACGTCGCCGCCCTGCTCGACCAGGAGCCGCAGCGCCTCCACCGCGTTGTACTTGGCTGCTTGATGGACGGGCGTCTCGCCCTGGGCGTTCACGGCTTTGACGAGCGCGGGGGTCTTCTCGAGAAGCGCCCGGAGCCGCTTCACGGCCCCGGTCCGGGCGCACGCGTGCACGTCCCTGCGGGCCGCGAGGAGCTTCGAGACGACCATCAGCGCCGCGCTGAGTGCAACGAATAGGACGACCCTCATCAGATGACTCCCTGGACCGACGATTGGGGCGGCGGGCAGGCGAGCGCGACCCGGAAGTCGGCCCCGACGCTCGCTGCGCGCTGGGCGCGATTCTAGCTCGGGGCAAGAGATCGCGCGGCCGGGGGGTAGAAGGGCCATCCCGCGCTGACCTTCCAAGAATGGGACTTGTGCGAAGGCGGCGCCGCCGGCCTCTCCCATCTGGCGGCGCCGCCCTCTTGTTCATCACGTCTGCTCCAGCTCACCGTTCCAGTACGTCGCGTCGCGCAGGTAGCTTCGCCAGGCCTCCGGCATCCCGCGGCGCCAGGCGAGGATCGCTCGGCGCTGAAAGGCCTTGTCCGGCCGCGCCGGCGCCGCGAGCAGCCGCATCCCGGCCTGCGCCGGCGTCTTGCCCGCCTTGCGCTGATTGCCCGCGGTGCACGCCACGACGATGTTCTCCCAATTCGTGAGGCCGCCCTGGCAGCGCGGCACGACGTGCTCGTACTCCCAGTCGTCGGCCGCCACGGCGAGGCCGCAGTATTGGCAATGGCCCTTGTCGCGCAAATAGAGGTTCTCGCGCGAGAAGCGCGCGTTCTTGAGCCGCGGCACCATGGCGTGCACGAACCGGATGACCGACGGGACCTTCCACTCGCGCAGCTCGCCGTCGGGCGAGCCGGAGTGGACGGTCTTGTCCTCCCGATACTCCACCACCTCCGCCTTGCGCGCGCCCTCGCCGCTGAAGAGGACGGTGAATGCTTCCTCCCAGGAGATCCGGTCCATCGGCTCCCAGGTCTTCGACAGGACCAAGACCTCCATGGCGCTCCTCCTTCCTTTAGATGACCCCGTTTCCACCTTGCGTTGCCGCCCTCCGGACTCGAACCGGATCCTCCGGTGCTTCAGACCGGCGCGCGGACCCCCTACGCCAGAGCGGCATCACGCCTCGTACGGGGATCGAACCCGTCTCAACCGGTCGACAGCCGGTCTGCCGCACCAGCGGCATCACGAGGCCTAAAAGGAAAGGAGCCGAGGGTGGGCGGCCGGACTCGAACCGGCACCCGCTGGGTCACAGCCAGCCGTGCAGAACCACTACACCACGCCCACCGTGCGATAGGACCGCGCGGCATCGAATCGCGATCTGCCGGTTATCAACCGACTGCTCTGCCATTGAGCTACGGTCCTGCGAACATCGACGTCATCGGGGCGGCCGGGCTCGAACCGGCGATCTCCTGCTTCCAATGCAGGCGCGATCCCTTCTTCGCTACGCCCTGTTTCTAATCCTCAAGGCTCGAGCCGGAGTCGAACCGGCCTCTTCGCTTTTGCAGAGCGACGCCCTCGCCTCGAGAGCTTTCGAGCCAAGCTCCCCGGCCAGGACTCGAACCTGGATGCGGCACCTTGCCGCGGCGGGTTAACAGCCCGCTGCCTTGCCATTAGGCTACCGAGGAATGATTTTGTGATTCGCGAATGCGCCTTCTTCGAAGCCGACAGCCGGGCTCGAACCGGCATCACTCGGGTACGGGCCGAGGGACCTTCCATTGGATCGACGCCGGCGATCTGAAGCTCTTCGCCTCCCGCTCCTCCGGCCGCGACCCTTGGGGCGGGAGGACTCGAACCTCCACAGCGCGGGTCCAAAGCCCGGCGTCCTGCCGTTGGACGACGCCCCAGCAATCCTGACGCAGTGCCCCTGGAGGGAATCGAACCCCCATTGACCGGGTAAAAGCCGGCGGTCCTGCCGTTGAACGACAGGGGCCGTTGCCGCGTTGAGTCCCCAGGGGATTGAACCCTGATCGACGGCTTAAAGGCCGCGGTTCTGCCATTGAACGAGGGACCCCGGACGCGCTCCTCCCGAGAAGCCTTGGAGAGAGCGCTCGTTCCACTGCTATTTACCTGTCAAAGACCCGCATCGCCGGGACTACTCGGGCTGCTGCTCGCCCTTTCGACGCGACACCCATCCACCACGCCACGGCCGCCCGGCGGCCCTGCAGTACGACAGCTTTTCGAAATGAGCGGCTGGCGGGATTCGAACCCGCGTTTCGAGGCTGGCAACCTCGCGTTCTGCCAAGCTGAACGACAGCCGCACTTTGATTTCTTGCTCGATGCCTGCGCGTGAGCAGGAGCGCTCGACTCCGCTCTTTCGATAAAGATTTCCCGACACGGCAGGAGGGAATCGAACCCCCGTCGGCGGTTTTGGAGACCGCGGGCCTGCCACTGACCGACTGCCGTAGGTCGATGCCTGAAATAGTGAAAAGGCCGGGGAGCCTCGCTCGCCCGGCCTCGTGAGGTCCAATTCCTTGGATGCTCAGGGGTCGGGCGGATGTCGGTGATCGCGCAGATTCAACGTCGCGAGCCGCTCGAATACGAAGCCGGCGCTACCCAGACATGGGAGCACGGTTTTGCCGGTCTTCGGTTGAGTCGAGATTGAGGGCTGTTGGCGCCAGGCCGATACCATCGGAGCTCTCCGCTTCAGTTGGCCGGGATGATAAGGAATCGTTTTCATTCGTCAAGCCCTTCGCCTTTTCTACAATCCTGCAGATTTCACGCTTCGGGCGCACCTCGAGCGCTGCGCCGCACGCGCATTTGGGAACGCCCTGCCCGCTGACTTCGCCGGGACTACTCGGGCAACGCCAAGCCCTTTCGACGCCGTTACGCCCAACCCGCCACGACCGCCCGACGACGCTGCTCTTGCTTCTTTTTCAGGAATGCCCGGACTCGAGCCGGGTCTCCGTTTCGCTGCTCGGAATAATCGAAGAGGCCGGGGAGCTTTCGCTCACCCGGCCTCTGGAGGATTCCATGCTTCTGGAAAGCTCAAGAGCCGGGCGGGCCTGAATCGACGCTCGGATTGGCGAACAAACCGCGAACCAGGGCGAAGCGAGCGAAGCCGGGGCAAAGGTACACGGCCGCCGTCCGGGCTTTCTTCGCCGCCGCGGCATGCCATGGTCTTTGAATCGCCTGTGCCATCGAGGTCTCCGCCGCTTCAACCAATGCGCGGCGCAGTGTATTCGCCACTCGCTCGGTCGTCAAGGCGGCGGGCGGCGTTTGGCGGCGGCCGGCGTTCCACTTGTTTCCAAGCGAATGCGACTTCGATGCCGCCGCGCGCACTTTGCCTTTGAATTGAAATGGGGCCCCCGTTTTCCCTGTCTCGCCTCGGACATCCGGGGCGGCGGCGACCCGCCCGGCGCCGGCCGCCGCTCTCAGTCGAGGGTTCTCGTGCGAACAGACGGCGCCGCGCGGCGCGCTCGCCCGTCTCGCCCTTCCGGATGGTCGCGATAGATTTGACAGCCTCCAGTTGCGGCTCCTATGAGGACCCCAGCAGGGCGCCTTCTTGAGGCCCGCCGAGACCACGAGAGGGTCGCCTTTGTTGGATGACGCAATTGCCGAAGCCCCCACGCTCTGCTGCGAGCTCTGCTCGGCGCCGATGACGGCCCACGCCACCCCGGGCAGCCCCGTGAGCTACCACCACTGCGCGCGCTGCGGCCGGTGGGTCGCCTCCAGCTACGGCGCGGAGATGCTCCGCTCCGGCACCGCGCGCGCGGCGCCGCAGCGCTTTGAGCGGTCCGACCGCGAGCTGGAGGCCGCGAAGGAGCGCCTGGAATCCTGGCTGCGCGCGCTCGACGAGAGCGACCCCTACTTCGTCCTGGGCGTGCACCCAGCTTCACCCCTCGAGAAGATCCGCGAACGGTTCCACGAGCTGGCGCTCGCCCACCATCCCGACAAGGGCGGGGATCCTGAGCAGATGCGCCGCGTGCTCTCTGCTTGGGAACGCATCCGCCATGGAAAGCGGCTCGAGCGCGAGCCGGCGCCGGCGGCGCGCTCCAAGGGCCCGCGGCGGCGGTAGGGCCGGGCCCCACCGAGCGCGGCCGGAGGTTGGGGCGCTCATCCCCCAAAGCCGTGGCCGTCCCCCCGGGCGCCGGGCAACCTCGCACAGAGCCAATGCGGGCGCGTTGCCGACCACGCGGTGACGACCCAGCTTATAAGCCCGTGCAGGCTTCCTATTCAGGCCCTACTGCAGCCACCGATGCGAGCGCGCCGTCCTTCGGCGAGAAGGCGCGCGCGGTCGAAGAGGCCATTGCCCGCCACCGCGACCAGAGCGGCGCGCTGGTCACCTTGCTCGTCGAGCTGACCCGAGCGCTCGGTCCGCTCACCCCCGCCGCGCTCGAGTATGTCGCGCTGAAGCTGCGCCTGCCCGCCGCCGCTATCAAGGCGACCGCCTTGGCCCACCGGCTCGCTCAGCAAGACCCGGAGCCGCCCCCGCTCGGCCTGTGCGCGAACGGGGCGTGCGCCGCGCGGGGCGGGAGCGAAGTCGAGCGGATCCTGCGCGAGAAGGGGATAGGCTTCGAGGCCCTGCGCTGCCAGGGCGCTTGCGATTTAGGTCCCATCGCCTGCTACGGGCGGGGCGCACCGCTGGCCATCAGCGCGGCGCGCGCGCGCTCCCTCGCCAAAGCCGACCCCTCGGATTGGGAGGACCTGCTCTCGGTGGAGAAGCCGGTCCACGCCTTCCGCACCGAGCCGCGGGTGGTCTTCGCCAACCTCTTCGCCAAGGGCTCGCACCTGCTCGCCACCGCGCGGCGCCACGGCGTCTGGGCGCCGGCCGAGCGGGCCCTCGAGCAGCCCGGCGAGGCGCTCATCGGCCCGGTGGAAGAGGCGGGGCTCTGCGACACCTGGGGCCCGAGCGTGGCCGCGCGCTGGCGCGCGGCGAGGTCCGCCAGCAGCGGCCCCAGGTTCGTGGTGGTCAACGCGGTCGAGGCGGAGCCCGGCTCCTTCCAGGACCGGGTGCTGCTCGAGCGCGACCCTCACCTCGTGCTCTCGGGCGCGATCCTTTCGGCCCACGCCATCGGGGCCGGGGCGGTGTTCGTCTGCGTGCGCGCCGAGTACGAGCTCGCGGCCGAGCGGATCCGCTCGGCGGTGGACGAGGCGCAGCGGGCCGGCCTCTTCGGCGAGCGCGCCAGCGGGCCGGCGGCGGCATTGGACGTGAGCGTCCGCCTCGCGCCGGGGCTGCTCACCACCGGCGAGCCCTCGGGGCTGCTCGAGTCGTTGGAGGGGCGGCCGCCGCGGCCCAGGGTGTCGGGCCCGCCGCTGGAGCAGTCCGGCCTCTTCGGCCGCCCCACCGTCGTCCACGGGCCGGAGGCGCTCGCGGCGCTGCCGGCCATCGCCGAGCGCGGAGGCCGCTTCTTCCGCGAGCTGGGCCTCGGCGGCGCCGCCGGCACGAAGGTCGTCTCCTTGAGCGGCGACGTGAAGCGGCCCGGCAACTACGAGGTCCCGCGCGGGACGCCGCTGTCTACTTTAGTGGACGAGCTCGGCGGAGGCCTCGCCCAGGGCAAGAGGATCCGGGCCCTCCAGGTCGGCGGCGCGTTCGCGACCCTGCTCCCGCCAGAGGCGCTCGCCGTGGGCCTGAGCGACGAGGCCCTTTCGCCCTTCGGTGCGCGGGTGGGCTCAGGCGCGCTGGTCGTCGCCACCGAGAAGATCTGCCTCTACGACCTGGTTCGGCGCGACGCCGAGCTCTTCGCCCGCGAGGGCTGCGGATGCGCGGGCTGCGAGCTCGGGCCACGCTGGCTCTCCCAAGTGGAGCGCCTGCCGGCGGACCCCGGCGCCGAGGCCGAGCTCGCCGCCCTCCAGAGGGCCCTCGAGGGTCCCGGGGCCTGTCCCATCGCCCGCGCCGCGCCGGGGTCGCTGCGGTCGCTGCTCTCGGGCTTCCGCTCCGCCGTCGCCGAGCACGGCGAAGGCGCCTGCCCCTGCGCGCCTCGAAAGCGCTCCCGGCAAGGCTGACCGAAGGCGCCGCTCGGGGCCGGCCTTTCCCCCGCGGTTTGACCCGTCGGATCCGCTTGATCTATCGTGGCATGGGAGGGTTCCAGTCGCTCGACTTTCTTGAGGTTTTATGGTCGACGCCGAGCGCAAGAGAGCCGAGCTCCGCCGGCGCCTGATGCAGCTCGAATCGGAGATGGAAGAGGCGCAGCGCGAGTTTGCGGCCCTCGGGCCGGGCGACGCCCTCCCCGGCCTTTACCTCATCTTGGAGATCAGCGGCCACCCCGCGGCCGTCGCCGCGGCGAGCGTCATCCAGATCGTCCGGCTCGTCGAGTGCAGCCCCCTCCCGCGCGCCCCGGCGCACGTCCTGGGCACGTTCCTCTACCGCGGGGAGCCAGTGCTGGCTCTGGACCCGGCGCGGTTCCTCGGCTCGGCCGAGGAGCTTCGGTTGGATGCGCAGCTGGTGATGCTCAGCGGCGAGCGCCCGGTGGCGCTGGCGGTCGACCGCGTCCGAGAGCTGGTCGAGGCCCCGCTGGTCGCGGCCGCGTCCGATCGCGACGGCCGCCCAGAGCGGTGGTTCACCTCGGAGCTGGTGAGCGGCCTGTGCCGCGTGGGCCACGAGCTCGTGCCGCTCCTGCGGGTCGAGCGCTTGCTCGAGGAAAGCCGCGCATGACCCGAGCCGCGGAGAGCCTGCCCATCGACATCGCCCGGGTCGAGGAGATCCTGGAGCGGGCCTGCGGCGTCGCGCTCTCCTCCGGCCTGCGGCGCGCGCTCAAGGGCTCGTTCCACCGCGCCGCCGAGGCCGCGGGGGTCGGCAGCGAACAGTTCGGCAACCAGCTCGAGAACGGCGAGCCCGAAGCCGTCGCGCGCCTG
This sequence comes from uncultured delta proteobacterium, assembly GCA_963772225.1. Lineage (GTDB taxonomy): Bacteria > Myxococcota > Myxococcia > Myxococcales > UBA5297 > CAVYWD01. The sequence goes on along the minus strand of CAVYWD010000002.1, from coordinate 2,746,631 downwards.
GTGGAGCACTCGGTCGTCGGCGAGACCTACTTCTTCCGGAACCCCGAGCACTTCGAGGCGCTGGGGCGCTGGCTCTCCTCGGAGCGCGCGCCCAAAGGGCCCCTGCGGATCTGGTCGGCGGGCTGCGCCAGCGGCGAGGAGCCCTACAGCCTGGCCATGGCCCTGCTGCAGCTCGGGCGCCGCGGGGACCGCATCGAGGCCACCGATGTCTCGGAGCGCGCGCTCTGCGCCGCCGAGGCGGCGCGCTATGGCCCCTGGTCCATGCGCAAGCTCGCCAAGGGCCTCCGCACGCGGTTCTTCGAGCTCGACGATGGCCTCCACCGGGTGGTCGCCGAGGCCCGGGCGCTGGTGAAGCTGAAGCGCCACAACCTGGTTACCGAGCCCGGCCCCGCCGAAGCCTTCGACCTCGTCTTCTGCCGCAACGTGCTCATCTACTTCGCTCCCGAGACCGCTGCGCGCGTCCTGCACCTGCTGGGGAGAGCGCTCAAGCCCGGCGGCCTGCTCGTCCTGGGCCCGGTGGAGCTGCCGCAGGCCTCGCCACTCGCCATGGAATGGCTCGACCTCGGCGAGGCAACGTTCCTGCGCAAGCCCGAGGCCGCCGCGAGCACACACCCGCGACGCCGCGCCGCCCGGGCTGCCGCCAAGCCCTCGGCCGCCCTCAAGCCGGTGGCGCGACCCGACCCGGGTCCGAGTGAGGCGCCGCCGACTCAGCCCGAGCGCGAGGGGCTGTTCCAGCTCGCCCGAGAGGCGGCTCGGCGAGGCGACCTGGCCGAGGCCGAGAAGCTCGCCCGGCAATGCGCCAAGGCCGAGCTGCTCCCCGAGGCCTACCTGCTCCTCTCCATGGCCGCCGAGGCGCGCGACGACCTCGCCGCTGCGGTCGACGCGGCGCGCCGAGCGCTCTACCTCGAGCCGTCGCTGGCCGCTGGCCATGCGACCCTGGTGGCGCTCTACTCTCGTCTGGGCGAGGCTGGTGAAGCGGTGCGCGCGCGGCGCAACGCCCTGCGGGCGCTGGAGGGCCTCGACGACGGCGCCATGGTACGAGGCGTGGAAGCCATCACTGCGGGCGCCCTGAGGCGCGCGCTGGAGCGGACGCAGGGCGCGCGGGCATCGTAGGAGACGAGCGGGAATCCTTCCGCACCGCCGTTGCGCGGCGACTCAACAGGCACGAGCGAGACCTTGGAACCGATCGCCACCAAACCCGAGGCAGGGCACCGCGGGCTGAGCCTGCGCCTCAAGATCACCGGCATCGTCATGGGCTTCACCGCGCTCGGCGCGCTCGTCCTCTTCGCGGGCGTCGCTTCTCTGGCGCGCAACGAGGTGGTGACCGCCTTCCGCGACTGGGGCACGCCCCTCGTGGCCCAGCGGGCTTCGCGCTTCGCGGAGCCGCTGCGGGCCAAGGACGCCTCAAGGCTGCGCGCCGCGGCCGAGTCGCTCGAGGCCGAGCTGCCCCACGTGATCTACGTCGTGGTCCGAGACGAGAAGGGCGCGGTGGCGCTGGCCCATTCCCCTGGCGACCCCTTGGCGAGCCCCGAGGAATTCCCACCCCGGCAGACGGGCGATGAGCCGCGGCCCCTGGAGCCGTTCAACCGGGCGGGGCACCTGGTGGTCCCCGCGGTGTCGCCCATCGCGCTGCGCGCCGTCGGCGACGCGCCCGCCAAGAGCCCCGCGGGCGCCCTGGAGGTGGGCTTCGACGCGAGCACGCCGCTGAGGGCGGCGACCGCGCGCGTGGGGCTGCCGCTGGGCATCTGGCTCGCCGGCCTCCTGGCGAGCTTCGCGGCCGCGTTCTGGCTCGTGCGCGCCCTGTTGGCGCCCCTGCAGCGCCTCACCTTGGCGGCCTCGGGCATGGCGAGCGGCGACCTGGCCCAAGTCATCGAGGTGGACGGCAGCGACGAGATCGCCACGCTCGCCCGCGCCTTCCAGAGCATGGCGACCGGCCTGCGCACCATGATCGCCGACCTGCGCGCCTCGGCGGGCGAGGTGGAGCGCGAGGCGTCGAGCATCCTCTCCACCTCGACGCAGCAGTCGGCCATGTCGAGCGAGCAGGCCTCGGCCATCAACGAGACGTCCACCACCGTCACGGAGATCGCCCAGACCTCCAAGCAGGCCACCGAGCACGCCGACTCGGTCATCAAGGTGGCCCAGCGCTCCGAAGACCTCACCCGCGACGGCCAGAAGGTCGTCGAAGAGGCCATGGACGGCATGCAGAAGCTCGCCGAGCAGGTGACGGCCATCGCCCTGTCCATCACCGAGCTCTCCGAGCGCACCATGCAGATCGGCGACATCATCGCCACGGTGAAGGAGCTGGCCGAGCAGTCGAACCTCCTGGCGCTCAACGCCTCCATCGAGGCCGCCAAGGCCGGGGACCACGGCCGCGGATTCGCGGTGGTGGCCATGGAGATGCGCAACCTGGCCGAGCAGTCCAAGGTCGCCGCCGGCGAGGTGCGCGCCATCCTCTCCGAGGTGCAGAAGGGGACCAAGACCGCGGTCAGCGCCACCGAGGAGGGCAGCAAGCGCGCCCACTCCGCCATCGAGCTCGCCAAGGGCGCGGGCGGCGCCATCGACGGCCTCGCCGAGGTGATCCGCGATTCGTCGGCGGCCGCCCGGCAGATCGCCAGCAACACCCGGCAGCAGACCATCGGCGTCGAGCAGATCGTCTCGGCCATCACCGAGCTGTCGGCCGCCATGTCCGACGCCTTGGAGGGCACCCGGCGCATCGAGAAAGTGGCCGGCAACCTCACCACCGTCTCACGCCGCCTCACCGATCTCGTCAGCCGCTACAAGGTCTAGCCCGAGCCACCCATGTCCACTCGAATCCAGCCGGGGCGATGCGAGCCGGTCAGCGGCGCGGAGCGAAGCTCGGCCGAGGCGCGGCTGTCGCTCCCGCGCCGGCCGTTCGCTCCGCGCGACGCGAATCGAGGCCGAGGGACCGAAATTTCAACCGTGAATCGCTCTTCCTAGAGGCCCCCTTGAAGGTGCTCATCGTCGAAGACACCCGGACCATCACCGCGCTCCTTCAGGTCTATCTGATGGGCTGGGACCTCCAGTTCATCGAGGCCCGAGACGGAGCCGACGGCCTGCAGAAGGCCCGCGCGGAGCGGCCCGATCTCATCATCTCGGACGTGCGCATGCCGCGCATGGACGGCTTCGAGTTGTGCGCCGCCGTCCGCGCTGACGCGTTCCTGCACGCGACGCCGTTCCTCATGTTGACCACCCTCAAGGACGAGGCCAGCCGGCAGAAGGGCGCGCAGGTGGGCGCGACCGCGTTCCTCTCCAAGCCGGTGGCGGTGGACGAGCTGCGCGACCGCGTCAGCGCCATCCTCCACCTGCCCCAGGGGAAGTGACGACGCCATGGGCGACCTGAACGACGGCGTGCGCGCCAACTTCGAGGAGCTCTACCGTCGGCTCGAGGAAGCCGAGCGCGCGCTCACCCAGGACGGCGCCGCCACGCCCGAGGAACGCCGAAAGATCCTCTCCGACCGCGCCCAGGCGTTGGCGGGGACGCGCGCCAAGGCGAGCGCGGCGGGGCTCGAGGTCCTCGCGTTTCGCGTGGGCGGGGAGCGCTACGCCGTGCGCATCGAGGAGGTCGACGAGGTCCTGGAGGTCCGCGGGCTGTCTCCGCTCCTGGGCGCACCGCGACACGTCCTGGGCGCGGTGGCCGCCCGCGCCCGGGTCATCCCCGTGCTGGACCTGCGGGCTCTGCTGGGCCTCGAGGGCGGCGGCCTCTCGGACCTGACCCGGATCGTCGCGGTGGGCCGCGGCGACGACCTGTTCGGGCTGGCGGTCGAAGAGGTGGAAGGCCGCCTCAGCTTGTCCCCGAGCCCGGCCGAGAAGGCGTCCAGCGGCCCCTTCTCCTACGTCACCGCGGACCGCCTCGCGGTCCTCGACCTCGCCCTGCTCGGCGAGCCCGGCCCCGCCCCGCACACCCCCTGACGCAAGGCTTTCGCCAAGGCCATGGACAGCGCGCTCTTCAAGAAGATCTGGCCCGTGTTCGTCGAGGAGGCGCGAGAGCACCTCGAGGAGCTGAGCTCGGGCGTCCTGGAGATGGAGCGCGATCCGCAGTCGCGCCCCGAGGGCCTGCTGGAGAGCATGCGGCGCACGGCCCACAGCCTCAAAGGCTCGTCGGCCAGCCTGGGCATCCACGACATCGAGAAGCTCGCCCATGCGCTCGAAGACGGGCTGGTGGGCCGCCAGAGCAGCGACCGGCTCGGCTCGTCCATGGTCGAGGCGATGCTCGCCGCGCTCGCCGCCATGGAGGGGGCGCTCGACCGCGGCGACGAGGGCGCAGACCCCTCGGTCGACGGGCTCCCCTCGCTCATGGCGAACCTGGCCTCCTTCTCCGTTCGTTCGTCGGGCGTGCCCGCCGGCGCCAAGGCCGCCGCGCTGCCGTCCGCGCCGAAGCCGAAGCCCCGCCCCTCGCCCGAAATCGAGGCGCGCGAGCAGGTCGCGCGGCTCGAGGCCGCGCTCCAAGGCCTTCCGGCCGAGCCTTTCGGCGAGGTCCCAGCGGCGCCGCTCCTCGAGCAGGTGCGCGCCTTGAAGGTCTCGGCGCTCCTGCTCGCCATTCCCGAGGTGGAGACGCTCGCCGAGTCGGCCGAGCGCGAGCTCAAGGCCGCGGCCGAGGAGAAGGCGCTGCGCCCGCCGCGGCGCGAGAAGGCGCTCTCCGCGCTCTCCGCCCTGGAGGTGATGCTCTCGGTCTCGGCTCCTGCCAGCGCCCCTACCGAGGCTGCCGAGCCGCTGCCTGCGGCGGACCCCGAGACCGCCGAGGCCTTCCGCCGAGAGTCGGAGGAGACCGTCGCGGCGCTCGAGGCCGCGGTCGCCTGCGTTCTTTCGCCCGCGGGCGCGGACCGCTCCCAGGCGCTGGAAGACGCCCTGCGGCACTCGCACAACTTGAAAGGCGCGGCCGCGGCGGTCGGCGAGGCCCGCATCGTCGAGGGCGCGTCGAAGCTCCACGCGGCCCTCGCGCGCGGGCTCGAGCCAGGCGACGCCACGGGCGCGGCCGCCGCGGGCGAGGCGCTCGCCGCGCTGCGAGCAGTCCTGCGCGCCCGCACTGCGCCTCCGCCTCCGCCGGCTTTGGCCAAGGCGCCCGAGCCCAAGGCTGCCGAGCCGCAGGCGCCCGCAGCCGTCCCCGACCGCACCATCCGCGTCTCGGTCGGCTCCCTCGAGTCGGTGGTCCGGCAGATCGAGAACCTGGTGGCCGTCCGGGCGCGACAGGAGCGGCGCGCCAAGGAGATCTTCGGGCAGGCCGCCGCCGCTCAGGAGGTCCTGGTCCTCTGCGAGCGAGCGCTCTCGGAGCTGCGCATGTCCGGCGCCCAGGGCCCGACGGCGGCGCTGGACCAAGGGGTTCAGCGGCTGCGCGGGCTCCAGCGGAGCCTCTCGAGGCTGGGCCAGTCCACCGCGCGCGAGGTGGAGCAGGTGCGGCTTCTGAGCACCGTGGCCCGCGAGGACCTGCGCGACCTGCGGATGGTCCCCGCCTCCAGCGCGCTGGACCCGCTGCGGCGCACCGCGCGCGAGGTGGCCGGCCGGCTGAAGAAGGAGGTGGAGCTCGCCGTCTTCGGCGGCGACGTCCGGCTCGACCGGCGGATCCTCGAGGAGCTCAAGGACCCGCTGCAGCACATGGTCCGCAACAGCATGGACCACGGCCTGGAGAGCTCCGACGAGCGCCGGGCCGCCGGGAAGCGGCAGGTGGGCAGCCTGCGGGTGGGCGTCGAGCGCCGCGGGCACCGCATCGCGGTCATCGTGCAGGACGACGGCCGCGGCATGGACCCCGACCGCATCAAGGCCTCGGCGGTCCAGAAGGGGCAGCTGAGCGCCAAAGAGGCGGCCGAGCTCTCGGACGACGAGGCCTACCGGCTCATCTTCAAGGCGGGCGTCTCCACCGCGGCGCAGGTCACCGCCATCTCGGGCCGGGGCATCGGCATGGACGTCGTCCAGTCCACGGTCAACCGGCTGGGCGGGGCCGTCGAGATCCGGACCGGCCTAGGCCAGGGGACGCGCTTCACCCTCGACCTGCCGCTGACCCTGGCGGCGACGCTCGCGGTCATCGTCCGCTCGAGCGGCGAGGTGGCCGCGGTGCCCCACGAGGCGGTGGAGCGGATCGTGCGGCTGCGCTCCAAGGACCTGGGCACGGTGGCCGGGCGCGCCTCGGTCCGCGTCGACAGCGCCCAGGTCCCCTTCGTCGTGCTGAGCCAGGTGCTGGGTCTCGGGCAGGGGCGCCTGACCCTCGACGGCAACAAGGCCCAGCCGGCCCTCCTCATGAGCGCCGGAGGCAGCCGCGCGGTCATGGCGGTGGAAGAGGTGGTCGGCCAGCAGGAGGTCATCATCCAGTCGCTGGGCCGGCAGGTGAGCGCCGCGCACCTGGCCGGCGCCGCGCTGCTCGACGACGGCCGCGTGGCGGCGGTGCTCAACGCGAGCGAGCTCTTGCGCCTCGCCCAGCCCACCACCCGCGCGCGGAGCGGCGCCGCCGCCCAGCGCTCGCGCGTGCTGGTCGCCGACGACTCGCTGACGACCCGCTCGGCCATGAAGGCGATTTTGGAGATCGCCGGCTATGAGGTGGTGCCCGCCGCGGACGGCGAGGAGGCGCTGCGGCTGCTGCGCCAGGCGCGCTGCCAGCTGGTCGTCACGGACGTGCAGATGCCGCGCATGGACGGGCTCGCGCTCACCCGCCAGATCAAAGCGGACCCCTTGCTGGCAAAGACGCCGGTCGTCGTGGTCACTTCGCTCGATGGGCCTTCGGACCGGGCAGCGGGGCTCGAGGCGGGCGCCGACGGCTACCTCGTCAAGCGTGACATCGAGCGCGGCAAGCTCCTCGACCTGGTCCGCCAGCTGTTGCCGGAGCCTTGAAGAAATGATCCGCTGCCTCATCGTCGACGATTCCCCCACCTTCCGCAGCGTGCTGCGCAACATCCTGCGCCGCTCGCCAGACGTTGTGGTCGTGGGCGAGGCCGCGGACGGCGAGGAGGCCATCGCCCGCGCGCAGGAGCTTGCGCCCGACGTCATCACCATGGACGTGCGGATGCCCCGGCGCGACGGGCTGGGCGCCATCCGGGAGATCATGCGTCGGTCGCCGCGGCCCATCGTGGTAGTGAGCAGCGCGGCGGCCGAGGTGAACGAGCAGGTGAGCTTCCAGGCGCTGAAGCTGGGCGCGGTGGAGGTGCTGCCCAAGCCCGACGCCCTCGACCCGAGGCAGTTCGCAGCTCAGGCCGAGGCCATCCGCCAGGCCGTGCTCACCGTCGCCCACGTCAAGGTGAAGGCGCGACCGCTGGAGTTCGCGGAGCGCGCGCTCGCGCCCAGGCCGGCCTCGCCGGTGCTGGCCCGCGCGCCCTCCTGCGTGGGGATCGGCGCGTCGACCGGCGGCCCGCCCGCGCTCCAGCGCGTCCTCGGCGCGCTGCCGGCCGACTATCCGCTGCCCATCCTCGTCGTGCAGCACATCGCCGAGGGGTTCACCGAGGGGCTGGTGCGCTGGCTGGCGACGCAGTGCGCGCTCTCCGTGCGCATCGCGCGGGAGGGCGAGCCGCTCGCGCCGGGCGCGGTGCTCGTTGCGCCGGACCGGCGCCACCTGCTGGTGTCCAAGGGCCGAGTGCGCCTGGAAGACACGCCGCCCGTGAAGAGCCTGAAGCCCTCGGCGACGCTTCTCTTCGCGTCGCTGGCGCGCGAGCTGGGCGCGGGCGCCGCCGGAATCCTGCTCACCGGCATGGGCGACGACGGCGCGGCCGGGCTCAAGATGATGCGCGAGGCCGGCGCGTACACGGTCGCCCAGGGGCCGCAGAGCTCGGTGGTGTGGGGCATGCCGAAAGTGGCGGTGGAGACCGGCGCCGCCGCCGAGGTGCTGGAGCTCGAGGAGATCGCCCCGGCGCTCGTTCGGCTGTCGGGCTGCGGCGCCCTGCCCCTCCTGCCGCGCGCGGGCGCCGAGGTGCGCCGGCGCAGGATCCTCTGCGCGGACGAGGCCGAGTCGGCGCTGGCGCTCGAGCGGGCGGTGCTCGGCGCCGCCTACGACCTCTCGTGCGCGCGCGAAGGGCAAGAGGCGCTGGACGCCGCGCGCCGCCTGCCGCCCGACGCCATTTTGCTCGGGCCGGCGCTGGGCAAGCTCAGCGGAGCCCAGGTCTTGGAGGAGCTCAAATCGAGCGTCTTCACCAGGGACATCCCGGTGATCGCGGTCCTGGGCGCGCAGGACGAGGAAGCTGGGGCCGCGCTCGCCAAGCTCGGGAGCGCCGGGGCGGTGAAGAAGCCGGTGCGGGCCTCGCAGCTCCTGGAGGCGCTCCGGCGCGCGATGCGCTGAGGCGCCTCATCCCTTCGGCCCGAAGAGCTGCTCGAGCTCCTCGGGGTCATCGCGCTGCTCGCCTTGGGGATGAGCGCCATGGGCGTCGTGGTGGCGACGCGGATGCAGACGTTCGAAGGCTTCGGCGTGATCTCCAACTTCGTCATCCTGCCGCTCTACTTTCTCTCGGGCGGCGTCTTCCCCATCGGCCACCTGCCTCCGTGGATGGCGCTGCTGGTGCGGATCAACCCGGTCACCTACGGCGTCGACCTGATGCGGCACGCCCTGGAGCAGCCGTCGGTCTTTCCGGCGACCCTGGACCTCGCGGTGCTCGTCGGCTTCGCATCGGCGATGATGGGCCTCGCCTTCGCCTGGTTCCGCCGCGAATAGCGAGGCGCCGATTGCCCGGCTCACTCGATCCACGCGGCGACGACCGGGACGAGCGCGTCGAGCCTGACCATGGCCAGGGCCCGATTCCCGAGGGCCTTGAGCGAGACGAGCACGTGGAAGCGCGGCGGTGCGCCGGGCCCTGAGCGCAGCAGCAAGAGGGCCTCGCTGGAGCGGAGAACCAGCTCCTGGCAGCCGTCGACCTGAGCCGACCTGCCGGACCGGCGCACGCCTCGGAGGATCTCGCCGGCGCTCGCGCAGACCGCGAAGAGGTCGAGCACCGGGTCCGCCGCGTCGGTCGCCAGAGGAGTGCCCGCGTCGTCGAGGATGGCCGCCCCGCGGTAGCCGTCGATCTCCCGCAGGCATGTCAGCTGCCCCTCCAGGCTGAGCGCGGGAATCATGCGCTCCGGCCCGGGGCCCATGCTCCCCACCAGCGACGGCTCCGGCGGCTTCGTCGAAGGCGACGGCCGCTCGTCCTTGAGCCGATACGACTCCATGAGCAGGTACTCGAGCGGCAGGTCGATCTCGCGGACCTGCTCGCGGCAGGACGGCACGACCTCGATGGCCGAGCGGTCCCACGAGAGGACGTCGAGAGCGGCGTCCTGCCCGCGGCCTCGGTCGGTCTCGGCGCCGATCAGCTCTCCCTCCATGAACGCGAGCGACCCTCGGCGGCCGTCGGCCGTGACGCGCAGGGTGCACGTCTTCTTCTCCAGTCCCACCATCTGCACGAAGGTGCCCAGGCCTATCCCCTTGATGACCCCGCGCGCCGCGGCCCCCAACACCTCGCGGACCTGCCCGACGAAGGCATTCGCGTCGAACGGCTTGTGCAGCAACAGCCCGGCCCCCAGGCCGGCGACGCGCGCCTGCATCGCGTCGTTGCGCAGCGCCGTCATCACGATGGCCGGCGTCATGGGCTGGTTTTGGCTGAGCCACGCGAGGAGCTCGAACCCGTCCATCTGCGGCATCAGGAGGTCGGTCACCAGGAGGTCCACGTTCTGCAGCTCGAGCAGCGCGACCGCCGCGGCCCCGTTCGGCGCCGTGAGCAGCTTGAGCTCCGGCGCGAGGAGCCGCATCGCTCGACGGATGGAGAGGCGGATGCTCTCTTCGTCGTCCACGACCAAAACGCAGTTCATCGCCTCGCCCGACCCTCGAGGGTCACGCAGCCCAATGAGCGTTTGACGCAAAAGCAGTGCCCGGCGCGCCAAGCCTCAGCCTGCGCGAGCCGACGCAGTGCGCGGAGTGTCCGGGCAACTTGCTCTAGCAGTGTGAGAGGGCTGGGGTTTTCCCGCAAAAGCTGAGGCGCCTGAGAAATTTGGACGGAGGTTGAAGGGGCCCCACTCCCTCAGGTTGACGCGAGCTCGCGCCCGGCTTCGCGGGTCGGCGACGACTCCCTCAAGGCGAATGAAACCACGCTGCTCCGCCCTCGGGCGAGCCCGGGCCGATCAGGGGCGGCGCGGCCTCGGGCTCCGGAGAGGTCGGCGCGCGAAGCTCGACCAACAAGCCACCCCGGACGAGCTTGACCAGCGCCTCGAGCGCGACCAGGTCGTCCAGGTCGCAGTCCTGGATGATTTGGCCGACGGACCGGACGCCGTCGACCAGCCGGAGCACGGGGTTCATCTCGTCGGGGATGTCCGCGAGCCGCTCGGCTACCCGCGCGAGGTCGGGCACGAGCACGGCGGAGTGGGGCGGCAGGCTCTCGCAGAGCCGGCGCCGCTCGGCGATGCGCCGAACGCCCTCGGCGAGGAGCGCGTGCGTCGGCGCGCCGATGCGATCTTCGCGGTTCTGCGGGGCGAGCTCGACCTCGAAGCGGCCCTCGCTCAGGCCCAACAGGCGATAGACCGCGTCCTCGCCCCGGTGGCGGCCGAGCACCGCGTCGACGATGCACCCGTCGCGCAGCCACAGCGCACCCGAGGTCCCCGTCGCCTCGACCCGCATGGCGCCGGACTTGCGGCCCAGCTCCAGGGTCTGCACCAGGTCCACCAGGCCCATCTCGCTCAGCGCCCCACAGAGCGAGGGCGCCTCACTCGAGGCGCCGTCGTCGGCCGATGGCGCGGCGCCCTGAGGGAGCGGCTCGCTCACCTCCCTGGCGATTTCCGTCATGGGCATTGCCCCTGCTATTGCGCGCTTCCGCGGCAAAAGGGAAGAGACGCCGAGCGCGGGTTGCACAGGGACGCGCGGGGCGGCTCAGCGCCTTCGCTCAGCCAGGCTCGTCCTTGATCAGCCCCAGCCGCTTCATTCGCCGCCAGAGCGTGCTCCGGCCGATGCCCAGCGCGCGCGCCGTGGCCTCGCGCTCCCACCGGTTGGCCTGGAGCGTCCGGAGAAGCGCTGCAGCTTCGGGAGAAGGAGCGGCCGACGGGCGAGGCGCCTGGTCCTGCGCGCGGGTGGGTCCGGAGCCCGGCGGCTGCGCGATCTCCTCTGGAAGATTCTCGAGCTCGATCCGCTCGCCGTGGCAGAGGACGAAGGCGCGCTCGATGGCGTTCTCCAGCTCGCGGATGTTGCCCGGGAAGTCGTACTGCATCAGCGCCTGCAGCGCCGGCGCGCCGACCTCGCGGATGGGCTTGCCGCTCTTCGCGGCGAACCGCTTCAGGAAGTGCTCCACGAGGAGCGGGATGTCTTCCCGCCGCTCCCTCAGGGGGCGCAGGGTGATGGGCACCACGCGAATCCGGTAGTAGAGGTCCTCGCGGAACATCCCCTCGCGCACCAGAGCAGTGAGGTCGCGATTGGTCGCGGCGATGACCCGGACGTCGGGCTTGAGCGCGCGGGTGCTCCCGAGCGGCTGGACCTCGCCCTCCTGCAGCACGCGGAGCAGCTTCACCTGGAAAGCGGGCGAGACGTCGCCGATCTCGTCGAGCAGGATGGTGCCGCCGGCGGCCTGCTGGAAGCGGCCCGGCTTGTCGCGGCGCGCGTCGGTGAAGGCGCCCTTCACGTAGCCGAAGAGCTCCGACTCGAGCAGCGTGTCCGGGAGCGCCGCGCAGTTGATTTGGACGAAGGGCTTGTCGCGGCGCGGGCTGAGGTCGTGGACGGCGCGGGCGACCAGCTCCTTGCCCGTCCCGCTGGGACCTTGGATGAGCACCGTCGCGTCGCTTTGCGCGACGTCGGGGAGAATGCGAAAGACCTCGCGCATGGCAGGGCTCGCGCCGATGAGGTCCGACAGGCCGCGCTGTCCCTCGAGGGCGTGGCGCAGGATCTCCACCTCGGACACGTCCCGGAAGATCTCCACGCCGCCGATGAGGCGGCCGGCCGCGTTCCGCAGGGCCGCGGTCGAAACCAGGATGGGGACGGTTTGATCGGACGTGTTGCTGACGTCGATGCGGAAGTCGCGCACCGGGCGCCCGGTGCTGAGCGTCCGCTTGAGCGCGCACTCGGACGCGCAGATGCTCGCCCGGAAGACGTCGCGGCATGGCTTGCCGATGGCCTCGTCCCGGGAGACGCCCGAGATGGCCTCGGCCTCCCGGTTGAACGAAGTGATGCGGAACTCCTCGTCGACGGTGAATACGCCCTCGCCGATGCTCTCGAGGATGAGCGGGTAGAGCTGCGAGAACGGCTCGTCGGGGCGGGGCGCTCTTCCGGGTCCGTCGTTCTTGGGCGGCGTGCGCGGCATGCTTTCTTGGCACGCTGCCCGAAGTGGGCGCCTCGAGCAAGGCCGCCGGCGATCGCTCGAGGCGATCACCGGCGGTCGGGGGGCCTATTTCGGGGTGGAAGGGTGAGCGCTCAGCGGTGCTCGTGCTCGTGCTCGCCCGCGTTGCCCGGGTGTTTCTCGCCGTGGGCCTGCGCAGGCGCCGGCGCCGGCGGATGGGCTTCTCGCCGCTCTTCGTGCCGCACCTCCCGCCGCTCCTCGTGCCGCACTACCTCGTGGTGCTCGCGACGGTGCTCGGCCTCCTCGCGCTCGTGGAGCCGCCGCTCCTCCTCGTGCTGGCGCACCTCGCGCTCGTGAAGCCGCGCCTCTTCGGCGTGGACCCGGCGCTCCTCGCGGACGGCCTGGTAGTGGCGATAGCGGCCGGGCGGCACGCCGTAGATGGCGCGCGGGACGCCCCGCTCCTCGACGTAGACGAACTCGGCGCGCGGCTGGCGCGAGCGGTACCAGTGACCTTCGCGGCGAACCCAGTACCAGTTGTCGTGGAAAAAAATCTCCTCGTCGTGATTCTCGACCACCTGGACGCCGGGGGAGACCACGACGAGCGGCGGAGCCTCCGGGAGGTCGACGCGCACGTTGACGAACTGGGCGTGCGCCGCGGCGGGGGCGAGCAGGGCTGAAGCGAGCAGGGCGTAGAGCAATCGATTCATGGGGATTCTCCTCGAGGCGACAGGTGCCGGATCGACGGCAGGCCGCCCGCGCCTATTTACGGGCCCGAGGATAGCGCCAAGGCCGGCGGCAGCCCAACAACCCGGCCGGAAAGCGAGCGGACGCGCGCTCGCGCGAGGGGCGCCTTGCCTACCACAGCAGGCGCCCGCACCTCCATCTGCCTTCAGCGGTCAGGCCGAAGTGCGCGCGGCAGCCGCGCGAGCTTGTGAAGCGCCGAGGCTTCCCTCATCCTCGCCCTGCCTTGCTTCTCGAGCGGGAGCGGACCCGATGAGCGACGACCGAGCGGTCAACGCGGGCAAGCTGCCGGAGGGCTTGGAGCGGCTGCTCGCCCAGGCCGCCTCCGACGCGGCGCTCCTCGCGGCGCTGCTGGCTGCCGACCCTGCCTCTCGGGCGAGCGTCGCTCGCGGGCGCGGCGCGGCGTTGTCGGCCTGGGAGGAGGCTGTGCTCCGGGCCATCTCTGCCGAGCAGCTGCGCGCAATGGTCGACCGCCTCGCGTCCATTCCGCCGCGTCCCTCGGGCCCTCCGTCCATCGCGGCGATGCCCGCGGGAATTCGACCCGATTACATCGGGCCGACGCGCGGCATTCAACCGGGAATGGGCGCCGCCGCGCGCGGCGTCCTCGTGGCCTCCGCGGTCGCGACTGGCGCGATGGCGACGTATTGGGCGGCCACGCGCGAAGGCGGGCACCCGCAGGGGGCCGTGCTCGTCGCGGTGCCCCAGGTCGCGGGGCTCGAGGTCGACGAGGCGCGGCTGCGCATCGAGGCGGCCGGGTTGAAGGTCGGCGAGGTGCGGGGCGAGAAGGCGCCGAGAAGCGTCGTCGAGGCGAGCGCGCCGGTGCCCGGGACGCCGGTCGAGCGGGGAACGGCGGTTCAGCTGACGGTTCGGCGCGGCGAATAGCCCCGAGGTTCGAAGGGGCGAGCGGTCAGTCGGCCTCTTCCAGGGCGCGACACGATCGCGTCTAAGGCGCGTCTAAGGCGATGCCTCCCCCTACCGTTCACATTCAATATTCTGTCGCAAGGTCCTCGGTCTCCGCCCTCAATACCTCCATTGCCCAAAAGTCAGGAGCCTTGGAAAGAGACAGCCTCGCCAGCCCCATTCCTCTCCGAAGGCAAACGGGGCCCTGAGAATGGGCGCAAGGACGAGCGCCTTCGCGAATGACAATGAAGCCAGAAGCGGCACGAGAAGGAACGAGAGCATCCCTTCCCCTCCTGCCTCACCTTTCGCGGCACCTCCCGGGCCTTTCGTCCAGTCGTCGATACTCGATGCTTCAGTTGGCCCTCACTTCACCGCCAAATGCACCGTGACGACCCCCGACGTCAACGCCTCCCACTCCGCGCGCGCGAACCCCGCCTCCCGCAGCTCCTGGGCCATCGCGTCCGGGTCCAAGGGCGCGCGGATGGAGTCTCTCAGATACCGGTAGGCGTCCGGGTCGCGGGCCAGGAGCCCGCCCCACATCGGCACGACGGTGGCGAGGTACGTGTCGAACGCCGCGCGCACCGGCAGGAACGGCGGCCGCGCGAATTCGAGGATGACGTATCGCCCGCCAGGCTTGAGCACCCGGCGCACCTCTCGAAAGTTCTCGTCCCGGCGCGAAAGGTTGCGCACCCCGAACCCGATGGTCACCGCGTCGAAGCTCTGGGCCTTGAACGGCAGCTGCTCGGCGTCGGCCAGCTCGAAGGCCACCCGCGTCGGCCCCTGGTAGCGCTCCAGCTTGCGCTGCGCCTGGGCGAGCATCTGCGGCACGAAGTCCGTGGTGACCAGGAACGACGGCTCGCCCAGCTTCGCCACCGCCAGGCTGAGCTCTCCGGTCCCCGCCGCCAGGTCGAGCGCGCGGCTCCCCGTCGGCAGCTCCGCCAGCCGCACCGCCGCCCGGCGCCAGTGCCGGTCGAGGCCCAGCGAGGAGAGCGCGTTGACCATGTCGTATCGAGGCGCGATGTGCCTGAAGATGCCCTTCACCCGCGCGGCCGACGCCGGCCCTCTCGGAGAGGAACCGCTCGCGCTGGCCGCCTTCATGGTCCTCCTCTTCACGGGTGAAACGGCCGCCTTCCTTGCGAATCGAAAAGACCCGCGCCTGGGGACGACGGCTGGTCGCCAGGTATATAAGAAGTCGCCGCCGAAGCCGCCCGCGAAACCGGGCCAGCGAAAGAGGCTCTCATCGGCCGCTGGCTCATACTTGCTCGAGGCAAAGCCGTCCAACAGCCCCGCGCCATCATCTTCGAGGACTGAACCATGGCACCCACCACCGAGAAGGTCGTCATCATCGGCTCCGGCCCGGCCGGCTACACCGCGGGCATCTACGCGGCCCGCGCGTCGCTCAACCCGCTGCTCCTGGCCGGGACCATTCCCTTCGTGCCCGGCGGCCAGCTCATGATCACCACCGAGGTGGAGAACTTCCCCGGCTTCCCCAAGGGCGTCACCGGGCCCGAGCTGATGGAGCTCTTCAAGGCGCAGGCCGAGCGCTTCGGCACCCGCATCCTCGACGAGAGCGCCGTGGAGGTCGACTTCTCCTCCCGGCCCTTCCGCGTCAAGGCCGACTCCACCGAGGTGCTCGCCCAGTCCGTCATCATCGCCACCGGCGCGTCGGCCATGTGGACCGGCGCCAAGGGCGAGAAGACCTACCAGAGCCGCGGCGTCTCCGCCTGCGCCACCTGCGACGGCTTCTTCTTCAAGAACAAGGACGTGCTGGTCGTCGGCGGCGGCGACACCGCCATGGAAGAGGCGACCTACCTCACGAACCACGCCCGCAAGGTCACCGTCGTCCACCGCCGCGACGCCCTGCGCGCCTCCAAAATCATGCAGGAGAAAGCGAAGCGGAACCCCAAGATCTCCTTCCTCTGGAACTCGGTCGTCGAGGAGGTCGTCGGCGACGGCAAGAAGATGACCGGTGCGCAGGTGAAGAACCTTCAGACCGGCGCCGCCTCGCTCGTCGAGGCCCAAGGGCTGTTCGTCGCCATCGGCCACAAGCCCAACACCGAGCTCTTCGCCGGCAAGCTGGAGCTCGACGCCAAGGGCTACATCAAGACCAACCCCGGCACGACCCGCACCAACGTCCCTGGCGTCTTCGCCGCCGGCGACGTGCAGGACGCCTACTACCGACAGGCCATCACCGCCGCCGGCACGGGGTGCCAGGCGGCCATCGAGGTGGAGCGGTTCCTGGAGGACTGACTCGGTCGCGCGCTCGCCTCGTCCCCTCGCCCGCCATTTCTGGCGGGCGCGTCAGGGGGGAGCGGACTCGCAAAGGTGAGGGACCCGCAGGCGTGAGGACATCGCCCTTTGCGAGCGGCACATTTCTACGATTGCTTTCGCAGCTCCGCGCGTATCTTGCGCACTTTCTCCTCAGCAGCAGCCAGAGTGTCGTCCGCCGCCCCGATGGCGGCCTTGGTCGCCGTGAACGTGTCCTTCGCGAGGGCATTCACGGCGGCGGTGGCTGCCTGAAGCAGTGTAATTCCGGCGTCCTGGAGCGTACGCCGGATTTCGACGAGCTGCTCCAATGGCTTCTTCTCTCCTGTTTCGGTCGTCATTTGGCAGATCCTCCGGCCGCAAGCTATTGCGCTATCGCTTCGCCGGCCGGGGAGTCTTGGGGGTCGACTCGAGCGAGAGGAGCAGGCGAGCCCCGGGCCGCGCCATCCTCACCGCGGAGAAGGTCGCGGTCATCGGCCTCGGGTTGGGCCGGCGACGCTGCGGGAATCTGCGCTGCCCCCGCCTGGTCACCACCCCGAGGGCACCAAGTCCCAGAACACCCGACGTCAGAATAGGCGGTGGTCCCACCAGACCGGCTGGTGGAGTCCGCACGTCACCTGTCTGAACTCCGCGTGCTCGTGATTGATGAGAATGTTGTTCTCGAGGCGCGCCACCACGCTCGGCACCATCAGCAGGAGCGAGCGCTTCGAGTTTTGCCACGCCTCCCCGAAGGCCTTCGAGACGCGGCCGTCGGCTGCCTCCCCGCCTGGCAACGTTGCCGGGGTGACGACCTCGTATGAGACGCCATTGGGAATGGCTATTTCAATACAATGCTGGTTGGGCGGCAAACTGCCACTCCCGTGCACCAGCTTCTCCAGCATTGCCGTCGAGTAGTGCTCCGACGAGTAGATCATCGGGCTCGCTGGTGTATTCCATCGACCGGGGAAGAGCTTGGAGCCCGTGGCATCGAAGATTGGATACTGCCCCGCGGGGTCGCCGATCCGATAGGCCTTCAAGACGCGGTCGAGCCGCTGCGCGGTCACGCGGCGGTTCCGTATTTGAGCCGCCCGAGGATCTCCTCGACGAGGCGGGCGCCCAAGTCCGTGGCCAGGCTCAGGTCGATCGGCTTTCGCCCGTTCAAGAGCGGGTGCGGCCGGAACAGGAAGGCGCGCGCGCTCTCCTCGTCACCCCAAACCTCCAGAGCGAAGGTCCAGACCTGCGCCAGGCGCGCGAGACGGTCGCTTTCGTCGGGCGTCAGGTGCGCGTCCGGACGGCTCTTCCGCCGGGCGAGGGTCGGCTTCGACACGATCTGGAATTTGAAGTTCGCATCCCCGGGCGCGACCCAATGGGCGATGCGGTACAGAGCGTCCACGGGAAGGCCCTTCATGATCTCCTCGATCATGCCGAGCGTCGAGCGCTGCCCCTTCCCCTTGAGGCCCAGGGCGTCGGCGATGTTGGCGTGGACTGCGACCATGTCGGACTCCTGGAAGACCTGGGTCTCATCTGAGACCAAGACTAGTCTCACCAGAGTCGTGACGCAACGGCTCGCGACTGGCGACGAGGCCTGGCCCCGAGGGGCGATATCGGCATCGAAGACCACCGGCGCAGGCGGCTCTCGGCGATCATCGCGGCGCTGCGTCCGGCGCGCTCTTGCACTTGAAGACGGCACAGTCAGGCGCTCGCCTTCTTCGGCCGTCCCTTCGGCTTGGCCGGCGCGGGGGCTGGCGTCGCGGGAGTCGCCGCCGCCGCCTCGCCCACCTTCACCTCCGCCCAACCCCGCTTCACGTTCTCCTCGAGCCAGCCCTGGACATGCCGGTCCAGCTTCTCCCTGGTCGACGCCACGCGAATCGCCGTCTTCAAGGGCTCCGCGCGCCCCGCCGAGTAATCGGTGAAATGCACCACGAACGGCGGATACGCCGGGTCGTTCGCCTTGTGCGTCGCGACGGCGACGAACTTGCGCACCGCCGTCTGCTCCTTGGTCACCTTCGTGAAAACGCCGCGTCGAATCACCTCGGCCGCCGGGCGCTGCTCCGCCGACGCGCTCTGGAAGCGCGCCTCGAACGGCAGCCGCGCATAGACCTGGTCGAGCCCCACGCTGCCCACGTCCGGCAGCTTGTCGGCCCGCTCGCGCTGAAACACCGGGAAGATCATCGAGCCGATGGGCAGCGGCGCGACGGGCGAATAGCCTTTGCCGGCCTCGAAGCGCAGCGTCATCCGATGCACCGGCAGGTCGGACGAATCGGTGTCGGTGAGGTCGTGGCAGCGCACCTCGACCACGACCTTCGGCTCCACGAACCGGCACAGCGTCCCCTCGCGGTTCGCCAGGCGGAAGCTGCTGGGCACTTCCATGGCCGAGAGCCGCTGGTGCCAGGCGACGCGGTCGTCCTCCGTGAACCCGCCGCCCACGCTGCCCAGGATGTGCCAGGAGCCGTCGTCGCGAAGCAGCCCCACCGTCAGCTCGCGGACCTGCGTCACCGCCCCTTCGACGCGCTCGCCGTACGCCAGCACCACCGCATCCAGGGTGAAAGTCGGCTTCACCTTGAAGGTGACGCCCTGCTCGCTGCGGACGACCAGGCCCTCGAACTTCTGCGTCGCCACCCACTCGCGGTAGCAGCCCGCCGCCGCCGCGGCGTCGCCTTGGGTCGTGACCACGACCCCCGCCTTCTTCCCTTTTCCAAGAAGCTCCGTCAGCCGCGCCAGCCGCTGCGCGTAGGGCCGACCCTGCCAAGACGCGCCCTGGTCCTCGAGCAGGTCGAAGGCCTGGAAGTTGAGCGCTCCGGCGCTCGCGCCGTCGGCCAACGCCTTGGACACGTGGTGGCAGCGCGGCCGGCCTTCGTCGCTCAGGGTCGCGAAGAGCTCACCCGCGATGAGGCAGTCGCCCGTCGCGGCGAGCAGCGCCGAAGCCTCGTCGGTCACCGGGGCGCCCTGCAGCACGCGGCCGTTGTAGGCGCAGAGCGCGACCTCGCCTCCCCGCTTCGCCAGGAACCAGAGCTCGCCGTCCACCTTTGCAGAGATGAAGAGCTGGCCGGCCGGCAGCGCGCGCTCCAGCCCCTGCGGCTCCAGAATGCGGTAGCGCTTCGCGACCTGTCGCTTGTACGCCGCGAGCGAGGCGGCAAGCGCCGCGTCCTTCAGCGCGCCGGGCTCCGCGCGCTTTCCCGGGCCGTAGGGGACGAAGGCGTCGGAAAAGGTCGTCACGGCTGCACCGCCTTGAGCTCCAGGTTCGAGAGGTGGAGCACCAGCAAATACGCGTCGTCCTTCACGCGCCCTTCGAGGAACCCGCGGTAGGGCGCGCCGTTGGTGTTGAACACCAGGGGCCCCTGACCCTTGGGCCCGGAGCCGACGAAGAGGAGCTTCTTCGCCTGGTCCAGCCCCTTGGCGATCTCGTAGAGGAAGTCGAAGGTGAGGCCGTTGACGTGGCGCACCTGCATCGAGCGGGCGAGCGCGAAGCGGCGCACGACCTCGTCGATGGGGAAGAGCCGGGCGCTGTACGGCAGCGGCGCGTCCTCGGCGACCGTCGCCGCAACGTCCACGAATGGCTCGCGCGCGAGCTCCTTGCCGGCCGGGTCGATGACCACGCGCAGCGCCTGCGCCGAGTAGAGCAGCTGGCCGTCGGCGTCGATCCACACGCGGTCGGCGTCGCCGACCTTGCGGCCCACGTGCTCCAGGTCGACCTCCGGGTCGCCCTGCACCAGCGCCTGCGCGAGCGCCTCGGGGTCCTCATGCTTCTGCTGCAGCGCCTCGAGCGTGTGCCCGTCGGTGGAGCGGATGAGCCGCTCGCTGCGGACCGCCTTCCCCTCGGGGGAGACGTAGCGCAGCTTCTCGAGCCGCGCCGGCGCCTCCAGGGCCACCTGCGCATCCCGCTTCTTTTCGTCGGAGAGCCAGAATCAGTCGGGTCATGGGGAGCCTGTCACATCATGCCGAAGTCGAGATCGTCGTCGAGCGCGTCCGCCGCCTCGGACTGCGCGGGCGCCGCGGGCGCGTCGCGCTTCAGGAGCTCGAAGCGGCTCGGCTCGCCGATGAGGGCGAAGACGCCGCTCTCGTTTTGGAGCAGAAACGCGGTCTGGGCCTCGTAGTCCTCGCGGTAATTGAAGCGGGCCTTGAAGATCTTGCCCGCCTCGAGCGCCGCTTTGAGCGTGGGGCCGAGCGCAGCCGCCTTGAGCTGGTAGACGGTGGCGATGCTGTGGCCCAGCACCTCCGAGGCGTCGACCGGTCCTTCGAGCTCCTGCGCGGCTCCGAGCGTCGACGGCACCAGGGCGAGCGGCTGTCCGCCCGGGTCCACGGCCTTGAGCTCGGCGCGCTCGACGACGTCGAAGCCCTCGTCGAGGTAGAGGCTCGCGACGCAGCCCGGCGGCATGACCGCGCTGCCGTCGCGGCTCAGGAGCGCCGGCTGACACGAGCGGCCCTTGGCGTCCACGACCACGCGCAGCTTGCGGCCATAGAGCTTCTCGCGCTCGACCTTAACGAGGTCGAGCTCGGTCACCTCGCCGGCGAAGTTGACGACCATCCCACGGGCCATGCCTTGGCTCACCTCCGGGGCGCCTCGCGCCGCCGTTCGCTTCGAGGGGGCAAGGCTACACCGAGGCACGGCGGGCGGCGAAGAAGCGGCCGCTCGAGCTGGACCCAGAGGTGGGGTCGCCAGAGGACCTGCGAAGCGCTCTCAGGGAGGCTGCGGCGCTGGGGCACGGCGGCGACCACGCGCCAGGAGTCGAGCTTCAGCATCGACTCAAAGTCGTCGGGTAAGAGGGAAAGCCCCCGGCACTGCCGGGGTCCTTACCGCCCGGCCGGGAGCCCGACATTCCGATGCATAGGCATGACCTGCTCATGAGCGGGAGCGGCGGACTTTCCGACAACGAGCGTCGACGCTGCGCCTATC
The DNA here is from genome assembly GCA_963772225.1 of uncultured delta proteobacterium. Classification (GTDB taxonomy): domain Bacteria; phylum Myxococcota; class Myxococcia; order Myxococcales; family UBA5297; genus CAVYWD01. The sequence continues at coordinate 2,725,637 of CAVYWD010000002.1, read as the reverse complement.
GGCTCACCAATCGCTTCCTGGATTGCTGTTGACTCGGCGACACCGCCATTCGAAATGGCGCTGAGGCCCTTCGGCACTGGCTCGGCTCATCGGGTCCGCTCGGCCATTGCCCGTTCGAGTCGACCCCTCGGGCCTCGCGCCCCCTTGGCCCACGGCTCCCATTGGATATCCCCCAGGCATTTGGCGATGAGGAAACAGCCCTGCGCATCCGCTCGCACACCATTCCTAATCGGGAGATAAAGGGAATGTGGCTTGCACTCCCAACCCCTGTCGCCGATCCTCCGGGCATTGAAAACCCTTTACTGGTTTCCTCAATGACCATGAAACGCACAATCGACCTCGTCGCCGACGCCCTCCTTCGCGTTCGGCAAGTGATGCCGTGGGACCTCGCCCAAATGCTCGCGAAAGAGCGCCCGCCCGTTCTCCTCGACGTGCGCGAACCCGCGGAGTTTGCGGCGATGCACATTCGGGGCTCCCTCAACGTACCCCGAGGGATTCTGGAGATGGCCTGCGACTGGGAATTCGACGACACGGTGCCGGCCCTGGCCTCGAACCGCGAGGCGGAGGTCGTCGTGATTTGCCGATCGGGGAGCCGCTCAGCCCTCGCGGCCGAGGCGATGCAGCAATTGGGGTATTCTAAGGTCGCCTCGCTCAACACCGGCATTCGCGGATGGAACGAGTCGGACCAGCCGCTGGTGAATGCCGCGGGCGAGCGGGTCGACCCGGCGGCTGTCGAGGACGCCTTGGCCCCTCGCGTGAGGCCCGATCAGCGCAAGCCGCGCTAAGGCTTCAATTCTCGCGCCGCACGACCAGCCATCCGCGGGCACGGCAACTTCACCGTGCAAGCGGTCGAGCTGAACGTCGACATCTGGATCGACGACGTGATTGTGGACACGGCGAGCTTCCTCGCAGGCGCCCGACTTCCTCCTGGGCACACCCTCCCCGCGACCCGCGGAGGTCGCTTTGCGGAAGGACCGGCGGCATCATTCTAACGGAGGCGGCTGCAGGATTCGGGCGATTGGCATTTCCGCGGCTCGAGGTCCGAGCCGCCGAGAGGCCTGCTCTCCGAGCCAACCCGGGAGCACCCCTCTACGCCGGCTCGAGCAGCGCCGCCGAGCCGCCGTAGCTGATGACCCGCGCCGGCACGCCGACGACGACCGCGTTCTCCGGCACGTTCGTGGTCACGAGCGAATTCGCGCCGATGACCGCGCCCGAGCCGACGCGAATGGGCCCGGCGACCGTCGCCTTGGTGCCGACCCAAACCCGGTCGCCCAAGGCCGGCACGCCGCGCTTGTGCTTGCCCGCGACGCCGATGGTCACCTCGTGATTCAGGTTGCAGCCGCGGCCGATGACAGTCCTGGGCGCGACCCATACGCCCCCGGAGTGGCCCACGTAGAGCCCGGGGCCTATCTCCGCTGAAGGGTCGAGGTAGACGCCCACCGCGAGCCGCGTCGCGAGCTGCGCCAAGGCGTACGGACCCTGGAGCAGGGCGCGGAGCGCCCGGGGCGACCTTGTGCGCAAGTACCTTCCGAGCCGATAGACCGCGATGGCCCAGATAGCCTCGGTGAGCGCGACGGTCCGAAGCTTCGCCCACAGGCCCCGCGCCTCGGCCATCTCGAAGTACCGGCCGAGGTCGGCCTTCAGGTGCTCGAGCGGGCTCTCCTCGCTCTCCTCGCTCGCCGCGGGCCCCGTCACGCCGCGCCTCGCTCGCGAAGGATGGCCTGGGCCAGCGTCGCCAACGTTTGAAGGTCTGCGGGCCGCCCGCGGTGCAGGAGGTCCACGCCGAACTCGCGCCCGATGTGCTCCACGATTTGCAGGAGCCCCAGCGAGTCCACGCGGCCGGTCTCGAAGAGCGGCTCGTGCAGCTCGACGAGCTCGTTGTCGCGCATCACCTCGACCTGGACGAAGCGCCGCAGCTCCTGGGCGATCGCCGACTCCCTCTCTTGCACGCTCATTCGTCCCCCTCCGAGAAGAGCCGGATCCACGATTGGCTCAAGGTGTTGCGGTCCGCTTTGCCGGTCGACGTGCGCGGCAGCTCGTTCTTCACCTCCATCCGCTCCGGGACCATGTATCCGGGCAGCCGCGCGCTGCAGAAGGCGCGCAGGCCGGCCGCGTCGGGCGAGGCCCCGGGCCGCGGCACCACCGTCGCGACGATGCGGTTTCCCAGCGCCGGGTCGGGCAGCGGCACCGCCACTGCCTCCGTCACCTCGGGGTGCGCCGCCAGCGTCGCCTCGATCTCCCCGAGCTCGATGCGGTAGCCGCGCGACTTGATCAGGTGGTCGCGCCGGCCCAGGAAGTCGTAGCCGCCCTCGGGCCGCAGGCGCACCCGGTCGCCGGTACAGCAGGCGACGCCGGGCCGCCCCCGCGGGTCGGGCTGGAGCATTCGCGCGGTGCGCTCCGGGTCGTTCCAGTAGCCCTGCATCAGGTTCCCGCCGCGGACCCAGAGCGTCCCCTCGGCGCCGGGCTCGCCGCGGCAGGCACCCGCCTCGTCCACGGCGAACGTCTCCAGATTCTCGCAGCCGCGGCCGATGGGGATGGGCGCATCGCCCTCGAGCTCGGCCGGGACCTCGTAATAGGTGCAGACATTGGTCTCGGTGGGCCCGAACAGGTTGAACATCGCGACGCTCGGCAGCGCGCGGCGCAGGCGCCTGAGCTGAGGCGTCGGGAAGACCTCGCCGGCGAAGAGCAGGAGCCGCAGCCGCTCGGGCCGCCGCAGCTCTAGGCCGCCGCGGTCCAGCATCGAGATGAGGGCCGAGGGCACCGAGTACCAGACGGTGATGCCGCTCTTCGAGAGAGCGCGCACCAGGTGCGGCGGGAACATCGCCTCGGTGGAATCGAACAGCCGCACGGACGCGCCGGCGCCGAGCGAGACCCAGAGGTCGGAGACCGACAGATCGAAATGCAAGGGCGCGTGGCTCGAGAACACATCGCCGGGGCCGATGCCGAAGCGCTCCTCCACCCAGCGGGCGAATGAGAGCGCCGAGCCGTGGGTGTGCGCCACGCCCTTGGGCGCGCCGGTGGAGCCCGAGGTGTAGAGGATGTACGCGACCTCGGCCTCGCCCCCGCGGTGCAAGAGGGGCGCAGCGCCCGAGGCGCATTCCTCGAGGCGCGCCCAGCTCACCTTTCCCACCGCCTCCTCGACCCGCGCTCCCTTCGGGGCGTCGACGAGGACGATCCTCGGTGCCATCCCCTCGAGCAGCTCGCGCAGCGCGGGCAGCCGGGGCGCGTCGACGACCAGGGCCGCGAGCTGGCAGTCCGCGGCGATGGCCCTGCAGCGGCGCCAGGGCGCGCGCGGGTCGAGCGGCACGTAGGCGGCGCCTGCGGCCAGAGCGCCCAGCGCGGCCTCGACGGCGGCCGGCGTCTTCTCCATCCACAGACCGACGTGGTCGCCCGGGCGCACGCCCGCCTCGCGCAGCGCGCCCGCGATGCCCCGCGCGGCCGAGAGGAGCTCACCGTAGGTCCGGTCGCCTCGCTCGGAGCGCACTGCGATCTGGTTCGGATCGCGCTCGGCGGCGCGCGCCGCCCGCGCATGGATGGACTGCTCGTGCATCGCCTCCCCCTCTTTCTTCCGCGTTCGAGCGGCCGGCTCACAAGCCCAAGAGCCGGGCGATGACCTTGCGCTGCATCTCCGAGGTGCCGGAATAGATCGTCTCGGGGATGGCGTCGCGCAGCTCGCGCTCAACCTCCAGCTCGGACGTGTAGCCATACCCTCCGTGAATCTGCACCGCCGCGAGGGCCTCGCGCACGTGGGCCTCGGAGACGAAGAGCTTGGCGACGGCCGCCTCGAGGGCCGCGCCCTCGCCCCGGTCCTTGCGCGCCGCCACCCGGTAGAGCAGGAGCCGGCCCGCGTCGATGGCGACCTTCGCGTCGACCAGCTTGTCGGCGACCCTATCGAAGCGGCCGATGGCCTCGCCGAACTGCCGGCGCTCCTTCGAGTAGGCGAGCGTGCGCTCGAAGAGCCGCTGCATGGCGCCCAGCCTCGAGGCGAAGATGCACGCGCGCTCCCACTCCATGGCGCCGCTGAAGACGGCCATCCCCGCGCCCTCGGCCCCCAGGCGGTTCGCGGCCGGGACCCGGCAGCGCTCGAGCACCACCTCGCCCATGGGCGACGTGCGGAGCCCCATTTTCGAGATGGGCCGCGAGAACGAGAGCCCGGGCGCGCCGCGCTCCACCAGGAAGGCGGTCACCCCCGCGGCGCGGGCTTTGGGGTCCACCGTGGCGAAGACGAGGACCACGTCGGCCACCGGCGCGTTGGTCACGAAGGTCTTGGTCCCGTCGAGGACGTAGCTCTCCCCCTCGCGGGCGGCGCGCGTGCCCAGCGCGAGCGCGTCCGAGCCCGACTGCGGCTCGGTGATGGCGTGCGCGCCGATCGTCTCGCCAGAGCAGAGCGCCGGCAGAAAGCGCTTCTGCTGCTCTTCGCTCCCGAAGTGGAGAATGGGCAACTCCACCGCCCACATTTGCGCGTTGAGCGAGAAGACGAGCCCATTGTCCTCGCACGCGTAGCCCAGCGCCTCCATGGCGAGCAGCGTCGTCGTCAGGTCCGCCCCGCTGCCCCCGAGCTCGCGCGGGATGGGCAGCCCTTGAATCCCGAACTCGGCGCAGCGGCGCCACGCCTCGCGGTCGAAGAGCGCCTGGACGTCGCGCTCCGCCAGGGCGCCCTTGAGGGACCGCCCGAAGGCGCGGATGGAGTCGCACAGCGTGCGCTGCTCTTCGTTCGGCTCGAAGTCCAAGCGGGGCCTCCCCGCGGCGCGCGCTATGCCGCCGACGCCCTCGGGCGGCACTCAAGGTGCGCGAGAGACGCCGGCGCAGCCACGTCCCGGTGAGGCTTGCCCCTGAAGCGCTCGCACGGAGGGCGGGCGAGCCGGCCGCGCGGAGCCGCTCAACGCGAGGAGCGCCCACCTTTGCCGCGCCGCGCCTCGCGTCACTGGCAAGTCTTGTTCAGGCAGCTCCCGCTGACGCAGTCGTCGTTGCTCGCGCACAGCTCACCCGAGGAGCATCCGACGCCGCCGGACATCCCCTGGAGCACGATGGCGCTCGCGCCCGCCGGCGTCGGCGACTGGGCGATGGAGCCGGCGTCCTGCATTGGCCGCAGCGGCTGGTTGCCGTTCACGCTCGCGACGAGGTTCGTCAAGTACACCGCGCTCCCGTCGAGGCCGACCTGGATACCGAGCCCTCCGTCGGCCCCGCTCGCCGCGATGGCGTCGGCGATCTGCTGGGCCAGCGCGGTGGGGTCGCCGGCGCCAGCGTCTTGCCCGGGGAGGGCGATGGGCACGTGGCCGGCGGCCGGGACGCTCGTCCCGACGACGAATTCGAACACCTCGGTGCGAGCGCCGTCGTCCACCGCGAAGGCCTCGCCCGCGCTCACGTTGGTGGACCAGACTTGGATGACCCCCGTGGCCTTGGCGATGGACTGGCGCAGGCAGGCGGCGCTGCACGTGCCGCAGACGAACGACACGTCGCTGTCGCACTGCTCGCCGCTTCCGCCCTGCACCACGCCGTCGCCGCAGTAGGGGCCCAGGCCGACCGAGGAGGTCTTGCAATCCTTGCTGCACAGCGCGCACTCGCGCTCGCCGTAGGCGCACGCCAAAGCGCCGTTGAGAAGAAGGCCGTTGTCGCAGGCCTCGCCCTGGTCGGCGTCGCGGCGGCCGTCGCCGCAGGTCGGCCCCGTGCGCGGGACGAGCCTGGAGCAGTCGCCGTTGCAGATCTCGCAGGGGGCCGTCCCGTAGGCGCAGGAGGTGGCGCCGTTGAGCGCGCCCTGGTCGCACGCCTCGTTGCCCGACTGCACCGCGCCGTCGCCGCAGTAGGGGCCCAGGCCTGCCGAGGTCTTGCAATCCTTGCTGCACAGCGTGCACTCGCGCTCGCCGTAGGCGCACGCCAAAGCGCCGTTGAGAAGGCCGTCGTCGCACGCCTCACCCTGGTCGGCGTCGCGGCGGCCGTCGCCGCAGGTCGGCCCCGTGCGCGGGACGAGGCTGGAGCAGTCGCCGTTGCAGATCTCGCAGGAGGCCGTCCCGTAGGCGCAGGAGGTGGCGCCGTTGAGCGCGCCCTGGTCGCACGCCTCGTAGTCCGACTGCCTCTCGCCGTCGCCGCAGAAGGGGCCGGTGAGGTTCGCCCACTGGCAATCGCTGCAGAGGGTACAGGTCTTCAGGCCGTAGGGGCACGCGGTCTTCTCGAGGGCGCTGTCCCGGCCGTCGTCGCACGCCTCGACCCCGCTCTGCACATTCGCGTCGCCGCACTTCGCGGTTCGGCAGTCGGGGAGGCACGCGCCGGTCGCGCTGTTCGCGGCGCCGTCGTCGCACTCCTCGCCGGCCGCGGCGTTGAAGATCCCGTCGCCGCACCGAGGCACCGTGCAGTCGTAGTTGCAGTCCTTGATGTTCCCGCTGCTGCCCGGGTCGCACTGCTCGCCGCTCTGCTGGATGCCGTCGCCGCAGTTCGTCGGTAGGCAGGACTTGCCGTCCGCGCCGCACGTCCTCCCCGAAGGGCACCAGAAGCCCCCGCCGCAATAGACGCTGTTGGACTCGCGCAGACAGCCTTGACCCGCGGCGACCGCACCTGCGAGGACCACCGCCGCGGCGAATCCGCGGCCTGCTCGATATGGGCGCATGAATTCCTCTCTAAAAGGCCTTGAGGGCGCGAACCTGATGCACTCGAGTCAAGCTCTTCGCCGAGCCGGGTCCGCGCAGAGCTATCAACCATCGACCATCAACCCTCGACGCGAGGCTGCGCCGCGCCCTCTCCAACATGCCTCTTCGGTCTGAGGCGCAACCTCGCTAGAAGTCGACCCTGGCCGCCGCGCCTCGCGCGTGCGCGTCGAGCAGGGGAACCAGCTCCACCGCCGCGCGCGCCTCCGGAGGCGCGTCGACGTCGTACGGCGCGATCACCCGGTTGGGTCCGGTTGAGGATGGCGAGCACGACCCCTGCGGCGAGCGCCGCTCCGCCGACGGCGAAGGCGCCGACCGCGACCCGCTGCATGCGCAGCCCCTGGTCGCGCGCCGGCCCGGCGTTGCACCCGTTGCAGGCGAGCACCCGCGCGTCGAAGTCGCGCACCTTTTTCTGGCCGAAGTAGTCCAGCCCGCCGCCGGCCGCCGCCACCAGCGCGCCGGCCCCGGCGAGCGTCCACGGCTTCCACGCGGGCCACCGGCGGCGGTATTCGGTGAGCTCCTCGACGGGCTTGAGCTCCAGGCTCAGGGCGACTGCCTGCCCCCCGTCGAGCTGCCGCTGAACTTCGTTCGGGTGCAGGCCCTCCTTGGTCGCGATGATGCTGTGAAGGCCGGGCCGCACCCTGCCGTCGAACTCGCCGGGCGCGGCGAACAGCGAACGCCCGTCGAGGGTCACCTGGGCGCCCTCGACGCCGCAGCGAACCTTGAGGTGGACGAGCTGCTTCTCGAGGAGCGTGACGTAGTTTCGCGCCTGCAGAAAGCGGTCTTTCTCGATGGGGTCGGCCCCGAAGCGGGTCGCGGCGACCAGGTGCTCGTACATCTCCACCGGCTGGTCGAGGTTCATGAGCGCCAGCGCCAAGTTGTAGTGCAGCGCCGGGTGATTGCAGCGCTTGAGCGCCTCGCGGTACTTGTCCGCCGCCGCGACGAAGATGGACTGGTTCAAGAGGTCGTTGCCCTCGGTCACCAGCGACTGGACCGCGGCGCGGGTCTGCCTCGGGCCCCCGCTGGGCCAGAAGCACTCGTCGACGGGCTCGGGGGTCGAGGCGGGCCCCCTGGCCGCGGCCGACGTCGACGCCAGTGCGACAGCGAGAATTCCGGCAGTTCTCCCCAAGGTCATCTCAATCCACTCCGGTCGGCCATTTCACGGTCTCGACGACAGGGCTTCCGAATTGCTGCTGGAGGCGGCGCACGCGGTCGCGCTCGACCTTGAGGAGGCTCTCCACCGCGGCGGCGGCGCGAAGCGCGTCGGACCTGGCGCGCTGCGCCTCGACCGAGGTCTCGTCGGCGCGACGGCGCGAGGACTCGGCCCGCCTCAGGGCGGCGACCAGCTCCTGGTTCTTCAGCGCCAGAGCCTGGCTCCACTCCTCGGCGCGCCTGGCCGCCTCCGCGCGCTCGGCCTCCTTGCGCTCCACCTCGACCAGCCGCTCGCGCGCCTCGGCCTCCGCCAGGGCCCGCTCGCGCTCCTTTCGCTCCACCTGGACGAGCCGCTCGCGCGCCTGGGCCTCCGCACCCCTGGCCATGCCGGCCTGACGCAGAGCCTCGGCGCGCGCCGACTGGATGATGAACAAGGCGACCATGGAGGCCACGACCAAGAAGCTCAAAATGGCCATGCCCGAGACCACCAGGGCCCGGTTGCGCCGCGCGGCCCGCGCCTCGCCGGCGAAGACTTGGCTCAGGTACTCCTGCTCGACCGCCGACAGCTCTCCGCGGAACCGCCGCTGGAACCGCCGCGCGTCCACGACTCGCTCGCCGCGCCACAAGAGGTCGTCGTCGCGCCCGCTCGCGGCCCAGAGCGTGGACGAGGCCCGCAGCTGCTCCAGGAAGCCCACGTCCTCGCCGGCGTCGTCGAGCCAGCGCGACAGGGTAGGCCAGCGGTGGATCAAGGACTCGTGGACGATCTCTACGGAGGCGCCGCGCTCCGACTTCTCCACGACCAAGAGGCGCGCTCGAACCAGCTGCTCCAGGAGCTGCTCGACCTCGACCCTCGCTTCGCCGAGCGCCCGCAGCTCGCCCAGGGAGACGATGGCGCGCGTCCGGTCGGGCGTGACCAGGCGCAGGAACAGCGCCCGCGCAGCGCTCTGCTGCGCCGCCGGGAGGCCGCCGAGGACGTTGTCGGCGTGCCGCGCGAGCGCGCCCTCGAGGCCGCCCAGCTCCCGGTAGCTCGCGAGGGTTAACCGCTTACGCGCCGGGTCGCGGCCCTCCCAGAGCTGGCTCGCGACGAACTGCAGCAGCGGCAGGGCGCCCGGCGTCGACTCCACCTGCTCCAGCATGTCCTCGACGAGCCCCGCCTCGAACCGATAGCCGGCCAGGTGCGCCGGCTCCTCGAGGGCCTCGCGCATCCCCTCGCGGCTGGGCGGGGCCAGGAAGAAGAGCGCCGGCCCCAGGTCCGCGGCGAAGCGCGCTTCTTCGCCCAGCCGGTGCAGGTAGTCGGAGCGCAGCGTGAGCATCAGCCGGAGCGGCGAGCTGGGGTCGTCGGCGACGCTGGAAAGGCACGCCGTGAAGGCGAGCCGCTCCGGCACCTGGCACAACGTGTAGAGCTCCTCGAACGGGTCGACGCATAGGAGGATCCGCCGGTGCTCCCGCGCGGCCGCCGCGCGCAGCGTTCGGCCCGCGAGCCCAGGGTCCTGGCGCAGGGCCTCGGCGAGCCTGTCCAGCTCGAGGAGGTCCTCGGTCACGGTGGCCTTCTTCGAGACGCCCATCATGGGGGCGATGGCGTTCGCCAGCGCCCTGAGCGGCGCGCGCCCGGGGCGGACCATGAGCACTTCCCAGCCCTCGCCGGAGCGCCTCAGCGCCGGCGCGAGCGCGGCCCGCGCCAGCGACGTCTTCCCCACGCCGGAGGGGCCCACGACCACGGTGAGCGGCTGGTCTCGCACGCGGTTCACGAGCGCCGCGGCCTCGTGGGCGCGGCCGAAGAAGCGGTCGGCGTCGGCCTCCTGGAAGCTGCTCAGCCCCGGGTAGGGGCTCTGGTCGACCTGCGCCAGGTCGCGCTTCGCCCGGCCCGGCGAGAACGGCTCCAGGGCGCGGAGCAGCGCCAGCGCGTCGGCGTACCGCTCGTCCTTACGCTTGGCGAGGCATCGATTGACGATGAGGGCGAGCTCGGGCGGCGCCGCGGGGGCGACGTCGCGCAGGCGCGGCATGGGCTGGCTCAAGTCGCCGATGACCGCGAACTCGACGCCCTGCAGCCCTCGGAGCGGGTGCCTGCCGGCGAGCATCTGGAAGAGGATGAGGCCCAGCGCAAAAAGGTCCGTCCGCGGGTCGACCGCGTCGGCCCCGAACTGCTCCGGCGCCATCCACGGCAACGTCCCGATGAGCGTCCCGGCGCGGGTGAGCGGCGCGTCGTCGAGGCCGGGCTCGGCCTCGCCTGCGAGGCGCACCGCGCCGTCCTCGGCGACCTGCGCGAGGTCCGCCCCCGGGTTCGGGAGCACCTTGGCGACCCCGAAGTCGAGCACCTTCACCACGCCGCTCCTCGTCACCATGATGTTGTCGGGCTTGAGGTCGCGGTGGACGATGCCCTTCTCGTGCGCGGCGGCGAGCGCGCGCACCACCGGGATGGCCAGCTCCACCGCCCGGCCCGCGGACATCGGGTTGCCGTCGGCGAGGATCTCCTTGAGGGAGTGGCCCTCGAGGAACTCGAACACGATGAAAGGCTGCCCGAAGCGCTGCCCGACCTCGTGGATGGTGACGATGTTCTCTTGCTGGATGTTGGCGGTGGTCTGCGCTTCCTGGAGGAGCCGGCCGGAGAGCTCGGGGCTCGCCGCGTTCAGGAACTTGATGGCGACGTGCCTGGGCAGCGTGACGTCGCGCGCCTTGAAGACCGAGCCCATCCCGCCGCGGCCGATGAGCTTGATGAGCTCGTATCGGCGCCCGATGCGGTCGCCGGGGCGCGGCTCTCTGGCGCGCTCGTCGACGACGATGGCGGCGCGCCGGTCAACCGCGAGCGCGGGCGGCATGGTCTGAGCGGATTCCAGCGCGCTCGCCGGGTTCGCGAGCGACGAATCCAACACGACCGTGGCGGGCTCCGGGACTTCGGCCAAGGTGCTTCCGTCCTGCGAGCGATCGGGGTGGCTCACTGCGCGCCTCGCGGGCTGCGTTCGAGAGGTCTCGGACGGTATGAGACGGCTTTGCGAAGCGTCAAGGCGCCGACAGCGCGCTCAGTCAATACTGTCGGTTGCTCAATGCTTCGATGAGGCGAGCGCTTTGCGCTGGCGCGCGGCTATTCTCCGTTGCCGTCGTCGTCGTCGGGGTCCCAGCCCTGGCCGCGCAGGTACTCTTCCCACTCGAGCGACGAGAGCTTTCCCCGGTTCTCCTGGCAGGACTGGCAAGCCGGGACCGCGTTGCCCCGCTCGGCCTTGCCGCCGAGCGCGAGCGCCACCTTGAAGTCCATGACGATCTGCTCGGGGCTGAAGTCGCCGCCGCAGAAGTGGCAGCGCCCGCGGATGAGGCGGTTCTTCCACCAGGAGCTCTGGGCGAGGGCGCTGCCTTTGGCGCGCTCGCGCTCCAGGGTCGATTCGTCGGGGGGCGTGACCGTGGGAGGGGAGCTCATCGGTGCCAAGACGAGCGCAACGCCCGGCGGATTGCAAGCCGCGCCTCGCGCTCGGCGGCGCGCGGCGACGCGGAAGCGGTCGAGAGACCCTCGGCGAGGGGCTCGTCGAGCAGGCGCACATCCTCAGCCGCGAAAGAACGGCACGCCCGACGAGTGGATACGGTCCTCCTCCTGGTTGAACGAAGCCGCCTGCGGCGGCAGCTGGGGAGGTGAATCGGGTCTGGGACGTCGACGCTTGACGTGGACGTGGACGTGGACGTGGACGTGGACGGCGACGGCGACGGCGACGGCGACGCGGCCGTGGGCGGTCGTGTCGGAAAACAAGCGACAGAGCTTGGTCAGCATGGCGACGATGCGCTCAAGCAGCTCGCAGCCTCCCCGATGTGCGGCAGCGTCGATGACCTTGAGCACGAGCAGGGCACCCAGGGCGGCGCACTCCATCGCCGAACCGCGGGCGATGGCGTAGGTACGAGCTGCGTCTGCTTGTCCTGTCCGTCCAGCTGCTTCGGCGATGTTCAAGGCGATCGAACTGGCTGCTCGCCGAAGCTGGTCCAAGAGTGCGGAGTTCCCTCGAGGTGCATCGGATGAAAGCTGCGAAGCCAAGGCAAGAAGCTCGATGGCTCGCTGGTGGACATCCATCTTCTGGAAGCTGAGCATTCTGATTGCATAGCAAGCACCGCCGACACGACCGCCCACGGCCACGTCGCGGTCGCCGTCGCCGTCGCCGTCGCCGTCGCCGTCGCCGTCGCCGACCACGCCCACGTCGAGCGCCCACGTCAACGTGCGTGCCCGAAGAGGCGGTATGCTCGGCGGCGCTGACATGCGGAGAAATCGACGCTCTCTGACCCCTCGCTCTCCAGCAGCGGGGGAGCCCGAGGACATTCTGCCGATGGGTTCTCTGTCCCTCGTGAATCCCGAGCCGAGAATCCGCTCTCGCACCTCCTGAGGCAAGAAACGATGGGAGTGGTGGAACCGGCCCTGTGGCCTTCGAGATCGCCGCAGCGGTTCTTGTGTGCCCGCAGGCCAAAGCAGTTGGCCGAGAAACCCTTCTAGAAGAGCTCGGGCCGGCTCGGCGCCCCATCCACCCCTGAGAACGGCTTCGTTCGACTCGACGTTTGCGCGGCGCGCTACGATGCGAGCGCCGTGCTCGCGTCCACCGCGCCGCGCAAACGCCTCCTGGTTAGGCGCGACCCAAGAAAGCCGCCGCCCGGATTCTTGGCCGAGGTGAAATTGTGGAGCGCGATTCGAGCGCCGGGCAACCGGTATCATGCCCCGCCCTTTCGCAGCTCGCGAAGGCTCGGCGGCGCTCGAGCCACCCTAAGACCTCTCTGGAAGAAGACGAGGAACCGATGCTTCTCTTGCCCATCCTCTCGCTCGCGGCCGCGGCCTCGCCGCCCCCCGCGGACTTGATGCGGCGGCTCGCCGCGCACGACGAGCGCTCGCAAGCTCTCCGGAAGCGCGTCGTCACCCGCATGACGATTGTGAGCGAGGAGCTCGACAAGGAGGGGAACCCGACCAAGCGGAACGAGGCGGCGCTCCTCCTCGCCTTTCAGGGCGATCGCGAAGTCGCGACCGTCCTGCGCGCCACCGACGGCGGCAAGGACGTCACCGAGGAGGCGCGCCGAAAGCAAAAGGACTCGGAAGGCCAGAAGGCCGAGGGCAACTCCCTCTCCGTGAAGATGACCTCGCCCTTCGCCGCGGCCGAGCAGGACAAGTACACCTTCGAGGTCCTCGATGCGGGCGACGCACAGGTGCGCATCCGCTTCGCCCCGCGCGGCGAGCCGAGCCCCGAGCTGTGGACGGGCGACGCGCTCGTCGACAGCGTTTCGGGCGAGGTGATCTCCGTGCGCTCGCAGCCCTCGAAGCCGCCCCGCTTCGTCGACTCGATGTCCCTGGAGCTCGAGCTGGGAGCGACGGTGGAAGGGACGCGGATGCCCTCCAAGGTGAGCTTCCGCGGCGAGGGCGGATTCCTGTTCATCCGCAAGCGAATGCGCGGCACCACCGAGTTTGCCTACGAGGCGCCCGCGGCCGCCGCGCCGGTGCGAGGCCTCACCCCGGCCGCGCCCCCGAGGGGTTAGAGCCCCGTTGGAGAGGAGCGGGAGCACTCGCGCGGGGCGCTTTTGTCGCAGCCCCTACGCGCGCGGGGGAGTGCGGCGCTCCTCAGCGCGGCCCGGCAGGTCCACCGCGCTCGATGGACGCTCACCACCGCGACCAGCGACCGGCTGAGTCAGGCCTGTCCACTGCATCCCAATTGAGCTCCATTCGGCGAGCCCCGGCGAGCTGCGGGTTAGGTTTACCGAAACGATGACGCGCCACTCGCCGCTAGGCTGCGCTACGAGCGAGCAGTCGGGGCATTATCGCGAAGGCTGCGCTGCCGGCACGGCGACTCGAAAACATCGAATCTCGTCGTCCGTCCTCGAGAGTACGTCGATGCGCCGGGACATTATTTGACGTTGACTCTACATTGATTCTCGGATAGCACAAAGCCGCGAGGGGTCTCGCCGCAGCGGCGTTGAGACAATGCAGCGTCAGCCAGGAGGAGGACCGCAATGTCACGTTTTCTTCACAGCTCACTCGTTCTTTCATTGATGAGCCTTGTGCTCTTTGTCGGTGAAGGCAACGCCCACGCGGGCGCTTCGTCTCCCTCGGTGGCGACGTGCGCGCTGTACTCCGACGGAAGCGGCTATTGCTCAGGTACGCTGCAGGCCTTCCGAAATAGCTCGGACGCCAGTGCAGCCCTCGCCCTCCAGTCCTACAGCTACAACGGCGGAACCAGCCGTTACATTTATTTGACGTGGCAGAACACGTCCAAGTACATCTATCTGAATACCTCCAGCTCCTACGTGACGGCCGCTTTCGACCGCGCCGCCACGGCAGTAGATGCCAATTTTTACTTCCATTGGGACACGACCCTGAACGTCGACGCCATTCAGCTGTGGAACGCGTCCTACCAACACTGATGCGTTCGTCCGGTCGCGCCTGGGGGGCTTGGGTGGCCTCCGCGAGCATGTTGATGCTCGCGGCGGCCATGTATGTCCATGAACAACGCGAAAGCCAGAGGTTCGCGGAGCTGTCGGGCCGAATCGATGAAGTCCGGCTCTTGCAATCCAAACCGCGTGACTCCGTCAAATTCGCCGCCAGCCCGCCGACCACCAATGGCGAGCTGGCGGAAGTCGTCGCGGCCCGAGTGCTCTCGACCTTGGCGAACAGCTGTCCGCGTCAATCGACATCGAGCCCCAATCACGAAACGGGCGAGGCCGCGGAGCCGACTCCAGCTCGCGCGCCGGACCCGGATCGGCAGCGGCTCCTGGCGCAGGCCAACGAGATGACGGACCGGGCCATAGCGGCGGGCGTCTTACGTCGGAGTGACGTCGAGGAGCTTCGTTTCATCTTCAGTCGCGTTGGCGCCGGCGAGGAACGACTCGAGCTCTGGAAGCGGGTCACCAACGCTATCAACGAGCAGAAGCTCGCTGTCGAGGACCCGGCCTTCATCCTCTTCTAGAGGCCTCGAGGGCGCGAACGCGCTGCCTCCGAGTCAAGTTTTCCACCGAGCCGGGTTCCCGCAGAACCATCAACCATCGACTATCGACGCGAGGCTGCGCCGCACCCTCTCCAACACGCCTGGTCGGTCTGAGGCGCAGCCTCGCTAGACCGAGGTCACTCTCCGGAGGCCCGCGCCGCCCTACTCCACCTTCATCCCCGGCTTCCACCGCAGCACCGGCTTGCGCGCCGCGCGGACCTCGTCGAGCCGCTCGCGGAAGGCGCGCACGGGCGCGGCCTTCAGCTGCTCCGGCGCCTCCTTGGCCTCCTGCGCGATGGCGCGCAGCGCCGCGGCAAACGCCTCCACCGCCTCCTTCGACTCGGTCTCCGTCGGCTCGATCATCAGGGCCCCGGCCACGATGAGCGGGAAGTAGATGGTCGGCGGGTGGAAGCCGTGGTCGATGAGGCGCTTGGCGATGTCCATCGTCGTGACGCCCAGGTCCTTCTGCTTCTTGTCGTTGAACACCACCTCGTGCAGGCACGGCGTGGCGTAGGGCAGGTGGAAGTCGTCCTTGAGCAGCGCCCGGGCGTAGTTCGCGTTCAGCACCGCGAGCTCGCTGGTGCGCTTGAGCCCCTCGGGGCCCAGCTCGCGAATGTACGCGTAGGCGCGCACCATGATTCCGAAGTTGCCCCAGAACGTGCGCAGCCGGCCGATGGAGCGCGGCCGGTCGAACTCGAGGTGGTATCGCCCACCGCGCTCGACCACCACCGGCGTGGGGAGGAAAGGCTCGAGCTCGCGGGCGACGCCCACCGGCCCCGAGCCCGGCCCGCCGCCGCCGTGCGGGGTCGCGAAGGTCTTGTGCAGGTTGAACTGCATCACGTCGACGCCCAGGTCGCCCGGCCGCGCCCGGCCCAAGAGCGCGTTCATGTTCGCGCCGTCGCCGTAGAGGAGCCCGCCCTTGGCGTGGACGATCTTCGCGATCTCCGCGATGTTTCGCTCGAACACCCCCAGCGTGTTCGGGTTCGTCATCATCAGCGCGGCCACGTCCTCGGTCATCGCCTCGGCGACCGCCGCGGGCTCGAGCACCCCGTGAGGCCCGCTCTTGAGCTCCACCACCTGGAAGCCGTTGAGCGCGCTCGACGCCGGGTTCGTGCCGTGGGCGGAGTCGGGGACGAGCACCTTGTGCCGAGGCTTGCCGCGCGCGAGGTGCGCCGCGCGGACGATCATCATGCCGGCGAGCTCGCCCTGCGCCCCGGCCGCCGGCTGCAGCGTCACGGTGTGGAAACCGGAGATCTCCGCCAGCGCCCGCTCCAGCCGGTACATCAGCTCGAGCGCGCCCTGCACGCGGTCCTCGGGCAGGTGCGGGTGCAGGTTCGCGAAGCCCGGCAGCCGCGCCGCCGCCTCGCTCGACTTGGGGTTGTACTTCATGGTGCACGAGCCCAAGGGGTAGAAACCCGTGTCCACGCCGTAGTTCTGCTGCGACAGCCGCAGGAAGTGGCGAACCACCTCGGGCTCGAACACCTGGGGCATGCCCTCGATGGGCCCGCGCAGGTACTCCGCGGGGATTTCCTTGCTCGGGTCCGCCTCGGGCACGCCCGCGGGCGGCAGCGACGCGCCAGTGCCGGCGCCGGACTGCTTTTCGAAGATCAGCGGCTCGTCGAACGAAAGCCCCTGCGCGGCGCGCGAGGTCTGGGGGAAGCTCATGCCGTTCCTTTCAACGCTTGCGGCTCTTCTCGAGAATCTCGGTGAGGCGCGAGCGGGCCTGCTCGTACATCTTGCGGACCTCGGCGTTGGCCTCGTCGGCGACGCGGGTCGCCTCCTTGGCGAAGCGGTCCAGGCTCTTCTCCACCGCGGTCGCCACCTCTTCGGGCTTGATGCCCAGGCCGCGCGCCATCTCGTCCGCGACCTCTTCCACCTTGCGGACGCCCTCTTTCAGGTTTTCGTCGAAGCGCGCGGTCAGCGCCTCGGCGCCGACGCTCAGGCGCCCGGCCTCTTGCTTCAGCCGCCTTCCCGCCTTCGCCGTCTGGTCCTTCAGCCGCCCGGCCGCCCCTGCGAGCTCCTCCGGGCTCACGCCCAGGAGCTCGGCGACCTTGCGGGCGCCGTCGCGCAAGGTCTCCTTCCCGGCGGGCGCACCGGGGTCGGCCTTCGCGCGCGGCGCGCGCTTGCCAGCCGATTTCGGAGCGGCCTTGGACGGAGCGCGCTTCGCCTTCCCGGCAGTCTTCTTGGCCATGGCGCAAGGCCCCCTTTTTGCGACGGCTACCTCAGCGCGGCGGCGAGGCCGTCGATCGCCGCCTTGGAGTGCAGCTCGGTGACGCAGAAGAGGAGGCTCTGCTCGAGCTCGGGGTAGTCGCCCTGCAGCTCGAGGCCGCCGTCGATGCCCGCGGCGGCCATCATGGCGCGCGCCGAGGCCACGTCGGCACGGACGGCGAATTCGTTGAAAGTGGGGGCGCTGAACAGCGGCGCGAGCCCCGCCTTCTGGAGCTCTGTGCGCGCGTACTGGGCCCGCTGCCAGTTGATCCGCGCCAGGTCCTGGAGCCCCTTCTGCCCGAGCAGCGAGAGGTGGATGGTCGCCGCCAGCGCGTTGAGCCCGTGGTTGGTGCAGATGTTGGACGTGGCGCGCTCGCGCTTGATGTGCTGCTCGCGCGTGGAGAGGGTGAGCACGAAGCCGCGCCGGCCGCGGCGGTCGACGGTGGCGCCGCAGAGCCGGCCCGGCATCTGCCGCAGCACCGACTCTCGGGCGGCGAAGAAGCCCAGGCCCGGCCCGCCGAAGCTCATGCCGTTGCCGAAGCTCTGCATCTCGCCCACGGCGAGGTCGGCGCCCAGCGCCCCCGGCGCCGCGAGCAGGCCGAACGCCACTGGCTCGGTGGAGGCCGAGACCAGCAGGGCGCCCTTGTCGCGGCAGAGCGACGCGAAGTCCTTCAGCGGCTCGACGATCCCGAAGAAGTTGGGGTAGCCGACGATGAGCCCCGACGCGCCTTCGAGCGCCGAGCGGGCCGCCGCCAGGTCGGTCCGGCCGTCTTCGCCGAAGGGGATTTCGCGGATCTCGACGCCGGTCGGCTCGAGGTACGAGCGCACCACCTTGCGGTAGGCCGGGTGGAGCGCCCGCGAGAGCACCACTGCCGAGCGGTCGGAGTGCACCCGGCTGCACAGGAGCGCCGCCTCGGCCGCGGCGGTCGCGCCGTCGTACATGGAGGCGTTGGCCACGTCGAGGCCGGTGAGGAGCGCCACGTAGGTCTGGAACTCGAAGATGGCCTGCAGCGTGCCCTGGCTGATCTCCGGCTGGTACGGCGTGTAGGCGGTGTAGAACTCGCCGCGCAGGAGCAGCTGGTCCACCGCCGGCGGGACGTGGTGCGGGTACGCGCCGGCGCCCAGGAACGGCGGCGCGCTGGGGTTCTTGGCGGCGAGCGCGGCCAGGTGGTCGAGCAGCGCCCGCTCGTCGAGCGCCGGGGGGACCTCCAGCGGACGGTTGAGCTGGAGCTCCTTTGGGATGCTGTCGAACAGCGCGTCGAGCGAGGGCGCGCCGATCGCCTGCAGCATGGCGGCAATGTCGGCGTCGGAGTGGGGGTGGTAGCGCATGGCTTTTAGGTTCTTCGCTCGCTTCCTTGGGGCCTCGGCGACGGCCGCCTGCAGAGAGGCCACTCGGCGCTCAGGGGTCTCGAAGCCGAGGGGCCGTCGACTCCGCGACGCTCGTCGAGCCGAGCGCGGCGGCTAGTGCGCCGACGCCTTGACGTGGGCCGCGTACTTGTCCGGGTCCATCAGGGCCTCGAGCTCCTTGGAGTCGGAGAGCTCGACCTTGATCATCCAGCCTTGTCCGTACGGGTCCTGGTTCACCGTCTCGGGGCTGTCCGCGAGGGGAAAGTTGACGTCGCTCACCGTGCCGGACACGGGGCTATAGAGCTCGCTCACTGCCTTGGTGCTCTCGACGACCCCGAAGTTGGCCCCGGCCTTGAGCTTGTCGCCCTTCTTGGGCAGCTCGACGTAGACGATGTCGCCGAGCTGCTCGCAGGCGAAGGCGGTGATGCCCACCACGGCCACCTTGCCCTGGGGGAGAGCCCACTCGTGATCCTTAGTGTACTTGAGCTGCTTCGGAAAGCTGGCCATGGTTCCTCCGGAGAAAGAATGGCGGCCCGAGCGCGGGCGCGCCGCTACTTCCTCGGCTGGTAGAAAGGGGTCTTGACGACGGCGGCCGACACCGAGCGGCCTCGGACCTCGACGTCGAAGGTGGAGTCCTCGACGGCGAGCTCTACAGGGACGTAAGCCATGCCCAGAGGCCTCTTGAGCGTCGGGCTCATGGTGCCGCTGGTGACGACGCCCACCGGCTTGCCGCCCTTGAGCACCGGGTAGCCGTGGCGCGGAATGCCCTTGTCGGTGGTGACGAAGCCGACGAGCCTTCTCTGCACGCCTTCGGCCTGCTGCTTCTCGAGCGCGGCGCGCCCGATGAAATCGCCCTTGCCCATCTTCACGGTCCAGCCGAGCCCTGCCTCGAGCGGCGTGTGGTCGGCGTCGATGTCGCTGCCGTAGAGGGCGTATTTCATTTCGAGGCGGAGCGAGTCGCGCGCGCCGAGGCCCGCGGGCACGAGGCCGTCCTTGGCGCCCTTTTCCATGAGCGCATCCCAGAGCTTCACCGCGTCGCTCGGGGCGCAGTAGAGCTCGAACCCGTCCTCGCCGGTGTAGCCCGTGCGCGCGATGAAGCAGCGCACGCCCGCCACCTCGCCGTCGCCGGCGTGGTGGTACCAGCGGACCTTGGACAAGTCCGAGCGCGTGAGCGCCTGGACGATGCCAGCGGCCTTGGGGCCCTGGACGGCGAGCTGGGCGTAGTCGTCCGAGCAGTCGGCGATGTCGGCGCCGAAGCTGTGCTCCTTGATCCACGCGACGTCCTTGGCCACGTTCGCGCCGTTGACGACGATGAGGAGCTTCTCGGGGTGGAAGCGGTAGACGATGACGTCGTCGACGAAGCCCCCCGTCTCGTAGAGCAAGCCGGCGTAGCCCGCCTGGCCGTCGGCGAGCTTGGCGACGTCGTTGGTGAGCAAGCGCTGGGTGGCCTCGAGGGCCTTGGGCCCGGTGACCAGCACCTCGCCCATGTGCGACACGTCGAACAGCCCCGCGGCGGTGCGGACGGCGGTGTGCTCCTCGACGATGCCCTTGAACTGCACCGGTAGCTCCCACCCGGCGAAGTCGACGAGCTTTCCATGCGCCTTCTGATGCGCCTCGTACAGCGGGGTGCGGCGAACCATGGTGAGACCTCCAAAACGGCGGCGACTATGGTCCACGGCGCCTCGGGGGGTCAAGCAACTGCTGCCCCTGTCGAACGCCGAGTTTCTCTCGCGGCTCCGCCTTCGAGAACGGCGCCAGTCGAAGGACTAATCCGGGGCCGGCCCGCGTAACGCGAAGGAGGGCGTCCTTCGGAACCGGCGTCCGAACGCGTCGGTGGCTCCGCCGATTATTCAAGGTTTGACGTGGCGCACGCGTTGGCCGTACATTCCGCGACTTCGCATCCAAGAGAATGAGCGAGCCTCTTCCCCCACCCCCGCCGAGCTCCGAACCCATGGCCGTGCCTGCAGTGGACGCGCCCGCGGTCGCCGAGCCTTCGCCTCCAGACACCCAGGCCTCGAACGGAGCGCCTGAGCCGGGCGCCGCCCGCGAAGGGCCCCAACGCCGTCGCCGGCGGCGGCGCAGGGGCGGCCGCGGTGGCGAACGCGGGCCGCGCGAGCCCGGGAGCCCTGCTCCCGCCGCGGACGCCTCCGCTGCCCCTGAGGCGGCCGCCGAACCAGCGCCCGCCGAGGAGCCGCGGGGCGAGACCGCGGAGCAGCCGTCGCGCAGCGACTCCAGCCTCGAGCGGCCGACCGCGGCGTCCGTCCGCGACGACGGCGCGCCCGCGGACATCGACCCGTCGCGGCTCGACGTCGACGGCATCAAGATCCTCAACCGCCTGCACCGCTTCGGACACGAGGCGTACTTCGTGGGCGGCTGCGTGCGAGATCTCGATGATCGGCCGCACGCCGAAGGACCACGACATCGCTACCTCGGCGCACCCCGGCGAGGTGCGGTCGCTGTTCCGTAATTGTCGGCTCATCGGCCGGCGGTTCCGCCTGGCGCACGTCTACTTCCGCGGCGGGAAGCTCATCGAGGTGGCGACCTTCCGGGCGAACCCCACCGAGGTGGCCGCGGACCTGAGCGCCGAGGGAGGCGACGAGACCCCCGACGACCTGCTCATCACCCGCGACAACGTCTTCGGCACCGCCGAGGAGGACGCGCGGCGGCGCGACTTCACCATCAACGGGCTCTTCTACGACATCCGCCTGGGCCGGGTCATCGACTTCGTCGGCGGGCGCGCGGACCTCGACAAGCGCCTCATCCGCACCATCGGCAACCCCGAGATCCGGATGCGCGAGGACCCGGTGCGCATCCTGCGCGCGGTGCGGTTCGCGGCGCGCATCGGCTTCGACCTCGACCCGCAGACCTACGCCGCCATGGAGGGCGCGGTGGAGGACCTTCCGCGCTGCGCCCCGGCGCGGGTGCTGGAAGAGGTCTTCCGGCTCCTGCGGGGCGGCTCTTCGCGCGAGGCGTTCCGCCTGCTGCACGCCCTGGGCGCGCTCCAATACCTCCTGGCCCCGGTCGCCGACCACCTGAAGCGGACGGGCACCGAGGGCGAGACCGAGCTGTTCGCCCGGCTGGGAGCACTGGACGCCCGCATCCAGACACTGGGCGAAGTGGACGACTCGGTGATCATCGCCGCCGTGCTCGCTCCGCTCGCGCGCGACGCCTCGGAGCGCGACGATGGCCCGCCGCGGGCCGCAGGCGAGGCGGTGGACCTGGTGCTCGAGCAGATGGTGCAGTCGGCGCGGCTGCCCCGCCGCATCGCCGATCGCTCCCGCCAGCTGCTCTGGGGCCTGGGCGTCCTGCTCGGCGAGCGCAAGCGCCGCCGCAGCGTCAACTCCTTCCGCCACCACCCGCTGTTCAAGGACGCGCTGCTCCTCCTGGAAATCGGCGCCGAAGCCACGGGCCAGGGCGCCGAGATCGCCGCGCGTCTCAAGGAAGGCAAGCCGCTGCTCGACCCGCCGCCCGCGGTCCCCAGTGGCGAGGCCGCCGCCGGCGGCGAGGGCAAGAAGCGCCGGCGCCGCCGGGGTGGGCGCGGCCGGAAGAAGCAGGCGGCCGGCTCGGAAGAGGGCGGAGGCGAGGCCCCACCTTCGGCCGGCGGCGAGCCCGCTCCGTAGCTCCCCCGTATCAAATTCGCTTCCGCGGCGACGCGGGCTAGATCATCGCTGCGGCCGGCTCTCGGCCGGCCTCTCCTTTCGTGAAAGGAAAGAAGCGATGACCGCGAACGAACCGATGCCCACCCGTGCGCTCGGCAGCGCAGGCGCGAAGACCTCGGCCATGGGCCTTGGCTGCATGGGGATGAGCGACTTCTACGGCGCGCGC
The DNA here is from genome assembly GCA_963772225.1 of uncultured delta proteobacterium. Classification (GTDB taxonomy): domain Bacteria; phylum Myxococcota; class Myxococcia; order Myxococcales; family UBA5297; genus CAVYWD01. The sequence goes on along the minus strand of CAVYWD010000002.1, from coordinate 2,703,538 downwards.
GACGACGCCGAGTCGGTGGCCACCGTCCACCGCGCGCTCGAGCTGGGCATCACGCTCCTGGACACGGCGGACATCTACGGCCCGCACGCCAACGAGGAGCTGGTCGGGCGGGCCATCGCCGGCAAGCGCGACCGGGTCTTCCTGGCCACCAAGTGCGGCATCGTGCGCGACCCCAAGGACCCGACGGCCCGCGGCGTGAACGGCAGCCCGGCGTACATCCGCCAGTCGTGCGAGGCGAGCCTGAAGCGGCTGAAGGTGGAGCACGTCGACCTGTACCAGCTCCACCGCGTCGACCCCAAGACGCCCATCGAAGAGAGCGTCGGGGCGCTGGCGGAGCTGGTGAAGCAGGGCAAGACCCGGTTCATCGGCCTCTCGGAGGCGAGCGCGGCGACGCTGCGGCGGGCGCACGCCGTCCACCCCATCACGTCCATCCAAAGCGAGTACTCGCTCTGGACCCGCGACCCGGAGGACGGGGTGCTCGATGCCTGCCGCGAGCTCGGCATCGGTTTTCTCGCCTACAGCCCGCTGGGGCGCGGCTTCCTCACCGGCCAATTCCGGCGCTTCGAGGACCTGCCGGCCGCCGACTTCCGCCGGACGAATCCGCGCTTTCAAGGCGAGAACTTCGGAAAGAACCTGGAGCTGGTGGCGCAGGTCGAGGCTCTGGCCAAGGCCAAGGGCTGCAGCGCGTCGCAGGTCGCGCTCGCCTGGCTCCTGGCCCGGGCTCCGTTCATCGTGCCCATCCCCGGCACCAAGCGGCGGCGCAACCTCGAGGAGAACGTGGGCGCGCTCCGCGTCGACCTCACCGGCGCGGAGCTGGCGCGGCTCGAGGCCGTCTTCCCGAAGGGAGCGGCCGCCGGGGCGCGCTACGCGGAGGCGGGGTTGAAGCTCTTGAGCTCCTAGCGAGGCTGCGCCTCAGACGGATGAGGCATGTTGGAGAGGGCGCGGCGCAGCCTCGCGTCGATGGTTGATAGTCGATGGTTGATGGTTTCGCGGGACCCGGCTGGGCGAAGAGCTTGACTCGAGCGCATCGCGTTCGCGCCCTCGAGGCCTCTCGCTTCGGCCTGTCACGGAGCTCGGGGCTCGCCGCGCGAATCTTCCCTCAGCTCCAGCCTTCTCCGCGTTCGCGAGCGCTCGCGGGGAGGCTCACGAGCCCCCGCGGGCCCTGCTGGGGGGCGACGAGTCCTCCGCGTCGCCGCCCGGCGTGATGCCCAGCTTCTCCATGCGCCGGTAGGCGAACCCGCGCGACACGCCCAGGGCTCTCGCCACGGCGGTGGCGCTGGCGCCGATGCGCCGGCAGGTCTTGACGAACACCTCGTCGCCGATGGCATCGAGCGTCTTGCCGACGATGTTGACCCGGACGAGGTCGTCGTTCCCCTCGCTGTAGTCGGCCTCGGCGTCGGCGGCGCGGACCGCGTCGGCCTCGGCGGTGTCGAACTGGACGTCCCTGGCCTCGATGCGGTCCTTGCTCCGCAGGAGCAGGGTGCGGTGCAGGGTGTTCTTGAGCTCGCGCACGTTGCCGGGCCAGTCGTGGGCCAAGAGGGCCGCCGCCGCGTCGGGCGCCAGCTCCACGTGGGACCCCGGCGGCGAGCATTGGCGGATGAAGTGCGCGAGCAGCGCCGAGAGGTCGCCCCGGCGCGCGCGCAGCGGCGGCAGCTGGACCGGCACCACACAGAGGCGCCAGTAGAGGTCCTCGCGGAACGCGCCGCGCCGGACTTGCGCCCTGAGGTCGCGGTTGGTCGCTGCCACCACCCGCGCATCGACGGTCAGCGTGCGGGACGAGCCCACCCGCTTGATCTCGCCGAGCTCGAGCACTCGCAGGAGCTTGGCCTGCATGGCGAGCGGCAGCTCGCCAATCTCGTCCAAGAAGAGCGTCCCGCCGTGGGCCTCCTCGAAGGCGCCCTTGCGCGTCCGGTCGGCCCCGGTGAAGGCGCCTTTCTCGTGGCCGAACAGCTCGGCCTCGACGAGCTCGGGCGACAGCGCGCCGCAGTTCACCGGCACGAAGGGGTGCTCGGCCCTGGGGCTCCGAGCGTGGATGGCGCGGGCCACCAGCTCCTTGCCGGTCCCCGACTCGCCGAAGACCGCCACCGGCGCCGAGGAAGGCGCGACGCGGTCGATGGTGTCGAAAACCTTTCGCATGGCCGGGTCGGCGCCCACCATGCCTTCGTAGGGCGCGTCCGCGCGGCTCGGGCCTGCGCGCGTCAGCGTGAGCTCGGCGTTGCCCAGGCGAATGGCGGTGCCGAAGGGCACCTCGGCCTCCCAGACTCGCGCCGACCCGATGAACGTGCCGTTGCGCGAGCCGAGGTCGCGCACCGAGAGGCCTCCGGGCGTGCGCCTCAGATTCAGGTGCGCGGCGGAGATGAACGGGTCGTCGATGTGCAGGGAGCATTCGGGGCCGGAGCCGACGACGACCTCCTGGTCGAGCCCGTGGAGCGCCTCGCCGGCGGGCGTGACGACGCGCAGCTGAGCGGGCAAGAGCTCCAGGAGCCCGGAGGCGCCCGCCGCCTGTTGGAGGCTCGTGTTGCCCGAGGGCGCCCGTTGCGTCGGCTCATTGCCGACCGTGCCGGCCTCGGAGGAGAAGACCGCGCGCCACTGGCCGAGCCCGATGTCGGCGCCGTCGTCCAGGAAGGCCGTCCGGGTGCGCTGGCCGGCGAGCTCGGTCCCTCTGCCCGAGAGGTCCTCCAGGCGCCAGCGCCCGTCTCGACGCTCGAAGGCGCACTGCTGTCGGGAGACGGCGGGGTCCGGCACGAGCAAGTCGTTCGACGAAGCGCGGCCGACCGTGAAGCGCCGGCCGTCGAGCGCCAGCCGCATCAGCTCCTCGCTGCGCCGGAACAGGATCAACTCCGCCATGCTTCCCTCCGAGAGAGGAGACGGCAGGGCTCCGCCTCTTCGCGAATGGTCGAGGGCTCTTGAAGCGACGCCTCACCCGGAAGAAGGCGAGCGCGGGGGCCGTACCCTCGAAAGGGTACGTGAGACCGCCTCGCGGGTTAAGTGTGAAGCGGCGCTATTTCTTGGCCGCCGTGGCGGGCCCCAGCTCGGCGGGGATGGGCGGCGCCGGCGGCGCCGGAATGGCCTGCGCGGGCGCCTGCGCAGCGGCGGCGGCGGAGTCCGCGAGCGGAGCCGGCGCCAGGGCCTGAGGCGCCGAGCTCGGCGTGAATGCGAACAGGGCGTCGTATTTCGCCTTGGCGGCCTGGAAGCCAGCGACCTGGGCCGCGGCGAGCTTTCGATGGTAGGTCTTGTGGACCTTGAACGGGTCGAGCAGACGCCCGTCGGGCGATTCGAGCTGGTAATGCAGGTGCGGCGCCGTGGTATGGCCGGTGTTCCCCGACTCGGCGACGACCTGTCCCAGCTTGAACCGCTGGCCCACCCCGAGCGTCTTGGGCAGCTCGGAGAGGTGCAGGAACACCACGCGCTGGCCGGCGGCGTTGTTCAGCTCCAGGCAGTTCCCGTTGCCGTGGAAGTTCCAATTCTTGCGCGTGACGACCAGGTCGAACGGCGCCTTTACCGGCGTGCCGGTGGGGGTCTTGAAGTCCACGCCGCGGTGCCGGCGCCCGTCGCGCAGGATGCTCGTGACCTGCTCGTAGTCGTCGAGCGGCGCATTCTCCAGCCGCTCCTCCACCTCGTCTCCGGAGCCGTCGTAGTAATGCGCGAACCGCGAGCCCTCGGGCTTGTAGAGGTACGCCAGATATTCGCGCTCGTTCTTTCCCGACTGGAACTTGAGCGCGTGGATGAGCGGCTCCTTGTTCGGAATACGCTGGAAAACCACCGTCACCTGGTCGCCCTTGCGCATCCCGCGCGCCACGTCCACCCACCAGATGAGCAGCCGCGCGGTCACCTGCGCCAGCGCCGGCGCCGTCTCGTGCGCGGTGACGCGGCGCAGGCTCTCCTCCAGCGGGCCGTCCACCTCGAAGGTGACCTTCTCGAGCCCTGAGGCCGCCAGCGGATCGGCCGGGGGCGCCGGGGTGGGCGTCGGCGTGGGCGCCGTCGCGACCGGAGGCGGCGGAGGCTTGGCCCGAAGCGCCTGCAGCTTGTCGCAGCCCAGCCCGGCCGACACCGCCAAAAGAAGCATGGCCCTCGTCTTCACGGTCGATCCTTTCGCGCGCGGCAAAGCGACTGCTGCGCGCCCGAGTGAACATCCTCACCCCAGCCGCTCTTCCAACCGCTGGAGGGAGGCTTCCCTGTGACGACTTTCGCACCGGGAGTCAAGCGCCGCTCGGAGCTCCAGGCGCTCGATGCGCCGGGCGCTCGACGGCTTCTGTCGAGGGATGTTGGCAGCTGAAGGAATGTTGTCGGCTCGTCGATCGGCCCGGCGCACGCTTGCCCGCCGTGCGCAGCAGCCCGTACGATGGCAAGCTGCTCCCCACGCCATGCGCATCGCTGCACCGCTCCTCGCCACTGCTACCGCCCTGCTGGGCTGCACCCGGCCCCCGCCAGCGCCGGCGCCCGCCCCTGTGCTCGAAGCAGAGGCCGCGGTCCCGGCCGACGCGGGCGCCGCCCAGGCCAAGGCCGCCTACCTCCTCGCGCCCGGCCGTGCCCACGACGGCTCCGACGCCCTCAAGCCTTGCCCCTCCGGGCGCGGGACCCTGCTCGAGCGGGCGGTTCGCGCCTACGACAGCTCGGACTTCGAGAACGCCCTCGCCTGCGCGGCCCAGGCCAGCGCCGCCGACCCAGCGAGCGCGGACGCGCACTCGGAGCGGGCCGCGGCGCTCACCGCCCTGAACCGCCTGGACGAGGCGCGCGTCGCCTATGCGCGCGCGCTGGCGGTCAACCCGGACCACGCCGACGCACTGCTCGGGGCGGCGGACCTGTACCTGACTCGCCTGCCCAGCTCCCACGACTACAACGAGCTCGGCCTGGCGTACGCGGTGCGCGGGCACGGCCTGGCGAAGCGCCAGAAGGACAAGCAGCTCCAGGGGCAGTTCGCGCTGGTGCAGGCCACGGCGCTCAACAACCTGGGACGCGCTCGCGCGGCCATCCGCATGGCGGACGAGGCGCTGGCGGTGCACGCGGCGACGCCCAAGGGCGAGGAGTCCGCGGTCGACGCGGCGGGCGCGCGGTTCGAGAAGGCGAGCGCGCTCTGGGAGCTTTGCCGTTTCGAGGAGGCGCGCGCCGAGCTGCAGGACCTGCTCGACTCGCCCGACCGCGAGGCAGCCGCGCACTATTACCTGGGCCTCATCGCCGAGCGCGCCGGGGACGCCGCCAAGGCCGCGCGCGAGCTGGCCCAGGCTCATCGGCTGGCGCCCGACGATTACCCCGAGCCGCTGGCGGTCTCGGGCCCGGAGTTCGAGGCGCTCCTCGCAAAGACCGCTCGGGAGCTCCCGGAGGATCAGCGCCGCGACCTCGAGGGGGTGGACGTCGCCGCTCAGGATTCGCCGGACCTCGACGACCTCACCGCGAACGACCCGCCGCTCTCGCCGTCCATCATCGGGCTCTTCCGCGGGCCGCCGCTCGGCGAGGCGTGCCCGGCGGCGCAGGAGTACGCGGGCGCGTGCCGCGCCATCATCGTGTATCGCAAGAACCTCCTGCGCTCGGTGCGCAGCCGCGAGGAGCTGGAGGCGCAAGTCCGCGTCACCCTCATCCACGAGATCGGCCACCTGCGGGGCGAGAACGACAGCGAGCTCGCCGCCCGCGGCCTCGAATAGCGGCAGGTTCCTCGGCAAAGGCGAAGGTTGCCCCTCGCGGCGCTCGGACGGGGTGACGATCCGGTGCATCTCGGAGGGGATGGCGGGGCGCGAGGAGGCCGCCGTCGGGATGCTGGACGAGCCCTTGAAACCGCGGCTCATCGCCCGTGCGCAACGACACCTCGGCGCGCGAGCTCGAGGGGCTGCCCCGGGAAAGCCGGCTCGCCAAAGGCGGCGGGGCTGCGGCGGTGGAGTATCGCGACCGACGATTCTGCCAAGTGAGCGAAAGGCTCCCGGCGATGGCCTTGAGTCGACACCAAGAACCTGGGGCAACTCCGCTGGAGCGACCTGAGAGAAGGGGCCAGGAAAAGAAAGCTCAGGGCAGAGCTGGGGTTCTTGGTCGAGCTGACGGCCGAGATTGTCGGGCGTCGGGAGCTTCGCAAGGAAGCGGAAGGGCTGCGAGACCGGAGACGCCGACAGCTTCGATGTTTCCCTGAGGCCAGAAGCGAGTTCAAACGGCGCCTCGCGCGGGACCGTTCACCGGCCGTGGCGCGGCGATGGGGATTCTACATGAACCTATCGAAGGAATCGTTCCAGAATTCGCTCGAGAAGCACCTTGTTCAGACCCTCTACCGCAGCCCGAGCTCCCCCTTGAGCTGCTCCAGCGCCTTGAAATACTCGGTCCTGGAATAAGGCCGATTCAGGATGTGGAAATCCTTCTTCGTGAGCCCCACGCAGCCCAGGCAGTAATTGCAATCGGAGAGGTTCCGGCTGAGCACCACGTAATTGCTGCCGGAGCAGTCCTCGCTCTGCACGCAATACGCGCACGCGTTGCAGGACTTGCACTCGACGCAGTGCGAGCAATGGTTGCAAAGCGTGCACTGCCGGCAGTGCGTGCAGCCGTAGCAGGCCTCGCAGCGCTCGCAGAACATGCAGCTCGTGCAGCGCTCGCAGTCGGTGCAGGCGTAGCTGCCCGGGTTGCCGGGGTCGATCGCGAACTGCCGGACCAGGCGGCTGTACTCCTCCAGGAAGGCGCGCCGGCTCTGGGGGAGCTCGGCGGCTGGCTCGATCCGCGGTGCCGCGTCCTTGGACAAGAACTCCTCCTGGCGATGCCGGGGCAGGCCGGCTGGACCCGGCGGCATTCGGCAGCCGAGCTTACCAGAGAGCCCCGCGGGGTCGCCGTCCGGCTGGCGCTCCGCCCGCCGTGGCGCCCCATGCCGGCGCGGCGCGCGCCCGCGATTCCTGGTAAAGGGTGGCGCCCATGCTGGACCTGTCCCGCCTCAACCCTCCCCAGCGCCAGGCCGTGCGCACGCTCGAGGGCCCGCTGCTCGTGCTCGCCGGCGCCGGCAGCGGCAAGACCCGCGTCATCGTCCACCGCATCGCCTACATGGTGGAAGAGGGCATCGCCCCCGACCACATCTTGGCCGTCACCTTCACCAACAAGGCCGCCGCCGAGATGCGCGAGCGCGTCGGCGAGCTGGTCGGCTCCCGGGTCGCCAAGCGCCTCACCGTCAACACCTTCCACGCCTTCGGCTGCGAGGTGCTGCGCCGGTACATCGACCGCCTGGGCTGGCCGAAGCGCTTCGCCATCGCCGACGCCGCCGACCAGCTCGCGCTCCTCAAGCGCTGCATGCGCGACGTGAAGGTCGACGACCGCGCCTTCGACGCCAAGCGCGTGCTCGCCCTCATCAGCAAGGCCAAGTGCGCGGGCGACGCCCCGACGCCGAAGCCCGAGGGGCAAGGCGACGACTACGACCTCATCACCTCGGCGGTCTTCCCCCGCTACCAGCTCGCCCTCAAGGCCCAGGGGCTCGTCGACTTCGACGACCTCATCCTCCTGCCCATCCGCCTCCTGCGCGAGCACGCCGACGTCCGCGAGGCGCTCGTGTCCCGCTACCGCTACCTGCTCGTCGACGAGTACCAGGACACGAACCGCTCGCAGCTCGAGCTGCTCACCCTGCTCGCCGGGGAGGCGAAGAACGTCTGCGCCGTGGGCGACGACGACCAGTCCATCTACAGCTGGCGCGGCGCGGAGGTGGAGAACATCCTCTCGTTCGACCGCCACTTCCCCAAGGTCACCGAGGTGCGCCTGGAGCAGAACTACCGCTCCACCAGCGCCATCCTGGCCGCCGCCAACGCGGTCATCGCCAAGAACGAGGCGCGCAAGCACAAGCGCCTCTGGACCGCGCTCGAGGGCGGCGACCCGGTGCACATCGTGGTCTGCCCCGACGAGGAGGAAGAAGGGCGCTACATCGCCCGGGAGATCGCCCGGCTCGTCGCCGAAGGCCGGACGCCCCGGGAGATCGCCGTGCTCTACCGCACGAACCTCCAGGCCCGCGCCATCGAGGAGTCGCTGCGCGCCGAGGGCCTCGCCTACGAGCTGGTCGGCGGGCAGGAATTCTTCGATAAACGCGAAATCAAGGACGTCGTCGCTTACCTCAAAATCTGCAACAACTGGGGCGACGAGGTGTCGCTCCTGCGCATCGTCAACGTGCCGCCGCGGGGCATCGGGGATACCACCCTGGAGCGGCTGGGGGCGCAGGCCCGCGCGCTCAAGCTCCCGCTCGAGGATGCCATGCGGCGCGCCGCCGAATTCGAGGACCTGCCGCGCGGCGCGGCGCAGCGCTTCACCGACTTCCTTGCGCTCGTCGACCGCTACCGGCGGCGCTTTCGCGAGGGCGTGCTGGACGAGACGGTGGCGGCGCTGGTGGAGGAAGTGGGCATCAAGGAGGCCGCGCGGCAGAGCGTGCAGAGCGTCGCGGCCGGAGCCCGCCGCGCCGCCGCCGTGGACGCGTTCGTGGACTCGGTCCGCCGCTACGTCGGCCGCGAGAGCCGCGCCTCGCTCGACGCCTTCCTGAAGCGGCTGGCCCTGGACCGCCGCGACGACGACGGCGGACCGGCGTCGAGCACCGTGACGCTCATGACGCTGCACGCGGCCAAGGGCCTGGAGTGGCCCGTCGTCTTCCTCTGCGGCGCGGAGGAGGACTTGTTGCCGCACGCGGGCATGCAGGGCGAGGCGCAGAACCTTCCGGAGGAGCGGCGGCTGGCTTACGTGGGCATCACCCGCGCCCGCGAGCGGCTGTACCTCACGCGCGCGGCGCAAAGGATCAAGCGCGGCCAGGCCATGCCGCGGACCCCGTCGCGCTTCTTGGACGACCTGCCGCCCGAGGTGCTCAAGCTCGTTGACCACACCGCCGCGCCCAAGGGCCCGCCCGGAGAGGCCGAGCGGAGCTTTTTCTCCGACCTGCGCTCGCGCCTCAAGACGCAGGGGGAAGGGACGAAGTAGCGGGCGAAGGGCTTTGAGGCCCCATTCTTCTTGAAATCCTTCTTAGGTTGAAACGACCGCCCAGCTCGACGTCGCCGGCGAGGCGCAGAAGGTGGGGCGCTTCCTCAAAGAATGCGGCGCGGCGGAAGGCGATTTCGTCGTCCTGGACCGGCGCCCGACGCCTACAACGGCCAGTTCATTCAGGTGGACGTTGAGTCGGTTCAGCCTCGATGAGCGCTGAGATGGCTCTCGCCGGCACTGCGGCGGAGAGCTGGACCATCAAGGGTAGAGCCGGCGGATCTCCAGGCCCTCCCGGAGACCCTCGACTCCCTGGTAGCTCGCGCCCAGGTCCAAGCGCAGATACCGCTTGGCGCTCCGGGGAGCGCCGAAGAGCACCGGACAGGCTTGATTTCCGCCCTCGGTGAAGTATCCGCCGACGTCGCGGTCGTGGCCGTGGATGACCATGCAGACCCCCGGCGCGAGCTGCGCCGAATGGTCGCCAGCAGGCGTTCGGTGACCTCGCGTGGCTGTCCGTAGCTCGTCAGCAATCCGGAGAGCAGCGCCCAGTGCTCAGGGAGCCGCGGCGGCAGGTCGACCGCGTCGAGGTCTTCGAGGCTTCGCCAGCGATCGTCGGGGGAGCCGTGCGTGAGCAGCGCGCCGCAGGGCGCGATCGCCGCCAACAGCGCGCTCGAGAAGAAGGCGCAAAGCTCCCGCCGCTCCTCGCGCGTGAGCGTGGATTCGAGGTGCGCCGCCTCGTCCGCGTGAAACTTGCTCGTGATCGGCCCGCCCAGGTGCGCGAAGTCGTGGTTGCCCAGGACGTAGTAGACCTGCCCTGGAAGGCGGGCCCTCAGCGCGGCGATCTCGCGGACGATGGTCCAGGATTCGTCGGGGAAGTCGTAGAGCTCGGGCTCGCTTCGGCGAGCGGCCTCGTCGGGTCCGTGCACCGTACCCCGCTCGCAGTCGCCCGTGTTGAGCGCGCCAGGATTGGTGCATTTTCACCGACAGCTTCGGTTCGCCGACCACCTTCGCACAAGCGCCAAGGAGCGAGGGCTCGTTCAGCGCAGCCACCCTGACCTCGGATGTTCGGGGGAAGGGCCTCTCGTCCTTCCACGGCTCGCCGTTGCCGGGCGGGCCTGATAGTTTCCATCACCCACTGCCGAGTCAGGAGCCCCGACGATGCAACAATGCAGTCGCTGCCAAAGTTTCGTCCCCGATGGCGCAACCTTTTGCCCCAACTGCCGGTCGGCCCGCGCCTGGTGGAGGGTGCCGCTCGTCTTCGCCGGAGCCGGCCTCGCCTCGGTGACGCTCTCCGCCTGCTACGGGCCTGGCTGCGCCGTTCGGCTGCCCGATGGGACCATGTCGATCCCCGGTGCCACCTGCGTCACCTACGATTGCACGCTCCCGCTCCCGGACGGCGGCACGCCGTCGCAGGACCCGGAGTGGCGGGAGAACTGCCTGCCCTGGACCGTGAAGACGGACGGCGGCGACGGCGGCGCTGGAGGGGACGGCGGGGACGCTGGGTGAGCGCTCGCCCCGGCGATGACGTCTTTCGCCGCTTTGACGTCAGCGGGGAGCAGCGGCCCCGCTACGTCGTCTGGGAGCTCACGCTCGCGTGCGACCAGCGCTGCACGCACTGCGGCTCGAGGGCCGGCCCCGCCCGGGAAACTGAGCTGACGACGGCGGAGGCGCTCGACGTGGTCGGCCAGCTCGCCGAGCTCGGCTGCTTCGAGTGCGCCCTCATCGGCGGCGAGGCCTACCTCCACCCCGGCCTTCTCGACGTCGTGCGCGCGCTCGCGGATAAGGGCATCCGGCCGTCCATGACGACCGGCGGTTGGGGCGTCACCGCCGCGCTCGCTTCGGCCCTGGCCCGCGCGGGCCTGCACACGGCTTCGGTCAGCATCGACGGGCTCGAGGAGACGCACGACCTGATGCGGGGCAAGGCGGGGAGCTTCGCCGCGGCGACCGCGGCCGTCCGGCACTTTGGGGCAGCCGGCGTCCGCCTCAGCGCGAACTCCAATTTCAACCGCCTCAACCAGGCCGAGCTCGAGCCGCTCTATCAGCACCTCCGGGGGCTCGGCATCGCCGCGTGGCAGGTGCAGATCACCACGCCCTTGGGACGCGCCGCCGACCGGCCTGCGATGACGTTCCAACCGTATGACCTGCTCGACTTCGTCCCCCGCCTCGCCGTTCTCAAGAAGCGCGCCTGGCGCGACGGCGTCATCATTCAGCCCGGCAACAACTTGGGCTACTTCGGGCCCGAGGAGGCCGTGCTCCGCTCGCCCGCGCCGGGCATGGGCGATCACTTTCAGTCCTGCCAAGCCGGCCGCCAACTCTTGGGCATCGAGTCCGATGGAGCGGTGAAGGGCTGCCCTTCGCTCCAGACGTCTCACTACGTCGGAGGCAACCTCAGGGACCGACGCCTCGCGGACATCTGGGCGGACCCCGAGAGCCTCGCCTTCACCCGCCGGCGCACGGTGGAGGATCTCTGGGGCTTCTGCCGGACCTGCCCGTTCGCCGCGCATTGCCTGGGCGGGTGCAGCTTCACGGCGCACGCGGTCATGGGCAGGCCCGGAAACAACCCTCTGTGCCACCACCGCGCCCGCACCCTTGCCGCGCGCGGCCTCCGAGAGCGGCTCGCTCCGCGCCGGCCCGCGCCGCAGGCGCCGTTCGACTGCGCCGAGTATGAGCTGGTCGAGGAGCCGATTGACGCGCCCGACCCGCGGCTCGACGCCGCCGCCCTCCTCCGACGATGGACTTGAGCGTTCCGATTTCGCGGCCCAAGGCCATCGACTGCGCGTCATTCGCCAAGGGCCCGCCCGGAGAGGTCGAGCGGAGCTTCTTCTCCGACCTGCGCTCGCGCCTCAAGACGCAGGGGGAAGGGCCCAAGTAGCGGCCGAAGGCCTTTGAGGCCCGAGTCTTGTCGGAGGCCTTTGAACAGTATTTGCTCCACGTAGAATGGCGTAGGCGTGGGGAAAACGTTTGGAACGTTGACTCCCTCAAGTGGCCTCTCACGGTTCTTACTATTCCTCTGCCGGAAGCTCAGGCGAGCATCAACTTGCGCCCGATCGATCCCGGTGGCGCCGCCGGCTCTCGGTCTGCCTTCCGCGGAAACGCCCTCGCAGTGAAGCCGTGCCCGTCGAGGGTAGCCGATTGATCGTCCTCGGACGAGGGACGGAAAGCGGCGTCGAACCCGCCGAGAAGGGGTTCACGCGCTCGCGCGCGAGCCCATCGGCTGGCCCACTGGGCGGCCACAACCAAAGCCAGTCCTTGGCCTGCGTTTCGAGCGCAGGCAGCTCGAGCGCTTGCCCGCCATGGCATTTCGGGCGCCGGCGCCCTACTCGTGAGAAGTGCGCCCGCTGGCTCGAGGCATGGTCCTCTTCGGGATGGGAGCCACGATCGGCACGCTCGCCGATCAGCTCCACGTCCAGAGCAAAGTCCTCTCGTATCGACATCCCTGCCGCGCGTTGTTCGGCCAAGCTCCATGGGTCCCGCTTCTGTTCGGGACGTCCGGCCTCACGCTCACCGCGGGGCACGCGGCTCTCCTGCGTTTCACCGGCGAGCGCGCACCCCGCGCGACGCTCGCCCAACTTGCGCGGTCGTTGCTTTGGTTCTTGGCCGCCTACGCCTCGACCGCGGCCCATCAGCGGAGGCCGCGGCGCCTCGCGCTCGTGCTCTCCTCGCTTTGGCTGGCGCGCGTCTTGGCGGCGCCGACGACGGGGAAGCTGGTATTCGGACCGCTGCTCGCCATGGCGGGCCCCCTGTTCGAATCCTGGTTCTCGTCCACCGGCTCCTTTCGCTACCGCCGCCCCGATCGGATGGGCGTACCGCTTTGGTTGCCCGCGCTCTATCTCCACGCCGCCCTTATGGTTCGGCAGGCACAGCTCGCCCTGTTTCCTCTCGAGCGAGCTCGAGGATCCGAACCAAAGCGTCGACGTTGAAAGGCTTGGCGACGACCGCGAAGGCTCCGAGCGCTCGGCAAGCTCGGGCCTCGTCCGTCGTCACGTAGCCCGAAACGACAATCGCCGCCGTGCGAGGAGCGACTCGTCGAAGCGCCGCCAGGGTTTCGCGCCCGCTGAGCCCCGGCATCCGAAGGTCGATTGTCGCGAGATCGAACCGCTCCGACTGCGCTGCGGCGAGCGCCGCGGCGCCGTCCGCCACCGCGGTGACCTCGTAGCCTTGAAAGGAGAGCACCGCGGACATCATCTCACGCACGTCCTGCTCGTCGTCGACGACGAGCAGGCGCGCAGCTCGGCCACCATCGCTCATGGCTCGACCCGCTCGCCCGCCCGGTCGCTCACCGGGAGCCACAGCCGCACAGTCGTCCCTTCGCCGGGCCGGCTGTCGATCGACACCGTGCCGTCGTTGCCCTCGACGAACTGCCGCGCGAGCGACATCCCCAGGCCCGTCCCTTGGCCGAGCGGCTTCGTCGTGAAGAAGGGGTCGAACACCCTGGGGAGCACCTCCGGCTCGATGCCGGTGCCGTGGTCGCAGACGCGCACCTCCACCCCAGGCCGCGACTCGCGCTCGGCGGGGTCTGCTTCGATCCGCACGACCGAGCCGCGCGCCGAGGCGTCCGCAGCGTTGTCGACCAGGTTGAGCAGGGCCGATTCGATCTGCGTCGGCGACACGCGCAGCACCACCGCGCCCGGCGGCGGGAGCGCGAGCTCGAGCTTGACGTCCCGGCCGCGCATCTTGGGGGACTCGAGCGCAACGACGCGCTGGACCAACGCCTCCAGCGGCATCTTCTCGCGCTCGCCGGACTTCTTTCGCGAGAAGTCCAGCAGCGTGGACACCAGATTAGCGGCGCGCTTCGCCTGACGCTCGATGGCGGATAGCGCGGGCCGCATCGGGTCATCGGCCGCGATGCGCTTCAGATGGCTCTGGGAGTAGGCGAGGATGACCGAGAGCGGGTTGTTGAGCTCGTGGGAGAGGCCGGCGACGAGCGTTCCGACCGCTGCCATCTTGGCGGTCTGAACCAGCTGCTCCTGTATTTCGCGCACCTGGCGCAAATTCGCCTCCAGCTCGGCGTTGGCGGCTCGGAGCTGCTCGGTGCGCTCGACGATCCGCTGCTCGAGCGTGAGCGACAGCGCCTGCAGCTGTGCGAACCCCTCTGCCTTCTCCAACGACGCTCCCGCGAGCGTGACCAGGTAGCCCGCGAGCCGCTTCTCCTCTTCGGAGAAGAGCTCGCTCACGCGGGCGTGCGTGACGTAGAGGCACGCGACCGGGCGCCCCCGCGCCATGATGGGCGCGCACAGCGCCGAGCGCGGAGCATCGGGCGCGACGCCCTCCGAGGCCGAAGCCGGCTCCTCGAGCAGATCCGCCAGCGCCACCGGGCGAAGATCCCGAAGAGCCCGCTCGACGAGCGGGCGATGGACGAGGGGCCGGCCGCCGCTTTGGGCGAGCGCCCGAGGCGCCGGGGAGCCATCGACTTCGAGGACCAGGTTCTTGTCTCCGCGCAGCAATACTTCCGCCGCCTCGCGCAGCGCAGCCCAGACGTCTTCCGGCGTGAGCGCCGAGGCGATTTGGCGGCCTTGACCGACGATGCTCGCGAACCGATCGGCCAAGGAGAGCGTCACCGCGGGCGGCTCCCCTTGGGCCGAAAGCGTGCGAAGCGGGCTGCAAGCGAAATCGGCGCCAAGCCCTTGAAGCGCGTTTCGCGCGCGGCCCGCTTCCTCCTCGGCCCCGGGCCATCCGTAGACGAGCCCGAGCTCGCCGCGCGCCCAGCGCGTCTGAGCCGCTTCGAAGGCCGCTCCTTGGCGCTCGGCCTCGGCAAGGCTCGCGTCCAGATCGCGCCGCGCAGCCTTGGCCCGCCCGCGCATCGCCCGCAGCCATGCTCGCTCCCGAAGCGCGAGCGGCAGGTTCCCCCGATAGCGCCGCGCCAGAGCGAGCCCGCGGCGCAGGGCCGCGCGAGCCTTTCGCAGTGAGCGCGGCGCAATGGCGCCCGTCGCCTGGCCCGCCTCCAGCGCCGTGAGCCGCAAGGCGTGCGCCGTCCAGAGAGGCAGATACGAGACGTATTCGTTCTTGAGGTTCACCGACCGGACCACCGCTTCTGCCCGCTCGAAGGCGGCCGCCGCCTGCCGCGGCTGGCCTGCTCCGATGAGGCGCAGCCCTTCGGCCTGCAGCACCGCTTCGTGCGTCTGGGGATCTCCTTCCGAGCTGCGAAGCGCCGCCTCGATGGGCTCTTGCGGGAGCGCGCCGCCGGTGGCCTTCGCCCATGCCTCGAGCACCCCTTCGCTCGCGTGCCCGTCGCCGATCTCCATCGCCGCCCGATAGAGGCGCTGGCATTCCGCGGTGGCCTCCTTCAGCGCCCCGAGCCGCAGCTGACAGAAGCCGATGTGGAGCCACGCGACGTCGGCCTCCCAGCGGTCCCCCGTGCGCCGCAGCACGGCCAGGGCGTCGCGGAACTTCCCAAGGGCCTCCTGGTAGTAGCCGAAGGCATAGAGCAGCATTCCATAGAAGTTGAGCGACTGGCCCTGCCCCCAGAGGTCGCCGAGCGCGCGGCGAATCGCGAGGCCTCGCTCGGCGTACCGGGCGCCTCGACGGAACAGGGCGCGGGGCAGCCCGGTCACACTGATGGCGTGCTCGGAGCAGGCCTGCGCGAGCTCCCGTGTCGGCGGATAGCGCTCGGCGAGGTTCAGCTCGCTCAAGTGGGCCCAGAACGTGGCGACCTGGCCGCGGAGGAACCAGTTGGCATAGGCGAGTCGACTGAAGATGCGGGCCGCGAGCAGGTCGGCCTCCGCGTCCTCGAGCCGACGGCGTCCGACGAGCCGGTGGGGCAGCAGGGAATGAGCCACCTGAACGAGCGCCTGCTTGAGCATTGCTGTGGCCGTCGTCAGGGGGCTTTTCGGAACGGAGTATCCGAGAAGCCGCAGGGAGCGCTCCAGAGATTGCGAGGCGGCGCCAACATCGCCCTGCTTGAAGGAGAGCTCGCCGAGCTTGCCCTCGACGCGGGCCTTCGACACGGCGGAGGCGGCCCAGGCGCGCGCCTGCGAGAATGCTTCTCTCGCCTCGTCGTAGCGACCGCGCAGCAGGAGCACGTCCCCCAGCTCCTCGGCCACCCGCTGGCGGGTCTGTGTCCCCGCCTGCGCTGCGCCGCGCTCGGCCATGCGGTAGAGCCGCTCCGCCATGTCCAACGCGTATCGGGAACGCGCCTGGGCGCCCGCCGAGAGGGCGTGAGGCAGCGCACGCGCAGGGTCCCCCGCTGCGTCGAAGTGGTAGGCGAGGTCGAACTCGCGATTGACATCCGAAGGCCCGAGGCGAGCGAGGGCCTCCGCTGCGAGTCGGTGCAGGTGCCGGCGGGCCGGCGCCGGGAAACGCTCGAGGACGGCCTCCCGAACGCGGTCGTGCACGAAGGTGAAGCGGCTCCCGGACGCGTCCGCCCACAGGATGTGTTTGCGCCGCGCCACGGTCGTCCCCGCCATCGCTTGCGCCGCGGGCTGGCGGCAGAGGTCGGCGGCAAGCTGAAGGTCGAACGACTTGCCGAGCACGGCGCCGGCGGAAAGCAGCTGGAGGACTTCTGGGGACAGGGTGTCCAGGCGATTCGCCAGAATGCCGCCGGCGCGCCGCGAGGACTGGGCTTGCGCCATGGCGTGAAACTCGAGCCGCCAGCCACGGGACGTCGCGACCAGCGCTCCGCCCTCTACCATCCCCTCGAGCACGGCCGCCGCCAGAAAGGGATTCCCCCCGGAGAGCCGCTCGAGGAGCGGCATGGCCTCGGCAGGCAGCGGACCCGCCATCGACTCGGCCATGGTGCGCGTTTCCTCGGCCGTCAACGGCCCGAGCTCCAATCGCGTCGGGGCGGGGACCAGGCGTCGAAGCGGCGATTCGCTCGCGACCTCTTCGCCGCGGTAGGCGGCGACGACGAGCACCCCGCGGGGGCCGGACGAGAGGGCGTGGGCCCGTTGCCACTCCATCAGCAGCTTCAGCGAGAGCTCGTCGAGCCACTGGCAGTCGTCGATCAGGATGGCCAGGGGCTTTTGGGGGCTGCCCAGCGCCGCGAGGAGCGCGACGAGCGCGGCAAGTGTGCGCGTCTCGCCGTGCGCATCCGGGCCGAGCGACTCGCACGGTCGGGGAGCAAGAGAGCCGCCCAGCTCCGGGAGGACTGGGGCAAGGGCCTCGAGCTGATCGCCGAGCCGAGAGCGCAAGGAATCGGCGAAAGCTCGATTGGTTTTGGCGGCCTGCACCGAATGCGCGAGGACGGAATCGAGCGCCTGCAGCGGGCGTTGCGCTGGCCGATTGGTACCCTGGCCGCGCAACACGGAGACCCCGCGCTGCGCCGCGCGCAGCGCGAGCTCATCGAGCAGGCGAGTCTTGCCTGAGCCCGAGGTGCCCTCGAGGAGCAGCAGCGCGGGGGCTCCTTCGTCGGTCGCGAGGGCCTGCTCCAGCGCGCGCAGCTCGTTTTCGCGCCCCACGAACGCCGGCTCGGTCAAGGTGCGCCGGCGATCGGATGCGCCGATCGCGACCGAAGGCTCGCGCACTCCGGCCGCGAGCGCCCTCGCGATTGTCTCGAGATCAGCCCGCACGGCCGCCGCGGACTGGTAGCGATCGCGCGGGTCCCTCTCGAGCAGCCGCTGGATCACCTCGTCGAGCGCGCGAGGAACGCAGGGGCGCAGTGCGGGCAGTCGTGGGGGCGGCGCACTCAGCTGCCCTCGAAGCATCTCGCCGATCGTGGCGCCGTCGAAAGGAAGCCGGCCGGAGAGACATTGGAACAGGAGGAGCCCCGCGCTGTAGAGATCCGACCGCTCACCGATCTCGTTGTGAATCAGCCCGGCTTGCTCCGGTGAGACATAGGCGAGGTCCCCGACGATGCAGTCGCGCAGCGAGGCCTCGGCCTCGAAGTTGGAGCAAGGGGCGAGGCCAAAGTCGAAGAGCACCACGCGCTCGGGCGGCGAGCCATTCCCAACCATGAGGGTCGCCGGACGAACCGCCCGATGAAGCACGCCGCGCTCGTGCGCTGCCTGGAGCGCCTGCATCAAGCCCTGTCCGACCGCAAGGGCATCGGTGACGGGGAGGGCCTCCCTCTCGGCCAGCCGCGCGGCGAGCGTGGGACCTGGAACGAGTGGCTGCACGAGGTAAAAGACGCCTCCTTCGCGTCCGAGAGCGAGGGGTGCCGCAATGTTCGGATGCGACCGCTCTCGCAACACCTCGCCCTCGTGCTCGAGTCGAAGCTGAGCGCCGTGCGACACCTGCCGGCTCGGGACCTGCTTGAGGATCACCTGCTGGCCGCTGCGAAGGTCCGTGCCGAGCCAGGCCTCCGCCTGGGAGCCCATCTTCAGCAACTCGTAGGTCAGGTAGCGGTGCCCGAGCACGCGCTGGCCGGCTGGGCAAAACATTGTAGATATTCATTTGGGCCCAAGCGGGTGTTCGGCAACGGCGGGCCCTCGGGCCGGCGTCTCGCGGACGCGTCGCTGCCCGCATCGGCTGTTGGGCGACGGGGTGAGCGAAGGGCAGATAGTCGCGCGGCCACAGGGGGCGAGCCACGGTTCCTCAGGAGCAGAAGACCCCGGATTGCTCTGGCCGAGATTCTCTCGAGCAGGTTGACGCGTCTCGTGCTCGAGCTCCTCGATGATCTCGAGAAGAAGCGAGGAAGCAAGAAGACGCGCGGCAAATCGCCGCGCACCCGGGCGGCCGCAAGGCTGCCCGCCGTCCGATCGTTCATGCGTTTCCTACACCGGGTGCCTTCCACTCACGGTTCTCCGTGCACGTCGAGCCCGATTTCTGGGGCTACTGCGAGCATGCCGCCGCCCTCGTCCGACGATGGACCTGAGCTTTCCCGACTCGGCGCCGCTACCCCGGCGCAACGGCGAGGCGAGCCTCGTCCTGCGCCAGGGGCAGCGAGAAGTAGAACGTCGCCCCTGTGCCGATGGACCCCTCGGCCCAGGTGCGGCCGCCATGGCGTGAGACGATGCGGCGGACGTTGGCCAGCCCAATGCCGGTGCCCTCGAACTCCTCGGCGCGGTGCAGTCGCTGGAACACGCCGAAGAGCCGGCCGGCGAACTTCTGGTCGAACCCAACGCCGTTGTCGCGGACGGAAAAGACCACCTCGCCGCCCCCGAGCGATCGCGCGGCGACCTCGATCTCGGCCTGCGCCCTCGCCTTCGAAAACTTGAGGGCGTTCGAAAGGAGGTTCACGAAGACGAGGCGCAGCATGGGGCGGTCACCGTCGACGGCAGGCAACTCCCCCACGCGCCATAGAACGGTCCGGCCGGCCGCCTCAGGCTCGAGCTCGCGAATGACTTCCTGGACGAGCTCGCGCATCGGCACCACGCCCTGGCCCATCTCGGCGCGCCCCATGCGCGCGAAGGCGAGGAGGTCGTCGATGAGCGCGGCCATGCGCCGGGCCGCGTCCGAAGCGGCGTCCATGTAGTGCAGGCTCCGGTCGTCGAGCTTCCCCTGGTTGCGCTGGCGAACGAGCTCGAGGAATCCGCCGATGTGGCGCAGCGGCGCGCGCAGGTCGTGCGACACCGAGTAAGAGAACGACTCGAGCTCCTTGTTCGCGGCCTCCAGCTGGGCGGTGCGCTTGGTGACGCGCCGCTCGAGCTCCGCGTTGAGCTTGCGGACCTCCTCCTCTGCCTGTCGGCCCACGGCCCGGACGCGCAAGACCGACACCCCGAACGCGAGGTCGTCCGCCAGCGCCTCCAGCAGCCGGATCTCCTCGGGGGTGAACGCGCCCACCTCGCTCGAGTAGATGGCGAGGAAACCGAAAGAGTGGCCGCTGAGATCTCGCAGCGGCAGGGCGATGCTGGAGCGGTAACCGCGCTGCAGCGCCCAGTCGCGCCACGGGGCCACCGCCTCGTCCTGCTCGAAGTCCTGCGTCCAGGCGGGCCGCCCCGTCCGAACGGCCACGCCGCCGGGGCCGCCTCCCTGCGGTGTGTCGCCCCAGGTGATGTTCGCCTGCGCCAGATAGCCATCCTCGGTTCCGGCCCAGGCGACGGGGCGCACGCTCCGGATCTCGTCGTCTTGAGCGTAGCCCACCCATGTCATGCAGTATCCGGCCTCCTCACAGACGATGCGGCAGATGTCGTGGAGGAGAGCGCCCTCGTCCTCAGCCCGCACCAGCACGGCGTGGCAGCTGCGGATCGCTTCCAGCTCTCGGTTGGCTCGGCGGAGGGCTTCCTCGGCGCGGCGGCGTTCGGTGAGGTCCTGGGCGAGCACGACGACTCCTATGACCTTTCCCTCGTCGGAACGGATAGGGCTGTGCGAGACGCGCAAATACCGGGGAGAACGGAAGTGCTCCCCGGAGTAGGCCTCCTCGACAACCCGCTCGCCCGCGAGCGCGCGCGCCAGGCTCCGCCGCGCCGTCTCGCGTTCGCCCGGCACCGCGATGCAGTCGAGCATGACCTGGCCAGGCGATATCTCCACGCCGTAAAGAGCCTTCATCATCTGGGCGTGGTCGCGATTGAAGCTGGTGTAACGGCCATGGGTGTCGAGCGAGAAGATGAGGGCCGGGCTGCTGTCGATGATGCTGCGCAGGGTCGAGTGGCGCTCGCGCAGCGCTTCTTCCGCCCGCTTGCGCTCCATGTTCTCTTGCTGTGCCTGAGTGAACAGCACGGCATTCTGCACGGAGATGGCTGCCTGGGAGGCGAGCAGCTCCAGCACGGAGCAGGCTTTCTGGGTGAACACCCCCGCTGTCAGGTTGTTCTCGAGATAGAACATGCCCACCACTCGGGCCTGCCGTACGATGGGAAGGCATAGTATCGAGCGCGAATGGTTCTGCCGGATGTACTCGTCACCTGCGTAGGGGCCGGGGGCAGCGGCGTCGCTCAGGACGACGTGCTCCTGCGTTCGCCTGACATAGGTAAGAATCGAGAGCGGCAGCAAAGCCGCAGACGCCATCGTTGGAGGCGTGACCGGCGTGACCTCGACGCTGGTCTTTGTCCCCCTGACTTCAGCGTACGCGCGAATGAAGAGGTCTTCTTCTTCGGCGAGAAGCAGGTAGCCTCGTCGGGCTCCGGCGCTTTCCAGCACGATCCGCATCAACGTCTTGAGTAAGTCGTCCCAGATGATCTCGCCGGAGATGGCCTGGGAGGCCTGGATCACCGCGAGGATGTCGAGAGCCTGCGCTCCCGTCGTGAATGTGGCGGTCGGGGCGAGGGACGTCACCGCCCGCAATTGCGGGTGATGCTGCTCCAGCTGAAGCACCTTGCCCTGGGCGCCCCAGGTCGCATAACCGGCGTGGGCGTCGCGAAGGTAGGCGTCGGCGATCCTGTCGAATCCTCGCGCCTGATAGAACCGCGATGCGACCTCGGCGGCGAGGGCTTCCTGGTGAACGAAGTTGTTGTCGCGGGCAGAGCGGATGCCCTGGTCGTAAAGGCGCATTGCCTCGAGGTCGCGGCCCTCGATGCGGGCGAGCTCGGCGGCCACGAGATAGTAGCGGTTGGCGAAGTTCTCCGGGCAATGGTTCGCCCAGGATTTCAGCTTCTGAAGCACATCGGCCAGTTTGGTCGTCAATTCTTTCCGCCGTCCGCCGGCAGCTTGAGCATGGAGAGCCGCCATCGTCAGCGCGTAGTAGAAGTAATATGAGCCCCAGATGGCCATGCTCGATACGCTGGCCAGCACCGGCGTGACGCGCTCCGCCCACGCCAGCGCCTCGTCGAAGCTCCCCGCCATGAATGCTGCGATCTGCTTCATGATGCGGTAGTAGCCGATGCCGATGCCGAAGCTCGCCCGTTCGATGACGGCAACGCTGGCGGCCTCATCGAAGGCGTCATCGCTGAAGTCCGTCAGCGACGGCGTCTTACCCTGCAGGCTCAGGGCAAACTGCTCTTCGACCCGGTCTACGATGTACACGACGTCGTTATGGCTCCGCTGGTTGAAGGAGGCATAGCGCCGAGCGAGCTCGCCGATCCGGCTCAGCGGGTCGCCGGCTTCCAGATGAAGCCAGACCGCATTGTAGGTGAGATAGCTGGCCCAAATGATATCACCGGAGTCTAGAAAGGCTTGAAAGGCCTGGTCCAACAGCGGCAGGTTCGTCTCGAAAGGCTGACACCAGTTGCCGACGACAGAGGCGTGAAAGAAGGGCGGCAGCCCCTTCATGAAGCCGCCTTTCCGGCGCTCGTTGAGCTTGAGTGACATCCGCGAGAACTCGAACGCGGAGGGAATGTCGTCGTACAGTGCCACGAGCATCTTGCAATAGCTGCTGTAGATGTACGGTGACTCCTCGACGTGGCCCCTTTCGAGACACAGGTTCACGCTCTTGAGAACGATCAGATGCCAGAGCACCGGACGCGTGATGAAGAACTCGGTGATCGATTCGGCGAGCAAGCCGATCAAAGCCTTCACCTCGGCGTCGTCCGTGAACGGGACGTCGGCCAGGTCGGCGATACGACGACCCTGCAGGCTGACCTGTATCTGCCTCTTTTCGACCGCGGTGGCCGAGCGGATCGCTTCGTCATCCTCCGGGAAGGAGACGCCGAGGAGCTTCAGCCCCTCTAGCGCGGTGGTGGCGGCCTCCGGCCAGCGTCCGGAGCACTGGTAGAGCCGCTGCCGCAGGCGGTAGACCAACACCCGATCGAGCACGAAACGGGCATTCTCCAGCGCCAGGGTCAACAGCTCGTCGGAGCGCTGGAACTGCCCGATGAGGTATTCGCATTCGGCCAGCTCCGTGAACAGGGCCATGCTCTCCGAGTACAGCTCGGTCCAACAGTCTGCAGGCAGAAGTGCAACAGCTTGCTGAAGATAGAGTCGCGCCGAAGCATAGGCGACGGCGCCGCGCGCCTTTCTTCCGGCCGCCGCATTGAGCCGGCGCAGCGTTACCCTGTCTTCGACATCGGTGACGAGCTCGACGCTCCGGTTGAACTGGTCGACGACCTCGAAGACCCGCTCCGCCGCCGCCTCTTGCGGGTCTTGGGCGAGGAGCAAGCGGCCGATCTTGAGGTGCAGCGCTTTGCGGCGATGTTCGGGAACCAGGGCATACGCGGCTTCCTGGACGCGATCGTGCGAGAAGGCGTAGGTCTTGTCTCGACGGAGGACCAGCCCGGCTCGAACGGCTTCCCAGAGGGCGGCGTGGAGCGCCTCCTCCGATGGGCCGTAGAGCGCCCTCAGCGTGGAGATCTCCGCGACGTTGCCCAGGCAGGCGAGCTGCTGCAGGGCTTCCAACGTCACAGCGGGCAGGCGGCCAAGGGTCCCGACCATCAGGGCGCCCATGTTGTCCGCATAGCCCTTGGCGCGGATGCGGGCCAGGTCCCAGGTCCAGCGCCCCGCGCCGGGGTCGAACGCGAGCAGCTGTTCCTCGGCCAGGGCGGACAGGAACTGAATGGCAAAGAACGGATTGCCGCCGGTCTTTTCATGCACCAACTGAGACAGGGGAAGAGCGTCCTCTCGCTTGCAGTGGAGCGAATCGGCGACGAGGGCTCCCACGTCGCCGATGGCCAGGGGTGCGAGCACGATCTCCCGCACAGCGGCACCGCGCTTGCGGATCGCTTCGAGGGTTCGCAGCAGCGGATGGGTGGGACCGACCTCGTTGTCCCGATAGGCGCCGACGAGGAGCAGAGGGCACACCTCCGGTCCGGTCATGAGCTGTTCGACCAGATCGAGCGTGGCGGCATCCAGCCACTGCAGATCGTCGAGGAACAGGGCAAGCGGGTGCTCCGGCCTGGCGAACACGCCCAGGAACCGCTGCAGCACCATCTGGAAGCGGTTGCGCGCCGCCAGCGGGGGGAGGTCCGGCGCCGGCGGTTGCTTCCCGATGATGAGCTCGACTTCGGGGATGAGGTGGACGATCAGCTGTCCATTCGGGCTCACCGCCTCCAGGAGGGCCGCTCGCCACGCGGCCACCTCGGCCTCGCCCTTGCTGAGGATCTGGCGAATGAGAATCTGGAGGGCCTGGACCAGAGTGGCGTAGGGAACGTCGCGCTTGTACTGGTCGAACTTTCCGGCCGCGAAGTAGCCGCGAGGCGGGACCAGCGCCTTGTGGAGCTCGTGGACCACCGAGGTCTTGCCGATGCCCGAATAGCCCGAGACCAGAACGAGCTCCGGCGACCCGCTGGCCATGACCCGGTCGAAGGCGGCAAGCAGGGCGTCGATCTCGGACTTTCTGCCGTACAGCGTCTCCGGGATCAGAAGCCGATCCGATAGGTCGTGCGCGCCCAGCGGGAAGGGATCGATATGGCCGTTCGACTCCCATTGCGCCAGGCAGTGGCGCAGATCCACCTCGAGTCCCGCCGCGGTCTGGTAGCGTTCATCGGCGGTCTTTGCAAGGAGCCTCATGACCATCGCCGAGAGCGGCGCAGGGAGATCCGGCACTCGGTGCTTCGGAAGCTCCGGCTGCCGGGCAATGTGGCAGTGCACCCATTCCATCGCGTCTCCGGCGGTGAACGGCAGCACGCCGGTCAGCATCTGGTAAAAGGTCACGCCCAGGGCGTACAGATCGCTTCGTGAATCAATTGAGCGATTCATCCGGCCGGTTTGTTCGGGGGCCATGTAAGCCAGGCTGCCGGCGAGGACCTCCGGCGGTTCGGGCGTCTGGCGTTCTCGCGGAATGCGCGAGGCGATGCCCAGGCCGGTGAGCCAGACGTGCCCATCGGCATCCAGAAGCACGTGCTCGGGCTTGAGATCCTTGTGGACCAGCTCATGACGGTGCAGCTCGGCCAAGGCGGCGTTGATTCCGATCGCGATTGCGAGGAAGGACCGCACATCCATCGGCGAATCGAGCATGGAAGCCAAGGTCCGATCGGCCCCTCCCTCGAGGACCATGACCCCCTTGCCGGCATGGCGCTCCAGTGCGAGGGGGCGAGCAATACGGCTCGCATCCAGGCCGCTGGCCAGTTCGTATTCGTGTTCCAGCCGGCTCATAAGGAGGGGCGTCGCGCGTGCTTGGGCTGGCACTTTGAGCAGGACGGACCGCGCATCGAGCGTCCGATTGGCCCGATAGAGCAGCAGCTCGCCGGCCTCACAGACCGAACCTGTCAGTGTGTAGCCAGGAATCGTCATCATCTTCGCATCTCACGGGGTGAGCTTGTCGCCGGCGCTCAGGGTTGGGGTCCGTTTCCCAACGTGCTTCGCGAGCGTTTGCTGCCGGGCTTTTACCCCCGGGGCCTGTGCCGGCGGCGCACCGGGGGGACGCGTGGTCCCGCGAGCCCAAGTATAGCCCCAGCTCCCGGGAAGGGGCCGCGCGGCGACCGGCTGGATTTTGCGCCGGCCTTCATCCCGCTCGGGCGCGAAAGCGGCCGCATCGGCGCCCGCCTTCGAGAGGCCGACTGCTCGGTTCCCGGGCGCCGTCGGATCCCGGAGGAGCCATATTTCGGCGCGCGCGGGCTGGGGCATCGTCGGTGCAGTCGTGGGCCCGGCGGAGCCAGGTTCGAGCTGCCGAGCCGCTCCGGGTGAAGTCCCGCGCTCGGCACAGGATCCGCAGGGGGATCGACATGGCAACCACCGAAGAACACGGGCGGCGCTCGGACGTCTTCGCCAACCTTATCGAGCACGTTGGCGAAGGGGTCGAGGACGTCCGCAAGAGGGTGGAGGAGCGGGGCGCGGCGGAGAAAGCGGGCGAGCACGGGCACAAGGTTCATGCGGCGCTGTCGAAGGTCGGTGAGGCGGTCACCACCTATCCCCTCAGGAGCTCCCGCACCGCGGCCAGCAATTCATCGTGCCGCCACGGTTTCTGGAGAAACCGGTCGAGCGTGCCGTTCCCCATCGCCTCGGCGACGCGGTCATCTTCCACGCCGCCCGAGAGGATGGCGGTCTTGACCTTCGGATGAAGCTTCTTTGCCATGACTGCCAGGTCGATGCCGTCGACGCTGGGCAGGTGGTAGTCGCTGATGAGCAAGTCCGGCGCCTCCGACAGATGGTCGATCACTTCCTTCGCGGTCCCGAACGCATGCACGGAGAAGCCGGGCAGGCGGAGCATCCGGGCCAGCGACTTGAGGATCAGCTCGTCGTCATCGACGATGAAGATCGTCGGCATTCGGCTTCCTTCCGCTTACCGAAACTTCACGAAATCCGACAGCACTTCGCGCAACAGCGTCCCGACCGGCCGGTGGTTCCTCTGGGCGACCTCCCTGAGGGCGAGGTAGGTGTCCTCGTCCACCGAGACGGTGAGCACCCGCTCGGACTCCTCGGGGTGCACCGGCACGGGGTCGAACGGCTGCATCGCGCGACGAGGGCGCAGCGGGATGGGCTCGCTCGGCCAACGCCCGGTCTGCTCGTCGACCTCCTTTGCGCCACCGGCCTCTTCGGGCTCCGGGGCCCCGCCGAGGTGCGGCTGCGCGAGGAGCCGCTTTCTCTCGCTCTCCAGCTCGTCGCTGAACAGCTGCTTCAGGAAGTTGGAGAGGTGGATGTTCGAGGGCGTGAACTCGTACTGCGAAAGGAACTGGTCGATGTCGTACTGCATGTCCCAGGCGGAGGCGTAGCGGGCCTCGCGGTCCTTCGAAAGCGCCTTCATCAAAATGCGCTCCACCGCCTCCGGGATGTCGGCTTTGAAGTAGGTGGGCGCGTAGATCTTCCCCTCGGTGATGGACTTGAGGATCGCCACCTCGCTGTCGCCGGTGAAGAGCTTGTAGCCCGTCACCCACTCGTAGAGCGCGACCCCCAGCGAGAAGAGGTCCGACCGGTGGTCGATGGGCTTGCCCGAGCATTGCTCGGGCGACATGTAGCGCAGCTTGCCTTTGACCTCCCCGGCGCGCGTGAGCTCGACCTGGTTCGCCGCCTTGGCGATCCCGAAGTCGAGGATTTTTACGGTCCCGTCGAAGGACACGAAGAGGTTCTCGGGGGTGATGTCGCGGTGGACGAGGTGGAGGTCGCTCCCGTAGACGTCGCTCTTCTGGTGCGCGTAGAAGAGCCCCTCGCAGACCGAGCTGGCAATCTTCAGGGCGTACACCATGGGGAACGGGATGCCCATGGCGTCGGCCTTGGGGATGATGCGCCGCATGTCGCGCCCGAAGATGTACTCCATGGCGATGAAGTACGCCTCGCCGACCTTCCCCAGGTCGTAGATCTGCACGATGTTCGGGTGGTTGAGCTGCGCCGCGAGCCGCGCCTCGTTCAGGAACATCTCCACGAAGCCCTTTTGGCTGGACAGGTGCGGCCGGATCCGCTTGATGACGACCGTTTTCTCGAAGCCCGCGAGGCCTTCCTGTCGGGCGAGGAAGATCTCCGCCATGCCGCCCACGGCGAGGCGGTCCAGGAGGATGTATCTGCCGAAGCGGCTTGAGTCCGGCATCGCCTTGGGCTCCTCAGTCGACCCTCGAGCCCCAGGATTGCACTTCCCGGGGCAGGCGGCGACCCCTCGCCCGCCTCCGGCGACCCAAAACGCGCGAGCGGCGCCCCGCGAGGAGCGCCGCCCGGTGCCAAGATCCTAAATGCGGCCGATTACTTCTGGCCGTTGTTCGCGTCGTTGAAGTTGCCGAGGGTGCGCTTGGTGGCCTTGGCGAAGTTGGCGCCGGCGCCGCCCTGGGCCTGGGTGGTCTGGCTGGTGTTGCCGCCGAGGGCGTTCGCCGAGACGGCGAACAGGGCGCGGATGTTCTGGCCGAAGACGGTGATCACGCCGATGGCGGCGATGGCGATGAGGGCGACGATGATGATGTACTCGGTCATGCCCTGGCCCTGCTCGCTGCGGATCATCGCGTTCATGCGGTTCATCATGGCTTTGGCTCCTTTAGAGTTCGATTCGTAAAAGCCCGCTTCGAGCGAGCAGGCTGACCCGGCAATCATGACAAAGTGGGCGCGAGCGCGCACTCGGTCATCGGGCGGATCGGCCGCGCTCGGCGGGTCGGGCGTCGAGAGGATGGGGCACCACCGACGCACGCGGGCGATCTCCGGGCGCTCCAACCCCCAAAAACGCGAGCGGCGCCCCGCGAGGGAGCGCCGCCCGGTGCTGAGATTCTGGACGCGGCCGATTACTTCTGGCCGTTGTTCGCGTCGTTGAAGTTGCCGAGGGTGCGCTTGGTGGCCTTGGCGAAGTTGGCGCCGGCGCCGCCCTGAGCCTGGGTGGTCTGGCTGGTGTTGCCGCCGAGGGCGTTCGCCGAGACGGCGAACAGGGCGCGGATGTTCTGGCCGAAGACGGTGATCACGCCGATGGCAGCGATGGCGATGAGGGCGACGATGATGATGTACTCGGTCATGCCCTGGCCCTGCTCGCTGCGGATCATCGCATTCATGCGGTTCATCATGGCTTTGGCTCCTTGGTAATCGCGCTTCGGGATTCCCCGGTTTTTGTCCCTGGACTCGCTCCCGCGAGCAGGTCGACGGCGACCATAGTGACGCAGCGTGCTCCGCGCCGCCATCGGTCATCGGGTGGATCGGCCGGACGCGGACAAGCCTCGGTCGTCGGGAGGATGCGCGAACCCAGGGCCCTTAGCCGCCTGTATCATCGCCCCGTTCCCGCGTTCGTCTCTTCACGCTCGGTCCGTGCTAGGAATCGTCATGGTCGCGGTGATGGGCCGCCTCACGGGCATAGACCGGCAGGAGGGACCGTTCACCTTGCGAGTGCAGCTCTTCGACATGAAAAAGGCCGAGGTGGCGGCCGGAGAGACCCGCGCCGACGTCACCATCGACGAGCCGGACCGCCACGACCTCAGGGTGAGCTTCTGATGCCCCATCGCGGCGCCGGCCCCAGTCGCATCAGCGCGTCCGATAGCCCGTCGCTCTCGGAGTCGCTGCCCGTGGGCGGAGACCTGTGCGCCCTGGTGCTCGATGAGCGCGGCGAGGTCTTGGAGGCCTCGGAGAGCTGCCGCAGCTTCTTCGACGCCCCGGCCCAGGCGGTCGTGGGGCAGCGCGGGTCGGCCCTGCTGGACCCGTTCGACCTCGCCGGGCTGAACGGCGTCGAAGGGAGCTTCGAGGCCTACGCCTTGCGCGGCGCCCGGCCGGCCCACGTCCGCATCTACTGGAGCCACCAGGGCGAGCGGCTGGCGCTGGTGCTTTTGGACCTGGGGCGGGCGTTCCGAGGGCCGTTCTCGGAGTCGGCTGCGCTCTCGCGCATGGCGGCGCGGCTGACGCACGAGGTCCGCAATCCGCTGGCGTCCATCAAGATGGTCATCCAGACCATGGCGCGAGCCCTCGAGCAGGACCCGCGGACGGTGCGCCGGCTGGCCATCGCTGCCCGCGAGGTGCGCACGGTGGAGCGGATCCTCGCCGCGCTCTCGGAGCTCGCGCGCGGGCGCGCGGGAAAGCCCGCCAGGGTCAGCCTGGCCGCCTTGATCCCCGAGGCGGCGAAGGCCTGTGAGCCGGAGCTGGGCGAGCGCGAGGTGTCCATCGCCGTCGCGCTCGACCCCGACCTGCCGGACGTGGAGGGCGACCCGGAGCGCCTGCGCCTGGCGCTCTCGCACCTGTTCGCGGCGGTCGGCCACGCCATGGGGGGCGCCGGGGCCATCGCCGTTCGCGCTCGGGTCGAGGGCGACGGAGTGCTGGTGCGCCCCGAGGCGCCGCCGGGCGCCGCGCAACCCAACCCGGCGGCGCTCTCCATCGCGCTCGTCGACGCCATCGCGGAGGAGTGCGGCGGGGAGCTCCGCCTGGAGGGCCCGGAGGAGGGCGCTTACGGCTGCAATCTCTGGCTGAGGCGCGCGCGGTGAGGCTTGAATGCGCTGGCCGCGGAGCGCGGCGAACGCGATGAGCCGAGCCAAGTCGCCGTCCTCTTCACCCTGGCCCTCGATCCTGCTCGAGGACTTTGGCCGGCTGCTTGGCGTGAAATGCGAAACCGCCGCCACCGACCCGAAGAAGGGCCGGGGCGAGCTATCCGTGCTTCAGTGGCCGTATCCAGCCGCGACGATGTTGGCCTGCACGGCATCATCGGCCTCCTTCGCCGGGTATCCCGAAGTCATCGCTCCTTCGAAGAAATCTCCCACGGCGCCATTGCTGTTGTCTCCGCCGGTACCCAGGATGATGGCGCCCTCTTTCTTCATTGGGTCGTAGCCATTGTTTGGCCGCGCGCCTTCGTACATCGTCGTCAAGCTGCCCGACTGGGAGTCGCCCGCCTCGATCGCCCACGTATGCGCCTTGCCCTTGACCATGCCCGTCACATAGGCGGAAGTCATCGATTTGTCGGCCGCGTTGGTCGCGGCACCTTGCCCGGAGAAGAGGCCGTTCTCGAGATCCGCCATGACCCAGGGGCCGTTGCCTTCACCGCTGCCCCATGAGCGGCTGTTTCCAAAGTAGATCGCCTCCATGGTGCCATTGCCGTTGTCCAAGCTGTTCGCCTCTGCGTTCCCGTAGTCGAAGCAACACCCGCCGTTGTAGTTCTTGCCGTTTACCACCATGTACATCCCCTCCGGATCGTCGCCTTTTGCGACCCCAGAGGTGCTGTTGTTGCGGTAACCAACGCCGTTCGGGACATGAATCCCGTAGACGGTATGGCCGCCCACGGTGATCTTGATACCGGCCGCGTCTGCTTCCTTGGCATTGTTTCCTATCCAGCCGCCGCTCGTCTTGGTGAGGTCATTGTGCTTCGGCGACTGGTCGTAGACGATGGAGATGACGCATTTGGTGCCAGCGCAGAATGTTTCTTGCGAGGCTGAGTCCGCGAACCCTCCTTCGGTCAGGACGCTGATGTCCTTGGTGGTGTTGTCGGCACGTCTGACCTGGTAGAGCTTTCCGCTATACGCTCCGTAGAGCGCTCGAACGGTGCTGTGGGCTGCCACGCAGGGCGTGTTGCCGGACTGATAGATGTCGCACGGCGCAATGAGGGTGCCGCCGGCGTCGCCGCCCGTCCCGCCGCCGGCGTCGCCCTTCCCGCCGTCCGTGTCGCGGCCTGCGCCCCCGTCCCCAGCGCCGCCTGCCCCTCCGTCCGCACCGCCACCTCCGGCGTCGAAAGAGCCGTCGGCCCCCGAGGAGTTGCTGCCGTCCGAGCCGCCGTCGCTGACGCCGGTGAAGTGGGCAACCAGCGTCGTCTGCACGCCTTCGACGGCGACGCTGGCCGGGTTCGCGCTGCCGGTGACAGCACCGGTCCAGCCAGTGAAGGTGGCGCCGTTCGCGGGGGCGGCGCTCACCTTCACCGTCGTGCCGCTCTCGTAGCTGTACGAGCCCGGTGTGGGATTCGTGGTGCCGTCCCCTTCGACTGCGATCTCGAGGCGTGAGCTGCCGTTGATGCACGCGGCGGTCGACAAGACGAACGCGGTCGTGGCCAGAGTACGAAATTCCATGGGTCTCCTCGGGCTGCGGAACGGGCGCGGCCACTCCACGCCGCCATGACCGGGCTCAGTCATGGAGCGCGGCGGAAGGAAAGCGGGTCATGACTCGGAGCGGGTGGCGTCCGACGACCGACGCGTCGCGGCGGACGCTCCAGCGCGGCCGCGCATCGATGCGCTGGCGCGAGCAACCGCGGCGCGACGCGACCGGCCGGCCCCTCGTAGAATGCGGGTCGCCCACGTCGGGCGAGCGCTGGCCGAAAGCTGAGGTGAACGCAATGAGCCGAGCAAAGGTCGCCGTCCTCTTCACCAAGCCCTCGAGCGTGCTCGAGGACTACGGCCGGCTGCTCGAGCTGGCGGGCGCGAGGCAAGCGCTCGACCCCCGGGCGACGACCCTCCTCAAGGACAACATCTCCTGGCACTACCCGATGCCGTCGGCGAACTCGACGCCCTGGCAGCTGGAGGGGACCATCGCCGGGCTGCGCGACCTCGGGTTCTCGGACCTGGTCTGCGTAGAGAACGAGACCGTCGTCACCGACCCGAAGAAGGGCGACGAGCTGAACCTCCTTGCGCCCGTGCTCGAAGCGCACGGGGTCCCCATCAAGTTCAACTTCAAGCCGGCCGACATGGCCTGGGTCAGGTATGCGCCGAAAGCCCGGATGCGCGCGCTCGACGCCATCTATCCCGAGGGGATAGAGATCCCCGATTACTTCCCGGGGAAAAATATCGTCCACCTGCCCACGGTGAAGTGCCATATCTATACCACCACCACCGGGGCCATGAAGAATGCCTTCGGCGGATTGCTCTACAAACACCGGCATTACACGCACACCTGGATCCACGAAGTGCTCGTCGACCTCCTGGCCATCCAAAGGGAGATCCACCCAGGCATCTTCGCCGTCATGGACGGGACCACCGCGGGCAATGGCCCGGGGCCGCGCATCCTGATTCCGGTGGAGAAGAACGTCATTCTGGCGAGCGCGGACCAGGTCGCCATCGACGCGGTGGCGGCGAAGATGATGGGCTTCGACCCCATGCAAATTGCCTATCTCCGAATGGCGCACGAGGACGGCCTGGGAATCGCCGACCCGCGCGACATCGAGGTGGTCGGCGATTCCATCGAATTCCAGAACTGGCATTTCCACGTCGGGCCGTCGCTGCACCGATTTCTGGGGTGGCTGTCCTGGTACGGCCCCAGCAAGGCGCTGCAAGACCTCCTCTTCAAGACCTGGCTCGTGAAGATCCCCACCCTGGTCTCCGAGGTCGAGCACGACTGGCTCCACTGGCCCCTGAAAGAGCGGGGCGTCTTCGAGCGCTGGAAGCGCGAGACGCAGTGGGGGAAGCTCTTCGAGAGCTACCAGGAGAGCCGGTCGCTGCTCCCGCCGCGGAGGCCTCGCGCGGCGTGAAGCCCGCGGGGGCGGGTCGCCAAGCGAGCGGAGCGGGCGTCGAGGGTCGTCCGGGTCGGCATGTCTCCTCCATCCCGGGATGCCGGGGGGGGCGCTCGGCGGTGAAGCGGCGATTGCGCTGGCGCCGAGGAGCCGGTGTAGGCTCTCGCTCGTGAACTTCGCCCTGCTCCTTCTCCGACTTCGCGACCGCTCGCCCTCCGGGCCGGCCGCCGCGCTGGCGAGCCTCGCGGTCGACGAGCTGCTCGAGCGCCCGCTCGCGGATTTGATCGACCCCGCGCTGCTCGCGGCGGTGCTCCACGAGCGAGCGCCTGCCTTCCTGGGCTCCCCGGGCGCGGCGCGCGCGACGGAGAGCGCGCTCGCGGCCCTCCTCGAGTGGCTCGATCAGCACCCAGGGCCGCTCGGCCAGCACCTGCCCGAAGATGTCCGGCAGGCGCTTCGCTCGTCCGCCCGCAGGCCCTTTATCGTCGATCGCGCGCTGCTGAGCCACCTCTTGAACGGGCCCGCGGTGAGGGCGCTCATCCGAGACAGCGTCGTCGACCTCCTGGTCTCCTTCGCCCGACGCCTGGGCTCGCCCATGGCGGACAGCAAGGTCGCCAAGGGATTCGGCGACCTGGGGCGCTTCGCGGCGCGGGGCGCGGGCGCGCTCGGCGCGCTCGCGGGCAACGTGATGGGCGCCATTTCGGAGGAGGTCGGCCGGCAGGGCGAGCGCATGGCCGAGCAGTCGTCCGACGCGGCCGTGACGCGGCTGATCCAGAAAATCGTCGACGCCCTGTCGGATCCGTCGCGGTCCGGCGAGCAGGCGGCGCTTCGCGAGGCGATCGCCGACGGCGCGCTCGACCTGACGGGCGCCCAGCTCGCGGCTCAGCTCCGGCGGAACGATCTGAAGCCCACCGCGGGCGACCTGCGGGAAGCGCTCGCGGGCTTTCTCAGATCCGACCGCGGCCGCGCCTTGGCCGACGAGGCAATGAAGGGCTTCCTCGCGCGGCGAGGGAGCCAGAAGCTGAGCGAGCTCTTCGCCGAGCTCGAGCTCCTGGAGAGCTTCCGCGCGACGGCGCTCGAGGCCGCGCGCGCGTGGTTTTCGCCGCTGATCGGCAGCGAGGCCTTCGCCGCTTGGTTGCTGGCCGTGGCCGCAGAGCCGCCAGCTGCTTGACCGACCTCACCCCCCAACCCCCTCCCCGCTCGCGGGGAGGGGGCGAAGGGGGAGAGGTCGTCGGCCCCCTGCACTTCGGCTCCCTCGACAAGGCCTTGGGTCCGAAAAACTATCGACTATCGACTATCGACCATCGACGCGAGTCTGAGGCGCAGCCTCGCTTCGCCAGAGGCCTTGAGGGCGCGAACGTGATGCACTTGAGTCAAGATTTGCCGAGCCGGATTTGCGCCGAGAACTATCAACCATTGACTATCAACTATCGACGCGAGGCTGCGCCGCACTCTCTCCAACATGGCTCGTCGGTCTGAGGCGCGGCCTCGCTAGAACTTCACGGCCGCGCGCGCCAGCGAGACGGGGAAGTCGCGGCCGTCGCGCCGAACCACCAGCGTCACGGGCGTCCCGACCTCGCCGCGGACCTGGCCGACGACGTCCGTGAGCGAGGCGCCTGCGGTCGGCGTGCCGTCGACCTGGACCAGCAGGTCGCCTGGGCGAAGCCCCGCCTCCCTCGCCGGGCCGCCTTCGAAGACGTCCTCCACCGCGACCGCGCCGTCGCGCGCGCTCAGCGTCATCCCCACCCCCGCGAACTCCGGCTTCGGCTCGGCGTCCGGGTTCGGCTGCAGCACCACGTCCGCGACCGCGTCGCCGGCGCTCGCGACCTCGACCGCGGTGGCTCCGCGCTGCGAGTAGCCTTCCTTATAGGCAAACAGCCGGGCCCGGCCCGCCGGGATGCCCGAGAGGACGAACTCGCCGGCGGCGTCCGCGCTGGCCGCCGCGCCGCTCGGGACCGGCGCCGCGCGGCCGAAGGCCCAGAGCAGGTTGGAGCTCGTGGCCACGCGGGCGAAGGCGACGGGCGCTCCCGCGGGGTCGACCGCCCGGCCGCGGAGGGTCGCCCCGCGCGCGAGCGTGAGCGTCAGGGCCCGGCTTCCCTCGGCCTTCACCTGGACCGCGAGCGCCTCCGCAGGCGCGTAGCCCGGAGCGCCGGCCCGGACGGCGTAAGCCCCGGGCGCGAGCGCCATGCGAAACTCGCCGCTCGGCGACAGGAACCGCTGCGACCGGGTGCGCCCGCCTCCCAGCTCCGAGGATTCGGCGTAGACCGTGAAGTCGGGCACGGGCTCGGCGCGATCGCCCACCACGCGGCCGACCAGAGCCCCGGAGCCCACGGTCAGCCAGACATTGCGCGCCCCCGGCGCGACGGCGCCCTGCTCGGGGCTCGTCCCCTCCTGGGCCACCGCCTGCAGCGCGAAGCGGCTCGCCGGCGAGAGGCCGCGCACCTGGAACTCGCCGTCCGGTCCCGAGCGCGCGAGCGCCGCGCCCGGCGCCGCGCTCCCCTCCTGGCGGACCACGATGGAAGCGCCGGCGACGCCCGCTCCGGCGCCGTCGACGACCCGCCCGGCGATGGCGCCCGCTCCCAGCGCGAGGTCCACCGGCACCTGCGCCCCTTGCGCGACCTTGACCCCGCCCACTTCCACGCGCCCGTCCACGCAGGTCGCGGCGATGGCGTAGACCGCCGTGGGCAGCCCGGCGATCCAGTACTGCCCGCCCGGCCCCGAGGTCCCCTCGCCGGTCTCGCGGCCGTGAACCGAGTCGAAGGCGCTCATCCGGCACCCGGGCGCGCCCGCCCCCAAGGCGTCGCGGACCTGCCCGAACACCGCCCCGCCGGGCCCGAGCGCGAGGTCCTGCGCTCGCTCCTCGCCGGCCGAGAGCTCCAGCTCGTCGCTGCGCGCCTCCGCGTACCCGGGAGCGCGGCCGAGGATCTCCAGGCGCCCGGGCGGCACCGTCCCTTCGAACGCGCCGCCGGGTCCGGAGGTCGCGAACGGCTCCACTTGCGAGAGCCGCGCGGCGAACCCGTAGCGCGCCCAGAGGATCTGCGCGCCGGCCACGCCGTCGGAGCCGGCGCGGATGAGCCCGCGGACGCGCGCGCCGCGCTCGAGGTGGATGTCCGCCCCCTGGCGCTCGCGCCCGGCCGCGAGCTCCACCGGTGAAACCCTGGGCACGAAGCCCGGGGCTGAGGCGCTCACGGCGACGGACCCACCGGGCAGGCCGATGAGCCGATACCGCCCCTGCTCGTCGCACCGCGCCCAGGCCGCGCCCGCCGACACCGACGCGCTCGGGATGGGCGCGCCGTCGCGCGCGTCCACCACCGAGCCCGACAGCGCGGCGCCCGCCTCCAGGACCAGGGTCAGCTCCCGCAAACCTTCCCCGGGCCCGAGCGGCACCGGCCCCAGCGGGGCGCTCGCGCGCAGGCCTTGGCTCGCGTAGAGGAGGTACTCGCCGGGCGGCAGGCCCCGAAGCTCGAAGGCGCCGGTGTCGCTCGACGCGACTTCGCGCAACGAGGCAGGGCCCCGCGCACGCACGCTCGCCCCGGCCACCGGTCGGCCTTGCGAGTCCACGACCTTGCCTGCGAGGGCGGCGCCGCGGTCCGCCGGCGAGCGGATGCCCGCGCCCGGCCCCCATTCGGCTTCCGGCGCCGAGCGCGCCGAGGGCAAAGGCCCGGTTTCGGGAGCGGGCGCGGCCGCGGGTTGCCTCAGCGCCCAGAGCGCCAACGCGGCGCCGCCCGCGGCGACCGCCCAAAGCCCTGCCTTGTGCCTGCTCATCGCGCGCCTCGGGGGACGCCTCGCTTCGACAGCCGCGTCAGCTCTGGTCGCCCCCGTCGGGCGCAGGCTCGGAGGAAGGCGCGCGGTTCTCGGCCTCGGCGAGGCTGCGCTCCAGGACCTCGGCCTCCTCCTCCAGGTCGGCGATCTGTGCGCGGGCAGCGGCGAGCTCGGCCTCGGCCTTCTCCGCGCGGGCGCGCGCCGAGTGCTCCAGGCCCGAGACGGTCTCCACGTCGCGCTCCAGCCGCCCCGCACGGGCGCGCGCCTCCTCGAGCGACTCGGAGAGCTGCGGCGAGCGCGCGGAGGCCTCGGCCAAGGCGGCCTTCAGCGCCTCCACCTCGGCGGAAAGCTCGGCCTGCGCGGCCCCGCGCCGCGCGGCAAGCTCGTCCAGGCCGCGGCTCCGCGCGAGCTCCGCGTCCAGCCTCTGCGCCAGCGCATCCCGCTCGGCCTCGGCGCTGTCCACCCGGCGCCCCAGCGCGGCCAGTGACTCGCGCAGCCGCCCGGAGTCGCCCTCGGCCAAAGCTCCCGCGCCCGGGGCCCGCTCCAGCCGGTCAGCGCGCTCCTCCGCGCGCCGCGCCCGCGACCGCTCCTGCGCGAGGAGCGCGCGCTCCTCGTCGAGCTCCTGGCGAATCTGCGCGAGCGAGAGCTCGAGCTCGGCCTTCGCGCCCTGGGCCGGCGCGAGGTCGGCCCGGGCCTGCTCGCCGTCGGCCTGGGCGCGGCGCAGGCGCTCGGCCAGCTCAACGCGCTGCCCGGCGGCGACCGCCAGCGGCGCGCTGGGCAAGGCGATGACGGCGAGCTCCGACAGCGCGTTCGAGGGCTCCTGTCCGCAGACCGCGACGAAGTAGGCGCACTCCTCCACCTCGGCCAGGCTCCCGTCCACGGCGAGCTCGGGCTCGCTCGACGGCGCGAGCGGGGCCAGCGAGTAGCCGACCAGGGCGCTCTGGGTCACGACCTCGACCGAGGCGAAGCGCTCGCGCAGGGCAGCCGCCATCTGCCCATAGGTGGGCGGGGGAGGGCCTGCCTCGTCGGCTGCGAGGCTTGCGAGGGCGACGCCGGCGGGGTTGCGCAGGGCGGCGACCAGGCGCCCGCCCGGCGCGACCAACCGCGCGAGCGAGTCGAGGCCGCGCGGGTCGCGCAGGTAGGGCGAGAGGTCCGCGACGGCCACGACGTCGAAAGTCTCGTCGGCGAGCTCGTCGGCCGAGGCAACGCGGAAGCGCAGCTCGGGGTCGGAGCTGTAGGCGCGGCGCGCGCGGTCGACCTCTTCGGCAGAGGCGTCGGCGGCGAGCACCAGGCGCGCCCCCCGCTCGCGCAGCTGCGCCGCCGACCTTCCGCCGGTGCTCGCGACCGCGCCCAGCTCGAGCACCCGGGCGCCGTCGAACAGCCCGCTCAGGTAGGTGTACCGGGGGAGGATCTCGCTCGGGCCCAGAGGATGGTAGAAGGCAGGGGGCAAAGGGTCTCGCCAGTGAAGTGCGGTCCAGACAGCCGATTATAGGTCAACGGCGCGGCACGTCACCTGGTGCCTGGCCCGAGAACCGAAGGAGCCGCAAACCGTGAAATCCTTGGCATTAGCACTCGGAGTGGTCATTTGCGTGACGGCGCCCGCGCCCTCGCGCGCCGCCGAGCAGACCGGCTGGATGCTCAACGGCGCCCCCATGGGCACCGGGCAGACGGCCCTGCTCGGCGAGATCGGCTGGCCCGGGTTCCAGCTGAGCGTCGTCCACGGCCAGTCGCCGACCGTGGACATCGGCGGGTTCTTCGCCTTCAACTTCGGCTTCGAGGGCATCACCGCCTCCCCCTCGCCGCTGGGGTTCAAGTTCGCTGGGCTCCTTCGGTTCCACCTGCTCGAGACCCGAAGCCTCACCATGGGCATTCGCTTCACGCCGGGGCTCGCGCTCTACTTCCCCACCGACAGCAATGCCGTCGTCGGGTTCTCGCTGCCTTTCGAGCTGGTGGCCGGCATCTTCTTGCTCCCCCAGCTCTCGCTCAACCTGGGCTTCTCCATCCCGCTCGCGGTCTTCGTCACGCCCGGCGTCGACGTCGTCATGCCGCTCATGCCGGGCGCAGGGTTCGAGTACCGGATCCAGCCGGACCTCGACCTCACCTTCGACCTGCGTTTCGGCCCGGCCGTGTTCCTCACACGGGCGTGGAACCCGCTCGATTTCCGCATGCTCTTCGGCGTCGCCCACCGGTTCTAGCGAGGCTGCGCCTTAGACCGACGAGGCAAGTTGAAGAGGGTGCGGCGCAGCCTTCGGGTTGAGCTACCCCTTCTGACATTCAGTCAGGGTCGTTATCTTTTTTCACATTGTGGATGACTCGCGCGCCTCGCCGGAGCTCTCCGGCCAGCCGCTCGCCGACTTCGTGCGGGCACACCGCTCGGAGATCCTCGGCCGCTGGTTGGCGGCCGTGCGCGACTGCACCGCTGCGGCGCGATTGGGCGATGAAGCGCTCGCCGATCACCTTCCCCAGATGCTCGATCGCCTGGTGGGCTGGGTGGAGGCGATCCAGGCGGGGACCTGGAGCGCCCCCTCCGCCGAAGGGGTGCTCGACCACGCCCTCACCCGGCTGAGCGAGGGCTTCGACCTTCAAGCGGTGGTCACCGAGTTCTTCCTGCTCCGGCATGTTCTCCTGGAGCTCTTCTTTGCCCATCGCGCGCCCGCGGCCGACCGCAGGGGCGAGGCGCAGACCCTGTGCTGGGCCGTCGACGCCGCCATCCGTGAGTCGGTGGAGGCATACGCCCACGCGCGACATCGTCTCATGGAGACGCTCGACCGCCTCTCGACCGCCGCGCTGGAGAGCCGCTCGCTCGAGGAGCTCTTGCCGCGGCTGTTGCACGTCATCGTGGACACGGCCGCCGAGGTGGACATGGCCGCTTGCTTCCTCCTCGAGCGCGGGCGGCTCTGGCTGCGCGCGGCGGTGGGCGGAGAAGAGGCGCTGGGCCCAAAGTTCAGCCTCGGCGTGGGCGAGGGGTTCACCGGGCGAGTCGCGGCCGAGCGGCGGCCCGTCTTCCTGCGCTCGGCCTCGACGGACGGGCTCACCGTCAGCCCGGTGCTCCGAAACCTCGGCGTCCGCGCCCTGTACGGCCTGCCGCTGATGGCGGAAGGCGAGCTGCTCGGCGTGCTCCACATGGGCTCGCTCACCGTCTGGGACTTCTCGGACCGCGACAAGGCGTTCCTGCGAGCCATCGCCGACCGCGCGGGCGCCGCGGTGCTGCAGCACCAGCTGCGCGAAGAGGCCGAGCTCGCGGCGAAGAGCCGAGACAAAGCGCTGGCGCTGCTCGAGGGCGTCTACGAAACCGCGCCCATCGGCTTGGCCTTCCTCGACCGCGACCTGAGGTTTGCCCGGGTCAACCAGGAGCTCGCGAAGGCCACCGGCGCCTCGCCCGAGGCGCACCTGGGCAAGCGGCCGTCCGACATGCTCCCCGAGCTGAACGACGGCGAGGAGCTCGAGGCCGCGCTACGGCGATCGCTCGAGGCAGGCGAGCGGCGGATCGACGTCGAGGTCTCGGGCTTTACCCCGGCGGAATCCCGCGCGGCTCCGCTACTGGAAGGGCAGCTGGTACCCGGTGCGCGTGCGCGGAGCGCTCGAAGGCCTGGGCGTCATCGCGCGCGAGGTCACGCGCGAGAAGGAGGAGGAGGAGTTCCAGCGCCACCTCGTGGCCGTCGTGAGCCACGACATGCGCGCGCCGCTCTCGGCCATCTCGCTGTCCGCCGAGGTCCTTCTCAAGGACGAGGACCTCACCGAGGGCCAGGCGCGGGTTGCCCGGAGGATCCGCGGGAGCACCGCGCGCCTCGGGGCCGTCGCGCGCGACCTGCTCGACCTCACGCGCAGCCGCACCGGCCAAGGCGTCCGCCTCGAGCGCCGACGCGTCGACCTCTCGGAGATCACCGGGCAGGTGCTCGGCGAGAGCGAAGCCTCCGACCCCGGGCGGAGGTTCACCCTCGAGCGCTCTGGCGACACCCGGGGGGACTGGGACCCCGCGAGAGTCGCGCAGGCGCTCTCCAACCTCGTACAGAACGCGCTCGCGTACAGCCCGGCGGGGACTCCCATCGTTCTGCGCTGCGCCGAGGAGCCCGGCGGCGCCCGGGTGGAGGTGGAGAATCAGGGGGCGCGGATCCCAAAGGAGTTGCTGGCCCACCTCTTCGAGCCGTTCCGCCGCGGCGTGGGCGCCGACCAGGGGAACCGGGCCGGCGTCGGGCTCGGGCTCTTCATCGTCCGGGAGATCGCCCGCGCCCACGGCGGCTCCATCGCCGCCGACTCCGACGAGCGCCGGACAATCTTTCGGCTCCGCCTGCCGCGCCCGCCGAGCGAGGCGTCGGAGGCCTCGCCGAGCTGAAGCTGGCAAGGAAGTCGGGGCTTCAGCTCTCCCGACCCCCTGGGCGCTACTTCGCCGCCCGCTCCGAGCCCGCAGCCTCGAGGTCGATGAGCGTCGCCCCCGGGGTGCCGAGCTCGCGGAACTCGCCGGGCGCGAGCGCGAACTCGGCGATCACCTCGCGCGGCGTGCGGGTGGCGACGATGAGACCCACGTGATGCCGGTCCAGGAACACGCGCCCCGCTTCGCCCGAGGGCACCTGGTCCTCGTAGAGGTCCGGCGCGGCGCGGTCGAAGTAGACGTGGGCGCCGAGGTAGTAGGCGAACGCGGGGCCCAGGTCGGTGACCACGGTGCGGCCCGACGCGAGCACCTCGCGAGCCGCCTTGGCCACCGCCTTCACGTCGCGCCCGCTCGCTTCCGCGCGCAGCTGCTCCGCCTGCATCTGCGCTGTGCGCACGCCGTAGACTCCGGAGACGGCCGCGGCCGCCAGGCAGACGCCCAGCACGGCGCGCGCCCGCCCCGGCTCGCCCGCCCAGGCGAAGGTCTTCTGGGCGCCCCAGGCGAACAGGAGCGCCGCGAGCGGCGCCGCGGCGTACCCGAAGCGCTCGTCGGCGTGGAACAGGGCCGCGTGCGAGAGGCAGTAGGAGAGGAGCACGGCGGC
Source organism: uncultured delta proteobacterium (assembly GCA_963772225.1). Taxonomy (GTDB): domain Bacteria; phylum Myxococcota; class Myxococcia; order Myxococcales; family UBA5297; genus CAVYWD01. The sequence continues at coordinate 2,662,483 of CAVYWD010000002.1, read as the reverse complement.
GCAGGCGAACGCGAAGCCGCGGCGGAAGAACCCGGTGGCGAGGGCCCCGACGACCGCCAGCGTGTAGAGGGCGAGGACCAGCCCCTGCAACCCAGTGAGGAGCGCCGGGAAGTGGCGGGCGTAGAGCCAGGGCTCGCCGCCGAAGAGGAACGCCGGCCAGAACGGCGCGCGCGCGATGGCGAAGAACCCGTCCAGCACCGGGGCCTCGTGCGCCGTCCGCGCCGCGTCCACCGATGCCGCCAGGGCGCTGGACGGCAGGGCGTAGAAGGCGAGGTAGCTCGCGTGGAGGAGCTCGGGCCCCAGGGCCAGGGCCGCGCACGCCGCTGCCGTCACCCTGCTCTTCTCGCGGATCATGCGCGGGCCGCACAGCGCGACCGCGCCCACGACCACGAACAAGCCCTCGACCCGGGTGAGCAGCGCGGCCCCGCTCATCGCCGCGGCCCAGAGGAGCTCGCGGCGACTCGCCCCGGCCCGATAGCGCAGCGCGAAGAACGCGGCGTTGGCGGCGAAGGCGAGCAGGAGCGGCTCGGCCATGGGCACCGTCGACCAGCGGAGGACGACCGGGCTGAACAGCGCCAGCGCCAGCGCCCCGAGCTGCGCCGGCTTCTCCAAAGGGAGCATCCGGAAGACCCGCGCCAGCACGAAGCCGGTCCAGGCCTGGAGCGCCGCCGCGAGAAGCCAGAACGAGGCGTCGCCGAGCACGCGGATGAGCGGTGCGAGGGCGATGGAGTAGCCCCAGAAGAAGCGCCGGTCGACGCCGTCGCCCCAGCCGACGTGGAGCAGGTGGCCCTCGGCCAACGACCGCGCCTTGGCGAGGTAGAAGTAGCTCTCCACCGGGTACGCGTCGGCGAGCGCGCCCAGGCTCGCGACGACCAGCGCCGCCAGGCCCACGAGGAGCAGCTCGGCGAGGACATGCGGGGCGGGGACCTTGAAGGACGGGATGGACACCTAGGTGGCTGCTTTCGACGCCGGCCCAGCGACGAGGGTCACCGAGGCGCTGGCGCCGATGCGGTCGGCGCCGGCGGCGAGCATCTTCAGGGCGTCGTCGCGGGTGCGGACGCCACCGGACGCCTTGACCCCCATGTCGTCGCCGACCACCCGGCGCATGAGCGCGACGTCCTCGGCGGTGGCGCCGCCGCCCGCGAAGCCGGTGGAGGTCTTGACGTAGGCCGCTCCCGCCGCCTTGGCCAGGGCGCAGGCGATGACCTTCTGCTCGGCGTCGAGCTGCGAGGTCTCGAGGATGACCTTGACCGGCACGCCCGGGCACGCGTCGACGACCGCCGCGATGTCCTCTAAGACGAGGCGATAGTCGCGGGACTTGAGCGCGCCCAGGTTCTGGACCATGTCGATTTCGCGGGCGCCGCGGCGCACCGCCTCGCGCGCCTCGAAGGCCTTGGCCTCGGGAAGCGTCGCCCCGAGCGGGAAGCCGACGACGGCGATGGGGCGCGTGCTCGAGCCCTCGAGCAGCTGCGCGGCGAGCTCCACGTAAGTGGCGTTGACGCACACCGTGGCAAAGCCGTGGGCGCGCGCCTCCTCGCAGAGCTTGGCGATCTCTTCGCGGGTGGCGTCGGCCTTGAGCAGGGTGTGGTCGATGAAGCGCGCGAGGTCTGATGGCTCGTCTGACGGGCGCGCGGCCGCGGTGCGAGAAGGCTTGGGAGAGGGAGGTCGTGGCTCGCGGCCTTCGGCGGTCTCCTGCGCGGTCGCCGCGAAGCGCTGGCCCACTCGATCCGCGATGAGGCGCACGAGCTCGTCGATGTCCGGATTTTGGGCCATGGCGGTGCAGGGAGCGGCTCTCCGATGTTGTCAGGAGGGAGGTTGGCGATTGTAGGAGGGTGAGGAGCTCGCCATCAAGCTCGGGGCGCGCGGGCCCTTGCGCTGAGCGGTCGGCGCTGGTCGTGAAGGCTCGCGCGGCCTGTCGCGATTCATCGAACTGTTTCGTCTCAGGGCTCCAGGCGGCGGTGCGCTCTCAAAAGCAGCGCGAAGATCGCAGCCTCACGGTGGACCCGCCTGAACAAGACCGATCGCTCCGCCATCGATTGCGGCGACTACGCTCAGCGCACGAGGTGGCCTGTGAGCACCCTGAGCTGCTGGGTCGCCCGGAAACGCGCGGTTGGCAGCCCTGGTGAGCCGGAGCATTCTCGGACAGCCGATACCACCGGATCCGGACCACTCACCGCCCTGGAACGTCCCCAAGGCGCTCCGCGAGCGCGCGAGCGTGCCTCACGATGTCCTTCTCAACCTCCTGAATGTCACCGTGGATCCCCTGCTTCGCCAGAGATACCGCGTCATCCAGGCCAGTCCAGACTCCAAGCTCATCGTGAAGCTCGGCTTGGCGAAACAACTGGTAGAGTTCTTTGGCCCCATCCTCAGGCGACCTCCTGCCCGCAGCAATCTCCCCGGCGAGGGTTGCCGCCAGCAGTCTCACCAGCCCTGCTCGGTCGGGAATTCTCACTCCGAGTTCATCAGCAGCAGCCTTGAGGTACCTGTCAACTTCAAACTCGTTGGGCGGCGACTCCAAGCCCGCCAAGATACGCAGCGACGGAGTATCGATCCCCTCCGCCAACGCGTCGGCGGCCCACGCGACAACATCCCCGCCAGTCTGCTGTCCCAGCTCGCGGCGGGCCAATGCCGCCGCAAGCTTGCACCAGACAGGGTTTCTATTGGATAGCGTCTGCATCGGACTTTCCCGTTTCCCTTTCCCGTCGTCCTCTACAGAGCACGGGAACGGGAAACAGGAAAGGCCGCCACTGCATCCGCCCGCCGCTCAACAAGCCCGATCGCTCCGCCATCAATTACTTCGACTACGCTCAACAGCTAGCTCTCCGCATACTGGCGATGCGATTCCGCGAGTTTGTCGAACCCCTCTTGCTGCCGCCGAACGAGCTTACCCAAGTCAGCTCCGCAATGCGGGCAGAACTGAATCGGTATTCTCATCGATATAGCAACCGCGGCAGGGCTTCCATTTTCGTCCTCGAATAGAGAACTTAAATACGCCTGTGACGGTTCCGAGTTGACGAGTCGTTCCCATACGAGCCTTTGGTGTGCTGTAATCGGCCGCGCCTGAAGGTAGAAAAGGCGTGTCTCAGCAGCGTGGCTAGCGATTACAGCGATCCCCTGTTCACCCGCTCTGCCAATCATGGTACGAAACCAATCGCAGCAGCTCGAGATCAATGCCCACCCCCGGTGACGGCGGGAACGAGGTAGTCATTTAGCATGCTTGCCGCTTCGCCATAGAACCGGAACTCGGGAGCGCTTTGGCTCGTGCCCGGTAGGCGCCAAAGGTGCCGGAGCCAAGATTCGCCCCGTGTCTATCAGCTGCACGATCTCGTCAAGCAGGGTCTTCATGCCTTCTTCGCTCATGGCCCACCGGTCCGGAGTTGGCCTAACACAATATCCTACCAACTCATCGCTTGCGCGACCGTTCGAAGGCTCGATCCCGTGCCGGACTGGCTCACCCATGAATGGGCCGGGGTAAGCTATCCAAGACCGATTTCGCACATGTCGAGAGCGGTGGCTTCTCCTGAGTGGCAATATCCCCAAGAATCCGCTGCACGGCATCTCGCCCCTCAGGTTCAGCGCGGCGAAGAGTCTCAATCAAGCAGCTCTTGGCAGCGGGCTCATTCAACACTCGATAGAGCAAGAATCCGCGTCCATTCCGACGCATGCTTAACCATCTCGGGGACCATTTGCACGAAAAGGCGAAGCTGCGTTCTCATCTCAAGCGATTCGAGCAACTGAACGAGCCCGAACACGACCTCCTGATGCTGGCAGGAATCGTCGAAAGCATGGTGTATCTCACGGACAACACCTTCGTCGGCCACGCCCGAGAGCGTTTCCAACGCACGTTCAAAGGACTCGATCTCTTCCTTGTCCCGCACCAGCCGGCTCTGCCTCAACAACGCAACAGCTTCCTTCGCGTCCATCACGCCCTCTCTCCCTAGTAGTCTGCGAAGTCACTTCTCAATAGCATAGCCAGTACCGTCGAGTCCTCATCAAGACGCTCGATCAGTTGTCCTCTTCCCACCGAAGTGACGGTTCTAACGAGGGTTCTAACGAGCCATCGGCAGCGTATCGAAGGGCAGCCTTTAGGCCCCTTTAGGCCGGTCTAGGGTTGGCCCAATAAAATAGGGTTTCACAAGGTGCCCCGCTGGCTTTTCGCTGGAGACGGCGCCTCCAGAGATCATTTGAGGGCTGCCATTCGAGGGATTGGCACCTTCACTCCAGCTCATCCAGGAGGTCCGAGCCAAATCGAGTCTCGAATACCGCGTGTGGCAGCGCGCTAGGGCTCATGTATCCGGAATAGCCAGGATTCGCGACGTCGAGGAACCAAGGCGGATGCTCAGAGGACTCTCCTCGCTCGCTGGCCCCGTACTGGCGTACAAGTGGCTCAAGGTGACCACGAAGGCGCAGCGCTTCGGTGTAAAACCTCCGTCCCTGCGCCACGATCCAGCAGCAAAGGTCTTCGGTATCATCCTCGGAGAATCCCATTCCGTCGACTACCGGACCCTCCCAGTAGTTGCAGAGAGTCTGCGCTGCTTTTTTGTAGATCGCGGCATAAGCGATTAGCTGGTCGCGCGGTAATTGCTCGAGCTTCCTCGCAAGCGCCAGTAGGCTTGGGCGAGAGGAATCAAGCAACTCCCAAAACCAGGCAGGAATCGTCATCTCAGGCATCCTCCCTGCTCCCCCCGTGCAGGTAAGACCCTCCGCAGCATAGGAAGGCGGGGGAGCGGAACCACGAAGAGGAAGCCAGGCCGACCTGCTCGCCATAACCATATTCCGGACCAAACAGCTCTCCTTCTGCCTGGCGCGCCTGGCGCTACAGTCGAGCGTGCGCGGCTGCAGGCGGTGGACCACTTCTCGCGAGCTCCTGCTTCAGCGGCGGCGTGATCGAGATCCACCTGTCGGCGGCCTCGAGATCCACCCGGTCGTTGAGGCGAGGGAGTCGGAGTAGCTCTCAGGGCGAGAAGTATCCGGAGGACCCCTTCGGCGTGACGGTCGAGGGATGCGACCCCGGAAGAAGGTCCGCAGTCGGCGGTGTAGCGAGTGCAGGAGTTGGTACTCCCCCGATCCTCGCGCGGCGGAGACGCAGCATGCATGCAGCGAAGCCTGTCGCCAGGCGAGACGCAAGCGACAGGCGCGCGAACGTCGAGCGAAGGCGCCTGAGGAGTTCCGGAAGGCGGAGCAGGCGCGACAAGCCCGATGCCGGGCCCAGAAGAGAGCCCTGCGATCGGGCGCGGGGCCGCCGGAGGCGGGCGACCAGGGGGGCTCGTTCGGCGCGCGACTCGAGGACGTGCTCGAGCTGGCGCTGGCGACTCCGCGGCCTTCTCGCGCTGCCCTGACCGAGGCGCTGCGTGAGCTGTGCTCGTGCGCACCAGGCGCGGGAGCAGGCCCGTGACCTGTGGAGCGATGTCACGCGCCGGCTTCGGCGGCCAAGTTGGCGCGGCAGCAGGGGAAACCTCGGGGTTTTGCGCAGAGCGGAGCAGTGTCACGCGCATGCTTCGGCGTTCGGCGGCGCCGGCGAGTCGCCGTTTTCCCTCTGAGGAGCCGTCAGGCAGCGGGTGACCGCAGGTACGTGTCACGCGCTGGCTTCGAGCTCTCTCAGAGGGAAAAACGGCCCCTGTCACGCGCCGGGATGGCCAAGGATCTCGGTGAGGGCGCACGGTGGCGCGCATGACGGGCGTGTCGACCGCGAGCACCGAGATGGCGCCGAGCGAGCTGGGCGATTCGCTCTTGGCGGTGCGACTGTGCGCGGGCGAGGCCACGCAGCAGATGCAGCTGTCGCTCTCGAAGCTCGGGCAGCTGACGCCGGTGCAGGCCTTTCGAATGGGCGAGAAGCTGGAGGTCTTCGATGGACTCAAGCGGTTGAGCGCCTCGCGCGAGCTTGGGTGGTCGAAGCTGCGCGTCGAGGTCCACGGCGTCGACTCTGCAGGGGCGAAGGTGCGGCTGTTGCGCTGCAACGCCGGGGCGGGTCTGTGCGAGCTCGAGGAGGGCTGGCTGGTGCGCTCCCTCTATCGCGACGACCACGTGAGCCAGCCGCAGATCGCGATTCTGCTCGGGCGGGACAAGAGCTGGGTGTGTCGGCGTCTGGCTTTGGCAGAGGACCTGTCGGACGAGCTGACGGCGAATGTGCGGCTGGGGCTGTTGTCGGCCACCGCGGTGCGAGAGCTTTCGCGGTTGCCGCGCGGCAACCAGGACGCTGTGGGCCTGGTGGTAGCCCGACGAGGGCTGACCACGCGGCAGACCGCGCGCCTGGTCGATTCGCTGCTCGCGGCCCAGGAAGCGGAGTGGCCGGCGCTGCTGGAGCGAGCCAGCGCACCCATGGCCGCCGAGTCCCCCAAGGGCAGTGCACCGCGGCGCACGCCCGGCGAGCAGATGGTCGCGGACGCCTGGGCGATGAAGCGCCTCTCGACGCGCCTGCACGCGCGGCTCTTGGAGCGGTCGCTGGCCAGCTTGGGAGCGCCGGCGTGCGAGGTGGTCTCGCGCGAGCTCGTCGAGCTGCGCGGTGCGCTGGCCGCCCTGACCCGGACCCTCGACGCGCGCCTCGGGGCGCCAGGAGCCTCCGATGCTTCCGCTTGACCCGCAGCTGGTCCACGACGTGGTGCAGCTCGACAAGGAGGGGATGACTTGGCGCGCGATCGCGCGGGCCCTGCACATCAGCCGAAACACCGTGCGGCGCATCGTCAAGAGCCACCAGGAGGCGCGCGAAACTGCGCACTCGGCGCTGCCACGGGTGCGCGGCTCGCGCCGCCGCGCCTCGAAGCTCGACCCCTTTCGCAGCCTGATCACCGAGCTGCTCGAGAAGTATCCGGACATCACCGCGCAGCGGGTCTTCGAGCATTTGCGCGACGAGCATGGCTACGCAGGCGGCGACACCATCGTGAAAGTCCTGGTGAGCAACCTGCGCCCGAAGTTGCCGCCCAAGCCGAGCCTCCAGACGCCGCCGCGGGTGCCGGGGGACATGGGCGAGTGCGACTGGTCGCCCTACCCGGTGGAATTCGCCCATGCGCCGTCCATGACCCTGCAGGCCTTCGGATACGCACTGCGCTACTCGACCCGGAAGTACTTCGGCTTCTTCGAGAGCAACGGCCTGCACCCTTTGATGGACGGCCACCGCCACGCCTTCGCGCGCTTCCAGGGCGCCGCGCGCCGGTGCACCTACGATAGCCAGAAGCCGGTGGTGCTGCGCTGGGAAGGCAACCAGCCGATCCTCAATCCCCGCTTCGTCGATTTCGCCACCTATTACGAATTCTCCGCCGTCGCCGTGCGCCATGCCCCCAACCGCAAGCCCCGGGTCGAGCGGAGCTTCTGGGAGCTCTCCCTCAGCTTCTTCCGGGGCCGCTCATTCCGCGACCTGGCCGACCTCGAGGCCCAGCTCTCCCGGTGGATGGACACCATCGCCGACCTGCGCCCCATCAAGCGGATGAAGCGGCGCACGCGGATGGAGCTCTTCGCCGAAGAGCAGTCGCTGCTGCGGCCGCTGCCGCGCCACCCCTACGACACCGCGCGGGTGCTCTACAAGCTCTGCAACCTCGAGGGCTTCATGACCTGGGAGACCAATGAATATTCCCTGCCCTATGAATACGTCACCGAGATTCTCCCGGTGCGCATCACCGAGAATGAGCTCTTCGTCTACAAAGCGGACCTGACCTGCCTGGCACGGCACGAGCTCAGGCCTCGCGGCGCGCAGCAGCAGTCAATCCTGCCGGGGCATCGGCCCCCGCGCGCCGAGGGCGGGCCCGACCTCGAGCACCTGCGGCGCGCATTCCAGGATCTTGGGGGGCCCGGAGCGGAGTACCTGGCGGCGCTCGAGCGGCGCGACTCGCGGTCGGCCGGCTACCACGCGCGCAAGGTCCTTTCGCTGCGCGAGGGCTACGACACCGCCGAGCTCTGCAAGGCGCTCTCGCACGCGCTCTGCTTCGGCGCTCTCGAGCACGTCAGCATCGAGAAGATCCTCAACGCCCGCTCCGACCGCCGCCGGCTCGACGAGTACGTCGCCGCGGCCTCGGCCAAGAAGCTCAAGAGCGCCGTCGCCCAGAGCTGCACCGAGCCGCGCGACCTCGCCGAGTACGACGCGCTGCCGTGCCGCGGCACAGTCCCCGAGCCCCAAGGAGAAGCGACATGCGAGCCCCCACCTCCCTCAAAGGCCCCGCCGCCGAAGCCCGGGAGCGCATCGAGCGGCACCTCGACCGACTCGGTCTGAGGGGGCTTTCCATCGATGCCTATCTGGCCTGGGTCAAGGAGCACCAGCCCTCGGACCTGGAAGCCGCCGAGCAGCTGCTCGCTGCGGCGGCCGCCATCAAGCGCGAGCGCAGCATCGAGTGGCGCATCAAGGGCAGCGGCATGAAGGTCCGCAAGACCATGGCGGCCTTCGACTGGGACTTCCAGCCCAAGCTCGATCGCCGCTTCGTCGAGGAGCTCTTCGCGCTCTCCTTCGTCCAGCGGCACGAGGACCTCTTGATCACCGGTAAGAGCGGGACCGGCAAGAGCCACATCCTGCAGGCTCTCGCGGTCCAAGCCTGCGAGCAGGAGTGGATGGTGCGCTACGCCCGGTGCGTCGACCTGGTCGACCACCTCTACGCCGGCCTGGCCGACGGCTCCTACGAGCGGCGGATGAAGAGCTGGTGTCGGCCCACGCTCCTGGTGATCGACGACGTCGGACTGGGCCAGCTCAAGCGCCGCGACGACGAGCCGACCGCGGCCCACATGATCTTCACCCTCTTGGATCGCCGACACGGCAGCGCCAGCACGGCGATCACGTCGAACATCAGGCTCTCCTCATGGGGCAAGTACCTGGGCGACGCTACCCTGGCCGCGGCGGTCCTCGACCGCCTGGCGGCGACCTCCATCCGGATCGACATCGACGGGCCGAGCTTCCGGCAGCACCAGGCGCACCAGCGGGCCAAGGAGCAGGGACACGAGCTCCCGGTGGAGGAACCCCATGATTGAGAGGCCGCCGCTGACGCTCAACCTCCCGCCGCTCGACGGCCCCACCGCGGCTTGGCTGCTCGACCTCTGCGGCCAGCTCCAAGTCGCGCTCTGGCAAGAGTACGGCGACGAGGTCGAGGCCCACTGGACTGCGACCGAGCCCAACCAGCTCCTCTACGGGCCCCTGCAGCCCGCCTCGCGCAAGAGGCGCTGATACCGCGATTCTGCCCGGGCCGCAGGTGTGGCCCTCAGAGCGGGCTCCGCTGGCGAGCGTCCCGCGACCGCGACGGAATGCCTGCGGCCCGGGCGCCCTTCATCACCGCGACAGACTGACCGCCGGAGGCGCCCGACCCGCCTTCGGCGGTCGGCGTTTTGATCCCGCTCCGGAATGGGGCCCGGGCCCTGACGAGTCCAGCGCGGGGACAGCGCCTCGTTTCCGCGATCCGTAGACGGCGGGGACGGCTCGCCCGCCTCCGTATTCGCCCGCACCCTTCTGACGGCCTGCGCCCGCAACCCCGCAACCGAGACTGGATCACCAAAACCGCCGAGAGTGGATCACCTCCACGCCGCCGCCGAAGAGCTCCTGAGGGCTCATGTATCCGGAACAGGAAGAGATCAACGTCGCCGCGCCGAAGGGCTGCGCCAAAAGGCCCTCCGCTTCCTACGGCGCTCGGTGCGGCGCGCGGACGCTCAAGGATCGCCGCGCCTGGCCGCCGTGAAGGAACTGCTCGGCCGCGCCGGGATTCTGCCAGTCTCCACACTTTGAGAAACCCTCGCTCATGCCCCTCGCGAACATCCGCACCTCGAATCACTGCTACCACGAGAGAGAATGGACCACCGCGCGCAACTCTCACGGTGTAATCTCCAGGATCTACCCGGAGGATCACGTCCTGCTCTATGGACGGCTCAACTCCATCTGCACTCGCAATATCTCCAAAGTACAACGACCCTGACGGGCAGCGCAGAAGCCCCGAAACAGCTTTCTCCAAGACCTGAGGTCTCACCTCGACGTCGTAAACGCCGTCTGATCCTAGTTCGAAAAGGAGCGCGTTCCTGGAGTTGATCTCGAGGGCAGCCACCTGAGGCACCGTCCACCAGTCTGCAGGATCGCGAAGCCGGTGACGCAAGCATGTTGGATCGAAGACGCACAAAGTCGAAGTGTCTATTCTCAAGCTAAATCGAGTAAGCATGCTCTCCCTCAGAACATGGTACCACCCATCAGACTTCGAGCGCCCCGCTGGGCCCATGCTTAGCGAGTCGCCGCCCCGCTGTCGATGCGCCTTGCCGAATCGACTTCCCGCGATTTCCGTTGTTGTCTGCCCTCCGCCCTGGCCGCCAACTGCCGCGCCCGACGTGTCGAGAGTAGGGCCCCCTCCGCCCGGCGCGGTCCTCCACGGTGACCTTGTCCTCCTCGAACGCGTCCTGGCTCGAGGTTGACGCTGCTGCGAGCACGCTCAGGTGACGTCGACGCCGCGGCGCCGGAGCGCGCTCACCTCTGCGGCGGATTCTCTGTTGAGACCCAGGTGCAGGACGCGATCGTTCGAGAGCTGCTTTTCGGAGAGGGGGGCGACCATTTGTCCCTCCGCGCCTGCCGATTGCGACCACGACCCCTTCGCGTGGGCAGACACCTCAGTCATTCGGCATCCATTCCAACCATAGCTTCGGTGTCCCCTCGATGCCCGCGTCCGCCAGAGTCTTGTCGACTCGTCGAGCTATTGCCTCGAACGACGAGAGATCAATGGACGATACCAAGACACCTTCGGGGCCAAGCATCGCAATCTGCTTACCAATAAATTTCTGGTAGTTTTCTTCCTCCTCGAAGACGGCCCAATAAAAATCGAGCCCCAAACGCCGAGCCTCCTTGAAATCCGGGCTAGTCCGTCTCGCCAATAATGGGCGTTCATCCGCGGAGACTGCCTGTTTCAAACCGTAGAACACGAGACACGACGGCGCACTCATGCTGGAACCTCGCTAGCCGATTAAGATGCTGCGCTCACTCAAGCATCAAAGACACGAACCTCGCTTAGAGGCCGCCTCGTCGAAAATACTCACTGACTCGAATCAGTAGTGCCACCCGTAGAGCCTCCTCCTGGCTCGGGACTTGGGTTGAACGGCACATAGACTGGCGCCGCCCCCCCCCCCTGAGGTGCGCGGGGTGTCGCCCGACCCTTGGCTCTCCAGTGGAGCGGGACCATGCCAGCTGGGAAGTGACGGATCCCAGTAGACCCCTGGCGACAACTCGGTGAACCCCCTACTAACCGGAATGTCGGCGTCCCAAGCCTCAGCCGCCGACTCGTTTATTCGGATGTCGAAGCCAAGTTTCTCGATTTTTTCCGCGAGCTCCGGCGTTGGCCCAACCTTTCCTGTTATCTCGCTCGGCGTGAACTCCCACCTAATGCGGTCATACACTCCACTTTTTCGCAACCAGTAATCGCGCGCCAGTTCCTGGCGCACAGGCCGAGTCAAGTCAGTCTCCCCAACCTTCGACTCAATGCCTTCGAGGTAATTCTGCCGAATCTTCACAACATCGGTTCGCCTAACGCCGCCGAGAGCAGTCTCGCTGTTTTCGGTCATTGATGGCCACTCTCGCTCCCCAATTACGTCGCGAACCGCGTCCCCGGCAGCCTTGTTCGCAGCTACGCTCGTTCGACCATTGCGGGGTGACGGGCTCGACAGAAAGCGACTCAACCCCTGATTGAGCTCTGCCGACCGCTGTCCCTTGCCTCCACCTGCTCCGAATGCCAGGAGGGTGTCGCCTGCAATGCCCGACATCCTCGCTCGGTGCAGCCTCTCGTCTGGTGAATCATCGAAGAACACCAACCGAGTGCCGTACGTGAAGGACGCAGCGGCAGACGTCGAGACATCCACAAAGCCCTGCACCTGGTCTCGCAAGGCCGCTTGAGTACCCGTGATGTAGACCGGCAACTGGTAAAGGCGCTGCTTGGTGCCGTTCAGCAATGCGACATCCCGCTCGCCGCTCACGAAGATCCCGGCAGGTGAGACATAGGGCGTGGCGACAACGGAGACACCTTCATCCGCTGCTTGGATGGCGGTGCGCCGCCCTTCTACGTTGACATGGAGTGTCGCCCAGTTGATATAGTCGTCCCCAAAAAGTCTAGCCCACCATTTGCCAATGGCGCTTCGCGCCTCATAGGATGCTCGATACATCCCGGCGCCTGCTTCCCACTGCGCGAGCTCAGCCGTTTCCTCCGGCCACTCCGCCCTCGTGCCCATTGGATCTATGTACCGAAGAGGATTCCCATTGGTATATGCGTATCGATGCAAACTCGGCACATCGCTAATCTGCGGCCTGATACGGATCCCTGCTCAGGAATATCCCCAGCGTCGAGTCGTAATATCTCGCCCGGGCGTACACCCACCCCGTCTCCGGGTCATACTGATGCCCCGTATACCCGGCCTTCGGCTCCCCGCTGGCAGGCGCCGACGCGTTCCGGTAGCCGCCCCAGGCATCGAACTGCCTCGCCCTCGCCAGCGTCCCGCTCGAGCTCCAGAAGTCGCTCGCCGAACCCATGCCGTCGCTGACGATGAAGCTCGTCCCTGAAACAAACGCCGTCCCAGGGCTTTCAGTCACCGCCAGAACATTGGTTCCATGATGGTAGCGGCGAATCTGTGGCGAGCCTGATTTGGAGGCGTCCAGTTCCTGCAATACGCTCCTATCGTCCAGGACGTAGTCGATGCTCTCGGACTGCGTGTTCCTCCAAACGCGAATCCCCTTGTAATCGTAGTCGTAAGTCCCGAGGATCTTTCCGGAGCCGTCGCGGACGGAGGTGAGGGTATTCCGGGCATCCCAACTCAGCAGCCTCGAGCTGGACGCGCTCGTCCTGGAGGTCTGGTTTCCGTTGCCGTCGTAGCCGAACGTCGTGCTCTTCGATGGATCGATCGCATCCGTCCGCGCGGTCAGCCAGTCGTTCTCGTTGAACTGAGCCGTAACGTCATGAGCCAGGGGATAGCTCGCGAGATCCTCGTAGGCCACGACCACTGGCACCGCTGACGGGTCGGGCGTGCTCTCGCGCTCGCCGATCCGATTACCGACGGCGTCGAGGTTGTAGGCCACTCCGTGGCCATCGGGGTATTGGACCCCGAGCAGGCGGTCGATGCCGTCGTAAGCATACGCGGTGATCTCGGCGGGCTTCAGCTTTCGCGTGGTGGGGTTGGTCCGCTCCTCAATCTGCATCCCGCGATTTCCGTTGTTGTCATAGGTGTACATGAAGCGGGTCGCGAAGGGCGTCTTCAGCGGCGCGCAATCATTCGGGTCGAGCCCGGAGGGACCCACCGAGATTCCGTTCTTGCTCACGATCGCAGTGGCCAATCGCCCACCTGCGTCGTAGCAACGGCGCTCTTGAATCTGAGGAGAAGTCGGATAATCGACGCCCTTGAAGAGCGACCCGGGGTAATAGTAATAGCGCGCAACCTGCTGGCCAATAGCGACCGTCGAGAGGCGGTCCAGGGCGTCGTACGTGTACGAGGTCGTGACGTTGCTTGGGTCGGTGACGCTGGTTCGATTGCCCTTCAGATCGTAACCATAGGAGACGGTCGCTCCTGACCTGGTTTCAGTCTGCAGCCGATTGTAGTCGTCGAAGGTCCGGCTCGCCTGCTCGATCCCGCTGGTCTTCGTCTCCGTGACGCTCGTCAGGTTCCCGTTGCCGTCGTAGCCGTAATCGATGGAGCGGATGGCAGGACTTTCGCTCGACACCTTTCCGGACCAGCTCTGCCGCGTCAGCCGGTCGAGCAGGCCCCAGCTGTTCGTCACGGTCTGGCCGTTCGGATTCGTGACCGTGCCGACGTTGCCGTTGCCATCGGGAGTCATCGTCCAGCTCTGGCCGCCTGGCGCTTTCTCGCTGACGCGGAAATTGCGGTCGTCGTATCCGTAGGTGGTCGTGTGGTTGTTCGGGTCGGTCTTGGAAAGCAGGTTGTGGGAATCGTCATAGGCGAACTGGTATTTCTGCCCCAGGCCGTCGGTCGTGGTGACCAGTCCCGACTGCTCGTCGTAGGTCCAGGACGAGGGATTCGCCGCCGAGCAAACCAGCGAGCTCAAATCGTCGATGGATGAGCCAGACGCGCCACCGTGGTCGAAGAGTGAACCCGCGTTGGGCCGAGCCTCGCAGAGCCTATTGCCGAGTCCATCGAAAGCCCGCGAGGTCACGTTTCCGTTCGCATCCTCGATGCGCACCACCCGGTCCAGGTCGTCGAACGTCATGCGAGCGTCATAGGAAATGTCGGTCGGTCGCGCGTCCTTGACCTCCAGGAGGTTGCCGACGGCGTCATAGGTGAACGTCGTGGTCTCGGCGAAGGACGTACCAGCGCCGCGCGTCTGGGTGAACATCCGGTTGGCGCTGTCGTAGGCTGCGCGAAGGAGATTTCCGTTGGGGTCGGTGAGAGCCGTCAGGTTGCCGTTCCCGTCGTAGACCATCTGCGCGACGCCTGGTTTGCCGGTGCGCGCCTTCCGAGTGATCTTCGTCGATCTTCCGAGGCCGTCATTTTCGACGACAGTGTCGATGCCGTTTCGGTCCGTGACGGTGGCACTCAAGGCTTCATCGTCGTACTTGATCTTCCCGACGTAAGTGGTTCCGGAGGCGCCGTCGGTTTGACTGAGAACGCGGTTCGCCGCGTCGTACGTCCAGCTCGTTTGATGGCCGTTCCTATCGACAGAGGACACCGGGTTCACCGCGTCGTACGTGGTGCTGCTCGTGTAGTGCAGGGGGTCGGTGAGGGCGACCATGCGCTCGAGTGGGTCGAACTCGACCGTGGCGAGCTTCCCGCGAGCGTCGCTGACCTTGAGCGCCACATTCGTGGTCGCTGAACCCGGCGTGTCGACGTACGTGCGCGTGGACAGCGCGAGCTTGCTCCCGTCGGCTCGAACCAATGTATTGACGAGCGGCCGCTCTTGCTCATCGTAGGTCATTTCCTGCCGCACGCCTCGACGGTCGACGACGGCGGTCTGATGTCCAGCTCCGTCGTATTCGAACATCTCGGACACGTTCATCGGCAGGTCGCGCTCGGTCAGGCGGTCGAGGCAGTCGTAGGTCCTCTGCGTCCGGCGGCCGAGCGCGTCGACCACGGCCGATAGGTTGCCATCCTTGTCGAACTCGAATTGCGTCTGCAGATTGAGGCCGCCGGGATCGACCGTCTTGGCGAAAGGACGATCCAGGTCGTCCAGGTTGCGCAGAGTCGTGACGCCGTTGCGATCGGTGCTGGCGGCCGTATGCGCCGCGTCATCGTAGACGATGGTCTGCGTCGGGAGGGTGAATCCGAGCCCCGACTCTTGCAAACCGCTGGGGCGCTCCTGGGCGTCATACCCGGGGATCGCCATCTTGTAATACGAAACACCCCCGGGGCTTTTGTCCTCCACGCTCTGCAGCTGGCCGTCATGGTAATAGGTCCGTGTCTCGACGTGGCCGACCGCATCGGTCGTCGAGGTCAGCCGTCCTGCGCAGTCCGAGGTATAGCGAGTCTCGTGGCCATTCCCATCGCGTTCGTAGGTCAGTCTGCTCGCGAGGTCGTATCGCCGGAGGCTCTCGTTACCGAGTGGGTCGGCGATTCGCACGGGACGGTAGAGGGCGTCGAAGTGGTACGTCGTCTGATGGCCGTGGAGGTCGGTTTCGGAGACCTCGTTGCCGGCGTCGTCATAGGCATAGCTCGCCGACTGCTTTCCGCCGACCGTGACGTTGAAGGGCCGATTGAGGGAATCATACTGGGTGACGGTCTCGTACCACCCGCGGATGGTCGCATTGGTCTTGTTCCCCGCCTCGTCGTAGCTGAAGCTGGAGTCGTATTCAGTCGGAACGCCGGGGCCGGCCTCTCTGACGGTGGCTACGCGATTCATTCCGTCGAGCGTGAAGCTCCTGCTGAGCCCCATGCCGTTGGTCAAAGTCTTGAGCTGGCTGCCCGGAAAGTACTCGTACGACGAAAATTGCCCGAGCGGGTTGTTGCCTTTCGTGTTTGCTTTCGTTACCGACTTGACGCGCCCGAGGTCGTCGTACGTCCAGGTCGTGGAGTGGCCCAACGTGTCCGTTTCGGTGTTGAGGAGGCTGGCGCCCGAGTAGGCTCTCGAAATCGTGAGAGTTCCGAGCGTCACTCCGGTCGGATTGGCATAGGGGTCGAGGGCGCTAATTGTGGTCGTGTGCTGCTCGCCATCGATGATGGCCGAGAGGTCCCCGGGTTGGCCGTTCGCGGGACACACTCCGTTGATTTGGCAGTACTGGAGCTCCGTGACCTCCGCGTCGCCCGCGGGCACGGTCGTAGGATCCTTGCATGCCGTGCCGGGGCCGGCCTTGGTCCGGAAGCGCTGGCTCTTCGTAACCAAGCCCGTTGCGGAATCGATCTCGTTGGTGGTTACGTAGCCTTCGGCGTCCTGGTGACATGTCACTGCGCTGAAGGTCTGGTCGTAGAGCCAAGTCTCGACCGCGCTCGTGATCGGATTGCCATCGCCATCGGTCGTGGTGGCCTCGACGCCGGTGGCGGTCGTCAGGTCAACGCTGCGCTCCAGCATGTTGCCCAGCGTGTCATAGGCATAGGTCGTCTGCCTGCCGAGCGCGTCGGTCTCCGACTCCAGGAGGTGGTTGTCGTCGTATTGCGTCTTCGTGGTGATCACCCCGCCGCCGGTCTTGGAGCGATCGACCTGCGCCGTGCATCCGTTCTGGTCGACGGTATAGGCCGCCGTGACTCCCGGCCTTGGTCCCGTGACTGTGGTTTTTCCGGAGTTCTGGAAGTAGCTCGTCACCGCGCCGGTCGGGTCGGTGACGCTCTGCACGCGGGCGTCATTCCAGGCGTAAGTGGTGGGGTTGCCGTTCGGATCTGTGTAGGTTTGGAGTTCGGTAGCGACGTTCGGGTTGGGGTCACTTACGTATGTGTAGGTCTCGGTTCGCTCACCGCGTGAAGCGGTTGCGAGGAGTCCCGAAAGTCCGCTATCGGTGGAGGTGTACGTGAACTGTATGGCGCGACGTCGGACGCCGTGTTCCCGCCGCCGCCCGGATTGGCCCCGCCCGTCATCAGAGTGACACTGGCCAGGCGAACCAGTTGACCGTTTTGAAAGAGACATGGCCCCGGTATCGTGGTGTAGGCAAATTCAAGGTAGCGACCGCCCCCCGCCTCCCACACCCGGCGAACCTCGCCTCCCCACTGGCCTTCCTCGTACTCGAGCTGAGTGGCATTGCCGACCGCATCGACGATTCGCTCGAGGCGATGACGCGAAGGAAAGGAACCGGCCACAAGAGCGCCAAACTCGTAGCGCGTACCGTACTTGGACCGAAAGACGAAGCTCGAGTTGCCATTGATTGTCAGCGAGCCATGATAGCCCGGCTGCGGTTTGCAGCCGGTAAGGCCGCAGCTGAAGGTCTGGCCGTTACCCTCGCCTCCCACAACAACGTACTGGGACGCTCCTGGCACCTCGATGAGGAAGGCACGATAGTTGTGGTTCCAGCCACTTCCCAACGGGCCTTCTCCGCTCGCGCCGCTGGAGTATGTGCGAGTGAACGACAAGCCCCCGCCTCGGCCGGCGATCTTGAGGTCCTCGGCCACCTGTACAAGGTGCCCATCGGTGACACCGACCTCGTGAACGAAGGTGTTACAGGGCGGGAGGGTCGCCTTGCGGTCCAGCAGGGTTGAAACGACCTGTTGTTCATCGGCAGGGCTCGCGCCGGCGGAGCTTTCGTAATGGACGGCGAAGTTCTGGTCGAGTCCGAGCTGTGAAGGTGGAACCGCGAAACGAATCGTCTGGGCGTCTACGGCGACCGGAAGCTGGGCGCTCGACCCACTGATGGTGAGGCCGCCGGCGCCGCCAACCGTGACGCTCGCTTGAGCGAACGGCGTTCCATCGAGGGTAGCGCTCACGACGCCGCTACCGCTGACCTGATAGTCAACGTAGCCTAGGTAGCCAAACTGCCATTGCGTTTGGCCGGCTGGGGATGCCGCCGTGGAGACAATTACGGGAGGCTGAACCGACTTGGTGGCCGCGTTGCCCTGGCAGCGCGGGCATGAAAACACTCGCTTGATGGTGCCATGGAGCGAGCAATGACCATTACATACCCAGCTCCCACCGCCCTCACAATAATAAGCAGGAGCTTCGTCGCTGCATGTTCCCTCATAGAAATTGCACGTGAATACTTCAGATTCGCCGCAAACAGGATTGAATACTTTCGTATAGATGCAGGTAATCGGATCGAAGGTGGCGGTGCCTCCAGGAAATCCGGGGCAGCCACCGCTGGGAGGATCGTCGGGCTCGACGAGGGTGCCGCCCGCCCAGTACTCCGGCGGAATAAAATCTGACCCGAGGATGCTCAGCCCCGGGAAGTGTCCAAGGCCACAGTCAGTCGGGGGAAGCTCAATAGTAGAGCACTTGAGGGCACACGGGTCGGCGGCAGTCGCCGTGCAGCCGCAACTCCCGCCGTCGGGCTGCTGCTCTACGTTCGTAGAGGACTGGACAATGGTCTCCTGATGGCGGGTCGTGCCCCAAAAGACGTGGAAGCGGGCGGCGCCTCCATCAGCAGCGGACTGGTCGATGTAGTCGGTCCTCCCGCAAGCACTCGCGAGGAGGCCGCAGCAAGCAATGAAGAAGAGTGACTGTGGAAGTATACGCACCGTAATCCCTCCGCGACTTGGCATTCTGCCACGCACGTTCGAGCCAGGCGTTTCGCCTGCGCACAGGCCTCGCCCGCCTCAGCTCGGAGATGACTTGCCGCCCTGTCAGTGGTCGTTGCCGCCCGCCTCTCTGCACCTCTCTGCACCTAGAGCACCGAATGGGTTGAACCTGCTGTCATTCCGCGGCCTTCGCCGCGCGGTCGTGCGCTCGCCGGATCGTTTCGAGGTTCTCCACTGCAGCTGTGCGGCGTAGGTCGTAGACATTTCTGCGCGTGCCTCGGTAGCGCGCCCTGGGGCCTTGCCTGGCCGCGATGTGCGCCAGGCTGTGCTCTACGCCGGTGCGTGCTCGCAGACGTTCGCGGCCGGCCGGCGACCCCTGCAATTTACGAAACCTCTGCTGTAGAGCCTCGTCCTTCGCGATCTGCACGTGGCGACCCTTCCCCGATGCCGACATGGTGCAAAGACTTCGTATCGCGCAGGAGCCACACACCTCTGGATCGAACTCAACGACCTGTCCTGGCTCGAACGCCTCCATTTGCCCAGCCGGACAGGTGATGGTCTTCGCGCGCATGTCGACCTTGAAATCCCGCTTGCCGAAGAGCTCGGGGTTACTGTTCCGGCCTGACCAGGGCGTTGCCAGGACCTCGCCGCCCCGCGCCAGCACCTCCTCGACGAGCGAACTGTTGATGTACGCGCGGTCGATAGAAAGGGTTCCGGTTTGCACGCGACATCGTTCCAGATCTGCCTTGATCGCGGGAGTCGCCTCCTCCTCGGGCCGGTTCGCGGGCGTGACGGCGCAAGCGAGAATGAGGTTCGAGTCGAGGTCCACCGCAACGTGCTGCTTGTACCCGTTGAACCGCTTGCTCTTGCTCTTCCTGCCGTGCCGCATGTCGGCGTCCTCGATCGACACTCTGCGGTCCTCTGCGACGCCGCGCCTAATGTGAACGCGCCCATTCGCAGCCACCTCGAGGTCCTGCTCGCGCACTTGGGCCACCGCCTCGATGTACGGTCGGAGCGGCTCCTGGGTCGCAAGCCGGTGCTTCTCGAGCCAAGCATTTAGCGAGGTCACTTGGGCAGCTAGGAGATCGATCGCTTGGTCCTTCTGCTCGGGATCATTCCAATTGATGTCGAGCCCAGCCTTGATGCTTGGCGACAGCAGCAAGGAGATCCCGGCCTTGCGACAGACTTCCTCCTTGCTCAGGTCCGTCAATTCGGCCGCGCACTCCACGATCTTTCGGGCAGCGTGGCCGAGCAAATTGAACGTGTCCTCAACCCGCCCGGCCCCTTCAAAAGGGCGGGAATCAACCGCCACATGGAGGTCTTTGGGCAGCTTCTTCCAGTCGAACTCCATTGTCTTGCGCGCCAGCTCGATGGTCCGCTCGAGCAACCGCCGATCCATGTCCGCGCGGATCAGACGCTCTCGAAGGGTCTGAAGCGTACCCTGCGCAAACGCTGGCTCCTCAGCGCCAACGCAGCCGAGAACCATCTGCCATCGCAAGTCCAGGACCGTAAGTTCGACCGCCTCTGCATCCGAGATGCGGTGGTAGGCCTGAAGGATGAGTGCCATGCACAGCAGCGCTGGAGCCACGGGCTCGTCTCCTGCGCCTGTGTCTCGATACAATCCCTCCAGCTCCTCTTGGAAAGTATCGTCGAAGAGCTCCAGCCTGTGGAGGCGGAGAAACGCGAAAAGCTTCCGCGTTCGCTTGAGCCGCTTAATGATCATCTGCTCCTTCTTGGATAGTTCGGCGACCGGATTCCAACGCTTCATTGGCATGACCCCAGTGCGCGGCTGTCTGACGGCGCGTTGCGAAGTCCCACCAGAAAACATGTCGCGAGCGGCATGTCGATCCCCCGCGCTAAGCGATCGATTCGACTGGGTTTTCAACCCGATCGGCGCTCTAGGCGGGTTTGCACTTTACTTGCTACTCGACAATTTTCAACAGGAAAGTTCTCAGGTGCACCAGGGAGGGGCGGAATCATTGGGAGCGCCGCAGCGTCGCACGGTGCAGCAATTCCGGATCTTTGCAGCAAGCGCGGAATTCCCGCGCGGATGCTTCAACCCTAGCGGCCGATTGGCGCGCCAGGTCGTCGAGATGCTCGGCATCGACGCAACCGGGTCGCCTATCCCAAGGCCCGCGGCCGGCCTCGGCACGAGTACTTTGACCTTACAACACGGTGCCCGCTCTCGCTGCCATCCGCGAAAGAGAAATCGTCGTGCTCTGCCGCTCGGGAAATCGCTCGGCGCTGGCGGCCGACTCATGCAGCAAATGGGCTTCTCGAGCGTCGCCTCGCTCAAGACCGGCGTGCGCGGCTGGAACGACGCGGCGCAGCTTTTCGTGAGCTTCACCGGCGAGCGCGTCGACCCGGACGCCGCGGCGGAAGCCCTGGCGCCCCGCGTGGCGGTCGATCAACGAAAGCCGCGCTGACCCCGGCCGCCGGCGCGCCTCACTCGCAATCGGCCCAGAAGGGCGCGCACTCGGCGAGCGCGCATGCGGGCTCGAGCTCCATGGGACCCCAGCGGCCGCGGGCGCGCTCCTGGCGGACCAGGAAGCCGCGGTACTCGCAGACCTTCCCGCGGGCGTCTCCGGCCGTGCGCGCGATGGCGAGGATGTGGCGCGCGGGCGCGCCCGGCTCCCCCAGGGCCCGCTCGGCCCAGACGCGCGCCAGCGCCAGCCGCTCGGCGGGGACGGGCGGGCGCGCCCGGGCGAGGAGGCCCTGGATGGCCTGCTTGATTTGATCGCGATCGCGCGCGCCGTACCCGTCGACGGGCGCCTGCACGCCCGAGCCCAGAAAGTCCTGGGCGCCGGCGGCGAGCGTCAGCTCCCCGGCGGCGCGCGGCCCCGCGCTGTGCTGGTCCAGCTCGCCCGCCCACAGCTCGATGCGCACCCGGTGCCTTCCCGGCTCGAGGGCGTTGACCGCCCGAGCCCACGCCAGCGCCACTTCGGGCGCGGCCCGGTCGTCCAGCGGCGAGGGGTGCGGCTCGAAGCGCCAGGTCGTCAGCTGCCGGTCCTCGGCCTCGGAGCTCGAGAGGCGCAAGCCCGATGTGAAGACGCCCAGCGCTCGGTCGAAGGGCTTGCCGTCGACGAAGAGGCGGTAGAAGTGCGCCGACTCGGCGGGAAAGACCGGCCGGCGACCCCGGGCGAAGACCGGCGTGTTGACGACGGCCCGGTCGAGGTAGACGCGGCCGTAGAGCGGCTCGCGCCGGCCGAACGCCGCGCTGAACAGCGCCTCGTTCTCATGCGGGTTCTCGATCCGCTCGCGCGAGAAGACGATGGTCCCCTGGCGCCGCTGATGCGTCTCGTCGGTGAACCACTGGTCCTGGTGCGGCCGCTTCAGGCCGCCGGGGAGCGTCTCGACCGGCGAAGGCCCGGCTGGCAGCAGGTCGGGCGCCTGTTCAGAGGCCTGGACGAGCGCCGACCCCAAGGCGGCGGCCAGGGCTGCGATGGCCCGCCCGAGCCCGACATGCGGCGCCGCAGTGCGGGACCGGCTCACGGCCGCTGCTCGACCTCGGGCGCGCCGCCCCGCCGAAGCGTGAGCAGGTAGGCCATGGTGAGCTCCACGGGGTTGTACGAGAGCTTGGCCTGCCTCAGCCCCGGGTCGCCCAAGTCCTCTTCGCGGTTGATGCGCGTGAAGCCCTGTGCGAGCAGCGCCCGGGCCACCTCGCGGTTGAGGACTTGGTACAGGCCCTTGTAGCTGCGCAGCGCCCGCTCGAAGTGGACGACGACCTCGCCGGGCCGCAACGGCTCCCAGATGCAGAAGGCCACCACCTTGCGCTCCACGCGGACGAGATAGCCGCGCAGGCCCAGCTCGTCCAGATGCCGCAGGGAGAAGTCGACCGCGAGCATGTCCTGCACCAGCGAGGGAGGCATGGGCGTCGGGGTCTCGTCGCGGATTTGCCGGGCGAGCTGCGCACACTCCGCCACGCTCTCGTCGGCGACGGGCTCCAGGGCCCAGGCGTACACCTTCTCGGCCTGCGCGATGAGGTTGCGCTTGGGCGAGAACTTGCGCCCTGCCAGGGTCGCGAGCTCCTCGGCGGAGTAGACGTAGTTCGCGTTGGGCCGGTCCTCTTCCACAGAAAAGCTCGCGCCCAGCGCGGGGTGCGCGGCCAGAAACCCGCCGGTCGCCCCCACGATCCGCAGAGGGTACGGCAGCGAGCGCGCCTCCGCCAGGGCGCGCTCTTGGACCTCGCTCGAGAAGCGCCCGACCGGCTGCAAGAGGTGGCGGTTGCGGTCGGGGTCGACGACGCAGGAGACGAGCAACGTGTCGGGCTCGGGCTTGCACCAGCTGTAGTGGAAGGTCTCGTTCCAGGCGCCCAGGCAGCCGAAGGTATAGCCGGAGAGCGACTGAGGGCGCGCGATGAGAAAAGCCTCGAGCTCCTTTCGGTCCTCGAGGCGAACGGGCGAGAAGTCGAATCCGAGAAAGCTCACGCTCATTCAGTCTTTCTTGCCGTACAGCATCGGTTGGTATCCGCGGAGCGGCCCATACCCCAGCCGCTCGTAGAAGGGCTGGGTCCCGGGCTCGGCCACGAGCCCTATCCAGCTGATCTGCCGGTCGGCGCAGTACTCGGTGAGGCGGCGGATGATCTCGGCGCCCACCCCCTGGCCGCGGTGGCTGTGAAGGACCACCACGTCCTGGATGTACGCGTCGCTGCAGCCGTCGGAGATGGCGCGGCCCATCCCCACAAATTGCCCGCTCGGGTCCTTGGCGACCATGAAGCAGAAGCTGCCGAGGATCATCCGAGGGATGGTCTCCCGCCACGCCTGGCTCTCCTGCCACCAGCCGCCGGCTTTGTAGAGCTCGACGATCGCCTCGACGGGCGCTTCGCGCACGGCTTCGTAGGTCAGGCTGGCCATAGCTCCCTTGCCCGGCTGGAAGGCGGCGAACGCAGCCGTCAGCCGGCTTTGTAGCCCCGACGCCTCCTCGGGACAACTCGCTTTTTCTTCCCTGAAACTCGGCACTTCCTCGGACATCTGAGAGGCGGGACCGCGGCGACCCACCATGCGACTGGCGCCGCTGGGCTCCGGCGGGGCAGTATGTCGCCGCCCAAAGCCCCCCGGACCGACAAGCCATGGAAACGAACCTCGCCATCGAGTGCAAAGGGCTCGTCAAGCGCTACAGCGCCGACGTGCTGGCCGTGGACGGCCTGGACCTGGAAGTCCACCGAGGCGAGTGCTTCGGCCTGCTCGGCCCCAACGGCGCCGGCAAGACCACGACCGTGGAGATCCTGGAGGGCCTGCTCGAGCCCACCGCGGGCGACGTGAAGGTCCTGGGCCGGCGCTGGGCGGCAGACGCCGTGGACCTGCGCGAGCGGCTGGGCATCACTCTGCAGCAGACGAACCTCCCCGAGCGGCTCACCGTGGAAGAGGTCCTGCAGATGTTCCGCTCGTTCTACGCCAAAGGCCGCGGCGTGGAAGAGGTGCTGAGGCTGGTCTCGCTCGAGGAGAAGCGGAAGAGCTGGTACGACCGGCTCTCGGGCGGGCAAAAGCAGCGGCTGGCGGTGGCCTGCGCGCTGGTGGGCGACCCCGAGCTCCTGTTCCTGGACGAGCCGACAACGGGGCTCGACCCGCAGTCCCGGCGACAGCTCTGGGACATCCTCGCGAGCCTCAAGGCCGACGGGCGCACGGTGCTCCTGACCACGCACTACATGGACGAGGCCGAGCGGCTCTGCGACCGGGTGGCCATCGTCGACCGCGGCAAGGTCATCGCCCAGGGCACGCCGCGGGCGCTCATCGCCGAGCACGTC
Organism: uncultured delta proteobacterium; assembly: GCA_963772225.1. Lineage (GTDB taxonomy): Bacteria > Myxococcota > Myxococcia > Myxococcales > UBA5297 > CAVYWD01. The sequence continues at coordinate 2,638,218 of CAVYWD010000002.1, read as the reverse complement.
GGCGAGCAGATCGTCGAGTTCGCCTCCAAGGCCGACGGGCTGCTCGAGGGCGAGCTGGCCGGACTGCCCGGCGTGCGCGCGGCGAGGAAGGTCGGCGACGGCTGGGCTTTGACGGTGCTCGGCGTCCACCGCGCGGTCCCGCCGCTGCTCGCGCACCTGCAGGCGCGCGAGGTGCCGCTGGAGCGGCTCACGACCCACTCGGCGACGCTGGAGGACGTCTTCGTCACGCTCACCGGGCGCAACCTGCGCGATTGAGCGAAACATCGCCCCCGGCTCCCTGAACGGCGGACTGCCCATGAAAGCAAGCCCGAAACACCCATTCGTCGAGCTCACCCTGGCGCGGCTGCGGCTGTTCTTTCGCGAGCCGTCGACGGTGTTCTGGGCCTTCGGCTTTCCCATTTTGTTGTCCATCGCCCTGGGGGTCGCCTTCCGCAACCGGCCTCCCGAGGCGGTGCGGGTCGTAGTGCAGGACGGCCCGAGCGCGCAGGAGGTCCGCGAGCAGCTCGAGAAGAGCCCGAGCGTGAAGGCCGAGGTGCTGAACGCGCAAGCCGCGGCCGGGGCGCTGCGCGTGGGGCGCGCGGCGCTCGTCGTGGTGCCCGGGAAGCCGAGCGTCTACACCTTCGACCCGACGCGCCCCGAGAGCCGCCTCGCGCGCGCCATGGTGGACGACGCCCTGCAGCGCGCGGCCGGGCGCGCCGACGCATTCACCGCGGGAGAAAAGCAGGTGAGCGAGCCCGGGTCGCGCTACATCGACTTCCTTTTGCCGGGCATCATCGGCGTCAACATCATGTCGAGCGGGATGTGGGGCATCGGCTACGTCATCGTCGAGACCCGGACGCGCAAGCTCCTGAAGCGGATGCTCGCGACCCCGATGAAGCGGAGCCACTTCCTGCTCTCGTTCGTGGCCATGCGGGTCTTCTTTCTGGCCGTCGAGTTGCCGGTGCTGCTTTTGTTCGGCGCCCTCGCCTTCTCCGTGCAGCTCCGGGGCTCACTGGCGCTGTTCGCGGCGCTGTCGTTCCTGGGGGCCGTGGCCTTCGCCGGCGTCGGGCTGCTCGTCGCCTCCCGGGCCCAGAACACCGAGACCGTGGGCGGGCTCATCAACCTGGTGATGATGCCCATGTTCATCGGCTCGGGCGTTTTCTTCTCCACGAGCAACTTCCCCGACTCGGTGCAGCCGTTCCTGCGGCTCTTGCCGCTGACCGCCTTGAACGATTCGTTGCGGGCGGTGATGAACGAAGGCGCGGGGCTCGCGGCGGTGTCTCCGCAGATCGCCATTCTGTGCGCCATTTCAATTCTTTCATTTGGCGTCGCGCTGCGGATCTTCCGCTGGAGCTAGCACCCGGCTTTGTTTCTAAAAGCCTTGCGCGCATAAGGAAGGCCTCCTCGAAGGACGGCATGTCATAATGCGAGCCCTCGAAAGAGGTTCCCCATGCGCGTCCTTCGCCACGCCTCGCTGACGCTGCCTGCCTTCACCGCCGCCTTCTTCGGCCTGGCGTGCCAGACCCAGCGTCCGGCGGAGCGCGGCGGCATCATGGCGCCGGCCGCCGAACCCCGAGCGCCGCGGGTGCGCGTCGACGGCGCGAAGCTCGCCGCGTCGCGCCCCGAGGCGTGCCGCGCCATTGTTCGGATGCTCTCGGTCGACGCCGATGGCGGCGCGCGGCGCGCGGGCATGCTGCTCCGGGACTACGAGGCCTTCCGGCGCTCGGCGGCCGCGCACCCCTTCACCGTCACCTTCCGCGACAGCAACCCCCGCTTGCCTGCCGCACCTGGCTTCCGGCGTCCAGTCGAAGCCACATGACATTCTCCAGAAGACGTGGGACGCCTTTAAGCTCGGCCCCGAGGACGCCCCATTCGCGGGCCTGGTCTCCGACCGGTTCCAGAAGCCGCCCAAGGGGCCTAACGAATCGAGAGCCGCGGCTCCTCGATTCGCTCGCTCTTGCACCGCGGGCATCGGCTGGGCGCGCGGAGGTGCCTCTCGGCCCGGCCTTTGAAGGCGAAGCCGCAGCCCAGGCACCGCGCGGGCTCTACCTCCAGGCGCCGCCCCTCGGCGCGCAAGGTACGCTCCAGGTGGCGAAGGTCGAGCTCCAGCTCTCGCGCGGCGAGCCCGAGCTCCCGGCGCAGCTCCTCGAAACTGACCGCACCTCCTTCGAGCCGCGACAGGATCTGCCGGCGAACGGTCGCCGCCGCCGGCTCGGGCCCTTCGCTCGAGCGAGCCCGAGCTCCTGGGCGATTCGCTCTCACGGCAGCAGGACTATTTTGCCGTGGGCCTTCTTCTCCATGACGTCGCGATGGGCGCGCGGCGCCTCCGCCAGCCCGAGCTCCTGGGCGATGACCGGCCGCAGCGCCCGGTTGGCGAGCCCGGCGACCAGCGCCGCGTGGATGCTGGCGCGCTCCTGCTCGGTCGGGTTTCCCGAGCTCATGCTCATGCCCAGGACGGCGCCGTCGGTTCGCATTAGGTCGCGCGGCGTGATCTCCACGTTGCCGCGGCTCCCGATGACCACCACCCGGCCGTAGCGGGCCAGGATGCCCAGGTCCTTTCCCAGGTTCACGTTGGCGAGCATTTCCAGGATGAGCGGGACGCCTTGCCCGCCCGCGAGCCGGTTCACCTCCTCGAGGTAGCCAGGCCGGCGGTGGTCCACCGCGGCTTTCGCGCCGAGGCTCTCGACCAGCGCGAGCCCCTCGTCGCTCCCGGCGGTCCCGATGACGGTCAACCCCGCAGCGGCGGCGAGCTGGACGGCGGCGCTGCCCACGCCGCCGCTCGCCCCGTGCACGAGCACCACCTCTCCCGGAACGGCCCGCGCCCGCTGGAAGAGCGCGCGATACGCGGTGGAGTACGGCACGCCCACCGCCGCGCCCTGGGAGAAGCTCGCCGCCTCGGGCAGCGGCTGGACCTGCGCCTCCTCGCAGAGGCATTTCTCGGCATAGGTCCCGCTGAGGCTCCCGGCCAGGTAGACCCTGTCGCCAAGCTTGAAGCGCCGGGCGCCCGCGCCCACCGCCTCGACCACGCCCGCGCCGTCCCAGCCGGGCGTGTACGGCAGCTTCGGCACCGGCGGATACGTCCCGGAGCGCACGTAGGCGTCGACGGGGTTCACGCCCGCGGCCTTCACGGCGACGAGGACTTGGCCTTGCCCCGGGACGGGAGGCGGGACGTCCGAGAGGCGCATCACCTCGGGCGCGCCGAAGCTTTCCACGCAGATCGCCTTCATGGCTCTTTCTCCCTTTTGTCCCTTCGGCGCGAGCTCTCGTGCAGGCTGGCAAAGATTCCAGGTTCCAGGGAATGCAGTTTTTGAAGCCTGGGGTCTGGAGCCTGGCAACCCTCTTCGGTTCCGCCTCGGCCGGGCCAGGTTGGAGGCGCGGCCAATCTTCTCCATGAACGAGGCCTTGCGCCATCCAAAAGGCGCCCCTTGCCCCTCGCGGGCCGGGGCCACACCTGGAAGAGAGGGGCTCGCCATGTCCTTGCCATTCCGTTCAGCGGCATTCGCGGCCGCGCTTTCGGCCGCCTTCGGAGCGCAAGCCGCCTATCCGGAGCCCCAGGCTCTCCCCGCGCCGCCGCCGGAAACGCCGCCGACCCAGGCGGCCGCCGAGCGGCCGCTCTGCCCCCTGGGGGCGACGGCGGAGGACCTCACTCACCAGAGCGCGCGGGTGCGCGGCACCCTCGTCTGGTCCGGCGCGCTTCTCACGTCCGTCGACCGCCGCGGCCCGGCCCGCAAGGCGGGGCTCCGGGCGGGCGACGTGATCATCGCGCTCAATGGGGCTCCGGTCGTCGGCGCGCAGGCGCTGGAGGACGCGCTCGAGCTCTTGCCCGGCGGGGCGAGCGCCGACCTCAGCGTGGTTCGCGAGCAGGTCACGATGCCGCGCCGGGTCCGCCTCTCGGACCGCGTTGGCGTTCCGGCGGCGCAGGGCGCGCCTTAGTCGCCAGTCGCCCTGGAGCCAAAGAGCCTAAGGCAACCCTCTTTGGTTCCGGCTCGGCCGGGTTGAACGAAGCCGCCTGCGGCGGCAGCTGGGGAAGTGAATCGGGTCTGGGACGTCGACGTCGACGCTTGACGTGGACGTGGACGTGGACGGCGACGGCGACGGCGACGCGGCCGTGGGCGGTCGTGTCGGAAATCAGCGACAGAGCTTGGTCAGCATGGCGACGATGCGCTCAAGCAGCTCGCAGCCTCGCCGATATGCGGCAGCGTCGATGACCTTGAGCACGAGCAGGCACCCATGGCGGCGGCGCACTCCATCGCCGAACCGCGGGCGATGGCGTAGGTACGAGCTGCGTCTGCTTGTCCTGTCCGTCCAGCTGCTTCTGCGATGTTCAAGGGGATCGAACTGGCTGCTCGCCGAAGCTGGTCCAAGAGTGCGCAGTTCCCTCGAGGTGCATCGGATGAAAGCTGCGAAGCCAAGGCAAGAAGCTCGATGGCTCGCTGGTAGACATCCATCTTCTGGAAGCTGAGCATTCTGATCGCATGGCAAGCACCGCCGACACGACCGCCCACGGCCACGTCGCCGTCGCCGTCGCCGTCGCCGTCGCCGACCACGCCCACGTCGAGCGCCCACGTCAACGTGCGTGCCCGAAGAGGCGGTATGCTCGGCGGCGCTGGCATGCGCCTACTGGTTAGGTTCAGTGCACGACCACCACCGGCAGCGTCGACTCGTGGACCACGCGGTCGCTGGTCGAGCCCACCAGGAAGCGCCCGCCCGCCGAGAGCCCGCGGGCCCCGACCACGACGAGGTCGGCGTGGATGGCCTTGGCCTTTTCGACGATGACGTGGTCCGGCCGGCCTATCTCCACCACCTCCTCGACCTGGGCCTTCGGGAGCTCGGCGGCGACCTTGTGGAGCATGGCGTGGACCTGCTCGATTTCCTTCTTTCCGGGCATCTCGCCGATGGCGATGAAGCCGTCGAGCGGACCGATGGGCAAGACGCGCGGCGGCTCGAGGACGTAGAGCAGCGTCACCTTGGCGCCCGTCTGCTCGGCGAGATCGTGCGCGAACTGCGCCGCCTTTCGCGAGCTCTCCGAGGCGTCGAAGCCGACCAGGATGTGCCGGATCATCGCGTGCTCCTTTCGGCGGGCCGCCATAAGGCGCCGCACGCGAGGTCTCCTCGCCACTCGCCCCCTCCCCGCGAGCGGGGAGGGGGAAGGGGGGTGAGGCGCGAGCTCGCCTCTTCCATGGTGCTCCTTCGACACTCGGGGCACCAGGACGAACGGGCGCCCACCGCTCGCGCCGCGCCGAATTGGTGTGCGTCGGATGGGCGACCCGCCCAGGCGCATCAGGCTCTGGCGAGCCCACCCGCCGGCGTGCTAAGCGGCGGGCGCGACGCAAAGCCTCAGGGCCGTCGCTGGACCGACTAAGATGGGGCCAATGCCGAACGACACGCTGGGCAAGTACGAGCTCCTGGGCGTCCTCGCCACAGGTGGCATGGGGGAGATTTTCCTCGCGCGGCACCGCGGGCCCGCGGGCTTCTCCAAGCTCCTGGTCGTCAAGCGCATCCTGCGCCACTTAGCCTCCGACCCGGCTTTCGTCGCGATGTTCCTCAACGAGGCGAAGCTCGCCGGGTTGCTCATGCACCCGAACATCGTGCAGATCTACGAGCTCGGCCACGAGTCCGACGACTATTTCATCGCCATGGAATACGTGCGCGGGCACAACCTGCGCTCGGTCCTGCGCGCGCTGCGCGAGCGAGGAGAGACGGTCGACCCGGGGCTCTCGGCGCAGATCGCCATCCAGGCGCTCGAGGGTTTGCACTACGCGCATACCTTGGCGGACGGGACCGGCGCGCCCCTGGAGATCGTCCACCGGGACGTCAGCCCGGACAACATCTTGATCAGCGCCCAGGGGGCCATCAAGCTCGCCGACTTCGGAATCGCCAAGGCCTTCAACGCCGCGACCAGCGAGCACAGCGGAGTGAAGGGCAAGTTCGCCTATATGGCGCCGGAGCAGCTCAATGGCGAGCGCATCGACCGACGCGCCGACGTCTACTCCGTGGGCTGCATCCTCCATGAGTGCCTGGCCGGCGCGCCGCGCTTTGCCCCGGGCAGCGCGGGGCTCTTGGTTTCGGCCATCCTCAAGGGCGAAGCGCCGGCGCTGTCGAGCCTGCGCCCGGACCTGCCGCCCAAGCTCCTGCAGATCGTCGACAGCGCGCTTTGCGTGGACCGGGAGAAACGCTTCGGCTCCGCGCGCGAGATGACCCTGGCGCTGGAAGAGACGCTGGTCGACGCCGGGCGGTTCGTCGGCTCCTCGGCCGTCGGCGACTGGCTCGCGCAGGCGATGGGGAACCCGGTGCCCCCCTCGCTCCTGCGGGCCGAGGCCACGGCCATCGGCGGCGGTCGGGACGCCGCGGGCCCCGGCACGAAGGTGCTCGGCGCACAGCCGGTCCCGGCCGATGACGCCTCCGGAGCCACGCTACTGGTTGGGAGCGACGGCCCTCGCCCAGCCAGGCGGCGCCTCTGGGCGGGGCTGGGCGCCGCGGCGGCGGCCGCGCTGATCGCCATGGGATGGGCCGCTGCGAGCCGTCGATCGCCGGGCGCCACCCCCTTGACCGCGGCGAGCGCTGCCCCCGAAACCGCCCTGGCTCTCGCGGCGCCTCGCCCGGACGCGCCTGTCGACCCGGGCTCGGCGCCGGCCGTCGCGCTCGTCGCCGAGGCGCCTCCTCCGAGCGTCGACGCCGGCGCCACCGCTCCGAGAAGACCGGCGGCGGCTCCGACCCAGATCCGCGCGACCGCGGCGCCCCGCGAACGCAAAACGGGTCGCATCACCGTGCTCACGAGCCCGTGGGCCAAGGTCTACTGGAATGATCAGGAGCTGGGCGTCACGCCCATGACCCAGCCCGTCGAGCTCCCCGCGGGGCGGCAGGTGCTCGTCTTTCGCAACCCCGACCTCCACCTGGAAAAGAGCGTCCCGGTAGACGTGCCCCCGGGCGAGATCAAGGCCGTCAAGGTCAACCTTGACTTGCCCTGAGCCCGTCGAAGCTCAATGAGATCGGGGTGCCGATGCCCTACGGGGGCCGCAGGCCAGGCCCCACATCAATAGGGGCATCCGCCGCTGTTCAGGTCATTCACGCACGTGACGAAATCATTACAGTCCTTCATTCCCGCGCACGCGCTCATGAACTTCTCGCAATCCGACTTTCCCGGGTCCGAGAGGCCATTGAACTGATTTTGCACGGCGGTGGTGCACGTCTGAGTGGTGGCGCCGCCGAGGTCGTTGCACGAGCTCGCCTTGTCGCAATACGCGCTCGCGGTGCTCCCACAGGCGCCGAGGAGGAGCCCTCCGGCGAGAAACAGGTACGCTCCGATGCGATTGGCCATGAATCGTCTCCTTATTGTTTCTACAGGATTCGAGCAATGACGAGCCTGACCCTATTGAACCTCGGGAGGGATTGCAAGAGCGCCGCCGCCGCGAGACCAGCGCTCGCCCGACTGTCTCCTTCGCAGCGATCTTCGGTAGCCACGTCGAGCCAAAGCCGGCGCCGCGCGCGGTAGCGTCGACCTGTGCTCCCAACCGAGTCGAGCCTCGTCGCGACGTCCCAAGGCGGCGACACGCAAGCCCACAGGCGTTTGGGAGGAATCGAACCTTCACACTCCGGGCTAACCATGTAGTCCTCGGCGCATTCGGTTTCCCGACAAGGTAGCGAAAGCACCGGCGCTCACCGACTTGAGCCACTGACGCTTTCTGCCATTCATCATCACAACGTTGGCCGTCGCCACCTCCATGGCGTCGTGCAGCGCCTCGCGGACGGCCGCGGGCACGCCCTTGCCGCTCGCCGGGTGCGCCGCGAGCAACGGGTCAAGGGAACGCCTTGGCCGCTGCACCATGAACCGGTCCTCGAAGACGCCGTGCCGAGCGAACGTGTTCAAGCTCATTCGCGTCATCTGCCACGGCGCGTTCCGCGCGATCTTTGTCCACTCCGAGCGCCCGGCGGGAGCGCCGCCAGCGCCTCGATGACCCGGCGAAACGCCTTCACCCTCAGGTCCCGGGTCCCGGACCGACAGCGAAGCCACGAGAATGGCCGGCCCTCGAGCGCGGCGAGATTGGATTGCCCGCGCTTTTGAAACGGCCCGCGACGCGCGTGGGACCGCGCCCAACTCGCTGCCTTTCCGATTTCACGTTCGCCTTCAGGCCATTCGGTCCCGCCAGGGCCCTCGGCAGCCCGAGGGGTGCTCCGGCCTTGGCCTGCATCGTTCACCATTCGACGTTCAACCGATATTCAGCCCTGAACCGTCCGAACGACCGATGGCGGCGGCCACTGCCTCCCCCGTAGCCTGGCCCGCCATAGCACCGGTGCTCCGCCGAGCCAGACCCTAGAGTCCGTCGCCTCCCTATCTTCGGTCGCCGCTCGAGGAATCAACCGAGGTGGTGCCGTTCCTGACGCGAAAGGATGCCCATGTCACGCATCGTTCGACTGCGGTCGCTGCTCCTGTCCGGGCTTGTCGCCGGCGGGTGCGCCATGAAGCTTCCCCCTCAATCCCAGGCGGCCCAGGTCGCCGACGCCGACGCCGACGCCGGCGGTCAGTCGCAGAGCGACGCCGGCGCGCTGGCGGTGACGCTGCCGCCCGACCCCGGGGCCGCGGGCCTGGCGACCCTCGCCGGCATCGACTCGGACGGCGACGGCGTCCGCGACGACGTCCAGCGGTTCGTCGTCCTCAGCTACCCGGACTCGCAGCGGACGCAGGCGGCGCTCCTGCAATTGGCCAAGGGCTACGCGGCTTGGCTTTCGGTAGCTGCCCAAGACACCAACGCCGCCTACGACGCCGAGCAGAAGAGCCAGCGCGCCATGGAGTGCGTCTACGCGGTCGCCGCTTCGGACGTGGCCTACTCCGCCATCAACGAGATCAAGCTCCAGGTGCTCAACACCGACGCGCGCCAGGACGTCTTCTACGCGACCGACGCGATGCTCAGCGGCGGCGTCTTCGAGACCACGCCCGACTACCAGTCCGGCGTCACCTGCGCATTCAACCCCCAGGCCCTGCCGAACTGAGGAATACGCCCATGCGACCCTCCATCCGCCATGCTTCGAAGGCCGCCGCGCTTCTCATCGGGAGCGCCGCCCTCTCCACCCCCGCCTTCGCCGACCCGACGTGCTCCCTCAATCCCAAGCTGCTCATCGTCCATGCCAACGGGATGTTCACGGACCAGACGGGCGCCGACAACAACCTCTTGTTCATCCAGGCGAAGCTGAAGGAGCAGCGGCCCGGCACCACGCAGGCCTGGCAAGACACCATCACGCCCAAGCCGTCGCAGATCGCCTTTGGCCTCGCCTACAATAGGAATGAAGGTGCCCTGACCCAGCTGCTTCAGGTCTTCCGCCAGCGAACGACCTCGGCGCTCCGCGCCCTGATCCTCTCCCCCCAGGACCTCCCCCCCGAGCTCCAGGACCTCCAAAAGCAGGCGGCGCTGGGCGTCGACGTGGCCAACGCCAAGCTGGACCCCGACTTGCGAGCGCACGTTCAGTACTACCGAAACCAGGTATTGCAGGGGAACAGGGTCACGGTGGTCGCGCACTCCCAGGGTAACTTGTATGCGAATGAGGCCTGGAATCTTCTGTTCAATGGGGCCTCGCCGCTGCCCGACAACAGCTGGAACATGGTCTCGGTAGCGACGCCGGACAACTACGTCGGAGGCAACGGCCCGTACACCACTTCCGAAGACGACTTCATCATGAACGCGGTGCGATTCGTGTACCCGGGAACCCTGCCGGCCAATGCCAAGAACGACAAGAGCTCCGAGCAGAGCACGTTCATTCGCCACGGTCTCGTCGAGGCCTATTTGAGCGGCAACGTGACGAAGCCCAAGGTGCTGTCCCAAATCATCGACCAGGCCTCCGCGCTGGTCGCGCCGCCTTCGACGGTCTCGGGCGGCATCATCACCGCTTCTTTGGAATGGGACGCCAATTCGGGCAAAGGCATCCCCACCGACCTCGACCTCCACGTCTTCGAGCCCACCGACTCGGGCGAAGCGCACCTGACGTACAACAACCCTACCGCCGGCGCCGGGAGCATCGACCTCGACAACCGCGACGGGTCCGGGCCCGAGCACTATTTCTTGCCGTGCGCGACCATCAAGGACGGGGTCTACCGGTTCGCGGTCAATTACTATTCGGGAGCCAGCTCGACCGAGGCGAGAGTGCAGGTCCAGGCCGGCACCACCAATCGCACGTACCGAATCACCTTGTCGACGCCGGCGGGCGTCGCCGGCAACGACAGCCCCAAGGCCGTGGTCAACGTCTCCGTGACCCACGAGAATGGGGAGCCGAAGTTCACCCTCATTGTCCCAAAGTGAAAATGGCGGACCGCCGCGGCGGCCGGGCTCGGCCTCAGAAGCGGAACACCACCCAGGCTGCCCCCGCCGCCGCGGAGCCCGCCGCGACTGCATAGAACCCATTCGCCGCCTGCGCGCTGGAGCGCGCGCTCGCGCCCGCGCTCTTCGACGCGCCGTAGGTCGTGCTCGCGCTGTTCGCCTGGTCCTGGAGCTGGCGCGCCCGGACCCCGAAGATGACGCCGGCCGCGGTCGCGAGCACGGCGACGCCTCCCAGGGTCGCGGACCCCCACAGGCTGCGCGGCTTCGCCTCCCCGCCGGTCCCGTCCGCGCCCGCGGGCTTGGTCGCGCTCAAAGGCGGCATGGCCTCGACGGGCGCAGGCGCCTCGGCGGGGCGCGCCGCGCTCGCCGCGTCCGCCAACCGCTGGCGGATCTGCTCGAAGGCCTGGGCGATCTTCGGGCTGGTATTCGGCGGCAGCGTCGCGGCCGGGCTCATGCGCAGCGCGAGCTCGAAGCGCTCGGCGGCGGCCCGCTCGTTGCCCGAGAAGAAAGAGCACAGGCCGGCCAACACCTCGATGTCCACGCACTCGGTGGGCGTGCTCTTCCAGCGGATGGCGCGGTCGAGCTGCGCGAGGCAGGCCTGGGGCTCCAGCCGCCGGTAGAGCGCGCGCGCCTGCAGGAGATACGGATTCGCTTCTGGCGCCGCGCCCGGGGCGCCGGGCTCCGCGCAGAGAGCGGCGAGGAGGAGCGAGGCAGGCAAGGTGGACATCATCGACGGGCTCCTAAACCGGCCGAGCCGGAACCAACGAGGGCTGCCTTACGCTCCAGACTCCAGACTCCAGACTCCAGGCTCCAGACCCAGCCCTTTAAAGGTCGTAAGTAGTTGGTGTTGCTGCGGGATTTCGACTCTATTGTGCGGGTCCTGAGAATCTGCCATGGATCTGGCCTCTCCTGGGCGCGTCCAAACCGGGGCGCCCGTCGAAAGGCCAACGCATGATTCTTGGCAAGGTGTTCGCTCCGTTCATTGAACAGAGCCCGATTAGCGTGATGGCGCGTGGGACACTCGAGCATGCGCTGCGCTCCGAAGATGTTGATGCCGTGTTTGGCGCGAGCGCTGAAACGCAATACACGCGGACGCTGCTGTTCTCCACAGTCGTCGACTTGATGAGCCTCGTGGTTCACCGCATCCGGCCGTCGCTTCACGCCGCCTATCAAGCCAATCGGCGCCGAATTGAGGTCTCGGTACAGTCGCTGTACAACAAGGTCGACGGAATCGAGCCGGGGGTCGGTGCGGCATTGGTCAAGCACGTCGCCGGTCGCACTGTTCCGTTGATCGAAAGCATGAAGGCATCGCTTCCGGAACTCCTTCCAGGGTATCGAGCTCGGATCCTCGACGGGAATCACCTGGCGGCCACGGAGCATCGGATTTCCGAGCTGCGCAAGACCGCAGCGGGCCCGCTGCCAGGGTTTGCATTGGTCGTGCTGGATCCGCGCCTCCTGCAAGTAACCGATGTGATCCCTTGCGAGGATGGCCACGCCCAGGAGCGCTCGCTCACTGAAGCGGTGTTGGCGAAGGTCGCGCCGAGGGACGTGTGGATCGCTGACCGCAACTTCTGCACCTGCGCCCTGCTCTTCGGCATCGCCCGTCGAGAGGGGCTCTTCATCGTCAGGCACCACCGCATCAATGTGCCGTGGAAACCGATCGGCCGTCTTCGTCGCTGCGGCACCATCGACGGCGCCGAGGTTTGGGAACAGGAGGTGAAGCTGAGGGATGACACCGGGAACTCGCTCCTCGCCCGCCGTATTACCCTGAAGCTTCAGAAGGCGACGCGTGATGGCGACCGGGAACTTCACATCCTGACGAATCTCCCACCAGATACTCTCGGCACAACCGTCGGCGCTGTCTACCGAAAGCGGTGGGGCATCGAGTTGGCATTTCAGGAGCTGGAGGCAACCCTGGAAGGCGAGCTCAATACGTTGGGCTATCCGAAGGCAGCGCTCTTCGCGTTCTGTGTGGCCTTGGTCGCCTACAACGTTCTCTCGGTCATCAAGGCCGCCTTGCGCGCCGAGCACGGAGCCGAAAAGATCCAAGAAGAGGTATCGGCCTATTACCTGGCCGACGAAATCGCCGGCACCCGGCGAGGCATGGAGATCGCGATCCCGCCCAAAGCGTGGCGAGTATTCCAGGCAGCCCCAACCAGCGAGGTCGCCAAGGTGCTTGTCGACCTCGCTGGAGAAGTTGACTTGCTGAAGTTCCGTCGACATCCACGTGGTCCAAAGAAGCCGCGGCAACCGAGAACCTTCAACCGAAGACACCCTCATGTTTCCACTGCTCGCTTGCTAGCATTGCGGAAAACAAAGAGAAAGAACGCACCTTGAAAGGGCTGGGCTCCAGACCCCAGGCTCCGGGTACTGCAGCTCCTTAAGGCCCGGAGTCTGAAACCTGAAGTCTTTGCCATCCTGCGCAAGATTTCCTCGCGAAGGGACTAAGGCTTGGTTTGGGGCTTGCGCGGCCGCGGCAGCCCCAGGGTCGACAGGCGCGTCACCAGCGTGCGCCGCGAGATGCCCATGAGCTTCGCCGCGGCGGTCTGGTTGCCCGCGCAGCTCGCCAGGGCCTGCGCGATGCGGCGCCGCTCGGCGTCGTCCGAGTCGCCTTCGACAGCGAGCGGCTCGCCCCGGGCCTGGCCCGCCGAGAGGCTCGCCCAAGGCTGCGCTTCGAGCTCGTCGAGCGGGTGGCCGGCCGCCCTGAGCACCAGGGCGCGCTGGACCGCGTTGCGCAGCTCGCGGACGTTGCCGGGCCAGGAATGCCGGCTCCAGGCCGCAAGGACGCTCGCGGGCCACTCGACGCCGGGGGCGACGGCAGCGCTCAGATGGCGGGCGAGCAGCGGCAGGTCCTCCATCCGGTCGCGCAGCGGCGGCACCCGGGCCAGCACCACCGAGAGCCGGTAGAACAGGTCCGCCCGGAAGCGGCCGGCGGCGACCTCGGACTCGAAGATCTCGGTGGGTCGCGGCCACGATGCGGACGTCGGCGCGCCGAGGGTGGTTCTCGCCCACGCGCTTCACCATGCCGGTCTCCAGGACGCGCAGGAGCTTGGGCTGCAGCTCGAGCGGCAGCTCGCCGATCTCGTCGAGGAAGAGCGTGCCGCCATCGGCCTCCAGGAAGGCGCCCAGGCGGTGGTCCACGGCCCCGGTGAAGGCGCCGCGCAGGTGGCCGAAGAGCTCGCTCTCGGCCAGGCCCGCGGGGAGCGAGCTGCAGTCCACCACCATGAACGGTTTGGCGCTGCGCGGCGAGGCCTGGTGGATGGAGCGCGCCAGCACCTCCTTGCCGGTCCCGGTCTCGCCCAGAAGCACCACGGTCGCGTCGCTCTTGGCCACCGCGGTGAGCAGCCCGAAGAGCTTGCGCATGGCCGCGCTCTTCCCCACGGCCTCCTGGAACGACGGAACCTCGGCCTCGCGGGGCGCTCCCAGGTCGCTCTCGGCGATGGAGACGCGAAGCGTCGTCTGGCCGACCTGGAGCGTCGAGCTGCGCTCGAGCAGCACCTGCTCGACGCGGGCGCCGGAGAGGTAGGTGCCGTTCGTGGACTTGAGGTCGCGCACCAGGACGCCGCAGTCGCGCGCGTCCAGCTCCAGGTGGTAGCGCGAGGCCGTGGGGTCGGTCAGGCGCAGCTGCGCCTCGGCGTGCGTGCCCACGCGCACCGTCCCCTGCAGCGCGACGACCGTCCCGCGGTCGGGCCCGTCGATGACCTCGGCCTGGTATTTCCGTTCGCGCAGGGTGCCGGTCGCGCGGTCCAGGCGCACCACGCCTGCGCCTGGGGGGAGCGGGAGGGTCGTCGAATTCATAGCCGGCCATCCTACAGCCCGTTCCGTCAACCTGGCATGCAGATCAAAGAGCTCCGAGCGGGCCGGCCGCGCCGGGTGGAAGGTCTCTCAGGTTGGCGCGGGGCATGGGCTCCCTCGGCGCGTTTCCCGAGTTGGCCGCCGCAAGGGCCGCGCTTGCTGGGCCGTGCGGGCTTGGCGCAGCGCGGGCGAGTCGCGAGGGTGCCGCCGAACGCCGGTGGAGGCGCCGGCCGAGAGGGCGATCGAAGACGCCCAGGTGGCTCTCGGAGAGCGTGAAGCCGCGCAGCGGGAGACGAAATGGCGCGTGAAGAAGGCGCCGCGAATCTCGCGCAGCCGAGCGCCAGCTCGTCCGCGGCGCTGGAGCGCGAAATGCGCCGGGCGGCTGGGCCCGACCGCGCGCGCGCGGAGCCTATCGGCGAGCGCCCGCAGCACGGCTGGAAGCCCCATTTCAAAACCTTGTCCGGTGATAGACAACGGAGGCCGCGTTCACTGAAACGTCATCGTCCCCACTGCTTCAATCGATTGAGTATCTGCACGATATTGGTGCCGAGATCCCCTGACGGTGTGCTTATGAAGAAGCAGAGTTCCAACCGCCCGTCCAAGCCCAAGTCCCGGACCCGGGCGGCGCTCGCTCTCGCGCACGGCACGAACGGCAAGCCCCGGCGCGAGACGCCGCGCGCCCAACCGAAGGCCAAGGCGACCAAGGCTCGGACGCCCCGCCCGGCGGAGGCGAGCGAGGCGCGCGCCTCGATGCCCGGGCCCAATGCTGCCCACGAGCGACTGGGCGAGGCGTCGCGCTCGTTCCCCATCGTCGGCATCGGCGCCTCCGCCGGCGGGCTGGAGGCGCTGGAGCAGTTCTTGGGCGCCGTGCCCAAGAGCAGCGGCATGGGGTACGTGGTCATCCAGCACATGGACCCGACGCACAAGGGCGCCATGGTCGAGCTGCTCGCGCGCAAGTGCGCCATGCCGGTCCTCCAGGCCACCGATCGCCAGGCCGTGGAACCCAACCCGCGTCTACGTGATCCCGCCGAACAGAGACCTGTCCATTTTGCACGGCGCCCTCCACCTCCTGCCGCAGACGGCGCCGCGGGGCCTCAACCTGCCCATCGACTTCTTCTTTCGCTCGCTGGCGGAAGACCAGCAATACCGCAGCATCGGGGTCGTGCTCTCCGGCATGGGCTCCGACGGCACGCTGGGCCTTCGAGCCATCAAGGAGAAGGCCGGCGCCGGCTTCGTCCAGGCGCTCAGCTCGGCGAAGTTCGACAGCATGCCCCGCAGCGCCATCGAGGCGGGCCTGGCCGACGCCATCGCCTCCGCCGAGGAGCTGCCCGCGCACATCGTCGCCTATCACCGCCACGCGCCGTATTTCGCGAAGCCGGAGTCCGCGCTCGAGGAGAAGCAGCTTGGGGCGCTGGAGAAGGTCTTCATCCTCCTGCGGAGCCAGACCGGCAACGATTTCTCCCTCTATAAGAAGAGCACCATCTACCGCCGAATCGAGCGGCGGATGAGCCTTCACCAGATCGACAAGATCGCCACCTACGTCCGCTACCTGCGGGAGAACCCGGGCGAGATCGAGCTGCTCTTCAAGGAGCTGCTCATCGGGGTCACGAGCTTCTTCCGCGACCCTGCGGCGTGGGACATCCTGCGCAATTCAACCTTGCCCCAGCTCCTTCGCGGGCGCGCCCAGGGCGGGGTCGTGCGGGCCTGGGTGCCGGGCTGCTCGACCGGCGAGGAGGCCTACTCGCTCGCCATCGTCCTCACGGAGGCGCTCGAGCAGGTCAAGCCGGTCAAGAATCTCGCCCTCCAGATCTTCGCGACCGACCTCGACCGCGAGGCCGTCGAAAAGGCCCGGCAGGGCGCCTACCCGCCGAACATCGCGGCGGACGTCTCGGCCGAGCGGCTGCGCAGGTTCTTCCACCAGGACGAACGGGGCTTCCGAGTCCGAAAGGAGATCCGCGAGACGGTGGTGTTCGCGCCGCAGAACATCATCATGGACCCGCCGTTCACCAAGCTCGATATCCTGTCGTGCCGCAACCTCCTCATCTATCTTTCGTCCGAATTGCAGAAGAAGCTGATTCCGCTCTTCCATTACAGCCTGAACCCCTCGGGCGTCCTCTTCCTTGGAAACGCGGAGACGATCGGCGCTTTCTCCGCCCTGTTCAGCTCCCTGGACAGCAAGGCGCGTCTTTATCGGCGGCTCGAGGCCAACGTCGGCGCGCCGGTCGTCGAATTCCCCTCCGCCTTCGTCCCGACCGCGACGGCCGCCGGTGGCGAGGCGCAATC
The DNA here is from genome assembly GCA_963772225.1 of uncultured delta proteobacterium. Classification (GTDB taxonomy): domain Bacteria; phylum Myxococcota; class Myxococcia; order Myxococcales; family UBA5297; genus CAVYWD01. The sequence goes on along the minus strand of CAVYWD010000002.1, from coordinate 2,621,854 downwards.
CGAGCCCGCCGAAGCCTTCAAGGCGCCCCCGCCCAATCTGCAGGTACTGGCAGACCGCGTCATCGTCCAGCGCTTCTCCCCGGCGGCGCTGCTCACCAATGACAAGGGCGACATCCTCTACATCAACGGGCGCACGGGCAAGTATCTGGAGCCCGCGGTCGGCAAGGCCAACCTGAACGTCTTTGCCATGGCGCGCGAGGGCCTGCGCTACGACCTCTCCTCCGCCTTCTCCACCGCCCTCCGAGAGGAGAGAGCCGTCTCCGCCCGCGGCGTCACCGTGGGCAACAACGGCGGGACGCAGATTGTGGACTTGACGGTCCAGAAGCTCGTCGAACCCAAGGAGCTTCGTGGGACGGTGATGATCGTCATCGCCGACGCCTCCCCTGCCGCCAAGGTCGTCGCGCCGGCCAAGGCCCCCAGGGGCCCGGCCAACACTCGGATCGCGGAGCTGGAGCGGGAGCTCAAGCACGCGCTCGAGGAGGCCCAGTCCACGCGCGAGGAGATGCAGACCTCCCAGGAGGAGCTCAAGTCGACCAACGAGGAGCTGCAGAGCACCAATGAGGAGCTGCAGTCGACCAACGAGGAGCTGACCACCTCCAAGGAAGAGATGCAGTCGATGAACGAGGAGCTGCAGACCGTCAACCACGAGCTCCAGTCCAAGGTCGACGAGCTGTCGCGCTCCAACAGCGACATGAAGAACCTGCTCAACAGCACGGACATCGCGACCCTGTTCCTGGACGGCGACCTCCTCGTTCGCCGCTTCACCACGCAGACCGCCAAGCTCATCAAGCTCATCCCGGGCGACGCTGGCCGGCCCATCACGGACATCGCCACCGACCTCGACTACCCCGACCTCGCCGAGGACGCGCGCGAGGTGCTGCGGACGCTCGTGTTCAAGGAGAAGAACGTCGTCACCCGGGACGGCGGGCGCTGGTTCTCGGTGCGCATCATGCCGTACCGGACTCTCGAGAACATGATCGACGGCCTGGTGATCACCTTCACCGACGCGTCGGCCGCGAAGGTGCTCCAGAGGACGCTGGGGGAGCAGGCGAGCCAGCTCCGGCAGATGGCCGACTCCTTGCCCAGCATGGTCTGGGAATGCCGCCCCGACGGCGCCTGCGATTTCTTGAGCCGGCCCTGGGTCGCCTACACCGGCGTTTCCGAGGCGGAGCAGCTCGGCGACCGGTGGCTCGAGCAGGTCCACCCGGATGACCGCGAGCGCGTCCGCCAAGGCTGGAAAGCGGCGGTTATCTCGGGGGCGCCACACCGCGACGAGTTCCGGCTCCGAGCCAGAGACCGCACCTTCCGCTGGTTCAGGATGCGATCGGCGCCTATCCGCGGTGAGCAGGGGGCCGTGGTGAAGTGGTACGGCACGCACACCGACGTCGACGACCTGAAGCAGGCGGTCGACGCGCGGCAGCAGGCGGCCGACCTGCTCACGGGCATCCTGGAGGGGTTCGCCGACGCCTTCCTGGCGCTCGACGGCGGAATGGTCATCACGCTCCTCAATTCCGCGGCGGAGCGGGAGCTCGGGCGGCCGCGGAGCGAGATGTTGGGCAAGAGCCTCGCCGAGGCGCTCTCGGGCGTCATGCCGCCGCGGCTCATCGAGCAGTGCCAGCAGGCGGCGCAGCGGCGACAGGCCGCGTCCTTCGACGCCCAGCTGGAGCGGGTCCCCGGCGCCGGTTGTTACAACATCGCGGTGCGACCGCACGCCCAGGGCATTGGCGTCTATTTTCACAGAAAAGCCGAGCTCGGCCCAACGCCGGCACAGGAAATGAGCGGGGGTTGCGATCCATGAAGAAGAACCGGCCCTCCGCGACCGACGAGCTGCGGCGACGCGCCGAGGAGCGGATCAAGAAGCGAAAGGCCGAGTCGCCGCCCGGCCTCAATGCCGACGCCCTGCGCCTCCTCCACGAGCTGGGCGTCCACCAGATCGAGCTGGAGATCCAGAACGAAGAGCTGCGCTCGGCGCGGCACGAGGTCGAGACGGCGCTGCAGCGCTACACCGAGCTCTTCGAATTCGCGCCCATCGGCTACTTCGCCATCGCCGGCGACGAGATCATCTCCGAGGCGAACCTGGCCGCCGCTCGGCTCCTCGGCTTACCGCGAAGCAAGGTCATCGGCCGGCGTTTCTCGGCCTTTTTGCGCGAGGAGCATCGCCAGACTTTTCGCGAATTCCTCACGCGGGTGCTGGTCGAGGGCGCGAGCGGCGAGCCGTCGAGCAAGACCTGTGAGCTCGGCCTCGGCGGGGAAGGGACCGCCCAGCGCGAGCTCCACCTCACCGCCGGCGCCTACCAAGGCCCGCCCGCGACCGCCCTGGTCGGCGTCGAGGACATCACCCGGCGGGTGCACGCCGAGGCAGCGCTGCGATCCGAGGCCCGCAACAAGGACTCCTTCCTCGCGGCCCTCTCCCACGAGCTGCGCAATCCTTTGGCGCCCATCCGCAACAGCCTCTTCGTGCTCCAGCGCGCCCAGCCCGGTGGGCCGCAGGCCCAGAGCGCCTATGCGGTCATGAACCGACAGGTCGGCCAGCTGACCCGCATCGTGGACGACCTGCTCGACGTCACCCGCATCGCCTCCGGGAAGGTCCGGCTCCAGCGCGAGCGGACGAACCTCTGCGAGCTCGCGCGGCGCACGGTGGACGACCATCGAGCGAGCTTCGAGGCGAGCGGCGTGCGGCTCTCGACGGCCCTCGGGTCCGAGCCGCTCTTCGTCCACGCCGACCCCTCGCGCCTGGTCCAGGTGATAGGCAATCTCCTCGGGAACGCGGAGAAGTTCACGCCGCGCGGAGGCCAGGTGGAGGTCGGCCTGCGCCGCGAGAGCCTGGCCGCCGTCATCAGCGTGCGCGACAACGGCGTCGGCATCGCCCCCGAGCTCCGCGACCGGCTGTTCGAGCCCTTCAGCCAGGGGCCCAACACCGTCGAGCGCTCCCGCGGCGGCCTCGGCCTGGGGCTCGCCATGGTCCGAGGCCTCGTCGAGCTCCACGAGGGTCGGGTCTCGGCGATCAGCGACGGCCTCGGGAGAGGCTCCGAGTTCACGGTCCGCCTCCCGCTCGAGGAAGCGCCGGCCGGAGCGGCCCCTCGACCGAGCCTGAAACCGGCACCGCTCTATCGCGTGCTGGTGATCGAGGATCGCGAGGGCGAGGCGCGCAGCCTGGCGGAGACGTTGGAGCGGGACGGCCACTGCGTGAGGTTGGCCCAGAGCGGCCACACCGGCCTCGAGCTGGCGGGCCACTTTCGTCCCCAATTGGTGTTCTGTCGCCTCGAACTGCCCGAGATGGACGGCTGCCGAGTCGCGCGGGCGTTTCGCAGCGACCAAGAGTTGAAGACCGCCTACCTCGTGGCCATGGGCGACCTCGCCCCTCCGCAGGAGCTGCAGCGCGCCTTCGAAGCGGGATTCGACCGCCACTTGCCGGTGCCTGCGAGCCCGGAGAACCTGGAGCAGCTCTTGGCCGAGAGCCCGTCGCTCGAGTCGGAGCAGGTCCCCGAAGCCGTGCTGTAGGCGCCGAGCCCCCGCGCCGCCTCAGGGGACGACGGCGTAGCCGATGGCCCCTTCCACGAAGGCGTTCGAGTCCCAGCGATACCGACTCATGGCGCGCGCCTTTCTCCAGCGAGCCCGAGAAGGTCAAAGCCGTCGCGCAGCGAAGCGGGCTCCCGGCGTTTCGGCGCCCTCGCGGTCTGCGAGCGCGACGCCACGGCGCATTCCCGCGGCTCAGACCCGTCGGCCCCCGCGGCGGCTCGGGGAGCTTTCGTCCTTCGCGCAGCGCAGGTTGCGCGAGTACTGTGGCCCCAAGGAGATGCCCGAAAATGAGCGAGTACGTTGAGAACTTCGATGCCAAGGCCCGGACGTGGGACGACCCCGTGAAGACCGAGCGGGCAGAGCGCGTGGCGAAGGCCATCGCCGCCCAGGTCCCCTCGCTCTCGACCGCCCGCGTCCTGGAGTACGGGAGCGGGACGGGGCTTTTGGGATTCGCGCTGCAGCCGCAAGTCGCGTCGGTGGCGCTCGCCGACGCCTCGGCGGAGATGACGGCGGTGGCGCGCGAGAAGATCCTCGCGCTCGGCGCGGCGAACATGCGGGCTCTTCAGCTCGACCTCGCGCGCGACGACCTTCCGGGCGAGCGGTTCGACGTCATTTGCACGCTCCTGACCCTCCACCACGTCGCGGACGTGGACGGCCTGCTCGCGAAGCTCTTCACGCTCACGGCCTCCGGCGGGAGCGTCTGCGTGTGCGACCTGGACCGCGAGGACGGCAGCTTTCACGGCCCGGGCTTCACCGGCCACCTGGGATTCGACCGCGCGGACCTGTCGGCGCGCCTCGCGCGGGCGGGCTTCACGGGCGCGAGCCTCTCCACGCCCCACGAGATCGCGAAGGAAACCCCGCAGGGAATTCGGCGCTATCCCCTGTTCCTCGCGGTGGCGCGCAAGGCGTGAGCCTTCGGTCCGCGCCGAAGCCACGAGAAATCAATCGATTCGAAACTGGGGCGCCGCGCTCGCCGCTCAGAACGCGCACACCAGGCCGCCGTAGAATTGCGTGGCGTTGTGGCCCGGGTTGTGGTTGGTGCCGGCGAGGCTGGAATTCGAGATGTGGAAATAGCGCGCTCCGGCGGCGACCCCGAGCGGACCGACGACCCTCACCTGTACGCCGAGCCCGGTCTGCAGGGCGAAGTTGAAGCGCGTGCCGCGGAGCGGGAAGTCGCTCCCGAACAGGCGCATCCCGGCTCCCACGTCCCCGTAGAGGGACAGCGGCCCCAGCCGGAGCGCGTGATAGCGCGCGAGCGCGTCGGGGCCGAAGAGCCAGGTGCGCGCCGTGGGGCCGCGCTTCGGTCCGTAGTCCACCCAGCCGCCCACCAGGTCGAGCTCGAGCGAGAAGCGCCGGAAGAGGAAATGGCCGAGCCCCAGGTGCCCCTGCGCGAGGTGCTCGCCGCCGGAGACGGTCCACGAAGCCGAGAGGCTCGCGAACGAGCTCCCCTTGTCGAGCGAGTCGCGCCCCGCCGCTCGCTCCTCCGTTCCAGGCGCCGAGGACAGGGGCGCCGCGGCGAATAGCGAAAGGGCGAGGACGAGCGGTGTCATCGGGTCGGGGCGATGCTGACGGTGGGCATGGCCGGCGCGGCGCGCCCGCAAATCCCTCACCCGGGACCCAGCCGCGCACATCGGCGAGAAGGAAAGCAAAAAGCAGCTTGCGGCCGCCCAAATGGAGTAGACTGCCTCCGTTTTTGGTCTCTTTCGGGCCGACCGAGAGAAGCCAGCAACACGAGCGCGAGGTAACTTCCATGGGCCTGCAGCGAGTCGCCGCGCCGGGACATGTCTCACGACCTCCCGCTGGCCTCGCGGCCTGATGCCTCGAGCTCCCGTGCTCAGCACCGTCCGCGAGCGCTTCGACGAGTGGACGCGGCGATTGCCGCCCGAGAAGGTCTTCACCGAGCTGGCAAGTCCGAAGGGCTGGGCCGCAGCCGCTGCGGTGGCCGTCGGGTGCATCGCGGTGGCCGCCTGGATCCCGTTTTCGAAGCACCTCTTCTTGATCGACCCTTGGCCTCCGCTCGCCATCTTCTTCAGCGCGGCGCTCGTGGACTTCATCTCTCTGCGCCAGCTCCGCCGGCGGAAGATGAGAGCCGTGGCCATGCTGGTCATCCTGCAGTCCGCGCTCTTGCAGCTCTTCGGCGTGAGCCTGGTCGTCGACTCCACGCTCTTCGGCGCCGTCCTCTTCGCGTCTTGGATCCTGGTGGTCGCCGCGGTGCACGGCTACGTCTACCGCTCCAGCCTGAGGCATCCGTTCGTGGCGTCGGCGACGCTCGTCGTCTCGGTCGTCGGCATCGCGCTGTCGCCCGACAAGGAGCACATCGCCGTCCTGGCGGTGATAGGCCCCGTCTCGGCCTTGGGGGCGACCCTGATGGGCGGCTACGCGGCGGAGAGCGAACGGACCCGCACCGAGTCCGAGCAGCTGCGCTCCACCATCCAGGCGCAGCTCGTGTGGGAGCACTCGCTGCGCGCCGACCGCCTGGCGGGCTCGCTGGAGCAAGTGGCGCAGTGGAACCACGACATGCGCAACGCCATGACCGCCGCCGTCTGCAATACGCAGATCCTGGCGCTTGGGGGAGATGCGAGCTCCTCGGGGGAAGAGGTGCACGAGGCCATCCTCGACATCCAGCGCTCGCTGGAGATGCTCTCGGCGGGCTTCGAGGACCTGCGCCGCATCAGCCGGAACTCGGCGGCCGAATCGAAGCGACAGTCCGTCGAGGTCGGGCCGCTGGCGCGGACGGTGGTCTTCGGCGTCCGCGCGCGCTTCCCCGGCGTCGACGTGTCCATGGAGATCGCTCCGCAGCCGGCCGTGGCCCTCATCCGCGGCGGCGCGGTCAGCGTCCACCGCATCGTCGAGAACCTGCTCATCAACGCCTGCGAAGGCGACGGAAAAACCACGGCCAAGCGCGTGTGGCTCACCGTCGGCCCGCAGGACGGAGTCGTGCGTCTGGAGATCCGCGACGACGGCTGCGGCTTCCCCCAATACCTGCTCGAGGGCGCGGCGCCCGCATTCGTCAGCACCAAGCAGCACGGCACGGGGCTAGGGCTGCACGGCGTGGAGCAGCTCGTCGCCGCCAGCGACGGCAGCATCGTCCGCTCCAATCCGCCCACCGGCGGCGCGAAGGTGGTCGTCGAGTTTCCGGCAGCGCCTGCCGAGCAAAGCCAGCAGGCGAGCTGACACTTTATCTCTTGGACGACTCTTGGCACGCCAAACGCCCGCTGCCGGACAGTGTACGCGCTCGTACTCCAGGTTGATGGCCTCGGTGCTTGGCTCTGGTCTAATATACCCGTGGCGTTCTCATTTCCCTCAGTAAGCCTGGAGGAAGCACCATGGCGCATGACAATGTCGTGAAGCTCAATCCCCAGTCTGAAGTCGCGCATGTCGTCAGCCAGCAGGTGACGTTGTCTGGCCTCGATTACTTGCGCGAGCTGCACCGCCTGGGCGCCCTCGAAGGGGGAATTGGACATCAGTCGGTCAGCGCCGAGCTGGTGCCAGTGCTCGAGGCGCTCCACCACGTCTTGGCGGGCGGGTCGGTCGAAGTGAAGGTAACGCGCCCCGGCAACGCGAAGGTCGTGGCCGAGCTGGACGAGAAGGCCGGCCGAACGCTTCGCGAAGCCAATGAAGTGAATTGCTCGGTTGGTTACGGCGCCGTGCCTTTCGTGCTCTAGAATTCATCGGAACCTCAGCGACCTGCTCGCCCTGCAGACTGCAAGGCGAGCAGCGCGCTGTGGGGCTTGACCAGCAACAAGAGCAGAGCACAGCTGTGAGCGGCGGCCTCATCTTTCAGACAGCTTTGCGCCAACTCCGCGCCCGCGCCTTGCCTGAACAGGCAGAGCGCGACTTGGCAGCGGCGTTGGAGGCAACCCGCGGCGGCCCGCTTGAATTCGTCTACCTCGCGGGCCTGGACTCCGGCCTTCCTCGGGAGGAGCTCCTCGCCCGCGGAACCGCGGTATTCTTCATCTTCGCGGCGGGCAATTTGGCAGACGACGTGGCCGACGGCGATTGCACCTACTTGCCGGCGCGCGCCGCGCCGGGGGCGCAGTTCATTCTTCAGAACCTCGTCTTCGACGTGCTGCTCGGAACCTCGATACCCCGAGAAGACCTCCAGGCGGCGGCGGCCGAGCTGGTGCGGGGCGCCTGCCAACAGCAGCGCGAGGTCCGCACGTCCTCCTGGACCTTCGAGCTCGCGCGCGACGTGGCGCTGGGGATCGCCGGGGGCCAGTACGCGGCCTACCTGCGGCTCCTCTGGGCGGGCACTCCGCTCTCGAAAGACGCGGCCCGCATCGGGACCGACCTGGGCGCGGCTGGCCAAGTCGCCATGGACCTCACTTCGAATGACCCGCGCGCGACGGCGCTCTCGCCCGAGGACCGGCGCGGCCTCGTGGCCTGGGCCCGCGAAGCCGCCGCCCGCCTTCGCCCCCTGGACCTCCAGTCGGTCCGCGCGGGCCTCGCGGCCATCATGCCCGCCTTGGACAGGGAGCCATGAAAGAGACCGGCGAGCGCTCGCGCGGCGCGGAAGTCGTCGCCTTCTACGAAGCGAGGACCGAGCCGGTGCTGCGCAAGTACGGCCCGGGCCCGCGCGTCCACTACCACTCCGGCGTGTTCCTGGAACCGCCGCCCCAGGGCCGCTCCTGCGCCGAGCTTCGGGGGCTCCTGGTCGGCGCGCAGGAGACGCTCTTGGAGGAGTCGGCGGCCGCCTGGGACGCCGCGCGGTATCTGTCGGGCGACGTGCTCGACGCCGGGTGTGGGCTCGGCGGCGGCGCGCTCTTCTGGGCCCAGCGCTTCGGCGCCCGAGTCTGCGCGGTCACGAACATCGCGGCGCACGCGCCCCGGGTGTCGCGGTTCGCCCAGGACGCAGGCGTCGCCGAGCGGGTCTCACCGCTGGTCTGCAACGCGGAAGAAGTTCCCGGCGAGGAGCGCTTCGACGCGGTCGTCTCCATCGAGGCGGCGAGCTACTTCGACCGGCGCCGCTGGTTCCCGCGCGTCGCCCGGCTGCTGCGCCCCAAGGGCCGGGTCTTCATCGTCGACACGCTCCGGGGCCGCCCCGAGATCGCCGACTTCCTCGACCCGCACTGGAAGACCCGCGTCGGCCCGCGCGAGGAGTATGACCGCGCGGCGAAAGAGGCCGGCCTCGAGCTGCTCGCGGTCGAGTCCCTCAACGAGCGCACCGCCGGGTTCTGGCCGCTCGACCTCGCCTGGACCCGGCGCCTCTTGGAGGAATCGCCCCCGGGCGGCGCCGACGAGGAGCGGCTGCGGCGCTCCCTCGGCGTCCACGAGCAGATGTATCGGGCCTACGCCGACTGCGGCATCCTGCACCTCCGCATGAGCTGGCAGAAGGCCTGAATGGGCGCCATCGCCCGTAGGCCTTGCCGCGCGGCGCCTTCGCGGCCATACTTTCGCCTCGCTGCTCCAAAGCGCGTGAAACCATGACCTCGTCGCTCCACGACCGCCGCCCTGTGACCTGCGCCTCCGCGCGCAGGGTCGTCGCGGTCGTCGGCGTCCTCGTACCCGAGGCGCCGGACGGGGCCGCGTAAGCCGCACTTCAAGACGCGAGTCAAACCCCGCCGGCGCCACGAGGCCGAGCGGGGTTTTCGCATTTTTGGAGAACCCCTTCGGCGGCGCCGGCTTTCAACGAAGGAGTCCTCCGATGACGACGTACAGCGGTGCACAGTTGATGGTGAAGCTCCTCGAGCGGCAGGGAGTCCGCATCGTCGCGGGCATCCCCGGCGGGTCCATTTTGCCGTTCTACGACGCCCTCGGGCAGTCGACCCAGGTGCGGCACGTCCTCGCCCGGCACGAGCAGGGCGCCGGGTTCATCGCGCAGGGCATCGCGCGGTCGACGGGCGCGCCGGGCGTCTGCCTGGCCTCGTCGGGCCCGGGCGCGACCAACCTGCTCACCGCCATCGCCGACGCGAAGCTCGACTCCATTCCGCTCGTGGCGCTGACCGGGCAAGTGCCCACGAGCCTCATCGGCACCGACGCGTTCCAGGAGGTGGACACCTACGGGCTCTCGCTGCCCATCGCCAAGCACAACTTCCTGGTCGCCTCTGCGTCGGAGCTGCTCCAGACCCTTCCGGCCGCGTTTCGCCTCGCCGCCTCCGGGCGCCCGGGGCCGGTGGTGGTGGACGTTCCCAAGGACGTGCAGCTCGAGCGCATCGAGGTCGACGCGCTGCCCGAGCCCGGGCGCGCGAGCGAGCCCCCCGCGTTCGACGAGGCCGCGGTGCGGCGCGCGGCCCAGCTCATCGCCCAGGCCGAGCGGCCGGTCCTCTACCTGGGCGGCGGCGTCATCGCCTCCGGCGCGGCGAAGCTCGCGCTGGCGCTCGCCGAGCGGGCCTCGCTTCCGGCTGCCCTGACGCTCAACGCGCTCGGCGCCGTGCCCGCGGACCACCCGCTCTCGCTGGGGATGCTGGGCATGCACGCGGCCCGCTCGACGAACTTAGCGCTCGAGGAGTGCGACCTGCTCGTCGCCCTGGGGGCGCGCTTCGACGACCGCGCCACCGGCAAGCCCCAGGCCTTCTGCCCCAAGGCGCGCATCGTCCACGTCGACATCGACGCCACGGAGATTCACAAGATCAAGCCCGCGCACGTCGCCGTCCGCGGGGACCTGCGCGCGGTGCTCGAGGCGCTCCTGCCGCTCGTGCCGGCGAGGCCTCCGGGGCCTTGGGTCGAGCGGGTCGCGGCGCTCCAGCGCGCCCACGGGCTCGCCGCACCCGCCGCGAAAGACCTGCGCTCGCCGCACGGCCTGGTCCGCGCGGTGGCGAGCTTTCTCGACGACTCGGCGGTGGTCGCGACCGACGTGGGCCAGCACCAGATGTGGGTCGCCCAGGCCTACCCTCTGCGCCGCCCGCGGCAGTGGCTCTCGTCGGGCGGGCTGGGGACCATGGGCTTCGGGCTGCCGGCGGCCATCGGCGCCGCGCTCGCCGCGCCGGAGCGGACCATCGTCTGCTTCTCCGGCGACGGCAGCCTGCTCATGAACCTGCAGGAGATGGCCACCGCGTTCGAGGAGGGCGCGAACGTCAAGGTGGTGCTGATGAACAACCGGTCGCTGGGGCTGGTGGCGCAGCAGCAGGAGCTCTTCTACGGCCGGCGGACCTTCGCCTCGCGCTTCAAGGCGAGCCCGGACTTCGTCGCGCTGGCGCGCGGCTTCGGGCTCTTTGCGGTGGACCTCGACCAGGAGCGCGACCCGAAGGCCGCGCTCGGCGACGCGCTCCGCCGCCGGGGGCCGTGCCTCGTTCACGCCAGCATCGACGAGAACGAGATGGCGATGCCCATGGTGCCGCCGGGCGCAGCGAACCGGGAAATGATTGGAGGTTGATGCCGACATGGAAAACGCGAACTTGGAAGCGAGAAAGCCCGCGAGTGAAGTGCTCGAGCTGGAGCTGGAGAATCACCCAGGCGTCATGGCGCACGTGGTGGGGCTCTTCGCCCGGCGCTCGTACAACCTCGAGGGCATCCTCTGCGTGCCGGTGGGCGACGGCGCGACGAGCCGCGCGCTGTTGTTGGTCAACGAGGAGGCGCGGCTGGAGCAGGTGATCAAGCAAGTGGAGAAGCTCGTCGACGTGCGCGCGGTGCGACGGCGCGCCGCCGGCCCCGAGGTGTTCGGGAAGCTCCAAGGCCTGTTCGGGATGGGCGCCGCGGCCGCCCCGCTCGGCGAGCTCCAGGGGCGCTCGCCGCGATGATCCCACAGCTCGGCCGCGCTCGCGCCGTGAGACGAGAGGCGGGGCTGCCGTACTCGACGCGGCGGCGGGCGACGGCTGGCCTACTATCGACCCCATGCGCCTGACCTTGCGCCAGTTGCAAATCTTTTCGGCCATCGCCGGCTACGGCAGCACGGCCGCCGCCGCTCGGCGGGTAAGCCTGTCCCAATCGGCCACCAGCGCAGCTCTGAAGGAGCTCGAGAGCGCGCTGGGCGGCCCGCTGTTCGACCGCGTCGGCCGCCGGCTGCTGCTCAACGACGTCGGCCGCAGCCTGCTGCCCCTGGCCCGCAACATTCTGGACCAGGCGCAGACCCTGGAAGACAGCCTTCGCCTGACGAGCGGAGCGGTGCCTCCGGTGCTGCGGCTCGCGGCCAGCTCCACCGTCGGCAACTATCTGTTGCCGGCCCTGCTCGTCGAGTATCGGCGCGCCTGGCCTGGAGCGCGGGTGGACTTGCGGATCGGCAACACCCAAGAGGCGGCCGAGGCGGTGGCCGACTTCAGCTGCGACCTGGGGCTGCTCGAAGGTCCGTGCCATCAGCGAGACCTGCAGCTGCAGCCGTGGCTGGAGGACGAGCTCTTGATCGTCGCGGCGCCCGGCCACCCGTTGGCTCTGGCCAGCCGCGCGACGCGACTGAACGTGAAGCAGCTGCGTCAAGCGCCGTGGCTGCTGCGCGAGCCCGGGTCTGGCACGCGCGAGGCGGTGGAGCAGGTGCTGCTGCCTCACCTCGGCCAGCTGCAGGCCGACATGGTGCTCGGCAGCTCCGAGGCCATCAAGAACGCCGCCGTGCAGGGGCTGGGCATCAGCTGCTTGTCGCGCTGCGTGGTGCAGGACCGCCTGGCCGACGGCCGCCTGCTGGCCCTGCCCACCACGCTGCCGCGCCTGACCAGGCGCTTCAGTCTGGTCCAGCATCGAGAAAAACATCTCTCCGCGGCCCTACAGGCTTTTGTAACAGCCTGCCTGAGCTTCCAGGCCCCCTGCGTTTGACCTGTTTTCTCGCTGAGGGCGACGCAGACAATCCGTTGGACCGGTCGACGACCGCCTCCTAGATTTGCGCCTGCAGCTCACCCGATGCAGGCGACCCTAGCAGGCCGAAGGAACCATGTCCCCGTCCAGCGCCGCGGCAGCGATACTCCCGAGCCCAGAGCAACCCCGCAATCGAGCCGAACATCGCAGCCTTTGGCCCGGCCTCATTCTCAGCGCCGCGATCGGCGCTTTCGGGCTGTTGTTGGGCCGCATCCCTTGGTTCTCCGCCCATGGCCTGAGCGCGCTGACCCTGGCCATTTTGTTGGGCATGGTGCTGGGAAACACCGTCTACGCGCGCATCGGCGACCCATGCGCGCCCGGCGTCAATCTGTCGAAACAATCTGTGCTGCGCCTGGGCGTCGTGCTGTACGGCTTGCGCCTGACGCTTCAGGACGTCGGCCACGTGGGGTTGGTCGGCGTCGCCATCGACGCGGTCATGCTGAGCTCGACTTTCGCTCTGGCCGTCTTCATCGGCCGGCGCTGGCTAGGGCTGGACCGCGAGACCGCGGTGCTCATCGGCGCCGGCAACGCCATCTGCGGCGCTGCGGCGGTGATGGCCACCGAGCCCGTCGTGCGCGCCCGGGCCGAGCAGGTGACCGTGGCCGTGGCGACCGTGGTCGTCTTCGGCACCCTGGCCATCTTCGTGTACCCGGCGCTGTTCGTCCTCAACACGCACTGGGCGCTGATTCCCGGCGGCACCAATGCCTTCGGCGTCTATGCGGGCTCGACCATCCACGAAGTGGCCCAGGTGGTGGCCGCGACGCGGGCCATCGACCCGGCCGTGGCCGACACCGCGGTGATCGCCAAGATGGTTCGGGTGATGATGCTCGCGCCTTTCCTGCTGCTGGTGTCGTACGGATTGAGCCGCCGACGCGGCAGCGCCAGTCCCGGCAACCGGCGCGTTTGGCTCAAAAGCGTGCCCTGGTTTGCGCTCGGTTTCGTGGGCGTGGTGCTGTTCAACTCGCTGCACTGGCTGCCCGCGCCCTGGGTCCGCGCGGCCAACGACTTCGACACCGTCGTGCTGGCCATGGCCATGGGCGCCTTGGGCCTGACGACCCACGCCGGCGCCATCCGCAAGGCCGGCCTGAAGCCGCTCGTCATGGCGCTGATCCTGTTCGTCTGGCTGGTGGTCGGCGGCGCCATCGTCAACCGCACGGTGGCGGCGCTGCTGGCCTGAGCGACGGCCGCCGAGCGCGGCCAGCGACATCAATCCGCGAGCCAAGCTCGAATCTTCGCGTAGACCTCGGGCCGGCCGAGCAGGTCGAGGTGAGCCATTCCGTAGCCGACCCACCGATTCGGCTCCGGAAAGCCGAGCGTCAGCTCCGGCCGCGCGTGTCGCCCCAGCGCGCTCTCCACCGGGACCAGGCCGTCGTCCAGCGGCCGGCCGCCTTCCGCCGCCGCCTTCGCCGCGGCGGCGGCGTAGCACGCGACGCCTTCGGGCAGGGGCAGCGGCGTGCGCGAATCGCCGGCGCTCGCGAAGCGGTCGCGCCCCTGCCAGTGCTCGTCCAGGACGTTGCCATATCTCAGGTCCGTGACGCCGGCGCTGCGCAACCTCCCGAGCCGGGCGATCGGAGCGCTGTAGCGGCTCACCGCGACGAGCCCCTGAACCGCGTGGCCCATCCGCTCGAGCGGCGCGCCGTGGTGAGGCGTGCCGAGGCAGACGAGCGAGCGGAGCCTGTCCCGCCACGCGTGCCCCGACGCCTCTCCGAAGTGGCAAGCGCTGCGCGACACGAGCCCGCCCATGCTGTGCGCCAGGAGCGCCAGCTCGCTCACGGGGACGGGCCAGGCGGCCGTCAGGGCCTCGAGCTGCGCGGCCAACGCGCGCCCGTTCACCGAGACGTGGAGGCCGCTGTTGTAATGAAGGTAAACCGGCGTGAAGCCCAGGTCGCGCTCGAGCGCCGCGCCGTGATCGTGCCCTCCGCAGGTCCATTGCAAATCGTTCGAGCAAGACCCATGCACCAGAACCAGCAGCTTTCCCGTGGCGCATGGCACGGCCTGACGCAGCCAAGGCCGCTCCAGCTCCAGCGGCCTGCCGCCGCGGCGCATTCTCATTCGTATCGCCAGCGGGTTTCCGCTCGCGGCCAGATGATCGCCGACCACCCCGTTCAGCGCGGCGACCCATCCGTCCCGCTCGGGCGCCGCCGCCGCTCCCTCGCCGAGCGACAGCGCCAGCGGCCCGAGCAGCGCCAGGGCGAGGTCGATGCCAGCGCCGACCGAACGAGTGACGCCCCGAATGCTCGCGTACACGGGCTTCGTGAAGAGCCGCGCCGCGCCTTCGAGCGGGCGGCCGAGCAAGCGCGGCCCCGCCGCGATCTCGCAGTGCATCGACTCGACCAGGTCGGTCACGGCGACCGTCGCTTCTGCCGCCAGGCGAGCTGCCCCGCGCAGGTCTTGCACGGCATCGCGCGCCTCCCCGGACATGTCGTCGCGCATCGCCATGGCGCCACCCTAACCCGGCTGGGCCGGAATCAAAGACAGTTGCCTTAGGCTCGAGGCTCCAGACCCCAGGCTTCAGGAACTGCATTCCCTGGGGTTCGGAGCCTGGAGTCTTTGCCAGCCTGCACAAGCGCTGGCGCCGAAGGGACTATTTCCCCAGTCGAGGTCGACCGAGCCCTTTGCGTTCTCGCGGGTGCGAGCATCACGCCCTCGCCTCTCGGAAGCAACGCTCACGCGACAGCCTCGCGATGGAGCTTTCAGGTCGCCCGGCAGGCAGGAGCTGGACCCGTCGAGGCAACGCGCGCCGGGCCAGGCGCCGCATGCGCGAATCAGGCCCGGTTCATCGGGCGAGCGATTGGGCGAGCGGTGGCCTTCACAGCGCCCCCGGGAGCGGTTCACGCCGCCGGCCGCTTGTCGACGTTGCGCAACGTCGGAACCTTCTCCGGCCACGGTTCGCGTCGGCAAAGGACGCCCACTCCGACCGGCTTGCCAAGAAGCCTCCGAGCGCGGGGTCCACCCAGACGGTCCCAAAGAGGATTGACCTGGGTTTCAAACAACCTCGCGCCTGGGGTCCATCTGCGGTCCATCAGCCTCTCGCCAACATCGCCTGAATCAGCGCCAGCAAACGCTCTGGGAAGACGCCGAGCCCCAGGATGGCCACGACCATGACCCCCACGACCGACCCCGCCACCGAGAGCTTCATCCGCCGGGTCGATGGCGCAAAGCTCGTCTGAAAGAGGACCACCACGACGCTCAAGTAATAATAGAGCGAAATGGCGCTCCCCACGACCAGCACCATCAAGCTGAGCCAAAGCTCCGCCCGGACGCCCGCCTCCAGCACGTAGAACTTTCCAATGAACCCGGCCGTCATTGGAATGCCCGCCAGCGAAAGCAGGGCGACCGTCAACACGGCGGCGAGCCACGGGCGCGACCAGGCCAGCCCACGATAGTCCTCGACCTGGTCCGCTTCCCGACCTCCTTGCGAGAGCTCGGTGATGACCGCGAATGCCGCGAGAATAGTGACAACATAGGCGACCAGGTAGAACACGATGGCCGCCACCCCGTCTCGCCCTCCCGCCAGAAAAGCGACCAGGAGGTAGCCGAAGTGCGAGATGGAGGAGTAGGCGAGCAGCCGCTTCAAGCTCCTCTGCCGCAGCGCCAGGAGATTGCCGGTGAGCATCGACGCGAGCGCGATGGCCGCGAGCAGCAGGCGGAAGGTGGGCGCTTCCACCGGCAGGAAGAAGCGCAGCAGCACGGCGAACATGGCTCCTTTCGAGGCCGTGGCCAAGAAGGCGGTCACCGGCGCGGGCGCCCCTTGGTACACGTCCGCCGTCCAGAGGTGAAAAGGCACGACCGCGAGCTTGAACCCCACTCCCACCATGGAGAGCGCCAGACCGGCGAGCATCCAGAACCCTGGCGCGCTCCGAGCTTCGAGCGCTCGGGTCAGGCCGGCGAGCTCGAGCGTCCCCGATTCTGCGTAGAGCAATGCGAAACCAAATAACAAGAACGCCGCCGAGCTCGCCGCGAGCACCAGATACTTGATGCCCGCCTCCAGGCCCAGCGAATTGCCCCTCCGGTAGGCCAGCAGCGCATACAGCGACACGCTCAACACCTCGAGCCCGAGAAAGAACGAGGCGAAATGGGTGCTCGCCGCGAGCGCCTCCGCGCCGACGGTCCCCGCCAGGAGCAGCACGTACAGCTCCTCGCGTTGACCGTCCCGCTGCCGCAAGTAGCCGTACGACAGCGCCGCGACCACCAGGCTCGCGCCCAGGATGAGCCCCATGAAGAGGAGCGCGAGGCCATCGAAGCGCAAGAGCCCCGTCACTTGCCGTGGCGACGCCGCCGCCGACCAAGGGAGCGCCGCGAGCGCTCCCGCCAGGCCCAGCGCCGTCAGCAGCGCGGTCGCCGCGTGGCTGCGGCGCGCGGCGATGAGCAGCATGGCGAGGATGGCGGCGCCGCTCGGAAGCGCGAGGGGCAGCAGGGGCCCGAGCATGGAGAGGGTCATGGCGGGGCCCCCACCTCTGGCTGCTCGTTCGAACGAACAGCGACCGGCGCGATGGGGCGCACCGACGCCGCGCGCATTCCCTGCAAGCTCTTTCGCGCGGTGTCGAGCTCGGTTTGCGGAAAGAGGCCCAGCCAGACGATCGCGGCGACCAGCACGGCCATGATGGCGCCCTCGCGCAGGCTCATGTCCTTCACCTGCCATCCGTGGACATTGCTGCCCTGGAACACCCGCTGAATGACCGCGAGCGAATAGAGGGTCGACACCACGAAGCCGACCGTCGCCGCACCTGCCGCGAGCGGGCTCGCCTGCCAGGCGCCGAGCAGCACCAGCAGCTCCCCCACGAAGTTTCCCAGCCCCGGCAAGCCCAGCGAGGCCATGGCAAACACCGTTGCCGCACCGCCCATGCGCGGCGCCACGGCCCACAGCCCGCCCATCTTCGAAAGCTCGCGCGTGTGCAGCCGCGCGCTCAGGTCGCCGGCCAAGATGAACAGCGCCCCGGTGCTCACCGCATGCGCCACCATGACCATCATGGCGCCCTGGAGGGCGAGCCCATTCCACGCGAAGATCCCCAGGAGCACGAAGCCCATGTGGCTCACGCTCGTATAGGCGATGAGCCGTTTCAAATCGGTCTGGCCCAAAGCGACGACCGCGCCGTAGACGATTCCCGCCACCCCGAGCCCCATGGCCAAAGGGGCCATCTTCGCGCCGGCCTCCGGGAAGAGCGGGAAGATGAAGCGCAGCATTCCGTAGGCCCCTACCTTCAGCACCAGCCCCGCGAGGTCCACGCTCCCCGCGGTTGGAGCCTCCGCGTGCGCGTCCGGGAGCCAGGTATGCAGCGGAACTGCCGGGAGCTTGACCGCAAAGGCCACGAAGAAGCCGAGCATCAACCAGAACGCAACGGCGGGGCTCACCGGCGTGCCGATGAGCGAGAAATAGTCGAACGTTCGAACGCCGGTCGCGCGGGCATGCGCGACGTGGAGCCCCAAGATTCCCAAGAGCAAGAGCAGGCCGCTCGCCTGGGTGAAGATGAAGAACTTCACCGCGGCATACGCTCGCTTCTCCTCATAACCCCAGAGCGCGATAAGGAAATACAGCGGCACGAGCAGCACTTCCCAGCATACGTAGAAGAGAAACAGGTCCGAAGCCATGAACAGCGCAGCGAGCGCCGCCATGATGAGGAGAAGGTTGAAATGAAAGAAGCCGACGCGCTCTTGCACCGAGCTCCAGGACGCCGCGACTGCGAGCAACGTCAAGAAGTTGGAGAGGACCACCAGCAGAAGGCTCACGCCGTCCAGGGCGAGCGAGAACCGGATGTTCAGCGCCGGAATCCACGCCGCGCTGTACCGAAGCAGCCACGGGCCCGCGGTCGTGAGCTCGATCTCGCGGACGTGGCGCAGCCAAAGGGCGATCAGCAAGCCCATATGTCCCGTCAGCACCGCGATGGACAGCACGCGCGGCCAAAGCGAGCCCCAGTGCCCGGAGACCCAGACCAGGCCTGCGCCGATGAGGAAGACCAGGACGATCCACGGCAGGATCATGGCAGCAGCGCCAGCGCCATGAGGACCGCGGCCCCTGCGGCCAGGACCGCGGCATATTGGCGGAGGCTCCCAGACACCGACCGGCTCAAGGCCTCGTTGAACGCCAACGCCACGTCCGCGACAGCCCGGTAGACGAGGTCGAGGACGTCCTCGCGATCCTTCCGAGCGAGCCAGAGATACGGGCGGACCAGCAGCTTTTCGTACAGCGCGTCGAAGCCCCACCCTGCGAGCCAGAATCGGCGCAGCGCGCTGTCGGTCGCCGCGCCGCGCGGCGCTCTCTGCCTCTGCCGGTGCTCCGCGTAGGCGAGGGCGACTCCGGCCAGAGAGACCAGGGCCGCAAGGAGCAGAATTCGCCCTTCCGCGCGCTCGAGCTCCGGCGCCACAGACGGACCCGCGGGGAGCGCCTTTTCAAGGAGATTCGCGAGCGACCGGGCGCCCCCCAGCGCCGGCGGCATCCAGACGAACCCCGCGCCTAGCGCGAGCGCCGAGAGCGCGGCCAAGGGACCTGCCATGAGAAGGGTGGGCCGACGCGCGACTTTTCGCTTCGCGGGCCCGAAGAAGACGAGAAACACCATTCGAAAGGCATAGAGGCTGGTCAAGAGCGAGCCGGCGAGCCCGGCGGCGAACAGCGCCCCGCCCCCGGCCGGCGCCGCAAAGGCGCGGAAGAGGATGAGGTCCTTGCTGTAGAAGCCCGCGGTGATCAGCGGGATGCCCGAGAGCGAAGCGGCGCCGATGAGAAAGCTCCAGAATACGAAAGGCACTTTCTTCCGGAGCCCGCCCATCTCGAGCATGTCCTGCTCGTGGTGGGCCGCGAGGATGACCGCGCCCGCCGCCAGGAACAGGAGGGCCTTGAAGAAGGCGTGCGTGGCGAAGTGGAAGATGGCCGCCGACCACGCGCCCACACCGAGAGCGAGGAACATGTAGCCTATTTGGCTCATGGTCGAATATGCCAGCGCGCGCTTGATGTCCCGCTGGACCCAGGCGCTAAAGCCGCCCAGGAGCAGCGTCGCCGCGCCGAGTATCGCCACCGCCCGCATCACCGGCGGCGCCAGCGCGAAGAGCGCGTGCATGCGGGCGATGAGGTAGACGCCCGCGGTGACCATGGTCGCGGCGTGAATGAGCGCGCTCACCGGCGTGGGGCCGGCCATGGCGTCGGGGAGCCACGTCTGCAGCGGCAGCTGCGCCGACTTTCCTACCGCGCCACCGAGCAACAGCGCAGCGGCGGCAACGGGGAGGGTCGAGCCTATGGGCCAATGGCGCGCGGCGAGGCCCAGCACCTCGTCGATGCGCAGCGTGCCGAGACCGTGGAAGAGGATGAACAGGCCCACAGCGAAGGCCGCGTCCCCCACCCGCGTGACGATGAAGGCCTTCTGCGCCGCGCGGCCGTTCGACGGATCCCGATACCAGAATCCAATGAGAAGGTAGCTGCAGAGCCCCACGCCCTCCCACCCCAGGTAGAGCAGCACCAAATCGTCTGCCAGGACGAGCGTGAGCATGGCGCCCACGAAGAGGTTCATATAGGCAAAGAAGCGGCTGTAGCCTTCTTCGCCCCTCATGTATTCGATGGAATAGAGGTGAATGAGGAGCGCGACGACGGTCACCACCAGCGCCATGACGAGGGACAGCCCGTCGAAATGGAGAGCGAAGGAGGCCGAGAATCCGTCGGCTTTCATCCACGTCCACAGCTCCTGGCGGTAGGGCACCGACGAATCGCCTTGGAGGAACGACGCCGAGGCGAGGGCGCAGGACGCGAAGGAGCCGGCGACCGAGCCGATGCCGATGCCCGCCACGGCGCGTGCGCTCAGCCGAGGACCGAGCAGCGCCAGGGCGATGAACCCCGCGAAAGGCAAGGCCGGAACGAGCGCCACGGCAGAGAGCATGGCTTGCCCCTATCCCTTCATCTGGGCGGCCTCGTCGGCGTCGAGCGTCGGGGCGCGCCGGGAGAATTGGAGCACCAGCGCCAGGCCCACCGAGACCTCTGCCGCCGCCATGGCCAGGATGAAGAGAAACATCACCTGGCCGTCAGGCTGCCCCCAGCGCGCGCCGGCGGCGACGAAGGCCAGCCCCGACGCGTTCAACATCACCTCGATGGCCATCAGCACCACCACGAGGTTACGGCGCGCCAGCAGCCCCGCCAGGCCCAGCGCGAAGAGAATCGCTGCCAACGTCAGCGCGTGACTCAATGGAATGGGCCTCATCGGCCCCCCTTTCCTCGTCCGGCTGCCGGACTCCGAGATGGTACGCACCCACCAGCGCCGCGGTGAGCAGCAGCGAGGCGAGCTCGACGGCCAGCGCATAGGAGCCGAAGAGCGCGCGGCTCACCTCCTTGGGCCCGACGCCCGATTGAAGCTGCGCCGCGCCGCCGCGAAGGATGGCCGCTCCGAGCAGCGCGAGCAGGGCCGCGGCCACGGTCGACGGGCCGATCCATGCGCGCGGCGGGACCAGTCTTTTCTCGGCCTTCGTCGAAGATTCCCCCAGATTCAGCATCATGATCACGAAGACGAAGAACACCATGATGGCGCCCGCGTAAACGATGATTTCCAGCGCGGCCACGAAGGGCGCTCCCAGGGTGAAGAACACCACCGCGACGGCGAGCAACGACACCACCAGGTACAGCAGCGCGTGCACCGGTTGCAGTCGCGTGAGCGCGACCGCGGTCGTCACCACCGCCAAGCTTCCCGCCAGGTAGAAGACGATGCTCAAAGGCGCCTCACGGCATCAGGCTGTGGAGGTCGACGGACGGCGACTCGCGCTCGGCCTCGCCTTTGGCCTTGTTCCCAATTTGCACGCCCGCGACCCTCCAGAAGTCATAGTCCGGGTATTTGCCCGGACCCTCGATGAGCAGATCCTCCTTTTCGTAAACGAGCTCTTGCCGGCGGTACTCCCCCATCTCGAAGTCCGGGGTGAGCTGGATGGCGTAGGTGGGGCACGCGTCCTCGCAGAAGCCACAGAAGATGCATCGCGAGAAGTTGATCCGGAAGAAGGCCGGCATGCGCCGACCCTGGGGGTCCTCGGCCGCCTGCAGCGCGATGCAGTCCACGGGACAGGCGACGGCACATAGGTAGCAAGCCACGCAGCGCTCGCCGCCGTCGGGGTCGCGCGCCAGGACAATTCTCCCGCGGTAACGAGGCGCCAACGGCGCTCTCTTCTCGGGGTACGAGACCGTGACGCGGGCGCGGAATGCGTGGAGGAAGACGCTGAGGAGGGTCCGCAACACGCTGAGCATTCCGAAGACCCCTAACCCGGCCGAGCCGGAGCCAAAGAGGGTTGCCTTAGGCTCCAGACCTCAGGCTTCAGGAACTGCATTTCCTGGAGCCTTGGGTCTGGAGCCTGGAGTCTTTGCCAGCCTGCACAAAAGCTCCGTGCCAGAGGGACTACGGCCGCGCGAGGACGACCGCCCCGGTGACCAGAAGGTTGAGCAGCGCGACCGGGAGCATTCGCGTCCAGCCCCAGCGCAGGAGCTGGTCGAAACGCGGACGCGGCAGCGACGCCCTCAGGAGGATGAAGAAGGCGATGAAGAAGCCGGTCTTGAGGAGAAACCACGCCAGCGGCGGCAGCACCGGCCCCAGCCAGCCGCCGAAGAAGAGCACGGTGATCATGGCCGAGATGAGCACCACGCCCAGGTATTCGCCTACGAAGAACATCCCGAATTTCATGCCCGAGTATTCGGTGTGATATCCCGCTACGAGCTCGCTCTCCGCCTCCGGCAGGTCGAACGGCAGCCGCCGCGTCTCGGCCGCGCCGGCGACGACGAAGAGCGCGAACCCGGCGAACTGTGGGACCACGAACCAGACGCGCCGCTGGGCCTCGACGATCGTCACGAGGTCGAACGACCCGGCGAGCAGCACGGTGCCCAGGAGCGAAAGCCCCATGAACACCTCGTAGCTCAGCATCTGCGAGGCCGCGCGCAGCCCGCCCAGCAGGGAGTATTTGTTGTCCGAAGACCAGCCCCCCAACACGACGCTGTAGACCCCGAGCGAAGACATTCCCAGAAAGAACAGCAGGCCGATGTTGAGGTCCGAGACGAGGATTCCAGGGGCCACCGGCAGCACGGCGAATGACATCAGCACCGAGACCATGGCGATGGTCGGCGCGATGACGAACACCGCCCGGTCCGCGAAAGGCGGAATCCAATCCTCCTTGCTGAAGATCTTGATGACGTCGGCGAGCACCTGAAGGAGCCCGAAGGGGCCTACGCGATTCGGGCCGTAGCGGTCTTGCCACAAGGCGAGGAGGCGGCGCTCCGCCCAGATGAGGCCCGCGGCGAGCGTCAGCGCCACCATGAGCACTCCGACGAGCGCTGCCAGGGGGTGCGGGCTCGTCATGGCGCGCGCACGACGCGGCCCCACGCCGGAAGGCGCAGCGCCTCCAATGAGCCCGTCACCAGCGGCAGCCCCGCCACTCCTTGCGGAAGCTCCGATTGAACCGAAATCGGCAGGCGCATCGAGGCCCCGTCGAGCGACAGGAGCACCTCCTCGTCGGGCCGGAGATGGAGCTTTTCGGCGTCGGCCGCGCCGAGGAGCAGCGACGGCGCGGCGATCCGCTGGGCCACCGACGGCGAACGACGGCTGAGCTCGTCGGACCCGAATACCCGCGGCAGGCCTACGACGAGATATTCGTCTTCGCGTGCTCGAAAGGCTTCCGGAATGGCAGGCAGGCTTGCCCGCGCTTCGGTCGCCGGTGCGAACAACCGGACCCCGGCGTCGCCGCCCCTCAGCGGACCGTTCACTTCCTCCTGGAATTTCTTCGTCGCCTGAACGGAGTTCCACCCCGGCGCCCAGAAGAACGGCGTGAGCGACGATGGCGGCTGCAGGGGAGAGCCCTCCATCGTGAAAGTGAGCGCCGAATCCGCGTCCTCGGGCGGCTTGGGCTCGCTGACGTCGACATTGGCGTGCACTGCCGTGCGCCCGCTGCAGCGGTGCGGCTCGCGCGGCACCTTCGCCCCAACGAGCCGAAAGCTCCGGGGAGGGGCCGCCTCGCCGATGCGCGCCAGCGCGGGGACGGCCCGTTCAATATCCCGGGCGATGTCGTCGATGCACTCCCATGCCCCCTCCGGCCTCTTCTGCGCCCGCAGCACGTCGCGAATCCAGCGCCAGCTTTCTTGCACATCTCCTTGTGCAGCCATGACCCGAAACGAGCGTTGCGCCCTGCCCTCGTTGTTCACGAAGGTGCCGTCCGCCTCGGCGAACGTCCCCGCCGGAAGAGCGAGCTCCGCCCGCTCGACCGTGGGCGTCGTCACGGCGTCGAGTGCAACGGCATGCTTCGGCCGGCCGAGCAGCTCTTCGGCCAGGGGCGAGGCGAGGCGCGTGAAGAGGTCGTTCTCCAGAACGACGAGCGTTTCAACCGACCCTCGGCGCACCTCCTCGAGCGCTGCGCCCAGCCCCGGCGCGCCCATCAGCCCCAGTCCGATGCTGTTGCATTCTGGGGCGCAAAACAAAAGGCCAGCCTTGGGTTGCTTCGCCGAGAGCGCCCGCGCCACGCTGGCCGCGGCTTCCACCACCGAAGCGCTGCGACAGCTCGGGCCTGAGATGACGACCGGACGAGTCGACACCGCGAGCGCCCGGGCAATCGCTCCTGCCGCGGCGTTGAGCGCCTCCGAGAGATTGGGTACTTCCGGAAGGCTCGCGTCCAGCGCGTGCGCGACGGCGTTCCCCAGCCGAGCGACGTCGTCGGGCGCCAGGCGATACGTATCGGCAATGTCCTCGAAATAGGTCACCTCGGGATGGGCGACGAAGAGCGGGCCGTGTCGGCCCTGAGCGATCTCGCGCACGGGATGGTCGAGCCAGAGGGGAATGCGGGCATTCACGGCCGCCTGCTCCGGGCCCCGGCGAGCGGTCTGGCGCAGCGACAGCGCAAGCCGGGGCGCCGAGCTCGCAGGGTCCTCTCCGAGAACCAACGCCGCGTCGCATTGCTCCACGTCGCGCAAAGACGGAATGCTCGCCCCGCTTGAGCGAAGAAGGGCGATCATTCTCTCCTCGAGGCCGGTGAGCTCGTCCGAGAGACCCGAAAAGAATCGCTCCGGCCCCACCAGCGCCCGCAGGGCGAAGTTCGCCTCGACCGACGCCCGCGGCGAGCCGATGCCAATGGCCTTTCCCTCGCGCGCGAGCTCTGCCAGCAGCTCGACCGCCTCAGCCTTGGCGACCTGCCGCGATGCACCGCCGCGCCCCAGCTTTGCGCTCCGCAGCCGCGCCTCGCTGTTCACGAACTCGTAGCCGAACCGACCCCGGTCGCAGAGGAACCAGCCGTTCACCTCGCCGTGATAGCGGTTGACGATGCGACGCAGCAGCCCGTAGCGCTCCCCCGGGCTGACATTGCACCCCAGGCCGCAGTGCATGCACACGGCGGGCGCCATCCGCAGGTCCCATTTGCGGGTGTAATGGCGCTTCAGGGTCGCGTCGGTGAACACGCCCGTCGGGCAGACCTCGACCAGGTTTCCCGCGAATTGGCTTTCCAAGGTGCCTTCCTGCGCGCGCCCGAAGTACACCTGGTTTCGCAGCCCCATGGCCTGCAGGTCCCGGCCGCCGGCGTATTCCCGATAGAAGCGCACACAGCGATAGCACTGGATGCAGCGGTTCATCTCGTGGTTGAGGAACGGCCCCAGGTGCTGGTTGTGAAACGTGCGTTTGGGAAATCGGCTGCGCCGGTAGTCGTGGCCGGTCATCACCGTCATGTCCTGAAGGTGGCACTCCCCGCCTTCGTCGCACACAGGGCAATCGTGGGGGTGACTGAGCATGAGCCCCTCGATCACCCCGGCTCGAAAGGACCTCGCCTCAGGGTCATCGATGGAGATCCGCGTCCCCGCCGTTGCCGGGGTCATGCAGGCCATGACGACCTTCCCGCGGGCGTCTCCTTCGCCCTTGAACTGCTTGACCGCGCATTGCCGGCACGCCCCCACCGAGCCCATGGCCGGGTGCCAGCAGAAATAGGGAATGTTCAACCCCGCCGAGAGGCACGCCTGCAACAGGCTCTGGCCGGAGTCGACCTCGTACGCGACTCCGTCGACGTGGATCGTCCCCAACGGCTACCTCCACGGGCAGCGGTTCAGCTCCAGGTGGCGCTCGAAGTCCCCTCGAAAGTGCTTGAGGGCGCTCTGCAGCGGCTCGACCGCTCCGGGGGCCAGGGCGCAGAAGGTGTGGCCGAGGGCGTTGAAATGCGATTGGAGCTCGAGGGCGTCCAGGTCCTCCGCCCGCCCGCTGCCTTCCTCCAAGGCGGTGAGCATTTGCTCGCAAAAGGCGAGCCCGCTCCAGCACGGGGTGCACCAACCGCACGATTCCTGTGCAAAGAAGTGCATGAGGTTTCGCACCATCCCCACCGGGCATGTCTTGTCGTCCAGGGTGATGATGGTGCCCGTGCCGAGTCGGCTGCCGACCTTTTGCACCTCCTCGAAATCCATCTTCACGTCCAGGTGCTGAGCGGTGAGAAAGTCGGTCGACGCGCCTCCGGGCAAGAGCCCTCTCAGGCGAATTCCGTCGCGCATCCCCCCGGCGTGCTCCTCGAGAATCTCCCGCAGCGGCGTCCCCATCGGGAGCTCCCAGAGCCCGGGCCGCTTCACTCGCCCGCTCGCGCCGTAGAGCTTGGTGCCGCTGTCGGAGGACCGGCTCAGGCCCTTGAACCAGTCCGGGCCGTTTTCCAGAATGTGCGGCAGGTTGCAGAGCGTCTCGACGTTCTGCACCACGGTCGGCTTCCCGAACAGCCCGGAGACTTGCGGATAGGGCGGCTTGGTCCGCGGATTCGCCCGCTTGCCCTCCAGGGCATTGAGCAGCCCCGTCTCTTCGCCGCACATATATCGCCCCGCGCTCAGGTGCAGGTGCAGCTCCAGGTTGAAATGGGTGCCGAGAATGTTTCGGCCCAGGTAGCCCCGCGCGTGGGCCTCTGCAATGGCCTTCCGCAGCCTCCGCTCGGCCAGCCGATACTCCTGGCGCAAAAACACATAGGCGACCTCCGCCTCGACGGCGTAGGCCGCGATGGCGACCCCTTCCAGGAGCTGCAGCGGGTCGCCCTCGAGCAAAAGGCGGTCTTTGAAGGTGCCGGGCTCCATCTCGTCGGCGTTGGCGACCACGTATTTGGGGCGCGGCGCCTCCGACCCCATGGGGACGAAGCTCCATTTGAGCCCCGTCGGAAACCCTGCGCCGCCGCGCCCGCGCAGATTCGAGCGCTTCACCTGCTCCGTCACCTCTTTCGGCTGGAGCTGTAGCGCTCGGCGCAGGCCAGCGAATCCGCCCGCCCGCTCGTACCCGTTCACGTCCAGCGGCTCGCCGTCCCGCGCGATCCGCCTGGTCAAGGGCGTTTCCCGAGCCCCACTCATAGGTATGGCTCGAGAAGCGCCTCCAGGCCTTCCGGTACCACGTCGAAATGCGTATCGCCGTCGACCATCAACACCGGGGCGCGGTCGCACGCTCCCAGGCACACGCTCGGCAGGAGCGTGAATCGGCCGTCGCCGGTCGTCCCGCCGAGCCCGACCTGTAGGCGCTTCTCCAGCGCTTCTCGAAGCCCCTCGTAACCCATGGCCCAGCAGACGACGCTGTCGCAGACGAGGATGACGTGCCTGCCGACGGGTTTGCGAAAGAGGAGGTTGTAGAAGGTGGCCACCCCGTCGAGCTCTTCGCGGCTGAGCCCGAGCACCGCCGCCGCGTCGCGCAGACTCTGGTCGGAAAGAGTCCCGCGGTGCTTCTGCACGATTCGAAGGGCGTCGATGGCCCCGGCCTCACGCGACGGGTAATGCCGCACCTCGTCCTCGATCTCCCGAATCTCCTCGGCGGTGAGCACGGTCGCGGTGCTCCTCTATCGGTCGACGTCGGCCAGCACGTAGTCCAGGCTCCCCAGGATGGCGAGCAGGTCGGAGACCAGCAGACCGCGGCATAGGAAGGGCAAGGCTTGCAGGTGCGGAAAGGACGGTGTGCGAATGCGCGTTCGGTAGCTGCTCGTTCCTCCGTCGCTGACCAGGTAATAGCCATTGTTACCCTTGGTCGCCTCGATGGCGCCCAGCGCCTCGCCCGGCGCGATCACCGGGCCCCAGCTCACTCCCAGGAAATGGGTGATGAGCGTCTCGATGTCGTGCATCGTCCGCTCTTTGAGCGGCGGCGTCGCGAGCGGATTCGTCGATTTATAGGGGCCGCCCGGCATTCGGCGCACACACTGCTCGACGATGCGCAGGCTCTGGCGCATCTCCTCGATCCGGACCACTGCGCGGTCGTAGCAGTCGCCGTTCTTCGCCGTGGGGATGTCGAACTGGAGGTCTTCATAGACCGAATAGGGTTGCTTGCGGCGCACGTCCCACTCTAGCCCGCAGGCGCGCAGGTTCGGGCCGGTGACGCCCCATTCGACGGCCTGATCCGCGCTCAGGGCGCCGACCCCCACGGTGCGCTCCTTGAAGATTCGGTTCCGCATGACCTCCCGGTCGTACTCCGCGAGGCGCGGCGGCAGGTAGCGGACGAAGTCCAAGACCATCGCCTCCCAACCCTTGGGCAAGTCCTGAGCGACCCCGCCGATCCGAAACCAATTCGGGTGCATCCGCGCGCCGCAGACGGCCTCGATGATGCCGAACGCCTTCTCGCGGTCGTTGAAGGTGTAGAACACCGGCGAAAGCTGGCCGACGTCCTGGGCAAAGGTCCCGTACCAGACCAGGTGGCTGATAATCCGAAAGAGCTCGGCGAGCATCACCCGAATGAACTGGGCGCGCGGGGGAACCTCGACCTTGGCGAGCTTCTCCACCGCGGTGAGATAGGCGAAGTTGTTCATCACGCCGCCCAGGTAGTCGATCCGGTCGGTGTACGGGATGAACGTGTGCCACGTCTGCCGCTCGCCCATCTTTTCGGCGCCGCGGTGGTGGTAGCCGATGTCTGGAACCGCGTCGACGATCTCCTCGCCGTCGAGCTGGAGCACGATGCGCAGGACGCCGTGCGTGCCGGTGTGCTGGGGCCCGACGTTGAGGAAGAGGAAGTCCGCGCCCTCCCGGCTTCGGCTCATGCCCCACTCTTCCGGGCTGAACTTCAGCGCCTGCTGCTCCTCGTCCTGCTTCTCCTCCGGCAGGAGAAACGGGCCCATCTCGGTCGCGCGCGCCGGGTGCTCCTTGCGCAGCGGGTGGCCTACCCAGGTCGGCGGCATCAGGATCCGGCGCAAATGAGGATGACCCTCGAACCGAATGCCGAACATGTCGAAGGCTTCTCGCTCGTACCAATTCGCGCTCGCCCAGAGACGTGTGACCGACGGCAGGGTCAGGTCTTTCTCCAAGAGCGCTACCTTGATGCGCACGTACTCATTTCTTTCCAGGGAGAGGAGATGGTACACCCCGGTGAAGTCGCTCGCCGGAAGCCCTGGGCGGACCCGCGCTGCGCGCTCGTCGAGCGCCGTGAGGTCGTAGAGCATTCGATACGGCTTGGGCGATTCGAGCTTCAGATGCCGCAGTACCGCCGCCAGCTCCTCGCGCCTCACCCATGCGGTCGGCACGTCGCAAGAGGCCTGCGCTGCGATGGCCGCGTCACCGAAGCGCTCTTTCAGCTCGTCGATGATCGCGGGGGTTGCGCGCATGGCTTTTCACGTCTCGTCCGGCGTGCGCAGAGTCGTCACCCGCGCTCGGCCCTCGCGCTTGAGCGCGCGTTGCGACGGCAGGTGAGCGCGCTTTACACCTTGGGCACCGACCACCCAGCTCAGCGGCCGGCGCTCGTTTCCGACCGCCTGCTGTAAGAGGGCGATGCCCTCCAGGAATTCGTCCGGGCGAGGCGGGCAGCCGACCACGTAGATGTCGACCGGGAGGAATTGGTCCACCCCCTGGACGACGCTGTAGATGTCGTACATTCCGCCGGAGTTGGCACAGGACCCCATCGACATGACCCAGCGCGGGGCCATCATCTGCTCGTAGAGCCTTTGGATGACCGGCGCCATCTTCAGGAACACGGTTCCCGCGATGACCATGAGGTCCGCCTCGCGCGGGGAGCCGCGAATGACCTCCGAGCCGAACCGCGCCAGGTCGTACTTGCTCGTGATGCTGGTGGCCATCTCCACGTAGCAGCACGACAGCCCGAAATTGAATGGCCATATGGAATTCTTGCGCCCCCAGGCGAGCATCGCTTGAAGGCTCGACAGCAGGACGTTGCGATGGGCCGCTTCTTCGACACCCGCCTGCGCCATTCTCTGTCTCCCTGGGGACGACTTTAGTCGCCTCGCTCGCGGCCGGATCGGGAGCGCGCGCTGCGCCCGAAATCGAAGGCGCCGACGCCGGACAAATAGGCGAGCGAGGCCAGGAGCACCGCGACGAAGGTCGCCATCGCCGCGTATCCCGCCCATCCGAGCTCGCGCCCCGCCACCGCCCACGTGAGGACGAACACCGCCTCCAGGTCGAACACCACGAAGAACATGGCCAGGAGATAGAACTGCGCCGGAAAGCGCACCCGCGCGCTCCCTTCCGAGACGATGCCGCTCTCGTACGGGGTGCCGGTCGCGCGCTCGCGGTGCCGCTCACCGAGCACCGAAGAGACGACCAGCATCGCCGCCACCAGCGCCAGCACGCTCCCGAAGTACACGGCAAAGGGCCAGAGCACCGTTGCTCCCTCCAAGCCAGGGCATGGCAGTAAGGTCGGCGTCGACCGAGTGCAATGGCGGGGGCCTGGGCGGCTCATGCCCTCGAAGGGCGGACGATACACCTTTGTGGTGTCTCAAGTCGGCGGGTTGCTCGACTGCTTGCAGAGATAGGGGGTTCGCAAATGGCAGAGGTTCGTTCGGAGGTGGGTCCCGATTTGTCCGCGTTCTCGAGGACCATCCATTGGAGCGCGGTCCTGGGGGGAAGCTTCACGGCAATGGGGGTCTGGATGTTGCTGCTCGCCCTGGGCGCCGCGCTTCAAGCCGGCGCAGGGTTGAACGCTTGGACGGCGATCTACAACCTGGTCGCGCCGATCATCGCATTGTTCATCGGCGGCTTGATCGCGTCGCGCTCGCGCTACCTCGCCACGCGCTTCGACGGCACGCTTCACGGCGTGGTGATTTGGGGCTTCACGATGAGCCTGGGCGCGCTGCTCACCAACCTGTTCAGCTTGGTGTTCAACCCGGCGCGCGGAAACATTCCGGTGCCGGCTGGATTCAACTGGGCGGTCGTCGGCTCCATCTTCGGATCGCTCATCGCCGCCATTTTGGGTGCGGCCTCCACCACGCGGGCGGTGCCCGTGCGGCGCGAGGTGCCGCACGAGTCCCATCCATAATGGAAGACACGCAGCTTTTGTTTTCTCGGGCCGGGCGGGGCTGTGGCGCCAGCAGGGTCGCCTCCACCGCGCTCGCCCGAGGAATTCTGCTTCGGCAATCGGCGAAAGCGGCATCGAGCGTGGCGTGGGCCTTTTCGAGCGACCTGCTGCCGGCGGAGCGCGCGGAGGAGGAGCTCCGCTGGCTTGGCGCCTTTCGACTTTCGAGAGGGGTTCGCGGTACAAGGGAGGCACTCGACGGAGCTCCCCCCTTGGACGCGCTGCCCAATCCCCACCGCCTTCTGGCCCTGGCCACTACCCGCATGCCGTTCGGCAAGTACAAGGGAAGGCTGCTCGTCGACCTGCCGGAGCCGTACGTGGTCTGGTATCACCGCACCGGCTACCCGGCGGGCGACATGGGCGGGCTCCTGCGGGAGCTGTATGAGATCAAGGTCAACGGCTTGGAGCAGCTCCTGGAGCCGTTGAAAGCCAAATAGGCAAAAGCGGCATCGGAGCTGCGCCCTCAATCCTCCACCTTGATCCGCACCTCCCCGCTCGCCTGCGCCCTTCTCACCATCCGAGCGGCGATGGTGTGCCACCCCGGCGTCGGGCTCCACCGCACCGAATGCGGGTACCCGACCTTGGCGAGCGGCGCCCCATCGACCACCCAGAGGATCTCCTCGTCCGGCGGGTCCACCTTGGCCGACAGCCGCAGCGCCGCGGCTTCCCTGGGCGTGTCCGGGTCCCAGAGGAATCGAGCGTTTTGCCGCGGCTCGCGGATGGTCACCTTCGGCGACTCGCCGTAAGCAGCGTCGCGGCACAGGGGGCTCACGACCCTGGGCGCGATCTCCATCCGTTGGCTCGCCGCCCAGGCCTCATAGGTCGCCGGCAGATCCAGCATCGCGCGCTCGCTCACGAACGCCTTGGGGCAGCTCGGGCCCGCCCTCAGGCCGTTGCGGACGTCCAGCTTCACCAGGGCGTGAAAGGGGCACAGCTCGGTCGGCTCGGTCCCCGGCGCGAAGACCTCCGCCTTCCGGTGCGGGCAGCGCGGGCCCGCGCGCTTGCCCGAGAGCGGGCACACGTCGACGGCCACGTAGCGCTCCGGCGGCGGGAAGCTCGTCGCCACCGGCCGCTGGGGCGCGACGAGCGGCATCGCGCCCTCCAGAATGGCGTGGAGCGCCGCGCCGGCCGCCGACGCGCCGCTCACCTGGTTCATCCGCCGGCCGTCGTGGTTGCCTATCCAGACGGCGACCAGCAGCCGGTCCGAGAACCCCACGGCCCACGCGTCGCGCGCGCCCTGGCTCGTGCCCGTCTTCACCGCGACCGCCTCGTCGAAATCGAGCGGCCCGCCCGCGGGGAACGCCGGCCGCCGCGCCCGGGGGTCGGACAGGATGTTCGCGAGCATCTGCGCCGTCTCCCGCGAGAGAATCCGTTGGCCCTTTTCGCGCTTCTCGCCCGCGAACTCCTTCAGTGGCGCCGCCTCGCCTCCCCTCGCCAACGCCAGGTAAAGCACCGCGAGCTCCTCCAGCGTCACCGGCAGCGCGCCCAGCGCCAGCCCCAGGCCGTAGCGCCCGGGCTCGAAGGAGACGTCCTGGACTCCGCCCTTCTCCAGGAGCTCGAGCACCGGCTCGACCCCGACGTCCGAGAGGACCTGCAGCGCCGGCACGTTGCGCGAATTGCCCAGCGCCTCGCGCAGGAGCATCGGGCCTTGAAACGCGTGATTGGCGTTCTCCGGCGCCCACGTCCGCCCTAGCCCCGCGGACAGCTCGACGGGAGTGTCGGCGAGCTCGCTCGCGGCGGTGTAGCGCCCCTGCTGCAGCGCCAGGCCGTAGATGAAGGGCTTGAGCGCGCTCCCCGGCGACCGCTTTACCCGCGCGTAGTCGATGGAGCCCCGCTGCTCTTTCGAGAAGTAGTCCGTGGAGCCGACGTGCGCGAGCACCTCGCCGGTCGCCGTGTCGACCACCAGCGCCGCGCCGTTGCCCGCGCCCGCCTCCGAGAGGCTTTGCGCCTCGTCGGCCACCGCGCGCGCCGCGAGGGCCTGGACGTCCAGGTCGAGCGCCGCGGTCGAGAGGGCCGGCGCCGACGCCGGCAGCTTCGCGCCCAGCGCCAGAACGGCGTGCAGCGCCGCCAAGTCGCGCCGCGGCCGAGGGGCGAGCCGCAGGTCGCTCGCGAGCGCCTGGCGCAGGTCCTCGTCGCCGATGGCGCCCTGCTCGCGCAGCGTGTGCAGGATGCGCCGCGCCCGGCGCATCGCTCGGGCGAGCCCCTCCTTCTCGTACGGGTTCATGTGCCCGGGCGCCTGCGGCAGCGAAGCGAGGAAGGCCGCCTGCAGCCAGGAGACATCTTCCAGCGGCTTGTCGAAGTAGAGCCTGGCCGCCCGCGCCGCCCCGCGGACGTTGTTGCCGTAGGGCGCCAGCGTCAGGTACTGCCGCAGCACCCGCTCGCGCCCGTGCGCGCGCACGAGCAGGAGCGCCTCCGCCATCTCCCGCGCCTTGTGCCAGAGCGACCTCGCCGCCGGGCTCTGCAGCCTCGCCACCTGCATGGCGACCGTCGACGCGCCCGAGACGACCCGCAGGTTCTTCGCGTTCTGGTAGACGGCCCGGGCCACCGCCTGCGGCCGCACCCCTAAGTGCTCGTAGAAGTGCCGGTCCTCCGCGGCGAGCGTCGCGCGGACCATCTTGTCGGGCAGCGCTTCGGGCGGCGGCCAGAAGCCCATGGCGTCGCCCTCGCCCGGCAGCTCGCCCAGGTAGCGCCCGCGGCGGTCGACGATCATCCGCGAAGGCCGCGGTCGGTCGAGCCCGACTTTCAGGCTGGCGGCGAAGAGCGCCGCAACGAGCGCGGCGGCCATGAGCGCCGCCACGGCGGCGCGATGGCGACGCACAGCCGACCTGATGGCATGGGCGCCTTCCATCAGCGTCACTTCTGCTTCGCCGCCGCGACCACGACCCGCATGCCCTCGCCGCGCCCGCGCACCTCCTCCTGGTACATCAGCTCGGCCCACGGGGCCGGGTGCACGAAGCTTCCCTGGGAGACCGCGCGCGCCCGGAAGTGGAACGCGTGCGTCCCCGCCGGCAGCTGGGCGAAGTAGTAGCGGACCTCATGGTCGAGCCGCTGCACGAACGTCGGCTGGAGCGAGTCGGCCTGGTCGGGCTTGGCGATGGCGCCCGCCGTCTCGAGCTCCGGGTTGAGCGGCTCCAGCCCCGCCGCGAAAGGCACCACCAGCGCGGCCTGCGAGCGCTCGGCGTCGGTGGTGATGCGCGCGTGGATCTCGAGCACGTCGCCGACCTTGAGCGACAGCGTCTGGCCTTTGCCGTCCTGCAGGTGGACCGGCACCTCGCCCTCGCGGTAGAGCGTCGAGCTGCGCGAGACGATGAGCCCCTGCTTGAGCGCCTGGACCTGGTCGCCCGTCGCCGCCGGCAGGTAGGAGTACGCGACCCGCGCGCCGACCTCGGCGCCGGTCAGCTCGCCCTTGAGCGGCGCGTCGCCCGCGAACGAGCGCTGCGCGACCTTCACCTTGCCGTCGACCGCGAGCGCCTCCTTCCCGGCGACGGCGAAGCTCGACCGCGGCGCAGAGGTCGTCGCCTTCTCCAGGTACGCGGCGAGCGCCGCCACGGCGTGGCGGTTCTCATAAGTCGAGCCCCAGCCGGTCGATGGGCTCGCCTGGGCGATGAGCCCGTCGCGCAGGAGCGTCAGGCGGCTGTCGTCGGGCGTGAGTTGGACGAGGCTCTCGAAGACCTGCGCCAGCGAGGCGTTGCTGGAGCAGAGGTAGCCGCCCCACCAATGGTCGCGGCGGGCGCGCAGCGACTCGAACACGGGCTTGCCCTGGTAGAGCTTGGTCACCACGCTCCCCCACAGGTCCGTCTGGAGCGCCGCCAGGTTCGGCTTGAAGAGCGCGGGCTGGGCGCTCATCGCCAGCGCCAGGTCGGAGAGGCTTGCGACGTCCAGGCGCTCGCGCTGATGGAACAGGTCGAGCAGGTAGTGCTCGTCGAGCATCCCCGCGCGCTCCAGCGCGTGCACCGCCGCGGTCTGCTGGTTGTATCGATAGCCCTCGAGCAGCCCGGCGAAGTCGCTGCGCAGGGCGCGCTTCAGGGCGTCGGTGCCGCGGGCGAAGAGCTTCTCGTCGAAGGGGATGCCGGCCTTCTTCGCCGCCGCGAGGAGCTCCACCGCCTGCGCGGTGACCTGCACGTTCCCGGCCGTCCCCGGCCAGTAGCCGAAGAACCCCTGAGCGTCTTGGTAGACCGGCATCTCGTCCAAAAGCCGCTTCACCAGGGCGTGGCTCGCCTTGCTGCGGTCGTCCATGCCCAGGCGCTTCATCGTCTCCGCGTAGAGCAGCGCCGGCGCGAGCTGGCTCATCTTCTGCTCCAGGCATCCGTGCGGATAGCGCTCGAGGTAGCCGAGCGCGGCGGCGAGCTCGAGCACGCCGGGCTCGGAGGTGACGAGGACCTGCTGAGCGCCGGTCCCCGGCCGCGGCGCCTCCGGAAAAGGCCGTAGCTCCACCGGGCCCGGCTTGAGGCGCGCGAAGTAGGCGAAGCGCTCCGGGAGCCGGTCGGGCAAGAGCGGAAGCTTCACCTCGAACGCGTCGCCGGCCCCGTCTGACTTGCGGGTCACTCCGAACCGGATGGCGAGCTCGGAGGCCTTCTCCAGGCTCGCCGGGAGCGCGCTCACCGGGAAGAGCACGCTCTGGGCGGCGTTCAGCTTGAGCTCCGCCGGCTGCTTGCCGCCCTTGGTATCGGCCGCGCCGCCGATGGAGAGATCCACCGTCGCCGGCCCTTCGGCGCCCTCGAGCAGCCGCACCACGCCGCCCGCGAAGAACTGGTCGCCGACGCGCACAAAGCGCGGTAGCTGCGGCTGCACCAGCAGCGGCAGGCGGACCCGCAGCGTGCTCTGCTTGAAGCCGAACCGCGCCGCGCCGCTCGCCGCCACCGCGCGCACCTTGAAGTTCGTCAGGTCGTCGGAGAGCGTCACCGGCACCACGACCTTGCCGCTGGGGCCCACTGCGACGGTCGCCTGGTAGAAGGGCACGGTCTTGAAGTTCTTGCGCACCAGCCGCTTGCCGCCCGTCTTCGAATCCTCCTCGCCGCTGCCGTCGCCGCCCGGCTCCTCGTCTTGCTCCACGAGCTTGCCCACGACCTGGTTGCGGGTGTCGCGGATGGACGTGACGCGCCGGTTGCGGGTGATGAGCTTGCCGAGCGGGTCGAGCGGCTCTTCCCGGGCGAGCGAGAGCACGGCCTCGTCCACCAGCCAGAACGTCACCTCGCCAGCGAGCGGGCGGCCCTTCTCGTCGGTCAGCGAAAGGGCGAAGTCCACCTTCGTCCCCGGCCGCGCCGTCTCCGGGTGCTCGACGGCGACCTTCACCAGGTTCGAGACCGGCTCCACCTCGAGGTCGATGGACGCCGCGACCGTCTGCGGCCGGTAGCGGTCGTCGTCGGTCGCGCCTTCGCCCAGCCGGCCGCGCATGAGAACGGCGTGCACCGCAAGGTTCGGCACGTGCTCGGGGCCGATCTTGATCTCGTGGACGGCCTTGCCG
Organism: uncultured delta proteobacterium; assembly: GCA_963772225.1. Taxonomy (GTDB): domain Bacteria; phylum Myxococcota; class Myxococcia; order Myxococcales; family UBA5297; genus CAVYWD01. Next base: position 2,585,947 of record CAVYWD010000002.1, on the reverse strand, counting down.
CCCGAGACCTCGTGCCAGGTGTAACGGTTGCCGCCCGGCTCCTCGACGATGACCAGCGCCTGCGCGCGCTGGTACGGGCTCTGGAGGACGAGCTTGGCGGTGTCGCCGGCCTGGTAGGTCTTCTTGTCGGTGGCGACCTCGAAGACGCCCTCGCGCGACTTGGGCCAGGCGACCGGCGTGGCGCCGCCGACGTAGAGGTCCGCCGAGAGCGTCTGCACCCGGCCGAGCTTGTCGCGGGCGAAGAGCTCCACCACGAAGACCCCCGACTCCGAGATGGGCAGCGCCGGAACCACCGGCTTGTCGTCGGTCTTGATTGTCTTCTCCAGGAGCTTCACGTCCTCCTGCTCGGTCTGGTACTTCGCCTGGCCGGTGGCGAACGGCGACTCGCGCAGCACCGAGTGCCAGACGCGCTTGTAGAGGCGAACCTGGACGTCCTGGCCCTTGAGGAGCTGGTCGTCCACGCCCACCGCCACGATCTCCGGTTTGATCTCGGCCGCCTTCTGCGCGTAGCGGACGAGCTTCATCCCCAAGATGAACGGCGGCAGCGCGCGCACCTCCTGGGCGCTGGTGACCTGCTGGTCATCCGGGCCGGTGACGGTGGCCTCGAAGCGGTAGATGCGCGGCGAGCCGTCCACGTCGAGGGCGGGGTTCACTTCCAGTGAATGCGCGCCGCCGGCATCGAGCTCGGCCTTCTTGACGATGGCCTGCGGCGGCTTCTGCGCCCCGGGCCGAGCGAACTGCGTCGAGTCGGCGAAGAGGGTTCCCTCGCGGCCTTTGGGCACGTAGTGATACGGCCGCTGCGTGACGGTCCACTCCACGGGCTGGCCGGCGAGGTTGCCGCCGGCGAAGTAGCGCGCCAGCGCCTTGACCTTGAACGGCCCGTCGAGACGAACCGCGGGGGCGCTGGAGAGCTGCACCTCGAAGGTGGGGACCCGGTACGCCTCGATCTTGAACGGCCGCGTGCCGAGGACCTTGCTCGTCGACCGCTCGTAGAGGGCCGCCTGGTACTTGCCGGTCGGCGCGTCGGCCTCCTTGAACTCGGCGGAAAGGCCGGCCAGAGGCGTCGCGGTGAGCGGCAGCTCCCAGGTCTTGTCGCCGGGGCCCTCGATGCGCAGGCCCAGGTCTTTCAGCCCCGCCGACTGCCAGAGCTTGAGCTCGCCGCCCTCCTTGCGGCGCGCGAAGCCCTTGAGGAAGACCGTCTCCCCCGGGCGATAGATGGCGCGCTCTGTGAAGAGGAACGCGAGCGAATCCTCGTTCGGCGGCGGCGGGATCTTCTCGCCGAGCCAGCGCAGCCAGCCCGAGCCCATGGACCAGTGGTTCGCGCCGAAATGCGGCGGCGCCTCGGCGGGGTTGATGACCAGCGAGTCATCCCCGCTCTGGACGATGACCCGCAGCACGCGAACGAGGTCGCTCTGCGGCCCGAGCATGGCGCGCCCGTCGGCGTCGGCCGTCAGGCCGAGCGTCTCCACCTGCTCGGTCCGCTCGTGCTCGTGCCGGCGGACGACGTCGAGGGCGATTCGCGCGCCCTTGACCGGCTCGGCGCGATCGACCGTGCGCACATAGAAGGCGACGCGCTGGTGCTCCTCGACCGCGGTGAGCGACAGGTTCGTCACCTGCGCGCGCACGTAGGCGCGCTCGGGGGCGCCGGTCAGCCGGCGCAGGCCGACGAGGTAGGTCCCCGGCTTCCTCCCCACGACCGGGTCGAGCAGCGGCGCCAAGTCCAGCCCGAACCGCGCCGCGCCGCTGTGGTGCGCGAGCGGCAGGTCCACGACCTTGCTGACCAGCGGCGAGCCCAGGAGGCGGATGTGGCGCGCGAGCGACTCGGCGTCGACATAGCCCTGCGCCGCCTTGGGCGTCTCGGGCTCCTCGCCCGGGAACGGCGGCGCGGTCTCTTCGCGCACCACCACCGGCGACTCCGGGAACGGCCAGAGCCCGTTGTGCAGCGGGTCGATGCGGTAGATGCGCACGTCGGCCCGCGGCTCACCGTAGCCCGTGAGCGGCAGCATCCGCGGCCCGTTCGCCTCCAGCACCGCAGTCGACTGGCTCCAGCGCAGGTACGGCGTCTTCCAGCCCAGGAAGAAGTAGGCCTCGACCTCGCCCGGCGACTGGAGCGGCCGGCCCGCCTCGTCGTGCAGCGGCGCGGCGGCCAAGCGCAACTTGTAGAGCGTGTCCGGCAGGAACTTGCCCTTGAGCGAGATGCGCGCGCCATAGGCGTCGAAGCGCAGGTCGGGGACCGCGGGCTCGAGGCGCACGAGCTTCTTGAGCGACGTCAGGTCCAGGTCCTTCACCGGCGCGGAGAAGGCGAGCTGCGGCGTCTCGCCGTCGTTGCCGCAGGCGAGCGCTTGGTCGCGGGGCACGTCCTTCACGCCCGCGAGCGCGAGGGTGTGGTGGCCGCAGCGGACGGCTTCCAGGTGGAACGGCGGCTGCGTCGAGAGCCGGCCGGTCCAGAGCGTGCGGTCGGCGTCGCCCAGGGCCAGCGCCAGCTCGATCCGGAGCTGCTTGCCCTCGGGGACCTCCTCCTCGAGCGTGACGGCGTAGCCCGCCTGGTCGCGCGCGGAGGCGCGCGGCAGCGGAGCCAGGCTGAAGTCCTTGAGCGCCCGGCGCGGCGAGTCGGCGAGGCCCGGCGGATCGCGCAGCTCCAGCTTGAGCATCTGCTTGAGCGCGGCCAGGGGCAGCGGCTGCGGAAAGGTGAGGGTGAACGAGCGGAACGGCCGCAGGTTCTCCGAGTCGGGCGCGGGCGACATGGCCGACGGCGCGGACATCATGGTGGTGAGCACCCTGCGTCCGCCCTTGGCCTCCACCGCGAAGCGCGCCAGCGGCGGCCACGGCTCGGCGGGGCGGAACTGCAGGGTGCGCTTGTCGGCCCAATAGAATGCGCCCGGCCAGCTCGGCTGGATGGACAAGACCTTCGCGCCGTCGTCCGCCGGCCCGCGGGCCTTGGCCACGTCGTCGCCGAAATAGACGGTGATGGGGTCGAAGCCGCGCAGGAATGGGTCGGGGAGAATGCGCGGGCTCGAAGGCGCCTGGCCTTGGTCGCCCGGGACGTATTCGGCGGATTGCGCCTGCGCCAGGGCGCCGAAAGAGACGAATGCGGCGATTGCAGCGCGCGCCAAGAATCGATTCACCTTCATGCCTCCCGATTTCGAGCAGGTCGATCGCGAAGGGTCGCGAGATTGAGAATTCACGGCTGCTCTCCGATCCGAGCGAAGAATTCCCTCAGGTATTCTTCCGGCACCGAGAGCTTCGCCCCGGCCAGGCCGAACACCACCGGCCGGATGCGCGAGGCGGGGCTCGCCTGCGGCGCGCGCACGGTGAGCAGGTAGCTGCCCTGCGACAGCTCCAGGAGCTGCTGGCAGCCGTCGCCGAGCGGCTTCTGGGAGGCGTCGAGCACCGCGCACTCCAGGGTGTCGGCCGGGGCCTTCAACCCGATGCCGACGCGACCCTTCGAGGCCGTGGTGAAGCGGAAGTAGAGGGCCTGCCCCGGGGCGATCCACCGCTCGGGGCCGACGCCGTCGCTCAAGGGCTCCACGGCGCTCTGGGTCCAGGCGGCGACGCCCTGCAGCGGCTCACCGCCGAAAGGGCGGACGAGCAGCCGGTGCGTGCCCTTCTCGAGGTAGCGGTGGAGCTCGCAGCCGCGGCCTTCTCCGCCCACCTCCCGAGCGCCGTCGGCGGCGATCAGCGCGCACACGCCGGCGCTCGCGCGGACGTGGACCACCGCGCCCTGCTCCAGGGCAATGGCGCGGTCGAACCCCGCCGCGAGCGGCGCCGCCTGCCCTTCCGCGAGTGGCGGCGACTTGCCGGCCGGACCGACCTTGGGAAAGAGCGCCGCCGCGAGGCCGCTCGCCGGGTACGCGGCCGCGCGCAGCGGCCCGCCCGTGGACTCGGCGACGACCTCGCCGGCGGTGTTCGGAGGCAAGCGCGCGGAGCAGCTCGACACCCGGCGGCCGTCGGCGAGCCGCACGAGGCAGGACCGCGCCCCCGAGACCTCCAGGGTCCGTTCGCGCGCATCCGGGGCGATGGCGATGACCGACGCGCCGGGAACCGCCAGCACCGCCTCATACAGGCCGTCGGGCGAGAGCGCGGCGCGCGCGGCCGGCGCGCCCGAGAGCAGCGTCGCCTCCGCCCGGCGCTCGCCGCTGCCCGCCAGCGCCACCTCGCCTCCCTGGGCCAGGAAGAGGCAGCGGCTCAACTTCACGGAGGGTGGACACAGGTCCACTGGATCGCCGGCGCCGTCGAGCAGGGCCGCCCAGGTCTCCGGCGCGAGCATCAGCTCGACGCGCGAGGGCCCGGCCGGCAGCGAGAAGCGCGCCGCGGGCTCGCTCCACGCAAGGCTCTGCTGCCCCGGCGCGAGCGGCCGCGCGCCCGACGGCAGCTTCACTGCCTGGCGCTGGACGTCGGCGTCGCCCGGCTCGGCGGCGGTCCACCAGCGCGCCACCGTTTCTTCCTGCGACGACGCGGCGAAGCAGGCCTCGTCGCCCAACGCCCGCGCGCCCGGCGAGAGCGCGCAGCCCGGCGCGGCGCGCAGGCCCGAGCGACCCAAGACGCTCAAGAGGTGCAGCGCCCGGCCCGAGGAGCGCTCGGCCTGGATGAACGGCGACGACGCGAGGCGAACGCGGTCGGCCGCCGGCTCGCCGACCTTGGCGACGCTCTCGTCGAGCGCGAGCTTCCCGTCGCCCAGCGTCGCGAAGAGGTGCGGGCCCTGCTCGAGCGAGATTTCCGGGCCGCAAGCGGCGAAGACTCCCTGCGCCGCCGCGGGCAGGCAGAGCACGCCCGGGCCCGTGCGATAGAGGCCCGCCTTCGGAACCTGCACCTTCGCGGCCTGTGTCGCTTCGAGGCGGCCGGGGCCGCGCTCGGCGACGGCCCGAGCCGCGAGCATCAGGTCGACCTTCTCGGAGGAGGCGGCGGCACGCCAGACGAGCAGCCGGGAACCCGAGGCCGACGGCGCCACCAGGAAGGCGCACTCGGGCTTCTCGACGCACCGCTCGGCGGAGACGCCGCCCGCCAGCGCCAGGGCGGCCGAGAACGGCGCGCCGGAGCGCAGGCGGACCTCCTGGACGGCGGCGCCTGGCGCCGGGAGCGCCACCTGCGCAAAGCCCGTCCCGAAGGCGAGCGAGGCGGCCTTCCCGAGCTGCGGCGCCGCGACGTCGACCGAGGCGGACATGGCCGCGCTCACCCGCGTCGAGCCCGACTGCAGCGTCTCGGATTCGATGGACAGGCGATAGTGGCCTTCGGCGAGCGGCTCGGAGAAGTCGCAGTTCCAGTCCGCGCCTCGGCCGGAGGACGCCGCCACTAGGCGCCCGGCGGCGTCGTAGAGCCGGCAGCGCGGGTCGAGCTCGCCGTCGGTGCGCAGGCGCAGGAGCCCTGGCGAGCCGAGCCGGACCTCGACGTCGCCGGGCATCGGGAACTCGCGGGCGAGGCCGGGCACGAGCTCTTCGGCTTCGATGAGCAGCGCGTAGCGGATGTCCACGTCGCCGCGGCTGTGCTCCGCGATGAGCTGGTAACGCCCCGCGGGAAGGGCGATGCGCTGTGCGCCGGAGCTCGTCGGAGCGGCCGGCGCCGGGCGGGCGATGGCGGGGGCGCTGGGCGCCTCCTCGGCTGCGCTCTCTTCGCTGCTCTCGACGAGGGGCGGCTCGTCTTCAGCCATGGACTCCGGCGGCGCTTCCGGCGATTCGGGAACGTCTGCCGGCGGCGCCTGGGTCACCTGGGGATAGATGATCTCCACCGGCGCCGGGGGCTTGCCTGGCTCCAGTCGATAGATTCGGCCCTGCATGCCGCCGGTGAGCTCCACCGTCAGGTCCAGCTCCGCCGGCAGCTCGAAGAGGTATTCGTCCTTCCCGGCCTCCGAGAGCTCGGCCTGGGCGCGCTCGTTCAGGGCGATTCGGCGCGCCTTCTTTCCCGAGAGCACCGGCGCCTCGACGACCTTCTCGAAGCGGGTGCGCCGGTCGCTCTCCACGGTGAGCGGCAGCTGGGTCCAGAGGTATTCGCCCGGCGCGAGCGCGAGCGCTAAGTCGCACGAGGTCGGCACGCGCAGCAGCGGCCAGCCGTCCTTGTCCTCGAGCCGACACGAGAGCGGGGCGCCGCGCGCCAGCGTCTCGAGCCGCGACGTCCCCCGGCCCGCGGCGCGCAGCCGCTGCTGGACGAGGTCGCCCGCCTCGACGCGGAAGTAGGTGAGGCCCGAGCCGACCGATTGGACCTTGGGCTCGCGGGCGCTGATGGCGAGGGCGCCGCGCCCCTTGGAGGCGTTGAGGGTCGTCGCGGCGGCGAGATAGCGCCCCGGGCGCAGCCACGCGGAGACGAGGCAGTTGCGCCCGCGGCCCGCGCCCTGGTTCTCGGCGAGCTTGGGCGTCGCCGGCGTGCGGATGGCACAGGAGGTCTGCAACAGGCCCTCGGTCGTGACGTCGTAGAGCCCCGCGCGCCGGACCTCGAAAGCGGCCGAGTGCGAGGCGCCGCGCTCGAAGTCGAAGAAGACCGGAGCGCCCGGCTCCAGCGCCGGCAGCGGCTGGAACCTGGGCGAGAACGCCGCGAGCGCCGGCTCGGCGGGCGCCGGCCGCTCGAAGGTGAGCTCGACGCGGACGGGCTCGGCGCCGCGGTTCGCGAGCGTCAGCTGCTGGCTGGACGGCACCGACGAGAAGCGGCATGCGCCGCCCTGGGAGCTCGCGCGACCCGCCCCCTCCAGGCCGCACTCGAAGGCGGCCCCGGACGATCGCGCGACGAGCCCCGGGCCGGCCTGCATCGGCACGGTGAGCGTGGCCCCGGGGCCCAGCTCCAACGGAAGAGGCCGCTGGAGCTCGAGCGGCAGCGGCCGAACGAAGAGGCCCCGCGCCGCGGCGCGCCCGAGCCGGCTGAAGACCACCCGGTAATGCGCGCCCTTCTCGAGCCCGACGCGGTCGAAGCGGCAGGCGAGCTGCGAGAGCGGCGCGCTGGTGGGCCGGCTGAAGAATCCGTTCGGCGTCAGCTGCAGCGTCTGAATGCCCTCGTTTCCGCCGTAGAGGCGCAGCTCGTACAGGCCGGCCGAGAGCGACCGGTCGAGGCGGCAGCCCTGGGAGCCTGCGCCCTCGGAGACCCGTTGGCGCTCGTCGCCAGAGATTCGGTACAGCTCGCAGGTCGCCTTGCGCTCCGGGTCGTCGGCGATGAGCCATCGGCCGCCCGACTCGAGCTCGAACCAGAGGATCTTCCCCTCGCCGTCGTAGTTGAAGCGGCGCTCGTAGCGGCGGTCGCCGCTGAGCTTTGGGGCGGCGGTGGCCATGGCCGACCAGGTCCCGGGCGGCTCCTCGCGCTCGAGCCGGCAGCCCAGGGGCGCCTCGTCCGGGTCGGGGGGCAGGTCGTCGGAGGCGACGAGAAAGTTGCCGCCGCGCGGTGCCGTGAACTCGAGGGTTTCGCTGGGCGGGCCATAGGCGCCGTCCGCGAGCCCGTGGGAGGAGCCCGGCAACCACGCCGCGAAGCCCAGGTCCACCACCGTCCCCGGCGCGCCGCGCACGAGGGCGACGTACCGCGGGGCCGCGGCGTTGACCACGGCGGCGCACTCGGGCACCGTCGCCCGCGCCTCGATCCGGCAGCTCGCGACCTCGCTCGAGAGCGGGACCGACCCGTCGGGCGCGACGGGGGCGAGGGTCACGGTCGTGGGCGTGGAGGCGGCCGCCGCGAGGCGAGAATGGACGATGATCGAAGGCCCCGGCAGCGCGAAGGCCGCTTCGCCCGTGAACGGCAGCGCGACCTGCCACCGCCCCTCCGCGCTCGCCTCTGGGAAGCCGTAGGCGATGGCCATGGTGTCGTCGGGCGCGCCTTCGGCGAAGGCGGTGGGGTTGGCGCCGTAGACGGTGACGAGGTAGTCCCCGGCCTCCAGGAAGTCGGCGAGCTGCCAGCGGTGGAGCGGTTGGTTTGGCTTCGGGGAGACGAGCTGGCCTTGCGGCTGCGACGGCTCGGCCCACTCGCCGTTGCGCCAGACTCGCACGGCGCCGGCGGTGCGGCCCCAGACCGTGAGCGGCACGAAGGCGCGGCTGTCCAGGTGAATCCAGTAGGACGCCTGCTCGGCAGGGTGGAGCAGGCGCTCGACGCGCCGGCCGGGGACGAGCCGGACGAGGGGCGAATTGACCTCGGTGAACGGCGCCGCGGCGAGGGCGACTTGACCCTTGCCCTTCTTCGGCGAGGCGAGGCGCAGGAGGTAGGGACCTGGGTCGAGCAGCGCGTCGAGCTCGCAGCTCGACTTGCCCGCGACGCCCGACTCGAGGAACGGGCCCTGGAGCTGGTCGACGAGCTCGCACCGGGTCCCGGGCGCGCTCTTCGCGCTCAGGTGAACCATGGCGGTGCGGTCGACGGTGACGAGGGCTTGTTGCTCGCCTTGCGCCGGCACGGAGGCGGGCTGCACCGAGACGGCTCCTAAGGCCGCGAAGGCGAAAAGAGCGATGGGGCTGGGCATTGGGGGTTCTCTACCGGGCGGCGGGAGGGTGGGTTCCGGGCAAGGAGGTCAGAGCAATCCGCGGACCAGGTCGGCTCGGCGCTCGTCGAGGGAGCGCGCCTGCGGGCGGCGCCCGGCGGTGTGTCCGCCCCGACGCAGCTTGCGGCCGCGAGGATACGAAATTGGACGGACGCATGCACGGCCCTGGGGCAACAGCGACGCAACAGGGACACGCGCGTTTCGGCTCCCCGCGACTCGCGCGCTGAGGGTGCCGGCTCCGCCGCCTCGCCTCCGCTCCCGCGAATTGCCGTGGAGACACCCTCCTCTCCTTGCTACGCTTGGCTTCGTCTCCCACCGAGGAGCGTCCGCGTGCCGGCCAACGACGAGCGAGGCGGCTCTATCGGCCCTGTCGACAGCGGGGGCGGCGTGCCCCGCGGCGCCATCTCCGCCCTGCTCCAGGAGATCGCCTCGGCGCCCCCGGCGGGCGCGGGCTGGACGAGCTGGCTCAAGCCCGGAGCGGTCGTGGGGCGCTTCGAGCTCTCTCGCGAGATCGGCCGCGGCGGCTTCGGCGTGGTCTGGGAGGCCCGCGACCTGAAACTCGGCCGGGCCGTCGCCTTCAAGGCGGTGCGCGCCGGCGAGAACCTGGGCCTGCGCGAGGAGCGGCTGCTGCGCGAGGCCGAGCTCGCCGCGCGCCTGTCCCACCCGAACATCGTCACCCTCCACGACCTCGGCTCCTGCGAGCAGGGGCCTTACCTCGTCCTGGAGCTCTTGCGCGGCGAGTCCCTCGCGGCGCGCCTCGCCCGCGGAGCCGTGCCCGCCCAGGAGGCGTATCGAATCGCTTTGGAAGTGGCCCGCGGGCTCGCCCACGCCCACGCCGAAGGCGTCATCCACCGCGACCTCAAGCCCGGCAACGTCTTCCTCTGCGCGGACGCGGACGGACGCGTGAAGATCCTCGACTTCGGAATGGCTCACGCCTTCGGCCAGCTCAAGACCCCCGGAGGCACGCCGGCCTACATGGCGCCCGAGCAGTGGGCCGGCGCCCACGAGGACGAGCGGACCGACGTCTTCGCGTTCGGGGTGCTCCTCTACCAGCTCTTCGCGAACGCCCTGCCCTTCCCCGAGGATGGCGGGCGCTCGGCCTGCTCCCCCGAGCCCGCGCCCGCGCTCCGCTTTCCGAGCTCGAAGGGACTGTGCGCACTCACCGCGCGCCTGCTCGAGAAGGAGCCCGGCCGGCGCCTTCGCGATGGTTCCCAGGTCCTCGATGCGCTCTCGGCGCTCGCGCCAGAAATCGAGCAGCGCTACCTCGTGGCTCGACCGCGCCCCGCTGCGCTGCAACCGCGCGTCCCGTCGAGCTCCACCGCGGACACCGTGCCTTCGCCCCGCCGGCGGCGCCGTCGCGTCTCAGCGCTGGCTCTCGCGGGGGTCGCCGCCCTGGTCGTGGCAGCGTTGGCCGCCGCGGTCCTCCTCCGCCGCACGCAGCTGCCGCCGCTCCCCGCGGTGAAGGAGCTGGCGGTGCTGCCGTTCGCGTCGGAGCCCGCGAGCGAGGCCGAGCAGGCGCAGGCGGCGGGCATGGGCGAGCTCTTGACCGACCGCCTCGGTCGTGCCGAGGCGCTCGCGCCCGGGCTCCAAGTGGTGCCGGCGCGAGAGCTCCAGGGGGAAAAGGTCGGAAGCCCCAAGGAGGCGCGCGACGCCTTCGGCGCGAACCTCGCGCTCGACGCGACGCTCCACTGGGACCCGGAGCGGGTCCGGGCCACCGTGCAGCTGGTGGACGCCACGACCCGCGCGGTCCTGCGCACCGGCGAGGTGGAGGGCCCCCGCGAGGACGCGCCGGCGGTGCAGGCGCGGCTCGCCGACAAGGTGGCGCAGATGCTCCAGCTCGACCCCGCCGAAGCCGGGCGAAAGCTCCTGCCCGAGCCGAGGCCGGCGCAGGGCGCCTACGCGCTCTATCTGCAGGGGCGCGGCTATCTGCAGCGCTACGACAAGATCGAGAGCCTCGAGTCCGCCGCCGGCGCCTTCGACCGCGCCCTGGAGCGCGATCCGAAGTTCGCCTTGGCCTGGGCCGGGAAATCGGAGACCTCCCTGCACCGCTTCTGGCTGTCGCGCGACGCTCGCCACTTGAATGACGCGGCGGCGAGCGCCCAGCGCGCGCTCCAGCTCGACGGCGACCAGGCCCCGGTGCAGCTCACCGCGGGGCTCGTCCGCGCCGCTGCCGGCGACTACCCAGAGGCCATCCGACGGTTCCAGAAGGCGCTGGAGCTCGACCCGGCGAGCCCGGAGGCACATCGCTCGCTCGCCGGCACCTACGCCGCCGCGGGGCGCCGGGAAGAGGCCGAGGCGACATACCGGCGGGCGCTCGCGCTGCGCCCGAGCTGGGCGGAGTACAAGGACCTCGGGGTCTTCTACTACGGCCAGGGCCGCTTCCACGACGCGCTGCCGCTGTTCCTCAAGGTCGTGGAGCTCACGCCCGACAACTACAGCGGCTACAGCAACGCCGGCGGCCTCCTCTTGCAGCTGGGGCGCCACGCCGAGGCCGCCCAGATGCTCGAGCGCTCGCTTGCGCTCCGGCAGACCGACGCGGCGCTCTCGAACCTGGGGAGCATCTACTTCTACGAGCAGCGCTACCCCGACGCAGCCGCGCTGTACCGGAGGGCGGCGGAGCTCAACGCCACCGACGCGCGCCTCTGGGGGAGCCTCGCAGACGCCGAGCGCTGGTCGGGCCTGGCGGGAGAGGCCGTGCGCGACTTCCGGCGGGCCATCGCGCTCCTAGAGAAGGAGGCGGCCGTCAACCCGCGCGACGCCGAGCTCCGCTCGCGGCTCGCCATGCACCGCTCGGCGCTGGGCGAGCGCGAGAAGGCGCGCGCCGACATCGAGCAGGCGCTGCTCCTCTCGCCCAGGGACGGGCTCGTGCTGTTCCGAGCCGCGCTGGTCTTCGAGGAGCAGGGGATGCGCGAGCGCGCCCTGGGGCTCGTGGGCAGCGCGCTCGAGGCGGGGTTCTCGCGCGAGAACATCGACGAGGCGCCGCCCCTCCGACCTTTGCGAGACGATCCCCGCTACCGCGCCGTCGTCGAGCAAACGCGGGCTTTCATCGAGGCCCGCGCCAACCCGAGCAAGCCCTGAAGGAGGGATCCATGGAAGCGCAACGCGAACCGGTCATCGTCACCATCACGGCGGACAAGCATGGCATTACAGTGAGCCCCACCGCGGTCGAGGTCTGCGTCGGCCAGCACGTGGAATGGAGGGCGCATGGCTTCCAGGCGCTGCGCCTCGTCTTCTACGAAGGCAACCCCATCAACAACCCGGTGCTCGACGGCGTCGATTCAGCGCACGGATTCGCCGCGAACATCGGCATCTTTCACTACCAGGTGATCCTCGCCAAGGGCGAGGCCCTCGAGGCAGGCAAAGGAGTCGGGGTCAAGCTCTTCGCGGACACCGGCTGCCCGACCATCATCATTCGCTAGCATGACCCCAAGCAGCTCTCTGTCGACGGCCCGTCTCCGGTCGGAGCTCGAACCTCCCAACCTTCCCGTACCCAGCCGGCTTTCAGCCGGCTTTGTACGCATCGCCGGGCTCTTTAGGGCCGGGCGGGGCCCCTTTCCGCCCCGTACGCCTGCTTCAATTGCCCGATGTCGAGCTTTCGCATTTGAAGCATGGCGCTCATCACGCGCTCCGATCGCTCGGCGTCTTCGTCCGCGAGCAGCTCGCCCAGGATCGTCGGGACGATCTGCCAGGAGACGCCGAACCGGTCCTTGAGCCATCCGCATTGCAGCTTCTCGCCCCCCTCGGAGAGCTTCTCCCAAAGCTCGTCCACCTCGTCCTGCGTCTCGCATTTCACGAAGAAGGAAACGGCCGGGGAGAAGGTGAATTCGGGGCCCCCGTTCAACGCCATGAACTCGCGGCCATCGAGCTCGAAGGTCACCGACATGACCGACCCCTGGGGTCCGGGGCCGGCGATGCGCTCGATGTGGTCGATCCAGAAGGCGCGCGCGGCTTGGCGGACCCGGCAGTACGCGATGAGCAACCATGCGCCCTCGATCGCGACCAATCCAAGCGGCTCGACCGCCCGCTCAGTGCGCTCCCCCGCCATCGACCGGGCGGCCGCATGCGCTCCATCGTTCGAGACAGCCGCCGGATATGCCTTTTGCGAATCGGTGCGCGGTGGAATGCGCGTGGATGCTCCACGCCAGCACTCCACCCCGAGCTGAACCGCCCTGAGACCGTCGTTCGTCTTGGAGGCTCATGGGAGGGGCGCGTCGTCGTGTTGATGTCACCCTGCCCCCAATCGTGGTATGGCGCGGAGACTCCCTTCCATTTTGGGCGTCGTCGCCATTCCCTCCCTGGAGAGCGCCATGTCGAAGCTGGCCGCCGTCGTGATGCTTGTGCTGCCTGCCGCGATCAGCGGTTGCGGTTCGACCGGGGCACCGGGCACCGACCCCTGCGCGGGTGTGACCTGCAACCAACCTCCGGCGGCCTCGTGCCGGGATAGCTTGACGCTGCGGACCTACGCCGGGGCGGGGACCTGCGCGTCGGGCCACTGCAGCTACGCTGACACCGATACCCCGTGCGCCAACGGCTGCCTCAACGGCGCCTGCACGGGCGAGCCGTGCACGGGCGTGACGTGCCACTCGCCGCCGGCAGCGACCTGCGCCAACGCGACGACGCTCACCACCTGGGACACGAGCGGAACCTGCTCGGGCGGCTCCTGCAGCTACACCAGCACCTCCACCCCGTGCGCCAACGGCTGCCTCAACGGCGCCTGCACGGGCGAGCCGTGCACGGGCGTGACGTGCCACTCGCCGCCGGCAGCGACCTGCGCCAACGCGACGACGCTCACCACCTGGGGCACGAGCGGAACCTGCTCGGGCGGCTCCTGCAGCTACACCAGCACCTCCACCCCGTGCGCCAGCGGCTGCCTCAACGGCGCCTGCAAAGGCGACCCGTGCTCGGGCGTGACGTGCCACTCGCCGCCGGCAGCGACCTGCGCCAACGCGACGACGCTCACCACCTGGGAGACGAGCGGGACCTGCTCGGGCGGCTCCTGCAGTTACACCAGCACCACCACCCCGTGCGCCAACGGCTGCCTCAACGGCGCTTGCAAGGGTGACCCGTGCTCGGGCGTGACGTGCCACTCGCCGCCCGCGGCGACCTGCGCCAACGCGACGACGCTCACCACCTGGGGCACGAACGGGACCTGCTCGGGCGGCTCCTGCAGCTACACCAGCACCACCACCCCGTGCGCCAACGGCTGCCTCAACGGCGCCTGCAAGGGCGACCCGTGCTCGGGCGTGACGTGCACCACGCCTCCGGCGACGGCGTGCGTGACGGCCTCGACGTTGCGCACCTTCGCGTCGACGGGAACTTGCAGCGCGGGAACCTGCACCTACGCCCCGACCGACAAGGTGTGCCCGAGCCCCGCGAACGGCACGGGCACCTGTGCGGACGGCGCCTGTGGCGCGACGTGCAGCATCGGGTACGCCGCCTGCGCGAGCGGCTGCTGCGCCATTGGTGCCTGTGGCGCGGGGCTCCAGGCCGGCGCGCCGTGGCCCCAGGCCGGTCGATGCGAGGGTCGCGCCGGGCTGAGCCCCTCGCAGGCCCCCGCGACGGCCACCGTCAAGTGGGAATTCCACTTCAGCGGCGACGCCACCGAGCCGGCCATCGCCGCGGATGGCACAATCTACTTCGGCACCGATGAAAACTCCGTCTACGCGCTCGACCCGGCAGGGACGCAGAAGTGGGCGCTGACGACGGGGGGCCCCATGCACGGCGCCCCGGCCATCGGCGCAGACGGCACCCTTTACCTCGGGTCGGACGACAAGAAGCTCTACGCCATCAACCCTGCGGGCACGGTGAAGTGGAGCTACCTGACCGCGGGCGCAGTCGGCTCGCCCACCATCGGCAGCGACGGCACCGTCTACGTGCCCGGGGGCGCCACCTTCTACGCCATCAAGCCTGACGGGACGTTGCGGTGGTCGACGACCGTGGGCGGGGAAGGCTGGCTCTCGGCGGCGGCTCTCGGGAGCACGGGGACGATCTACCTCACGGGCTTCTCCACGCTGTACGCGCTGACGACGAGCGGCACGGTTCTGTGGACGTACCCCACCTCGTACCAGACGCTGACGGAGCCGATGGTGGCGCCGAACGGTCGGGTGATGGTGGGCCACACGGCCGGCGTCTTCGCCGTGGAAGCCGGCGGAACCCTCGCGTGGGCCGCGGGGACGCTCGGGGGGCACGTGCGGGGTCGCCCGGCGGTGGACGCCGCGGGCCGGGTCTTCGTGACCTCGATGACCACCACGTCCAGCTCGTGCAATCTCCACGCGTTCTCGGCGAGCGGCATTCAGGTCTGGACGTTCCCGATTGGCCCTCTGTCCCAGCAGCCGGCATCGCTCACGGCTGACGGCGTGGCGTTCGTCGGCGGGTACACCGACGCGTGGGCCGTGACCCCGACGGGAACGGAGCTGTGGTCGGTGTATTCGAGCTGGGGCCCCAACTCGGGGATCGCGATCGGCGCCACGGGGCGCCTCTACGTAGGCACGTACAAGACGATGCTCTCCATCGGACTGTGAGCGTGGACTCCGGCGTTCGTTCGCGCCCGGATTGCTCTCGTGGATTGGTGGCGGAGGCGACGCGTCGCAAGGAGTAGCGCCCAGCGCTGACAGCCCTCTGTCAGCAGGCGCGCGATGCCGTCAGCGGTCGCCGCGCTCGCGCTCCAGCACTTCGGCGAACGAGAGCCCCTCGCGGGGCGCGAAGGTCTCGCCGCCCGCAGCGATGCGCTCGATGCGGTCGACCCGGAAGGCGCGCGCGGCCTGGCGGACCCGGCAGTACACGATGAGCAGCCATGCGCCCTCGAGCGCGACCAATCCGTGCGGCTCGACCGCCTGCTCGGTGCGCTCCCCCGCCATCGACCGGTACCGGAGCTGCAGGATCTGCCGGGCGCTCAAGGCGTCGAGGATTGCGCCGACGGGCCCGCGCTCCTTCTGAGCCATCCGCGACACGGCCAGCTGCTTCGAGTGATCGCGCACCCGGCGGCGAGCCTCCGGCGTCAGCGCCGACTCGAGCTTGGCCAGCGCGGTCGAGAGCCGCTCGCGGAGCCAATCGTCCGCCGAGGCGGCCAGGAGCTGCGCGGCCATCGCCAGCGCCTCGGCCTCGGTCTCCCGGAGCGCGAGCGGGCGCAAGAACGCGTCGGCCGGCATCCGGTAGCCGTCGCCGGGATTGCCCTCGACAGCGAACCCGGCGCTCTTCAGCGAGGCCAGATCTCGACAAAGGGCCCGCTCGCTCACGCCGAAGCGCTCGGCGAGGTCGGCGGCGCACAGGCGCCGGCGGGCGCTCAGGGCCAGCGCGATGGCGAGCAGCCGTTCCAGGCGGTTCCTGGCGCCACCGGTTGCGAAGACCCGCCCGGCCCTCTTTCTTCCCTTCAGAGCCGGTCGAGCATCCGCAAGAACCCGTCGAGCAGCGTGATGGGGTGCGGCGGGCAGCCGGGAATGTAGAGGTCGACCTTCAGGTCGCGCGGGATGCCGTCGGAGGTTTGCGCCGACCCCGCGTACGGCCCGCCATTGATGGCGCAGGCGCCGACCGCGATGAGCAGCTTGGGCGACGGCATGGCGGCGATGGTCTCGCGCAGGGCGAGCTCCATGTTCTTGCTCACCGGCCCGGTGACCACCACGCCGTCGGCGTGGCGCGGCGAGGCGACGAACTGGATGCCGAAGCGGCCCAGGT
Source organism: uncultured delta proteobacterium (assembly GCA_963772225.1). Classification (GTDB taxonomy): domain Bacteria; phylum Myxococcota; class Myxococcia; order Myxococcales; family UBA5297; genus CAVYWD01. The sequence continues at coordinate 2,569,842 of CAVYWD010000002.1, read as the reverse complement.
CGAAGACGTTGATGCCCAAGACGTTCAGGTCCGCCTCGCAGGCGTTGCACCCGGCGGCGGAGACCTGGCGCAGCTTGAGCGAGCGGCCGAAGAGCGCGCGGATCTTCTCGGGCAGCGCCTTGGCGAGCTCCAGCCGTTGACCCCTCACGACGAGGTTCTCCCGAGTCCCCGCAGCGAGCCGCGGGTCGCGGGTGAAGGCGACGGCGCTCGACGGGCAGGCCTCGAGGCACGACGGGCAGAGCAAGCACTTCCCCAGGTCGAGCGCGAGCGGCGAGGCGGTGATGGCGCCGGTGGGGCAGGCGTCGGCGCAGGCGCTGCAGCCCTGGCCGCACTTCTCCGGGTAGAGCTCGGGCCGGCCGCGGTAGCGCTCGGGGAGGTTCACCTCGCCTTTGGGAAAGGCGATGGTCCTGTGCCCTTGGGCCAGGCGATTCTTGAGAATGTCCAGCATCGCGAAGCTCATTTCACAAATCGTGTCCGCAATAGCTCAAATTGAAGCTCTTGTTGCAGAGCGGGAAATCGGAAATGGGATTCTCGCGCAGCGCCATGGCCAGGCCGAACCAATTGTGGAAGCTCGGGTCCACGACCTTGTAGTCGCGCAGCTCCCCCTGGCCGTCGGTGATGGCGACGTGGGCCACCTCGCCGCGCCAGCCCTCGACGAGCGACACCGAGACGGAATCCGGCGCGAGCGACCCCACCGGCCGGGCGGCCGAGCCGGGCTGGATCTCGGAAATCTGCTCGCGGAGAAAGACGATAGACCGCTCGATCTCAATCCACCGCACCTGCGCCCGGGCGAACACGTCCCCGGAGTCCGACCGCGCGACGGGGATGTGCGCGTATCGATAAATGCCCTGCGGATGGTCCTGGCGCACGTCGCGGTTGAGGCCACAGGCGCGCGCGGCCGGGCCGACCAGGCCCAGGTCGTCCGCCTGCTTCTCGGTGAGCGCCCCGGTCTTCTCGAAGCGGGCGAGGACCGATGGCGAGTCGAACATCATCGCGGCGGTGGCCTTCGACTCGCGTTCGGCGCGCTCGAGGCGCTGGAGCAGCTCGCCCTTCTTCTCCTCCGGGAAATCGAGCCGGACGCCGCCAAGCTTGAGGAGCCCGCGACCGAAGCGGTTGCCGCATAGCTCGAGCGTCAGGTTCAAGAACTCGCCGCGCAGCCGCCCGAAATAGGCGGACGCGGGCAGGTAGCCCACGTCGTTGCAGAGCGCGCCCAGGTCGCCCACGTGGTTGGCCAGGCGCTCCAGCTCCAAGGCGAGCCCGCGGATGACCTGCGCGCGCAGCGGCGCCTCGACCCCGCTCAGGCCCTCGAGCGCGCGCACGTAGGCCAAGCCGTGGCCGACGGAAGTGTCCCCAGCCAGGGTTTCGGCGATGACCAGCCGCCGCGCCAGTGGGCTCTGGAGCAGCATGGCCTCGGCGCCGCGGTGCTGGTAGCCGAGCTGGATTTCCAAACTGTGAACCAACTCGCCCTGGCACTGAAAGCGGAAGTGCCCCGGCTCGATGATGCCGGCGTGCACCGGGCCGACGGCCACCTCGTGCACGCCCTTGCCCTCCACGCGAAAGAACGGGTGCGGCGGGGCCCGACGCTCCGAATCCGGCTCCAGCTCGCGGTGGCGCCGCAGCGGCTTGAGCCAGGGGTGGCCTTCGGGAGTGAGGCCGTGGAGCTCGAAGATCTCCCGCTCGAACGCCTGCGCCTGCGGCAGCACCTCGGTGAGCGACGGGAAGCTCTTCGAGCCGTCGAGGCTCGCCCGCGCCAGCACGAGCTGGTTCTCGGCGTCGCGGGCCAGCGCCAGGAACAGCTCCGCGCCGCCGGCGGAGGCGAAATACGCCGAGATCCGCGCGCCCGACCGGCACTCGCGCAGGCACAAGTCTCGCAGCTCCGGGGGGCTCAACAGCGGCACGTCCGCGAGCTTCACCGCGTCGACGTTCGCGGTGACGGCGCCGCGCAGGGCGCGGGCAGGGGGGGGTGGAGCGCTTGCCATGGGGGAGGTCGTCATCGGCTTCTCGTCAGCCTCCGAGCAGCGCCGAGGCGTCGTGCAAGAGCTTCGACAGGAACGGCGGCACGTAGAGCCCGAGCATCAGGACGCCCGCCAAGAGCGCCGCCGGCGGCACCACCGAGAGGACGTGCTCGGGCGCGCTCTTCGCGCCCTGGGGCAGCGCGCCCTGGGTCATGGGCAGGAGCACGCCCGCCATCCCCAGAAACGCCACCGCGAGCAAGCTGGCGAAGAGCACCGCGAGGGCCAGGTTCGTCGCCAGCGCCCAGCGGAAAATGAGGAACTCGCTCATGAACGCGCCGAACGGCGGCGAGCCGCCGATGGCCAGGAGCGCCGCGAGCAAGAGCGCCGCGCTCCAGGGAATGCGCCGGGCCGCCCCCTTCACGTCGCTCGCGCGGGTGCTGCCGTAGGCGCGCAGCACGTTGCCCGCCAGGAAGAAGAGGCTCGCCTTGGCGAAGGAGTGGTTCACCGCGTGGAGCATGGCGCCGTAGGTCGCCCCGCCGCCCAGGCCCACGCCGGTGGCCATGACGCCCATGTTCTCCACCGAGGAGTAGGCGAGCAGCCGCTTGTAATCCTTCTGGCCCACGATGAACGCCGCCGCCACCGCGAGCGAGGCGAAGCCCAGTGTGACGAGCAGGCCTTGCGCGAACTTCGCTTCGCCCGCCGCCGAGCACACCTGGTAGAAGCGCAAAATGCCCAGGAACGCGCAGTTGAGCAGCGCGCCCGACAAGAGCGCCGACACCGGCGACGGCGCCTGGCTGTGCGCGTCGGGCAGCCAGGTGTGCATGGGCGCGAGCCCCATCTTCGTGCCGTAGCCCACCAGCGCCAGGACGAAGGCCGCGCGCAGCCACGGGTGCGCGAGCTCGTGCCCCGCCCGGGTCAGCGCCGAGAGCTCGAGGGTGGGGATCTCCCGGGCCGCCGACGCCGCGATGCCCAGGAAGAACACGCCGAGCAGCGCCAGCGCGATACCCACCGAGCAGATGAGCAGGTACTTCCACGCCGCCTCCAGCGCAGGCCGCCGCCGGTAGAAGTAGATGAGCGGCGCGCTGGCGAGCGTCGTCGCCTCCACCGCGGCCCACATGAGCGCCAGGTGCTGGGTCGAGACGACGACGGTCATGGACGCGAGGAAGAGCAGCAGGAAGGGCACGAAGCGGTGCAGTGCCGCGGGCTCGTCGTGCGTCTCGCCGCGCAGGTAGGCCACCGAGTAGAGCGAGGCCGCGAAGAAGAGGCCGCTCGTCAAAGTGAGGAAGAGCAGCCCCAGCGCGTCGAGCGCCAGGAAGCGGCCCATGCGGCTGGGCGGGAAAACCCAGAGCGACGCCGTGGCGCAAAGGTGCAGCGACGCGACGGTGAGCAGCGCGAGCATCTGCGCGCGCGCGTTGCGGCTGAAGAGTGCCGCGCCGCCGGCGGCCGCAGGGACCAGGATGAGCGCGCCCAGAATCATCGGAGAGCTAGTCCTTCAGGGTCGTCAGCGCGTCGGTGTCGATGTCGTCGAACTCGCGGCTGATGTGGTTGATGGCGATGCCCATCACGAAGACGCCCACCAGGACGTCGAGAAGGATGCCCAGCTCCACCACGAACGGCATCTCGTGGGCCAGGCATTGGCCGAAGATGAAGATGCCGTTCTCGAGCATCAGGTAGCCGATGACCTGGGTGATGGCCTTCTTGCGCGAGACCACCACCAGGAAGCCGATGAGCAGCGTGGCCAGCGCCACCGGCACCACCATGGTGGACGGCGCCGGGCGCGGGAGCTTGAGCAGGCTCCCCATCCAGAATGAGAGGCCGCACAGAAATGCGCCCAACAGCACCGAGACATGCTGGGTGACGAACGGCTCCACCTCGCGCCGCACGTTCGCCTCGCGCATGGCGCGCATGAGCAGATAGGGAATGAGGGCCGCCTTGAGCACCAGCGTCCCCAGCGTGAGCAGCCCGACGTGCGCCAAGAAGTCCCAGGAGGCGTGGGAGGCGAACGACGGGGGCAGGAGCGCCAGCGCCCCGCCCTGCAGCGCCACCGCCTTCACCGCCGAGGCGAGCCGGCCGCTCGCCAGGATGTAGAGGTTGATGAGCAGTACCGCGAGCAGGATGAGGTCCGCGTAGCTCGTCACGGCGCACCTCGGTAGAGCAGGATGGCGACGCCCACCGCGGCCAGCACCGAGGCGCCGATGAGGAACTGGGGCACGCGCAAGAGCCGCAGCCGCGCCATGCCCGACTCGACGAGGCCGATGAGCGCCGCAACGAGGAGCTCCCCGGCGACGAGCAAGAGCGCGCCCCACGGGCCGCCCAGCGACGCCGCCGGCAGCGCCAGCTGCACGAGCAGCGCCCCCAGCGCGAAGAGCTTCACCGACGCGCCGTAGAGGATGAGGGCGAAGTCCGGCCCGGAGTGGTCGAGCACCATGACCTCGTGGATCATCGTCAGCTCGAGGTGGGTGTTCGGGTCGTCGATGGGGATGCGCGAGTTCTCGGAGAGCAGCACCACGAACAGCGCCACGGCGGCGATGAAGTAGACCGGGTGCGCCGCCCCCCAGTCCTGCCACGGGAGCGCGCCGAAGGCCGCCGAGAACGAGAAGGCGCGGGCGGGGATGCACAGGATGGCCAGGGCGAAGAACAGAACCGGCTCGCTGAGCGCCGAGAAGGTCGCCTCCCGACTCGCGCCCATGCCCTCGAACGGGGAGCCCGTGTCGAGCGCCGCCGCCATGGTGAAGAAGCGGCCCAGGCCCAGCGCGTAGGCGAAGAGGACGACGTCGCCCGAGAACGCGAGCGGCGCGTCGCCCAAGAGCGGCACCAGGAGCCCCGCCATCAGCGCGCTCGCGAGCGAGACGACGGGCCCGGCGCGAAAGACCCAGCTCGTGGTCCGGCTGTAGACCGCTCCCTTGCGCACGAGCTTGAACAAATCGAAGTAGGCCTGCAGGAGCGGCGGGCCCTGGCGCCCGGCGAAGAACGCCTTCACCTTGTTGATGACGCCCAGGAGCAGCGGCGGGAAAGCGAGCAGCAGGGCGATATGGACGATGGCGTGGACGATAGTCATGGGCGTCACCAGCCTGCGAGCTGCCAGACCAGCAGGGCCACGAGCGTCGCGAAGACGTAGACCAGGTAGAGCTGCACGCGGCCCTGCTGGATGACCCTCAGGCTCCCCAGCGCATGGGTGAGGCGGCGCGCGGCCGGGATCAGGACCCGCTCACCAGCGATGTCGCCCAGCTCCTCTTCGGCGCTCGCCGAGGTGGGGAAGTAGCCCTGGGGCCGCTCGAGCTTGACCAGCCGCGGAGGCAAAAGCAGCGCGAACGGGGCCAGCGTCGGCTGCGAGAACGACGCGGCGGTGTACTGGATGCGCGCAGTCCCCGAGGGATAGCCGCAGCCCCAGGTCGGCCCGGAGGTCACCTCGTGCCCGCGCAGCAGCAGGCGCCGCAGGAGCGCGACCGCGAGGATGAGCCCGAGCAGGATGGCCGAGCCGCGCGCGACCGCGAAGAGCCCCTGGCCGACGTCCGCGGACCCGGGCGAGAGGCCGGCGAGCGAGGCGGCCGGGGCGCGCACCAGCGCGAGCGCCGCGTCGGGGTAGAGTCCGATGACGAGGCACAGCGCCGCTCCGACAGCCATGGCCGCGAGCATGGGGCCGCCCGGCTCGCGGGCGCGCTGGACCAGGTCGGTCCGCGGCGCGCCCAAGAACGCGATGCCGAAGGCGCGCAGGAACGCTGCGGCGGCGAGCCCGCCGATGAGCGCCAGCGAGACCAGCGCGCCGATGGTGAAGATGGAGCCCTGCGGCGGCAGCGCCGCGCTCTCCTTGAAGGCGCTGAAGTAGATGAGGTACTCGCTCGCGAAGCCGTTCAGCGGCGGCAGCCCGGAGATGGCGAGCGCGCCGACTAGGAAGAGCCGCCCGGTGTCGGGCATGGTCTTGAGCAGCCCGCCGAGCTGGTCGAGCTCGCGGGCGCCGGCGCCTTGCTCCACGCTGCCCGCGCCCTGGAACAGCAGTCCCTTGAAGAGGCCGTGGTTGAGGACGTGCAGCAGCGCGCCCGCGAAGCCCAGGAAGGCGAGCGGCCGCTCGCCGTAGCTGAGGCCCAGGAGCCCCAGGCCCAGGCCCAGCGCGATGATGCCCAGGTTCTCCACCGAGGAGTAGGCGAGCAGGCGCTTCAAGTCCCTCTGCGCCAGCGCGTGGAGGACGCCGGTGAGCCCGGAGGCGATGCCGACCGCGATGAGCAGCGCGCCCCACCACCAGGGCACGTCGCCGCCGACGAGGGCGACGGTGCGCAAGAGACCGTAGACGCCGAGCTTGCTCATGGTCCCCGAGAGGACCGAGGCGACGTGGCTGGGCGCCGCGGGGTAGGTGTCGGGCAGCCAGGTATGGAGCGGCCAGAAGCCGGCCTTCATGCCGAAGCCGCCGAGCGCCAGAAGGAACGCGGCGCTGGCGACGGAGCGCGAGAGCGGAGAGCGGGCGATGGCGTCGAAGTCGAAGCTGCCGGCCTGCAGCGAGAGGAGGCCGAACAAGAGCAACAGGAAGACGAGCCCCACGTGGCCGGCGATGAGGAAGGTGATGCCGGCGCGGCGCACGTCCTCGCGCTCGTCGGCGGCAGTGATGAGGAAGAAGGCCGCCGCGGTCATCACCTCCCAGGCGTAGAGGAAGACGAGCGCGTCGCGGGCCAGCGCGACGAGCATCATGCCGGCGACGAGGAGATTGAAGAACGCGGCCTGCGGGGCGCGGCTTGCGCCCGGGGAAGCCGGCGCAACGCCCGCGGAGTAGATGGCGGCGATGCCCGAGACGAGGGCGATGGAGGCGATGAAGAAGGCGCTCAGGGCGTCGACGCCCAGGTGGCCCTGGCCCATGGGCGAGGCGAGCCACGAGAAGCGCAAGTCCCGGGGCCCGGCGCTCGCGCCCGAGAGGAAGACCGCCACAGCCGCGAGCGAGAGCCCGGAGGCGCCGACACAGCCGGTGACGCCGACGATGAGGGACGCGCGGTCGGAGCGCCAGAGGACGAGCGCGGTGAGCGCGGTGCCGAACAGGAGGCCGAGCGCGCCGAGGAGGAGGCCGAGCGTCATCGCCGGTGCCCCGGGACAGGTGGCGCGGACTCCAGGGCGCGGGCACGCGCGAGCAGCGCCGGCAGGTCCGCCTGGGCCCGGACGAGGCCGCGGAACTCGCCGTCGTGCAGCGCGAAGCTCAGCGCAGACAGGAGCTGGAGGTGGGCTCGGACGCTGGGGCTCAGGAGAAGAAAGACGACCTTCACCGGCGCGCCATCGATGGACTCGAAGTCCACGGGGTGGTCGAGGTAGGCCAGGAGCGCCGTGGGCGCCTCGATGCGAACCACCAGCGGGTCGCGCGGGTGCGGGATGGCAATGCCGTCGCCGACGCCGGTAGAGGCCAGCGACTCGCGCGCGACGAGCAGCTCTTCGAGCAGGCCGCGGTCGACCTTGGGCGGGATGCCGGGCAGCTGGGCGACGGCGTGCAGGACCTCGTCGCGCGTGGCGCCGGGCACGCGGGCGTGCGCGCCGCCCAGCGCCAGCGCCTCGGAGAGCCTCGGCAAGGAGCTCGAGTCGGCCTTGAAGATGTCCGGCGGGAGCGGTCGGTTGAGCGCGGCGGCACACTCCTGCAGCTCGACCGTGTTGAAGCGGTACTCGTCGTCAAAGCGATGCGCCGCGAGCCGACCGCTCTTGGCCCAGCGGATGACCGTATCTTCCGAGACGTCCAACAGGCGCGCGACGTCGCGCACGCTCAATTCCATGGCGAGGCTTGCCTCTTCCTCGAATGCGCTCCAGGGCGATGGGGCCCGGCCGGCGCGCGTTCGCTCAAATCACCGATGCAGGAAATCGGACGGCATCGGCGCGGGGACTCTATCGGCCACCGGGGTTTAGTCAAGGCCCGCTCTGGGAGGGTAGGTCACGCCGGCGGCGGCACCGGTGAATCGCCGCCGCGCGCGGGACTGAGCTCCCAGCACTCGACGTAGCCGCGAACGGGCTTTCTACCGGCGGCGTCGCTCGAGCGCGCAGCTCGAGAACACTCCGGCGGCGCGACTTGGAGCTGGAGCCCTCGCGCCGATGCGGATCCCCGCGGCGGTTCTCGCGACCACCGCGCGCCCGGGCCCCAGTTCCAACAGCGCGGCTCGACTCCATCGATGCGACCGCAACTACTCCGCCCGTCGGTGCCGAGGTCTCGAAACCGACGAATAGAATCGATGAGGGCTGAAGCGTCCGTCGGGCATCGGCGCTCAAAATGTGGCCGGGGGTCACGAGAGGGCTCAGGAGAGCTCAGCCAAGACGCCGAGTTGGCTCGGGCACGGCACCGCCAGGCGCCCTGCTGGAGCGCCGCGCCGAAGGCGGCCGCAGCGCGCCGCCGCTCCGAAACGTCGACGTCACCGCCAACCTCCTGACCCGAATGCCGCTGAGGGCTCTCAAATCCGCCATGGTGGCGTGCCTCCGGAGCCCACAGAGGCGTGGGATATTGGCGCAGATGCCTACAAGAGCTCGGCCGGTCACGTAACTGCGGCAAGTGAGGAGCGCATTCGCGGCTCTTGCGGAAAAATCGCGATGGAGCGTTCGCCCACCGGCCGGCGGGCTCCGCGGCTTTCCAGGGAGACGGCGGTGCCCTCAGAGATGGAGAGAGCATGAACCGCGTGCCTAGCCTTTTCGTCGCCGCGCCGTTGCTGCTCGGCATCGCTTGCGTCATCGGCGAAAGCACCGGTCGGGACCCTGACGCAGGGCCGGGAAGGGCGGACGCGTCGTCCCAAGCGAGAGACTCCGGATTGGGCGCGAGCGACGCGGGGCCAGGAGGCGCCGACGCATCGTCCCAAGCGAAAGACTCCGGCTCCGGCCCGAGCGACGCGGGGCAAGACGGCGGGGCACTTGCAGCCCCCCGCCAGTGCTACGACGGAGCGCGCGGCAAGAGCTTCGACGATGGGTGGAAGTTCTCCCTAGGCGACAGCTCGGGCGCCCAGCAGCCCACCTTCAGCGACAGCTCGTGGACCAGCCTGAGCGTCCCCCATGACTGGAGTCCCGCGCTCGGGTTCGACAGGAATTCGCCGGGGGGCGCCGGCTCGGGATTCATGGATGGGGGCGTCGGCTGGTACCGAAAGACCTTTACCTTGGATTCGTCGTATTCCGGCAAGCGCATTCTCGTCGAGTTCGACGGCGTGTACATGAACAGCCAGGTGTGGATCAACGGCACCTCCTTGGGCACCTGGCCGTACGGATACACGACGTTCCAGTACGACCTCACGCAATACGTGAAGACCGACGGCAGCAACAACGTGCTCGCGGTACGCGTCGACAATAAGCAGCCTAACAGCCGTTGGTATTCCGGCAGCGGCATCTATCGCAATGTTTGGCTCACCGCGCTGAATCCGGTCCACATCGCCTTCAACGGCGCGTTCATCACGACTCCGACGGTCAGCGAGGCTGCGGCGACGGTCTCCGTCGCAGCGGAAGTCGAGAACCAGTCGACCAGCTCTCAGTCGGTCAAGGTCGCGATGAGCCTCTACGACCCGAGCGGCGCGCTGGTGGCCAGCGCCACGGGCTCTGCCAGCGACGTGGCCGCGAATGGCACGGGCACGCTGACAGAGAGCCTCACCGTCTCCAATCCACAGCTCTGGTCCATCGAGTCACCGAACCTCTATCAGGCCAAGGTCGAATTGCAGGTTGGCGGTCAGACGGTGGACACGTACACGAGCCCCATCGGCCTCCGATGGCTCAAGTTCGATTCAAACACCGGGCTCTCCCTCAACAACAAGTCCGTGAAGATCTGGGGCCAGTGCATGCACCACGACCTTGGAGCGCTCGGATCCGCGGTCAGCGTCCGCGCCATCGAACGACAGCTGCTGATTTTGAAGGGCATGGGGACGAACGGCATCCGGACCTCGCATAACCCACCCGCGCCGGAGCTGCTCGATCTCGCCGACCGCATGGGCTTGCTAATCATGGACGAGTCCTTCGACGTCTGGGAGCAGGGGAAGGACCCTGCATTCGACTACCATCTCTATTTCAACGACTGGGCTCAGCGCGACATTCAGGCGCACGTCCGCCGCGACCGCAACCACCCCAGCGTCATCATGTGGAGCATCGGGAACGAGATCGCCGGCGCAACGGTCGAAACCGCGACCAAGTTGAGGGATTGGGTCAAGGCCCTCGATACGACGCGCCCGGTGACCTGGGCCGCCAATCACATGAAGTCGGATCAGGGCCAAAGGGCCGTGGCCGCCATCCTCGATCTGCAGGGGTACAACTATTTCGTGGGCGACGCGAACGTGGATACGGGGAGCTTCCAGCTCGACAGCGACCACAATAGCAACGGAACCTGGAAGATCTTCGGCAGCGAAGAGCTCTCGAATGTGAAGAGCCGCGGCATCTACTACACCCAGAACCAGGACCTCCACTGGACCGGGTGTCAGGGGTCCACGCAGCAGTGCACGGCGTACGACGTCGGCTGGGGCGACGGATTCAACACGGAGGAGATGTATCTCATCAACATGAAGCGCCCCTTCTTCTTCGGCCAATTCGACTGGACGGGCTTCGACTACGGGGGGGAGCCGACGCCGTACGGCGGCCAGTGGCCGGCCAAGAGCTCCTATTTCGGCATCGTCGACACCGCCGGCTTCCCGAAAGACACCTACTATTTCTACCAGAGCAAACTGACGACTGCGCCCATGGTCCACATCCTGCCGCACTGGAACTGGTCGGCCGGAACGACGGTCTGGGCATGGGTCTACAGCAACTGCGACAGCGTGGAGCTGTTCCTCAACGACCAATCCCAGGGCTCGAAGTCGTTCAGCTCCAACACCACGCGCCTCGAATGGAACGTGCCGTGGGCCTCTGGAACGCTGCGGGCCGAGGGCAAGCGGGGCGGCAACGTGGTCGCCACCGAGGAGGTGAAGACCGCGGGCGATCCCGCGAAGGTGAAGCTGTCGGCCGATCGGACGAGCATCCAGGCGGATGGACGGGACCTGATATTCGTCACGGCGGACATCCAAGATGCCAACGGCGTGTTCGTCCCCACCGCGACCAACAGTGTGACTTTCGCCGTTTCCGGGCCCGGCAAGATCGCCGGGGTAGATAACGGCGATCCGACCGACACCACGTCGTATACGTCCCCGACCCGAAAGGCGTTCAGCGGCAAGGCCTTGGCGATCGTGCGGTCGACCGGCGGCCCGGGCTCGATCGTCGTGACGGCGACCTCGTCCGGGCTCACCACGGGCTCGGTAACGGCGAACGCGATGTAACGGATTGCGACGGGGGTCCGCCAGGTCGGGAGGCTATGGCCAACGAGCCCAGTTGGCGGCTGCCTGGCCCTCGTCGCTGGCCCCGTCCTCCGCGGCTGTCGCGCGATTTCGGATTTCGGCGAGGCCCTCGGTCCCGGCTCGGCGGTGTCGCTCGTGAATCGACGACCCAGTAGCTCCTGACGAGGCGGCGGCGGGGCACCGTCAAGGCGGGCCAGAGCACCAGGGTCGCGAGGGCGAGCGGGCCGGCCGCTTCTCAAAGCGGCAGCGCCGGCCGCACCTCGTTCGTGAGCTCGCCGCGCTCGAACGCCGAGAGGTTTTCCAGCGTGGTCTGGGCGATGCTCGCCAGGGCCTCGCGGGTGAGGAACGCCTGGTGCGCGGTGACGACCACGTTGGGGAACGTGAGCAGGCGCGCCAAGGTGTCATCCTTCAGCACCTGCGTGGACAGGTCCCGCGAGAAGACCTTCTCTTCCTCCTCGTAGACGTCGAGGCCGGCGCCGCCGACGCGGCCGTCCTTGAGCGCCTCGATGAGAGCGCGCGTATCGACCAGCGCGCCGCGCCCGGTGTTCAGGATGACGACGCCGCGCTTCATGGACGCGAGCGCTCTCTCTCCGATCAGGTACCGCGTCTCGGGCGTGAGCGGCACGTGGAGCGAGACGACGTCCGCCTCGCGGTAGATCGTCTCGGGCTCCACGAAGGTGAGGCCGATCTCGGCGGCCAGCGCCGGCCTCGGCCGCGCGTCCCAGGCGAGCAGCCGACAGCCGAAGCCCTGGGCGACCCGCGCGACCTGCGCGCCGATCCGGCCGGTCCCCATCACGGCGAAGGTCTTGCCGAACAGGTCGAAGCCCACCAGCCCGTCCAACGAGAAGTTTGCGTCTCGCACCCGCTGGACGGCGCGCGGCAGCTTGCGGATCACGCTCAGCAGCAGGGCGAAGGTGTGCTCGGCCACCGCGTGGGGCGAATACTCGGGCACGCGCACGACCGGCAGCCCGACGGCCGCCGCGGCGGCGAGGTCGACGTTGTTGAACCCGGCCGAGCGGAGCGCCACCAGCCGAAGGCCCCCGCGGGCCAAGCGCTGCAGCGACGCGGCGCCGAGGTCGTCGTTCACGAAGGCGCAGACCGCCTCGTAGCCGTCGGCCAGCGGAGCGGTCCGCGCGTTGAGCCGCGGCTCCAAGAAGTCGAGCGCGTGGAGGCCGCCGCGGTTGGCCGCCTGGAACGCCTCTCGGTCGAAGGGGTGGGTGTCGAAGACGGCGACGCGCATGGCCCGGTTTCGCCTCCGAGGCGAAAGGCTGCGGCTCGGGAGGCGCATTCGGCAACCCGGGGCCGCCTGCCCATAGGCCGCCGATTGAAGTGCCGATTGCGCTCTCGCCGGGCCGCAGGATCGCCCCGCGCCGGGCCGCTCCGGCGCCTTTGCGAGCGATGAAAGAGGGCCCCGGCCACTTCCCGCCAAGGGCCTCAGCCAGGCTTAAGAGGCATCACCGAGACGAGCGTCGGCGCGATCAGCCTGGGGGTCTCCCCAGCTGAAGTCGTTGCCGGACAAAGGCAAGCGGGACAAGGCACAAAACGGCAAAGGGGACGGTGGGACGGCGAAGAAGTGACCTGCTTCGCGCGATGCCTCACTCGGACCTCTCGGCGGCGCCCCTGCCCAACGGCGGCGGACGGGCGCCGCGACCGCCCCTGACTCGGTCGGCTCCGGGCCGGCATCCCGCACGAGAAAAGGGCCCCGGCGAGCTTTCGCCGAGGCCCCTTCATGGTTCACCGCGCCCTTCGCGGGCGCATCGCGCTCAAGCGATCGCGTCGACGATGGCGTTGAGCGTCGGGCTCGGCCGCATCGCCTTGCCGGTCTTGGCCGGGTCGGGGTGGTAGTACCCGCCCATGTCCACCGGCTTGCCCTGGGCGCCGATGAGCTCGCCCGCGATCTTCGCCTCGCCCTCCTGGAGCTTCTTCGCAACCGGAACGAACTTCGCCTGGAGCGCGGCGTCCTTGGTCTGCGCCGCCAGCGCCTCGGCCCAGTACAGGGCGAGGTAGAAGTGGCTGCCGCGGTTGTCGATCTCGCCGACCTTGCGCGCCGGCGACTTGTTCGAGTCGAGGAACTTGCCGATGGCCTTGTCGAGCGCCTCGGCGAGCACCGCCGCCTTCTCGTTCTTGGCCACCGCGGCGATGTGCTCGAACGAGGCCGCCAGCGCCGAGAACTCGCCCAGGGAGTCCCAGCGAAGGTAGCCCTCCTTCTGGAACTGCTGCACGTGCTTCGGGGCCGAGCCGCCGGCGCCCGTCTCGAAGAGCCCGCCGCCCGCGAGCAGCGGCACGACGGACAGCATCTTGGCGCTGGTGCCGATCTCCAAAATGGGGAACAGGTCGGTCAGGTAGTCGCGGAGCACGTTGCCCGTGACCGAGATGGTGTCCTGGCCCTTTCGGATGCGCTCCACCGAGAGCTTGATCGCCGCCACCGGGTCGAGCACGCGAATGTCGAGGCCCTTCGTGTCGTGGTCCTTGAGGTACTTCTCGACCTTGGCGATGACCTGGGCGTCGTGCGCGCGGTTCTTGTCGAGCCAGAAGACGGCCGGGGCGCCGGTGGCGCGGGCGCGGGTCACGGCCAGCTTCACCCAGTCGCGGATGGCCACGTCCTTGGCCTGGCACATGCGGAAGATATCGCCCTCGGCCACCGGCTGCTCGAGGAGCGCCGCGCCGCTGCCCTCGTCGACGACGCGGACGGTGCCCGCGCCCGAGGCGACGAAGGTCTTGTCGTGCGAGCCGTACTCCTCCGCCTGCTGCGCCATGAGGCCGACGTTGGGGACGCTTCCCATGGTGGCCGGGTCGAACGCGCCGTTCTGGCGGCAGTCTTCCACGATGGCCCGGTAAATCGTCGCGTAGCAGCGGTCCGGGATGACCGCCTTGCACTCGTGCAGCTTGCCGTCCGCGCCCCACATCTGGCCGGACTCGCGGACCACGACCGGCATGGACGCGTCGACGATGACGTCGCTGGGCACGTGCAAGTTGGTGATGCCCTTGTCGGAGTCGACCATGGCCAGCGCCGGTCGCTTGGCGTACTCGGCCTTGATGTCGGCCTCGACCTCCGCGCGCTTCTCGGCGGGCAGCGCCTGGATCTTCTTGTACAGGTCGCCCAGGCCCAGGTTCGGGTTGACGCCGAGCTCCTTGAAGGCGCCGGCGTGCTTCTCGAAGACGTCCTTGAAGAAGACGGTGACCGCGTGCCCGAACAGCACGGGGTCAGAGACCTTCATCATGGTGGCCTTGAGGTGCACCGAGAAGAGCAGGCCGCTCTTCTTGGCGTCTTCGATCTGCTCCTCGTAGAACTTGCGCAGCGCGGCGGCGCTCATCTTGGTCGCGTCGATGATCTCGCCTTCCTTCAGCGGCGCGCTCTTCTTGAGGACCGTGGCCTTGCCGGAGCCGTCGACGAGCTCGATGCGGTAGGTCGTGGCCTTCTGGACGGTGACGGACTTCTCGTTGCCGTAGAAGTCACCGTCATTCATGTGGGCGACGTGGGCCTTGGACTCCTTCTTCCAGGCGCCGAGCTTGTGCGGGTGCTTCTTGGAGAACGCCTTGACCGCGGGCGGCGAGCGGCGGTCGGAGTTGCCCTCGCGGAGCACCGGGTTCACCGCCGAGCCGAGCACCTTGGCGTAGCGGGACTGGACGGCCTTCTCGGCGTCGTCCTTGGGGGCCTCGGGGTAGTTGGGAACATTGTAGCCGTGCGCCTGCAGCTCCTTGATGGCCTCCTTGAGCTGCGGGATGGAGGCGCTGATGTTCGGGAGCTTGATGATGTTCGCTTCCGGCGTCTTGGCCAGCTCGCCCAGCAGCGCCAGCTGGTCCGAGATGCGCTGCTCCGGCTTAAGATTTTCGGGGAAATTGGCGATGATGCGACCGGCGAGCGAGATGTCGCTGTCCTCGACTTCGATCCCCGTGCCCTTCGTGAAAGCTTGAACGATGGGGAGGAACGAGAAGCTCGCGAGCGCGGGCGCCTCGTCCGTCTGCGTCCACATGATCTTCGACACCTTGGTCGTCATTCATTCTCCTTTTGCTTTGCCGAATGGCTGGAGCGAACGCCGGAGTGCGCTCGCGAGGGGACCCGATTTCGTCTGCTGGAACGGTGGCCTTCCGCGCTCGGATGGAAAGCTCCGGCACCAGGTGCCGTGAGCGGCTCCTGTTCGAGCCAGCTGGCTTCCGGCTCGAGAGTGGAGCGTAGGTTAAAAGCCAAAGACCCGTGCGGTGTCAAGGCGCGCTTGGCCAGTCGGACACGACGTGGGGAATCCCGCTCAGCCGCCGATCCTGCCTACCCTGGCATCCCCTGCAACGAACCTAAGCGCTGGCGCCCTTCGAGGGCACGCCGCCTGGGGGAGCGCAGTTCCTTCGCATGCCGCTCGCGTCCGAGGCGACGGCCGAGCGCGAGGCCGCCCCGACGCCCACGGCTTCCTCGCCAAGGGATTATTTTGCCCGTTCGAGGATTTTGAATTCCACGCGGCGATTTCTCTGCCGATTCCCCATCGTATTGTTCGGCAGCAACGGCCGGGTCTGGCCGTGGCCCACCGCAAAGAGCCGGCGCGGATCTACCTTTCCGCGCTCGACGAGCCATTCTTTGACCGCCGCCGCGCGCCACCTCGAAAGGTCGAGGTTGAACGCGGGATCTCCCACGCTGTCGGTGTGCCCTTCGATGCTCACCCTTCTAATCTCAGGGTGCTTCGCGAGCGCCTCGGCGATCTCGGAGAGCAGCGCATCGCTCTCTTTTCGAATCACGCCTTTGCCCGTCTCGAATTGCACCTGCTGCAAAATCTCGATGCTCCTTTCGCGGACCACTACCCGCTTGGGGCAGCCATTTCGCGCCGGGTCGGTATTGGGCAGCCCTTTGACGTCGGGGCAGGCGTCGAGCTCGTCGGGGATGCCGTCCCCGTCGCGGTCCGACGGGCACCCGTTCTTCGTGGGGTCCGCGCTCGCCGGGCCCTTGGCGTCCGGGCAGGCGTCGGCCTCGTCGGGAATCCCGTCGCCGTCGCGGTCCGGCGGGCAGCCGTTCTTCGTCGGGTCCGCGCTCGCCGCGCCCTTCACGTCCGGACATGCGTCCACGTCGTCGGCGACGCCGTCCCCGTCTCGGTCCGGCGGGCAGCCGTTCTTCTTCGGGTCCGCGCTGGCGACCCCCTTCACGTCCGGACACGCGTCGACGTCGTCCGCGACCCCGTCGCCGTCTCGGTCGGGCGGGCAGCCGTTCTTCTCGGGGTCTGCGCTCGCGGCGCCGCGCACGTCAGGGCAGGCGTCCACGTCGTCGGCGACGCCGTCCCCGTCGCGGTCCGGCGGGCAGCCGTTCTTCTTCGGGTCCGCGCTGGCGACGCCCTTCGCGTCCGGGCACGCGTCCGCGCCGTCGGCGATGCCGTCCCCGTCGCGGTCTGAGCTCCGCTTCTCGAGGCTCGAAGGCGCGTAGGCCACGCTCATAAGGCCGCGCGCTCGCCCCGCGCCGGAGCCTCGGGTCAGGCCGCCGCCTCCCGCGAGCCCGAGCACCACCGGGCCGAGCCGGAGCTTGCCGCCCAAGACCAGCTCGAGCGGGTCGTCGCCGCGCACCGTCGCCCCGGTGAGGCCGCTCTTGAACGGCAACCCCGCCTGTCCGTAGAGCTCTGGGCCGATTTGCAGCGCCCCGCCCGAGAAGAGAACCCCCGCCGCCGCGCCGAACGTGAGCGCGTGGCCGACGGCCGCGACGCCCAGGTCGCGGTTCTTGCGCCAGAGGTAACCCGCGTCCGCCGCCCAGGCGAACCGCTCGCGAATCCGCCCGCTCGCCGCCAGTCGCGGGTGCACTCGAGCCTGGCCGTCGGTGGCGTAGACCGACTGCGCGCCGGTGGGCGCGAAGACGTCGGCGGCGAGCGCGAACGAGACGGCGTCGCCGGGGCGTCCCGCGAACGCCCACCGCGCCCCGAGCCGCAGGTCCGAGAAGGCGGCGCCGCTCACCGCCGGCGCGGTCGCGAAGGGCGTCTGGCCGTTCTGATAGGGGGCAAGCGGCAGGTCCGCCTCGAGCAGCAGCCGGTCCCACAGCGCGAGCGAGGACCCGAAGTGTGCGTACGCCTGGTTGCGGATCAAGACGCCCTGGGGGATGACCTCCTTCGTCGCCTTGTCGACCAGGCGCAGCGGCTCCCAGGCGTAGCTCCCCACGATCCCGGCGCGCAACGTCCCCCGGCCGTCCACGGCGGCGTCGGGCACCGCGAAGAACGCGTCGCCGGCCGGCGCTGGGTCGACCAGCTGGAGCGCGAACCCGAGCTCCTCGGCGCTGGCCGGGCCCCCGGCCGCGAGCGCCGCCGAGAGGAAGGTTGCCTGCCACAGCGTTCGCATGGTGCGTGTCCTCGGATGAGCCTCTTCGCGCGGCGCGAGGGACCCGCGCCTCGAGCACCTCGTCCGGGGAGCGCGGGCCGCCCTCTCACCCCAGTTTCGCCGAGCCCGCCGCGACGCGCAAAGGTCCCGGCGGCCGCTCGGATATTTTCGCGAGGGTCGCGAGACGGGCGCTGCGGGGGAGAGGTTCGCGCTATTTTCTGACCGATCCGGCAAAGACTCTGATGTCGGGCGAGGAGCGGGCGGGATGCACGGCGTCAGCTTGGAAGTCGACGACCTCTTCAACGAGGAGCTGTTCTATCGGCTCGCCCTGGGCTTCGCGCCGAGGTTCCGTCGTCCAGGCTTGGTCGCGCTCGAGAAAGACGGGCTCTCGCTGGAGCTTTCCGTGCGCCCGCGCCATCCCGCGGAAGTCCACGCGCCCCCGGCGATCAGCAGCCTCAGACTCGAGGAGAGCGACGTCGACGCGGCCCACGCGCGGCTCGTGGCCCTGGCCTTCCCGGGCACCAGCGTCGAGCGCCCGCGGGACCGTGGCGACGGGCGTCGGGAGCTCGCGCTGCGCGACCCGGAGGGGAACGCCGTCAAGCTCTCGGCGCAGCGCGGCCCGGAGCCCGGGAGCGCCGTGCGCGCGGTCATCTTCGACGTCGACGGCACTCTCATCGACTCCGAGGAGAACTACTACCTCGCCGACCAGCGGCTCCTCGCGGACTTCGGAATCCCCTTCACGCGCGAGGACAAGCGCCCGTATATCGGCGGGGGCAACCTCGACATGATGGTCGACCTGAAGCGGCGGTTCGGCCTCTCGCCCAGCGCCTCGGAGCTCGCGGAGCGCAAGAACGGCTACTACCTGGAGCTCGCGCGGGAAGCGACGCGGGTCTTCCCCGAGATGCGGCGGCTCCTCGAGGCGCTGCGCGCGAAGGGGTTCCCGGTGGCGGTCGCGTCGGGCTCGTCGCCGCAGGTGCTCCAGCGCGTGCTCGGCGCGGTGGGCCTCGACCGCGAGCTCTCCGTCGTGGTCTCGGCGGAGGAGGTCGCGCGCGGGAAGCCGGCCCCGGACGTCTTCGAGGAAGCCGCGAGGCGCCTCTCGGTGGCCGCCCACGAGTGCGCGGTGCTGGAGGACACGGAGCCCGGCGTCGAGGCCGCCAAGCGCGCCTGCATGGCGTGCATCGCGGTGCCGTACCTTCAAGGCGAGCCCCTGGGCCGCCGCTTCGCCATGGCCGACCTCCTCTTCAAGGGCGGCATGGGCGAGTTTCGCGCGGAGCTGGCCCTGGAGTGGATCGAGGCGCGCGGGCTTCGCTGACCCGCGCTTGCCACCGCCTCCCGCTCCAGGACGCGCCAGGGGCCTACGAGCACTTTGACCACCGCGAGGCGGGGTCACGAATGTCGTGCTCAAAAGGCATACGAGCCCACGCACTTCCGCCGAGGCGCCGGCGTAGCGGGAGCGGCACGGATTTCGGGCCTCGAGGCAACCGCGGGGACCGAGCTCGGCGCCGCTCGGGCGAGGTACCGCCGGCCGCGGATTGACGCCTCCTGCACACGGCCCGACCTTCACGAGAAGCACGGTGGTCATAGGACGCTCGTTGCTGAGGCCGGCGGGCGAAAAGGGAGGATCGGCGATGAAAAAGCTGGTGGTCACACTGGCAGCGCTGGCGCTGATGGCGGGGGGCGGGGCGACCGCGCGGGCGCAAGCCGCGGGCGGCGGCAGTGGCGGCTCTTCAGGAGCTTCCGGCCAGGGCGCGGGGACGCAGTCGGGAGGCGGCGTCGGCGGGGCGCAGACCGACACGGGTCAGGGCCAGGGAGTCACTACTCCTGGTCAAGCCGGCGATGAGGGAGGAACCGGGAGCGCCGGCGGGACCTCGGGCAATCAGACGGGCGGAACCTACGGCGACCAAGGCGACCAAGGCGACCAGGGGACAGGAGGGACGACCGGGGGCACGGGCGGCGGGAGCTATGGCGGCGGCCAAGGCGGCTCCAGCGGCACGACTGGAGGAATGGGCGGCGGCACGGGCAACACCGGCACCGGCACCGGCACCGGCACCGGCACCGGCACCGGCAGCACCGGCACGGGCGCTGGAGGCACGGGCGCTGGAGGCACGGGCGGCGGCGGCTCGGGCGGCGGCGGAGGGATGTGACCGAACCTGCCGCTTCGCGCATCGGGGGCGTCTGGGCGCGCTCGAGCGCCTGGCGCTCTTAACCGATACGGCCTTGCCATAGCCACGAGCGGCGCGGGGATGCACGGCGCGCCGCTCGGCTTGCGTCAAACGTCGGCTTGAACCGAGCCCGCAGCTTTCGGGCAGTGAGGCGCGCCGCGACCACCGGCTGCCCTGGCTGCTGACGGCGAACGAGAAGGCGCCTTCGCCGACGGGAGGCCTTTTCGCCTTGGGAGCGCGCGCCGCGATCACTCAATCGAAAGCCCAAGCGACGAGCACGCCCATGGCAGTGCCAACCGCGTCCCAGGTCAAGTCGCGCGCGGACGGATTCCCCTTCAAAAAGTAGTCGGCGACCTCTTTCGCGGCGCCGGCGCCCAACGCGATGCCGGCAGCCGTGACGATCCGCCCCGGTCGCTCTTCGAAGACCAGCGATGCGGCCGCGTAGCCTCCCACCGCCAGACCGAAGCTCGCGCCAAAGTGAAGGGCCTTGTCTCGCCCGAACCAGGGGTCGGCCGAAGGCGCCGCGCGCGCTTCCGGCGGCGCGGCCAACAGCGTGACGACGGCCGCTCGTGACCCAGTGCCCATCACCCTTAATTGTAGGTCCGGCCTCTCGCCCGCGGCGCCGGGGCTCGGCGATCAGACAGGCGTGCGCGTGCTGGCCGCGACCTCCTGACCTACGTGCACGGTCACGTTGCCGGAGCTGTCCACCGTCAGGGCATAGTGCGGCAGCGGCTGCGATGCGGGGCCGCTCAACCGTTCGCCGTTGGGGCCGAACGCGCTCTGGTGGCAAGCGCAAACGAGGCGCTGGGCGCTGACGGTCCCGCTGTCGTAGATGTTGCAGCCGGCGTGCGTGCAGGTCAGCGAGAGGGCGTAGAGGCCGCCGCTGTCGTGCATCAGGACGCAGCTCGCGTCGCTCGCGACGCGCACCTGGCCGACCGCCAAGCTCGACGCGGTTCCCAGCGCCACGTCGCCGGACTGCGAGCTGGAGCCGCTGCCCAATCCGCACCCAGCCGCCGCCGCCGCCCCGGCCGAGAGGACCAGGAATTCCCGCCGACTCCACTTGCAGCTACCCATGGAAACGCTCCTTTTGAGCTCGGGGCGCAGCGCTCGAGAGCCCACTCCCCTTGTTCTCGGAGGTGCCCGCCTGCTCCCCATCCTTCCTTGGACCCCCAACCGATGTGCCCGGCCACGTGGGCTATGCTCGAGCGATGAGAGCCTTCCTTTCCCTTTTGTGCCTGCTCGGCGCCCAGCCGGCGCTCGCGGCGGAGAAATCGATGCACAACGAGCCGCGCACTCTGAGCACCACCGGCGACGCCGAGATTCGCGTGCCGCCCGACGAGGTCTCCATCGGCCTCGGCGTCGAGACCTTCGACAAGGAGCTGAGCCGGGCCAAGCGGGACGCCGACGAGCGAATCAAGAAGGTCATCGCCGCGGCGACGGGCGCCGGCGTGGAGGAGAAGCGCATCGCCACCGACTGGATCAGCATCGAGCCCCACTACAACTCGAGCAGCTACGGCCGCTCGGTGAGCGATGGCTACACCGTCCGGCGCAGCGTCCGGCTCACGCTCCGGGACGTCCCCCGATTCGACGCCGTGCTGAGCGCCGTGGTCGACGCCGGCGCCAACGTGGTCCAGGGGATCGAGTTCTCCACCACCGAGCTGCGCAAGCACCGCGACCGCGCGCGCGAGCTGGCCATGAAGGCGGCCGAGGAAAAGGCGGTTCTGCTCGCCAAGAGCGTGGGGATGAAGCCCGGAAAGCCGCGCTCCATCTCGGAAGGCAGCGGCGGGTGGTTCTCCGCCTACGGCGGCTTCAACGGCCGCAGCGCGATGAGCCAGAACGTCTCCCAGAACGCCGGCCCCGCCGCGGGCGTCGAGGGGACACTGGCGCCGGGCCTCATCAGCGTGACCGCCCAGGTGACCGTGGTCTTCGACCTGGAGTGACTTGCGTCCGGAGGCGCCCTCAGACATCGGGCGCCTCGTCGGCCTGGACCAGCTTCTCGAGCAAGTCCCTGAGCGCCCGGCGATCGGCCGGAGACAGAGGCTCGAGCGCTCGGTCGGCCGCGCCCTGAACCGCCGGGTGCATCCGCTTGAGCCGCTCGAGCCCCGACGCGGTGATCTCCACCTGGACCTTGCGCCGGTCGGACGAGTCCCGCGTCCTGCGCACCTGCCCCTCGCTCTCCAGCGCGTCCAGCATGCGCGAGACCCCGGCCGGGTGCTGGCCGCACACCGCCGCCAACGCGCATTGCGCGAGAGGGCCGCGCTGGCGAAGGTGGTGAAGGATCTGCCAGGTGTGGACCGATTCCCCCATCCGCTCCAGCCGGCGCGCGGCGTAGGTCCAGACTCGGCGCCGCGAGCGCGCGATGAGCGTGCTCAGCTCTTCCGATGGAAGGGGGCGCTCGCGCTGGGCTCCGGCCATTGCGCGGACCATAACCCGCGAATCGATGCATTCGCAATGATTGCGTCCGCAACGACAGTTCGCTAAGAGATCTTACGTGCGAACCGACCGTCCTATCGCTGTGGCGTTGCTTCTGTCTCTCAACCTCCTCTGGGCCGGCTGCTCCTCCAAAGGGAGCGCCCCGTCGGCGAGGACCCGCCCGCCGCCCCTGGTCTCGGTGGCCAAGGTCGAGGCGCGGGACGTCCCGGTCACCTTGAACGCCCCGGTGGACCTGCGGCCGCTCTTCTCCGCCGACGTCGGCGCGAAGACCTTGGGCTACCTCGACGCGGTGCTCGTGGACCGCGGCGACCGCGTGCGCAAGGGGCAGCTCCTCGCCGTGGTGCGGCCCTCCGACCTGCCGGATCAGCTCGCCGCCGAGCGCGGGAGCCTGGGCACCATCAAGGCCGCCGCCGCGCTGGCGCGCAGCAACTTCGAGCGCGCCGAGAAGCTCGCCCCCAGCGGGCTCGTGTCGCAGCAGGACCTGCAGACCGCCACCAGCGCCCTGGCCCAGGCCGAGGCGAGCGAGCACTCCTCCGAGTCGCGCATCAGCGCCCTCGCCACGCGCCTGGGCGAGATGCGCATCGAGGCGCCGCTGGACGGCGTGGTGGCCTCGCGGCGCCTCGACCCGGGCGCGCTGGTGGGCCCGGGCGCCGCCGGCCCCATCCTCACCGTGGTGCAGACCAACGTGCTGCGCGTCTTCATCGCGATCACCGAGCGCGAGATCGGCCGCGCGAAGCTCGGCCAGGAGGCCCGCGTGGACCTGGACGCCTTCCCCGGCCGCTCTTTCCAGGGCCGATTGGTGCGGCTCGCGCCGGCCTTCGACTCGAGCACCCGCACCATCGACGCCGAGGTGCAGCTGGAGAACACCACCGGCGAGCTGCGCCCCGGCATGTACGGCCGCGGCGCCATCGTCGTCGAGACCCACGCCGGCGCCCCGGTCATTCCGGCGACGGCCGCGGTCATCAACTCCAAAGGCCAGTTCGCCTTCGTCCTGAGCGGCGAAGGAGTGCGCCGCGTGCCCATCGAGCTCGGCGTGGACGGCGGCGAATGGCTCGAGGTGCTGCGCGGTCTCAAGGTCGGCGACGAGGTGGTGGTAGCCGGGACCGACGGCCTGGCCGACGGCGCCCGCGTGCGGGTCTATCACCCCAGCTCGGTGCCGGCCCCAGCGCAGGGCCCGGCCGCGGCCGCCGCGTCCCCTCGACCCGGCGAGAAGCCGGACGCCGCCCCGTCTGCACGCAACTGAAAGAAGACCCGAGCAGAGGCCTGGCGCACGCCCTGGGCCGGCCTTCGCGCTGATGCCTTGAGGCGCGCTTCATCCTGAGGACGCTATGTGGCTTACCCGACTTGCGCTCAAGAACCCTGTCTTCATTTTGATGATGTCGTTGATGGTCATCGTGCTCGGCGTGGTCTCCCTGCGCAGCCTATCGGTCGACCTCTTCCCGGCCATCGACATCCCCATCATCCGGGTCGCGACCTTCTACACGGGCGCCGGCCCTGAGGACATCGAGAAGTCCATCACCCAGCCCATCGAGCGCGCCGTCTCGGCGTCGCCCGGCGTCGACCGCGTCGAGAGCACCTCGAAGCAGGGCTTCTCGGTCGTCTCGGTCTGGTTCAACTATGGCGTCAACCTGGACAACGCGCAGTTCGACGTCTCGCAGCGCGTGGCGCAGATCCTCAACACCCTGCCGCCCGGCGTGCAGCAGCCGTTCGTCCTCAAGTTCGACGTGACCAACATCCCCGTCGCGCAGGTGGCGATGACCGCCGAAGACCTCGATGAGCGGCAGCTCTACGACCTGGCCTACAACGTGGTCGAGCCGCAGATCGAGCGGCTGCCCGGCGTGGCCAGCGCCACGGTGGGCGGCGGGCAGATCCGCGAGATCACCGTGCGCGGCAAGAGCGATGCGCTGAGGGCGCGCAGCCTGGGCGTGATGGACCTGGTCCACGCGGTCCAGAATACGAACCTCCTGCTCCCCTCCGGCGACCTCAAGTCCGGGGACCGCGACTACAACGTCTTCTCCAACAACGGGGTCCAGGGCGCCAAGGAGCTCTCCGAGGTCATCGTCCGGCGCGGCGACGGCACGCTCACCGGCCTGACCGCCCAGCCGGTCCGCATCGGCGACGTCGCGAGCGTCGTGGACGCGGCCGCCGACCAGAACGAGATCGTCCGGGTGAACGGCAAGCGCGGCGTCTTCTTCCGGGTGCAGAAGCAGCCCGGCTCCAACACCATCGCCGTGGTCGACTCCCTCGCCAAGGCGCTCAAGGAGATGCGCGGCGTCCCGCCCACCGTGAAGCTGGAGATGGCCTTCGACCAGTCCACCTACATCCGCTCGGCGGTCAACGCCTTGGCCCACGAGGCGGGCCAGGGCGGCCTGCTGGCCATCCTGGTCATCCTCATCTTCCTCGCGAGCTTCCGGGCCACGGGCATCGTGGCGGTGGCCATCCCGCTCTCCATCGTGGCCACGTTCATCCTGCTCTACTTCAGCGGGCAGACGCTCAACGTCTTCACGCTGGGCGGGCTCGCGCTGGGCGTGGGGCGGCTGGTGGACGACTCCATCGTCGAGCTGGAAAACATCCATCGCCACTTGGAAACAGGGCAGGACCGAAAGTCCGCGGTGCTGGCGGCCGCCCAGGAAGTGGCGATGCCCATCTTCGTGTCCACCGTCACCACGGTGGTGGTCTTCTTCCCGGTGCTCTTCCTTCAGGGCGTGGCGCGGAACATCTTCATGCCGCTGGCGATGACCATCGCCTTCGCGCTCTTCCTCTCCTTCATGGTCAGCCGCACGGTGACGCCGCTGATGTGCATGCGGATGATGAAGGTGGGCCACGGCCCGCCCCAAGGCGTCGCCGGCTGGATCCTGGGCAAGCTCGACGCCCTGAACGAGGCCTACGCGGGCTCCTTGAGGTTCGTGCTGCGCCACAGGGCCATCACCATCGTCACCATCTCGGGGCTCTTCGTCGCCTCGCTCTTCCTGGCCAAGAAGATCGGCACCGAGTTCTTCCCCGACTCGGACGAGTCGCAGTTCTCCATCACCGTCAAGGCGCCCATCGGCACCCGCGTCGAGCGGACCGAAGACGTGACGAAGGTCATCGAAGCCGCGGTCCAGAAGACCTTGGGCAAGGACAGCGAGGTGGCGCTCTCCGACAGCGGCCTGCCGCTCGGGCGCACCGCCATCTTCAGCCAGAACACCGGCCCCCACGCGGCGACGGTGAGCGTGAACCTCGTCTCCAAAGGCAACCGAGACCACAGCGACGTCGAGGAGATGGAGGCGGTCCGCAAGAGCCTGGGCAGCGCGCTCCCCGGCGTGCAGTCGTTCTACTTCAACGGCGGCATCGTGAAGCGCATCTTGAACTTCGGCTCGGCGGCGCCGATCGACGTGGAGATCCTGGGCTATGACCTGGACGACGGCGGCGAGTACGCCAAGCGGCTCTTCGAGAAGATGCACGACCTCTCCGCCGCCGACGGCAGCCCGCTTCTCACCGACGTGCAGATCTCCCGGGAGGAGGACTACCCCGAGTTCGACATCGGGGTGGATCGCCAGAAGGCCGGCGTGCTGGGGCTGAGCGAGTCCGACATCGCCCAGAGCGTCCTCACCACGCTGGTCGGCTCGAGCCAGTTCCTGCCGGTGCTCTTCACCGACCCGAAGACGGGCAACATCTACAACATCAACGTGCGCGTGGAGGACCAGTACCGGTCGAGGCTGACCGACCTCGCCGACGTCTTCCTGCACAGCCCCATCACGAATGCCATGGTGCCGCTCTCGAACGTCGCGCACATCAAGCGCGGCAGCGGCCCGGTGACCATCAGCCGCAAGTACCTGCAGCGGATCATCGACGTGACGGCAAACGTCGCGCCGGGCAAGGACCTGGGGGCCGCCACGGTGGCGACGCAGGCGGCGGTGGACGAGCTGCCCCCGCCCGAGGGCTTCTCCGCCCAGCTCGGCGGCCAGAGCGCGGCGCAGAAGCAGGCCTTCTCAGGCCTGAAATTCGCTGCGGTCATGGCGCTCGTGCTCGTCTACATGGTGCTCGCCAGCCAGTTCAACTCGCTGCTCGACCCGCTGGTCATCATGTTCTCGGTGCCGCTGGGCATCTCCGGGGTGTTCCTGATGCTCTGGGGCACCGGCACCACGCTCTCGGTCAACAGCTTCATGGGCATCATCATGATGGTCGGCATCGTGGTCTCCAACGGCGTGCTGCTGGTCGACTTCGCCAACGTCCTGCGCGGTCGCGGGCTCTCGGTCATGGACGCAACGGTGGAGGCGGGCAAGACGCGGCTTCGGCCCATCCTCATGACCACCATCGCCACCATCGTGGGCCTCATCCCTATGGCGCTGGGCATCGGCGAGGGGAGCGAGACGAACCTGCCGCTCGCCCGCGCGGTCATCGGCGGGCTCACGGTGTCCACGTTCTTCACGCTCTTCCTGGTGCCCTCGCTCTACTCGCTGCTCGAGAAGTTCGGGCACCGCGAGAAGCGGGAGGACGACGACGCGCCGCCGGCTCCTGCGGCGCCGCACGCCGCAGCGGGGGTCGCCCATGGGTAGCCGCTCGCCCCGCCGGACCATGAATGGTCCGGCTACCCGTGGGAAGCCGGCTGAAGCCGGCTGGGTTCGGAGGGGAATTGCCGAGATCGGCTCAGGGTCCAGTGCCGGCAAATGGATGAGTGCCGCTCTCAAGGTGACCGGCATCGTGGGCAGCCGATGGTTGGCCCACGCGACGCTCGCGCCGCTGCTCGTGCTGGCGCTCCCGCTGCTCGCCGCCGCGCAGGAGGCGCAGCCCCCGGTTCCGACGCTCGAGCCCAGCGCCGCCGCGGCCGGCCCCGGCGAGGCGCTCCCGGTCGTCAGCCTGGACGAGGCCCTGCGCCGCGCCCTCGCCCGGAACCCCACGGTGCAGGTGGCCATCGCCGAGATCCGCCGCGCCGAGGGCCTGGTGCAGGAGGTGCGTGGACCGACGCTGCCACAGCTCACGGCCAACGCGACCGGGACCGAGCTCGACCACAACCGAGTGCTCAACGGCAACATCATCTCGCCCAAGACGTCCCTCAACGCCAACCTGACGGCCACGGTCCCGCTGGTGTCGCCGTCGCGCTGGGCCGGTTGGGCGCACGCGCTGGAGAACCGCGACGTCACGGAGGTCTCCTCCAAGGACGTTCAGCGCACCATCGCCATCGCCGTCGCCAGGGCGTACCTCACGGTGGTGTCGCAGCACCGGCTCCTCGAGGTGAACCAGCTCGCCGTGGCCACGGCGAAGGCCCACTTCGACTACGCGCACGGCCGTTGGCTGGGCGGGCTGGGCCGGCGGTTGGACGAGGTGCGGGCCTCCCAGGAGGTGGCCACGACCACCGCCAACCTGGAGGTCTCCATCTACAACCTTCGGCGCACGCAGGAAGCGCTGGGCGTTCTCCTGGGCGACGCCGGCTCCGTCGACGCCCTCAACGACGTCTCGCTGCCGAAGCCGCCCGACAGCGCCGAGCAGGGCGTGGCGGAGGCGGGGGCGAAGCGGACGGACGTGCAGCTCGCCGAGGCCCGCCAGCTCGCCGCCCGCCACGTCACGCGCGACACCTACGCCGACTACCTGCCCTTCCTGTCCGCCCAGTTCCAGCCGTTTCTGCAGAACCCGGCGACGCTGACGCTGCCGAAGACGGGTTGGCAGGCGCTGCTCGTCTTCGGATGGACCCTGTACGACGGCGGGAGCCGCGAGGGCGTCAAGAAGGAGCGCTCGGCGCAGGAGTCCGAGGCGGCGACGAACGTCGAGGCCGCGGTGCGGCAGGCCCGGAGCGAGGTGCGCGCGTCCTTCGAGGAGCTCAAGCGCGCCGACCGGGCGCTCGTCTCCTCTCGGCAGGCCTCGGCGCTCGCGACCGAGGCGCTGCAGCTCGCCTCCGAGGCGTATCGGCTGGGGGCGACGACCAACCTCGAGGTCATCGACGCCGAGCGCACCGCGCGCGACGCGCAGACGCAGGCGGCCATCGCCGAGGACTCCGCCCGGCAGGCGCGCCTCGACCTTCTCGCGGCTTCGGGCCGGTTCCCTTAGACGTGGCGGCCGCAGCCGTCGCGCCGTCCCGTCGCAAGGCGGCGGACGAAGCGGCAGCTGCGCGAGCCCTTGCGCACCTCGCGCCGGTCTCGCATCATTCGGCCGTGCGCCGCTGCCTGTTCCTCTCCGGGACCGAGTTCGTCACCGCCTCGCTGCCCGACGACACCCTCTTCATCGAGCCCCCGCCGCCGCGACCTGCAGCCGGTCCGGTGGACGTCCGCGCCGCCGTGGCGCGGGCCCTCGAGGCCCCGGTCGACGGCAAGCCGCTCGCCGAGCTCGCCTCCGAGCGCGACCGCGTCGTCATCGCCTTCGACGGCCCGGCCTTCCCCGTGCCTGCGCTTCGGGTCGACCCGCGCCCGGCCGCCCTCGAGGCGCTCATCGCCCTCCTGGACCGCCGCGGCATCCCGCTCGAGCGCATCTTTCTCCTGTGCGCCGCGGGGGTCACCCGCATCTTCCGCCCCACCGAAATCGCCCACGTGGCCGGCGTTCAGACCATGGCGTCCCACGAGTCGGCGTGCCACGACGCCGAGGACCTTTCGCGCCTGGCCGACTTCGGCGACGTCGACGGCCTGCCGCTGGAGCTCGACGCGCGCCTGCGCGAGGCCGACCTCGTCATCACCCTGAGCGTCGCCCAGGCGGCGCCGCAGGGCGGCTTCGCGACGCTCGTCGGCGGCCTCGCCTCGGCCCGCACTGCGCGCGCCCTCTTCAGCGCCGAGAACCTCGCCCGCCACAGCCCCTTCGACCCGGGCTCGCCCTTCCACCGCGCCCTCTCGACCGCCGGCGTCGCGCTGGAGAAGAAGCTGCGCCTCTTTCACGTGGAGCTCGCGCTCGACGCGCGCGTCTCCTCGCGGCCGCCGGCGCTCCAGGCCGGCGCGCTGCCCAGGCCACTCGCCGCCTGGAACCGCGTCCCCCTCTCGCTTCGCGAGCGCGCCTCTCGGCTCGTCCACGGCGATTACCAGCTCCTGGGCGCCTTCGCCGGGTCCACCGAGGCGGCGCACCAGCGCGCGCTCCAAGCCATGGAGGCGGCCAACGTGGTCCGCGTGAAGCAGCCGGTGGACGTGGTCGTCCTGGGCGTGCCCGCGGCGGGGCCCTTCTCGGACGGCGGGCGGACGAACCCGGTGCTCGCCGCCTGCAACGCCTTCGGGTACCTGCTCGGCTGGCGCGCGGGGCCGCCCCTCTTCAAGCCCGGCGGCCAGGTCATCCTCCTCGCCCCGCTGCGCGAGGAGTTCGACCGCGCCTCGCACCTGCCGTATCTGGAGTTCTACAACCAGGTGCTCGCGGCGACCCGCGACCCCTTCGCCATGGCCGCCCGCGACGAGGACCGCTTCGCCGGCCGCCCGGAGTACGTCTCCGCCTACCGGCGGCGCCACGCGCTCCACGGGCTCCACCCGTTCCACGCCTGGTACCTGGCCTGGTCCACGCTCTCGCAAGCCGGCGGGGTCATCGCGGTGGGCGCCTCGCCGGCGGTCGCCCAGCGGCTGGGGTTCCAGGAGGCCGAGACGCTGGTGCAGGCACTGGACCGGGCCCGCGAGCGCGCGGGCGGGCGGCACGCGACGGTCGCCGCGCTCACTTCGCCGCCCTTCGGCGTGCGCGTCGGCTGAAGCGCCGGGACAGAAGAGGAGCAGCGAGCGAACATGCCAGCCCCCGTCGACCCGGAGCTCGTGGAGGCCGCCTCCGAGGCCGCGCGCCTCGGAGGAGCGGAGCTGGCGCGCCGCTTTCGCACCGACCTGCAGGTCGCCTTCAAGGGCGGCATCGACCTCGTCACCGACGCCGACCGCGCCGCCGAGGAGAAGGTCGTCGGGTTTCTCCAGGAGCGCTACCCGGGCCACGCCGTCCTCGCCGAGGAGCGCGGCGCCTCGCAGCCCAAGGCAGGAACGGCGAAGGTTCGGTGGATCGTCGACCCGCTCGACGGGACCACGAACTTCGCGCACCGCGTGCCGCATTTCTGCGTCTCGGTGGCGGCCGAGGACGAGCAGGGCCTCGCCGCCGGCGCGCTGTTCGATCCGCTGCGCCAAGAGCTCTTCCTGGCGGGGCGCGGGCGCGGCGCCACGCTCAACGGCGAGGCCATCCGGGCGTCGACCACCGGCGCGCTCGGCGGCGCCCTCCTGTCCACCGGGTTTCCGTACGATGTCTGGACCGCGCCCGAGCTGCCGGTGGCCCTGCTGGACGCGTTCGTTCGGCGCGCCCAGGGCATGCGGCGCATGGGCAGCGCCGCGCTGGACCTCGCCTACGTGGCGTGCGGCCGCTACGACGGCTTCTTCGAGGTGAAGCTCAAGCCGTGGGACCTCGCGGCCGGAGCGCTCCTGGTCGCCGAGGCCGGCGGCCGCGCGACCGATCTCGACGGCGGCCGCCTGGCCCTCGAGCGCGGCGACGTCCTCGCCTCGAACGGCGCGCTCCACCAGGCGATGGTCGAGGTCATCCGCGAGGCGCTCCGCAAGCTGGGCGGCGCCCGCGGGTGACGCGAGAGGCCTCGAAGGCGCGAAGGTGATGCACTCGAGCCGAGTTCATCGCCAAGCCGGTTTCCCGCAGAACTATCGACCATCGACTTTCAACCATCGACGCGAGGCTGCGCCGCACCGTCTCCAATAAAGCCTCGTCCGTCTGAGGCGCAGCCTCGCCAGGCCATGCCAGTCGCCGTTGACGTCGGCGCTCGACGTAGACGTAGACGTAGACGTGGACGTGGACGTGGACGTGGTCTGGTCGTCGACGGCGACGGCGACGGCGACGGCGACGTGGCCGTGAACGGCGCGAAGACCTCAAGCTCGAACCGCCACTACGGCGGCGGCCAAGGCCCGCGAGGCAGGTCCAGCACCAGCAGCGTCGCCGGCCCCGAAACCTCATGGTACTCGCCGGGCAGCAGCTCGAACTCGCGCGCCACCTCCTGCGCCGGCCGCTTGGAGACGATGGCCGCGGCGCCGACCTCGGCGAGGAAAACCCGGCCCGCGAGGCCCTTGGGCACCGCGGCGTCGTAGAAAGAAGGCTTGCTGTCGGTGAAGAGCGCGTGGCCGTTCAGGTACACGGCGAGGTAGGGCCCGAGGTCGGTGACGAACGGCCTGCGCTCAGGGTTCACCGAGCTCGCGAGCCGGCCCAGGGCGCGGTAGTCGCGCCCACCCTGGTGCAGCTTCAGTCTGGCGGTGTGCATGCGCGAGAGCTGGGCGCCGTAAGTCCCGGAGACGGCCGCCACGCCGAGGAGCGCCGCGGCCGAGGCGGCCGGCCCGAACCGCCTCAGGACCGCCTCGACCGCGATGGCGAACAGCGACGCCGCCACCGGGACGACGAAGTCGTCGAAGCGCTCGTACTGGTCAATCCAGAGCGAGTGGAGCAGCGCGTAGCCGATGAGCCCCGCGCACCAGGCGACGAGCGCGAGGCGCCGCCGCCAGAGGCCCAGGCCCAGGGCGATGAGCAGCGACGCCAGGTAGAGCCCCGCCACGATTGCCTGCGCGTTCGCGAGCCAGTCGGGGAAGTAGCGGGCGTAGAGCCAGGACTCGGTGTCGTAGCGGAACGCGGTCCAGAACGGCGCGCGCACGTGCGAGGCGAAGCCGTTCATCACGTGGATGTCGGCCAGGTACTCCGCCGCCTGCTCGAGGTAGCCCATGGAGGCGCGCCCCGGAAGCTGGTGCCGGCGCAGGAAGAGCCAGTGGGCGAGCTCCGGCCCAACGACCGCCGCCGCACAGGGCGCGAGCACAAGGAGCCGGCGCTCCCGGTAGAGCCGCGGGCCCGCCAGCGCCGCCAGGACTCCTGAGACGAGCAGCCCCTCCGCGCGGGTGACGAAGGCGAGCCCGCCGAGGACCGCCGCCGCCGCGAGGGGGCCGCGGCGGCCGGTCTCCCGAAACCGCATCGCCTCGAGCACCGCCGCGGTGGAGAGCGCCACCAGCAGCACCTCGGACATGGGCACCGACGCCCACCAGAGCGCGAGGGGGTTGAAGAGCGCCAGCGCCAGCGCCCCGAGCCGGACCGCGAACGGCTGGCCGGTGAGCCGCAGAATCTGCAAGAGCGACGCCCCGGTCCAGGCGTGGAGCAGGGCCGCCGCCGGGACGAAGCCCGCCTCGCCGAAGAGCCGCATGGGCAGCGCCAGGGCGAAGGCATAGCCGCTGAAGAACGTGCGGTCGATGCCGTCGTTCCAGGAGACGCGCAGCCCTCGGCCGGAGATGAGCCCCGCGGCCTTGGACAGGTAGAAGTAGCTGTCGGCGGTGTAGACGTCCGCCTGCGTCCCGAGCCAAGCGACCAGCGCCGACGCGGCGAGGATGAGCGCGCCCTCCAAGGCGAGCTCGGCGCGGGCGGAAAGGGGCGCCGGCGCCTCCCGGCCCGCCCCAGCAGCGGTCATGGCGAGCACGGCGCGACGTAGGTGCTCGCGAAGGTCGTCAGCGCCTGCCCGAGCTCATCCTTGGTGCTCACCTGGTAGAAGCGCGTCAGAGAGGTGGCGTTGCGCGGCAGACCGCCGGCAATGGCCATCCGGTTCAGGAGGGCCGCGCCGTCTACGGAGCTCGTCTCCAGCCCGAGCCCGACCACGAACGTCTGAACCCCGAGCCCGGCGAGCGCCGACACCGCGGCGACCGCGTTGTCGCCGTCCGCGCAGGCGTTGAAAGCGTCGCACGGCGTGTCGGCGTAGAGGGCGAACGTCGCGCTGCACGGGGCGACGAAGCACTGGGTGCACTCCCCCTGACCCGCGTCGCCGCCGCCGCACTCTTCGGCCTTGCACGCCTCGCAAACCCCCTGGTTTGCCGGGTTGCAGTTGGGAATGCCGTCGGTCACGAGCAGGACGTACCGCGCCTGCTGCGGGTCCGACGACTGCTTGAGTTGGGAGTCGTTGGCCAGCGCCTGCAGCGTGAGCGCGGTGGGGGTGCCGCCTGCCGGAATGAGGTTGACGAGCGCGGTCGTAATCGCGTTGACGTTGTCCGACGAGTCGCTGATGTCCAACAGCGTGGTCCCCGCAATGCAGGTGTTGGGCTGGTCGCTCCCGGGGAAGACCGCGAGCCCATAGAAGGCGGCCCCCTTGGTGGTCGCCAGGAGACCGGTCGGACGGGTCAGGACGTCGCGCAGGTCCTTCCACTTGCAGTCTTTGGGCGAGCTCGGCAGGTAGTCGCCGTTCACGTCCGTGCAGAGCACCGAGTCGCTGGCGATGGACCGCATCATGGAGGCCGAGCGGTCCACGGCGAGCATCACCTTCGGCCTGCGACAGGTCGCTCGGCAGGTCGTCCCGTCGCCTTGGTAGCCGGCCTTGCAGGCGCAGCTCACCCCGCCGTCGGCGCCCGCGGAGCAGACGGCGTTCGAGTCGCAGCCCCCGTTGTTCGTCGAGCAGGGCGCGGGCGCGCAGGTGCCCGACGTGCAGAGCCCGCTGCCGCAGTCGATGGCTTGCTGGCAAGCCATCCCCACGCCGCAGGCGGGGCAGTCGCCGCCGCCGCAGTCCACGTCGGTCTCCGAGCCATTCTGGACCTGGTCATCGCAGGAGGCGCTCCCCGCGTCCGAGGTCCCCGCGTCCCAGACATCGGCGTCCGAGTTCCCCGCGTCCGAGCTCCCCGCGTCCGAGACGTCGGCGTCCGAAGTCCCCGCGTCCCAGGCATCGGCGTCCCAGACACCGACGTCCGAGGTCCCGCCTTCGGCCGCGCAGGCGCCGCAGTCCTCCGCGCCGCCGCAGCCGTCGTCGACGACGCCGCACTGGCCTTCACAGGTCCTTCGGTCGCAGGGCCGCTGGAGCTGCGAGAGCCCCAGAATCCGCTCGCAACCCGGGAGCGCGAGCAAGAGCGCGGCAGCAAATCCGAGCGATCTTCGCGTGAGCACGTCGACCTCCATCCGCCAGTGGAGCAGGTTCAGAAGCGCCCCTGGACCCAGAGGCCAGCGCCCCCGAAGCCGACCCCCACGCCGGCGGTCGTGAGCCTCCCCTCGCCCTCCTTCGGGCCGAAGACCAGGAAAGCCGCGCCGACGCCTCCGACGACCGCGCCCGCCGCGGCGAGGCCATTGGCCACCCGCGCGCTCGACTTCGCCCGCTTCAGCGCCGCGTCGAAGTGCGCCCCGTCGGCGGCGCGCGCGGCGTCGCTCCTCGCCAAGAGCGCCACCCCGCCGAACGCCAACGCCCCCGCCAGGAGCGCCCCGCCCGCTGTCAGCCCTGCGACGCCGGCGGTGTGCTGCCAGGGGCGGGCGGCCGAGGAAGCTGACAGGTTGGCGACCGGCCCGGCGCGGCCTTCGCGCACGGCCGGCGGCTTGGTGGGCGCGGGCGAGCTGGCGGCATCCACGGCGCGCGCGCGGATGGGCGCCTCGGGGCTCCCCAGGCGTGAAGGGCCGTTGCCCTCCTCGTCGAAGGCCTCGATGAAGTAGTCGAAGTCGGCCTGGGTCAGGTTCGGCGGGATCTGCGCCGCGTAGCCGTTCGGCTCGCCGGGGACCGACGCGAGCGGAATGCGCACCGGCGCCTCGACCCCGGGCAGACGGAGGAAGATCGCCGGAGAAAAGATGCGGATGCCGGCCGGCGAAAGGATCTTCGCCTCGAGAGTGATCGTCTCGCCCTTCCGAAAGCTCGTCAGCGGCTCGCTCGAGATCACCGGCGCGCCCGGCGCAGCGCCCGCTGGCCCCGGGGCCAGGAGGAGGGCCGGGATCAGCAATGCCACAACGGCGGATCCGGTCCGTTCCATGAGGCCTCCTGCACAGAGTCGAACGAGAGCGGGGGCTGGGAGCGCGTCCCGCGCGAGCCGCCAGGTGGCCATTATCGCCTGAGCTCTGGTCCGAGCCGAGGATTTCGCGGGAAGGAGCGCGCCGACGGGAGAGCAAGGCGCACCTTCGCGCTCAATCGACCACGCCGTGGCGGCGCCATGAACGGCGGGAACAGCCGCACCGCGGTCCTGTCGCCGGCACCTCTCAGCCGATGGAGATCTTGCGGACCCCGCGCTTCTCCAGGAGCGGCTTCAGGCGCTCGCGCTGATCGCCCTGCAGGAGCAAGGCGCCGTCCTCGACGGCCCCGCCGCAGCCCAGGGAGCCCTTGAGCTCCTTGAGCCAGCGCTCGAGCTCGCGTTCGGACAGGCCCAGCTGCTCGACGAGGGTCGCCTCCTTGCCCGCGCGGCCCTTACGTTCCATGCGGACGACGGCGCGCGCAGGACCCGGCTTGGGCGAAAGGCTCTGCGCCGGCGCCGGCTTCTCACCCGGCGGCAGCTCGCTGCGCTTGCCGGCGAGGGCGGCGAAGGGGTTGTGAAACGGCGCCGGCGTCCCTTCCGGAGGCTTCTTGGAGCTCATGACTTCGCCTTCTCGAGGTCACTTCCGGGCCACGGCAGGTCGACGGCGGGCGTCTCGATGGGCGTGGTGAGGGCGCTCGCGTCGACGCCCATGGCAGGCAGGTGCGCCACGGTCACCGCCCCGGCGGCGTCCCTCGCGCTGGGGCCCTCCAGCTCGACACCCAGGCGAGCCGCGGGCGCGACAGGCTTTGGCGCGGGGCGCCGAGGAAAGGGCGGGTCGACCGGGGTCACCTCGTCGGAGTCGGCGAGCAGCTCCTCGGTCCACGGTGCCCTCGCGTCGGCGGCCACCCCCACCACTCGCAGCCGCACGCGCGCGTCTCCGGTGTCGAGCTCGTCTCCGTCCAGGAGCACCACCGGCTTCTTGGGCGGGACCTCGAGCCAGCGGCGGCCGCGCACCAGCTTCACCGGAGGCGCCACCGGGGGCCGCAGGAGGATGAGCCGCCCATCGACGCCGACCCAGATGCGAAAGGCGCCGGGGTCGCGCGTCTGCCAGAGCACGCTCCCGTCCGGCCCGATGGCCAAACCCAGCTTCCCGCCGGGGATGGCCACCGCGTGAACCGCGGCGCCCCGGCCCTGGGTCAGGAGCGAGAGCTCCACCGGCTCGGCGCGCGTCGGCGACGCCGGCTCCTGGGGCGGAAGCGGCGCGGGCGCCAGCTGCTCCTTGGCCTCGCCGCGGGCGTGCACGCGCCAGCGCCGGCCGCCGTACTCGACCAGGTCGCCGCTGCGCAGCCGCGCGGTCTCGCCGGCGCGCAGCGAGCGCGAGCCGCCCTCGCCGGTCCACTGGAGACGGCTCGCGCCCTTTCCCTGCGAGCGCAGCACCACTCGGCCCCCCACGGTGCCCAGCGCCCAATCGGCGGCCTCCGACTTCCAGAGGATGGCGCCGTCGGGTCCCAGGCCTAGCCCGCTCTCGGTGAGCGGCAGCGCGGTGCACGAGAGAAAGCGCGAGGCGGGGCTCTGCGCGTCGAGGTCCTCCAGGTGGAGCACCAGGGTCTTGGACGGCACCGCGTTGGGCGGCGAAGGGACGCCCACCAGCGCGACCACCGTGGGCGGCTCCCGATCTCGGGCACCGGACAGCTCGAGCGGCTCGCCGGGCAGCACCGGGTCCGCGCCAGCGGCGGGCGGGTCCACAGGCGCCAATGGCGGGGGTTGAAGGATCGGCGCCGGGTCCGGCTCTGGCGGGGCGGACGCAGCGGGAAGAGGCGGGAGCGCCTCCAGCATCGCGTCCTCGAGGGTATCCAGGATGGACTCGCGGGTCGGAGCCACCGCCGCGGGGGGCTCGGCCGCGCTGGCCAACGGCTCGGCGGGCTCGGCGGGCTCGGCGGGCTCGGCGGGCTCGGCGGGCTCGGCGGAATCGGCGGGCTCGGCGGAGTCGGGAGGCTCCACCGGCGCGGCGAGGGGCGGCGGCTCCGTCGGGTCCGGCGCAGCCGAGTTGGACGCGAGGTCGACGAACCAGGCCTGCTCCGGGGAGGCGCTCGCCCAGGTCGACAGCGGCGGGGCGTCTGCACGGTAATCCGAGCTCCCCTCGCCGAACGCGGCGCCGGGCGGGGGCTCCTGGGCCACGTGGATGAGCGGGATGGGCACCTGAGGCGGCGGGGGCCGCTCGGGGTCGGCGACGATTCGGACCTCGAGCCGCCAGCTCTCGGCGCCCAGCAGGATGGGAGGCGCTTCCCCCCGCGAAAAGGTGCGCTCGCGCTCGAGCGCCGCGAAGCCGGCGGAGTCGACGGGGGCGCCACCGCCCGCAGCCTTGAGCTCGACCGCGCTCAGGTCCAAGAGGATGGCCTCCGCGCCGCGAGGCGAGAGGAGCCAGGTCGGCTTCTCCAGCGCCATGTCCAGCCGAACCGGCTGCGGCCCTTCGAGCGAGCCGGGCGCGTGGAGGTAGACCGCCGAGTCGCCGCGGGTGGCGCGCATGCCGGTGAACGGCTGCCAGGGCGCGGAGGCGCGCGCGCGCACCATGGCCGGAGCGCTCTCGCCGCCGGCGGTCGCCCGGAGACTTCGGAGGCGCGCCGGGGCCGCGACCGGAGACGGGGAGAAGGGGCGGTCGGACGCGACCAGTCGGTCGATGAGGCGCTTCACCAGCTCCGGGGGCCAGCGCCAGACGTCGGAGGCGTCGATCCGGTAGGTGAAGCCGTTGGCCCGAAGCAGGATCTGCTCGAAGCCCTCGGGGCCGGCGATGGCCGCGCTCGCCTCGGGGGCGCCTTCGAGCGGCTCGTCGCGGTAGGCGATCTCGAAGCGGTGCGGCTCGAAGGCGCGGTCGAACAGGAACTGGCCGTGGGCCACCGGGGCGTCGGGGTCGCGGCGCTCCTCGAGGCGAACCGGGCCGACGTAGATGCCTTCCTCGAGCAGCTCGCGGTAGAGGCCCGCGAACGACGGAAAGAGCACCGGGCGCAGGAGCGGCACGAACAGCTCGCGCTCGGCCCCGGTGAGCGTGCCCTCGACGGCGGTGGGAGCCATGAGCTCGGCCACGAGCCTGGTGGCCGCCGAGCCGGGCTTGTCGAGGCGCTCGAGGTGGACCTCGTCGACGCACAACGGCTCGCTGGCGACGGCGGCGAGGAGCCCCAGCGCCGACTCCACCGCGCCGCCTGCGCTGCGGAAGGCGACGGTGAGCAGCCCGCCCTGGGCCGACCAGCGCTCGACCTCCACCGTGGGGAGAAAGAGGCGCGCCTCCCGGGCGAAGTCCGCCACACCCTGCTCGCGCCGGAAGCGCCGGTAGAGCTCGAGGTCGAGCATCAGCGCGCCGCAGCGGAAGGAGGCCTCGCGCCCGCCTCCCGCGACTCGCAGCTCCTGCGGGCGCCAGCAGAGACAGTAGAGGACGAACTGGGCCAGGGTCTCGAGGTCGGGCTCCGAGCCCGGCTCGGGGTCGAAGCGAAAAGTGAGGATGTCGCGGACCGGGCCCGGCTTCGAGGGCAGGTCCGCCGGGGCGCGGGCATCCTCCAGGCCGGGCACGGCGATGAGCGGCCGCAGCTCTCCCAGGGCCACCAGGGCCTCGGCGTCCAGCGGCACGGCCTCGCCCTCCGGCATCAGCACCGGAGCCCTGGGGGGTGCGACGGGCGCCAAAGCGGGCTCGTCGACCAACGTGAAGGTGCGGAGGCCGAAGCGCCGGCACAGCTCGGCTCGGGCGGGCTCCAGAAGGGTCTCGAAGGGCGACGTCATCAATGCTCGCGAGTGAAACCTGGAAGGCGGCTCAGTCTTGCGCAGATGCGGGCGCGACGCGACTTTCGCGGCGCGTTTGGCCGCCCGTGAAGGAGGCCGCGAGGACCCCGTGTGTGAAGGCAGGCGCCCGCCCGACCGCAGGGGGAGCGCGCGGCCCTAGGAGCTTACAGGCCGCACCCGCGTGAGACAAACCGGCGAGCGCCTGTGCGAGCTTCGCGCCGAAGCCCTGGAGCCGAGGGGCCCCGGTGCCCGTAGCCATCGCGTGCCCCGACCCGCCGGCTGACCGCAGTCCGCCCCCAGCACCGTCGTTCGGCTCTCGGGCGGCCGGCGCGCTCTGGCAGACCAGGTCTTCGACGACGTGGAGGTGCGCGCGCTCGAGGAGCTCGCCCGTGGCGATGGACGCGCCGAAGCCAATGCTTCAAATGCTATTCCTGGCTTCTATGCTCGCTGAATTCCTCTGCCCCTCTTTCCCACTTCAGCCTGAGGAGAGGTGAGTCGCCCTATCGCAGAGCGAGAGTAACCTCGCGAGCAACGGATTGATTCGGCGATTGAACGAGCCTTCCCTCCTCGTGGCGCTCAATCGAGGTTGCGCCGTTTATCTCTTTAGTCCTTCCTTCCAGCGTGGAGGGCTTCTTTCCAGGCACAGCGGGGCGCTGTATCGTAGGTTCCCTCGACTTGGTCGCAGAAGGCATGCAACCCAAAAGAAGCGAGGAGAAGCGACATGGCCGAGGGAGCCAAGGGCCCAAGGCTGCGAATGCAGGTGCGCGTGGTCCCGTTCCTTGGCCCCGGCAAAATGATGCTGCTCGACGGCATCGAGCGCCTTGGCTCGATCACCGCGGCGGCGCGTTCGCTCGGCATGTCGTACGGTCGCGCCTGGCGGCTGATCGAGGCGATGAATATCCGTTTCAACTCCGGGCTGGTCAGCAAGGCCCCAGGCGGAACAGGAGGCGGAGGGGCCTGCCTCACCGAGACCGGCAAGACGGTCCTTCGGCTCTACCGCGCCATCGAGCGAAAGTCCCAGACGATGTTTGCGGCCGAGGTCGACGCGCTGCAGAAGCTGCTCGCGCCCAACCTGACCTGGAGAGAGAACGCGCCGCCCCGAGGCACGAAGAGGGTTGTGGCACCACGGCCCGGCCTCGGTGCTGGGCGTTCGCCTCGCGCGGATCCGCTCAAATAGCGCACCTGCTGACGCGTTCATTAGCGCGGTCGACTCTACGCAGGTCCATAGAATACTGAATTCGGACCCCCTGTCGTCTCCCGGACCTCCCGGACCCTGCGACGGGTCGATGGGCAGTGCGACAAATGTCCGCGCATTAACAGTCCAGCCCACTCCAGGCAGACGGACTGGACTCGCTCGGGCCATGCTCCAGGTGAGCGGAGATTAGTCGAGTTCTTTCGGCTTGCTCCAAAGACATTGAGTGCGCTATGCTTCGTCGGGTATAACGCTATCGGACCTGCCCGTGGCCTACTCCAGTCACCGCAGATCGGCGCTATTCACATCGAAAGAGGGAGCAACCCTTGGAAACAGCAGTCGCAAGCCTGGGCCCAAGATTTCTTGACAAGGAGCATATCGTCGCCAAGCCGGGTTTCAACCGCTGGCTGGTTCCACCCGCGGCCCTCGCCATCCACCTGTGCATTGGCATGGCTTACGGTTTCTCCGTGTTCTGGCTGCCGCTTTCGCGCGCCATCGGCATCACCGCCTCATTGGAATGCCCTAACAACATGGGCTTCTTCCAGCACATTTTCGCCACCCAGTGCGACTGGAAGATTTCCACGCTGGGCTGGATGTACACCTTGTTTTTCGTGTTCCTCGGCTCTTCTGCCGCCCTCTGGGGAGGCTGGCTGGAAAAGGCCGGGCCGCGCAAGGCTGGAGTCGTCGCGGCGTTCTTTTGGTGCGGCGGCCTGGTGATCTCCGCCTTCGGCGTAAAGCTGCACCAGATCTGGCTGTTGTGGCTGGGCTCCGGCGTGATCGGCGGCATCGGCCTCGGTCTCGGTTACATCTCGCCGGTGTCGACCCTCATCAAATGGTTCCCCGATCGCCGCGGCATGGCGACCGGCATGGCCATCATGGGCTTCGGCGGCGGCGCCATGATTGGCGCGCCGTTGGCCAACAAGCTGATGACCCATTTCGCAACGCCGACCTCGGTGGGCGTCATGGAGACCTTCCTGGCGCTGGCCGCCATCTACTTCGTGTTCATGATGGGCGGCGCCCTGGGCTACCGCATACCGGCGCCGAACTGGAAGCCGGCCGGCTGGATCGCCCCGCCCAAGACCAAGAACTCGATGATCACCGAGGAACACGTACACCTCGACGTGGCGTGGAAGACCCGCCAATTCTGGCTGATGTGGGGCGTGCTGTGTCTGAACGTCACCGCCGGTATTGGCATCCTCGGTGTGGCCTCACCCATGCTGCAGGAAGTCTTTGGCGGCAAGCTGATCGGCGTCAATGCGGCGTTCAACGACTTGACGGCCGAACAGAAGACCGCCATTGCAGCGGTGGCCGCAGGCTTCACCGGTCTGCTGTCGCTGTTCAACATCGCGGGACGATTCCTGTGGGCCTCGTTGTCCGACAAGATCGGCCGCAAGACGACCTACTACACCTTTTTCCTGCTCGGTTTCGTGCTGTATGCTGCGATTCCCGGCACGGCAAAGGCGGGCAGCCTGGCTTTGTTCGTGGTCTTCTTCTGCATCATCCTCTCGATGTACGGGGGAGGTTTCGCCACCGTGCCCGCCTACCTCGCCGACATGTTCGGCACGAAGTACGTGGGCGCCATTCACGGTCGCCTATTGACCGCATGGTCGGCGGCGGGCGTGTTTGGTCCAGTGGTGGTGAACTACATTCGTGAGTACCAGCTCGACCACGGCGTGGCACGTTCGGATGCCTATACCATCACCTTGTACATCCTGTCTGGGCTGCTGGTCTTCGGGTTCATCTGCAACTGGCTGGTGCGTCCGGTTTCCGAGAAGCTTCACATGAAACCGGAGGAGCTGGCGGAAGAGAAGAGACTCGCCGGCGATGCCCCCCAGCATCTCAGCGTCGACGCCTCGGCGCCAACGCCGGCGGCGCAGGAAAACCACACCTGGAAGGCGACTCTGGCCTGGTTGGCCGTCTGGATCCCGATGGCCTGGGGCCTCTGGATGACGGGCCAGAAAGCTGTCGTCCTATTCAAATAGCGGACCTCCATGAACCCATTCGCTTCACTCGGCGGGGACCGCTGCATCCATGGCCGAGGCAGGGTTTGGCTCCGCGCTGGCGATGGGTGCACTGGAATCGGGCACAGTTGACCGCGCGCCGGCTCTTCTGGGTGCGC
Organism: uncultured delta proteobacterium; assembly: GCA_963772225.1. GTDB lineage: Bacteria > Myxococcota > Myxococcia > Myxococcales > UBA5297 > CAVYWD01. Next base: position 2,528,072 of record CAVYWD010000002.1, on the reverse strand, counting down.
CGCGCGCGGCCGCGCTGCTGCATTCTGGTGAGCAAAGATCCCCGCCCGATACGCGGGTAGACAGAGACCATCGCCATGAATTCCGCGCTGCAGACCCTCTTCGCCAGACACAAGGGCACGGATGGCGCCCTGCTGCCCATTCTTCACGACATCCAGCAGGCGCTGGGTTATGTGCCGGACGAGGCAGTGCCGTCCATTGCGCAGGAGCTCAACCTGTCCCCCGCCGAGGTGCACGGCGTCGTCACCTACTACCGCCACCTTCGCCGCGCGCCGCCGGGCGAGCACGTCGTGCGCGTGTGTTGCGCCGAGGCCTGTCAGGCCAACGGCGGCCAAGCGCTGGCAGAGCACGCTGCGGCGCGCCTACTGGGCGCGAACCTCACTTTGGAGCCGGTCCACTGCCTCGGCCTATGCTCCATCGGCCCCGCCGTGCAGGTCGACAAGACCGGCCTGTACGCGCGGGTCACGCCGCAGAAGTTCGACGCCTTGATGGACGAGCTGGAGAAGCGGCCGTGAGCGCGACCGTCTACGTCCCCGGCGACGCGGCCGCGCTGGCGCTCGGCGCCGATGAGGTCGCCGCCGCCGTCGTCGCCGAGGCGCGCAGGCGCGACGAGGACGTGCGCCTCGTGCGCAACGGCTCGCGCGCCCTGCACTGGCTGGAGCCGCTGGTCGAGGTCGCGATCGCTGAAGGTCGCATCGCCTATGGGCCGGTCCAGGCCAGCGATGTGGGCCGATTGTTCGCCGCCGGCTTCCTGCAAGGGCGCGAGCATCCCCTGCTGCTCGGCGACATCGCGGCGCACCCTTACCTCGCCCGGCAGCAGCGTCTCGTCATGCGCCGCGTCGGCGTGGTCGATCCGCGCTCGCTCGACGACTACCTGGCGCACGGCGGCGGCGAGGGCCTGCAGGCGGCGCGCGCCCTGCAGCCGGCGGCCATCGTGCAGGCGGTGACCGACTCTGGGCTGCGCGGGCGCGGCGGCGCGGCGTTCCCCACCGGCCTCAAGTGGAAGACCGCGCTGGACCAACCGGCCGGGCAAAAGTACATCGTGTGCAACGCCGACGAGGGCGACTCCGGCACCTTTTCCGACCGCGCGCTGATGGAGGGCGACCCGTTCTGCTTGCTCGAGGGCATGGCCATCGCCGGTCTCGCAGTCGGGGCGACACGCGGCTACCTCTACGTGCGCTCCGAGTACCCGCATGCCTATACCGCGCTGAACACCGCGCTGGCGCAGGCGGGCGATTGGCTCGGCGAGTTCCGCATCGAGGTGCGCAAGGCCGCGGGGGCCTACGTCTGCGGCGAAGAGACCGCCCTGCTGGAGAGCCTCGAGGGCAAGCGCGGCGTCGTGCGCAGCAAGCCACCCCTGCCGGCCGTCGCCGGCCTCTTCGGCCGGCCCACCGTCGTCAACAACGTCGTCACCCTGGCCGCCGCGCAGGACATCCTCGCCCACGGCGCGGCGTCCTACCGCGAGCGGGGCGTGGGCCGGTCGCGCGGCACGCTGCCGTTCCAGCTGGCGGGCAACCTCAAGTACGGCGGCCTGGTCGAGCTGCCGTTCGGCGCAACCTTGCGCGAGCTGCTGTACGACTACGGCGGCGGCTCGCGCAGCGGCCGGCCCTTGCGCGCGGTGCAGGTGGGCGGGCCCCTCGGCGCGTACCTGCCCGAGTCGCAGTTCGACACCGTCCTCGACTACGAAGCGTTCGCGGCCATCGGCGCGGTGCTCGGCCACGGCGGCATCGTCGCCTTCGACGACACGGTGGACATGGCGAAGCAGGCGCGCCACGCGATGCAGTTCTGCGCCCAGGAATCCTGCGGCAAGTGCACGCCCTGCCGCATCGGCTCCACGCGCGGCGTCGAGGTCATCGACCGCATCTGCGGCGGGGCGCCCGAGAACGCCGAGCTGCTGCGCAGTCTTTGCGACACCATGATGCACGCCTCGCTGTGCGCCATGGGCTCCATGACGCCCTACCCGGTGCTGTCGGCGCTCAACCATTTCCCGGGCGACTTCCAGTGAACGAGATTGACTATGGAACCCCGGCGGTCGAGGCCGCGCGCGAGGTGGCGCTGACCATCGACGGCGTGGACGTTCACGTGCCGGCGGGCACCTCGGTGATGCGCGCTGCCGTCGAGGCGGGCGCGATGATCCCCAAGCTGTGCGCCACCGATTCGTTGCAGCCGCTCGGCTCCTGCCGCCTGTGCCTGGTCGAGATCGAAGGGCGGCGCGGCTTTCCTTCCTCGTGCACCACGCTCGTCGAGGCGGGGATGAAGGTCCGAACGCAAACGCCCAGGCTGGCCGAGCTGCGCCGCAACGTGATGGAGCTGTATCTCTCCGACCACCCGCTCGATTGCCTGACCTGTGCGGCCAACGGCGATTGCGAGCTGCAGCGCATGGCGGCCGCGGTCGGCCTGCGCGAGGTGCGCTATGGCACGGCCGGCGCCAACCACTTCACAGGCACGCAGAAAGACGAATCCAATCCCTATTTCACCTACGACCCGGCCAAATGCATCCTGTGCAACCGCTGCGTGCGAGCCTGCCAGGAGCAGCAGGGCACGTACGCGCTCACCGTCTCCGGGCGAGGCTTCGGCTCGCGCGTGGTGGCCGGCCAGGGCACGCCCTTCATGGAGTCGGATTGCGTCTCCTGCGGCGCGTGTGTGAACGCCTGCCCGACGGCGGCGCTGATGGAGAAGAGCGCGCTCGCACAGGGACAGCCGGAGCGGGCGGTGGTGACCACCTGCGCCTATTGCGGCGTCGGCTGCGGCTTCAAGGCCGAGACGAGAGGCGCCCAGGTCGTGCGCATGACGCCTTGGAAGGAGGGCAAAGCGAACGAGGGACATGCCTGCGTCAAGGGCCGCTTTGCCTGGGGCTATGCCACCCACCCTGATCGCGTCACCAAGCCGTTGGTGCGGGCGAAGACCAGCGACCCTTGGCGTGAGGTGTCGTGGAAGGAGGCCTTCGGCTACGCCGCCTCCGAGCTCCGCCGCATCCAACAGAAGTACGGCCGCGATTCCATCGGCGCGCTGGTGTCCAGCCGTTGCACCAATGAAGAAGACTACCTCATGCAGAAGCTGGTGCGTGCCGCCTTCGGCAACAACAACGTCGACAATTGCGCGCGCGTCTGCCACGCGCCCACTGGCTACGGCCTGTCCCAGACATTTGGCACTTCGGCGGGCACGCAAACCTTCAAGTCGGTGGAGCAGGCCGACGTGATCATGGTGATCGGCTCCAATCCCAGCGAGGCGCATCCGGTGGTTGGCTCGCGCATCAAGCGCCGCGTGCGCCAAGGAGCGAAGCTCGTCGTGATCGATCCGCGCGAGATCGACGTGGTGAACGCGCCCCATGCGCGCGCCACGCACCACCTCAGGCTTCGCCCCGGCACCAACGTCGCCGTGCTCTCCGCTCTGGCGCACGTCATCGCCACCGAAGGGCTGGTCGACGAGCGCTTCATCGCCGAGCGCTGCGAGAGGCAGGCTTTCGACGACTGGCGCGAGTTCGTTGCGCGCCCGGCCAATTCGCCGGAGGCGATGGAGTCCGTCACCGGCGTGCCCGCCGCCGAGGTGCGCGCGGCGGCGCGCCTCTACGCCACCGGCGGAAATGCCACCATCTTCTACGGCCTCGGCGTGACCGAGCACTCGCAGGGGTCGACGGCGGTGATCGCCATCGCCAACCTCGCCATGGCGACCGGCAACATCGGCCGCGAGGGCGTGGGCGTGAACCCGCTGCGCGGCCAGAACAACGTGCAGGGCTCCTGCGACATGGGCAGCTTCCCGCACGAGCTTCCGGGCTACCGCCATGTGTCCGACGCCGCCGTACGCGAGAGGTTCGAACGGGCCTGGGGCCGGAGCATCCAGCCCGAGCCCGGCCTGCGCATTCCCAACATGTTGGAGGCCGCGCTCGACGGCTCGTTCAAGGGGCTCTATTGCCAGGGCGAGGACCCGGCACAGTCCGACCCGAACACGAAGCACGTACAAGCCGCGCTGGCGGCGATGGAGTGCGTGGTCGTGCAGGACCTGTTCCTCAACCAGACGGCGAAGTACGCGCACGTGTTCCTGCCTGGCGCGTCGTTCCTCGAAAAGGACGGCACCTTCACCAATGGCGAACGGCGCCTTTCGCGCGTGCGCCGGGTGATGCCGCCGCTGGCGGGCAAGGCCGACTGGGAGGTCACGATGGGCCTGTCTGCGGCGCTCGGCTACCCGATGCGCTACGACCATCCGTCGCAGATCATGGACGAGATCGCGCTTCTCACGCCCGCCTTTGCTGGAGTCAGCTACGACAAGCTGGAGCGCATGGGCAGCCTTCAGTGGCCTTGCAACGACAAAGCCCCCGAGGGCACGCCCATCATGCACCGATCGGAATTCGCGCGCGGCAAAGGCCGCTTCCTCATCACGCAGTACGTGCCAACCAACGAGAAGGTCACGCCCCGCTTCCCGCTGCTGCTGACGACCGGCCGCATCCTGTCGCACTACAACGCCGGCACGCAAACACGGCGCACCGAGAACGTGCAGTTCTACGGGGAGGACTGGTTGGAGATCCATCCGCACGACGCCGCCGAGCGCGGCATCCGCGAGGGCGACTGGGTCGGAATTCAGTCGCGGGCGGGTGACACAGTGCTACGCGCCACGGTCAGCAGTCGCGTGCAGCCGGGGGTTGTCTACACCACTTTCCATTTCCCCGAGTCGGGCGCGAACGTCATCACCACCGACAACTCCGACTGGGCCACCAACTGCCCGGAGTACAAGGTGACGGCCGTGCAACTGGTGAAGGTGAATGAGCCTTCGGCATGGCAGCGACGCAACGTTCGCGAGGACCACGAACAACGGCGCCTGCTGGCGGCCGCGGCCAAGCCATGATGCCACCGGCGCCACCGGCGCCATTGAACGTCGTAGGTCTCTGCGGCGCGCCTGGGCCCGACGCCGTGGCGCAAAGGGCGCCGGCCGCCTCTCCCGTGGGTTTCCCGCAAGGCCTATGCGCGATGCGAGCCCGCTTTTTGGGCGGCGAGCACCGCCCACCCCTTCGGCGGCGAGGAATTGCGAATGAACCCACTCCACTTGATCAAGATGGCCAACCAGATCGCCACCTTCTTCGAGGCAATGCCCGACCGCGATCAGGCGGTGAAAGAGGTCGCGGCACACATCCAGCGGAACTGGGAGCCGCGGATGCGCAGCTCGCTGCTGCGGCACGTTCGTGAGCGGGGCGATGCGGACCTGTCGGCGCTGGTCCTTGCGGCCCTGCCGCTGGTGAAGGCTCCGGCCTGACCGCGCCGCCGAGGAGGTCGCCTGCGTGGCGAGACCTCCACCGTGGGGAGAAAAAGGCGCGCCTCCCGGGCGAAGTCCGCCACGCCCTGCTCGCGCCGCAAGCGGCGGTAGAGCTCGAGGTCGAGCATCAGCGCGCCGCAGCGGAAGGAGGCCTCGCGCCCGCCTCCGGCGACTCGCAGCTCCTGCGGGCGCCAGCAGAGACAGTAGAGGACGAACTGGGCCAGGGTCTCGAGGTCGGGCTCCGAGCCCGGCTCGGACGGGCGGCTTCACCAATGCTCGCGAGTGAAACCTGAAAGGCGGCTCAGTCTTGCGCAGATGCGGGCGCGACGCGACTTTCGCGCGCGCTTGGCCGCCCGTGAAGGAGGCCGCGAAAACCCCGTGTGTGAAGGCAGGGGCCCGCCCGATCGCAGGGGGAGCGCACGGTGCAAGGAGCTCGCAGGCCGCACCCGCGTGAGACAAACCGGCGAGCGGCTGTGCAAAGGGCCTCTTCTCGACCTTTGCGCCGGCGCGAAGGCGGACGGCGCCCGTCAGAGACCGCAGAGCGAGGCGCGGCCCAGGCATGTGGTTTGCTCCGGACTGACCGCGCGGTTGGTCACCAGCACCTCGATGGTGTCGAGCGCCAGGGCGCCGAGGCGAAGCCCGCGCGACGCCGCGTCCACCGCTCGCTTCATCTCGGCGCCGGGGCGCTCGGTGAAACCGACGAGATTCAGCAGCCCGACCGGGAGGAGCGCGAGCGCCGGCTCGTGGCCGTGCAGGCCAGCGGGCGGCCAGCCCAGCGCCCGGGCCAACCGGAGCCGCAGGCGCAGGAGCGAGAAGACCTTCGCGTAGACGCTCTGGCCAGCAAGCCCCGGGCCGCAGGTGCCAACGCCGACCGGCGGCGAGCTACGCACCGCGTCGCGGACCGCAGCTGCCGGCTCACCCCAGCCCAGGCCGAAGCGCGCCCGCCAGTTGAGCAGCGTCACGTGCAGCGTATCGATTGGGAAGGTGCGGCGGCCCGGTCCCGCGAGCGCCGCGGCGCAAAGACCAGCTGCCGCGCCGTCGCCTTCGGCAAGCGGAAGACCGCGGTCAGAGAGCGGTCCGGCCCGTCGGGATCCCAGGGCCGAAACCCGCGGAGCCTCGCGGCGCGGTCGCGCAAGTGAGACGAGCGCGAAGGCCGCTCTTCGAGCCGCGGGCGCTCCCCAGGAGACGCCGGGTTCTCTATTCGACATCGAGGAAGCGCACCCTAGAATCTCGAAGTTGCCTCCAACGAAAGGGGCGTATACTCCCCCACGGTACATTCTTTTCGCCGCCCCATTTGAATACCTTCGGCTCGAGGGAGCGTTCAGCGATGAGCCTGTGGCAGGACATCGGCATCGACTTGGCCGCAATGGCTGCGAGCATCGCCATCGTGGCGGGCTACTACACGCTGCTCGGCCTTCGGGTCCGCCGGGATCCCAGCTACACCATCCACAGCGCCAACGAGACCGCCCGCCGCCTCTGGGTCCTGAACGTCATGAAGAACCCGGGCAAGGACATCATGGCGGTCCAGACGCTGCGCAACTTCATCATGGCCGCGATTTTTCTCGCCTCGACCGCGAGCCTGTTGACCATAGGCACCCTGACGCTCTCGGGACAGGCCGAGTCGCTCGCCCGAACGTGGCACGCGTTGAACCTGTACGGCTCCAATTCGCCCGGGATGTGGACCGTCAAGGTGCTGTTCCTGCTCGTTGATTTCATCGTCGCCTTCTTTGCCTTCACCATGACGGTGCGCCTGACGAATCACGTGCTGTTCATGATCAACGTCCCGGACGCGCGCGGGCACGGCGACCTCTCGCCGGCGAGCGTGGCAGAGAGGCTCAACCGGGCCGGGACCTATTTCTCCATCGGCATGCGCGCCTATTTCTTCGCCGTGCCTCTGCTGTTCTGGCTCTTCGGGCCGCCGCTCCTCGTCGCGGCCACGGTGGGGGTGGTGCTCTCGCTGTTCTTTCTGGATCGCAGCTCGAGCGCCTCCCGCGCCGCCTTCGGCCAGCCGGCCATGCCGGAACCGGAGTTCCTGGCCGATTTCCGAAGCGAGCGGCGCAGAGGCCCCTGAAGAAATCCGAATCGCTCCATCTCCAGACTTCCTCGCCCGGAAGTTCGGGGGCGACGGCGCGAGACGAGTCATCGCCCTCGAGGGCTGCCACCTCCGCTGCGCCACCCGCCTTGCGCGCGATGAATGGCGCCATGAACGCGACCTCCACAGAGCTCGAATCCGCCGGCCTCACCGCGGCGCGCGCGTCGCAAGCGAGCCCAACCCGCCCGCTCCTCTTCGCCCTGGCGGTGGTGGTCCTGTGGGGCGTCTGGTTCCCAGTGAGCCGGCTCGCGGTCCGCGAGCTCGGGCCGCTGGCGCTGGCCACGCTCCGGTTCTCGCTCGCGGCGCTCATGCTATGGCCCGCCGCGCGGCGCTCCTCGTCACCGCCGCCACCATGGCGGTCGGGGCCGTCACCCTCCTGCCGCTCGCGGCGGTCGAGGCGCTCTTCGTCCCGCTCCGAGCGCCGTCCGCCGCCGCCTGGCTCCAAGTGGGCTACCTGGGGCTGCTCTGCTCCGCGGCGGCGTATTGGATGTGGAACCTCGCCCTGCCCCGCTCGGCGTGAGCGCCGCGAACAACCTTTTGAACGTCATCCCGCTCATCTCGGTGCTCACCGGGGTCTTGGCGCTCGGCGAGCCTTGGACCGCGTCTATCGCGCTGGGCGGCGCGCTGATTCTCGCCGGGGTCTTCGCGGTCGAGCGCTCGGGACGCTGATCCCTCATGGATTCGGCGCAATGATTAGGAGAGCGCATTCGAGCGCGAATGGGAGGCCTCACCGTTCGCCGGCCGTGAGCTCGCGCAGGGCGAGCGGGTTCATCTTCCCAGCGGGATCCCAGACGGCGCCGATGTGATCCATGTCCCACGCCGTCCAGAATCCGTTTTCACCTTTGCCGTGGAGGTCCTGCCGCCGCGGAGAGGAGGGCGCTCCGGTCGCTCCACGATCGCCTACGCCCTATAAGCATGGATAGCCGTGGGTAGCCGCCGCTGCGGGATGCGGGCAAGCTCGATGAAGCGATGCGCGGGCTCGCTTGGGGGCAGCAGAGACCTGTGCTCAGCATGGCAGAATTCACGACATTCGCCCCAAAGGAACGGAACTGTCAGGTACCAGCTCTTCCCAGGTCGTCACTGACGGAATTTCCCGCCTTACGGCTCATCACCGCGCCGCTGGCGAAGCGCCGCTGCCTCACCGCAGCCGGGCTTCGGCGTTCGATTTGGCGTCGCAAGACCTCGATGGGACACTTGCCGCTCGGAGGTATCCATGAATCCCGCTCGCACGCTCAAGCTCGCCGCGCTCGTGACCTGCTCGTTCTCCATCGTGATGCCTGGCTGCCACTGCCGCGAAGACAGCTCCGCGGCATCGAGCTCGGACGCAGGCTCCACGAGAGATGGCGGCGGCACCGCCGACGGAAACGGCGCGACCGCCAACGGATGCAAGGCACCCACGGCGCTCACGCTTGCTCCAGCCGACTTCTCGGCCACGGTCACCTCCGGAGGAACCTTTTCGAAAGCTTACACAGTCCAAGCGACCTACGCCAATGGAACGAGCGCCGATATCACCGGCGGCTCCTTCTTCTCGGCGAGCGATCCCGCATTGGGCAGCTTCAATGGCGCCCAGTTCAACTGGGGCGGCAACCACGGCGGTCAAGTCATCATCAAAGCGATGAACTGCGGCGTAACCGGCACGACGACCCTGACGCTCAAGCTCGCCGTCTCCGACGGCACGACCGGCACGGACCCGGCGACGGCCGCGACCCAGTTCACGGGCCCCGATTCGACCAAAACCGCCTGCGCTCCCACCCTGCTCTATCCACCGGACAACGTGCTCATTCCGCCAAACACCAACGTCATCGAAGTACACTTTCAGGCCGGCGGGGCCAGCAACACCCTGTTCGAGCTTTCCTTTACAAACGCGATGACCGACGTGCGCGTCTACACCCGGTGCACCAGTACCACCGACCCCGCGCAGGGCATGAGCCTCAACGGCGGATGCGTCTACCAGCTCACCCAGGCTGAATGGGACTACATTGCGCGCAGCAACGCTGACCGCGACCCAGTGCAGGTCCAGGTCCGCGCCGTCGGCTGCGACGGCTCCAGCGTCTCTTCCTCCAACAAGCGCGCCCTCTCGTTCGCCAAGGACGACTTGGTGGGCACGCTCTACTACTGGGCGTCGATGCGGGTCACCCTTTCCGGGAAGGGCTACAACTCGGGCGGCATCTATCGATATGACTTCGGCCTGCGCGGCCAGAGCGCCGACCCGGTCTTGACTCCCAATACCGACTCGGTGAACTCCAACCATCTGTGCATCGGCTGCCACGACGTCTCCCGCGACGGTCGACAGATGATCTTCGATGCCGATGACAACGACGATGACGACGAATACTCCGACGTTTCAACGGCGATCTATGACATCGCTAAGGACACGACCGTCCCGCCGTCCCCGATCGTCAAGAACAATACCGCCGCGTTCTCCCCCGGTTTCCACGCCTGGAACCGCGAGGCGACCCTTTTCCTGCTCTCCGACGGGGACGACGCTTTCTCCACCAGGGGGGCGTTCCAGGTGCTCAAGGCCGACGGGACCAAGGTGGGCTTCACGCAATCGGGCCAGCTGCGAGGCACCTCACCAGCATGGTCGCCGGACGACTCGCAGGTAGCGTTCGTCGTCCCAACGATGTTCTATCCTCCCAAGTCCAGCTCCCCCAGCCCCAACGGCGCGGACCTCTGGTTCACTGGAGCCAGCCTCTACTCGGCTCCCTGGGATTCGAGCACCAAGACCATTGGGACGGCCACGAAGCTCCTCTCCTCGGATGGAACCACGAATTACTTTTATCCGACTTACTCGCCCGATGGGACGCTCCTGGCGTTCAACTTCGTGCCCTCAGGGCCGCAATTCCACAACCCTCTCGCGCGGGTCGAGGTCATCGCCTCCGGGCAGACGCCGGCGACCGCAGTGGACCTCGCAAAGCTCAATACCACCGCGAGCGCGACGAACTCTTGGCCGCGCTTCAGCCCGTTCATCCAGCAGTACAAGGGCCACTCGCTCTTGTGGCTGACGTTCTCCTCCACCCGTGACTACGGCCTTCGAATCCAGAATGCTGGGGCGGGCAATTGCTACCCGAATGAGAGCCCCAACGGCTTTCCGGTGTTCACGGCGTCCGGACAGGCTTGCGCGCGGACCCAGGTGTGGATGGCCGCCATCGACCTCGACGCAGCGGCCGTCGGCCACGGAACGGACGTGAGCTGGCCGGCGTTTTGGCTGCCATTCCAGGACCTGGCGACAAACAACCACCAGGCGCAATGGGCGCAGCAGTCGTTCCGCGGGACCTGCGCCAAAGACGAGGACTGCAACACCGGCGGCGCGACCGGGCGCTGCTGCTTCTTTGGAGAGCTCAGCACCACGGGCGCATGCGCTACCTGCCTGGCTCCCTACGTGCCGCCGGCGACGTGCTCCACCAACGCCAATTGTCCGAGTGATCAGTGCTGCAACGGCAACGACTGTGGAGCCTGCGGGGCCGATGCCGGCACATCCACGGGTTGCAAGACCTGCCTCGACTGCAGCGGCCAGGCGTGCAACGGCGGCGTCTGCGGCAAGTGCACGACCAGCGACCAGTGCTGCGCCCCGATGATCTGCGATACCGCGAGCGGGACCTGTCAGTCCGGGCCCAACTGAGCGGAGGACCGTCGGCGGTTCGGGCGAGGTCAGGACGGAAGCGCCGACCCTGCGGCGCGCGGCGGGCCTTGCTCGGCCGAGTCAGGGTTTCTGCGTCGCGATGACCACCGAGCCCGCGGTGAGCGACCCGGAGGTGGCTTTCACCGAGATGGTTCCGGCGGTCGTCGTGGATTGAATGATGGCCATCGCTTTGCCGCTGAAAGCGGAGCGCGACTTGCCCTTGTAGGACTCGTGGCTCGTCGCGTCTCCATTGTCGACCCCCGCGATGCTGCCAGGACCGTCGATCGCAAAGTCGACCTGGTTGCTGGCTTGCGGGACGAGGACTCCCTGAGCATCGACGACGTCCACCTCGACGAAAGCCAGGTCGCGCCCGTCTGCCGCGATGGAAGGTCGGTCGACGCTGAGCGCCAAGCTCGCCGGCGCCCCAGCAGTCTGCACTTTGTCGCTCGCGACGACCGTTCCGCCTTTGGTCGCCTTCGCCTCGAGGGTGCCCGTCGCGAACGGGACCGACCACTGAAGGTGTCCGGTGGCGGCGACGTCCATCGTCTGGGAACCCAGGGACTTGCCGTTGAGAAGGAGCTCGACGCTGTCGGCGTTCGTATAGACCATGACCTTCACCGCTTGGCCCGCCGTCCAGTTCGTCCAATTCATGGGAACGATGTGCACCATGCTCGGCCCGCCGGCGTTCCACTTGCTCTGATAGAAGTAAAAGACGTCCTTCGGGAGGTACGCGGTGTCGATGGCTCCGAAGTACGAGCTCTTGGCGGGCCATACGTAGGGCGTCGGCTCGCCGATGTAGTCGATGCCGGTCCAAATGAACTCGCCCGCAATCCAAGCCCGCGTATTGACGTTCTTCCACGATGTTTCTGCGGTGTGCCCCCAGCCGGCCGCGAAGTCGTCATAGGACGAGCATTGCGTGTTGTTGTTATTGTAGATGCCTCGGCTCCGCAGCGCCGACGACGACTCGCTGGCGAACATCTTCCACGTGGGGTGAGCCGTATGAATCGAGTCGTAGCGGTCGGGCGCGTAGTTGATTCCCACCACGTCTTCCTGGGCGACCCCCGCAGTGTCCGCGTCTGCCCACGCCGCGAGCGCCTGCCCGATAGGCCGCGTGGTGTCCTTCGTCTTGATGGCGTCCATGAGCTGCTTGATGGTGGCCGCGTCGCCGGTTTCACCGACCTCGTTCGCGATGCTCCAAATGATGATGCCGGGGTGATTCAGGTCCCGGGCCACCATGTCGATGATGTCGGTGTTGGCCCATTGCTTGAAAAATCGCCCGTAGTCGTAGGGATTCTTGCCGTTGTACCAGCAGTCGAACGCCTCATCCATGATCAGGAAGCCGAGGCGGTCGGCGATGTCCAGGAGCTCTGGCGCCGGCGGGTTGTGGGACGTGCGAATGGCGTTCACGCCCATCTGCTTGAGGAGCTGGAGACGCTTCTCGATGGCGCGATGATTCACCGCCGAGCCCAGGCTGCCGAGGTCGTGGTGCAAGCAGACCCCGTTTATCTTCATTTTGGTGCCATTCAGTGAAAAGCCGGTGCTTGAATCGAATGCGAAGGTGCGGATTCCGAATGGGGTCGTATAGGTGTCGACGACGGCGTCGCCCACGGACACTGTGGTGATGACCGAATACAGGCTCGGCGACGCGGGTGACCAGAGCTTTGGGCTGGAAACGGTGACGGTCTGCGCCACATCGGCGGTCTTCCCGGCGGCGACCGACGTCACCGCCGACGTGGCCTTCCCCACCTCCACCCCCGCGTCGTCGCGAACGGAGCTCGCCAAGGTGACCGATTGGTCGCTCGTCGCGTCGTTCTTGACGGTGACCGAAATGTTCACCGTCGCGCTCGCGGCCGAGACTTGCGCGGTCGTCACGCGCGTGCCGGTATAGGCGACGCGGACCGGGTTCACGGTCTTGAGCCACACGTGGCGATAGATGCCGCTTCCCGAGTACCACCGGCTGCTGGGCAGTTGATTGTTGATCTTGACGGCGACCACGTTCGACCCGCCAACGCTGGCGCTGAGCGTCAAGTCGCACTCGAAGGAGGAATATCCGTAGGGGCGAGCGCAGACTTGCGTGCCGTTGAGCCATACGGTGCTGTCCATGTAGACGCCGTCAAACTGGAGAAAGACCCTCTGGCCGGAGCTCGATTCAGGCAGATTGAAGGACTTTCGGTACCAGCCCAGGCCCCCGTCGAGATACCCACCGCCAGCGCCGGCTTTCGAATCTTGGTTGAACGGCAGCGAGATGCTCCAGTCATGGGGTACGTCCACGGCCGTCCAGGACGAATCGTCGAAGCCGGTCTCCTGAGCGCCGCTCACGTCGCCGAGATGGAACTTCCACCCCAGGTCCAAGCTCACGGTGGTCGCTCGGGCGCCGTCGTATCTGTTGACGAGGGCGGCGGTCGTGCCGCTCGACGCGTCGCTCGACCCGTCGCCGCCGGACCCGTCGGCGCTGGACGCGTCGCTGCTCGACCCGTCGCTGCCGCTTCCGCCGTCCCTCGACCCAAAGCCGCTCGACGCGTCGCGGCCGCTGCTGCCGCTCGACGAATCGCCACTGCCGTCGGCAGGCATCGACGCATCCAGCGTAGTCGCCTCCCCTGGCACGCAGACGGCCAAGAGCAGGATTGGGCCGAGTGCGACCATCCTCCATGCCCGGCTATCGTCGTCCATCGTCACTCCTCAAACGGAGGTTGAGAGCACAGCGCCGGAATCCGGGAATGGCGACTTGCCTGCTGGACTCCTCTCACTCGGGCGCCCAGGTGTTGACCGGCGCGGCAGTCTCTCAGCCGAAGAGCGGCAGGTCGACGGCGATCGTTCTCGAGCCGGGGAGCATGACACGGCCTTAGTCTTCCGACTGGCGCCGCCGGCGGGCTCGGCGGACGACGGCCGCACCGATGTATGGGAGCTCCTCGGCCGGATTCGGGTCACCGCTGGAGCCCCTCGACACCCGGCGGCCGAGGCCACACGCGGGCACACTGTCCAAGGTCGGTCACCACGCAGGGCGCTCGCCAGGTCGGCACTGACGCTGGGCGCCGGCCCAGGCGCCAGGAGGCGAGTCAGCCGGGTTGTCACCTATTGCGGCATGCCGGCTTCGCCTGGGCGGCGCGCGCGCCGGGGAGGTCCAAGCCAGTCGCGCTCCTCGTCGTCGAGGCTCCCGTCCACCGGATTGCGCTCAGGCTGCGCTCGTCGCGACAAGCGAGGAAAGGTCACGCCACGCTGCTCTCGAGGAGGGCGGTGCCACGCTACACAGCGCGGCTCGCGATCTGGCGATGCGTCGGAGCCGCGCTGGCACGGGTGCGCCAGACCTCGAGCGAGATCCGGCGCCGACACTCCACGTCACTCCCCGCCCAGCCTTCAATCCGGCAAAGGCGAGGGCGAATCTTCGCGATGATTCGGTCCCTTGGTGAAACGCCGTCACACCTGCACGAGCTCGTGCTTCCTCTGCCCGAGCCCGATCGTTTCCGCATGCGCGAGCTGCACCGTGGCGTCGTGCTCGGGATAGGCGCGCTCCTCGAGCCGGCAGCCATACCGCGCTCGGATGAGGTCGAGGCTCGCCTGGTCGACGGCCACCGGGTCGCGCGAGGCGAGCACGCCGAGGTCGCCGAAGATCTTCTTCGACTTGCCGATGCAGTCGCAGTCCTCGGTGACGTCCACGAGGAAGTTAAAGAAGGCCATCTTCTTCTTGGCCAACAGGTACGCGCCCAGCGCGTGCTCGGCCACGCGGCGCTGGATGTCGGCGCTGGCGGCGTCCCAGCGAAACTTCACCGCGTCGTCGCGGCAGACCGAGAGGCACTCGCCGCACCCGATGCAGCGCGCCTCGTCGATGGCGCACACCTCGCCGCCGTCGGCCGCGGCAATGGCGTCCTCGGGGCAGCTGTCGACGCACGTGCCGCAGCCGGTGCAGCGCTTCGGGTCGATGACGAGCTTGCTGCCCGAGTGCTGCTGCAGCTTGCCCTTCCTGGACGACAGGCCCATTCCGACGTTCTTGAGGCAGGCGCCCATGCCGGTCGCCAGGTGGCCGGTGACATGGGTGACGACCAGCAGGTGGTCGCACGAGGCGACGTCCGCCGCCAGGTTGACGGCCTTCGACAAGGAGCCCGCCGGCAGCTCGACGGTCCGCTCGCTGTTCCCGCGCAGGCCGTCGAGCATGACGATGGACATGCCCAGGTCCGCAAAGCCATGGCCGAAGGCGAGCTCGAGGTGGGTGACGGCGTTGGAGCGCGGGCTCTTGTAGAGGACGCTCGTCTCCACGAGGAACGGCACGGCGCCGCGCTCGCGCACCGCCGCGGCCAGGGGCGCGAGCTGCCAGGGCGGGACGAAGTTGCCCTCCGCCGCCTCGCCGAAGTGGGTCTTGATGGCCACGAGCTCGCCGCGCTGCACGGCATCGAGGTAGCCCACCGCGCGGATGGCGCGCGAGAACGCGGCGAGGCGCTCGTCGCGCGAGGACGAGTCGGTGAGCGGGGCGTGGAAGACCTGCATCGTCCGTCTCCTTCGAAGCGGCGCCGGGTCAGGTGAGAGTCGGCGCGCTGGACCCGCAGTCTACCTTCGTCGACTTCGCCTTTCGCGTGGGCTACCCGCCCGCCGCCTCGCGCCCGTCGCCCGGCGCCCCCGGCGCGAGCGCCAGTCCCCAGACCAGCGCGAAGGTGAGCGCCACGCCGCTGTGGAACTGCGGAAAGTGCGCGAGCCCGATGACGTGGAAGCCCACCAGCGAGGCCAGCCCCCCGCCCGCAAGCACAGACCCTCGCCGCAGCCTGCGCCAGAGCGCCAGCGCCAGCGCGACCTGCTGCGCCAGGTAGAGCGCCAGGCCCATAAGGCCCGTCTCCGCCCACACGGTCAGGACCACGTTGTGTGAGCTCGTGGCCAAAACCTCGGACATGTCCGGCCGCAAGAGCGGCCTCGCCGCCTGCTCGTAGTTCCCGAACCCCACGCCCAGCACCGGGTGCGACTCGAGGATTTGAACGCCCATGCTCCACGCGCCCGCCCGCTCGCCGCCGCTGGCGCTCTCGAACGCCGTCTCGGCTCGCTGCTGCCAGGTCGGCGAGAGCGCGAAGAGCCCCGCAGCCAGGCCCGCCACCGCGAAGGCCCCGAGCCGCCGCGGGCCGGTCGTGAGCCCGGCGAGCCCGACCAGGACGGCCGCCACCGCCGCCGCGAACGCCGTCCGCGCGTAGGACATGAGCGCGCAGCCCAGCAGCGCCGCGGTCAAGACGACGCCCGCCACGCGCCGCCGCCACGCGTGGCTCATCGCCAGGAGAGCGGCCGCGGGGCCGAGCATCGCCACCGCCCCGTTCGCGTAGCGCAGCCGGTGAAAGAAGAGCCCCAGGCCCGCCCGACGCACCGGCCCGCCGTGAGCGCCGAAGTTCTCGTGCAGCCGGCTCAGCGGGAACTTGAACCGCCCCCACGCGGCCCACGGCCACGGGACCAGCGCCTGGAAGAGGCCGAGGGCCGCCTCGAACAACCAGCCCAGGCCCAACATCCACGCGAGCGCCCGCCACGGCACGCCGAAGGTGGCGACGGCCGCCAGGGTGAGCGGCGCCACGGTGTCCAGCGCCTGCGTCCAGCGCGCGGCGCGCGGCAGGTGCGCCGCCGAGCCCAGCCCCAGCGCGACGAACGGCGAAACCGCCTGCCAGCCGGCGTAGGCCAAGCTCAGGAGCGCGAGCGGCCGCAGGTCGTCCGCCAGCCGGTCGCGGCGCCAGGTGGCCAGAGTCAGGACCAGCGCCGCCACCGCGGCCGCCTGCGACAGGCCTTCCTGTCCCAGCGTCCCCGCCGCCCAGACGAGCGCGATGGCGGCGCTCGCTCGCTTCAAGGCGAGGCTCGGCGCGGCTTCCTTCGGCGGCGCTGCAGTCGACTCGGCGTCCAAGGTCGCGCACGCTAGCGCATCGCCGCTCCTGGCTTCAACAGAAGGGGCCGCCCGGCGGCGCCGCGCCAATCAGCGCGCGGCCGGAAGGCGGATAGGACGGGCCGCCCGTTTCGGATAGCGTTCAAGGTCTCTTCCTTCCCGGAGGACCCATCGTGCGGCGATTCGAATTCGCGGAAGGCAGCTCCAACAAGTTCTGGGAGATCGAGCAGTCCGGCAGCTCGGTCAACGTGCGCTTCGGCCGCATCGGCACCAACGGCCAGACGCAGACCAAGTCGTTCGCGAACGACGCGGCGGCAGTCAAAGAGCACGACAGGCTCGTCGCCGAGAAGCTGAAGAAGGGCTACCAGGAGGTCGGCGGCGCGCCGGCGGCGACGACAGCTGCGGCGCCGAAGCCCGCGAGCGCTCCCGCCGCCGCAGCAGCGGCGCAGCCCGAGCCCGCGAAGAAGGAGAAGCTCGCCGAGGCCGCGAGTGCTCCGGCAGATCCGGCGCCCGCTCCGGCCACTCAAGCGACCGCTCTCCCGTCGCCCCCTTCCCCACCGGCCGCATCCTCCGCCGGCGAGAGCGCCCCGACCGCCGCCGAGGAGGACGCCGTCCACTGGACCGAGGCGCTCAAGAAGCGCGTCTTCCCCCGGCGCGGCGGCGTGGGCGTCGGCGTGCGGCCGCTGCCGCCGGAGAAAAAGGCCTGGGAGAGGGTGAAGAAGGCCTGGTCGCCGCGGAAGGAGAAGGTCTGCGTCCTTCCGTCACTCGAGGCGCGGCTCGCGTCCGACTCGCCCGGTTTCGGCTCCGTCGAGGAGGATGCGGCGCTCATCGCCGCGCTCCTCTGGTGCCCCCCCGGATACCAGGTCGAGCCCGAGCTCGAGTCGCCCATCGAGGCGCTGGCCGCGAGCGGCGGGATCGTCCACGCGGTGAAGGCTGCCCTCACCGCGCTCGAGATCCACGTCGGCGGGAACCCGCCGGGCATCGCGCCCGGGCCCTCGGAACAGTGGCAGACCAACTTCGAGAAGCATGGGCGCCTGCAGGGCCTGCCCAGGCTGCGCGCCCTGCTCGCCATCGCCGAGGAGGACGACTACGCTGCGGCGCGCGACGCGGCCGAGCAGCTCCGCGCCGCCGGCACCCCCGCGCAGCGGGCGGCGGCCTCGTTCCTCTTCCCGACGGAGGCGGCCTGGGTCGCGTCCGACATGGCGGGGAGCTTCCCCTGCCTCCTGAACAGCGTCGCGGACCCCGCGCTCCTGAAGGGCGTGGCCGCCAACGCACCGCTGTACGAGTCGCGCTGGGCGAACCAGGACGGCGACCCCGCCGCGACGCTCCTCGACGGCTGCGGCATTCTCGCGGCGCCCTTCCTCATCGCTCACGTCCCCTCGTACTCCGCCGCCGACACCCAGCGCGCCCGGTTTGCGACGCTATCGGCCCTGGGCTGCGACGAGGCGATGGGCGTCCTCGTCGCCTCGCTCGAGCAGAAGGAGGCCCAGGCCGCGCTGGCGGAGGCGACCTCGCGGCAGCCGCGCCGGGCCCTGCGGCTGTTGTCCGAGGCCGCGGTGAAGCGCGGAAAGGCGGGCGACGCCGCGCGGAGCTTGCTCGCCGCGGGGGCAAGGCGCTTCCCCTCGCTCGCCGCCGAGGTCGCCACGAAGGTCGGGCCCGAGGCGGCGCGCGTCCTCGAGTCGATGCGCGCCGAGAGCGCCGAGGTCTTCGAGGACGCGAGGCCCGAGGAGCTGCCGGAGGCCCTGCGCGCCCCGCGCTGGGCGCAGAGGCGCGCCGTCGCCGCGCCCGCGGTGATCGAGTCGGTCCCCGAGGTACCGGTGGCCGACCGCATGAGCTGGGCGAGCGACGAGCGCGAGGAGTGGGCGCAGCGCAAGGGCTGGGGCCACACGGATTCTCAGCGCGCACGAGATTGTGACGCGTCGGAAGGAGGCCACCTCCAGGGACCTCGCCGAGTGCCCGCCGGAGCTCGCCGAAGAGCTCGCGCCGCTCGCCACCAAAGCCTTCTGGGGCGACCACTCCTGGTACCCGGTCGTCGCCGCCAAGCACGAGCTGCGCGCCCTGGCATTCTTCGAGCATCGTGCGCAGAGCGACTTCGCCGCGCTCCTGCCGTCCCTGCTGCCGTTCGGCGTCTCCCGATTCGCGCCGGTCGTGGCCGACGCGCTGACCCAGAAGAAGTCTTTGCGCGCGCCCGCCCGCGCCTGGCTGCTGCGCCACCCCGAGCACGCCGCCGCGGGGCTCCTCACCGACGCGCTCGGAAAGCCGGGCCGCGCCCGCAAGCAGGCGGAGGCGGCGTTGCGCGCCGTCGCCCAGGGCGGCCATGAAGCGGTCGTCCTGAGCGTCGCCGAGCGCGCCGGGGTGAAAGACGCCGTCGCGGCCATCCTCGCGGCCGACCCGCTCGACCTGTTCCCGGCGAAGCTGCCCAAGCTCCCCGCCTTCGTCGACGTCGCCACCGTGCCCCGCCCGCTGCTGAAGTCGCGCAAGGCGGCGCTGCCCGCCGCGGCGGTCGAGTCGCTCGCGGCCATGCTCGCGTTCTCGACGCTGGAGGAGCCCTACGCCGGTCTCGCGCAGGTGAAGGAGGCCTGCGAGCCGGCGTCGCTGGCGCGCTTCGCCTGGGAGCTGTTCCAGGCCTGGATGATGAACGGCGCCCCGTCCAAGGAAAGCTTTTGCCTCACCGCGCTCGGGCACCTGGGCGACGACGCCTGCGCGCGCAAGCTCGCGGCGCTCGTGCGCGACTGGCCCGGCGAGGCGGCCCACGCCCGCGCGGTCATCGGCCTCGACGTGCTGGCGGCCATCGGCACCGACGTGGCGTTGATGCACCTGAACGGCATCGCACTGAAAGTGAAGTTCAAGGGTTTGCAGGCCAAAGCCCAGGAGAAGATCGAGGCCATCGCCGAGGCGCGGGGCCTCTCCCGCGAGGAGCTGGAGGACCGGCTCGCGCCGGACCTGGGGCTGGACGACGACGGCTCCATGGTCCTCGACTTCGGCCCGCGCCAGTTCCGGGTGGGCTTCGACGAGCAGCTGCGCCCGTACACGAAGGACGCCGAGGGCTCGCGCCTCAAGGACCTGCCCAAGCCCAAGCAGAGCGACGACGCCGAGAAGGCCGCCGCGGCCTCGGCGCGCTGGAGCCAGCTCAAGAAGGACGCGAAGACCGCCGCCGGCCTGCAGATCTTGAGGCTCGAGCTCGCCATGTGCGGCCAGCGGCGCTTCCCGGCCGGCGACTTCCTCGACCTCTTCGTGCAGCACCCGCTCGTCTTCCACATCGTGCGTCGCCTGGTGTTCGCGGCGTATGACGACAAGAACCGCGTGGCGCAGACCTTCCGCGTGGCCGAGGACCGCACGCTCGCCGACGCCGAGGACGCCGCCTTCGAGCTCGCGGCCGGGGCCAAGGTGGGCATCCCGCACCCCTTGGAGCTGGACGCGGCCATCACCGGAAGGTGGTCGCAGGTCTTCGCCGACTACGAGCTGGCGCAGCCGTTCGCGCAGCTCGGCAGGCCGACGTTCGCGCCCACCGAGGAGGAGAAGAAGTCGAAGGCGCTCGACCGGATCAAGGGCCTCAAGCTCCCCACCGGCAAGGTGCTGGGCCTGGAAGCGCGCCGCTGGCGCCGGGGCGCGCCCCAGGACGCCGGCGTCGCCTGCTGGATGGAGAAGCCCCTGCCCGACGGGCGGTCGGTCTTCATGGCCCTCGACCCCGGCCTCTACACCGGCATGCTGAGCGAGTCGCCCGAGCAGACGTTGGGATCGTGCACCATCGGAGAGGAGAGCTCGATGTGGCGGAACGGCTCGGACGATACGGTGGCCTCGCTCGACCCCATCGTGTTCTCCGAGCTCGTCAACGACCTCGAGCGGCTGCGGGGGTGATGGGGCCGCCGACGCTCCGATTGACCCGAAGTCTCCCGCTTTTTGCCCCAAGCATCCGAGCGAGGTAAAAGCGTGATGACGTCCTCGGCCGCCCGCGTCGCTGCCGCGCGAGCCATTCGGCGGTCCATCCCTGTGCTCGTCCTCGGCGCCTTCTTGCTCGCGGCGTCCTGTGGAGAAGGACTGGCCTCGGGGCGGGGCGCGCCGGCGGACGCGGGGAGCCCCGCAGCGGACGCCGGAGGCGACGCGTCCGCCGACGGCGGCGGGGGCGCCGAGCCGGCGAAGGACGGCGGGGGCGCCGACGCCGGCCCCGGGCATATCGACGGGGGTCCTGCGGAGCTCGACGCAGGCCGCGCGCCCGACGACGGCGGCGGCCAGGGACCGGCCGATGGGGGCGACGGTGGGCCGCTCGACGGCGGCCAAGGACCGGTCGACGCCGGCAGCTTCAGCCTGGCCAGCGACGCGACCTTCTTCATTGTCGACACCGGCGCGGGCCTTTTGTTCAAGGTGCGCCGCCACAACGCCGACGGCACCACGAAGGGCCTGGGCGACATCGGGTCGATGGTCTACCGCGGAGTGGAGTACCAGGATTCCGCGAAAGGGAGCCAGGTCAACTCCGGCTTCGACTACCTCTACGCGGGCAAGAGCGACGTCGCCGTCGACGCCTCCAAGGTCGACGCCGATGACATCAAAATCACCGTGACCGCCGCGAGCCTGACCCACTATTACCTCGCGCACCGCGGCGAGGCGAAGATCTTCATGGCCACCTATTTCACCAGCGAGCCGGACGAGCTCGGGATGGTGCGCTTCATCGTCCGCGTGCCCGTGGGCAAGCTGCCCCATGGCCCTTCGCCGTCCGACATTCGCGGAAACACCGGGGCCATCGAAGCGTCGGACGTCTACGGCGTGGCGAACGGCGAAACGCGCTCGAAGCACTATTCGAACATGCGCCTCAAAGACTGGTCGTCCATTGGCGCGACCGGCGCCGGCGTCGGAATGTGGGTTGTCCGCGACAATAACGAAGGCAACTCCGGAGGCCCCTTCTACCGCTGCCTGCTGGACCAGGCGACCGACACCGATCAGGAGCTCACCTATATCGTCAATTATGGCGAAGCTCAGACCGAGCCATTTCGCCCCGGCATCCTGAGCTCGTACACGCTCGTCTTCACCGACGGCGGCCCGGCGGGCGCTGTCGACACGTCCTGGTTCGCGCGAATGGCATTGACCGGGTACGTCCCGGCCGCGGGGCGCGGCGCGGTGGCGGGGGACGCCATCGACGGCCGGGATCCGGCTTATGCGTACACGGTCGGCTTCTCCAACTCCACCGCCCAATACTGGACCGAGGCCGCCGCCGCGGATGGCCGATTCCAGAGCCCCGCGATGATCCCCGGCACCTACGCAATGCAGGTCTACAAGAACGAGCTCATGGTGGACGCGCGCACGGTCGTCGTCCAGGCCGGGCAGACCACTGCCGTGGGCAGCCTCTCGATCGCCTTCGACCCCAGCGCGGCCGCGGCCGTCTGGCGGGTCGGCGACTGGGACGGCACGCCCACGGAGTTTCTCAACGGCGACAAGGTCACCACCATGCACCCCTCGGACGTCCGAATGAAACCGTGGAGCACCGCCGATTACGTCGTCGGCACCTCGGCCCCGGGGACCGGATTTCCCGCGTACCAGTGGAAGGACGTGAACGGCAGCGTCGCCATTCGGTTCAGCTTGCGCCAGGACCAGCTGCGGGCCATGACGTTGCGGGTCGGCATCACCACCGCGTTCGAGAACGGGCGGCCGACAGTGAAGGTCAATGGCTGGAGCTCATCGGTCCCTTCTCCTTCGACCCAGCCCTCCTCGCGCACGCTGACCGTCGGCACCTACCGAGGCAACAACACCACCTTCTCGTTCGCCGTTCCGGCGACCGCCTTCGTGGCCGGAGAAAACGTCGTGACCCTCGGGGTCGCGAGCGGGACGAGCGGCACGGCCTACCTGAGCCCAGGCGTGGCCTACGATGCCGTGGATTTGATCGCCCCCTGACGAGCGCGAAGCCCGCGAGCGGCCGCGTGCCCGTCCGGGGCCGGCGCGGGCCAGGATTCCCCAGCGACGCCGGCCGACGCGCGCGCCGCGCCTCAGGCGCTCTTGTACATTCCTCGCTTGACCGCGGCCAAGTCCTCGAGAAGCTTGTCGTGCTTTTTCTCGTCCGCGGCGAGGTACTCGAGCAAGTATCCCTGAATCGCGTCCTTGCCGCCGACGAGCGCCTTCTGCGCCGCCGCCGCCAGCTCCCCGCTCTTCTTCTCCGACTCGAGGTGCAACTGGAGGGCGTCCCAGATCTCTTCCAGGTCCTCGACCGAGAACGTGACCGCCTCCTCCTCGAGGCTGTCGATGATGAACTGCTGGACGCGGTGGTGCGTGGCCGAGTCGCGCTGGATCATCTCCATGACCAAGCGGATGAACGGATTGTTCGTCTTGTCCATGATCTCCGCGGTCTGGGCGATCCCGCGGTTCTCGATGTGCTGCCACGACCTCAGAATTTCCACGAGCTTCTCCTGATTCCGCTTCGCCGTCATGGGCAATCTTCCTTTCTCGTGAGCGCTTCGCGTTCGCACTGGATCGATCGCAAACGTAGTCCCCGCACATTCGACGCGCACCAGAATGCTGCGGGCGCGATTTCGAGCGCCACCGAACATCGCCTTCATGAGCTCGGGAGCCATCCTTGACGGCGCTGGGAGAGAAGGGGCGCGGGGCGGGATGCGTCGTTAGAGAAGCCTTTGCGCGCGAGGGTACGGCGGAGGCGACGAGATGAATGTGTTGACGGTGGACGAAGCCCTTTGCACGCGCTGCGGCGCGTGCGTGCAGGAATGCCCTATCTCCGTCCTGGTCATGGAGGGAGCCGCCGCCCCCCGGTTCGTCTCCGAACGAGCGCACCGCTGCGCCTCGTGTGCGCACTGCGCCTCCTTCTGCCCGACGGGCGCCCTCAAAATTCGGGAGAGCCGGCAGCAAACCTGCAAGGTGGAGCCGTGATTGCAAGGCGCTTCGCCGTTGGTCGCGGGGGGGCGCAAGATTCAATTTTCTCTATCGCGGTTTGAATTCTTTTTGATCGAGGGTTGAGGCCAAGCGTGGTGGACGCCCAAACGTGCCCGCGCGGCGAGAAACGAGCTCCGTTTGCCGTCGCCGCCGGACCTCCGCAGCGCGCCGCCCTGGGCTTTGCCTGGGGCCTGAAACCTGAAATCTTTGCCAATCTGTGCAAGGTCTCGCGCCGAAGGGACTATGCGGGCTGGAGCTCGAGCCTCGATTCCGAGCGCCTGGCCGGCAGCCGCCCGGCGACGCGCGCTCCGCGCTTCGGGTAGGCTTCGCCCTCGCGGCGCGGCCCATCCCGCCCGCGACTTCCCGGAGCCGAACCGCATGGCCTCCTCGCCGAAGAAGCCCGCGAAAGACGCCGCCGCGCCCACGACCGCCATGCAGCGGCCGCCCGCCGAGCACCTCTACGCCGACGAGCTCTCGCGCCTCACGGCCCAGGACGAAAAGGAGAAGTCCCCTCGCCCGCCCGGCTGGCGTCTGTCGATGGGCGCGGTGCGCCGCTTCATCCTGGGCGACGAGGCGCAAGGGCTCACGCCCAAGTTCGTGGGCAACCCCTCCCTCGTCGACCGCGCCATGGTGACGCTCGCCACGAACCGCGGCCTGCTCCTCGTGGGCGAGCCGGGCACTGCGAAGTCGCTGCTCTCCGAGCTCCTCGCCGCCGCCATCAGCGGCGTTTCCACGCTCACCATCCAGGGCGGCGCGTCGCTCACCGAGGACCAAATCAAGTACTCCTGGAACTACGCCCTCCTCGTCTCCGAGGGCCCCACGCCGCGCGCCCTGGTGCCGGCGCCGCTCTTCAAAGGCATGCGCGAGGGGCGCATCGTCCGCTTCGAGGAGATCACCCGCTGCCCGCTCGAGGTGCAGGACGCCATCCTCTCGGTGCTCTCCGACCGCGTCCTCGCCGTCTCCGAGCTCGAGGGACCGGACGGAATGCTCTTCGCCGCCGAAGGCTTCAACGTGGTCGCCACCGCCAACACCCGCGACCGCGGCGTGAACGAGATGAGCGCCGCCCTGAAGCGCCGCTTCAACTTCGAGACCGTCTTTCCCATCGGCGACTTCGCCACCGAGCTGGCGCTCGTCAAGCGCGAGTCGGCGCGCCTGCTCGAGAAGAGCGGCGTCCCGCTCGCCCCGCCCGACGACTTAATCGAGGTGCTGGTCGCGACCTTCCGCGAGCTGCGCCTGGGCGAGTCCACCGACGGCCGGCCCATGGAGAAGCTCTCCTCGGTGCTCTCCACCGCCGAGGCCGTGGCCGTGGCCCACGCGGTCGGTGTGCGAGGCTGGTTCCTGCGCCGCGACGCGGGCGGCGCCGCGGACATCGTCGAGCACCTGGCCGGCACCGCCGCCAAGGACAACAAGGACGACCTGAAGCGCCTGCGCGCCTTCCTCGAGCAGCGCGTCCAGGGCCGCAGCGGCGAGCAGTGGCGCGCGCTGTACGAGGCCCGCCACCTTCTGCCGGGGTGAGCGCCGTGTCCGACGCGGGCTCTCGGCTCCACATCCTCGGCGTGCGCCACCACAGCCCCGCCTGCGCGCGGCTCGCGGCGGCGCGCATCGACTCGCTGCGCCCCAGCGTCGTCCTCATCGAAGGCCCGGCGGACATGAACCCGCGGCTCCAAGAGCTGCTCTTGCCGCACCGGCTTCCCTTCGCGGTCTTCACCTATCACCGCGGCCAGGGCAGCAAGACCGAGTCCTGTTGGACGCCGTTCTGCGAGTACTCGCCCGAGTACCAGGCCCTGACGCTCGGCGCAGCTGCGGGCGCCGAAGTCCGCTTCATGGACCTGCCCGCCTGGCACCCGGCGTTCCACGGCGTGACCAACCGCTACGGCGACCACGACCGCCGCCGCGCCCGCGCCGTCGAGGAGCTCTGCGAGCGCTTCCACATCGGCGGCTACGACGCGCTCTGGGACCACCTCTTCGAGGGCCCGAGCGACGGCGACGCGGGCCTCCAGGCGCTGGGCGATCGACTCCAGGCCTACTTCGTCGCCTCGCGCGGCGGCGAGCCCGCGTCCGAGCGCGACGCCCCGCGCGAGGAGTCCATGCGCGCCTGGATCCGCGCCGCGCTGGCTCGGACCAGCGGCAACGTCCTCGTCGTCTGCGGCGGCTTCCACGCGCCGGCGCTCGAGGGCCTCTCGCCGGGAGGCAGCTCCGACTGGCCCGAGGTGCCCGCCTCCGAGAGCGCCAAGAGCTACCTCGTGCCCTGGTCGTACCACCGGCTCGATGCCTTCGCCGGCTACGAGTCGGGGATGCCGTCCCCGGGCTTCTACGACGCGGTCTTCACGCACGGCCCGCGCGGGGCGCCAGAGCGCGCGCTCAAGGACCTGGTCGCGCGCCTGCGGGAGAAGGGCCAGGCCGTCTCCGCAGCAGACCTCATCGCGGCCATGACGCTCGCCCAGGGGCTGGCGCGGATGCGAGGCCACGACACCTTGCGCCGGACCGACCTGCTCGACGGCCTCGCCTCGGCACTCGTGAAGCAGTCGCTCGACGCTCCGCTGCCCTGGTCCGAGCGCGGGTTCGTGCGCCGCGAAACGGACGCGCTGCTCGTCGAGGTCCTGAGGGCGCTCTCAGGAGCGCGGGAGGGGCAGCTCCACGACTCGACCCCGCGCCCGGCGCTCCTCGGCGACGTGGAGGCCGAGCTCGCCCGCAACGACCTCTCGCCTCGAGGCGGCGCGCGCGCCATCGAGCTCGAGCTGCATCAGGCAAAGGACCTGGCGAAGAGCCGCGTGCTGCACCGGCTGCGCGTCCTGCAGATCCCCGGCTTCGCGCGCGAGCGCGGCCCCACCTGGACCACCGACCCCGTGCTTCAGGAGCTCTGGACGGTGGCGCGCCACGAGCTCAGCCTGAGCGCGCTCATCGAGGCCGCGTCCTTCGGAGCGACGCTCGAGACCGCGGCCGCGCGGCGGCTGGAGGAGGCGCTCCTCGCCGAGCAGCTCGACCTGAGCCAGCTCGCGGCGCTCCTGGGCGAGGCGGTCTTCATCGGCGTCGACTCGCTCACCGCGCGCGCGCTCGCCCAGGTGCAGCGGCACGCGCGCGCGGAGACCGACCTGGGCCGGCTGGGCGAAGCCTTGGCGCGGCTGCTCGGGCTCTGGACGCAGGACGTCCTCTTCGGCGCCAAGGGCCGCCCGGAGCTGGGCGAGGCGGTGGGCGAGGCCTACGAGCGCGGCCTCTGGCTCCTGGAGAACCTGAGCGGCGCGGCGAGCGCCGACGGCCGGCCGGTCGCCGCGGTGCGCTCGCTGCGCGACGCGATGCGCACGCCGGCGGTGCGCGCCCGGCCCGACGCGGCCCCGGTGTTCGCCCGCCGTGCTCACGCCGCCGACGCGCCGCCCGACGTGCGCGGCGCCTGCCTGGGCGCGCTCTGGTCCTTAGGGAAGCTCGGCGACGGCGAGGGCTCGACCGCAGCCGCGGTGCGCGCGGTGAAGCAGGCGGCCCTGCCGGCGACCTTCGGCGACTTCCTCGCCGGGCTCTTCGCCCTGGCGCGCGAGGAGACCGCGCACGGCGAAGGCGTGCTCGCGGCCGTGGACGAGGTCTTGAGCGGCCTCGGCGAGGTGGACTTCCTGATGGGCCTGCCGTCGCTGCGCCTCGCCTTCAGCTACTTCCCGCCGCGCGAGAAGGCCGCGGTAGCCGAGCGGCTCGCCGCGCGCTACGGCCACGCCGGCGCCGGCGGGCAGCTCTTGAGCCTGGAAGCCAATGCCGAGGTCGTGGCCGAGGGGCGTCGGATCGACGCCGAGGTGGACGAGCGAATGCGGCGGTTTGGGCTGCTGCAGGCCGGACAGGCCGGCACAGATTCACCGGACAGGCAATAGAATCGCTCAATCCTCGCCGAAATCAAGGCGGAGAACCTTCCCGGGAGAGGCATGGCTCCGAAGTCCCCTCGTTCAAGCCGCAAGGATCCTGCACACCCGCCGTGCGATTGGGTGTTCCCAGAGGGCCGCTCGGTCGCTTGCGGCCTTGAGGAATTGAAGACCCCACTTGGCCTTGGCGGCAAGGTACGCGCCCGAACGGTGCTCGCTGCATTCCACGGCCGGGTCCAAGACAAGTTTGTCGAGGGCGCGCTCGCGAGTCTTGAACTTAGGCCAATCCTTGGGTCGGGAGTCAAATCCCAGCGCTTTGCGCACGGTCGTCTCGTCAGAAACCAGAATAGCCTCGAACATGGGATCCATGAAGACGATCTCCATGCACTCATTCGCGCGATCCCGCGGCAGGAGTTCCCCGTCCGAGGCATATCGCCTTTGTAAGCGACTCGCGCTCGCCCTGAACCGTTCGGGAAGCCTGGGACTCGCTGAAAGGTGGCCCAAGACGAACGCAACCTCTGCCCTCATCTGGCACGGCCGACGACGTTCGTCCTCCGTCAGTTGCTGGTTCGATGGGAACCTGTCGAACGCGAGAAGTACGCGCTCGAGGCGCTCGCCGGCGATGGTCCGGGCGAGCAGGACGTCGAGAGGCTCGCCGCCTGGAAGCGGGTGCGTGCGCCCGGCCTTCCTCGCAAGTCTCGTCGCCGCCGCCCGTATCGGGATTGTCTCGGGTCTCAGACGAACGATGTGCCCCTTGTCGAAGGCGAAGACCCTGACGTCGGCCGAGTGTCCGCAATGCGCGGTGATTCGGCGCCAGATCTCGCCGAAGGCGTCGAGGAAAGGGTCCGTCGCGCGGGATCCCTCCGCGAACAGGCCGACGACCATCCTCTGGCGAGCGCTCATTCGGACTTCCCCGAATAGTACCCGGCAATGTACATGGCGCCCGGGGCTACGACGTCCCCGAATCGCGTCACATCTTTGTACTCGGCAATTGGCTTGTACGAGGAGTCGCCCTTGGCCCTTTGAACGTGGATGACCTCGCTCACATCCACATGATCAAGCAAGAATGGGGAATGAGTCGTCACGATGACCTGGGTTCCGTTGACGCTGGCGTCCCTGAGCTCCGCGAAGATATGTTCCAACGTCCAAGGGTCCAGTCCGTTCTCGATCTCCTCCACGAGCAAGAGAGTCGGTCGCGGCCTTGCCGCCAGCAGCGCGAAGAGCGCGGTCATGCGGCGCGTGCCTTCGGACAGCATCCACGCTGGAATATCGAGGGATTTGCTGCCTCCAGGCCATTTCATGACCTCGGTTGCGCGGACATAGCCTCGAGATGGTTCCGTTCGCTTGACGCCGACGTCTCGAAGCCCACCGATGACGGTGGATATCTTCTCTCTTACCCAGGCCCGCTGCGTTTCATTGAGCGACGCGAGCAATCCAGGGAGGCGCGCTCCCTCTTCGTCGAGCTGCGCCCCGCGCCGCGGCTCGAGAGATGACTCCCAACGCATGGATGTGGGACTCAAACGCAGCGTGACAATCCCGCGCAGCCAATCGGACATTGCCCGAATGGAGGGATGAGCGTTGACGGATGCAGCATAGATGCCGAGAGCATCGGCTTCTCGCACGGACGTGCCGCCGAAAACCTTGCGCCAGACCGGCCCTTTTATGCCCTTGCGAGTGCTGATGATTGCTTTCTGACCCTTTGCGCGGCCGAAGCGCAGCGATTCGTCGAGGACGATGGGGCGGAATGATTGGCCCGCCACCTTGCCGACGGTCAAATCATAGTAAACCGGGCGCCCCGATCGCGACTCGAATTCCAGGTGAAGTCTTGTCTCTTTAGAGCGCTTGTTGCGGAGGTGTTCGTAGGACCGGAAGCGCGACTCCGTGGCATCAAGCAGGCCAAAGAAGAAGGAGTCTTGCAACCATTGCAGCGCCTCGATGAACGAGCTCTTTCCGGCTCCGTTTCGCCCAATGAACAGGGTCAAAGGCTGGAGCTCCACATAGCCGGACGACTTCACTGCCTTGAAGCCGTCCATCTTGACCTTGGTCAGGCGCAAAGTGCCCAGGCCCTTTGTCCTACTGCTCGATCTCATGTCCTGACCTCACGAGCCAAGATGTGGCAGGATGCGGTTATCAGGGAGCAGGGCGTTCCGGCAAGCGGCGTCCCTGGTATTATTCTGTTCGCTCACTCTACACCTCCCGCTTGTACGAGCGGTTCCTTCAAAGCCATGACGTCGAAGCAGGGCCCAAGTCACGCTCAGCTTGATCAGACCAGCGCGGACGTGCCCTCGTCGAGCTGCCTTGCTTGGGCGTGCTCCTCGTTTTCGCGGAGGGAGGTCATCGCCGCCTGCGCGCCCCAGGCGATAGAATCGCGCCGCTCGCCCGCCGCGGATCAAGGCTCCACACAAGAGGCCTCCCCCATGAACCGCACCTCCCTCCCCGCCGCCGCAGTCCTCGGCCTCTTCGTCGGCCTCGGCCTCGCCGCCGCCGGAGCCGAGGTCGGGAGCGCCATCGCCAAGAGCCGAACCCAGCGCTACGTCACGGTCCGCGGCCTCGCCGAGCGCGAGGTGGACGCCGACCTCGCCATCTGGCCCATCGCCTTCAAGGAGACTGCGGCGGAGCTCACGCCGGTGCAGCGGCAGATTGACGCGAAGAGCGCCCTCGTCGCCGCGTACCTCGAGCGAAACGGCTTCAAGCGCGAGGATCTCCTCCTTCGGCGTCCCGCGCATCGCCGACCTCAAGGCCGAGGACGCGAAGGAGCCTGGCGGCAGCGCGCTGCGCTACGTCGCGCAGGCGGTGGTCACTGTGCGCTCGAAAAACGTCGCCCGGGTGAAGAAGGCCATGGGCGAGGCCGGCTCGCTCGTCAGCCAAGGCGTCATGATCATCCAGGACTGGGAGAGCCGCCCGCAGTTCCTCTTCCAGGGCCTCAACGCCATCAAGCCCGAGATGATCGAGGAGGCGACGCGCGCGGCGCGCGAAGCGGCGTCGAAGTTCGCCAAGGACTCCGGCAGCCAGGTCGGCGGCATCCGCACCGCCTCGCAAGGGCTGTTCGAGGTCTCGGACCGCGACTCCTCCTGGCCCGAGCGCAAAGTGGTGCGGGTGGTCACGACCATGGAGTATTTCCTCGTCGACTGAGCCTCCGCCCATGGCGCCCCCTCCCGCCGCCCCAGCTCCCGAAGGCCTCGAGTCCCTGAAGCGCTGGCGCCTGGTCCTGGGCGAAGCGGCCGAGGGCTCGTTGCCCGGCCTGGACGAGTCGGGCGCGGGCATGGACGCGGCGCTCGCCTGGCTCTACTCGCGCGAGAAGGACCTGGCCGGCCGCGACGTGCGCGAGCGCAAAGGTGGGCTCGGGCCGTCGCAGCTCGCCGTCCCCGACTGGATCGACCAGATCCACAAGCTCTTCCCGGCCGAGTGCGTCGAGCGCCTCGAGAAGGACGCGGTCGAGCGCTACGAGATCTCCGACGTCGTCACGCGCGCGGAGGTGCTGCGCCGCATCCAGCCCAACGAGTCGCTCCTCCGGGCGGTCCTGCGCACCAAGCATTTGATGAACCCCGAGGTGCTCGCCCTGGCGCGCGAGCTCGTGGCCAAGGTCGTCCAACAGCTGATGGAGCGGCTCCAGACGACGGTGCGCGAGGCGTTCGCCGGGCTCATCGACCGGCGCCGGCGCTCGCGGCTCGCCATGGCGCGCAACTTCGACTTCCGCGCAACGATCAGGGCGAACCTCGACCACTACGACCCCGGCGAGCGGCGCATCACGCTCGAGCGCGCCCTCTTCTTCGCGCGGGTCAAGCGCCACACCGAGAAGTGGCAGATCATTTTGGTCGTGGACCAGAGCGGCAGCATGGTTTCCTCGGTGATCCACTCCGCGGTCACCGCCGCCTGCCTCTGGTCCATCCCCGGCGTGCGCGCGCACCTCGTCGCCTTCGACACCTCGGTCGTGGACCTGACGAGCGAGGTGACCGACCCGGTGGAGCTGCTCATGAAGGTGCAGCTCGGCGGCGGCACGGACATCGGCAAGGCGGTGCAGTACGCCGCGCAGCTCGTCGAGGCGCCCCGGCGCGCCATCGTGGTGCTCATCACCGACTTCTACGAGGGCGGCTCCCCGGCGAGGCTGCTCGGCGAGGTCCGCGATCTCGTGCAGCAAGGGACGGTCGTCCTGGGCCTCGCCGCGCTCGACCCCGAGGCCAAGCCCGCCTACGACCGCGACCTCGCCCAGAGGATTCGCGAACCTCGGCGCCCACGTCGGGGCGATGACGCCGGGCGAGCTCGCGCAGTTCATCGCGGACAAGGTGAAGGGGCGGTGAAGCCGCAGCCAGCCTGCGAGTGAACTGGGATTCCGTGAGCTTTCGCCGCGGTCCCCTCGCCGATCTCTTCCGCTCAGAGCCCGGCAAACCGGCTCGCGCCCTCTTCCGCCGTCGCGCACTCGCCCGCCGCCTCGGGGTCGCCGGCGACCGGGCCGGGGGTCTCCTCCAGCGCCGCCTCGAGCTCCAGAATGGCCCGCGTCCCCTTGCCCGGCGCGCTCTCGAGCGCGAGCTCGCCCCCGAGGCTGCGCACGATCCCCCGGGACACCGCCAGCCCCAGCCCCGTCCCCACGCCCACCGGCTTGGTGCTGAAGAACGGCTCGAACGCCCGCCGCAGCACCTCCTCGCTCATTCCGGCGCCGTCGTCCTCTACCGTCACCTGCACCCGCGCCCCCGACCGAACCGCGCGGATCTCCACCCGCCCGAGACCGCCCTCGGTGGCCTGCGCGCCGTTCACGATGAGGTTCATCAGCACCTGCACGAGCGGCGTCTCCTGCCCCCGCACGACGAGCTTTTCGGGGAGGCTCGCCGCCAGCCGCGCCCCTGGGCAGCGCTTGCCCGCGAAAGCCATCGCCTCCTGGGCCACCGCCGCCAGGTCCACCGACTCCATCTCCACCGGCGCCGCCGCCATGCGCCCCGCGTCGAGCAGCTGCCTCACGATGGACGCGATGCGCCGGGCCGCCGTCTGGGCTTCGCGCACGCACGCCAGCGCGTCGCCCCGCGCCTCGCCCTCCGCCAGCACCTCGGCGAGGTAGGTGAGGTTCGACGAGACGACCGCGATGGGGTTGTTCACCTCGTGCGCTACGCCGGCCGAGAGCTGGCCCAGCGCCGCGAGCTTCTCCGACCGCACCAGCGCTCGCTGCGCCTCGTCCAGCTCCCGCGTGCGCTCCTCCACCCGCGCCTCGAGCTCGTTCCGCAGCCGGACCAGCGCGCGCGCGTCCTGGGCAATGTGATCCGTGAGCCCGTACGTCACCGCCGCCACCGCCCCCACGAAGCCCACGTCGATGAGGTATGGGGTATTCAAGGCACCCTGCAGCGCGAGCGCGTCGTTCAGCGCCATCAGGCACACGAAGACCATGGTCAGAAAGTGCAGCCCTGCTCCGCGGACCCGCTGCCTCCAGGCGACAGCGAAGAGGTCTGTCAGGGCCAGCAATCCCGCGAGCAGCGCCGCGATCACCAGCTGGCCGTAAATCGTGGAGATCGGATCTCGGTAGACGACTCCCGCCCATGGCACCGGCCGCGTTCGCAGCGGCCCCGGGAAGACCGCGCCGGGGATGAAGACGGAGGCGGCGATGACGAGCAGGGCGACCTGAAGCGCGCGCGCGCCGCGCGTGGGCCTGCGGCCCAGAAAGGCGCAGGTGTACTGGACCCAAGCTGCGATGTGCACGGCCCCGAGCGCGAGCTGCGCCAGCCCGGTCCAGCGCACCAGGTCGTCGCTCGAGGTCGGCCACGTCGCCGGCAGGTCGCACGACGCGTAGGCCGCGGCGGTGAGCGACACGACCGCCCACCAGTGCTGCTCTCTCCAGCCGGGCGCCGACGCCAGCCGAAGCGAGAGCGCGGCCATGTAGATCGCCAGCGCGCAGGCCATCAGCGAAAGGGCGTTGATGATGCTCATGGTCCCTCGACCGCGCGAGCGCGACCGCCTCGCCCTTCACCCTTGGCGCTTGCAAGCCGCACGCCCTCGCTGGGGCCGCGCGGCGACAGCGGAAATCCGAGCTCGGGCAGGGCAAGTACGCCGCTCGGGGCGGCGGCGACCCACCGCGCCATCCTCGAAGTGCCGTCGGCATCGGCGTTGTCTGGACAAGGCGCGGCCGCCTATCCTCCTGCGGGAGAACCCACCTGTGACCGCGCGCAAGGACCTCCTCGCCCTCACCCCGGCGGCCATCGCCTCGCTCTCCAACATGGGCCTTTTGAAGCGGGCCCAGAAGGAGCTGGACGAAGGCAAGGCGCCTTCGGTCGAGCTCCTTCCCGACGGCACGCTGGCCGCCGCGTTCCAGGACGGCGCGAAGGCGCGCCTCGTCCCCGGCAAGAGCCTGAAGGACTGCCCGTGCTCCTGCGGCGCGACCTCGGTGTGCCGCCACCGGGTCGGCGCCATCCTCGCGTACCAGAGGGCGGCCGCCGCCGCGCCCGCCGACCCGGCCGCGGCGCCGCAGGCCTCGGCGCCGGCGAAGCCCTGGTCGCCCGCGGACATCGACGACGCGGCGCTCGAGAAGCTCCTGGGCAAAGCGGCGCTCGACCGCGCGCGGGCGCTGCGAAGGCGCGGCGTGCTGGTCGAGGTAATCCCCGGCAACTTCGAGGGCGACGCGCTGCCGAGGGCGCAGCTGCCGACGTCGACCGTGCGCTTCCTCGTCGCCTTCGACCCGGGCTACGCGCGCTGCGACTGCCGCTTGCGAACCGGCTGCGAGCACGTCGCCCTGGCGGTTTGGGCCTTCCGCGTCGCCGAGGCGGCGAGGGACGCGGGCGCGGCGAGCCAGGCGGTGGAGCTCGCCGACGCGCCGCCGAGCGTCGACGAGCGGCGGCGGCTGGCGCTCGAGGCCGCGCAGGAGCTCTGCGCGGGCGTGATCCTCGAAGGCGCGGCGCGCCTGTCGCCCGCGGTCGCGGCCCGCTTCGCGCTCGCGCGCCTGGGCCTCGAGCGCGCGCACCTGGCCTGGCCGCTCTCGGCGCTGGAAGAGGTGGAGGCGCTCGCCGGCGCCTACGGGCGGCGAAGCGCGGTCTACACGCCGCAGCGGCTCGCCTCGTGCCTCGCCGAGGTCTTCGCGCGGGCGCGGGCCGGGCTCGGCGGCGGCGAGCTGCCGGTGAGCCTGGTGCTCGGCTCGGACGAGCCGCCCGAGGCCGCGCTCGACCAGGTTCGGCTGGCCTCGTTGGGCGCGCGGGTGCAGGCCGACGGCGACGAGCGGAGCGTCGAGGTGCTCCTGGCCGACCCGCATTCACAATCGGTATTGGTGCTTCGGCGCGAGTACCGGCCGCAGGACGGCAAGGCCGAGGACGGCCCCGAGCTCGCCCGGCGCGCCGCCGTCTCTGGCTCGCCGCTGGGAATGGTCGCGACCGGGCAAATCGTCTCCAACGCGGCGGTGCGGCGCCCCAGCCGACTGGTCAGCTTCTCCACCGGCCCGCTGAAGAAGACGAGCGTGCTCGCGGGCGGGGCGGCGCTGGAGGCGGTCCCCCCAGCGCTCGTGGTGACCGACGGCGAGGCCTTCGCGGCGGCGCAGGCGGCGCGGCCGCCGCGAGCGCTTCGGGCGCGGCTCCTGGCGGAGGACGTCCGGGCCTTCTCGGTCGCGCGCGTCGTCTCGGCCGGCTACCTGGCGGGCGAGCAGGCTGTGCGCGCGGTCTGCGAAGACGGCGCCGGGAATCCTTTCCGGGTAGAGCTGCGGCACCGCGCTCAGGCGCCGGCGGCGCTCGAGGCGCTGGCGCTGCACCTGGGCAGCGCATCGCTGGCGGCGGTGATCGGCGAAGGGACGCGGGCGGGCGGGGAGCTCGTGGTGGAGCCCATCGCGGTCGTCGCCGACCGGCTCGTCGCCCTGGACCTGGAGGCGTCCACGCCCGAGGGGCACGCGGCCCTCGCCGCCCTGCCGCGAGCGCCGGCCAAGGCCCTGCCCACGGCCCTGGCGCAGGCGGTGGACGAGGCGCGCGAGGCGCTGGCGCAGGCGGTCCACGGCGGGATGCGCGCGGCGGCGCCCGGGTGGAGCGAGCGGCTGCGCGAGGCGCGCGCGAAGCTCCACGAGGTGGGCCTGGAGCGCGCGGCGAAAGACCTGCATGCCCTGGAGCTCGCGCAGGCAGCGGCGGGGGCGAGCGGTGCGGAGGGCGACGAGCGGCGCGCGGTCGAAGCGTGGGCCACCGCGGCGTTGAGGCTCCAGCTGGTGGAGGAGCGGTTGTGAGGCAAGGAGCTTCGCGAAGCGCCTCGGGCTATTTCGGGATGGCCGCCGCGACCTCCGCGAGCCGCCGCTGCAAGCCCTGGCTGATTCCGACCAGCGGCAGCCGTTGCACCGCCACGCGATGACGCCCTCGTGGGCGAGCAACCATTGGAGCGGGCCCGAATTGGACTCCTCGAACAGGAGCGGGACCAGGGGCGAACAGCCGCGCCCCGCAGCTGGCGCCCGGCCCCCGGCCGCGCTATGGGACCGGCATGGACGATTTTTGCGCGGCCATCCTCATCGGCGGCCAGGGCCGCCGGATGGGCGGCGCGGCCAAGGGCCTGCTCCCGGTGGAGGGCGTCCGCATCGTCGAGCGGCAGCTCGCCGTGCTGCGGCCGCTCTTCGCCGAGGTGTTCCTCGTCGGCGCGGACCCCGCGCTTTACGCGTACCTCGGTCTTTCGGTCGTCGCTGACGCCATCGCCGGCAAGGGAGCGCCGGCCGGCGTCCACGCAGCGCTCGCCCACTCTTCTTCGCCCTGGGTCTTCTGCCTCGCCTGCGACATGCCGTTTCCCTCCTCGCGCGCCATCGACCTCATCGCCTCGCGCCGCGAGGGAGCTCGGGCGGTGGCGCCTTTGCGCGGCGGCCGTCCCGAGCCGCTCTTCGCCGCCTACTCGAAGAGCTGCCTGCCGGACTTCGAGCGCGCGCTGCGAGGCGGCGACCCGTCGCTCGCGGAGCTGTTGCGCATTGCCGGGGCGCGGCTCGTGCCCGAGGCGGAGCTCGAGGCGGTGGACCCCGGGCTTCGCTCTCTGTGGAACCTGAACACCCCGGAGGAGCTCGCCCGCGCCGAGGAACCGTAAGGAATCGCGCAGAAATAGATGCTCCCTATCTCAAGGTCCGAGGCGCCCGGATGGCGAGGCGCGAGGAGGGCGCATGCCAGAGGGCATGTCACCGACGAGCAACGACGCCAGCCGGGATGGATCGGACGTTGAGATGGAGCAGATATTTCGGAGCGATGACGAAGGCCTTCGACGCCTCGCCTCACGGCCCGGCGAGAAACCCGCGGCGGACGGCCTCGTCGATGAGCGCCTCGAGGTGCGGCCAGAGCGCCGGCGCTCCCTCGAGCACGATGGCGCGATTGCGCTCCCTCACCTGCGCCGCGGTGACGCCGTGGGCGCGCCAGGAGACGCCGTCGGTGTAGAGGTTCTGGAGGATGGGCTGCATCCGGTCGAGCGCGCGGGCGAAGCGGGCCTCCGGCGTCGCGCGCGCCTCGAACTCCTCCCACGCGCCCTTGAGCTCGGACTGGCGCGGCTCCTCGAGGAGCCCGAAGAGCCGCTGGGCGGCCGCCGCCTCGCGCTCGGCCTGCGAGCTGGCCGCCTTCTCGTCGTAGAGGAAGGTGTCCCCCGCATCGATCTCCACGATGTCGTGGACGAGGACCATGCGCAGCACCTGCAAGAGGTCGATGCCCGGGCCCGCCGCCTGCTCCGCCAGCACCACCGCCATGAGCGCCAGGTGCCACGAGTGCTCGGCGTCGTTCTCGCGCCGCTCGGGGTCGAAGCTCAGTCGGCTCTGCCGCACCACGGCCTTGAGCTTGTCCGCCTCGCGCAAGAACCGCAGCGAGGCCGAAAGCACGCCCTTCGAGTCGTCGCTCGCGCGCGCCTCCCGAGGAAGCCGTGCACCGTCGCCTATCTTTCCGTGCGTCGCCATAGCGCGATGCTAGCGGCCCGCCCGCCGCGATCAAAACCAACAGGCGTTTGCGCGGCGCGGTGGACGCGAGCACGGCGCTCGCATCGTAGCGCGCCGCGCAAGCGTCGAGTTGAACGAAGCCGTTCTCAGGGGTGGATGGGGCGCCGAGCCGGCCCGAGCTCTTCTAGAAGGGTTTCTCGGCCAACTGCTTTGGCCTGCGGGCACACAAGAACCGCTGCGGCGATTCTCGAAGGCCACAGGGCCGGTTCCACCACTCCCATCGTTTCTTGCCTCAGGAGGTGCGAGAGCGGATCTCGGCTCGGGATTCACGAGGGACAGGGAACCCATCGGCAGAGTGTCCTCAGGCTCCCCCGCTGCTGGAGAGCGAGGGGTCAGAGAGCGTCGATTTCTCCGCATGCCAGCGCCGCCGAGCATACCGCCTCTTCGGGCACGCACGTTGACGTGGGCGCTCGACGTGGGCGTGGTCGGCGACGGCGACGGCGACGGCGACGGCGACGTGGCCGTGGGCGGTCGTGTCGGAGGTGCTTGCCATGCGATCAGAATGCTCAGCTTCCAAAAGATGGATGACTACCAGCGAGCCATCGAGCTTCTTGCCTTGCTTCGCAGCTAGCTTTCATCCGATGCACCTCGAGGGAACTCCGCACTCTTGGACCAGCTTCGGCGAGCAGCCAGTTCGATCCCCTTGAACATCGCCGAAGCAGCTGGACGGACAGGACAAGCAGACGCAGCTCGTACCTACGCCATCGCCCGCGGTTCGGCGATGGAGTGCGCCGCCGCCCTGGGTGCCCTGCTCGTGCTCAAAATCATCGACGCTGCCGCACATCGGCGAGGCTGCGAGCTGCTTGAGCGCATCGTCGCCATGCTGACCAAGCTCTGTCGCTGATTTCCGACACGACCGCCCACGGCCACGTCGCCGTCGCCGTCGCCGTCCACGTCAAGCGTCGACGTTGACGTCCACGTCCACGTCCACGTCAAGCGTCGACGTCCCAGACCCGATTCACCTCCCCAGCTGCCGCCGCAGGCTGCTTCGTTCAACCGGCCGAGCCGGAACCAATGAGGGTTGCCTTAGGCTCCAGACTCCTGACCCCAGGCTCCGGGTACTGCAGTTCCTTAAGGCCTGGGGTCGGAAGCCTGGAGTCTTTGCCATCCTGCGCAAGATTTCCTCGCGAAGGGACTACTCCGCCGCGGTGACGCAGGGGCAAGGAACAGCGAGCCGCGCCGCGCGGACGCCCGCGAGATGCACCTGCGCGCCCTGCTCGCAGCTCGCCCAGGCCGCGCCGCCGAGGCCCTGGAGCGCGCCGCCCTTCACGCGCACCTTTGCTCCTTCGATGGCGCTCACCGCCGGCCCGCTTCCCCCGGCGATGTGCGCGCCGCATACGGCGACGAGAGCGCCTCGCTGGGCCTCGACGCCGGCGACGCCGAACCCGCGGATCTCGGCCGCGCGGATCTCTGCGGCGCCGCCTTGGACGACGATGCCCGCCCCCGGGGTCTGCCCGATGAGGGCGCCTTCCACGCGCAACATCGTCGGCTCGAAAGCGAAGATCCCATCGCCGAAGGTCCCGTCGCCGTCGGAGGTCGGGCGGGCGACGGCGGTGCCCCGCACCTCCACCTCGCCCCGCCTGCTGGAGATCCCTGCGGGGCCGGGGTCGATCAACGCCCCTTCCTCGACCCGCGCGCTCCCGCCGACGATCTCGATGGCGCCGTGCCTGGCGGCCCCGACGTGGATCAAGTGTCGCGCGACGAGCCGCGATTCCACCGAGGCGACACCGGCGTTCTCGCAGAAGGCGGAGACCATGTCCTCGAGCTCGAGGCTCGCCCCTTGCCGGGCGAGCGCGCAGTACTCGTAGTGCGAGACGAGGCAGTCCACCGCGCGCAGGCGCGAGGCCGACGCGAACAGGCCCGTTCCGCGCCCCTGCGCGAGTGACGAGGCCCGCACCTCGCCCTCGCACCCCTCCAGGCACGCGACGCCGCCGACCGCGCCCTCGATGGTCGCGTCGAGCACCGCGAGGCGCGCCCCGCGCGCGCGGACGGCAAAGCGGAACGGCCCTTCGAACCGCGCGCCGCGGACGCGCGCTTCTCCGCCCTGGGCGTCGACGCCGATGAGCGGGGATTGGTCGAAGAGCGCGCTGAAGGTCCCGCCCTCGACCTCCACGCGAGCGCCGAGGGACCGCACCGCCGTGCGGCGCTGGCCCGAAAAGGAGAGCCCGACGAGCCGAGCGCCGGCGCGCGCGTCGACGCCCACGGCTCCTCCTTGGATGCTCAGGCCCGAAAGCGTCGCGGGCGCGGCGAGCTCCACCACCGGAGCGCTGGCGTCCTCGCCGACGAGCACCGCCGCCCGAGGGCCCGAGAGCGCCACCCGCTTTTCGATGTGCAACCGCTCCGGGTAGAGACCGGGGCGGACCTCGATGGCGTCGCCGTCGCGCGCCGCCTCGAGCGCCGCTCCCACGGTGCGAAAGGGCGTGGGCGCCGAGCCATCGGGCGCGGGCGCGACCGAGCGCGCGTCGACGAAGAACGCCCGGCCGGCGGCGGGGCTGGCGAGGAAGACCGCGAGCGCCGCCCCGAGCGACCTCACTGGGGCAAGAGCAGCGGAGGGCGAGGAGCCCGGGGCTCGCCCGTTCCCCAGCGCGCGAGCATCTGCTCGGAGGAGAGCTTGAGCGCCGAGCCCGCGAAGGTGAAGACGTCCTGGACGCGCAGGAAGTAGAGCTCCTGGCCCGCGAAGACCGACAAGAAGATGCCCGGCGCCTCCGGCGGCCGCGCGCCCAGCGACTCCAGGTAGTAGACGAGCCGCGGCATCAGGCTCTCGGCGAGCCACTCGAGCGACGAGCGCTCGGGCAACACCACCTCGTAGCTGCGCGCCGGCGACTCCCGGCCGAGGCGCTCGCGCAGGTCCTCGATCCGCAGGTTCGCCTCCAGCGCCGAGGCGCGCTCGAAGGCGAGGTCGAGCAAGGGCTGAAAGAGTTCCATGGGCCACCTCACTCGGACAATCTAGCCTTACCGGGGGCCGGCCGCGCGCGCCGCGGTCGCTCTTCGCCGGAGCCGATGTTCGGAGCGCCCAGCTCGCGCTCGGCCGGATTCGGGGAGCTCGGAGAGCGGATCGACCGGCTCGCCCTCCTTCCAGACCTCGAAGTGGAGGTGCGGTCCCGTGCTCCGCCCGGTGCTTCCCGCCAGGCCCAGCGGCCCGCGCGCCGGCACGAGCATCCCCGCCTGCACGAGCAGGAGGCTCAGGTGGCTGTAGCCCGTCACGGCGCCGGACGGGTGCGTGAGCTCGACGTGGAGGCCATGGCCGCCCTTGCGGCCAGCCCAGGTGACGACGCCGGCCGCCGCGGCGGTCACCACCTGGCCTTTCTCGGCTTTGAGGTCC
The DNA here is from genome assembly GCA_963772225.1 of uncultured delta proteobacterium. GTDB lineage: Bacteria > Myxococcota > Myxococcia > Myxococcales > UBA5297 > CAVYWD01. The sequence continues at coordinate 2,487,360 of CAVYWD010000002.1, read as the reverse complement.
ACGCCCAGGTGCGTCTGCCCTTCGCCGCTGAACGGGTCGGTTCGGTCGCCGAAGAGCGAAGTGACGATCACCGGCTCGATGGGCCAGAGGAGCAGGGACGGCTCGCCCTGCGGCCCCGCACGCCTGCGCACGGCCGAGATCCGCGATTCGAGCGCGAGCACCCGGGCGTGCACCGCGGCCGCCAAATCGCCCGTCACGCCGGAGTACCAGGTGCTATCGAAATCGAGCTCGGCGTCCAGAGCCACGCGGGCGCGCACCACGTCGAGGGGCGCGGTCCTCTCGGGCGGGAAGGCGAGAAAGGCATCCACCGCCGCCAGCAGGCCGGCCCACCCCTGGAGGACCTCCGCCGGAGCGGCCGAGCGCTCGGGGGTCATGGCGCGGGCGTTGCGCTGGTCGATCGCGAAGCGAAAGAGCGCGGCGTTGAGCGCCCGGCCGGCAGGCGGATCGGCCAGCGTCTCGGCCGCGCGCGAAGCTTCCGGAGCGGAGTCACGCCCGGGAGCGCGCTGGGGCACCGGCGCGGCGAGGCGATACGGCGAAAAGGGGGCGACGGGCTCGGGCGCCGGCGCGGTGGCGCACGCGGCGAGCAGCGCCAGCGGGAGCAGGCGAAGCACCTCGTGGTCCCGTCGCCGCATGCTGTCTCCGAGGAGCCGAACGCCGCGCGGATCGTACACCGCCCGGGCGGACGACTTCAGAAGGCGCCAACGGAGCCGAGACAGACCCATCGCGACGGGCCTGCAAATCACTTTCGGACCTAGGACGCTCGGCGGCCCAGCAGGTAGGCTGGCGAGGCCGTGCCCACCGACCCCCTCCACCTCGCGCTCGCCTTCGTCGCCGCGCTCCTCGCCGCGGCCATCAACTCCGTCGCCGGCGGCGGGACGCTCATCTCCTTCCCCATCCTGGTGGCGCTCGGCCTTCCCTCGGTGATGGCCAACGCCACCAGCACGGTGGGGATCTGGCCGGGCAGCCTGGGCAGCATCTGGGGCTTTCGCCGCGAGCTCGCGCGCACCGACCGGCGCCTGCGGATGCTGGTGCTTCCGTGCCTCGTGGGCGGCGGGGCGGGGGCGCTCCTGCTCCGGGCGACCAGCACCGCCGCCTTCGACCGGATCGTCCCGTTCCTGGTGCTCTTCGCGACGGTGCTCTTCGCGGTTCGCGGCCAGGTGCAAGGCTGGCTCGCGCACCGCACCGGCGCCGCAGCGCGGGAGGCCGGCTCGCTCGGCCCCGGCATGCTGCTGGTCCTGGCGGTGGGGATCTACGGCGGCTACTTCGGGGCCGGCATGAGCATCATGAACCTCTCGGTGCTCGGCATCCTGGGCATGACCGACCTGCTCGAGATGAACGCCCTCACCAGCCTCTTTTCACTCTGCGTGAACGGGGTGGCCATCGCCCTGTTCGCCGCGGCCGGCCTGGTGAGCTGGCCGGTGGCGGCGGCGATGGCGGCAGGCGCGCTCGTCGGCGGCTACGGCGCGGCGGGGCTCGCGCGGAAGGTGGGCCGAAAAGCGCTCGGCGCCTTCGTGGTCGCGGTCGGGCTCACGGTGAGCGCCATCTTCTTCTTGCGGAAGCTCGGATAGCGCGCGAGAGAGGCGGGGGTCCAGGCGTTCTCATCGTGAGCTCCGCCGAGGCGAGCGACCCTATACTCGCCGGGACCGCCGGCTGGCTCCCTTTCCTTAGGGCGAGGCGCCGGCGCCGGGAGCCGCATGAGCGCCGTCCCTCTCGACCTGATGTTCCGCCCCCGCTCGGTCGCCGTGGTGGGGGCCAATAACAAACCGCGGCGCGTCGGCAGCGTCGTGATGCGCAACCTGCTCGCCGGCGGGTTTCAGGGGCCCATCATGCCCGTGAACCCGCGCTGCGAAGCGGTGGCGGGCGTGCTCACCTACCCCGACGTCGCGAGCCTGCCGCGCACGCCGGACCTGGCCGTCCTCTGCACGCCGCCCGACGCCATCCCCGACCTCGTCGACGAGCTCGGCGCCCGCGGCACTAGGCACGTGATGGTCGTGGCCCGCGACCTCTCCACCCTGAGAGGCCCCGACGGGCGCACGCTCGCCGAGCGCACGCTCTCGACGGCGCGGCAACACGGCGTCCGGGTCCTGGGCGGCGGCACGCTCGGCATCCTGTCGCCGCACGTCGGCCTCAACGCGAGCTTCTCGCGGGTGGCGGCGCTGCCCGGCAAGGTCGGATTCGTGTCCCAGTCGGACGCGGTGGGGACGCTGCTCCTCGACTGGGCGCACCCGCGGCGCGTGGGCTTCTCGCACTTCGTCTCGCTCGGCGACGCCTCCGACATAGGCTTCGGCGAGGTGCTCGACTTCCTGGGCAGCGACCCGGAGACCCGCGCCATCCTGCTGTACATCGAGTCCCTGCGCGAGCGCGGCAGCTTCATGGCGGCGGCGCGCGGCGCGGCGCGCAACAAGCCGGTGCTGGCCATCAAGGCGGGGCGCGCCCTGACTCGCCGCGGCCCGCCCAGCGCGCTCTCCGCCGACACGCTCTCGCTGGTGGAGCCCGACGACGTCTTCGACGCCGCCCTCCGCCGAGCGGGCATCGTGCGCGTGGGCGACATCGGCGAGCTGTTCGACGCGGTGGAGACGCTGGCGCACGCGCGGCCGCTCTCGGGTGAGCGGCTGGCGGTCCTGAGCAACGGCGGCGGCGTCGGCCTGCTCGTCGCGGACGAGCTCGACGCGGGCGGGCTGCGGCTCGCGCCGCTCTCACCGGGCCTCGTCTCCGAGCTGCGCGTCGCCATGCCCGCCGGCTGGGACGGCAAGAACCCGCTCGACGTGCTCGTCGACGCGCCGTCGGAGCGTTACGCCGCGGCGCTGAAGCTGCTCCTCGACAGCAAGGAAGTGGACGCGGTGCTGGCCATCCACACCCCCAGCACGCTCGCGAGCAGCACCGAGGTGGCCAAGGCCATCATCCAGACGCTGGAGACGCAGGGTGGAAACGCCCTGGCGTCATTCGGCGGCGGCGACTCGGTGGGCGCGGCGCGCAGGATGCTCGTGGAGGCGGGCGTTCCCCTCTACGACACGCCGGCGGAGGCGGCGCGGGCGTTTCGCACGCTGGTGGGCCACCGGCGCGGCTTCGAAGCGCTGATCCAGACGCCGCCCTCGGTGCCGTCCGAGTTCCGGGTGGACCGCGAGGCGGCGCGGCAGATCATCCGCGGCGCGCTCGGCGAGGGGCGCGACTTTCTCAAGGTGTCGGAGACGGCCGGCGTCCTGTCGGCCTACGGCATTCCGGTGGGGCGCATCGAAACGGTCGAGACGCCGGAGCAGGCCGGGCGCACGGCGCGCAAGCTCGGGTTCCCGGTGGACGTCTCCATCCGCTCGCCGCAGATCCGCCGCAAGCGCGAGGTGGGCGGCGTCGCCCGGTCGCTTGCGAGCGCGGAGGCGGTGGAGGAGGCCGCGCGCGCCATGATCGCTCGAATCGCCGAGTGGCGGCCCGACGCCGCGGTGACCGGCTTCACCGTCCAGCAGGTGCCGCCGCGCCGCTACGCCCGAGAGCTCTTCGTGGGCGCCGCCGTGGACCCGCTCTTCGGCCCGGTCATCCTCTTCGGCGAAGGGCGTGACACCGAGCTTTTGCGCGACTTCGCGGTGGCGCTGCCGCCGCTCAACCTGCCGCTCGCGCGCGAGCTCGTGGCGCGCACGCGGGTGGCCGCGCTGCTGGAGGAGAGCCCGAACCGGCCAGCGGTGGACCGCGACGCGCTCTGCCTCACGCTCATGAAGGTCTCGCAGCTCGTCACCGACGTCCCGGAGCTCGTGGAGATCGACGTGAACCCGCTCCTCGCGGACGAGCGCGGCGTGCTCGCCCTCGGCGGCTACATGGCGGTGGCCCGGGCGAGCGGCGGCGAGCGCCTCGCCATCCGCCCCTACCCCGAGGGCATGGAAGAGACGGTGAAGCTCAAGGACGGGAGCGAGGTTGCGCTGCGGCCCATCCGACCGGAGGACGAGCCCGCGCACAGCGAGCTCGTCACCCGGCTCTCGCCCGAGGACAGCCACTTCCGCTTCTTCCACACCGTGCGATCCATGCCGCACAGCCAGCTCGCGAGGCTCACGCAGATCGACTACGACCGCGAGATGGCCTTCATCGCCACGCGCGACGGGCCCGACGGTCGGCCGGAGACCCTGGGCGCGGTGCGCACGGTGGCCGACCCAGAGAATGAGACCGCGGAGCTGTCCATCGTCGTGCGGTCGGACCTCAAGCGTCGCGGGCTCGGCGCGCATTTGTTGCGAAAGGCCATCGATTATTGCCGCAGCCGGGGAACGAAAGAGCTGGCCGGCGACGTCCTCACCGGGAACGACTCGATGCTGGAGCTCACCCGGCGCTTCCCGGGATTCACGCGAACCGAATCCTATGAGCAGGGAATCGTCCGCATTTCGCATCCGCTTTAGACGCTAGTGAATGACAAGCCTGTTCGCCGAGTCGCTGCCTTTATCACTGTCTCGAGCGGCGGCTCGATCAGCTTGATGCCCAGATCGGGGCACTCCGATTCTTTGAGTTGGTCGACCTCCTCTCGAAGGATGGGAGTTGGCACGTGAACTTGCCCAACATGTTTGGAGATCAGACAAAAGACTCCGCGATCCGCTTCACAAAGGTCGATGAGGACGTTCGCGTCCACAATAAATGGCTCTCGGTGCGAGCGCCCCATGAATGGCTCATTCGACCCAGGTTGAAATCGCGGCGCGCATGGCCTTCATGTCCATTCCGAGCGCACCTTCCGCCCCTCCAGGACCTCCGCCTCGATCGCCGCCCATTCCTCGCGCGTCACCGCGCGCCGTGCCCGGGGTCAACGGGGGTCCTAGCGCATACGCGAGCGGCATCCGAATCCAATGCACTCCGGGCGCGACCTCGGTCGCCTGGCCGCCGCGGGCCGAACGTCCCCGCGAACGAACCCGAACCCGGTTTCACCGCGCGCATGCCTCACACCCACCGCCGCGCTCTATCCCCTCATCCTCACCACCATCCCATCCTCCGCGACCCTCACCCTGGGCGCCGTGAGCCTCTTCGCCCGCTCGCGCATGGCGGGCCCCAGGTGCGTCAGGGCGATCCTCCGGGCGCGCAGCTCGCCGAGCCTGGGCGCGAGCTCCCTCCAGCTCAAGTGTCCGTCGTCTGCCGGCTCGGCGTCGGTGCACTCGCAGACCAAGAGGTCGGCGCCATCGGCCAGCGGAGCCAAGTTCGGGCTCCACGCCGTGTCCCCGGTGAACGCGAGCTCGCGCCCGCCGGCGCGCACGCGCAGGTGGAGGGCCCCGTCCTCCGGCCGCATGTGCGCCGCGGCGAAGGTCCTCACGCGCCGGCCCGCGGCGCGCGCGACGGTCCCCGGCGCCCACTCGAGGTAGCGCGTCCGGTAGCGCCGGCGCGACCCGGCCTCGCCAAACGCCAGTCGGTACCATTCCTCGACGCGGCGCTCGGTGCCCACGGGCCCGCCGACGACAAGCGGCCGCCTCCGCGCCGCCCGGTACTGCGCGTCGATGTAGAGCAGGTGCAGGCCGCCGAAGTGGTCGCCGTGCAGGTGCGTCAGGAAGACCGCGTCCAGGTCCGCCGGGTCGAAGCCCGCGCGCTTGAGCCCCAGGAGCGCGGTGGGGCCGAAGTCGACGCAGAAAGCGCCCTCGCCGTCCTGGACCAGAAAGCAGGCGTTGCCGCGTCCGCCGGTGTTGAAGGCGTCCGCGCTTCCGATGACGGTGACGCTGACGGCCACGAGGCCACTCCTTGGGGCAGGTCGAGTTGAACGGCGGCGAGCGGCTCGTCGGGCGGTGGATTCGGGGCCTGGCTGCTCGCGTGCAGGAGCGCCCACGCGGCGGCGAAAGCCAGACAGAGCACGGCCGCGAGGCCCGCCGCCAAAGGCCAGGCGCGCCGGCGCCGGAAGGCCCGCCCGGGGCGGCTCCCGGTGTCGAGGTCGTTCTTGCCGACCTCCGCGGTGCGCGCCGGCTCCTTCGCGTTCGGCGGCGCGAGCGGGCCGTCGAGGGTCTGCTCGGCCGAGGCGTTCTCCGGCTCGCGGGCGCGGGGATTGGGCGCGTCGCGGAGCGTGGAGCTCGCCTCCTGGGCCTGCCCCATGGGCTCCGCGCGGATAAGCGACGGCCGGCTCGCTATCCGCGTCGCCGCTTCGCCCAGGTCGTCGAGGTCGTCGAGGTCGTCGCCGCCGACGGGCGCCGCGGGCTGGAGACCGGGGGACGACGGCCGCGCGCGGGGAGCGCCTCGCAGCTCGCCGGCGCCGGGCCGCGACTGCGCGCCATTGGGCCGCCCGCGCGAAGGGAGCGCGCCGCTCACCGTCGGCTGTCGACCCTTCGGCTCGCCGCGCTGCTCCGCCTCGGCGAGCAGGCGCTGCACCTCGGCGCCGCTGATCTGCGAGGTGGCGACCTCCAAGTCGTCGTCGGGCTCGCCGTCCAAGGTGGAGAGCAGCGCGTTCCCGATGGACGCGGCGCGCGGCACCATGGGGGTGGTCACGGCCAGCGAGCGCGGGGCCGCGCGCGAAGGATTTGTCGGGAGAGACAGCGCGTCGAGCGGCTGTATCCGGCTCGGGGTGACGTCGGCAGGGGCGGGCGGCGGCAGGCGATCAGGGTGCCTGCGCGACAGGTCTGCGAGGAACGCGGCGATCTCCGGTGGGCCCGGGGGCCGGGGCATCGCCGCCTCGAGCGCTTGCTTCATCTCCTTGCCGCTTTGGTAGCGCCGGTCCCGGTCCTTCTCCAGCGCCCGGAGGACGACGTTCGACAACCCGTGGGGATACTGCGGCACCAGCGCGTCCGGCGGCGGCGGGTCCCAGCTCGAGAGCGCCTGGATGGTGTCGAGGACCTGCCTGCGCTCGAACGGCCGCTGGCCGGTGGTCACCTCGTAGAGCAGCACGCCCAAGCTGAACAGGTCGCTCCGGCCGTCCAGCTCCTTGAACGCCACCTGCTCCGGCGACATGTACCGGAACTTGCCCTTGACCACGCCGGGCCGGGTCTTGTCGATGGACGCGGCGGCCTTGGCGACGCCGAAGTCGACGAGCTTCACCACACCGGCGCGGGTGAGCATCACGTTGCCCGGCGTCACGTCGCGGTGCACCACGTTGAGCGGCCGGCCGGTGCGGTCGCAGACGCGGTTCGCGAAATGGAGCGCCTCGCAGACCGCAGCGGCGACGCCGGCGGCGATGTCCGGCGGCAGCCGCCCTCCGGCGACCCGGGTGACGAGGTCCAGGTCGAACCCGTCGATGAACTCCATGGCCAGGTAGAGGTGGTCGCCCTCCTGGCCCAGGTCGAAGACCCGCACGATGTTCGGGTGCGCGAGCTGGGCCGCGATGCGCGCCTCGTTGAGGAACATCTTCAGGAACTCGGACTCGCTCGAGTACGAGGGCAGGACCCGCTTGATGACCACGCGCTCGGAGCGGCCCCGCACGGTCGCGACGAAGAGCTCGGCCATCCCGCCCTTGGCGAGCTTGCGCAACAGGACGTAACTGCCGAAGTCCTGCGGGAAGATGTTGGGCGACGAAGTCATGGGCGGCCGGCGATTCTCCCGTGCGCCGCGCGAGGGATCAAGGACGCGATCTCGGAAGGACTCGGAGTGAGGGCGGCCCTGGCCCTGGCTGCGAAGCTCGTTGGCGATCGCTTTGGCGAAACTGACTTCGTCCTCCTCGCTTCCCGCGGTCTCCACTCGAAGGCCCAGGATGTCGGCAAGGCTCGGCTCGAAGCTCAAGCGCCTGGCGAATCGGCGGCGCCGCTCTGGGAGTCGGCAGCCTGAAGCAGCAGGAGCTGGTTCAGGTTGGAGCGGCAACGGACCACGTAGGGATGGTTGGGTCCGTAGCTCTTCTCAAAGATGGCGAGCGCCCGGCGCATCAGCGGCTCCGCCTCCGCGAGTCGGTTGGTGTCCCGGAGCAGCTGGGCCAGATTGTTGAGGCTGAGAGCCACGCGCGGATGGTCGGGTCCGTAGATCTTCTCGGTGATGGCGAGCGCCCGGCGCATCAGCGGCTCCGCCTCCGCGAATCGGTTGGTGTTTCGGAGCAACCCGGCCAGGTTGTTGAGTGCGATGGCCACGCACGGATGGTCGGGTCCGTAGATCTTCTCGTCGATGGCGAGGGCCCGGCGCATCAGCGGTTCCGCCTCCGCGAGTCGGTTGGCGTCCTGGAGCAACCCGGCCAGGTTGTTGAGGGCCCTGGCCACGTCGGGATGGTCGGGTCCGTGGCTCTCGTCGATGGCGAGCACCCGGCGCATCATCGGCTCCGCCTCCGCGAATCGGTTGGTGTCTCCGAGCAGCTGGGCCAGATTGTTGAGGGCCGTGGCCACGTTGGGATGGTCGGGTCCGTAGATCTTCTCGGTGATGGCGAGCGCCCGGCGCATCAGCGGCTCCGCCTGCCTCCAATCCGCCCTTTCCATCTTGAACAGGGCCAGTTCATTCAAGAGCCTGCTGGTCGGTTCCGGAATCCCATCAGCGTCCGCGGCCGCCACCACCGTTGCTATGTGCGTTTGCAGGGGTCCCCAGATCGGCCATGACCCGATATCGGGAGGCGGCGGACTGGCCGGAATTGCCGCATTGACCAGGGAGAGGACGAGCTCCAGCCACGGCGCTCGCTGATCCACAGGGACCCGGTCGCGCGTGATCTCCTGGACGAGCCTGTGAACGGTGAAGGCCGCGTTCCCGAGCTCCCATTGCAGGAGCGAGAAGTCCGAGAGCACTTCGATCGCCTCCTCGAGCTCAGGCGCCGGACTCGGCGGCTCAAAAAGTCCGCGGAGACGCTGCACGCCACGGGCGAGCGCCGCGTCCGCCTCCTCGGTCATCAACAGCGTCCGTGGAATCGGGTCCGGCGCGAGCCAGGCGAGAAGCTGCAGGAGCGCCCGACCCGGATCGCCGACCTCTTCGAACGAGGTATCCCAAGTCACCACGACGCTGCGCGGGTACATCATGAGCCGCTCGTTGCACCACTCGCGGACTTCGACCTCGCGCTTCTGCCAGCGCTCGAGGTACTCGGCGAGAGACGCGCGCTTCTTCGCGACAAATGCGGCGGCCTGCTCGAGCGCCAGGGGAAGCCATCCCATGGCCTCGGCGAGGTCCGCGGCGTCCTCGGCATCTCTCGGACTCACTCGCCTCTTTCCGTCGGTGCGCTCCAGAAGAAACGCGACTGCCGCCTCGGGGACCAGCTTCTCCAGCTCCCGCGTCTCCACGGCGCCACTCCACGCGCTCACCCGAGAGGTGATGAGCACATGCCCGCCTCTGAGGCGCCCGACCAGTTCCTCCACGGCCTTGGCAGCTTTGAGCGTGTCCACGTTGTCCAGAATCAGCAGCCAACCGGAGTGATCCTTCAGCCACCGCAGCGCCGCCGCGAACTGAGCTTTTTCTTCCTTGGCATCGCGTTCGGGCAGCTCGAGAACCTCGGCCGTGCACAACGCGGCGAGGTTGCGCCGGAGGGCCTGTGGGCTGTCGGCGCCCACCGAGAGCAGGGCGGAATACTCGGCCTCGTGGGCGAGGGAGTACTCGACCGCGAGTCGCGTCTTGCCAACGCCCCCGAGGCCGTGCAGGACGACGGGGCGCTGCGGTGCCCGCGAGAACTGCGCGTGCAGCTCCGCGATGGCCTGCTCGCGCCCCTTGAACAGCGTGCCGAGCGAGGAAAGACCGATGTTGCGCGGCCTCCGAGGCCTTTCCTGGCTGAATCCGCCGTCGCGCAGCACCAGGCGGCAGAGCTGGTCAAAGCTGTCGAATGACCCCCAATGCTTTCCAGACCGCTTGATTCCTTCCATGAAGGCGCGCTGTCTCCGGCCGTCCTCCTCGCGCTGCACGGCGCCGTGCTCGCGGAGGTAGGACTCCGATGCCAAGTAGACGAGGAGCTTCTTCGGCGCCACGGTCCCACCGGACAGGCGCTCGCCGGTCGCGAGGAAATACTCCCATTGCGTGTAGGAGCGCGGCGGATCGCGCCCCGGCACGGCGTCCGCAGCGGCTTCGCAGCCATAGGCGTCGCCCACGACCGCCATGACCCACTCGCACTCATCGACGTAGCGCTCGATCTGCTCGATCAGAGTCCGCGGCCCCTGCCGAAAGTCCTCCTGAACCCGAACCTCGCAGCCGATGGCGCGCAGGTCGCTGGCAACCTCGTCGCGGCACTTCTTGAACTGCCCGGTCACGGCAGAGAGGAAGATCTTCGCCATGGCGCTTCGCGCCTCGAACGAACAGGGCGTCACCAGAGGTAGACCCGGTGGCGGCCACAGGCGAAAGCTATGCTCACGCCCTGCAGACCGCCGACCTCACATTGCACGCGCGAGCTCGAGCCTCGAGGCCGAAGCAAGCCAGTCGCCAGGGCGACAGGGCATCCGCAGCGCCGAGCAGCAACCGCCGCAGGCCCATCTCCTCCAAGCCTTGGCCGAGCGGGCTCCCGGGCCCCCGGCGCACGATGAGCGCCAACGCCGGCGACCGACTGCGGGGCCATGGGTGGCCGGCGGCTCTCCCGGCAGCCGAGGCACCAGGAACGCCATCTCCTGGGACTGCCGGCGAAGACCTCGCCGGTCCTTCCCGGGAAGGCGCAGGAGAGCCGGCTGTTCTCGCGGCATGTCGCTCAGGGGCCGAGGCCGCGGCTACACGCCGGCGCGCAAGCTCTGGGAATCGGTGCTCGGGCGGGTCTACGAGGGAAGGTGGCCCTCGCGCCTCGCGCTCTCGCGCGCCCGGGTGCGCCGCGCCGAGCTCGCCGTCCGCGCCGAGGGCGCGCCGCGCGGGTTCGCGCCCCTCAAGGTGGGGTTCGCCTCGGACCTCCACGCTGGGCCGACGACGCCGACGGCGGTGCTGGAGGAGGCGTTCGCGCACCTGCGGGCCTTCTCGCCCGACGTGCTCGTCCTGGGCGGAGACTACGTCCTCTTCGAGGCCGCGTACGCCCAGGAGCTCGCGCCGCTCATCCGGTCGGTCGCCGCGCCGCTGGGGCGCTACGCGGTGCTGGGCAACCACGACCTCTGGGCGGACGACCGGGCCGTCGCCCGGGCGCTCGAGCGCGCCGAGGCAGCGCTGCTCGTCAACCGCTGCGTGGCCCTGCCGGGCCGACCGGAGGTGAGCCTCGGCGGCCTGGACGATGCCTGGGCGGGGACCCCGGACTATGAGTCCGCCTTCGAGGGCGCGCGGGCGGTGCACCTGGTGGCGATGCACTCGCCCGATCACGTCCCGGGCCTGGCGGGCCGGCGCTTCGCCCTGGCTCTCTGCGGGCACACGCACGGAGGGCAGATCGCCCTGCCCGGCCCGACGGCCCTCCACGCCCCCTCGGAGGCGTCGCGGCGCTACCTCGCGGGCCGCTACGACCTGCCGGGCGGGCCGCTCTGGGTCAGCCGCGGCGTGGGCCACGCGGAGGTGCCCTGGCGCTGCTTCGCGCCGGCGGACGTCTTGTGCGCCACGCTCCAGCGGTAGCAGGCATGGCGAAGGCTGCTATGCTGGCTGTCCCACTTTGACGCGACCGAAGGAGCCATCAGAGCCCATGCAAGCGCACATCTTCCGCGAGTACGACATCCGTGGACTCGTCGACAAAGACCTGACCATCGACGTGGTCGAGAAGCTGGGCCTGGGACTCGGGACGACGCTCCGGCGCAAGGGCGGCAAGCGGCTGGCGCTGGGCCGCGACTGCCGCGAGAGCTCGACGCGCTTTCGCGAGGCGATGGTCAAGGGCCTGACGGCGACCGGCTGCGACGTCATCGACATCGGCGTGGTGCCGACGCCGCTGACCTATTTCGCGGCGAACACGCTGCCGGTCGATGGGCTGGCCATGATCACCGGCAGCCACAACCCGCCCGAGTACAACGGCTTCAAGCTGGGCGTGGGCAAGACCACCTTCCACGGCCCGGAGATCCAGGAGCTGCGCAAGCTCATCGAGTCCGGCAACTTCGAGAAGGGCAAAGGCACGGCGAAGAGCTGGGACATCATCGGGCCCTACAAGGACTTCGTGCGCCAGGACGTCTCCATGGGGCGCAAGGGCATGAAGATCGTCATCGACGCCGGCAACGGCGTCGGCGGGCACGTGGCGGTGCCGCTCTTCCAGAGCCTGGGCTTCGACGTCGTGCCGCTCTTCTGCGAGATGGACGCAACCTTTCCCAACCACCACCCGGACCCGACCATCGTCAAGAACATGGAGGCGCTCATCGCGGCGGTGAAGCGCGAGAAGGCGGAGGTGGGCATCGCCTACGACGGCGACGCCGACCGCATCGGCGTGGTCGACGACGAGGGGAACATCCTCTGGGGCGACGAGATCACGACGCTCTTCGCGCGCGAGCTGCTCAAGGAGGAGCCGGGGGCGGCCATCGTGGGCGAGGTGAAGTGCTCCATGCGCATGTACGACGAGATCGCCCGGGCCGGCGGCCGGGGCATCATGTGGAAGGCCGGGCACAGCCTCATCAAGGCGAAGATGAAGGAGGAGGGCGCGCTGCTGGCCGGCGAGATGAGCGGCCACATCTTCTGGAAGCACCGGTATTACGGGTTCGACGACGCGGTGTATTCGTCGGCGCGGCTCTTGGAAATCCTCACCCGCTCGCCCAAGAAGCTGTCCCAGATGCTCGCCGACCTGCCCAAGACCTTCGCCACCCCGGAGATGCGGGTCGACACGGTGGAGGAGAAGAAGTTCGAGATTGTCCGGCGCACGGTCCAGTACTTCAAGGACAAGGGCTACAAAGTCGTCGACGTCGACGGCGTGCGCGTGGTCTTCCCCGACGGTTGGGGCCTGGTGCGGTCCTCGAATACGCAGCCCATTCTGGTGACGCGGTTCGAGGCCAAGACCGAGGCGCGGCTCAAGGAGATTCAGGCGCTGGTCGAGGGCGCAGTGCACGAGATTATGAAGTCGGTGTAGCGAGAAGGCCGCCGGCCCCCAGCGGCGCTCGGGCTCGGCGAGGCTGCGAGGCAAGAGGCGTGGAGTTCGCCAAGGTCCTCGAGCAGGTGGCCGCGTTCCTCGAGGGGCGCGGCTATCGGTTTGCCGTGGTCGGCGCCGTCGCGCTCCACGCATACGGCTCGACGCGCGCCACCGGCGACCTCGACTTCGCCGCCGAAGAGAGCGCCCGCGCCGACCTCCTCGCCTTCCTCGACTCGCTCGGATACGAACGGCTGCATGCGTCGGACGGCTATTCGAATCACGTCCACGCCTTGGCGGGTTTGGGCCGGCTCGACTTCGTCTACGTCGATCGGTCGACGGCGGATCTTCTTTTTGGGCAAGCGCGAAAAGTCGCGCTCTTCCCCGGAAGGGAAGTGCTCGTGCCCCGCGCTGAGCACCTGATCGCCATGAAGGTCTTGGCGATGAAGAACGACCCTTCCCGGGCTTTTCAGGAGCTCGCCGATATTCAGCACCTGATGACCACCCCTGGCATCGACGAAGCCGAGGTCGAAGCGTGCTTCCAACGATACGGCCTCGCGGAGAAATACGATGAGCTCAGGCGAGCGACCCGCCCTGCTTGACCTGCTCGAGCGCGGCACGCCGACGACCCCCGCCGACGTCCAGGCGCTGCGCCGCCGGCCGTCGCCGCCGATGAGCCCGGAGGAATACCTCGGGTTTCTCTCTCAATTCGAAATCCCGCAGGCGGCGCTTCGAGCTCGAAAGAGCACGGTGGGCGAGCGGTTCTCGCTCCGGCCCAAGGGCCGCTCCTAAAGAAATAGATTCAGCAGGTCTCGCAGGTCCGCGCCGTCGTCGACCCCCCAGACCAGAGCGCCGTCCATTGGATTGGAATTAGCGAGCGCGGCTCGAAGCGGCCGGGCGCGGGAGCTCGAATCCAAAACGTGCTGCCGGCCCCTTCTCGAGATTCGAGCCCCACTCGACCGCCGAGCAGCTGGGCGAAGCGCTGCACCGTGGCGAGCCCCAGGCCAAGGCCCTCCTCCTTGAAGGGAGCGAGGCGAGCGAACGGCTCGAAGACCCTCGGCTGGAGCGAGCGCGGGATCCCCGGGCCCGAGTCCGCCACCTCGATGCGCGCCCAGCCCCTGCCCTCCTCGGACCGCACCCGCATCGAGACGCGCCGCACCGGGGCATCGCCCATGTGCTTGATGGCGTTTCCGACGAGGTTGCGCGCGATGCTCGCGAGGGCCCCCGGGCTGCACGCGACCTCGCAGTCGGTCCCCTGGGCGGCACCGAGGTCGACGCCCTTCTCGCGCGCGGCGGGCTCGAGCTCTTCGCGGACGTCCTCCAGCACGGGTAACACGGAAGCGCGTTCGCCTCGCCGGACTCCGGCGCCGGCCATTAGCCCGGCGAGGGAGAGCAGCCCGTCGACGATGTCGGCCAGGCTCTGCAGGCTCCGGCTGGCGCGGCTGAGCCTGTCCCTCGTGGCGCGGCTCGCCCCCGGGTCTCGCGCGGCCATCTCGACGGAGAGCCTGGTCGTCCCCAGCGGGCCGCGCAGGTCGTGCGCGATCCGGCTCGAGAAGAGCTCCAGCTCCGAGACCAGCCTCACCGCCGCGCGGAAATACTCGCGGGTGAGGAGCAGCGCGAGGACGCCGGCGCCGACCGTCGTGAGCGCGCAGGCGATGTCGAAAACGATGGACAGGCGCTTCACTCTGCGATCGATCGACGCGATCAGCGCGCTTCGGCTGGCGGTCACCCTGCCGTTGATGGCCTGCAGGGACTTCAGGCGTTCATCGAGGGTATCGAAGGTCGGTTGGACCTGCTCGTCGAAGATGCGCTCGGCCCCGGGCGCGTCGCCCGCCTCGAGGGCGGCGAGCGCGCGGTCGGCAGAGCCATTGGCCTGCCGCAGGAGGGCGCTCACCTCGGGCTGCAGCTCGCGCTCTCCGGGATACGTCCGAGTCGCCAGGAAGCGGCTCCAGTCGCGCTCCATCAGCGAGCGAAAGCTCCCCTCGCTCTCCAGGCCCCGCAGATTGGCCGCGCGCCGGGCGAGAGACTCGTCGACCAGATCCTGGAGCAACACCTCGCGATGGCGCAGCCACGAGCGCATGGATGCCAGGAGCTCGACGTTCAGGCCGCTCGTGTTCACGATATCCATGGCGGCGGTTCGAGTTTCCCGCCCCATGGACCGCAGGACAGCCGACCTGGCCGTGTAGGCGGCCACGCAGAAGAGGAACGCCACGCCAAAGGCGACCGCCAAGCGCTTGGCCTGCCTCGCGAGCTGCTGGGCCGACGTCGACATTCCTTTCTCTCTCTCGACCCCGGCGCGCGCGGTTCCCATGGGAGGACCGCTCAGGGCGAAGCAGGTGTTCCAGGGAGACTTGTCCGACCTCCCTTCGCCGCATGGTGAAGTTGCGCACCTCCCGCCCGGCCCGCGCTCCCGGAGCCGGTCCCCGCAGCCGAGGAGCCATGGGGCCGGCGCGCGCTCAGGCCTGCCCGCCTGCTGGCACAATGGACCAGGGCGCCGGCGAGCGGCTTGACCGCGGGCCGCAGCCCCGGAGCTCACGGTCGCAGGGCGGCGAGCGCTCGCCGCCGTCACTCGCCCGGGTGAAGCGCGCGGCGCGACCGGGCGGCCCGCTCTGGCACCTCGTCCGGGCTCGGCGAGCTCTTGGGGTGATGCGAGAGCGAGAACCGGGTCTTCACGAGGCTGCGCCGCACCTCTCCAACATGCCTGCTCGGTCAAAGGCGCAGCCTCGCCAGCCTTTCACGGCCCCGAGGGCCGCTGGGCCGCCTCCAGGTTCTGCAGCCGCACCTGGCCCCGCGCCACCAGCCGTCCCGCCTCGTCGCGGATCTCCACCGCCCAGAGCTGCTGCAGCCGCCCGCGGTGGACGGGCGACGCGCTCGCCGTGAGCACGCCGTCGCGGACGGCGCGCAGGAAGTCGGTCTGATTGCTCACCCCCACCACGCGCCCGCGCTCGCCCACCCAAAGGGCCGCGGCGAAGCTGGCGGCGTGCTCCACCATCGCGCAGTAGACCCCGCCGTGGACGACGCCGTACGGCTGCAGGTGGGAAGCCCGAATCTCCAGCCGCACCACGGCGCGCTCGGCGCTCGCCTCCGAAAGCTCCAGGCCGAGGAGGCCGGCCAGGTCTTTCGCAGTCTCGGGTCGTGACGTCATGGGCGATTCCCCGTGGGCCTTCGAATTGAAATTCATTGCGCCTGAATAGTCCACCCCGGCGCGGCGCGCTCGCCGATCTTCGCGCCTCGCGGCGGGTCGGGTCGAGGCGGGCTCAAGGGCCGCTCGGCCGGAAGGCCAGCAGCGCGGCGGTCAAGACCAGGACTTGCCCCTCGGGCCGGGCGCGCGCGCCGAAGTCGTGCTCGTAGCGCAGCGAAAGCTTGGCGCGGATCGGCCGAATTCGAACGCCGACTTCCGGGCCCAGGCCGAAGACCCGGTCGCGATTGCCGCGGAGCACCGGCGGCAGCGCGCTGCCCCGGTCGTCCTGCACCTGCCACAGCGCATAGCCCGCGACCCCGACCTCGAACATGCCCAAGACCTGTCGGCCCGCGCCGCCTTGGATTTGGAGGGTGTCGCCGCGCGTGATGTCGACGCCAATTTTGCGTTGATTCAGCTCGTAGCTCGCCAGCGCCGAAAAGAACCACCGACGCCGAGGGTCGAAGAACACCGTCCCACCCAGCGAGAGCTCGTGGGAGAAGCTCCCGCGGCTGACCGAGCCGCGGCCGCCCGGCTCGAAGCGCCCGGTGGGGATGTAGAGCGCATAGGACGCGACCAGGTCCAGGCGCGGGGCGCGCCAGCCTATCCCCAGGGGCTGCACCCGCGCGTCTCCCAGGCCCAACGCGTCGATGCTCGCCTGCGGCAGGTCGCTCTCGAGCTGGGCGTGCACCAAGGGCGCCGAGGCCGACCAATTCAGGAAGAGGGAATCCACCGGCAGCGTGAAGGAGAGCCCCGCCCCGTTCGCCAAGGCCCGCAGGCGCAATCCCGTCACGGGGATCAAGCCTCCATGGCGGTCTCGAAGGCGGTCGGCGCTGTAGAACGCGAGCTGGTCGGCCAACGTGAGGCCCGGCTCCGGCTGCAGACCCGCGCTCAGGCCGAGGGTGCCTGGCAGCTTGTGCCCCAGCCCCTGGTTCTGGGCCCTGGCGGGCGCGCCCGAAAGGAGCGCGACGACGACGACGACGAGGAAGACGAAAACGGCTCGCGGGCCCAAGCTCACGCAGCGAAGTTAGGGGCCGAGCCTCCGCCGCGCTTGGGGCCTTCCTTCGGCCCAAGGTCGACTCCGGATGCCGCCGCTAGAAGCCTTGAGGGTCCAAAGTTGACGCAGTTGAGTCAAGTTTTCGCCGAGACGACTTTCAGGAGAACCATCGACTATCGACCGTGAACTATCGACGCGAGGCTGCGCCGCGACTTCTCCAACATGCCTCGTCGGTCTGAGGCGCAGCCTCGCTAGAATCCAGTATTGGGCGCATTCCTCACGATTGAATCACAAGGCCTCGCGTGAGCGAATGCGTTGACGTGGGCGTGAACGAAGACGTGGACGGCGACGGCGACCTGAACGTGGCCGTGGGCGACGAGCCGCCCTACCGTTGCGCCCATTCTTGACTCACTCCGCTTTCAGACAGAACCTACCCGCTCCCCGACCGTGGAGGGCCGATGGCCGCGACCGCGTTGCTCCGAATTCCCAAAGAGGCGCGAAAGGACGCAAAGCTCACCGTGACCCGCGCAGGCGAGCTCTACGGCTGCCAGCTCACGCTCTTCGTCAAGCTCGTGGGAAGCGGCGACCCGAAGTTCGTCCCGGACTCGAGCGGGAGCCAGGCCACCGACTTCATGCGCTCGCCCGACGTGCGCACCGTCCCCGGCGCGCTGCTCCGCGAGGCGGACGACGTCTACCTCGACGTGCTGGTCTCCATCTCGCAGCCCAACGACCTGGTCGGAGAAATCGCGTTCACCGCGACGTTGGAGCTTTGCGGCACCTCGTCCGCCTTGGACGCGAAGGTGGCGCTCAAGTCCGGCGACAAGGCCGCTTTGGCCGACCTCTCCTGGGACATCGGGACATGAGGGTCTCACCGCGCGGCGCAGCCCTGCTCTCCGCCCTGCTTCTCCCGGCGGCCTCGCGCGCCGCCGACTCCGCCGCCCTGGGCGCCATCCCCTTCACGGTCGGCGTCGACGCGAACCTCGAAGGCGGCTCGGAGCTCGCCGCGGGCGTCGACCCGAACGCGGGCCAGCAGGTCGTGCACCCCGCCAACGTGAGCGACCTCCAGACCGGCCTGCGCGCGCTCGGGAGCGTCTTCCAGCAGGGCAGCGGCTCGGCCGCGATGCAATTCAACCCGTTCCTCACGCTCTGGGGCCGCGACAAGGTCTACCATCAGGTGATCGCCGCTCGAGAGTCGGTCGGGGGCTTTGGGCGCCTGGCGACGGACCTGGCTGCGACCCTGGTGTTGGCGGCGGGCTCGCCCTACGACGCCGTGGACAATACGCGATTCTCCACCTTGGGCCTGGGGTTCGCCTGGGACCTCATCGGCGAGCGCAGCGTCTATTCCAGCGAATTCGACCGATGCCTCAACGGCCCCGACGCGGCGGCGGCGCGCTGGGAGGACCTCCGAATGCTCCTCCCGGGCAGCCTCATGGTGAAGCCGAGCAACGAGTCCGAGCATGAATACGACGCCAAGGTCGAGAAATACTTCCTCGAGCACGCCAAGACCGCCGCCCCCGAGGAATACGTTCGGCGCGAGACCGCCCGGCATCGAGGCGTGCAAGGAGCAGCGCCGGCGCTCCGACGCGCTCTTTGTCTCGGTCGGCGGAAATTGGGTCGGCCCCGGCAGCAACCGGCAGGGCTCCGACGCGCTCATCCGGGTCCACCGCGAATTTTTGGCGACGACCTACGAGCTCCATCGCCTGGCGGGCTTGCGCTTCGCCGTCCAAGCCCGGGTGATCTCCGAGCGGCCGTCGGCCTCCGAGACCCTGCGCACCTCGCTCGACTTCGGCGCCGCCGCGCAGTGGGCGCGCTCCAATTTCACCTTGACCGCCGAGGCCGATCGGTCGGCCGTCTCGTTCGACGGAGGCGCCGCCTCCGCCGCGGTCTCCGCCAGCTTCAAGGTCGCCTTGCCCCGCGACCTCTCCGTCGCGTTCGGAGTACAGGGGCGCGCCGAGGACTTCGGCGCCGCCTTCAAGCACCTCGCCGGCTCGGTGACGTTCTCGTATCGCGACAGCCCGGTTCTCACGCAGGGCCTGGGGAGCTTTGGGCTATGAGGAGCCCCCCGGGGAAATGGGGGCGGTCGATGCGAGGGGTCGGCCACCTCGCGCGTTGCATCACCGCGTGCGCGCTCCTCGCAACGTCCCTGCCCTGGGGCGCGGCGCGGGCCGACCGGCTCTCCGCGGTCGAGAGCGCCGTCGAGCTCGCCCTGCGCGGAGACCGGGCGGCTGAGGCGAGCTTCCTGCTCGCGCTCGCGGATGCCGACTGGCCAAGCCCCGCCCCGCAGCCGTTTTGCCTCGGCCTCCTGGGGCCCTCGGGCGAGCGGCTCGCGGCCAAGAGCGAGTGGCTCCAGCTCGAGCCCCTCGCCGGCAACCCGCGCGTGGCCCGGCTGCGGGTCCGGCTCGAGTCGGCCGAGGCTCTCGCCGCGGGAACCTATCTCCTGACCGCGGCCGTCCAGGTCCCGCCGGCGGAGGGCGCCAAGCTCCCAAAACTGGAGTGGCAGCGGCTCACGCTCTCGATGAAGCTCGCCGCGGCGACGCTGGGCGAATTGCCCAAGCTCGCGCTCGACCCCTGGCACACCTTTCTGCCTTCTTACGCCGAGCCGGTGCGCTTCTCGCTGCCGCTGGTCGAGACCGGCGGCCGGGCGGCGCTCGCGCCGTCGGTGCAGCTCATCTCCGCGCAGGGCCCGGGCGAAGGGCCGCTGCGGGCGAGCGCCCAGTGCCCGCCGCCAGCCGAGCGGGTCGGCCCGGGGCGCGCCTTCGAGCTCGCGTGCGCGGCGCGCGTCGAAGGTGGACTTCCGGTGGGGATTTCGAAGCTGCGCCTGCTCGTCGGCGGAGCCCGCCTCTCGAACCCGTCGGTCGTCTCAGTGGAGGTAAAGCGCCGCCTGCCGGGCGCGCTCATCGTCGGACTGATCGCCGCCGGCCTCGCGGTGGGCTACCTGGTGCGGGTCTGGCTCTCGACCGCGCTGCGGCGCCGCGAGCAGCTCGCGGCAGGCTGGTCGGCGGTCGCGGAGCTCGATGTCCAGAGCCGGCTCCACGAGGACCCAGACTTCAAGGCCAAGCTCCAGGAGCTGCGCCGGGAGCTCTTCGCCAAGCTCAAGGCCGCCGAGGGCGATTCGCTCTTCGGCGCCGCCGCGCTCGAGAGGCTGCGCCAGCAGGTGGACGCGACGCGGGCTCCGCTCGCCGCCGCGCTGAGCGCGCTCGAGCAGAAGCGCGCCGACGTGGTCGCCCTGCTCGACTCCGCGCGCCGGCGGCTGGCCGGCCGATGGGTTCTGCCGGCGGAGCTCGCCGACGCCTTGGGCGAGGCGAACGCCGCGCTCGCCGCGGCGCAGGGCCAGGTCCTCCAAGGCCACCTGGACCGAGCCAGGGCGGAGGTGGAGCGAGCGGTGGCCGCCTTCGACGACCGCGCCGGCCGGGCGGCCCAGGAGTATCCGCAGCAGGTGCGGGCCCTGCTCGACCCGCTGTCGGCGGCGCCGGACGAGCTGGCGGCCCAGGCGCACCAAGGGGCATCGGCCGTGCGCCAGGCGCTCTCGGCCATCCCGCGCAACGGCCTGGCCGCGGCGCCGGACCTCCTCGCGGCGATCACCGCCGCGAACGCGGCGCTCTCCGACCTCCTGACCGACCTGCGCACGGGAATGCTGCGAGACATTCAGGCGGCGTCCGACGCGCTCGCCGGCAAGCGGCCGGAGAAGGAGCTGAGCCTCTGGGAGGCGAAGGCGGTGGAGGCGCTGGGGAGCTGGCCGAAGGCGCCCTGGGACGCGGCGCTGGCAGAGGCGCCGAAGGTGCTCGCGCGCTTCCGCGCGGCGTTGGAGAAGCTTGGCCCCGAGCCCAAGGAGCTCGCGGCCGGCGCGCCGCTCGCGGTGAACGCCGGCGCGCCGCGCGCCGAGCCGCGGGCCGCCGCGCGGGCGAGCCGCGCGAGAGGCGCGCCGCGCAGCTTCAGCGAGGCGGTGGGGGCGCCCGCGCCCGCGCCGACGTCGGTCCCGCCCATCGCCTACCCTCAGCTTCGGGTTCGCGACGCGCAGCAGAGCGCCTGGCGGCTAAAGCTCCTGCAGCTCGTGGTCCTGGGCGTGCTCGCCACCGCGACCGGCTACTCGATTGTCGCCGAGCGCTTCGTCGGGACGCCGGCGGAGCTCGCGGGGATCTTCGGCTGGGCGTTCGCGGTCGACCTGAGCACCGATGCGGTGGCGAGCCTCGTCAAGTCGCTCTGGAAGGGCGCGGCGGCGTAATCCGTAGAACGGCACTTTCTTGCGCGCTCGAGACCCCGAATTTGAGCCATTCAGCGCCTTTTCGCTTGGTTCCCTATTCGACGCAATTCGAATTCCATTCTCCGAGGTCGGGCGAATGAAGCCCGGAATGCGTGGCCTTCGCTCTCCAGGGAGAGAAGGCGCCTCGCCTAAGGCGGCCCTGAAGCGCCCCCCAGGGGGTACCGACGGCACGCGAGCGACGAAAGCCCGCGGGAATCGGGGGCCCTTTTCCGATTTGCCACAAACACCTACCCGCCTCGCCTTGACCTCGTGGAAAGGCCGGCGGTACATAGTTCCTCGCCCGCTCGGCCGGCGAGCGACTGTCCCCAATTCAAGGAGAATCGGAATGAAAGCCCTCAAGTCCCTCGCCATCGGCTCGGTCTTCGCCCTCGGCGCCTGCAGCGGCGGAATCGGTAGCAAGCAGGACGCAGCGAATGCCGTCAGCCACTTGATGGTGGCCTCGCTGGGCGCCCAGACCTCGGCGATGGTGGCCGGCTCGACCGAGAAGATCACCGTGGGCGGCACCGCGACCGTCACCGGGAAGTCCGGCTCGGCGAGCGTGACCTACCAGGCCAGCGGAACGGGCGGGTCCGGTTCGGCGACCTACGCCATCGACTTCTCGAAGTTCTCCTACGACGGCAAGAACACGTTCGACGGCTCGGAGACCTTCGAGCTCGGCTACGACACCACGTCGTCGTCGGCGCAGGTGAAAGAGACCCTCAAGGCGGATCTGACCATGTCGGGGGCCTACAGCGCGGAGCTCACCTGCGACGTGACCATCTCGGTGAGCGCGACCGAGCTCTCCGCCACCAGCGGCAAGGTCTCCATGACCATCAACGGCACCGTGGCCGCCGACGGCAAGAGCTACACCTTCAACAACGAGACGCTGAACGTGGACGTGCAGCCGTAGCCTCACCCCCCGTCCCCCTCCCCGCTTGCGGGGAGGGGGCGCCGCTCGAGAGGCAAGGCGACGCTAGAGCTCCCCGACCGCTCGCGACAGGCTGACCGAGGCGATGGCCTGCGCATAGCGCGCCCGGGCGAAGTTGAGCCGGGCCTGGGTGAGCGCCGAATGGGCGTCGAGTAGGTCGGTGGTGCTCGCGCTCCCGGCGCTCACTTGCGCGGCCGTCACCCGGTAGGCCTCTTCGGCGCTGGCGATCCCCGTGTGAGCGGCGTCGAGCGCGGCGGCGGCGGCGCGCAGGTTGGACAGCTTGGCGGCGACATCGAGCTGCACGAGCCGGCGAACCTCGTTCGCCTGCGACTCGGCCGCCGACGCCTGGCGCGCGGCAGCCCGGCTGCCGAAGTACTTGGCGCCCCAATCCCAGACCAACCACTCGGCCTTGACCCCGATGAACGCCGAATCGACCGGCGCGAAGATCTGGCCGCTGACGTGGAGGTAGCCTCCCTCTAGGTTCACGTCGGGCAAGAGATCCAGCGTCCGCGCGGTCGCCTGGGCGCCGGCCGCGTCCGCTTGCTTGATCGCGCCCTTCAGCTCGGGGCGCTTGGCCACGGCCTGGTCGACCCAGGAGCCCAGCGGCCGGTCGCTGTTCATGGGCTGGTCGGACGTCGACGGCTCGACGAACTCGAGGCCCGAATCGTCCGCCGGCCGGCCCAGGTCGAGCAGAAGATTGGAGCGCGCCACCTGCTCGGAGGCCGCCGCCAGGATCTCCTGCTGGCGCGCGTTCGCGAAAGCTGTCTCGAGCCGCAGGATGTCGGCCTGGGTCACCACGCCCGCTTTCAGCTTGTCCTTGGCGACCTGGATCTGGTCAGAGAGCTGCGCCTGGGAGGCCCGCGCGATGCCCACCAGCGCCCGCGCCTCGAACAGCCGCAGGTAGAGGTTCTCCACCTCTTCCTTGAGCGCCGCCTCCACCGCCCGCGCGTCCTGTCCCGCCGCCTCGGCCCCCGAGGACAGGGCGCTCTGCTCTTTGCCGAGCCGGATCAGGCCGAGGACGGGCTGATTGGCCGCCGCGGTGAACGTGTTGTTGTTGATGTTCCGCGCGACGACGGACAGAGCCCCGAAGGCGATGCCGAAGGGCGCGTTCCAATGCTGCTGCTCGTCGCTAACGTAAACCGACGGCAGGAGGCGCCCGCGGTGGCTCTTGACCTGCTCCTGGCTCGCCTCGGCGCGAGAGCGCGCGGCGTGGAGCTGCGGGCTGACTTCCAAGGAGAGCGCGACCGCTTGGTCGACGGTAAGGCTCTGGACTGGGGCCGCCGGCTCTGCGGCGGCGACGGCTGCGGCGAGAAAGGCACTGAGCGCGAGCATGGGGTCCTTGAAGAAAAGAGAGCGCTATCGGACGTGCACGGTGACGTCGGCGGAGAGCCCCGCCTGGAGCGGGAGCGCGGGCGCCTTGGCGAACGCGATCCGCACGGGGACCCGCTGGACGACCTTCACGAAGTTCCCGGACGCGTTGTCCGGCGGCAGGAGCGAGAAGCGCGCGCCCGTCCCGCCAGAGAGGCTCTCGACCTTCCCCTCGAGCGCGACGCCCGGGAACGCGTCGACGCGGACCGTCGCGCCCTGCCCGACGCGCATCCGGCCGACCTGGGTCTCCTTGTAGTTCGCGACCACGTAGGTCCGCTCCGGCACGAGCGAGGCGACGGCCTGTCCCGGCTGGACCCACTGGCCGGGCTGGACCGAGAGCTTGGAGAGGATACCGTCGTCGGGCGCGTAGACCCGGGTATACGAAAGCTGCAGCTTGGCGAGGTCGAGCGACGCCTCCGAGACCTTGACCCTCGCCCGGGCGAGCTGGGCGTTGGCGCGCGACGCTGCGATCTGCGCGTCGATGGGCGTGCTCTGGTCCACGCGGCCTCGCGCCTCGTCGACGCGGGCCATGGCCACGTGCCGCATCTCCTCGGTCGCCGCGAGCTGGGCGCTCGACTGGGCGAGCGCCGCGCTGGCCCCGTCCCAGGCGACCTGGGCCAGGTCGAGCCGCTCGCGCGGGATGGCGTTCGCCGCCACCAGCTGCTTCGCCCGCGCGAGGTCGATCTCCGCCCGGTGCTGCTCGGCCCGCGCCCGCTCCAGTCCGGCCCGGGCCGCGGCGATCTGAGCCTCGGCGTTGATGACCCCCAGCGAAGAGCCCGACAGCGAGGCCTTGGCGCTGGTGAGCCCACCCTTGGCGCTCGCCTCCACCACCCGGACCTGCTCTTCGGCGGCCGCCGCCTGGGCCTTGGAGGTCTCCAGCTCGGCCTCGGCCTGCGCGGCGCGCGCCGCGTAGTCGGCCGAGTCGAGCTCGAGGATGAGGTCGCCCTTCTTGACCTTCTGGTTGTCCTCGACCTTGCGCGCGAGCACCTGCCCGCCCACCCGCGCCGAGAGCGGGACGATGTCCGCCTCGACCTGGGCGTCGTCGGTCTCCTCTTCGTTCGCGTTGAGCACGGCGAACCCGCCGAAGACCATGGCGCCGGCGACGACGAGCGCGCCGAGGATCAAGAACGGCTTCTTCGACCGGCTCGGGGCCGGCGCCTGCGTCGTTCGCGAGGGCGCCTCGGCCGGGGCGGGCGCAGCGGGGCTGCGCAGGGGGCTGGTGTTCGACTCCATGGGCTACTCCATATGAACCTGGGGGGCCTCGCCCGACGGCGGGCGCGCCACCTTGAGAAAAGCGAGGAGAGGAAGGACGAACAGAAAGACGATGGCGGCGATCATGAAGTCCTTGCGGAACGCGAGCGTCATGGACTGGCCCATGACCTGTCCGGAGAGCGCCTGGAGCGCCCCCGACTGCGCCGCCGCCGGGTCGAAGCCTCGGGTCACCATACCCCGCGCGATGGTATGGAGCCTGTCCATGGCCTCCGGGCGCATGGCCGTCACGTGCGCGGCCACCGCCGCCCGGGCCTGCGTGCCGTAGCGCGAGAGCAGCGTCGCGAACACCGCCAGGCCCACCGAGCCGCCCATCTGACGGAAGAGCGAGTTGAGCCCGGTGGCGTCGGCGACGCGGTGCTTGGGAATGCCGGAGAGCGCGGTGGTGGTCAGCGGGATGAACAGGCACGAGAAGCCCATCCCCTGCACCAGGATGGCGCCGATGATCTGCGACGTCCCGGTCGCGAGCGTGAACTGGCTCATCAGGTAGCTGCCCGCCGAGACGCAGACGACGCCGAAGGCGATGAGGGCGCGCGGCGAGATCTTGCCGTACAGCTTTCCGATGACTGGGTTCATCACCATCATGACCGCGGCGCGCGGCATGAGCGTGAGCCCGCTCTGGGTCGCGGTATAGCCGAGCATCTCCTGCATGAAGACCGGCAGGAGGAACATGTTCGCCATGAGCAGGCCGAACATGACGAAGCCGATGACCGTGCCGGAGAGGAACGCCTTGTCCCCGAAGAGGCGCAGGTCCACCACCGGCGCCGGGTGCGTCAGCTCGTTCACCACGAACGTCACCAGCGCTACCACCGAGATCGCGGCGAAGGCGGTGATGAGGCGCGACTCGAACCAGTCGTCGCGCGCGCCCTCCTCCAGGACGTACTGCAGGCCCGCCAGCCCCACCGAGAGCAGCACGACGCCCATGTGGTCCAGCCGCTTGCGCTCCCGCTCGGCGCGATCGTGGTTCGCGTGGCGGATCCCCTCGTCCTCGTGGACGAAGGTGGTGACCATGAGGAAGCCCAGCGCGCCCACCGGCAGGTTGATGTAGAAGATCCACGGCCAGCTGTAGTGGTCGACGATGTAGCCGCCCAGCGTCGGGCCGAACGCGGGCCCCAGGACCACCGCCATGCCGAAGAGCGCCATGGCCATGCCCTGCTCCTCGGGCGGGAAGGTCTGGCGCAAAATGGCCTGCTCGGTGGGCTGCAGCGCGCCGGCGCCGAAGCCCTGGAGGACCCGGTAGAAGACCAGCGCCTCCAGCGAGCGCGCGGTGCCACACAGCGCCGAGCCGCCGATGAACACGATGAGCGAGACGAGGTAGACCCGCTTCTGGCCGAACAAGCGGCCCAAGAAGCCAGTCAGCGGCATGACCAGCACCGTGGCGATGGCGAAGCCCGTGGAGATCCAGGTGATCTCCTGGAGCGTTGCGCCCACCGAGCCGCGGATGTGGCCGATGGCCACGTTGACGATGGAGGCGTCGATGGTCCCCATCAAGGTGCCGAAGGTCACCGAGAGGGTCACGAGCCACTTGTTGTCGTGCCGCCGCCCCACGGCGGGCAACGCGGTGCTCAGGGCCTGGCTCAAGGAGGAGCTCCTGCCCCTTCGAGGAAGAAGCGGATGAGGGCGGGGATGTGGCGCTCGAGCGGAGCGCCGCGGTCGGTGTAGAGGTGGTGGGTGAAGCTCGCGCGCACCACGCCGGTCAGCAGCGCCGGGAAGAGCTCTTTGCCGTCGCGGCGCAGCGCGCCCTGGCGCACGCCCAGCGCCACGAGCTCCTCCGACGCGTGGAAGACCTCGTGGAGCATCGGCCTTCGCTGCGGCGAGCGCGCCCCCCCGCGGGCCTGCACCAGCTCGTCCTCGATGAGGATGG
Source organism: uncultured delta proteobacterium (assembly GCA_963772225.1). Classification (GTDB taxonomy): domain Bacteria; phylum Myxococcota; class Myxococcia; order Myxococcales; family UBA5297; genus CAVYWD01. The sequence goes on along the minus strand of CAVYWD010000002.1, from coordinate 2,460,768 downwards.
CGAAGAGCTGCCAGTGCGATTGCAGGTGCACGACCACCGCGCGAAGGAAGACCTCCAGGCGGCCCCGGAAGGGCATGCGGCCTTCGAGGGTGGCCGCGAGCGTCTGCCGCAGCTCCTCGCCGTGCGCGTCGAGGAGCGCCCCGAGCAGGTGCTCGCGGTCCTCGAAATAGTTGTAGAGGGTCCCCACCGCCACGCCGGCGCCCGAGGCGATCTCGCCCATGTGAGCGCCGTGGAAGCCGCGCTCGGCGAAGACCGCCTCGGCCGAGGCGAGGATGGCGCCCCGCGTCGCTTCCTTGAAGCGAGAGCGCAAAGGCTGAACGGGGACTACGGTTGATGAATCTGCGTTCATTGAGGCGGTTCTTTTAACGAATGAACGCTGGCGGCGCAAGCGCGCCCGCGACCGAGCCCAAACAGGAACGGGCCGCCAGCCCCAGAAGCGCGGGCGCCTGGGTCTACCCCGGCCGCGGGCCCATGCCTACGTTGGCCCGCCATCTCCCGCGGAAGGAGGACGCCTTGCCCTCGCTCGCCATGGAACGGATTTCACCGAAGAGCCTCGCGCAGATGCGCCGAGAGCTGGCGCCCGCCGGGGCCGCGTTGGCGCGCTCGCTCACCGGGCGGGTTCGGCGCTGGCTGTCTCCGGTCTATCGCTCGGGCGTGGTGCGGGTGTTCGGCTGGGACCTCCAGGGGCTTGCCTTGGCCGAGCCGTCACCGCCCTCGAGCCTGGAGTTGCGCGAGGTGACCGCCGCCGAGCTCGTCTCCAGCGCCCGCGAGTTCGGGCTCGCCGCCGGCGAGATCCACCGCCGCCTGCGGCTGGGGGACCGCTGCTTCGGGGCGCTGGTGGGCGGGCGTCCCGTCCACGTGCGCTGGATCGCCACGCGCCCCGTGGAGGTGCCGGAGCTCGACGCCTTCGCCTGCCCGGGCCCAGCTGAGGTCGTGGCCTACGCCTCGAACACCTTGGCCGCCTTCCGGGCGCAGCGGGCCTCGACCGCGGCGCGCCAGTCCATGGAGCGGACGCTCTTTTCGGAGGGCTATCGGCGCGCGTTCGCGCACCGCGTCGCCGATGTCTCGGCCTCTGCGGGCGCGGCCCGCGCGCCGCAGCGCCTGCTGTTCGAGGTCCCATTCTTCCGGGTCCTGGGAGGCAGGGCTCGCCTGGCTGGAGAGCTCCGACCGCCGCTCTACGCGCTCGAGGCGCTGCCGGCGCCCGCGCTGCGGCAGGCCGAGCGGGCGCGCGCCGGGTAGCGCTGCCGCTCCCGAGGCGGCCTTGCGCGGTTCGAGCCGTGCTAGGGCGCGAAACGGGCTCGTCCGCGTCGCTGTGAGGTTGCAGGGCTGCGCGCGGGCGCGGAAGAATGGGCGGCCGTGAGGCCCTGGGTGAAGTGCCCGGGGGCACCTCGCCGACGAAAGGGACCGACCGCCCATGCGCCCCGCGAAGCTCCTCGCCGCAGCGGCCTTCCTGGCCGCCCAGCCGTCCTTGGCAGCCAAACCCGACCTGCAGCCGCCCAGCAGCAAAGCCAGCGTCTCCGACTTCGAGGTGGCCCTCGACGAGCGCGACGACGCGCGCAAGCTGGCCGAGACCTACCTGCAGGCCATCGCGCACCAGGGCGGGGAGGCCGGCGTCGAGTCGCTCCTGGGCGGCGCCACGCTGACGGCCCGGCTCTTCACGCTCGACAACTGGAAGGTGGTCGGCCGGGAGAAGCACCGCCACGAGGAGGGCGAGGTCGCCGACCTGCGCGCCTACGTCGACGCCATCGACAAGGCCGGGCGCGAGGCGCTCGGGGCCATGTTGGGCGGAGGGCCCGGGAAGACCGACGAGGACGGCCTGGGGGTCACCGAGCTGACCGCCGAGGACGCCGCGCGGATCCTCGCGCCCACCCGCGCCAAGGCGACCCAGTTCAACAAGACCCACCCGGTCTTCGCCTACCTGGCCCGCGTCGATAAGCAAGTCTACTGGCACCCGAAGAACCCCTTCCGAAAGCTCCTGGCCGACGCGGGCAAGCGCGGGCGCTACCAGTGCGACCTGGACCTGTTTTGGGTCGAGAGCGTCGAGGGCCACCACGAGGACAAGCAGGTGCGCAAGTGGCCCTTGCGCGTGGTGCGGTTCCGGGCCAACGGGGGCGACTCGCGCTTGAAGGTCCTCCCCGCCTCCGACTGGAACGCGGAGTAGGCCCATGGCGCTTCTCTGGGCCGCCCTGGCCCTCGCCGCGGCCACCGCGCCGGCGCCCGCAGAGGCCGCGGGCGAAGGCCCCTGCGGCGCGCCCGAGCCGGGCATGGCGTGCATCGCGGGAGGGCCGTTCCTGCGCGGGCGCGACGACGGCCCGAAGGACGAACGCCCCCGCGAGTCGGTGGAGCTGAGCCCGTTCTGGATGGACCGCACCGAGGTCACGATCGCCGAGTACCGGGCGTGCATGAAGGCCCGGGCGTGCGAGAAGGCGGGGCCCAACTACCTGGGCTTCTCCGAGCCGACCATGCCCATCACCGGGGTGAGCTGGTTCCAGGCAGCCCGGTTCTGCGCGTTCAAGGAGAAGCGACTGCCGACGGAGGCCGAGTGGGAGAAGGCGGCCCGCGGCGCCGACGGCCGGCTCTACCCCTGGGGCGACGAGAAGGCGACTTGCGCGCTGGCCATCATCAAGGACGGCGAGCCCAACGGCTGCGGGCGCGGGAAGGTCTGGCCGGTGGGCTCGCGCCCGGCGAATCCCTCCGGGCTCTTCGACATGGCCGGCAACGTCCACGAATGGGTCGCCGACTGGTACACCCCGAGCTACGCCGCCTGCGGGAAAGAGTGCCAGGGCAAGAATCCGCGGGGCCCCTGCGGCGGCGCGCTCGAGTGCCCGGGCTTCAAAGAGCGCGTGGTCCGAGGCGGCAGCTGGTACTGGGACGCCTCCTGGGCGACCGCGACCCGAAGGCGACCGCACGTCCCGCGGAACCGTCCCTTCCACCACTTCGGTTTTCGCTGCGCCATGGACGCGTCGCGCTAAAGCTCACGGCTGGCGGTCGACCTAGGGGATCCAGGCCCTCGGGAACGGCATTTCCTGGAGGCCCGGCCACCCCCATCGGCTTTGGCTATGCCGGGTTAGGGTGGACTTTCGGGGCCGCGCGAGCCCGTCGCTCGAAGCGGCCGCGCGAGCGCTCGAGAGGTTCTCGAAGGCACGCCGCGCGCGTCTCACACAAAGGTCGGATGGCGAAAATGCCGCGGAGCGGATAAGCAGAGTGCCCTTCAGGAGAGCGCCGTGACATCGCTGAGCTTGAGCAACCTTCCGCGCTTCCGAGCCTTGCTGCGCAGCCACTTCCTGGCCGGAATGATGGTGGTCATTCCCCTGGGGGTCATCTTCTGGATAGGCCTCGCCGCGCTGCGCGCCCTCTGGGGCCTGCGCCAGCTCGCGCCCGACTCGTGGCGCCCGCAGGCCTTCATCCCCAACCCGACGCTCGCGTTTCTGGTCGACGTCGCGGCCATGGTCATCGGCGCCGTGGCGCTGGCCGCCGGCGTCTCGTTCATCGGCTGGGTCTCGAAGCATCTGCTCGGCCAGAAGATCCTCGAGTTCGTCCACGAGCATCTCATCCAGCGCATCCCCGTCCTGCGCAGCGTCTACTCGGCGCTCGACCAGCTCCTGCGGACCATGACCGACGAGGGCGGCCACCAATTTCGCCGCGTGGTCTACGTCGAGTACCCGCGCAAGGGCGTCTGGGCGCTGGCCTTCGTCACCGGCCCCTCCATCGCCCCGCAGATGCCCGCCGACTACCTGAACGTCTTCATCCCCACGACACCCAACCCCACCTCCGGGTTCCACCTGCTGGTCGCCGAGTCGGAGGTGAAGCCGAGCGATCTCACCGTCGAGGAGGCGTTTCGCACCATCCTCTCGCTGGGGATCGCGCAGTCGCGAACGGGCTCGGGGGCGTATCGGCCGCCGCCCCCTCGAGACGACGCTGGAGCTTCGCGCTTGCCGAAGGCTGGCTAGGGGCCTCGCGCGTCAGAAGCCGAAGGCGAAGCCCGCGCGGCCCTCGAGGCGATCGTGCCGGATGATGAACTGCTTGGCCGGCAGCGTGTCCACCTCCACCACCAGGCTGGCGTGCTCACCCACGGGAAGGTGCAGGCCGGCGCCGAGCATCAGCCGGTAGTCGAGCCCCTGGGTCGCCAGGACCAGCGGGACCGCCGCGCGCAGGTAGAACGGGAAGTTCGCCGACCCGAGGCGCAGGCCCGGCCTCAGCGACAAGTCGTCGTCCGACTGCCCGCTCGGGTTCGTCACGAGCCGCATGTAGAGGCCCAAATCGAAGCGCAGCACGTCGCCGAACGACGGCACGAGCTCCACGCTCACCGGCCCTCGCAGCGGGGTCGACCGCGAGAAATCCAGGTTTCCCCCGGCGGTCATGAAGACCGCCCCGTCCGCAAAGGCACTCCCCGCCGCCAACATCGCTGCGCAGAACACCGCCGTCGACCCACGCCTCATCGCTCGCTCCCCGCCTCGTCCCCAGCCCTCCGGACGAGCGCAGGCCAAGGCTTTGCAGCCGAGCGAGCCGCCGGAAGCCCGCCGCCTGGGCAGTCCCAGCCGGGACGAGCTTGCGAGCGCGGCGCTTCTACTTCACCCGGGCCCAAGGCTTTGCTACACCTCGCCCGTGACCCTTTGGAGAGCGAGCGAGCTGCGCGTGGCGTTGGGCGCGCGCGTCCTCTTCGACGACCTGGACCTGGTCGTCGAGGAGGGCGAGTGCGTGGGGCTGGTCGGCGTCAACGGCTCGGGCAAGTCGACGCTCCTGCAGATCGCCGCGGGCCTGCGCCAGCCCGACTCCGGGCTCATCGAGAAGAGGCGCGAGGCGGCCTTCACCTATCTCCCACAGGAGCCGCGCTTCCCTTCGGGCGCGACCATGGAGAGCATGCTCTTCGCTCCCTCGGGGCGGCGGGCCGAGGCCATCGCCCAGCACGAGGCGCTCACCGCCGCGCTGGGCGCCGCGCCGTCGGGCGAGCACGAGGGCTTGCTCAAGCGCCTGGAGGCGGCGACCGCGCGCATCGAGGGGCTGGGCGGCTGGGACCTGACGCACCTGGCCAAGCGGATGCTCGAGCGGCTGGGCCTCGGGGAGTCGGAGTGGGCGAGGCCCTTGAGCGAGCTCTCGGGCGGCACGCAGAAGCGGGTGGCGCTGGCGCAGGCGCTGCTCGCGGCGCCGGACCTGCTCCTCCTGGACGAGCCGACGAACCACCTCGACGTCGAGACCATCGACTGGCTCGAGGAGGAGCTGGACGCGTTCCCCGGGGCCATCCTGCTCGTCACCCACGACCGCTACTTCCTCGACCGGCTGGCCGAGCGGATCGTCGAGCTCGCCCGCGGCAAGCTCGACAGCTACCCGGGGAACTTCCAGGACTACCTGGAGCAGAAGCTCACCCGCGAGGCAGAGTCGGAGCGGCGCGAGCACAAGCGCCAGCGGCTCATCGTCCAGGAGCTCGCGTGGCTCCGGAAGGCGCCCGAGGCGCGGCGAACCAAGCGCAAGTCGCGGGTGGACGCCGCGCGCAAGCTCATCGCTGAGAAGGCGCCCGAGGCGACCCGGGCGGCGGAGCTCAAGGTCGGGCGCGGGCCGCGCGCGGGGCACTCGGTGGTCGAGCTGCGGCACGTGCACAAGCGCTTCGGCGACCGGATGATCCTCGACGACCTCTCGCTGGTGCTCTTGCGCCAGGAGCGGCTGGGGGTCATCGGCCGCAACGGCGTGGGCAAGAGCACGCTGGTGCGCATGCTGCTCGGGACCGAGGCGCCGACGTCCGGCGAGGTCGTGCGCGGCAAGAGCACCCGGGTCGCCTACTTCGACCAGGCGCGCGCAGGCCTCGACCCCGAGAAGACGGTCTACGAGACCGCGGCGGACGGCGACATCGTGGAGTTCGGCGGCCGCAGGCTCGAGCTCAAGGACTACCTCGCGGACCTGCTCTTCCCGGTCCCCATGCAGAAGCTCAAGGTGGGCGCGCTCTCGGGCGGCGAGAAGAACCGGCTCCTGCTGGCCCGGCTGCTCTTGGGCGGCGCCAATCTCCTGGTGCTCGACGAGCCGACGAACGACCTGGACCTGACGACGCTCGAGGTGCTGGAGGACCTGCTGGTCGACTTCGAGGGCGCGCTGGTGCTCGTGACGCACGACCGGTACTTCCTGGACAAGGTCGCCACATCCATCCTGGCCTTCGAGGGCGACGGCAAGGCGACGCTCTACCCGGGCAATCACTCGATGTACCTGCGGCTGCGCCCGCCTCCGCGGACGCCCGCGGCGCTGGCCGCGCCCAAGCCGAAGCCGCCGGCTGAGCCGCCCGCCGCGCCACCGCCGGCGGAGAAGCGCTCTCTCAGCTTCAAGGAGCGCCAAAGGCTCGAGGCGATGGAGTCCCTCGTCGAGGCGGCCGAGAACCGAAGGGGGGCGCTGGAGGGCGAGCTCGCCGACCCCGAGCTCTACCGCAGCCGTGCGGGCGAAGTCGCCGGGATCAAAGAGCGGCTGGAGCAGGCCGGCCGCGAGGTCGAGGCGCTGTACGAGGAGTGGCAGGGGCTCGAGAGCCGGCGGTGAGCGAGCCGGTCATTCTCCTCGACGAAAGAAGCGAATTCCCAAGCGCTCAATCCGCCCACGAGGAACACGGGCACGGCCCAGAGCCTTTACTTCAATAGAAATCCCCCGCGATCGAAATACCCCTCGCCGTCCGCCTGGAGAATTCCCTCGCGGTGGTCGAAGAGCCACCGCCAGAGCGCGGAGAGCTTTTCGAGGGGACCCTCGCCCTCGAAGAGCGCCCGGACGGCCACGATGGACCGCGCCCCCTGCAGCGCGCTCCGCACGCGCTCCAGCGCGGCACCGGCGCCTGCCTCGGGGAGCGCCTCCAGGAGCTGGTCTCGCTCGTCTTGGAAGAGCTCGTCGCCGGGGCGGTTCACTTCGAGCTCAGCCACGAGCTCGTCGCCCAGATAAAGGTCGCCGCAGGTCGACCGCTCATCGGAGGTGTCGTCGACGTGCCAGCTCGGATTCCGCCGCGGCCAGGGCCGCGCCGATCTCCTCGAGCGAAATGGACTCCGGGCCGGACGCAAGAAATCGCAGGTAGCTCGCCAAGGCTCCCCTCGGATCAATCGACTTCGAAGGCGGGGCGCGGAGTCTAGCAGATGGCCCCTGGCCCGCGGAATCTCGCCTTGTCGGCGCCACGCAGGCCTAAACCGGCCGAGCCGGAACCAATGAGGGTTGCCTTAGGCTCCAGACGAAAGACCCCAGGCTCCGGGTACTGCAGTTCCTTAAGGCCCGGGGTCTGAAGCCTGGAGTCTTTGCCATCCTGCGCAAGATATCCTCGCGAAGGGCCTATGCTCGCCCCGGAGGATTCGCATGCCCGCAACTTCGAGGTCGGCCTTGTTGCTCGCGGCGCTCATCGGCTGCTCGCGCCCGTCGAGCCCTTCGAGCCCCGCCGCCAACGGACACGTCTCGCCGGAGGCCGCGGCGAAGGCCGAGTCCGACCTGGGGGCGGCGACCTCGCACCGCGCCCCGGCCGCCGGGCCGGTGGCGGCCGAGGTCATCGCCCACGGCTCGCGAAGCGAGAAGCGACTCGCCTTGACCTTCGACGCCTGCTCCACGCGCGATGTGAACAAGTACGACGAGCGAATCACCGCGGAGCTCGTGGCGGCCAAGGTCCCCGCCACCATCTTCCTGGGCGGGAGCTGGGCCAAGGAGGAGGCCGCGCACGTGCGGGCGCTCGCCGCCAATCCGCTCTTCGAGCTGGGGAACCACTCTTATACCCACCCGCACATGACCGCCGTGAAGGAGGCCGCGCGGATCCGCGACGAGCTCCAGCGGACCCAGGACGAGGTCCACGCGCTCGCCGGCGTCGCGCCGCGCCTGTTCCGGCCGCCGTACGGCGAGTACGACCACCGCCTGGTGCAGCTCGCCGCCGAAGCGGGCCTGACGACCGTGGAGTACGACCTGCCCTCGGGCGATCCCGATCAGCACGCCACCAAGGAGCGCCTGATTGAATGGGTCCTCGCCAAAGCGCGCCCGGGCTCCATCATCGTCATGCACATCAACCACAAGAGCTTCCACACCGCCGAAGCGCTGCCGGCCATCGTCGCGGGCCTGCGCGAGCGCGGCTACGAGCTCGTCAAGGTGAGCGACCTCTTGAGCGCCGAGCATGGCGACGAGTCGCCCGTGGCCAGCGCCGGCCGCTGACGCCGAGGTCGAGGTCGAACGCGTAGGAACGGCGCGGCGTGCGAACGGGTCAGCGGGCGTAGCCGCGGTCGTCGACCGCGCGCTTCAACAGCCCCAGGTGCTCGGAGAGGTACTTCTCGAACTCCGCCTTGGGGAAGCCCATGCGCGCGACCACGCCGTCGACGATCTCCTCGAGGCCGGGCGCGCCGGGGCGCTTCAGCTCGAGGGCGATTCGCAGCATGGCGATGGACCAGAGCGCGGCATCCGGGAGGTCCGCCGGCGGGGCCGCCTCGACCACCGCCGTCCGCTGGGCTTTTCCAGGCCTTCCCCGCCCTCGTCGTGGTTCCATGCCGTGACATTGCATTGCCATACATCCGAAAGTCAAGCCCTGCGCGCGGCGCCGAAGCCGCTCGTAAACGCTTACAATCTGCAGATCCCTGTGCCTAGAATCGCCCATCCTCAAACCTGGATGGCGCGGGAACGGACGATGATCAACGATCGCGCGCGCTACATCGTGGTCGAGGGGCCCATCGGCGTCGGCAAGACTTCGCTCGCGGGCATTCTGGCCAAGAACCTCAAAGCGCGCACGGTCTTGGAGGTCGTCGAGGAAAACCCATTCCTCGCGAGCTTCTACGGCGACCGCGCCAAGTTCGCCTTCCAGACCCAGCTGTTCTTCCTGCTCAGCCGCTTCCGCCAGCAGCAGGAGCTTTGGCAGCAGGACCTCTTCGCCCAGGTCACCCTCTCCGACTACCTGTTCGCCAAGGACCGCATCTTCGCGTCCCTGACGCTGGACGCCAACGAGCTGGCCCTCTACGAAAAAGTCTGGGAGCTCATGGGCCCGCGGATCATCAAGCCAGACCTCGTCATCTACCTCCAGGCCAGGGTGGAGGTGCTCCTCTCGCGCATCAAAAAGCGCGGGCGGGACTTCGAGCGCCGGTTCGACCCCGACTACCTGAGCCAAGTCTGCCGGGCCTACAACGACTTCTTCTTTCACTACAACGAGACCCCGCTCCTGGTGGTCAACACGAGCGACATCGACTTCGTCGCCGACCCGGGAGACCTCGACCCGTTGCTCGCGGCCGTGCGCCGCATGAAGAAGGGAACCCAGTACTACAACCCTCTGGGCACCAAGGCCGAGGGCCTCTAGCTCCCGGCCGGCGCTCGCCTCGCGTCCCACTAGCGGCTCGGCCCCAGCGGGGGTATCTTCTGACGGCGCGCGGATCGAACCTGTTCGACCGCGACCCTGAAGCGATCGGTACGGCAGCAAAGCGGCCGAGGCCGCGACATAGCAGTCCCCGCACGGATCTTCTCGACTGGAGAGACCGGGACGGAGTAGCTCAGGGATGCCCGGAGGACCTCCGGCCCCTGCGAAGGCGCGCTCGCTGAAGAGCCTTAGCGCCTCGACGCCCGGCCGTGCGTTTTTATGCAGGCCGGGCCTTCTCGTGCCCGGGCCCGTCGACGAAAGAGGCGAGAAGGCCCATGCAGGCTCCGCAAGCTCCCAAAGGCTCCCCGACCTCCAAGGTCACCATCCACACGCTGCGCAAGATGAAGCAGGCGGGCGAGCGCATCGCGGTGCTCACCGCGTACGACGCCTCCTTCGCGCGCATCTTCGACGACGCGGGCATCGACGCCCTCCTCGTCGGCGACAGCCTGGGCATGGTCATCCAGGGCGAGAAATCCACCCTGCCGGTGACCATGGACCAGATGGTCTACCACTGCCGCGCCGTCTCGCGCGCCGTCCGGCGGGCCCATGTCATCGGCGACATGCCGTTCATGAGCTACCAGGCCAGCGTCGACGAGGCGGTGCGCAACGCCGGCCGGCTGGTCGCCGAGGGCGCCGCAGAGTCGGTCAAGCTCGAGGGCGGCGCCGAATACGCCGAGGTCGTCGAGCGGATCGTCCGCGCCGGCATCCCGGTCATGGGCCACATCGGGCTCACGCCGCAGTCGGTGCACCGGATGGGCGGCTACGTGGTGCAGGGCCGCGAGGAGCAGAAGGCCAACCAGCTCCTCGCCGACGCCGTGGCGCTCGAGCGCGCCGGCGCCTTCTCCCTGGTGCTCGAGGGCATCCCGCTCGAGCTCTCCCGCGAGATCACCGCCCACCTCGACATCCCGACCATCGGCATCGGCGCCGGCGTGTATACCGACGGGCAAGTGCTGGTCTGCTACGACGCCCTGGGCATGAACCCCGACTTCTCGCCGAAGTTCGTGAAGGCGTTCGCGAACCTCTACCAGGCCATCGGCGATGCCGCTCGCGGTTACCTGGGCGAGGTGAAGCAGGCGACCTTCCCGGACGAGGCGCATTCCTTCCATTCGTCGAGCATTCGCCTCGTGAAGCCGGACGAGGAAGAGGGGGCTGACAAAGGGCCTGTTTACGGCACGCCCATCTGACGGAAGGGCTGGGATGACTGAGATTCTCCGGACCATCGACCAGGTTCGTGACCGCGTTCGCGCGGTCCGCTCGCGCGGCGAGCGGCTGGCGCTGGTCCCGACCATGGGCTACCTGCACGAGGGCCACCTCTCGCTCATGCGCGAAGGCAAGAAGCGCGCGCAGGTCTGCGCGGCCTCGCTCTTCGTCAACCCCCGGCAGTTCGGCCCCAGCGAGGACCTCTCGCGCTACCCGCGCGACGAGGCGGGCGACCTCGAGAAGTGCCGGCACGCGGGGTTGGACTTCCTCTGGGCCCCCGAGGTCTCGGAGGTCTACCCCAAGGGCTTTCAGACGCAGGTGAAGGTCGCCGAGCTCGAGAGGGGCCTGTGCGGTGCGAGCCGCCCCGGCCACTTCGAGGGCGTGGCGACCGTCGTCGCCAAGCTGTTCAACGTCTTTCGTCCCGACGTCGCGCTCTTCGGCCAGAAGGACTTCCAGCAGCTCAAGGTCATCGAGCGGCTCAACCGCGACCTCGCCTTCGGCGTCGAGGTCGTCGGCATGCCCATCGTGCGCGAGAGCGACGGCCTGGCGTTGAGCTCGCGCAACGCCTACCTGTCCAAGGACGAGCGCGCGCGGGCCCTGGGGCTGTCGCGCGCGCTGCGCGCGGCCGCGCAGATGCGCGAGAACGGCGAGCTCCGCTCGGCCAAGCTCCTCGACGCCGCGCGGGCGGAGCTCGACGCGGTGCAGGCGCGCGTCGACTACCTGGCCATCGTCGACTCGGAGACCCTCGAGCCGCTCGACACCGCCGAGGGCCCGGCGCGCATCCTGGTCGCCGCCTTCGTGGGAAAGACCCGGCTCATCGACAACGCGTCCATCGGGTAGCGGACCTCACCCCCCAACCCCCTCCCCGCTCGCGGGGAGGGGGCGACCGGGGAGAACCCCGGCTCCTCGGGCGGGCTTTGCGACTCTCTATTCCGCCTGGATGCGAGCCGGCTAATGCCGGTATGCTGGCGCTCCTTTCTCGGACCTCTGAGGGCTCTTTCGACGATGTGGCTGGGCCTGGTCACCACGCTGCGCGAACGCTTCGGAAAGCCCGAGCCGCTCGAGTCGCTCGAGCAGCTCTTGGCCGACCCCGCGGTGGCCAAGGGCCTGAGCGCGGCACAGGAGGGCTTCGCGGCGCGGGTCCGGGAGTTGGTGGCCAAGAAGGGCGAGGTCGGCCTGCCGCCGAACAAGGGCGTCCAGTCCATCGGCGGGCTCAAGATCCTGCGCGAGCTCGGCCGCGGTGGCATGGGCACGGTCTTTTTGGCCGAGAATGATCAGTCCAAGCACGTGGTCATCAAGGTCCCGTTCCGCGAATTCGGCGCCGACCCACACTACGTCGACATCTTCTTCCGCGAGTTCCAGGCGCTCTCCGCCGCTCGCCACGAAAACATCGTGCGCGTGTTCCGGTATGGGCGGGACGTCGAGCACAATGTCTATTATTACGTCGCCGAATTCGTGGACGGCGTGACGCTGAAAGAATACCTCGACGCTTTTGCCGGCCGCCGATTCTCGCCCACCGAGGCGGCCGCGGTGGCGCTGTCGGTGACCCGCGCGCTGCGCTTCTTGCGCGGCCGCAACGTCACCCACCGCGACCTGAAGCCCGGCAACATCATGTTCGACCAGGAAGGCCGGGTGAAGCTCATCGACTTCGGCGCGGCGAAGATCGCCGGCGAGGATTCCGAGCTGACCAACGCCGGCGTGATGATGGGCACCTTCGACTATATGGCGCCCGAGGCGGGTCGCCCAAAGGACAGGCGCCTGGGCCCCGCGCGCGACGTCTTCGCGCTGGGGGTCATCCTGTACCGACTCCTCAAAGGCGAGCTGCCGCAGGAGTTCGGCGGCGGCCACGAAGGGGCCGTCACCTTCGCCAAGTTCAGCGAGTCGCGCCGGCGGCCGCTCAAGGAGCTCTCGGGCGTCGCCCCCTCGTGGCGCGCCTTGCTCCTGCGGCTCACCGAGCGCGACCCCGCGCGGCGCCTGGTCGACTTCGACGAGATCGAGCAGCGGCTCGCGCAAATCGTTCGCGCGGACGCTCGGCGCACCTAGAAACGCCGAACGGTTCGAAAGTCGTCGCGAGACGCGCAGTTGCGTCGCCGAGCCGGGAGCCCGAGGAGCGAGCAGCTTGAGCGACGAGGCTTCCGCGCAGGCAGCCAATGCGCGTCGCAGCAGGCGATTCGAACCGTTCGGTGTTCTAGAAGACTTCTCCATTCAAGCCCCTGCCTCGCTGAGGATCAGTAGCCGCGACGCACCGTCCGCCGCGCGACCCCTGCGTAGCTCATGGGCGTCGCCGGCCTGCCGATGATGGCGTGCGCCTCCGTCACCGTCGCCACCAAGACCAGCAACCCGACCAAGGCCATCAGAACAGGCTTGAGGCCGTGTTTTCCGCGCATGAATTGCCTCCCTAATCTTCCTTCTCATCGCGAAGCGCCTCTGGAGCCGCACGACGTCGGGAGCGAGTCGACCCGCGTGGCACCGGATGGCGGCTGGAACTCGAACGTCGATTCGGGCAGCTGCGCCTGCGGTTCCCAGTGAGACAATTGAACCGTGAACTGCGGCTGCTCCTTCATTGTTTTCGTCGTGATGACGAATCGGAGCGGCAGCGGTTGGGAGTCTCGCTGAATCCAAACTTGCCAGTCGACCTCGTCACCCTCGAAGGCGAGGTGAGTCGCGGCAACTCCGTCGACCGTTTCAACCCCGATGACCCGACCGCTCCTCACCTGCTCCATGAGGATGTCGTAGGGGTGGCTGTAGAGGAGATTGGCGCCCGGCGCCTCGATGCCGTACTGCTTACGAGCCGCGTCGATGGTGGCGTCGAGCGTCCCGGGCGCGGGCGCGGTGCCGTAGGTGTTGCTCGCCCCACAGGCGAGGGTCATCGTCGTCCCGTCGTACCAGAACCGAAGGCTGGACCCACTCCCGAGCTGCTCGCTCCGCAGCTTGTTCGGGCGCTGCACCGAGACCTTCGAATCATTCGTCACCTGGATCTTTTGCCCGTTGCCGAGCACTACCTCGTCGACGCTGAAGCTCTGCACCGTGAAGGTCTGAAGGCCCGCCAGATGGTCGGTCATCTGCCTCAGCGCCCGGTCGGCGTCGGGCTCGACCGCTGGATGGGCAACCCCTTGCGAAGGCTGCTCGGCCCCTTGCGCGGCGGCAGGCACCGCGAGGAGAACGACCAACGCCAGACTCCCTTTCCATATAGCCGCAACTGAATTCCCCATCGCGTTCCCGCCCTTTCTTCGACACGATGAATCAAACGGTGGGAACGGCGATATTCGATGGCAATGCCGAATAGCGCGCCGCCGACCGGCCTCGGGCAGGAAGAGGCGCGCGCCCGGAGGAGCGCGCGGGCCGACAGTGCCTACGTCGAGAAGTCGCGGCAATGCGATGACTCCTCCGCTCAGCTCTTGGGCGGGAACTCGGCCAAAATCTTGTCGGTCGCCTTGGTGATCTTGCTCTGAACTTTTTGACCGGTTGGATTGGCGCCCAGGTCGGCCACGGCGGTGCCGCGCCAGACGAGCTGGTTCGCACGCGCGTCGACGACGTCGAGGATCACCGTGCCTTGACCATATTCGCCGACGTAGTTGGGTCCGGGCCCCCGCGCGCCGCCATACGCCCCTGGCGGTCCGAACGCGGGGCTCCAGGCGTAACCCCAATAGGGATTGATCGCCTCGACCTGCGTCTTGTCCATGGTGGTGACGTGCCAGCCGACGAGGAAGTCGGGGCGGTCGCGGAGCCCGACCCTTTGGTACCCCTTGGCGGCGAGATCGCGGTCGACATTCTGCTTCAGCTGCGCCTCCACGAATGGATTGTTGTGCGATTCATCGCGCTCGGCCGTCGGCAGCCACGCATACGTCCGATAACCGGCGGCGGCTTGCGCCGCGCCCGGCTCCTCATTGGTGCTCACCTTCACGGTCGAGCAAGCGGCGGCCGGCAACGCCAGCAGCGCGAGCTTGGCGATGGCTCTCACGAAGGACCCCTCCCCTTTGAGATCTTGGGCCGGGAGGACCGCCTGGAAAGCGCCGGCTACAAGAGGCCGGCGCGAGGCGAACGGGCGCCAGCTGTCCGCAGGGCTTGCGGGCGGCGGCGCGGCCAGAGCGCGTAGAGCCAGAACGGCGCAAATGCAGCCAGCTCGAAGGCGAGGACGGCGCGGCCTCGGGCCGACGCCCAGAGAGCGGGCCCGATGGGCGCCACCGGGATGAGCCGGATGGGCGCGAAGAATCGGGCGCTCGTGAGCGGCCAGAGCGCGGCCACGCCCAGCCCGCCCGTGGTCAGGGCGTCGAGGAGAACGTGGGACGCGAGCGCCGCGAAGGCCAGGAGCGAGAGGCGCAGCCGCTGCGGAGAGCGCCACGCCGCGAGAAAGGCGACCGCCCCCGCCGCCGCCGCTGCGCCCAAGGAGTGAAGCGCGCCGCGGTGCCCCCAGGTTGCCGCGTAGGGGATGTGAAGCCGAAAGGCGAGGACGTCGATGTCCGGCAGGCAGGCGAGGGCGCCGTAGAGCGCCATGGGCGCGAGCGGCTTCTCGCCCCGCGCCGCCACCCTGCCGATCGCGAGCCCGACTGCGAGATGACCCAGCGTCGCCATGTCTGTCTCCTCGCCGGATGGAGCGTCGTCGCGCCCGCGGCGGCAGGGTCCCACTGGCCGCGCGGCGAAAGCATGCCCCAGCGAAGCGCGCGGCGTCTGCCGAACCTTGCACGGCTCGCGCCATCGGTGGCGCCGAATTTCTCGCGGGCGCACCGCCTTCGATTGGGGCCTCTCCCGCGGCCAGGTGGTGGTGATGTGCCACACCGGCTCGGTCGGCCTCGGGAGCGCGGTCGGCGTTTCGGGACCGCGCGCGGCGCCTTCATCCGCCGGGGGTGCCGGCGCCGCTTCACCCGTTCAACGTCCTGCCGATGCGCGGCCCCCACGCAAACGAGGGCCGGCGATACCTCTCTGCGATGCGCGCCGCCGCGAACCTCGCGTTTGCGAACCGCCTCTTCTTGGGGCTCATGGCGCTCCGGGCGCTCTCGGAAGCCCTCGGCCGCGAGCTGGGCGGCTCATCGCCGATGCGCCCCATAACCTCATCTGGGATCGGACGGTGAGCGCTTCCTCTATCGCAAGGGCGCGAGCCACGGCGCGGGGCGAAGCCTCTCGCGTGGAAAGTCGATGCATGCCGCGGCGGCGGACACCGCGCGGGCGCTGGCGCCCCTGCGCGTGGTGACCGCCATCGACCCCGACTCGCCGCGGTTCCGCGCCCGCCCGGAGATCCTGGAGGCGCATCGGATGCGGCTCCTGGAGGAGGCGCCCTCGGCGTACAAACCGGTGACCCCCGTCATCCAGACCCTGGAGGAGGCCGGGGTCGCGCAGCGCGTGGCGCGCTTTCGGCCGCTCGTTACCGTGAAGGGCTGAGGCTTCGGCGATCACGCCCCTTCGCTCTTCGACGTGCCCGCGAGGGCGGCTGCCGCGAGTACCAGCCCGCCGCCTAAGAAGAGCGACCCGCCCACCGGCTCGCCCAGCACCAGGGCCCCGAGCGTCACCGCCACAGTGGTGTCGATGAGCGGGAGGACACCCAGGGCAGACGTGCTGATGCGCGGCATGATCCAGTAGAGGCCCAGGTAGGTGAGGCCGCTTCCGAAGACGGCGAGGTAGAGGACGACCGCGGCCGCAGTCGGCGTCACCGCCAGCGGGCGACCGGTCTCGAAGAGGAAGGACGCGGCAAGGAGGATGACCCCTCCCACCGCGGACTGGCCCGCGGTGAGGGCGAGCGGCGAGAGGGCGAGCACGTGCCCGCGCGCGAACAGGTTGGCGACGGCCACCACGGCGGAGGCGAGGACGATGAGGGCGCTCCCCGCGACGAGCAGGCCCGAGGCGGAGAGGTCCCCGAGCCGCGGCGCCTCGAGCACCACCACTCCGGCCACGCCCAGGAGCGCAGAGGCGATGCGCCGCGGCGTCAGCTTCTCTCGAAGGAAGAGGCGGGACAGGAGCGCGAGCCACACCGGGAAGGTGGCGAACAGCACCGCCGACAGGCCCGATGGCACCCACTGCTGCGCCACGAACATGAGGCCATACGGCAGGGCGACCTGGAGGAACGCGATCACCGCCACGGGCCGCCGGGAGCGGAGGAGCGCCGCCAGGGCGCCGCCCCTCGCCGCGAGCGGCGCAAGCAAGAGGGCGGCGAGCGCCATGCGGAAGCCGGCGAAGAAGAGCGGCGGGAGATCGCGCAGGCCGATGCGGATGAAGAGCCAGGTGGAGCCCCACATCACGGCGATGGAGAGATAGACGAAGAGGACCCGGGGGCGGCGCATGGCCGCGAACCCTACCGTGAGGCGCGACGGGCCGTCGACATCACCGGCAGCTCTCGGCCCAGCCGAGGGTCTCGAAGTCGAAGGCGATCCGCTCGCGGCGATCGTGGCCTACGAAGGTCACCTCGGGCCGCTCTGCGAACCGCGCGCGCACCTCAGCGCCGACCAGGTGCCCGGGAAGCCCCAGGTGGCGCTCGACCCCCTCGGAGACGAGCTCGTCTTCATCCGAGAGGCGATCGAACACGGGTCGCCGCCGCTACCCCTTCCCTGCCTCGCCCTCTGCCGCCACCGGGCTCGCCGAGGTCGCCGCCGCGGTCGCCTTCTGCCGCGCCTCGGCCCTGGCGATCTCCGTCGGCGTCGGTGGCCCCCTCAGGACCTCCTTGGCCTTCTCGGCGAGCGCCTCGGGGCTGACCCCGCCGAACTCGAGCATCTGCTTCATCACCGGCGCCAGCGCCGAGGCGTCGAAGAGCGTCTTGAGCACCGCGCCCATGGGGCTCGCAGAGCGCGCCGCGCCCTGAAGCCCGGCGCCCGCCGCGCCTGGAAAGGCCGACGACAGCCCGTTCACCTGCAACACCTTCACGTCGCTCACCGCGCTGATGGGCTGCATCAGCTCGCGCACCAGCTCCGGCGACTTTTCGATGAGCTTGAGCGCCACGTCGCGCAGCACGAGCCTCGCGTCCACCACGTTCTCGGCGGCCAGGGCGAGCTGCCGCGCCTCGGCCTCGGCGCGGCCCTTGAGCAGGGTCGCCTGCGCCAGCCGCTCGATGGCCTCCGCCTGCTTGATGGACGCCTCGGCGTCGGCGATGGCTTTGATCTTCACCTGGTCCGCCTCGGCGGCAGCGTTGATCTTCACCTGGTCGGCCGCCGCCTGCGCCGCGGCCCTCTTGGCGTTGGCCAAGCCCTGCGCCTCGGCGAGCGCGGCGTCGGCGAGCTTCTTCTTCGCGTCCGCCTCGGCCTGGGCGTGCGTCGTCTGCTTGTAGGCCGAGACCTCGACACCCAGCCGCTCTTCCTGCGCCTTGCGGCTCGCCTCGATGAGGGCGATCTGCTTCTGCCGCTCGGCCTCGCTCGTCTTCTCGACCGTGAGGATCTCCTGCTCGGCGCGTTCCTGCTCGGCGCTCGCCTTGGCGAACTCGGCCTGCGCGCGGGCCTTGTCCGCCTCGGCGTTGGTCACCGCGATCTGCTTGGCGATCTGCGCGGTCTCGATGGCCTTCTGCTTCTCGATGGTCGTCGCCTCGATGGTCTTGGCCCGCAGGATCTCCGCGGCCTGGACGGCCTTCTGGCTCTCGATCTGCGCGGTCTTCTCGGCCCGCTCCTTCTCCGCCGCGGTGAGCGCCAGCGACTGCTGGCGCTCGAGGTCGGCCGTGGCGACGGCCTGCTCCTGCTGGATGCGGCTCGTCTCTACCGCCTGCTTCTTCTCCAGCGCCGCCTGCTCCTGGGCGAGCTGCTGCAGGAGCACCGCTTTCTGCGCCTCGGCCTGCTGCGTCGCCTCGATCTCCGCGATGCGCCGCGCCTGCTCGGCCTTCATGGTGGCCTGGTACTCGGCGACGTTGCGCTGCTGGTCGGCCTCGGCGCGGCGCTGCTCGGCCTCGAAGGCCAGGGCCTGCTTTCTCGACTCCACGTCCTTCTGCTGCACCTGGACGTCGGTGTCGCGCTTGATGGCGTTGGTCAGCTTCCGGTTCGCCTCCACCGTCTCGGCGATGGCGCGCCGGCCCTCGGCGTCGAAGACGTCGTTCGGGTCGAGCTCGGCGGTGGGCAGCTGCGCGAAGGTGGTGATGGCCACCGACTCGAGCGTAAGCCCGTTCTTTTTCAGCTCCTCGGCCAGGGCGCGCTGGACGTGCTCTGCGAACTCCTTGCGGTTCGAGTGCAGGTCCTGGAAGCGCTGGTTCGCGGCCACCGCGCGCAAAGCGTCGGTGAGCTTGCCCTCGACCAGGTCGCGCACCGCGTTCGCCTCCAGGTTGCGCGCCCCGAACGAGCGCGCCGCGGCGAGCACGTCGTCCTTGGTCGGCTCCACCTTGACGTACAGCTCGGTGGTCACGTTCGCCTTGATCTTGTCGGCGGTGACGAGCGCGTTCTTGCCCTCGCGGGTCACCATCAGCGCGACCGACTTGAGCGACACGCGCATCACCTGGTGGAGCACCGGCAGCACGTTGATGCCGCCGCCGATGACCACCCGCTCGCCGGAGGACCCGGTGCGCACCAGCGCCTCGTCGGCGCCGGCCCGCTGATAGAACTTGGCGATGGTGGTGATGATGCCGATGCCGAGCACCGCGGCCAGCACCAGCGCCAGCGGGATGAGGTAGACGGGGTTGAGAATCTCGTTCATTTGCGTCCCTCCGGGAGAGCCGTCAATCGCGAAACGAAGAGGTGGCCCTGGCTGCGCTCGTAGTCGACCACCACGACCTCGGCGCCTTCGGGCAATGCGGCCTCGCCGGGCAGCGTGTGGCAGATGAGCCTCAGCGTGCGCCCTTGCGGGTCGCGCAGACGCACCTCGCCGAACTCCGCGTCCACCTTGCTGGAGATGACGACGCCGCTGCAGCCGACGAGGTCGCGCTTGCGCGTGGCGTCGCCCGAGCTCGACGGCACCAGCCGCGCGATGCCGCGGACGGTGAGCGCGGTGAGCACCGCGCCCACGGCGAGCGCCGAGGGAAAGCTAATGGCCAGGAAGTACGGCCGCGGCGGGCCGAGGAGCGAGCTCGCCACGGTGGTGGCGGTGATACCGGTCAAGCCGAACAGGGTGAAGAAGGTCTGCCAAACGATGGCCAAGGGCACGCGCCCGACGCCGAGCAGGCTGAGCGCCCAAACGACGCCGCCGCTCGAAGCGTGCGCGTCGGCGTCGTGATCGACCTCGTGATCCGAGTCCGCGTCGCCCTCGGCCTCTGCGTCCGCGTGGCCGTCGCCCAGCTCGCCGTGGCCTTCTGCTTCCGCGCCATCCCCCGCGTCGAGGTCGCCCTCGCCGTGGTCGCCCGACTGAAGCAGCCCGAAGACCTGCAAGCCCACGTAGAGCGCGACCACACCGAGCGCCAGCGTGTACGGCGCGTTCGGGGCGGTGAAGAGGGCGGCGAGCAGGGCGATCATCGCGGGCCCCCGATGCGCTTGAGCTCGGCGAGGATGGCGTCGAGCTTCTCGGCGAGGAGCTCGCTCTCCGGCGCGCCGGTCGGCGCCGGCGAGGGAGGGTTCAGGGCGCGGCTAGAGAGGGCCGGGCCGACCATCATCAGCAGCGCGCCCAGCGCCTTTCCGAAGGCGGTCTCAGGGAAGATGTTGGCGTAACCCACCGAGAGGCTCGTGGCGACGTAGTGGAGCGCGTCCCAGTAGGTCTCGATCTTCTCGTTGCGGCCGGCCTCGGCCAAGTAGAGCAGCCCCGCGCCGGAGCCGACGAGGAGCGCCATGGCCTCCAGGGGGTTGGCTTCCACCGCCTGGAGGAGCTGGGACTCGAGCGCGCGCAGCGCCGCAAGCGCGTCGTCCGCTGGCGCAGCGGGAGCCGCTGACAGCGGATCCATCGCCGAGGTCTCGCGGGCGCACATGGGCGCCGGCATTGTCCTTCAGTCCGCGGGCCGATGACAAATCGGGCGCCGAGCCGCCCCTCGAGCGCTCGAAGCTCGGCCTTCCCTTCGCCGGCGGCCCGGCGCCTTTGCCTCTTTGGCGCACGGGTTCAACCAGCGTGGTGTCCGAACAGACGCTTTACAGCGCTCGCTCTTGGCCAGGATGATATCCGCGTCCTTGGGCCAGCTGAAGGACTTCGGGTTGGATGACGCGAACGAGCTCCTCGACGCTTCGGAACACTCCGCGGCGAAACCGTTTTCGGGTGATCTCGCCAAATCATCGCTCGACCAGGTTCGGCCAGAAACTGCTTGTGGGGGACCTGGGAAGCGGGCTGCGGCGAGATGGGCCTGCGCGGGCTCGCCTTGGATCTCGTGCGGCGCTAGTACCAAGCGCCTGAAGCTCGTTCTGGGATGGATAGCCTGCCCGTTCAGCCTGAGCGGAGGCCGAAATCGAAGGCGCCTCGACAAGCTCGGGGTGAACGGGTTGGAGATCCCGGAAACAACTTGGGGCGGGCAGTACTAGGGTCTTCCGTCGCCTGAACGGATTCGGCCCAGCAGGTCGATGCCGCGAACGGGCTGCGCCTCGCCCAGCTCGAGACCGGCGCCGGGGTCGACAACATCGACGACCTCGAGCCTCGGCTGCTCCTGTTCGTGGCCGCGCGCTCGACTTCCTCTCCCTCGCCGAGGCCATCTTGGGGCGGAGCAACGAGACCAAGAGGTCCCTCCCCGGCTGAGCCCTTCCCCGTGGTCCAGGCGGGCCCCTAGGCTTATTCCCTGCGAAATTCTCAATGACAAGGGGGCAATCCATGATCAGAACTTCCACTTGCAGCAACTCCGGGTCCACGGTCTTGGCCCGTTTGACTCATCTCCTCATGACAGCGGCCGCAGCTGCGTTTCCGGCGGTCGCCTCCGCCCACTCCTTCTTTGTCCTCGACAACCCCGGGGATCCCAACTTCAATCAGCTGCTCGGAATCAACGACGGTCGGGTCATTGTCGGCTATTTCGGTGACGGAACAACCATTCCAAATAACGGGTACGTCCTGGTTCCACCGAATCACTACTCCGTCGAAAATTTCCTCATCAATGGCGCTCCCGCGGCGCAGACGCAAGCGATCGGCGTCAACAACAGGCCTTTGCCCGATATTGTCGGTTTCTACACGGACGCCGCCACGGGCTTCACGCACGGGTTCCTAGACGCCAGGGGCGTCCAGACGACCGTCGACGACCCGGCAGGTTCGCCTCCGAACGTCACCACGCCAGTGCAGAACTTGCTCGGCATCAACGACTTTGGTGAGGCAGCGGGCTTTTGGACCGACAATGACGGTCACGAGCATGGATTCATCGTCAAGACCGATGCTCAGTCCGCCGCTCAGTCCGCCTCCACGTTCACCGAGATTCCCCCGAGCACTTTCCCCGGGGCTGTCGCCACCCAGGCCAGCGACATCACTGACAGGCGCGAGGTCTGCGGCTTCTGGACGGATGCCAACGGCAATAATCACGGTTTTTCGGGACGGCTCGGTGACGGGTTCACGACCTTCGATGTCACGATCGGCGGCGCGACCGCCACGAGCACCTCGCCGTTTGGCTGCAACAAGCAAGGCGTCATCGTCGGTTCCTTTACGGACACCAATGGCAACGTGCATGGTTTCATCTCCGCCGACAGGAGATTCTTCCAGTTCGACGCGACGGGCTCGTCTCAAACTCCGGCCTTCAACGTCCAGGGCACCTTCATCAACGGAGTCAATGACCGCGGCGATATCGTTGGGTTCTTTTCGGATGGCCAAAAAGTCAATGGCTTCGTGAACTTCGCGCGGGACCGCGACGACGATCGGAGGTGAGCACGCTGCGGCTGGACGTGCGCTGAATACGGGACTCCCTCCGTGGGCCGCTCAAGTGCTCACAGGAGGGAGTTCTTGTGTGGAAGGACGCGTCTGTGCGCCCACGAAGAACGAGCGACCTATTTTCGGTCACCGGATCGCGGCGCCTGGCGGGAATGACGCCATGGCTGAACCGCTTTTGCACGTGTATTGGGCGCCCGCCTTGCTGTCGTTGCCGAAACACTCGCGGCAGCTCGCGGTGAACATGCAGGCCCACTCGGCGTTCGTAACGGCGGCCAGAGCCGTGGCCTGACAGCTGGACTCGCACTGAGCGGTCAGTCCGTCCGCGAGTCCGAGGTAGGCGCTCGACCCCGTGTCCTGCTCGCACAGGTGCACGACGCAGTCGCTCGTCCTCGTGCAGAAACCAGCCCGATGCATTGTCAAAGCCACCGGACACGACACGAGAGCACCGGGTGGCTAGGAAGCCGTTGCGAGACGCGAGAGCTGCGTCGCCGAGGCTAAGAACCCGAGGAGCGAGCAGCTTGAGGGCCGCTGGGGCAGCTCGAGCAGCGCAGTCGACGAGGCTTCCCGCCGCAGGCAGAAAATGCGCGCCGCAGTAGGCTTTTCAAGCCATTCGGTGCTCTAGCATGGCGAGACGCCAAGAAAAGGGGCCGCCATGAAGACCTTCGCCACGCTGGCTACTTCGGGCACGTTCCAGGGCATCGCCGCGGGCGAGGTGCTGGTCGGCCGTCTCGTCGCCAACTCGGAGTTCATGCGCGCGCTCTTCGCGCACGGGAGCTTCGAGCGCTTCGCGCTCTTCTGCGGCGAGAACGCCGACGCCCAGGCCGTCCGCGACCGCTTCGTCGCCACCGGCCTCGTCGACCCCGCGCGGCTGCTCCTGCCCAACCTGCTCGAGCTGCCGGCGATGCTCTCGCGCGGCGAGCTCGACGTGCTCCACCACGCGAGCCACCAGGAGGCCTTCCTAGACCTGGTCTGGCTGCGCGACCGCTACGCCCCGGGTCCACTGCCGGTGACGGCGCAGATCCACTCCTTGAGCTACCCGCGCTCGCAGGTCGTCGCGCTCCGCTCGCTCCTGCTCAAGCCCACCGCGCAGGACGCCATCTTCTGCTCGTCGGAGGCGGGCCAGCGCGCGGTTGCGGCCTCCTTCGCCTCGGCGTACGAGTCGTTCGGCGCCGCGCTCGGCGCCGCGCCCGCGCCGCTCGGCTGCGAGCTGCCCGTGGTGCCTTTGGGCGTCGACGTCCAGCGGCTGCGCGGCGGCGACCGGGCGAAGGTGCGCGCGGCGCTCAAGATCCCCGCGGACGCCTTCGTCGTGCTCTCGCTGGGCCGCTTCTCCGAGTTCGACAAGATGGACCTGTTCCCGGTCCTCCAGGCGTTCGCCGGGGCGCTCGCCCGGGTCCGCGAGCGGCGGCCGATGAGGCTGCTCCTCGCCGGCGCGCGCCAGGGCACCAAGACCCCGGAGATGCTCGCGCTCTGGGCGAGGGGGTTGGGCATCCTGGACCGGGTGATCATCCAGGTCGACTTCGCCGAGGAGCGCAAGAAGGACCTCTTCGCCGCGGCCGACTGCTTCGTCTCGGCGAGCGACAACCCGCAGGAGACCTTCGGCCTGAGCGTGGTGGAGGCCATGGCCGCGGGGCTCCCGGCGGTCGTCTCCGACTTCGACGGCTACAAGGAGACGGTCTCGCCGGAGGCGGGCGTGCGAATCCCCACGCGCTGGAACGCCGGCGCGGGCTTCTTGCGCGACCTCTCGCCCATCCTCTACGAGCGGCCGCTGCACCTCTTCCTGGGCCAGGCGGTGGAGGTCGACCTCCCCGCGCTCGAAGGCGCCTTCGCGTCGCTCTACCAAGACGAGCCCCGACGCGCGGCCATGGCCAAGGCGGCGGCGGCGCGCGGCGAGACCTACGACTGGCGCAAGGTCATCGCGCGCTACGAGGAGGTCTGGCGCCGCCTGGCCGATAAGCGCCTTCAGCCTTCGAGGCCCGCGGGGCCGCACCCGCTGGGCATGGATTTCGACCGGATCTTCGCCCACTTTCCCACCGAGGGATTCAGGCCCGAGCGCGAGGTGAAGCCGTCGCCGATGGCGGCCTCGCTCTGCTCCGGGGGGAGCAACGCCTATCCCATCTTCCCCGAGCTCCAGAACCTGCTCACCGACGCCGAGGTCCTCGACGCCCTGGAGCTCGCGCGCGCGGGGATGGCGGCGGGCGCGCTGGCCCAGGCGCTCGCCGAGCGGCGCCCCGAGCGGCCCGCCTGGCGCGCGCAGGTGGCCGTGGCCTGGCTCCTCAAGCACGGGCTTCTGCAGTAGCGGCCGCGCGCGCTGGCGCATCGATTGCTTTGTTCTCGCTCGAGGGCGAAAGGCCAGGGCGTCGCTGCGGTCATCTCGGATTTTCGGGGTGGGGGCGACCCGCGAGCGAACGCCTGGAGCGCCTCGAGAGCCTCACGGAGGTCGCGCCATGATCAGCCAAACCGCAGAGTCTGCAGCCGCCAGCGCGCGCCAGGTCGAGGTCGCCCCGCGCGCTCCGCTCAAGCGCGAAGCCGACGACCCGGCGGTGGTCATCGCCGTCGGGAGCTCCGTGCCCGCGGCCCAGGAGGCCTATCGCGCGGCTCCACCGGCTGCGGCCACCGCGGCAGCTCAGGGCTCCGGCGGGGCCGCTGCTCTGCCCGACGCTTCGGCTCGGGCCACCTCCGCGCCCGAGCGCGCAGGGACGTTGACCGGGCCCAGGCTGGCGACCGCCGCCGAACCGGCGAGCGCCACCGCGGCCACCGCGGCTCGCGCCAGCTTGCTGAAGGCGCAGGCGGCAGAGGACGAATCGCCTCGCTCCGCAGGGCCCGTGAACGCGGCGTCGCTGCCTGGGGCTTCCTCGCCGGCTGCCCGGCCCTCTTCCGCAGGGGCCGCCGCCCCAGCGCAAGCGAATGAGCAAGTGGAGGCCGCCAAGACCGCGTTCGCACGTCCCGCGGACGCCGAGGGACCGCCGAACCGGCAGGTGAGCCGCGTGCAGGTCGAGCTGTCCGGAGTGGCTTCGGCACAGGCGTCGCAGCCCTCGGCCGCCCAATCCTCCGCGCCCTCGAAGCGGACCCAGAAGACGTCCCCCGAGGTCTCGGTGACCGGGCAGACCGGGGCGGTCGAGCCGGTCCAGGCGAACGCCCGCCGCGTCGGCGAAATCAAAGAGATGATGGAGTACATGCAGTACGAGCAGAACCGGGGCCAAGGCGCCGACGAGCCTGCCGCAGCGGCCTCGGCCGGGGCGCCGGACGGCGAGACGTAGGCCCTTCTCGAGCCAAGGCCCTCGCGCGAGCCAGCTGAAGCTTTCCCCGCGGCACGCGAGGCGGCGCGGCGCTCGCCTGCGACGCTTTCCCCATTTCTCTTCGGGTGGACAAGCCAGTCCCCCGAGACAAGGTTTTGGCTGGGGCCCGCGCACGCTTCCGCGCCTGTGGACGGGCCGAGGGGGAAGACCATGAGAAGACTGATCGTCGCGTTGGCGGCGGTGTCGGCCCTGGGTTTTGGCGGGGCTGCGATGGGGCAATCGGAAGGCGAAGCGAGCGCAGGCGCGACCGGCGGCTCCGGCGGCTCCGGCGCGTCCGCATCGGCCGGCGTCGGGGGCAGTGGCGAAGCGACAAAAAGCCAGGCCGGATCCTGCTACTGCTGCAAACCGCGCGCGAGCGTCGGCGGCTCGGGCGCCGCAGCGGCACCGAGCGGAAGCTCGCAGTGCTACTGCTGCAAACCTCGCGCGGCCGGCGGCACCGGCGGCACTGGCGGCTCCGGCTGCCAGACCCCGCCGGTCGGAGGCAGCGGCGGCCGGGGCGGCGGCGGAGGCTGAGCCCGCGAAGGCTGCCCTTCAGGCTGACCGCGCGGCGCCTTTGGAGCAGGCGGCGCCGCGCGGGCCCTGGGCCGAGCGCATCGCGGTGGCGCTCGCGCCGGCCCAGGCCGAGGCCCGCGGGGCGCTGTCGCTCTATGCCAAGGACCTGGAGACGGGCGAGGAGTACGCCGCAGATGCGGACGCTCCGGTGTACCTGTCGTCGACCATCAAGGTCGTGGTCATGCTCGAGGCGCTGCGGCAGCTCGACGCCGGCGAGCTGTCGCTCGACCAGAGGGTGGTGTTCGGGGCGGGCGACCTGCGCGACGGGATAGGCCCGCTCCGGCGCTCTTCGCTGGGGCGGGCGCTGAGCGTGCGCGCGCTGCTCCGCCTCATGATGGGCCACAGCGACAACGCCGCCGCGGACCTGCTCATGGGCCTTCTTGGGATGGACAACGTCAACCGTCTGCCCAAAAGGCGCGGCGCGCGCTTCTCGCCGCTGGTGACGTTGCTCGACGAGCGCCGGCTCGTCTACGGCGCGCTCGACCCGGCCGGCCTCGACCTGACGCCCGAGGAGGTCCTCGACCTCGGAGAGCAGCCGTCCCTGGGCGCGCAGGCCTCGCTCTTCTCGGCGATGGCGCAAAGGTCGCCCGCCTTCAATGCCGAGGACCTCGCGGCGGCGTTTGGGGACTACTACGCGAGGCACCTCAACTCCGCGCCCCTGCGCGAGATGGGCAAGCTCCTCTCGCAGACCGCCGAGTGCCAGGGCCTCAGCCCCGAAAGCTGCACGCTCGCCCGGCGCCTGCTCACCTCGTGCAGTACCGGCGCGAACCGGGTGCGCGCCGGGTTGCCGGCGGGCGCCGAATGGGGCCACAAGACGGGCACCCAGGTCGGACGGGCGTGCGACGTGGGCATCCTCTACTCCGGCCCGGGCGGGCCCGTCGTCATCGCCGCGTGCGTCCGCGACTTCGAGAGCGTCCCCGAGGCCGAGCGCCTCATGGCGGACGCCGGGCGGGCGGTGTGGCTGGCCTCGGAACGAGCCGCGCGCTGAGGCATCCCCCAAGGCAATCTCGAGGGCGCGTCGATCGCGCTCTCCCGCGCGGCGCGCGGGGCTGCTAATGTCCCAGGCTCCATTGGCCAGGCAGTTTTCGAGGTGCGAAGAGCCTGAAGGGCGCGCATGAGCACGAACGGCAATTTCATCTACACGACCATCGACCTGCGGCGCGTCCACCCGCCGAACAAGGAGGTGCTCAAGGGGCTGTCCCTGAGCTTCTTCTTCGGCGCGAAGATCGGCGTCATCGGCGGCAACGGCGCGGGCAAGAGCTCGCTCTTGCGCATCATGGCCGGCGAGGACACCGAGTTCGCCGGCCACGCGGCGCCCGCCGAGGGCATCAAGATCGGCTACCTCTCCCAGGAGCCGCGCCTCGACCCCGCAAAGAACGTCTTCGAGAACGTCATGGAGGGCGTGAAGGAGACGAAGGCCCTGCTCACGCGCTTCGACGAGATCAACGCGCGCCTCGGCGAAGGCCCCGAGGGCGACGAGATGGAAAAGCTCCTGGAAGAGCAGGCCAAGGTCCAGGACGCCATCGAGGCCGCCAACGCCTGGGAGCTCGACCGCACCATCGAGCGCGCCATGGACGCCCTGCGCTGTCCCCCGGGCGACGCCGACGTGACCAAGCTCTCCGGCGGCGAGAAGCGCCGGGTGGCCCTGTGCCGCATTCTCCTCGAGCGGCCCGACCTGCTCCTGTTGGACGAGCCGACGAACCACCTCGACGCCGAGTCGGTGGCCTGGCTCGAGCACCACCTGCAGGAGTACCCGGGCACGGTCATCGCCATCACCCACGACCGCTACTTCCTGGACAACGTCGCCGAGTGGATCCTCGAGCTCGACCGCGGCGAGGGCTACCCGTATAAGGGCAACTACTCGGGCTGGCTGGAGCAGAAGCGGAAGCGGTTGTCGCAGGAGGAGAAGGCCGAGTCGGCGCGGCAGAAGACCCTGGAGCGCGAGCTGGAGTGGGTGCGCATGGCGCCGCGGGCGCGGCAGGCCAAGGGCAAGGCGCGCCTGGCCGCGTACGAGAAGCTGCTCGCCGAGCGGACCGAGCAGCGCGAGGCCACCGCGGAGATCAGCATCCCCCCGGGGCCGCGGCTGGGCGACAACGTGGTCGTCGCCTCGGGGCTCACCAAGGGCTACGGCGACAACCTCCTCATGGAGAGCCTCGACTTCCGGCTGCCGCCGGGCGGCATCGTGGGCGTCATCGGTCCGAACGGCGCGGGCAAGACCACGCTGTTCAGGATGATCGTCGGCCAGGAGAAGCCGGATTCGGGCAAGCTCGAGCTCGGCTCCACCGTCAAGCTCGCCTACGTGGACCAGAGCCGCGATGTGCTCGAGCCGGAGAAGACGGTCTGGGAGATGATCGCCGGCGGCGAGGACTTCTTGCAGGTCGGGCGGGCGAAGCTCTCTAGCCGCGCCTGGTGCGGCGCCTTCGGCTTCAAGGGCTCGGACCAGCAGAAGAAGGTGAAGGGGCTCTCGGGCGGCGAGCGCAACCGCGTGCACCTGGCGCGGGTGCTCAAGAGCGCCGGCAACCTGCTCCTCCTGGACGAGCCGACGAATGACCTGGACGTCGACACCCTGCGCGCGCTGGAGGAGGGCCTGCTCGACTTCCCCGGCTGCGCGGTGGTCATCAGCCACGACCGGTGGTTCCTGGACCGGATCGCGACGCACATTTTGGCGTTCGAGGGCGACTCCAAGGTGGTCTGGTTCGAGGGCAATTACCAGGACTACGAGGCCGACCGCCACCGGCGCCTGGGGTCCGAGGCCGACATCCCCACGCGCATCAAGTACCGCAAGCTGGTGAAGGCCTAGCGAGGCCGCGCCTCAGACCGACGAGCCATGTTGGAGAGGGCGCGGCGCAGCTTCGCGTCGATAGTTGATTGTCGATGGCTGATAGTTCTGGGGTCGCGCCCTCTAGGCCTCTCGGAAACCCCGCTCGACGCGCGCGGCACCAGCCCCGCCCAAGCACCGGAGCCCTTCGATGACCGCCCCTCCCCGCGAGTACCGGCACCGCATCCGGGTCTACTACGAGGACACCGACTGCATGGGCCTCGTCTACCACGCGAGCTACCTGCGCTTCATGGAGCGGGCGCGCTCGGAGATCGTGGCGCTCGAGGGGAATTCGGTCGCCGCTTGGAGCGAGAAGGGGATCATGTTCCCGGTCTACCGCGTCGAGGCGTTCTTCCGCGGGCCGGCGCGGCTCTGGGACGAGCTCGAGGTGGTGACAACGGTGGCCCGAAACTCGCCCTTTCGCCTCCGATTCACCCAGAAGATCGCCCGCTTCCCCGACGGCAAGAAGATCATGGACGCCGAGGTCGACGTGGTGTGCACCGACCTGAAGGGCGAGCTGCGCCCCGTCCCGGACCTGCCGGGGCTCGCGCCGCTCTCGAACGCGGCAGGCTGATCCCCGGAAGGCATCGGCGACCGAGGAACAGCTCCCGCCGGCGCCGAGTCGCGCGACGCCCCCCCGAGCGCGAGCTGGCACTACGGGACCGCGGACGACGCGCTGCTGTGGGATGGGGAGAAATCGACGTACACGGCGCCGGCCCCGTGCAGCGTCCCGGGCGCGCCGCGCCGCAAAGTCGATCGCCCCGATGTCCTTCGATGGAACAGCCTGGCCCAAAGGAGGACAGCGCCTTGCCCCGCGCCGCGGCAACGCTTCGAGGGGCGACGCCAAAGGCACGGCGTTTGCGAACCCCACCGGCCGCATGTCGCCCGCTGTCCGTCGATGGGGCGAGCGCCTTCTTTCGCGGGGCGCTCGGAGGGGCGGCGACCGAGGAGCAGCCGCCGATGCTCGCACACGCCATCGCCCCGCTTATCGCCTGGGCCGCTGTGGGCGCGGCGCCCGCGGCCCCTCGCGAAGACCCGGCGCCCGCCTTGAGCGAAGTGGCGGTCGTGGGCTTCGGGCGCTGCGACGACCCGCGGCTCGGCCGGCTCGTCCGGGCCCTGCGGGCCGAGCTCAAGCTTCAGAGCCCTGGGCCGGTGCTCTCGGAGGAGGCGACGTCCGCGCCCGCGGGAGGCCTCCAGACTCTCGCCGTCGAGGAGATTCTGCGCGCCGTCGAGGCGGGGCGCTCGGGCACCTCCAACCAGAAGTACGCCAAGGCCCAATCGATGCTGCGCGGGGTCTTCAGGGAGGTCGACCGGCTCCCTCCCGGCGAGGGGCGCTGGGCCATCGCCACCCAGGCGCGAGTGGAGCTGGCGCGCGCCTACTTTTTCGATGAGCGGCGAGCGGACGCCGATGCCGCGATGCTCGACGTCCTTCGGGTGCAGGAGGACCTGAAGCTAGAGGCGCCATTTCTCCCTCCGTCCGCCTTTCACCGGGCCTTCGAGGAGGCGCGCGCGAGCCTGCGCAAGGCGCGCCGGTTCTCGCTGAAAGTCTCGAGCGCCAAGCCAGGGGCGCGGGTGTTCCTGAGTGGCCGCGAGGTGGGCCGGACGCCGTTCGAGCGGGCTTTGGCCGAGGGCACCTACGAGCTGCTCGTCGGAGAGCCGGAGGCTCACGGCTTCGCGCGAACCGTCCGCCTTCGCGCCGATACCTCGGTGGAGGTGGACGTCGCCTTGGAATCCCGCTTCCGAGCGGGCGCGGGGCCCTGCTTCGAGGTGGGACCGTCTCGGGACGAGCGGCTCGCCGCCGCCGCGCTCGTCGCCGGCGCGCTGGCGGTCGACGACCTGGTCTCGCTGCGCTTCGAGCGAGTGGGGAACGACGAGTTCATCGCCGGCGCTCTCTTGGAGGCCGGGCGCGGCTGCGAGCTGCGGGAGGGCCGCCAGCGCGTCGAGGCCGGGCAGCTGCCGGCCATGAAGGGGCTCGCCATCTTGCTTTCGAGGGACCCGCCCAAGCCGTCCAGCCCGCCGGCGGGTGCCGGTCAGGCGGCAGGCCTGCGCTGACCTGGGAAGCTCACTTCGCGGTCCGGCGCGACTTCCGCTGGGCCTTCGGCTTGGAGGCCTTCGCGGGCGCCTTGGGCACCGTTTCGACCGAAGGCACCCGGCTCAGCAAATCCGCCAGCCGGTTGTCGGCCTTGCGAAGCCTTCGCGACACGAGGCGGCAGATGTTCTGGAGGACGATGACGAAGGCGTAGTTGTCCTCGCGAAAGAGCTTGTAGAGGTCGAAGTTGTTCAGCGAAAAGACGGTGGTCGCCCGCTTGGCGACGACCTTGGCCGAGCGCGGCCCGAGCTCGACCAGCGCCATCTCGCCGAAGCACTCGCCCGGCCCGAGCTTGATGATGGCGACCTCGCGCCCCGAGCTCGTGCTGTGGAGCACCTCCACCTCGCCGCGGTGGATGACGTGCATCGTCCGGCCGAGCTCGCCCTCGGCGAAGATCATCGCGCCCGGCTCGAAGGTCTCCTCGCGCAGCATGGACATCACGCTCTCGAGCGAGCGACCCTCGAGACCGCTGAGCACGGGGACCTTGCGAAGGAAGAGTCGAAGCGCGGATGCCTCTGGGAGCGCCATGCGGCGCAGCATCGCCCGATCGGGTTGTAGGAGCAAGGCCTAGTCCTCTCTGCCGCCCAAACGACCTCTCCCCTTCGCCCCGTCCCCGCGAGCGGGGAGGCGGATGGGGGGCGAGCTAGCGCTTCTTCGGCAGTGATGCGCTCGCCCGGCCAGCGGGCTCTCCGGCCTTCGGCGGCTTGGGCTGGGTCTTGGTTCCGGTCAGCACTTCCCCCAGCGCCTGCGCCTGCTGGCGCGACGAGCAGCGGTACTCTTGTGTCCGAAGCCCTGGGTTACTGACGCGGAGCACCCAGCCGATTTCGTCTTGCAAAATTTCGATGCGCGCCACGTCGACCATGCGTCAACCTCGCCGGTGACTCCCCGCGACGTTCTTCCATTATCACACGCACACGGCGCGACGAGGAGCGAAACTCGTCCCCGGCGCGGCCGCTGACAGGGGCGCGGTCAAGCTTTGGAGCGCGTGACGGTGACCACGGTGCCGATGCCGCCGCGCACGAACCAGTCGCCGACGACGGTGAGGCGGCGCGGAGCGAGGAGCTCGAAGAGGTCGTCGCAGATGCGGTTGGTGACCTTCTCGTGGAAGGCGCCCTCGTTGCGATACGACCAGAGGTAGAGCTTTAGGCTCTTGAGCTCGACGCAGTGCTGGTCCGGGACGTAGGTGATCTTGAAGTGGGCAAAGTCGGGCTGGCCGGTGAGGGGACACAGACAGGTGAACTCCGGGCAGTCGAAGGCGATCTCGTAGTCGCGGTCGGGCGCTGGGTTCGAGAAGCTCTGCAGGTCTTTGCTGGGCTGGCTGGGCATGGTGGGAGTGTCTACGCCGTCTCCGCCTCGAGTTGCACCCCGGCGGCGACCTCGATGGACTCGGCGAGCTCGGCGCCGGACGCGGGCTTGCGGAGCACCGCGCGGGCCCCCGCGGCTTTGGCTTTGCGCTCGAGCTCGGCGGTGAGCCGGCCGGCGAGCGCGACCACTCGAATCGAGGCCGTGTCGGGCCGCGCCAGGAGATGCTTGCAGACCGAGAAGCCGTCGAGCTCCGGCACGTGCAGGTCGACCACCAGCACGTCCGGCGGCTGGCGCGACGCGCTCAGCAGGGCCTCGACGCCGCTCGCCGCCGCGGACACCTCCCACGACGGCTTCAAGCGCTTGAGCGACCGCGCGAGCTGCCGAAGCGCCGCGGCGTCGCCGTCGGCCAGGAGCACTCGCAACGCGCCGTGGCCGCCCAGCTCGCGCGGGATGGGCATCTGGTGCGCCGCCAGGAACGCCCGCAGGTCCTCGCCGCGCACCCTGCGATGGCCCCCCGGCGTCCGGTAGCCGCGCAAGAGGCCCCGGTCGATCCATTTGTGCACCGTGGTCGGGTCGGTGCCGGTCATCCGGCCGATGTCGTACGTGGTGAAGATGGCTGGGCTGCCGGCGCTGTTCTTTGCGGTTCTCACGTCACACCTCCAGCTCCCCCGCACCAAAGGCGGCGGATGCTAGACCAGCCTCTGGCGCATTTCAATGCGCCAGGCCGCGGCGTCTGCCGGAACTTCCCGGGTGTCTCGAATGTCACGATTTTAGAGGATTTCGAGGAATGCCTCGAATACCGAGAAGCGACATCTCGAGCCCATTCGCCCCTTCAGTCCCGGGGCGCGATGCGCACCACCGCCAGGACCCCGAAGTGGTCCGAAGGCCAGGTGCCGTCCGCGGCGGGCTGGTCGAAGACGACGCGCGCCTCCTCGATCGTCCGCTCGCCGCGGTGCGTGGGAGCGCCGCGGACGAGGACGTAGTCGAATCCGCCGGTTCTGCTCAATCCACCGCACGGTGTTGGGGTTGGCAGCGGACCAGGTGAACCCCTCTTCGCTCGGGTGCCGGCGGGCCCAGGCGTCCCGGAAGAAGGTGCCTCGCCCCTCGAGCGAGTCCAGGCCGCACAGGAACCGGACGGCCCGCGACCGCGGTCCCGCGTTCAGGTCGCCGACCAGGAAGGCGTGGACGGAGCTCGGCGCGCGCGTCAGCTCGTCGAGGGCCAGGACTTGCGCCTCGCGGACCGGGGCAGCGTCGGGCTCCCAGCTCAGGTGGCACGAGGTGAGGCGGACCGTGCCGCTGGGCGTCTCGACCTCGACCTGGAGCGCCCCGCGCGGATCCGATTCGCGGCCGGGCAACTCGAGGTTGGAGGAGTGGACGATGGGGAAGCGGCTCAGCACCGCGTTGCCCAAGGGGTCGCCCCCGGCCGAGGCGTCGACCGCGCCGAAGGCCGGGTAGAGGCCCAGCAGGCGGCTGAGCGTCGTCGCCTGCGCGGTGAGCGGGCCCTCGCGCACCTCCTGCAAGCCAACCAGGTCCGGCTCCAGGGCGCGCAGGCCCTCCGCCACGACTTCCAGGCGCCGCGCCGAGCGCCCGCGGTCGCCCCAGAGATTCAAGGTAACCACGCGCAGGTTTTCCATGAGGCCCTCTGGCTTGAAGCTGAGGGCGCTTCGGTCAGTTTGCCGGAATGAAGTGGTTCGCCGAGTCGGCGCAGTAGCCGATCTGGTAGCCCACGATGAGCAGCTGCAGGATGTACCCAGCGAGCTCCTCGTGAGCCTTCTCGCCCTTCGACAGGCCGCGGCCGAAGCCGCGCAGCGCCTCGTTCAACCAGTGCGTACCCATGGCGGAGAGCGCCTCCTTCACCGCCGGCACGTCCAGGCTGAAGGCCGCCAACCGCTCCGCGGGCTCGCCCTCGTCGATGCGCTCGAAAAGCGCCCGCACCCGCTCGCGCGCGGGCTCGGCGCAGACGGGCGCGAGCATGGCGTGGTGCGAGCGGACGGCCAGGTAGAGCCGGAGGCCGTCCCACAGCCAGCGCTCGATGTGGTCGCTGCGCACCTTGCGCGCCCGGGCGTAGGACATCTTCTTGAAGCCCGGCAGGTCGTCCGCCAGCACGTCGAGCGCGCCCACCGACCACTCGGTGAGGATGGAGATGAGCGCCGGACCGGCGATGGCCGACAGCTCCGCCGGCTGCACCGCCTCGGCGCGGTGGATGAGGTCGGCGACCTCCAGGTGCGTGCCCGACGGGCTGGTGTCGACCGCGGGCGCGGGCTCGGAGGAGAGCTCCACGCGAATGGGGGCGACCTCGTCGCCACTGCCGCCATCGTCGGTCGCGACGTCGGCCGCCTCGCTCCGGTCCCGCTCCTCGCGGCGCGGGGCGGACCCGTGGCGCTCGCGCCAGAGGTCGCGGCGCTGCCGCCAAAGGTCGCGGCTTTGCGGGACGTCCTCCCCGTAGTCCGTCTCGCTGATGACCTCCACCGCCTCGAGCGACACGGCGCAGGGCTTGCGCGCCCCGGCGATCACCACCAAGGCCTGATCCGAGGGGTCCGTCCGACCGTAGACGTCGGCGACGACCTTGCCCACCATCCCCTCGACCAAGGGCTCATCGCTGATGGTGTCCTCGAGCACGCGGACGAATGACCCGATCTGCAGCATGTGCCCTGGAACATATCGGAATCTGGCGCGCGCTGGCCACTTATCGAGCGGCGTCGTAGACCCGCACGCCGTCGCCCCGGTAGGTCTCCAGGAGGCCCCAGCGCTCCGCGCAGCGGCTGCCTCCCCCGCCCGTAACGACATAGCGGACGTCGAGCGACTTGAATTGCCGGCGAGCCGCTTCACCGTCCAGCAGGCAGTGGGGTGCGCCCCGGAACAGGCGGGCCCGCAACCCGCCGGGAAACGCCTGCCCGCCCGCGACCTGCCGCCTCATGCCGGGGCCCTCCCACTCGAGTCGGACGCCGGCGTCGAGCTCGCTCTCCTCGTAAACCACCCGAAGGTCGTGAGGTCCGGCCGAAAGGTCGAGCGCCGCCGAGCGCTCCTGCCAAGGGTGCACGCCGCCGTTCTCGACGGCCGGCTTGCCGTCGATGAAGAGCTGCGCCGCGTCGTCGCTCGAGAGGTGAAAGGTCCAGCGCCCGGCCGCGGGGACCTGGAGCGAGCCTTCCCACTCGATGCGAAAGTGGTCGGCGGGCAGGCGCGGGTCCGGCGCCCCGGAACCCCACCAGAAGTCGACGGCCGCGTCGCGCCGCTCGCCCACCTCCTCCATGGCGATGCCTTGCCCCCGGACGGCGCGCACGACTTCCAGCCCCCAATACCAGCGCTCGAGACGGTCCGGCACGCGGGTGAGGTTGGCGCCGGTCATCGGCTTCCCGTGCAGGGCGCCGTGGAACAGCATCTCGTAGTCGCCGGAGACGTCCAGGACCGCGAACGGCGTCCGGTCGCGGGCCCACTCCAGCATGGGCCGGGGCGAGACCCGCTCGGTCTCGAGGAGCGGCCGAGGAAGGTACTCGAGGAGCAGCAACGCGGTGGGTGCGAGCGCCAGGGCCGCCCGGGCCGTCGGAGGGCCCGCGCGCCGCCGCAGCTCGGCGAGCCCCAGCGCGCCCGCGGCGAAAAGCCCCAGGTAGAGCAGGTAGCCCAAGCGCACCGGGACGCCCATGAACTCGAGCTGCGGCAGGGCCCTCTCGAGCCAGGCGTAGGGCAAGGACGCAGGACCGACGAGCTCCCCTCCGACGTGCAAGCGCGGCCCGAGCGCCAAGACGGCCCCCAGAAGCGCCACCGCGAGCCAGGCGCGCGCGGCCGGGACGAGGGCGGCGCCCGCGAGCGCCGCGGCGAGCGCCGTGTAGCCCGCATAGAGCGCGGTCTCGGCGGCGTTGCCCGACCAGCGAAACGCCCGCCCACCCAGCGCGTGCGCCCAGGCCTGCGCCTGGTTCGGAAAGAAGAACGCCTCCAGGTCCCCGGAGAAGCGCACCGCGTCGTGGGCCCCAGCGACGCTCTCCGCGCTCCGGGCCGAGAGGATGGCGAAGAGCAGCGGGCCCGCAACGAGGAGGAAGCAAGCGGCGAGCGCGAGCGCCTGCTTGGCGAAGGGGGCGGACAAGAGCGCGCTGCGGCGCCGAATCGCGGCGTCCGCGAAGAGGGCCGGGGTGGCGACGAGCGCGTAGAGCAGGTGGTACCAGCTCGCCAGCGCGGCGAGCGCGAGGAACAGGCCGCCGAGCGCCCCGTCGCGCAGGCGCGCGCGCCCCTGGAGCATGCGAACGAGGTAGACGAAGTAGAGCGGCAGCCACCCCATGTCGGTCAGGTGCTGGTGCCCCTGGAGGTGCGCCAAGTGGTACGGGGCGGCGGCGAAGAGCGCGCCCGCGCAGACCGAGGTGAGGAAGTCGCCGGTCAGCTCGCGCGCCAGCCGGTACATCCCGAAGCTGGTGAGCCAAAAGGCAAAGAGGACGCCCGCGTTGTAGACGCCGAAGGCCGGCAGAAACGACCAAAGGGGCGCGGTGAGCACCGCCGTGGGCAGGTCGAACGTCTGGAAGACGAGAGACGCGCCGACCGGGTGGTAGGCGCGGTCGGTGAAGAACGGGTTCTGGAACGAGAGGAGCGCGTCGCGCATCCACCGCCAAGACCAGAGCGTCTGGAAGGGGTCGCCCGCATCTCCGCACAAGCGCGTCGTGAAATGGGCCGCCATGGGCCAGGTGAGCGCGACGGCAACGGCCAGGAAGGCGAGGCCGGCGGCGGCCTCTCGTCGAAGGGTGGGGTTGCGGTCGGCGCCGGGGTCCATTGGACGAATGCACACTACACCGAGAAGCACGGCTTCGAAGTTCGAACGGACGCGCAGGGCCCAGGCGCGCCGATGCGCTGACCCCGCCCAGGCGGTTGCGGGCCGGGCTCGTCCCCGCCGGCGGCCGCCGGTTTGCGCTTGGGGCTGGCTCTCCGGCGTGCGGCGAGTCATTGTCTCACCCGAGGTCATTCCAGCGCTCGCCCTTCGTGCCTCCATGAACCCCGCCTGCTTCGCCTTCGCCTTCGCGGCCTCCGTCGCCACCGCGGCCCAGCTCTCGGCCGACCAGCGGGTGAAGGTGGGCAA
This sequence comes from uncultured delta proteobacterium, assembly GCA_963772225.1. Lineage (GTDB taxonomy): Bacteria > Myxococcota > Myxococcia > Myxococcales > UBA5297 > CAVYWD01. Next base: position 2,423,481 of record CAVYWD010000002.1, on the reverse strand, counting down.
GACCTATGTGGAACGCGGCCAGGACGACCGGGCCATCGAGGTGCTCTCCGAGGCGCTCTCGCTCAAGCCCAGCGCGCCCGACGAGGCCGAGTACCTGCTCGGCATCGCCTACTCGCGCAAGGACCGCCTGGCCGACGCGCAGCGCTTCCTCGAGCGCTCCGCCGCGCACAACCCGCGGCGCTACGAAGCCTGGCTCCTGCTCGGAATGACCCGCGACCTGCTCAAGGACCACGCCGGGGCGGAGAAGACGTATCGCAAGGCCATCGCCCTCTTTCCGGGCCGCGCCGAAGCCCACAAGGAGCTCGGCGGCACGCTGCTTCTGCTGGGAAGGCCCGAAGAGGCGGCGGCCCAGCTGCGCGCCTCGCTCGAGCTCATGCCCGGCCAGGCGGACGCGCTGGGCGAGCTCGGCTACGCGCTGCTGCTCGTCAAGCGCTGCCCGGAGGCCGCCGACGTCCTCGCCGAGGCGCGCGCCTCGGACCGCCGCTCCCCCGACGTCGCCGCTCACCTGGGCGATGCGCTCGCCTGCCAGGGCAAGACCGACGAGGCCATCGAGGCCTACGAGGCCGCCGTCGCCGCCGCGCCCGAGAACGGCCGCGCGCTCTTCCACCTGGGCCTGATGCTCAACAAGCGCGGCGACAGGGACGCGGCCCGCAAGGCGCTGCTGCGCGCGAAGGCGGTCGACCCCGCGAACCCGAAGATTGACGAGGCCCTGCGCCGCGCGGGGGCGCCGCGATGAGCTTGCCCCGGGGTGCCGCGAGGGCTGCTCCTCGGACCTGGGCATCTTTTCCGAGGCCTTGCTGTTTGCGTGGAAGCTTAGGCAACCCCGCGTCATCCTGCTGGTTCTTCGCCTTGATGCCCCTGGGGCGCGTGATTATGATGCCCATTATCGAGCCGCCGATCGCTCGCCGCCTCGCCAATCCCCCGACGGCTGTCGCCCGAATCAGGGTGGAGTCCGAATCCGAATGAGCCAACAGTCCCGTGAACGCAACCGGCTCCTGCCGCGAGCGGCTGCCGTGCTGGTCCTCCTCGCCCTTTGGGGCTTCGCCGCCTCCGACCGCGCCCCGGCTGCCCTCTCGGCCGTCGCGCAGGCGGCCGAGTTCGAGTCTCACGACAGCCGCCACGATCGGACCGACCACGACTTCTCCGCGCTCCGCGTCTTCAACCGCGTCGTCCTGCTCATCAAGGACAACTACGTCGACCCCAAGCGCATCGAGCCGCGCAAGATGCTCGTGGCCGCCCTGGACAACGTCGAGCGCCAGGTCGCCGAGGTCATGGTCGACGGCGACGAGCACGCCTCGAAGATCAAGGTGACCGTCAACAAGGCCTCCAAGGAATTCGACGTCTCGGGCGTCGACACGTTCTGGCGCATGAGCTTCGCCATCAAGGAGATCTTCGACTTCATCAGCAAGAACCTCACGCCGGGCTCGGTGGAGGACACCCGCGACGTCGAGTACGCGGCCGTCAACGGCATGCTCTCCACGCTCGACCCGCACTCCATCCTGCTCAAGCCCGAGTTCTTCAAGGAGATGAAGCTCCAGACCAAGGGCGAGTTCGGCGGCCTGGGCTTCGTCATCCAGATGCGCGAGAGCAACCTCACCGTGGTGCGGGTCCTCAAAGGCACGCCGGCGCAGCGCGCGGGCATCAAGGCCAAGGACCAGATCGTCCGCATCGCCGGCGAGTCCACGGTGAACATGGACCTGAACGAGGCGGTCAGCCGCCTGCGCGGCAAGCCCGGCTCCGAGGTCGCCATCACGGTGCTCCGGCCGAGCTGGACGTCGCCCAAGCCCATGACACTCACGCGCGCCGTCATCAACGTCGAGTCGGTGGAATCGAAGCTCCTCGACCGCGGCGTCGGCTACATCAAGCTCAAGGGCTTCCAGGGCAACACCGCGCGCGACCTGCACGCCGCCTTGAAGAAGCTGAAGCAGGACGCCGCCACCTCCAAGGAGAGCCGGCTCAAGGGCCTGGTGCTCGACCTGCGCGGCAACCCCGGCGGCCTTTTGGAGCAGGCCATCCAGGTCTCCAACGCGTTCGTCTCCGAGGGCACCATCGTCACCACCGTCGGTTACTCGGACAAGCTCCGCGAGGTGAAGAAGGCACACCCGGAGGACGCCGAAAACGACCTGCCGGTGGTGGTGCTGGTCAACTCGGGCTCGGCCTCGGCCTCGGAGATCGTCGCCGGCGCGCTCAAGAACCTGAACCGCGCGGTGGTCATCGGCCGGCCCACCTTCGGCAAGGGCAGCGTTCAGGTGCTCTACGACTTCCCCGACGACTCCGCCTTGAAGCTCACCATCGCGCAGTACCTGACGCCGGGGGACATCTCCATCCAGGAGGTGGGCATCACGCCGGACATCGAGCTCGTCCCCAGCCGCGTCGCCAAGGACCGCGTGGACGTGTTCGCGCCCAAGAAGCAGATGGGCGAGGCGGACCTCGACAAGCACTTCGGCAACCCCGCCTCCGAGAAGGCCGTCACCAAGCGCGAGGACGTGGTCCGGCGCGAGAAGCCGCAGGAGGAGCTGCGCTTCCTGCGCGACGAGCCGCCCGAGAAGAAGAAGGACGACGAGCTGGCGCGCGCGCACCGCGGCGCCCGCGACCGCGACGACCTGGAGGTGGAGGACGCCGACGCCGAGGACCCCGACGCCGACGAGATTGCCGAAGACTACTCCATGCACTTCGCGCGCGACCTCTTGCTCGCGGCGCCGTTCCCCAAGCGCGACCAGATGCTCAAGGCGGCGCATTCGTTCATCGCCGAGCGGCGGAAGCTCGAGGAGGACCGGATCAAGAAGGCCATCGAGGGGCTGGGCGTCGATTGGAGCCTGCCCGACGGCAAGCTGAGCGGCGCTCCCAAGCTCGTGGCGGAAATGAAGCCCGGGCCCGCGCAGAAGACCCTGGCGGGCGAGTCGCTCACGTGGACGGTCAACGCGCAGAACGACGGCGCCGCGCCCTTCAAGCGCCTGCGCGCGTACTCGGAGTCGGACAACCCCTTCCTCGACCGGCGCGAGTTCCTCTTCGGCACTGTCAACCCCGGCGAGAAGCGGTCCTGGACCGTGAACGTGAAGCTCCCCAAGGAGATGCTCAGCCGCCGCGACGACGTGACCCTCAAGTTCTTCGACGACGGCCACAGCCACCTCGAGGACTTGAAGGGCGAGGTCAGCGTTCTGGAGCTGCCGCGCCCCGCCTTCGCCTACACGTGGCAGGTCGTCGACAAGTGCGAGAGGTGCAACGGCGACGGCATCGCGCAGCTCGGGGAGACGGTCGAGCTCGCCCTGGAGGTGAAGAACGTCGGGACCGGCAAGGCCTACGACGTGATCGCCTCGCTCAAGAACAAGGCGGACGAGAACATCTCGCTGTCGAAGGGTCGCTCCAAGCTGGGCGAGCTCGCCCCCGGCCAGAGCAAGTCCGGCGTCTTCGAGTTCGAGGTCAAGCCGGAGTTCAAGGGCGACCTGGCAGCGCTGCAGCTCATCATCGGCGACGAGCCCCTGGACGAGTTCGTGGCCGAGAAGATCGACGTCCCGGTCCAGCCCAAGGGGGAGGTGGCGGGCCGGCCGAGCTTCACCGCGGTGCGGGCGCCCGCCGACGTGGCGGTGAAGGCGGCGGCGAGCGAGGCCAGCGCCACCATCGCCATGGCGCGCAAGGGCAACGTCCTGCCCGTTGAGGCGAAGTTCGGCGAGTACCTGCGCGTGCGGCTCAGCGGCCGGCCGGGCTACGTGGCGCTCAAGGACGTCCGCGAAGTGCGCGACGCCAAGGTCGTGGAGTCCAAGGCGGCCTCCATCGACTCGGTCGAGATGCGCACCGAGCCGAAGGTCACCCTCGCGGGCATCGACCCCGAGAAGGGCGGCATCGTCACCGACGCCGACCACTTCGCCGTGAACGGCGTCGCCTCGGGCCCGGACGGCCTGCGCGACGTGTACGTCTTCGTCAATGACCAGAAGGTCTTCTTCAAGGCCTTCGGAGGCGAGGACGGCCCGGGGCAGATCCGATTCAACGCCGACGTCCCGCTGAAGGCCGGAAACAACACCGTGGTCGTCGTGGCCCGCCAGGGCCAGGACTTCATGGGCCGCCAGATGGCCATCATCCATCGCCGGCCCGGAGCCCCCGAGCTCGCACAGAAGGGCACCAAGCGGCCCGGCGCCACGCCGTAAGGCACACTGCGGCGCGGGACCCGCGGCCTGGCCTCCGAGCGACCAACGGAGCGCCAGGCTCCCGGACGACGCATCAATTATCGCCCTTAGAACGCCGCGAGCCGCTGGGGTCGAAGCCCCTGCGGCTCGCGCTGTTCGCGACTTGGAGCGAGTGGCCGCTCAGCGGGCGATTCTTGTCCCAATTCTCCCCGTGAACGAGCCCGCGGATGAAGGGCTGCGCCAAGAACTCGGTCGGGAACCCGAGGTCCACTCGGCTGACCGCGTCGAGGCGCGCGAGCTGGGCGTGGGTCAGGCTCACGTCGAGGCAGCCTAGGTTGTCCTGCAGCTGGCTGAGCTTCCGAGCGCCGATGATGGGGATGTACGCCGGGTCCTGGGCCCGCACCCAAGCGAGCGCGACCTGGGAGGAGCTCTTGCCCATCTCCGCGGCGATCTTCTTGACCTCCGCGGCGATGGCGAGGTTGCGCTCGCTGACCCGGGCCTGGTTCATTTGAGCGCGCGGCGCGTCGGAGGGATGGCCGCCGCTCGAGTACTTGCCCGTGAGCACGCCACCGCCGAGCGCCGCCCAGGGCGTCACCGCGAGCCCAAAGGCCTTGGCCATGGGCAAGAGCTCCCGCTCGACGGTGCGCTGGATGAGGCTGTACTCGATCTGCAGGGCCGAGAAGGGCGTCCAGCCGCGCAGGTCGGCCAGGGTGTTGGCCTGTGAGACGACCCACGCCGGCGTGTCGGAGATTCCGACGTAGAGCACCTTGCCCGCCCTCACCACGTCGTCCAGGGCGCGCACCACCTCGGCCACCGGCGTGACCTCGTCCCACGCGTGCATCCAGAGGAGATCGACGTGGTCGGTCCGCAGGCTCTTGAGGCTCCGCTCCAGGGAGCGCACCAGGTTCTTGCGGTGGTTGCCCCCCGCGTTCGGGTCCTTGGGGTCGGTCGTCAAGGTGTACTTCGTCGCGATGACCCAGCGCTCGCGCTCGGCGGAGGTGATCTCGCCGACGATCTTCTCCGAGGTCCCGTTCGTGTAGTTGACGGCGGTGTCGAGGAAGTTCCCTCCCCTTTCGGCGAAGGCGCGGACCATCGACCGGCTCTCCTCCAGCGACGCGCCCCAACCCCAGTCTTCCCCGAACGTCATCGCCCCGAGCGCGAGCTCGGAGACCCGAAGCCCCGTCTTACCCAAGAGCTTGTAGCGCATGTTGACCTCCCCTTTCTCCGCCCCGCAATCTCCCGCGCAAAGGCGCGCTGCGATCTTCGCCCTCGAAGCCGAGGCAGGCCACGCGAAAGCGGGGGACGGGGCTCGCCTCGCGGTTTAGGGCGACTTGCCGAGGGTCCTTCACGGGGCGCGGGGCGGAAAGGCTTCAGGGGATGGCGGCCGGCCCCACCCGACCGCGAGAACGCCCCGGTCTCAAAGGCCCCGCTCTCGGGGTCTTTGGGCGACAGCGCAGGTCTTGCGGGGGTGGGGACCGGACCGTGGCGTCAGGATCGCGGCGGCTTCATCGCAGTGTCGAGGAACGTCGTGCGCTCGCCGCGCACCACGGCGACCAAGCAGCGGAGCAGGCACATGAAGCCGAATTCGCTCTGGATGAGCCGAGCGTGGGTCAGCACATCGCGGCCGGTGATGACGCCTCGCATGGCTCCTCCCGCTCCCTCTGCCGCAGCCGTGCGGCTCTCGTCCGGCCTGTCTCATTGCAATCGGATGGCCACACGCCTCATCCCCTCCCATTAGGCCCTTCGGCGCGAACTCTTGTGCAGGCTGGCAAAGACTCCAGGCTCCAGACCCCTGTAGAGCCCAGGCTCCAGGGAATGCAGTTCCTGAAGCCTCTGGAGCCTAGAGCCCTGGCAACCCTCTTTGGTTCCGGCTCGGCCGGGTTAGGCAGGTCCACGCCGAAGCCATCGCGAGAATGGGCCCGCGCTCCTCTGACCGATCCGATGCTGCGGCGCGTTGGCCGTTCCAGGCGGCGGCGGCCGAGCCCCAAAGATCGGGTCGGCTTTGCCCTGGGGATGTCGATGCTGCGCGCAGGGTATGCTCCGTCCCCCATGACCAAGTCCGACCTTGCCACGTATCGGCACCGGCTCATGGCGCTCCAGCAGGAGCTCCTGGGCAAGGGCACGCAGCGGATAGAGCCGAATCGCACGGACGACGCCGCCGTCGGGCCGGACGAGGACGCGCAGCCCCTGAACGAGATGCTCCAGTCCATCGCCTCGAGCCGGAACAAGAACGCCACCGGGGCGCTGCAGCGCATCGAGCGGGCGCTCAAGAAGATGCGGGAGTCCCCTGACGACTTCGGGCTTTGCGAGGAGTGCGACGAGGAGATTGGCGAGGGGCGGCTCTCGGCCATGCCGTTCGCCGAGCTGTGCGTCGACTGCCAACACAAGCGCGACGGCCCCAAGGGCTTTGCGACCCGGCGCAGCCTTTGGGAGTACAAGGACTGAGTCGGGGCCTCTCCCCTTCTCCCCCTCCCCGCTCGCGGGGAGGGGGAGAAGGGGAGAGGTGCGTGAGTTTTCGGCGAGTGGGCTATGGGTTGGTGCTCCGTCGCCTTTGCGAGTTCGAATGCTTGAGCTGCAACTTCGCCCGATCCTCACGCCTCACGGCATTCTCGCGCTCGGCCCTGATTCCGTGGCGGCGCCTCTCGAGGGCGCTTTGGCGAGCCGCCTCGTCTCTGCGTTTTCGCGCGGGGCCGGCCACGGTTTGCTCCAGCTGGGCGCCGAGGAGGTGGAGACCTCGCTTCCTCCCGAGCTGAGCTATTGGCGCGAGCTCGGCGCGCGCTACGTCGCGTTGGCCTGCGCACAACCCGAGGCGACGTCCGTCGTTGCGCCGCTCCCGCCCCCTTCCGACCTCGATGCCTTCGCGGCGGCAGCCCCTTTGATGACCGGCGAGGAGTACCTCAGCGCCGAGGTCCTCGCTTACCTCTGGAGCCAGCTCGATGAGGCGCTTCGCGTCGAGCTCGCCGAGTCCAAGGTCTCGCTCCAGGAGTTCCTGCAGCGCCGGAACTCCGCCTGGAACCTCGTCGGCCGCGTCCACTTCAACCTGGCCGAGAACCGGAAGGACGAGGAGGCGCCTTTCGCCTTCTTGGCGACCTTCACTCCGCGGCTCTCGGCCTCGGCCAAGGCGCAGCACCTCCCCTTGGGGCAGGCCCTGCGCGAGTACGCCGGCGCCTCTCAGAAAGACCGGCTCTTGTCGCTGCTCTTGCCGGTGCAGCGCGCGGCGCAGAGGTGCGCCTGGCTCAAGGCGCTGGTCGACGAGGGCGCCATCTACCATCCGCTCCGCTGGACGCCGCGCGAGGCCTTCCAGATGCTGACCGATGTCCCGCTGCTCCAGGCCGCGGGGGTCGTCGTCCGCATGCCCGCGAGCTGGCACGGGAACAGGCCGCCCCGCCCTCGGGCGAGCGCCACGGTGGGCGCCAAGGAGCCCTCGGCGCTGGGCATCGAGGGGCTGCTCGACTTCCAGGCGAGCGTCGCTCTCGACGGCGAGCGGTTGACCCAAGCCGAGCTCAAGCGGCTCCTCGCCGGCGCCGACGGCTTGGCCATGGTCCGCGGCAAATGGGTGGAGGTCGACCGCGAGAAGCTCCAGCAGATGCTCGACCGGATGCGAGCGGTCGAGCGCGCCTCCGCCCAAGGGCTCTCGTTCGCCGACGCCGTGCGGATGCTGTCGGGCAGCGACGTCGCCGATGGCGCGCCGGGCGAGCCCGCGGACGCCGACTGGTCGCAAGTCATCGCGGGCCCCTGGCTCGCCCAGACGCTCCAGGGCCTGCGCAGCCCCGAGGGGCTCGCCCGCGTCGAGCCAGGGCCGGAGCTGAAGGCCGCCTTGCGCCCGTACCAACAGGTGGGCGTGCGCTGGCTCTACCTCTTGTCGAAGCTCGGGCTCGGAGCGTGCCTCGCCGACGACATGGGCTTGGGCAAGACGCTCCAGGTGCTCTCGCTCCTCCTGGTCCTGCGCGCCCAGAGCTCCGCCGGGCGCCGCCCGAGCCTCCTGGTGGCGCCCGCGTCGCTGTTGTCGAACTGGGACGCCGAGCGCGAGCGCTTCGCGCCGAAGCTTCGCATGCTCATCGCCCACCCTTCGGCCATGCCGGCCGGGGAGCTCAAGGTGCTCCCCCCGGCGCGGCTCGAAGGCGTGGACCTCGTCGTCACCAGTTACGGGTCCGTGCTGCGAATCCCGTGGCTGTCGACCACCGCCTGGGGGCTCTTGATCCTGGACGAGGCTCAGGCCATCAAGAACCCGGACGCCAAGCAGACCCGGGCCGTCAAAGCGCTCAAGGCGCAGGGGCGCATCGCGCTCACCGGGACGCCGGTGGAGAATCGGCTCTCGGACCTCTGGTCCATCTTCGACTTCATCAACCCCGGGCTGCTCGGCCGTTCCAAGGAGTTCACGGCCTTCGCCAAACGCCTCGCCGAGCGGCCGCACAATCCCTACGGGCCGCTGCGCGAGCTGGTGCGCCCGTACATCCTGCGCCGCCTCAAGACCGACAGGTCGGTGATCCCCGACCTGCCCGACAAGACCGAGCTCAAGGCCTTCTGCGCGCTCAGCAAGAAGCAGGCGGCGCTCTACCAGCAGGCGGTCGCCGAGCTCCAGCAACAGCTCACCCAGGTGGACGGGATGAAGCGCCGCGGGCTGGTGCTCTCGTTCTTGATGCGCTTCAAGCAGATCTGCAATCACCCCTCCCAGTGGCTGGGCGACGGCGGCTGGGCGGAGGCGGAGAGCGGCAAGCTCGCGCGCCTGCGCGAGGTCGCCGAGGTCATCGCCGCCAAGCAGGAGAAGGTGCTCCTCTTCACGCAGTTTCGCGAGGTCACCGCGCCCCTCGCCGCGTTCCTGGGCCGGGTCTTCGGGCGCGCGGGCCTCGTCCTGCACGGCGAGACGGAAGTGAAGAAGCGCCAGGACCTGGTGCGGCGCTTCCAGGAGGACGAGTCGGTTCCGTTCTTCGTGCTCTCGCTCAAGGCCGGCGGGGCCGGTTTGAACCTCACCGCCGCCTCCCATGTGGTGCACTTCGACCGCTGGTGGAACCCGGCGGTGGAGAACCAGGCGACGGATCGAGCGTTTCGAATCGGTCAGACCAAGAACGTGCTGGTGCACAAATTCATTTGCCGGGGTACCGTCGAGGAAAAGATTGATCAGCTGATCGAGTCGAAGCGGCAGCTCACGCACGACCTGCTCGAAGGCGGAGCGGACCTGTTGCTCACCGAGATGAAAGACGACGAGCTGATGAAGCTGGTCGCGCTCGACCTTCGCGCGGCGACCGAGGAGAACTGACCATGTCGTACTTCGGCTATTCGTGGCGCCCTTACGTCTCGGTGCGCCAAAGGCAACGCAACGCCGAGCGCGAAATGGAGAAGCTGCGCAAGAAGGGGCACCTGGTGGCGCCGGTCGTGATTCAAGGGCGGACCATCGCCTCCAGCTTCTGGGGGAAGGCGTGGTGCGAGAACCTGGAGCGGTACGGCGATTACGCGAACAGGATCCCGCGGGGACGCACCTACGTGCGAAATGGCTCGGTCGTCGACCTGCAGCACTCGCCGGGCAAGGTCACCGCGCGGGTGAGCGGGTCCAGCCTTTACACGGTCAACGTGCGAATCGCGCCCGTCGACGCCGCGAAATGGAAGAAGATTTGCAACGACTGCGCTGGGGGCATCGATTCGCTGGTCGAGCTGCTGCAAGGACGGTTCTCCGAGGCGGTGATGGAGCGGGTCTGCGCGCCCGGCAAGGGGCTGTTTCCGACGCCGGAGGAGATCGAATTCGACTGCAGCTGCCCGGATTGGGCCTCCATGTGCAAGCACGTCGCGGCGGTGCTCTACGGGATCGGCGCGCGCCTCGACGAGACGCCGGAGGTGCTCTTTCGCTTGCGGGGTCAGGACGAGATGGACCTCGTCGCCCACGCGGGGAAGGAGGTGCGCCGCTCCTCGAAGAAGCCCGCCTCCGCGAAGGTGCTCGACGAGGCGGAGGTGGCGGATTCTGTTCGGGCTCGAGATGGCCGAAGAGGCGGAGGTCAAGGCACCCGCGAAGGGAAAGGTGGCCAAGTCCAAGCGCCGGGCGGCGCGGGCGCGATAGGGGCGGTCTTTGAGGGTCTTTGAGAAGAAAGGTCAGCGCCTTTGCTTCGCTTCTCACGGCTCCTTTTCTGACAAACTCCTCGAACACTTTCTCCAGCTCTTCGATCATTCGCATGGCCCCCCTCCTCACCTCGATTCGATGCGTTGGGCTATCAATCATCGACGCGAGGCTGCGGTGCAACGTCTACAACATGCCGGGTCGGCCTGAGGCGCAGCTGACTCTCCGTAGGTCCGCTCGCGTCGCGTCGGGCAGCGCGGGTCAATGCTTGGCAGGCTCGGAGAAAACGTCCTCGAGCGTCGCGGCGTCCAGTGCGCTGTCCAGCCAGGACTCGAGCTCTTCAGGCCGCGCCGATGTAATCCGACGCGCCACGTCCGCAGGCAACGCCCTGAACCGCTTTTGGAGTACCCGAGCCAGGGCCTTCGCCTCCCCTCGCGCTTCTCCTCTCGCTTCCCCTCTCATCTCCCCGAGTCCCCCTCGGAGATTGGCCAGGGAGATCTATTAGGCGGGTCTGACTGGCCGACACAAAGTGAAACGAACCCGAAGGGAGCCGACGGGCCCGGAAGACGGCGCCCGGCCGATCGGATCGGTGCTGCAATGGGCGGGCGTGCGCTGGCAAAGCTGGCGGGCGCTCGATGGCTCGGTGGTTGAGGCATCCCGCTCCGCTGCCCGGCGATCGCGCGGCAATGCTCAGGCTGAGGCAGCGCGTCTCAATGCTTCGCGGGCTCTGAGAAGACCTCCTCGACCGTCGCGGCCTCCATGGCGCGGTCCAGCCAGGACTCGAGCTCTTCCGGCCGCGCCGATGTCATTCGCCGCGCAACGTCCGCGGGCGGCGCCCTGAACCGCCTTTCGAGTATCCGGGCCAGGGTCTTCGCCTCCCTCGCGCCTCACCCTCTTCATGGGAGGTGGCGGCCTTGATGCGCCCGGCCGGAACACGGCATCGAGCCTTGCGGCGCCCGCCGCCTTGTCGAGCGGATACCGACCTCGGCCAAATCCAGGCGGCGCCTCGGCCTCAAAGGCTGACCCTCAAAGCTTCTCTCAATGCATCCGGCCGAACACGGCATCCAGCGTCGCGGCGTCGACCGCCTTGTCGAACCAGGCATCCACCTCCTCCGCGCTTCCGGCCGCAGCCCGCTCACTGATCTGCTCTGGAAGCCTTCCGAAGCGCCGCTCCAGAAGGCGAAGAAGCGAATCCCTGCGGCCCTGCTTCTGCCCCTCCTCACGGCCCTGCTTCTGCCCCTCCGCCATCCACTCCCGCGCGGCGATGGACATCAGCTCCCCTTCGTATTCCGGCATGACTTCTCTGACCTCCCCGAGCAGTTCCGCCCGGTCGATCTGCTTGTACGCCCCCATGATATAGGCAAACCCTGGCGCGATGAACGAGGGGGCCTGCTTCAGCGCCGCGAGCACGTTGCGGAGCTTGGACCGCTGCTGATCCGCTCGCGTCGCGTACTTGAGCCCGAGCAGCCCCGCTCGGAGCGTGAGGTCTCTCGAGAGTCGCTCGTCCTCGATCACCCCGAGGTCGACCACGACGATCCCGAAGTCGAGGGGCCTGGGCCAGAGCGCCCGCTCGAGATCCACGAGCTCTAGGAAGCTCGCCGGTACCGTCCACGGCCGCAGCCCGTGGTAGAGCACCATGGGGACGATGCCTAGCAATTTCTTGCGCGCTCCTTGGCCGAGCTTCTCGCTCTCCCATATGCGCACCATGTAGCCCAGCAATTGCAGCGCAACTCGCGGCTCTGGCGCGCTCTTGTGCTCGACGAGGCTGTAGACGAAGAGCGGCCTCCGGCCCCGGAGCCAGAGCCGAAAGAGCCCGTCCGCGCTCGAGCCCCGCAGGTGCGCGTCGACGAGCTCGCTCTCGACCGGCTCGGGAGGCGCGTCCGCGAGCTCCTCCACCAGCTCTCTCGGAAGCCGCTCCCGAAAGAGCGCCTCCGCCACCTTGGGCGATGCCATCAGCGATTTGAAGAAACGGTCGTGCGGATGCGCAAGGTCCGCCATTGAAATCCCCCCTCGGAAGTTGACGAGGTGGGTTTCTATCAGGTGGGTGTGACGCGGCCGACACCGAGTCAAACGAAGCCGAAACGAAGCCGAACCGAGCCGACGGGGTGCGCAGTCACGGTGAATGTCAAAAGGGGGTGAGCCCGCTCAGGCGCGAAGGCGGTGCCCGTCAATGCTTTGCAGGGTCGGAGAACACGGCGTCGAGCGTGGCGGCGTCCACCGCGCGATCCAACCACGATTCGAGCTCGTCCGGGCGAGCAGTCGCTATCCGCCTTTCGGCCTCCGCCGGTAGGGTCTTGAATCGCCGCTCGAGTATCTGAGTGAGGGCCTCGCGCTTCCCTTCTCGCTTCCCCTCGCGCCGTCCTTCGTCCAGCAGATCCCTCGCGGCTCTCGAAAGCATCTCTTGCTCCTTGTCGCTCATGGACCGCCTCATCGCCGACTCGACCCTGCTCCAGGCCGGTGGCCCATAGGCGGTGATCATATACCTGACGGCGAGCATGAAGAGCTCGTCCAATCCACCCCGAGCCTGGGCGAGTACCCGCAGGACGACTTCCTCGAGGTTCTCCTCCGTCACCCGCGTGGAGTACTTGAGCACCGTCAGCCCCGCTCTCAGCTCGCTCTCTTGCGAGAGCTCGCGGTCTTCCACTTGGCCGAGATTGAGGAGCCCAAACGGGAAGTCGAGCACGTGGCCACGGGCTTCCTCCGGGGCGGCGACGATTGCCGAGAAGTTGAGCGGAGTCTTCCACTTGCTCTTCCCGTGATAGACGACGAGCGGGAAGATGGCAGGGAGAAGCTCCTTGCCCTCCGTGTCGCGATCGAGCCTCTCCCAGATTCGCACCAGGTACCGCAGGAGCTGAAGCGCGACCCTCCCGTCCGGAGCGCTCTTGTGCTCGATGAGGCAGTAGATGAGCGCCTCCCCGCCCCCGCGCAGCTCGACTCGGTATAGGCGGTCGCACTGCGATTCCCGCATTCCCTCGTCCACGAACGACCCTTCGACCAGGACCGGGTCGCCCACCAGCTTCTCCGCTATTCCCGGGGGTAGCCGCTCCCGCAGGAGCGCCCCGGCGGTGTTGGGCCGCTCCATGAGCGCCCGAAAGAATCGGTCGTGTTGACTCGATGCGAGATCCATCGGCCCCCCTTCCTGTAGGCCCGAGGAATCTACGCGATGGGTCTGACACTGCGTCTGATACCGCTTCCCATGGTATTCCCATGGTCGAAGCCGGCAACAAAGCGCGGCAAGGCTCGACGAAGACCGGGCGAAGCTCGGCAGGGCTTCCCCGTCGTCGAGGTCAATTTCAGCGCCCGGCCGATCAGACGAGGCTGCGACGAGTAGCGGGAGCCGGGCGCTCGGCGGCGCAGTGGTCGGGATCCCGCCGCCCCGCTCGCCTGCGGCCACTCTCAATCCGAGGCCGCGCTCGTCAATGCTTGGCAGCCTCGGAGAAAACGTCCTCGAGCGTCGCGGCATCCAATGCGCGGTCTAGCCAGGACTCGAGCTCTTCAGGCCGCGCCGATGTAATCCGACGCGCCACGTCCGCAGGCAGCACCCTGAACCGCTTTTCGAGTACCCGAGCCAGGGCCTTCGCCTCGCCTCTCGCCTCTCCTCTCGCCTCTCCTCTCGCTTCTCCCCTCGCTTCTCCCCTCGCTTCTCCTCTCATCTCCCCGATGGCCTCACCCTTTTCGATCAGCTCCTGCGCGGCTCTGGAAAGCATCTCCCGCTCCTTGTCGCTCATGGACCGCCTCATCGCCGACTCGACCCTGCTCCAGGCCGGTGGCCCATAGGCGGTGATCATATACCTGACGGCGAGCATGAAGAGCTCGTCCGATCCACCCCGAGCCTGGGCGAGTACCCGCAGGACGACTTCCTCGAGGTTCTCCTCCGTCACCCGCGCGGAGTACTTGAGCACCGTCAGCCCCGCTCTCAGCTCGCTCTCTTGCGAGAGCTCGCGGTCTTCCACTTGGCCGAGGTCGAGGAGCCCAAACGGGAAGTCGAGCACGTGGCCACGGGCTTCCTCCGGGGCGGCGACGATTGCCGAGAAGTTGAGCGGAGTCTTCCACTTGCTCTTCCCGTGATAGACGACGAGCGGGAAGATGGCAGGGAGAAGCTCCTTGCCCTCCGCGTCGCGATCGAGCCTCTCCCAGATTCGCACCAGGTACCGCAGGAGCTGAAGCGCGACCCTCCCGTCCGGAGCGCTCTTGTGCTCGATGAGGCAGTAGATAAGCGCCTCCCCGCCCCCGCGCAGCTCGACTCGGTATAGGCGGTCGCACTGCGATTCCCGCATTCCCTCGTCCACGAACGACCCTTCGACCAGAACCGGCTCGCCCACCAGCTTCTCCGCTATTCCCGGGGGTAGCCGCTCCCGCAGGAGCGCCCCGGCGGTGTTGGGCCGCTCCATGAGCGCCCGAAAGAATCGGTCGTGTTGACTCGATGCGAGATCCATCGGCCCCCCTTCCTGTAGGCCCGAGGAATCTACGCGATGCGTCTGACACTGCGTCTGATACCGCTTCCCATGGTATTCCCATGGTCGAAGCCGGCGACAAAGCGCGGCAAGGCTCGACGAAGACCGGGCGAAGCTCGGCAGGGCTTCCCCGTCGTCGAGGTCAATTTCAGCGCCCGGCCGATCAGACGAGGCTGCGACGAGTAGCGGGAGCCGGGCGCTCGGCGGCGCAGTGGTCGGGATCCCGCTGCCCCGCTCGCCTGCGGCCACTCTCGATCCGAGGCCGCGCTCGTCAATGCTTGGCAGGCTCGGAGAAAACGTCCTCGAGCGTCGCGGCATCCAATGCGCGGTCTAGCCAGGACTCGAGCTCTTCAGGCCGCGCCGATGTAATCCGACGCGCCACGTCCGCAGGCAGCACCCTGAACCGCTTTTCGAGTACCCGCGCCAGGGCCTTCGCCTCTCCTCGCATCTCCCCGATGGCCTCACCCTTCTCGATCAGCTCCTGCGCGGCTCTGGAAAGCATCTCCCGCTCCTTGTCGCTCATGGACCGCCTCATCGCCGACTCGACCCTGCTCCAGGCCGGTGGCCCATAGGCGGTGATCATATACCTGACGGCGAGCATGAAGAGCTCGTCCGATCCACCCCGAGCCTGGGCGAGCACCCGCAGGACGACTTCCTCGAGGTTCTCCTCCGTCACCCGCGCGGAGTACTTGAGCACCGTCAGCCCCGCTCTCAGCTCGCTCTCTTGCGAGAGCTCGCGGTCTTCCACTTGGCCGAGATCGAGGAGCCCAAACGGGAAGTCGAGCACGTGGCCACGGGCTTCCTCCGGGGCGGCGACGATTGCCGAGAAGTTGAGCGGAGTCTTCCACTTGCTCTTCCCGTGATAGACGACGAGCGGGAAGATGGCAGGGAGAAGCTCCTTGCCCTCCGTGTCGCGATCGAGCCTCTCCCAGATTCGCACCAGGTACCGCAGGAGCTGAAGCGCGACCCTCCCGTCCGGAGCGCTCTTGTGCTCGATGAGGCAGTAGATAAGCGCCTCCCCGCCCCCGCGCAGCTCGACTCGGTATAGGCGGTCGCACTGCGATTCCCGCATTCCCTCGTCCACGAACGACCCTTCGACCAGGACCGGGTCGCCCACCAGCTTCTCCGCTATTCCCGGGGGTAGCCGCTCCCGCAGGAGCGCCCCGGCGGTGTTGGGCCGCTCCATGAGCGCCCGAAAGAATCGGTCGTGTTGACTCGGTAACCGCTGCACGAACGCCGTCTGGCGCCGCCTGAGCGGCCGCCACAGACTGGGCTCATGCGAAGCGGCGTGACAGACGGGGAGCGGTCAGGGCGTTCCGCTCGCCAGCTGCTGCTTTTCCGGCGCGGCGAGAGGCGGCGGGACGGAGAGCGGCCCAATCTCGGCGGCGAGCTCGGCGGGGACGAGCCCGGCGCGGGTCTTGGCCCAGTACTTGGGGGCGAGCTCCAGGTAGCGAACCCGGGGCCAGTGGGCCAGGACGCGGAAGAGGTCGCGCAGGTAGGCCTCGGGGTCGAGGCCGTGAAGGCGGCAGGAGGCGACGAGGGACAGAATGTGGCCGGAGCTCTCGGCGTGCCCGTCGCTGCCTACGAAGAGCCACGACTTTCGACCGATGGCGATCTGACGCAGGGCTCGCTCCGACCGGTTGTTGTCGAGCACCAGCCGCCCGTCCTCGAGCACCCGCATCAGCGCGCCCTTCTGCCGCACAACGTATCCGAGCGCGCTCCGGAGCAGGCCCCGCTGGTGGCGGACCTTCTCGTACTCGACCTCGGCCCAGGCGAAGAAGGCCTCGAAGTGCGGGCGCAAGTGCTGCTTGCGCATGCGCTGGATCACGTCGGGCGGGTCGGCGCGCCACGCGCTTTCGAGCGCGAAGATGCGCCCGATTCGCGCGAGCCCCTCACGCGCGACCTCGCTCTTGGCACAAGTCGCCTCCCAGAACTTACGGCGGGCGTGCGACCAGCAAGCAACCTCGGACCTATGCTCGGGCTCCTTCCCATCGTCCGGCGGCTTGTCGGGATCTCGGAAGAGCACGTCATAGACACTCTTGGCGTCCGCCTGCACGTACCCCGAGTACCCCGCCAACATCTGCTCGACGAACGCGCTGTCCTCTTTGGCCGTGTAGTCAAAGAGCACGTGGTCGCGGTCGGCGATCAGCACGAAGAAGTGGCCCCGCCGGCAAGGCTGATGCGCGCCATCGGGCCGCCGGTCGGGCTGCACGGCGATCCCGGTCGCGTCGGTGGCGATGCAGAAGGCGGTCTTGAAGGCGTCCTCGCGCATCGCCGCGATGACCGTCGCCCCCGCGGTCGCCCCCGCGGTCGCCCCCGCGTCCTCGACCCACCGGCACATCGTGCCGCGATCGAGCGCCGCGCCGTCCCTTGCGATACGGCTCTCCAGGCGATTCAGCGGCATCCCGTCCGTGAACTTCTCCGAAAGCACGTGGCCGAGCATCGACGGCGCCGCCAGCGAGCGCGAGAAGCACTCCGGCGGCATCAGGGCCGTCGCGACCTGCGACTCGCCGTTCTTATCGATGACCTTGTAGTCGGCGCGCGCGATGGCCAGGCGGCGCACGCCGCCGCGCTGGTATGCGAGCTTGTAGCTAACCTGCCAGCCAATCCGCTTGGCCTTACCCTCGGCGACGAGCTTCTCGAGCACCTCGTCGACGAGCTCGACCCGCTCCTCCTTGAGAGGCATTTGGCTCAGGTCGCGACGGCCCGTCGGCTTCTTCTTGCCCGGGGCGGGAGCGGCCTCGCCGCGGCGCTTCTGGCCCTCCTCTCGGGCCTGCTCCGGGGTCGCGCCGGCGAGCTTGTCGAGCGCCGCGAGGGTGGCCGCGAAGTCCAGCTCGAGCTGCCGTGTGTCTATGCGCTCGGCCTTGGCGATGAAGATGCGCCGCTTGAGCAGCTCGAGTTCCAGCCGCAGGCGTTCGTGCGAGAGGCGCAGATGGTCGCGCTCGAGCGTGAGCTCGGCGACCCTCTCTCGCTCGGCGGCGAGCGCGGCAAGGGCCTGCTCGAGGCTGGTGATGAGCGGTATGGGCTCTAAGCTCGACATTGCGCGCATAATAATAGCCACGCTTGCGCAAATGTCGAGTGGTGCGCGCGCTATTCTAGCCGAATTCGTTAGTGCACTGCAGAGCCCGGCGTCCTCTCCCGCACATCGATACCATCGAGCAAGTCGTCGAGCACGCGCTCGTCGACGACCACGCTGGTCGCACCTGGCTCGAGAGGCTCGGGGAGGCGAAAGACGCCGCGATCGAGACGCTTATAGAACTGGCACATTCCAGAGCCGTCAAAGAACAGGATCTTGAGCGCCTCTTTCCTCTTTCCAAAGAAGACGAAGAGCGCGCCACCGCGGGCTTCGCGCCCGATGCGTTCTGCGACGATCCCGGCCAGGCGATCAAAACTCCAGCGTAGGTCGATAGGCTCGAGGCCAATGAAGATCTCCACACCGTGCGGAATCATCGTGCTCCTCCGCGAGCGGTGAGGACCTCAAGTACCGCGGCGAGGGTCTCGCGGTCGAACCCTGGCCTGATCGTCAAGCGCATCCCACCCCACTCGACCGCGAGCGCATCGCCGTCTACTGGGCCCGAGCCGGTCGCCCCTCCACGGACTCCGGCCGTCGGGACCGACGATGTCCTCCTGACCACCTCCACCTTCGCGACGCGCAGCGCCGCCTGCTCCGGAGGACCCGACTGTTCCCGCCGCAGCCGGGACGACCAGTAGCGCAGTCCACTCGCCGAAAAGGACTTGCTTTCGCAATACTTCGCCGAAGGCAATCCGCTCGCCTTCCAGGCTGCAACTCGCTGCGTCCAGATCCCTTGCGTATCCATGCGCACCAGTGTGCGTCGCGCAGTTCACGAGCGATAGACGGCGTCCGTGCAGCGGTTACTTGACTCGATGCGAGATCCATCGGCCCCCCTTCCTGTAGGCCCGAGGAATTTACGCGATGGGTCTGACACTGCGTCTGATACCGCTTCCCATGGTATTCCCATGGTCGAAGCCGGCGACAAAGCGCGGCAAGGCTCGACGAAGACCGGGCGAAGCTCGGCAGGGCCTCCCAGTCATCGAGGTCAACCTCAGCGCCCGGCCGATCAGACGAGGCTGCGACGAGTAGCGGGAGCCGGGCGCTCGGCGGCGCAGTGGTCGGGATCCCGCTGCCCCGCTCGCCTGCGGCCACTCTCAATCCGAGGCCGCGCTCGTCAATGCTTGGCAGGCTCGGAGAAAACGTCCTCGAGCGTCGCGGCATCCAATGCGCGGTCTAGCCAGGACTCGAGCTCTTCAGGCCGCGCCGATGTAATCCGACGCGCCACGTCCGCAGGCAGCACCCTGAACCGCTTTTCGAGTACCCGAGCCAGGGCCTTCGCCTCCCCTCTCGCCTCCCCTCTCGCCTCTCCCCTCGCTTCTCCTCTCGCTTCTCCTCTCATTTCCCCGATGGCCTCACCCTTCTCGATCAGCTCCTGCGCGGCTCTGGAAAGCATCTCCCGCTCCTTGTCGCTCATGGACCGCCTCATCGCCGACTCGACCCTGCTCCAGGCCGGTGGCCCATAGGCGGTGATCATATACCTGACGGCGAGCATGAAGAGCTCGTCCAATCCACCCCGAGCCTGGGCGAGTACCCGCAGGACGACTTCCTCGAGGTTCTCCTCCGTCACCCGCGCGGAGTACTTGAGCACCGTCAGCCCCGCTCTCAGCTCGCTCTCTTGCGAGAGCTCGCGGTCTTCCACTTGGCCGAGATCGAGGAGCCCAAACGGGAAGTCGAGCACGTGGCCACGGGCTTCCTCCGGGGCGGCGACGATTGCCGAGAAGTTGAGCGGAGTCTTCCACTTGCTCTTCCCGTGATAGACGACGAGCGGGAAGATGGCGGGGAGAAGCTCCTTGCCCTCCGCGTCGCAATCGAGCCTCTCCCAGATTCGCACCAGGTACCGCAGGAGCTGAAGCGCGACCCTCCCGTCCGGAGCGCTCTTGTGCTCGATGAGGCAGTAGATAAGCGCCTCCCCGCCCCCGCGCAGCTCGACTCGGTATAGGCGGTCGCACTGCGATTCCCGCATTCCCTCGTCCACGAACGACCCTTCGACCAGGACCGGCTCGCCCACCAGCTTTTCCGCTATTCCCGGGGGTAGCCGCTCCCGCAGGAGCGCCCCGGCGGTGTTGGGCCGCTCCATGAGCGCCCGAAAGAATCGGTCGTGTTGACTCGATGCGAGAATCCATCGGCCCCCCTTCCTGTAGGCCCGAGGAATCTACGCGATGCGTCTGACACGGCCTCCCACCGCGACGACGACGATGGCCGGCGGCGAAGCTCGACAGGGCCTCATCGGCGTCGAGGTCGACCGCGGCCTCGCCCATGTGCCATTGGGCGCGGACCCGGGGCCGCGCATGGGTTGGCGGTGGTGCTCCAGGCGGCGGGGTCAGCGCCTTGGCAGAGCGCCGACGCTCGCCGCGACCAGCCGCGCGCCCGAAGTCGAGGGGCCTGGGCCAGAGCGCCCGCTCGAGCTCCACGAGCTCCACGAAGCTCGCCGGCACCGTCCACAGCCGCGAGCCCTTCTTGCGCGCTCCTTGGCCGAGCTTCCTGCGCGTCGCGATCGAGCCTCTCCCAGACACGCACAAGATATCTAAATGCTAGAGCACCGAATGGGTTGAACCTGCTGTCATTCCGCGGCCTTCGCCGCGCGGTCGTGCGCTCGCCGGATCGTTTCGAGGTTCTCCACTGCAGCTGTGCGGCGTAGGTCGTAGACATTTCTGCGCGTGCCTCGGTAGCGCGCCCTGGGGCCTTGCCTGGCCGCGATGTGCGCCAGGCTGTGCTCTACGCCGGTGCGTGCTCGCAGACGTTCGCGGCCGGCCGGCGACCCCTGCAATTTACGAAACCTCTGCTGTAGAGCCTCGTCCTTCGCGATCTGCACGTGGCGACCCTTCCCCGATGCCGACATGGTGCAAAGACTTCGTATCGCGCAGGAGCCACACACCTCTGGATCGAACTCAACGACCTGTCCTGGCTCGAACGCCTCCATTTGCCCAGCCGGACAGGTGATGGTCTTCGCGCGCATGTCGACCTTGAAATCCCGCTTGCCGAAGAGCTCGGGGTTACTGTTCCGGCCTGACCAGGGCTTTGCCAGGACCTCGCCGCCCCGCGCCAGCACCTCCTCGACGAGCGAACTGTTGATGTACGCGCGGTCGATAGAAAGGGTTCCGGTTTGCACGCGACATCGTTCCAGATCTGCCTTGATCGCGGGAGTCGCCTCCTCCTCGGGCCGGTTCGCGGGCGTGACGGCGCAAGCGAGAATGAGGTTCGAGTCGAGGTCCACCGCAACGTGCTGCTTGTACCCGTTGAACCGCTTGCTCTTGCTCTTCCTGCCGTGCCGCATGTCGGCGTCCTCGATCGACACTCTGCGGTCCTCTGCGACGCCGCGCCTAATGTGAACGCGCCCATTCGCAGCCACCTCGAGGTCCTGCTCGCGCACTTGGGCCACCGCCTCGATGTACGGTCGGAGCGGCTCCTGGGTCGCAAGCCGGTGCTTCTCGAGCCAAGCATTTAGCGAGGTCACTTGGGCAGCGAGGAGATCGATCGCTTGGTCCTTCTGCTCGGGATCATTCCAATTGATGTCGAGCCCAGCCTTGATGCTTGGCGACAGCAGCAAGGAGATCCCGGCCTTGCGACAGACTTCCTCCTTGCTCAGGTCCGTCAATTCGGCCGCGCACTCCACGATCTTTCGGGCAGCGTGGCCGAGCAAATTGAACGTGTCCTCAACCCGCCCGGCCCCTTCAAAAGGGCGGGAATCAACCGCCACATGGAGGTCTTTGGGCAGCTTCTTCCAGTCGAACTCCATTGTCTTGCGCGCCAGCTCGATGGTCCGCTCGAGCAACCGCCGATCCATGTCCGCGCGGATCAGACGCTCTCGAAGGGTCTGAAGCGTACCCTGCGCAAACGCTGGCTCCTCAGCGCCAACGCAGCCGAGAACCATCTGCCATCGCAAGTCCAGGACCGTAAGTTCGACCGCCTCTGCATCCGAGATGCGGTGGTAGGCCTGAAGGATGAGTGCCATGCACAGCAGCGCTGGAGCCACGGGCTCGTCTCCTGCGCCTGTGTCTCGATACAATCCCTCCAGCTCCTCTTGGAAAGTATCGTCGAAGAGCTCCAGCCTGTGGAGGCGGAGAAACGCGAAAAGCTTCCGCGTTCGCTTGAGCCGCTTAATGATCATCTGCTCCTTCTTGGATAGTTCGGCGACCGGATTCCAACGCTTCATTGGCATGACCCCAGTGCGCGGCTGTCTGACGGCGCGTTGCGAAGTCCCACCAGAAAACATGTCGCGAGCGGCATGTCGATCCCCCACGCTAAGCGATCGATTCGACTGGGTTTTCAACCCGATCGGCGCTCTAGCTAGGGGGTGCCAGAGCCCACCTGCTTGGGCTCGGTGACGAATTCGGAGAAGCCGTTGCCAAGCTGACCCCACGAGGAATCGCCCCACGCCCAGAGGGTACCATCGCGCTTGATAGCGATGGTATGAGCGCCCCCGGCCGCCACTTTGTACCAGCTCGACTCCACGCCGACCTGCACGGGGTCCGAAACGGCAATGTTCGTCCCGATACCAAGTTCGCCGGAACCATTCTCTCCCATGCCCCAGAGAGTTCCATCGAGCTTCAGAACCATGGAATGGCTGACCCCCGACGTCACGCTCGCCCAGTCGGCGTCGGTGCCCACTTGAGCCGGAACGGAAATAATGGGATTACCAACCACTCGAAGACCCCAGTTCCACAAGGTTCCGTCCCACTTGATTGCAGTGCTGTAGCTGCGCCCGCTCGATGCTTGCGTTTCGGCGACCACGGCCCAATTGGCGTCGGCGCCGATCTGCTCCAATTCAAACTTGTCAATCCTCGAGCCATCGCCCAGTTGCCCCCAGAAGTTTTCGCCCCATCCCCAAAGCGTACCGTTGCTCTTGATCGCGAAGAAGCTCGCGCCTGACGCCACACTCACCCAGTTCGCGTCGTTTCCAATGCGTTTTGGCAGCGATATGCCGGTGAGGTAGCTGCAGCACTGCCCTGCGAGGCAGTTGATACCGTTCCAAGAGCAAGAGAAGCCCGAGTAGCAGCACGACGTCGCGGGCATCCCTGGGCCTACGTGCCAGAGCGTCCCGTCAGACTTGATTGCCGAAACACCACTGCCCACCGCCGCGCTCGTCCAGTCGCCGTCGGCGCCGATCTGCGTTGGTGCGACCTGCACAGTCGACGCCGCGTCACCGTCCTGGAACCCGCTGCGGCCCCACGCCCAAAGGCTTCCGTCCTTCTTGATAGCGACAGTATGTGAACCGGCAGCCATCACGCTCGCCCAATCACTGCCACGCCCGACTTGCCGAGGTGTCGACTGTGGCGAAGTCGTTCCGTTGCCGAGTTGACCATCTGAATTCCAGCCCCACGTCCAGAGCGTTCCCTCGGCCGTGATTGCCGCTGAGTGCGTATCGCCGGCTGCGGCGTCCACCCATTTGGTATCGGCACCGATTTGCTCTGGATTCGGGTAGAACAGGCTCCGCCCGAGTCCGAGCGTACCGTTGTCGTCGAAGCCCCAGGACCAGAGAGTCCCGTCCGTTTTGATGGCCATGGTTCCGCTTTCCACGAGGCGAGCCCAATTCCCCTCCGTCCCAACCCTTGAAGGCACTGAGTGCGGTGCGGTCGTCCCATCGCCCAGTTGGGCGGCGTTATTGTTGCCCCACGACCACAAAGTGCCATCCGTCTTGAGGGCCAGGATGCAATCCACGCCAAGTCTTGCGCTCGCCCAGTCGGAATCAACGCCCACCTGGCTAGGCCGCATGATCGGGTTGGTCGTCCCGCCGCCCAGTTCGCCGTAAAAGTTGGAACCCCAGCCCCACAACGTCCCGTCGGTCTTGATGGCAATGACTTGTGATATCCCTCCCTCTGCGCCTGCCCAATCGGAGTCGGTGCCCACCTGTTTCGGCAGCGCGGAATCGGTATTCGTACCGTCTCCCAGCTGGCCACTGTCGTTCAGGCCCCAAGCCCACAGCGTCCCATCGGCTTTGATGGCCACAGTGACCGCAAACCCAGTCGCCACACTTGCCCAGTCGCTGTCGGCCCCTACCTGGCTCGGCAATGGCCGGGATGTCGAGGTCCCGTCGCCGAGTTGACCGTGGTTATTGATGCCCCAGGTCCACAGCGTTCCATCGGTCTTGAGCGCTACTGCGTAGCAATCACCGCTGGCCGCGCTGGCCCAGTCTGAGTCGCTCCCGACCTGACTAGGCAGCGACCGGGAGGCGGTCGTACCGTCGCCCAACTGGCCGCAGGAGTTGTCACCCCACGCCCACAGCGTCTTGTCGGCCTTGACGGCCAAGACGTGACGATCCCCCGCCGCCACGCTAGCCCAGTCCGTTTCGGTGCCTATCTGACAAGGAGAGGATATCCACTGAATCGCCATCCCATCGCCAAATTGGCCAGTGTCATTCTCACCCCACGCCCAGAGCGTGCCGTCTGTTTTGATCCCGACAGTGAAATTGCCCCCCCGCGCGACCTGCTTCCACCCCCTGCAATTCACAGCGATGGAAAGGACATCGGCCATGCCGGCCGTGCCGGAGCCGCCGAGAATGCTGCAGCTGAGACCCGCGGGCTGTGTCTTGACCGTGACCGAGAACGACGATCCAGGCGCGAGCATTTCGGAGAAGACGAACGAGGAAGCCCCGCTCGGTACGGTCAGGTCGGGCTCGCCCGCGGACGCCAGCACCAGGCCGCTTGAGTTCAGCCCTGTGATCGAGCCACCCAATGAATAGCCAGCCCCCGGATGATCCGTAGACCCGGCGTCTGGACTGCCCGCATCCTCGAAGCCGTTTGCGTCGGGCGAGGCACCCGAATCACGAGGGCCAGTCTCTGCGTCGCACTCCGACCCCGACCCGTCGGGCTCTGAACTGGCGTCCCCGCCTCCATCGCCGCGCCCCGGGTTCACTTCAAGGGTCACCACGAGGCTGCCCCCGGCGTTTTCGACCTCGAACTGGAGGGACACGGTCGATGTCCCGCCTGCGGCAATGGAAAAGGAAGTCGGGTTCGAACTCGTGAGGGCGGCGCTCGGGACCGATGTCGCCCCGGCTCCGTCGTGGCGCTCGAGTTGCCAGCCCGTTCGCAGGAGCAGCGTATAGTCTCCTGGAGGAAGGACGATTTCAACGAACTCCCGTGAAAGGTAGTCCTCCGCGTTGAAAACGGCCGCCTTGGGACCGGAGATCTCAAAGGCTCCCTTCGCCAATCGGTAGGTGGTCCCATCGGCGCCCGTCGTGCTCAAGGGCGCTTGAAGAACTCCTGCCAACTGTCCGGGCGGCCCCGGAGGCCTGCCACAGGCGCAGAGCAGAGCGAAGGCGACCATCGAAGCGCTCGAGGGAAGTGACTGCGGATCTGCTTGGAATGACCTCATGACTGACGCCTTTCGCGATCCTACGAGGCTCTCCACGCCAAAACGACTCTGCACCGGTGGCATGCGAGAGATGCAACATTGGAAAACACGAACTGAAGACGAAGGACCCGTCCTAGCGCACACACCGCACCCAGTACGAGTACGGCGTGTCGGAGATATTCGTGGTGCCGATCAGGAAGTTGACGGACCACGCGACGTCGGAATAGCCGGCGACGGGCGTCGCCGTCCAAAACATGTCCGCTGGCGTCGACGGAAATGCTGTCTCGTCCACGGCGGAGCCCGGAGTGGGGACGGTCACATTCACAATGGATTCGAGCTCTAGCTTTTCTGGTAGGCGCCATCCTGATAGCCCGCCGAGACTGAGTTGGCTGCAATAGGCCTTGGCGGAATCCCAGGTCATCTTTGTATTCGGGATCCCCTGCTGCCAAACGAGGCCCGTCTTGTTGTCTCTGACCGTGCCGTTCGCGAGATCGGTATACTGGCCATTGGGCGTCACCGCCCACAGTGCCGGCGCCCCCATCCAGACAAGACTTCCCAGGATCATCGCCTTCGCGTATCTCATCTTTCTCTCCCCGAAAAGAATAGAGAGCCGGACAATGTGCCGGCCTGACGGTGCGGGCCAACTTTCCTCCGCAAGGGTCTCCTTGGCGCCGCGGCCCCTTACCGCGGGAGTCACTTTCAGTCCCCGCGCCAAGCGCCGGCTTAACGCTTCGTTCATCGCTCTCCAGGCAGTCGCGAGATGCCTTCCTCCGCCGAACCTCGTCCAACACAGGCGAGACTGACACGCGGGCCGCTTCGGTGGCACGCAGGGCTTTGGCTGCTCTCCGGCGAGGACCCACACGGCCTCCCCAGCCCAGCTCCGGCCGGTGGCGCCCCTACTGCAACCCTCCGCCTGGCGAAGGCTTCGCCTTGCCTTCCTCATCCGAAACGCGATGGCGCCTGTCCGGCTCCGCTGGCCGCAGGGTGCCGACGCGCGGGCGACCGCGCGGGCCGCGCGCCATGTCGGCAGAGCCCGCATTCCACCCCTCCCTCAGCGCACACACCGAACCGTGGCCCCGGAGGCCTGGTTCAAGGCATTCGCGCTGCCAAGGCCGAAGTCGACGTACCACGCCTCGTCGGGACCGCTGGCGTTGGGCGTCGCGCTCCAGAACCAAGAAGCCACTCCGGGCCAGGCACCGAGAGAGAACACGCCCGTATCAATGGCTGGATCGGACGTCCTTGGATCGACGATGGTCAGGAGCTCAATCCGAGTCGGCAGGCGCCAGCCGCCACCGGCCAAAGTGAGACCAGCGCAGTAGGCCGTGGCAGAGCTCCAGGTCTCTTCGCGATCCGAGATCCCCTGCTGCCAAACGAGCCCCGTCACGTTGTCCTTGACCGTCCCGTCGTCGTTCGTTGTGAAGCTCCTGGGATTCGACACCCCCCACCTCGGCCACTCCAAGTCCCAGTTCCTGTGACAGTTCGGCGGCGTGCAAACGTTTGGCGCCACGCAATCGGCATCGGTGGAGCAGTGCGACTTGCACCGCGCCGAAGAGAGGTCGCAGGCATAGATCCCACAGCTGCCTATCGCTAGAGCTGACGTAGACGTGCAGCGGCTCGCCCCGTCGCACAAGGTCCAGTAGGTCGCCCCGCTGGCGGCGCATGTGGCGCCGCAAGACGTTGCGCCATTTGTCGCACACGAGCGGGTCAGCGACTGCCCCGCTGAAGCGACCACAGGTTCGGTACAGGCATCCTTTGAATCAGTTGCTGCGCGGCAGCTGCCGTGTCCGTCGCAGCTCGTCCACCATCGCGATGCCTGGCACATACCTTCGGCGCAGTTATTCCCCATGTCGCAGAAATTGGCCTTGCCTACTGGCACGGCGGCGTTCGACGCGCAGACGTAGCCGGAAGCGATAGGAGTGGTCGTTCGATGGCTCGCGCACGCGTAGCTCGCGCCGCTGCATGCAAAGGTCGTCATCCGGATAGTGCATAGCCCGCTGCAAGTCACCGTGGGCGGCGAGCACTCCCCGGCAAGGTCCGTTCCGGCCCGAGCAACATCGCAATGCCCGGCGCCGCTCACGGAATATTCGTCACAGCGCTGGCAGATCTGGCCGTTGCACGCCGAGTCGCAGCAGACCCCACGGACGCAGACCCCGCTTGAACACTCACTGCTCGAGCTGCATGCAACGCCAAGGGCCGCGAGCTCTGCATCTTGTGGACCTGCATCCGGGGGTCCAGGGTACCGCTGCCCCCCGCCGTCTTCCGAGCCCGCATCGAGCGCCCCGCCATCCTCCGACGACCCCTCATCGCCGCCGCCGTTTGGCTCAATGTCGTCGGCGTCCTGCTCCGCGAGGACGCAGACACCTCTGTTGCACACAGTCGGCCTCCCCGTCCCGTTCGCGGGGCAGTCGCTTGCAGTTCTGCACGGGCTTGAACTCGAGCTCCTGCACGTCGAAAGTACGCATGCGGCGACCAATGCAGTACGTTTCATGGCTGCTCTCCGTACCCGACCTCGATGCGAGGAGCGCTGCCCTACGACGCCCGCGGGTGTTAACGCACAGGCGCTTTCCGATGGTCGCCTGTGCTCGGTCCTGGCGGTTGTGCACGCGTCTGAGCACTCCCAGCTCCAGCCCTTTAAAGGTCGTAAGTAGTTGGTGTTGCTGCGGGATTTCGACTCTATTGTGCGGGTCCTGAGAATCTGCCATGGATCTGGCCTCTCCTGGGCGCGTCCAAACCGGGGCGCCCGTCGAAAGGCCAACGCATGATTCTTGGCAAGGTGTTCGCTCCGTTCATTGAACAGAGCCCGATTAGCGTGATGGCGCGTGGGACACTCGAGCATGCGCTGCGCTCCGAAGATGTTGATGCCGTGTTTGGCGCGAGCGCTGAAACGCAATACACGCGGACGCTGCTGTTCTCCACAGTCGTCGACTTGATGAGCCTCGTGGTTCACCGCATCCGGCCGTCGCTTCACGCCGCCTATCAAGCCAATCGGCGCCGAATTGAGGTCTCGGTACAGTCGCTGTACAACAAGGTCGACGGAATCGAGCCGGGGGTCGGTGCGGCATTGGTCAAGCACGTCGCCGGTCGCACTGTTCCGTTGATCGAAAGCATGAAGGCATCGCTTCCGGAACTCCTTCCAGGGTATCGAGCTCGGATCCTCGACGGGAATCACCTGGCGGCCACGGAGCATCGGATTTCCGAGCTGCGCAAGACCGCAGCGGGCCCGCTGCCAGGGTTTGCATTGGTCGTGCTGGATCCGCGCCTCCTGCAAGTAACCGATGTGATCCCTTGCGAGGATGGCCACGCCCAGGAGCGCTCGCTCACTGAAGCGGTGTTGGCGAAGGTCGCGCCGAGGGACGTGTGGATCGCTGACCGCAACTTCTGCACCTGCGCCCTGCTCTTCGGCATCGCCCGTCGAGAGGGGCTCTTCATCGTCAGGCACCACCGCATCAATGTGCCGTGGAAACCGATCGGCCGTCTTCGTCGCTGCGGCACCATCGACGGCGCCGAGGTTTGGGAACAGGAGGTGAAGCTGAGGGATGACACCGGGAACTCGCTCCTCGCCCGCCGTATTACCCTGAAGCTTCAGAAGGCGACGCGTGATGGCGACCGGGAACTTCACATCCTGACGAATCTCCCACCAGATACTCTCGGCACAACCGTCGGCGCTGTCTACCGAAAGCGGTGGGGCATCGAGTTGGCATTTCAGGAGCTGGAGGCAACCCTGGAAGGCGAGCTCAATACGTTGGGCTATCCGAAGGCAGCGCTCTTCGCGTTCTGTGTGGCCTTGGTCGCCTACAACGTTCTCTCGGTCATCAAGGCCGCCTTGCGCGCCGAGCACGGAGCCGAAAAGATCCAAGAAGAGGTATCGGCCTATTACCTGGCCGACGAAATCGCCGGCACCCGGCGAGGCATGGAGATCGCGATCCCGCCCAAAGCGTGGCGAGTATTCCAGGCAGCCCCAACCAGCGAGGTCGCCAAGGTGCTTGTCGACCTCGCTGGAGAAGTTGACTTGCTGAAGTTCCGTCGACATCCACGTGGTCCAAAGAAGCCGCGGCAACCGAGAACCTTCAACCGAAGACACCCTCATGTTTCCACTGCTCGCTTGCTAGCATTGCGGAAAACAAAGAGAAAGAACGCACCTTGAAAGGGCTGACTCCCAGCTCCCAGCCCCACGCCGGGATATGTGTGCTCCATTCGCCCGACCGTCCGAGGCCGAGTCAACCTGCGCCCACCGGCATGAAGAGTAGCAGGAGAATCGGCGCCGGCATCGGGACTCCACTGCGCGATCTCTTTGAGTGTTAGCTCCGCCACACTGTTCGTAACAGGCGGCTTCGACAACCCACTCACCTGCCTGCCGGAGACAAGGACAGCCATCGGCCATCGGCCTTCCCGCTTCGGCGGCGGTCCGGGAGTGATTCACTCGGCGGCTGCTATGAGATCCACCCCCCAAGCAATCCTCAGGCCCCCGGGAGGACGCTTTCACCTGAATTGAAGCGGACTTCCGGGGGCCAGAGGATTGCGTTGCAGCGCTGCAACGGATCTCGAGACCGCCGCCAGATGGATCACCAGGAGGCCGCCGCCAAAGCACCCGCGCGACCCCGCCGGGACGCAGGACGCGATGAATCTCGGCGACCGCCCGAGGGGTGTCCGGTGGTCGACGCCGTACGAGTAGGCCAGGTCGAAGTGATCGTACCGGAAGGGAAGGTTCTCCGCGTCGCCTTGGCATAGGCGCGCGTCCAGGCCCTCGAGCCGCAGGCGCTCGGTTTGAGCCGGATGCCCGCCTCCCTCAGGTCGAGGTCGCGCTGGAACACCCGCTCGAGCAGAAGGCGGCGGCGGGGCTCGACCGCTGCGGAGCCGAGCTGCTTGGCCGCGGCGAGCGGATTACCGACGGAATTTGCTGCGGGCGCCTCAATGGCTCGCGAGAAGGATGTGCGCAACGCTCCGGTTGGCTTCCTTGACCAGATAGAAAGCGCCGGCTTGCGGAACGTCCACTCGCATGTCTCCAAATTCAGGCAGCGTAATGGTAACGTTAGACCTACCTATGGCTGGGGAGTAGGCATATACAAGCCATTCGCGCGTGGGCTTCGTCCCCAACACTCGAGCGAGAGACAGCACCTTGACCGCTGTGCCGTCCTGCCACTTTGCTTGCCATGAGCCGAGGCGCCAGGGCCAGGGAGCATTGACGTCGACGTCAAGCAAGAACCAGCGGTTTTGATTTATCAACTCCTTGATTTCCTCCGGTATCGCGTTCTGAAATGGGCTCGCATGAGCCACATTCGCGACCAGCGCACCCTTGCGCCAGAACCTCTTGAGCGTTGGATCTGCGTAGACCGCGTCCACCGCTGCCAAAACCGCGCCCCAATAGTCGGGACCGACGTCTTCCTGGACCTGGCCGTAGTCCCTGTATTCGCGCACAACCCTCGGACAAGTGGTCCACATAAGAAACTGAATCCTTGCCCGATACAGCGCCGGTGTATCATATGACTTGCGCGTATTCCCCTCGAATGAATCCCATATCGATATCTCATACCAGTATTTGGGATTGTTTCGGTAAGCCTCTCTCTGGCTCAGCAAATTATTCATTTCTGAGACTTGGGCGCATACAACACGCTCGTCCCCATCCAGAGGGGACCAATAGTCGGCGACCGAGCCTCCGTCCCATGCCAGGTGCCAGCTTTCTATCCGACCAGACGACGGCAAGGTGTAGTTCCAATAGAACGTGAGAAGCCCTACGCCCGCGCTACCAATATTAAAGCCCACAAATTTCGCGTTCGCTTTCCACTTTGGCGCATTCAGCGAATTGCGAAACTCGCCCAGGAACGCCTTGTACCGTTCGATATATCCGTCTCCCATGACCTTGCGCTTAAACTCTTCCCCACGATTCAACCCATAGAGAGATAGATATCTTTGCGAGTTTTCACTGTCCCAAAATGCCAATCGATGAGCTTCGTTATTGGAAAGCATGATCACAAGTGGCGGGTCCGGATACCATTCTTCGAGCCTTCTTAGGTTGTTGGATGCACCCCACTCACGCCCTGCATCAATCCATGGCTGAACAGGGCCGGATGGCTCAATAGTCTTCGATAGCTGGCCGCGAGCGTCCACGAGATTCGGGTTCAGCTCGGTCGGCAACAACCAAAATCTACTTTCTGTGTACAGAATCTGCTCCCACTGCGTCGCGATCAGCGTGAATGGCAGTTTCCAGACCGCCATTTGTCGCATTGCCGATTCATAGTATGCGTCAGGCGGGGACGAATCCTTGTCGAAATCAAAGAACGGCAAGATGTGATGCCCGGCCCGAATCTGCTCGACCTGAGTATCTGGGTTGATTTGGGTTCCCTTCCCTCGGCCGCCTAAGTACATATAAGACCCTCCGCACCAGCTCGATGCCAGGGGCAGAGGCCGGCCCACCACCGTATCCGCACTGGATAGCCCAGCCTCATTGCGGATCTCGTTGACGGCGAGAGTATTTCTCGTAATTTGCGTAAAGGCTGGGGAGCAAGCCGTACAACAGACAACGAGAGCAGCTCCCCGCAACGCGACCCGTGCTCGGGCTTCTGAAGTTCTGCTCGAAAGCAGAAGGCTGTTTCTCTGGTAGCGCGACGAGGTCGCCATGACAGATGCTAGAGCGCCGAATGCGTTGAATCCCTATCAAATAGCGGCCTTCGCCGCGCAGTCGTGCGACTGTCAAGTCGTTTCAAGGTTCTCGGCTGCTGTGTTGCGGCGTAGGTCGAAGACATTCTTACCTACTTTATCGCTTCGATGAAAAGGCCCGTTCCCAGTCTATTGCCCACCCGCCTGAGAATCGATCGCGGATAGAGCCCCCAAAGCAGCCGAAATAGGCCGTGCTGATACCTAGGCCCGGGGCGCATTTGAAGAAGGTCGCCGTGCGAGAGTTGAGTGCGAACCGACACAGGTCCGAAAGCTGCAAACAGGTTCTTTGCCTCCCCCACCGTGTAGGCCTTCGTGCCCGGGCTCTCGAGGTATCGGTACACAGCCCAGCGCGGGCTCTTCCACGGCTTCAGTTTCCCCACGCAGTGCACGGTCCACAGCATCAGGCCCACCAGCGATGGGTGATGGTAGATCATCACCCGCGCGATCCCGCCCGGGCGCAGAACTCGGTGGATTTCCGCGATCGCCCGGGTTGTGTCCGGGGAGTGGTGAACCACTCCGTAGGAGTAGACCAGGTCGAAGTGGTTACTCGGAAATGGCAGGTTCTCGGCATCGCCCTGGCACAATCGCGCGCTCAGGGCCTCCAGGCCCAGGCGCTCGCTAGCAAGCCGGATGCCTGCTTCCGTCAGGTCGATGCCGGCTGCGTCGGCGCCATTGCGAACCCAGTTGATGAAGTCTGTGCCGGCCCCGACCCCGACCTCCAATACTCGCTTGCCCCTGCCGTCCTCGAACCGCGCGAAGGACTTGAGGTAGGGTTCTAGTTCGTAGCGCTCCTCTTCGAGTTGACGGAAGAAGGCTCGCCGGTCGTCCGGAAAGATCCCGCGGGAGCCGCACGGAACCTCATTCCAAAATGACTGAACGGAGCGCTTCATTTCCGTCGTTCTTTGAGGCTGCTGTATCATGAATATCCGTCCGGGCGCGGAGACTCTTCTTGTCGAGCATCGTATTGCAGTTCTCTCAGAAAGTGCCAGGGGAAGCTCGCGCCTCGATTCTCGCTATTCCAAGACAACCGTTTCTGGAAAGCAGGTCTCTCGGCTGCGTTCCCGGACTGTGCACACATAGATGTCTCCGCTCTCATCAGTCAGCCCCATTCTCGCCGCCTCTTGTGCGTCGAAGAGATCCTGAACGCGCTTCACTTCTACCTCGAACCCGCTTTCGCGAAGGCGTTCACGGTAGTCCGGGCCGTAGATTCGCACGTGGTCCCTTTGACCGAACGCCCGTTCGCGCGCCAGCGGGTCCACGATCGATGTATCCTCGTACGTCGTCGGCGCCCCGATCGGCACCAGAAGAATCGCCCACCCTCCCGGCTTCAATACTCGACGGAATTCCCGCATGGCCTTGCGGTCGTCGAGTACATGCTCAAGAACGTGGCTGCAGTACACCACGTCGAAGGATTTGTCTCGGCACGGGATGCTGGTCACATCCATTCGCACCGCTGCGAGCGGGCTCACAATGTCGGCCGTGACGTACCCATCGCCGAGGATTTTGCGCAACCGCTGCCTAAAGCACGGCTCCGGAGCAACATGCAGCATTTTCATCCGCGGCCCACTCAGGAGCTTTGTCTCTCGGCTCCAATAGGCCCACAGAAGTCGGTGGCGCTCAAGCGAGTGACAGAACGCGCACATCGCTTCTGCTCTTGGAGGTAACCCGAATGGCCGAAATCGCCGCGAAGAACGACCACATACAGGGCAATACCTTCCCTGGCCGTAGTACGCAAGCGCCTCCGCACGCTTAGCTCCCCGCTTGAGGAGCGCCTTCGCGTACTGCAGCAGTGCTGAAGTCATTCGGACCCTCGCTTCTCGTCGGTCTCGCGGGCAGGCATCGAACATTGGAGACCTCAAGCCCAGCGACAATCGCGGCTTCGCTGGGCTTGTGCCCAGGCCGCGATCGCCGCCGAAGCTACACCCTTCTGCCCTCGTCGCGTCAAGCGCCGACGCGGCCGGCCGACGGCATCCATCCTCCTTTTGAGAGGGCACCTTCGCGCGCTGGGTTACGCTTCCCGTGTTGCTTGAGGGACCCCCGGGCACGCACAGCCGCGCTCCTAGCCTTCGCACCGCTCACCTTCTTGCATTCTGCCCGCGCATCGTCTGCGCCGGCCTATCTCGAAGGTCGTGGCGTCACTCCCAGACAAGGGGCCGCACTCCCGGTCGATTTGGACGGCAGTCAGCTACGCAGTGAATCAGAGATGAAGCGCGTCGGCACGGGTTGGGCAATTGCCTTAGCCTAAGCCCTCATTGCCCTCGGAGCCAGCGACCGAACCCATGGCAGCAAGGATGCCGTGTTGCGGCCCGAAGGATGTCGGCCGCCCGAGGCGTGGGTCTCTTCTTGACGCCGTGCCACTCGCGTTGGTATGCGTAGACATTGCAGGGCGCTCGGACTTGCGCAGAGGTCCGCCTAGCGTACCTGGCGGGTTCTCGCTGCGCCGACCGCGCGCGACGGAAATCGCGGGCCGACCTGCGAAGTTCATCAGTGAGCAGAAGCCGCGCGGGCCATCCGACACTTCTTCGGCGAGCACAGGGATGAGTTCTCATTCATTCTTCGAAGGCGCGCCTTGCGCTAAAGCCGTGCGAGCGAATGCCCACGGTTTTCAGGGGCCTGTCCTGTGAGCAGCCTCCGTCGCTCGATGGGAGTCAATCTCGTCTTTCATTATGTCGGGATAGGAGTCGCCCTTCTTCAAGGCATTGTCCTAGTGCCAATCTACCTTCGTTATCTACCGCTCGACCTCTATGGAGCCTGGCTTGCGATAGGCAATGTGCTCGGATGGTTGGAGCTGGTGGACCCCGGGCTCGGATCGCTTCTGCAGCAACGTGTCGCTTCCACACTCGGGCGTGCTGAACACAACCGGCTCCCAATCGTCGTCGGCACAGGCCTAGTGTTGGGCCAGATGGTTGCGATGCTTCCATTGGCCGCGTTGCCGTTCGCCGAAAGCATCGCTCGCATCGCCAACGCTCCTCAACACGTGGCCGTCCTCGCCTCGAGCTTCAGGGTCGGCATCATCAGCACGTGCTTCGTCATCGCGTCCTACTCGATTTTCGCAGTCAACCTCGGCCTTCAACGTAGCCTGACTGCCGGCATCGTCAACACCTCCGGGTCTTTGCTCGGATTGGTGGCAACTCTCGTCTTCCTCTTGAAGGGACACGGTCTCGTCTCGCTCCCCTTCGGGTCGTTGGTCCGCTCAACGTTCTTCTTCGTCGCGGGAGGCATTCCTCTCCTGATATGGGCGCGTCGCAACCTCCCTCATTTAGCCTTTCGCACTGCTGAGTTGCGCGAGCTCCTTGGCTCTGCGTCCTATACCTTCGTCAGTCGCCTTGGCGGGATTGTCGTCAGCCGTCTCGATGCCGTCATAACTGCGCAATTGATATCGCCGCAGGCCGCAGCGATTCT
The DNA here is from genome assembly GCA_963772225.1 of uncultured delta proteobacterium. Taxonomy (GTDB): domain Bacteria; phylum Myxococcota; class Myxococcia; order Myxococcales; family UBA5297; genus CAVYWD01. Next base: position 2,388,441 of record CAVYWD010000002.1, on the reverse strand, counting down.
CAGCCTCACAGGAAAGGCGATGGACATCGTGCGCCTCGCGGTCGAACGTATCGGCGTCGCCGCCATGCCCGGACTCGCATTTGTCGCGTCAAACCCCGACCGCGCGCGCCTCGTATCCAATGTGAACGACCTCGGGCGCGTTACCAGCCGAGCCGTCGCCGTAGGCGCCGCAGCGGTGGTTGCCCTGAACTACTTCTTCTTGTCTCTGGGTCGGACCCACCTACTTCGGCGGCGAGCTGTTGACGACTGCCCAGGCCCTGGCGGCAAGCTTCTCTATTATGGTCTCGGTCCAATCCTCTGTGGTCTTCGCATTAGGCTCTATTCGTGCGAGCTCGCTGAGCCTTCTTGCCGAGGCGATCGTCAAGCTGCCGCTCCAGCTCCTGCTTGCTCGCTGGCTTGGCCTAATCGGTATGCCCTTGGCAGCGGCCCTCGCAACGGGCGCAGCAACGGGCTGGTTCATCCCGGTGCTCGCCGGGCGGCTGCTTGGGCTCTCCGGCAGGCAAGTGCTGCTTCAGTGGCTCGGCCATGTGGCGATTGTCCTCCTCCTCGTCTGCTGCGGCTTTCTCGCCTATCGTGTTCTCAAGACCCTGCCAATCGGGTGGACATGGTGGTCCTTTGCCTCGACGGGCTGCGGCTTGGCCGCTCTCGGCGCTGCGCTCGTTCTCGCCTTCGACGGCCGTTCGAGACGCTTGTTCCTTCGAGTCCTGAGCATCAGTCACTGAGTTCTCTCGCCTCTTCTGGGTATGATAGTCCGAGCACCTGCTGGAGATGCGCAAATGGCTCGAACCGCGACCGCCCCCCGACCAACCCCTCTGCGAAACCGGCTCTTGCCTCGCGTTTCCCTCTCCTTTCCTGGGTTCGCGATGCATGACGACCCCGTCTGGGTTGTGCGCGCCCACGCCTTTCGCGAACGACACTGCCATGAATGGTACCGCGAGTGCGCCGACAAGATTCTTGGCGCGATGGGCACTGGCACTCATTTCCCCCTTTACCGAATGGCCGACGGCGAATTCCAATTCGCCATTGGACCAGCCGCGAACCGCAGGCCTCTTTGGCGGCAGGGCCCCCGCGCCTTGCTTCGGCGCACTCTCCGCGGCCCGCCCAAGAACGACCATCGGAGCGGCGCCACCTGCTATGGATACGAATCCTATACAGAGGAGGAGGTCGCACAGCTCCAGTCGCGCTACCCAGCGATGATTCGCGAGATCGCAAGCGATGGAATCCTCGCGCTGGCTCTCCACGACTCCGGTCTCGTGAACGACTATCTGCCGGAGATTCTCGACTGGTTCGACGACCACGACATCCCGCTGACCGAAGCCAACTATTATCCGATGTACTGTGTCTACGTCCTCCTCCACGGGCCCGACCGCGCCCGGCTGCTCGGGGACAAGTCGATCCTCGTCGCCACTGGTCTGACCGATGCCAAGCAGCAGGGAATCCAACGCGGCCTTCTTAGGGCGGGCGCCCGGCAGGTCGCTTTCCTTCCCCTCTCCCACTCGCACGCCATGTTCGACCGACTCGACCTCTCCGGCCTTCGGGGCGACTTCGATCTCGTACTTGTCGGCGCCGGAGTCGGCTCGGCCAACGTCCTTCTTCAGCTCCGGCCGCTGCGAACCGTGTGCCTCGACGTAGGCTTCTGCCTCTCGACGCTCGCCGACCCTACGCTCCGGTTCCAGCGCCCCTACTGCCTGCCCGACGACGAATTTGACCCAGGCAAGGTATCCTTCGAGTGGCGCGCTCGCCCCCTGCGGCGGGCATGGTTGCGCGCACGCCGCGTGTTCAGCAAGAGCCTGGCCGGCGGCAGCCCCGCCCTCTAGGCCTTCAACCAAGGAGCTCCGATGAAGGTCCCGTACTTCGTTCCAGATATCGGCAACCCCGAGCGTGAGGCCCTCCTTCGCGTCCTTGACTCTGGGTGGCTCACAACGGGCGCTCTCTGCAAGCAGTTCGAGGAGGGCTTTGCTATGGCCGTCAAGGCTCAACACGCCCTCGCTGTGAACTCCTGCACGGCGGCTCTCCACCTCGCGCTTGAGGCGGTGGGCGTCCAACGCAACGACCGCATCCTTGTCCCTTCTTTGACCTTCGCTGCAACCGCTGAAGTCGTCCGCTACTTTGGGGCTACCCCGATCTTCGTTGACTCAGACTCGAGCGACTGCAACATGTCGCTCGAGAGCGCCGCGGCCGCCTGCGAGACCCTTCGTCAGGCCGGAACGCCCGCCAAAGCCATCATCCCGGTTCACTACGGCGGAAAGATGGTCGACATGCGCCGTCTGGCCGACCTCGCGCGCCGCTATGACCTCAAGGTCGTCGAGGACGCTGCCCACGCCTTCCCTGCCTCCATTCAGGACCCTGCAGGGACAATCTTCCCCGGCACGCTTTCCGATGCCGCCTGCTTCTCCTTCTATGCCAACAAGACGATTACGACCGGCGAGGGCGGCATGGTCGTTACGAAGCAGCCGGAGCTCGCTCGTAGGATGAGGATCATGTCCCTTCACGGGATTGATTGCGACGCCTACAACCGGTATTCGTCGAACGGTCGACCCGAGTACGACATCGTGGAGGCTGGCTTCAAGTACAACATGACCGATCTCGCCGCGGCTCTCGGGCTCGAGCAGCTCGCGAAGGCCACCCGGCTTCGCGACGAGAGGAGCCGCGTCGCAGCCTCCTATAGCGCGCGTCTCCGGGACGTGCCCGGACTGCACCTCCTCGAGCAGACCCCTGCATTCAACAACTCCTGGCACCTCTTCGCCGTTCGCATCCCCGGCGGCCGCCGCGACCAGGTGCTCGGGACGTTGCGTGACCATCAAATTACCCTCAGTATTCACTGGAAGGCCCTGCACCTGATGCCGTACTACATACGTCTCGGCATCACGGGCCAAGGCCTCCAGAACGCCTCTACGCTGAGCGGCGAGCTCCTGTCTCTACCGATCTTCCCCTCGATGACTGAAGCTCAAATCGAATACGTTTCCAACACCCTCCGGGACGCCCTGAAGAAGGTCTAGGCACACTCATGGCACACAAAGTCGGCATCATTGGTCTCGGTGGCGCTGGGCTTGGCCACCTTCGTTATTGGCCCGCCAACGGCGTCACTGTCGGCGCGATATGCGACACTCAGGCCGAGCTCGTTCGGCGCCGTGCCAGCGAGTTCGACCTCAAGCGAGCCTACCAGTGCTCGGACTATCGCGACCTTCTCGCTCACAGCGACTGCGACATCATCTCGATCTGCACGCCCGATCATCTCCATTCGGAGCAGGCGATCGCGGCCCTGCAATCCGGCAGACACGTTCAGGTCGAGAAGCCGATCGCATCATCGCGCGCGCAAGTACGCGCCCTGCTCGATGCCGCCGCTTCCACCAAGGCCGTGGTTGGGCTACACTACCAGCTCCGTTTCTTCTGGCTCTATCGCGAAATTCACCGCCTCATACGCGCTGGTGCCCTCGGCGATGTCTATGCTGTCGAGGCCGACTACTTCCACAACATTCGCGTTCGCACCTTTGGCACGAGCCGTTGGCGTGAAGACTCGAGTACGGTGCAGCCCGTCTTTTCCGGCGTCGGCGGCACGCACTTCGTCGACCTGATGCGCTGGTTCATTGCCGACGAAGTGGAGTCGGTCGATGCCGTCGGGACGCGCTCTGCATGGCCCGAGTACCCCGCGGAAAGCCATGTGTCCGTCGTTCTGAAGTTCCGCAACGGCGCGATCGGGAAGACCGCCGTAAACATCGGCTCAGCGCTGCCGAAGCAACACCCGACCAAGGTCTTTGGAACGCGCGCCTGCGTCGACGACGTCTTCCTCTTCTCCAAGCCCAACTCCGACCGCCCCGAACGTTGGCTTGGGTCCAAGCCCGGCACTCTCTCCCGCGGCCGCCTGCGCACGCCGCTCACCAAGGGCCTCTCGTACCTCCTTCGAAAGGCCCCTGTTCGCTTGGAGCGATATCCCTTTTCGTCCTACGAGCACGTGGAGTCCTGCACTGCCGTCGTTCGGAACTTCATCCGCACGATTGACGGCCTTGAACAGCTTGACGGGACGCTCGAGGATGCCGCGCGAGATTTCTGCGTTTGCGAAGCGGTCGAGGAATCCCTGCGCAGGGGCGAACGCGTCCGCGTCGACTATGCTCTCAACGCTGAGGCGCAATCGCCCGCCGGTCGACTCGCCCAAGGAACGCCCTCGTGATCCTCCCCTGGCTCGGTGCTGAGTTCGTCTACTCCCTCGTCCAGCGGCTCACGGTGAACGGTACCGTCGGGCCCAGGACTCTCGCCGGGAGACCTCTCCGCCTCTTCTTCGAGCGCCTCGAGGACGAGGTCGTCTCCCGTGCGGCCCCGGCGTTCGCGGTCCGCGAGCTCTCACACGCTTCTTCCGGCAGCGTCTTTGCCGCCGGGGCCACGGTCCGCTTCGCTGTCTCCGTCACTGGCGCCGCGCCCGCCCAATTTCCGATCACACCCATACTCAGTCGCGTGTCCTCTGACGCTACTGGGCGGCCCGCGCTCGTGCCTTGCCACTGCTTTCCGCCCGAGACCATTCGTGAGACGCAGCAGAGTTTCGAGATCACGATTCCGCGCGGAGCGAAGGGAGGTATGTATATTCTCGAGTTCCGAAACCCCCTTCGGGCTCGGGTCTGTTGGAGCCTCTTCATCAACGAACCCGACGGCTCTCCAGCCTCGGCTGCCGTGGTCGTGCCCACCTTCACCATGTGGGGCTACCACGAGTCCGGCGGGTTCTATCCGGGGCATAACCGTCCGAGCGCCGACCTCTTCATTCATCGCCTCGCCAAGGCGGGGCTTCTCGGCTGGGCCTCTGCGACAGCCGTTCGCATGATCACCGCGAAGCTGAATGTCCACCTGAATCAGCCGCACTGGCCTCTGCACCATTCGATTCGCCTCGATCAACCTTTCCGTACGAATCACCGCTGGTCGAAGTGGCTCTGGGACGAGGAGCTGTCGCGCCTCGAGGGGGTCTGGAACGACGATATCGATATTCTCCTTCCTTTCTTCGCGTTGGCCGACGCTGCAGGCGTGTCGTTGCGCATCTACAGTGACCTCGACATGGATCGCGAGGTTCCCGAAATCCACTCCGAAAAGCGCCTCGTGTTCGTCGGTCAGGAGTCCTTGACCACTCGTTACTGGCGCCATCTCTCGCGCTTCGCCGAGCTCGGCGGCGAGGTCGTGCTTTGGTGTCCGCAGGGTTTCGGCTATCGACAGGTCGACTACGACGCCCAATCAGCCACCCTTCGCTACGTTTGCTCTCGCGGAAAGCGCGGGTTTTGGGGCGAGGCTCTGGAGCCGGAGGACCCACCCTGGGACGAGGGCGCTCTCTTCGGCTTCCGATTCCCGAGTCCCGATTCGCCCGATGCCACTAATCCGCATCGCGTGCTCTACAGCGCGCTGAGAACGCTCGAACCACTCCACAGCAGTTCCTTCGAGATCCCAGCCGGCGAGGTGTTCTCCGCCACGATATGGGACGGAGAGCGGGAGCGCCCAGCCGTGAACTGGATGGGCGGGGAGCCGTTTCGCCGCGTCATACCCGGCGCGCGAGTCTACGCCTCCATGGCGGAAGACGACGATGTCATTGGCTTCGGGACCTACGGTCGGTGCACCGTGGTCTCCCCGACATTCCTGGGTGCTCTTTGGTCCTACGGGCTTCTGCGCCAGCCACTCGTCCAGTGCCTTTTCGAGCTTGCGGTCAAGGGTTGAGGGATGGCGCGAATTCTCGTCATTGCCGACGGATGTGGGGTCCACGGCCCTCGGTGGGTGGAGGCACTCCTGAGCCTCGGCCATTCCGTTCACTGGGTGGCCACACGCGCCCCCACCTCCAACCCCCCCGTCGCGGACTTGACGCTTCTCGAGCCGCTCGCTTCGTCTGGGCTTCGCAATCAAGCGACCCTGGTCAGCAACGCGCACCGCCTCGCCCTCCTTTCTCGTCGATGGCAGCCCGACCTCGTTCAAGCGCAGTTCCTGACCCCCTGTGGCTGGTATGCGTGGGCGTCCGGGACGCCGTACACCGTTCACCTTTGGGGAAGCGACATCCTCCGACAACAGGACCTGCCCTTTCATTATCGGGCGTTGTCTCGCCTGAGTCTCCGAGCCGCCCGCTCCGTCACTGCTGACTCCGCCAATTTGCTCGACCTTGCTCAGGCGCTCGTTCCTTCAGCTCGGCGAGGTCCTGTGGTCAGCTGGGGAGTTGATACGAAGCTCTTTGCTCCCATCGCCGGTACCGAACGGACCCGCGAGCGCGCGGCTCTCGGCCTCGCTGTCGAGAAAGTCGTACTCTTCGCTCGCCATTTCGGCGAGGAGATGAACGTCCTCACCCTTGTTCGCGCATTTGCCCTGCTCCCTGATCGCCTTCGCGCAAGGACCATGCTCGTCCTCAAGAAGGGGTTTCCACTCGACAAGCCCTCTGCACCCGTTCGCGGGCTCGTCGACTCCCTCGGCCTTCGGAAGTCCGTCAAGATCATCGAGGACCGCTGGGAGTATGCCGAAATGGCGCGCCTCTTTCGAATCTCCGACGTGTTCGTCACCATCCCGCAGCCCGCCAAGGACGGCTTGGCTCAATCGCTTCTGGACGCCGTCGCAAGCGGCTGCCTACCTATCGTCAGCGCCAATCCCGACACCCTGGAGGTCATCGGACCGGACAAGGTTCGCGCCACCGTCATTCGCGACTGCGCGAGCGCCTCCGAGGTCTCCGCAGCGCTGTCCTCGGCTCTCGAGATGCCAGACCTGCAGTGCCACTCTGTTTCCGATGCGAACCGTGCCTTCATTCAGCGCTCCTTCGAACGAAGTCTCTGTGTGCGACTGCTTGGGAGCGAAATCGACCGTGTCCTGTCCGAGCTTCCGCTGCGCGCGGGTCCTACCCATGCGGACGACTCCCTCTCGGAACGCGCCGGCTCTAGCTCCTTTCCTTCTCAACCGCCGAACGTACGTTGCCAATAGGGACCCTCGCCTATGTACCCTTCAGCTCTCGAGCCGACATGAACCGCGTGACTTTCCTGGTCAGCTCCTTCGACGACTTCGCCGACTGTTGGCCTCCGTTCCTGCACGGCCTTCGGCGCTACTGGCCCGCCTGCCCCTATCCCGTCGCCTTCATCACGAACTACCTCGACGTGCCTGCGACCGAAGCGCGCGCGATCAAAGTCGGTGTCGACCGCGGCTGGTCCGCTAACACCCTTCTCGCCCTCGAGCGCATCGACAGTCCCTATATCCTCTACACCCACGAGGACTTCTGGATTTCTCGCACAGTCGACACCGCCGCGATTGAAGCATATGTCTCCCTTCTCGATTCCGGTTCTGTCGACTATATCCGTCTGTATCCGTGCCCTCCTCCCAACACGCCCTTCCCATCCGACTCTCGCCTCGGTTCTCTCGCCCCCGGGGCGGCCTACCGCACGTCCCTTCAGATGGCCCTCTGGAGGAGGAGCGTGTTGACCAGCCTCATTCGAGAGGGCGAGACCCCCTGGCAATTCGAGGTCCTCGGCACCGAACGAAGCCGTTCCTTCGGCGAGCGCTTTCTCTCGGTCCGACCTCACTGGACCCCCCAAGGTGAGCGGTATCACCACGGCATCGACTACGTCTGCACGGCGGTCAACAAGGGCCGATGGTCTCGTGCTGCCCGACGCTACGCGCGCCAGGAGGGACTTCAGATCGACTTCAGCAAGCGCCCGCGTGAAACCTGGCTCGACGATCTCGGCCGTGAGAACCGCTTGGTTGGCCTTGGGCTCTATGCCGCCCGCAACCCTCGAACGGCCTTTCGAAAAGCACTCGCACGATCCTTGCCCCCCCGAGGTGATTGACCGATGCAATTGACCGACAGAATTCTTCTAACCGGGGCCAGCGGCATGGTCGGCCGGGCTCTTCTGAAGCTCCTTCGCAGCCGAGGCTTCCAGGATGTCCTCGCCCCTACCAGGCAAGAGCTCGACTTGGAGGACCGCGAGCAGGTTCGCCAGTATTTTCGGCTGAATCGACCGTCGTCGGTGCTGATGATCGCCGCGAAGGTGGGCGGGATCGCGGCGAACGCCGCCCATCCCGTAGAATTTCTAACCGTCAATGCGCACATTACCCTGAACCTCTTTGAAGCTTGCGCGGGGTTCGGCACCCGAAGAAATCTCTTCCTCGGCAGCTCTTGTATCTACCCGCGCGACTGCCCCCAACCGATGAAGGAGGAGTATCTTCTCACCGGTCCCTTGGAACCCACCAATGAGGCTTATGCCCTTGCAAAAATCGTGGGGCTGCGTCTCGCTGAGTACTACCATCGTCAGTTCGGCATGCTCACGCTCACTCCCATGCCGTGCAACGTGTATGGCACCGGCGACAGCTTCGACCTTCAACGCTCGCACGTGCTGTCCGCGCTCGTGCGGCGATTTGTCGACGCAGCCGATGCCCGCCTCGAGGAGCTCACGCTGTGGGGGACTGGCTCCGCGCGCCGAGAGTTCATTCACGTTGACGACCTTGCCGAGGCGCTCCTGCTCCTCCTCGAACGCTATGACAGCCCCGACATCATCAACGTCGGAACAGGCACTGACGTCACTATTCGGGAACTGGCCGAGCTCATCGCCTCCGAGGTCGGCTTTCGCGGGGTCGTTCGCTGGGATCCCTCCAAGCCCGACGGCATGCCGCGCAAGTGTCTCGACACCAGCCGCCTCACCCGCTTCGGTTTTCGTCCCACCATCGGTCTCACAGAAGGCATTCGTCAGACTGTCCGCGAGTATCGACACCTCAAAGTGCAAGGACTCCATCCGTGAACTTGGACGACACTCACAAGCTTGCAGGTGTCATTGAGCTGCTCCTTCAGTCCTCCAGCCGGGTAAACGAAGCCAAGCCACGACGCTACTGGTACCCTTTGAGCTTGGCAACCTATGGCGTGGAGGAGATCCTCGAGGCGCTCGATTCCCTCTGCAGCTTCCGCACCTCAATGTGGGAGAAGACCCTCACCTTCGAGAAGCGCTTTGCGGAATTCCAGGGAGCCGCCCATGCGGTCATGGTCAACAGCGGCTCGTCCGCTGACCTTCTCCTAGCTTTTCTGCTCACCAACCCCGCTCGTCCGCTTCTCGACCGCGGAGCAGAGATTCTGGCTCCGGCCGTCACATGGCCCACTCAGATTTGGTCGCCCATGATGGCTGGCATGAAGGTCAGGTTCGTCGACGTCGACCCAGCAACTCTCAACATCGATCTCAACGACCTCGAACGCAAAATCACCCCTCGCACTCGCGCGCTTTCCATCGTCCATCTCATGGGCAACCCCTGCGATATGGACCGCATACATGCCCTCGCGCAAAAGCATAAGCTCGTTGTCCTCGAGGATTGCTGCGAGGCGCTTGGCTCCGAATTTCGTGGCAAGAAGGTCGGCACCTTCGGCCTCGGCGCCGCATTTTCGTTCTTTTTTTCCCACCATATGGTGACGCTCGAGGGCGGGATGATAACCTGTCCCGACCCCATCACCGCCGACCAGCTTCGTATTCTTCGCGCCCACGGCTGGCTTCGCAACGCCGACCCCAGCCTGAATCCTCTTCCCCCCACCGACATCGATCCTCGATACGCATTTGTAAACTGGGGCTTCAACCTTCGGCCAACAGAGTTGCAGGCTGGATTCGGCCTCCAGCAGCTTCAGAAGCTCCCTGCGTTCACGGCGCGCCGCGCACTCCTTGCGCAGCGCTTTCTTGACTACATCGACACCAAACCGCAGCTCCTTCGCCCAGCCGTGTGCGCCGGTGCCACGCCGGTCTGGTTCGCTTTGCCGCTCATGGTTGCCCCAGATGCCTCGTTTTCGCGTAACAAGTTGACGTCCTTCCTTGAGGATCGAGGCGTTGAGACCCGACCCATCGTCGCTGGCAACTTAGCCCGACACCCCGCCGCGAGCCTTTTTCCCGAGCTGCGCGACACTGCGCTTCCCGGCGCCGATGCGGTCCACGATCGCGGCCTCTACGTAGGACTCTCGCCCCTGCAGTCCGATGAGAGTCTCGATCGCCTTCTCCAATGCTTCGATGACTTCCTCGCTCAGGTCTAGGCTTGCCGGATGAATCCGATGCCGCCTCAGGGCTCTGCCAAATCTCCGGCTCTTTCCGCACGGCCCGCGCCGGCGTGGGTCCCTCACCGCGTTCTCGTCCCCGGCTTCTTCCCCTCACCCTCCATTCGCCCATCGCCTTCCCCCTCCGAGGTCGGTTCGTGAAACGCATCCTGTACATTCAGCATGCCGGAGCCTTGGGCGGCTCTTGCATCAGCCTGCTGATGGCCCTTCGGTCCCTCGATCGCACGAAGTACGAGCCCTCCCTCGCTCTCATTCGTCCCAGCCCCGAGGTTGATGACTTCTATCGTCGCGAGGGTTTCTCTCCACTGCCGTGGCCGGGCATTGCAACGGTCGAGCACACGACGCTTTGTCACACCGATGCGTGGAAACCTTCCACCTGGCCGCCGGCCGCACATTCGGCTGCCCGTTGGGCGGAATCGGAGCGCCGCACTCTCGACCTCGTCAGTCATCTCTCCCCTGATTCGGTCCACCTCAATTCCGCGGTCCTTGTGCCTTCCGCAAGAGCTCTTTGGAGCACGCGCGTGCCTTTCGTCTGGCATGTTCGCGAGATGCCCGTTCACGGCATGTTCGGCCTCCGGACTGCAGCTCTTCAGCGCGCACTGCTGGCGTGGCCCGATGATTTGATCTTCTTGAGCCCGTCTGCTCGGCGCGAATGGGTCGGAGATGTTCGTGGCCGCGTCATCACGAATTGTGTCGACCTCGCGAGGTTCGATGCCGCACTCTCTCGCGATGACGCTCGCGCCTCCCTTGGAGTGCCAGCCAATGCCAAGGTGGTCCTCTACCTTGGCGGGCCGACGGTCGTCAAAGGCATTCTCGTCCTCCTTGAAGCCCTCGCCTCCCTTCGCGGCAGCGTTCCAGGGCTCCTCTGCCGCATGCCCGGAGCCACCGGCCGCAATTCCGAGGCGCTCCCGGCCCGCCTCGCACGTTTCGTTCTTCCCCTTCTCGGCTCCGCAACGCGCTCGCAGCGCGTCCCGAAACGCATTCGCGAGCTCCAAATGGAATCGCACTTCTGCCTTCTCCCCTTCTCGACCAATGTCTCCCTCGAGTACGCAGCCGCCGATGTCGTGGTCTTTCCTGCCGTAGAGGACCATTTCGCCCGGCCAGCAATCGAAGCAGCCGCCATGGCTCGGCCCGTTGTCGGCTCGCGTCTACCGTCACTTCAGGATGTCGTCCAGCACGACATCACTGGCCTCTTGGTCCCTCATGCGGATCCCCAGGCACTCGCTCGCGCTCTCGAATCAGTTCTTCTGGACCCCTCTCGAGCGCGCGCGATGGGTCAGGCGGCACGCGCCCTCGCCGAGTCGCGGTTTTCCCTCCAAGCGCACGGTCTCGCCCTTGGTAACACCTACCACGACGTCCTCCGCTCCCGGGGGAGTCTCTAGCCTAGCTCTCGCTGGCTACCAAGGCAGGCCGGAGTCCCTCTACCTGGGCCTCACGACCAATTTCGGGGACGCCGTTGCCAAGCTGACCGCGCCAGGAGTTGACCCACGCACAGAGAGTACCATCGCGTTCGCATGCCTCTCGAACCACCCGCCGCGGCACGCACGTCGGCGTACGAGAGCATGGATGGTCGCACGGGCACCCAGCTCAGTGTCTCGCCGCCTACCCGTGCGGGTGTCGCTCGAATTCTAATCTGCTGGAACCCGTTGTCTCCCAGCACCCACAATGTTCCATCTGTCTTGATTGCCACGGTGGCGGCACCGCCCGCGGCTACGCTCGCGCAGTCCACGTCAATGCCGACCTGCTCCGCCCCTCATCTGGACCTGCGCCGAAAGGGCGTGGCGCTTCAGCTCATCTTGCAGGGGTACCGCGAGGCGCACCGCGACGGCTACCAGTACAGCCGCTTCTGCGACCTCCATCGAGCCTGGGCGAATAGGCTCCCCGCCGTGAAGACGCTCCGGGCCGGCGAGGGGACCTTCCTCCACTTCAGCGGTGATAGGGTTACGGTCGTCAACCCCGACGCCGACCAGTGCCAGGAGGCGCCGCTCCGCGTGATGCTCGGCGCGAGCAATCTCACCTGGGCGGAGCCAATGCTCTCCGAGAGGCTCCCCACCTGGCATCGGCCGTGAGGCCCCGAGGAGAGCACGATGACGACGAACTACCCTGCGCAGACCATTGACGCCGCGAACCTGGGCGCCCGGAAGCGTGTCGCCGCACTCGAGACCGCGGCACCGCAGACCATCCCTACCGTTTCCATGCCCTACGCTGCGCCAAGACCCAACCCTCAACGCCTCTTCCTGTTCGTGGCGTCGTTGTTCGGTATCGTCTTTGCTGAACTCGCCCTGTGTGCTGTCATTCCAGAGGGCGCCATCCCGCCCGGCCTCGGGTTTTTCGGCTCTTCCCTAGCCGCTCTACTCGGGTTTGGCGCCGCCGCCGTCCTGGCTAGGGCGATGAGCATATCTCTGTCGGTCCCCATCGCACTCGTGGCGCTGGTCGCGGCCGCCAAGGTGGCGTTCGGAGTCTGGCTATGGGACACCTATTACTATGACACTGATACCCAGATGCCGCGCATGGGATTCATGTCAAGCGACATCTACCGAGAACGCCAATCCGATATCCAATGCATTTTGGAAATCATCGGCCATTGGCGCTACGGAGGGGTGAGGTATATTGGCGAGGAGGAGGCTTTTGTCTCGATCAACAACCGGCCTCCGGCACACCTCTCGGCCCTGGTCATTCGCGCCTACGGGATGCGCTATCACTCCTATTTCCCATTCGTGGCGTTCTTGACTGGGATAGGGGCGATCGCCGTTATGGCCTCGCTGCTGGCTTCAGGCGCCTCTCAGAAAGCCATTCGGTTGGCATCCTGGATGGTGGTGCTCTGGCCGTTTGCGCTCAATGTCGGCAGCGTGATGAAGGATGTCGCCCTTTGCGGCTTTGTGATGATGTGCGCGGCGCTCTTGTACCTCGGCCGCCATACGCCTCGTGGGCTCCTTTCCGGAATCCTCGCGTCCTTCGCGTGCATCGCACCGTTCCGTCCGGCATACGCACTTGCCTGCCTGGCTGCAGGCCTTTCGGGCGTGTTGCGTGGCCGAGCTCGACGCTTCGGGCTTCCCGTTGCGCTGGTCGTCCTCGTTGGCACTGCCGCGGTCGCAGAGCGAATCCTCAACGTGCGTCAGGTCGTAGGCCAGCACGCGCAAATGATTGACGACGAGGGAGAGGAAAGACAGGTCTCCAAGGTGACAAAATTGCCGATTATCGGCAAAGTCATCTATGCATTCGGTACACCGTTTCCATGGACCCAGGTTTTTGACGACGAACTGAAGCGCTCGATGGTGTTCTTCTTCGCGCAGCAGACGGTCACCCTCGCATTGGCGATCGTACTGCTCCGGGACGTGCTCGCGAAGAAGACGCTACCGCAGCTCGACGACGCAGCGGTACTCGCGGGCGGGATGATGGCCCTGGGTATTGCGAGCCACGTGACCGCCGCCCTCTACGTGCAGGTGGGCGTGGTAGCAGCGCTTCCCTATGTGGCCGCCAGCCCGTCGTGGCCTAGAGTGAATGGATACCTGCTCGCTGCACTCACATGCTTCATTGCCGGGAATGCTCTGTGGATGCTGGTTCGATAATCGGCTGCCGAGCGGGAGACTCATGCCCCTTCGGCGCCCCAATCGAGCACTGCCGCCATCATTTGATCATACGGCTTTGCGGCCTCGAGCGTCGCCGAACGCTCTCTGCCAAGCCTACTGAGCTCCTCCCTCCGCCGGGCATCAGACAACACCCGCAAGATCGCCTCCGCAATCGCCCACTCGCTCAGCGGGTCGAAGTACTCCGCCGCTTTCCCGCATATCTCCCGAGCGTACGGCCGGTCAGCTGCGATCACGGGGCACCCCATGCTGGCCGCCTCCAACATTGGCAATCCGACCGTCTCCACCAGCGAGGGGAGAATGAGCGCCGTCGCTCCTTCATAGAGCTCACGGAGCTCCCCGCCCGCCAGCACTCCAAGCGACACGATGCCATCGCTCGCCGGGCACGCGCTCGCTGGCCAGGTAATGAAGAGTCTCGCCTCGGGGAGGAGCTTGCGCACGATTCTTAGTGCCCGAAACACCCTCTCGACGTTCTTGTATTTCGACCAGCTCCCTACGTACACGAGCCGGCGGTCCGGCGGCGTGTCCTTCCACCTATCCCGGAACCGCTCGTCACCCCGCGCTGCGAGCCTCGCGAACGGAGTGAACACCCGAACAGCGTCTTCCTGCAGGCGAAATGCCTCCACCACGGCCCTTCGCATCGTGTTCGTCTGAACCATCACCCCCCTCGCCAGCATGCAAGAGCGATACATCGCCCCACGAATCACCCCCATCCGAAAGATCGTGGCTACAGGCAACACGCGCATGGCCTCCGGGCAGAATGGAAGCGATTGCTGCACAAAGGTGAATGTTGGGATACCCGATACCTCCCCGACTCCGCTGAGGCAAAGGACCGCGTCCGCGCCGCACCCTCGCGCCGCCTGCTCCAGTCCTCCCTGCGCCCACCGCAAGCGCGCTACCCTTCCGTACTCCGCATCAGGTTGCTCAATTTGCCGCAGCTTTCGATGCGGCGGCAACTCGAACCTCAGAAGGGCCTTCGGGGACGTCAGGAACGTCACCCGAGCCAGCTCCGGTCGCCGAACTGCTGCCTCCGCGACCTCCATCACAATCGTTGCCGCTCCGCCCCACTTCGCCCCAACTGCATCGATGACCAGGTGAGCCGCCTGCCGAAATTCGCGTCGCCCGATCACCTCGCGCCCCAGCGGCTATCAAGATATGGCCCAAGAATGTCCACAAAGCGCCTTGCTCCCACGCTCACGTCGAAGTCATCCGCCGACCTGGCAGCACATCGCTGCATCTTCTCTCGCAGCATTCGCTCCTTCGCTAGGACCCTCATCGCCTCGGCGAGCTGGGCGACGGAGCCGTCGCACAGGAGCCCGTTCTGGCCGTGGCGTACCATGTGTCGCGCTGCTTCCACGCCCCAGGTCGTCACCACCGCCATGCCCATCGCCAACGCTTCCGGCACGACCAAGCCCCATCCCGAGTGCCGCGCCGGAAGAACCAGAATGTCGCTCTGCTGGAATGGTCGCAGGCGGTCATTCCACTCGGCGAAATCCCGGTCATATCGGACCCTACCCGCGAGGTTCGTGTATTTGCTCTCGATCGCTCGCAGCAGGCCCTCTGAGGGTCCCTTCCCCGAGATGCATAGACTCACCGTGCCGACCTGCGCGTCCACGATTTCTTCGAACGCCAGGAGCACGTTTTCGGGTCGATTTCTCGGGATGAGGCGTCCAGAAAACAGAAAGCGCGTCTCACTCTCATCGTACCTGCGCCCTTCGCAGCGCGTCAGCCGCTGATAGTACGGAAACCAGTGGACGTCCTGTGGCCGCCGGAGCCAACGACAATAGCGCTGTACGGCCGTGTCTCCAACCGCGAGGACAAGGTCAACGCGCCGGCGGAAGGCCGGCACCACCGCGGCCTCGAAGACCGCCTCGGCCAGTCCAGACTTTGGATTGGGCTGTTCCGCGAAGACCCCGAGCCTCGCGCCTCGGCCTCGTGCGAGCCGCGCCGCCCTTTCGAACCTCTCTCCCCGGATGCCGCCGACGATGACGACGTCGGGTTTGACCGACGCCACAACCTGTTCCGTCCATCCTTCCAGATCACGACCGCCCGAACCTTGATACCGAACAACGTGGTCATGCACTTCGCCCGTCCGCCAATGTGCACCGCGGTCGCCGAGGTGGGCCTCATCAAAGGCCAGCGTATATCGCAGCTCACCCAGGGCGTTGATCGCCGCAGCGAGCTCGGTCTGAAACGGGCTCTCCGTGCCTGTGAGAAACAGGATGCTTTTCATGTTCAACATACCCCTTCGCAGCGTGCCTTCCGGGGCGTTCGTGATTCATGCACGCAGCGTCCCAGCGAACTCGACGAGACGACGCGCCTGTGCCGCCCACGTACGCTCAGCCGCGAAGGCGCGAATTCGTTCTCGAATCGCGCTCAGCTCCCGCTCGCCGAGCCTCAGGACCTCTTCAATTCCGGCAGCAAATGCCTCAGCCCTTCCGTCGACCACTTGCAGTACACCTCGGTACTCGGGCGCCAACCCGCCCGTCCACGTGCTGATGACCGGCTTGCCATAGCCGAGGTAGTCGAGAATCTTTGATGGAAAGTTGTGGTCGCTGGTCGAGAGGTCCGGCGGCCTCGGATTCACGAAACCGAGCGCCTCCGCCGACAGCTCTCGCAGCTTGGGCTCCGGGACGACGCCGAAATATCGAATTCTGTTGTCCTTCGCCGCCGCCTCCCTGACTGCGCCATCGTCGCCCTTCCCACAGATCCATAGCTGGCAATCCCTGTCTCTCACCATCCCGAATCCACGCAGAAGGAGCTCGAGGCCGGCAAATCGCGTGAGACTCCCCGCGTACAGCAGGGCTCGAGCCACCGGCCTTTCCGTCGCCGGTCGAGCGACCTCCCAGACCCCGCCGTCCAGATGGAGCTTTGGTCCCGCCGTCCACTCCAAATACGCTGCGTGGGCCAAGAAGACGCAGCCTTTCGCGGCCCTTATCGCCACGTCGTGGGCAGCGGATCGCCATCCACTCTCCGGTCTATCGGCGACGACCGGTAGCCAGGACACACCGCGAACGGCCCTCAGCAACATCGCCGTCGCGGCAGCCGACGGACGAACGTTGTATGTCAGGAGGAGCGGCTGGCTCGCAGGCTCCGTGCTTCGCACGATCGCCCGAATCTGCGCTGCTGCCAACCCCAGTTCGCGCAACCCTGCGATGTTGAGGTACTTCGACCCGTGTTCGCAGTCGAGTCCGAGAAGGTCTCCCTTTCGGCCGCCGACCAGGAGTTCGCCACCGGGCCAAGCGCGTTCCGGCACGTAGCCGACGATGCGGACATTGATTCCCACGTCCCGCAGCGCCTGGATGAGCCCGCGTTGCCAGTGCAGCGCGGCAAGACTCACCGCGGCGGAGGTCGCTGGATCGCGCGAGCCCCCTATCGGCCCGCACCAAATCCAGGGACGTTCGCCATGCAATCTCTCGCGGTGCGTTGATGTCATCCCAACCTCGCCAAGATGCTCGTGGTCTCGCAACGCTCGCGGCTGAGTCAACGCCTTCCCGTGCCTCCGAGAGCGCGGCTAGTTCTCAAGGAGGCGCCCATTGACCGTGGCGCCAGGCGCACAATGCTCTCGCAGGAAGTCGTCCATCTCGGTCGCTGGTGCAAAGCCGAGGATCTCCCGGGCCTTCGTGCACGTCATCACTAGATAGTGCACCTCACCCTGGCGGTACGGTCGGGCACCGGTGCGGACCAGCTCGCTCGGGGCACCTGCGGCTTCGAAGATGCGCCTCACGACCATCGCAGTTGCAACGCCAACGCCGGTGCCGACATTCAGGACTGCTGAACCCTGCGGAGGCTCCCGTTCGGCCGCAGCGAGCACGGCGCTGACGGCGTCCTGAACGTGCAGCCACTCTCGGATTTGCTCGCCGGCCGTCGTTTCGAAGGCGGTTCGCGCGCGCGCTGCTGCAATCGCTCCTGGAATCAGCTTTGCCGCGTCGTCGCCTGGCCCATAGAGTGATGCAATTCTCAAATACCACATCGGAAGCCCTCGCTCCCGAGCGAGCGCGCGAAGGAGCAGGCCTCCCGCCGCCTTCGTCGCACCATAGGCGTCCCTCGCCTCGAGCGAGCTTTCTTCATCGAGCGGCGCCCATTGGGATTCCGGGCAGCCCTTCTCCGGCAAGCTCCCGAGTCCTCGGTATTCAAGGCACGTCCCTACGGCAACCACTCGCCGGACACTTTTCGCAGCACGCTCGATCCAAGCGAGCGGCTCCACGATGTTCACATGGGCGGTCCGAGCCCAATCCCTGTCGCGGCTCTGAACACCGAGGGCGGCCAGGTGGATGAGGGCGTCCGCGCCTTCGAGCAGCTTCGCAGCGCACGCGGGCTCCGCGAGCCTTCCGCGCACAACAGCGACGCCCAGTCGCTCGAGCTCCTCTTGCGCTTGCGCTGAAGTGCCGACAAGAGCCCTCACGGCCAGGCCCCTTGAGCGTGCCTCGGATACCAGGTGCCGCCCCAGAAATCCGCTCGCGCCGGTCACAGCCAGCATCATGGCCTACCGCCCAGCTCTCTCGCGGACGAACCCGCGCACCGCCTCGGCGACCTCGCCACGCGCCGCCTCGGAAAGCCCCGGGTAGACACCAAACCAGAACGCCTCGTTCATCACGCGGTCGGTCGCCGCCAGCGCTCCCACGGCTCGGTACAAGGGTCCGCCGCCCTCCGCCTTTCGGCGCGCGCCGAGGGTCGTCAGCGCCGGCTGGCGGACGAGGTTGCCCGCGAAGAGCATCCGGGTCTGAATCTTCTTCGCCTCCAGATGCGCCACCAGCTCGTCCCGGTTGAAGGGCGCCGTCGGCCGCACGCTGATCGTGAACCCAAACCAGCTCGGGTCCGCACCTCGGGTCGGCTCTGGGAGAATGAGGAACTCCTCGAGGTCCCTGAGCGCCTCTCGGAAGAAGCGCCAATTCTCGCGCCGCGCCTTCCCAAAGCCCTCCAGCTTCTCGAGCTGCGCGACCCCCACCGCCGCCTGGAGGTCCGTCATCTTCAGGTTGTAGCCCAGGTGGCTGTACACGTACTTGTGGTCGTACCCCTCGGGAAGCTCTCCGAGCTGCCACTCGAATCGCTTGCCGCAGGTGTTGTCGACTCCAGACTGGCACCAGCAATCGCGGCCCCAGTCGCGCAGGCTCTCGAGGACCCGCTTCATGGCCTCATCGCGGCACAGCACCGCGCCGCCCTCGCCGGTGGTCATGTGGTGAGGCGGATAGAAGCTGAGCGTCGCGAGGTCGCCGAAGGTCCCGGTCTTTCGCCCTTGGTAGATGGAGCCCGATGCGTCGCAGTTGTCTTCCACGAGCCAGAGGTCGTGCTCTTGGCAGAAAGCGGTGACGGCGCCCAGGTCGAAGGGGTTCCCCAGGGTGTGCGCCATCATGACCGCGCGGGTCCTCGGCGAGAGCGCCGCCTCGAGCTGCGAGATGTCGGCGTTGTAGGTCGGCAGCTCGACGTCGACAAACACCGGCACGGCCCCGTATTGGAGAATCGGCGCCACGGTCGTCGGGAAGCCCGCAGCGACCGTGATGACCTCGTCGCCGGGCTTCAACCGGCGGTCGCCCCACGTCGGGCTCGCCAGCGCCGCCACGGCGAGAAGGTTCGCGGAGCTGCCGCTGTTCACGAGGCGCGCATGCGGCAAGCCGTACCAATGAGCGAGGTCGGACTCGAGCTTTCGGTGCCAACGCCCTGCCGTGAGCCAGAACTCGAGCGAAGCCTCGACGAGGTTCACCATCTCTCGCTCGTCGTAGACTCGCCCTGCATAGCGGACCGGCGTCTTGCCCGGCGCGAACTCGCGCTCGTCGGCCTGCCGAAGCTCCGCGATCCGCTTCACCCGGTCGAGGATCTCGCCGGCGAGCTGCTTCTCGAGGGCTTTTCGCGATTCCTTGTCCATTCCGTCCAGTACGCGCTGAGTCCGCGAGACGCGGGCCCCGCGACAAGATGGGCGACTCTACTCGCCAGCCGGTGCGCCGCCGGTCCGTCGTGTCTCAGATTCGGGGCTGGCTCGCGCGCGCCGGGCGGGCGTCTCAGCGCGCATGTAGTCCTGGATCTGCGCCAGCGCGAGCGCGCCCAGGTCGACCCGCGCCGGCTGCCGATGAAAGGCCTTATACCAGGCGACCGTCGCCCCGATGGCCTCCTCGAATTCCCATCGCGGAGTCCAGCCGAGCCACCCGTGCGCCTTCTCGATGCTCAGGCGAAGGAGCCCTGCCTCGTGAGGGGCGCGGGGGTCGCGCCGATCTTCCCAGGAACCCGTGCCCCAGCCGCGGATCACGGCCCCGACCAGCTCCCCTACCGTACGTGCCGACTCGACGCCCGGCCCAAAGTTCCACGCCTCGCAGAACTTCTCCGGGCTCTCGGTGCCGAGGCCCGCGAGCCGGGCGCCGAGCAGCAGATAGCCGCCGAGCGGCTCGAGCACGTGCTGCCAAGGCCTGACCGCGTCCGGGTTTCGCACCTGGATCGGCCGCTCGGCGACGAGAGCCGAGATGCTGTCGGGCAATATGCGGTCCCTCGCCCAATCTCCGCCGCCGACAACGTTCCCGGCCCGGGCGCTCGCGAGCGCTACTCCGTGAGCCGCGAGCTGCGCCGGAGGAAAGAAGCTGCGCCGAAAGCTCGAGACCACGAGCTCCGCCGCGCCCTTGCTCATGGAGTAGACGTCATAGCCACCCATGGCGTCGTCTTCCCGATAGCCGTACGACCATTCGCGGTTCTCGTAGCACTTGTCGCTGGTAACGATGACGACGGCACACGGGCGCGCGCGCCTGCGAAGCGCATCGAGCAGGCGTGCGGTGCCCACAACGTTGGTCTCGACCGTGCCGATCGGGTCTTCATAGCTCAACCGCACGAGCGGCTGGGCAGCGAGGTGAAAGACGAAGTCGGGCCTGGCATCGGCGAGTGCGCGGACCAGCGCGGACCCGTCGCGAATATCCCCGATGGTGCTTTGTCGGCAGGCCTCGCCGACCTTCGCCACCTCGAAAAGCGCGGGCGATGTATCGGGCGCGAGCGCATACCCAAAGACTTCGGCGCCCAGCTCCCTGAGCCATAGCGCCAGCCAACCGCCCTTGAAGCCCGTGTGCCCAGTCAAGAAGACCCGCTTGCCTGCGTATGCCTGACGCAGCTCGGTCTCGCTCGGCGCCGGCATGGTTACCAGGTCTTCCAGGGCGCTTTGCCGGACGCCCAAAGGTCGTTGAGCAGCGCGTACTCGCGCGCTGTGTCCATCGGCTGCCAGAAGCCGGTATGCGGGAAAGCGACCAGCTCGCCGTCTCGAGCCAAGCCCTGCAGCGGCGCGCGCTCGAAGATCGTCTTCGGATCTGTCCCTACATAACCCCAGATTCGCTTCGGGTCGCAGACGAAGAAGCCGCCGTTGATGAAACCCTCGCTCGCCTGCGGCTTCTCGTTGAAATCGGAGACCCGCCCGTCCACGAGCCGCATCTCCCCAAACCGCCCCGGAGGCCGCACCGCCGTCACCGTCGCGATCTTCCCGTGCTCGCGGTGAAACGCGACGGAGCGGCGGATATCGACATCCGACACCCCGTCGCCGTAGGTGAGCAGAAAGAGGTCGTCGCCCTCGACATACCGCCGAATCGCCGCGACGCGCCCGCCGGTTTGGGTGTCCTCGCCCGTCTCAGCGAGGGTCACCGACCAATCCTCTTCCGAATGATTCCCATGAAAGCGAACCGAGTCCTTCTTCCCCAGCGAGACCGTCACGTCCGTGGTCATCGCCTGGTAATTGAGGAAGAACTCTTTAATGAGCCAGCCCTTGTATCCCAAGCACAGCACGAACTCGCGTACGCCATGGGCGGCATAGCTCTTCATGATGTGCCAGACGATGGGCTTGCCGCCGATGGGGAGCATCGGCTTCGGCAGCATCTCGTTGGCGTCCCGGATTCGGGTGCCTTGTCCACCGCAGAGGATGACGGCCTTCATGGCTTCTTACTCGGCCGGCCGCACGAAGTGGAAGAGGCCGCACGAGTATTCCGACTCGCTGAACGCGTCGGGCGCCGTGCCCTCGCGGTACGCTCCGCGATCGTCAACGGCCGCAAACGACTCTAGCCGCAGTGCGGAAAATGCGTTCAGCACAGTCGATGGGGACAGAATCCTGTGGGCGTTGAAGCAGACCCGCTCGCGCCCGATGGGAATGCCAAAATAGAGGTTTCCGCCGGGAGCGAGGACTCGCTGGAGCTCTGCCATCGCCTCCGTGGTCCCATTCGGATTGAGGGGGTCGCCGTAGCGCCCAAGGCCGATGTGCTCGGCCACGTGTAGGCACGATAGAGAAGGGAGGCTTCGATCCTCGAAAGGCAGGCGCGTTACGCTCCCCTCCCTCCACGTGATCGCCTTGTCGGAATCGGTGAGGGGCCGAATGTCCACGTATGTTACCTGGGCGAAAACCGCGCAGTGAGCGACGAACCCGTCGACGCGCGATGCCACATCGACGTGCTCCCGGCAGCCCGACTTGAAGATCTTACGCGCGGCCCAGAGGTCCTGGAAGAAGTAGTGTCCAGTTCCCACCCCGGCCGCGTTGCCACGATCGGCCAGCTGCGGATAGAGATCCCAGATCGGGAGCTTCTCCGAGCTGGCGGCGCGGTAGCTCAGCAGCGAGCGCACGTACCATGGGATCGCTGCCGCCGACTGCAAAGCGGACACCGGGTTGAAGACCAGCGCTGTGCTGCGATAGCCGAAGAGCAGGGCCCGCTTCACGCTCGGGGGCAGTCTTTTGGCGGAATCTGAAAGGCTCATCGGTTGTCCCGTGATCCTCTACGCCTTCACCACGCGCGCCCCGCTCGCCAGCCCTAGGAGCGCATTCCTCGAATCGACCACCACCTTCGCCCCGGCATACAGCTCCGCGCGCTTGAACTGCTTATGCGCGGTCGCCACGACGAGGGCATCATACCCGGCAAAAACCTCAGCGCTGCAAGCGACCGAGCGCATTTTCGTATCCCCGTACTTGCGCGTGTGATGGGCCACGGGCAGGAACGGGTCGCAGTAGTCCACCGCGGCCCCGCCGTCCTTCAAGAGCTCGATGATCTCATACGAAGGCGACTCCCGGTCGTCATCGATATCCGCCTTATACGCGAGCCCAAGCACCAGCACCTTGGCCCCCTTGAGAGCCTTGGCGTCGTGGTTGAGGGCCTCCATGACCTTGCCGACGACATACTTCGGCATGGCCGTATTGATCTCCCCCGCGAGCTCGATGAACCGCGCCCAAACCCCATGCTCGGCCGCCTTCCAGGCCAGGTAGAACGGGTCCAGGGGAATGCAGTGCCCGCCCAGGCCCGGCCCCGGATAGAACGGCATGAACCCGAAAGGCTTCGTCTTCGCAGCCTCGATGACCTCCCAGACGTCGATGCCCATCTGGTCGAAGACCACCTTCAGCTCGTTCACCAACGCGATGTTCACCGACCGGAACACGTTCTCGAGCAGCTTGGCCGACTCCGCCACCTTCGCCGACGGCAGCGGCACCACCTTGTCGACCGCGGCCGAGTAGAACGCCACGGCCACCTCGGTAGACTCGCGGTTGATGCCGCCCACCAGCTTCGGAATATTCCGCGTGTGGAAGCTCGGGTTCCCCGGGTCCTCGCGCTCAGGGGAGAACGCCAGGAAGTAATCCTCCGGGCACGTGAGCCCCTTGGCTCCAAGGATGGGCTGAACCTCCTCCTCCGTGGTGCCGGGGTAAGTCGTGGACTCGAGCACCACGAGCTGCCCGCGCCGGAGCCGCGGGCCGATCTCCCGAGCCGTCTGGTGGATGTACGAGTTGTCGGGCTCGCGGTGCTTGCCCAGCGGCGTCGGCACGCAGATGAAGATGGCGTCGCACTCCGCCAGCGCGTCGAAGCTCGCGCTCCCCCGCAGCTTGCCGCTCTTCACCGCCGCGCCGACGCGCTCCGGCCCGATGTGCTTGATGTACGACTCGCCGCGGTTGATGGCGTCGATCTTCTTCGCGTCCACGTCGAAGCCGAGGACGCGGAAACCCGCCTCCGCGTAGACGAGCGCGAGTGGCAACCCGACATAGCCCTGGCCGATGACCCCGACCACGGCGCTGCGGTTCTTGGCCTTCTCGATGACGCTGTTCTTCAAGTCCATTCTCGCGAACCCCTCAAGCCCTACGACCCTCTTTGTCGCCGCTCGACCAGCCGGCTTGGTAACGGTAGTCGCGACTTCGTGCGCCGGCCCCGATACGGGCTTACGAGCCTCTCAACCGCCTCCTACGCCCGCCCCTTCCCCTCTCCGTAGTATCGCCCATAGCTGTAGTAGTACCCGAGGTAATACCCATACTCGCGCTTCTCGATATCCACATCGTTGAGCACGGCGCCCATGATGTTCGCGTTGGCGTCGTTCAAGCTCTTCACCGCCCGCTCCACCAGGTCGCGATTGGTCCGGAACATCTTCGCGACAAGCAGCGTGCCCTCCATCTGGTTGGCGAGCACGAGCGGGTCGGTCACGGCGCCCACCGGCGGGGAGTCGAAGAGCACGCGGTCGAACTCCTCGCCCAGCTTCTTGGCCAGCTCGGCGAAGCGCGCCGTATGGAGCAGCTCCGCCGGGTTGGGCGGCACCGGCCCGGAAGGCAAAAGGAACAGCCCGGGCACCTCGGTGCTCTTGATGGCGGCCTCCAGGTTCCCCTCCCCGACGATGAGGTTGGACAGCCCGGACTCGTTGGACACGCCGAAGCTCTTGTGGAGCCGCGGCCGGCGCATGTCCGTGTCGACCAGGAGCACCTTGTTCCCGCCGCCCGCCAGGGTCACGCCGATGTTGATGAGCGTGGTGGTCTTGCCCTCCTGGGGCCCGGCGCTCGTCACCACCAGCCGCTTAACCGGCCGGTCGGGGGACAAGAAGAGCAAGTTCGTGCGGATGGTGCGGCAGCACTCCGCCACGGTGCTCTTGGGCTGCCGCTGGAGGTAGAGGTCCCTCACGCCCGGGTTCGCGGGGTCGCCCGCGGGGATGGTGGGGATGATGCCCAGGAAGTTGAGCCCCAGCCGCTCGATGTCGGCGTGCCCCTTGATGGACCTGTCCTGGTACTCGATGAGGAACGCGAGCCCGACGCCCGCGATGAACCCCAGCACCGCCGCCAGGCCCAGGTTCGTGCCCACCTTGGGCTTGATGGGCTTGCGGATGATCTTCGCGGCGTCGAGGATGCGCACGTTGTTCACCCGGAGCATGGCCGACAGGTCGAGCTCCTTCATGCGCTTGAGCACCAGGTCATAGAGCCGCTGGTTGTTCTCCTCGTCGCGGGCGAGCCGCCGGTAGTCGATCTCCTTCTTGTTGGTGTCGAGCGACTCGAGCTTCACGTCCTCGAGCATCACCTGGAGGTTCTTCTCGGTGGCCGCCGCCTCGTCGTACTCGGCGATGGCCGCCTGGAGGATGGCGTCCACCTCCTGCGCCAGGTTGGCCTTGGCGGCGGCGAGCTTCTGCTCCGCCGCGGCCATCTTGGGGTGGTCGGGGCCGTAGCGCTCGCGCAGCTCGGACACCTCGTTCGCGATGGCGACGTAGTTGAGCTTGAGCTGGTTGATGAACTGGCTGGAGACGATGATGCCCAAGGACATCATCCGCTCGGCATCGCCGGAGTCGCGCACCGCCTTGACGTTCCTCATCCGCGCGTCGAGCTCGGCCTTCCGGGTGCGCACCCGCGTGAGCGTGTCGTTGATGGCGATGAGCTTCTGGCTGGCGATGGTCTGCTTGTTCTCCAGCGAGGTGTAGACGAGGTCGTTCTCCTTCTTGAAGTTGTAGAGAGCGATTCTCGCTGGACCCGAGCTTGTTCTTCAGGTCCTTGAGCTGGTCCTCCAGCCATTCCGCCGCGTCCTTGGTGCCCTCGACGCGCCGCTCGAGATTCGCCTGCATGTAAGCGGAGGCCACGGAGTTGGCGAGGATGGCGGCCCGCTCCGGCTCCGGGTCCTCGATGGCCACGTTCACGACCCGCGAGTCCTTGACGGGGGTGACGATGATCCGCTCGGCCAGGACGGCCGCGGGGTCGGCCCGGTCCATGGCCTTCTGCTGGAGGTCGGGCGGCAGGTTCGCAACGCCCAGGAACTTCGCGTCGCGGCTGAGCCCCAGCATGTCCACCACGCGCTGCGCGATGGTCCGGCTCTTGAGCACCTTGTACTGCGTCTCGTAGAACTCCTTCGAGTACCAGTAGGTGCCGGTCCCCATGTCCATCACGTCGCGCACGCCCTCGCCGAGCACCTGCGGGGCATTAGAATCGATGATGAGCGAGGTGGTGGCCGAGTAGACCTTCTGCTGCCTCAGCGTCAGCACCGCGGTGACGCTCACCGCGACGAGGAAGACGAAGACGACGATCCACTTGCGCTTGAGGAGGATCTCGAAATAAGCGCGGAGATTGATCGGCTGTTCTTCGGGCGCGGCGGCCTGATTGGTCTGAGAGCTCGATTCCATCGATGAAGGCTGCCTGTTGAGTTCCGCCGCAGACACTCGCGGTCCGCAGCGCGGGAGCTTCGCCCCGCTCCCAGGTCAAATCCAGTTTTCTTTCGGGTCTTTGGGGGGTCGCTCCGCACACACGCCCCGCCGCGCCGACCCGACCCTCGGGGGGCCCTGAGGGCGCCGGCTCGCCCGGGCTCCTCGCCCCTCAGGGAGACTGCAACAGGCCCAGGTCTGTCGCCACCGCCACCTTTCGCTTCCCAGATGCATTCACCGCCACCGCGCGTGCCTTGGCCGCGCCCTGGGTGTCCAGCTGCAGGGCCAGCGCCGGCCGCGCGCCGCCAGTCGCTCCGCTCTGTGCCGCGCGCGAGACGCGCACCAGCTGGTCGCCCGCGACGGCCCAAACATCGCCCGCGTAGGGCCCTGCCCGCTCTACCCCGACGGAGAGGACCCCGGTGGCCTGTGCAAACAACTCCTCCGGGGCATTCAGGCGGGGCTGACCGGTCGAAGGATCGACAGAATCCAAGAACAAAAGCAAGCCGGCCGGGCTGTCTCCCGCCGTCGGCGCAGTGGCCACCCAAACATCCCCGAGGGCGGACGGCCCAGCGGCGAGCGCTTTGACGGTCCTCTGGGAAAGGACCCGCAGAGCGCTCGGCGCCGAGGCAGGCCACGCGCTGGGGTCCTGCCCGCTGAGGGCAAAAATCGAATTGCCGGACGCGACCCAGAGCAGCCCCTGCGCGCCCGCGTCGGGAGCGAGCGCCAAGGCGTCGATTGCAAGGCCGCCCGCCGAAGGCCAGAGCCCCAGGCTGGACGGAAGCTGGAAGACGCCGACCCCCTGGTCGGTCGCGCCGAAGATTTTCCCGGCGCTCCCCGCGGCGAGCCCGCTCGTCCGGCTCGGGTCCGTCGCCCTTCCGGGCCAGGTGAGCTCCGCCCCTTTCGCACCGGAGGTAGCGTCGACGCGAGACCAGGCGCCGGTCCCCGCGTAGCCCACGATCCCGAGCTCGGGCGAAGCGCCATCGGACAGCGCGACCGCGGTCGGGCTCACGCCCAGGGCGGAGTAGGGCGTCCGCCCGCTCTCGTTCCACAGGTAGAACGCCGACTGCTCGCCGCCGGCGAGCACCCGCCCCGAGCCGTCCACCGCGACCGCGTCGAGGCCGGGCGCCGTGACATCCAGCGAGAGCTTGGAGACGGTGATCTTCAGCTGGGCCGTGGCGGTTGCGGCCGGTGACGCGGTGGTCGCCAGGGCGTCGATCTCCAGGGTGCCGTCCGCCAGCGGGTAGAGGGTCATCTGGCACGGGTCCGCGGAGTCGACCCGGAGCACCGCCGCCGAGGAGGCGGGCGAAGGGAAGCTGCAGGTCACCGCGTCGCCGTTCGGGTCGGAGACCCGCGCCGCGACCAGCAGCGCGTCGCCGGGGAGCACCAGCGTCGAGCTGTCGATGGCCTGAGTGGCGCCCGGCTGAAAAACCTGGAGGCTGATCTGCGGGGGCTCGTCGATGCTGTTGAGCTCCGCGACGGCGAGCGACGCGCTGGCCTCGCGGGCCCCGAGGACAGTGGCGGAGACCTGAAGCTGGGCAGGTCGAGTCACGCGCGGAAGACCGACCGAGGCGGTACCGCCGTCGGCCTGCACCGTCGGCGCCTGCTGGAGCCCGTCGTTCGGGTCGCGGACCAGGTTGACGTTCCACGCGTAGCCGTCGGCGAGCTCCGGGGAGCCGGCGGTCGCCTGAAGCGTCAGCGACGCGCCCTCGGCCGCCTGGAGCCCACCCCCCGCGGCGGAGCACCCGCTCGCGCAGGTGAGCGACAGGGTCTGCGTCAAGGGCTTGGAACGGAGAATCAGGTTGACGTAGCTGGGCTCCGACGTGAGCCCCTGGGCGTCGGTCGCGGTGACGCTGAGCACATAGAGGCCGGGCTCGTCGCCGGTATACATCTCCAGCACCGAGCCGACGGGGTCGCCGTCGGGCACCAAGTGGACCGCGCTCGACTCCGCGCTCGGCAAAGGAGACGACACCAGGGTCCAGTCCAAGCGCACCACAGTGGAGTGGCCGCTCCAAGCGCTGGCATTGAGGACCACCACGCTCGGGACGACCTCGTCGACGTCCTCCCCCGCGTAGACCTCGGGCGGCGACGCGACGCTCACCTCGCGGGTGCAGGAAGCCAACGCGAAAGCCAGGGCCAGCAGGCATGCGCGTCGCGTCCGGATGGCGGCTTCTTCGCTCCTCACGAGGGCTAGGATACCCCAGGACCGGCGCCCGCCCGCGACGCACCGGAGCCGCAAGCGTCAGCGCGCGGGGATTCGACAGCCCTGCGCAGTGAAGCGCCGCGCAACGGCCGCTACAGCGGCGCAAACACCGGCGCCAGAAGAATGGACACCTCAGGGAATTCCACGGAGGTCAACGTGGAAGCGCGGTCATACCGAATGTGAAGTCGATAAGGCCCGCCCTCGGAGCGGAACACCGACACGAAGCCGAGGTCGGGCTCGACGATCCAGTATTCGCGGACGCCGAATCGCGCATAAGTCGACTTCTTGAGGTGGTCGTCGACCCCGCGGGAGCTGGGCGAGAGAATCTCCACGACCACGTCCGGAGGTCCCTCCAAGCCCCGCGAGGAGATGGCGCTCTTGCGCGAAAAGCGCACCAGGGCGATATCGGGCTGCACCACGGTCGTATCGGCGAGGATCACGTCCCAAGGCGCATTGAACACCGCGGCGATGCCGGCGTCCTCGAGCTGAGCCATGAGCCGGTATTGAAGCCGCCGAGAGACCGTCTGGTGAAAGGACGAAGGCGCGGGCGTCACGTAGAAATCCCCCTCGACGAGCTCGTGCCTGCGGCCGTCATCCGGCAGGAGCGCGTACTCCTGGTACGTGAAGAGGATTTCTTCCCGATCCCGAACGCCGGCCATAGCAGACATAATAGACATCCTAGCTCACGTGAAAGTTGCCGAGGGCCTTCCATCGGACCGCGCCCGTGCGCAGAGGGCGATGACCTCACCCCCTTCCCTCTCCCCGCAAGCGGGGAGGGGCCAAGGTCACCCTTCCGTCGGATCGCCTCCCCCATCTCCCCCTCCCCGCGAGCGGGGAGGGGGCCGGGGGGTGAGGCCCGCCGCGAGAGCCCTATGCTCCGCCCCTCCGAGCACCCGCAGCCCCGTCTCCCCCTGTGGCGGCGAGGCGAACCGCCGCGCCAGAGCCGCCACGCGCCCCGCAGCCTCCGCCAAGCGCTCGCGAAAGACCCCGGAGCCCTCGGCCTCCCGCGCGAGCGCGTCGACGACCTGCTGCTGCCGTTCCGCCCGATGGCAGACCAGGAGCAAGTCCGCCCCCGCGGCGACGGATGACACCGCCGCTTCCTCCATGGAGAACCGCTCGGCGATGGCCTTCATCTCCAAGTCATCGGAGACGATGACGCCCGCGAACCCGAGCTCGCGCCGAAGAATCCCGTCCAGCACCCGCCGCGAGAACGTGGCCGGCACGCCCGGCTCCACCGCCTCGAACACCACGTGCGCCGTCATGATCGACGCGAGCCCTGCCCGCGCGTACGCCGCGAACGGCGCGAGCTCCACGTCCCGCAGCCGCCCCATGGCGTGCGGCAGGGTCGGCAAAGTGAGGTGGCTGTCCTGGCTCGTGTCGCCGTGCCCCGGAAAATGCTTCCCGCAGGAGGCCACTCCCTCGGACTCGATGCCCCGCGCCAGGGCGACGCCCAGCCGGCCCACCTCCCCCGCGTCCCTGCCGAGCGACCGGTCGCCGATCACCGGGTTCGCCGGGTTCGTGTCCACGTCCAGCACCGGGGCGAAGTCGACGTCGATGCCCACCGCCCTCACCTCGCGCGCCAGCACGCGCCCGGCCGCGAACGCCAGCGCCTCGTCGCCGCGCGCGCCCAGCTCGCGCATCGGCGGGAGCGCGGTGAACGGCTCTCCGCGCAGCCGCGCGACGCGCCCTCCCTCCTGGTCGACGCAGACGAGGAACGGCCGGCCCGCCTCGCGCTTGAGCGCGTCGGTGAGCCGCGCCACCGGGCCCGCGCCCGCGGCCACGTTGCGCTTGAACAGGATGGCCCCGGCGACGCCTTGCGCGACCAGAATCCCGCGCGGCGGCCGGCGCCTCAACCCCATCGAAACCGACGACCACGGTCGACGCCGCGAGCCGGTGCAGGTCCATCGCCCTCCTCACTTTCGCGCCAAGAGCCCCTCGGCGAAGAAGAAGACCGCCCCCAGGGCCAACAGCGCGCTCCAGGTCGGGAACGGCGGCGGCGCCTCGTCCTTGCCCGCGCCGCGCTGGGTGCGGGTCTTCTCGCCGAAGTACGCCTTGAGCTCGCGCTCGTCGAGCCGGGCGAGGTCGCTCTCCCGCGGGTCGACGTTCACCGCGAAGCTCAGCTCCGGCAGCGCCGCGCTCTGCCCGTTCAGCTTGCCCGACGCGGCGTAGATACCGGGCACCTTGAGCCCGCTCACGAACGGCTTGCCGTCGGGACCCGCAGCGCTCGAGTGCTCCTTGCCGTCGGGGCCTTTGAAGGCCACTGCCTCCACCCCGGGCGGCAGCTCCAACGCTTTCGGCTCGCCCACCAGGGCCTGCTCCGCCGCCCGCTCGTCCAGCGCGCCCGCGAGCCAGCCCGAGAGCCGCTGCACCGCCGGCAGGAAGCTGGTGCGGATGGGCCAGTCGCTCCAGTCGCGGTCGACGGTCGACGTGTACAGGAGGACCCGGCCCTTGCCCCGCCGCGCCTCCACGATGGCCGGGGCGCCGTCGTCGAACGAGGCGAGCACCGACGAGTCGCCCGCGCCCGGCTCGAGCAGGAAGTAGCGGTAAGTCCGCGCGGCGAGCATGCCCTCGCGCGCCTCGCCGGTGAACACCGAGAAGGCCGGGTGGTCGAACGCCACCTGGGCGAGGCGGGCGGCGCGCGCCTCGGCGTTCTCCTCTTTGCGGTCGGCGGCCGTCTTCACCAGCCGGAGCTTGCGCGGCAGGAGCCCGCCCAAGGCGTCGTTGTAGGCGTCGGCGTCGACCTCGTCGCCCAGGCTCACGAAGAGCCCGCCGCCCCGCTTCACGTGCTCCGTGAGCTCGGCGACCTTCGCCGGCGAGAGCGCGCGGACGTTGAGGAGCATGACCAGGTCGTAACCCTCGAGCTTCTCGGCCTCCGCCGACTCCGCGTCGCGCACGGTGGGCCGGACGGGGCTGCCCTGCGCGGTGAGCGCCGCCTCCACGAAGAACGCCTCGTCCCGGAACCGCACCGCGTTCGGCGAGCCGTCCACCACCAGCGCCGTCACGTCGCGCGGCACGCGGAGCGAGAACGAGCGCGCGTCGTCGGCCGACAGGGCGTCCGAGGCGATGGACACCTGGCCCGTGAAGACGCCGCCCTGCGGAAATCTGAAGGCGAGCGTCTTGACCGCCGTGCCGCGCGCCGGGATCTCCAAGAAGGCCTTGGCCACGACGTCGGCGCCCACCTTGAGGCTCGCCTGAAGGTCGCGGACGGGGTCTTTGGTGAAGTTGGCCGCAGTAATAGTGAACTGGAAGGCGCGGCTGCCGACGGCGGGCGCGGCCTCGATGCGCAGGCCCACCACCGCCAAGTTCGGCAGCTCGGCGGCGCCGCCCGCAGCGTCGAGCAGCACCACCTCCGGCCGCACCTCGCCCTGCGCGGTGGCGATGGTCGGCGCCGGCACGTCCAGCCGGAATGCGGAGGCGGTGAGGTCGGTGGCGAGGACGAGGCGCTTGCCGGGCAGCGTCGACTCGCCCAGCGCGCGCGCCGCCCGGCCCAGGCAAGTGGTGAGGTCCTGGGGCGCGAAGGTCTGCGGGGCGAGGTCCACGCCTTCGCGCACCCGCGCGCGGTCGAACCCGGGCGCCGCGGGCGGCGGGGCGTCGGCGTCGCAGGTGACGAGGGTGACCGGGTCCTCGGGGGCGAGGCCCGCCAGCGCGTCGCGGGCCATCTGCTTGGCGCGGGCGAGGAGCGAGCGGCCGCCGAGCTCGTAGCTCATGGAGAGCGAGGTGTCGAGCACGAGCGCGGTGGCCATGGGCCCCGCCGGCCGGACCGCCTGCTCGGGCCGCGAAGGCTGCGGCCGCGCCAGGGCCACAGGGACGGCGATGAGCAGGAGCGTGCGGCAGAGGAAGAGCAGCACGCGCTTCAGGCGCAGTTTTCGCGCCGTGCGGCGCCGCGAGCGGAGCACGAAGTCGATGGCGGCGAACGGGTGAGGCCGCGCGCGCTTGCGGTTGATGAGGTGCACGACGAGCGGCAGCGCGGCGAGCGCGAGGCCCCAGAGCATCGCCGGATTCGCGAAGGTCATGACTTGCCGCCCCGCGCGCGCTCGCGGCGCGCCAGGTAGCGCAGGAGGACCCGGTCGAGCGGCTCGTCGGTCCGCACCGCCTGGTAGTCGCAGTCGGCCTCGGAGCAGGTCTTCTTGGAGGCGGCGAGGAAGGCCTGCATCTCCTCCAGGTAGCTCTCGCGGATCTCGCGGGGGTTCGCCTGCTCTCGCCGGTCGTCCTCCATGGACAAGAAGAGCGTGTTGTCCTCGAACGGGAAGTCCACTTCGGCGGGGTCGAGGACGTGGAAGATGGAGAGGTCGTTCTTGCGGAGCCGCAGCTGCAGAAGGCGCCTGAGGGCGGTGGGGTCCTCGTCGAACAAGTCGGAGATGACGAAGACCGCGGCGCGCCGCTGGGCCTTCTCGGAGAGGCGCTCGGCGGCCTCGCCGAGGCGCGTGCGCCCCTTCCCCTGGAGGCCCTCGAGCTCGCCCAGGATGGCCTGCAGGTGGCCGGCCGAGGCGCGCGGCGGTACGTAGCGCACGCCGTCCTCGCGAAACACCATCAGGCCCACCGCGTCCTGCTGGCGCATCAGGAGGTAGGCGAGCGAGGCGGCGAGCGCACAGCCCACGTCCAGCTTGGAGACCCCGTCCGAGGCGTAGTTCATGGAGGCCGAGGCGTCGAGCGCGATGGTGGCGCGCAGGTTCGTCTCGTGCTCGAAGCGCTTGACGTAGTACTTGTCGAACTTTCCGTACGCCTTCCAGTCGATGTGGCGGATCTCGTCGCCGGGGGCGTACTCCTTGTGCTCGGCGAACTCCACCGACTGGCCTTGGTGGGGGCTCTTGTGCAGCCCGGAGAGCACGCCCTCCACCACCGCCCGAGCCCGAAGCTTCACCGTGGCGAGCTTGGCGAGGGCCTTGGGGTCGAGGAGCATCGGAGGGCGGGAGGATAGGCAAGCGCTTCGCGCGAGCGCAAGGGTAACGCGCCGAGGCGCCCGGGCCTTCCCGGCAACCCCTCCCGCGCCGGTTCCGAACGTCCCATCGGTCGCCGCGCCGGGCCGGCACCGCGCTCAACCGATTCGGTCCAGCGCTCCGATTCGGTCCCGCAAGCGGGTTCAGCGAGCATCGCCGGTCGCGGGCATCGCCGGTCGCGGGCATCGAGGGTGGGCATCGAGGGTCGCGGGCATCGAGGGTAGCGCGAGCACCGCCCGGCTCTAACCTGGCCGAGCCGGAACCAAAATGGGTTGCCAGGGCTCCAGGCTCCAGACCCAAAGGCTTCAGGAACTGCATTCCCTGGAGCCTTGGGTCTGGAGCTTGGAGTCTTTGCCAGCCTGCACGAGAGTTCGCGCCGAAGGGACTAAAGGGACCGGCCACGCGTGAAAAGCCGGCTGGGAACCGAAGGAAAAAGACTTGGAGTGACGATAGAAGGTCGTCGCCTTAGCCGGGCCATCAGGCGGCCGGCCAAGGCGCTGATCGCTGGGAGCACGGTGCCTCAGTTACGTTCCACCCATCCCAAGGTCCGCAAACCAGGTGCCCCACGCGCTCCCGAAAATCCACTCCGACCCAGCCGGCTTCAGCCGGCTTTGTACGCGTGGCCGGGGGCTTCAGCCCCGGCTACCTTCGCCCCAGCCTCGCTTGACAAGTGAACCGCCGGAACGTAGATAGTCCGCAATGCGGAACATCTCGAAAGAGGGCAGTCTCCGTGCCGACGCGATCGCCCTGGGCGAGTGCCTGCTCGCCCTGGGCCGCAAGCGGGGCCTGCGCGATCCGCTGTCGAGCAGCATCGAGGTCGCATTCACCGGCCCTCAGGTCCACTCGCTGACCTGGCTGGGCTTCGACGGGCCTCTGACCATGGGGGAGCTCGCCCGGCGCTGCGGCATCACCGAGAAGACCATCACCGGCATCGTCGACCGCATGGAGAAGCTGAGCCTCTTCGTCCGGGAGCGCGACGACCACGACCGGCGGGTGGTGCGGGTCAAGCTGACCAAGGACGGCGACGCGGCCTTCCAGCACATGCGGGAGGCCATGCTCGAGAAGCTGGTGGCGATGTTGCAATTGCTCGACCCCGACGACCGTAAGGGCCTGTTGCGCATATTCCAGAAGCTGAACGATCGGGTCGCCAACCGGGACGGACCTGGGCGCTAGGGCGGAAAGCATCTCTTGCCCGACTGCACATTGCGTGAAGGAGAGTTCATGAAGGCAAAATTATTGTGGGCAGCCCTCGTCCTGGGCTTGGTGGGTACCGTCGCTTGGCGCGTGTCGGTCGTCGGCAAGACGCGGACGGTGACGGCCGAGAAGCCGGCGGACGTCCCGCTGGTCAAGACCGGGCGGGTGGTCAAAGCCGACCTCGCCGAGAAGGTGGCGTTCACAGGCACCATCCGCCCGCGCAACGAGGTCGACGTCTACCCGAAGGTGAGCGGCCGCATCGAGGCCCTCTCCGTCCAAATCGGCGACAAGGTGAAGGCGGGCCAGGTCCTCGCGGTGGTCGAGCACAGGGAGATCGCCTGGCAGGCCAAGGCGAGCGAGGCCGCCGTGGCCGTCGCCAAGGCCGGGCTTGACGGCGCCCAGCTCGAGTACGACCGGACGCTCAAGCTCTTCGAGGGCAGCGCGGCGACCAAGGCCATGGTCGACGGCGCCAAGGTCAAGCTCGACCTCTCGCGCGCGCAGCTCGCGCAGGCGGAGGCCGCCAACGGCCTGGCGCAGCAGCAGCTGGTGAACGCCGCCATCGTCGCGCCCATCTCGGGCACCATCACCCGGCGGCCCGCGAACCTCGCCACCCAGGTCGGCCCGGCGAATTCGGTGCTGAGCATCCTCGACGTCGAGACCCTCAAGGTCGAGGCCTCGGTGGACGCCCCCTCGTTCGCGCGGCTCGCCAAGGGCGCCGAGGCGCAGGTGACCGTCGACGCGCTGCCCGACGAGGTGTTCGCCGGCAAAGTGACGCTGCTCTCCCCGGCGCTCGACTCCATCACCCGCCGCGCCGCGCTCGAGCTCGAGGTGGACAACTCGCAGGGGCGGCTGCTCCCGAACATGTTCGCGCGCGCCGAGGTCCGCGTCGGCCTGCTGAAGGGCGCGCTGGCCGTGCCCAAGACCGCCCTCGTCGAAGGCGCCGGCGGCGCGGTGCTCTATCGGGTGCGCGACGGCAAGGCCCAGCTCCTGCGGCCCAAGGTCGGCCCGACCGACCGCGACCTCACCGCCGTGGGCTCCGACCTGGCCGAGGGCGACGAGGTCGCCGTGAACGGCCAGGCCGCGCTCTCGGACGGCGCCGCGGTGAAGACGCAGCCTCAGTCCTCGCCGGTCACCGAGCTCGTCCCCCAGCGCGAATAGAGCAGCTCGGCCCCGAACCCTTCGGCACCGCCCCAAGGCAGGCGCCGCCGCGCCATTCTCGGGGCGACCGGATCCCCTTGTTCCTGAATCAGCCGGCCTCCTAGTCCCGTCTCCCAAGGACCCCTCGCCATGATGATCTCCAACGTCGCCATCCGCCGGCCGGTGTTCACCACCATGGTCACGGTGGGGCTGATGACCCTGGGCGCGCTCGGCGCGCGCTCTCTGGGGATCGACCTCTTCCCCGACATCAGCTTCCCGGTGGTGCTCATCACCACGGCCTACCCGGGCGCGGGGCCCGAGGAGGTCGAGCAGCTCGTCTCCAAGCCCATGGAGGACGCGGTCTCCTCCACCAACGGCATCGACGAGGTGCGCAGCTACTCGCGCGACTCGATGTCCACGGTGGTTCTGCAGTTCAAGCTCGATACCGACATCAAGTCGGCCGCCACCGAAGTGCGCGAGAAAGTCGCCGCCGCCCGCGCCAAGCTGCCCCTGGACATCAAGGACCCGGTGGTGGCGCGCTTCGACCCGAACGCCATGGCGGTGCTCACCTACGCGGTGAGCTCGAGCCGCGGCGCCGCCGAGACCCGGCGCATCGTCGACGACGTCATGAAGCCGCAGCTCGAGGCGGTGGACGGCGTCGCCTCGGTCACCGTGGCCGGCGGCCTGGAGCGCGAGGTCCACCTCTACGTGGACCGCGCCCGCCTCGACGCCCTGGGCCTCTCCCTCGCGCAGATCTCGCAGCAGCTCGCTTCCGACAGCTTCGACCTGCCCGGCGGGCGCGTCACCGAGGGCGGCGCGGAGTTCAACGTCCGCACCTTGGGGCGCTTCCGGTCCATCGAGGAGCTCTCCGGCGCCATCGTCGCCTCGTTGCCCAACGGCTCGCAGGTCAAGCTCTCCGACGTCGCGCGCGTCGAGGACGGCTACAAGGAGGTGCGCCTGCGGCCGCTGCTCGACGGCACGCAGTCGGTGACCTTCGACATCCAGAAGCAGTCCGGGTCGAACACCGTGGCGGTCTGCGACGGCGTCTTCGCAAAGCTGCAGGAGATGAAGCGCGCGCTGCCGCCGGACAT
This sequence comes from uncultured delta proteobacterium, assembly GCA_963772225.1. Classification (GTDB taxonomy): domain Bacteria; phylum Myxococcota; class Myxococcia; order Myxococcales; family UBA5297; genus CAVYWD01. The sequence goes on along the minus strand of CAVYWD010000002.1, from coordinate 2,351,920 downwards.
GAAGGTGCAGAAGGTCATCGACGCCTCGCAGTTCATCCGCGCCAACATCGCCGACGTGACCGAGTCCATCGTCTGGGGCGGCCTCATGGCGGTGCTGGTCATCTTCGTCTTCATGCTCGACTGGCGCTCGACGATGATCAGCTCGCTGGCGCTGCCGACCTCGGTGGTCACCACCTTCCTCGCCATGTACTGGCTGGGCTTCTCCTTCAACATGATGAGCATGATGGGCCTGTCGCTCGCCATCGGCCTGCTCATCGACGACGCGGTGGTCGTCCGGGAGAACATCTACCGGCACATGGAGAAGGGAGAGGACCCCATCAGCGCGGCGCAGAAAGGCACCGCGCAGATAGGCCTGGCCGTCATGGCCACCACCTTCACCATCGTGGCGGTCTTCGTGCCGGTGGCCTTCATGGGCGGCATGGTCGGCCGCATGTTCCGGCAGTTCGGCCTCACGGTGGCGGCCGCGGTGCTGGTCTCGCTCTTCATCTCCTTCACGCTCGACCCCATGATGTCGGCGCGCGTCGTCAAGGCCATCGCGCCCGGGCACCACGAGCGGCAGAAGAAGCACCCCATCTACGGCCCCATCGTCCGCGCGTTCGACAGGCTCGATGCGTACTACCGCGGGGTGCTCGCCTGGGCGCTCACGCACAAGAAGACCGTGGCCGGGGCGGCCACCGCCCTCTTCGTGGCGACCATGGCCCTGGCGCCGCTCATGGGCAGCGAGTTCATGAGCCCCTCGGACCGCGGCGAGTTCAAGCTCGCCATCGAGGCGCCGGCCGGCACCTCCTTCGAGCAGATGGAGGGCATCGTCGCCCAGGTCGAGGCCCTCGTCCGGCAGAACCCCCACGTCCGGACCATTTACACCGTGGTGGGGCCGAACGAGGAGGCGAACAAGGCCACGCTGCGCATCTACACCGACAAGCGCAAGGAGCGCCCGGGCCTGACGCAATGGCAGATCGAAGACCAGATGCGCGCGCCGCTGGCGACCGTCCCCTCGCTCATCCTCACGTTCGCCGACGTCTCGTTCTTCGAGGGCGGCAACATGGACCGGCCGATCATGCTGCAGGTCCGCGGAGACAACTACGAGACGCTGCACCAGCTCGCCCTCAAGGCCATGGACGTGGTCAAGGCCACGCGCGGCACGGTGGACGTGGACATGACCTATCGGCCGGGCAAGCCGGAGACCAACATCGTGGTCGACCGGCCGCAGGCCGCGGACCTGGGCGTCTCGGTGGGGACGCTGGCGCAGACGGTGCGCCTGGGCCTCGAGGGCGAGGTCGTGGCCAAGTACCGCCAGGACGATCGCGACTACGACATCCGCCTGCAGCTCACGCCGGAGGACCGCCGGACGCAGGGCGTGCTGCCCGAGCTGATGGTCCCGGCCACCGGGCGGCGCCTCGGCGCCCCCGTGGCGGGCGCGCGGCAAGTGCGCCTCTCGGAGGTGGCCAAGGTCGAAGCGGCCACGGGCCCGGCCACCATCGAGCGCTTCAACCGCCAGCGGCTCATCACCGTTACCGCCGGCCTTTCCGGGCGCTCGCTCGGCGAGGCGGTCGCGGAGATCGAGCAGCGGCTGGGGAAGACCGACTGGCCGGCCGGCTACAGCTACAGCTTCACCGGCCAGACCAAGAACATGCGCGAGACCTTCACCAACATGGCACTCGCGCTCTTCGTGGCGATCATCTTCATCTACTTCGTGCTCGCCAGTCAGTTCGAGTCGTTCATCCACCCGCTGACCATCATGGTGGCGCTGCCTCTGGCCATGGTCGGCGCGCTGCTCATCCTGTTTCTCACCGGCTTCCCCATCAGCATGATCGCCATGATCGGCATCATTCTGCTCATGGGCCTGGTGACCAAGAACTCCATCTTGCTCGTCGACCTGACCTCGGAGCTGCGCCACAAGGGCAAGGACATGGTCTCCGCGCTCCTGGAGGCCGGCCCCACTCGGCTTCGGCCCATCCTCATGACCTCGGCGGCCATGGTTCTGGGCATGATGCCCGCGGCCTTGAGCCACGGCGAAGGCTCCGAGCTGCGCCAGCCGATGGCGCTCGCGGTGATCGGCGGCGTCATCACTTCGACCTTTCTGACGCTCATCGTGGTCCCGGTGGTCTATACGTGGATGGACCGGTTCACGCTCAAGAAGAAGTCCGCCGCCACCGTCGACGTCTTCAAAGACGGGGTCGAGGCCATGGCCAACGAGGCCGCGCCCGCTCCCGTCGCCGCCCCCGCAATCAGGAGAGAAGCATGACCGCATCGTCCCTCGCGCTCGCGCTCGCGCTGGCCCAGGCCGCCGCCGCTCCGAGCACGCCCGCCGCTCCCGAGGCCCCGGCGCTCACGCTGGAGCAGGCGCTCAAGGAGGCGGACCAGAAGAACCTCGACCTCAAGGCCGCGCAGGCCCGCCTGGACCAGGCCCATGAGATTTCGAAGAAGGTCTGGTCGAATTACCTGCCGCAGATCACCGCGGGCGGCAGCTACACGCGCAATCAGTACCCTGCGAGCTTCTCCCTGCCGACCGGGTATTACATCCGCGACCTCGGGGCCGGGGCCCCCGATGAAGTGAAGCAGAAGTTCAACGGGCCGAACGACGGCTCACAGCCAGGCTCCGCGTCGCAGAATATCTTCGTCCCTTCGGGCTTCGAGACGCTCACCATCCAGAAGCAGAACCAGCTCGGCGCCCAATTCCAGCTAAGCCAAGCTCTCCTCGTCCCGTCGCTGTTCCCGGCCATCGAGGCGAGCTACCTGGCGGAGAAGTCCGCCGAGCTCTCGGTGGAAAACGCGCGCATCGAAATCCTCTTCGGCGTCGTCCAGGCGTACTACGGCGCGGTCGGCCTGAAAGAGGCGCTTTCGGTGCAGCAGCGCCTGCTCGAGAACGCCCGCGCCCACGAGCGCGACGCCGGGGTGCGGGTCGAGGCGGGCGCCGCCCCGAAGATCACCCTCATCCGCGCGCAGATCGACCGGGCCCGCGCCGAGCAGGACCTTCGCCGCGCCCAGTCCTCCTTCGATTCGGCACGGGTCGTACTCGCGACCCTGCTCGACCGCCCCAACGCCCGCTTCGACGTCGTCCATCCGGCCGAGCCGCCGCTGCCGCCAGGCCCCAGCGAGCTCGAGAAGATCGCCCTGGAGAAGCGGCCCGACCTCGCGGTGGCGCGGGAGAACAGCCTGCTCGCGCAGAAGAACTACGACGGCACCTGGTACAGCTACCTCCCGAGCCTCGGCTTCAAGGGCACCTACCAGATCGCCAACGTCAAGGGCTTCACCGGCGCGTACGGCGTCTGGGCGATGTCGGTCAATCTCGGCTGGACCATCTGGGACGGCGGGCTGCGCGAGAGCCAGGTGCGCGAGAACGCGGCGAAGCTCCGGGAGGCGGACTTCAACGAGCGCTCGGCCGTGGCCCACGCCCGCGACGAGGTCCAGCGCGCGCTCCTCGATCTGGACGCCGCCCAGGCGAACCGCGTGAAGGCCGACGAGCAGGCGAGGCTTGCCGCCGAGAACATGCAGCTCGTCGACGTCAACTTCAACAGCGGCGTCGCGACCCAGCTCGACGTGGCCGACGCCACCACCCAGCTGCGCAACGCCGAGCTCTCGCAGGTGGCCGAGACGCTCAACGCTCAGCTTTCGGCGCTGCGGGTCATGAAGGTGGCCGGCGAGTTCAAGCCGTAGCAGGTCGGCGTCTTCAACGACGAGAGCGCCTCGCCTCGATGAGGGGCGGGGCGCTGCCGTCTTGGGGCGTGCTTCCCAGCGGTTTCTCGGCCGCCTCGGGAATGATCCTGCGCTCGGGGTATTCTGCGTCGACCATGGCCCTGCCCTCCGTCCCCAGCCCTTTAAAGGTCGTAAGTAGTTGGTGTTGCTGCGGGATTTCGACTCTATTGTGCGGGTCCTGAGAATCTGCCATGGATCTGGCCTCTCCTGGGCGCGTCCAAACCGGGGCGCCCGTCGAAAGGCCAACGCATGATTCTTGGCAAGGTGTTCGCTCCGTTCATTGAACAGAGCCCGATTAGCGTGATGGCGCGTGGGACACTCGAGCATGCGCTGCGCTCCGAAGATGTTGATGCCGTGTTTGGCGCGAGCGCTGAAACGCAATACACGCGGACGCTGCTGTTCTCCACAGTCGTCGACTTGATGAGCCTCGTGGTTCACCGCATCCGGCCGTCGCTTCACGCCGCCTATCAAGCCAATCGGCGCCGAATTGAGGTCTCGGTACAGTCGCTGTACAACAAGGTCGACGGAATCGAGCCGGGGGTCGGTGCGGCATTGGTCAAGCACGTCGCCGGTCGCACTGTTCCGTTGATCGAAAGCATGAAGGCATCGCTTCCGGAACTCCTTCCAGGGTATCGAGCTCGGATCCTCGACGGGAATCACCTGGCGGCCACGGAGCATCGGATTTCCGAGCTGCGCAAGACCGCAGCGGGCCCGCTGCCAGGGTTTGCATTGGTCGTGCTGGATCCGCGCCTCCTGCAAGTAACCGATGTGATCCCTTGCGAGGATGGCCACGCCCAGGAGCGCTCGCTCACTGAAGCGGTGTTGGCGAAGGTCGCGCCGAGGGACGTGTGGATCGCTGACCGCAACTTCTGCACCTGCGCCCTGCTCTTCGGCATCGCCCGTCGAGAGGGGCTCTTCATCGTCAGGCACCACCGCATCAATGTGCCGTGGAAACCGATCGGCCGTCTTCGTCGCTGCGGCACCATCGACGGCGCCGAGGTTTGGGAACAGGAGGTGAAGCTGAGGGATGACACCGGGAACTCGCTCCTCGCCCGCCGTATTACCCTGAAGCTTCAGAAGGCGACGCGTGATGGCGACCGGGAACTTCACATCCTGACGAATCTCCCACCAGATACTCTCGGCACAACCGTCGGCGCTGTCTACCGAAAGCGGTGGGGCATCGAGTTGGCATTTCAGGAGCTGGAGGCAACCCTGGAAGGCGAGCTCAATACGTTGGGCTATCCGAAGGCAGCGCTCTTCGCGTTCTGTGTGGCCTTGGTCGCCTACAACGTTCTCTCGGTCATCAAGGCCGCCTTGCGCGCCGAGCACGGAGCCGAAAAGATCCAAGAAGAGGTATCGGCCTATTACCTGGCCGACGAAATCGCCGGCACCCGGCGAGGCATGGAGATCGCGATCCCGCCCAAAGCGTGGCGAGTATTCCAGGCAGCCCCAACCAGCGAGGTCGCCAAGGTGCTTGTCGACCTCGCTGGAGAAGTTGACTTGCTGAAGTTCCGTCGACATCCACGTGGTCCAAAGAAGCCGCGGCAACCGAGAACCTTCAACCGAAGACACCCTCATGTTTCCACTGCTCGCTTGCTAGCATTGCGGAAAACAAAGAGAAAGAACGCACCTTGAAAGGGCTGCCTCCGTCCCCTACGACTTCGACCTGGCGCTCGCCGACGTGGACCGGGGCGTCGAGCGCCGGCTCGTGTTCAAGGCGGCCCGGCACCCGTCGGAGTCGCTGGAGCGGCTCTGGCTCAGGGTCGTCGCGTACTGCTGGAAGTGGGAGGAGCGCCTGGGCTTCGGCCCCGGTCTCGCCGAGCCGGACGAGCCCGACCTCTCCGTCGAGGACTACACCGGCCAAAAGACGCTCTGGATGCGCATCGGCAAGGCCGACCCGGCCAAGATGCAGCGGGCGGCCGACCGAAACGCGGGCGCGCGCGTGGCGGTGCTCTTCGAGTCGCCGGCGCGCATGAAGGCCTTCCTCGACGAGGCGCAGCAGAGGAAGATCGGCCGGCTCGACCGCGTGGAGCTCGCCGCCCTGGAGCCCGCGTTCCTCGAGGCGCTCGCCTCGGTCGACGAGCGCCGCAACCGCCTCACGCTCACCATCGCCGGCGAGCATTTCTACGTCGACCGCGGCGGGGCGAGCTTCGACGGGCCGCTCCTGCGGCCCTGAGAGCGGGCTGAGAGGCCTTACGGATTCACAGGAGCTCGGCCGATTCGCGCAGCCACCAGCGCCCTGCCGAACAGGAGTGGGCGGGCGGCGCGGGCCTCATCGCCCCAAATGCGCCGCACCACGGAGCCCGCCGAGGGCTGCTCCCGACCGCATGACTTTCCGCCTCCTGGGAACCGCGCCCATTGGATTGCAGTCTCATCGCGCGGTGATACGGTTCCTGGCATGGCTCACGATCCTGCCCTGGAAGAGGAGCTCTCGAACCTCGACGAAGGGCAGCGCCGCTGGGTCGAGGAGCAACTGGCGCTCCGAGCGCGCGCCCTGCAACTGGCGCAAAGGGTTGGCCTTGACCCGGACGACGTCTTCCACATTCTTCGCCACCTGAAGCGCCCGCCGCGCGAGCGCCTTCTCCTCGGGCTCCGCCATGGACGATTCTTCGGCGCCGCTCAGCCCCGCTGAGGTGGCGTTTCTGGCTGCGCTCGATGCGCGGGGTGTCCGCTACCTCGTGGTCGGAATGAGCGCGGCGCTCATGCAAGGTGCGCGGTTCGACCGAAGACGTCGATTTGTGGTTCGCGTCGCTCTCCGACGAGCGCATCGCCAAGGCGGCGAGGAGCGTCGGCGGCTTCCTCGTGACGCGAACGCAGCCACCGCTCTTGGGCGGCCCCTTCGGCGAGCGATTCGACATCGTGACGCACATGTCGGGGCTTTCGAGCTTCGAATCGGAGTATGCGAATTCGAAGGCCGTCGACCTCGGGAATCTTCGAGTCCGCGTGCTCCCGCTCGAGCGCATCTTGGTCAGCAAGCGCGCCGCGAACCGTGAAGGACCGAATCGCAGTCGCCCAAATCGAGCTGACCCTCCAAGTGCTCCGGGCCCTCGAGGATGAGCAGTGAGGCTTCGGCCGCGCCTTGAGCGGCCCGGTGACACGCCCCCGTCCGCTACGCCAGCTCGCCAACGCGGGCGGCGACCAGCGCTTCGATTTCCCCTGAGCCCCGCACCCGCCGCTCGAGCTCGCCGCGGATCTCCGCCCGCAGCTCGGGCGCCATCTGCCGGGCATGGGCGACCTCCAGGAGCTCCAGCGGCAGGAGCCATTCCTCCCTGCTGCCGCGGAGCACCTCGCGCCAGACCGCCTCCACTTCCTGCGTCGGCGCGCTGCCGTCGCGCGCGGCTCGCGCCCGCGCATACAGCTCGCCCAGCGCGCGCTCCGCGGGGCTCGCCGCTCGCTTCAGGCTGCGCTCGAGCGCGGGCGTCGGCACATCGTCGAAGGCGTCCTTGTCGGCCGCGCCGGCGTGCACCGAGGTGACGCTCGCGCCCACGGCCATGTCGAAGGCGCCCCACTCCGGCCGAAAGAGGGCGAGGCTCCCCAGCGTCACCTTGCAGTCGTTGAAGCGCAGGAGGGCGATGCGGCCGTCGCGCCGGTCGATCCGCTCCAGCTGGCCGGTGACGAGAAGCCCGGAGTCGAAGCTCAGCAGCGCTCGCCGGCCGACCCGAACGCCGCGCGACTCGAGCTCCGCCTCGGTCATCCACTCCAACGGTTTTCCCGCGCTGGCCAGCCGGCCCACCGGCGAGCCGAAGCCTTCGCGGTAAGTCTCCTTCCCATGCCCGGGGAGCTCCTTGCCTTTGTAGGCGAGCGCCGTCGGCCCGCGCGTGCGCAGGTAGACCGGTTGGTCTCCGCCGTTGGTCACCAGATTCGAGAAGACGCCCGAGACCTGAATCCCTGAGGAGAGGACCGCCGTCGCTACCGCCTCGCTCGCCACCGCCTTTCGCAGCCCCTCCACGCCGCCCACGTTGCAGGCCAAGGTGGAGGCGAACGCCTCCAGCACCTCGGTGAGCCAGGCGAAGCTCGGGGTGACGAACAGCTGCGGCTGCCGCGTGGTGATGTCATACGGGAAGCTCTGGGCGTCCAAGGTGTAGGGCAACTTGACCACCTGAGGGGAAAGGCAGCTCACCGCTTCGCCCAGCGAGGAGAGCAGGCCCGCCCCGTAGATCCGCGGCGCATCGCCATCGCCGATGAGCCCGTACTCGACCGTCCACCAGTGGAGCCGGGAGAGGCGCGCCATCTCCGAGGGCTCTGCCACGGCGGCCTGCAAGTCGCCCACCGCGCGCTCGGCCTCGGCGACCGCGGCCGGGTCCGCGCCGGGCTGCTCCTTCAGGACGGAGAGGCGCCGGATGGCCTCGTAGAGCTCGCGGTCGGCCTTCGAGGCCAGCGCCAGCGTGCCGATCTCTCCGAACCGGCGCAGGTACTCGGAATACTCGGGGTCGAGGATGATGGGCGCATGGCCGGCCGCCTCGTGGACGATGTCCGGCGCGGGCGTATAGGTGAGGTGGCCCACCTGCCGCATCTTTGCGGCGATGACCAAGACGCGGTGCGCCTGGAACTCCATGAACGCCGCCGGCGGGATGAAGCCGTCCACCGCCGCGGCCCCCCAGCCGATGGGCGCGAGGACCCGGTTCATCTCCTCGATGCGCGGGATCTGCTCGAGGCTGATTCCGGTCTTCTGAAGCCCCTCGATGTAGACCGGGTGGGCGCGAGAGGCGAGCACTCGAACGGCCTTTTGCAGAATGAAGCGCCAGACCGCGTGATCGACCGGCGTGTAGTGCTCCCACCGCTGGTCGACCGCGTACTGCCGCAGGTGGCGGGGGAGCCGAGCGATCGGCTGTTGGGCTGGCGGGTCGAGCGAATGCACATTCACGGTCGTGCCGGCATCGAAGCCGGTGAGGCTCGAGGGACGAGAAGTTTGATTTAGGAGCGACCCTTCGAGAGCGGCAACGACCCTTCGGGCGTGGCCTTTAGGGCCGCTTTGAGCTCGGCCGGGGCATTCGGTGGAAGCCCGAGCAGTCTTCCGATTCGGGGGGCTCGCGGCGCCAGGGCCCTCGTTATTGTTCCGCCATGGCCGAGCTTCCGGGCATTCGCGGTTACGACTTCGTCGAGCTCTACGTCGGGTCCGCCAAGGCGACGGCCTTCTGGTACGTCCAGGCGTTGGGGCTGAAGGTCGCCGGGTACCTAGGACCGGAGACGGGCGCTCGAGACCGCGTCTCGTATCTCCTCACGCGGCGCGACTTGAAGATCGTAATCACCTCGGCGCTCGCCCCTCATTCCGAGCCGGCGGAGTTCGTCTCGCGCCACGGCGACGGGGTGAAGCGCTGGTCCATCGCCGTGGACGACGTGCCGGCGGCCTTCGACTTCGCCGTGGGCCGCGGCGCGGTGGCCGCCTTTCGGCCTCGCAAGCTGGAAGACGCCTCGGGGGTCGTGGTGGAGGCGGCCCTGCGGGTTTACGACGACACGGAGGTCGTCCTGGTCGATGGCAAAGGCTACGGCGGCGTCTTCCGCCCGGGCTTTCGAGAGCCCGAGGGAGGGCCGCGGTACCAGGGCAACGACACGCACCTCATCGGCATCGACCACATCGTCGGGAACGTGCGGGTCAACGAGATGGACCGCTGGGCCGACTACTTCAACCGCGCGCTCGGGTTCGAGACCGTCATCGACTTCAAGGCGGGCGACATCGGCACCCGCTACTCCGCCCTGCTGTCCAAGGTGGTGCGGAGCCGGAGCTCGGCCATCCAGAATCCCATCAACGAGCCTTATGAAGGCCTCAAGAAGAGTCAGATCGAGGAATACCTTGATGCGTATCGCGGCTCGGGGGTCCAGCACATCGCCGTGGCCACCGACGACCTGATCGGGGCGGTGCGATCTTTGCGGCGCAACGGCGTCGAGTTTCTCGCGGTGCCGGGCACGTATTACGAGGACCTGCGGCGCCGCTGGTCTCCGGCGTTTCGAGAGCGCGTGGACGACCTGCAGGAGCTGGGAATCCTCTGCGACCTGGAGGGCCGCGGCTATCTCCTGCAGCTCTTCACGAGGCCCGTGGGCGACCGGCCCACCTTCTTCTTCGAGTTCATCCAGCGGCGCGAGGGCGCGCAGGGCTTCGGCAAGGGCAACTTCCAGGCGCTCTTCGAGGCCCTCGAGCTGGAGCAGGCTCGGCGCGGGAACCTGGAGCGCGACCTTCTCGGCACCGCGGCGGAGCCCTGACCATGTCCTTCTACGTGCGCCGGGGCGAGCTGCCGCGCATCAAGCACACGGCCTTCCGCAAGCCGGAGGGCGGGCTCTATCGGGAAGAGCTCTTCTCCTCGCGCGGCTTCAGCGGGCCCTACACTACGCGCTATCACCTGGGCTCGCCGACCGAGCTGGTGCGCTACCGGGAGGTCGAGCTCGCGCGAGCAGAGCCCTGGTCAGAGGCGCCGCTCGTCTATCTGCACCTCTTCACGAATCGCGCGAGCGCCGCGGGCGATTTCATCACCTCGCGCCGGACGGTGCTCGCGAACGAGCAGGTGAGCCTCGGGGTCGCGCGCCCTGCGGAAAATTCCGAGGTGCTCTTCCGAAACGCCTGGGCGAGCGAGTACCTCTTCGTCCACCGCGGCAGTGGGGTCCTGCGCTCCGAGCTCGGCGAGCTGCCGTTCTCCGACGGCGATCAGCTCGTCATCCCTCGGGGGACGACCTATCAGCTCCACTTCGACCGCCTCGAGGACAATAAGCTCTTCTTCGCCGAGTGCGACCAGCCGTTCGAGGTCCCCGCTCACTACCGGAACAGCGCGGGCCAGCTCCTGGAATCGGCGCCGTACTGCGAGCGCGACCTGCGGGTCCCCGAGCTCGGGCCGCCGCGCGACGAGCGGGGCGAGTTCCGGCTCATCGTCAAGGCCAAGGAGCGCGCCTTCGAGCACATCCTGGCGCGGCACCCGTTCGATGTGGTCGGCTGGGACGGCACCCTGTTTCCCTTCGCCATCAACCTGCGCGACTTCCACCCCAAGGTCGGGCGCATCCACCTGCCGCCGCCGGTGCACCTGCTCTTCGCCAACGAGCGGCTCGCGCTCTGCAACTTCGTGCCGCGGCCCTTCGATTTCCACCCGGAGGCGGTGCCCGTCCCCTACTTCCACTCGAACGTCGACTGCGACGAGGTCCTCTATTACGCCGGCGGCGACTTCATGTCGCGCAAGGGCATCGCCCAGGGGTCCATCACTTTGCACCCCGCGGGAATGCCGCACGGCCCTCAGCCGGGGAAGATCGAAGCCTCGATCGGAAAGGCCTCGACCGACGAGTGGGCGGTGATGATCGACACCTTCACGCCGCTGCGCCCCACGCTTGTGGCCCGCGCGATGGTCGATGAAGCGTACGCGCACTCCTGGCTCGAGGGAGGCGCGCCGTGAAGCTCGTCTCCTTCCTCGACGCTCGCGGGCGCGAGCGCGCGGGCCTTCTCGTCGCATCCCAGACCTTGGACCTCGAGGAGAGCGCGCGGCAGCTCGGTCTGTCGCTGCCCTCGACGATGCGCGACCTGCTGGAAGGCTGGCCGGGGAGCTTCGAGGTGGTGAGAGAAGTGGAGCGCGCGCACCTCTCGCGGCAAACCGGCGCCGTAGTCCCAGCGGGCCCTAGGCGGCCGCTCGCGCCGGTCCCCTACCCTGGCTCTTTGCGCGACGCCTATGCGTTTCGCGCTCACGCCGAAGCCGGGCGCCGGAACCGAGGGCTGGCGATGCTCCCCGAGTTCGACCTGGCGCCCGTCTTCTACTTCTCGAATCACCGCGGCATCGTCGGCGAGGGCCCGGTCGCCGTGGAGGTGGACCAGCTGTGCGAGCTCGACTTCGAGCTGGAGGCGGCGCTCGTCATCGGCCGCGGCGGCAAGAACGTGGACGCCCGGAGCGCGCTCGACCACGTCGCGGGCTTGATGGTCATGAACGATTTCTCGGCACGCGCGCTCCAGGCCGAGGAGATGAAGCTCAACCTGGGGCCTGCCAAGGGCAAGGACTTCGCGACCGCGCTCGGCCCGTGGCTCGTGACCCTGGACGAGCTCTCCGACCGCCGCGTCGAAACGGGCCGCGGCGCCGCCTTCGATTTGCGCATGCGCGCTTTTCACAACGAGCGGCTGGTCTCCGAAGGAAACCTGAAGGACATGAGCTGGACCTTCGGGGAGATCCTCGAGCGGGCGAGCTACGGCGCCGCGCTGTATCCCGGCGACGTCGTCGGGTCCGGCACGGTCGGGACCGGCTGCTTCCTGGAGCTCAACGGCACCTGGGCGCTGGGCGCGCGCGCCATGGGCCGGACGCCGGCGCCTCCGGTGTGGCTCCAGCCGGGGGACGTCATCTCGCTGGAGATCGAGCGGCTCGGCCGGCTGACGAATACGATTGAGCGCGCTCCGGGCGAGCGCCGCATTTTTCGCCGAGGGCCCAGGTCGCCGTGACGAAAGGGAGTCGCGGCGACAGGGCCGGCCTACGGGAGGGCGCGTTTGCCTGCGCGATGGCGGCTCCCGCGCTCAGGTCTCAGAGGGCTGTGAAAGTGACCCTCCGAGGTCCGCACCGCAAGGCGCGGCGGGCTCCGCCGATGCGACGCGCTCGACGGGCGCCCGCGTGCCGTCGGAGCGGCGTTTCACGCGACGACGCTTGGGTGAAGCAACCTCGATGGAAAAGAGCTTCGCGCATCAACGGGCTCGGCACGCCCCGCCGACCTAGCGCAGGTGCATTCCGCACATCGCGGCGAGGATCGCCGCCGCCAGAATCGCTCCGCCTCCGACGATGGCGTACCCGAGGCCGTCGGCGGAACGTTGCCTCCAGTCGTGCGCGAGGAGAAGCCCGCGGAGCCCGCACGCAAGATGGGCGACCGTGATGAAGACGGCGAACCCGTAATACGGGATGAGCCGCGCATTGGAGAGCGAACCGAACAGGCCCGTGGGCCCGCCGGTGGCGAAGGCCCAATCGGTTTCGGCGTGGTCGCGTATCCGAGCGCCCAGGATCACCGTCAGGTGCGCCACGATGAAGGCGCCCAGGCCGGCGCCGGTGGAAGTCTGGAGAGCGCGCCATGCCCGGCTCGGCTCGGCTCCTGGCCGCCCTATGAGCATCGCGCCGCTCACGATCAAGAATCCGAAGGCGCTGGTCAGCACTGGCTCCGCCCGAGGGTCTCGGTACCAGTGGCGAAGAGCGCCCATGGCGGCGGCGTGGGCGCCGACGCTCCACAACCCCACGAGCTGGTTGCCTAGATGCGCGAGGAGAAAGGACGCGAGCGCGAACGCCGCGCCGATGCCGTGCGCAATCTGGAGCTTGCGGCCGCCGGCGGCTCGGGGCGCTCGGGGCGAAGCGCGGGGTCCGCGCGCAGTGAGGATCGCCAGGACGGCCCACGCCGCGACCCAGAGGACCCGGTCGTCGGAGGTCGCCCGAACGGCCGCGAAGAGAACCCGCTCGAGCGTGTAGAGCGCCGGCGCCGCGAAGGCGAGGTGCGCAACCCTTCGCGCCGCCGGGGGTCCTTTCTCGTCGCCCTGTTTCCAGAGCGACTGAAAGGCCGCGAGCGAGGGGAGCGCTGAAAGTGCGAAGGCGAAGAGCACGCCGAGCCACGGCAGCGCTCTGTCCCACCCAGCGGCTGCCCGCGCGAGCGCTGCCGAGCGATAGAGCAGCCAAGGCGCCGCCGGGTAGCAGAGCGCGAGGAACGCCGGCAGCGCCGAAAGAGCGCGGCTCTTCCCGAGCGATGGCGACTCAGCCCGGTCCAGAGGGGCTGGCGCGTCCCGTTTGATCATCGCTTGCTCCGCTCCAACTCGCGGCCGTCCTGCCAGGCGCCGACGATGCGCTCGGTCGCCGTGATGTCGACCAGGGGATCCCCTTCCACGAGGAGGAGATCCGCGCGCAGGCCCACTTTGATCTCGCCGTAGTCGGCCCGCGGATCGAGCGCCTTCGCCGCGTCCGCCGTCGCCATCCTGAGCGCTCGCGCCGGCGGAATTCCGAGCGCCGCCAGGGCCTGCAGCTCGCGGTGCAGAGCTGCTCCGTGAAACATCTCCGGCAGGCCCGAGTCCGTGCCCGCCACGAGCTTGGCGCCCGCATCGAAGAGCCGCTTCGCGTTGGCGCGGAGGTAGGGGGCGCGTCCGGGAAGGCTCTCGATGTCGCTCGGCGGGAAGCCCGGCACCGAGTAGCCGCGAGGCTTGGTGACGCCCGAGTAGACGAGCGCCGCGGCCTGGGCGTCGGTGTTCGGAAACTTGGAGTCCCAAGGAGCCGCGCCGTCGCCGCCGCCGAGGTGGACGTGGCAGTCGATGAGTCCCGGCAGCAGCGTCCTGCCGCGGCCGCTCACGCGCCGAGCCCCGAGCGCACGCGGGTCGGCGAGCTGACCCTGCGGTGCGATCGCCGCGATGCGGCCTTCGTCGACCAGGAGGTCGGCCGGCGCGGACAGCTCGTCGGCGTTGCCATCGAAGAGGCGCACGCCTTCGAAGAGCGTGGGCGCGGACCGTGCGGCTTCCGGGCGCTGGGTCGCCAGGATCGGGCGCGCCGTCTGACAGGCGAAGAGCGCAGGGCAGGCAGCGCTGAACAGCAGCGTGCGTTTGTTCATGATCGGGTTCCTCGAGGGGCTTCGAGATCCACACTTTCAGGCGAGGGCTGTTTCAGTGACTGGCAGGCGGCGGGTCTTGCGCCCACGCGCGCAGCTTTTCGGGGTTGCGGTAGAGCCGGACCGCGAAGATGCGCGTGCCGTCGGTCTCGATCGCGATGAATGCGGAGGGCTGGCCGCCCTGGCGTGCGAGGAGTCCCGGCTCTCCGTTGGCCTGCGCCAAAGCGATCTCGACCGGCCCGGCCTTCCGAGTCAGGCCGACGAGCAGGCGCGCGACGGCGTTGGCACCGCGCACCGGTCGGCGGGCGGTTCCGCGAACGCGGCCGCCGGAGTCGGAGACGGCCACGGCGTCGTCCAGGAGCAGCTGCTCGAGCGCAGCGACGTCTCCCGAAGCCGACGCGGCAAGGAAGGCCGCGAGGACGCGTTGGTGGGCTTCGACGTTGGGGGCGAAGCGCGGCTTCTGGGCATGCAGGTGCTCGCGGGCGCGGCGGACGAGCTGCCGGACTGCGGTTTGGTCGCGCTGGAGGATGGCGGCGACGTCCTCGTAGGCGTAGTCGAACACGTCGTGGAGCAAGAAGGCCGCTCGCTCGAGCGGGGAGAGGCTCTCGAGCACGCACAGGAGGGCGAGGGAGAGTGAGCCCACGTCCGGCGGCTCGATGAATGGAACTTCACCTGCGAGGGGCTCGGGGAGCCACGGTCCGACATAGACCTCGCGCCGGCTCTTCGCCGCGCCGAGCGCATCGAGGGAGAGCCTGGCCACCGTCGTCGCCAAGAACCTCCGCACGTCGCGCAAGTCGCCGGCGTCCGCGGCCCGCCAGCGAAGAAACGCCTCCTGGACCACGTCCTCGGCCTCGGCGAGGCTCCCGAGCATGCGGTAGGCGAGACCCCGCAGGTAGGGCCTCTGGGCTTCGAAGGCGGCGCTCCGGTCCTCGGGGCTCACCATGGCTGGGTCTCCTCGGCGCCGGAGCGCGCGGCGCAGTCTTGAGTCGAGCGCAGGTGGATGGAGGGCTCTGTACCTTAGACGACGCAGGCCCCTGAGGCGTGACATCGCCCCAGCTCAGGAGGCACGTTCGAGCTCCACCCGCTTTGCCGCTTCCGACAGCCCGTGGTCGAGGTTCTTCTCCGGAGCAATGACATCAAGCTCCACCATTCACTTGAAGTTGGAGTGGAGCTTCTTGTCTTCCAGCAGCGCGTCCACCGCATCGAGGCGGTGGGCATCGCCCTTCCCTCTCCATCGGCCGCAGAGCGACCGTCGATGTGAGGACCGGCGCGCTCGGCCAGGCTGCCGTTCCTTTTCGCCTCTAGCGCCAACTCTGTCGCCAACTGTCGCCAGAGGCCGCCAACGGCCATGTCAGACCCCCAGGGCAGAATGCCGCCTTCATCTTGGAGGTGCGTTTCGTGCTCAAGCTCAAGACGGCGTTTTGCTGCCAGGCGTGCGGACACAAGGAGTCGAAGTGGCTGGGCCGCTGTCCCGAGTGCGGAGGGTGGAACACGCTCGCCGAGGAAGTGATGGAGGGCTCGGACCGGCGGCCCTCGGTGGCGGCCGGCGGTGCGCGGCCTCTCCGATTGGTCGACATCTCGAGCGAGCGCGAGGACCGGCAGGAGACGAGCATCGGCGAGCTCGACCGGGTCCTCGGTGGCGGAGTGGTCCCCGGTTCGGTCGTCCTGCTGGGAGGCGATCCCGGCATCGGCAAGAGCACCCTGCTGCTCTCCGCGCTCGACCGCCTCTCGGCAGCAGGGCCCACGCTGTACGTCACCGGCGAAGAGTCGCTGCGCCAGACGCGCATGCGCGCCGACCGTCTCGACGTCTCGAACGGCTCGCTTCACCTCATGGCCGAGACGGACGCGACCCGGGTCATCGCGGCGGCCGAGCAGCTCAAGCCCCGGGCGCTGGCCATCGACTCGATTCAGACGCTGTTTCTCCCGGAGCTCGGGAGCGCGCCCGGCACGCTGAGTCAGGTTCGCGAGGTGGCGGGGCGACTGACTGCCTACGCGAAGCGCACCGAAACGGCCACCTTCCTCGTCGGGCACGTGACGAAGGAAGGGGCGATGGCGGGGCCCCGGGTCCTGGAGCACATGGTCGACACCGTTCTCTACTTCGAGGGCGATCGCGGCCATCCGTTTCGCGTGCTTCGAGCGCACAAGAACCGGTTCGGCTCGACCAACGAGATCGGCGTGTTCGAAATGAAGAGCTCGGGGCTGACGGAGGTGGTGGACCCTTCTTCCCTCTTCCTCGCCGAGCGACCGGTGGGAGCCGCCGGGTCGGTGGTGACGGCTTCCTTGTCGGGGACGCGTCCGCTTCTGGTCGAGGTTCAAGCGCTGGTGGCGCCGGCGGGGTGTGGAACGGCGAGGCGCACCACGATGGGAGTGGACTCGAACCGAGTGGGGCTGCTCGCCGCGGTGATGGAGAAGAAGGAGGGCGTGAGCCTCGTCGGGTGCGACCTGTTCGTGAACGTGGCCGGGGGCATCGAGCTCTGTGAGCCATCGGCCGATCTGGCGATCGTCTCCGCGCTGGTCTCGAGCCTGCGCGATCGTCCCGTCGACGGGCAAACTCTCGTCTTCGGCGAAGTGGGGCTCACGGGCGAAGTGCGGGCGGTAGCGCAGGTAGAGCCTCGGCTGGGCGAGGCCGCGAAGATGGGCTTCAAGCGGGCGATCCTCCCGCGGGCGAGCGCGCGTCGGGTCGAGAATGCTCCGCTCGAGCTACTGGGCGTCGATACCCTGGGCGAGGCTCTCGGCGCGCTCTTTCAATGATGGAGTGAGCTGCGCGCCCTACCCTCAGTCAGATGCGGCGAGGCGCTGAGGCTCGGTGTGAAATCCGCTCCCGAGGGGGGAGGAACTCGTCGTAAGGTGGAATAGCCATGCGAATCGCTCACCTCGCCGCGGAAGTCTCCCCTTTTGCCAGAACGGGAGGCCTGGGCGACGTCGTTGCGGCGCTGGCTGCAGCGCAGCTCCCCCTCGGGCACGAGGTTGCGATCTGGATGCCGCTGTATCGGCAGGCCCGTGAGGAGATCGCCCGGCGCGGTTACGTCACGGAGGTCGTCACCGACCCGTTCACGCTCGAGGTTGGGTACCTTCGGTTTCAGGTGGGCTTCCTTCGGACGAAGCTGCCGGGCTCGACCGTCCCGGTGTACCTCGTGGGGCAGGACGAGCTCTTCGACCGGCCTCACCTCTACGCGCACAACATCAGCGGGAAGGACGACGGCACGCTGCGGTACTCCGTGTTCGTGAACGCTTCCTTCGAAGCGATGCGCCGGCTTCAGCTCATCCCAGACGTTCTGCACGCGCACGATTGGCACGCGACTCTCGCGCCCATGGCGTTGGCCTGGGGGCGGCCGCAGGACTGGCACTTCAAGAAGACGTCGACGGTCCTCACGGTGCACAACCTGGCGTACCAAGGGGTGTACGAGCCGCGGGAGTACCTCTACCTGAACCTGCCTCCCGAGCGCGCCCCTGCTGCGCAGTGGCTTGGGAAGCTCAACCTCATGAAGGGCGGTCTTCTGACCGCCGACGCCATTACGGCGGTGTCGCCGACCTTCGCCCAGGAGATGGCCACGCCAGAGGGTGGATTCGGGCTGGACCCGATCGTGCGAACGCGATCGGCGGCGCTCTACGGTTTCCTCAACGGCGTGGACACGAACCTCTGGAACCCGGCTACCGACCGGAAGATCCCGTACCGGTACAGCCGAGACGACCTGGCGGGCAAAGCGGAGAATCGGCGAACGCTGCTCACCATGGCGGGGATGGACCCCGACGACGCGCGAATGGTGGTGGGCGTCGTCGGCCGGCTCACGGAGCAGAAGGGCTATGACTTGCTCTTCCCCGTGCTCGACGAGCTCCTACACGACGGCGTGCGCTTCGTGATGCTCGGCACGGGCGAGCGGTGGCTCGAAAACGCGGTGCACGGATACACGCAGCGGGCGAAGGGGAAGTTCTGGGGCCACGTCGGTTTCGACGACCCGCTGTCGCATTTGATCGAGGCGGGCGCCGACTGCTTCCTCATGCCGTCGCGGTTCGAGCCCTGCGGCCTGAACCAGATGTACTCGCTCATCTACGGCACCCCGCCTATCGTCCGGCGGGTAGGCGGCCTCATCGACACCGTCGTCACCTACGACGGCATGAACGCAGAGCAGGCGACCGGCTTCGGGTTCGACGGCGCCGAGCCCTACGCCCTCAGGGACTCTGTGCGTTGGGCGGAGCAGTGCTTCACCGACAAGCCGCTCTGGTCGCAGATCGTCTCGAACGGCATGGCCCAGGATTTCGGCTGGAAGCAGTCCGCCGAGGCTTACCTCGAGCTGTACGAGCGCCTGCGCAAGAAGAAGCACGGCGAGCAGGAGCGGTCGAGGGAGACCTAGCGAGGTTGCGCCTCAGACCGACGAGGCAGGTTGGAGAAGTCGCGGCGCAGCCCCTCGTCGATGGTTCTCTTCGAAGTCGTCTCGGCGATGACTTGACTCAACTGCGTCAACGTCGGTCCCTCAAGACCTCTAGATGCGCATGGGCATGATGACGGCGGTGTAGCTCGCGTCGCCCGCCGGGCGGACCACCCCGGGGCTCTGCTCGTCGGCCACTTCCAGCGAGACGTCCTCGACCACCACGGCGCCCAGCACGTCGATGAGGTAGCGGGAGTTAAAGGCCACTTCAACCTTGGCGCCCGCGTACTCGACGGCGAGCTCTTCGTGGGCTTCACCCAAGTCCGGGTTCTGGCTGGAGACCCTGAGCAAGTTCTCGCTCAGCTCGAACCGGATGGCGTGGGACTTCTCCTCGGAGAGGAGACTGATGCGCTTGAGAGTCTCGAGCAGGCGCGCGCGAGGGACCTTGAGGGTCTTTTCTGACTGGCGGGGAATGACCTCGCGGTAGTCCGGGAACTGGCCGTCGAGAAGGCGCATGATCATGGAGAGGCCGCTCTTCTTGAAGATGGCCGAGGTCTCGCCGAAGCCCAGGAAGCACTCCGCATCGGGAGCCTCCTCGAGCAGCCGGCGCAGCTCCAGCAGTCCCTTGCGCGGCAGCGTGACCCCGCGCTTGAGGTTGAAGTCGCCCTCCATCTTGCGCTCGGAAAGGCAGAGCCGATGGCCGTCGGTGGAGACAGTGCGAACGGTGCCAGTGTCGCTGGACTCGAAGTAGAGGCCGTTGAGCATGTAGCGCGTCTCGTCCGAGGAGATGGCGAAGGCGGTCCGCTGGATCATCTCCAGGAGGGCCTTGCCGTCGGCCTTGACCAGGGTGCTCTTCTCCTCTTTCGGGAGCGAAGGGTATTCCTCCGCGGGCATGCCCAAGAGCTTGAAGTGAGATGAGCCGCAGCGGATCTCGACGGCGTTGTTGCCGGAGCGCTTGAGAACGACCTTGGACTCCGGAAGCGCTCGCACCAGGTCGAACAGGTGCTTCGACGACAGGGTGATGGAGCCCTCCTTCAAGACCTCGGCGGGGTGCTCGCTGATGAGGCCGATGTCCAGGTCGAAGGCGGTGAACGAGACCGAGGATCCCTTGGCCTGGATGAGCACGTTCGCGAGGATGGGGATGGTGGTCTTGCGCTCGGCGATGCCCTGAGCGCGGTGAAGCGCCTTCGCGAGCTCTTCGGCGGCGATCTGAAATTCCATCGTGGCTCCCTGTCCGCTAAGACTTCCTTAGAGAGAGATCCTGAGTATGTGATCCGCCGTCGACCGCCGGGGGTGTGGATTTGGGGATAAGACGGTGAAGTGCGCGAAAAGGGGCGAAAATTCACTCCGCAGAGGGGTGGGCAAAAGGGGCAGCTAGCCTGTGTAGCAAGGGGCGCGAAAGCTTGTCAACAGAAGGGCCGGAAGGTTCCAGGTGGAAGGGCACAGGGTTACCAACGGCTTATCCACAAGAGGGGAGGCGCGCGCGGAAAGCGAGCGCGTCGAAGTGAGGAGGGATTGGCCACGAACAAGGAGATGGCGGCTGCTCGGTCAAGGGGCGAGGGGACGGGCGAGTGGTGGAGGGGAAGGCGAGAGCGCTCGAGGGAGCGACCGTGATGCGCTCGGGGTCGAGTGTTCCACCGAGCCTAGTTCCCGCAAAAGCCATCGACGACGGAGCATCGACGCGAGGCTGGCTGCGACGTCTACTACATGCCTGGTCGGGCAGAGGCGTAGCGTCGCTTGAGGCCTTGAGGGCGCGAACGTGATGCACTTGAGTCAAGTTTTGCCGAGCCGGATTTGAGCCGAGAACTATCAACTATCGACGCGAGGCTGCGCCGCACCCTCTCCAACATGGCTCGTCGGTCTGAGGCGCAGCGTCGCTAGCGGTTGAAGCGTCCGGTGAGCTCGTCGACTTCCTTTTTGAGCTGAGGGTCGATGGTGAGCTCGTGGGAGACCTTCTCGCAGGAGCTCATGACCGTGGAGTGGTCGCGGTGGAAGCTTCCGCCGATCTCCGGGAAGGAGGCGTTGGTCAGAGTCCGCGAGAGGTACATGGCGACGTGGCGGGCTCGGACGTACTGCTTTTGGCGGCGAGGGCCCTTCAGGTCGTCGACGGACAGGCGGAAGAACTTGGCCACCTCTTTTTGGATGAAGTCGATGTCGAGAGGGCGGTTGGGGGGGAGGACGTTCTTGAGGATGTGTGCGGCCAGCTCTTCAGTGAGCGGCTGGCCGGCGAGAGAGTGGTGGGCGTAGACGCGGTTGAGCGCCATCTGGAGCTCTCGCACGTTCTTCTGGACGATGCGGGCGATGTAGTGGGCGACCGGGTCCGGCAGGTCGACGCCGAGGACCGAGGCCTTCTTCTTGAGGATGGCGACGCGGGTCTCGAAGTCCGGCTCCTGGATGTCCGCGATGAGGCCGGAGGCGAACCGGCTCTTGAGGCGGTCGGCGAGGCCCGGGATTTCGGAGGGGACGGTGTCGGAGGTGATGGCCACGGGTTTTCGTGCGGCCTGAAGCGCGTTGAAGGTGTGGAAGAACTCTTCCTGGGTCATCTCGCGGGTGCCGAGGAACTGGATGTCGTCGATGAGCAGGCAGTCGCACTCGTCGCGGAACTTGCGGCGAAACTCGGGCATGCGGTGGTCGCGCACGGAGACGATGAACTCGTTCGTGAACTCCTCGCTCGACAGGTAAACGATGCGCGTGGAGGGCGCGGCCTGGAGGATGGAGTTGCCGATGGCGTGCAACAGGTGCGTCTTGCCGAGGCCGGTGCCTCCGTAGATGAAGAGGGGGTTGAAGGCGGTGCCGGGCTTGTCGGCGACGGCGCGCGCGCCGGCGTAGGCGAGCTGGTTCGACGGCGCGCAGACGAAGGTGTCAAAGAGGAAGCGCTCGTCGAGCGGATGGGGCTCGGCAGTGGTACGCGTGGGAGGGGGCGGGAGCACGGGGGCGACCGGGAGCTTGAGCGCGTCGTCGATGACCCAGGCGATTTCGACGCGGCTGCCGAGCTCGGCTTCGAGGGCGAGCTGGAGGTCATCTCGGAAGTGGTCGTCGATGAAGTCCCGGTAGAATTTGTCCTGGACCGCGAGGAGCACGCGGCGGTCGGGGGAGATGCCAGCGCAGCGGACGCGCTTGACCCAGCCGTGCACATAGTCGCTCGCCGAGAGACGGGGCGAGGCTATGGCGCGATCGAAAGCAGAGAGGAGCTGGGGTTCGGAGAAGGCAGCCGCAGGGGAAACGGACGGCGTCACGGTGTCCCCACCAAGCGAACGAGTGAGGCGACGGTAGGTAGCAAACCCCGCGGGACACCTTCAAGGGCAAAGTCCGAGTCTCCGGAAGGCAAAGGTGTTTCACGGTGGACGTCGGAATGTTTCACTGAGGCACCTCCGTTTAGGTCGGCAGAGCGGAGGCGGGGCGAGTGTGCGAAGCCGAGGCATTGGCGCGGGGAGCGCTGGAAACTTCCTTGACAAATGGGAAGTTCGGCTGTTTCTATGCGCAGCCCGCCAGCTGGCGTTCATGCCGCCGGTGTGGCTTGCAGCCAGCGATGGCACAAGAGTGCACGGCTGGCATATCCCCCCCTCGCCGACCGTGCAAGGAGTCTGGCCGTGGCCAAGCGTAAGCCGACGTATCAACCGAGTAAGGTGAAGCGGAACCGAACGCACGGATTCCGCAAGCGCAACTCCACCGCCGCTGGGCGCAACGTTCTCAAGCGCCGGCGGGCGAAGGGGCGCAAGCGCCTGGTGGTTTCCGCGCCGAAGAAGTAGGGAGCCTTTGACCCTCGCCCCGGAGAGCGCCCGGAGGGCAGAGCCTTCCGGAGAGACGCTGCCGCGGAGCCATCGGCTGCGCAAGCGTCGGGACATCGTGGGCGTGCAGGACCGCGGGGAGCGTTTCGCGGTCGGGACTCTCGTGGTGATGATGGCGCCGAACGCGCTGGGATGTCGCCGGCTCGGAGTGACGGTCAGCAGCAAGGTGGGGAACGCGGTCGTCCGGGCGCGGGTCAAGCGGTGGCTGCGCGATGTGTTCCGCAAAGAGCGCAGCCTGTTGCCGGGATCGATGGATGTCGTGCTGATCGCTCGATCCTCGGCGCCGGGCGCGGGCCTGCCGCGCCTGAGAGCAGACTTCAGAAAGGCGGCCGCCGCCGCGCGGTCGCGGGCGGGCGGTGGGGGCTCGGGCGGAGCGGCGTGAGGTGCCGATGAAGACCGCGCTGATCGCCCTTGTGCGACTGTACAAGAAGTTGTTGAGCCCGATGTTGCCCCCGGCCTGTCGCTTCCACCCGACCTGCTCCGCGTATGCGGAGGAAGCGGTGCGGCGGCATGGGGCTCTTCGAGGCAGTGCGCTCGCTGTGAGGCGGGTGTTGCGCTGTCATCCCTGGAACCGAGGCGGATTCGACCCCGTCCCTTGAAGCCGCGCTCGACGCGGCAGCCGCGAGACGCGAACGAACCGACGCGATCGCGAGGAGCTTGCAGAAAATGGATCAGCAGAAGCGGCTCTTGGTCACGATCGTCCTCACCACCGCGGTGATGATGGTGTGGATGTACTTCTTCCAGCCGAAGCCGGGCAGCCTCGGCGCGGCGGACGCCGGAGGGGCAGCGGCGGCGATGGCGGTCGACGGGGGGCAGCCGAGCGCGATCGCGGCGGCGACTCCTACTGTGCCCGTGGAGCGTCCTGCGCAGGCCGCGGAAGAGCCCGAGCAGACCGTGGACTTCGAGACGCCCGCACAGAGCCTGCGGTTCAGCAACCGAGGGGGCGCGCTGGTTCGGGCCGTCGTGAAGGACGGGAACGCGCTGCCGGCGCGAAAGTTCGCAGCTCGAAGGTCGGGCAAGGACGGGCAGGCCGAGCCGGTGGAGATGGTTCGGCCGCATGCGGGGCAGCCGCTGCCGGGCAGCACGGAGGTGAGCGGGGAGCTCAACCTGCCGCTCGACGCGAGCTACCGGGTGGAGAAGGGCGCGGACGAGGTCACGTTCCGCGCGGCCAACGGGCAAGTCGAGCTGGCGAAGCGTTACCGAGTCAACTCGAATGGTTGGGAGATGCGGGTCGAGTATCGGGTAACGAACCAGACGAGCCAGCCGAAAAAGGCGGAGCTCTCCATCGTATACCCCGGATGGGTGGATCCATCGACGACGGAGAAGGGCGGGTTCTTCACGCCGGCCACGGAGGTCACTCAGGCGCTTTGCCGGCACAGTAGCTCGAACGAGACGCTGGGGATGAAGAAGGAGGCGGCGGCGGAGAGCTTCAAGGGTCCGGTTCGGTTCGTCGGCTTCGACGAGCGGTACTTCACGGCCATCCTCTTCCCGCGCTTCTCGGACGGGACCGCCTGCAGCCTGCGGTCAACCCCGGGGGGCGAGCTTCAGGGGATGCTCTCCATCGACCTGGGGACGGTTGGCCCAGGGCAGACCGTGACGAGGGAAGTGGGGCTGTACATCGGCCCAAAGCTCTTCGACGAGCTCGAGCGGGTGTCGAGCGCGAACGCTGCTGGGGCGGGGTTGACGCCGATTGGCGAGAAGGGTCCTGGCAAGGCGGGCGGAACCGGGGCGGTGACGGGGGTGGACCCGGAGCTGGCGCACGCCATCGACTTCGGGAGTCTCGCGGTGGTGTGCCGCGTGCTTCTCTTCATCATGAAGCTGTTCCAGCAGTACGTCGTGAACTGGGGCGTGGCCATCATCCTGCTCACGGTGGTGGTGAAGGCGCTGCTCTATCCGCTGTCGCACAAGCAGATGGAGAGCATGGAGGCCATGCGGAAGCTGCAGCCGCAGATGGAAGCGCTTCAGAAGAAGTACGAGAACGACAAGGAGAAGCTGAACGTCGAGCGGATGAAGCTGTTCCAGGAGAACAACGTGAACCCGTTCGGCGGCTGCCTGCCGTTGGTCGTCCAGATGCCGGTCTGGTTCGCGCTGTACCGAACGCTGCAGACCTCGTTCGAGCTCTACCGGGAGCCGCTCTTCGGGTTCTGGATCAGCGATCTGACGGCGAAGGACCCGTACTACATCCTTCCGCTGATCATGGGCGTCACGATGTTCATCACGCAGAAGCTGCAGCCGCAGATGGGCGACCCGGCGCAGGCGAAGATGATGCTGTACTTCCTGCCGGCGTTCTTCACGTTCACCATGCTCGGTCTTCCGGCGGGTCTGACGCTGTACATCTTCGTGAACAACCTGCTCTCCATTGCGCAGCAGAAGTACCTGCAGCGCAAGTTTGCGAAGGCGAAGGCGTAGGAAGAGTGCTCGGGCGTCAGGGCTCGAGCGGTTGATGGCCCCCCCGGGGGCCTCGGGAGCGGCAGATGGCAGACGCGCCGAGCGGCAAGGTGGAGAAGAAGAAGGACCCGCTGTTCGCGGCGGCGGTCGTCAAGCTCTCGTTCCGGCTGGCGAATACTGAGGAAGCACCGGCGTACCGCTTCGTCTACGACGGCGTGCTTCGCGACTGCAAGCTCGAGGACGCGCAGGTC
This sequence comes from uncultured delta proteobacterium, assembly GCA_963772225.1. Taxonomy (GTDB): domain Bacteria; phylum Myxococcota; class Myxococcia; order Myxococcales; family UBA5297; genus CAVYWD01. The sequence continues at coordinate 2,326,915 of CAVYWD010000002.1, read as the reverse complement.
GAGGCGTTCCTGAAAGACAACTTCGAGCGGGTCCTGAAGGCGGCGCGCGGCAAGGAGAGGGGCGAGGCCTAGGCAGAGCGGGGATGCGGTTTTCGGACGACACCATCGCGGCGCTGGCGACCGGGGCCGCGGCGGCGGGCGTCGCGGTGGTCCGCATCTCAGGTCCCGATGCGCTGCGGTATGTCGGCCGGGTGGCGCGGCTGCCGGAGCCCATGCCTCCGCGAGTCGCGCGTCTGGTCTCCATCGTCGACCCCGACGACGGCGAGCGTCTCGACCAGGCCCTGGTGCTCTACTTCCCGGCGCCCAGGTCGTTCACCGGGCAAGACGTCGTTGAAATCCAAGGCCATGGCGGGTTGAAGCAGGTCGAGGCCGTTTTGGCCGCGCTGCATCGCACCGGCGTGAGAGCCGCCGAACCGGGCGAGTTTTCCCTTCGGGCAGTCTTGAACGGCCGGATGAGCTTGGAGCGCGCCGAGGCGATGGCGGACCTCGTTGCGGCCGAGACGGAAGCGAGCCTCGGCGCTGCCCGGGAGCAGCTCTTTGGGTCGGTGGGCCGGGCGGTGGAAGCAATCGCGGCGGCGGCGTTGGCGCTCCAGGCCGAGGTAGAGGCGGCGCTCGACTTCCCGGACGACGTCGACGTGCCCGCCGAGCTGGTGGGGCGGGCGACGGATCTGGCGGAGCGCTGCGACGCGCTTCGGGCGACACACCGCTACGGGAGGTCGCTGCGCGAGGGTGCGCGGATCGTCCTGGCGGGTCCGCCGAATGCGGGGAAGAGCACGCTCTTCAATGCCTTGCTCGGGGACGAGCGGGCCATCGTCGATGAGGAGCCCGGGACCACGCGAGATGCGCTCGAGGCTCGCTGGGAGGTCGGCGGAGTCGCGTGCACCTTGGTCGACACGGCCGGAATCCGCGACGGAGGAGGTCGGATCGAGCAATTGGGGATCGCGCGGGCGAAGGGGGAGATGGCTCGCAGCAGCATCTGCCTCTGGGTGACGGACGCCCGGTCTCCTGAGCCTGTGCGTGGCGGGGAGGTGATCGAGGTCTTCAGCAAGGTCGATCTCCTTCCTGCGCGCGAAGCTTCAGCGAAGCGGCTCGAAGTGAGTGCTCGGACGGGCGAGGGGCTGGCGGCGTTGCGCGGGGAGGTGGAGCGCAGGCTGCGAGCCGGGGCACCGGCGAGCGGCGAAGTGGTCATCACGCGCCAGCGGCATGCCGAGGAGCTGGAGTCGGCGGCGAGGGCGTTTAGGCAGGGTGCGTCGAACGCTGCCAAGGCGCCGCTGGAGATGGTGGCGTACGATCTGCGGGACGGGGTCGAGGCGCTGGGCCGGATCACCGGTCGAGGCGTGGACGACTCGCTCCTGGAGAGCATCTTCAGCCAATTCTGCATCGGGAAGTGATCGATGGGGCGCAGGCACGACGTGATCGTGGTGGGCCTGGGGCACGCGGGCTGTGAGGCTGCGCTCGCCTGCGCTCGCATGGGTTTGTCGGTGCTGGCGGTGACTCTGAGGGCGGACCGAATCGGGCTGATGAGCTGCAATCCGGCCGTCGGAGGCACCGGGAAAGGACAGCTGGTTCGCGAGCTGGATGCGCTGGGCGGCGAAATGGGCTTGGCGGCGGATGCGGTCGGGACGCATTTTCGCCGGCTGAACGAGAGCAAGGGGCCGGCGGTTCGGGCGACCCGCGTCCTATGCGATCGGCGGCTGTATGCCGAGGAGATGGGGCGACGGGTTCGGTCCCAGCCTGGAATCGAGCTGCTGGAGGCCGAGGCGACGGAGGTCCTGGCGGACGGCCGCCGCGCAGTCGGTGTTCGGGCAGGAGGCGAGGAATACCTCGGTCGCGCGGTCATCGTGACCGCGGGGACTTTTCTGCAGGGCCAGATGCACGTCGGGGAAGAGAAGGTGGCGGGCGGTCGGGCAGGAGACGCGTCGGCGACAGGTCTCTCGGCCTCGCTGCTCACTCTGGGGGTTCAGCTCGGTCGATTCAAGACCGGGACGCCGGCGCGGCTGGATTGCCGAAGCATCGATTTTGGAAGAACGGTGCGGCAGCCCGGCGACGCCATTGCCCATCCGCTGTCGTTTCGGACTCGAGTCGGCGACGGGTTTCCCCGGCTACCGCAGCTGGCGTGCGCCATCACCTATACGAGCGCCGAGACGCACCGCGTGGTGAGGGCGAATCTCGGTCGTTCGCCCTTGTACCAGGGCGTGATTGTCGGTCGGGGGCCTCGGTACTGCCCCTCGCTCGAGGACAAGGTGGTGCGCTTTGCGGACCGGGAGCGGCACCAGGTGTTCCTGGAGCCCGACGGCGTGGACAGCGACATCGTGTATCCCGCCGGAGTGTCAACGAGCTTGCCGGCCGACGTCCAACGAGAGTTTCTCCGGACCATCCCAGGGCTCGAGGAGGTGGAGATTCTCTTGCCGGGCTACGCGGTCGAGTACGACTACGCGCCGCCGACGCAGCTGCAGCCCACGCTTCGCCTCAAGGACGTCGAGGGGCTGTACCTCGCGGGGCAGGTGAACGGCACGTCGGGGTACGAAGAGGCGGCGGTGCAGGGGCTCTTGGCTGGGGTGAATGCGGCGCTATGGATTCAAGGGCGCGAGGGTCTGGTGCTGCGACGCTCGCAGGCGTTGATGGCGGTGCTGGTGGACGACCTGGTGACGAAGGGCACCGACGAGCCGTACCGCATCTTCACGTCGAGGGCGGAGCATCGGCTGCTCTTGAGGGAAGACAACGCCGACCTGCGGCTCTCCGGATTCGGCGCAGAGGTCGGTCTGGTGCAGGAGCGGGAAAGGGAGCGTGTTGAGAGCAAGCGGCAAGCGATTCGGAGGGCGGTGGAAGGGCTGGAAGCCGCGTCGATTACCCCGACCGCTGAGGTGCGGGCGCGCTTCGAGGCTCGGGGGTGGGGAGCCATTCGGATGCCGACGAGCCTTGCGGGACTGGTGCGGCGGCCGGAGGTCGGTCTCGCCGGAGTCGGTGAGCTGGACTCTCGGTGGAAGGGGATGGAGAGGGACGTCGCGGAGGCCGTAGAAGTCGAGGTTCGGTACGGTGGCTACATCGCGCGGCAGGAAGACTGGGTGCGGCGTTCGCGCGAGCTCGACGAGACGCCGATCCCCAGCGATTTCCAATACAGCGCCGTCGAGGGGTTTTCGCGAGAGGTGCGTGAGCGCCTCGAGAGGGTTCGACCCTCGACGCTTGGCCAGGCGTCGAGGCTGCCTGGAATGACGCCCGCCGCGCTCGGGCTCTTGGCTGTCCAGGTGGCCAGAGGGCGCTGTGGATAAGGTGTGGAGCAAGAAGCGCTGCGCAGTAAGCCCCGGAAGTTCAACCCGTTGGCGAGGTTCCACGTGGAACAGGCTGTGGAAAAGAGCGAGCTTCTGAAGGGCGCAACAGAGGTCGGTTCACCCATTTCCAGCGCCTCGGGAGACCTTCTCCTCCGGTTTCTCGACTTGCTGATGCATTGGAACCGAAAGGTGAATCTGACGGCGGTTCGCAGCAGGCAGGAGGCCATCGAAGCGCACCTGGTGGACTCGCTGGCCGCGGTCCCGGCGCTGGCGGGCGCAACAAGCCTGGTGGACCTCGGTTCAGGAGGAGGACTTCCCGGCATTCCGATCGCGATTGCGCGGCCCGACTGCCAGGTCACCATGGTGGACGCGGTGGGAAAGAAAGTTGGGTTTCTCAAGGCGGCCATCGCCCAGCTCGGATTGCGGAACGCGCGAGCGGTGCACGTCCGCGCCGAGGGTCACGCTGAAAAGGAGGGGGTTGGTCGCGGCGAGGCGGTGATCTGCCGGGCATTTCTGGCACCAGAAGGCTGGCTAGAGCTGGCGCGAAACTATGCCATGCCCTCGGGCCGCATTATCGCAATGGTAGGGGCGGGGACTTCGCTGCCGAAAGTGCCCGAGGGCTTGAGCGGCCCGGAGGTTCGCGAATACCGACTCCCGAGCTCCAGGGCCGAGCGCCGAATCGCGGCGTGGTCGGTCTAGGTTGCTGAGCGCGTACGGCGAGGAGCAGCGGGGCTGCTTCTTGCCTCGACTTCTTCTCCCAGCGCGAGCCTGTGTCGAGCGTCACGGCATGGAACCGCCTTTGGCGGCGTCGCGGTCAGTGTTGCCGTTCTCCACTTCGGGGTACTCGCTGCCCAGTCTCGCCTCGTCCGTTCTGCTTGGAAGAGGCGGTAAGCCCGAAAGGCCCCGCGAGGAGGGCCGGCGGTGAGGGCGCGCAATTGCTCAGCGATGAGGGAGCAGCTCATGGCAACGTCCCTTCGAAAGTAGGCGGAATGTGGAGAGGGTCTGGGCGCCGAACCAGTTGGAGCGCCACGTTCCACGTGAAACGCTCCGCCATACATGGCATGTCACACCTGGCCACTTCCAAGGATTCCCCACTAGGCGCTTGAAGGCGTCAGACCCGCGTGGTACCTACCCGGCCGCCCCCGCTGCACCTCGCCGGCGGGTCACCTCATTGCGAAGGTCCTCCGGATGGGACGCATCCTCGCCATCTCTAACCAGAAGGGCGGCGTTGGGAAGACCACCACCGCTATCAACCTCGGCGCTTCTCTCGCTTCGTCGGAGCGCCGCACCCTGCTTGTCGACATCGACCCTCAGGGCAACGCGGGGAGTGGTCTGGGGCTCGCTACGCGCGAGCTGGCGCATACCATCTACGACGTGCTCCTCGGATTGGCTCGCGCCGAGGAAGTCGTGCAACGGACCGAGCTCAAGTACTTGGACATCCTGCCGGCGAATCGCAATCTCGCGGGCGCAGAGGTCGAGCTGGTCGACGTGGAGCGGCGCGAGTACCGGCTGCGCGACGCCCTCCAGACGCTCAAAGAGCAATACGACTTCGTCCTGGTCGACACCCCGCCGGCCCTCAGCCTCCTGACCATCAACGCCCTGGTCGCCTCCGACGCCGTACTCATCCCGCTGCAATGCGAGTACTTTGCGCTGGAGGGGATCAGCGAGCTCATCAACACCATCGAGCTCGTCCGCGCGAACCTGAATCCCGAGCTCGAAGTCGACGGCGTCCTCCTCACCATGTTCGACGGCCGCATCTCCATCAGCCACCAGGTCGCTGAAGAGGCGCGCAAGCACTTCGCCGACAAGGTCTTCGAGACCGTCATCCCTCGCAATGTCCGCCTCTCCGAGTGCCCCAGCTTCGGAAAGCCCATCGTTCTGTACGATCTTCGCTCCAAGGGCTGCGAAAGCTATCTCTCCCTCGCCCAAGAGCTGCAGAAGCGCCGAGAATCGAAGTTTCAATCCGGCGCAGCCTGACCCTCCCGCTTTTCGGGGAAGCGTCCTGCCGTGGCCGTATGGCGCCGCGGCTGGCGGGCGCGTTTTTGCGGATGTGAGGGGAGCGCGAAGCTCCGAAGCGTGCACGCGTGTGTCGAAGGGGACGGACGATGAACCATCAGGAGAAGGCCCAGCCGCAGCGGCGCAGCGCTCTCGGTCGCGGCTTGTCCGCCCTCATCCCGTCGGCGCCGCCGGTCGCGCCGATCGCGCCCGCCGTCGCCGCCGGAGGGCCGCCCCGCGCACAGGTGCTCTCGCTGCCCATCGAGGAGCTCGAGCGCGACGAGCGTCAGCCTCGCCAGCACTTCGACCCGGTCAAGCTCGAGGAGCTGGCCTCCTCCATCCGGACGCGCGGCATCGTCCAACCGGTGCTCGTCCGCCGCGAGGGCACCCGCTACCGAATCATCGCCGGAGAGCGGCGTTGGCGAGCGGCGCAGCTCGCCGGACTCAAGGAAGTTCCGGCCATCGTTCGGGAGGCCTCGCCGAAGGAGGCCTTCGAGATCGCCCTCATCGAGAACCTCCAGCGTGAGGATCTCAACCCCATCGAGGAGGCCGAGGGCTACAAGCGCCTCATCGATGAGCATGGCCTCACGCAGGAGTTGGTCGCCAGCCGCGTCGGGAAGGACCGGTCCTCTGTCGCCAACGCCCTGCGCCTGCTGCATTTGCCCAAGGACATCAAAGGGGCGCTCATGGAGGGCAGCCTCAACATGGGCCATGCCCGGGCTCTGCTCGGGCTCGCGGACGCCGAGGCCATGCGCAAGGCCGCCGCCGAAGTCGCTGGCAAGAAGCTCTCGGTGCGCGCGACCGAGTCGCTCGTGCGCAAGCTGAAGACGACGAAGGAGGCGCCAGCTGAGGCAGAGAAGCACGAAAGCCCTCAGGTCCGGTCGCTTGTCGAGCAACTTCAGCGCGCCCTCGGCACCAAGGCTCGAATCGTGGACAAGGCCGGCAAGGGACGCATCGAGCTCGACTACTTCTCCTACGAAGATCTCGACCGGATCCTCGCGCGCCTGCTCCCCGAGCGTCAGCCCTGAAGGCGCGTAAGGAATTGTAAGTACCCGATTCCACGGACCTTCCAAGCGTTACGCTCCGCACAGTCGGCGGCGCGTCGCCTGCAGATTTGCCTTGCGGCCGACGGGTCGGATGGGCATGGTCAGCCGCCTTCGGCTGGGAAGCATTGCCTGTGTCGAGGGGTTCGAAGAAACGCGCCGCGGCGAGTCGGGCTCGCGGGCACCCGCTGTGAGAAAAGCATAAGACCGACAGAGTGGAGCGAAGATGGGACTCTTTGGGAAAAAGGCAGATGAAGCGGCGCCGGCAGGTCAGGGCGGTGCGAACGCCGTACCCGACGTCCGATCTTCTGTACCCAGCCCCCAACCCGGCAGCCCGAGCGGCAGCCAACCAGGGATGAAGGAGAAGCCGATGGCCACCCCGAAGCACGAGGAACTGCGCAGCGAATCAGGCCACAACAGCCTGCTCGGTCAGGGCGCGGAATTCGACGGAAAGCTCACCTTCGATGGAACGGTCGTCATCGACGGCAAGTTCAACGGCGAGATCTTCTCCAAGGACCGGCTGCAGATCAGCCAGGGCGCCCGCGTCTCGGCGGAAATCACCGTCGGCAGCGTCGTGGTCTTCGGCGAGGTGATCGGAAACATCAAGGCGGCCCAGGCCGTCGAGCTTCGCGCCAGCGCCAAGGTGAAGGGCAACATCGAAGCGCCGTCCCTCATCATCGAGAAGGGCGCGGTCTACGAGGGCTCTTGCAAGATGGAGAACCTGGGCAAGCAGGCGACCGTGACGCCGCTCAAGTCCGCCGACGAGAAGAAATAGCCGAGCGGAGCGCGCCTAGCGCCGGCCGCTGCGGCATCGGCTTGCGGCGAGGCGGCACTCGGTCTGGCAGGACAGCTTTTCAGCCCCGCGCAGCGCGTTGCAACGTCGCTCGCACCCAAGCCCGCGCTGGGCACACTCGTCAGCCTGGAGCCGGGGACGCCGCTCCCCGGCGGCCCGGCTGCCGACCGCCGTCGAGATCTCCGCCGACCACAACAAGAGGATGAGCGGCGCGATCTGCAGAGCGGGCATCCGGTGAAACTCCCTTCGACCTACCTCTGAAAGATACTAGCGCAGGCCACTGCCGGCCGCTCTCCGACCGGAACGCCGCTTGCGCACTTGACTTGCAGCCCACAGAGTCGGCAAGATGCGCGCCGCTCTTTTTCAAATGGAATACGGGCAAGTAACGACTCCAGCAGCGCTCGAGAGGCACGAGGCCTTCATGCGCCGTGCTCTCGCCGAGGCGGAGCTCGCGCAGGCCGAGGGCGAAATCCCCGTTGGGGCTATCGCGGTTCGTGGCGAAGAGGTCATCTCCGCGGGGCGCAACCGGCGCGAGGCCTTCCACGACCCCACCGCCCACGCCGAAATTCTGGCGATCCAGGCGGCAGCGAAATCCTTGGGCGCCTGGCGGCTGACCGGCGTAACCCTCTACGTCACCCTAGAGCCCTGTGCCATGTGCGCAGGAGCCTTGGTCCTCGCTCGCGTCGACCGCGTCGTCTTCGGCGCGCGCGACCCCAAGGCGGGCGCCGTGGGCTCCCTCATGAACCTCCTCGCCGACCCGCGACTGAACCACCGCGCCGAGGTCGTCGAAGGAGTGCTGGCAGCTGAGTGCAGCGCGCAGCTCAAGGAATTCTTTCGCCGACTCCGCGAGGAGCGGCGCGCCGAGACGTGACGCCCGACAAAGAATTTGGAGAGCTGGCCGAGCTGGTCTAAGGCGCTGGACTCGAAATCCAGTGTACCGGCAACGGTACCGTAGGTTCGAATCCTACGCTCTCCGCATTTCACGCCGTTGGAGAGGTGTCCGAGTGGCCGAAGGAGCAAGATTGGAAATCTTGTGTACTCGCAAGGGTACCGTGGGTTCGACTCCCACCCTCTCCGCTCCAGCTCGGGCCTAGGGCTCGCGCGCGGAAAGATGCAGGTAGCCTCAGGCGACTCTGTCGCTTAAGCTTCAAAGAAGATTACGGTCGGGCAACGGGGTGTCGTGAACCCCGCCAGGTCCGGAAGGAAGCAACGGCAGCGCACATTCTCGTGTGCCCGACCTTCATCAAGAGGGCCCGGATCTCTCCCCCGAGAGGCCCGGGCCCTCACCTTTTGTGCGCCCAGGGAGCAGCCCTACGATCTCCTCGATGGTCCCATCGTCCTTGGCAGCCCTCCCTCCTGCCGACCCGATTCCGCTTGCCCGGCGGCGGCCCCTCCCGACCTCGCTCGAGGAAGCGAAGGAGCGGGGGTGGCATCAGCTCGACGTGCTTCTGGTGACGGGCGACGCCTACGTCGATCACCCCGCCTTCGGAGCTGCCGTCATCGGTCGCGTGCTGGAAGCGGCCGGCCATCGCGTGGGGATCCTGGCGCAGCCGGACTGGCGAGACGCCGCGGCCTTCCGGGCCCTCGGCGCGCCGAGGCTCTTCGTCGGGATCACCGCGGGAGCCATGGACTCCATGGTGAATCACTACACGGCCCACCGCCGGCGCCGCAGCGACGACGCCTACTCGCCCGACGGAGTCGGCGGCCTGCGCCCCGACCGAGCTGCCATCGTCTACTCGCAGCGCTGCCGCGAGGCGCTCAAGGGCGTGCCCATCGTGCTGGGCGGCATCGAGGCCTCGCTCCGCCGGCTCGCCCATTACGACTTCTGGGACGACGCGGTCCGAAGGGCGATAGTCCTCGATGCCAAGGCCGACTTCGTCGTCTTCGGGCAGGGCGAGAATCCGCTCCTCGCGCTCGCCGCCCGACTCGCCCGGGGCGGGGACCCGAAAGCCATCGACGACGTGCCGGGCCTTGCGTTCGCGCGACGCGATTGGGCCGGCTTGGCGGAACGCTATGGGCGCCAGGTCGTGGAGCTGCCCGCCTTCGAGGAGGTCTCCTCGAGCGCCGAGGCATACGCGCGCTTCTCGCGCCTCTACCACCAGGAGAGCAACCCGGCCAACGCGCGGATCCTGGTGCAGCGCCACGGCGACCGGGCGGTCGTCTGCTTGCCGCCGGCGCAGAGCCCCACCACCGCTGAGCTCGACCGCGTCTACCGCCTTCCCTTCACGCGCGCGCCGCACCCGCGCTACGCCGGCGCGACCATCCCTGCATTCGAGCAGATACGCCACTCGGTGCAGATGGTCCGCGGGTGCAGCGGAGGCTGCTCCTTCTGCAGCATCGCCGAGCACCAGGGGCGCGAGATTTCGAGCCGCTCGGCTCCCAGCGTGCTCGAGGAGGTCCGCGACATCGCCGCATCGCCCGGCTTTCGCGGGACCCTCTCCGACCTCGGCGGCCCGACCGCGAACCTCTGGTCCATGGGCTGCGACGACGCCGAGGCCCAGAAGCTGTGCCGGCGCGCGAGCTGCCTCTTCCCGAGCCTCTGCAAGAAGTTCCGCGTGGACCACGGGCCGCTCGTCGACCTCTATCGGTCGGCCCGGGCGCAGCCGGGCGTCCGACACGCATTCGTCGCGAGCGGCGTGCGCTACGACGTCATCCGCGCTGATGCCCGGAGCGGGGGCGCCTACCTGCGGGAGCTCGTCGCGCACCACGTCAGCGGCCAACTCAAGGTGGCTCCCGAGCACGTCGCGAGCGGCGTGCTCCGGCACATGCGGAAGCCGCCGCTCGCGGACTTCGAATGGTTCCGCGCGCGCTTCGAGGCGCTCTCGGCCGAGGCGGGCAAGGAGCAATATCTCGTCCCGTACTTTCTCTCGAGCCACCCCGGCTGCTCGCTCGATGACGCGGCAGAGCTGCACGACTACCTGAAAAGCAACGGCTGGAAGCCACGGCAGGTTCAGGACTTCATGCCCACGCCCATGACCTTGGCCACGGACATGTTCCACACCGGTCTCAACCCCGCGACGATGAAGCCGGTGGAAGTCGCGCGCGACCTCGACGCGAAGAGAATGCAGAAGGCCTTGATGTGCTGGGCTGACCCCGACTTGAAGCCCTACTACGAGCGGGCGATGCGCAAGCTCGGGCGCCGAGGGCCTCATGCGGATCCGAAGGGAATTCCTCCGAAGAGGCGGTAGGTCCTCACCCCCCAACCCCCTCCCCGCTCGCGGGGAGGGGGCGACCGGGAGGGACCAAGACGGCCCGCCTGCTTGCGAGCAGGCTGCGGAGTTTCGGCTGTCGGGTCGAACTGCGAGATGCCCGCGCTCGATCCGGTCCCCCGCCGCCGTTACACTTCTCTTCAATGCCGCTTTATGCCGAGCTGCGCCGCGAGACGATCGAGGTGGAGGGGGAAGGGACGCTGCTCGGCAGGCTCCTGCGAGCCGGTGTGCCAGTGGGTAGCTCGTGCTCCGGGCGCGGCGCGTGCGGCAAGTGCGCGGTGCGGGTCGTGGAGGGGGCCAGCGCCCTCAGTCCGACGGAACCGCGAGAATGCGAAGTGCTCGAGAAGAACGGGGCCTCGAGCCAGGACCGCTTGAGCTGCCAGTGCTGGGTGCGGGACCCTGCGGCGCGCGTGCGGCTCTCGACGGGATACTGGTGAGCTCAGGAGAGCCGAGGCGAGCGCCGACATAAAGAAGGCCCGGCTCCCCGAGCCGGGCCTAGGCAGCCGCAGGTGTCTCCTAACAATTAGGTGACGGCGCGAACTTTGGAGGCCTGAAGGCCCTTCGGTCCCTTCGCCACCTCGAACTCCACCTTCTGGCCTTCCGCAAGGCTGCGGAAACCGTCTGCCTGGATCGCGGTGTGATGGACGAACACGTCCTCGCCCCCGTTATCCTGCACGATGAAGCCGAACCCCTTCGCATCGTTGAACCACTTCACAGTACCGGTTGCCATTGTTCTTCCTTGCATGTTACGGGCGGAGCATTGTGCCGACCCGGCCCAAGCGCGACTTGCACTGGGACTGCTCGCGAGCATAAAGCCCACTTTCCAGGGAAGTCGAGCGACGCCTGCGCGCGTATTCGCTGCCGTTCAGCAAACGACCCTTTGCGAATTCTCACGCTCCGTAACGCCCACCCACTCCTTCCGTCCATTCGCGCGCGCCCGAGGCTGGGCCGAAACACCAGAGGATGCGCCACCAAACGCAAGAGCCCGGTCCCCCGCCAAGGGTTACCGGGCTCTCACACGGGCAGGGTGAAGAGAACGACTACGCGACCGGCCTGACGTTGGCGGCCTGAAGGCCCTTCGGCCCGCGATTCACGTCGAACTCCACCTTCTGGCCTTCAGCCAGGGAGCGGAAGCCATCGGCTTGGATGGCGCTGTAGTGGCAGAAGACGTCCTCGCCGCCGCTGTCTTGAGTGATAAAGCCGAAGCCTTTGGCGTCGTTGAACCACTTGACGGTACCCGTAGACATTCGCGTCTCTTCTTTCCCGATTCGAGCGGCCCCTTGCCGCTCGGCACAGCCAGTGTCGGCCATTGCTGGGGGGTTACCGTAACCCACTTGCGTCCAGCTGTCGAGTGTGCCTAGGGGGCTCGGACACACTCGCGTTTCCGTTCGTTGAAGTCGGCAAGGGCCGCGCGGTATGGTCCCAAAGTTGCCTCTCTCCACGCCGCGAGGGCCGTAGCGATGTCCTCACCCGAGGCGGCTCGCTGTCCGCGCTGCGACCGCCCAACGAGCACCGCGGGCGCGCTTTGCGCGAGCTGTCGGCAGGCGCTTTCGCCGTCTCCGGCTCTCGCGGTCGCCTCTACCGCCGAGGGCCCGGTGCTGCCGTCCATCCGCTCGGGGGAGCTCTTCGAAGGCAAGTGGCGAATCGAGAGCAAGCTCGGCGCCGGCGGCATGGGCACCGTCTTCCTGGCCCACGACCTAGCCCTCGACCGGAAGGTCGCCATCAAGGTCCTGGCGCGGGAGCTCTCCTCCGACGCCGAGTTCGTCGCGCGCTTCGAGCGCGAGGCCCGCCTGACCGCGAAGCTCGAGCACCCGAACGTCGTGCCCGTCTATGCAGTGGGACGGCATGGCGTGCGGCCCTTCATGGTGATGAAGAAGCTGGAGGGCATGACGCTCGCTCAGCTCCTCGAGCGCCGGCAGGCCGCCGGTGCGCGACTGGCGCGGGTCGAGGTCCTCTCCGTCTTCGTCCAGGTTTGCGCCGGCCTCTCGCACTTGCATGCTCAGGGCTGCGTCCACCGCGACCTGAAGGCCGCGAACATCTTCGTCGGCCCCGACGGGCACGCAACCATCCTCGACTTCGGCGTGCTTCGCGACCCGGCGCACTCGGGGCTCACGCGGGTCGGGTCGGTCTTCGGGACCCCGCACTACATGTCGCCCGAGCAGGCGCGCGGCAGCTCGGCCGTCGACCACCGCGCGGACGTCTACGCCCTGGCGGTGGTGCTGTTCGAGTGCCTTGCCGGTACGCCTCCGTTCGTGGGCGAGACCGAGCTCGCCGTCGTCCAGCAGCACGCCTACGCGACGCCGCCCGATGTCTCGCAGTGGCGACCCGACCTCCCGCTCAGCCTGGCGAAGATGCTGGACCGCGCCTTGGCGAAGCTCCCCGAAGAACGCTTCCAGAGCGCGGACGAGCTCTACCGCGCCCTGGTCGCGTGCTGGCCCGAGCGAGCGGCAACAGAGGAGCTCGGCACCTCGTCCGCTGAGGAGCCGAGCACTGCACCGCCCGAGGCGATGAGCGCCGAAGAGGCGCCCTTCCCGCCGCCCGAAGGGTGGTCGGCCGCGCCGGCGCCTCAGGCCGACGCGCCGCAGCTCGCCGCGCTACGGGCAGAACCGCCCCGCGCCGCCCGCTCGCCACCGAGGCGCTCGCGCTCGCTCGCGGTCGCCCTGGGAATGGCGGCGAGCGCGCTCATTAGCGCTGCTCTCGTCGTCGGCTACTTTCTCCTCCGCGAGCCACCGCCGGCCAAGAGGCCCGCGGCCGCCGCCAGCGCCGCCGTCGAGCCCGCGCCCGCGCCCCGCCCCGCCCGCGGGACCCTCCGGGTCACCTCCGTCCTGAGCGGGCGGCAATACCCGGCGACCGTGAAGGTCGACGGAGTGCCCCGGGGCTCCACGCCGCTGACGCTGTCGCTGCCGCCCGGCAAGTACACGGTTCGGGTCGAGCACCCAGGGTTTCGGCCCTTCGACCAGACCGTGACCGTGCTCGCCCAAAAGCAATCTGCTCTCGAGGCCGACCTCCTGCCTTGAGAATGCCGTTACCTCACCCCCCAACCCCCTCCCCGCTTTGCGGGGAGGGGGCGAAGGGGAGAGGTGTGCGCGGCGATCAAAGTTTCGCGCTACCTCCTGACCCTTGGCCTTGCCCGAAGCTGGGGCCCGAAGTCTTTGCCCGCCCGCGCCGACTTGGCGCCGACGAGTTTGCGCCCTCGATGCGGTTCGGCTTCCTTCGTTGTGGCCCGGGCGACTTGCGACGCGCGCCTCGGCTCGCGTGCCTCCAGCGCGCGGCCGAGAGAATGCTGCGCCGCGCCGCGCCCATCCGTATCAATAGGCTAGGAAGGAGGCGACCGATTCATGCCGAAGACCGCAAGCGGGGCGCCCCACCGGGCCTTACTTTTGGAGAACATTCACGGTGGAGCCCGCGACATGCTGCTCGCCGAGGGCTTCGAGGTCGAGGCGCTGCCGCGCTCTGTCCCGGAAAACGAGCTGCGCGCGCGGCTCGAGGGCGTCCACGTCCTGGGAATCCGAAGCAAGACGCAGGTGCGGGAGGCGGTGCTCGAGGCGGGGGACTCCTTGCTCGCGGTCGGCTGCTTCTGCATCGGCACGAACCAGGTGTCGCTCGAGGCCGCCGAGGGCCGGGGCGTGCCGGTCTTCAACGCCCCGTTCAGCAACACGCGAAGCGTGGCGGAGATGATCATCGCCGAGGTCGTTTTGCTCGCCCGGCAGCTGGGCGATCGCTCTCGCGAGGTGCACGCCGGCCAGTGGCGCAAGGCTTCGGCCGGCGCATACGAGGTGCGCGGCAAGACCCTGGGGGTGGTGGGCTACGGGCACATCGGCTCGCAGGTCGGCGTGCTCGCCGAGGCCATGGGCCTGCGCGTCCTCTTCTACGACGTCCAGACCAAGCTGCCCATGGGCAACAACCGCGCCTGCGAGAGCCTCGACGAGCTGCTGGCCCTGGCGGACTTCGTCACGCTGCCACGTGCCCGAGACCGCGCAGACGCATCACCTCATCGGACGAGCCCAGCTCGCGGCGATGCGCCAGGGAAGCTACCTGCTCAACGCGAGCCGCGGGACCGTGGTGGAGATCCCCGCGCTGGCCGAGGCGCTGCGCGGCGGGCACCTCGCCGGGGCCGCCGTCGACGTGTACCCCGAGGAGCCGGAAGGCAACTCCGACCGCTTTCAGAGCGAGCTTTGCGGCCTGCCTAATGTCCTCCTCACGCCGCACATCGGCGGCTCCACGGCGGAGGCGCAGGCGTCCATCGGCCGAGAGGTGGCGACGAGCCTCATCCGCTTCGTCAAGACGGGCGCGACCACCGGCGCCGTGAATTTCCCGAACGTCGAGCTGCCGGCCAGCCCCAAGACCCACCGCGTCCTCCACGTCCACCGCAACGTCCCTGGCGTGCTGCGCGACGTGAACCGCATCGTCTCGGAGAGGAACGCCAACATCCACGCGCAGGTCCTGGCCACCGACGCCCGCATCGGCTACCTCGTCATGGACATCGATCAGGACGTCTCCGCGGCAGTGGGCGAGGGGATCGCCTCTCTCGTGACCAGCGTCCGCACGCGGGTGCTTTCCTGACCTTGCGGGCTTTGCGCGCCCCCGCCTATCCTCGCCGGCGTCAGTTCCTCCTCGAGGTGGCCGCCTATGTCGCATGGGTCGGGATTGGTGGAGTTCGACTTCGTCGGGGACGAGAACGAGGGCACCTTCGTCGTGACCGCCAAGGTGGTGCCGGCCCTGACGCGCCTGCTCGCCGAGGGAAAGGTCGAGGAGGCGGTTCGCCTCTACGAGAAGGCCGACCCGTCCATCGCAAGGGAGCTCCTCGAGCAGGCGAAGACGCTCTCCTCGGTTTCGCAGAAGAACCTCGCCCAGATGTTCGCCTTGGCTCGGGACTTCAAGAGCGCCGCGGCCGTCCTCGAGAGCGCTGGGCGCGGTGCCGACGCCGCCCGCTTCTACGAGCAAGGCGGCGACTTCGCGTCGGCGGCGCGCTGCCACGAGCAGAGCGGCGAGCTCGCCCGGGCCGCCGCGGCCTACGAGCGCGCGAACCGGCGCGAGGAGGCCATCGCCCTCTACCGGCGCGGCGGCCCCAGCGAGGCGCTCGCCCAGGCGCTGGGCCGCGCTCAGCGGTTCTTCGAGGCCGCGCAGGTCTACCGCGAGCTCGCCAACGTCCGCTCCGAAGTGGAGATGCTGCGGATGGTGCCCATCCCTGATCCGGAGCGCGTCGCCGCGGTCAAGCGCCTGGGCGATTCTGCTCGAGCGCCACGGGCACCTCGCCCCCGCGGCGCAGCTGCTCGCCGACACGCTCCAGCAGGTGCGCGCGGCCCAGAACGACGCCGACCTTCTCGCAGCGCTCGTGCGCCGCATGGAGGCGATGGGCCGGAGCGACGAGGCCGCCCGCGTTCGCGGCTTCGCCGAGAAGCAGCTCGCCGCCGCAGGCAACGCCCCGGCGCTCTTGGCCGCGAGCGCGCCGCCGCTGCCTTCGGCGCCCAGCCCGGCCAGCGACCCTTTCAACACCCTCGTGGACCCCTTTGCGACTCGCGCGAGCGCCGCGGCCTCGCACTTCATCGATGCCTACGGCCACCTCAAGGCCATCCCCATCTTCGGTGAGCTCGCCCTCGAGGACATGAAAGACCTGTACCGGCTCTCCGAGGAGGCTCAGTACGTCGCCGGCTCGACCATCATCGAGCAGGGGGCGCAGGGACAGGGCCTCTTCGTCATCGTCGAAGGCGGCGTCCAGGTGTTCAAAGTGGAAGCGGGGCGCTCCAAGCCGCTGGCGAGCTTGAGCGCGGGCTCGTACGTCGGCGAGCTGTCGCTCATCGACGAGGCGCCCACGTCGGCGAGGGTGGTCGCCGCCGGGCCGGTGCGCGCCCTCTTCATCAGCCGCGCGCGCTTCAACCAATACCTGTACACGCACGAGGCGGCGGCGCTGAGGATCTACGCGCTCTTCACCCGGACGCTCGCGGAGCGGCTGCGCCAGGCGAACAAGCGGTCGTGAAACGCTGCCGGCGCCGAAACCCACTGGCGACACCAGGCTCCGAGCTTCGTCGACGACCGCATCGGGAGATGACCCGCGAGTCGACGGCGGCTCTCGACCGCTCGAGGCTTTTCGTCGTCTACTGCGACGGCGTGGGCTGCAACGCCTCGACCAAGGGCGCCCTGAGGCTCTCCGAGCTCGGATTCAAGGTGAAGGAGCTCCTCGGAGGGCTGGAATGGTGGGCCCGCGACGGCTACAAGGTGGCGATCGGCGACGGCGGACTCCGCCCGGCGACGGCGAGCTCGACGACCTGAGGCGACAGCTCTTTCGACGAGAAACGAGGTCACAGTGAGACGCAAGGTCTTCGAATCGAGCGGCGCGGCCCTCTTTCAGGAAATCCTCGACCGGGCGCCCATCGGCGAGCTCGGGCTGGTGGACGACGACGGCTTTCCGCGCATCGTCCCGGTGAACTTCGCCTACGCCAGCGGGGCCATCTATTTCCATGGCGCCCTCGCCGGAGAGAAATACGAGATTTTGCGCAAGAACCCGAAAGCCACCTTTCTCGCGTACCAGGCGCTCTCTGCCATCCCGTCGACGGTCCTGTCGAAGGACGGCTCCGCCTGCCCGGCGACCCTCTTCTACCGCTCCGCCTACGCCAAGGGGCGCGGGTCGGTGGTCGACGCCTCCGCTGAGAAGGCCATGGCGCTTCAGCGATTGATGGAAAAGGACCAGCCGGAAGGCGGATACACGCCTTTCTCCGAAGGGTCGGATTTCTACGAATCGGCGCTGCGCGGGGTCGGCGTCTTCAAGGTGAGCGTCGAGTCCTTTTCGGTGAAGAACAAGCTCGCCCAGAACAAGACAGAGGAGCAGCAGGCCGACCTCATCGCCTTTCTCGAGCGCCGCGGAACCCCGGTCGACCTCGAGACGGCGCAGAGGCTCCGCGAGCAGCGCGCGGGTTGAGCCTCGAAGGGGCAGATTGCCGCGCTGCGAGCGGGCGCTTGCCGCGCCATTGGGACATGGATAGGTCTCTCCCCGGCCTCGACGCAGATCGAGCGCCGAAAGGCCGGGGGACGCGATGAGCGCCAAGTACAAGGTGGCCGTGCTGATCGGCAGCCTGAGAAAAGAGTCCTTCAACAAGAGGCTCGCGGCCGCCGTCGCGAGGCTGTCGCCCCCGGAGCTCGAATTCCAAACGCTGCGGATCGACGACCTCCCGCTCTATAACCAGGACGACGATGACCGCCGGCCGGAGCCCGCCCTTCGCCTCAAGCGCGACATCGAGGCGAGCGATGCTTTGCTCTTTGCGACGCCGGAGTACAACCGCTCGGTCCCGGGTGTGCTCAAGAACGCCATCGACCACGCCTCGCGCCCCTACGGAAAGAACTCCTTCGCGGGAAAGCCGGCGGGCGTCATCGGCGCGTCGGTCGGGGCCATCGGCACGGCGGTGGCGCAGCAACACCTTCGCGGGATGCTCGCCTACCTCGACGCGCCGACGCTCGGCCAGCCCGAGTGCTTTCTCCAGCTCAGCGATGGCCTCATCGACCCGGCCGGCAATATCGCAAACGACGGCACCCGGAAGTTCCTGCAGGGCTGGGCCGAGCGCTACGCAGCCTGGGTGAATCGGCTCGCGCCGCGGCGGTGAAGGCCTCGACCGTGCGCCGAGGTCAGCGCTTGAAGAGCTCCGGCTCCGGCCAGGCGCTCTTCACGTAGGCGAAGATCGCCCGGCTGATCTGCTCCAGCGAGTGGCGCCCGTTGTTGAACACGGCGTCGAAGTGTCTCGGGTCGGTGATGTCGGCGCCCAAGTGCCGGCTGATGAACCGGCTGCGCTGGTCCGAGTGCGTCCGCACGATCTCCTCTGCCTCTGCGCGCGAGACGCCTGCCCGCCGGGCATAGGCGTCGATGCGCCAGGGCAGTCCGCCGACCAAGCGAAAATGGAAGCAGTTGGGCAGGCTCTGGCAGACGATGGCCCCGCCGCGGCCCACCACGATGGCGTTGCCCTGCAGCGCGATGGGCGCGATCCACCGGATGACCTTCTCGAAGAGGGCGTCCTGGCTGAGGTGGCTGCCGATGGGCTTGAAGCCGAGGGCGTCGAACGCGCGGGGCATCTCGCCCACCTGCTCCAGCACCTGCGGAGAGATCCCCTCGCCCTGGGCGATCTTCTCGACCAGGTGTCGGTCGAAAAGCGTCCAAGGCTCACCCATGCTCTCCTCGAAGAGGGCCTGGAGGCGCTGAGCGACGGGGAAGCCCTCGCAGCCGAACTCGCGCGAGAGGGTGACGGTCGGCCGTTGCCGAGGCTCCGCGCGCGCCCCCAGCCGCTGCTGGATGCGCAACCACCCGGAAAGCCGCTGCTCGGTGCTGAGTGCAAGCGGCGAAACGGTCGGGCCCATGGCCACCTCCGCTGGAAGCGCCCGCCGAAAGTAGGAGTGGGCGCTCCGTCGCACCATCGGCGATTTGGGTCCGAGCGAGGCGCCTTTCGCCGGCCCGGAGGGCTTCCCGTCGCCGCCCCGAGAGGCCCAATGTCCACTTCAATTGTAACGCGGGCACACGGTGAGCGGCCGCGAGCGGCGGGGCGTCCCCGAAGAGCCGGCCGGCCCACGGCGCGTTGAGGCATCCCTGGCGCGATGGGCCGGGTCGGGGAGCGCCCGTCTGGAGCTCGTGGGCGGCGGGCAGAGGGCGCGAGCAGGCCCAAGGCTCGAGCAAAGGGCGCACCCCGCCTTGGGCTGGCTCTTTTCTCAACGCAAGCGGGCCAGGCGCGGGTAGACTGCTCAATCCGCCCAACAAAGAGGTGACGGCATGTTCTATCTGGTTCAGCGGCCGGAAATCCACGAGCCCCAGCGCGGCAGCCCGCGCATGTTCCGATATGACTTTCTCGAGAAGTATCTCTCTCGCGTCCGGCCCTGGCAGATCGTGGCGTTCTGGGGCCCTGTCGCCCTGGGGCTTTTGAGCTACGCCTTCTTTCGCGGCGCCCTCAGCGTCCCGGCGGTGCTGGGCTTGGCCTTCTCCGGGGTCTTCGTCTGGACCTTCTTGGAGTACATGCTCCACCGCTTCGCCTTCCATTTCGCGGTCAACCCGAGCTCGGAGCTCCAGAGGGACGTCGCCTTCCTCATCCACGGCGTGCACCACGACTACCCCCACGACCAAGACCGGCTGGTGATGCCGCCCGTCGGGTCGCTCCTCATCGCGGCGGTCCTCGGGCCGATCGCTTACGTCGCTTTGGGTCCGGTCGTCTTCCCGGCCGCGTTCGCGGGCCTCATCGGCGGCTACATCTGGTACGACCTGTCGCACTACGGGACGCACCACTGGCGCCCGCAGACCGCTTTCGGCCGAATGCAGCGCCGGCATCACCTGCAGCACCACTTCGTCAGCGACAAGATCAACTACGGCGTCAGCTCGCCGCTGTGGGACCGGGTGTTCGGCACCTACCACAACGAGCGCGCGCCCGAGGAGGGGCCCGCGGCCGCTTCCTGAACCACAGGGCGGCCGGCTGATTCAGTCCTCAGGAGGCGACGGGCAGGTTCGGGGCGCAATGCTCCACGAGCCAGTCTCGGATGGGCCGAAAGACCCGCTCGTGCGCCTCGCGAGAGATGAACAGATCCGCGTGGGCGAGCGACAGGGAATCGTCGCCCACCTCCACGAGCTTTTTCATCGTTGAGCCGATGCGCTCGTAGGGGAAGCGCGCCGTCGCCGGCGGGACGATGCCGTCGCCGTTCCCGAAGATGCAGAGCAGGGGATTTTGGAGCGACCCGAGCCCCTGCGCGACGTTGACCCCGCGCACGAAGAGGTCGGCGTCCTTCATCCACTGGGCGATCTGCCGGTTGATGAATCGGTTCGGGTCCTCCACGCTCCGCGCCATCTCGCTCGCCGCCGAGACGTCGGTGATCTCGGGGTTGAGGTACACGCCGATGAGCCAGCGCATCCTTTTGCCCATGAGCGGCAGCCCGAAGCGCGCGAGCAGGCGCGCGCCGCGCACGCGCACCAGGCCGATGAGAAACGGCGAGGCGAAGGCCGCCTTGACCAGCGGGTTGACCTTCACCCAGCGCACCGGCGTGCCGATGCAGACCAGAGTCCCCAGCCGCTCCGCGCCCACCAACACCGCGTAGGCGAACATGAGAGTCCCGCCGAGCGAGCCGCCGACGACGTCGACGCGGTCGGAGCGGGTGTTGGTGAGGTCGAGGATGGCGTTCAGCGCCAGCGCGACGTCGGTGAGCGCCAGGTCCTCCAGGCTGTAGTTGGAGCTGCCGCCCACGCGCACGGTCTCACCCTGGTCCCGCAAATCCACCCGCCACACCTCGAAGCCCGCCTCGGCGAGGTAGCCCTCGAGCGAGATGCCGTTCGGGTGGTAGCTGAAGATGTACGAGTTCATCCCGTAGCCAGGGACGATGAGCACGGGGCGGCGGGAGAGGTCGACCCGCTCCTCGCTCCAGGTCTGGTAGAGCGAGAGCTGCCAGCCGTCGCCGTTCGGGATGAGGTGCTGCACGCTTCGGACGGCGCTCGGGCTCATGCTCCTACCGGGGTGCGGCGCAACGAAACGGGCGACGCAGGTCTCGATAAGTTACCGAACGCGGGCGTGGGGCGCGAGCGCTCCCGGTCAGGTCGAGCCGCCTGCCGCGCCGCCCGCCGTGGTGCGCAGGGGAAGCGCCTCTGGCGCCAGGGCTCGAGCCGAAGAGCGCGAGGCGGCGCCGGGCCGGCCGCGCGCCGGCTCGGCGGTGGAGGATTCGCTCGCCTCCACGGCTCTTCCGGCCACGGTCATGACCACCTTCGAGCGGCCGTTTCCAAGGGGCTCGACCGCGACTTGGGCCTCGATTTGGTCGCGGAGCCACTCGACGTGGCTGATGAGCGCCACCTGGACCCCTTCGGCCGTTAGCGCCGAGAGCGCGGCCATGGCCACGCCCAGCGTCTCGCGATCCAGCGCGCCGAAGCCCTCGTCGAGGAGCAGCGTCTCGATGGGCATGCGCACCGCGCGGTAGTCCGCCAGCGCCAGCGCCAAGGCGAGGGAGACGAGGAAGCTCTCGCCCCCGGAGAGGGTGGTGACCGGCCGCTCGACTCCGCCGTGCCATTCGTCGCGCACCGCGAAGGCGAGCAGCAGGTCGCCCTTGGCGTCGCGCGCGGGCAAAAGGCGGTAGCGCGGCGCGATCCGGTCGAGCCGGGCGTTGGCCTTGCGCACCAGCTCCTCCAGGTTGAGGAGCTGCGCGAACCGCTGGAACTGCTGCCCCTCGCGCACGCCGATGAGCGCGTGCAGCCGCTCCCAGACGTCGAGCTCGCGCCGGAGCGCCTGCCGCTGGGCCGCGCGCTCGGCGTGGGCCGCGTGGCGGGCACCGTCCTCGTCCAGCCGCGCCCCCGCGGCGAGGCGCTGTCGCTCGACCTCCTCGAGGCGCTGCTCGAGGTCGTGAGCGGCCGCGCGGAGCGGCGGCTCCTCGGCGCCCGGAGCGAGGTCCGGGGGCCGCTTCGAGTCCAGCTCCTCGAGGTCCTTCGCGCGGCTCGCCAAAAGAGACTCGGCCGAGCGAGCGGCCTCCTGGAGGGACTGGCGGACCGAGGCGAGGCGCGCGGCGTCCTCGGCGGACAAGAGGCGCCGCTCGAGCTCGTCGGCGCTGGGGAGGCCGAGGTCGACCAGCGATGCATTGAGCGCGGCCTGCGCCTGAGTCAGCCGCAGCGCCGCCTCGGCCTCCCGGTTCGACTCGAGCTCGAGACGCCCCTGGGCGCCGGCGAGCATCGTCTCCAGCCTCGCGCACTCGGCCTGCGCCCTTCGGAGCGCGAGCGCCGCGGCGTCGGCTTCGCCTCGGAGCCTCGCCTCGACGGCGTCCGGGTCCTCGCCCAAAAGCGCTTCTCGGGCCTGGGCGCGCAGCGCCTCGACCTCGGCCGACCGCGTGCCGACCGCAGCCTCGAGCCCTGCGAGCTTCTCTGCCGCGGCGTCGGCGAGAGCGCCCGCCTCGAGCGCGGCCGCGGCGGCCGAGGTGAGCTGGGCCTTCGATTCGTCGAGGCTTGCATCCGCTGCTCGGACCTCGTCGACTCGCCGGCGTGCCGCCGCGAGCGCGGCGTCCAACGCGGCGAGCTCGGCCCGTCCGTCGCCTGCGCCGCGCGCGTGCAGCTCGGCCGCCAGCGATTCGCAGTCGGCGTTGTGCTGGCCGCGGAGCCGAGTGAGCTCGTCCTCCGCCTCCTGCACCGAGCGGCGCAGCGCTCCGAGCTCCGCGCGCGCTCGGCCCTCGACCTGGATGGCGCCGGCGAGCTGGACGTTCGATTCCTGGCAGCGCGCCTGGGCGGCGAGCCAGCGGCCTTCCGCGTCGTCGAGCGCCTTTGCCTCCGACTGAAAGCTCGCCTTCGCCTGCGACGCGGCTCGCCCGGCGTTCCCGAGCTCCTCGGCGACGGATAGGCCCAGGCGGTCGAGCCCGAGCTGCAGCTGAGCCTGAAGCGCGGTGAGCTGCTGGGAGTGCCGGTCTCGCTCGGGCTCGAGCGCGTCGAGCCGCGCTTTCAGAATCGGCCGCCCGCAGCCGATTCGCCTGGAGCTCGCGCTCGCGCGACGCGGTCTGCTCGGCGAGCGCCGCCCCCCGGGCCTCGAGCGCCGCGGTGCGCTGCCGAGAGCGCTGATCGAGCTCGGCGAGCCTCGGGTCCTCGACGTGCGGGTGGCGCTCGCTGCCGCAGAGGGGGCAGGGCTCGCCGCTGCGCAGGCGGCCGCGCTCCCGGGCCATGCCGAGGAGGAAGGCGAGGTCGTCGAGCTCCTGGGCGACCTTCTTCTGCTCCTCGTCGAGCTCGCGCTGGGCTCGCTCGAGACCGGGCGCTGCCTCCATCTCTCGGCTGAGATTCTCCTCGGCACCGGCGAGCTGAATCGACAGATCGGCGGCTCGCCGGGCGACGTCGGCGCGCTGGAGGTCGAGGGCCGAAAGCGCCTTGAGCTCCGCCTCTCGCTGGATGGCCGAGGCGACGCTCGCCGAGAGCTCCGCGCGATGCGCGCGCGCGTCCTTCGCCGTGCCGAGCACCCATGCCAGGGCCGCCGCGGTCGCCTCGAGAGCCGCGGCCTGCTTTGCGCCTTCGCCTTGAAGGAGCGCGACGCGTTCCCCGGCGCTCGTGAGGTTCACTGCCGCGTGCGATTCGACGAGGCGCCTCGAGGCGAGCCGCTCCGCTCCCCGCTGGAGCTCGCGCTCGCCCGGGCGGAGGGCCTCGCGCCTGGCATCGAGGCCCGCGAGCTGCTCGACCAGTGGGCGCCAGGGCGTGAGCGAGGCGACTCGGCGCTCGGCCTGCGTCCGCAGCGCCTCCATCGCGCGCCGCTTCTCGTGGGCGGCCCCTTTGCGCTTCTCGCGCTCGTCGGCCGCCGCCCGTGCGAGGCGGGTCTCGTCCGACGCCGCTCGGAGCTCGGCGTCCGCGGCCCGAAGGCGGGTGCGAAGCTCGCGGGCGCGTGCGAGGCCGGGGCCGGCGGCGGCAATCTTCTGCGCGGCGATGGCATCGGCGGCGAGGGCGGCGTCCGCCGCAGGGCGGGCCGCGAGAAGATGCTCGCCCTTCGCGTTCACCTCCTCGCGGAGCCGGGCCACGCTCTGTTGGGAACGCTGGGCCTCGCGGGCGCCGTGCTCCAGGTCGCGCAGCCGTTCGGCGGCGGGCGCGCATCGCTCGTGCTCCGAAAGTCGTGCGAGGTCGGAAGCGCGCGCCGCGCGCGCCTCTCGCGCCTCCTGCGCGCGGACCGTCTGCTCCTCGAAGCGGCGCTGATGCTCGGCCCGCTGGGAAAGCCAGCCGAGGGCGGCGTTCGCTCGGGCCGCCTCCGCCTTGAGCTGACGCGACTGCTCGGAGAGCCGGGCGGCGCCTTCGACCAGGGCCTGCTGCTCGGCGTCGGAGAGAAGGGCGATGCCGGCGAGCTCGCGCTCCAGCGCTTCGAAGCGCTCCAGGGCGCCGGCCCACGCCTTTGCCGCGCGCTCGCCGATGGCCCGGAAGCGCTCGGTCGCGGTGAGCCGCTCGAGGAGCCGAACCCGCTCGTCTGGGTCGGCTTTGAGAAAGGCGGAGAACTCGCCCTGGGCCAGGAGCACCGAGCGCTGGAAGTCGGCGGCGGTCAGGCCCTCGAGGACATGGTCGAAGTGCGGCTTGTAGTGCGCCGCGCGGGCGTCGCTCGCGAGGACGACGCACTCGCCGGACAAAGGGTCGAAGCGCTCCAGCGTGCGGACCGGGTCCTGCAGGGCGCCGTCCGGGCGGTTGCGGGCGCGCTTGCAATACCAGGTGGCCCGGTAGCGAACCGCCTGGGCGCCCTCGCGCTTGAGGAACACCACGGAGGCGCTCGCCTCGGCGGCGCCGCGGGAGAGGACGCTGCGGGCGTCGAGCGCGGCGTCGTCGGAGCGCGGGGAGGTCAGGCGCGGCGTGCGGCCGAAGAGCGCGAGGCCGACGGCGTCGAGCAAGGTGGATTTGCCGGCGCCGGTGGGCCCGGTGATGAGGACGAGCGGGGCGCCGCCCAGGGCCTTCTCGAGGTCGACGACGTGCTTCCCGTAGAGGGAGTTGAGGTTCTCGACCTCGATGCTGAGGAGCTTCAAGGCAGCCCTCCGGCTTCGTCGGGCGAGAGGAGGCTGCGGAAGGCGCCGAGGAGCGGCTCGTCGGGCGCGACGCCGCGGGCCTGGCAGAGCCGAAGGAAGACCTCCTCGGGGCTCAGGTCGGCGAGGCGAGGGCCGGGCGCCGGCAGGCCGACCGCGCCCTCGGCGAGCCGTTGGCCAGGGCGGAGCTGCACGAGGCGCGGCGCGCCGCGGGGGTTGGCCTGGGCCGCCTTCTGGAGCTGCGCCTCGATGCCGCCCGACGTGCGCTCGCCTTCGACCACCGCGTAGACGAACGGCTCCAACGGCGCGTCCCAGGTGAGGGCGCGCAGCTGTTCGGCGAGCTCGTCCCCGGACCCGCGCAGCTCGAGGATGGGGCGAAAGGTGGGCACCGGAAGGGCGCGGACCTGAGGCTCGCCCAAGTCGGGCAGGTCGACGAGCAGCACCCGGTGCTCGACGGGGCTCTCCTTCAGGCCCAGGGCGATGGGGGAGCCCGGGTAGAAGGCGCGGCTCTGCGGCACCTGGCCGCCGCGGTGGATGTGCCCCAAGGCGACGTAGGCGATGCGCGGGTCGAAGATGCGCGGGGACAGCCCGCCCAGCGAGCCGACGAGGTGGATGTCGGCCGGGGCGTCGCTCCTATGTGCTCCGAGGCAGCAGAGGTGGCCGGTCGCGAAGAGGGGCGCGCCCGGGGCGAGCGCTTGGGCGCCGTCGGCGAGGGTGGAGTAGAGCTCGGCGAAGCGGTCCTCGAGCTGCGCGGCGAGACCGTCGCCTTGGTCGAAAACCGACCGCAGGCCCAGGCGCACCTCGTGGACGTACGGCACCGCGAGGCCCACGGCGGCGATGCGGTCGCCCACGGTGACGGGGCAGAGACAGCGGTCGAGGCGGTCGCGATCGAACGCGCCCACGACATGGATGTCGAGGGCGCCGAGGAGCTCGCGCGGCGCGTCGAGGCGCGCGCCGGAGTCGTGGTTGCCGCCGACGACGATGACCTTGCGGCTTTGCGCGGCGAGCGCGATGCGGCTCAGAAAGGAAAAGTAGAGGCGGGAGGCCTCGGCGGACGGCTGGGGCTGGTCGAAGACGTCGCCGGCGACCACCAGGGCGTCGACCTCGTTTGAGTCGAGCTGGTCGGCGAGCCAGCTCAGGAAGAGCGCGTGGTCGCGGTCGCGGTTGACGCCTTCGAGGGTGGCGCCGAGGTGCCAGTCGGCGGTGTGCAGCAGGCGGATCACGTTGGGCCTCCGAGGTGGCGGACGGTTGCCGCCTTGGAGGGCCATCATAGTCGCGGGGGCTGACATGGCTGGCGACGGAGAAGGAGGTCGAGACCGACTGCGCCGGTTCCGTCGCCTGCTGGCTCGGCCATTCTCAGCGGGGACCTCGGATGCCTGACGGCCTACGCAGCCGCCCATCTCGCCGATTGAGCGAGCCCACGCTCTGCGGCGACAAGCGTGCCCGCCGCGAAGCACGGGCC
Organism: uncultured delta proteobacterium; assembly: GCA_963772225.1. GTDB lineage: Bacteria > Myxococcota > Myxococcia > Myxococcales > UBA5297 > CAVYWD01. The sequence continues at coordinate 2,300,693 of CAVYWD010000002.1, read as the reverse complement.
CTCGTTCAACATTGACGGCGGCGCGGTAGCCCGAGCTCTCGCGGCTGCTGGCGCGCCTGTCGCCTCCGCTGCGCCGGCAAGGGTGTTGAAGATCACCGTGGCGCGGACGACGTCCTGGGCGACGTGCGCCGCCGCCATCCAGTACTCGCCCTGGTGAATGGACTCGAGCGCTTCGCCGATCCCCTCTCCGAACCTGAGGGAATCTGTGAATCCTCGCGCGAGATCGAGAGCGGTCAGGCCCACCGCGCCGACGATCTTCCCAGCCGTACCCGTCTGCACCGCGCCGTTGAAGAGGTTCTCGCGGGTGGCGAGAAGCCATCGGTCGCCAGCATCGGCCGAGTCCGATGGCGCGAGACCGTTGTGGTCCACGTACCTTGCAGGCGAATTCCTCGCGTACGCGTAGGGATTGAGCGCCTGCGGGTCCTGAACTGCCTGCTCGGAGGGAGCCAGAGCCGCGGGGTCCACCGTGAGGAAGCGCCCCAGGCGCGGGTCGTAGTAGCGCGCGCCGAAGTAGACGAGCCCCGCCTGCGCGTCCAACTCCTTGCCGTTGAACCCGTGGGGCTCGTCGGTGGAGGCGACTTCGAGGCCCCAGGCGTCATAGGTCGACTCGCCGACCACCTCGCCCTTGGTGTCCGTGAGGACCGCGGTGCTGCCCAGGTGGTCAGCCGTGTAGAAGATCGCTCCCGGCAGCGGCGACGTGTCCGCACCGCCCTGGCAGGACCCGACGAGAGCGGCCAGAGCGAGGGCGATCGCGCCCTCGGCGCCTCGTTGCCAGCGCTGGCGCCTCGCGAGCATCAGGAGGGCACCAAGCGCAAGAGCAAGGGTTGGAATGGCCCCAATCGCGTCGCCAGATCGGCGCAGAAGGGAAGCGGTCGAAGCGCCAGCAGTCGCGGCGAGCTGCTTCGGAGCATTGCCGCCCACGCGCGCCAACCGCACTTCACCCGCGAAGACGTACTTGACCAGCGTGCCGTCGCGCTCCTCCGCGTACTTGTCGAGGTAGACGACCTTCTTCGTCACCCCGCCCGTGGTCTCGGTCTTGAGAATCCGCCGCCCGCTGTAATCGTAGGCGTACTCGGTGGTTCCGTCAGCGCTCGTCACGCGCCGGAGCTGGCCGAGCGCGTTGTACTCGAGGCTCTTGCCCGCGGAGGAGGTCACCGCGCCGTTCGCGTCGTAGCTCAGCGCTTGTCCTGCGATGGACTGCGCCGCGTTCGGCTGCGCGCCGCCGTAGACGTACGCGCCGACGTCGCTCTTCGACTGCAGATTCCCGACGACGTCGTAGACAAAGCTCGACGGCCCCAAGGGGCTCGTCGCCGAGGTCATCCGGTACAGGTCGTCGTACACGTAGCTGCGGCTCCTGGAGAGCTTTCCGCTCGCGCGCAGGCGATCGTCGATGCTCAGGAGCGTTCCGGCGAGGTCGTAGCCGAAGCCGAGGTCTTGGAGGCTCTTCCCCTTCGGCCCAGTGGCGCTGAGCGCCGAGAGGCACTCGCAAGCTGGTTGTGGGGTTGCGGAGGATCCCCACGACCTCGCGGAGCACGCGCATTGCCAGCTCAATGTCGGCGTTCTCTGGACCGTCAAGGCGTACTGCCCATCTCGTGCGCCATTCGCCGTCGATCTGTGGATGGTCTACCTTCCGCGGATCGCCGACCTCAGCTCCCGACCTGCATCTCGAATGCCTTTTCGAGAGCACAGCGGTTGAGCACCTGTTCAACGGTCCCTACATCGGGTCTCTGCTTGAGCAGGTCGAGGTCTCTGTTTTGGCGGAGCAGCTCCTGCTGCATGAGCGGTGCCGCGAGAATTCGCTGCTCCCGGTCATTGGAACGCGGATCCATGCGTTCGATTTCCTGGACATAAAGATCAATCGAGTCGATCGGATATCGTGCCGCAATGATGATGCTCTCTGCTGTTCGCGTGCGACAAAAGTCGAGCAAGCTGCAGATGGCGAACACCACATCTTGAGCTCCCGAGGTGAACAGCGACGTGAAGTTCTCGGAATCAGGAGCTTGCGTTTCGAGCGAAGCTAGTTCTTCGGCCACTTCGCTGTCAGCGATTTGTCTTTGCCCACGCGCAATCGCGCAAACGAACGCATGAGAGCTGGCGACAGCGGGCGGCGAGCCCCACCCGGTCTCCGCTGCAAAGTGATAGTAGTTGGGAAGAATTCGTCCGGCACAAGCCGCGCCGAAGGCGAGCGCCATTTCCCATGGCATCTCGCCAATTGCATCGCGAATCTCTTTTTCATCAAAGGACCTGAACATTCCTATTTCCTCGCGCTTTCGAGATTGACTCCGTCGGCTTCGAGCGTTGATGCACACCCATCGCATATCGGGCGACTTGCCGCGGTCGCTCTTGGGGACATGCCGAGCTCCTTCGCGGTTCGGAGGCCCGTGACTTCTGCATGGCCTTCGCCAATACCTTCAATTTCGCCTGGCCCAAGGGCGCGTCGCTGTGCAGGCGTGAGGCGTCGTTCGCTAGAGCTAATGATCCTGGTCAGGGTGCCATCTGGTGCCACGGCGTCGGTTGCGGCTGTTGTCCGGGCCCTTTGGGCTCGGGGGTCCAGTACCCGGTGAATCTCATTTGCTCGTTGCTGAAGGCTGCATGGCGCATTGTGTACCCAGATATTCTGGCTTGAGACGAAGTATGAATGAAAGCTCTCAACCTCGAAATTGTAGACCGTTGCCGTGCGCCGGGTTACAACGAGATTCGCTATTCGCCCGGACTGTCGATGTTCTTCGAAGAGCGCATCACCAGTGCGAAGATTGCGCGCTTCAACCCACCGACATCGATAACCCAAAACGGGTGTCCACTTGTTGCCAGAATCTCCTCAACCCCGCCATCCTCCGACCGAACCGAAACCGCGAGCAGGGGTTGATCCGGTGTGACAAACGTCCTCGTCACCTTGCGCAGCGCCACCTCACCCGTGGCCTCATCACGCGACCACACCCGCTCGCCGACTTCGACCAGCTCGATGGGAACGAGCCCACGCTCTGCGGCGACAAGCGTTCCCGCCGCGAAGCACGGGCCCTCGTTCAACATTGACGGCGGCGCGGTAGCCCGAGCTCTCGCGGCTGCTGGCGCGCCTGTCGCCTCCGCTGCGCCGGCAAGGGTGTTGAAGATCACAGTGGCGCGGACGACGTCCTGGGCGACATGCGCCGCCGCCATCCAGTACTCGCCCTGGTGAATGGACTCGAGCGCTTCGCCGATCCCCTCCCCGAACCTCAGGCTATCTGTGAATCCTCGCGCCAGGTCGAGAGCGGTCAGCCCGACCGCGCCGACGATCTTCCCAGCGGTCCCCGTTTGCACCGCGCCGTTGAAGAGCTTCTCGCGGGTCGCGAAGAGCCACCGGTCGCCGGCATCGGCCCAGTCCGAGGGCGCGAGACCGTTGTGGTCCACATACCTCGCAGGCGAATTCCTCGCGTACGCGTAGGGATTGAGCGCCTGCGGGTCCTGAACTGCCTGCTCGGAGGGAGCCAGAGCCGCGGGGTCCACCGTGAGGAAGCGCCCCAGGCGCGGGTCGTAGTAGCGCGTGCCGAAGTAGACGAGCCCCGCCTGCGCGTCCAACTCCTTGCCGTTGAACCCGTGGGGCTCGTCGGTGGAGGCGACTTCGAGGCCCCAGGCGTCGTAGGTCGACTCGCCGACCACCTCGCCCTTGGTGTCCGTGAGGACCGCGGTGCTGCCCAGGTGGTCAGCCGTGTAGAAGATCGCTCCCGGCAGCGGCGACGTGTCCGCACCGCCCTGGCAGGACCCGACGAGAGCGGCCAGAGCGAGGGCGATCGCGCCCTCGGCGCCTCGTTGCCAGCGCTGGCGCCTCGCGAGCATCAGGAGGGCACCAAGCGCAAGAGCAAGGGTTGGAATGGCCCCAATCGCGTCGCCAGATCGGCGCAGAAGGGAAGCGGTCGAAGCGCCAGCAGTCGAGGCGAGCTGCTTCGGCGCATTGCCGCCCACGCGCGCCAACCGCACTTCACCCGCGAAGACGTACTTGACCAGCGTGCCGTCGCGCTCCTCCGCGTACTTGTCGAGGTAGACGACCTTCTTCGTCACCCCGCCCGTGGTCTCGGTCCAGCCCTTTCAAGGTGCGTTCTTTCTCTTTGTTTTCCGCAATGCTAGCAAGCGAGCAGTGGAAACATGAGGGTGTCTTCGGTTGAAGGTTCTCGGTTGCCGCGGCTTCTTTGGACCACGTGGATGTCGACGGAACTTCAGCAAGTCAACTTCTCCAGCGAGGTCGACAAGCACCTTGGCGACCTCGCTGGTTGGGGCTGCCTGGAATACTCGCCACGCTTTGGGCGGGATCGCGATCTCCATGCCTCGCCGGGTGCCGGCGATTTCGTCGGCCAGGTAATAGGCCGATACCTCTTCTTGGATCTTTTCGGCTCCGTGCTCGGCGCGCAAGGCGGCCTTGATGACCGAGAGAACGTTGTAGGCGACCAAGGCCACACAGAACGCGAAGAGCGCTGCCTTCGGATAGCCCAACGTATTGAGCTCGCCTTCCAGGGTTGCCTCCAGCTCCTGAAATGCCAACTCGATGCCCCACCGCTTTCGGTAGACAGCGCCGACGGTTGTGCCGAGAGTATCTGGTGGGAGATTCGTCAGGATGTGAAGTTCCCGGTCGCCATCACGCGTCGCCTTCTGAAGCTTCAGGGTAATACGGCGGGCGAGGAGCGAGTTCCCGGTGTCATCCCTCAGCTTCACCTCCTGTTCCCAAACCTCGGCGCCGTCGATGGTGCCGCAGCGACGAAGACGGCCGATCGGTTTCCACGGCACATTGATGCGGTGGTGCCTGACGATGAAGAGCCCCTCTCGACGGGCGATGCCGAAGAGCAGGGCGCAGGTGCAGAAGTTGCGGTCAGCGATCCACACGTCCCTCGGCGCGACCTTCGCCAACACCGCTTCAGTGAGCGAGCGCTCCTGGGCGTGGCCATCCTCGCAAGGGATCACATCGGTTACTTGCAGGAGGCGCGGATCCAGCACGACCAATGCAAACCCTGGCAGCGGGCCCGCTGCGGTCTTGCGCAGCTCGGAAATCCGATGCTCCGTGGCCGCCAGGTGATTCCCGTCGAGGATCCGAGCTCGATACCCTGGAAGGAGTTCCGGAAGCGATGCCTTCATGCTTTCGATCAACGGAACAGTGCGACCGGCGACGTGCTTGACCAATGCCGCACCGACCCCCGGCTCGATTCCGTCGACCTTGTTGTACAGCGACTGTACCGAGACCTCAATTCGGCGCCGATTGGCTTGATAGGCGGCGTGAAGCGACGGCCGGATGCGGTGAACCACGAGGCTCATCAAGTCGACGACTGTGGAGAACAGCAGCGTCCGCGTGTATTGCGTTTCAGCGCTCGCGCCAAACACGGCATCAACATCTTCGGAGCGCAGCGCATGCTCGAGTGTCCCACGCGCCATCACGCTAATCGGGCTCTGTTCAATGAACGGAGCGAACACCTTGCCAAGAATCATGCGTTGGCCTTTCGACGGGCGCCCCGGTTTGGACGCGCCCAGGAGAGGCCAGATCCATGGCAGATTCTCAGGACCCGCACAATAGAGTCGAAATCCCGCAGCAACACCAACTACTTACGACCTTTAAAGGGCTGGGTCTCGGTCTTGAGAATCCGCCGCCCGCTGTAATCGTAGGCGTACTCGGTGGCTCCGTCAGCGCTCGTCACGCGCCGGAGCTGGCCGAGCGCGTTGTACTCGAGGCTCTTGCCCGCGGAGGAGGTCACCGCGCCGTTCGCGTCGTAGCTCAGCGCTTGTCCTGCGATGGACTGCGCCGCGTTCGGCTGCGCGCCGCCATAGACGTACGCGCCGACGTCGCTCTTCGACTGCAGATTCCCGACGACGTCGTAGACAAAGCTCGACGGCCCCAAGGGGCTCGTCGCCGAGGTCATCCGGTACAGGTCGTCGTAAACGTAGCTGCGGCTCCTGGAGAGCTTGCCGCTCGAGCGAAACCGGTCGTCGATGCTCAGAAGCGTTCCGGCGAGGTCGTAGCCGAAGCCCAGGTCTTGGAGGCGTCTTGGAGGCCCTTTCCCTTCGGCCCAGTGGCGCTGAGCGCCGAGAGGCGCTCGCAAGCTCGTTGTGGGCTCCAAACAGGTCGCGGGGAATCCCCACGACCTCGCGGAGCACGCGCATCGCCAGCTCAATGTCGGCGTTCTCTGGATCCTCGCGCGACTATTAAGATGTCTTCATGGTTTGTAGGGCACAAAGCGCATGGGAAGGCCCGCGCCTTCCAGGTCGTTGATGGCTTCCGCTTCGCGCCGCGCGGGAGCGGCTGACGCAGCTTCGCGTCCCACGTTGATCCCGTATTGGGATCCGTCAGGCTTCTCCAAAAGAAGATCAGGCCTCCATCCAGACTTGAGGCGCTCTGGCTTTGCGCCTCCTCCAGCTATCACTTCGCCATCCTTTGCCTTGGAAGCTACTTCGCGAATCTTCGCTCTTCCGTGGCTCCGAGAGAAGGTGCGTAGCGTTTCAACGGGAAAGGCGCCGAAGAAGGTCCTGCAAGTGGCCATGCCACTCCTCGTTCTGGCCTCTTTCGTCAAAGAGTTCCTGTAATTCAGATTTCTTGTCGATTTTGCGAACACAGGTCTCGGCCAGCACCCTCATCCGCTCATCGCATCGGCTCCGGTTGGCGCCTGCCCATTGAACCAGCCTTCCTGGTGCCTCGCCGGGCCTCCCTAGGCAGGCAGCGATGGCCTCGGCCGCACCGAGCGCAATGCAGCAAGCGTCTGCACCGACATAGGCATTCGCATCAGCAAGAAGCACCTTGTCCAGCGCTCTTTGGACCGGGGACCAGTCAACAAGCTCGGAAAGCCAATCGGAAACAGCATCATTCTCAAAATTTCCTGTACCCCAAGCTCCCATATTCATTTTCTCCTATTCGGTTGGCTTTGGCACGGTTCCTCCGGCCGCCTGATACGCCTTATCAGACATCTGATAACGCTCATTGACAAGCTGTCCGCCGAATCGCTTTGGACCGCCACCTGCCCGAATCCAGTCCTCTTCGGCCACATCAAGACTTCGTCCTGACCCCGGCTCTTCAAGTACATGGTATTCGAATTTCTCGATCGGATGCTTTGCGGCATGCTCTTCCTGTCGGGCGGCGAAGCGACCGGACTTGGCTTGTCCAACGTACTCCTCGCCCGTTGCAACATTTCGTCGTAGATATATCGTTGCTGGAGTTTCCTTTGAAGCATTCGAGGCGATCTTGGCGCCCCTTGCGCACGAATTATGCACCCACGCGCTTTGACGCCCAACAAAGTAGGTGTGAAATTCCGCGATCTCAAGATTGTAGACTGCGTCGGACTTAACGTGTGACCGCAGGAGGCTCACATGGCTGCGCTGGCCGGATAGCGAAAGTAGCGCGTTGCCGACCCCGAGCCCAGCAGCCTCGACCCATCCGGTATCCGCGACCCAGAATGGATGCCCCTTGGTGGCCAGGACCTCATCAATCCGCCCATCCTCCGAGCGCACCGTAATCGCGAGCAGGGGTTGATCCGGTGTGACAAACGTCCTCGTCACCTTGCGCAGCGCCACCTCACCCGTGGCCTCATCACGCGACCACACCCGCTCGCCGACTTCGACCAGCTCGATGGGAACGAGCCCACGCTCTGCGGCGACAAGCGTGCCCGCCGCGAAGCACGGGCCCTCGTTCAACATTGACGGCGGCGCGGTAGCCCGAGCTCTCGCGGCTGCTGGCGCGCCTGTCGCCTCCGCTGCGCCGGCAAGGGTGTTGAAGATCACAGTGGCGCGGACGACGTCCTGGGCGACATGCGCCGCCGCCATCCAGTACTCGCCCTGGTGAATGGACTCGAGCGCTTCGCCGATCCCCTCCCCGAACCTCAGGCTATCTGTGAATCCTCGCGCCAGGTCGAGAGCGGTCAGCCCGACCGCGCCGACGATCTTCCCAGCGGTCCCCGTTTGCACCGCGCCGTTGAAAAGCTTCTCGCGGGTCGCGAAGAGCCACCGGTCGCCGGCATCGGCCCAGTCCGAGGGCGCGAGACCGTTGTGGTCCACATACCTCGCAGGCGAATTCCTCGCGTACGCGTAGGGATTGAGCGCCTGCGGGTCCTGAACTGCCTGCTCGGAGGGAGCCAGAGCCGCGGGGTCCACCGTGAGGAAGCGCCCCAGGCGCGGGTCGTAGTAGCGCGCGCCGAAGTAGACGAGCCCCGCCTGCGCGTCCAACTCCTTGCCGTTGAACCCGTGGGGCTCGTCGGTGGAGGCGACTTCGAGGCCCCAGGCGTCGTAGGTCGACTCGCCGACCACCTCGCCCTTGGTGTCCGTGAGAACCGCGGTGCTGCCCAGGTGGTCAGCCGTGTAGAAGATCGCTCCCGGCAGCGGCGACGTATCTGCACCGCCCTGGCAGGAGCCGACGAACGCCGCCAGAGCGAGGGCGATTGCAATCTCGGCGCCTCGTTGCCAGCGCTGGCGCCTCGCGAGCATCAGGAGGGCACCAAGCGCAAGAGCAAGGGTTGGAATGGCCCCAATCGCGTCGCCAGATCGGCGCAGAAGGGAAGCGGTCGAAGCGCCAGCAGTCGAGGCGAGCTGCTTCGGCGCATTGCCGCCCACGCGCGCCAACCGCACTTCACCCGCGAAGACGTACTTGACCAGCGTGCCGTCGCGCTCCTCCGCGTACTTGTCGAGGTAGACGACCTTCTTCGTCACCCCGCCCGTGGTCTCGGTCTTGAGAATCCGCCGCCCGCTGTAATCGTAGGCGTACTCGGTGGCTCCGTCAGCGCTCGTCACGCGCCGGAGCTGGCCGAGCGCGTTGTACTCGAGGCTCTTGCCCGCGGAGGAGGTCACCGCGCCGTTCGCGTCGTAGCTCAGCGCTTGTCCTGCGATGGACTGCGCCGCGTTCGGCTGCGCGCCGCCATAGACGTACGCGCCGACGTCGCTCTTCGACTGCAGATTCCCGACGACGTCGTAGACAAAGCTCGACGGCCCCAAGGGGCTCGTCGCCGAGGTCATCCGGTACAGGTCGTCGTAAACGTAGCTGCGGCTCCTGGAGAGCTTGCCGCTCGAGCGAAACCGGTCGTCGATGCTCAGAAGCGTTCCGGCGAGGTCGTAGCCGAAGCCCAGGTCTTGGAGGCCCTTTCCCTTCGGCCCTGTGGCGCTGAGCGTCGAGAGGCGCTCGCGCGCGTCATAGGTCGCTGCCGACACGACGCCGTTCGCGAATTCGCGGCGGAGGGGCAGGCCCGAGGCGTTGTAGTCGAGCTGCTTCACGACTCGAGGTACCGACTCGAGCAGCCCGCGCTCGTTGTAGGCGTAGTCGATCTGCTGACCGTCCGGGAACCGCATCGCCGAGACGTGGTCGAGGTTGTCGTAATCCTCCTCGAGCCGGTATTCCTTGCCGTCGACCATTCGAAGCCGAGCCGTCGCGCGGCCCCGCTCGTCGTAGAGGAAGTGCTCCTCGCCCACGAGGTCAGCGACCCAGGAGAGCTTCCCCGCAGTGTTTGTCCCGCCATTCAGCCTGGGTGACGGGTCATCATAGTGCAGGGCCACCTGGCCCGCGGCAGCGCCCGTCGCATCGAAATACGCCTCGCTCGTCACGCGGCCGGCGAAGTCGAACACGCGTTCGACGCGCTGGCCGCGGGCGTCCACGCGGTGCCACTCATTGCCGTCGTCGTCGTACTCGAAGGTCCGCTTGCCGGCGTCGGGGTGCACGACGGAGGTCGCGCGGCCGAGGCCGTCGTAGGTCCAGCTCGTCACCGCTCCGAGCGCATTCGTCACCGAGACCTGGTGCCCGACCGCATCGAAGCCGAAGGCCGTGCGCAACGGCTTCCCGTCAAGGTTCTCGACGGTGGCGATCGTTCTGCCGAGCCCATCCGACTCGTGCCTCAGGGGCGTGCCGTGGTGCTTCGAGTCCGGGTTCAGATCTTCCGCATCCCAGTGCTCCTCGGTGAGCGCGCCATAATGAGTCTCTTCCCTCGTTCCGTCAGGGAAGTTCGTCCGGATCCGCCGCTCAAGGATGTCGTAGGCGTGGGAGGTGATGGGCGAGCTCGGGTCGCTCGCGGGCGGCACCGGCGCATCGACAAAGAGCGGGTCCCACTCTTGGAGGATGGAGCCGCGCCGCGAATAGTGCTTCCAACCCGAGAGCACCCATCGGCCGTTCTCGGCCTGAGTGAGCTCCGCGACGCCGCGACCGAGGCCGTCGCGGTAGCTGATGCTTTGAAACACGGTGCCCTCGCCGGAGCGAGGCCGGGATTCCGTGATCAGGTTGCTGAGCGGACTTCCGAGAAAGTACCGGTACGCCACGGTGGGCAGCTTGAGGTCGTCGCCCGGCCTCGCGATGGCCGTCAGCCTTCCGAGCGCGTCGTAGGCGAAGAGGGTCGTGGCACCGTTCGGATCCTGGAAGGAGTCAATGCGGCCCAGGGAGTAGGTGGCGCCGTAGGTGAGAATCTTCCTCTCCGCGACCTGAATCCGCTCGGCAACCGGGAAGACGTGCGTCGCGTCGTCGTAGGAGACCTCTCGGGTCGCCCCCCGCGGCGTGAGCGATGAAGTGACGTTGCCGAATTCATCCCGCTTCAAGCGGCTCGTCGAGATCCACTTCTCGCCCTCGACCCACTCCTCCGTGCGCGTCGCGGCACCCTGAGAGCCGAGGACGCCGAAGGGGAGTCCGACGTAGGGGTCGCCGTCGTAATAGGTCTTGCTCTCCTTCACGCGATTTCCGGCGGCATCGGTCACGAGCGCATGCGTCGGCCGACCCAAGATCCAGTTGGCCGGGTCGTTCGCGTAGCTCGTCGTGGTGAGCGCCTCGTCATTGCCGGCGCGCGGGTCGCCTGCCACGACCAGCCCCCACTTCGAGTCGGTCAGCGTGTTGCCGTAGTCGTCGTAGGTCCACTCCTCGCGGATCAGCGCTCCCGCCGTGCCGCTCTCGTACCGGGTGTTCTCCTCGAGGAGAAGATCCGCGCCGGCGACGTTCCTGCCGTCCGTCCCGGCAGCATAGAGGCGCGGTGCGAAGGTTCGAGCCACGCTGACGAACGGCACCCCTGCTGCGTCCTGCGTCGTGACCGACAGCTCACGGCCCTTGAGCGCCTCGTTTGAGATGCCGAGATCGTATTCGTGCAGGACCACTGAGGTTGGATCGTCGGTCTCCCCGAGGTCGCGCTTGCGTACCCGGCCGAAGCCCCGGAACTCGCGGTTGCCGGCATCGTAGTAGCCGTCGAGGTACTCGTAGGCGATGACGTAGGTGCCGCCTCGCGAGTCCGTGGTGGTCGATTGACCCAGCACCTGCACAGGAAACGGAAGTCGCGTCTTCCAGGAGTCACCGTTCTCGATGGCGGCCTGGAACTCCGCCCCGCTCGAGGTGTACTGGAGCTCGCGCACGAGCCCCAGGCCGTTGCTCACCTGGCGCAGCAGGTTCGGGCGCACGCCATCCTGGGCGTCGAAGTACTGGACCCGCTGGTCGGGAGCTGCAGAGGGCGTGAGCCACACCACATCGATCGACCCGTTCCCGTTCATGTCCGCGGTGCGAACCGTGGTGAGCGAGGCGTTCGCGTAGGGCGTCGCGATGGTTTGCTTGGCCGCGTAGCTCCCGCTCGGCAGAAGCAGCCAGTAGTCCAGGTGGTCGGTGTCGACATAGAAGAGATCCGCGAGCCCGTCGCCATTGAGGTCCGCGACCTGAAGACGCGATTCGAGGCCCGTCCCGACATCCGGCGCTCCGGCGAGGGAGATGGGCTGGTCGAAGCGCCCCCTCCCCATCCCCGGCCAGTAGAGCACCGAGCCCGAGCGCACGAAGGCGAGGTCCACGACGCCATCACCGTTGAAGTCGGCGAGCTTCACCCTGGCGTCCGTGAAGTCGAGCGTGGTCCCTCCGGGCGGCAGGTCCGCGCTCTGCGCGTCGCTCCACGTCCCGTCGCCGTTGTTGCGCCACCAGGTCGCCGAGCTCGCGTTCAGCCGGTAGGCGTCAGTGACCTTGTCGTGATCGAGGTCCACCCAACGCGTCTGCCCATCCTCGGGCTGGAAGCTCGGGTTGTTGCCGAAGACCACGGACGGAGCCCATGTCCCGTCGCCCTTGTTGGCGAAGTACCGAAAAGCCGATGGCGTAACACCCGTGCGCGCGACGAGGTCGACGAGCCCGTCGCCGTTCATGTCCGCGAGGTCCACGCCGGTCGTGCTCATCAGAACCGAAGGGCTCCCCGGCATGTCCTGTGGCTCATCGAAGCTCTCGCCCAGGCGGTTCCGGTAGAATCGATGCCCGCGCTCGTCCGCGATGAACACGTCCGGAAAGCCGTCGCCGTCGATGTCCGCGAGCTCGCTGTTGCTCCCGTCGGTTCCGGGCAGCAGAGCGGGCGCGGAGGTCACCGCGTGAATCGGGCTCGCCGCCGGAGTGAACGCGGAATAGCCGAACTGGACGGCGGGGAGCCCGGTGGCGTCGTCGGTCCCCGTTTCCACCACCCAGGCAAGCAGCGAGAGCGGCGACGTCGGGTCGTAGCCCAAGGCATAGTGGCGAAGGAGCACGTTCTGCGAGTAGACGCGAATCGTCTTCAGCCGGCGCGCCACCACGACCTTGAACGTCGACCGGTAATCCGCGAGCGCGTCCGGGCGGCCCTCGTACTCGAAGGTCAAGAGGTTATCGGCCGCGCCCTGGCGTTGGTTGTACTGGATGCTCGTGAGGTACGGCTGGTTAGAATCCTTCTGGTAGGCGTAGTGGATTCGATTTCCGAAGACATCGACCTCGTCTTCGAGAAGCCAGGAGAATTTTCGGGCGGAATCCTCGATGCGAGCGCTCGGGTCGAAGCCGAAGCGTCGCAGGGTCCCGGAGGGAAGAGCGACCTCCCAGCCGTCTCCCACCCGGCGCGCCCTTATGAAAGCCCCCTCATTCTTGAGTCGGTACGTGCCGTCCGCGAGCGGCACAATTTCGGAGCCCTGGTAGAGGAAGCGGTCCGTCGCGTCGTACAGGGGCAGCCCCTTGTCCGTCTGCACCTGGATGGCGCCCGTGGGCAGCGCCCATCCGAGCCCCACCGCGCCATTGCCCGAGCCGCTGTCGTAGACGAGCGCGAGCGACGGGGTCATCCCCGCGGTGCCCGGAGGCACCTTGATGGCGACGGTCTCCTTGACGCTGCCCGAGTTGAGGTTGACCTCGAACGACTCCCCCAGGCCCTCGATACTCCCGGGACCGCGGGGGACGCTGATGACGTTGGGCCGGGTGCCGGAGTGGTCCGCGGCCACTGCCTTGGTTGCCGCGGCCGATGTCGCGACGACGAGACCCGCGGCGAGAGCCCAGCTCCTTCGCGTTGTTCGCATGGCTTGGAGACTCTCGGCTACTGGATGGTGAAGGCCTGGTGCTCGATGACGAGCTCGATATCGTCGAGCCCTGACAGGTCCAGATTCGCGTTTGCCGGCTCGTGGCTTGGATCCTGGTCGATCGTGAGCTGCCAGCTTCCGGAGAGGACGGAGCGCCAGATGAGGTCGGTATTCGCCTCCATCGCTTGCGCGTGATTCGGCGCGTTGATCCCCGCCTTGACGCGGGCAACGCGAGGCTCATTTCCAAGGTTGTACTCGACGATCTCCGCTCCCCCATTAGAACATGAACGAATGTACGTGCCGCCTCCCTGAGACAGCTTCAGGAAGGCGTAGGTCAAGCCCGTCCCGAGGTTGTCTCCCACGAGGTTGAGTCGCACGGACGTGACTCGGTCGATGCAGACAGCGCTCGAGAAGATCGCCTTGTCCGGCCTGTAGGTCGAGAAAGGGATGGTGAGGTTTCCTTGCGCATCGCGGTTCTCGGGCGCCGCGACGAACCTCCTGAAGCGGTCCCTCGCGTCATAGGTGTTGGCGGTCACCGAGTCGCTCAGCTTGTCCTTCAGGTCGAGCAAGGTGTCGCGCAGAGAGATGACCTCTACCCATGTCTGCGGCACAAGCTGCCGCGTATTCGTGTAGTACTGGTCGAGGTCGCGCAGGTACGTGTCGATATCCGCTGCCGACCTGGTCTGCCAAAGGTCGGCCCTCTTCGGATAACTCGCGTTGAGCTCATACTCCACCGCGCGCGTCGCTTGCCACGCCCAAGCCATCAGTGCTCGAAACGCCGCCTCCGCCGCGAGCCCCAGGTGATCGACGTAGACCCGGTACTGCAGCATGTGCCGCAGGTCCTCGTCCTTGAGGGCTTCGAACCGAGCCTCTTGGGCAGCATACAGCTCCGCCTTCTGCCGCAGCGCAGTGCAGCTCTTGACGGCCTGCGCAAGATTCTCCTTGGCGATGAGCAGCTCCAGCCCGTCGGTCGCCTGCTCCAACATCTTGCTCTGAACCGTGGCCATGCTGTCGATCGTTTCGACGTTGGCCTGGTCGGTGGAGGCTCGCGCCTTTTCGATGGTCTCGATTTGAATGCGTTGGGCCTCGACGTCGGTCTTCTGCTGAGTGACTGATTGCATCACCGCAGCTTCGAGGCCCAGGCCGAGCAGCGACAGGAACGCCCCGGGCGCACTTGTCATTTGGCCGAGGGACTGCGCGGCCATTCTCGCCATATCAAGCTGCGAGTTCAGCGCAATTTCCTTCGTGTTCAGGTCAACCAAGACCTTCCCGTCGGCGGCTATCAATTTCGCGGTGGCGCGATAGGTGTCTGCGACTTGCTTCGCGCGCTCGACCTCGATCGTGATCTCGGAGTCGAGGTCGATTATCCGCTGAGCGGCAGCTTGAACCCGGAGCGCCGCGACCTGGGCATCGCTTGCCGCGCTCGCGAGCGCTCCCGTGTCCTTGCCGCAGTCGTCGAGGCTGGACACCGGGCCGCAGACGTCCGTCAACTCCGACTGAAACTGGTTCGCCTGCGCAGCGTACTCGGTCTTCAGCGCGTCCCCTCGCCATTCGTAGTCCTGCGAGCCTGACACCGACTTGTCTTGCGCCGGCCGCGCGTAGTTGAGAAGGTATTCGCTCGCCTTCGCATAGACATTGCTGTAGAGGGTGTGCTGGAGCTGGGTATTATCGACGAGAAAGGGCACGTAGCTGTCCAGGTAGCCCGCGGGGTTCCGGTCCGCCACGAGGTCATCGTGCTTGCCCAGAATGGCCGCAAGCTCCTCCGCGACTTGGCTCGTCTCGAGCTCCAACGCGGATGTGGCTCCCGCCTTCAGCTCGATCGCCCCAAGAATTGCCAGGTCCAAGTAGGCGAGATTTGCCGCCGAGACCGAGGTCGCCATGGCCTCATCGCCGAGGCCGAGGCGGTGCTGCCGATCCAACTGCTCGACATAGGCCCTGAGCAGAGCGCCGAGCACCAGCGCCTGTCGCCGCAAGTGCTCGAAAGGCGCCCGTGCTCCGAGGTCGCCGAGGAGCGTCGGCATATTCGAATTTGCGTTCTGAAATGCATCCACGCTTGTGGACTCGAGCACGGCTCGCAGCAGGAAGGGATCAAACATGGCCAAGGGCGCGCTCTGATCGTCCGAGTGATTCCCCGAGCGAAGGAGTCCGAGGGCCGTATCGAGCTCGGCGCGCTCGCCCGCGACAGAGCCCATGGTTTTCCAGCCGTTGGTCGCCTGAACGATGGCTTGATTGCCGAAGAGCAGCGCGTAGTCGGCCATGACCTCGAGCGTATCCAGAAAGCCCATGGATGCTTCCGCGTCGCCGGGCTTCGCGATGAGCGCGTTGACGAATTGGTATTGAGCGCACCGCAGATAGACGGTGTTGAGGCAGCTCGTGCCGCCACAGGAAGACGGGTCGAGCTTGCTATATGGGTCGGCAGAGGCCTGATTGGCGATGCCGCTGAACCAGTTATAGAAGGCCGCGGACGACCTCAGGAAAGAGCCGCCTGAGCAATCTCCATTGGGGCAATTTGCGGTGCATGATGCGTAAGCGAGGCCGGAGAAGGGGCTGGCGATCGCGGGGAAGTCAAACACCGGCGATGGGTCGGCCGCTCCCACAAGAGCCGGAGCGCTCCACTTCGCGTCGAACGTGCCCGTTACCACGACGGGCTGCTCCTGTGGTCCGAGGATCGAGTCGGAATAGGTGCCTTGAATGTCGCCGGCCGCGGAAACGGTGCCCGTCAGCGTCACGGTCCTCCTCACGCCTCGAGGCACTGCCGGACTCGCCGGAGAATTCTTCGCTCCGGCAATGATGAATTGAAGAGAAACCTGGTTTCCTGTGAGCTGACCCGAGAGTCCGGCCTTCCACGGAAAGAGCGCCGACCTCACCGGGTCGACATAGCCAGTGAGCCCATCGGTCCCCGGAACCTGGAAGAGCTCGAATGCGAGGGATGCGGTCGGCATCGCGAGAGGCTGGGTCGCCTGTAATCGAGCGATCCATGTGCCGGTCAGATCGCGGGCAAGAAACACGGAAGCTTGCTTGCGACCTGCCGTGGAGTTGACCGTGAGAGCTCCTGACCCGGTGGAGCCCGCGACGCTTCGATCCACCGCCACCTGAAGGGTCGCGGATTGTTGGGCCTGCAACAGCCCCGTCGCCGGTTCCGCCGAAAGCCATTTGCTGTCGGAGAGCGCTCGAAAGCGAAGAGCGGAACCTCCTGTGTTCTTGAGCGTCAGCGTCGCCTGCGAAACCTTTAAATCGAACTCGAGCGACGCAGGGGTGACCTCAAGCGCGGGCGGCAGCGGCGCCGCCACCGGTGGGGGACTGTCGGCCGCTGCCGCTTGGGCGCATCGGCCGCGCGTCGTGCAGACGTCGGAGCCGGAGCAGTCGCTGGCGGAGAGACAGTCGTGAGCGCAGGCGCCGAGGGAACAGTAGTCTCCCTTGGGGCAATCGCCATCGAGCGCACAAGGGTTGTACGCAGTCGAGGTGGGCGTGGGCTGGCCACAAATGCCGCCCGTGCAGACCTCGCCAGAATCGCAGGCCGCCGCCGTCGAGCAAGCGCGAGGAGTGGCTAGCCCCGTTGGGGTGCTTGCTGAGGAGCCGGGCGACTGCTTTGAATGGCAGCCTATCGCACCGAAGGCCAGCACAAGCAGAAAGAGCGCATCCCTATTGCGATTTGATGTTTTCATTGCTCCCCTCGTCATCCGCGTTGAAAAGCGGCGGCGCTATCGTCGCTGTCTAGTTGCACTCATAGGAATGGTCGCCTGAGAGGTAGACACATTTGTTGGGCGAGCAGCACAGCGCCGTAGGACAGGAAGTACAGCCAGCGTCCAAGGCGCAGGAGCCGGAAGCGCAGTGGTAGTGGGTCGGGCACCTGTTTCCGCATTTGCCGCAGTCGCTATCGTCGTTGCCTAGGAGGTTGACGCACGATCCCGAGCACCGAGTCTCGCCCGCCGTGGGGCAATCCAGCGTGCACGCTCCATTTCTGCACCAGGCACCCAGGCCCAAGGCAGAACATGAAGTCGCGCAGGCGCCACAATGAGTTGCATCGGTAAGCAGGCTAACGCATTGGTCTCCACAGAGGTCGGGTGTGCCGAGCGGGCAAGTCTTCTTGCACTCCCCATTGCTACACGTGGCCGTTCCGTTCGCCGGCGCTTGGCATTGCTTCCCACAACCGCCACAGTTGTTCATGTCGCTGTTTGTGTCGACCTCGCAACCATTGCTAAACATTCCGTCGCAGTTGGCATATCCGCCGACACAGGTGGCCACAAAGCATTTCGTGCCCTGGCATACCGTGCTTGCGACATTGCCGTTGTCCCCGCACACCTGACCGCAACCGCCGCAGTTGTTTGCGTCGTTTGACAGGTTCGTGTCGCAGCCAGGCGCGGTGGAGCCGGTCGGACAACGCGCGAACCCCGCCTGACAAGGATAGTCGCAAACGGCACCCTGACATTGCCGCACGACGTTTGACCGGGTTTTGTCACAGGCAATTGAGCAGCCGCCGCAGTGATCGGCGTCGCCATTTTGCGTGTCGACACATGCGCCGGAGCAGCATGCCGGCAGCCTCTGGTCGCACGGACCGCTGCCAACGACGTCCCCGCACGCGCACCGCCCGTCAACACACCGGTCCGAGCTGCCGCCGCAGGCTCCACAGGACGGGCCGCACTGCCCAGGGTCCTTCGAGAAAGTGCCACCGGCGCAAGCTCCGAACTGGCCGCCCGTGCACTGCTCGACACCGAGCATGCATGCGCCCTGGCTTCCTGCCGCGCAGGGCAGGACCTCATCGTCGACGCAGGCGAGCACGGCCAGCGGGAATGCCTTCTGCCCCGTCTTGCTCTTCGCATCGGTCACCACGACTGTCAGCGACTTCCCTGAGGACACGCTTGAAGGCGTCCCCGAAAGTGCGCCGGTGGTCGCGTCGAGAGATGCCCACGCGAGCTCGGGCGGAGTATTCGAGAGCGACCAGGCGAGAGGAGGGGTTCCACCCTCCACGGCCAACTTCTGGTCGTAGGCGTGCTTCACGTACGCGTTCGCAATGGTTGTGGTGGCAATGATGGGAGCACCGGTGCTTTCCGGCCCGCCATCGCCGCCGTCCAGGTCCGTGCTGGCGTCTGCGGCGCCCGGAGAGCTGCTCTGCCTTTGGCCGCACGCGAGCGCTGCAGCGGACACCGCGAGCAGCACCAAGAGCGGAGGTCGCACGGTGAATCCGGCTACGCGACGAACTCGGGATTTCGACTGCTTCGACAGAGCAGATTTCATAGCCATCCTCTTGAAAATGGAGTTCTGAAGTAAGGCTTTTGCCTTGAGAGACCTTGCGCTCGTGGAGATGTGAAGCCCATCTGCGAAGCCCCCCAAGTATCTCGTCACGAGGCCGCTTCCGGCTGTTTTCGGCAGACCTTCTCCACCGCCTGATTCAAATCCAGACGAGGGAATCAAACGCTTCTACCGGCCTTCGAGCTCCGTTTGAGCGAAGTGTGTCTACCCGCCCTCTGAGTGATGGTCAAGGTGCGACCCTCAGAGTTCGGCATGTCGGCTGTATGTTGTTTGAACTGCAACACTTGTGACTCGACCGCATCGATCGCATTCGCTTCATTTCGAGAGATTCATTCGAACAGACTGCTGTCATGCATGAATGGCCGTCCCACACGACGAAGATGCGCGGGGACAGCCTGCCCAGCGAGCCGACGAGCTGGATATCGGCCGGGGTGTCGCTCCTATGCGCTTCGAGGCAGGAGAGCTGGCCGGTCGCGAAGAGCGGCGACGGTGGGCGAGGGCGGAATAGAGCTCGGCGAAGCGGTCCTCGAGCTGTGCGGCGAGGCCATCGCCCTGGTCGAGCACCGAGGGTAAGCCCAGGCGCACCTCGTGGACGTACGGCACCGCGAGGCCCACCGCGGCGATGCGATCCCCAACGAAACGGGGCAGAGACAGCGGTCGTGCCGGTGGCGATCGAACGCGCTCACGAAGTGGACGTCGAGCGCGCCGAGGAGCTCGCGCGGCGTGGCGCGCGCGCCCGAGTCGTGCTTGCCGCCGCAGACGATGACCTTGCGGCTCCGCGCGGCGAGCGCGATGCGGCTCAGAAAGGAGAAATAGAGGTGGGAGGCTTCGGCGAACGGCTGGGGCTGGTCGAACACGTCGCAGGCGACCACCAGGGCGTCGACCTCGTTTGAGTCGAGCTGGTCGGCGAGTCAGCTTAGGAAGCGGGTGGTCGCGGGTCGCGGTGGACGCCCTCGAGCGTGGCGCCGAGATGCTAGTCGGCAGTGTGCAGGAGGCGGATCACGTTGGGCCTCCGAGGTGGCGGACGATTGCCGCCTTGGAGGGCCATCATAGTAGCGGAGGCTGATACGGCCGGCGGCGGAGAAGATCGAGAGCGATCGCGCCCGGCCTCGGCCATTCATGGCCCGGCGGGGCTCAAGGCTTGATGGGCGGGAGCATCCACAGCTGGTCAGCGTCGTCGACGAACGCGCGCCAGAGAACGCCGGCATTTGAGAAAGCCGTGGTGGGCCGATGGCCGGAGGCGGTGCCGGCCGTCGACCAATCGATGCTCGGGGCCGCAGCGCAGGAGTCGGCGGAGATCAACCCGAACTCGCTCGTCCGGCCGGTCGCGGAAACGACGTCGACCGCGATGGCCACTTTCGAGATGCCTTGGCCGAAGTCGAGCCCCGCGATGCCGATCGCGCCAGTGGTCTGAGGCGAGACGGCGCCGGTGAAGAACCAGGGACCGGCGGTCATCGCGTCAAAACAGGCGAGCTGCAGCACCGCCGTGGAGCTGCTGGCGGACCACGCCAGAAAAGCTGTCGCCGCGTTGTCATGTTGAAGAGAGCGAAGACCGGCTACGGCGGGCTCGGACGCGGTGTCTGTGACGGTCTGGCCGGAATCGCCGGGGGGGCCGAGCGACGCGAGGAAGGCGTGAGACGCAGCTGAGCTCTTCGCTGTTCCGATGAACCCGAGCTGGTGCATCGAGGCCAGCGAGGTCATCGAATATTGAAACTGGTCCAGCGTCCCGCTCGGCTCGAGCGTCTCTATCATCTGCGTCGAAAACATCGAGAAGAGTATCCGCTCCGACGAAGGGTCCGAGGCGAAGTGATCGGTGACGGACCAGCTCCCGTCAGTGTTCGAAGTCGCGCTGAGGCCCGAGTAGAAGGCCGGCTCGGCCGTCGGGCTCATTCCGGCGTACGCGTCGGGTGCAGGGCCTGCAGTGCCGTGAAAGGCGGCGAGCCCGTCCGTGCTCTCGGCAAATTGTGCGGTGACCGCGCCCGACGAGCTCGCGTCGGCGACCACCGGCGACATGACCACGCGACCTTCACGGCGTAGCGATAGGTCTGAATTCAAGTACGACGAGATGTTGCTCGGTTTGAACTGCGTGAGCCGGAAGTCGCGCACCGGGCCGACGGCGGCCTTCGCGAACGGCGTCGACGAGACCCAGGCCCCAGTGCCGGAGGCGCCATCGCCTTGGCCATCCCAGATGGACAAGACCACCTGCAGCTGCTTCGTGTCCCAAGCAAACACGAGCGGCACTCCATCGGCATCCACCGCCATTCTCGGATAGTCGAGACTCGCGCCGACGGTGATTTCGCCCGCGGGCAATACCGGGGCGGTCCGGAACCGGATTTGGCCGCTCGCCGCCGCAGCCGGGTTCCCGGCCTTATCGGTGGCCCCGGAGCCAAAAGTGAGCGAATAGGTCGTGTTTCCGAGCAGCGGACTCTTTGAGGCGTGAAAGGCATTGCTCGAGTCCAAATAGGCGTCCGAGCTCGTTGACGCGGGGGTCAGCGCGACGGCGCCGACGAGCGATTGGAGCGACATCGGCTCGCTGCAAGTCACGAGCGCGGTCGAGGGCGCGACCAGCCGCTGGAGGTTCTTGGGCCCGTAGCCGCATTCCGGCGCCACGACGTCGACCCAGATCTTGCGCGTCGCCGACGCGGTGTTGCCGAAGGAGTCGACCGCCTGCGCGACGACATCGACCTCGCCCGTCGCGGCCCCGAGCGACCAGGTGTACGACCAGGCGCCCGCGTCGCTCACAGCGGGGCTCACCGCGGGTAGATCGCCGATCTTGAGGGTGAACGTCGCCGCGGGGTCCGACTCGGTCCCGGAGAGCGTGTACTGCTTCCCCGGCGAGTTGGCGAGGTTCGCCACTGCTCCTGTGCAGAGGTCCTTGCTGCAGTCGAAGTCGGCAGCCGGCGAGAGGAAGGCGACCTTTGGGGGTTTCACGTCCACCCGGAACTGCCGCGTGAGCGTCGTCTGGTTTCCGGCTTCGTCCTCCGCCGTGATCGTCAGCGTGTGCACCGCGTCCCCGTTCTCGGTGGTCGGAAACGCGAGCGCCACCGCCTCCGATTGGATCGGCGCGTCGACGCCGTCGAGCGTGGAAGACGCCACGTGAGCCGTGCCCTGGTCGGTGAGGACGGGCGCGACGGTCAACGTGCACGCGTCCGAAAGGCAAGCCATCCCGGGGGACGACACGTTCAGCTTCGCGCCGTCGGCGTCGAGCGGAGCCGGAAGCGCGACGGTCGGCGCGACCTGGTCGACCGCGTAGTGCACCTCGACGGTGGCCGAGTGACCCGCGCTGTCCGTCGCGCGCACCGAAAGCGTGAAGGGGTGGTAGTCGATGGCCTCCGACGACGGAGCCAAGGCGATTTGGAACGCGTCGCCGGTGAGCGCGAGCGGGGCCCAGGCGGCTCCGGCCACCGAGTACTCTACCGACGCCAAGCCCAAGAGCGGGTCGGAGGCGGTGCCGGCGATGACGAGCTGGTCGCGGACGACCTCGCCTTGCGCGGGGCGAGTCACCGACAGGGTAGGGCCGGCATCGGCCGGGAGGATGCAGACTCCGTCCGCGCACGAGGCGCCGGCCTGGCAATCCGAGGCCTTGGAGCACGTCGCGCCCGCGACGGCCTTCAAACACGCGCTCAAGGAGACGCTGGCGAGCAACGCCAACAACGCCGCGGCGATCCGCTTCATCGTTCGAACCCTCATCTCGCGTGGGCTCACGACCCGCCGTGTCCCGCGCGCGCTGTGTGATGGCGGGATTGTAGGCCGCCCGCGGACGGGCGCGAAGTCTTCAGCCGAGAATCTGTCGCTCCCCCGTCCACCAGGCGATGCCGCGAAGGTCGTGGCTCGCGCGGTCATGCTTCGAGGTCTGCCGAAGGGGGCTGCCTGAGGAGAGGAGAGGTGAGTTTACAAATGGTGTCTTGAGCAAAACAGAGTGTGCGTCATCACCTTCTCCGCCGGTGTCGCCGAGCGCGCGCGCGGGATAAGAACCGAAAAACGCCCGCAGACAAATCCTCTCATGGTTCTGAGCGCTCGCTCCGACGCGTCGGTTTTCACGGAAGGAAAGGCCATGGGCTGCACCTTCCTCGACCCGCAGATCGCGCTCGACCACGTGAGCGACGCCGTCGTGGCCGTCAACGAAGAGGGGGTCGTCTCCTACTGGGGCCCGGGCGCGGAGCGCCTCTACGGCGTGCCGTCTGCCGACGCGATGGGCCGGCCCTTGTCGGCGTTGTACCGCGAGTCCTGGCAAGCGCAGGAAGACGCCGCGTTGGCCGCGGCCTCGCTCGAGCGCGAAGGCCTCTGGCGAGGCGCGTGCCTGCACGCCCGGGTGGACGGGCGAGTCCTGCGCGTCGAGTCGACGCGTCGGGTGCTTCGCGACGCGAGCGGCGCCCGCGCGGGCTTGCTCGTCGTCAGCCGAGAGGCGATTCCCGCGCGCCCCTCGGACGAGGAGCTCCACAGGCGAATCGCCGAGCTCGGCGCCGTCTTCGATGCGCTGGGCGAGGCGCTCTTCGTCTTCGCCTCCTCTGGCGCGGTCGCCTCCGTCAACGCCGCCGCGCGCGAGATGGTCGGTGAGCTACCCGTGGGGCTGGACCCGGCCGAGCGGACGAGGCGCCTCTTCTCGGCGAGCCGGCCGCTGGGTGACCCGACGACGCGGTCCGCTGAGCCGGCCTCGGCTCGCGCGCTCCGCGGGGAGCCGGTGCGCGGCGAGCTCTGGTGCCTCACCTCGCCGACCGGCGCCGAGCGCATCGTCGACGTCACCGCCATGCCGCTCGAGGCGGATGGGAAAAGCCTCGGCGCGGTGGTGGCCCTGCGCGACGTCACCGAGCAGAAGCGCGCCGAGAGAGCGCTCCTCGACACCAAAGACCGCCTCGAGGCGGCGGACCAGAGGAAGAGCTCCTTCTTGGCGACGCTCTCCCATGAGCTGCGCAATCCGCTCGCGCCCATCCGCAACAGCCTCTACGTGCTCGCCCACACGTCCTCGCAGAGCGACGCCGCCCAGCGAGCGCGGAGCGTCATCGAGCGCCAGGTCACGCAGCTCACCTGTCTCGTCGATGACCTCCTCGACGTGACCCGCATCGCCCGCGGAAAGCTCCGGCTGCTGCGGCAACCGCTCGACCTGAACGTGGTCGTGCGGCGCGCGGCGGAAGACCAAAGGTCGGTCCTCGCCAAGGGCGGCGTCGAGCTGAGCCTGGAGATCGGGGAAACCCCGCTGCGCACCCAGGGCGACCCGGCGCGACTCGCGCAAGTGGTCGCGAACCTGCTGCAAAACGCCGGCAAGTTCACGCCGCGCGGCGGGCGCGCAACGGTCGCCGTCGGGCGCGCCGGGCCGGGCCTGGCATGCATCCGGGTCCGGGACGACGGCGTGGGGATAGCCCCGGAGGCGCAGGCCCGTCTCTTCGAGCCCTTTGTCCAGGCAGAGCAGACACTGGCGCGCAGCCGCGGCGGTCTGGGCCTGGGGCTCGCGCTGGTCAAAGGCCTGGTGGAGCAGCACGGCGGCGAGGTGCAAGTCCACAGCGCAGGCGTGGGGCATGGGTCCGAGTTCGCCGTTCTTCTCCCGCTCGTTCCGGTCGAGCCGCGGAGCGCGAAACGCATCCTCCTCGTGGACGCCGACCAGGATGCGGCCGCGAGGTTGAAGGACGCGCTCGAGGCCGGCGACCGAGTGGTGGAGATGGCTGTCACCGGACCCCAAGGCCTGGAAAGGGCGCGCTCCTTCCGGCCCGACGCCGTGCTCTGCGAGCTGAGCCTGCCGGGGATGGACGCCTATGAGCTCGCCCGCGCGCTCCGAGATGAACCCGGGCTGCAGGGGCTCATCCTCGTGTCGCTGAGCGGACTCGACACCGCCGCGGAAATCGAGCGCGCAAAGGCGGCCGGGTTCGACCGCCACATGCCCAAACCGCCCGACCCCCGCGCCCTGGAGGCGGCGCTGGCCATCGCCCCCGAGTCGCTGTGCTGAGAGGGAAAGCCGACCCTCTTCAGGGTGCGGAGAGCGTCTGCTGAATGAAGGCCACCGCCTGGTCGACGTCGGAGTGGCCATCGACAGCCTTGGGCCCGAGGATGAAGAGGAAGTAGGGGGTGGCGCTCACATCGAAGCGGCGGATGGTGACTTTTCGGGCCGTGTCCAGCTCGAGGGTGATGGAGCTCATGTGCGGCTGCTGCAGGAGCTCGCGGGCGAGATTGCCGGCGACCCCGAGCACGGTGGTGAACGCCGCGAACTTCTCCGCGCCACCCGGGCATTCGTGGGCGGCCATGGGGAGCGCAAAGTCATCGGCGAGCGCCGCAGCGTTGAACCCGGCGCGTCGGCACAGGTTCGAGAGCGCCCACGTCAGCCGAGCTCCGCGCTGAGCGGGCCCAGGCATGGGCTCGGCCGGAGCTCGCGCCGCGGCCTGACGGGCGTCGGCCGGCATGGGGGGAGGGCCGCGCTGTCCGGGGGTGCGCGGAGCTCCCGGGCGCGACCCGGCACCGGGCGCGGTGGCGACGTGCCGTTGGAGGAGGTCGCGCAGGAGCCGCGCGGCTTCGTCGAGCTCAGAAAAGTCCCAAGTCGCCATCCGACTCTCCTCGCCCGCGACCGAGGCGGGTACGGAACTCGACGGCCAACGCCATGTATGAGCGAGCCGCTTCGGCGGCGCTGGGCAGCAGTGCCACAGGCACCGAGTTGAGACTCGCCTGCTCGAAGCTGTCGTCGAAGGGAATGACAGTTTCGAACAGGGCGCCCTGCGGCAGGGCCGACCTCAGCCGCTGCAAGAGGTCGCGGTCCTGGACGCGCCGCGGGTCGATCATGGTGGCGAGCAGGCCCTCGAGCCTCGGTCCGACCCCGTCGCCGGTGAGCGATTGGAGCGCTTTGAGGAGCCCGGGGAGGCTGCGCATCGAGAGCGCGTCGCAGGTCAGCACGCCCACGACGCCATCGCAGGCGGCCAACAGCGACCTGGAGAACGTGCCCAGGCCGCCAGGGGCGTCGATGAAGGCGTAGTCGAATCCGTTGGCGAACTCGGTGATCAGCTTGGCGAAAACGCCGCTGCTGGCGGTGCGCTCGACCAGGTCGACGTCGGAGGCGTCGGTGCAGCCCATCGCCACGACGCCTATCTGGCCGTCGCGGGCGAAGGTGACCGCGTCCGGCGATGCGACGCGGCCGCGCAGCACGTCGACGAGCGTGCCGCGGGCTCGCTTCTTCACGTTGCTCGCGAAGCCCAGCCCGCCTTGTGGATCTCCGTCGACAAGGAGGACCTTGCCGCCGAGCCGGCTCAGGCTGAAGCCGAGGTTCAGCGTGGTCGTGGTTTTCCCCACGCCACCCTTTTGACTCGCTATTGCGATGACAGTTCCCATGGATGCCTCACGAAGCGACCGTGCCCCTCCCCGAAATCATGGGACGACGAAGTTACCCGCCATGAAATCCGGGCCGCAGGGCAGCTGCGCGATCCAATCGATGAAGCGAGCGACCATGGGCTTGCCCCGCATCACGGCACCGTGCTGGGGCGCGATGATCTCGATGTCCAGTGTGCGCGCCATCTTCGCCCAGGCTCGAATGACCAGGGTGCTGGGCATGTAGCGTCGGTGGAAGCCGTCCATGTACTGAATGTGCGCGTCGAAGTCCGGCACCTCCATGTACGGCGCGCCGAGAGAGGCGCCCAGGTCACCCGAGTACAGAATCCGGGCTGCAGGGTCCCAGACCTGGAAGTTGCCGGGCGAGTGGAGGAAGTGGGCGGGGATCAGCTTGAGCGTGGTGGTGCCCAAGGTGAGCGTCTCGCCGGGGTCCGGGATGGGGCGCACGCGCTTGAAGACAAGGTCGTCCACGCCGAAGTGAGGCAAGAACCGCATCCAGACCGCCGGCAGGTGGGCGATGGCGTCGGTCATCATGAGCCAGCCGTTGGCGGCGGCGATGATGTCTGGGTCCTGGTGGGAGAAGAAGAGGTGCTTCAGGCGCGAGGGCGACGCGTGCGCCGCCATCTGGGCCATGAGCTTGGTGTAGACCTTGTGGCCGCCCGGGTCGAGGATCAGCGCCTCGCCGTCCGCCACGATGAGGTGTTGATTGGCCTGGACCATCTGGCCTTCGCAGAGGTCCTCGTACACCACGTTCTTGTGCCGACCGTCGTCGAAAAGGATTCTCATGGGGTCCCTTAGGCCAGGGTCTTTTTCACTTCGTCGGCCGTGCGGAGCACGTCGAAGAAAACCAGGCCGAGCTTGGCCTCGCGGCGTGCCATGGCCAACAGCACTCCGTGAGCGCCTGCGTTCATGATGACGACGTAGCCGTCAGCGCCCTTGACCAGCACTTGCTCCAGCGGCCCGCGCTTGAGCTCGACCGCGGCTCGGATGCTCATCGAATGGAGCGCGACGCTCCACGAGGCGATGCGCTCCTCCGTCCCCTGAGGGAGGGAGCTCGCGATGACGATTCCGTCCTCGGAGAGGACCGCCGCCGCCTCGATGTCGGACGACGAAGCATGGAGCCGGGCGAGGGCCTTGTTCAGGTTCTCGGTTCGAGACATGCGTCATTCCTCGCAGGCCGCGCCGAAGGAGGGCGCCAGCGAACAGCAGGTGAGGGAAGGTCGCCGCACAATCGCTTTCGAGCAGAGCAGGAAAACCCGCTGAGGTCCAATTTTCTACCGACGGTTCTGGTTGTCGAGGGAAGCGCAGTCTGCTGAGTGCCTACCCTAACGATGTTCACCAGTGGATTCTATCCGTATTTGCCCCGCCGGGCCAAGAGCCCCCCTGCAAATTGACAGGAGTCGCCAGCGACCCCGCTTCATGCGCTCGAGCTGGACAGCTCCGTTCTTAATAGAGTGGCCGCCCGCGCGCACTGAAAAGACCGAGGGTGCAGAGACGGTTTCACATTGTAGACTGGGTCAACGCGACAGGGGCGACGAATCGGCGCGCGGCGGCTCAGTCGGGTCCGCCTGAAGTATGATGGCCCGTCATGCCCACGGAGTTCGAGCTCATCGAGCAGTTCTTGGCCCCCTTCCCGCGCCGAGCGCGCGGAATGGTGCTCGGCCCGGGCGACGATTGCGCGGTGGTGCGGCCCACGGCGGGCGCCGAGCTGTGCGTGACCACCGACGCCCTGGTGGAGAACGTCCACTTCGACCCGGCGCTCTTCACCAGTGCGGACATCGGCCACAAGGCGCTCGCGGTCAACCTCTCGGACGTCGCGGCGATGGGCGCGCTGCCCCGCTGGTTCGTGTGCTCCATCGCCTGCCGGCGCGCGGACGCCAAGCGCGTCCCCGGCATCGCGAAGGGCATGGCGGCGCTCGCGCGCGCCTCGGGCATCGCCCTGGTCGGCGGGAACTTCACCCGCGCCGAGACGCTCTCCATCCACATCACCGCCTTCGGCGAGCTGCCCAAGGGGAGCGCGCTCACCCGGTCGAAGGCCAAGCCGGGCGACCGCATCTTCGTGACCGGCACCCTGGGCGACGCGGCGCTCGCCCTCGCGCTCCGGTCGCTCGGGAAGCGAAGGGTCGGCATCCTCAGCCGGCAGCTCCGGCCGGAGCCCAGGCTCGCGGTCGGGGTCATCGCCCGGGGCTTCGCGCACGCGGCCATCGACGTGTCCGACGGGCTCCTGCAGGACCTGTCGCACGTCCTCTCTGCGAGCGCGGTAGGCGCGCGCGTCGACGCGCAAAAGGTGCCGTTGAGCCGCGCCTTCCGCGACATGGCCGCGAACCTCGACCTCGCCCTCAACGGCGGCGAGGACTACGAGCTGGCGCTGTTCGTGCCCCCGGAGCGCGCCTCGGCGTTCGAGCGAGCCTGCCGGAGGGCCGGGCAACCCGTGACCCAGGTGGGCGAGGTCATCCGCGGACGCGAGCTGTCCGTGCTCAACGGCCCCCAGCGTTCGACGTTCGGATTCGACCACTTTGCAGGCGCCCGCGATCGCCACCGGAGCGCTCGCGCCGCCGTGCCCGCGAATTCCCGCGGCACGTCGAATTGACTTCGGCTCCCCCCCCGGTAGGATTTTCCCGTGCTTCGCCCCTCCCGAGAGGACTTCGCCCCGGCGCCCGCGCACTTGCGCGCGGACGTCTCGTCGGCGCACCTGAGGCCGTCGGAGCCCAAGCGGCCCCTCGACGTGCCCCAGCTCCCGCTGCACGTGAAGATCCTCTTCGGCTACCTCGTCTTCGGCGCGCTCCTGTTCGCCCTCTTTCAGGTCCTCCACGTCTGGCTCGGCGGAGGGTTCGACCTGCGGCGGATGCTCGTGGAGGGCGCAGTCACGCTGGTGGTCGTCGCCCTGATGGCCGTGCTGCTGCCGGCGTTCCTTTTGCGGGTCAAGCGCATCCAGCTCCTCAACCGCAGCGCCTTGGAGATCAGCCGCGGCGACCTCTCCAAGCCCGTGCAGATGGGCGCCGGCCTGGGCCATGACGAGATCGACGAGCTGTCGCTCGCCATCGCGCACATGCAGGAGAACCTGCGCGAGCTGGTCAGCCACGTGCAGCACACCTCGAAGAGCGTCGCCGACAGCGCCAACGACCTGCAGCACTCGGCGGAGAACGTCAACGCCTCCACCGAGGAGGTCGCCTCCTCCATGGAGAAGATCAACAAGGGCGCGGGCGAGCAGACCAAGCTCGTGGAGCGCGCGAGCACGGTCATCACTGCCATGGCCACCTCCATCGAGCGGGCGAGCAAGAGCGCCGAGGACGCGGCGTCGTCGTCGGCGGACACCGCCGGGGCGGCCGAGTTCTCGGGCAACGCGGCCAGGCTCGCGGGCGAGAAGGTGAAGAAGGTCTTCGCGCGCATCGAGTCCGCGTCGAAGGAGGTCTTCCTCTTCGGCGAGAAGACCCAGGAGATCTCGAAGATTGTCGACGCCATCACCAACGTCGCTCAGCAGACGAACCTGCTCGCGCTCAACGCCACCATCGAGGCCGCGCGGGCGGGCGAGTACGGCCGCGGCTTCGCGGTGGTCGCCGAGGAGGTCCGCAAGCTCGCCGAGACCGCCGGCCGCTCCGCCGAGGCCATCTCGCGCATCAGCCGGGAGATTGCCGGTCAGGCCAACGCCGTCGTCGGCGCCATGAAGGAAGGCATCGAGGAGCTGGGCGACGGGCGCGAGGACCTGAACAACATCATCCGGGCGCTCGAGGCCATCGCCGACACCGCCCGCAAGGCCGCCGAGCGCGTCAACTCCATCTCCGAGCTCTCCCGCGAGCAGCGCGAGGGCTCCGAGCAGATGGTTCAGGCCATCGAGCACATCTCGGGCGTGGCGCGCGGTAATGCTCAGTCCACCGACGAGGTGCACGCCGTCATTCAGGAGCAGACGGCGGCGGTCGCCCAGATGACCTCCTCCGCCCAAGAGCTCACGAACCTCTCGGTGGAGCTCCAGACTGTCGTGAGCCGGTTCAAGCTCTGACGATAGGGCCGGATCCCACACCCCGAGCCCCGCTCTCTAGCGATGAAGTACCTGTGCGACGGGTGCAGCCGACTGGTGGACCTCCTCGCGTTCGAGGTCGCCGAGGAGCGCCTCGAGGTCGTCTGCCCCGCCTGCGGCGCCAAGAGCCAAGGCGGGGTCGCGCTCGCCGCTCCGCTGCCCAGGCCGCAGCCCGCGCGCACCTCTGCTCCGCCGCCTCAGTGCGCCCTCGACTCGCCGCAAGCCCGAGTGCCCGCGAGCTGGCCCAGACCTTTAATCTGCCCCAAGTGCGCCGCGGCCCGTTCGCCCGGCCGCGCCGACTGCACGCGCTGCGGCCTCGTCTTCGACCGCTTCAACCCGGAGGACTTCGCGCTCCCGGAGGCCATCGAGGCGCTCTGGACGTCGCTCGACGGCCAGTGGTCGGACCCTGCGAGCCACGACCGGTTCATCGAGTCCTGCAGCGCCGCGGATTTGCTCACCGAGGCGGTGCGCCGCTACCGGGTGAAGTCCGAGCAGGACCCGACCGACGCCGTCGCCCAACGCTATCGGGACCAGCTGATTGAGCAGCTGATGGCGGCGGCCGCCTTGCCCCGCCGCAGCGAAGACCCGGGCGCGCGGACCCGGCGCGTGAACCTGGTGGTGGCAGGGCTTCTGATGCTGGGGGTCACCGCGCTCGCGCTCCTCTTCATCTTTCAGAGACTCGCGGCGCCCGGTCCCTAGCGTAGCGAGGCTGCGCCTCGCGTCGACAGTTGATCGTCGATGGTTGATAGTTCCCTCTGGCAAGAACCGGTGACGAAGCCCGCTGCGCCCCCTCCCCGCGAGCGGGGAGGGGGTTGGGGGGTGAGGGCTGAAAGGGACATGTGCCACAGAAGGACGCCATCCTCGCGGTGCTCGGCCCCGGCGGCCTGCTCGAGATGGTCCGCGAGGGCTACGAGCACCGCCCCCAGCAGATTGCCATGGCGCAGCGCGTGCGCCGAGCGCTCGACCTCAAGCGCTACGCGCTCATCGAGGCCGGCACGGGGACGGGCAAGACGCTCGCCTACCTGCTCCCCTCGGTGCTGAGCGGCCTGCGCGTGGTGGTCTCCACCGCCACCAAGACGCTCCAGGAGCAGATCCTCGACAAAGACCTGCCGCTGCTGCGCGAGGCCTCCGGCCTGGACTTCACCGCCGCGCTCATGAAGGGCCGCGCGAACTACGTGTGCCTCGAGAAGCTGGAGCACTCGGAGCAGCGCCTCCCCTCCGCGCTGGGCCGGTCCGACGCGAAGGTCCTGGAGGGGATCCGCGCCTGGGCCAATGAGACCGAGACCGGCGACCGGGCGGAGCTCGATTTGCCCGAGCGCCTCCCGCTCTGGAAGGAGCTCTCGGCCACCAGCGAGAGCTGCAGCGGGCAGAAGTGCCCGCGCTTCGAGGACTGCTTCGTCACCCGCATGCGAAAGCGCGCGGCCGAGTCCGACCTGGTCATCGTCAACCACCACCTGTTCTTCGCGGACCTCTCGCTGCGCACCGCCTCGGGCGGAGGGCGCGGTGCGGAGATCATCCCGCGCTACGACGCGGTGGTCTTCGACGAGGCGCACGCCCTCGAGGACGTGGCGACCGAGCACTTTGGCCTCTCGGCGTCCGACTACCGGGTCGAGGACCTGCTCTCGGACAGCGAGCGCGTCCTGGAAGGCGGGGGCCTCGAGGAGTACGGCGCGGCGGCGCTTCTCGACAAGGTGGAGCACCTCTCGGACGCCTTCTTCCGGCAGGTGGGCCGCCTGGTCCCGGCCGCCGAGGCCTCGCAGCGGCTCACGCGGGCGAAGGCCGGGCCTCTCGCGCTTTCGGCCTGCGAGCTCTCCGACGCGCTCAAGGCTTTTGGCGGGCGCCTGGGGCGCGCCGAGGAGGCCGACGTCGCCTCGCTCGCCCGGCGCGCCGGGGAGATCGCCGACGACCTCAAGTTCCTGGTCGAGGCGCGCGAGCCCGGATACGTCTTCTGGGTCGAGACGCGCGCGCGGGCGACGTTTCTCAGGGCCGCGCCCATCGACGTGGCGAGCGAGCTCCAGGCCCGGCTCTACCCCAATGTCCAGGCACTGGTCTTCACCTCCGCGACGCTGGCCGCGCAGGGCAAGCTCGACTTCGCCAAGAAGCGGCTCGGACTCGCCGACCCGGAGACCGGCGAGGACCTTTACGCGGTGGACACGCTCGTGGTCGACTCGCCGTTCGACTACGCGTCGCAGGCCGCGCTCTACGCGCCGACGGGCCTGCCGGAGCCGACCGACCCCAAGTTCGTGGAGCGCGCCTCGGACGAGATTTTGGACCTGTGCGCCATCACCGGGGGCCGGGCTTTCGTCCTGTTCACCAGCCTGCGGAACATGCAGGAGGCGCATCGGCGGCTCTCGAGCCGGCTCCCCTACCGCGTCCTCCTTCAAGGCGAGCGGCCCAAGGCCGCGCTCATCGCCGACTTCAAGGAGCGGCCCTCGGTGCTGTTCGCGTCGCAGTCCTTCTGGGAAGGGGTGGACATCGCGGGCGAGGCCCTGTCGCTCGTCATCATCGACAAGCTGCCGTTCGCGTCGCCCGCCGACCCGGTCGTGGCCGCGCGCATCGAGCAGCTCAAGGACCGCGGGCGCGAGCCGTTCGGCGAGTACCAGGTGCCTCAGGCGGCCCTGGCGCTCCGCCAGGGCTTCGGCCGGCTCATCCGGACTCGCAAGGACCGCGGCATTGTCGCGGTGCTCGATTGGCGCCTGACGACCAAGGCCTACGGCAGGGCGTTCCTCGAGAGCCTTCCCCGCTGCCCGCGCACGGGGGACCGGGCGGTCATCGAGCGCTGGTGGAAGAAGGCCTGATGGCCGCCTCCCGCGCGCGGTATTTGCCCTTCCGCGGTCCGGCGCGTCTGCCCTAAAGTGGAGCGGCCAGGAGCTCGCCCCCTCCTCCCGAGGTTCGACGCCCATGATGGCCCGATGCGCCAAATGCCAGCAGGTCTTCAAGACGGAGCGCTACGGCCGTCAGTTTTGCCCGTTGTGCGGCGCGGAAGTCATGCTGCAGCCGCCCGGCGAAGCGCCGCCGCCCGCGGCGCGGCCCGAGGAGCCCAGCTCTCCTGCGCCGGCCGAGGGGGGCGCTCCACCTCCGGGCGGGACCGTCACGCCGCCGCCTTCGAATGGGGGCCTCGGGTTGCCTCCCGCCGGGCCGCCAAGCGGCAGGTCGACCGGCGGCGGGTCGAGCCCCTGGGAGCGGCGCGGCGAGCTCGGATTCTTCCCGGCGCTCTTCGAGACGCTCAAGGGTTCCATGACGGACCCAGTCAAGTTCTTCGAGCAGATGCGGGTCGACAACGCGGACGGCGCGGTCACCTACTACTGGCTCGTCGCGGGCGTCGGCGCGGTGGCTGGCCAGCTCTGGCAGGCCCTCTTCGCGCTGCTGAAGAGCGGTGCCGCGTCTCGAATGACATCGGACAACCCGATGGCGGCTTGGGTCAACAGCATGGCGAACCTGCCGCCGCTGGCCCACGTCGGCATGGGCATCGCCGCCCTTGTCTTGGCGCCGGTCTTCCTCTACATCGGCGCCGGCATCGTCCACCTCTCAGCGATGCTCTTTCGCAGTGCCGGAAACGGGTTCAACGCCACGCTCAGGGCGGTGGCTTACGCCGCGGGGCCGAGCCTTCTGGGGATCATCCCGGCCTGCGGGGCGTTCGTCGGCGGGATCTGGTCGCTCGTCATCCTGGTGATCGCCGTCTGGAAGCTGCAGCGGACGCGCCCAGGGCTGGCCGCCGGCGCGGTGCTCCTGCCCATCGGCCTTCTCTTCTGCTGTCTCTGCATCGGAGCCGTGGCGATCGGGGTGGCCGCGGGCTCGGCGTTCTCTCATATGCAGTCGATGCCGTGAGCGGTCTCACGGTTTGGTCCCCGGGCGGCGGCGCCGCTAGACTCCAAAGCGTGATCCGCCTTCACCGACCCGAGCGCCCGACCCTGGGCCTGCCTGAGATCTACGGGCTCATCGGCTTCGGGCTGCTCGTCACCGCTCGCTTTGTCCCGCTGGCGCGGTGGCTGCCTTTCTGGGGCTGCACGATGCGCAGGGTCACGGGTATCCCCTGCCTGTCGTGCGGGATGACGCGCTCGTTCGATTGGTTCATGCAGGGCCGGTTCCTGGACTCGCTGTCCATCAACCCTCTGGGCTTCGTCCTCGCGCTGCTGTCGGCGGTCGGCGGGCTCTACGGGCTGCTCTACCTCTTGCGGGTGCGCGCGCCGCGGCTGGAGGTTTCTCTTTCTCCCAACGAGGGGAACGCCGTCCGGTACGCGGCGATCCTGGCGCTCGCGGCGAACTGGGGCTACGTGGTCGCGCGGGCGCTCCTCCACCGGGCGTGAACCTCCTGCTCGCCATCGCGCTCGCCGCGGCGGGCTATCTCGTCGGGGCCATCCCCTTCGCGCTCATCGTCGGCAAGCGGCTCGCGGGGCTCGACGTGCGCGCGGTCGGCAGCGGCAACGTCGGAGCCGCGAACGTGGCGCGCGCCGCGGGCTGGCGGCTGGGCGGTCTGGTCTTGGCGTTGGACGCGCTCAAGGGCCTGTTGCCGGCGCTCGCGGCGAAGCTCGCCTTTCCGGAGGCCTTTTGGCCCGCAGCGGCCGCGGGGGCAGCGGCGATCCTCGGGCACGTCTTTCCCGTCTATCTGGGCTTCAAGGGCGGCAAGGGGGTCGCGACCACGCTCGGGGTCTTCCTGGTGCTCGCGCCCCTGCCGACGCTCGCCGGCGCGCTCACTTTCGGGGCGGCCTTCGCCGTGGGGCGCGTGGCTTCAGTGGCCTCGATGGCCGGCACGCTCGCCGCCTGCGGAACGTCGTTCGCGCTCGGGGGCGCCTCGCCGATCTCGCTGCTCTACGCCGCCGCCGCGGGGCTGATCCTCGTTCGCCACCGCGGCAACATCGCTCGCCTGTTCAGGCGGGAGGAGCGCCGATTCTAGAGCTCTGGGCTCGGCTGGTGAGCCCGCATAGGGCGCTCGTGCATCTAAGGGGACAGCCCCAGGCCTCGCGAGAGGACCCGGGCGGCCTGCCGCGTGCGGCGCCCCAGGAGAGCACCCGATGACGATGCCGACGCAGGCCCCGGTTCGCGCGTACCGATACTACGACCTCATCATGGCGAGCTTCGTGTCCGTGCTCCTCTGCGCCAACCTCATCGGCGTGCAGAAAGTGGCGCAGGTGGGGCCGTTCACTTTCGGCGCGGGCAATCTCTTCTTCCCCATCAGCTACCTCTTCGGCGACATCCTGACCGAGGTGTACGGCTACGCCCGCTCGCGCAAAGTAGTGTGGGCGGGGTTCGGGGCGCTGGCCTTCGCGTCGCTGATGAGCGCGGTGGTGGTGCACCTGCCTCCGGCGGCTGGCTGGCACGGACAGGCCGTGGTGGAGGCGGCGTTCGGCTCCACCTGGCGCATCGCCGGGAGCTCGCTCATCGGCTACTTCTGCGGCGAGTTCGCGAACTCCATCACGCTGGCCAAAATGAAGATCGTCACCAGCGGCCGGCACCTCTGGTCCCGCACCATCGGGTCGACCATCGTCGGCGAGGCGGTGGACAGCCTGGTGTTCTACCCGCTCGCGTTCTACGGCGTATGGAGCGACGACCTGCTCTTGAAGGTCATCTTGACGAACTACTGCGTGAAGGTCGCCTGGGAGGTCGTGGCGACGCCCCTGACCTACGCCGTGGTGCGGTTCCTCAAGCGCGCCGAGCAGGAGGACTACTACGACGTGGGGACGAACTTCACGCCGTTCTCGCTGGAGAGCTGAGCCGGCTGGCCCGCTTCAGACGTCCTCGAGGACCGACGCCTCCGCCTCGAGCGCTTCCCAATCCGGATGCGGCACCCAAGCTCCGCCGGGGCGCGCGAGGACTGCCGCGTAGGTGTGCGGCTTGGCCGAAACTTTCGCAGCGAGCTCTCCAGGGGAAAACGCCACGGCGCCCCGGAGAAGGTCTCGGTCTATCCAGGCGGCCACGCGCTCGAAGGGCGCTCGGCAATGCGGGCAGCACAGGCCTGCGAGCCGCAAGTCGTCATCGAACGCGTAGACCGCACCCGCCTCCGGGGCGCCCGCGTTCCATGGGCCCCGGGGCTCGGATGGCTCGTAGGGCGGCACAGGCTCGCCGTCCGGGCCGCGAAGCCAAAGGAGCGGCGAAGGCGCCGAGTCGTACCGGGCCGGGACGAGTCCCCACTGGAAGCGCAGAAATCCGTCCGGCAGCGGCACCAGCTGGCGACACCGCGGACAAGGGAGATCGCAGCTGAGCTCGGCGAAGTCGGCCACGCGCGGTCCCGTTCCCTTCCAGTGACGTTCAGCGGGCCTGCGTCGCCCCGCGCAGAGCGCTGACGATGAGCTTGGTCGCCGGCGACTTGTTGAGGGTGAAGAAGTGGAGGTGGCGGGAGCCGCGGCTCAGGAGCTCCATGCACTGGACGGTCGCGTGCGCGACGCCGAGCTGCTGGACGGCGGCCGGGTCGTCGCCGAGCCGCTCGAGCTGGAGGCGCAGGCGCATGGGCACCGTCGCGCCGCAGGTGCGCGTGAAGCGCTCGACCTGCTCGACGTTCGTGATGGGCATGATGCCCGGCACGATGGGGACGCGGATGCCGGCCTTATGCGCGCGCTCGACGAAGTCGAAGTAGAAGGCGTTGTCGAAGAAGAGCTGGCAGATGAGGAACTCGACGCCGGCGTCGACCTTGCGCTTGAGGTTGTCCAAGTCCACCTCGCGGGAGGCGGTCTCCATGTGGCCCTCGGGGTGCGCGGCGCCGCCCACGCAGAACGGCAGGCCCTCGGCCTTGATGAAGGAGACGAGCTCCGCGGCGTGAGAAAAGCCGTCGGAGGCTGGCACGAAGGCGGCCTCGCCCTTGGGGGGGTCGCCGCGCAGCGCGAGCAGGTTTTCGATGCCCGCCGCCTGAAGGCGCGTCAGGATGGCTCGCAGCTCCGAGCGCGAATGGCCCACGCAGGTGAGGTGGGCCATGGCCTCCACGCCCAGCTGCTTGATCCGGGCCACGACCTCCAGGGTGCGGTCGCGCGTGGAGCCGCCGGCGCCGTAGGTGACCGAGACGAAGCCCGGCTCGAGCGGCGCGAGCTCGGCCACTGTCTGGAAGAGCGAGCTCATGCCCGCGTCGGTTTTGGGCGGAAAGAACTCGAACGAAAAGCACGGCGAGGGTTGCGCCAGGCGGTCGCTGATTCGCATGGATTATGATTAACACACCGAGAGCGTGCGGGTGCCGCGGGGCGCCCAACGGGAAGGCGCAGGCGGGCGCGTTGTGCAGGGCGGGGGCTGCGTGCTAGCAAGACAGGGAATCGCGAATGCAAGGAGGTGCGCCCATGCGGCGAACAATCGTTGCGAGCGCGTGCGCGGCGCTCTTGAGCGCGGCTTGCGCCACCGAGCCCGACCACCTCCAGATGGAGCCGAAGGAGCACGTTTTCAAGCGGGTGGGCGAGGACCTATGGTGGAAGGCCGTCGCCGTGAACAAGCAGGGGAGGGCCCTGCCGAAGCTCACGGCCATGAGCTGGAGCACGAGCGATGCCCAGGTCGTCACGGTCGACTCCGTCGGCAGGGTCCGGGCGATGGGGCCGGGCCACGCGACGCTGAGTGCCCGGCTCGGAAAGCTCGTGGCCGACGCCGAGGTCGAGGTGGAGGTCGTGGAGCGCGTGGCCGTGGAGCCGGGCGAGCTGTCCCTGAAGGCCTGGGGTGACCCCAAACCCATCGCCATCCGCGTGTTCGGGCCGAATGGGCGGGAGCTGAAAGGGCGGCTGCCCATGGCGCGGTGCATGGACGAGGAGGTCTGCCGCGCCACGAGCTCCGAGGTGCACCCGGTCGACCCGGGGAAGACGACGCTCGTCGTGAGCGCCGAGGGCAAAAAGGTGGAAATCCCGGTCACGGTGACCGGCGCCAAGCGGAGGTGACTGCAGCGCGATTGACAGATCAGGCCTGCGCTGTTACTCCCACCAGCCGGCCGCGCCGTTAGCTCAGTCGGTAGAGCACCGGCCTTTTAAGCCGAGGGTCGCCGGTTCGATCCCGGCACGGCGCATCGGGCGTTCCCAAGGTGGGCACGCCTTGAAGTTCGAAATACGTCCCCATCGTCCAGAGGCCCAGGACGCTGGCCTTTCAAGCCGGTAACAGGGGTTCGAATCCCCTTGGGGACATATCCGCTGATCGAGCGGCGTCCCTCCGCTGGTCAGCGCCGGCGGAGGGGCCTCCAAGGCCTTCTGCCGCCGGGGACGGCCGTGGCCCACGAGGACGGGCGAGAGGGCGTGATCGCCGCCGTCGCCACGGAAGCTGGAGTGCGTCTGAATTCCATGAGCGGACAAGGCCCTTTTCTTTGGCTGCAGCACGAGCCCCCGGCGGCCGGGTTTGGGGTGGTCCCGCCGGGCGGAATGTGCCTCAGCACCTTCCTCTTCGTCCGCCGAGGGTCCGAGCTGCTCCTGGGCAAGTATGCGGACGATGATGCCTGGGATCGCCTCGCAGGGCTCGAGGCCCCTTGGCGACGAACCTACGGCCAGGGCTGGACGATTCCAGCTCGGCAGCTTCGGTTCGGCGAGGACCCCCGGGACGCCGCTCGTCACATTGGTGAGGAGATCCTCGGCCTGCGAGGGTTGCAGTATAGCGAGCCACGGGTCGAGGTCGACCTGTACGAGTCTGCACGGCGGCCAGGACAGCAGCATTTCGACGTTTGGTTCTTCGTCGATTGCGTCGCACAGGCGCTCGGCGACGTTCAGCGACCCCGGTGGTTCTCGGCGCTCGAATGGCGCGATGCGGCCGCGCTCGCGCCGAGCGAGTGGGGACGACAGCACGGCGACGTCGCAGCTCGGTGGCGGCAGCCCCGCCCCGCGCCTCCGGCGAGGCGTTGACGTTTCCAGCGACGGACCCTTTCGGTGATTCCAAGAGCGTCGCCGAGCTCGGTGTCTCCTTGGAATTCCCGGCGAGCCGGCGATCGCCTGAACAGCGGAAAGGCCGCGGCTACGGCTATGGGTTGCCGTTCACGCAGGTCTGGATGGCATCGCCGGCGCGGGCCACCGCCTTTCGCCGAGCGGCGGCGTCGAACGGAGGCAAGTGGAGGGAGTGCCGCATCACCGCCAAGCCAATCAAGGTAGGAGGCGATGAGCGCCGCGCGCACGGCGGCGTCTCGGCGCCCAGGAGCTTGGCCAACGGCTGGACGAACTCCGCGTGAAGGCGCTCGGAGGCCGCCGCGGCCATCGCTGGGCTCCCGGCGGCTCGCAGCAAGAGGCGCAAGGCGTCGAAGCCTGCCTCGGCGGGCTCGGGCGGATCGTCCATGGCCTGCGCCGCCAAATGCCTGCCCAGGTCCTCGAGGCGGGAGGGGACGTGCTCCTGGAGCTCGAAAGGCGCCTTTCAGCGCGGCCCGCTGTACTCCGCCAGAAAAGCGGCGGTGCGCAGCCTTGCGCGAACTGGAACAAAATGAAGAGCGCCGACCCGCGCGAAGCGGGCCGGCGCCCATCTTCTCGGCGAAGGCTCGGCTAGAGCGGCCGGGCGCCGCCGTCGTGCATCGCGCCAGCGTCGTCCTGGACGGGCGGCGAGCCGGCGTCGTCATCCTTGTGGCCAGGGCAAGTGCCGTGGCCGGGGTCGGAGCCTTCACCTGGAAAGTCCCTGGGACCCGCGTCGCTCACGCCGGGCGGGGTCTCGCGGCCGGCGTCGCTCTCGCCCTTGTGGCCGCAGTCGAACGAGCCGCCCAAGTTGGCGCAGGGGAGCACACAAACGTTGGCGCCGCCCGCGGTGGGCGCGACGCAGGTGCCGCGGGTGGCAAAGGGCCCTCGGCCCAGGCTGCATGACGTACCGGCGGCGAGGCCCTCGCAGGCTTTTTCCCATGGCGTGACGATCTCTTGGGCCGGCGTGCAGGCGAGGGAGCCGGTGCCCGCCGGGCCCAGGCTGCAGACGCCGGTGAGCGGCGCCTTGCCGAAGCGGTCGGGGAGGGTGCAGGCGTCGCCCGCGGCGAGCTTGTCGCACGCGGCGATGGCCGCCTTCGGCGGCTCCTGCACCCGGCCACAGACCAGCGCCGAGCCGTCCGTGATGCAGGCGCCGGTTCGCGTGCCGCCAAAGGCCTCGTCCACCTGGCAGGCCGCGCCGGCGGTTTTGCCGGTGCAGGGGTCGGTGAGCTCCTTGGGCGGCGCGGGAGGATTCGGCGCGCAGGCGACCTCTGCCCCGTCCAGCGACGCGCGGCAGGTGCCGCTCCACGTCTCGGTGCCGGCGGTCGAGGTGAGCGTGCAGGCGGCGCCCGCGGCGAGGCCCGCACAAAGGTCGAATCTGCGTTTGCGAAGGAGCGCACACCAGCGTCCCCGAGGAGGCGATCGCCGAGGCGTAGGCGAGCGAGAGCGCGGAGTTGGCGGTCGACATCGTGGAGCTCGTTCCCGAGGTGCTCGCCGTTCCCGCGCACGCGGCCGCCACCGCAGCCAACGCGAACCCTGTCAGTCCGATTGACGCCTTCTGATTTTTCATCCGTCCTCCAGGCGGCGCGCGAGGCCGCGTTGGCCGGCGACCTGCCGGCGTGTGTTGCGTGAGACGAGGGCGCGCGAAAGCCTGTTCCCGCCCGAAGCCCCGGCGCCCTGCCGCCGGCCGACGAGGGCTTGGCCAATGAATGAACGCGTGCCGCGACACCACCGCAGGCTGAAGGCCAGGGCTCTGTCGCGCGGCCGGCAGCTCGGTCGGGCTCCACTCTGGTAGGTTTTCAGACATGGACCGGGGCGAAGAGCTCGATGCGCTGATTGAGCGCGCCAAAGAGGGCGACGCGCGCGCCTTCGAAGAGCTCATCACCAGCCAGCTTCCCCGAGTCCGCCGATACGCCAGGGCCTTCGCGGCCACAGGCCCCGACGCCGACGACTTGGCCCAGGACGCGCTCCTCAAGGCCTACAAGAGCCTGCGGCTGTACCGCTACCAGTCCGCTTTCGGCACCTGGCTTTACACCGTGGTGCGGAGCTGCTTCCTCGACTGGGCGAAGAGCCGGGCGTCCCGCCAGCGCGCGCTCGAAGATCCGCTCGAGGAGCGCGCGGTCGCCCGGCCTGCGGGCGATCCGCTCGCAGACGAGCTCGTGGCCCAGGAGCAGGAGCGGCGGCGCGTCTGGGCTGCGCTGCGCTGTGTGCCCCTGGAGTTTCGCTCCGCGGTCGCGCTCTTTGACATCGAGGGCCGCACCTACGACGAGGTGGCGGCCATCGAAGGAGTGCCGGTCGGCACCGTCAAGTCCCGCCTCTCGAGGGGCCGCGCCCACCTGAAGCGCGCGCTTCAGGAGAGCGAGGCGCCGGCACCCGAGGGCGCAGGCTCGGGAACCTCGCCGCTGCCTACCTCGTCTCACCTCAAGAGGAGCGGCTCGTGAATCATCTCGACGACAAGGGCGACGCGGCTCTGCGGGACAGGCTCCGCTCCTTGAGGGTCGATCCTCCCGACGCCGGATTCACCGGCGCGCTCCATCGCCGCCTCGCTGCTGCGGGGGAGCCGTCCGAGCCCTCGCTCTTCCAGCGGCTCGCCGCCCGGCGGCCCGCAGCGCTTCGCCTCGCTTGGCCGGCGGCCGGACTCGCGGCGGGCCTCGCGTGCTTCTTGTCGCTGAGCTGGCTGCGGCCCCCGGCGCCCCAAGCGACCGCGGGTGAGCGCCTGGGCGCGGCCACCGAAGTGCCCTCGACCAAGGTCGCCGTCATCCGGGTCAACCTGGTCGTGGAGGCCCAGGTGGCCAGCGCGGAGATCCGCATCCAACTGCCCGACGGAATCGTGTTCTGGACCGACGGCGAGGCCCTGGCCCGGCGGTCGTTCGGCTGGACGCAGCCGCTGGCCGCGGGCGACAATGAAATCCCCATCGCGGTCCGCGGCTCCCGTCCTGGCCTGTACCGCGTGAAGGTGAGCGCGCGCATCGGCGACGAATGGGTCGATGACGAAATCCCGCTCGAGGTCGTCGGCGGATGATGCGAACCCTCTCGAGTGCGCTGCTCGCGGCCTCGCTCCTGGGGGCGGGAGCGGCTGGCGCGGCCGAGCCGCGGCCTTCGCCGGCCGCCGACCGCGGCGCGAAGGCGACCTCAGCCCCCGAGGCCGTTCGGCCCGTGCTGGGGGCCGACGCCCCGGCCGCCAAGTCGTCGAAGATCCGCGCCTTTCACCGCGTGGACGTGATCGCGCCTGGCGAGAAGGTGGAGACCATCTTCGATCGCATGCGCGCCGATCACCCCCAGGCGGAAGACGAGAGCCGGTCGGTGCTGCCGCTGCGGGTGGACCGGCGCGAGCCCCAGGGCGGCAGCGCCGGCCGCCCCTCGCCGGTCGTTCAGCCTCCGGCGGGAAGCAACCTTCCGACGCATTTCGACCACGGCCATCGATGATCAGCGCGGCGGCGCTCGTTCTCGCGCTCACCGCTGCCTCGACCGACCCGCTGGACGCCGCCCAGACCGCGCTGACCCGCGGCTCCTACGCGCAGGCGGAGGCCTTGGCGCTCCAGGTAGCCAGGCCCCCGCGCGAGGGCGCCGCGCTCTATCTGGCGGCGGTCGCGCGCTTTCGGGCAGGCCGGCCTGAGGACGCCCTTCAGGCGCTCGATGCCTCCGCGCGCGCCGCCGACCCGCCGGCATGGGCCTTCCTGCAATACAACCGCGGCGCGTGCCTCTCGGCCCTCGAGCGGTACGACGAGGCCGAGCGCGCCTTTCTCGAGGCGGCGGCGGCCGATGCCTCGCTGGCGCCGGCGGCGCTCGTCAACGCGGCCTACGCGGCGCTCGATGGCGGCGCGGCGGGCCGCGCGCTCTCTTCTGCCCGCCGCGCGAAGAAGGCCGGGGCGGCGGCAGACGTCGTGGCCGACCTGGAAACGCAGATCCAACGCGGCCTCGGCGGGCAGAGGTCGGAAGACGCCGCCGCGCCCGCGCGGGCAGAGTACCTGGCCGGCATCGCGGCCTTCGACGGGCAGCGCTACGGGGAGGCGCGCTCGCGATTCCTGCGCGCGACAGAGCTCGACCCCGCCGAGGCGCGCAGCCGGATCATGGCGGGCGCGTCGGCCCTCAATCTGGGCGAGCGCGCCGAGGCGCGCGCCGACCTGGAGCAGGCGCTCCGGCTCTCGGTCGACGAGGCCGAGGCTCGCGCCGCCCGCGACTACCTCGACGCGCTCTCGCCGGGCCTCGCCTCGCGCGGCCGCGGGTTCGAAGCCTTGGCGCGCGCCGGAGGAGGCTTCGACAGCAGCGCCGGCGTGGCGGGCGCCCTGGGGACCCAGAACCTCGCGCCGCTCGCCGCGGGCGTGGCCAGCGCGACGGCGTCGGCGGCGCTGGCGGTCTCCTATCGCGCGCGGACCTTGGGCGCCTCCGCGGAGGCCGGCTACGGGCTGGACGAGCTCGCCTACCTGAACCCTGCGGCCGCCGACTTCAGCCTGCAGCGCCACGCGCTCCTCGGATCGCTCGAGTGGGCGCTCGGAGAGGTTCGGCTCGGGGCCACCGCGGGCGGGCAGCTCTGGTTCGCTGGCCTGTCGGACTTCCGCGCCGCGCAGGCCGCAGCGCTCGGCGAGGCGTGGGCGGCGTTGGACGAGCGCGAGTGGACATCCACCCGCCTGGACTTCGGTTGGGCGGCGCGCGGCGCGCTGCGCTCGGAGTTCGAGCCCCTCGCCGGCCCCCGCGCCGAAGTCGCGATCGGCCAGCAGGGGCGCGTCAGGGCCATGACCGTCGACGCGACGTACCGGTTCCGCTACGACGGCATGGGGAGCCTGACCCAGACGGCGCAGGTGTCGCCCGGCGAATCGTGCCTCTACGGTTGCACGCAGCAGGCTGTCACTCCGTATGGCTATCGGAGCCACGCCGCGGCGCTCACTGGCCGCGCGGCGCTCGGCGCCAAGGTGCGGCTGGAGATCGCGGGGGGCGTCGAGTGGCGCTCGTACCTCGCGCATGAGTCGCTTACCTTGGTCACGCAGAGGCCCTATCTCCCTGCCATCCGCGACGTGGAGCTCGACCGCCTCCGGCAAGACGTGCGGTTCTTCGCCACGTTCGGCGGGGCGGTCCGCGTCCATCGAGCGATCGAGCTCCTGGCGCGCTATGAGGTCACGGTCAACCGCTCCAACGTCGACGCGGAGAGCTTTGCCAAGCACGTGCTGGTTTTCGAGGCGGGCTTGGCCTTCTGACCGCGGCCTCGGACGGCCGAGCACGCGGCGGATGCCGGAAACGCTCCGACGTGATAGGTGAAGACGCCATGAAAACACTCACCGAGTTCACCGGCTCCCTTATCCGGACCGCGGCGCAGGCCGTCGCCGAGGCCAACCGCTCGCTCCCCAAGGCGCCTCCGCCCGAGGAGGCACCCGCTTCGGCTCCTCCCGCGGCGCCCCCGGCTGAAGCAGCGCCCCCGGCTGAAGCCTCCGCGCCCGCGGCGCCTGAAGCCGCGCCCGCTGAGGCCCCGGCCGTCGCGGCGCCCGAAGCCGCGCCCGCCGAGGTCCCGGCCGCGGCGCCTGAAAAGCCCGCGGAGAAGCCCGCTGAGAAGCCGGCAGACCAAGAGAGCGAGGTCGTCAAGGCCGCGCTCGACGAGGCGGTCGGCAAGGCGACCGGCGTCTCGGGCGACCGCTTGTCGCGGTTGCGCGAGGCGGTGAAGGCCGCCGGGAAGCGGCTCGATGACGTGCGGCTGGTGCGCGTCTACGCCGCCGGCGAGGCGACGCTCAAGGACGCGAAGAAGGTGGGCGACTTCCAGTACATCGTCGAGTACCTGCCCTCGAACATGCGCCAGGTGATGAGCAAGCCCGAGCGCGATCGCGGTGGGCGCCGAGGCGGCGGAAAGCCCGGCGGTGGCGGCGGCGGGGGCGGCGGAGGAGGCCGCTCGCCGGGAGGCGGCGAGGCCGGCAAGACCGGCGGTTTCTCCATGGACGCCGTGCGCGCCGATTGCGCGAGCGAGCGCCGAGGGCCAGGCGCTGGCCGCGGTCGACCCGGCGGCGGCGGCGGGAGGCCGGGCGGCACTCGGCGGCCCAGCGGCGGTGGCGGAGGCAGCGGCAGGCCGCCGGGAGGCTCGGGCGGTGGGACGCGGCGCGGCGGCTGATCGCCTCGCTGGGATTCAAACCTCTTCAATGCGTCGGGCGCTCCAGCTCGTTTGAGCGGAGCGCCCGGCCGTTTGGTGTCGCTTCCTCAGAGCGGGGCTCTGCCTGACGAGCGCCAATTCGG
Organism: uncultured delta proteobacterium; assembly: GCA_963772225.1. Lineage (GTDB taxonomy): Bacteria > Myxococcota > Myxococcia > Myxococcales > UBA5297 > CAVYWD01. The sequence continues at coordinate 2,255,870 of CAVYWD010000002.1, read as the reverse complement.
CCCCGAGGGATGACCGGCGCGGGCCCGCTCGGGAAAGCTCGCGCGCACCGCTTGCGTGCGCCCAGGGCTTTGGCGCGCCCGAAAAGTAAGCGGCGCCGTCAGAGAAAGCCGACGCCTGAACCGCCGCTCACCAGCCGCACTTCTGCCCGCGGTTCTGCTCCTTGAGCCACTTCTGGAGCGGCGCGAAGTATTCGAGGATCGCCGTGGCGTCCATCTCCCGACGGCCGGTCATGGCCTCCAGCGCATCCGGCCAGGGCTTCGAGGCGCCCATGGCGAGCATGGCCTGCAGCTTCTTGCCCGCCTCCTTGTTCCCGTAAACGGAGCACTCGTGCAGCGGGCCCTTGAACCCCGCCGCCTCGCAGAGCGCTCGGTGGAACTGGAACTGGAGGATCCGCGCGAGGAAGTAGCGCACGTACGGGACGTTCGCGGGGATGTGGTACTTGGCGCCGGGGTCGAAATCGGCCTCGGACCGCGCGACCGGCGGCGCGACGCCCTGGTACTTGAGTCGAAGCGCCCACCAGGCCTCGTTGTAATTCGCCGGGGCGACCTTGCCGCTGAAGACGTCCCACCGCCACTGGTCGATGAGCTTGCCGAAGGGCAAGAAGGCGACCCGCTCGAGCGCCGCCTTGAGCTGCACGTTGATGAGCGCCTGCTCACCATGCGGGACCGCCTTGAGCAGGCCGATCTGCTGCAAATATCCCGGCGTGATCGACAGCGCGATGGCATCGCCGATGGCCTCGTGGAAGCCGTCGTTGGCCCCTTGCTGGAAGAGCACGGGGAGCGAGTAATACGCGTGGAAGTAATAGTCGTGGCCGAGCTCGTGGTGGATGGTGACGAGGTCCTCCTCGGTCGGCCGAATGCACATCTTGATTCGCAGGTCGTTCGTCGTAGGTCAGGTCCCATGCGGAGGCGTGGCAGACGACGTCGCGATCGCGCGGCTTCACGAACTGCGAGCGCTCCCAGAAGGTGGCGGGCAGCGCGTCGAGGCCGAGCGAGGTGAAGAACGCCTCGCCCACCTTCACCATCTTGGTCGGCTCGAATTTCTGGGCCTTCAACGCGCCGCCGACGTCGAGCGAGCTCGCGTGCGGGTACGGCTCGACGAGCGGATAGATGTCGGTCCACTCCTGCGCCCACATGTTGCCGAGCAGGTGCGCGGGGATGGGGCCTTGGGGGTCGACCTTGTCCTTGCCGTAGTGAGCGGCCAGGCGGGCGCGCACGTAGCAGTGGAGGTCGTCGTAGAGCGGCTTCACCTGCTGCCAGAGCCGGTCGGTTTCGGCCTCGAACTGGGCCGGGGTCATGTCGTAGCCCGAGCGCCAGAGCTCGCCCAAATCCTTGAAGCCGATCTCCCGGGCGCCCTCGTTCGACAGCGCGGCCAGCCGCTCGAACAGCGGCTTCATGGGCGGCGCGATGGCGTGCCAGCCGGTCCAGGCGTCGGTGAGCTCGGCCCAGTTGCGGCTGTTGCGCAGGACCTCTTCCAGCTGCTGCAGGTCGCGGCACTTGCCCTTGCCGTCCTTGCCGCACCACTTGCCCTTGCCGTAGAGCCCTTCGAGGCGCGCCGCGATCTGGGCCAGCTCCTGGCGCTTGGCCGCGTCGTTGGGGGCCGGCAGCGGGCTCGAAAGCCGCAGGAGGTGGAGCATGCGCTGAGTCTCGGCGTCGAGGCCGGCCACCGCTTCGAAGCGCATCGACTCGGGGATGGCCTTGGACAGGTAGGCCATCAGGTCTTCGTTGGCGTAGGCGGCGTTCTTCTCGGTGTCGTCGGTGATGTAGGTGGCCTTGATCCACTCGGCGTGGGCCTGCCGGACGAAGAGCTTGCGCAGCTCCTGGTCCGCGGCCTTGGCGAAGGCCCTGGCGTCGGCCGCCGTGGGCGCGGGCTCGGCTGCGCGCGCGGCGGGAACGAAGGCAAAGAGAGCCGCAGCCAGAAGCACCTGGGCGATCGAACGGTTCGGGTTCATGAACGCCGACACTAGAGGCACCCCTGTGCGAAAGGCAACCCTGCGTCGGGGCCTTCGGCCGAGGCGCAAAATCGGCTCGCGCCCCACGACCGCGCGGCTATCATGCGCGGCCCCAAGACCGCCGCTGTTCCAGGAGGAAGGACATGGCCAGCAGGAACCTCATCGACACCATCGCGCTGGGCGGCATCGTCAGCGTCCGCGACCGCCTGCTGGCGGAGCAGGCCAAGGGACGCAAGGTCTACCGGCTCGAGTCCGGCGACCCGAGCTTCTCGGTGCCGGCGCACATTCTCGAGGCCATCAAGCGCGCGCTCGACGGCGGGCAGACGCACTACACGCCCGGTGCGGGCATCCCGGCGCTGCGCGAGGCGGCGTTTCGCAAGATGGTCGAGGCGAACCAGATCCCGGTGAAGTCGCCCGAGAACGTCTTCATCACCAACGGCGCGATGAACGCGCTCTACGTCGCCTTCCGGGCGCTCGTCGACCCGGGCGCCGAGGTGATCATCCCCGACCCGACCTGGACCGAGACCTGCGACAACGTCCTCATCGCCGGGGGCAAGGTGGCGCGCGTCCGCCTGGACGAGGCGCACGGCTATCGGTACGCCGCCGACGCCATCGAGGCGGCGATCACTCCGCGCACCTGCGCCATCGTCATCAACTCGCCGCACAACCCCACCGGGCTCGTCCTCGACCGCAAGGGCATCCTCGACATCGTCAAAGTGGCCGAGCGCCACGGGCTCTGGGTGCTGAGCGACGAGGCCTACGAGCACGTGCTGTACGACGGCCGCGAGCATGTCAGCGCGGGCTCCTTGGGCTACGACAAGGTCGTGTCCGTCTTCTCCATGTCCAAGAGCTACGCCATGAGCGGGCTCCGCGTCGGCTATCTCGCGGTCAACGACCGGCTCATTTGCGAGCGGGTCACGAAGCTCCTGCGCAACACCATCAACGGGGTCAACTCGGCGACGCAGCACGGGGCGCTCGCGGCCCTCACCGGGCCCCAGGACGCGACCCGCGCAATGGCCGCCGAGTACCAGAAGCGGCGCGATGTCCTCTTCGAGGGCGTCGAGTCCATCAAGGCGCTGCACCCGTTCAAGCCGCAGGGCGCGTTCTACCTCTGGGCGCGCATCGACGACTCCTGGCGCGCGCCCGATGGGCGGACAGGCGGCTGGGCGATGACCGACTGGCTCATCGACAAGGCCGGCGTGGGCAGCGCTCCGGGCGAGGTTTTCGGGCCGGCGGGTGAGGGCCACGTGCGGTTCGCGTTTTCGTGCGCGACGGAGCAGGTGGAGGCGGCGGCGAAGGTACTGAAGGAGCTGCTGGGATAGGGCGGCGCCGGCGAGGTGCTCGGTTCGATGCTCCACGGCACCAGCGAGAAAGCGCTCGAGGCAGAGGGAGGACATCGTCCGCCTGCGGGCGCTGCTTGCGAGGAAATATCCAGCATTCGCACAAGACACGCTCGAGATATGCGCTGTCCGGGTTGCGGTGATTCGACCTGAAGCTCAAGTCCAGGTTCGGCCGTAACGTTTGCTCGATGCGGCCGAACACTCCTCCGGATGAGGGTTGGCAAGCAGTCGCATGCGATGCCGGCAGGGGAGCGGCCGCGGAGTCCTAGGTTGCGCCGCCTGGGAGGGACTCATGGCCGCGCCGAAGAAGGTCTTCTGCAGCCACCGTTCGGTCGATAAGCCCGACGTGAAGGCGTTCGCGGCCAAGTTGCGAGAGCGAGGAGTCGACGCCTGGTACGACGACTGGGAGATCCAGCCCGGGGATAACGTCGTCGAGAAGATCAACCAGGCGCTCGATTCGTGTGAGGTCGGGCTCGTCTTCTTCTCCAAGAAGCCGTGGCCGGGCAAGTGGTTCACTGCGGAGCACACTGCGCTGGTCCACGACCAGATCGAAAAGGGTCGGCGCGTAATCCCGGTGATGATCGACGCCGACGCGGATCTTCCGGCTCTACTGCGGCCCCGGGCGCGAAGAGGGATCGAGGATTTCGAGCAGATCGTGGATGCGATCAGCGGCGTCGAGCGGCGCCCGCCGCTGGGCCGAGCGCCGGAGCCGGCCCGCGTCGTGCCCTTCATCCTCGACCTCACCCGCCAACCCAGCAGAGCCGTCGACCTTGCGGCCAGACTCGACGATGCGACCGTCGCCACCGAGGCCAACGTTCCGCTGACACGCGCTCTTCAACAGAGCTATGCCGAATTCCTCTCCGGCCATAGCGGGCTCGCCTCGCGCGGCCCCGCGGAGGCCGCGCGCGCATCGCTCGACGAGGCGCTCCGGGCGCTCGGCGCCGAGCTCGGCCGCGCCCTCTTCCCCAGCAAATCGGCGAGGCGCTCGCCAAGACCATCGACGGGCTCGGGGCCGGCGAGACCGTCGACGTGTGCTTCCGGTCGTCCGACCCAGGGCTGCTCGCCCTTCCGTTCGAGGCGGCGCGCCTCACCAGCGGTCAGGTACCTGCCCTTCGGCGCGGCGTCGCAGTTCGCCGCATGGTGGCGGGCGCCCAGCGGGTGCCGCGGCGCGCGGCGGCCGGCCCGCTGAAGATCCTCGTGGCCGTCGGCGCGCCCGACGAGGGCAAGAGCGATCAAGCAGTGCTGGACTTGGAGCGCGAGCTCCAGGGCATTCTCGATGCGGTCGAGGCCGCATCCCGCCTCGGAAACGCCCAGGTCCGATTTCTCGAAGTAGGCCACCCCGACGAGATCGAACGGGCGCTGATAGCGGACGAGTACCACGTGCTCCATCTTTCTGGGCACGGCAAGCCGGGCGCCATTGCTCTCGAGAACGAGGACGGCGGTGAGGTCGACGTCACAGCGGAGGAGCTCGCGGAAAGGCTCAAGCGCGCAGGCCGAAGTCTGCCGCTTGTCTTTCTCTCCTCGTGTCACGGCGGCACGGCGTCGAGTGAGACGGTCGGGATGGCGACCGGCCTGGTGCGAGCGGGCATCCCACTCGTGCTCTCGATGCAGACGCGCGTCACCGACCTCTACGCCTCGAAGCTGGCCGAGGCCTTCTACGCGGACCTCGCGACCGCTGAGACGCCTTTGGCGAGCCGCGCTCTCGCCCGAGCGAGGCAGAAGCTCGAGGAGGAGCGCAGGAAGGCGGTGGAGCGCGGCGCACCGCTCTCGCAGACGGAGCCGGAGTACGCCGCCGCTTCGCTCTTCGGCTCGGGGACGGAGACCCCGCTCATCGACCGAGGCCTCGACCTGGTTTCGCTGAGCAGGCCACCGGTGCACAAGGTGACCGGACCGGTGCCGCAGCTCACGATCGGTGAGCTCGTGGGCCGCCGCCGCGACCTGCGCCAGGTGATGCGCGTCTTGCGGGATGACCCGCGCAGCGTCAAAGCGATCGGGCACAGGGCTGGCGTCGTGGTGACGGGCATCGGCGGGATCGGCAAGAGCTCCGTCGCCGGCCGGACGATGGTGCGGATGAGTGAAGAAGGCTGGATTGTCGCGGCGAGCTCCGGCCGCTTCAGCTTGGGCGACATTGCCCGCGCGCTGGCTTTCGGATTGATGGAGCGCAACAAGCTCAATGGGATCTGGGCGCAACTGGCAAACGCGCAGCTCGACGACAGCTGGCGTGTCGAGCTCATCAAAGCCCTGTTGCAACGCGAGCGAGTCCTGCTCGTCCTGGACAACTTCGAGGACAACCTCAAGGTCGGGGGCGGCGCGTTTCTCGATCCAATGACGAAGACATGGTTGTGGCTGTTCGCCAGAAGCGCAAAGAGCGCCAAGCTACTGATCACATCCCGCTATCCATTGCCTGGCGGAGCCGACTATTTCGAGACGCGGCAGCTCGGGCCCCTCTCCCCCGCCGAGACGCGCAAGCTGGTCCTGCGGCTGGAGGGCTTGGAAGGAATCAGCACAGAGAATCTGGCGGAGGTCCAGCGCCGAATTGGCGGCCATCCGCGGCTGCTCGAATACCTCGACGGCATCTTGCGCGCGGGGAAGGCTCGGTTCCCAGAGGTCGTTGAGCGGCTTCGCAGTCAGGCGACCGAGGCTGGAATCTCATTGGAGCGTGGCGTCGGGGACCTAAGCGGTGCCATGCGCGATGCCGCAATGATCGGCGCGCGGGACGTGCTGCTTGACGAGCTCCTCGCTATCGCGACGGAGAACGGCGACGCGGAGACCCTACTCCAGTGCGCCGTTTCGTCGCTGCCCATCGATGCCGCGGGCGTCGCGCATGCTTTGAGCGACTCGGAGACGACGCCGGAGGTCGTCGGCAAGACCGAGGCGAGTTTGGAGCGACTCGTCGACCTTTCTTTGGTGACAGACCTCGACACCGGGCTCTTCTGGGTACATCGGTGGACCGCGAAAGCCCTTGCAGAGCGCTCGCCGGTGGAGCATCGCGCACGCTGCGCGCGCGCTGGGCGGTACCGGGTTTGGCGAATGCGAAATATCGTTGACGCGATGGAGGCGACGCGGAACTTCCTGGACGGGCAGGAATTTGATGATGCGTCGACAGTGGCGTTTGGCGTTGCAAACGCATTGGTCAGGTTCGACCAGTCCGCTGCGGCCGCAGCATTCGCAGCGGAGGTAGGGCAGCGGCTGCCCGAGACGAACAACAACTTCGCAGCGCTCGCCGACATCGAGGCCTCGAGCATCCTTGCATTGGGCTTCACGGATCGCGCGCTGAAACGGTACGAGCGGCTCCTTGCCCTTGAGGAGCGCCGTGTCAAAGCGGAGCCGGAGCGCGCCGACTACCAGCGCGATCTCTCGATCTCGCACGAGAGGCTCGGGGACTTGATGAGCGCGCTGGGCCAGGGGGAGCAGGCGCGCGAGTTCTACCAGAAGGCTCTCGCGATTAGCGAGCGGCTCGCCAAAGCGGAGCCGGAGCGCGCCGACTACCAGCGCGATCTCTCGGTCTCGCACGAGAGGCTCGGGGGCTTGATGAGCGCGCTGGGCCAGGGGGAGCAGGCGCGCGAGTTCTACCAGAAGGCTCTCGCGATTAGCGAGCGGCTCGCCAAAGCGGAGCCGGAGCGCGCCGACTACCAGCGCGATCTCTCGGTCTCCTACAACAAGCTCGGGACCGTGATGAGCGCGCTGGGCCAGGGGGAGCAGGCGCGCGAGTTCTACCAGAAGGCTCTCGCGATTCGCGAGCGGCTCGCCAAAGCGGAGCCGGAGCGCGCCGACTACCAGCGCGACCTACTCGTCTCGCTGTTGCGGATCATGCAAGTCGCACCCGAACGAGCAGATGCCGCCATCGCCCAAGGTCAGGCAATCCTTCGGCAGCTCGAAGAACGCGGGGTCATGATCGAACAGCAGGACGATATTCGAAGGCTCTTCGAGCTCGAGCCGAGCGCTGCCTCACGAATTCAAGAGGGAGAAAGCCAATGGCAAGAACATCCGTGAAGTTGGCCGAAGTGGAAGTGAATCTCCCCTGGGTCAAGGGCAAGTGGATCGCCGACACCGCCCAGCGCGACGCTGCCTGGGAGATGTATGTCGAGCTGGTGACGCGCGCCGCCATCCAACCACTCGGCCCCGCTGAGGGCCTGATGCGCGAGGTCCTTTCCTCGCTCTACGCGCTCTTCCTGGAGACGCGGCGCGTGCTCAAGGCCTACGGCCCAAAGGTGGCGACGCGGCTCAACAAGGCCGAGCTCTCCTTCGGCGAGATCGCGGTCGCCGTCCTGAACCAGCACCTCCGGCCCTTCCTCAGCAAGTGGCATCCCCTCCTGCAAGCCCACGAGGCGCTTCGCGGCCCGACCACTCCTCCCCTGGCCTACGAGCTCGCCTGGACCGAGGCGGGGCAGCTCCGACAAGAGCTCGACGCGCTCCGGGGACCGCTGACGAACTACGCGGACCTCCTCGCCAAGGCCTGCGGCATTTCCACTTCGCTGGCGACCCCCGCCCCTTGAAGACTCAAGTTCCGTCCCTTCAATGCCCAGGGCAGTCCAATCCCTGCACTCTGTGCTTGCGGCTTCTCACCCTGGCGGGCCTATCCGAGGACCATCGTCTTGGCACGGCGCCCGGCATTGGCCCTCCAGCCATCAATGCGATGGGCCACGTCGTCTGCCGCGGCGTTCTCGGAACGCACTCATCACGAGCGCGACGAGAAAAAGCACTACGCCTGTGGCGAGCAGAAGACACGCAATCAGAAAACCAAATGTCAGAACTCGGCATTGAGCAGTATTGGAAAAAATACTGAACGAGGGACATTGAGGGACGTACATTGCCGCAAAGCTGCCCCAGGTCCAGACGAGGATGACGCCCCCCACCGCAGCAATGAGACCGATGACGCGAAGGCTGCGCAGCAACGTTCGGTTGATCACCAGCATCTCCCTGGGAAAGCTCCGGAAGGGGAACCGTCCCCCGATGCGGCCCGTCACGGGGCTCCTCGAATGAGGAGCGACGTCTCCTCTATTCCGCGGCCGCTCGTCTCTACCCCCTGCGCCCCAGCAAGAGCGCCAGCTCCACCGCCGACTTGACGCCCATCTTCTGGAACACCCGAGCGCGGTGCACCTCCACCGTGCGCACCGCGACCTGCAGCGCGTCGGCGATCTCCTTGTTCTGCTTTCCGGCCGCGACCTGCTCCATGACCTCCCGCTCGCGCTGGGTGAGCTGGGCGAGCCGCGACGACAGCCCTTGCTCCGCCTCGCGCTGCACTCGCCGGACCTCGTCGGCGGCCATCGCCTCGATGACCCGGTTGACGAGCAGGTTGTCGTTGAAGGGCTTCTCGGCGAAGTCGAACGCGCCCTTCTTGAGCGCCGCGACGGCGAGCGGCACGTCGCCATGGCCGGTGAGGAAGAGGACCGGCATGCGGCAGCTGCGCGCGAGGAGCTGGTCGTGAACCTCCACGCCGCTCATGCCGTCCATGCGGACGTCGAGCACCACACAGCCCTGCATCGCGTCCGAGAACGCGGAGAGGAAGCTCTCGCCGGACTCGAACGTCCGCGCCGCCACCCCGCGCGAGCGGAAGAGCCAGGTCAGCGCGTCCCGGATGGCCTCGTCGTCGTCCACGATGTGCGCGGCGGGCTCGGTCATGCGGTCTCCCCTGGCAGTGAAAACGAGAAGACGGTCCCTCCGCCGGGGTTTTGCTCGGCCCAGACGCGGCCGCGGTGCAGCTCCATGATTGACCGGCAGATGTTGAGGCCCATGCCCATGCCCTCGGCTTTGGTCGAGAAGAACGGCTCGAAGATCTTCGCCTTCACCTCCGGCGACAGCCCGCAGCCGCGGTCGGCCACTCCCACGGTGACCATCCCTCCGTCGCGCGAGGTCCGGATGAAGAGCTCGCGCCCGTCGGCCGGCGTGGCCGCCATGGCGTCCATGCCGTTGCGCAAGAGGTTCAAGAGCACCTGCTGCACGAGGATGGGGTCGGCCAGGATCTCCGGGTCCTCCGCCGAGAGCTCCGAGCGGAGCTTCACTTGCCGCTTGCGCGCCTCGGCCTCCACGAACCCGACGGCCTCCTCCACCACCCCGTTGATGCGAAACACGCTGCGCGTGGGGTCGCTCTTGCGCACGAACTCGTGCACCCGGCGGATGATGCGCCCCGCCCGCTGCGCCTGCTGCGCGGTCTTGTTGAGCGCGCCCAGCACCTCGGCCGACGACGCGGGCGCCCCCGCCTCCAGGAGGTTGATGCTGCCGGTGATGTAGCTCGCGATGGCCGAGAGAGGCTGGTTGAGCTCGTGCGCGATGGCCGACGCCATCTCGCCCATGGTGATGAGGCGCGCCGTGGCGGCGAGCTTCTCCTCCTGCTGGCGCACCCGCTCGCGGGCCTGCTTTCGCTCGGTGATGTCGAGGAGCGAGCCCATCCAGCCGGTCTGCCGCCCCGCGGCATCGATGAGGGGCGCCTCGTAGAGGAGCACGTCGAAGCGCTCGCCGGTCCGGCGCATGAGCTTGAGCTCCAGGCCCACGCTGGGCGTGCCCGCGGCCCGCGCCTCGCGCAGGGCGGTTTCGATGGCCTCGGACTCCTCCGGCGGCCAGTACTTCAGCGGCGAGGCCTGTCCGATGAGCTCCTGCTCGGAGTAGCCCAGCATCTTGCAGAAGGCGGGGTTCACGTAGACCATTCGCCCCGCCATGTCCATGGCGCGCATGCCGGTGTGGAGTGAGTCTTCCATGGCCTTGCGGAAGGCGTGCTCGGCCTGGAGCGCCTGCTCGATGGCGACGCGCCGGTGGATGTGCCGCCGCAGCGACCAGAGGCTGTAGAGCGCGAGCCCCGCCAACCCGAGGATGGTCGCCGCGAGGATGTTTCGCACCAGGCCAGTCTTCTCGCCGTAGGACTCGACCTGCAGCACGAGCCCGTGGCCCGGCGGGTCGAGGACTGCCTGGTGAGTCAGCTCCGGGCCGGCGTCGGCGGCGACATTGGACTTGGCGGCGAGGAGGTTGCCGCTGCCGTCCCGGATGGTGACCCGATGGCGCTCGGCGAGCCACCACGGGACGAGTCCGGTGAGGATGGGCTTGAGGCCGTACAATCCCCACCGCCGTGCCGGCATGGACGCCCTCGTGGAAGGACGGGACGAAGACCTCGAACCGGGTGTCCTGCCCGTCGCGGAACGGCGGCGCGTACTGGGGGTTACCGGCGCTGCGCGCGAGGTCGTACGCGAGCTGGCTCTCCGGGCGGACCCAGGAGGTCTCGCCGCTGGCCCGGCTCGGCGCGGGCGCGCTCGCGAGGACCGCGCCGCGCGGGTCGAGCAAGACGATCTCCAGGAGGCCGGCGCTGCTCGGCAAGAGGTGACGAGCCCGGAGCTCGAGCCCGCCCTGGTCGAGGCCGCGAGAATCCTGCGCCAGCGCCCGGAGCTGCTCCAAGTCGCGGTCGAGGCTGAACTGGATGTTCTGCTCCACCCAGAGGCAGTCGCGGATGAGGTTGTTGCGGTTCTCCTCCAGCTCCTGCCGGTGAAGGGTGAACAACAGGCCGAGCAACGCCGCCAGGAACAGGGCGATGGCCGCGCGCGGCGCGTACCAATGCCAGTCGTGCGGCGGGTGAGCCGTCGCGAGCGCCTGGGCAGTTGGGGTGAGGGTCTGCATCCTAGGTCGTCATCGGGCTTGAATGGCCTCCGCGAGGGTCCTGATTGCCCTGGGAGTAGGAATCGGCTGCGGCAGAGGGCGGAGTCCGGTCGGCCCTCTGTCCAGGCGAAATCATTGTGCCGAGTGGGTTCGCCGGATGCCAGCGGCCGGGCCCGGAGGCGAGATAGACAAAGGGCATGTTCCGCGCCCTGCTGACCGCCCTCGCGCTCGCTGCCGCCTCGGCCTGCGCTCATCGATCCACCCCAGCGAGCACGGCCGCGGCCGAGCGCTTCGGGTTCGTCGAAGGCGGGGCCGGCCGGCTTCGGGTGAGCGATGGGGGAGAGGGCGAGCCGGCGATCGTGCTCGTCCACGGCCTCGGCTGCGACCTCGAGGCCTGGCGGGCGCAGCTCGACCACCTGCGCTGGCGCCACCGCGTCATCGCATATGACCAACGTGGGCACGGCGAATCGGAGAAGGCCCGCGATGGCCAATACACCATCGACGCCTTGGCGCAGGATCTCGACGCGGTGATCCGCGCTCGCGGGCTGGAGCGCGCCGTCCTGGTGGGGCACAGCCTCTCCGGCACCGTCCTCACCCGGTACGCAGGCCTGCACCCCGAGCGCGTCGCCGGGCTCGCCTACGTGGACGCCGTGGGGGATCTCACTGCCTTTCCGCGGGCGGCCCTGGAGGCGGATCTCGCGCAGGAGGAGAGCCCGTCGTTCGATGCCGCAGCGCGCAGAGCCGCGTTCTCCCAATCGCTGGGTCCCAAAGCGAAGCCGGCGACCCGCGAAAGGGTCCTCGCCTCGCTCCAGCGGATCGATCCTCCCGCCTATTCGGCGCTCCGGCGAAGCATGGCGCAGTTCGAAGCCCGGGCGAGCATCGTTTCCTACCGAGGCCCGGCCATCGCCATCGAAGCGGCCGACACTCCGGCGCCGCTCCGGGCCATGCTGGCCGCCCAGGTGCTCGGCCTGAAACGGGTCGAGGTACCGGAGGTCTCCCACTGGCTCCAGCTCGACGACCCCGAGCGGCTCAATTCAGCGCTCGACGCATTTCTTCAGAGCCTGGCGCGGTAGGGTTGCCGCCTTTCCCGGTCGCTCTACCATCGACCCCCGAGGGCGGCCGGCCTTCACTTACTGCCGGCGCCGGAACCTCGAGGTGAGAGCAGGCCCAGGCGCTCGGCGAGGAGCAGCGCGGCGACATGGACGGCGTGCGCGATGCCGCCCTGCACGGCGGCCGCGAGCGCCTCGGCGACGGGCACGAGCCGCACCGTCAGGTCTTCCGTCGGATCGAGTCGCTGCGCCTCCACGAGGCGGGCGCCCCGGGCGACGAAGAGGTGTGCTCGGGAAGTGCTGCGAGCGGGCTCGGGCGAGAGTGACGATAGGGCTATCCACTCGGTCGCCTCGTAGCCGGTCTCCTCCAAGAGCTCGCGGCGGGCGGCCTCGAGCCCAGACTCGCCGGCGTCGAGCACGCCCGCGGGCAACTCGAGGCTGACGCCGTCGAGGCCGCGGCGGTACTGGTCGACCATCACCAGCCGCCCTTCAGTGTCGACGGCCACCACCGCGGCCCAGGGCAGCGTCTCCAGCCGGTGAAACTCGTCGATGACCGCGCCGGTCGGGAGCTCGAGCCGCTCGACGTGAACGCGGAGCCATGGGCGGTCGACCAGCAGCCGGGTCTCGAGAAGCCGCCACCGCTTCACGGCAGCACCCGCTGGCGCACTTTGGATCGCATCGGAGTCACTCGGAGAAAAGGTTGGTGCTCGGTCAGCTCGATATCGACGGGCGGACCCCATCAGCTCGCCCGCGTGGCCAGCTCCCGCCGGCCATCGGCGACGTGCGGCGAGTGCGCGCCGCAGGACTCCACGTCGCCCAGCTCCTCGGCGGAGGCCGGGTAAAAGCCGAATTCCTGCAAAACGCGAAGCTTGGGCCGCACGTTCGCCGAAAGGCCCACGTGGAAGAAGCCGGGGAAGATGTCCGGGTGCGCTCGCACGAAGTCGAAGACGTGCTGGTGCTCCGGCCTCACCTCGACGTGCGCGAGCCGGCTCACCTCGTGGCCGGTGATCATGTACTCGGGGAAGAGGTCGGGCGCGAACTCGAGCTTGTCCGGCCGCGCCCATTCCTTGGCGATCTCGGTCTGTGGCAGCAGGGACAAGAGCGACGGCAGGATGCGCGCTCCCATCATGCGGAACGAGAATCATCTGAAAGACCGACTGGTAGAAGTCGTCCATCGACTCGAACGGGAAGCCCCAGACGTAGAAGAGGTCGACGCGGCGAAAGACGTCGCAGGCGTTGCGCACCACCGGGATGGTCTCGGCCGCGGTGAAGCCTTTGCGCGTCGCCTGCAGGACGGCGTCGGAGCCGGACTCGATGCCGAAGCGGATCTCCACGCAGCCGGTGCGGTCCATGGCGCGCATCATGGCGTCGTCGGTGAGGTTGATTCGGCCGAAGGCCTTCCATTGCAGGTTCAGGCCCGAGCGCGCGAGCGCGTCGCAGAACGCGTGCACGCGCGCCGGTCCGGAGACGAAGAACTCGTCCTGGAAGAGGATGATGTTCGCCCCCGCCTGCTCGTGCAGGGTGCGCATCTCGGCGACGACCGACTCGGGGCTGCGGTGATAGGCGCGCAAATCCCAGATGGGCGCGACCGAGCAGAAGGTGCAGGGGTACGGGCAGCCGCGGGAGGTGACGACGCCGAAGCCGGTGTACTTCGACAGGTCGAGGTGGTGGTAGGCGGGGCCGGGGATGTCGTCGAGGTTCGTCAATCGAGCGGGCCGAGGCGTCTGGATGACGACGCCTTCCTTGCGGAAGCTCACGCCCGGCACGCCGTCGAGCGGGGCGCGGGCCTTGAGCGCCGCCAGGAGCTTGGGGGCTATCTCCTCGGCCTCGCCGCGCACGATGAGGTCCACCCATGGGAAGCGCTCCAGGATGGGCGCCTCGACCGACTTGGGCCCCACGCCGGCGAGGATAAGGGTGCACTCCGGGTGCGCCTTTTTGAAGTCCTTCATGGCGAGCAGCGTGAACGGCAGCAGGTTCGCCATGCAGCTGAAGCCGACGACGGGCGCCGGATCGGCGAGGAAGCGCGAGAGCTCTGCGCTCGAGAAGAGATCGGCCGCCTCGTGCAGCTGGTAGTCGCGGAAGTCGACCGAGTAGCCGGCCCGCTCGAGCGCGGCGGTGACGTAGAGCGGGCCCAGGGGCAGGTGGCGCTCGCGCTCGATCGCGTCGAAGTAGCGCACGAACAGCATGTTCAGGTTGACGATGGTGATGTCCGCGGCGCGCCCGCTCGCTTTCTTCATTGCTGATCCTCGCTGCGCATCCCGAAGCTGCCGAGCGTCCTCTTCTCGGGCGGCCGCTCGATGCGCGGGCCGGCAATCGAGGCATCTTGGCCTGGGTCGTTCTCCGAGGCGTCCTTGGGGCAGGCGGCGAGCTGAGCAGCGGCGAGCGCCGCGACGGCCGCCTGCTTTAGGAACGACCGGCGGTCGAATCGGCGGCGGGGGCAGCGAGGCGATCATCGCTCGAAGCTGCTCGGCGCCCGCCGCGCGCAAGATGGCGCGCTCGCTCGCCGCGAGCTCGATGCCCGCGGCCTCGGCGAGGCCGGCGCGCCTTCGCACCAGCTCGTGCCCGAAGGCCGAGTCGGCGCTCGCCAGGCGCAGGAGGCGTTGAAGGCCCGTGGGGACCGGCGGGGTCATGGCGCCGGCCTCGGGCGGACGCCCGCCGACGATGGTGGTGCGCGGCGAGGGATGGCCCACCTCGCCCGGCTCGTCATCGCCGAACATCCGATTCTTCATGCGGGCCCCGCTTTTCCTTCGAGCCAGCTCGGGCTGAGCCGCGGGACAGCTTACTGGAACCCAAGAGCTCGCGATCTGCGATACGACTCGCGGCATGGACCTCCACGACCTCCGAGCGCGCATCGAGTCCGACCCCGGCCTGAACCAGGTGCTGGCCGTCGCCCAGGCCCAAGAGACCCCCGACCCCGGCCACGACCTGGCCCACGCCCTGCGGGTCGCGCTCTGGACGTTGCGCCTGGGAGGGGAATGCGACCCGCGCGAGGCCGTCGCCGCCGCGCTCCTGCACGACGCCGTCAACGTGTCCAAGAGCTCGCCCGAGCGGGCGAAGGCCAGCGCGCTCAGCGCTCGGCTGGCGGCGCGCAAGCTGCCTGGGGCGGGCTTCGACGCGCGGGCCGTGGAGAGGATCTGCGAGGCCATCGAGGACCACAGCTTCAGCCGCGGCGCCGTCCCCAAGAGCCCACTCGGCAAAACGCTGCAGGATGCGGATCGCCTCGAGGCGCTGGGCGCGATCGGCGTGATGCGGACGGCGAGCTGCGGAGCGGCCATGGGCGCCAAGTATTTCGACGAGGCGGACCCGTGGGCCCGGCGGCGCGGATTGGACGACGTGCGCTACTCGGTCGACCATTTCTTCACAAAGCTCTTGCGCCTCGAAGCCACCCTGAACACCGAAGCGGGGCGCGCCGAGGCCCGCAGGCGCACGGAGTTCATGCGGGCATTCCTGAGGCAGCTCGGCGAGGAGATCGGCGAGCCCCTCCCGGACCCCGGGAGTTGACGGCGGGGCGCCGTCAGGTGAAACGCCGGACGGCGAGAGCTGCCCATTCCAAGAGAGCCGCCCCGCTATCCCTGCGCGACGGGCTTGCGATAGCCTGCGGCGCCACACCCTGAGGCTGGGCCCAGGCCTCCCCCTTCAAGGAGAATGACCGAATGAGACGCCAGGTCGCGCTGCTCGCCGCGCTGTTCGTTTTGGCCCACTGCTCCAAAGGCTCGTCGAGCCACAGCACGCCGGCTGCGCCGGCTCCCGCGCCGAAGGTCGCCGCCGCAGAGCCCACGCCCGCCGTTTCGGAGCCGACCCCCGCGGCGGAGGAGCGCCCGCTGGAGATCACCGAGGGGCTCGTCGAGAAGTACCTGGTTTACATGAAGGAGAGCGTCCCCGCCCGAAACGCGACCTTCAAGCAATACGGCGATGAATTGGCGAAGCTCGACAAGGAGAAGGGCCTGCGCCAGGGCGTCGACGCGGTCAAGGCCAGCGAGAAGTATCAGAAGGCCTTCGAGGAGCTCGAGCAGAGCGCCCGCGCCAAGGCCGGGTTGAGCGCCGAGGAGATGAAGGGGGTCTCCGACGCCGTCAGCGACGTCATCATGCCGCGCATGGTCCTGAAGGAAGACGGCAGGGAGGCGCAGTTCGCCGCCATGGAAACCCAGATGAAGGCGGCCCTGGCGCAGGTCCCTCCGGAGCAGCGGGCGGAGGCCGAGAAGGAGCTCAAGCAGGCGACCGAAGGTTTGAAGAACGCGCGCGAGGCCACGGAGGCGCGCAAGAAATACGGGGACAAGGCGGTCGAGGCCATTCTCAAGCACGAGGCCGAGCTCGTCGCGCTCCAGAAGCAGGCCCTCAGCG
This sequence comes from uncultured delta proteobacterium, assembly GCA_963772225.1. Lineage (GTDB taxonomy): Bacteria > Myxococcota > Myxococcia > Myxococcales > UBA5297 > CAVYWD01. The sequence goes on along the minus strand of CAVYWD010000002.1, from coordinate 2,239,607 downwards.
TTGGACAGAAACAATAGGTTCTCAGGCGAGCCCCCGAGCGATGCGTATCCGCGACCCCATCCACGGCGCCATTCCTTTCGGCGACGCCGAGCGGCAAATCCTCGACTCGGGATTCTTTCAGCGGCTGCGCAATGTCAAGCAGCTCGGCTTCGGCGAGCTGGCGTTCCCGGGCGCGACCCATAGCCGCCTGGGGCACTCCATCGGCGTGATGCACGTGGCCGGCCGCCTGTTCGACGCGGTGTTCGCGCAGGTGCAGCTGCCGGAGGCCGAGCGCGCTCGGCTGCGGGCCGCGGTGCGCGTCGCGGGGCTGTGCCACGACCTGGGGCACATGCCCCGCTCTCACGCCTCGGAGCGCATCGCCCCGCCGAGGGCGGCTCTGGGGCTGCCTGCCTGGCTGCCGGGCGCTCCGGGCGCGCAGGCTTCGCACGAGGATTTCACCGCCAAGCTGCTCCTCGACTCGAGCCTGGCGGAGCTGCTCAGGCCGGCCCTCGCGCCGCTGGGCCTCGCGCCGGAGGCCATCGCCGGCCTGGTGCTCGGAGCCGAGCCGCCCGGGGGCTCGCCCTTCGTCGCCTCGAGGCGCGACTTCAGCCCGCTTCTGCGCCAGCTCGTCTCGGGCGAGCTCGACGCCGATCGCATGGATTACCTGTTGCGCGATTCGTTCTACACCGGCGTCAATTACGGCCGATACGACCTCGACTGGCTGGTGCAGAACCTCTTGCCCATCGAGCGCGGCGGGAAGGTTTACCTGGGGCTGGGCCGCGCGGCCATCTTCGGCTTCGAAGATTTCCTGCTCAGCCGCTTTCACATGTTTCTGTCGGTCTACTACCACCACACGGCGGTGAACTTCGACGAGATGCTGCGGCGGTGTCTGGCGGAGGACCCGGGCGGCTTCGAGATCCCCGCGGACCCCGAGCGCTTCCTGGAGTGCGACGACGTGGCGCTCACCTTCGCGCTCCGCCACTCGAAGAACCGCTGGGCGCAGCGCATCGCGGCGCGTCGGGGCTACAAGCTCGTCGCCCAGGCCACCGAGATGGACCGCGACTACGATATTCCGGGGCTCTCCCGCGCGCTCGAGGAGGCGGGGGTGGAGCACTTCACCTGCGAATCGCTGTCGGTCCTGTCGCGCTATTTCGGGTCGGGGCAGGCGGGGTCGCCGCTCTACGTCCACGACCCCCACGCCGACACCGTGACCCCCATCGAGAGCTACACGCCGCTGTACCAGCGCTACGCCGGCGCCGTGCGGCTCTCGCGGATCTATTGCTTGCCCGAGCAGGCGCAGAAGTCCCGGGAGATCGTCGCGCGGTCGGTGAGGGAGTCGCAGCGCGGCCGGGAAGGGTGAGGCGCTCCGTCGATTGAGCGACCGTCCGATCCCGGTCGAAAGCGGCGGCCTCAGTCGTCGTGGTGCCCGCACGCGTCGTCGCTGGCGGGGAGGCACGAGCCTTCACGACACGTGAAGCCCGAGTTGCAGCCTCCGCTCGAGCCGCAGGGCGCAACGCAGATGGCGCGATGATCGTCGAGGGCCGTGCACCAGTTGCCCGTGCCGCACTGGTCGTCGCTGCTGCAGCTCGCGCACGCCGTGAAAGTGCCGACGCAGGTCTGGTCCTCGCAGGTCAGGCCGGCGGCGCAGTCCGTGCTCAGGAGGCACGCGACGCAGGAACCGTCATTGGCGCAAACGAGGCCCGAGGGGCACGTTCTTCCCGCCGCGACGCACCCGGTCGTCGGCGCGAAGGAGACGGTCACGGTCTGGCGCTCGCCCTCCGCCAGCTGGGAATTCCAGCGCTGCTCGGTCCCGCTCGCCTGCGCCACGAATTCGAAGCTTCCCTGGGGAAGCGGGCCGATGGTCAGCAGCGCGCTGGCGAGCGCGAACTTCTGGTCGACGTAGGGCGTGCCCTGCACCGTGACCAGGGCCGACGCGGCGAGCGAGGGCTGCGACAGGCGCGCATCGATGAAGGCGCCGGGCACGGGCGTGAGGAGGCCCAGCTCGGAGATGCTCCCGGCGCGCACCGCAACCTGGACCTCCAGCACCTTGTCGGCCGTGGCCACGATGAAGAGGGTGTAGCTCCCCGCAGGGAGCGCCGAGAGCTCGAAGCTCCCGTCCGCGCTGAGGGTGGCGCGCCGGGTCAAGAGCTCCGCGGCGGGCGCCGCGACCGGCGCGACCAAGGCGCTCGAATCGACCTCCGAGAGCTGGCCGCGTACGACGCCTGTGGTCAACGGATCGTTGTCGAGGCCGCCGCAGCTGGCGACCGCCAGGAGCGCGAGCCATCGGGTCTTGGGTCGAGCTGTCAGAGGAGATTGCATCCGAGACCCGCGCTAGAACCGGTAGCCCAACCCTGCCCAAGCGCCAGCAAACCCGAGCCACTGCCCGGAGCCGTCGACCATGACGTACGTGCCCATCAGGTGTCCTTGGACGGCGACTTCCAGCTCGCGCGTGATCGCGTAGCTTGCGCCCAGGGCGAGGCCCGGCGTCACCGTAAAGTAGCTCTGGTCCTTCCGATACGTCACCAGATCGAAGGACCGGCCCAGGTAGAGCGCGGCCACGCGCGGCCCCAGGGTCACGGTGACCGGCCCCTGAACCAGCGCGAACGGCGTGCTCACGCCCACCGAGACGTTCGCGAAGCTCAGAGGCACGGGCTGGCCGGGCACCGGCGCGACGCTGTCTCGCCCGGCGCTGCCGGAGAGGTCCACCGCGAGTGAGAGCCGCCGGGAAAAGAAGCCGTCCAAGCGCAGGGCCAGGGCCGCGGTCGCCTCGTTGGGCAAGAGCTGCGCGCGGCTCTTCGCGTCGAGGAAGCCGAAGATGCCTCCGAGCAGGGCCACGCTGCGGTGAGGCTCGGCCGCCTCCACGAGGGCCGTCAGGTCCACCCGCTCGCCGACCGAAAGGTCGATGTCGCGCCGCAGCAAAGTCTCGCCGCCTTTGGTCAGCTCCACCGTGCGCCGGCCGGGCGCGACCGCCGCGGCGCCCGGCAGCTCCGCCCGCTCGTCGCCGTCCACCTTGAGCGTGAAGCCGTCGAGCCGCGGCTCGTAGCTGTAGAGCTCGGGCTTGCCTGCGCGGCGAACCTGGCCGGAGAGGATGACCGGGTCGGCGCCGACTTCGACGATCTCCGCGGAAGGCCTCTGCCGCCCGCGGGTGAACGCATAGGTCCGGCGGCGCGCGAAGTCGTGCGCCTCCACCGCGCTGACGGCGCCGTCGCCGTTGCGGTCCGCCTCGCCGCTCAGTCCGACCAGCAGGAAATGGGTGTAGACGTCGTGGCCCAAGCCGTCGTCCTCGCGGGCCGTCTCGCCCCAGTCCGAGGCCGAGAAGACCATGGACGCCCGGCTCGCTTCCTCCAGCGGCCGCGCGTAGAAGCCGGACTTGATACCGGCGAGCTCCTGCGCCACGTCGGCCGGGAGGAGCGACTTGCCGGTTCCGCTGTGGCAGGTGGCCAGGAAGAGCGCGCGCCGCCGCGCCGGGACCTCCTCGAAAGCCAGCTTGAGGGCGTCCATGGAGAGCGCGGTCTGGGCGACGTCTCGCAGGGCCGCGTCGGAGGTGACCAGGTAGCGCCGGAGCACGCCCTGTGCGTCCCGGGCGAGCGTTCCGTGCGCCGAGACGTAGACGACCACGATGTCGTCCGGCCGGGTGGCGACCTGCTTCAGGGCGCGAAGCGCCTCGAGCACCGACGCCCGCCGCGTCTGGTCGGGGCGGGTGAGCTCGACCACGCTCTGGTAGTGCCCGCGCTGGGCGTCGCGAAGAGCTGCCGCGAAATCCGCGACGTCGCGGTCGGGGTAGCGCAGCGGGCGCCAGGCGTCGTCGTCGAACCGCGAGATGCCGATGAGCAGCGCGAACCGGCGCGGGGCGTAGACGCCCTCGAGCGCGCGCTCCTCGACCTTGACCGCGACGAGCGGCCCTTTGGCGCCGCCCGCGCTCTGGCAGGCGGCGGCGACGAGAAGAAGAAGGGGTGCTGCGCGCTTCAGTGGAACCCTCACATCAGGGAGTTGTTTCGAGTTCGAAGTGTACCTCGGTGACCGAAAGTGTGCGCGAGGCCGCCGGAGATTCGACAGCCGCGCGCGCCCCATCGAGGGTAAGCGCCTCGGCGAAGGGGGCCGCCACGAGGTAGAGGGTCAAGTCGCGGGTCTCGGGTGAGAGCGGGACTCCCGCGAGGTCCTGTCCGCTGCGCAGGTCGTGCGTGCCGGGGACCAGCGCGAACGTGCCCAGGGGCTCCAGCGACCCCGCGCTGAAGTGCTCGAGGAGCATGGCCCGGCCCTCCTCGGTCGCGTGATAGCGAAGGAGGAGGACGCCCGAGGCGGGCAGCCGTTCGCCGGGCTCTACGCGGCGCACCACGCCCGAGGCGTCCTGCACCGCCGCGGAGAGCTCGACCGCGATGCGGGCGCTTCCTTTGATGCCGCGGTCGGGGGCCGCCGAGGGTCGCAGCGCCGCAAAGGCCCCGACGGCGAGGACCGCGGCCGCGGCCGCGAAGGCCAGGACCCAGCCCTTGCTGTCGCGAGGCGACTTCGCCGCGCGCCAGACGCGCTGGAACCCCACTTCGTCGAGGGACGGCTCGCGGCGCGGGGCGAGGTGCAAGAGCGCCGCGTCGACCTCGGCATCCAGCGCGGGAAGCCGCTCGAGCAGGCGTTCGCACTCCTCGCACGGCTCTTGGAGGTGGGCGCGCAGCTCCGGTGAGACCGTGGAAGACCCCTCGAGGATGGCGGCGACGGACAGCTCGTCCAAGTGCTTCATGACCGATTACTCCACGCGGGTGGCCAGCACCCGCTTGAGCAGCTCGCGCTTGACCTTGGCTCGAAACCGCTCCAGGCGCATCGTCACTGTGCTCTTGCCCACGCCCAGCTTCTCCGCGATCTCCCGAGCGGAGAGCTGGCCCTCCACGTAAAAGAGCTCGATGGTTTCGCGCTCGGGGCCGACGGGCATGGCCGCGATGAAGTCGCGAACCACCGCCTCGTCTCGCTCGGCCTGGAGGGCCGGAGGCATCAGCGATTGCTCGCGCGGCACGGGCTCGTGGGCGAGCTCCTCGTAAACCCGGTTGGCGTTCTGCTTACGTTCCAGGAGGGAGAGCGCCCGGTTCCGCGCAATGGAGAAGAGCCACCGCTCGAAGGCGTGGGCATCTCGCAGTGCGGGAAGGGCGCGAAAGGCGCGCACGAAGCTCTCCTGGACCACGTCCTCGACCTCATCCCGATCCAGCGCGGCGAACGCCGACGCGAGCCGCAGAAGGGCGGGCCGGAAACATCGGTAGAGCTCCCTGAAGGCGCGCTGGTCCCCCTGTTGCGCGCGCTGGAGCCACGCTGCGAGATCCTCCATCGGTCTCTCACCCTTACTGACCTCGGTCGCCGCGGGCCGGCCACTGCGGCTCGCCTTCGCCAGGGATGCCAGAATAGTGAGGCGGGCGGCGGGCGCTCAAGCGGTCGACATCCTCCCAGAGCGGACGAGCGCAGCCGGGGGGCCGAAGCCCAGCCGGCGCCGGGCGATCCACCTGGGCGGCTTCGCGCAGGGCGCGGACTTTGCTACCCTCGCGAGTCCGCCGACCTCGCTGGCGTTGGGAGTCCCTCGGATGAACTGGCGCAAGCTGATGTTCGTGCTCCCGAACCTCTTCACGGTTTCATCCATTTTTTGCGGCTTCTACGCCATCACCCTGTGTGCCGGCGAGGCGTCTTCGACCCAGCTCTACACGGCGGCGCTGGCCATCTTCTTCGCCATCTTCTTCGACGCCTTCGACGGGCGGGTCGCGCGGCTCACCAAGACCCAGAGCGACTTCGGCGTGGAGCTGGACTCGCTGGCCGACGCCATCAGCTTCGGGGTTGCGCCTGCGCTGCTGGTCTACAAGTGGGCGCTCGCCCCGCTGGGCTTCGCGGGCGTCTTCCTCTCGTTCTGCTTCGCGGCCTGCGGCACGCTGCGCCTGGCGCGCTTCAACGTGATCGCCCAGCGCAAGGTGCCGGGTTCCTCCAAGTTCTTCACCGGGCTGCCCATCCCGCTGGCCGCGGGGGTGCTCATCTCGCTGGTCATCGCGCACCCCGGGCTCGTGGCGCTCAAGAGCAACAGCGCCGCGGTGGCCGCGCTGGTGGGAGCGCTCTGCTTCCTCATGGTCTCGACAGTGCGCTACCGCACTTTCAAGGACGTTCGCATCTCGAAGAAGTCGGCGACCGTCTTCTTTGCGGTGGTGCTGGCGGGGGTCGCCGTCGCCACGCAGATGCGGGCGTCCTTCGTGCTGGTGGCCTACTTCTCCGCCTATCTCTTTCTTGGGCTGGCGGAGGAGGTTCTGTTCTTCAAGAAGCGCCGCGCCGAGGCGCATGCGCTCAAAGCAGCTTCGGTGCAGCCCGCCTCCGGTGTCGTCGCCGAGGAAGAAGAGGAGGCAGACGAAGACAGCGAAGAATTCATCTAGCGAGGCTGCGCCTCAGACCGACCCAGCATGTTGGAGAGGGTACAGCGCAGCTTCCGCGTCGATAGTCGATGCTTGATGGTTCTGTGGGAACCCGGCTCGGTGGATAACCTGACTCGAATGCATCACGTTCGCGCCCTGCCCTCAAGGCCTCTAGCGCGGCTGCGCCTCGCGTCGATGGTTGATGGTTAGAAATGCAACCAGCATTTCAGAGGTCGGCAGCCTCGCGAGCTTGCTCAAAAACAAACACCGCGCGTGCCCCCGGGGGAGACGGGTGCGCGCGCGGCGTCGAGGCTGCTCGAGGCTGTGAAGCGGGCGGAGGCGCGTGCTCTCTACGCCTCCGAAAGGTGCTTGTTGACGAGCTTGGTCATTTCGAACATATCGACCTGCTTCTTGCCGCCGAAGATCTCCTTCAATGCATCGTCGGCGTGGATGATGCGCTTCTGCTTGGCGTCCTGCAGCTCGTGCTTCTTGATGTACGCCCACACTTTCTTGGTGACCTCGGTGCGGGGGATAGCCTTCTCCCCGACCACCTTGGCCAGCGCCTCGTCCGGCTGCATTGCCTTCATGAACGCGGCGTTGGGCTTGCGCTTGGTTACGGTCTTCTTCGCGGTCTTCGCCATCAGTGCCTCCCGTTCGATTCGGTGTATCGGATTGGCTGCCAGCGGCCCGAACTTGCGCTCGTGCACTCCCCTTCCGAGCCGAAACTCACGGGGACCATACACCTCCTCCCAGTGACGTCGCACCAAAAAAAGCCCGTCCGCCAGAGTGAAGGCTACAGTAGGCGCCGCTGGGCGAGCGCCTTGCCCCAGAGGAGAGCGCACCGATGATCGGGCCCCGTCGCCTGTTTTTCACGATCTTCAAGATTTTCATGATTTGCGCGTTGGCGCCTGCGCCGGTCCGCGCCGAGGAAGCGCCCTTGCCCGCGTTCGCCGCCCGGGACCCGTTGACCTGGCGGCTCTCGGCGAAGCTCGGGAAGGGCAGCGCGCTGCGCGCCGCGCTGGTGAAGGAGCTGGGCGCCCGCCCCGAGGGCCCCGGGGAGAAGGCGCTCTCGGCCCCGGAGGCGGAGGCCATCCTCGACGACCCTCGCGCCGAGCGGATCTACGGAGAGAAGACGGTCTCCATCGTCGCTCCGTCGATGATCGTCCGTCAGCGGCAGGACCATCTGGATCTGATGAAGGCCTTCCTGGTTCCCGAGCGCATCGCCGCGGGTGCGGCGTTCGCCAAGGAGCGCGCCGCCTCGCTCGAGCGCGCGGCAGCCAAGCATCGGGTCGACCCCGAGGTCGTGGTGGCTATTCTGATGTGGGAATCGAAGCTGGGCGCCATCACGGGCGAGTATCTCGCATTCAACAGCTTCGCTTCGCAGGCCTACTTCGCCGAGGAGGCGAACGACGTGGCCCTCAGCGGCAAGGACAAGGCGCTGGAGCAGAAGCTCTTGGACAAGAAGCGCCAGCCCGAGCGCGTGGCCGCCATCCGCGAGCGGGCGCGCAAGAACCTCCTCGCGCTGCTGCGAACCTGCAAAGCGCGGGGGATGGACCCTTTGGGCGTCAGGGGCTCCTGGGCCGGCGCGCTCGGGTTCCCGCAGTTCATGCCGGCCAGCCTGCGCTGGGCCGAGGACGGCGACGGGGACGGGAAGATCGACCTCTTTACCTTCGACGACTCCATCGCGTCCATCGCCCGGTACCTGGACGAGCATGGCTTCGCCAAGAGCCGCGAGGCGGCGGTCTGGTCGTACAACCACGAGGACGCCTACGTGAAGGGCGTGCTGGCGTACGCGGACGCCCTCAAGCAGGCCCGCGCCCAGGCGCCGCCGGACAGCGCGGACGCAGGCGCGACCGACTCGGGGGACGGCGGCGTCTTTGGCGAACGGCCCGCGCCGCCGCGCTCGCCTTGACGCCCTTCGGGATCCAGGGTTACTAGACCCGCCATGAGCGCCCCTGTCGAAATGCCGAAATCCAAGTACCAGAGAATCCTCCTCAAGCTCTCTGGCGAGGCTCTGATGGGCTCTGGGTCCTACGGCATCGACCCGGACACGCTTCGCTCCATCGCCGAGCAGATTCGGGAGATCATCGACCTGGGCGTCCAGGTCGCCGTGGTCATCGGCGGCGGCAACATCTTCCGCGGGGTCGCCGGCTCCACCCGCGGCATGGACCGCTCCAGCGCCGACTACATGGGCATGCTGGCCACGGTCATCAACTCCCTGGCGCTCCAGGACGCGCTCGAGAAGCTCGGCGTCGTGACCCGCGTGCTCTCCGCCATCGAGATGCAGCAGGTGGCCGAGCCCTATATCCGCCGTCGGGCCATCCGCCACCTCGAGAAGGGCCGTGTGGTCATCTTTGGGGCGGGCACCGGGAACCCGTACTTCACCACCGACACGGCGGCGAGCCTCAGGGCCATGGAGATCCACGCCGAGGTCATCATGAAGGCCACCAAGGTGGACGGCATCTACACCGCGGACCCGAAGAAGGAGCCCGACGCCGTTCGCTTCGAGCAGCTGAGCTATTTGGACGTGCTCCAGAAGGGGCTCAAGGTCATGGATGCCACGGCCATCAGCTTGTGCATGGACAACGCCATGCCCATCCTGGTCTTCGACCTCACCGAGCCGGGCAACATTCGCCGCGCGGTGACGGGCGAGGCCATCGGCACCGTGGTCGGCAACGTCACTACCAAAACCGCAGGGGTCTAGAACGCCATGGCAGTCATCGACGAGGTCGTGAAGGATTCTGAAGGGCCGCATCGACAAGACGCTGGAGGACCTGCGCCGCGACTTCGGCCGCCTGCGGACGGGGCGCGCCAACCTCTCCATCCTCGACGGGGTCCGCATCGACTACTACGGCACCCCCACGCCGCTGAACGGCGTCGCCAACATGACCGTGGCCGACCCCCGGCTCATCGTCGTCAAGCCGTGGGACAAGAAGCAGATTGGCGCCATCGAGAAGGCCATCCGCGAGGCCAACGTCGGCATCAACCCGCAGAACGACGGCGAGATCATCCGCCTGCCCATCCCCGCGCTCACCGAGGAGCGGCGCCGGGACATCGTCAAGCAGTGCAAGTCCAAGGGCGAGGAGCACAAGGTCGCCGTGCGCAACGAGCGCCGCGACGCCAATGAGCTCCTGAAGGAGTACCAGAAGGACGGCCAGATCACCGAAGACGAGCTGAAGAAGGGCACCGAGCGCGTCCAGAAGGAGATCGACGGCGCCATCGCCCGCATCGAGGAGGCGGTCGGCAAGAAGGAGAAGGAAGTGATGGAGGTCTAAAGGTCGGCCCCAGAGCTTTTCGCGCCGCGCCATCTGACTGGAAACGCCCGCGCCCCCTCGGCGGCAATTGCCGCAGGCGAGCGCGGGCTTTACTTTTTGGCTGCCCCGTCCCTTGAGCCCAGCCCCGGAGCTCGCCTGCCTCTCGTTCCCCTGAGCGCAAGCCCTCGAACCCGCGCTCGCCGCGGCGCCGCGCTCGAGCGCAGGGCCCCCGCTTGAAGGAGAAGGTCCATGGTCGTCGCCCTGCGCCCCCAGCGAACGCCGAGCAAGGCGCTGGAGGTTGTCCCCATTCCGGCGCCGCCGTTGGAGCATCGAGTCGGGCGCCGCGCGCGCTTCGCGGCCAGGGGTGAGCAGCGGTCGCGCTACACCTTGCCCGACGCGCTCGACTCGGGCTCGCCCGTCGGGTACCGCGCCCGCGTCGCGCTGACTCGAGGCGAGGCCCAGTCGGCCATGGCGCTGCTCGCCCTGGACCGGCCCAAAGGCTTCGCGCGGGCGCGGCCGTTGCGCGAGGCCGAGCTCTTCGAGGAGTGCTCGCTCGGCATCCTGAGCGCGCGCCAGTCGACGAACTTTCGCGGGCACCGCCAGGTCGTGTTCGGCCCCGAGGAGTCGGGCGCGGTCGCGGCCGTCCTGGAGCGCCTCGCCGGGCGAGAGGCGCCCGTGCTCCCCGGCGCGAGCCACTGCCACGTGGTGCTGTCGCGCCCCTACCGCACGCCGTTCACCGCGCTGCTCACGCTCATCGGGCACCGCCCGATGGTGAGCCCGCTCACCGTGGCGCTCCGCGCGCTGCGCAAGAAGCTCGCGCACGTGGACGACATGCCGAGCATCGGGACCCTGCGCCCCCTGCACCTGGGCATCCTGGCCGACGCCATGGAGCGGGCGGCGGTCATCGCCTCGCAGGGTTCGCGCCGCGCGCAGGTGTTCATGGCCCCGTTTCTGGGCGAGGCGATGCGCCGCGAGAACCGCGCGGTCATCGCGGCGCTGGCCCGCCTCTGCGGCCTGACGCCGGCGATGCGCGCCGCCGGATGGCAGGTGGCCGCGGTGGCGCAGGTGGGCGAGGCGCTGCCCGACGAGCGCCTGGAGCTCCCGGCGCCGCTGTGGCGGAAGCTCGGCGCGAACCTGCTCGCGTTCCGCAGCGAGCGCGTGCAGCCGGGCGTCAACGCCGCCGAGGGCGCGCCCGAGCCGTACCTCGCGCGCCAGCCCATGGACGTCCCCGAGGAGCTGACGTTCCAGGCGGGCCGCGCGGCCTACAACGCGTTCTCGCACTGGTCGGGCTGCGACCGCGAGCGGGCGAAGGAGCTGCTCCTCATGGAGCGGATCGACGTCCTGACCGAGCGCGGCAAGGAGCGCCTGCGCCGCGTGCGCTCGGAGCTGGACGACGTCTCCGAGCGCGTGGTGCGCGACCTGCCGCTCTGGGCCAAGGTGGCCTCCGCGGGGGCGCTGGTGCGCAACGTGCGGCGCGGCCAAAAGGCCTTCGCGCTCGCCGGGCAACGCATCTACATCGGCGGGCTCTCGCGGCGCGAGGTGGAGCGCGAGGGCATCGCCTTCGAGCGCGCGGTGGCGGCGGTGGGCGCGGCGGCGGCGCGCGGCTCGCTCCTGGTGGACTTGGCAGGCTGCGTGGACCTGCCGGCCGGCTGCGACCTGCTCGCCGGGACTTGCCTGATGGCCGGGCCGGTGAACCAGAACGACATCGGGAAGGCCTTCTTCGGCGGGCGCGACCTGCTCTGCGAAGCTTTCCCGGGCCGCGACCCGACGTCGCTGCTCGTCTGGACGCTGAAGGCCAAGACCGTGGCGGACCCCGTCGGGAACGAGGAGCAGCTCCTCAACCCGAAGCGCAAGGGGGCGCTCGTGGACCTGCGCCCGGCGCCCCACGAGGTCGTCGCCGTCCGGCGCCGCGGCAAGCTCGAGCCGATGCGCCAGGAGGGGGCGAAGGTCAACCGGGAGCGCGCGTTCGCCGAGGTCGGCAACTTCGCCACCTCGCCCGAGGGACGCGACATCCTCGGGAACCGAGGCGAGCCGTGGCCGGGCCGAGGCGACCCGGCGTGGGATGCGCCCCAGGTCGGCGGCTGATGGCCCGGCGGGCGCGAGGCTTTCGAAGGCTACGCTCTTGAGGCCGTCAGCTCGCGGTCGGGCTCGGCGCAGGCTTCTTCGCTCCGACGAGTCGTTTGGAAGGACAGGCGGGAGAGCGCCACCCCGAAGATGGCCCAGCAAGCGCCGAGCGGAATCGCCCCTGCCCCGACTCCGAGCAGGCCGATCGTCAAGGCCTCCGCGGCGGCCGCGCTGAGCAAGCGCGGCGCTTGTGACGCATCGGCGCGGGCGACCGCCTGCAGCGCGGTCAAAAGCGAGATCAGTCCGCCTGCAGCGCTGGCCCCGAGGGAGACGACCGAGGCGCCGCCCGCGAGCGAGGAGAGAGCGACCGCGGTTCTCCCCGTCCTGCGCGAAAGCACCGCGGCCAGCGCGCCGACGGTCCCCGCCCACGAGAGGAGCGCGAGGGCAAAGATGGGAAACATCCACTGGCCGCCCGCAGCGAGCGGCAGCCAGGCATCGGTTGCAGCGCCGATCGCCGCGTTGGAGCTTGCCATGGAAGACTCCCCCTCCAGACCAAGCGCCGGCCTTTAGGCTGCCTCCGGCGCTCCCCACCCTGAGCGCCCAAAACCCTTGCGTTCAGTGAAGGCGCGAGACTACCGGGCCGCGCGCCGAGCGATCAAGCTCGTAGGGGGCCTGGGCTGAGGCAGCGTTCGAGAGGCGGCGCGCGCGGGTGTTTCGCGAGAGCGGGCAGGCGCCGCCCCGGGCGACCGCTGGCGAGAATTCGCTGCGCGCCGGGCCCAGAAGAGGCGGAGGGAAACGGGATCGGGCGTCCTTTTGTCCGTTGACAGCCAAAGCCCCATCCGGTAGGTCTACAACCCTTTTTTTGACCCGAGGCCGGCGCTAAAGCGCCGCGTCGAGAGGCCGCTCGACCTGCTCTTTCGTCGGAGTCGGAGCGGCCGCAGCAGATGAGGTGCTCCGCGTGAACACGACCAGCATCGCCCGGCGCTACGCCAGGGCCTTGTTCGAGCTCGCCGTCGAGGAAGGCCGTTTCGAAGAGGTGGGGGCGGAGCTCGCTCGAGTGGCGGCTGCCCTCGAGGCCGACCCGGATCTCGTCGTGGCGCTGCGCAACCCGGTCACGACCCGCGAGGAAAAGCTCCACCTCGCCGAAGCCATCAGCGCGGCCCTCAAGCTCAGCCCGGTGGTGGCAAACGGGCTGCGCCTCTTGGCCGAGCGCTCGCGCCTCGCTGACCTCCCGACCCTTGAACGCGTCTATCGCGACCTCGCCGACGTCAAGGCGGGCCGCCTGCGCGCCCGCGTCGTTTCGGCGGTGCCGCTCACCGAGGACAACGCCCGCTCCATCGCTCAGCTCCTCGCCGGGGCGCCCGCCCGCAACGTGGTCGTCGAGCGCTCGATCGATCCTTCGATTCTGGGCGGAGTCGTCGCCCAGGTGGGCAGCAAGGTTTACGACGGCAGCCTGAGGACGCAGCTCGGCGAGCTCGGTCGCCAGCTCAAGAACTGACCTTCTTTTTGACGAAGCTCGCCCCGCCGGAAAGCGACGTCGGCCGGGGCTCCAACACCAGACCGCGCGCCGACGCCTTCCTAAGTGAGCGCGGTGCGCTTCCGATAACGGGAAGCTTTCGAGGAAGACGGAGAAGACATGGAAATCCGGGCCGACGAGATTCTCGAGAATCATCAAGGAGCAGATCAAGAACTACGGGAAGAAGGTCGAGGTCTCCGAGACCGGCACCATCCTGGCGGTCGGCGACGGCATCGCCCGCATCTACGGCTTGGAAGGCGCCATGGCCGGCGAGCTGCTCGACTTCCCGGGCGGCGTCCGCGGCATCGTCCTGAACCTCGAGGACGACAACGTCGGTGCCGCAGTCATGGGCCGCTATGACCACCTGCGCGAAGGCGACCAGGTCAAGCGCACGGGCCGCATCGCCGAGGTGCCCGTCGGCAAGGCGCTGCTCGGCCGCGTGGTAAACGCGCTGGGCGAGCCGGTGGACGGCAAGGGCCCCATCGAGGCCACCGAGCGCCGGAAGATCGAGATCAAGGCGCCCGGCATCATCAAGCGCAAGGGCGTCCACCAGCCGCTCCAGACGGGCCTCAAGGCCATCGACGCGATGATCCCCATCGGCCGCGGCCAGCGCGAGCTCATCATCGGCGACCGCCAGACCGGCAAGACCGCCATCGCCATCGACACCATCATCAACCAGAAGGGCGGCGACGTCTTCTGCTTCTACGTCGCCATCGGCCAGAAGCAGTCCACGGTCGCGCAGGTGGTGGACAAGCTCACCCGGCACGGCGCCATGGAATACACGACCATCGTGGTCGCCGGCGCCTCCGAGTCCGCCCCTCTGCAGTTCCTCGCCCCGTACGCCGGCGTCACGATGGCGGAGTACTTCCGCGACAACAAGATGCACGCCCTCATCGTGTACGACGACCTCTCCAAGCAGGCCGTCGCCTACCGCCAGCTCTCGCTGCTGCTGCGTCGCCCGCCAGGCCGCGAGGCATACCCCGGCGACGTCTTCTTCCTCCACAGCCGGCTCCTGGAGCGCGCGGCCAAGATGAGCGACGCCGAGGGCGCGGGCTCGCTCACCGCGCTGCCCATCGTGGAGACCCAGGCCGGCGACGTCTCGGCGTACATCCCCACGAACGTCATCTCCATCACCGACGGGCAGATCTTCCTCGAGACCGACCTCTTCTACTCGGGCTTCCGCCCCGCCATCTCGGTCGGTATCTCGGTGTCCCGCGTCGGCAGCGCCGCGCAGATCAAGGCCATGAAGCAGATCGCCGGCACCATGAAGGGCGAGCTCGCCCAGTACCGAGAGCTCGCGGCCTTCGCCCAGTTCGGCAGCGACCTCGACAAGGCGACCCAGGAGACGCTGGCCAAAGGCGAGCGCCTCATGGAGGTCCTCAAGCAGGGCCAGTACGTCCCCATGTCGGTCGAGCGCCAGGTGGTGCAGCTCTACGCCGCCACCTCCAAGGACGAGACCGGCAAGAACTGGGTCCGCGACGTCGAGGTCGGCAAGATCGTCGACTGGCTCAAGGGCCTCATGGACTTCCTCGACGCCCGATACCCGCAGGTCTTCAAGATGATCCTGGAGAAGAAAGAGCTGACCCAGGAGATCAAGGACGTCCTGAACAAGGGTCTGAAGGAGTTCCGAGACGTCTTCGCCGCCGCCTAAGGCTTGAAGGCCAGCGCTTTCGCTCGAAGCCTCCAGGAAGAAAAAGGCGTCCTATGCCCTCTCTGAAATCCATTCGAAACCGGATCCGCTCGGTCAAGAGCACCCAGCAGATCACCCGGGCGATGAAGATGATCTCCGCCGCCCGCCTGCGCCGCGCGCAGGAGGCGGTGACCGCCGCTCGCCCCTACTCCCAGAAGATGGACCTGGTGCTCAAGGGCGTTGCCTCGCGCGCCGACCTTTCCGGTCATCCGCTCCTCGCCGCTCGTCCCAAGAAGAAGGTCGAGCTGGTGGTGCTCACGTCCGACCGCGGCCTCTGCGGCGGGTTCAACGCGAACATCATCCGCGCCGCCCAGCGCTTTCTCATGGAGCACGCGGGCGAGTTCCAGTCCATCACTCTGCGAACGCTGGGCCGGAAGGGCTACGAGTTCTTCCGCCGGCGCGAGGCCCCCATCCGCAAGGACCACGCGGGGCTCCTCACCAAGCTCAACTTCGGCGCCGCCGAGGCGCTGGCCCGCGAGCTGACTGACCTCTACCAGTCGGGCGAGGTCGACGCGGTCTACTTCATGTACAACGAGTTCATTTCGGCCGTGTCGCAGAAGGTCCGGACCGAGCAGCTCCTGCCCATCGCGGCTCCCGAGGTCGAGGAGAAGGATGGCGGGGCGGCGGTCGAGTACCTCTACGAGCCCGACAGGAACCTGCTCCTCGCCGACCTGCTGCCCCGGTACCTCGCCACGAAAGTCTGGCGGGCGATGCTGGAGTCGGTCGCGTCCGAGCACGGCGCACGCATGAGCGCCATGGAGAACGCCACCAGCAATGCCAAGGATATGATTGGCAAGCTCACGCTCTTGTACAACCGCAGTCGCCAGGCGGCGATCACCAAAGAGCTCATGGAGATCGTCTCGGGCGCAGAGGCGCTCAAGTAGCTTTTGAGGCCTTGGCCGACGGTTTCGAGGAATTTTTGACCATTGCCGGCGCCCCGGCCTCCTGAGGGAACGAGGCGCCCTGAAGTCACGAGAGGAAAGAGGAAGATGGCGACCAACCTGACGAACGGACGGGTGATCCAGGTGATGGGCCCAGTGGTGGACGTAGAGTTCCCCGCCGGCGCGCTGCCCGAGCTCTACACCGCGCTCAGCCTGTCGAATGCGTCCATCAACGATCAGCCGGACAATCTGGTGGTCGAGGTGGCGCAGCACCTGGGTGAGAACATGGTGCGCACCATCGCCATGGACAGCACCGACGGCCTGCAGCGCGGCATGCCGGTCAAGAACTCTGGCGGTCCCATCCAGATGCCGGTGGGCCAGGCGACCTTGGGCCGCATCCTCAACGTCGTGGGCCTTCCGGTCGACGAGCAGGGCGACCTGAACGCCAAGCAGTTCCGCCCCATCCACCGACCGCCCCCGCTGTTCGTGGAGCAGGACGTGCGCGTGCAGATGTTCGAGACCGGCATCAAGGTCATCGACCTGCTCGCCCCGTACACCCGCGGCGGCAAGATCGGCCTGTTCGGCGGCGCCGGCGTCGGAAAGACCGTTCTCCTCCAGGAGCTCATCCGCAACGTCGCGGTCGAGCGCGGCGGCTTCTCGGTGTTCGCCGGCGTCGGCGAGCGCACCCGCGAGGGCAACGACCTCTACGTGGAAATGCAGGAGTCGGGCGTCATCGCCACCGAGAAGGACGAGCACGGGCACATCAAGAAGGACGCCCGGGGCATGCCCAAGCTCATCCCCGGCAAGAGCGCCACGGTGCTCGTTTACGGCCAGATGAACGAGCCGCCCGGCGCCCGCGCCCGCGTCGCGCTCTCGGCCCTCACCTGCGCCGAGTACTTCCGCGACGAAGAGGGCAAGGACGTGCTCCTCTTCATCGACAACATCTTCCGCTTCACCCAGGCCGGCTCCGAGGTCTCGGCGCTCCTCGGCCGCATCCCCTCCGCGGTCGGTTACCAGCCCACGCTGGCCACCGAGATGGGCGAGCTCCAGGAGCGGATCACCACCACGAACAAGGGCTCGGTCACGTCCGTTCAGGCCATCTACGTCCCCGCCGACGACCTCACCGACCCGGCGCCTGCCACGGCGTTCGCCCACCTCGACGCGACCACGGTGCTCAGCCGCGCCATCTCCGAGCTCGGCATCTACCCCGCGGTCGACCCCCTCGACTCGACCAGCCGCATCCTCGACCCGCAGGTCGTGGGCGAGGAGCATTACAAGGTCGCCCGGCAGGTGCAGGGAATCTTGCAGCGGTACAAGGAGCTCCAGGACATCATCGCCATCCTCGGCATGGACGAGCTCTCGGAAGAGGACAAGCTGGCCGTGGCTCGCGCCCGCAAGATCCAGCGCTTCCTCTCCCAGCCGTTTAACGTCGCCCAGGTGTTCACCGGTCGGCCCGGCAAGTACGTCAAGCTCGCCGACACCATCAAGGGCTTCAAGGAGATCGTCGAAGGCAAGCACGACGAGCTGCCCGAGCAGGCCTTCTACATGATGGGCACCATCGAGGAAGCGGTGGAGAACGCCAAGAAGCTCGCGTCCGCCTAAAGGGCCGTGGACGCCTCGCTCGCCTTGCTGCTCGCCCTCGGCGCGGCGCCTGTTCCGGCCGCGCCGGCCGACGGCTCGACGGCATGGGTCACGACCTCCGACGATGCCCAGGCGGTCGCCCAGCAGGAGCTGCAGAAGGGCGGCTGCCGGCTCACGGTGAAACGCGGGAAGTCGCTCCTGTGGACGAGCGACCTCTGCGCCGCACAAAAGGACGACTTCCGGTTCCTCTCGAACGACGGCGCTTCGCTCCTGGTCCTGTTCGCTCTCCCGGAGCTCGGCGAGGCGCCCAAGGCGGCGAGAGCCGGGGCTCTGTACAAGAAGGGCCGCAAGGTCAAGGAGCTCTGGGTCGGGCAGTTCGTGGCGGACGTCAGGCCGCTGACCAAGACGCGCAGCCACTTCCACTGGCTCGAAGGGGCGATGGGACAGCCTGGGGTGCCCCCGGGGATTTCAAAAGACGGTAGACGGGTCGAGCTCACCACGCTCGACCGGCGCAACTTTACGGTGAGCTTCGAGGGCGACATTCAGGGACCGCTGAAAGCGCAGCTCAAGGCCCACTGACTTCGAACAGACAGGACGAGGACGAAAGCCATGGCGAAGATCCATCTCGACATCGTGACGCCCGAGCGCACGGTCAGCTCCGAGGAGACCGACGAGGTGATCGCCCCCGGCTACCTGGGCCTCTTCGGCGTGCGGCCGTCGCATGCGCCGCTCCTCACGGCCATCGAGCCGGGAGAGCTGCGCTTCAAGACTGGAGACCAGCTGCACCGCTTCGCCATCGGCGGCGGGTTCGTGGAGGTCTCCGACGACCGGATCACCGTGCTCGCCGACACGGCCGAGGCTGCCGAGGACATCGACGTCTCGCGCGCCCGCGCTGCCGGCGAGGATGCCCACAAGCGGCTGGCGGCGCTCAGGGAGGACAACCCCGAGTTTCGCCTGGAGTGGGCGCGCCTGAAGCGCTCGGCGGCGCGGATCAAGGTCGCCGGCGGCGCGCACTAGCTAAGCTAGCGCTTGCGCTTGGTTGCGCTCGCCTTCTTGGGCTTTGGCGCAGGGAGCGCGGCGCCCGTCGCGCGAATCAGCTCCGAGAGCCATTCGCAATCGTCGATTCGGTCTTCGATGAGGAAAAAGGCCTTGGCGCCCGGATAGGGAGCCGCCTCGACGACGCGCCCGACTTTGGCCCGCCCCGGTTCCGTGGGTTTCACGAAGAGCTGGTTGTCGCAGACGAGCGCGACGACCTTCCCCTCCCAATAAATTGCATATTCGCCGAACATCTTTCGAAACGCGACCCGACCGGCGCCGCTCATCTGGTCGCACACGTGCTCGACGAAATCCAGGTCCGAGGCCATCGGGTCCTCCGCAGAGTCGCTCACTCCAACGTGCAGCCGTGGCGAGCATCCCGATACCGGGCTCGGGCGCCCCAGAAGAGCGCCGCAGAGGAGTCCACGGTCTTCGTGGAAGCGCTGACCCTCCAGGTCGCGACGGCGGGGCTCTGCTGGGCGTAGGCCCGGCATTCATCCTCGCTGAGCTCCATGACGAAAAGGCAGGTGCACGCGGTCTTCGCCGTGTAGGCGGTGATCAGCTGCAGGTCATTCCACGAATACGGGTATCCGGGACGCGAGCTGCCGCAGCCGCCGAAGAGGAGCACCGGGAGCGCCACGCGGGCCCATCCGGCCGCCTTCATGGCCTTCTCCCCACGGCGATGGCTCGCTTCAGGAATTCATTCTGGTCGAGCGCCGCGGTCTCGCGGTCGTCGCCCATGCGGACCACCACGAGGTCGAGGGAAGGGACCATGGTGCACGACTGGCCCCAGTGTCCCAGGGCCATGAACGCGTCCTGAGGGACGTCGGGCATAGGGACCCCTTGGCCGATCTCCGGGACCGGCCGATTGAGCCAAAGCTGCCAGCCCTGGACGTCGCCGTCGGCGCGCTCGACGGACTTCTTCTTGATGGCGTCGTTGACCTTGGTGGAATGGGCGACCCAGCCCTCCGGCAAGAGCCGCTGGTCCTCCCAGCAGCCGTCGTTGAGCAAGAGGAAGCCGAAGCGGGCCAGGTCGCGCGCCGTGAGGAGCAGGAAAGCGCCGCCGACGTACCGGCCCGCGGCGTCGCGCTCGAAGACGGCGCTCGTCATGCCCAGAGGATCGAAGAGCGCCGACCATGGCCAATCGGGCCCCAGCGCGGGCTCGAGCGCGGCGCCGACCACGGCAGCGAGCAGCGTGGACTCGCCGGTCGAGTATTGATAGCTCGCCCCGGGCTCATCTCGACGGCGGTGGGCCCCCACGAAGCTGGCCATATCGGTGTGGCCCTGCCCGTAGAGCATGGCCAGCACGCTCGATTGCTGGTTGCTCTGATTCTCGTAAATCTCCTTCCAGTCGATGCCGCTCCCGAATTCGAGCAGGTGGCCCACCTGGATGCCGCAATTGTCGCCCGGGACGTCCGCGAGAAAGGAGCAAATGGAGTCCTCGAGCTCGAGCGCGCCCCTCTGGACGGCCACCCCGGTGAGCGCCCCGGTCACGCTCTTGGTGACGGACCACGCGACGTGCCGGCGGCTCGCGTTGAATCCGCGCGCGTAGCGCTCGTACACCACCTGCCCGCCCTGCACGATGACCACCGAGTCGGTACGGATGCCTTTGCGCTGGGCGTCGGCGCCCGTCAGCGTGAAAGCGTAGTCCTCCAGAGCCTGGATCTCGCTCGGCCGGGCCGCCGTCACCTCCGCCGTCGCATCGGGCCAGTCGGCGGTAGGCCATGGGCTGCGCGTCGGGCAGCCGGCGCCCGAAGCTGGAGCAGGCGCCAGCGCGAGGACGAGCGAGAGGGAGGCGAGGCAAAATGGCGCAGCCATTCTCGGGGGCCTCAAAAGTCGAAAGAGACGCGGAGGAGGGGCTTCGCGCTCGCGGGGGCCGGCTCCGCGGCGGAGACCGGGAGGTCGGCGCTCGGCGGATTGGACGCCCTGGGCGCCGCCAGGGCGTTCATCGCGAAAACCGTGGTGGAGGCCATGGCCAGGGCGTCGACAGCGGCCAGGAAGAGCGCGAGCCAGGGCTGATTCGTAGAGACGTTGAGCAGGACGCCTGCCGCCGTGGCCGCCAAATGGACGCCCAGCCCGGCGAGCGCCGGCAGAAAGAAGCCCGGCGAGACGCTGAGGCTCTTCGAGCCGACGAATTGCGCCATCTTCGCGGTCAGCGCCGGTGGGACCACGAGGTAGAGCAAGAGGGCCGGCAGCGCCGCCGCGTAGAGGTTGGAGCTCGCCCGGCCCAGCAGCGTGCCGACGCCCATCATGGCGGGGATGGCGACCAGCGCCACGGCCCCGGACAGCGCGAGCTGCTCTCGCAGGAGGCGCGGCTCCATGGCGGTCGCGAGCTCGGGCTTGTGCAACAGCGGCGGCTCGGCGGGCCCTTCGCAGGCACCGCTGGGGCTCGCAGCGAGGGTGGCGAACGCAGCCCCGATCGCCCACGCGCAGCGGAACCGACCCATGGAAACCTCCCCATCAGGTGATGGCCTGTGTCCTAACTGGCGACCGCCTCGAATGCCATTCGAAGCCCTGGAAGGCGGCGGCCTGCCAGGCCTTGAGCGCGCGAACGTGATGCAACCGAGTCCGAGCCGGGTCCCCGCAGAACCATCAACCATCGACTGGTCGACTATCAACTGTCGACGCGAGGCTGCGCCGCACCCTCTCCAACATGCCTCGTCGGTCTGAGGCACAGCCTCGCGAGGGGCTGGGGCATGGCACCGGCTGCCCACTGGCGAAGGAGAGTACAATCGAGCGCGTGAATCGGCGCGAGGGTTTCGTCGCCATGGCCGGAGCGCTGCTCGTCGCTCGCTGCACCTGCTCGCCGAGCTACCCCGGCCTTTCATCTCATCGGCCCGCGGAGTTCGACGGGCCGTTCTACGAGGCGGACCCGGCCAAGCTCGCCTCCGAGCTCGACGGCTTCCTGGCGCAGGCCGAGGAGCTCCCGGGGCCGGTGCAGGCGGTGATCGTCCCGCACGCGGGGTACGGCTTCGTCGGCTCGTTCATCGGCCGAGCGCTCGGCGCCGTTCGAGGGCGGCGGTACACGCGCATCGTGGAAATCTCCAGCGCGCACGGCGACGCTTTTGAGGGGGCCGCGTTGCCCGCGGAAGGCGGCTTCGACACGCCTCTGGGGCCGTTGGAGGTCGACTCCGCGGCGGTGGCGCTGCTGGCCCAATATCCCCATTTCGCGCGCCGGGCGGTCGCCTTCGACGGCGAGTACGCGCTCGAGGTGATTCACCCTTTCCTGCGCCGCCTGTGGCCCGAGGCGAAGCTCGTCCCGGTGCTCCTGGGCGAGGTCGACGGCGCCGGCGCGCAGGCGCTGGCCCGCGCGCTGCGCAACGTGCTCGACGAGCAGACGCTCTTCGTGGCCACCGCGACGCTGACCCACTTCTCGCGCGCCCTGGAGAGCCAAGCGCTCTCGCTGAGCGGGGAGCCAGAGGAGATCGAGCCGCGCGTCTTCGAATACGAAAGGCCCTATCTCGCCGCGCTCCTCGCCCGGGACGCGGCGGGGATGCGAGCCGCCCTCGCCGAGCGTTCCATGCCCACGTGCGCTGCGCCGGCGCTCGAGGTCTTGGTGGACGCGCTGGGCCCCGGGGCGGAAGGCGTCGTGGTCGGGCGGGCGACCTCGCTCCAGCAGAGGTTCGACCCCGCCCTTCCGAACGGCGTCTCGTACGCGGCGGCGGTCTTCCCAGGCCGTCCCCCGGCCATCCCCGCGCTCGACCCGGACGACCGCCTCGCGCTGGGCGCCATCGCCGAGGAGGCCGTGGCGGCGGCGGTGCAAGGCCGCGACGAGCGCAAGCTCCCCCGGCTCTCGCCGCGCCTGCGTCAGAAGGGCGGGGCCTTCGTCACGATCGAGAAGCGCGGCCAGCTGAAAGGGTGCATGGGCCGGCTGCAGGCCGACAACCTGGCGCTCGCGGTGCAAATGGCCGGGCGCATGGCCGCCTCGTCGGACCCGCGCTTTCCGGCGCTCAGGCCGGACGAGCTCGGCGAGACGCACCTCGAGGTCTCCGTGCTCGGGGCCTTCGAGTCGATGACCTCGCCCGAGGACTTCGAG
Organism: uncultured delta proteobacterium; assembly: GCA_963772225.1. GTDB lineage: Bacteria > Myxococcota > Myxococcia > Myxococcales > UBA5297 > CAVYWD01. The sequence continues at coordinate 2,217,206 of CAVYWD010000002.1, read as the reverse complement.
CCGGGACGGCACGGCGTGGTGCTCACGCTGGGGCCGAACCGCGGGCTCCTCCTGCCGCAGGTCGCGACGAAGTACGGGATGGACCGCGAGGCCTTCCTGAGCGCTCTGGCGGAAAAGGCCGGCCTGCCGCCCGACGGGTACCGCCGCGCGGAGCTCGCGAGGTTCGGGGTGGAAGTGTTCTCGCCGCGCGCGCTGGAAGGGCCGTGAGGGAGGAGCGGCGCGCCGCAGACGCCGGCGGTGTTGGTGCCAAAGGCGCTCGAGGTGGGTGAGCGCGGGCGCGAGAGATCTCCTCCGAGCCGTTCGCTCCGCTGATTCCTGCGCCCGGCGGATCAGTTGCTGGGGCCAGACCTTCTCGGCCAAGGGGAGGGCTGACGCGATCCACGGCATCGCGCGAAATAGGGGGTGGAAAGCGCGATCCGTTTGAGGTCAAACGAGCTGCGGCCGCTCAGAGGCGACCGCCGTCCCGGAGCCGCTCGAACAGGAGCGGCGCGAGCTCCTTCATCCGGCGGCGGGCAGAGATGCCTCCCTGGCGCCGAGACTCGAGAACGGCGGCGTGGAGCTCGCGGCAGGCGCCCTGGCCCTGCGGCTCGGAAGGAAGTCCGAACACGCCGAGCGCCCATCCGACGAGCGGCACGAAGACCTCCGGCGGCGAGAGCTCGAGCTCGCGCGCCTCGTCGACGAGGTTGCGGACCGCTTCGTCGGCCAGGGAGTCCACCTCGATGCCGCAGGGGTCCGCGCAGAAGGCGCGCCGATAGAGCTCGCGGGCGGCCTGCTCTCGGCCGCCGCTGTGCTCGAGGTCGGCGAGCATCGAGAGCGCCCGGCCGGGGAACGTGCCGTGCGCAGCCGCGGCGTCGAGCGCGGCGCGCGCCCGGTCGGGTTGGGCCGCGCGCAGCCAGTACCCGCCCGCGAGCCGGCCGCGCACCGCGAGGCAGCCGCGCCGCTCGGCGGCTTCGGCCACGCGCCGGGCCAGGTGGCGCAGCAGGGCCGCCGCGAGACCTTCGGTGACCTTGGAAGCGTCGAAGAGCGCCCCCGAGCTCTCCAGCGCCTCGGCCAGGCGCTCAGGGTCGGCGCCCGGAGCGTCGAACAGGGCGCCGAGCGGCGGCAGCCGCCGCGCGAGGTAGGTCGCGTCGGGCAGGGCATAGCGCGCCGCGAGCTGCGCGGCGTGCGCCGCAGCCTCGGCGAGGCTCGCCTGGTCGACCAGGGCCTCCAGCTTGGCGAGCCGCGCGGTGCGCGAGCTGAAAAGGTCGAGCTGCCCGGGCTCGGCCGGGGTGGGGTCCCTGAGCGCGGCGGACTCCAGCTCGCCGATGAGCGCCCGGAGCCCGAGGTGGAGGGCGCGATGCCACAGCCTCGCGCGGTCCGCGGCGGCCGCCGGCTCGGCGTCGGCGGGGTGGGTGCGGCGGTAGATGGCGATGGCCTCGGCGAAGGTCGCCGCGTCCTCTGCGAGCAGCATCGGTGCCGAGAGGACCTGGGCACAGCGCGGGCAGATTCTGAAGGCCTGCCCCGGCGCTGCCCAACGGGTCGACCGAAAAGATCCCCTCGTCGAAGAAGAGCTCGGGCACGAGCGGGCGGAAGGCGGGAGCGGGGGAGGTTGCCTGGCAGAGGGCGCAGCCGGCGGATGGCTCCGCCGCAGAGAATTCCGAAGGTGACATGGGAGTGTTGGGGACCGATCGATTTCAAAAGCCCATGAGCGCGCGGACGGCGAGCGTGGCCTGCGGCCCCGATACCATGGTGAGCAGGGAGAACGCGACCTCGAACGCGGTGGAGGGGCACCAGGACGTGACGATTCTCTGGTCCAGGACCACCGGCTCCATGACGACTTCGGCGCCGAGCGCGGCGAGATTGTTCAGAGTTTGCCAGCCGCGCAGGTGATAGGTGGTCGCGCGGCGCCCGCGCAGAATTCCAGCCTTGGCCACCTGCAGCGCGCCCATCGACACCGCCGCGATGGGCCTCTCGGCAGCCGCGAAGGCGCGGATCAACTCCAGGGCGGCCGGGCTCTCCGCGTCGTCCGGGGCGTCGCCCGCCTCCCACGCGCCCGGGACGCCGAGCCCGGCATAGTCCTCGGCGCGAACCTCGCCGAGAAGCCGGCTCACCGGCACCGCCAACCCCGAGCTCGAGGCGACCTCGCGCGCCGCCGCGACCGTATGGACCTCGAGGTCGCTGCCGCTCAGGCGCCGGTGCCAACCGAAGACGTCGATGAAGGCGCTAACCTCCATCAGCTCGACGCCCCTCGCCATCAAGAGCGCGATCTTCATTTCCCCATTGTCGCGCAAGGCGTTCTGGTGCGCCATCCTCGCGCGAAACGCCTCGCCGCTCTTCTGCCGCGCCGAGCTGTGCCGCCTCGCGATGCCGTGCTCCTCGCTAGCGCGACCGGTCGAGCGCCGCCTCGTAGGCCTCGGAGTACGCCCGAGCCACTGCGGCGCCGGTGAAGCGCTCCCTCATGCGCTCCTGGGCCCTGCGGCTCGCCGACGCCCAGAGCGCCGGGTCGGCCAGAAAGCGCTCGATGGCACCTGCGAGCGCCACGGGGTCGCGCGGCTCGACGACGAACCCCGTCCGCCCGTCCTCGATGATGTCGGGGATGCCGAACCACCGCGTGCCAATTGCGGGCAGGCCCATCGCCATGCCCTCCAGCAAGCAGAGCGGGAAGGTCTCGCCCTGCATGAAGCTGGGCAGGACGACGACGTGCGCGGAGCGCAGGGCCGAAGGCATCTGGCCGTGGTCGACCCGGCCGACCAGCTCGACGGCGCCGCGCAGGTCGAGCCGGTCGATCTCGGCCTCCACCCGGGCGCGCGTGGGCCCGTCCCCGACGATGGAGAGCCGAAGGCCGGGGTAGCGGGGGCAAAGCTTCGCCAGCGCGGCGAGCAATACCTCGTGCCCCTTGCCCTCGACCATTCGCGAGGCCATGACCAGCTTCAGCTCGCCGGGTGCGGGCGGCGAAGCGGTGCCGCAGAAGCGGTTCTCGTCGACGCAGAAGGGGATGACCGCGCGCCGGTCCGGGCCGAAGCCCGCGGCCGAAAGCTCCTCGGCTGCGGCCGCGTACGGCATGACCGAGAGCGACGCCGCGCGCTTCTCCAGAAAGAGCGCGGCGTCGCTCGCGCGATTGCGCATGGAGTCGAAGTAACTGAGCGTCGTGTGATGCGTGACCACCACGACCCGCGCCCGCGTCAGCGCGCCCGCGAGGAGCTCCTCGAGCCCGGCGATGCCCACCGCGTGGACGTGGAGGACGTCCGAGGCGCGTAGGAGCTGGGCGATGGCCCAGAGCCTCCGCGCGCGCAGGCTGGCGGTGCCCACCTTCTTCGGGAGGCGGCCCTCGAGCGCGCCGCGCTCCGGCAGCGCAGTGACGCGGACCCCGAGCGCGGCGCCGGCCCGAGCGACCTCGTCGCGCCGGCCCAGCCCCGCGCGCTCCGCGAGCTCGAGCGCGATAGTCGGCGCGAGCCCGGCGCGCTTCTGCGCCGCGCACAGCTGAAGGACGAACGTCTCCACCCCCGTCATGCCGTTGTTCGACGCCATGCAGTGGAGGACGCGCAGCGGCCGGGGCCGGGCGCGCTCGCTGGAAGGCGCGGGCGCCGGAGCGGCGACGGCCGGGGCGGGGATCATTCCGGGGGCTTCGAGAGTCGGCGCAGGAGCTGCCAGTCGAAGATGCCGGTGTCGTGTCCGTCCGAGAACTCGAGGCGCAGGGCGTAATTGCCCACCGGTTCGAACGAGGCGATGTCCACGTCGGCCGGCACCTTGGCCGGGTCGAGCGTGCGGGCGCCGCTCATCTCGTCCACGCAGCCGGCGCAGCCGCAGCCCAGGCGCAGCTCCCGCGGCGTGAGCGCGCTGGTATTGCCGTCGTCCCAACGGATGACGAGCCGCTTCTCAAGGTCGCGCTCGATCGCCGTCGGGGACGACGGGCGCTCGGTCTTCTTCATGTAGTCCCAGATGCCCATGCCCGAGGATCCTGACTGCGCCGCGGCTTGCGCGCAAGCGGCCTCGCTTGTCCCCTCCGCGCCACGCGCCCAGCTTGTTTCAGGGGAGGAGGCCACGCATGGGCGGGAGGACCTCGATGACAGCGTTCCGGGTGAGGGGCATCCCGGTGCGGTTGCACTTCACGTTCGCGCTCGTGCTCCCGTACCTCGCCTGGGTGATAGGGAGTTCCGTGCCCGCCCTGGCCCGGTTGGCCGGCGTTCGCTCCGACGAGCTGGCGCTGCCGCCGATAGCGCTGGGCCTGGCGCTCGCCCTGGGGCTCTTCGCTTGCGTGCTGGTCCACGAGTTCGCCCACGTCTTCGTCGGCGAGAGCGGCGGCGCGAGGGTCGCCTGTGTCACCTTGATGTTGGTGGGAGGGGTGTCCGAGGTCACCGAGTTCCCTCGCAGGCCCTTGGGAGAGGTGGCGATGGCGCTCGCGGGGCCGCTGGCGAGCCTCGCGCTCTCGGCGCTGGGCTTCCTCTTCTTCGGCTACGCTAGGCAGCCCGACTTGCGCTTCGGGCTGCACTACCTGGGCTACGTGAACCTGGCGCTCGCGGCGTTCAACCTGCTGCCGGCGTTCCCCATGGACGGCGGCCGCGTGGTGCGCGCGCTGCTGAGCCTCCTCACGACCCGGGTCCGGGCCACGGCCATTGCCGCGGGGGCGGGCCAGGTCCTGGCGGTCGCGCTCCTCGCCGCGGGTATCTACACGTTCAACTGGGTTCTGCTCTTCGTCGGGGCGCTGGTGATCTACGGCGCGCGGGCGGAGCTGCGCATGGTTCGCTCGACCGCGGCGCTGGAGGGGATCGCGGTGGGAGACGTCATGCAGAGCGCGGTGCCGGTGGTGGAGGAGGGCGACCGAATGTCGCAGGTGGCGGACCGGATGCGCCGCGAGCTGAGCGCCACCTGCTTCGTCCTGCGCGGGGGCGAGCTCGCCGGGGCGGTGACGCTGGACGAGGCGCAGACCTATGAGGCCGAGCACGGCGCGTTCGCCACTGCTGGGACGGCCATGCGCAAGGACCTGCCTTCGCTCGCGCCGGATTCGTCGCTGGTCAGCGCCGCGCTGCTCCTGCGCACTTCCGGCCTGGCCGCGCTGCCCGTCGTTCGGCGCGGCGAGCTGGTAGGCGCCGTCTCGCGCGCGAGCATCGCCGCCGCGCTTCGCCGGCGCGTCGGCGGGCCCGCCGCCCTGGGGGCTGGCGAGGGGACCTAAGGTGTGCCTGACTGCCGGCCGGCGGCGAAGCGACCCCCCACCCGAAATCAGGGGCCATCTGGATCGGAAGCTCGAAGGCGACTAGTCTGTTCACCGGTTTTGGCGCGCGGAGGGGGTTTGTGGGCGAGCGAGCGGCCGAGCAGGCCGCTCGGGAGCGCCGGATGGGCTGATGAGCAGGAGTCGAAAGCGCCGCCGTCACATTCCCGTCGCGGGCCCGGTTCTCCCCGGGCGGTGCGGGAATGCCGAAGGAATTGGCGCCCCTGACGAATAATCCTTGCTTTGTCCAGCACTTTCCCCTACCAATGCGCGCCCCGCTGGCGGAGGTACTTGAGGTGTACACGGACTTTTCGAAGCTCAGGAACATCGGGATCTCGGCGCACATCGACAGCGGGAAGACCACGCTGACCGAGCGGATCCTCTTTTATACGAACCGAATCCACGCCATTCACGAAGTGAAGGGCAAGGACGGCGTCGGCGCCAAGATGGACTCGATGGAGCTCGAGCGCGAGCGCGGCATCACCATCGCGTCGGCGGCCACGCACTGCGAGTGGAAAGGCCTCCACTTCAACATCATCGACACTCCGGGGCACGTCGACTTCACCATCGAGGTGGAGCGCTCCCTGCGCGTGCTCGACGGCGCCATCCTGGTGCTGTGCGCGGTGGCCGGCGTGCAGAGCCAGTCGCTCACGGTCGACCGGCAGATGCGGCGCTACAAGGTCCCGCGGGTCGCGTTCGTCAACAAGTGCGACCGCACCGGCGCGAACCCGCTGCGCGTGAAGGACCAGCTGCGCGAGAAGCTTCAGCACAACCCAGTGCTGATGCAGCTGCCCATCGGCGCCGAGGACAAGTTCGAGGGCGTCATCGACCTCGTGAAGATGAAGGCGGTGCGCTTCTCGGGCAAGAGCGGAGAGATCATCGAAGAGTCCGACATCCCCGCGGACATGCTCGCCGACGCGAACAAGGCGCGCGAGGAGATGCTGGACGCCGCGTCCATGTTCTCCGACGAGCTCACCGAGGCCATCCTCGAGGAGCGCGTGACCGAGGACCTGGTCAAGAAGGCCGTCCGCAAGGGGACCATCGAGCTCAAGCTCACCCCGGTCTTCATGGGCTCGGCCTACAAGAACAAGGCGGTCCAGAAGCTGCTCGACGGCGTGGTCGACTTCCTGCCCGACCCCACCGAGGTCGTCAACGAGGCGCACGACCTGACCCGGGACGAGGCGAAGGTCGTCTTGTCCATCGACAACGCCAAGCCGACGGTGGCGCTGGCCTTCAAGCTCGAGGACGGGCGCTATGGCCAGCTGACCTACCTGCGCGTCTACCAGGGCAAGCTCGAGCGCGACTCGTTCATCACCAACATGCGGACGGGCAAGGACCACCGCGTGGGGCGCCTGGTGCGCATGCACTCCGACGAGATGGAAGACATCGACTCGGCGGGCTCGGGCGACATCGTCGCGATGTTCGGCATCGAGTGCAACTCCGGCGACACCTTCACCGACGGCACGGTGAAGCTGAACATGACGTCGATGCACGTCCCCGAGCCGGTCATCTCGCTCTCCATCAAAGCGGTGGACAACAAGAGCGAAGTGAACATGTCCAAGGCCCTGCGGCGCTTCACCCGCGAGGACCCGACCTTCCGCGCCGGCATCGACGAGGAGAGCAACCAGACCATCATCCGCGGCATGGGCGAGCTTCACCTGGACGTCTACATCGAGCGGATGAAGCGAGAGTACGGCGCCATCGTCGAGGTGAGCCCGCCCGAGGTCGCCTACCGCGAGACGATCAGCCAGCGCTCCGAGTTCGCCTATACGCACCGGAAGCAGACCGGCGGCTCGGGCCAGTACGGCAAGGTCTGCGGCTATCTCGAGCCGTGCGACCAGCTCTTCGAGTTCGTCGACGACGTCAGCGGCGGCGCCATCCCGCGGGAGTTCATGTCCGCGGTGGAGAAGGGTTTCCGCTCCAGCTTGGGCAAGGGCCGGCTCCTGGGCTACCCGGTGGTCAATGTGCGGGTGCTCGTCAACGACGGCGCGAGCCACGCGGTCGACTCCTCGGACATCGCGTTCCAGGAAGCGGCGCGCGGCGCCTGGCGCGAGGCCTTCGACCGCGCCAAGCCCAAGCTCCTCGAGCCCATCATGAAGGTGGTGGTTGAGGGCCCGGCGGAGTTCTCCGGCGGCATCCTGGGCACGCTGATGCAGCGGCGCGCCATGATCATCGGCTCGCAAGAGGACACCGGGCTCGCCAAGGTCGAAGCCGAGGTGCCGCTCGCCGAGATGTTCGGCTATTCGACCACTCTGCGGTCCTCGACACAGGGCAAGGCCGAGTTCACCATGGAGTTCTCGCGCTATCTGCCGGTGCCTGCGGGCATCTCCGAGGAGCTGATCAAGAAGGGGCAGGAAAAGGCGAAGTCCGCAGCGGGCAAGAAGTAGGCGCGCGCGCAAGGCAGGAGGCCGCATGTATCGGAAGGAAGTGAACGCGCAGAGCCCGCTGCGGATCCTGGAGAAGTCGATCCACGGCGGCCTGGGCAAAGGAAACCTCGGCGTCGTGCAGGCCCCGGCAGGCGTGGGCAAGTCCGCCTGCCTCGTGCAAATAGGGCTGGACGACCTGATGCGCGAGAAGGACGTCCTGCACGTCGCCATCGGCCAGACGGTCGAGCACGTATCGGCGTGGTACGACGCGCTCTTCGACGACCTGGCCCAGGAAGTCCAACTGGAGGACCGCGAGGGCGTTCGCGAGAGCATCTCGCATCACCGGCTCATCAAGGGTTTCGCCGAGGGCGCCTTCACCCGCGAGCGGCTGGACGAGGCCATCGAGGTCTTCGAAAAACACCTGAAGCTCGAGCCGTCGGCCATCCTCATCGACGGGTTCGATTGGGCGACCGCCGGCTGCACCGAGTCGCTCAAGGCCATCAAGGCGAGCGCCAAGCGGGTGGGCGCCGAGCTCTGGATGACGGCCCAGACTCCGCGCGGGTACAACGTGCTGCACCCGCAAAAGATCACCCCGCCCTGCGAGGGATGCGCCGCGCTCATCGACGTGGGCCTCTTCCTCGACCCGCAGGGCAGCCACGTGAAGCTCCTGTTGGTCAAGGACTTCGAGAGCCAAAGCCTTCCCGAAGTGCAGCTCTCGCTGCACAGCGACACCTTGCGCCTGGTCAAGGAGGGCGAGGCGAGCGAGCCCCGGGCCGTGCCGACGAGCTCGTTCACGCTCCTGGCGGGCGGTGCGAACGGGGCCGAGGCCGAGTTCGGCGCCTGCGCGGAGAAGTGGGGCCTCCACGAGGTCAACTTCTCGTGCAAGGACCGAGGGGCCATCTCGCGGCGGCGGGGCCTCATCGAGCTGAGCGAGGAGGAGCTCAAGCTGGGCGAGGTGAGCTCGGCCTACCTCAAGGCCCACATGCACCGGGCCTACCCGGACTCTCCCCTCTTTCGGCGCGTGCTGCAGGTCATCTGGCACCAGGTGAACACCGCGGGCGAGGTCTTTCACGTCGGGATGATCTTGCCGGACAAGACCGTGCGCGGCGGCACCGGGTGGGCCGTCGAGCTCGCGCGCCACTGGGGCAAGCCGGTATTCGTGTTCGACCAGGAGAAAAAGGGTTGGTTTGCCTGGAAAGAGCGAGACTGGGCGGCGGTCGCTGCTCCGTCCATCACCCGCGAGCGCTTCGCGGGCACCGGCACGCGCTTCCTCTCGGACGACGGGAAGGCGGCCATCCAGGCGCTCTTCGAGCGCAGCTTCCGCTAGCCGGATCGGTTTGCGCGTCTGGGGACACACCCGAGCGCGCTCCAGCAAGAGGCGTCGCGCTCGCCCGCCCCCGGGGCATGGGTCTTTGGGCGCGCGAGGGCGAAAAGACCCGCGCGCCGCCGGTGACGCGGCGTCGGCTCGGGCGTTAGATAGGGCTGTATGGCTCCCGAGAAGTCCAAGCCGGGCATTCAGGTGGTGGCGCGCAACAAGCGCGCCCGGTTCGACTATGCCTTGGAGGAGACGTTCGAGGCGGGGCTGGAGCTCGTGGGCAGCGAGGTCAAGAGCCTGCGCGAGGGAAACGCCAACCTCTCGGACAGCTACGCGCTGCCCGACCGCGAGCAGCTGTTCCTCCATAACCTGAACATCGGCCCCTACAAGGCGGCGTCGCTCTTGGGGCACGTGCCGCTGCGGCCGCGCCGTCTCCTGCTGCACCGGCGGGAGATCGAGAAGCTGATGGTGAAGGTGAAGGAGCGCGGCTACTCGCTCGTTCCCACGCAGCTCTACTTCAAGAACGGGTGGGCCAAAGTGGAAATAGGCCTGGCCCGCGGCAAGACGCACGAGGACCGGCGCGAGGACATCAAGGAGCGAGAGACGCGGCGCGAGGTCGAGCGGGCGATGCGGCGGCGCTGAAGACGGCGCAGGAGCTTTTGTCGCGATGGACGGCACGACGAATTCGAAGGCGGAAGAGAAGCGACGGCGGCTCGAGGAGGCGCTCGAGCGCGGCGTGGTGATGATCCACGTGGACGCCCGCCGCCCGGGCGTGGCGGTGCCACCTCGGTTCGTCGAGGATTTTCACCTGCGGCTGAACCTGTCGTACCGCTATCGGCCCCCCGACCTGACGACCAACGACTGGGGCGTCCGCGAGACCCTGGCCTTCGGCGGGCAGGGGTTTACGGTCGGCGTGCCGTGGTCGGCCATCTTCGCCATCACGGGAGCCTCCGAGGAGAATGCCTGGCTCTTTCCCGAGGACATGCCCCGAGAGCTCTTCGAGGCGGCGGCCCGGCACTTCGGCCTGACGGGTGAGGAGGTCGCCGAGCTGCGCGAGGAAGCGAGCGGCAAGCCGCTCAAGGTCCCGAGCCCGCCGGCGGAGCCCGCAACGCCCGCACCGGCGTTCAAGCCGCGCCTGGTCAAAGGCGACGACGACGACAGGCCAGGACCGGAGAGCTCGGGCGGCGAGGGCGGCGCGCGGCGCTCGCATTTGCGCATCGTCAAGTAGGCCCTCATGCCCCGATCCGCGGAACGGGCCGACGCCCCTGAGGTCGAGCTCTTCACCGACGGCGCGTGCTCCGGGAACCCCGGGCCCGGCGGCTGGGGGTTCTTGCTGCGCAAAGGCGACTTCGAGCGCGAGGGCTTTGGCGGCGAGCCCCACACGACCAACAACCGCATGGAGATCCTCGCGGTCATCCGGGGCCTCGAGGCGCTCAAGCGGCCCTGCCGAGTCAACCTCTTCTCCGACAGCCGATACGTGGTGCAGGCCATCGCGGATCGCTGGATCGAAGGGTGGAAGAAGCGGGGCTGGCGGCGGCGCGACGGCGAGCTCCTCAACGCCGATCTCTGGCAGCGGCTGGACGAGCTGCTCGCGGTGCACGCGGTCCGCGCGAGCTGGGTCGAAGGCCACGCCGGGCACGCGGAGAACGAGCGGGTGGACCGGCTGGCGCAGGCGGCGGCACAGGCGCAAAAGAAGGGCTAAAGCGCTTCATCGCCCATGGCTCATCGCGGCCGGGCGGCGGCCCCGCATGACCTTCGCACCACCAGGGTCCCGTGCAGCAGGATGTCGCGCGTGGGCAAGTCGGCTCCCGCCACGCGGTCGAGCATCGCCGAAAGCGCCGCCGCGCCGATGTGCCGGGTCGGCTGTCGCAGGGTGGTCAGCGGCACCGGGAGCAGGCTCGCGTACTCGACGTCGTCGATGCCCGCCAGGCGCACGTCCCCGGGCACGCTGAGGCCGAGCGCCAAGAGGGCGTGCATGAGCCTCGCGGCCGTCCAGTCGTTGGCGCAGACGATGGCGTCGGCGCGGCTCGCCTTGAGAAAGCCGCGGACGGCGTGCGCGTCCGTCGGGTCCAGGCGACAGGCCAGCGAGGGGTCGAACGCGATGCGGCGGGCGTAGAGCGCCTCGCGGTAGCCGGCTTCACGGGCCTCCACCGTGGCCGCCGCGTTGGGCAGCGCCGCGAACCCGACGCGCTTGGCCCCCAGGCTCAGGAGGTGCTCGGCCACCACGTAGCCCGCGCGCCGGTTGTCGATGCCGACCAGGTCGTGGTGCCCGCGCTGCGGGTAGGGGACGGCGGTCCGGTCGAGGAGGATCACGGGGATGTTCGCGCTGTCGAGCGCCCGCGTGATCCGCTGGTTCACCTCGTCCTTGTCCGGCGTGAGCTCGAGCGGCGCGAAGAAGACCCCCGACACCCGGCGGTCGATATATTGGCGGCACAGCTTCCAGGCGTGCTCCTCCTTCGAGGTCGTCGCCGACCGGGAGCTCCCCCAGAGCAGGACGCAATCACGGGCGAGCGGGGAGGCCGTGATCCCCTGCCAGATGGGCTCGAAGATCTCCGTCTCGCCCAGGTCGGGGATGAGCATTCCGAAGGAAAGCGCCGACGGCGGCCGCTCGGCGCGCACGAAAGTGCCCGAGCCGGCGCGGCGCTCCACCCGGCCCGCGAGCTGCAAGTCCCGGACGGCGCGCCCGACCGTGATCCGCGAGGCCCCGAATTGCTCGACCAGCGCTGCCTCGCTGGGGAGCCGTTCTCCGGGCTTCCAGCGCCCGGATTGGATGGACCGCTCGAGCGCGAGGTAGACCTGCCGGTGTTTCGGAATCTGGTCGGAGAACGCAGGCATCGGTGAACTTGATATGACAGCTTATGGCGCCTGGCAAGCGCGGCGATGAATTCCTCGCTACAGTTTTTGCCACCCGTTGACAGGTTCCTGCTGGAGGAACATGGTCTGGCGCACCTGCCCGAGGTCGTGGTAAGGCGAAAGCAGTCATATCAGGTCCAAGAGAAAAGAGGTTCAAGGATGCATCCCGTGCCCACTCACCCGAAGCACTACCTGCTGGTCTCCGACTTCGACCAGACGCTCAGCTTCAATGACTCGGGGCAGGTGCTCAGCCAGCTCCTCGGAGCGAACGGCTTCGAAGCGAAGGTCGCGGGGCTCGCCCGGACGAATTTGGTGCAGCAGGGCGCGGAGCTCGCGTACCTCATCCGGCACGACCCGGACTTCCGCACCGTCCGGCGCGACCACCTGGTGGAGGTCGGCAAGCGCGTGCGCCTGCGGCGCGACATCCCGGCGCTCCTCGAGTTCCTGCGCCGCGGCGTCGAGGGCTTCCAGTTCTCGTTCTTCGTCGCCTCGGCGGCGCCCCGGGAGGTCATCGAGTCGGCGCTCGAGGGCATCGTCGCGCCCGAGCACATCTTCGGCACCGAGCTCACCTACGACCCGGGCTCGGGCGAGGTGACCTCCGTCGCGCGCACGCCGGCCGGCTACGGGAAGGTGGCCGTGCTCGAGGAGCTGGAGGCCCGGCTCGGCACCGAGCCCGACCGCACGGTGTACGTGGGCGACGGCAGCTCCGACGTCCACGTCATGCTCCACGTCAATAACCGCGACGGCTTCACCATCGCCGTCTCCGAGAATCGGCTGCTCGCGCGCATCGCCCAGAGGACCATCTTGAGCGACAGCGCCTTCAGCATCGTCGTCCCCATCCTGGAAGAGATCGTCGGGTGGCGCACCGCTCGGATTCGAGACCTCTTCGAGTCCCACGGGCTCGCGCTGCACGACTGGGAGAAGGCGCGCACCGACCGAATCACCGTCCAGGAGGCCCACCCCGCCGCCATGCCGGAGGTGGCGTGATGGCTCAGCACTCCCTGGCCATCGAGGCGCTGGGTTGGGCCGCCACGGCCACCTTCGTCGGGTCGTACTTCGCCAAGCGCTCGGCGACCCTCGTCCGCGTGCAGATCGCCGGGGCGCTGATGTGGACGATCTACGGCGCCCTGGTTGGCGCGGCCCCGGTCATCGCCGCCAACGTCCTCGTCATGGCGGCGGCGGCCTGGAAGGCGCGCAGCGCGAAGGACCGCGACGAGCTCTCGCCCCCGGAGACTCCGGCGCCGGGAGCCATGACGCCGCAGGGGTCGTAGAGGCTCGCGAGCGCCGAGTGAGCGCCCATGGGCGCATCTCGGCCGTCCGTGCTGGGCGCGCTGCTCGAGCCGCGAGGCCTCGCAGGTCAGCGCGGATGTCCTTGAGGACTTGCGGGTCAACGCGAGCACCCGGCGCGCGCGCCAAAGGAATCAGGTCCACGTCGGGGCCATCGCGCCCGTGCCCGGGGCCTTTGCCTCCGCGCCGCTCGGAGCGCGCCGGAGGGCCGTTGCGCCGAAGAGGACGAAGGAGATCCAGACCAGGTCCGCCAGCGCCAGGTGGACGAGCTGCATCCAGACCGGTGCCAAGAGCGACAGGTTGATCGCGCCGAAGGCGATCTGGAGGCCGAACAGCGCGCCTGCCGCCAACGCTCTCGCCCGCACTTCGGGCAGGGGCCGACGGCGAGCTATCGCGGCGGAGCCGGCCGCGAGACACGCGCCGACCACGGTCGCGAGGATCGGGTGGAGCGCGCGCAGCCGCACGAAGGCATGCGCGCCGGGGGACAGGTCCTGCGCGAGCCCCTCGCGGAGGCTCGCCGCCGGGAACAGCGTGTCGCCCAACGCCGTCACCGCGCCGCTCACCCCGAGCAGGCAGAGCGCCGCGGCGCCAGTGACGACGAGCGCCCCGGTCGCTCCCTGGCTGCGCAAAGAGATGGCAGCGCCGCCCGAGGCGAAGTGCGCGGTGAGCGCAAGGCTCCCGAGGAGCATGAAGGTGTTCACGAGGTGCACCGACATCGCCAGCGCGCGCGCCGCGGAGGCGTCGTGGGCGACCAGCTTGAAGAGCACCAGTCCCGCGCCGAGAAGCGCCTCGGCGACCATGAAGCCCAGCGAGAAGCTCGCGGCTCGCCTCGCGGGGCTTCCCCTCAGCGCGACTCGGCGCGACAGGAGCCAGAGCCCCACGACCGCCAGCAAGGACAAGCCGCTCGTCAGCCGATGCGTGTACTCGATGAGCGTCTGCGCGGACGGCGAGCGCGGGACGACGTCGCCTTGGCAGGTGGGCCAGTGTTGCCCGCAGCCCGCCCCCGAGCCCGTCGCGCGGACGTAGGCGCCCCAGGCGATGACGCCCAAGACGAACGCCAAGGTCCCCCAAGCCACGCGGCGAAAGAGTCTCCCGGCCATCGGCGCATCCCCAAGAGAGAACGGGCTTGCGGTTCGATGCGCCGGACGGGAGCCCCGTTTCTAGGCGCAACCGGGGTGAGCGCGGCGGAGGCGGAGCCCGTTCCCGGTCGAAGCGGTGGCCGAGAAACGGGGGGAGGTTACGCGCGCCGCTCGAGCACCGAGAGCGCGACGAGGCTGTAGAGGAAGCCGTGCACGACGTGCTCCGGCCGGTTCGCGAGGGCCACCAGCTCGGCCACGGTTCGGCTTCCGTCCGCTTTGGGCAAGAGCTCCGCCTCCCATTTCTCGAGCTCGATCTCGCTCAGCGCATACGCCGGCTGCAGCGAGGGGAGGACGCGGTCCTCGGGCGCGAGCAGGCGGCGCAGGCGCTCGGGCTTGTAGAGCTTCTTGATGCCGCGGACGATGAGGTTCGCCGGGTGCAGGTCGAGCTTGATGGACTCGCTCTGGGCCGTCCGCTTGAAGGCGAGCTCGTAGACGCCCTCTTCCCAGCCGAAGAGCGAGTAGATGATGCTCTTGACCTGCTGGCCGACGTAGTAGAGCCGCTCGGTCTCCTTGAGCAGCCCCATCTCCACGAGGATCTCGCCGGTGCGACGCCGGGTCACCGCGGCGGTGGCGGCGGCTTGCTTGAGGTGCGATTCGTTGATTTTCCCGACCCGCACCAGGAACTGGCCAAAGCGGTCGGTGACGAGGTTGGAGAGGGCAAACACCGGCTGGCCCTTCTCGAAGAGCACCACCTTCTTCACCTTGCCGCGTTGGACGCCCAGCTCGCCGGTCTCCTGTGACTGATAGAAGGCGTTGATGAGCGAGGGCAAATTGTCCTTGAGGTCGCCTCGTCGAGTGCCGCGGTCGCTTTCGGCGACCGGCGCGGGGGCCTGCGGATAATTGGGCGGCGGCGGGCGGACCAGCGCCGCCTGGCCGGGCCGGCCGGGAGAGGCGGTGAGCCGGGCCCCCTTGAGCTCGGCGGAGATGTTATCGCCGCCGGTGATCCGCACCACCCCGGTGAGCTCCAGGGGCTCCTGCGGGCGCTCCTCTTCGACGTCGATGTCGAGCTCGACCTCGAAGGTGGAGTCGGCAGTCTTGGGGCCGGTGGGGGGCTCGGGCGTGACCAGCGACCGGGCCGTCTCCAGGAGCTTGTGCGCCTCGAACGGCTTCTCGAAGTACGCCACGGCGCCGTACTTGGCTTTCGCCTCGGCTGCGTGCTTGCCGCCCTTGAAGACGCCGGTCAGGAAGATGACCGGGACGTTCTGATCGCGCCGAATGGCTTCGGCCAGGTGGTAGCCCATCATGTCCGGCAAGAGGATGTCGAGAACGGCTAGCGCCGGTTTCTCGGAGCGGGCCAGGTCGAGCGCCGCCTTGCCCTTGCCCGCCGAAAGCACCTGGTACCCGGCGTCGTTGAACAGACGAGCCAAGAGGTTCAAAAGCTCCTGGTTGTCGTCGACGATGAGGACTTTGGGGGCAGCCATGGGCGCGCTGACATTACCATGGGGGAGAGGCCAGTCAATCGCCGGCCCCTCCAGAGAAAATCACCTGGAGTCGGGGCAAGGACAAGGCGCAGCGCGCCCTTGCGCATCGGCACAGGATGACCGGCGCGCTCACGATCGGCCCCCTGATGCGCCGAGGGGCGATTGGCGATGCCGACCGCCGGGCGACGTCGCCATGCGGCCAGCCGCCAATGCGCAGCCCACCCCTGATCAGCTCGACGACAATCGCTCGGACGCTCGGCTCGTCGGGGTCATTCCCGACACGGGTACGGTCGCGCTCGATGCCGCGAACGCGGACCTCGATTACTTGCGGAAGAAGCTGGCCGGCGCGGGCGATGGCCCGTCTCCTGCGGTCCGCCTCCAACGAGGACAGCCGTCGACACCGCCCGGAGATGGGGCCGCTGACGTACGCGAGAGAGAACTGCCATCGCGCGACCGCGTCGCGATTGTCGCGGGGCGCCATCACGCCTTCAGGCGCGCCCGGACTTTCTCGGAGCCGAGCTCGCGCACGGCGTCGGCGGCGACCCAGCGGGCGGCGCGCGCCTTGGGATCGCCGCCGCGCGGCCCGCCCGCGCGCCGATCGGCCTCCATGCGAATTCGCTCGGCGCACGCGAGCGCGGCGGAATTCAAGGCCCGGTTCCGCTTGCCGATGTTTCGCAAGGCCCAGTTGACGGCCTTCTTGACGAAATTGCGCTCGTCGAATGCGCCGAGCTCGATCAGAGGAAACAATCTCTCGAAATCGCGGTCCGCCGCCGCCTTGTCGTGAACCGCCAGGCCCGCCAGAGTCGAAAAGCCGGCGCGCTTGACCCATTCGCCGTCGCGCCCGGCCCACTCCTTCGCCTTGGGCCACGCGAGCGGCGATAGGTCGAAGAGGCTCGTCGTCGCCTGGTCGCAAATGTCCCAGGAGTCGAAGTCTTTGGCCCAGGACTCCATCTGCTCGGCGCTGAGGCGAGCGGGGTCGTCGATGAAGCAGGCGAGCAGGCGCGCCTCGTGGTTGCCGGTGGCCCAAAGCGCCTGGGCCAGCGCGTGGTCCACGCCTATCCGCTTGGCGACTTTGCGCAGCTCGAAGACCGAGACGCCAAAGGCGTTCTCGACGTTGATGCCGTAGCGGGCCTTGCCGGCCCGGTCCCGCTCGCTGCCCATGGACCGGAGCTCGGCGAGGAGGGTTTCTACGCGGGCCTTGGAAGGGCCCCGCAGCTCCGAGGAGCCGGAGGCTCGACGGGGCCGTCGCGCTGCTTGAGATCCGCTGGGCATGCGAGCTCCCCTGCGTCCGGCGATGGCCCCGCTATTCGCCCGGCTCGACCTGCGCGGCCGCGGGCTTGGGGCGCACCCAGTGCAGGACGCCGGTCGTCAGCTGGGGCACGTAGGTGATGAGCAAGACGCCCGCCGCCATGATGGCGAGGAATGGCGCCGCCACCTTGTAAAGGCGCGTGAGCGGCTGGTTGAAGCGGTTCGAAGACAGGATGAGGTTCAGGCCCATCGGCGGGAAGAGGAACCCGAGCTCCAGGTTCGCGAGGAAGATGATCCCCATGTGCAAAGGGTCTATCCCGTAGGCGCCCGCCATGGGCGCGAGCAGCGGCGCGAGCACGATGATGGCCGAGTAGATTTCGAGGACGCTGCCCAGCACGAGCAGCGCGGCGTTGAGCGCGAGCAGGAACACCATCGGCGACTGGATGTGCGTCCGCGTCCACTCGAGGACCGCCGCGGGGATCTCCGCGAGGACCAGGTAGTCGGTCAGGCTCATCGCCACGCCGAGCAGGATGAGCACGGCGCCGACCAGCGTCGCACTGTGGGCGAGCACGCCGGGCAGCTCGCGCCGCCAGTGCAGGTCCTTGAAGATGAAGCTCTGGCTCACGATGGCCGCGACCACCGAGAGCGCCGCCGCCTCGACCATGGTCGCGAAGCTGGTGAAGATGGCGATGAGCACGATGGCCGGGATGGCGAGCTCCCACTTCGCCTCCCAGAAAGCGACCAGGGCCTCCTTGGGGTCGAACTTCTGGCGCGGGGCTTTGGTGCGCACGCCGACGACCATCCCGTAGACGGCCACCGCGACGACCAGGATGAGGCCGGGCACGAAGCCCGCGATGTAGAGCTCCTGAACGCTCGCCTTGGCGACCACCGCGTAGAGGATGACAGGCAGGCTCGGCGGGAACAGGAGGCCCAAGGAGCCCGAGCTGCTCACCAGCCCCAGGCTGAAGCCCTCCGGGTATTTCTCGGAGACGAGCATGGGCAGCACGAGCCCGCCCAGCGCGAGGATGGTGACGCCGGAGCCACCGGTGAAGGTCGTGAAGCCGGCCAGCACCACGCAGATCATCACCGCCAGGCCGCCCGGCGCCCAGCCGATGAGCGCCCGCGCCAGCCGCAGCAAGCGCTTGGACGCGCCGCCCTCGGCGAGGATGTAGCCGGCCGCGGTGAGGAGCGGGATGGCCGGCAGCGAGGCCGAGGCGACCAGCCGGAACGTCGTGTCCGGCACCGAGGCGATGGGCGTGCCCTCGGCGAAGAAGAGCAGCATGGCGAGGCCCGCCATGGCCACGAAGACCGGGGCCCCCAGGAGCACGCCGAAGCCGATGGCGACCGCGCCCGGCAAGACGAGCCGCTCGGCGTGGCCGGAGGCGAAGCCCAGAGCGCAGATGGCCCCGACGAGCGCCGCAGTGGCCAGCCGCCCCCGCCAGCGCTCCGAGGCGCGGTAGACGAAGCGCAGCGCCATCAGCCCCAGCGTCGCGGGCATGATCAGCTCGCTCCACCACTGCACGGGCCCGAGGCGCAGGAACTCGACGAAGGCGCCCCCGTGCGTCGGCAGGTGATTGCGGATGAGCTCGGGGAGGAGCGCGGGCAGCCGCGCGGCCGCCGAGGAGACATCTTGGACCTGCCGCACCGAGGCATACGCGAGCAGCGCGCAGACGCCGCCGGCGACGGCCCCGACGTAGATGCGAGAGAGGTCCCGCAGGCGGCCTTTGGGGATCATCTCGCCGGTCGCGAGCGACAAGTGCTGGCCGCTTCCCGACGCGATGAGGGCGCCCAGGAAGCCGACCCACAGCGTGAGGTGCTGGGTGTAGAGCACCGCGCCGGGGATGGAGTCGTGCAGGACGCGCCGCACGACCGCCTCGGCGGCCGGCAAGAGCGTCATCAGCATCAATATGACCACCACCGACCACTTCTCGAACGCGCCGACCACGCGCTCGTAGAGCGGCAGCGGCGGCGGCGGCGGCGAAGCGGGGCTCGCGCCCGAGGCGGCGCCGTCGGGCACAGAGGGAGCAGCGGGGATGGCGCGACTGGCCGGCTCGCCGCTCACTTCTTGCCCTTCGAGGCCCGGTACTCGTCGCGAAGCTTCTTGACCTCGTCGAAGGACTCCGGCGTGGTCATGCCGCCGCGCAGGGCGGGCCAAGTGCGCTCGGCCATCTCCGTCCATGCCTTCTTGTCGGCGTCGCTGAAGGGGATGACCTGCAGGCCCGCTTTCTTCATCTGGGCGAGCGCGTCGTCCTGCATCTTCATCACTTCCGAGTTCACCCGCTTGCCGTACTCCTGGGCGATCTCCAGAAGCTTCGGCCGAACGTCCGCGGGGATCTTTTCCCAGGTGGACTTCTTCACAATGGTGCCGCCCGGCAAATGGCCCCACGAGGCCTCGGTCATGTACCGCGCCTGCTCGAAGAAGCGGGCGGTGAAGACCATGACCGGGACCATGCCCAGGCCGTCGATCATCCCGGTGGAAAGCGAGGTGATGATGTCCGTGGAGCTGATGACCACCGGCTGAAAGCCCGCGAGCTCCCAGGCCTTCACCGAGGCGGGGTCGCCCGCCCAGGCGAAGACCTTGAGGCCCTTCATCTCCGCCGGGCTCTTCACGTTCTTCTTGAAGAACATGTGGACCCAGCCGGTGTCGGCCCAATGCAGGGCGACGAAGCCCTTGTCGCCGAGCCGCTTCTCCCAAACCGGCGCCATGCGCTCGAAGACGTAGGCCCACTCCGCGTCGTCGCCGATGAGGCCCGGCGAGGCGATGGCCTGGGGGCTCGTCTCGATGTCGTGCAGGCCCACCACCGTCAGCGACGCCGCGTCCAGGCTGCCGACGAGCATCTTGCGGACCATGTCGCTCTCGTTGCCGGCGACGCCTCCCGGGAAGACCTTGAGCTTGACCTTGCCGCCGGAGGCCTCCGACCACTTCTCGCCCATCTCCTTGAGCAGCTTGTGCCAGGAGGAGCCGTCGGGTGCGAGCGTGCCCAGCTTGACGACCACGGTCTGGGCGCGGGCGAGGGACGGGAGCGCCAGGAGCAGGGCGAAAAGGATGGATGTGAGGCGGCGCATGGTGGTCATTCCTCCAAGAACAGGTCGCCCGCGGCGGCCTTGAGCCGGCGGGCGCGGCGCTGCGCGATGAGATTGACGAGCCGGAAGCGCGGCTCCTCATCGGCGTCGAAGGCGAGCGCCGTGTCGAGGAGCTCGTCGAACTGCTTGCGGTCCTGGGCCGGCACCGCCACCGACTCCGCCCAGGTGACGTGCGGCCCTATCTTCTTTCCGTGGGTGAGCTGCAGCGCGCGCTCGTAGTGCTGGCGCGCCCGGGCCGGGTTGCCGCCCATCGCCTCGGAGCGGCAGTCGAGCGAGATCCAGAGCTCGTGGATGGAGCCGTCGCCCCACGCCTCGTCGAGCGCGAGGGCGCGCGCGGCCAGGACCTCCACCTCCGGGAGCCGGCCGACCTGCGCCATGTCGTCCTTGGAGATGGAGATGCTCGCCCCCAGCGCCGCCGCGGTCCAGTAGATGAGCGGGACGTCGTCCTTCGAAAGCTCCTCGACGGCTGCCTTGCGGTCGCGGGCGAAGCGCTCGCCGAAGCCCTTGTGCCGAGCTTCGAGGCCGCGGAAGCCGTGGCCGTAGCCGCGCCGCAAAAGCTTCCGGGCGCGCGCAAACTGGGCGCGGGAGGCCTCGGGGTCCTTGCCCTCGAGGCGCTCGGCGTCGTCCTGAACGAAGCCGTAGGCGTACTGCGTGTACCCCGAGGCCGCCGCGAGCAGGAGCTTCGGGTTGTTCGGCGAGCTCTCGAGCAGCGAGTCGATGACCTTCAGCCCGAAGGGCACCGCCTCCTTGACGAGCTCTGGGTCGTCGTCGCTGGAGAACGACGAGCCGTTGCCCGAGAGGCTGTCGGCCGCAAGGTTCGCGATGAGGCCGGAACAGCCGGAGGCAAGGGTCAGGCAGAGGAGGGCGAGTGTGCGCGCGAGATTCAAGGGGAGAATTCCATTGTGGGCCCGTGGCCTTGGCCGCCGGGGCTCCAGCCGTGGAGGGCCGGAAGCTTAGGCGGGGGGTCGATCAGCGTCAACCGCCTTCCGGGCCAGCGCCCAGCGGGGTCCTTGAGGCCCCCCAACCGGTGCGGTCGTTCGCCTCGCCCCAGGCCTGCTGCGGGAGCGGCCGAGCACTCCCTGCATTCGAGTCCAGCCTTTCGCCGAGCCGGTTCCACGCAGAACCAACATGCCTCGTCGGTCTGAGGCGCAGTCCTCGTCAGGGCTGCTCCGGGACCTCGGCGAAGCGGTAGCCGACGCCGCGGACGGTCTCGATGTAGACGCCCGCCTTGCCCAGCTTCTCGCGCAGGCGCTTGACGTGGGTGTCGACGGTGCGAGTGGTGACGTCGGCGGTGATCCCCCAGACGTCATCGAGCAGGACCGCGCGCGACTGCACCCGATTGCGGCGCGCGTAGAGCACCGTGAGGAGCCGGAACTCGAGGGCGGTGAGCTCGACCTCGGCGCCGTCCACGAAGGTCCGGTGCGCCTCGGGGTGGAAGCGCAGGCAGCCGAAGGCCACCTCGGCGCCCTGGGCTGCGTCCGCAGGGGCCTTGCGCTTGAGCACCACGCCGATCCGCAGGAGAAGCTCGCGCACGCTGAACGGCTTGACGACGTAGTCCTCGGCGCCGAGCTCGAAGCCGAGCACCCGGTCGATCTCCTCGCCCTTGGCGGTGAGCATCATCACCGGAACGCCGCGCGTCTTCGGGTCGGACTTGAGGCCCTTGCACACCTCGGTGCCCGAGATGTCCGGGAGCATGAGGTCGAGCAAGACGAGGTCGGGCGGCTTCTCCTTGGCGACCTTGAGGCCGTCTTGGCCCTGGCCCACCACTGCGACCTGGTGGCCGGCCTGCGCCAGGTTGAACTCCAGCACCCGTTGCAGGTCTTGCTCGTCTTCGATGACAAGAATGCGCGCCATGTCGTTCCTTGGATACACCCCCAACGCTCGCTGCAATAGAGGGGGCCGGTGGCGATTCGGTGACGGCTGGGTCAACTCCGGGCAAAGCGCGCCGGCGCCGAGAAGGTTCACGGGACGTAGGGCCCCAGGAAGTGCCGGCAGCGGAACACGAAGAACTTGCGCACGATCGCTTCTCGGCGACGGATGAGGATGGGGTCCTCCTGGGCGCAGGACTCGAAGTGCGGGAGCAAATACTCCAACGCCCGCGGCGCCGGGTCCGGAGTGAAGTCATGCGGGGCGGAGTCCAGGAAGAGGGCGTCCTGGCCGATGAGAGGGTCGGGCGGGCCCGGGATGAAGTCGAACTCGAGCGCCGGGATGCCGAGCACGTTCTCGCCCCAGACCGCGACCTCGGGCAGGTAGAACGAGAGCTCGGCGGTGGTCTTGTACGAGTCGGCGGCGAAGATGAACGGCTTCGGGTCGGCCGCGTGCCGCGCGGCGACCTCGCGCGCGAGCGCCTTCCAGCCGAACCAGGTGTCATCAGTCTGGAGCGGCACCGGGTAGAAGAGCACCTCCACCGCCATGACGATGTGCAGGACCACCGATAGCGCGACGTTCAGGTGCAACAGCCGGCGCGACGCGAGCGCCGAGACCAGCAGGACGCCGGACAGGTACGCCGAGTAGAGCCAGTTGGGCTTGACCTGGGCGATGAGCGAGAGCGCGGCGATCGGCACCGCCCAGGGCGCCAGGAAGCACATCAGGAAGAGCGGCTTCTCGCGGCTCGGGCGCTTGCGCAAAGCGAGGCCGGGGCCGCGCCGGGCGATGAACCAGGCCATGGCGAGGAGCAGCGGCGGCAGGAGCACCGCCGCCTGCGTCCCGAGCAGGCCGAAGAAGAAGCGCCAGGTCAGCCCCGGGGGCGTCGCGATGGCCCGCTCTTTGGTCTGGAAGAGAAACGACAGGAACTGGTGCTGCCAATTCCAGATGTAGACCGGCAGCGCCGCCACGTGCGCGACCAAAATGGAGAGGTACGGCCAGCGCGTCTTCAAGAGCGGCCGGTGGCGCGGCGAGGCGAGCAGGAACACGCCCAAGCCCACCTGCAGGAAGGCCGCGGTGTACTTGGAGTCGAACGCGAGCCCCATGCAGAGGCCGCCCGCGAGCCACGCCCAGCGCCGGCCGGCGAAGAGGGCGTCGTGCAGGAAGACGAGGGCCAGGGCCCAGAAGAAGACGAGCGGGACGTCCGGTGTGGAGATGAGCGTGAGCAACGTGACCATGGGCGTGGTCGCGAAGAGCAGGAGCGCGGCGCTCCGCTTGGCGCTGGGGAGAAACCGGCGCGAGAGCGCCAAGAAGGCGGCGAGCGTCCCCAGAGTGAGCGCGAAGGCGGCGAAGCGGACGGCGAAAGCGGTCCTGCCGAAGACCGCCGACGAGAGCCAGAGCGCGTAGGCGACGGCCGGCGGATGGTCGAAGTACGAGAGCGCCGGGTGCTCGGACCAGAAGAAGTAATAGGCCTCCTGCGGCACCAGCTCGAAGCGGAGCCCGAAGAGCAGCCGGGCCAACGAAAGGGTCGCCACCGCGACGCCTGTCGCCTTCAGCCGGCGATGCGCCGGGGCCTGTGCTTCGCTCGCAACCATGTCAGTAGGTCCCCTTCAGGCCCAGGACCGGGAGCACGATGGGCGCGCCTTGAGCCACCTTCTGGAGCGGGTTCGAGGGCATGTAGTTGAAGCCGTAGACCTCGGTCCTGAGCGAGGCGTTGAGCACGTCCAGGTAGAGCTCCAGGTTGTAGAGGTCGCTCGACCACGTCTTGGAGACGCGCAGGTCCACCCGCCAGAACGGCGGGAGCCGGTCGACCTGATCGCGAGAGACGGCGACCCAGGCCGGGTTGCCCGACGCGTCGACGCCTTCGCGCATCGTCGTCGAGGTGAGGTTGCCCGCCTCGGGCCGCCCGGAGTTGATGTGCAGCACGGCGCCCACCGTCCAGTTGTTCGCGAGCTTGTAGCTCACCACGGCGTTGAAGACGTGCGTCTGGTCGTAGGTGTACGGCAAGAGAGCGGTGGCCGTCCCGACCGGCTCGCCGGCGGCGTTCAGGCGGTCGAACGTCGTCTTGCGCACGCTGCGCTGGAGTGTGTACGAGACCCAGCCGAACCAGTGGCCTCCCAGCGGGTGGCGCACCATCAGCTCGAGCCCGGTCGCGTACCCGCTCGAGGCGGAGACGGCCGGGAGCGGGGTGTCGACCCCTTCGATGGCGCGAAGGACCGCGGGCGTCGGTTTCGGGGCGGACGGCGTGGTCGTGCCGCCGAAGGGGTCGAGCTCGACCGTGCGCAAGAGCGGGTTGTAGTAGACGTCGGCGTTCACCTGCAGGCCGCTCGCGCCCTTCCATTCGACGCCCACGTCGAGCTGCGCCCCCTCCTGCAAGCCGTAGGCGAGCCCGCCGACGTCGACCACCGGCAGCTGGATGAGCGCGGTGGGCTGCTGGTGAAAGAGGCCGGCGCCGGCCTTCAGCGTCCAGTGCTCGTCGAGGATGCGGCGCGCGGTGATCCTCGGGTCGGCGCTGAGGAGCGTCAGGCTGGGGACCTTGTGAAAGGCGTCGAGCCTCAGGCCCGGGGTCACGCGCCAGCGGCGGTCCTGGCTCTCCCAGGTGAGCTGGCTCCAGAGGCCGAAGAAGGTGCCGACGGCGATGGGCAGCGTCTGGTCTACCGGCTGCCCGTTCACCTGCGCGGTGAACGTGAGCGAGTTCCCCTGGCGCTCCACGTCGCCGCCGGCCGAGAGCGTGAGCCGCTCGGCGAGCGGCCTCTCCCAGCGGGCCCGGCCGCGCCAGGTCGTCTCGTCGACGAGGAAGACCCAGCGCTCCAGCTGAGTGGCCGCGCTGGCTTGGTTCACGAGCTGATTCGCGTCCGTGCCGATGCGGTCGAAGCCGAAGGTGCCGCCCACCTCCAGGTCGCCGCCCCAAAGGCTCCTGCGATAGCGCAGGTCGACGCGGTGGAAAAGGATGGACTCGGTGGCTGAGGCGACGGTGGGGTCGTCGGACTCGGTGCCCACCTTGTCACTGCTGCCGAACGCGAAGAGGCGCAGGCGACCGCCCCAGAGTGCCTGCTCGACCCGCGCCTGGTAGTCCCAGAAGTCGAGCACCACCGAGGGGGTCTTGCCGCTCGAGCTCGCCTTGATGACCGAGCTCGCGAGCAGCGCCGTGAGCCACGGGGTGTAGCTGACGCGCCCGGCGACGGTGAAGTCGGTGCCGGTCTTCGCCACCGGGTATTCGATGAGCCCGCCGGCGTTGATGAGGTCGGCGTAGACCGAGCCGTGCCAGCGGTCGTCGCGGGGCTTGCGGATCTTCCCGTCGATGGCGCCGCCCAGCAGGCGCCCGTACTCGGGGGGCGGCGCGCCCGGATAGAAGTCGACCGAGTCGAGGAAGTCGGGGTGCACCACCGCCGGCCCGAGCGCCAGGTGGAACAGGAGCGGGACCCGAACGCCGTCGAGGAAGTAGCCCGTCGACGCGGGGGACGTCCCGCGCACCACAGGGTACGCGAGGCCCGAGACGATTCCGGAGACTCCGGGCAGGAGCATCACCACGCGGAACGGGTCGCCCATGGTGCCGGGCACCTCGCGCAGCTCCTGGTCGCGCAGGGTGACGCGCGAGAGCTCGGTCCGCTCGCGCTCGCCGCGGACGATGGTCTCGTAAGGGTTGATGCGCTCGGGCTCGAGGCCGTAGACGACGTCCAGCGCGTCGCCCGGCTTCAGCAGCTCCAGGAACGTCGCGGGCCGGTGGCCGGGAGCGGTGACGCGGCACGGGTTCAGCCCGGCCGTGAGCGAGAGCTCGAAGCGCCCGTCGGGCCCGGTCGCGGCCGCCGCCCCGAAGCAGTCGACCGAAGCGCCGGCCAGCGGCGAGCGCAGGCCCTTCTGGCGCACGAGCCCGCGCAGGGTGCCGCGCGCGGGCGCCGCGGGCGCGGGCGGCGGCGCCTCGAATCGGTAGCGGAACGACAGCCGCACGGCGACGGGCTTCCCGTTCATGCGCGCCGGCCTGAAGACGAGCCGCTGCGAAGCCTCGAGGGCGGCCTGCTCGAAGAGCGGATTGCCGCCCTGCGCGACCGACGTCTCGGCCACCTTGCCGGACTCGTCGACCAGGAGCTGGAGCTCGACCTCGCCCGATTCCCCTTTCTCTCGAAGGGCGGCGGGAAAGAGTGCGGGCGAGTCCTCGGCGAGCTCGGGCGGCTCGATGGCCGAGGCGCTCTCGGCTCCGCCGTCGAGCGGGGCCTCGGTGCCTGCGTCGGCCTGGGCGGAGCGGGCTTCGTCCGCGCTGGAGGGCTGAGCCTCGCCCTGAGTCGCGTCTTCGGCGGCGAGCGAGGCCGCCGGCGCGGCCGTCTGGATCGCCGCGGCGAGGATGAGGGCGAACATGAAGGTCGTCGGGTCCCCTTCGAGGCCGGCCTGGGTGAGCTGAGGCGGCCGAGGATATCAGCGCAAGAGCTCTTTGCGGCGCGGACTCGGGCCGCCGTCGCCTCGCCATCGTCGCGCCGGGACTCGGTTCGGGCGGCGTCGCCACGGGCCCTCGATCGCGGGCGATGAGCGGGGAAATCGCAGGCCCAAATTAGGCGCGGCTCGACGGCGATTGACTTCGTGGAGCGGGAGCTCGATTCGGCGAGCCCTCGCCTCAGTCATCGGGCGCGAGCGGCGCGGATGGGCGAGTCGCTCTTAAGAGCCCCTCGGCGAGCTCGCTCCAGAACGTCTCTCGAAAGGCGGGCTTGAAGAGGCCGAAGTGGCCGATGCGCGGGACACCCAGAGCCGCGGGCTCGAGGACGCGGACCTCGGACCGCGCGCGGGTGTACATGGCCACCAGGGCGTCGACGCCGGCGCGAGGCGCGTATCGGTCATCGGACACGGCGTACGACCGAAGCGGGCCCGACCAGCGCGTGAAGCCCAGCCCGCCGCGAGGCCGGGCGTAGCTCCAGATGTAGTCGTCCTCGCGGCCCCAAAGGGCCCATTCCGAGCCAACGCCGGCCGGCAGATCCTCGCCTTGGCCGAGCGCCTTCATGGGGATGTAGCCGAGCGCGAAGGCGCACAGGGGCATGGCGAGGTGCCACATGCCAAACATCCCCAGCCGCTCCAGGCCGCGCCACATCTTCCAGCTCCCGCTCTGCGAGCCGACGAAGATGGCGCCCGAGACCGGCGCGTCCTCGAGTAACCCGAAGAGCTGGCCGCCCACGCTGTGGGCCAAAAGCTGCAGCGGGAGGTCCGGGTGCCGGCCGCGCATCCAGTCGAAGGCCCCGGCCAGGTCGAGCTCTCCCCACTCGTGGAGGTGGGCGTGAAAGCCGCGCAGCGAGCCGTCGCGAGACTCGCCGATGCCGCGGTAGTCGAAGGTCAGCGCCGTGAGGCCGCGCTCGGCCAGGGTGCCCGCGAGGCCCGCATAGAACGAGCGCGGCACCCCCAGCGCCGAGGCCAGCACCACGGTGCCTGCCGGCGAGGGCGCCGAAAACAGCGTCCCGGCGAGGGCTCGCCCGTCGCGGGCCGGAAATCGGACGTCGGTGGGCATGAGGTCCTCACAGGGAGGCGTGGGCGAGAGCTTTTCGATAGGCGAAGCGGCGGCCCGCGCGCAAGGGGCACCTCGATCGCCGAGAGCGCCCCCGCCTGGGCCTCACCTCTTTCAGGCGTGCCGGCCCGTGCTAGCCTCCTCGTCGGTTTCATCTCAAAACCGACAGTGAGGTCCTTCGTGCAATTCCGTCTCTGCCTCGCAGGAGCCGCCGCGGTCGCGCTCGCCAGCTGCGGAAGCTCCGCGAGCCTCGAGGACCAGCGCAAGCAGGACGTCCTCGCGACGGCTCGCGATTGGTACCTCTTCCAAGACCTGCTGCCGGCTTCGGACGACCCGCTGGCCGACCCGAAGAAGTACGCGACCGCCGACGAGCTCCTCGACGCGCTGACCTCGAAGGCCCGCGCCCAAGGAAAGGACCGGTATTGGAGCTACTTGCTGACGACGGAGGATTACCAGAGCTACTTCCAGCAAGGGCAGACCGCGGGCTACGGCTTCGGAATGCAGATTCAGGGCAGCCTGCCTTCGCAGCGGCTCTTCGTCTCGCAGGTCTTCGCCAACTCGGCGGCGGCCTCGGCCGGCTTTTCGCGCGGAGACGAGATCCTCTCCATCGGCCCGGACGCGGCAAACCTGACGCCGGTGGCCAACGTGTCGAACGACGACGGCTCGCTCGCCGCGCTGATCCAATCCTCCAGCGCCGGGGTGCAGCGGGTGTTCTCGGTGGTGCCCGTCGGCGCCTCCTCGCCGGTGACGCGCACCATGGCGCCGGGGACGTACGACGTCGATCCGGTCCCTTCGCATTGGGTCTCTGGGACCACGGGCTACGTCTGCCTGCGGACCTTCATCGCGCCCGCCGACAATCTGCTCCGGGCGGCCTTCGCCGACTTCAAGGACAAGGGCGTCCAGAACGTGGTCGTCGACCTTCGCTACAACGGTGGCGGCTATGTCAGCACCGCGCAGACCCTGGCTTCGCTCCTCGCCGGCGGGCTGTCGGGGAAGACGATGTGCCAGGAGCAGTTCAACTCCCAGCACTCCTCCAGCGACCAGACGCTGACCTTCAATTCCGAGGCCGATGCGAGCGCCTTTCAGCGAGTCGCGTTCATCATGACCAAGGCCTCGGCGTCGGCCTCCGAGCTCGTGCCCAATGCTCTGGATCCGTATTTGAAAATCGCTTTCGTCGGCGACTCGTCCTATGGAAAGCCGGTGGGCCAGCAGATCTTCACCCTTTCCAACGTGGACCGAGAGCTGTTCCTCATCTCCTTCGCGCTTGCCAACAGCGAAGGCAATGCGGGCTATTTCAGCGGCCTCCCCGACGACAGCTCGCACGGGCCGCTCTGCGCGGCGGCCGACGACCTCAGCCACGCGCAGGACAGCGCCGACGAGGCGTCGACGAGCGCGGCCCTCTACTTCGCCGAAAACGGGAGCTGCCGGTCGGCGACGTCGAGCTCCGCCATTTCGAGCCTGAAGCGCGCCGAGTCGGTCCCTGCGGCCGTCGACTACCCGCGGCCTCTCCGGCCGACGCCGGCGCAGGTCGACATGCCAGGGGTCTTCTGAGCCGATGAGCCGAGCGAAGGGGCTGGACCCGCTCAGCGAAATTGCCCCGCCCCGTCGAAGGTCGCGCCCGCGTCGGGCCCCGGCAGCTCGTCCTCGAGCGACTGGCCGTCCCAGGCCGTGATGCGCACGTGGATGGCGCCTGGCCCCATGCCTTTCTCGGCGACGAAATAGTTGTAATCCGAGCGAGGGACGTCCACCCAGTCGCTGCCGCTCCGATACGCGAGCGAGCGGATCGGCAGGCGGTGGTTCTGCACCTGGAGCGCGGTCCACCACTGCGACGAGCCGTCCTTCACGTGGTAGCGCACGTCGCCGGAGACGTCGCAGGGCACGAGCTGCCAGGTGATGGCCACTCGGCCTTGAGAGAGGTCGGCCAGCTTCGCGAACGCCTGCGGCGAGAAGTCCAGGTCGCCCGACTTGCACTCGGGGCAGCGGTCGACGATGCGCACGGTAACGCTGCCGTTGGGGCCGGTCGCCTTCGCGCAGGCGCCGCAGACCGCGCTGCCGTCCCACTGCGGGTCGTTCAGCGCCGCGACATCGAGGTCGCCGGGAGAGGGGCCGAACATGCAAGCGCCGTCGCCGTTCGCGGAGTCGTAGTAGGTGCCCTGCCCGCGCTGCACCTCGCCGAAGGCGGGGCCGCCTCTGCCGCAGGAGAGCGCGCCGAGGGCGAAGAGGACGATTGGGGCGCGGCGCATGCGGCCATGATCGCACGTCGTGTATCCTCCTTGAGCGAGGACGCGAGAGCCCGCCGCCAAGGCGAGACAGCGCGGCCCCTTGCCATGGCCGACCAGAGCCCCACCTCGCCGCAGTCCCCGCACAGCGCCCCGGCGTACGTCCGCGAGCTCGACGTGCTCATCCGGGCGCGCTACCCGCTCATCTGGCTCGTCACCTTCGAGGAGCAGCGGCTCGACGCGGTCCTGCAGGACCTGGCCACGGCGCACGGCAAGGGTCTCTACACCTGGTCGGTGACGCGCGGGCTGCGCAAGGCGGGTGGCGCCCGCGCGGCGATGGCCGCTCTCGAGGGCACGCGCGAGCCGCCGGAGGCCTTGGCCGCCATCGAGAAGATCGCCGAGCCGGCCCTGGTGGTGCTCAAGGACTTCCACCCGTACCTCTCGGAGCCGCTGGTGGTGCGCGCCCTTCGCGAGCTCGCCCACGAGCTGAAGAGCACGTTCACGACGCTCCTCCTCGTGTCGCCCACGCTCGCCCTGCCGCTCGAGCTGGAGAAGGAGGTGACGGTCCTGGACGTTCCGTTGCCGACCTTCCGCGACCTCGCGCTGCTCTTGCGCGACATCGTCACGGTGGTGCGCGCGGGCAACAAGGCCACGGTGGACTTGAAGAAGGAGCAAGCCGAGCAGCTGGTGAAGGCCGCGCTGGGCCTCACCCTGAGCGAGGCCGAGAACGCCTTCGCCAAGGCCATCGCCAAAGACGGCCGGCTCGACGCCGCCGACGCGCAGCTCGTCCTCGAGGAGAAGCGGCAGGTCATCCGCAAGAGCGGGCTCCTGGAGTACTTCGCGCCGCAGGACGACCTGGGACAGATCGGCGGGCTCGGCAGCCTGAAGACCTGGCTCGCGCGACGCTCGGCGGCCTTCGGCGAAACGGCGCGGCGCTTCGGCCTGCCCGAGCCCAAGGGCGTGCTCCTCCTCGGCGTGCAGGGCTGCGGCAAGAGCTTGACCGCCAAGGCCATCGCCGCCGAGTGGCGCCTGCCGCTGCTGCGCCTGGACATGGGGCGCATCTTCAGCGGGCTCATCGGCTCCTCGGAGGAGAACTTGCGCAAGGCCATCCGCGTCGCCGAGAGCGTGGCGCCGGTGGTCCTGTGGCTCGACGAGATCGAGAAGGGCCTGTCGGGCGCCGGCTCCTCGGGCTTCACCGATGGCGGGGTCACCGCGCGGGTCTTCGGCGCGATGCTCACGTGGCTCCAGGAAAAGACCGCGCCGGTCTTCGTCGTCGCCACCGCCAACCGCATCGAGGCGCTGCCGCCGGAGCTCATCCGCAAGGGCCGCTTCGACGAGATCTTCTTCGTCGACCTCCCCGCCGCGGACGAGCGCCGGGAGATCGCCCGGATCCACCTGCGCCGCCGCCGGCGCGACCCGTCCCGCTTCGACCTCGAGGCCATCGCCCGGGCGAGCGACGGCTTCAGCGGCGCGGAGATCGAGCAGGCGATTGTCGCGGGGCTCTACGACGCGTTCGCCGAGGGCGTGGAGCTCGAGCAGCGCCACGTGCTGCAGGCGCTGAAGGAGACCGTGCCGCTTTCGACGACCCTGGCTGACGACCTCCGCCGGCTGCGCGACTGGGCCGCGACCCGGACGCGACCCGCCTCGGCCCCGCCTCCGGCCGCCGACGCCGGGGCGGGCTCGTGAAGGGCGATCGCAAGTCGCGCTTCCTGAAGCTCGAGCGCTCGCGGAAGGAAGCGCCGACAGCGCCGAGCGCTCCGGCCCATTCGAGCCGGTTCGAGGCGGTCGAGCAGCCCTCGGCCGAGGCGCCGCGGGCGAGCTCCTCGGGCGCGAGCGCCGCGCGCTTTCAGGAGCCGCCGCCGGCCCTCGACGACGCGCGCCCCTCGACCGAGATGCCGTTCCTGCGCTGTGCGCGGTGCGAGGCCGACAACGGCGCCCGCGCGGCCCATTGCCAGCAGTGCGGCGCCGGCCTCGATTCGCCCGAGCAGCGGGCATTCAACGAGGCGCTCTGGCAGAAGCGCCTCGCGGAGAAGGAGAGCGAGGACGCGGCCCTCGAGGTCCTGCGCGAGGCGCGAGCTCAGGCCGAAGCCGAGGCGAGCCAACTGCGCCGAGAGGGCGCGGCGGCGTTCGCGCGCGAGGTGTCGGAGGCGAACCGACGGCGCCTGGAAGCGAAGAACGCCGAGGACGCGGCGAAGGCCGGATTTGGCCGCGAAGGGGAGGTCTTGGACCTCGTCGCCCGGTGGCTCCGGCGCGCGCCTCCGCTCGTCCTCGGGAGCCTCCTCGCGGGGACCGTCGCCGCCGTGGCGATTCTGCTGGCCGTGCAGGGCCTGAGAATTCTGGGGATCGCCGCGGTGTCGATTGGCGCGCTCGCCCTCTTGAAGCTCGCTTTGCGGTAAGACTCCTCGAGCCGTTTCCCATCCTTCGAAAGCCCGAACGCCATGCGCCTCGCACTCCTCTCGGACATCCACGGAAACCTCGCCGCTCTGGAGGCGGTCATCGCCGACTTCAACCGGCGAGGCGTCGACGCGGTGGTCAACCTGGGGGACAGCCTCTCCGGGCCACTCCTGCCCAAGGAGAGGCCTCCACGCGTTCGCCGCGCGCCCCGTGAGAGGGACAGGCGCCGCGCCCGCTCACCTCGACCGCCGCCGCCGTCCGGCCCCTAAGGCCGCCGACTCCGACGCCAGCGTCAGGCCCGCCGGAATCATGGGTTGGAAGCGGGCGGGCCAGTCCACCGCGGCCAGCGCGGCGCGCATCTGAAGTCTTCACGCACGGAGTGAATACGTGCACTGCGAGCGGAGCGCCCACGGCGCTTCAGGGAGGGGGCCGGCGTGGACGAAGGCAGCTCGGCGACGCTCTGCTCGCCGGGCCGGGGATGGTCTAGCCTCCTGGCCGGTCTTGCCAGCAAACACGCTCGCTCGGCTCTGTCCAGTACTACCATGCGGCGGTCTCCGACCCCTCCCGCCTTCCGACGCTGGCTGGGGAAACGCAGCTCGAAACGCCTACGCACAGGGTGGGTCTGCTCATGGCGCGTTCAAAGCAGCAACCGACTTGCCTTGGGAAGGGCTTCCTTTAAGCAGCGGTGAGGCCTCGAGCTGGCTTAGCACCGGGTTAGTGGTCCTTGGAGTGGCGAACGACCGCAACTCAAGCCTACGATGGCGCGCCCGACGATTCTGGTGCCCGGGACAACGGGCAAGTTATGCCGCCTGTTCTTCAGGTACACTTGAAACTCGGGCAAGAGAGGCACCATGAACGTCAATGTCGGCATCATCGATCAGCAGGTCCGCGCGCTCGCGCTGCGACTCAAGCCCCAGCTCGATCAGGCCGTTGGTAAGACCCTCGACGAGACCGCGGCTCGTTCCGTGGCCTTCGTCGTCCTCTGCCAAAAAGTGACGCTCGGGCTCACCGAAGATGAAGCCCTCGAAGCGCTCACGGAGGGAGGAAACGACTTCGGCGTCGACGCGATCGACATTTCGGACATTTCCGACGGATCGTTCACGGTCACCTTCTTTCAGGGGAAGTACCATCACGCGAACCTCGAGGGCGTGAAGGGGTTCGAGCAAAACGCGGTGCTCAAGGCCATTCAAGCTATACGGATGCTCCTGCGGCCCGACGCACCCGACAACCTGAACCCGCGTCTTCAGGTACGGGTCGAGGAAATCCGCTCGCTCATCGCAGAGAACATCCCCCGGGTGCGCTTCATCCTCTGCAGCAATGGCGTGAAATGGAGCGAGGATGTTCAGCAGATCATCGACCGCGAACAGTTCGGCGACCGGGTGCGTTTCGAGCATGTCAACCACGACGACCTCGTTCGCATACTGCAGAGGCCTCCGAGCGTCAAAGACACCCTTCACTTCGCCGGCAAATCAATCGTCGAGGATCTCAACTTCTCCAGAGTGTTCATCGGGAAGCTCCCGGTTTCGGAACTCGCGCGGCTCATGGAAACGCACGGCGACGGCCTCCTGGACCGGAACATCCGCCGCTTTCTGGGCTTCGAAGGCAGCTGGGTGAACGAGGCGATTCAGAAGACGCTGCAAAGCGATGCCGACCGCACGAACTTCTTCTTCTACAACAACGGCATCACGCTCACTTGCGACCGCTTCGACTACAGCGCCTTTCAGCCTGAGAACCACAACGTGAAGGTCGACGGGCTGCAGATCATCAACGGGGGCCAGACGAGCCGTACCATCCAACTGACGCTCGCCGCGTTCGAGAAGGCTCCTCCCGGACTCGAGCACACGTACGTCCTCGCGCGTCTGTATCAGCTCCCACAGGAAGGCGGGCCGCAGGGGCAGACAATTACGTGGGCGACGAACAGCCAGAGCCTGGTCGATCTCAAGGATCTCCGATCGAACGACGAGCGGCAGAAGACGCTCGAGCTGTCGATTCGTCAACTCGGCTACGAGTACCGTCGCCAGCGAGCCGAGAAGCCGTTCGCCCGAAACGAGATCAGCACGGGAACGGCCGCGGAAGCGGTCCTCTCGGTGTGGCGACGAATGCCGCATCGAGCGAGGTTTCGCGCCATGCAACATTTCGACGAGCTGTACGACGAGATCTTCGGCTCGAATCTGAATGGTGCCCAGCTCGTGCTCGCCGTGCTGCTGCTGCGTATCGCTGAG
Source organism: uncultured delta proteobacterium (assembly GCA_963772225.1). Classification (GTDB taxonomy): domain Bacteria; phylum Myxococcota; class Myxococcia; order Myxococcales; family UBA5297; genus CAVYWD01. The sequence continues at coordinate 2,183,128 of CAVYWD010000002.1, read as the reverse complement.
AACAAGCGCAGGAGCCCCCCACAGGGCTCGCCCGACTGGCTTCCCTATGCGTCATACTTCGCTGCAATGCTCATGGGCCAGGAGCTCCTGGCGGACCTCAAGGTGCCATTGGAGAGGGTCGACCATCGCAACTTCGACGCCGCACGTCAGTTGGTGGAAGCGAAGGGCGAGGCTTACTTCAACGGCGCGCTGAAGATGCTGGGCGATGCGCTCGTCCACGTGCTCCCCGCGAGCCAGGTGAGTCTGCGCAAACTCTCGGCAACGTTTCGGCGGGACGACCTCATGGAGTTTCTTCCCCGCGCCTGAGTCGAAGGCTCACACAGCGTAGGAATTGGACGTGCTCGAGGGCGAGCAGTGTCTGGCCGGGCGCGCTTCATGCAGTAGGCGACAGGGCCTCGATTTCAGCTCGGCTATCGCGCTGGCGCCGGGCTGGCGAACTCATCGAGGGCCCCGCCCTGGGGAGCGCAGGCGTTTCGAACTGCGTTTCCCCCGTTGGCGTCGGAGGGCGGGGTGGCCGGAGACCTCCGAACGGTCCGGCGGGGCGGAGCCGCCGCGAGCGTCTTTGGTGGCAAAATTGAGTTGAGGCTGAGATCATCCCCGACTCGACGAGCAAGCCTCGCCGAGGTGCCTTCGCCGTCCGGGTAGATCGGGTCGGCGGCGAAGTCGCCGGATGGCCGGTCGAACAGCTCTTCCTGGCGCGGCGGTCCGCGGGCCCGTGCGATCGCCGGTGCCTGCGTGGGCAACCCCAGCTTCTCGAGTATCGCCACCGCCTGGGCTCGGTCGCTCACGTACGCCACCACACGGCCGCCCTCCGCAGTCACAGTTGAAGATTTCAGACCCGAACGTTCGTCTCAATAAAGAGGGCCAATCGAGCTCCCTCGCTCGTGGGGCCGGCGCCTTGACCCGTTGCAGCAGGTCCACGTGGTCGCCGAAGCTCGGCATGAAGTCGGGCAGTGGCAATTCGAGCTGGCCTTGGAGCTTGGGCGCACCTCGGCAGCGCCTGCGGATCCTCGGGCTGCGCGGAACGATCCGACTGCGCAGTTTCGCGTGGTTGGCGAACCCGCCGTAGTAGTGGATCGCGTGGCTTCTGGGCCGGGGCACCAGGCCCGCCAAGCGCTTGAGCAGGGTGACCGGGGTCATCTCCAGCTCAGCCCTACCGTCTGCCAGCGGGCGCCTGGGCTTCAGGACGACCTTGCCGCTGTCGTTCTCGGTCATCGAGAGCCTCGACCTCGGGTTTCAGGCGACCGTCGTGGCCTCGGCCTGCGCGACCCGCGATCTGCCGGGCTCCGGGGGCGTGGTGCGCGCCGGCCAGGTGCACGAAGCGATGCCGGCGGCGCTCGCGGATCGATTCGCGGCGGTCGCCGCGGGTCTCCGACGTGCCGGCCTGAGGCCGAGGCCGCGTTCGCGCCCCGGTTTCAGCGCGACGCCTTCCATTGATCGTAGACGGCCATCGCGCTCGGGATGGCCGTGCGCACGTTGCTTTTGGCCGTGAACAAGCCGCTGCCCCAGGTGCCCGAGCGCGTGGGCTCCCAGAAGAAAGTCCCGATTCCTTGAGCAGCGGGGAGGCCGGAGACGACGTCGTAGGCGGCTTGCATGCTCGTCTCGCCGGCGAGGCTCGAAACGGCCTCATTGTTGTATTCGGCGATCGCGAGCTTGAGATCGGGATAGCTGCTGGCCAGTGAATCGAAGGTCGTCTTCCATGCGCTCGGCTGGCCCTGGAAGGCCACGTAGCACGATTCTGCAAAGACGTCGAATTGAACGCCGTTCGCCCGAGCATTCTTGATCCAGGTGGAGCTCGCGCTGGCGCTGCCTCCGCGGTCGAGGTGAACCACCGTGAGAATGCCGGGGTTGCTCTCGCGGACGGCCTGAACCCCGGCTTTCAGGAATTTGGCCAGGTTTGCCCAGCTTGCGGTGCTTCCGTTGACGGCGCTGGTCGACTGGGGGCTGCCCTTCGAATCGCAGACGTGGATGAGCATTCCTGGCGTGATCTCGTTGCCGATCTGCACCAGATCGGGAGCCGCCCCCGCGGCGTCCAGCGCCGAGAGGACGTCTCGGGTGTAGTCGTGAACAGCCTGGGCCATCTGGGCCGCCGACAGGCCCTGCCACGCCACAGGAATGCATTGCTTGCCGGGGTCGGCCCAATTGTCGCTGTAGTGAAGATCGAGGCAGAGCCTCATTCCCGCATCTCTGACCCGCCGAGCCATGGCCACCGTGTGACTCAAGTCGCAGTAGCCCGAGGCGGAGTAGCCGTCCGCGGCGGCGGGGTCCACGAACGTTCGCAGGCGAATGGCATTGAATCCGTGGTTCTTCAGGAGGGCGAGGATCTCCCTTTCTTTCCCGTCGGTGTCCACGAAGCGCGCCCCGGCGCTCTCGTCCTCGGGGACCCACGAGACGTCCGCGCCGATGAGGAAGAACCCTCCGTCGGCGGGTCCGGCATCAGCGTTCGAAATGGAAGCATCGCCGCTGCTGGCATCGGGCGCTGGCGCCCTCGCGTCGGAGCCGCCCGCGTCCTCTCGATGCCCGGCATCGAAGCCTGGTGCCCCAGCGTCAGGAGCGCCGGCGTCGATCGGCGCGGTGCGAGCGTCTGCGGGGGCGTCACCGGGGACGATGCCTCCCGGGAGGTTACAGGCAGCGAAGGCGGCCGCAGCCAAGAGCACATGCGGCCATTGGGCTCTCTTCCTCATGCTTCCCCTTGCCCTTCCAGCCGAGCCGCTGGGTGCGCCGTCGCTCGACTTCTGGAGAAGGTGAGGGTGGCGGGCGGGCGCCTTCAGGTCAAGAGAGGTGGTGGCTCTCGCGGCCGAGGGCCCCTGAGCGGATCCGAGGTCCCTTCACCCCTCCATGAGTAAGGACGCCGTTGCCGACCTCAAGAGAACCCTGCTGCGGCTGTCGCTGCTCGAGGGCGCACCGCTCGCTTGTCTCGAGGGATTGCACCTGGTCCAGGTCCGCGCGATCTCGCTGCCGGCGGCTCTGCTCGACGCCGTCTGGGAGCAGGGCGGGGTTTCGGCCGCGGCGCTGGAACGCTTCTGCGAGCTGAAGCGCCCGCCGACGCTGGTCGCGCCTCGCTTTCTCGCCGCGGCTCAGTGCGACCTCAGAGTCCTCGTGCAGAACCCCGATCTCCGGGAGCTGGCCGCCGAGTTGCGGGCGCTCCGGCGCTACGGATCGTTGGACGCCGCGACGCTCGCGCGCCGGCAGTCGCAGATCGACGCGCTCTCGGCGAGGCTCCGGTCTGCGCCAGGACTTGCTGGGCCTCTCGAGTTGGTCGAGGCGCTCCGCGGTGAGGAGGCGGGCCGCGCCCTCGCAGCCTGGAAGGCCCGATCGATCGCCTGGGCTCGGGAGCGGCGAAGGACGGCGCAGCGGCGAGTGGAGGCCATCGCCGCCCGGTTCCGAGGGGAGCGCGGAGCGAAGTCGGATCTTCCGGCGGAAGTCCTCGACGGGTTCATCGCGACGCTGAGGCCCCGCGCTCAGCGCTTCGCAGGCCGCGCCAGGGATCGGGTCATCTACGAGGTTCTCGCCGAGGCCGTGGCGTGGCCCGGCGCTGCGCTGCACACCCCAGCGGAGCTCCGCGAGCTCCCGCCCATTCTCGCGGAGGCCGTGGAGGTCGCGGGCGCCCTCCAGCTGGCGCGGATCGGCTCGACGCGGCAGCCCGACTACGTCCGGCGGCTCGAGCGCGCCCTGGCGCTGCTCGCCCTTCTTTTTCTGCCCGAGTCGAGCGGAGCGCTGACGCCCGACGACGTGCACTTCGTCCTGCGAGAGCTGTCGTCGCCGAACGCCCAGGCGGAGAGCGCGCCTTTGACCATGGCGCAGGGGCTGCTGCTGTTGCGGCTCAAGCTCAATCCCCATGACCGCGCCGCCGCTCAGAAGCTCCTCGCGCGCGGGCTGGAAATCGAGCTGCTCGGGAAGCTGGCGGCGGCCAAGAGGCTGGAAGGACTCCGGGACATCGAGGACGTGGACGCCCTGCGCGCCTGGGGGCGCTGGGTGCTGGACCTCGCCCCACGGCTTCGGGCGAGCGGCGTGGAGCTCAAGTTGCCGCCGTCGAATCTTCCGGACGGAGGCTGCCGGACGCGACCGGGAGCTGGCGCTGTTTGCGCGGGCACTGCTCGCGGCGAGCTCCGACGCCCAGGAGGCGCCGGCTTCGCGCCTGGCGCGGCTCGACGCCGTTCTCGCCCTGGTCAATCGCGCGCCGGCGCAGGCGCGGACGCTGAGCGCCCAGCTCGCGGGGACCGAGCCCGGGGCGGGCCGGCGGCTCTTCCCGGAGTTCGCAGCCTGGCTCGACGACGACGAGCTCCTGGATCGGTACTGCCATCTCCTCCAGCTCGCCGGAGCGAGGCCCGCGCTGCCGCGGGCACTGATGCGCGATTTCGCCCGGCGCGCGAAGCTCCTCGGAGAGCGCGAGCACCTGGCCTTCAGCGGCGGCGTGATCGAGATCCACCTGTCGGCGGCCTCGAGATCCACCCGGTCGTTGAGGCGAGGGAGTCGGAGTAGCTCTCAGGGCGAGAAGTATCCGGAGGACCCCTTCGGCGTGACGGTCGAGGGATGCGACCCCGGAAGAAGGTCCGCAGTCGGCGGTGTAGCGAGTGCAGGAGTTGGTACTCCCCCAATCCTCGCGCGGCGGAGACGCAGCATGCATGCAGCGAAGCCTGTCGCCAGGCGAGACGCAAGCGACAGGCGCGCGAACGTCGAGCGAAGGCGCCTGAGGAGTTCCGGAAGGCGGAGCAGGCGCGACAAGCCCGATGCCGGGCCCAGAAGAGAGCCCTGCGATCGGGCGCGGGGCCGCCGGAGGCGGGCGACCAGGGGGGCTCGTTCGGCGCGCGACTCGAGGACGTGCTCGAGCTGGCGCTGGCGACTCCGCGGCCTTCTCGCGCTGCCCTGACCGAGGCGCTGCGTGAGCTGTGCTCGTGCGCACCAGGCGCGGGAGCAGGCCCGTGACCTGTGGAGCGATGTCACGCGCCGGCTTCGGCGGCCAAGTTGGCGCGGCAGCAGGGGAAACCTCGGGGTTTTGCGCAGAGCGGAGCAGTGTCACGCGCATGCTTCGGCGTTCGGCGGCGCCGGCGAGTCGCCGTTTTCCCTCTGAGGAGCCGTCAGGCAGCGGGTGACCGCAGGTACGTGTCACGCGCCGGCTTCGAGCTCTCTCAGAGGGAAAAACGGCCCTGTCACGCGCCGGGATGGCCAAGGATCTCGGTGAGGGCGCACGGTGGCGCGCATGACGGGCGTGTCGACCGCGAGCACCGAGATGGCGCCGAGCGAGCTGGGCGATTCGCTCTTGGCGGTGCGACTGTGCGCGGGCGAGGCCACGCAGCAGATGCAGCTGTCGCTCTCGAAGCTCGGGCAGCTGACGCCGGTGCAGGCCTTTCGAATGGGCGAGAAGCTGGAGGTCTTCGATGGACTCAAGCGGTTGAGCGCCTCGCGCGAGCTTGGGTGGTCGAAGCTGCGCGTCGAGGTCCACGGCGTCGACTCTGCAGGGGCGAAGGTGCGGCTGTTGCGCTGCAACGCCGGGGCGGGTCTGTGCGAGCTCGAGGAGGGCTGGCTGGTGCGCTCCCTCTATCGCGACGACCACGTGAGCCAGCCGCAGATCGCGATTCTGCTCGGGCGGGACAAGAGCTGGGTGTGTCGGCGTCTGGCTTTGGCAGAGGACCTGTCGGACGAGCTGACGGCGAATGTGCGGCTGGGGCTGTTGTCGGCCACCGCGGTGCGAGAGCTTTCGCGGTTGCCGCGCGGCAACCAGGACGCTGTGGGCCTGGTGGTAGCCCGACGAGGGCTGACCACGCGGCAGACCGCGCGCCTGGTCGATTCGCTGCTCGCGGCCCAGGAAGCGGAGTGGCCGGCGCTGCTGGAGCGAGCCAGCGCACCCATGGCCGCCGAGTCCCCCAAGGGCAGTGCACCGCGGCGCACGCCCGGCGAGCAGATGGTCGCGGACGCCTGGGCGATGAAGCGCCTCTCGACGCGCCTGCACGCGCGGCTCTTGGAGCGGTCGCTGGCCAGCTTGGGAGCGCCGGCGTGCGAGGTGGTCTCGCGCGAGCTCGTCGAGCTGCGCGGTGCGCTGGCCGCCCTGACCCGGACCCTCGACGCGCGCCTCGGGGCGCCAGGAGCCTCCGATGCTTCCGCTTGACCCGCAGCTGGTCCACGACGTGGTGCAGCTCGACAAGGAGGGGATGACTTGGCGCGCGATCGCGCGGGCCCTGCACATCAGCCGAAACACCGTGCGGCGCATCGTCAAGAGCCACCAGGAGGCGCGCGAAACTGCGCACTCGGCGCTGCCACGGGTGCGCGGCTCGCGCCGCCGCGCCTCGAAGCTCGACCCCTTTCGCAGCCTGATCACCGAGCTGCTCGAGAAGTATCCGGACATCACCGCGCAGCGGGTCTTCGAGCATTTGCGCGACGAGCATGGCTACGCAGGCGGCGACACCATCGTGAAAGTCCTGGTGAGCAACCTGCGCCCGAAGTTGCCGCCCAAGCCGAGCCTCCAGACGCCGCCGCGGGTGCCGGGGGACATGGGCGAGTGCGACTGGTCGCCCTACCCGGTGGAATTCACCCATGCGCCGTCCATGACCCTGCAGGCCTTCGGATACGCACTGCGCTACTCGACCCGGAAGTACTTCGGCTTCTTCGAGAGCAACGGCCTGCACCCTTTGATGGACGGCCACCGCCACGCCTTCGCGCGCTTCCAGGGCGCCGCGCGCCGGTGCACCTACGATAGCCAGAAGCCGGTGGTGCTGCGCTGGGAAGGCAACCAGCCGATCCTCAATCCCCGCTTCGTCGATTTCGCCACCTATTACGAATTCTCCGCCGTCGCCGTGCGCCATGCCCCCAACCGCAAGCCCCGGGTCGAGCGGAGCTTCTGGGAGCTCTCCCTCAGCTTCTTCCGGGGCCGCTCATTCCGCGACCTGGCCGACCTCGAGGCCCAGCTCTCCCGGTGGATGGACACCATCGCCGACCTGCGCCCCATCAAGCGGATGAAGCGGCGCACGCGGATGGAGCTCTTCGCCGAAGAGCAGTCGCTGCTGCGGCCGCTGCCGCGCCACCCCTACGACACCGCGCGGGTGCTCTACAAGCTCTGCAACCTCGAGGGCTTCATGACCTGGGAGACCAATGAATATTCCCTGCCCTATGAATACGTCACCGAGATTCTCCCGGTGCGCATCACCGAGAATGAGCTCTTCGTCTACAAAGCGGACCTGACCTGCCTGGCACGGCACGAGCTCAGGCCTCGCGGCGCGCAGCAGCAGTCGATCCTGCCGGGGCATCGGCCCCCGCGCGCCGAGGGCGGGCCCGACCTCGAGCACCTGCGGCGCGCATTCCAGGATCTTGGGGGGCCCGGAGCGGAGTACCTGGCGGCGCTCGAGCGGCGCGACTCGCGGTCGGCCGGCTACCACGCGCGCAAGGTCCTTTCGCTGCGCGAGGGCTACGACACCGCCGAGCTCTGCAAGGCGCTCTCGCACGCGCTCTGCTTCGGCGCTCTCGAGCACGTCAGCATCGAGAAGATCCTCAACGCCCGCTCCGACCGCCGCCGGCTCGACGAGTACGTCGCCGCGGCCTCGGCCAAGAAGCTCAAGAGCGCCGTCGCCCAGAGCTGCACCGAGCCGCGCGACCTCGCCGAGTACGACGCGCTGCCGTGCCGCGGCACAGTCCCCGAGCCCCAAGGAGAAGCGACATGCGAGCCCCCACCTCCCTCAAAGGCCCCGCCGCCGAAGCCCGGGAGCGCATCGAGCGGCACCTCGACCGACTCGGTCTGAGGGGGCTTTCCATCGATGCCTATCTGGCCTGGGTCAAGGAGCACCAGCCCTCGGACCTGGAAGCCGCCGAGCAGCTGCTCGCTGCGGCGGCCGCCATCAAGCGCGAGCGCAGCATCGAGTGGCGCATCAAGGGCAGCGGCATGAAGGTCCGCAAGACCATGGCGGCCTTCGACTGGGACTTCCAGCCCAAGCTCGATCGCCGCTTCGTCGAGGAGCTCTTCGCGCTCTCCTTCGTCCAGCGGCACGAGGACCTCTTGATCACCGGTAAGAGCGGGACCGGCAAGAGCCACATCCTGCAGGCTCTCGCGGTCCAAGCCTGCGAGCAGGAGTGGATGGTGCGCTACGCCCGGTGCGTCGACCTGGTCGACCACCTCTACGCCGGCCTGGCCGACGGCTCCTACGAGCGGCGGATGAAGAGCTGGTGTCGGCCCACGCTCCTGGTGATCGACGACGTCGGACTGGGCCAGCTCAAGCGCCGCGACGACGAGCCGACCGCGGCCCACATGATCTTCACCCTCTTGGATTGCCGACACGGCAGCGCCAGCACGGCGATCACGCTCGAACATCAGGCTCTCCTCATGGGGCAAGTACCTGGGCGACGCTACCCTGGCCGCGGCGGTCCTCGACCGCCTGGCGGCGACCTCCATCCGGATCGACATCGACGGGCCGAGCTTCCGGCAGCACCAGGCGCACCAGCGGGCCAAGGAGCAGGGACACGAGCTCCCGGTGGAGGAACCCCATGATTGAGAGGCCGCCGCTGACGCTCAACCTCCCGCCGCTCGACGGCCCCACCGCGGCTTGGCTGCTCGACCTCTGCGGCCAGCTCCAAGTCGCGCTCTGGCAAGAGTACGGCGACGAGGTCGAGGCCCACTGGACTGCGACCGAGCCCAACCAGCTCCTCTACGGGCCCCTGCAGCCCGCCTCGCGCAAGAGGCGCTGATACCGCGATTCTGCCCGGGCCGCAGGTGTGGCCCTCAGAGCGGGCTCCGCTGGCGAGCGTCCCGCGACCGCGACGGAATGCCTGCGGCCCGGGCGCCCTTCATCACCGCGACAGACTGACCGCCGGAGGCGCCCGACCCGCCTTCGGCGGTCGGCGTTTTGATCCCGCTCCGGAATGGGGCCCGGGCCCTGACGAGTCCAGCGCGGGGACAGCGCCTCGTTTCCGCGATCCGTAGACGGCGGGGACGGCTCGCCCGCCTCCGTATTCGCCCGCACCCTTCTGACGGCCTGCGCCCGCAACCCCGCAACCGAGACTGGATCACCAAAACCGCCGAGAGTGGATCACCTCCACGCCGCCGCCGAAGCACCTGGCGGGGCTCTCGGCGCCGAGCGCGGCCCAGCGCGAGCGGCTGGCGCGTGTGGATCAGCTCCTCGCGAGCGAAGACCTCCCCGACCGCGACTGGACGCGCCGCCACCTGCGGGAGCGCCTCGAGCCGGCGCAGGGGCGCGCGCTGGAAGTTCGGCTGGACGCTGCGCTGCGGGAGGCGCTTCACGCCGGGTTCGGAATCCGCCTCCCCGCGATGACGCCGGCCTGGCGCGACGCCGTGCGCTTCTACCTCTCGACGGACCGCAACCGCGAGCTCTTGGGGCAGCTCTTGCGCTACGCCGCTGCGCGCCCCGGAGCGCCGATCACCCGGGCGCTCTCTGTGAATCAGACCTGGATCGCCCGGAACGAGGCGAGCTTCGACGTCGAGGCGTGGCTCGGGCCGCGGCGGGTGGAGCTCGTCGACGGCGGGCGGACGCTGACGCTCGCTGCGGAGGATGACCCGCTCGAAGTACTGCGCATGGGCATCCCCTTCGACACCTGCCTGTCGCTCCAGGACGGCTGCAACGCCGCGTCGACGGTGCTCAACGCGCTCGACGCCAACAAGCGGGTCCTCTACCTGCGGGATGAGAGCGGCACCATCGTGGGCCGCAAGCTGCTCGCGGTCTCCAAGGCGAATCAGCTGCTCGGCTACCAGTTCTACTTGGCCCTCGATCCCGCGCTGCGGCCTGAGCTGGAGCGGGCGGTGAACGCTCTTTGCCGCACCATCGCCGAAGAGGCGGGGCTGCCCCTGGCGAGCGATGGGGTCCCGGGCGTCATCCACAAAGGCTTCTGGTACGACGATGGCCCGGTCCCGTTCCTCGACTCGGCGAATCGCTCTCCGGAGGCGGTCGAGCGCTTCTGCGAGGCCCTGGGACGGCCCCCGGTCGCCTGCGAAGCCCTGGAGGCCGAGGCGCGGCTCTGGCGCGCCCGCCAGTCGGACGACCCGGAGGCGGTTCTCGCCGAGCTGAGCCGCTGGGCAGGCCGGGATTTCGAGATCGAATCCGCTCGCTGGCTCGTCGATCGCCTGGGCCAGGCCGAGGCGCTGCGGCGCGGCGGAGACCGGCTGTCGGTGGTGGAAGCGGTGCTCGATCGGGCGTTCGAGAAGAGCCCGGCGAGGATGCTGGCAGTGCTCGCCAAGCTGGAGGGGCTCCATTGGCAGATCTGGGAGCATGCGCAGTGGCTGCTCCAGAGCGCAGCGAATGCGGTGGGCCTCGTCCGCGCTCTGGCCGCGGCCGCTCGAGCGCAGTGCGGTCGCACGCCTTTCAACGACCACAACATCGAGCACGGCACGCTCTGGGCATTGCCGGGGTTGGTGTCCCGGGTGCCCATTGCGGAGACGTTGGAGGCGCTCGACGTCCTGGCGCCGGTCTGGGCCTACGTCGCCCGGGAGGCGCCGCAATGCGCCGACTGCGTGACGGGCGCCGTGACGTCGATCGCCTTGACGTGTGAGAGCGCATATGGCCAGAGGCCGGATGCGAAAATCGTCATCGCGTGCCTGGGCGATCCTCGGCGCAGCGAGGCCGCACAGCGCGTCGCGCTCCACTTGGCCGCGCGATTCGGCGAAGGCCGGATTTGGCCGCGAAGGGGAGGTCTTGGACCTCGTCGCCCGGTGGCTCCGGCGCGCGCCTCCGCTCGTCCTCGGGAGCCTCCTCGCGGGGACCGTCGCCGCCGTGGCGATTCTGCTGGCCGTGCAGGGCCTGAGAATTCTGGGGATCGCCGCGGTGTCGATCGGCGCGCTCGCCCTCTTGAAGCTCGCTTTGCGGTAAGACTCCTCGAGCCGTTTCCCATCCTTCGAAAGCCCGAACGCCATGCGCCTCGCACTCCTCTCGGACATCCACGGAAACCTCGCCGCTCTGGAGGCGGTCATCGCCGACTTCAACCGGCGAGGCGTCGACGCGGTGGTCAACCTGGGGGACAGCCTCTCCGGGCCACTCCTGCCCAAGGAGACGGCGCAGCTCCTCATGACGATGCCTTGGAAGCACCTCGCCGGGAACCACGAGCGCCAGCTCCTGACGCAGAAGAACGGCGAGCGCAGGCCGTCGGACGAATACGCCCGGTCGCAGCTCGACGCGCTGGAGCTGCAGTGGCTGGCCGCGCTCAGCTCCACGGCCCGACTCGGGAACGAGGCGGTGTTCTTCCACGGAACGCCCGAAAGCGACGTCGTCTATCTCCTCGAGACCGTCGAGGCCGGGGGCGCTCGAACCGCCCGGCTCCCCGAGATCGAGTCTCGCCTCGGCGCCGCCGCCGCGCCGCTCATCGCCTGCGGCCACTCGCACCTGCCCAGGAGCGTGCGCACCTCGAGCGGCCAGCTCGTCGTGAACCCGGGAAGCGTGGGGCTCCCGGCGTACGTCGCGGACTTGCCCCACCCGCACGTCATGGAGACCGGGTCGCCCGACGCCCGGTACGCCGTCGTCGAGTGGCGGCGAAACGTCGGCTGGGTCTCTTCGCTGCGGTCGGTGCCCTACGACCACCGCTCCATGGCGGCGCTCGCGGCCAAGCGGGACCGGTCCGACTGGGCGCGGGCCCTGGCGTCCGGCTACGTGCGCTAGAGGGTAGGCTCGCGTCTCGAAGCGCGCGAGGCATTCGGTTGCGCGCGGAGCGTACCATACAGTATGGTATGGATATGCCATCCCCGCTCTCCCTCCGCCACCGGCTCGCCCGCGCTCTGTCCCTGCTCTTTCGCCGCTGGGGCCGCTCCCGACAGCGGAGCGGCGCAGCGGCCGTGCTCAGCGCGGCGCGGGCCACCATGAGGCGAAAGAAGTACTGCGTGCTCGCCACCGCGGGGGAGGACGGCATCGCGGCGCGCGCCCTGCAGCCGTTCCCGCCCGGGCCGGAGCTGGAGGTGTGGCTCGGGACGAGCCCGCGCTCGCGCAAGGCGGCGCAGCTGCGCGCCGACCCGCGGGCCACCTTGGTCTACGAGGACGACGGCAAAGCCTGCGTCGTGCTCTCGGGACGGGTCGAGTTGGTGGAGGACCTGGCGGAGCGGCGCCGGCGCTTCATGCCGACCTGGTGGGCCTTTTGGCCCGAGGGCCCGGAGGACGACGACTTCGTGCTGCTCCGGTTCGAGCCGCAGGCTCTCGAAGTATGGGACAGCGCCCGGGGGATCACCCCGAGCCCTTCGGCCTGCGCTCGGCGAGGCTCGTCCGGCGCGGCGGAACTTGGAGCGAGCCATGATCCGCAGCTCCGTCAGCGCGCTGGCCGGAAGCCTCGCTGCCGCCGCCTTCGCGGCCATCGCGGTCCTGCACGGCTACTGGGCGCTCGGGGGACTCTGGCCGGGCGCGGATCCGGACGACCTGGCGCGGACGGTGGTGGGAGGCCGGCCGGGCATGCGCATGCCGGGGACCGCGGCGACTTGGGCGGTCGCGGTGGTGCTCCTGGGGGCGGCTGCAACGGCGCTTTGCGCCGCTGGGCTCCTGGTGCTTCCGGTCCCCCACAACCTGGTGCGGGGAGCCGCGTTGCTCGGAGCTGGGGTCTTGCTGGTGCGCGGGCTGGAGGGCTTCGTCGATGCTCGCCTGCGCCCCGAGACGGTCGGGAGCCCCTTCGAGCGGCTCAATCGCCGGATCTACTCGCCGCTCTTCCTGGCACTCGCAGCGCTGACCTTTTTGGCGTCCCGATGAGCCGCGCCTCGCCCCGCGACTGGTGCTCGGCGGGCCTCGCGCTGCTTCGCGAGGAGGGCATCGAGGCGGTCACGGTCGAGCGGCTCTGCGCGGCCCTGAAGAAGACGAAGGGCTCCTTCTACCACCACTTCCGAGACATCGACGCTTTCCGAGCCGCCCTCCTTTCCCGGTGGGAGGAGGACCTCACCGAGGAGCCTATCCGCGCCACGGAGCGCGAGGAGGCCCCGCGGCGGGCCGCCCGGCTCGACGAAGTGGTGCGCGGGCTGGACCACCGGCTCGACGGGGCGGTCCGCGCGTGGGCCCACCGGGATACGCGCGCTCGCGCCGCCATCGACCGCGTGGACGAGCGCCGAATCGAGTACCTCGCCGGTCTCTACCGAGCGAGCGGTTGCAAGAAGCCGCGGCTCCTCGCCGAGCTGAAATACACCGCGTTCGTGGGCGCCCAGCACCGCGGGCTCTTCTCCGACCCCACTCGCGCCGCGCGCCTGAGCCGGGCGCTTCACCGGATCCTCGAGAATGCGAAGTTCTAGCGACCACGGTGCCGACGCGCGCGGCGACGGCGAGCGGCCCTTCCGAGCGGGTAGCGGGTCGGGACAAGCTGCCGCCTTCGCCGACCGGCCAAAGCAGGTGCGGTCGCACCCCAGGGGCTCGCGAGGGTGAACGCTCACCGAGTGCCCGCGACTTTGCACCCGGTGGTCCTCGCCTCACTCGGGAGGGATGGGTCCCGGTCAACCTTTGAGCGCGCTCGGAAAAGGGACCCCTGCGGAGGCGGTGGGCCGGATGATCTCCGGCGCCTGTGCGGGCATGGCTGCGGGGGGCGGCGCAGGGCGGCGCTCTTCCAACCCCTGGAAGGCCGGCGCGAAACCGCGCTGCAATTCGGCGGCGACCCCGAAGGTCGCACCCGCGGTGATCAGAATCGAAGCGGCGATTCCGATGACCCCGCGCGCGACGATGACGGTGTTGGATTCGGCGACGTTCATAGGAGCCTCCTCGTCCTTTCTCGTTGCCAGCCCTACGGCGGACCCTCGGCTCGATTGCGCCTTCTCGCCGCATGAAGTGCGAGCAAGGCGGGTGCCGCGTTGCCTTCAGGCGACTTCGGGGTGGGAGCGCTCGGACGACGGCAAAAAAGAGTAGGGTGAGGGGCGGGCCCAGAGCTACCAGGGCAGGGCGGCCTGGGGGCGCAGCTCGCTGCCGCGGCGCCGCTCGACGATGCGGCCCAGGCAGGCGCGCACGCCGAAGTCCGGGGCCCCGAAGTCGATGGCCTGGGCGACCGCCCGCCAGGCCGGCCCGCCGATCGCCAGGCATTCCTTGCTCGGCGTTTCGAGCGCCTCGCCGAGTGGAGCCAGGAAGCTCGGCAGGTTGTCGAGGCGCCGGCCCTCGTCCATGGCCCCCTGGGAGACGCACTGGAAGTCGGCCAGGGCGCCCGCACTGCGCAGGGAGCCGAGCGACCGGAACTGCCGGCCGCGCTCGAGCATCCCGGAGGACTCCAATGCGAGCGGCGCCACTTCGCGCACGAGGCAGTCCAACAGGTCGAGCACGAGCTCTTGGTCGGCCTCGAGGGCCTCGGGCCACTCGAGCGCGGACCAGGTCTCAATCCAGCGCTTTGCGATGTTCAAAATCCGCCCCCGGGCATCAAGCGATTCGAATAGGAGCTATAAGGGTAGCCTTGGAAGTCGCGCGGGAGTCAAGGAGCAGCGCGGCATCGTTCGGCTTACGCCCGCCTTCCCAGGCTGTGAAAAAGGGGACTTGCCGGAGGTGCTCCGAGGTGTCGCTCGTCGACCTCGACGGGACCGAGCGGGAAGAGGCGCTGCGGCGGTTCGACGAGCTCCTCGCGCACACGGGCCGAGCACTTCGAGCGAGAGAATCAGGCCATGCCGTCGCGCGAGGCGGGCGCCTCGAGTCACTGCGCCGCTCCTAGGTCGAGACCGTGTTGCCCTAATTCGCGATTCACATCGGGGCCGATGGATGCGGTGACGAGCGCCTTCGGGAGGGCGCACGGCCGCGCTTGAGAGCGCCTCTTCGGGCGCGGCTACTGACGCAACAGCCGCTCGGCTTCGTCGACCGTGAGCTCCCCGTCGCGGACGCGCTGGAGGATCTCCATGGGGTCGCGGCTCTCTTCGGCGCTCTCCAGCTTTCGGAACATCTCCTCGATGCGCTGCCGCACCGTCGGGTACGAGAGGCCGAGCGAGCGCTGGACGTCCTTGAGGTTCCCGCGCGCCCGGAGGAACAGGTCGAAGAGCTTCCGGGCCTCCGGGTCGAGCCCGCACACCGGGCAGGGGCGGTATCGCCCCTGCACCTCGGTCCCGCAGCTCGCGCAGGCGAGCTTCTCGACGCGCATGGGGCCCGAGCACGACGGGCAGCGGCCGGGGGCATTCGATTCCTTCATGGGGAGCGACACCTCTGATCGCGCTAAGGGCTCGAACGGGCGCTAAGGCTTTCTGCGCAGCTGCACGTTGCCCCCGGCGGTCTTGAGCTCCAGGGTCGGAGCGAGGCCGTCGCCCGCGGGGCCGATCTCTAGCACGACCTGCTCCCCCGGCATCGTCCACTCGCGCGAGGTGCCGCCGAGCTCGGGCGCTACCCGAACGCCGCCGCCCAGCGTCGAGGCCCGCACTCGGGCCCGGGCGTTGGGCCCCAGCTCCACGTCCACGTCGCCCCCGAGCGTCTCCGCGCGCGAGTCGGCGTCGATGGCGTCCACGCCCAGGTGCAGCGTGCCTCCCATGGTCTTCGCGTCGACGCGGCGAGTGAGGGCCACCAGGGCCACGTCGCCGCCCATGCTGCGCACCTCCAAGGGGCTCGTGAAGCCGATGCCCCGCAGCGAGCCGCCGGCGGTGGAGACCTTCACCTCGCTCGGCGTAGAAGGGACCAGCGCCTTGACGCTGCCGCGGCTGACGATCACCACGCGGTTCCTCCCTCGCAGCACCTGGATCTTCTGCGGCGACGCGCCGCTCGCGAGCGACCAGCGATTGTCCGCGGCCGGGGTGAGCTCGAGGTCGCCGCCGCGCTGGTAGATCTCCAGCGATTCCCCGGGGGCGATTTGCACGCCGCCGCCCTCGAGCGGCTCCTCCGCGAGCGAATCTCGGCCCGGGATGACCATCCCGAAGCCCCCGAGGGCATCGCTCACCAGGCCTTGCATCATCGCGCCCACGTTCCCCAGGAGGTCGCCGAGGAGGCTCGGCACTCGCTCCTTGGCGTGCGGCTCGTCGCGGCCCGGCGGAGGACGGCGATCGCGGTCGTCCAGGGCCCGCAGCAATCGCTCGCCTTCCTCGACCGTCACTTTCCTCTCGGCGATCATCCGGAGCACTTCCATTCGCTCGTCACTCATGGCCATCCTCCAAGGAATAGTTTCCAAAAGAGTAAGCTACATTTCTCTTTTGTCAATTCCGGCTAGATGGCTTGGGACGCCCTTCCGGGGTCTTGCAAAGTGCGGCTCAGGAAGTCGGGCGCGCAGAGAGGCGAGTGTCCCTGCCTGAGCGCTTCAAGCCGGGGCGTCAGCTCAGAAGGCGCACGGCCCGCGCACGCCGGGCTCGGGGCGAGCGGGTGGGGGGCTCAGGAGGTTCAGCGGAGGCTCGCGGCCCCCGAGGTCGAACCGGCCCAGGCTTCCCGGAGACTTGGGCCGGATGGGGTCGCGAGCGGCAGCGTCCAAGAACGGGCGAGCCATCGCCGAGCGCGGGCCGTCGGCGACGGCGTGTTGATGGAAGAGCCTGAGATCTCTGCTGAGCACTCGAGGCAGCGCACCCACGGGCGAACGCGCGCTCGCGGGGCGGCGCAAGGTCCGAACCAGGGCACTTGAAAAGGCTCCGCGCGGGCGTCCGTCGAACGAGACCTCCGAGGCGACCTCGTCGGACCAGCAGGCCGCGAGCAGGAGCGAGCGCTCCGCCATCCGCGGGCTCAGGAGCGGCCGCGCGCCGCCGTTGAGCTCTCGGCGGCGCTCGATTTCGCGGGCCAGCGAATCCGGCGCCCGAAATGTGCGGCCGCGGGGCGCAGCGACGGCGCGGGCCGCTTCGGGCGCGAGCTCTCCGGCGAAGCTCGCGTCCAGCGTCCAGGTGAGGCTCACGCCGTTTGGAAGGGCGGCCCAAAGGCCCGCGAGGTCGCGACGCGCGAGAGCCTTCTCCGGACTCCAATCGAAGTCGAAGGGGCAGAGCGCCTCGAAGAGCTCGCCATGGGGACCCGATGGCACCTGGGCGCCGTGCCCGCTGAAGTGGAAATAGAGGCGGTCGCCGGGTGAAGCGCACCCAAATAGCCACCGAAGACCGTCGACCATGGCGCGGTGGGTGGCGCGATTGTCCGCGAGCAGCCGGATCTCCCCGAAGGCGAAGTGCCGCTCGTCGAGGAGCAGCGCGGCGAGATTGTTGATGTCCCCGGCGCAGCCGGCGAGCGGTTGGGTCGGATAGGCGTCGATCCCCACCAAGAGCGCGCGATTCACAGCGGTGTCCTCGCTGGGCGCGGTGCCGCCTGTCGCCCAGGCAACGCCTCCCTGAGCGTTTGAACCCTGCGCACACATCCTGTGAAGGGTGGTTTCAGCGCTGGACCAATCCTCGACACGCGCGCTACAACCCTCGGGCCGAGGCCCGATGACGTCGAAAAGCCCTGATAGCCCGCTCGATGCCCGCATCCGGGCGCTCCTCGAGCGAGGGGACGCCTTGGGAGCGTCGACCGAGGCGCTGCGCGCTTTGGGCCCCGAGGTCCTGGGCTTCCTGGTGCGGGTCCTGGGGAGCGAGGCGGACGCCGACGAGGTCTTCGCCGCCACGAGCGAAAGGCTCTGGCGGTCGCTTTCGTCCTTCCAATGGCGCTGCTCTCTACGCACCTGGATGTACGTGATCGCCCGGCACGAGATTGACCGGTATCGCCGCGGCGCCCAGCGCCATGAGCGGGGCCGGGTCTCGGCCTCGGCTCTCGAGGAGGTCGTCGCGCACGTGACGACGCGCTCGCGCTCCGCGCTCAGGGCCGAGCGCCGCGACGCCGTCGCCAAGCTGCGCGAAGAGCTGCCGGAGGACGACCGCGCCATTCTTATCCTGCGCGTCGACCGAGGGCTCGCCTGGGACGAGATCGCCCTCTCGTTCCTGGACGACCCCGACGAGTGCACCGAGGAAGAGCGGAAGCGCGAGGCCGCCCGGGTGCGCAAGCGGTTCCAGCTCATCAAGGAGCGGCTGGCGGTGCGCGCGAAGGCCGAGGGGTTGGTCTAGCATCCCGCGTCTGTAGGGTTTGCCTTGCGAGGAGCGGATGAGACTTTTCGCCACGACGCCTGCGCGTCTCTGGGGCTCGCGCGTGACGTTCCAGGGCCCTGCTCATGCGTGCATCATCATTCGGCGCTGAGATTCGATCGTTTGTGCGCAAAAGGCGCCGTGACGAGCGTGCCTACCGTCGGGCCGGGAACTCCATAAGGTGTTTCCGCACGTGACCGTGCGCCCGCAGCACGCAATGCAGGCAGCATCCCGTTGTTAATGAGCCCGATGCGATTGAGAAAGGAAGCGGCGGCTGGAGGCGGGCAAGCGTGAAGGCACTTCAGCTTATCACGGAGCCCCTCGCCGCCCGCGCGGCGAGGGGCTCGGGCTCGCACACCTCGCTAAATGACCGAAGGTGGGCTGCCGCCGCCTTCCCCGATGGGTCTGGGGGGTACGCCGAGTGGGGTTGTGCCGCGAGTTGCTCCCGAATACCAAAGATAATAGTCGGCCACGCTCTTGAACAGAAGAACGCGCATCAAATCGAGCTCTACTTCTGTCGTGGTTGTGATCACGGTCGGTTGGCTATTGGTCGAGACGGCAGCCATCCCGAGAAAGAGCTGGTCCGTATAGCGAACGGCGACCGCGAGGTTCGTGGCCTGGAGCTGCGTGGCATCGAGGATCACGTCGATGCTGGCCCCTTTCTGCAACACGCCCGCTACGACATCCTGATGCGAGACCGTCGACCCGACGGACTGGACTACAGTCGTCGGTGCTGCAAGCGCCGCCCGACCTACAGCGAGCGCCTGACTGTCTTGAATGTTCACGCCCTCCTTTCCGCCGCATCCTGCGAGCGCGAGAGCTGAGGCCAAAACGGCCATACCTACATACCTACATACCTACATACAGCATGATTCATGAAGCACTTCTTCCGGGTTGGTGGTTAATCCTACGGCACCGAATATTCTTTGAATCTGAGTTTGTTTGCAAGTGTTGCGTTGCGCGACCACCGACATAGGTCGTTGCACGGTGGCTATCACGGGACGTCTGTTCTCACCGGGGTTTCTGCGTGCGCACCTATGGTGGGACGGGGGATCATGGAACGAGTCGCGGGAATCGGCGTCGACTTTCTCTCCGGCCCCGGCGACGGTCCGCGCGGCAGTATTCGCGGGGCGGCGTCGGAGGCACAGGGAGTTAGGGGAACGTGAGCCCCAGCGGTCGCCGGCCGTGACGGGCGAAGGGAGTGAGAGCTACCAAGGAGCCGTCGACCGCGTAGTCAACCTCAGGTGAAGGTGACCATCATCACCGGACGAGATCGCTGGAGGAGCGCCCGGGGTTCTAGGCGGCTACGGGCGCAATCCCGCCGCCGTCCCGAACGCGCTGCGGCGGCGTGCCCAGCAGCGTGTCTCCGCGCATGGGATTCAGTTTCCACTGGTTGTATTGCGCAACGCCTTCAAATAGAAGAACTCGAAGCAGGCCGGGTTCGACGACGGTCGTTGTCGTGATCACGAGCGGATGGCCAGCCGAGATCGCGATCATGCCAATAAAGAATTGATCTGTGTAGCGAATGGCCACCGCCAGACTCCACGTTGGGTTGTGTGCAGCGCCGAGAGTTGCCTGAATGCTGGCGCCCTGCCGCAAATTGCCAGACGCGATGTCCGTGCTCTGGACGAGCGGGGCGGCGGAATCGACATTGATTGTCGCCAGTCGGTTCAGCTCTGTCACCTGCTCCGGAGTCAGCGTCTCCCCGGCTGCAAGCGCGCTGGCCGCAGGCATCGCCTGCTTCTTGTTCATTGTGGGGTCCGTATTCATCGTCTGCTCCTTTCGACTCGCGGGTCATTTGCTGCACATCGAAAGCCGATGCCGCTGGAGGTGTCGATTCTAGTCCAGTGGCCTCGCGCGGTCGCCCTCGAAAGCGTGCTCGCCGACCACGACCCGCCCCGGTAGACGCGCTGCTCTTCGGGCCCGGCTCGGGTAGCTTCCACGCGAGGGTCGATGCAATCGCCGCACGGGGCGTAGTACGCGAGCTCGAAAGCGTCGAATACCCACTCCGAAGCGTTGCCGCCCAAGCCGTGAGTTCCCTCGGGGGTTACGTCCTGCGCGCCCTCGGAAACGTCCACGGCGCCCAGGCCGAACGCGCCGCAGTCGCCGTCTTCTTGGCGAGCGAAGATGACGCCCTCGCATGCAGGCGCGCTAGACCCCCACGGAAAGACCCGCCGCTCGACTCCGCGCGCTGCCAGCTCCCACTCGGCCTCCGTAGGGAGGCGCTTGCCGTGGCTTTCGCAGTACATTCGCGCGCCGTCCCAGGTGACCTGCACAGCGGGCCGCCGCTCGAAGCCCGGGCGCGCGGAGAATCTATTTCCGTCAAATGAGATGCCGCTGAACTCAGCGCTGTTGGACTCCGTGTAGAGGTTCGCGAGGAGGGTCTTGGCATTGTCTCGCACCAGGACTTTCAGATGCATCTGCGGGTCCTCGTCGACGGTCGGATATGGAGCCGAGGTCATGAGCCAGTCAGCAAACTCGCCGTTCGTCACCTCGCGCTCGTCCAGGAAGAAGGGCGAGACCGTCACATCGTGCGCCGGCTGCTCGCGGTCGGTCGTCTCCGAACGGCACCGATTGCCGACCAGCTTGCAGCTCGCGGCGATCTCCTCCGGCGTGCTGCCCATCTTGAATCGGCCGCCGGCGATCCACTTCATCCCCGCCAGCGGCTGAGGCGGCGGGAGCTTCGGCGGGAACTTCCTCGAGAGCAGGACCCAGCCGGTTGCCGCCCCCGCCGCGAGCGCCGCCGTGGCTCCGGCCAGGAGGAGCGCGCGGGGGGCGCGGATGGCTTTCGACGGCGGCGCCTTGATTGCCTGGAGGAGCTCCTGGCCGTCGACGAAGCGGCCCTCGGGTTTCCGGGCGAGCGCGCGCGCGGCGACGCTGCGAAGGTGCGGCGGCGCGGCCTCCCACTTCTCGCCCTTCAAGGACGGCGCGGCCTGGACGGTGGCCGCGACGATCTCCGCCGGCGTACGGCCCGCGAACAGGCGTCGCCCGGTGACCAGCTCGTAAAGGATGACGCCGAACGCGAACACGTCGACGCGCGCGTCCAGCGCGTGCCCTTCGCATTGCTCGGGAGCCATGTAGCCCGGCGTACCGGACATCGCCGCGAGGCTCTGGGACTCCCCGGGCGCGCCGCCGAGCGAAGCCAGTGGATCCCCTGGCTCCAGGGCCCTGCGCGCGAGGCCGAAGTCGAGCAGCTTCACGCCTCCCGACTCGGCGATCATCACGTTCTCGGGCTTCAAATCCCGATGCACGACGCCGTGGGCGTGCAGGGCCGAGAGCCCCTCGGCGATCTGCTCGGCCGCCCAGGCCGCCTCCTTCGGGCTCACCTCGCGCCCCGCCATCCACTGGCGCAGCGTCGGGCCGCGCACGAGCTCCATGGCGACGAATGGCAAGCCGTCGTGCTCGCCCACGTCGTAGACCCGGGCTATTCGCTCGTGCTCGAACCCCGCGGCGATGCGGGCCTCCCGCAGGAGCCGGGCGCCGCTGCGCGACTCGCGGGTCTCGCCGGCCTCGCCGAGGCCGGCCGCGTCCAAGACCTTGAGGGCGACCTCGCGGTTGAGCAGCGTGTCGAGCGCCACGTAGACGATGCCCATGCCGCCGCGGCCCAGCCGCCGCTTGACCAGGTAGCGCCCGGCCAAGCCCCAGCGCGTGCCGTCGGGGACCTCCAGCGGCGCCCGCCGCGCCGGGGCGTGCGCCACGGCGCGCAAGAGCTCCTGGAGCGGCGTGTCGCTCGAGCTCGAGCTCGGGAGAGCGGAGCCGGTGGACCCGGTCGGGAGCGGGTCCTTGGGGTCGAGCCCGTCAGTCACGGCTGAGGATCCCCCTCACCGCAGCCTCGCGCGCGAGCCAATCCTTGAGCAGGCGATAGCGCGCCTGGAGCCGGAGGATCTCCAAGGCGTGGTCCTTGGCCGAGGCGTCCTCTCCGAGGAAGACCAGGGCGAGCTCCTCCCACGTCATTCGCCGATCGACCCGGAGGACGAGCAGCTCGCGGTCGTGCAACGGCAAACTCGACCGCAGGTCGGCGAGCGCGTCGCTTCGAGAGCGCGGCGGCGCCCGAGTGGTGCCCCGCTGCGGGAGCTCGAGACTCGCCAAGTCGGGGGCCGCCGAGCTCTGGTGCATCTCGCCGATGACGAGGTGGGCGAGCGCGTAGATCCAGGTGCGCAGCCCGCAGGGCCAGCCGAACGTCACCAGCCGTTCCCGCGCCCGCTCGCCGAGGGCCGCATAGACTTGGCGAGCCTCGCCGACGTCGTCGAGCACTCCGGCCAGGAAGCCGAAGATCTCCGCCCCGTAGGCGTCGAGCAGGCAGATCGTCGCGCGGACTTCGTCGCCTTTGTCCAGCGCCTGCCGCACGTCCTGCGCCACTGTGTCGTCGATCGCGATCCCCATCGGCGCGGAGGACCCGGAGATCGACGGGATGTGAAGGGAGCCCAGCCATCGTTCGCGCTCCGAAGCGCTCCTCGCCCTGCGCGGGAAAGAGCGACAACTTACAGCAGGAGTGAACCCGCGCGCACTTTGCGCGTGCGCCCAGAGCTTCAAGTAAAGGCGAAGATGCGCGAGCGCCCCGAGGCGGGCCCGGTGACTTCGGCGTCGGCCAAGGTCTCGTACTCGGCGACGATCGACAGCCCCGAGGTGGGCAGCATCCCGCGGCCGGGGTCGCCCACCAGGACCCGCGCGCCGGCGCGCGCGAGCGAGGTCAGCGCGCTCCACAGCCGCGCGGCGAGGCCCGGCTCGTAGAACATGTCGCCGGCGAGGACCAAGTCGAAGCCGCCGGGCGGCGCGCCGAGGAGGTCGTCGCAGGTGCTCTCAAGCTCGACGCCGTTGAGCTGGGCGTTGAGCTTTGCCGCCTCTGCCGCGAACGGGTCGATGTCGGCGGCGAGCGCGGAAACGGCGCCCGACCTGAGCGCGGCGATGGACTGCAGGGCGCTCCCCGAGCCCAGGTCGAGCACCCGCTGGCCGCGCGCGAGGTCAGGGTGGTCGAGCAGGTGCCGGGCCAGGGCCTGCCCGCCAGGCCACGCGAAGGCCCAGAAAGGGTCGGGCATGCCCAGCCGTTCCAGGTCCGCGGCCCCCGCGGTCCAGAGGGGGCAATCGTCGGTGATGAGCCGCAGCCGGAGCTCGGGGCAGAGCGGCGGCGCCGCCGCGACGGTTTGGGAGAGGATCCATTCGCGCCGCGAGTCGATCATCGCCCCATGATAGCGGCCAGGCTTACCCCTGGAGGCGGGCGGCGCGCTCGGGCTCCTCGGCGGGAACCGGGGCGACGATTTCGGAGGCGCGCGCCCGGAACAGGTCGCGGACCTTCATGGCCACATAGAGCGCCGGGAATGAGAGGAACACTCCGGCGAGCCCCGCCACGTGCTCCCACACGATGAGCGAGGCGATGAGGGCGATAGACGGGAGCTTGACGTGCTTCGCCGTGAGGCGGGGGTTCAGGTAGTAGGACTCGACCTTGTGCAGCACGAAGGTGGAGACGGAAAACACCGCCACCCCGACCAAGCCCCTCTTCAGATACGCGAGCGCGATGAGCACCGCGCCAGAGAGGAAGTTCCCCACCACCGGAACCAGCCCGAAGGCAAAGACCATGAGCATCAGGGCCGGGACGTGCGACAGCTTGAGGACGAGCAGCACGGGCAAGGTGACCGCCGCGTTCACTGCCGCCACGATCACCTGCACCTTCACCGTCAGCACCACCGCCTCCGAGAGGAATGAGGCGTAGGCGAGCGCGTAGCCCGCGAAGCTCTCCTTCGACAGCGAGCCGAGCGCCTCCTCGAGCTCCTTCTCCTCGAGGATGGCGAGCACCGCCAGGATGAGCCCCAGCAACAGGTGCAGCGCTATTCGGCCCGTGGCGGCCGCGCCGTGGACCAGGTTCTCGGCGAAGCCCTGGACCTTCTCAGCGTACTTCTCGGGGTCGACCTGCTGCGCCTCGAGCATCCGGTACAGGTCGGTGTCGCGCACCGCCTGCACCCGCTCTTGCCACTCGCCCCGCGCCCGCCCGCTGAGAATCGGCGAGCCCCGGTACCAGCCGGTGCACCTCGCCCCAGACCATGCCGCCGGCGGCGCCCAGCAGCGCGAGCACCAGCGCGCCCACCCAGACCTTTCGGCTGACCCCGGTCCAGGTTGCGAGCCGGTCGGAGGCGAAGGCCAGGAGGCTCCGGAAGACCAGGAAAAAGACGAACAGCGTCGCCAGGTGGCGCAGCGCGAACAGCGCGAGGACGAAGAAGGCGAGCGCCGCCAGGCGCTTCACCCGGCGGTCCCCAAAGAAGCAGGCGAGGGTGTCGACCAAGGTCGCTCCGTTCACGAGGCGGGATTGGGCGCGGCCTTGTGGGCCTTTTCCATGTGGGAGCGCAACCCTTCACACGGGTCCTCGCGCTTGGCCCTTGGGGTGAAGACCACGAAGTCGAAGGGCAGCTCCGGCCCGAATTCTGCCGCGAAGTCCTGGGGGGAGCGCGCCTCGGGCGCGACCTCCAGAAACGCCACGGACGCGACCTTGAGCGAGGGCGAGCTGCGGAGCAGGAACGCCGGCACGCCGCGGTCGCGGCGGGCGTGCCCCGCCCCGGTGATGAGCACGACCCCGCGCTCCGGCGCCCCCGGTTCGATTCGCTCGGCCATCTGCGCGTCGCGGGCGCGCTGCGCTTCGATCATCGGGTCGAGAAGCTTTTCCGGCAGCATGCCGCAGTGAGACTCGGCCATCTCCTCTCGAAGCTCGCGCAGGGCGGGCTCCGGCAGAGGCCCTTCGCGCTCCAGCCGCTCGCGCAGCTTTGGCGCGAGCGCCTCTCGCCCGCTCCGGACCACCTGCTGCGCCTCGCGCCGGCTCAGGTTCGCCGCGACGATGGGCAGCGACGCCTCCAGGGCGGCCGTGAAGATGGGCCGGTACAACGCGAAATCTGGCCAGCCGCTCTTCTGCCAGACCACGGCGGCGGCCAAAGCGTCCGCGGTGGCGCCGGGCTGGCCCAGCGCGCCGTCGACGGCGCCCTGCTGGTCGACGTCCAACATCTCGAAGGCCACCGCAGGCCGCCGGCCCGAGGCGATGAGCGCGCGCACGAGCGCGGCCTGCAGCGCGTGATGATCGGCGTTGTCGTGCGTCTCGCCGAGCACCACCGCATCGGCTCGAGCCAGGGCAGTCTCGAGGGCCGCGGGGTGGGCGAAGGCGCCCTCGCGCGGGCTCCAGATTTTGCCGACGAGCGGGTTCTGACGGTCGAGCTCGCTCGCCCAGGCGCCGGGGCCGAACGGCGGCGCGCGGGCCGGCCCGTGGGCGCAGGCGGAGAGGGCCAGGACAGCAGCAGGGACGACGAACCGGTGCTGGGAGTTCACGGCCCGCAGGCATGCGACGCCGTCCCGCCCTTGTCCAAAGTTTGCGAGGGCGGGCCTCGGGCGCTTCTACGGGCGACGCCGCGCCGACAGCTCTTTCTGGAGCGCTGCCAGCCCTGCCTCGAGCGCGGCCAGGGGGGCGGGAAAGCTGTCGCGCGCGCAGGACTTGCCGGCGAGCTCGATCTGATGGGCGGCCGCGCGCATGCCCTTCACGCTCGCGTTCGCCGCCGCCCCCTTGATCTGGTGGGCCAGGCGCGTGATGGACGGGCAGTCCGCGCCCGAAAGAACGAGCTCCTTCAGACGGCGGACCAGATCAGGTGCGTCGCCCGCGAAGGCCGCGAGCACCTCCAGCCCCAAACCTTCGTCTCCCTCGAGGCGGTCGCGAAGGTCGGCCCAGTCGATGGCCGACTCCTGCGACGGGGCGGCGGCGCGCCCCACCGCCTCGGCGAGCTTGGCGACGCTCACCGAGCCGTTCAAGGCGGCGTCGCTTAAAAGGACGCAGGGAATCTGCAGGGCCGCCGCTGCGGCGGCGGGCTCCGGCTCCGACCGGCCGATGCGGCGGTCGAGCACAACGACCTGGCACGGCGACGCCCGGTGGGACGCGATCGCGACTTCCAGGCTCCAGGCGTCGGCGACCTCGGCCCCCATGGGCCGCAGGGCGGCATGCACGTCGAGGGGCGGCGCGGGCGCAATCACGAGGATTCGCATGGCGGTCATGCCGGGGCCATTACGCAAATCGCGCGCCAGGCCTCTGAGGGGCCGCGCGATGTGCAGGTGCCGCTTTCGGCGAGAGGGCGAGCCTCGGCTCACTACGTCGGGGGCGGCGACTTGCGCGGGAAAGCGCAGTTGAGGTCTCGTGCGCCCTCTCGCCTCCGGCTCGGGGGTGGGTCGAGAGCGCGCGAGAGGGTCGAGGCGACACAGGGGCTGCTCACACCGCCAGTGCGAGTCGCGCCGGGCTGCGAGCCGCCCGAGCCCTTTGAGGAGCCCGGGCGGCCGGCGTGGATGAGACCTTAGTCCCCTCGCGAGGAAATCTTGCGCAGCGCCATCATCACCACGAGAGTCCCGACCGCGAAACGCTCCCCGCGGTCCTGCACGCCCACGATGTCCCGACGCTTGCGCAGCCGATGGCTCCGCGGCAGCGGATGGCAAAGACTCCAGGTTTCAGCCCCCGGGCCCCAGGAGCTGCAGTACCCGGAGCCTGGGGTCTGGAGCCTAAGGCAACCCTCGTTGGTTCCGGCTCGGCCGGTTTAGGGTGGTTAGGCTGCCCCTCGATCTGGCGGCGCGTAACCCGCCAGCTCGTCGAACTGCAGGTAGCGGTAGATGGAGTCCTTTTTGGGGCCGATCTTTTCCTGGTAGGCCGCCAGGTACTCGGCCGGGGTCGGCAGGCGGCCCAGGTTGGCGGCCACCGCCCCGAGCTCGGCGGACCCCAGGAACACCTTGGCGCCGTTGCCCATGCGGTCGTCGAAATTGCGCGTGGAGGTCGAGAAGACCGTCACGCCGTTGGGGACGCGGGCCTGGTTGCCCATGCAGAGAGAGCACCCGGCGGTCTCGAGGCGGGCGCCGATCTGCGAGTAGACCGAGAAGAAGGCCTCCTCCTTGAGCTGCTGCTGATCCATCCGCGTCGGCGGGCAGAGCCAGGTGCGGACCGCCGCGTTGAACGGCTGACCCTTCCAGATTTCCCCGGCGGCGCGGAAGTGCCCGATGTTGGTCATGCAGGAGCCCAGGAAGACGTCGTCGATCTTGGTGCCCGCGACCTCGGTGAGCCACTTCACGTCGTCGGGGTCGTTGGGGCAGGCGAGGATGGGCTCCTTGATCTGCGCCAGGTCGATTTCGATGACGGCGGCGTATTCCGCGTTGGCGTCGGCCTTGAGCAGCTCGGGCTTCTTGAGCCACTTCTCCACGGCCTGGACGCGCTTCTTGAGCGTCTTCGCGTCGCCGTAGCCGTCGGCCACCATCTTCTTCATGAGGGCGACGTTGCTGCGCAGGTAGGTGGCGATGCTCTTCTCGCTGAGCTGAACGCAGGCGGCGGCGGCGGAGCGCTCGGCGGCGGCGTCGGTAAGCTCGAAGGCCTGCTCCACCGAGAGGTCGGGCAGGCCTTCCATCTCCAGGATGCGCCCGTTGAAGATGTTCTTCTTGCCCTTCTTGGGAACCGTGAGCAGCCCCTGCTGAATGGCCCAGAGCGGGATGGCGTTGACTACGTCGCGCAGGGTGATCCCCACGGGCAGGTCGCCCTTGAAGCGCACCAGCACGCTCTCGGGCATGTCGAGCGGCATGAAGCCGAGCGCGCCGGCGAAGGCGACGAGGCCCGAACCCGCCGGGAAGCTGATGCCGATGGGGAAGCGGGTATGGCTGTCGCCGCCGGTTCCGACGGTGTCAGGCAGGAGCAGCCGGTTGAGCCAGCTGTGGATGACGCCGTCGCCCGGCCGCAGCGCCACGCCGCCGCGCGCCTCGACGAAGTTGGGCAGGCTCTTCTGCATCTTCACGTCCGCGACCTTGGGATAGGCCGCGGTGTGGCAGAACGACTGCATGAACAGGGGCGCCTGGAACTTCAGGCACGCGAGCTCGGTGAGCTCGTCGGCGGTCATGGGGCCCGTGGTGTCCTGGGAACCGACGGTGGTCATTTTCGGCTCGCAAGAGGAGCCGGGCAGCACGCCCTTCGAGCCGCAGGCCTTGCCGACCATCTTCTGCGCCAAGGAGTAGCCCTGGCCCGGCTTCGCCTTGGGGTTCTGGGCGGTGGCGAAGAAGGTGCCTCGCGGCAGGCCGAGCGCCTTGCGGGCGCGCTCGGTGAGCGCGCGGCCGATGATGAGCGGGATGCGGCCGCCGGCGCGGTACTCGTCGGCCAAGGTGCTGGGCGCGAGCGCGAACTTGGAGACGAGCTCGCCGCTCTCCCGCTTGATCTCGCCGGCCTTGGTGTCGATGACCAGGACGTCGCCGGTCTTGACGGCCGAGACGTCGGCCTTGAGGGGCAGGGCGCCCGAGTCCTCGGCGGTGTTGAAGAAGATGGGCGCGATGACGCCGCCGATGATGACGCCCGCGCGCCGCTTGTTGGGCACGCAGGGGATGTCCTCGCCGATGTGCCACAGCACGCTGTTGCACGCCGACTTGCGCGAGCTGCCGGTGCCGACCACGTCGCCGACGAAGGCGACCGGCAGGCCCTGCGCGCGCAGCTCGGCGATGGTCTTCACGCCGCCGGGGAAGCGCGACTTGCCCATGGCCAGAGCGTGCAGCGGGATGTCGGGGCGGGTGGAGGCGTCGCCGGCCGGGGAGAAGTCGTCGGTGTTGATCTCCCCGTCGACCTTGAACGCCCGGACCTTGATGGACTCCGGCACGCCCGCGCGGCTCAGGAACCACTCGGCGTTGGCCCAGCTCTCGACGACCTTCTTGGCCGCGTCGTTGGTCTTGGAGAGCGCGAGCACCTGGTCGAAGGCGTCGTAGACCTGGGTGATGCCGCCGAGCGCCTTGGCCGCGTCTTCCGCGAGCTCGGCGTTCTCCAGAGCCGCCACGAGCGGGGCGACGTTGTAGCCGCCCATCATGGTGCCGAGCATCTGGATGGCGTCCTTCTTGGAGACGACGGGCGAGCTCACCTCTCCCGTGAGGATCCGCGCCAAGAAGCCGGCCTTCACCTCGGCGGCGGGGTCCACGCCGGGGTTGATCCGGTTCTTGAGGAGGTCGACGAGGAATGCCTCGCGGCCGGCGGGCGGGCTCTCCAGGAGCTTCACCAGCTCGCGGGTCTGCTCCGCATTGAGGGCGCGCGCCGGGATGCCCAGCGCCTTGCGCTCAGCTTCATGGTTCAAATAGGCGTCGATCACGTGCTTTCCTCTTTCTTCAGAGTAAGAAATCTCGCGGTTCGCTCGCGGTACCTTGGCAGAGGGGTCTCGGCTTATACACTGTCTGGCCCGCGTCGTCAGCGCCCGAGGAGGGAGCCGACTGGGGTGTTGTTCGGCCGCAGAGCGAGCGCGAGGATGCGCCGCGTCAATCGGTGGGCGATGTCGGGCGCGCGGCGCTCGCGTTGACCAGGCTACGCGAGGACGGATCGGGCCCTCGGCCCTCTCGCCAGAGCTGCGGCGAGGCGAGCAGCATGGCGACGTGGGCGAGACGGACGCGGAGGACTCCATCCTTGACCGACTACTTCCGCCGCTCGTTGTCGAGTTGGTACAGCCCCAGGCTGGACATGCAGATGCCCATTGCCAGCTACGGCCACTGGGGGCACGCGCTCGTGCTCTACCCGGCCGGCGACGCGGACTACCTGAACTGCGAAACGCACGGGCTCATCGACGCCGTGCGCCCGCTCATCGAAGCGGGGCGCGTGCGGGTCTTCTGCATCGGCAGCGTGAACCGGATGGCATGGGCCAACGAGGCGGTGCCCCTGCGCGAGCGCTCCCGCCGCCAAGGGCTCTACTCGGCGTACGTCGAGGAGGAGGTGGTCCCGCACGTTCGCCATGTGCTCGGCGACCTCCACGCGCGCATCGCCGTCGGAGGCCCCTCGTTCGGCGCCTTTCACGCGGCGAATCAGTTCTTCCGCAGGCCCGACCTGTTCGACTGCCTCATCGGGATGAGCGGCTTCTACGACCTCGCCGAGGTGTTGGGCGGCTACTCGGACGAGGACTGCTACTACAACAACCCGAGCTGGTTCGTGCCCAACCTGCAAGAGGGCTGGTTGCTCGAGTTCATCCGCGAGCGCTCGCAGATCCACCTGTTGACCGGCCAGGGCGCCTGGGAGCGGCCGGAGCACACCACCGCATTTTCGCGGGTCCTGGCGAGCCGGCAGATCCCGCACAATCTCGACCTCTGGGGCCGCGACATGCCGCACGACTGGCCGACCTGGCACCGCATGCTGGCGCACACCCTCGGCGAGCGGGTCGGGTGGTAGGGCCGCGCCGCAAAGCGCCCGGGAAAGTCCGCGCCCATGCGCCAAGCCAATCGCCGAAGCCCTTGCTAAGATTGCGCGTGCATCGCCATGGACTCTCCCGAGCCAGACCGCCCCTCCGATGACGAGCTCGCCCGCCGAATCGACGAGCTCGTCGACGAGTGCCGAAGCGCGTCTCTCTGGTACCTGCGACCCGACTACTACCCTCTCACCCGGGCCGATCGCCTGAGGGTCCTCGGCGCGATCCAGAGGCACGCCGACCGAGACACCTTCATTCGCGCCGGGAGGCTCAAAGAATGGCTCTCACGGAGTTCCAGCGGCGCGTCTGCAGGCTCCTAGCCGACGAGCGCAGGCGCTCCGGCGAGAGCTATGTCGCCGGCGGCGTCGCTCTCAACGAGCTCCTCGCCGGGCATCGCCGTTCGAAGGACATCGATCTGTTCCACGACGCTCAGGCCGCCCTCGCGGCGGCATGGGCGAGCGACCGAGAGAGCCTCGCGCGGGCCGGCCTTTCGATCCGAGTGATCCGGGAGCTCCCGTCCTTCGTCGAAGCGCAGGTGTCGCAGGGCGCCGAAACCACCCTCATCCAGTGGGTGCACGACAGCGCCTACCGCTTCTTCCCGCTGGTCGAGCACCCCGAGCTCGGCCTGACGATGCACCCGGTCGATCTCGCGACCAACAAGATCCTCGCGGTCGCCGGGCGCCGCGAGCCGCGCGACTGGATCGACCTGCTTCACTGCGACCTGACCGTGCAGCCGCTCGGGTATCTCGCTTGGGCGGCCACGGGCAAGGACCCGGGGCTCAGCCCCGCGGCCATCGTCGAAGAGGCCGCGCGCACGCGCTACAACCAGGCCGAGATCGACAGCCTCCACTTCGACGGGCCCACGCCCGACGCAGCCGCGCTCTCCGGGCGCTGGCACCAATCCATCGCTCTGGCGCGCGAGCTCGTCGCCCTCCTGCCCGTGGAGCATGCCGGGAAGGTCGTCCTCGACGGCCGCGAGCTCGCCAAGGTCGATCCCGCCGCGCTTCCCGCTCGCCTCGGCCAGCTGGCCTTTCACGAAGGCCGCATTCGAGGCGCATTCCCCGAGGTCCGTGAGCTGACCTCGGCAAGTCTCGCCAAACCCAGCGGTTCGAACGAGCGCTCATAGAGGTCCTGACGGGCGCGTCGCGGCCCCATCGGGCCGTTCCCCGAAATCGGTTCGCCCTCGGCCCCCGTTCTCGGGTTTCCCAATAACGCGCAACTGTCACAGGCCCCTGCCTCCGCCCGTCCAAGGAGGCATGACAACGAAAAGTGACTCAGTCACCGTCGGCGGCGTCCGTCTCGCTGTGGATGTCCGAGGACACGGGCCGCCGCTTTTGCTCTTGAACGGCCTCGGGCTCGACATGAGTTCCTGGGCTCCCCAACTCGCGGCCATGGCGCGGTCGTTTCGCGTGATCGCCTACGACGCCAGGGGAGCAGGGCGCTCCGAGACCCCGACCGGCCCGTATTCCACGGCGCAGATGGCCGACGACGCGCTCGGGCTGCTCGATGCCCTCGGCATCGAGCGCGCGCACTTGCTCGGCCTCTCCATGGGCGGGCTGGTGGCGCAGCGCCTGGCCGCCGATCGCCCCGAGCGGATTGAGCGGCTCGTCCTCGCGGCCAGCGCGGCGCGGCTTCCCCCGCGGGCGCGACACGTGATCGATCTCTGGTCTCGCCTGTTGCAGGCGGGCACTGCTCGCGAGATCGTCCTGCGCGAGCAGTTCGCCTGGGTCTTTTCGGATCGCCTCCTCTCGGATACCGCCGCCGTGGCCGAGCTCGTCACAGTCCTCTCCTCGGTCCCCGGCCCTTCGCCCATGGGCTTCGCCCGACAGGCCGCAGCTTGCCTCGCGCACGACGGAGGGGGCCTTCTCGAGCGCATCGCCGCGCCCTGCCTCGTGATGGTGGGCCGCGAGGACGCGCTCTTGCCCGTCTCGTCCTCCCAGGATTTGGCGCGAGCCGTCCCCGGAGCCAGGCTCGCCGTGCTCGAAGGCGCAGGCCACGCGTTCGCCTCCGAAATCCCGGAGGCTTTCAACGACGCCGTCCTCCGCTTCCTGACGGTTCCAGGGGCGCGGCCGTGATCGGCTCGGAGAGCCCTTTCGCGGGCGACGCGCCGTCGGACGAACGCGACCGGGCGCTGGCGAGCGCCGCGTCGGGGGGCTCGCGCGAGGCCCTGGACTCCCTCGTTCGCCATCACCAGTCGTGGATCTTCAACCTCGCGCACCGGTCGCTCTGGAACCGCGAGGACGCCGAGGACGCGACGCAGGAGATCCTCCTGCGGATCGTCACCCGCCTCTCGTCCTTCCGAGCCGAAAGCGCGTTCACCACCTGGGCCTACCGGATCGCGGTGAACCATCTCCTGGACCGCCGCCGGAGCAAGGCCGAGCGGGCCGTCACCGGCTTCGAGTGCTACGCCCGCGCCCTCGACCAGACGCCCGAGGCGGATCCGGCCTCGGGTCCCGAGGAGGAGCTCCTGATGCAGGAGGCGAAGATCGGCTGCATGACCGGCATGCTGCTCTGCCTCGATCGGACGCAGCGGCTGACCTTCGTTCTGGGCGAGGTCTTCGGAGCGAGCGACACCGTTGGCGCCGAGCTCCTCGAGGTCTCTCGCGACAATTTTCGGCAGATCCTTTCGCGCGGGCGCCGGCAGCTCGAAGCCTTTCTTCAAGGCAAGTGCGGCCTCTTCAACCCGGCGAATCCGTGCCGCTGCGCGCGCAAGACCCGGGGGTTCGTGGTGAGCGGAATCGTGGATCCCGCGAGCCTGCAGTTCGCGGCTCCCCACGTGGCGCGCGTGGCCGAGGTCGCGCCGTTGCGGGCGCGCGCGCTCGACGCCGCCGCGGAGTCTGGCCGCCTCTTTCGCGATCACCCGTTCCTGAGCGCGCCTGACGTGGCCTCGCGACTGGACGCTCTCTTGCGCGCCGACCCGATGCGGACCGCGCTCGACCTGGGCTGAGCGGCCGCGCGCACGCGCCTACTTTCGGAGCCGCCGCTCCAGGCTCCTGAGCGCGGTCGTCCACAGTCGGGCCTCGCGGCGGGAGAGCGCGGCGCGCCAAAGCGTCCCTCCGAGCTCAGCCAGGGCGCTGCGGCCCTCGTCCACCAGAAAGCCGCCGGCGGTCAGCGCCGCCCGCAGGGCCTCGAGCAGGGCGGTGAGCTCGGCGTCGAGGGCCCCAGGCGTCTCGGCGGGCGGCGCCTCCACGCGCGCCGCGCGGCTCAGCTCGTAGCAGTAGACGACCGCGGCCTGCGCCAGGTTCATGGACGGCTGAGCGGCATCGGTGGGGATGGAGGAGAGGTCGTGGCAGCGCAAGAGCTCCTCGTTCGTCATCCCGCTGCGCTCGTCGCCGAAGACGAGGGCCGTGGGGCCAAAGCTCGCCCGCGAGCAGGCCTCGCGAGCGACCGCCTCTGGGGCGAGCTGGCGCTTGCCGGACAGGCGGCGGGTGCTGGTGCCCACCACCCAGGCACAGTCGGCGACCGCCTCGTCGAGCGAGGCGACGACCCGAGGGCGGTCGAGCAGCTCCTCCGCGTGGACGGCGACCCGCCGCGCCGAGTGGAAGTCGAGGGTGCGAGGGTCGACGACGGCCCAATCGGCGGCCCCGAAGTTCTTCATGGCGCGCGCCACCGCCCCCAGGTTCTCCGGGTTGCGCGGGCGCAGGAGCACCAGGCGGACGGGCAGGGGCGCCCTCCCGCTTTCTGCCCTTCGCGCGCTCATCGGGTGGCGGTCGCGCGCGGGAGCGCAACGGATTTCATCTCGCCCAGGTCTCTCTCCACGACCATCTCCTTCGCCGGCTGCAGCGTCCCCGGCGATGTCGCGCCGCTCGACTGCTCCCAACCCTTGAGCGTATGACTTCCGCGGGGGCTGGTAGAATCTCAAACGTCGCGCCAGTGTCGTGCGTCGACCGGGGGTTTCATGATCGACTTCGGGCTAACGGAGCAGCAGAAGCAGCTGCAGCAGGCGGCGAGGGCCTTCTCCCGCGAGGTAGTCCGGCCCAGGGCGGCGCACTTCGACGAGACCGGGGAGTTCCCCCGCGAGCTCATCGCCCAGGGCTTCGAGCGGGGGCTCTTGAATCTGACGCTGACCGAGAGCCTGGGCGGCGCCGGGCTCTCCCACCTGGACGAGGCGATCATCACCGAGGAGCTCGCCTGGGGCTGCGCCGGCGTGGCCACCTCCATGGTCGCCAACGACCTGGCGATGCTCCCCATCCTGCTCGGGGGCAGCGACGAGCAGAGGCAGCGGCTGTGCGCGCCCATGGCGAGCGAGCTCAAGTTCGCCTCGTTCTGCCTCACCGAGCCCGGCGCCGGCTCCGACGTGGCGGGGCTGGCCACGCGGGCGCGGCGCGACGGCGACTTCTACGTCCTCACCGGCGAGAAGTGCTTCATCACGAACGGCGGCGTCGCCGACCAGTACACCGTCTTCGCCACGCTCGACCCCAAGCTGCGCCACAAGGGCCTCATCTGCTTCGCGGTCGAGGGCCGGCCCCAGGGCCTCACGGTGGGGCGGCACGAGAACAAGATGGGCCAGAGGGCCTCGAACACGGTGTCGCTCGTCTTCGACGAGGTGCGGGTGCCATTGAAGAACCGCATCGGCGAAGAGGGCCAGGGCTTCGAGATCGCCATGAAGACCCTGGACAACAGCCGCCCGCTCACCGCGGCCATCTCGGTGGGCATCGCCCGGGCGGCGCTGGAGCACGCGCTCGACTACGCCGGCCAGCGCGCCCAGTTCGGGAAGAAGCTCGCCGACTTCGAGGGCATCCAGTTCATGCTCGCCGACATGGCCACCGAGATCGAGGCGGCGCGGCTGCTGGTGCTCAAGAGCGCCTGGCTCCTCGACCAGGGCGAACGCAACACGCTCGTCTCGTCCCACGCCAAGCGCTTCGCGGCCGACATGGCCATGCGCGTCTCCACCGACGCCGTGCAGGTCTTCGGCGGGTACGGGTACATGAAGGAGTACCCGGTGGAGAAGCTGATGCGGGACGCGAAGCTCATCCAGGTCTACGAGGGCACCTCGCAGAATCCAACGGCTGGTCATCGCCCGGGAGATCCTGAGGGGCGGTTGAGCCGGGCTCCGCCGCACCCCGCTAAGAGCCGCCCTCGCCGGAGGCGACCTTGTTCGCGCCCGGTAGCCGCAGGACGATCCGCGCCCACTGGCCCTCCTCCGACTCGGCCCAGGCCTCGCCGCCGTGGCGCCGGGCGATCTCCCGGACGATCCAGAGCCCCAGGCCGCTGCCCTTCTCGGCGCGGGTGACCTCGTTGTCGAGGCGCGTGAAGCGCTCGAAGATCCGCTCCAGCTCCGCCTTCGGGATTCCTCGCCCCTCGTTGAAGATACCGACGCGCGCGTCCCCGCCTTCCCGCTGAACTTCCACGAGGACCTGCGAGCGCGGCTTGCCGTACTTGAGGGCGTTGACCACCGCGTTGCCGAACGCCGAGCGAAGCAGGCTCGCGTCGGCGAGCGCCGGGACGGGCCCCTCGCGCGCGCTCAGCGTCAGGCTCCGGCCGCTCATCCGGGCCGCCGGCCGAAGCTCCTCGAGCAGCGGCTCCAGCACGTCCGCCACGAGGTCAACGCGGCGAAGCTCGGGCGACAGCTCGCCGCGTTCGAGGCGCGCCAGGTCCAGGTAGTTGGCGAGCATGGCCTCCAGCGCCTCGCTGCTTCGCCCCAGCGCCTCCAAGGCCTCCTGCGTGGCGGCTCCCGGCGTGCCCAGCAGAGCGCCGCTCAGCAGCAGACCGGAGTAGCCCTTGATGACCGAGAGCGGCGCCTTCATCTCGTGGCTGATGAAGCCGAGCATCTCCAGGTAGTAGCGGTTCTTCTCGTTCACCTCGCGGTTGGCGTCCTCGAGGGCGCGGTTCTTCGCGGCCAGCGCCTCCTGGACGGCGAGCTCCCGCTCCTTCTGGGCCAGGTCGCGCTGCTGGGTCTCGATGCGGCGGATCATCCCGTTGAGCTCGCGCTGGAGGGCGCCGATCTCGCTGCTGGAGGTCACCTCGACGGCCATCGGCAGGTCGCCGCGGTCGGCCTTGGCCATGGCCTCCTGCATCCGGCGCAGCGGGCGCGCCACGCGGGCGCGCAGGAGGCGCACGAGGGCGACGCCGGCCGCGGTCATGGACGAGGCCAAGAGGGCCGCCATCAGGATCCCGTGGCGGCGGACCCGGGCGTTCTCCTCCTCTAAGGAGTAGTCGAGCAAGAGCACGCCATTGAGCTCGGACGCGGCGCCGTGGCATCGATGGCAGGTGGGCTCGTTGGCGATGGGCCGCGAGAGCCGCAGGCGGCCGGGTCCCGCGCTCGAGACGCGGGGTCCCGAGCGCAGCGCGAGGTCCTCGCCCAGCGACAGGCCCAGCTCGGCGGGGCGGGAGGAGCGGAGCACGCGACCGGCCGGGTCGACGATGCGCAGCGCGTCGATGCGCTCACTGCGGCCCAGCTCCTCGAGCACCTGCTGTACCTCGGAGGACCGGCCCTCGGCCATGTCGAGGCGAAGCGCGTTCTCGATGGAGCCACCCAGCACCTCCAGGCTTCGAGTGGCGTTGGACAGGGCGAGGCGCCGGTAGATGGCGCTGTCGATCCCCAAGGCGATGGCGAGGAACGCGCCCAGGATCCCGACGAGCCAGACGATCACCTCCCGCTCCAGCTTTCGGGAGGTCGGGATCGGCGGAGCGACTGGCGGGGCGGGGCTCACGGGCGGCTCGCAAGAAGCCTATGTCAACGGGTCGCCCGGAGCGAACCTCTGGAGCCGAGGCGCCCCCGCATCAGGCTGCCATGCCGGCAAACGACGCCCGCCGCCGGCGCGGGTGGGAAGGCGCGAGTCGGTCGGGCCGCCCGGGCGGGCGCTGGCCTACTTGCCGCGGCAGCCTTTGGTGAGCGTGTACTGGTAGCTGCCCAGCTCGTCGCGCCAGTACTCGCCCTCGTAGGGCCAGTACTCGCGCTCGTCGCCCACCGCCACCGAGTACTTGTACTTGCGCAGCACCTCGGAGCGGGCCGAGCCAACCAGGAGCTGCTGCTCGAGGAACTTCTTCTCCTGGTCGGTGGTCTCGAACTGGATGCGCAGCGCCTGGCCCAGCAGCTCCTTGAGCTGCGTGAGCTCGAACTCGAGCTTTGCCTTGGCGAGGATCCCCGCCTTGCTCATGAGCGCGGTGCGCTCCGTCCGGAGCCCCTCGGTCAGGTTCTTGGCCACGTCGGAGAAGCGGAAGGCGTCGCGCGACTCGGCGATGGAGTCCATCTCCTTCTCGAGCTCCAAAATGGAGTCGTTCACCTGCTTCAAATCCTTGTCGGTGAGCGCGAGCTTGAGGATCCGCTCGAGCAACAGCGATGTGCCTTTGCCTCCGGAGCGATTCTTCTTCTGGATGTCCGAGAGGACGTCGTAGGAGCGCTGCGCGTCCAGGTTCTGCGCGAGGATCTTCTCGAGCTCGTTGTGCACCGGGAGGTAGGTGCGCTCGAACTCTTCCAGGATGGCCCGGGCCTCGCGGTACCGGCAGTTCTCGTAATAGATGACCGCCTTGAGGATGAGCGCCTCGGGGAAGTACTCGTCCTTGAAGAACGGCGAGGAGAGCGTGATGAGGTTGCCGAGCGCCCGCTCGTAGTCGCCGATGCGGAAGTGAGCCCAGCTGGCCTCGAAGAGGGACTCGAGCCACTGGTCGGACCCGCTGGAGACCTTGTCGTAATAGAAGATGGCGTAGCGGTTCTGCCGGTGGCCGTAGTGCGTGCGCGCCAGCTGCATGAAGGCGAGCTCGCGCAGGCGCGGGTCGGAGTCCGAATTGACGCGCGGGTTGTTCGAGCGCACGACGTCCTTGAACGACTCCAGCGCATGAGGGAAGGCGCCCTCCCGGAACTGGAGGGTGCCGTCCAGGTACTTGATGCGTCCGTAGAACGGGTCGTTCCGGTTCACCAGCGCGATGAGCTTCTTCGCCTCTTCGAAGCTCTTCTTGGCCTCGTCGGCCTGGCCCGCGTCGTCGAGGGCCTTGCCGCGCGAAAAGTGGTAGCGCGCGAGCAGGTAGCGGAACTGGGAGCGGAACTTCTCCGGGAACTCCTGGTTCGCGTACTTGGCGATCTCGTCGAGGATGATCTGCTCGTTGACCGTCTTGCGAGCGATGTAGAAGAGCCACTCGAGGCCGCTCTTGAAGAACTTGTTGGAGGGGCCCTTGCCGAGCAGCACTTTGAACTGGTTGAGCGACGAGTGATACATGCCCATCCGGAACAAGCACTTGCCGAGCACGTAGCGGGCCTCGTCGTGCAGCTCGGCCATCTTCGGGTCCTTCAGGACTTCGGCAAACCCCAACGCGGCGCTTTGGTAGGCCTCCCCTTTGAAAAGCTTGATGGCCGCGTCCAGGCGCTGGCGCTCCGCGCTCTTGCCGGAGACGTCGACCGCGTCGAAGCTCATGACCGGCGCCGCGGGCTGCTTCTTCACCGGCTCCGGAGGTTTGGCTTGCGCGGGCGCGTCCGCGGTCAGGTCCAGCCCCACCGGCGCGGTGGAGTCGGCCGGCTTCTTGGCGCCGGGCTCCGCGAGCGCGGGAGGCGAGGCCGGCGCCGGAGTGGGGGCAGGCGTGAGCGCCGGAGCGCGGGACTCCGCCGCCGGCTGCTTTTTGGCCTTCTTCTTCGGCTTCTTTTTCGGGGTCGGCTCGCCGGTGGAGAGGTCGAGTCCCTGGAAATTGATCTGCGCGGCCGAGAGCCGGGCCAGCGGCGGCGGGGCGAGGGCCGCCGCCTCGGAGGTCCTGAGGAGAAAGGCGGCCAGGCAGGCGATGGGGAAGAAGCGCATGGTGCCTTCTAGTCCTTGGGCGACTGGCCCGCGAAGAGCGAGAGGCCGATCTCGAGCATGAGCTGGTTTTCGATCTTCGAGCTCTGATCCCCGAGCTGAACGATCTGGGCGCTGTAGATGTAGTCGCGGAGCTCGAGCCGAAGGGTCATGAACGAGGTCAGGAAGTAGCGCTGGCCAATGCCGAGGTGGCCGCCGATGGTCGTGGTCATGGCGCCGCCCGGCGCCGCGTACTGGATGGCGCTCACGCCCGCCAGGACGCCGGTGTCGAAGTGCAGCACCTTCTCGGCGAACAGGTTCACCTTGCCGTAGAGCGGCGCCCAGCCGACTTCCGCGCCCGCCAGGAACCCGATCTTGCCGGGGACCGACGAGAGGTCGCTCATGGTCGGCGCGGCGCAGACGCCGGATCGACAGACGCTGACCGTGCCGGCGACGGAGTCGAGCGCGTAGGTGCCGAATGCGCCGATCGCGAACGCCTCCGAGAGGTGGTAGCTCAGCTTGAGCCCGAACGTGTACTTCTGGAAAAAGGCGTCCGCGAGGCTGAACCCGAGGGTCGGCGAGAATCTCGAAGCGGCCCTCCTTCTTGAAGAGGTTTCCGGAGACCGGCGGAATCCGGTCTTCGAGCTTGCCGGATTTGGCGGCCGCGCGGTCTTCGGCGTCCTTCTCCACTTCTTTGCCGCTCCGGGCTTCAGCCGGCGCGGCCTGGGGTTTGACCGCGTCGGCGGCCAGCGCAATGCAGGGCGCGAAGAGCGTCGGGCCCAGGGCGAGCAACAGGGTAGCGGGGCGACACGTCATGTTCGGTTCCATCCGGCGCGCGAGAAGCCGTGAGTCGCCCCGGCGCGCGGCAGAATCGCCTGCGGTGATGCAATCTACGGCTCCTTGTACTCGAACGTCGTAGGCAGGAAGAAGCTGAGGCCAACATTGAAAGTGAGCGCGTGCTGGAGAACGGAGCTGCTCAGCCCTGGCCGGTCGGAGTAGAGCGTCTCGATGGCCGAAAGGTCGATGGAGAGCCAGTCGGTGAGGCCGAGCCTCTGCCCCAACCCGAGCGAGGTGGTCGCGTGCGGACCCTCGCCGCCGCCCGTGGCTGCGCTTCCCGTGGAGGTCTG
Organism: uncultured delta proteobacterium; assembly: GCA_963772225.1. Classification (GTDB taxonomy): domain Bacteria; phylum Myxococcota; class Myxococcia; order Myxococcales; family UBA5297; genus CAVYWD01. The sequence continues at coordinate 2,143,260 of CAVYWD010000002.1, read as the reverse complement.
GGAGAGCATGAACCCAACGCCCCCCAAGACATAGAGGTCGAAGTGGCGGATGGACTTGAAGACCGCCACCTTGCCGTAGATGGGCGACCACATGAAGTCGAGCCCGAAGCTGTGCTTGGGCAGCGCGTAGAGAAGCCGCGACTCGAGCTCGCGCTTCGCGAGCCGGACGTTGTCCTCGGGGATGAGGTTGTACTGCTGGTAGCGCAGGGCCAGCGCCAGGGCGTCCGCGAGGTGGTAGCTGACGCGCACCGCGGGGCCGAACTCCGGGTAGAAGGCGTCGTTGAGGCTCACGAACACCATGGGCGTCAGCTCGAGGCGGCCGCGCTTCAACGCCGCCTTGCGCTGCACGCTCTTGACGCGGTCCTCCGAGGCAATCTCCGCCTCGGTGAGCTTCGCCGCGCTCTCCTTGGCTTCGTTGGCCTCGGTGGGGGCCGCGGGCCGCGCGGCGCGCTCGGGAGCTTTCGGCGGCTCGGAGCTCTTGGGCTCGTCGGTCAGATCGAGCCCGGGCATCTCCTGCTGCGCCGCGGCGAGGGCAGGCAAGACGACGAGCAGTGCCGCGAGCGGGAGGGTCTTTCGCATGGGTGCGAATCCTAGCTCAACGCAAAGGCGGTTCAAGTTGGACACCTGAACCACTGCCGGGAACTTTGGTCAATGTCTGCAGGTGTACTCCGACCTGCGACGAGGCTCCCTAGCCCGGCTGAGCCGGAACCGAAAAGGGTTGCCAGCCTGCACAAGAGTTCGCGCCGAAGGGACTAGCGAGGCCGCGCCTCAGACCGACGAGCCATGTTGGAGAGGGTGCGGCGCAGCCTCGCGTCGATAGTTGATAGTCAATGGTTGATAGTTCTCGGCGCAATCCGGCTCGGCAAAACTTGACTCAAGCGCATCACGTTCGCGCCCACAAGGCCTCTAGGGCGCCTGCGCGAACTCCAGCATGTCGCCTTCGGCGGTGCCGCTGCGCGCCAGCGCGCCCGCCTCGAGCTCCAGCGCCGAGTGCGCCTCGAGGTAGATGCGCGTCGCCCGCCACGGCCGGATGCCGTGGATGGCTCGAATGACTTTCCCGCCGGCGTCGAGAAAGGCCACGTCGATGGGGAAGCGCATGAAGAACATGTGAATCGAGTTGCACGGCGCGATGTGCAAGCCCTCGCCCGCTCCGAGGTGCGAGCGGCCGAGCAGGCCTTTGAGGCGCCGGCCCCAGCTCGAGGCCTCTTCCACGCGAGAGGCCACCACGGCTCCCTGGCGCGTCCGGTTGGTCACGACGAATGGCATGGGCGGCAGTATAGGTGAGGCGCCGCCGCGGGGTTGACGGTCCATCGCCCCGCCTTTCCATCTCGCGCCCAAGGACGGAGCGCCCCGTGCATCTGACCCCAATCGACCCGCCGCTCAACCTGGTCCTCATCGAGCCGCAAATCCCCCCGAACACCGGCAACGTCGCGCGCCTGTGCGCCGTGACGGGCGCGCGGCTTCACTTGGTGGGCCCTCTCGGGTTCTCCATCGCCCAGAAAGACCTCCGTCGCGCCGGCCTCGACTACTGGGACAAGGTCTTTCAAGAGTTTCACCCGACCTTGGGCGACTACCTGCGCAAGAGCGAAGGCGCTCGGCGCCACCTTTTCTCGGCCCGGTGCGATCGGTCGCTCTGGGACGTCGCATTCCGCCCGGGCGACCACCTGGTCTTCGGCTCCGAGCCCGATGGCCTGCCCAAGGATCTGATGGAGTCCCATCCGCAGGGCCTGGTCGCTATCCCCATGCTGCCCGAACGGCGCAGCATGAACCTCTCGACATGCGTGGGTGTCGCCACCTACGAGGCCCTGCGGCAAATCGCCGGCCTAGGGCGATGAGTTGGGCTCCGGTCAGTCGTGATTTCGAGGGGTTTGCGTTTTTGCTTCGCTCTGATGCCGCAGGTAAGCTAAGAGGAACATGCGCGATCCAGCCGAGCTCGAACTCACCCGTGGACGTCTGAATGAGCGGCCCTTGGCCGCCCTGTTGTTGGCGGCGCGCTCGCGCTCCGTCACGGGGCTGCTTTCCATCGAAGCGGGAGGCGGCACCAGCCGTCTCTTCCTCCGCGGTGGCGCGCCGTGTTTCGCGCAGGTCACCGTCGGCTATCGGCCGCTGGGCCAGGTGCTCGTCCAGTACGGATTGGTCGACCTCGAGGCCTTCGACCGCGCTCTGCCTCAGCTCGAGAAGGGGCGCCCGCTGGCCGAGGTGCTGCTGGAGGCGAAGGCCCTCGACGAGGCCGGCCTGGCCGAGGGCCTGCGCATGCAGCTCGTCGAGCACCTGCGCGCGCTGGCGGCGCTGAAGGACGGCGCGTGGGAGTTCAAAGAGCAGCCGCTGCCGGCGTGGGCGGGCCCGGTCGCGCTCTCCGCCGAGTGGGCGGTGTCAGTGGCCATGGCCGCCCCGGCCGCCGAGGCGCTGGTGCTCGGGCTCCTCGCCGACCTGGGCGCGAATTTGCTCAAGCTCCGCGAGGGCTCCGAGCCGCTGCTCGCGTCGCTCCACCTGGCGCCTGAGGAGCGCGCCGCGCTCGAGGCGCTGCGCGAGGGCGGCATCCCCGAGGACCTCGAGGCCCAAAGGCTCCCGGCGCCAAAGGCCCGATGGCTCGCGGCCACCGCGCTCGCCCTGGGCGCGGCCGAGCCATTCGACCCGCGCCCCGAGGCGCGCGCCAAAGCCGAAGAAGAGGCTCGGCGCCGGGTCGAGGAGGCCCGGGCCCAGGCCGAGGCCGCCGCCCGCGCGCACGAAGAAGAGGCCCGCGCCCAGGTCGAGGCGCAGCGGCGCAAGGCCTTCGAGCTCCGCTCTCGCCTCGAAGAGGAGGCCCGCTCCCAGAAGACCGAAGAGGAGCGGCGCCGCGCGCAAGAGCAGGCGGCCGCCGAGGCCGAGGCCAAGGCGCGCGAGGCGCTGGAGCAGGCCGTCGCCGAGCGGATCCGCCTCCGAAAAGAGACCGAGGCCCTCGTCGACGAGATCCAGCGCGACGCGGGCGAGAAGGCCGCGCGCATCCGCGAGCGGCTGGTGGAGGAAGCCAAAGCCGTCGCGAAGGGTGAGCTCGACAGCGCCGCTTCCGAGGTGTCTCTGGCTGAGCAGGCCCTCGCCGAGGCGCAGGCCAGGCTTGCCAGCGAGCGCCAGGCGCGGCAGGCGGCCGAGGACGACCTCGGCCAGAAGCAGGCCCGCCTGGCCGCTGCCCAGGACGAGGCGGAGCGGATCGCGGCCGAGGCCCGCCAGGAGGCGGAGCAGGAGCGCGCCCGCGTCGCCGCCGAAAGCCGAGCGGCGCTGGAGGAGCTCGAGACGTCCACCGTCCGCGGCGCTTCGGACGAGGAGCGGCGCTGCCTCGCAGAGGCCGAGGCTCACCGCGCGCGGGCGCAGGCGCTGCGGCGAGAGCTCGACCAGACCGAGCAAGCGCTTGCGAGGATGCGCGCCGAGGCGGAGGAGCTGCGCAAGCAGGGCACCGATCTCGAAGAGCGCGCTCGCGTTGCCCAGGACCGCGCCCAGGCGGCGCGCGTCGAGGCCGAGTCTCTGCTCGAGTCGGCGCGCAAGAGCGCCGAGGAACAGGCCCGCGTCGAGGAGGAGCAGGCCCAGGCCCGCGCAGAGCGGGCCGAGCGCGAGCGAATCGAGGCCGAAGAATTCGCCCGCAACGCCATGGAGGAAGCGCGCCTTTCGGCCGAGCGCCTGGCCCGCGAGCTCGCCGAGAAGAAGGAGCGCGAGGAGCGCGAAGCCCGAGAGCGCGAGGAGGCCGAGCGCCGGCGCGCCGAGCAGGCGGCGCGCGCCGCCGAGGCCGAGGCGCAGGCCCAGCAGCAGGCCCAGGAGCTCGCCTTCGCGCGCCAGGCCGCGTCCAGCGCCTCGCAGGAACTCGCGCGAAAGCGCGCCCTCGCGGCCGAGCGGCTCGAGGCCGAGGCGCGCGAGCTTCTCGCCCGGCAGGCCGAGCGCCGCCGCGCCGAGGAGGCGCCGGCCGAGCCGGCGGCATTGGTCGGCGAATCCGCGCCGCCCGCGCTCGTTGCCACTGCGCCGCAGGAGCCCCTTCCGCACGAGGCGCAGCTTTTCGCCGCCGCGCCCGAGCTCGCGCCTACGCCCGAGTTCGCGCCTACGCCTACGCCTGCGACCGCGCTCGAGCCCGAGCCCGAGCCCGAGCCCGCAAGCGCGCCCGTCGTCGCTCCCATCCCGCTGACCGAGCCGGTGGAGATCGAAGACGCGGACCTGATCGAGGCGCCCGCGCCGGAGCCCGAGCCTTCTGCGGAGGTTGCGCGCGCCGAGGAGGCCCCGACGCTCGACGGCCAGGATTTGGAGCTGGTTGAGCCCGTGCCAGAGGGCGAGGACTTGGAGGACTTGGGCGCGGTGGTTCGCATGCGCTCCGAGGAAGAGGATTCGGCGGAGCGCGAGCGGCTCGCCCACGCCCGCCAGAGCGCCGAGGAAGAGCGCCTGGCGCGCCGCGCCGAGGGGCGCGAGCTCGCGCTGGCCCTGAGGGACGCTTTGCCGCCAGCGCCGGTCGCCGATGAGTCCGAGCCTCTCCTCGGTGTGTCGACCGAGGAGCCGCAGGGTCTCGGTGGACAAGAGCCCGAGGCGCGCTCGGCCCCGCTGACCATCGACCTCAACGTCGAGGACATGATCGAGCCGTTGCCGCCCGACTCGTCCCCCGCCCCCGAGGTGCTCGAGGCGCTGCGCGCCGACCTGGCTCAGGCGGGCAAGCGCCCTTCCGCCGCCTCGGCATTGAGCGCGCCGCCGGAGGAGGCCGAGAGCGCTTCGCCCGAGGCCGCGCCGGCACCGGGCTCGGTCTTCGAGACCCTGGAATTCGAGCCCCCGCCGCCCATCGCGCTGGGCAACGGGGAGGTCGTCGCGCCGGATCGTCCCGTTTCGGAGCCGCCGGTGCCTGGCCCCGTGGAGGGCGCCGACGTCGTGGGAAGCGGCTACCTGGATCAGGCGGTGTCGCTGACCGAGAACGTCGGCCTGCCCGACGGGCCGGCCGTCGATCTATTCGGCTCTCCGCACGACCGGCATCGCGGCGACCTGGCCTCGGCCATCGAGTCGTTTTCGGGCAGTGACCCGGACTCGGCGCTCGATCCGCATCCGTTCGCGCGGCCCCTGGAGAATCCGGTCGACCTGTCGGACCTCTCGGATCCGGTCTTGGCCGGCGCCGAGGTCCCGCCGGATGCGCTCGGCTTGGAGGCGAGCCCGTGGATGTCGCCTCCCGAGGCGGACGAGGCGCCGCCGCCCCTCGGGCGGCACCAGACCGATGGCATGGAATGGAACGCGGCGCTGGGCGACAAGCTCCCCGCGGGCCCCGCCTCGGCAAGCGCCGAGGGAGCGGAGCTGGAACCGCCAATAGGAGAGGATGACGACTTGAACGATGAGGACAAGCTGCGCCGGCAGAGGCTGCTCCGGCGCGCCTTCGACAACCTGGGCGCGCTGCCCCGGCCCGCGCAGCCCAAAGCCTCCCGCGAGGCGGCGGCCGCTGAGCCTGCCGCACCCGGGCCCGAGCAGCTCTCGGAAGAGCATCAGGCCCTGGCCGCGCGCATCGAGGCGCGGGCGGCGTCCATCGCCAGGGAGGACTACTTCACACGGCTGGGCCTTCAGCGAACCGCCAGCGCCGAGCAGGTCAAGAGCGCCTTCCTATCCGCGGCCATGGTCTTCCACCCGGACCGCCTGCCGTCCGTCCTGGGGCACCTCTCGGCCAAGGTGCGCGACGTCTTCGACGCACTCACCGAGGCCCAAGACGCGCTCATCGACGACGCCCGGCGCGCCGCGTACCTGCAGCAGGTCGACGGCACGGCCGCCACCAAGGTCCGCGGCGACGAGGTCGAGGCCCTCGAGAAGCAGGCCGAGGCCGCGCTGCGCAAGAAGGAGTTCGCCCACGCCGCCGAGCTCTACGGGCGGGCGTTCGCCATCAGCAAGAACGCGGGCCACCTGGCGCAGGAGGCCTGGTCCATCTACCTCGACCCGGAGCAGCGCACGAACCTCGCCGGCGTGAAGCGCATGCTGGAGCAGGCTCTCAAGATGGACGCCACGTGCGACCGGGCGTCGTATTCTCTGGGGGTCATCGCGCGCGTCGAGGGAGACTTGGACAAGGCCGAGAGGCTCTTCCGCTCCGCGGTGCACTCGAACCCGAAGAACGCCGAGGCCTCCACTGAGCTCCGGCTCATCGAGATGCGCCGCAAGAAGCCGCTGGGCGGGAAGAAGGGGCTGTTCGGCTGATCGGCGCATCTCCCGAGGCGCCCGGAGCCTCTAGAGGGGTCTGGGCGACGGCCCCGGTGGCGAGCGGAATGGGGTGAGGGGAGCGCCGACCAGGGGTTGACACCGGAGGGGGCCGAGGGAAACATCACCCGGCAAATCCATCGAACGATTCCTCGGGTGCTCCGAGGCTAAGCGTCGACGCTCACCTTCCACGGAGCGCTTTCGTGGCTAAGCGGAATCTCCTGCTCGTCGACGCCGACCCACACAGCCTCCGGGTCATGGAAGTGTCCCTGCGGCAAGCCGGCTTCGCGGTGACCACCGCGGTCGACGGGCTCGACGCGCTGGAGAAGGTCAAGACCTGCGCGGCGGACCTCGTTGTCAGCGACGTCCAGATGCCTCGGCTCGACGGCTTCGAGCTCTGCAAGAGGCTCAAGGCCGAAGAGGCGACCCGCGAGCTGCCTTTCATCTTTCTCACGCCCCAGAAGTCGGTCGACGACCAGCGCAAGGGTCTGGAGCTGGGCGTCGAGGATTACCTCAGCAAACCGCTGTTCATCCGGGAGCTCGTCACGCGCGTGAAACTCTTATTGGGCAAGCGCGAGAAGGAGCGGCTCGCGCGGGAGAGCGCCCAGGGCAGAGTCGCTTCCGGCGACCTCGCGGACCTGGGGCTTCTGGACCTGGTCCAGGTTTTCGATGCGGGTCTCAAGACCGGCGCCGTCCACTTGAGCGCCGCGGGCCGGGACGGGCACCTCTACTTTCGCGGCGGCAAGCTCGTCGACGCCGAGTGTGGCAAGCTTTCGGGCGCCCTGGCGTTCGACCGGCTCCTGCGCGTCTCGGGCGGCACTTTCGCCGTCGATTACGTCCCCTGCGACCGCCCCGAGCAGATTGCCCAGCCCACCCAGGCTCTGCTCGCCGACAGCCTGCACCGCGTCGACGAGTGGGGTCGGCTGCTCGAGCAGCTCCCGCCGCTCTCGTCGGTGTTGGAGGTCGACGACCGCCAGCTCTCGGAGCACCTGGCCGAGGTCCCCGACGAGGTCAACGGCCTGCTTCGGCTCCTGGACGGGAAGCGGACCCTCGAGCAGGTGGTCGACGACGCGAGCCTCGACGCGCTCGCCGCCCTGGAGTTTCTCTGCAAGCTCTATTTTGAAGGGTTCATTCGCGAAGCGGGCGAGCCTTCGAGCGAGCTCCCGGATGCCTCGGCGTCGCCTCCCGGCGCACCTCCCGAGTCGCCGCCGGCGCCTTCGCCCGGGCCGGCCGCTCCGCTCGTCTCGGCGCCGCGCACGCCGCGGGCCACGGTCATCTTCTTTCACCCTCAGCACGGCCGGTCGCGCGCGTTGCCGCCACCCCTGGGCGCCCAGAGGCAAGGGGCCGCCAGCGCGCCCGCGGCACCGCCCGCGCTGCCGCCCGCGCTGCCGCCCGCGGAAGGCTGGTTCAGCGAGCCGGCTGCGAATGGACAGAGCGTCGCCAAAGCCGAGCTCGCCACGAACTCGAGCGCGCCTTCGCCCGGTCCCACGCCGGCGGACATCTTCTTCGGGCGTGCGCCGAGCGCTCCCGGGTCCGCGCCTGCGTCGGCCCCCGAGACCCCTGCTCCGGCGGCGCCCGCGGTGCTCGTCGGAGGAGCCGCAGCCAAGCCGTTCGAGCCCGAGCCTGAGCCTGAGGCCGCGCAGGCCGTGAGCGACGAGGACCTCGAGCTCGAATCGGCGCCGCTGGAAGAGGCCCGCGAGGAGTCGGCGCCGGCTTCTCGCCGCTCGTCCGCCCCGCTCGTCGCCTTGGCGGCGGTCGCGATCGCCCTGCTGGGCGCCGCTATCGGCTACCAGCGTCTCCAGCCGCCGAAGCCGGCGCGCCCCGGGGAACTTGTCGTCGCCGCCGCGACGCCCGTTGCCACGCCGGCCGCTGGTCCGACTCCGGAGCCCGCAGCGGAATCGGGAGACGAGCCACTTTCGCTGATGGTTGCCGAAAGGGACCCTCTGGCAGAGCCTTCATCCCCGGAGCCCGCGCACGGCCTCGCCGTCGCGGAGGCGCCGGACAGCGAGAAGGCGGGCCGACCGCCGGAGGCGCGCGCCGGTGGGGCCGCTTCGAGGAAGGCGGGCGCCGATTCGGACTACGCGCGACTCGTCGCTTCGGGCTACGAGAAGGTCAAGGCGAACCGCGTCGGCGCCGCGGCCGCGGACTTCGGCCGGGCGCTCGCCGTTCGGCCCAACGGCAGCGAGGCGCTCATCGGCCTGGGCATCGCGCTCGTCGACCGGGAGCCGGCGAAGGCGGCCGCATTTTTGGAGAAGGGCCTCGCCGTCAACCCGAAGGATGCGCGAGGCCAGGTCACGCTGGGAGCGGCCTATCAGACGCTCAACCGGAACGCCGACGCCGTGAAGGCCTACAACGCCTACTTGTCCATCGCCCCTCATGGAGAGTATGCCGACGAAGTGCGCTCCATCCTCGAGAACCTGAGGTGACGTGCTCGTCCTAGGCATCGAGACCTCCTGCGACGAGACCGCGGCCGCCGTCGTGCGCGACGGGCGCGTCGCGCTCTCCGACGTCGTCTCCTCGCAGATCGACATCCACCGCCGCTGGGGCGGCGTGGTGCCCGAGCTCGCCTCGCGCAACCACGTGGTCCAGGTGATGCCAGTGGTGGACGAGGCGCTCACCTGCGCCGGCGTGGGGCTCTCCGACCTGGACGCCATCGCCGTCACCAGCGGCCCGGGGCTCATCGGCGCGCTCCTGGTCGGCGTCCAGGCGGCCAAATCCCTGGCCTGGGCCGCGGGCAAGCCGCTGGTCGGCGTGAACCACCTCGAGGGTCACCTCCTCGCCATCCGGCTCCTCGCGGAGCCGCCCGAGCCGCCGTTCTTGGGCCTGGTCGTCTCCGGGGGTCACACCAGCCTGTACGCGGTGGAGGGCTTCGGCACGTACCGGCTCCTCGGCTCGACCCGGGACGACGCCGCCGGCGAGGCCTACGACAAAGTTGCCAAGATGCTCGGGCTCCCGTATCCCGGCGGCGTGCAGATCGACCGGCTGGCCCAGAACGGGGACAAGGCGGCCATCCGCTTTCCGCGGGCGCACATCAAGGGAGCCGAGCTGGACTTCTCGTTCTCGGGGCTGAAGACCGCGGTGCTCACGCACCTCCACAAAAACGGGAAGCCCGAGGGCCAGGCGCTCTCGGACCTCTGCGCGAGCTTTCAGGAGGCGGTGGCCGACCCGCTGACCAAGAAGGCGGTGCGGGCCGCGCGCCGGTTTGGCTTGAAGCAGCTCGTCCTCTGCGGCGGCGTGGCGGCGAACAGCCGGCTGAGGGCGCTGGCGGCCGAGCGCGGGGCGGAGGCGGGGCTCACCGTGCTCTTGCCCCCGCTCAAGCTCTGCACCGACAACGCCGCGATGATCGCCGTGGCCGGCACCCATGCGTTGGAGCGCGGCGAGCGCGCGCCGCTCACCTTGAGCGCCGACCCCGCGTGGCGCCTCGGGGCGAGCCGCGCATGAGTGGGTCCCCTCGCGAGAATCCTCGCTCGCCGCGGCCTGCGCCCGAAGAAGGACTGGGGCCAGAACTTTCTGGGCGACGAGGCCATCCTCGAGCGGATCGCGGCGGCCTGCGGGCTGACGCCGGCAGACACCGTGGTGGAGCTGGGCGCGGGCCTCGGACATCTGACGCGCGCCTTGGCGGCGACGGGCGCAGCGGTCGTGGCGATCGAGCGCGACCGGGACCTCGTGGCGGTGCTCGAGGAGTCGGCGCTGCCGGCCAATGTCCGGGTGGTCGCGGCCAACGCCGCGAGCCTCGACTTCGCCCAGGTCGCCCAGGTTGCCCGGCCGGTCGTGGCCGGGAACCTGCCTTACCAGCTTTCGAGCCCCATCCTCTTCGAGGTGCTCGAGCAGCGCGGGTCGGTGAAGCGAGCGGTGTTCCTCCTGCAGCGCGAGGTCGCCGAGCGGCTCGCGGCGCCTCCTGGAGGCCGGGAGTACGGCCTGCTCTCGGTGTTGCTCCAGGCCTGGGCCGACGTGTCGCTCGCCCTGCGCGTGCCCGCCCGCGCCTTTCATCCGCCGCCGAAGGTGGACTCCGCGGTGGTGCGCATCGATTTCCTCGAAACGCCGCGGGCCGACGTGCGCGATCCGGCGCGGTTCGTCCGCGTGGTCAAGGCCGCCTTTGGCCAGCGGCGCAAGACGCTCTACAACGCGCTGCGCGCGGTAGACGACCTGGGCGATCCGCCCGCCATCGCCGCGGCGCTGGAGCGCGCGGGGATCGACCCGATGCGCCGGGCGGAGACGCTCTCCCCTCAAGAGTTCGCCGCGCTCGAGCGCTCGCTCGAAGCGCGCTAGGGCCGGGGTACGCTCGCCCTCTCGAAGGACCCTGGTCGAGGACGGCCCCAAAGAGGCCGGAGGCCGGGTGAAAGTTCAAGGAGGCGCGATTGGCGAGCGGCGGAGCGGCGACCGCGGAATTAATAGAAGAGCCATGTACATCGCCATGAACCACTTTCGGGTGAAGCCCGAGTCGGCCGAGGAGTTCGAGCGCGCGTGGCGCGAGCGGAAATCGTACCTCTCGGAGGTGCCGGGCTTTCAGTCGTTCCACCTTCTCCGAGGCCCCGAGGAGGACGGCGCTCGCCTCTACGCCTCGCACACCGTCTGGAAGGACGAGGCTGCCTTCATGGCCTGGACGGAGTCCGAGCAGTTCCACAAGGCCCACGCCCAGGGAGGCAAGACGGTCGCGTTCCTGATGGGGCCGCCGAGGTTCGCCGGCTGGGAGTCGGTCGTTCCCTAGGGCAGTGCTCGGCCGCTACCCGGCGTGGCGCTCGACGAGCGCGCCGAGCCGGGGCACGCCCTCCTCGACCTGCTTCTTGGCGGAGCCGCGCAGCTTTTCGTAGGTCGCCTTGATGGCCGCCAGGTTGGAGCGCTGCGCGCGCGCGTCGGTGGTGGCGAGCAGGGCGTCGGCGACCCGGCTGCGCTGCTGGTTGAAGTGAGCGCCGATGGGTCGGTTCTGCGCCCGCGCCTCGTCCACCAAGGGCTGCAGGTTGTTGCAGAAATCATCGAGCATGCCATCGACCACGTTGTGCACGAACCCCGGCTTGAAGCCCTTCACCAGCCGGTAGGCCGCCTTGATGGCGATGCCGCCCAGCCCGCCCTTGGACGCCACTTCATCGTCGACGAGCCGCTCGCAGTCGGCGACGACCGCCGGGCGCTTGGCGGGTGCGGCGAGGGTTTCGAGCAGGGTGGCCATTCTTGCGACTCCGTGGTAGAGGGGCGCAGCGCGCGTTCCGGAGCTTGCATATACCGTCCCTCGACGGGCAAGCGCCAGTGCCTTGGTGCGGGCGGCATTCCGGAGCGGTGCGGCGCGGCGGCCAGGTGCTGACGTGAGAGCCCGCCCGCATTGAGAGTCAGCAAGACGGAGATCCATGCAGACCTATGACGTTTTGGCGATCGGGTGCGGGCCCGCCGGTGAGCGGGCCACCATCCAGGCTGCGCGCGCCGGCAAGCGCGTCGCGGCCATCGAGCGGGCGCACGTCGTCGGCGGCAACCGCGTCAACTGGGGCACCATCCCCAGCAAGACCCTGCGCGAGAGCGCGATGTTCGTGCTCTCCCTCACCCGCAACCGCATCCATGGCATCAGGACCGAGGTCAAGGACGTCACCGTCCACGATTTCATGTTCCGCGAGCGCAAGGTGGTGCAGCGAGAGCTCGAGCTCATCAACGACTCGCTCGAGCGCTACCGCATCGACGTCCTCGAGGGCGAGGCCCGGTTCCTCGACCCGAGCTCGGTGGAGGTCACCAACCGCGAAGGCCAGAAGTCGGTCATCCAGGCGGGCGTCATCGTCATCGCCACCGGCTCCAGCCCGCACCGGCCCTCGGACGTGCCGTTCGACGGCGAGGCCATCTTCGACAGCGAGACCATCCTCACCCTCAAGACCATGCCGCGGTCGATGCTGGTCCTGGGCGCCGGTGTCATCGGCATCGAGTACGCGAGCATCTTCGCGGCGCTGGGACTCCAGGTGACCCTGGTCGACACCCGCGACCGCCTCCTGCCCTACTGCGACGGGGAGATAGCCCAGGTCCTCGAGACGGAGCTGGGGCGGCTGGGCGTGCGCATCCACCACCGCGATCACTACCAGACCATCGAGCGCGTCGACGGCAAGAAGGTGCGCTGCGTGACCGCCAAGGGCCACATGCTCGAAGCGGAGGTGCTGCTCTACGTGTCGGGTCGGGACGGCAACACCCGCGACCTGGGCCTGGACAAGGTCGGCATCGTCCCCAACAAGTACGGCAACCTCGAGGTGAACGAGCACTTCCAGACCTGCCATCCGCACATCTACGCCGTGGGCGACGTCATCGGCTACCCCGCGCTCGCCTCCACCTCCATGGAGCAGGGGCGGCAGGCCATCCGCCACGCCTTCGGCATCCGGGGCGTGCCGCTCAAGACCGAGGTCCTGCCTTATGCCGTCTACTCCATCCCCGAGGTGAGCTTCCTGGGCGACACGGAGGAGGCGATGAAGGAGAAGGGCATCGACTACATCGTCGGCCGGGGCAACTACGACCTGAACGCCCGCGGGCAGATCATCGGCGCCGAAGGCCTGCTCAAGCTCGTGTTCGAGGCGAGCACGATGAAGCTGCGCGGCATCCACATCGTGGGCCCCAACGCGAGCGAGCTCATCCACATCGGCGAGGCGTTCCTGGGCTCGGGCGCCGACGCGATGCAGGTTGCCGAGACGCTCTATAACTACCCGACGCTCTCGGACATGTACCGCCATGCCGCGGTGAAGGCGCTGGGCGAGGCGGGAAAGCGCCAGCGCGCCGCGGCGGTGGCCTCATAGCGCTCTGCTTTCCAAGTCCAAAGGGGCCCGCGCGCCTCGGGGACGGGGGCGCCGGTCGGGCTCGCTCGTCAACATGCCTCGTCGGTCTGAAGCGCCGCCTCGCTAGGCTTCGCGCCTATGGGCGATCCTCCGGGCGAGCTTCGTGAAGAGCCCGGGCTCCGGCGTCGGAGGGGAAGGCGCCTTGGAGGCGGGGCTCGGGGCCTCGGCCGGGAGCTGCGGTGCGCTCGCGTCGCTCGGATTGGCAGGGCCGTGCACCGACATGAGGACCGCCTGCCCCTGCTGGTCGACGATGCCGGTCACGAGCTGCTGCGCGTAGCCGAATACGACCGCCCAGCCGACGATCTGCGCGGGCGTCTCCAGAACGGCCTTGATGCCCGGGGCGAAGCCGCCGTTCAGCAGTAGGATGCCGAACACGGCCGTCAGCGCGCCGCTCACCACTTTCAGGAACGTGAGCGCGGCCGGAAGGTCGTACGGCGTGGAGGTCCCGCTCACCTTGCGCAGCGACACCGTCGCGGCGAGGAGCGCTCCCGCCAGACCTGCGACCTCGACGATGGCGTAGTCGAGGCGCGAGGGCGCGCAGGTGCGGCAGATCGCCTGCGAGAAGGACGGGCACACCAGGGCGCCGTCGCCGCTCTGCGAGCAGAGGAGCTGCGACTTCGGCGAGAGCACCAGCGCAGCGAGCGCGGCGGCGAAGAGCAGGCCCACCACCACCCAGACCTGCCGGAGGAAGCTGCGCAGCTTGAGGTGCTCTCGCTCCGAGGCGTCGAGGGCCGCACGCACCGCGGCCACCACGCGCTTGCGCTCGAGGTCCGAGACGATGTGGCGCTCCTTGGCGATGAGCTCGATGTCCACCCGCGTCGGGTCGCTCGCCGGCAGATGCTCTCGAGCCAGCGCCAGGAGGCTCGGCAATCGCGCGGTCAGGTCCTCAGCCGGCAGGATCCGCAAGACGTCGCAGGCGGCGGCGTTGTAGTGCGTGAGGATGGCGTCGACCGCCGAGGATCTCTTGCCCAACGAGCGGACGGGGTGGCTGCCGAGGCGAATGGCCTCGCACGCCGCCTCGAGATGGTTGCGAGCGCTCTGGGCGATCTGGGCGATCTGGGAGGTCTCGGGGGTTGCGCCAGCGCCCTCGGCCACCGCGCAGTCCTTGGCGAGGTCTTGGGCGCGGGTGAGCATCCGATAGCCGAAGGGCCAGCTGCCTAGATCGCGCTGCTCGCATACCGAGACGCCCGGCACTTGGTACCCCTCGTGGCGCTGGCCCCGCCCTTCCCCCGATATTCTGGGCATCACCCCGGCGTGCTCGCACGAGCCCGCGAGCCGATTGCGGCCTGCAACTCGGCGGCGGCGCTCTCTCTGCAATCCGCACGAGCTCGCGCGGTGCGCGGCAGAGCGCCAGGCGAAGGGTGCGTGGCATGGTTCGTGATGTGCTTGTGCGGCATGAAGCCGGAAGACGCGCAGGGTGGCTTGGGCAATGTCGTCGCTTTTCCACGGCGCACGCCTCGCGAGCGGCCGGTCTACAACGATCGCTACGCCCCAATTATCGCCATCGCCGTCGTGGTGTTCGCCGGGGTCGGTCTCGCGATGTGGCGGGCGGCGGCCGACCGGCAGGCCATCCAGATGCTTGGCGAGCCCGAGCGGCGGGCCCTGATGCTTCGAACCGAGGAGGACTTGAGGACCGCTTGCTCCAAGCCCTCCGACGGCCTCGCCGAGTATTGCGAGCGCCAGGCGTCGTTCCTGCTCGGGTTCCCTGAGTGCGACGGCACCTGCAAGTCACTCGCGCGCGAGCAGCTCACGCGGGCGAAGGCGGTGCGCTAGAACGCCCATCAGTTTGAAAAGCCTGCTGCGACGCGCATTGGCTGGCTGCGGCGGGAAGACTCGTCGCTCAAGCTGCTCGCGCTGCCGCCAGCAGCGCTGTGCTGCTCGCCCCTCGGGTTCCCGGCTCGACTTCTAAGGCGTTCGGAGCTCCACGCCCCACTCCACTCTGGAGAGCGACCTCGGCCTACCGCGACAGCTCGAGCAGCCGGTCGATGATGGAAGCCGACGTGATGCCCTCGGCCTCTGCGTGGAAATTGGTGAGGACGCGGTGGCGGAGCACGGGTTTCGCCAGGGCGCGCACGTCGTCCACCGTCGCGGCGAACCGCCCGTCGAGGATGGCCCGAGCCTTGGCCCCGAGCACCAGGTACTGGCTCGCGCGCGGGCCGGCGCCCCACGAGAGGTACTGCTGCACGAAGTCCGGCGCGCCGTCCCCCTTGGGGCGCGAGCGGCGCACCAGCTCCACCGCGAAGCGCACCACCGAGTCGGAGGCCGGCACGCGCAGCACCAGCTCCTGCAGCGCGCGGATCCGCTCCGGCGAGAGGACCTTGGTCAGCGTCGGCCGCGCGCCGCCGGTGGTCGACTTGACGATCTGCACCTCCTCCTCGGCGGTGGGGTAGCCGACGTCGACCAGGAACATGAAGCGGTCGAGCTGGGCCTCGGGCAACGGATACGTGCCCTCCTGCTCGATGGGGTTCTGGGTCGCGAAGACGAGGAAAGGCAGGTCCAGAGGGTAGGTCTGGGCGCCGGCGGTCACCTTGTACTCCTGCATCGATTGCAGGAGCGCCGCCTGGGTTTTAGGCGGGGTCCGGTTGATCTCGTCGGCGAGGATAATGTTTGCGAACAGAGGGCCCCGGACGAACCGGAACACGCGCCGCCCGGTCGAGCGGTCCTCTTCCAAGACGTCGGTGCCGGTGATGTCCGAGGGCATCAGGTCTGGCGTGAACTGGATCCGGTTGAAAGTGAGGTTCAACACCTCGGCCAGGGTGGAGATGAGCAGGGTCTTGGCGAGGCCGGGCACTCCCACGAACAGGCAGTGGCCCCGCGCGAAGAGGCTGATGAGCAGGTGCTCCACCACCTCCGGCTGGCCGACGATGCGTTTCTCGATCTCCCGGACGATCTCCGCGCGTGCGGCGGCGAGCTCGGCGACGGCCGCGCGGTCGCCCTGGTCGGGGAGGCCTGGCAAGGCCGGCGGGGTCAGGGAGGAACTTGGGCTCACCGGGCTCGGCATCGATCTCCTCGAGGCGTTCGGCGCCGCCTGGGCGCGAGGGCGGATGATACTCCGGAAGGCGCCAACGGCTCGCGCAAAGGGTCTGTTCCCGAAGGTGGCTTTCAAAAGGCCGCGCGGCCTCGCTCTGTCCTGAGCCTTTGAGGGGCCGTCGCTGCCTCGCTTTATGCGAAGAAGGGGAATCGCCCCGAAACGGAGGTCTTCCCATGCGCAGCGCGCTGGATGATCAGTTTCGTCGCCGCAGCGCTTTGCGCCTGCTCGACGAGCTACGCCACCTTCGCCAATGCGAGGCCGATTGCTTCAGTCGCAGGCGTTCAGGCCCCCTCGTCCGGTAGCCAGACGAGGAACGTGGTCCCCTCGCCGGGTGAGCTCATCACGCGCACGCTCCCGCCGTGCTTCTCGACGATGCCGTGCACGACGGTCAGGCCCAGCCCGGTTCCGCGGCCGTCGGCCTTGGTGGTGAAGAAGGGCTCGAAAATGTGCGCGAGGTGCTCGGGCTCGATGCCGATGCCGTTGTCCCGGACTTCGACGAGCACGCCGCCGCGCTCGGGGCGCGCGCCGATGCAGACCCGGCCCTCGCCGCGCACCACCGCGTGGGCGGCGTTGGTGATGAGGTTCACGAAGACCTGCACCAGGTTCGTCCGCACGCCGCGCACCCGCCTCAGGTCGGGCGAGAACGTGCGCTCCAGCTTGGCGCCGCTCTGCTTGAGCGCGTACTCGCAGTACCGCGCCGCCTGGTCGATGAGCTCTGCCACCCCCAGGGCCTCCGCGTGCTCGTGCGCCGGGCGCGCGTAGCTCGTCAGGTCGCGGGAGAAGGTGAGGATGCGGTCCGCGGACTCGCGGATGCGCGTGAGCTTGTCGAGCTCGCCGGGGTCGGTGCGGTGCGCGCGCGCCCTCTGGAGGAGCGCGTCGGTGAACAAGGTGATGGTGGTGAGCGGGTTGTTGATTCTCGTGCACCACCCCGGCGGCGAGCTGCCCCAGCGAGGCGAGCTTCTCGGCCTGCACCACCTGCCGCTCGAGCTCGCGCTGCACCGAGAGGTCCTGGCCGATGGCAATGACCCCCTCCACGTCGCCGGCGGGCGTGCGCACCGCGGAGGTGGAGAGCAGCACCCGCACCTCGGCGCCGCCGCTCTTCACGAACGCCGCCTCGAAGCAGCTCACCGCCTCCCCGCCCAGGCTGCGCTCGAGCACGGCGCAGGTGGCGGACCGCAGTGGCTCGGGCACCAGCTGCGCTGCGTCGCGGCCGAGCACCTCCGAGCGCTCGTAGCCCAGCAGGGCCACCAGCGCCTTGTTGAAGACGATGACCTCCCGCGCGCGGTTCACCACCAGGATGAGCGCGTTGGCGTCCTCGATCAGCTCCTCGAGGAACTTGCGTACGAAGGTCAGCTCCTCGATGAGCTTGGCGTTGCGCACGCCCAGGGCGGCCTGGTTCGCGAGCTGGATGAGAAGCTTCTCGTCGCGCGCAGGGTCGCAGGGCGCGCCGGGGGCATACTCCAGGTTCAGCACGCCGAAGAAGTTGCCCGCGGCGACCATGGGGGTGGCGAAGCCGCGCCGCGAGCCGGCGAAGACCAGCGGCTCCTCGTCGTCGGTGAGGACGATGCGGCCCTGGGGCACGGCTTTCAGGTCCAGGTGCGCCTTCTCCGCCGCCGAGCGCCGCACCGCCAGGCGCTCGCGCGCGCCCTCGAGCAGCCTGCCCTCGGCGTAGAGCGAGCTCAGGGCGAGAGTGCTGGGGTCGACGATGCGCACGCAGAAGAATCGGCCCGGGAACAGCTGCCGCACGCAGCGCGCGATGGCGGCGACCAATTCGTCCTCGGCGGCCGCGAGCGCGATCTCCCGGGAGAGTGTCAGGAGCGCGTCCTGGACGTGGCCCTGCTCGGCCACCGCGCGCATGGCCGAGGCGAGGGGAGCGTCTGCGGCCTCCATGGCGACCGGCTGGGCGAGCGCGCCGACGAACTCGCCCCGGCGGCTCAGGCTGACCTCCAGCGCCTCGCCGCCGGCGGCGCGGGCGAGGTAGCTCACCACGCGGTCCTCGGAAGGGGGCGACGGCGCGCCGGCGGCGGGCGGCAGCACCTCCAGGAGCGAGCCGCCGGGGGCGCCGCACAGCGCCAGGAAACGCGAGTTGGCGCGGATCACCCGAAGCTCTGAGTCGAGCAGCGCCGCGGCGCCGGGCAGCGCCTCGAGCGCGGGGTCGACGTCGCCGCGTCGCGCGTCGCTGCGAGGCTGGGCGGCGGGGTCGGTCAAGCGAGGCTCCGGTCGAAGAAGGAAACGCCGCAGGCGCCGAGGAGCTCTCGGCGTCCGCTACTCGTCGTCGCGGGTGGCGCGGTCGAGGTCGACGATCCGCGCGTTTCCGACGTAGGCCTTGGTCTTGTAGAGGGTGATTTTGCCGATCTTGCGAACGATTTCAGCCATTCGCTCGGCCTCGTGGTAGATGGTGTCCACCCGCTTATAGTTCAAGTCGTCCTTCTGGAAGCTGCGCCGCAACAGCTCGGCGTAGCCCATGACGCTCGTGAGGGGCTGGTTGAGCGCGTGGGCGGCGCTGCCGGCGAGCTCGACGATGACCGCCTGCTTGCTGGCCTCCTCCAGCCGCTCCTCGGCGCGCGAGAGCTTGGCCTCGAGTTGGGCCCGCTCGCGCAGGTCGTTGATGACGCCCACGGTGGCGACTGGTTTGTTGGCCTCGTAGATGAGCGCGGCGCTCATGAGAACCGGCACGTGCTCGCCGCCCTTGGAGACGAGCTCGGTGCGCGTCGGCTCGAGCCGGCCCGCGCCGCCGTGATCCTCGGAGACGAGGAGGGCGTTGATCTTCTGGGCCATGCCCTCGGGATAGAGCTTGCGGACGTCCAGGCTGCGAAGGGCTTCCTTTTGCGTCCAGCCGAAGACCCGCTCCGCGCTCTTGTTGTAGAGGATGACGTGGCCTTGCACGTCGGAGGCGATGATGGCGTCGACCGAGGAGTCGATGAGCTTCTCCAAGAACTCCTTGGTCTTGCGCAGCTCGCGCTCCATCGCACGGGCCTCGGTGACGTCGCGCACCGAGAGGACCGAGCCCGCGCCGCCGGGGAACTCGGCGCCCGAAATGCACAAGATGAGTCGCCGCCCGTCCTCGGCCACGGCGTCGAGGTCGATGTCGCGCGGCCGCTCGCCGCGCGCGATGCCCGCGAGCAGCTCCATCACCGCGGGCTCGGAGAGCGGGCTCGCGAAGGATGCGAACATCCGCCCTTTGGCGGACTCGGGGGTGAGGCCCAGGATCCAGGCGCCGGCGGGGTTGATGGAGACGATGGTGCCGCGCGGGTCGAGGATGACGACGCCCTCGGAGAGGTAGACGAAGAACTCCTCGTAGCGGGTCAGCTCGGCGACCTGGGCCTCCGCCTTCAGGGCCTGGCCGCGCAGGCCCTCGAGCATGCGGGCGTTGCGCAGGGCGATGGCCGTGGCGTGGGCGACGGTCCAGGCGAAGGAGATTTCGTGGGGCTGGAAGCGGCTCCCCGCGCTCGCGCGCAACAGGAGAACGCCCAGGGTCTTCCTGTGGACGGTGAGCGGCACCGCGGCGAGCGCCGAGATGCCGCAGGCGGCGACGGCCTCTTTCACTTCGCCCAGGAGCGGGTGGCTGTCGACGTCGTCGACGACCACGGGCTGGCCGGTGCGCATCGCCTCCCGGACCTCGGGGTAGCGGGAGAGCTCGATGCGCAGGTCGCGCACCGCGCGGTCGTCGGAGGCGGCGACGATGTGGCCCAGCCCGCGCTCCTCGTCGATGAGGACGAGCGAGCAGCGGTCGATGGAGAGCTCCTCGGCGAGCCTACGGGTCACGTCGTGCAGCAGCGTGGCGACGTCGAGGGCGGAGGCGTAGTGGGCCGTGAGGTCGAGCAGCACGGCCAGGTCCTGCTCGCGGCGCGCCTGCTCGAATCCGCGAGACGGCCATGCGCCGGACGGCCTCGAGGCGAAGGTCGAACTCGCGCTCGACGAGCGAGATGCCCACGAAGCCGTCGGCGCCCAACTTGAGTGAGCGCTCGGCCGCCTCGTGGCTGTCGTCCACCACTGCGAGGATGGCGTACTGGGCGAAGCCCTCGTGCAGAGTGGCGAGCGCGGCCTCGCCGCCCTGGGTAGTGAGGTCGACCACCGCGATGGCCGGGTGGTCGTCCAGCGCGCAGGCGCGGTAACCCGCCTTCTCCAGCCAAGCGGACAACCGGCCCCGGGATGCTTCAGGCAGCACGGCCGCACAGGTGGCCTCGCTGGGATCGAGCTGGCGGGTCACGATGGGACGAGTTTACCAGACCCCATCCCGAAAGCCCCGAACGCTCTCGAAGGGGGAGGCGTACACCCCGATGCCCGGCCGCCTCAGGAGCCCGCCGCCGCGCGTTCGAGCCGGCCCACCCGCTCGGCGAGCGCGGCGAGGTCCTCCGCATCGGCCTTACGATCCAGCTTCGCCTCAATCCGCTCGAGGCGCGCCGAGTGGTCCGCGAGCAACCTGGCCTGCTCGTCGAATCTCGCGGCGGCCTCGTCGTGCCGGCGCGTGTGCTCGTCGAGCTTTCCGGAGTGCGCGTCGAGAATCCTCGTGTGCTCGTTGAGCTTCGCTGTGTGCTCGTCCAGCTTGGCTGTGTGCTCGTCGAGCTTGGAGTTCAAGAATCTTGAGCGTCTTGTCTTGTGCCACCAGCCTGGCGACCACATCGCGCAGGCCAAACTCGAGAGGCGCGATGCGCTCGCCTATCCGCTCCTCCAGCCGCTCGCTCTCCCGGCGGGCCTCTTCACGACTCAGCGTCACCGCCTCCGCAACGGCTCTGATTTGGGCGGACATGTCTTCCAAGAGAATGTTGGCGCGGCCCCATGCGGTCGCCGACGGCGGGCGAGGCACCTTCTTGCGCGCTGCATTCCGAGGAGCGGGCTTCTGGCGGGCCATGGCTAAGATCTCCCCCTTTTGCGGGCAGGGCATGATACCGCCACCCCTCGCTCACCTGTCCAGCGAGACCTCACGCCCGCTTCGCCGCCACGGGCGTGACCTTCCAGAATCTCGTCGGCGTACTGCTGAATGGTCCGGTCGGACGAGAACTTGCCCATGCGCGCCATGTTGAGGATGGCCATGCGCGTCCACTTCTCGGGGTCGCGGTAGGTGCGGCTGACCTCCTCCTGGCAGGCGACATAGCTCGCGAAGTCGGCGAGGAGCATGTACGGGTCGCCGCCGTTGAGCAGCGAGTCGATGACGCCTTGGAAGAGGCGCGGCTCGCCCGGAGAGAAGGTCCCCCCGGCGATGGCGTCGATGACGCCCTTGAGCTCGCGGTTGGCCCGGTAGTACTCCCAGGGGTTGTAGCCCTTGGCGCGCAGCGCGTGGACCTGCTCCACCGTGAGGCCGAACAGGAAGAAGTTCTCGGGGCCGACCTCCTCGCGGATCTCGACGTTGGCGCCGTCGAGCGTGCCGATGGTGAGCGCTCCGTTAAGCGAGAACTTCATGTTGCCGGTGCCCGAGGCCTCCTTGCCCGCCGTGGAGATCTGCTCGGAGAGGTCGGCCGCGGGGAAGATGCGCTCGGCGAGCGACACCCGGTAGTTCTTCACGAACACCACCGCGATCCGGCCCCGGACGTCCACGTCGCGGTTGATCACCTCCGCCACCGAGTTGATGAGCTTGATGATCATCTTGGCCATGGCGTAGCCCGGCGCCGCCTTGCCGCCGAAGATGAACGTGCGCGGCACGACCTCGAGGGACGGGTTCGCCTTGAGCCGGTTGAACAGCGCGATGACGTGGAACAGGCTCAGCAGCTGGCGCTTGTACTCGTGCAGGCGCTTGATCTGCACGTCGAAGATGGAGTCGACGTCCACGGTGATGCCGTTCTGCTCCTTGATGATCGCCGCGAGCCGCTCCTTGTTCTCTCGCTTGATCTCCCGGAACCGCTTCCGGATGGCGGCGTCGTCGGCCAAGGGCTCCATGCGCTTGAGCTCGTCGAGGTCGCGGGTCCACGCCCCGTCGATGCACTCGGTGATGAGCCCGGCGAGGAGCGGGTTGGCCATGAGCAGCCAGCGGCGCGGCGTGACGCCGTTGGTCTTCGAGTTGAAGCGGCCGGGGAAGAGCTCGTCGAAGTCGTGGAACAGGTCCCGGCGCAAGAGGGCGGTGTGCAGCGCGGCGACGCCGTTCACCGAATGGCAGCCCACGACGGCCAAGTGGGCCATGCGGACCATCTTCGCCCCGCCCTCCTCGATGAGCGACATGCGCGAGACCTTGCCCTCGTCGCCCGGGTAGCGCCGGCGGACCTCCTCGAGGAAGCGCTGGTTCAGCTCGTAGATGATCTCCAGGTGGCGCGGCAGCACGCGGCCGAAGAGGTCCACCGTCCACTTCTCCAGCGCCTCGGAGAGCAGGGTGTGGTTCGTGTAGCCGCAGGTGGCGCGGGTGATCTCGAAGGCCTTCTCCCAGGCCAGGTCGTGCTCGTCGATGAGCACCCGCATCACCTCGGCGACGGCGATGGCCGGGTGGGTGTCGTTGAGCTGGATGGCGATTTTGTCCGGGAAGCTGTCGAATCCCTCGTGCGTCTTCAGGTACCGGCGCACGATGTCCGCGATGGAGCAGGCGACGAAGAAGTACTGCTGGCGGAGCCTCAGCTCCTTGCCCATGACCGTGAGGTCATTGGGGTAGAGCACCTTGGAGATGTCCTCGGAGAGGTTCTTCTCTTCGACCGCGGCGAGGTAGTCGCCGGCGTTGAAGTCGGCGAGGTCGAGCTCCTTGTGCGCCCGCGCCCGCCAGAGCCGCAAGGTGTTCACCGTGTCGTTGCGGAATCCGGCGATGGGCACGTCGTAGGGCATGCCCATGACGTGGCGAGTGTCGATCCACGTCGAGCGCACCCGGCCGCGGGAGTCGACCTGCCTCTCGGTGCGCCCATAGAACTGGACCGGCACCTGGTACTCCGGCCGCGGCAGCTCCCACGGCGTGCCGTGGCGCAGCCACTCCTCGGGGTGCTCGACCTGGTAGCCGTTGCGGATCTCCTGGTCGAAGATCCCAAACTCGTACCGGATGCCGTAGCCGTACGCCGGCAGCGCGAGCGTGGCCATGGAGTCGAGGAAGCACGCGGCCAGCCTTCCCAGGCCCCCGTTGCCCAGCCCCGCGTCGACCTCCTGCTCGAGCAGGTCGGAGAGGTTCAGGCCCAGGTCGTCCAGCGCCCGGCGCATCGTCTCGTGCATGCCCAAGTTGATGAGGTTGTTGCCGAGCGCGCGGCCCATCAGGAATTCGAGCGACAGGTAGTAGACGCGCTTGGCGTCCTCCCGGTAGTAGCTCTGCTGGGTCTCGATCCACCGGTGCATCATCCGGTCGCGGACCGTGTAGGCGACTGCGAAGAACCGGTCGTGGGCGGTGGCGGTGTGCTCGTCTTTTCCCTGCGAGAATTGGAGGTGGTCCGCAAAGGCGCGGCCCAGGACTTCGACCTCCATGCCGGTGCGGGAGTTGGGCATGTTGCGCGCCCTGGCGAGCGCCTTGGCCTCCTGGGAGGCGCGGGTGGAGGTAGCTTTCTTTGGACGCACGGGCATGGGAGCGCTCCTCCTTCAATGGGGAACTGGCGGTTGGCTCCCCGCTCGAGCGAGCGGAGACCGGGGCGTCGAGCCCCGCTGCCTTGTGCGGAATCATAGCCGGACCTGCGGGGCCGCCCGAATTGCCGACCTGCGGAGAGCCCGAACGGGCGGGCGTCGCCGCTCGCTGGTGAAGCGGGCTCGGAGTGAGAACGGGGCCTTGCGATGATCGCCTGCCTCGACGTGCAGTACGTCGGAACCCGCGCGGCGGCGGCCTGCGTCCGCTTCTCCCAGTGGGAGGACGCCGAGCCGGCGGCTGAGCGCATCCAGGAGGTCGCGGGGGTCGAGCCTTACCAGCCAGGCTCGCTCTACCGGCGCGAGCTGCCCTGCCTGCTCGCGGCGCTCGCCGGCGACGCTCCCCCCAGGTGCGCCGTGGTGGACGGCTATGTTTGGCTCGATGGCGAAGGGAGGCCGGGCCTCGGCGCGCACCTGTTTCAGGCGCTCGGAGGCGCTGTTCCCGTGATCGGAGTCGCCAAGACTCCGTTCGCGGGGTCGGCCCACGCGCTGGCCGTGCGTCGACCGGGGAGCGAGCGCCCGCTCTTCATCACGGCTGCGGGCTTCGACCTCGGCGAGGCCGGTGCCTGCATCGCGCGGATGGCGGGTGGCCATCGGATCCCCGCGCTCCTGCGGCGCGTCGACGCCTTGGCCCGCTCGGCGGCGAGGCGCATCCAAAGAGCCGAGCCGTGACCATCGGCCCGTGGGTTGGTCCGGCGAGGAGGTGCTTCCCGTGTCCCGCAATTCCTTCCAGGCGCGCTCGGTCCTCGCGGCTGCCGGGGGCTCGTTCGTCCTCTATCGGCTGAGCGCGCTGTCGGCGCTGCCCGGATCGGCGGTCGAGCGGCTGCCTTTCAGCCTGAAGGTCCTTCTCGAGAATCTGCTCCGGCACGAGGACGGCTCGTCGGTCACGGCCGAGGACATACAAGCGCTCGCGACCTGGGACCCGGTCCGGGGCGGCAAGAAGGAGGTCGCCTTTCAGGTCGCGCGGGTGCTCCTTCAGGACTTCACCGGCGTGCCGGCGGTGGCCGACCTCGCCGCGCTGCGCGACGCGCTCGCGAGCCTCGGCGGCGACCCGGCGCGGGTGAACCCGCTCAAGCCGGTGGACCTCGTCATCGACCACTCGGTTCAGGTGGACCACTTCGGCACGCCGCAGGCGTTCGCGCAAAACGCCGCCCTCGAGTTCGAGCGCAACCGCGAGCGCTATGCCTTCCTGCGCTGGGGGCAAAAGGCTTTCTCCAACTTTCGGGTCGTGCCCCCCGACACCGGCATCGTGCACCAGGTCAACCTGGAGCACCTGGCGCAGGTGGTCTTCCAGGAGCGTCGCGACGGCGAGACCCTCGCCTACCCGGACACGCTGGTCGGCACCGACTCGCACACCACCATGGTCAACGCCTTGGGCGTGCTGGGCTGGGGCGTGGGCGGCATCGAGGCCGAGGCCGCCATGCTGGGCCTGCCGCAGTCGATGCTCGTGCCCGACGTCTTGGGCTTCAAGCTGAGCGGCGCGCTTCCCCCGGGAGCCACTGCCACGGACCTGGTGCTCCACGTCACGCAGAAGCTGCGCGAGCGGGGCGTGGTGGGGAAGTTCGTCGAGTTCTTCGGCCCGGGCCTGTCCAGCCTGGCGCTCGCCGACCGTGCGACGCTCTCCAACATGGCGCCCGAGTACGGCGCGACGGCGGCGTTCTTCCCGGTGGACGCCGAGACGCTGCGCTACCTGCGCCTGACCGGCCGCCCCGAGGCGCACGTCGCGCTGGTCGAGGCGTACTGCAAGGAGCAGGGGCTGTTCCGCGAAGGCGGCGCGCCCGACCCCGTCTTCGCGGACGTGCTCGACCTCGACCTCGGCCGCGTCGAGCCCTCGCTCGCCGGGCCCAGGCGCCCGCAGGATCGCATCCCGCTGCGACAGGCGAAGTCGGCTTTCCGCTCGGCGCGCGCGGCGCTGAGGAGCTCGGGGGGCGAGCCGCCCCGCGCGCGCCCGTCGCCGGGCGACGGCTTCGCGCTCGAGGACGGCGCGGTCGTCATCGCCGCCATCACGAGCTGCACCAATACGTCGAACCCTTCCGTGCTGGTGGCCGCGGGCCTGCTCGCCCGGCGGGCGGTCGAGCGAGGCCTCTCGGTCAAGCCCTGGGTCAAGACCAGCTTCGCGCCGGGCTCCAAGGTCGTCATCGATTACCTGGAGAAAGCCGGGCTCTTGGCGCCGCTGGAGGCCCTTCGGTTCCACCTGGTCGGCTACGGCTGCACCACCTGCATCGGCAACTCCGGGCCGCTGAGCGCGGAGGTCTCGCAAGCCATCCGGGAGCGAGACCTGGCCGCGGCCGCGGTGCTCTCGGGCAACCGCAACTTCGAAGGGCGCATTCACCCGCTGGTCCGGCTCAACTACCTCGCGTCGCCGCCGCTCGTCGTGGCGTACGCGCTCGCCGGCACCCTGGACCTGGACTTCGAATCCGAGCCCATCGGCCTGGGCCGAGGCGGTGTCCCCGTCTTCCTGCGCGACCTGTGGCCGTCTGCGCTCGAAGTTCAGAAGGCCGTCGAGGGCTCGGTGAAGAGCGACCTGTTCGCGCGCCAGTACGCCCGCGCCTTCGACGGCGACGAGCGATGGCGCTCGCTGGCCGCCGAGGTGAGCGACCGCTACCGCTGGGACGAGCGCTCGACCTACGTCCGAAGCCCTCCCTTCCTGGAAGGCATGGCGCGAGAGCCCTCGAAGGCCGCGCCCATCGCCGGGGCGCGGGCGCTCCTGTGTCTGGGCGACTCCATCACGACCGATCACATCTCGCCGGCCGGAGACATCGAGGCGAGCTCGCCCGCGGGGAAGTGGCTGCGTGAGCAGGGCGTCCCGCCCGAGCAGTTCAACGCCTACGGCGCGCGCCGCGGCAACCACGAGGTCATGGTCCGCGGGACCTTCGCCAACGTGCGGCTGAAGAACGAGCTCGTCCCGGGCTCCGAGGGCCCCGTGACGGTCCTCGAGAAGGGCGGGCCGCCGCTCTCGGTCTTCGACGCCGCGCAGGAGTACCGGCGCCGCGGCGTGCCGCTCATCGTTCTCGCGGGCAAGGAGTACGGCGCGGGCTCGTCGCGCGATTGGGCGGCGAAGGGGACGGCGCTCTTGGGCGTGCGCGCGGTGATCGCCGAGAGCTTCGAGCGCATCCACCGCTCCAACCTGGTGGGGATGGGCGTCCTGCCGCTGCAGCTCATGCCCGGCGAGAGCCGCAGAGCGCTCGGGCTCGACGGCTTCGAGGTCTACGCGATCGAGGGCGTGGAGAAGGGCGTCTCGCCTCGGCAGGTTCTCTCCGTGACCGCCGAGGCGGCCGGCGGGCGAGTGAAGCGGCTCCAGGTGCTTTGCCGCATCGACACGCCGGAAGAGGCGGTCTCGTTCGCGAACGGCGGTATCCTTCCCTTCATGGTGCGCGAGCTCTTGGCTGAGCCGTGAGGCCGGCGAGGTCGCTTCAGGAAGCGTTGGCGCGCTCCGCTTGAGCTCGAAGGCCCCAGGGGGAACCCGAGGGGTCGCGCGGGCGGCGCCGTTGGGCCTAAACTCTCGCGCCATCGCCCAGGCCAGCGTCACTTCTGAAAAGGAGCACCCCCGATGTGGAGCGCCCTCAGCGCCTTGGGACTCGCGCTCGCCTTGGGCGCCGGCGAGCCCGAGACCGGCCTCAAGCGATGCAGCATCGTCGCCAATGCCCAGGCGGTGGATCGCCCCGAAGGGAAGAAGGTGGTCTTCGAGATCGCCGCGCACACCGGAGTGGTGCTCCTGAAGCAAGCCGGGAAGCAGAACAAGTGGTGCGAGGTGTGGGGCGGCTCCCTCGGCCCGGGTTGGGTGCCCTGCGAGCAGACGCAGCTCGACGGCCCCGACGTGAGCTTCGTCGCCGACGGCCGTGTCGTCGCAACCGACAATCCCGCGGGGAGGCCCACCGACCTCGTCTTCGAAAAGGGACAGGGCGGGTTCATCCTCGGCTACGTCGGCGCCTGGTGCCATCTGAGCGCGGCGGGTGCGGGCGAGGGCTGGGTCCCCTGCGCGCGCGGCCACCTCGATGGCATCTCGGCGCCCGCGAAGAGCGAGCCTGCCCGGCCGCCGCCCAAGGCCAGGAGGAGCGGCCGCCGCGGGAATTGACCGGCCAAGCAGAACCCCAAGAACGGCCGCAGCCGGTGGCTCAAGGAAAGCGCCGCATCACCTCGTCGACGGAGACCGCGATGGCTCGAAAGCGCGCGACGTAGTGCCGCTCGTCTTCTCGGTGCTTGCCCGCGTCCCAGTCCTTGCGGAATTGAAGGACGTCCGCAACCCAGTTGCCCCCAATGAATCGCCTCGCCTCGTCGTACACCGGAGAGGTCGCCGCTCTCCACGCCTCCGATTCGGACGCCGACGGAACGTGGATGCTCATGCCGCGCTTCTCGAGGCGAAGGACGAACGCGGTGTCGGCCTCGCGGTTGAGCTTGCGCTCCCAGTCGCGGACCTCGGCCGCGGCGCCCTCGATGGTCTTTTGGAGCTCCTCTGGCAGGCTCCGCCAGAGCTTCGCGTTCATTTTGAAGATGAAGACGTTGTAGGTGTGCTGGTCGCGGATCATGTACGGCTGCGACTCGTACATCCGCGCTGAATAAATATTCACGGCCGGGTTCTCCTGGCCGTCGATGACACCCTGGGCGAGGGCGCTGGGGATCTCGGAGTAGGCCATCGGCGCCGGTGTGGCCTTGAGCGCGCGGACGATGCCCATGTAGACCGGGCTCTCCATGACGCGGATCTTCTGGCCTTTCAGGTCCTCGGGCCGGCGCAGCGGCCCCTTGCTGCTGGTGAAGCTGCGCCAGCCGTTCTCGAGGTAGGCGAGGCCGTGGATGCCGCGCCGATCGAGCAGGGCGAGCAGCCGCTGACCGCCCTCGCCGTCGAGATAGGTGTAGGCCGCCTCGTAGCTCGGAAAGAGGTAGGGCAGGTCGAGCACGTGGAACTCCGGGGCGAACGCCCCGATGGCCCCGGTGCTGGTGAAGGACATCTCGATGGCGCCGATCTGCACGCCCTCGATGATGGCCCGCTCGCCGCCGAGCTGGCCTCCCGGGCACGGCGTGATCTCCACCTCGCCGCGGGTGCGCTGGCGGACGAGCTCGGCGAGACGCCGGGCGCCCGCGTCGATGGGCGTGCCCGCGCCGATGACGTAGCCGAGCCTCCACTGGTATCGGGCCTCGGCAGAGGCGGCGCCGGGCACGAGGAGAAAGGCCGCGGCGAGCGCGCAGGCGCAAAAAGGCTTCATCGCACGGGCGCCCCTCGCTCGGCGAGCACCGCGCCGACGAGCTCGGCCACCGAGCCCACCGCCATCTTCGCCATCACCCGCGCCCGGTGGACCTCCACCGTCTTGAGGCTGATGCCGAGGTCGTCGGCGATCTGCTTGTTGAGCCTGCCGGCGACGACCCGGTCCATCACTTCGCGCTCGCGCGGCGTCAGCGCGGCGAGCCGCGCCCGGCGCTCCGCCTGCTCGCGGTCCTTCGCGCGCTGCGCCCGGTCCACCTCGAGGCAGTTCTGGACGAGCCGCAGGATCTCCTCGTCGGAGAACGGCTTCTCGATGAAGTCCGCCGCGCCCTTCTTCAGCGCGGACACGGCCATGGGGACATCGCCGTGCCCGGTGATGAAGAGCACCGGGAGCTTCACCCGGCGCGCCGCGAGGTGGTCGTAGAGCTCCAGGCCGCTCATGCCGGGCATTCGCACGTCGAGCACCAGGCAGCCGCGCATCGCTTCCGGCGCGGCCGCGAGGAAGGCCTCCGCCGAGCCGAAGGTCTGCACCGCGAGGCCGTGCGACTCGAGCAGCCAGACCAGCGAGTCGCGCATGGCGTCGTCGTCGTCCACCACGAAGACGCGCTGAGAGTCGTCGCCCACGGCCTCCATTCTTCACCTCTCCAAGGGGAGCGTGAAGGCGAAGACGCTGCCGCCGCCGTCGCCCGGCCGCGCCCAGAGCCGCCCGTCGTGGAACTCCACGATGGAGCGGCAGATGCGCAAGCCCATCCCCATGCCCTGGGGCTTGGTCGTGTAGAAGGGCGAAAAGAGCTTCTCGCTCTGCTCCGGCGCGATGCCGTGGCCGCGGTCGGCCACCGAAAGCTCGACCGCCCGTGCGTCCACGGCGCGCGCCGCGACGGTGATCTGCCGGTCCTCCGGGAGCGTCTCGTCCATGGCCTCGATGCCGTTCTTCACGAGGTTCAGCACCACCTGCTCGATCATGACCTTGTCGGCGTGCACCGGCGGGAGGTCGGCCGGGATGTCCAGGCGGATCTGCACGCCGGCCTTGCGCGCCTCGATCTCCGCGATGCCCAGCGCCTCGTCGACGATCTCCCCGACCGGCACCGAGGTGCGGTTGGGCTCGCGCTTGCGGACGAACTCGCGCATGCGGCGGATGACCTTGCCGGCGCGCTCGGCCTGAAAGCTGGCCTTCTGCATCGCGCCCAGCAGGTCCTCGGGCTTGAACGCCCCGGAGCTCAAGCGGGTCACGCACCCCGAGCAATAGTTGGCAATGGCCGCCAGCGGTTGGTTCAGCTCGTGCGCCAGCGACGAGGCCATCTCGCCCAGCGTGATCAGCCGCGAAGTCTCCTGCAGCCGCTCCTGCTGGCGCAGGGTGAGCTCCTCGGCGCGCTTGCGGTCGGAGATGTCGGTCGCGGTCTGCATCCGCGCCACGCGGCCGTCGACCCAGCGGATGGCGCGCTCGCGCACGTGGTACCAGCGGGCGTCGCGCGGATTCTGGACCTCGCCGTCGAAGAGCTCCTTCGGCAAGTCCTCGGGGCCGAGCGCGCGCGGGTCGGTGAGGAGCGAGGCGCCCGGGGCGCCGATCTGCTCGGGGCTGGTCAGGGCCGCGCTGGCCTGGATGTCGCGGAAGGCGCTCCGGAAGGCGTCGTTGGCGAACAGGATCTCGCCGGTGGCGCCGTCCGCCGCCGAGACCGCCGTGTCCAGCCCCGCGAGCACCGCCACGAAGCGCTGCCGCGACGCCTCCAGCTGCTCGCGCGCCTGCTTGGACTCGGTGATGTCCACCATGGACGCCATCCAGCCGGTCTGCTGCCCGTCGGCGCCGACGAGCGGCGAGACGTACATGCGGGCGAAGAAGCGCTCGCCAGTCTTGCGCATGATGCGGACCTCGAAGCCCTCGCGCGGCGTGTGGCCGCCCATCCACGCGCGGGTGGTGCGCTCCAGCGCGGCGAGCTCCTCCTCCGGCCAGTACGGGAACGGCGGCACGGAGCCCAGGAGCTCTTCCGCGCTCCAGCCCACCATCTCGCAGAAGGCGCGGTTCACGTGCGTGATGCGGCCTTTGAGGTCCACGGCGCGCAGGCCGGTGAACACCGACTCCTCCATGGCCTTGCGGAACGCCGACTCGGTGCGGATGGCCTCCTCGGCCTTCTTGCGATCGGTGACGTCGTGGGCGACGCAGTAGAGCCGCTTCTCCTCCAGCGCCGGGTTCGCGCTCCAGGCGAGCCAGCGGTAGGCGCCGTCGGCGCAGCGGCAGCGGTTCTCGAAGCCGGTGGACGGCTCGCCGCGCGCGAGTTGCCGCACCTGCGCCAGGGTCACCGCCTCATCGTCCGGGTGGACCAGGCCGAGGAGCGCCGAGCCGTGCAGGGCGTCGGGCGAGATGCCGAGCACGCGCTCGAAGGCTGGGTTGGCGCGCACGATGGTGCCGTCGAGCGACAGGACGCAGAGCGGGTCGAGCGAGAGGTTGAAGAGCCGGTCGCGCTCGCGCTCGGCGGCGGTGCTGCGGCGCATATGGGCCATGAGTCGCCAGAGGCTCCAGCCCATGAGCAGGACCAGGCCGCCGATGAACAGGAACAGGACGTCGCGCGGGGCGTTCGACTCGGCGGCGTACGCCGAGACGCGCAGGCGCAGGCCTTGCCCCGGCGGGTCGAGGCTCACCGTCTCGGTGAGGTCGGTGCGAAAGCCCACCTTCGAGTTGGCGCTGATGACCCGCTCCTCGGTCTCCATCACCACGCGGTATTTGTTCCAGAACCAGGAAGAGTCGAGGATTCGAAGCACCTGGTCGGCGGAGTAGATGCCCACCACCACGCCCTTCGAGACCCGTTCGCGGACGACCGGGACGTGAACCTCGAGCGTCGCGCTCTCGTCGGCGGCCGCCTCCGGCATGGTGTAAGCCGGCAGGCCCGTGCGCTGCGCGCGCTGGAAGGCGACCGCCTGCTCGGGGACGGAGAGCCGCTCGCCGGAGTTCCAGGCGGTGGTCTCGGCGGGCGCGACCCAGTGGACGACCTGGTCCGCGTCGATCCAGACGATCTGCGCGAGCTCCGAGTGGCCGGCGACGTAGCGGTCCGCGCGCTCGCGGAAGGAGGCGCTGTCGTGGACTCCGGCGGCGATCTCCTTGGCGAGCGACTGCAGGAAGTCCTGATTGGCGAGCAGGCGCGTGCGGAGCGTGTTCTCCGCCCACTGGATGTCGCGGGCCAGGGCGTTCTTTTCGGTCTCGGTCTCGTGGCGGTCGAGGACGAGGAGCAGCGCGAACAGCGAGACGACGAAGAGGCCCAGGACCAGGTTCGGCAGCACCCAGACCCGGGCGCCCGGCGCGGTGGCTCTGCGGAGCTTGGCTGCCGCGCGCGCTGCGAGCTTCATGGCGAGCCATCCTGAGGCCGGGAGGCGGTGGCCCCGCGACGCCTCGGCCAGGATAGGGCGATTCACCGCTCAGGCGAAAGCGGCCGGCTCCCCGAAGCTCCACCTTTTCGGTGCCGACCGACGCCGAAAGGGTCAGCGAGCCGCTGTCGCTCGTCGCGCAGGTGATGTTCGCCTTGGTTCCGCCGGGGTGGGCGACCTCCAAGACGGCGGCGATCTGCCTGAGGCCGGCAACGCCGGGCTTGGTCCACCCGTTGGTCCTTGGCGACCGCGATGCTGTCGTTGGTCAGCTCGAGCAGCAGGATGCCGGTGCTCCCCGGGCTGATGGTGCGGCCGAGGGTCAATACAAGGTTATGGGAACCGCGTATTCGTAGATGACTTGCCCGGATTGCTCCAAATGGATCACGCCCGTGGCGCTCCCGGGCATGAGCCCCCCGACGCCAGTGCCGTTGTTGCTCGGGAAGAGCGCCCAGGAAAACTGACAGGTGCCGACGTCGAGGAAGCCGTCCTGCGAGCCGCAGGAGGTAAGCACGGTTCCGCCCGCGGCCCGACGTGTCGAGCCTTGCACGACCCAGTTCTGGACGACGAGGTTGGTCGCGACGCTGGAGGTGCGATTCGTGATCGCCGCGACATAGGCGGTGCTGCCAGGGAGCGGGACGCTGCTCGAGTCGAGGGTCACGGAATCGATGGTGATCGTCGTCGAATTGCCGGGGGAGAAGACGAAGTTGATCCCCGTGGCGCCGGCGGTGCTCAGGTTCACCGCGGCGCTGCCGGGCGAAAACCCGCGGTCCGACAGCGACGGCGTCACGGTGTAGCTGCCGGCGAGGAGCCCGGAGAAGGAGTAGTTGCCGCCTCCATCGGTGACGACCTGCGCGCTCGAGGCCCCGGACAGCCCGACCACGATTCCGCCAGCGACTCCTCCGGAGATCGTGCCCGAGATGGTGTACCGGTTCGCGGTCGAGGAGAAGGCGAGACCGGTGACGTCGGCGTTGGAGACCGAGACGGGGCGGCTTGCCGGGGAGAAGGAATAGCCGGAGCGTGACGGGGCGAGGGTGTAGCTGCCTGGAGCGACGCCGGAGAAGGAGAAGTTGCCGTTGGAGTCGGTGGTCGCGGTGGCGCTGGCAGCGCCGGAGAGCGTGAGGGTGACGCCCGAGGCGATGGCGCCGGAGACCGAGCCGGAGATGGCATAGGTAATGAGCGTGGAAACGAAGGTCTGGCCGGTGACGTTGGCGTTGGAGACCGAGACGGAGCGGCTCGCCGGGGTGAAGGAATAGCCGGAGCGCGAGGGAGTGAGGGTGTAGCTGCCTGGAGCGACGCCGGAGAAGGAGAAGTTGCCATTGGAGTCGGTGGTCGCGGTGGCGCTGGCAGCGCCTGCGAGTGTGAGGGTGACGCCCGAGGCGATGGCGCCGGAAACCGAGCCGGAGACGGCGTAGGTGATGAGCGTGGACGAGAAGCTCAGGCCGGTGACGTCGGCGGTGGAGACCGAGACGGAGCGACTTGCCGGGGAGAAGGAATAGCCGGAGCGTGACGGGGCGAGGGTGTAGCTGCCGGGAGCAACGCCGGAGAAGGAGAAGTTGCCGTTGGAGTCGGTAATCGTCGTGGCGCTGGCAGCGCCGGAGAGTGTGAGGGCGACGCCGGAGGCGATGGCGCCGGAGACCGAGCCGGAGACGGCGTAGGTGATGAGCGTGGAGGCGAAGGTCTGGCCGGTGACGTCGGCGCTCGAGACCGAGACGGAGCGGCTCGCCGGGGAGAAGGAGTAGCCCGAGCGCGAGGGCGTGAGGGTGTAGCTGCCGGGAGCGACGCCGGAGAATGAGAAGTTGCCATTGGAGTCGGTGGTCGCGGTGGCAGTGGAGGCGCCTGCGAGTGTGAGGGTGACGCCGGAGGCGATGGCGCCGGAGACCGAGCCGGAGATGGCATAGGTGATGAGCGTGGACGAGAAGCTCAGGCCGGTGACGTCGGCGGTGGAGACCGAGACGGGGCGGCTCGCCGGGGAGAAGGAATAGCCGGAGCGCGAGGGCGTGAGGGTGTAGCTGCCGGGAGCGACGCCGGAGAATGAGAAGTTGCCATTGGAGTCGGTGGTCGCGGTGGCGCTGGCAGCGCCTGCGAGTGTGAGGGTGACGCCCGAGGCGATGGCGCCGGAGACCGAGCCGGAGACGGCGTAGGTGATGAGCGTGGAGGCGAAGGTCTGGCCGGTGACGTTGGCGTTGGAGACCGAAACGGGGCGGCTCGCCGGGGTGAAGGAATAGCCGGAGCGCGAGGGAGTGAGGGTGTAGCTGCCTGGAGCGACGCCGGAGAAGGAGAAGTTGCCATTGGAGTCGGTGGTCGCGGTGGCGCTGGCAGCGCCTGCGAGTGTGAGGGTGAGGGTGACGCCGGAGGCGATGGCGCCGGAGACCGAGCCGGAGACGGCGTAGGTGATGAGCGTGGACGAGAAGCTCAGGCCGGTGACGTTGGCGTTGGAGACCGAGACGGGGCGGCTCGCCGGGGAGAAGGAATAGCCGGAGCGCGAGGGCGTGAGGGTGTAGCTGCCGGGAGCGACGCCGGAGAATGAGAAGTTGCCATTGGAGTCGGTGGTCGCGGTGGCAGTGGAGGCGCCTGCGAGTGTGAGGGTGACGCCGGAGGCGATGGCGCCGGAGACCGAGCCGGAGACGGCGTAGGTGATGAGCGTGGACGAGAAGCTCAGGCCGGTGACGTTGGCGTTGGAGACCGAGACGGGGCGGCTCGCCGGAGAGAAGGAATAGCCGGAGCGCGAGGGCGTGAGGGTGTAGCTGCCGGGAGCGACGCCGGAGAATGAGAAGTTGCCATTGGAGTCGGTGGTCGCGGTGGCGCTGGCAGCGCCTGCGAGTGTGAGGGTGACGCCGGAGGCGATGGCGCCGGAGACCGAGCCGGAGACGGCGTAGGTGATGAGCGTGGACGAGAAGCTCAGGCCGGTGACGTTGGCGTTGGAGACCGAGACGGAGCGGCTCGCCGGGGAGAAGGAGTAGCCCGAGCGCGAGGGCGTGAGGGTGTAGCTGCCGGGAGCGACGCCGGAGAATGAGAAGTTGCCATTGGAGTCGGTGGTCGCGGTGGCGCTGGCAGCGCCTGCGAGTGTGAGGGTGACGCCGGAGGCGATGGCGCCGGAGACCGAGCCGGAGACGGCGTAGGTGATGAGCGTGGAGGCGAAGGTCTGGCCGGTGACGTTGGCGTTGGAGACCGAGACGGAGCGGCTCGCCGGGGAGAAGGAGTAGCCCGAGCGCGAGGGCGTGAGGGTGTAGCTGCCGGGAGCGACGCCGGAGAATGAGAAGTTGCCATTGGAGTCGGTGGTCGCGGTGGCGCTGGCAGGCGCCTGCGAGTGTGAGGGTGACGCCGGAGGCGATGGCGCCGGAGACCGAGCCGGAGACGGCGTAGGTGATGAGCGTGGACGAGAAGCTCAGGCCGGTGACGTCGGCGTTGGAGACCGAGACGGGGCGGCTCGCCGGGGAGAAGGAGTAGCCCGAGCGCGAGGGCGTGAGGGTGTAGCTGCCGGGAGCGACGCCGGAGAATGAGAAGTTGCCATTGGAGTCGGTGGTCGCGGTGGCGCTGGCAGCGCCTGCGAGTGTGAGGGTGACGCCGGAGGCGATGGCGCCGGAGACCGAGCCGGAGACGGCGTAGGTGATGAGCGTGGAGGCGAAGGTCTGGCCGGTGACGTCGGCGTTGGAGACCGAGACGGAGCGGCTCGCCGGGGAGAAGGAGTAGCCCGAGCGCGAGGGCGTGAGGGTGTAGCTGCCGGGAGCGACGCCGGAGAATGAGAAGTTGCCATTGGAGTCGGTGGTCGCGGTGGCAGTGGAGGCGCCTGCGAGTGTGAGGGTGACGCCGGAGGCGATGGCGCCGGAGACCGAGCCGGAGACGGCGTAGGTGATGAGCGTGGACGAGAAGCTCAGGCCGGTGACGTCGGCGTTGGAGACCGAGACGGGGCGGCTCGCCGGGGAGAAGGAGTAGCCCGAGCGCGAGGGCGTGAGGGTGTAGCTGCCGGGAGCGACGCCGGAGAATGAGAAGTTGCCATTGGAGTCGGTGGTCGCGGTGGCAGTGGAGGCGCCTGCGAGTGTGAGGGCGACGCCGGAGGCGATGGCGCCGGAGACCGAGCCGGAGACGGCGTAGGTGATGAGCGTGGACGAGAAGCTCAGGCCGGTGACGTCGGCGCTCGAGACCGAGACGGGGCGGCTCGCCGGAGAGAAGGAGTAGCCGGAGCGCGAGGGCGTGAGGGTGTAGCTGCCGGGAGCGACGCCGGAGAATGAGAAGTTGCCATTGGAGTCGGTGGTCGCGGTGGCGCTGGCAGCGCCTGCGAGTGTGAGGGTGACGCCGGAGGCGATGGCGCCGGAGACCGAGCCGGAGACGGCGTAGGTGATGAGCGTGGACGAGAAGCTCAGGCCGGTGACGTCGGCGTTGGTGACCGAGACGGGGCGGCTCGCCGGGGAGAAGGAGTAGCCCGAGAGCGAGGGCGTGACGGTGTAATCACCGTCGACGAGCTCCGAGAAGGAGAAGCGGCCTTGGGCATCGCTGGTCGCGGTGGCCGCCGCAGGGCCTGAAAGCGTCACCGTCACGCCCGAGGTGATTGCGCCGACGATGGTGCCGGAGAGGCGATGGGTGAACGCGACGGCCGAAGCTGCAAAGTCCTGGTCGCCCACATCCTCGTCGACCAAGGCAACTGACCGACTTGCCGGAACGAAGACGAAGCCCGCTTCTTGGGGAGTCACGGTGTACTCCCCGCTCGCGAGCCCTTCGAAGCGGTAGGCTCCGTCGTCGACCGAGGTCGAGGTGCTCGAGGCTCCGGACAGGGCGACCGTCACGAGGCTCGCGGCGCCGGAAACCTTGCCTGAAATGGAGTGGAGGCGCGCGCCGGCGTCGAGCGAGGCATCCTCGCCCTCGCCTGCGTCGGCGACCTGCCCGGCGTCCTGGTCGGGACTCGCGTCGGAGATGGAGGCGTCGGCGTTTGCGCACTGGCCGCGGACGCAGAGCTTGCCCGGCTCGCAGTCCGGCGTCGTCTTGCACTTTCGACCGTCATCGCACGACGCTAAAAGGAGCAGGGGCAAGAGCACCGAAAGCGTTCTCATAGGAACCTCGGGACCATGCGGAGACGTCTTTGAAACGCGCGAGATCGCGCCGTCGCGGCGTGCACTGGGGCATTTCTCGAGACGAGCTTTGAACGGACGCGAACGGAAGCTTACATTATAGCATTTTGAGATGAAAGCGCGGATCGCGGCTCTCCCGGGGGCCGAGAAGCCGCCCGTCCAATGAAATAGGGCGGGGCGGCAAGAAAGGTAGCGGCAGTCATGACCCGATTTCGCCTCCTCCACGCACTTTGATGACTGTGCTTGCGTGGCTCGCGGATGCGCTCGCGCGGAAGTCCGCGTAAACGCATGGGAATGACCGATTCTCTATTCTCCGAGTCGAGGGTGCTTGAGCGTCGCTTGAGCGTCTAGAGGTCTTGAGGGACCGAAGTTGACGCAGTTGAATCAAGTTCTCGCCGAGACGATTTCCAACTATCAACCATGACCTATCGAGGCGAGGCTGCGCCGCGATCGAGAAATCGCCCGATGAGCGAGACCCCCATTACCAAGCCCCTCATCGGCATTCTCAAGACCGAGGGCGTTGAGAAGGCCGGCGGTCGGCGCCATCTACGCTCCGCCTGACCGGGTGGGCAAGCGCGTGGCACGCATGATCGCCGACCTCTCCAATGGAAAGGCCTTCAAGAGCATCGTCCCGGAATATCCGCCTATGGACACCGTCTTCGACCGGGATGTCGCGAAGAAGCTGGGCGTCGTCATTCCGAAGAAGTACGAGAAATAGCGCAGCGCGCTCCAGGAGCGGCCGCGCGCAACGCGCTCCTCCCCGCCGACAAGAGGCGAGGCGCGAGCGGAGGGCGCTCTGCTCGGTGCCGGTCTCGTGGCGGTCGAGGACGAAAGGCGGCGCGAGCGACGAGACGGCGAAGGTCAGCCGGGCCTCGCTGCCGCGCCGCGCGCTTCGTGCGAGCCACCGCCGCGAGCGGGGCCTCGCTGGGCACCTCAACCTGGGCTCAGCAGCGCCTTCTCCAAAAGCTCCAGCGTGTGCCTCACCTCGACGCCGCCCCCGGCCCGGTCGAAGCCGCCGCGCAGCTGCATCACGCAGCCCGGGCAATCGGAGGCGACCACCGGGGCGCCGGTCTCGCGGATGTTTCCGAGCTTGCGCTCGAGCATCGGCGCGGAGATCTCCGGCATCTTCATGCTGTACGAGCCGCCCATGCCGCAGCACATGTCGGCCTCGGCCATTTCGGCGAGCTCGCCGCCCGCCGCCCGGAGGAGCTCGCGCGGGATCTCGGAGGCGCGCAGGGTGCGCTTGTAATGGCAGGAGTCGTGGTAGGTGAATTTGCCGAGCGACTCGCCCGCGCGGAGCATGAGCCGGCCCTGGGCCACGAGCGATTTCACCAGCGTCGAGAAATCCACCGCGCGAGAGGCGACCTCGCGCGCCCGCGGCAAAAGGTCCGTTCGGCCTTCGCTCTCGAGGGTCGCGAGGAAGTCGTGCTTGAGCCCCACGGTGCAGGTAGGGCAGGCGCAGACGATGGTTTTCGCGCCCGACTCGAGCAGGGCCTCGATGTTGTCGGCCGCGTTCTGCGCGGCGACACCGAACGCTCCGCTGTAGCGCGCCGGGGCGCCGCAGCAGGTTTGCTTCTCGGGGAAGACGACCTCGATGCCCGCTTTGTTGAGAATTCGCACCAGGGCTTCGCCCATCTCCGGGTAGGCGAAGTCCATGAGGCAGCCGGCGTAGAGCGCGGCCTTCTCCGAAAGCCCCTTGGGCTGGGCGACCTCGCGCAGCGTGTCGCGCAGGGGCCTTGGCGCGATGGCCGGCAGGCTGCGGCCGTCGGTGAGCTTGGAAAGGAAGAAGGGCAGGTGGCGAATGAAGCCGGCCTTGGCGAAGGGCTTCTGCGCCAGCGAGGCGGCGCGCAGCATGGAGTGGAACATGCGGCGATTGTTGACGACCGAGAAGATGGCCTTCTGGCCGAAGGGCAGCCCCTGCTCCTTCGCCAGCCGGCGGCGGATCTCCAGGATGAGCTCGGGGATGTCGATCTGCCCGGGGCACACCTCCTTGCAATTGCCGCATCCGATGCAGAGCGCCTGGATGTCCTCCGACTTCTTGAGCTCGTCGAACCAGGCGGTGAGGATGGTGCCGATACCGCCGGTATAGACCTTGCCGAAGACGTGGCCGCCGACCAAACGATAGACCGGGCACACGTTCAGGCAGGACGCGCAGCGGATGCATTGCAGCGCCTGCTTGAATTGTGGGTCGGCCGCCATCTCGGCGCGCCGGTTGTCCATGAGGATGATGTGCAGGTCCTTCATGGAGCCGTCGGTGTTGGGCGTGGGGCCGGTGATCATGGAGACGTAGCTCGTGAGGAGCTGGCCGGTCGCGCTCCGCGGCAGGGCGGTGATAATGGGGACGCAGTCCTCCATCCGCTCGACGAGCTTCTCGACGCCGACCACCGCGACGTGGACCTTGGGCAATGTCGTGACGAGCCGGCCGTTGCCCTCGTTCGTCATGATCACCAGGGTGCCGGTCTGGGCGACCGCGATGTTGGCGCCGGAGATGCCCATGTCGGCGGTGAGGAACTTCTCGCGGAGCTGCTCGCGCGCCACCTTCACCAGCCGCGGGATGTCGGTGCTCAACCGCTCGTTCACCTCTTTGCTGAAGAGCTCGGCCACCTGCTCCTTCGTCAGGTGGATGGCGGGCATCACCATGTGCGAAGGGCGCTGGCCGGCGAGCTGGAGGATCCATTCGCCGAGGTCGGTCTCCCGAACCTGAATTCCTCGCTCTTCGAGGAAGGGGTTCAGGTGAATCTCCTCGGTCGCCATCGACTTCGATTTGACGACGAGCTTCACCGCCTTTTCTTGCGCGAGCGCGGCGATGTATTCGCGCACCTGGGCGCCGCTGTTCAGGCGGACGACCTTGGCCCCTTTGGCGGTCGCCGCCTGGGCGAAGCGGTCGGCCAGCTCGTCCAGTCGCGCGGCCGCGCGGCTCTTGGCCTCTGCGATGCGCCCGCGAAGGGTCTCGAAGTCGATGCCCGCATACGCCTTGGCGCGGCTCGCCCGGTAGGACTCGGAGAACTTCCCCAGCGCGCCCGTGAGGACGGGGTTCGTGACCGCCTCTTGAATGGATTTCTTGAATTCCTTGTTCACGGCGGGCTCCTTCAAGTTTTCCTCAGCCCCCAACCCCCTCCCCGCTCGCGGGGAGGGGGCGTTCGTTACAGCTCGTCGACGCACACGATGTACAGGCGCTCGGGGCCGTGGACGCCGATGGTCAGCACCCGCTCGATGTCCGCGGTGCGCGATGGGCCGGTGATGAACGCGAGGTAGCGGTCGTCTTGCGGGGAGAGCCTCGCGAGGAGCGCGGGCAGGTCGGGCACGATGCGGCTGGAGGCGAGGATGGCGACGTGGGCTCGCGGCAGCGTGGAGACGAGGCGCTGCTCGACCTGGCTCGACGCCTGGACCAGCGTCCCGGTGTCGGCGATGCCGTAGTCCATCTGGCTGACGCCCACCTTGGCTCCTGCCGCCACCTCGCGCGTCACGTCGAAGCGGATGGACGCATCCGTGACGATGCCGGCGCGGTCCATTCCCTCGAGGAAGCGGCAATTCGCCCAGGCGGCGTGCGCGCCGGGCTCGGCGGCGACGCCCTCCTTGCGCAGCACCTCGAGGATGAACCCCAGCGCGCCGGGCTTGCCGCCGAACCGGTGAACCTCGGCGCTGGCGCCCTCCGCGCGAGCTTTGAATTCCTCGTACATGGCTCTTTCTCCGCGCTCTCGACTGCCGCGCCGCCGCGCAGCTCGAGCGGCGACGATTCTCTCGCCGTTCTGCGCTCCAGGGCTATTGTGGTTTACCCGTATTAGGGAAAGACCTGACTATTCCGCTCTCGCCGCCTCGAACAGACTGGCCGCCGGACCGATGCCGGCTTCGGCGCCGAACCGTCCGCACGCGAAAGGGCGACCCATGACCTGGAAGATGGCGACCGACCCCCTGAACAGCGTACCCCTTTCGGCGCTCCTGGCCGCGGTGCCGCTCCTGTTTCTGCTCTGGGCTTTCGGCGTCAAGCGGATGAAGGGCCACCACGCTTCGCTCATCGGGGTTCCTCTGGCGGTGGCCATCGCCATCGTCGGATTCGGCATGCCTGCCAAGCTCGCGCTGCTCGCCACTTTCCAAGGCATGCTCTTCGGGTTGTGGCCGGTGGCGTGGATCGTCATCGCCGCCGTCTTTCTCTACAACCTGTCGGTGAAGACGGGGCAGTTCGAGGTCATCAAGAATTCGCTCGCCGCCATCTCCGACGACCGCCGGCTCCAGGCGCTGCTCATCGCCTTCTCCTTCGGCGCCTTCCTGGAGGGCGCGGCCGGGTTCGGCGCGCCGGTCGCCATCACCGGCGCCATGCTGGTGGGCCTCGGGTTCGAGCCGCTCTACGCCGCCGGCCTCTGCCTCATCGCCAACACCGCGCCGGTGGCCTGGGGCGCCATCGGCATCCCCATCGTCGTCGCGGGGCAGGTCTCGGGCATCGACGCCATGGTCGTCTCGCAGATGGTCGGCCGGACGCTGCCGTTCATGAGCGTGATGATCCCGTTCTATCTGGTCGTGCTGATGGCGGGATTCAAGAAAGGGCTCGAGGTCTGGCCGGCGGCGCTGGTGAGCGGCGCCTCGTTCGCGCTGGCGCAGTGGGTGAGCTCCAACTTCATCAGCCCGCTCCTCCCCGACATCATCGCGTCCATCGTCTCCATCGTCTGCCTGACGGTCTTCCTCAGGATCTGGCGCCCGAAGTCGAGCTGGCGGTTTCCCAGCGAGGCCGCGAACCCGGGCGGCCGGGAGAAGCTTCGCTACGGCGCCGGCCAGGTCGTCCGCGCCTGGATGCCGTTCGTCATCCTGTCGCTCTTCGTGGGCGCCTGGGGCGTGAAATCCATCAAATCCGCGCTCGACGGCTGGCTGC
The DNA here is from genome assembly GCA_963772225.1 of uncultured delta proteobacterium. GTDB lineage: Bacteria > Myxococcota > Myxococcia > Myxococcales > UBA5297 > CAVYWD01. The sequence goes on along the minus strand of CAVYWD010000002.1, from coordinate 2,101,280 downwards.
TCGTGAAATGGACGGTCCCCGGCCTCGACGGGGCGATCGTCGATTTGGCCGGAAAAGCCAAGCCGGCAATCTATTCCTGGAATGTCTTGAGCGCGGCCGGCACCGGCATTCTGCTCGCGGCCATCGTCTCCATGCCGGTGATGGGCGCGTCGCCGGTCACGGCGCTCAAGACCCTGGGGAGCACTCTCAAGACGCTGCGTTACTCCGTGCTCACCATTTCGCTGATGTTGGGCCTCGCCTATATCTTGACCAATTCCGGCATGGCGAACTCGCTCGGGAACGCGCTGGCCGCGACCGGCCGCGCCTTCCCGTTCCTGGCGCCATTCCTGGGCTGGATGGGGGTGCTCATGACCGGCTCCGACACCTCGGCCAACGCGCTGTTCGGCAAGCTGCAGGAGGCCACCGCCTCGAAGCTGGGAATAGACCCGGTCATCACCGTGGCGGCGAATACGTCGGGCGGCGTCTGCGGCAAGATGATCTCCCCGCAGTCTCTGGCGGTTTCCACGGCGGCGGTGGGGCTCGTCGGAAAGGAGTCGGACATCTTCCGATTCACCTTCAAGCATTCCATCCTGCTCACGTCGGTGGTGGCGCTCATGGCCTTCGCGCAGACCAACGTGCTCCGGTTTCTGGTGCCGGCGTACGAGCGCGGCGCGGCAGCGGCCGCTGCCGCGGCCAAGGCGGCGCCTCCGTCGGTCACCGAGGGCGTGACCTGGCTCGCGGCGTTCGTGGGAACGGCCATCGCCCTGGCCGTCGCCGCCGTGATCTTGGGCCGGCAGAAGCCGCCGGCGCCGAGCGCGAAGGTCGCGTAAAGGCGGCGAAGGCGCCTGGAAAGGGCGGTGGCGGGACCGCCCGCCGCGCCGCCTTGACAACGACCGAGACCCTGGCGTCGGATCCCGTCCCACATGGCGGCGACAGCGGCGGTAGAGACATTCGGGAAGTACGAGCTCGTTCGACCGCTCGCGCAGGGCGGCATGGCGGAGCTCTTCATCGCTCGCCAGTCCGGGCCCGCCGGCTTCGAGAAGCAGGTCGTCATCAAGCGAGTGCTCCCGCACCTCGCGGCCAACAAGGACTTCGTGGAGATGTTCCTGGACGAGGCGCGCCTCGCCGCGCGCCTGTCCCACCCCAACATCGTGCAGGTGTTCGACTTCGGGGAGGCCGACGGCAGGTATTTCTTGGCCATGGAGTACCTGGTCGGCGAGGACCTGGCTGCGGTGCAGTGCGCGCTGGGCCATCAGCGCCGAGGCATGCCGGGGCCCATCGCCGCGCTCGTCCTCTCCTCCGCGTGCGAGGCGCTCCACTACGCCCACACCTTCGCCGACGAGACCGGGGCCCCGCTCAAAATCGTGCACCGCGACGTCTCCCCGACGAACGTCTTCGTGACCTACCAGGGCCAGGTGAAGGTGCTCGACTTCGGCATCGCCAAGGCCGAGGGCAAACTGGTGCACACGCAGAGCGGGGTGCTCAAGGGCAAGTTCCTCTACATGTCGCCGGAGCACATCACCGGCGAGGCGCTCGACGCGCGCAGCGACGTCTTCGCGCTCGGGGCGGTGCTCCACGAGCTGCTCACCGGGCGCCCGGTCTTCGAGCGCGCGACCTCGCTCGCCTCGCTGCGGGCCATCACCGACGAGCCCATTCCCGCGCCCTCAGAGGTCGTCCACGACGTGGCGCCCGAGCTCTCCGAGAATCGCCGTGCGCGCGCTCGAGCGCGACCGCGAGAAGCGCTGGCAGTCGGCGTTGGACATGAGGGTCGCCCTGGACGCCTACCTCACGCGCTGCTCCTCCGCCTCGCCCATGGGCCAGCTGCAGACATTCCTCAAGGACCTGATGGGCGAGCAGCGAGTCCAGGAGAAGGTGCGCGTCCCCACGAGCTCGGCGCGCGCGAGCGGCCCAAGCTCGGCGGGGATTGAAGCGCCCGCGCAGCATCGCCCGACCCCCAGGCCGCAACCCCGGGCGGAGCTCTCGCCGGACCCGTCTGCCGCCGAGCTTCTTCCCGAAGGCTCGGACGAATCCCTGGCTCTCGAGGCGCCGGGCGCTCGCAAGCCCCGCTGGAAGCTCGCCGTCGCCGGCGCGGCCGCGGTCGTGGCCCTGGCCGGGATAGGCCTCGCGGTCGGCAGGGCGCGCAATCTGGCGGGGGTCAGACGCCATCCCCGTCCCCGTCCCCGACAAGACCCTAGGGCCCGGCGCCGTGGAGACTCAGGCCCCCACGCCGGCGCCGACCTCTCGGCCCGCGCCTCCGAAGCCCGCGCCGACCGCGGCGGCGCGCCCCGAGCACGCGCCCGCGCCCGCGCCCGCGACGCCGCATCCGCAGGCCCATCCGCCCAACCCCGCCAGTCCCATGGGCGCAAAGGCGGCGAAAGCCCCGCCGGAGCCGCCTCCGCCCCCCACCACCGGGATGCTCGACATCAATTGCCTTCCCTGGTGCAACGTCCTCGTCGACGGAAGGGACCTCAACCTGACGACGCCCGTCCGAAACTACGGGCTCCCCGAGGGGACGCATCACCTCAAGCTCGTGAATTCGCAGACCGGCCTGGCGTTCGATGTGGACGTCCGAGTCTGGGGCGGGCGAGACCTCCAAGGTCATCCACCGCTTCTAGAGGCCTCGAGGGCGCAAGTTTTGCCGAGCCGGATTTGCGCCGAGAATTATCAGCCATTGACTATCAACTATCGACGCGAGGCTTCGCCGCACCCTCTCCAACAGGTTTCGGTCTGAGGCGCAGCCTCGCTAGCGATTGTTTGCTCGCTCGTGGCGGAGGCTCGCGCCCGGGCTTGGCGCTCGACGGCTCTTCCTTTCGCAGACCGTCAATGGCCGGCAGGCTTTTCCCAAATTCCCGGCGACCTCCTAGACTCGACGCCTCGGGCTTCACCGTTGTCGGGCGGAGGTAGCACCATGAGAGTCGGCAGCATGAGAGTCGGCATCGTCAGCGCCTTGGCGTGCGTCGGCTGGCTCTTCCACAGCCCTGGCGCGAGCGCCCAGCCGCGCAAGGTCGCCGCCGTCTGCGTCGCGGTCGACCGCCGGCTCGAGATGGACGCGGCGGCGGCCGGCGTGGCGCTGCAGCGGGTCTTCGAGAACGACGTTCGACTCGAGCCGGTCAGCCTGGTCGCCTTGGCGCAGGGCGACAGCCGCGCGCGGCGGGCCAAGGAGGGGGCGGCGCTGCTCGCGGAGGCCCTCAACAACCTGGACGACATGAACGAGCAGGCGGCGCTGCGCAAGAGCTCCGACGCCATCGCCGCCTACGCCGAGTCCGACCTGTCGACCTCGTTCGCCGGGCTGCTCGACAGCATGGCTGTGCGGGCCTTCGCGCTCTTCATGGCCGCCGAGAAGGACCAGGTGAACGCCGAGCTCCTGAAGCTGTATGCCCTGAAGAACGACTACGCGTTCGACCCCAGGCGCGCCTCGCCCGCTTTCCTCGCCCTCGCCGCCGAGGCCAAGGCATCGGCTGCGCGCGCCCCGCGGAGCATGGAGGTGCGGTCGTCGCCCGCGGCCGCGGAGGTCTTCGTCGACGGCGCCTACCGCGGCATCGCCCCGGCATCGGTCGCGCGGCTCGCGCCGGGCATCCACTTCGTGACGCTCCGCGCGCCGGGCTACGACGTGTCCCAGGAGCGCGCGCCCGCGGGCTCCGGGGCGCCGGTGTTCCTGTCCCTCAAGCCCGGGGCGAACGAGCGAGGGTTGCTCGAGCTGATCAAGGCCATCCAGGCCAGCTCGCCCCCTGGGAGCGGCGGGACGGGCGCGGAGCTGGCGAAGTGGGCGGGCGCCGACGAGGGTCTGGTGGTCGCGCTCGAAAAGAAGGGCGACGGCACCTTGGCCAAGCTCTCGCGCTGGGCGCCGGACGGGCGGCGCATCGCGGACGTCGAAGGAGAGATGAAGAAGCCGGAGGCCATCGAAGAGCTCGCGCGCAGGGTCCTGTTCGAGGTTGAGGAGCCCATCGCGCTGCCGCCGCCTCCGCCGCCGAAGGTCGCGGCCGCGGTCGCCGCGGCCCCGAGCAAGGAGGCGTCGGCGTCGCCGAAGGAGCCGGGGGCGGCCGCGCGCGCTCCGGACCCCGGGCCGGTGCGGTCGAGCGGCTACTTCGGCTTCGGCGTGGGCTGGGGTGCGGCGGGCTTTCTGCGGGACGGCGGGCTCTACGCCTTAGGGGCGCCGGTCTCCAACGCCGTGCCCGTCAGCTTCGCTCTGCAGATCGGCGCGGGCGTGACCTTGAGCCCCAAGGTCCTGCTCGGGCTCGACGTGCGCGCGGTGCGCGCCCAGAGCAAGGACGGGCTGGCCGCGGGCGCCCTGATGGCCGACTACACTCTCATGCTCACCTGGTTTCCGGCGGCGCGCGGCTTCTTCGTCCGGCTGGGCGGCGGCGCGTCCACGCTGGGCATCGCCAAAGGCGGCGCCAGCGACACCCTGCTCGGCTTCGGCGGCGTGCTCGGGCTCGGCTACGCCTTCTGGCTCGGGCGGAGCTTCAACCTGACGCTCAACGGCGATTTCTCGGCGGCGCACGATATGGGCAGCAACGACCTGGCTCATCGGCCCACCGGGTCCGGGTTCTTCGACCTCTATCTCGGGTTCGGCTGGTATTGAGGCGCTGTCTGGCTGTCGCGCAAGGAGAACGGCTCATGAGCAGCGAAACACGACGCGGGCGCCGGCCCGCTCTCGCGGGGGCGCTCTGCCTTGTCCTGAGCGCGTGCGCCTACGATGGGCCGAGCCTCTGGACCGAGAACTCGGACCCGTGGGGGTCGCAGGACGCAGGTCCGCGAGACGGAGGCTCGCTCGACGCGGGTGCGCCATCGTGCGGGGCCGAGGGGCAGGCGTGTTGCTCGACCGGGTCGGCGTGCAAGGCGAGCCTCTTCTGCCAGCCGCTGACGAGCGTCGCCGCGGCCTGCGAGGCGAAGCCGACGACGTGCTACGAGATCCTCACCTGCGCCAGCCGCTGCGGAAGCGGCGACACCAGCTGCGGCCAGCCGTGCTACCTGGCGGCGCCGGCCGCGGCGCAGACGGCCATCGACGCGTTCAAGGCCTGCTACACCGCCTCGTGCTCGACCGAGACGGCAAGCACCATCGACGCGTGCTTGTATGCCGCCTGCCCAGCCGCCTACCAGGCCTGTGCGCCCTGAGTCGCCCGCGATCACTGGAGCGCAAAGGGGACTTCAAGCGGCCCACTCCCGGCGACCGAGCCGCCGTTCGTCGGTCTGGCGAGCGGATCGCCTCAAATCGATCGCCCAGAGGCGCGCAGGGGTGGCGCTCGGCGAGCCTGCCTCGCGGCCCCGGCGCGCCGCGCATTGGAGCGCGTGCTAAAACGGGCCCCTCGAGTCGAAGGGAGAGGCCCGCATGCGCCAGGTCGTCCAAGAGATCCGCTCCGGCAAGACCACCGTCCGCACCATCCCCGACCCTATCGCCGCTCCGGGGCAAGTCCTCGTCGGGACCGTCGCGTCGCTCGTCTCGGCGGGCACCGAGCGCTACGTGGTGGACCTGGCCAAGAAGAGCCTCCTCGGCAAGGCCCGGGCGCGGCCTGACCAGGTTCGGCGGGTCCTCGACAAGGTCCGCCAGGAGGGCCTCGCCTCCACCGCGACGCAGGTCATGGCCAAGCTCGACGAGCCCATGCCCCTAGGCTACTCCAGCGCCGGCGTGGTCCTGGAGTGCGGCCGCGGCGTGCAGGAGCTCAAGCCCTTCGACCGCGTCGCCTGCGCCGGGCCGCACGCCGGCATCGTCAGCGTCTCGAAGAACCTCTGCGCCAAGATCCCCGACGGCGTGACCTTCGAGCAGGCGGCCTACACCTCGGTCGCGTCCATCGGCCTGCAAGGCGTGCGGCTCGCCAAGGTTTCGCTGGGCGAGCGGGTGCTGGTCATCGGGTTGGGGCTCATCGGGCAGATTTGCGTCTGCCTCCTCAAGGCCCAGGGCTGCCGCGTCTTCGGCACCGACCCCGACCCGAAGAAGCTCGCGCTCGCGCGCCTGCTCGGCGCGGACGAGGTGGGCGCGGGCTCGCCCATCGCCGAGGTCAAGGCCTTCAGCGACCAGTTCGGCGTGGACGCGGTCGTCATCACCGCCGCGACGCCTTCGAACGAGCCCGTCGAATTCGCCGCCGAGGTGTCGCGCCCCAAGGGCCGCATCGTGCTGGTGGGCGTGGTGGGCCTGAACCTGCCGCGCGCGCCGTTCTTCGCCAAGGAGCTGGAGTTCACCGTCTCGTCGTCGCTGGGCCCCGGCCGCTCCGACCCGCTGTACGAGGAGAAGGGCGTCGACTACCCCATCGGCCACGCGCGCTGGACGGCGCAGCGGAACATGCAGGCCGTGCTCGACGCGGTAGCGGCAGGCAAGCTCCCGGTCGAAAAGCTCACCACGCACCGGTTCCCCATCGACGGCGCGGCCAAGGCCTACGACCTCATCACCGAGGGCAAAGAGCCCTTCCTCGGCGTCGTCATCGACTACCCGAGCGCCCCCGAGAAGCCGCAGCGCAAGCTCGCCTTGCGGGCCGCGCCGAGCAAAGGGGGCGAGCTGGGCGTCAGCGTCATCGGCGCCGGCAACTTCGCGCGGCTGGTGATGCTGCCCGCACTGGGCAGCGCCCGCGGCATCGCCTGGCGCGGGCTCGCAACCGCCAAGGGCATGAATGCCGAGCACACCGGCCGCGGGATGGGCTTTGCCTTCGCGGCCACCGACGTCGAGGAGATCTTCCGGGACGCGAAGACCCAGGCGGTCTTCGTGGCCACGCGGCACGACCTGCACGCCGAGCTCGTCATCGCCGCCCTGAAGGCCGGCAAGCACGTCTTCGTGGAGAAGCCGCTCTGCATCCGGCCCGAGGAGCTCTCGGCCGTCGCCGCCTGCGTCGAGGAGCTGGGCGAGCGCTGCCCCATCCTCACGGTGGGCTTCAACCGCCGCTTCGCGCCGGCCACCGCTGACCTGCGCAAGGCCTTCCAGGGCCGGGGACCTTTGAGCGTGAGCTTCCGCTTCGCGCCCGGGCCCATCCCCAAGAACGCCTGGCCGCAGGATGAGGACGTGGGCGGCGGCCGCATCGTGGGCGAGGCGTGCCACGCCATCGACACCTGCACGGCCATCGTCGGCAGCCCGCCAGTGAAGGTGTACGCCGAGTCGGTAGGCGGCGTGCAGGGCCTGGAGACGAGCGACGACAGCGCCTTCATCACCCTGAGGCACGAGGACGGCAGCCTCTCGAACATCAGCTACCAGGCCCGGGGCGACCGCGCATTCGCGCCCGAGCGCCTGGAGGTGTTCGGCGGGGGCAAGGTCGGGGTCGTCGAGAACTGGGGCTCCATTGAAGTCTGGAGCGGCGGCCGCTGCGCGCGCTCGAGCGGGGGCAAGGACAAGGGGCACCGGGCCGAGTTCAAGGCCTTCCTGCAGGCCGCGCGCGAGGGCGGCGCCTGGCCCATCCCGTGGGAGCAGCTCTACGGGGTAACCTGGGCGTCGCTCATGGCCGTGCGAAGCCTGCGCGAGGGCGTGCCGGAGGTGGCGGGAGGCGATGGGACTTCGGCATGAATCCTTGCCGACTGAATTGTCATGCCGTCTCGAGCGACATCGAAAGGGAGCCTCCGGCGTCGCTTTCGACATCGGGCTGACGAGCCCAGGAATGTCACCTTGCCGCGACGCTCCGGCCCGTCGGCACTTGCCGCGCGCGCGATCGCGGCTTCATCCCCGTTCTCGCTTGACCCCCTCGAGAGGTTGAGCTACCGACAACGAAACACCATTCGGAGGGAAAACCAATGCGCGCTCTTTTGCTGGTGGCTGTCCTTGGCATTGCCGTGCCGGCTGCCTCTGATGCTCAGCCAATCGAGCCGACGCAATCGCCGCCCGCAGCGGAGCCGGCTCCCGCGGCTCAGCCGGCCGAGGTTCGCGATTCCAACAACGCCCTGTTCGCGGAGCTCCTCGGCAGCGCACTCCTGTACTCACTGAACTACGAACGATTCATCGGCGATTTCTCGGTCCGAGCGGGAATCAGTTATCTTCCTGTGACCGCGATCCTCGGGAACAGCGGCTCGACATCCACTTCGCTCTTTGCCGTGCCGCTGACCTTCAGCTATCTCGGAGTTCACGCCGGCAGCCATATCCTCGAGCTCGGGCTCGGCCCCGTGTTCGTCGCCTCGGCGAGCAAAGGCACCGGCGCGGCAACGACCGCCTTGTCAGGCGAAGCGAGTGTGGTCGGCACCGCAATCATCGGCTACCGTTTCGCCCGCTTCATGGAGGCTTCATGTTTCGGGCTGCCTTCACCCCCATCTTCGGTTTTTGTGACTTTTACCCGTGGGGTGGGGTCGCCCTCGGATATGTATTCTAGGTTTCAAGGCCTTTCTTGGTATCGATTCGATGCCGGCGCGGCGAGGAAGAGTCAGCAATTCCTCGCCGCGCGCAGCTGAAAGCCATCGGTCAGCATCGGGCAATGGCACCGCTCAAGAGGACGCGCGGTCGGCTGTCCTCGGGAGCGGCTCAAAATGCGGCTCCCCACAGCAGAAGCCCCGCGCCGAAGCTGAGCCCGTTGGCGAGCGCCGAGGCGGTGACGGCGCGGGCGAGGTCTCTCGGCCGAGCCACCGCGAAGTAGAGGCCCGCCTCGAGCGCCAGGGCCAGAAGCTCTCCAGTGAGGATGAAGGCGTTCCCGGCGCCCAGCCACCAGGGGAGCAGCAGGTTCATCGGCAGATTGGTCGCGCTGTTCGCGAGCGCCGCGACGAGGGCTATGCGCCGCCGCTGACCGCGGTAGAGCGCGGCCACGCAAGGGCACCTCGAGGACCAGCGTGATCGCCCAGGCGACGAGCGGGCCGGGGAGCCTCACCGCCGAGCGCGCCTGCGGCGCCGGAGCACGAGCGCGCCGGCCGCGAGGGCCAGGGCGTCAACGGCGAGGGCCCACCAAATTTCCCTTCCTTTGGCCATCGGCCTCGGCCTCGGCCTGAGCCCGCCAGGCTTGCGGAAGGACGACCACCCGCTCGCGCGTCGAGTCGTTCGCGGCATCCACCCGCGGTGCCCGCGCCTGCGCCGATGGGCCCCGGCTTGAATTCTCCGTGGGATCTCAGGCACATCTTAGAGTCGAATGTGCGGAATATCCGGCATCTTCAACTACGCAGATCCCTCGCGGCCCGTCGACCGAGCGCTGCTCGAGCGCATGACGCGCACCCTGGCTCACCGCGGCCCCGACGCCGAAGGCTTCTTCGTCGACGGCCCCATCGGCCTGGGCCACCGGCGGCTCTCCATCGTGGACCTCTCGCCCGCGGGCGCGCAGCCCATGCCCGACGAGACTGGGCAATGCCAGCTCGTCTACAACGGCGAGTTCTACAACCACGCCGAGTCCCGCTCTCGGCTGGCCGCCCACCACGCGTTCCGCGGCCACTCGGACACCGAGACCCTGCTCTACCTGCTGCGCGACGAAGGCCCCGGCGCGCTCGCCTCCACCGCGGCCATCTTCGGCCTCGCCTTCTGGGACGGCCGCCGCCGCGCGCTCACCCTGGCGCGCGATCCCCTCGGGGTGAAGCAGGTCTACTACTACGACGACGGCGCCCGGGTGCTCTTCGCCAGCGAGATCAAGGCGCTGCTCGCCTGCCCCGAAGTGCCGCGCGAGCTCGATGCCGAGGGGCTCAACCAGTACCTGCACTTCCACACGGCGCTCTTCGAACGCACGTTTTTTCGCGGCGTCCGGCAGCTCCGTCCCGGCCAGTACCTCACCTTCACCCGCGGCGGGCCCAAGGCCACCACGTACTGGCGCGTGGAGGACTTCGACCGCGCGGCCGGCCGACCCGAGGAGCGGGTCCGCGAGCTCCAGGAAAAGATCGCCCGGGTGGTGCAGGACCAGCTCATGGCCGACGTGCCCGTCGGCACCTTCTTCAGCGGCGGCATCGACTCGAGCGCGGTGGCCGCGTTCGCCAAGCGGGGCGGCTATTCGCCGCGCTGCTTCGGCGTGCACTTCAAGGACCAGGGCGTCATCGACGAGCAGCCGTTCCAGGAGGCGGCGGCGCGGGCGCTGGGCCTGGAGCTCGAGCTCGTCACGCTGGACGGCTCGACGTTCCCGGAAGACTTCCTGAAGCTGATGTACTTCCAGGACGAGCCGGTCATCGGCGCGGCGATGCTGCCCATGTACCACGTGAGCCGGCTCGCTTCCCAGAAGGTGAAGGTGTGCCTGGGCGGGCAAGCGGCCGACGAGATCTTCGGCGGCTACGCGCGGTACGCCCTCGCCCGGCCGGCCCACGTCCTGCGCTCCTGGTTTCAGCGGGGCCGCGAGGTCGACCTGTCGGAGCCTTCGGCGAAGCTCGCGCAGGTGGGGGAAACCTCCGACGCCAGCTCCTGGAGCGGCGCACGCTGAGGCGCCTGGTCCAGAGCGCGCGCAAGGCCGCCGACTGGCGCGCGCTCTACTTCGAGAACTTCGCCAAGATCTCCGAGGACACCTGGCGCGAGCTCATCCCCGGCGAGGGCATCGTCTCCCGCCAGAGCTGCCGCGACCTCTTCTACGACACCGTCGGCCGCTCGCCCGCATTCGACCCGGGCGACAAGGTCATGCACTGGGACCTGCAGACCTATCTGCCCGGGCTGTTCCACCAGGACGACCGGATGAGCATGGCCAACGGCCTGGAGTCGCGCGTGCCGCTCGCCGACCCGCGGCTGGTGGCCTTCGCCTTCCAGTGCGGCTTCGATTTGAAGTTCCGCGACGGCGCCAGCAAGTGGATCCTTCGTCAGGCGGTGGCGGACTCCATTCCCCGCGAAGTGATCACCCGCCGCAAAGTGGGCTTCGACACCCCCGCCCTCTCCTGGATGCGCGAGAAGCACTGGGGCTTCGTGCGCGACACGCTCCTCTCCAAGCGCGCCCGCGAGCGCGGCCTGTGGAGCCCGCGGGCCGTGGAGCAGCTCCTCGCTGGCGCCGACCGGAACCCCGATTGGTTCGACACCGCCTGGAAGGTGCTGTGCGTCGAGTCGTGGGCGCAGCTCTTCCTGGACCGGCGCGAGGGCGCTGGAGCGCCCGGCGCCGAGGCGCGGGCCTTTGTGCCGTCGTTCGATGCGGCGAGCGCGGGTGAGCGCCTCACCGTTCGCCAGCGGATCGCCGCCGCCCCCGGGGAGGTGCTTCACGCGGTGCAAGAGGTGCGGGAGCTGGGCCTGGACGCCACGTTCTTCCGCGTGGGCTGGGAGGCGCGCGTCCGCTCGGGCCTCATGCCGATCCTGGAGCGCGCCAAGGTCACGGCGCCTTTTGGCGCCCTGTGGCGGTCGCCGCTGCCCGCTCCCCAGGCAGTGGCCAAGGCGGTGCGCCCGTGCATCCCTCCGGCGGCGCTCGACGGGTTGCTGCACACGGCGCGCGCGGCGGCGCGCGGCCGCATCCTGTGCTTCAGCCGCTGGGACGCCGACTTCGGCGACCCCATCGATTGGCACCTGAACCCGGTCAGCGGGCGGCGTTGGAACCCCTCGCTCCATTGGTCGAAGGTGCTGGTCGACGAGCCTCGCGTCGGCGACGTGAAGTTCACCTGGGAGGTGGGCCGCTTCCCCCAGGCCTACCAGCTCGCGCGGGCCGCCGCTTTCTTCCCGGAGCTGCGCGCCGAGCTCGCCCGGGCCATCGCCTCTCAGATGGTGGGCTTCGCCCAGGAGAACCCGTTCCGCCTCGGCGTCCATTGGAACTCCGGCCAGGAGATCGGCCTGCGGATGATGGCCTGGCTGTTCGCCTGGCGCGTCTTGGGCGACGAGCCCGCCCTGCAGGCCGCGGCGCCGGTGCTGGCGCGCGAGCTCTGCGAGTCGGCGGTACACGTCGAGGAGCACCGCTCCTACGCGGCCAAGGCGGTCCACAACAACCACCTCGTCGCCGAGGCGCTCGCGGGGCTGGTCGCCGCCACCGCGCTGCCCGACGCGCCCGAGGCTTCGCGCTGGCAGCGCGACTCCATCCGCATCCTCGACCAGCAGGCAGACGAGCAGTTCTACGAGGACGGCGCCTACATCCAGCAGTCGCACAACTACCAGCGCACGGCGATGCAGCTCTACCTGGCTGGGGCGTACTTCATGCGGCAGCGCGGCGAGCAGGTGCCGGTGCCCTGGGTCGCGGCGCTGGAGCGGGGGCTCGCGTTCCTGGTCGCGCACCAGAACCCTGCGGACGGCCGGCTGCCGAACTTCGGCGCCAACGACGGCTCCATGCCGCTGCAGCTCTCCACGTGCGACTTCTCGTCGTACCGGCCCACGCTCCAGGCGGCGAGCATCCTCACGCGCGGCGAGCGCCTCTACGAGCCGGGCCCCTGGGACGAGACGGCGGCCTGGCTGCTCGGCCCCGAGGCGCTGCAGGTGCCGCTCGCCCGGCCGTCCTTTCGCTCGGTGTCGTTCACGGCCACCGGCTATCACATCCTGCGCGCGACCGACCCCTCGAGCTTCTGCACCTTCCGCTGCGGCACGCTGCGAGACCGCTTCTCGCAGATCGACATGCTCCACGTGGACGTCTTCTGGCGCGGCCAGAACGTGCTCGTGGACGCCGGCAGCTACCGGTACAACGGCGCCGACACCTGGCACGACCACTTCATGGAGACCGGGAGCCACAACACCGTCACCTTGGACGGCCGGAACCAGATGCTGCACTACCGGCGCTTCAAGAACCTCTACCCGCCGCGGGCGCAGCTGCTGCGCTTCGAGGCGCACGACGGCTGGTCGCTGTGCGAGGGCGAGCACGAAGGGTACCTGCGGTACGCCGGCGGGTGCGTCCACCGGCGCTCGGTGCTGCTCGCCGCGGGCGGCCTGTGGGTCGTGGCCGATCATTTCCTGGGCGAGGGCGAGCACGACCTGCGCCTGCACTGGCTGGGCGGGGAGTTTCCGTTCGCGGCCGACGCCGAGCAGGGGCGGATGGAGCTCGCGACGCCCAAGGGCCCCTTCACCGTCGCCGTCTTCGATGCCGCGGGGCGCGCGCGGCCCTGCACGGTGATCGCCGGCCGCGAGCAGCCGCCCCGGGGTTGGCTTTCGCGCTACTACGGGGAGAAGGTCGCGGTGCCATCGATGGCCGTGGAGGAGCGCTCGGCCTTCCCGACGACGTTGGTGAGCGTGCTCTGTGCCGGCGCGCCGGCGGTGGCGGTGCATGCGGAGCACTGGCGGGTGAGCGCCGGGCCGCTCAGCGTGGAGTTCGACCTCCGCAACGGGCGGCTCGTGCCGGCGCCGGCGAAGTCGACCGAGGAGGCGGCATGAAGATCCTCGTCATCCATCAGTACTACCTGATGCCCGGCGCTGCCGGCGGCTCGCGTTTCAACGAGCTCGCCAGGCTCTGGAGCGAGGCGGGGCACGAGGTGACCGTCATCGCCGGGACGGTGGACTATGCCTCGGGCGAGAAGCCGGCGCGGTACAAGGGCCGCTGGATCACGCGGGAGGAGGACGGCCCCGTTCACGTCTGGCGCTGCCACGTGCCTGGCACCTACGCCAAGAGCTACCTCGGGCGCGCCTGGGCATTCTTCGGGTTTACCCTTTCGGCTGCAACGGCGGCTCTCCTCGAGCGAGATGCCGACGTCGTGGTCGCGACCTCGCCGCCGCTGATCACGCCGTTGCCGGGCTTCATCGCCGCCAGGCTCCGGGCGCGGCCCGGCAAGCTCATCTTCGAAATCCGCGACCTGTGGCCGGAGAGCGCCATCACCACCGGCGTGGTGCCGAAGGGCTCGCTGCTCGCGCGCGGGCTCTTCGCCCTGGAGAAGTGGGCCTGCTCCGCGGCCGACGCCATCAACGTGCTGACCCCGGCGTTCCGCGACGACCTGGTGAAGCGCGGGCTCGCTTCGGAGAAGAAGGTCGCCTTCGTCCCCAACGGCGCCGACGTTCAGCGCTTCAACCCGGGCCCCCGCGACAACGCGGCGCGCGCCGAGCAGGGCTGGGACGACAAGTTCGTCGTCATGTACTCCGGCGCCCACGGCCGCGCCAATGCCGTGGGTCAGCTGCTGGACGCCGCTGCGCGCTTGTTGGACCGCAAGGACATCCTCATCGCCTGCGTCGGCGACGGCCCGGAGCGGGCGGGGCTCGAGGAGAAGGCCAAGGCGCGCGGGCTCTACAACATCCAGTTCGCCGGGCCGCAGCCCAAGGATCGGATGCCGGACTTCGTCAACGCCTGCGATGCCGGCGCGGCCGTTCTGCAGAACAACCCCACCTTCCGCACGGTGTATCCGAACAAGGTCTTCGATTACATGGCGTGCGCCAAGCCCACGCTGCTCGCCATCGACGGCGTGGCGCGACAGCTCGTGTGCGAGCAGGCGCGGGCGGGGGTCTTCGCCGAGCCTGAGAACGGAGCGGCGCTGGCCGAGGCCATAAGGCGGCTGGCGGACGACAAGGCGCTCTGCGCGGCGCTGGGGGCTCGCGGGCGAAAGTGGGTGCTGGCCAACGCGACGCGCGAGGCGCTGGCCCGGCGCTACCTGGAGGTGATGGCGCAAGGGCCCGCCGTGGGGCACCTGCAGCGGGGCCTGCCGGGCCTCGCCAAGGCGGCGCTGGACAGGGGCGCCGCGGCACTGGGGCTGGTGGCGACGGCGCCGCTGCTGTTGCCGGCCATCGCCGCGGTCCGCGTCACGATGGGCGCCCCCGCAGTATTCGCCCAGGAGCGCCCGGGCTTGGACGGGCGTCCGTTCCGGCTCTTCAAGCTGCGCACCATGACGGACGCGCGCGGTCCCGACGGCCGCCCGCTCCCCGACGCCGAGCGTCTGACGGCGCTGGGGAGCTTCCTGCGGTCGACCAGCCTGGACGAGCTGCCGCAGCTCTGGAACGTGCTCAAGGGCGACGTGTCGCTGGTGGGCCCGCGGCCGCTCCTGATGCGGTATCTCGAGCGATACACGCTGGAGCAGGCTCGCCGCCACGAGGTGCGCCCCGGCATCACAGGTTGGGCCCAGGTGAATGGGCGCAACGCGCTCTCGTGGGAGGAGAAGTTTGCGCTCGACGTCTGGTACGTCGACCATTGGAGCTTTTGGCTGGACCTGAAGATCCTCGCCAAGACGGCGGCGCAGGTCGTTCGTCGATTGGGGATCAGCCGCGAGGGGCATGCGACGATGCCGGAGTTCATGGGCGAGGAGCAGAGAGAGGGAGTGCGGCCGGCGGCGTAGCGGTGCTGAGGCGAGGGGCTCGCCCGATGCGAGGGCTCTACCTTCAACAACCGGGATCGGGACCGTTCACGGCCATCGGGAACGGGAACGGGCACGGGCACGCACCACGGCCCACGGCCCACGGGTCGCGGACACGGGCCGTACTCGTCTCCCGTGGATTGCCCCGCCGTCCCGTGCCCGTCCGCGCAAACGATCCCGATCCCGCTCCCGGCTTTTGGGGCGTCCGACCGCTCGCCAACCCGCCTTCACTCCTGGGGGCCCTCCTTGCTCACAGGGCGGCTTTCGAGCTACTGGCTAATGGCCATTATTGAATAGCACCCGGTGTGCTGCCCGAGACAACCGACAGCATCGCAGCGCGAGCTGAGGGGCGGAGAAAGAGGAAAGCACCGTGGCCGAGAAGCGAATCGTCGTGGTCGGCGCGGGAGGTTTCGCGCGCGAGGTGTGCTGGCTCATCCGCGAGATGAACGCCTTTCGGCCCGAGTACCGCTTCCTGGGCTACGTCGTCAGCGACCTCGCGCGCGTGGGCGAGCAGGACAGCCGCTCGGAGATCTTGGGCGACTACCAGTGGCTCCACTCCCACCGCGACGAAGTGGACGCCCTCGCCATCGGCATCGGCACGCCGGGGGCGCGGCTCAAGGTCTCGGCCGAGCTCGAGCGCGAGTTCGGGCCGGAGCACTGGCCCGCCTTGGTCCACCCGAGCGTCCGTTACGACGCGTCCACCACCTCCATCGGCCACGGCGTCATCGTGTGCGCCGGCGTCATCGCCACCGTGAACGTGAAGCTCGCCCCGTTCGCCATGGTGAACCTGGGCTGCACGCTGGGCCACGAGGCCGAGCTCGGCCGGGGCTGTGTGCTTAATCCAACCGTCAACATTTCGGGGGGCGTGGTGCTCGAGGACGGTGTCCTCGTCGGGACCGGTGCGCAGATTCTCCAATACGTTCGCGTCGGCAAGGGTGCGACCATCGGCGCAGGTGCCGTGTTGACCAAAAATGTCCCGCCGAACGAGACCTGGGCGGGCGTTCCCGCGAAACCGCTGAAAAAGGCCTGACGAGCTCATGCCCCACATCTATCTCTCGGTCCCGCACATGGGCGGCCAGGAGGAGCGCTTCGTCCACGAGGCGTTCCAGAGCAACTGGCTGTCGACGGTGGGCCCTAACCTCAGCGCGTTCGAAGAGGAGTTCGCGGCGCGCCTTGGCCTGCCCGCGGTGGCGCTCGGCAGCGGCACCGCAGCGCTGCACTTGGGCCTGAGGGCGCTGGGCGTCGGCCCCGGCGACGAGGTGATGGTCTCGACACTCACCTTCGTGGCGACGGTGAACCCCATCGTCTACTTGGGCGCAACGCCGGTGCTCATCGACAGCGAGCGCTCGACCTGGAACATGGACCCGGCGCTCCTCGCGCGCGCGCTGGCGCGCAAGGCCGAGGCGGGCCGGCTTCCCAAGGCGGTGGTGCCGGTCCATCTCTACGGGCAGTGCGCCGACATGGACCCCATCCTCGAGGCCTGCGGCCGCTACGGCGTGCCGGTGCTGGAGGACGCCGCCGAGGCGCTGGGCGCGACCTACAAAGGCCGGCCGGCGGGCTCGCTGGGCGAGGTCAACGTCTTCTCGTTCAACGGCAACAAGATCATCACCACCACCGGCGGCGGGATGCTCGTCGCCAAGAAGAAGGCCCTCGTCGACAAGGTGCGCTTCTGGTCCACGCAGGCGCGAGACCGGGGCGTCGCGTATGAGCACTCGGAGATGGGCTACAACTACCGCCTCTCCAACGTCCTCGCCGGCATCGGCCGCGGCCAGCTCCAGGTCCTAGATGACCGCGTGCGCCGCCGCCGGGAAGTCGCCTTCGCCTACCGCGACGCCTTCGCCGACCTGCCCGGATTCAACCTCATGCCGCAGGCGGCGTATGGCTTGCATACGAATTGGCTGAGCGTCTTCCTCATCGACGAGAAGCGCTTGGGCCTGGGCCGGGACGCCCTCATCGACGCCCTGGCGCGAGCCGATATCGAATCCAGGCCGGTGTGGAAGCCGATGCACCTACAGGCCCTGTACGGGCAGGTCGAGAGATACGGCGGAGAGGTCGCGGAAGACCTGTTTCAGCGGGGACTCTGCCTGCCTTCTTCCAGCAGTATGACCGCCGAGGAGCAAGCGCGGGTGGTCGCCGTCATCCGCGCCGCCGTTGAGCGCCGGGCACGCTGAATTCCCTGCGCCCGCCTCAGGCACTCTGATGTTGGCCGAGAATTCAACTAAGGAAAACACCTCGTGATCGATCTCGCCTATCGGATGGGCTCTGTGCTGGCTCGGTGGAATCCTCCCTCGCTGGTCCGCCACCTGCTGATCTTTCTCCTGGACGCGCTCATCGCCTCGGCGAGCTTCTGGGCCGCCATGTGGATGCGCTTCGAGTTCCGAACCATCCCGCCCGACTACCAGCGCATTTGGGTCGCGTCGCTGCCCATCTTGCTGGCCATCCGCTTCGGGGTCGGGTTCGTCGCGCGGCTCCACCGCTGGTCCTTCCGCATGGCGGGGCTTCACGAGGCAATGCGCCTCGCCGCGGCGAACGCGACGGCGACGGTGGGCTTCACGGCGGTCTTCTTCTTCGTGCCCTGGGCCGGGCAGCCGCCGCGCTCGGTCATCGCCCTCGAGTTCTTCTTCACCACGGCGCTAATGGCCGGCTACCGCTTCGGCCCGCGCATCACCGCCGGCTGGTACGTCGACCACGCGCTCTCGCTGAAGCAGGACACGCACCGCACGCTCATCGTCGGCGCCGGCGGCGCGGGCGACCTCTTGCTGCGCGACCTGGAGCGCTCCGAGAACCACAGCTACCGCGTCGTCGGCTTCGTCGACGACGACCTGCGCAAGGTGGGGACGAGCCTGGGCGGCAAGCCGGTGTTCGGCACGGTCGCCGAGCTGCCCAAGCTCGTGGCGCGGCACCGCGTGTCCAAGGTGCTCATCGCCATCCCGCGGCTCTCGGGCGAGCGCGTCCGGCAGATCCTGAGCCTGTGCGCCAGCCAGAAGGTCGCCTTCAAGATCATCCCCGCCTCGCCCACCACCATGGACGAGCGGGTGACCGCGGCCATGCTCGACGACCTCTCGCCCGAGGACCTGCTCCCGCGTGACCCGGTGAGCTTCGACCCCTCGGAGATCGCCGCGCACGTCCGCGGCAAGCGGGTGATGGTCACCGGTGGCGCCGGCTCCATCGGCAGCGAGATCGCCCGGCAGATCGCCGCCTGCGCCCCGGAGCGCCTCGTCCTCGTGGACATGAACGAGAACGAGCTCTACTTCCTCGCCCGCAGGCTCCAGACCTCGCACCCGGGCATGAAGCTCGACGCGCAGATCGCCGACATCCGCGACGCGGACAAGGTGCTCAAGCTCGGCGAGACCTACCGCCCGCACTTCGTGTTCCACGCCGCCGCGCACAAGCACGTGCCGCTCATGGAGGACGCGCCCGAGGAGGCGGTGAAGAACAACGTCTTCGGCACCCAGAACGTCGCCCGCATGGCCGACGCCTGCGGCGCCGAGCGGTTCGTGCTCATCTCCACCGACAAGGCGGTGCGGCCCACCTCGGTCATGGGCGCGACCAAGCGGGTGGCGGAGCTGGTGGTCCGCGACCTCGCGCGGGTCTCCCAGACGCACTTCACGGCAGTGCGCTTCGGAAACGTGCTGGGCTCGGCGGGGAGCGTGGTGCCGCTGTTCAAGGAGCAGATCGAGCGGGGCGGGCCGGTGACGGTCACGCACCCCGACTGCACGCGGTTCTTCATGACCATCCCCGAGGCGGTGGGGCTGGTGCTCATCGCCGGGCTGAGCGGCTACGGGGAGCTCTGCATCCTGGACATGGGGCAGCCCATCCGCATCGCGGACCTCGCGTCGAACCTCATCACCATGGCGGGCCACGTGCCCGGCAAGGACATCCAAATCCAATTCACCGGCCTGCGCCCCGGCGAGAAGCTCGCCGAGGAGCTGATGACCGAGGAAGAAGAGACCACGCGCCAGGTGCGCAACAAGATCCAGGTGGCCAAGAGCCCGCCCCCGCCCGAGGACCTGGCGCGGCGCCTCGACGCGCTCCGCCGGGCGGCGATCTCGGCCGACCGGCCCTCGCTCGTCACGGCGCTTCAGGCGGTCGTCGCCACCTATCAGCCCACCGCCGCGGGCAAGCCCATCGAGGTGGAGGCAGCCGCGACAGCGCCCGCGCTGCGCGTGGTGCAGGGCGGAGCGGCGTAGCGCAGAGCATTCGCGCCCATCCGCCGCCCCGCGCTCCTCAGCGCGGGAAGATGCCAGCCGCCCACGCGGCGCCGGCCGCGGCAGTCACCCCCAGTCGCGTCAGCTCCAGGGGCCAACCCCACCGGCGGTCGTCGAGGAGCGCGCCCAGCGCGAGCAGGCTCGAGAAGAGCAAGGCCACCGCTGCGGCGCTGAACGAGAGCGGCAGCTCGGGTCCCTTCAGCATGAGCAGGAAGGTCGCCGCGGCGATCGGCGCGAGCTGCGCCAGGGCGTAGAGGCGTCGCCCAGGAGTCGCCGGCGACTCGTGCTTGGCCCGGTCAAGGAGGTCGGCCGCGGGGGCGGCGGCGCCGGGGCTCCACTCGGGCGGCATCGCGAGCAGCTTCAGCTTGTCTGCGAGTCGCGGGAGCAGCCGGGCGCGATCGTAGAGCTCGGCGAAAGTGGCGACCTGCGCGAAGACCGGGTTGAAGCTTCGGAAGGGCTTGGTGGTGCCGTAGACCGGCTTCTCGCCCTCTTCCACGAAGGTGCCGAAGAGCCGGTCCCACGAGATGAGAATGCCGCCGTAGTTCTTGTCGAGGTAGCGCCGGTTCACCCCGTGGTGCACGCGGTGATGCGACGGCGTGTTCAGGAAGCGCTCCAAGGGTCCGAGCTTTCCGACGAGCTCGGTGTGAATCCAGAACTGGTAGACGGTATCGATGCCGTTCGCGGCCAGGTAGACGAGCGGCGGCACGCCGATCAGCGCCAGCGGCACATTGAACGGGAGCGTGGTGAAGGAGGAGAGGATCGCCTGGCGGAGGGCGACGGCGAGGTTGTAGTCCTCGCTCTGGTGATGGACGACGTGGACGGCCCAGAGGAGGTTCACGCGATGGGAGAGGCGGTGCCACCCGTAATAGGCGAAGTCGACGCCGACCAGCGCCACCGCCCACTGGGCAAACGGGCTCGCGAGGGTGAGCAGGCGATGCTCGTAGAGGCGCGAGTAGAGCGAGAGCAGCCAGGCGCCGACCAGGACCAGCACCAGCTGCTGCCCAATGCCGCAGCCGAGGTCGCCGACTGAGTCGGCCAGGCGATAGACCCGGACGCCGCGCCGGCGCGCCCAGAGGAGCTCTCCGGCGATGAGGGCGAAGAAGAAGGGGACGGACAGCGCGATCACGTTGAGCACGGCTTCCCCTTCGCCTCGTCGAAGCCCGCGAGGTCGAGCTTGCCTCCTAGAAACGTAAACAGCGCGAGAAAGCCGACGCAACTGAGGTTCCTGGCGCCAATTTCTCCAGGCGTTCGCGCGGGCGATCCGGCTCAGAAGGGCGGCAGGGAGCCCTCGGTCGGAATCAGGTCGACCCTCGGCGATTCCTCTGGGCGTTGCCGCGAATCGCCGCCGCGAGATTGGCCGTGAGCCCCGCGCCGTGCCGGTCGATGTTCGCCGCGAATCGCGGGTCGGCCTCATACAGGTCGGCCAAACCAGTAGGCGTTTGCGCGGCGCGGTGGACGCGAGCACGGCGCTCGCATCGTAGCGCGCCGCGCGAACGTCGAGTTGAACGAAGCCGTTCTCAGGGGTGGATGGGGCGCCGAGCCGGCCCGAGCTCTTCTAGAAGGGTTTCTCGGCCAACTGCTTTGGCCTGAGGGCACACAAGAACCGCTGCGGCGATCTCGAAGGCCACAGGGCCGGTTCCACGACTCCCATCGTTTCTTGCCTCAGGAGGTGCGAGAGCGGATCTCGGCTCGGGATTCACGAGGGACAGGGAACCCATCGGCAGAGTGTCCTCAGGCTCCCCCGCTGCTGGAGAGCGAGGGGTCAGAGAGCGTCGATTCCTCCGCATGCCAGCGCCGCCGAGCATACCGCCTCTTTGGGCACGCACGTTGACGTGGGCGCTCGACGTGGGCGTGGTCGGCGACGGCGACGGCGACGGCGACGTGGCCGTGGGCGGTCGTGTCGGCGGTGCTCGCTATGCGATCAGAATGCTCAGCTTGCAGAAGATGGATGTCAGCCAGCGAGCCATCGAGCTTCTTGCCTTGGCTTCGCAGCTTTGATCCGATGCACCTCGAGAACTCCGCACTCTTGGACCAGCTTCGGCGAGCAGCCAGTTCGATCCCCTTGAACATCGCCGAAGCAGCTGGACGGACAGGACAAGCAGACGCAGCTCGTACCTACGCCATCGCCCGCGGTTCGGCGATGGAGTGCGCCGCCGCCCTGGGTGCCCTGCTCGTGCTCAAGGTCATCGACGCTGCCGCATATCGGCGAGGCTGCGAGCTGCTTGAGCGCATCGTCGCCATGCTGACCAAGCTCTGTCGCTGATTTCCGATACGACCGCCCACGGCCGCGTCGCCGTCGCCGTCGCCGTCCACGTCGACGTCCACGTTCACGTTCACGTTCACGTCCACGTCAAGCGTCGACGTCGACGTCCCAGACCCGATTCACCTCCCCAGCTGCCGCCGCAGGCGGCTTCGTTCAACCGGCGTGCATCGCGTGGTCGCACGGATAGAACCAGCGGTCGATGCTTCGAGGAGGGCGAGCGAACCTGCGAATCTCCTCGAGCGGAAAGCCCAGCTTTCGCTGAATGAGAATCTGCTGCAGGCGGAGGAGGTCGTCGTCGGTGGCGATGGAATCTCAGGCCCGCGGCCCCGCCCTCTTCGGCGGGGGCGTCCCGTCCAGGAAGGTCTGGAGGGCGTCGGCGATGCGCTCGCCTGCCCGGCCGTCCCAGCCCTCGGGGACCCGCCCCGCCTTCCCGCGCCCGGCGAGGACGGCGTCGACCTCCGCCGCGATGCGCTCAGGGTCGAGCCCGACGATGGTGTTCGTCCCCTCGTCGACGGTGATGGGCCGCTCGGTCCCTTCGCGAAGGGTGAGGCAGGGGATGCCCAGGGCCGTGGTCTCCTCCTGGATGCCCCCGGAGTCAGTGGCCACCAGCGCGGCGCTGGCCATGAGCGTGACGAAGTCGTTGTAGCCGACCGGGGGGATGGTCCTCAGGCCGGGGATGGCGCGCATCCGCTGCGAGAGCCCCAGCGCCTCGGCGCGCGCAGTGGTGCGCGGGTGCACCGGGAAGACGACCGGCAGCCGCGCCCCAATGGCCTCGAGCGCGTTCAAGGTCGCCGCCAGCGCCTCGCGGTCGTCGACGTTCGCGGGCCGGTGCAGCGTCGCGACCGCGTACCGCCGAGGCGAGAGGCCGTGCTCGCCGAGGATCTTCGTCGGCTGGCGAAGCGCGTACTTCAGCGAGTCGATCATCACGTTGCCGACGAACGCGATGCGCTCGCGGGCGATGCCCTCGTGCAAAAGGTTCGGCACCGCGTCCATCGACGGGACGAGCAAGAGGTCGGAGAGCTGGTCGGTGAGGACGCGGTTGATCTCCTCGGGCATGGTCCAGTCCCGCGACCGCAGACCCGCCTCGACGTGCGCGACGCCGATGCCGAGCTTCGCCGCGGCCAGCGCCGCCGCCAGGGTGCTGGTCACGTCGCCCACCACCGCGACCACGTCCGGCCGGTGCGCGAGGAGGTCCTTCTCCACTCCGACGAGCACCGCGGCCGTCTGCTGCGCGTGGGTCCCGCCCCCGGCGTGGAGATCGGCGTGCGGCGCCGGCATTCCCAGGTCGCGGAAGAACACGTCGCTCATGCTCGGGTCGAAGTGCTGGCCGGTGTGCACCAGGCGTGCGGGGACGCTCCGGGCCGCGAGCGCCCGCAAGAGGGGCGCCACCTTCATGAAGTTCGGGCGCGTGCCGGCGACGACGTAGACGAGGGGCATGGGCAGCTCAAGCCTGCGGCGGGGCGAAACTCGCGGCAGCCTAGCACGCCCCAGAAAGCCGCCGCCCGCCCTTCGAGGTCGCCCATTCCCCTCGAAGGGCCGATGCGCGAAGCCCGCCCTCGATGAGGCGGCCATCGGCTCGGGGTGCGTCCCCTCGCTCCTCGCGACGCGCTACACTCGCAGGGTGTTCTTTGATTGACGAAAGCGCATGGGCATTCTCCATCGACTCGCGATCGCCGCCGCCAGCGCAGCGCTGCTTTGCCCGGGCTTGGCGCCGGCGGAGGAGCGCTACACGTTCGCCGTGGTCCCGCAGCGCAGCGCCGCGCGCACGGCCGAGTACTGGAACCCGGTGCTGCGATACGTCTCCAGGAAAGCCGGCGTGGCGCTCGAGCTCAAGGCCATGCGGACCGGCGAGGAGTCCCACCGGTCGGCCGCGCGCGGAGAGCCCGATTTCATCTTTTCCAACCACCTCTTCGAGCCGGCGGTGGCGAAGGCTGGCTACCGCGTCCTGCTCCGCCCGCGCGGCGAGCCCATCCATGGGCAGATCGTCTGCCGGGCCGACTCGCCCGTGGAGCGCCTGAGCGACCTCGCCGGGAAGGAGGTCGGCTTTCCCTCTCGGGCGGCCTTCGCGGGCTACGCGCTGCCCATGGAGCAGCTTCGGCGCGAGAAGGTCGCCATCTCGCCCGCCTTCGGCGGCAACCAGGAGGGCATCATGGGCCAGCTCAAGGCCGGCAAGGTCGTCGCCGCCGGCGTGAACGACCAGGTCATGCGGGACTTCGCCGCGCGCGAGGGCTTCGCCGTCCGCGTGCTCTGGGAGTCGCGTCCCTTCCCCGCCATCCCGGTCGCCGCTCACCCGCGCGTGCCGGAGGCGGTCGTCCGCGCCGTGAAGAAGGCGATGCTGGACATGGACCGCGACGAGGAGGGCGCGCATATCCTCGCGGCCAGCGCCGAGGCGGTGGGCCAGGGCTCGCCGAAGGGCTTCGAGCCGGCGCGGGCGGAGGACTACCGCGACCAAGTGGACTTCTACCGCTCGGCCGCCGTGAAGGACTTCGAGTAGCGCATGCCGACCTTCCTGGCTCTCCCATGGAGCCGCTGGCCCGTCCTGCTGCGGCTCCTCGTCACGACGAGCCTCGCGCTCGTCGTCGCGGGCGCGGTGATGCTGGTCCTGTCCGCGGGCCAGGAGGCGTACGACGCCCGCGAGGACTTGAAGGTCGAGCTCGCGGGAGAGCTCGCCACCGTGCCGGCGTCGCTGCGAGAGACGGTGGTAATCGGCGACTTCGCCACGCTGCAGCAGACGCTCGACCACCACATTCGCAGGCCCAAGGTCGAGCGGATCCGCTATCGCGACTCGAGCGGGGCGCAGGTGGGGAGCGTCGACTGGCCCACGCCGCCGGAGGCGCCGGCGTGGTTCTCGCGGCTTTTCGGCCTGGCCGATCTGAGCGGTTCGGTCGCGCTGGAGGTGGGCGGGCGCACCTACGGGACCCTGGAGATCATGCTGACCGCCCAGCCGGACGCGAACCGCACCTGGCGCCGCCTGCGCGACCACCTGGCCATCCTGTCGGCGGCGACGGCGCTGGCGCTCCTCGGCATTGGCGTCGTCGTGCGCAGCGGCCTCTCGCCCATCCGCGCGCTCGATGCGGGGGCCGCGGCGGTCGCGGGCGGCGACCTCGAGGTTCGCCTCGAGCCCCAGGGCGGCCCCGAGTTCAGCGGCACCCTCGCCGCTTTCAATCGCATGGCGGCCGCGGTGCGCGAGGCGCGCGACTCGTTGTCCCGCGAGAAGGAGCACCTGAGGGTCACGCTCTCCTCCATCGGCGACGCGGTGATCGCCACCGACCGCCAGGGCCGGGTGCAGTTCATGAACCCCGTGGCCGAGGGGCTCACCGGGTGGAGCGCCGCCGAGGCGGTGGGAATGCCGCTCGAGGAGGTCTTCCGGACCGTCGACGAGGAAACGCGCGGGCTGGCGGAGTGCCCGGTCAAGAAGGCCCTGCGCCTGGGGAGCGTGGTGGGGCTCGCGAGCCGCACGGTGCTGGTCGACCGCTCCGGGGCCCTGCACCCCATCGCCGACAGCGCCTCGCCCATCCGCGAGGGCGCCACCGGCGAGGTCCGCGGCGCGGTGCTCGTCTTCCGAGACCAGGCGGACGAGCGCAAGCTCTTGCGCGAGGCCGGCGAGGGGCGCCGCCTGCTGCAGCAGTTCCTGGACCACAGCCCGGCGATGATCCACCTGCGCGACTCCGCCGGGCGCTTCCTCTTGGCCAACCGCAACTACGAGAAGCTCCTGGGCGCGGCGCAGGGCGGCCTCTTGGGGCGCACGTTGGAAGAGGTGAAGCCGAGCTGGCCGCGCCGGACCCCGGCCCTGGCGGAGCTCGTCGCGCCGCGCAGCTTCGAGGAGGAGCTCTCGGGCCCGGGCGGCTCGCGCACCTTTCTCTCGGTGCAGTTCCCGATGCCGGACGAGAGCGGCTCGCCGCAGGGCGTGGGCACCATCTCCACCGACATCACCGAGCGGCGCGCGGCGGAGCGGCGCCTCCAGCTGCTGGCCTCGGTCTTCGAGAACGCCCTCGAGGGCATCATCATCACCGACCTGGAGTCGCGCATCCTCGAGGTGAACCCGGCGTTCTGCAAGATCACCGGCTTCTCGCGCGAGGAGGCCATCGGGAAGCGGCCCAGCCTCTTGAACTCCGGCCACCACCCGCCCGAGTTCTTCGTGGCCATGTGGCGCTCCATTCTCGGCAAGGGCTCGTGGCACGGGGAGATCTTCAATCGCCGCAGGAGCGGCGAGGTCTACCCGGAGCTGCTCACCATCACCGCCGTGGGCGCCTCGGGCGAGCGGCCGGCCCAGTACATCGGCATCTTCTCCGACATCTCCACCCTCAAAGAGCAGCAGAGCCAGCTCGAGCAGCTCGCGAACTTCGACGCGCTGACCCGGCTTCCCAACCGCGTGCTCCTCTCCGACCGGCTGCAGGTCGCGATGGCCCAGGCGCAGCGCAGCAAGGAGACGCTGGCGGTCTGCTACCTGGACCTGGACGGCTTCAAGCCCATCAACGACACCTACGGCCACGAGGCGGGCGACCGCCTGCTCATCGAGACCGGCGCGCGCCTCAAGGCGGCAGTGCGCGCCGGCGACACCGCGGCGCGCCTGGGCGGCGACGAGTTCGTCCTCCTCCTCCAGGGCCTGACCGACCCCGTGGAGTTCGAGCGCACGCTCGGGCGCATCTTGAACGCCGTGGGCCAGCCCTACCGCCTCGACGACCACCTGGTCTCGGTCACCTCGAGCGCGGGCGTCAGCCTCTTTCCGCAGGAGGGCGTCGACGCCGACACGCTGCTTCGCCAGGCGGACCAGGCCATGTACCAGGCTAAGCAGGAGGGGCGGAACCGGTTTCACATCTTCGACCCGGTGCACGACCTGAAGGCCCGGACCCGGCGCGAGACCCGGGTGCGGGTGGAGGAGGCCATCGGCGCCGGGGAGCTGTGCCTGTACTACCAGCCCAAGGTCGACATGCGCCGGGGCGCGGTGGTCGGCGTCGAGGCACTGGTTCGCTGGCGCCACCCAAGCCGCGGGCTCCTCCTCCCGGCGGAGTTCTTGCCGGCGCTCGAGGACGCCGACCACGCGGTCAAGCTCGGCGAGCACGTCATCGACCAGGCGCTGGAGCAATCCGAGCGCTGGAGGGCCGCGGGGCTGGACCTGTCGGTGAGCGTCAACGTCTCGGGGCACCACATGCAGCGCGCGGACTTCGTGAAGCGCCTGAAGGCGCTCCTCGCGCGCCACCCTGGAGTGCCCAGCCACCGCTTCGAGATTGAGGTCTTGGAGACCGCGGCCTTGGGAGACATTCAGGGCGTATCGGCCATCATGGAGGAGTGCCGTGCGCTCGGGGTTTCGTTTGCCCTGGACGACTTCGGCACCGGCTACTCGTCGCTCACCTACTTCAAGCGGTTACCGGCAAACCTGCTCAAGATCGACCAGTCGTTCGTGCGCAACATGCTGCGCGACCGCGAGGACCTGGCCATCGTCGACGGGATCGTCGGGCTCACCGAAGCCTTCCAGCGCGAGGTGATCGCCGAGGGCGTGGAGTCGGTGGACCACGGTGTCATGTTGCTTCACCTGGGGTGCGACCTGGCGCAGGGCTTCGGCATCGCGCGCCCCATGCCGGCGGAGGAGGTGGCGGGTTGGGTGGCGCAGTATCGGCCGCATCCGGCCTGGGCCGCGGCGGCGCGGGTCTCGCTGCGCGGCGACCTCTCGCTCCTCGATGCCGAGGTCGACCACCGCCGGTGGATGGAGGACCTGGTCGGCTGCCTCCGCGGTGAGACGCCGTCGGGCGCGCGGCTCCGGGAACTCAAGGCGGCGCAGTGCCGCTTTGGCGACTGGTACCAGGTCCGGGGCAAGGCGGCTTACGGGCACCTGGCGGAGTTCGGGGCCATCGAATCGGTTCACGCGCGCATCGACGTCCTGTGCGAGGAGCTGAGCGCCCTGTGCAGTGCGGGCGAGTGGGACAGGGCGCGCGAGCGCGAGCCAGAGCTCCTCGCCCTGAGCGACGAGCTCGTCGGCGACCTGCACCGGACGTTGGCGGCCCTGGCCAGCGGTTCGCCGAGGGGTTGAGGGAGAGCTCCGCGGGCGCAGCTTGAGCTCGGGGCGCGGGAGCGGCTTGACCTTGTGTCGGGGGCTTGCCGGGCCAGAAAGTGAACGGGCGGCGACAACAAAAGTCACGGGTCGGCACCCCCGGCTGTACTCCTAACCCGGCCGAGCCGGAACCAACGAGGGTTGCCTTAGGCTCCAGACCCCAGATCATGCCTTCCGCAGCGGCCGTATGAGGCCAGTGAGCGTCTTGGAGGTCTGAGCAGCGAGGTCGGCGATCGGGGCGTGCTGCTCTTTTCGAAGGAAGCCGAGCCGTAGGGCCAACGAGAGCTGATACTCCAGCGAAATCGCCCAGGGGATGAAGGGGGCGGTATTCTCCCACGTCCAGCGGAAGAACCTGCGGCAGGCTCCAGAGATCGCGCTGATCATCAGGACTGCGTGAGCTGTTTCGGACGACGGCGCTTCGCGCGCTGTGCCTGGACTCCCGGCCATCGCGCCGATTACGATTTTTCCGCCTCTGTTCATTTTGCCCCGCGAAGGCCTCGTTCGGAGAAAAGGACGGCGAGCGCATGAGCGTAGCACCCGCGCAGGCGGCCGGCTTGACGGCCGCACCATGGCTCCTGTCGCTCCTCGCCGCACTCTGGGCGGCTTCGGCGTGCCCCACAGAAACGAGCAGCCCAGGGGCAAACGATGCTGGAGCCGATGCGGGCCAGTGGGAGAGCGATGCGCCGGACGCGCCCGACGCGCACGAGGCGCCGGACGGGCACGACGCGAGCGACGCGCCGGACGCCGAAGCCACCGCCGACGCAAAGACTCAGGGCCCGCTCATCGTCGCCAACTACTTCATCATGTACCGGGGAGACCTCGCGTCCCTGATCGACGCCGGCGTCGACGGCGGCCCCAGAACCTATTCGCCCACCCAGATCCACAAGATCTTGGACGGCGGGACCGGAGCGCTCCTGTACGGCCCCTACATCACCGAGGGCGAGCTCCTTTCGAACGTTGGGTTGTCGCCGAGCCGAACCGACCGGACCGTCTTCCGCGTCGAATTCAGCTTGAGCGTCGACGACAACTCCTTCAGCGCTCGGCCGCTGGGCTCCGTCGACGTAGCCGGGACCACGCCGTCCGACGTTGGCGGCGACGCCGGGAGCGCTTTCCGCTTCCTCGCGCAGCACGACCTCTACCCGCAGGACTTCAGGGCGCCGGGGGTCGCGCAGACCTTTGTGCTCCACGTCCCGGATTACGTGCCCAAGGCCAACGCCGGAGAGCGGCTCGAGTTCCGGGTGCGCTCTTCGGACCCGAGCCGCGCCCTCACGGTGAACGGCGGCGCGGCGATTGAGCCCATGAAGCTCGACCCCGTCTTCGGAGGCTGGGGGAACGTCACTTTTCCGGTCAGCGACCCGGGCGACGACTACCGGACCTTCGACCCGTCCTGGGTCCTCGCGAGCGACTTCGAGAAGGACGGGGGCGTCGCCCCGCTGCCGTCGGTGGAGCCGTGGAGGCGCGACATCGTCGTCGGCCACCGCGGCTATTACCCTTTCATCGGACCTTACGATCAGACCAACCCCGAGGTGCTCCGCTACCACGTGCTCCAGGCGAAGGCCGCGGGCATCGACGGATTCAAGGTGTACGCCTACTTTCACACCCGAGCCCAGAAAGGCGACACGGCGCTCGAGGCCGACCGGTGGGAATGGAAGAGCCTTCGGACGCTCCTCGACGTCGCGCAACAGGAGGACTTCAAGATCTTCATCGACGACTCGTGCCTCGAGGTCGCCGTCGATTCCGACGCCTCCGCGGGCGCGAGCTGCGGCGCGGACCCGTATTCCTATGATGACGCGGTCTTGAACGTCGGCCTCGCGACCGACGCCGGCTGGCTCGACCACCCTGCGTACATGAAGATCGGCGACCGCCCGCTCTACGGGGTCCCCGCGACGCACGCCAGCCCCGGCTCGCTCGTCAAGCTTACGGCCGACATGAACAAGGCCTGGGGACACGACGCCGGGTCCCTGTACACGCTGGCGACCGCGATGACGAGCTACGGCGACCCCCGCAACGACTTCGCGCCTTACAATATGCAGGAATACCTCATCGCGCCGGACCAGCCTATTTGTAAGAATTGGCAGAGCTATTTCAGCGCCGACGCGGGCGCCGATGCCGGGGCCTGCACGAGCCCGGGGGACCTCATCGACCACGGGCATTGCAAGTGGGATCCGCAGCGCCCGGCGAGCGGATACTGCGTCCTCCTCGCGACGCTGCTCGCGCGCGACGCCATGGCCGCCTTCCGGAACCTCCCCGGCGTGACCGCGCTGTTCGACTGGACCGCGGTCGCCGCACCCATGTTCCCCCAGACGCTCGTCTGCGAGGACGCGGGCTGCGCGAACGCGTATAAATATCAGTGGCACGGCGCGCCCGACCTGACGACGACCGCCCTCGCCTACCAGGCGTACGTGAAGGACGCGCACCAGTACGGCTATCAGGCGGTGATTACCGTCTCGCCGGGCCATGACAAGAGCAACAAGCTCAAGCGCGTCAGCCGCCCCATCCTCGAGCGCAGCGAGACCTACCCGACGATGGAGAAGACGGTGCGCTGGCGCCGCGTCATCAATGCCGCGCTGGCGGCGAAGCCCGACATCATCGACATCGAGAACTGGAACGGCTACGGAGAATCGGTGCACATCGAGCCCAGCGAGGGGTTCCTCGACGATCAGGGAAAGGACGACCCCGACATCGACCTCGAGATCCTCGCCGCGGCGCTCGGCCGCACCTACGTGCCCCCGCCCATCCCCAAGTCGGTGGTCGACCCGGCCCGGCTGCCCTTCATCCCTGCGGACCGGCTCAAGTAGCGGAGGGCGCCGTCAGAGGTCCTATGGGGCGCGCGCCGAGGGGTTGAGTGCGAGCCGCGGGCGCGTCTTGACCTCGGGGCGCGGGAGCGGCTCTAACCTCTTTCGGTGCCTGAAGCCGGCGCCTTCTGCGAGGAGAGGCGATGAACTGCCCTCGATGTGCGAGCGGGATCGACGACGCGACAGCGCGCTTCTGCCCGTTCTGCGGGATGAGCCTCGCGCTACCCACCGCGACGGCGATGGCGCCCGGCGGCGCGGTGTGTCCGGTCCATGGCGCGGCGGCGGTGGGGCTCTGCACGCGCTGCGGCGCCTTCATGTGCGGCGCCTGCGCGCAGGGCGGCGCCGGTCTGTGCGCCGCGTGCCGGGACCGGGTCGGCGCCGCGGCGTTCCCTTTGACCCGCGACCGGTGGTCGTTCGGCGAGCTGCTCGACGTCGCCTGGGAACGCTTCAAGGCCGACGGGCTGATGCTGAGCCTGAGCGCGCTCATCGTGTACGGGGTGGGCATGGCCATCAGCTTCGCCGGGCAGATGGGGCAGATGCTGGCGATGTTTGCCCTCAAGGATTCCGGCGGCGCCCAGTCCGCGGTCGTCGTCGGGGTCGGAATCTTTCTGACGGTCGCCCTCCAGCTCTTGGCGCAAGGCGTCCTACAGCTGGGGTTCGCGCGCGTGTCGATCGAGTCGCTGCACGGCCGGCGGGCGTCGGTCGGGCGGGTCTTCAGCCAGATGCGCAAAGTGGGCAAGCTCGTCCTGCAGCTGCTGGTCTCGCTCCTGGCGATCGCCCTGCCCCTGCTCGCCTACGGCGGCGCGGTCGCGGCCCTCATTCAGGTCACCATCGGGTTCGCGGACACGACCCGGCTCGTCATCGCCATCGTCGCGGCGGTCCTCGTGGCCCTCGTGCCGCTGGGCTACTGGTCCATCCCGTTCTACTTCATGCAGATGGAGCTCGCGGCCAACGACGAGGTCGGGCCCGTCGAGGCCATCCGGAACTGCTTCGTCATCGCCCGGGGCCATCGGCTGGCCATCCTGGGGGTCACCATCGTCGCCTTCCTCATCATGATGGCGGGCGTCGTCGTGTTCTGCGTCGGCATGGTCGCCTCCATCGCGCTCGGCCAGCTCGTGCTGGTGGGGCTCTACCTCGCGCTGCGAAATGGCTCGGAGCTGGCGCCGCTGAGGCTGGCGCGAGGGGAGTGACGCGATGTCCGACCCGGTGAGCTCGCAGCAGCGGTTCGACCGAGCGTCCGAGCGCTACGAGCGCGGGCTCTCGTGGCGCTTTCTCTTCGCTCCGACGCACGCCCAGGTCGCGCGCGCCGCGGGGAAGGTCCAGGGCCTGTCGGCGCTGGACGTCGGCTGCGGCACCGGCGGTCTGTTGCGCCGGCTCTCGGCGGCGGGCGCCTCCCGGCTGGCGGGCGTGGACGTGAGCGAGGGAATGCTGGAGGTGGCTCGGGGCGGCGGCGCCTCCTTCGAGCTCTGCCGCGCCAGCGCCGACGCGCTCCCGTTCGGCGACGGCGAGTTCGACCTGGTCGTGTCGTGCATGGCCTTCCACCACTTTCCGAACCCCGGCGCCGCCCTGCGAGAGATGCACCGCGTGCTCAAGCCGGGCGCGCGCGTGCTCATCGCCGACCTGTGCGGGGACGGGCTGCTCGCGAGCCTTATTCTCGCGGCGGGCCGTCGCCTCTCGACCGACGAGCGCTTCCTCTCGATGCGCGAGCTCGCCGGGTCGCTGCGCCGCGCCCACTTCGCCGACGTGGCCGTGAGCCTGCCGCGAAGGCTGCCCCGAGTCATGCTGCTCCAGGCGCGCAAGGCATAAGTTCGCGGGCCGCCTTCGGCAGGTCAGCCCGGGAGCAGCGCCCGGACCAGAGGCATCACCGCGAAGCTGCAGACCACGCCGGAATAGAACGAGACGAGCGTGTACCCCCGGCCGGAGTAGCGCTGCACGAAGGGCAAGGTGACGTCCATGGCCGTGGCGCCGCCCAGGTAGATGGGGAGATAGGGCGAGATGCGCGCGGCCAGCGGGGCGGTGAGGATGGCCAAGAGCTCCCGCGTGACGTTGTGGACGAACGCCAGCAGCGACAAAAGCCCCAGGCCCTGCTGCGCGATGAGCACCGAGGAAAGCGAGTACCAGCCCAGGCCGGCGTAGAGGAGGAGGCCCTGGCGGAGCGGCACGCCCTGCACCCGGCTGTAGAGGGCGCCGCAAACCAGCGAGAGGGCGATGTTGAAGAAGGGCGTCAACAGGAGCGCGGGCGGAAGGTCGCGCAGCCGGAGCTTGGGGAGCTCGGCGCCCAGGTCGAAGCCGATGGCCAGGAGGAGAAAGCGCAGGATCCAGCCGGCCGCGGACTCCGCGGGGACCGCCTCGAACAGCCGCGCGGGAAGGAGCAGCGCCAGGGCGAAGCCCAGCGCTATCCAGAAGGCGTTCGCGGCCATCGCGCCGAGCTCGTGGCCGGCCGTGCCCGCGCTTTCCTGCTCGGCGCTCTGGGCCCCGCCTGGGCCGCGGACGGCGCGGAAGACGAGGAAGACGCCCGCGAAGACGAGCACGAGCAAGAGGGCGCTCGCCGCGGCCCAGACCAGGCGCGAGAGGTCGTGCGCGAAGTGCTCGCTGCCGCGCGCGAGCTTGGCGCCCATCACGAAGAGCAGGCTGAAGATGGCGTATCGGGCCGCGGCTCGGTCCATGGCCAGGGCCCGCGCGTTCGAGCGCAGCGCGTAGCCTAAGGCCGCGCCTACGGCGAGAATCGAGAGCAACACGAGCACGTCCATGAAAGCCCAACCCGTCGCGAGCCCCCTTGCGCTGAAGGTATAGCGCGAACGGGTTCGAACGAGGGCGGGCCGACTCGCGCGGCTTCCTGAGCGACGGGGCGATAGACCGGCGGCGCGGCACGCCCGCCTCATCGCGTCGTCGCCCATTGCCTTGCGAGAACAAAGCGGAGCGCGAAGCAGGTTCTAGCTCTTGAATTGGGAGGCCACTGCATGCGGGCACCTTTGGGCGATGAGATCGCCCGCGCCATCGAAGCCCGGCGAGGCGCGCTTCCGGCGAGGGTCTTGGCGGCCCAGATGGCCCGCCACCCCGAGCTCGCCGCCTCTTATGACGAGCACCAGAGGGCTCAAACCCTCGAAGACCTCGACCACCACCTCGACTATTTGTGCGACTCCGTTGCGATCGGCGATCCAGACCTGTTCGCCGACTACCTGACCTGGGCCGATGCCGCTTCGACCGAACCCGGAAATGCGCGGCCCGCCGGGACGCCTGCGCTCGGAATGCTCGTGGACGAGCTCGAGGCCGCGCTCCCGGCAGCCTTTGCGCAAGCGGTGGACGAGCACGTGCGCGCCGCGCTGGACCGCCTGCGCTGCGCGGTGCCTCTTGGCCCTTCGCCCTCCGAGCGAGACCCCGTCGCCCGGCTGGCGGCGCGTTACCTGACGTCACTGCTCGAGGGAAACCGGCGCGGCGCGGTCGACCTGGTGATCGAGGCCGCCGACTCGGGCGTGAGCGTCAAGGACCTCTACCTGCGGCTCTTCCAGCCGGCGCAGCGGGAGCTGGGCCGCCTCTGGCAGCTGGGGCGCGTGAGCGTGGCCCAGGAGCACTTCTGCACGGCCGCGACGCAGCTGGCGATGTCGCAGCTCTACCCGCGCCTGTTCGCTTCGCGCAGGAACGGCCTGGCGGTCGTCGGGACCTGCGTCGGGCACGAGCTCCATGAGCTGGGGCTGCGCATGGTGGTCGATTCTCTTGGAGACCGAGGGCTGGGACACGTACTACCTGGGGGCGAACGCGCCGACCTCCGCGGTGGTGAAGGCTCTCGCGGAACGAAAGGCCCACCTGCTGGCGGTCTCCGTCACCGATGACTTTCCATCTGCGCGCGCTCCTCGAGCTGCTCGAGGCGGTGCGCGCTCAGGCTCCGGGCGTCAAGGTCATGGTCGGCGGGTACCCGTTCCTCGCGTCGAGGGATCTGTGGCGCAGCGTGGGAGCCGACGGCCACGCGCGCGACGCGGAGGAGGCGTTGGTCGCGGCGCGCGAGCTGGTGAGGGGCTGAAGATGGACCCGCAGGTCGAGCAAGGCCTGGCGGTCGTCTGCGATGGCCGCGGCATCATCACGCAAGTGCTGCGCGACGACGCGATGGCGGCCCAGCGCCTCGTCGGGGTGCCCTTCGCCGAGCTGTTCGTCCATGAGAGTCGAGGCAAGGCATTCCGGCTGTTGAGCGCTCTGCGAGCCGAGGAGAGCGCCGTCGGTTGGGAGCTGATCGTCAGCGCCGACGGCGGGCCCCGGCTGCTGCATTTCGAAGGTGCCCGCGCGGGCGATCGGCTCGTGCTGGTCGGCACCGTCGCACCCTCGGGCGCTGGGCCCGTCCTAGAGCAGCTCGCGGGAGCGAGCCCAGTGCCGCTGGCCGATGTCCGCGCCCGGCTGAGCGCCCGGCGCGGCGAATCCGCGCATCTCGCCCGGCTGGAGGACGAACGCTTCGAAGGGCTGCACGCGCTCTACAACGAGCTCGCGGTGCTGCACCGGGAATTGGCCAAGAAGAACGCCGAGCTCACGGGCGAGATGGCGCGCCGTCGCGCGGCCGAGGTCTCGCTCGGCGAGAGCGAGGCGAGGTTTCGCCTGGCCCTGGCCGACTCCCCGGACGCCGTCTTCTACCTCGACCGGGAGCTGCGCTGGACGTGGTTCGCCAACTCCGCCGAGTCCTTCCCCGGAGGCGACCTGGTCGGCGCCTCCCTCCTCGAGCGGCTGCCGGAGCGCGACCGCGAGGGAGCGCGGCGAGCCTGTGAAGCGGTGCTCGCGACCGGCGCCGGCGCGCGGCTGGAGGTCGAGATGGCAGGCCGGCCCTTCGAGGTCGCGCTCCAGGCGCGGCGGAGCGCCGACGGCCGCATCATCGGCCTCGCCGGCTACGCCCGAGACATCGCCGATCGCCTTCGCCTCGAGCAGGAGCGACAGGGTTTCATCCACCTCGTGAGCCACGACGTGCGCGCCCCGCTCACCGCCCTGCTCTACGCCGCCATGGGGCTCGAGCGCTCCATGGCAGAGCGGGCGCTGGAGACAGAGACGAAGCAGGCGAGTCTCATCATTCGCAGCGCCCGCTCCATCGATTCGCTGATTCGCGACTTGCTGGAGTCGGCGCGCCTCTCGTCGGGCAAGCCCAGCTTGAGCTTCGCCCGGGTGGATCTCTCGCAGTTGCTCCGCGACTTGAGTGGGCGCTGGGGCGCCCCGGAGGATCAACTGCGGGTGGCGCTGCGGCTGCCAGAGCGGGCCCCGTGGGTCTGGGGCGATTCGGCGGCGCTCGAGCGTGCGATCGTGAATCTCGTCGCCAACGCGCTGAAGTACTCGAGCGCAGGCTCCCCCGTGCGCGTGGAGCTCTCGAGCGACGACCGGGAAGCCGTCCTGTCGGTGCGCGACCAAGGGGTGGGCATTCCGGCCGACGAGCTGCCCCGCGTCTACGAGCGCAGCTTCCGAGCCCGCACCCGCGGCCAGAGAGAAGGGCTCGGGTTGGGTCTCTACATCGTGCGGCTGATCGTCGAGGCGCAAGGAGGTCGCGCCTGGGCGGAGTCCAAGGTCGATGTCGGGAGCACCTTTAGCCTCGCCTTGCCGCTCATGGACGCGGCGAAATGAACGCGAGCTCATAGCCCTGACGAGCGCCAATCGCGCTTCTGTCGCCTCCCTTGGCTGGTCTTCGGCAGTGGTTGTCGTCGATGAGCTCTGCCGCCCGAGCATCACTCTCCCGGCCACTGCGCTGGACGGCCGGGAGACGTTGCAGGGCTGCGATCGGCGCTGCTCCGAAGCCCGACTCGCCTCGCGTCGCGCTACGGTTGCAGCGCCACGAAGAAGACGGCCCCCGCCTTCTCCATCACCAAGCCGGGCCCGAAGAGGTCGATGCCTTTCGTCGCCGCGATCGCCGCGAGCTCAAGCCCCGGATCCGGCAGCAGGATGAAGACGCCGTTCGCCGACGTCGAGGTCCCGTCCAACGCGGTGAAGGTAGCGTTCGGGTAGAGGACGGTGAGCGCCTTCCCGTCGGTCCGGGCGACCTTGGCGCCGGCGACCGGCGCCGCTCCGTCGGTCACCATGCCCATAGCGAAGCCGCCCGATTGCAGCTCGGGCTTGCCGAGCGCGCCGGCGAGCAGGGTGACGAGCTGCCGGGAGACGGCGAAGACGTGCGCCGGCGCGGTGACCTTCTTGTCGGCGTCCACTTCGTTGGCCCAGGACGCGACGCCGCTCACGGTGGGGAAGAAGGCGCCCGACGCGTCGGTCACGCGGGCGAGCAGCCCCTGGGCGATGTTCGTGACGTCGACGCCGGTCCACGAAAAGGTGTCGGAGCTCCCGGTGGTCGCCGTCGCGAGGGCCGCGGGCGAGGCGGAGGTGGCGTAGTCGTACGGCGCCAGAGCCTGAACCGAGGTCCCGGCCGCGCTGCTCGCGCCGATGGGGATCACGCCGCCGGCGACGTCGACGAGGACGCGCGCGGTCGAGGAGCCCGCGGCCGGCAGGATGACTGCGAAGCTGCAGGTGTCCGCCCTGAGCGGCGCGAGCGCGATGGCGAAGGAGTGCCCGGTCTTCTCGGCCGCGAGGTCGAGGAAGAGCAGGGCCGGGTCCGCGGGGATCACGAACAGCCCGTTGGCCGAGGTCTCCGTCTGGGACAGCGCGCTCAGGTCGGCGCTCGGGTAGTAGACCTCGAGGGTCAGGTTGCTCGCGCTCTTCAGCCTCGCGCCGGCGACGGGCGCGACCCCGTCGGTCACCACGCCCATCACGAAGCCCTGCTGCAGCAGGTCGGCCTTGCCGAGCTCGGAGGCGAGATAGCTCGCCAGGGTCCTGGGCAGTGCGAACAGCTTTCCCGAAGTGACGTCCGCCTTGGCCTGCCCGCCGGAGTAGTCCGCCACTCCACTCAAGGTGGGGAAGAAGGTCGCGTCGCCCGCGTCGGTGACGGCCACCAGCGCGTCGCTCACGCCGCCGACGTCGATGCCCGTCGCCGACCAGGTGCCGTCGGAGCCGACTTGCGCGCTGCCGAGGGCCGAAGGAGTGGAGCCCAGCACCAGGTCCTTCGCGCCGTAGAGCGTGAAGGACAGGTTCGCGACGTCGCCGGCGCCGACGGGGCTCATGGCGCCGGAGGCGTCGATCAGGGTCTTGGTGTCGGAGCTCGCGCACGAGGCGAGGGCGAGGAGGCTCAAGGTTCGAGCGAGGCGATTCATGGGGCGCTCCTGAAAAGGGAGAAGGGTCCTGGCGAGAGCCTGTTGCGGGAATCGGCGATCATCGCGCGCGGATCTTCCCCCTCCCCGCTAGCGGGGAGGGGGCGAAGGGGGTGAGGTCGCCATTTTCGTTACGGGGTCTAGCGGGGGTTGAAGGCGCCCATGGCGCGCAGGAGCCGGAGCGCCGCGAGCTGGGCGTTGAGCGACTCGGCGACGTACCCGACCTCCGCATTGCTGAGGGCGGCGGCGGCGTCGGAGGCGTCGATGTGCGTGGCGAGGCCGGCGCCGTAGTTCTGGTGGACGAGCTGGTCGTTCTCGCGCGCGAGCTTCACCTGCTCCTCGGCCTTCACCCGGTTCGCCCGGGCGCTGGCCAGGTCGAGGCGCGCGCGGCGGACCTCGTCGCGGGCCCTCTGTGCGGAGGCGCCGAGCGCCGCATCGGCCTCGGCGACCTTGAGCTCCTTCTCCCGCTTCTCGATCTCCCGGAGCCCGCCGTCCCAGAGCGTCCACTCCAGACCCACCTTCAAAGACCACATGGCGTAGTCGGGCGCGAAGGCCTTGACGTTGCCCGCCTGCCCCGACGCGATGAGCGCGACCTTGGGCGCGTACTTGGCGGACATGGCGTCCAGGGTGCGCGCGGCGAGCTCCTCGGCCCCGCGCGCGGCGCGCAGGTCGGGGCGCTGCGACAGCGCCGCGGTCTCGCCGCCCTCGAGGCCCTCGAGGCCCTGGGGCAGGGCCGGCTCTTCGGGTCGCTCGACCTCGAAGTCCGGCTCGCGCTGGAGCAGCGAGGCGAGCGCGCTCTTCGCCGAGGCGTAGGCGTTCTGCGCGCGCAAAAGGTCCTGCTCGCTGCGGGTGCGGTCGATCTGCGCGCGGATGAGGCCGATCTTCGGCAGCGCCCCGGCCTTCACCCGCGACTCGGCGTCGCGCTCGTGGGCGAGGTTGCTCTCGTAGAGCCGCTGCTGCACGGCGATGGCCTCCCTGAGGCTCGCCGCGCCGTAATAGATCTGCGCGACGCCGAAGAGGACCTCGCGCCGCGCGTTCTCGACGGTGCTCTCGGCGATCTCCTCGCCCAGGTACGCCTCGTGGATGGCCGGCCAGAGCTCGGGGACGATGAGCGGCTGGGTGAGCGTCAGCTCCGCGCCCACCTGGTCCCGCTTCATGAAGTAGATCCGCTCATAGCCCGTCGGGACGACGATGTCGTTGGCGGGGAGGCCCGGCAGGTTGGAGGTGGAGACCGGCCTCGACGGGTCGAAGGGCCCGCCGTTCATGGACGAGGTGCCGATGGTCCGGATGGCATAGCCGGTCGGGTTGTCGACCGCGTTCTGCTCCGAGTTGTGGGTGTAGGCCGCGCGCAGCTCGAGCGACGGCAGGTAGTGGGCCCAGACTTTGCGGTGCAGCAGGTGCGCCTGGCCGAGCCGGGCCTGGGCCACCTTCAGGTCTTGGTTCTTCTGGAGCGCTTCCTGATACGCCTGGGAGAGCGTGAGCACCTGGGGAGCGGGGCTCGTCTGAGTGAGCAGCGACGCGAGGAAGAGACACGCGAGATTCATGAGGCGCCTCGAGCGATGAACGGAGGGACGAGAAGAGGGGTGGAGCGTCAGGCCGAGGCCGGCGCGGCGGGCGGCGGCTTGGGCCAGCGCCAGCGGGCGACGGCGTAGGCGAGCGCGCTCCACGCCGCCCATTGCAGGGCCAGGACCTGAAGGAACCGCGACACCGACCCCAAGCCGGACGCCTTCATGGAGAGCACGCGCAGCGCCTGGAGCGCCGGCGTCGCGGGGAAGATCCACGCGAACGCCTGGACATACCCGGGCATCTGCGACAGCGGCCAGGAGAAGCCCGAGAGCAGGAAGAGCGGCACCGAGAAGAACAGCAGGAGCTGGAAGGCGACGAACCGGTCCTTGACCAGGGACGCCACGACGAGCGCCGGCGGCACCATCGCGACGATCAGCGCGGCGAAGAGCGCGAAGACCGACGCGGGGCACTGCGCCGGCCAGCCGAACCACGGGAAGAAGCCGAAGACCATGAGCGCCGCGGCGAGGAAGTAGAACGCCAGGTGCACCAGCGCCTTGCCGCTCAGGTGTGCGAACGGGTGGCGCGACGGCCGGAGGGCGTCCTCCTCGCGCTGCCAGCCCACCGAGTAGGCGAGCGACATGAGGACGATCTGCTGGAGGACCACGAGCAGGATGCCGGTGACCACGAAGTCGCCGTAGGTCGCGGTGGGGTGGAACAGCGGCCGCTCGCCCCAGGCGATGGGCAACACCCTGCGGGCCGCGACCTGGCGCGCCACGCCTCGGCCGGCGAGGCGAAGGGTCCCGAGCTCGCGATTCAAGTCCAGCACCGCGCTCGAGAGGCCCAGGGCGGAGACGCCGTAGGTGTACATGTTGGCCGTGCTCGACCAGACCGAGACCTTCCCCTGCTTGCCGCGCTTGATGGCGCGCGAGAAGTCCTCGGGGATGTGCACCAGCACCTCCGCCTTTCCCTGCCGCATCGCCTCGAAGGCGCGGTCCATCGACTCCGGGCGCTCGACGATCTGGATGCCTTGCGTGGCGTCGAGGTGGAGGAGCAGCTCGCGCGAGAGCGCCGAGTTGTCCTCGTCCACGGCCAGCGCCGGGCGCTCGACGGCCTCGCGCTCGGCGTAGAGGAAGGAGACGATGAGCGGGTAGAGCACCGGGAGCAGGAGCAGCACCGTGAAGACGCCCCTGCGGGCGGCCAGCGATCGCCACTCGCCGCGGGCGCCGGCGACGAGCTCTTCGAGTCTTTCGTTCATGCGGGCCTCCGAGCGAGCGCGGCGGCGGAAAGGCGCGCGGCCCAGCCCACCAGGGCGGCGCCG
This sequence comes from uncultured delta proteobacterium, assembly GCA_963772225.1. Taxonomy (GTDB): domain Bacteria; phylum Myxococcota; class Myxococcia; order Myxococcales; family UBA5297; genus CAVYWD01. The sequence goes on along the minus strand of CAVYWD010000002.1, from coordinate 2,060,996 downwards.
GCGTAGGTCGCCGCCTGCAGGCCCAGGTCCCGGAACATGAGCGCCAGGTCGGAGAGCGACGTCGGCTGGTTGAAGAAGAGCCTCAGGCCCCGCGAGAAGGCGGTGAAGGGCAGCGCCCCGGAGACCCGCTGGAAGAAGGCGGGGAAGGCGTCGACCGGGAACGTGGCGCCCGAGAGCATCAGCGCCAAGACCCCGAGGAGCAGGCTCGCCTGGAACGCGAGCGTCGGCGACGGCACCACCGCCTGGATCGCGAGCACCAAGAGCACGTCGACCGCCAGGAAGGTCGCGAGCGAAAGGACGAGAAGCCCGGCGCCGCTCTGGTTCGAGAGCCCTTCGAACGGCAGGAGCCCGAAGCCGAGAGCGAGGCCCGCGGCCATGCCCACCGTCCACACCGCCGCCAGCCGGCCGGCGAGCTCCCAGGGCGTCTTCGCCGCTTCGGGCGGGAGGAAGGCGAGCCCCGCCAGGACCATGAAGAGCAGGTTGAGGAAAAAGAAGGTGAAGGTCGGCGCCATGTAGACGGCGTAGCTGGCGGCGGGGTTGAAGCTGAGGCGGTCGTCGGTGGCCACCGGAAGCACCTGCGCCATGGCTTTTTGCCCCGGCACTCCGGTCTTGGTCAGGTACGACAGCTCGACGCCGGCGGCCGCGGTGGTGACGACCTTGGCGATGGCGCGGTAGGCGGTGCGGCCCACCAGGATGTTGCTCATGTCCACGCCCACCAGCACCTGCGCCCTGCGGCCGTGCTTGAGGTCGACGGACAGGCTCGAAGGCAGCACGACGAGGCCCGCCAGGCGGCCATCGACGAGCTGCTCCTCGGCCTCGGCGACGGAGGTGGGCGCGGAGTCGACGACGCGGAGCTCGGGCGTGGCCTCGAGGAACAGGCGAATCGTCCGGCTGATGCGCGAGCCGTCGAAGTCGACGACCGCGACGGGGAGCTCGCGCACCACGCGCTCCCGGTAGATCGCGCCGGTGAGCGCGCACGCCCCGGCGAAGATGAGGAGCAAGAGGCGCAGCTTCCGGGTCTGCGCGAGCTGCCGGAGCTGGAGGAGGTAAGCCTGTGCAAAGGCGCGCATGGCGTGGCCCTCTTAAGGGAGCGCAGGCTACGAGTTCGGGGTCCAGCGCGCGGTCATGCCCGGGCGCAGCCCCGAGACCTTGCCCTGCGGCCGCGCCTTCACCTCAAAGCTCTTCAAGTCGAAGCCGCCGCGGTCCGAGGTGGCCCGCCAGGTGGCGAAGTCGCCCAGCGCGGAGATGTTGAAGACCTGCATCGGGGCGGTGACGCCCAGCGCGGGGATCTCCACCTGCAGCACCTTGCCGGGCTCGATGCCCTTGAGCCGGTCCTCGCGCACCGGGAAGCTCGCCCAGGCGCTGTCCAGGTCGACCAGCGTGAGGATGGGGTTGCCGGTGGCCGCGAGCTCGCCCTTGTGCAGGATGATTTTGGAGACCACCGCGGAGATGGGCGCGCGCTGCATCGTCTCCCTGCGGTAGCTCGACACCTCGGCGAGCAGGCCTTGCGTCTGGCTCACCTGGGCCGTGAGCGCCTCGACCTCCTCGACGCGGGCGCCGCGCTGGACCAGGTCGAGCCGGGTCTGGGCGAGGGCGAGCTGGTCCTTGGCGAGGCTGAACTTCGACTCGGCCTCGTCGTAGGTCGCCTGGGGCACGGAGCCGGTGGAGAGGAGCAGCTTCACGCGCTCGTACATCTTCTCGGCGAGCTCGACCTGGTGTTGGGCGGCCTCGAGCTGGCGTTGGGCGGCGTCCTTGTCTTCCTTCCGGGCGCCGCGCTGTGCGAGCTTGAGCTTGGCGTTGGCGGCGGCCTCGGCGGCGGTGGCCTGGGTCAGCTTGGCGTCGAGCTCGTCGCTCTCGATGACGGCCAGCTCCTGGCCCTCCTTCACGGCGTCGCCCTCCTGCACCTTCAGCTCGTGCACGCGCCCGGGCACCTTGGAGGCGACGTCGATCTCGGTCGCGTCGACCAGGCCCGTGATGGCCGCCGGCGCGCCGGTCTTCCCCGGGGAGCAGGCGAAGAGGAGGGCCGAGCTCAGGACACATGCGGTTGGCAGTGGCTTCATCGTGAAACTCCCTTGAGGGACGAGGCTCCGCAAGAAAGCGGAGGGGAAACGTCAGGGCTTCTGAGGCTGAGCGCAGATGCCGTGGAGGATTAGCGCGGCGATGTGACCCGCGGTCGCTTCGCGGACTTCGGGTTTGGCGAAGTCGCGCTTCCAGAGGACCTTCGCCAGCGGCTGGTGGGTGAAGTGGCCCAGGCAGAGCACCTGGATGCTGAGCATGACCTGTCGGACGTCGAGGCCGGCCAAGAAGGTGCCTTTGCGCACGCCCTCGGTGAGCGCCTCGCGCACGTCCTTCAGACCCGCCGCGACGCGGTCTGCCAGCGCCTCGCTGGCGCGGCGGCCGCTGCTCAGGAGCTCGCGCGACATGAGCCGCACGTACGCGTCGTTCTCGGCCAGGAAGTGGAAGTAGCCCAGGATGGCCTGGCGCACGCGCTCGGGCGGGTCGGCGCGCGGGTCGGGTGCCGCCAGGGCGGTGAAGGCCCCGTTGAAGTGGCTGCGGAGGACCTCGGCGTACAGGTCCTCTTTGCTCCCGAAGTACACGTAGATCATCCGCTTGTTGGCGCCGGCCTCGGCGGCGATCTCGTCGATCCGCGCGCCCTCCAGGCCGTGCTCGGCGAAGTGCTGAGTCGCCGACTCGAGGAGGCTCTGCCGCGTCCGCTCGGCGTCTCGCTTCCGGGGAGCTGGGGGCATCTTCGGCTCGCGGGTAAGTAACTAGTTAGTTACATCGTCGAGACCAAGATAGCCGGGTTCGCGCGGATGTCAAGCAGGCACCCGATGCGGCGCCGTTGGGCCCGCAGCGTCGCGGCGGGGCCGAAGGGTGAAGGACTGCTTCAGCGCCAAGCGCCACGGCAATGCGAGCTCGCCGAAAGCTCAGGGCCGGCTGCGCTCGACCGTGTACCGGAGCCTCACCACGCCATTGAGGAACGCGAAGCTCTCCGCCAAGGTCAGCGCCGCGAGCGCCGCGGGGCCCGCGAAGAGCGGGATGCCGTCGGGGAGCAGTCGAGGCACGACGTACAGCTCCAGCTCGTCGAGCAGTCCGGCGTCGAGGCAAGCGCGCGCCGTCTGGCCGCCGCCCACGACCCAGACGTCCTTGCGCACCGCGGCGCGCAGATCGTCCAGCGCCGAGGGCAGCTCGGCGACCGAGACCTCGCGGGCGCCCTCGGGGAGGTCCGGGATGGGCCGAGAGGTGACGACGAGCGCCCGCCGGCCCGCGTAGGGCCAGGGACCGAAGGTGAGCGACTGGTCGAAGGTGGCGCGCCCGAGCACCACGGCGCCGACCTTGGCGAAGAAGAAGTCGTAGCCCAGGTCGGCCGAGCTGAAGCCGTCGAGGAAGCCGGCGCCTCCGTCGGGCCCGGCGATTCGCCCGTCGACGCTCATCGCCGCGTAGTAGACCGTGCGGGCCATGCCCAATCTCTCCTTCCGGCCCCACCAGCCTCGAGGCGCTAATACAGCCTGCGCACGAAGTAGTCCCCCGCCCCCGCGACGAGGCTCATGACCAGGGCCGCCAGCAGCGCGGGCCCGAAGCCTTTGATGGCGATGCGCTGGGTGAGTCCGGCAGTCAGCTTGAGGACGATGGCGTCGACGACCCACCGGGTGAGAAAGGCGAGCAGGAAGCCCAGGCCCAGCGTGGCGACGCCAATGACCACGAAGATGAGCCGGCCCAAGGCCCAGTTCAGCAAGGCGAACAGGGCCGCCGCGATGAGCGCGCTTCCGAAGCCGCGCAGCTGGACGCCCGGGACAATGGCCGCGGCGACCAGGACCGCCACGGCGAGGATCACCCAGTGCAGGAGCATGAGCATGTGGACCTCGTCGGTGGTTGGACCGCCCGCTCGAGTCTAGTCCGAAGTCGCGCCCTCGGAAATCCGGCGACCCCGAGGCGATGGCCCCCGGCGAAGGGCGGTCTGGCGCGATGGCAGAAATCGTCCGAAAGGCGTCCTTGTGCCAGCCAGAGCCAAGGCGCACCCTGGCGGCATGCTCCGCCCCCGCAGCGTGATGATCGTCGCCTTCGACCGCTCGCAGGCTCTGGACGTCGTGGGGCCGCTCGACGTCTTCGCCGGCGCGCCGGCTGCTGGAGACCACCGCGCGCGGCGTGGAGGAGGTGGCGGCCGCCGCCGGCTTCGGGACCCCGGAGGCCTTGCGGCGGGCCATGGGCCGCCAGGTCGGCTTGAGCCCGCGTGAATACCGCGCCCGCTTCGGCGGGCCGACAGGAGCCGCGCCATGAACATCGTCATCGTCCTCTTCGACGGTATCGCCGCGCTCGACGCCGTCGGGCCGTACGAGGTGCTTTCCCGGATCCCCGGGGCGCGCCTGACCTTCGCCGGCCTGTCGGCGGGTCTGGGGCGAACCGCCGACCGCGCGCTGGGGCTTTGCGCCAAGCGCTCCCTCGAGGACGTCGCGTCCTGCGACTTGCTGCTCGTCCCCGGCGGCCTGGGGAGCGCAGTCACCTCAGAAACCTGCAGGCCGGCGCCGCGCTCGCCCTCGATTTGACTCCATCGCGCCATGCCGAGGTACCCTCGAAAGCTCGGGGGTCGAACCTCGAGCAGACGGCGACGATTCATCTCGCGGCGAACATCCTGGTCCGTCGAGTCTTTGCTCCCATGCGAGACGCCCCCTCGATTCCCGGCGTGACGCTCGGCTCGCGCATCGCGCAGCGGGGCAATCTCCACCTGTTCCACGGGTCGTCGACCTCCGGCGACGCCGTTGCGGTGGCGGTCCAGGCCGAGCCGGAGCTCGAGGAGGGTCGGCGCCTTCAGCGGCTGGGCGCCGCGCTCGCTCGGGTCCACCACCCGGCGCTTCCGGCCACCCAGGCGCTCGGGCAGATCGGCGACCGCGTCTTTCTGGTCTTCCAGGACGAGCGCGCGCCGGCTCTCTCCGATGCCATCGCCCGCGGTTCCTTGTCCCGGGACGCCGTCGTCCGAATCGCCCGGCAGCTCGCCGCGGGCCTCGCCGAGATTCACCGCGTCGGCCAGGCGCTCTCCGCCGTAGACCTGCAATCCGTCGTCGACGCGGCTTCGCCCCGGTTCTCCGTCCTCGCGCTGGCGGCAGGCGACCAGGGCCGCTGCGCGCCCCAGCGCGATTCGCTGCGCCACGCGGTCGAGGCTCGCTCCAACCTGCGCTCGCTGGGCACCGTCCTCGAGGCGATGGGCGCTGCCAAATTCAAGTCCTCCGACCCGGCCGATCGCGCGCTGGCGGCCGTGGTCGAGAAGCTGCTCCGGCCGGACCCGGACGACGGCTACCAGACGGCAGCCGGGCTGCTGGCCGACCTCAAGGCCCTGGGGCCGCTCGGCGCCATGCTCGCGCAGGGCGGACCGGCGCTGCTGGGGGCTGCGGACAATCCGCTCTCCGCGGTCGCCGAGCCGCTCTTGGGGCGCGGCGCGGAGCTCGCGCTGCTGCTGAAGGTTTGGAAGAGCGCGGCCGCGGGGAAGGGGAGCTGCGTCGTCATCGAGGGCGAGGCCGGGAGCGGAAAGACGCGCCTCGTGGTGGAGCTGGCGCGGCAGGCCCGCTCGCACGGCCCGGCGCTTTTCTGGGCCCGCGGGACCGGCGAGCGCGAGCCCTTGGGCCCCGTGCGTTCCGCGTTCGAGGGCTTCGTCCGGCGGCTGCGGCAGCTGCCGCCCGCCCACCGCGAGCGCGACCGGGCGAGGCTCGCCAAAGCGCTCGATGGCCTGCGGCCGCTGCTCGCCCCGCTCGCGGGCGCGCTCTCGTTGCTGGAGGGGGCCATCGCCGCGAGCAGCCCGGAAGGCGAGCCGTTCTTCGAGGCCGTCGCCGAGCTCCTGTGCCGGCTGGCGCGCGCCTTTGGCCAGGCAGTCTTCGCCGTGGAAGACGTGGAGCAGCTCGACGAGGCGAGCCTGCGAATTCTGAGAAAGGTGGCGTCGCGGACCGAGGAAGCGCCACTGCTGATCGTCTGCACGGCCGTCGCGGGCGGGGCCGACGCGGGCGCGATGAAGGCGGCGCTCAAGGGGCTCCCGGCCGTCCGCATTGCCCTCGAGCCGCTGCAGGAAACGATCATCGGTCAGCTCGTCGCCGGCCATCTGGGCGACCCTCGTGTCCCGCCGGCTCTGCTTCACCAGGTCGCCTTGCGGAGCGGGGGCAATCCTCTGGCGGCCCTGGAGGTCGTCGACGCGTTGATCGACTCGGGGATCCTCGCGCTCTCGAGCGGGGCCTGGGCCGTCGACCTCGCGCGGCTCGAGGCCTTTCAGCCTCCGCGAGACGTGCTGGAGCTGTTGACGCGGCGGCTGGAGCGGCTGGGCCCCCGGGTTCGCAAGGTGCTGGTCGCCGCGGCGGTCATCGGCCCGCGCATCCGGGCCGACCTGCTCGATAAGATTTCGCTGGAGCCCCCGGAGCAGGTCGAGGCCGCCCTCGACGAGGCCGCCTCCGCCCGATGGGTCGAGATGGGCGAAGCGGGGACGTCGTTCGCCCACGACTGCCTGCGCGACGTGCTGCTCGCCGACCTGGCCGCGGAGGAGAGGCGCGCGCTGCATCAGCGGGCCGCGCAGGCGCTGGGCGACTCGGCGAGCGGCGAGGAGCTGTACGCCCTGGCCCACCACCTCGCGCGCGGCGACTGGAAGGACCCCAAGCGGCTCTGGGAGGTGAGTCTCGCCGCCGGCCGACAAGCGGCGAGCGACGGCGCCTTCGAGCGCGCCTCGCAGCTCCTCGAGGCGAGCCGGGACGCGGCGCGGGCCGCGGGGATCGAGTCCCCGGAGACGAGCGCGGCCCTGGGCGCGGCGTACGCGCGGCTCGACAAGGCCGCCGACGCCGTCCGCGAGCTCGGCGCCGCGCTCGCTCTCACCCGAGACGGCTTCGAGCGCGCTCGACTCCGGGCGGCGCTGAGCGACGTGTATCTCTCGGGGCTCGACACCGGGAGCGCCCGCAGCGAGGTCGAAGCGGCGTTCCACGAGATCGGCCGGACCCCGCCCACCCTGCGCGAGGGATCCTGGGCGGGCACGCTGATCCACTGGCTCGCGGGCGTCGTTGCCGCGCGCTTCGGCCTCGCGAGGTTCGCGCGCGAGCGGCACCGCCTGGCGCGCCGCACGCTCTCGAGCCTATGCAGCCAGCTGACCCTCGTCTGCTATTTCGACCTCTCGACCGTGGAGTCGGCGCTGGCGACCCTGAGGGGGCTGCTCCCGTCCGTCCTCACCGGGAAGTCGCGCGAGCTCGTCTCGAACTATTCGAGCTACTGCATGGTCCAGGCGGTCCTCGGCTTTCCGCGGTTGTCGCGCCGGTACGGGCGCCTCGCGGTCGAGCTCGCCGACGGGCTCTCGGACCCGGCGGCGCAGGCCCACGCCCGCGTCTACCGCGCCTACGCCGCGCACGTCAACGGGGACGTCCAGGAGGCCGTGCTCGCGATGGAGCAGGCGCTCGAAGAGAACGGGCGCTGGCTCGAGCCAATCCACTACTTGAGCGGCTGCGCCGACCTAACCTGGAATCTCCTCGTCCGAGGCCACGCGCGCGAGGCGTTCGAATGGGTGGATAGGGCCATCCGCCGAGCGGACGAGGCGACCGGGAGCGGCGGAATCGTCCACGGGCACACGGTGCGCCTGTATGCGGGACCCGCGCTGGCGATCCTCGGGAGGCCCGAAGAAGGGCTCGCGCACCTCGAGCGCTTCCGAGAGCTCATGGCGAAGACCCCCGACGTGCGCTGGCGCAAGGGGCAGTACCTCGCCCACCGCCTCTTCTATCTGCTCGAGCGAGGCGAGCTCGGCGCTCCGGCGGAGGAGGCCATCGCGGAGCATGAGCGGCTGGGCCTGGACCCGAAGCGGGTCCCGCTCACGCTGCGGCAGTTCTATCTCGCCAAGGCCAGCGTGCGGCTCGAGCAGGTGTTCGCGTCGCCTTCGGCGGCTCGGTCGGCGGCCTTGGCGGCGGCCATCGGCGAGCTCGCCCGCGCCGCGGGTCGACACCCGACGCTGGTCGGCCACCTGCTGAACGTTCGCGCGGGGCTCGCCCTCGAAAGCGGCGATCTCGATGCGGCGGGGCGCGGGCTCGCGCGGGCTGAAAGCCTGGCGACGCGGATCGACGCCCCCTGGGCCCTCTTCGAAGCGACTCGCCTCCAGGCGCGGCTCGCCGCGCGCCGCGGCGACCGCGCGCAGGCCCAGCGGATGCTCGACGCCGCGCGGGCGCTCGCCGTGGCGCGGGGCTGGAGCGCGCGGGCCGAGAGGGTGGGCTGAGGTCCATCGAAAGAGACGAAGGCGGCGAATTGCGAGGCGTCGAGCCACGCGCGGAGCGAGCCTTGATCGAGGCGGGCACGAGACGGAAAGGCCCTGGCATCTGAGGTCACTCGAGCGGAGGGAACGACAGCTTCACGCGCACCAGCGCGATGGAGCTCCCGCTCGCGTCGGAGGTCCAGCCGTACAGGAGCAAGCGGCCGTGCGCGTCGAGGATCATCGAGTGGATCTCGTCGTCGTGACCGGGAGCGACGTCGAAATAGGTCCTGCCCCCGGGGCCTGCGGTCGCGTCGGGAGTGCCGTCCGGGCGGAGCGTGAGGAGGGCGAAGTCGGAGTCCGTGTGCCCGCTCTGCGTGCCGCGGCCCCCGAGCACGATTCGCCCGTCGGGCAGGACGACCACCGCGGCAGCACCGCCTGAGCCGCCCATGTCCACCGCGAGCCTGCCGCCGTCGGCGAAGCCTGAGTCGAGCGTGCCGTCGGCGTTGTAGCGGACCGCAGCGAAGTGGGTCTGGCCGCTGGCGTTGGTCGTCGCGCCCGCGCAGAGGATGCGCCCGTCCGACTGGACGGTGGCGCAGTCGCATTCGTCGCGAGCTCTCGAGAAGTCCGTCGCGACTTTCTTGAAGCCCAGCGGCGCGCCGCCGGCGTCGAGCTGGACCAGCGCGAAGTCGAAGTCGTCGGAGCCCCAGGTCATGCCCGGCACGATCAGATGGTCCGCGGCCGTCGCGATCAGCGCGCCGCCGAATTCATCGCCGCTGTCGAAATCGACGCCGACATAGGAGCCGCCGTTGAAGCTCGGGTCGATCTGCCCGGCGCTGGTCAGGCCCCACACACACAGGTCGCTCGCCGTGCCCGAGGCGGCCGAGGGCCAGCATTGTCCGCCCAACCGAATGCGGCCGTCGGACAGGACCGCCACGCCGTTGACGACGTCGTTTCCGGCGGCCTGATCGATCTCCTGAATGCCGCCGACGCCGAAGCTGGGATCCAAGGTGCCGTCGGGGAGGAGGCGGGCCACGGCGCCGACCGTCGTGCTCGCCGGGCCCTTCATGCCCGCGAGGAGGATCTTGCCGTCCGGTTGCACGGCGACGCTCTCCAACAGGTCGTCGGCCGTCCCCAGATTCGAGCGCGACCCGCCCGCTGGCGCCAAAGGTTGGGTCCAGCGCTCCCGACTCGTCGAGGCGTAGGGCCAGGAAGTCGAGTCCCGCATCGGAGCTCGAGGTTCCGCCGACGACGATTCGGCCGTCGGATTGGAAGGCGACTCCGCGTGGGGTGAACGCGACGCTCGGGGCCACCGCTCCTTCGGGGACGAATACACCCTGGGCCGCGAAACTGGGGTCGATGCTCACCGCGCCGGCGCCGTCCAGCGCGCCCGCGTCGGGTTGCTCGCTGCCGACGACGAGAAACGACATGCCGCAGCCGGATAGGAGCGCGGCCTCGAGGACCAAGCAGGCGCCCGCCGGCACACCGGCTCGCCGGGCCGTCGCCAAGATCTCACTTTCCAAGGTGGGCTCGAACCTCCCGCGCGTGCGCGCCGCTCGGGAACTCGGCCAGGTAGCTTCGCCAGCTCGCCTGGGCTGCCGCGGGGCCCGAGAGGAGTTGGAGGCAAGCCCCGCGCGAGAAGAGCGTCTCCTCGCGCACCTCGGGCCGGGCGTCCAGAGCCAAGACCCGATTGAACGCCTGCAGTGCGGGCTCGGCGCGCGCGAACCGCACGCACAGGAGCTTGGCCCGGATCAGCGCGAGCTCGGGCGCGCGCGGGTCGGTCTCGAAGCGAGCGCCGAAGTCCTCGGCCTGCCGCAGCGCCTCGGGGTAGCGCCGCTCCGCCAAAAGCTCGCGGACGATGGCGACGCTCACCTCCGGAGCGAGCGCGCCATGGGGGAATCGGCGCTCGTACTCGCGCCAGGGGCCGAGCGCCGCCGCGCCGTCGCGCCCCTCGTCCCGGGCCAAGAGCCCCAGCGCGTAGAGGGCGTTCTGCGCCGACAGCCCGGGGCCGGCGGACAGGCGCTCGAAGCAGCTTCGGCGCGAGGAGGCGTTTTGCTCGCTCGCGCAGTCGAGCTCGTCGGCCGACTCCGCCGCGGACGGAGCGGGGGCGTCGGGGGTCGGCGGCGCGGGAGGAGTCGCCGGAAGGCCCGCTCCAGGCTGCGGCTCCGACCAGCGCAGCCGCTCCCCGGGCCCCAGCAAGACCGATTGCCCGTCCATCGACTCCAGCCGCACCCGTCCCTCCATGACTTCCACTTCGGTGGCGCTGCGGGAGACCGCCGCGGAGAAGCGGGTCCCCACGACGACGATGCGAAGGTGCGGCGTGACCAGGACGAACGGGTGTCCCGGTGCCTGGTGGGCGATCTGCGCGCGGACGGCGCCCGACATCACGTAGGCCGCGCGCTCCTCCTGCGCCTCGAAGTCGGGCGAGACTTGAAGCTCTGTCGCGTCCGTCACCTCCAGCACCCCGACGTCGCCCAGTTTCACGGTGTGCCAGGAGGCGCCGCCCGGCGGGGCGCGCAGCGCGAGGAACACGAGCGATGCCGCGGCCGCCGCGGCGAGCCCGGCCGCGCCGCGCACGATCCATCGCCGACGGCGCCGCCCCCGAACCGTATGCTCCACGCGGTCGAGCAGGCGATCGCCGCGGCCTTCGGGCCACTCCCGCACCGCTCGGGCTCGAGCCAAGAGCTCTCCCGCGCGCGATTCGCCCGGGCTGCCGGGGCCGTCCGTCCAGGGCACGGGGTTGAGATGCTCCATGGCGCTACCTCCGAGTGGCCGCCGAGGCCGCCTCGTCCGCTTCGAGGCGCGAAAGGCTCGCCAAGAACTCGCGCCGGGCGTGGAACAGGCGCGTCCAAACCGTCTTGAGGGGACATCCCACGGCCGCGGCGATCTCCTCTCCGGAGAGCCCCTGCAGCTCGAACAGGATGAAGACGGTCCGCTTCTTCTCTTTCATCCCTTCGAGCAGCGAGTAGACGACACGGCTGGCCTCGCCGCTCTCGAACTCGGTGGCGGGCGTCCGGGCGTCGGCGAGCGGGTCCGACGGAATGAGGCCCAGCAAGCGGCGCATGCGGGCGCGCCTGCGGGCCGCCGCCGCGACCTTGACGGTGAGCCAGGCGTTTGCCGCGGCGCGGTTGCGCAAGGTCGGCAGGCGCTCCCACGCGATGACGAAGACCTCATGGGTCAGGTCCTCGCTGTCCAGCCGCGGGCCGCCCAGGCGGACCAGCAGCCGGCGCACGCGCGGCACCTGCTCGCGGTAGAGCTGGCCCAGGTCGAGCGCCTCGGTCCCGCAGTCGGCCGCCGTTCTCGCCGTCGCTTCGAGCATCGTCAAAGGCGCCTCACCGCCCGTCGTCGAGATCAGGTGCGCCTGCCGCCCGGAAGCTTCATTTCGACCCCCAGGAGAGCCCCAGCGCCAGGGAGGGGCTCAACGGCGAGAGGCTCACCGCCGGGCCCAGCCCGTCGACGCCGATGAGCTGTCGCCTCGGACGCGCGCGCACCTCGAGGACCAAGATGCCGAAGACCGGCCCGGAGAGGCGCTGCCGAAAGCGAAGCCCAGCCACCAAGGCGGCCTGGAAGACCGAGGCTGCTCCATCGTCCGCGAAGCCCTCGCCGCGGGCGGCGAGTCGCTCCACCCCGGCGCCGCCGAGGAGATCCAAATTGCTCGAGGCGCCGACATACGGCGAGTAGGCCGCGACCAGCGCGAGGGCCTGGCTGCTCGCGCTGACGCGCCCGGGCGCGAGCGCCACGGCCACGGCGCTCTCGAGCAGCGCCTGGAGCCCAAAGCGCAGCCGCTCTCGATAGGAGCTTTCGAGGCCGAGCACTCCGTGGAATCCGGCCCGTCGGGCCAGGGCGTCCGCGAACGCGCCGCCGGCGAGAGAAGCCTCGAAGGAAAGCGCCGGCGCAGATGCGGGAGCTGGCGTGGGCTGCGCCTCGGGGGGCGCCACAGCCGCGGCGGCCTCCTGAGCGGGCGCCCCCTGCGGCTCGGAATCCTTGGACTCCAGACCGACCCCGCCGGGCGGCGAAGGCGCCTTCGGCGGCGGCTTCACCGGCGCGGGCTTCGACTCCCGGCTCGGTGCCGGCGGGGCGGACGGGCGCGCGGGAGTCTCGGGGACGGCGAGCTCCTCGGCGCGCCACGGGACGTCGCGGAGCCAGGCGTCGACGAGGAAGGCGATGGTCTGCGCGAGATGGGCGCACTCGCGCGGCGGGGCTTCGAGGGTGCGGCGCTGGAGAACCACACCGTCCCGGAAGAGCGAAACCTCGAGCTGCCCGGCAGCCGAAGAGCGCACCGAAATGGCCGTTCCCGCCTGCGTCGCCCCGCCTCGAACGATACGCCGGGAGGCCAGCCGCCGTTCGAGCGCCTGGGCGATCAACGCTGGCGGCGGGCAAGAAAGAGCGTCCTCGGCATCGAAGGACAAAGGCTGCGCTCGGGCAACGAGGCCCCAGGTCAGCAGGGCTCCCGACAGGAGGACGCGCGAGCAGTGGGGCGGTCGACGGGAAGACACCGGTGCGAGAATAGACCGGTCCGCCTCGGAAGCCGTGCCTTCGCCGCCTCTCATCCAATTCTTTCGCCCTTTTTGAAGCTTCTCCCGCGCTCCGACACTGACGGGAATACAGCGGTCCGCTCTTGAGGACACCACGAGCGCGGCCACGGCGAAAGGCGTCGACGGGTGAAGATTCACAACGGCTCTGCTTTCTTCGAGTTTCTGGCCGACTGTGGCGGCCCCCGGCGCGCGCTGCTCGGCGGCTGTCTCGGGCGGCCTCGCCATCCTGAAGCTCGCTCCAGTCCGTGGGGGCGCCCATGATTTGGAAGGCCTGTGCCAGCTCCGGTCTCCTGCTTCTCTTGACGGCTTGCCCCGACGGCGTCGTCGGCGGGCTGGGGACCGCCGACGCCCGCGACGAGGACGGCTCGCCGGGGCCCGACGCCAGCCTTTCCCCAGACGACGGAGGCCAAGGGCCGAAGGCGGACGCGAGCACCCCGTGGGACGCGAACGGCGTTCGCCCCGACGCCGGCCAGGATGGTGGTCCGGCGGATGGTGGTCCGGCGGGGCCGGACGCCAGCGTCTCCCCGAGCGACGGAGGCCAGGGGCCTTTGGCGGACGCGAGCTCGCCGTGGGACGCGAACGGCATTCTTCCCGACGCCGGCTGTATCGGGAGCTGCGCGGGCCGGCAATGCGGGGACGACGGCTGCGGCGGGAGCTGTGGAGTCTGCGGCAACAACCTGAGCTGCAACGGGCTTGGAGCCTGCGTGGAGAGCGCGCCGAGGTTCGCCTATGTGGCGAATTCAGGCTCCGACGACGTCTCGGTCTACGCCATCAGCGCCGCGACGGGAGACCTGACGCAGGTGATTTGCGGGACGGCGACGGGTGCGCCCTGTGGCTCCCTGATCGCGTCCAACTTCGCGGCGGGGTCGAGCCCCAACTCCGTCGCTGTCGATCCCTCGGGCAAGTACGCCTTTGTGGCGGGCTCGGGTGGCGTCTCGGCTTTCACCATCAACGCCAGCACCGGCGCGCTTGCCGTTGTCGCGGGTTCGCCGTTCAAGGGTTATGGCCCCCCCACTTCCGTCGTCGTCAGCCCCACGGGCAAGCTCGCCTTCGCATCCGATAACCCCATCGGCGGCGTCACGGTCTTCACCATCGACACCAGCACCGGGGCGCTCGCCAGCGTTCTCGGCAGCAGCAGCAATCCGGGGGAGGCGACGGGGAATAACCCCTATCCCGTCGCCGTGGATCCAACTGGCAAATTCGCCTATGTCGGGAATCAAGTCTCCAACGACGTCTCCGCCTTCACCATCAACCCGACGGGAGCGCTGAAGCCGATTGTTTGCGGGACGGCGGTAGGTTCGCCTTGCAGCAGCTATTGGCCGGCCAACTTCGCGGCGGCGGTGCATCCCTACTCCATCACCGTCGGCCCCTCGGGCAAGTTCGCCTATTTGGCGAATTCGGGCACCGTCGAGGGCATTTCGGTCTACGCCATCGACGTGGGCACCGGCGCACTGACGGCAGTCACGAGCTCGCCCATCGCGGCGGGGAGCTCCCCATTCTGCGTCACCGTTGATCCCTCGGGCAGATTCGTCTACGTGGCGAACCACAATTCCAACAACGTATCGGCTTACACCCTCAACGCCGGCACCGGAGCGCTCACGCCGGTCGCGGGCTCGCCGTTCCTGGCGGGGAGCAATCCCAGCTCCGTCGTCGTGGACCCTTCGGGCAAGTTCGCCTACGTCGCCAATTCAGCGCCCGAGGCGCTTCGGGGCTCGCTGGCCGGTTCTGTGACGGCCTACGCCATCAACGGCAGCACTGGCGCGCTCACCCCCATCGGTACGGCGGCGGGCGTGGCTGCGGGGACGAACCCGGTCTCCGTGACCATCGCCGGCTCCGCTCCGTAGTCCCTTCGGAGCGAGATCTGGTGCATGGTGGCAAAGAACTTTTGTGATTGCACCGGCCCCAATGCGACTTGTTCGAAGTCAGGTGACGACGCAAACTCGCGCGTGCTTTCGAGCCCAAAGAAGCGCTCGCCTCTCCTGAATGCCGGCGACCTTGCACATGGACCTGCTGCTGACCTCAGCGATGGAGACGGTGAACGCGGTGCCGTGGCGACTCTCGTTGGAAGCGACCATGGGCCGCGCCGCAGGAGCGACCGTCGCCGACGAGGAATTGTCCACCGCCAAACGCTGCACCCGAGAATCGGCTTTGAGACTTCACCGCCCCGACGTGGGCGTCAGACCGGCTGGCTAGAATGCGCCATCCGCCGCTCGCTGCGCTCGAGCGGTCAACGCTGAAAGAACCATCGGGCAAGGAGCCGTCATGGCCGTGAAGAAGCCAGTGCAGTTCGTTCTGCTCCCGGGGCGGGGCATGGAAGCCGCTGACCTGCACTCGGAGTCGCTCATCGCGGCGATGCAGCAGCCCGCGCAGGCGGAGTTCCGGATCCTCGACGAGATCCGCCCGAACGGCGCCAAGCTCGTCGAGCTGATGCCGCAGGCGGTGGCGACCCTGCGCGCTCGCCGGCCTGGCCTGCGGCTGGTGCCGCTCGTCTATTACCAAACGGCGGTGCTGCCGCGAGCGAGGGCAGCGGCGCCGGCCAAGAAGGCGGCCGGGCCGGCGCTCTCGCTGCGCGTGGTCTCTTCGGCG
This sequence comes from uncultured delta proteobacterium, assembly GCA_963772225.1. Lineage (GTDB taxonomy): Bacteria > Myxococcota > Myxococcia > Myxococcales > UBA5297 > CAVYWD01. Next base: position 2,045,684 of record CAVYWD010000002.1, on the reverse strand, counting down.
GACGGGAAGCCGGTGGCCGGAGCCATGGTCGTGGCGTTCACCGACTTCGAAGGCCGGGTCGGCGCTCAGGGCACGACCAACAAGTCGGGCGCCGTGAAGCTCTCGCTCGGCGCCAAGAAGAAGAAGGTCGAGCGGCTCTACGTCTACCCCGCGAGCGGGTTCTGGAGCCTGTTGCGCGAGGACGCCACCTTGGCCGACGGCGACTCCATCGAGGTCGGGGCGCTCGACCTGGCCGCGGTCGACGAGCTCCGATTCTTCTACCCCGCGGGTGCCGAGGAGCTGGGCACCGGCGTCACCGTGGGCGTGGTGGACACCGGCATCGACCTGAGCCACCCGGACCTGCGCGTCGACGGCGGCGCCAACACCGTGCCGGGCGAGAACCCGGACGACTTCGGCGACAACGGCGCCCACCACGGCACGCACGTGGCGGGCATCATCGCCGCGCGGGGGACGCCTCCCCAGGGCGCGCGCGGGCTCGCCCCCGGCGTGCGGCTGCGCAGCTACCGGGTGTTCGGCAAGGGCGCCGAGGGGGCGTCCAACTACGCCATCGCCAAGGCGGTTGACCGCGCGGTCGCCGATGGCTGCGACCTCATCAACATGAGCCTGGGCGGCGGGGCGGCGGACGAGGCCACGCGTGCCGCCATCGACGACGCGCGCGCCAAGGGAACGGCGGTCATGGTCGCCGCGGGGAACGACGGCCGCCAACCGGTGAGCTTCCCGGCCTCCGACGCCATGGCGCTCGCCGTCTCCGCCATGGGGCGGGTAGGGACCTTCCCGAGCACCGCGACCGAGGCGGGCGAGGTGGCCCCGCCCAAGGGCACGGACCCGAAGAACTTCGTCGCCGCCTTCTCCAACGTCGGCCCGGAGATAGACCTCACGGGCCCCGGGGTCGGGATTGTCTCCACGGTGCCCGGGGGCTACGGTGTCATGAGCGGGACCTCCATGGCGTGCCCGGCCGCCACCGGCGCCGCCGCGCGGCTGTTGGCCGGGCGAGCGGACCTCTTGGCCATGCCCAGGACGCAAGCTCGGTCCGACGCCTTGGTGGCGGCGCTTCTCCAGGCCGCCAAGTCGATGGGCTTCGGGGCGACCTTCGAAGGCTCGGGGCTCCTGCCGGGGTGAGATGCAGGTCGGCCGGTTCATCGCGCGGTACCGGGGAGAGGGCGAGGCGCCCTCGAGCGACCTCGCCCGAATCCGAAGCGTTCCCGGCACCAGCGTGATCGACCAGGCCTCGCCCCGAATGCTCCTCGTCGAGGGCCCAGAGGAGTCGCTGCGCGCGGCCGTGCACGACCTTCCGGGGTGGGTGCTGGCGGCCGAGCAGACCTGGTCGCTCCCCGACCCTCGCCCCAAACCGGTCCGGGGCCCCGGGGGCCGGGGCCGGCGCAAGCACTGAAGTCGGTGCCCAGGTCGGGTGCCGGGCGAGCGCCCCCCATCTCGCGCCCCTGCCGGGAGGCGTGCTAAGGAAGCTCCATGTGCGCCAGAGCAGCGTGGGCGGCCGTCCTCCTGCTCGCCGGCGGCTCCGCGAGCGGGGCGCCGCGCGTGCTGGTTTGGTTGCCCAAGGACGGCCAAGGCCTCCAGCTCGAGGTACAGCGGGCGTTCGCCTGGCCGGGCTCACTGGCAATCTTGAGCGCCGACGACGTGGCGCAGCGCTTCCCGCCCTCGGCGCAGAGCCGCGAGCAGGCGGGGAGCGAGGCGAAGCTGCTGGAGATGGTCCGAGCGGCGGAGGCGAGCTTCACCGCGCTGCGCCTGGACGACGCCGCTCGCGCCGCAGCCTCAGCAGAGGCGCTCGTCGAGGAGCTGGCCCCCTCCGTCCAGCGCGAGCAGGCGTTCGCGCGGCTGTACCTGCTCAAGGGGCGCATCGAGCTCGCCCGGCGCGACGCGCGGGGCTTCGCGGCGGCGGTTGCCCGCGCAGCCGAGGTGGCGGTGGACGTGGAGCTGGACGAGGCCGAGTACCCGCCCCAAATCCGCCAGGCGTTCTTTGCGGCGCGGGCGCGGGTGCGGGCCCGGCCGGCGCGAGCGCTGCGCGTGCAGAGCGCGCCCGCCGACGCGGAAATCGAGGTCAACGGCCGCCTCGCGGGACGGACCCCGGCGTCGGCCGAGCTGCCGCCCGGGCGCTGCTTTCTCTCGGTGGCGCGCGCCGGGTTCATGCCCCACCTCGCGGCGTGCCCGGCGCAAGAGGAGGTGGCCATCGCCCTGGAGCGCGCCACCCGCGACGCCCTGCGCGATCAGCTCCGCGAGCGCCTCTCGACCGACCCGGCGTGGTTCTTGGAGCCGCTCCTGCTGGAGACGCTCGCGGCAGAGGAGGGCGCCCGCTGGATTGTGGCGCTCGAGCGGGACCGCGGCGGCGGCCTCATGGCCCGGGTCTACTCGGCGGCGGCGCGCGCTCTGCGCCCGCTCGAGCCCTCGCGCTACGCCGACAACGAGCTCGACAAGCTCTCGGCGGCGGTGGCCGAGCTCGTGGCGGCGTCCGAGCGGCTCGCGGCGCAGACCGTGGAGACGGCCACCGGCGTGCCGGCGATTGAAGCGCGGGCCGCCGACCCCGACTCCGCGAGCGCTTTGGCCTTCGTGCGCCGGCGCGGCGAGGCGCGCTACGAGCGAATGGCGCTGGCGCCGCAGGAGCCTGGCCGCTTCAGCGCTCAGCTCCCCCTGGGCCTGAGCTCGGATGGCCGCTGGGATTTCGAGTTCTACGTCGAGGCCTACGACCGGGCGGGCGCGGCGGCTGGCCGCTCAGGAGAGCCGTCGCAGCCGCTTCGGTATCGGCGCGAGTCGCTCGCCGTCGCGACAGCCGCGCCGTCCTGGACCTCGCGCTGGTACGTGTGGACGGGGGTGGGGGTGGTCGCCGCCGGCGCGGCAGCCGCCGGGACCTATCTCGCCCTCCGGCCGACCGATGTCTCCATCACGTTCGGGAGAAAGAAGTGAGACCCGCCGCCGACCTCGAAGCGGTTTCCAGACTTCGTCCGTCCGCTCTGGGCCGGCGGGTCGCGAGCGCGGCTCTCGCGCTCCTCGCCTTCGCCGCCGCGGGCTGCCACTCGCCGCAGGCGGACTTGAACATCATGCTCGCGGGCGACGGCGGGACCTGCGCTTCGCCCGACGCCGGGGTCGACGATGCGGGCGCCCCCCTCAGCGATCTCCACTGCGTGAACTTCCTGCAATTCAGAGTGGACGACGGGACCAGCTTCTCCACGTACTGCATCAAGCTGGAGAAGCGGCTCGAGACGCTCTGCGACCTGGCGAATGTCGCCGATGGGCGCGAGCTCTTCAAGTTGGATCCGAGCGCCGGCGTCACCATCTCCGTCCAGGGCCTGCGGGTCTTCCCGGCGACGAGCTGCGACATCGACGCGGTTTGCCCGGCGCGCGAGATCTTCTCCGGCGACACGGGCGCCGTTCGCGTCAAGGACCTTGCCGGAAAGCCGGTAGACCTGCCGGTGGCGATGACTGAGCCTTGCGGGGCGCCCGAGGTCTACTTCCCGAAATCTTCCGACGAGTCGTGCGACTCGATTTGCGGCACCGCGGCCAAGGCGGTTTGCGATTTGTCGAGCGGGTGCCTCTGTCGGAATGAGTAGGGCGTTTGCCCTGTGGTCGGCAGCCAAGGGGCTGTTGACAACCGTCAAGAGGTTTCTGGCGTCTCCAGCTGCTCAAACCCTGGGAATCACTGGCGCCATCGCCGTGGCCCGGCGATTGCTCAGAAGCCCTCCCGAAGGCCCATGGCCTCGCTTGCCCCACAACTTCAGGAGAAAGACATGCGACGAATCGCCATCATCGCAGCCGCCGTCTTGGGCGCGGCATGCTCGCCGAAAGAGACCAGTACCATCAGCCAGCAGGAGGCCCGGCTGCGCAATTCGGTGCCGACCGCTTGCACTGCCGACGAGCTGAAAGCTTGCCCCGCGCCCGAGGTGGCGACGTGTCCCTCCGGCCAGGAGCCCGTCCTCGATTACTCGAGCGACTGCTGCATCCACTTCTCTTGCCAGCCTGTCTGCGTCGCGACGAAGCCTTGCAATCCGACGCCCGCGCCCGAGTGCCCCGCCGGCACGACGCTCTGGATCGGCACGGCCCTCGACGACTGCTGCCCCGCCTATCGCTGTGAGCCGACGAAGACGCCCACGTGCGATCCGTCGACGGCGGTCTGTGTTCAGGCGCTGCCGTACTGCGGCGACGGCATCCTGCCGGTCGTCACCGGAACCACCGCCGACTGCTGCCCCATCTACCAGTGCCCCTGTGTCGCCAGCGCCGGGTCGGCTGCGAGTGCCACCTCCGGCAGCAGCGGCACCGCCACGGTCAGCACCCCGATCTGCGGGTGCACCTTCCCGAGCTGCAAGGCGGGCGAGGAGCTGAGCTGCGCGGGCACGGGCTCCTGCGGCGGCCCCTGTACCTGCAAGCCGGTCACGGGCGCGTGCACGAAGGATTCCGACTGCGCCTCCGGAAAGCATTGCCAGCTCTCGGCCTGCCCGGGCGGATCGAGCGCCAGCACAGGCACGACCGACTGCACCGGCGTCTGCGTCGACGACACCCCGTCCACCGGGTGCAAGACCGACTCGGACTGCAGCTCGAGCCAGAAGTGCGTCATCTCCTGCGAGGGCTGGGCGTGCACGACCGCGGCGGGCTCCACGTCGAGCGCCTGCTCGTGCCCGACCACCGAGCCGACGTGCACGTGCGACGCGGCGGGAACGACCTGCGGCGTCCAGACCTGCAAGGGGACGTGCGTCGGCGTGCCGAAGTGCGATTCGACCACGCCGGTGGCATGCCCCGCGCTGGTCATCGCCTGCCCGGCCGGCTCCGACGCGGTCGCGATCGGCACGGACCCGACGACCTGCTGCCCGATTCAGAAGTGCGTGCCTCGCTGCACGACGGCGTCGCCGACGACGGGCGTCACAATTTGCAACGTGCTGCCCATCGTCGCCACGACCTGCCCCTGCATCAAGCTGAAGGACACCGACCCGACGACCTGCTGCCCGGTCTACGAATGCGGGACGATCGACTCGACGACGAAGGCCTGCCTGTAGCCGGCCTACTTCGAGTCGAATCCTTGAAGTGAACGAAGGGCGCCCATGCTGCGCGGGCGCCCTTCGCGCATGGGAAGTTGCGCTCGATTAGGACGAGCGCCGGCGGTTGAACCGCCCATCGCCGCGGCGATTGGATGGACCCGCAGGCGGCCCATGGCTCGGAGATGCGCCGGGCTTCGCCGCCTGTGGCTGCTGCCCTTGGGCAAAGCTCGGGGCAGCCGTGGTCGGGCGCGAGGGAAGTCGCGCGACCCGAACGACCTCCGGCGTGGGAGGACCGCGACGCGCGCGATCAGGCGGGCGCCGCTGCTGCTGTTGGAGTTCCGGAGCAGGTCGGCCCTGGGGACTCGGCGGCCGGTTGGGGCGCGTGGCGGTCGTCGCCGGAGGTTTCGGAGAATTCGGCGCGTAGTCCTGGCGCGGGTGCTCCTGCTGCGGGTGATTTTGTCGCGACCGATCCTGCCGCGGGTGGTCCTGCCGCGGGTGGTCCTGCCGCGGGTGCTCCTGGCGCGGGTGCTCCTGGCGCGGGTGCTCTTGCCGCGGGTGCTCCTGCCGCGGGTGGTCCTGCCGCGGGTGGTCCTGCCGCGGGTGGTCCTGCCGCGGGTGGTCCTGGCGCGGGTGATCCTGGTGCGGGTGCTCTTGCCGCGAGTGCTCCTGCCGCGAGTGATCCTGGCGCGAGTGATCCTGGCGCGAGTGATCCTGGCGCGAGTGATCCTGGCGCGAGTGCTCCTGCCGCGAGTGCTCTTGCCGCGAGTGCTCTTGGAGCCTTTTGCCGCTGGGCACGAATTCCGGCGTCAGCTCCCGACGAACGTAGGCGCGCCAAATCTCCTGGCCGTCGCCGGAGGCGCCACGGAGCGATGGGTCCAGCGCCGCGAAATGGCTCCGGAGATTCTCCAGGTCTCGCAAGAAGAACCGCTCGGCCTGGTTGTTGTGAGCCGCGCCGATGACCTGAGGGAAATCGATGATGACCGGCCCGCTCGCGCCCATCAGCACGTTGAAGGGAGACAGGTCTCCATGGATGAGGTCGCAGGTGAGCATCCGAACGGCCTGCGAGCGCAGATCGGCATAGAAGGCGCCGGCCTGCTCGCGGGAGATAGCCGTGTCGATGAGCCGCGGCGCCGGGCTTCCCGTGGCGTCGACCACGACTTCCATGAGCAGGACGCCCTCATGGAACAGGACCGGCTTGGGAACGCGCACCCCGGCGGCGTGAAGGGTGTACAGCGCGTCGGCCTCCTTCGACTTCCAGGCCTCCTCGGCGGCCGCCTGCCCGAAGCGAGTGCCGCGATCCATGGCGCGCTGGGTACGGGAATTCCGAACCTGTCGCCCTTCGCGGTATGCCGCGTCGTTCTTGAAGCTTCGGGTGAGGCGCGGCTTGTAGACCTTGGCCGCGACGATCTCCGCGCCTTGCCGGACGAGCCAGAGGTCCGCTTCCTTGCCGCTCTTCAGCCGCGCCACCACCTCGTCGAGGATGCCGTCGGCCAAAAGCGGTGCGAGAAGGTCGCTCATGAGGTGCGCGCAAGAAGTATGAGACGCCGGGCGCCGGGTCAAGCTCGGCGCGACCCGCTGCTCGCTCGCACAGCTTGGCTCCGCCGCTCATCCGTTGGGCAAGGCGCGGACGATCTTGAGCTTGGACGCCCCGCTGCCCTCGGAGCCATCGACGGCTCTGCGCCGCGGAAGGCCTCGAGCTCCGGACGCCGATGGCGCGCGGCCGGCCCTTCGTCGCGGAAATCCAGGACCTGGCGACCGCCTTGCGCTGGGGGGGGGGCGACCTCCCCGCGGCGGCGCCTCCGTCAGGTCGTCGATGCTCTGGCCCGCGGCACGGGGATCGACCAGCCCGACTGGCTGCTCTCGAAGAAGCCCATGAGGAAGGACCGAGCAGCGGGAGGCTCCTTGGACCTTTCGGCTCAGGCGACGTCGCCGGGCCGCTTGCGCAGCCCGTAGCGCCCCAGGAGCTTCAGCAAGTAGACCCGGTCGATGCTGGCCCTCCGCGCCGCCTCGGAGATGTTGCCGCCGGTGGCCTCCAGCATGGCCGTCAGGTAGCGGCGCTCGAAGCTCTCGGTGAGGGCGTTCTTCGCGTCCTTGAAAGGCACGGCGAGGTCGATGGCGATCTCCCCGGTGCCCGGGCCGGCGCTCGCGGCTGCGGTCGGGGTCGACGGCAGCTCGCGCAAGACGACCATCCGCTCGACGGCGTTGCGCAGCTCGCGAACGTTCCCGGGCCAGGGGTGCGCGACGAAGCAGCGCAGCGCCTCTTCGGAGATGTCCGAGCCCGCGGCCGCAGGCGCCGCCTCGCCCCGCTTCAGCGCCAGGCGGCGAAAGTGCTCGACCAGGACCGGGATGTCCTCGGGCCGCTCGCGCAGCGGGGGCACGCGCAGCCGCATGACGTCGAGGCGGAAATAGAGGTCCTGGCGGAAGGCGGCCCGGTTCACTTCTTCGCGCAAGTCGCGGTTCGTGGCGGCGATGACGCGCACGTCGACCTTTCGCGGGTGCGCCGCGCCGATGCGCCGCACCTCTCGGGACTCGAGCGCGCGCAGGAGCTTGGGCTGCAGCGACAGCGGCAGCTCGCCGATCTCGTCCAGGAAGAGCGTGCCCCCGTCGGCCTCCTCGAACGCGCCGGCATGCGCGCGGTCCGCGCCGGTGAACGAGCCCTTCTCGTGGCCGAACAGCTCCGACTCGAACAGGTTCGGCGGCACCGCGCCGCAGTCCACCACCACCAGCGGCCCCGCCGCGCGCGGGCTCACCTGGTGGATGGCCTCACACAGGGCGTCCTTGCCGGTGCCGGTCTCGCCCTGGATGAGGACCGTGACGTCCGAGGCGGCCATCTGCGCGGCGCGCGCGAAGAGCCGGCGCATGGCGACCGAGCGGCCCCACAGCCGCCCGAAGCGCTCCGACTCCGCCAGCGGGATCTCCACGGACTCGTCCAGCGTCTCGAAGCGGACCCGCGTGTGGCCGAGCTCCAGCGTCGCGCCCGAAGGCACGAACGCCTCGCGCACCAGGACGCCCTCGATGCGCGTGCCGTTCGTCGAGCCCAGGTCGCACAAAAGGGCGCCCTTGGGCGTCATGCGGACGGCGCAGTGGTTGCGCGAGACCGTCGGGTCGGTGAGCCTAAGGTGCGCGCCCTCGCCGCTGCCCAGGAGGATCTCCTCCACATCGTCCAGGGAGGCGGTCGCACCCTTGTCCGGCCCCTTGAGGACCTTGAGGCGGACCTTGGGCAAGGCCAGGGTCTTCAGCCCCGCGCGCAGCGCCACCGTGGGCGATTCCGATGAGCTCATGGTTCGACTCTACTTGGGGCCGGCCGCCCTCGGCGACGTGGCCGCCCGCCGCGGGCCGGCACCTAAGTCATCGCTCCGAAATATCTGCTCCATCTCAACGTCCAATCCATCCCGGCTGGCGTCGTTGCTCGTCGGTTACATGCCCTTTGGCATGCGCCCTCCTCGCGCCTCGCCATCCGGGCGTCTCGGACGTTGAGATTCTGGAGCATCTATTTCTGCGCGATTCCTCAGGGACGAGAACACCTCCGGCGGCGCGAAGTTCCGCCGGCCTGCTACTCGCGCTCGGGAGTCTGCGCGACGTCCTGCGGGCGCCGGTGCTCGACGCCGCGCAACGCCAATCCGACCGACGCCAGGGCCGCCGCCGCGAGCAGGGCGTAGGCGATGGGCCGCATCGGCCGCGCGCGCCATGCCCAGAGCCGTTCGGCGCGCCGCTGGTACCGGGGCGAGGTCCGGTATTCGCTCCACCCCCGGTCGCGCTCGCGCGCCGCGGCCGCGGGGTCGCCCTGCAGCGCCAGCGCGCGCGACAGGAGCACCCGCCCCTCCACGCTGTGCGCCCGGCGCTCGAGAAATCGCCCCAACAGCTCGGCGGCGCGCGCCCCATCGCGGCGCTCCAGGCGGCTGCGCCCCATCTCCAAAAGCGCGTCTTCAGGGAGCGTCCCCGCGCCGGCTTCGGCGGCAGTCTCCAGGAAGAGCTCGCCCTGCTCGAAGCGCTGGATGCCCAGGCAGGCCCTTCCCATCCAGAAGAGCGCGGCGCCGTCCCCGGGGTCCGCCTCGAGCGCGGGCTTGAGCACTTCCGCCGCGCGCTCGCAACGGCGCTGGCGCACGAGGATCTCCCCGAGGTCGACGCGGGCTTTGCGGTCGTGGGGGTTGAGGGCCAGGGCCCGCGACAGCTTGGAGCCCCGGGCCCAGTCGCGCGCGGCGCGCATGGCCCGGCGCACGACTCCCGTGGTCTGGAAGTCGGCGAAGGCCCAGAGGGCCAGCACGACCAGGGCGGCGGCGACCGGATTACCGGTGAGCAGGTAGGCGATCCAGAAGGCGAGGTAGTTGGAGGACATCGGCGGCGCACTCTACCGGGGTTGCGCCGGGACGCGAAGATCGACGATGAGCGGGACATCGCGGTTCGGCGGGATCTGCAGCCGGTAGACCCGGCGCCCCAGCTTGGGGTTCTCGATCACCACGGTCGCCGGGCCCGCCCTCACCGGATATCGCAAGAGCGGGGTCGTGCCCAAAGGCTCGCCGTTGACCGCGACGGTGCCCCAGGGGTCGGCGTTGACGGTCAGCGTGCCGATCAGCGGCTTCGCCGGCCGCGGTGCAGGCGCCGGTGCGGGAAGCTCGGCCGGCCGAACGGGAAGGCCTGGCGGCGCGGCGGCGGGCGGCCCGGGAGAGCTCGGGACGGGGAGCGCGGCGGCCTGCCGCAAGGCCATCTCGCGGTCGATCGCCTCCAAGGTTGCTGCCTCGAAAAGGGCGCGCCGGCGCAGCCTTAAGCGATCGGCGCCAAAGGCCAGCGCGAGGAGCGCCGCCGTGCCCAGGGCCAACAGGGGCCATCGCGAGCGCCGAGGGGGCTGGGCGATCGCGGTCTGGCGCTCGGCCGGCGCGATGTCCGCGATGCGCGAGAGGATGGAGCCGCCGCTCGGGTCCGAGGTCCGCTCCACCGCGAGTCCCGCGCCGATCGCCGCGGGAGCAAAGAGCGCTCCCAGCCGCTCGCGCTCGTCCGGGAAGCTGGCGCGCACCCGCTCGGCGAGGGCCGCGCCGGCGCCCCGCCAGCCCTGCGCGTAGAGCAGCTCCTCCAGCGCGTCGGCGAAGGCGCCCGCGGTGGGGAAGCGCCGGTCGGGCGTGGCGTCGAGCGAGCGCGCGAGCAGCGGGTCGAAGAGCGGCAGGCCCGGCAGGCGGAAGGACCCGGAGCGGACGCGCTGCAGGGTCGCGTCGTCGCCCGCGTCGCCGAAGGGGCAGGCGCCGGCGAGGAGCGCGTAGAGGACCACGCCCGCGGAGAAGACGTCCGAGCGCGCGTCGACCTTCTCGCCCCGCGCCTGCTCGGGTGACATGAAGGGGATGGTCCCGCAAATCTCCCGGGCCGGGTGGTGAGCGTCGCGCGAGCGGGCGACGCCGAAGTCGGTCAGCTTGACCTCGCCCTCGAAGGAGAGCAGCACGTTGGCCGGCTTCACGTCGAGGTGCACGATGCCCAGCGGCTGCCCGCCGTCATCGGCGCGGCGGTGGGCGTAGTCCAGCCCGCGCAGAATCTGCGCCACGACGTGCAGCGCCTCAGCCGGGGGGAGCCGGGTGTTCGCCTCGCCCAGGCGCAGCCGGTGGAGGTCGACGCCCTCGACGAACTCCATGGCCAAGAAGAACTCGTCCTCCTCGGCGCGGCCGAAGTCGAAGACTTGCACGATGTTCGCGTGCGAGAGCTGCATGGCCAGCCGCGCCTCGTCGAAGAGGCGGGCGACGAACACCGGATCCGCGCTGCGGTCGGTGCGGATGCGCTTGAGCGCCACCCGCTTGACGAGCCCCGCCTCCGAGATGGCGCGGGCCGCGACGATCTCGGCCATGCCGCCCCGGGCGATGAGGCCGCCCATTTCGTAGCGTCGGACGTGCAGGGTCACGGCGGCGAACTATAGCGCGAGCCTCGGGGCGCGTCGGGCGTCCGTTCGGCGGGCCGCTCGAGGAGGCGATTCAACATCAGCGCGTGCCGCCCCCGAGATTGGGGCGCCAACGCCGGGCGATTTCGAATAGTCTCGCGTGCGAAACCCGCTAAGGGGCCGCGCCTCCTAAGGAGCCATTCGACGTGAAAAAAGCGCTCGTCACCGGCATCACCGGGCAGGACGGCAGCTACCTGGCCGAGCTGCTCCTCGAGAAGGGGTACGAGGTCCACGGCATCATTCGCCGCTCGAGCTCGTTCAACACCGACCGCATCGACCACCTCTACAAAGACCCCCACGAGCACGGCGTGCGCCTCAAGCTGCACTACGGCGACCTGACGGACGCCTCGTCGCTCAACCGGGTCCTGAGCGCCCTTCAGCCCGACGAGGTCTACAACCTCGGCGCGCAGAGCCACGTGAAGGTGTCGTTCGAGGTGCCGGACTACACCGGCGAGGCGGCGGGCCTGGGAGCGGTGCGCCTGCTCGAAGCCATCCGCGAGGCCGGCATCCGCCCGCGCTTCTACCAGGCCAGCTCGTCGGAGCTCTTCGGCAAGGTCCGCGAGATCCCGCAGAAGGAGACCACGCCCTTCTACCCGCGCAGCCCCTACGCCTGCGCCAAGGCGTACGCCTATTACATCACGGTGAATTACCGCGAGAGCTACGGCTTGTTCGCCTGCAACGGCATCCTCTTCAACCACGAGAGCCCGCGCCGCGGCGAGACCTTCGTCACGCGCAAGGTCACCCGCGCCGTGGCGCGCATCAAGCACGGGCTGGAGAAGCGGCTCTACCTGGGCAACCTCGACGCTCGCCGCGACTGGGGCCACGCCAAGGACTACGTCGAGGCCATGTGGCTCATGCTCCAGGCGAAGGAGCCGGAGGACTTCGTCATCGCCACCGGCGAGGTGCACTCGGTCCGCGAGCTCTGCGAGGAGGCGTTCGCGGTGGTGGGCCTGGACGCCAAGGACTTCGTCGAGGTCGACCCGCGCTACTTCCGCCCGGCGGAGGTCGACTTCCTGCAGGGCGACGCCTCCAAGGCTCGGGCGAAGCTCGGCTGGGCGCCCAAAGTGACCTTCAAGCAGCTCATTCGCGAGATGGTCGAGTCGGACCTGGAGCTGACCGCGCGCGAGAAATACGGCACGCACGGCGCCCGGCCGGGCTGAGCTGCTGGCCTTTCAAGCCCTCGGCTGCTCACGGTCGATTCTTCAGAATGGGGAGAGCTTTCGAAATGGCAGGCTTCTTCGAATCGCGCCGAATCGCCGTCACCGGAGGCGCGGGCTTCTTGGGCTCCTACGTGGTGGAGAAGCTCCGCGCGCGGGGAGCCAAGGACGTCTTCGTCCCGCGGTCGTCCGACTACGACCTGACCGACCGGGCGGCCATCCGGCGCCTGTTCGACGCGGCTCGGCCGCAGCTCGTCATCCACCTGGCGGCGCGCGTGGGCGGCATTGGCGCCAACCGGGAGAACCCCGGCCGCTACTTCTACGAAAACCTCATGATGGGGGTGCAGCTCCTCGACGAGGGGCGGCTGCGCGGACTGGAAAAGATGGTGGCGGTCGGCACTATTTGCGCCTACCCCAAGTTCGCGCCGGTGCCGTTCAAAGAAGAGGACCTCTGGAACGGCTACCCCGAGGAGACCAACGCGCCGTACGGCTTGGCCAAGAAGATGATGCTCGTGCAGTCCCAGGCCTATCGCGAGCAATACGGCTTCAACTCCATCTTCCTCCTGCCGGTGAACCTCTACGGCCCTCGGGACAACTTCGACCTGAGCTCCTCGCACGTCATCCCGGCGCTGATTCGCAAGTTTCTGGAGGCGAAGGCGAGCGGCCGGGGCGAGGTGGTCCTCTGGGGCGACGGCTCACCGACCCGCGAGTTTCTCCACGCCGACGACGCGGCGGAGGGCATCCTGCTCGCCGCCGAGCGATACGAGAAGAGCGACCCCGTCAACCTGGGCTCCAGCTCGGAGATCGCCATCCGCGACTTGGCCGAGCTCATCGGCGAGCTCTGCGGGTTTTCGGGACGGCTCACCTGGGACGCCTCCAAGCCCAACGGCCAGCCGAGGCGCCGCCTCGACGTCTCCCGGGCGCGCCGCGAATTCGGGTTCGAGGCGCGAAAGGACTTCCGGCAGGGGCTGGCGGAGACCATCGCCTGGTATCGCAGGTCGGCAGGGCTGGAAGGGGTCTGAACCCTTGAGGGTGGCTCTAGCGAGCGGCACACCCGGCCTAGGGCTTTGGCCTCTTGCTCGAGCTTGTGGCGACCTCAACCCCCTCCCCGCTCGCGGGGAGGGGGAGGAGTGGCGAGATGTGAATAGGACACATTCGACACGGCCTCTTGCTAGTATCGAGCCCGTCTATGAGTCGCCTCTGTCCCGGCTGCAGCAGCGCCGACCTCCATATCTCCCGCGATCGTTCACTGATGGACCGGGCGATGCGAGCCATCGGCCTCCCGCCGCGGCGCTGCTCGGCCTGCGGCTGGCGCGGCTATCTTGCTCAGACGGCGCCTGCCAAGAGGGCGGATCCGGTGGAAGGCCTGGCGGCGAGCCCGGGGCCGGTCGTTCGGCAGGCGACTGTTCCGCGGCTGCGCTGGTCGCTGACGCGCATCATTTTCTCGGCGCTCCTCTTCGGCGCCATCACTGGCCTCGTGGCCTGGATCCTGAGCGGTGAACCCCAGTAGCGCCATCGAACCCCAGCGGCGAGGGCCGGCCCTCGCTTCGCTGCCGGCGGCCCTGCTACCATCGGGTCTGCGTCTGATGCTCATGCGATGCCCCAAATGCGGCAGCATTGACGTGCACTCCTCGCGCGGGAAGGGCACGAAGGACAGCGCCCTGCGCTTCGTGGGCATCGCGCCTCGCCGATGCTCGGCCTGCGGCTGGCGGGGCTATCGGCCGCGCTTTCTCTATCCGTCCAAGCAGCGGGCCGGGCCGTCCGGCGCTTCGGCGCCCGTCATCGACGCAGCAGCCGAGGCGGCGTTCGAGCGCTCCATGCGCCGCCGCCGGCGCCTGCACAGCCACAGCCGGCGCAAGCGGACGCGGGCCTTGAAGGCCATCCTTTATGCCCTCGCGTTGGGGGCCGGGACGGGCCTCGCCGTGTACGTCTTTTCCGGCGAGTGACCGTGCAGGCGGCGCTCCTCGCGCTGGCGGCCGGACCTAGGCCGCCGGTATCTTTCGCCTCCCATGGACCTTTTGCCCGCCCTCCGCGCCTTCACGTCGTTCGAGCTCCCCGCCCGCAGGCCCCGGGGCGAGCGCAGGCCCGCCCTTGTGCCGCCCGCCGTCGACTGGGGGCCCTTCGCGGAGCTGGCGGTGCGCCACGGCATCGCGCCCCTGGTAGCCTTCAACCTCGACCAACGCTTCGGCGGCGCCGGCGCGCCTGCCGACGTCCGTGATCGGCTGCTCGGCTACTACCACGGCACCCTCACCGACAACGTCTACAAGCTCGTCACCCTCAAGCGCTTGCTCTCCGAGGCGCCCGAGGTGCCCGTCCTGCTGCTCGAAGGCGCCTGCCACGCCGAGGCGCTCTACCCGCACATCGCGCTGCGGCCGGTCGGGGAGATCCACCTCTTGGCGCGCCGCTCGGACTTCATGGTCCTGGCCGCGGCGGCCAAGCAGGGCGGTTTCGAGCCCGCCGGCGACGAGGACGGCGCGGTCGTCCTCACCGACAAGCGGCTGCGCGTCCTGCTGCACGACACCCTTCGCTCGCCGCTGCCCCGGATCGCGGGCCGGGGCGCCGCCGACAGCGCCGAGGCGCAGCTCTTCGAGCGAGCCGTGCCGGCGACCGCCTATAGCGCGGGGGCCAAGCGGCCCGCCATCGAGGACGCGCTGCTCGCACACGTCGGCGCCCTGGGGCGGCAGGGCTTTTCGGCGCCGTTCATCGAGCTCGTGGATTTGCGCGAGCTCGCGCTCGGCTGCCCGTCTCAGGGAGGCACCTACGAGCGCCCGCCCGACGCCGAGGCGACGCTTGCGCGGGCAGGAGCCCTCGGTCTCGCCCGGGCGCTCTACTGCGCGATGCGCCTGACCGCCCACTTTTTCCCGGAGGCGCAGGCCGCCGCGGCGGCGCTCACGCCCTCGCTTTCGCTCCCGCTGCAGGCGCTCCTGGATAAAGGCGTGGTCGAGCCCGCGAAGGATTTGGAACGAACCGAGGTGGGGCGGCTCGCCAATCCAATCCGCAAGCTGCTCGCCGGGTAGGTGACGAAGTCGGCGCCGGTCCTCACCCCCTACCCCCTCCCCGCTCGCGGGGAGGGGACCAACGGGCCGTCGCAAGAGCGCCGTCGGCTTTGCCCGGTCGTCCGCCGGGCCGGTAGACTCCGCGGCTTCGCGCTCGGCTTCGGCGCGTTCTAGCCCGCGGCCCAGTCAGTGCGCGCGGGCGGAGCCTCGATAGAAAGGCAAGGAGCTCATGTCCGAAGTTGCCTCCGCCCGCGACGCAGCCCTACGGGCCGCTGCCGGAACGCGCCGCGAGCCCCTGGTCGCTTCGCTCCTGAGGGCGCTTCGGCCGCGCCAGTGGACGAAGAACGCGGCGGTGCTCGCGCCACTCGTCTTCGCCCATAAGGCGCTCGACCCGTCCTCGGCGGGCCGAGCCGTGGCGGCGACCGCGGCCTTTTGCCTGCTCTCCAGCGCGGTCTACGTCTTCAACGACCTCGTCGACCGAGAGCGCGACCGCGAGCACCCCGTCAAGCGGCTGCGGCCCATCGCCAGCGGCGCCGTCGGCGCGGGGCTGGCCGCGGTCCTCGGCTCGGGCCTGCTCGCAGTGAGCCTCGCTGGGTTCTTCCTGCTGGGGGCGCTGCCCTTCTACGGGGCCTTGGCCTACCTCGGGCTCCAGCTCGCCTATTCGGCGCTCCTCAAGCGCATGGTCATCGTCGACGTGCTGGCCATCGCGCTCGGGTTCGTGCTGCGCGTCGCCACGGGGGCGTTCGCGGTGCAGGTGCCGATCTCCAACTGGCTCTACCTCTGCACGCTCCTGCTGGCCTTGTTCCTGGGCTTCTCCAAGCGCCGAGCGGAGCTGACCCTGCTCAACGAGTCCGCCGGCTCGCATCGCCAGAGCCTGTCGGATCTTTCGCTGCCGCTGCTCGACCAGCTCATCAGCGTGGTCACCGCCGCGACCCTGGTGTCCTACGCGCTCTACACCATGAGCGAGGACACCATCCGCAAGTTCGGCACCGACGCGCTCAAGTTCACCATTCCGTGCGTCATCTATGGGATCTTCCGGTACCTGTATCTCATCTACCGGAGAGGCGAGGGCGGCAGCCCGGAGAAGATTTTGCTCTCCGATGCGCCGCTGCTCCTCGACATCGTGCTCTTCGCGGCCATCGTCGGCGCCGTCCTCTACTGGCCTCGGTAGGCGAGAGCGCTCGCACACCTCCCGCGCGAGCGCCGCCGGGCGCCGCTCGAAAGGGGCAATCGCTCCTTGGGAAGCGCCTTTAGGCCCTCTGTGCGCCGGCGTTCTGGGGCGCCGAGAGCTTGGGCTCAGGCTCGTCGAACTCGATGCCTACGCCGGGCAGCCCGTGATACGCAGGGTGCAGACCCACCCAGCGCACTCGCCCCGAAGCGGCGATGTCGCCCGCCTTGGAATGGAGCTCGAGCTTGATGTGCGTCCCCGGCCACAGCGGGTGCGTCGTGATGCAGTAGAGATGCAGGAAGGCGCCGACGGCGTTGACGTCGCGCAGCTCGCCGTCGTCAGTCAGCACGTGAACGCCGTCGCGCACGCTCCAGGTCGTCGGAAGATGCACCGGCGCCCGCGGCATCCGGCGGGGCTTCATCTCGGGTTGTCCCATGGCTCGCTCCCTACGCACTCCGGCTCAGGTCCGGGGCCGGACGTGCCAGGCTCCAGTGTACGTCAGGTGATGCGCGGGTAGTACCGAAGGCCGAAACGTGCGCGGGCCAGAGCCGTGGCCCGACATGGGTCCCATTTGCCTTACCTGGCTATTTTCCAGGTCCGGGCGAAGTCCGTCGGACGGGTCGCGGACATATTGGGTGAGCGCCCGCGGTTCACGGTGGACGACGAGCACGCGAATCTACGCTTGCGTAGAAGCGAGTGCCCCGGCCACAATCCCGACCCCTCATGAAACGCCTTCTCCTGATTGCTTTGTCTTCCCTGCCCCTCGGCGCCTGCGGGAGCGATTGCCTCAAGCTCGCCCAGCAGATCTGCGACTGCCAGCCGACCGCCAGCCAGCGCGACACCTGCAACACCGACGCGTCGAATCAGAAGGCGCTGATCACCATCACCTCGCAACAAGAGGCGGCCTGCACCGCGGCGCTCAACACCTGCGACTGCCGCCTGCTCAATACGCCCGAGGGGAAGGTGGCGTGCGGCCAGGCGAGAAACCCCTGAAGCGGGCGGCCGCCCCCGGCCCGAGCGAAAAAACTCTTCAGCTCCTGAGCGGCCCCGTCTGCTTTAGGTAGCATGGGGGCGTGACGGGCGAACGACACGGCGACGCCGCCCGAGCGCGGCGCCGGGCGCACACCTTGTGGCGGCTCAGCGAAGGCGCCGTGACGCTGGCCTTGTTCTTCTGCCCGCTGGCCATCGCCTGCGTGCACTTCGGCTCCATGGCGGCCGCCTGCGCCCTCAGCCTCGCGGCGGTGGCTGCTGCCGCCCTGGCCGCGCTCCGATCGAAAGAACCCTTCGAGCTGCCGGCGCCCGCCCTGGCCTTCGCCGCCATGGCGGGGCTCGTCGCCCTCCAGCTCGCGCCGCTGCCGCCGGCGCTCCTCTCGGTGCTCGCGCCGCGGGACGCCGAGCTTTACGCGTTTGCGCTCGGCCCCTTGGGCGCCTGGCCGTCGTGGCGGCCGCTCTCGCTCGACCCGCCCGCCACCGCGCGCGAGCTCGCCAAGGCCGTCACCTACCTCGCGCTCTTCCTGGCCGCCGCGCAGGTCGCCCGATCGCGCAGGGCGCGCTCTCGCCTCACCGCGGCGCTCGGCCTGGCGGGGCTCGCCGTCGCCCTCATCGGTTTCGGCCATTCGCTGATGGGGGCGAGCTCGCTGTTCGGCCGCTTCCACTACGCCCAGTCGAGCCCGCCGTTCCTCACCACCTTCGGAAACCCGAACCACCTGGCGAGCTTCCTGGCGCTCTCGGCGTCGGCGCTCCTCGGCCGCGCCCTGGCCGAGCGCGACCGCAAGGTGGCGACGCTCTGGGTCTTCGCCTATTTCGCCACCGGCGTCGGCGTCCTGCTCACGCTCTCGCGCGCGGGCATCGTCGGCTTCTTCGCGGCGCAGGCGATGCTCGGCGTCGCCGTGTTCCTGGCGCGCTCCAGCGAGCAGCGCGGTGCGGTGCTCGCGCCGCGAAAGCTGGTGGTACCAGGGGCAGTGCTCGGCGTGCTCGCGGTGTCCGCCTACCTGGCCTGGGACGCGCTCGCGTCGGAGTGGGCCAGCACGGACAGCCTCGCCAAGATCCAGGCCTCCAAGCTCTCGCTGTGGCCGACGTTTTGGCCGATGCTGCGCGAGCACTGGCTCGCCGGAGTGGGCCGGGGCGCGTTCCAGAGCGTCTACCAGCGCTTCGCGCCGGCCTCGAGCGGCACCTTCACCCACCCCGAGATGGTCCTGGCGCAGTGGTCGCTCGAGCTGGGCGCGCCGGCGGCGCTGGCGCTCCTCTTCGCCTTCGGCGTTCCGCTCGTCCGCGCCCTCTCGCAGACGGGCTTCGACCCCGAGCGGCTGGCGCTGTCCATCGGGCTCGCGGGGGTGTTCCTGCACGAGCTCGCCGACTTCGGCCTGGAGCTGGGCGGGCTCGCCGGCCCTTTGGCGGTGGCGTTCGCGCTGGCGGTCTCGAGGCACGAGCGCGCGCCGGTGATCGGGCAGCGCGCGGCGCTCGGGCTCATCGCGGCGGCGGGAGCGGCGGCGGCGGCGAGCCTCGCCCTCGCCGGGCCCATGCTCGAGGAAGACGGCAAGGCGGTGGCCGCGCTCTACCGCGCTCGCCCCGCCGACGAGGTCGCGGCGGCTGCGGTGAAGGCCGCCCGGCGCCACCCGGCCGACTACTACCCGCAGCTCATCGCCGCCCAGGCCTACGCCGCCGAGCGGCCTCTCCGCCCCGACCGGATCATCGGGTTCGCCGGCCGGGCCATGTACCTGAAGCCCTTGGAGCCGGCTTCGCACCGGTTGGCGGCGCTGGCGCTGCGGTCGGTGGGCCGGCACGCCCAGGCGCGCGTCGAGTACCGGCTCGCGTTTCAGCAGGGGGACGGGAGCGCGCTCCAGGAGGTCACGCGGGTCTACCGGACCGCGCCGGAGCTCATGGACGCGGTGCCCGACACCGAGGCGTCGCTCGCCGCGCTGGCGGATCAGCTCATCGCGGAGGGAAAGCTCGACCTCGCGCAGGCCGTGGCGGAGGAGGCGGTCGCGCGCCACGGGGAGCAATGGCCGGCGCTGGTGAGGCAGGCGCGCATCGCGCTGGCGCGGCGGGACGCGGACCTCGCCGAGCGGCTGGGGCAGCGCATCGACGCGCTCTCGCCCGAGCGCCCCGACGGGCTCCAGGTGCGGCTGCAGGCGCGCCTGTCGCGCGGCGACCGCGACGGCGCCGTCCAGCTGGTAGAGGACGAGGGGCTCAAGCGCTTCGGCTCCGACGCAAGGATGTCGCTCACCCTGGCGGAGCTGAAGCTCGCGCGCGGCGACACCCGCGGCGCGCGCGAGGCGCTGAAGCGGGTCCCCGCCGGGCTCGAGGTGGGCGTGCGGATCCGCGCGCTCTCGTTGGAGGCGGCGGCGGCCGAGGCCGATGGCCAGGGCTCCAAGGCGGCAGCGGCCATGCGCACCGCGGTAAGCCTGCAGCCCGACGATGCGGGGCTCCACTACGCCTATGCCCTGTTGCTCGAGCGGGTGGGAAGGCTCGACCAGGCCGTCCAGGAAGCCATCTCGCTCTCGGCCAGCGCCCCTTCGCTTCGGGTCCAGGCGGAGCAGCTCAAGGTCCGCGCCGAGGCTCGGAAGAAAGAGCTCCAGGAGCTGGAGCGGTGGAAGCGCCTGGAGCAGCGGGCGGAGTAGGCGCTCCGCGCGCTGGCCTTCGAGGCATTCGTCGACATTTCACGGTCGCGCCACGGCGGCGCCGCAAGGCGTTCGCACGCCCAGGCCAAGCTTCGGGGCAGGGTGAAGACGCCCTCCGGAGGACCTTGGGCCATGAGCTCGATCGATGAATGGGAGCAGCGGGTGGCGAAGCGGCTGGTCGCCGTCGAGCCGGAGGACATCGGCGACCTCGCCGACCTGTGCGACCGGAACCCGGCCTGGGGCGCTTGGCACGCGGCGGCCATTTACTACGGCACCCAATGCCCTTGCCCCGACTGCGAAGGGCAGGTCTCGCCCGACGCGGCGCCTCGGTAGCCGGGGCGCGCTATCGCAAGTCCTGCCCGGTGGTTGCGGGGATGAGCTTGCCGTACTTCTCGCCCTTGGTGGCGATGAGCTCCTCGCCCATGGCGAGCACGTCCTTGCCGCGGCCGCGGAGCACCAGAACCTCCAGGCAGTTGTGCTCGTCGAGGTGGACGTGCAGCGCCGAGACCACCGCCTTGTGGTTCTCATGCTGGATGTGCGCGAGCTTCTGCGCCAGGCTCGACGAATCGTGGTCGTAAACGAGCGTCACCACCGCCACGCGCTCCTCGCGCGGGTCGGAATCCGACGACCACGAGCGCTGGACGAGGGCGTCGCGGATGAGGTCGCGGATCGCCTCGGAGCGGTTCACGTAGCCCTTCTCGGCGATGAGCCTGTCGAACCTCTCGAGCAGGTCGTCCTCGAGCGAGACTCCGATGCGCTCCAGCATGCGTCCTCCGCGGTTCCAGGACGCTATCCGACGCGGCGCCGAGCGGGCAACCCGCTCGGAGACGCTCACGGGTCGGAGCCCAGCGGACTCGCCGCGCGGGCCGAGGGGCAGTGCATGAAAGAGCGCTCGCTCGGCCGTGCGCTCAGCCGATCGCAGCGGAAGGCGCCTGGCGGGAGTCGCCCGATGCGCGATGGGGACCGTGGTCGACGAGCCGGGACGGGGCTTCGGGGTCCGGACCTTCGGAGGCGCCGGCGGCCGGGTCGCGCATGGGGCGCACCTGATTCAGGACGTATTTGTAGAGCGCGCCGTGGACGCTCGGGCGGTCGAGTTTGGCGGCCACGCTCGAAAGGGGCACTTGCCCCCACCAGAGGCTGCCGTCGAGGGTCGAGCGCAGCGCGAGCGGCTCGCGCTCCCAGCCGGTCCACTCGCCGATGACCTCCACCGTGGAGGCGGCGGGGCAACAGAGCGCGAAGCGGACGTGCCCGTCGGCGACCCAGGCGCCGGGGCGCTCGATGGGAAAGGGCGGGTCGCCGAAGAGGTCTGCCGGCGGGCGGCGCGGCACCGGGTCCTCTCGCCCGAGAACCGCGAAGAGGCGCGTGGTGTGCGGAAGGCTGTCGGGGACCTTGTACGTGTGCCGGGCGACCGGCTCTGGCCCTTCCGCACAGCGGAATCGGAACGAGGTCACCACCTCCGGGTACGCCTTGAACGACCACAGGCCGTCGGGCCCGGGGCGCAGGCCCACCTCCAGCGGCCTGCGCGCGCGGTTCACCCAGACGTCGGCCAAAAGCGGCCCGGAGAGCGCGCACTCGGGAGCGCGATGCGCCACCTCGAGCTGCACCGGCCGATCCCTCGCGGGCTCGCGGCCGAAGAGCTGGTGGTCGCCCTCGAGCGTCCAGATCCCCGAGCGCCCCAAGAGCCGCATACGGCCCTCGCCGTCCAGGGTCCACGCATCGCCTGTGTCCTTGAGGAGAACGTTGCGCCTCGCCTCCTCGTGCTCCCAGGCCGGCTCGAGACCAGGGTCGACGAACATGAAGTGATACGGGCGCTCGGTGTAGACCAAGTGCTCGAAGCGGACCCAGCCGCCTGCCTCGCGCGCGCCGGCGACGGTAGAGGAGAAGTCCGAGCCCTCCTGCCACAGGTGCATCTGCGGCGCAGAGGTCGGCTCTCCCAGGTCGAGCAGCCGCACCACCAGGCTCTTCAGCCGCGGGCTCCGGGAGCTGATCCAGGAAGACCGGCTGTGGACCCAGACCTCGGCTCCGTCCTGGGCGCACCAGAAGCGGTGGGCGTGCTCCGGCTCAACGGTGCCCTGGGCCGACTGGAACTTGAAGAGCAGCAGGTGGCGCTCCAGGCCCTCGAGGTCGAGGTCGAACAGGGGGCCCAACGCGTCCTCGCCGGCGGCGTTGAGCGCTCTGGGCTGCCGGCCCGGCGACCACGCGATGAGCTTGCCGCCGCGGTACCGGTGGGCGGTAACCAGGTGAACGCGAAGCTTCGGTTGCGAGGTCGCGAACGGGTCTGCGGTGAGGACGCGGGCCGCCCCCTCGGCGCACCACAGGTCCGAGGGGAACCGGTAGTGCGCCGCCCGGGGGAGGGTCTTCCGGTGCTCGTCGCGCTCCTTGGCGTCCCAGCCTTCTCCCGAGCGGAGCTGGGCGTGAACGCGCTCGTGGAGCTGGGAGTCCAGGTGCGCCTCGAACACGGGCAGGCCGTTCGCGTCGACTCCCTGGCGATCCGCGTCGCAGGCGCGCGGAGAGGGCGCTCGCTCTGTCCGATCGCGCCACACCCAGAGGTGGGGCTCGGGAAGGCTGGTCAGGACGTGGAACCGCGTCATGGCTTCCCCTTTGTGTGGCCGCAGCCGCGCGAGGTTGCCTTTGAGTCGAAGCCTTGAATTATCGAGCCTAAGTTATGGAAATGTAAATCTCGCCTAGGCGCCTCGCGCACTTCACACGGGCGTCGTCGACGGGTCAAACAGCCCGTGAGGCGAGTCCCGCCGGTGGAGGAGAAGGAGTCGAGCGGGCGAGAGGACTTCCTCGCGGGGGACGGGCCGGGCCGATTTTCCGACCTGCTCCGCGAGCTCGCCGACGCGCCCCTCGTGTCACCGAAGAGCGACCGCGAGCCCGATGTGCAAAGGCTGCCGGTGGTCGGTCGCTTTCGTCTGGCGCGTGAGCTGGGCCGCGGAGGGGGCGGCATCACCTACGAGGCCCGCGACTCCGAGCTGGGCCGGCGCGTCGACGTGAAGCTGATCATCCGAGGAGGCGGTCTCCCCCGGGCGCTGGGGCGGGAGGCGGAGGCCGCGGCGCAGCTCTCGCACCCCAACATCGCCACGCTCTTCGACGCGGGGCTCTGCGACCGCGGGCCCTATCTGGTTCGGGAGCACCTGCGCGGCGAGACGCTGGGCCGCCGCATGGAGCGCGGCCCGGTCTCGGCGCGCGAGGCGCTCTACGTGGCCGAGGCGGTGGCCCGCGGGCTCGCCCACGCCCATGCCCAGGGTGTCCTCCACCGCGACCTCACGCCCGAGAGCGTGTTTCTCTGCTCCGACGGCTCGGTGAAGGTCCTCGACTTCGGCGTGGCCTCGGCCTACGGAAGGCGCGACGCCGAGGAAGGGGGCTTGGCCTACCTGGCGCCGGAGCAGGAAGCCGGCGCGGAGGACGAGCGCGCCGACGTCTTTTCGCTCGGGGCGATGCTCTACCGCATGGTGTCGGGCGCCTTGCCGTTTCCGGGCGGGGCGACCCTCCCAGCCCAGAGCGGTCCGAGCGCGCTGCCGCTCGCTGTGCCTGGGTCGCCCGCGCTGGCCAAGCTGATCGGGCGCATGGTGGAGCGAGACCCGCTCCGGCGGCCGCGCGACGGCGACGAGGTGCTGGAGGCGCTCGAGGCCGTCCGGAGCAGCCAGCGGCAGGAGCGCCGGTCTCCGGAGGAGCAGGGCCGGCGGCCGCTGCGCCGCTGGGCGCTGGTGGCGGCCCTGGCACTGGCCTCGGCGGTCGCGCTGGCCCAGCGTCTCGTCCGCCCGCCGGCCGGGGCGTCCCTCGCCCCGAAGTGCGTGGTCGTTGCGGACTTCGAGAACCCGACGGGCGACCGCGATCTCGACGGCTTGGCGGGCCTGCTCATCGCCTCGCTGGAGCAATCGAAGCGGCTCACGGTGCTGACGCGGACGCGCGTGCTCGACGTCGCGCGGCAGAGCGGACGCGGGCAGGTGGACCACGTCGACGCGGCGCTGGGGCGCGAGGTGGCCCGGAAGGCGGGTGCCGAGGCCCTCCTCATGCCGGAGGTCCGGCGGAGCGGCTCGAGCTACGTCTTGACGCTGGATGCCTTGGACCCGCTGGGCGGCGGCTCGCTCTTTCCGCTGAGCCTGGAGGCGAAGTCGAAGGACGCCATTCTCGCCGCCATCGATCGGCTCTCCGACGGCGTTCGCCGACGGCTCGGGGAGGGCGACGAGAGCATCGAGCGGCAGCGGGTTCCGGTGAGCGAGGTCGCCGGAACCTTGGAGGCCTACCGGCATTTCTTCGCCGGGCAGCAATTCTACTATCGGGGAGAGTACGGCGAGGCGAAGAAGGCCTACGAGAAAACGCTGCAGGTCGACCCGGGCTTCGCGCTGGCGCACCTCGAGCTCCACTGGTTGGCCTTGTCGTCCTCCGCGGGGGCGGAGGAGATTGCCGGTCACCTGCGAGCGGCCGAGCGGTGGGCAGATTGGCTCCCGGAGAAGCATCGCAAACTGGTGCAGCTGGCCCGGGCCAACGTGGAGTTCGAAGCGAGCGGGGGCCGCGAGCGGGAGCCGCTGCTGAGGTTGGGCGAGGAGCTCGCGGCGGCCTATCCGCTGGACAAAGACGTCCTCTTCACCGTCGCGCGCTTGATCTGGGAGGTTCACGGCGAGGCGGGACGCGCTCGGGCGGCCCAGCTGCTGCAGAGAATTCTAACGCTGGATCCCACGCGTCTCGACGCGGCGGAGAAGCTGATCGTGCACTTCATCGCCGCACGACGCTGCGAGGAGGCCGTGGACCTGGCGCGCTCGCTCGCCTCGGAGACGGGACCGGTACCTCCCAAGCTCCTCGCGTACTCCCTGGCCTGTGCGGGTCGAGCCGAGGAGGCTCTCGCCGCCGCGCGCGCTTCTGCGGAGCGAGGGCCGGGAGGAGAAGAAGCGCTGGTCTACGTTCTCCCGGCCGTCCAAGAGTACGAGGAGGCCGAAGCCTTGCTGGAGAGGCTCACGAGCGAGGCCGCGGACCCTACGACGCGGCGCCTTTATCTGCACCGGCGCGTGCGCCTTCTCGCACTTCGGGGTCGGCGCAAGGACGCGCTCGAGCTCATGCGCCGGTCTGCGGGGATGGCCGGGCCCTTGTGGGACTATACGCGCAGACAGGCATCGGACTCGGGCGAGGGCATGGTTCTGCGCGTCGATAGCGAGAGGGACTTTCCAAGAGACTGGGACGAAAACCGAGGCCTTCTCCCGGCGGATCGCGCGCTGAAAGAGGGGCGCGTCGCGGAGGCGATCGCGCGATATCAATCGTTCATCGCCGACCTCAGCTTGGACGCGCGGGTCGTCAACGACAACTACGTGGCCGAGCTGCTTCTTCGCGAGGGGCGCCCCGCCGAGGCGCTGGAGCAGGTGGGGGGCCCGGAGCGCTCCCTGCTTTCGCTGTCGCCGGGCGCGGCCGCGCGGGGATTCTACCTGCGAGCCTTGGCCTATCAGCGCCTGGGCGACCGGAGGAGAGCTGCTCGAGAGATCGATCAGCTCTTCCACCTCTGGGCTCAGGCGGATGCCGACCTGCCGCTCTTGTCCGAGGCGCGAAAGCTGCGGTCTCGCTTGAACGATGGGCTCTCGGGCGAGAAGCCGGAGAAGTAGCCCGCTCGCTGTCGAACGGCGAATTCGTTGTAAACCGAAGTTCAAGAGCAAAATGAAGGAGGCTTCAATGGCCAATACCCCTGAAAATGCGGAGAGCACGAACAGGGAACCTGTTCCGGAAAGCAATGAGGGTGATTCACACAACATGAACTCCGCGGGTGAATCGGGAGCACAGAGCCCTCCGCCGATTGCTCCGGATGCGTCGGTGAAGCCTCAAGGAGACCCGGGCGGTGGGGGCACCCACCCGCGAAGGAATCTCAAAGCGCCGCCGCTCATCGCCTCAGAGGGTGGACGTCAAGAATAGCACCGCATCCTCGAAGTCCGGCCCGAGCCGGTTCAGGTGGTCGCCGCCGTGGAAGCTCGCTCGCGTCGGCGCGCCGTCCCTGGCCTGTCCAAGCGCCTCGATGAGCGGCTCGACGTCCGACGGCGGGACGAGGCTGTCTCTCGTCCCGCTCGCGACGAAGACGCGGCCCAGCGCGCGGGCCGAGGCCCTTCGCCGCTCGTCCCAGCCGGTCGCGAGGTCGGCGCGGGCGAAGGCGGCGCGGGCGCTGGGGGTCAGCCGCCACGGCCGGCTTTCGGGGTCGAAAGGCCATCGGAATCCCTGAGGGGCGACGGGCGCCGGGTCGAACGCGGCGCACATCGCCCACAGCAGGCGTTCTTGGAAGCGAGCCGGGTCCGGCTCGCGGACCATGGCGGCCGGGTCGGGCGCGCGAAGAGGGTGCTGTGCCTGCACCCATGCCAAGAGCCGCGTCGCCTGGGCGTCGACGTGGACCGCCGGGCTCAGGGCTCCGACCCCGGAGAACTCCTTGGGGCGCGCGAGCGCCAGCGCCAGCGCGCCGTAGCCGCCCATCGAGTGGCCCAGGATCACCGTGCGCTCCGGCGGCAGGTCGGTGCCCAGCGCCTTCCGCAGCGCGGGAAGGAGCGCGTCGAAGATGACCGACGCGAAGCGGCCGGAGCTCGGCGAGTCGGCGTAGAAGCCGCCGCCCAGGCGAGTCCGGCCGTCCACCGCCGCCGCGACGATGGGCGGGGCCGCGCCCGCGCGCTCGAGGGTGTCGAGCCGGCCGCCGAGCGAGGACTCCGAAAGCGCCGCCGCGGGGTCGGCGTCGAACCCGGGCAGGTACAGGAGGAGCCAGCACCGCGGCGCCTTTGCGCGGCAGCCGGAGAGCGGCAGTCGGACCACCGCGCGGGCAGCCCCCGAATTGCCTTGGACGTTGAAGGCGAGCAGCGGCGTCGAGAACTGGACCTCGAACGCCCGCTCGCCGCGAGACCGCGCTTCGGCCTGGGCGCCCGCGACGGCCACCCACGCCGCCCGCGCCGAAAGCTCCCGCGCGTCCTGGGCCGCCGCGGCCGTCGGCGCGAGCGCGAACGCCAGGGCCAGGGCTAGGCCGAGTCGAAGGGTCGGACTCGCCGGCGACCCCGAGGTGTTGAGCCGGCGGTGGGCCGCGGCGGCGGCTCCGGTTGGCCGCTGGCGAGCGACGCCGGTAAGCTTTAGTCTTGCCGCCATGCGATCATCAAGCCTCGCCCTCATCACCGCGCTCCTCCTCACGCCCCTTTTGGCCCGGGCCGAAGCCTTGGTCGAGCCGTCGAGCGAGCTCTCCTTCGACAAGAATCCGACCATCGACGGCAAGCGCTTTCAATGCCTGGGCGCTGGCATTCGAAAGAAGGCCATCTTTCGGGTCTACGCCGTCGTCTTCTGCGTCGATGAGGCGGCCTTCGAGGCGCAGCTTCCCAGCTTCTTCGAGGGCCCGGGAAAGAAGCACGCGTCGCTGAAGGGCGAGGCGCTCGCCCGAGCGCTCGCCAAGGACCCCGAGTTCTACCAGTACTTGCGCAACGCGCCCGTGGACAAGGCCATCGAGCTCGTCTTCGTGCGCAACGTGGCGGCCCAGAAGATCCGCGAGACCTTTCTGGACAGCCTGACCCGCGCCCTGGGCGCCGGCGAGCGAGGGCGGGTCGAGGCTTTCGTCCGGCTGCTCGACCGCGACCTCAAGGAAGGGGACCACCTGGTGCTGAGGACCACCGCCGCCGGGGTCATTCGCGTGCAGCTCAAAGAGGCGCGCGCCATCGAGGATCCGGTGCTCGCGAGTGGAATTTGGCAGGCCTATTTCGGGCCCGAAAGCGCAGTCCCCACGCTGAAGGAGTCCATCGCGCGCGGCGCGTCCGCGCTCCGGCCGTGAGGGGCGAAAGGATGGCCGCGCCCCAGCGAGGCCGCTAGCATCCCCTGACTTCTCGAGGCATCACGAAGGAGGCGCCCATGGCCCATGACAACCGCGACGACGCTCTTTCCATCACCCGCCGCCAGGTCCTCGCTGTCGGTGCCGTTGCGGTCGCCGGAGCCGCCCTCGGCGGCGAAGCCGTCGCCCAGGCGCCCAAGGCCGCGCCCTCCGCGGGCGGCCCGTTCGTGCTCATGAAGCTGCCGTACCCGGAGAATGCCCTCGAGCCGGCTGTCTCGGCCAAGACCGTCTCCTTTCACTACGGCAAGCACCACAAGGCCTACGTCGACAAGACCAACGACCTGGTGAAGGGCACCGACCTCGCCGGGAAGAGCCTCGAAGACGTCATTCGCGCCTCGGCCGGAAACCCCGACAAGGCTCCGCTCTTCAATGCCTCCGCGCAGGTTTGGAACCACGATTTCTATTGGCGCAGCATGAAGCCCAAGGGCGGGGGCGCCCCCACGGGAGAGCTCGCCGGGCGCATCGCCACCGACTTCGGGTCCTTCGACGCCTTCGCCAAAGAATTCACGGCGGCCGCCAATGGCCAGTTCGGCTCGGGCTGGGCCTGGCTCGTCGACGACGCCGGGAAGCTCAAGGTCCTCAAGACCGGCAACGCCGAGAATCCCCTGGCCAGCGGAAAGCGGGCGCTCCTCACCGTCGACGTCTGGGAGCACGCCTACTACCTCGACTACCAGAATCGGCGGCCGGATTACGTGAAGGCCTTTCTCGGGTCGCTCGCCAATTGGGAGTTCGCTGCCGAGAATCTCAAAAAGAAATAGCCGGGCCCTCGCCTCGCTCGCGTCCCGCCGGCGCTCGACGCGCCGAGGGCGGCAGACCATCGCAGACGAGCGGCGGGCCCAGCGCAGCCCCTCAGGACCGCGCCGGCCCGCCCCCGCCCCGGCTCAGGGAGTGCGCGGCGGCGCGGCGATCTGGTAGCGCTCGAGCTTGTTGTAGAGCGAGCGCCGGCTGATGCCGAGCTGCCGGGCAGTGCGGTTCTTGTTGCCGCGGTTGGCATCCAACGTGCGGACGATCATCTCGCGCTCGACGTCCTTGATGGCGGTTCCGATGGGAATGCGCAGCACGCTGGGGCCGTCGGCCTGGGTCTGGGCGGGCTGCGGCAGGAGGTCCGGGGTGATCTCCAGGCCCTGGCAGAGGATGACCGCCTGCTCCACCGCGTTGCGCAGCTCCCGGACGTTGCCGGGCCAGGCGTGGCGCGAGAGGCGGGTCAGCGCGGCATCGCCGATGCTCAAACCGGTCTTTCGATAGTGCGCGGCGAACAGGGCGACGAAGCGACGGGCGAGCGGGGCGATGTCCTCGCGGCGGTCTCGCAGCGGCGGCAGCGAGACCTGCATCACGCTCATCCGGTAGTACAGGTCCTCCCGGAACGCGCCGGCCGCCGAGAGCGTCGCGAGGTCGCGGCCCGTCGCGGCCACGAGGCGCGCCTCGGCCACGCGCTCCTCCTGCTCGCCCGCGCGCCGGAAGCGGCCCGTCTCCAGCATCCGCACCAGGGCGAGCTGGGTGGGGGCGTCCAGGACCTCCAGGTCGTCCAAGAAGAGCGTCCCGCCGCGGGCGGTTTCGATGCGGCCTGGGTTGCCCTGGCTGCCGAAGAGCTCCGGGCCGACGGAATCGGAGGGGAGGGCGCCGGCGTGAAAGGTGATGAACGGGCCGTCGCGGCGGGCCGAGCGCTGGTGGACCCAGGCGGCGCAGAGCTCCTTGCCGGTCCCCCCCTCGCCGAAGAGCAGCACCGGCGCGTCGGTCTCGGAGGCGTTGGAGAGCCGCTCCAAGACCTGCTTCATGGTGCGCGACTGCGCCATCAGCCCGTCGGCGTCGGCGAGCTCGAAGGCCAGCGCATTGGCCATCTGCGCGCGCACCGCGGCCTTGAGCGCCGCCGGGTCGACCGGCTTGATGAGGTAGTCGACCGCCCCCCATTTCAGCGCCGACACGGCGGTGTCCAGGGTGGCGTGGCCGGTCACCAGGATGACCGCGGGCGGCACGGCCAGGCCGCGCAGGCGCTTGAGCAGCTCCATGCCCGTCTCGCCCGGGAGCATCATGTCGGTGATGACCAGGTCATACCGCTGGCGCGCAATGAGCTGCTCGGCGGCCTCCGCGGTGGTTGCCTCGTCGGTGCCGTAACCGAGCGAGTGCACCACCAGGCGCATCGCTTCCAGCGAGGACGAATCGTCGTCCACGATTAGAACGCGGTGGGTGCTCATGTCTTTCCTCTTTGGGGTGCGATATGGAATCGGCTCGAGCCGCGATTCGAATCGCCGCTCGCGCCGGAGTGGCTCTCGACTGAGGAACGAAGCTATACACTCCCTTCCCAACGACAACTCCCCCCTTGCGCTCGACGGCGGCGGCCGGCGCTGACGAGGGCGCGAAAAGCGCGGAGAGACAAGGCGAAATGGTTCAATGGCTCGATGCGCTGGTGCGCCAGTCCGGGGCCGTGGGGCTCCTGGTCCTCTTCTTCTGCGCGGCGGTCGAGTACGTCTTTCCGCCATTCCCTGGCGACACGGTGACCTTGCTCGGCGGCGTGTACGCCGTCCGCGGAGAGCAGCCGGTCGCGCTGGTCTTTGGCGCGGTGATGGCGGGCAGCATCGCCGGCGCAGCCATCGACTGGCTCGCGGGCCGCTGGCTCGCCGGCAGGGTCGCTTCCGGCGGAGGGTGGAGCTCGCGCTGGATCACCGCGGAGCAGCTCGCGAAATGGGAAGAGCGGTTCCGGCGGCGGGGAAGCTACTGGCTGGTCGCCAATCGGTTCTTTCCCGGCATCCGCGGGCCCATCTTCCTGGCGGCGGGAATCTCCGGAATTCCGTTGCCGAGGGTATTGCTGCTGGGCGGGCTCTCCGCCCTCCTGTGGAACGCGCTGCTCTTCGCCGCCGGCTACGCGGTGGGCGGCGAGGCCGAGCGGCTCCAGGCGCTGGTGTCGACCTACGCGGAAATGGCCTGGGGATTGCTGGCGGCGGTGATTCTCGCGCTGGTCGCGAGGGCGCTGATTCGGCGCCGCCGGCGCGCGTGACGCGTTTCGGCGCGGCGCTCGCTCTGGTGAATCCGCGCATCCGTCGCGGGGCTGGCCCCTCCGCACGGGGTGAGCGCGGGTTCGGTGGAGCGCGGGGCCTTCAGCTCGACAAAGCGCGGGTGAGCCCGCGATCAACCCGGGGCGGCTCGCAATTCTCTGGCGCGGGCTTTCTCGTACTGCACAAAGCCCGCGGAGGCCTCACGAAAATGCTTGAGGTCGCCGCAAAGACCTCGAGCGAGCCTCGCGTGGAGCCGCTCAGTCGGAGCCCGCCAGGTACGGCTTGAGCAAGGCGTACTTTCCCGGATTGACCGTGACCCAGTCGTCCTGGAGCAGGCCGCCGGTGTCGCCGGAGTTCGGGTTCAGGGCCCAGAACGTCCAGTGGGAGTTCTTGCCCATGGTATCCAGGAACTTCTTGAGCCACTTGTAGGCGGTCGAGCTCGGATCGGCCGCGGACGCCTCCTGGATGCCGAACTCGCCGAAGAAGAGCGGCGCGATGTTCTGCTCGTGAATGAACCAGAAATGCCCTTTCCAGATGTCGGGCAGGTTGTCCGGGAAATTGGAGGCGGAGAACCACGTTTGATTGTAGACCTCGGGCCCGTATTCGTGCGCGGAGTACCAGAGGTTCTTGGCCGGAATGTCGCTGTCGGTGATGGGGTAATCCTTCACGCCCGCGAGGTTTCCGCCCCACCAGGTATTGTCGTTTTTGTAGTTCTCGGTTCCTTCGATGATGATGAAGAGGTTGGGATTGGACGCGAGGATGGCCTTGCCCGCCCGCACCGCGGCGCCGCGCCAGTCGGTGGTGCCTTGGCCCGGCTCGTCATAGCCCCAGGTCGCCGGTGGCTTCATGCCCGTGGTCATGTTGCCGTGCGGCTCATTCTTCACGTCGGCCGCGACGACCGCGGTGTTGTCCTTGTATCGCTCGACGATGAGCTTCCAGTCCCGAATCCAGTCCGACTCCGACTTCGTTGCGGTGTACCAGATGGTCTCGTTCATGTAGCCGTCGGGGGCGCGGGAGTGATTGTCCAAGATGACCTTGAGGCCGATCCGCTCGCACTCGGCCAGGATCTTGTCCATGACCTGAATGGACGTGAGCCCGGCGAGGTCGGTGTTGAGCCCCGAGGTCTTCGTGTAGGCGTCGGTCCCGGTTGCGTTGACCTGTATGCTCTGCGGCGACCCGGTCAGCACGTCGTTGCACCACGGCAGGCGCACGGCGTTGAAGCCCAGGTCTTTGATTTGCTTGAGCATCGACTTGTAGTCGCGAGCCCACAGACCGTGGGGCGCGAGGTTGCTGGTCTCGAGGCCGAACCAGTTGACGCCGGTCAGGCGGTCCTTGAGGACCGGCCCGTCGGAAGACCCACCTGCGTCGGAAGTTGCGGCGCCTGCGTCGGCGGAAGTGCCCCAGTCGGACCCGGAGCTGCCCGAGTCCGCGGATTGGGCCCCGGCATCGGAGGGCCGGGCGCCCGCGTCGGCAGCGCCCGGCGAGCGGCCGCCGTCGGTGGCGGGGCTCGCCGCGTCTGGAGCGCTCGAGGTGCCAAGACCATCACAGGCGCCGAGCGAGAGCAGGAGGAGAAGAATCGGAGCGATGCGCTGTCGTGCCACGTCCACCTCTCGAGAGGGCTGAAGGCCCGAGGCGCCGCCGCTGAAGGCGGAGGGATTCTCTCGATCAGGTGGGCGGGCGCCTGGAAACGGGTCAAGGTCGGCCAGGTCGAGGCGCCGCGTCAATGCAGGGGCGGGCGTGGGAGCGCAGCGCCGGTCGGCCAACGGCGTGGCTTCCAAGCGCCGAGAAGCCCGGCGCAAAGAGGTCGGAAGGCGCAGCGCCAAAGGGCCTCGGCGCCCTTCAGTTGCGCGCAAAGCACAGGCCCTGTGGCTGCCGCGGCGCCCGCCCGTCTGCCGCAGGAGCAGAGAAGGCGGGCGCCGCGCGAGGCCATGGCGGCGCGGCAGGCGATGGCGCTAGTGGCCTTGAGGGCGCGAACGTGATGCACTTGAGTCAAGTTTTGCCGAGCCGGCTTTGCGCCGAGAACTATCAACCATTGACTATCAACTATCGACGCGAGGCTGCGCCGCACCCTCTCCAACATGCCTCGTCGGTCTGAGGCGCAGCCTCGCTAGCGAGTCACTTCGCGTGGCGGATTTGAAAGTGGGCTCGGGTCACGCCGCCATCGGTCTGGACGTCCGCGCCCTTGTCGTCGACGAGGTCGAGCCCGCGATCATCGGCCGAGAGCTTGCCGGGAGCGTCGTTGGCCGAGGGCCTGGGACGAGGCCGCGCGGCCGCGACGGCGGTCGGCTTCGCGGAAGCGAGAGCCGCGGCCCGGAATCCAACGCTGTCCCGCCTCAGGCGCGTGAGGACCTCGTCGCCGGTGAGCGGGGTCCGCGAGGCGTACACGAAGATGTCCTCGCGCCCGGCGTCCTTGTCGAGCCGGAACCACTGGCCCGGCTGAGGGATGCGGCGCACCGAGTCGGGGCTGAGCAGCTCGCTCGCGGATCCCCGGGGAAACAGCAGCGACTGCCCGCCGCCCGCCGAGGCGAGGCCGATGTAGATGTACGCCGGCTCCTTCACGCCGACGTGCAGGGCTATCTGGTCTCCGGACCGCAAGCCCTTGTCCGACTCGATGAAGCCGTGGCCCTCGCGGGTGATCGCCTCCACCCGGAGCGTCACCTCGATGGGGCCGTCGAGCGCCAGCGCGGGCGCCGGCGAAGGGATTGGCTCGGCTGTCGCGGCCACAGCGGGCTCGGGCTGCGCGGGCCTCGCCGCCGGCCTCGGCGCCGCGCAGGCGAACAGAGACAGGGCCGCCGAGCACCAGGTCGTCTGAATGAGCTTCGTCATTCGATTCTCCTTTTGAGCGCGGCTCTATCGAATTCCACTGAGAGGATTGACTCGCCCGATTGACACGAAGGGCGCCCAATACCTCGGCTGGGGATGCTTCTTGCGGACCTGCAGCGCCGCTTGCCGCAAGGCCTCGGCGCGGCCGGTCCCCGCGAGGAGCTTCTTGTAGAAGGCGGTCATGAGCTCGCGCGTGACCTCGTCGTCCACCTTCCAGAGGCTCGTGACGAGGGTCTCGGCGCCGGCCACGACCACCGCCCGGCGCAGGCCGTAGACACCCTGCCCCAGGTCGTCGACTTGCCCGCGGCCAGTCTCGCAGGCCGACAGCACCACGAGCTGAGTTCCCCAGAGATTCATCCCCGCGACCTCGAGCGACGTCGCCAGGCCTGAGGGGTCGAGCACTACCGCGGCGCCGCCGCCCGCGACCGGCGCGGTGACGTTCGCCCACAGCAGCATCGAGTTGAGGAGCGGGTCGGACCGCGCGGCGGAGGCGCTGCCGAGCGCGAGCGGGTCCTCGATCAGCTCCAGGCCGCGCTGGCTCGACCGGGGGCCGAGGGACTCGGGCTTGAACAGGCCGTGGGTGGCCACGTGGACGATGCCCGGGGCCTGGAGCCCGAGGAAGCGCTCCTTGGTCGCTTCCGCGCCGAGCGCGAGCTTCGCCGAGGGGATGAGCCTCTTGATGGCGCGGGCCTCCCTCTCGGTGCCGGGCAGCGAGCTCGGCGGCGCGCTGAGCTTCAGCGCTCCGGCGGAAACCTGGCTCTGCAGGATGGGGGCGTTTGGGTCCTCCACGAGCTCGAAGCCGCGCGACCCGCCCCTCTCGTCGGCGGCTTCCTTGCCAGGGGCGCCCTTCAGGAACGCCGGCCGCGCCAGCACCGCCACCGCGCTCGACCGCTTCTCCATGGGCGCGCGGAGCAGATTCGGCCGGCGGTGACGTAGGTCAACTCGAATCGGTCGATGAGGTACTTCTCACCGTCGAAGAGCGCCCAGAACGGGACGAGGTTGAGTTGCCCGTCGAGCGACAGGACCACTCCGGTGCTCTGCCCCAGCGACTTTCGAATCGGCTCGACGACCAGGGCTTCGAGCGCCTTCGCGGCCTCGCGCGCCGGGTCGGCGGCCGCGCCCGCCATGGGGCGGTCCGGAGCCTCGGCGATCTGCTTCAGGAGCTGCTTGCTGGCCGCGTCGATGGCCTCGGCGCTCCCCAGGTCGGCAGACGTCACCTCGCCCTTCGCGCCGAGGACCAGGGCGGCGTAGCGCGGCGCGCCCCACCGCGGTTCGCCGGCCTTCGCCCTGAAACGATACGGGTGGTACCGCACCACCTCGACGAGGACGTGGGCCGGCGGCAGCGCGGACGCCGTCTGCTTCACGATGCCGTCCAAGGCGGGGAGCGCCCGGCGCGAGCGCACCGCCGCCGAGCGCTGGGCGAGCTCGCGCTCGAGCCCATCGGCCTGCTCGGAGAGCTTCCGGAGGCCCTCCTCGCTCACCGCCGCGGTCGGGGAGAGCTTCTGCCGCGCGAGCTGGCTCCTCAGGATTCGCAGGTCGTTGAACCGCTTCTGGTCGTCGGCGCCCAGGCTCTGGTACACGGCCTGTGAGATGCCCGCCGCCTCGTCCACCGACCGGCCCTTCCGAAGCAGCGCGATAGATAGGGCCAACGGCGCGGCGCGCGGAGCGAGGGCCTCCTCGTCGAGCAGCGAATAGACGACCTCCTCCTGCGAGCGCAGGAAGCGCAGGAGCGTGGCGAGCCGGGCTTCGCTGGCCATCGAGCCGGCGGAGCGCAGGAGCATTTCGGAGATGACCTGCGCCTCGTGGAACGCCTGGAGCGCCTCGTCGGACCGGTCGGTGGCGACGAGCAGCGCCGCGAGGTAGGAGAGCGACGCCGCCGTCTCGGGCGACTGGGCGCCCAGCTTCGCGCGGCGGATCTCGACGGCGCGCCGGAAGAGCGGCTCGGCGCCGGCGTAGTCGAGCTGCGCGTAGCGGAGCGTCCCGAGCAGGTGCAGCGACTCCGCGACGGCCGGGTGGTCGGCCCCGAAGCGCGCCTCGCGAATCTGGAGCGCCTCACGCAGGCTCGCCTGCGCGAGCGGGAGCTTGCCCTGGGCGAACTGGATCTCGCCGAGCGCCGAGAGCCCGCTCGCGACCCGCGGGCTCTCGCGGCCGAGCTTCTTCTCCCAGATGGACACCGCCTGCTCGGCGCTCCGCTCCGCCTTGGCGAGGTCGAAGCTGGCCGCGAAGACCTTGGCCAGGTCGGCGAGGGACTCGGCGAGGTCGGGGTGGTCGGCGGGCAGCTTTGCCTGCCGGATGGCGTGCGCGTGCTCCAGGAGCTTCTGGGCGTGGGCGCCGTCGCCGGAGGCGAGGTACAGCTCGGCGAAGGCGGTCTCGGTCTCGGCGACCTCCAGCCCCTCGCCGAGCTTCGCCCGGCGGATGGCGAGCGCCTTTTCGTAATACTGCTCGGCTCTCGGGAGCTCGCCCATGGCTTTGAAGAGCGAAGCCAGGCAATGGTACGAGTCGGCGACCTCCGGGTGCTCGGGGCCGAGCTTGAGCCGGTTCTCCAGCGCCCTTTCGAACCAGCCCTTCGCCTGCGGAAAGAAGGCCATGGCCTGGTAGAGCGAACCCAGGTTGTTGAAGCTCTGCGCCAGGTCGCGGTGATCGGCCGGGAGGGCCTTCTCCCGCACGGCGAGCGACTTTCCGTAGAGGTCGAGGGCGGCGGGGTATTCGCCGACGAGGAAGTCCAGCTCCCCCAGGTTGTTTTCGGCCTGGGCGACGCACAGGTGCTCTGCGCCCAGGTACTCGCTGCGCAGCGCGAGCGCATGGCGGTAGCCCGCCCCGGCCTCCTCGAGCTCGCCCACCGACCGGTAGACCTGCGCCAGCGTCGTCTCCGACTCGGAGAGGTCGAGGCCGGTCGAGAGCCGGCGGGGGAAGTCCTGCTCCCCTTTCTTCTCCGCCTCGTCCGCGGCGGTCTTGCGGATCTCCCGGGACTGCGTCGCCAGAGCTACGGCCTGGAACGGGTCCCCGCTGGCGAGCGTGGCGATGGCGAGCCGGTTGGCCAAGCGCGCGAGCTCGGGGTCGCGGTCGTTCCCTCTCTTCTTTTGCGCGTCGTAGAGACCCTGGAGGAGGCCGGCGGCGCGCGCGTAATCGCCCGCGGCGAACGCCTCCTCCGCCTCCTTCTCGGCGCCCTTGGGAGCGCCTTCGCCGGCCTGTGCGCCGTCGGGCCCTTTCTGCGTGCACTGGTCGGCGTAGAAGCTCTGCACCGCCGCGACGTGCAGGCGCCGGGACTCCTCCGCGCGGAGGTCGGCCTCGCGCTGCTCGGCGGCGTGCTCCGCCAGGGCCTTGGCGATCGCGTTGGCGGCGCCGACGGCCGCGGGGCCGACGGCCTGGATGAGCTCCGCCGCCCTGGGCGAAATCCGGCCCCGGGAGAGGCCGGTCATGCCGGGGATCCGCGCGCTGGGATCCGGGATGCCGGGAAGCCTGTTCGACGCGAAGCCGTGAAGCGTCGAGCAACCCTCGAGGCCCGCGGCGGCGGCCAGGGCCGCAGCGAGCGCGAGAAATACCGGGCGTTTCGTATTCATTTCAATTGCCCCCTTTTGTGGTTTCAGTGAAAGAACCTCCGGCGGCGCTGCTCAGCGACTTGGCGCAACGAAATCCGACGTTGACCTGGGCCTTGCCCTGCTCGCGGCGGCTGCGCCCGGCTGCGCGGCAGGCGTCTGCGCTCTGGCTCCAATCGCCGCCGCGGATGGATCGCTGGAGGGAGGCGTCCAGGCTGGACCGCGCGACCACCGGGTTCGCGCAGGGCGGGTCGCAGCTCGGGTACGGTGCCTCGAAGGCGTCGGCGACCCATTCGGCCACGTTGCCGCCGAGGTCGCGCACGCCCTCCGACGTGACGTCGCCCGCGGCGGCGCCGACGTCCTCCGGCCCGCTCTCGGAAGGGCACTCGCCCTGCGGCGAGCGGCCGAAGACCACCTGCTCGCAGGCCGGGTCGCCGCTTCCCCAGGGGAAGGTCCGGCCGGAGGGACCGCGCGCCGCGAATTCCCACTCGGCCTCGGTGGGCAGGCGCTTGCCCTGGTCCTCGCAGAAGCGCTGGGCGCCCAGCCAGGTGACCTGAACGACCGGCTTGCGCGCGCGGTCCGCTCGGGCCGAGATGCCGGAGGCGCCCGCCTCGAGCCCGCTGTGGGCCGGGTGCAGGTCGAGGAGCAGCCGGCCCTTCTCGTCCTGGACGAAGCGCGCCTGGTCGATGCGGAAGCGTTGCTTCTCGAGCCAGGCGGGCATCTCGTCATTGGCGACCTCGGTCTTGTCGAGGAAGAAGCCGTCGATCTGGACTGTCCGGACCGGCTCCTCGCGCGCGAGCAGGTCGCCGCGGCAGGCGATGCCGCGTTCCTGGCACCAGCGCCGGGCCTCGGCGAGGGCGGCCGCGGAGCTGCCCATCGCGAAGGAGCCGCCGGGTACCCAGGCCATGCCCGAAGGAGCGGTGGGCGCGGCGTGGGCTATCGGCTGGGCCGGCGGCGAGGTCGCTTTGGCGCCCGATGCGCCCGATGCGAGGGTAGGGGGCGCCGGCGGCCGCCAGAATCGCCAGGCAGCGGCGGCCGCGAGCGAGAGCGCGAGGGCCGCCGCGATGCCGAGCGCGACGGGAGCGAGGGCCCGCGTCTTCGTCGCGGGCGGCTCGCGCGCCGCGCCCTGGGGCTCGAGGCCGGCCTCCGCGCTCGCGCCCGGCGCCCCGAAGCCAATGGCGCGAAGCCGCGCCTCGACCTCGCCCATGGTCGGCGGCCGCTCCTCGGCGCTCTTCGAGAGCATCTCGCCGACCAGGGCGACCAGTGCCTCTGGCGCGTCAGGCGCGAGCGACGAGAGCAGGGGCGGCGCCTCGATCAAATGCGCGGACAGCACCTCGACGATGCTCTCCTTGACGAAGGGCGGGCGCCCGCTCGCCATCTCGAACAGGATGCAGCCCAGCGAATAGATGTCGCTGGCCGCGGTCAGGGGGCCGCCGCGGCACTGCTCGGGAGACATGTAGACCGGGGTCCCCAAAAGCGTCCCGGCCCGCGTGCGCGAGGGCGAGAGGTCGTGGTCGATGAGCTTGGCGATCCCGAAGTCGAGCACCTTGACGGCCGGCGGCCCGCCTCCCGGGCGCTCGGCCAAGAAGACGTTCTCCGGCTTGAGGTCGCGGTGCAGGATGCTCCGCTCGTGAGCCGCGGCCATCGCGTTGGCGATCCGGGTGCCGATGGACGCGAGCGACGCCGGGTCGCCCGCGAGCGGCCCGACCCGCTTCAGGAATGCGCTGAGCGCCTCGCCTTCCAGGTACTCCATGACGATGAAGGCGAAGCCGCGCTCGTCGAAATCGCAGTCGAGGATTTCGATGATGCCCGGGTGCTTGATGATGGAAGCGGCGCGCGCTTCGGCGAAGAAGCGGTCGACCGATTCCTGGGCGTGCGACGACTCCGGGTGGAGGATCTTGATTGCCGCCTGGCGGCTGATGCGGGTGTGCTCGGCGAGGTAGACCGTGCCCATCCCGCCGCTGCCGATCACTCGGACGAGCCGGTAATTGCCGAGGGCCTCGCCGATCATTGCGGAAGCGTCCATTGAACGAGCAGGCCTCCCTCTCCCGCGAATCGTCGCGAATGAAGACGCGCACTATCGAAAATGGCTCGGTCGCTTGTCAAGGAAGACCAAGGCAACTTTCGCGCAAATTCCGCCTTTCACATTTCGGCGCAGGTGGGGTCGCGAGCGGACGCGATCGCGCGGCAGCGATCGCGCGCGCGGGCGAAAGGGCGCTCAGCGTCGGCGCGAAACGAGCCAGAGAAGCAGGCTCAGGAGCACCGAGAGCAGAATGGAGGTGCCCAAGGGAAAGTAGAGGCGGAAATTCGGCCGCTCCACGGAGATATCCCCGGGTAGGCGACCGAGGCGCAGCCAGGGGAAACGGCCGGAGAGCATGAGCAGGGCGCCCACCGCGGCGAGGCCGAGGCCGACGACCACCAGGAGCTTGCCGAGCTGAGGGGCCATGCGGCGATTGTGGCGCCGCGGTCGGCTCTGCGCCAGGCTCTTTCGTGCTGGGGCCGCGCTCGCGATTTCGAATGCTTCACGGCGAGAGAATTCGATTGGAGGCGGCCGCGAAAGGCGCGCAAGCAAGAGGGTGCCGCCCCAAGGTGGACGCTGCGGGCGCCGGTCGGTGCCGCGCGCGCTTCGGCGGCGGCCTTGGGAGTATGATCGCCCACCGAGGGGGGTTGGAGAGCGGGTCATGCGAGCA
Source organism: uncultured delta proteobacterium (assembly GCA_963772225.1). GTDB lineage: Bacteria > Myxococcota > Myxococcia > Myxococcales > UBA5297 > CAVYWD01. The sequence goes on along the minus strand of CAVYWD010000002.1, from coordinate 2,005,986 downwards.
GCTTTGGCGGCGCTGTGCCTGATCCCCGCGGTCGCCTCAAGCGCCCCCGAGGCGCTGCCGCCGCCGCCGGAGCCGCCTCCCGCTCCTGCCCGAGCCGAGCCGCTGCCTCCGCCCGCGCCTCTGCCCGCGCCTCTGCCCGCGCCTCTGCCCGCGCCTCCGGAGGCCAGCCGTGCCCCCAGCGAAGGCGATGCCGCTCCGGCGACGCGGACCTTCGACGCCTACGGCGGGGCCGCCGAGAAGGAGGTGCCCGCGGCTCAGGCTGAGGACAAGCCCCGCGAGCATGCCGCGCCGACCGAGCGCCTGAACGACAGGGCGAAGGCAAGCGCCGAGTCGAGCGACTTCGTGAAGGGCGAGCTCTCCAATGCGGGCATGGACAAGCTGGTGGTGACGCGCAGCCGCGCCATCCTCGGCCTGGGATACCAGCAGATCGCCCACACGCAGTACGCCGAGGCCTACCCCCAGCTCGCGCTGCGCCTGGGCGACGTCAGTCTGGCTCTGGGGGCGCCGCTCAACTTCGAGGTCTTCAGCTCGGCCTACCCGAAGGACGCCGCTGCCGGACAGAACCACGTCATCGGGTTCAAGGACGCCGGCAGCCTGCGCAAGGAGGACTGGGACGAGGTGAGCGAATACGCCCGGGTGCTCACGTACCTGACGTACGGCAAGAAGGAGGACCACTTCTACGTCGACATCGGCCAGACCCACGTCTCGACGCTGGGCCACGGCACCATCATGCGGCGCTATGCGCCCAACATCGACATCAACACCACGCGGGTCAGCGCCCAGGTCGACGCCTACAACGACTACGCCGGCTTCGAGGCGATGACCAACGACGTCATGCTCTGGAACGTGGTGGGCCTCTTGGGGTTCGTGAAGCCGTTGTCGCTCCTAGGCGGCGAGTCGACGCTGGCCAAGAGCGTGTCCTTGGGCGTGACGGCCGTGGTCGACCGCACGGCGCCGACGTCCATCCAGTTCCAGCCCGAGCCCGCCTGTCCCTTCCCCGGCCAATGTGCGTACGCCGCGCGGGTGCCCGCCATCGACGACAAGAACCAGCTCATGGCGAGCCGCCAGGGGCTGGCCATCGGCGGGGTGGACCTGGAGGCCAAGGTGGTGAAGACGGAGTGGGTGGACGTGAAGCCCTACGTCGACTACTCGCACTTCCTGAGCGGCTCGGATGGCGGGCGCCGCGGGGGAGGGGGCCTGACGCTGGGCGCGCTCGGCCGCTTCAACGCCGGCGAGGGCGTGCGGCACGCGTTCAGGGTGGTAGCCGAGCTGCGCTTCCTGGGCGCCGGGTATCAGTCGGGCTACTTCGACACCTTCTACGAGGTGGACAAGTTCCTCATCGACGGCACGGGCCGCATCAAGTCCGGCTCGGGGATGGTGCCGCTGACGAAGTGGCAGGCGACCGTGGGCGCGGGCCTGCCCGCTGGGGATTCACGAGGGGCGGGGCTGCCGGCGCGCACGGGCTATTACTTGGAGGCGTCCTGGGGCGTGCCGAACAAGGTGGGCGTGACCTTCTCGCTGGACGGCGATTCGAGCGGCCCGGCCAAGAACTTCCTCGCGCACTTCGAGCTTCCGCTGCTCGAGTATTTTCAGCTCTTCGCGAGCCTCTACGTGCGCAACTTCGAGGATTTCTCCACCCTCTTCCGATTGGACTCCCACTCGGTGGCGTTCGCTGGTCTGCGGGCGAAGCTGTTGCCCATCCTGTTCGTCAACGCGCGGGCGTACAGGACCTTCGAGCTGGACGCGCTGAAGACCAGCACCGGGCCGCTGGGGACGCTGCAATACATCGGCGCGACGGGGCTGTCGGGGGGAATCGAGCTGGGGTGGGAGTTCTAGCGAGGCTGAGCCTCGGACCGAGGAGGCCCATTGGAGAGGGTGCGGCGAAGCCCGTCGACGGTTGATTGTCGATGGTTGATTGTTCTGCGGGAACCCGGCTCGGCGGGAGACCTGACTCGAGTGCATCGCGTTCGCGAATTCGAGGCCTTGAGCGCTCCGGCGTCAGTTGTTCCGGTTGCCGGAGCCATCTCCGCCCGCGCCGCCGATGCTCAGCTCGTGCCCGGGAGCACCCTTCGCAGACAGGTCGTTGTTGCCGGCCGAACGGTAGTCCCATTTCAAAAGGGCTTCTGCGGTCATCATGTCGGGGTCGATGGTGCCGTCCGGCCTGCGAGGTGCCAGGGTGTCAGAGATGCACATCGCGCCGACGATGATTGTCTGGTCCGAATCGACGTTCCAATTATTCGGGGCCGGCGGGCGCTCGTCCATGTTGTCGCGGCAATAAATGTAAACATCGGGTTTGCCATCGTTGTCGAGGTCCGCAAATAGACCGGGGTTGGCGTGTCGAAAGTCCTCGACCTGCGAATCTACGCCAGGGGGTGATTTCACGAAGAACAGCGACGTGGTTGGCGAGCTCGTCGCGCTCGAGCTGGTCGAGTCCGGGACAGACCAGCCGATGGGATTGTAGACGCTCGGCGTCGACAAGTATTCGTTCCAGTGAATATAATTCGCCCCAAAGCGCGCCCGAGCGATCTCCAGCCCCGCGGCGACGCAAGACTGCTCCGTCATGGCTCGACCGGAGTTGATGGTGCGTCGCCTCACGTTGCTGGCGTACGTCAACACGCCGATGACCACCGCGAGGAGGACGGCCGACAGCGCCACGACGGTAAGGAGCGCGCTCCCGCGCTCGAATCGGCGGCATTTCATAGTAGGCTCGGGGCTAAGTTTGGCAATTCGAGGCGGCGGGAGTAAATGACGCGGTCGTAGCCGTCCGGCGTGTCCTTGCTGCGGTCGTGGTTCTCGACATTCTTGATGGGGCCGATGTCCCGGAGAGCGCCGGTGCTGGTGCGCAGCGGGGACGCAGAGGTGGCCACGACCGTCACTTGGAGCGAGCGAAGCAGGAGCCCCGGGGCGTAGGCCGCGGGAAAGCCCTTATCCCCGCTCGACTGGAAGTCGTCGGGCGATGGGTCGAATTGGTTTTTGGCCGACAGAAAGTTTACCTGGAGGTCCTCGATGTTGTCCTGGAGGATGGCGGAGGAGTCGTCCTTGAAGGGGCCGGGGTCGTCGGAGGTCACCACGCCCTGTCCGAGATAGAGCGCGGGGCGTTTTGTGGCGGCGTTGGTGGCGATGAAGTAGTGAAGCAGCTTGACTCCGTAGACGAGGTCGCCCGGTTGAAAGCCGCCCTTCTCCGGCGCGTCCGAGTAGTTCTGGATGGCTTCGTCGAAGTCGACCTTCGCGGGGTGGCTGGCGTCCCCCGCCGTCAGCTTGGTGGGGACGATGAGGGCGCCCGTAGACCCGTTGGAGATAAGGAGCGTCTTGATGTCGGTGAAGCTCGTAATGCAACTGACCAAGAGCGTTCCGGGTCCGGAGGTGTAGTTGACAGCGGCGGAGCCAAGGGTCGCTGGAATCGGCGCGACGCAATTGGGAGGCATGGCGGGCTCGCGCAGGAGGTTGTTGTTCGAAACCAGGAGCCAGAGGTCGTCGGTGCCAGTCGTTTTGCCATCGGTTCCGAACACCGGGTTGACGCGCTGGCTGCTGCTATTGCGCCAGATGTAGAAGCCGTCGCGCGCCCCGAAGCCCGCGTTGGCCGCCGACCGCGCGATCGCCTCGAGGGCGAGGCGCGCGGCGTCCTCGGCGCCGGCGCGGCGCTCGGCCGCGGCGGTCATGTTGGAGCCCGCGACGATGACGGCGGAGGCCGCGAGCGCGGCTACCAGCATCATGGCCACCGAGATGCTCAGCTCGATCAACGTCAAGCCGCGGGAATTCGACAGGCGACGCGTCGTCATTGGAGGAAGACCTCCCGTTGCAGGACAGCGAGGTTCGAAGGCTCGCCCATGCGCGAGACGCGGACCCACAGAGTGATGGGGTGCATGCTGGCGTCGAGCCCCGAGTTGGTTGGGAACGCGTTGTACGGAACGCCGGTCGTCCAGGCGATCTCGCGGCAGAGGATTCCCGCAGGCACCGCGTTGCAGAGCGTCCCTGCCGCGACCTCGGCCGGATCAGCCGCCCGATAGGTCCCGGTTCCGTCGGCCACGAAGTAGGCCCCACTCGGGTCGAGGTGCCACGGCGGGTCGGTCCCGATGGCGACTTGGTCCGGGAGGGAGGACGAATCGGCCCAAGGCGTAATGCTGCTCTTCAGCGTCAATCGGGCCCGCTGAATGGCCTGGTCCGCGAGCGTCGCCTTGGCGAAATAGAACTGGCCTGCGCGAAGCTCGGCGTTGGAATTGTTGACGGCGGCCAAAGCGCCGAGCATGGCCACGCCCAAAACGGCCAAGGCGATGGTGGTTTCCAGCAAGGTGAACCCGGCGGGGCGGCCTCTGGTGAGCGAGCGCATTCGACGCGGCCTCCTAGGGGTTGATCTTGCGCCGCAGCCAATTCAAGAGCTGGAATTGCAGCGACTTGTCCGGATTGAGCGACGCCGCAGGCAGCGCGACCGAGGTCGAGACCGCCTCCTTGGTGACCGCGAGGTCGTTCACCTCGGCCGCGATGGTGTAGATGGCGTCCGATGTCACCAGGGTGGCGGTGCCGCCAAGGTTGCCCTTGCCGAAGAGGGTGGGAGGAACGGTGGTCGTCGCGGAGGGGATGACGAGGGAATAGGTTGCGCCCGTGATGCTGTCGGACAGCTTCAAGAGGCTCATCGGGTCGTTGATGAGCGTGCGGGGCGAGGCGGTCTCGAAAGTGATGCGCTGGCCGACGACGTTGATGGCTCCGTAGAGGTGCTCGCCGACCCCGAGCACGTAGGGGAGGCTCGGCGAGGGCGCCTGGAGGAGGCCGCTGGATTTGGCGAACGCCAGTGCTTGGGATTGAGAGAGAATGCTCGACCCGTCGAGGCTCGGGCCGCCCGATTCAATGGGCCAGCGGTTGGAGGGGTCCAGGAGCAGGACGTAGAGCTTGCCGTTGGTCGAGGAGCTGACCCAGTCGGCGCCGCCCGTCCCGACAATGGCGAGCTTGGCCCCAGTGAACTTGGCGAAGAGGGACCCTGCGTCCACGGTCGCTGGGACCTGCGCCACTGCCACGTTCGTCGTGAGAGGCTGAGGATCGGCGGCGGAGGAGGAGGTGTTCAACAGGCTCAGCTCGCAAGGCGTCGAGGAAGAGCAACCCGCGATCGGATTGGTCAAATCGTCGTGGTAGTTCACGTTGCGGCCGGTCAGCGCGTCGAGCTCCCAGAGGAGGCCTTCCTGGTCCGGGGTGTACAAGCGCGGCAGGTCGGCGAGGAGGTTGAAGACCGTCGAGACGGGCGGCACGGCATTGTCGGCCCACGTTCCACTCCACGTTCCACTATCCTCCGTGCCCCGGTAGGGGCGCTCCCATTGCCACAGCTTCTGGCCGCTGACGATGTCGATGGCGAAGACTTCCAGGCCCTTGCTCACCGAGGTGTTGGCCGTATTGGTGGTTACGAACGCCACGTAGACGGGATCCAGGCCGCGGCGGAGTTGGCCGATGGAGACGCCGCTCGCCGCGCCGAGGTCCGAGTAATCGAACAGGTCCGACGGGTCGGTCGACGCGTAGTTGTACTTCGTGGTGCCGCTCTGCCACTTGTTGGAATAACGCGTGGGCGCGGAGTTGGAGCCCTTGAGGTTGCCGCTCGAGTCGACCAGGTTCTTGTTCGCCGGGATGTTCGACGAGAACTTGGAGCTGTTGGGGGCGATGCTTCCGACGAGGTCCCAGAGCAGGACGGGCTCGAGCGGGTTGGACACGTCCATGGCGAAGACCTCGCGCCCGGTGCCGCCGACCGACATGACGAGGACCGTGTGCCACTCGCGCGCGCCTGTTCCCGCGAAGTCGCCGAAGACGTCGGAGACGGCCGGCGCCGAATCGAGGCGGGCGGCGTTGGTGCTCAGGGCCGGGAGCTGGGACGCCGGGAGGTAGGACCAGAGCTCGGTCCCTGGTTGGAGGGTGCTCAGCGAAGCGGGCGCCCAATGTTTCTTGAAGACCGAGGACGCAGCCACGGTACCCGACGGGAAGTGGAGACTGCCCGGAGAAAAGCCGGAACCAGAGGAGACGAGGATGGCATGCAGCTGGCCGTCGTATCCGCCGAAATAGGCGACGACGGGGCGGTTTTGGCCGACGAGCGAGCCAGAGCCGACGACGACCGGCGTGGAGTGCACGATGCCGCCGAGGTGGGCGGCGTTGATCGCCCCGCCGGCTACCGAAATGGCCCCGAGGTCGCACTGCTGCTTGTCGCTCGGCTCCATAATCGGCGTCGAACCCGAGGTCGCCCAGCAGAAGCCGCGGACGCGCTGGATCATTCGCTTGGCGTCGAGGAGGTCGGCCTTCATATTTGCCTTGATGTCGGCGAGCTCGTCCGTGGAGCTCACCGGGGTGAGCTCGAGGGCCTCCTGGATATCGCAAATTCCATCGCCGCCGTTGACCGCGACGAAGCCATAGGTGCTCGCGTCCTTCGGGTCGGTCTGTTGGAAGGCCAGCTTGTCCACGCAATTCCCCAAGTCCATCGCGTCGTAGCTCACCCTCTGCGGGACCCACCCGAGCTGGAAGACGGGGTGAGTGCTGGTTAGGCCAAAGGACCCGAAGGAGGCGTCGATGGTCGTTTGGTCGCCGCTTTGAACGGTCCCGCCGAAATAGGTGAACAGGTTCCGATCGCCCGGCGCGGGCATGAGCGAGGCGTCGTCCGCGTCCCAGATGGAGGCCGAGCTGAGGAGGTTGTTGCCGACCTGCAGGGCATTGGAGCCGGAGAGCGGATGGGCTCGCAGGTGGCCGGGGATATAGGGGAACACCCATTGGGGGCCGGTCGAGGGCGAGAAGTTCTGGACGCCGTCCGGGTAATCGGCGATCGCCTCGTAGGTGCCCTGGAGGACCTTGGGGATCGAGTCGTTCGGGTCATTGAATGCGACCGGCGGCACCAGCGCGCGCTCCGAGCCAGTGGGGTCCGCCCCCAGGTTCAAGAGCGTGTTGAGGACGACGCGGTTGCCGGAGATGCTGTCGCCGAAGTTGTGCCCCGCGAGGTACAGGATCATGGCCTTATTGGGGTCGTCGTCCTTCTGGATGACGCTGAAGAAATCCCAGCCGTCGTTCGGGGCCTTGGGCGAAGACGTGTAATCCGTGGTGTCCGAGGCGGCGGTCCAGGAGACGGCCAGCTCGCTCAGACCAGGGTTCTTGACCGAAGCCGTGGGGGCGGCAGTGGCGTTGGGCCGATACTGCTGGACGTGCCCAAATTTGCCGGTGAAGAGAAAGTCGCCGATCTGCGCGAAAGGGCTCGCGGGGTTCGGGTAGAACATGCAGTGGTCCTTGTGGTCGTAGTCGGGATCCGTGCAGTTCTTTCCGGGCCAGTTCGCTGACAGGCTCCCGAACATATCCGAATTGGGAAGGATGCCATTCGCCTCGATTCCGTTACTGAATTGGAAATTCGTGGCGGAGGAAGCAGCGGCAATCCCGGGCGGCAACTCGTCGTTGAGCGAACCCTCGTAGCTCTCGAGGCTGGCGCATTCCGCCATGAGGCCGGTGCGCGGCCGATTTGCGAAGTAGGCGATGTTGTCGAGGGCGTTCTTTCGCTCGGAGTCCGTTGCGGGGCCTTTGTAGAGACTTCCATTGTTGGTGTTGAAGGCCTCCCAGTGAGGAGTCCAAAAGACTCGGTAGAGCGGCGTCTTCCCCGACGCGTCGCTCGGGTCCGGGTCATTGAGGAGGCCGTTGGGGTGGTCGGCGATTGTGATGAGGTCGCTGTTCGCCCAGAAGGCGTCGTAGATGAGCCCTGGATACTTCTTGGTCGAGTTGCTCCCGTTCAGCGTGCATCCCGAAATGGAGCCCGAGGGGCATCCGCCGGAGTCCTGATTGTTTGAAGTGCCGGTGACCCAGAGCCCCGCGTTCTTCAGATATTGGTCCAGAATGGCGGTGTATATCTGGTAACCCCAGGCGTCGTTGTCAGCCGTGGCGTTGGTCGGATTGTCCGAATCCGGCGAGCAAGGCGATCTTCGGAGGCACGTTGCTCATCCGTCGCCCGACCTTGGCGTCGAAGCTGATGGTGGCCTGATGCATTTGGACATAATTGCAGCGTGAATCCGAGTTCGTTCCCTCTGGGGGCTCATTATTGAAGGCGCAGGTGCATGGCGTCGTGAATCGGGACAAGGCGCCTTCGAGGCCCTTGCCAAGGCTGGTGTAGGGGTCGTCGCCCTTCTGGAGAAACGTGATGACGTTCTGCGCGTCCTTCTTTGCGATTACAAAGGGCCCGCCCAGGTATTGAATGGTCGTGAACTTCGGGTTCGTCGCCTCGTCCAGGGCCTCGGCGGGCAGGGAAGGAGATGACGGATACCCCGTGGAGTCGAACATGGGGATCGCGCCGTATTGGTAGATTCCGTTGTTCGCGGACGGCCAATCGGCGGAGTAGTCGACGGGCACCACGGGCTCGTGGTCGGTGTTGGCGATGCTGGTGTCGCAGCCGTCGTTCCAGACGGGGTTGCTGTCCCACGCGCCTTTATCGGAGTTGGCGCTCAGGTTGCTGGGCACGCACCGATTGGGAGACCCCTTCTTGTCGTTGATGATCCAATAGACGGTCACCGGGTGCGCCGCGTTGAAGTGACCCGCCTGGTTCGACTGGAGGATTCGCCAGACCAGGCCATAGGCCGACGTCGTGCCGCACTTGTCTTGGAAGTTGCCCTGCATCGGGATGATCAGCGACCCGGCGGGAAAGGTCACGATGTCGTTGGCGCGGGCCAGCGATGGCAGAACAGCGAGCGTGGCGAGGGCGAGGAAGCGAGCGGTTCGAGCCATGGCCCCTCCAGGAAGGGGTGAAGGAAGGTGGCGAACGCTCACTAGCAGGCGCCATGCCTACATTGAACGCCAAGGCGGGACGGGAGCTTACCTGCGCCGGCACGGGTGCCAGGGGCGCAAAGAAGTCCGCGCATCCGAAATGTTTGCGGAGTGCACCCTGCACGCCTGGTCAGGTCGAAAGGCGCGCGGGGCGGCGAGGTCGCTCGCCCCCGGGCTTCGCTACTTCTTCAGCTTGAGCAGATCGCCCAGCGTGCCGAAGCCCTTGCCGGACGGCTTGGTCTGCTTCTGCATGAACTGGCTGTACTCCCGCCGCTCTTCGGCCTGCTCGGCGCCGGTCTTGGAGAGCCGGAATCGGCCTTGATTGTCGATTTCGATGACGGCCGCTTTGAAGGAAGCTCCGGGCGGGAACAGCTTGCGGTGGTCGGCGCCCTTGGGCGTCCCCATCTCCGCATTGGGGATGAGACCGCGGCCGCTCGACCAGCGAACGAAGAGGCCGAAGGGCTCGACCTTGTCGACGCCGACCTCGAACACGTCGCCGACCTTGGGAGGATGCGCGTGGCTCGGGGCGGGCGCGGGCTTCGCCCCGTCGGCAGGCGCCTCGGCCGCCGCTTCCTCGCTGGTGATGCGCCGCAGGCTGACGCGCTTCTGCTCGAGGTCGATGCTCTCGATGGAGACCAGCACCTCCTCGCCCTCGGTGACGACTTCCTTTGGGTGCGCGATGCGCTTCGGGGCGCCGAGGGCGCTGATGTGCACCAGGCCGTCCACTCCGGGCATTAGCTCGACGAATGCGCCGAAGGGCTGGAGGCGGACCACCTTTCCCTTGACCCGGTCGCCCTCGTGGAGCGAAGCCGCGGCCTGGCTCCACGGGTCCTGCTGCAGCGCCTTCATGGAGAGGCCGATGCGCTCGACCTTCTCGCCGTCCTTCGGCGCGTCGATGCGCACGACCTCGACCTTCACCTTCTGGCCGACCTGGAGCACGTCCTTCGGGTGATTCACCCGGCCGTAGCCGAGCTCGCTGACGTGCAGGAGGCCCTCGAGGCCGCCCAGGTCGATGAAGGCGCCGTAGTCGCGCAGGCTGGTGACAGTGCCCTCGAGCTGGGCGCCGACCGAGAGGCTCTCGCGCAGCACTTGCGCCTTCTTCGCCGCCTCTGCCTCGAGCAGCGCGCGCCGCGAGAGGACGACGTCTCGGTCCTTCACCTCGATGACCTTGAAGGTGAGCCGCTGGCCGACCAGCGCCGCCGGGCTCTCGACGAAGTGCAGGTCGATCTGCGACGAGGGGCAGAAGCCGCGCACGCCGCCCAGGTCGACCTCGAGGCCGCCCTTGTTGTGCGCGGCCACGAGCCCCTCCACGGGGATGCCGCTCGCACGCGCCTCGCCGAGGAAGTCCTTCTGAGCGCCCTTGGAGAGCTGCTTCGTCACCACCACGCCGCCGTGGTCGCCGGCCAGCGCGAGCACGTAGCCCTCGAGGATCTCCCCGATGGCCACCATGAGGTTGCCGTGGGTGTCCTGGAGCTCGGCGAGGTCGATCATACCCTCGCCCTTGCCGCCCAGGTCCAAGAAGGCCTGCTCCTGGCCCAGCTGAACGATGCGGCCCGAGACCTTCTGCCCCACCTCGAAGCGCTTCGGGGTCGCCGCCGCTTCGGACGCGGCGAACATTTCGGCGAAGCTCTCGTCGGGGCTTGCGGGCTCGGCCTCGGCCGGCGCCGACGTCAGCGCCTTTTCGCTCTCCGCCTCGCGCGGGGGAAGGTTCAGCCCGTCGGCGCGCCGAAAGACCGTCTTGGGAGGGCGGCGCTCGGCGCGGCTCTCGTGGGCGGCATGGGCCGGCGCGGCGCTGGGCGCGGACTCCGACGCGGGCTTGTCCGCGCCGAGCGGCGGCGGCTTGCGCACGACCACCGGGCCCTTCTTCGGCTCCTCGGCGCGGCGAGGGCGATCGCGAGGGCCGCGGCGCTCGCCCGAAGGCTCGCCTTCTCCGGGGCTCGGCGCTCCGGGGCCTCCTTCGCGCCGAGGGCGTTCGCCCTTGCCGGCGGGGATGCCCTTCATCACGTCGCCAAAAGTCTTGGGAAACGGCTTGCGCCCTCCCCCTCTTTGCCCGCCGCCGGGCGGGCCACCGGGAGGAGCACTGCCGTTCTGGGAGTCGTCAGCCATGGTCGTAATCGCGGTCGCGTTGAGTCTAAGGGCGGCGGAGCCTAGCGCATCCGGCCGCGCGGAGGAAGCATGGACTCGACGGAGCCCGTTTGCCGGCTGCAGAGAGGTTGCCTCTCGCGGGGCCGTGCGCTCCGCGCGCTCGCCTCCCGAGAGGCGCTCAAGGGCCGGCCGAGCGACGGCCGCCGCCTCAACCGTCGGGCGAGGCAGGGCCGCATAAGCCGGGCGCCTTCTGGGGAAGTGCGCTTTGCTTTGGCGCCTCGTGTCGAAAGAATGGGCGACAAAGGCGGCCTCCCGCAGTGTGCGCTTCCGTGCAGTCATGGCCCGTCGAGACGCGGACATCGCGCCCTTTTTGCAAAGTCGAGCTACCATGGTTGAAGTCGGAGCGAAGGTTGGCCGGCCTTTCGGGAGATCTGGATGAATTCGCATCGAGCGCTGATTGGCGCCTTCGGGGTCGTGTTAGCGGCAGGTTGCGGTTCCCATAAAGCTGCTTCGCAGAACGCGGCAACGCAGCTGGTCTCCGGATCTGACGGAGGTTCGCAGACCTCTGGCTCAGACAGCGGCTCGCAGAGCTCTGATTCGGACAGTGGCTCGCAGAGCTCTGACTCAGACAGCGGTTTGCAGAGCTCTGATTCGGACGGAGCTTCGCAGACGTCTGATTCGGACAGCGGCTCGCAGACCTCTGATGCGGACGCAGGCGCGCAGATCTGGGACGCGGGCGTGCCGGCGGTCGTCATCGGCGCGGGCGGCGGAACGATCTCCGCGGGCGGCGTGCAGCTGACCATCCCGCCCGGGGCTCTCACGGAAAACGCCGCAATCACAGTGAGCGTGAGCCCGGAATCGGTGCCCTCGGGATACGCCGCGTATTCGCCATTGTACAAGTTCGAGCCATCCGGGCTCCAGTTTGCGCTGCCGGTGACGGTCAGCATCCCGTTCACGGTGGCGAACGACACCGCCAATCCGAGCAACGACCCCAGGGTCGCGACCCTCTTCTGGTCGCGCAGCGGGGCGACCGGCTACGAGCGAACGGCAGCGGCCATCAACAACGGGGTGGCCACGGCGAGCGTGACGCACTTCAGCACGGGCTTCGTGGCGAACGGCATTTCTTACACGGACCCGCCGGATCCCACGTGCGCGCGGACGCTGCCGGTGACCACGCAGCCAGTTGCGAAGACGTCGGGGCTGGGCCTCGTGTTCCGCGTCGAGGATTGCCAGGGACGGCCGCTGACGACCCTGGGCTGCGGCGCGTCGAGCTGCGACTTTCAAGTCGTGGAGGACTCGGCGGCGCTCGCCGCGGCGCCGGTGCCGCTCCCCAAGACTGGGGAGCAGGTCTTCGTCACGCTGGTCTTGGACATCAGCTCGTCGGTAGGCGCTGACCTCGGGCCCATGATCGAGGGCGCCAAGGCGTTTGTGACGCGGCTGCAGCTCGACCTCAAGTTGCCGGTGCACATCGGAATCACGACTTTCTGGGGCGAGGGGTACCTATACGTCTGCGCGCCGACGCTCGATTCTCAAACGCTGCTCTCGGACCTGGACGGCATTGCCAAGGCGGGGCCACAGTCCAACTCCGACGTTTATCTCAATTACGCGGTCACGCGGGCCCTCTGGAATCAGCCGACGGCGCAGAAGGTCTTCGTGAACCGAAACGGCGGGGGCGCCGTCGCGCCGGGCTTCATCGTGCTCTTCACTGCAGACGCGGACGGCGGGGCGTCGACGGCGGTCTCGGGCATCCAGACGGCGAAGGCGACCCAGCCGGTGACGGTGGCGACGCTCTCGCTCAAATCCGCTTCGCTCGACACCCCGTCGCTCGCGGAGTTCACGGAGTTCACGGATTGGTTTCTGCCGACGTCGCCGGACGAGGCGAGCCTCTACCGCGACTTCTCGGACCTCGCCGGGCGGATCGCGCTGGCCTCCAGTGCGGTCTACCCCATCGCTTTCTGCACGTCGCAGACGAGCGGGTCGCACACCGTCGCGGTGAACATCAATGGGGCGACGACCAATAACGCGACCCCAATCGGCTTCACGGCGCAGGGGTCCGCGGGCGACTGCTCGGCCAGCACGCTCGGCAACCTGTGCGCGGCGGGCCAGCAGTGCGGCGGGACCTTCTGCGGCTCCTGTGACGACCGCACCTTGATTTGCAGCACGTCGAACAGCCCCGCCACCTGCGTGAGCCAGTGCGAGAACATGCCAAAAGTCTGCGGCGGAAACAGCGGCACGAATGCCTTGGGCTACACACAGTCGTGCCCGGATCGGCAGGACGCCTTTACCTGCAAGTCCGGGTGCGTGGACCTCAACACCGACATTCATAACTGCGGGGGCTGCGGAAATACCTGCCCGGGCAAGTGCGCGGGCGGAGTTTGCGACTGCAGCGGGTTGGAGTACCCCATGAAGTGGTGCGAGGGCGCATGCGCGTCGTACCTCGATTCGATGACAGACTGCGGCACCTGCGGCACTGCCTGCGCGGACGATCAGAAATGCCTCCAGGGGCTGTGCAAGGGCGACCCGGAGTGGGCCAATATGCCCATCCCAGAAGCCGCCATAACCTATGATTATAAGTCGAACCCGGACGTCGTCTATGACCCGAGCACCGGGTTGACGTGGCAAAGGGCCGTAATCAACAGCTCGCCGCAGATGACACAGTCCGACGCGGTCAAGTACTGCGACACGCTCGTCCTGGAGTCGCTCGGGCAGCACGTCTGGCGGTTGCCGACCCGGTACGAGCTTCTAACGTTGGTCAATTCCGGCCAGGTCTACCCGACGATCGACGGCGACGCGTTTCCTAATACCCCCACCGGCGACCCCTCCGCAAAATCATATTTCACCGGCAAGTTTTGGAGCTCGACGATAACTCCGTTGTTTCAAGATTTCGCCTATTACGCTGTCGACTTCGGCCTCGGCCTCGCGTACCTGGAAGATTCTAACGATTCATACTTCGTTCGGTGTGTTCGCTAGGCAATGAACTTGATCTTGGGGTAACTCATGCGACGCAACCCTCATCGTGTCATGGCCATCTTCACAGCCGGTCTCCTGGGCGCCCTCTGGCTGGGCGCCGGGGCCCGGGCGGACGCCCCTCCTGGGCGCTACACGCTGTCTGGAGACGGAAAGACTGTTTTCGACCTGAAAACGAATCTGACATGGCAACGCGATGACTCCGGAAGCAACAGATATTCGGTGGATAAGTCGAACTCTTATTGCGGCGCGCTCGAACCGAGCAATTATTGGCGAGTGCCGAGCAGGCTGGAGTTGGAGTCGCTGGTCGATACAACGCGCCAGGAACAGGGGGGGGTTCCGACCATAGACCGGAGCGCGTTTCCAAGCACGCAAACGGATAGCTATTGCACGGGGACCACCCTCTATGGACTGAAGGATGACCAAGGCAAGCCAGTCACCGCCTATTTTATAGTGTTCTTTAGCGACGGCACCTCGCTCCATTACGAAAGCGAGAAGGATTGCGCGGCCGCTGCCGGCGCGTGTTGCCTCGTTCGCTGCGTGCACTGACCTGAGCTGGTGCCCGGGGTCGCCTTACCGCTTCTCCACCGCGATTACGTCGTCGTAGAGCACCGTCGGGTCGCCGGAGCGCATCGCGCGGGTCACGCGCTCGAAGGTCGCCGCCGTGGTCGCCTGGGACCATCGCGCGAGGACGGCGGCGCCTCTCTGAAGCTCCTCGGGCACGCGCTTCCAATCGGCGGCCGCGACGACAATCGTGCCCCCGCGGTCCAGTGCCGCGGCGATGCCCGCCGCGTCGAAGACCCGATGCGGCCGAAGGCCCGCGAACCGGAATCTCCCGGGTTGGTCACGGTAGAGGTAGAGCTCGCGGCCAGCGAGGGCCGCGCCTGCGCTTTGGGGCAGGAATGGCGGCTGGGCGCCGGGGATCACCACGGCCAGGGCGAGCGCGACCGCGGCGACCGCGGCGCTCGCGGAGAGCGAGACCTGGCCGCGGGCCGCCAGCGCGCCGGCTCCCACGAGGAGCAGACCCGCCGCCACCACCGCCACCCGGGGGCCGATGGGGAGCGAGAGGCGCGCGATCGCCAGCGCGGCGAGCCCCGCGACCGCGAGAACGGCGCCGGCGGCGCGCAGGGACCAGCGCGGCGGGTCGCGCCCCGCCGCCAGCGCCAAGGCCGCCGGCGCGCAGGCGAGGCCGTAGTGCGGGTACTTGTGCCCGGGGATGGTGAAGGCGAGGAGCGTGGCGCCGATCCACAGCAGCAAAAGCAAGAGCGCGTCGTCGCCTCGCGGCGAGCGCAGGTTGCCGACCGCCAGCGGCGCCCAGGGAAGGAGAAAGACGAGAAACCCGACCAAGAGCTCGAGCTCTTTGCTCAGGGTCCAATAGCCGAACCGGCGCGCGTTCTCGTTCAGGAAGAACGCGTCGAAGAACGCCCTGCCGTGGACGGCCAGCGCGGCGACGTAGAACGGGAGCGCCACTGCCGCCGCCGCCGCCACCGCGGCGAGCGCCCATCGGCTGAAGAGGAGCTCGCGCGCCCGCAAGTAGAGGAAGGGCGCCAGCGCGAGGAAGGCGATGACGGCCGCCACCGGCCCTTTGAGCAGGCACGCGAGGCCCACGAAGACGCCCGAGGCGCAGAGCAGAGCGGGTCGCTTCTCGGTCGCGGCTCGGAAGGCGAAGAGCTCGGCCAGGGTGAGCGTGAGCGCCATGGGGATGTCCATCATCGCCAGCCGGCCGAAGCGCAGCGTGCCCAGCGCGGTCGCAGTCAGGAGCGCGGCTTTGTAAAAGGCCTTCTGGCCGAAGAGCCTGCGGGCGAGGGCGCCGGTGGCGAGGCAGAGGCCCACGGCGCAAAGCGCCACCGGCAGCCGGCCGGCGAACAGCGTGCGACCGAAGGCCCGGTAGCCTAAGACCTCGGCCCAGTAGAGCAGCGGCGGCTTGTTCCAGGTCGGCTGCCCGTCGAGGGTGGGCGTCAGCCAGGCGCCGCGCTCGTCCATCTCCGCGCTGATGGCGAGGTAGAAGTTCTCGTCGGGGTGAGTGCTCGCCTCGAGGGCGCCGAGGCCAGGCAAGTAGACGGCCGCGAGCCCGAGCGCGAGGAGGAGCGGCTCGAGGACGCGCCGAGGCGACGCTGTACTCATGGCCGCCAGTGAAGCGCGGCGAAGCGGTCGATGTCGAGCCTCATGTCGGGGCCGGCGCTCAGGGCAGCGCGTACCGGCGGATCGTCTCCAGCAGCACGTCCAGATCGACCGGCTTCTTGAGGAAGCTCGCCGCCCGCACCGGCGGAGCGCGCTCGGTCACCCTGCCGTCGCCGGACATCACCACCACGGGGATCTCGTCGAGCCCCGGGTCCAGGGCCTGCTCCGCCCGGAACTGCCAGCCGTTCATCACCGGCATCATTAGGTCAAGGAGGATGAGCCCCGGCATGTCGCCGGGGGCGGATGCCCGCAGCACCACCAGCGCGTCGGCGCCATTGGCGCAGACCTCCACCCGGTAGCCTTCCAGCTCGAGCAGCTGAGAGATCATCCCTCGGATGTCGGCGTCGTCTTCGACGAGGAGGATGGGACGGCCGCTCATGCCACACCTCGCTTGTCGGGCGGCGGCGCCAACGCCTCAGCGCTCGGCCCCCGCCGGGGAAGCTCCACCGCGAATGTCGCGCCTTCCCCCGGTGCGCTCTGTACCCGGACGCTCCCCCCCAGCGCCTCTAGCACCCTTCGCACGATGTAGAGCCCCAGGCCCAGGCCGCTGTAGTGCCGCGACGAGACCGCCCGCTCGAACCGCTCGAAGATGCGCGGCATCCGGTCCGGCGCGATGCCGATGCCGTAGTCGCGCACGGTGAGCCGCGCCGTCGCCCCGTCTGCCTCGACAAAAATCTCGATGGGCTTGCTCGCCCCGTACTTGATGGCGTTGGAGAGCAGGTTCGACACCACCTGCTCGACGCGCGCTTTGTCCCAGCGCCCCACCACCGGGGCCTCGGCCTTGAGCAGCACCTGGGTGCGTGCGTTGGCGATCTCGGCCTGGCTCTGCGCGACGATCTCCCGGGCCACCGCCGAGAGGTCCACGTCCTCCAGCTGCAGCTCCAGCCGGCCGGCCTGGATGCGCGAGACGTCGAGCAGCCGGTCGATGAGCGCCGCCATCCGCGCCGTCTGCCGCACCGCTGTGTCCAGCGAGGAGACCACGAACGAGGCCGGCGCGCGCTCGATGGGCACGTCCTTGACCAGCCGCAAGAGCCCCTGCGCCGCGAGCTGCAGCGAGGTGATGGGCGTGCGCAGCTCGTGGCTCGCGATGGAGAGGAACTCGTCCCGGGCGCGCACGGCATCCTGGACCTTGAGGTGCAGCCGCGCGTTGTCCACCGCCTGCGCCGCGCGCAGCGCCAGGTCCTCGGCGAGCGCCAGGTCCGCCACGCCGTAGCGCCGCCCCGACGCGCCATACACGAACGAGATGGCCCCCAGCCGCCGGCCGCGCGCGCTCAGGGGCACCACGATGAGCGAGTCGAGGCCCATCTCGCGGAGCAGCTCGTAGTGCGTCGGGTCGATGGCGATGCGCCGGAGCTCCTCGTCGGTGACGCGCGGCAGGAACTCGCTCTTGCCGGTGCGCAGCGCCCGGGGGATGCCCGCGGGGCCGTTGGGATTCACCGGGTAGAGCGTCCGAATCCGCTTCGCGGCGTCGGCCTTCTCCGGGTCGGCGTGCGTCACCGCCACCCGGTGCACCGAGTGGTCCTCCTCGACGATGTCGACCACGCACCAGTCGGCGAGCGACGGAATAGCCAGGTGCGCCACCCGCTCCAGTGTGGCGGCGTAGTCCAGAGACGCCGCGAGCAAGCGCGAGGCGTCGGCCAGGAACGCCGTTCGCCGCTGCGCTTCCTCGGCGCCGGCCCGCGCCGCCTGCTCCTTCTCGAGCAGCCGCGCCCGCTCCTCCTCCGACCGCTTGCGCTCGGTGATGTCGCGGAAATACCACGCGCGCCCATAGTAGAGGCCCTCCTGGCCCTTCACCGGCACGCAGCTCACGTCGAGCACCCGGCCGTCGGAGAGGATGAGCTCGCTCGCGCCGCGCTCGTCGCGCACTCCCACCAGCCGCTCCAAGCGCGAGGCGGGCGCGCCCGGGTCCGCCGCCAGGCGCGCCACCGCCTGGAACGCCTCGGCGATGCTCGAAGGCGCCTTGTCCTTCAGGGCGAAGAACTCGCGGAAGTGGCGGTTGGTCGAGACCTGCCCGCCGTCGCCGACGAACAGGATGCCGTCGAGCGACGCCTCGCTCTGGCTCTCGAGCAAGGTCTTCTGCTCCCAGAGCCTTCGCTCGCTGTCGATGGTGCGGGCGTAGAGCGCGCGGTGCAAAAGGGCCGTGCGCAGGATGTCCGCCAGGCGCTCGACCACGCCATGGTAGGGCGCGGGCACCCTCGGGCCACCCTCGAAGTAGAGGAGCAGCCAGCAGGCGCCGCCCTTGCGGTCGCTCGAGCGCGAGGCGAGCTGGAATGGCCAACGCACCATGCCCTCGCGGTCGATTTCCGGGTAGGGCAGCCGCTCGGCCGGCGCGTCGCTCTCCTCCGGCCAGGAGACCTCGAGCTTGCGCGACGCGCGCGCCAGGCCCGCCGCGCCCACCAGCCGCGCGCCGCCGTCGTCGGTCGCCTCCAGGGTGAGCGCGGCGGTGCACCCCAGCCGCATGGCCAGCCGGTCGAGGAAATCGTCCATCGAGCGGCGCGGGTCGAAGAGGTCCACCGCGGCGACCGTCAGCTCCTGGAGCACGCTCACGCGCGCCAACCGCTCCTCGGTCAGCTTCAGGTCGGCGTCGGGCCCGGAGAGGGGCTCGGCGCTCATTTGGGCTGCCCGGGGAGCGCCAGCACCGCGCAAGTCTTGTTGTGGAACTGCGGCAGGCCCGCGCCCAGTGTGCCCACCTCGCCGAAGGTCAGGCAGCCCATCATGGGCACGCCCTCGCCCAGTCCCGCCTGGAGCGCGGCGATCTCCTCGCGCATGCGCGACCCGAGCACGGCGTAGCGCGACATGCAGTCGAACACCAGCGCCCCGCCCAGGCGGCCGCCCACCCCCTTGGCCGCCCCCAGAGCCGCCTGCCGCGCGGCCTCGATGAGCGAAGTCTGGCTCGCCTGCATCACCCGCACCAGCGACCCGTCGGGCACCTCGCAGACGCAGCGCAGGGCGCCGTCGTCCTCCACGGCCACCGGGTCGCGGATGACGTGCTCGCCGTCGGCTTGCGGGATGCCCAGCGGGTGCAGCCGGGCGAAGTCGGCGAAGCCCTCGCGGGTCACGGTGTCGCCCTTGGTCAGCGCGGTGCGCCGGTAAACTTCGAATGCCGGCTCGTACTCGAGCTCGATGGCCAGCGGGCCCAGGGAGCGGGTGACCATGGTGGGCGGCCCGTAGGCGTGCCAGCCATGGCGCATGTCGCTGGCGAGCGGCGCGGGCAGGTCGATGGCCGCCACCACCACGTTGTCCTGGTAGGCGCGGCCGCGGGCGAACTGAAGAGCTGCGGGCGTAGCGCAGGCTGTCGCTCGCGCCGCCTCCGGCCCAGGCGAAGGCGGCGCCTCCTTCTTGGACCGCGCCGCGCAGCGCCTGAGCGGCCCTGCCGTTCGAGGCGTTGAGGAAGACGAGCAGGGCGCGGCTGCGCGAAGGCGCGCGCGCCGGGAGCTGGTCGAGCGCCCGGGCGACCGCTGCCGCGCCCGCTGCGTGGGCGGCCTTGCTCAGCGGGCCCGCGGCACCCACGCCGACGTACGCGTGCTCGGAGTCGATGACGCCGACGACCAGGCCCTCGCGCAACAGCTCGCCCTTGCTGAAGACGCCGGCGCTGGTGCAGCCGGTCCACGGCAGCGGGCCCAGCTCGCGGGACACGGCCCGAGCGAGCTCCTCGGGCTCGTAGTGGTCGGTGGCAAGGACCAGGGCGAGGGCGGGGTGGACCGCGGGGCTCAGCGCGGCGCGCGCGGCCTGGGCCACCGCCGCCTCGAGGTCGGCGGCGGCGCTCTGCCCGATGTGCAAGCGCGCGGTCATGGCCCCACCTAAGCCGGACGAGCGTAACGCCGATGGCGCGCGACGCACAACCGAAGCCCCAGGGGAGAGGCGACTTCTGCGCCCGGGCTGCGCATCAGTGGATGGGCATGTCCGGCACGTGGGCGACGCTCACCGGGCCGAAGGCCTTCTCGTACCGCGACAGGTTGTCCTGCATCGCGGCGAGCAAGCGCTTCATGTGCTGGGGGCTGGTGATGATGCGGGCGCGCACCTTGGCCTTGGGCTGCTGCGGCTGGACGTAGATGAAGTCGAGCGTGAACTCGGTGGGGTTGTGGTTCACCATCGCGAGGTTGCAATACATGCCTTGCGCGGTCGGCTCGTCGAGCTCGATCTGCAGTTGGACCTCGGGTGGCGTGGCGATCGACTTGTCGGACATTTCTTGGGCTCCCTTGGGTTCCTTCGAGGATGCGCATCTTACTCGCGACCGGTTCGCCCGTCGGCCAGCTTTCGCCGGCCGCGCCTGCGGCCTGTCGCGCGCGAACGCCGAGCCCGCCGGGCCGCGCGGTCCGCAGTGGACGGCGGCCGAAGCGATCGCCGTAGGTTCTCGTTTGACTCTCCAGCCCCGAACAGAAGCGCTCTGACGGCCAGACCCGAATAGGAACGACCATGTCCGCTCGCGTCCTTCTCCCGTTCGCCCTCGCCCTTGCCAGTTCGGCGGCGAGCGCGCAGGAGCTCCCCGACATCCCCTTCACTCGCTTTCGGCTCCAGAACGGGCTGACGGTGGTGGTGCACGAGGACCACAAGGCGCCCATCGTGGCGGTGAACCTCTGGTACCACGTCGGCTCCAAGGACGAGCGCCCGGGGCGAACCGGCTTCGCGCACCTGTTCGAGCACCTCATGTTCCAGCCGACGCAGAAGATGCCGAGCGACTTCATCAAGACGCTCGAGGCCCTGGGCGCGACCGACCTGAACGGCACCACCGAGAACGACCGCACCAACTACTTCGAGAACGTGCCGGTCTCGGCCCTGGACACCGCTCTGGCTCGAGTCGGAGCGGATGGGGCACCTGCTCGAGAGCATCGACCAGAAGAAGCTCGACCTGCAGCGCGGCGTGGTCCAGAACGAGAAGCGCCAGGGCGAGAACGAGCCGTACGGGCTCGTCGACGAGGTGCTCACGCCCTCCATCTACCCGAAGGGCCACCCGTACTCATGGACGGTCATCGGGTCCATGGACGACCTGAGCTCCGCCTCGCTCGACGACGTCAAGGCCTGGTTCAAGACCGCCTACGGCCCGAGCAACGCCACGCTGGTCGTCGCGGGCGACGTGACGCCCGACGACGTGAAGGCCCGGGTCGAACGCTACTTTGGCGACATCCCGCCGGGCCCGCCCCTCGCCCGCCATTCGGCCTGGGTGGCCAAGCGCAGCGGCGAGCAGCGCCAGGAGCTGGAAGACCGGGTGCCGGCGGCGCGCGTCCACCTGGTCTGGAACACGCCGCAGTGGGGGACCGACGACGATGAGCTCCTCAAGCTCGCGGCGAGCATTCTCTCCTCCGGCAAGAGCTCGCGCCTCTACAAGCGGGTGGTCTACGACGACCAGACCGCCCTCGACGTCCAGGCGGGGCAACAGACCCTGGAGATAGGCTCGACCTTCCTCATCGCCTCCACTGCGCGCCCGGGCGGCGACGTCGCGGCGGTGGAGAAGGCCCTGAGGGAGGAGCTCGCGAAGTTCCTGGCCAAGGGCCCCACCAAGGACGAGCTCGAGCGGGCGCGCACCGAGATGCTCGCGGGCTTCATCCGCCACGTGGAGCGCATCGGCGGGTTCGGCGGCAAGTCGGACGTGCTCGCCGCGGGGCAGGTCTATGGCGGCGACCCGGCGGCCTACAAGAAGCACCTCGCGGTGATCAAAGCGGCCACGCCGGCGCAGGTCCAGGAGGCGGCGCGGCGCTGGCTCTCCGACGGCGTCTGCGTGCTGACCGTGCGCCCGTTCCCCGAGCTCGCGCCGAGCCCCGGAGCGCAGCGGGCCAAGCGCCCCGAGCCGGGCCGCGCCCCGGAGGCGCGCTTCCCGGCCATCGAGCGCGCCACCTTGCCCAATGGCCTCACGCTGGTGCTGGCCGAGCGCCACGCGGTGCCCGCGGTCCAGCTCTCGCTCTTCGTCGACGCCGGCTACGCGTCGGACCTGGGCGGCCTGCACGGCACCGCCAAGCTCGCCGGCGCGATGCTCGACGAGGGCACCGCGGCGCGCAGCTCGCTCGCCATCTCCGACGAGCTGCAGCGGCTGGGCGCGCATCTGGAGACGGGCTCCAACCTGGACCAGAGCTTCGTCGCGCTCTCCGCGCTCAAGGCCAACCTGGACCCGTCGCTGGCCCTCTTCTCCGATGTGGTGCTCAACCCCAGCTTCCCGCAAGCAGACTTCGAGCGGCTCAAGAAGCGGCAGCTGGCCGCCATCCACCAGGAGAGCGCCGAGCCCTTCGGCCTGGCGCAGCGCGTTTTGCCGCGGGTGCTGTTCGGCGAAGGGCACCCGTACGGCGCCCCGCTCACGGGCTCGGGGACCGCGGCGTCGGTGGAGAGGCTCACGCGCGACGACTGCGTGCGCTGGCACCGCGCCTTCTTCAAGCCG
Organism: uncultured delta proteobacterium; assembly: GCA_963772225.1. Classification (GTDB taxonomy): domain Bacteria; phylum Myxococcota; class Myxococcia; order Myxococcales; family UBA5297; genus CAVYWD01. The sequence goes on along the minus strand of CAVYWD010000002.1, from coordinate 1,983,632 downwards.
AACGCGGCAACGCTGATCGCCGTCGGCGACACGACGATGGCGGAGCTCAAGCCGAAGGTCGAGAAGCTCTTCGGCGCCTGGAAGCTCGGGGAGCTCCCGAAGCGCTCCATCGCCGAGGCGAAGCCCGTCAAGCCGGGGCTCTACCTCATCGACCGGCCGGGCGCGGTGCAATCGCTCATCCTCATGGGCGCTCTGGCGCCTCCGCGCAACAACCCGGACGCCATTCCGCAAGAGGTGATGAACGCGGTCCTCGGCGGCCAGTTCTCGTCGCGCGTGAATCAGAACCTGCGGGAGGACAAGCACTGGTCTTACGGGGCGAGCACGCTCCTCCTGCCCGCCCGCGGGCCGCGCCCGTTCATCGGCTTCGCGCCGGTGCAAGCCGACAAGACGAAGGAGGCGCTCGCGGAGTTCGTCAAGGAGCTGCGCTGGCTGAAGGGCGAGAAGCCGGCCACGGCGGACGAGCTGGCGCAGGCCCAGGCGGCGCTGACGCTCGTGCTGCCGGGCCAGTGGGAGACCTCGCGCGCGGTGGGGCGCTCGGTCGCGGAGATCGTCCGGTTCGGGCTCGACGATCGCTACTTCGACGGCTACGCCGCCAAGGTGAGGTCGGTGGACCTGGGCGCGGTGAATCGCGCGGCCCAGCTCGCGGACCCGTCTCGCGTGGTTTGGGTCGTGGTGGGCGATCGGGCGAAGATCGAGCCCGGGCTCAAGGAGCTGGGCTTGGGCGCGCCGCAGATCCTCGACGCCGATGGGCTGCCGGCGAAGACGGCCCCCGCGCACTAGCCACTGAGACGCGCTCCGGCGCGGGCGATCTTCTTACGCGCGAGGCGGGTTTCGGTACCTGCCTCGCCTGCCTGTGACCAGGCGCCGGATGCTGTTTGTGGGGTCCAAGCTCGTCCGTTCCGAGTGAACCCCAACGAAGACGCCCCAAGTTTCAGCAACCTGGGTCGGCCTTCGCGTCATGGAGGCGGCGGGAATCGAATCGACCGATGGGGCGTCCCGCCTCATCCCAGCTTTTGCCGGCCCGTCTCCTTCAGGCCGCTTTCCAAGGGCAGGGAGGACCGCTCCCGTGGCTCGGCGATACCTTCCCGTGCCTCCATGACCCGCCCGAGACTACGCCCGCACGGGAACAGGGGCGGAACATTGGCCTGGCCGCATACTCTGCAGGCAATCGTTGACGCGGGGTGTCGGACGCCAAGGAGGAACTGTGGCAGTCCCGGCGCGATGGTATAGTTGCTTTTGATGGCATCCGAAACTGACAACAACCTTTTCGCTGGGGCCCTCTCCCTTCCCGCGCGTGACCGTGCGCGGCTTGCTCACGAGCTATTACGTAGCCTAGACGAGTCCGACGACTCCGGTGCTGCCGAGGCGTGGATCAAGGAAATCGAGCGGCGCGCGCGCGAAGTCCGCGACGGCCACGTCGCCCTCGAAGACTGGACTTCCGTCCACCAAAGGCTCCACAGCCGCTGGAGCAAGCGGTAGCTGGTGAAGGTCGTCCTTCACCCAGACGCGGTCGCAGATCTTACTACTTCGGGCGACTGGTACGAGTCGCAACGACTGGGCCTTGGCGGCGACTTCCTCGCGGAGGTCGAGCGCGCGCTCGAGGTGATCGCCGAGAACCCGAAGCTCTGGCCGACTTGGCCGAACTCCTCGGAGGAGCTGAACGTTCGCCGCTTCTGCCTACCACGATTTCCGTTCACGCTTCCGTTCGTCGTCGAGGCGGACCGCGTGGTGCTGCTCGCGGTGGCGCATGAGCGTCGCCGTCCGGGGTACTGGCTCGCGCGGATAGGGCGCCGTTAGCTGATGCTCAGGGCCTTGTTCGGGCGCGTGCTGGCAAAGCCGCCACGTTCCGAAGACCTCCTCCAGTCATCAAGCGTGTAGGGCAGATGTTCCGATTGCCCGGCACCTTGGGCGAAGCTCCGGTTCTTCAACGGCCGCGCGAGGCAGATGCTCTCCCAACTTGCGGACCGGTCTCGCGTGGTTTGGGTCGTGGTGGGCGATCGGGCGAAGATCGAGCCCGGGCTCAAGGAGCCGGGCTTGGGCGCGCCGCAGATCCTCCAAGCCGTTGGGCTGCCGGCGAAGACGGCCCCCGCGCTCTTGGCGGAGTGGTCGATTCTCAATTCGGTCGCCGGCCGATATCCGCCTCGAGCGTGCACATTCGAGCCAGAATCCTATTTTGGGTGCAGGCGCGCCCATCATGGAATTCATGTATTCGCTCGGAAGCCGAGCGGTGTCCTTGAGGTAGACTCAGGCTCCCCGGTTTCGTCGCGGAGCCGGAGAGGCCCATTCCTCGGGAGGACCGAACATGCTCCGACCTGCCCATTTCTTGGTCGCAGTCTTTGCCGCAGCCATCGCCTTCGGGTGTAGCAGCGCGCCTGCCGGGGGCCCGAGCGACTCAGGGAGCGAAGGAATCGGCGACGGCGGCGGCGGCTCGGCTCGCGACGGGGGCGGGCAGCAGATGAGCGACGGCGGAGCCCAGGCGTCCGATGCGGGCGCCGACGCGGGCATCGATGTTTGCCAGGCCATCAGCTCCAAGGGAAAGCAGCAGCCGCTCGACATGTACCTCATGCTCGACCGCTCGAAGTCCATGAACGAGGCGCTGGGAACGAGCGGCACGAAATGGGCGGCCATCACTGCCGCATTGACCTCTTTTCTCGGCCAGTCGGGCATGGACGGGATCTCCGTCGGGCTCCAATACTTCCCGATCGGATTGAGCGATAGCCAGCAGTGCACGGCCTCGAACTATTCCGCGCCTTCCATCGCGATCGCCCCGGTCGCCGACGTCAAGAGCGCCATCACCTCCTCCATCAACGGGCAGACGCTGATGTCCGGGACTCCGACCTCGGCGGCGCTGACAGGGGCGATCGCGTACGCCAAGACCTATGCCGCGGCGAATGCGCAGGATGCCGTCATCGTGGTGTTCGCCACGGACGGACAACCGAACGGGTGCGTGGAGGACATCGCTGCAATCGCCGCCATCGCAGCTGCAGGGGTGAGCGGCACGCCGAAGATCCTGACGTTCGTCATCGGGGTCGGGAGCCTGCTCGACAACCTCAACGAGATCGCGAGCGGCGGCGGAACCAGCTCCGCCTTCCTCGTTACCGGCGGCGACGTGGGCGCGCAATTCCTCGCGGCGTTGAACCAGATCCGCGGCGCGACGACCGGCTGCACCTACCTGCTCGAGGCGCCGGACGGGCAGGTCCTCGACCCGACGAAGGTCAACGTGGACTATGTGACGAGCTCGGGCGCGACCGTCGACCTGGTGCAGGTTTCGGGGAAGTCCTCGTGCGCGGCGAGCCAGGATGCCTGGTATTACGACGACGCGAGCGCTCCCACGAAGATCCTGCTTTGCCCTTCGACCTGCACGAAGGTTCAAGCGGATTCCTCATCGCAGGTGAATGTGTTGCTCGGGTGCAAGTCGGTCGGGCCGAATTGACGCTGCATAACAACCTGTTCGTCGGGCCCGGAACGCCGTCGAATGCCGGGGCGCTCTTGGTCGACAATCTCGCCACCTCGGCGCCGCTGTTCGTGGACCAGTCGAATTTCGATGACCACCTGAAGCCGGGCTCTCCGGCGGTCGACAAACGCGTGGATCCGGGGCTCGCCGGCCCCTTCGCGCTCGCGCCCGTCTTTGAAAACGTCCATCCATCCGGCAGCGAAGCGCGGAGCGTGGTTGGAAGCGTCATTGATCTCGGGGCCTACGAGCTCGGCAACGCTTCGCGCCTGATACGGCGGCGGCGGATTCCGGGCCCGAGGTCCCGAGCGACGCGCAGCCTGGCCCGGACGCATCCTCGCGGGACGCCGCATCGGGCGCGGCGGACGCCTCCGCCGGCGACGCGAGTGGCGCGAGTGGCGCGACCCTGGCCATCGGCGGAGCGACGGGCGGCTACGGGTGCTCGGGAGGCGGGAGCGGCGCCAGCGCCTTGATGGCCTACTCGCCGCCTTGGGGCTCGCCCCGATGCGGGCGAGGAAGAGCTGCAGGGCGGCGTTAGCGGGTCAGCTGCCCGCTCGGAGCGAGGCGAGGCCGGGCCGCCTTGCCACTCGGGCGCCCGCGTGCCATCTTGAGCTCCGCGATGAATTCTAGGTTCCAGATGCGAATGGCGATGATGCGCGCCCCGCTCCGCCGGGTTGCCGTATCGCTCGCCGTCTGCGTCTGAGAAGCCCTTCCGACCAGATGCTTTCGAGAGAGCGGCCGCCCTTCGGGTGGCCGATGGTCGGTCGTTCCGAAGGTCGGCCCTGTTTGCCGAGGAGCCGACCATGAACGCCAAGACCACGTACGTCACCACCTCCATTCCCTACGTCAACGCGCGCCCGCACCTCGGGTTCGCCTTGGAGCTGTGCATCTCCGACGCGCTGGCGCGCCTGCGGCGGGAGCGCGGGCTCGCGGTGCGCTTCGTCAGCGGCACGGACGACAACAGCTTGAAGAACGTCCTCGCCGCGGAGCGCGCGGGGGTTCCGACCCACCACTTCGTCGCCGAGCACGCCGCGGCCTTCGAGGCGCTCGGGCGAGAGCTGGGCGTCTCGGTCGATGCATTCCTGCGCACGAGCGCGAGCCCGAACCACGCGCCCGCTGTCCGCGCACTGTGGAGCGCTTGCGCGGCGAGCGGCGACCTCTATCGCCGCACCTATCGCGGCCTCTATTGCGTGGGCTGCGAGCGATTCTTCGAGCCCGAGGAGTTGGCCGGAGACCGCTGCCCAGAGCACGACTCGGTGCTCGAGGCTGTGAGCGAGGAGAATTGGTTCTTTCGCCTTTCGAAGTACCGAGCGCGGATCCTGGAGGCCGTGGAGAGCGGGCGCCTGAGAATTCACGGCGAGGGCGCTCGGGAGGAGGCCCTTTCATTCCTTCGCGGGGAGGTGAGGGACCTGTCCATCTCGCGCTCGGCGGCGCGCGCGCGAGGTTGGGGCGTGCCGGTGCCGGGGGACTCGTCGCAGGTGATTTGGGTCTGGTTCGACGCGCTGGCGTCCTATCTCTCCGCGCTGGGATTTGCCGGAGACGCGCCGGCGGATTTCGAGAGGTTCTGGAAGGGCTCAGGCGAACGGGTGCACGTTTTGGGCAAGGGCATCTCCCGCTTTCACGCAGTCTTCTGGCCCGCGTTTCTCGCCTCGGCAGGAATCCCTTGGCCCACGGACTTGCTCGTCCACGGCCACTTGACGGTGGGCGGGCGGAAAATCAGCAAGTCGGGCCAATCGGTCGACCCCATTCCTCTCCTTCGCCGATTCGGCCCGGACGCCCTGCGGTTCTTTCTCTTGAAGCACGTCCGGACGACGCGGGACGCCGACTTCCGGCCCGACCGATTCGCCCAGGCGTACAACGCCGAGCTCGCGAACGGGCTGGGGAACCTCGAGAGCCGGCTGTTCGGCCTGGTCGAGCGCACCACCGGCGGTTTCGTCCCGGAAGGCGGCGCCCAGATCCCGGAGGACGGCGAGCTGCGCGAGGCGGCGCTCTCGCTCCGCGCTCGGGTCGACGAGGCGGCCGCGCGCTTCGCGGTCGACGAGGCCATCGGCGCCGTCTTCGACCTCGTGGAGGCGGCGAACCGGCACCTGGCGCGGACGGCCCCTTGGGCGCTGCTCAAGGCGGGCAGGAGGGAAGAGGCGGGGGCCTCGCTGCGAGCCTCGCTCGAGGCTCTGCGGATTGTTGCAGGGGAGCTGCGGCCGTTTCTTCCGTCTACCGCCTCCGCGCTCGAGGGGCGGCTGGGCGTTTCCGCGCGAGGAGCGGGCGCCGCGGCGCCGACCTGGAATGCCCTCGCGGCCGGCGCTCGACTCGAAAGGGGAGCGCCGCTGTTCCCGCGCGTCGACATCGAGGCGCTCGAGGCATTGGGCGAAGCAGAGTCTGGGTCGCCCTGATTCTCTATCGCCGGCGCGCCGAGCGCCTTTGAGCCGCTGCGATTCGATTCGGCGAGCAGGGGCCGGACGCGGAAATCACGGGATTCCGGGAGCTCGGCGCAACGACAATCGACGTCATCGCCTCGAGCGACATCGGCACGAGCGGCTCGCGGGCGAAAACGAAAGCGCCCCGGGGAGCAAACCCCGAGGCGCTTTCGCTTCATGGAGGCGGCGGGAATCGAACCCGCGTCCGAGAGCCATCACCCCTCGTCACTACGTGCGTAGCCCACGATTTGTACTCACCCGGCGCTCCCATGGGCGGGATCGCCTGGCGAGGTTCCCGGAAAAGTCTCGCTGCACGCCCTCCGGGAGAAGCGCGCCGCCAGCCTGCTCAATGACGCCCGTCCTCGGTTCTGCAGGCGGAGAACCGAGCGGACGCGCACTGCTACGGCTGTTTAGGCCGCGAGCGCGAGCTCAACGTTGTCGTTGGCTTTTGTGGTTTCCCAGGAAGTTTTTACGAGGTCACCTGAGATCCTCGGCACGCAACTTGGGCTTCAGTACCCTCGTCGAAACCAGTTCGCCCCCAGAATGTCAAAGAACCCTCGCCCCGGCACCGCGGGCGACACCCTTTCATTAACCCCGGCGGGGCTTGGAGTCAACGAGCCGAAAAGTCAAGAGAAATGCCAGTCGGCTCGGCGCGCGCCGGGGGACGCCGAAGCCGTGCCTCGTTCTGGAGACTGCCAAAGGTCTTGCCGGGCCCCCGACGGTCGCTCAGGCGGAGCGTCGGCGGCGCGCCGAATTGCCAAGCATCGGCTCGAGGGGCCCGGCGAGGCCCTGCCTAAACCGGCCGAGCCGGAACCAACGAGGGTTGCCTTAGGCTCCAGACTCCAGACCCCAGGCTCCGGGTACTGCAGTTCCTTAAGGCCCGGGGTCTGAAGCCTGGAGTCTTTGCCATCCTGCGCACCTCGCGAAGGGACTAATGGGAACGGCGCGAGAGCTAGTAGCCTCCCCCCGGCGTCTTCGAGCCGCTCGAGCCGCCCATTCCCCCCGTGCCGCCCGCGCCGCCCGCGCCGCCGATCACCTCGACCGACCGAAGCTCGTTCTTGTCCTTCTTCAGGTCGAAGCTCGCCCGGACCTGCTGGCCTTCCTTGATGTCCCTGGCGCTCTTCACGCCCTGGAACGAGGTGCTGCTGCCCACCGTCAGGGGCAGCGCGGCGCCGTTGTGCTCGATGGTGATGGTCGACCGGTCGGCCTTGAGCACGCGGCCCTCCACCGACTGCTGACCCATTCCCATCCCCGTCGAGCCCATGCTGCCGGTCGAGCCGGTGCTGCCGGTGGACCCCGTGTTGCCGCTCTCCGAGCCGCTGGAGCCGGCGCCGCCCATACCGCCGCCCTGCTCGGACGAGCTCCCGCTCCCGCCGGAGCTGCTTCCAGTGCCGCCGCCGGCCTGAGCGGTCGCCGCCGACTTGCTGTCGGCGCGAGCGCCCGGCGCGATGCACAAAATCGTCAAAGCTGCCAAAGCGGTCACAAGCTTCTTCATTACGTGCCTCCCTCGATACCCCGGCTGTGGTAGCCGGGCCGCCTGCCTCGGCGAAAGGTCGGTCTCCTGCCCCCTGGGCGCCAAGGCCTTCAGACGGGGCCCTTGCCCCCCGTCGGGTGCGCGCGGCGGCCCTTCCCGCGCCCGCGCAATTTCAATAGGCTGCGGCCGCCTTGAGACCCCCTCCTGCGCCGCCCAGCGAAGCGAAGCCGACGACGCGCCCGAAGCGGAGGGCGGTGCTGCCTAGGCCGAAGCCGCTCGCGCTCTCCCAAACTCGAGCGCGACGTGCGCAGATCGACCCGGCGCTGGCCGCCCGCCCGCCGGCGACTCCGGCCAGACAGCCCCTGGCCGCCCTGAGCGACCCTGACCCGGAGCAGCGAGAGCGCGCCGCGGACGCCCTCGGCCGCGCGCCCGCACCAGGAGCCGCCGAGGCTCTCCGGGCATGCCTCGCGGACCCGGAGCGACCCGTTCGAGCGGCGGCCGCGCTCTCTTTGCTGCGCCTGGGCGACGCGCCCATCTTCCGCGAGACCCTCAAGGACCTGGCCGACCCTTCGCCGCGCAAGGTGGCGGGAGCCGCCCACGCCTTGGGGCTGAGCGGCAACCGCGCAGCCGTGGAGCCGCTGCTCGAGGCCTTCAAGACGCACCATGCGGCGGTGGGCGCCGCCGTCGCCTCGGCCCTCGGCCACCTGGGAGACGCGCGGGCTTGCCCGGCGCTCCACAGTGCCCTGAAGGTCGACTTCGTCCCTTCCGAGGTCTGCGCCGCTCTGGGCCGCCTGCGCGACCCCGCCTCCATCCCCCCGCTCGCGCGGGTGCTGCGCCACCGCGACCCGGGCGTCCGCGCGAGCGCCGCGCGCGCCCTGGGCCGATTTCACAGCCGCGCGGCCGGACTCCCCGTGGAGCCCGGGCTCGCCAAGGCGCTGCCCGCGCTGCGCAAGCAGCTCGGTGACGCGGTGCCTCGCGTTCGACTCTCGGCCGCCCTGGCGCTCCACGACCTCGGCGATGCCGAGGCGCGCTTGAGCGTCCTTCGAGAGCTTCGGCAGGCGGGCGCGGGCGGGGACGCTCGATTGACAGCCAAGAAGCGCCGCGGCTAGCCTTCCCTAAAAATCCCCTGAGAGAGGTCGCCGATGCCTGCCAAGCAGACCGCGAATCGGGAGCGGACCAATCCCGCGCTCGAGGAGTTCGTTGAGCTCGCCCCCAAAGGCGCGCCGGCGGAGCTCTTCGCCAAGACGCGGGAGCGGCTCGGAGATGCCGCGAAGGGGCATAGGGCGACGGCGGCGAAGAAGGCCTTGGCCGCCATCGACCGAGTCGAGGGGCTGCTCGACGAGCTTCTGGAGCTCCGTGAATCGCTCCTCGCCCAGCGCCAAGCGGCGAAAAGGGCCCGCCGCTAGAAGAGGTTGGCAGCTGGGAAGCTTCGGCGGCGCAACTGCTGGGGGCCGCCGACGACAATCATGCTAGGCGCTGGCTTGGCGCCTATCCACTGCCACCGGAGACTCCCATGGCCACGACCCCCAATCGCATCGACACGACCCCGACTCGGATGAATACCCAGCTCGCCGAGGACCGCCAGACCCCACAGACCGACTTCGGCTCCAGGCTCCGCGACGGCATGGAGACCACCACGCAGGTGGCCGGCGTGGTCGCGTCGGCGCTTCCCGGCGGCGCCATCCTGAGCGCCGCGGTGAGCGCGGGGACCTCGCTGGCCGGCAACGTGGCCTCCGCCGCCGGCACCAGCCACCTCACGAGCTCATCGAGCGTCACCGGCACTACCGGCACTACCGGCTCGGGCAGCGCGAGCACCAGCTCCGCTCTCAGCGACCCGTCGTCCGCGAACACCTATCAACAGGCGCAGAGCCTCCTTGCCCAGCAGGAGGCCTCGAACATGCAGTACCTGGGGCTCCAGCAGCAGTGCAATGACCAAAACCAGAAGTACACGTGCCTCTCCAACGTGATCAAGATCCGATACGACACGACCAAGAACACGATCGCGAACGTCCACTAAGTCGCCTTTAGGAGCCGTCGAATGCCCGAGGAGATCGCCGGAATCGTCCCCGTCTCAAAGAGGGAGGCGATGATTCTCATCGAAGCGGGCTATCAGCTGATGAACATGCACCGCTTCGACGACGCCCGCGAGGTTTTCGAAGGCGTCGCGGCGCTCCTGCCCAAGAGCGAGGTCCCGCATTTCGCGCTGGGCTCGCTCGAGTTCGCGCTCGGGCGCGAAGACAAGGCGCTGCAGGAGTATCGCCGGGCGCAGCGCCTGGCGCCGGAGAGCGGCGTGGCGCGCGCCTACGCGGGAGAGGCGCTCCTCTTTCTGGGAAAAGTCGCCGAGGCGGTCAAGGAGCTGAACGCCGCCATCGACCTCGACCCGGACGGGGACGGAGCGCGGTTCGCGCGAGCGCTCCTCGACGCCAAGGAAGCTGGCGCGCTGCCGCCGCCGAAGCCCTAGTGAAGTCCATGTGAGGACGGAACATGTCGGTCGGGTCCATCAAAGGCGGAGGCCGTGGAGGCCCCAAGGGGGTAGGTGGAGCGGCCGGCAAGGGCGGCGCGGGAAAAGCGGGGTCGTTCGGCAAGGTCGACTCTTCTGAGCGACTGGCCGGTGTGACGCGGGAGGCCGGCAGCTCCGAGGTGTCGGGTCCGGCGGTTTTGCAGGAGGCCGAGCGCATCGCCCGGGCTCTCCGTGCCGGGGAGATCTCCAGCGGCGAGGTGGCCGCTCGCGAGCTCGTGGAGTTCATCCTTCAGGGGAAGCTGCGGTCCCGCTCCAAGGTGCTGGCGGCGCGCATCGCCGAGGAGATCCAGGCCGACCCTCACCTCGCGCAGACGCTCAAGCGCCTTTGGGACAAGAGGTAGCCCGTGCCGCTCCGCGCGGACAAAGCGCAGGTGCTCGCCCAGTTCGGGCCCTACGTGCGCTCCATCGCCGCGGGCGTGCGGCGGCAGTTCGGCAACCGCCTCGACCTGGAGGACCTCGTCGCCTACGGCAACGTGGGCCTCCTCGAAGCGTCCGAGCGCTTCGACGAGAAGGTCGGAGCGAACTTCCTGACCTTCGCGCACTACCGCATCAAAGGCGCCATCTTCGACGGGCTGCGCAGGATGGGAATCCTCCGCGGGCCCGAGCAGCGCACCGCCTATCTTTCCGAGCGCGCCAACGCCTACCTCGCCTCGAGCGCGGCGCGTGACACGGGCCGGGCCACGACCTTCGCCGACGACGTGATGGAGGTCGAGGGGGCGGTGAAGTCCCTGGCGGTCATGTTGGCCACCGGCCTCGAGGGGCTCGAGCGTCTGGAGGTCAAGGACGATTCGCTCAGCGCCGAGGAGCGGCTCGAACAGCGCCAACTGCAGGAGCGCGCCGTCGCGGCGGTCGAAAAGCTTCCCGACAACGAGCGCCGGCTGCTCGTGGCCTATTACTTCGAGAACAAGACGCTGGAGGAGGCGGGCGGCACCCTCGGCCTCTCCAAAAGCTGGTCGAGCCGCCTGCACGCCCGGGCCATCGACCGGCTGAAAGAGTTGCTCGACGAGGAAGACGAGCCCAAACCGCCCAAAAATCCTCCGCCCTCGAAGTCGGAGATCCGCGGCTAATCGCTATTTCGCCGAATCGAAATTCTCTGGAAGGAGTGAGCCATGGCAATGCCCGTCGCAGGGGGACAGATCCAACAGGCCGCGCAGGCGGTGCCCAAGCCTCAGCGCCCCGACGCCGCAGCCAAGGCCGGTCCCTCCAAGTTCGATCAGGCGCTGGCGAGCAAGGCTCAAGGGGTGGAGGCTGCGGGCCAGGTGAACGCCGTCCAGAAGGCACAGTCCGTGGCTTCGGCTCAGAAGGCCGGGCTCGTTCACGGCGCGCGGGCGGTCGTTGAAACGTCGAAGGCGGCCGAGGCCCGGCGGGTCGCGCCGGTCGCCGCCGGCCAGAAGAGCGAGCGCGCGCGCTCGTCCATCGAGAGCGCCCTCGAGCAGATCGAGTCCCGCACCTCGTCGCTGGACAAATTCATCGAGCGGGCCGTCAACGGCGGGGTGCGGCTCAACCAGCAGCAGCTCCTCGTCCTCCAATCCCGGGTCAACGAGTATTCGCTCGAGCTCGACTTGACCGGCAAGGTGGTCGACAAGGCCGCCAGCGGCCTCAAGGACACGCTGCACACGCAGGTGTGACGAAGGCGCGCGGCGGGCCTACCGTTCGAAATCGAGCGGCGGCTTCAGCCCGTGCTAAGCTCGCCGCCCCACCGCCTCCCGAGGCACCAACGTGACGAACGCCCGCCGCGCCGCTCTCGCTGTCTTGGCCGCGCTCCTCCCGGCCTGCTCCGTGGAGATCCAACACCAGCTCACCGAGAAAGAGGCCAACGAGATCCTGGTGGTCCTCGAGCGCCGGGGCATCTCGACGCAGAAGTTGAAGGAAGAGGGCGGCCGCGAGCTGACCTGGGTCATCTCGGTCCCCAGGGCGAACGCCGCCGCCGCGGCCATGGTCCTGAAGGAGAATGAGCTGCCGCGCCCTCGCGAGTCGGGCTTCGAGATCTTCAACCGCGGCAGCCTCATCCCCACGGCCACCGAGGAACGCGCCATGTTCCTCCAGGCCATTGCCGGCGAGCTGTCTCGGACGTTGTCTTCGGTGGACGGCGTCCTCGACGCGCGCGTCCACGTCAACATCCCTCAGGTCGACGACCTCTCCGACCGCTCCAGCCGCCCCGAGCCCACCGCCTCGGTCCTGCTGCGGTATCGGGCGGCTTCGGACACTGCCAAGAAGAGTCCGCCCATCAGCGAGGAGCAGGTCCAGGCCCTCGTCGCCCGCGCAGTCCAGGACTTGAAGCCCGCGTCGGTCAGCGTCGTGATGTCGTCGGTCGCCCTGCCCAGCCCCAATCAGGCAGCTCAGGCTGCGGAAGTCGAGGTGCTGCCCGGCGTCCGAATCGCGGCCGAGTCCCTGGGCGTGTTCAAGCTCTACCTCGCGGGTTTGGGCATCTGCGTGCTGGGGCTGGCCGGCGCCATCGCCTTCAGGAAGGTGAGGGAGATGGGGGCGGCCCGCCGCGTCCACCCGGAGGCCTAGTTGTCGAACGAGCCGCGCCATCCCGCGCCGGTGGAGGGAGTCGCCGGCGCCGCAGGGGAGCCGGAGACGCGCCTCGGCAAGAAGCTCAAATCGCCCGAGGACGAGGACGCGACGCAGCTGGGCCCGCCGTTCAGCGTCGCGGTGATCGATGGCCCCGACCGCGGCAAGCGCCGGAAAATTCGCGGCGCGCGCATGGTCGTCGGGCGCGGGGAGGCCTGCGACCTGCGCCTCACCGACGGCTCGGTCTCGCGGCGCCACCTGGAGCTGGTGTTGGGCGTGGGCGGGCTCGTCGTGCGCGACCTGGGCAGCAACAACGGCACCCTCGTCAACGGCGCCAAGGTCCCCGAGGCCCAGGTTCACCACCGCGATACGGTCGGGCTCGGGGCCACGGTCCTCACCGTCATCGACGAGTTCAAGGAGCTCAAAGAGGCGCGTGAGGTCGAAGAGCGCGAGCGCGAGGCGCGCCGCGCGAAGGCCGAGGCGCCGCCGGCTCCACCTGCCACTTTGGCGCTCGGCGAGGTCCTGCGGCGGTATCGCGCCGCGGCCGGAGCCTGCGCGGTCGCTGCCGCCCTGGTCGCCGGCGCCGGCGTGACATGTCTGCGCCGCCCGCCGCCGCCGCCGAGTCCCGCGGTGAAAGCCGAGCCTACCCCCGCCCCGACCGAGCTCCGCGCGGTGGAGGCGCTGCTTGCCGCGCATCGCTTCGCTCAGGCCGGCGACCTGGAGAAGGCCATCGCGGCGGCGAGCCAGGTGGAGGCCGAGTCGAGCCGGCTCGAGGAGGCCAAGGGCCTGGCGGCGAACTGGACCCTGGCGCTCGAGGCGCAGCGTCGGGAGCGGTTCAAGGCGGCGCTCGAGGCGGGAGAGCTCGAGCCGGCGCGCGCCCTCGTCCCCGCCCTGCGCGCGGACGAGCGGGAGGCCGCCCTCGCGCAGATCGAGGCGTCGGGGCGGCAGCGCGAGGCGCGCAAGGTCGAGGAGGAGAAGCTCGCGGCGCGCCGCGACGCCGAACGGCGCCAGGTGGATGTCCGTCGCGTGCGCGACCTGGTCGACCAGGTTCTCGCGGGGGTGGTGCGCAAGATGGACGTCGGCAACTTTCGCGGCGCGCAGGGCGAGCTCGAGCGGGTCGCGGAGGCCGGCCCACCGCCGGAGACCGCCTCGAAAATCCAGATGCTCCGGGAGAAGCTGCCGCTGTTCGCTCAGAGCTACTCCGACGGCGCGGCCAAGTACGACGCGGGCGACTTCATCGACGCCGCGGGGCCCCTCCTGCGCTCGCTGGTTCTCTACGAGGACATGGACCTTGCCGGCAAGCTCGACGCCTCGCTGAGGGAGCGGACGGCGCGCTCGCTCGCGGCGCGCGGCCGCGAAGCGTTCGTCCACCAGGACTGGCTCGCCGCTGAGAAGGACTACCGGGCCGCCCTCCGAATCTCGCCGGGGCTCGAGGAGGCCACCCATGGCCTCGCGGAGCTCTCCCGAGGTCGGTGAGCGAGCGGTCGCAGGGCGCCCTGGAACTTTTCTGGCGTTGGTCTATAAGTCCGCCGGTCCGCGCCCCTCGGCGCGGTCTTTCACACTTCGTCAAGGAGAAACGACAGACATGCGCTCTCACAAGACTCTCGCGTTGGCGGCAGGGATCGCGATCTCGGCCTGCGGCCCGAAGGTCGCCACCATCAGCGTGCAGCCGGCGTCGGCGACTCTTCTCAAGAAGGGCGAGTTCGTGAAGCTCACCGCGGCCGCCAAGGACGCCGAGGGCAAGGAGCTCAAGGAGGGCGTGGTGCTCGGCTTCGCTTCCTCCGACCCTGCGGTCGCCAAGGTGGACCCCGTCTCCGGCGCCGTGACCGCCGTCGACACCGGCGACGCGGTGATCAGCGCCACCTTTCAGGAGAAGAAGGGCGAGGCCCAGGTGAAGGTCAGCATCCCCGCGTCGGTGTCCATCGCGCCGGCCGAGGTGAAGTTCGCGTCCGTGGGCGCCAAGGCGAATCTCGCCGTCAAGGTCCTGGACGCCAAGGGCCGCGAGGTCGCCGCCGACGCGACGTTCACCAGCCTGAACCCCGCCGTCGTCACGGTCAGCAAGGGCGAGGTGACGGCGACCGGCGCAGGCGACGCCGAGGTCCTGGTGTCTGCCGGCGGCGTGGCGGGCAAGGCCAAGGTCGTCGTGACGGTGCCTGAGGCGGCGTCGGTCGAGGTGGAGAAGGCCTCGCTCGAGCTCAAGGTGGGCAGCGAGCCCGTCAAGATCGCCGCGACCGCCAGGGACGAGGCCAAGCAGGCCATCTCCGGCACGGCCTTCACTTTCACCTCGGACAACGAGCGGGTGGCCACGGTCGACTCCAGTGGAGCCGTCAGCCCGGTCACCAAGGGCAAGGCGAAGATCACGGTGACTGCCGGCGACAAGAAGGTCGAGGTCGCGGTCAAGGTCGTGAAGTAGGTCGGCTCAAAAGCTTGAGTCGAGGGAGGCCGTCGCGGCTTCCCCCGGCTCTGGACAGACTTGTGGGGCATCGGCATCGGCGCCGCGTCCCCGGGAGGCTGGCATGAGGCGCTGGATGGCCGCGGGCGCGCTCGGCCTCGGGGTCGCCGCCGCGGCGTGGCTCGCTTGGCCGCGCAAGGCCCCGAGCGCCGAGGAGCAGGTCCGTGCGGTCGTTCATGCCGTCGCGCGGGCCGCGGGCGAGAAGGACCTGCGCGGCATTCTCGAGCACGTCGCCGAGCAGTACCGCTACAGCCCGCGGGTGATCATCCAGCGGCCGTTCTCGATGCGCAGCTTCATCTCCTTCGCGTCGGACTCGTGCTTCCAGACCGGAGCGCCGTCCGGGCCGCGGACTTGGAAATTGACGTCGAAGAAGTACCGCACCGTCGCGAAGCCGCCCTTGATGTCGATGCGCTTGACCTGCAGGTTCGCGCGCACCGCCTGCGTCTTCTCGACCCAATTGGCGAGCCTGGTCTTCAGGCCCTTGTAGTCGAAGTCGTCGCTGCCGTCGGGCGTCCCGCCGTCGTCGAAGAAGGTGGGGCTCACGAGCTTCATGACCCCGTCGGCGTTCCGATTCTCGAGCGCGGTGCGGTAGGCGCTGAGCACGTCCAGGACCTGCCGGTTCTCGTCGGTGTCGCGGATTTCGGTGCCCGGAATCAGCTTGGGCGCACAGGCGAGCGGGGCAATCAGGGCCAGCAGCAGGGGAAACGCATTGCGCATCGCGGCTCCTCTCCATCGTCTCGAGGCGAACGTATGCCCAAGCAACCGAGCGGATGTCAAACTATTCCGAGCCCTTATGTCGGCGCCCGGCGCAACTCTCAGCGCGGCCGCTCCGGCGGGCGCTATGTTCACCGGCGCGGGTGCGAACGGCAGCTCGGTCAAGCCATGTGCGGACGGTTCATGCAAACGCGGGAGGTGGAGGCGCTCCGAGAGCGCTTCCGCATCCGCGAGCTCTTCGCCGAGGGGCTCGTGCCGCGCGCCAACATTTCGCCCACAGCCGCGGTGGCCTCGGTGCACGCCGATGCGAGCGAGCCGGGGCAGGGCCGGGTCCTCCGCCTCTTGCGCTGGGGCCTCGTCCCGGCGTGGGCGAAGGACTTGAAGGACGGACCGCACCCCATCAACGCCAAGGCCGAGACCCTGGCCAAGAGCCCCCTGTTCCGCAGGCTCCTGGGTGCCCAGCGCTGCCTCATCCCGGCCGACGGCTTCTACGAGTGGGTGGGGCCCAAGGGCCACCGGCGGCCTTTGAAGATCGGCCTAAAGAGCGGCGAGCTCTTCGCGTTCGCCGGCCTGTGGGACTCCTGGCGCGACCCGGCCGCAAGCGGGCCGGAGCTGAGCACCTGCACCCTCATCACCTGCTCGCCGAACGAGCTGATGGCGCCCATCCACGACCGCATGCCGGTCATCCTGCGCCCCGAGGACGAAGAGCGCTGGCTGCAGCCGTCGCGCGGCGGGTCGCCCCCGCCGCTGGAGCTGCTCCGGCCCTACCACTCGAGCGAGATGGCCCTGGGCGAGGCGCCTGCCGAGCTGAAGCCCCGCCAGCTCGAGCTCATGGTCTCGGAGCCCCGCAGCGCCCGATCGCGCTGAGCCAAAGCGGCGAGTCTCCCCGCGCTCTTCGGGATTGGGGCATGCACGCTGGCGTGGGCGCTCGACGTGGGCGTGGTCGGCGACGTAGCCGTGGGCGGCGCGAAGATCCCAGGTCGAGCTTTCGGCGGCCGGTCCTAGGCCGAATCGACCAACTGCCGAGCTCGCCTCGGAAGCGCGTAGAGCTCGCAGGTGAGCTCTACGCGCTCGCGGGCGAGCGCCGGGTCCTCCGGCGCTCCCATCGTCCTGTCGACCAGCGCGACCATGCGATCGTGCAGGGCGCGGTCCTTCGCGTCGGCGAAGTCGACGCGCCGGATGGGCAGCTTGGAGACGCTGTTCCAGAAGTATTCGAAGAGCCCCGCGCCCTTGAGCTTGGCGAGCGCCCGGAAGCGAAACTGTAGGGCGGGCGAGTTGAGCAAGCCGAGCAGGTAGCGCAGGTCCTCGGGCTGGCCGTTTTCGAAGAGCACGGTGGTGTCGGTGAGCGACAGAAAGCGGTCGCCCGCGTCGAGCGCGAAGGCGTTTCGCGAGGCGAGGTACGGGCAGAGGATGCGCCGGCGGACGCGGTAGAGCGCGCGGTGCAAGGGCCAGCTGTAGCGCCACCACGCGCAGTTGCCGCGGGCGAAGGCGGCGCGGCGCTCGAGCTTCTCGCGGTGGGCCTCGAGGTGGCAGCGGGCGGTCGCGGGCAGCTCGGCGAAGTCCTTGCAGCTCTCGGGGTAGAGCACGTGCTCACCGCGGTCGCGGATGGCGAACGGCGCGAGGTCGGACCCGGTGGCGCGCCGGTAGCGCTGCTCTTCTGAGAGCCCGAGCCGCTCGACGTCCTCGGCGCGAAGGCCGGCGAATGCCGCATTGAGGCCGGTCTGCATGCCCTGGCCGACGAAGAGGACGGTCCCGAGCGGCGCTCCGCGCGCGTCGAGCGCGGCGCACACGTCGTTCTCGGCGGGCGAGCCGAGGCTCCACGGCGCGCTCCCCAGGCTTCGCCTTGGGACCTCGGCGCGCTCGAACGCCGCGGGGTTCTCGAGCTGGCTCCCGAGCTCGCCCGCGGGCAGCTGAGGGCCGAGCAGCCGATAGGCGATGAGCGGGCGGCTCGCCGCGGCGCGCTCGAGCGTGAGGATGCAAGCGCTCACGCCCGCGCGCGGGAAGACCCGGGCGTCGCGGAAGTCGATGATCTCCGCGGGCGCGCCCATGGCCGCCAGGTGCGCGCGCAGCTTCGCCGCCTTGAAGGCCTCGAGGAAGGCGCGGCTGACCAGGAACGAGACGACGCTTCGCGAGAGCTGGAGCGCGCGGGCGAGGAAGTAGAACGACAGGTCGGTCTTGTCGGTGTGAATCTGGGGGTACTGGGCCCGGAGCGCGGCGAGCCGCGGGTCGCCTCTCCCGTAGGTGCCGTCCACGCCGAGGTACGGAGGGTTGCCGACCGCGGCGTCGAATCCGCCCTGGGCGAAGGCGCCGGCGAAGCGCTCTTCCCAGGAGAGCGGCGAGAAGCGCTCGAGCCCCGGCGCGGGCGAGAGGACGGCGTCGCCGCAGGCGATGGTGTCCGGCGCGTCGGCCGGGTCGACGCCCGCCTCCAGCGCGAGGCTCGCGCGGGCGAGCGCCGCCGCGCTGGGGTCGAGCTCGGCGCCGAAGAGACGCTCGAGGACGCGCGGCCAAGGGTGCCCCTGCGCGGCGAGCCTGCGCCCCACCTCCAGCAGGAAGAAGCCGCCGCCGCACGCCGGGTCCACCACGAGAGGCAGGCTCGCGCGAGGGGCCAAAGCCGACAGGGCTCGCGCGGCGATGTACCGCACCAGCGGCGCCGGCGTGTAGACCGCGCCCGAGCGGCGCGCCGCGGACCGGTCCAGCAGGGCCTCGTAGACGTGCCCCACGGCGTCGGCGGGCAGGGCGCGGAAGAGAGGGCTCGACTCGGGGGCCGAGAGCGCGAGGGCGAAGTCGCGGGCCGACTCGCCGGCGCCGGCCGCGCAAGGCTCCATCCTCCAGCGCCGGCCGATCTCCGCAAAAGCTCCGGCACCGCGCCGGCCTGGGCGGCTTCGCACAGCCGAAGCGGCAAGAGGCCGCGCGCCTCGGCGAGCCGGGCGGCGACGATCGCCGCGGCACCGGCCGGCGCGAGGCCGCGCCGCCAACGGGCGGCGAGGGCTGTGAGACAGCCTGGGTCGGGCCGGGGGACCTTCACGGGCGGCGCGGGTCTCGGTGGGGCTCGAGCATCGAGCCCTATTCTACCCTGCCGGCCGGGCGCGCCCGCGCGACGCCGAGAAGCCGCGCGAGGCGGCGGGTCGAGGCTCAGATACGGCTCACCGCCGGGCGGCCCAGCGCGCTATGCCTTCGATGTTGGTCTTGAGCACGACCGAGGCCGCGGCGTCCGCGCCGGTGGTGAGGGCCTTCCACTTCAGGAAGCCGACGTCGTCCCGCTTGGGGGCCGAGCCGAGCGCGTAGCCGACCACTCCGGGCGCCGCCACCCAGGCGCCGTGGTTGTAGTCGGAGCGGAAGGCCTGCTTGCTCGAGAGCGCGTCGGTCTCGGCGCGCAGCACCTCCCACGCGGCGACCTGGTAGCCCTGGCGCTCGCCGAGCTTGTGCAGGACGAGCTCGTGGTGGACGGCGCCCAGCATGGGCAGGTTCACCCGCTGGTAGAACCGGGCGTGGTCGGGCGCGGGGAAACGCGGGTCGGCGATGGCGCGGCACTCGGCCACGTGCTCCACGTTGCCCAGGTAGTGGTCCAAGTCCATGACCGCCGCAAGGATGCGCGCCGGGTCTGCGCCGGGAATAGGCATCAGCGCCAGCGCTTCGTCGGTGGGGCGGCCGGCGTGCGGCCAATGCGCGAAGGTGAAAGCCGCGGGCGGGGTGGCCGGGAGATGCTGGAAGAGGCGCTCCACGAACTGCTCGTGCTCGGACATCGTCCCTCCTGGAGGTGGCCGCCACGAGGCGCGCCAAGCGCCGCGCGGCAATGGCCCTGGGAATCATAGCCCCGGAGCCGCGGCCGCAGGTCGGCGCTCGGCTCTTGAGCGTCCCCGGCCCGGCTCACCGCCGCAGCATCAGCGCCCCCGGCAGCCGCGCCAGGCGGGAGCGGAGCGCGGTCGCCCCGAGCTGCAGCAGAGCGTCCACCGGCCGCGCCTCCTTCTCCAAGATGCGCAGGGTGAGCGCGGCCGCGCACAGCCGCGCGGCAGAGGAGAGCACGAACAGGACCTGAAGGCCGAACATGGGCCTGCCCAGCACCAGGAGGTCTCGGGGGATCTGCTGGGCGAGCCCGCCCGCCAGCGCCGAGGAGACTCCGAAGGCGATGCCCCCCGCCGCCGACACCGCCGCGAAGGTGAACGGCCGGTCGCGCGGCGGTCCCATGGACATGGGCAGCGCGAAGCTCGCCAGCGAATGCCCGCCCCAAAGCGCCCCGGACATGAGCGAGTCGATGGCCAGGGGCCAGAGCACCAGCGGCGTGGGGAGCAGGTACACCAGCGGCACGAGCCCGATGCCGAACGAGCAGAGGATGAGCACCGGCCTCGCGCCCACCCGGTCCAACGCCAGGCCCCACAGCGGCACCGAGAGGACGCGCACCGCGGCCACGCCGGCGAGCTGCAGCGAGACCAGGGCGAAGCCCATCTTGAGGTTGTCGAGCATGTGCACGTTGAAGAACGCGGCGGCCAGCCCCACCGCCGCGTTCCAGGCCATCTGATAGGCGAGCAGCGGCCGCAGCCTCGCATCGCGGAAGGGCGCAAGCGCCCGCGACCAGTCGGGCTTGAGCGGGGCGGCGCGGCCCTTGGCTGGGTCCACTTGGCGGGCCATGAGCCACGCGGTCACGGCGCCGCTGGCGCAGGCGACGAGCGCCAGCGCCGCCAGCGCGGCGCCGGCCCGGCCCTGGGCCTTGCTCCGGTCGAGCAGGGACCCCGCCGAAAGCGAGGCGAGCGCGCCCCCCACCGCGCAGAGGGCGGTGCGGCGCCCGAAGTACCGGCCGCGGATGGCCTCCGGCACCAGGTCGCTCATCCACGAGAACCAGGCGTTGTTGGCCACGGCCGAGAGCAGCGAGGACGCGGCGGCCACCGAGAGGAGCACCGCCAGCTTCGCCCCGTCGCTCAGCGGGAGGAACGGGAGCGCCACCAGCGGCAGGTACGCCTCTCGCGCCGCCGTCACCGCGCCGATGGCCACCCGGCGCCGGCCCAGCGACGCGGTCACCCAGGCCCCCGGCAGGTGCACGAGCTGCGCGAGCAGAGGCAGCGCCCCGAGCACTCCCACGGCGAGCGGCCCGGCCTTGAGGTACAGGGCCCAGCCCGTCAGCACCGCGCCTCCGGCGCAGGCAGAGACGACCTCCGCGAAGATTCCCCTCGGCGGTCGAGGCGCAGAGCGAGCAGCGGACCGCCCCGGGGCGGCAGCGGCCCTTGGCGAGCCGGGCTGCGCGAGCCGCGATGGGGCAGAGGACCGGCGTGGAAGAGAAGCGGGGGCTCACAGGGATGCGAAGTCGCGTTGAGATAGCCGAAGCCAAGCTCCCACGGCGACCGTCCACTTCTCAACGCGCCCCCCGAAAGCGCCCGGAGGGCGGGCGGGGCCGCCGCGAATCGGTGGGTCGTCAGGGCGTCGACCGGGCGGCGTTGCTGCCCCATCGGGGCATCGCGACATTCGATAACGACAGGAGTGGAACCATGGCGAGCAGGCAGAGGGGCGAGCTATCCGTGCGCGAGGCGGGCAGGCGCGGAGGCGAGATTCGCAAGGAGCAGCTCGGGAGCGAGGGCTACGCCCAGCTCGGCAAGCGCGGCGGAGAGACGGTCGCCCGCGAGCGGGGCCGCGAGTTCTTCGAGGCCATCGGGCAGAAGGGCGGCGAGGCAGTGGCGCGCGAGCGAGGCCGCGAGTTCTACGAGGCCATTGGCCAGAAGGGCGGCGTCGTCGGGGGCCCGCGCGTCCGAGAGCTCATCCGCCGAGCCAAGGAGCAGCGCGGCGCCTGACCGCTCTTCGAGAGCGACCGGGCAGGCGCCCGAGCGGGGCTCCCCGAGCACAGGCCGGATGCCTACCTTCGGCCCCGTTCGATTTGCCCCGATTCTCCTGATGGAGGCCGACTTGCCGACCGAGACCTGCCGCGAAACGAGAGAAGTTCACTGCAGGCCCGCTTTGGACCGGCACAGGGCCCTTCGGTCGCTGATCGAGGAGCTCGAGGCAGTCGACGGATACGACCACTGGATTGACGCCTCCGAGGATTGTGAGCTCAAGGCCGTGCTCGCGCGGTGCCGCGACCAGGTGAAGGGGCACGCCGCCATGCTCCTCGAATGGATCCGCTGCCGCGATCCGGAGCTCGACGTGGCGCTGGGGGCTCACCTCTTCAAGAGCGGAGCAGAAGAGGCCGGCCTGGAGGCTCGGGACGCCCTCGGCCGGGCCTTTGACGCCCTGACCGAGCCGCCGGACGCACCCCTTTTCGACAGCTCGGGAGAAGGCCTCGGGTTCACGGCCGCCCGGCGGCGCTGAGCGCAGGGGGCCCGCGGCCCAGCGCCCGAGAGGGCGCCTGACTCGGCGCCCGCGGCGTCGCCAAGCTGGGCGAGTGAAGAGGCGATGGGCGCGCCCGCTGTGAGGCGATCGCGCTCCCCCGGAGCGCTCGCCGATGCGCAAGCCCCTCTGGACTTTCGGGCTCGCGGCGCTCGCGGCGTGCGGCGCCGCCGGCAACCTGGCGAAGTTCGAGAAAGGGGCTGGCGTCATCCAGGGCGGCATGGATCCCTCGCTGGTCGGGACCTTCCGGCTCTCGAGCCAAAGCCCTCTCGGACAGGACGAGCTCCAGCTCCTCGTCCTGCGGACCGACCGCACCTTCCACGCCGAGTACATCGCCAGCTGCCCCGACAGCACCTGCGAAGGCGGGACGATTTCGCTCGATGGGACCTACGAGCAGGTGCGCGAGCTGCCGGACCCCACGCGAGCGTCGGGCATCTCGCTCACGGGCCAGTTCGTGGACGGCGGCGGTCAGCCGCAGGCGTATGCGGTGGCGCTGCTCCGCGCCGCCATCCCCGACTCGCCGCAGACCGGCCTCTACCACCCGGCCGAGCCCGCGAGCGACGCCGGCCTTTCCCGGCCCTTCTTCATGCTCGCCCACCCGGTGCAGGCCTGGTGCGCAGCTCAGTCCGACTGCGACTCGCAGAATTTGCTGGACGGGAGCGCGTGCGCGGCCTTCGCCTGCCAGGGGAGCACCTGCGCGTGCCAGTGAGTCGCGCCGGGCGTGATCGCGCAGAGGCCGTCGGGTCCGCCTGCGACGGGTGGCGCCTGCTCGCCCCGGAGCCTCGCGCTCCTCGTCAACGCTTGTCGAGCGTGGCGCGGACGCGCTCCAGGAGCGACGACGGCGTGAACGGCTTGGGCAACAGCTGAGTCGGATCCAGCTCGCGCCGCGCCAAGGCCTCGTCGGCGTAGCCGGAGACGAACAGCACCCTGAGCGAGCTGCGCCGCTCGCGCAGCTTCTTGGCCACCGCCGGCCCGTCGAGCCCCGGCAGGATGACGTCGCTCACCAGGAGGTCCAGCTGGCCGGGCTCGCGCTCCGCCATCTCGAGGGCGGCCTGGCCGTCGCTCGCCGCGAGCACGCGGTACCCGCCCGAGGTGAGCGTGCGAACCGTGACCTCGCGCACCTGGGGGTCGTCCTCGAGGACCAGGATGGTCTCCGCGCCGCCCTCCCGCTCGGCCTTTGCGGTTGCCTGGGCAGGCGCCGGCGCCTCGAGCGCCCGCGGCAGGTAGATGGAGAAGGCCGCGCCCAGGTCCGGCGCGCTCTTGACCAAGATGTAACCGCTGCTCTGCTGAACGATGCCGTAGACCGTCGCCAGCCCCAGCCCCGTGCCCTTGCCGCGGGGTTTGGTCGTGAAGAACGGCTCGAAGAGGTGCGCCTGGACCTCCGGGGTCATGCCGTGGCCGGAGTCCCGCATGGTCAGCCGGACGTGCGGCCCCGGCCTCGCCTCGGGGTGCGCGTTCGCGAAGGTGTCGTCCACCTCGACGTTGGCGCTGTCGATGCTGAGCATCCCGCCGAGCGGCATCGCGTCCCGCGAGTTCACCGCGAGGTTGACGATCACCTGCTCCAGCTGTCCGCGATCGCAGCGCACGTTCCACAGCCCCGCCTGCAGCGAAGTGCGCAGCTCCACGTCCTCGCCCAGCACGCGCGCCAAGAGCTTCTGCGCCCCGCGCACCACCTCGTTCACGTCGAGGATGACCGGGTCGACCACCTGCTTGCGCGCGAAGGCCAGGAGCTGGCGAGTCAGGTCGGCGGCCCGCCGGGTGGCGAGGCGGATCTCCTCGACGTCCTCGCGCTCGGCGGCCTCGCCCGCGTCGAGCGAGTTGGCCAGCTCCTCCGAGCAGCTGGAGATGACGGTGAGCAGGTTGTTGAAGTCGTGCGCCACCCCGCCCGCGAGCCGGCCGATGCTCTCCATCTTCTGGGCCTGGACGTAGCGCTCTTCGGTCTCCCTGAGGCCGGTGACGTCGGTGAAGGTGGCGATCCACGCGGTGACGGCGTCGCTCGGCCCGCGCACCGGGGATGCCCGCGACCAGAGGCGCAGGCGCGCGCCGTCGGGCCGGCGGTAGGCGAACTCGCCGCGCACCTCCAGACCCTTGGAAAGGTCCAGCCACATCCGCGTCGCCGCGGGCGCCGCCTCCTCCGGCAGGAAGTCGAGGAAGGTGTGGCCCACCATCTCAGCGCTCGGGTGCCCGAACAGCTCGCCCATGCGCGCGTTTGCGAAGGTCACCCGGCCGTCGAGATCCACCACCCAGACCCCGTCGCTCAGGGTGTCGACGATTCGCCGGAGCAGCTCCTCGCTCCGCCGCAGCTCCCCCTCGACGCGCTTGCGGTCCGTGATGTCGCGGGACATGCCGACGACCCCGGCGACGGCGCCCCGCTCGTCGCGGAACGGCGAGCGGGTCGACAGGTACGTCCTCGGCCCCGTCGGTGACGGGACGACCTCCTCGACGGTCTCGCTCACGCCGCTGTCCATCACCCGCGCGTCCATGGCCGCGGCGGCGCGCTCCTCCGCGCCGGCAGCGCCGACGGCTTCTTGCGCGGCGGCGTTCGCGAGCAGGAAGCGCCCCGCCCGGTCGCGGACGAACAGCGCGTCGGGCGTGGAGTGGGCGATCGCCTGGAGGAGCCGGCCGCAGCCGGGATCCGGGGCCTCGCCGGATGCGGGCGCGGCCGCGTCCGCCAGGAACACCATCGCGCCGAGCGGAGCCCCGCCGGGTCCGCGCAACGGCAGCGCGCTCACCCGGAGCCGACGCGGCTTCCCCGACGGCGAGACGAAGGACTTCTCGGCCAGCGCCAGACCTGCGTCGGCGAGCGCGCGCGCCGAGGTGGCCCAGGAGTCGCTCTCAGCGGCGGGGGGGGCCGGGTCTCGCGCCATGAGCCGATCGCCGACCAGCGCGAGGCACTTCGAGCCGAGCTCCTGCACCGGTTGCTCCAAGAGCGCCGCAGCGGCCCGGTTGGCGAACGCGATGCGCGCGTCGGGGGTGACGAGCAGCGCCCCTTCGAGCAGGGACTCGGCCAGCGCCGAATACACGAGGAGCTCGGCCGTCGCAAACCCCGATCGAGCGGCGGAGCCCATGACCTGAGCCTACCCCGTCTGCGGGGTCCAAAGCACGGGCGCTGGCATCGGGCGGGCTTCACAGTCGGGTCGCCGCAACGAACCCGGGCGAGGTCGCTCGGCGAATCGCTGAGCCGGGGGAGGGTCAGGCCCCGCTTCGCCCCCTTTGGCGTCACGGCTCCTCGCGCGCGCCCTGCGCCCCTTTGCCGGGGACGCAGGTTCCCTTGAGAGTGAGCACGAAGGCGACGGCGCTTTCGAGCTTGTCGGCCCCGAGCACCGGCCCCCACGCTGGCATGCCCTTCAGCGCCACGCCCTGGCTCACGGTCCGGAAGATCTCCAGGGGCTTCCCCCCGTGCAGCCAGTGCGCGTCCGTGAGGTTCGGGCCGATTCGCCCTTCGCCCCGGTCGCCGTGGCAGGGAGCGCAGCGGGCGCTGAAGACCCGGGCTCCGCGCGCGACCGTCGAGGGATCCCGGCTCGAGGCGAGGAGCGACTGCGCGCTCACGCTCTGGGCCAGGCTCCGCTCGCGCGCATCTCGCCCGGCGCGCTCGTCGAGAGCCGCCGCGACAAACCCGATGAGGAGAAGCGCCGCAAACGCCCCCAGGACCCAGAGGGCGAGCGCGCCGAGATGCGCGCCCAAGGATCTGGATGCACGGCGCGGCTCTGGCGCGGCTGGCTGCAACGGACTCTTGTCTCCGGGTTTCGAAGGCGAGACTCGGAGCTACTCACTCGGCCGGCGCGCGGCCACCGGCAGGCGCCCTCAGCCCCGGTGAGCCGCCTTCCGGTAGACGCCACCGATGTGCCCGTTCCCCGCTTTCACGTCGTGTAGGAGCACGTAGCCCGCTGGCTCGGGCGGGAACTGGAAGAAGCCGCGCAGCAGGTACTGTGCGTTGGGCGAGTCGTCGCGGACGAGGTCGGGGCGAAGGCCCGGAAAATCGTCCTGAGGGGTCATCCAGAATCCGCACGGTGGCGCCCGGCGGGGCGACGGCGTTGATGACGTCGGCGAGCTCGCGCTGTCCCTCGCCCCAGAACGGGATCTCCAGCCAGCGCCTCTGGATGACGGCCGCGGGCCCGCCGGTCCACTCGCTGCAGACGTCGAGCTCGTAGGGGTGCATCCAGGCGAGCCAGCCGGCCAGGTACACCGCGGTGGCCCCGGCCAGAGCGAGGCCTCCGCGCGGCCGGCGGAGCCAGTCGGCGAGGCCCAGGGCGCCCATGGCGGCCGCCAGCGCGAGGGCCGGGAAGGCCTGGATGACGTAGCGCGCGCCGTCCTGGCGCATGGGCGAGAGCGACTGGCCGAAGGGGAAGACGAGCGACGCCAGGACGAACGCATCGAAGAGGCTGCGCCGCCAGAGCGCCTGAGGGAGCCACGCGGCCGCGAGCAGCAAGAGCAGCGCTGGGGTCACGACCAGGAACGAGAAGCCGTAGTACCAGACCGGCGGATGCTGGAAGACCCCCAACACCCACTCCTGGGGGTGGAAGCTCGTCCAGTGCCCGTAGGTGGTCATGGCCTGGCCGCGCGGGTTGGTCCACATCCAGGGCCAGGACGCGAAGGCCAGAGCGAGCCCGGCCGCGGCGCCCGCGAAGGGCGCGAGGTAGGGCCAGGGCCGCCGCGCTCCGCGCGCGAACGCGAGCGCGCAGACGGTGAGCGCCACCGGCGCGAACCAGATGCCCGTGGCTCGGCTGGCGACGCCCAGGACCGAGACCAGACCCCACGCGAAGTGAAGCGGCCAGGATTGCCGCTCGCACGCGGCGAGCAGGAAGTAGCTCGCGAGGAAGACGAAGAACGTGACGGGCGACTCGAGCCCCGCGATGCGCCCGTGCGCGAAGAAGTACGGCATGAGCGCGAGGAACGCGCCTGCGGCCGTGCCCACCGCGAGCGAGGCATACCGGAGGCCGAGCAGAAAGACGATGAGGCAGGTGAGGCTCTGCAAGAACGCCGCGGCCAGCTTGGCGCCCGCCATGCCGCCGGCCAGGTCGGACAGTCCGTAGATCCACTTCGCGATGGGCGGGTGCTCGCTGTTCCAGCGGAACGACTCGGTCGCCAGGTCGCGCAGCTGATAGTTGCGCACGTAGTGCATCCCGGCCTTCACGTACGCGGGCTCGTCCCAGTGGATGTCCGCCCGGCGCAGGTCGAAGGCGCGCGCGCCGAAGGCGAGGCCGAAGACGAGGAGCGCCGCGGCGAGCTCGCGCCGGGAAAGCACTTGGCGGCCGGCGGCGCGGGCGCCGAGGCGCAGGAGGGCGGTCGCGCCGGCGGTCGCCAAGAGCAGGGCGACGCCGAAGAGGGCGGCGCGCGCCGGCTCGGAAAGGGGGCGCGCGCCTCGGAGCGCCGCGGCCTCGTCGGGCCAGGCCATGCGGCGCGGCCAGGGGACGGGCATCCAGCCGTGGGCGACGTCTGGGCAGCTGAAGAAGAGCCGCAGGTACTTGCCGCCGCCGCCGTCCTGGAGCTGGATGCGCGCCGCGTGCACCCCGGGGGCCAGCTTGACGGTGCCGGTGAAGCTCGACCGCGGGTGCGCGGGCGGCGCAGTGACCACCGCGCGCCCGTCGATGAAGAGCTCGGCCCGGTCGTCGGCGTCCAGGGTGAACTCGTAGGTGCGCGGCTCGTCGATGCGGATCCAGGCGGTCCACTCCGCCGAGAAGGGCTGCGTCGGCTCCTCGGCCTCGAACGGCTCGGGGACCGCGCGGTCGACGCGCGGCGCGCCGGCGAAGTCGGGGTTGTCCCAGCGGCGAAGGCGCCAGCCGTGTTCACTGGGGGTATGGCTCAGCCAGGCGTAGAGCCCGACGGCCGCCATGAGGCAGAGCCCGCCGACGAGGGCCGCGCCCCGGGCGCGCGAGGGGGCTGGAGGTGGGCTCGCCGGCGCGGGGTCGGGCACGCGGATGGGCGGGAGGTCGTCGGTCATTGCGGGCGCTCTCGAGGTGTTTCGGCGCCGGTGGGCTTGCTCAGACGGTTGCGCAGGCCGATGCGCAGAAGGTCCAGCCCAGCGCGGCCGGCCGCGCCGGCCGAGAGCTTGGAGCCCTTCACGTCGACCCAGGTCTGCAGCGGGACCTCGAGGAAGTCCGCCTTGGAGTAGGGGCGGTCCACGTCCGCGAGAAGCCGCGCGATGAGCTCCACGTCGAAGGCCCAGCGGCTGCTGAAGGGCGAGTCCATGGCGCGGCGCAGCGCGGGCGTGTCCCGGAAGAGCTTCGCGCCGCACTGGGTGTCGTAGACGTCCAGCCCGAGGGCCAGCGAGGCGACCGTGGCGAAGACGCGGCCCAGCACGTGGCGCACCGGGCTCCGCTCCACGTTCGCCCCGAGCAATCGCACGCGCGAGCCCATGACGACGAGCGCGGGCCGGCTCTCGGCCTCGTCGACCAGGCGGAGGATTTCCGCGGGAGGCGTGGACAGGTCGGCGTCGACGAAGCCGACTACCTGGGCCCCGAGCGGAAAGGCCGCGTGGAAGCCCAGGCGAACGGCTTCGGCCTTGCCCGAATTGCGCGGCAGGATGAGCGCCTGCGCCTTGCCCTGGCACTGTTCCGCGAAGTGCTCGAGGCGGGCGCGGGTGCCGTCGGTCGAGCCGTCGTCCACCAGGAGGAGATGAAGGCCGGAACGCCTCGACAGCGCCAGGAGCTCGCCCTCGCGCAGGCGCGCCTCTTCATTGAAGCAGGGGATGACTAGGACGGTCTTCGGCATAGCGCCCACCAACTCAGCCCGGGTGCGTCGACCTTCGCGCGGGCGAGCCATCGCGAGAGCTCGGCGTCGGCGGCGAGCGCGCCCGCCACGGCGGCCGTCAGCGCGGGCCCGGCGCGCCATTCGCCGGCGTGCGGCGGCGGCTCGCTCCGGCCGAGGCGCGCGCCGAGCACCTGGAGCGCGCGCGCCACCAGCAGCGTGTGAAAGAGCCCGCCCGAATCCAGCACCTCGAGCCCCGCCTCCTGGAGCAGCGCGCGCACGCCCTTGGGCGAGTAGCGCCGAAAGTGCCGGAGCCGCTCGTCGTGCACGCAGAACAGCCGCGGCCAGGCAGGGACGCTCAGCAGGAGGTGGCCGCCGGGCGCCAGCGAATCCAGGAGGCCGCGCAAGAAGCCCGCGTCGTCCTCGACGTGCTCGAGAACGTCCAGCATGAGGAGGAGGTCGAAGGTGCCCGCAGGGCGCTCGCGGACGAACTGGCGCACCGACCGCTCGCGAGCGGACAAGGTCTGGATGAGCTCATCGGTGTACCCGGAGTCCCAACAGACGATGGCGCTCTCAGGGGGGAGGGTGCCGGCGAGCTGCCCCGCGAGCCACGCGTCGCCGCTGCCGATGTCGAGGACCCGGGCCGGCGCCGGCCGGAGCGCGGCGCGAGCGAGCACTCCCTTGAAGAAGCGCGCCCGGGTGATCTCCCAGGGGTGGCGACGCTCGGGGGTCCGGGGCCGCTCGATGAGGTCCACCGTCAGTCCTTGATGGCTGCAGCCAGCTTTGCTGCTCGAGCGCCGGCCACGGCACTGGCCGAAAGGCCAAGCCGAGACCGGGGCTGATCGCGGCGTGAATTGAGGCCGGATACTGCCTGATCCAGGAGGCGCCGGCAAGGCTCGAAGCCCCGGAGAAAGCGGCGCGATTGGCCTGGGCGGCTCGAGCCGGAAGCGGCCGCTTGGACGGTGCCTCCGGCGCGGCCTCTGCCGCCTGCCCCCTCAAGTGCCCCCTGAGGGCCGCGAGGCCGCGCGCTCCTCCGGCCAGGCGCGCCGCACCGTGCGCTTGCGACGCCCGACGCTCCTGTGGCAAGAAGGCAACCTGCCGCGCCTCCGAAAGGGATGATGGCCAGCCGATTCGACTCCAGAAGGTGGAGGTGGCTTCTCGAGGCCGGCGCCATCGCGGCGCTCGCAGCCCTGTCCGCCTTGATGCTTTGGCCGCTGCTGCGAGCGCCCCTCTGGCCTCCGAGCCACGAGAACGCCCGCTACGCCATTCTCCTCGATCATTTCCGCGAGGCGTTCCTCCAGGGCCAGTGGTACCCGCGCTGGCTGCCGAATCTGAACGGAGGCTACGGCTATCCGACCTTCGTCTATTACCAGCCGGCCTTCTTCTACTTTGCGCTGCCGTTCTCGTTTCTGCCCGGGTATCCGGATACGACGTTTCCGGTCGTGGCCTGGGCGCTGTTCTTCCTGGGCGCGCTCGGGACGTACAAGCTCTGCCGGGAGATCGCCGACCGCCTCACCGGCCTGGCCTGCGCCGTCCTCTTCCTTTTAACGCCGTACCTCTTCGTCGAGCTCCACGTCCGAAGCGACCTGAGCGAGCTCATGGCCATGATTTTGTGCCCATGGCCGCTCTATTACCTGCTTCGGATCGACCGCCTCGTCCGAGAGAAGAAGAGCGCTGCCGGCTCGATGACGGGGCTCGCCGTCTCGCTGGCCACGACCATCGCCGCGCACCCCGCCGTGGCCCTCTTCGTCACGCCGGTCTATGCGCTCATGGCTGCGTATCAGGGCTGGACCGGCCCGTGGAGGACCCGCGGGGCCATCGCGTTGCGCCTTGGCGCCGGATTCGTCGCCGCGCTCATTCTCAGCGCTCCGTATTGGTTCACCCTCTTTCACATGCAGCGGTACGTCGATTTGTCGGGCATGTCGGTCGGGTACAACGTCCCGAGCAAGCACGCCGTCTATTGGTGGCAATTCCTCTCGAACTTTTGGGGCTTCGGCGGTTCGGGCTTCGGGTTCGAATCCGATGCCATGTCCTTTCAGCTGGGGCTTCCGCACGCCGCGCTCGCCGTCGCCGGGCTCGCCGCGGGCTGGCGCTCGCGCGCGGTCCGGGGCGCCTTCGCCGCTTGGCTCGCCCTCGTCGTCGTGGTCAGTACGCTGGGCGAGCGATTCTGGCTAATCCCCATCGAGAGCGTGCGCCAGGTCCAGTTCCCCTGGCGGCTGCTCACCATCGTCGCCACGCTGCAGGTCGTGTGCGCCGCCGGGCTGCAGAAGGTGCTGCGCCGGCGCTGGCTCGTCGCCGCGGCGCTGCTCGTTCCGGTGCTCGTCTGGTATCGGCACGAGTTCTTTCCGCAGCCGGGTGGCGTTTCACTCAAGACCGAGGTGGCGGCGCAGCGCGCGCTGGACCTGAGCACCTGGCAGCGCTTCGCCAATATCGACGAATTCCGGCCCAACACCGCCAAGCGCGCTCGCTCGCAGCCGCGCGGCTCCGAGCCGCTGGTGCTTGCGCCCGCCGGGGCGATCGCGGCGCCCAAGAGGGAGAGCACGGCCTCGCGGCTTCGGTACCACCTCGAGGCGCCGCAGGCAGGCGACGCTGTCATTAATCAGCTTTACCTCCCCGGCTGGCGAGTGCTCCTGGACGAAAAGCCGGTCGCGCGGGAGGTCCTCGAGGCGCGCCTGACCTCCGACGGCCGCATGCGCGTGTCACTCTCGGCCGGGCCGCATGAGCTGGAGGCCTATTACGCCGGGCCGCCGGGGGCCGCCTGGCGCGACCTGATATTGGCACTCGGGCTCGCCGGGTTTGCCGCCTTTTGCTATTTCGATTGGCGAAAGGCGAAAAGCTCGGTCGCTGCCAGCCAGGCGAAGGCAGCGCTCGAGCTCGCCGCGGCGCCAGAAGCGGAAAATGCTGCAACCCTCCTCGCCGCCCCCGTCGTTTGCGCCCGCCAGGGCGATTTTCGCGCGGCTCGGTCCTGGATGCTCGCCGCCGCTGTGAGCGGGCTCGCGGCCGTCGCCCTCTTCGCGTGGCTTTCGCGCGTCGAAGGTGGGCACGGCTGGCGCGTCCGGCGCTTCGAGGGCTCCGAATTCCGAGGGGCGCCGGTCGAGGATCGCGTGGTCCCCGAGCCGTTCGCCCGCGAGGAAGCTGGGCCGCCCTTTTCGGCGGAGTGGGAGGCCTTTGTCGCCATCGAAGAGGCCGGGAATTACGAGTTCGTGCTCCAATGCGACGACCAGGGGGAGCTGCTCATCGACGGCGAGCGGCTCGTCTGGGCCCCTGGGGTCCACGCTCGCGCCGACTATTCGGGCCAGCGCCGGCTCGAGGCGGGCGTCCACGCGTTCCGGGTGCGGCTGGCCGATTTCGGCGGCGGCCGATATCTGCGCCTGTTCTGGAACCCGCTCGACGGCCCGCACAATTGGTTTCCGCTCCCGTTTCCGCGCCAAATCTCCTGGCCCGCCCGAGAGGCCGCGCACCTGGGCGCCCCGGGCCCCAGGGCGCCCGCGGGGACCTGGCTCTTCGGGGCTTCAGTGCTCCTCGCCTGTCTGGCGGTCGCGGGTTTCGCCCGGGCGAGAGCGCTGCGCCGCGGCACCCGCGTTCTTTCGAGACAGGATTGGATTCTGGCCGCCGCGCTGCTCGCCCTGGCCTTCGGGCTGCGCGCCGTTCAGGTGCACGAGGTGGACATCCACTGGGAAGAGGGCGCTTCTCTGCGAGCGGGAGAGCAGCACGTCCGCAATTTCCTCCTGGGCGACTTCGCCCCAATGTCGTTCCTGTGGGGTCGCGAGAATCCCCCGCTCGCGAAGTGGATGTATGGGCTTTCGGAGCTCGCCGGCGGAATGCGCGGAGCCAAGCTGCTCGCGGGGTTTCTTTCGGCCCTGACCTGTCTGATTCTCTTCCTGCTGGGCCGGCGCTTCGTCTCCCGGGCGGTGGGCGCCGGCGCGGCGCTGGCCTTGGCGCTCTCGCCCGCCTTCATCGCCCACGGGCGCATGACGGGGTTGCAGGCGCCGAGCGCCTTCGCCTTCGCGCTCGCGGCGTATCTCCTCGCCGTCGCCTGCATGGAGAAATCGCCGAGGCACCACTTCGCTTGGGCTTTCGTCGCCGCGATGGCGCTGGGGGTGTCGCCGAGCGGCGTCTGGCTCGCGCCGATGGCGCTGGCCGTCTTCGCGATGGCGCTCTGGGCGAAGGGCGATCGCAAGACATGGGCGAAGTCGGCGCTCGCGGGCGCGGCCGCGGGCATCGTCGTCCTCTATCTGCTCTGGCCGTGGATTTGGACGGACCCGTTCCCGCAGCTGCGCGCCGCGCACTTCTGGGAGCGCCTGCCGTCCTGGAGCGCGCTCGGGCGCGGCCTCCCGGCGCTGGGGCTCGAGGGCGTGCTCTTCCTGGCGAGGAGCCCTTCGGGGCTCACCGCCCTGGCGCTGGTCTGGCTCGCGTCGGCCGTGCGGCGGCGCAGCCTCTTGGACGGGCTCCTCGCCGCGTGGATGGTCTTCCCTCTCGGGCAGGCGCTCGCCTCCGTCCGCGATGACGCGGCGCGAGGCGCAGTCGAAGCCCTCCCGGCCCTGGCCTTCGCGGCGGCTTGGGGCGCCGACACGGCCGCACAGGCGCTGAAGCGCGCCTGGTCGCGCCCGCTCGCGCAGGCCGCGATGAGCGCCTATCTGGCCGCGTGCGTCTGGCTCATTCACCCCTACGAGCTGGACTATTTCGCCGAGTGGACGGGGGGCGCGGCCGCGGTCGCCCGGCGGCATTGGATGTCGACGCCTTTGATCGGCGAAGGCCTGGCGGAGGCGGCGCGCGCCGTGAGCCAGGCGGCGCCTCCAGGCGCCCGCGTCTTCGTCCAGCTCGGCCCGCGCGACGAGCTCCCGGCGCTGCGCCCAGACCTGGTCGCGTCAGAGCTCGCCCGAGCCGAGTTCCTGATCATCCACGCCGACCTGGGCGCGACGCCGCCCTGGAGGCTCGTGCGCGAGGTGCGAGCGGGCGGCGCTGTTCTGGCCAGGGTGTTTCAGCGACCTCCGCCCGCCCCGCTGATCGAAGTGCCGGGCGTCGGCGCCGCGCTCCAAGAGGCAGAGCGGCCCTGAGGAGTCGCGCAGAAGACGGAGCAGGTATTTTCGGAGCGACGACCAAGGAAGGTCGAATGAACCTTCGGCTCACGGCAGCGGCACTCGCCCTCGCCGCGTCTGGATGCGGCCAGGGGGTCGCCGAGCTCCTGGGAGACGGGGGCCAGGCCGAAGACGCGGGACCCGGCGACGCGTCCCTTCGGGTCGACTCGGGGCCGGGGGCCGATGCGGGCGCCGAGGTGGATTCGGGGCACGCCATCGACGCGGGTCATTCGATACGACGCGGGGTCGGCCGCAGATTCGGGAGCGCGCGCCGACGCGGCGAGCCCGTGCGAGCCCGAGGAGTTCCACGTCGCCGGGCGGACGGACGACTCCGACCCGAGCGGCGCGTCCTTCGAGTGGTCGGGCACGGAGATTCGCGCGAGCTTCACCGGCGCCTCGCTCGCGGTGAAGCTCTCCACCGAGGCATGGTTCGACGTGGAAATCGACGGCGCCGCCATGCCGAACCTCGAAGGCCATGGGGGCTCGACGCCGTATCCCATTGCCTCGGGGCTCGGCGCGGGGGCGCACACGCTGGTGCTGCACCAGCGCACCGAGGCGTCCTACGGCCCGAGCCAGCTCTTGGGCTTCGTGACCGACCCCGGCGGCGGTTTCGTTCCGGAGGAGTATTGCCCTGCGCGCCGGCTGGAGTTCATCAAGTGCTCTCGGCTGGTAGGGCGGCCTCGAGCCGCCGAAGGGAGCCTGGCGGGAGCGGGGGCTTCGGGTTACGTTCGAGGCTTTCATCTCACGGGGGTTGATCATGGATTCACTCTGGCTGCTCAAGGGCCCGCTCGGCGCTCCTGGCTGGGGCCCGCTCGAGGACGATTCGCGCGAGAACAAGGTCGAGGTGCTCCTCTTTGATTGGGCGGAGTGGGCGCTGATCCGCGCGCCAGCGGCGCCCGCGAGCTACGAGGGGCTCGCGCCTGCGGCAGCGCCCGACGGCCTCTTCCTGGACCCTCAGGGCAGGGCGGTGTACGTCGCAGCCGGCCGCGAGGTGAAGGGCCCCCGCGAGGTGCTCGCCGCTCTGGGGCAGCCCGCCCAGGAGCTCCTCGAGGCGGTCGGCGACCCCGATACCGTGCTCGAGCGCTTGGGCCGGGTGTTCTGACCTCGAGGCCCGCGCGGCCCGGCCCCGGCCTCTCAGCGATTCGTGCGGCGCCGCGCCGCCCACGCCGCCAGGGCGGCGATGCCCAGCGCGGGCAGCACCGGTCCCTCGGCGCCGCAGCCGCACCGAAACGAGTCTTGGTCCGCGCCCGCGGCGTCGGGCGACGAAGCGGCATCGCCCGCGCCCATGGCGCCCGAGTCTCCTGCGGTGTCGGCTCGGGACGCGTCGGTAAAGGCCGCGGCATCGACAGCGGCCGCGTCCGCGGGAACGCCGGCGTCGGCGTCGGGCGCCCCTTGCCCCGAGCCCACCAGCGTGACGACGCCGTAGCCGGGTACCACCACCTGCGCCTTTCCGCCGCTCACCGCCGCCGTCGAGGCCTGCCAATAGCTGCCGTTGCGGGAGGTGTGCACGTCGAAGGAGGCGAGGCCGGGCGGCTGCGCCGGCGCGCCGACCTGCAGCGTGAGGTCGCTGCTACCGGTATTGACAAGCACCACCGTCAGTGAACCCGCCGTCTCCTGCAGCCAGGCGCTCGCGAGGAGGTTCGGGGCGCCGGTCACCGCCGCGCCCACGCGGACCGCGCCCGGCCGGATGTCGTGGAAGAAGTGCTTCGCCGCGACGTACTTGGGCGAGCCCGCGCCGGTCGTCGCGTCGGTGAGGGTCTCACCGGCGACGGCGCTGCCGTCGGAGAGCTGCCAGTAGAGCCAGGCGCTGACGCTCCCCGCGATGAGGGCCTGGTGGAGCTTGATGGCGATGCTGAATGCGCCGCCGCTCGGAAAGCCGCTCGAAGGCGAAAGCCAAGCCGTCTGCTCGCCGGAGGTCTCGGTCATCCAAGACTTGAGGCCCAGCGCCGCGACGCCTTTGACGTTCGCCGGAATGCCGGCGGCCGGGCTCGCGGTCCAGCCGTTCAGCCAATAGCCCCAGGAGGTGGGGCTGGCGCCCGCGGCGGAGACGCCATCGCTCGCGTAGCCGTGGATGCAGGCGTGCGACAGCGCCGCCTTGGCCGTGGGGTCGGCGGCGACGGCCGCCAGGTACTGGAGGTTCTTGTGCGTCACCGTCGCGCCCGAGCCGTACTCCCAGAGTGAATAGGCGTCGCCGCCGAGCAGGTCCTCCGGGCCCATGAGGCGGACGGAGGCGAGGTCCGGGTAGCGGTCGAGCTCGGCGCGCGCGGCCTTGAGCGCGGCCAGGTAGGCCGGCGCCTGCGGGTAGGTGGCGCTGTTGTAGTACTCCTCGAAGTTGAGCTCGTTCTGGAGGCTGACCGCGTAGAACTTCACGCCGTAGGCGTTCTGGAAGCCGCGCAGCGACGCCGCCAAAGTGCGGGCGAACTGGGTGAGCGCGCTGGTGGGCCCCGTGCCGTCGTCGAACGCGGCGAGCTTCTCCCCGGAGACGTCGAGCATGCCGCCCGCGAAGTTGCCGCCCCAGATGAACGGCCACGGCGTGCCCTGGGTCGGCATGCCGGTGCTCGAGGCGCCGTAGGTGCTGCCGGAGGTGACCTTGAGCCAGGGCGACGGCGACCAGAGCGAGCCGATGAGCTTGAAGTCTCCCAGCGCGGACTTCTTGCTCGCGCCGAGCTGGGCGAGGCCGCCGGCGACCGCGGAGAAGTCGAGGAGCGCGGCGTTCTGGTCGATGTCGGTGCCCATGACCGCGATGGCCGCCTGGCGCCCGTCGTAGGTGCGGCCGTAGTCGCTCGGGCCGGTGTAGGTGCGGACGTTGTTGTTCTCGGGCCCGGGGAGCGACGGGTCGTTGGAGTACCAAGGGGAATTGTAGTGATGGTCGGAGTAGGGGGCCTTGAAGGACGGGGTCAGGTCGACGCGCAGCATGGAGGCGCGCAGGTCGTCGAAGTAGAGCGTTTTGAACCAGTCTTGAGTGCCGACGTCACCCGAAAGGCAGGTGCCGAAGCCGTCGATGATCTGGCCGCGGGCCGAGGCACCGGTGTCGATGGAGACCGATTGGGCGCGCGCCGGCGCCGCCGCGGCGAGCGCCGCGAGGGCGCAGAGCGTTGCGAGGGCGGTTCGGCTCCGCGCGCGAAGCGCGGCGCGGCGGGCTCGATGATCGACGCGGCCGACGCCGAAGCCGCGGCGTTCAATCGCGCGTGAACGCAGGTGTTCGCGTTGGGTTCTCACGGACTTCTCCTGGGACGTGCAGCGGCGCGGCGAGATTGGAAGAACAAGCGCGCTTCACCCTCGCTGAGGATCTGGGCCCAACGCGGACCCCGCCGGACAGGTCGGCGGAGCGCGACCGCGATGGGTCACCCTCAGAGTGGTTCCCAGGCTTCGAAGTGGACGGAGAATTCGCTGGCGGCCTGCGAAGGACAGGTGGCCGCGGGCAGGAGGAGCCCTGTCGGTCGCCGCACCTACGCTCCGCGCAGCGCCCGCGGGCTGCGCTCGGCGATGGCCGCGGCGATGGCAGGCGCCTCCGCCGTCGAGGAGAGCTCGACCACGCGCCGCCAACCGCGCGCTCGAGCGCGCTCCGCGGCCGCCGCGCCCACGCAGCACGCGCGGACCTCCGAGCCAAAGCTCGGAAGCGCTCGCTCGTCCTCCAGCGCCTCGACGTCGTCGGCGCTCTGCAGGATCCAGCAGTCGGGCGCCGCCGCCTCGAGCACCACCCGCGCCGCGGGCGTGAGCGGCCGCGGCACCTCGAGGACGTCGCCCCCCGCGAGGTCGAGCGCCGCGCTCAGCTCGGGCGCCGGCGCGAACACCCCCACGCGCTTGCCGGAGAGCGGCCGGCTCGTGAACCAGCTCAAGGTCGAGGCGTGCCGCACGGTGGGGCCGATGACGAAGATGGCCGGTGGCCGCACCCCGGCGGCGACCCCCGCCGCGTGCAGCCCGCTCAAGGTGCTCAGCACCGTGCGCTGGCTGGAGGTGGTCCCGCGCGACACGAGCGCCGCGGGCGTGCCAGGCGGCATCCCCGCCGCGAGGAGCTTCTCCACCACGGCCGGCAGGTTGGAGACGCCCATGTAGCCGACGAGCGTCGCGTTGGGATCCTGGGCCAAGAGGTCCCAGCGAACCTGCGGGCCGTCGTCCTTCTCGCTCTCGTGTGCGGTGACGAGCGTCAGTCGGACCGCCTCGCCGCGATGCGTGGCCGGGATGCCCGCGTATGCCGTGGCGCCCAGGGCCGCGGTAATGCCCGGGACGACCTCGTAGGGGATTCCCACGCGGCGGAGCACCTCGGCCTCCTCGCCACCCCGGCCGAAGACGAAGGGGTCGCCGCCCTTGAGGCGCACGGTGCGCTTGCCCGCGAGCGAAAGCCGGACGAGCAGCGCGTTGATCTCCTCCTGAGGCACGGAGTGGCGACCGGACTCCTTGCCCACGCAGCGCAGCTCCACGTGCGGCGAGAGGTCGGGCGGGAGCGCCGCCGCCGCCAGCCGGTCGTAGACGATGGCGTCGGCTGCCAGGAGGCGCCTTCGCGCCTTCACCGTGAGGAGCCCCGGGTCGCCCGGCCCGGCGCCGACCAGCGACACGAGGCCAGGTTGTGGCTCCGCCGCCGAGCCGGAGCGAACGGGGAACGGCAGCACCTCGCCTTCGCCCTCGAGCGGCTTTGCCGCCTCGCCCGCCTCATCGGGGCGCGGCGCGAGCCAGCCGGTCAGCTCGGCCGCGGTGGGGACGCGCGCCCGGAGCTGATCCGCGTCGACCGTGGAGGCGAAGAACTCGTCGTAGCGGCGCTCGGCGGCGCTGCGCGATAGGCTCGAGGAGCGGACCGCTTGGCGGAACCGCGCCGCCGCGTCCATCCACTCGCTCCATTCGGCGCCGAATCGCCGCTCCAGCGTCTGCCGAAGCCTTCGCACCACGAAGGGCGCGCCGCCGTCCGAGGCGACCGCGACCTGCAAGGCGCCGCGCTGCACGCGCGCCGGCAGGTGGAAGGTGCACAGGTCGGGGACGTCGGCGACGTTGACCCAGATGCCGAGGGCGCGGGCCTCCGAATAGACCTGCTCGTTCACCGGGCGATCGTCCGTCGCGGCGAAGACCAGCGTGAAGCCGGCCGCGTCGCCCGAGGCGTATGGCCGCAGCAAGAGCTCGATGGAGCCCCGATCGGCGAAGTCTTGGATGGCCGGCGCGACCTCGGGGGCCACCACCGTCGGCCTCGCGCCCTCGGCGAGGAGGCCCTCGACCTTGCGCAGCGCCACCTCGCCCCCGCCCACCACCAGCACCCTGCGGTCGCGAATGCTCAGCATCACCGGATACATGGTGCCTCCCAAGGAAATGGCGCTGCTTCAGGCTTGCAGCTCCTCGCGGACGCCGATGGCGACCTTGTAGAGGACCGTCAGCACCAGCGCCCCGATGGCGTAGATGCCCAGCGCGATCAGCACCTCCGCCGACGTGGGCCAGTACTCGGTCACGTGGCCGAGGGGCGAGGGGACGAAGCCGGTCACCACCATGCCCAGGCCTTTGTCGATCCAGAGGGAGACGACGACCGTGAGACACGCGGCCACGAGCAGGCTCTCGTTGCGCCGGAGCCTCGGTACGAGGAGCAGCACCAGAGACAGGACGGCCAGGAGGGCCGAGACGCGCATCCACGGCGCGAGGACTCCGTGCCCTTCCAGGCCGACGAACAAATAGGTGAAGTGCTCCACGTGCTCGGGGATGTCGCTGTAGAGCGCGGTGAAGAGCTCCAGGAGAACGAAGAAGACGTTGACCACCATGGCGTAGGCGACGATCTCGCCGAGCTTGGCGATGGCCTCCTTGCCTGGGTCGAACTTGCTGAACTTGCGTACCAGGAACGCGAGCAGGATGAGCAGCGCCGGTCCCGCGGCGAAGGCCGAGGCGAGGAAGCGCGGCGCCAGGATGGCGGTGAGCCAGAAGGGCCGCGCGGCGAGGCCGGCGTAGAGAAACGCCGTGACCGTGTGAATGCTGACCGCCCAGGGAATGGAGAGATAGATGATGGGCTTGACCCATGCCGGCGGGGGCATTCCGGCGCGTTCGGCTCGGAAAGTCGCTCGCGAGATGACGACGTTCAGGACGAGGTAGCCGTTGAGGACCATCAGGTCCCAGAACATCAGCGAATGCGGCGTTGGGTGCAGAAGGACGTTCATCACCCGCCGCGGCTGGCCCATGTCGGCGAAGACGAAGAGCTGGCACATGAGCACCGCCGGGATGGCCAGGAATTCGCCCAGGATGGCGAGCTTCCCGAAGGCCTTGTAATGGTGGAGGTAATACGGCAAGACCACCATGACCGCCGAGGCCGCCACGCCGACCAGGAACGTGAGCTGGGAGATGTAGAGCCCCCACGGCACGTCGCGCGAGAGCCCGGTGATGCGAAGGCCCACCTCGAATTGCCGCAGGTAGGTCGCCACGCCTACCGCGGCAACCGCCATGAGGCCGATGAGGAACGCGAAGTAGCCGCGGCTGCCAGTGAGCGCTTTCTCGAGCATTCGGGTCGACCTCTAGAGAAGGTAGAAAACGTGCGGGGAGGTCCCGAGCTCCGGCTTTCGCCGCGCGACCTCGTTGCTGCGAATGAGCTGCGAGACGGCCGAGCTCGGATCACTCGCGTCCCCGAAGACCAGGGCGCCACAGCCGATGCCCTCGCAGGCTTCCACGCACAGCGGCCGCTGGCCCGCCGCGAGTCGCTCCGCGCAGAAGGTGCATTTCTCCACCACGCCCTTGGTGCGCGTCGGGTAATCGGCGAGGTCCGGGCCGAGGCTCAGCCGCGGGTCCTCGAAGTTGAAGCTGCGCGACCCGTAGGGGCAGGCGGTGACGCAGTACCGGCACCCGATGCAGCGGTGCATGTCCATCATCACGATGCCGTCGTCGCGTTTGAAGGTGGCCTGAGTCGGGCAGACGCGCACGCACGGCGGATTGTCGCAGTGGTTGCAAAGGACCACGGTCGGCGCCGCCTTCGCCGGGGCCGGCGTGTAGGGCGTGACGTGCTCGGGGAACACGTTTCCGAACGGCTCCTTCCAAATCCATTTCATTTCGTGCTTCGGGTCCTTCAGCTTCGGCACATTGTGCGCTTTGTGGCAGGCGTCCGCGCAGGCCGTGCAACCTTCCTTCGAACGGCACTTGCGCTCATCGATGACCATCGCCCAGCGCTTGCCCTTGACGGCGGCGGGCGATGGCTCGGTCTTGCCTGCGGCCTCGAGCGCTTGCGCGACCGGCGCGGTGCAGACTCCGGCCACGCCGAGGCCGGCGTACTTTAGGAAAGTGCGTCGCTTCATAGGGACCCTCGCTTCTTCTGCTGGTGGCAGTCCCAGCAGAAGGCGTCGACGCCGCTGTACTCGTGGCAGCGGTTGCAGAAGTTGGCGGGCTCCTTGTGGCAGCCAAGGCAGGTGCCGGTGAGGCTCATCCCGTAGTGCTGCCCGTCGCTCGCGACGTACACCCGCTCGCCCCGGCGCACCACGGCGTCGCGCCAGCCGTCGAGCAGCTCCATGTGCTTGGCGCGCATGAAGCTCGTCGGCTCGATGCAATGGCTCTCTGCGGGCCTCTCCAGCGCCGGCGGCGCCGATTTGCCGCGCGCCAGGGCGTACCAGGCGGGCGCGGTGGCGACGCCGCCGAAGGCCAAGAGTCCGAAGACCACCTTTCCGGCGTTGTAAATCATTGTCCGCTTTCCTCGCCGCGCATCGGCTCTTTTCGGAAGTTGAGCTCGCGCGGCTTCTCGCCCTTCATGACCAGGGCGTTGGCGACGAGCTCGGTGATCCCGGTGACCTTCACCTCCGGGGCCCAGAAATCACAAACGGTGGAGAGCGTGGCGCGGTCGATGGCGCACATGGCCGCCAGCTGATTCACTCCGTGCTTGTCGCGCACGTGGCGGACCGCATTTCCACGCGGCATGCCGCCGCGCAGGCGCATCTCCATGTTCTCGTCCGTACCCAGGCCCGCGCCGCCGCCGCAGCAGAAGGTCTTCTCCCGGATGGTGCCTTCCGGCATCTCGAAGAAGTTGTTCACCACGTTCTTGAGGACGTAGCGCGGCTCCTCGAGCATGCCCATGGCGCGCGCCGGGTTGCAGGAGTCGTGGAAGGTCACTCGCCGCGAGTCGTTGCGCGTCGGGTCGAGCTTGAGCTTGCCGTGCTTGATCAGGTCCGCGGTGAATTCGATGATGTGCACCATCTTCGTCGCCCGCGCGTGCTCGAATCGCGTTCCGGTGATGGGCGAGACGGGAACCTCCAAATGGTCGGGCGGGCCGTTCATCGTCTCCATGTACTGGTGCATCACCCGCCACATGTGGCCGCACTCGCCGCCCAGGATCCACTTGACCCCCAGCCGCTTCGCCTCCGCGTAGATCTTGGCGTTGAGCCGCTTCATCGTGTCGGCGGAGGTGAATAGCCCGAAATTGCCACCCTCGGAGGCGTAGGTGCTGAACGTGTAATTCAGCCCTATCTCGTGAAAGAGCGACATATAGCCCATGCAAGTATAGATGCCGGGCTCGGCCAGGAAATCGCCCGACGGCGTGACGAAGAGAACGTCGGCGCCCTTCTTGTTCATGGGCACCTCGACCCGGACGCCGGTGATCTCCTCGATGTCGTCGGCGAAGAAGTCCAGCGTGTCCTTCAGGCCGTGTGGCTGGATGCCCAGGTGGTTGCCGGTCCTGTGGCAATTCGCCACCGGCTCCATGATCCAGTTCACGCCCAAGCCGAGCAGGTGCAAAAGCTCGCGGGCCATCATGGTGATCTCGGCAGTGTCGATGCCGTAGGGACAGAACACCGAGCAGCGCCGGCATTCGGTGCATTGGTAGAAGTAGTAGAACCACTCCTTGATGACGTCGACCGTGAGCGGCCGTGCCCCCACCCAGCTTCCCAGGATCTTTCCGGCGGTAGTGAAGTCGTTCCGGTAGATGGAGCGCAGGAGCTCGGCGCGCAGCACCGGCATGTTCTTCGGGTCTCCGCCGCCGATGTAGAAGTGGCACTTGTCCGCGCACGCGCCGCAGCGCACGCAGACGTCCATGAAGACCTTGAAGGAGCGGTATTTGTCGAGCCGCTCACGCATGCCTTCGAAGATGATCTCCTTCCAATTGGTGGGCAGCTTCCAGTCCTGGTCGGTGGGCAGCCACTCGCGGGGGTTGGGGAACCCGATGTACTCCAGGTTCTTCGGCTTCGTCGGCCAGATGAAGCTTCCCGGTCGAAAGTCGACCGGCTGCTCCATCCAACCGTTCTCGGGAAGTCGCCGGTGGTCGACCTGGAGCATCTTCTCCGGCTGGTAGTATTCGAGCTGGTCTGGCTTCGCGCGGGCGTCGGACACCTTACGCCTCCTTCCGGATGGGATGAACCGTGGCCGGCTCGGCCGCGTCCTTCTCGAGCGGCAAGCCCGCTGCCCGCATGCGGTCGCGGAACTCGTTCTCGTATTCCTCGTAGCTGTGCACCTCCACCGGGTGATTCCAAGGATTCACGTGGCGGACTTCGCGGCTGTTGCCGGTGAGGTTGCGGGTGGGCGACATGAAGACGCCGGCCATGTGCATGAGCTTGCTGAACGGGAAATACCCGAGGAGCGTGCTCACGAAGAACAGGTGGACATAGAACGCCGCGCTCACCCCCGCCGGTTGCGGCGAGAGCTGGAGGAGGCCCATGACCATGGCCTTCACCGCCGGGATGTCGATCTTGGAGACGTGCCGGAGCCAGGCGCCGGAGAGCCCGATGGCGAGCAGGAGGAACAGGGGGAAGTAATCGCTGGGAAGGGAGAGGTAGCGCAGCTGCGGCGAGGTCGCGCGGCGCAGGAAAAGGAAGGTCACGGCGGCCAGGAAAAGCCCGGTGGTGGTGAAGACGACCGGAAGGCCTATTTGGAAGAAGCCATCGAGATGCGTGGCGGCGACCAGGAGCTTCGGCACCGGGTCCAGGAAGAACCTCAGATGTCGAATCACGATCACCAGCATCGAATAGTGGAAGGCGAGCGCCCCTGCCCACAGCCATTTGTTCGACGAATAGGAGAGCTTACCGTCGCGAAGCTGCATCTTCGTGTTCCGGAAGAGCGAGCGAAAGAGGAGGACCTCCAGCGCCATGCGGGCGGTGACGCCCAGGGTCGTGGAGGGGTTCTCGACCTTCGACTGCTTGATCCAGGAGAGAGACGTCTTTTGCTGGCCGCAGGTGGTGGGGATGCGGAAAGGCACCGGCGAGCGGGCCCAACCCAAGACCTTGGCGACAAAGCCGCCCAGGAAGAGCGCGAAGGCCGCGTAGGGCAAGGCGGCTCCGAAGAGCCAGCGCAGCCCCAGGCCTTCGACGCCCACGAGGGCGACGGTGAGGAGCGCGGCCACCGCAAGAAAGGATACGAGAATTCCCATGCGTCACCTCGGGGCTGCACAGCTGAGCGCCGAAACGTCTGAGTCGGGCGTCGATTCGTCCGCGTCGGAGCCATGCCAGCGACGCACCAGCGAGGCCACGCTTCGCTTGAGCTCGTTCTGGCGCAGCCTAGAGACCTGGTCGCGAAACTGGACGTAGATATCGAAAGCTGCCATCTGCAGCCGCTCGATTCGGCGCTGGAGAGCAAGCGCCTCGGCGGCGTAGGCGCCGGTCGCGAGCTCAGCGGCAAGCTCGATGCGGAGGGCCTCCGGCAGGTGCGCGAAGAAGCCCACCGCGCGGGAGGGGGTCAGCTGCTGCACCGAGCGGATGCGCAGAATGTCCTCCAGGGCCGAGGTCGCCGAAGCGCTGAGCTCGCCGTCGCGGGTGGTCTCCAGGAAGAGCAAAGGCAACCCCTGGCTCAGCGCATGCCCGACCGGATTCGCGAAAGGGTCGCGAAGCCGCCGCCAGCGCGCCGCGGTCGCGTCGCCGTATTCCGCCAAAATGGCTTCTTGCCATCGGCGAACGAGCGGTTCCTGTCTTTGAATCAAGAGCTCCACGAACGTCATGTGGCCCCCATTCCTTGGGCGGCAAGAGCAGGTTCGAACACGGCAACTCCCTCCCGCGTCTGGGCGAAAGGCTCGCGAATGCGAGCCTTCGCCGAAGGCGCCCAGACGCAGCACCAAAGGTCCTGGGAGTGTTTGGCCCGAGGCTCGGGCGAAGAGAAGAATCCTCTAGACGCAACCGGTGGGCTTGGGCAGGC
Source organism: uncultured delta proteobacterium (assembly GCA_963772225.1). Taxonomy (GTDB): domain Bacteria; phylum Myxococcota; class Myxococcia; order Myxococcales; family UBA5297; genus CAVYWD01. The sequence goes on along the minus strand of CAVYWD010000002.1, from coordinate 1,938,963 downwards.
CCGCGACCTTGCAAGCGCCCTTGGCAGGGCCGGAGGGGAAGAGGGAGTAGATTTCGGTGAGCTTCATGTCATTGTCTTTGCAAACCTTGCGGATCATGGGGGCCACGCCGAACTTGAGGTAATACTCGCGGAGGTAGTTCACGAGCTTCCAGTGCTTCTCGTTCAAGTCCTTGATGCCTTCGGTCTCCGCGAGGGCCTGCGCGACCTTCTGGTCCCAGAGCTCCGGCTTCATGATGAAGCCGTCCTCATCCAAATCCAACATTTGACTGTCGACCTTGAGCTGCAGCATTTCACGCTCCTTCGGGTTGTGACGGTGGGGCCTTCGGGTGCAATTCGAGGATGGGGGGCTGCGCGGGGACGTCGGTCGCCTGCGCGGCCTGCTCGGCGTGCTTGAGCGCCTCGGCCGACGCAGGGTTTGGCGAAAAGCCGAGCTCCTGAGAGAAGGCGACGCAGGCCCGCGCCTCCAACGCGCGGTCCAGGGAGAAGAGGGCAATGCCCAGGTGGTAATAGGCGGCACCGTGTTTGGGGTCGAGCTCGACGGCCTTGCTCAGGCAGTCGACGGCGAGTGGGGCGTCGCCCTGGTGCAAATGGGCGATGGCCTGGTTGAAATGGGCGAGCGCGAGCCCCGGCTCGGCCTCGGCCGCCTTTCGATTCGCGTCGATGGCTGCCGCGAAGTCCCAGCGGGAGAGGTGAATTCCGCCGAGGTTGACCCATGCGCCGGCGTGCTTCGGGTTCAGCGCCAGCGCGGCGCGGAGCTCTTGCTCGGCCTCGCGCAAATTGCCGGCCTTGAGGAGCGCGGTGCCCAGCCGCGCGTGCGCTTCGGGATTGGCCGGCGCGCTGGCGAGCGCGCAACGCAGGTCGGGGATGGAAGTCGTAGACGCGGGTTTCATGAGGTCCCCTCGGCGCGCGCGGGAGCGGAGCGCTCCGCGGCGCTCGCGGCGTGTCGATGCGCGGCCTGCACGAGCCCCGGCGCCCACTCCGGAGTGCCGAGCGCATGCAGGTGGATATAGGTGGCGATGGTATTTGCGACCATGAGGCCCTCGCGGCCCAGGCCCAGACCGGCGCCTCGCTCCACCGAAAAGGCGGTGTCGGCGCCGAGCGGGCCGGCGACGCGCGAATAGTGGAATTCGTGGCCGACCAGGCGCGTCCGCACCGGGAAAAAGGGATTCGGGCGGTCGACGAAAGCGGCGGCGTAGCCGTGGCCCTGAGGCCGCGGCGTGTGCTCGATGTCGATGGGCAGGGCGCCGACCATTGGGAAGGCGCGTCCGTCGCGCGCGATGGAGCGCGAGAGGTACATGAGCCCGCCGCACTCGGCCCAGGCGGGAAGGCCACCCTCGAGCGCGGCGCGGAGCGAGGCGCGAAAGGGCTCGTTGGCGGCGAGCTGTGGCAGGTGCTCCTCGGGGAAGCCGCCGCCGGCGTAGAGCGCGCCGACCGGCGGGAGCGCGCGGTCCGCCAGCGGCGAGAGGAAGACGAGCTCGGCGCCTGCGTCCTCGAGCGCTTCGAGGTTCTCCGGGTAATAGAATGAAAACGCGGCGTCGCGCAGAACGCCGATTCGAGCGCGCCGGCCGATGCTGCGCAGAGCGGGCGCGCCGGCGGGCCCGGCCATGCCCGGCGCTTTCGAGGCGGCAGCGCAGAGCGACTCGAGGTCGACGTGCTTCTCGACCGCGCTCGCCAGCGCCTCGAGCGCGGCGTCGCGCGCGGGGTGCTCGGAGGCGCAGACGAGGCCCAGGTGGCGGCTCGGCAAGAGGTCGGACTGGAGCTTGGGGATGGCGCCGAGCACGGGCACGCCGACGTCGGCCGCGAGCGCGCGCCGAATGACGGTCTCCTGCCGGCCATTGCCCAGGCGATTGAGAATGACGCCGGCGAGTGGGAGCTCTGGGTCGAGCGTTTTGCAGCCCAAGACCAGGGCGGACGCGGTGCGCGTCATCTTGGCGGCATTCACCACCAGGACGAGGGGCGCGCCGATGAGCTTGGCGAGCTGCGCAGTGGAGTGCGTCCCCTGCGCGTCCACGCCGTCGAAGAGGCCGCGGTTGCCCTCGACCAAAAGGAAGCTTGCCTCCCGCGCGGCCCGCTGGACCGAGCGAGCGATGACCTCTGACGACATGAAGAAGGTGTCGAGGTTTCTGCCGGGCGCTTGCGCCGCGGCGCCGAGCCACGCGGCGTCGATGAAATCGGGGCCCTTCTTGAACGGCGCTACCCGCCAACCGCGCCGGGTGAGCGCGCGCGCCAAGCCGACCGAGACCAGGCTCTTGCCGGTGTCTCCGGACAAGCCTGCGATGACGATGCTGGGAAGCCCCGTGCGCGCCACGTTCAATACCCCGCAACCGTCGAGAAGGCGATGACAGCTAGCCCATGTTGAGGAAGCCGCACGGGCATTCGTCCGCGCATTTCTTGCAGCCGTCGCAGGTGTCGAGCTTGACCTTGTAATAGGAGCCTGGCGATGGCTCGCCGAGCTTCGCGAAGCACGAGGGCGTGCAATACATCCAGCAGCGCTCACACCCGAAGCAGAGCCCGCAGGACATGCAGCGCGAAGCCTCGGCCAAAGCCTGGTCCTTGCTGATGCCCCGGTCGATCTCCGCGCGCGGGCTCGCGAGGCGCGCCTCGGCGCTGAGGACCTCGCGCTGGGCGCGCGGCTTCGCCTCGTAATAGTCGAGCTTCATCTTGGCCGCGGTGATCTCCGTGGGCTTGACCCACTCGACCGGCTCTTTCCCGCGCAGGGCTGCGTCGATGCTCTCCGCCGCGCGGTGGCCTTGCCCCACGGCGGTGGTGGCGAGGGCGAGTTGGATGTTGTCGCCCCCGGTCCAAACTTTCGGCAGGGACGTGGTTCCCCACTTGTCGGCCTCCAGCCATCGCACGTCACTCAGGGGGCCGCCCACGGCTTTGAAGTTGGGCTCCTGGCTGACGGCGGTGACCACCGTCTGGCACTCGTATTCGACGAGCTCTCCGGTGGGGACCGGCGCGCGGCGGCCGGAGGCGTCGGGTTCGCCGAGCTTCATCCGCTCGACGACGAGCTTGGATACGGCGCCGGACGCGTCGCGCATGATCTTAGCGGGTGCGGCGAGGAACTCGATCTTCACGCCCTCTTCCAGGGCGCCCACCACTTCCTCCTCGATGGCGGGCATTTCGGTTCGGGTGCGGCGATAGAAGAGCGTCACGTCTGCGCCGAGCTTCTTGGCGACGTCGGCGGCGTCCACCGGCAGGCGCAGGCACATGCGAGAGGCGTCGATGGCCGTGTCGCCGCCGCCGATGACCGCCACTTTTTTGCCGATGGGCGGCGGCTTGCCGAGCGAGACTTCGCGCAAGAAGCCCGTCCCGGTGTAAACGCCGGGCCCGTCCTCGCCCTCGACCTTGATCTTTTTGCCCTGATGGGCGCCGATGGCGACGAAGACCGCTTGATAGTCCTTCTGCAAGCTCTCGAAGCTGACGTCCTTGCCGACGGCGGTGTTGCAGCGGAGGTCGACCCCGAGGGAGACGATGCGAGCGATTTCTGCGGCGAGCACGTCGCGCGGGAGACGGTAGTCGGGGATGCCGTAGCGGAGCATGCCGCCGGGCTCCGGCAGGCTCTCGAAGAGGGTGACGGGATAGCCGCGCCGCGCCAGCTGATAGGCGCACGAGAGGCCCGCCGGACCGGAGCCGATGACGGCGATCTTCTCGGGCCGGCTCCCTGGAGCGGCCAGCGTCGGGAGCGAAAGCTTTCGCTCGAGGGCCCAGTCTCCGAGAAACCGCTCGAGGGAGTTGATGCCGATGGGGCTGTCCTTGTCCTTGCGGTTGCAGTCTGACTCGCAAGGGTGGGGGCAGACGCGCCCGAGAATAGAAGGGATTGGGTTGGACGCGGCCAGCATTTGAAAGGCCTTGTCCAGCGCGTCGTCGGCCGTCTGGCCGGTCTTCTGATGCTGCGAGATGCGTATTGATCCAGGCGCGAACGTCATTGCCCGCTGGGCACTCGGCGATGCAAGGTGCCACCTTGGGCGTCTGCTGAGGCCTCAGCGCGGAGACGGTCCCTCCGCCTCCTCCGCGGCTGGCAATCTTGAGCGGCTTCTTTTGTTCGGGCTTCTTGAGCAAACCCATGGATGGAGCTCCAGAGAAGGGCCGGCGCTCGAGCAGCCGCCCGCCCTCTCACTGTGAAATTCGACCTCTAGCCCGCCCACCCCGAGCGCCAGCACGCGCCGCGTTCCCCTGTCGACCCGTCTTCGACGTCCGCGGCGATGCGCTCGGGGTGAGCGTCTACGGGATACCCCGGCTGCGCCCGCTAACCCTTGTGCTCGGGGTTCAGGACCACGTAGCTGCCGCCGACGTACGAATAGGTCGTCCTGCCGGCGTCCATGAGAATGCGGATGGCGTCCTTACAGGTCTGCTTGCTGCAGTCCTCGCCGTATTTCTCGACCATCGCCTTGGTGAGGTCAGTGGCCTTGAGGTTCTTCTTGCCGGCGTAGTCCTTTACCAGGGCGTACATCGCGTCGGCGACGGCTTCTGCGGTGGGGGCGGCCATGGGGCTCTCTCCTTGCGACCTGAAAGCGGTCAGCCCTGGGACTGGCGAATGTGGGTCGAGCGGCGGAGCGACTCGCCCGCGTGACGGTAGTCGTCGATGTGGTACTTCGTGAACTCGAGGCCCGTGAGCTTGAAGAACTTGGGCCAGCCGATTCGCTCGATCCACTCGCCCATGCGCTCGAAGGGGCGCGCGTTCTTTCCGTAGACGTCGACGATGTTCTTCACCGCGCTGGTCACCTCGGGCCACCGCGGCGGGTTGTTGGGGAGGAACGGGATGGCGAGCTTGGAGAACATCGGCTCGTGGCGCGCGTTCGACACCTTGCCGCCGACCCAGATGGAGATGCCGTCGTTCTCGGCGTCGGCCATGGTCATGGAAGGGCAGACGGTGAAGCAGTTGCCGCAGAACATGCACTGCTCTTCGATGACGGACAGCGACTGCTTGCCGTCCACCGTGGTGGGCCGAACGGCGCCGGTGGGGCAGGCGGCGACCGTGCTGGGGATCTCGCAGGTTCGCACCAGCCGCTCGTGGTTGATCTTGGGCGGCTTGCGGTGAACGGCCAGGACCGCGATGTCCGAGCAGTGCACTGCGCCGCACATGTTGAGGCAGCAGGCGAAGGCGATGCGGACCTTGGCGGGCAGGTCGATCTTCTCGAAGTGCGGGAAGAGCTCGTCCATGAGCGACTTGACGACGCCGGAGGCGTCGGAGGCCGCCGAGTGGCAGTGCACCCAACCCTGGGTGTGGACGATGTTGGTAATGCCCGGGCCAATGCCGCCGACCGGGTAGCCCTCCTGCTTGAGGCGGGTGATGATGGGCTCGATCTTCGCCTCGTCGCTGAGCAGGAACTCCACATTGTTGCGGCTGGTGAAGCGCAGGTAGCCGCCGCAGAACTCGTCGGCGATGGAAGCGAAGAGCCGCAGCGTCTCGATGCTCATCAGGCGCGGCGTCGCCGCGCGCACCGAGTACAGCCGGGCGCCGGACTCCGAGACATGCATGAGGACGCCCGGTCTGGGAATCTCGTGGTACTTCCACTTGCCGTAGTTCTCTTTGATGATGGGCGGAAGGAACTTCTCGTAGTGCGGCGGCCCGATATCGGTCTTGCGGGTCGGTGCCTCGGTTGCCATCGCCTTCTCCTTCGGAAAATGGAAGTGAGTGTCTTTTGGGGCAAAGCGTTCGCTAATGAGCGCTATTCCAGGTTATAGAAGATGTACGGATTGGTCCGGGGCTGGATGACCATTTCGGGCGCCGGGTCCAGGCCGATCTGCTCGAGGAAGCTTCCCAGGCCGATGCGCTGGATGAACTCGCCGATGCGCTCGCGGTTCTTGCCGTTGTCTGACCAGAGGTCCCACATGGCCGCCAGCAGCTCCTTGATGTCGTCGTAGGGCGGCTCCATCTTGATGAATGGCACGAGCACCGAGGAGAGCAGAGCGCCCTCGATGATGGGGGCCTTGGCGCCGACGAGGATGGCCGCGCCGCGGTCCTTGCCCGGCGACAGCGCCTTGGGCATGGCGTTGATGCAGTGCATGCACTTGACGCAGTTCTCGTCGTCGATGGTGAGGGTCGTCCCGTCGAAGGCGATGCACCGCGTCGGGCATCGGCCCGCGACGTCGCGGTGAATATTGAGCTTGCCGGAGCTGGCGTAATCCCTGACCTGAGCCTGATCGATCTGAATGGCGTCGCGCCAGGTTCCAATAATGGACATATCGGAGCGTGCCACCGCGGCGACGCAGTCGTTGGGGCAGCCCGAGGCCTTGAGCTTGAACTTGTAGGGGAACGCCGGGCGGTGCATTTCGTCCTGGAAGCTACGAGTCATGTCGTCGACGAACGCCATGGTGTCGTAGCAGGCCCACTCGCAGCGCGACTGGCCGGCGCAGCAGCTGGGTGTGCGCATGTCGGAGCCGGAGCCGCCGAGGTCGTAGCCGGCCTGCGTGAGCTTGGCGAAGAGCGGTTCCAGCTCGGCGGTCCGGGTGCCGAGGAAGACGATGTCGCCGGTCGAACCATGCATGTTCGTGAGACCGGAGCCGTGCTGCTCCCACAGGTCGCACAGGGTGCGGAGCGCGTCCGAGGTGTAGTACCAACCCGCCGGCTGATTCACTCGAACCGTGTGAAATTCGGCGACATTGGGAAATTCCTCGGGGAGGTCGCTGTAGCGGCCGATGATTCCGGCGCCGTAGCCGCGCACCCCCACCAGGCCGCCGTGCTTCCAGTGGCCGATCTTGTCTCGGTACGATCGCTCGAGGGCACCGAGGAGGTCTTGGACCATGGGGTTCTTGGCGCTCTTCTTCATCTCCCGGACGAAGCTCGGCCAGGGCCCCTTTTCGAGGTCGTCGAGCAACGGGGTCGTTCGGTCGGTCATTGTGAGATCCCGGTCAAGAGAAACAGGTCTATTCGCATCTTGGAGTTCGTGATGTTGTGCGCGGTGGGGCACAGGGGTCAATCGACAAGCTTTTGATGCCTTGGATAAAGAGGCTTGCAGGAGCCGGGGGGCCGGTCGCCGAAGCGCGCGGATGGCGAGGTGAGATAGACTTATGCTATGATTAAGATTCGGCGCTAAGGCCGGCATTTCGGGGGGCCACGCTGTGGAGCTCCACCAACTGCAGTGCTTCATCGCCGTGCTGGAAGAGGGCGGATTCAAGCGCGCGACGGCGCGCTTGGGCATCACGCAACCCGCGCTCTCCTATCAGATCAAGCGACTCGAGGAGGAGCTGGGAGTCCAGCTGTTCCATCGCCGCCCGGGGAGCGCGACCGAGGCCGGCCGCGTCTTCCTCGAGCACGCGCAGCAGGTCATCGCCACCGTGCGCGAGGCGCACCAGGCGGTGCGCGAGCTCTCCGACGGCGTCACCGGGGAGATCCGCATCGGGACCCTCTACTGCGTGGGCACCTACTTCCTGCCGCGGGTGCTCTGGGAGGTCAAGGCCAAGCACCCGCTCGTCCGGCCGCAAATCCTCTATCGCAACACAGGGGACCTGCTCGAGTCGCTGCTCGCGAGCAAGCTCGACGTGGCCATCGTGGCTGACCCGAATCACGACGCCCGGCTCAAAAGCGAGGTCATCTTCGAGGAGAAGTTCTCGCTCGTCTGCAGCGCGGGGCACGCGTTCTACGGCAGGCGGACGGTCGCGGCCGAGGAGCTCAAGGAGGTTCCCTTCGTCTCCCTGTCGCCGGCGACGGCGAGCGGCTCGGTCATTCGCCGCTACCTCGACCGCGTCGGCATCGCGGTGCGGCAAGCGGTCGCGGTGGACAACGCGGAGACGGTGAAGCGGATGGTCGAGGCCGGCATGGGCGTCGCGCTCTTGCCGGACATGGCGACTGCCGACGAGGTGGCGCCCGACGGCCAGCCGGCGCGGCTGTCGCGGAGCACGGTGGACCCGCCGCTCTCCCGCGCCATCACCCTCGTCACCTGGGCAAATCCGAGCCGGTCGCTCGCGCTCGACGCGTTCGCCGAGGAAGTTCGCCGCATCGGGGCGATGGCCCCGGACTGGCGGATGCCGAGTTAGAAAATGTTGACGAGCGGATAAGAGGAGGTTCTGCCTCTTTTGTTCGCTTGCGCTCCGTGCGTCCTATCCGCCAACGCTGGAATATGCCGTAGCATAGGGTGCTCGGAATTGGGTGAAGCCCAAGGCCGATAACGTGCAAAATCGGCGCGCCGCATCAAATCGTGACGCGCTGAGTTGGCGAATGGAAAAGGACACAGCCCAATACGGACTGCCGTTCGATACACGACGTATCCGCGTGCAAAATCGGCGCGCCGCATCAAATTATGACGCGCTGAGTTGGCGAATTGAAAGAGACATAGCCCAATACGGACTGCCGTTCAATACACGACGTATCCGCGTGCAAAATCGGCGCGCCGCATCAAATCGTGACGCGCTGAGTTGGCGAATTGAAAGAGACACAGCCCAATACGGACTGCCGTTCGATACACGACGTATCCTTTTGTCGGAGAAGCGCTCTCATCAGGACTTGCTGTAGGCTCGTCGTACTCTCTTCGCGCGCGTCGCTCGTGCCGGAAGAGGAGTCGCGAAATGGCCGTGTCTTCCAATGAGCAGGCCCGGAGAGTTTCGAGCTCTTCGCGGGCGGAACATTCTGAGGCGCTGGAAGAGAGGGCCTTGGCGCTCTCGGTCGAGGAGGGCGATTCGCTGAAGGCTTCGGAGGCCCTGGGGGGCAAAACCGGCTTGACGACCCTGTGGCGGCTGCACTGCTTCGAGATCGTGGTCGAGGAGGCCGGCTTCAAGAAAGCCACCGGACGCCTGTTCATCACCCAAACCGCGCTTTCCTACCAGATGAAGCACCTGGAGGAGGAGCTGGGCGCGCAGCTCTTTCATCGCCGGCCCGGGGGAATCAGCCTGACCGACGCCGGGCGCCTCCTGTACATGCACGTCAAGCGCGTGAGCGCCGCCGTGAGCCAGGCGCAGCGCGCCATCAAGGAGCTCCCGGCCGCAGGAGAGGTCCGCATCGGCACGGTGAACAGCATCGGGACGTACTTCCTGCCGCAGCTGCTGCTCACCGTGCGGCAGCGCTCGGCGACCCCTCGGCCCATCCTCTACCGCGTGGCGGACGAGTCGGTGGAGGCGCTTCTCAGCAACCAGGTCGACCTGGTCATCCTCGCAGACCCGCGCGTGGACCGGAGGCTGCGCTACGAGACACTGTTCGACGAGCGGGTGTCGCTCATCTCGGGCCGCGCGCACCCGTTCTTCGGCGTCCCCTCGCTCCGCGCGCGCCAGCTGCGCGACGCCCAATTCGTGTCCCTTTCACAGCAGACGCCCACCGGAACCGCCATTCGCCGCTACCTCGATTGCCTCGGCATCGAGGTGGAGCCCGTGGTCTCGGCCGAGAACGTCGAGACGGTGAAGCGGATGGTCGAAATTGGCATGGGGGTCGCGTTTCTGCCGGACATGGTCATCGAGCGCGAAGTGGTCTCCGAGTCTAACCCGCATGGCCGGCTCTTTCGCAGCCTGGTCGAGCCGGGGCTCACCCGCCGCATCGCCCTGGTCACCTGGGCCGATATACCCATGTCGGAAGCGGTCTCGGCCTTCGTAGAAGAGGTGCGGCGCCTGAGCGCCCACTGGCCGAGCGTGAAGCCGCCCGAAGCTTGAGCGAAAGTCCTTTCGCCCGGCGATGACCTGCGCCCGACGGGCGCGCCGCCCTTGCATTGTCGGGTGGGGTTCAATGGAGAGGAGCCGGCAAGGCGGGACCGGCGAAGCACCCGCGACGGCCTTTATCGGAGCCATTGAAAATCTCGTTTTGACCGTGCTTCGTGCTCGTGGCGTCATGCAGCTTCGCGCTGCGAGCTTTTCTATCGGCGAAATACCACGAGAAAGGGCTCTTTGAGCCCTGGAGGACAAAGATGCCTAGCTTCGTCAACCCGGAGAAATGCGACGGGTGCAAGGCGCTCGACAAGACCGCCTGCCAATACATTTGTCCGAACGATCTGATGGTTCTGGACAAAGATACGATGAAGGCGCTCAACCGTGAGCCCGAAATGTGCTGGGAGTGCTTCAGCTGCGTCAAGATGTGCCCGCAGCAGGCCATCGACGTGCGCGGCTACGCGGACTTCGTACCCTTGGGTGGCTCGGTCGTGCCCATGCGCTCGACCGACTCCATCCTCTGGACGGTCAAGTTCCGCAACGGGACCGTGAAGCGCTTCAAGTTCCCCACCCGCACGACGCCCGAGGGAAAGGCGGAGCCCACAGGCGGCTTCGCCAGCGACGCCGACCTCGAAAGCGTTGCGCTGTTCACCGAGCCCTCGTCGCTGGGCCTTCCCGCGGTCTGGACGAAGTAAAAGGAGAAATAAATGCTCAACTACGAAACCGTGACCGTGGAGACCGACCTCCTGATCCTGGGCGGCGGAATGGCCGCCTGCGGAGCTGCCACGGAGGCCGCTCACTGGGCGAAGAAGCACAACCTCAAGGTGACCGTCGTCGACAAGGCGGCGATGGACCGCTCCGGCGCCGTGGCCATGGGCCTCTCGGCCATCAACGTCTACGTCGGCTTGAAGGACGGGAAGAACACCGTCAACGACTACGTGCAGTACGTGCGCAACGACCTCATGGGCATCGCGCGCGACGACCTCGTGGCGAACATCGCGCGCCACGTCGATGGCACCGTCCACCTCTTCGAGAAGTGGGGCCTGCCGATCTGGAAGGATGAGAAGGGCGAGTACGTCCACGAAGGCCGCTGGCAGCTGATGATCAGCGGCGAGAGCTACAAGACCATCGTGGCCGAGGCCGCCAAGACCGCCTTGGGCAAAGAAAACGTCTACGAGCGCGTCTTCATCGTCGGCCCCATCATGGACGGCGACCGGTGCGCCGGCGCGTACGGCTTCTCGGTGCGCGAAAACAAGTTCTACGTATTCAAGGCGAAGGCCACATTGCTCACCCTGGGCGGCGCGGTGCACGTCTTCAAGCCCCGGTCGGCCGGCGAGGGCATCGGGCGCGCCTGGTACCCGCCGTGGAACGCGGGCAGCTCCACCTATTTCACCCTCAAGTCGGGAGCCGAGGTCTCGTCTCAGGAAGTGCGCTTCGTGCCGGTGCGCTTCAAGGACGCGTACGGCCCGGTGGGCGCCTGGTTCCTGCTGTTCAAGAGCCGAGCGACCAACGCCTTCGGCGGCGAGTACATGGTGGAGCGCAAGGGCGAGCTCGACAAATGGGGGCCGTACGGCAAGGCGAAGCCCATCCCCGCGAACCTGCGCAACTACCTGGGTATGCTCGACGAGAACGAGGGCAAGGGCCCGCTCTTCATGCGCACGGAGGAGGCGATTCAAAAGATCGCCACGAGCGCTGGCGACGAGAAGGCCGCCAAGAAGAAGCTCAAGGAGCTGGAGTCGGAGGCCTGGGAAGACTTCCTCGACATGACCATCTCGCAGGCGCTGCTCTGGGCCTCGAGCAACATCGCCCCGGAGGAAAGGAGCAGCGAAATCGCCCCGGCCGAGCCGTATTTCATCGGCTCGCACTCGGGCGCCTCGGGCGCGTGGGTCAGCGGCCCGAAGGACCTCGCGCCCCCGGAGTACTTCTGGGGCTACGAGAACATGTCGACGATCAAAGGCCTCTTCATGGCCGGTGACGCTTCCGGAAACTCCTCGCACAAGTTCTCGTCGGGCTCCCACACCGAGGGGCGCATCGCCGGCAAGAGCGCCATTCGCTTCCTGGTGAAAGAGAAGCCCTCCATGCCGGCGGTCGACATGGCGGCGATGGACCAGGTCAAGACCGCGACCCTCAACCCCCTCAAGCTCTACGAGGAGAACAAGGGCAAGACGACCGACCCGAACATCAACCCGAACTACATCACGCCCAAGATGTTCATGTTCCGCCTGCAGAAGATCATGGACGAGTACGCGGGCGGCGTCTCGGTGCGCTTCACCACGACCGAGCCGCTCCTGAAGCGCGCGCTCGAGCTCTTGGCCCTGTTGAAAGAGGACCAGCTCAAGCTCGGAGCCAAGGACGTCCACGACCTGATGCGCGCCTGGGAGAATACTCACCGCCTGTACCAGGCCGAGGTGCACGTCCGCTCCATGCTGTTCCGGCAGGAGACGCGCTGGCCCGGCTACTACTTCCGGGCCGACAAGCCGACCATTGACGAGCAGAACTGGCGGGCGTTCGTGAATGCCCGGTTGGACCCGAAGACCGAGCAGTGGGAGATGAAGAAGATCCCCGTCAAGTCGACGTTCCTCTAGAAAGCTGGAAGCTTCAGGAAATCGGGCGCCGCGGCTTTCTCGCCATCGCGGGAGAGCCGCGCGCGCACCGCTCACCAGAAGTGGCTTCTCCTTTCGATAGCAGGGAAACTGGGTGCCTTCCATGTCCGAGACGACCGGCAGGACATGCCCCCATTGCGGCTCGGGCTTGGAGCGGGTCGCGCTCCCGGACGCCATCGCCGACCACGCCTATGACCTCGTCTGCTTCAACGACGACTGCTCCTATTACGCCCGCGGGTGGGCGTGGATGGAGCAACAGTTCGGCGTGAGAACGTCTTATCGGTACCGCCTAAATCCCTCGAGTGGCTGCGCTTCTCCCATCGCCGTCTGGTCGCCCTCGGCGCTGCGAAGCAGCATTGTTTCGGGCGATGCGCAAATAGGCGACAAGGCTTGAATAACCATTGGCAAGGAGCACCCGTGACGAGCTCTCAGGCCGACTCCAAGACCACCGCCGACCCCATGGCATTGCCGGAGGAGCTGCGCGACAAGCGGCGGCTGGAGCCCGACTCGACCTTTTGTTTCGAATGCAATCCGAAGCTGGACTGCTTCACCCATTGCTGCTCGGACGTGAACATCGTCCTCACGCCCGCGGACGTGCTGGGCCTGGCGCGCACTCGAGGGATCTCCACCCGTGAGTTCCTGGCGCAGCACACCCTGACGCCCATCACCAAGGCGCTGCACTTGCCGGTGGTGATGCTGCGCATGGGCGAGGCGCCTCAGAAACGCTGCCCCTTCGTCACCGAGAGCGGCTGCTCGGTCTACGAGGCGCGCCCGTGGGCCTGCCGCATGTATCCGGTGGGCATGGCGCTGCCGCCTGCGCGCGCGGGCGCCGCGCCCAAGCCGGTCCATTTCTTGTTCGAGGACGAGTTCTGCCATGGGCGAAAGGAAGGTCGCCCTTGGTCGGTGGAGCAGTGGCAGCGCGACCAAGGCCTGCGCGAGCGGGAGGACCTGGAAGAAGGCTTTCGAGAGCTGGTCGGGCATCCTTGGTTCATCGGGGGCCGCCAGCTCGACCCGAAGCGCATCGAGATGTTCTTCATGGCGGCCTACGACCTCGACACCTTCCGCGGATTCGTCTTCGAGTCCTCGTTTCTCAAACGATTCGACCTGGAGCCGAGGCTCGTCGCGGCATTGCGCGCCGACGACCGCGAGCTCCTCCGCTTCGCATTCCGCTGGCTGCGCTTCGCGCTCTTCGCCGAGCCGACGGTGCAGCGCCGACCGGTCGAGACGCTGCGCGGTCCAACGGTGGGGGCGAGCCCGTGAGCGACGGCGCTGCGAAACCCATTCTCGTCATCGGCGCCGGCGTCGCCGGAATCACGGCCGCGCTGGAGGCCGCCGAGGCCGGGCATCCGGTGGTGCTGATCGAGCGCGAGGCGAGTGTCGGGGGCCGCGTGCTCAAGCACCACAAATACTTTCCCAAGCTCTGCCCTCCGTCCTGCGGGATGGAGCTCAACACCCGGCGCATGGACAAGAGCCCGAATCTGAGGGTGTTGGTGCAGACCGAGGTGATATCCACGGCGCGCACGAGCTCGGGTTGGAACGTGACCTTGCGACGTGCGGCGGAGCACGTGACCAGCGCCTGCACGGCTTGTGGTGAATGCGCGAAAGTCTGCCCGGGGAAGGCATCGGACAAGTTCAACTTGGGAATGGGAATGGCGCCAGCCATTCGAATCCCCCACGCCGACGCCTGGCCGCGCCGATACACGATGAGCCGCGAAGCTTGCCCTGCTGGATGCCAGGCTTGCGCCCAGGCGTGCAAGGTCCCGGGGGCCATCGACCTCGGTGCGAAGTCTCGGCAGGAGTCCTTGGAAGTGAGCTCGGTGATCATCGCCACCGGCTGGGCGCCGTATCCGCTGGAGAAGCTGCCCGAGCTGGGCGGCGGGATACTCAAGGACGTGGTCTCGAACGTCCAATTCGAGCGACTCGCAGCTCCCGCCGGTCCGACCGGAGGCCAGATCGCCCGGCCCTCGGACGGAGCCGTACCTCGGCGCGTCGCTTTCGTACAATGCGCGGGGTCGCGAGACGTGCACCATTTGCCGTATTGCTCGGCAGTCTGCTGCCTGGCCTCCGCGAAGCAGGCGCTCTACGTCAAGGAGCAGATCCCGCAGGCCGACGTCGCCGTCTACTACATCGACCGCCGTGCGCCGGGCCGAAATGAGGCGATGCTCACCAAGGCGGAAGCAGCGGGCGTGAGGTTCATCAAGGGAAAGGTCGCCAAAGTGGTCGAGCGCAGCCCGGGCGCGCTGGCGCTCAGCCTGGAGGACGTGGATTCGGGACGGCTCGTCGAGGCGGAGGCGGACCTGGTCGTCCTCGCCACTGGAATGGTGCCGCGCGGCAACGGCGAGTTGGGCCTTCACCGCGATGGCGACGGCTTCGTCCTGGACGACCGCGCGTCGGGGGTCTTCGCGGCCGGCGTGGCGCGCCGGCCCGAGGACGTTGCGGCGTCGGTGCGCGATGCCACCGGTGCAGCGGCGAAGGCCGTGTGCGCCGCGAGGAGCGCCTGATGGAACGCGTCGGAGTATTCCTCTGCACCGGGTGTGAAATCGGCGGGAGCGTGAACACCGACGGCTTCGAGGGGCTGGCCCGGGAGAACGGAGCCGTCCACTTCGCAAAGAGCGAGTGCCTGTGCGGCGCAGAAGGGGTCGCCTCCATTCGCGCAGCGGTGGACGCCGGGACGGTCGATGGTCTGGTCATCGCGGGCTGCTCGCGCCGCCATAAGCAACAGGAATTCTCTTTCGACCCGGCCAAGGTGCAGGTGGAGCGGGTGGCGCTGCGAGAGCAGGTGGCGTGGACACACGCGCCGGGTCACGAGGACACACAAGCGCTCGCCGAGGACCTCCTGCGGATGGGCGTGGTGCGGGCAAAAAAGGTGATTCCTGCCAAGCGACAGGCCGATACCGTGGACCCGACGGTGCTCGTCGTGGGCGGCGGCCTCGCGGGGCTGCAGGCGGCCCAGGCCGCTGCAGGAATGGGCCACCCGGTGGTTCTCGTCGAGAATTCGAGCGAGCTCGGCGGCTATCAAGCGCGAATCCGCGAGGTCGTCCCCGAGGTCCCTCCTTACGACCGGCTCCACTCGAACCCTATCTTCGAGCTCATCCGAGCGGTGCGCGAGGACAAGCGCATTCGGGTCATGATTTTGAGCAAGGTCCGGCGGATCGCAGGGCAGCCGGGTCAATTTTCGGTCGAGCTGGAAGGCCCCGCTGGCTCGCGAACCGAGATCAAGGTGGGGGCCGTGGTGCAGGCGACCGGCGCGCGCCCTTATGAGGCGAGCGGCCTGAGCCGCTTCGGGTACGGCGCGTCGGCGAATGTCATCACGGCGGCGAAGCTCGAGACGATGCTGGCGAAGCGCGAGCTGACGCGCCCAAGCGACGGAAAGACGCCCGGGAGAGTGGTCTTCATTCAATGCGCGGGCTCGCGCGATGCTGAGCACCTACCCTATTGCTCGAGCGAGTGCTGCGCCACGTCGCTGCGGCAGGTGATGGCCATTCACACCACCTGGCCGCAGGTGGAGTGCGCGGTCATTTACAAGGACCTCCGTGCCCCGGGGCAAACGGAGCATTTCTACCGCGCGGTCCAGGAAAAAAGCAGGGTGATGTTGGCGCGCGGAACGGTGGAGAGCGTGACGCCGGCGGGGTCCGGGCTCACCGTGAGCGTGAAGAACAGCTTGCTGGGCGAGCAGGTCGAAATCGGCGCCGACCTCGTGGTCCTCGCCACCGGAATGGTGCCCAATGCGGCCGACGGGGAAGCCATTCGGCAGCTGCACGACGCCGAGAAACGGATCGAGCGCAACGAATCGGAGACGCAGCGCAAAGCGGCGGAGGAGGTCGCGGCGACCCTCGCGCGACACAAAGGCTCGGAGATTCTGAATCTCCAGTATCGCCAGGGCCCTGACCTGCCCGCTCTCGCCTATGGATTTCCGGACTCGCACTTCATCTGCTTCCCCTACGAGACGCGGCGCACGGGAATCTATGCCGCCGGAGCGGTGCGGGCGCCGATGGACGCCGCCCAGGCCGCGGACGACGGCTGGGGCGCGGCAATGAAGGCGAGCCAGGTCATCGCCTCGCTGGTCCGCGGCGAGGCGGTGCACCCGCGCTCGGGCGATTTTGCGGCCGCCGACTTCTTCCTGCAGCGCTGCACGCAATGCAAGCGGTGCACGGAGGAGTGCCCTTTTGGCACCCTCGATGAGGACGTGAAAGGCACGCCGCAATACAACGCCGCGCGGTGTCGGCGGTGTGGAATCTGCCTGGGCGCCTGCCCGGAGCGCATCGTCTCGTTCGCAGACTATTCGGTCGATGCTGTCGCCAGCATGATCAAATCCATCGAGGTGCCGGAGGAGACCGAGGAGAAGCCGCGAATCGTCGCGCTGCTGTGCGAGAACGACGCGTACCCGGCACTCGACGATGCCGCGCTGAAGCGGGCGAGCTGGAACCCTTGGGTGCGCGTCATCCCGGTGCGGTGTCTGGGCGCGGTGAACGTGGTGTGGGTCGCCGAGTCGCTTTCGCGCGGTATCGACGGCGTGATGCTCGTCGGCTGCAAGCGCGGGGACGACTACCAGTGCCACATGGTCAAGGGCTCCGAGCTCGCGCACAAGCGCCTGTCGAACATGCAGGAGACTCTGACCCGCCTGTCCCTCGAGGCGGACCGGGTGAAAGTAGTGGAGCTGGCGCGGGACGAGATGGGGCGAATTCCCAAGCTCTTCGACGAATTCGCCGAAGAGCTCGAGGAGCTCGGCCCGAACCCTTTGAAAGGCTTCTGAGGCCAGACGATGCCGACGGCCACCGCGATCAACCCTTCTCAGGCTTTCCGCGACGCGCTGGTGCGGCGCGGTGGCGGCGTCGCAGCGCGGTGCTTCCAGTGCGCCACCTGCTCCAGCGTCTGCGACCTGACTTCCTCCGATTCCCTCTTCCCGCGCCGACAGATGCTCTGGGCGCAGTGGGGGCTCGTCGACCGGCTGGCGGCCGACCCGTCGATTTGGCTCTGCCATCAATGCAACGATTGCACGGCTCGCTGCCCGCGAGACGCGCGGCCCGGCGACGCGATGCAGGTCGTTCGCGCGCTGGTGATCGAGGAGCTCGGCAGCCCGAAGTTCATGGCGCGCCTGGTCGGCAGCGCCGCGTCGACCTGGCCCCTCTTGCTCGGGCTGCCGGTCCTGCTCTGGGCGGCCTTCATCTATTCAGTGAATGGGTTTGCCACGGCGAGCACGCCGCTCGCCTATCGGGACGTCGTGCCCCAATGGATGTTCTACGTCGTCTTTCTCCCGGCAGGGGCCTTCGCCGCCGTTGCCGCGGGCCTCGGGGCGCGGCGCGTGTGGGCCGCATGGGGTGAGGGCCGGGAGCGCGGCGGGTCGCTCTGGGCCGGGCTCTGGGCCGTGGTCATGGAGATTCTCGCGCATCGGCGGTTCGGCACGTGCGGCTCCGCCAAGCCGCGCCAGAGAGGCCACGTTTTGCTCTTCTGGGGGTTCGCGGGTGCTTTGGCTACGACAGGGCTCCTGGGCGTCGGCATCGACGCCTTCGGCTGGAAGACGCCGCTGCCGCTTCTGCATCCTGTGAAGCTCCTGGGCAATGCGTCGGCGGTGGTCCTGGTTCTGGGCATTTCGATGCTCATTCTGGGCCGTCTCTCCCGCGATGCCTTCGCGGGCGCCACGCAGGCCTTCGACCTCTTCTTCCTGGCGCTGGTGGCGCTGCTCATTGGCTCCGGGGTTGGCGCGGAGCTCGGGCGCCTTTTCTTGCCGGCGCCCGTCGCGCTGGCCATCTATGTCTTTCACCTCGGGATGATCCTGGCACTGTTCCTGACGTTTCCATTCTCAAAGTTCGCGCACGCGCTCTATCGCACCCTCGCGATGGCGCACGAGCGCCTCGTCGCCCAAAGGAGGACGTCGTGATCAAGCCCCACGGTTCGGAGAAGCTGAACCCGCTCTACGTCATGGACTCGAACGCGCGCGCGGAGCTGGCGAAGGAGGCCGAGTCGCTCCCGTCGGTCGTCGTCTCATCGGCCGCGGCGGCGAATGCGGTCATGCTGGGTGCGGGCTATTTCAATCCGCTCAGCGGGTTCATGGACCTCGCCGATACGCAGAGGGTGGCGAAGGAGATGCACACCACCGCGGGCCTCTTCTGGCCGGTACCCGTGGTCAATATGGTGAAGGACGCGAGCGGCTTGGAGGGGCGCCGGCAGATCGCCCTGCGCGACCCGAACGTGCCGGGCAACCCGGTCATCGCCATCCAGGAGGTGACCGCGGTGGAGCTGGTATCGGCCTCGCAAATGGAGCAGATGACGCTCAAGATCTTCCGGACCACGGACCCCAAGCACCCTGGGGTCGAGGCGTTCAACGCCGCCGGGAACTTCATGGTCTCCGGGCCCATTCGCGTGCTCAACTTCTCCTATTTCGAGAAGGAGTTTCCACACACCTTCCGGACGGCGTACCAGCTTCGCGAGCAAATGGGGGCGCTGGGGTGGAAGAAGGTCGTCGCCTTCCAGACGCGCAATCCCATGCATCGGGCCCATGAGGAGCTCTGCCGCATGGCCTACCGCGACCTGAAGGCCGACGGCGTGCTCATCCACATGCTGCTCGGGAAGCTAAAGCCGGGCGACATCCCGGCGGACGTGCGAGACGCGGCCATCCGAAAGATGGTCGAGGTGTACTTCGAGAAGAACACCGTCGTCATCAGCGGGTACGGGTTCGACATGCTCTATGCGGGCCCGCGGGAGGCCGTTCTGCACGCCGTGTTTCGCCAGAACACGGGTTGTACGCACCTCATCGTCGGCCGCGACCACGCCGGCGTCGGAAGCTACTACGGGCCATTCGACGCGCAGTCCATCTTCGATCAGGAGGTGCCGAAGGGCGCGCTCCTCATCGAGACCTATCGGGCGGACAACACCGCCTGGAGCAGGAAGCTCAACCGAGTGGTGATGATGCGCGACGCGCCGGATCACAAGCCCGAGGACTTCATCAACCTGTCGGGAACGAAGGTCCGCGAGATGCTCTCGAAGGGGATGGAGCTTCCGGTCGAATTCAGCCGGCCGGAGGTCGCGCAGATTCTCATGAAGTATTACCAGTCCGCCGAGATGAAGGCGTAGGTGATTCGGCGTGCTCGGAGGTGACGACAATGGCGGATGACATCAAGGTGGACCAGGTGCTGGACGCCAAGGGGCTGAACTGTCCCTTGCCCATTCTGAAGACGCGCAAGATGCTGAACGGCCTCGCGCAGGGAAGCGTGCTCAAGGTGGAGACGACGGACCCCGGGTCGCAGAAGGACATGGCCGCGTGGGCGAACCGGACGGGCAACCAGATCCTCAAGACGGACAAGGTCGGGAACGCTTACATCTTCTTCATCAAGAAGCTCGTTGCAGGGAGCTAAAGCCATGCCGAACAAGAAGATGACGATCATCGCGTCCAAGGGAAGCTTGGATATGGCCTATCCTCCGCTCATCCTCGCGACCACGGCGGCGGCCATGGACCTGGATGTCACGATCTTCTTCACGTTCTACGGGCTCCAGATCATCAAGAAGGAGAACGCGGACAAGCTGAAGATCTCGCCGCTCGGCAACCCGGCGATGCCCATGTCCATCCCAAACCTCATCGCCACGCTGCCATCCATGGAGGCGGTCGCCACGTCGATGATGAAGAACCTGTTCAAGAAGCATGGCGTCGCCACGGTGGGTCAGCTGCTGGAGCTCGCGAAGGAGAGCGGCGTGAAGCTCATCGCCTGCCAGATGACCATGGACGTCATGGGCATCCCTCAGTCGGACATCATCGAGGGCGTGGAGTTCGGCGGCGCTGCGACCTGGATGGACGTGGCGGCCGATTCGCAAGTCAATCTGTTCGTCTAGCCTGAAGCGAGGTCGCAGACGCGGCGAGCTCGAAGCTCGCCGTTGTCGTAGAGCGCGAGCGGGGCCTGGTCGGCGAGCAGCGCTGCGGCGTGGGCGGACGGCAGGTTTGCGCCGATTCGGCGGATGGCCCAGCATGCCGTCCCGCGGAAGGCGGGGTGTGGGCTCGAGAGGAATTTCTCGAGACAGGGCGTGGCGGCCGGGAGCAGCTCGGGCCTCACCTGGGCCAAGCGGCCAAGGCCCCAGACCGCGCCGAGGACGAGGGTGTCATTGCCCCAGCAGTTTCCGTCCTCCTCGGTGTAGCCGATGAGGATGTCGGAGAACTCCGAGGCGAGGACGGCGTTCCACGTCAGGATCTCGGCGATCGTCTCGGGGACGCCCCAGCCGATGCCGCCCGATTCGTCGGCCAGGGTCCACATCAGGCGCCGCAAGACCACGCGGGCCGACTCGAGGTCAACGTCGGCCATGCGCGCAACCGCGAGGCCCAGCGCGGTGACGGCACGCCATTTCAGCAGCTCGTCGGGGCTACAAAGAAACGACAGGAGGGGCGCGAGGAGTCGCCCGGGCGGAAAGGGAAGCCAGGCCTCCGAGCGGCGCGCAAAGTCGGGCGCCGAGAGGAGCGAGCGCACGGTCTGCTTGAGCTCGCCCGGGCTCCATCGCTCCGAGGTCATGGGGGAAAGGGCTCCTTCGGGAATCGCAGGCGGCGGCGCGACGCCTCTCCAGCTCGCGCTCCGGTGGGCGAGCTGGAGAGGGAAGTCTTGCGACTACCACCAGGAGATGACCAGGTCGCTCTGGAAGATTTCCCGGACGAGGTTGTCGTAGTTGACGGCGGCTTTGTAGAGGGGCATTTCGGCGCTGGTCTCGCCTTTCGACATCTCCGCGACCAGCGTTTTTGTCAGGGGGGCGGGCTCGGAACGCAGGATATGAAGGATCTTCATTGGGTAGGTCCCTTGGCGAAGGGCTCGGCAGCCGAGCGATTAGAACGGGATCACGACCTGGTTCTGCTTGAGCATGGAGGGCAAGTCGGGCAAGGCCAGCGCCTTGAAGCCGTGCTTCTCCACGTTGGCAGGGACATTGCTATAGCGACCGCCGCCCATTTCGTCGATGAAGCCCATATTGTCCGAGTACTCCTCGGTCATGGTCACCTCGTGATCGAGCACGATCATGGTGACGACGTGCTGCTCGAGGAGCAGGCCGAGGCTGGAGCGCAGGCCCTCGTATTGTCGCTCCTTGTCCTTGATGAGAACCGCCACTTTCTTGCCAGCCATGAGGATTCTCCTTCCTAGAGAATGACGTATCGCTTGCAGTCCTCGACCATCTCTGCGTTTCGGGCCTGGGTGACGAAGTCCTTGTCCGCCATCCCGGGGAGGTCCTTGTCGGTGAAGCCGTTGGCGAGATAGCTCACCTCGCAGACCGTCACCTTGGCGACTTCGTGCAATTGGGAGAACTGGGCGTGGTGCGTGAGGTGCACCCCTTCCCCCGTCATGAAGATCTTCACGTCCTTGCCCGCCGCCTTGGCGGCCCGCGCCAAGCCGAGGACATGCGCCATCGAGCCTTTTGAAGCGACACAGATGCCCAGCGTCTCTGCTCCGTTTGTGTGCGCCATCTTCCACCCCTTGCGTTGACTGTTGGTCCGACCGCGCGCTGCTGTCTCTCGAAGGCCACCCGAAAGGTCGCGAAATGCCCCGCCGCGCCGAGCGAAGGCTGGCTGGCTGGGAAGAGGGTCCGATTCGCGCCGCGCGCGGTTCGGTGAGAGCCGGCGTCGCTGATTGAGGAATTGTTGCAACGCAATGTTGCGCGCTCTCAGGTGCGTGTCAATGCGAGGCGCTGAATACGGCCAATAGAAAGAATTGAAGTCCGCCACGCGGGTGGCCCGCCGCGGAGGAGCGACCGCGGGGGCCATGGAGCGGGAACCACAGCCGACTACTTCTTGGGGACCTTCTCCCAATCGGCGAGGAAGCGCTTGATGCCGGCGTCGGTGAGGGGGTGCGTCGCGAGCTGCGCGATGACGCTGAACGGGATGGTCGCGACGTGCGCGCCGAGCTTGGCGGCGGTGAGCACGTGGACGGGATTTCGCACGCTGGCGACGAGGATCTCCGTCGGGTAGTCGTAATTCCCGAAGACCTCCACCAGGTCGGCGATCATCGCCATCCCGTCCTCGCCGATGTCGTCGAGGCGGCCCACGAACGGGCTGACGTAGGTGGCGCCGGCCTTGGCCGAGAGCAGCGCCTGGTTCACGCTGAAGATGAGCGTCATGTTCGTCTTGATGCCCTCGGAGGTGAGGGCCTTCACCGCCTTCAGGCCCTCCACGCCCATGGGCACTTTGACCACGATGTTCTTGTGGATTCGGGCGAGCTCGCGGCCTTCTTTGGTCATCCCGCTCGCTTCCAGGCTGATGCACTCGGCGGAGATGGGCCCGTCGACGATCTCCACGATCTCCTGGATGACGTCGGCGAACGGGCGCCCGGTCTTGGCGATGAGGCTGGGGTTCGTCGTCACGCCGTCGATGATGCCCATGGCGTGGGCCTTGCGGATTCTCACCTACGTCTGCGGTGTCGATGAAGAATTTCATGGTGCTTCGGCTCCTTTCATTCATTGCCGGCGCACGGCCGGCGAAGCGAGAGAGATGACGAAGAGACGAGCCGGGGCATTCCGCCGCGGCTCGCCCCGACGGCGGCCAGAGAATCAGGGGCCGACGGCAGGCTGCTTCAGCACCGCTTGGACGGCTGCGACCACGGCCTCGGCGGTGATGCCGAATTCCTTGAACAGGAGCCCGGCGGGGGCGGATTCGCCGAAGCGGTCGATTCCGACGACCGCGCCCTCGAGCCCCACGTACTTGCGCCAGCCGTCGGTCACCCCGGCCTCTACCGCGACGCGAGGGACTCCGGGCGGCAGGACGGCCGCGCGGTAGGCGGCGTCCTGGCGGTCGAAGGCGTTGGTGGAGGGCATGGAGACGACCCTTAACGCGACGCCTTGCGCCGACAGCTTGGCCTGCGCCTTGAGCGCCAGGTCGACCTCCGAGCCGGTGGCGATGATGACCGCTGCCGGCGCGCCGGCGCAGTCGGCGGCGACGTAGCCGCCCTTGCGGATCTGCGCGATCTGCTCGGGGGTGCGCCGGACGAACGGCAAATTCTGCCGCGAGAGGCACAAGGAGCTCGGCCCGTCTTTCCGCTCGAGGGCCGCGGCCCAGGCCACCGCCGTCTCGACTGTGTCGCAGGGCCGCCAGACGTCCATGTTGGGGATGAGCCGCAGGGTGGCGATCTGCTCGACCGGCTGGTGCGTCGGGCCGTCCTCGCCCAGGCCGATGGAGTCGTGCGTGAAGACGCAGACCTGCCGGAGCTTCATCAGCGCCGCCATCCGCAGGGCGTTGCGCGCGTACTCCGAGAACATGAGGAAGGTGCCGGTGTACGGGATGAGCCCGCGATGCAGCGCGACGCCGTTGGCGATGGCGGTCATGCCGAACTCGCGCACGCCGTAGCGCACGTAGTTGCCGCCCGGCGCCTTGGAGACGGGCTTCGACCCGGACCAGAGCGTCAGGTTGGAGCCGGCGAGGTCCGCCGAGCCGCCGAGCAGCTCGGGGAGCTTGGGCGCGAAGGCCTCGATGCAATTCTGCGAGGCCTTGCGCGTGGCCACGGTCTCGGCTTTGTCGTTGAAGCGAGCGACCACGGCCTCTACGTGCGCCGCCCAGCCGCCGGGGAGCGCGCCGGAGGCGCGGCGCATCAATTCGCTCGCCTGGGCGGGAAAGGCCGCGGCGTAGCGCTCGAGCTTCTGGCGCCACTCGCCCTCGAAGGCCGCGCCCTTGTCCTTCATGCTCCACGCCTCGTAGATCTCCTTGGGAATCTCGAAAGGCGGGAACGGCCATTCCAGGTTCAGCCGCGCCGCGGCCACCTCGGCCTCGCCCAGCGGCGAGCCGTGCGCGTCGTGCGAGCCGGCCTTGTTGGGCGCGCCCTGGCCGATGACCGTCTTGCAGCAGATGAGCGACGGGCGGCTCTTTTCGCCCTTCGCCGCGGCGATGGCGGCGTCGACGGCGGCGAGGTCGTGGCCGTCGACGTTGGCGATGACGTGCCAGCCATACGCCTCGAAGCGCTTCGGGGTGTCGTCGGTGAACCAGCCCTCGACGTGGCCGTCGATGGAGATGCCGTTGTCGTCGTAGAGGCAGATGAGCTTGCCTAATGCCCAGGTGCCCGCCAGTGAGCAGGCCTCGTGCGAGATGCCCTCCATGAGGCAGCCGTCGCCCAGGAACGCGTAGGTGTGGTGGTCGACGACGTCGTGGCCGGGCCGGTTGAATTCGTCGGCGAGGAGCTTCTCGGCGAGCGCCATGCCCACCGCGTTCGCGAGCCCTTGGCCCAAAGGGCCAGTCGTCGTCTCCACTCCGGGCGCGTAGCCGACCTCCGGGTGGCCCGGCGTGCGGCTGTGCAGTTGGCGAAAGCTCTTCAGGTCGTCGAGGGTGAGGTCGTAGCCCGTCAAATGTAGGAGCGCGTAGAGCAGCATCGAGCCGTGGCCGTTGGAGAGCACGAAGCGGTCGCGGTCGGGCCAGAGGGGGTTCGCCGGGTTGTGGCGCAGGTGCCGGGTCCAGAGGACCTGGGCTATCTCGGCCATGCCCATGGGCGCTCCGGGGTGGCCAGAGCTCGCCTTCTGCACGGCGTCCATGGCCAGGGCGCGGATGGCGCCGGCCATCTTTCCGAGCGGTCGGGGGTGTTGGCCGGGTGCGGTCTTGAACATTGGGGGCTTTTCTCCTTGAGGCTTAAAGGACGCGCTTGCGGTTCTCGATGAGCCGCAGAATGAGGGGGGTGAAAATGAGCTGCATCGCCAGCTCCATCTTCCCGCCGGGGACCACGATGATGTTGGGCCGCGACATGAACGCGTCGTGGATCATCGTGAGCAAATACGGGAAGTCGATGCCCCGGGGGTTGCCGAAGCGAATGATGACGAAGCTCTCGTCGGCGGTGGGGATGAACCGGGCGATGAACGGGTTGGAGGTGTCCACCGTCGGAACGCGCTGGAAATTGATATGGGTGCGCGAGAATTGAGGGACAATGTAATTCACGTAATCGGGCATTCGCCGCAAAATGGTGTCCACCACCGCCTCGGTGGTGTACCCGCGCGCGGCGCGGTCGCGGTTGAGCTTCTGGATCCATTCGAGGTTGATGATGGGCACCACCCCGACGACGAGGTCGGCGTGCCGGGGCACGTTGACCTTGTCGGTGACCACCGCGCCGTGGAGCCCCTCGTAGAAGAGCAGGTCGGTGTTCGGCGCCAGGTCCTCCCAGGCGGTGAAGGTGCCGGGCTCCTGGCCGTAGGGCGCGGCCTCCTCCTCGTTGTGGAGGTACTTGCGGACCCGGCCGGCGCCTGTCTTGGCGTAGTCTCGGAAGAGGGACTCGAGCTCCTCGAAGAGGTTGGCCTCGGGGCCGAAGTGGGTGAAGTGGTTGTTGCCCTTCTTGGCGGCCTCGGCGATGGCGGCCTTCATCTCGGCGCGATTGAAGCGGTGGAACGAGTCGCCCTCGATGATGCCGGCGTTGATCTTCTCGCGGCGGAAGATGTGCTGGAAGGTCCGGGTCACCGAGGTCGTCCCGGCGCCCGACGAGCCGGTGATGGCGATGATTGGGTGCTTGACGGACATGGATTGCCTCAAGGGTTCCGGAACAGCGAGCGGCTGGAGAACAACGGCGAATCGCTTCGCTCCGGCTCCCGGCCCTCGATGTAGTCGCGGTGGTAGCGGATGATGCGCTCGACCTCGTTCTTCGAGCCGAAGATGAACGGCGAGCGATGCTGGAGGCTCTGGGGCACCACGTCCAAAACGCGCTTGCGGCCGGTGGTCGAGGCGCCGCCCGCCTGCTCGATGAGGAAGGCGATGGGGTTCGCCTCGTGGAGAAGCGAGAGCGTGCCGCCCTGCTCGCGGGTTCGCTCGTCCAGGGGGTAGAGGAACACGCCGCCGCGGGTGAGCAGCCGGTGCGCCTCGGCCACCAGCGAGGCCACCCACCGCATGCCGAAGTCTCGGCCGCGCGGCCCCGTGCTCCCCGCCAGGCACTCCTCGACGTAGCGCCTCACCGGGGGCTCCCAGAAGCGCTCGTTGGACGTGTTGATGGCGAAGGTGGAGGCGTCGGCGGGGATGGCGATGCGCGGGTGCGTGAGGGTGAACTCCCCCACGTCGCGGTCGAGGGCGAAGCCGTGGACGCCGTCGCCGGTGGTGAGGAACAGGCGAGTCGAGGCGCCGTACTGGCAGAAGCCG
This sequence comes from uncultured delta proteobacterium, assembly GCA_963772225.1. Lineage (GTDB taxonomy): Bacteria > Myxococcota > Myxococcia > Myxococcales > UBA5297 > CAVYWD01. The sequence continues at coordinate 1,912,740 of CAVYWD010000002.1, read as the reverse complement.
GCGGCGACCTGCTCGGTCCCCGGCTGCAGGAAGTCCTCGGCCGAGAGCTCCCGGTCCATCGCCGGCGCGCGCAGCACCGAGAAGATGGTGCCGGTGACGAAGTTGATGTCCAGGTTCGCGGAGCCGTTGAGCGGGTCGAAGACCAGGAGGAACCTGCTGCGCGGCTGCTGGCTGGCCTGAAAGCGCTCGGCATCCTTGGACGACATCCCGCCGACGAGGCCATTAGAGAGGTGCGAGCGGATCATCACGTCGTCCGCCGCCGCCTGGACCTTCTGGGGCAGGTCGGGGTCGGTGTTCGCCAACAGGCCCCGCGCGACCGCGTTCCCGATGGCCTTGCAGGCGGTGGCCAGGTCGTTGAGCAGAACGACGAGCTCATCCCGGCGGCCGCCCGCCCGCGACCGCTCCTCACGGGCGAGGAAGTGCGTCAGGGTCACGCGTCCGTCGTACATCTCGGCCTCCTGCCGTCGCCTGAAGGGTAGCCGCTGATCTTATCAGGCGCGCGCGGTTCTGCGCGCGCCATGCAGGCGGGCGAGCGACGGGCGAGCCCGGGTCAGGCGGCCGCCCTGAGCTTGTCGCGCCAACCGGGGAAGAGCGCGTCGGCGTCGGCCTGGAAGGTGAGGAAGGCGCCGCGCAGCTCGGCGTGGTCCTGGGCGTATTCGACGAGGTCGACGCCGGCGAGCCAGGCGTCGCGCGCCTGGCGAAGCGAGCGCGCGCCGGCGGTGGGCCCGTCGCGGTGGCCGAAGGCGCCGCCGCCGCTCGTCTGGATGACGTTGCTGTGGCCCAGGTTCGAGAAGAAACCGGGGAGCCGCAGGGCGTTCATGCCGCCGGAGATGATGGGCGTCGTGGCCTTCATGCCCAGCCATTCCTGGTGGAAATAGGGGCCGTCGGCGCTGTCGCGCTCCAGCATGTACGCGATGCGGCGGTCCTCGGCTTCGCCCTCCATCTTTCCGAAGCCCATGGTGCCGGTGTGAATGCCGGAGGCGCCCAGGAGGCGCGCGAGCTTGGAGAGGACGAGCGCGGTGTAGCCGCGCTTGGACTGGGGGCTGGTCACGGCGCCGTGGCCGGCGCGGTGGTAGTGCAGAAATTGCCCCGGAAAGCGGCGCCGACAGGTGGTGACGCCCACCGGGCCGGCGACGTAGCCGTCGACCAGGAACGCCACGTGGTGCGAGTTCTCTCCGAAGGACTGCAGGATGTACTCGCCGCGGGCGATCATCTCGAACGGGTCGTCCGCGGTGATGTTGGCCGAGAAGATCTTCGCCTCGCCGGTGGCGTCCTGGGCGCGGCGCATGGCGTCGGCCACGGCCGCGATGGTCTCTTTGAGCGGCGCGTACACCTGGTTGCCCTGCGGCTCGTCGTTCTTGACGAAGTCGCCGCCGAGCCAGAACTGGTAGCAGGCGTCGGCGAAGGCTTGGGGCCGCAGGCCGAGCTTGGGCTTGATGATGGTGCCGACCACCAGGCCACCGTCGGCGAGCGGCCGGTTCAGGACGCGCCACAGGTCGGCGATGTTCAAGGCGGGGCCGTCAAAGAGCTGAAGGTAGCTCGGGGGGAAGTAGAAGTCGTGGAGCTTGGCGTACTCCACGTCGCCCATGCCCTGGTTGTTGCCGACGGCCAGCGTGAGGAAGGAGACGACCATGGCGCGGCCGTCGGTGAGGTTGCGGTCGAAGAGGGCCAGGGGGTAGGCGACCTTCGCGAGCTCGCGGGCCGGGTCGATCTCGTAGACGAGCGCGTCGACCCCGCGCGTGAAGTCGTCGGTGGTGGAGACCTCGACGTTGGTCCCGGTGGAGGACTCGGCGGCGAAGTGCGAGGCGGTCGCCAGGAAGTCGTGCCCGGGCTTGGGGCGCAGGTGGTAGGCGCACAGCACGTGGCGGCCGGCGGCGATCAGGTCGGATTCTCTCAGGTCGAGCCGGGCGTAGCGGTTGGACTGGTCCAAGGTTCCCTCGTTGGCGGCGGGTGGCCGCATCCTGCCAGGGAGTGTGGGGTCGGCCTTCCATCAAGAACAGTCAGAGTCTGTGACACAAAAGATAAGTAAAAGCTGATGTTAAGCCGACGAGGCCGACTTGCCGGTCGAGGTCGCAGGCGAGCGCCGGGGAGGCAGCGCGCAGCGCTCGCCGCCTTGCCTCGCAAATGTTTCCATTCCGTCACGCGACCCGACGGCGTCCCTGCCGATAAAGAACAGCGGGAGCCATTGCCCCTGCTCTTACGGAGAGATCCTTCATGGCGCCGAGAACGCAAAACACCGATATTCCGATCACGACCGACCGGCGCCTGCTCGAGCGATGGCGAGCAGAAGGGGCGTGCAAGTCCAAGACATTGCCCAAGTCCCTCCGGCCCCTGGTCGAGTCATTGATGCGCACCGACGCCAGCTGCGCGCTGGAGAGCGAGTTCTGCCCGCTCTACGACCCCGCCCATCACATGAAACCGCCGCCGCGCGAGCGGAAGCCCTATGCTCCCACGCCGTTCGCCGGCAAGCGGCTGCCGGACGCCATGGTGCTGAATACGATACGCGGCCAATTGGCCTACCTCGAGCGATATTTGGAGCCCAACACCGACTTCCCGAGGCCGACGCTCAAGGGTGGTCAGAAGATGGAGGAGCTGCGTGCGCTCATCTCGTCCTCGATCGAGAACGGCACCGTCAACGACCTCTTCGAGCAGTTGCGCAAGAACGGCGACCTTCGAGTGCTCGCCGAGACGTCGGCGCTCTATCAAGCCGACAAGCCGATCTCTGAACGCCATCGCGCCCCACTTGTCCGGAGCCAATTTGCGGAACCTGTACGCCGAGCTCGCGGAGCACGCTCCGCGCTTGGTGCAGGTCGACAACCAGGGGCAATCGCCCTTTGCGACGGCCCTGAATTCCGCCGGGGCAAGAGAAAAGAAGGATTTCGTCAAGGAGATGGCGTACAGCGCCGAAAATCACGGCAAGTCCGACCTGGATGAGCCGGAGGGCAGGCTTGCGACGCTGGTCGCGCTTCATGACCTGAAGGGGGCTGATGCCGCCGAAGCCTGGTCGTATCTCTCCCCGGAGCAGCTCGACGACCTGCGAAAGACGCCCGACCAATTCACCAAGGACCTTTTGCCCTGGCTCAAGTACAAGGCCGTGCCGTTCACCGAGCAAACCGGCGACCCGAAGGTGGCGACCGGCGTCCTCGAATCGGCCATGAATACCCAGAGCACGCCGGAGAAGGTCGCAGCATTCGAAATCGCCGCGAAGGCGCTCTCCACCTTCACCGACGAGGACAGGGCGCGGGTCTTGGGCATGATGAAGAAGGTGCTGGAGACGGACCCGGTGGGGATCGTCAGCTCACTCCGCGGAAAACCGGGAGGCGGGGCCGCTCTATCCGACTTTTGCAAAGCCATGATCATGCCGGCCATACCTGGCATCGGGGATCGCAACCTCGACCTGGACCCGGAGAAAGTCTCGACGATCGTCAAGCACGAGAACATCCAGTATCTTGCCGAGCTCTTCAAGAAGTTCGCCAATGGTCCTACTGGGCAGGCGGAAAAGAGCGCGGCATTCCTGGCGGCGCCCACTTGCAGCTCGACCTCCAAGAAATCGTGGGGAGAGGACGGGAGGGAGCGCCCCAACGCAGACAATCTCTTTTTCCTGCTGGGGTGCTTCGTCGCAGGGGCCCAGTCGGAGGCGCAGGACGCGAAGTTCAAGTTGACGAATGAGGTGGTGACCACGGCTGGAGTCATTTCGGCGATCAAGGACATCGCGAAGGACTCCAGGAAGTTGAACTGGGGCTCCGGCACGAAACAAGTGTCCGGCGTCGCCGCCCCGGCGCTGTTGGTCCTCATCGGCCTTGCGGCGAGAAAGCACTTCCGGGACGTCTCGTCCGAGACGCGCGAAACCGCGGCCTGGATGTACGACCAATTCAGCCTCAACAATCTGTCGCCGACGGCGCGAACCCACGCGTGGTCGGAGTTCGAGAGGGCGATCGAATTCTCCAAAGGCCGATACCGGTAGATCGGGCGTCGCCGGAGCGCGACCGCCGTCGGCCGCATCGATCGCCCCCCCCCGGAGACCGAGCGGCATTCGCGCGCGGCGGCCGGCGCTGCCTGGCTCCCGCAAATTGCCGAGCGGGGTCGATGCGTCACCGAATCGTAACCTTCCTTTTGACACGAGCGCCACAATTCGCGTCTACGGTCCCCCAGCCGTTGTGCCCCCACGCCTGCTCCCTAGGACGCTTCGAATGAAAAGCCACGCGAAGGTTGTCTCTGCGCTAGCGATCGTCGCCCTCTCTTGCGGCCTTCTAGGATGCGAGAAGGAGAACTCTTCCTCCTCGGACGCGGGCACGACCCCGCCGACGTCCGCCAAGTTCGCCGTCTTCAGCGACGCGCACCTCTACGATTCCGCCACCCTCGGCGCGAGCAGCCCGGAGCTGACCGCCTACCTGGCCGAGGATTCGAAAGATGCTCCTCCAGAGCCAGGAAACCCTGGACGTCGCCTTGGCGGACCTGCAGGCGCAGTCGCTGGACTTCGTCCTGGTCACCGGCGACTTGACCAAAGACGGCGAGAAGGTGAATCACGAGCTCATGGCCAAAAAGCTCGCGACGCTGAGGGCCAGCGGCAAGAAGGTCCTCGTGATCCCCGGCAACCACGACATCAACAACCCGCATGCGCTGAGCTACACGACCTCGCCGCCCACGCCCGTCGCCCAGGTTTCGCCCGCCGAGTTCCGGCAGGTCTACGCGGATGACGGCTACGCCGACGCCGTGGCGACCGACCCCAACTCGCTGAGCTACGTGGCGGAGCCCGTGGCCGGCGTGCGGGTGCTCGCCATCGACTCCTGCGAATACGCGGACAACGTCGCCAACGGCACGCCCACGACCGCAGGCGCGCTCTCGGCCACCACCCTGGCCTGGGTGCTGGACCAGGTGAAAGCCGCCAAGGACCAAGGCAAGCTGGTCATCGGGATGATGCACCATGGGATTCTCGAGCATTACACGGGCCAGTCGATTCAGTTCCCGGAATACGTGCTCACCGACTGGCAGACCGTCTCGAAGACGCTCGCCGACGCCGGCTTGAACGTCGTGTTCACCGGCCACTTCCACGCCAACGACATCGCCCTCAAGGATTTCACGACCTCGGTTCTCCACGACATCGAGACGGGGTCGCTGGTGACGGCGCCTTCGCCCTACCGGACCGTCGACCTCGACATCAAGAACCGCACGCTCGCCGTCGCGACCACGACCGTGACCAGCATCGCCTCGCACCCGACCGACTTCGTGAGCTTCTCCCAAGACTTTCTTTCGAGCGGGCTCACGGGAATCACCAAGGCGCAGCTGTCCGCGGCGCCCTACAACCTCGTCGACCCGCAGCTCACCGGGGTCACGAGCCTGCTCGTGCCCGCCATGATGGCCCACTACGCGGGCGACGAGCGCCCGGGCGCGACGGCCACCGCGGCCTTTACGTCCATGATTCAGAGCACCGACCTGATGACCCAGCTCGTGGGCGAGTCCCTCGCCGCGCTCTGGACGGACCTCGCCCCGGCCGACAACAACGGCACCATCACCATCGGCTCGAAGTAAATCGCCGGCCGAGGCGCCGCGCGCGTCGCCCTTCACGGCAAGGGCGCGGCCTCCTCATCCACCGGGCCCGGCGCTTCGTCCAGCAGCGCGGCGATGGCCTCCGGGTCCGGGGGCTTGGACAGGTGGCGGTCGAAGCCGGCCTCCAGCGCCCTGCGCCGGTCCTCGGGCAGCGCGTACCCCGTGAGCGCCACCAGGAGCGCCGAGGAGAGCGCGGCCTCGCGCCTCAGTTGCCGCGCCACCGCGTAGCCGTCGAGGTCCGGCAGGCCGACGTCGCACAGGACCACGTGCGGGCGGAGCGCGCGCGCTATCTCCAGGCCGCGGCGGCCGTCGTACGCCACCTCGGCCTGGTGGCCGGATAGGCGCAGGATCTCCCGGAGCGTGTCCGCCGTGTCGCGGTTGTCCTCGACGATGAGGACCCTTCGGCTCAGGCCGAGCGCGGCGGCGACCGGCCGCTTCGCGGGAGGCGGCACGCGCTCGCCGTCGGCGAGCGGAAGCAGGACCGTGAATCGGGCCCCGCGGCCCGGCCCTTCGCTGAACGCCTGGATGTCGCCGCCATGCAGATCGACGAGCCCCTTCACCAGCGCGAGCCCCAGGCCCAGGCCACCGCGGCTCCGGTCGAGGGAGCGGTCGGCCTGTGCGAAGGGTTCGTAGAGGCGAGAGAGCGTCTGGGCGTCCATTCCGACGCCGGTATCGGAGACGACCAGCGCGGCGCGCCGCTGGGCGCCCGGGTCGCGGCTCACGCCGACAAAGATGGCCCCGCCCGGCGGCGTGAACTTCAGCGCGTTGTTCACCAGGTTGCCGAGGATTTGACCTAAGCGCGCCGAGTCGCCGTCCAGCCAAAGCGCCTCGTCCGGGAGCTCGACGCGGACGTCCACGGCGCCGTCCCGGAGCTCGGAGCGCAGGTCGTCGAGCGCCTGCCGGACGAGGTGCGTGAAGTCGAGCCGCTCGGAGCGCAGGCGGATCTTCCCGCGCGTGATGCGCGTGACGTCCAGGAGGTCGTCCACCAGCGCCGAAAGCTGGCTCACCTGCCGGTCGATCACCGAGGCGGCTCGCCGAGCGCGCTCGCCCAAGGCGCATCGGCTCAGCAGGTAGGCGCTGTTGCGGATGGGCGCGAGCGGGTTGCGCAGCTCGTGCGAGAGCACCCCGAGGAATTCGTCCTTTCGGCGCGCGGCCTCCCGCAGCGCCTCCTCCATCTGCACGCGCTCGGTCACGTCGCTGCAGACCGCCAGCAGCCGCTGCGGCGCGCCGTCGGCGCTTCGCTCGAAGCGGCCGCTGAACTCGACTCGCCTCCAGCCGGACTCGGCGGCCGGGCGCACGCGGACCGTGCACCGAAACGCGCGGCCGGGGGCCGTGGCCTCGGCGTAGGCGCGCTGGAAGGTCTCGGAGTCCTCGGGGTGGACGTATCGCTCGAGAAAGTTGCCGGTCGTCAACGGCTCTTCGACGGGGGCCTGAGGCGCCCCGAGCCGAGGACAGCCGCTCTCGAAGGCCATTCGGCCGCTCGCCGCCTCGACCGTGAAGACGCCCAAACCCGCGGCGTCGGTTGCGAGCTTCAAGCGCTCCTGGCTGCTGCGCAGCGATTGCTCGGTCGTCTTCGCGCCGTGGATATCGGTGCTGGTGCCTACCCAATGGGCGATTTGGCCGGAGGAGCCGCGCAGGGGAAAGGCGCGGCAAAGGAACCAGCGGTAGGCGCCGTCGGCCCGGCGGAGGCGGTGCTCCATGGAGTACTCGTCTCCGGCGCGCATCGCGCTCCGGAAGCGCTCGACCGTGGCCGCCAGGTCGTCCGGGTGTATCGCCGGGCGCCAGTCCGGGTTCTCCCCCGCTTGCCCGAAGTACTCGGCGCAGCGGCGGTTCGCGTACTCGACCTTTCCGCGGCCGTCGAAGGTCCAGACGAGCTGCGGCAGGGCCTCGGCCAGACTCCGGAAGCGCTCCTCGCTCGAGCGCAGCCTCCGCTCGGCGCGCTTGCGCTCGGTGATATCGAGCGTCACGACCAGCAGGCGGACAGGCTGGCGCAAAGACCCTCCGACCTCGCAGGTCCAGGCCGCGAGCCAGCGCTCGCGCGGCTCCGCCGGAATCGAGCACGCGGAACTCAAAGGCGCGGCGCGCTGGAGACGGGCCTCCTTCTTCGCGCGCGCCGTCGCTCGCGGGAGTGCCGGGGCGCAGCTCGCGCGGGAGGAGGTCGAGCGAGAGCTCTGCTCCATTGCGCAGCCCGAAGTGGCGCCGGGAGACGACCGAGAGGAGCTGGCGGCCCGTCGCCAAGTCGAAGTCGGCGACCCCCAGCTCGGCCCCCTCGGTCGCGAGCTGCAGGCGATCCTCGCTGGCGCGCAGGGCGTTCGCCATGGCTTGCGCCCGAAGGCGCCCTCGGCGCTGAGCCCCGGCGACGACCGCGACGAAAGAGGTGCCGGCGAAGAAGGACGCGAGATAGACGAGCTCGAGCCGGTTGGCCACCCAGAAATTGCCGCGGGGCTCCAGAAACCAGACGAAGATGCCCAGCGTGACCAGCGTTGCCATCACCAGCGCCGGCCCGGTTCCGAAGGCGAGCGCAAACAGCGTCGTCGCGACCAGCGGAAGGAAGAAGAAGTGCCCGTGAAGCCAGGGGTCGGTTAGCTTGAGGCAGGCCAAAACCACCAGGGCGCCAAACGCCGCCAGGCCATACAGCGCCGGGCCGGCTGCCCTCCGAGCGGGCAGGTTCATTCGGCCAATTCACCTCGTTTCAAACACCGGAATAGAGAACAGTCGGCGCCAGCGATTTCTGCGAGCGGGGCGCGGCGCGCCGCCTGTCTCGCCCAGAAGCCGTTGCGGCGGGTCCGAAGCCGCTACTCGACCAGACCCTTGGCCCCGGGAAAGCAAGCGAGGCCGCCGACGGCGGCCAGCGCGGCAAAGTGGCCGAAAGCGAAACGGCGATTCGTGGCGGAGCGCTCGGTGATTTGGAAGCCGGGGGCCCAGGCGCGCGCCCGCGCTTCGAAGGCCTCCCCAATCCCTCGGGGTGACGCGGGGAATCCACTCCACGGCCTGGAGCACGCGGCTTCGGGTGAGAAACGGAGCGACGAAGCGCGCGAAGCTCTCGGAGCTCACCTCAGGATTGCCGTCCTACCCGTCTCGGTGACGAGGCAGCTCAAGGCGCCAGCGGCGGCGAACCGGCCGGCCTCGCGCACCGTCGACGGGACGTCGACCCGGAGTCGGCGCAGGAGCCAGGTGCCCGCGAGCGCCTGGAGGGTGGGGAAGGTGGAGATGGCGCCGGCGGCGGCCCAACCGCTGGCGGGACCCGCGCCGGCCGAGGCGGCGAGGTCTGCTCGGCAGAGTGGCGGAGCTGCGAACGCCACCTCTCCGCGCTGACCCTGCTGCGCGCACAGGGGGCGCCGACCAACAGGCGCTCGCCGGGGTCCTGGCGATGAGCGGCGCGAACATTATTTTGGACCGAGAAAGCTGCGCGACAGACTCAGGTTCGGGCCTAGCCTCGGGCGACGGGCGCGCGCCGCCTTCGGCTCAGCCTATCGAGCTCCAAGTACACCACCGGCGTCGTGAACAGCGTCAAGAGCTGCGAGAGCGCGAGCCCTCCGATGATGGTGACCCCCAGCGGCCGCCGCAGCTCGGAGCCGGCGCCCAGCCCGATGGCGAGCGGCACCGCGCCGAGCATGGCCGCGAGCGTCGTCATCAGGATGGGCCGAAAGCGCAAGAGGCACGCCTCGGTGATGGCCTCGCGCGTGGAGAGGCCGCGCTCGCGTTCCGCCTCGAGCGCGAAGTCGATCATAAGAATGCCGTTCTTCTTCACGATGCCGATGAGGAGCACCAGGCCGATGAGCGCGATGACGCTCAGCTCCATGTGGAACAGCCTCAAGCAGAGGAGCGCCCCCACGCCCGCCGACGGGAGCGTCGAAAGAATGGTGAGCGGGTGCACGGTGCTCTCGTAGAGCACGCCCAGCACGATGTAGACCGCGACGAGCGCCAGGGCGATGAGCATGGGCTCGCTCGCCAGGGACTCCTGGAAAGCCTGCGCGGTGCCTTGAAAGCTCGCGCGCATGGACGCCGGCAGGCCGAGCTCGCTTTGAGCGCGGCGCACGCGCTCGACCGCCTGACCCAGGGCGACGCCGGGCGCGAGGTTGAAGGAGAAGGTCACCGCCGGGAATTGGCCCTGGTGGTTCACCGAGAGCAGCGTCCTGCCGGGCCCGTAGCTCGCCACGGCGCCGAGCGGCACCGGCTCGCCTCCGGGCGGGCGGAGGTAGAGGCGGTCGAGCGCCTCGGGGTGCTCGCGGCTCCCCGGCGCCGCCTCGAGCACGACCCGGTAATAGTTGGTCGGCGTGAAGAGCGTCGAGACCTGGCGTTGCCCGAAGGCGTCATAGAGGACCTGGTCGATATGAAGGGCGCTCAGACCCAGCCGTGACGCCCGGTCCCGGTCGATGTCCACCGCCAGCTCCAGGGCGTCGGTCTGCTGGTCGCTCGCGACGTCCCGGAGCTCGGGAAGGGCGCGCAGCCGCTCGAGCAGCCGCGGCGCCCAGCGCGAGAGCTCGGGCAGGCGAGGGTCCGTCAGGGCGTACTGGTACTGCGTCCGCGTGAGCCGCCCGCCCATCCGCACGTCCTGCACCGACTGGAGGTACACCTGGATCCCCGGCACGCGCGCGAGCTGGGGCCGCAGCTCGGCGATGACCTCGTCCGCGCTCTGGCGCCGTTCGCTCTGGGGCTTGAGCTCGATGAAGAAGTTGCCGGTGTTGAGCGTGCTCCCGCCCAGGAACGACGTGGAGTGCGCCACGGCCGGGTGGCGCCGGAGGATGGCGTTCACCGCCTCCTGCCGCTCGCGCATGGCCGGGAACGAGATGTCCTGCGGCCCGTCGGAGACGCCGCCCAGGCTCCCGGTGTCCTGCTGCGGAAAGAGTCCTTTAGGTGCGGCCAGCACGAGCAGGACGTTGAGCGCGACGGTCGCCGCCAGTGTCGCGAGCGTCAGGGTCGGGTGGCGCAGCACCGCGGCGAGCGCGCGCCCGTACGCCGAGCGCAGCCGCTCGAAGGATTCTTCTGCGCGAAGGTCCAGGGCGCCGCGCCGCCCAGGCTCGGGCGGCCGCAGGAGCCGGGAGGCCATGGCGGGCGACAAGGTGAGCGAGAGCAGCGCCGAGAGCGCGATGGCGGCGCTCAACGTGACCGCGAACTCCCGGAACAGCCGCCCCACGATGCCGCCCATGAAGAGCAGCGGGATGAACACCGCGAGCAAAGAGAGCGTGATGGAGACGATGGTGAAACCTATTTGCCGGGCGCCCTCGAGCGCCGCGTGAACGGGCGACTCGCCCAGCTCCAGCCGGCGCGCGATGTTCTCGGTGACCACGATGGCGTCGTCCACCACGAAACCGGTGGAGATGGTCAGCGCCATGAGCGAGAGGTTGTCGAGGCTGAAGCGCAAGAGCCACATCGCGCCAAAGGTCCCCACCAGCGAGAGCGGGACGGCGATGCTGGGGACGGCGGTCGCGCGGGCGCTGCGCAAGAAGGCGAAGACCACCAGCACCACCAGGCCGATGCTGATGAGGAGCGAGAGCTGCACCTCCTTCACCGAGGCGCGGATGGTGCTGCTGCGGTCCAGCGCGACCTTGACGTCGATGGCGGGCGAGACCGACTCCGCCAGCGAGGGCAGGAGCGACTTGACCCGGTCGATGACCTCGATGATGTTCGCGCCGGGCTGGCGCCGGATGAGCAGGATGATGCAGCGCGCGCCGTCGCCCCAGGCGGCGACGCGCTCGTTCTCGACGCTGTCGTAGGCGCGGCCCACGTCGCGGATGCGCACGGGGCTCGACTGGGCCCAGCTCACGATCACGTCCTGGTAGGCGTCGGCGCCGGTCAGCTGGTCGTTCGCGATGAGGGCGGTGGCCTGTCGGGGCCCTTGAAGGCTGCCTTTCGCCTGGTCGAGGCTCGAGGAGGCGAGCGCGCCCCGCACGTCCTCGAGGTCCAGGTGGACGCCGGCGAGCGCGGCCGGGTCGACCTGCACGCGCACCGCGGGGAGCTGCGCTCCGCCCACGAAGACTTGGCCCACCCCCGGCGCCTGCGAGATGCGCTGGGCGAGGATGTTGGCCGCCGCGTCGTAGACCTGCGCGAGCGGCAGCGTGGCGGAGGAGAGCGTGAGGATGAGAATGGGCGCGTCGGAGGGGTTCACCTTCCGATAGGTGGGCAAGCTGGGCAGGTTCGTGGGCAGGTCGCCGCCGGCCGCGTTGATGGCGGCCTGGACGTCGCGGGCCGCCGAGTCCACGTCGCGGTCGAGGCCGAACTGGAGGGTGAGCGAGGTCTGGCCCAGGGTGCTCGACGAGGTGATCTCGGTAATTCCGGCGATGCGCCCGAAGCGCCGCTCGAGCGGGGTTGCCACCGCGGAGGCCATGGTCTCCGGGCTCGCGCCGGGCAGCGCCGCGGTCACGTTCAGGGTGGGGAAGTCCACCCGGGGCAGCGGCGAGACCGGGAGCTTCCGGTAGGCGGCCGCGCCGGCGAGGAGGAGCGCGCCGGCGAGCAGCGAGGTCGCGACGGGCCTTCGGATGAACGGCTCTGAGAGGTTCAAGGGCGGGGCTTCGCTCCCTGAGCCCCGAGCAATTTAGCCGCGCGAGATTCTCTCCCACGCGCATCCGAAATGGAGGGCGCTTCGCAGATTCGGGCAACGCCCGCAAAGGGCCTGAAGGGCCGGGCCAACGGGGCTGGAGAGCACGCGGTCGTGATCACCGACGACCGAGGACCGGAGTGGGACGGGCTCCGAGACTCCCAGCGAGCGCAGCGTTACGAGGAGGCGAGGAAATGGCTTGAGAGCCTGCCGGCGCGGATTCGATTCTGCGAGAGTGCCCGCCGAGTTGGTCTCCTCGGTCAGAGGCGCAGCCCGCGCTAGGCCGCCAGGGACTCGCGGCACAGAGGCTCGCGGCACTCCAGGCGGACGATGCGGCCCGAGTGGTCGTGGTGCACCACGCAGATTGAGGCGTTGCGGCTCGCCTGGATCTCCTGCTCGGAGAGCTGGAAGTGCCGGGCGTGGTCGCGGACGGACAGCTCGGCGGCCCTCTTTACCTTGCGCGCCGCGGGCAGGCTGTTCCAAACGAGGAGCGTGCCGGAGGTGCCGATGAGAGCCAACGCCGAGCGCTGGAAGCCCCCCGCCGCGTTGCTCCAGAGGACGTCGTTGATGCTGGAGGCGGCGGAGAGACCCACGTCGGCGAGCCAGGCGGCGGACTTGAGCAGCGGCTTCAACAGCCAGAGCCAGCCACCCCAGGCCATGGCGGTGGACGCGTCCGACAGGAGGCGCTGGTACCAGCTCAGCCGGTGCCGCGCATTGATGATCAGGGACCCGCTCATGTCTTCCGACTCCGTGCTCGGGCACAGGCGCCTTGCAACGAGGAGGCGAGCGCGATGCCGAGAGGAGACGACTCTCGGCCCCGCAGCCTCTGCAGCCTTGGCGCTTGTGCGAAAACCGACCTAAGGACGACGGCGCTCGGCCGGTTATTCAGCGCGCGGTTCGCAGGCGGCGCGTCGCCGCGAACAGCCCGTCACGCCTGGCGATTTCGTCCATCAGGGCTTGAAGCCACGGTCGGGGCTGACCCACCGGGCTCGCGTTCCGCGGCCGCGCGCGATCACCTTCGGATACGCCACCACCGTCGCTGCGCAGTTGATGACCCAGAACACGATGGGGAACCAGATCATCCAGAAGAGGTTTCGCCCCAACCCGCGGTCGTGCCGGCGATCGAGCCACGTGCTGAACGCGAACTGCACGAGGCAAACAGTTCCCAGGATGACGCCGTTTCCTTGCGGGCTGAGCGGGCTGCCCACCATCGGCACGGCGCCGGAGGGAAGGAAGAGGGAGGCCAGCCAGGTCAGGGCGAGCAGCACCATCCCGTAGGACCACGCCAGGCTGGCGCACATCTCCAAGAGCAGCGGCCACAGGAAGCTCTGGGTCGGGCAGATCCACGCGTCGAAGTTCTTGAAGAGCACCTGCGCGCCGCCCATGGCCCAGCGGAGCCGCTGCTTCCACAGCCCGCGGAGCGTCTCCGGCATCAGGATCCACGTGAGGGCGTTGGGCTCGAAGAGCACGTCCCAGCCGCCGCGCTGGAGCTTCCAGGTGATGTCGATGTCCTCGGTGAGCATGTCGGAGCTCCAGTAGCCGACCTGGTGCACCGCCGACTTGCGGAACGCGGTGATCACCCCGCTCACCGTGAAGATTCGCCCGAAGGTCCGCTGGGCCCGTTTGATGGTGCCGACGATCGACGAGAACTCGCCGACCTGCAGCCGTCCCAGGAGCGTGGAGCGGTTGCGGATGCGCGGGTTCCCGGTCACCGCCGCGACCTCCGGGCTCTCCACGAAGTGGCGCACCAGCCAGTGGGCGGCGTGGGGGTCGAGCAGGGCGTCGCCGTCGATGCAGATGAGCACCTCGTGGCGCGCCACCAGGCTGCCGGCCTGCAGCGCCATGGCCTTGCCCTGGTTCTGGGCGAGATGCACCACCCGGAGCCGCGAATTGCGCGCGGCGAGCCGCTCCAGTACCTCGCCGGTGTCGTCCTTGCTCCCGTCGTTCACCACCACTACCTCGAACGCGGGGTAGTCGAGGGCGAGCGCGTGGCTCACCGTCTCCTCGACGTTGTCCCCTTCGTTGTAGGCGGGGATGAGCACGGTCACCGGCGGCGTGTTCGGCAGCGCGCGCGGCTGGTCGAAGGGCGGATCCAACCGCTCGCGGCGCCAGTAGAACAGCGCCGCGCCCGTCATCCACAGAAACGACATGAACAGCGGGTAGTAGAAGACGTACGCGAGCAGGCCGTGCCATGCCAGCGCGAGAGTCGTCACGGCCGCGCCTCGGGCGCGTTCGACTTGGCGTCCAGGGCCGCCTTCAACACGGACGTGTCCGGGTGGCGCTTGAAAGGCTCGTCGGGGTAGTAGCCGACGTGGTGGACGCCCTGGGCGTACAGGCTGGTGATGGTGGCGGCCAGCTCCTCGCTGGGGATGGGCCGGTTCCCCTCGCGCCAGTCCACCGCCTGGAGCTCGAACACCACCCGCTTCAGCCCGTCGCGGCCGTCCACCGCGCGCACCAGGTCGCGGTAGAAGGCACCGGGGTCGGGCGCCTTCTCCATGTAGGGCATCGCCATGATGGCGGTGAAGTCGTAGTGCGAAAGCGAGTTCTCGAGGGCCTGCGAATACCAGACCTCCGCCTTCGGGTTCAGGGCCACGCGCGCGTAGAGGTTGCGCGCCACCTTGAGCGCCGGCTGCCGCGCCCGAACGATGTCCGCGAGCTCCATGGCGAAGTCGTCGAGCGCGTTGATCTTGAGAATGGTCCAGCGCCCGAGCAGGTCGTCGCTCTTGCGGATCTCCTCCACCGAGCCCGGCAGACCCCACTCCCGGTAAGCGGCGAGCCCGGCCGGGCTCGCGTCTTCGTAATCGGAGAGCGTCAGGTCGTCGTGGAAGAGGAGCCCGTCGAAGAGGGCCGAGCGGGCCAGGTCCTCGAAGATCTCCCGGATGGCCTGGCGGGCGCGCGGCGAGAAGGGCGAGAGCCGCTCGTACCCCATGTTCACCCGGTCGGTCCGGTCGCCGGCGAGCGTCTTGACGCGGTCGCCCGCCGCCGGGTCGGTGGCGGGGAGCTGCCAGCCCAAGGCCGGCATCCAGGCGTAGAGCCGCTTCACCTGGGTCCGCGTGCGGATCTGCCAGGCGACCCGGTTGAACAGGTCCGCGCGCATGGGTACGCGGCGGCACGGGAAGTAGACCTTGTTGGCTGCGCCGTCCCCGTCGGGGTCGGAGAAGGCCTGCAGGTAGACCGAGTTCACGCCCATCCGCGCGATGCGATCGATGAGGGTGGAGAGGTTGCGCTCCTGCTGCTCCGGGTCGGCGTCGTAGACGTAGTCGAGGTCGACGTGGACGATCTTCTGCGGGCGGTCGTTGTCGCTGAGGTTCGCGTTCCGGATCTCGATCTCTCGGTGCAGGTCCCAGAGCGCCATGTTGCTCTCGACCAGGATGCGGCGCAGGCCCCAGAGCGGCGTGTCGCGCTGGTTGGCGCCGTCGTCGAGCGTGAGCCCGATGGGCATGCCCAGCTTCTCGGCGATCTCCCGAGTGGTCCGGTTGTACCGGCCATAGGGCCAGGCGATCACGCGGGGCGGCCTGCCGGTGTGGCGCTTGATGAGGGCGTTGGCGCGCTCGAGGTCCGCCTCGACGCGCCGGCGGTACGCGCGCTCGTCCTCGTACCGCTTCTCCGCGGGAAAGTACTGCTGGGTGACGCCCGCGGGTTGCACGTTGCCCTGGGGGTTGCCCAGGATCCCGTGGTGCAGGTCGAAGCTGTGGCTCCCCACCTCGACCAGCCCGGAGTCCACCATCTCCTTCAGCTCTTTCCAGGACAGGAAGAAGTTCCTCGGCACCTCCTTCCCGTCGAAATGAACCTTCTCCTGCTCCTCGAACCAGCCGCTCACGACGTTGATGACGGCCGGGATGCGGAACATTTTCAGGACCGGCCACGCGTTCTGGTAGACGGACTCGTAGCCGTCGTCGAACGTCACCAGGACCGCGCGTTCCGGCAGCGGCTTCTTCCCCTCGCGGGCAGCCAGCACTTCCGAGACGGTCACGAAGTGGAAGTCGTGGTTGCGCAGCCAGTCCATCTGCCGGACGAAGTTCGTCGGCGTGACCGCGTAGTACGGGGTGAGAGCCTGAGCCCGGTCGGCCACCTCGTGATAGCTCAGGATCGTGAGCTCCGCGGGTTCCTCGGCGCGGGCGAGCGCGGAGGGCAGGAAGAGGGCCAGCGCCAAGAGGAGGCGGAGAGGTCGTATCGTCATCGGGGCGGAAGGTGGCCGGCTTTGCCGTGGAGGTCAAGCCGCGGGGCGCATCGCGAAGCACCTGGCGGCTACTTCAGCCTAGCGTATCAGAAGAACGGCGGCCTGTTGGAAACTGGGCAGTGCCCTACTGACCTGCCAGTCCCCGGACGGGGCCCCGGGGCATTCCCCGAGGCCTGTCGCCGGCGCCGCGATGGCGACGGCCGAGCGGCGGCGAGCGCTCGGCTAGTCGGCGAGGAAGAAGTCCAGGTCGGCTGGGTCCCACTGGATGGCGGGATTCGAATCGTCGCTGTCCCAGCCCGCGGTCGAATAGCCGGCGGGAATGGCGGAGCCCAGGCATTGGATCTGCCGGGGCGGCGCTCCGACGCCGTCGCCATCGCGGTCGGGGTAGACCACGACCCAGCGCCAGAGCGCGGAGCTCGTGTCGTCGCAGTCGTTGCCGTTGGCCGCGGCGACGTACGGCGCCGGGAGCTGGGCGCCGACGCAGATGGGCCCGGGCTCCGCGACCGTGTAGCCGTCGCCGTCGCGATCGGCGAATACGTTGGTCGCGGTTCGCCAACGGGTCGGGTCGTCGGGCGCGCAGTCGGTGCCGGTCGCCACGTAGCCCGCGGGGAGCGCGCCGGCGGTGCAGAACGAATGCGAGTCCCCGGCGCCGACGCCATCGCCGTCGGCGTCCGCGTAGCCATACAGGAGGGAATAAAGAGCAGGGTCGGCGTCATTGCAGTCGCTGCCCTTCCCGGAGGAGCTCGAATAACCCGCAGGGAGCTGTGCCCCCGAGCAGACTTGTCCGGATTGCGACACGGTCCATCCATCGCCGTCGGCGTCGCGGTAGGAATAGGAAAGCATTTGTTGCCGAGTGGCGTCGTCCGGGGCGCAGTCGCCTGACTTGGTGACGAAGCCGGTTTGCGGAGAGCAGAGGTACGTCACATCTCCGTCGCCCACGCCGTCGCCGTCTTTGTCGAAGTACGACGGCGTCCCGGCGTGAACGCTCGGATCGTAGTCGTCGCAGTCCGGGGGATTCCAAGTGGAGGTCGAGTATCCATCGGGAAGGCTATAGCCACTGCAGACAATATTGCCTTGAGCGATGTAATATCCGTCGCCGTCTGCGTCGCGATACGAGTACTCGAGCATTTGCCAGAGATTCGGGTTCGTGTCGTCGCAGTCGCTCTCGCCGGGAAGCTCGGAATAGCCGAGTGGAAGAGCTGAGCCCGCGCATACCTCGCCTGGGGAAAAGGCCGAATAGCCGTCGCTGTCGGCATCGCGATACGAATAGGCCAGCATTTGCCATCGCGTGGGATCGAGTGGCGCGCAATCCCCTGCTTTCGCGGCATAGTTTGTCGGCGGAGTGGAGGCGCAGAAAAGAGTCGCCGGCTCCACGCCGACCCCGTCGCCGTCTGCGTCGAAGAAGAACGGCTGGGTCGACCAGACATTCGGGTTGCCGTCATCGCAGTCGTCGGAGGTGAGCTGGACGCCCGCGGGTAGCGACTGGCCCGGCGCGACGCAAACAACGGTGGGGACCGGCCCTCCGTGGCCGTCGTGGTCGGCATCGACGAAGGCATTGGTGAGGCTGCCGGCGGTGCCCTTCTCGGTCGTGCAGGTTCCGGCGTCCGGCGCTGGGACAGACGCGTCCCAAGCTGGCGCGGAGGCGTCCGAGTCGGGGAGGGAGGCGTCGGCGCCGCCGGCGTCGACGAGACCGGCATCCTGCGGAGAGGGGCCTAGCGGGGATGACCGGCCGCAACCGAAGCTCGCCAGAGCGAGCGCGGCGAGGCTTGCCAGCCGTGGAGACGGCGGTTTCATGGCGTCACGCGGGAGAGCTGGCAGGTTGGGTACCCATAGCTTTGGACCGCGACCTGGAACTGGTACGCCCCTGGTTTCTCCATGGCGATCGTGGCGAGCCGGACGCAGCATTGCGCCAGCGCTGCAGTCATAGCTGGGTTCGAAATCGACTCGAGGGCATAATGGTGCGTCGACGCAGCGGCCTCGCCCAGCAACACGCCGTTGATGGTGATCTGGCTGGATTGTACGCTCACCGAGTCGACCGCAGTGAACTGATCAGTGGGGGTCGTCTGCGCGCTCCCTGGCGACGTGGCGAAGAGCGAGGATGCGATGGAGAGCGGGAGGAGAAATCGCTTCATGGCTTGATCCTTTTGGTCGGCGAGGTCGGGCCGGAAACTGAGGATGGTCGAGATGACCGGGAGGTCGCCGCGTTTCTGGGAAGAATTCGGCCGGAGCGTCACGGCACGGCGCGGGCCAGGCTGCAAATCAGGGTACCGTAACCCGATGATGACGTGTAGCCAATCGAGAAAAGGAACGTTCCAGGCTTCGCCATGGCTAATGTCGCCAACTTTAGGCAGTTCTGCTGCCTGGCAGTCCAAACGGCACTGTCGGCACTGCTGTTCAGCGACGCGTAGAAATCTTGACTGGAGGCCGCGGACTGCCCCTGAACGACGCCAGTGATGGTGATCTGCCCGTCGTGAACTGTCACCTCGTCCACGGCCGTATACACGGTCTTCGACAGATTGGTGGACTGCGCCTGCGCGCTGGGCGCGGCGAGCGAGCCGACCACGGCCGCGGCACAGAAGAGGAAACGGTTCATTCAGGGTCCCCTCAAGGAGAGCGAAAGCGGCCGGCAGGGTGCACGGCCGACCGGCGCTTGTCAAGCAATTATCCGAGCTAAACGGAAGAGACCTCGAGAGTCTCGCCCCCAAGCGGCCATGGCCTCGCGCGGCCCCCAAACCCAGGCAAGCTCCGGCGGCTCCGGGACGGCGGACCTGCGGCTGACCGCGCGCGGACCCATGCGCAGGTTGAAGGTTTGCCGCGCATCGGCGCAGTCGAAGGCGCGAAAGGTGGGGTCCTATGGCGCAAAAGGCGAAAGTGGCGTGCATCCTGTCCAGCGATTTCGAAGATTCGGAGTTGCGAATTCCCTACGACCGAATGAAGAGCCAGGGATACGACATCGACATCATCGCCACAAAGAGCGGCCAGGAGGTCGTCGGAAAGAACGGAAAGGAGAGAGTCAAGTCGACCAAAGGAATCGACGAGGTCAAGGCGGAGAATTATCAGGCCCTGTTCATTCCGGGCGGGTATTCGCCCGATCACCTCCGGATGGATCGCCGCTTCGTCGACTTCGTGAAGGCGTTCGACCAGCAGAAGAAGACGGTCGCCGCGGTGTGCCACGGCCCGCAGATGATGATCACCGCCGGGCTGGTGAAGGGGCGCACGCTCACCGCTTGGCCCACCATCCAGGAAGATTTGAAGATGCTGGGGGCGAACGTCAAAGACCAGCCGGTGGTCGAGGACGGGAATTGGATCACGAGTCGAAAGCCCGACGACCTCCAGCAATTCAGCGAGGCGGTGGTGCGCCGCTTGGGATAGGCGCGACGCCGGTCGCTCTTGGGTAAGCGGCTTCTCCCGCCTGCGGAGGCTGGCTTCCCGGCCAATTTTCCTGAGCGAGCACGAGGACGCGGAGGTCACCCGCAGGGTCGTCGAGCAGTCGGGCCGGCAGGCAGCTATTTTGGAGCGACGACTAAGCCGACGCTGACGACGAGGAGGCCTGCGCGAGCGCCTTCTTGGCCGCGGCGAGCTTGGCGTGGGCCTCGTGCGCGGCCTGCGCGACCTCTAGGATGCGCTCCCAGCCGGCGGGCAGCTCCTCCGAGAGGTCGTGCAGGTCCATCTTCGCTTGCGTCGCTCGGAGGGTAAGCTTCTTCAGCTCGGCCTTCAGGAGTTCGATGTCGGTGCTCATGGCGCGGGAAGCTTAACGGGCTCGATCTCCCGTGTCAGCTCGACGTGCACCCGGCCGATTTCCCGGGAGGGCGCGGCGCGGCCCGCATCGCTCAGAGCCGCGCCGATGCCAAACCCTGGCGCGCTCTAGGCCTGCGGCTGCTGCGGGGCCGCGCCGGCGCCGGCCTGCCCGATGACCTGCACATTCATCCGCTCGCGTATCCAGGTCCGTACCTTCTGGAGGTGCTCCTGCTCCTGCGCCAGAGCGCTGCGGAAGCGCTGGGCGAGGTCGCTGGCGCCCATGTTCTCGGCTTGTTCGATGAGCAGGGTCCACCCGTCGTTGTCGGCCAGCTCCGCGATGAGAATGGAGCTCAAGCGCTGGGTCAGCGTCATGCGCGGGTCGCTCACCGATTGGACGAGGCCCAGGCCTTGAACGCCCGCGAGGTCCGCGCAGGGCGTCACCGCGGTGGGGTCGGCGCCCAGCTCCTCGAGCGACTCGCGCGCGAGCTGCACGTGCTGGAGCTCCTCGTCGCGGATCTCCCGAAGGGCGTCGCCGGTCAGCGTCCCTTGTCCGGAGTGGCTCGCCGGCAAGGTGGCGATCACCGCCTCGTAGAGCCTCACGCCGGTCCGCTCGAAGGCGAGCCGCTCGGCCAGCTTGTCGATGAAGGCCGAGGCGCTGCGGCCCTGCAAGGCGGCCGCAGAGACCTTGGCCACGCCTTTGAGGGTCGCGGGCAGAGGCACGGTGCCGACGGGCGGCGCGATGCGGGAGATGTCTTTTCGCAGCGAATCGAACTCGGCGCCGTCTCCGGTGGGCGCCACCTGCAAGGCCGCCTCGACCATCTCCTTCGATTGAATGGGCGAGGTCTCGATTCCGGTTCGGTTGCGGCCCAAGTCCGTGGGGCTGGTATTCGAAGTATTCAAAGCGATCTCCTTTTGAGCCTTGCTCGATTCAGGATTCCCAGAGGGGGTCGGTCAGGGCTTTCGATGCCGGTCCCGCGATGGGTCGAAAGACGCCTCGGTCGCCTCAGTGGGTGACGGGCGGCGGGGACGCGGCGAGCTCGGTACCCGGATGCCAACGGTACCCGGCGGCGACCAACTCGGACGGCGAGCTCTGGGCTTCCATGCGCTGTCGGTAGACGAGGGTGGGCGAATTCGCGGGCAGCGGCGCCTGGACGATGTTGGGGCCGATGGCCGAGCGATCCAGCTCGTCGGCCAGGACCTTTCGCACGTAGTTGCGGTGGCTGTCGAAGCCGATTTGTTCCGGGAGCTCCTTGGGGAGGACCTCGAACGGGTCGCGCTTGGGCTCCAGCCGCCGGAAATGCTCGAGGGCGAAGTGCAGGTGGCCGAGCTCGTACTCGAGCATCCGCTGCCAGACCTTCTTCACCGCCGCGTTGCTCTCCTGCTCCATGCAGCTCAAATAGTTGTAGACCTCGGTCGCCTCGTGCAGGAGCCATCGCTCCATCCAGGATTCGTCGGGGTCCTGGAGCGATTCGTATTGCGTGACGTGCTGCTCCTCGATGGACGAGATCTCGGCGTACAGGCTGCGCGCCAGCGGGTCGGCGTAGGTGGGGCCGACGGTCGCGTAATAATTGCGCGTCTGCTGCTCGGCCGCGAGGATGGTGAGCGCGTTGAGCTTGGTGACGGGCGCGGCCTTTCGGCGGTCATAGCTCTGGCGCACGTCGTCCAGCGGCGAGCGATGCTCCATCATGGTGGGCCGGCCCGGGCGCAGGTCGGTGTAGCTTTGCAAGAGGTTGTTCGCGTCCTTGCCCTCCAGGCGGTCGAGCAGCGCCGTGTAGCGGAAAAGATGGTCGAAGTCCTCGAGCAGGCCGAAGTGATAGACCGCGCGGATCCGCGGGTCGGGCTCGTGGCTGGCCACGCTGGCGGTCACCTCTACGGCGACCTGCTCGTAGCCGATGGTGGTCTCGAGGGCCGACTGGTCGGCGGGCAGCATCCAGTTCACCAGGGTCTGCTGGTGCTGCTCGGCGCGGCGCACGCGGGCCAAAGGCTCGCGCAATTCTCGGTTTACGCGCGCCAATTGATGCTGAAAGCTCCAGGCCTCGTTTTCGATGCCATTCATCAGAATGACGCGCACCCGGGTGAAGGCGTCGTCGTCCAGCTTGCTGAAGGGCAGTGGTGAGAGCTCCTTCAGGTTGATGAATTGCTGATCCAGTGAAATGCCCTTTTCCTTGGACAGATCCACGGCCATGGGGTTCGCTCCCTTTCCAGGCGCTCGACTCGTCTTTGGCACGCGAAGAGTTGGCCCGCGCCGCTCGGGAAGAGAAGGGGGCAGCCCACGTGGACGGCGGGCCGGGTGGCGGGTTCGCGATTGAGCGCGTGGGCTCGAGGTTGGGGATGGTTGGAGCAGGATAGGGATGATTGGAGCAAGATAGGGGGGAAGGGCGCGCCGGGTTCGCGTTCGGGGTCGGGTTCGTTTGCGGGGACGGGTACGGGGACGGGGACGCAGCACGGGACACGGGTCACGAGGCACGGGTTCTTGATTGTCGCCACGTGTTGGAATTCCGAGCGCGCGATTGGCGCGCTCCAGGCGATAGAGCAATAGAGCAAGAACCGCACTGCGACATGTCACCGTGGTGGAGCCTGCTCTTCCCACTCCCGTGCCACGTCGCCCGTGACCCGTGACCCGTGACCCGTGACCCGTCCCCGGACCCGTCCCCGGACCCGTCCCCGGACCCGTCCCCGTCCCCGTCCCCGCGAACGAACCCGACCCCGAACCCGAACCCGGCTTGCCCTTTCTTCCCTCCCCGTGCCCAGTCTCTCGCGGGCCCCATCGCAAACGAGCTCCCCGCCCCCGCTTCAGGGCGACGCCTCTCTCCTTCGCCCCAGCCGGCTCATGAACAGGTAGATCACCGGGGTCGTGAAAAGCGTGAGCACCTGGGAAACCACGAGCCCGCCCACGATGCTCACCCCCAACGGCCGTCGCAGCTCCGATCCCGTCCCCCGCCCCAGCGCGAGCGGCAGCCCGCCCAAGAGCGCGGCCATGGTCGTCATCATGATGGGGCGAAACCGAAGCAGCGACGCCTTGCGGATGGCCGCCCTAGGCGCAAGCCCCTCGTCCCGCTCGGCCTCGAGCGCGAAGTCCACCATCATGATGCCGTTCTTCTTCACGATGCCGATGAGCAGCACGGCGCCGATGAGCGCGACGATGCTGAAGGGCATCCGCGCGGCGATGAGCGCGACGAGCGCCCCCAGCCCCGCCGACGGCAGCGTGGAGAGGATGGTCACCGGGTGGATGTAGCTCTCGTAGAGGACGCCCAGGACGATGTACACGGTGAGCAGCGCCGCGACGATCAAGAGCGGCTCCGAGGCGAGCGATTCCTGGAACGCCTGCGCCGTGCCGCTGAAGCTCGCGCGAAGGCCCGCGGGAAGGGAGAGCGGCGCCTCGGCCCGGCGGATGGCCTCCACCGCGGCGCCCAGCGCGACGCCGGGCGCGGTGTCGAACGACACGGTCGCCGACGGGAACTGCCCCTGGTGGCTGACCGCGAGCGCCGACGGCGCGAGCTCGGCCGTCGCCAACCCCAGGAGCGGCACCGCGCCCCCCGCCGACGTCCGGGCGAAAAGGCGCTGCAAGGTGAGCGGGTTCTCTCGGTACTCGGGCTTCACCTCCAGAATCACCCGATACTGGTTGAGCTGCGTGAAGATCGTCGAGATCTGCCGTTGCCCGAACGCGTCGTAGAGCTCGTCGTCCACGGCCTGCGGCAGCACGCCCACCCGCGCGGCGCGGTCCCGGTCTATCTCCAGGCGCAGCCCGAGCCCGGTCCCGGAGAGGTCGCTCGCCACCTCGCGCAGCTCCGGGAGCGTCCGCAGCGCGGCGACCACGCGCGGGGCCTGGCGGGCGAGCTCTGCGGGGTCGGGGTCGTCCAGCGTGTACTGGTACTGGGTCCGCCCGACGCGCGCCTCCACTTGCAGGTCCTGCACCGGCTGGAGGTACGCCGCGATGCCGCCCACCGTAGAGAGTCGCCCGCGCAGCCGGTCGATCACCTCCTGGACGCCGGCGCGCTCGCCCTGGGGCTTCAGGTTGATGGAGAGCCGCCCCGCGTTGGGCGTGGGGTTCGTCCCGTCGGCGCCGATGGACGAGGCCACTGAGGCCACCGCGGGGTCCTCGAGCACCGCGGCGTTGAGCCGCTCTTGAAGCTCCGAGAGGCGCGAGAACGAGACATCGGGCGCGGCCTCGGTGATGCCGAGGATCTGACCGGTGTCCTGCACCGGGAAGAACCCCTTGGGGATGAGCACCGCCAAGGCCAGGGTCAGCGCCAGCGCCGCCAGCGTCGCCCCCAGCGCCAGCGGCTGGCGCTCGAGCACCCAGTCGAGGGCGCGCGCGTAGGTCTGCACCAGGCGCGCGAAGCCGCGGTCCAGGGCGCGGGCGAAGCGGCCCTCGCGCTCCTCGCCGCGGGGCTTGAGCAAATGAGCGGCCATCATCGCGGTGAGCGTGAGCGACAACAGCGCCGAGACGCCGATGGCGATGGCCAGCGTCACCGCGAACTCGCGGAACAGCCGGCCGATGATGCCGCCCATGAAGAGCAGCGGGATGAGCACCGCCACCAGCGACACTGTCAGCGAGACGATGGTGAAGCCTATCTGCTTGGCGCCCTTGAGCGCGGCGTCGAAGGGCCGCTCGCCCGCCTCGATGAACCGGGCGACGTTCTCCACCATGACGATGGCGTCGTCGACCACGAAGCCGGTGGAAATGGTGAGCGCCATGAGCGACAGGTTGTTGAGGCTGAAGCCCGCCAAAAACATCCCGCCGAACGTGGCGACGATGGAGAGCGGCACCGCGACGCCGGGGATGAGGGTCGCGCGCAGGGAGCGCAAGAAGAGGAACATCACCGCCACCACCAGGACCACGGTGAGCAGCAGCGTGAGCTGCACGTCCAGGACCGAGGCGCGAACCGTCTCGGTCCGGTCGCTGAGGATCGCGACCTCGAGGCCGGGCGGCAGCGTCGCCTTCAGCCGCGGGAGCAGGTCCTTCACCTTGTCGGCCACGGCGATGACGTTCGCGCCGGGCTGGCGCTGGACGCTCAGGAGGATGGCGCGCTTTGGGCCCGACCAGGCGGCGAGCTGCGCGTTCTCCACCGAGTCGGCGGCGTCGCCCACGTCCCTCAGGCGGATGGGCGCGCCGTTCCTGTAGGCGAGGATGACGTCGCGGTAATCGGCCGCCTCGACGAGCTGGTCGTTGGAGGAGAGCGTGTAGTCGAGCCGCGGGCCGTCGAGGTTTCCCTTGGGCTGGTTCACGTTCGCGGCGACAATCGCGGCGCGCACGTCTTCCAGCGTGAGCCCCCGGCCGGCGAGCGCCGCGGGGTCCACCTGCACGCGCACCGCGGGCCTGACGCCGCCGCTCAGCGCGACGAGCCCCACGCCGGAGACCTGGGAGATCTTCTGGGCGAGGATGGAGTCCGCCTGGTCGGCGACCTGGTCCAGGGGCAGGGCGTCGGAGGTCACGGCCAAGGTCAGCACCGGGACGTCGGCCGGGTTCGCCTTGCTGTAGGTCGGCGGGTTGGGCAGCGTGCGCGGCAAGAGCGTCGCCGCGGCGTTGATGGCCGCCTGCACGTCCTGCTCGGCGGCGTCGATGTCGCGCTCCAGCGCGAACTGCAGCGTGATCTGCGAGGTGCCGAAGCTGGAGAGCGAGACCATCTGGGAAAGCGAGGGGACCTGGCCCAGCTGCCGCTCCAGGGGCGTGGTCACCGAGGAGGTCATGGTCTCGGCGCTGGCGCCCGGCAGGAGCGTGCTGACGACGATGGTGGGGAACTCCACCTGGGGCAGGGCCGAGACCGGCAGCTGGCGGTAGCCGGCCGCGCCGGCCAAAAGGAGGCCCAGGGTGAGCAGCGTCGTCGCCACCGGGCGGCGGATGAACGGCTCGGAGATGCTCAAGGCCTGGCCCCGCCTTTCCCCGCGCCGCCCACGCCTTGGCCGCTCGACGGCGGCGCTGGGGACGGCGGCTGCGGCGCGCCGCGCACTTGGACCTTGCTGCCTGCGCGGAGCTGGTTCTGGCCCTCGGTCACCACCGTCTCGCCGGCGTTCAGCCCGAACGCGATGACCGCGTCGGGGCCCTGCTGCAAGTCCACCTGGACCGCCCGGGCCTCGACGGTCTGGTCGGGGCGGATGACGTAGACGAGCGAGCCCTCCGGGCCGCGCTGCAAGGCGGCCGCCGGGGCGATGAGCGCCTGGCGCCGCAGCTCGACCCGCAGCCGCACCTTCACGAACTGGTTGGGCCACAGGTGGTGCGCGGCGTTGGGGAGCATGGCCTTGAGCCTGAGCGTGGCGGTGGTGGTGTTGATGAGGTTGTCGATGACGGTGAGGTGCCCGCGCCCGAGCTCGCGGGCGCCGGCGCGGCTGAAGACCTGCACCTCGGCGAATCCGCCGTCGAGCGCGTCCGAGACCTGGGAGAAGGCGTCCTGCGGCAGCGTGAAGATCACCGCGATGGGGTCGAGCTGGGTGAGCTGCACGAGCCCGGCCGCGTCGCTCGCGTGGACGATGTTGCCCGGGTCGACCCCCCGGATGCCCACCACGCCTTCGATGGGCGCGATGACGTGGGCGTAGTCGAGGTTGAGCTTCGCCGAGGCGATGGCGGCGCGGTCGACGCGCACCGCGCCCTCGGCCTGGCCCACCGTGCTCCGCTGATCGTCGGCCTGCTGCTGCGGGATGAGCTTCTGGGCGGCGAGCACCTCGTAGCGCTTCAGGTCGCGGCGGCTCCCGGCCAGGGCGGCGAGGTCGCGCTGGAGGGCGCCCTCGGCTTGCTGGAGCTGGGCGAGGAACGGCCGCGGGTCTATCTGCGCCAGCGCCTCGCCAGCCCGCACGAGCTGACCCTCGCGGAAGAAGACCTGGTCCAGCCGGCCGTCGACCTGCGTGCGCACCAGGACGCTTCGGTTGGCAGTGACGGTGCCCAGCCCCTCGAGGGAGACAGGCAGGTCGCGCCGCTCGACCTGCGCCGCGCTCACCGAGACCGCCCGGGGGCCCGCGGGCGGGGCCGCCTTCGAGCAGGCCACGGCCGCGGCGCAGGCGACGAGGAGGGCTGCGAGGTCGGCCAGGCGCATCGGGGCTCGCCTCTCGAGCGCGGGCGAGAAACCCTCTCGATCCGTGCTCGGCCGGGCGACTTTCACTCCGCTTGGGGACCCTTGCCCTAGGCTCCAGGCGCGGCGGCCCGCAGGGCGGCGAGGCCCCTTTCAAGCTGCCGACGGCGCGGGCGCGCGCCAGTGCCCGCGAGGGAGGCGCAGACGGGGCGGCGCGCCTCCGATTCGGCAAACTCACCGGAGTGAGTCAGCCCTATAATTCACGAACCCATGATCGCGACCCTCGAGAAGCTGCGCGCTGCGCTGGAGGCCACGAGTGGTCCGGTGCTCGTCCTCACCGGGGCCGGCATCAGCCTGGCCTCGGGCATCCCCACCTTCCGCGGGTCGGACGCCGGCGCAGTGTGGAAGCGCGACATCACCGAGCTGGGCACCGTGAGCTACTTCAACGAGGAGCCGGAGGGGAGCTGGCGCTGGTACCTCTCGCGCTTCGAGAAGGTGCTGGGCGCCAAGCCCAACGCCGGGCACGCCGCGCTGGTGGAGCTGGAGCGCTGGTGCGCGGCAGCAGGCAAGCCCTTCCTCCTGGTCACCCAGAACATCGACGGCCTGCACCGGGAGGCGGGCTCGAAGGAGCTGGTCGAGGTGCACGGCTCGGCGCACCGCGTGCGCTGCTCGGTCGAGGGCTGTGAGCACGGCGCGCCCCGGGGGTGGCTGTCGCGCGACGCGGTCGACCTCACGGCGTTCGCGTCCCGGCCCTCCCGCGAGACGGTGCCGCGCTGCCCGGCGTGCAAGGGGCTTTTGCGCCAGCACGTCCTCTGGTTCGACGAGTACTACCAGAGCCACGAGGACTACCAATGGCGCCGGGTCCAGCTGGCCGCCGCGCGCTGCCAGCTCCTGCTGTTCGTGGGGACCTCGTTCTCGGTCGGGGTCACCGAGCTCGCGCTCTCCGAGGCCCTGGCGCGCAACGTGACCGCCTTCAGCATCGACCCCGCGGGCCGGCCCACGCTCGGGGTGAAGCTCATCACCGAGCCGTCGGAAGTGGCGCTGCCCAGGCTCGTCGCCGCGCTCGGCGCTTGAGGCGCGAGCCTCGCCCCCGCCCTGCGCGCGGCAGGTTCCTGGGCGAGCCGCTGGCCCAAGCCAACCCTCAGGCTCGCCGGCGTCGGCGAAGGACCAGCAACCCGCAGGCGATGGCGCCGAGCGACGTGAGCGAGCTCGCGTCGGCGTTGGCGCAGCCGCAGGCGCCGCTGACGGACTTGCTTTAATCCGAGCCGGTGCTCGAGCTGCAGTTGGCGATGGGTGTGTGCTGGCAGACGTGACTGGAAGTGTCGCAGGGGTCGGTGACGCAGGAGTCGTTGCTGGCGCAATCGGTGTCGACCGCGCAGCAGCCCGCCGCTGCGGTGTTCGAGCACAGGCCGGTCGCCGTGTCGAGCTGATCGGTCGTGCACGGGTCGGTGTCGGTGCAGTCCGCGTCGCCGGCGCAATTCGCCCAGTGGTCGGAGCTCCATGAGGGCGTGAAGACGACCGGGCTGCCCGTCAGGGACTGCAGTTCCTGGAGCCTGGAGCCTGGAGCCCTGGCATGGTACTTCAAGCGTCGCTCGGCCGCCCCGGCCATGGTGGAGGTGCTCGCGATGAAAGCGGCGTTCGTGCTCGTCAAGTGCGACCTCGGCAAGATGAGCCAGGTGGCCAACCAGAATCGCCGAGCTCGAGGGCGTCTCGGAGGTCCACTCGATCACCGGCCCCTACGACTTGCTGGTGAAGCTCTACGCCCCCAGCTACGAGGACGTGGGCAACCTCGTCCCGGACCTGTTGCACAAGGTCCCGGGGGTGCGCGAGACCGAGACGCTGCTCGCCTTCCAGGCCTTCAAGCAGGCCTGACGCTCCTTTTCGCGGCGGCGTGCCTCAAGGCCGCCCCAGCGCCTGCAGGAGCTGCGCGCGCGCGGTGGAGAGGCGCGCCGCCGCCTGCACCTCCTGGCTCTCGGCGGTGGTCAGCGCCACCTGGGCGTCGTTGAGCTCGACGCTGTTGCCGACGCCGGTGGCGAACCGGCCCTCGGCGAGCCGAAGCTGCTCGCGCGCGTTGACGACCGCCTCCCCCTGCGAGGCGAGGGTCGCCGCGGCCGTCTGTACTCCCACCTGCGCCTGCTCGACGTCGGAGCGGACCTGGAGCCGCTGCTGGTCGAGCTGGGCCTCCAGCTGCTGGAGCGTCGCCTCGGCCTCGTGCACCTGCGCGCTGGTGAGGCCGCCCTGGTACGGGGACCAGCTCAGGGTCGCGGTGGCGGCGGCGTTCCAGGTGAGCGCGGTGAGGTTGGTGCCGGCCTCGGTGGCGTTGAGGCCGGCGCTCAAGGACGGGCCGTAGGCGCCGCGCAGCGCGCGGGCGGTCCTGCGCTGCGCGTCGACCTGCAGCGCGAGCGAGGCGACCTCCGGGCGCGCCGCCTCGGCCTGGGCGACGAGCGCGTCGAGCGCGTCGCCCTCGCCCGGCACCGGCGAGAGCCCCGGGTCCACCAGCCGGTACGGCGGCGCCGCGGCAACGCCCATGGACTGCTTGAGCTGCGCCAGGGCGGCGCGCAGGTTTCCCTCGGCGGTGACGAGCTGCGCCCGGGCGTTGGCCAGGTTGGTGAGCGCGGTGGCGAGGTCGATCTGCGCCCGCGTGCCTTGCTGGACGAAGGCCTTTGTCTGCTCGAGGTGCCGCTCGAGGTTGTCGGCCGTCTCCCGGGCCACCTCGACGAGCGACTGGTCGGCCAGCGCATTGAAGAAGGCGGTGCGCACCCCCAGCGCCACGCTCTGCGCGGTCGCGCGCGCGTTCTGCGAGAGCGCGCGCGCGTTCGCCTGGGCCGCTCGCCAGCGCTCCCAAGTCTGGCCGAAGTCCCAGACCAGCTGGTTCACCTGCAGGCTGCCGGTGAAGTAGTCGAAGGTCTGCGAGCTCGAAGCCGTCGAGAGACTCTGCGTGGAAAGCGGGACCACGCCGGGCCGGGCGGTGAAGTTGGCGGTCGTCCGCTGGTACTCGGCGTTCACCCCGACCTGGGGCAAGAGCCCCGAGTGCGCCTCGTCCGCGCGGGCGCGGCCTGCCTCGGTGGCGGCGCGAGCGGCGGCGAGCTGCGGCTGGCGCGCGCGCGCGACGCGCAGCGCCTCGTCGAGCGAGAGGCTCTGGGGCGCGAGCGCGGCCCCGGCCGCGGCAACGCCCGCGAGGGCGAGCGCGCTCAGCGTCGCATCCATGGGTTCCCCAAGTTGCGAAACGCCCGCCCGGTGCGCCATCGCCCGCGCGGGGACGTTCTTCTAGGGCGCCGGCGCGGCGGGCTCCAGGGCGACCGCCCCCCGCGCGACGCTCCCCAGGAGCGCCTCCAGCTCCTCGAGGCTCGGCGGCTTGGCCAGGTGTTGCCGGAAGCCGGCGGCCGTGGCGCGCCGCACATCCTCGGGGAGCGCGTAGCCGGAGAGCGCCACCAGGTAGGCGCCGCGCAGGGCCTCGTCGGCCCGGAAGGTCCGGGCCACCTCGTAGCCGTCCATCCCCGGCAGCCCGATGTCGCAGAGCACGACCTCGGGCTTGAACTGCCGCGCCTTGGCGATGCCCTGCAGGCCGTCGTAGGCCACCTCCACCACGTGCGCGTCCAGCTCCAAGACCTCGCGGAGGCTGTCGGCCGCGTCGGCGTTGTCCTCGATGATGAGCACCCGCTGGCTGCGCCCCTGCGCACAGGGCGAGGTGGGCGACCTCGCGGCGTCGGGCTCGCTCTCCTCGAGCGGGAACCGGACCACGATCTCCGAGCCCAGGCCCGGGCCGTCGCTGGAGGCGTGGACCTGGCCGCCGTGCAGCTCGACGAGCCCCTTGGCCACCGCCAGCCCCAGGCCCAGGCCGCCGCAGGTCCGGTCCAGGGAGCGGTCGGCCTGCAGGAACGGTTGGAAGAGCTGCTCGACCAGCTCCGCGGACATCCCGGCCCCCGTGTCCTTGACGCGAATGACGGCCCACCTTTCTTCGGGCTCGCGCTCGACGCTGATGGACGTGCTCCCGCCGCGGGGCGTGAACTTGGCGGCGTTCTGCAGGAGGTTCCCGACGATTTGCGCGACCCGCGCCCAGTCCGCGTCCACCGTGACCGGCGCAGGGGCCCGGGCGATCTCCAGGCGGACGCCGGCGCTCTCGAACAGCGGGCGGTGGTCCTCGGCCGCGCGGCGCACCACCTCGTCCAGCGAAAGGCGCGCGCGCTGAAGCCGGATGGTGTTCCGAGCGAGGCGCGCGGCGTCGAGCAGGCCGTCCACCAGGCGGACCAGCTGGTTCACCTGCCGGTCGAGGGTCGCCTGCGCGCGCCGGGCCTGGCCGCTCCCGGGCGGCGCGTGGTCGAGGAGGAGGAGGCTGTTGCGGATGGGGGCGAGCGGGTTGCGCAGCTCGTGGGAGAGCACGCTCAAGAACTCGGTCTGGCGACGGCGGTTCGCGCGCAGCTCGTCGGCGGCGGCGCGGCAGCGGTCCTCGCTCTCCCGAAGGGCGTCCGCGGTGCGCACGCTCTCGGTGATCTCGATGCACAAGAGTCCGACCTGGCCTTCGCACGGGCGGAAGGCGAAGACCTCGAAGGCGCGGCCGAGGCTCTCGAAGCAGACCGCGCGCCGCGCGGGGACGCCCGTCGAGGCGACCTCGGCGAGGGCTTCCAGAGAGCCCAGGGGAAGCGCCGGCTCGAGCTCTCGCGCACGGCGGCCCACGAGCTCCTCGCGCGCCATTCCCGCCATGCGCTCGAAGGCGGAGTTGACCTCGGCGCACCGCAAGTCGAACGGCTCGCCGGAGGGGCTCGAGACCTCGGCGAGGCAGAGGCCCTCCTGGAGGCCCTGGAGCAGCGAGCGATGGAGCTGCTCGCGCAAGCGGGCCTTCGCCTCGGCGGCTTCGAGCGCCGCGCACCGGTGCTGCTCGCGGAGGTCGGTGACTACCAGGCGGAAGAGCGGGGGGCCGCCGCCGTCGGGAAGGGGCTCGAGCGCGAAGAGCGCGCGGATCGCCCCGGTCTCGCCGAGCGCGATCTCGCCGCGGCCGCCCGAGTCGCTCTCGGGCGGGAGCAGGCGCCGCAGGACCTCGCGCCCATCGCCCGGAAGCCGCTCGAGGAGAGAGCGGCCCTCGGCGCTCTCCGGAGAAAGCCCGAGGAGCGCGGCGAGAGGCGCGTTGCAGAGCGCGAGGGTCCCGTCGGCGCGCACGAGCCCCGCGCCCTGGCTCACCTGGTCGAGGAGCGCGCGGCACCCCCGCTCGCTGTTCCGCGGCGCCGGCCGGCGGCGGTCAGGGGCGGGCGAGTCGGGCGGCCGGCCTTGGCGCGCGGCTTTCAAAGTCGCGTCGGCGCGCCGGAGGCGTTGGAGGAGCTTCGCGCTTTGTTGGCGCTGTTTCTGGAGCTCCAGGCGAAGGGCTTCGGTCTCGGTGCTCAGGCTTGGGTGCGAGCGTCTGGCCATCTTCAGGAGCTCTCTGCATGAGGAGCGGGGCAACACACCTTCTTCCTCCAAGTCGAGCGCGTCGGCAGCCTCCCGGCAGGCCTCCGGGAAGGCTCGTGTCGAGTTCAGGATACGGGCGCGCCGGGCCTGGACCCTGAGTGCGCAGGTCCTGCACGCCCAGGGCTCTTAGCGGCCCCGGGCGACGGGGGGAATCCGTTCGACGCCGACACTTCCGTTCGCGTCGCGAGCTCAGGGCTCAGCGATGCCGTCGAACCCGCCTTCGACGCAGGCGCCGGGCCCGGCCTCGGCGACGGCGTCGACGAGCGCCATCTCGTCTTCGAGCGCACCGCCGTGTCCTCCTGCGCTTCGGCGTGCTATGAGCCGTCTCCCCCAGCGGGGCCTGCGCACGGAAGGGCTCGGGATGACCACACGCATCTACTTCGTTCGCCATGGAGCCACGCCGCTCACCGCGGAGAACCGCTTCTCCGGCAAGGCCCGCGTCGACCTCTCGGACGAGGGGCGGTTCCAGGCGGCGCAGCTCGCGCGGCGCCTCCAGAGCGACCCCATCGCGGCGGTCTACTGCAGCCCGCTCCACCGAACGGTGGAGACCGCGGAGATCCTCGCCAAGCCCCACGGATTGGCGCCCGTGCTCGAAGACGGCCTTCGCGAGATCTCCCACGGCCGCTGGGAGGGGCTCACGCGCAAAGAGGTGGAGGAGCGCTTCGGCGACGAGTACGCCTCCTGGGACGCCGACCCGTTCCTCACCGCGCCCGTCGGCGGCGAGAGCGGCCTCGAGGTCCTGGCGCGCGCGCTCCCGGCGGTGAAGCGCATCGTCGCCGCCGGCGAGGGCAAGACCACCCTCGTCGTCTCGCACAAGGCCACCCTTCGGCTGATCCTCTCGAGCCTGCTCGGCGTCGAGCCGCGCGGCTACCGCGACCGGCTCGACCAGTCGCCGGCGTGCCTCAACGTGGTCGACTTCAAGGACCCGGTGCGCGCGCGGCTGATGCTCTTCAACGACGTCTCGCACTATACCGATCACCCCCGGGCCGCCGGCCAGAACCTGTCCAAGTGGTGGGACTCGGGGCCCGCGTAGTGCCCGTGTAGAGCGCTCGGCCTTTCCTGCCTGCTGCTTCGAAGCGCCGCGCTGACCGCGAGCCCCTCGTGTGGGGGCCTGCGCGATGGGGTCCCTCCGGCTGGGGTCTCGCGCCGCCGGGAGGTGGCCTCCACCTTCTGCCGCGGCGCGGGAACCTTTCCAACGCGAGAAATCGTCTCGCCTCGCGCCTCGCGCCGCGCCCGCGCATTGGGCTGCATCGCGCCGCGGCACCACGGAGAAGCGCCACACGGCAGGTGGGGCCGAGCGCGGCCCCGGAGGAGGAAACATGATGGGACGACTCGGAGCGCTCCTGTTCGCCGGCCTTCTGGCCTTCGCGGCCTGGGCCCAGGACGCCGGATTCGGCGCGGGCGCCGGCGGCGCCGGCGGGTCCGGCGCAGGCATGGCGGCCGATGCGGGTGGGCTCGGCAGCTACGGCGGAGCGGGAACCGGCTCCAGCACGACGCCCGGCACGGGCTCGTCGAGCGGGACGACGAGCGGCTATGGCGCGGGTGCCGGCGCGGGCACCGGCGGAACGGGCTCTATCGGCGCCGCGGCGGACGGAGGTTATTGAAAGAAAACCGCCGTCCTACCTTCGAGGTATTTCTCGCACGGTTCACCTCGTCGGGCGCACTGAAACCCTCGACTTCGCCTCCTTGCGAGCGCGAAGCCGGGGGTTTCGGCGCTCATGGGGATCGCTGCTCGCGAAAGACGCGGCGCGCGCCTTGAGGCAAACACCTCGAGTGTGCGATAGTCGACGCAATCCGAGCCCGCCGTGAGAAATGCCGAGGCGCACCTTTCGAAAGATTCGAGGGCGCTCTCCTATTCGGCGCGAAGCCCGCAAGACACCCCTGCCGGTAGGAGAATCCATGAAATCGCTGCGCGCCGCCGCCTTCATCGCCTTGGCGGGGGCGGGGTGCTGGGAATCCGGTCAGCGCGAGGCCGAGGGCGCGCCGGCGCCGGAGAAGACTGAGCAGGCACTCACCGCTCTCACCGCCGCGGCCACCGTCCTTGCGACCTCGCCGGGGGCCACCCGCTTCGCGGCCCAGAGCGAGCCGGTCCCCGTCGATTCGGCTCTGACCCTCACCGGCGACGACCCGATCGACGGCGCGCAAGTGGCCATCGGCGCGGGCTTCGCCGCCAATCAAGACGCCCTTGGCTTCACGCCTTCGGGGGGCGTCACCGGAAGCTACAGCGCCACCTCCGGGGTCTTGACGCTCGCCGGCACCGCCAGCCCGGCGACCTACGCGGCCGTCCTGCGCTCCGTGACGTACACCAACGGCGCCGGCGCCTCGCCCGCGGTGGGCGCGCGGAGCATCCGGTTCTCCCTGGTGTCGAACCTCTATTCTCCGGCGACGGGGCATTACTACGAGTACGTCGTCGCGCACGGTACCGACTGGGGAACCGCCATGGCCGCGGCGTCCGCTCGCTCGTATTTCGGGCTCCGCGGATACCTGGCGACGGTGACCAGCGCCGAGGAGAACGATTTCATCCGCGGTTTTCTGAGCGAGGAGGCGTGGCTGGGCGCCATGGCCACGCAGACGCCTTCGAGCCCCTCGAACCTCGCGGGCGACTATGGCGTGCCGCGGACCTGGTATTGGGTGACCGGGCCCGAGGCCGGCACCCCTTTCTTCAGCCAGGTGGCGAGGTGCCCGGGGTCCGGCGGGGCGGCCGTGGCCGGGCGCTACGCCAACTGGCGGAGCGGCGAACCCAATGACTTCTCCTTGAACCCCGGCTGCGCGGCGCCCGGGACGGAGGCTTTCGGCGAGTTCTTCACCGACGGCACCTGGAACGATTACCCGTACGACAACCTCACCGTTCACGGTTACGTGGTCGAGTACGGCGGCATGCCGGACGACCCGACGCCGGTGCTCTCTGCGGTGAAGGAGCTGGACGTGGTGGGCCGCGCCAGCGCCGCGCTCATCTCGTCGGTCAACCCGTCGGTGAGTGGCCAGCCGGTGAGCTTCACGGTGGAGCTGACGCCGAGCTCGGCGACCGGGACGGTGCAGTTCCGGGTCGATGGCGCCGACCTGGGCGGCCCGGCGGCGGTGGCCTCGAGCGCGGCGACGAGCCCGGTGGCGGCCTCGCTCGCGGTCGGGGACCATTCGGTGGAAGCCGTCTACTCGGGCGACGGCGCGGTGAGCGGCGCGACCGCGACAGTTTCACAGACGGTGGAGAAGGACTCTACCGTCATGGCGTTGACCCCCTCGGTCAATCCGGCCAGCTATGGGCAGGCCGCGGTCCTCACGGCGGCCGCGTCGGCTGCCGCCCCGGGGGGCGGAACGCCCACCGGCCGGGTGGAGCTCTTCGACGGCAAAACCTCCCTGGGGTCCGCCGCGCTCGTGGGCGGCCAGGCCGCGCTGACCGTCTCGTCGCTGGAGGTGGGCTCCCACGCGCTGACGGCGGTGTACTCGGGGGACGTGGCCTTCGAGGGCTCGACGAGCGACGCTTTGGACTTCCGGATCGGCCGAGCGGCGACCGCGGTTCAGCTCTCCACGTCGGCGAGCCCGTCGGTCTGGGGCCAGGCGGTCCAGCTCACCGCGTCGGTCGCGCCGACGGGCGCTACCGGGGCGGTCGACTTCTTCGACGGCGCGGCGCTGCTGGGCACGGCCGCCGTCGCCTCGGGCGCGGCCTCCTTCACCACCGCGGCGCTGGCCGCCGGCGACCACGTCATCAGCGCGAGCTACCGCGGCGACCCCCACTTCGCTCCGTCCGCCAGCGCCCCCTTGACCCAGGCGGTGAGCAAGGCGCCGGCCGGCGCGACCCTCGCGGCGTCGCCGAGCCCGTCCGTGTACGGGCAGACCGTGGTCCTGACCGCGGCAGTCGGTTCGAGCGAAACCGGCGCGGTCACTTTCTTCGACGGGAGCGCGGCGCTGGGCACCTCGGCCCTGGCCAACGGGAGCGCGTCGCTCGCGGTCTCGACGTTGGAGGTCGGGGTCCACGCGCTCAGCGCGACCTACGAGGGTGACGCGAACCACGAAAGCGGCTCGGCCGCCGCCTCGGCCGAGGTCGACAAAGCCGCCAGCGCCACTTCCCTCGCGTCGAGCCGCAACCCCTGCTTGGCGGGCGAGTCCGTGGCGCTGACCGCGGCGGTGTCGGCGGTGAAGCCGGGGGTGGCCGACCCGACCGGCGCGGTCGAGTTCTTCGACGGAGCCATCTCCCTGGGCACGGCGGCGCTCACCGCCGGAAAGGCGCAGTTCACCACCGGCGCGCTCGCGGCCGGCTCGCACGCGTTCACCGCCCAGTACGCGGGCGACGCCCACCTGCGCTCCAGCGCCTCGGGGCCGCTCGCGCAGGCGGTGAATCCCTCCTGCCAAGTTCTGGCAGCCATCGTCGCGGATGGCGCGGCGAACCCTGCGAACGACTGCCAAGTCTGTTTGGCAGCCACCTCGCCGTCGGCCTGGTCGAGCCGCCCGTTGGGTTACCCCTGCGCCGACGACGGCTCCGCCAACACCGACGACTACTGCGACGGCGCGGGCGCCTGCGTCCACCCGGCCAAGAACCACTGCTCCATCGGCGGGGCGTCGTACGCGAGCGGGGCCGCGAACCCGGACAACCCGTGCCAGGTCTGCGACCCCGCGGCCGGCGCCTTCCAATGGACCGTCCGGCCCGCGGGATACGCGTGCACCTCCGACGGGCTCGACTGCACCCGCGACGCCTGCGACGGCGCGGGGACCTGCAGCCACGAGCTCACGGGTGGGTGCCTCATCGGCGGCCAGTGCGTCGCCTCGGCGGCGCTCGACCCGTCCGACGACTGCCGGGCCTGCAACCCGGCGATCG
Source organism: uncultured delta proteobacterium (assembly GCA_963772225.1). GTDB lineage: Bacteria > Myxococcota > Myxococcia > Myxococcales > UBA5297 > CAVYWD01. The sequence continues at coordinate 1,875,484 of CAVYWD010000002.1, read as the reverse complement.
TCTCGAGCCGATACTCGCCGAGGGCGAAGGGCGAAGGCTGCGCCGACGACGGCAACCCGGCGACGCTCGACGTCTGCGACGGCCTCGGCGCCTGCACGCACGGGCCGCAGGGGCAGTGCACCATCGGCGGGCAGGCCGTCGCCGCGGGCGCGGCAAACCCCGACGACGCCTGCCAGGCCTGCGACCCGGCGAGCTCGACGAGCGGCTGGTCGAACCGCGTCCAGGGCTTTCCGTGCGCGGACGACGGCCTCGCCTGCACCCGCGACGCCTGCGATGGCGCCGGGGCCTGCCAGCACGCGCTGTTCGCGGGCTGCCTTATCGCGGGCGCGTGCGAGAGCGCGGGCGACCTGGACCCGTCGAACGATTGCCGCGCCTGCGACCCGGCGGTCTCGACCGGCGCCTACAGCCCGCGGGCGAAGGGCGAGGCCTGCGCCGACGACGGCGACCCCGCGACGCTCGACGTCTGCGATGGGGCCTCGGCGTGCACGCATTCGCCGAAGGGCGCGTGCACCATCGGCGGAGTCGTGGTCCAGGCCGGGAGCGCGAACCCCGACAACGCGTGCCAGGCGTGCGACCCAGCAAGCTCGGCCGCGGCGTGGACGAGCCGCGTCTCGGGCTACCCGTGCGCCGCCGACGGGCTCGCGTGCACCCTCGACGCTTGCGACGGGAGCGGAGCGTGCCAGCATTCGGTCTTCGAGGGCTGCCTCATCGACGGCGCCTGCCTCGGCAAAGGGGCGACGGACCCGGCGAGCGAGTGCTCTGAGTGCAACCCGTCGCTTCAGGCGACCGGCTTCAGCCCCAAGCCCAAGGGGGCCGCCTGCGCGGACGACGGCGCGGCGAACACGCTGGACGTCTGCGACGGCGCGGGCGCCTGCACGCACCCGTACGCGAGCCCGTGCACCATCGGCGGCGTCGTCTATGGCGGCGGGGCCGCGAACCCGGAGAACCCGTGCGCGGTGTGCGACGCGTCGGTGAGCGCCCAGGCGTGGAGCCCGCGGGCGAGCGGCATCGCGTGTGCGTCGGACGGCCTCGCGTGCACCTCGGACGCCTGCGACGGGAGCGGCCAGTGCCGGCACACCGTGGCGGAAGGCTGCCTCATCGGCGGGGCCTGCGTCGCTCAGGGCGCTGCAGACCCCACGAGCGACTGCCGGGTCTGCGACGCGGCGCAGTCGACGGCGGCCTACACGCTCCTCTCGAGCGCAGACTGCCTCGGGGCGTGCGCGAGCGACGCCGACTGCACCGGCGGTGCCTTCTGTCTCCAGGGCGTCTGCCGGCCGCCGCGGCCGGAGGACAGTTCGTGCACAGTGAGCAGCCAGTGCGCGTCGGGGCTCTGCAAGGCAGGAGTCTGCGCGGGGGTGGCCATGGTGGGGGGCTGCGGGTGCAGCGCGGGAGCGGGCGCGGAGCTGCCGGCCGCGCTGGCGGCCGCGGCACTCCTGGGGGCTGTGGCGCGACGACGATGCGCCCGGAGGCGGTTGTGACGGCCCCAGCGAGGTTGAGGCCGGAGATCGAGGGCAGGAGGCCGGAGCGCTTCAGAAGGCTTCCGGGGGGCAGGGACGGTTGTGAAGATTGGGCGCTCGGGAGCGAGGGAGGGGAAGCCGGGTTCGGGTTCGGGGTCGGGTTCGTTCGCGGGGACGGGTAGGGGGACGGGGACGGCGGCCACGGGGCACGGGGCACGGGGCACGGGGCACGGGTGGTTCTGCTGGGAGCCCTCGGCCCTTCACGCTTGTCGAGTGTGCTGCCTCGGAGCGCGGGCCGGCACGCTGAGGCGTTCGCCTTGGCTCGGCTGCACCTGTCGACGGTCCGGGGGGCTGGTGCGGAGATGAAACGCCGGCGCCGATAGGAGGCGGTGACGAGGCGCAGGAACGCGGAGGAAGCGGTCGGCGTTCCGGTGCGCTTGACCCATGAGCGCTCGACTGACTGCGGGAGCCGGCCGCATTCTGGCTCGGCGCATCGACGACTGCTCCCGCCTCTTGACCACCCCGATGCGGATTGGCCTGGATGGGCGCAAAGGAGCGACCGCCCGCCCGGCGCTCGCAGGCGTGGCGCGCGCAGACGCGGGGCGTTAGTTCCAGGCCATACACGGGCGTCAGAGCTCAGCGCGCGTTCGGGCGCTTGTGAGGAGGCATCGATGGCGCAGGATTTCTTCGATTTCAGCGCGACGCTCAACGACGGGAGCGAGCGTCGGCTCGCCGACTTTCGAGGGAAGGTGCTCCTCGTGGTCAACACCGCGAGCCAATGCGGGTTCACTCCGCAATACAAGGGCCTCCAAGCGCTCTATGAGCGCCACCGCGCCCAGGGCCTGGAGGTGCTCGGGTTCCCGTGCGACCAGTTCGGGCACCAGGAGCCCGGCAGCGACGCGGAGATCGCGAGCTTCTGCCAGCTCAACTTCGGGGTGACGTTTCCGCTCTTCAAGAAGATCGAGGTGAACGGCGACGGGGCGCACCCGGTCTTCAAGTTCCTCAAGGATGCCGCGCCCGGCGTGCTGGGCAAGGGCATCAAGTGGAACTTCACCAAGTTCCTGGTCGACCGCCAGGGCCGGGTCGTCGACCGCTACGCTCCGACCACGTCGCCCGAGAAGCTGGAGGCGGACGTCATCAAGGCCCTGGGGGCGAGCCCGGGCGCCGAGGCCCAGGCGCCTTCGAACCCCTGACGGAGCTGGCGGGCGACCGACCCTCGTCGCCTCGCCACGTCCTCCTCGAGCCCGCTCTGCGACTCGACGGCCGTCGCCCGGCGCCTTGCGGCCTGCACGAGTCTGTTGCTCGCTCATGGCAAAATGCAAGGCTCGCCCAGCGCCGCGACGCCGCTGATATTGGAGGACGCGACCCGGCCCGCCTCGTGCAATCTCGGCTTCGAGGAGAGTCATCATGAATGCCAGCCCTGGGAGCCAACGATCGCCCGAGCTCGGAGCCGCGCTTCGAGTGCTCGTGGTCGACGATGAGAAGAACATCCGGACCACGCTCACGGTCTGCCTGGAGTCGATGGGGTGTCAGGTCCGGGCGGCCGCCACGGAGGAGGCCGCGCTCTCGGAGCTGGAGCGGAGCTCGTTCGATATCGCCTTCTTGGACCTGAGGCTCGGCAGCGCCAGTGGCCTGGAGCTGCTGCCGCGGATGCTGGCGCTGCGCTCGGAGCTCGCGGTGGTGATGATCACCGCATACGCCACTGTGGACACCGCCGTCGAGGCGCTCAAGCGCGGCGCGCTCGATTACCTGCCCAAGCCGTTCACCCCGCTCCAGATTCCGCCACCTGGTCGAGCAGCTCCAGACCCGGCGCTCGATGAGCCGGCGGGTGGGCGAGCTGGAAGAGCGGGTGGCCAAGGAGGTGCCGGAGGTCGACCTCCAGGCGGCATCGCCGAGCATGAAGGGCCTCCTCGAGACCCTCGCGCGCGCGGCGGCGGCGCAGACGCCGCTCCTCCTTCGCGGCGAGAGCGGCACGGGCAAGGGCGTGCTCGCCCGGCTCGCGCACGCGCAGAGCCCGCGGCGCGGCGCGCCCTTCGTGACGGTCAACTGCCCTACGCTGTCGGAGGAGCTCCTGGCGAGCGAGCTCTTCGGGCATGTCCGCGGCGCCTTCACCGGGGCCGTGCGCGACCAGCCGGGCCGCGTCGAGGCGGCTGAGACCGGCACGCTGTTCCTGGACGAGATCGGCGAGATCAGCCCGGGGCTGCAGGCCAAGCTCCTGCGCTTCATCCAGGAGCGCCAGTTCGAGCGCGTGGGCGAGACCCTCACCCGGCGCGCCGACGTGCGCATCATCGCCGCCACCAACCGCGACCTCGCCGCCGACGTGAAGGCCGGGCGCTTTCGCGAGGATCTGCTCTTCCGCCTCAACGTCCTTGAGCTGACCGTCCCGCCGCTGCGCGAGCGTCCGGAGGACATCCTGCGGCTCACGCGGGGCTTCCTCGCCTTCTTCGCGCGCGCCGCCAACCGCCCGCCGCCGGAGGTCTCCCGCGCCGCCGAGGGCGCGCTGCTCGCCTACCGTTGGCCGGGCAACGTGCGCGAGCTGCGCAACGCCATGGAGCGGGCGGTGATCCTCTCGCCGGCGCGGGTGCTGGGCCCGGAGGTCGTCCCCGGCCAGGTCTCCGCCGTCGCGGTCGGGCCGTGCATCGGCGGCGACACCACGCTGGACGACCTGGAGCGCGAGCACATCCAGCGCGTGATCGACCGCGCGCCGACGCTCGAGGAGGCCGCGCGGGTCCTCGGCATCGACTCGTCGACCCTGTGGCGCAAGCGGCGCCGGTACGAGGGCGGCACCGGCGAGTAGTCGGGCGCGGGCCTTCGGGCGCTCAGGCAAAGAGCTCGCCGCGGGCCCGCTCGAGGCTGTGGCGCAGCGCGGTGCCCTCGCCCCAGGGGAGCATCGGCTTGCCCAGCTCTTTCCCCTTTGTCGCTCGCAGTCGGCTTCTGTCGCGCGTCGAGACTGGTGTACCCTCAACGCCAAGCGCGGTTCAGACGCTCGGGAAGAACGCAACCCATCCTTTCCTTGACGCTGGCATTCTCGCCTAGGCCAATTTCCGATTGTCAGGATAAGATCGACGCCCGAGTCGGAGCGTTGGACGCCTATAGCGCGTCATTCAAGTGCAGTCCGCGCTCGCCGGCGAAAGTTCTTGGCCAGAGCGGCGAGGCGACGTGGACCGTTGAGCCGAGGCCTTGGATTATCAAGCCCTGAAAGCTTGCTGGGGCGGGCACCGGGCGCGGTGAGCGAGCGCTCACCGCCGAGACGTGCCCGCCTTCAGCCCGCCTTCGCCGAGGCCGACGTCGGCAGCGTGAACCAGAACGTGGCGCCGCCGCCGGGAGTGCTCTCGACGCCGATGCGCCCGCCGTGGGCTTCGACGATTTCCTTGGAGATGGCGAGCCCCATCCCGGCGGCGCCGCCCTTTCGCCCGGGGACTCGGAAGAATCGCTCGAAGATTCTCTCTTGGTATTCCGGCGGCACGCCCTCGCCCGTGTCGGCGACCGAGAAGCGGACCGCGCCGTCCAGCGGAGCCGCGGCGACGGTGATGCGCCCGCCCTCAGGCGTGTGGCGCAGGCCGTTGGCCAGCAGGTTGGAGAAGACGGCGCGGACCCGCTCGGAGTCCACCATGACCGACGGCAGCGACGGAGTGACCTGCGCGTCCATTTCCAGGTGCTTGTCGCGGATGGGGCCGCGGTAACTCTCCACGGCCTCGCGGACCAGGCCCTCGGCGTCCGCCGGGCCAAAGTGCATCTCCACCTTCCCCGACTGCAGCCGGGCCAGGTCGAGCAGGTCGTCCACGACCGTCTGCAGACGCTCGCAGTCCTGGCGCGCGGCGTAGAGCAGGTCCGCCTGCTTCTCGGTGAGCGGGCCGGCGGCCTCCTCGACGCAGAGGTGAATGGCCATGCGCAGCGAGGTGAGCGGAGTGCGGAACTCGTGGGCCACGGTGGCCACGAGGTCGTTCTTCAGCTCGTCGAAGCGCCGCAGCCGCGTGACGTCCTGGAGCACCACGGTGGCGCCGGCGATGCCCCGCGACTCGGCGTAGACCGGGCTCGCGCGCGGCAGCAGGTAGCGGTCCTCCTGGGGGCCGGGCACGCGCAGGGCGTCCTCGAAGCCGCGAGGCGCGAAGGCCCCGCGCCCGGAGAGCACGTGGTCTCGGACCTTCTCGATACCCGCGCGCAGGCTGACCTCCACCGAGGCGAGCGCCGTCACGCCGGCCTCCAGGCGGATGCCCAAAGAGCCCGCCGCCTGATTGAAGGTCAGGACGGTCCCGTCGATGTCGAAGACCACGACCGGGTCGGGGATGCTGTCGATGGCGGCCTGGGAGGACTGCTGCGCCTGCAGAAGCTCCCCCAGAGAGCTGCGGCGATACTGCTCCAACCGCTCGCTCATCTCGTTGAAGGCCCGGCCGAGGTCCGCGATCTCGTCGCTGCCCTGGGCGGCAGCGCGCACGGTGAAGTCGTGGGTCCCGACCTGCTGCACCGCCTGACGCAGGGCGCCGAGCGGGCGCAAGAGGCGATTGGTGAGCGAGACCGAGGCCGCCATCGCCGCCACCAGGGCCGCCATCGCGGCGAGGGTCGTCCACTGCCTCATCTTCCGGGCGAGCTGGCGGGCGCGCTCGCTCTTGAGGAGCATGGCGTCCTGGTTGATGTTGAGGATCTCGTCGGTGGAGCGCTTCACGGCCTGGAACGCGGGCTCCACCTCGGCGAGGTAGCTCGACAAGTCCGTAGGTTCCTTTCGCGCGAGGAGCCGCTCGTGCAGCGTGCTGTAGCGCGCCCAGGCCCCCTTGAGGCGCGCGACCGCCTCCGTCTCGCCCGCCTCGGTGATGTTGTTCGCCTCCACGTTGAGCTCGGCCTCGAAGAGGGCGCGGTTCTTCGGGATGAGCGCTTGGGCCTGGGCGGAGTCGCCGGCGATCTCGAAGAGGGCGGAGTTGTTGAGCCGCTCGAGGGCGTCCTTCATCCGCTCGGCCGCCAGGACGCTGCGGTAGTTGTCGGCGAGGATCAGCTGCGCGCCTTCACCCAGGGTATTGGTGATGCTGACCGCGAGGAATCCGACGAGGACGAGCGCGAGCGCGGCCGGGAGCTGCGAGAGCAGCATCTTGGTCCGCAGGGTCATGGCGCGCCCGCCGGCTCTCGGGCGGCGGTCTCCTCGGCCGAGATGATGTACACGTCCAGCCCCGCCGCCTCGTCGACGATCTGCCGGACGATGTCCTTGCGGAAGAGGCGCTTCCAGGTCGGCTTGAGCGACCGGCCGACGATGATGATTCGCACGTTGTGGGTGCGGGCGAAGTCCAGCACGGCAGCGGCCGGGTCCTTGCTCTTGAGGCGCACGACCTCGGCGCCCAGGTCGCGCGCCGTCTGGATGTTCTCGAGGAGGTAGCGCTGCGCCGTGGCGTCGATGAGGTTGGGCGCCTCGGAGGGCGTCTCGACGTAGACGACGTACCAGTCGGTGTTGAGGCGGCCCGCGGTGCGCGAGCCCCGGCGCAAGAGCCCCGCCGCGCGCGGTGAGAATGAGGACATGCAGACCATGACCCGCCCAGAGACGTCGGTGCGGCCGTCCTTCTTGTGCGACAGCGCGGGTGCCGCCGCGGCCCGCTCCACGCTCTCGGCCACCTCGCGCAGCACGAGCTCGCGCAGGCTGGTGAGGTTCGCCTCCTGGAAGAAGTGCTCCAGCGCCCAGGGGACCTTGTCTGCCTGGTAGATCTTGCCGGCCTTGAGCCGGTCGAGCAGGTCCTCGATGGTGAGGTCCAGGGTGACCACCTGATCGGCCTGCTTGAGGAAGGTGTCGGGCACCGTCTCGCGGACCACCACGCCGGTCGCGCGCTCGATGAGGGTGTTCAAGGACTCCAGGTGCTGGACGTTGAAGGCGCAGATGACGTTGATGCCGGCGTCCACCAGGTCGAGCACGTCCTCGTAGCGGCGCCTATGGCGCGAGCCGGGGACGTTGGTGTGCGCGACCTCGTCGACCATGGCCATCTGGGGCCGCCGGGCGAGCACGGCGCTCAGGTCCATCTCTTCGAGGGTGACGCCGCGGTACTCCATCTTTTGACGGGGGACGGCCTCGAGGCCGTCGGTGAGCACCGCCGTCTCGGCGCGGCCGTGCGTCTCCACGAAGCCGATGACGATGTCCACGCCGCGCTTCTTCAGGTCGTGGCCCTCCTGGAGCATGCGGTAGGTCTTGCCTACGCCCGCGGCGAAGCCCAGGTAGACCTTGAGCCGTCCGCGCTTCGAGCGCTCGACCAGCTCGAGGAAGTCTTCCGGACGGCGGCGTTCGCTTGGGTTCATGTCGGCTCGAGCGTAGAAGGCGGCGGCGAAGCGCTCAGGCGAGCTCACGATAATGGGCCCGAATTGGCCCGGCGCGCACTTCACTTCGCGCGCCGGCTGGAGAGCAACTGGCCCTCTTGGCTACTGGGCCGCCGCGTGCTCGTCGTGCGCCGCGGGCGCGGCGGGCGCCATGGGCCGCCCGAAGTAGAGGTCGAGGGTCTGGTTGAGGCGCAGGACGTTGACCCGAGGCTCGCCGAAGAGGCCGAGGTCTCGGCCCTCGACCGCCGCGTCGACGAGGGTGCGTATTCTCTCCTGCGGCGCGCCCCGCGCCTTGGCGATCCGCGCGATCTGCCAGCGCGCGGCCTCGGGAGACAGGTGCGGGTCGAGGCCGCTGGCGGAGGCGGTGACGAGCTCCGCGGGGACGGGGCGCGGCGCGTCGGGGTTCTCCTGGTCAAGGCGCGCGAGGTCGGCGGCGGCGCGGTCGCGCAGCTTCTTCGAGGTGGGGCCCAGGTTCGAGCCCGAGGAGTTGGCCGCGTCGTAGCCGTTGTCGCCGGCCGCCGAGGGCCGCGGCTGGAAATAGCCCGGATTCTTGAAGCCCTGCGCGATCAGCTCCGAGCCGACGGGCTTGCCTTGGTCCATCACCAGGCTTCCGTTGGCGCGGTCGTGGAAGAGAACCTGCGCGACGGCGGTGACCGCGAACGGGTACAGGAGCCCGGTGACGACCAGGGTCACCAGCGTGAGGCGGAGGGCGATTTGCGCTTGCTTGAACATGGAATTCTCCTCACCCCCCTGACCCCCTCCCCGCTTGCGGGGAGGGGGAGAGAATGGAGTGGTTTTTCGAAGGGCGAGAGGACCTCTTCGTGACTGCGTCTGGATCCGTCTCTAGGTCAGCCCGACCGCGGCGAGGCCCCAGTCGATGAGCTTGATCCCCGCGAATGGCGCGAGGACGCCGCCTACTCCGTAGACGAGCAGCGAGCGCGTCAAAAGCGCCGCCGCGCCGATGGGCCGGTATTTCACGCCGCGTAGGGCGAGCGGGATGAGCAGGATGATGATGATGGCGTTGAAGACCACCGCCGAGAGAATGGCGCTCTGCGGAGACGCGAGGTGCATGACGTTGAGCGGGGCGATCTCCGGGAAGACGCCCATGAAGATGGCCGGCAGGATGGCGAAGTACTTGGCCACGTCGTTGGCGATGGAGAACGTCGTCAGCGTGCCGCGGGTCATGAGCAGCTGCTTGCCCACTTCCACCACCTCGAGGAGCTTGGTCGGGTTCGAGTCCAGGTCGACCATGTTGCCGGCCTCCTTGGCGGCCTGCGTGCCGGTGTTCATGGCCACGCCGACGTCCGCCTGGGCGAGCGCGGGCGCGTCGTTCGTGCCGTCGCCGGTCATGGCCACGAGCTTGCCCTTGGCCTGCTCCTCCTTGATGAGGCGCATCTTGGCCTCGGGCGTGGCCTCGGCGAGGAAGCCGTCCACGCCCGACTCCTTGGCGATGGCCTCGGCGGTGCGCGGGTTGTCCCCGGTGATCATCACCGTGCGGATGCCCATGGCCCGGAAGCGGTCGAACCGCTCCTTGATGCCCGCCTTGACCACGTCCTTGAGGTGGATGATGCCCAGGATGCGCGAGCCGTCGGAGACCGCGAGGGGCGTGCCGCCCTGCGCGCCGATCTTGTCGGCGATGGCCTTGACCTCGTCGGGCACGGCCCCGCCCAGCGCGCGCACGTGGCTCACGACCGCCTCGACCGCGCCCTTGCGGATCACGCGGCCGTCCAGGTCGCAGCCGCTCATGCGCGTCTGGGCGGTGAACGGGACGAAGTGCGCCTTGAGCTCGGCGATGTTTCGGCCGCGCAGGTGAAAGCGCTCCTTCACCAGGACCACGATGGAGCGGCCCTCGGGCGTCTCGTCGGCGAGGCTCGCGAGCTGAGAGGCGTCGGCGAGCTCGGCCACCGGCACGCCGCTCACCGGCAACAGCTCCTCGGCCATGCGGTTGCCCAGGGTGATGGTGCCGGTCTTGTCCAGGAGCAGCGTGTCCACGTCGCCCGCCGCCTCGATGGCTCGGCCGCTCATGGCGAGCACGTTCTTTTGCAGCAGCCGGTCCATGCCCGCGATGCCGATGGCCGAGAGGAGCCCGCCGATGGTGGTGGGGATGAGGCAGACGAGCAGCGCCACGATGACCGTGGACGAGAGGTGGATGCCGGAGTAGGCGGCGAGCGGCACCAGGGTGACGCAGGCGAAGAGGAAGACGAGCGTCAGCCCCACGAGCAGGATGTGCAGGGCTATCTCGTTGGGCGTCTTCTGGCGGGCGGCGCCTTCGACGAGGGAGATCATCCGGTCGAGGAAGGTCTGGCCGGGGTCGGCGCCGATGCGCACCACGATGCGGTCGGAGAGCACCTTGGTGCCGCCGGTGACCGAGGAGCGGTCGCCGCCGCTCTCGCGGATGACCGGCGCCGACTCGCCGGTGATGGCCGACTCGTCGACCGAGGCCACGCCCTCGATGACCTCGCCGTCGCCGGGGATGAGCTCGCCCGCGACCACCACCACCACGTCGCCCTTGCGCAGCGAGGAGGCGAGCACGTCCTCCTCCTTGCCTCCGACGAGCTTTTTGGCGGTCGTCTCGCGGCGCATGCGGCGCAGGGTCGCGGCCTGGGCCTTGCCGCGGCCCTCGGCCACCGCCTCGGCGAAGTTGGCGAACAGGACCGTGAACCAGAGCCACGCGCTCACCAGGGCGGTGAACCAGAGCGGCGCCGCGCCCGCGGGGTGCGAGAGGGCGTCGCGCACGGTGACGAGCGTGGTGAGGACGCTGCCGACGAGGACCACGAACATCACCGGGTTCTTGATCTGGCTCCTCGGGTGCAGCTTGGCGAAGCTGTCCTTCGTCGCGCGCTTGAGGATCTCGCCGTCGAAGAGCGAGCGGCGGCGATGATGGTCGCGCTTGGGCGCGGCGGCGGCGGCGGGCGTCTCCGAGGGGTTTTCGCCCCGCGGCATCGGCTCGGCATTCAGAGTTGGGTTTGCCATGGCTAATAGACCTTTCCGGAGCCGGCGATGAAGTGCTCCACCACCGGGCCCAAGCTCAGCGCCGGGAAGAATGTCAGCGCGCCGACGATGAGGACGACTGCCACCAGGAGCACGCCGAAGTGAATTCCGTCGGTGGGGAACGTTCCCAGGCTCGCCGGGACGACCTTCTTGCCCACCATGGAGCCGGCGATGGCGAGGACCGGGACGATCATCCAGAAGCGCCCGACGAGCATGGTGAGGCCCAGGGCGATGTTCCAGAACGGCGTATTGGCGTTGAGGCCCGCGAAGGCGGAGCCGTTGTTTCCGGCGCCGCTGCTGAAGGCGTAGAGGATCTCGCTGAGGCCGTGGGGGCCGGCGTTGGCGAGCGAGGAGACGCCGGAGGGCGCGACCGCGGCCCAACCGGAGAGCCCGAGGATGATCAAGGGAAAGACCAATATATAGAGCATGGCGAGCTTGATCTCCCGGGATTCGATCTTCTTGCCCAGGTATTCGGGCGTGCGGCCGACCATGAGGCCGGCGATGAAGACCGACAGGAGCACGAAGACGAGCATCCCGTAGAGCCCAGCGCCCACGCCGCCGAAGATGACCTCGCCGAGCTGGATGTTGACCAGCGGCACCAGGCCGCCGAGCGGAGTGAAGCTGTCGTGCATGGAGTTGACGGCCCCGCAAGAAGCGTCGGTGGTGACCGTGGCGAAGAGGGCCGAGGCGGGGATGCCGAAGCGCACTTCCTTTCCTTCCATGTTCCCCGATTGTTTCAATGAAAGGCCTTGGAGCGCGGGGTTGTCGTGCGCCTCGGCCCAATAGACGGTGGTCACGCCGGCGAAGAAGAGAATGGCCATGGCGCCGAAGAGCACCCAGCCTTGGCGCTGGTTGCCGGCCATTCGGCCGTAGGTGTAGGTGAGGCTCGCGGGGATGGCGAAGATGAGGAGCAATTGGAGGAAATTGACGAGCGGGGTCGGGTTTTCGAACGGGTGGGCGCTGTTGGCGTTCATGAAGCCGCCGCCGTTGGTCCCGAACATCTTGATGGCCTCTTGCGAGGCGATGGGCCCCAGGGCGATGACCTGCTTGACGCCCTCCAGCGTGGTGACCTCCTGGTAGGGCGCGAACGTCTGGATGACGCCCTGGGAGACGAGGACCAAAGCGACGACGAAGCTGACCGGCAGGAGCACGTAGACGGTCGAGCGGACCAGGTCGACCCAGAAGCTGCCGAGGGTCTTGGCGCCCTCGGGCCCATGCCTTCGGGTGAGCCCGCGGGAGATGGCCAGGGCGATGGCGATGCCCGCCGCCGCGGAGGTGAAGTTGTGCCAAGCGAGCCCGGCCATCTGCGTGAGATAGCTCATGGTGGCTTCGCCGGTGTACGACTGCCAATTGGTATTGGTGGTGAAGCTCGCGGCGGTGTTGAAGGCGAGGGCGCTCTCGACCGCAGGGAAATGCTGCGGATTGAAGGGCAGCAGATGCTGCAGGCGCTCGATCAGATACGTGACGACCAGGCTGAATGCGCTGAAGAGGAGCAGGGCCAGACTGTATTCCTGCCACGTCTGCTCCTTGGCCGGGTCGACGCCGGAGAGCTTGAGCAGCCCGCGCTCGACCGGCCCGAAGACGCGCGGGAGCGGCTGCCGCTCGCCTTCGAAGGCTCGCCACATGTAGGCGCCCAAGGGCCTGGTGATGGCGACGATCACGCCGAAGAAGAGAAAGATTTGTAGCCAGCCAAGCACTGTCATGGTCGTTCCTTTAGAACTTCTCGGGCCGGAGGAGGGCAAAGACGAGGTAGGTGGCCAGGGCCAATGCGATGGCGAGGCCGGCGCCGTATTCGAGGTTCATTGGGTCGGCTCCGAAGAACTACAGGTGGTCGCATCCGCGAACGTAGGCCCAGGTGAGCCCGAAAAAAGCGAAGGTGATTCCGACAAAAATGGCGTCCATTGGGTTTCCTCTTGGCGGGGCGGCGAGCGCTGGGCCGAAGGCCGTTCGGGGAGTCGATTGGGGGGCATCGAGATTGCCCGCACTTGGGCCGTCGTCGGTCTCGTGCTTCCCGGTCATTCGATCGCTCGTCCTCTCGTGAGATGCGCGGGCGACATTCGTCGCCGCCCGCAGGTCGATTAGCAGAGGCTGTGCCGGCGCCAAGTGACGCAATTTCGCGCGGTTGCAAGCCGGGGGCGTGCACTTCGCAGGAAATGTCGCGCCGCGAGGTGCAGGTTGCAGCGGCCCCTTTTCTTCCCGCGCTCCCAAGGGGTGTGCCAGCCCAGGCGGGTTGGCGAGAAAAGCGCCGCGAGACGGGTGAATGCCCCGCTGGGGCGTCGAGGGGGGTCTTTGCGGCTGCTGAGGAGTCTTTGCGGCCCCTAAAGAATGCTGAGCTCGATGCGCTCCCCCGAGGCGTCGCGCGCGAAGCGCGTGGCGCGCATCTCGCGGACGACCTCGAAAGCGCAGCCGGCGATCACCACCGTGACCCCCGGGTAGATCACGCGGCGGACGACGACGGCGCCGATGGGCGCTTCGGCCAGGCGCTTGCGCTCGGCTTCGACCCCCGCATCCAGGCTCTCGACCTGACCCTCGAGAGCGGCCCTCGCGGCGAGCTGCTCCTCGACGTAGCGCTTGCGGCTCGCCGGAGCGCGGGAAAGCAGGACCTGGCGGTCGCCCTCGCCGATGGTGAAGGCGATCTTCTTGAGCGCCTGCTCGAGCTTGCCGCGCTCGGCTTGAAAGGCGGCGAGAGCGGGGCTGTCCTGCTCGATGACCACCTGAGTTCTCGCTCCCAGCTCCGAGCCTATTTGGTTGGCCTCGATGCCTTTGCGCGCACGAATCACCCCGCCTTGAATTCGCCCCTTCCCGCGCGTGGCGATGATTCTCGATTCGGCGGTGATGTCGCAATTTGTGATGCTGTTGTCGATGATGACGTCGCCGCGCGCGACGAGCTGCGCATTCTCCGCGAAGTGACACCGGATGCTGCCGCCCGCCACGACCTTGCCTTTGCCCAGCATGGACAAGCCGCGCAGGACCTCGATGTCTCCGACCGCCTCGATCTGGGCGCCCGCGACGACGTCGCCGATGATGATGGACCCAGAGGCGACCACCGAGAATCCGGTCTCGACCCCGCCGTGGATGTTGACCGACCCTTTGTCGGTGCGGATATTCCCGGTCGAATAATCGACGTCGCCGGGTATTTCCAGGGTCTGGGTGACCGAGAGCGTGTTGTGGACGAACACCACGACGCCCTCGGCGCAGGCGGTGAGCGTGAGCCCGCCGGGCGAGCGCTGCACTCCGGGGCCGACGAGGAGATTGGCGGGGACGCCGTCGTGCGCCGGAATGATGCGGCCATAGACGTCCTTGCCGGGAATTCCCTTGGTCGGCGGCAGCAGGCGGCCCAATGGGTCTCCTCGCCGGACGTTGCGCACCAAATGTCGCTCTTTGAAGTCGATGGAGCCGTCGTCGCGGATCTCGCCGGCGTTGGCGCTCACCGGGACCTCGAGCTCGAGCCGGCCGTCCTCGCCGGGGATGGCCGGCACGCCTTTGAGCAACGCGGTCTCCACCGCGACGCCGCTCTCCCGCGCTTCCTGGAGCGCCGCCTCCACCGCGGCGCGGTTCGGCTCCGCCCGGAAGCCGGCCTTGGCGAAGAGGACGGGAATTCGCGCCTTTCGCGGCCCGCAGCTTCTCTTGGCCCGCCGTGGCGACGGGAGTCTGCTTCTCGCGCGGCAAAAGAAAAGGCCGAGGAGCCCGTGGGCTTCTCGGCCTCTTCTTGTCGGGGAGACAGGATTCGAACCTGCGACCCCTTGGACCCGAACCAAGTGCTCTACCAGGCTGAGCCACTCCCCGAAGCCGGCCAACGACCTGACCACGGCCGGAAAATCCGCGTTTGTTTAGCCTCCCTGCCCACGGAGTGTCAACAAGTTCCTGGGGAGCGAGGGGGAAAGGGCCGCGGTTCGCGCCCGGTCGGCGCCGGCTATTGGAGCCGTCGGCGCGCCCGTCGGTCGACCCCGTAGGCCCACGCGGCGCCGCAGAGCGCCAGGGCCATCAAGCCGCCGCCCGCCGCCATCGCCAGCGGCGTCGCGGCGCGAAACGCGAGCGCGGTCCCCGCTGCTCCCACCGGTGCCAGCGCCCAAACGAGCTTGCGCGCGCCGCCCCGGGTCTTCTCGATCTCCAGGGCCCGGCGCCGCGCCTCCTCCACCGCCTCGAACGCGAACCGGGGCACGCCACACTCCGGGCACCGCTCGGCGGCGAAGGGGATCTCCTCGGCGCAGGACCCGCACTCCATCCGGCGGTCCCTGCCGCAGCCGCACCGGGCCTGTGCGCTCGGGTTCTGTGCCCCGCACTCGAAGCAGACCCACGCCTCTTCCATCGCCACCGCTCCGCAGCGGCTGCACAGGCTCGCGCCGCGGAGCTCCTTCCCGCAATCTGGGCAGAGGGTCTGCAAGCACCCCAAGCATACGACCCCATTTTGCGGCCTCACACCCCCCCAAACCACGGTCGCGCTGCTCGCCAGGCGCCCATGCCTCCGGGCGTGCGCCCGAGGCTCTGTTGTGCGCGCGCGCGCCGCTTCGCTAGCGTTCCTGGGAGGCTTTCGCTGCCACCGGCGCCCTGGCGGGAGCCCAAATTGCCGGTCCCGAATGCGGGACCTATACTTTCGCGCGCCTGCTCGCCCCTCGAGCCTTGGGGCCTCGCTGGCCCCGCTCACCCGGGAGAAAAGCTCCATGAACCGCCGAGTCGCTTTGCTCGTCGCCGTCCTCTCCTCGGCGGCGCCTGCGGCCTTGGCGGCGGCGGAGAAGCCTCAGCCCGAGCGGCTCGCGCTCAAGGCGGCCCTCGACGACATCCTCGCCCATAGCGCGCTCGGAAAGGCGCGTGTGGGGCTCGAGGTCATCCGGCTGGAAGATGGCCGGCGCGTCTACGCCCACAACGCCGACGACCTGCTCAACCCGGCCTCCAACGTGAAGCTCTTCACCACCGCGACCGCCCTGGTGAAGCTGGGCCCGGACTTCCGCTTCGACACCGAGCTGTTCGTCGACCGTAGCAAAGAGGGCCGAAACCGGCCGCCCGCGGGCCCCGGTGAGATCCGCGGCAACCTCTACGTGCGCGGCAAGGCCGACCCGTCGCTCACCAGCGAGAAGCTCTGGGGCCTGGCCCACAATCTCTACTTCGCCGGCCTGCGCTCGGTGGAAGGCGACCTCGTCCTCGACGACTCGTACTTCGACGACGAGCTCGTCGGCCCGGGCTTCGACCAGGAGAGGAGCGACAAGACCTACATGGCGCCCGCCGGCGCCTTGAGCCTCAACTCCAACGCGGTGGGAATCCACGTCCTGCCCGCGGAGCCCGGCGCCCCGGCGCGCGTGGAGCTCTCGCCGCCCAGCGACTTCTTCGTGGTCGAGAACCGCGCGGTCACCGGCAAGCCCGCGAGCTACCGACGCCTCTATGTCGCGAGCCTGCCGGCCGGCGACAAGCAGCGCATCGTCGTCGCCGGCAGCCTCCCGGCGCGCGGAGGGCAGGCGGAGATCTGGAAGAAGATCGACAGCCCGACTTTCTATTTCGGCTACTCGCTCAAGGCGCTCCTCGATCAGCGCGGCATCAAGGTGCGCGGCCGCGTCCGCCGAGGTCTCGTGCCGGACGAGGGCGCCACCTCGTTCCTGCTCCACCAGAGCGACACGCTCGACCTGGTGCTCAAGCGGGTGAACAAGAACTCGTCCAACTTCATGGCCGAGCAGCTCCTGAAGACCCTGGGCGCCGAGGCCACCGGCGACCCGGGCTCTTGGGCGGGCGGCGTCTCGAGTGTCGAGGAATTCCTGGAATCCGAGGTTGGCATCCCCCGCGGCACCTTCATCATGAAGAACGGCTCAGGGCTCAACGACGCCAACCGCTTCTCGGCCGCCCAGGTGGCGAAGCTCTTGCGCTTCATGTGGCACCGATTCCCGCTCGCGCCGGAGTACATGTCCTCGCTGGGCATCGCCGGCAAGGACGGCACCATCCACTACCGCATGGAGGGCACCGACGCGGTGGGCCGGCTGCGCGCCAAGACGGGGACGCTGGAGAACGTCTCGGCGCTCTCCGGCTACGTGGAGGCGGTCAACGGCGAGCGCTTCGCCTTCTCCATGATGGCCAACGACTTCCCCGGGCGGCTCTCACCCATCATCGCGGGCCTCGACGCGGTGGGCGCGGCCATGGCGGGCTACGGCGGCGCGGCGGGCCCGTCGGCCGCGGCGGCCAAGGCCTTCGAGCTGCCCATCCAGCCGGGCTCGCTCGCGGACCTCACGGCGCGTATCCCGACCTTCGCCGCCCTGGGCCGCGCGCGCGACCGGCGCAACGTCGCGCTCCTGCGCACCGCGCGCAAGGCCGAGCGCGACCCGGCGCTGCGCGCGGTCATCGCCGAGGCCATGTACCTGAGCGACCCGGAGGACTCCGGCGGCGCGCAGCTCATGCTCGAGAGCTTCGACCCGGTGAAGGACGTGCTGGGCCGGCTGCGGCAGGCGTACGCGCAGCTGAGGCTCGGTACGCCGCTCATCGGCTCCTTGGCCCGGCTGGCTGGCGAGGGGAACGCGGAGGCGTCGGAGCGGCTGGTCGAGGTGGCCGCCCTGGCGCGCGGGGATGCCGCGCTCGAAGGCGCGCTGCTGGAGCCCATGGCGGAGGTGGCGCGCTCGGCGCCCGACGAGCTCATCGCCGCGCTCAAGCAGGCCAAGGACGCGGTGCGCGAGGCCGCCCTCGACCTCATCGCCAAGAGCCTGCACCGCGCCGCCAATCCGGCGCACCCATTCCCGCTGGCGGTCAAGCGGACCCTGGGCTCGGTCGATCCGCAGATGGCCGTCTTCGCCAAGGCCCTCGACGAGGAGCTGTCGGTGCGCATCGCCGCGGAGAAGGCGCCCAAGCCCGCCGAGCCTCTCCAGGCCGTGGGGAAGACGGCGCCCGTGAAGGCGGTCGACGTGAGGCCGGGCGGGTAGGCGAGCTCGAGCCCGGAGTCGCTCTCCCGCGAGAGCGGCGGAAGGCCCCGCTTAAGGAGGGCTCTCGCGGCCCCCTCCGCCTTCGCGAGCTGCGCTCGTCGCCGTCCCTACGCGAGCTCGCGCAGCACCACCGTCACGGTCCTGCGCTTCCCGCCCGTCTCGACCTCGAGCCCGACCCGCTGGCCCGGCGCGCGGGTCCGAAGGAGCGCGCGGAACGCCGGCAGCCCGGTCGCCGCGGCGGGCTTTCCGTCCACCGAGAGGATCCGGTCGCCCGCCCGCAACCCCGCGCCGTGGGCCGGCCCTCCTTCGAGCACGTCCACCACGCGGAACGCCTCGCCGTCCAGGTTCACCCAGATTCCGGCCCGGTCGTAGGTGTCGCGGGCCGCGTCGTTCCCGTTGCGCTCGAACCAGAATCCGCTTGGCGCCGTAGTCGAAGGTGAGGTCGAACCGCCTGAGCACGCCGCCGCCGATGTTCCCGGCGACGTACGGGTCGGTGAAGGCGCCTTCCTTTTGCAGTGAGAGCTCCACCACCGGCTTCTTGACGGTCACGCCCCCGAGCTTCAGCGTGGTCGCGCGGCCCACCTTGCTGCGCGCCGGGCCGCCCACGCCCCAGCCGGTGACCATGGGCCCCGTCGCTTTGTACTTCTTCTCCAGGCCGTTTTTCTCGCTAAAGGGCCCGAGAAGGTCGACGGAGGCGCGGCTGCCGGTGTCGATGTCGAACTTCCCGGGGACGCCGTCGATGGAGCCCTCGACCTGTGGGATGTGGTTGTTGAAGACGAACGGCACCGCGGTGCCCTTGCCGGCGTACTTGAAGGCGGAGGGGAGCGTCAGCGTGAGCTGTCCTTTGCTGTAGGCGATCTCCACGAGGAAGCGCTTGAAGACCTCGTAGCCGACGAGCCCCTGCTCGCGGACGCCCTCGACGTTTTCGAATTCCTTCATGGGGAAGACGGAGAAGAGCTGGTCCTCCAGGCTCACGTCCCCGATGGCCAGGGTCTTCACCTTGGCGAGCCCGGTGTCCTCGGACTTCTCGCCCACGCCGCGCCCCTGAAACGCGCCCTGCACCTCCAGCCCCAGCTCCTTGGCCACCTCGGGCGTCACGATGTTCGCCCCGCCGGTGTCGCAGAGCAGGCGGAAGGGCCCTTTCCCGTTGAGCGTCACGTCGATGTAGATGTGGTTGTTCACCAGCGTGAATGGGACGGTCGTCGACGAGATCCCCTCGGCGAAGGCGTAGTCGGGCTTGGGCGGCGCCGGCATGGCGAAGAGCTCGTCGGGGGTCGGCTCGCCGAGCTGCGCGCTCTCGAGCTCTAGGAGCTGGTCGTACTTCGCCTCGCCGTTCGTCGAGCGGAGCTTGAAGGCGAGCTTCACGCCTTGCACGTCGCGATAATCGGAGAAGAAGGTGGTGCGCGTCTCGAGGGCCATCTTCTCCACCACGCGGTCGATCAACGACGTGGCGCCGTCGAGCCAGAGCTCGAACGGGCGGCCGCCCTCGGGCGTGATGGAGAGCACTTGGAACGACCGCCCCTGCTCCGAGCGCTCCCCGCGCAGCTCGAAGCGGGCCTTGGCGCGCTCTGGGTACCAGTACGCCAGGCGCCGGCGATAGGCGTCGTTGATGGCCGCCAGGCGCGCCTCGCCGCCTTCCTCTTCGCGGGCCTGGCCCGACTGATCCATGGACCAGACGCGCCTGCCGTCGAAGCCCTGCGCGCCGCTCATGGGCCCCAGCGCGAAGCGGTCGAGGGTCCTTCCGCGCGCGAGATCGTCGAAGGACTCTGCCGTCCCCGCGAGGCCGGAGGTCGTCAGCTTGGCGCGGAGGTGGAGGGTGAGGACGCGGTCCCACGCGGCGCCGCCGCTGGCCTCTTTGGACTGGGCGAGGAGGGACTCGGCGGTGGGCGCCGCGGCGGGCTCGGCGAGCGCCGGCGCAGCCAAAGCGCAGAGCAGGGAGGTCACGGCGAGATTTCTCATGGGAACCCCGTGTCGAAGGGTGGGCGAGGCGTGAAATGTTACGCGGGCCGCCCGGTGTGATTTCGGCCCGCCTGCGCAAACCCCCGAACTGAAGCGAGCCCGCGCCGAGCGCCGGCGGGTGCGGGAGTGTAGCGCCGCGGTGAGGGGGTTGTGGGGTGAGGAAAATCCGCGCGCGACGACTACCGACTTCCGCCACAGGCTCGAGCCGAGCCAGGGGGTTATCGCCGCCGGCGCACGGCCGTGGTAATCGATGGGCCTCGTCGCTCCGCCGCGATTCGCTCATTCGAGCCGAGAGGCTCCGAAAATGGTGTCCGCCGCGACGCCCGACCCCGCCAGCGCGATCCCTTCGCTCGTCTGCGAGCGATGCGGCGCCTTCGCCCCCGCGCTGGAGAAGGTTTTCCGCCGCCCCATCTGCCCCGCCTGCGCGGCGCGGGTGCGGGAGGAGCACCGCGGGATCAAGCTCTACCCTGCCGGCTACCTCTGGGCCGTGGGCCTTCTGGGCAACGGCGCCATCGCCGCCGCCCTGGGCGCCATCAACTGGTCCCGCGTCCGCGAGCCGAAGCGCGCGAGGTCCGCGTGGATCCTCACCGCCTTCTGCTTCACCGTGAGCGTCATGGCCGTAGCCGCCGGCCGCTCCTGGTCGCGCTTCGTGATGTTGCTCGCGTCCGTACTCGCGACCCAGCCGGTCTTGGAGGGCTGGAAGTCCCTCTACGCGGAGCACCGGCGCCTGGGCGGCCGGCGCGCGAGCTTGGTCTTGCCCGTCGCCGTCGTCGCCGTACCGGTGCTCGCGGCGCTGGCGGTTTATGCCTTTTGGGCCGTCAGCCGCGAGCCGGACTGAGAATCGTCGTCGACCTGCCCCCACTCGCCCTCGAAGAACCGAGCCAGGTCCGGCGGGAGCGGCGCCTTGAGCTGAAAGGGCGTGCGGTCGCGCGGGTGCGGCAGCTCAATCTCCGCGGCGTGCAGCGCGTGGCGCGGCAGCCTCAGCGCGGCCAGGTCCTCCGGGGTGAGCGCCTTCTCGGTGAAGCGCACGAAGATGGTCTCGTCGCGCCCGTAGATCTTGTCGCCGACGATGGGGTAGCCGGCCTCGGCGAGGTGCGCGCGGATCTGGTGCTGCCGCCCGGTGAGCGGCTCGCAGCGCACGAGCGCGAAGGGCTCGCCGAAGAGCGTGCGCCGCTCGAGGACCCGGAAGCGCGTGTGCGCGGGCTTGCCGTTCGCCCGGTCGCCCACGGCCCGCACCCGTACGGTCTGGCCACCCACCGACAGCGGCAGGTCCACCTCGAAGGCGTCCTCGTCGGGCGCGCCCTCGGTCACCGCGAGGTACGCCTTCTTCACTTGGCCCGCGGCGAACGACATCTTCAGCGAGCGGGTCGCCCGCGGGTGGGCGCCGCAGACGACGATGCCGCTCGTCTCCCGGTCGAGCCGGTGCGCCGGGTCAGGCTTCTCGCCCGGCTTCGCGAGCGCGCGCGCCAGCGCCACCAGCGTCCCCGACAGGTAGCGCGCCGTGGGATGCATGGGTAGACCGGCCGGCTTGTCGAAGACCAAAAGGTCGCCGTCGCGGTAGAGGATTGGCAGGACCTTGGGCGTCTCGGGCTCCGGCTCTCGCGCGCGGCGCAGCGTCAGCACCATGCCCGGAACGACCCGCGTGGAGGGCTTCATGGGCTGGTCGGCGATGCCGCCGCGCTTGATGATGGCCTGCGCCTTGGCCCGCGAGAGCCGGCGGATTTTCGCACAGAGGTATTGGTCGAGGCGCAGGCCGCGGTAGCTCGGCTCGACCACGAACCGCACCGTCTGCAGCTCGCAGCCCTCTGCCTCTTCGACCTCGCTGTTCACCGCGGCGACCGCCATGGGGCCCTTTTTCTGCCTCCTCGAGACGCCTGCTAGGATAACTCGACTCGGTCGCTCGCCGAGGAGGTCTTCCATGAACAGCCTTCGCGCGCTCTGCGCCTGCGCGCCGCTCCTCGCCGCCAGCGCCGCCGCCGGGCAGGGCTCGACCCTGGCGGTGGTCGAGCTGGGCTCGCCGCAAGAGCTCTCGGGAATCGCCGCCCGCCTGACCTCCGAGATCGCCGCGGCGGCGAAGGGGCGCTACGACGTGGTCGAGCCGCGCGAGGCCGCGGCCCGCCTGGGTCCGGAGCTCCTCCAGAAGCTGCGCGAGTGCAAGGGCAACGGCGCCTGCCTCTCCACCTACGGCGCCCACCTCAGGACGGCGCGCGCGGTCGTCGGCTCGCTCGAGCGCAACGACGCGAGCTACCTGGTCAAGCTCTGGCTGGTGGACCTCGAGAGCGGCGCCGTGGTCGCGAGCGTCGATCGCTCGGTGCTCATCGCCTCGCGGCGGCTGAACGCCGACATCGCGGCCGCGGTCCCCGCCTTCCTGCAGGGAAAGGCGGAGGTGCAGGGCAAGCTCGCCATCCAGTCGAACGCTCGCGGCGCCGCCGTGGTCTTCGACGGCGAGCCAGTAGGCACGGCGCCGGTGACCATCGAGGCCAAGCCGGGCAAGCACGTGCTCAAGGTCTTTGCCGATCGCTACCTGCCGGTGGAGCGCTTCGTCGCCGTCGAGGCTGGCCGGACCGAGAAGATGCTCGTCAGCCTGCTGCTGCGTCCCGGCGCGCTGCCGCCCGAGAAGCCCGGCGTCGCCGCCGGCGAGATGGCGCGTGCGAGCGGCGGATTCGGCCGTGCGGACCTTCGGCTGGATTGCGGGCGGGGCGGCGATCGCCGCGGCGGGCGCCGGCGCCTTCTTCGGCCTCTCGGCGAAGAAGCTCGAGGACCGGGCTGGCGCATCCTCGCCGTACGCCATCAGCCGCAAGGACGCGCTCAGCGGCAAGCTCGATGCGAAGCTCGCCAACGGCTTCTACATCGGGGCCGGCGCCGCCGCCGGTGCCAGCGCCCTCCTGTTCTTGCTGGGCGGCGCAGGCTCGTCCGCCGCGCCCAGCGCCGGCATTGTCCCCGTCGCCGGCGGCGCGGCCCTCGCGGTGGAAGGAGCGTTCTGATGTCGCGCGCCGCGCTTTGCCTTTGCGCCCTCGCCGCGCTCGCCGGCGCCCAGGGCTGCGCCTTCCGTCCCGACCCGGAGGTCGGCCGCTTCACCTGCAGCTCCGACGGCGACTGTGGCGACGGGTACCTCTGCGTGGCTCAGCGCTCGGCGCAGGACCTCGGGAAGTCGTTCTGCTTCAAGGCGAGCGAGGTCACGGCGGAAGTCTGCAACGGCCTGGACGACGACAAGGACGGCGTGGTCGACGACGACCTGACTGACCTCGGGAGCTGCGACACGGGGCTAAAGGGCGTCTGCGCCTTGGGACAATTCGCCTGCACCCAGGGCGTGCGGAGCTGCGTCGCTCCGTCGCCCGGCGTCGAGACCTGCAACGGCATCGACGATGACTGCGACGGCGTCGTCGACAACCTCGCGGACGGGGGCAGCTGCCCGTAGCTCGCCAGCCGCGGCAGCTCCGAGGCCGATGGCGGCGCCAGGCCGGCACCACCGCGGGGTGCGGAGAGCTCGTCCCCTTCACCGCAGCGCCCGCGCCCAGCCGAATTCTCAGCGATACACACGATACCTGCACTCAACAGCTTGTTGACTAAACGCGAATCTGCGACACCCGATATGGCATCGCTGGTCTCGGCGGCCTTGTCGGGCGCGCCGGATGGCGCCGATTTTCGAGCCTCCTTTGTCCCCGGGCGATTGGATCTTCCCTATGTCGAGGTCTTGTCCGAATCGAAGTTCACGCTCTTCACCGCCTCGCGAACCAGCCTGACGCAGCTGGCGTACAGCATCGGCTACAATCCGTTCGCGCTGCGCGGAAGGAGGGTGGCGCGCATCATCGACGAGAGCATCGCGCAGGCGCCTTGTGGCGAAGCGTTCGCGAAAAGCACCGCCGAGCCCTCCGCTCGCGTCGAAGCGGGGATCCGGCTGCTCGCGTTCATACAAGGCAAGGACGCCCCCACCTTCGTTGAGGACGCGGAGTCCGTCGTCAAGGCGCTCGAGGGCGGCCCAGACGCAAAGGCGGAGGCATACGCCAAGGAGATCCAGAAGGCCATCGCCGAGGGAGTGGCGCGCAAACCGGAGTGGGAGGCCAAGCAGCGGTAGCTGCGCTGCCGCTCAAGGAGGTGGTCGATCTGCTCCGCTGAGAAACCGAACGGAGGCGCGCCTCCGGCCAGCCACCTGGAACGTTTTGGCTCGCCTTGATCCGGGAGGTGCTCCCGCAGGAGCTTCCAATCTGCCACCTGAAGTTCTTGGTCGATGTCATGGTTCTCTGGGACAGCGAAGAACCGGTACCTTCGGCACCTCAATGCGGCTGAGCATTTCTTCGAGGAGCCTACCGGCGCTGGCGTACTGCTCTTCCTTGCCGGAGAAGGCCAGGTCGCCCGTGAAGCAGACGAGGTCGATTGGCCCCTCTCGCCGGATCGCGTCGAGGTTCCTGTTCCATTCCTCGCCCAGGACGCGCCGCCGGCGCCACTGATCGGGCTCCTTGCCGGCCTTCACGTGCAAGTCCGAGACGTGCAGGATGCGCAAGCGATAGTTGTCCATGGCCTTCGCCCAGCTCTTCCTTCCGTGATTCTGTAAGCACGTCACCCGTCCGGGTAAGTTCCTCGCCAGCCGTCCTGTTATCTCAAGAGGTGCCCTGCTCGGCTACCAACCCGGTCAGTGGCATCTCTTTCCAAGAGCAGGCGAATTCTGCAATGTCGCGGTCGAGCGCTGGCGCGTCGAGCGGAGTACAAGGTTCCAACTGTGCTGCGGTCTGTTTCCTCGCCAAAACCCCCTGTTTCAGCCGCGAAAGGGTCCTTGCTTCGAGAGCAAAGATCAGATTTCAAGAACGCGAGACTTCTCCTCCGAGCAAGCAAAGGAAGGGATGAACCATGAGCACCATGAAGGCAGTCCGCATTCACCGGTACGGCGGCCCCGAAGTCCTGGCGTTCGAAGACGCGCCATGCCCCGAGCCTGCGGCGGGAGAGGTGCTCGTGCGCGTCCGGGCGGCGGCAATCAACCCCGTCGACTGGAAGGTCCGCGATGGGTACCTCAAGGAGCACATTCCCTACAAGCTTCCGCTCATCCTGGGCTGGGACGTGTCCGGCGTGGTGGAGCGCGTCGGCGCGGGGGTCTCGGGGTTCTCGGCCGGGGACGAGGTCTTCTCGCGACCGGACATCGCGCGCGACGGCGCCTACGCCGAGCTCATCGCCATCAAGTCCACCGAGGTCGCCAAGAAGCCGCGGTCCGTCGACCACGTGCACTCCGCCGCCATCCCGCTGGCAGCCTTGACCGCGTGGCAGGCCTTGTTCGAGGCGCCGGCGCCGTTCGCGTCGGCCGGCCTCTCGAAGAGCCAGACCGTCCTCATTCACGGCGGGGCCGGAGGCGTGGGGACCTTCGCGGTGCAGCTCGCGAAGTGGAAGGGTGCGCGGGTGATCGCGACAGGATTGGCCAAGAACGAGAAGTTCCTGCGGGACCTCGGCGCTGACCGGGTCATCGACTACCAGCGCGAGCGCTTCGAAGAGGTGGCCGGCGGCGTCGACGCGGTCTTCGACACCATCGGCGGCGAGACGCAGGCGCGCTCCTGGAAGGCGCTCAGGCCCGGCGGCGTCCTCGTCTCCATCGTCTCGGCGCCGTCGGAGGACGAGGCCAGGGCCCACAAGGCGCGCGCCGCCTACGTGTTCGTTCAGCCCAACGCACCCCAGCTCGCGGCGCTGGCGGACCTGGTGGACCGGAAGGCGATTCGCCCCATCGTCTCCGAGGTCCTGCCCCTCGCCCAGGCCCGCAAGGCCCACGAGCTGAGCCAGGGCGGGCACGTGCGCGGAAAGCTCGTGCTCGAGATTCGAGAGAGCCGGCGCTCGGAATCGGACGCTGTCAAGGCGCTGGCGCTTCCCGGCGCCAGCCGGCCCGCCGAAAGCGGTGCACGACCTCCTCCTGGGCGAGCCTCGGCCGCCGAGGGCGCGCCGGTCGTGCGGAGCGGCGTTCTTTCGAGCGGCCCCTCGCCCCTCGCTCCATGGCTGCGCCGCTGCACAGATTGGACGCCAGGGGCAACCTCGATGGCCGACGCCGCGCCGGACAGCCGCCTCTCTGAGCTGGCCATCGACCGGTCGCGCCGAAAGAGCAGGCGCCACCCGGCCCGGCGGCTGGCCGGCGGGCTCGCCGCCGCGGCGCTCGCCGCGCTGGTTGCCTCGGCTCTGGGGCTGCGGCCCCGCGAAATTGAGGTGACGCAGGTCCGGAGGGCGGCGCCCGGCGAGTCGATCACCGCGCTCACCGCCGCCGGCTACGTCGTGGCCGACCGGCGCTCCGTCATCGCGCCGAAGGCGCCGGGGCGTCTCGAGGAGGTGGAGGTGGACGAGGGCGACCGGGTCGAGGAGGGCGAGGTCATCGCGCGGCTCGATCCGCTGGACGCAGAGATCGCCCTGAGGCAGGCCGAGGCCGCGGTGAGCGCCGCCCGCGCCTCGGCGGCGGCGGACGAGGCGCAGGCCGTCCAGGCGGAGCGCGCGCTGGCGCGCGCGCAGAAGCTTGAGAGGGGCGGCGCCATCACCCGCGAGGCCCTGCTCGACGCGAAGGCGGCCCGAGACGCGGCGCGCGCGCAGCAGAGCGCCGCCGCGGCGAGGCGCGAAGAGGCGCAGCGGGCCCTCGACGCCGCGCGGCAGCGGCTCGAGGACACCGTCATCCGGGCTCCGTTCGCGGGGACGGTCGCCAAGAAGCTGGCCGGCGAGGGAGCGGTGCTGGCCCCGGCGGCGATCATCGAGCGCGACGTCGGCGGCATCGTCGAGCTGGTGGACTTAGGCTCGCTCTACATCCAGGCCGAGGTGAGCGAGCAGCAGCTGGGGTGGGTTCACGTCGGCGAGCCGGCGCTCGTCTTCCTCGACGCCGTGCCCGGGCGGGCCTTTCTCGCCCGGACCGGCGCGGTGCGGCCGGTCCTCGACCGGTCGAAGGGCACGGCGACCGTGCGGGTGGAGCTCGACGAGCTCTCGGAGGGGCCGTTGCCCGACATGAGCGCGCGGATCTCCTTCTTGGAAAAGGAGGTGACGGAGCCCGAGCTCGCCGCCGAGCCGCGCCTGCGGGTGCCCGCGTCCGCGGTGGTCGAGCGCGGCGGAAGGCCGGTGGTGCTGGTCGTCCGGGGCGGGCGCGTCGAGGCAGCGCCGGTGCAGGTCGCGGGGCGCGTCGGCGGGGAGGCGGCGCTGGCGCAGGGGCCGGAGCCGGGCACGCCGGTGGTCGCCGCGCCGGGTTCGCGCATGGGCCCCGGCAGCCGCGTCAAGGTCCGCGCGAAGGGGTCGTGATGGACGGGACTTCCGCCATCGCCCCCATCGTCCGGCTCCGCGGCGTCTCCCGGTCGTACCGCCGCGGCGCCGAGGTCGTGCCGGTCCTCGAAGGCATCGACCTGGATATCCCGGCCGGCACCTTCGAGGCCTTCATGGGCCCCTCGGGCTCGGGGAAGTCGACCTTGCTCAACCTCATATCGGGCCTCGACCGCCCGACTTCGGGCGTGGTCGAGGTCGCCGGCGAGGACCTCGCGCGCCTGACCGACCCGGAGCTCGCCGACTGGCGGGCTGTTCACGTGGGCTTTATCTTCCAGCTCTACAACCTGCTCCCGGTCCTCACCGCCGCCGAGAACGTCGAGCTGCCGCTGCTCCTCGCGCCGCTCTCCCGCGAGGAGCGCCGGCGCCACGCCCTCGCGGCGCTGGACATGGTCGGGCTTGGGCATCGCCTCCGGCACAAGCCCGCCCAGCTCTCGGGCGGCGAGCAGCAGCGCGTGGCCGTCGCCCGCGCGCTGGTCACCGACCCCGACCTCGTCATCGCCGACGAGCCCACCGGCGACCTGGACCGCCGCTCGGCCGCGCAGGTGCTCGACCTGCTCCAAGACCTCCACCGCCGCCTGCGCAAGACCGTCGTCATGGTCACGCACGACCCCAAGGCCGCGGAGCGCGCCGACCGGGTTCGTCAGCTGGAGAAGGGGGCGCTCCAGTGAGCTTCGCCCGCCTCGCTCTGGCCAGCCTCGCGCGGAGCCCGCTGCGGCTCGGCCTGACGGTGTTGGCGACGAGCGTCGGCGTGGTCGCCTTCCTGTTCCTGCAGACCGTCATCCGCCTCTGGTACTCGGGCGTCGCCGCCGCCGCGCCCGACCGCCTCATCGTCTACAACAAGGCCTTCCTCACCCAGCCGCTGCCGCTCTCCTACCTGCAGCGGATTCAGGGCGTGCCCGGCGTGAGCGCGGCGACCTACGCCGGCTGGTTCGGCGGGCGGATCAGCGAGAGGACGTCGGACTTCTTTCCCAGCTTCTTCGCGGACCAGGCGACCTACCTCGACGTGTTCCGCGACTTCCTGCTGCCCGCGGAGCAGCTCGAGGCGTGGAAGAGGGACCCCTGCGGCGCCGTCATCGGCCGCGCGCTCGCGGACCGGTTCGGCTGGAAGGTGGGCGACCGGATCGCCATGAAGGGCGATCTCTACCCGGGCGACTGGGCGTTCACCGTCCGCGGCGTCTATGAAGGCCGCACGCCCGAGGTGGACACGACCGCCCTCGCCTTCGGCTTCCGCTGCCTGAATGAACGGGCGCCCGAGGGCCTCAAGGACCAGGTGGGCTTCTTCGGCCTGCGCATCGACGACCCGGCGCGCTCCGCCCAGGTGGCGGCGGCCGTCGACGCCCTGTTCGCGAACAGCCCCAGCCCGACCAAGACCGAGTCCGAGCGCTCGTTCCAGCTGGGCTTCGTCGCCATGTCGGGGGCCATCGTCGAGGCGCTGCGCGGCGTCTCGTACGTCGTCCTGGCCGTCATGTTGCTCGTGGTGAGCAACACCCTGGCCATGGCCGTGCGGGAGAGGACGACGGAGCTCGCCACCTTGCGCGCGCTGGGCTTTCAGCGGCCGTTCCTCTTCGCGCTCATGGCGACCGAGTCGGCGGCCATCGCGCTCGCCTCCGCGGCGCTCGGGGCGGCCGCCTCGCCCGCGCTCATCCGGCTCTTCCGCACCGTGGCTGCCCGGAGCTTCGGCCCGCTGCCGGCGATCTCTGTGGCGCCGTCGACGCTCGCGCTGGGAGCGGGGGCGACCCTCGCGGTGGGCCTCTTCGCGGCCCTGGCCCCGGCCGCCCACGCCGCGCGTATCCCGGTGGCCGAGGCCCTGCGGCGGGTGGCCTGACCGTGGTGCCCTTCTACTACCATTGGCGAAGCCTCTGGGCCCGGCGTCTCTCGACCGGGCTCACGCTCGCCGGGCTCGCGCTGGTGGTCTACGTCTTCGCCTCGGTGCTGATGCTGGCCCGGGGCATCGAGGAGGCCATGGCCGCGGGGGGCAGCCCCGAGAACGCGGTCGTCCTACGCCAGGGCTCGACGAGCGAGGTGTCGAGCAGCCTCGAGCGCGGCGCGGTGCTTCAGCTGGGGACGCTCCCGGAGGTCGCCCGGTCGCTGGAGGGCGAGCCGCTCGCGGCGGGCGAGATCGTCCTCTTGGTCGCGCTCCCGGGCGGCAGGGCCGGCGCCGCGGCCCCGGCCCGCGGCATCGTGAGGCAGAGCTTCGAGGCCCGCCCGGCGGTGCGCCTGGTCGAGGGGCGCTGGCCCCGCGCGGGCTCGAACGAGGTCGCCCTGGGCAGCGCCCTGGTCGGCGCGAGCCCGGGGGCGTTCGTCGGCGGCGAGCTGATCCTCGCGAGCCAGCGCTGGCCGGTCGTGGGCCGCTTCGCCGCCCGGGGCAGCGCCTTCGAGTCCGAGCTCTGGGCCGACCGGGAGCGGCTGGGCGAGGCCTTTCGCAGGACGGCCTTCAACTCGGCCGTGGTCAGGCTCACCGCGCCCGACCGCTTCGAGGCGCTCCGCCAACGGCTCGAGGCCGACCCGCGCTTCGGCCTGAAGGCGCAGCGCGAGAGCGCCTACTGGGAGGACCAGGCGAAGGTCACCGCTGCCTTCATCCGGGCGCTCGGGCTGTTCGCCACCTGGGTGTTCAGCCTGGGCGCGGTGCTGGGCGCGATGATCACGCTCTACGCCCAGGTCGCCTCGCGAACCCGGGAGCTGGGGATGATGCGCGCCCTCGGCTTCCGGCGGCGCAGCGCGCTGGCGGGCTTCCTGCTGGAGTCTTTGGCCCTGGGGACCGCCGGGGGCGCTCTGGGAGCGCTCGCCGCGCTGGCGATGGGGTTGGTCAAGATCCGGACGCTCAATTTCCAGACCTTCTCGCAGGTGCGCTTCGGGTTCGCCCCCACGCCGGGGATCTTGGCGGCGGCGGTGGGGTTCGGGGCGGCCATGGGGCTCCTGGGCGGGCTCCTTCCGGCGGCGCGGGCCGCCCGGCTGGACGTCCTGGATTCGGTCCGAGCGGGGTAGGGGCCTGCCGGCGGATGCCCAGGTATCGATGAAGCTCGCGCGGCCCCTAAGAATCGTTGATATTAGAAGCCTCCGGCCCAGGATATAATCCGACCTCATGAATACCGACCTTCGCTCCATCGCCGTCATCCCCGCCCGCTACGCGTCCACCCGCTTTCCGGGCAAGCCGCTGGCGCTGCTCGCCGGCAAGCCGATGATCCAACACGTCTGGGAACGGGTGCTCCGGACGAAGGGCCTCTTGCGCACACTGGTCGCCACCGACGACGACCGCATCGCCCAGGCGGTGAGGTCGTTCGGAGGCGAAGTGGTGATGACCGGCCAGTGCCCCACCGGCACCGACCGGGTCTGCCAGGCGGTGAAGGACCTGGACGTGGACGTGGTGCTCAATGTCCAGGGCGACCTGCCGCTCATCGAGCCTGCGCCGCTGGAGAGTCTCCTGGCGGCCTTCGGGGACCCGGCCGTGCGGATGAGCACGCTGCGGCGCCCGCTCGAGCAGGGCGAGGCCGAGAACCCCGGCGTGGTGAAGGTGGTCTGCGCCCAGAATGGAGACGCGCTCTACTTCTCGCGCTCGCTCATCCCGTTCCCGCGCAACGACGGCACGCCGGCCTACGTGCACATCGGCGTGTACGCGTTCCGCAAGGACTTCCTGCTGGAGATCAACGCGCTGCCGAGGTCCCCGCTGGAGCACGCCGAGGACCTGGAGCAGCTCCGCGTGCTCGAGCACGGTCACCGGATCCGCGTGGTGGAGACCACCCACCGCGGCGTCGGCGTCGACACGCCGGAGGACCTGAAGCGGGCCCGGGCCAGGCTCGACGCGATGTTCGCGTAACGAAGCGGCGCCATGGCGAGGGCGTCGGCTCTCGATGTCGCGCCGGCGTCCAAGGCGTCGCACTCTGGTCCCCGCCGCCGGCCGGGGTGCGTCTTCGTCTGATCGCCCGCCCTCGCTCGGGTCTCGAGGGCTGCCGCAAAAAGGCGCTCGCCTCGCGGAAGTCCCACCGCGCGGCGCGGGAGCTCGCCAAGCTCACCGGCGGCGGACCTGAGCGCGCCGGCGCGGTCGCGGAGCTCCCGGCCTCATGCCGCAGGTGCCTGGAGCGCCACGCCAGGCGCATGCTCGGAGAAGCAGGTGGTGGCGAGGATGCGCGCGGACGCGCGGCGAGTGGAAGGCCGGACGTCGCCCAGGACGAGCTCTCGTCCCCGAGGCGGCGGAGGGGAGATTTGACGGCTTCCCAAGGCCGCCGGTCCGGAGGGAAGGTGCTCTAGAGCTGTGCGGGGCCTCGCCTTGCGGGTTCCGTAGCGGCGAAGTTCCACCATAGCGCAGGGGTCTTCCGGAGTCTCCATCGTTCGCGGGGAGGCCGGGAGGGGTTTGGGACCACTCGTTGACCTGCCGGTGAGCGGTTGCTACAACGCGCGCGGCTGAGTCGGCGCGCGCCATGTGTTGCGCCCTTGGCTGGAAGCGACTCGGTTGGAGGGCAGCAAAGTGCGAGCCAAGAAGACCAAGTACATTTTCGTGACCGGTGGGGTCGTCAGCTCGTTGGGCAAGGGGCTCGCTTCTGCGTCGATCGGCGCGCTGCTCGAGAACCGCGGCCTCGAGATCACCCACCTCAAGCTCGACCCGTACATCAACGTGGACCCGGGCACGATGAGCCCGTTCCAGCACGGCGAGGTCTTCGTCACCGACGACGGCGCCGAGACCGACCTCGACCTGGGCCACTACGAGCGCTTCACCAACGCGCCCCTGGGCCGGCAGAACAACTACACCACCGGCCGCATCTACCACTCGGTCATCCAGAAGGAGCGCCGGGGCGAGTACCTGGGCAAGACGGTCCAGGTCATTCCGCACATCACCGATGAGATCAAGGCGGCCATCCGCGGCACCGCGGCCTCGCTCGACGTCTGCATCGTCGAGGTGGGCGGCACGGTCGGCGACATCGAGAGCCTGCCGTTCCTCGAGGCCATCCGGCAGATGCGCTACGACGTCGGCGCCGAGAACGTCTGCTACATCCACCTGACGCTCCTGCCGTACATCGCCACCGCCGGCGAGCTCAAGACCAAGCCCACCCAGCACTCGGTGATGAAGCTCCGGGAGATCGGCATCCAGCCCGACCTCCTCATGTGCCGGACCGATCGCGAGATCCCCAAGGAGATGAAGGACAAGATCGCCCTGTTCTGCTCGGTCTCGCCGGGCGCGGTCTTCACCAGCCGGGACGTGCCCACCATTTACGAGCTGCCGGTGGCCCTGGCCGCCGAGGGGCTCGACGACAAGATCGCCGAGATCCTGAACATCTGGTCGCGGGCGCCCAGGCTCGAC
This sequence comes from uncultured delta proteobacterium, assembly GCA_963772225.1. Lineage (GTDB taxonomy): Bacteria > Myxococcota > Myxococcia > Myxococcales > UBA5297 > CAVYWD01. The sequence continues at coordinate 1,843,346 of CAVYWD010000002.1, read as the reverse complement.
CGCTGGGAAAAGATCGCCTACACCATCCAGCACCCGGCCCACGGCAGCGTGAAGATCGGCGTGGTGGGCAAGTACGTCAACCTCGTCGAAAGCTACAAGAGCCTCAACGAGGCGCTGGTGCACGGCGGCATCGCCAACGACTGCAAGGTGGAGCTCCAGTTCATCGACTCGACGCGCATCGAGGAAGAGGGCGCCGAGTCCATTCTCAAGGGCGTCCACGGCATCCTGGTGCCCGGCGGCTTCGGCATCCGCGGCACCGAGGGCAAAATCGCCGCGGTCCGCTACGCGCGGGAGCACAAGATCCCGTTCTTCGGCATCTGCCTCGGGCTGCAGATGGCGGTCATCGAGTTCGCCCGGAGCGTCCTCGGATACTCCGACGCCAACTCGCTGGAGTTCGACGAAAAGACCCCGCACCCCGTCGTGACGCTCATGGAGGGGCAGAAGTCGGTCGCCGACAAGGGCGGCACCATGCGGCTGGGCGCGTACGCCTGCTCGCTGCTGGACGGCACGCTCGCGCGGAAGCTGTACGGCAACGCGGAGATCAGCGAGCGCCACCGGCACCGCTACGAGTTCAACAACGGCTACCGGCGGTCCTTCGAAGAGAAGGGCATGGTCTTCTCCGGCCTGCACCGCGCGCTCGACCTGGTGGAGATGATCGAGCTGCCCAATCACCCGCATTTCATCGGCTGCCAGTTCCACCCGGAGTTCAAGAGCAAGCCGTTCGCGCCGCACCCGCTGTTCAGCGGGTTCGTGCGGGCGGGGCTCGAGTACCGGGACTGGGCGGCGCGACAGTAGTCCCTTCGACGCGAGCTCTCGTGCAGGCTGGCAAAGACTCCAGGCTCCAGGGAATGCAGCTCCTGAAGCCAGGGCGCCATCATCCTGTCCAACGCCTTGTTCCAGGTGAAGGAGCAGCTCGAAAAGAAGTACCCCAACGACCCCGCGAAGGTGCGAGAAGGCCTCTCGCTCGTGGAGGTCGAGACCAACGCCGGCGCGGCTTCGAAGTTCCCGGACGGCCCCAAGTACGTCCACTACATCAACACCGCGGACCCCATCGTGAATCAATTCGGCCTTCTCAGCGGCGGCGCCTACGGCGGCAAGGACGCGCACTACGTCGTCTTCAACGATTGCGGCCCCGCCAACAGCGGCGACCTGCTCAAGATCGGCAGTCCCGCGCACAACGCCGAGGTCTACTTCGCCCAGGTCAAGAAGACGCCTTACGACGTCGCCCTGAAGTCCGCTCCGACCCGCATCGACCCATAACCGGGACGCGGCCTTCGACCGGGGAGGCTCTTGCGGCATTGACCTCGGAGAGAGGGCCCTTTCCGAGGCAATGGGCTCCGAGGCGGAATATGTCAGAGCTGAATCAAGCCGAGACCGAGCGCTATTTGAGCCAGGTCATCGCTTTCGAAATATCGGCTCCATCTCAACGTCCGATCCGTCCCGGCTGGCGTCGTTGCTCGTCGGTGACATGTGCCCTCCTCGCGCCTCGTCATCCGGGCCCCTCGGACGTTGAGATAGGGAATCGTAGTTCCGCCGCGCGATTCCTAAACCGGCCGAGCCGGAACCAATGAGGGTTGCCTTAGACTCCAGGCCCCAGGCTCCGGGTACTGCAGTTCCTTAAGGCCCGGGGTCTGGAGCCTGGAGTCTTTGCCATCCTGCGCAAGATTTCCTCGCGAAGGGACTAACCTGGAAGCTCGCCTCCCGTGAAATTCCAGAACCCCTTGCCACCGTGGTAGCTCGTGCCGCGAAAGGGGCCCAGGTTTTGATCCTGGGCCTGCTGGGCGACGTTTCCCGGGATGTCGAAATCCACGGCAGGGCGCTTGCCCATCGGGGTGTTTTCCCACTCGACCTTGGGCTGCGGGCCGCTGAGGTTCGGAAAGATGCGCACGGCCTTGAGCGCGCCGTTCATGTCCGAGACGACGTCGCCCCTCTCGAAGTGGGCCGTGTGCTCGCCGTTCCAGACCTCGTTGCCTTTGAGCTTGCCAAGGTTGAATTGGTTGGCCGCCGCGCTGGCCCGAGGCGGGGCCTTCACGGCTTCGCCGCCCTTGCCGTCGAAGTCGAAGGCGTCGAGGGCATCTTCCTCGTTCGCGGCAATGCTGGCGCCGGCCGAGCTCGCCGTCGGGGTCGATGTCCTGATGGATCCAGCTCCAACAGGAGGAAATTCCGTTCCCATCCGTTGTCTCCTTCCTGCGATTCCAGGGTGTGGCGGGCCAGAGTGACGCAAAGCTCCGTCTGGCGCGCGGGGATTTGCACCCAGGATTGTCGTGCGGACTTCGTTCTATGTTGCGTCGGACAGGCGCGGCAGACCTGCGTCCGCGGTCCGCACGCCCGCGGCGGTGGCTCTCCTGGACGTCCCGAGGACGGCGCCTCGCGCACGCGGCGAGATGGATGAGCCATGATCCGGCAGAGCCGGTTGCAGCCCTGACGCCTCTGCGGCGAAAATGGGCGGAACTGCCGGGGAAGCCCTTGATGGATTGCGAGCTCATCGATACCGGCCGGTCGGTCACGGTCGAGGCGAGCGAGCCCAGCGGCGAAGTCTTCGTCTTCGAAGGCTTCGTCGAGCGGGCGCACGGCGAGCGCGTGTCCCTTTCCCTGGGGCGCGGCGCCTCTCTCGACGCGCTCACGCCCGGCGCCCTGGTCCGCGTCCGCTACTGCAACCAGGAGGGCATGCATTCGTTCCAGACGCCGATCGTGCAGGCCCGCGAGGGCGACCGCATCTGCCTGCTGCTCAAGGCGCCCGCGGAGATCGCCCGGGTCCAGCGCCGCCGCTTCCTGCGCCTGGAGGTGAGCCTCCCCATCCTCTGCCAGAGCCTCGACGAGCGCCGCCGGCAGCGCCGCCCGGCCCAAGCCCTGACGCTCGAGGTCGGCGGCAACGGCATCGGCTTCCTCTGCGAGCAGAGCTACGCCGTCGGCGAGCGGCTCCGGGTCGAGCTCGAGCTCGAAGGGTGGGGTGAGTGCGTCGCCATCGGCATCGTTCGCCGCTCGGCCGTCGTCCCGCGGGTCCGCGGCGCCCTGCATCACCTCGCCCTCCAGTTCACCGAGGTCGAGGCGAAGAGCCAGGCGCTCATCCTCTCGTACCTCGGCGCGCTCCAGCGGGCGCGCCGCAAGGTCTCCTGATCCACTTCGGCCAAACTTTTTGGCTGCGCCGCCGGCCCGGTGGTTGGAGAATGTCCCTCGAAGCTTGACTGACGCGCGGCGTCAAACCATGTTGTTCGACCGAGCGTAGCCAAGCGTGACAACCCCGAACCCCTCAAGGAGGCGAGCGTGAAGATTTTGGTGACCGCCAAGCGGGTGGAAGATCCCGAGTCGAAGATAAAGGTGAAGCCCGATGGGACGGGCATCGTCACCGACAACGTCAACTACAAGATCAACCCCTTCGACGAGATCGCCGTCGAGGAGGCGCTGCGGCTCCTCGCCAAGCACAAGGGCGAGATTGTCGTGGTGTCCATGGGAGGCCCGAAGGTCGAGGAGGTCTTGCGCCACGCGATGGCGATGGGCGCCGACCGCGCCATCTGGGTCAAGCACGAGGGCCCTGCCGACGCGGACCTCGCCGCGCGGGTGCTGAAGGCGGTCGTGGAGAAGGAGAAGCCGGACCTCGTCCTCATGGGCAAGCAGGCCATCGACGACGACCAGAACCAGACCGGCCAGCTCCTGGCCGAGATGCTCGGCTGGGGGCAGATCACCTTCGCCTCGAAGGTGGAGAGCCTGGAGTCCGACGCCGAGAAGGCCAAGGTCCCGGCGGTGGCGGTCGAGGGCGCTGTGGCGCGCGTGGTGCGCGAGGTGGACGGCGGCCTGGAGACGCTGGAAGTGGACCTGCCCGCGGTCATCACCTGCGACCTGCGGCTGAACAAGCCGCGGTACGCCCCGCTGCCCAACATCTTGAAGGCGCGCAAGAAGCCCATCGCCGAGCTGAGCCCTCAGGCGCTGGGCGTGGACCCCGCCGTCAAGGTGAAGGTGCTCAAGGTCGCCTCGCCGCCGTCGCGCAAGGCCGGGGCCATGGTTCCCGACGTGGCGACGCTCATCCAGAAGCTCAAGGCCGAAGCCAAGGTCATTTAGCTCGCGCCCCCCGAGAGCCGGCTTCAAACCCGCCGGCCGAGAGCGGATCGACGAGGATTCGAGAGCGCTACTTTTCGAGAGGAATTCAGATCCATGAATGTCTTGATCATTGCGGAGCAGCAGGGCGGAGCCCTCAAGAAGGTGAGCTTGAACGCGGTCGGCGCGGGCCTTTCGCTGGCGCAGAAGAGCGGCGGCGAGCTGCACGTGGCGCTGCTCGGCAGCGGGATCTCCGCGGCGGCGGAGGAGCTCAAAGCCTACGGCGGCAAGGCGCTGCATGTCCTCGACGCGCCGGAGCTCAAGAGCTACCTGGCCGAGCCTTTCGCGCAGGCGATCTCGGCGCTCGCCAAGTCGCTGGGCTCGACCTACGTCGGCGCGGCCGCGACGGCGGTGGGCAAGGACCTCTTGCCGCGGGTCGCCGCGCGCCTCGGGGCTGGCATGGCCTCGGACGTGCTCGGCTTCACCGGCAGCGGCGCCGACGTCCACTTCACTCGGCCCATGTGGGCGGGCAACGTGCTCGGCGAAGTGCAGATCGCCACGCCGGTAAAGGTGTTCACCGCGCGCGCGACCGAGTTCTCCGCGGCGCCCAAGGCCGCTGTTCCCGCCGAGGTGAAGGCCCAGGCGCCGCAGCTCGCGGGCAAGCCGAAGACCCGCTTCGTCGACTTCAAGCCCGTCAAGAGCGCGCGCCCGGAGCTGACCGAGGCGCGGGTTGTCATCTCCGGCGGCCGCGGGACCAAGGGCGACTTCAAGCCGGTGGAGGCGCTGGCCGACGAGCTCAACGCCGCGGTCGGGGCGTCGCGCGCGGCGGTGGACGCAGGGTGGATCCCCAACGACTATCAGGTGGGCCAGACCGGAAAGGTGGTCGCGCCCGAGCTGTACGTCGCCGCCGGCATCAGCGGCGCCATCCAGCACCTGGCCGGCATGAAGGGCTCCAAGGTCATCGTGGCGGTCAATACCAACGCCGAGGCGCCCATCTTCCAGGTGGCCGACTTCGGGCTCGTAGGCGACCTCTTCAAGGTCCTCCCGGAGCTCCAGGCCGCCATCAAGGCCGGGAAGTAAAACCGCCTCGGCTCAGGGGCCGGAGACGCGACGGGCAAGGCATCGAACGAGGAAAGGTAGCCCCACGTGACGGCCCCCAAGCCAAGCCCAACCATCCTCGGTCAGTCGGAGGCCGACGGGCGCCTGCGCGCCCTCGGCATCCACCGGTTCGCCCTGCCCATCCCGTTCAAGACGGCGGGCGGCCCGGTCAACGCTTGTGCCATCGAGAACGAGGACGGCACCCTCACGCTGTTCGACACCGGCCTGGGCACGCGGACGGCGAAGGCGGCGCTGCGCCAGGGTTTCGACGAGGCCGGGCTCCTTCTCGAGCGCGTGTCGCGCATCGTCGTCAGCCACGGGCACATCGACCACTTCGGTGGCGCGCGCGAGGTCGCCGCTCGGAGCGGCGCGAAGGTCTTCATCCACGGAGCGGACGCGACCAAGGTGCTGGCCGCCCATCCGCCCGCCGAGCGTTCGGCCTTGTTCGTCTCGCTGTTCGAGAAGCTGGGCATGCCCCCGGCCCTCATGCAGGCGATGGCGCGCGCCTACGAGGCCACCGAGCCGTTGGGAGAGCGCCTGGCCTCCGTCGAGCCTCTTTCGCCCGGCGCGCGGCTCACCTTCAAGCGGTTCGAGGCCGAGGTGCTCCATTGCCCGGGACACACGCCCGGGCTCGTGTGCCTTCATGCGCCCGCGGAGCGCCTGCTCTTGAGCGACGACCACCTGCTCCAGCGCGTCTCGCCCAACCCGCTGCTCGACTTCGGGCCGAGCGGCGAGGCGGGGTCGTTCCGCGCGCTCGAGCGCTACCTGGAGTCGGTGGGGCGCGTGCGCGCGCTCGACCTGGACCTCGTGGTCCCGGGGCACGGCGAGCCGTTCTCCGGCCACCGGGACGTCATCGACCGGCTCTTCGCGTTCTTGGAGACGCGCCAGGGGAAGCTCGCCGCCGAGGCCGCGCGCGAGCCCCGGACGACCCTGGAGCTGGTCGAGTTCACCTTCGGCCCGCCCGACCCCGCGCAGGCGTTTCTCATGGTCTCGGAGATCCTCGGAAACCTCGAGGTGCTGGAGAGCCGCGGGGCGATCCGGCGCATCGGCGAGCGCCCCGTGCGCTGGACGAGCGCGCCCGCGCAGCCGTAGCGCGATGAGGCTCGCGCCGAAGGCGTCGCCTCCTCGCAGGCGGCGGCCCACGCATCCGGTTCTGAGCGATGGCCCGGGCGCTCGGCGGTTCACCCAGTGGCGGTCGGGCCCGCATTCTCTACAATGCTCCCAGGCGCGAGAGGCCCCGGAGGTTCTTTGCATGTCGCACGACCGCCCGCGCCCGGCCGAGACCGCGGCGCGCGAGCGCCGCCTCCACTACGCGACGGATTTCCAGCGCCCGGAGCTGGTGGAGGCCCACGGCGCGCGGCGCCCCATGGAGCGCCAGCGGGCCGGCCAATTCCGCCTCGACCTCGCGTCGCCGGGCGAGCTCTCGTTCTTCGTGCGCGACGCGCGCACGGGCCAGGAGGACCGCCCGCCGGGCGGCGGCTTCTACCGGCTCGAGGCCGACCTCGCCGAAGCGTGGCTCGAAGGCGGGGCCCTGCTCGACGTGGAGCCCCGTCGTCTCCTCGGAGCGCTGGTCGACGCGCACACACACCCCTGCCGCCGGGAGCCCGACGGCTCGTTCGCGTTCGACCCCGCGGCCCTCGTCGGCCTGCGAGACCTGGGTGTCCGCGCGGCCGTCACCATGTTCAGCGGCCCGCTGGGTGAGCAGCAGGCGCGCTTCTCGAGGCTGTGCCGCGACGAGCCCTGGCTCGTGCCGATAGCCTGGCCCCGGCTCGGCGCGGACCGCGCGGAGGACGTGGAGCCCCTGCTCGACGCTGGCTTTCGCGGGCTCAAGTTCCACCCGCACGTCGACCAGCGCCCGGCCGACGACCCGGCCATGGACCCATTCCTCGCCCTGGCGCGCCGGCGCCGCGTCCCGGTGCAGGTGCACAGCGCCGCCGACGACCCCTCTCGGCCGGAGCGGGTGGCCGCGCTCGCCGCGCGCTTCCCCGACGTGCCGGTGGTGATGATCCACACGGGCCTCGGCGTCGAGGACCGGCGCGCGGTGCTCGAGCTGGCGCGACGCCGCCCGAACCTCTACCTGGAGACGAGTTGGCTCCCGGCCGATTGGGTCGTCGCCGCCATGGAGGCGGTCGACTCGAGCCGAACGCTGTTCGGGACCGACACGTCGGTCGACGGGCCGGGCCACTGGGCGCGCCGCTCGCTGAGCGGGCCGGCGGGCTCGGGCTCGAGGAACGTCCCGGAGCTGCTCGCCTCGGTGCGCGCCCGCGTGCCCTGGGCGGCGTTCGTCAACTGGACCCGGCTGACCGCGGTGCGGCTGTACCGGCTGCGATTCGCCTCATGAGCGGAGCTCCTGAGTCCTGTTCTGGCGGGGAGCCGTGATTCTCGAGCCGCGCTTCGGGTGCGCGCAGCTGCACTGCTAACCATCGCACACTGCAAGAAGTTGCGCCCTCGCTCCAGGGTGGTCGAGCGAGACCCAGTCGAGGTCCGCGCAACCGGACCAAGTTTCGCGGCCTTGGGGCGTGGTACGCGCGGTGCAATTCGTCCGAGCGGAGCCGAAAACCCGGCCCTATCACCTCGGCCGAGCGCGGTTTGTGCCCGGCGAGAAAGTGAGGGTTTGCTTGTCGCCCCGGCCTTCTCATCGAATTCGCACCGATCGCGGAATGTCGCTGATCATCGCCACCGGCTTCGTGGCGATGTTGATGCTCGCGGTGATGTTGTCTCTCACCACTTTGAAGGACGAAGCTGAAATCCAAGGCGACGACCGCCGCGCCCGGCAGGCATTCTTCGCCGCCGAGGCCGGCCTGGCCGAGGGGCGCGAAGCCGCCCGGCTCCTGCTCGGCAATGACCCGAGCTTCAGCAATGCATTTGCCAAGCTGGGCAATCTCTACGCCCCAGGCTCGGGCTCAGGCGGGTACGTCAAGGAGTCCGCGGACGGCTTTCCCAGCGCGGCGGGCAATGAGTGGTACGAGCTGTTGCCTTGGACCTCCTACACGCTTTCGGTCGGCGCCGGCGCCGCGCTCGACGGCACCATCACCACGGCGGACCAGGAGCTCACCGACCTCAATGGCGTGACCTTTCAAAGCTTCCCCACCAGCGCCTACCAAAACACGCGCTTCCGCGTCTTCATGCGCGACGACGACGACGGCGACGGCGACCGCAAGGTCGATTCCAACGCCCGCGTCTGGATCATCGCGGTCGGCGAAGTGGTCGCGCAGCAAGGCGGCCTCCCGGTTCGGGCGGTGGTGCAGACGCTGGTGCAGGCCGGCAGCCAAAACCAGGTGGTTTCCGGCTATGTCCAGAAGGGCGGCGGCGCGGAGAAGAACTTCCTCAACAACGTCGACGGCAAGACTCCCGTGATGACGGGTTCGCCGGCCATTCTTTAGGCCTCGAAAAGGAATCGCCATGCGCCGAGCACTCGCCTTTGTCACCCTTTGTCTCTTCCCTTCCGTCGCCCTCGCCCACCTCGGCGATGCGAGGCGAATCATCGCGACCTCTTGCGCGCGCTGCCACACCACGCAGCCCGGCGGCGAAGGAGCCAAGAGTCCAGAGGGTGCCCCGGACTTGGTCGCGTTGGTCAAGACGAAGAGCTCCGCGGAGATCCTCGCCTGGCTCAAGGACCCCTCGCAAATCAAGCCTGAAACGGCCTGCGATACGAGCGGGCTCGACCCGCGCTTCGCCAACGACCTGGTGAATTACCTCATCGGGCTCGCGCATGTGCGGCCCGCGCCTCAGGCACCGGAGAGGAGGTAGCGCCGTGCGACGGTTCTCGATTTCGCTCGCGGTCGCGCTGGCGCTCCTGCCGGCGGACGTCGTCGCTGACGGGAGCTCTGGGGTCTACGGCTTGTGCGAGTCGGCCACGAGCAATGCTTCCCCGGCTTTCACCACCGCCAATTACCCCGCCAGCTCGCGCACCGGCGTGATGGTCACCTCGGACAACAAGCTGCAGCTCCAGACCGGCGCCCAGGCGCTGGACCTGAACAACCCGGTCATCCTCCCCACGGACCAGGACCTGACCGCGCAGATGATCTTCGACCACGCCGGCGACGGTGCCTCCAACACGCTGGGCTGGTTCTATTACGACGATCTCGTGCGGCTGGGCTTCATCAACGAGGGGTGCGGCCACTCTGGAGTGCGAGAACGGGGTCACCGGATCACGCGAAGAGCAGGCGTCTTTCCCTGGGAGGGCGCGGGCGGGAGCCTGTCATCCTTGAAGCGCGAAAGATGGTTGCGTCGGAGATCCTCCTGCTCATGAAAGGCCCAGTAGTCGTCGAAGTCGCCGCTTGTCTTGAGGGCCCGAAGCTTGAGAACCGCTTCTGCGTTCCGGACGGTCCAGGTGGCTCCGGAGAGGTCGAGGCGGTCCTGCAGCAAGTGGCGGCAGGCGCCCTCGATGACGCCGCTGGCGATGGGCAGGCCGTCAGCGAGGAACTCGTCGTAGCGCATCATATCGGCGCGGGCCAAGATGTAATCGCAGCACGAATCAACAGGTTCGCGCTTGGTCTGGGAGAGACCCGAAAGTGTCGCCGAGCGGCGAATGCCTGCGGCCACATCGCTGGCTTTGCCCTGGAGAATTGCGAGCAGTCTTTCGTCGACCCACTGACGTGCCGCGCCGGAGCCTTTTTGGGTGAAAGCAGTAGGACGCTTTCCACACGTAGCCGGCAGCGTGGATGAAGTCGAGCACGAGCGTGACCTTCACTCCCATCTTCTTCGCCAAGCGCCGAATGATACGCAGTTGGTCCGGGTTGCCATCCACAACCACCACCCAGCGCATTTCCTGCTTGGGATCGCGCCGCAAAGCCTCCTCGAACGCCTGCCGGATGGTCTGCGCTGCGTCGGCCTCCACGCTCGCCCAGGTTCGCTTCTGCTCGGGCCTGGGCCGGGAGTTCTTCTCCTTGGCCGGCTGCAGATGCCTCATCTCGCGGATGATCTCTTCCGGCTCTCGGCGGAAGGGAGCAACGGTGTACACGGCGCAGACTTGAGCCATTCGACGCCGGTAGAGCTTGACCTCTTTTACCTCCGGGAGCGGGTCGGTCTTCTCATTCTGTTCCCTGCGCTTCTGCGCAGCCTGGCGCGTCGCCTCGCGAAGGTCCCTCTCCACCACTCGGACGCCTTTGCCATCCGTGGTGATGATCAAGAGCTTCGAGCGGTCGAGTCCTGCGGGCGACTTGATTCCGTCTTCCGGCCCGAAGACAGCCGCCAGACCCGCCTCGGCCTGCTTGCTGCCCAAGCAATAGAACAGGTCGAAGTCCGCGGCCATCTCCGAGACCATTTCCTCGAGCTGCCCTTTGCTCATCACAACGCCGGTCTGCTGCTCGATCGTCTCGCGCGTGCTCTCGAACGAGGACCTGGCGATCTCTGTTGCCGCCCGCCGCTGCAGCCCGAACGAGAATTGCCCCGCGGGCAGGTTCAGCTCGAGATCGAGGGGCATCAGGTTGCCCACCCCCTTGCGCGGAGCGCGGTAGGCGAATCGCTTGACGTCAACGCCGCCGAAGATCGTGTCGAGCTGCCGCGTCTCGCCCTCGACCGCCTCCTTGCGCGAGGTCCCCTCGCTGCCGACAACTGCCGGCCGCTTGGGCTCCCTCGCCGCTCGCAATGCCAAGTGGTCCTGCATCAGCCGACGTATAAGATCCCGGCCCTCGACCTCGAGCCAGCTCTCGAGAACGCTATGGGTCGCGTCCTGGAAGTCAGGCCCCTCGAGCTTGACCACAATCTGTTCGAGCTGCGCTCTCGAGGCCGCAAACGAGTCCGCGCTCACCGTCTGGATCAGGGACTTGGCCTCGCCGCTCGGACATGCTTTCATCGACATCGGGGTCTCCTTGGGTGGCACCTATGCTTCTCGCAAGGCAATAGGTACCCCAAGTTGACCCCATTCGACTATCCCCGGAGCGGCCATGTCCGCGTAGTGACAGGGGAATCCCCGCACTCTGGAGTGGCCGCACCCATCAACGAGAACGGCACCTTGATCGCGAACAACCCGGCCAACTCCAAAGACGACACGCTGGTGGTCGACAAGGATGGCATCCCTCTGTTCTACAAGGCGCTCTACAACCTGGACCCGAGCACCTACTGGGGCGGCTCCTGGCTCGACGAGTCCGGCACCGCGCACGCGGGGCGCCGCTGCAGCCGGACCTTTACCCACAGCTACAAAGATACGAGCAACGTGACTCACTCCGTCACGTTGCAAGAGCCGGAAATTGCCATCCGCTCGGCGTGCCAGGCCGGCGTGTCCACCTATACCGTCAGCGGCCCCAAGCGGTGGAACAGCCAGTCCGGTTACCCCGCCAAACCGGCTGGCGGCGCCGTGGTGGGCGAGACCTACGACGAGATCTCCGACGACATCTCTCAGAAAAGCGTCTATCAGAGGACCCTGAGCGACGGAGGGCTCTTCCCCCACATCCCCAACCTGCTCGAGCCGCAGGATCCCCTGAACGGCAACCTGGGGATCGGCCACCTCGTCTTCCTCTCGGGCGACGACGACAGCAACTACTGCATCAAGGACAAGAGCGCCACCGAGAAGTCCGCGAGCCTGACCCACACCGCCAGCAGCTCCAAGCCGGAGTGCCTCACGCCCTGGCTCGCCCAAGATCGCGAGAGCGGCTCCAGCGGCGACGGCCTGCCCGATTACAAGGCCAGCGCGTTCGACACCCGCGGGCAGGTCAGGCCGGCCGCCGACCCCGACGCAGCCATCTCCGCTTCCGACCGCGCCGTGTCCATGGGCCACATTCAAGGCAATCGCGAGATCGTCTTCTTCCTGGTCGTGTACGTGAAGCAGATCTACGGGCCTGCCACCGACAGCTGCTTCCGCATCAACTCCGCCGGCGACCAGTGCGACCTCTGGTTCCACAGCGACATCAACGTCCACTTCTCGCGCTCGTTCCTGAATGCCGACCTCAACCAGCAGCGCTATCCGCTCCCCAGCGGAAACCCGCCGACCCTCGTGTCGTTTCAGCTGTGCAGTGACAAGAACAACAGCACCTGCACCCAGTGGATCGACTCCAACGGCGTCGCGAACCTCCAAACCGCGAATTACAACAATGTCCAGCTCGCTTCCTCATCCAGCCCCGACGTCGTCAACGTCACGCTCAACACCACCTCGGCGGCCAACCAGCTCAAGGCGCCGCACTTCATCGTCGCGACCCTGAAGAACGACCCCCTGCGGTGGATCGTCGGCGTCGAGGACCAGAACGCCTCGGGCGACCGCACCTTCAACGACGTCACCTTTCTCATCAACAAGCAGAACAATGGCACAGTGCAGTCCGGCGTGGTCAGCGGCAACATTCCGATCAGCGTGGCCCAGAACTTCACTCTCACCGACGTCACCTTCACTCGAAACGACGACCCCGCGAACAAGCCGGTAGGCAGCAACGCCAACTGCTCCACGGCGAGCATCACGTATGAGATCGCCCTGGACTGCAGCGTCTGCACCACCAATTGCGACCAGGCCGTGAATTGGACTCCCAACCCGAGCCCCACCTGGTTCCAGCTCGACCCGGTGAACGGCTCGGTGTCGAGCACCAGCGACCCGAACCGCGTCAACCCCAAGACCTACAGCGTCGACCTGCAGCAGCTGGGAAAGACCGGCTCTCAGCTCTGCTGGCGCGCCACCTTCTACGCGCCCAACTATCTGTGCACTCCGACCCTCAACAGCGTGAACGTCACCTGGGACGCCAAGAAGATGGGCGACTACTCCGACTCCTCCACCGCCCCCATCGCCAACGCGGTCGTCTACGGCACCTTCGAAGTCCCGGGCACGAGCTGGTACCTGCCGGGCGGGCGCAGCATGAGGCTCTACGACGCCCAGTACGACATGAGCTACCGCGGCCACACGTATCTCAAAACGCTCTACGCGCCGGAGAACCCGACCACGACCGTCTCGACCATCCAGTGGGACGCGGGCGCTGCGCTGCGCGCCGCGGTGGCCGCCGCTGACCCGGAGACGACCCGAAATCTCTACACCATGAACGCGAGCGGCGCGCGCGACACGGTCGCCAACCAGATCCAGAACGACGACCACGCCAGCCCCGCCTTCCCGGACGCGCTGTGCGCCACCGAGAAATCTCCCGGCGTCTTCAAGTACGACCTCAACGCCAGCGGCGGCGCCTGCCAGGTGAGCGGCGCCACGTCGGAGCGGCAGTACCTGCGCCAATGGCTCTACGGCTGGGAGAACAAAGGCGGCACCGTCAAGCGCGCCTGGCCGATGGGCGGGGTGCAGCTGTCCACGCCGGCGGTGATCGGCCCCGCCGGGTACCCGACCTGGTGGGCGAATACCAACGCCGCCGAGAAGCTCGCCTACGAAGCCAACTTCATCAAGGCGTCCATCGTCGCCAACCGGCGGACCATCGCCTATGAGGGCACCATCGCCGGATATCTGCACGCCTTCGATGCCGGCAAGTACATCTCCGGCGACGACGTCTGCACCTCCGCCATCACCGAATACCGCGGCTACTTCGCCCATACCAGCGGCTGCACCACGTCGCGCAATTACGGGACCGGCGCCGAGCTGTTCGCTTATCTTCCGCGAAAGCTGCTCATCGATTACGTGAACAACTACGTCAACGACACCTCGAACCGCGCCTCGCTCAACGCTTCGCCTTCGGTGGCAGACGTGGACCTCGGCGGCCTCACCGGCAAGCCCGCCTGGACGCCGAGCTCCGCCAACCCGGCCCAAGGGGCCAAGACCGCTCTGGTGATGAGCGCCGGCCCGACCAACAGCCTCGCCCTGGCGCTGGACATCACCGACCCCACCAGCGCCAGCTTCCCGGCCCCGATGTGGGAGTTCTCTCCGGCCGCCGACAATTTCACCGTCGGCTCCCAGACCGGCACCGCGAACAGCCTGTTCACGTTGCTCTCCGGCTCGAATCCAATGGTGCTCCCGGACAACGGCGGCTCGCGCCACTCGCCGCCCATCGTGCGCATGCAGCTCGGGAGCAGCACGCTGGACGGCAACGGAAACAAAGTGATCGACGCGCGGTGGGTCGCCGCCATCGCCACCGACTACACGCCGGCGAGCAACACGATGTCCGGGGCGATCTACCTGGTCGACATGAGGACCGGTAAGCCGGTGACCTTTGGAAATGCCACCTCGGCGGGAGAGGTGCTCGGTGGCATCGTGTCGCTCAGCGACGTGAACAGCAACGGCACCCTCTTCTCCGAGCCGGGCGAGGGCGTCGGCGGCGAGATCGCCGCGTTGGACGTGGACCTCGACGGCAACTACGACGTGCTCTATGTCCCGGCGACCTCCGGCAAGGTCTACCGCGTCAACCTGACGGACGTGGACACCGGCCGACCCCTGGGCCGCGTGGTGCGCTCGTGCGTGGTGGCCGACGCGGTGGACCTGCTCACCAATAATGCCCTGTACAAGGACGCCGCGAACGCCCCCTACCAGCGCATCTACTCCAACGTCTCGCTGGAGCTCGTGAGCGGGTCCAAGAACGTGGTGCAGTTCTACTTCGGGACCGCCAACAACCCCGCGAGCAACGGGGACCCCGAGGACCTCAAGACCGGCGTCAAGCCCACGCACTACGTCTTCGCCTATCAGGACGGGGACCCGCTCGGCGCCACCTGCAAGGCGACCCCACTCTGGGTCCGCGCGCTCGACCCGGGTCAAGTGGTCTGGGGCGGAGTGGAGCTGAACAAGGACACGGTCTTCACCGCCACGGCCGTGGGAAGCAGCTCGGACGCTTGCAACCTCGATACGAACACCAGCGGCAAGTTCTACGCGCTGAGCCAGACCAGCGGAACGGTCCTGGACTCGATCGACCTCGGCACCCACGCCATCAGCACGCCGGTGGTTCACGACGAGCACGTCATGATCACCACCGCCGACGGCAAGACGCTGGTCCTGGGCGACCCGAAATCCTGGAACAACAGCACGACCCAAGCGAGCACCCGGCGCGCGACCTCGGTCATCTGGTCCAGCAGCCCGAACGGCAAGCTGCCGAAGTGAGGAGAGGGCGATGGCGAAATCTCTCGCGAGAGCTCCACGGCGTCCTTCCCGCGCAGGGCGCTCGGGCAGTCGAGGCTTCACTCTGGTCGAGACCGTGATGATGGCGGCCGTCTTGACCCTGGGGCTTGCCGGCGCGGCCCAGGTGGTGGTCGCCTCGGCGACGTTGGGCCGGCGCAACCTGGCCCAGACGCAGGCGAGCTTGATCGCCGAGCGCGAGCTCGAGCGGCTGATCGCCACGGGATGCGACAACCTGAACCAAGACCTGCCCTGCGCGAACATCATCGCCCTGGACCACACCACGCGCTCGGTCTGGTGGAGCGCCAATGGCGACGCCTACGAAACCGCGCCCGCGGTGGGCGACCCGCTGCGGCGCGAATACCGCATCGCCTTGGACGTGGACTCGCCCAGCTCCTTCGAGGGTTTGGAGCGCGGCGATCCGGACCTGACTCGGTCCTTGGCCGGCTCTGGGGCGGGCAATCAGGTGAATGCCCGGGTGGAGGTGAGCTGGACGGAGCCGAACCGCCCGCGCCAGGTGGTCGTGCTGCAGACGAGGATCGCGCCATGAGGCGAGCCGGCAATCGCTTCCGGGGCTTCACGCTGATGGAAATGCTGATCGCCCCGACCATCAGCCTCATTCTTCTCTCGGGGGCCATCATGGCCGGCGTCCGCCTCCAGCGCGCGACGGCGATGCAGCGGCAGACCGCCGAGCTGCAGACCGCGGGGCGCGCGGTGAAGGAGCTCATCGCCGCGTCGGTCGCCTCGGCCGGCTCGGGGCTCGGCTCTGCGGCCATCACCGTGGGGACCACCGCTACCGCCTCGGTGATCAACGGTTCGAATGCCTTGCACTATGCCGTGGACGCGCAGACCGGCGCGGTCTTCTCCTCGGACGCGACCTTCGGGCTCCCCACCGGACAGTACGCCGGCCTCACCTCGGATGCGCTCGAGGTCTGGAAGGGTGACACCGACGGCATGGTCGCCGCCGGATTCTGCAGCGGAGGCAGCACATTCCGGACCAATACGACAATATGCACCGCCACCTCGGCGGCGGCGCTCGCCGGACAAAACGTGCTCGTGGTCAATCCGACCCTGCGCTCGGCCTGCGTGTACAAGGTCTCGAACCCGCAGCTGGTCTCCGGCGTCTACCAAATCCAGATCGCCGCGGCGACAGGCCGACAGGCGCCGCCCGGGGGCGAGCCGTGCGACCTCCTCTCCGACACCGATGCGTTCTGGAAAACCACGGGGGCGTATCTCATCCCGGTGATGTCCGTGGCCTACCGGGTCAACTGGGCAGGTGGCGCGCCCGTGCTCGAAACCGATTCCGACGGCAGCGTCGGAGCCGCGGCGTGGCAAGCCGCTGCGACCGGCGTCGAGCGGCTCCAGGTGCGCCAGGGGGCCATCAGTTTCACCGCCCCCGCCAACGCCCCGGCCTTCTTCCCGAGCGCGGACGGCGCCCATATGGGCATCGACCAGTGCACCGATGCGGCCTGTGCAGCGCTGGTGCCGGGAGGGATGGACGGCAATGATTCTTCGGCGGTCGCCGCGCTCGAGCGCAGGGTTCGGGTGATCGAATTCGACATCACGATGCGCTCGAAGCGCTCGAACCCCGACGCGGTGCTCCTGAAGAGCAACGGCAACTTCGATGTCGATTCCGAGGGCCACCTCACCGACGGCTACGTGCGCCGCCAATTCGTATTTCGGGTGGCGCCGCGGAACTTCCGTATTGCTGGTCTGGTTCAGAATTGAGGAAAGCCAATGTGCCGCCGCGCTCTGGGAATGACGCTCATCGAGATCATGGTCGTCGTGGCGATCATGGGAATCTTGGCCAGCCTCTCCACCTACAGTTTTCAAGGAGCCATCGCCAACCGCAAGGTGATCGAAGCCGAGCAATCGATCGCCGATGCCTCGCTTCGCGCGCGCCAGCTGTCGCGCGCAACCAACCAGCCGGTCCGCCTGGTGGTTGGCACGGACACGGTGGCCGGCGTCTCGGTCGTGCGCGCGCGCTGGGAGCAGTTACCCTGCCAGAATATTTGGGCCACGACCTGTCCGTCCGATGCATGCAAGACGAGCCTGTGTGGAGCGGGCGGGTGCGCGTGCGATCGGGTCGGCGACCCGGTGGTGCTGCCGAGCGGCTTCGATGCCTCCGCGCTGAACGGCGTTTGCTGGCTCGCCGGGAGCGGGCAGCCGGTCTTCAGCGCTAACAAGATCGACTGCGACCCATCCTACGGAGCCCCCGCCGCCAATGCCCTGAAGCTGCTCTCGAACGGCAAGTTGCTCGCGGCGGTGGCGGTGGAGCCGCTGACGGGCATCTCCCGGCTCGAGGACTGCCAAAGCTCGGGCGCCGACGCGACGATTTGCCAATAGGGCGTTCGGCCCTGCTCTCTCGCCGCACCCGGCCCGTGGGGGCCAAGAGGGCTCGGAAGGCTGAAAAATCTCAGGGCTGCATCGAGTCGCGCTTGACCGCCCAGGCTCCTCGGCGCGAGGGTCGTAGCCCTCGACGACACTCAGGAGGAGCTCGATGCGGATTGCCCTGGCGCAGATCGACACCACGGTGGGCGCCTTCGAGAAGAACTGCGCGAAAGTGCGCGAGCTCACCTTGCGGGCGAAGGCCGAGAAGGCCTCGCTCGTGCTCTTTCCCGAGCTGGGCATCGCCGGCTATCCGCCGCGCGACTTCCTCGAGGTGCCGGAGTTCGTGAGCCGCGCCGAGCGGGCGATGGCAGAGCTGTGCCGGCCGGCCGACTGGAACCGGGGCATCGCTGTCTACCTGGGCGCCGTCGAGCGCCACGACGGGCCGGGCGCGGGGCTCTATAACGCGGGCGTCCTCATCGTCGACGGCGTGCGCGTGGCGACCGCCAAGAAGACCCTGCTGCCGACCTACGACGTCTTCGACGAGGGGCGCTACTTCGACGCGGCGAGCGAGGTGACCGTCGCCCGCCTCGGCTCCGAGTCGCTGGGGCTGTCCATCTGCGAGGACATCTGGAACGACAAGGGCTTCTGGCAGAAGCGGCGCTACCCGCGCGACCCAATCGAGGAGCTGGTGCAGCAAGGGGCGGGGCTGCTCCTCAATATTTCGGCCTCGCCGTACGCGCAGGGCAAGCCGCGGCTGCGCGAGGAGATGCTCGGCGCGGCGGCGCGCAAGCACCGCTCGGTCGTGGCCTACGTGAACCTCGTCGGCGGCAACGACAGCCTGGTCTTCGACGGGCACTCGGCGGTCTTCGATGAGCAGGGCCGGGTCGTCGCGCGGGCCCACGGTTTCCAGGAGGAGCTCCTGGTGGTGGACCTCCCCGGCGGCGGCCCTTTGGCCCCGCTCGAGGCGGACCTCGATGAGCTGACCCAGGCGCTCGTCACCGGGACGCGCGACTACGCGCAGAAGACCGGCTTCAAAGGGGCCGTGCTGGGGCTCTCGGGCGGCATCGACTCGGCGCTCACGGCGGCCGTCGCCGCCCGCGCGTTCCCGCCGGACGAGGTGCTGGGCGTCGCCATGCCCAGCCGCTTCACGGCCGATATGAGCAACTCCGACGCCGCGCAGCTCGCCAAGAACCTCGGCATCCGATTCCAGACCATCCCCATCGAGCCCATGTTCGAGGCCTACCTCGCGGCCTTGAAGCCCGCGTTCGAGGGCCGGCCCTTCGACGTGACCGAGGAGAACATCCAGGCCCGCGTGCGTGGCACGCTGCTCATGGGGCTCTCGAACAAGTTCGGAAAGCTCCTCCTGACCACCGGGAACAAGAGCGAGCTCGGGGTGGGCTACTGCACCCTCTACGGCGACATGGCGGGCGGCCTGGCCGTCATCGGCGACCTGCCGAAGATGACGGTGTTCGCGCTGGCCAAGAACTTCAACCGCGGGGGCGAAATCATCCCCGAGCGGATCATCACCCGGCCGCCGTCGGCGGAGCTGCGCGAGAACCAGAAGGACGAGGACTCGCTGCCGCCGTACCCCGTGCTCGACGCCATCCTCAGGGCGCACATCGAGGACCGGAAGGAGAGCTCGGCCATCGCCGCGCAGGGGTTCGCGCCCGAGACGGTGCGGCGCGTGCTGTCGCTCGTCCTGAACAGCGAGTACAAGCGCCGCCAGGCCGCGCCCACGCTGCGCGTCTCGCAGAAGGCCTTCGGCGAGGGCTGGCGCTTCCCCATCGCGCACGGCTTCCGGTACTGACGAGCGACTCAAGCGGCCGCAGACAAGCGGCCGCAGACTGGCGCTCGCGCCTGGGCCCTGTATGCTCAGGCATGCTCGCTCGCCGTGCGATTCTTCTGGCGGTCGCCGCGCTCGCCCTGCTGTCGGCGGCGCTGGCCCAGGCCGCCGAGCTCACCGTCCGCTTCCTGGACGTGGGCCAAGGCGACGCCATCCTCATCGCCTCGCCTGTCGGTAAGACGGTGCTGGTCGACGCCGGGCCGCCCGACCATGCCCAGCGCCTCGCCCGCCGCCTGAAGGAGCTGGTCCACGGCCCGCTGGACCTGATGGTCCTCACGCATCCGCATGCCGATCATCTCGGAGGGATGAAGAAGGCCCTGGAGGCGGTCGGCGCGCGGCTCTTCCTGGACCCCGGCTACGATCATGGCTCGCCGCTCTACGAGAAACTCTTGCGGACGCTCGAGGTGAAGCAGATCCCCGTGCGCGTCGCCAAGGCGGGGCGGACCATCGACCTGGGCGGCGGGGCGAGCCTTCGCCTCTTGGGGCCGCCCGATCCGCCGCTCACCGGGACGCGCTCCGACGTCAACGCCAACTGCGTCGCCGCGCGCCTGACCTACGGGAAGACGGCGGTGTACCTGGCCTGCGACTCCGAGCTCCCGACCGAGCGCCGCATCCTCGCCTCGGGGGAGCCGCTGCGCTCGGACATCTACAAAGTGGCGCACCACGGCGCCCGCTTCAGCTCCAGCGCAGCGCTCCTCGCCCGCATTCAGCCGATCGCGGCGGTCGTCTCGGTCGGCGCGGGGAACAGCTACGGGCACCCGGCGCCGGAGGCGGTCAAGCGGCTCGAGTCCGCCGGAGCGAAGGTCTACCGCACGGATCGCGATGGCGAGATCACCGCGGTGAGCGACGGCGAAACATTTCGAATCCGCGCGAGCAGCCCCAGCGTCGAGGCGCCGGCACCTTTGGGCAAGGCGCGGGATTCCGGGGGCGCGCGCGGCCTTCGCCCCTGCCGCGCATCGAGGCGGCGCATGAGCGGCGCTTTCGTCGACCGGATTCAGGGAGACGTCGCGGTGCTGGTCCAGGGAGACAAGGAGCGCCGCGTGCCGCTCCAGGCGCTCCCCGCGGGCGTCCGCGAGGGCGATTGGCTGAGCGAGGATGGGACGCGCATCGACGCGGCCGAGCGCGCGAAGGCCGAGCGGCGGATCCGCGAGGCGCGGGAACGCCTTGCCAAGGGCGACGACGGCGGGGATTTCGAGCTGTAGCGAATTCTCGCACCCAGTCACTGTCGGGAATTCAATCAAGAGCCGGGCGCCCCGAATGGCATCGCCAGGGTGATTTGAATCACAGCCGCTCGCCCCAGGGTTTCGGTAGCCTCCCGGGTGCATCGACCGATTCATCGCACTTCGAAGCGCTCCTCGAAGAACAAGTTCGAAGAGTCGAAAGAGTCGGGCGGCGATGCATTGAAAGGCGCTGGGTCGCGAGCGGCCGGGGCTCGCGTCCAGGCTTCGGCGCCGGCATTCCTCGACGAGGAGTGCAATGAAAAGGGAGGCGGCATGAGCTGCGGAATCGTGATTCGAGTGATGGCTGTTTCGTGGTTGTTGGGGGCTTGCGGTTGCGGGGTGACGACTCCGGGCGGTTCGACGGGAGGCGACGCTGGCCCCGCGGCGCAGGCAGATGCGGGCCACGAGACGGGGTTGCAGATCAATGCGTCCCTCGGGCTGACCATCAATCCTCTTCCTGTGAATGACGAATCGGCGCTGTCGGGCATGGTCATGCTGAAGAACGACGGCGAGGACGCCCCGGCGAGCAGCGTGATCACTGTCAACGGCAAGGCGCTCAGGCCCGTCGATTTGTTCCCGGGATTCTGGGAGGCGAACCCCGCAGACGCCCCGGTCATTGGCAGCGACCGCAAGCTCACCATCGCCGCGAGCGTCGCCGGGAATTCGGCTTCCATCAGCTGTGAATGTCCGGAGGAGCTCGCCATGACCACGTCGCCGGCCGCGGGCTCAGCGCTGGCGGAAGGCGACCAGGTCGCCGTCTCATGGTCGCGAGAGCTCTTCGTCAACGACCTGGGGTTGTTCTATTCGCCGACCCTGGAGATCCGAGGCTACGACCCGACCGCGAAGAGCGCGGGCTTCGATTCGAAGCAGGCAAAGCTCGTCAAGGGAACCTCTTCAAGCTCCGTGGCGGCGCCCGAGACGGACCTGAGCGGATATCTCCTCAACCTGGATTTCCCGGGGCTCCTGAAGGTCGAGAACGGCAACGCGGTCATCTGCTACCGCAGCAACCGGGTCGTCTTTTCCAAGAAATAGTGTCTAACGAGGCTGCGCCTCAGACCGATGAGGCATGTCGAGGCGGTTGCGGCGCAGCCTCGTGTCGATAGTTGATAGTCGATGGTTGATGGTTCTGCGGGAACCGGCTCGGCGGAAAACTCGACTCGAATGCATCGCGTTCGCGCCTTCAAGGCCTCCTTAGCCCTTTCCGCGCTGCGGCCGGGCGTTCCCTGCGCTCGGCCGCGGCGGGGTCTCACCGGCCGAAGACGAGGAAGGTGACGGCGAGGGCGGCGGCGAATCCGAAAAAATCGGCGAGGAGCGCCGCGGGCAAGGCCTGGCGAAAGCGGGAGATGCCCACCGCGCCGCAATAAACGGCGAGGACGTAGAAAGTCGTCTCGGTGCCGCCGCTCATGATGGAAGCGAGCAGGCCGGTGTAGGAATCGGGGCCCGCGGACTTGAGGATGTCGGCGAGGACCCCGAGGGCGGCGCCGCCGGAGAGCGGGCGAACGACGATGAGCGGGAGGACCTCGGCCGGCAGCGCGATCCGCTCGGTGAGCGGGCCCAAGAAGCGGGTCACTGTCTCGAGCGCTCCGGACGCGCGGAAGGCGCCGATGACCGAGAGGATGGCGACGAGATACGGGATGATCTTCACCGCGACCCCGAAGCCTTCCTTCGCCCCCTCGACGAACGCCTCGTAGACCTTCACCTTCTTCCAAGCGCCATACACCGGGATGCCCACGATGAAGAGCGCGATGGCGAAGCGCGAGACCAGCTGGACTGTCTGCTGAAACATCTTAGGTCGGCTCAGGGCGGCGGCGGGCCCTTGTCGGGAGCAGTCTCGAGCTCTCGGCGATACCGGGACATTCGCGAGAAGAGCTTGGAGACGATGATGGCCGCCGTGAAGGAGGCGGCGCTGGCGAGGAGCGTGGGCGCGACGACGGCGGTGGCATCCTTGGAGCCGGCCGCCATGCGCAGGTTGATGATGGTCGCCGGGATGAGCGTCATGGAGGCGGTGTTGATGGAGACGAGCAGCGCCTGCTCGTCGGAGAGCACGCCCTTCTTCGGGTTCAGCCGGTCGAGCTCCTCCATGGCCTTGATGCCCAGCGGCGTCGCCGCGTTGGCCAGGCCCAGGGCGTTGGCGGCGATGTTCATGGCGATGGCGGAGAGGGCAGGGTGGTCGCGCGGGACCTTCGGGAAGAGGAGCTTGAGGACGGGGTGCACCGCGCGCGCGAGCAGGTTCACCAGGCCGGAGCGCTCGGCGATCTTCATGAGGCCGAGCCAGAAGACCATGACGCCGACCAGCGAGAGCGCGACCTCGAAGCCGGCCTGCGCCGCCTTGAAGGTGCCACCGGTGAAGTCTTGGACCTTGCCGCCCGCGACCGCGAAGGCGAAGGCCGAGAGCAGGAGGAAGAGCCAGAGTGCGTTCACGAGGTCGATTGTAGGGTGGGGCGGGGGCCGGGCAAGAAATCGCTCCGGGGCAGGCGGTTGCCCGCGCGACTTCGAGCCCGATTCGGCGCCCATCCCGGGCGCCATTGAGAGCGGAGCGCAGCGGGGTGATTCGAATGGTGTTCTCGTGGGACCTGTTGACCCGAATGGCCGGCGGTTGTGTGCACATTGGAGCGACCGGGGCGCAGGAGACCGCCTAAGAGGGCGCAACCGGTCTCGCGACGTTCCGGGAGCTCGATCTTGCCAATCTTCCCGCACCCAGTCGGCTTCCATATCAGCCGGGCTCTTTAGGGCCCGGCGGGGCAGCTCGGGTCGTGGACCTGGGCGCGAGCGCATCGTTTGTTCACGGCCGCCGGGCTGGCAAGCTCGGGCCTCTCGAGCGCTCTCGAGAGAACGCTCGCGGGCCGGAAGAACGGCCGGGCGCCGGCGGTTGCCGTCCCCTGCGCACTCCTGGTTTGATGCGCCGGCACTCGCGAGTCCCGCTGTCGCGAGCTTCCCTTGAAGGAGCCCTGGCGATGAAGCGCACCCTGAGCGCCCTGCTGCCCCTGTTGCTCGTCCCTCTGCAGGCCGCCGCGGCCCAGCCCGCGCTCGCCCCCGCGCACCCGGCCGACGAGCTGCCCGCGGTCCTCAAGGTGAAGCGGCCCCAGGGCGGGGAGTGGTTCGGCCTCTACATCCTCGGAAAGAAGGCGGGCTACGCCTTCAGCGACCTGCGCGCCGGCGAGCACAACGGCCAGAAGGTCATCGTCGAGCGCAGCGACGTCACGCTCAGGGCATCCATCGGCGGCGCGCCCACCGAACGTTCCATGCGCGAGGAGCGCTTCTACGAGCTCAAGGACGGCGGCCGGCTCGTCGGCTTTCGCGTCGTGAAGACCGGCGACGGCGGCGAAGAGACCCTCGTCGGGGACGTCCGCCCGGACGGCATCGCGCTCACCCGCATTCGCCCCGGCGTCCCCGACGAGAAGCGCCCGCTGCCTCTGACGCGCGAGGTCGTCGAGGACGGCGACGCTCCGCGCGTGGTCGCGCTCGGTCGGAAGGCTCGCGAGGGCGCGCTCCTCGACCTGGAGGACACGCTCAAGGACAAGAAGTCCACCACCACCTTCGAGGGCGAGGGCACCTTCGTCGCCGCCGGGGTGAGCGTCCCCGTCCTGCGGACCCGGACGCTGGAGGAGCCCGATCAGCTGCCGGTGATCAGCACGCTCGCCGCCGACGGGCGGGTGCTGGAGATCAAGTACGGCGAGGTCATGACCGCCAAGGCCGAGCCCGAGCTCGACGCCAAGCAGCTCGACAAGGTGGACCTCTTCAGCCTGACGCGGGTCGTGCTCTCTTCCAAGGTCCCCGAGTCGGTCCGCCGGGCGCCGGCCCAGCTCACCTGGTCCATTGGCGGGCTGCCCAAGGGTTTCTGGCTCGAGACCGCGCGTCAGCACTACGAAGCGGCGGGCGGCGATGCGGTCCGGCTGACCATCCGCACGCGGCTGCCGGGCGCCAAGGCGAGCCGGCCGGTGAAGCCCGGCGCCGACCCGGACGTCGCCAAGGCGCTGGAGCCGTCGCTCGCGGTGGAGTCCGACGCGCCCGCAATTCGCGAGACCGCTGAGCGGGAGGTGGCCGGCGAGCCGGACGCGTGGAAGGCGGTGCAGAAGCTCAACGCGTTCGTGTACGGGTACGTGGAGAAGGTCTACGGCGCTTCGAGCGATCGGGCGACCGACGTCCTCAAGAGCCGCAAGGGCGACTGCACCGAGCACTCGCTCCTCTTGACCGCGCTCGCCCGCGCCGCGGGCATCCCCGCGCGCAGGGTCGACGGGCTGGTCTACATGGAGGGCGCCGACAAGGTGCCGGCGCTCTATTGGCACGAGTGGGTCGAGGTCTTCGTCGGCGAGTGGATCGCCGTCGACCCGACGTTCGGCCAGGTTGTCGCCGACCCGACGCACATCGCGTTCGGCAGCGAGGGGCGCACCGATACGGCGGGGCTCATCGGCCAGCTGAAGATCCAGGTCGTGAAGCCGACGGCGCGGTGAGCCCCTCGAGCGAGCGGCCGCGGCAGG
The DNA here is from genome assembly GCA_963772225.1 of uncultured delta proteobacterium. Taxonomy (GTDB): domain Bacteria; phylum Myxococcota; class Myxococcia; order Myxococcales; family UBA5297; genus CAVYWD01. The sequence goes on along the minus strand of CAVYWD010000002.1, from coordinate 1,818,386 downwards.
CGGGCGTCTCGCGGACGCGGAACAGCGCCGAGAAGTCGGGCGGGTCCGAGTCGACAGCAGCCGAGAGCCGCGCAAGGGCGCTGTCGCACACAGCCCTCGCCGCGCATCGGCGACACGCCTCGCGCCAACGCCGAGCCAAGGCGAGCACCCTGTCCGACGGCCATTCCCACAAGAGGCAGCCCAGGGAGTGGGGCGACTGCAGGCGGCCGCTCGCGACCTCGGACCTCTGCTCGTCGGAGAGGCCGCGAAGCCACGCCCGCTGCGATCGCAGCTGGGCTGCCCCGCGGTCCGGGCAGGCCTTGATGAAGTCGTCGAGGTCCGCCTATAGGCGTCGTCGAGGGCCGCCCAGGCCTTGTACTCGGCGGCGCCCGCCGAGGGAGCACAGGAGGAGACCGCTACCCCTGACAGCTCCGCGGCGAGCGCCAGAAGCGCGCCGGCGCGCCTGAGTCCGCTGGCGACCGCGCCGCGATCAATCTCCGGTGCGCCTGGGCAATTCAAGTCGCTGCCGCCCAGCTCGGTCGGTCATCGCCGGCGCCAGCGCGGCGCCGATCGCCGCGAGGGGCCGCCCCGGATCCGAGCCACTCCGGGGCCGTCGAGGCGCCAAGGGTACACCCGCTCCGCGGGGGCGCCTGCGATGACGCCCGGCCGCCTCGCCTGGATCGCCGTCGATCCGATGTTCGGCCCGGCCGTCGCCGCGCCGACGCGCGTCGCGTTCGGCGGCGAGGGGCGCACCGACACGGCGGGGCTCATCGGCCAGCTCAAGATCCAGGTCGTGAAGCCGGGTGGGACAATGTCCAGAAGCCAGAAGCTCGCTGCGGAGAGGCCTCCCAAAGGCAGAGCGTTCCGACTATCGGGCGGCCCGCGCACTCCGCGGCGCTTGCGCGCCGCAACGAGCGCGTCCGAACGCCCCGCGAAGCGAAGGCCAGCAGTGCCATCGAGAGCGGATGGCCGCGCGAGCAGACCCGCTCAATACCCGTGAGGATCCGTCCCGGCCTTCCCGGAAAACGACCGGAGCAGAAAGAGCCCGTACACCACCGCCAACGGCAACCCCACGCAGATCCACGCGAGGCCGATGGACAGTCCCCGCCTCGTCGCATGGCGCGGCCAGAGGCAGCGCCTTCTCGACCGCCTGGGCCTGCACGCTCGCCGGCGCGTCAAGCGGCTCCTCCTCCAGGAGCCCGCAGCGCCGGACCATCGCCAGGGTCTTGACCGCGATTCGCTCGAGCATGTGCGAGAGGTCGTCGCGCGTCGGCGGCGCGAGCTCGAGGAAGTCGACGGTGCCCTCGTCGCCCTCCAGCGTAAAGAGGCCATCGGGCAGCACGGCATGGTTGTGGACATTCGAATCCAGGCGGGAGCCGAAACACATAGGTCATGCACACGGCGCTGACTTGCGGCGCCTTGGCGGCGTCGCGGCGCGCCCGCTTGCGCAGCGCAGGGAAGATCTCTCGCAGGAAGATCGCCGCCGACTCCGAGCCTGCCGATAGGCAACCACGGGCAGGAGGCGATCCACGAGGTTCGCCGCGGTGTCGCTCATCCTCCGGGGCCATCGCGCGCAAGCTCGAGCTCAAGCGCGCCCGGGTCACGCAAGTGCTCGCCCCCCTGTTCCTTGCGTCGGACCTGCAGGGGCGGGTGCTTGAGCTTGAGGCGGTCGACGGTGCCGAGCCGATGAGCGAGCGGGCTCTCTGGGCGGTGGCGCACGCGGGCAGATTGGCAGAGCAGCGCTTCGCCATTGTGCCAAGGTATCCTTTGTCGTACCTTGGCAACGGTTGGAAGCGGAACCCATCCAAGCCCCGGGGCGCCTACTGCATGATCGACGAGATACTCACGGTTCAAGAGGTCGCGACCCTGCTCAAGGTTGCCGACAAGACCGTGTACACCATGGCGCAGCGCGGGGAGCTTCCGGCGTTCAAGGTCCGGGGCCAGTGGCGCTTTCGGCGTGCGGACCTCGACGCTTGGATCGCGTCGCTGACTCGGAGCGGCTCCTCCAGCCAGGGAGGGCGCGGTGACTGACGCCGTCTCGCCTCGCACTGCCGGTATCGCCATGCCGATGAACGTGAAGAAGCCCGGGCGGGCTTGCTCGTTCGCGTAACCCGTGAGATCGGGAACACTGCGTCCGCCGCGGGTGCGGTAGGAGTTGCCTCCAGTGGTAAGCGTCGTCGCCGCGTCGGCCTGGATGTCCCTCCGCAGCGGCTGGCTGCCGCTTTGCCCGCGTACCGGAGCGGTGCCATGAGCCTCGACGCTCTCAACGCGGTGTGCCCGTACTACACGATGTACCCGCTCGGGTTCCCCCTGCGGGTTCTCAAGCGGCACGGCAGGGCGGGGGAGTGGGTCGTCGATCCCTTCTGCGGCCGCGGTACCACGAACTTCGCTGCGAGGCTGCTCGGGATGCCTTCCATGGGTGTCGACAGCAGTCCGGTCGCGACCGCCCTGGCCCAAGCCAAACTTGTCTACGCTACGCCAGGTCGCGTCGTTGCCAGCGCGCGGGCAATCCTCGAAGAGGCGAAGCCGCCTGCGTCGGTGCCGACCAACGCGTTCTGGACGCTCGCCTATGCTCCACGGACTCTCCTCCAGCTGTGCCAGCTTCGAGAGGCCCTGCTCGACGACTGCAAGTCAACCACCCGCGTCATGCTGCGTGCGATCATCTTGGGCGCGCTGCACGGACCGCGCCCCAAGGGGAAGCCGTCGTACTTCTCGAACCAGGCGCCGCGGACGTTCGCGCCGAAGCCCAACTACGCCGTGAAGTTTTGGACTGCCAGAGGCATGCGGCCGGATGAAGTGGACGTGCTGGAGATCATCCGGAGTCGGGCGGAACGCTATCTCGCGACCCCGCCGCCCGACGTCGAGGGGATGGTCCATCTCGCGGACAGCAGGGACGCCGCAACCTTCCGCGACGCCCCCAAGGCACGCTGGATCGTGACGTCGCCGCCCTACTACGGCATGCGCACCTACCTGCCGGACCAGTGGCTCCGGAGCTGGTTCCTTGGTGGTCCCGACTATGTCGAGTACCGACAGCCGGCGCAGCTCGAGCACACCGGCGCTGATCACTTCGCAGGTGAGATGGCGCGCGTCTGGAAGAACGTGGCTGAGCTCTCGACGGCCGCGACGCGGCTCATCATTCGGTTCGGCGGCATTCACGACCGGGAAGCCGAGCCATTGGACGTTCTCGGCGCTTCGCTCGCGCCAGCTGGCTGGCGCATCCTCACCGCTCGAGCTGTGGCAGACGCCGATACCGGTCGACGCCAAGTGCGTCAGTTTCAGGCCTCACCGAAGAAGAGCATCACCGAATACGACGTCTACTGTCGCCACGCTTGAGGTTCCTCATGAATGTGAATCTCGCCACTCTCGCGCCGGGGCCGTCGAAGGAGATCGAGTCGTGACCAAGGGCAAGAGCAACCGACATGGCTCTCAGAAGAAGGAAGACAAGCAGAGCACTGGTCACCTTCTGCGGGGCGAGCAGAATCTCGTTCGGTGGCGACACGACCAAGCCGAAAGCCAGTGATGAGGAGTTGAACAGCCGGTACGTGAAAGGAGATGTCCGAATCGTCACCGAGTCGGCGCGGTACTCGCTCGCCGGGATCCTGGCCATGTTGCAGGAAACGGTTGAAGTCGAGGGGCCCGAAGGGAAGAAGGAGCTGCGCTACAAGCTTGACCCCGAGTACCAACGCCGGCACCGATGGAGCACAGAGCGAAAATCGCGCCTCATCGAGTCCTTCCTCATGAACGTGCCCGTGCCTCCTGTATTCCTCTACGAAAGAGACCTGGCGCGCTTTGAGGTCATGGACGGTCGGCAGCGACTCACGGCATTGAGCGAGTTCTACGCAGACAAGTTCCCTCTGGAAGGACTCCAGTACTGGTCGGATCTCGACGGCCGCACGTACTCCCAGCTGCCGTCGAAGGTACGCGACGGCATCGACCGGAGGTACATTTCGTCGATCATTTTGCTGAAGGAGACAGCTGCCACAGAGGAACGGGCGGCGGACCTCAAGAAGATCGTCTTTGAGCGACTCAACTCCGGTGGCGTCAAACTCAGCAGTCAGGAGACACGAAACGCTGTTTACAACGGGCCGCTCAACCAACTCTGTCTGTCGCTCTCGGAAAACGAGTTGTTTCGGAAAATGTGGGGCATTCCCGTCGATCCGACGGTGCCGTCGAACGATGAAGCGGATGAAGATTCGGACGACACGCCCGATGGTTCCGGCGACGCGCGGAAGGGGGGCAGGCGCATGTTCGAGAAGATGGAGGACGTGGAACTCGTCCTCCGCTTCTTCGCATATCGCCATTTCGATCTGTTCAAGTCTGGCCTGAACAGAATGGCGGACTCTCTCGATCGGTTCCTGATGCATGGCAATCGATTCAAGAAAGACGTACTCGACGCCTATAGAGACATGTTCGAATCGACGATTGCGTTTCTTTGGTCCGCTCTCGGTACCGATGCCTGTTGCGTGGTCGGCGAGTCTCATCGTCCAACCAAGATCGTTTTCGACCCAGTGATGTTCGTCGCCAACAGCGCGGAAGTGCGCGCGTTCCACGATAGACTGACCGCGCAGAAAGACCTTCTCCGCGCCGAACTCGAGGCGGTATATAGGAGGGAGAAAGCGCTCTTCTCCGGGCGTCGAACGAATTATGTCGACACACAGCAACGGAACGCCTTCGTCAAAGAGGCCTTCGCTGCGGCCATCGCCAAGCTCGACCGATCCTGAGGAGATGGCGTGCGATCAACCCTTGACGAACTCACCGCCGAGGTTGCTGAGATCAGGGCTCTCGTATCCTCGATTACGCCTGTTAATGCGGCACTTGCCGAACACCAGGACACCGTCGTACGACACTACCTGAGTGTCCGGCGTCGTTTCGATTACGCTGCATTCATCGTGGCGCTTTATGCGACCTTCGAGAAGTTCGCGGAGAACCTTGTTGCGGGGTACGCACGGCTCGCCGCTCTTCGCTCGAAGTATGATGCGTTGCCGACGAGTTTGACGCGGAAGCACATGTCAAAGTCCGCCGACCTTCTTGTCCGCGCGCGACTCGGCGAGGGTCGGTACGTCGGGCTCCGCGAACTCGACGTTGTGAAGAACCTGCACGACTGTCTCTCTGGAGCGAATCCGTACGCGCTGAACGAAGTCGCGATCGTGGCCCACGACCTGAACCTTCGCTACGACGAACTCGGGAAGCTCTTTGCCGCGGTCGGGATCGAGCATGTCTGTGAGCGTGCGCGCCGAACCGACCCGATGGTGTCGTGGTTTTCCATTTCGAACGACCTCGCGGAGCCTTTGCAGAATGGAGTTCCCACCGCGACGGTGCAGCAGCGCCTCGACGATCTGGTCGAGCGCCGGAACCAAGTTACCCACCGGGGCGGCAGTCCGGTTGAACTTCTCGGGACCACAGAGATGACGGACATGGTGGCTTACATCGAGGCTCTCTCGAATGCCGTGTTCACGCTGGCCGTCGCGAATTACCTTCGCGGACGATATGTCGAGCCGGGTCAAGCGGCCCATCTTCGCCTCTGCGAGGGACCGTACAGGAACGGCTCTGTTGTGGTGGTCGAGCGGCCCGAGCGGCGCCTCTACGTCGGTCAGCCGGTCTTTGTTGTCCTGGAGACCATTGGCGCCCGTTGGGGACGAGTCCTCAGCCTGCGAGTCGATAACGCCTCAGTACCGGCTGTCGAGCAAGCAGCCCCTGTGGCGTCGGTTGGGGTTGAGTTGGATTTCAAGTGCCCAAGGGATGCTGAAGTGTTCGTGCTTGACACGGAGGACGAGGTCGTCTGGAGCCCGAATTAGACGACACCTGCGGCAGCGCCAGTTGGCGAACGGATAGCCGCGCGGCGGTGCCGTCATGGAGTGGCCGGCGCAGGGAAAGCACCACGCGCCCGTCGGCGGCAAGGGTGGGCCGATGCAACGAGAGAGGTGGCCTGAGCGCATAGCGCTGCAGGTGCTCGAGCCCTTGGCGGTTGTGCTCGTGGACGTGGGTGCCGGCGTGAAGAGAGAAGCTAACGAGGAAGGCGGCCGACTTCCTGGAGTGCTCGTCGCACGGCGCGGCCACAGCGCCTTCAGAACCGCCTCAGCCTGTACGCCCCGGCGCGTCAAGCGGCTTCTCCACCAGGAGCCCGCGGCGCCGGACCATCGCCAAGATCTCCCCCCGCTCAATACCCGTGAGGATCCGCCCCGGCCTTCCCCGCGAAGGACCGAAGCAGAAAGAGCCCATACACCACCGCCAGCGGCAGCCCCACGCAGATCCACGCGAGGCCGATGGACAGGCCCCGCGCGCCCGCGGCGGCGTTGTGCGCGTCCAGGCTATAGGCGGGGTCCACGGTCGAGCGCAGCAGGGTCGGAAAGAGCGCGGCGGCGGTCGAAGCGAGGAGCCCGGCGAGGGTCAAAGCCGAGCCGGCGAACGCCCGGCCGTCCCGCCGGGAGATCAGCGAGTGGAACAAAAGCCCCAGCCCGGCGATCAGCCCGAGCGTGAACGGCCAAGCCCAGACCCGGCCGAAGAGCTGCGCGAAGAACCCGGGTCGAACTCGCGCCGTCGCGAGGGTCACCGCGACGAGCAGGACCACCGCGGCGAGCCAGAGCCTGAGGCTGAGCCGCCGCGCCCGCGCCTGTACCTCGCCGCCGGTCTTCAAGGCGAGCCAGGCGGCGCCGTGCCCCGCGAGCGCCGCCGTGGCGAAGGCCGCGACGAGCAGCGTGTACGCGTCGAGGACGCCCACGTCGGGAGAGCCGAAGAAGCTCGCGAAGAGCGGGATGGTGAAGTAGCCGTCGGGGCCGAGCGGAACCCCGCGCAAAAGGTTCCCCAGCGCGGCCCCGAACACCGTCGCCAAGAGCAGGCTGGAGGCCGAGAAGACCACGTCCGAAAACGCGCGCCAGAGCGGATTGTGCACGTGCGAGCGCCACTCCAGCGACAGCCCGCGCCCCAGGAGCAGCCACAGGACCAAGGTGAGCGGGAGGTAGAAGCCGGAGAAGGCCGCCGCGTAGGCCTTGGGGAACGAAAAGAAGAGGACGCCGCCCGCCGACACCAGCCAGACCTCGTTGCCGTCCCAGAACGGCCCGATGGACGCGAGCACCTCGCGCCGCTGGGCGTCCGTGCGGGCCACGAAGAAGTGCAAGATGCCCGCGCCGAAGTCGTAGCCGTCGAGCACCGCGTAGACCGCGAGCATCGCCGCGACGATCCCGTACCAGAGCGCTTCCACGAGCTGTCGACCTCCTTACCGGACGCGTCACGCGGGCGGTGCCGCGGAGTCCGCGGGCCGCTCGGCCAAAGGCGCAGGCCCCCGGGCGATCTCGCGGCCCGCCAGCGCGAGGAACACCACACCGACCCCGAGGTAGAGCCCGGCGAACCCGAGCAGGGTGAAGGCGGTATTGCCCGCACTCACCATCGGTGAAGTGCCCTTGGCGGTGCGCATCAGGCCCCAGACGACCCACGGCTGGCGCCCGAGCTCGGCGGTGAACCAGCCGGCCGTGGTCGCGATGACGGGGAATGGCGCGGCCAACAGGAGCGCCCAGAGCGCCGGCCGCGACGCGGCGAGCCGGCCTCGCCAGAGCTGCACCGCCGCAACCAGCATGATCAGGATGAGCAGCGTCCCCAGCCCCACCATGATGTGGTAGGCGAAGTAGAGGAGCTCCACGTTGTCCGGCCACTGGTCTTTGGGAATGTCATTCAGGCCCACCACGCGGCTGCCGAACGAGCCGTAGGCGAGGTAGCTCAGCGCCGAGGGAACGACCACCGGATTCTCGAGCCGCCGGTTCGCGACGTCGGGCTGGCCGATGAGGGCAATCTCCTTGTGGGGCCCGCTCTCGAACACGCCCTCCATGGCGGCGAGCGCCGGCGGCTGGTGGGCCGCGACGAGCTTGCCGTGCTGGTCCCCGGTGGGGAAGAGCAGGAGGAGCGACGAGGCGAGCCCCGCCGCGACGCCGCCCTTGAGCATCGCCAGCGCCCGCTCCTGGTGCTGCCCCAGGAGCGCCCAGTAGGCCGCCACCGCGCTGACCAAGAACGCCCCGCTCGCCGCCGCCGCGCACATGGTGTGGGCGTACTGCCAGAGCGCCCACGGGTTGAGCAGGAACTCCCAGAAGCCCCCGAGCACGAGGCGGCCGTCGGGCGCAACGGCGTAGCCGCGCGGGTGCTGCATGAACGCGTTGGTCACGACGATGAAGTAGCCGCTCAGCCAGGAGCCGGCGAAGACTGCGACCGCGGTGGCGAAGTGCGCCCGCGGCGAGAGCCGCTTCTCTCCGAAGAGGAACAGGCCCAGGAAGGTCGACTCCAGGAAGAACGCGAACACGCCCTCCATGGCCAGGGTCTGGCCGATGACCCCTCCGGCGGCGTTGGAGAACCTCGCCCAGTTGGTGCCGAACTGGAACTCGAGCGGAATGCCGGTGACCACGCCCGCCGCGAAGGTCAGGCCGAACAGCCGCCCCCAGAAGCGCGCGGAGTCCTTCCACACGGGCGAGCCTGTCCGCAGACCGAAGCCCTCGAAGACGACGAGCAGGAGCGCCAGGCCCATGGAGAGCTGGGCGAAGACGTAGTGGAACGTGACGGTGAACCCGAACTGAAGCCGGTGCCAGAAGAGGGCGTCCATCCGATTCGCTCGAAAGCCTCCTTGGAATGTGGCGCTCGCGCCGCGCGCTGACCACAATGAGCTTCCCGGCCGCCCGCGCGGGGCGACTCCAAAGCCTACGGCCTACCTTCCAGGAGAGATGTATGAAGCCCATCAGCAAAGAGGTGCTCTTTTTCGGGGCGAAGCGGACGCCGTTCGGCACCTTCGGGGGGTCGCTCAAAAACGTCTCGGCGACCGACCTGGGCGTCCACGCGTCGAAGGCCGCCATCGCCGCCTCCGGGGTGGAGAAGGACGACTTCGACCACGTGGTCTTCGGGAACGTCGCCCAGAGCTCGGCGGACGCCATCTACCTTTCGCGGCACGTCGGCCTGAAGGCGGGGCTTCCCGAGCGGGTGCCCGCGCTGACGGTGAACCGCCTGTGCGGGTCCGGCTTTGAGGCGGTCATCCAGGCGGCCCTGCTGATGATGGCCGACCAGGCGGAGCTGGTGCTCGCCGGCGGCGCCGAGTCGATGAGCCAGGTCCCGCACGTCGTGCGCGGGGCGCGCTGGGGCCTGCCGTTCGGCAAGGGCGCGCTCGAGGACTTTCTCTGGACCTCGCTCACCGACAGCTACACCGGCCAGCCCATGGCCATCACCGCCGAGAACCTGGCGGAGCAGTACGGCCTGACGCAGGAGCAGGTGGACGAGTACTCGGTGCTCTCGCAGAAGCGCTTCGCGGCGGCCCAGGAGGCGGGCCGGCTCGACGCGGAGATGGCCCCGGTCGAGCTCCCGGGGAAGAAGGGGCCGGTCTCGTTCGCCAAGGACGAGCACAACCGCCCCGAGACCACGCTCGAGAGCCTGAAGAAGCTGCCCAAAGTGTTCAAGAAGGACGGCGTCATCCACGCCGGGGCGGCCTCGGGCATCAGCGACGGCGCCGGCGCGCTGGTCATGGGCACCCGCGCCTACGCCGAGAAGAAGGGCGTGAAGCCCCTCGGCCGCCTGCTCGGGTTCGGGCACTCCGGGTGCGACCCGAAGGTCATGGGCATCGGACCCGTCCCGGCCATTCGAAACCTCATGGCGCGCCACCAGGTGAGCCTGGGCGAGATGGACCTGGTCGAGGTCAACGAGGCCTTCGCGCCGCAGTACTTGGCGGTGGAGAAGGAGCTCGGGCTCGACCGGGCGCGGACCAACGTCGACGGCGGGGCCATCGCGGTGGGCCACCCGCTGGCCGCCTCCGGCGCGCGGATCACCATTCACCTCTTGCACGAGTTGAAGCGCCGGGGCGCGCGCCTGGGGCTGGGCGCGGCCTGCATCGGCGGCGGCCAGGGCATCGCCGTGCTCATCGAGGCGCTGTAGCCGACGTCGCCATTGGCTCCGGGGTGACGATGCCGGCCGCCCCGAGATCAGAGTCGCCGCCCGGGCGCGGATGGCCTCGGGCGAGCAGCCGACCTACCGCGCGTCGAGCGCCGAGCGCACCGCCTGGCACAGGGAGCTGTGGTCGAAGGGCTTCACGAGCACCTGCGTGCCCGGCTGCAGGGTGCACCGCCCCGCGGAGAAGGCGCCGGGGAAGCCGCTGACGAGCAGGAGCTTGATGCCCGGAAAGCGCTCGCGAAGCCGCTGGGCGAGCTGGTGGCCGTCCATGCCGGGCATGACCACGTCCGCGAGGAGGAGGTCCGGCGCGCGCTCCAGCCGGCCGAGCGCCGTCAGGGCCTCGTCCCCGTTCGCCGCGGCGACCACGGCGTAGCCCTGCAGCTCCAGCATGCGGCGCAGCACCGAGCGCACGGCCGGCTCATCCTCGGCCACCAGGACCAGCTCGCGCCCAAGGGCTCGCGGGGCAGAGCGGGCGGCGTCGAGCTGCGGCGCGGCGCTCGGAGCCGCGGGCAGGCAGACGGTGAACGTGCTGCCCCGGCCGGGCGCGCTGGTGGCGAAGATGACGCCGCCGTGCTGGTGGACGATTCCGCCCACGGCCGCGAGCCGCAGACCCGTCCCCTTGCCCATGTGGCTGATGGTGAAGAATGGGTCGAAGATGGTCTGCAACCGGCTCGGCTCCAGGCCGGCGCCGTCGTCCTGGACGTCGATGCGCGCGTACGAGCCCTTCCAGGCCGCGCCGGCTATCCGCTCCGCGAAGTCGCCCTCGGGCGGCTGGAGGAGGCTGCGGATCGTCAGGTGGCCGCCCTCGGGCATGGCGTCGCGGGCGTTGAGGGTCAGGGTGGTCATCACTTCCTGGAGCAACACGGGGTCGACGTCCGCGTTCAGGGGCTGATCCGAGAGCGCGAGCTTGAGCTCCACGCGCTCGCCGGCCATCCGCTGCAGGGGCTTCTCCAGCCGCGTCAGCTCGGCGTTCAGCTCCAGCCGCCGCACGCGCAACAGCTCTTGGCGCCCCAGCGACAGGATCTGCCGGGTGAGCTGCGCCGCGCGCTTGCCCGCCTCGAGGATGGCCTCGCATTCGGAGCGCGCGGCGCTCCCCGGCTCCTGCGCGGAGAGCAGCATCTCGGCGCCGCCGACGACGGGCGTGAGCAGGTTGTTGAAGTCGTGCGCGATGCCCGCCGCGAGCCAGCCCACGGCCTCGCCCCGCTCGGCGCGGCGCAGCCGGGACTCGAGCTCCTCGCGCTCGCGCTCGGCGTGCCGCTCGGCGCTCAGGTCGCGCACCGTCGCCAGCAGCGCGCCGCCGGGGGCCGCCCGCGCGATGACCTCGGCGGGGAAGAGGGTCCCGTCGGCGCGCGAGACCTCGCGCTGAGTGACGACCGCCTGGCCGAGCGCGAGCGCCTCGGGAGGCGCCCACGCGCTGTCGCGCGAAGTCGGCGCGAAGAGGTCGCGCAGGTTTCGGCCGACGAGCTTCTCCCGCGGCAGGCCGACGAGCTCGCAGAGCCGCGCGTTGACTTCGGCGAGAGTCCCGTCCGGCGCGCACTCGCACTGGCCGTCTTGGCTGTGGGACAGGTGATGCTGCAGGAGGTCCAGCGCTTTGCGCTCGGACGCGAGCGCGCGCTCGAGCTCGGCCTTCGCCGCCGCGCTCTCCCGCCGAGCCCCCTCGAGCTCGCGCTTCAGCGCCTCTGGCTCACCCTGAACGCTGTTGCCCATGACCTCTCCCAACCGGCCCAGCGACAGAAATGACAACGCAGGACATTGCTCGCCCCGGTCCACATCGAGTGTCGACGCAAAGCGGCAAACCGCGGCCGCGCCCGTCTCGAGAGCTAGGCCCGTCTTACTAGAGCCCTCCGCGAGACTCCACGGATATGTTCGCCGCGCCGTTTCTCCGACACGCACAAGGTTTGAGACCGAACAGGGCTGACTTCGGATTTCCTCTTTCGAGCCGACCCTTGTCGCAGGGGACCTCTTGCGGGTCGAAGCGACCTCGTGCGCTCAGAGGCAGGGGCCGGGAAAACCCCTGCCGTTTGCGAGGGGTCGAGTCGCACAGGCGCGGGCACGATGTCTGCAACGGCTCTGGCTATACACCGTGCGTCTGGCCGCACCGGGCCAGCGCTTCTGCACTGCAAGGGTGGGTTCCCATGGCACGACTCGGACTGTCGAAGCAGATCGTCGTGGTGTTCGGGAGCCTCGCAATCGCTCTGGGCGTCCTCGCCCTTCGGATGCAGAACCGCGCCATCGAAGACGGAACCCAGCGCGCTCGATTGCATGCCCTGAACAGCGTCTTTCTCGAGAAGGAGATAGCCCACCTTCGGTGGCGCACCGAGATCGGCAAGTGGCAGCGCGACCCGGCGATGGTCGAGCTCAAAGTCGAGAAGGATCCGCATAAGTGCGGCCTCGGCAAGTGGTACTACGGGGAGGATCGCGCGAGCGCGGAGAAGGCCTTCCCGGCCCTGGTCGAGACGCTCCGGGCGCTCGAGCCGGCGCACGTCGAGCTCCACTCCTACGCCCAGCAGATCGAGGACAAGCTGAAGGTCGGAGACCGCACGGCGGCCGCGGCGCTCCTCACCCAGACCGGCGAGCCCTTGGCCAAGGTCACCGCGAAGCTCGCCGAGGCGCGCGACGCCATCGGCCAGACGATTCAAGCCCGCGAGCGGGAGAGCCAGTCGGAGCAGCGGACCGACTCCACCCTCCTGATTCTCGCGGTGGTCCTCGCGACCGGCGCCTCGGTGGGCTACGGGCTTTTCATCTCGCGCGCCATCGCCACGCCGCTGGCCGCGCTGAAGAAGAACGCCCAGGAGCTGGCGCTGGGCCACCTGGACGACGAGGTGACCTATCGCTCCGGCAACGAGTTCGGCGAGCTCGCCGACGCCTTCCGAACGCTGGGAGACCAGCTGCGGGGCAAGTCGCGGGAGGCGAAGGCCATCGCCCAGGGAGACCTGACGGTGGAGGTGAAGCTCGCCTCCGAGGGCGACCAGCTGGGGCAGGCCTTCCAGGCCATGACGGGCGAGCTGCGCACGGTGCTGGGCGAGGTGCTCCGGTCCTTCGAGCAGGTGGCGGCCGGCGCCCAGGAGGTCAGCGACGCGTCGCAGGCGCTGTCGCAGGGGGCGACCGAGCAGGCGTCCTCGCTGGAGGAGATCACGAGCTCGGTCACGCAGATCGCGGCGCAGGCGAAGGCGAGCGCAGACGGCGCGAGCCAGGCCAACGGGTTCGTCACCACGGCCCGCACGGCCGCCGAGCGCGGCAACGGCGACGTGAAGGCGCTGGTCGGCGCCATGACGGACATCGACAGCTCGAGCCAGCAGGTCGCGAAGATCATCAAGACCATCGACGACATCGCCTTCCAGTCCAACCTGCTCGCCCTGAACGCCGCGGTGGAGGCGGCGCGCGCCGGTCGGCACGGCAAAGGGTTCGCGGTGGTGGCCGAGGAGGTGCGCCGCCTCGCCGGCCGCAGCTCGGCGGCCGCCCGCGACACGGCGCAGATCATCGAGGGCGAGGGCGAGCGGGTGCGCCACGGCGGGCAGGTCGCGGCCGGCACGGTGGGCTCGCTCGAGGAGATCGTCCACAACGTCGTCAAGATCGCCGATCTCGTGGGCGGCATCGCCGCCTCCAGCGCCGAGCAGGCCCAAGGCTTTAACCAGATCTCCCAGGGGCTCGCGCAGATCGATCAGGTCACCCAGAGTGCCACCGCGAGCGCCGAGGAGACGGCCGCGGCGGCCGAGGAGCTCGCCGCCAACGCCACTCGGGTCCGAGGGCTCATCGCGCGCTTCAAGCTGGGCGGCGACCAGAACGCTGCGCCCTCGGAGCCCCGAGAGCGCCGCGCAGCGAAGGCGCTGCCTCGAAGGAGCGGCCCCCCGCGCGCCCTTCCGGCGGCCTAGTACCAGCCGCCGAAAGCTCGATCTGGGATTCTCGCGCCGCCCACGGCCACGTCGAGCGCCCACGACCACGTCAGCCGGCAAGCCCTGGGCGGCGTCCATCCCGGAACAAACTGGGGGCACCGGGCACGGGCCTGGCTCCCTCGCGCGGCGGCGCACTTGTCGGGCGAGCCGAGCTACCCGGAGAAGCCCCGAAAGGCCAGGGCGCCCCAGGCGTTCACCGCGATGCCGGCGAGCGCCAAAGCGGTGAAGGCCTTGCCGCGCACGCTCCAGCCCCCCAGCGCCAGCAGCAGGACGAGGTAGGGCGTGTAGTCCAGGCTGAAGCGGAAGCCGAACTGCATGTAGCCGTCGTTCTGGTAGAAGAGCCCGGGCAGCGCGGTGCACGCCACCGTCAGCCACAGCGCCCGGTGCAGCCGAGGCTTCGCCCGCGGCCAGAGCAGGAGCGCCAGGAGTGGCGTGGTGATGAACAGGCTCATGCCGTGCGGGTCGTACCCCACGGCGAAGGGGTGAGCGCTGACGGTGGGCAGGCGGGTGAAAGCCGCGTGAAGGTTGCGCTCGAGGTACTGGTAGCTGAACAAGCCCCAGCGCGTGATGTCGGCGTTGACGCGGTTGTTCCAGAGCAGGCGGTGGCCGAACTCGCCGGCGCTGCCGAAGCGCGCGGCGTTGAACGCCGCGTGGAGCGCGGCCAGCGGCGCGGCGCCGGCGGCGAAGCGCAAGAGCTTCGCGAGCTTCGCGCCAAGCCTGTCCCGCGCCTCGCCGAGGCTCAGGCTGCCCGTCGGCCAGAGCACCTCGGCGGCGAAGAACGCGGCCGAGAAGAGGAGCGGCGTGCGGGTGAGCGTCGCCGCCGACCAGGCCAGGCCCGCGAGCAAGGGATGGCTCGCCCGGTGCGCGGCGAGCAGGTAGAGGCAGGTGAAGCCCACCCCCATCACCTCGGCGGTGAACCAGACCTCGCCGCGGATGGCGCAATAGAAGAAGAGCGTGCCGAAGCCCAAGACCGCGCTGAAGGCCACGTTGTCGGCCTCGCCGCGCGGCGAGTCCTGCGCCCGCGAGAGCTTGCGGAGCACGAAGTAGAAGAGCGCGAGGGCGAGCGCGGCGACGAACACCGTGAACGAGGTGTCGTTGAGCTGGTACCCGAACAGCGCCACGAACGGGAGCATCACCACCGCCGGCATGGCCGGAAAGCTCACGTAGAACCGGTCGCCGATCTTGACCCAGTCCTCCTGGTTCGGAGGGTCGACCGGAAGGTCCAGGCGGCCCTCCAGGAACGCGGCGGCCTGGTAGACGAAGTGCGGCGCCTTGCTCTGGTGCAGGAAGCGGCGGCCGCTGAAGCCTGCGAAGAGCAGCGCGGAGGCGGCGGCCAGGGCCAGCGGCGCCCGGTTCGCGAGCAGCGCGGCGCGGGCGCGCGCGAGGACTGGGGCGGGAGCGGCAGCGGCTTCGAGCTCGCTCACGTCGCCCCCGGCGCGGCCCGCCGCCGCACGAGGTCCAGCGCCTGGGTGGCCGCGAACGCGCGCACGCGCTCGCGGTCGTAGCCGAACCGATGCCGCTCTTCCACGGCCTCGCGCCCGTCGGTCAGGCACAGGTAGACCGTGCCCAAAGGGTCCTGCGCCGTCCCGCCGCCGGGGCCGGCCCAGCCGGTCACGGCCAGGCCGAAGGTGGCCCCGGCCTTGGCGCGGGCCGCCTCGGCGAGCGCGCGCGTCACCTTCGCGGAGACCGCGCCCTCGCGCGCGACGAACGCCGGGTCGAGGCCCAACAGGAGCGACTTCGCCCGCTCCTGATAGACGACCGCCGAGAAGACGAGCAGATCGCTCGCCCCGGGCACGGACGCGAGCATCGAGGCGCACATCCCGGCGGTGCAGGACTCGGCCAGCGCGAGCGTGGCGCCCGCGGCGCGCAGCGCGGCGACCACCGCCTCCGGCAGCTCCTCACGGTCGGCGCCGAAGACCTGCGCGCCCAACAGCGCGCGCGCCTCGGCCTCGGCCGACGCGAGCCGCGCCTGGGCCTCTTCCGCGGACGCGCCCTCGGCCAAAAGCTTCAGGTGATTTTCGGGCGCGTGCGTCCGGAAGCCCACCTGGACCATGGGGTGGCGTGCCGGCAGCTCCTTGACCTTTTCGTCGAGCTGGCTCTCGCCGATGCCGAGGCACTTGAGCACGCGGGAGGCGCGGTGGACCCTGCCCGGCAGCCCGGCGAGCCGGTGCTCGAGGCGGGGCACGACCTCCTCGTCGCAGAGCCCGCGAAACTCGCGGGGGACGCCGGGAAGGAAATGGAAGTCGGCGCGGCCGATGCGCATCACCACCATCGGAGCGCTCCCGAAGCGGTTGGCGACGGGTTCGCCGCCCTTTGGGATGCGCGCCTGCCGGGCGTTGTTCGGGGTGAAGGTGACGCCGCGCCGCGCGAAGCGCTCGCGGATGTGGGCGAGCACGGCGGCGTCTTCGACAAGGGGCACACCGGCGGCCTGCGCCGCGGCCTCGAGCGTCAGGTCGTCGATGGTCGGGCCGAGCCCGCCGGAGACGACGACGAAATCCGCCCGCTGAGCGATGGCGCCCATGGCCGTGGCCAGGGCCAAGAGGTCGTCGGGCAGGGTGAGCTTGCGGGAGACGACGGCCCCGCGCGCGAAGGCGCGCCCGCAGAAGTAGGCGGCGTTCGAGTCGAGGACCGAGCCGTCGAGGAGCTCGTTTCCGGTGCACAGGATCTCGATGCGCATGGCGGTGGGCACTATTTATCAGGAATCGAGGCCTGGCGAGCCACCGAGGAGCGCTTGGGAGCGCCCGGCTGGTCCCCGGAGGTGAGACATGGCCGCGGCGGACGCGAAGACGGTGCTGATCCTGGTCGGCCCCGAGTACGAGGACCTGGAGCTCTGGTATCCGAAGCTGCGCCTCGAGGAGGCGGGCTTCGCGGCGAAGGTCGCGGGCCTGGGCGAGCGAGAGTACCGGGGGAAGCACGGGTACCCGTGCCGGGTGGACGGCAGCGTCGCCGACTTCCTCTCGGGCGATCTCGCCGGAATCGTAGTCCCGGGCGGCTGGGCGCCCGACAAGCTCCGGCGCGACCCCACGGTGCTCGCGCTGGTTCGCGACCTCGACCGCGCCGGGCGCATGGTCGCGGCCGTCTGCCACGGCGGCTGGGTGCTCGCCTCCGCGGGCATCGTCCGCGGGCGGCGGATGACGTCCTCGGTCGGCATCCGAGACGACCTGGCCAATGCCGGCGCGCAGTGGGTGGACGAGCCGGTGGTCGTCGACCGGAACCTGGCGAGCGCGCAGCGGCCCCACGACTTGCCCAAGCTCGGGCCCGCGATGCTCGGCGTGCTCGGCCGGCAGCCTTGAGAGGCCCTCGGCTACAGCGCGAGCGCGAGGCCGACGTAGGGCCCGGTGAATCGGTCGATGTTGCGGCTGCCGTCCTGCAGCACGCCGTTGTCGTCGAGCAGCAGGTACCGCCAGCCGCCGCGCAGCGTGAACGAGCCGAGCGCGAGCGCCGGCCCGGCGTTCGCGTCGAAGCGGCGATGAGGCCACGGCGCAAAGTGCGTCGAGCCCTCGATGCCCAGGGGGCCGAGGAGCTTCAGCACCGCCGAGGCGCCCGCGTCCGGCCCGAGCACGACGACGTCCTGGGCGAACACGCTGTTGAAGCCGGCCTCGACCCGCACCCGCCCGCGCGCGCCGCTCAGCACGGCGTAGGTGAGGTGGACGTCGAGCGTGCGGAGGGCGTCGCGCTGGCCGGGGGCCGTGTCGCTCGGCAGGGAGAAGCCCAGGGTCGCGGCCTGCAGGCCCCAGCGCTGCCCTTCGATGGTCAGGGATACGCCGATGGCCGAGCCGCCCGAGACGGGAAGCAGGCCGTCGATGCCCGCGGTCAGAGTCGCCGGGCGCTGCCGCGGCGCGGTCGCCTCCGGCGGCGGAGGAGGGACGTCGGTCGGCAGCGGCGGCGCGCCGTCCGGCGGCGGGGGCAAGGCGCCGGGGTCATACGAGTAGTACGGGTACGGAATCGAACGAGTATCCGCCGTCCCAATAGTAGGAATACGGGCTGTACCCACCTCCGTAGTATGCCGGGGCGCGATACGGGTAATACGGCCAGTGACGCCCCTCGGTGCCCGGACCGCGCGGCGTCGCCGGCCTCGGCGTCGAACGCCCGCGCGAGCTGGAGCTGGAGCTCGCCGACCCGCCGCCTCTCTTGCCGAAGCGCGCCTGGGCGCTGGACGGCGCCACGAGGGCAGCGAGTGCGGCGGCCAGGGCCATGCGTCCGAGCGTCGTCATGGCCGAACCTCCATTCCCGTTGGCGGGACGACCGGCCTGAGGCTCCGCATTATCCCACGCAAGCCGAAAGGGCGCTTTGGGCAGCCCTCTTGCTCGTTCGGGCGCGCCGGTGCGGCCGCTACGGCGACTGATCTTCCGCGGCAATGCCCTGCTCTCGGGGCTGGGAGACGGGCCCAGGCGCCTCGACTGCCGACAGGAGCGGGATGGAGACCGCGAAGCGGGCGCCCTTGCCCGGGCCCTCGCTCTCGGCGGTCACGTCGCCCCCGTGCAGCTCGACCAGCCCTTTCACCAGCGCCAGCCCGAGACCGAGCCCTCCTGCGCTCCGGCTGAGGCTGCGGTCCGCCTGCGCGAAGGGCTCGAAGAGCCGCGCCAAGGTCTCGGGGTCGATCCCGATTCCGGAGTCCGAGACCTCAAGCAGCGCATCGTCGGCTGATTTCGTCAGGGATACCGCGATCCGGCCTCCCTTGGGCGTGAACTTCACCGCGTTCTGGACGAGGTTGCCGACCACTTGCGAGAGGCGCGTGGCATCGCCGTCGACCCAAAGGGGCGAGCGCGGCACGATGGCGTCCAGCGGGTGCTCCTCGAGCAGCGGGCGGTGGTCTTCCAGCGTGCGGCGCACCACCTCGGCCAGGTCGACGGGCGCCCGCACGAGGCGGACCTTCCCGCGGCTGATCCGCGTGACGTCGAGCAGGTCGTCCACCAGCCGGGTCAGGTGACTGACCTGGCGATCGAGGACGGCCTGCGCGCGGCGGGCTTGCTCTCCGCCAGGCTTTGCCCGCTCGAGGATGTCCAGGCTGCTTCGGATGGGCGCCAGCGGGTTGCGCAACTCGTGCGACAGCACCCCCAGGAACTCGTTCTTTCGCCTATCGGCCTCGAGCAGCTTCTCGTTGGCGTCCCTCAGGGCCTTCTCCGCCTCTTTGCGGCTCGTGATGTCGACGACGAAGGCGATTCCGCGGTGCCGCTCGTCGTCGAACATGGCCGCGCCGATCAGAATGGAGACGCGCGATCCGTCCTTTCGGACGTACTCCTTTTCGTACGGCGTATCGACCCCGGATGCGCGCAGCTCCGCCACGGCGTGCTCGTCCAGGGCGTGGTACTCAGGAGGCGTCATGTCGCGCCAATGCAGCCCCCCGGCGCGCAGGTCCTCGCGCGCGTACCCGACCAGGTCGAGGAACTTGTCATTGGCCTCGGTGATCAACCCGTCCAGGTCGAAGTAGAGGACGCCAATCATCCCCGATTCATAGAGACGCCGGAGCCGGGCTTCGCTCTCCCGCAGCGCCTGCTCGGCGCGCCTTCGCTCGGTGATGTCGGCCACGGTGCCCACGAGGCTCGCGGCGCGGCGGTGGGCGCCCTCGCCCTCGAACGTGGCCCGGCTGCGCGCCTCGATCCACCGCAGGTCGCCGTCCCGCCGCACGATCCGGTATTCCGCCGATATCTCCCCGGCCCCCGCCGGGTCGAGCGCCGCCTCGAAGGCCTTCCGCGCCGACGGCAGGTCGTCGGGGTGTAAGACACTCCACTTTTCTTCAAGGGTCGGCGGCCTGCCTTCCATTCCGAACATCTCGATGAAGCGCCGATCGTACGTGGCCTGCCGCGTCGCTGGGTCGTAGTGCCACCAACCCAGCCGCGCGGCGTCGAGCGCGACCTGACGCTGTTGCCCGAAACGGTCTCGCTCGCGGGCAAGGCGCTCGGCGCGATCGCGAAGCTGCCGCTGGTGGATCGCCGCCGCGATGCGATCGGAGACCGCGGCGAGCAGCGCCTTCTCGCCATCCGAGAATTGCTTCACCGAGGTGGACCCAATCTGCACGACGCCCAGCAGCGCGTCGTCGGCGAGGACGGGCAGGGCGTAGAGCGCCCGAATGCCTCGAGCGCAGAGGAAGGTGCCCGCGGCGCTCTTATCGACCTCGTTCGGGGCCAGGGTCATGGGCCTGCGCTCCGCAGCCGCTGTGCCCACGATGCCCTCGCCGAAGGCGACTTCCACGGCCTGGTGTCGTTCCGCGTCGATGCCGACGGCCGCGCGGTGGACCAGGCGGTCCCCCTCCACGAGCAGGAGGCAGGCGATGTCCACTTCCGGGGAGGGCTCGAGAAGCGCGCTCAAGAGCCGGGTGTAGAGCTCCTCGAGCGTCGGGCACGAAACCGCCTCGGTCGAGATCCGATCGAGCGCCCTAAAGGTCCGCTGCCCGGCGACGACATAGGCGCCGATGGACTCCCGGATCGAGAGGTCGACCGCCCAGCAGACGAGCTGCCCCCATGCGACAGGGTCGGGCCCGTCGCGGTCAGAGAGGACCGCGTCGAGCAGGACCTGTCGGAGCAGGAAGAACTCGGTGAGGACGTCCCTGAGCTCCATCCCCTCGCTCAGCCGAGCCATCGCGTGCTGGACCACCGCGTCGGACGGGAGGGAGGACCAATCCCCGCGCGAGAGTCCGTCGGCCGCGTCGGAGATCCGCTCCAGGACCCTGGGCAGGTGATCGAGCAGTGCGGGCTTGCCCAGGCGGGTGGCCGGCGCGCACTCGCGCACGGCCTTCAGCCATCGCGACAAGATCTCCGCGTAGCGCTTGCGCAGGAACTCGCCGAGGGACTCTGAAGCTGTGTCCGCGGGGCCCATGGCTCTCGGGAGGGAGCAAACAAAAACCAATAAAAGATGGCGCGGCCGGGGCCGCAGGGCCACGGCGGTCGGTCGGGATGGCCAGAACGTCCAGCGCGCCGGAGTGGGCGCAGCCCAAGCGCCCTTTCGAGCCCTCGAGGCCCGGCCACCTGCGCGGGCGGGCGCTCCCCGCGGACCGTCAGAAGTAGACCGAGCCGCGCTCCTTGAGCCCGCGGTTGACCATGGCCTGGAGGGAAGCCTTCACGGTCTTCACCTTCTTCTCGAGCTCGGCGTCCTCGTCGCCGGGGCTGCCAGTGAAGGTGAGCGGCTCGCCGAACTGGATGTGGTAGCGCGCGGGCAGCGGGATGGGCAGCAGAGTGGGCGTGATGGGCATGGCCGGCATGCGCAAGAGCCTGGCCAGCGACTTCGCGTCGAAGAGGGCCGGCGCCTGCTCCTCGGCGCCGATGACCGACACCGGCACGATGGGCGTCTGCGTCTCCAGCGCGAGCCGCATGAAGCCCAGGCCGAAGTCCTGGAGCTGGTAGCGCTTGCGGTAGAGCTTGTTCAGCCCCTTGACGCCTTCGGGGAAGACGAGCAGGGCCTCCTCGGCCTCGAGGAGCCGGCGGGCGTTCTCGGGCGTCCCCACCACCTGGCCCAGGCGCGCCAGGAAGACGGAGATGAACGGCAGGGTCGGCACCCACTTCTCGACCATGGAGCGGACGGCGCGCGGGGGCTTCGCCGAAGGCTCGGTGAGGAGCGCGAGGCCGATCATCGCGCCGTCGAACGGGAGCTGGCCCGAGTGATTGGCGACCAGCAGCACCCGCCCCTTGGGCACGCGCTCGAGGCCCTTGGCCACGACGCGGAAGTAGTGCTGGTACAGCCAGACGAACGGCGCCAGAGCCGCGAACGAGTAGTCCAGCGAGAAGCCGAACGGGTCGAGGCCGTATTCGTTGGTCGCGGGGCGCGCCAGGGTCACGGCCTCGGCGAGGCCGGGCCGCACCTTCGAGAGGGTCCATTCCTTCATGGACTGCCGGAGGCGGTCGTTCAGGTCCTGGAGCATGGGGTCGGCTCCGCGCCTAACGGGTCTTCTTCCAGAGCCGCGCGATCCACGCCTCGACGTCTTTGGACTTTCGAGGGATGGGCTCGGAGAGCACCCGGCAGCCGCTGCGGGTCACGAGCACGTCCTCCTCGACGCGGATGCCGATGCCGCGAAAGCGCGCCGGCACGGTCTGGTCGTCGCGCTGGAAATAGAGGCCCGGCTCGATGGTGAGCACCATGCCGGGCGCGAGCTTGCCCGGCCGGTAGTTGGCCGCCGCGTTGTCGTGCACGTCGAGCCCGAGCATGTGCGAGGTGTTGTGGAGCGTGTAGCGCTTGTGCGTCTGGCGGTCCTCGCGCAGCGCCTCCTCCGGGTCCTCGCGCAGGATGCCAAGTCGCTTCAGGCCGAAGGCGAGCACCCGCATGGCCGCCCGGTGCGGCTCGGCGAAGTCGTCGCCTGGCCGGACGGCGCCAATGGCCGCGTCCTGCGCCTCGGTGACCAGGTCGTAGATGGCGCGCTGCTCTCGGCTGAACTTGCCGCTCACCGGGAAGGTGCGGGTGATGTCCGCGGTGTAGAGAGCGTCGCCCTCCACGCCCGCATCGACCAGGACGAGCTTGCCTTTCTCCAGTGGCCCGTCGTTGTGCGTCCAGTGGAGCACGGTGGCGTGGGGGCCGCCGGCCACGATGGTCCCGTAGCCGACGCCCTGGCCCGAGAGCCGCGCCTGGGCGTCGAAGGCGACCTCCAGCTCGCGCTCGGCCTTCGCCTTGCGCATCGCGACCAGGAGGGCCTCGTAGGCGAGCTTGGTGGAGGCGATGGCGTCCTCGAGCGCTTTGATCTCCGAGGCGTCCTTGTGCAGCCGGAGCGAGGCCAGCGCGAAGGCGAGCTCCTTGTCGCGCTCGTCGTTGGAACCCGCGGAGGCAGGCGCGAGCAGGCGGTCGACCGCCGGCGAGAGCCCGCGCGCGCCGCGCCAGGGCACCTTCTGGCCCGCGAGCCCTTCGAGGTACGCGTCGAGCTCCTTGAGCGGCAACGCCTCGTCCACCCCGTAGCGCGCCTTGCTGCCGGCGAGGCCGAGCCGGGGGCCGACCCAGAGGGCGCCGCGGGCGCGATCGGTGAAGAAGGCGGGCGTGCTGCGGTCGACCTCGGGCTCGGTGAAGAGGACTGAGGCGTGGCCGCCGCCCTCGCGCGGGACGAGCGCGAGGACGCAGTCGGGCTCGGGGTTGCCGGTGAGGTAGAAAAAGTCCGATCCGGGCCGGAAGCGATAGGTGGTGTCGTTGGCCCGCACCTTCTCGTGGCCGGTGGGGATGACGAGCGCCTCGCCCGGGAATCGCGCCGAGAGCGCCGCTCGGCGGGCGACGTGCCGCGCGAGCCCCGGGACCTTGGCGGCAGGGCGGCGCGACGGCTCCTTCCAGCCCCGCATCATGAACTCGACCAAGGCCTGCGGCGGCGCCGTATCGTGGCTCGCGTTGGCGGGCGGCTTTACTTCGGGCTCTCTCTGCTCGGACATGGGGGCCTCTACCGTCTGGAGCGGGAAAGGATAGCGCCCGATGCGCAGCGCTGAGGGAAGATTCTCTGGAGCGCAGCGGGACGGCCCATTCGCGCGCGCCCGGCGGCGATGAACAGGGCCCGGCGCGGCTCTTGGAAATACCGCTGCGAGGAAGCGCAGTCCCGAGATCGAGTAGCGGCTCGAAGGGCGCCAAACCGCGCGAAGGTCCGCTCCAAGAGGGAGCTGCCCTCGCCCGCTTGCCTCGCCGGGGCGCGTGGAAACGGCGGCGCGGTCTCCCGCAAGAACAGGGTCAGCCGAGCTTGAGGACGCCTGCGACTTTGCCGTTCCGGATGCGTACGACAGTTGCCCGCTGTCCGAGGCAACTCGAGTCGGTGAACACCACGTCCGCCGAGGACGACTGAGCTTTGGCGCCGGGCTCTCGGCGTTGGGCGCCGAAGCGCTTCTTCGCCAGCTCGGACAGGGACGGCCCTTCGGTTTCCGAGCCTGCTGTGGCCCGCCTGGGCCCGCTGTGCGAAGGACTCAGGACCTGTCCGGTGGGGCGGAGGCGCGCGGGGACATGGTCGCTTGCCAGCTTCAAGAATTCGTGCTTCGTCATCATGGCGCCCTGCTTTCCGCTTGCAAGTATAACGGCCGCTCAGAGCATGGCCAAGGGGTGGCCGTAACACTGCATCTGCAGAAGGGTCTTGAAGGCGTAAGGCTCGTCCGCTTCGTCTCCTTGGAGCGCCTTGAGCACCATCTTGCGCTTCGCCAGGCGCAGCGCCTCGGCTGCCCCGACCCCCTGTTGGAGCTCTCGCCAGAAGTCGGCGGCGAGGCCCGGGCCCAGGCCGTCGAAGGGCTCCTGGGTCTCGATCCAGTTGGAGCGCGTGGCCGCCACCACGGCCTTGGCGCCGTGCCCGAGGCAGGCGAGGGCCACCTGGTTGGACTCGTTGCGCCCCGCCGCCTCGGATTCGCCGGTGTCGATCATCGCGCCGTAGCACGAGCCAAAGGTGACGATGGAGCCGCGCAGGTCGCAGAGGTCGAGGACCCAGGCCCCCAGCGCCTGGGGATAGTCGTCGGCGTCCGCGGGATTCTCGGCCCGGCCAAAGAGGAACGCCCACTCGGGCGAGAAGTCGGCGCCGTGCAGCAAGAGGTTGATCCGGCCGCATCCGCTGAGCTCGCGAGTCAGGGTGAGGTCGCTGATCCGCGCCGGTGGAGAGACCCGCTGGGTTTGCGTGGGCCCCGGGCGAAGTCCGTGGCGCATCACCTTGCCGACCGCCGCAGCGGCGCCGCCGAACTCCTCTGCCGCCTCCTCGAAACAGCCGTCCGGCGTCGGCGTCGACGCCGCTTGCGCCTGGAATTGGAGCGTCTTGAGGAAGCTGGGCGGGTCTGCTGGGGTCCCGTCGGGGATGCGGCTCACCGCCTTGTCCGGGGCGAGCTCGCTCGCCAAGTCGCCCGGCGGCGCTCCATACGGCGCGTCCGTGGGGATGGTGAGGTCGCTGTCTCCCCGGACGTGGGCGGTCGGGTTGTCGCGGACGAAGCAAGGGATCACGTCGTAGCCGCCGATGAGGCACACGTGATGCGCAGCCCGCTCGTGAATGGCGGCGCGCAGGTCGTCCGCGGACAACCCGGAGCAGTCGAAGACCGCGCCCAGCGCGCGGATGGCCTGCTCGATCTTCGCGGCCCAGTTGCCGTACTTGGTGCGCAGCGCCGAGCTCGAAAAAATGAAATCGGCCCCCGCCGGCGCTTTCGCGCGCGCCGACCTGGCTGACCGAACGCTCTTGGCTGCGGACCTCGGCAGACCCATCGTTCCCTCCCTGTTCGCTCCTGAGGCTTCGGAGCGAGCGGAGGGTACACGAACCCGAAAGGGCTGATTGGCCCAGCGTTGGCGGAAGCCAAACGGTGCGAGCTATCGGACAGTTTCCGACGGGCCCGTCGCTTCGGCCCTACTCCGCCCCGAAGAGGCCGCGCACCACCGCGGCGATGGCCAGCGGCGTCCCCACGCGCTCGTCGTAGTGGCCGAAGAGCTCCCAGGCGAACTGGTTGGCGTCGGAGAAGCGGTTGGCCGGCTTGCGGTCGAACCCGCGCGCGATCAGCGCGTCGAGCGGCGCCGAGAGCTCCTTGCGGACCTCGCGCGCCGGCCGGAAGCGGTGCCGCAGGATGGCCTCGAAGATCTCGTCGGGCGTCGTGCCCTGGAAAGGGCGCTCGAGCGTCAAAAGCTCGTAGAGCACGGCGTTGGCGGCCCACAGGTCCGCTTGGAGGTCGACGTGGCCCCGGAGGATTTCCGGGGAAGAGTAGTGCGGCTTCCCGGCGACGAACTTGAGCCCTTCGGCGCTCGCCGCCGCAGAGCGCGCCACGCCGAAGTCGCCGAGCTTCACCTCGCCCAGGCGCGAGATGAAGAGGTTCGAGGGCGAGACGTCGCAGTGCACGACACCCAGGTCGTGGGCACTGGAGAGGGCGAGCAGGAGCGTCCGCGTGAGGTAGGCCGCGAAGTCGATGGGCAGCTGGATCCCGCGCTTGCGGCAGCGGGCGATGACCTGCCCCAGGTCGCGGCCGTCGACGTGCTCCATGGTCATGTAATGCACGCCCAAGAGCTCGCCGACCTCGTAGATGGAGATGATGTGCGGGTGCGAGAGGCGGGTGCAGAGCGTCGCCTCGTGGTGGAACAGCCGCACGTAGGTCGGGTCGGCGGCGAGCTCGGGGCGCAGGCGCTTGAGGGCCACGGTCCAGCCCTCGCGAGGGCCGGCGAGCTCGCGCGCCTTGTACACGGCCGCCATGCCGCCTTGGCCCAGGAGGGAGAGGATCTCGTAATTGCCGAAGCGGTGGCTCACCGTCCCATCATCGCGCAAGAAAGCCCTCGTTCGCTCGACCTGCCGCGTCTTAAGCGCGCCCGCGGTGGTAGAGATGAGAGGCCGGGCGTCGCGCATCGGAAGAGGGCCCTCGGGGAGGACGACATGGACTACCGGGAATCGGTGCTGAAGGCCATCGGGGACACCCCGCTCGTCCGGCTCAACAAGCTCGTCGGCCCGAGCGACGCCACGGTGCTCGTCAAGTGCGAGTTCATGAACCCCGGCGGCTCCATCAAGGACCGCATGGCGCTCCATATGCTGGAGAAGGCCGAGCGCGACGGCCGGCTCAAGCCGGGCGGGACCGTCGTGGAGAACACCTCGGGCAACACCGGGTTCGGCGTCGCCATGGTCGCCGCGGTGAAAGGCTACCGCTGCATCTTCACCATGCCGGACAAGATGAGCCAGGAGAAGATCAACGCGCTCAAGGCCATGGGCGCCGAGGTCGTGGTCACGCCGACGAACGTCCCCGCCGAGGACCCGCGCTCGTACTACGAGACGGCGAAGCGCATCGCGCGCGAGACGCCGGGCTCGTTCATGCCGAACCAGTACCACAACCCCGACAACATCGAGGCCCACTACCAGCTCACCGGCCCGGAGCTCTGGCGCCAGACCGACGGCGCGCTCGATTGCTTCGTGGCGGGCCTGGGCACCGGCGGCACCATGAGCGGCGCGGGGAAGTTCCTGAAGGAGCAGAAGCCGGGCATCCGCAACGTGGGCGTCGACCCCGAGGGCTCGGTCTATGCGGGCTACTTCAAGAGCCGGACGCTGCCCAAGCCGCACGTCTACAAAGTGGAGGGCATCGGCGAGGACATGCTCTGCAAGGCGATGGACTTCTCGGTCCTCGACGACGTGCGGACGGTGAGCGACAAGGAGTGCTTCGTCGCCGCGCGCAGGCTCGCGCGCGAGGAGGGGATCTTCGCGGGCGGCTCGTCGGGCGGCGCGGTGCACGTCGCCTGCGCCCTGGCGCGCGAGATGGGCCGCGGAAAGGTCATCGTCGCCGTCCTCACGGATGGTGGACGTCCCTACATCTCCAAGTTCTACAACGACGAGTGGATGAAGGATAACGGCTTCCTCGAGCCGCAGGGTCCGCGGCGGGTCGCCGAGCTCGTCGGCGGCGCGAAGCCGGTGATCACCGCGGCGCTGGGCGAGCCGGTCCAGGCGGTGACCGCGCGAATGAAAAAGCACGGCATCAGCCAGATGCCGGTGACCGACGCCGCGGGTCTCGCGGTGGGGATGATCCACGAGGTGGACGTGCTCAACGCGCTCTTGGGCCGCGAGGTGCGCGGCGACGAGCCGCTCGACAAGCTCGTCGCGCCGCTGCAGGGACAGGTGGACCGGGAGACGCCCGTCGCCCGGCTCCGGGAGATCTTCGCGGAGGACAATGTCGCGCTGGTGATGGAGGCGGGGAAGGTCGTCGCGGTCATCACCAAGATCGACCTCATCGAGCTGTTGACGCGCGTCGGGCCGTAGCGCGTTCGGGCCGCCTCGCAGGGGTAGCGGTCGAGGTCGCCTGCCTGGCGCCCTTCCGGGCTCTCGTCTCGGGGCCGCCGCCTCGGGCGAGAAGCGGATCTCGGCGGACATGAAACCGGACATCCGGCCGGATATCATCTGGGGTTTGAGTTAGTAAGTATCGGTATTAAAATCGTATTTGCCCATGGACGAAGCGGACATCGAAGCGGACATTTCCCCGGTCGAGGATCGGGGTGAGATGCCCGCTTTGATGGATCCGATGTTGATCGGCGAGGGCTCGCGCGAGCGGGGTCCCCTGACTGATCTCGCGATCGAGCTCGCGGCTCGGTCGGCGGGTTTCCGAAGGAGCCTTCCGGACGGAGTTCGAACCGCTCTAGCGGAGAGCGTCCGTTCGATGAACTGCTACTACAGCAACCTGATCGAAGGGCACGATACCCATCCGGTGGACATCGAGCGCGCCCTCCGCAGGGACTACAGCGCGGACCCGCGCCAGCGCGACCTCCAGCTCGAAGCAAAGGCCCACATCGAGGTTCAGCGGTGGATCGACAGCGGGGCGCTGAAGGGGCGCGCGCAAGCCGCCGAGTCCATCCGCGAGATCCACCGCCGCTTCTACGAGCACCTGCCCGACGGCCTGCGCTCGGTGGAAGACGAGAACGGTGCTCGCTTCAGTGTCGCCCCGGGGGAGCTCCGGCCGCGCGACGTGCGGGTGGGGACCCATGTGCCCGTCAGCGCCGGCGCCATCGGCCGGTTCCTCGCTCATTTTGAAGAGTCGTACCGCAAGCTCGGGAGGACCGACGCCATCCTCGCCGCCGCGGCCGCGCACCACCGCCTGCTCTGGATCCACCCGTTTCTCGACGGGAACGGCCGCGTGGCCCGGCTCATGACGCACGCCATGCTGCTCGACGCCCTCGACACGGGTGGCCTCTGGTCCGCGTCGCGCGGTCTCGCGCGAAGGGCGGCCGACTACAAGGCCCACCTCGCCCGCTGCGACCTCCCGCGCCGGAACGACTTGGACGGGCGCGGCTCTCTCTCCGAAGAGGAGCTCGCTCGATTCACGCGGTTCTTCTTGGAGACGTGCATCGACCAGGTGGCGTTCATGGAGTCGCTCGTCCAGCCCGACCGACTCCGAGCCCGCGTTGTCCTTTGGGCCGAGGAGGAGGCGAGGCTCGGGGACCTGCCCCCGAAGGCCGGCGCCATCCTCGAGGCGATTCTGTACCGCGGCGAGCTGCCGCGCTCCGAGGTACCAGGGCTGGTCGGTGCCACCGACCGCCACGCGCGGCGAAGCGTCGCCGCTCTCGTCGAGCGAGGCGTCGTCGTCTCGGAAGGCGCGCGCGCCCCCCTGCGGCTTGCCTTCCCCGCGGCGCTGGCGCCCCGGTGGATGCCTGGGCTGTTTCCTCAAGGAGCGGGATGAGCCGCGGGTGGTGGCTACCCCTCCTCGTCCTGCTCCGGCCGCAGCGGCCCCACCAGCCCGTAGCGCTGGATCTTGGAGAACAGCGTGCGGCGGTCGATGCCCAGGACCCTGGCCGCGGCCGACCGGTTCCAGTTGCAGCTCGCCAGCACCCGCTCGATGTGCACCTTCTCCACGTCGGCGAGGGTGAGCGTGTCTCCCTCCGCAGCAGGCGACGACGGCGCGGCTCCGGCGCGAGGTGGCCCGCCCGGGCGAATGCCAGGCGGCAGGTCGGACTCCTCGATGCGGCGCCCGCGCGCCGAGAGCAGCGCCTTGGAGATGGTGTTGCGCAGCTCGCGCACGTTTCCCGGCCAGACGTGGATCGAAAGAACCTCCAGCGCCTCGGAGGAGATCCCCAGCACCGGACAGCCCATCTCCCGCGCCACTTCGAAGAGCAGATGCTCGGCCAGCGCCGGGATGTCGTCGTGCCGCTCGGTGAGGGGCGGCAGCGAGAGCCTGAGCACGTTGATCCGGTAGAAAAGGTCCTCGCGAAACTCCCGGGCGCGCACCATGGCCTCGAGGTCGCGGTTCGTGGCGCAGACCACCCTCAGGTCGAGCTGCACCGGCCGCGAGCTGCCCAGGGGCCGCACCTCGCCGTCCTGCAGGACGCGGAGCAGCTTCGCCTGCTGCGCGAGCGGGATATCCCCGACCTCGTCCAGGAAGACGGTGCCGCCGCTCGACTGCTCCAGGAAGCCGGGCTGGTCCGCCGTGGCGCCGGTGAACGCCCCGCGCTTGTGGCCGAACATCGCGCTCTCGAAGAGCGACTCCGGGATGGCCGCGCAGTTCACCGGCACGAACGGCCGCGCCGCCCGCGGGCTCTCGAAATGGATGGCCCGCGCCACCATCTCCTTGCCGGTGCCGCTGGGACCGGTCACGAGCACGGTGGCCGAGAGCGCCGCCGCCTCGCGGATGGCCCTGCGGATCTGCTGCATTGACGGCGAGACGCCGACCAGCCGGTCCGCGCTGTAGCGCCCGCGGATGGCTTCGCGCAGCGCCTCGACCTGCTGGCCCAGCGCCACCTCGCGGGCGGCGTTGCGCAGGACGGCGGCTATCTCCTCCACCTTGAACGGCTTGCAGACGTAGGTGTACGCCCCGGCCTTCATCGCCTCGACCGCGTCGTCGATGCTGCCGAAGGCGGTCATCAGCACCACCCTCAGGCCCGGGAACCGGTCGCGCGAGAGCTGCAAGAGCGTCCGCCCGTCCATCCCCGGCATGCGGATGTCGCTCAAGAGCACGTCCGCCGCTTCCTCCTCCAGGAGCTGCAGCGCGCGCCCCGCGCCCTCGGCGCCGCGCACCGCGTAGCCCATCCGGTCCAGGTGGCGCGTGAGGATCTCCAGCATGCGCTGGTCGTCCTCCACCACCAGCACCCGGAGCGGCGCCGCGCGCCCTTCGACCGCCTCGGTCACGTCGCCGCCCTCCCCGTCGCTCCCTCGGGCAAGTGGATGACGAAGCAGGCGCCGCCCATGGGGCTCGTGGTCACCCGGATGTCGCCGCCGTGGTTCGAGACGACGTGCGCGCAGACCGCGAGGCCCAGGCCCGTGCCGTCCGGGCGGGTGGTGAAGAACGGGTCGAAGATCCGCTCGCGCAGAGGCTCGGGGACGCCCGGCCCGTCGTCGTGGATCTCGAGGGTGACCGAGGGCTCGCCTCCCGGGATGGTGGCCGCGCGCGCCTCGATGCGGATGTTGCCGCCCTCGTTCACCGCGGTGGTGGCGTTGAGCAACAGGTTCATGAGCAGCTGGTGCACGCCGTCGGGCTCGGCCGTGACGAAGAGCTCGGGGCCGACCTCGGTGGCCACCTGCACGCGTTTGCGCTCCATGGGGATGCGCACCAGCCGCAGGACCCGGTTGACCGCCTCGGCCACTTGGACCTTGGCGCGGCCCTGGTTCGAGCCGCGGGCGAACGTGAGCAGCTCGCGCACCAGCCGGCTGATCCGGTCGGTCTCGCCGACGATGCCCTTGAGCTGCTCGCGGGGGGCTCCCTCGGGCTGGTCGAGCATCAGGTACTCGGCGGTGGCGCTGATGACATTGAGGGGCGTGCCGATCTCGTGGGCGAGGCCCGCGGCGAGGCTGCCCAGCGCGGCCAGCTTCTCGGAGCGCACGAACTGCCGCTCCAGCCGGAGCTGCGCCGACATGTCCCGCGCGACCACCGCGACGCCGTCGGGGCCGGTGGGGCCCTGCAGGAGCGCCGCCGAGACCTCGACCGGCAGCGGCCCGCCGGTCAAGGCGTTCCAGTGCATGCGCACGCCGCGCACCGCCTGCTCGTGCTTCACCCGCTCGAGCAGAGCGCGGGCCGGCCCTTCGCCCGCCAGCGAAGAGAGCGGCTTGCCGAGCATCTCCGCGGCCGTGGCGCCGAGGACCTGCTCCGCGCCGCGGTTCCAGCTGGTGATCTGGCCGTCGAGGTTGGCGCCCACGATGGCGTCGGCCGCCTCCTGGCTGATGTGCGCGAGCAGCTGCTCCTGGGCCCGAACCCGCGAGCGGAGCTGCTGGAGCGAGGAGAGGTCCTCGAGGATGGACTTGCGCCCGATGATGCGCCCCTGCTCGTCGCGCAGCGCCACCGAAGAGATGGCCACCGGTACCAGTCGCCCGTCCTTGGCGATTCGCACCGTCTCCATGCGCGTGACCTTGCCCTCGCGGGCGATGCGCTGGCGGAGCACTTCCTTGTCGGAGAGCCGGTCAGGGGGCAGCAGCATGTCGATGCGCCGGCCCAGCACCTCGTCCAGGGCGTAGCCGAAGATGCCGGTGCAGGCCCCCGACCAGGCGACGATGCGGTCTTCCTGATCCACCACCACCAGGCCGGCGCCGGCCGCCTCCTCGGGGCTCTCCTGGTCGTTCGAGCGGCCGAGCTGCGGGACCAGAGCGCTCAGCTTGACGAAGCTCTCGGCCACCCAGGCGAGCTCGCCGTTCCCGTCGAAGACGGGGACCGCCCGGACGCGATACGCCTCGGTGCGGCCGCCGGGTTGCCCGCGCTCGCGGACTCCCTCCTGCGGCTCGCCGGTTCGGAAGACCAGCAGCGGCAGGCAGTCCGCGCAGCGAGATGCTCGCTTCCAGAACGTGGCGAAGCAGTGTTGCTGGCCGCTGCAGGTCAGCTCGTGCGCGACGTCGCGGATGTACTCGTTGGTCCACAGGATGTGGAGCTCGCGGTCCACGAGCGTCGCGCCGATGGAGAGCGCGCTGAGCGCCGTGCCGATCGGGCCGAGATCGTCGGGGGAGCGAATCTGGAGTGGAGAGACCTTCATGGGCGGGAGCGGCTTCGCGAGAGCCCGTCAGCTTAGCTTCGTGCCGGCCCGCGCGACAAGCGAGGTCCGAAGGATGCCATAGGCCGGCGGCCGTCGCCTCCGGCGTGGCCTGACCCGGCCTGGGCGCCTCGGCGCTGGCGGGTAGTCCTCTCCAGGCGCCTGGACGTCTTCTCGGTTCTCGGAAGACCTAGCGCCGAGGGATGAGAAACCAGCCGCTCGCGAATCGGTGAGCCGCTTCGCCCACGATCGCTGCGTTCCTCTTCGAAGGACACTCGCGCGCTTTCGCGGCGGTTCGACAGGCCGGCCGCGGTGCGCCAACGCGGCTCTTGGATCGCGGTGAGCGGTCGCGGTCGACCGCTCTTGCCAAAGGCGCCCGCGAAGGAATGGAGAACGCAAATGCGGTCGAGCCCGAGGTCAATGGTGGGAATGCTCGCGCTGGCGACGGCCTTCGCCGCCTGCGGCGATGGGAGCAAGAGCAAGAGCGACGCCGGAAGCGGCGCCGGCAGCGACGCTGGGAGCGTAGGTGGCGGCGGCGGGAGCCTGAAGGTCACGTACGACGCGAACGGCGCAACCGAAGGAAGCGCCCCGGTCGACTCGAGCGGCTACTGGCAGTCGCAGAAAGTCACGGTGTCCGGGAACACCGGCAGCCTCGTCTACCCGGGGTACTCCTTCGTCGGGTGGCAGACGAAGGCCGATGGCTCGGGCAATGTCTACGCGCCCGGTGCGACCTTCACGATGGGCTCGGACGACGTCACCCTGTACGCGCTCTGGGCTGGGGGCTACGCCTACGCGGCCGACCACAACGGCGGAAGCGAGGGCGACATCTCCCAGTACTGGATCGGCCCCAACGGAGCGCTCACCGCGATGTTCACGCCCAACGTCGACAGCGGAGGGACCGACCCCCGGTTTCTCACGGTCGACCCGTCGGGCAAATACCTCTACGTGTCGAACATCAACGCGAACACCGTCGGTCAGCTCACCATCGGCGCAGACGGCTCGCTCGCGGCGATGACCCCGGCCACCGTAGCCGACAAGACCTATCCCGAGGGCATCGCGATTCACCCCTCGGGCGCGTACGCGTACGTCGCGAACGTCGAGAGCTCGAGCCTCTCCCAGTACACTGTCGGCGCGACCGGCGCGCTCACGCCGATGACCCCCGCCACGGTGATGACGGGGTCGGGCTGGCCCATGCAGCCGAACATCGTCAAGGTGCACCCCTCGGGCAAGTACGCCTACGCCACGTGCGGCGGGGGCAAGGCCATCGCGCAGTACAACGTCGGGGCCGACGGGACGCTCACGACCATGAACCCGGCCACGGTGGAGGCCGGCTCGAACGCCTATGGGCTCGCTTTCGCGTCCATCGCCTCGGGCGACTACGCCTATGTGACCAACTACGACACCGGCGCGGTGTGGCAGTACAAGATCGGCGCGGACGGGACGCTCTCGCACCTCGCTACGCTCTCCACCGCGGGCACGTACGCGTTCTTCATCGCGGTGCACCCCTCGGGCAAGTGGGCCTATGCCGGCGTCCTTGCCGCCACGCCGGATAAGGTCATCGCCCAGTTCGACATCGGGAGCGACGGGCAGCTCTCCCTCATGGCGACGCCCTATGTCTCGGCAGGTGGGGCGGCCGCCGCCGGCATCGCAATCGAGTCCTCGGGCAAGTATCTCTACGCGACGAGCGGCGACACCGGCTGGGGCAGCTATTCCATCGCCCAGCTCACCATCGACCCGACGACCGGGGCGCTCACGCTCATGAGCAACCCGACCGTGAGCACCGGGGCGCAGGGTTTCGGGCCGAGCGAGATCGTCACGGTGGGGAAGTAGGCGGGGCAAGCCAAGCCCAGATCCATAGAAAGAAGCGCCGCCCCGTCTTTCGGAGCGGCGCCTCTTCAAGCTTCAAGCGACGAGCGCGCTTCCGCTCTTAGATATCGAAGTAAAGCGCGAACTCGAGCGGGGTGGGGCGGAGGCGAACGGCGTTGACCTCCTTGTCCATCTTGTACTCGATCCAGGTGTCGATGACGTCCTCGGTGAAGATTTCACTCGCGCTGACGCTCGGTCATCGCAGGTACCAGGTGAACTGCAGGCTCCCGCTGAGAGCCTGAGGCATGCTGCCCCACTCCGTGCGCGCGGCCCCCACGTAGGCCGTACCATAGGCGGCGAGTGTCCAGGATTCCGTCAGGTCGTAAATCGCGCTCAACTGCGCAAGCGTCGATCCATCGAAGAGATCGACCTCAGCAAAACCGGATAGGTGCAGCTTCTCCACAAAGGCCCGATCCCACGTGGCTCGAAAAAACGCCGCCTGCGCAGTAGCAGGCTCGAGTTGGTTGCTGGCGAAACCACGCACATACCAGAGCTGATTCCAAAGCGCTTTTTGGGAGACACTCTGAACCATCGCGGCGGAATCGAACCACTTGCGCCAATCGGAATCGGTGAGGCCGCCCTGGTGCAGGTGGTACTCGAGGCTGAGCGTGAGGCGAGCGGCGGCGTTGGCCCAAGTAGCGCCGACGGCCAGGTCGTTCCGGAAGGCAAGAGCATTGGACGACGCGGGGAGCAACGGCGTATCGGGCGGAAGCTCTCCATTGACGCGCCCCCACGCAGTCGCCCTCGCGATGAGATTCGCTTGCCGTCCCCCCGCCCATTCCCCGTAGGCGATGACGCTCTCGCCGAGCGGCCGCGTCAGGCTGAGCCCGAACCGCGCCTGGCCTGGCTCGAGGTAGGCGAGGAGCTCCGGACTGAGGTCGGCAACCTCCAGATTCAACGCGCAAAGGATGCGGTGCACCGAATTCGTGGCGTCGAGCCGAGGATCGACGCCGAGGCGATCGGTCGCGGCCAGGGGGGGAGCCTTGAAGAGCTTGGGAGAGTAGGTGACGCTCGCCGCCCCGCCGCTCCAGAGGGCCTGCGCCCGAACCATCGCCGTGCCGAGGCGGTTCTGGCGCCTGACCGATGGGTCAAGCGAGGCCTGACCGACGAGCGAGCCCGCCCGGAAGAAGTCGGTCGGATTGAACCCCAGGGCCACGCCGTGCCGAAGGTTCTCGCGGCCGACTTCGGCGAAGACGCCCTCGAGGGCCTCCCAGGTCACGTACGCCTCGCGCAGATCGTTCTGAAACGCGCTCTGGGCGGTGACCGCCGTGCCGTCCTGGGTCAAGACGTTCACGCGGTCGCTTGCGGTGACACTCAGGCGGCTCGAAGCGCTCCACCGGCCCGAGAGGTCGAGGCTCAGGCGGCCTTGCCAGAGGGGCGGGGCCGGCGTCGGGTACGGCACGACGAGGCTCCGAGCGGCCGAGGCGACGGTGCCGACGCCCTCGAGCGTGGCCCTTCCCCTCAGGGCCTTAGGGGAGGGCGCGCTGGGCGGCGGAGCGCTCTGGTCGCTGGCTCCCGGAACGTCGGGAGGGATGAGCTTGCTCACCGGGACGTCGTCGTCGGCCGAGGGTGGCTCCGCTGCGACAAGCAACAGCTGCGTCAAAAGGGCCGCTTCCCTGAGCACAATGGCTCCTCACTCCAAGTTGAGACGGGGCAGATAATCGCGCTGAAACCAGGCGTCGCGGATCTCCGCGGGCCTCATGTCCGTGTAGGCGATCTTCGTCACCATCTTGGCATTCACGGCGTCGATGATGATGGTCTCGGTCGGCCGGACCCCGCCCAAGGCCGATTCATACTTCGAGAAGTACGCGACCTTCAGGAGTCGCCCGCTGCTCGAGTAATACCTGGATTTCACGGTCTGGTAAGTGCCCCTCTCCACCCAGGTCTCGATGCGCGCATAGATCGCGTCCCGCGTCGCGGGCATGAGCTCAATTCGAAAAGCGTGTTTGGGGAGATCGGTGGCATCTCGAATCTCTTCTTCTCCGATCAGCTTCGGCTGGTAGTCCCTCGCCAAGTTCGCGGTGAGCACGTCGCCGTTCGAAGCCTGCCCGGTCAGGCGCTGCTGCGGGGAGATGCGGATACTCGCTTGTGAAGCGGGGTCGTAGAACCACATGTTGCCGCCGTTCAAGAGCACCAGCTTGCCCGCATCGTGTGCGGGAGCGTTGTATCGGACGAGGTTGCGGTACTGGTTCGTGCTTGGGTCGAGCTTGACGTGGTTCGTGAGCACGACCTTGTCATGAGCGGCGCCGTCTCGATATTCCACGACCGTGACGGTAACGCGAAAGGGTTGTTGCGGGTTTCGGGCCCGGTCCGCGGCGGCGATGATGTCCAAGGCGGATTCGTCAGCGGCGCGGACCGGCAGCGGGCTAGGCAAGACCGCGAGGACCGCCAGGTGGGCGAGAGAGCGGAGGGTCATGGAAGTTCTCACACGTGACGGAGGGCGTCGACGATCTTGAGGCGTGCGGCGCGGCTCGCAGGGACCACGGCCGCGAGCGTCGCGACGACGACCGAGGCCAGCCAGGTCTTCGCCAGGAGCCCGGCCACTCCGGAGGTCATGACCGCCAGCGGCACCGGCGAGGATTGGCCGGGCGGCGTCCAGGTGAAACCGCCGTGGTTGAAAAGGATCGCCGCGAGTTGCGCGCCCCCGACGCCCAATGTCGCCCCAATGGCGCCCAGCAGTAGCCCCTCGGCCAAGAACAGGCGGCGGACGCCGCCGCGGCGAACCCCCAGCGCCCGCGTCGTGCCGATCTCGGTGGTGCGCTCCATGACGCTCATGCCAACGGTATTGACCACCGTGAATAGCACGATGAGGACCATGATGGCCGAGATGAATGCAAAGATGGCGCTGAAGAGGCCCGTGGTCTGCTTGTAGAAAGGCTGGAGCTCGGCAAAGTCACGAAGCTCCAGGCGCAGGCCCTGCTTCTGGAACAGCGCGAGGAGCGCCGCCCGAACGCGCGGCATGGCTTCGGTCCGATGCAGCTGCAAAATAATGCCCCCCGCGCTCCGACTGTCGACGCCGAAGAGCAGCCGCTGCGCCAGCTTGAAGTGCATTGCGACATAGCTGTCATCCAGCTCGCGCGCGCCCTGGGGCTCGGCGCGGTCGACGCTGAGGCTCACGACGTTGGGGGCGCCGCCCGAGGTCGCGGCGAGCAGATCGAGGCGCGGGAGGCCCGTGCCCGACCCAACGGTCGGCCGCTCGCGCTCGGCCAGCAGCTCGAGATCCGACGGAATCGCGCCGGCGATCTCTGGAGAGGCGCCGCGCTCGGGCTTCGGAGGACACTGCGGAAGGTGAAGCGGCTCGCACAGCCCCAGCACGCGCGCGAGCCCGACCCCCACCACCCCGCGCGACTCGTCGTCATCGCGCAGCCCGCTCGTCGCACCTGGCCGGCTCCGGCGGACCCCGTAGCCGTCCCAGGTTCGCATCAGGTCGCGATCCGAAGGGACGAATCCGGTCCCGAGGAAGGTCTTGGAGGCGTCGACATCGAAGTTTCCGGCGATACCGGTCAGGGAGATGATGGGCGTGATGACCCGGACGTCCTGCTTGAGCTCGGGGTTGCTCTGGACGGCCCGGACAATCGACGGGTAGTCCTGAATGGCGAAGGCGGCGGGATTGCCGGCGCCGTAATCCGAGTAGCCCTCGCTGAAGAGGGTGAAATGACCGACGCTTCGCACCGCCGAGGTCTCCAGGCCGGCCCGAATGTACCCAGCGTATTCGCCGAATAGCACGATGGCGGCGCCGCCGAGGGCGATGGCCAAGATGGTGAGCCCCGACCGGCGCCGGTTTCGAATGAGGTTTCTAAAGGCGATCTTGAAGGTCACGGGGCGCTTTCCGGGCGAAGCTCTCGGACCTGGCCGTCGCTGACGACGAAGGTTTCCTGAGCATGAGAGATGAGCTGGGGGTCGTGGGTGGAGAAGATGAAGCTCACGGCGTACTGCTCTTGGACCTTGCGCATCAGGGCGATCACCTCGGCGCCGGTGCGGCTGTCGAGGTTCGCGGTGGGCTCGTCGGCGAGCACCAGCGCCGGATTCTTGACCAGGGAGCGGGCGATGGCCACCCGTTGCCTCTGCCCGCCGCTGAGCTGGTTGGGCCGATGCTTTCCCTTGTCGGCGAGCCCCACCGCTTCCAGCATGGCGAAGGTGCGCTCCTTGCGCTCGGCGGCGCGCACCCCGGCCAAAAGGAGCGGGTATTCCACATTCTCGTAGGCCGAGAGCACCGGGAAGAGATTGAAATTTTGGAACACGAACGCGATGCTTGCGGAGCGGAAATCGGAAAGCGCCTCATCCGAGAGTGCGGCGACGTCACGGCCGCACACTTCGATGCGCCCTTCGGTCGGCAGGTCGATGCAGCCGATCAGGTTCAAGAGCGTCGTCTTGCCGCTCCCCGAGGCCCCTACGACCATGGTGAATCTGCGGGGCCGGATCGCGATGTCTACATTCGCGAGCGCTGCCACGTGGACGCCATCGCCGTCATAGACCTTGGAGACGTTCCTTAGTCTCACGACGGCCCCGGTCTCTTGCGCGGCGCTCGACGAGGTCGAGGCGTTCACCGGCGGGCCTCCCGATAGGCCCGCAGGGCGTCGGCCACGCTCACGCCGTCGATGGTCATACCGTCGACGACGCAATCTCGAATGGCCAGGTCCTTGAGGCTCCCGTTCTCCAGCCGGCAGGCATCGAAGACGATGCCGCGAAACTCGGACCCCGCAAAGGTCACGCCTTGGAACGCGACCCGCTCCAGCGAGACCTCCTCGAACTTCGAGCCGGCGAAGGTCACTTCATTGAAGGCGCTCTCCGACATATTAGCGTCCTGGATGTTGAGGGTGTGATGGCAAGACCGCAATTCGATGGTGCTCAAGAGCGGCTCCTTTCTAAACGGGTTGTATTCGAAGCGCGCCGGAAAAGCGCGCGGAGAGATCCTCCAGTCGACACTCGAACTCCGGCCGGTCACGGGAGGAGAGGACGAAGAGCCCCCAGAAGTCGGTACAGTGTGCGGACGCAGCCTTGAAGGCGCCGCCTCCCACGAAGATGGAGCGTACATGGATCCACGGCTCGGGAAAGTCCGCGCCGCGCGCGGCGTCGAGGACGAAGGCCGATTGGCCGCTGCGGAACCCGACCAGACCTGTTACTCCCGCGCCCTTGCGCTCCGGTATCGAGATTCTGGTCGCCCATGCCAGCTTCGAGTTGGAGCACCGCGCGGTTGAAGTTGATCCCGTGCTGCGCCTCGATCATCCACACGATCCCCTCCGCCCCCGGGCCGAACACCCACCTCGCAGAACACGATCTCGCCGGAGGACGTTACGAAGCACTCGAGGTGGGTGATGCCGTTCTGGAGCTCCAAGGCCGCCAGCGCCCGGTCGGAAAACGCCGTCAGTGCGGTCGTGAGCCGCGGGTCGTCCTCGGTCACAGTGACGAACGGGCTGCCGCTGCTGAAGTCGATGTTCCCCTTGCCAGGCAGGTAGGGTGCCGCCACGGTGATGACGGGCTTGCCTCCGCGCACGACGGCGTTCACGTGGTAGAGGACGCCTTGGACGAATTCCTCGGCCTCGAAGCCCTCCGGGAACTGGCACGCACGGTACCAGGCGTCGAGCTCCGCGCGCGAGCTGGCGAATTGCACGCCGCGCGAGCCCAGCCCTCGCACGGGCTTGATCACCAGCTTGCCGTGGCGCCGGAGCAGGTCGTCGACCCGATCGCGCTCGGCGCAAGCGACGAACTCCGGGACGCGGACGCCGGCCGCGGCCACCGCCCGCTTCATCTCGACCTTGTCCCTGAACCGCGCCGCCACCTCGGGGCTCATCCCCGGGACGCCCAGCCGCTGCCGAAGCTGGGCCGCCTCTTCGATCAGCTCCTCGTCCACCGTTGCCACCGCCGCGACGTCATAAGAGGCGGCCGTCCTCACCGCGGTCTCCTGCACCGCCTTGAGGTCGCTCCAGCGGACGACCTCGATGGCCAGGTCACTGCCCAGGGCGCGGAAACCCTCGGCGTTCGCCTTGTCGACGAAGAGCACGACCTGGAATGGGAGCCCCGCGAACACCGAGTTCCCCGAGAGGTCGCGGTACATCCGGGCATCGTAACGAGCGAGGACGAATAAGGCGCGCATGGATCGACCTTTAGGCTTGCATCTGCGATTGATGTTGGAGCCGCACGAACTTCGGGTAAATGTCGCTGAAGGCCATGGCCGCCGCCATGAGCGCGTACGAGAGGATCTGCGATGCCCAGGGGACTTCGAGGCGCGCGCTCACCCCCGCGTTGACGGCGAAGGTGAGCGCCCACGCCAGCGACACGTGGTTGTTCACCTTCAGGAAGATGGGGTGAGACCAGAGCGCCTCCGGCACCACCCTCCTCGCGTAACCGATGGTGAACGGCGCGCCGACGATGACGGTGACGAGCGCGGTCAGCGCGAGCGTGAGATAGCACAGGGCGGTGCCGTTGTGCGCCACCCATAGAGAGAGGCGGAGGTAACCGTTCACGGTGAGCCCCAGGATGGCGGCGATGATGGCGAACGAGAGGGGATTCCACGGCCCTCCCCGCATCCGGCTCCTGACGATGCCGAAGGTGATGAACGCTATCCAGAGGAGGGCGCCCCACTGCGGGCGCAGTTGCTGGGCGGCGAGGTTGACCGCCGCGAGAGGCAAGAGGAACTGAGCGATTCGAAAGAGGAGGTTCATGGCATTAGGTCCGCGCGTTGGGCGCCGGCGGCACGAGGGTGGTTTCGGCCGGGTGCACCCGAGGCGGCTCGAGAACGTCGAAGACGCCACGCACCGCAACCCGATTGGCATCGTCGATGAGATTCGAACGCGATGCCGCGCGCCGCCCGGCCCGGCCCCGATGGCGTGAGGCGGCAGGAGAAGACGGGCCCCGGGGTCACCGGCCGCACGAATTGGACATCTCGCAGGCCTCTCCATGCGAACGCCGACCCGAGCTTCTCGCCCAGGCTTTGGGCCACTCGGCCGAGTACGAGCGAGCCGGGCGCGACCGGGAACCCCGGGAAGTGCTCGGCCAAGAGCGGTGCCTCCGCGTTGACACAGAACGCGCAGAGGTCGGCCGAAGATCGGGCGGCCGCCGCCGTGAAGAGGCTGGTCGGACCGAGGGGCGCGCGGGCGACGCCCGCGGCCATGCGCGTTTCGACGGCACGCCCGCCCGTCCGCCCGGCGACCGCGACCACGAGCTCGGCGCGAATCTCGTCCGCGACGAGCCCCGCGCGCCGCGCCGCCGCGCGCACGCGCACAGTGGGCCCGAAGGGGATGGCCGAGCCGCGCACCTCCCACTCCTCGGCCTCGAGCGCGCTCTCCACGTCGAGGGACTTGATGGCCGCCGGCAGGAGTCGCTCGATCTCCGGGGAGCGGCCGGTAACCTGATACGCCAAGCGAACCGCGAACTGGTGGAGGCCCTCCAGAAGCAAAGTGAAGGGTAGGCATTCCGCCCATCTGGAGTATCGGCGGGGCGCGATGCGCGCCTCGCCCGCGGCGCCCACCGGCCCGCAGATCTCCAAGAAGCGCGTCGCAGTGCCTTCGAATTGGGCGGATTCGGTCATGCGGTGGCTCCGTGCTGTCGCTCGCCAAGGGCGGTAAGCCCGCCGAGATAGAACTAGCTGCGCAGGTCGATGATGTGCCGCTGCTTCATGCGTCCCGAGAGCGCCGCGTCGGCGACCTCGCCGCCGGCCACGACGTCGACCGTCCCGGCGTTCTTCTCGAATGCCTCGCGGATCTCGGGGAGCTGCCGCACGCGCGATTGGACCGTCTCCAGGCGCGATTGGCGCTCGTCGGCAAGCCCGAGCACGCGCAGGGTCATTTGATCGCGGCCGTCGGCCTTGGTGCGCAGCTCCACCTCGAACACTGGGTCCTCAAGCTCGAGTACCGACGAGACCACCGAGCGCAGCCGCACCAGTTCCACGAGGTTTCCCATGAAGTTGAAGTCGAGGTTGGTCCGGTCGATGCGTCGCAGGAGCGCCCGCCCCTGCCCGCACTGGAGCTCCACCTTGTCGCCCGGCGGGTAGCGGAGGATTGGCACGGGGAGCCCAGGGTCGAGGGCGGTGATGAACAGCCTTCCGTCGCCGTCGCTCTCGAAGAGAAATGAGTCCTCGAAGAGCTCGTACGCGCCGGCCTGCTCCTCGCCGACTCCGAGGAACCCGCACTCCGAGGTCCCGTAGAGGCCGCGAATGATCACGCCGGGGAAGGCCGATTCGAGGACGCCGGCCTTGACGTGCCCGAGGCGCTCGCCCGTGAAGACGACGCGCTCGACCGGCAACCGGATGCCG
Organism: uncultured delta proteobacterium; assembly: GCA_963772225.1. Taxonomy (GTDB): domain Bacteria; phylum Myxococcota; class Myxococcia; order Myxococcales; family UBA5297; genus CAVYWD01. The sequence continues at coordinate 1,776,179 of CAVYWD010000002.1, read as the reverse complement.
GTCCGGGCCACTGCGTGCGCGAGCTGAACGAGTGTGCCCGGAGTGGCGACGAGCACGTTCGCCTTGCAGGCCGACAAGAACCGGAGCTGGGACTCGATATTCTCCTCGTCCGGCGCCCCCAGAGGCACGATGGAGACCTTGCACGCCTCGAGGATCCGGTTCATCGCGTGGTGCAGGAGCGAGAAGAGCCCCACGGTGAAGCCGTTCACCACCACGTCTCCGCTGCGGAAGATGCGGCGGCGAAGCAGTTCTCCGACCAGCGCCCGCTCCTCGTCGCTCGGTTTTGTCCCGAACGCCGGCACACGCGAGAGCACCAGCTTGGCCTTGTTGGTCGTGCCGCTGGACCCGCCGACGTACCACGGCGTGCTCGGGTGCTGGGCCAGCGCCGCGCCCGCCAGGCCCGCGTACGCCTCGGGGCCGGTCGGTGGCACGGCCGCGGTGAACTCCTCGTACGAGGCGACGGTGGGAGGGCCGCCCGGGCGCGGCGGGCCGAGCGCCCAGACGCGGTCGACGACGGCCTGGACCTTCGCGGCGGTGAACTTGGAGTGCTGGATCGCGGTCATTTGACCTCCTTGTTGGTTTCAGCGGCCCCCAGGCGCTCGCGCTCGGCCGCCTGCGACAGGAGGCGGTAATCCACCTTGCCGCTCTCGGTGCGTGGGAGCTTGGGGAGAATGTGGAGCCTCACGGGCGCGCCCCGCAGGAGCCGGCGGGCGTCGTCGACCAGCGAGGACTCGCGCAACGGGCCAGCGCACTCGAGGAAGATCGACACCGTCCCGCTGGCGCCCTTGGCGTACCCGACGCCGGTCACCGCGTGGTGGAGCAGCAGCTGGTCGGTCATGGAGCGCAGCGACATCAGCTCGCCCTTCACCTTCAGCGTGTGTTCGGTGCGGCCGGCCCACAGGTAGACGCCCTCTGGCGAGCGCTTCATCAGGTCGCCGCTCTCGATCCACTCCGGCGCGGGGGCGATGCTCCCGTCTCGCTGCCAGGTGCCAAGCGACGCGAACGGCGTCCGGTACGACATCGCCCCGAAGCCTCCCTCCTCCTCGCTGGCCTCGATGCGCACCTCGATTCCGGGGTGGACGGGATAGCCCGGCGCCAAGAGCCCCCCGTGCGACACCACGTCCAGTCGCCGCACCGCCTTCAGGTCGATGGCGAATAGGCGCGGCCCTGCCTCCGTCTGGCCGAAGTTGTTCCAGAAGGCGCTGGCGAAGGGCATCAGCGCCTCCGCCTGCTTTCGGTGGAGGCGGTCGGAGGCGTTGAGGACGAGGAGGCGCGTCGGCCGAAACCCGAGGAAGCCCCAAGTGGAGGCGATCTGCTCGGCCCAGTCGCCCAGGATTGGGACGACGCTGGCGCCGAGCTCGGCGACGGCCGCTGCCAGCTCGTGGGCGTTGAGATAGCTGCGGAAGTGGAGCTCGCCTCCGGAGACCAGTGAGCAGAGTGCCGTGGACAGGCCGTACATAAAGGTGAGCGGGAAGGCGCAGACCGTGCGATCGCGACGCTCCAGCCCGAGGTAGCGGCTCACCAACTCCGCGTTCCCGGCCAGCCGGCGCTCGTCGCATACCACGCGCTTCGGTTCGCCGGTCGTGCCCGAGGTGCTGAAGACGAGTCGAGCCGCCCGCGCGGAAGCTGGGGGGAGCCTCGCCTCCGAGGGCCCCGCCTTCGCGAGGTAGTCCACCGCAAGGCGGGGCGTCGCGCCCGCGTCCGGCGGCAGTGCCCGCCCGGCGGGATGGACGATGCGCGCGACGGTGCCCCGCGCCTGCCCCGCCAGGAGCGCCGGCAGCGCCCGGGGCGACGCCACAGCGGCAAACAAGCCGAGATGCGACGCTGTGAAGTAGGCGACGAGCGCCTCCAGCGGCGTGACAACGCTGAAGACGGTGAGCCCTTCACCGGGCCTCTCGCCGCTCGCCAGCGCCCGGCCCAGGCTCGCCACTGCCTGGCGCGCAGAGGTGGCGTCCAGCCGGTCGCCAAGGCTGGCGGCGCTCCAATCGAAGCGATGGAGGAAGTCGCAGAATCGCACGGGGGCTCTCAGTGAGTGGCGCGAGGGTGCTGGAGGACCGCAGACGCGGCCAGTCCGCCCATGCCGAAGGAGTTCTTCAGGACGCTGTGAACGGGGCCGTCGGCGCGGGTGCGCACGAGCGGCACGGAGATCCGATCGCCTACCTCGTCCAGATTCATGACCGGCGGCAGGAACGAGTGCTCGAAGGTGGCGATCACTCCGACGAGCTCCATGGCTCCCGCCGCGGCGATGAGGTGGCCGTGGTTCGATTTGGTGGCGGTGACCGGCGGCGGCCGGCCGCCGAACACTTCGGCGATGGCCTGGCTCTCGTGCAGGTCGTTGAGCTTGGTGGAGGTGCCGTGCGCGTTGACGTTGGAGAAGGCATCGAGGGGGAGCCCGGCCATCTTCAGCGCGCGGGACATCGACAGTCGCATCTCCAGGCTTTTCGAGTGCGGCTGGACAATATGCTCCGCTCCGAGGCTTGCTCCGTAGCCCAGGACCCGCAGGTACGAGCGCCCCCGGCGGCGCAGGACGGCCTCTTCGCGCTCCATGAGCATCAAGACGGCGCCCTCGGCCGGCACGAATCCGGAGCGGCGGGCGTCGAAAGGACGCGACCGGTGCGAACCCTCGAGGGCGGCGTCGGTGCACACCGCCCCGATGGACTCGAGTCGGGCGAGGTTGGCCGGCGTCACCTTGGCCGAGACGCCGCCGATGATTGCGGCGTCGATCTTTCCGGCGAGGATAGCGGTGCGGGCCATGCCGAGCGCCTGCAGCGACGCGGAGCAGAGCCCCACGTGGCAGCGAGATAGGCCGCGGAAAGGGAGAAGCCGGTGGATGGCCCGCAGCGCGCTGGTGACGTCCAGGTCCAGAAGCTGCGAGATGCGGAAAGTCTGGGCGGCCTGCGTCAGCAGTCGTTGGCGGTCGAGGATGCCGTCCAATCCGACTTGCTTCACCAGCTCGATCGACTTCTCGGGGTCGACGGTGGGCTCGTCCACGCCGAGGATGCAGCCAAGACGGTCGGCGGCATACAAGTCGAGCGGGTTCACCTGCGCCAAGAGGTGACCGACCGCCCGCTCCGCGTAGAGCGCCTCACCGGGCCGCGCCGGAGGGCTCGCGGCGGGGTGCGGCCAGCGAATGACCTGGTTCCCGTACTCGGGGATGCCGGCCCACTTCGTCTCCAGACTCTCGGTGGAGAACTTCTCGATGCGCCGAATGCCGGAGCGGCCTTCGTAGAGAGCCTCCGACACGGCCTCGAGGCTCTCGCCCAGTGGGCTCACCAACCCAAGGGCGCTGACACAGACGACATCGCGGGGGGACGTCATGAGCGGACCTCAGCGCGCTGCGCGCCGCGCGGAAAGCCGAGCTTCCTCACCAGCAGGGTCCCGAGGCCGAACCCGAAGCCCTGGCCGTCGATGAGCACGACCGAGCCCGGTGCGACGGACGGATCGACGAGCGCGGCCGCGAGGTCGAGCAAGTTGTTGGCCTTGCCGGTGTACCCGAAGAGCTTCTTGTAATTTCGGGTGGGGATGCCTGGGAAAACCTTTTCCAGCGCCTCGGACTCCGCGGCGTCCACGCCGGCGGGGTTGTTGGCGTAGGTGACGATGACGTCCGGAGCGCAGCCGTGCCGGCGGGCGGATTCGAGGTGCTTCTGCCAGGACTCGGCCGTGCCGAACGAAAGAGGCGCGAACCCGGTATCCACCGCGAGCAGCTCGGCGAGGGGTTCCGGCGGCCGTTCGCTCCGGCGCTCGAGGAAGAGCGCCGCGCTCCCGTATGACGGGTCGATGCCCGGCTGACCGCCGCGCGCGTCGAAGAGCCCGAGCTTGTCGAAGACGAGGACGTGGTCGAATCCGCGCATGTTTCCCGAAGCAAAGACGACGGCGCACGGGGCGGCCGAGGAGTCACCCAGCTCTAGCGCCGCGTCCTCGAGCGCGCTGATGCCGCTGAGCGACATGGACCGCGTGGGACAGCCGCCCCCGCGCGCCCGGAGCAGCTTGGAGACGTGGTAGGTCGTGTTGGTCGAGAGGTGCCGGAGCATGCTGAGCGGGTTTACGAGGCCCTTCAGGTCGCCAAGGCGCTGAATCGTCGCCTCGCTGGTGCCGTTCTTAAGCGCGAGCGTCACGAGCGGCGTCAAGTCGAACTCCAGGGCGTCGGTCGCGCCGTAGATCAGCAGGTCCTGGTGGTCTTCCGACCAGAGGGCGCAGGGCGGCGGGTGAGCGTCGGCGAGGGCGTTCAGCACGCTGATGCTGATGTCGGTCAGGATGGACCGGTCCTCGCGGCTGACAAAGGGCATGAGGCGGGGGTCGAGGCGCGCAGTCATCCTGGAGTAACGTCCCCCGGCGGCGACGGGCGACCGGCCGGCGGCCACGGCATCGGTCAGCGCGCGGACACCGGCGACGCGCTCAGAGTGAATGCCGACGGCGGTGATATAGAGGTTCTGTGCCATGTCGAAGGCTTCGGAGAAAGCGGGTGATCTACAGCGTGCGAAGCCGGTGCTCGATGTAATCGACGGAGAAGAGGGCGTTGAGGTCGGCAGCGGAGGCGGCCGCGGGGACCTCGGTGTGCCCCTCGAAGAGCTTCTGAAGCGCGAGGTGGCCGGCCTGGGTCCACTGGCCGCCGGCGAACAGCTCTGGGTTGGTCATCATCGAATTGATGGGCCACAATGCCTCGGGCTCAAATTGCTTTCCGGAGGCGGCGCGCACCTCAAAGGCAAGGTCGACGAAGTCGAGGGAGGACATCCCGTAGTGCGAGAAAAGGGACTTCTTTGGGTCGATGGCTTCGGGGCCTTCCAAGTACAGCACGTTCGCGGCGATCGAAGCGATTTGAGGGGCTTGCATGCTTGACTCCTTATTGAGAGCAGGGCTGAAAAGACGAGGGCCTCTACGCGGCCCATCGAAGAGGGTTGTGCGGCGCGATCAGAAGACGAGCTCGCCGTTCGCGAGCGTCAGCGTGGTGCCTGTGGTCATGATCGCGCCGCGGACGAATCCCACCACCGCCGATGCGACGTCTTGCGGCTTCAGGACCTCGCGCATCGGAATGCTCGAGCGGATGAACTGCTCCGGGCCATCCTTGGCGAAGGTCCGAAACATGGGCGTGTCGACGAAGCCCGGCGCGACGCAGAGGGTTCGCACCTTGAAGCGGGCCACTTCGAGCGCGAGGCTGGCGGTAAAGCGCTCCAAGGCGGCTTTTGAGCTGCCGTACACCGCGTTGCCGGCGCCTGGCCGGCGCGCCGCCACCGACGTGATGTTCACGATGTGCCCGCGCCGCTCAGCCGCCATGAGCTTGGCGACGTGGGCGGCGATCATCGCCGGAGCGAGGTAATTCACTGCCGTGACGAGCGCGAGCCGCTCTTTGATGTCGCCCATCACCAACCCGTCCTGCACCATGCCCGCGCAATTGACCAAGACGCTCGGTGGCGCCGACGGCTTGAGCTCCGCGAGGAACGCCTGCACCGTGTCCAAAGAAGACAGGTCGAGGCGGTAGGAGCTGCAGCGCTCCCCGTGTCGTTCTCGCAAAAGCTTTGCCGTGGACTCCCCGTTGTTGTAGGTGAACAATACGTGCGCCTCCTGGTCGCTCGGCTGGAGAAACCGGTCGATGATGGCCTGGCCGATCCCGGACGTTCCTCCGATGACGATGACTCGTTGCACGTAGCCTCCTCCGCAAAACGACATGCGCAGCCCGCTGGGCGATGCCTCTCGGATTGCGTTGTTGCTCGATAGAACCAGTTCCGGTCGCCGTGTGAAGACCATTTGCGCATTGTTTGATGACGCGCGCGGCCAAGACCGAAACTGCCCGCACTTGCAGTCTCCGCTCGCCGCGCTTGGGAGGTGTCGTTGCACGCGAGGCGGGTGTTTTGGGTGGCGCGCGAGATCGAAAGACCGTGAACGAGCTGCCACCGTTGAAGCACAGAATTCGAAAGGCTCGAAATCGTCACAAGAGCGAAATCGTGCGCACCCGTAGTCCTGGTTTGTCGCGTCGGGCGGCGCCGCCGCGGCGGAAACGCGCGCCCGGCATTTTGCGGCAGAGCGACGCGAGGAAAAATGTCGAGCTGGAATGCGGGGCTTCACGCCGGCGAAGAATGGGGGTCCAACGCTTCAGCGAGCCAGAGAGTTCATTTCAAGGGAAGGGTGACCTTCCCGAGGACGGCGCCGCTCAACTGCCGTAGGAGACCCTATGGAGACATCACTCAACCCGCCCGGCCGGGCGATGACGCGTTACCGCGGTACCGATATCGACGGCCCCTCCCTTTCGCCTGAAGGGCTTTGGGTGCGCGGCAAGAACCTCAACGATCTCATCAGCGCGTTGACCTTTGAAGATGCCCTCTGGCACATATGGTTCGACGCGCTGCCAAGCGCCGCCGAAAGTGACGCTGTGCGACGGCGGCTGGCGGAGCTGGGCTCAGGGTTTGCCAGGGGCAACGCGTCGGTAGAGGCCGCGGCCCGGGTCGCCGAGATGGGCGTCGATATGGTGTTCGCGGCGGCCGCCGGCCTGATGCGCGACGCTCGACACTTCGGTGCCAGCGCGGCGACGTTCGGCTCTTGGGACGAGGACTTCGACGCCTTGCTGGCGTGCATTGCCGGGGCGCCGTACCTCATGCGGGCCGCGCTCGCGCTCCCACCCGTCTCGGAATCGGGCGGCGGCCACGCCAAACGCGTGCTCGACGCCGCGGGCGCGACGCCGGCCACGCCGGGCGGCTGCGCGGAGCGCGTCATGGATGCGCTCCTCGTCGCCTGGCACGCCGGGTTCGGCTACATCACGCCCACGGTGCTCGTTCCGCGCTGCGCCATCGGTACCGGCGTCACGTTGGCGCAGGCGGTCGCCGCGGGCTTCATGTCGAGCGGGCCCAAGCACGTCGGAGCGGCCCTCGCCGCGATGCAGTGGCTGACGGAGCAGACCCTTGGCGCTTGCTCGCCCGCCGAAGATGAAGCGCGCGTCCGCGGCGCCGTCGACCGGGCGCTCGACGAGCCGGGCACGCTCCTGTTCGGCTTCGGCCACCCTCTCTTCGAAGAGGATCCGCGGCCGCCACACCTGCGCGCGCTCTACGGGCAGTGGGGCTTCGCCGGGCGCTTCCTCCGCATGTACGACGCGGCCTGCGCGCGAGCGGCGGAGCGCAAAGGGCTCAAGCCGAACATCGACTTCATCACCGCGGCTTCGCTGCTGGACCTGGGCATCGCCGAGCCGCGCTGGGGCACGGGCGTCGGGCTGTGCGCGCGAATCGCCGCCATGGCGGCGCACGCCGTGGAGCGCCGCCGCCGACCGGCTTTCGGCGTCAACAGCGCGACCGCGCGCAGATTGCTCGCGGCCGTTCCGGTCGGCTGGCTCTGACGCACTCTCCTTTGAAGAAAGGCCCCCATGCTCCTCAAGAACTTGCTGCCCGCGAACGACTACCACCGCTTCGCCAGTCAGGCCCTCGAGCCGTTCGACCTCCTGTTCGTCGCGCGCATTCGCCAGGTCGCGCGGGGCTTGGCTCCCGGGGAGCTCGCCGACATCGGGACGGCGACAGCCCTCGTGCCGATGCGCCTGGCCGCCGAACGGGCGTTCGCGAGGTGGCACTTCATCGGGGTCGACCTGGATGCCGCGATGCTCGAGGAGGGCCGCCTCCGGGTCGACGAGCTCGGCCTGTCCGATCGCGTCGAGCTCAAGGTGGGCGATGCCCTTGCGCTGCCCTTCGCCGACGGCGGGCTCGCGATGGCGGTCAGCCGCGCGACGCTCCATCACCTGCCGGACAAGGGCTTGGCGCTGAGGGAGATGCTTCGCGTGCTGCGCCCTGGGGGGGTTGGGCTCATCCAGGACATGCGACGCGACGCCCCCGCGGAGCTGCTCGAACGCTTCACGCAGATGCGCGCAGCCGCCAATTACCCGCCGACGCACTTGGAGGAGAAGCTCACACTGGACGAAGCGCGCGCGGTTGTGGCGGCAGCGGGCCTCGAGCGCCAGGCCAGCGTCACCGTCGTCAGCCCGGCGACGGGCCCAGGGGCAATGGGCTTCGAGATGCTGCTCCGGAAACCGCCGGCGTGACGGAGCCCGCTCCACGGGCGAGGAGCGCAGGCGCCGGCTCCGGAGGCCGACCCGCCATAGAAAGAAGCGCCGCCCCGTCTTTCGGAGCGGCGCCTCTTCAAGCTTCAAACGACGAGCGCGCTTCTGCTCTTAGATATCGAAGTAGAGCGCGAACTCGAGCGGGGTGGGGCGGAGGCGAACGGCGTTGACCTCCTTCTCCATCTTGTACTCGATCCAGGTGTCGATGACGTCCTCGGTGAAGACGTCGCCCTTGAGGAGGAACTCCTTGTCCTTCTTGAGCGCTTCCAGCGCCTCGTCGAGCGAGCCGGGCATCTTCGGGATGTCCTTGAGCTCCTCCGGCGACAGGCCGTAGATGTCCTTGTCGAGCGGCTCGCCCGGGTCGATCTTGTTCTCGATGCCGTCGAGGCCCGCCATGACCATGGCCGAGAAGGCGAGGTACGGGTTGCAGGACGGGTCCGGCGACCGGAACTCGATGCGCTTCGCCTTCGGGGAAGGCGAGTACATGGGGATGCGGATGGACGCCGACCGGTTGCGCGACGAGTAGGCCAGGTTCACCGGCGCCTCGAAGCCCGGCACCAGGCGCTTGTAGCTGTTGGTGGTGGGGTTGCAGAGGGCGGCGAGCGCCGGGCCGTGCTTCAGAATGCCGCCGATGTAGTGCATGGCGAGCTGTGACAGACCGGCGTAGCCCTCGCCCGAGAACAGCGGCTTGCCGGCCTTCCAGATGGACTGGTGGCAGTGCATGCCCGACCCGTTGTCGCCGAAGAGCGGCTTGGGCATGAACGTGACGGTCTTGCCATTCTTAATGGCGACGTTCTTGATGATGTATTTGAACCACATCAGCTGGTCGGCGATCTTGGTGAGCGTCGCGAAGCGAATGTCGATCTCCGCCTGGCCGGCGGTGGCGACCTCGTGGTGCTGGCGCTCGACGTCGATGCCCACCTGCGCCATGACATTGCACATCTCGGCGCGCAGGTCCTGCTGGCTGTCGATGGGGGCGACCGGGAAGTAGCCTTCCTTATAGCGCGGCTTGTAGCCCAGGTTGGGCGACTGGATGGTCTGGCCTTCCTTGCCGACGTTCACGTCGAAGCCGCGGCCGGTGTTCCACTGGCCCTCGTTGGAGTCCACCTTGTACGAGGAGCTGAACTGGTTGGACTCGTAGGAGACGCTGTCGAAGATGAAGAACTCGGCCTCGGGGCCGAAGAACACCTGGTCGCCGATGCCGGTCTGCTTCAGGTACTTCTCGGCCTTCTGGGCGATGTTGCGCGGGTCGCGGGTGTACGGTTCGCGGGTGATGGGGTCGACGATGTTGCAGATGAGCGACAGCGTCACGTCCTTCATGAACGGGTCGATGACCGCGGTCGACGCGTCGGGGACGACCATCATGTCCGAGGCGTGGATGGGCTGCCAGCCGCGGATGGACGAGCCGTCGAAGCCCAGGCCCTCCTCGAAGACATCTTCCTTGAGCTCGGCGATGGGGATGGAGAAGTGCTGCCAGATGCCCACGAAGTCCATGAACTTCAGGTCTACGTGCGTGGCCTTCTTGTCTTTCGCAAATGCGATGACGTCTTTGCCTGCCATGTCGTCTCCTTGCGGTTGATCACCCCGAGGGTGCCTTGAAGCGGGGCGTCTCTCCTGGTGGTGGCTTAGAGGGGAGAACGCTCCCGTTCGTCCTTTTGTCCGGCGCGAAGCCGCCGCGATCTAGGCACAACGCGAGGCCCGAGAAAAGCCAATAGTCGGTCACCCCTGGAGGGTCGCTCTGGGCTCGAACGGAGCCTCGAGCCAGCGCTCGTAGAGGGCGCGCTGCGAGGCGGTCGCGCCCTGGGCCCGCTCCAGCCAGCAGGCGTCCCTCGGCCGGGCGCCGAGGGCCAGCTCGACCTCCACGAGCTGGTCCCGCCGGAAGACGTGGAGGCGCACCCGCTCTCCGGGCTGCCGACCCTCCAGGCGCTCGCCGAGCGAGGTGGCTCCCACCCGAAATCCGTCGAGGGCGACGAGCTCGTCGTCGGCGTAAAGCCCCGCCGCGACCGCGGGCGAGCCCGCGTAGGCCGTGGCCACGACCGCCCGGTCGCCGGGTTTGAGCTCCACGCCCAGCCAGGCGCGCTCCGCCTCGTCCGCCTCCCCAGGGCCGCCCTTGTCCGAGGGCCCTCGGCGCGCGCGGCGCTTGAGGACGAGCCCTGCCGACGCGAGCGGCGAGTAGTCCAGCTCCTCGGTCGAGCGGAGCGCCCGCTCGAGGAACGGTGCCAGCCCGGCACCGCCGACCTCGAGCACCGCGCGGTCCACGCCGTCCTCCGGAACTCCGCGCCCGTCGCCATAGCGCGACAGAAGCAGGCGCATCACGTCGTCGAGCGAGCGCGCCCCGCCGGTGGCCGCGCGCAGGGCGAGGTCGAGCAAGAGCGCCACCACCTCGCCCTTCACGTAGTACGAGAGCCCGGTGTTCGGGGAGTTCTCGTCGGGCCGGTAGTGCTTGATCCAGGCGGTGAAGCTCGCGTCCGCGAGCGACTGGACCCGCCGCGACGGCGCGCCCTCCAGCGCGCTGATGGCCTCGGAGAGGCGCGCGAGCGTCCGGTCGGGGTCGAGCAGCCCGGCGCGCCGCAAGAGCAGCGTGTCGTAGTAGCTGGTGATGCCCTCCATGGCCCACAGCAGTCGGGTGTGTCGCTCGGCGCGGTAGTCGAGCGGGACGAAGGCCTTGGGCTTGATGCGCTTGACGTTCCAGAGGTGGAAGTACTCGTGCGCGGCAAGGGAAAGGAACTCTTCGTAGCTCTTGCGCGGCGAGAAGCCGAAGCGGGGGTAGAGCAGCGCGGTGCTGGCGGCGTGCTCCAGGCCGCCGCGCCCGCGCTCCGCCAGGTGGACGATGAAGAGGTAGCGCTCCAACGGCGGCGGCCCGAAGAGGCGCGCCTCGGCTTCGCAGATGGCGGTCAGGTCGCGCGAGAGCGCGGACGCGTCGAAGTTGCCGCGTCCCCAGACCACGAGCTCGTGCGGCTTGCCCGCGGCGGTGAAGCGGACGGCCTCGGAAGGGCCCATCTCCACCGGCGAATCGACGAGCTCGTCGAAGTCGCGGGCGAGGAGCCTTTCGCCGCGCCGGGGCAGCGCGCAGTGGACGCTCCAGCCCTCGGGGGCGGCGACCTCGAGCTCGCAGGGCGTGAAGCGCAGGGCATCGGCCGACAGGAACAGGTTCGCGCCGTTGAAGAAGCCGTGGCTCTGGTCCAGGTGGCTCGTCCGGACGGTGAGCTCGTTGGCATAGACGAGGTAGCGGACGACGACCTCGGAGGCGCCCGCCGACGCGACGCGCCAGGTGCACTTGTCCACGCGCTCGGCGGGAAGTGGGCGCCCGCCCGCGTCGGCGGCCTCGAAGCCCTGGACGTGGCGCGCGAACTCGCGCACCAGGTAGCTCCCCGGCGTCCAGACTGGCATCCACAGGTCCAGCGGCGCGCTGCTTGGAACGGGATAGCGCGCCTCGACGCGGAACAGGTGCTCGTGGGGGCGCTCGGGGACGACTCGATAGAGGACGGTCATGGCGGTTTCACGAGTACGACGGGGCCTGCGCGCCGCGCTCGGGGTGTGCGTTGGAGCGCGCAAGGTCATGTTCAATGACGGACATATTGTGCACCCGGCCGCGTCGGCCGAGGTCGTTCCGCCCTAGAAGCTCTTCGCATCGATGAAAGTAGTAAAGGTGCTGCTCAACGAGCGCACCTTCAGAGCTCCATCGTGTTGCGCGTCCGCGTCTGGGGCCAGGTGAGGCGCTCTTGCGCCCTCGGCGCGAAAGCGCGGCGACGCTTCGGTCTGGTGCCTAACCCGGCTGAGCCTGGAGTCTTTGCCAGCCTGCACAAGAGTTCGCGCCGAAGAAACTATGGGCGGCGCGCGGTGTTTCACCGTCGGCACGAAATGTTTCATGTGCCTCGGCTCGCTTTAAAGGCCGAGAGGAGAGCAGCCTCTCGGCGGGCCTCGCCGACGGCGCTGGTTCGCTTGTTGCTAACCCCACCGACCACTGTCGCGGGTCCAGGCGCACTCGCAGTCGGGGCCGCGCGCGGCGAACTCAGCACCTAGGCCAAGGAGGAGCAGGAAATGACCACCGAAGTGAAGCAAAGCTGGCGCGATGAGCCTGCGGCGACAGGGTTTCTCCTGAGCGCTGTGATCTTTTTCGCCATCACTGCCCTGGTCGGCGTCTTCATGGCGACCAAGTTCGTGCTCCCGGAATTCATGGGGAACGTCCCGTTCCTGACTTTCGGGAGGATGCGGCCACTTCACACGAACGGCGTTCTATTTGGATGGCTCCTGATGGCCGACATGGGGCTCATCTTCCACATCGTCCCGAAGCTGGGCGGCAACAAGCTGTGGAGCGAAAAGCTCGGCCTGGTGACGCTCGCGGTATTCGACTTCGTCGTGCTCGCCGCGGTGTACGAGCTCCCCGCTGGCCACACGCAAGGTCTGGAATACGCCGAGCTGCCGCTCTGGCTCGACGTGCTCGTCGTGTTTGTCTGGGTCAGCTTCGGCGTCAACGTCTTCGCCACGGTGGCGACCCGCAAGCATCCGAAGATCTACGTGGCCACCTGGTACATCATGGGCGGCACCATCTGGACCGCGTTCGTGTATCTCACCGGGAACATCGCGGTGGAGTTCTTCGACGGCGTCAACCAGGCGAACCTGAACTGGTTCTGGGTCCACAACGCCGTGGGGCTCATCTTCACGCCGTTGGGCCTGGGGGTCGCGTACTACTTCATCCCCAAGGCCGCCCAATCGCCGCTCTTCAGCCACAGGCTGTCGATGGTGGGTTTCTGGAGCATCGCCTTCATTTACGTTTGGACGGGCGCGCACCACATGCTGCACGGCCCCATCAGCCAGTGGCTCCAAACGGTCTCCATCCTCTTCAGCGCCATGCTGATCATCCCGGTCTGGTCGGTGGTGTTCAACTTCTTCGCGACCGTCAGCGGCAAGTGGGACCGCGTGCGGCAGGACCCGATTCTCAAGTACCTCATGGCGGGGACGACCTTCTACGTCCTCACCTGCTTCCAGGGCCCGATGCACTCGTTGCGCACCGTGAGCGCCATCGTGAGCAAGACCGACTGGGTCGTGGGCCACGCGCACATGGCGGTCCTGGGCGCGTTCAGCTTCTTCGCCATCGCCGGCACGCTCTACTCGGTGCCTCGAATTCTCGGCCGCGCGCTCTATTCAATGAAGCTCGCCAACACCGCCTTCTGGCTCATGTTCACCGGCGCGCTGGTGTTCTTCGCGGTCCTCTGGGTCGGCGGATTCATGCAAGGCCTCCAGTGGAACGACTCGAACATCCCGTGGATCGACACCGTGAAGTTCATGAAGCCGTTCTGGGCCGTGCGGCTTATTGCCGGCGTGTTCTTGTACAGCGGCATCACCCTCGTCTTCTACAATGTGATTCGCACTTTCACCGCGTCACCCGAGCGCCAGCACCAGCCCGCGGTGCCTGCGGTTCGCGCCTGACCCGAGAGTAAGGCGCGAGCGGCCCGCCGGTCCTCCGGCGGGCCGTCTTGCGTCCTCCGTCGGCTCAGGGGGCGTCGCGCCCGAGGCGGTCGCTCAACCGCGCGACCGCGCAGGGCACCAGGTGCACGGTGAGCCCGACCGTCGCGCCGCACCCGTCGCAGATGCGCTGCTCGACGGCCACGTCGGCGAATCCGAGGGGCTGTGCGCCCGCGAATTGCAGCCTTCGCCAGTGCTCGACTGAGAAATGCCGGCCGCACTCGCAGCGCGTGAGCGCTTGAGGCGGCTCGGCTTGGGAGAGAGCGTCGGCCTGGACGCCTGGACGGGATTCGGGTTTCTTCGCCACGGGAGCATCTCCTCGCAGGCGCCCAGGAGACCCTGGGGCGCCTGCTCATCGCCTTTTGCCGGGACTGTTTCGGGTGACCTCAGGAGGCGCCCTCGGCGGTTCGCCTCCACCCCCTCGCACGCTGCAGGACAGTCTTACCAGCGCGGTCCGACATCGAGGGGCGCCGGGTTCGTGCCCTGCTCGTGTTCTGCAGGGGACTGGAGCGCGCGCCAGATGGGGCCCCAGCGCATCAGCGCTCGCCGCAGAGGTTAGCCTCGCCCACGGGCGGCCCTGCAAAGAGGTGCCCCCTTTTAATTTGCCTCAACCGGGACTGGGCGAGCCGCAGAAGGAGACTCCCTTTGAGAGTCCTGCCGCGCGATGTGAGCTCGTGCAGTGGCGCCCGCGCGCGCCTTCGCTAGGCAGCGTGGGACGAGAGGTACCCGGGGACAGGCCCGACCGGCACCTGCATCCGCGAGGGCCGGCCGGTGGTGAACGACGACTTCGCTTCGAACCCATCCACGCAGCCCTGGAGCGAGGCCGCGCGGCGGAACAATCTGAGGGCCTCGGCGGCTTTCCCGCTTCGCCACCAGGGCGCCGTGGTCGGAGCGCTCACGCTCTACGGGCGGAAGTGCGGGACCTTCGACGAGGAGCAGGTGCGGCTGCTCGAGGCGCTCAGCGCCGACGTCTCCTACGCGCTGGACGCGCTGAGCCGAGAGAGGGCCTTGCGCGAGAGCGAGCAGAGCCTGCGGGAGGCCGACCAACGCAAGAACGAGTTCTTGGCCGTGCTCTCGCACGAGCTGCGCAACCCGCTCGCGCCCATCCGCAACAGCCTCTTCATCCTCGACCGGGCGGCGCCGGGCAGCGATCAGGCTCGCCGCGCGAAGGCGGTCATCGACCGGCAGGTCGAGCAGCTCGTGCGCCTGGTGGGGGGCCTGCTCGACGCCACGCGCATCAACCGCGGAAAGGTCCGAATCCAGCGCGAGCGCTTCGAGCTCTCGGTCTTGCTCCGCCGGGCGCTGGAGGACCACCGCTCCATCTTCGAAGCCTCCGGCGTGGAGCTGGCGGCGCGCGCGGCGAGCCGGCCGCTGTGGGTGAGGGCGGACGCGGCGCGGGTCGCCCAGGCAGTGGGGAACCTTCTCCAGAACGCGGTGAAGTTCACCGGCCGCGGCGGGCAGGTGGTCCTCGCCTGGGACGCGGACGAGACCGGGAGTCGCGCGGCCATCCGGGTGCGGGACACGGGGGTCGGGCTGACGCCCGGCGCGCTGTCGCGGCTGTTTCAGCCGTTCGCCCAGGTGGAGAGCACGCTCGACCGCAGCCGCGGCGGGCTGGGACTGGGGCTCGCGCTGGTGAAGGGCCTGGCGGAGCTGCACGGGGGAACCGAGCAGGCCCACAGCGACGGGCTCGGGAAAGGCGCCGAGTTCACGGTGCTGCTGCCTCTGAATCTTCTGGCCGAGAACGTTAATCCGCCGGCGCCCGCGCCCGCGCCCGCACCCGCGGAGGGAGCCACGGCCGCGGAGCCGGCGACGTCGACTGCGGCCGCGCCGAAGTCCGCGCCGCGCGAGCGCGCCGTCTGACCAAACCGAGCGCTCGAGGGCAGTCGCTCGACCCGAGTCAGGGGCCTCGCTCGCCCGGCGCATCCGATTTCAGCCAGAGCTGGGCCGCCTCGTTTTCCAGGGCGCTGCGATAGCCCAGAGCGACCAGCGCCGCCCGCGCCGCCTCCACGCGCCCGGAGGCGCGCTGAGCGCGGGCCTTGTCGACCAGAACGGCGCGCGAATGCTCGGGGTGAGCCAGGCGAAGCCAATCGCCAATCTTCTCGGAGAGGACGAACCCCTTGCGATCGAGGTACCAGAGCGCCTTCGGGTCCCCGTCGGAGACGACGACCAAGGGGCGCCGGCCCGGCAGCCGCTCGTCCAGCGGCCGACGGGCGGCCTCGAACAGCGGCGCCTCCTCGGGCCTTTCGAGCCAGCGGCGGCTTCGGTGAAGCCCATAGGCCGCGGCGACCACGCACAGGGCCGCCGCGAGCCCGGCTCGCAGGCCCGGGCGGCAAACGCGCGCGAGGAGCTCCTGGGCGCCCCAGCCGGCGGCCAGCGCCAGAGGCGGCGCGGCCATGGCGCCGTAGCTGTTGTGCCAAGCGGCGACCCACCCGCCCAGAAAGAGAAAGACGAGGGCCGCCGCGGCCATCGTGGGGATCCAGGCCGGCATTCGGCGCCCTTTCCAGAGAAGGCTGCCGACGGCTACGGCCGAGATGAGCGGGCAGGCATAGACGTCGAACAATTGCCGCACGAAGACCCGTCGATAAAACCTGGCGCTCGTCCAATCGGCGAGGAGCGAGCCCAACGATTCTCCGAGGTTGAAATAATGAATTCCGTATTGCTCTTGCAACGCGCGGGCGTGGGAATACCAAATCAGAGCGGGCCCCAGGGCAATGGGGACGAAGAGCCAATATCGAAGGTCCCGGAGCGCGCCGCTCCTTCGACGCTCCCAGGTGAGCGCGACCATGGGCAGGCCATAGACCACGGCCGGCAGCTTGATCAGCGCGCCGAGCGCCATGGCGGCGGCGGAGGCGAGCCAGAGGCTCCAGCGCGTCGCCTCGGGAGCCAGCGAAAGGTCCAGGAGCAGAAGCGACAAGAGGGCCAGGGCGGCCGACGGCACGTCGGGCTGAATGGCCCGCCCGTAGAACAGGACGACCGGCGAGAAGGCGAACCCGGCGATCGCCACGGCAGCGCCGAGCCGGGAGAGGTGGCGGCGGGCGAGCTGCGCCAGGCTGGCGATGCCGACGAGCGCGAAGAAAAGCGTCCAGAGCCGGGAGGCGAGCACCTGCCGCGAGCCGCCGCACGAGACCAGCGCGCCCAATCGATCGAGAATGGGAAATTCCATTCCGGTGATGCCCTCGCCGTCGCCGAAGGCGTTGATGCGAGGGAGCCACAGGCTGCCTTCGCCGCGGCACAGATTTCGACCGACGATCAAGGCGTCGGACTCGCGCCAGTCGACGCTCACCGAGGCGAGCGACGGGGCGAGGTACAGGACATAGACCAGGGCGGTCAGCCCAAGCCCCAAGGCGCCCGGAATTTTCGCCCGAAAAGGCACCGCGCCACGCCTCCCCGAGCGGTTGCCGGAGGAAGGAGTCGGCCGAAGGTAGGTCGCGCCCATGGCCCAGGGAAGGTTGCGGCGGCTGCCGCCTCAAAGGGGCGGCGCCTGGCGGGGCGAGCGATCGGAACCAGCACCAGGCGCCGCAGGTTCGTTCCGGGACGGATGTCGCCTGGGGCATGCCGGTCGACGTTGCAGTGGGTGGGCGCTCGACGTGGGCGTGGTCGGCGACGTGGCCGTGGGCGGCGCGAAGATCCCCGATCGAGCTTTCGGCGAGGCTGGTACTGGCCGAGCGCGGGCGCAACCTCTTCTGGGGTCGCCGAGGCCGATCAACGGGGATGAGGTGACGCGTGCCCTTGGCCTGCCCGGGTCCGAGCCGAGCGTGATAAACGAAGCGAAAGCTCCACTCGAGCACGAAGGGAGACCCGCCATGGCGCGCGTCGGATTTGCAGGCTTGGGCATCATGGGCAGCCGGATGGCGAAGAACCTGCTCACCAAGGGGCACGAGGTGGCGGTCTTCAACCGCAGCCCAGGTCCGGCGCAGGCCCTGGCGCAGAAGGGCGCGCAGGTCGCGGCGGATCCGGCCGCGCTCGCCGAGCGCTCCGAGGTGGTCTTCACCTGCCTCGCCGACCCGGCCGCCGTGCGCGCCGTCTACCTCGGCGAGCGCGGCATCGTCGCCGGGCTCAAGGCCTTTGCCCGGTGCGTGGACACCTCGACCGTCGCGCCTTCGCTCTCGCGCGAGCTCGCCGCGGCCTGCCAGAGCCGAGGCGCGGACTTCCTGGAGGCGCCGGTCACCGGCTCGAAGCAGGGCGCCGAGGACGGGACGCTCCTCCTCATGACCGGCGGCCCGCGCAAGCTCCACGACGAGCTCGAGCCGCTGCTCCTGTGCATCGGCAAGCGCGCCGTCTACATGGGCGAGCTGGGCGCCGGCTCGGCGATGAAGCTGCTCGGGAACACCCTCATCTCGTTCATGCTCGAGGGGCTGGCCGAGGTGCTCACCCTGGGGAAGAAGCAAGGGCTCGCGCCCGAGCAGATCCTCGAGGTCGTCCAGGCCTCGGGCTTCGCCTCGCCCTACTGGACCTTCAAGGGCGGCGCCATGGCGCGGCGCGACTTCGCGGCCCACTTCACGCTCGACCTCCTCCACAAAGACCAGGTCCTCGCGCTCGGCGAGGGCGCTTTGCACCGCGTGCCGCTGCCAGGGCTCGCCGCCATCCACCAGGTGGTCGAGGCGGCGCGCGCGCAGGGCTTCGGGGCCGAGGACATCGGCGCGGTCCTCAAGGCGGTGGAGGCGGCCGCGGGTTTGCCGGAGTAGGCGGGGCCCGAGGAAATGTCGGGGAGCCGCGGGATCTGTGCAATGGTCAATCCGTGCGCTCCACGGCTAGATGCTTTGCGGCAAGGGTCTCTCGCTCGCTCATTGCCGCCATGGCGCTCGCCGCGTGCGCGCCGCGCGCGAGCGCTCGCGCTTCGGAGCCGCGGCGCGCCTTCTATTACTGGCGCACCATGTTCCAGCTCTCGGCCGCCGAGCGAGGGGCGCTGGCGCATTTGAGCGTGAGCCGGATCTACCTCCGGTTCTTCGACATTGAGGCCTCCGAGCCGGGCGCCAGTCCGCGCGCCGTCGCCAAGGTCGCGCTCGCCCAGGGCGCGAGCTTTCCGGCAGGGCTCGAGGTCGTCCCGGTGGTCTTTCTGCGCGAGGCCGCGCTGCGCTCTCTGCCCCCGGGCGGCGCCCAGGCGCTGGCGCGCGAGGTCGCCGGCGAAGTGGACCGCCGCGCGCGCGCGCTGGGCATCGGCTACCGCGAGCTGCAGCTCGACTGCGACTGGGCCGACGGCACCCGCGAGCCCTGGTTCGCCTTCCTCAAAGAGATCTCCGCGCTCTCCCACGCGCGCCAGGTCGAGGTCAGCGCCACCGTCCGCCTGCACCAGGTGAAGTACCGCGAGCGGACCGGCGTCCCCCCGGTCGATCGCGGCATGCTCATGGTCTACAACATGGGCCGCGTGAGCGCCGACCCGGGCGAGCGCTCCATCTTCGATGCCGCGAGCGCCGCAAAATACCTGGCCCGGCTCCCCGAGTACCCGCTGCCGCTCGACGTGGCGTTGCCCCTCTGGTCGTGGGCCATCCACGCCCGCGGCGACCGGGTCGAGGGCCTGCTCCAGTCGGCCGACCCGGCGGAGCTCGCGGGGGTCGATTGGCTCCGCGCCGTCGCGCCCGGGCGCTTCGAGGCCACGCGCACCGCCTTTCTGCACGGGGAGCTCTTGCGGCAGGGCGACGTCCTCAAGGCCGAGGCCGTCGGTCCCGAGGACGCGCGCGCGGCGGCCGAGCTCGTCGCGCCGCTCCTGCCGCCGACTCCCGCGCGCGGCCCGGCGCGCACCGTGACGCTCTTCGACCTCTCCGAAAGGAACCTCGCCCGCCATGACCTCGAGAGCCTGGATCGCCTCTTTCGCAGCTTGCATTGAAGTCGCGCTCGCCGCGCTCCTGCCCGCGCGCGCCAGCGCCTGCGCCGGCGACTCCCCGGACATCGCCGACGAGACCACCTTCGACCCGGGCGTCCTGGGCGACTCGACCTGGGAGGGGCTCTATTACGACCCCTACTCCGAAGGGTACGGAGGCGCCTGCGCGGACTGCGAGCGCAAGGAGCAGCTGGCGGACTGGAGCGCGTGGCTCGGCGGTGCGGCGAGCGCCGCCGACTGGGAGGCCATCCTCCTTCACGCAGGGCTTTCCGACATCGACGGCCTCATCTTCAAGCTCCAGAAGAAGGCGAAGGAGGCGCCGCCGAGCTTTCGGGCGAGCTCCATCCTCAAGGCCGAGGGCGACGGCCGCGCGCGGGCCATCGCGGCGCTGTACTTGGTCGGCTTCGCGCGGCGGGTCGAGCCGCTTTCGTCGCTCGCCGAGGCCGCCGGGCCCGACGCGGCCGCGCTCGAGCGGGGCGGCGACGCCGCGCTGGCGCGGGCCAAGGACCCGTTCCTGAAGCAGCGCTACGCCTTTCTGCTGATGCGCCTGCGCTTCTACCGCGGCGACTGGCCGTCGGCCGCGGCGTTCTATCAGGCCAACGCGGCGGTGCTCGACGGTCCCTCGGAGAGCCTGCGCTTCCGGGCGCGCTACTACCTCGCCGGCGCGCTGAAGCGGGCGGGGCAGCTCGGCCGAGCGAACTTGGAGCTCGCGCGCATCCACGCCCGGTTCCCGGCGCTCTCGGGCGCCGCCGCCCGCGACTTCCAGCCCGCGGAGGAGAAGGACTGGCAGGAGACGCTCCGGCTGGCGGCGAACGCGAGGGAGAAGGCCGAGCTGTGGCGGCTGGTGGGGCTCAAGAGCGACGGGCTCGCGGCCGCCCGGGAAATTCTGGCGCTCGATCCGGCTTCCGACCTGGTGGCCCTGCTCGCGGTGCGCGAGCTCGCGCGGGTGGAGTCGCAGGGCAAGAGTCTCGGCGGGCTCGAGGCCCTCGCGCTCCAGCAGGCGTCGGCGAAGGGGGCGGACCGGCCCTGGCTCTTCGATTTGCTGGCCGGGCACATCGCGGCGCTGCAGGGCAAGCTCCCGGCCGCGCGGGCGCATTTGGAGGCCGCGCGCAAAGCTCGCCCCGGCGACGCGCGGGTGGCGGCCCAGGCGCAGGCGAGCCTCGCGCTGGCGCTGGCGAGGAGCTGGAAGCCGGATAGGGCCCTGGAGGACGAGCTCGCGCTCGCGGTCGTCGGCCTGAACAAGGACTTCGCCCGCAGGGAGAGCGTGGTGCGCGGCGCGCGCCAGGCGCTGGCCAAGCGCTGCGTGGCTGCCGGCCGGCCCCTGGACGCCGAGCTCTTCGTCGCCGGCTCGGGCGCCGCCCGCTGGGGCGACCCCGACTACGTCCGCGCGCTCATTCAGCGCGCGGCCGCCGCCGCAACGCCGTTCGAGCGCTTCGAGGTCCAGGGCTCGGGACAGACGCTGGCCGGACTGCAGCGCGAGCTCGCCTCGGCGCTCGTCCTGAAAGGCGACTTCGCCGCCGCGGCCCAACTCTTCAAGGCGGCCGGCGCCGCCTCGTCGCCGCTTAAGACTGACCCGTTCGTCATCCACGTCCGCGACTGCCACGACTGCGACCACGAAGAGTACGCCAACGCCCCCTGGACGCACGCGAGCGCGGCGGCCCGGCTCGCCGAGCTCGAGCGAAAGGCGCAGGGCCAGGGGGCGGCGGCGGCCGAGGCCGCTTTGGAGCTTGGGAATGGGCTCTACAATTTGACCTGGTACGGGAACGCGCGCCGCTTCCTAGAGGAAACGCACTCGGCCACGCGCGACACGCGGCCGGCGGAGAAGTGGTACCGGCGCGCCTTCGAGCTCGCGGCGAATCGCGAGGTCAAGGCCAAGGCGGCGTTCCTGGCGGCGAAGTGCGAGCTGGCGCAGCTGCTCGAGGCGAAGCCGCCGAGCGACGCGGACGACAAGCTGCCGGCGCCCGAAAAGTGGTTCTCGGCGATGGCGAGCCTTCAGGATACGAGCTACCACCGCGAGGTCGTGGGCGAGTGCGGGAACTACCGCGATTGGATGGGACACGCGTCGGGCGCGCGCGGGAAGAAGCGCTGAGGCAGGCGCTATCGGCCCGCGGCAGCGCCTCGCCGAAGGTCACCGAGAGGTGACGGCGCTTCGCGCGCCTGAGTCGACAGCCTGGCGCGCGCCGCTTTCAGTGCCTGTTGCAGACGGCTTCGAAGGACGTCGCGGGGCGGCAGCTCGGTGAGGGACTCGGCGACGTGGATCTTCTAACGCAGCTCGCGGACGCTCCATCGCCCCGACTCTTCAGAGCCATGACGATCCCCCCTCTCACGTCGAAGAGGGCATGGTAGAAATCGAGGCGGACATTCCGCCTCGCAGAGAAAGAGGCGGGCTCCCAGGGCGAGAGGGGTCGAATCTCTTCGAGGGAAGTGGGCTCGCACGCCGAAGTACCATCCCAACTCCTCGTAGAGGCAACAGCCCCGTGCCCTCCTTCGAAGAAGCCCGGCGGATCATTCTCGAGCGGGCGAAAGTCCTGGGAGCGGAGCGGGTCGGTGCCCTGGAGGCGGTCGGCCGGGTGCTCGCCTTCGACATCGCCGCCCCGCGCGACCTGCCGCTCTGGGACAACTCGGCGATGGACGGCTACGCCTTGCGCTCGGCTGATTCGGCGTCCGGCGCAGCGCTGCCGCTCTCTGGTTACTACCCGGCGGGCGCGGCGAGCGGCGGCGCGCTCGCCCCCGGGACGGCCGCGAAGATCATGACCGGAGCTCCGCTGCCTCCCGGCGCCGACGCCGTCGTGCCGATGGAGGAGGCCGAGGAGCGCGACGGCTCTTTAATTCTGTGCGGCCCCGTCGAGCCCGGCGCCCACGTCCGGCGCCGCGGCCAGGACATCCGCGCGGGAGAGGTCATTCTCCGGGCCGGCGCCATCCTGGGCCCGGTCGAGATCGCCGCGCTCGCCATGGGCTCCAGGGCCTGGGCCCCTGTCGTCCGCCGGCCCCGAGTGGCCATCGTCTCCACCGGCGACGAGCTCGTCGAGGTCGGCGAGCCGCTCTCGCCCGGCAAGATTCTACGAGAGCAACGCCTTGGCGATAGGCGCCGCGGTTCGGCAGATGGGCGCCGAGCCCGAGATCCTCGGCATCGCCCCGGACGACCGGGGGTCGCTGAAGCGGATTCTCGAGCAAGGCCTTCGCGCGGACGCCCTCATCACCACGGCCGGCGTCTCGGCGGGCGACCGCGACCTGGTCCGCGAAGTCCTGGGCGAGATCGGGGTGGAGCCGCTCTTCTGGAAGGTGGACATCAAGCCCGGCCACCCCACGGCGTTCTCCATGCACAAGGACACGCTCGTCTTCTCCTTGCCCGGCAACCCGGTGTCAGCCCTGGTCACTTTCGAGCAGTTCGCGCGCCCGGCGCTGCTCAAGAGGATGGGCCACCGCCGCGTCCTGAGGCCGCTCGTCCGCGCGTCGCTGCTGGGCGGCGCCGCCCACAAGCCGGGGCGCACCCTGTTCCTGCGCGTGCGCCTCGAGGAGCGGGAGGGTGCGCTGGTCGCGGTCAGCGCCGGGAACCAGGAGACCGGCCGATTCAAGCCTTTGCTCGACGCGGACGGTCTCGCCGTCATCCCCGCCGAGTGGGGCGCCGTCGAGCCGGGCGCAGTGGTGAGCGTCCAGGTGCTCCGGCCCGGGCTCGACCTCGCGCCGGCTTGACGCCGGCCGCGGCCCGCGAGCCTCAAAATTAACCTCGCCGGCGACCCGCGGGTACACGGCGTGTCTGCGAAATCGTTGCGCATACGCAACCATTGCGCTAAGGCAATCGGGGCAGACTTCGGAGGCGCCATGCGAGAGCGAGACACGCAGAGGGCGGCCGAGCGGATCGACGCCCTGATGCGGGAGCTGATGGCGCTGATGCGCCCGGGCGCCGGCGTGGGGCTGCAGTCGCTCCACCGGCTCAGCCTGACCCTGCCGCAGATGATCTCGCTGCAGATCATGCGCAACGGCGGGCCGCAGACCGTCTCCGCGCTGTCGCAGCGCATTCGCCTGACGCCGGGCGCGGTGAGCCGGCTCGTCGATCAGCTGGTCGAGAAGCGCCTGGTCGATCGCACCGAATCGGCGAAGGACCGCCGGCAGAAGGTCTTGCAGCTCACCCCGGCCGGCGCCCGGCTCATCGGCCAGCTCGAGAGCGCGCGGGCGGCGGGCATGCGGCGGTTGATCGTCGGGCTGGACGACGGCCTTGCCGCAGACTTGGAGCGGGTGCTCGCCCGCGTGGTGGGCGTCCTCAAAGGGAAACAGGCGGGCGAGTCGAGCGGTTGAAGGGGCGGCCCAACGGCATCCCGTGCTGCAAAGGTCACTGTCGAAGGCGCGCTGGGCGCCCAACACGAAGAAACGAAGCAGGAGCTTCCATGAAAGGCTGGACGAAGGGGTTCGCAGCGGTGGCGGCGGTGGTGGTCCTGGGCGGCGGAGGCTTCGCCGCCTTCCGCTACGCCAAGAGCTCTCGGACGCCGCCGGTGCGGTACGAGACGGCCCGCGCCGAGAAGGGGCGCATCAGCGCCAAGGTCACCGCCACCGGGACCGTCTCCGCGCTGGTCACCGTGCAGGTGGGCAGCCAGGTCTCGGGGCGCATCGAGTCGCTGCGCGCCGACTTCGGCACCAAGGTGAAGAAGGGCGAGCTCATCGCCAGCATCGACCCGCAGCTCTTCCGCGCCGCGCTCCTGCAGGCCCGCGCGAACCTGTCGTCGGCGGGGGCCGCGGTCGAGAAGGCCAAGGTTCAGGCCCTGGACGCCAAGCGCCAGTGGGACCGAGCCCAGTCGCTGGTCAAGCAGAAGCTGATAGCCCAAGCCGACGCCGACACCGCCGAGGCCAACTCCAAGGCCGCCGACGCGCAGGTCTCGGTCTCGGTCGCCTCGGTCGAGCAGGCCAAGGCCGGGCTGCAGCAGGCCGAGGTGAACCTCGCCTACACCACCATCATCTCGCCCATCGACGGCGTGGTGGTCTCGCGCACCATCGACGTGGGCCAGACCGTCGCCGCCTCCTTCCAGGCGCCTACGCTCTTCACCATCGCGCAGGACCTGTCGAAGATGCAGGTCGACACCAGCGTCTCCGAGGCCGACGTCGGCCGGGTTCAGCCGGGCATGAAGGTCACCTTCTCGGTCGACGCCTACCCGGAGAAGGCGTTCGAGGGCGTGGTCCGCCAGGTGCGCGACGCCGCCCAGACGGTCCAGAACGTCGTCACCTACGACGCGGTCATCGACGTCGACAACCCCAACTTCCTGCTCAAGCCGGGCATGACGGCCAATGTGACGTTCGTCTATGCCGACCGCGACGACGTGCTGCGCATCCCGAACTCGGCGCTCCGCTTCCGGCCGGACCCGGAGTCGCTGGCGGCCGTCCGTGCGTTCACCGGCGGCGGCGCGGGCCATGACCGCAAGGGCGTCGGCTCGGGCAGCTCGAGCGCGGCGGGGACGTCGGCCCCCGCGCCCGTTTCGGGCGGCCTGGGGAAGCGCGGGCCCGGCACCGGCCCGCAGGCCAAGCCCGGCGAGCGGCTGGTCTGGGTCGTCCAGCAGAACCTCCCCGTGCCGAAGAGCGTGCGCGTGGGGCTCACCGACGGCACCTGGACCGAGCTGTTGAGCGGGCCGGTCTCCGAGGGCGAGAGCCTCATCACCGAGATGATCGTCGACCCCAGCGCGCTTCCCCAGAAGCGGCCGTTCTAGGAGAGCGCCATGACCGCGGTCATCCAGCTCGAGCAGGTTCGCAAGACCTACGCCACCGGCGACGCCGAGGTCCACGCGCTCGACGGCGTGTCCCTCACCATCGAGGCCGGCGAGTTCGCGGCCATCATGGGGCCGTCCGGCTCGGGCAAGTCCACGCTCATGAACATCCTGGGCTGCCTCGACCGGCCCACCAGCGGGCGCTACGTCCTGGACGGAATCGACGTGACCAGCCTGGACAAGGGCGGGCTCGCCGAGGTGCGCAACACGACCATCGGGTTCGTCTTCCAGGGGTTCAACCTGCTCTCGCGGACCACGGCCATGGAGAACGTGGAGCTGCCGCTGGTCTACGCGGGCCACAAGCGCGCCGAGCGGCACCGGCGCTCGAAGGTCTCGCTGGAGCGGGTGGGGTTGGGGCCAAGGATGCACCACCTTCCCAGCCAGCTCTCCGGCGGGCAGCAGCAGCGCGTGGCCATCGCGCGGGCGCTGGTGAACGAGCCGCGCCTCATCCTGGCCGACGAGCCCACCGGCAACCTGGACACCAAGACCAGCCTGGACGTCATGGCGCTCTTCCAAGACCTGTGGCGCGCGGGCATGACCATCCTCGTCGTCACGCACGAGCCGGACATCGCGGCCTTCGCGGCGCGGGTGATCACCGTGCGCGACGGGAAGATCCTCTCCGACGTGCGGCAGAGCGCCAAGATCGCCCAGGCGCCGAAAGAGGTGAGGTCGTGAACCTCCTGCAGACCTTCCCGGTGGCGCTGCGAGCGCTCCTGCGCAACAAGATGCGCTCGTTCCTCACCATGCTCGGCATCATCATCGGCGTCGCATCGGTCATCACCATGGTGGCGGTGGGCGAGGGCGCCAAGTCGAGCGTCTCCAAGCGGTTCGAGGCCATGGGCACGAACCTGCTCATCGTGACCTCGGGCAGCACGCGCTCGGGCGGCATGATGGGCGGCATCGGCTCCATGCCGACCATCACCTGGGACGACCTGGAGGCCATCAAGCGCGAGGCGCCGTCGGTGCGCTACGCGGCCCCGTCGCTCACGACCAAGACCTCCCTCGTCGGCGACGACGGCAACTGGACCACGTCGGTCACCGGGACCACCGCCGAGTGGTTCTTCATTCGCAACTGGCAGGTGGAGCAGGGCTCCAGCTTCTCGGCCTCGGACGTCGAGTCGGGCAACAAGGTCATCGTCTTGGGCGCGACGGTGGTCGGGCACCTGTTCGGCTCGGGCGTGAACCCGGTGGGGCGCACCGTGCGCATCCGCAGCACGCCGTTCGTGGTCATCGGCGTCCTGGAGAAGAAGGGCCAGAACTTCATGGGCCAGGACTACGACGACACGGCGGTCATGCCCGTGTCGGCCTTCAAGAGCAAGCTGCAGGGCGGCCTGCAGCAGTTCATCGCGGGCGTGGTGATGGTCGGGGCGCGCTCCGAGGAGGAGACGTTCCGAGCGCAGAACCAGATCAACATGATCATGCGCGACCGGCACCACATCGGCGACCCGAACGACGACGACTTCACGGTGCGCAACCTCACCGAGATCGCCAGCGCTCAGAAGGACGCCATGAACACCTTCTCGCTGCTGCTCGCGGCGGTGGCCATCGTGTCGCTGGTCGTCGGCGGCATCGGCATCATGAACATCATGCTGGTGAGCGTCACCGAGCGCACCCGGGAGATAGGTATCCGCATGGCGGTGGGCGCCAAGCCCTCGCACGTCCTGGCGCAGTTTCTGGTGGAGGCCATGACGCTCTCCACCTCCGGCGGATTGATGGGCTTGGGCGCCGGCTTCCTCACCTCGGTGCTGCTCGCGTCCAAGCTGCGCTGGGAGTTCGTCATCCGGCCCGACATCGTCGCCGTGTCGTTCCTCTTCTCGGCCATCGTCGGAGTCGTGTTCGGCCTGTATCCGGCCTGGAAAGCCTCCAACCTGGATCCCATCGAAGCCCTGAGGTACGAATGAAAACCGCCCCGCTCGCTGCCGCGCTTGTCCCGCTCCTCGCCGCTTTCACCGCGCGCGCCGAGGCCAAGAGCCTTACGCTGGACCAGGCCATTCAGCTCGCCAAAGAGCACCAGCCCGACATTTTGCGCGCCCAGGCCAACACATCCGCGGCCGACGCGCGGGCCGAGGAGCAGTTCTCCAATCTGCTGCCGCAGGTCACCGGAACGGCCGCGTTTTCGCGGCAGACGAAGAACCTGGCTGCGCAGCCGGGCCTGACAAACGGGAATGCCGGCGGCACTTGGGACACAGTCAGCTACTGGAACCTCGGCATCACCGCGAGCCAGCTCGTCTGGGACTTCAACGCCACCCGCGGCCGGTACCTCTCCTCCAAGCTGACGGCGGGGGCGACCAAGGACTCGGAGGCGACCCAGGTGAGCACGACGCTTCTGTCCGTGCAGACCGCCTTCTTCAACGCCAACGCCACCAAGGCGCTGGTCAAGGTGGCCGGGGACAGCGTGGCCTCCAACCGCTCGCACTTGGAGCAGACCGAGGGGTTCGTGAAGGCCGGCACCCACCCGGAGATCGACCTGTACCAGAACCGCGCCGACCTCGCGACCGCCGAGCTGCAGCTCGTCAACGCCAAGAACAACTACGAGCAGGCGAAGGCGCTGCTCAACCAGGCCATGGGCGTGGAGCAGTCGACCGACTACGACGTGGCCGACCAGGGGCTCACGCGACTGCCGGACGAGGACGCCTCGGAGGAGAAGCTCGTGCAGGCGGCCTACGACGCCCGGCCCGAGGTGAAGTCGCTGGTGAAGACGAGCCAGTCGCAGGCGAAGCTCATCGACGCGGCCAAGGGGACCTACCTGCCGAGCCTGGGCGTCTCGACGGGCTTTAGCGACAAGGGCACCGACCTGCACGATATGACCTGGAACTGGAACGCGCAGGCGGTCCTGAGCTGGTCCATTTTCCAGGGCGGCCTCACCCGCGCGCAGGTCCGCGAGGCCGAGGCGAACCTCGCCGTCGCCGACGCACAGCTCGCCAGCGAGCGCAACCAGGTCCGCCTCGAGGTGGTGCAGGCGCACCTGGCGGTGATCGCCGCGAAAGCCTCGGTGGAGACCAACGCGAAGATCGTGCAGAACCAGAAGATCCGTCTGCGCCTCGCCGAGGGGCGGTACCAGGCCGGCGTGGGCTCCATCATCGAGCTCCAGGACGCGCAGGTGGCGGTCACGACCGCGCTCGGCAACGCGGTGCAGGCCGACTTCAGCTTGAGCGTGGCGCGCGCGCAGCTCATGAAGGCGCTCGGTCGCGCTTGAGCTGGTGGGCCGAGCCGCGCCGCTCGGCGGCGTGAGGAGGGGAGGCGCGCGGGGCGGGGCTCCCTCGCGTGGGGCGGCCGGGCGCTGCGGCCTTGCGGCGCCCCGGGCCCCTGGCGATATGACAAGGTCGCCATGGGCGACGCTCACCACT
The DNA here is from genome assembly GCA_963772225.1 of uncultured delta proteobacterium. Taxonomy (GTDB): domain Bacteria; phylum Myxococcota; class Myxococcia; order Myxococcales; family UBA5297; genus CAVYWD01. Next base: position 1,747,769 of record CAVYWD010000002.1, on the reverse strand, counting down.
TCCTGCGGGCGCTGGCCGTCGTGCTCGGCGCCGCGGCGGTGGTCACCGTGCTCTTCCACCGCCTGTGGCAGCCGGTGGTGCTGGGCTACGTCCTCGCCGGCATGCTGGTCGGGCCGCACCTCCCTGTCCCGCTGGTCGCGGACCCGGGCACCGTCCAGACCCTCTCCGAGCTCGGCGTCATCCTGCTCATGTTCTCGCTGGGGCTGGAGTTCAGCCTCCGCAAGCTCGCCCAGGTAGGCCCCACCGCCGGCATCACCGCGGTGCTGGAGACGAGCCTCATGGTCTGGCTCGGGTTCCTGGCCGGGAGGGCCTTCGGCTGGAGCTGGCTCGAGAGCCTGTTCGCCGGTGCGGTCGTCGCCATTTCCAGCACCACCATCATCGCCAAGGCGTTCGACGAGCGGGGGATCCGCGGCGCGCTGCGCGAGTTCGTCATCGGCGTGCTGATCGTCGAAGACCTCATCGCCATCCTCCTCATCGCGGTGCTCACGGCGCTGGCGAGCGGCGCGGGGCTGTCGCCGAGCGGTCTGGCGCTGACGGCGGGCCGCCTGGCGGCCTTTCTCCTCGCGCTGGTGGTCGCGGGCCTGCTCGCCATCCCGCGCGCGATGAGGGCGGTCGTCCGGCGCAAGAGCCCCGAGACCACGCTCATCGCCGCCGTCGGCATCTGCTTCGGAATCTCCCTGCTCGCCCAGGCCGCCGGCTACTCGGTGGCCCTGGGCGCCTTCCTCGCGGGCTCGCTGGTCGCCGAGTCGGGCAAGGTGGAGGCGATCGAGCCCCTGGTGGCGCCGGTGAAGGACCTGTTCGCCGCGGTCTTCTTCGTCTCGGTGGGCATGTCCATCGACCCGGCGATCATCGTGCGCAACTGGGCCGCCGTGGCGGTGCTCACCGCGGTGGTGATCGTCGGCAAGATCGGCGGGGTGACCCTGGGCGCGTTCCTGACCGGCGCCGGCGTGCGGACCTCCGTCCAGGCGGGGATGAGCCTCGCGCAGATCGGCGAGTTCTCGTTCATCATCGCTGGGCTCGGCCTCGCGCTCGGGGCGACGCGCGACTTCCTCTATCCGGTCGCCGTGTCGGTCTCGGCGCTGACCACCCTCACGAGCCCCTGGCTCATCCGGGCGTCGGGCGCGAGCGCCGCCTACCTGGACCGCCGGCTGCCGCGGGCGCTGCAGACCTTCGCCGCCCTCTACGGCAGCTGGATCGAGGGGCTTCGCCGGGCCCCGCCGCAGCGCACCCGCGCCGCGACCGCGCGCCGGCTGCTCCGGATGCTCTTGATCGACGCGCTGGCGCTGGCGGGCGTCGCCGTCGCCTTCTCCGCCCTGCACGGGCGGGCGCTGGCGCTCCTGGAGTCCCGCTTCCACATGTCCCCGGCGGTGGCCCGGTGGCTGGTGGTCCTCTCGGCGGTGCTCCTGGCGCTGCCCTTCGCCGCGGGCGTCGTCCGCGTCGCGCACCGCCTGGGCGTCGTGCTGGCCTCGGCGGCTCTGCCCGAGGCGGAAGCCGGCCGCGCCGACCTCGGTGCCGCCCCGCGGCGGATGCTGTCCGCCGCGCTCCAGCTCACCGCGGTGCTGCTCATCGGCGCGCCCCTGGTCGCCATCACCCAGCCGTTCCTGCCGGGCGTGGAGGGCGCGGTCGTGCTGGGGGCGCTCCTCTGCGCGCTGGCGGCGGGCTTCTGGCGGAGCGCCAAGAACCTCCAGGGCCACGTCCGAGCGGGGGCGCAGGTCATCGCCGAGGCGCTGGCCTCGCAGGCGCACGCGGGCGCCAAGGCGCCGCCGCAGCAGGCGATGGAGCGGGTCCGCGACCTCTTGCCCGGCCTCGGCTCGCCCTCGTCCCTGGAGCTCTCCGGCGCGAGCCCGGCGGTGGGCAGGACCCTCGCCGAGCTGAACCTGCGCGGGCGCACCGGGGCGACGGTGCTGGCGATCCATCGGGACCGCTGCGACGTCCTGCTGCCCACCGCGGCCGAGGTGCTCCGCCCCGGCGACCTGCTCGCGCTCGCCGGGACGGAGGAGGCGCTGCGCGCGGCCCGGGGCGTGCTCACGGGGCAGTCGGCGTGAGCTGGCTCGGGCTCGCGCGCTCGCTCCGCCCGCGCTGAGCCACCATGTCCCGCCCGGCTTCGCGCGCCGGCTCGCAGTTGTTGCCCCTCGGGGGCGTTGCTAGTCTGCACCTCGCCCCCATGGCCAAGAACCGGAAGAGCCCCGCCGCGACCCGCCCCCGCGAAGGAAAGCGGCAGGTCCTCTGCATCCTGTCGCGCAAGAAGACGCTCTACTCCACGCGGCGCCTGGTGCAGGCGGCCAAAGAGCAGGGGCACCGGCCCGTCGTCCTGGACACCCTCAAGTGCAACATCGTGGTCCAGACCGAAGGCCCGGAGATCCTCTACGGCACCGAGCGCCTCAAGCCGCCCAGCGTGGTCATCCCGCGCATCGGCGCGTCCATCACCGCCTACGGCCTGGCGGTGGTGAACCACTTCGACATGATGGGCGTGCCGGTGGTCAATAACTCGGTGCCCATCGCGCGCAGCCGCGACAAGCTTCGCTGCCTCCAGCTCCTGGCGCGCTTCGGCGTGCCGGTGCCCAAGACCCTCATGGCGCACCAGCGCACGGCGGTGGAGAAGCTCCTGGACGAGGTCGGGGGCCTGCCGGTGATCGTGAAGCTCCTGCAGGGCACCCAGGGCATCGGCGTGATGATCGCCTCCACGCTCGAGGAGGCGCAGACGTTGCTCAACACCTTCTGGGACTTGGGCCACGACGTCCTGCTGCAGCAGTTCATCCAGGAGTCCGTCGGCCGCGACGTGCGCGCCTTCGTGGTCGGCGAGCGCGTGGTGGCCGCCATGCGGCGCACGGCCAAGGAAGGCGAGTTCCGGTCCAACATTCACCGCGGCGGCGAGGGGACGCCGGCCGAGCTCACCGACGAGCTCGCGCGGGTGGCGGTGAGCGCCGCGCGCATCGTCGGCCTGGAGGTCGCGGGCGTCGACCTGCTCGAGAGCCGGGCGGGGCCGCTCGTCCTCGAGGTCAACTCCAGCCCCGGCTTCGAGGGCATCGAAGGCGCGACCCGGCTCGACGTGGCCGGGACCATCGTGCGGCACGCGGTGCAGTTTGCCCGCGACCAGAGGGCAGGGGTCCGAAAGCCGCGCATGATCCGATCGGCCGCGCTCCCATGGGCGAGGTCGCCGCGGCGCGGGTGGTCCGTGCCGCAGCGCCGGCTCACGGGTCTTTCGGCGCCTCGGCGCCGGGGGCGGCGGCGGGCGCCTCGGGCGCGCCGCCCTCGCTCGCGCGCTTCACCGCGGCAAAGTCGATCTTCGAGAGAGACGAAGGCGGGGCTTCTGCCTGAGCGGGCCGCTGGGACCGACCCTGGCCGCGCCGGAAGGCATAGGCCCAGGCGACGACGCTCGCCAGAACGGCGAGCGCAGCGCCGACGAGGTTGCCGGCGCGGGTCGGCTGGTCGTCGGAGCGCAAGATGACGGGTAAGGCGAGGGGAAAGATCGCGAAACCGAATGCCTGTCCCAGGGCGAACGGCCAGCGGGGCGCCTCCAGCAGCAGGCCTGCCCCGTACGCGACCGCGGCGCCGATGCCCAACAGCGCGAGCGCGAGCGCCGTCATCGCGAGCAGCCAGCGCCAGGGGCCGGGCGGGAGCGCCGACAGCGGGCGCACCAGCGCCGGCTGAAAGCGCATGAGGAACGCCGAGCCCACGATGTAGGTCAAGAGACCGGCCGACATTCCGAAGAGGGCGACGCGAGCGCCGCGAGAGACGCGGCCAGGCTGTTTCTTGGGAGGGCTCACGAGGGCGGAGTATAGCCGTCTCGGCGATTCTCGAGAGGCCTCGGGCCGGGGAAGGTGCCCTCGCCTTCGCCGTCGTAGAAGACCTGGACCAGGCACAGCCCTCGCGCGGGGGCGGTCGCGCCGGCGAGCCCCCGGTCTCGCGACGCCAAGACCTTGGCGACCGACGCCTCCGCGCGGCGGCCTCGGCCCACCTCGACCAGCGTGCCTATCAGGTTTCGGACCATGTGCTTGAGGAACGCCGTCGCCTCGACGTCGAAGACCACGTCCTCGCCGTCCTGGGTCACCGAGAGCTTGCGCAGCTCGCGCACCGCGTGGGCCGCCTGGCAGTCGCTGGCGCGGAAGGCGCTGAAATCGTGGCGCCCGAGGAGGCAATTCGCGGCGCGCGCCATGGCGCCGACGTCGAGGGGCGCGTAGAGCTCCCAGGCGTAGCGCTGGGCGAGCGGCGTCCGGACCGGGCGATTCACCACTCGGTACCGGTAGAGCTTGCCGCGGGCGGACCTCCGGGCGTCGAAGGCCTGTGGGCGCTCGCTGGCCGAGCGCACCGCGATGTCCTTGGGCAAGAGCGAGTTGAGCCCGAGGACGAAGGCCTTGAGCGGCGCGCGGCTACAGGTCTTGAGGCTCGCCACCTGCCCCATGGCGTGGACGCCGGAGTCGGTGCGGCCGGCGCCGGTCGCCTTGGCGGGCTCCTTGAGGAGCGCCGCGAGCGCCCGCTCGAGCTCGCCCTGGATGGACCGGCCGTTGGCCTGGGTCTGCCACCCGACGTAGTCGGTCCCGTCGTACTCGAGCGTCAGCTGGATGGTCCGCACGCCGCGCGTCTCCTTCCACGCGGGTTGGTTGAGGCCTGCCGCTGGGCGGCGCCCCGCGGGCCTCGCGCGGCGGAGGCGTTCCTCCGGGCGCGCCGCAGTTCTAGCGCCTTCCCGGCGCGAGAAACAGGCCTCGCGCGCAGGGGTGGCGGCGGCCCCGGGGGCGCCCGGCCAGGCGAGCCGCCGGCCCGCTGCGAAACGCCTGGCTCCGACGCAGGCATCGGCCGAAACCTTGACAAAGGCCTGCGAGTTTTGAACGTTGCGGGTCCGATAACCTCTCCTTCGCCCGGTCAGCGACCATGCCAGGGACCCTCCAGATCGCACCCGTCGGAAGCACCGCCCGAGCCCTCCTCCGAGAGCTCACCGAGCCCATCCGCGTCGAGCTCGGGCTCGATTTGGTCGGGATCGGCGCCGCGCTCTCCGACCCCAAGTACGCCTTCAACAAAGACCGCGGCCAGTACCACGCCACCTCCATCCTGCGCCGCCTCGCGCCGCAGCGGCGGAAGGCGGAGCTGGGCGTGCTGGGAGTGGCCGAGGTCGACCTCTTCGTCCCCGACTCGCCCTTCGTCTTCAGCGAGGCCGACCGCGAGAGCGCTTCGGCCATCCTGTCCATCGCGCGGCTGCGGCCGGAGCTCGCGGGCCAGCCGCTCAGCAGCGAGCGCGTGCGCGCCCGCGCCCAGGCCGAGGCCATCCACGCCGCCGGGCAGCTCCTGGGGCTGTCGCACTGCGACGACCTGCGCTGTGTGATGTTCCTGGCCGCCAGTGCCGCCGAGGTCGACCGCAAAGGCATCAGCCTTTGCCACGAGTGCCGCGCCGAGCTCGCGCGTCTCAACGCCGCCCGCTAGCGCAGCGCCTGCTCACTGCTCTCCGCTGTGGTTCACCGTCCGTGAATGTGGGGCCGGGGCGCACTCGTCGTCCCTCTGATTCGGTCCCCCGCTCGGAGGTCACCCGAGCGGACGAGCACAAGGGGATTGTCGGCTTCAGCGCGCACGGTACGATAACTAGTGAACTTGTCCGCCTCGCCCTTTGCCGCCTCGCCCAGAGCACTTCCCCGCCGATGTCCGAGCCGGTCCACCTGCAGCTGTTTCACGATGCTCTGTGCGCCTGGTGCGCCGTCGCGGTGGAGCGCCTGTTCACGCTGGAGCGCGACTTCGGCGACCTGGTCACCGTGTCGCTCCGGCCGTATCCCCTGCGCCCGAGCGAAGAGCTGCTGCCCAAGCCCGAGGCAACCAAGATCACCCGGCACCTGCGCCGCGCGGCCCGGGAGCCCGAGGGCGGCGGAATGGTCGCCGACCTATGGCAAGGCGAGGACCGCCCGCTGTCGAGCACGCCGCCTCTGATCGCAGTCGAGGCGGCGCTCATCCAGGGGCGGGAGGCCCAACGCGCGTTCCTGCGCAAGTTGCACGAAGCGGGGCTTCGGCGAGGCATCAACGTGGCGCGGCGAGACGTCCTCCTGGAGATCGCGAGCGCCGTCCGCCTGGACATGCACCTCTTCGCCGAGGCTCTCGATTCGCCCGCCACCGCGCGGGCCGTCGAGCTGTCTCACCAGGGCGCCGTGGCCCGCGGCATCCGCGCGGTGCCCGCCCTGTCGGTCGGCGACGAGTGGATGCTCACCGGCCTGCGGCCGCTGGCCCAGTACCGCGAGGTGGTCCGCGGGTGGATGCAGCAGCACAACGCCCACCCTCTCGCCCGCGTCATTCATTAGCGGCGATCATTCGCGCCCACCCGAGCGCCGAGCGCGAAAGGATTTCTCGCAGCCGGGCCGAGCGAGCGCCCGTCTTTTTCAATGGCTTTTCGCGCCGCGCCCGCCCGCGGCGCTTGTCGCGCGCGCCGGGATTCTGATGTTCTTCGCGGCCCATGGGCCCTCTTGCGATTACCCTCCTGATCCTCGGCGCAGGCGCATTCTTCGCGTTCACCCTCCAGCACCGGCTTCGGCTGCTGGCGCACCTCGGCAAGGACCGCCGGCTCGACCAGCCGGGAAAGCGCCTGGGCCAGCTCCTGAGGTTCGGCTTCGGCCAGCGCCGGATGGTGGACCCCGAGGAGCGGCTGCCGGGGGCGATGCACGTCCTCATCTTCGGGGCCTTCCTCTTGCTGGCGCTGCGGACCTTCACCCTGTTCGGAATGGGGTACAGCCCGGGCTTCCACCTGCCGCTCCTGGGGCCCGGCCAGCCAGTCGGGCGCGTCTACCTCTTCGCCAAGGACCTCTTCCTTGTCGCGGCCCTGGTCGGCGCCGGGTACTTCATCTTCTTGCGCGCGCTCAAGAAGCCCGACCGCATGACGCAGAGCTGGGAGGCCTTTCTCATCCTCGGCTTCATCGCCGGCCTCATGGTCACCGACATGATGTTCGAGGGCAGCGAGCTCGCCCTGCGGCGGGCGAGCTTCGACGCGGGGCTGCCGGTCTCCTCCGCGGCGGCCGCGGCCCTGACCGGCCTCAAGCTCTCCCCCCAGGCACTGCGCGCCGTCGGCGCGGCCGGCTACTGGACGCACGTCTGCATCATCCTCGCGTTCGGCAATTTCTTGCCGTACGGAAAGCACTTCCACGTCATCACCGCGCTGCCCAATGTCTACCTGGGCCGCCTGACGCCGAGCGGCCAGCTCTCGAAGCTCGACCTCGAGAGCGCCGAGAGCTTCGGGCTGGCCAAGGCGTCGGACCTGACCTGGAAGCAGGGCCTCGACGTCTACTCCTGCACCGAATGCGGCCGCTGCCAGACGAACTGCCCGACGTACGTGACCGGCAAGCCGCTGACGCACAAGGGGCTGAACCAGACCTTGAAGCACCACCTCTACGACGCCTCGCCGCTGCTCCTTTCGGGCAAGAAGGACGACCTGCCGACCGTGCCCGGCGCGGTCGTCGCCGACGACACGATCTGGTCCTGCACCACCTGCGGCTGGTGCGAGACCGCGTGCCCGGTGCTCATCGAGAACCTCCCGCGCATCTTCGACCTGCGGCGCTACCAGACGCTGATGGAGGCCAAGTTCCCCGAGGAGATCACCCGGGTCTTCAAAGGCATGGAGACCCAGGGCAACCCCTGGGGCCTGGGCTCCAACATGCGCGACGAGTGGGCCGCGGGCCTCGACGTGCCGCGGGCCAGCGACGGGGGAGAGTTCGAATACCTCTTCTTCGTGGGCTGCGCGGGCGCCTTCGACGACCGGCAAAAAAAGGTGACCCGCGCCATCGTGCAGATCCTCAAGGCCGCGGGCGTGAAGTTCGCCATCCTCGGAACCGAGGAGACCTGCAACGGCGAGAGCGCCCGGCGCATGGGCAATGAGCTCTTGTTCCAGACGCTGTGCCAGGCCAACGTCGAGCGCATGAATTCTTACAATGTTCGCAAGGTGCTGACGCAATGCCCGCATTGCTTCAATACCCTCAAGCACGAATTCCCGCAGTTCGGCGGGAGCTACGAGGTGGTGCACCACACCGAGCTCATCGCCTCGCTCGTCGCGCAAGGCCGCCTGCCGCTCGTCGCCGCGGCCGCCAAGACGCAGGAGGTCGCCTACCACGACAGCTGCTATCTGGGGCGCCACAACGGGGTCTATGAGGCGCCGCGCAAGGCGCTCCAGGCGGTGAAGGGCGTCGCCGTCAAGGAGCTCCCCCGCAGCGAGCGGCAGGGGTTCTGCTGCGGGGCCGGCGGCGGCCGAATGTGGATGGAAGAGAAGATCGGCACGCGCATCAACCAGAACCGCATCGAGGAGATCGCCCAAAGCGGCGTCAGCGCCGTCGCCACCGCGTGCCCCTTCTGCCTCACCATGCTCCGCGACGGCGTGAGCGAGAAGAACCTCGAGGGGAAGCTCGAGGTCAAGGACGTCGCCGAGCTGGTTGCCGAGAGCCTGACCGAGGTGGCTCCCAGCCGGGTCCCGGAGCCCGTCGCTTCCGCCTGATCGCTCGCATGGTCTTTGTTTGTAAATGTTTCGTAAATGGCTCGCTGCGCCGCGTCGCTCGAATGATGCCGTGCGTGCAATTGACGCCCAGCGCAACTCACAACGCGGTGTGGCACCTTCACAATGTGATGGCTCTGGGGAGGCTTGTGAGGATATGACTTCGAAGCATTTGCCGCGAAACGCGGCTTCGTTCGCTGTGAAGCCCGGGCCGTCCGCCCATCGCGCTACAAAGGATGCCCATGAAATGCGTCAATGACTTTCGCCTGCGGCTCGGCGGAAAAGAGCTCGTCCCTATCATGGTGGGCGGCATGGGCGTGGACATCTCCACGGTGGAGCTGGCGCTCGAGGTGGCCCGGCTCGGCGGCGTCGGCCACCTCTCCGACGCGATGATCAACGCCGTCGCCGATCGCCGCTACCGGACGCAATTCGTCAAGGCCAAGCTCGGGCGGCATCGGCAGAGCCTGGGCACCCCGGACAAGTCGGCGGTGAAGTTCGACCTGGCGGAGGTCGCCGAGGCGACTCGCCTCCACGTTTCCAGCGCCATGGACCGGAAGCGCGGGGACGGGCTCATCTTCATCAACTGCATGGAGAAGCTGACGATGGGCGCGCCGCGCGAGACGCTGCGCGTCCGCCTCGTCGCGGCCCTCGACGCGGGGATCGACGGCATCACCTTGGCCGCCGGGCTGCACCTCGGGTCGTTCGCGCTCATCGCCGACCACCCCAGGTTTCGCGACGCGAAGCTGGGGATCATCGTCTCCTCGCTGCGGGCGCTGGAGCTGTTCCTGCGCAAGACCGCCAAGCTCGAGCGCCTGCCGGACTACGTCGTGGTGGAGGGGCCGCTCGCGGGCGGGCACTTGGGTTTCGGCATGGATTGGGCGCAATACGACCTGCGCACCATCGTCGAGGAGGTCCAGCAATACCTGCGCACCCACCAGCTGGCCATCCCGGTCATCCCCGCCGGGGGTATCTTCACCGGGAGCGACGCCGTCTCATTCCTCGAGAGCGGCGCGGCGGCGGTGCAGGTGGCCACGCGCTTCACCGTGGTGCGGGAGTGCAGCATCCCCGAGCGCGTCCAGCAGGAATATTTGCGAGCAACCGAGGCCGACATCGAGGTCAACCAGGTCTCGCCCACCGGCTATCCGATGCGCATGCTGCGGAGCAGCCCCGCCATCGGCGCCGGTAACCCGCCGAATTGCGAGGCCTTCGGCTTCTTGCTCGACAGCGCCGGCAAATGCGCCTACCTCGACGCCTATTACCGGGAGCTCGCCGCAAGCCCGGGCGCGGCGAAGGTGACCGTCTCGGACAAGACCTGCCTCTGCTCCCATATGCGAAACTTCGAGTGCTGGACTTGCGGCCACCTCACGTATCGGCTCAAGGACACCACCCGCAGAAAGGCCGACGGGACTTACCAAATCCTGAGCACCGAGCACGTCTTCCGGGACTATCAATTCAGCGTCGACGGCCGAATCGCGCTCCCGGACCCTGAGGAAGCGGCTCTGCTGGCCGCGGGCTAAAGCCATCCCCTCATATCAGCCCCATTTCTTCGCACCACACTCGCTGATGCGTGAACGTCTGCCAGAAGGATTCCCAAAGTCGTTCCGCGGCATTCTCGAGTTTTCCCAGGAGCTCATCCGCGGTGACGGTCTTCCACGCCAGCGGAGTTGCTCGACCATGGCGTGTGACGAGATTGAGGGCGATGCGGTGTCGGGTGCCGTCGGCATATTCTGTCCAGTCGAGAGAGGCGGTCACTCTCGAGCGATTACCGAGCACGAATCTCACGTGGGCCGCTTCGGCATCCTCCAGCCGGATCTTCTCGTTGCTCGGGAAGCGGCCCCAGGCTTCAGGTACTGCTGTTCCTGGGGTCTGGGGTCTGGAACCTGAAGTCTTTGCCATCCTGCGCAAGATTTCGCGCCGAAGGGACTAAACCAGAAGCAGCACCACTCGACGGGCCGGCTCGAAGCGGAGCTCGAACCTTCCAATCCTTCAATACCCAGTCGGCTTCAGCCGGCTTTGTACGAATAGCCGGGCCATTCATGGCCCGGCGGGTGCCACCATGCCGCCCTTCGGAATCCACCATTACGCGAGCTTCATCGCCGCCATCCTCCTCTTCCAAGCCGTCCCCGGGCCGGGCACGATAGCCATCTTGCGCGCGACGGCGCGCGGAGGCATTGCCGCGGGAATGCAGGCAGTGGCCGGCACTCTGGCGGGCGACTTCGTCTACATGTCTGCTGCAGCGCTGGGGCTTGCCGCCATCCTCGCCGCGTCCCCTTGGGTCTTCGGCGCCCTGCAGGGGCTCGGTATCGCCTACCTCGTCTATCTCGGCGTGCGCATGTTGCGCGCGCCGGCGGACGCCGAGGCGGTGGCGGAGGACTCGACTCCTCCGGTACTGCGCGATGCTCGCCAGGCCTTCGCGGTGGCGCTGACGAACCCGAAGGTCGCCGTCTTCTTCATGGCGTTTTTCCCGCAATTCATGGCCGCGACCACCTCTCGAGCGACGCTCGCCGCCATGATGCTCCACGTGACGGGCCTGAGCCTCGCCTACCAGACGGCGCTGGTCCTCGCGGGCAACGCGCTCGCGCAGTGGCTCTCGCAATTGCCTGGCGCCCGCCGGGTCGCGTCGCGCCTGGCAGGGCTCGCGCTGGTGGGCTTCGGGCTGAAGCTCGCCCTGGCTCGGCGCCTTTGAGCCGTCCGCTCGCGATCGCCCGCGCGCTTGCCGCCGCTCCGACACTGGCTGTACAAGATTCCGACACCATCCCGGCCCTGGGGCGCGCCACCCCGCTGGGAGGCCCCTGCTGTGAAGCGGTGGCATGAAGCCTGCTGGGCGCTCCGGTGCATAGAATCGAGCGATCCTGCTGAACCGCCCCTGCCCATCGACGCGCGAGCCGATCGGCGCCGCCTAGCATCGCTCTCACCTCGACCCAACGAGCTGCCGCCCCTAGGTTCTCCGAGTCCTCTATGAAAGATGCTGCTGCTACGCCCCGGCTCATCGAGAAGCTCTTGAGCCTCTCGCAGAAGCTCAACGCCCATCGCCGGACGGCCGTCCTGGTCGGGCTCGCCGTGATGGCGCTGGCCTTGCCGCCGGCGATTCTTCTGTACGCCAATCTGCGCGCGGCCCTGGAAGAGCTTCTGCCGAAGACGGCGCCGAGCATCGAGGCCATCAACGAGCTCCACGCGCGCCTGGGCGAGAACATGCAGCTCACGGCCTACGTGACCGGCGCGCCCGCGCCCGAGCTGCACCGCTTCGCCGACGAATTCGCGCACAGGGCGCGCCAGCTCCCGGAGGGCGCCCCCCGCCTCATCGACTACCGCCCCAAAGAGCTCCAGGACTTCTTCGGCAAGCGCAAGGTGCTCTTCGCGGAGCTGGGCGACCTCGAGGAGCTTCAGCAGCGCGTCGAGGCGCGGGTCGCGTTCGAAAAGAAGAAGGCCAACCCGTTCAGCCTGGGCATCGACGACGAGTCGCCGCCGGGCTTCGACGGCATCTTCGAGCGCTACGCCAAGAAGGCTTCGATGATGAAGACCTTCGACTCCGGCTACTACGACGGCCCCGACGGCCAGTCGCTGGCGATGGTGTTCTACGCCTCCAGCGGATTGATGGGCTACGAGGCGAGCCTCGCCTTCCGCGACCGGATCGACGCGCTCGGGAAGACGGTGGCGCGCGAGCTGAATCTGCCCAACGTCAAGCTGCAATACACCGGCGACATCGAGTCGGTCATCCAGGAGCAGCGCTCGCTGCAGAGCGACATCCTCGAGTCCACCATCGTGGTGCTCATTTTGGAGTCCCTGCTCTTGCTCGGCTTCTACCGATGGGGCCCCGGCCTGCTGGCGCTGGGGTTTCCTCTGGCCATCGGGACGTTGTTGACCTTCGCCATCGCCTACGCCGTCATCGGCTCGCTCAACGCCAGCACCGCGTTCCTGGGCTCCATCATCATCGGGAACGGCGTCAACGCCGGCATCATTTTGCTTTCGCGCTACGTCGAGGAGCGCCGGCGCTCGAAGACTCCGAACGAGGCGATGGCGACGGCGCTGCGAGGAACGCTCGCCCCAACGCTGATCGCGAGCTGCGCCGCGGCCCTCTCCTACGCGTCGCTGATGATCACCGACTTCCGCGGGTACAGCCACTTCGGTTTCATGGGCGGAGTCGGCATGGTCCTCTGCTGGATCCTGACCTATCTTCTGCTCCCGCCATTGACCCTGGCGCTCGAGGAGCGCTGGCCGTTCTCGCACAGCAAGGAAGGGCCCCGGACGATCGACCGCGCGTTTCAGGCCATCGGCTCCTTCAGCGTGGGGCGGCCGCGGCTCGTGGCTGGCGCCAGCGTCCTCGTGACGGCGCTCGCGGCGGCGGGGATCGCCAAGCTGGCGCCGGACCCAATCGACCACGACACCACCCACCTCAAGTCGAGCTGGGCCTCGGAGCCGGGCGGCACCAACGAGATCGACGGGAAAGTGGACGCCATCGTCCAGCGGTTCCTCACGCCCGTCGTGGTCCTCACCGCGAGCGACGACCAGGTCAAGCCGCTCGCCGCCGCGTTCGCCAAGGACATGGCCGGCCCCGGGGAGCACCTGCTGGGGAGCGCGCTCACCATCCAATCGCTGGTCGCCGAGGACCAACCCCGCAAGATCGAAATCCTCCAGCGCATCCGCAAGCTCTTGCGCCCGGACCGGCTCGCGCGCCTGGACGAGAAGACGCGAGCGGCGGCGCAGGACTGGCTCCTCTCGGCGGAGCTAAGCCCTTTCACCTCCCGCGACCTCCCGGAAGACGTCCGGAGCCAATTCCGGGAAACCAACGGCAGCGAGGGTCGGCTGGTGCTGCTCTTCCCGAAGCACGGGACGCAGACCGCCGACGGGCGGGTGGTGACCCGCCTGGCGAAAGAGGTGCGAAGGACGCCGCTGCCGCCCAACGCGGTCGTCGCCGGCTCGTACCTGGTCTTCGCCGACATGTTCGAGGCCATCTCGCACGACGGTCCGCTCGCCACGCTCGTCGCGTTGATCGCGGTGGTGCTCCTCTCCATGGTCCTGGCGCGCGGCGCCCAGGGGACGCTCGCGGTGACGGTCTCGCTCGTCCTCGGCGTCACCTGGACGGTGGGCCTGGCCGCGCTCACGGGCATGCGGTTCAACTTTCTCAACTTCGTGGCGCTGCCCATCACCTTCGGGATCGGCGTCGACTACGCCGCCAACGTGTACGGCCGCTTCCGTGTCGAAGGGAGGACTCGCGAGAGCCTGGAGCGCGCCGTGGCCAACTCCGGCGGCGCCGTGGCGGTCTGCTCGGCGACGACGATCATCGGATATTCGTCGTTGCTCCTGTCCCGCAATGGAGCGCTCTACTCCTTCGGAGCCCTGGCGGTCCTGGGAGAATTCGCATGCCTCACCGCGGCGCTCTTCTTCATGCCGGCGCTCCTGAGCTGGAGCGCGGCGCGCGGTCCCGAGCCGGTGGCCAGCGATGCCGTCCAAGGTTGACCCGAGCGCTGGCGTGACGGCCAGCCGACCCCTCGACCGCCTGGCCCTGGTCATCGCGACCGGCTTCGGCGCGGGGCTCGTCCCGTACGCGCCGGGAACGGCCGGCTCGCTCGTGGCGGTGCCGGCTTACTTCGCCCTCGCGTCGCTGCCGCCGTGGCTCCAGCTCTCGGCGATCGCCGCTTTCACCGCGGTCGCCATCTGGGCCGCGGGCAGGGCCGGGCGCCAGTTCGGCCACCCCGACGACGGGCGGATCGTCAGCGACGAGATCGCCGGGATGCTCGTGACCCTGGCGCTCGTGCCGGCCTCGTGGAAGGCGGTCGTCGCCGGGTTCGCGCTGTTTCGATTCTTCGACGTGGTCAAGCCGTGGCCGGCGTCGTACTTCGATCGCGAAGTGAAAAACGGCGTCGGCAACGTGATGGATGACGTCGCCGCCGGCGTCTACGCCCGCGCGTGCGTCGCGCTCCTGCTCTGGCTCTGGCCGTAGCGCGGCCGGCGCTGCCGGGAACCCGACACGTCCTGTTCACGATTCCGACACACAGGCGTGCGCCGGAGGGTCTCCCCAGAGGGGAAGCGGCTCTGGTTTACGAATTGCAATCGAGCGCGCCGCGCCGGCGAGCCGAGAAACGCGCCCGCTGAATCGACCCTATGAAGAAACTGCGCATCTCAGGCGCCGGCACGGCGCCAAAGGCCTCACCTCGAGCGATGAAGGAGCTCTCATGCAGCGGAAACTGAAGGCGGCGGAGCAGACGAAGAAGGGGAAATTGGCAGTGCTGATGCCCGGGCTCGGCGCCGTGGCCACCACCTTCATTGCGGGCGTGGACTTGGTTCGCCGCGGGCAGTCGCTCCCGGTCGGCTCGCTCACCCAGCTGGGGACGGCCAGGCTCGGCAAGCGCACCGAGAACCGCGTCGTCGGCATCAAGGACCTGGTTCCGCTCGCCTCGCTCGACGACCTCGCCTTCGGCGCCTGGGACATCGTCGACGAGGACGGCGCCACTGTGGCCGCCCGGTCCAAGGTGCTCAGCTCCGAGCATCTCGCGGCATCCGCGCCGTTCCTTTCGACCATCCGCCCGAAGAAGGGCGTGCACGACCCGGAGTCGGTGCGTCGAATCGCCGTGAATCACGTGAAATCGGAGAAGACCGCCCGCGAGAAGGTCGAGGCGCTGCGCCAGGACATCCGGGACTTCAAGCGCGACCTCGGCGCCGAGCGCGCGGTGGTCATCTTCACCGCCTCCACTGAGACGCTCCACCGCCCCAGCGACGCCTCGAGCTCGCTCAAGAACCTGGAGAAGGCGCTGGACGGCAATGACCCGGCCGTGTCGCCGACCATGCTCTACGCCTACGCGGCGCTCCGCGAGGGCGTGCCCTTCGCCAACGGCACGCCGAACCTCTCGGTCGACACCCCGGCGCTGCAGGAGCTGGCCCGCGAGCTGGCCGTGCCCATCGCCGGCAAGGACTTGAAGAGCGGCCAGACCATGATGAAGACCGTGCTCGCGCCGGCGCTCAAGGCGCGCGCGCTCGGCCTGAACGGCTGGTTCAGCACCAATATCCTGGGCAACCGCGACGGCGAGGTGCTCGACGACCCGCAGGCCTTCAAGTCCAAGGAGGTCACCAAGGTCGGCGTTTTGGAGACCATTCTCGAGCGGAACCTCTACCCCGACCTCTACGGCAAATATTCCCACAAGGTCGCCATTCACTATTACCCGCCGCGCGGCGACGAGAAAGAGGGCTGGGACAACATCGACATCTTCGGATGGATGTCCTACCCGATGCAGATCAAGGTGAACTTCCTGTGCCGCGACTCCATCCTCGCGGCGCCGCTGGTGCTGGACCTGGCGCTGTTCATGGACCTGGCCAAGCGCCTGGAATGGCGCGGCATCCAGGAGTGGCTCTCGTTCTACTTCAAGGGCCCGATGGCGAAAGAAGGCCTGGAGGCCGAGAACGACCTCTTCATTCAGCTAACGAAGCTCAAGAACACGCTTCGGGTCGTCGCTGGCGAGGAGACCATCGATCACCTGGGCATGGATTACTACGGCTCGGACCTGCCGGTCGGCGAGCGCTGACGTCGGCGCCGGCTTCGCCTCGGGGCGGTCCTTGGGAGAACAGGACCGCTCCGAGGTGAATGGAGCTTCGCCCGAAGAAGAGCCCGCCGCGGGCGACGCGACCAGACCCGAAACAGGCAACGGGCATTGACGGACAGGCGCGAGCCTTGGAGCAAGGGAGCCCCCCATGCGTTGGACGTTGCCCCTCCTCTCGTTCATGGCTGCGGCCATCGTCGCCCCCGCATCGGCTCGGGCCGCAGCGGCCGGAAAAGACCGCACGGAAGCGCTGATCGCCGCGTTCAAGAAAGTGAAGGCCGACCCCGGCAAGCCTTCGAAGCAGACTCAAGCCGCAAACGAGAAGGTGTTTTCGGAGATCGACGACTTCTTCGACTACACCGCGCTCACCACCAAGCCGGTCGAGCCCATCGCGGACAAGTTCTCTGCCGCGGAGCTCGCGAAGTTCAAGACGCAGTTCCGCGAGCTCATCCGGCTCATCGCCTACCCGAACGCCGGCGACTTCTTTCGCAAGGCGAAGCTCACGCTTCAGCCGGAGACGAAGACCGGTGAGCTCGTGGGGGTGCCGCTCAAGCTGCGCGTCGAAGACGAGGACCTGGACCTGGCGGTGGAATTCCGCTGGGCGTCGGTCCAAGGCACGCTGCGAATCGTCGACGTGCTCTTCGACGGGGATTCGCTGATCAAGGACTACCAGAACCAGCTCGGGAAGATCGTGGCCAAGTCGGGCGTGCCGGGCCTCTTCAAGGCGCTCGACACCCGCCGCGCGGAGCTCGAGAAGGCGAAATGATCACCCTGAGATCAAATACCGAGAGAAAGGAACGCCCATGAGCTGGATGTGGACGCGCTTCGGCGCGCTCAATGGGGCCGTGTTCTTCGTCACCGGGCTCTCCTTCAGCATTCTGGGCGCCTATGGCGTGCGCACGATTCTTCTCGGCCGCGACACCGACGAGCGCGTGGCGCGGGCGGGTGGCTCCATCTTGCTGGGCCGGTGGTTCGTGGAGGCGTTCTACTGGAGCTTTCGGCTTCCGGGCAGGTTCTTCGTCCGCGTGGGAATCTCGCCCGACGCCCTCACCTGGACCTCGCTCGCCGTGACCGTTTGCGCGGCGCCGGCGGCGGCGCTCGGACACTTCTCCACGGCGGGCGCCTTCGTGCTCGTCGGCGCATTCTTCGACTCGTTCGACGGGCTGGTCGCGCGGGCGCGAGGGCTCTCCAGCGACCGCGGAGAGATGCTCGACGCGGTCATCGACCGGTACGCCGACGCGGCGCCGATGATGGGCCTCGTCCTCTTCTATCGCTTCTCGGTGTGGCAGATGCTGGTCCCCTTTGCGGCCATGCTCGGCTCGTTCCTGATGAGCTACGTCCGGGCCAAGTCGGAGGCAATGGACCTGTCGCTCCCCAATGGCCTCATGCGCCGCCACGAGCGCATCGCGTACATCATCGCCGCTTTGGTCATCGGCCCCGAGCTGTCGCCTTGGCTCGGAACCCCCTTCGGCGCCGTCCACCCGGCCACGCTAGCCATCCTTGCGCTGGTGGCCATCATCACCAATTCGGCGGCCATGAGCCTCCTCGCCGCGGGCCGGCGAGAGCTCACGCGCCTGGGGCGCGGCCCGAAAGGATAACGTCATGAGCTCGGAGAAATCGAACCCCGCTCGCCGTGTCGCGACCGCCATTCCCGGCCCGCGCTCGGAGGCGCTTCGCGCACGGGAGGCGCCGCACCTCGCGCCCGGCTTTCAAGCCATCGCCACGCACGCCGGAATCGCCGTGGACCGCGGGGAGGGGAGCGAGCTCGTCGACGCCGACGGCAACCGCTTCCTCGACCTGGCCGCGGGGATCTGCGTCGCCGCGCTTGGGTACGGGCACGCCCGATACGCGCGGGCGCTTGGCGAGCAGCTCGCCCGGGTGCACGCCGGCTCCTTCACCACCGAGGCGCGCGTCCAGGCGCTGGAGACGGTGGCCCAGGTGGCGCCGGCCGGATTGACGCGGCTTCAGCTCTACTCCGGCGGCTCCGAGGCGGTGGAGAGCGCGATTCGCTTGGCGCGCGCCCACACCGGCAAGCTGGAGGTGCTTTCGTTCTGGGGCGGCTTTCACGGAAAGACCTCGGGCTCGCTGGCGCAGATGGGGAGCGATTTCAAGCACGGCCTGGGCCCGCTCGCCGCCGGCGCGGTTTTGACGCCCTATGCCGATTGCGATTTCTGCCCATTCCGCGCGCGCCACCCGGAGTGCGGGCTTTTGTGCGTCGATTTTGCTCGCGAGAAGCTCAAGCGCGAGACCACGGGTCGACTGGCGGCGGTGCTGGTCGAGCCGATTCAGGGCACCGCGGGCAATGTGGTGCCGCCCCGGGACTTCCTGCCGGCGGTGGCCCAGCTCGCGAAGGAGCAGGGCGCGCTCCTCATCGCCGACGAGATGATCACCGGCTTCGGCCGAACCGGTCGGATGTTCGGCGTCGAGCACAGCGGCGTTTTGCCCGACATGATGACGCTGGGCAAGTCGCTGGGCGCGGGCTTTCCCGTCAGCGGTTTGCTCGCCCGCGACGAGATCTCCCACGCCGCGCCGTGGTCCAAGCCGAGCTTCTCGAGCTCGAGCTACGGGGGCAACCCCATGGCTTCGGCGGCCATCGCCGCGGCGGTGGGAATCATCCGGGACGACCGGCTTCCGGAGAATGCGCGCCAGGTCGGAGAAGTCTTGCGCAAAGGCCTTCAAACCTTGTCGGAGCGCCACCCCTGCATCGCCCGCGTCCGCGGCGAGGGGCTGATGCTCGGGTTCGACCTCGTCGAGCCCGGGAATGCGCTCTGGTCTGCCGCGCGCTGCCGCGAGCTGTTCCAGGCGGTGCTCCGGCGGGGGCTCATCACCATGGCCTATGCCCCGCGCGTGCGGATCAACCCGCCGCTCATCTTCACGAAAGAAGAAGCCGGCGAAGCGCTGGACATCCTCGAAGCCGGACTGCGTGACGTCGGCGCGTAGCGGGTGAATGCTTTGCAGAGCGCTGGAGAAGCGAAAATCGCGAAGTCGCCCCGGCTCGCCAGCGAGGGGAAGGTGCTCTTGCGCGCGAGCGCCTCTTCGCTCGTGGCCACGGGGGTCGACGGCGCGGCCTATCAGCTCGCCCTGGTCCTGGGGCTCAGCTATTCGGCCGGCGCCGCCGCCGGGGCCGCCCTGGGCGCCGCGGTCAACTTCACCTTGAATCGGACCTGGGCGTTTCCGCCCAGCGGCCGCGGCGTGGGGGCGCAGGTCGCGCTCTACGCCGTCGCCTCGGGGCTCACCTATCTGGCCCTGCAATCCTGCCTCATGGTTTTCATCGAGGGCCTCCACGTCTCGGCGCGCCTGGCCTGGGTTCCTGCAAAGGTGGTCGCCTGGGGCGCCGTCAGCTATCCGCTGTTTCGGCGCATCGTGTTCGCGCGGCCGAGCGGCGCGGCGCTGCCTCCGGCGGGGGACGGGCGATGAGCCGCTTGTGGGGCCACCTCCGCGTGCTCTGGCCGGGGCCCTCGATACACCTGCCCTTGCTGCTCACCTATTGGGCCGCGCTCATGGGCCTCTTGGGGATGCTGCACTGGGACCACATCGCGGTGGCGGCCGCCGTCGCCGCCCTGGCATTCTTCAACGAGAAATCGAAGAGCTTTCTGAATGCCTTCGTCGGCTTCGCCTTCGTCGCCTGGGTCTACGACGCCTCGCGCTTCATCCGGAACGTCGGCGTCACGCCCGACCGAACGCTCCTGTGCAACCTCCACGAGGCGGAGGTGGCGCTCTTTGGCTTTCAGGCCGAGGGCCGCCGGCAGACGCTCCAGGACTACTTCTTCGCGCACCATCACCTCGCCGCTGACGTCTTCTTCGCCATTCCCTACGCGTCCTTCCTGCTCGTCACCGCGCTTTACGCGGTCTACCTGTATCGGAGAGACGCCCGGGCCTGCGCCCGCTACGGCTGGGCGTTTGGCGCGATGAACGTCCTCGCCATCATCACCTACCACGTGGTCCCCTCGGCGCCGCCCTGGTACTTCCACAAGTTCGGCTGCGTGGTAGACGCCGCGGCTCGCTCTTTCGAGGGTGAGGCGCTCGCGCGGGTCGACGCTTTCACCCACCTCTTCTATTTCCGCGGCTTCTACGGCCGGGCCTCCGAGGTCTTTGGCGCCATTCCGTCGCTGCACGTCGCTTATCCGCTGCTGATCGTCATCGAGGGCTGGCGGCGCCACGGTCTTTTCGGCCGCCTTATTGCCATCGCCTATTGGCTGTGGATGTGCGTCGCCGCGGTGTACCTCGACCACCACTGGGTCGCCGACATCGTCTTGGGCTGGGCGTACACGGTCGGCGTCGTCTGGGCGATTCGGAGGCTGGCCCCGTCGATCAGCGCCGGCGGCGCGAGCCGCAGGGCGCCCGCGGGCGACATGGGCGTGGGTCTTTCTTTCGAGCCTTCCATCAACGACAAAGCGAGAGAGCCATGAAGAGCAATGCAAGCGGACGCCGCCTGCGGGGCGCGCTGATCGGGTACGGCTTCATCGGCGGCCAGGGGCACGTCCCGGCGTATGCGAAGCGGAGCGACGTGGAGATCGTCGCGGTGGCGGACATCTGCGCGGCCCGCCGCGCTCGGGTCCCGGCGGCTCTACCGGAAGCGCGGCTCTACGAGACCGCCGACGCGCTGTTCGCGGCCGAGAAAGGCCAAATCGACTTCGTCGACATCGCCACGCCGCCCTGCGACCACGCCGCCCTCGCCCATCAGGCGTTCGAGCGGGGCCTGCACGTGCTCTGCGAGAAGCCTCTCGCGACCTCCCTTCCCGACGCGACCTCGATGCTCGAGCATGCCCAGAGCGCGAAGCGCGTGCTCTTCCCATGCCACAATTACAAGCATGCGCCGGTGGTCCAGGCCATCAGCGGCATCATCCGGTCCGGGCGGATCGGCAAGGTCCGCTCGGTCACCTTGGACACCTTTCGCAACACGCACTCCAAGGGCGCCATCGAGTGGAATACGCATTGGCGGCGTCAACAAAGGTTCAGCGGCGGGGGAATCGCCATGGACCACGGCAGCCACACGTTCTATCTCACCTTCGACTGGATGAACGCCTGGCCGCTGGCGGTCACGGCGAAGATGGCGAATCAAGAGCCCGAGCGCTGGGACACCGAGGACAACTTCAGCGCGGTGCTCACCTTCCCGGACGGCGGGCTCGCCCACGCGCACCTGACCTGGACGGCGGGCGTGCGAAAGGTCCTCTATACCGTGCAGGGCGACAAGGGCGCGGTGACGGTCGACGACAACGAGCTGCAGCTGGCGACGCAGCGGGCGACGGGCGGACCCGACGTGGCGCAGGGGGCGGTCGTCTGGGACGTGGAACGCCGACAGATCGACTCGGACTGGATGGACGCGAGCCACACCACCTGGTTCAACGCCATGTTCGACCAATTCCTCACCGCCATGGCGTCGAATGATTTTGCGGGCAAGGAAGCGCAGGATTCCTTGCGATGCATCGAGATCATCACCACGGCCTACGCGTCGGCGCGCGAAGGCTGCCTCGAGCTTCGCCTGGGCTCCGCGGCGTTGGGGCCCGCTCTTCGACGGGCATCCTGAAAGATGCTGGGGGCTCGAGCAAGGCTGTCGCCGCGAGCTTCGAGCGGCGCCCTGGCGGGTGCGCCTGGCGCGCCTGGGGCACGTGCCCGCTGGGCGCTGCCCCTTCTCGTCGCCCTTGCGACGGGTCTGTGTGGCTCGGCGCCGCCGGCGCCGCTCGGGTGGGCAGAGGATTTCTCCGGCAGGCTCGACTGGGTGTCGCCCGAGGGAACCTCGGCAAAGGACCTTGCGAGAATCTATCGGGTCGAGCGCGACGCCCAGGGCGCCTGGCTCAACGCGCGCCACGACGGCCGCGGGCGCGACCGGGTCCGCCCGTTCCATTACGGAAAAGTCTGGTCGCAGGGTGCCATTCCGCTGGAGCGCGTTCGGGCCCTGCGCTGGCGCTGGCGCGTCAATCAACACCCGACCGTGCGGGACGACCCCTGGCTGGACATCGGCGCCGCGCTATACGTGGTCATTCGCGAGCCGTCGCTTTTCAGGGACGGGAAGGGCTTCAAGCTCGCCTGGCTGGCCAAGCCGGGCCCCGCGGGGACCTCTCAGCTCGGGTTGGCGCAGGTCGCCCTGCGGTCGGATTCGGCCGTCGGCGAGTGGCGCTCGGAAGAGGTCGACCTCTGCGCGATGTATCGCAAGCTCTTTGGGCCCTGCGAGGGCGAGCACCTGCTCTATGTGGGAGTGACGACCGACGCCGACGGGACGAGCTCGGTCGCCGACGGTGATTACGCCGATTTCGCGCTGCTCCTGCGGTGACCCGCCCGGTTGCCGGGTAGGACTCGAGAGGCTAAGGTCGACCATGCTTTCCACGCCGCGTTACCAGCGCCTGGGCCCGGCTCTCGCGAGCCCGGGCGACAAAGCCGCCCTGCGCGGCTGCGAATGGAGGCGCAATCCGTCGGCGGCCGACTACGAATGGCTGAAGAAGCGGCCGCTGCTGGTCTTGGTTTCCTACGCGGTCCTGGTCTTCTTTCTTTTCAACTTGGTTCGCGGCCAGTACCCGCGCTGGCGCATTCTCGCGGCGACCGGCATCCTCGGCGCGCTCTCGAGCGTCCTGTGGGCGCTCCGCGCCGCGGCCCGCCGCAATCCGGACCGGGTGCATCATACGCGGCTTCGACTGGTGGCCTTTCCCCTGCTATTGCTCAGCGCGGCGATCACCGGCGGATTGCACAGCCCCATGTTCGCCTGCACGCTGGGCGTCCCCTTGGGCCTCTTCGTCGTGCACGGCTGGTCCAGGGAAGCCAAGGGGACGTTCTTCCTCACGGTCGCCTGGACGATCAGCCTGGTCGCCATGCCGGAGAGCTGGCTCGGCCCGGTGCTCGCGGAGCCGTATTACTCGCTATCGACCGCGGTGTTCTTCGTCATGACGTTTGGCATTGCGGCGGACCAGCTGGTCGCGCTGACCACCGCGATCAACGCCAACTTGCGCAAGCTCGTCCGGCTGCAGGAGCAAGCGGCCACCGAAGCCCTGGCGCGGGCCCGCGACCTCGAGCTCTTGGGCTCCAAGCTGTCTCACGAGCTGAAGAACCCGCTGGGGGCCATCAAGGCGCTGGTGCAGCTTTCCCGGCGCGCCGCGAGGGACCCCGAGGCGCGCGAGCGGCTCGAGGTGATTGAGGGCGAGATCGAGCGGATGAACGGCATCGTGCAGGGCTACCTGACGTTCTCGCGGCCGCTGGACGGCCTGCATACGGAGGACGTCTCGCTCGGCGAGCTGGCCGACGACACGCTGTCGGTGCTCGAGGCGCGCGCCCTCGCCTCCGAGGTGGCGTTGCGCCGGCGCGGCGACGCGCAGGTTCGAGCCGACGTGCGTCGCCTGCGCGAGGCGCTGCTGAACCTCTTGGTCAATGCCCTGGAAGCCACCGAGCGAGGCGGGGCGGTCGAGGTCGCCATCCGAGAGGGCGATGGCATGGCCGAGGTGCGGATCCGAGACACCGGCCGCGGCATGCCTCCGGAGGTATTGTCGCGGCTGGGCGAGCCGTTCTTCACGACCCGCGACAAGGGCACCGGGCTGGGCGTTCTGCTGGCGCGGTCGGCCTTCGTGCAGCACGGGGGGACGCTCGAGTACCAGAGCGCGCCCGGACAAGGCACCACCGCCATCGGAAGCCTGCCTCTGGCCGACCGGGAGAGGAGGGGAGATGGCGCGATTGCTTTTGGTCGATGACGAGCCGGGGATGCTCTTTGCCTTGAAGGAGCTCGCGAAGTCGCGCGGCGACGAGCCGGTCCTGGCGCGCTCGGGGCAGGAGGCGCTGCAGAAGCTCGAGGGCGCGGACGCCGTGGTCACCGACTTCGCCATGCCGGAGATGGACGGCTTGCAGCTCCTCTCGCTCATCCGTGACCGCGACCAGAGCCTGCCGGTGATCCTCCTGACGGCGCAGGGCTCGGAGCGGATCGCCGTGCGGGCCATTCGCAGCGGCGCCTACGAATACCTGACCAAGCCTTTTGACATCGACGAAATGTCGGCGCTGTTGGACCGGGCGTTGGAGGCGCGCGCGCTGCGCCTCGAGAATCGGCGGCTCACGGCGGAGAAGGCGCTGGGGCGGAACATCGTCGGCGATTCGCCGGTGATGCGCCGCCTCCTGGAGGCCGTGGGCCGGGTGGCGCCCAAGGACATCACGGTGCTGGTGCGCGGCGACACGGGGACCGGCAAGGAGCTGATCGCCTCGCTCCTGCACGCGCAGAGCCGGCGCTTCGCGGGGCCGCTGGTGCGGTTCAACTGCGGCGCCATCCCCGAGGACCTGGCCGAGGCCGAGCTCTTCGGGCACGCCCGCGGCGCGTTCACCGGGGCGGAGAAGGCGCGCCGCGGCTTCTTCGCCGAGGCGGACGGGGGCACGCTGGTGCTGGACGAGGTCGCCGAGCTGCCGATGGGCGTCCAGTCGTCGCTGCTCCGAGCGCTGCAGGAGGGCGAGATTCAGCCGGTGGGAGCGGGCCGGGTCGAGCGGGTCAACGTGCGCCTGATCGCCTGCAGCAACCGCGACCTGGCGGCAGACGTGAAGGCCGGGCGCTTCCGAGAAGATCTGTATTACCGGCTGGCGGTGGTGGAGCTGGTGGTGCCCCCGCTGCGCGAGCGAGCGGAGGACGTGGCCGCGCTCGCGGTCGAATTTGCGCGTCGATACGGCGATCGCTTCAACATGCCGGAGGTCCGGCTCTCGACCGCGCTGATCGAGGTGCTGCAGCGCTCCGACTGGCCCGGGAACGTGCGGCAGCTCGAGAACGCGGTGGCGCGGCTGGTGGCGCTGAGCAACGGCGGCGAGCTCGGCCCCGAGTCGCTCGGCGCCCCGCCCCCTCCATCGGCCGGCGCGCCGGAGGCAGAGCCCGACGTCGAGCCGCAGCCCGACGGGCCGCTCACCCTGCGCGAGCAGCTCGACGCCATGGAGCGGAATCTGATCGGGCAGGCCCTGAAGGCGAGCTTGGGCAATCAATCCGAGGCCGCCCGGCGGCTGGGCGTCAGCCGCACCGCGCTCATCGACCGCCTCAAGAAATACGGGATGGTGAAGTAGCCGAGGGCCTTACTGTGCGGCGGTCGCGGAGGTTTTCTTGGGGCTGAACACCGTGAGCAGCGCAGGGGCGAGGAGCAAGGCGGTCACCAGGCACGTCAGCTCGCCCAGGATGGCCGCGGACCCGAACGACCGTATTCCCTTGTTCACGCTCATCAGGAGCGAGCCGTAGCCGACGATGGTCGTATACGAGCAGAGAAAGACCGCTCCGCCGGTGGTGGCCAAGACGCGCCGCCCGCTGCCGGGGCCCTCCTGGCGCTCGCGCGCGCAGATGTTCACCGCGTAGTCGATGCCGATTCCGATGGTGATGGGCAAGGCCACGAAGTCGAGGAAGTTGACCTTGAGCCCCACGAGCGAGGCGATGGTCAGCATGAGGAACGTACCCGTCATTCCGCACAAGAGCGTCACCAGGCCGTGCCGGCGAAAGCCCATCACCGCGGCCACCACGAGGATCGCCCCTAGCAAAGAAGCCAGGGTGGTGCGCCAGCCGTCGCGCTCGAGCAGCGCCAGGATGTCGGCGAAGATGAAGGCGGCCCCGCCCAGCAGCGTGTCCTTGCCGGGGTCGAGCGAGCGCACCTTCTGCGAGAAGCGGACGAGGTCGTGCGCGTTCCAGATCTCGTAGCCCCAACCGGACATGGCGAGGATCATCTTGCCGCGCGAGCCGTCATTCTCCATGAAGGGCAAGGCGAGCACCTCCGGCACATCGTCGTCGCGCAGTGGCTTCAGGCCTTGGGGCGGCTTCAGCCGCAGCGCCTCGGCGCGGTCGGCGTCGGAGAGGTTCGCGAGCGTCGAGTCGTCGAGCAGGTGCCGGATCTGCGCCAGGACCTCGAGCTTCTGCTCTTGCTGGGACGGCAGGAGGTCGTCGAAGGAGTTGACCCGCGAGAAGAGCTTTTCCTTCTCCGCCTTGCCCTCGTCCGCCGCGCGCAGCTTGCGCAAGAGCGGCGCGGTGTCTTCGCGGCGCGGCACGGCGATGGCGAACCCGCCCGAGATGCCCTGGCCGAAGGCGTCGTCGATGATGCCCATCCAATGGCGCTCTTCCTGGATCTCCTCGGAGTCGGAGCGCAGGTTCTTGAAGTTCGCCTCGTAAGGATCGTGCGCGAGGTAGCGCCAGGTCTGGAGGCCTGCGGCGGCGGTCACGAGCAGGCCCACGCCGGCGACCACGTCGAGCCGCTTGGGCAAAGCCCACTCGAGCCAACGGCCCAGGCTGGGCTCGCGCCGCGCTTTGAGCCAGCCCCGGCGCTCGGCGATGGCGAGGCCGGCCGGAAGAATGGTGTAGGCGCTGATCCAGCAGAAGATCATTCCGGCGCCGCCGATGATCCCGAAGTGCCGGAAGCCGCGGAAGTCGGTGATGACCAGCGAGGCGTAGGCCACCGACGCGGTCAGCGCCGCCGCCAGCGTCCCGGTGAATGTGCCCGAGATCGCGGCCGCCAGCGCCTCGAGCGCGCCGCGCCCGCCCCGGCGCTCCTCCAGGTGCCGCGCCAAAAGGATGATGCCGAAGTTGATGCCGTTGCCGATGACGATGGACGAGAGAAACGCGGTGGCGATGTTCAGGTGGCCGATGGTCGCAAGGGTGAAGGCGAAGGTCGCGAGCGTGCCCACCGCCAGCGACCAGAGCTGCGCCGCGACGCCCACCGCCGAGCGGTAATAGAGCAGCAGCGCGCCGAGGCACAGCAGCACCGTGAGCAGCGTGGAGAGCAGCATGCCGCTCAAGATGGCCTTGTGCTCCGCTTTGGAGACGGCCACGTCGCCGGCGAGGCCGATCTCCACGCCGGGCGACTCGGCGCTCACTTGGGCCACCACCGCCCTGACCTCCTGCAACAGGCGCCCGGATTGCTCGATGTCTCCCGCCGAGAAGGGCGTGTGCAGAATGAGGAGCTGAAGGCGCCCATTCTTGGAGACGAGCTCGCCGGGGTCGGCCGCCAGCGCTTCGGCCTCCTTCAGCTTGCGCCGGAGCTCGTCCGGGCCCGCCGGGGTCCGGTCGCTCGCCTTGGTAGGTTCCTCCTCGAAGTTGACCCACAGTGGGTTCTGCTCGAGCTTGGCTTTGTCGAGCTCGCGCTGGAGCCCGTCTCGAGCGGCCTCCAGATCGGCGAGCGAGGCAAAGAGCCAGCGGTTCTCCCAGAAGTAGCGGCGCTCGGTCCGCCGGTCGAAGCTGATGCTCGAGACTCGCCCAGGCCCCAGGGCCGTGAGCCGGTCGCGCAACGCCTGCGCGACGGCCTCCCGCCGCTCGGGCGCGTCGCTCCTGACCGCGACCATGAGCGTGCCGAGGACCCCGCGCGCCCGCTTCTCCAGGGCGCGAAGGTCTTTCACCGATTGCGTGTCGGGCGGCAAGAGGTACGAGAAGTCCGAATAGACCGGCAGCCTGGAGGCCGCGAAAGTCGAGGCCGCGGCCACCGCCAGCGAGGCGGCCAGAAGGCGCGCCCGGTGGCGGTCGATCCAAGCGGCATATTGAAGGGCGTGCGAAGAGACGGGCGGGAGAGGCGATTCAGGCACGATTCTCAAGACTCCCGGGCTATTCGGCGCCTTTGGGCACCTTGGATTTCATTCGCGCGATCAGCCCGTCCACGCCTTCTTTGGCGATGATGCGGTTGAATTGCGCGCGGTAGTTCTGGAGGATGCTCACCTCTTCGGTGATGACGTCGAAGACCCGCCAGCGCTCGCCGTCGGGCTTCAGCTCGTAGTCCACCGAGAGCTTCGAGGGGCGCCCGTTCTTGTGGGCGTGGATGACGGTACGCACGAGCACGTCGGCCCCCTTCGCCTCCTCGTCGGCGTAGTCCATCTTGTAGTCGAGGTTTCCTCGCAACTCGGAGAGGTAGTTCTTCTCCACGATGGCGCGCAGGGCCCCCTGGATTTCGGAGCGCTGCTTCGGCGTCATCTTGTCCCAGTGGTCGACGAGGGCTCGCTGGGTCAAGAAGTCGATGTCCAAGAGCTCGCGCACCTCGCGCATGATCTGCCCTTCGATTCGCTGCTTCTGGGCGGGGGCCTGCGTCTCCTGGCCGAGGAGCTCGCGGAGCCGATCGTTGGCGGCGCGGATAGAGTCGGTCGCGCTTCGGGCCGGGGCCGCGGCGCGCGCGCTCCCGAGAAAGAGCAGCGCGCCGCAGAGGGCGGCCGCGCCGGAGCCCAGGAAGCTGAAGAGGCGGGGAAGGCCTAGCATTCTCATTCTTCTTCCACGAAGCGCAGCGCCTGGGGATGCTGCCCCACGGCGCGCTGGAAAGCCATCACGCCGACGTTCCAATCGAACACGGCTTGGTCGAGGCGAGCCCTCACCAGGAAGTACTGCAACAGCGCATCGGCCAAATCCTTGGCCTCGACCAGCCCGGCGGCCTCCGACTGGAGCACGCTGGCGAGCCAGGCCCTGGCGTGGCGCTGCCCCTCCCGGGCGGCTTTCATGCGGTCGCTCGCGTCGCGCGCCTCCGCCCAGGCCCGCTCCGCCTCGGCCGCCAGGCCCTCGCTCGCCATATCGGCGTCCGCCCGGGCCTTGGCCTCTCGCGCCTCGGCTTGCTCGATCTTGGGGGCCCGGGTGCCGAGCTCCGGCGCCCACCGCAGCGCGAGCCCCAGCGCCCCCGAAGTCGCGTTGTAGGGGTCCGAGAGGAAGGCGTTGCTCGGGTGCTCGACCGAGGTCGAGCGCGCCAGCGTGCCGGCCCCGACGACCACGAAGTCCGGCCAAAAGCGCGCCTTCTCCAGGTCCACCAGGCTCTGCGCGGCGGCGAGGCCGGACGCCGCCGCGCGCTGCTCGGGGCGACGAGAGGCGAGGGCGCGGGCCTGTTCGCGCGCCGGCAGCTCGAACGCGACCTGCGCGAGCGGCGCGTCGTCCACGTCCACCCGCGGCGAGCCCCACAGGTAGTGAAGTCCGGCGAGCCCGGTCTCCTCGACCTTCCTCGCCTCCGAGCGCCGGGCATCGACCTCGGCGCGCAATACGAGGACGCGGCGGTGGTCGGACTCGGTCACCTCGCCGCTTCCTTTGGCGAGCGCCTCGTCCTCGCGCGCGAGCTCGTCCTGGAGGTAGCCGCGGCCCTCGTCGAGCATGGCGACGAGCTCTCGGCCGAGCTTGACCGCGAAGTAGGCCTTGGCGGCGTCGACGGCGGCGCCTTGCTCCGATTGTTCGGCGAGGGCGTCGCCAGCCTTGGCGCCCGCCTCGGCGGCGCGCGTGCCAGAGGTGAGCTTGCCGAAGGTGTAGACCGGCATGGTCAGCTTGCCATCGACGCGGCCGAAGATGCCTGCGAAGCCGATGCCCGTCTCGTGCGGCTCGGTGGTGATGCATTGCTCCGCCGACGGGAGGCAGCGCATCTGCTGGCTCGGCCCGCCCACCACCGTGACCTCGATGGACGGGAGCCAGCTCCGGCTCACCTCCAGCGCGCGGGCGTGCGCCTCGCGCGCAGCGGCGCGTGCAGACTCCACCGACGGTTGATGTCGCGCTTTTTCCAGGACGTCGCGCAGGTCAACCTTCTGCGTTTCGGGAGCGGCTCCGGCCCAAAGGAGCAGGCCGAGCGCCAGCGTCGGGTTCAGCATGACGGCGTCATAGCACCCCCAAGCCCGGCGTCGCCAACACTGGCGGCGCCATGTCCTGGGGACCACTGTTGCCGGCGATGATTCAGCGAGCGCTCGCCCAGAAAGCCAAGGAGCCGGCCACTCGTTCGGCGCCTTGACACTGGGTGCGGGCCCCGGCGATAAGGCTCGGAGATCGAGAGAAATGGATGAGGAGCTCCCGCCTGCGCATTTGCCTCCTCGTAACCTATGACCTTGCGCCCCGCGGGGGAGGAGTGAAGCAGCACGCGCTGCACCTCGCGGCGGCGCTGCGCAAGCAGGGAGACGAGGTCACCATCCTCGGCCCTTCGTCGTCGCCGAACCTCGACATTCCAGGCGCGGTCGGCATGCGCGGCGTGGTCAACGTCCCGTCCAACGGCTCCGACAACTTTCTGGGCATCTTCTGCAGCCCCTACCTGACGAGGCGCTTCTTTCGGGAGCACTCGTTCGACGTGATCCACGTCCACGAGCCGCTCAGCCCGTCGCTTTCGTACTGGGCCACGTGGTTCGTGCGCGACGTCCCCCACGTCGCCACCTTCCACGCCTTCGCCGAAAATGAGTCGGCGTTCAGGAACGCCTCGCGGCGCGTGTGGGGGGCGACGCTGGAGCCCTGGTTCCAGCGAGCCATCGCGGTCTCGGAGCCGGCGGCGCGCTATGCCGCGGTTGCTTGGAAGCGGCCCATCACCGTCATTCCCAACGGTGTCCCCACCGAGCTGTTCCGCCCCGCGACCTCGGTCAAGGTCAACGACGACGGCCCGGTGAAGCTGCTCTTCGTGGGGCGCCTGGGCGACACGCGCAAGGGCGTTCGCTACCTCTTCGACGCCTATGCCCGGCTCAAGGCAAAAGGCGTCGACGTCACCCTCGACGTCGTGGGCGAGCTGGGAAACGCCGAGGCGCCGCCCCAGCTGCCGGGGCTCACCTATCACGGCGAGCTCTCGCTCGAGCGGTTGATCGAGCAATACCAGGCGTGCGACGCGCTGGTCGCTCCGTCCACGGGCCAGGAGTCGTTCGGCATCATCCTGCTCGAGGCCATGTCCTCCGCCAAGCCGGTGATCTGCTCGGACATCGAGGGCTATCGCCAGGTGGCGACGACCTTGGGCTCGCGTCGGGTTCCGCCGCGCGACGCGCCGGCCCTCGCGGGCGCCATCGCCGACTTCGCGAAGCTCGCGCCGGCGAAGCGCCGGCACATGGGAGAGGCCAACCTCGCCCACGCGCGGCAGTACGACTGGGCCGTCATCGCGCGCCGAGTGCGGCAGGAGTACCTCGCCGCCCTGGGCGTCGCCGTCGACCCCGGCGAGCGCCTCGACGAGGTCGAGCCGGCGTCGGTCGACGCGCCCGAATCGGCCAGCCCGACCGGAACGCAGTAGGTTCGGCCCTTTTGCTCAGCGGGTCTCCTTCCGCTCGAAGGAGGCTCCGAAGCTCGCCTCCAGCGGCGCCAAGGCGCGCCAAGGCGGACTGGAAAACGGCACCGGACAAGAGGCACTGTGCACGCGTGAAAAGACCATCAAGCAACGCGAGCATCGGGCTGGCCGCGCGGTGGTTCGCCATCCTCCTCATCGCGCTGGGCCTTGGCATGTTCGTCCGCCGGATGGACTGGGGCGCACTGCGCGCGGCCATCGCATCCGCCCGCATTTGGCCGCTTGGGCTGGTGGCGCTCTTGGCCTTCGCCAACCTCTTCTGCAAGGCGGCGTGCTGGCGCATCATGCTCGCGCCGCGCTACCGGGTCCCGACGCTGCGGCTGTTCCGCTATACGGTCGCGGCCTTCGCCGCCTCCGCGGTGACGCCCGCCCGCGCCGGGGAGCTCCTGCGCGTCTGGCTGCTCAAGAACCGCGACGCCGTGCCCGCGACCGACTCCTTCGCGGTCGCGGCGGCGGAGAAGGTGCTCGACGGTGTGTCGATGCTCATCATCGTCGCGCCCTTGCCATGGCTCATGCCCGAGCTTCCCAGGTCGGTGACCCTCACCATCGGCGGGTTGTGCGCGTTCGCCGTGGCTCTCCTCGTGGCCCTGTGGATCGCCGTGGGGCGGGTTCGGCCCACGGGCGCATTCCAGCGCTTCATCGCCGGAATGGAGGTCTTGCGCCGCCCCGTCGGCTTTGCGGGCTCGCTCGCCGTGCTCCTCGCCTCCTGGGTCGCCGACCTCCTGGAGGTCCAGCTCGTCCTTTGGGCGATCGGCGTACACCTGCCGTTCGCGGCCGGGTTGCTCATCCTGCTCACGTTGAACCTCGCCATCGCGGTGCCGTCGACGCCGGCCCAGGTGGGCGCGCTGGAGCTCGGCGCGATGGCGGCGCTCGAGCTGCTCCACGTGCCGCGCCCCCAGGCGCTCGCCTTCGCGCTGCTCTACCACGGCATGCAGGTAGTCCCTCTTCTCCTGGTGGGGCTCGCGGACATCCGGTTCGTGCTCGACGCCCGGCGGCGCACGGCCGCGACGCCGGCGGAGTCGCTCCAGCCGGACTGACGACCTGCCCCGTGGCGGGAAGCCCGCAGGGCCGGTTCGGCGCTCGAAAGCGGGCTTTGTAAACCTTGCGTCAGCGCGTGGTAATCTGCGCGCCCGACTCGCCTTCCTCACCCCATGTACCCACGAACCCTCATCTCGTCGGCGGTCTGGACTCTCGTCGCTGCCGCGCTCCTCGTCGCCCCCGCCTCGGCGTTCTCGGAGACGGCCTCGGATTTGGGGGCTGGCGCCGAGATGCCCCTCGACCCGCACAGCTTTCGGGTCGTCGAGCGCGAGTCGGGGCCGGTGAATTACTACAGTGTCGTGGACGATCCGGCGGGCGCGTATGTCCACGCCGCGTACAAGCCGCCGGAGAAGACTGCGGTCGTCGGCTTCTCCATCCCGGAGGAGCGACGGCACTCCGTCGCCAAGCTCCGCTGGAAATGGCGCGCCCTCGCTCTGCCCAAGGAAGGCAACGAGTGCGCCGCGGGCCGCGGCGATTCCGCGGCGGTCGTGTACCTGACGTGGAGGCGCGGGCTCAAGTGGTACGTCGTGAAGTACGTCTGGAGCTCAGTGGGACCCAAAGGCCAGGTTTGCGACTCCACCCGAAACCTGATCCGAGCCCAAGACACGGTCATCGTCGAGACGGGCGGGCCGTTGAACGAGTGGCGCACCGTCGAGGTCGACCCTGACGCCGAGTACCGCAAGCACTTCGAGAAGGGCGACCCGAAGGCGCAGCCCCCCGCCCTGCTCGGTATTGGCCTCATGAGCGACGGGGACCAGACGATGAGCCCGAGCGAAGCGGATTACGGCGGGTTCGTGCTCACCGTCCGGCCGTAGTCCTCGGTCCCTTCGGCGCGAGCTCTGGTGCAGGCCGGCAAAGACCCTCTTGGGCTCCGGCTTGGCCGGGTTAGAAGGCGCGAGCTCGCTCTGTGCGGCGCTCGCGCTCGTCAGCCCGGGGCAGCGCGCATTCCAAGCCTTTGCTAGCGCTCTCGGCCAGCAGCGTTCCGACGGCCGTGGTTCCTTTGCCTGGCTCGCTGTGGAATTCGAGCGCGCCTCCGTGAAGCTTGAAGACCCCCCGCGCCACCATCACCCCCAAGCCGTTTCCGTGCTCGCGCGTGGTGAAGAACGGCGTGCCCAGTTTGCCCAGAACCTCGGCGGGCATCCCGTGCCCGCGGTCCTCGACCACGACTCGCGCGCGCCCGTCGCCCTCCGAAAGGTTGACGCGGACCGTTTGGCCGGCGGACGAAGCCTCGATGGCATTGCCGACCAGATTGACCAGTGCCTCCCGAATCCGACGCTCGTCGACCATGGCTCGCGCCTTGCCGGCTCGGACGAGCTTCACCCTCGCGGAGCGGGCCCGCGCCTCCATCACCGCCAGCACGTCGTCCACGACCAAGGCGAGGTCCCGACCCATCAGGCTGGGGGTCGACAACGGTCGCGCGAAGCTCAGGTAGTCCTGCAGGATACCGACCATGCGGTCGATCTCCGCTTCGACCACCTGGAGCCGCTCTTGAGTTCCGCTCTCGGCGCTGGCTCGCAGCGTCACCTGCACGAGCCCTTTGATGGCGGCCAGCGGGTTCTTCAGCTCGTGAGAGAGCTGCGAGCTGACCAATTCCAGCTCCTGTGCTCGCGCCTTGACTTGCTCAGCGGCGTTGTTGCGCGCCCACGAGAGCTCGCGCGAGCTGGCGTCGAGCGCCCGCGAGCTGGACACGACGAAGCTCACGGCCAGGGCCAGCCCGGATACGAAGAAGAGAACCAGGTAAATGCTATTCCAGGGGTCCGGCACCAGCGGCCCGAGGTGCGGCCCCGCCGCGGCCGCGACGACCATCGAAAGAGTGAGGATGATGACGTCGGCCTTGAACGAGCGCGACAGCCCTCGCAGCACCACCGACCCGG
Source organism: uncultured delta proteobacterium (assembly GCA_963772225.1). GTDB lineage: Bacteria > Myxococcota > Myxococcia > Myxococcales > UBA5297 > CAVYWD01. Next base: position 1,713,934 of record CAVYWD010000002.1, on the reverse strand, counting down.
GAACCCCGAGCGACAGCGCCACCATCGGGCTGTGCACGCCTCCGGTGCTGATGATGCCGAGGCCCAGGCTCACGACGGCGGCGGGCTCCAACCAGGGAGCCGCCGACCTGCGGCGCCATCCGGAGACGATGAATCCGCCGGCAGCTGCGGCGACCGCCATCGGCACTGCGGCGCGCCAAGGGCTGAACCCGATGAATGCCAACGTGACCGAGAAGGCGGCGACCGCGGCGGCCATCGCCATGAAAGGCCCGCTGCTCACCCACCTGCACTCGGCCAGGCTGAGGCACTGCGGTCGCGAGAGCTCCGGGTTGAAGGGGGCGAAGTCGGTGCTCGGGCTTCTGCCGGGGTCTGGGGTCATCGCGGGTTCCAGCCTGAACGCTTGGCGGCGCGATGATAGGGTCACAACTTCTTCACCTCAAGCGCACAATTCTCACGGGAACTTCGCTTGACCAGCACCGGATTCAAGGGCCTGACGCACCGCGCGATGCTCGCGGTGACCCGGGTCGCGCCTCACCCCCAACCCCCTCCCCGCATTGCGGGGAGGGGGCGGGCGAGCTCGGCGCGCGCGTTCAAGTTCCCTATTTCGGTTGTGCAAATAGGTTGCAATCGATCCCGGCCATAACGACGTGTTATGATTCTCAACGGCATGCGGGCCCCGAGGCGGTCGTTGCCGGCGAGGTCGTGCCACCCCAGGACGCCATGGTGAAGAATCCTCGATGGAAGCGTCAGCTGACCCTCTCCGTCCGGGTCGAAAGGCTGGCGCGGGAGCTGGAGGCGCTGGTCCCGGAGCTCAAGGATTCGCTCGAGGCCGAGAACCCGTATCTGACGGTGCTGTCCTCGGCTGCGAAGACGCTGGAGCGGGCCACCGCGGCCATCCGGGCCCTGATCGAGCGCGCGAAGCCCGGACGGCCTCTCGGGGGCGACCTGCGCTCTATGCTCGAGGGGACTTCGCCGCTGATGTCGCTGCTCGGCTCGCGCTTGATCTTGGCGGGGTCGTCGAAGGCCGCCGCCCGCCCGCCCAGCGCGGGAGCCCAGGCGCTCGCGGCGCTCCTCGAGGACCCCGAGCGCGAGTTCCAGGCCGAGGAGATTGCCCGGCGCCTGGGCTGCTCGGTCCCCAGCGCTCGCACCACCCTCAACCGCCTCGTCCGCAGCGGGCACGCCGCGCGGCCCGTGCCCGGCCGCTTCCGCGCCATCCGCCACTGACGCCCGCCCTTGCGCTCGTTCGGCTCGGGGCCCGGGGAGCAATGGCCCGGAACTACAGCCCGGTGTATGAGTAGGCGACCGGCTGAGAACACCCCTCCCTCGGCCGGGCAGGATTGGCGCCTCTGTCGATCGAGGCCCGCGCGATGAGCGAAACCCCGCCCGTTCCCCTGCGCCTCAGGCTCTCGTTCTCGTCCGAGGACGAGTTTTTGGCTCAGTTCTCCTCGAGCCTCGCCCGAGGCGGCGTCTTCGTCTCGACCAAGACGCCCAAGCCGGTGGGGACGATCATCGACTTCGAGGTCGTGCTCGCCCGTGGAGAGACGGTGCTCGGCGGGCGGGGTGTGGTCATCGAGGCTCGCTTCCCGGCTCAGGGCGGTCGCTCGGGCATGACCTTGCGCTTCCTCGACCTGGACGCGAAGAGCCGCTTGGTCGTGGATTGGGCGGTCGAGCTGGCCAAAGGGCACGCGAGCGCCCAGCTGCCGTCCCAGCCGCCTGCCCCGCAGGCGCCATTGTCCTCTGCGGCCCGGGCGCCGCCGGCCCGCTCCGGGCCCGTCCTGGGCATCGACCTGGGCGCCACGAATTGCCGCGCGGCGGTCTTCGACGGCGGGGTCGTCCGGCTCCTGGAGCTCGAGGGCCGGTCGACGGCGCTGCCGTCGGTAGTGGCGCTCGACGAGCGCGGGCGGCTCCTCGTCGGCTCTCGAGCCAAGGCGCAAGTCCTGGTCGACCCGCCGAACGCCGTCTTTGGCGCCAAGCGCCTGCTCGGCCGGCGAGCCAGCTCGCCCCGGGCGCTGGAGATGGCCGCGCGCCTTCCCTATTTCGTGGCCGCCGACGACAGCGGTGACGCGGCGGTCCGCCTCCGGGGCGATTCCGTTTCACCTCAAAAGATCATCTCGCACCTGCTCGTGGAGGTGCGTGCCCGCGCCTCCGAGGCGCTCGGCCAACCCGCCTCCAGGGCCGTCCTCGGCGTCCCGGCCTATTTCAACGACCGCCAGCGCCGGGCGGCGCGCCTCGCGGCGGAGATGGCGGGCTTCACGGTAGAGCGCGTCCTCTCCGAGCCGCTGGCGGTGGCCATCGCCTTCGGGCGCGGGCGATTGCTCGCGCGCAAGCGCCTGTTCGTCTACGACCTGGGCGGCGGCACCTTCGACGCCTCGCTCCTGGAGGCGACGGGCGACGACTTCGACGTGCTCGCCACGGGCGGCGACAGCTTCCTGGGCGGCCTGGACTTCGACGAGCGCATCGCCAAGGCGCTGGAGCGGCGCTTCCTGGAGGAGAAGGGGGTCGCGGCAGTCGACCCGCTCGCGCGGCAGCGCATTCTCGGCGCCGCCGAGAGCGCCAAGGTTGCCCTCTCCGCCGAGGAGAAGACCCGGGTGCTCATCCCGTGGGCCGCCACGCGCGGCCAGAGCCCCGTCGACCTGGACCTCTGGCTCGACCGAGCGGACCTCGAGGCGCTCGTCGGCGACCTGGTCGAGAGGACTCTGAGCATCTGCCGCGCGGTGCTGGGCGCGCGCAACCTGGCGCCGCAGGGCATCGACGAGGTGCTGGCGGTGGGCGGCCAGAGCCTGTCGCCGCTGGTCCGGCGCTCGCTCGAGGCCACCCTGGGCAAGCCGGTCCAGGCGGACCTGAGCTCGACCGACGCGGTCGCGGCCGGCGCCGCGCTGCTCGGCCAGGCTTTGCGGGAGGAGGGCAACGGCCTGTTCTCGTTCCACCTGACCGACGTGCTCTCGTCGCCCATCGGCATCGGGCTGCAGGGCGGCCGCTTCGCGCGCGTGCTGGAGCGCAACACTCGGCTTCCGGTGGAGAAGAGCTACGCGGTGGCCTGGCCTCCCGGCGCCCCGGTGAAGCTCGCCGTCTACCAGGGCGACGCGCCGCTCGCCGAGGAGAACGAGTACCTCGGCGCGCTTACCCTCGACGCGCCCGAAGAGGGCGACCTGGCTGTGGTCTTCTCCCTGTCGGACGAGGGCGTCTTGACCCTCTCCGCCCGAGCGCCCAACGGCTCCGCGGCTGCCAGCGCCTTCGCGACCGTCGACGCGCCGCCGGACATCCGCGCGGCGCTCCTGGCTGCGGCGCCGCTGCCGCCGGTGAGCCCCGAGCCGGGTCTCTTGGGGGGACTGAAGCGCCTGTTCAGGCGCTGACCCCAACCTCTTTCCGCCGCGACCTTTCTCGACGTCCCGGCATCTAAGGTCGGCTCCAAGGGGGATTCGAAAAGCTTCACAAAATACACACATGGCCTCGAGGGCCAAGGAGACAACCGACGATGGCACAGATCCGCAAAGGTGGAATTCTCTGGAAGGGCAACCCGGTCGACGTCGAGGGGCCGGAGCTGAAGGTGGGCGACAAGGCGCCGACCGAATTCACCGTGGCCGCCAACGACCTCGGCGCGGTCACCGGGAAGGACTGGGCGGGCAAGCCCCGCATCGTCCTGACCGTCCCGTCGCTGGACACCGCGGTTTGCGACCTGGAGACCCGGCGCTTCAACCAAGAGGCCGCGAAGATTCCCGGCGTGAAAGTCCTGGTCGTGTCAATGGACCTGCCCTTCGCGCAAAAGCGGTGGTGCGGCGCCGCCGGCATCGACAAGGTCCAGACGCTCTCCGACTTCAAGTCCCGCACCTTCGGCCCGGCGTGGGGCGTGCTCGTGCCCGGCATCGGCCTCTTCGCCCGGGCCGTCTTCGTGGTCGACCGAAACGACACCGTTCGCCACGTCGAGTACGTGAAGGACGCGACGCACGAGCCCAATTACGACGCGGCGCTCGCGGCGGCGAAGTCGATCAGCTGATTCGCAGCGGGCGCGGCGAGCGGGTCGAACCTCTGCTCGCCGCCCCTGCTCGGTGAAGCCGATTGCCGGCATGCGAGCGAGCCGCCTGTTCGCTCAGCCAGGCGCTGCGCTCGCGGGAAGCCGCGAAGCCGCCGCCGCGTCCAGCAGCCACAGGAGCGCGCCGGAGGTGGGCCGCACCCTCGCCGCCGGGATTGTCCCCCGCGGCTCGAGCGCCTCGGCCACCCGCGGCGCCTTTTCGGCGCCGGCGACCAGGAAGGCGACGGTCTCGGCGGAGTTGATTCGCGGGCAGCGTGAGCGTCACCCGGTGCGCCTGGAGCCGCTCGGACCAAGCGGCCGCGACCCAGCGCTGCTGCTCCAGGAGGACCGGGCTCCCCGGAAAGAGCGAAGCGGTGTGCCCGTCCGCGCCGAGCCCGAGCAGGACGAGGTCGAACCCGAGGCTCAAAGCGCCTCGACGCGGCGCCTGCGCGGGCCGGCTCACGGAGGCGGCGAGCCCCGGCGCGAAGAAGGCGCGCAGCGCTCCCTCGTATTCCGACGCCGCCGCCCCCGCGTCGCCGAGCTCGCCGCGGATCCGGTGCACCTGCTCGGTGGGGATGGGCGCGTGCGACAGGATGGCCTCGGCGGCCATCCGAAAATTGGAATCGGGGTGGTCGGGCGGCACCATGCGCTCGTCGCCGAAGAAGACGTGCGTCGAGCTCCAAGGCATCCGGCCGCGCCAGGGCTCTCGCGGATTCGGCGAGCAGCGCATAGAGGCGCCGGGGCGTCGAGCCGCCGGAGAGCGCCCACACAAAGCGCCCGCGCTCGCGGGTGGCATCCGAGGCGCGGGAGACCACCTCGTCGGCCGCCAGGCGCGCCAGCGCGATCTCGTCGGGCGCGACGCGCACCTGAGCGCCGCCGCTCATTGGGAGTTCACCCACTTTCGCCCGTCCTTGCGCAAAAGCTCGTCGGCCGATGCAGGGCCAAAGCTCCCCGCGGCGTAGTTGGGAAAGTCCCGCGCGGGCAGGCTCGCCCAGAGGTCGAGCACCGGCGTCGCGATGCGCCAGGCGGACTCCACCGTGTCCCAACGGTGGAAGAGGGTGGAGTCGCCGACCATGCAGTCGTGGAGCAGCCGCTCGTAGCCGGTGGCGGGGACCGAGGGGCCGAAGTCGGCGTAGGAGAAGTCGAGGTTCACGTTGGCGAGCCGAATCGATTGCCCGGGGATCTTCGCTTTCATTTGAAGGGCGATGCCCTCGTTGGGCTGAATGCGCAGCTCCAGCCGATTCGGGTCGATGCTCTCGACGCCCGCGCCGCGGAAGAGCATGAGCGGGGGGCTCTTGAATTGAATGGATACCAGCGTCTCGCGGCGCAAAAGCCTCTTCCCGGAGCGGACGTAGAAAGGCACGCCCTCCCATCGCCAATTGTCGACCAGGAGCTTCAGGGCGGCGTAGGTGTCGGTCTTGGAATGGGGCGAAACGTTGGGCTCCTGGCGATAACCCGGCACCTTCTTGCCGTCGACGAAGCCCTCGCCGTATTGGCCGCGCACCGTGCAAGTGAGGATCTCCTCGGGGAGCATGGGCCGGATGGCGTCGAGCACCTTCACCTTTTCATTGCGAACCGCCTCGGGGTCGAGCGACGAGGGCGGCTCCATGGCCATGAGCGTCAAGATCTGGAAGATGTGATTCTGGATGATGTCCCGCAAGACGCCCGACTGCTCGTAGTATGCGCCGCGCCCCTCGACCCCCAGGTCCTCGGCGACCGTGATTTGCACGCTGTCGATGTAGCGCCGATTCCAGATGGGCTCGAAGATGCCGTTCGCGAAGCGAAACACCAGGATGTTCTGGACGGTCTCCTTGCCCAGGTAATGGTCGATTCGGAATATCTGCCGCTCCTTGAGGACCGAGGTGAGCCGCTCATTGAGGGCGCGCGCCGTGTCCAGGTCGCGGCCGAAGGGTTTCTCCACCACGACCCTTCGCCAATGCGCGTCTTCCTCGCGGACCAGGCCCGCTTCGCCGAGGCGCTGAACGATGGGGCCGAAGGCGTCGGGCGGCGTCGCCAAGTAAAAGAGGACGTTCCCGCCGGTCTGGTGCTCGCGGTCGAGCTCCGCCAGGCGCTCTCCGAGCTGCCGATAGGTCGCCAAATTCTCGAGGTCGCCGGCGACGCAGTGCAGCCGCATCCGGAAATCGCCCCAGAGCGCGGGGTCGACCGGGCCGGTGGCGTATTTCTGGATGTCCTCGGTCATCAGGTCGCGAAACGCCTCGTCGTCGCAGGCGCGCCGCGCCATGCCCACCATGGCGAAGTTGTGCGGGAGCAGGTGATTGGCGCGCAGGTTGTAAAGCGAGGGCAACAGCTTGCGCTTATTCAAGTCGCCGGTGGCGCCGAAGATGACGAGCGCGCAGGGGTCGCCCGGCCGCTCCATCGCGGGAGAGCTCGCGTCCGCCATGGCTTAGCGCTCCTTCGCGGGGGCAGGCGCCTCGCCGTGCCCGCCGAATTGCCGGCGCAGGGCGGAGAGGAGCTTCTCTCCGAACGTGTGGTCCTGCCGCGAACGGAAGCGCGCGTAGAGCGCCGCGGTGAGGACGTCGGCCGGCACCGCCTCCTCCACCGCCGCCTGCACCGTCCAGCGGCCTTCGCCCGAGTCCTCGACGCGGCCGGTGAAGCTCTCGAGCTTCGGGTCCTGCGCCAGGGCGCGCGCGGCGAGGTCCAGGAGCCAGGAGGACACGACGCTGCCGCGCCTCCAGAGCTCCGCCACCGCGCCCAGGTCCAGGTCGAACCGCTCGCCCTCCGGGCGCCCGGGGCCGGAGGCGTTGCGCAGGATGTCGAAGCCCTCGGCGTAGGCCTGCATCAGGCCGTACTCGATGCCGTTGTGAACCATCTTGACGAAGTGGCCCGAACCCGCCGGGCCGCAGTGAAGAAAGCCCTGCTCCGCCGTGCCGTGAGGGCGGCCGGGCGTCGCCTCCACGCCCGCGGGACCGGGCGCGAGCGCGCGGAAGATGGGCTCGAGCCGGTCCACCGCGCGGCGCGGCCCGCCGATCATCAGGCAGTAGCCGCGCTCCAGGCCAAAGACGCCTCCGCTCGTCCCGACGTCGACGTAGTCGATCCCGCGCGCCGAGAGCTGGTGCGCGCGCCGGACGTCGTCTTTGAAGTAGCTGTTCCCGCCGTCGACGACCGCGTCGCCGGCCGAAAGCATCTCCCCCAGGCTCCCGACGGTCGCCTCCGTGGGCGCGCCGGACGGGAGCATGACCCATACGGTCCGAGGGGTCTTCAGCCGAGCGACCAGGTCCTCGAGCGAGCTCGCGCCGGCCGCGCCGCCCGCGGCAGCCGCCGCCACCGCTTCCTGAGAGCAATCCCACGCGATGGGGGCATGGCCGGCGCGCGCCAGCCGGCGCGCCATGCTTCCGCCCATGCGCCCGAGCCCCACCATTCCGATCTGCATGGAGTTCCCCTTGGGAGCCTTTCGCCGGCTCACCTCACGTCCGCGGCGCAAAGATCTTCATGTCTCCGGCGTTGGGCGCCGCCAGCGCCACCTCGAAGCCGCGATGGGTTGATGCAGCGGGTTCCGATTGGTTCCGACGGCGCAATCTTGGCCGGCCCCGGCTGGGTCGGGCGTCCGAGCACCGGCGAAAGAGCAGGGGCAGGCTGAAAGCCGCCTACTTGATGAACGTGCCTTCGTTGAGCTCGAACAGCGCCTGCTCAATCTGCTCGGGCGTGTTCATGACGAAAGGGCCCCATCGAACGGCTGGCTCCCCGAGCGGCTGCGCGGAAAGCAGGAGGAAGCGCGCCGGGGCCGCGCCGGCGCGGGCGCGAACGACGCCGCCGTCCGTGAGGACGACCAGCTTGATCGCGGGCACCGGCTTGCTCCGCTCCGAGCCCACCGTCACCTCGCCTCGAAAGACGTAGAGCAGGGCGGTGTGGCCCAGCGGGACGGGCTGCTCGAACGCGCCGCCCGCGGGCAAAGCCACGTCGAGGTAGGTCGGCCCCGCGAAGATCTCCTTCACCGCGCCGGCCTTGCCGTCCACCTCGCCGGCGACGATTCGAACGCGCGCGCCGTCCGAGCGCGCGACCTCGGGGATCTTTCCGGCAGGCACGTCCTGGTAGCGCGGCCGGGTCATCTTGAGCTTCGCGGGCAGGTTCACCCAGATCTGGAATCCGTCGAGCCGCAGAGGGCCCACCTTCGGCATCTCCTCGTGCAGAATGCCGCTGCCCGCGGTCATCCATTGCACGTCACCGGGGCCGATGACGCCCTCGTTTCCGATGCTGTCCCGGTGCTCGACTCGGCCGTCGAGCATGTAGGTGATGGTCTCGATGCCCCGGTGCGGATGCATGGGAAAGCCGGCGAGGTAATCGCCGGGGTCCTCGGAGCCGAAATGGTCGAAGAGGAAGAATGGGTCGAGGTGGTCCAGCGCGGCCGTGGCGATGCTTCGCTTCAGGTTCACGCCGGCGCCGTCGCTGGCCCGGGTCGGGGTCACCACCGAATGGATTTCTCGCTCGCGCATCGCTCGCTCCTGTCTCCTGTAGGTAGCGGCTTTGGGGCCGCGGCGCACGCGGGGCGCAGCACAAATGGAAAGCGCCGGCCCAAAATCGGGGCCGGCGCCTTTGCAGGGTGACCTTCGCTCCAGTGTGCGCGAGCCAGAGCGACTAGTGCTCGGCCAGCCGAACCACGAACGTGCCGGTGAGCTTGTCGTGGAGCGCCTGCCCCTTGCGGTCGAACAGCATGAGCACGAAGCCCATGAGCAACAGGCCCGCCGACACGAAGGCGAGCAGCGAGCGAATCGCCGAGCGCGCGAGGGGCGGGGGCTGGCCGGACGAATCGACCAGCGTCAGCCCGAAGAGCCTCTTGCCCAGAGTGCGGCCGCCCAAGGCGTGGAAGAGCGAGGAGTAGACGAAGGAGAGCACGGCCAACAGGCCCGCACCCAGCATCAGCACGACCCGCCATGCGACGGCGCGGTCGACGAGCCAGTCGAGCCCGGTCTGATCCGAAGGCGGGATTCTTCCGGCGATGGCCTGCGCCGCGAAGAGGTAAAGGGCGAACAGCGCACAGAGCACGATGGCGTCGACGAGCCAGGCCCCGAGCTGCGCCAGGGCGCCGCCGGGCTCGGCGTGGATCTCCTCGACGCCTTCGCTCTCTCGCGCGCCGGTTTCGCGCGGGGCCTCGGCGCGGGGGCGAGGCGCCGCGGCAGTGGGCTCACTGGGCTTCGAGGCGACTGAGGGCAGAACACCCAGGGTCGGAGCGTGCCAAGCCGCCGGCGCAAGCATGGGCGCCGGTGCATGGACTGCGGGCTGGGCGATGGGATGAGCGACAGGCGCCGCCGGCGGCTTTGCAACTGGATGCACGGCCGGCGCAGGGGGCGGGGGCGGCCGGGCGACCTGTGGAGCGACAGGCGCAGGTGCGGGCGCCGGGACCGAAGGCTTGCGCGGAAGCGGAGGCGGCCCAACTCGCGGGGCGGCGGGCGCCGCGGGCTTCGGCCGCGGCGAGTCGCCCGGCGGCGCCATCCACTGGGGGTCGGGCTTTGGAGCGGGCGGCGGGGCCGCCGGCGCGGCCGGACGCGGACCGTTTCGACGGTCGAGGCTCAGCTCCTGGCTCAGGGCCTTCGACGGCGCCGGGAGCGGGTTCTCATCGCTGAAGGTCAGCGGGCGCCCGAAGGTCGATTTGCAGGCGGGACAATTGAGCGGGGTCGCCAGCGGCGAGCCGCATTTGGGACAAGCAGGCAAGGCCTTCTGGCCTCCTTCCGCGGTGGCCTCGCGCGGAGACTGCTCCTTATGCGCGAGGTCGCACCGAACTTACGGTGAACGTACTGGGGGCGTAGGGGTCGGTCAAGAAACCGGGCCCACAGTGCCGAGTCCCGATTGTGGCCGAGGGGACCGCCCCTTATGGTTCTACGCTTCATGCTCCGTCGCCCCCCCCATCGGCGGTGGGGCTCTACCCGAGGCCTTTCCGATGCCCGACCGTTGCGCGCTCTATCTCCCCATCCGCTTTCACCCGACCCAGGAGCAGCTCTCCCAGCTCGACGCCGCGGCGCGCGTAGAGGCCTCGGACGACGCCGATGCCGCGACGGTGAGCTGGCCGGGCTCGGAGCGGAAGCTGCGCCTGCAGCCAATGCCGATGGAGAAAGTCGGCGAGCACCTCGGGGGCTTTGTCGGCTACGTGCGCAGCCGCGGCGGGGGCGAGGCGCTGGTGATGCGCGCCCTGCAGACGATGTCGGTCCTCGGCGTCGCGGCCGAGCCCGACTTCGGCGAGGACGGCCGCGCGCTGAAGCTTTTGGGGGCGATCGCCTCGGCCGGCGACGGGCTGTGGCTCCTGGGAGAGGAGATCTACGACGGGGGCGGCCGGCCGCTGCTCTCGGCGGAGAAGGGCGGGCTCGCGGCCCCATCGCCCGAGCGCGTCGCGAAGCGGGCGCTCTCGCTGCTCGCGCTCGCGGTGCGCGGGCTGCTCGAAGAGGACGCCGGGTCGGCCAACGCGGCCGAGGCCGAGAAGGTTCGCAACGAGCTCCTGGAGCGTTTGGGCTCTCTGGGCGTGAGCGGCGAGTGCGAGCCCGCCGAGCTCAAGACCCTGGAGACGCCCATCGGCGCCCTGAAAGCGCAGGAGGCGACCGACGCCGTCTGGCGCGCCGAGGGGGCGCAGGTGCTTCTCTGGGCACTCGGGGCTCGCGGTCTCCCGCCGCACGACCAGCAGGAGCACCCGTACCGCGTGGCGCGCGACTCGGGGCTTCGCGAAGGCGAGCTCCCCGCGGCGCTCGCCTCGCCGAAGCTGCGGCCCGCCGGGGAGGTCGACGCCCAGCGCCGGCAGCTCACCGGCATCCATTGGCGGCTCCGCGACTCGCCCGACGCGCTCGACCTGCAGTCCTGCGCCGCCAAGCTCTGGTTCGGCGGATTCGACCTTCAAGGCGTGCCGCTGGTGAGCGGGGACCTGGCGGTGCGAGGCAAAGCCGTCTTCGAAGCGGGCGAGAGCGAGCTCGCGCTCGTCAACTCCATCGCGCGGGAGCGACACCAGGCCGCGAACTGGCTCATCGGCGTGCACCCGGTCTACTCGCGCGTGGGCACGCCCACCTGACCCGGGTCTCGCGCCGGCGCTCGCCGGGGTACCTCACGACTCTCGAGGCCCGCTGCACCCACTGCCGGAGCGCCTGGGCCTCCCGTAAAATACGCTCCGTATGCGTCTCGCGAGCTCCAGCTCTTCCGCGCGCAGCGCCCAGAAGACCTCCCGCGTCATGCACGTGAGGAAGTGGGTCGCAGTTCGCAAGCCGCAGACGCCCGGGAGCGGCGACTCGAAGGCGTCGGGGTCCGGCGGCTCGACGGCGACTTCCTCCGAGACCGCGGCGCCTGCGGCGATCGTCTCGCTCTCGCCCGCCGCTCAGCGCGCCGTCGACGACCTCCGGCTGCCCGGCGCCGGCTCCGCGGACGCGGGCGACGGCGCAGACCCCACCGGGGCCGCCGACGGCGCGAGCGACGCCGAGACCGGCGCGGACGGACTGACGCAAGACCAAGAGAAGGTGGTGCGCGAGCTCGAGCAGCGCGACCGAGACGTTCGCGCGCACGAGGCCGCGCACCAGGCGGCGGGTGGCGACATGGCCGGCCCCGCGTCGTTCACCACCGAGACGGGCCCGGACGGAAAGGAGTACGCCATCGGCGGCGAGGTGCCCATCCAAGTGTCGGGCGGGCGGACCCCGGAGGAGACCCTCCAGCGCGCCGAGCGGATACGCGCCGCGGCGCTGGCCCCCGCGGACCCGTCGGCGCAAGACCTCGCGGTGGCGGCGCAGGCGCAGCAGATGGAGGCGCAGGCCCAGTCGCAGATCGCCGAGCAGAGGAGCGCCCAGGCGAGCGCCTCGAGCGGAACAGCGAGCTCGGGAGGCTCGAGCGAGCCCGCCGGAAAGGCGGCCGGCGCCCGCGAAAAGGCCGTGGCCCAGCGGGCGCTCGCCGCCTATGGTCGCGCCGCGGCTTGAGGGCCCGTTTCCGGGGCGCCCTGCCCCTTGGAAATCGGCAATTTTTCCGACCCCCTAAGGCCCTTTTTCGGCAATAATCCGCCCTTTCCGCGCGTTGGCCGGAAGCTGGATTCCCAGAGGGGCGCCGCGGCTGGAGGGCAGAGGGCCCACGCGGCGCCTGCCCGCTTCTCGAACTGGACCTGAGCTCATGCCCGACACCGAAGACCCGAAGACCCCCGCAGCGACGCCGACTGACGGCGCCGTTCCGCCCAACGGCGCCGCGGGCGGAGGTGGTGGGGCCCGGCCTCCGGCGTTGAACCTTTTGCCGGTGGCCATCGAAGACGAGATGCGCAAGTCGTATCTCGACTACTCGATGAGCGTCATCATCGGCCGCGCGCTCCCCGACGTGCGCGACGGCCTGAAGCCGGTGCACCGCCGCGTGCTCTACGCGATGCACGAGCTGGGGAACCACCACAACAAGCCGTACAAGAAGTCGGCGCGCATCGTCGGCGACGTCATCGGCAAGTACCACCCGCACGGCGACAGCGCGGTCTACGACACGCTGGTGCGCATGGCGCAGAACTTCTCCCTGCGCTACCTGCTCGTCGACGGGCAGGGCAACTTCGGCTCCATCGACGGCGACCCGCCGGCGGCCATGCGCTACACCGAGAGCCGCCTCACCCGGCTGTCCGAGGAGATGCTCTCGGACATCGACAAGGAGACGGTCGACCTAGGGCCCAACTATGACGACTCGCTCACCGAGCCGCTGGTGTTGCCCACGCGCTTCCCCAACCTGCTCGTCAACGGGTCGGAGGGCATCGCGGTCGGCATGGCGACGAAGATCCCGCCGCACAACATGGGCGAGTGCATCGACGCGGTCGTCCACCTCATCGACAACTCCAAGGCCACCATCCCCGAGCTGATGCGCTTCATGCCCGGGCCCGACTTCCCCACCGCGGGGTTCATCCAGGGCCGGCAAGGCATCTACGACGCGTTCACGACCGGCCGCGGGCACATCAAGGTGCGCGCCAAGGCGGAGATCGAGACCGACCCCAAGACCGAGCGCGAGACCATCGTCGTCAGCGAGCTGCCGTATCAGGTCAACAAGGCCAAGCTCATCGAGCACATCGCGCAGCTGCACCGCGACAAGGTGGTGGAGGGTATCTCGGGCTTGCGCGACGAGTCCGACCGCCAGGGCATGCGGGTGGTCATCGAGGTGTCGCGCTCGGCCATGGGCCAGGTGGTGATGAACAACCTGTTCGCCCACACGGACCTGCAAACCACCTTCGGCGTCATCATGCTGGCCATCGACGGCGGCCAGCCGCGCGTCCTGAATCTCAAGGAGCTGCTGGAGCGGTTCATCGGGCACCGGCGCGACGTCGTCACCCGGCGCAGCCGGTTCGAGCTCCGCAAGGCCGAGCAGCGGCTGCACATCGTGGAAGGCCTGCTGGTCGCTCAGGACTTCATCGACCACGTCATCTCGCTGATTCGCAAGTCCAAGGACCCGGAGGAGGCGGCCTGGGGCCTGCAAAACGTCCTCTCGCCGGCGCTCTACGAGCGCGAAGCCTTCAAGGACCTGCCGCGCGTCGACGAGGCCAAGGCGCGCATTCAGATGGACGTCCTGGTCGCGCGGCTCAGGAACGAAGAGCCGACCTACCCGGGGCTCACCCGGAGCTACGTGGGCGCCGGGTTCTCCCCGGAGCAGGCGCGCGACATCCTCCAGATGCGGCTGCAGAAGCTGACCGGCCTGGAGCGCGAGGAGCTGGTGAAGGAGCTCTTGGCGCTGGTCCGCGAGATCGCCCGGCTCAAGGAGATCCTGGCGCACGATCACGTGCTCCTCGACGTCATCAAGGCGGAGCTCAAGGAGATCCGCGACCGCTACGCCGACGAGCGGCGCACGCAGATCGTGGAAGAGTCGACCGAGCTCTCCATCGAGGACCTCATCGCCGAAGAGGAAGTGGTCGTCACCTTGAGCCACACGGGTTACGCCAAGCGCAACCCGGTCTCGGACTACCGCGCCCAGAAGCGCGGCGGGCGCGGAAAGACAGGCGCTCTGACCAAGGAGGACGACTTCGTCGAGCAGGTGTTCGTGGCGTCGACGCACGCCTACCTGCTCGTCTTCTCCAACCGCGGCCGGCTCTACTGGCTCAAGGTTCACGAGATCCCGGCGGCGGGGCGCGCCGCGCGGGGCAAGGCCATCATCAACCTGGTGCAGTTCAAGCCGGACGAGAAGCTCGCCGCGGTGCTGACCGTGAAGAACTTCGAGGCCGGCAAGTACGTGGGCTTCGTGACCAAGGCGGGCATCGTCAAGCGGACCGACCTGGAGCACTTCTCCAACCCGCGGCCCTCCGGGATCATCGCGCTCGGCATCGAGGATGGAGACACGCTCGTCTCGGTGCTCATGACCGACGGGACCAAGGACATTCTGCTTTCTACGAAGCAGGGCATGTCCATCCGATTCAAGGAAGAGGAAGTGCGGGCGATGGGGCGCTCGGCGTATGGCGTGAAGGGCATCACCTTGGAGGCCAATGACGAGGTGGTGGCCGCCGAGGTGCTCGAGCCGGGCAGAACCATCCTCACGGTCACTGAGAACGGCTACGGCAAGCGCACCGAGGAGAGCGAGTACCGGGTCCAGGGGCGCGGCGGGAAGGGCATCATCGACATCAAGACCACCGATAGGAACGGCGCGGTGGTGGGCGTGTCGCAGGTGTCGGAGACCGACGAGATCGTCATTATCACGAATAAAGGAATGCTCATTCGCACGCGGGTGACCGAGGTCTCGGTCATCGGGCGCAATACGCAGGGCGTGCGGATGATTACTCTGGAGAGCGCCGACGAGAAGGTGTCGGGCATTGCCACGGTGGCGGAGGTCGCGGAGGCGGCGCTGCCCGGTGGCGATGAGGGTGGCGAAGGGAACGGCGCTCCCGATGGCGCGGCGGAGACGGCGCCGGACGGGGAGACGGGCGGGGACGGGGAGGGCGGAGGCGGCGAGGAATAGGGATTGCCCTCGGCATCATCGCCGCGGTCATCTTCCTGTGGCGATGGTTGAAGGCTTCGCCCGAGAGCGGCCGACGCCCGCGGTGGCCTTGCGCTGAGAGTCCGGCTCGGCTCGCCGAGCCACGGCACCAGCGGCGCCTCGTCTTCACCTTTGGGCCGGGAGCGAAGGCGGTCGAAGGAGGCGATGAGCGTCGGGTCGTCGAGGAGCCGCTCGAGCTCGCGCACGCGGCTGTAAACCGCACCCACGGTGAGAAGAGTTGCGGCTGCGGCGCCAAGACCGCCGAGGAGTGCAAGTGCGGCGCGGGCTGCGGGTGCCAGCACAAGCACGAGAAGCCCGAGCCCAAGAAGGGCTAACGCCGCGCCCCGTAGCCATCGCTTCAGCGCGCTTCGAGGTCGACCAACGCCTCGGAGCGCGACATCTGGCGGACCTCGAATTCGCGCTGCGCCATGAGTGCCGCGATGCCCTTCGGTCCGACCATGGCGGCAAATGCGCGCGAGCGCGCCGTCCTTGCCCGTTTCCCTCTCGCCATCAGTCGTTGCTCTGCGCGAGAGTTCGCGATTCATATCGCACTATTTGAATCTCCTCGTGAGCGACCCATGCCGCTTCGCTTTGTGAAGCGAGGTCGGGCGCCCTCGGGCGGGCTGGGCTCGTCCCTCCTCCTCGATGCTTGTCGAGCCGTGGCGGGCGCTCGCGCGGCATTTGTTTGACGTCGGACATTCTCGCGGCACGGCTCCTCTCGAAACTGTTCTGACGAGCGTCCGCGAGGGTCGCGCTCGCGCGGGTTCATGAGACAAATTCGCCCGCCGCATCCTCCGCTTACGAACCTTCCCGCTTTCTTCTGCGACCAAATACGGCGAGCCGTTTCTATGGGGGCGAAGCAAGCGACGTCGACCGCGCAGGGCGGACGCCCGCCGGCGCTTTCGACGCGCATTCACACGGCTCACTCGAGCCAGCAGGAGGAGGAAATCACCGTGCAGGATCACCCCGCTGAAACGCCTTGTTGCATGGACAAACTGCCCCCTTCCGGAGATCACCGCATGACGCCAAGGACAACGAAAGGTTCGCGCAATCGCGCGCGCCGCCCCGGCATTCTCACGGCATCGGCCGCCGTCGTGGTGGGCGCGCTGTCGGCGTGCGGGCCGATGCAAGAAGCCGAGACGGCAGCGCCCGACGAGATAGGAAGCCTGACGAGCGCAATTTGGGCGAATTCACCCGGCGTCCGGGCCACCGCCCAGAATCTGCCCTGGGAGACTGTCGTCGCATCCGGGGCCACCTCGCTCCCGGCCGCGGCCGCGTACGCGACCAACGCCAACGGTCCGAGCTCTCTGCACGTCTTCTTCTTCGACTCCAACTACTGCCTGCGCCACTACTCCGGGACGGAAAGCGGAGGGACCTGGACGCAGGACACGAGCGTCCAGTATTGCGATGACTTCGGAGTTGGCACCCAGCCCTTTCAAGGTGCGTTCTTTCTCTTTGTTTTCCGCAATGCTAGCAAGCGAGCAGTGGAAACATGAGGGTGTCTTCGGTTGAAGGTTCTCGGTTGCCGCGGCTTCTTTGGACCACGTGGATGTCGACGGAACTTCAGCAAGTCAACTTCTCCAGCGAGGTCGACAAGCACCTTGGCGACCTCGCTGGTTGGGGCTGCCTGGAATACTCGCCACGCTTTCGGCGGGATCGCGATCTCCATGCCTCGCCGGGTGCCGGCGATTTCGTCGGCCAGGTAATAGGCCGATACCTCTTCTTGGATCTTTTCGGCTCCGTGCTCGGCGCGCAAGGCGGCCTTGATGACCGAGAGAACGTTGTAGGCGACCAAGGCCACACAGAACGCGAAGAGCGCTGCCTTCGGATAGCCCAACGTATTGAGCTCGCCTTCCAGGGTTGCCTCCAGCTCCTGAAATGCCAACTCGATGCCCCACCGCTTTCGGTAGACAGCGCCGACGGTTGTGCCGAGAGTATCTGGTGGGAGATTCGTCAGGATGTGAAGTTCCCGGTCGCCATCACGCGTCGCCTTCTGAAGCTTCAGGGTAATACGGCGGGCGAGGAGCGAGTTCCCGGTGTCATCCCTCAGCTTCACCTCCTGTTCCCAAACCTCGGCGCCGTCGATGGTGCCGCAGCGACGAAGACGGCCGATCGGTTTCCACGGCACATTGATGCGGTGGTGCCTGACGATGAAGAGCCCCTCTCGACGGGCGATGCCGAAGAGCAGGGCGCAGGTGCAGAAGTTGCGGTCAGCGATCCACACGTCCCTCGGCGCGACCTTCGCCAACACCGCTTCAGTGAGCGAGCGCTCCTGGGCGTGGCCATCCTCGCAAGGGATCACATCGGTTACTTGCAGGAGGCGCGGATCCAGCACGACCAATGCAAACCCTGGCAGCGGGCCCGCTGCGGTCTTGCGCAGCTCGGAAATCCGATGCTCCGTGGCCGCCAGGTGATTCCCGTCGAGGATCCGAGCTCGATACCCTGGAAGGAGTTCCGGAAGCGATGCCTTCATGCTTTCGATCAACGGAACAGTGCGACCGGCGACGTGCTTGACCAATGCCGCACCGACCCCCGGCTCGATTCCGTCGACCTTGTTGTACAGCGACTGTACCGAGACCTCAATTCGGCGCCGATTGGCTTGATAGGCGGCGTGAAGCGACGGCCGGATGCGGTGAACCACGAGGCTCATCAAGTCGACGACTGTGGAGAACAGCAGCGTCCGCGTGTATTGCGTTTCAGCGCTCGCGCCAAACACGGCATCAACATCTTCGGAGCGCAGCGCATGCTCGAGTGTCCCACGCGCCATCACGCTAATCGGGCTCTGTTCAATGAACGGAGCGAACACCTTGCCAAGAATCATGCGTTGGCCTTTCGACGGGCGCCCCGGTTTGGACGCGCCCAGGAGAGGCCGAGATCCATGGCAGATTCTCAGGACCCGCACAGATAGAGTCGAAATCCCGCAGCAACACCAACTACTTACGACCTTTAAAGGGCTGGAGTTGGCACCCCGACCGCCCTCGCATGGGACTCGCCGGGGCGAATCGACCTCTTCTGGTTCTGGAAGCCTCTGCTCGGCACCCAGACTCAGCTCATGCACCGCTGGACCGATGGCGCCAACTGGTCCATCGAGAGCCTCGGCAACACGGCCGTGCCCGCGGCCTCGGCGCCCACGGCGGCCTCCTGGGGCTCCGGCCACCTCGACGTGTTCTGGCGCGACACGAGCAACCAGATCAAGTGGCTGGGATTCGACCGCTCGAAGAAGGGAACCTCCGGTTACACCTCGGGCGGATGGTTCACGGCCGAGCGCGTCGTCGCGACCGGCGTGACCGGCGATCCGGCCGCCGTCGAGCGGACCACCAATATCGTCGACCTGTTCTGGAGGGATTCGACCGGAAAGCTGTTTCATAAGTACAGCAACAACGGCGGCAGCGGCTGGTCCGCCGCGCTGGCGTTGGGCGTCGCCTCCGCCACGGTCCCCTCGGCGACCTCGTGGGGCACGCAGCGGCTCGACGTGGTGTACGGCGTGGATTCCACCCACCTCGGCCACCTGTGGATCGACGGGAGCACGGGCAGCTGGGACCCGAGCCACGAGACCTTGGCCAGCAGTCAGGCGCTCGGCGTGCCGGTTGGCGTGTCGGCGGCCGGGCGCAGGGGCCGCGTCGACGTCTTCGCCAGTCCCTCGGGCACCA
Source organism: uncultured delta proteobacterium (assembly GCA_963772225.1). GTDB lineage: Bacteria > Myxococcota > Myxococcia > Myxococcales > UBA5297 > CAVYWD01. Next base: position 1,695,406 of record CAVYWD010000002.1, on the reverse strand, counting down.
AGCTCAGCCATACGCTGTTCCAGGAGAGCCTGCCCGGCTATCAGGTGGTGCGTCAGCCGAATGGGGATTGGTGCTGGGCGGCGTCCGCGACTTCGGTGCTCGATTACGTCTACGCCGCCGCGGGCAAGACGACGACCTTCCAGCAGTGTGCGCTGGTGAATCTCGAGCTCAATCGATCGGACTGCTGCACGATCGATCCGAGTGACAAGATCAACGGGGTCGCCAACCCCTCGCCGTGCCTGACCGGCGGCGACGTGGCGCCGCTCCTGACCGATTACTCGGTCAAGTCCTCCACCTCGAACCCGCCGATGCCCGCATCCGCGCTCAAATACTGGCTGGGGACCGCGCACCAGCCGGTCATCTCCCACCACCTCCACTATACGGAGAATCCCCCCAGCGGCCACTTCGTCGTCCTCACCGACATGTATGAGCTGAACGGCCAGAACATGGTCGTCATTTCGGACCCGGGTTGGGGCAACTACGTGGAGGTGTACGAGAACTATCTGAGCAACCCGTGCGGCACCGGCCTGCCCTCGGATTGCGGGACGAAAGTGGACTTCCAGCTCTATAATTTCCACTTCTAGGTCGAAGTCCGCAATTCATTCTCGAATCATCCCGCTCGCCCTGAGCTTGGTGCTGTCGGCAGGGAGTCGAAGTGCTCGGGGCGGGCGGAGCGGGCGTTCGAGAATCGCCGGCTCTCAGGGAGGCCGCCTTCAGGAGTCGCCGTGGTTGGCTCCGCGGGATCGCGAGGAGCCGGGGCGGTGGGCGGATTGGGCGGATTGGGCGGTGGGCGGATTGGGCGGATTGGGCGGTGGGCGGATTGGGCGGATTGGGCGGTGGGCGGTGGGCGGTGGGCGGTGGGCGGTGGGCGGTGGGCGGATTGGGCGCGGGGAAGGGAAGGGAGGGATAGCCGGGTTCGGGTTCGGGGTCGGGTTCGTTCGCGGGGACGGGGATGGGCACGGGGACGGAAAACGGTCTTTCGGAGCACGGGACACGGTCGGCAGGTGCAGCCGAGCCGAGGGGCGTGACGTCTTGGCACGCCGGCAACTGCGCTCCGAGGCACCCCCCCCCGACAAGCCCAAAGGGCCGAGGTCTCCCAGGAGAATCGCCCGTGCCCCGTGCCCCGTGCCCCGTGCCCCGTGCCCCGTGCCCCGTGGCCGCCGTCCCCGTCCCCCTGCCCGTCCCCGCGAACGAACCCGACCCCGAACCCGAACCCGGATTCCCTTCCCTCGCTCCCGAGCGCCCGATCCTCTCACCTCTGATTCCCCTGCGGCAGCCCTCTCCATGTCACTCGATTCGCACCTCGCGCCCTGCCAGCGCGCCCTCGCGCCGACTCAGGTTGGGTGACCATCGCAACAACGGCCCCGAGCGCGCAGAGCAGCGCCGAGGCGCGCATCGCTGTTGGAAAGGCCTTTGCGAGCGAAGTCGTATCGCCGCTGTGGCCGAAGAGCGGCAGCAGCGCCACCGCGAGCAAGCTCGCGATGCGGGCGACGGCGTTATTCACGCCCGAGGCGGTTCCCGCGTACTTGGGCTCGGCGCCCGTGAGCACCGCCGAAGTAAGCGGGGCCACGATGACCCCCAGGCCGATGCCCAGCGAGACGAGTCCCGGCAGGACCCCGCCCAGGTAGCTCGCCCCTGGGCGAACGCGCGAGAGGAGCAGCAGGCCGCCGCCGGCGATCAGCGGCCCCACGGTCATGGGGAGCCTCAAGCCCAGCCGCGAGGAGCGCCGTCCGACCTGCGGTGAGATCACGAGGAGCAACAGGGTCACGGGGGTCAGCGCCGCGCCCGCGGCGAGCGCGGAGTAGCCAATCGCCTGCTGAAGGAAGAGCACGAGGAGGAACGTCGAACCGCCGAGCGCGAAATAGACCGCCAGAGTGACGACGTTCGCGCCGCTGAACTGGCGCGAGCGAAAAATCCCGAGCGGGAGCATGGGGGCCCGGCACCGCGCCTCGCGCGCGAGAAAGGCGGCCAGCCCCAGGGCGCCGGCGGCCAATGCCGCGAGCGCGCCGGGACGCGGCAAGGCGATGAGGCCCCAAGTGCTACCGCCCAGCCCCACCAGCGCCAGGAGCGCGCCCCAGAGGTCCAGGCCCGGGGCAGAGGGTATTCGCGCCTCCGGAATGCAGCGCAAGGTCGCCCCGATGGCCACGGCGGCGAGCGGCAGATTGATGAGGAAGATGGCGCGCCAGGAGATCGCGACCACGAGCCAGCCGCCGATGAGCGGGCCTATCGCGGTTCCCACGCCGGAGAGCCCCGCCCACGCGCCGAAGGCCTCCGGTTGGTCGCTCTCCGCGAGGGAGCTGCGGAGAATGGCGAGGCTACCGGGCACGAGCATGGCCGCGCCCACTCCCTGCAGCGCCCGCGCGGCCACCAGCAAGCGAATCGAAGGGGCGAGCGCGCACAACCCGGAGGCGGCGGCGAACCAGAAGAGCCCGACCAGGAAGACCCGCCGCCGACCGTACCGGTCTCCCAGCGCCCCGCCAATCAGGAGCAATGCGCTCAGGCTGAGCAGGTAGGCGTCGACGGTCCATTGCAGCGCCGCGAACGAGGCGCCCAGCGAGCGCCCGAGCTGCGCGAGCGCGACGTTGACCACCGTGGAGTCGAGGAAGGCGACGCCCGACCCGAGGACCGTCACCGCGAGTATCCCGCGGCCGCGGGCGCTCCTGAGCCTCGCCGGTTCACTCTGCATCGCTCAAAGCTGCGCACCTCGGATCGATCAGGGCCACAGGCCCCTCTGCTTCTTGTCGCTGGGCTCCAGGACGGCAAATGGCGCGCCGCTCGAGCTCCAAGGCCTTAGGGGCAGGCCACTGCGACAGGCGGAGCTCGCCGACGACGTGGCTCGCATCTCTGAAGGCGCGCTTCGCCGCTTCGCGCTCCTGGACCGGACGCGGGCGAGGGAGGTCCAGTCCAAGGACGTCCTGACGGGGACGCGCTTTGATAACGCCACGCCGAATGACGCGCCGTGCAGGCCTCATTGCGCAGCGGCCAGCTCGCCCAGCTTCGTACTGATGCCGAAGGTGTCCACCGTCTCCAGGTTGCTCAGGACGATCACCGTGACGTCTTCGACGGGGTAGAAGCCGTTGGAGGAGCGAAAGCCGTCGAATCCTCCCCCAGTGGTAGACGTAGCGGCGCCCGGATCGATCGGCGAGGAACCAGCCGAAGCCGTAGCCGACGTCGCTGCTGAGCGCGCAGCCGCCCGCCGGGCAAGCGACCTGCGGGGTGAGCATCGCGCGCAGCGCGTCGGCCCCGACGAGCTCGCCCCGACGGAGCGCCCGGTCCCAGCGGAAGAGATCTTCTACGGTGGAGGCCAGCGCGCCGGCGGCGGCGAACTCCGACATGTCGAGGGGGACCGGCTTCTCCCCAGGCGACAGATAGCCGGAGGCGTGCTCCGGCGACGGCGGATCGTTCTCGTCGTAGGAGGTGCTCAGCATCCCCAGCGGCGCGAAGATCTCCTCGCGCAGGAAGTCCGCGTACGACTTGCCCGAGAGGCGCTCGATGATCTCCCCGAGGAGCACATAGCCCGTGTTGTCGTAGGCGAAGCGCGCCCCGGGCTCGAAATCGAGCGGCAGAGGCGCGACGCGCGCGGCCAGGTCCGCCATCGTCGCGGGCGCGTCGATGAGCGAGGGGAAGTCGTCGAGGTTGGTGTAGTCCGGGATCCCGGAGGTGTGCGTGAGCAGCTCGCGCAGCGTGACCGCGCCCCAGCTCTGCGGGCAGCTCTGCAGGTAGGCGCAGAGCCGGTCGTCCACGGCGAGCAGGCCGCGGTCCTGGAGGATGAGGACGCCCATGGCGGTGAACTGCTTGGTGATGGAGCCGATGCGAAAGCGCGTCTGCGGGGTGTTGGGCGCCCCGCTCTCCTCGTCGGCGAGGCCGAAGCCGCCCTGCAGGATGACGGTGTCGCCGCGCGCCAGAAGCACCGCGCCGGTGAGCGCGCCCGCCGCCTCGAGCGAATGGACGTAGGCCGCGGGGTCGCCGGTCGCGCCGCCGCCGCAGGCCTGGAGCACGACGAGCAGGAGGAGTGCGGCGCGCGCTCGCATCCGCTCATCAGAACGACGCGCCGCCGGGAGATCAAGCCGCGCTCGGGAACCCGATCGCTCCCCACTACCTCGACTGGGCCGACGGAGGCTCGGCGGCCAGCCGGGCCGCGGTCTCCTCGAAGCGCCCCTCGCGCAAGACCGGCTCGAGGAACGCGAGGGCCTGCTCCAGGTTCTCGCGCGCCCCGGCGCTCAAGCCCTCGGCGAGCTCGCCGAACGCGTAGCCGCGAATGCCGAAGACGAACGCCTTGGGGCTCTTGCCGAAGAGCCTCCGGCTGAGACCCAGCACCGCGTCGGGCTCCACCCCGTGGCTCGAGAACTCCAGGCTTTCCCGGGCTACCACCTCGCGCAGCGAAAACGGCCCGGGGCCGGCGGCGTCGGCGTCGGCGAAGAGGCAGAGGTCGCACTCGGCCACGGCCGCCGCGTCCTCCACCGTGAGCTGGTAGTCCGCGTCCACCGCGAGCCCCGGGATGCCGCGCGCGGCCAAAGCTTCGGCGAGCGCGGGGCCCAGGCCGTCGTCCTGCCGGCCGGGGTTGCCGATTCCCAGGAGCAAGAGGCGCATGGCTCGAGGCGCCGCTCAGACGCCCAGCCGCTCGGCGCGGTCGACCTCTCGGCCGTCCGGTCCGTAGGCCAGGATCTGCAGCGGCATCCGCCCCAGCGCGTGCGTCGCGCAGGAGAGGCAGGGGTCGTAGGCGCGGATGGCGACCTCGACGCGGTTGAACAGTCCCTCGGTGATCTTGCGGCCGTCGAAGAAGCGCCGGGCTACCTCCTGCACCGAGCGGTTGATGCCCTCGTTGTTGCTCGTGGTGGAGACGATGAGGTTCGCCATGGTCACCTGATCGTTCTCGTCGACGCGGTAGTGGTGGAACAGGGTCCCGCGTGGCGCCTCCACGATGCCCACGCCCTCCGCCTGCCGCTCGCCCTTGACGACCAGGTCGCTCCCGAGCAGGTCGCGGTCGTTCAAGAGCTCGCGGATCTTCTCCGCCGCGTGCACGAGCTCGATCATCCGCGCCCAGTGGTAGGCCATGGTCGCCTGGACTGGCCCGCCGCCTCCGAGCGCCTTGAAGCGGCGCCGCTCGGCCTCGGCCTCGGGCGTGTCGATGAAGTCGCAGGCGTTCACCCGCGAGAGCGGCCCTACTCGGTACCAGCCCTCGCGCGGACCCAGCGCCGTGAAGAACGGGAACTTCATGTACGAATAATTGCGGACCTCCTCGCGCACGACGTCGAGGTACCGGGCCGGCGCGACGCCGTCGAAGAGCTTTTGGCCGGAGGCGTCGATGGCGCGCAGGCCCCCGTCGTAGAGGTCCATGGCGCCGTCGGCGCGGACCAGGCTCAGGTGGCTCGAGGCGAACGAGCCGAAGCCCTGCAGCTCTTCGAGGTGGTCCTCGGTGTATTGCCGGCAGAGCGCCAGCGCGCTCTTCGCCCAGGTCACCATCTGCTCGGCGTCTTTGAGGAAGAAGTCGCGCTCGGCCTCGGTGAGGCTCTTGTTGACGCCGCCGGGGACGGCGCCGGTGCCGTGGATCTTCTTGCCGGCGGTGGCCTTGATGATCTCCTGGCCGAACCTGCGCATCAGCACGCCCTGGCGAGCGAGCTCCGGGTGCGCGCCCGCCACGCCGAGGACGTTGCGCACGGCGGGGTCGGCGTCGAAGCCGAACAGGAGGTCCGGCGAGGCCAGGTGGAAGAAGTGGAGCGCGTGCGACTGGAAGATCTGCCCGTAGTGCATCAGCCGGCGCACCTTCTCGGCGGTGGGGGTGAGCGAGCGGGCGCCGACGATCTGGTCGAGCGCCTTGGCGGCGGCGAGGTGGTGGCTCACCGGGCAGATGCCGCAGAGCCTTTGCACCAGCACCGGCATCTCCCAGTACGGGCGCCCCTGCACGAAGCGCTCGAACCCGCGGAACTCGACCACGTGGAAGCGGGCTTCCTGCACCTTCCCCGCGTCGTCCAGGAAGAGGCTCACCTTGCCGTGCCCCTCGACGCGGGTCACGGGCTCGATGACGACTCGATGGGCGTTGGCGGCGGTCATAGGAGAACCTCTCTCTTCCTCAGTCGTACTTGAGCAGCTCATAGGGGAGCGCGATGGGTCGGCCCTGCAGGAGCGCCTGGAGCGCCTCCCAGATCGCGTCGGCCGGCGGCGGGCAGCCCGGCAGGAAATGGTCGACCTTCACCACCTCGTGCGCGGGGTAGACCCTGTTCAGCAGCAGCGGGAGCTCCGGGTCGCTCGGGACAGCGCCGCTCGGGTTGTAGACCGAGGGCCCGCTCCGGTAGGCCTCGTCCAGGCACTCGGCGAGGGGGATGCCGTTGCGCATCGCCGGCAGGCCGCCCATGGTGGCGCAGTCGCCCACCGAGACGAGGACGTCGCAGTGCTCGCGGAAATCCTGGAGCACGTGCACGTTCTCCTCGTTGCAGCAGCCGCCTTCGATGAGGCCGACCAGGCAGCGGCCGGTGAACTTCTTGAAGTCATCGATGGGAGACCTATCGAAGTCCACGACCTCGGCGAGCTGAAAGATGCGCTCGTCGATATCGAGCAGCGACATGTGGCAGCCGAAGCAGCCGGCGAGCGATGCGGTGGCGATGCGCGGTTTGGCCATAGCGAATCCTTGAATCAAAACCTCTCCCCGTTCACCCCCTCCCCGCGAGCGGGGAGGGGGAAGGGGGTGAGGACCCGATGGGCGTCGAGTCGTACGGCCGCCGGCCGACCGGCACCGCGTAGCCGACGCGCTTCACCAGCAAGGCGCCCACCGGGCAGACCTGCGCGGCCTTGTCCGCGGCGGTCAGGTCGGTCTCGGAGAGGCGCTCTCCGTTCACCGCGATGCGCACCTCGGTGCCGCGGTTGACGAACTCGAAGACGCTCTTGCCGTCCTGCTCCCGCGAGGCACGGACGCAGAGGCTGCACTGGATGCAGCGGTTGCGGTCGATGAGCACGTCGGGGTGGCTCGCGTCGACCTCGCGCTTGGGGAAGAGGTACGGGTAGCGCGGCGCGGTGATGCCGAAGCGGTACGCCAGGGCCTGCAGCTGGCAGGCGCCGCTCTTCTCGCAAATCATGCAGAAGTGGTTGCCCTCGACGAACAGCATCTCGAGGACGCTCTTGCGCCAGCGCGCGAGGTCCGGCGTGTCGTTGCGCACCAACATCCCGTCCATTGCGGGCTGGGTGCAGGCGGCCGCCGGCCGGCCGTTCACGAGCACGGTGCACATCCGGCACTTGCCGGCGGGGGAGAGCCCCTTCGCCCAGCAGAGCCGCGGGATGTAGATGCCCGAGGCCTCCGCCGCCTCGAGGATGGTCGCGCCTCTGGGCGCTCGCACCTCGGCGCCATCGATGAACAGGGTGACCTGCCCGGCCATGAAGATCCTCCTTGTGATCCCGACGCCCTCGCGAACGCGGCCTCGGGTCTCATTCCTTGCGAAGCGCCGGAGCGCGGCCCTGGAGGCGCGCCGACTCGGCGACGGACGCCTCGAGGTCGAAGCTGGGCAGCAGGCTTCCCGCGGCGCCGCGCAGGCGCGCCTCGTAGAGCGGCCGGAAGCGCGAGAGCGTGCTCTGCACCGGGTTAGACGAGGTCTGACCCAGGCCGCAGCGGCTCATCTTCTTCACCACCTGGCAGAGGTCTTCGAGGTAGCCCAGGTCCTCGGCGGCGCCTTTGCCGGCGCGGATGCGGTCGAGCCGCTCCTTCAAGAGGACGTTGCCCACGCGGCACGGGGTGCACCAGCCGCAGCTCTCCTCCACGAAGAAGTGCATGAAGTCGGAGGCCACCTCGAGGAGGTCGCGCTCGGGGCCGAAGACCATCATCGAGCCGCCGGTGGGCAGGTCATGGAAGCCCAGCTCGCGGCCGAAGTCTGCGGGGCCGATGAAGCTGCCGCTGGGCCCGCCTACCAGCACCGCCTGCGCTTTCTCGCCGCCCACCTCGGCCAAGAACTCGCGCACCGGCGCGCCGAGCGGCATCTCGTAGATGCCCGGCCGCGCGCAATCGCCGCTCACGCTCAAGAGCTTGGTGCCGGTGCTCTCGCCCAGGCCGAAGCCGGCGAACCAGCCGGGGCCCTTCTCGGCGACGCGCGCGGCGCAGCAGAGCGTCTCCACGTTGTTCACCACCGTGGGGAGCTCGAGGTAGCCGCGCTCCGCAGGGAACGGTGGGCGGTCCTTGGGGACGCCGTACCGGCCCTCGAGCGAGCTGATGAGCGCCGACTCCTCGCCGCAGACGTAGGCACCGGCGCCCAGCTGTACGCGCACGTCGAAGTCGAACCCCTTGTGGCCGAGGATATCGCGGCCGAGCAGGCCGGCGCGGCGCGCCTCCTCGGCGGCGCCGAGGATCCGCTCGAGCAAGAACTCGTACTCGGCGCGCAAATAGATGATGCCGAGCGATGCGCCGACCGCCCAGCCGGCCACCGCCATGCCCTCGAGGACGAGGCCGGGCTCCAGGCTGAAGATGATGCGGTCCTTGAAGGTGCCCGGCTCGCCCTCGTCGGCGTTGCAGACGATGACCTTGCGCGTGCCGCCGGCGCGCTGCGCGAGCTCCCACTTCGATCCGGTGGGGAAGCCCGCGCCGCCGCGGCCCCGCAGGCGCGAGGCCTTCACCTCGGCGATGAGGTCGGCCGGCGAAAGGGTGATGGCCCGGCGCAGCCCGGCACCCGGCTGCCGGTCGCCCAACACGACCTGGTCCCGCTTACGCACGTGGTCCAGCACCGGGAACTGGCCCGCGGCGAGCCCGCCTGCGCGCAGCGCGCCGAGCAGCTCGGGCACCCGCGCGGCGGTCAGGCCCGGCACCGGCCGCATGTCGGCGAGGGCCGCGGGGCCCTGGTCGCACAGGCCGATGCACGAGGTGCGCGCGAGCGAAAAGCGCCGGTCGGCGGTGGTCTGTCCGAAGCGGATGCCCAGCGCCTCCTGCAGCGCCTGCGCCGTCTTGCCCCCGTCGGCGCCGCGGCAGGCGGGGCAGTCCGAGAGGTGGATGACGTGCTCGCCAGTGGGCTCGCGCGAGAGGAAGGCGTAGAAGCTGACGAGCGCCTCCACCTCGACGAGCGGCGCCCTCAGCGCCTTTGCGATGAGGCGCATGGCGTCGTTGGAGACACAGCGCTCCCGCGCCTGCACCTCCCGCGCGACGTCCAGGAGGCGGGTGCGGTCTCGGCCGACGCGATCAGCCGCTTCGTCCACGATGTGCCGCAGGCTGCTCGGTGGAGCCACGGCCCACCTCCTCACGCTTTCATCGGCTGACCCCCGGCGTGCGCCAGGGCTAGCTAAAGGGTCCCGCTGAACGAACTGCTTCGACAACATCGTAGCTCTGCCGTTTACTTCAGGGACCTGACGCGAAGTGAAGTCGCAAAAGGCGCGGAGGCCCGGGCGAGCGCGCGGGATTGTGAGGGGGCGAGCCCTCAGCTCGCCGGCGACACGTGGCTCGAAGGCGGGTGAGCGACAGCAAGGCAGCGCTCTGGTCCTACGAGCGGTCGTGCGGGGTCGAGGACCCTCTCTCGAGGAAGCACCTTAGAGGTGCTTCTCGCGAACGACGGCGTCGGGGAAGACGCCGCGCCGCTCCTGGCCAAGCTGCGCAGCGGGCTCGAGGTGAAGGCGGCGGCGCCGAGCGCTCCTACGGATGGGGCCTGCGCGCCGGCGGCCCGCGAAGAGGGCCTCACGGCGCCGCGGGCGGGAGCTCTTCAATGAGCCACGGCCTCTCGGCCAGGAGCGAGAAAGTCGAGGATCTCGAGGACATCATGAAATGCGGAGTAATGATGACTCCGGCCCTGGTCGCCGACGGCCTGACCGTGCGCGAGTGCCGCGGGCAGCGCGCCGGGCCAAAGGTGAAATACCATGGGCCCGCGCGGCGCCGTGGACGGCCGCGCCCAAGCCCCGGAGAGACGGCGATGGCACAGCGACGCGGGCCGCCGAGGCGAGCGGTGGGGAGGCCGGCCAAAGAGGCCACCGGCGAGACCGAGACGCAGATCCTCGACGCCGCGGAGCAGGTTTTCGCCAAGGTGGGGTTCTACGGCGCCACCACCCAGGCCATCGCCGAGGAGTGCTGCGTCACCAAGGCGATGATCCACTACTACTTCGACTCGAAGGAGAAGCTCTACCGCGCGGTCCTCGACCGCATTCTGTTCGAGCTCATCAAGCTCGTCCAAGAGGCGAGCGCCCAACGGGTGAGCCGCGCCGAGCGCCTCGACCACTTCGTGCGCGGCTTCTTCGACTACGTCTCGCGCCACCCGAACTTTGGGCGTCTCACCTACATGGGCAGCGGCGATCAGAGCCGCTACTTCGACGGCATCGTGACCACGTTCTTCCGCCCGCTGTTCGACCGCGGCGTGCGGTTCATCGAGGCCGGCATCGCCGAGGGCGAGTTCCGCGCGGTGGACTCCCGGCAGGTGCTGCTCGCCATCTACTCCACCGCCATGGGCTACTTCGCCGACGCCCCGTTCATCAGCCTCATCCTCGAGGACGAGGCGCTCAAGCCGACGCACGTCAACGCCCGCCGGGAGGCCCTGCTCGACATGGTCTTCCGGGCGCTCGGCGTCCCCGCGCCCTCGGCGCGCCGAAAAAATTAACCAACCTGTCGCACGCTTGAGGCTCAACGAGAGGATCCTGGGAGCCCCCCAGCAGTTGAAGGCTTGCCGGTAAATTACCCGCATGGTTAATAAATGAAGCGAGCCGCAATCTCGAGGAGGCCAAGACCGTGCGCCCCGTGCGACTGTTGCTCATCAACCCCGCCAACGGCCCCTCGTTCTGGGGCTTCGACTATGCCTGCGACATCTTGGGGCGCCGGTACTCCAACGCCCCGCTGGGGCTCATGACCGTCGCGGCGCTCTGCCCACCGACCTGGGAAGTGAAGATCGTCGACGAGAACGTCGAGCCCCTGGATCTGGACGAGCCCTGTGACTTGGTCGGGCTGACGGCCATGAACATCCAGGCGGGGCGGGCGTTCGCCCTAGCGGACGCCTTCCGGCGCCGCGGCCGGACGGTCCTACTCGGGGGGCCCTTCGCGACGCTCCAGCCGGAGCGGTGCGTGGCCCACGCCGACGTCCTCTTCGTGGGCGAGGCGGAGCGGACGCTGCCGCGCTTTTGCCGTGAGTTCGAGGACGGGCAGCACGCCGCGCGCTACGAGGAGAAGGACGCCGTCGACCCGGCGCTGAGCCCGACGCCCCGCTACGACCTTCTGCGGCGGCGCGCCTACGCCGCCCTGCCCTTGCAGGCGAGCCGCGGCTGCCCGTTCTCCTGCGAGTTCTGCGACGTCATCGCCATGCAGGGGCGGAGGCCGCGGGTCAAGCGCGTGGAGCAGGTGCTCACCGAGGTCGAGGCGGCGCACCGGGCGGGGGCGGACTCCATCTTCTTCACCGACGACAATTTCATCGGGAACTTGAAGCACACCCGGGAGCTGCTCGAGGGGCTCGCGCGCCATCGGCGCGAGACGGGTATCGCACCCACCCTCTTCACGCAGGCGTCGGTCAACATGGCGGACCACCCGGAGCTCGTCGCGCTGGCGGTGAAGGCCGGCTTCTCTCGCCTGTTCCTGGGCATCGAGACGCCGCGCCGCGCGAGCCTGAGCGAGACCGGCAAGCGCCAGAACCTGCACGGCGATTTGCTGGAGCGGATCGCGAGCCTCCAGCGGGCCGGCATTCTCATCTGGGCGGGGATGATTGTCGGGTTCGACAACGACGACGTCGCGGTCTTCGAAGAGCAGGCGCGCTTCCTCGACCAGGCCGGCATCGCGGTGGCGATGGTGGGGATGCTCAACGCGCCGCCGACGACGCCGCTCTACGCGCGCCTCGCGGCCGAAGGCCGCATCGCGACCTCGGTCGACTGGACCGACAACTGTGTCTCGAGCAACGTCGTGCCCAAGTCCATGAGCCGCGCCGAGCTCCACGAGGGCTACGCCTGGCTCATCACCGAGCTCTACAAGCCGGAGAACTACGCGCGCCGCGTGCTCACCGGGGTGGAGCGGATGGGCCCCGCGCATTACGAGAGCGGCCAGCGACGCATGCTCTCCTTCTCGCAGATCCAGGACCTTTTGCGCGCTCTGCGCACTTTCAGCTTGAGCGCCGACCCGGTGCGCCGGAGCCACTTCCTCCCGAACTTGCTCAAGGTGGTCTCCAGCAATCCGTCCCGCTTCGCCGAGGCGGCCTCGCATCTGGGGATGTGGCGCCACTTCGAGATTTACGTGCCGCAGCTCGTGGCGCAGGTGCAGGCCGCGGGCGCCCGCGAGCGGGTGCGCGACCGGGAACGGGCGTTCGCCCAGGCCCGGTTGGGCGCGGCGGAGGTGTGGGACGACCGGAAGGGCTCGGCGGCACCGCTGATCTTGGACGCGGCGCCGGCGTAGGCGTCTGGCGGGTGGAGCGGAGCGCTGCGACTCTCAAAAGGCCGTTTGGCTGAAGACTCCAACCGCGCCCCCGTCGGTGGACCTGCCGCCCGAGAAGACGGCGAGCCATTCGTACCGGACGCCCAGGGAGTTCGTCGTAGGGACCCCGCGCCGGAGCGGGGTAAGGACCGCCTGGTAGCGGGCTTCGGCTACCGCGCCGACGGCCGGCGCGAAGTGAATGGTCGAGGAGGAAGCCTCCCCCGTGACGAGCAACATCGGAAATGGTGGATTGCGAGCCCTGCAGCGAGTCGGATCGGCCCGACGTTGAGCGCCTGCAGCGCTTCGACCGGGACGGTGAGCCAGCCAATGTCGCTCTCCGTCGCGGCCGAGCCCTGCCACGTCAGCTCTCGCAGCTTGATGCCTGCCCTCAGCTCGGTTTCCCAAGCCCCATAGGGGACCGCGACTCCGAAGCGGAGCGCAAAGCCGTCATTGAGGTGGAGCGAGCGCCGCTCGCCATCGGTGACCCAGGCGACCTCTTTGAAGCCGAAGTCGAAGCCGACCTGCAGCGTCCAGCGGAGGGCGTTGGAGGCTGCCAGCGCGGCCTCACGCTCCGGGGAGCCGTCCTCGAGGCCTCCGGCCGAATTCACCCCGGCGTTGTAGGTGTCGATCGCCTTTGAGAGCGATCGAGCGGACAGGTAGCTTATCGGCCAAGAGGCGACCATGAGCCCCGCACCGGCGCCGAGGCCGACCCAGTTCGCAGAGCGGCCGGCCTCCCAGAGCCCGAGGTAGACCCCGCCCAGCAGGGCACCTCCGGCTTGCATGAGCCCTCCCGCGATCGCGAGCCCCTCGCTGCGCCGGACATCGTCGCCCGTCCGCTCGTCGGCCTCGAGCTTCTTCAACATGTCGGCGAGATCGAGCCGCTCGCCTCCCTGGTCAAAGCTTCTCCCGACCACCAGATTTCCGCGTTCGGTAATCGGTCGCGCAGTGTCCAGCTTGGTCGTGGCGCATGCTCCGAGAATCGCCGCCGCCGCGAGCGGAAACGAATGGAGGCGTCGAATCGATTTCATCTTTCCCACCCTTAAGGTCGAATGCGTTGGTTCCCACCCGGCAGGCGGGAAAATTCTTTACCCGCTCGGGACAATGGTGTCAACGAGCGAACAATGTGAGCCTCGCGACGAATCTCGGAAAGCCCGAGCCCGAAGCCGCTGAAACGGCGGCGATTCGAGGGACGCGGCGCAATATTGGCTCGCGGCCTTTCCGGAGCTCACGCGAGGCAATGCCCTCCACCTTTCGTTTGCCGCCCGAGAGAGAAGGTCCCAGCATGGCCCACCCGTTGCTCTTCCAGCTCAACCCTCGCCCCCTGCTCTTCGAGCGCGCGCAGGCGCTCGGGCGCGGCGCCACGCTCGACGACCTGCCGGACGAGCTCTTTCAAGGGCTCGCCGACCGCGGCTTCGAATGGGTCTGGATTCTCGGGGTGTGGCAAATCGGCCCAGAGAGCCGCCGGGTGTCTCGGGAGCAGCCGGAGTGGCGCCAAGGCTACCGCCGAGCGCTCCCCGATTTCACCGACGCGGACGTGGTCGGCTCGCCTTTCGCCATTCAAGGCTATTCGGTCCGCGCCGAGCTGGGAGGCGACGCGGCGCTCCAGCGGACGCGAAAGCGGCTCGCGAAGCTGGGGTTGCGGCTCATGCTCGACTTTGTGCCGAACCACGTCGGGCTGGACCATCCGTGGGCGTTGGAGCACCCGGAGTATTTCATCGAGGGCACCGAGCGGGACGTCGCGCTGTCGCCGGGGAGCTACTACAAGGTCGAGACGAGCCGCGGCCCGCTGGCGCTGGCGCGCGGGCGCGACCCGTTCTTTCCGCCGTGGCAGGACAGCCTGCAGCTCAACCTCCGGCACGCCGGGTGCCGGGCGGCGCTGATCGAGTCCTTTCGCTCGGTCGCGCGCCGATGCGACGGCGCCCGCTGCGACATGGCCATGCTGGTGCTCCCCGAGGTTTTCCAGCGCACCTGGGGGCCGGCGTCGCTGCCCAAGGACGGCTCCGCCCCCGTGGACGAGCCCTTCTGGCCCGAGGCGCTGGCGAGCGCGCGGAAGGAGGCGCCCGGATTCTTCACCATGGCGGAGGCCTATTGGGACCTGGAGGAAGCGCTGCTGCAGCAGGGGTTCGACTGCGCCTACGACAAAGGGCTGTACGACCGCCTGCGCGCTCAAGAAGCCGCGGCGGTGCGCGAGCACCTCCAGGCCGACGTGGGCCTTCAGCGCCGATGCGCACGATTTCTGGAGAACCACGACGAGCCGCGGGCGGCGGAGGTCTTCCATTGGCCGGTGCATCAGGCGGCCGCGGTCATTTGCTATCTCGCGCCCGGCCTCGGCTTCTTTCACGAGGGCCAATTCGAAGGCCGGCGCTTTCAGGCCTCCATGCACTTGCGGCGAAGGAATGCCGAGCCGCCCGATTCAGAGGCGCAGTCCTTTTATGAAAGGCTCCTGCAATGCGTGAATCGCGCAAAGGTGCAAGACGGAGAATGGCTCCTCTGGAGCTGCCGGCCGGCATGGAAAGGAAACCCGACCTGGAATCAGTTCGTGGTCTTTTCCTGGGAAGGAAAGGCCGGCGGCAAGTGGCTCGTCGCCGTGAACTTTGGCCCCGACCAAGCGCAGTGCTACGCGGGGGCGCCCCTGCCCGGCCTCGCCGGAAAGCGCCTGACCTTGGAGGACCTCATGGGCCGAGAGCGCTACGAGCGAGGCGGGGACGCGCTCCTTGAACGCGGTTTGTACCTCGACATGGCGCCATGGGCGTATTGCGTCTTCGAGGTGCGGGAGATGGGCGCGAGCGCGCCGGAGCGTTGATCGACCCCATGAAATGCTTCGAGGGCCCCGTCGCCTAAGGAATCGCGCAGAAATAGATGCTCCAGATCTCAACGTCCGAGGCGCCCGGATGGCGAGGCGCGAGGAGGGCGCATGCCAGAGGGCATGTAACCGACGAGCAACGACGCCAGCCGGGATGGATTGGACGTTGAGATGGAGCAGATATTTCGGAGCGATGACGAAGGCCCTCGAAGACGCGGCGCAGCGCGCGAGGCGCGCCCGCTACTGCGCGGCCACCCGCTTCAACTCCTCGAACCCGGGCAAGCTGGAGAGGTCGGGCACGACGACGATCTCGATGCGCCGGTTGGCGGCCTTGCCCTCGGCGCTGTCGTTCGGGCGCGCGGGCTTGAACTCGCCGTAGCTCGAGGCGCTGATGCGCTCGGCCGGCATCCCCGAGTCGACCATGGTCTTGGCCACGGTGATGGACCGCGCGGCGGCGAGCTCCCAGTTCGACCGGTACTGCGCCGAGCGGATGGGCACGTTGTCGGTGTGGCCCTCGACCTGGAACTTGCGCTCCGGGATGCTGGCGAGCACGCCCGCGACTTCCTTGATGGACGCCTGGCCGTCCTTGGAGAGCGTCGCTGAGCCCGAGGCGAAGAGCACGTCGGAGGCGAGCTCCACCACCATGCGGCCGTCGGCGATCTTCACCTGGAGCTTGCCGGCGTCGATGAGCGAGCGGAACCGGTTGATGAGGCTCTTGAACTCGGACAGGCGCGCGTCGGCCTCGGCCTTGCGCTTGGCCAGCTCGGCGAGCGCGCGCTTCATGTCGTCGATGGAGGCCTGCAGCTTGCTCTTGTCGGAGATCATCGCCGACTTCTCGGCCTCCAGCGCCTCGCGGGCCCGGTTGGCCGCCGCGATGTCCGACTCTTGCCGCGCGATGCGACCGCTGAGCTCCTGCGACTTGCTCTTCTCCTGGTCGAGGAGGCTCTGCTCTTCCTTGAGCGCCGCGAGAGTCGCCGCGTGCTCCTTCTGGAGCGCCTCGTGGGTGCCCGACGAGACGCAGCCGGCGAGGGCGGCGAGACAAGCGACTAAGGCGTGATGCTTCATGACGCTCTCCTTGGGGTGAGGGCGCCTCGGGGGCGCCGCCCGCGCGAGCGCGCTGGCTCTGGAAGAGCGTGGCGCGGGCGATGGGCGGCGGAGCTTCGGCGCTGGTATTGGTGGGAACCGAAGCACACCTTTCGCCTCACGACAAGAGAGGAGGAGTGCGATGAAGAGCCACACGAAGTACTTGACGTTCAACACGCCCAAGCGGCGGGAGCTGCGGCGCCTGACCCAGGAGGTGGCCGAGGCCGTGCGCGAGAGCGGCATCCAGGAGGGCATGGTCCTCGTCAGCGCCATGCACATCACCGCCGGCGTCTTCATCAACGACGACGAGCCGGGGCTGCACGCCGACATCGAGGAGTGGGTGCAGAAGCTCGCGCCGGGGCCGGCCGCCGACGACAGCCGGCCAGGGCCCAACTACCGGCACCACCACTCGGGTGAGGACAACGGCGACGCGCACTTGAAGAACCTGCTTATTGGCCACCAGATCTTGGTGCCCATCACCCGCGGCGCGCTGGACCTGGGCCCTTGGCAACAGATTTTCTACTACGAGTTCGATGGGAGGCGGCCCAAGCGGCTCGTCATCAAGGCGATGGGGGAGTGAGCGGCGGGGCCTTTCGATTCTTCTCGCGGCAATGGGCGAGGCAATGGCCGCGATTCGATAGGCCCGCCGCATTTGAACCGCCCTTTCGCGAAATCTCTGCAGCCGAGGGGGAATTTTGGCATCCCGATCGCTGGCAATTCGGGCGATCGCCTCGACCAGTCGATCCATCGGGTCCGCGACGGGGAGGCCTCCTGGAAGTCGAACCACGCCACCTCCGCGCCGTTCTTCATGACCCGCCACGTCCCCGGGGGAGGTCTCGTGAATTCCGCCGAAGACGCCCAGCGCGACGGTGTTGGCGTCGCCGCCGACCCAGTATCCGCCGCCGCAGCTGCGGTCCTGATCAGGGGCGTTCTGCTGCGCGTTCGTGAGCGGGTGTTGAGGGTCGAAGGTGGTGACCGAGCCGTCGCCGCCGTGCTCGGTAATGGCCGCGGGCGGGACGAAGGCCGCGGTGACGGAGCCTCCACGGCAGGTCTGCCGCATCTCCTTGTCGTTCGTGTAGAGAGCGAAGCTGTATCCGAAGTATTGGCTCGGCGTCGGCAGAGGCGATCACTGGTTGATGGCGTCCGCGAGGTCGATCCGCCACTCGTGCTCCGGCCCGCCCAGAATGAGGGCCGAGGACAAATGAGTCGCCATTTCGCCGGAGGCTCCGAGGTCGGCGCGGCTTGCGCTGACGAGACTCATGCGCTCCTTGGCGCCCGTACGAGGCCAGGTCGCCGCCGATTCCGCGCGGGCGGCGACGAGCTCGACGGTTCTCAGCAGTCCACCGCGACCTGTCCTTGAGCTGTGCCGCTGATGATCAGCCCGGCGAGAGGCGGCCTGAGAGGGCCGGCGCTTTCGACACCGGCCAGGAGCACAACGACCTGAAGGCGCCAGGGTGAGTCGCGCCGCCCGCGCGAGCTGCCCGGTTCGGCGTAGGGGACGCCGGACTCGGCGGCCTTCAGCGGGAGGAGCTCAGGGTGCGGGCGAGGTCGGCGAAGGGCGCGAGCCCCTTGGCGAGCACGCCGGAGTGCGCCGGGGCGATCGCCTGCACCTCTGCCGCGGAGGGCGCCAGCCTCTGCGCGAGCTTGACGAGCGAATCGCGGTTCTGCGCCGGATCGCTCGTGGTGAGGCGTTTGGCGGGCGCCATCGCTCCTTCGCTCGTCGTCTCGGAGCTGTCGCCCATGAAGAGCACGCCCCGCGCGAGGAAGGCGGCGCTGCCCTTGCTGTGTCCCGGCACGGCGAAGACGCGAAAAGGGACGCCCGAGAGCTCGACCACCTCGCCGTCGGAGAGGGCGCGCCCGACGCGCACCCCGGTGTCCTTCGGCGAGAGGAGCCCCGGAAGGAGTCGGACTTCCCGCCCCTCGGCCAGGGCGACGTCAGCCGCGAGGGCCATGACCTGCGCCTTGGGGAAGGCGAGAGCGCCGCGGATGTGGTCCTGGTCGCCGTGGGCGAGGAAGATGGCCTTGACCGCCTCGGGGCCGAGCCCTCGCTTCGAGAGGGCGCGGAGCACGCTCGTCGCCGCCTTGTCGTTGCAGGCGTCGACCAGCGCCACCTCGCGCTCCCCAAGGTCTACGAGGAAACAGGAGACGATTCCGTCCTTGACGACCTGCACGGCGCCGAGCTGCTGGCCGTCCTGGATGGGCGCGAGGCCGCGGAAAGATGCGACGACGATGCCGGCGATGCCGAGGACGAGGAGCAGCAGAATGAGGCCGACCCACTTGAGGAGGCGTTTCATCCGTCGAACTTACCGCGTCCTCATTTCCGTTGCGAATCAGAGATGGACGTCGGCGAGCTGGGTACATTTCGACTTTGCTGTTTTGCCGATCGCCTCCAACGGGCAGGTCGACGAGTCCGTCGGCGGGCTGAACGCGGCGTGTGACAACGGGTTGGTCGGCGCCTGCCGCGAGGAGGGGCGCCGCGGGTGCGATTCGGCCGACCCTTCCAGAGTCGTCTGCGACTTGTCGTTCCCGCCTGACCCCGTCCCCGGCGCCCAAAGGCGCAGGCTCAGCAGCTCCTCGCGGGTGTACCCGAGGATGCGGCAGCACTCGTCGTTGACGTAGTGGATGCGCGGGGTCCTCGATGGGAACGCTCGCGCGGTCGAGCGCTCTCCGAGGCTGCGCCTACTCGACCGCCTCGGCACCCAGGCTGCCTCGCAGCCGCGGCGCGCCGCGCGCAGAGACGACTTTGAGGCCAGCGAGCAATGCGGTTCCAAGTCCCGTCACCGCCGCGGCGAAGTAGAGCCCGAAGGCGTAACCTCCCCGGGCGACGGCGAGCCGACCGGTGACGGCAGGGGCGAGTATCTGCGCGAGGCCGTAGGCGATGGTCAACCGCCCCATCATCTTCGTCGGTCGCGTCGGGTAGTACCGCCCGGCCATGGTGAGCACCAGGCTCACCCCGCCGACGAACGTGCCGCCGAAAAGCACGGCGACGGCGAGCGCCGCCGCCAGCCCGCGGCCGGTTACCGGCAGCGCGATGCCCGCCATCTCGATGACGCTGGCCAGGATGAGGGCGTTGAGGTAGCCGGTGCGGCGAGCGACGAAGTCCCACGCGGCGCAAGCGGGCGCTGCAGCGAGCCCGATGACCAAGAAGACCCGGGAGCCCTGACCGGCGAGCCCCGGCAAATGATCGACGATGGCGACGATGAACGTGGTGCTCACCACGTACCCGACTCCGGCACAGAAATAGGCGGCCATCAGCAGTTGGAGAAAGAGCGCGCTGGGGGGCTGGTCCGCCATGGCACCGTCGCGCTTGGCAGCGGGGCCCCTGTCCGGCCGCGGCACCCACCGCAGCGACGGAACCAAGAGGGCGCAGCCGAGGGCGGAAAAGGCCAGCCACTGCCCCTGCCAGTCGAGCCACCGGCTCATCAGCTCGACGCCGACCGCGCTCGCGGCGATGCCCAGGCCGATGCCCGAGAAATGGATGCCCAGCTCGCTTCGGTAGCCGCGGCGCATGAGCCAGCTCAACACCAGGCCGGTGCCGAGCAACATGCCCGCGGCGGTGCCCACGCCGGCGAACCAGCGCGCCACCGCCCAGGCGTAGAAGTGGGTCGTCAGGCCCATCGCCGCCGTGCTGGCGACGGCGACGACGAGCCCCAACCGGTACATCCGGTCCTTGAGCCTCGAGTCGCTCAGCGCCGACGCCACGACGGCTCCGCACAGATAGCCGACGTAGTGGATCGCCGCCAACCAACCGGCCTCGGCGACGCCGAGCCCAGCCTGCCTTTGCATCAGCGGCAAGAGGGGCGTGTAGGGGAAGCGGGCCACGCCCAT
This sequence comes from uncultured delta proteobacterium, assembly GCA_963772225.1. Lineage (GTDB taxonomy): Bacteria > Myxococcota > Myxococcia > Myxococcales > UBA5297 > CAVYWD01. Next base: position 1,675,358 of record CAVYWD010000002.1, on the reverse strand, counting down.
CGTCAGCACGAGGCTGAAGATCCCTCCGGCCAACACCCTCGTTCGGTTCGCGCGCTCGTCCATCTCATCCATGGGGTCGCCTCCGCGGCTTGCTGGGCCCACGATGTCGACGGTAGGGTATCTGCGCAAACGATTTGTTCAGAACGAACCGTTCGGCAATGGAGATACACCATGGAGCTCCTCGCGCTTCGAACGTTTCAGGCCGTGGTCGAAGAGGGCGGGGTGCTCGCCGCTTCGCGCAAGCTGCACACCGTGCAGTCGAACGTGACGAGCCGCATTCAGCGGCTGGAGGTCGAGCTGGGCGCGGAGCTCTTCTTTCGCACCGGGCGCGGACTCGAGCTGGCGCCGGCGGGCCGGGTGCTGCTCGACTACGCGCGGCGGCTCCTCGCTCTGGAGCGCCAGACCGTCGCCGCTCTCCGACAGGTGGGGGACGGCGCCGGAGAGCTCCGCGTCGGCGCGACGGAAAGCTTCGCCTTCCTGTACCTGCCGTCCGCGCTCGCCGCGATGCGCGCCAAACACCCAGCCCTGAGCCTGCGCGTCGGGACCGACACTGCGGCTGCGCTGGTGGAGAAGGTGCTCGCCCACGCCATCGACTGCGCGCTCGTCAGTGGCCCAGTCAGCCACCCAGACCTCGAGTTCGAGGAGCTGGTCGTCGAGGAGCTCGTGCAGGTCGCCGCGGAGGGCGTCGATTTGGTGCAGCAGCCCGCAATCCTCTTCCGCGACGGGTGCGCGTACCGCGCGCGGGCGCTGGCCTGGCAGCGAGTCATCGGCCACGCCACTTCCGACGTCATGGAGTTCGGCACCCTCGAGGGCATCTTGGGGTGTGTCGCGGCCGGCCTCGGTTGGACGCTCCTGCCGCGCCGGGTGATCGACCGTTCACCTCACGCGGCGAGGCTGATGATGGAGCCGGTGCCGCCGGAAATCGGCCGGGTGACGGCGGGCGTGGTGCGGCTTCGGGTGGCCCCGCGGCTCCCCGCGATCGCGACGCTCGCCGAGTCCGTTCGCGCCGCGGCGCGAGGCGCCCGGGCGCGAGCAAGTAGCGCCCGTGAGCTCAATCGTCCTCGACCGAGACCCAGGCGACCGCACCAGGAAAGTTGAGCGGCCCTTTCGCGGGACACTGCGAGGTCAGGTTGAGGGTGAGCGGAGCGGCGACGCCTGGCAAGGAAAGCGGGAGCTCCTCGCATTTCCTCCGCCCTTGCCGCCTTGACGGCTCCACGCCCGAGAAGTGGATCCGAAGAATCGCGCTTGACCCTGCACTGCGGTGCAGGGTGCACGCTGCAGCGATGAACCTCGACACCCCCACGCCGCCTCCCGTCGCCCGCATCGTCGCGCTCTCCGCCGCCTACGACCTCGTGGTCACGGCGCCCTTCGCCACGCCGTGGACTGCGCGCCTCGTCGCTGATCTCCTCGCGAGCGCCCATCTCGCGCTGCACCTGCCCGGTGCGCCGCCCACTCTCGACGGAGCGGTGCCTCTGCTCTTCGCCTGCCTCATGGGCAGTCTCGTCGTCGTCTGGTCGATCGTGCGGCTGCGAGCGCCCGTCATGCTCCTCGGCGCAGCCGACACGGCAGCGCGCGCGCTCTTCTCCGCGTGGATGGCGTACGCGCTCTGGCACGGCGCGTCGCCGGTGGTCGCGGGGTTCATCGTGCCGGAGATCGGCTGGGGCCTCTGGCAGGGCCGGGCGGTGCTCAAGGCCGCTGCCTCGCCCGCAGACCCCGGCGCTACGATGGCGGCATGACCATCGGCGAACTGGCCCGCGCCGCGGGCGTGCGCATCTCGACCCTGCGCTTCTACGAGCGCCGCGGCTTGCTCACGCCCGCGTCGCGCTCGCCCGCCGGCTATCGTCGCTACGAGGCGGCCGACGTCGACCGAGTGCTCTTCCTCCGGCGCGCGCCCGAGCTCGGCTTCTCCCTTGCGGAGCTCGGCGCGATGCTCGCGCTCTCGCGCCGCAGGGCCTTGCGCCGAGCGGACGCGGTCCGCGCCGGCACAGAAAAGCTCGCGGAGATCGACGCTCGAATCGCCGATCTCCGCGAAATGCGCCGCGCCATTGCGGGCCTGCTCGGGGCGCCATGCCTGGATCCCGAGGCGCCGTGCCCGATCATCGCGGCGCTGGCCAGCCGAGCGAGGAAGACGTCGAGGTCGCGCGCCTCGGAGATAGGCCGGCTTCACCTGCAGGCTCCCCGTACCAGCAGAGAGCGGGCATAGGTGCTGCGGCGGCTTGACTTGTGGACCGCGCGGTCCTATAAAGACCTCATGACCCTGGGACGACCGCTCGAATTCGACCCGGACCGCGCGCTGGACGCTGCGGTGGAGGTCTTCTGGCGAAAGGGCTTCGAGGCCGCCTCGATGACCGACCTGCTCTCCGCCATGGAGCTCTCCAAGAGCAGCCTCTACCAGGCCTTCGGGAGCAAGCGCGACCTGTTCGAGCGGGCAATCGCCCGCTATCGGGACAGCCTCGGGTCGGACCTCTCGGAGCGCCTCGACCGGGCGCCGTCGGGGCGCCGCTTCATCGAAGAGGTCTTCGGGGAGGTGGCCGGTACCGCCGGCCTTCCCGCCGGCGCCATGGGTCGCCTGATCAGCAACTCCGCCACCGAGCTGGGCCATCGGGAGCCGGAGCTCGCGGAGCTGGTGGCCAAGGGGCTGAAGCGCTTTCGCGACATCTTCCGGAAGGCGGTGCGCCGGGCGCAAGCGGAGGGTGAGCTGGCGCCGGAGGCCAACGCGGAGGACCTGGCCGCCTACCTCGTCATGGCCATGGCCGGCTTGCGGGCCATGATCAGGGCGGGGATGCCCGGGGCCACCGCGCGGCGAATGGTCCCCTTGATCATGAAGGCCCTCGAAGAGCCGAGCTAAATTTTTTTGGCCACATTGGGACCGAACGGTCCAGATCTGCCTTACTCAAACATGCCGAAAGGAACGTCCCGTGAACCTCCTCAAGTCCATCTTCGTCCCCCTCTACATGACGCTGCTGATGGTCCTCACCGCCGCCGCAACCTGGATGCTGAGCCGAGGGGCGCCGTTGTTGCCCTGGGCTGGCGTCCTGTTGACCGCGGCGCCGTTCCTGCTGGTGCTGGGGTGGGTCATGGCCTTCCGGTCCACTCCGCGCACGACCGCCCGCTTCCCGCTTTTGATTTGGCTGGGGGCGGTCGGGACGGCGTTCGCCGCCACGGGCGTTCGCGCCACGGGCGAGGGAGCTCTGGCCCTGGCGTCGGCGGTGCTCGGGTGGGCGGGCTTCCTGGCGTATGCCTTCTGGTACTCGACCTTTCAGGCCCGGCCCGGCGTCCGACTGACCGTCGGGCAGGCCCTTCCTGCCTTCTCTGTGAAGGCCGTCGACGGTCGCGCCGTGACCTCGGCGCAGCTCGCCGACCGGCCGGCGATTCTCATGTTCTACCGTGGAAACTGGTGCCCATTCTGCGTCGCGCAGATCAAAGAGCTGGCGAGTCGATACCGCGAGCTGGCCGACCTGGGCGTGCGCGTGGCCCTCATCTCCCCGCAGCCGCACGCCAACAACGTCGACCTCGCGAAGAAGCTCGCCGTGGACTTCGACTTCTTGACCGACACCGGAAACGCCGCGGCGAGGACCCTGGGCATACACCAACCGCACGGCCTGCCGATGGGGATGCAGGCCTTGGGATATGACAGCGAGACGGTGCTCCCGACCGTCATCATCACCGACGCCCGCGGCCGCGTCTTGTGGACTCACGAGACGGACAACTACCGCGTCCGCCCCGACCCCGAGCTCTTCCTGGAGGTCCTCAGGGTCCGCGGCATCGTGAAGGCCGCGGCCTAGCGCTGCCTCCGCCGGGCCCGCCGCGTCAGAGCTGGCGCATGAAGGCCACGAGGTCCGCCTTGTCTTGCTTGCTCAGCTTGAGCCCTTGCACCAGGTTGAAGAATTCCACGGTGTCCTCGAGCGTGAGCAGGCGGCCGTCGTGAAGGTACGGCGGGCTCTCCTTGATGCCGCGGAGCGTGAAGGATTTCATGGGCCCGGCGGGCGCGTCGTCGTTGAAGCGCTCGAGATGCAGGTCGCGCATGGCGTTGTCCAGGTACGAAGGCGGCGGGTGGCAGCTCGAGCAGGCGGCCTTGCCGAAGAAGAGTTTCTCGCCGCGCTTCTCGGCGTCGGTCGCCTTGGCGGGATCGAGCCGTCCCTCCAGGTCCAGCTTGGGCGCCGGCGGGAAGTCGAGCATGTTCTGCATCTGCGCCATGTGCGAGACCTGGATGCGATCCAGGATATTCATCCCTTTCTTGATGGCGTGGATCTCGTCGCCGTTGAAATAGGCGGTGCGCTGCTCAAATTCGGTGAAATCCTCGACGGAGCGCAGGCTGCGCTTGGAGGCGTGAATCTGCTGGTTGAACAGGCCTCGGAGGCTGACCGTGTCCAGGCGCATGCGCCGCTGCTGGGGTCGGTTGTCCGGGTTCAGGTGGAACTGCCCGGTGGTGTGGCCGTTGACGTGGCAATCGAAGCAGGTGACGCCCAAGCTCGGATTGGCCGATTTGCGGTCGTCGGTCGGATTGAATTCTTCCTGTGGGAAAGGGGTGAGGAGCAATCGCAGGCCGTCCAGCTGCACCGGGGTGAGGATCTCCTTGAAGAGCCGGTAGTAATTATTGATGGAGACGACCTCGCCGCGCGAGACGTCGCCCAGCTCCGGCCGGCTCTGCAGGAAGATGGCGGGGGGAAATTCCGGCAGAAAGACCTCCGGCAGGTCGAAGTCGACGTCGAAGCGCTTCAGGCGCGGAAACATCTCGATCTGCATCGCCGGGAAGACCTGGCCGCCCGTCGCCTGCTTGGGGTGCGGCAGCGCGGGGTAGGGGAAGAGCCCCTGGCGCTTCATTTCCGCGGGCGTCATCTCCGCGAGCTTCTCGAAGGTCAGGCCGCCCTTGAGCCGCGCGGTGGGACCGACGCAGAGCGGCTTGCCGCGCGACATCTTGGCGGTCGGGTCCAGGTGCGGGGTCAGGTCATAGCGGGCTTCGAGCAAGGCCTGCTGGGCCGCCATCACCTTCGGCCGGTCCGCCTCGTCTTGCCGGCGGATCTCGTCGGGGCTCTGGCCGGGTTGCTTGGCGTCGAGCGGATCGCGATAGAAATCGAAGCCGAGGACTTGGCCCTTGTCGGGCTGGCTCGGCAGCGCCGTCGAGGCGTTGAGCGCGTGCGCGGCCTCGAACAGCGCCGCGTCGACGTCGTGGGGCGTCTTGACCTGCTCGGGGCGTTTCATCGGCGCGCACCGCGCGATCTGTGCCTCTTGGACCGCGTCCACGCAGCCATTCTGCGGCGCTTGAACCTGGGGCTGCGGCTGGGCCTGGGATGGAGCTCGGCCTTGCGCATAGGCGGCCCCAGAGAGGGCGATTGCAGCCATTGCCGTGGAAGAAGCCAACGCGCCGAAGCGGGGACGCAAGGACATGAAAGCTCCATGAATGGGAGGGGAAGGAAATTGGAGCGAGGGTCCGCCCGCCGCCACTCCCCGCTCGGAGTGAGCAGACGTGGCGCAGGGACGCGAGAATCGGCGCGCGGATCGGCCCATCGATTACGCCGAATCGATTGGATCAGCGGCGGGCGCACGGCCCGTCCTTAAGCTCGCTCATCGTGTATTGTGGGAGCCCTGACCCCGCCATGAAGCGCCGAGCGCCGCATTCCACCCCGCAATCCGGCGAAAGGCCCCGGCCTCCTCGCGCCGGCGATTGCCGCGCCACGGCCCTTCCAATGAAGCAGAGCTTTCGACCCCGCGACCTCGACCGACTCCCCGACGCGCGCGACGGGCTCAGTCGCCTCGAGCGGGCGATTCTCGTCGCCCTCGCCCGGCTCGTGGAGGAGCGCGGGAAGACCTCGGTAAGCACCGCAATGCTCTACGGCCGCGTGGTGGAGGCGGTCGACGTGGGCCAGGAGGAGTTCATGCAGGCCCTGCAGAAGCTCATCGGCCTTGCGCGGCGAGGCGGCCCGTCGCGGTGACGCGCCAAGGGCCGAAGGACGCTCGGGGCCTGAGCAACCGCCGGGCCCTCGGCCTGCTTTCGCCTTTCCCGAGCGCCGCCCGTGGCTTGAAGGCCCGCGGTGGGCTATGGTCCGCGCCCGATGATCGAGCGAAAGGTGAGCGAAGACCTCGCGGGGCAGCGGCTGGACAAGTTCGTGCGCAAGCTCCTCGCCGACGTGCCGCTCTCCCACGTCTACAAGATGTTCCGCACCCGCAAGGTGCGCGTGAACGGCAAGCGGGCTCCCCCCGAGCTCCTGCTCTCGCCGGGCGACACGGTGAGCATCCGCGGCGACGAGGAGCAGCTCCTCGCGGCCCGGCCCGACGCCCCGGCGCGGGCGCCCGCGCGCTCGAAGGTGCCGCTCTGCGTGCTCTACGAAGACGAGCACATGATGGCGGTCGACAAGCCGGCGGGCATGGCGGTCCACCCCGGCAGCGGCATCGAGGACGGCACGCTGGTCGACGAGGTGCGCGCGTACCTGGGCGTCCACGCGGTCCGCAACGACTTCAAGGCCTCGCCGGCGCACCGCCTCGACCGGGACACGAGCGGCGTCATCCTGGTCGCCAAGCGCCGCCGCGCCATGGTGCGCTTCACCGAGATCTTCACCGAAGGCAGCGCCCACAAGACCTACCTCGCCCTCGCCAAAGGCATCTTCAGCCGCCCCAAGGGCACCATCGACGTGCCGCTCTCCGAGCACGAGCAGACCGCCAGGAGCAAGGCCGAGCGCGGGACGAACCTCCAGCCGGCCGTCACGCACTACGCGGTGCGCGCGAAGGGCGAGCTCGTCTCGCTCGTGTCGTGCACCATCGAGACCGGCCGCACCCACCAGATTCGCCGGCACCTCGCCTCCATCGGCCACCCGGTGGCGGGCGACCGCCGCTACGGCGACTTCCCGTTCAACCGCGAGCTCCGCAGCCGCTTCGGGCTCAAGCGGATGTTCCTCCACGCGCGCCGCATCGAAATAGCCCACCCAATGACCGGCGCGACCATGGCCTTCGAGGCCCCGCTCCCGCCGGAGCTCGAGAGCGCGCTCGAGCGCATGGGCATCGCCTCGCCGAGCTTTCCCGTGGCCCGCTGACGGCCGCCGGGGGGGGGGGGGGACGACCCCCGGCCGCAGGCGCGCACCGCACGAAGCGAAGAGGCCTTGAGTCCTTCGCGGTCGCCTCGCCGCCCTACCGCGCCGAGGCCGGGCGGGCGCGCCCCTTGCGGCCCGCGGCGCCCCGGAAGATCGCCGCGCCCAGCATCGCCAACGCCAGGGCGCTCCACAGGACGGCCCAGACGACGGAAGGCACGTGCGTGGCGCGGGCCAGGATGGCCGCGTCGGTGCCGGCGCGGCGGGCTGCGCTCCAGAGGTCGTCGCGCAGGTCGAACACGGCGTAGAGGCCGATGAAGCTCGAGACGAACAGCGCCGCGGCGCTCGAGGCGGCGGGCGGCAGGGTTCGGGCGGCCAGGCCGAAGGCGAGGCTCATGCCCAGCGCCGCCCCAAGGGTGAAGGCGCTGCGCGCCCAGAACACAGACACCAGCGCGAGCGCGGCGCACAGCAGCCAGAGCAAAAGCCGTCCCGACCCGCGGCGCAGGGTCGCCACGATGAGCAGCGCGCCCGCGAGGCTGCTGCCCAGGTAGCCGGCCGAGGAGACCGCGACCTCGTTGAAGAAGCCCGGGGCTATCTGGAAGGTGCACTCCCCGCCTTGGCCCGGGTCGATGACCAAGCGGATGTCGCGCGCGCCCAGCGCCCACGCCGCCAGGGCGTGCCCGGACTCGTGGATGAGCACCGCGAGGAGCTTGAGCGGGTAGAGGAACGGCGCGTCCCAGAAGAAGACGCCGAGGCCCACCGCGGCGGCCAGCGCGAGCAACTTCTTCCAGTCGACGGCCATCGCGAGTGCCTCCTCCGAGCCGCTCCGGCATCGGGCGGCGAAGCGCCAGTCTACGACGGCGCCCCAGTGAAGCCCGAAGGCGGGGCGCTCCAAAAAGAGGCCTCGCCCCAGGGACCCCCCATGTCCAGGTTGGCGCCTGAGGCCACGCGAGCCGGCTGACGGCTCGCCCGCGGAGGAGCCCGCGGCTCCGGCCTGGCCGGTCGAGGGCGACGGGAAGTCGGGGAGGATCTCGGACCATGCGCTCTCGGCGGTGGGCGGCCCTGGCCGCGGCGGTCGCGGCCGGGTGCGCGAGCAACGGCGCCGCGAAGACGGAGAGCGCGGCGAGCCTCAAGTCCGGGCGCGCGCCGTCCGACGGGCCGCGGCCCCGAGCCAAGGCGGCCGGGACCGAATACTTCTTCGATGCCCAGAACGGCTTTCGCATCCAGCGGCCCGACGCGAGCTGGGCCTTCAGGCCGGGCCGGGACCTCTCCACCGACAGCATCGCCGTGCCGCTGGTGATCGCCAACGCGGCCTCTCAAGCGCAAGTGGTGGTGCAGGTTGCCCCCGCGGTCGCGACGCCGTCGCAGTTCGCGCAGCGCCTGAGCTCAGGGCTGAAGGCCCGCGCCGGATTCGCCACGGGTGAAGTCGAGCCCATACCAGTGGCGGACGGCGCGGTCGGGTTCGACTTCGCGGTGGGCGACGAGGTCCGGGGCCGCGTCGCCATCCTCGAGGGCCGGGAAGGGCGGGTCTACGTCCTGCTCGCCACCTGGCCGCGAGGCGCGCCGGGAGCGGTGGTGCGCGATGTCGAGCTGATCTTCTCGAGCATGGAGGTCGCGGGGGAGCCTCCGGGAGGCTGAGCCGAGGCCGTGAGCGCGACGGGCTAGTCGCGCACGTACAGCTCGCCCAACTCGTCGCGCCGCAGCGCGCGCCACCCGGGCCGAGCCGCCGCCGCCGCGGCCATGCGGGTCCCGGTGTGGGCGAGGATCCAGCGGACGCCGTCTTTCTCCAGCGCCTCGACGTCCGCGTGCTCCTCGAGGGCGACGTAGCGGTCGAAGACGCCGGCGTGGAGGAAGGGCTCCAGCCGCCCGTCCACCAGCGTGGGGATCTTCCGGAAGACGAGGTAGCCGCCGAAGTCGAAGAAGTTGAAGCCGCGCTCCTCGGCGAGGCCGCTGCGCTCCAGCGCGTCGACGGCGTCGACCGGGATCTCCCGCTGCACGTCCAACGGGATGAGCCGCATCCGCGCCAGCATGATCCCGCCGAGCATCAGCGTCGCCGCGGCGGCCACGGCGAGGTTGACGCGCGGCTTGTCGAGGCCCTTGCGCGAGAGCAGCGAGGAGAGCTGCTCGGCGAGCAGGGGCGCGGCGATCACCGCGAAGGGCAAGTGGTAGAGGGCGGTGGAGGCGGCCATGGCGAAGGTCGCGCAGGCCACCGCCAGGTCCCACGCCGGGAGCGGCCGTTTGCTGCGCCAGCAGGAGAAGGCGAGCAGCGCCGCCGCGCCGAGCAGAATCCACGCGCTTGGGTCGGTGAGCGGCACCGGGGCCCACTCCTTCAGGATGCCCAGGTGCCCGCGGGCTCCGAACATGGTGAAGGGCCGCGCGAGGAGCCGCGGGCCGGCGGGGTTCACGAAGAGCGCGGCCACGGCGAGGAGCGCGCCCGCCGTCAGCCAAGGCCGCAGCCCGCTCGGCAGCGCTCGCGTGCCCAGCCGCCGCCAGGCGACCGGGAAGTAGGCCGACATCAGCGCCGCGGCGAGGGGCCCCAGGCCCAAGGGCCAGCTGCCGTGGAGGTTTACCCAGAGGCCGAAGGCGAGCGCCAGGCCCAGCGCCGCCCAGCGCCGGCCGCGCCAGAGCAGCTCCAGCGACAAGAGCTCGAGCGCGAGGCAGACGTGGCCCAGGAGCACCGGCCGGGCGATGAAGTTCGTGGCGCCGACGAAGAGCATGACCGCCACGGCCAGGCCCGCGGCGCGCGCGTTGCCCTCCGCCCGCAGCAGGGCGGCGCCGTAGAGCAGCAGGGCGAGCGCCGCCGCGACCAGGGCCTTGAAAAGCGCCACCCCCAAGAAGCCCCCGGCGCGGAAGGCGAGGGCCATGGCGATTTCGGCGAGCCAGTCGTTGGCGAGGTACGGCGCGCCCGGGAGCGTCCAGGTGTACTCGACCAACGCCGGCAGGTGGCCGCGCGCGAGCATGTCCAGGCCCAGGCGCAGGTGCCAATACAGGTCCACGTCCGAGAAGTGGTCCAAGGCGAGCTTGAGCGCCTCGAGCAGGACGAGCAGCGGGATGAGCCGGGTGGCGCGCATTCTTGAAAAGACCGGACGCCCGCCCTCAGGGCCGGTCGGCGGCGAGCGGCGGCGGCGCGGGCGGCATGCTCTGGGCGATGGCGCTCAGGTAGTCGAAGTTCTCGCGGACGTGGTCGCGCCGGCTCAGGTAGTAGCGGGGCGTGTGGAATTCGATCCACTTGTTCTCGTCGGTGTTGATGACGTGGGGCGTCCGGCGGACCACCTCGCGGACCTGCGCGTCGGTGAGCACGCGCATCTGCCAGAACGCCTCCAGCGTGGGGCTGTCGACGAGCTTGTCGAAGACCAGGCGCTCGCCTTGGAGGTCGGGCGAAGCGCGGAAGCGCTCCCAGGCCGCCGGGTTGAGCTTGAGCGGCTCGTCGGAGGCGAGGATCACCGCTTGCTCGCCGCCCAGCCACAGCTCCACGTGCGCGAACTGGTTGGCGAGGGTAGCGAGGACCGTGGCGATCTCCTCGGGCGAGAGGTGGTGCATCTGCACCCACTGCTCCAGGATGCCGCCGCGGCTCAGGTGCTGCTTCGCCAGGCGGTAGAACTCGGTGGAGTAGAGGTTCGAGGCCCCGGCGAACCAGATGGACGTGATTTCGATGGAGATGAGGTCGTACTTCTCGCGGGTGCGCAGGAGGTAGTTGCGCCCGTCCTCCAGGATGAGCCGCACGCCGGGTTGGTCGAGCACCCCGCGGTTGATGTGCGCGAAATACTTGGCCGCCGCGCGCACCGCGCCCGGGGAAATCTCGCAGACATCGATCTGCCGGTACCCGACCGCGCGGGTGGTGCCGGTGGTCTGCCCGCCGCCGAAGCCGATGATGAAAGCGCGCTCGGTCTTCTCGGAGAAGAGCGAGGGGTAGAGCCCGAAGGCGCACTGGGCCGGCATCTGGGTGGAGTCGTCGGCCTCGAACTTGCCGTTGGTGTAGAGGAAGCGCGTGGTGTCGCCGCCCACGAAGACGTTGGGCTGCGGCTGATCGACCACCGTGGTGAAGCCCACGAACGGGTCCTCGTTGAAGTAGACGAGCTCCGAGCCCGGCACGATGTGGCCGTGGAAGTTGACGCCGTAGCCGGAGGTCAGCTCCAGCTTGTTCCAGGGCGGCGACAGGGCCGCGAGGCCGATGCCCAGCAGCGCGGGCACCCAGGCTCGCCGCGGCAGGTGCGCGGCGCCGGCCTCGAAGCTGAGCAGCGCCCAGGTGGCGACGACGAGGACCCAGAGCACCTTGAAGGTCAGCTCGGCGCCCAAGGCCGGGATGAAGCCGAAGCCGGTGAGCAGGGCTCCGCTCGCGCAGCCCACCGCGTTGAGCGCGTAGATCCAGCCGAGCTGCCGGCTGTCGGGCGCGTGGCCCGACGAGAGCCCGTGGAAGGTGAGCGGGAAGATGGCCCCGGCGCCCGCCGCCACCGGCTTGATGAGCAAGTAGGCGATGCCGAGCTTGAGGAGCTCGCCGCCCCAGAAGCTCTCGAGCTGAAGCACGGTGCCGCCGATGACCGCGAGGCCGCGCCCGGCGAAGGGCCACAGGAGCATGGTGAGCGGCAGCCCCAGCGCCAGCGAGGCGAGGACCTGCCTCAGGAAGACCTTCACCTGCGCCAGGTCGCGCGGCGCGGCGCGCTCCACCTGCCGTCCGCCCAGGGCGAGCGAGAGGAGCACGACGCCCAGGAGCAGCGAGAAGCTGTAGGTGGAGGCGCCCAGCACCGAGGCGATGAGGTGCGACCAGACCGCCTCGAGGGCGAAGAAGACGAAGCCGCTCAACAGGGCCAGGGCGAACGGCCAGCGCGGGGCGCCGGTCGCTCCGGGCGGGTTCGCGTTTCCCTCGGGGGCCGGCGCTCCGGGCGCGGGCGCATCGGCGCCGCGCAGGCCGACGAACAGCGCCAGCGCGACGGCGAAGCCGATGGCCGCCGAGCCGACCAGCGTGCCCCTCAGGCCCAGCTGGTAGAAAAACAGGAATGGGGTCGCCAGGGTGAAGCAGAAGGCGCCGGCGAGGTTGAGGGCGTAAAGGCGGGTGAGCGCGCGGCCGGTGGAGAGGCCTCGCGCCTCGAGCACCGCGGCCAAGGTCGGCAGGTGCGCGCCCATGGCCATGGTGGGCGGGAGGATCCAGACCGCCGCGACGACCCCTCGCGCCAGGGCGAGCGTCAAAGGCCCTTGGCCGACGTGCGCCACCAGAGCCGCGAGGGCGTCGTACGAGCGGTAGAAGAAGAGCGACAGGGCGGCCGACCAGGCGGCGATGAAGAGCTCGAGGCCGGCGAGGCGGACGTTGGCGCGGTGCGCGCGCTTGGGCGCGGCGAGGGCGCCCAGCGTCAGGCCCACGAAGTAGATGGCCAGCACCACCGTGGAGGCGGGCGTGGTCGCCCCGATGAGCGTCGCCAGGTACTTCTGGTAGACGGCCTCGAGGATGAGCGCCACGCCTCCCGAGAGGAAGACGCAGACGGACAGGAGCCTCAGGAGCGCGGGCGTGGGCATGGGGCGGGTGAGCGAAGCTACCGCAGCGACCTGGGGGGAGACAATGCGCCTTTGACTCCTCATCCCCCAATCCCTGCCCCGCTCGCGGGGAAGGGGAGAGCCTGAGCTCCGCTCTTCGACCGGGAGGCGGATTGCTCTGGAGCGCGCCGGCCCGTATCGTGCCGCCTGACCTCACAATGAGCGCGAGCGCTTCTCCGACGATATGGACCTGACGGTTCTTTACTGGGCCATGGCGGTCGCGGCGGTCGCCGCGCTCGCGCTGGTGGTTTTCCTCTTCCGCGGCGGGCCGCCCCAGGGCGAGCTGATGCGGCGCTTGAGGGCGTCGCTGCCGGCCATCGCCGTCACGGCGCTCACCACCCTCGCCATCGGGGCGGAGAACGCGGTCGAGGTGCGGGTCACCCAAGCGCTCGGCTGGGACTTCACGTGGCTCGCCTTCCGCATCGAAGGGCACGCGGTCGAGCTCATCCAGGACGCGCTGCGGTCGCGCTGGCTCGACTGGCCGCTGACGCTGGTCTACACCCTGGGCGCCTTCCTGACCTATCACTTGCCCTTCTACGTCTGCGTGCTGGCGGGCCGGCCGCGCTCGGCCATGATGGTCGCCACCAGCAACGCTCTGGTCTGGGGCGTGGGGCTCGTCTTCTATCTCTTCTTCCCCGTGAACGAGGTGTGGATGACCGCCGGGGCGCCCTACCACTACACGCACGTCGTCAACGTGCTCTTCGACACGCTGCCCACCACGCGCGAATCACCGGAGTACCTGCTCCAGCTCAACAACAACTTCCCGAGCCTCCACGTGGGCTCCAGCGCCGCGGTGGCCCTGGCGCTCTGGCGCGCGCGAGAGAGGTGGCTCTTCGCCGCGTGCGGCCCGGTGGCGGCGGGCATCACCCTGGCCACGGTCTATCTGGGCATCCACTGGCTGACGGACGTGGTTGCCGGGCTCGCGCTGGCGTGGGCGGCGACCGCGGTCGCGGTGCGGATCGCTGACCGCTGGGCAGGGGCCCGCCCCTCGAGCGCCGCTGAGCCGTCGGCGCCGGACCGGCCGGTGGCCGCCTAGACGTCAGGGTGAATTTTTCTCTTTTGAGTCCAATTCTCGGGCAGCGAAACAGAAGCTTCGCGTGAGCGAGCTCGCTGACGTGGGCGCAGACGTGGGCGCAGACGTGGGCGCAGACGTGGACGCAGACGTGGACGCAGACGTGGACGCAGACGTGGACGGCGACGGCGACCTGAACGTGGCCGTGGGCGACGGAGCGCCGGCCACGTCGCCGTCGCCGTCGCCGTCCACGACAACGACAACGTCCAGGTCTAGGTCTAGGTCGAGCGACCTTCTCGTGGGTTCGGGTCGAGCGCGAGGCGCGAGGCTTCGTAAGTACCAAGCGACGCCTGAAGTTCGTTCTGGGATGGATAGCCTGCCCGTTCAGCCTGAGCGGCGGCCGCCGGCCGAAGTCGAAGGCCCCTCGACAAGCTCGGGGTGAACGGGTTGGAGATCCCGGAAAGAACTTGGGGTGGCTGCCTTCCCAGCGGCCGTGCGGGCCACCTCACTCACCGCGTCTCTTTCGCCGCCTCTGTGCGGGGCGCCGTCGCCGGAGCCGCCGAGCTCGCCGGCGCCAGCTCGCCCGGGCCCCGCACCGCCGACAAGGGCTCGCGCGCCGCGCGCGAGAGCTGCTCGGTCAGGCCGACCACGCGCTCGTACAGCTCGCCCGCGTCCCGCGCAAACTTCCCCCGAGACTCCGAGGCCGCCTTGAGCCGGACGACCGCCTCTCGCAGGGTCGAGAGCCCGTCGTCCAGGCGGGCGCGGCCCTCGAAAAAGCTCACCTTGGCCTGCAGGTCGTGCAGCTGCTTGCGCTGCTCGTCGGCGATGCCGGTCAGCAGCTCCAGTCGATGCAAGAGCCTCAGCGCCTGCGCCAGGCGCTCCGGGTCGTCCACGTCGAGCCGCGCCTCCACCCAGCCGCGCATGGCCGTGAAGAGCGCCCGGTCGAGCGCATCGCGATCCTCGAAGGGCCCGGACAGGAGGTCGCCCGGCGAGTCGCCGGGGCCGAGCGGGATGGGCGCGTACGCCGCGGCGAGGGCCTTGTCGGCGGGCCGGAAGGCCTGGAAGCCGTAGGGGAGAAAGCGCCCCCGCGTCACGTGGAGCTCGCTGTCCCGCTGCTCGACCGCGAAGGCCCGCGCGTTGCGCTCGGAGAGCAGAAACGCCACGGCCCCGGCCAAGCCGAGCAAGAGGACGAGAATCAGGAATCGCCGCAGCATCGCAGCCGCGCTTCGAGGGGGAACGGGTTCGCTCACGACCTTGTCGCCTTTCCGACGCATCGACCAAAAGCATAACCGCAGCCCAAGCCCGCGCATGCCGGGGCGCGGACGCCAGGGCGGGCGAAGGCGCTCACGTGCGCTTCAAGACCCCGATGAATGGCACGTTTCGATAGCGCTCGTCGAAGTCCAGCCCGTAGCCAACCACGAAGGCGTCGGGAATGGTGAAGCCTGTGTATTGGACTTCGATGGCCCGGACGGCTCGGCTGGGCTTCTGGAGCAGCGCGCAGACTCGGATGCCCGCCGGGTGCCGGGTGGAGAGGTTCTCGAGGAGAAACTCCATGGTCAGCCCGGTGTCGACGATGTCCTCGACCACCAGGACCTGCTTGTCCTCGATGGGCGTGGAGAGGTCGGAGGTGATCCGCACCACGCCGCTGGTCTCGGTCTTGTCGCCGTAGCTGCTCAAGCCCAGGAAGTCGACCGTCAGCGGCAGGTCGATGGCTCGGATGAGGTCGGCCGCGAACACGAACGAGCCCTTGAGAATGCAGACGACCGCGAGCGGCTGCCCTGCGTAGTCGCGGGTGATTTCGGCGCCGAGCTCGGCGACGCGCCGGCGGAGGTCCGCGGTGGAGAAGAGAACCTGGAGCTCGTCTTGGAAGGACATGGGGGAGCTCTAGACGAAGGCGTTGTTCATGATCTCGCCGAAGCCGCCGCCGCCGGGCACGATGTACTGGTTGTCGTCGAGCCCGCGCTCCTTTTCCCAGAAGGTCCCCGGCACGGTGTCGAAGACGTCCGGCTCCGAGAGCCCGCGGTCCAGGCGCACGGCGTACACGGCCGCGTCCGGGTGCTCGTCGCGCATCCGCTTGAGGTACTCGGGGGTGACCACCAGGTTGAGGCAGATGTACCGCCGGGCGCGCCCCTGGACCTTCTGCTTGTAGGTGCTCAACGCGGTGGCGAGGCTGCCGCCGGTCGCGCCCATGGGGTCGGGGAACAGGACGAACGCGTCGTCGACGTCTCCGCCGATCTTCGCGCCGCCGATGTTGCTGCCGATGACGTGGTGGTCGTCGTCGATCATCCGACTCATGATGATGTGGTCCTGCCGGACCAGGCGCGGCTCCAAGATGGTGTTGAGCAGGTCGTACGTCACCTGGCTGGGCAAGGTGCCGGCCCGCGCGATGTTGACCGTCACCGCGCGCACCTGCGGGTCGATGACCTGCCCGTGGAAAATGCCGCGTGGGTTCGTGGCCAGCATCCGCGTCGGCACCGACGCCGCCTTGCGCGGGAACTCGGCGTTCAGGATCTTCTTCACCAGGTCGGAGTAGAGGGTGGCCACCAGCTGGTTGATGGCCGGCTGGATGGTGTCTTTGGCACAGAGGGTGGCGAGCTGGCTCAGGAGAAACGGGTCCGACAGGATGTGGACGTTCCCGCCGTACCGGTGCTCGATCTCCGAGAGCTTGTAGTCCAACCTATCGTAAAGATGGTCGCGCATGGGTCGCCTCGCGTCGAATGCTCGAGCACGGCACTGTAGAGCCGAAAGCCCTCGGCGCGCGAGCGCGTGACGACAGCGCCTCGCCCCGGGTCCGAGGCGAGGCGCATCTTCGAGGCAGGGGCCCGAGCCGGAGCGGCGCTCTCGACTGGGGGCCCGGAGGGCGCAGACTTGCCGGTCCCTCACTTCTCCTTGCTGGCGATCTTCCGGAGCGCCTTGGTGTCGCGGATGCACAAGATGCGGCCCACGTTGCCCAGGTAGCCGTCCCGCTTCATCTCGTTGATGAGGGTGGAGACGAATGAGCGCGAGGCGCCGACCAGGTCCGCCAAGTCCTGCTGAGTCACGCCGCGCAGGTCGATCTCCCCACCGTGGGGGCAGCGCTCGCCGAGCGATTCGCCGAGCTGGAGCAGCGTCTCCGCCAGGCGCGCCGGGACCTCCTTGAAGGTGAGCCCCAGCAGGCGGCGGCGCATCTGACGGAGGCGCTCGTTCTGGGCCCGGATGATGTCCAGCGAGAGGGTGGGGCGGCTCTCCAGCAAGGTCCTGAACTCGCTGCCCTCGATGGACCAGACCTCGGCTTCGCCCGACGCAACCGCCAGCTCCTCGGCCGTGCCTCCGTCCGCGATGAGGAAGTCGCCGAAGAGGTCTCCCGACTTGAGGATGGCCAACACCGAGCGGGAGGCGTTGCGCCCCGTGCGAATGAGCCGCACCCGGCCGCGCTTCACCAGGAAGACGCGGTCGGCCGGGTCGCCCGGGCGGTAGATGACCGCGCCGTGCGCGAAGATCTCCACCTTGAAGTACCCGCGGAAGTCGACGACCTCGGCGCCGATGGGAACTTCTGCCGCTTCCAGGATGGCCGCGGGGTTCAGCGCGGAGCTGAGGCTTGAGGAGCCCGCGGGCCGAGCAGCCGACACCGCAGCGTTCGGATTCGTCGTCAATCCACCGACCGTCTTCTGGAGGCGCATGGTCTCTCCCGGGTTGGGCAATAGGGTGTGTCGGCGGCATTTCCAAGAGCCGTGCCAGCATGGGTCTGGCCAGCTGCCTGTCGACCAAATGCCGACAAATATCGGACGGTTTGCCGCCTTCGAGGGGGTTCAGTGCCCAACACGATGAGAGTAGCGCAATTGAACGTTTCGTTCAAAATGCATCGAAGCGAATAGAACGCTTAGTCTATGAGGTGATGTAGGGAGCCGGGGCAGATGGGGTGTTGGCTAGGCTTTTCCGCTCTGCCTGTACTTGCGGAGCTTGCGCTCCAGGGTCGGCCGGCTGATGCCGAGCATGTCGCAGGCCTTGCCTTTGTGGCCGCCCGTCAGCTCCAGCGCCTTGAGGATGTGGATTCGCTCGGCCTCCTCGAGGGTAGGCAACGAGGTCTTGGGGGGTTCGCGCGACTCGGCCGAGGAGAGCTTGCCGTCGAGCGACGGCAGGTACTCGCGCAAGAGCACGCGTCCTGGGGCGAGGACCACGGCGCGGGTCAGGACGTTCTCGAGCTCGCGGACGTTGCCCGGCCACGGCAGGGCGACGAGGTGGTCGAGCACCTCGGGAGGGACGGTGTTCACCCGTTTGTGGACCTTCTCGTTGATACGCTCCAGCAGGTGATGCGCGAGGGCGGGGATGTCGTCGCGCCGCTCTCGCAGCGGGGGCACCTCGATGGTCACGACCTTGAGCCGCTGGTAGAGGTCCTCGCGAAAGCGCCCCTGCGCGACTTCGGTGGGGAGCACGCGATTGGTCGCGGCGATGACGCGGGCGCGCAGCGCGATGCGCCGCACGCCGCCGACGCGCTCGAACTCGCGCTCCTGCAGCACCCGAAGGATCTTCGCCTGTAGCAGCACGGACATGTCGCCGATCTCGTCGAGGAAGACCGTGCCGTCCTCGGCGAGCTCGAACTTGCCGGGTTTGGTGTTCTGGGCGCCGGTGAACGAGCCCTTCTCATGGCCGAAGAGCTCGCTCTCGAGGAGCGTGTCGACGATGGCGGAGCAGTTGATGCCCACGAACGGCCGCGGGCGCTCGTCGGAGTAGTTGTGGATGACGCGGGCGATGAGCTCCTTGCCGGTGCCGCTCTCGCCGGTGACGAGGACCGAGGCGTGGCTGCCGGCGACCTTGCCGATCTCCTTCAAAATGGTCTGCATGCGCCCGCTGACGCCGACGATGTCGCCCAGCTTCGCCTGGGGCTCGACCGGGGCCGCCGCCGCGCGCCGCGAGAGCCTGCGCACCTCGAGCGCTCGGGCCACGGCGAGGTCCAGCGCCGTGGGGTCGTGGAAGGGCTTGTGGAGGTAGTCGAAGGCGCCGAGCTTCATCGCCCGGATGGTCGTCTCCATGTCGTAGTGCGCGGTGATGACCAGGATGGGCGCGTCGCCCGCGCGCCGCTTGAGCTCCGGCAGGACGTCGAGGGCCGAGCCGTCCGGGAGCATCATGTCCATGATGACCAGGTCGGGGCCGAGCGCGCCGACGGCCTCCATGGCGCCGGCGGCGCTGCCCGCGGTGTGGACCTGAAACCGCAAGGACGCGCCGTCGCGCTGCTCCTCAAAGTGCATCTTGAGGGTTTCCAGCAGGCTGGCGTCGTCGTCGACGAGCAGCAGGGTTTCCATCGGGCGTTCGGCTCGGGGGGCTGGCTCCAGGAAGAGTTCCTGGTGTACCACCGGCCGGCGGCGCGGTGAAGCGCCGGACGGGCCATCTCCGCTCGAAACGCGTTTCCCGCCAGCCCCGCAATGGTGATCGACTTCTGGGGTCTGAACGTCCGCGAGGTCGCGGCTCTGCCCTGACGGGCGCGAGCTCACCGCTCCCGCAGAAACCGAAGCGCCGCCTCCGCCGTCGCCTCCTCCGTGGGCACGTGCCCCAGGCCTTCGAAGGTGACGACCCACGCGCGCCGGGCAGGTCCCGCGTCCAGAGCGCGATTCCGCTGCTGGGATGTTGACCGCGCCCAGCGCAATGCAGCCGGTGGAGCCGGCGGCGCAGCAGAGGCAGAATGAAGCGAGCGGGCAAAAAGGTACCAGTGGGTATGGTGTGCCTTACCATCCGGAAATTCGCTCAACGCAGCCCCATCGTCGGCGCGCGGTGAACGGATCGTCCGCAGCAGGACCGAGAAGGGCGAACCACGAGTCAGAAGAAGCTCGCGAGCGCCAAATAGTACAGCCCGCCCACGGCGCCCAGCTCGCTGCGCATCTGCGTCTGCAAGCCGATGAGCGCGCCGGCTCCGATGCCCTGATACGCGCCGATCGACAGCTCGGACCCTTGCGTGACCTGGTAGGTGAGCGCGAAGGCCAGCACCGCGCTCGGGTCCTTCACGTTGCAGAGGGCGTTGAGCCCAAGATGGAACAGCTCCGAGATCTTCCAGGTCGCCGTGGCGCCCGCGTACCAACGGCCGAGCAGATAGCTCTCGCCGCGCTGGATGGCCGGCGAGCTTGCGAGGTGGGAGGCATACTCGGACGCGCTCACCACGCCGGTGCCGTTGAAATGCCCCTCCAAGGCCAGCGTCAGGCTCGGGTGCACCCAGCTCGCTCCCGCGGTCGCGCGCGGGAGAAGGAACGCCGAGCCGTCGAGATCGAACGGCTCGACCACCTCCGCGCGGAGCTTGAAGGCCCCCACGGCCGCGCTCACCCCGGTGGACACGAGAAACTCCCTCCACTGCTTGGAGAGCGCGAAGTAGAAGTCCGCCCCCGGTTCGTAGGTGGCGAACCGCAGGCCGGCGGACAAGTCCTTCAGCGTGCCGCGGTCGGCGACCACCGCCTCGACCTCCAGCGACCGGCTCTGGGAGTAGAGGAGGCGAAAGGCGTCGATCCCCCGCTTCGCGGTGGTATCCAGCTCGAAGGGACTGAAGTTGGTCCACGAGTCCGCGATGGGGAAAACCTCGGAAATGCCCCAGGTGATCGCCTGGCGCCCGAGCGTGACGTCGAAGTCGCCCAGGCTCGCCCGCAGCGCGAGTCGGTCGATGTCGTGCTCGAGCAGCAGCCGGTCCTCGTCGTAGGCGACCGTGCGCAGGTTCACGGTCCTGCTCGGCACGACGCTGGTGCCCAAGCCGAACCGTCCGCCCAGCGGGAGCGCCTCGCTGTTGGCGCGCAGGAAAATCCGCTGGTCAACCTGCGCCGAGAGCAGGTCTCCCAGAGTGCCCTTCCACTCCAAGCGCAGCACCGCCGACGACAGGCTGAGGTGATTCACCACGCTGTCGGCGGGGACCTCCGGGGCGGCCTCGAAGTGGAGCTCCTGCAGCCCGCCGACCATGCGCGCGTAGCCGCCCACGGCCAGCGAGCCGCTCTCCCCCTGAAGGAGCGTCGTGGCTCCACGGGCCGATGCGAGGGGTGCGAGCGCGGCGAAAAGGGCGAGCGCCCGATGCATCAGGCGGCCTCCTGCCGCTGCTCGGACGCAATGGCGCCGTCGCGCAGGTGCACCACCCGCCGGGCGCGCGCGATGACCTGCGCGTCGTGCGACGCGAGCACGAACGTGACGCCGTCGCTCCGGTTGAGCTCCTCGAAGAGCGCGAGCAGCGCGGCCGAGCTCTCGCTGTCGAGGTTCGCCGTCGGCTCGTCGGCGAGCACGAAGGCCGGCCGGGACGCGATGGCCCGAACGACCGCCACTCGCTGCTGCTGGCCGCCGGACAGCTCGTGCGGGCGCCGGTCCATCATCGGCGCGAGCCCCACGCGCTCCAGCAGCGGGACGACGACTTTTCGCCGCGTCGCCGGCGCGATGCCCTGTAGCGCCAGCGTGTACTCCGCGTTCTCGTACGCCGTGAGCACCGGCAGGAGATTGTACGCCTGGAACACGAAGCCGACGTGCGCGAGCCGAAAGCGCGCCGCCCCCGCGCGGCCCAGCCCGCTCACCTCACGGCCCGCGAGCTCGATGCGCCCTGCGGTCGGGCGGTCGAGCGTCCCCAGGAGGTTGAGCAGCGTGGACTTCCCCGAGCCCGACGGCCCGGCGAGCGCCGTCAGCTCGCCGCGCCGGCAGGTGAAATTCACTTCTCGCAGCGCCTGCACCTCGATGGCCGCCTGCCGGAAGACCCGCGAGAGCTTCTCGGTCCGGATCACCACGTCGTCGCTGGCCGCCATCGCCTTCTTCTCCGCTCATTCGTAGGTCCGCATCGCCTGCACCGGGTCCAGCCGCGCCGCCTTGAGCGCCGGATAGCCAGCGCTGAGCACGATGATCACCCCGACGCCGAGGCCGCCCAACCCCCAGCGCCATGGGTCGACGACGCTGCGCAGCCGCAGGTCTCCGATCATCACGCCCGAGATCTCCACCTTCATGTTCGACAGGGCGCCCAGGTCCAAGCCCCAGCGGCTCAGGCAGAAGTGCAGCGCGAACCCCAGAGCGTAACCCAGCGAAACCGAGAAGGCCGTGAGCAGCGCGGTCTCGGCGAGGATCAGCCGCGCGGTGCGCCCGGGCGTCATCCCCAGCGCAGACAAGAGCCCCAGCTCGCGCACCCGCTCGAGAACCGACATGAGAAAGGTGTTCGCGATGCCGAAGCCCATGACCACGAAGACCACGAGCCCGAAGATCCAGAAGATGGACCGGTCCGCCTGGATCGCGCCGAGGAGCTCCGGCAGCGCTTGATCCCAGGCGATGAGCTCCAGCCGCTGGCCGACGGAGGTGGCCGCGCTCAGCGCCGCGGCGACCTCGTAGCGCCGCGCGTCGTCGGCGAGCACCAGCCCCAACTCCGTGCGAGCGTCGCCCGCGCGCACCGCCGCGGCGGCTGCCTGGAGGGAGGTGAAGGCCACGCCCTCTTCGAGGCCGGCGCGCGGCTGCAGGATCCCGGAGACCTGGAACAGGGCGCGGGCCATCTCGCCTCGGGAGTCGGCCGCGGTCAGCACCACGCGGTCGCCCAGGCCCACCGCCAGCTCTTGCGCGAGCTTGGGGCCGACGACCAGCGGGCGCGCCTCACCCGGCGCGAGGAAGGTGCCTTGCGCCACGAAAGGGGCGAGGTCCACCCGCGCGGCCTCTGCCTTCGGGTCGGTCCCGAAGAGCTGCACAGGCTCCGCCCCGCGCGGCGAGCTGAGCAAACCCTGAATGACCAGCCTGGGGATCACCGCGCGCACGCCGGGGAGCCGGCGCGCCGCTTCCGCCACCTTCTCCGGCTCGGCGATGAGCAGGTCCCCGGCGCGGCTGTGCTGCCAGCCCTCGGCGTGGACCAGCACGCTGCCGCCGGCGGATTTGATGGCCGCGCCGACGATCTGGGCGTAGGTCGCCTCCGAGAGCCCGAAGGCGGCGAGCAGAGCCGCGAACCCCAGGCTGATCGCCGCCGCGGAGATCGCGGTGCGGGTGCGGTTGCGCCACAGATTGCGCCACGCCAGTCGAAGGTCGTCCATTCTCAGGTCCTCCCCGAGATGGCGCGGACGAGCTCGAGCCGGGCGCTGGCGATGGCCGGCCAAAGGCCGCTCAGCGAGCCGATGGCCCACAGCGACAACGCGGGCCCGGCGATCAGCGCCGGCTGCACCACGCAGTAGAGGCGCGAGGAGACGGCCGCTCCGGCATAGCTGAATCCCTGGGAACCGAGCCCGGCGATCTCCCACCCGGTGCGCGCGTGCCAGGCCGACAGTCCCCAGCCGAACAGGGAACCGGCTGCCGCCCCCAGCGCGGTGAGCAGGACCGTCTCGAGGGCCACCAGGCCCGCCAGGCGCGCCGGCGTCACGCCCATGGCCATCATCAGGGCGAGCTCGCGCTTGCGCTCCAGCGCGGTCATCCGCTGAGCGTTGAGGATGCCCAGCGCGGCGACGAAGTAGACGATGGCGTAGAGCACGTCCATCGTGACCCGCGCGAGATGGACGACCTGGCGCAGGTCGGGCAGCAGCTCCTCCCAGGTGCGCACCACGAGGCGTGGGCCCTCGGCGCCGGCCAAAGCCGACCGCAGTGCCCCGGCGACCTCGGAGAGAGGCGCGCCGCGCTCGGTCCGGACCATCAGCTCGTGCGCCTGGCCGTCGAGGGCGGCGAGCCATCCCACGTCGGAGAGGCGCATCCACGCTCCCCGGAGGTTGAGCTCACTCGTCCCTGTGCGCGCCAGACCGACGACGCGCAGTCGATCGTCGCCCATCGAGCCGTCCACGGCTTGCAGCACCACCACCAGCTCGTCGCCCACTCCGGCGGAGAGCAGCTTTGCCATGTCCTCGCCCAGCACGACCTCCCTGAATCCCCTGTTCTCTGCGGCCGCGCTGGAGAGCCAGGCACCGGCGATGACCGACTGCGCGACCTCGCTCGCAGCCGCCTCCAGCTCCGGGTCGACGCCGACGATGATCGCGGCCTGCGAACGCGCCTCGCGCGCCAGCAGCCCGAAGCTCATGAGGCGCGGCGCCGCCGCCCTCACGCCGGGAGCTCGCCGCACTCGCTCCAGCAGGGCGCAGGTGACCGGGAAGGCGTCGTAGACCGAGCGCTCTCTCGCGTGCGCCTCCGACTCGACGCGCAGGTCCCCCACCTGCACGGCGGCCGCGCTCCTGACGATGGTGTCGAGGAAGGCCTCCATCATGGTCTGAGCCCAGGCGAGCGCCGCGACGGCGACGGCCACCCCCGCCACGGTCAACCCGCTGCGCCAGCGATTGCGCGCCAGGTTGCGCAGCGCCAGACGGATCACGGCGCGGCACCGCGGCGCAGCCCGCGCTGGGTGAAGAGGCTGGAGTCGACCTCCACGTCGAACCTGATGTCGCGGTATTCGATGTGCGTGTATTCCGCGGGCTTGGCGGACGGCACCATATGCAGGGTGAAGGGAACGCGGCGTCCGTTCACGTTGCGCGGGTCCGTGAACGTGAGGGTGCGAGCGACCTTGGCGCCGTCATAGTACTCGGCCCGCAGCGGGAGGTAGTCCTTGGGGTCGAGGTGATAGACGACGCGGCTCCAAACCACAGGCGCCTGCGGCAGGGGCTTGAGCGTCGCCTGCAGCAGGCGCTTGCCCCCCTCCTCCTCCCATGCGAGGGAAGCGTCGTAGTCCTGCAAGAAGTCGGTCTGGCGGATCAGGTCGTCATTCGTGAAGTGGCTCCCCATCCAGCTGTCGCAGATTAACGAGCTGGGGATGCGCACCAGCCGGTCGGCGCGCGGAGCGTAGCTCCACAACCCATCCTCAGAGCGCAAGGTCGCCATTCCCGCCTCGCGCGCGGGCTCGTGCACGACGATCAACGCCTCCTTCTTGCCCCGGGTCCACGACTGCAGGACGAGGTCGCGGGTGTAGCGGTCGGTCACGACCTTCATGGAGAGCCGCGCCGCCGAGGAGCTCGCGCGATAGAGGTCGTTGATTCGGTCGATGACCTGTGGGGTCGAGGGCAGCGCGGGCGGCGCTTCGGCGACGGGCTCGGCGGGCTTCGCGGCGGCGGGGTCCGTCGCCTGGGAAGGCGTCGCCGTCGCGTCGCGGCGGCGCGCCTTCGACGAAGCCGCAGACGCCTGGGTCGCCCCGAGCCAGGCGAGCGAAAACAAGAAGGCGACGGCCACGGATGTGAGTCTCACGAAACCTCCTGGAACGCGGCGTCTCAGAGCTTCCTCGCCGGAGCCCTGGCCGACTTTCAGCTCGTTGTTCGCGCGGCTTCACTTTCTCCGGGCTTGCTCGGTTCAGGCTCCGCAGGGCACAGCATGGTCCAGAGCGGCGGAAGCTCCTTCGGCGCGAACGCATGCCGCACCTGAAATCCCAGGTGCTGGTAGAGCACAACGTTCTTGGGCGATGCCGTTTCGAGGTAGCAGGGAACGCCCTGTTCCGCAGCCAAACGGAGCGCTGACCGCAGAAGCGCGGCGCCAACCCCTTTGCCTTGCTCGCTGGGGGCGACGCCGACGGCCAAAATGTAGAAGTGCGCTCCCGCGAAATGGGCGCCCTCGAGCAACCGCGCCACGCTGGCGCCGCGCCGCATGAAAACCGACGCGCCGCTTCCAATGGGGGGGAAGCCGGGTGCTGCGCGCGCGTACTCGGTCAGCGAGGGCGGGCACTTCTCGGGCGGAACCAGGCAAATGACTCCAGCTGAAGGGGCAGCGTTCAGGCAGAAGGCGCCGGCAGATCGATGGCTGAGACGCAAGAACATTCCCATCACCCAGCACAACCAACGTTCGCGCACCCGGGGGGAAGGGGCGAGAGCCTGGTAGAGTGGGTCTGCCATGAATGCTTCGGCCAACAGGCCGGTCATGGCCGCGAGCTCCGTCGCGAGGAGGGGCCGTATCACGTCAAATCGTTTCCGCGCCAGAGCGGCCTCCGCTGAGGAGTGACGAAGCGAATGGAGTGGTTTGCGCCAAGCTCAACGCCTCCAGGCGCTCAATTCCAGGCAAGACAAGAACTGACGATGGCGCTCGACCGGTTTGAAGCCGTGGCGCTCGAGGCGTTGATCCATGGACAATGTGTAAGCCATGTACTCGTCGAAGTGCTCCTGCTCGATCAACCGCCGCCCGCCCCAGCGGAAGACCGCGGCGACAATCTCGCTCGGCGGCTGGGCGTAGTCGCAGAAGACGAAACGGCCCCCCGGCTTCAACCACGCCGCGGCTCGCTCAATCACGAGGTTGCGGCTCGCCTGAACCAACTCGTGCAGTCCGAGCGAGATGACCACGGCGGAGAAGGACTGGGCGGGGTAGCTCAGCGTCGAGATCTCCGCCTCGTGCAAGCGCACGTTGGTCAGCCGCTCCCGTTGCACACGCTGGGCCGCCCGGCTCAGCATATGAGGGGAGAAATCGACTCCTGACACGTCGTCGAACAGGGAGGCCAGCTCGGCGGTCACGCCGCCGGTGCCGCAGCACAGCTCGAGCACCGGGCCCTTCGTTTCACTCACCGCCAGCCTGGCTATCTGCCGGCGGAGCGCCTTGATCCGGCCCATGGACGCCACCTGGCACTGCAGCTCGTACTGAGGCGCGAGATGGGCGAACTCGGCGCGCTTGCGTTCGAGGAATGCAGTGGGAGCCGCAGCCTTGGCGACCGGCACGAAAGCCTCAGCGCAAGTTGACTGCGGAACGGCGAAGTCGCTGTCCATCAAGGCCTCCTAGAGTGGGGAAGAGCGTGGCATGGCTTGCGAAAGAAGAACGACTGCTGGCTCCCCTCATCGGTCAAACGCTCAAGTGTTCACGGCGCGCTTTCCTCGTGCCGGACCACCGACGCACGCGGGTCGCTCAGCGAGTCCCTACCGACTGGTACCGAAGGTTCTATCTTATGGTAGGGGGCTGCGCAAATCAAACCGCGCAGGGTCGAGGGGGCGAGGGGATTCGAGAGGGCCTGACCCGAATCCTCAGCGCAATCCTCCATGGAAGCACAGTGGCGAGGCATCGCTCCAGGACCCGTGCGCGAGCGCGGGAGCTGCCGGCGCGTCGCGCAATCGAAAGCTCTTCGGCGGTCGCTCCTGCTCGGCTACCGCGGGCGCGAAGAGGCTCGGCGCCGACGGCGTCCTGGCCAGCGCGGTCGATTCCGACAGTTGGCTGATGCACTATTTGCTCCAGGCTGCCGGCAATGGAGACGCAATCCTCGCCTATTCCAATACGAGCGATTCCCTTCGGCACTTCTCCATCGATCGAAAATGTCGCGCTCTCGAACGTCGAGAGCGGGAAGTCGTTCCCCGACGTCCGCAGGCAGGTCGGCGGTAAATATTGGCTCATAGGGATAGTCGAGAACCCCGGGCAGGCCAACAAGCGGGTGGCCGACACCCGCGGTGACCCGCCCGTCAGACCAGTTTAGAGCTCCATGCCCAGGCCGAGGTGCACGACGATGGGATCCACCGACGTGTGCGCGATGTTGTCACCCACCTTCACGCTTCCGTAGATCGGCAAATCGGGCACCCGAATCCAGATGTCCTTCACCGTCGAGGTGATGTCGAGCCCGCCGATGTACTTGAAGTCTGCCGCGAAGAAGAAGGAGCCATAGATGCGCACGTCGAGGCCTGCCTGGGCCACCCAGCCGACCTTGGGAGGTACCTCGAGCTTCGGCGTGCCGACCTCGGTCAACACCGGGTTGGTGATCTTCGCGTCCAAGATGATCATTACGCAGGCGCCCAACCCGATGTACGGGCGAACGGCCGAGCCCGGGAAGAAGCGATACACCGCGGTCACCACCGGCGGAAGCGCCTTCACCTCGCCCAAATTGTCCCCGAGCGGGGGCACCCCCGTCGACAGGACATTGAGCACCTTCCCACCGAGCGGGTTGGTGGCGAGGGTGCCTCCGGCGTACAGCTTCTGGGTGAAGGGCAACGCGAGAACCGTCTCGATGGAGAGCTGCCGATCCAAGATGGGCGGTGCGTACCCGATGATGGCGCCCGGCATCAGGTTGCGGCCCATGGACGTGTAGGACCCCGCGATAGGCCCGTTGGACATCCCGGCGAGGCCCGCCTGCGCGCTCACGTTGGCCATCTCGACTTCGCCACTGCGGCCGGTGGGCGAGATGAGCAGCCCGCCGAGGCTGAAGTGGAAGCCGAGGCGGTCGTCGGCGCCGTCGGCGGGTTTGGGCTCGGTCACCTCTATTTGCGATGTCGCCGCATTCCGGTCCGGGGCCGCAGCAAACGGATCTTGCGGCTCCGCGTCGACGGCTCGCGCTTTCGCCAGCGCGCTCGTGCTCATGGCCAGGCAGGGGAGCGCGCACATCGCATATCGGATTGAAGTCTTCATCGGGGAAGGGGTCCGGCGAGAGTGACGCGCATCTCTCCAGCGGGAATATGCATGTCGATGTTCCCGCTGCCGAGGAGTGAGGTGATATTCACTTGCAGTGGCACGTCGGCGATGTTCCTCAAGGCGACCTCCATTCTCCCGTCCGGTCGAAAAGTAAGCGGGCCCTTCAGCGTCACGCTGATCGGCTTGCTCTTTTGGTCGGTCGTCGAGAGCGGAATCGAGAGGTTCGGCACGTCGAAATACAAATTCTGATGGATCACGTATACCGCGGCACCCGCCTCTTCCATGATATAGCCGTAGATCGGCCCGTCGCTCTCGCGCAACCGCTCCACTGCCATTCCCGTCGGCACGTCGCTGTTCGTGATGGGGCCCGTGATGGGGTTGAGCAACGTGCTGATTGTCGAAGTCGTCGAGGTCGACGTTCCGAGAGTGAAATTCGGATAGACCTGAACCTGGACACAGGGGTTGGGGGCGTTCGAGGGCTGGCCTTGAGCGTCGATGGGGCAGCTGGCGAGCACGCCTTCGAAGGAGGAGGACATCGTGGCGCTGAGGTATTGGCACGCCTGCATCCCCGGCCGGTCCGGGAGGCAGTCGGAGCCGGAGAGGCTGGCAGCCGTGATGAAGCCGCCGAAGCCGGTGATCTCCATGGCCACGCGGTTCTTGTCGTTCGACAGCTCGCCGACGTCGAGGAGACCGTTCCCGTTCAGGTCCGCGATGGGGTCGGTGGCCAGCGGCATGTAGACGTCCTGCGTGGCGGGTGCGCCGGCGAAGTTGATCACCACATCGGGACCTCCTGCGGCGGAGGCGCCGAGGCCGTTGAACGGATCGGTATTGAGGGGCAATCCATTGCGACCGCAAATCTCGCCGGCGTCGCACTTTGCGTCGGCGCCGCCGACCAGCGTGAGACGATAGGCGGCGCCCGGGGTCCAAGGCTCATTTGAGGTGAAGCGGACCTCGCGCTCGCCCTTCAGCAACCAGCCCGACACCACCCCCGAGCACGTGCCGCCTGCGCCGACGGTCTCGACCCGAAGGCTGCCCTTGCCGCACGCCGTCCCCAGCGCCACGGTGGCGGGGTCGATGGGGAGGCTGAAGACCGCGTGAATGTCGCGGTTCGCCGGCAGAGTGAACGGCAGGTAATTCGTGTCCGTGGCCTTGCCTCCCGCGCAGTGGCCGGGGGAGGTGGAGCTGCCGCCGGTCAACGCGCACGGCGCTCCGGGATCCAAGGAGACGAGGATGGGCGAGGCCGGGTCGCCGAAGGTCGCCGCGGTCTTGAACGAGAGCTGGCCGCTCGCCACCTCTGCCCCGGTGAACGAGCGCAGCCCCGAGTAGCGGAGGGTGACGGACGCCTGGTCGCCAAGCCGGCGCGAGGGGACGATGACTAAGGTGGTTCCCTCGAGCCGGGTGGCCGTGGGGACGGCGGTCGAGCCTTGCAGGAGCACGATCTCTTGCCCGTCGCGGATCAGCGCGGGGTCGAGGGGAGCCGAGAAGCTCAGCTCGACGAGGCCGGCGGGCGAGGCGGTGGTCGCGCCGTCGGCGGGGAAAGTGGCGAGGAGCGAGGGCGCGGCCAGCTCCGGCACCGCCGCCTTCGGCCCTGTCCGAAGGCGCATCGCCAGGTTGACTGGAGCGGTCTCGAGGCCGAGCAGGTCGTAGTCGATCGTCCCCACCTGCTCGACCGTGAGCTGGCTCCCTTCGGCCGTCGAGAGCCCCAGGAGCTCCAGGCCCATCACCGTCTGGGTGGAGACGTTGTTTCCCAGCGGGTCCTCGCTGGACATCACGGCGTCCATCATGAACCAGACGTAGGTGGGCGCCTGCGCGTCGTCGGGCACTTGGTCCGGGCTGCGGAAGGGATTGCGCGAGAGGAATCCGACCGAGTCGGTGAGCATCGTGAAATGCGTGGTCCCGGTCTGCGTTCCCGAGTCGACCGCCCCGCCGTGGCGGATCTGCATGGAGCTGAGGTCGAGCCTCTGGCCGCGCGGGATGAACATGGGGATGGTGGTCCCCAGGGCCTTGGTGTCTCCCACCAGCGAGTCGAGCCCGCCGGGGAGCACGTTCAGAGTATTGGCTCCCACCAGCATCGAGGTGAACACGTTGGTATTGACCGGCATCGCGCCCAGCCGCGAGGCCGTCTGCCGGGCGCCGTCGACCCACGCCGGATCCACGTTCAGGCTCAAGGGGACCAGGTCCGCGTCGGGCTTCGCGGTGCGGACGGGCGTGAGCTCGAGAGCGACTGGAGCTATCGGCTCTCCTCCCCGGTCGAGCACGGCGTCGGTGAGCTCGAGCCGGTAGCCATCGCCCGCGGTGAGGGATTGGGCCGGCTGGAACGTGAAGTGGATCCCGTGCGCGTGGGCTACACCTTCCACCGCGGTCGAGTCCGCCACGTGGACGAGGCGCGCGCTTTCGGAGGTGACGGTGGTCGGGTCGAGAGGCTCCGAGAAGAGCAGTCGGATCGGGGAGGCGTCCAGGAACGGCATCGCGCCGCTGTCGCTGGACCCGAAGGGATGGCCGTTCATCGTCAACACGGTCGCGGCCTCGCCCACGCGCGTCCGGGTGCTGCGCGCGTGGAAGGTGAGGAGGGGCGCCTGCGCAGGGAGGTTGGTGGCGTCGGGCAAAAGCGCGGGTCGGGCGTACACCCGATAGGTCGCTCCCGGGGAGAAGCCGCCCGCCGGTGCGAAAACCAGGGTCGCTCCCTCGATGGTCGGCGCGCCCGAGAGGAGGCCCTCCGGCCCCTCGACGCAGAAGTCGCCTGCCACCTGCTCGCCGTCCCTCGCGCAAGCACTCTGGCCCGCGGACGCGGACAGGGCTTCGGAGAACGTGATCAGGACGCGCGCGCCCACCGGCACGTCGTATTGCCCGTCGCGCGGGTAGCTGAAGACAACGCCGGGCCCCGGAAGGCTCGCCAGCGTCTTCGAGTCGGCGGAGGAAGTGGGAGAGGTGCAAGTGGCCGCCCCGAGGGCTGCTAGGACGAGGAATCGATGCCCGCACCTCAAGGCGCGGCGCGCGGCTCGCATTGGATGGCGGCTCCCAAACAAAAGCGTCGGGAGCGCCGAATCGCCTTCGGCGGCTATGCCACTGTTCATGACCTCTCCTCTCCGCCGCAGGTGCCCATCCCGTCGCCGGCCGCGACCTCCTCCAAGCGCGCCCTCGATTTCTAAAGAGGGCGCCGGCGAGCCGCGCACGTCAGCGCGAGTCGAGCTCGACGGCAGGGGCCGCGCGCTTCGCATCTCTCGAGAGGCTGTCGTGCCCTGAGCGCGGGCGCCGCTCAAGTGGAGGAGCCTACCGTTCGGTAGCGAAAACTCTACCCACTAGTAGAGACCCGAGCAATCGAAATCGCCCTTGCTGCGCTGCGTCTCTCCATGGCAAAGCGGCTCGTGTCGTCGATCTTGAGCGTCGCGGTGACGTGAGTGACGCACGAGGTGACCTCATGCGAGGGCCGATGCGAGCAACCCCGCCAAGCCTCCGCCATTGCCAAAGAACGTCGCTTCATCGTCACCCCGAGAGTCTCGCGGCATCTTCCCAACACCCACGCGCTGCACGCCTCCGACCAAGAGGTGCCGTTCCTCGATGCTCCTCTGCACAAGGCCATGCCACGGGTCCAGCGCGCCCGCGGCCTGATGGAATGAAGAGGAAGAGGGGCTTTCCGGGTCATTCGCCCGCCGGAGTTCCGCGTGCGGAGGCCCGGTGTGGGGTCCTCCGCAGGCCGGCGGCGGGAAGAAGGCTTCTCCGGCCGCCCTTTTCGATTGCCAGCGATGCTACCGAGTGGTAGACGGAATCATACCAGACGGTACACGGACAGGTGCCGCGCCTTCATTTCCGCGCTTCTCGGAGACCGCGACAGCACGCCACATGCCGTTTTGCGCCTGCAAAGTTTTTGTGTTGGTGCCACGCGCGCCGCAGCCCGGCTCGCGAAGGCGTACCTTGGGAGCGCCACTGCATGCTCGACGTGCGCGGCTTTACCTGTGTCGGAGCGCCTCGCGGGCGGTCAGCGATTGCCCGCCCAGCTCGAGGCCGCGCCCGAACAGCCGAGCGCCTCGTCGCGGTCGGCACGACCGACCTCCTAAGCGCCGCGTGTGTCCTGCAGTTCACTCTGCGGAGCGACGCTGCCGGCCTCCTCACGCTTCCCATCCTGCCGCTCGGGCATGGGGCTTTGAACGATTCACCGTTGCCATTTGAAGCAAGGCCGCAAAGCCTCCCCAACCGCCTCGCTGCGCGCACCTGGGTTGCCGCAAAGCGCGCAAGGAGAATGCTGTGATGAAGCGACTGCTCGTATTCAGCCAAACCGGGCCGAGCCGGAACCAAAGAGGGCTGTCTTTTCCCGCCTGCACAAGATTCGCGCCGAAGGGACTGTTCTTGGCGCTGGCATGTCTGGGTCCCACGCTCGGATGCGGGAGCAGCACCCCGGGAGGAGGCGCGGACGCGGGCAACCCGCGGTCCGACGCCGCGGTGGCCTGCGGCAACGGGACGGTGGACACTTCCCTGGGCGAGACCTGCGACACGGCGATCTCGTCGGGCGCCGGGGCCTGTCCGACGAGCTGCCCGAGCTCGGGCAACGCCTGCAACCCCAACGTGCTGAAGAACGCCGGGACCTGCACGGCAGCTTGCGCCGCCGAAGCCGTTACCGCCTGCAAGGACGGCGACGGCTGCTGCGCCGCCGGCTGCACCGCCCAGAACGACAGCGACTGCGCGAGCTGCGGCAACGGAAAAGTGGACACCGACAAGGGCGAGACCTGCGACACGGCGATCCCGTCGGGCACCGGGGCCTGCCCGGCGACCTGCCCAAGCTCAGGCGATTCGTGCAGCACCAACGCCCTGAAGAACGCCGCGACCTGCACCGCGGTCTGCGCGGCGGAGAAGGTCACCGTTTGCAAGGGCGGCGACGGCTGCTGCCCCTCCGGTTGCACTTCCGCGGACGACAGCGACTGCAACCCGTTGGCCGACACGACCGGGACCTGGTTCAGCTATACCTCGGCGCCGGGGACGCTCAAGACCTCGTTGGGGGCCACCTACGACGTCACCATCAACTCCTGGGTCCGGAGCTACACATCGCCTGCGGGAGACATCAAGTTCAACATCTGCAAATTGCAGGTGAGTGGAAAAGACATCACGACGACGTACGGCCAGAAGGTCATCAATACCTTTCAGACGTCGGCGCATACCGATGAAGACCTTCAGGTCCCGGTTAATAGCTCCATCACCCTCCCCAAATATGTCATCTACAGCGGTCAGACCGCGGACGGAAAGGACCTGGATACTGTCCCGCCGCCTTTCCCGGGCGGCGACGGCGACCAAAAGAAGGGCGTGACCATTCCAACGGCCGTGACTCTTCCCCTTTTAGGGACTCAATCTTTCAACGTCTACGCCGGCCTGGTTATCACGACGACGATGAGCGACGTCAAGGCGACGAGCGAGACGACCAAGGAAGGAAACACCAGCGTCACGACGCATGGCGTGGTATTCGACTCCGATAATCAGATTCTCTCGCCCACCGGCTCGACTTTCGACGCGACGTTCAAGGACGGCAGCGTTTCCTTCACTTCGACGAGGCTGGCAGACGGCGATTCGGACACGTACTCGTGCGACTACCTCGCTCAGCACTACCCTTAAGTAGGCCCAAAGGCGACGCGGTCGGCGGCGACTCGCGCCATTTCGTCTCATGGCTTGTTTTTTCCGAGTGGATGAAGTCGACGGTGCGCCGCGGAGGCCCCGCGGCCCACATCATTCCGCGAGTGGAAGCTCTCGGAGGAGGTCTGCCATGCCGCGGTTCAATGCGAGCGCCGCCGCGCGCTTCTCACGGGCGGCCGGACTGCTGCTCTGCCTCGCCGGGGCGCCGGCCCTCGGGCAGGCGCCGGACAAATACCGGTGGCAGCTCGAGGACACCATCGATGGATGCCAGCTGAGCGCGAGCAAGGTTGCGGGCAAGGACTACGTCGCCGCAAAGTCCACCTGTGTCTTTCCCGCGAACATCGAAGTGGTCGGCGCGGTGCTCCGGGATATCGAGAGCTACCCGGAGTGGATGGAGGACTGCACGCAGACGAAGATGTTGAAAGTAATCGATCGCGACCGCGAAATGTACATCTTCTGGTTTCGCCAGCACATCCCCGTGTTCACGGATCGCGACATGGTTTTGAAGAGTGAGTTAGCCGTCAATGAAGCAGCCCGACGGGTCGTCCAGGCCGCCCTGACCGCGGACGTGGCCTACGACTCAGGCAAGGGCTACATCCGGATGCCCTCCTTCAGCGGGGAGTGGCTGCTGGAGAAGATCGACGAGGGCCAGACGCACGTGACCTACAGAATTGACCCGGATCTGGGGCCCGGTCTGCCGGTAGGGATCGCGAACTCCACGATCAAGGAGATCCCGTTCAAGTCCATTCGGCGAATGATGAAGAGGGTCAAGCTTCAAAAGTACCTCGACCGCGGGAAGGGGCTTTCGACCGCCAGGTCGGCCAAGGACGTCGCGGCAACCCATATGCCCTGAGGAGGGAGGCATCACCGAGCGGGAGCAGCTGCCGGCGCCTCTCGCGGTCTCTTCCACGCGGTAGGGAGATCTGTTACCATTGGTAAAAAGACACTTCGGAGCTCAGTCGCCCGCTTCCGTGGAAGGTATGGGCCTGGTGTCCGCCTTTTTTGCGAGGTGAGGTCTCGGTGGTCTATCGCGCTTGGATGGCCGCCGGCGTCGCCGCCGCGGTGATCTCTGAAGCCTCGACGGCGTGGGCTCAGCAGGGCTTTGCCCTCAATCGCTTCAGCCCCGCCGAGGCAGACAGCGAATGGTTCGCTCTCGACACTCTCGACTTGCGAAGCTCCGCTCGGCCCGCGCTGTCGCTCCTGGGCGAGGTGGCCCATCGGCCGCTGGCCACTTACAACGCTGACGGCGCGCTGCGCGCCTCCGTTGTCGAGAATCAAGCCTTTCTACGCCTCGGCGGAAGCCTGGTTCTCCACGACCAAGTGCGCTTGGCGCTGAACCTGCCGATGGCGGTCTACCAGAACGGCACGACCGACGGGGCCGGCAGCACGACCTACGCCGCGCCGTCGCGCTCGGCGGCCCTGGGCGACATTCGATTCAGCGCCGACGCGCGGCTCGTCGGAGTGGGCAGCGACGCCTTTGCGCTCGCCGCAGGGCTGCAGCTCTTCATTCCTACGGGGAGCCGAGCTCAATACACCGGAGACGGCACGCTTCGCATTCTCGCGCGCGCCATGGCCGCGGGCGAAGTGGGCCTCTTCGCCTACGCAGCCCAAGTCGGGCTCCAGCACCGCACGCTGTCGCAGGATTTCGGCGGCGGAACCATCGGCAGCGAAGCGCAGCTCGGCTGCGCATTCGGCTTCCGTCTGGCGGAAAAGAGGCTGCTCATCGGCCCTGAGCTCTTCGGCAGCACGGTGATCTCCAAACCCTCGGCGGCGTTCAGCAAGGCCGATACGCCGGTCGAGCTCCTCCTCGGCGTGCACGACCGGCTTCCGGCGGGCCTGAGGTTCGGGGCCGGCGCCGGCGTCGGGTTCTCGCAGGGGCTCGGCTCTCCTCAGGCGCGCTTCATCGTCTCCGTCGGCTGGCAGCCAGAAGCGGCTCCCGGTGAGACCCGCAACTCGCCGGCCAGAGGCGAGCCCCGTGACCCGATCGGCAACCTCGAGAGCCCGCCCCATGAACACGGCGAGGCGAACCAGGCCGTTCCGGACGGACCTGGCGAAGTCCCCGGTAGCCCGGGAGAGTCCATCCAGTTCGCGCCCCTAGACCTGGCCGCGCTCGAGGAGGACACGGGCGCCGAGGTGACGCGCTCCTCCCCCGTCGCGCCTCAGCCCCGAATCGACGACTCGCGCATTCAGCGCCCGAAGATTGAGTTCAGCGGTCCAGCGAACGAGGCCGAGCGGGGGAAAGCCCTTCCGGCCCGCAAGGGCCTCCGACTCGCGGGGCCCAAGGTCCGCGCGGACCACGGCGCGCAGGAGCGGGCGGTCCATGGCACGGCCCTCGACCCCGCGGTCATCGCCCAGACCATCGCGAAGAGCTCCAAAGCGCTCCAAACCTGCATCGAGACCGAGCTGCGGCGGCACCCGGACTTCACGGGCGGGAAAATTCTCATCACCGCCACGCTCAAGCCCTCCGGCCTCGTGGCCGCGGCGACCATCCACCCGCCGGAGATCGACGGCTCGACGGTGGGCGCTTGCCTCAAAGAGAAAGCCCGGCGAATCGTCTTCCCGGCCTTCGAGGGCGAGCCGATCGACGTCGAGGTCCCGCTCGTGCTCGCCGCCGGAGAGTAGCTCTCGCGCCTTCAACCGGACGAGCTCGCCGAAAGGCGGATCGAGGTCGAGTCCAGGAGGTAAGGCATTGACGTCCCATTCATTCCTTCGCGCAGGGTCGGTCTTCTTAGGACTCGGGCTGCTGTCGCTGCCGCGGGCGGCGCATGGCGAGGCGGACGTCTTCGGCACGGGTGACGGCCATCTCGGAGCGCTTTCAGTGGGCGCGAAAGACAGCGTCATCAACGTCTACGCGCCCGTCGCCGAAGCGGTTGCCGGGGGCGCCACGGCCGTGAAGATCGGCTCCTCCGCTCCCGCGGGCGGCGCTTTTCAGGCCGGTGACCTGGTCCTGCTCTGGCAGGCGGCCGGGCTCCCCGCGCCCGTATCGGGGAATCCCACCGCGGTGGATCTCAGCACCTCGCAGGTGGGGCGCTGGGAGCTCGCCCGCGTGCTGCAGATCGAGACCAGCGGCGGCACGGTTCTGCGCCTGACGCAGCCGCTGGTCACGACGGGCGGCTTTCCCGCTTCGACTTCACAGGTGGTGAAGGTCCCCGAGTACACCACCGTGACCCTCGCGGACGACGCGAACGTCCGGGCCCTCCCCTGGAACGGGGCGAGCGGGGGCATCGTCGCCTTCCTCGCCCAGGGCGCGGTGACGCTTGCCGCCACGGCGGCCGTCACCGCCGACGGCGCGGGCTTCCGCGGCGGCGTGCTCCAGAACGCGGCAGCGGCGTTCTATGGCTGCGTCGGATACGACGGCATTGCGCAGTTCGGCTACGCCGCCAAAGGCGAGGGGGTGGCCACCGTCGACTACGATGCCGCGACGCCGGTGTTGCATGGAGGTCGAGGCAACGCCGCGAACGGCGGCGGCGGCGGCGACTGCTACAACGCGGGCGGAGGCGGCGGGGGCAACGGCGGCCGCGGTGGACAGGGCGGTTATACCTGGCCCGGCAATGCCGATTTCGGTGGGAGCCGCGACGTCGGGGGCCTCGGGGGAGCCGCGCTCAGCTACTCGCTGGCGAGCCGGCTCTCGCTCGGCGGCGGCGGCGGGGCGGGCGAAGAGGACTCCTCGCTGGGTACTGGGGGAGCGAGCGGCGGCGGAGCCATTCTCGTGCGCGCCGGCAGTCTCCAAGGCGCGGGCCACGTGACTGCGCGGGGCGCCGACGCGAAACCGGCGGCGACCCTGGTTATCGGGAGCGATGGCGCCGGCGGAGGCGGCGCAGGGGGAAGCATCGTCCTCCAATTCGAGAGCAGCGCGAGCTGCGCCGAGGTCTCGGCCGCGGGCGGCAAGGGAGGGGACGGCAACAGCGACTGCGGCCTCGGGCCCATAGGTCTATCGGTCTGCCAATCGGACGGCCCGGGCGGCGGCGGCGCAGGAGGACACATCCTCTTTCAGGCGAGGTCCAAAGCCTGCGCGACGAACGTCAAAGCGGGATTGGCTGGCTCCCAGGCGAGCTCAACCTGGCCCGGAGGCGCTCATCGCGGCGCCTTGCCTGCGGACGAAAGCGACCCCACGGCCGTCGGCGTCGTGGAGGAGCCGGGCGATGACTACTGCAGCTCGAACGCGGCTTGCTCGCCGCCCCGTCCTCTCTGCGGCTCGGCGAGCTCCTGCCGCTCCTGCACGCCCAGCGATTGCTCGGGCGCGGCGCCGGCCTGCGACCAGACGACGGGAGCGCAGCAAGGCGCGTGCGTCCCGTGCACCGACGCGAACACGTCGGCCTGCACCGGGGCCAAGCCCTATTGCGACACTGCGACCGACACCTGCGTCGGCTGCCGCAACAGCGCCGACTGCTCGGGAGCGACGCCGTTCTGCGACGCGACCACTCGGCTTTGCCGAACGTGCACGGCGGCCAATGACAACGCCGACTGCAAGCCGAGCGGCGGCGTGTGCGTCACCGACTCGAACGATGCCAAGAAGGGCCAATGCGTGCAGTGTCTCTCGGGGGCAGACTGCGCGACGCTGAGCTGCGACCTCGTGACGCACGCCTGCGCGAGCTGCAGCGCTGGAGCGCCGTGCGTGAACCCGAAGCCGGTCTGCAACAGCAACGCGGTGTGCGAGCCGTGCTCGACGGATGGCCAGTGCGCCCTCCGGCAGAGCGGGTCCTTCTGCGCGCTGGCCGCACCGCTCACAGGCCAATGCGTGCAATGCACGCCGACCGACCTGTCCAACTGCAATGGCAGCGCGCCCCTCTGCAACCCGACCACGGGCACTTGCGTCGCGTGCTTGAAGGACGCCGCCTGCGGCGACCCGCACAAGCCCCTGTGCGACCTCGACAGCATGGCCTGCGCGCCGTGTGCGGCGGACCACGGCGCGGGTGCGCACCTCGCGTGCCCGAGCGCGGCCATGCCCGCGTGCCAGACGAGCGGGGTCCTCGCCGGAACATGCACCGAGTGCTCGTCGAGCCAGATGTCGCTGTGCACGAGCGACAGGCCGCTGTGCCTCGCGGCCTCCGGCACCTGCGGCTGCGCCGCCGATGCCGACTGCGGAGCCCCGGGCTCGGGGCGGTCTTGCAACGCGGGCGTCTGCGTCGGCGGCCTCGATGCAGGGTTGGACGCCGGGGGCCACTCGGACGGCGGGCCAGACGCCGGGGGCAACTCGGACGGCGGCTCAACCGAGGCGATCCTGGCCCGGGGCGGAGGCTTCTCGTGCGGCGCGGCGGGATCCTCATGGAGCTCGGCGGGTCTGGCGCTCGCAGCGCTTTTCGGATTGGCCCGCCGCCGCAAGGCTTCGCGCCGGGCCTAAGGACAGGCTCGAGCTGGGCTCCGAGCTACACGTGCGTCAGCGCATCCGGGATGGGGCTCGCTGCCGCATGGCGTGCCGGGAACACCGCGGCCACCGCGGCGAGCACGGCGAGGAACAGGGCGGACGCTAAGTAAGTGTCGGGCCGGACAGCGACCTTCGCGGAGATGGGAACCGAGAGGATTCCGGCGTCGTAGACAATCCCGGCGCGGTTCACGACGAAGGTGACGACCATGGAGAGCAAGGCTCCCACGGCGGTGCCGGCGAGCGCGAGGAACGCCGCCTCGAGGGCGAAGAGCGTTACCACGTGCCGGCGCAAAAACCCGAGGCTCCTGAGCGTGCCGATCTCCCGGGTCCGCTCGTTCACCGCCTTCGCCATCGTGGTGAGAACCGACAGCGCGGCGATGAGCACCACGACCGTCGTCACGATCGCCCGGTAGACTTCGAGCACCTTCACGACGCGGCGGTTCTCCTCGGCATAGGCGTGCTCGCCCCAGGGCATGGCCACCAGGGAGACGCCCCGGGCGTTCGCGGCCCCCTGCAGCGCGGCGGCGAAGGCGGCGCGCCGCGACGAATCTATGAGTCGGACCACATACGTGGACACCGCCTTCGTGTCGACCAGGCGCTGGGCGAGGGCGAGCGGCATGGAGACGTACTTCGAGTCGTACTCGACGATGCCGCCGTCGACGAGCCCGACAATCGTGGCGTCGAGGGCGTTGAGCCGGCCCGACGCGGTATTCGCCACGAGCTGGATCCGGGGCCTGCGACACTTGAAAGGGCGCTCTTCGGCGATGGGCTTGCCGTCCTTCGCGAACAGCGGCGGGCTGCCTTGCGGCTCGCAGTCGAGGAGCGCGCCGAGGCCGCGGCCGAGGAGGACCGAGCTCTCGTCCTCGCGCTGGAGCGGCCGGCCCGCGAGGGCGTCCCAGAAGAGCCGGCCGCGGAGCTTCGCGCCGTCGGCGACGTCGTAGCCCGCTGAGAGGAAGGCGGCGGAGGCCCGTCCCGTGCTCGCCGAGCCCCAGGAGTAGAGGCAGCGCGCCCGGGCGGCGACCTCGGAGGCGTGGTCCGCGAGCCAGGCGTCGAGGAACGCCTGCTCCTGCTCGCGGAGGACGGAGTCCTCGTACGGGCGGCCGCTGTAGCGGGCGGCATCGGCGTCGGGGCGCTCGACGACCACGTCGCGCAGCATCATCCGCTCGCCGACGGACTCGATCTGGTCCTGCTCCAGGAACGCGAGATAGCCGTCGAAGATGACGACCGCGACCAAACCCACCGCGATGGCGAGGATGGTCCCCGCGCTGTGCCGGACGTTCTTCCGGACGCTGCGCGCGGCGATGCGGAAGAGCGGGGGCGAGGCCATCTTGGTCACCTCACCACGTTGTTGACATTGAACATGGAGGGCGCGTGGGTGTCGCTGTGCGGTCCCGTGTAGGTGAGGACCGTCACGCCGCCGGCGCCCATGGCGTCCTTGATGGTCATGAGGGAGACGAAGTCGATCTCCTGTCCCCCCGGGAGCTTCACCCGGTTGCCGTACTTGAGGACCGCGGTCTTGAACACCTCGCCCGCGACGGTGAGGAACTCGGCCTTCACGCCGAGGTGCTCCTTCTTGGAGATCCAGTAGCGAATCCGGTCGTAGGTGACGTCGCCGGCCCGGGCGACGAGCTCGACGATCCAGGTGGGCTGGCCGTCGACCACGTCCTCGCCGGCGATCGTCCCCTGGTAGTCGCGGACGTAGTTGGTCGCGGTGACGTCGCCGTTGGAGGCCTCGCCCTGGAGCCGCTGCCGCGGAGAGATGGCGATGGGGCGGCGGAGCCCCGGCTTCATGAACCAGATGACCCGGTCGTTGAAGAGGTAGACCTCGCCCTTGTGCCGCGGCGGATCGAGGGTCTCGCACAAGGCGTCGGGGCTCCGTGCGCGGACCCGCATGGAGCGGCGGGTGGTCTCGCCGTCCTCGGTCGACTCGATGGTGAGGCTCCAGCTGACGCCGCTCTCCAGGCCGCCGCGGGCGCGGTCGGCGTCGCGGAGCAAGGCGGTCGCGTCCGGCGCGCCGGGGGGTGCCGCGAGAACGAGGGCGAGGATTGCCAGGGTCATGCTGCTACCTCCGCGAGGAGAACCGACACGTTCGTCCGGGCCATGCGGCGCACCGCGACCCAGGTCGTCGAGACGGTGAGGACTACGAAGAACGCGGCCGTGCCGAGCCAGGCCGCAGGGGAAGGCATGAGTTGGACGGCGACCTCGATCCCGCAGCCCGGCGGGACGAACCGGACCTGGGCGGCGCCGAGGAGGAAGCGGGCGGCGGCCGCGAGGGCCGCGCCGAAGGCGATGGCGAAGACCGTGAGCAGCGAAGCCTCGCGCAGGAAGAGCCCGGTAAGCTCGCCCTGGGTGAACCCGAGCGATCGCAGCGTTCCCATCTCCCGCCCGCGCTCGATGGCCGCGATGGTCATCGCGTTCAGCACCGAAAAGGCGACGACGTTGATGACGAGGACGACGATGAAGGCGATCATCGCGCCAAGAAAGCTCATGTTCCCCACGAGGTACGGGTTGGCTATCGGGTCGTCGAAGTAGTGCACGGCCACCTCGAGCCCTGCGCTGCGGAGGCGGGCCACGAGATCCCGCCCCACTTTCGCGGCGTCGCGGTAGTCGCGCAGGTAGGCGGCCACATAGGTGACGCGGTCCGTGTCGTAGAGCCGCTGGAGGAGCTCGAGGGGCGCGAGCAGCGCCGTCTTGCCCTCCTCCGTGGACGCCGGGTGAAAGATGCCGACCGCGCGCGCCTCCACCGCGCCGAAGTGGCCGTCCACGGTCCGCCCGCCGAGCTGCACGAAGGGATCGGCGCCGAGGCGGGTTTGGATGTCGGGCGCGGCGCAGTCCAGGGGGGCAGACTGCTGGGCCGCGACCTGCTGAGGGGCGGGCGCCGCTTCCTGCGGGGCGACGGCGATCCGATGCTTCTCGAGCGACTGGGCGAGGATCGGCGCGAGGACGACCGGGGCGTCCGCGTCCGGCGGGGCGTCGACCAGGCTTTGCCCTTCGGACCGCGCGCTCTCGGCCCCGAAGAGCGCGACGACCTCGCCCTCGGCGGCGAGCCGGCGCTCCAGCTCCGGCTCAATCCCCACGGCGCGCATCTGGAAGGACTTGCAGCCGTTCCCGGCGATCCCGCTACCGAGAAGGTAGCGCCCGACCACTTCGACGCGCGGGTCGGCGCGCAGCGCCGCGGCGATCTGCTCCTGCGCCTCCACGGGCAGGGCGAACCGCGACGGCCTGGCCTCGGCCCGCTTGAGGCCGCCCGGCGCGTAGACGGAGAGGTGGCCGCGATGCTGGAGGTACACGGCCACCGCGCGCAGGGCCCGCTCCTCCCAGCCTGCGTACCCGAAGAGGACGAGAAGCCCCGCGTAGCCCAGGGCCACCGCGAGGGCCGTCACTGCGTTCCGGCGCCGGTGCCGGCGCAGGTTGCGGGCCGCGAGGCGCCAGGCGCCGTTCACCGGGAGGCCTCCTCGGCGCGGTCGACGAGGGGGTGGTCGCGCAGGTGCATCCTGGGCGCGACGGCTTTCTCGCGGAGGGTCTCCTCGTCGACGAGGAGACCGTCGTGCAGGTGCAGCCTCCGCGCGACGCGGGCCATGAGCTTCTCGTCGTGGGTGGAGAACAGGAACGTGACGCCGCGGCGTTCGTTCAGGTCGATCATGAGGTCGAGGATCCGCCGGGTGGTCTCCGAGTCGAGGTTGGCGGTCGGCTCGTCGGCGAGCACCAGCAGCGGGCGGGTGACCAGGGCTCGGGCGATGGCGACCCTCTGGCGCTGGCCTCCGGAGAGCTTGTCCGGCGGGTGCCGGGCGAACTCCTCGAGGCCGACGTCGGCCATGGCCTGGTCCACCCGGGCGCGGCGCTCTGCCGCCGAGAGGTCCTGGAGCATCAGCGGCAGCTCCACGTTCTCCCGGGCGTCCAGGACCGGCACGAGGTTGAACGACTGGAAGATGAAGCCAATCTTCCGGTTCCGCAGCCGGCTCCGGTCGTCGTCGGAGAGGCTCGCGACGTCGACGCCCTCGACGAGCACGCGGCCCGTGTCCGGCGCGTCCACGCAGCCGACGAGGTTCAGGATCGTGGATTTGCCCGACCCCGAAGCGCCGACCAGGGCGGTCACCTCGCCGGGGTGCAGCTCGAGCGTCACGCCGCGGACCGCCGGGACCAGCGTTTCGCCCAGGTGGTACGTCCGCGTCACGTTTTCGAGCCGGATGAGCGCCCCTGCCATTGTCTCCTCCTTCTTCCGGGAAGGTGTTTTGGCCAATCCGGGCTACCAGCTGACCACGGCGCCCGCGACCACCGTTCCGTGAACGGCGCGGGCGAGGGCCGAGTCCGGGGCGCCCTCCGACCCAGACGCGGAGATGAAGACGACCCCCGACTCGGTCGCGTCGTAGCTCACCGTGGCGAACACAGCCGTCGAGTTGTCTTCCACCGCTTCCATGGCGCGCACCTGCAGCTTCGTCCGCTTCCACGGCGGCAGCTCGACGAAGCTCATGGACACGTAGGCGAGCTGGCGGCCGAGGATCTCGAAGCCGGGGCGCTGCCAGGCGGCGACCGCGGCGGCCTGGTCGAGGGACGGAGGGAACGCGGCGGCGGCGTGGTTCGCGAGCGAGAGCTGGCTTCGGTCCCAGCCCGCCTCGTCGAACACGTACTCGAGCCGTATGTCCGAGCCG
Organism: uncultured delta proteobacterium; assembly: GCA_963772225.1. Taxonomy (GTDB): domain Bacteria; phylum Myxococcota; class Myxococcia; order Myxococcales; family UBA5297; genus CAVYWD01. The sequence continues at coordinate 1,631,948 of CAVYWD010000002.1, read as the reverse complement.
TCGTGGAAGGTGTAGCGGGCGCCGCCGACCGCGAGGGTCCGCAGGCCGTTGAACCTTTGCGCCTGCGCGAACGCCACGCCGCCGCCGGGTTGCTCCATCGGCATCCAGGCGTCGGAGCCGGTCTGGTGGACCGCGTCGATGTAGAGGGAGAGGCCGTCCGTGACTTGGACCGCGGCGTACTCGCCGAAGTAGCCGCGGCCCACCTTGCCCCCGCCGCCGGTGACTCCCAGGTAGCCGCGGCCGGACTCCGCCGCCCACTCCAGCTTGAGCGCGGCCTTGGGGTCGAACTTCGCGCCGGCGACGAAGGGGTCCTCGCCGTTGTCCAGGAGCTCGGCCAGGAACACCGCGGAGAGCGACTTCCCGCTGGACAGGTTCATTCGGAGCAGGTTCTTGCCGCGAACCATGTAGAGCGGGTCGCGCGCGAAGCCGGTCTCGTGGAAGATTCGATTGGATGGGGAGAGCAGCTCCGCCGGGCCCCACTGGAAGTTCTGGAGGCCATAGGCCACGGTGAGCCAATCGCTGACGCGCCAGGAGCCGAAGAGGTCGAGCCAGGTCAGGGACACGTCCCGTGTGGCCGGTTGCCACGAGTTGTCGACCAGGGCCATCGAGCCCTCGAGGAGGAACCGCGGCCGGGCGACGAGCTGGAAGCTTCCGCCCTCGATGCGCAGGTCTGGGCGCAGCTCGGTTTGCGCCGAGGCCTGGGGGATCTTGAGCACGAGATTGCGCGGGTTCACTTCGCTGTCGCGCGGCGCGGTGGCCTGCGCGGCGGTGATCCACTCGAGGCGGCCGCGGAAGGTGAACCCGTCGTCGGGGGCCGGTTGCGCGCGGGCCGAGCCTGAGAGAAGCAGCGCCGCCGCCGCGAAGCTCACAGGTCGCAGCGCCCACTTCGCCTTTGAATGCTGGGGCACGACGTTCGCCTCCGAGCAGGCGTACGGAGTCCAGTCCGGCCGTGGATGGGATGCGAACGGCCGTCGCGGCCGTCGCGGCCTCCAACATTGAAGGGGATGCCCGGTGTCGACCGAGCACGCGGCTTTCATACCATGGGCTCGTCACATGTGTCTACCATCCGGTAGACATCAATTGCCTCGGCCCGCGACACAGGCGCACATTCGGCCGCTGCCCTCGGGGACCCCCACGGCCGATGAGCAGGGGAGCGCGACCGGCGCCGGCGTCGCGGGCGGGAGCTCAAGGCGGGGCGCCGACGAAGCGACGAGCTCCGCGCAGGGTTCCGCATGGTATACTAGTGACTATCGCACGGTAGCCAACGTTTCAGGCGGCCCGGCACATTGCCGGCGCCGCCTCGCGAGGACCGATGGTCAAGAGTCGATTCGAGAGCCTGGGGTGCCACATGCCGGAGAAGGTGGTCACCTCGAAGGAGCTTTTGGACTCGATGGCCACAAAGCCGGAAATCGATTTCGTGAGGCTGACCGGGATCAAGCGGCGGCGCTTTCGCGGCGCCACCGACGACTCCCTGGCGCTCGGCCTGGCCGCAGCCCGCGACTGCCTCGCGCGATCGAGGTACCGCCCCGAGGACATCGAGGCCGTCATCTGGACGTCGATCACGCGCCTCACCAACGTGGACGATTTCCAGTTCGAGCCCGCCATGAGCCTATGCCTCAAGAACGAGCTCGGCGCGACGCGGGCCCTGCACTTCGACCTCACGAACGCCTGCGCCGGGATGCACACCGGCGTCCTCGTCCTCGACGACCTCATCAAAGCGGGCGTGGTCAAGAACGGGCTCGTCGTGAGCGGCGAGGCCATCGCCCACCTTGCCGAAACCGCCGTCCAGGAGATCAAAGACCCCGTCGACGAGCAGTTCGCGTCGCTCACGGTGGGCGACTCGGGGGCCGCCGTCCTCATGGACCGCTCGCCGGGCGACGCCGAGAGCGTGGACTGCATCGACATGCGCACGTACGCCCAATTCTCGGATCTCTGCCTCGGCATGCCGAGCGATCAGCCGGCGGACCGGCTGCGCATCGCCATGTACACGAAGGCCATCGAGATCCACGCCGAATCGGTCCGCCGCCTCCCCCAGTACCTCGGCGACTGGCTCACGACGCACGCCGACACGGTCCTGGCGAATCCCGCCCGGCCCTTCACGTGGATCATTCCCCACCAGACCGCGCTGAGGGTCATGATCTCGGTCACCCGGGAAGTATTCGGCTACATCAGGACGATCGACAGGTTCAAAGACATCGCAACGCCCGAGCTGCTCACCTACATCCAGGAGTTCGGCAACACCTCGTCGACGTCGCACTTCGTCGTCCTCTACCACGCGCTCAAGGACAAGAAGGTGAAGCCCGGCGACAGCGTGCTCTTCGTGCCCCAAGCCTCGGGGATCGTGGCGGGCTTCACCTTCGTCAGGCTCGGCAGCCTGGAGGTGTGACATGGGCACCCTGATCCGGGCGACCGCGATCCACACGGAGCCGACCCCCATCACGTCCATCACGTGCTCTGCGCGCGCCGCGGAGCGCTGCCTCGCGTCGGCCGGGATCCGCAATTGCGACGTCGACCTCCTCGTCAGCACCGGCGTCTACCGCGAGAACAACCTGGCGGAGCCCGCGCTCGCCGCGCTCATCCAGCGAGAGCTCGGCGCGAACCCCGACCCCTTCCTCGACGACCAGGGCAACCGGACCTTCGCGTTCGACCTCTTGAACGGCCCCGTCGGGCTCCTCAACGCGGTCCAAGTGGCCGGCGCGATGCTCGCCAACGGCCGGTATCGCAACGTGCTCATCGTATCGAACGACGTCCACCCCTCCGTGAAATCCTCTCCGGGCTTTCCGTTCGCGCAGGTCGGCACGGCGGTCCTCCTCGGGCGCTCGGACGAGCCGGACGTCGGGTTCCATGACCTCGCCTTCCGGGCGACGGAGCGCACCGACCCGGGCTTCCGGGGCGTCATCAACCTGACCGAGGACAGGGGCGGGAGCGCGGCGCGCGGCTTCATCCGGATCGACGTCGAACCGCGGTACGTCGAGCGGCTCCGGGAGTTCACCGTGACGACGGTGCGCGAGTTCCTGCGAGACCACGCCGACGGCGCGAACGTCACCCACGTCGTCTGCTCGCGCCCGACCGAGTCGTTCGGCGAAGAGGTGGCGGCGGCGCTCTCGCTCGCGCCCAGGGCCGTGGTGTGCAACGGCGTCCACGGCGACGCGCATTCGTCGTATCTCGCCGCGGCCTACCACACCGCGGTGGCGAAGCGCGTCTTCCAGCGGGGCGACACCATCTTGTTCATCGGGGCCGGCGCGGGCCTGAGCTGCGGCTGCGGTCTCTACCGCGTGTAGCGCGCCGCCCGCGCCTTCAGGAGCCACCGTGCTGCGAAGCGAGCTCTATCCGTTCGAGAGCAGGTACCTGCCGGTCCAGGGCCTGAGCTACCACTACCTGGACGAGGGGCAAGGGCCGCCGGTCGTCATGCTGCACGGCAACCCGACGTGGAGCTTCTACTACCGCGACCTCATCAAGGCCCTGCGGCCGAGGTACCGCGTCATCGCGCCGGATCACATCGGCATGGGCCTGTCGGAGAAGCCGGACGACTCCCGCTACGCCTACTCCGCCGCGCGGCGGGTGGACGACCTGAGCCGGCTCGTCGATCACCTCGCGCTGCCGTCCTTCACCCTGGTCGGCCACGACTGGGGCGGGATCCTCGGGACCCTCTACGCCACGCGCCACCCCGAGCGCATCGACGCGATGGTGCTCATGAACACCGCGGGGTTCAACTGGCCCATCGGCAAGCGCCTGCCCCTCGCGCTCTTCCTCGCGCGCGCCCCCGGGAGCGCGCTGCTCATCCGCGGCCTCAACGCCTTCGCGCGCGGCGCGGTGACCCTGGGCATGAAGCGCAGCCGCATGCGCCCCGAGGTCGCCCAGGGGCTGCTCCACCCGTACGGAACCTGGGCCGATCGCATCTCCGTCCACCGGTTCGTGCAGGACATCCCGGTGCGCCCCAAAGACCGCGGGTACGACCTCGGCCTCTTCATGGAGTCGCGCCTCAAGCTCCTGCGAGACGTGCCGAAGCTCTTCTGCTGGGGCACGAAGGACTTCGTCTTCTGCTCCAAGATGCTGGCGGAGTGGCTTCGGTATTTCCCCGACGCCGAAGTCCGCCGCTTCGAGGACGCGGGCCACTACATCCTCGAGGACGCCGCCGCGGACGTGATCCCCGCCGTGCAGACGTTCCTCGACGCCAAGGTGCGCGGCCGAGCGCGCGCACCCGCCCCGCGGCCGGCGCCCGAACCGGCCGCCGTCGACGTCCCCGACCTGACGCAGCGCCTCTTCGATCCGCTCCGCCATGACCCCGCGGGCCGGGTCGTGGTCGAGATGGAGGGGATGGGCCCGGACGGCAAAGGGCGCTACGCCACGCTGACCTACGAGGAGGCCGATCGGCAAAGCTCGCGCATCGCGCACGGACTGGAGAAGGTGGGCCTCGCGCCGCGCGCGCGCGCCGTGGTCATGGTTGCGCCGGGGACCGAGCTCTTCACCATCCTCTCCGCCTTGCTCAAAATGGGCGCCATCCCCGTCCTCGTCGACCCGGGGATGGGCATGTCGCGGCTCGGCTCCTGCCTGGCGGAGGCGCGGCCGCAGGCCTTCATCGGCATCCCCAGGGCGCAGCTCGGGCGGCTTGTGTTCCGGTGGGCGAGGGAATCCCTCGAGCTCATCGTCACGGTGGGCCGTCGCGTCGGGTGGGGTGGCTACTCGCTCCAGCGGATCAAGGCCCTCGGCTCGCCCTCGCCGTACATCGTGACCGAGCGGCCGGCGCCCGACGACCTGGCCATGCTCGCCTACACGAGCGGCAACACCGGGGCGCCGAAGGGCGTCGTCTACACCCACCGGATGCTGACGGCGCAGCTCGGGACCCTGGAGCAGGCCATGCGCGCAGCGGGTGCGGGCGCGCACCTCGCGACCTTCCCGCCGTTCGCCCTGTTCGCGCCGGCCTGCGGGGTCCCGGCGGTCATCCCGCAGATGGACGCGACGCGGCCCATCCGCGCCGACCCGGAGAAGCTCGTCGCCGCCATCCAGGATCACCACTGCAGCTCCACCTTTTTTTCGCCGGCGCTCATCGAGAAGCTCGGCCGCCACTGCGAGGCGAACGCCATCCGCCTCGGCAGTCTGCGGCTGGTCGTGTCGGCCGGCGCGCCGGCGCGCCTGACCTCCCTCGCGCGCTTCGTGAATGCGCTCGAGCCGGGCGCCGAGGTCCTCGTCTTCTACGGCGCGACGGAGGCCCTGCCGCTCGCGTCCATCGGAAGCAGCGAGCTCCTCGCAACCCGCCAGCGCACCGCCGAGGGCGGAGGCGTGTGCGTGGGCCGGCCGGTCCCGGGCGTGGACATCGCCGTCGTCGCCATCACCGAGGACGCCATCCCCACCTGGTCCGACGAGCTCCGCCTCCCGCAGGGCGCCATCGGCGAGATCGTCGCGCGCGGTCCGTTCGTCTCCCCCGCGTACGTCGGCCTCCCCGAGCACGATCGCCTCGCCAAGATCCGCGACCCGCGCGACGGGCGAATGTGGCACCGCATGGGCGACGTCGGCGCCTTCGACGAGTGCGGGCGGCTCTGGATGTGCGGCCGAAAGGCCCACCGCGTGGTGACGCCCGAGCGGACCTACTTCACCCTCCCGTGCGAGGCCATCTTCGAGGCGCACCCGCAGGTCGACCGCGCGGCCCTGGTGGGCGTGACGCGGAATGGGCGCGTCGAGCCGGTGATCTGCATTCAGCTCCACGCGCGCCTCGGGCGCGCGGCGCGGCGCCGGCTCACCGCCGAGCTCCTCGCCCTCGGGGCGGTCAATGACCTGACGCGGGACATCCGCGCGGTCTTGTATCACCCGCGCTTCCCGCTCGACGTTCGCCACAATGCGAAGATCGCGCGCGAGCAGCTGGCGGTCTGGGCGCAGGGGAGGCTGCGATGACGGCGCGCGCTCTGGTCACTGGAGGCGGTGGCTTCCTCGGCAAGGCCGTGGTGCGCCTGCTCGTCGAGGCGGGACACGAGGTGGTGAGCTTTTCGCGCGCCCCGCACCCGGACGTGGAAGCACTCGGAGCGCGGCACGTCTGCGGCGACATCGCGGACGAGGCACAGGTGCAAAGGGCGGCGCAGGGATGCGAGGTGGTCTTTCACGTGGCCGCGAAGGCCGACCCGTGGGGCGCCTACGGCGACTTCTTCCGGACCAATGTCCTCGGGACGCGCGCGGTCATCAAGGCCTGCAGGGCGGCGGGGATCCCGAAGCTCGTCCATACCTCGTCGCCCTGCGTGGTGTTCGACGGCCGCGACCTCGCCGGCGCCGACGAGTCGGCGCCCTACGGAATCGACCTCGGCTCCGCGTACCAGCGCACCAAGACCACCGCGGAGCTCATGGCGCTCGCGGCGAACGGCGGCGGGCTCGCGGTGGTCGCGCTGCGCCCTCATCTCATCTGGGGGCCGGGGGACAACCATCTCGTGCCCCGGCTCGTCGCGCGGGCGCGGCAGGGCCGGCTGCGCCTCTTGGGCAACGGCGAGAACGTGATCGACCACGTCTTCATCGAGAACGCGGCGCGGGCCCATCTGGCAGCGGCCCAGCACCTCGGGCCCGGGTCCCCCTTGGCCGGGCGGGCGTACTTCATCTCGAACGGCGAGCCTCGCCCCATCGCGTCGCTCCTCGCGGGGATCCTCGGCGCCTACGCCCTGCCGCCGGTCCGGCGGCGCATCCCGGCCGCGGTGGCCTACGGGGCCGCCTGGCTGATCGAGTGGATCTACCGCACGCTCGACCTCGCGGGCGAGCCCCTCCTCACGCGCTTCCTCGCGAAGGAGCTCTCGACCGCGCACTGGTTCGACATCTCCGCGGCGCGCAGGGACTTCGGCTACGCGCCGGTCGTCTCGCTCGAGGAAGGCCTCGAGCGCCTCCGCGCGTCGGTGGCCCAGCCGGAGCCCTGACCTCCCGGCGTCCAGGTCCTTCGGCCATCGCGCTCCTCTTTGGCGCGGCGCCCGCCGCGGCCTCAGGGCGGCGCCCGCATCATCCAGCTCCGAACCGGCCGGCGCCGTATCGGAGCACGATGCACGCATTGCGACGTTGCGGAGGTGCTCCGCGACACCGCCGCCTTCACCGGGACGGCCCTCCTCACGCGATGAATCATCCCGGCCAGCGCGGCAGGCCCTGCAGCCATCGACCGAGCTCGCGGAAAGCGCCCGCGCGCCCGAGCTGAAGCAGGTGACCTCCCGGAAAACGGACGACGCGCGCCTTGAAATGGCGCGCGATGCGCTCGGCGTGCGCGATGGGCGTGATGCGATCCGCCTGGCCCGCGAGGACGAGCACGCGGTCGGGTGGAACGAGGCTGGGGCGGGCGAAGGGGCTGACGATGTGCGTGGCCTCCTCGAGCGCGTCGCGCTGGGTAAGCGCGTCAGGGCCCGCGCCGAACCTGCCTTGCGCGAGCGCGAAGTCGGCGACCGACGCGAGCGGGATGATCGGAACCGCGAGCGAGAGCGCCGGCTCGATTGTCGCGAGGAGCGACGCGGTGTATCCACCGAGGCTCATGCCCATCACGCCGACGCTCGGAGCGCCGCGCGCGCGCAAGAACCCGACGAGGGCGCGGAGGTCGACGATGGCCTGGCGGAACCCCTCGTTCGTGAAGCGAGGATCGGCCCCTGGGAATGGCGGCGGCCCGCGCCGATCGGTGCGCGCGCGAAGCGCGTGGAAGGGCAAGACAGGGAGGGCGATGTCATAGGTCCGCGCGAGCCACCCGATGGGCCACGCGCGCTCCTCGAATGCCCATTGCCCGGTGAGGTAGCCGTGGATGAGCACCATCGCCGGCCGCGCCCGCGAAGCCAGATAGAGGCGCGCGTGCGCCGTGCGGTTCGCCGCATGCGAAAGGTATCTCTCCCGGACCTGCGGCAAATAGGGCACGACCTCGCTCGGCCACGACGCGTCGAGGGCGCGGATGTCGCCGCGCGATCGCACTTGCTCGAGGCGCGGCTCGATGGGCGCGGGAGCTGGAAAGAAGGCGTCGCGCGTCTCCCAGAGCTCCGGCGCCGCGTAGGCTCCGCGGATCGACGCGAGCGCCGACATCCGCTCCGGGTGAGACAGGCGCTCCGCCCGCGCCGGCCGCGCGAGCACCCGCGCGCGCATGGCTGCGACGACGGCGCGATCCAAGGTGGAGGCGGCTGCGCCGAGGAGCGTGCGTGATGGCGCATTCATGGGTTCACCAGGGCGCCCGGCGCGCCGCGCATGGAGGGGCGGAGGATTGACTCCAGACCGCAGTGTTTGTCGGCTCTCGAATTACCGACCGGTAGCAAACCCTCTGTCTTGCCGGCAACGGTTCTAAGGACCTCCTGCGAGAAGCGCTCGAGCCAGGGAGGCGCTCACCGGCAAGGCCTCGTGCATTGGACGCTCGAGGATCGTGTTTGCTCTTCGAGAACAGGCTACCATGAGGTACCCTGTGACATACCATCCGGACGAGAAACTGTTCGTGGACTTTGGCGTCCGCGCATTCGTCTGGCCGAAGGGTCCGGGAAGAACGGTGCGACGGCGCGAGCCCGCTCCGCCGCCGCGAGGGAGCGCAGCATGCGCACGTCGATCCAGCGGTCTGCCCTGGGGTTCCGGCCGTTCCTCCTGCTCGCTGCGGCGCTCTCGGTGAGCGGCTGCGAGGAGGACAAGACGTCGTCGGGCTGCTACGTGTGCGCGGCAATGGGCGGGACCCTCGTCGACGGGGCGCAAAGGACCGGCTGCATCAGCGCCGAGGCGTGCCTGCCGTATCTCCAGGCGGGCTACCTGTGCCAGGACCCGCAGTCGGGGGCCTTGCCCCCGATCCCGGACGGCGGCATGCCGCCCATCGGCCAGGACACGAAGCAGCTCCTCGGGTTCCACTTCACCACCGTCCCGGCGATGCCCGTCACGGACCCGTCCGCCCTGACGATCACCGCTTCGGTTCCCTACGGGACGGACGTGACCGCGCTCATCGCGAGCTTCGTCCTCGCCGGCAAGAGCGTCACGGTGAATGGCGTCGCGCAGGTCAGCGAGGTGACCGCGAACGACTTCACGCGGCCCGTCTCCTACGTCGTGACCGCGATGGACGGCTCGACCGCGACCTACGTCGTCACCGTGACCGCATCCGCCGTGGCCCCACCGGCACCCACCGGGGTCCAAGCCGTCGCCGGGTTCGCGCAGGCGCAGGTGAGCTGGACGGCGTCGGACGGGGCCTGGTCCTACAGCGTCTATTACTCGACCTCCTCGGCGGTCTCGCCGACGAACGACGCCGGCGTGATCCGGACGCCGCCGGGCTCGGGGGTGACCTCCGTCCCCGTCGGCCCCCTCGACATCGGCACGAAATACTACTTCGTCGTCACCGCGGACAACGGCACCCTGGCGAGCGCGCCGTCGAGCCCGCCGGTGAGCGCCACGCCGACGGTTTCCGAGTCGATGAAGCAGCTCCTCGGGTTCCATTTCACCACCGTCCCGGCGATGCCCGTCACGGACCCGTCCGCCCTGACGATCACCGCTTCGGTTCCCTACGGGACGGACGTGACCGCGCTCGTCGCGAGCTTCGTCCTCGCCGGCAAGAGCGTCGCGGTGAGCGGCGTCGCGCAGGTCAGCGAGGTGACCGCGAACGACTTCACGCGGCCCGTCTCCTACGTCGTGACCGCGATGGATGGCTCGACCGCGACCTACGTCGTCACCGTGACCGCATCCGCCGTGGCCCCAGCGGCGCCCACTGGGGTCCAGGCGGTCGCCGGGTTCGCGCAGGCGCAGGTGAGCTGGACGGCGTCGGACGGGGCCTGGTCCTACAGCGTCTATTACTCGACCTCCTCGGCAGTCTCGCCCACGAACGACGCCGGCGTGATCCGGACGCCACCGGGCTCGGGGGTGACCTCCGTCCCCGTCGGCCCCCTCGACATCGGCTCGAAGTATTACTTCGTCGTCACCGCGGACAACGGCACCCTGGCGAGCGTGCCGTCGAGCCCGCCGGCGAGCGCCACGCCGACGGCGTCCAACACGTGGACGTGGATGAGCGGCTACGATCCGTCGAACGCCGGGGCGGGGGTCTACGGCACGAAGGGCGTTGCGGACCCCAAGAACCTCCCGCCCCCGCGCGAGCGAGCCATGGCCTGGAGGGGCGCGGGCGGGAGCCTTTTTCTGTTCGGCGGCGCCAAAAAGGACACCTCGGGCACGAGTCGGTTCAACGACCTGTGGGCGTTCGATGGGTCCAACTGGATGTGGCTGAGCGGGGCGAACGTCCCGGACCAGGTCTCGGCGTTGTCCGGCCCGGGGGCCCGGGAGGGCTCGGCAACCTGGACCGATGCCTCCGGGAACTTCTGGCTCTTCGGCGGCTACGGGCGCGACGCCGTGGGCGCGCTCGGCAGACTCAACGACCTGTGGCGGTTCAACGTGAGCAACGGGACCTGGACGGTGGTGGCCGGGTCGGCGACCGCCGGCGCCAAGGGCGTCTACGGGACACAGGGCGCCCTCGCGCCGGGCAACCTGCCGGGCGCCCGCGACGGCGCCGTCACCTGGGTGACGACTTCCGGCAGCACCGGCACCGTCTGGTTGTTCGGCGGAATCGGCGTCGATTCGGCGGGGACGCTCGGCCACCTCAACGACCTGTGGAAGTTCGACGGAACCGGGTGGGCCTGGATGGCCGGGGCGAACCTCGTCGAGCAGCCGGCCAGTGACGGCACCCTGGGCACGGCGAACGCCGCGAACGCGCCGGGCGCGCGCAGCGACGGCGCCGGCTGGGCGGACGCCAGCGGGAAGCTCTGGCTCTTCGGCGGACAAGGGAAGGACGCGGGGGGAAACGGGGCCGCCTTCAACGACCTGTGGAAGTTCGACCCGGCCCACGTCCCGCCCGCCTGGACGTGGATGGGCGGCTCCAGCGGCGCCAACCCGATCGGGATCTACGGCACGAAGGGGGCGCCCGGCGCCAGCGTCTGGCCGGGCGGGCGCGCGGGTGCGGTCTCCTGGAACGACCCCAGCGGCAACCTTTGGCTCTTCGGCGGTTTCGGCTACGCCTCAGGGCCCTCCGCCTCCCAGCTCAATGACCTCTGGAAATTCGACGGCACGGCCTGGACCTGGGTGAGCGGCGACGATGTGATTTCTCAGCCCGGCCACTACGGAACAAAGGGCCAGCCCAACCCAGCCAATGTCCCGGGCGCGCGCCAGTTCGCCGTCGGCTGGATGGAAACCGACGGGCGCCTCCTGATGTTCGGAGGGGGGCAGCCCGACCTCAGCGAGCTCTGGCTCTACGTACCCTGAGCAGGACCGAGACGGAGTGCGACGTCGCGGCCCAGGCTGCCTGGCGGGCGTGACGGCGAGCGATGTCGTCGCCAGCGTCAAAGGCCGGCGAGGCGTGGCGTGGCGTTCGAGCCGCTGGAGGCCTTGAGGGCGCGAACGTGATGCACTTGAGTCAAGTTTTGCCGAGCGGGATTTGCGCCGAGAACTATCAACCATTGACTATCAACTATCGACGCGAGGCTGCGCCGCACCTTCTCCAACATGGCTCGTCGGTCTGAGGTGCGGCCTCGCTAGGTCACTTGCAGCTGCTCCCGGCCGCCTTGCCGTTGAAGCGATCGGCGAGCCACTGGATGGCGTCGGGGGCCGCCTGGCTCTGGACGCTGATATGGGCGAGCCAGTTGCCGATGGTAAGCGCGGTGTAGTCCTTCCACTCGACCGAAGAACCGAGAGCGCACCAGCTGTCGCGCAGCCCGGTGCCGACCGCGTACGGGATCACGTCGTCATTGGTGCCATGGTAGAGGAGCGCCGGCATCTGAATCTTCACGCCTCCGACCTTGTTTTCCCCGAGGCGTTTCTGCCACGCCGGCGTCGGGCGCGGGTCGGTGGTGCAGAAGTCCTTCGTGGAATGGTAGGCGTAGTCGGTGCCCAGCAGGTCGAGCAGGCAGCCATTCTTCGTTTCGGCGGAGTCGAACAACGCCTTTCCCGCGTCGTTCAAATAGGAGTCGAGGTCGAGCTCCGGGTAGGCAGTGTCCAGGCCGGTCGAAGCGGCGGCGACGAAGCCGTAATACGCCCCGCCCTCGTTGGCGTCGGCCACCGCGTTGAGGTCGGCGTTGACGCCGCCCGCGGCCACGCCCTTCCAGTCGAACTCGGGCGCGTAGGCGGGCTCCGCCTCGGCCGCCGCTGTGGCCGCGCCGCCGCCCTGCGAATAGCCCCAGATCACGACGGGCGCCTTCGGGTCGAGCCCGGTCCCGGGGAGCCGCACGGCGGCGCGCACGGAGTCGAGGACGGCGCGAGCCTCGGACAAGTTCACCGAATAGGTGTGCTTGCCCGGCGTGCCGAGCCCCTCGTAGTCGGTCAGCGCGATTGCCCAGCCCTTGCCCAGCAGCGTCGTGACGTTCGACGCTTCCATGTACGAGTTCCCGAGCAATGAGGAAGTCGTCATCGTCGTGCTGGGAGCACATCCGTCGGTGACGCCGACGGTCGCGTGCGCCAAGGCGACGATGGGCCGCGGGCCAGCCCCGCTCCAGGCGGCCGTGGGGACGATCACGGTGCCCGAGACGGCGACCCGCTGACCCAGCGCATTCGTGGAGCGGTAGAGCACGAGCCAGGCGTGGCCGCCGATGAACGGGAGCTGCTCGGGCATGTAGTAGATGACGTCGCCCAGCTGTCCGGCGGCCACGACGTCGGTGGGCGCGCCCGCGTGCACCTGGTCGGCGGAGGACACCTGCTCGGGCGCCGGTGCTGGCGTGGGAGTCGGCGTGGGCGTGGGAGTCGGCGTGGGCGTGGGAGTCGGCCCCGGAGGCGGGGATGGCGTGGGCGTTGGCGAAGGCGTAGGCGTCGGCTGAGGCGAGGGTTGCGGGGAAGGCCCGCTCGAGCCACCGCAGGCACCCGAGGACAGTGCTACGAAGAGCGCGGCCGGCACGGCGACAACCTTGAGCAGAAACCGATGCATGTCTGTCCCCTTATCGTCCTGCGAGGATGGACCGCTATCCTCGGCGCCGCAGCGACGCCTCGCTCGGGCAGCGGCGCCCGGAAGCCGGACCGTCCCTGAGAGCGGGTCGCTCCGATCTCGTCGGCCTCGCTCGCAACGATGCGTCTACCGAATGGTACCTGTTACTATACCATAGGGTATAGAGTTCGAAAACCGCGAGCAGCGCTCGGCGGCGCCGACCGGGATTTCAGACCGTGCCCGGGGCAGGCTTCGAGGAGGGCACGCGGATCGAGCACGCGCAGGCCGCCAAGAGCAAGGCCGAGCGCGGGACGAACCTCCAGGAGGGCGCCTTCCCAACCACACCGTCCGGGCGAAGGGCGAGCTGGTGAGTCGCTCGTCTCCTGCGCACGAGACCGGGCGCACGCATTCAATTCGCCGGCCCTGCCACACCCCAAGTCCGGCGCGCCCCATGGCCTTCGAAGCGCCGCTCCGGCCGGAGCTCGAGGGCGCCCTCGAACGCATGGGGATCGCCTCGCCGACCGCTCGCACGGACCGCCGAGAAAGCCGAGCGCGCCGCGATCGCTTTCTGCGGCGCCGGGGCCCTCGGGCGAGTAGCATGACCCCCGATGACGATGACAACGATCCGTTCAACCGCGCGTGCCGCGAAGCGCGTGCGGCGCCCTCGCGGAGATGTCCGAGCCCACGTCCTGACCGCCGCGACCCGCCTGTTCGCCGCCCATGGGTTCGACGGCACCACCCTGCAGGAGGTCGCCGACGCAGTGGGGGTTCGCAAGCCGACGGTGCTCCACTACTTCGCCACGAAGGAGGCGCTGCTCGACGCGGTGAACCGGCAAGTCCTGGAGCACTGGAGCCAGGTGGTGCCTGTCATGCTGCGCGACGCCCGCTCCGGCCCGTCCCAGTTCCAGGTCCTGATGAGCGAGCTCATCAACTTCTATTCGCGGGAGCCGGACCGCGCGCGCCTCGTCCTGCGCAAGGCGCTCGATCGCCCGGAGGCGTACCGCAGCGACTTCTCCGAGGAGATCATGCCTTGGCTGGACCTCATCGGCCAGGGCGTGGCCGAGGGGCAGCGCCGCGGCATCTGCCGGCCCGACGTCGACCCCCGGTCCTATCTCATTCTCGTCGTGCAGCTGGTCATCGTGACCATCGCCACGGCGGACGTCTTTCCCGGCAAAGAGGGCGCCGACGCGCGCAGTGGGCTCGACCACGCGCTGCGTGAGCTGATGCGCATGGCGCGCGACAGCCTCTTCGCCGGCCCGCCCGAACAGCGGCGGCCACCCGCCCTGGCTCGAACCGGCGACCGCAGCGGCTCGGGTCGACCTGCCTCGGGAGAGCGGCGGCCGCGCGGCCCGACGCGCCCCGGTCAGCGGCCGCCTCGAGCTTAAGTCATCGCTCCGAAGTTTCTGCTCCATCTCAACGTCCGATCCATCCCGGCTGGCATCGTTGCTCGTCGGTGACATGCCCTCTGGCATGCGCCCTCCTCGCGCCTTGCCATTCGGGCGCCTCGGACCTTGAGAGATCGAGCATCTCCTTCTGCGCGATTCCTAAGGGCGATCGCGCTCCAGCGCGCGGGCCTTGCCGGGGCTACGAGCGAGGCTGCGCCTGGAGACCGCGAGACATGTTGGCGACCGTCGCGGCGCAGGCTCGCGTCGTTCGTCGATGGTCGATGGTTCTGCGGGGACTCGGCTCGGCGAAGAACTTGGCTCGAGTGCATCCCGTTCGCGCCCTCAAGGTCCCTGGCCCGGCCGCGGTCGAGAGCCTGGAGCCTTTTGCCAGCCCGCGCGAGATCTCGCACCGCAGGGACGAAAGTCGCGGCGCCCGCGCTGTCCGTTGGGCTTCGCAGTCGGGGTATAACGCGGCGCGGATGATCTCCCACCGCGCGACCGGCCCCCGAGAGGCTTCCGCCGCGCCTCGACTGGCGCTCGCCGGCTCGGCCGCCCTCGCGCTCATCGCCTTCTTCGGCGAGGCGTTGACGGCCCGCCGGGTCTTCTTCGGCGGCGACATGCAGCTCGTCGTCCTGCCGGCGAGGTATTACCTCGCGCGGCGAATCTCTGGAGGCGAGCTTCCCGAGTGGTACCCCTACGACGGCCTGGGCGCATCCTTCGTGGGCAGCGTGGTCACCGGTGCCTTTCATCCCTTCGGGCTGCTCGAGATCCTGGGCTCGCGCGCCCTGGCGCTCAACGCGTCGGTCGTCCTGGCGCATGCCGCGGCGGCGCTGGGGCTCTATCTCCTGCTCCGGGCCTGGGGGCTGCGCGCCTGGCCTTCGCTCGGCGGCGGCCTGCTCTACGCCTTCTCGGGCTACCTCTCGAGCATGGACGCGAGCCTGCCGTACCTGCTCTCGTCGAGCGCGCTGCCTTGGGCGCTCTGGGGAATCGAGGCCGGGCTCACGGCGCGCGGCCTCGGCCCGCTCGCGGCGGGCGCGCTGGCCCTCGCGAGCTGCGCGCTGGCGGGCGATCCGCAGGCCTTCGTGGTGGGCGCGGCCCTCTGCGCGGCTCTCGCCGCGGCCCGCGCGCGGCGCCTCGGATGGCGGCGCGCCCTGGGCCGCCTCGCGCTCATGGGCATCTGGACCGGCCTCCTCAGCGCGGTGCAGGCGCTCCCGGCGGCGCTCGCGTTCGGCTCGGTGGTCTCCGGGCTGCGGACGCTCGATCAGGTTCAGTGGCACTCGCTCGCGCCGCTGCGCCTCATCGAGCTCGTCGCCGCGCACCCGTTCGTCGAGTCGGCCCAGGGCGTTCAGCCCGCCGCGCTCTTCGCGGTTCAGGGCTTCGGCGGGCTCTGGGAGGACAGCCTCTTCCTCGGCGCGCCGGCGCTCGCGCTCGGGCTCGCGGCGGTCCTGAAAGGCGGGTCGCGCGCCCGATGGCTCGGGGCCTTGGCGGCGGGGAGCCTTCTCTTCGCGCTGGGCCGGCACTTGCCCTTCTACGCGTTGCTCTACCGGGCGCTCCCTTTCTGGCGGGCGTTCCGCTTTCCCGAGAAGCTCCTCGCCTTCACCGCGCTGGCGCTCTGCGCGCTCGCCGCCTGGGGCCTTCAGCTCAGGGGCGATTCAAAGCCGGCGTCCCGCTGGGCGCTCGCCGGGGCGGTCTTCCTCGCGCTGGCGCTCTGGGCCGCGGCCGGCGCGGCGCTGTTGGGCGCGGGTGGCCCGCTGGGGCGCGCTGTGCTCGCAGCCGCGCCGGCGCCGAGCGCCGAGAACCTCGCGGCGCTCTGGCCGGGGCTGACGCGCCAGCTCCTGCTCTCCGCGGCGCTGTCGTCGGCCGCTGCGCTCGCCCTGCTCTCGAAGGCGGAGTGGCTGGCCGCGCTCGCCGTCCCGGCGGTCGCGCTCCTCGGGAACCGCGGCCTGAGCCAGTCGTACCTCGCGCCGACCGAGTGGCTCTCGCAGCCGCCGCCGGGGCTGGCGCAGGCGCTCGCCGCGCCAAAGGCCGACGTCGGCCCCTTGCGTATCCGGTGGTCGGAGGGGAACTACGGCGCGCTCTTCGGCGTCGAGAGCTCGGAGGGCTATCTGCCCATCGCCGGCGCCGGGCAGCGGCCGCGGCTCCTCGCCGAGCTCGCTCCAGCCCTCTTCGACCGCGCCTTCGCGGTGGCCTATCACCTGCCGTCGCCGGGAGACGCGCCGCAGGCCACGGCGTCGCCCGGGAGGCGAATCCGGCTCGCCCGCGCCATCGCCGTGGCTGGCCCGAGTGAGGCGCTCGAGGCCATGCGATCGCCCGGCTTCGACCCCGTCGCGGACATTGTCGTGGAGGGCGGCGCGGCGAAGTGCGGGCCTGGCGCCGAGGTGAGCGTGGAGGGCTATGCCGAGGAGCGCATCGCCGCCCGCACCCGGTCGAAAGCCGACTGCGCGCTGTTCGTCGCGGATGGATGGGACGCGGGCTGGAGCGCGAGCCTCGACGGCCGGCCGGCGGAGGTGCTCCGCGCCGACCTCTTCGGTCGCGCCATCCTGGTCCCCGAAGGAGAGCACCGGGTGGAGATGCGCTACCGAGCGCCCGGGCTGCGGGCGGGGGTGATTCTGACGCTCGCCGGGGGGGGCTGGATCGGGCTCACGCTCCTGGCGCAGATGATCCGGGCGCGCCGCAGCTCCAAGTCGAAGCCATAGGCCCTTGCTCGTCCCGGGACCGGCGGCTCCGCAAGCAGCTGGAGGCCCGAGCTCGGAACCCGCGCACCCGCGCTCCAACGGCCTTGCCAAGGGGGATTTCCCAAACGCCGACATGCATCCGAAGCGCTTCCGGTTCAAAGATCCGATGCTGGCTTGAAAGGGTCCACCTTCGGCTTCTAGCCGGGTGAGCCTCGGGTGAGCCTGCCCCACGACGCCTTCCCGGCCGTGCGCATCGATAAAGGTACCGCGCTGCTGCGCGATCACCTGCCTGCCGGCGCGCCGGGCTCGGTGCTCGATATGGGCATCCGCGGGCGGCGCCGGCAGAGTGTGCCAGGGCGGCCCTCGACGGAGCGCGACCCGATCGCGACGCGGGGCTCGCACTCGAGCGACCCACCGACGTCGGAGGCGACGGGCCACAGCGGATCAACCGGGGGCTCCCGGTCCTGCTGGACGCTGCCGCGCCAGCCGCCGAGGCAGGTGCCGTTCTCTCGCAGGTTCCGCCTTGGTCATCATTCCGGCGTGAGGTCACCATTCGGTCGGAGCGGGCTCTTCACGCGTTCGAGCAGTCTCGCCTCTTGGTCACGATGGCCCTGCCGATGAGCCCCAATAGGCCCAATGCCAGTCTCACCGCGAGTCGAGATGCAGAGGCCGAAAGGGCGATGCGCGCATCCGGCTGAGCGCCGCGACGAGCGGCGGAACGAGAAACACCTTCCTTGTTCATTGGGCCCTTCCTCGCGCGTCGGGTTGTCAATGCCAAGCCAAGCGACGCCATTCGCCCGTTGCCCAAGGTGCTTCGCGGCAATGTCGACCTATTCTTTCTAAGCCCCGCCGGCAAGCCCCGGGACGATCCATTTCTGAAACAGGAGCACCGGGACTGCGACCGGCGCCGCGGCCGCGGCGGAGGCCGCGAGGACCTGTCCCCCACGGCCCCCCACGGCATCTGACATCGCCCGCGCGAGAGCGCCTGCTGCGCAATCTCGCGCAGCGCAGCGACAGGCGCCCGCTCAATGCTCGGCGCTCGAAGGGCCAGGGCGGCGGACGGTTCTTTGCGTGTCCGGTCCTGCCCGAAACGGGCGCAGGCGCGAGGGGCGGACCTGCAAGGCTCCTCGCCCAGAGCCGAGTTTCGATAGACTCGCCGGCATGAAGTCCGCACGGACGGTTTGAAAGGAGAGGGGTGGAGACGGGCCGTTGAAGGGCACCGTGCCATCCATCTGCCCATGCCAGACACGGACGAAGAATCTACTGTGAGCGAGGGACCTCGGAAGTCGCGCTCCGGGGCGAAGCGGCTCGCGGTCCAGCTCGCGGTGCTTGCCGGGGCCGCGGCGACGCTCGGCAGCTTCTGGTACAAGCTCGCGGAGGAGCGCATGGCCAAGAAGGGCGCGCTGCAGATCGCCGCGGGGCTCGCCGAGCGGCTCGCGAAGGCCGAGGCCGGCGTCGCGGAGCTCAGGAGCCGGCTCTCGGTGGCAGAGACCGAGGCGGCTTCGGCGCGCGTCCGCGCCGAGGAGCTGACCAGCGAGGGGCGCGAGAAGGACCTAGCGCCCCAGAAGCTCGGGGGCACCTACGCGGCGCTCGAGGAGAAGCTCAAGTCCGAGATCAAGAAGGGCGAGGTCCACCTGACCCAGGCCGGCGGGCGGATCAAGGTCGAATTGGTCGACAAGATCTTGTTTGGCTCCGCCGATGCTGACCTTACCGCTGGCGGAAAGGACGTGCTGTCGCGCGTTGGCGCAACCCTGACCGAGCTGGGCGACCGGCAGATTCAGGTCTCGGGCCACACCGACGACTCGCCGATGGCCCAGCCACGGCGCGGGGAGCTCGCCACGAGCTGGGAGCTGTCGGCGGCGCGCGCGGCCAGCGTGGCGCGCTTCCTCCAGGAGAAGGCCAAGGTTCCCGGCAAGCGCCTGGTCGCGGCGGGCTACGGCCAGTTCCAGCCAGTCGCCGAGAATGCCGGCGCCGCCGGGCGCGCCCGAAACCGTCGCATCGAGATCCTTTTGACGCCATCGTTACCGGAAAGGCCGCTGACGGCGCTGCCTTCGCCCACGCCCGCCAGCGCCCAAGCGAAGCCGGCGAAAACCGCCAAGCCCTTCGCCAAGCGCGCGGCCAAAAAGTAGCGCCTCACGCTCGCGCGCCGTCGGATCAGTCGCCGAAGAATCGAGTGACGGACTGCTCCATGTCGTCCAGCGTGGCAGCCGTGTGGCCACCGCGCGCGGGAATCATCTGGCTTTCGACGAGATGATTGTGCTCCGCTCGAGTGGCTGCGATGGTTTCGAGCATCTCATCTCGGGTCTTGCACCGCATCAGCTCATCCATCGTCACTTCCAGAACGGCGACCTTCTGGCCCGACAGCTCCGGCCGCATATTGAAGATCGAGTCGGCCTTGTTCCGCAGCTGAGTGATGCGGGGTCCGAAAGTCTGCTGGAGAGAGATCTTGAGCTCGTTGAGCTGGCGCTCCTCGGCGGCGCGCTTGCCCACGTCGGCGAGTCGGTCGGCTGGCGCCTTGTCCGCAGGGGCCCCGGTCTTGTTGCGGAGCTCGTCGATTCGAGCGGTGGCCTCCGGACTGAGGATGACGTGCTGGGTCCTGTCGGGCTCGCCCGGGCGCGGGCCGACCCGATCGACGTGGGGCGAGGCCTCGACGGCCATATCGGTGGCGGTGCCCACCACGAATCCGTTCTTTTCGTGCTTTCGCCGGAGCCCGTTGTCGAGCGAGGCGACGAAGTCGCCGTTCGACAGCCGCCCCTTGGCGCTCGGATTGGGCGAAAGGTCGAAGTTCTTATTCCCGTCTGGCTTGGCATGGAAGAAGGGTTCGTACGTTCGGTTGATTTGATCGCTCACCCGCTCGTTGGGCCTGCGGGTATCGATCTGAATCACTTCGCTGGCCCACGGACCTATCACTTTGCCGATCTTGTGTCCGACGCCGAGCGAGTCATCGATCTCGGCCTGGCCCGCCCCGACGAGCGCCTGGCCCAGGGTTTCCGCCACTTGCTCCTGGATGGCCGCCTCTGTCTGGGCCAGCTTGATGTCATTCTTCATGTCCCCGGCAGTAGCCTTCAAGTTGTTGAGGAACTCGTCGCGCCCGGGCAAAGCCTCGAGAGGGAGCTTGTTGAGCGCATCGAGCTGATCCTGCGCCATTTTCGCAACCATGTTCTCGGTGGCAGTCTGGCGCAGGTCGAAGTCGTCGATCTTCGAGAGCGCCTCCGGATTGGACAGGCACAGCTCGGCGACCTCCTGTCGCATCCGGTCCGTGGTGCGCATCATCGCGATGGCGTCCTTCTCGGCGTCCATGAATCCGACGCGATCATCTCCGGAAGGGGAATATTCGAGGAGGTTGAGGAAATCGTCGTAATTCAACCTGACTTGCTCGAGCGCGGCCTCGTTCGCCTCTCGCTCTGTTCCAAAGGGTTGCTCGGAGATGGTCCGATCCAGGGCGTCGAGGAGCGCCCCGTAATATTTCTCGCGCTCCATCAGCTTGTCCGCCAATGACTGCGGCAGGTCGGTCCGGGGCGTGAGAGCGTACGTGTACGCGGGCGCCGGCGCGGGTTCGGGCGACAGCGCGGGTTCGGACGCGGGTGAGGGGGCAGGGTTGCTGGTGCTCGCTTGATCGGCGGCCGGTGGTGGGGAGTCGAGGGCGTCGAGCAGCGAAGGGCCGGTGCGGCGGTCGGGGATCGACGAGCCACCTCCGATGCGGTGGACCACCGACCCTCCGGATGACGATGCGCCTTGGGTAGAGATGCCCGCCCACGGCGATGAGCTCGACCCAGGGTCTGCCGGGCCGGTGCACACGTTGTGTGCGAGGACGCGCATCTCGCCGACGAAGTATCGATGCTCGCCAGTCACCTCCAGATTGAAGACCTCGGTGGGCGCCCGCGGGACATCGAAGACCCCATCCACCCGAGCGACTTCGCCCCGAGTGACGAGGTCCTCTCCGGCGGCGAGCTCACCCGCCTCCACCCAGGCATCGCGGTCCGCGGAGTAGAGCGGGTGGTGCTTCGTCACTTCCAGCGTCGAGCCGCCCTTCAGAGCGACCGCGATGACGTCCGAGCTGACGTGGCGCACCAGGCCGGTGACGGGGCATCGAGCGCCGGGCTTCAGCGGCGAGGCCCATCGGACGCCGGTCACCAGCGCCTCGCCCTGGATCTTCAGCTCCTCGACGTGCACGAGGATCTTGTCGCCGACGCTCGCAGGCTTCTCGGCAAACCATGCCGTCGGGCGCAGCAAGCTAACCTGAAGGTCCTCGCCTGTCGGCCTCGCATGGACGGGAACTCGGAGGTCGACCTCCAGCCAGCCGTCCGTTCGGAGATCAGCGCACTCGGCGGACTCCGGTCCAACGCGGTCTCCCAGCCGCACCGATTCGATGGGCTTGGACCCCTCAGCCGTATCGACGAGCGTCCCCGCGACGAAGCACGAGCAAGAGCCGCCCGGGCACTGCTTGCCTCCCTCTGAATTTCCCGCGGGCTGGCTGGCGCTCGCCACGCCGTTTCCGCCGCCGAGCGCATTGCCAGAGCCCGCGTAGACGGTGGTCATCCTCTCGCTGAAGATGGACAGCCACGCGAAGGCGGAAATCAGGAGAAAGGCGATGGCGCTGACATACTCGGCCGTTCCGACGCCAGCCTCAGGACGGAGGCGAAGATTCCTGCGCAGCAGAAGGGTCGTCAACATGGTTGGGCCTTCGACGTGCCGGCCTTGCGCCGACGCTTCCCATTCAGGTCTCGAATCCCCAGGCGGCGCTCGCCCCGATGGGACCCGAGGTCCTGGTCTCTGAGACTGGAAGTCTTTTTCGTATCGATGAGGGGTCGTGCTGAAGTGGGTCATTGCCGCGAGGGACGAGAGTGGACGGCGCCGCCGTGCCGGAGCGCGAGCCCTATTCCTTCACGGCCCCGCCGGTGAGCCCCGAGACAATTCACCGCTGGAACAGGAGCACCAGGACCGCGACCGGCGCCGCGGCCACGGCGGAGGCCGCGAGGATCTGCCCCCACGGCACCGGATATCGGCCTCGCAAGAGCGCACTGCGCGCACGAAGCCCGCCCCCAATCGATGCTGGAGCGAGTCGATGGCCCGCGCCTCCACGGAGAGGGCGCGGCGGCCGTCAGTGAGGCACGGGTGGTCCAAGGGGACGAGGGCGGGGGAGGAGCGGGGCGTGCGGCTCGGCCGGGCGGGGCCGAGGGAGCCGAGGGAGCGCGTCTACTCCGCCGTGACCTGGAAGCCCGAGAGGCTGCACATCACGTCGCGCTCCATGCTTCCTTCGTCCCAGACTCGGAAATTCACCTCGGGCGCGTCGGCGACGAACGAGACACGAGTCTCTTCGTCCGCTTTCCCCTGTCCCACGTAGAGCTGCCGGGAGGGCGCGCCGTTGATCTCCACTCGAAAGTCGATGCCGAAGATCGCCGCAGGGTACCTGGGCAGGCGCTCTGGGCGCAGCCCTTGGCCCGTCGGCACCAAGACGATCCTGTCCTCGTGCCAGCAGCGCCCCATCGCGCGCAGGGCGTAGTTGGCCCCGACCCGGAGGTCGCTCGCGGTGAACACCTGCTGGCCATTCCGGGCGAGCGTCTCGGAGAACGAGGCGATGGTCGTCCCTGGGGGCTGGCTCGGTGTCTCGGGGTGCTCGGCGCTCGCGGCCGGCGTGGCCGAGGGCCGCGGCACCTGGAGCTTCGCCTCCTCGGCGCGCAGCTCGGCGAGCTGCTTGCGGCGCCCGGCCTCGGCCTTCACCTCTTGGCGGCTCGCGGCGAGCAAGGGGGCGACCCTCTCCTTCAGCTCCGGATCGCCGGCCAGGGGCTCGAGGCGCTGCACGGCGAGCGCGTGGTCGCCCTCGCGCGCGGCGAGCTCTCCGCGGGCGAGCCAAGCGCGAGGCGCCTTCGGCGCGGGGGTCCGGGCGATCACGCGGTCGAGGACCGCCGCCGCCTCGCCGCGCTGATCAACGGCGAGAAGCGCCTCGGCGTAGGCGGTCTGGATGTCCGCGCTCTTCGGCGCGAGGTGCGCGGCGAGCGAGGCGAACCCGAGCGCGAGGATGGGGTCGGCGGCCCTGCAGTCCGCCGCGCCGCGAATGAGCGCCTGGGCCGCGTCGGCGGCCGCCGGCTCCGGCAGCGGCACCGCGACCTGGGAGAGCAGCGCGAACGCGTCGTCGCACTTCTTCTGGCCGAGCAGAGACGCGATCTGGTCGAGCGGCGCTGGCGCCGCGGCGGCGCAGAGCAGCGGGGTCAGCAGCAGGGCGGGGGACGGGTCTTTGACCGGATACAAATAATACGAATGTCGAGACTGGCCTTGAACGTGGGCGCCCGCTGGGCGCCCGCCGGGCGCCAGTAAACGGCTACCCCATCGCTTCCCGAATCCACTGTGAATTCCCTGGACGCCCCGGGATTTCACCCGTGGCACGCCTGTTGCGAGGTCGCCGCGTCCAGTGCGCGCCGCGAGAGGCGCCAGACCCGCGGCCCGCGAGGCGATTCCTCAAAGAAAGAAAGGAGGTTCTCAGCCTGAGCTCTCAGAAACCTTGAAGTGTCGCCTTTTCACAACCAACCGTGAGATTTTGGAATGAAGACATTTTCGAAGTCAATTTCAGGAACAAGGCTGCCCGCCGCGGTCTTGGCGGCGGCTCTATCGCTGGTCGGAACGACCGCGAAGGCCGGAGTCGTCTCCTCGTCCGACGGCTTCTCTGTCGACTGGGAGACCGTGGGCTATCCCTGGGCGGCTCAGCGGATCGCCGCCTGCAGCGCGACGAAGCTGTTTGCTTTGAACACGGACAAGTCGTTGTACGTCAACTATTCCGGGGGAATCGACTCCGAGTGGCAATACGTGACGACCCCCGGCTCCGCGGACTCCATCGCGTGCGACGGGTCGACGCTCATCGTCATGAACACGGATAAGTCGATCTGGCGGGAGGTCGTATCGGCGAGCGGCGCGTGGCTCGGTTGGATCAAATACGCGGACGCCGGCGGCGCGCGCGTCATCGGTGGCGGCCCCGGGGTGCTCACGGCCCTCAACTTCGACCAGAGCGTCTGGACCTCGGTCGGCGACGACTCGACGAGCTTTCCGGGACAGTGGTGGACCAAGCGGGACGTCGCCGGCGTCGCCGCGCGAATCACGGGCTCCTTGACGACCAACAACGTCGGGCGATTCTTTGCTTTGAATACGGACGGTTCACTTTGGTACAATGATCTGCTGGTGCTCGCTCAGCCGGGCGCGTGGAGACCGTATCCGATAGGCCTTCCTTCGGGGGTCAAGCCCGTCGAGATCGCCTCGGCCGGAGGTGGCCTCCTCTTCGTCCTCGACAGCACCAATCACCTCTGGTCCGCCAGGACCGACGGGCTCCCGGTGCCGCTGGACGGGCAGCTGCAATCGAACTGGTGCTGGGCTGCCACGACACAGATGATCGCCGAATACAGCGGTGTCGTCGTCGACCAGTGCGCCGAAGCAAACTACAACACGGGGCGAACCGACTGCTGCACCAACCCGGCCTCCGCCTCCGATACCTCGATGTGCAATAAGACAGGGTGGTGGCTGCTCTCCTACTACGGATTCAACCTCACCGATCTGTGGCAACTCAATTGCCCGATCAACGCCGCCTGCTCCGCGACCGGAAATTCCGCCCTCAGCTTCCTCCAGCTCGCGAACGAAACCAGCGCGAACCGCCCGGTCGCCTTCGCATGGCACTGGAAGTCCGGCGGAGGTCACGCCATGGCGGCCATCGGCACGAAGTCGTTCATCCAGTGGTTCCAAAGCTTTCCCATCCTTCGGGAGTACGTCACCGTCAACAATCCGGCGCCGCAGGGCGTCGGCGACCAATACGACCAGCTCTACACCGACTGGGTCAGCGGGACGACGTACGACCATTGGCGCGACAGCTACGGCATTACCCGGAAATAGGCTCAAGGAGACTCGAACATGCGACATATGACCCTGATGATTGCCGCTCTGCTGGCCGGTGCGACAGCCTGCTCCTCGGAAGGGAGCGCGCCCGGCAGCTCTAGCAATGCAGCGCGTGCCGCCCAGCCGGTCGCGTCAAATGCTGTGGTTGGACCCAACCGGCTCACCGCGTCGGCGCCCGGGGGAGGCGGCGCCCCGACCCACGCCGCCGCGGCGTCGGCGTCGATCGACACCCTCGCGAAGCTCGTATCGCAGGGGCAGCCCGAGAGCCGCGGGTTCCACTCGGTCGACGAAGTTCAGGCGGCTGTGCTCGCCGTCCCGCTGCCCATGTACCTGCTCGGGCTCTACCCGCTGCGCGATTATCGGACCGGCCAGGATCCGCGGGCGCTGCTGATCGACGAAGAGGCGGTGCTCTACCCTCTGACCGTCGGCGGCGAGGTCCGCACCTCCGTCGTCGTCAAGAAGCGGCCGGGCGACGTTTGGGAGGCCTCTTCATTCGGGCACGCGAATCTGGCGAAGGCCGCGCACGCGGGTCGGCGCGGCGTCTCCGCCGCGAGGGGGGTCGCGGAGGGCAGCATGTCGCTCGTCGATGTCCCGACGCTCGGCGCGCGCCTGCTCAGCCACGAGGAGAATGGAGTGCCGATGCTGACGCCGCTCTTCGACATCCCCGGAACTGAGTTCCATGCGCGGGTCACGCGCCGCGCCGACGAGGTGCTCGCGGCGCTTCGCACGCTCGCAGAGCAGGTGGATCCGAACGCTCCGAATTGAGTGAGGGTCGTTCGAATCGAATGCGCGGGGCCGCGGCGGCCATCATCGCCGCGGCCCGCAGGTGCGATGGCGTCCCCGCCCTGCGATTCGCGCCCAATCCAACGCGCCCGCCTCGAGAGCGCCCAGCCGTCGCCGCGGAGCCCCACTCAGGCAGAGCGGTGGATTCTCGGCACCTGATATCGCCCGCGCAACGGCGCGATGGCCACCGGCACCGTCTGCCGCTCGAGGCTGATCGTGAAAGAGAGCACGAACAGAAACTCGTTCCAGCAACAGACGAAGGTGAGCACCGCCCCGCGGCCGAAGAACGACAGGCGCGCCAGCGCCTAGGCGCACAAGGTGCCCTGGGCGAGGCAGGCCGCGGTCGCGGCGCCAGCCACCGCCAGCGAACTTCGGATGGGAACCAGGAATCGCCGCTCGGCGAAGGGCGCCCGATAGTGCTCGAGCGTCGGCGCGCGAGGGGCGAGCGACGGCGCCTCGAAGAGCTTGGCCTCCGGCGTCAGCGACGCGGCGACGGCGACGTAGAGCGGCAGCGCCGTCGAGACCGCGAGCAGAAAGAGCGCGGCGACCGCGCCCGCCTTTCGCCGGGTGCTCATCCTCGCGGCGGCTGGCCGGAAAGCGGCGGCGGACGAGGATCCGGTTCAATGCTCCTCCCTATTCATTCCCGCTCCTCCCTCCGCCTCTCGGGGCGGCGGCGGCAAGCTCGCCAGCAGAAGCTTGAGCTTCTCCAGGCTCGGAGGCTTGGCGAGGTGGCGCTGGAAGCCGGCCTCGGAAGCGCGCTTCAGGTCCGTCGGGAGCGCGTAGCCGCTGATGGCCACGAGGAAGCACCCCCTGACCCTCTCGTCACTCTTGAAAGCACGCGCGACCTCGTACCCGTCCATGCCGGGCAGGCCGATGTCGCAGAGCAGAACATCGGGGCGAAAGCGGCGTGCCTTCGACAGGCCTTCCGGACCGCTGTGCGCCACCTCGACGACGTGATCGCTGAGCTCGAGCGCCTCGCGCAAGCTGTCGGCCGAATCGATGTTGTGCTCCACGATGAGGATACGAAGAGTCAGCCCCCCTGCCGAAGCGAGGCGCCGCTCCGGCGACACTTCCGCAACCGACGTGTCGAGCGGAATGCGAACGACAAAGGTGGAACCCTTTCCTGGGCCGTCGCTCGACGCGCTCACCGAACCGCCGTGCTGCTCGACCAACCCTTTCACCAGCGAAAGGCCCAGCCCCAGCCCTCCCTTTGAGCGCTCGAGCGTCGTATCTGCTTGAAGGAAGGCCTCGAACAACCGCGGCATGATGCGCGGGTCGATTCCGCTTCCCGTGTCGCGGACCGTCAGCACGCCCTGGGATCGTGCGGCGTCCGCGCCGATGGTGACGGTCGTCTCTCCTCCGACAGGAGTGAACTTGGCCGCGTTCTGGAGCAGGTTGCCAAGGGCTTGTGCGATCCGAGTACGGTCCCCGTTCACCCAGACCGCCATCGGCGCGGGCAGCACCACGAGCTGGACTTGGCCCTTGACGAACACCGAGCGGTGGTCCTCGACCGTGCGTTGCGCGAGCCTGTTCAGATCGAGGCGCTCGCGATGCAGATTCACCTTGCCGCGGCTGATCCGGGAGACGTCGA
The DNA here is from genome assembly GCA_963772225.1 of uncultured delta proteobacterium. GTDB lineage: Bacteria > Myxococcota > Myxococcia > Myxococcales > UBA5297 > CAVYWD01. The sequence continues at coordinate 1,604,795 of CAVYWD010000002.1, read as the reverse complement.
GCAGGTCCTCGATGAGGCGGGTCATGTGCTCGACCTGGCGAGCGATCACCGCCTGCGCGCGTTCGGCTTGCTCGCCTCCAGGCGCCGACCGCTCGAGGATATAGAGGCTGTTGCGGATGGGCGCGAGGGGATTCCTCAGCTCGTGCGAGAGCATCGCGATGAATTCGTTCTTCCGGCGGTCCGCTTCGCGCAGCTTCTCGTTGGCCTCTCGCAGCGCCAGCTCGGTGCGCTTCAGCTCCGTGACGTCCAGCGAGATATGACCCGTGCCGTAGACGTCCCCGCTCGCGTCGATGAGAGGGAAATTCGTGTCGATGCGGTACAGCGTTTCTGCCGGCAGCGGGGTGAGCTCCTCGTACAGCCGGGCAGCTCGTGAGGCCATGACGTCCTCGTCGTGCCCTTCGAGCACGCGGGCCGCCTCCCTCGGGACGAAGGCCCCCATCGCACGGCCGAGAATCTCGTCCTTGGGAAGGCCGAGCGCCTTCTCGACGGCCGGGTTCACGTCGAGAAACCGCCCCTCGCGGTCCTTGAATGCGATGGCGGTGGGGAAGTGGTCCATGGTGCTGCGGAGGAGCTGCTGGCTGGCGCGGGCGGACGCCTCGGCGCGCTTGCGCTCCGTGATGTCGGTGTTCATGCCGACCCACTCGCGGATCGACCCGTCGGGATTCGCGATGGGCACGGCGCGCGCCACCACGGTCCGATACTCCTGAGCGGCGTTGAGCATCCGGAATTCGACCACGTATTCGCTTCTCGCGGCGAGCGCGCCCCGCCACACCTCGGCCACGCGCGCCCGATCGTCCGGATGCACCACCTCGAGCCAGTTCCAGCCGAGCCACTGCTCGAGCGTTCGGCCCGTGAATGCCCGCCACGACGGTGAATCCTCGGTCGGCTCTCCGGCCGCGTTGGTGACCCAGACGATCTGCGCGGACACCTCGATGAGGCGGCGAAAGCGCTCCTCGCTCACGCGCAGGGCCAGCTCGGCTTCTTTGTACCTCGTCGTCTCGCGAAGGGAGAAGACGAGCCCGTGCACCTTTCCCGTTGGAACCTTCACCGGCACGAGGCTCCAATCCCAGTAGGTCACGCCACGCTCGGGCTGGTCCGGGAACTCGAAGGGCTTGTCCTTGTAGAAGACGGGCCCGGCCGTATCGCGGACCCGGCGGAAGATGGCTTCATTCTCGGCGTGGGGGTAGAGGGCGAAATGGTTCTTTCCGAGCATCTCCTCCGGGCGCAGGTTGCAGGTCGCGGCGTAGGCGGCGTTCACCCAGACGAAGTTGAAGTCTGCGTCGAGGTACGCGAGCATGACGTCGGTCGCCTGCATGACGCTCTCGAGCAGGCTGCGCTCACGTCTGAGCGCCTCCTCCGCGCGCTTGTGCTCGCTGATGTCTCTCGCGATGAGCACCGCGCCCGTTCGGCTCCCTTCGATGGTGAGCGGCGAGCTCGAGCACGAGACGCTCACCGCCGAGCCTTCCTTGCGGAAGAACGTCTCCTCATGCTCGCGAATCGTCGCACCGCTCGTGTTGACCGACGCCAGCGGGCATTCGCTCGCCGGAAGCGCGCGCCCATCCGGACCGTGGTGGTGAAATCGGTCGTGGAGCACTTGTCCCTTGAGCTCCTCGCACGAGAGGCCAAACAGCCTCTCCGCCTCGCGATTCGCGAACGTAATCCGACCTCGGTCGTCCGTGACGAAGATCGCCTCCGCCGCGTTTTGGGCGATGCCTGTGTTGAGGTCCAACTGGTATCTGAGGACCCGGGCGCCGCTCTCGGCCTCTTCCACTGCGTCGCGCAGAGCGCCACAGAGCATGTTCACCACCGTGAACACCAGGACGAAGAGCGCGAGCAGGAGCAGAGCGCGAGGCGAGGTCGACCCGCCGTTTTCGGGTGGCAGAAAGTGGTAATCCACCAGAATGGCCGCGAGCGCGACGGCGACGAAGCCCGGCCCTCTTCCCCCGACCCATGCCGCGAGGAAAACGGACAAAGCGAAGAGGAAGAAGGGAACGCGGCTCAAGAACGGGGCGATTTCGCGCTGCACCGCGAAGAAGAGCAGCGTGATGACCACGGCGAATAGGTAGGCCCACGGAGCGCCGACACGCGGAGGGTGCGGTACGAGCAGGCGTCTTGGAAGTCGTGGGAAGCTCATGGGCCACCACCGACGTGCGGCTGCAGAGAGGGCTCGGTGTCGTCTGTCCGGTCGAAAGGGATGCTCGGAGGGTGACGCCCTGAACCCTGCCCGATAGAGGCGAGATCGCCGTTGGCCGGGAAATGAGCGAAGAGCTGCTCGAAGGGCTCGAGCCCGCCGGCTGAAGCGCCGCCCACGGCCATGGCGGCTGGCTCCTGACCTGCGAGCGCTCGCCGCCTCGGCTCGACCTCGAGCGGTATGCGATCCATGGAAACACCTCGAGCGGCCCGTCGGCTGCCTGGCGCTGAAGGGCCCCGCGGATTCTTCCTTCTTTATGAACGCTTGGGTAAAGTTCCATCTTGCTCCGGCGAATCGATGATGCCCAACACGGAACAGTCCGCCCGTTTCGGGATTCGCTGACCCGAGGACAGCCCACAGGCGCCTGGAGGCCTCGCTGGCCACTCGGCCGGCGCTTGCGCCGGAGGCGGTCAACCTGCTGCTCCAACCCGGGTCCCCTCCTCGCTCCGGTCGAGGGCCTCGGGGATGGTGAGCCGCGTCGCGGGATCCAGGGGGAGCCTCGCGGCGCGCCCGCTTGCGCTGCGCGCGGAACACCTCGCGCAGGAAGATCGTCGCCGACTGCGAGCCTGCCCGCGGGTCGCGAGCGAAGGCAAGCCTGAGCCGTCGCGGAAAGGAAAGGACCCAATGCCTGAGCAATCCGCCCCGCCCCCACCCGTGCTCTCCTTCAGAGCCGCGAACGGGTGAAAGCCTATCCTCCGACGCCGACATGCTCGCCGGGCAGGGCCGCCCTTGCGCGGGCGCCGTCGCCGCCGATTCTCGAGGGCCTGTATTCGCAGAGGCTGGGTTTCATAGAATCTCGACGAGCCCGCCTATTCTCTATTCCTTCACCGCCCCGCCGGTGAGCCCCGAGACAATCCACCGCTGGAACAGGAGCACCAGGACCGCGACCGGCGCCGCAGCCACGGCGGAGGCCGCGAGGATCTGCCCCCACGGCACCTGATATCGGCCGCGCAACAGCGCGATGGCCACCGGCACGGTCTGCCGCTCGGGGCTGATCGTGAAAGAGAGCGCGAACAGAAACTCGTTCCAGCAATAGACGAAGGTGAGCACCGCGGTCGCCGCGAGGCCCGGAAGCGCGACCGGCAGGACGACGTGGAAGAGCGCCTGCAAGCGCGTCGCGCCGTCCATGAGGGCCGCCTCCTCGAGGTCTTTGGGGATCTGCCGGAAGTAGCTCGTGAGGAGCCAGACCGCGAGCGGCAGCGCGAAGGCGATGTAAGGCAGCGCCAGGCCGGGGTAGGTGTCGATGAGGCGCAGGCGCCGGAGCGCCAGGTAGAGCGGGGAGATGACGCAGACCTGCGGGAACATGCTCACCGCGAGCAGTATCGCGAGCACCGCCCCGCGGCCGAAGAACGACAGGCGCGCCAGCGCATAGGCGCACAAGGTGCCCAGGGCGAGGCAGGCCGCGGTCGCGGCGCCGGCCACCGCCAGCGAATTTCGGATGGGGACCAGGAATCGCCGCTCGGCGAAGAGCGCCCGATAGTGCTCGAGCGTCGGCGCGCGAGGGGCGAGCGACGGCGCCTCGAAGAGCTTCGCCTCCGGCGTCAGCGACGCGGCGACGGCGACGTAGAGCGGCAGCGCCGTCGAAACCGCGAGCAGAAAGAGCGCGGCGGCCGCGCCCGCCTTTCGCCGGGCGCTCATCCTCGCGGTCCCCGCACGAGCTCGGCGGCGAGGACCCGGACAACCAGCGCCGCCAGGAGCCCCGCCAGCGCGATGACCGCGATGGACAGCGCCGCCCCGGCGCCGAAGCGCAGGTTCTGCAGGAGCGCGTCGAAGGTGAGCAGCGCCAGCGGCTCGGTGGCCGTGCCCGGCCCGCCGCCGGTCATGACGTAGACGAGGTCGAAGACGCGCAAGGCGTCGAGCGAACGGAACAGCAGCGCCACCCCCAGCGCCGGGCGCAGCAGCGGCAGCGTGACGTGCCAGAGCGCCTGGGCCGCGCTCGCCCCATCCATGGCCGCCGCCTCGGCCAGCGACTCGGGGATGCTCTGCAGGCCGGCCAGGAGCAGGAGCGCCACGAAGGGCGTCGTCTTCCAGACGTCGGCGGCGATGACCGGAACCCAGGCGGCGCCGGCGTGGAGGAACCAGACGAAGGAGCGGTCCACCACGCCCGCCTCGGCGAGCGCGGCCGCGGCGACGCCCGCCCGCGCGTCGAATAGGAAGCGGAAGAGGATGGCCACGACCACCGTGGGCAGCGCCCAAGGGACCAGGACCGCCGCGCGCAGGAGGCCCCGGCCCCGAAAGCGCCGGTGCAGGGCCAGCGCCAGCGCGAGGCCGAGCGCCATCTCCAGGGCCACGCTCGCCAAAGTGAAGAAGAGCGTGTGCCCGAGCGCCTGGCGAAATCGCGCCGAGTCGAGGAGCGCGGCGTAGTTCGCGAGGCCGACGAACGGCCGGCCGCGCCAAGGCATCCGCAGGTCGTGAAGGTGCAGCGATTCCCAGGCCGTCCAGAGCAGCGGGTAGGCGATGACCGCCGCGATGACCGCGAGCGCCGGGGCGCACAGCGCCCACGCGAGTCGCGCGTCGCGCCCGGCAGGGCGGGCTCGAACGCGGCGTAAGAGGAGCAGCGCCGCGAGCGCGCCCAGGAGCAGCAGGGCCGCGGCCGCGACCCCGCCGCGAGGCCGGGGCGGGGGCGCGCCCGGAGCCAGCCCCAGCTGCTCGAGCAGGCTCCGCATCGACCGCGCCGCGCTCGCCAGCGCTTCCCGTGGCCGCGATTGGCCGGTCAGCGCGCGGTGCAGGTCGATCTGCAGGACCTCGGAGAGCTCCGCCCAGGCCGGGCTCGGCGGCCGCGGCACGGCCGTCCGGAGGATGGCGAGCGCCTCCGCGGCGGGCACGGCGAGAACGCCGTCGAGAGCTCCGCGGTACAGCGCTGGGCGCGCCGGGAACTGGCCGGCACCGCGCGCTCGCTCGAGCATCTGCTCGGGCGCGGTGAGGTACGCAGCGAGCGCGAAGGCGTCGTCGGGCCGAGCGCTGAACGCGTTGACCGCGAGCTGGGCCCCACCGAGCGCCGCCGTGGGCGTCCCGCCTTGCGACGGCATGGGCGCGGCCGCGAATCGGCCCGCGACCTTCGACTGCGCGGGGTCCTGCATCAGCGGATAGGCGTAAGGCCAGTTGCGCATGAAGGCCGCCTGGCCGCTCTGGAAGGCGAGCCTCGCCTCCTCCTCTTGCCAGGTCAGCGCCTCGCGGGGCACGACGCCCGTCTCCAGCTCGCGCGAGAGCTCCTCCAGCGCCGCCAGCGCGCGCGGCGAGTCGACGCGCACCTCGTCGCCCGAGAGGATCTGCGCGCCGAAGCCGCCGAGGTACTCCAGGAACGTTGCCGTCAGCCCTTCGTATCGGGCGCCCTGCAGCGCGAGCCCGTAGCGCAGGCCGCGCTCCCGCTTCGCCGCCAGGGCCATCAGGTCCAGCTCCTGGAAGGTTGCAGGCGGCCGGGAAAAGAGGTCGGTGCGGTAGTAGAGCATCCCCACGTCGACGAACCAGGGGAGCGCGAAGAGCTGGCCCCGCCAGCGGTTCGCCTCCACGGCGCCCGGGAAAAACGCGGCCTCGTCCGGGCGAAAGCGATCCAGCGGCAGGATCCAGCCGGCCGCCGCGAACTCCGGTGTCCAGATGACGTCGAGCTGCAGGACGTCGGGTTCGCCCGCGTGCGCGTTGAGCCACTGCGCGTAGAGCTGGTGGCGCTGGTCGGCCGCGTCCGGCGCGGGGCGCAGCTCGACCCGCAGGTCCGCGTGGAGCACCTGGAAGCGCGCGAGCTGGCGTTGGAGCACCGCCCCCTCGGCGCCGAGCTCGCTGCCCGAGAAGGTCAAAATCCTCGCTGGGCCCGAGGCGCGGCAGCCCAGGGCCAGCAGGCAGGTGACGACGAGGGGCCTGGCTCGCGCGAAGGACACCGGCGCGAGCCTGCATCCGGAGCAGCCGGTCCGGCGAGCCTCGCGCCTCCTCCGGATGTCCGCGAGGCGAGAATTGGGCAGAGCCCGGAAGCCGACGCATCGCCCCGAGCGGGAGATGGCGCTCGCGCATCCTCGCGCGCGAGAGCAGTCGGGAGGCCGGCAAACGGTTATTCTGACGAGGAATGGAGGCGACGTGATCCATATCCTGCCGCCGGTGTGCCACGACTGCGGGCGAGGCCTCGACGAAGCCTCGCTCAGCCCCTACCTCGACTTCCAGTTGTGCGGAGAATGCATCGCCCGGAGGGAGCGCGAGGTGCGCGACGTGGAGGGCCGGCGTGCGCCGCCAAAGTCCCAGCCGGCGAAGGCGGGGCCTCCGAAGGGGGCTCCGGCCAAATCGAGCTCGAAAAAGCCGAGCTCGAAAAAGTCGAAGTCGAAGCCCAAGCCGAAGCGCTGAGCCTCGCGGCCAGGGCTCGAAATGGCGGCGGGCCGCCCGCCTGAGAAGGCGAACGGCCCGCCGCGTGAAGCTCTTACTTTAGAAGACCAAGAAGGCCTATTCCGCTTCCTTGCGGCCGCCTTCCTTGGCCCACTTCTCGAGCATGTCGGTGGTGACCGACTTGGGCCGCTCGATGGCGTAGCCCAGGCCGCGGTCCCAGATGATGTTCGCGAGCACGCCGAGCGCCCGGCCGACGCCGAACAGCACGGTGTAGTAGTCCCACTCGCGCACGCCGTAGTACCACTGGATGACGCCGGAGTGAGCGTCGACGTTCGGCCAGGGGTTCTTGGTCTTGCCGTGCTTGGTGAGCACGCCCGGCGCCACCTCGTAGATGAGGTTCACGAGCTGGAACAGCGGGTCGTTGGGCATGTGCTTCTTGGCGTACTCGTTCTGCGCGGTGTAGCGGGGGTCGGTCTTGCGCAGCACGGCGTGGCCGTAGCCCGGGACCACTTGGCCGGCGTTCAACGTGTCCCAGAGGAACTTCTCCAGCTCCTCCTTGGTGGGGACCTTGTTGTTCAGCTTCTTCATCACGCCCTGGATCCAGCCGAGCACCTCCTGGTTGGCCAGGCCGTGCAGCGGGCCCGCCAGGCCATTGAGGCCCGCGCTGAGCGAGTAGTAGGCGTCCGAGAGCGCCGAGGCCACCAGGTGCGTGGCATGCGCCGAGACGTTGCCCGACTCGTGGTCCGAGTGGAGGATGAAGTACATCCGCGCCACTTCGTCGTACGGCTGCGGAATGCCCATGAGGTGGGCGAAGTTGCCGCCCCAGTCCAGCTTGGGGTCCGACGCCAGGTGCGTGTCGCCCTTGTACTTCATGCGGTAGATGTACGCGGCGATGACCGGCAGCTTCGCCAGGATGTTCATCGCGTCTTCGTACATCGGGTCCCACATATCGTTCTTCTTCAGGCCGCCTTCGCCGTAGCGCTTGGCGAACAGCGACTCGCGCTGCATCGACAGCACCGCGGCCGACAGCATGGTCATCGGGTGCACGTCGCGGGGCAGGGCGCGCAGGACGTCGAAGACGTAGGCGGGCACCTGAGCGCGCGCCTTCCAGTCGTCCGCAACCTCCTGCACCTGCGCCGGGGTGGGGACGTCGCCGGTGAGCAGGAAGTAGAAGAAGCCCTCGACGAACGGCTGCTCTTTGCCCGGGACCTTGGGAAGCGCCGCGAATGTCTCGGGGATGGTCTTGCCGCGGAAGCGGATGCCCTCCTGCGGGTCCAAATACGAGATGTCGGTGACCAGGCTGCGAACGTCGCGAGCGCCGCCGATGCACTGGCCGATGTTCACCTTGTCGATGACGATGTTCGCCTGTTCCTTGTTCAGCTTGGTGATGCGAGGCCGGAACGCCTCGATTTTTTCTTGAAGCTTCGCCTTGAGAGTTGAAGTCATGAGTACTCCACGAGCAACTGATGGCGGGTTAGAGCTTCGGACACAACGAGAGCGTGCGGGCCGAATCGTACTGAACTCCGTCGAAGGGTGGCAACCCGAATCGCCCCGCACGAGCTGCGGCTCGCACGCGTGCAGGAGAGCCGAGCGGCCGCTTCAGGTATCACCCGGGCCGCCACCAGGGCATCAGCGCCGCTGATAAACGACGATCTGCGGGGTCTCGTCCAGATAGAGGCCCGCTGCGGGAGTCTGCGTGCCGTAGGCCTGCCAAATCTGGAGCTCGGTGTCGCGGAACTCGGGCATGTACTGGTAGACCGCCAGGTCGGAGTCCTGTGGACCCGAGGCGTACTGGATGTCCGGGCGCAGCAGGCCGGCCCTGCGGTACTCCTGGTACGAGTCCCACTTGACCTCGTGAAAGAAGACTCGGCCACGCGGCGGGGCGTGGAGGTTGAGCCAATCGAGGACATAGGTCACGTTGTTCGACCAATACTGCCGATGCATGCCCAGGGTGGCGGCGCCCGGCGCTCCGCCAGCGAGCTCGTTGTAGAAGCTCGTCCCGTAGGGATGGTTTCGCCAGAGGCCCAGCGCCGACGAGGAGAGAGCGAGCGAAGCGAGCGCCGGGAAGGCCGCGCGCAAAAGCCAAGGCGAAGCCTTCGGCGCCGACGCCACGGCCGTGGCCGTCACCCGCTCCAGCGCGCGGGCGGCCAGAAGGGCCAAAAACGGCATGGACGGGAGCCAGTGCTTGACGCCCCCGAAGATGGGGACGAACGGCATGGAGATGACCGTCAGCGACGCGAAGGCGTTGCCCAGCACCAGCAGCGAGTCGCCGTCGAGCTCGGAGGCGAAGCGGCGCGCCGGCCGGACCAGGTAGGTCGCCGCGAACCGGGCGAGCTCGGCCAGGGACCCGGTGACCATCAACGCCAGCGTGGCGAGCGGCAGGGTCACCGCCGTCACCGCATAGGCGTAGCCCAGAGGAAACGGCGCCTCGACCAGCAGCCGGCCGAAGAACTCCCAGGGGTAGTTGATGTGCTGCGCGTGGAAGTTCACGTACCAGAGCAGGCGCGGCCATGGGTCGTGCCACAAATAAGGCCAGTGCAAATAGAAGACGGCCGGCCCCAGCGCCAGCATCGCCGCGAAGGGCGCGAGCGACCGGGCGAGCCCGGTGAAGCGACCCTCGCGGAGCGCGCCTGGCGCCACCGCCAGCGCCCAGTGGATGGCGAGCACCCCGGGGATGAACCAGGCGTTGTGCTTGATGGCCAGGGCAGCCCCGAAGGCGAGGCCGGTCGCGACAGACCAGCGCCCGCTCGAGAGGCTGCGCCAGTAGCAGTAGACGGTGAGGAGCCACGCCCACGCGATGGGGATGTCGAAGCAGGCGAGGTGGCCGTGGAAGAAGTGGCGCGGCGCGAGCCAGAACGCCGCCACCGCGAACAGTCCGCCTCGCCGCGAGACCAGGCGCGCCGCCATGAGGTAGAGCAGCGCCGACAAGAAGCCGCTCAGGGCCCACGCCGGCATCCGGTAGCCGGCCGCGTCTCGAAGGACGTGCCACTTCTCGCTGAGCAAGAGGTGCGAGAGGCCGAAGAGCGTCTTGGCCAGCGCGGGGTGCTCGTGGTTCAGCTCGTAGCGCGCGACGATGGCGCGGTCGCTCAGGGCCGCGAGCGGGTGGCCGGCGGCGGCGGCGTGCACCGCGTCTTCCACCCAGGCGGCGTAGCTCTGGCCGGCGGCGAAGTAGTCGGCCTCGTCGCGCACGAAGCCCACTTGGCGCTCGGTGAGCCCGAGGGCGGCGAAGGTGGCCGCGGCGAGCGCGAGCGCGATGAGCCGGTCGCCCTTCTGCGGCGCGCGAGGGTCGGCCATCAGTAGGCTCCCGCGTCGAAGCAGAAGTGGCGCATGCCCGGGTCGGCCGCGGTCACCTCGAACTGGACGAAGTGGCGGGTGCCGGCCAGCGCGCGGGTGTCGATGGCGCGGCGCCGCTCGCCGGGCGCGCCGGGCGGGAACTCGAGCTGGGCCACAGGCCGGCCGTCGATTTTCACCTCGAGGAGCACCGGGGCGAACTGCTCGGTCCGGAAGGCGATCTGCCCGACGATGCCGCCCATGACGCGCAGCTCGCTCCCGAGCGGCGCCTCCGGGTATTCCACCACCAGCGGCTCGCGCCCCGCGGGGTGGGCCCAGAGACAGCGGACGGGCTTCAGGGCTATCTCCTTGAGCTCGGCGCCCACGTTGATCCACCCGGCGCGTGGACAGGGGTGCCGGCCGTTCACCAGCGGGCAGAGCTCCTCCGAGCCGTCGGGCCGGCGGATGTAGACCTTGGCCTGCGCCACCTCGCCGGTGAAGTCGAACGAGGGGCGCTCGACGGCCTGGTTCTCGAGCACCGTCACGGCGAGCGCGCCGTGCCGGACCGGGCCTTCCACCGGGCGAAAGCGCCAACCCTCGAGCTGGCGCACGGTCGCGGGCAGGTCGGACCGCGGCAGGTCCGGGAGCGACAACAGCAGGATCCGCCGGTAGCCCTGAAGGTCCTCGCGGGCCGGAGAGCGGCCGAGGTTCAGCACGGGCACGCCCTTGACGAACAGCCGGGCCCGCTCGGCCCAGTGGGGGTCGAGGAGGACGGCGTCGCCGTCGCGCGCCCGCGACGCGAGGTCGCTCGAGGCGCTCTCCCAGTCGGACGGCGAAGGCAGTTGGGAGGGCAGCCGGAGCCAGAAGAGCAGCGCGAAGAGCGCGGCGCCGACGGCCAAAAGGGCCTCGGCCCGCCGGAGAGCGGTGAGCGGCGCGGGGGCGCTGCTGGGTTCGGTGGAGGCTGCCTGAGGCGCCGGCGGAGGGCTGGCGAGCGCGGGCGGCGGAGAGCTCGCTTCAGGGCTCATCGGGCTGGCTTCCGAGCGCGCCGCCTCAGGTCTTGGCCATCCGGATGCGGCCTTCGCTCTTCTCGCGGCAGAAGGTGCAGAGGGTGGGCTCGCCGTTGGCGAAGGCGGGCGCCCACGGCGCGTACATGGCGCAGCGCGCGTCGAGGCAGTGGTGCAGCTCCCAAAGGTGCCCCAGCTCGTGCACCGCTTGCTTGGCCAGGCGCTTGAGGAGCGCATCGCCCTTGGGCAGGCCGTGCGAGGTGACGACGCCGATGGGGCCGCCGAAGAGCGAGAAGCCCGGCGTCGGGCCCTTGCCGCTGGGGAGCTCGCGGCTCCCGAGGGCCCGGCTGGTCAGGAACAGCACCTTGTCGTCGGCGAAGGACTTCACCTCCGGTGCGACCTTGAGGAACTCCACCGCGTCGATCGACTCGCCGCGCATGGCTGGGGCCGGGGCCGGCATCTCGCCGACGTGCTCGCAGCCCAAGCCGTAGGCTTGGAAGAGGACGCGCGTCAGCTTCTGCAGCACCTCGGGATCGAGCGGATCGAGCGACACCAGGCGGATCACGGGGCCTCCGGCTACTTCTTCGCGGGCTTCGCGCCCTTCGCGCGGGCGGCGGGCTTGGCTTTGGGCTTCTCGGCTTTGGCGGAATGCGCCGCCTTGGACGGCTTGGCCTTGGCGGGCTTCTCGGCCTTCGGGGCCTTGGCGGCCTTGGGTTTGGCGGGCTTCTCCGCTTTGGGCGCCTTGGCGGCCTTGGCGGGTTTCTCAGCGGGCTTGCGGCCGGCTTTCTTGGGCGCCTTCGCCTCGCCCTCCGGCTCTGCGTCGGGCTCGGCCTCAGCCTCACCTTCAGCCTCGACCGCCTCCTCGGGCTCGCTCCCGGCTGCTTCTTCGGCAGGCTCGGCCGCCGCCTCGCCGTCCAACGGCTCGAGGGTTTCGCCGCCAAGATCGACGCTTTCGTCGAGGCCCAGGTCCTCACCGTCCTCGCCACCGAGCGGCAAGGCGATTTCCGGCTTCTTGCGCTCGACACCCGGCGGGAAGAGCGCCAGGTCCACCGCGTCCTCGGCGCTCACGTCGGCGATCTGCGCGGCCGCCGCAACCTCGGAGACGAGCAAGTGGCGGGCGTTGTCGTAGAGCTCGCGCTCTTTGGGAGGGAGCGGCCGGAGGTCGGCGAGCGTGGTGAGGCCCTTGACCACCTGGGCCAGGCCCATCAGGCCGCCCTCGCTCATCCGCTCGCCGTGGGTGCGATGGCGCACCTTCCAGTCGAGCTCTGGCCCCTCGACCGGCGCGACCAGGTAGGCGAAGACCTTGCTCAGCTCGGAGACGTCGGCGATTCGCCGCAGCCCCACCTTGGCCAGCCGGCCCTTGGGCACCATCACCGTCGCATCGTCGTCCTCGCGCGAGAGCTTGACGAAGCTCTCCTTGTGGCCGCCGATTTCCATGTCGGCCGTGCCGACCACCCGACACACGCCTTGATTCGGGTAGACGACGCGATCGCCGACCTTCAGAATCGCCTTCCGCGATGCCCATGCGCAGGCACCTCCCTCTGGAGGAGCGGACGTGTGTATCACCGCCCGGATGAATGGGTCAACGCGGCCCGCAGGTCAATTCGCCGGAGACTTCTCCGGCGAGAGGCGGCGCGTGACGAGCAGGTGGTTCTTCTTGTGGTCGTCTGGGTAGCCGAAGCGGAAGGGGAGCTCGCGCTTGGGTTGCGACTTCCAGAGCTTGGCGAACTCGCGGCTGATCTCCTCGGAGGCGTCGGGCAGGTAGGCCTTGTTGAACTCGCCGTAGGTCGTCTGCTCGAAGCCCGCCTTGGCGGCGAAGCGCGGCGGGATGCCGCTGCTCTCCGAGACGATGAAGTCGGCGTTCTGGAGCAGGTAGTCGCGGATGGTGGAGAAGCCGCTCTGCCAGAGCAGGTAGCTCGCGGCCTTGACGAGCGCCGTGACGCGGCCTTTGGCGGAGAGGTGCCGGAGCAGCGCCGGGTCGGCCTTCAGGCTCGCGTCCGAGAGGTTGGCGGCGATGTGCCGATAGATGCGGACCGGCGCCGCCGCGTCGCCCTTCGGGCGGAAGGCGAGCTCCATGTTGGCGAAGGCCTCGGAGAAGTCGGGGGCGGTCCAGCTCCCCTTGCGCTTCTTGGCGAGCTTCTTCTCCACCGCGGCGATGTCCTCGGCGGTGAGGTAGTGGATGGCGCCGTCGGGCTCGAGTCGGAAGTAGCGCAGGGAGACCGGCTCCATCCGATGCACGGCCAAGCCCACCAGGAACAGGGAGAGCTGCCCGGGGAGCTCGCCCTGCTGCACCTTGGACAAGTCCACGCTGCGGCTGAAGTCCTCGAGGTCTAAGAGCCCTTTGAGGAGCGGCCGCAGGGCGGTCAGGCTTCTCTCCAGCTTCTTGTCGAGCTTGCTGACCCGCCGCGGGTCGCCCACGAGCTCGAGGGAGATGCTGGTGATCTCCTGGGCGTCCGGATAGGTCGTGAGCGCGGTGGTCAGGTCGCCGCCGCCGAAGGGGTAGACGACCTTCGAAGGCAGGCCTTGGGGCCTCAAGCCCGCGATGTATCGCTGCGCTTCTTCTTCGTAGGAGGCGCGGTACTTCTCGATGGCCGGGACCACTTGCTTGCAGTGCGCCTCGACCGCCTTCTCGGCGCCCTGGGGGACGGGCGCGGATCCGTCGCAGGCGACCAGTCGCATGATGGCCCGGGCCTCATCGACGAATTCGGCAGGCGCGGGTGCCGGCTGCGCGCCGGCGGCCTGGGAGAAGAGAAGGGCGAGTGCGGCGAGCGGCGCCCCGAGTGCCGACCTGCGGGATTCCATAGCGTTTCCTCTATCGCCTGCCTCGAGAGCGGGCGAGCGCGTGCATTGAAGGCGGCGAGCCTACGCCCATGCGTCTCTCGCCGTCGAGAACCGGACGCTCGCCGGCCCTCACGTCAGCTCGCGGAGCAGGCGGGCGCCGAGCCGGCGCCGCAGCACCAGAAAGAGCTCGGCGGTGGCGATGGCGTCCATCAGCGGGTCGTGGGCCTGGTACTCCGGCAGGAGGGCCTCGCGGCGCGCCTCGCTCAGGTTCAGCGCTGGGACCTGCTCCGGATTGCGGCTGGAGAAGCGCGCCTTATGCGCCGCCTTGAGGAGCAGGTTCACCGTGTCGACCACGGGCGGGCGCGGCCAGCGGCGGCCGTGCTCCTGGCAGGCCCGCTTCAGGAACGAAACGTCGATGCTCGCCTGGTGCACGAGGAGCGCTCCCTCGCGCAGCCGCCGCTTGATCTCGACGAGGACGTCGCCGATGGCCGGGGCTTCGCGCAGGTCGTCCCAGACGAGCTGGTGCGCGCGGATGGACGCGGCGCCGATCTGGTCGGCGCCTCGGGGCCGGACCGGGGTGGTGTAGGCCTCGCCCAGCTTGATGACGCCGCCGCGAATAGGGACCATCCCCACCGCGAGGATGGCGTCCTTGCGCGCGTCGAGGCCGCCGGTCTCGAGGTCGAGAGACCAGTAGGTGACTTCGTTCCAGGGCGGGGAGCGGAGGAAGAGCATCGCCTCTGAGATTACCCTCGTCGCCGGCGCGGCGTTGCGGGCGGGGTCGGGGTTTGGGCGGTGTGAGCTTGCGGCCGGGGAGCGCGCACGAGCCGCCGCGGCTTTGAAAGAAGAAGGGCTGGGAGGATCGAGATGCGGCTTCTGCGCCGCCTTGTTCCAGACGTCACTTGCCCACACGGCTTCCTGGAGGAAGGCCCTGCGGGCAGCGAAGCCGTTCGGCCTCCCGGTCGAATCACTCGAGCCTGATCAGGCCGGCAAGATCTTTCGACAGATATCTATCGACCCAGCGCTCTGCCGAATATCCGCTTCCTGACGAAAACATCTCGCCGGTGACTGCGTCGACAAGGACCGGGCCCAGCCCAAGAAGCATATCGCGCATATCGCGACTGCGCGCGTAGTCCGGGGAGTTTACAGACACCAGCCATATGCCCCTGTCTTTTCGCGTCGAGCCTTCCAAGACTTGAAGTTCGGGTCGCAGTCGCGCGAGGCGCTCGGAAACGCATTTCTCGGCCTGCTGTGGAGTTGAGATTACCGTTGTCATGGTGTGTCGGTCCTCATGAAGTACCAGTTGTAGAACAACTCCCCTGGGTCGTCATAGACTTCTCGAGTTTGACCATCGACAAATCTGACCTTCCCGTCTTGGTTGATCACATTGAAGACGTGGCCTGATTCGGAGCGTCTGGATACTGCGGCAACGATGCCGCGCGCCCCCTCGCCGGCACGGGCGAGGTCGACTTCGATGGATGGCAGATCAGCCTTGGAGAAGCGTCCGCCCATTTCTTCCTCGATTTCGACCATCGTAAATGGGTGCGGCGACGGGTCTGCGACCGTAGGGGTACCGCCGAAGGTTCTATCTAGAGCGACTGCGCAATTCGCGCAATTCTCGGTTCGGCCGGGCTCAGGGAAGCCGGGATTTATATCCAGAAAGGTGAATGCGACTGGATCTACACCTGCCTTTCGAGTCCCTATCCTTCGCTTCGCGAGCCCCTGCGCATGCGCGGATGGCTCCGGCACCTTCCCTCTCTGAGGCTCCCCCTGCAACTCCCCCGGTTCCTGGATAACGTAGAGCCCCTCCGAGTCCCTGGGCGGCTCCTCAACCACAGGCCGCGGAAACTCCTTCGCCACCTCCGCCTCGAACTCCACGACTTCCTTCGCGATCACCGGGACCAACCGCTCGGCCTTGGACCGCCTCATGAGCTCGATCGAGTTGAGCAGGTAGGTCGTCTTCGTTGTCCTGAGTTTCTCAAGCCTATTCGCACGCTCAGAGTCCTCCGGCGTCTCGACTGCGTCGAGATGTTCCTTGAGGACGTCCACACGCTTCTTCAACGCATCGCAGCGCTTATAGAAGTACTCGCCATAAATCGGCTTCTTCTCCTCGGGCTTCGGCTCTCCATCGGCGGGAAGCTTCTCGAAACCGAGGCCTCCGACAGACTTTCCGGGTTTGCCGGGCTTTGGGGCGGGCACGCCCTCGAGCTTCTCCGCGGGCTTCGCCGGCTCGATCTCCTCTACCGCGCCGTCATCGTTGACCTTCAGCTTGGAATGGGCCTCTTCCTCCAAGTTCTTGATGTGCTCCAGGAGCGCCTTCGCTTCCTTCGCCGCCGCTCTCATGCGACGAAGCTTTGCCACGCCGATGCCGCCGACCAGCACGACCCCGAGCGCAAAGTAGTCGGCCATGGCGTCGAGGAGGGCCTCCGAGCCGGCCGTCAGGTGCCCTGTGGAGAGCTTCGTGAGCTTTGCTTCCTTGAGCGCTGGCAGCTCCGCCGGCTTCTCTTCAGCTTGCCCGCCACTCGAGCTCCCGGAGGCGCCGCCCTTGCTCTCCACGCTCTCCCGATGGAGCCGCTCCATCTGAGCGAAATGCCGGCCGGCGAGCGCGAGCTTCTCCATGTTGGTCAAGGTGAAGTCCACACCCAGGATGGCGCCCACGGCACGTGCCATCGCGATGAGCAGGTAGCCCACCGCCTGGACTGGCGGGGAGGGACTGGCCTTGCAAAAGGCGGCCATCGCGTGGATGACGAAGAAGATGAAGGCGCCGACCGCGAACTCTATCGTGCGGCCAGCCAGTACGCCGGCCTTGTTCCGCTTGTACATCTCGCGCGCGATGAATAAGCCATAGTTGAAGAGGCTCGCCGCAAGCGCCACGAGCTCGCGCGGCGGTCCCCCGAAGCTTTGCTCGAGTATTCGGAGCGAGCTGTAGATCTTCGGGTTTTGGACGTCGATCTCGACAATCGGCATCCCGCGGACGACGAACATCACCGGGGCGCCCGGCACCGGAACCGGGAAGACGGCCTCGCGCTTGAGCTTCTCGAGGTCGACGCTGCGGTACTCGATGTCAGGTTCAGCGCCGCGAGCTGCTCCGGATTGCGACTGGAGAAGCGCGCCTTGTGCGCCGCCTTGAGGAGCAGGTCCACCGTGTCGACCACCGGCGGGCGCGGCCAGCGGCGGCCGTGCTCCTGGCGAGCCCGCTTCAGGAATGCCACGTCGATGCTCGCCTGGTGCACGAGGAGCGCGCCCTCGCGCAGCCGCCGCTTGACCTCGGCGAGGACGTCGCCGATGGGCGGAGCTTCGCGCACGTCGTCCCAGACGAGCTGGTGCGCCCGAATGGACGCGACGCCTATCTGCTCGGCGCCCTTCGGGCGGACGAGCGTGGAGAAGGACTCGCCCAGCTTGATCACGCCTTGTCGGACCGGGACCATGCCCCTTCTTGCGCCAGGGTGTTGCCAGTGCCAAATGACATCCCTTGTCTTGCCGTCAATGGTCTCAGAAAAGCCCACAAAGCGCCTCGCGAGGTCCCAGTTGGCAATCCGAGGCCTGGCAGCCATCTGTCCCCATTTCGCCTCATGGAATCGAAGTGAACAACATTCGCCTCGGCCGTACTCAGGCGCATTCTTCTACTTGCTTTGAACAGCGTAGCCCGCATCGCGGAGCATCTTCTGAAGGCTTTCGTTCACATCATTGTCGCAAAGCCCCATTGCTTTTCCAGGACGCTGCCAGTGCCAGATGACCTGCCTCGCCTCCCCGTCGATGCTCTGAAAGTAGTCCATGAATTGGCTCGCTAGCTCCGAATTGGTAAGCTGCGGGTGGGCGGCAGTGAGTCTCTTAAAGAGATCGGTCGCTTTCTCGCCCCTCAGTATCGATGCAAACATCATTCACCTCGCCCAAAAATTGCAACAATACGACCCGGAAGGCGTGTTACGCTCTCGACATTCGGGAATCCGAGATCATGGGCAATTTGCCCAGTCCATGTCATCTTCGCGGCCTCCTTGGGCGCCATCGTCTTGGACAGCTCGAGGAATTTCGCGGTATTCACGCTGTCGCTATTTAGGAACCAGAATCCTCGAATCTTGTTGACCTGCACGCCCTCGCGGCGGAGGCGCTCCATGGCCCCGATGAACATGTCTCGCCCAGAGCCCATTGTTTCTGCATTGCCCTGCGCTCGGATGTTTAGGCCAAGCACGCCATCCTTAGTGACGGCGACTTCGATTCCATGGATTTCCGGGTTGCCGTAGTTGAGCTCAATTTCTCCGCCTTTTGTTCGCCTCATCGAAAACCTGCCAGCGAGGTCGACGCGCGCTATTGTTCGGGGAGGCACCTTCCCTCTCTGAGGCTCCCCCTGCAACTCCCCCGGTTCCTGGATAACGTAGAGCCCCTCCGAGTCCCTGGGCGGCTCCTCAGCCACAGGCCGCGGAAACTCCTTCGCCACCTCCGCCTCGAACTCCACGACCTCCTTCGCGATCACCGGGACCAACCGCTCGGCCTTGGACCGCCTCATGAGCTCGATCGAGTTGAGCAGGTAGGTCGTCTTCGTTGTCCTGAGTTTCTCAAGCCTATTCGCACGCTCAGAGTCCTCCGGCGTCTCGACTGCGTCGAGATGTTCCTTGAGGACGTCCACACGCTTCTTCAACGCATCGCAGCGCTTATAGAAGTACTCGCCATAAATCGGCTTCTTCTCCTCGGGCTTCGGCTCTCCATCGGCGGGAAGCTTCTCGAAACCGAGGCCTCCGACAGACTTTCCGGGTTTGCCGGGCTTTGGGGCGGGCACGCCCTCGAGCTTCTCCGCGGGCTTCACCGGCTCGATCTCCTCTACCGCGCCGTCATCGTTGACCTTCAGCTTGGAATGGGCCTCTTCCTCCAAGTTCTTGATGTGCTCCAGGAGCGCCTTTGCTTCCTTTGCCGCCGCTCTCATGCGACGAAGCTTCGCCACGCCGATGCCGCCGACCAGCACGACCCCGAGCGCAAAGTAGTCGGCCATGGCGTCGAGGAGGGCCTCCGAGCCGGCCGTCAGGTGCCCCTCGGACAGCTTCGTGAGCTTTGCTTCCTTGAGCGCTGGCAGCTCCACCGGCTTCTCTTCAGCTTGCCCGCCCCTCGAGCTCCCGGAGGCGCCGCCCTTGCTCTCCACGCTCTCTCGATGGAGCCGCTCCATCTGAGCGAAATGCCGGCCGGCGAGCGCGAGCTTCTCCATGTTGGTCAAGGTGAAGTCCACACCCAGGATGGCGCCCACGGCACGTGCCATCGCGATGAGCAGGTAGCCCACCGCCTGGACTGGCGGGGAGGGACTGGCCTTGCAAGAGGCGGCCATCGCGTGGATGACGAAGAAGATGAAGGCGCCGACCGCGAACTCTATCGTCCGGCCAGCCAGTGCGCCGGCCTTGTTCCGCTTGTACATCTCGCGCGCGATGAATAGGCTATAGTTGAAGAGGCTCGCCGCAAGCGCGACGAGCTCGCGCGGCGGTCCCCCGAAGCTTTGCTCGAGTATTCGGAGCGAGCTGTAGATCTTCGGGTCCTGGACGTCGATCTCGACAATCGGCATCCCGCGGACGACGAACATCACCGGGGCGCCCGGCACCGGAACCGGGAAGACGGCCTCGCGCTTGAGCTTCTCGAGGTCGACACTGCGGTACTCGATGTCCCGGAAGCTGCCGCCACCGCTGGCGAGCGCGACTCCGTTGCGGTCGTACAGCAGCCATCGAGGCTCGCCTTCGCATGCGCCTCCGCTCACGCATGGACGCCGCACGATGCCGATGTCCGCTCGCCTGTCGTTCCTGTCGCGCAGGTACCCGATGCCGATCCGCAGCATGTTCCGCCGAGCCAGGTCGTTCTTCACTCGGGCCTGGAAGAAGACCGCCTCTTCCATCCGCTTGAACTCTTCGAGGCCCGGCAACGGCTGTGCGGAACGCCGCGACCAATCGAACTCACCGTATCCCTGCGTGAATAAGTTCGTGATGGCCTCGACGACCGCGGGGTTCGGCTCGCGCACCGTCTTGAGTTTCTCCTCGGTGAGCCCACCTGTCGCGAGGCGGTGGTCGACCTCGATATTCCCGAAGTGCTCGACGAACTCGAGGAAGATGCGGGCGAGGCGCTCGTCGAGCAGGCAGCTCGCATCGCCGTGGACGGGCTCGGATATATGCAGGCCTCGAATGTCGCCGTCGTCGCGGTCGTAGGCAACCTTCAGGAGGATCTCCCGGCCCTTCTCGGCGGAAGAGCGAACTGCCTCGGTAACCTCGGCCTTCTGCATCGCGATGCTCTTCTTGCTCCTGGGGAGCTTGGTGAATTGCCACCCGATCGCGAGGTCAAGGCTCTTCAGTCGGTTTTTGAGCGCGGCGACGACCCTCTCGTCTGCATTGGTCCAGGCCGGTTCGATCGAGCTCGCATAGATGGCCCCGCTCTGATCGGGCTCCGAGAGCTTCACCTTCCATGTCCCCGGGGGGAACCAGCTGTAGACGAGTTGGGCGACGGGTCTATGGTCGGAGGTCGGATAGAAGCGAACGTAGCCTCGTTTGTGTTCGGGACCACCATCATCCAAGGGGTCGTAATACACGAAGATCTCTTTGAGCGGCCCCACGTTCAGCCGAAGGTGGATCTGTTGCACCGGGCCGACGACCTCCATGCCTGGCGGTGGGCGAATTATCTTGTAGAGCTTCGATTCGGCATTCGCTGCCATTCGGATTTCCTCTCGGTCTGGAGAGCGCGGGACGAGCTCACGCTGCTTCAAGTGGTTCGGCGTTGCGATATGCGTCGCCTGAGTCGCCTTCACACGCTTCGGGCTCGCAATGGTCGTCGCCTTCCAGGCTGTCTGTGGCCTCCTGATACAGGACCCCCTGGAAGCATGCCGACGCGCTGTCGGCCCCTGTGATTTCGGTTGCTTATCGAGCGCGCACGGTAGCCGACGGCGGGCAACTAAAACCAACGCTCGAACGGTCAGGTGACCGGAATTGTCGGCAATTGCGCAAATCCGCGGAGGTCGTGTTGTCTGGAGAACAACGGGATTTAGGCTGTTGCGTCAAGCGGGTACCAAGTTGCAACAAACCCCGGCTGACGACCTCGCTCCTCGCAGGAGAGCTTGCGAGGGCCGGGTGATTTGGGGTTGCCCGAGCTGGCCGCGGCGTCCGGGAGTGCGAAATCGAGCGCACCCGAGGCGGAGGGCAGGATGAGCTCTGGCGTTCTGGAGGGAGTTCAGAACAAATCGGTCTTATAATGATACGCCGCCAGCTCCTGCCAATTCTGAATCGCCCGAAAGCTCTCCTTGACCCGGCTGCGCTCGATGGCGGAGAGCTCCGCCAGGCGGACCGAATTCGAGGGCGGCTCGCCATCGGCCACCTTTCGCAGCTGGAGGCGCAGGCGCAGCCCGTGGAGGAAGTGGAAGGCCTCGCCCACCCGCGCCCGGGCGTCCTTGCCCATGAGCCCGGCGCGCACCGCGGCGTCGAGCCGCTCCAAGGTGTGGCGGCGGTCGGTGCCCACCTCCAGCGCGTAGCAGCGCGCCAGGTGCGCAATGGGCGTGATGCCCTGCGCCTTGAGGTTCACCTCCGAGGACTCGCCCTTCAGCCGGAGCATTAGCCCGCCGGGCGGCCTCGACTCGAGCGCCGACTTGGCCAGGGCCGCCAGGAACACGCGGTTCTTCCCGGCGCGCGCGATGGCCGCCTCGAAGTCCGCGAGGTCGAGGTCTCCCGAGACCTTTCGGTAGTCCACGAAGATGGCCGTGTGCAGGACGTCCTGGGGGCTATGGGTCTCGACCCAGCGGTCGACGCGCGAGGTGAATTCGCTCACCGGGCCGAACCAATTGCGCGCCATGTAACCGCCGGGACAGCGCGGGAAACCGGCGGCCTCCAGGTCGTCGTTGGCGCGCTCGGCGAGCTTCTGGAAGTACGGCCGGCATCCGTCGCAGTTGTCCGAGAAGATGAGCGCGTTGTCCTGGTCGGTGAGCAGCGTCTGCTCCATGCGCCCCTCGGAGCCCGAGACGATCCACGCGTAGGCCCCGGGGGCGGGGCCCAGGTCCGCCTCCGCCCAGCGCAGGATCCGGTGCACCAGCGCGTCGTTGAGGCGGGCGACGAAGCCCGCGACCACGGTGGCGTCGAGCCCGCCGGCGAGCAGCGCCGAGGACATCTCGGTCACCCAGGACCCGTAGCCCTTGAGCTGGTGGCGCCCCGCGAGCCGCTCCACCCGTCGCAGCACCGCCACCGGGCCGTGGGCCGTGGCGCGGAACAGGTCGTTCGAGGTGACGACCCCGATGATCTGGTCGCCCTTCACGACCGGCAGGTGGTGCATGCCGGAGTCGATGAGCCGCACCATGGCCTCATAGAGCGGCGTCTCGGCGGCGACGGTCTTGAGCCCTAGGGTGAAGACGCGGGTCACCGGGGTGTCGGGCCCGAGCCCGGCCGCCAGCACGTTGTTGCGGAAGTCGCGGTCGGTGACGATGCCCAAAGGGTCGGTGTCGACGAGCACCGAGGAGGTGTTCTCGCGGCGCATGACTTGGGCAGCCTCGCCGACCGTGGCGCCCGCGCCCACGCGCACCGGCGGCCGCCGGACGATCTGCTCCACGCTCATGGAGAGGTCCGCCTGGAAGGTGGCGACCTGCGAGTGCTCCAGGCTGTTCTTCAGCCGGTCGCCCAGGCGCACCGCGAAGTGGCCCGCGAACTTCGCGTCGCCGAGGAGCGCCTGGAACTGCGCGCCCGGCAGGCGGTAGGCGAGCAGGTCCTCCTCCACCACGACGTCCAGCGTGGCCTTGTGCGTGAGCAGCGAGGTGTAGCCGAAGATCTCGCCCTCCTCGAGCAGCTGGATGGTCTGGCTCTCGACCTCCAGGCGGACGGCGCCCTTGCGGATGACGTAAAGGTGGCGCAGCGGCTCCTCGCCCTTGCGCACCAGGCGGGTGCCGGCTGGGTAGAACGCGATCTCGAGGTCCGAGCTCGCCTTGGAGAAGAGCTCCTCCGGCAGGCTGTCGAAGGGCGGCGTACCTCGGAGGAAGACGACGGGGTCGATGGCGGCCATGGCTTCAATGTCCCTCAACTGCAGCCAATAGTCCCTTCGCGAGGAAATCTTGCGCAGGATGGCAAAGACTCCAGGCTTCAGACCCCGGGCCTTAAGGAACTGCAGTACCCGGAGCCTGGGGTCTGGAGTCTGGAGCGAGTCTGGAGCCTAAGGCAACCCTCATTGGTTCCGGCTCGGCCGGTTTAGGGAGCCAAGAAAAGGAGAGCCTCCGCGCACCGTCGGCGCGGAGGCTCTCTTGACGCGTGAAGAACGCAGCCGGCTTCAGCCAGCTTTGTAAGCGTCGCCGGGTCCCTTTAGGGCCAGGCTTTGCGTGCGCGGGAATCTACGCCGCGTCGTGGTGGATGTTGCCCTTGGTGTCGGTGTCGTGCATGAGCAGCGAGCCGAGCACGACGGTCATGAGCGCGATGACGATGGGGTACCAGAGGCCGTAGTAGATGTCGCCCTTGGCCGCCACCAGCGCGAACGCGATGCTGGGCAAGAACCCGCCGAACCAGCCGTTGCCGATGTGGTAGGGCAGCGACATGGAGGTGTAGCGGATGCGCGCGGGGAAAAGCTCCACCAGCCAGGCGCCGATGGGCGCGTAGACCATGGTCACGTAGATGACCAGGAGGACGAGGAGCAGCACCACCATGACCGTGTTGATCTTCGCGGGGTCGGCCTTGGCCGGGTAGGCTTTGGTGGCCTCGCCCAAGGCCTTCGTCAGGTCGGCGCTCTTCGCCTTGAAGTCCGCCGCGGCCAGCGGATTGCCGTCGAACGATTCGACCTTCTTATCGCCGACGAGGATGTAGGCCAGCGCCAGGCCCGGCTCCTCGCGGTTGGTGTACGGGATGGCTTTCTTGCCGAGGAAGCTCTTGATCTGGTCGCAGGAGCTCTTGAACGTCGCCTTGCCGATGGGGTCGAACTGGAAGCTGCACTGGGCGGGGTCGGCCACCACCGTCACCGGGTTCGCCTGCTGCGCCGCGAGGAGGTCGGGGTTCGCGTACTGGGTCAGCCCCTTGAAGATGGGGAAATCGGTCGCGGCGGCCAAAAGGCAGCCCGCCATGATGATCCACTTGCGGCCGATCTTGTCGGAGAGGACGCCGAAGATGATGAAGAACGGTGTGCCGATGGCCAGGGAGATGGCGACGAGCTGGTTCGCCTGCGCGGCGTCCACCTTCAGCGTCTGCGTCAGGAAGAACATCTCGTAGAACATGCCCGTGTACCAGACGACGCCCTGGCCGGCGACGCCGCCGAAGAGCACCATCAGGACGATCTTCAAGTTGCCCCAGCGCAGGAAGGACTCGGTGAGCGGGGCCTTGGACTGCTTGCCCTCGGCCTTCATGCGCGCGAACACCGGCGACTCATGCAGCTTGAGGCGGATCCAGACGGAGACGAGCAGCAGCCCCAGCGACACGAGGAAGGGGATGCGCCAGCCCCAGCCCTCCCAGGCCTCTTTGGTCAGGACGCCGCGGCAGACCATGATGACGATGAGAGAGAGGAACAGGCCCATCGTGGCGGTGGTCTGGATCCACGCGGTGAAGAAGCCGCGCTTGCCCGGCGGCGCGTGCTCGGCGACGTAGGTCGCGGCGCCGCCGTACTCGCCGCCCAGCGCCAGGCCCTGAAGCAGCCGCAGGACGATGAGGATGATGGGCGCGGCAATGCCCAGCGTCGCGTATCCCGGGAGCATGCCCACCACGAACGTGGCGCTGCCCATCAACAAGATGGTGATGAGGAAGGTGTACTTGCGGCCGATCATGTCCCCTAAGCGCCCGAACACCACGGCGCCGAAGGGCCGGACGAAGAAGCCCGCCGCGAAAGCCAGGAGCGCGAACAGGAAGGACGTCGTCTCGTTCACGGCCTTGAAGAAGTGGGCGGAGATGAACGCGGCCAGCGAGCCGTACAGGTAGAAGTCGTACCACTCGAAGACCGTGCCCAGAGACGAGGCGAAGATGACGAGGCGCTCCTCGGAGGTGATCCCGAGACCTGTTGGCGGAATCGCCTTCGCTGCTTCTGCTTGCGGCATGACCATGCGGGGTTCTCCAGTAGGTTTGGGGCCCGAAGGGGGTGGGTGAGGCACTGCGTCACGCTTATGATTGACTCAAGTTGAACTTATATTCTAACCACCTTTTCGGGCGCCTTCAAGCCGCGCATCGTCTCGCATCGGACGGAACGAGGGCCGCAGGCGACAAGAGTCCAGCGGCGACTGCGAGCCCGCGCGCCGGGCGCCCGAAAGCTCCGGGCGCGGCGGCGGCCGAGAGCGGAGAAACATTAGGAAAAGTGCGCGAGCCAATCAGTTGACGCGGCGCGACGGCAAGGCGAAGCAGCCCGGCGTCAAAGAACCGCCGCGCTGACCCCGTCAGCGGCTCGGCACCTGCGAGAAGCGCGGCCGCACCACCGTCACCGAGCAGGGCGCCTCGACGGCGACGCGCGCCGCCACCGTGATGAGCCCCTTGAGCGGCGCGCCCGGCGGCTGGCCCCCGAGGACGATGTGGTCCACCTGGTTTCGCCGCGCATACTCGAGCAGCGCGACCGCCGGCGAGTCGGACTCGAGCACGTGGCACGAGAGCCGGGTCTCGGGGAGCTTCAGCGACTCGGCGAAGTGGCGCAGCAGCACCAGGTGCTTGATGCGCTGCGCGGTGGCGCTCTCCTCGCTCGCGACGCCCGCGAACTCGGTGGCGGGCCGAATGACGGTGACGACCGCCAGGCGGCTCTTCTCCTCGCCGGCCATCAAACGCCGCACGGCCGCGCGCAGGCCCTCGTTCACCGCCTCGTTTCCGTGCTGGGTCGCCACCGCGGCCATGATGATGGGTGCACCTGACAGCTGCGCCGAAGGGCGCTGGGCGGGCTCCTCGTAGCCTGCCGCGTCGAGCCGCCGGCGGACGCGCGTGAAGAGCCCCGCCCGCCGCTCGCGGCGACCGCGCTCGGTGATGGCGACCTGGCCGGGGTTCGACAGGTCGAAGGCGACCTGCGCCGCGGTGGCGCAGCGCCGCTCGGCCACGGGCTCGAGGCAGCCCAGGATCACCTCCTGCAACCACTCGGGCGTGGAGGGCACGCGGGCGCGCGGCGGCAGCGGGTCCTGCGAGAGCCGCTCGCGCAGGCCGGCGACGGTCGTGGGCGAGCCGAAGGGCATCTTCCCGGTGCACAGCTCGTAGAGCACCGCGCCCAGCGCGAAGAGGTCGCTGCGCGGGTCGGTGCGCACGCCGCGGATCTGCTCGGGCGAGACGTACGGCGCCGAGCCGATGGGCCGGTGGAGCTCCTCGGCGAGAAGGTCGGGGTAGTGCGCGTGGTGCGCGAGCCCCAGGTCGATGAGCACCGCCTGTCCGTCGGGCCGCAGGATGGCGTTGGAGGGCTTCAAGTCCAGGTGGATGGCCTCCTGGACGTGCAGCGAGTGCAGCGCCTCGGCGAGCGCGGCGCCCAGGCGCGCCACTTCGTCTGGCGGCACAGGACCCTGGCCCACGCGCTCGGAGAGCGACCGGCCGTGGACGCGCTCCATGACGATGTACGGGCGCTTGGCGATGTCGCCCGCGGCGACGAAGCGCGGCACGTGCGGGCCCTGGAGGGCCGCGAGCACCATGCGCTCCACCTCGTAGGTGACGACGCTTTCGCCAGGCTCGCCCGGGCCCAGGCGCGGCACCTTCATGACCAGCGGGGCCGATGGCTCGGGGCCGCGGACCTCATAGACCACGCCCATGCCACCGGAGTGGAGCTTGCCCTGAACGCGAAAGCCGTCGATGACGTCGCCGATTCCGGGCAGGTCGCTCACGTCATTCTCCGTGCGCCAGGCGCAGGGCCAGGAGCTCCGGCAGGCCCGCGGAGCGCATCTTGGCTGCGGTGGCCTGCCAGTCGTAAGGGACGCGGAAGAAGGTGAGGGACTTCGCCTCGGTGTCGTGCAGAGCGTAGCTCGCGGCGGTGTTTCCGTCGCGCGCCTGGCCCACCGCGCCGGCGATGGCGAGCCAACGGCGGTGCGTCGGGACGGGGATGGCGACGCCGGGGACGGGGCGGAAAGGCGTGGGGCGCTGCGATGCGCCGGTGAAGTAGAGGGCGGGCTCGTGGACGTGGCCGCAGAAGACGTAGCGGGCATCGCCCGCGGCGGCGAGGCTCTGCTCGGCGGCGAAGGGGTCGGTCACGTAGGTCCAGCTCTCGGGCGCGAGGGCGCTCCCGTGGACCAGCAGGGCGTCCCCGACGCGAACGGAGAGCGGGAGCGAGGCGAGAAAGGCCAAATCCTCCGGGCTCAGGCGCGAGCGCGTCCAGGCGACGGCATCCTGGGCGGCGGCGTTCATGGTTTTTCCGCCGTCGTGCGCCACCGCGTCGTCGTGGTTCCCTCGCACCGACCAAGCGCCGAAGCGCGCGAGCCCGCGCACCCGCGCGAGGACCGCCGCCGGGTCGGCGCCGTAGCCGACCAGGTCGCCCAGGAACGCGGTGGCGTCCGCGCCCTGCTCGCGCGAATGCGAGAGGCAGGCTTCCAGGGCCTCGAGGTTCGCGTGGATGTCGGCGAGCAATGCGAGCTTCATGGAGACCTTCGGTGGCGAGGCCGCGGCAGGCCTGTGTCGATGATAGTGCGAATTGGGACCACGACGTCTCTGGATGGAGCCGATGAAGGCCCCCTGCGCGAGATGGCGGTCGACAGAATCCTTACGCCATACTCCGTCGCACAAGGCTCGAGCTTGCAAATCGCTCAAGAGCTCACGCGTTCTGGCGCATTGCGAAGTCCTGTACTAGAGTGCGCGCTCATCACGAACTGCCGAGCATCGCCGTTTCCTCGCCGGGGAACTGCGGGATGCTGTCGAGGAAATTCGCGGAGGGGAAATGCGGCTTGTCGAAGACCGAGAGCTCCTGGAGGCCTTTCGCCGCGGCGAGAGAGCTGCCTTGGAAGAGATCTACCGCGAGTACGTGCGGCCGGTGTACGCGCTGTACTCCGCTGGATTCTCGTTCGACAGCGGCGGACAGCGACGCTTCTTCAAGGCCCTGGCGAATACCGCCGAGAAAGAAGAAGCCGTTCAGGAGGTGTTCCTGGCGGGCGTTTTCTCCCGGCGCACGCCTCGCCTACGACGGCATCAATCCGTACCGGAACTATCTCTTCACGATCGCGCGCAACATGGTCATCGATCGCTTTCGCGCGCGAGAGCGCGAGGAAGCGAGCTTGGCCGAACCCGCGGACGCAAACGGCGACCCGGCACCGGAGCGGGCCGAGGAGGAGTTGGACCGAGCCGACGTCGCGCGCCATTACGCGGCGTTCGTCGCATCGCTCGAACCCGTGGAGCGCGGGCTGTTCGAGGCGCGGTTTCGCGAGAGCCTTTCGGTCGAAGCGACTGCCCAGCGGCTGCAGCTCAGCGAGCACCACGTGAAGCGCGGCGAGAAGGCGCTGAAGAAGCGCTTCTTCCTGGCAATGAAGGAGCACGGCTTCTTCGAAGGTTTCCGGTACGGCCGCAACGGATTGGAGAGGCTCGCGGGCACCCTGGTGTTGTTCCTGGGAGCCCTCCGATGAGGACGCATCTCCATTCTTGGACGCGCTGGCAGATCGATCGGCTCTTCGCGGGCGGGCTCTCGCCCACCCGGCACCGCGCGCTCCTCCGGGAGGTTTGCGCCTGCCCGAGCTGCAGTGCAGTTTTCAGCCGGTACCACGCCTTCGAGGCGATGCTCTGTGGAGCCCTGGAGGAGCCGAGCCGGCTCGCCGTTGAGCGAATGGCCTCCGCCGTGTTCGGCGCCACGCCAGCTGAGGTCCGGGCGAAGCCAGGGCGATGGGCACCGCGATTCCTGGCCCCGGCGGCCGCCCTGGCGTGCGCGGCCATGGTCATCCTGGTCAGTCGCGCGCCCGGGCCAGTCTCGCATCGCGTGCCGATCGGCGAGGGCTCGAGGCTTGCGCCTGCTGAGATCGTAGCTCGTGGGCCCGGGGCAGCATTCAACGCAAAGACCGCCGAAACCGGGTTTCGGCTCCTGCGGGTCGTGCCGCGAGAGGCGAAGGTCGACGAGGGCTCGGAGCTCCTCGTGTCGGACGTCGTCACCTTCACGTATACGAACCTTCGCAAGGGGATGCGGTACCTTGCCCTGCTCGGAATCCAGGAGGGCGGGACGGTGCGCTGGTACTACCCTGGGCCGGAGAGCGACCGGAGCATCCTCATCGAGCCGGAGCGGGTCGACGAGCCGCTGAATGACGGCATCCGCCTGTCAATCTTTCACCGCGCGGGCTGGCTGCGCGTTGCGGCGATTCTTCTCGAAGGAGCCTGTCGACAGGGCGGCCGTGGAGGGTGCGGTGCGAGCGCTGGCGGCGCGGGACGGGGCATTGGAGAGGCTCGAGCCGCTACCGCTGGGCATTCTTGACACCGTCGAGGACTCGATTCGCGTGGAGTTGGGAGCGGCAGCGGCAAGCCGCGGGGGAGGAGCTCAATGAAAAAGGTATTGCGGAGCGCCGCGGCGCTCGCCGGCGTGGCAATGCTGCTCGGGCTTGCGGCGCCTGGCTTGGCCGCAGAGCCGCCCCGGCGCTACGCCGTCGTCATCGGGAACAACGCGAGCCTGGATGAAGGTGTGGCGCGGCTGACCTACGCCGACCAGGACGCGGTGAAGTTCTACGAGCTGTTCAAGGCCGCCGGCGCGCATGTGGCGCTCCTGGTGGCGCTCGATTCGGAGAACCAGCGACGGTTCGCCGAGGCGGCTCAGGTCATGCGGGCGCCGTCGAGGCAGCAGCTCCTTGCGGCGCTGGGGGAGATTTTTCAGCAGATCCGCGCGGACCGGGAGGCTGGCCGCGAGACGCACTTCTACTTCGTCTACTCGGGCCATGGGCAGCTCGGCCGAAATCACGAAGGCTACGTCAACCTGCTGGACGCGAGGCTCTCGCGCTCGCAGCTCTATCGCGAGGTCATCGGCCCTTCCCCGGCCACGTTCAACCACATCATCCTCGATGCGTGCCAGGCCTACTTTCTGGTCCAGCGCCGGGGAGCGGTGAGCGACAAGGAGGGCAACTACCGAGCGGTCGTCCAGGATTTCCTCGCTTCCGAGGAACTGGCGGGCCATCCGAACACGGGGGTCATCCTCGCGGCATCCAACGAGTCGGAAACCCACGAGTGGGGGCGGTGGGAGGCGGGGATCTTCTCCCACGAGCTGCGGAGCGCGCTGCTCGGCGCGGCCGATGTGGACGGTGACGGCAAGGTGACGTACGCGGAGGCCGCGGCGTTCGTCGACGCAGCCAACGCGGCCATTGACGTGCCCCGGGCGCGGCTGCGCGTCTTCTATCGGGCGCCTGCGTCGCGGCCGGACTTGCCGTTGCTCGACCTCGCGGCGCTCGCCGACTCGCCAGTCGTGGAGGTGGGCGCGGAGCACGCGGAGCGGTTCTCGGTCGAGGATGCCCGCGGGGTGCGGATTGCGGACTTTCATCCGTCGAGGGAGCAGGCCGTTCGGCTCGCCCTCGTGGGGCAGGAGCCCTTCTTCCTTCGAACCGCAGCGCGCGAGGCGAGCATTCGAGGGCGAGCGCGCGTCGCGGCAAGCGAGCTCACCTTCTCGGCCTTGAGCGAAGCGGGGAAGGGCAGCGTGGAGGAGTCGTTTCGGCGCGATCTCTTCCGGACGCCCTTCGGTTTGGCGTTCTATCGCGAGGATGTGACGGGGAGAGTGTCGGAGGAGCTTCGCCTGCGCTCGGCGGTCGATGCGGACGGCGGCGCCAGGGACTCTCGGCCGCTGCGGACTTGGGGGTGGGCGGGAGTGGGGACGGGCGCCGCGCTCGGCGCGGGGGGAGCGGTGCTGTATGGGCTCGCGGCTTCGGCCTATCGCGACTACCAGAGGGCGGGCAGCGACTCGCAGGCGGAGGCGCTGCGGGCTACTACGGAGCGGCGGCTGCTCGCTTCGCGGGTTCTGGGCGGTGGTGCTCTGGGGCTCGCCGTGGCTGGCGCGGTGCTGCTGGTCTTGGACTCGCGCCATGCGCCGGGGGCTAACGGCGCGATGTCCTTGGAGATTGGTCCTGTTCAGGGCGGCGTCGCCATCGGCGCGGCGGGTGCGTGGTGAAGAAAGTTCGCCGACGGGCGAACGCTCGGCGTATAGGGGGGACGAATGCGATGAACTTGAAACGTGCCACTGTGGTCTTGTTGAGCCTGCTGGTGGCCCATTTGATGGCAGGCACGATGAGTGGTTGCAGCTTCGATTTTGGCACGCGCTATGAATGCCAGGCTCCGAGCACATCCACAGACGCGGTTGATGCCAGCAACGCATCGGTTGCCGATGCCTGCGGCGACGCAGGTGGGCACGACGCGCAAGACGCAAATGAAAATCAGAGCACCGCTGCGCAGGATGCGGGAGGTGACGACGGCGCTTCTTGGGTTTGGATTGTGCCGATCCTCTTGAATAACAACTGAAGTGTCGATACGTATGAATGCCGTATTGCTTGGTGGGCATGGAGCCCTGCATTTCGGGCCAGAAACATTCAGTATGGCGGTTCTATGGGTGTCGCTCGAGGTGGGTTGAACTAACTTAGGATTATGGAGGCTTGTATGAAGAGAGCAATTTCGCTTCTTTCCGTGCTTGTAGGGATTGCGGTCGTTCCATCCTCGGCCTTTGCAGGAACTCAGCAGGGCAAGATCAGCGTCCTTCAGGTCTCGGTGGATGGAAGTTTCTACGTTCAACTCGAAGGGGTCGCCTCGTTTTGTGCTGCCGGCACCGGAGCGGATTCAGCCTATGCTATCGCTGGCCAGGGCAACGTCACTATTGAAGGTCAGAAGACATTTGCATCTATTCTGATGGCAGCAAAGCTTGCTGCAAGACCAGTCCAGATTGCGACATCCGACCATGTTGGTCAGTGGGGCTGCCCAATTCAATCTATCCAGCTTCTGTAGCGACACCTGCGCGGGCGCGCAAGCGCCAGCTTAGGGGCCGCCGCCAAAAACGCCGAACCTGAGACAAACCCTCAGATCCGCGTAGGCACACGCTGCGAAGAACTGCGCGCCATATTTCGATTGCGCGGCGGATTAGCTCGAGCGGAATTCAGCGAAGAAGAGGGCTCGGTCCTCGAGCAGAGACCTCGTGGCAGTGCTGCGCTCGAGCTAACCGCGTGGGCTCTAATGCTCGTTCCGGGTGTTTGGGCGCACGATCTAGGTGGTCGTCCGCTGCGGAATCCGACAGTGAAACTGAGATGTATCATGCGCCTAATCGCGTCAATGCTCGCTGTAACTGTGCTCATGCTCTCAGAGGGAAGCGCGGTCGCAGACTGTGGAGAAACCGATCAGGCGTGCTGCTCCCGCGTATCCTGTAACGAGCGTCTAAAGTGCATCCATAGCCTTGCCGGGGACACCTGCCGGCCCGGTCTTCACCCCCTCGTTGGGCGCCCCGCCTCTGATATAGAAGATGCAAGCCCCATGACCGCCGACCAGCGCTCCGCGCTCGAGACCCTGCGCCGTCAGGTCCGAACCTGGGCGACCATCAACCTCTGCGGCCACACGGTCTACTCCGACCGCACGACCGACTACGACGACAACAGCCAATGCCCGCTGAACGGCGGCACATGGTCCTGCACCAATGCCGGGCGCGACTCGAACCTCATCCACGGCCTTCTGTGCGCCTCCGGAGAGCCCTTCTTCTGCGAGAGCGCGCGCCAGGCGCAGGACGAATCCGGGAAATGGTGGCGAAGCCCGCTCGCGGCCGTCACAAAGTGCGAGGAATCGAAGGACCCGGTGAACGCCGACAATCTCCTCAATTGCGTCCTTGGCCAGAACTGTGACTTCTCCATCACCGCGAGCTTCTCCAGGGACCACAGCATCGGAAGCCTCCTCTATCTTGCCTCCACTCACGACGCCGCAGCCGCCTCGCGCTGGCGCGACTACATGGCAGCGCCGCGGAAGTATGATCCGATATTCCCACTCGGAAATCTCTTTCCGCATAGTGGAACTCGCGCGCTCTGTCATGATGATCTGAGTCAGACGGGGGACTTCTGCTCACTCTGGGCCGTGAACAAGCAATTTGAACCATCCGATCGCCAGATTCGAGAATGCATTGCCACCGCGAGCCTGTGTGTGGGAGCCTCGGTGGTCACGTCCGAAAACCCGCTCGACTGCGCCCATCAGGCGTACGGCCACGGCGACTGTACGTTCATTCAGAACAGCAGCGAGTTCCTGGGGCTCTTCCAGGACACCTTCCAGAACGTCGGGGTATCGAGCGGGGGCGTCGACTTCAATCCCAAGCCGCAGGATCCGGTGGCGGATCGCGCCGCATACGCGTGCCACGGAGCCCAGTCGAGAGGTTGGCGGATGAACTTGGTCGCGTACGAATATCTGCTGGACCAAATACTCACCGGAAGAAAGCGAAATGTGAGCAGCGGCTCGGACCCGACGGGGGAGGAGTGCATCGCCAACTACCAAGGCGGCACTGACCCTTCGTTGCGATTCATCCGCGAGGGCGCGTCCAGCGAGGTCGCCGATCTTGTGCTGCAGAGTTGCCCTGCAGAGCGCCCGCCTCTTCTAAACGGCAGGGCTGGCTGGCAGTGGGCGAACATTGGAGGCACAGCTCCCAACGGTTGGGACTGCATGCTGATGCTCAACCTGTTGCTCGGGCCGGACCCGGATGCGAGTCGCTGGGAGGCCATTTACTCGAGCGCGCCGGACTATGGATCGTTTGCGTTCGTGTACTCCGGCGCCTTTGTGCCGGTTCTGTTTTGAAGCACTTCGGCTGAATGGCTGTCGGGCGGCGGCGAGGTCCGGCTGCCGGGTGCTCGGCTCTCGTTTGGTTCAGCACGGCCGAGGAGCCATTGCCGTACTCTTAGGAGGTGGAACTCGTGAGATTCTTGCCGACTGTCTTCCGCGTAGGTGTTCTGACCGTTCTCGCCGCGTTGCCCGCGTTGGCCCATGCCGAGACGGCCTTTCAGTCCGACAATCTCTCAGTGTTGGGCGCCGACTCAAAGACGCCGGCCGAATGCCCCAATTGCCTATCATCTACCACGGGGTCGGTCGCGCTTGATTGGACGTGCTATCCAAAACCCTTTGAAGTCGATGCCTATGGCAACGTCCTTGCCTACGGACTCTACTGCGGGAGCACTTCCGCCCCATCCGTGCCGTCGAATGCTGTCGTCTCCTCTCTCTTCCTCTCGAAGATCTCAGTTGGCGGAAGCGGCTCGATTCTTTCGCAACTGAACGTGACGCATGGTTTGACTTGGACTCTGGTGGGTCATGACTCTGGTGGACGAGTCTTCATTCATGACAATTCATGGCCTCTCCAGATTGCGGGAGGGCCGTTGGCGTCCGGCACGTGGTCCATCAGTGGGCTGGGCACCTGGGTGGCGGATTCCTCGATGAGCGTCGAAGTTACCATCGAATGGATGATCCCAACGGCCCCAACGCCCGCATGTGCCTTCAAAGAGGGGCCCCTCATCGCGCTCGATCGTGGATACCCGGCGGACGAGCGCTGGTCGGTAGGCGCGATCGAGGGCTGGGGCATTCACCTCTGGTTTATTCCGTCGGAGAACGGAACCGTGACCGTCTCTCAAGGAACTAGTTTATCCAATCTGAGACGCGTCTTCAGCGACCTGCCAACCGTCGTGCCAAGCATCGGTGACGTAGGCGCCGATCTTTATGCGCAGGAAAACGCGACAAATTACTATCAGGTAGACTACCATTGCAGCAGCGGCGGATCTGTCTCGAAGACGGTCTCAATTATGACGCCCGCGTCTCCCTCCGCTCAAGGTTGCTTTCTCGACGCCCCGCAGCGCGCGCTTCCCGTGCTGCTCTCGAGCGATGGCTCGCTGGACCCCTACCAATGCATTGCCGCAGCAGCACAGGCGGGCTACTCGTTCGCTGGGCGTCAGAATGGTAGCCAGTGCTTTGCTGGAAATGACCTGGGGCATACCCGGGCTTATGATGGAGACTGCAGCACGCCGTGTGTCGGACGCGCCAACCTCTCTTGTGGTGGGTCGTGGCGCAACAAGCTTTTCGCGACAGGACTCCGCGCCGCCCCAAGGCTTCCGCTTCCGCTCCCGGATCCTTCGGCGCTTTCTCTGGGCTGCTTTCAAGAGGGAACGACGCGGGCGCTGGGAGTTCAGCTGGGCACGGCGGGTTTTACGGTCGAGTCTTGTATCGATACGGCACTGATGAGCGGCTTCTCGTACGCCGCGCTGGAAAACGGCGGGGCGTGCTATGCGGGGGACGAGCTTCCTGTAAATCCGGCGGCATTCTCGGAGTGCTCGACGCCTTGCGTGGCAAACACGGGGGAGATCTGCGGCGCAGCATCTCGCAGCAGCGTGTATGCAACGCCCGCTTTCGCAGCGTCCGCATCTGCGGGGCCGGGCGATTCCGTCCATCTGGAGTGGCTCGACCAGGCCTCCGATCAGACATCGTTCGCCGTAGAGAGGAAGGGCGGCGCAGATGCGGGGTTCGTTCAGGTCGGCTCGCTGAGCCCTAATGTCGCGTCCTATGATGACTCGGGCCTTCTTCCACTCGCGACCTATCGCTACCGGATTCGCGCGAGCGCTGCCACGGGCGCGGTTTCCGCGCATTCGATTCAGGTCCAGGCGATGTCGGGAAGCTCTATCGCTATTATTTCGGCGGTCTTGAGTGGGGTCAGGTAGACGTCGAAGGACTGTGAGGAGACGGCCTTCGCGCAGCCGCCAAGTCGAGCGGGTGTCAGCCACCGTTAACCGAGGAAAGAAGACTACAATGACCAGCCTCCGCTTCTTCTGTGTGGCCGTCTGTTATGCAGCTCTCTGCCTTGAAATTGCTGCCTGCGGGGCGCCTTCACCCGCGGCAAGAGCACCCGCCGGCCCCGCCGACATCAGAGGCCGCGGGTCCGATGCTCTCGCGGCCTGCTCTGGAGGCAGCGAGACGCTGGGCAGCTTCCGAGCCATCACGCTCGCCGACGGCCGGTCGGTGTTCTCGAACGGTTGCCTTAGCTACCCGCTTCTTCCGTCCGTCAGTTCTTCCTCGTCGTCCTCGGCATCTTCTGCTTCGGGGAGCATGGCAAAGAGCGAGAGCCTCGCTCTTCCAGCGTCGTACTCTCTTCAGCAGTATCAGGGTCCCATCAAGGATCAGGCTGGGAGAGGTGTGTGCTGGGCGTTCGGTGCGGTTGCGGGAATTGAGGGGTTCTATAAGCGCGTCTACGGGACGTCCGTTGTGCTCTCGGAGAATTACGCCGTCCACTATCGGCGGATGAGCCACGTGCACGACGGCTATTTCCCGGGTCCGGATCGGAACAATGAGACGAACAGCTCGTGGTACGATAATATGGGCAATAGCCAGTCGGTCCTGAGTGACTCCCAATACGGACGATTGCCCGAAGCGAGGTTCGCTCCTTTTGTGGGCGCGGATCTGCAAGACCAGCTGTCCCGCTCGCTCTTGGGTGTCTCGCGAGAGATCTTCGGGAACTGGAATTACAACCCGCCGCAAGAGCAGATTGATACGCTCGATTTCGCCCCTGAGCACATTCCACCGGAAGCCCGACTTCACGCGTCCTACGGGGTGAATGGCTACTCTCATGTTCCCGGAGGCGCCGACATCACGTCCCGGCTCGAGAGCGCTATCGCGTCAAATCACGAGGTCGTGGCGGACTTCAACTTCTCCTTCCAGTGGGATGGGAGCATGTGGCAGTGGCAACCCAATGCCTCGCCGGCGGGGCACGTCATGCTCATCGTCGGCTATGACCGCACGGCTGGAGTCTTCACGGTTCGCAACTCCTGGGGCACTGGGGTGGCATCGCAGCTCCAGTGGATGCCGATCTCGTACGACGCCATGACGCATGCTTTCGCGGACGGCTGGGTCATCGATTCGGTGGCACCTCCGGCGCCATCGCCTCAGCTCGAGGCCGCGTGGCTTGGCGAGTGGGTCGTCGGATTTGAGGGCCGTCTTTTCGTAAGGCGCTTTGCCACTGACAGCCCATGGCAGCGATCGGATGGCCGCGTGAAGATCGGGGACTTCTACAGCTTCTCCGACGGCGCAAAGCACGATGTCGAGGGGCGGATTGGCAGTGACGGGACGCTGTCGTATTTCATCGGACCTGCGAATGTGAGGCTCGCTCCAGGGTCCACGAGCCCGAACGGAGACGATCACTCTGCAGCGATTCGAGTTGGCGATCCGGATGAGGGCGCGGTCGCCACCTTCTCGGGGTTCGCCGCGCCGGTGACTCTCGACCGCAATACACGTGGTGGCGGACTCATTGCCGCACAGCTGGTTGCCGTTCAGTCGATATAGCAGCCGCTGGTGCGGGGCGTCTTCGGGGCGCCGCTATGTCGCCTCAGCGCGAGCGAGCCCGGCCTGCCAACCGGGCCCGCCCGCGAGGTCAGCGCGCGGCTAGTGGTGCGAGTGCTCGTCTTTCTTCTCGTCGGCCTTCTTCTTGACCGCGGGGGCGGCCTTGGGCTTCTCAACAGCGGAAGCCGGCGCGGCGTGCGGCGGGCTCCCCGCGTTGTGCGCGGCCGCGGGCGGGCTCGCCGCCGGCCTCGCGGCCGCCTCGGTGGGGTGAGGGGTCGCGGCCTGGTTGGCTCGGTGATCCTCCGCCCGGCCGGCGGGGTGCATCTCGCTTCCGGGCGTGTGAGCGCCCGCGGGCTCCATCGCGCTACCCGGCCCCTGCGTCGACGGGTGCTTCTCGGGCGTCGCGGCCAGCGCCGGCTCAGAGTGGCCGGGATGGGCGGCCTGGCTCGCCTGGCCCCCTATGCCCAGCGGGCCGCCCTGGGCCGATTGCCCGGGCGCGCTCGCTTGCGGGCCAGCATGCGTAGCCTGCCCGCCCGCCACCGGCACCGTCGTCCTCTGGCCGACGGCCGGCGGATGAGTGGACACGTGCGAGAAGGACTCGGGGTGGGCGGCGACGGCCTGCGCCGGCGGCGCCGGCGGAGCGACGGCGGCGCGCGGCGGCTGGGCGGCCGCGAGAGACGGCTTCGAGGGCACCGACGACGAGACCGGCTCGCCGGACTTGGTCACTCCAGCCGGAGCGACGATGTGGACGTTTTCGGGGCCGCCCCCGTGGTGAGGCTGGACGACCATGCCGGGTTTCATGACCGGCGGAGCGCCCGCGACCACCTGCGGCGACGTGCCGACCGGCGCGGGCACGATGATGCCGGGCCGCGAGCCCGGGGGCGCCGGGACGAACGTGCCGGTGCCGCCGGGGGCCGGCGCCACGCCATGGTAGCCCGGGCGCGCCTCCACGACGACGATGCGCTCGCGCGGG
Organism: uncultured delta proteobacterium; assembly: GCA_963772225.1. Classification (GTDB taxonomy): domain Bacteria; phylum Myxococcota; class Myxococcia; order Myxococcales; family UBA5297; genus CAVYWD01. The sequence continues at coordinate 1,567,160 of CAVYWD010000002.1, read as the reverse complement.
GGTGGCGGGGCCCAGCTCGTCCCCTCGCGCTGCCAGTGGCCGGGGACGAAGACGACCAGGCCGTCGCGGTGCTCGTAGTAGGGCGGCAGCCAGTAGTGGCCGACATGGTGGACGACCCAATGGCCGGTCATCCAGACCCACTCACCGCCGTCCCAGACCCAGTAGCCGCCCACCCAGAACATGCCCGGCTCGGGCTCGGGCGGCGGCGGCTCGTAGCGCATGGGCGGCGGCACCACGCGCACCGCGATGGGCGGCGGAGCCTCGACGGGCGGCTCGACGTAGACCGCCCGCGCCGCCTGCGGCTCGGGGGCCTCCTCGAAGACCACCTCGTGGACCGCGGGCTCGGGCGGCGGCGGCGCCGGAGGCGGCGGCGGGGGAGTGCGGAAGTAGACCGGGCGCGGGCGCGTGTCCTGCACGGTGACGATGCAGCCCGCGCAGGCGAGCAACGCAAGGGGCGGTAGGAGTCGTTTCATGGCACCTCTCGGACGGGCTTTCGTTGGGCGGATGGGCCCGCCTCGCCGGCGCCTGCACAGCGCCCGCGACGGCGAGCGGGGCTCATTCCCGACGGCTGACGAGCGTAGCCTATTCAACGGCCGGTTGCCGCGTCGAGCCCGCGTCGAGCCCGCGTCGAGCGAGCGCTTGCCGGGTCGAAACGAGAAACGGCGGAGGCGGCGCCCGAAAGCGCCACCCCCGCCGCTTCAAGAGCCGCGTGCGCGCCGTCTACTCGGCGCCGACGCCGAGGTAGGTGCGAAGCTTCTCGTCCTCGAACTTCTCCTGCGCCGCCGCATCCGGCGACAGGAGCGAGACCAGGATGCCCACCGCGAAGGCCGCGGTCATGGACACGATGGTCGGGTTCTTGAGCGGCACCAGGGCGGCCGGGTTCTTGAAGACGTCCACCCAGACCGTCGGCGAGAGCACGATCATGCCGATGGAGAGCACGGTGCCGGTGATGATGGAGGCCACCGCGCCCCAGGTGCTGAACCTCTTCCACACGATGGACATGAGGAGCGAGGGGAAGTTGGCGCTCGCCGCGATGGAGAACGCCAGGCCCACCATGAACGCCACGTTCTGGCCCTTGAACGCGATGCCCAGGATCACCGCGAGGACGCCGAACACCACGGTCGCGGTCTTGGCCGCCCGCACCTGCTCCTCCTCGGTGGCCTTGCCCTTCTTGATGAGCGACACGTAGATGTCGTGCGAGTACGACGAGGCGCCCGCCAGCGTCAGGCCGGCGACCACCGCCAGGATGGTGGCGAACGCGACCGCGGCGATGAAGCCCAGGAACGCGTTGCCGCCCATGACCGCCGCCAGCATCGGCGCGGCCATGTTGCCGCCCTTGTCGATGGCGACGATGGCCTGCCGACCGACGATGGCGGCGGCGCCAAAGCCCACGATGGGAATGATGATGTAGAAGTAGGCGATGAGGCCGGTCGCGTAGAGCACCGACTTCCGCGCCGCCTTCGCGTCCGGCACCGTGTAGAACCGCTGGAGAATGTGCGGCAGGCCCAAGAGGCCGAACATCAGCGCGAGGCCCAGGGAGACGGCCTCCACCGGGCTGGTGACCAGCGCGCCGGGCTCCATCATCTTGCTCAGCCCGGGCAGGCCCTTGATCGGCTCGCCGGCCAGGCCGTTCCGATTCGTGACCACGGCCTTGTAGAGCTCAGTGGGGCTCATGCCGAACTGCGACAGCACGAGGACCGTGAGGAACGACACGCCCAAGAGCAGCAGCACGGCCTTGATGATCTGCACCCAGGTCGTCGCCAGCATGCCGCCGAACAGCACGTACAGGAGGATGACGACGCCCACGATCATCTCGGCGTAGTGGTAGGGGATGCCGAACATCAGCGCGACGAGCGTGCCGGAGCCGACCATCTGCGCGATGGTGTAGAAGAGCACCGTGAGCACCCCGCCCACGGCCGCGGCGATGCGCACCGGTCCCTGGCGCAGCCGGAAGGCCACGACGTCGGCGAAGGTGAACTTGCCCAGGTTCCGGAGCGGCTCGGCGATGAGGAACATCAGCGCCGGCCAGCCCACGAGCCAACCGGTCGCGTAGATCATCCCGTCGAAGCCCTTGAGCGCGACCATCCCCGAGATGCCGAGGAACGACGCCGCCGACATGTAGTCGCCGGCCAGCGCCAGGCCGTTCTGGAGCGCCGAGACGCTGCGCCCCGCGGCGTAGAACTCGCCCGCGGTCTTGGTCCGCTTGGCCGCCCAGTAGGTGATGACCAAGGTCATGGAGACGATGAGGAAGAAGAAGAGCAGGGCGGTCCCGTTGACTTTGCCGAACTCCGGCAGAGTCGCCTGGGTCACCATCGCGTGAAGCACCGACGCGGGGTTCTGGATCAGCATGCTGTTAGTTCTCCGTAAGAGTCGGGTCGGTGCTTACTTCTTGAGCTGCGCCTTGAGTCGCTCGACCTCGGGGTCGTAGCTCTGGTTCGCCCAGAAGACGTAGATGGCGGTCAGCAAGAAGGCGATGGCGATGACCGCGATGCCGAGCGGGATGGCGAGGGTCGTGACCTCGCCGATCTTTTGGCTCATCGCCTCCTTGTTCCCCGCGATGAGCAGGACGAACCCGTAGTAGGTCGCGAAGAGCAGCGCCAGGAGCACCATCGAGACCGTCCAGCGCCTCGAGACCAGGTGCTGGAACTCCTTGGAGCGCAGCACCGCGTTCGCAGAGCTCTGCGAGACGACCTCGGCTTTTCGCGCGGGAATCGAAACGGCCAGTTCTGCCATGTCTTCTCCTTCGCCCTTTGGAGGCGGAAAAGGTGTGAGAGGCAAAGCTTCGTGAGGCGAGCTCGCGCGCCCTGACGCGGGTGGGCTCCCTGGTCGTGACGCGTTACGGCATAAACGCGGCTTATCAGAACTACTGAACGACTCTATCACCTGAACGCGGGTTGCGGGTCGAAAATAGGAGCGAAGCGCCGGGCAGGGGTGGCCGCGCGGGCGGGGCGCGCACTCGTGGGACAGGTCGGGCATCCATCAGCGGCGCTGGGGGTAAGACCGGGCGAGGCCCAAAAGAAGAGCGGGGCCCGTGGAGGGCCCCGCTCGGTTCACTTAGTCCCTTAGCGAGGAAATCTTGCGCAGGATGGCAAAGACTTCAGGTTTCAGACTCCGGGACCCAGGAGCTGCAATACCCGGAGCCTGGGGGCTGGAGCCCTGGCAACCCTCGTTGGTTCCGGCTCGGCCGGGTTAGGAGAGCAGCTCGAGCGCTACTTCGAGAGCTCGTCGTCGATGATCTCCTTGAAGCGCTCGAAGGGCTGCGCCCCGGAGATCATCCGGCCGTTGATGAAGAAGGCGGGGGTGCCGCTCACGCCCGCCGACTGCCCGGCCTTGATGTTCTGCTGCACCAGCTCGGCGTACTTGCCGCCGTCGAGGCATCCGTCGAACTTGCCGGAGTCCAAGCCCAGCTTCTTCGCCGACGCCTTGAGGTCTTCCGGCGTGAGCTTGTCCTGGTGGGCGAACATCTCGTCGTGCAGCTCCCAGAACTTGCCCTGCTCGTTGGCGCACTGGCCCGCCTCGGCGGCCTTGAGCGCCTTGTCGTGGAAGGGCAGCGGGTAGTCGCGGAAGACGAGCCGCACCTTGCCGGCGTAGTTGGCCACCACCTTCTCGGCGGTCTCCTTGGCCTTCGAGCAGAACGGGCACTGGAAGTCGGAGAACTCGACGATGGTGACCGGGGCGGCCTCCGGGCCCTTGGCCGGTCCGGTCGCCGCCACCTGCGAGCGCGGCTCGGGCAGCGTGACCTTCACGCCGGCCTGCTGCTTGAGGGTCTCGATGTGCTTCATGACGGCTTCTTGCTGCTGCCGCTGACCGAGCTTCGCTTCGATCATCGGCTTCGCCTGCTCGTAGCTCATGCCGCCGAGCTGCTCCTTGGCCTCTTCGTAGGTCTTGCGGACCTCGGCCTCGTCGGGCTTCGCCGCGGACTTCTCGGCGATCTCCCGGAGGAGGGCTTCCTCGGTCTTGCCGGACTTGGCGGCCTCGTCGTTGACGAGGCTCCGGATGATCATCGACTCGAGCCCCTGGCGCCGGAGCTCGTAGAGGTCCTTGGCGAGCTCGGTGTCGAGCTGGCCCAGGGTGACCTGCTTGCCGGCATAGGTCGCGACCACGGTCGAGGACTGGGCGCCGCTGGCTGCTGAAGCCGCGGGTGCGGGCGCGATGGTCTTGTTGCACGCCGCGAGGGCGAGCGCGGCCGCAGCGCCGCAGAGAATGATGCGCTTCATGAAGGGGGCTCCTTGTTTGGGCTTTGTCCCTCGAGCGAGCGAGAGGCCTCGCGAGGCCGGACCTTGTTCCATCAAACGCGTGCCGGGGTCAAGGTTATTGCCTTCCCTCAGCGCGGCCTGAAATTTCGCCATGCCGCGCGATGAGTCTGGGACGCGGTCGATCGGGGAGCCGCGCCCGGCCCGCGCTCGCGGCAGGTGGCTCCTGTTACAGTTCACCTTTGTGACAGACGCGAGGACCTATCTGAGGCGGATCTCCGACGAGAATCGTCGCGCTCCAGAGACCCCTGCGGATCCTCAAGGCCATCAACTGGGATCCCAAGGTCCACGAGCGCTTCTTCGCCAACAAAGCCCGGCTCTTGCCCAAGGTGGAGTACCCGCCGCTCGGCTATGACGCCGCGGCCGTGGCCCGGCAGTTCGCCGCCCTGCGGCGCAGGATCCGCGGCAAGAGCGCCATCGAGGAGCTCCTCCGGGAGAAGTGCGACGAGTTCGCATTGGTCGCCCGCATGCTCGAGTCGCGGGGGACCCCGGCCTTCTACGCCCACTCGGCTGAGCTCTACGGCGACCCGCGCGACCGCTACGCAGCCCACCCGGGGGTCGACAACCTGAAGGTGGCGAGGCTGTGGGCCGCCCGGCCCGCCGCCCGCGGCGAGAGGCCGGCGCTCGAGAGCGGGCAGGTCGTGGAGATCGTCAAGGGCATCGTCGGGCCGCACCTGGGGCGGGCGTTCAAGGTCCGCGAGTCGACGCGCCTGACCGCCAACGCGGCGGCCGGGGGGACGAGCGTGGCGGTGAAGAAGGGCGCGAAGTTCACGGCGCGCCAAGCGCGCGCGCTCGCCCACCACGAAGGCCTGTGGCACGTGCTGACGAGCTTGAACGGCTTCGCCCAGCCGGTCATCACCGTGCTGGGCGTGGGGCTGCCGCGCTTCACCGAGAGCCAGGAGGGCGGCGGCATCGTCAGCGAGTTCCTCACCGGCAACATCACCGACGACCGGTACATCGAGCTGGGCGAGCGCACCCTGGCGGTGGACATGGCCGCTCGCGGCGCCGACTACCTGCAGGTCTTCGACTACTTGTGCGAGCGCTTCGAGCCTCCGAAGGCCGCGTTGATGGCCGAGCGGGTGTTCCGGGGCGGCGTGCTCACCGGCGGGGCGCCTTTTACCAAGGACGCCGCCTATCAGCGGGGCTACTGCCGGACGTACAACTTCCTGCGCGTGGCCCTGGCCAAGCCCGACCCGTCCATCGCCCTCGCCTTCCTTGCCGGGAAGATGCGCGTCGACGACGCGCCGCTCGTCAGGGAGCTCATCGACGACGGGCTGTGCGTCGGCCCGACCTACTTGCCGGAGTGGTACCTCGACGCGGACTGGCTGTACGCGCGCGTCACGCACTCACTCACCGTGAACCGCTTCTCGGTGCCTCGCTGGCGGCGCCACTACGAAAAGCAGCTCGCCGCGGCCGAGGCCTGGGACCTGGAGGGCATCGGCGAGGCCGAGCCTTTGGGCGCGCACGCGGCCGAGGTGCCCAAGGTGCTGGCCAAGGAGCCGGAGGAGCCGGGGGCGGCGTGAGCGGCAGACCGCCGCTGGCGCGCGCCTCTCACCCCGAGGAAGCGGCGAGGAGCTTTGCGGCGCGGGCGCGGCACGCTCGAGCGCGCTCGGGCTGATTCGCGAGGTCGTCGAGATCGGCCTGGGCCTCGAGGAGGCTCGCGTAGGCGCGGACGCGCTCGGCGCTCCCGAGCGCAGCGATCGCCCGCTCGCAGTCGAGCAGCGCCAAGAGCTCCAAGTCCAGCCCGAGCCCATCGCCGCAGGCCGTGCGGAGCTCCTGCTGGGCATCCTCGAGCCGGCCTCCTCTTCCCAAGCTCGCCGCCCGCGCGACCGCCTTCGCGAGCAGCTTGATCTGCCGCTTGAGGAAGTCCTTCTCATCGCGGATGGACATGCCGGTCTCCTGCGCCATCGAGTGGCAGGAACCTAGGATGGACCTCGCCTGTGTCAAGCGGCGCTCTCTCGCCTTCGCCACGCACCTCGGCGGGGCGCACCACCGCCGCCGGCGATCGCCTCATCGGCGGAAGCGTTGCGCGGGAAGTGACAGGATTGGCCCCATGTCCCGCGCCAGTCGCCTTCTCACCCTGGTCCAGCTGCTCCGGCGCCATCGCCACCCCGTGACCGCGGCGGCGCTGGCGTCGGAGCTGGGCGTCTCGGTTCGCTCGGTGTACCGCGACGTCGACGCCCTGCGCGCGCAGGGGGCGGGCATCGAGGGCGCGGCGGGCGTGGGCTACCTGCTCCGCCCGGGCTTCCTCTTGCCGCCGCTGATGTTCAAGGACGAGGAGCTGGAGGCCCTGATGCTCGGCCTGCGGCTCGCGGCCCAGCACGCCGACGCCGAGTTGGCCAAGGCCGGCGCCGACGCCCTGGCCAAGATCCGCGCCGTGCTCCCGCGCTCCTTGCGCGCCGCCGCCGACGAGACCGCGCTCCTGGCGGGCCCTGCCTGGCGCCGCCCGCCGGAGAGGGTGTCGCTCGCCGAGGTGCGCCGCTGCATCCGCGACCAGCTCCGCGCGCGCATCGAGTACGCGGACGGGCGCGGCGCCCGGAGCGAGCGGACCGTCTGGCCCATCGCCATCGGCTTCTTCGAGAGCGCCCGCGTGGTCGTCGCCTGGTGCGAGGCCCGCCAGGACTTTCGCTCCTTCCGAGCCGACCGGATCGCGCGGTGGACGACCACCCGCGAGCGGTCCGGCCGCCCCCGCGCGGCGCTGCTCGCCGAGTGGCGAGAGCGAGAGGGCATCCCGCCGCCGTCGCCCGGCTGAGGGCGGAGCTCGATTACTGACAGAAATTGGCAGCAGGGGCCAGGCATCGTTCTCCTCAGAGGCCGCGCGAAATGTCCCCGCGGTCGAACCGCAAGGAGAAGAGCCATGGAACCCAGCCTCGTCCTCTACGTCGAATCCCCGCTCCAGAGCGCGCCGCTGTACGCGCACCTGCTCGGCCGAGCGCCGGCCGAATCGGCGCCCGGCTTCGTCCTGTTCCCGCTCGCGTCCGGCGGCATGCTGGGCCTATGGGCGCGCGCCGAGGTCGCCCCGGCGGCGACATCGCCCGGAGGCGCCGAAGTCCTGTTTCAAGTGGCCGACGCCGCCGCGGTCCGGGCCGCCCACGCCGACTGGAGCGCGCGCGGGCTCCGGGTGGCTGAAGGCCCGACCCAGCTCGACTTCGGCTACACCTTCGTCGCCCTGGACCCGGACGGACACCGGCTGCGGGTCTTTGCGCCGCCGGCGTAGGTCTCGATCCTCCCTCTCGAGCCCGGGTCGGGGCGCCAACGATCGGCGCTTCACCACACCCACGGGACGAGGCGCTTTCGGCCCTGAGCGTGCTCGCCGTACCCCGCGAGCTCGAACAGCAGGCGCTCCTCCACGCGGATTCGGCGCACCACCATCGGCACGAACAGCGCGGCCAAAGGCCGCGAGCGCCGCCTAAGCTCCCGAGCGCGAGGGCGAATCCCAGGTGCCTGGCGAGAGTGCCCAGGTACGCCGGATGCCGCACCAGCCGATAGGGCCCCGCGCTCACCACGCGGTGCCCTACGGGAAGCCTCGCGCGCCGCGAGTAGAGGCGCCCCAGCGTCCGGATGGCGCTCAGGCGCAGCGCGAATCCGGCCAAGAGCAATGTGAGCCCGGCCGCGCTCGCGCCGACTGGAGCGTGGAGCCCTGGGGACAGGAGCGCGAGAAGCACGGTCGCCCCTTGCGCGGCGGCGTACCACTCGCAGCTGCCCCGGTCGCCGCCGGCCTCGAGCAACGACACGTCGCGGACGGACACGAGGAGGGTTTCGAGACGAGCCAGCCCAAATACGCGAGGACGGCCGCCGCGGGCACCGCATTCTGCGCGCCCCAGCCGCCCCGGAATCGGAAGGCCCCGGCCCCCAAGACGACCAGGAAGAGCAACCCGCTCAGACCCAGCGGGACCTTGCTTCGAACCCCCACGCTACGGGGCGCTCGGAGAAAGCGTCGACGTCGGCAGCGCCAGGTGCCAGCGCCCGCCCTCGCGGACGAGCTCGACTTCGGTCGGCGCGCCAGCCACGGGGGCGCGGACCTTGGCGCGGAGCCCCTGGACCTCCACCACCGTCACCTCCGACGCGTTCGCCGGGCCTGGGTAGAGGGCGGCGGGCCCCTGGGCGATCATCGCAGCCGGGTCGGCGGACACGGCCCCGCCGGTCGCGTCGGAGACTTGCTTGGCGCGCTGGGCGAGCGCGGCGCGCGTATCGGCGGAGAGTCGCTTGAGCGCCTCCGCGCCGTCGCCGTGGGCGAGCGCCCGGTGAAACTGGACCACAGCCTCCTGGGGCGACCCGCAGGAGGCCAGGCACAGGAGAGCGGCGGCCAGGCGTTTCATGGGCTTTTCCTTTACGCGGCCTCGACGCGGTTGCGGCCCGCGCCCTTGGCCCGATAGAGCGCGCGGTCGGCGGCGCGCAGCAGCGCCTCCGGGTCGGTCGTCTCCGGCCCTGGAAAGCTCGACACGCCGATGGACACGGTGATTCCGATGGGCGTGCTCGCGACAGCCCTGCGGACGCGCTCGGCGGCCGCGAGCCCCTCGGCCTGGCGGGTGGCCGGCAGCAGCGCGACGAACTCCTCGCCGCCGAAGCGCGCGAGCAGGTCCACCTCGCGCAGCGTGGCGCGCAGGCAATGGGCGAGCTCTTTGAGCGCGGCGTCGCCGGCGGCGTGGCCGCGGGTGTCGTTGACGCGCTTGAAGTGGTCGATGTCGATCATCAGGCAACACAGCGTGGACTGGTAGCGCTGGCAGCGCGCGAATTCCACCTTCATGCGCTCTTCGAAGTAGCGCCGGTTAAACAGCCCGGTCAGCGGGTCGATGCGCGAGAGCAGCTCCAGCTCGTGCGACTTGCGCTCCAGGTCCTGGTTCATGCGGTCCAGGTCGCGGCACTTCTGGGTGAGCTCGTCCTGGAGCGCCTTGAGCCGGAGCATGCTCTTCACACGCGCCGAGAGCTCCTGGAGGTCGAACGGCTTGGTCAGGTAGTCGTCCGCGCCGAGCTCCAGCGCCTCCACCTTGCCAATGCGGGAGCGGGCGGTCATCAGGATGATCGGGAGGAAGCCGAAGGCCGCGTCCCCCTGGTTGGCCTTGACGATGCGGCACACCTCCGCGCCGGAGAGGCCCGGGAGCTCCAAGTCGAGCAGCAAGAGGTCGGGCTTCTTGTCCCGCACCTGGGCGAGCGCGCCGGGCCCGTCGAACGCCTCGTCGAAGAGGTACCCGCCGGCGCGCAGGCCGTCCTCGACCAGCGTGATGACGGCGCGGTCGTCGTCCACGACGAGCACCCTGCGACCTGCGAACGCGGGCGGCCGCTCCAGCCGGCGGGTCGGCGTGGAAGACGGGCTCTCTTCGGGCGGCGAGCTCACGCAAGGCATCTTCCCCGGTCGCCCCGGGCGACTCAAGCTGGCGCCGGCCCGAGCGGGCGCCGAATTGACAGGCTCCCGAGCGGCTCCCTACCATGCGTCAGGTTACCCGTTCAGAACGACGAGAGGTCCACCATGCTTCGCCTTTGCGCGTTGGCCCTCGCCTGCCTTCCTGCGGTCGCGCTGGCGCAGGACGCGCGCCGGTTCAATGTCCATGAGCTGGAGAAGGAGTTCGCGCCCTTGCCGGTCTTCGCGCCCAAGCAGGGCGCGGTCGACAACGAGGTCATCGTCAGCCGCGACCGCTCCGCGGACAGCCTTCAGGCGGTGTACGTCGTCCGCGCGGAGCTGAAGAAGGTCCTCGAGTTCTACGCGACCAAGCTCTCCATCAGCCCCAAGCTCGCCGGGGAGGCGGACCTGGGGACGGTGACATACACGTTCTCTCCCAAGGTCAGGGGCAAGGTGTTCATCGCCACCATCACCGAGCTGGACGACCGCAGCGGCGTCCAGATTGCCCTGCTTCGCCGAGCGTCCGCCGAGGAGGGAGACCCCGTCGAGGTGGACCCCTAGCTCCGGGATCTCTAACGAAAGCGGTTACCGCGACGGGGTCGCGGAAGGCGGTGGGAGCTGTGGCGAAAGTCGGCGATCGTCGTGCGCGGATTTTCCCACCCCTCCCCGCCTCACGAGCCGGGCAGCGCCTCGCGGTAGACCGTCAGCGACTCGGAGGCCTGCAGGGCGCGCTCGAAGCGGCGGCCTCTCCAGGTGATGGACGGCTCGCCGGCCCGCACGCCCTCTTCTTGCAGCTTGCCGTTGTGGGCGGCCAGCAGCCAGGGAGCATTCGGCGATTCGACGATTCGCTTCTCATAGTCTTCCCAACGCTTGCGGATGAGCCGGGTCTCGGGCAGCCCGGTGAAGAAGGCGACGTTCAGGTCGACGTATTGAGGAGCCTCGTCGACCACCAGCGACTCCTCCGGCCCGATGTGCGCCTGGATGAACCGCGCGGCGGCCATCTGGTCGGTGGGAAGCGTCGAGAGCGGGCTGATGGGCCGCAGCGCCTCGGCCGTGCCGCCGGTCTTCCATGCCGTCACCCACCCGAGGCCGACGGTGAACCCGACGGCGGTGATGGCCGCGGCGGCCGCCAGGGCCTTCCGGCCGCCTCCGGAAAACCGGGCGGTGAGCGCGTCGAAGCCGTCCTGGACGTAGAACAGCGAGAGCGCCACCTGGGCCATGGCGAACCGAGCCAGTGGCGCGAAGTCGGCGAGGAGGACGCCGCGGAGCGTGTAATAGGCCGCCGGGATGATGGCCAGGAGCGCCAGGGTCCGCTTCTCCTTCCGGCGGAAGGCGCGGACCATCCCCGCGATGGCGAAGACCCCGACGAACGCCGAGCAAGTGACGAGCAGCACCCCAGGCCAGAAGAAGAGCGCCTGTGCCCGGAAGCCGAGGCTCCCCATCCAGCCCACGGTCTCCTGCGCCCAGCGCCGATGAAAGTCGTTGATGTAGTGGACCGGGTAGAGCGCGTCGCCGGTCGCCTTCTCGTTGCCCTGCATCCACCAGAGCGGGAAGACCGAGCAGAGGGCCAGGTAGAGCACCGCCCGGGTGCCCGCGGCGACGCGATCTTTGCCCCACATCGCGACGACGCCCCCGAGCAGCGGCAGGTAGATCCAGCCGTCGTACCGCAGGGCGCACATCAAGTTCGCGAACAGGGCCGAGCGCGCGAGCGGGCCGAAGCGCACGTCCTCCAGGCCTTCGAAGAGGGCGTCGAGGCAAAAGAAGAGCAGCGCCAGGAAGACGGCCTCGCTGGCAGCGGTGGTGGAGGCCTGGATGTGCAGCCCCCAGGCCGCCATGCTGAGCCCCGCCACGACGGCCGCCTGCCGCGAGAAGAGCCGACGGCCCAGGCGGTAGGCGGGGATGACCGAGGCGAGCGAGAAGAGCAGGCTCAGGAGCCGCGGCGCGTGCTCGCGCGAAGGCCAGAGCCAGAGCAGCGGAGCGGTCAGGTAGAACTGGAGCGGGCCAAACTGGTAGACGCCGTCCTTGAAGCTGCGGACCAGGTGCGGGTCCCGCGCCCAGCGCTCCGCGATCTCGCTGCGGACCACGCCGTCGCCAAAGAGGCTCTCGGCGAAGGGAAAGAGGGCCAGGCGCACGGCCGCGAACGCGAAGAGCAGCGCGCCGAGGGCTGCGATGTCGCTCTTGTCGAGGGTCATGCGGGGGCGCGCGACAGCCAATTCGGCCGCGCCGGGGGCCGGCAGGCTTTGCGAGGTGTCATCCATGGGCGCGAGAGAATAGCGAGCGCGCGAGAGGGCGCAAGGTACGCTCCAGGGCCAAGCTCGGCGCGGGGTGTGCGGTGCTTGACATCGCTCTTCGTGCCGAGCGGCGGAAGCACCCAATTGGCGGCGCGCGACGGCTCGCTCGGCCAGGCAGGCCCCGTTTGTCGGAGCAGGCCGGACTCCCCAGCTTGGGCTAGCATCGACAGAAAGCCCCGAGAGGCCTCGAAGCGCGGTTGCTCGGGCGGAAAGCAGACGCCTATACTTTCCGAGGACGTTCGTCCTGGGGCTCGCCTATTTGAGGAGGGCGGGGCCTTCGCGCTGGAAATATCTCGGGAGTGCTGCAGGGTTGCCGCGGGTTAAGAATGGGGTAGGCGGCGCGGAAGGCTCCTCTCCATGCGGCGGATTGCCGCGCGGGTCCATACTAGAAAAGCGTCACGGAACGGACCTACCTTTGAAGAGAGCTTTTCGTCCGAGCGGTTGAGTTCAACGTCAGAAGCGCCTTCCATCGACGAGGTTCACCGATGCGTCAGATGCGGGATGACTCGCTGGTCTCCAAAATCGCTGCGCTGCAGGACACCACACAGTTCCAGGAGCAGCACTGGGAGGGGAGCTTCGAGGACTACCTCAAGTACGTCCGCGAGAACCCGAAGCTCGCGCGCACGGCGTTCCAGCGCATCTACGACATGATCCTGTCGCACGGGAAGACCGAGTACATCGACAACAAGAAGCGGCTCATCCGCTACCACTTCTTCCACGACGAGAAGTTCGGCGGCATGGACGCTATCTTCGGGCTCGACGTGCCGCTGATGAAGTTGGTGAACGTCTTCAAGAGCGCGGCGCAGGGCTACGGCACCGAGCGGCGCGTGCTCCTGCTCCACGGCCCGGTGGGCTCCTCCAAATCGACCATCGCCCGCCTGATGAAGAAGGGCCTGGAGGAGTACTCCAAGACGCCCGAGGGAGCGCTCTACACCTTCAGCTGGGTCCTGCCGAAGAAGGGCAAGGCCGACGGCGAGGTGGAGGTGATGCCCTGCCCGATGCATGAGGACCCCATCCACCTCATCCCCATGGAGTGGCGCGAGAAGATCCTGGCCGAGCTCGCGTCGCAGGGCTCCACGTTCCAGGTCCCCGCGGGCGGCGAGCTGTGCCCGGCCTGCCGGTACGTCTTCCGCGAGAAGATGGCCGAGTACAAGGGCGACTTCGCCAAGGTCATCGAGCACGTGCGCGTGCGGCGGCTCGTCCTCTCGGAGAAGGACCGGGTGGGCATCGGCACGTTCCAGCCCAAGGACGAGAAGAACCAGGACTCCACCGAGCTCACCGGCGACATCAACTACCGGAAGATCGCCGAGTACGGCTCCGACTCTGACCCGCGGGCGTTCAACTTCGACGGCGAGTTCAACATCGCCAACCGCGGCATCATCGAGTTCGTGGAGATCTTGAAGCTCGACGTCGCCTTCCTCTACGACCTCTTGGGCGCGACGCAGGAGCACAAGATCAAGCCGAAGAAGTTCCCGCAGACCGACATCGATGAGGTCATCATCGGGCATACCAATGAGCCCGAGTACAAGAAGCTCCAGAACAACGAGTTCATGGAGGCGCTGCGCGACCGCACGGTGAAGATCGACATCCCCTACATCACCAAGCTGACCGAGGAGGTGAAGATCTACGAGAAGGACTTCAACGCCCGGCGCATCCGCGGCAAGCACATCGCCCCGCACACCTTGGAGATGGCCGCGATGTGGGCGGTGCTGACGCGGCTCGAGGAGCCGAAGAAGCACAACCTCACCCTCTTGCAGAAGCTCAAGCTCTACAACGGCAAGACGCTGCCCAATTTCACCGAGGACAACATCAAGGAGCTGCGCAAGGAGGCGCTGCGCGAGGGCATGGAGGGCATCAGCCCCCGCTACGTTCAAGACAAGATCTCCAACGCCCTGGTCTCCGACAAAGGCGAGGGGTGCATGAACCCCTTCATGGTCTTGAACGAGCTCGAGGCGGGCCTGAAGACCCACTCGCTCATCAGCGCCGAGGAGACGCGCAAGCGCTACAAGGAGCTGCTCACGGTGGTGAAGGCCGAGTACGAGGACATCGTCAAGAACGAGGTCCAGCGGGCCATCAGCGCTGACGAAGACGCCATCAGCAAGCTCTGCGGTAATTACATCGACAACATCAAGGCGTATACGCAGAAGGAGAAGGTCCGCAACAAGTACACCGGCCTTTACGAGGAGCCCGACGAGCGCTTGATGCGGTCCATCGAAGAGAAGATCGACATCCCCGAGAGCCGCAAGGACGACTTCCGCCGCGAGATCATGAATTACATCGGCGCCCTGGCGGTGGAGGGGAAGACCTTCAACTACCGGACCAACGAGCGGCTCCACAAGGCCCTCGAGCTCAAGCTCTTCGAGGACCAGAAGGACTCCATCAAGCTCAAGAACCTGGTCTCGTCGGTCGTCGACAAGGACACGCAGGAGAAGATCGACATCGTCAAGGACCGGATGATCAAGAACTACGCGTATTGCGAGATCTGCTCGACCGACGTGCTCAACTTCGTGGCCAGCATCTTCGCGCGGGGGGATGCGAAGGACTAAAAGGCCCGTCGGATCACCCTAAGGATTCCACCTCGGTCGATGGAATGAAGCTTTCTAGGGACCCTGCCCAGCGATGGGCGGGGTCCCCAGCATTGGTGCCGATGCCCGATGCCACGCCGAGCGACGGAGTCGCAACGCTCCGAGGAAGGCGAGGTCTCTAGGCGACGAAGGTGATGGTCAGCTCCCGCGGCTCGCCGCCGACGGTGACCTCGAAGCTGTCGCCGCGGCGCTTGCCGAGCACCGCCCGCCCGACCGGCGAGTTCGGCGTGACCACCGAGAGGATCCCGTCGCCGTCGGGCCCGGTCAGCTCTTCGCCTGCGCCGACGGGGGCCAGGAAGAAGGTGCGGCCGCCTTCTTCGTCCTCGACCTCGACGATGGCTCCGGGGCCTATCGCCGCGGTCGGGGCGAAGTCGCCGGGCCGAAAGCGCTCCAGGGCCGCGAGGTCCTGCGCCGCTTGGAGGGCTCGCCGCTCCTGGCCTCGCGCGAGGCCGGCGTTCTCGAGGGCGACACGCGCATCCTCGCGCCGCTCGGCGGGGGTCGCGCCTTCGCGCGCCTCCTGAGCGGCGTCCTGCGAGGCGCGGCGGGCCATTTTCGCGGTCGCCCTGAGGCGGTCGCTGAGCTGCTGAATGAGAGCGCGCTTGTCCATGGGCCGAATGGTAGCCGAGGACGAGCGAGGCGCAAGGAAGCGGCTCGCCGACATCAGCGACACGAAGATCTCCGGCATCGCGGTCGTCGGCGGTAGTGGCGCGACCATGGACAGCCTCACCGTGAAGAAGTCCGGCACCGGCAGCGGAACCGTCACCTCCAGCCCGGCGGGGGTCAGCTGCGGCTCGACCTGCATCGCGAGCTACGCCGGCGGCACCCGCGTCAGCCTGACGGCCACCGCGGCCAGCGGCTCGACCTTTGCCGGCTGGAGCGGCGCCTGCAGCGGGACGGGGGCCTGCACCGTCGCCCTGAGCGCGGCCCAGACGGTCACGGCCTCCTTCGACACCAGCGCCGCCAGCTGCGGTGTACCCACTCGCTTCACGTGGTCGTCGACCGGCCCGATCATCGCTCCTTCCAGCGGGTCGACGAGCATCAAGGATCCCTCGGTCGTGTTCTTCGATAACCTTTGGCACATCTTCGCCAGCGTCACGGATGCCAGTGGTAACGACACCATCCAATCCTTGAGCTTCTCGGACTGGAACCAGGCCGGCGCTGCCCCGAAGTCGCCGATGCCATTCGGCAATGGCCACGCCGCGCCTCAGGTGTTCTATTTCACGTTCCAAAAGCTGTGGTACATGGTCTATGAGTGGGGGAATGTTTACTCGACCAACAGCGACGTGACCCATCCGTCCGGCTGGAGTAGCCCGAAGTCGTTCTACTCATCCGAGCCGCCGATCGTCGCACAGAACAAAGGCGGCGGAGGGATGATCGACTTCTGGACCATCTGCGACACCCAGAGCTGCTACCTATTCTTCTCGGACGATAACGGGCACCTCTACCGTGGACAGACCACGCTCGCGAATTTTCCGAACGGCTTCAGTCAGCCGGTGATCGTGATGTCGGACTCGCCCGCCGGCCGCCTGTTCGAGGCATGCAACGTCTACAGCATGAAGGGCACCGGAAAGTACCTGCTGCTCGTCGAGTCGTACGATTCCGCGTCGGGCTGGAAGCGCTATTTCCGCTCGTGGACGGCCTCGGCGCTCGACGGCGCTTGGACCCCGCTCCAGGCAGAGTACTCGAGCCCGTTCGCCTCGGCGGCGAACGTCAGTTTCAGCGGGAGCGCCTGGACACAAGACATCAGCCACGGCGAGATGCTGCGCTCCGGCAACGACGAGAAGCTGGAGATCGACACGTGCAATCTCAAGTACCTCTACCAAGGCAAGGATCCGGCGACCGGGGGTAATTACAATACGTTGCCGTGGAAGCTGGGCCTTTTGACCAAGACCAACTAAAGGGCGACCAGCGCGGGAGCCTTGGGCAGTGCCGGACCGAGCTCGTCGAGCTCCTGACGAGCTCGGTCTGATCCAGTCAAAGACGGAGTATGCGGACGAGCTACGGCGGCGTGGTCTGCGGGCCAGGGTCGATGATGGGGATCCGCACGTAGAACGTCGTGCCCCGTCCGACCTCGGTCTCGAACCAGAGCGTACCGCGGTGCTTCTTCACGATGCCGCGGGAGATTGCAAGCCCCTGGCCCGTGCCGCGACCGACCTCCTTGGTCGTGAAGAACGGGTTGAAGACCTTGTCGCGCACCTCGACCGGGATGCCTGTGCCCGTGTCTGCGATGGAGATGACCACGTGGTCTTTTTCGAGCCGCGTCGAGACCCGGATCGTGCCGCGCCGCGCAGAGCCCTTGTTCCAATCGGCGATGGCGTGCGCGGCGTTCACCAGCAAGTTGAGGAGGACCTGGTTCACCTCGCCAGGGTGGCAATGGATGAGCGGGAGCTGGGCCAGCTCCGTCTCGACGTCCGCGAGGTGCTTGTATTCGTGGCGAGCGACCTCGAGCGCGACGCCGATGCTTCGGTTGAGGTCCGTCGCGCAGATCTGGCCGCCATCGGGGTGAGCGAACTCCTTCATGCCGCGCACGATTGCCGCGACGCGGTCGACGCCGGCCAGCGTCCGCTCGATCGATTTCGGAAGCTGCTCCCGCAGGAACGCGAAGTCCGCTTCTTCCTCGAGCGCGCGCAGCGCCTCGCGCGCGTCCGGGGGCACGGCCGCGGCGTATGCGTCGACGATGCGGAATAGGGCTTCGACGGATTCGCCGAGGAACTGGGTGCTGTCGGCGATGAACTGGATTGGGGTGTTGATCTCGTGGGCGATGCCGGCAGCGAGCCGTCCGATGGCCTCGAGGTTCTGCGCCTGCCGCAGCTCTATCTCGTACGCCTCGTGACGACGGCACATGAGGATGGCGCGCGCGAGATTCGCCATCACCGGTTGGAACACGTGCTCCAGGGGAAGGTCGGAGTGCGGCGGCTCGGGCGCGAGCAGGATGACGACCCCCTGGTTTTCGAGCGGCAGGCGCAGGAAAGCACCGTAGCTGCGCGAGGCGTGAGGGAGCTTGGCGAGCAGCTCCCGGTCCATGCGCAGCTCCGCCTTGCCTTCCAGAAGGCCGGGCGAGAGCGGCACGGTGTGGCCGGCCAGGGCGGCCAGCTCGTAATCACCGATGACGAGCTCCAGGCGGGCTTCGACCCCGCCTCCGGCAGCCGGCCGAGGGGGCTCGAGGAACACGAGCCCAACCGGGAAGGACGTGTGATACAGAATTCGCTGCAGTGATTTCGTCAGGAGCGGCCGCAGCTGGACCTCGCCGCCGATGATCATGGCTAGGTCGTACAGCACCGCCATGATGTGCTCTCGATTCACGCACCGCCCCAGTGGCTCGCAACCAGGGTCGCGTTGTGGAAGAGTGGGTAGTCCCAGCGCGTGGTGCCGCCTATCTCGCCCAGAGAGAGCGCGCCGGCCATCCGTGCGCGGGAGCGGCGCGCCGCTTCCCGCAGCTCGAGCGAAGCGGCCTCGAGGCCCAGGTGAAGTCGCCGGCCTGCGCAGTAGAAGAGGAGGAGCTCCGACGCATCCAGCGGCGCCAGCGCCGCCAGCCCGCCTACCACCGTCTCGAGCGTCTGGACCGAGTCGACCGCGGGCGCCTGGAGCAGCGCCAGGACCGAGTTGGCGGGGACCTCCCCGACGCAGAACAGGGAGCCGTCTTCCTCCAGCGCCACGGGGATGCGAACCAGGACCACGCCGTTGGCGCGCACGATGCCGAACGGGAAGTGCACGCCGTAGCGGTAGAAGCTCTCGCGGTCGATCTGGACGCCGTACTGCGCCTTGCAGAGCTCCTGGTACACCTCGAAGGCCGGGCGCCAGTCGATCTGGAGGATTCGATTCCCCTCGGTCGAGGTGGCGGTGATCATTCTCTCCGGCACGGGGTAACCGTGATCCAGGACAGCGCCCCGGTGCGGCGAGAGGAGCACGGCCAGGAACCCGCCCTGCGCCGTGCGCGCGCCGTCGAACAAGCAAGGGATGGGCTTGAAGGTCTCGCTCCCCGCGTTCGCTCCCATGTAGTGCACGCGGTTCGCGAGTCGCAGGTAGATCTCGTCCAGCAGCGAGCCCACCGATGGGAACATCGCATCGAAGAGCAGGAGCAGCGTGGCATCGCGCACCGAGCCGAGGTGGGGAGCGAGGTCCCGCGCCAGCGCGTCGGCCGCGGCCGCCAGCGCGCGGGAATCGCTCCCGAGCCCAGGGTAGAGTGCCGCGAACGGCATCTCGTCGAGGCGGAGCAACCAGGCGCCGGACGTGGCGAACCGCTCGTGCTCGATCAGCGCGGGGAAGACGGCACCCGCAACCGGCACGCCCTGGGCGGCGCACAGGGACTGCACCCGCGCCATTCCGTCGTGCTCCGCTTCGGGAAGCAGGGCGAGCGTGCCCAGGCCCGGCCGGTCTGCTCGCCACGCCAGCAGCACCGCCGTCAGCTCTTCATCATCCAGCGTCTGGAAGTACCGCATGCCCTCGGTAGACATCGCGCCTCCGGTTCCGACGATTTGTGGCCGTGCATTCTCCCGCTCCAGTTTACACCCGACCGTGTGTCGCAGGCGGCGTGCTCCGGCGCGGCGAAAAGCAGAATGATGAATGGCCTACCGCGGGAGCTGCCATTTCCGTGCGAGCGCACTCGCAGGCGACCTTTCGATGCTCTGGCCTTGAGTCGGTCAATCGGGAGGATGTCATTGGTTACCTGGACAGGCTTATTTTGACCACCTCATGGTTCGAGTTTGGGCTCGCCTAGCGATCGAGCTCGAGGACCTTGGAGGACGTCGGTCCAAGCCGCCGGGGAGAGGCTCGCGCCGAAGCGCCTCGGGCGACCGAGAGGACCTCGAGCTTCCAGCCCTCTGGATGCTCGCCGGCATCTCCCCCAACCAGGCATGCGTCTCATCCGACGCCCCCTCGACCTAGCCGACAGCCCCTCTTCCCGAGAACCCCCACGCTCCCCACACTGGTTCGGGGGGAGTCCTCTCTCGCAATCCGGCCCCCCGTTTCCCCCACGCCTCCAGTTTGGCGATACTACAAAGAAGAGGTCGCAGAGCGGCGTCGTGCTCACGCTCTGAAGGTCGAAGGTCCGAGGCTTCGAATGGCGCTCAAGATCAAGCAGGACCACAACCGCTTCAAGCAGATCGTGCGCGGTCGCATCAAGAATAACCTGCGCAAGTACCTGCAGAAGGGGGAGATGATCGGGAAGAAGGGCAAGGACCTGATCACCATTCCCGTGCCCACCATCGACATTCCCCACTTTCGCTTCGGCCACAAGCAGCAGGGCGGTGTGGGGCAGGGCGAGGGCGACGTCGGCACGGTGCTCGCGCCGGGCAACGTGCAGCCCGGCCCCGGTCAGGCCGGCGAGGGGGAGGGCGAGCACCAGCTCGAGGTCGACGTCTCGCTCGAGGAGCTTGCGGAGATCTTGGGCGAAGAGCTCGCCTTGCCGCGCATCAAGCCCAAGGGCAAGGAGCGCATCTTCACCACCCGCATTCGCTACAACGGCATCAACACCACCGGGCCGGAGTCCCTGCGCCACTTCCGCCGGACCTACAAGCAGGCGCTGCGCCGGCAGATCGCCAGCGGCACCTACAACCCAGAGCGCCCCATCATCGTGCCCACGCGGCAGGACCGGCGCTATCGCTCCTGGAAGCTCGAGAACCTGCCCGAGTCCAACGCGGTCATCATTTACATGATGGACGTGTCGGGCTCGATGGGCGACGAGCAGAAGGAGGTCGTCCGCGTCGAGAGCTTCTGGATCGACACCTGGCTGCGCAGCCAGTACAAGGGCATCGAGTGCCGCTACATCATCCACGACGCGGTGGCGCGCGAGGTGGACCGGGAGACCTTCTTCCACACCCGCGAGTCGGGCGGCACCATGATCTCCAGCGCCTACAAGCTCGCCCGCGACATCCTCAAGGCGGATTACCCCCCGTCGTCTTGGAACATCTACCCCTTCCACTTTTCCGACGGCGACAACTGGTCGGCCGACGACACGCGCCTCTGCGTCGAGATCCTCAAGAACGACGTGCTCCCGGCCTCCAACCTGTTCTGCTACGGGCAGGTGGAGAGCCCCTATGGCTCGGGGCAGTTCATCAAGGACCTGCGCGAGACCTTTGGCGGTGCGGAGAACGTCGCCCTTTCGGGAGATCGCCGACAAGGACGCCATCTACCAGTCCATCCGCGATTTCCTGGGCAAGGGCAAATGAGGGCGGAGCGCAAAGGGCTCGCGGCGCATCCAAGCCGAAAGCTCATCGCGGCCGCTCGAAGGAGACACCTGTGTCGCTGACCGCCCGCCTCTACGACTTGAAACAGGAGATCGAGGGCTACGCCCGCGAGTACGGGCTCGACTTCTTCGAGACCATTTTCGAGGTCTTGAACTACGACGAGCTCAACATGGTGGCGAGCTACGGCGGCTTCCCCAACCGCTACCCCCACTGGCGGTTCGGCATGGAGTACGAGCAGCTCGCGAAGGGGTACGAATACGGCCTCTCCAAAATATACGAGATGGTCATCAACAACGACCCTTGCTACGCCTACCTCCTCGAGTCCAATGCCGAGGTCGACCAGAAGATCGTCATGGCCCACGTGTACGGCCACTGCGACTTCTTCAAGAACAACTTCTCCTTCGAGAAGACCAACCGCAAGATGATGGACGAGATGGCGAACCACGCCACCCGCGTGCGCCGCTGGATCGACCGCATCGGGCTGGACAAGGTCGAGGATTTCATCGACCGGGCGCTCTCGCTCGAGAACCTCATCGACTACCACTCGTCGTTCTTTGCCCGACGGCCCAGCCGCGAGCCCGACGAAGACGAGGAGATCCAGAAGGTCACCGGCTTCAAGGTCGACCGCGAGTACATGCGCGGATACGTCAATCCGACGGAATACCTGGAGCAGCAGCGCAAGAAGCTCGAGGACGAGAAGCAGAGGAAGAAGCGCTTCCCGGAGCGGCCCGAGCGCGACGTGCTCCTGTTCCTCCTGGAGCACGCGCCCCTCGAGCGCTGGGAGTTCGACCTGCTCGCCATCGTCCGCGAGGAGTCCTACTACTTCGCGCCCCAGGGCCAGACCAAGATCATGAACGAAGGCTGGGCCAGCTACTGGCACTCCACCATCATGACCCAGCGGGCCCTGAAGGACTCCGAGGTCATCGACTACGCCGACCACCACTCGGGCACGCTGGGCACGCGGCCCGGGTCGGTGAACCCGTACAAGCTCGGCATCGAGCTGTTTCGGCACATCGAGGACCGCTGGAACAAGGGGCGCTTCGGCAAGGAGTACGACGACTGCGACGACCTGCGCGACCGCCGGGCGTGGGACCGCAAGCTCGGCCTGGGCCGCCAGAAGATCTTCGAGGTGCGACGGCACTACAACGACGTCACCTTCATCGACGAGTTCCTGACCGCGGAATTCGCCATCGAGCAGAGACTCTTCACCTACGGCTTCAACGAGAAGCGCAACGCCTGGGAGATCGCCAGCCGCGAGTTTAAGCAGGTCAAGGACAAGCTGCTCCACCAGCTCACCAACTTCGGCCAGCCCATCATCGAGGTCGTCGAAGGCAATTTCGAAAACCGCGCCGAAATCTGCCTCGCCCACAAGCACGACGGCACCGACCTCAAGATGGATTACGCGCGGGACACCCTGCGAAATCTGCAGACGATGTGGAAGCGGCCCGTCAATCTCGTCACCAAGGTCGAGGGCAAGGCCGTCATGCTGCGGTTCGACGGCAAAGACCACAGCGAGAAAAAGGTCGACCTCTAGCGCCTCACCCCCTTCGCCCCCTCCCCGCTTGCGGGGAGGGGGTTGGGTTTGAGGACCGGCTCTCGTACCAGGGGCGCGCCCAGTTCGCCTCGCCTCTCGAATGATTTCTCCCAACGCCTTCGCCCGCTCCCCGCTGCGGCTGCTCGCGGGGAGGGGGTTGGGTTTGAGGACCGGCTCTCGTACCAGGGGCGTGCCCAGTCCGCCTCGCCTCTCGAATGATTTCTCCCAACGCCTTCTCCCCCTCCCCGCGAGCGGGGAGGGGGTCGGGGGGTGAGGCCGGTGGGATCAACAGACTCGGTGTGCGAGTGGGTGCGATGTTTTCGTTTTTGACCAATGTCTCGAGGGCCGGTAACCTCGAGCACAATGGACCTCCGAAAGCTCTTTCTTGCAGGGATGTGCGCGCTCGGCGTCGCCTGTGACCGACCTGCTTCCGCGCCTGCCGCGCCGCCTCTCGCGCTGCCTCCACCTGCCGCCGTCGCTGAGGCGGTGGCGCCGACGCCCGCTCCCGCTCCGCCCAAGACCTTCGACATCCGCGTCGGGCGCGTGGCCAAGAACAAGACCCTCGCCGCGGCCCTCTCCGAGCTCGGCCTCGCGGCGGAGCAGGTCTCGCAGGTCATCGGCGCGCTCAAGGGCGTCTTCGACTTCCGCAAGTCGCGCGTGGGCGACCAGGTGCGCGTCGCGCAGGTCGAGGGCCGCGTCGAGTCGGTCGAGGTCCGGTCCTCGCCAGTGGACGAGTGGCTCGTCTCCCGCGACGGCGAGAAGCTGGTCGGGATCAAGAAACCCGTGGAGGTCGAGAAGAAGGTCCTCACCGTCGACCTCGCGGTGGGCAGCTCGCTCTACGAGGCCATGGCCGAGGCCGGCGAGGACAGCTCGCTCGCCGTAGAGCTCGCGGACGTCTTCGCCTGGGACGTGGACTTCTACCGCGACGTGCGCAAAGGCGACCGCGTGAGGGTGGTGGTGGAGAAGGAGTTCGCCCAGGGGCGGCTTTTGCGCTACGGGGAGATCCTCGGCGCGCGCTACGAAGGCAGCCAGGTCGGCTCAAAGCGCTTGCTGCGCTACACGCCCGAAGGCGGAACGCCCACCTACTTCGACGAGAAGGGCACCAGCGCCAAGAAGTCCTTCCTCAAGAGCCCTCTCAAGTACGTGCACATCACCTCCGGGTTCGGCGGTCGCGTCAACCCGCTCTCGGGCTTTCAGCAGAACCACCTCGGGGTGGACTACGCCGCCGAGCTCGGCACGCCGGTCTGGGCCGTGGCGGACGGGACGGTGACGCAGGTGGTGCACGGCGATCCGGGCGGCGGCAACTACGTCTTCCTGCGCCACATCAACGGGTTCGAGACGGGGTACCTCCACCTGTCGCGCTTCGCCGAGGGCATCCACGTCGGCGCGCGCGTGCATCAGAAACAGGTCATCGCCTACTCCGGCACCACCGGGATGTCGACCGGGCCGCACCTGCACTTCGCCATGAAGCGCGGCGGCGGGTATATCAACCCCCTCACCCAACGATTCCCGCGCGCCGACCCGCTCCCCAAGGAAGAGCTCGAGCGCTTCCACGAGCGCATCGGCCACGTGGCGAGCTTGCTCGACGCGGAGATCGTCGCGTCCCGCAGCGAGGCGCCGCGCGCGGCTGCAGCTCCCTGAGCATCACCTGCATTCCGGACCCCGAGCGCCAGGCCCCCTCGACAGGCGCCGGCCCCCGCAAGCCAGGCAGGCGCGGGGGTTGATGATCCGCGGCGCCGCGCGCTAATTCACGCGCGCCGCGGACGTGCCGCTTTCGGAAAGGGAGCAAGATTTTCAGAAGAGAGGAGCGACCGAGCGCGCCGCCGGCGTCTCGGGAAAGGGGGGGACCCTTGATGAAGCGAATCGTGCTGATCGCCCACGACTCGAAGAAGCGCGACCTGCTGGAGTGGGCGCGCTACAACCGCGGCACGCTCTCGTCCATGGAGCTCTTCGCGACACGCTCGACCGGTGACGAGGTCAACACCTCGGTCGGGCTCGCGATCAACCTCTTGATGCACGGCCCCGCGGGCGGCGACGCCCAGGTCGGCGCCATGATCGCCGAGAGCCGCGTGGACGCGCTCATCTTCATGTGGGACCCGCTCACGCCACAGCCGCACGACGTGGACGTGAAGGCGCTCTTGCGCCTCGCCGTCCTGCACGACGTGCCCACCGCCTGCAACCGACGCACGGCGGACTTCCTCATCTCCTCGCCCCTGTTCTGCGAGGAGCCGATGCGGGCCGCCGCCTCCTAAGTCATCGCTCCGCAATATCTGCTCCATCTCAACGTCCGATCCATCCCGGCTGGCGTCGTTGCTCGTCGGTTACATGCCCTCTGGCATGCGCCCTCCTCGCGCCTCGCCATCCGGGCGCCTCGGACGTTGAGATCTGGAGCATCTATTTCTGCGCGATTCCTAAGGCTTGAGCGGGCCCTCGCCGGCTCGCCCCCGGGATGGAGCGCCGAGCGAGAGTCCTCGGCGCTCTCGCGCTCGAAGGGCGAGCGACGTGGCGCAAAGAATGGCCGGGAGCCCTCGAGCGTCATAGACTCGCGCCCGTCTCGAGCGGGCCCCGCAAATGGGGCCGGCGCCACGAAGGAAACGGACCATCCCGATGAACAGAAGAGCACCTTTCTGCCTCGCCGCGCTCGCCGCGGTCGCGCTCCTCGCCGCCGGCGCCGCTCGCGCCGCCGAGGGCGCCGCCCATCCCGAGGCGCCCGCCGCCGCCGCGCCCGGAGGCCACGACTTCGCCGCCCAGGTCCGGCTGCTCTACCGCGCGGTCGCCTGCGGGAGCGACGAGGCCCTGCCCGAGGGCGTGGACGCCAAGGTCGTCGAGGCGCACTGCAAGGCGCTTCTGCCGAAGCTCCAGATCTACCGCGCGAAATACGTCGGCGAAGCCAAGCCCTTCATCGCCAAGCTTCGGCCCGAAGGCCTGCCCTCCACGGTTGTTTACCCGTTCGGCGGCGGCGACCTCATCTCCGCGCTGACCACGTACCCGGACGCCTCCGACATCACCACGCTCTCCCTCGAGCACGCGGGCGACCCGCGCCGCCTCGACAAGATCGACTCCAAGCGCCTGAGCGACAGCCTCTCCGCCTTCCGGCGCTCGGTGTGGGGCCTGCTCATGGCCGACAATTCGACCACCGAGAACATGCAGAACCTGCAGCGCGGGGAAGTTCCCGGGCAGCTCGCGTTCTTCCTGGTCGGCCTGGCGGTGCACGGGTTCGAGCCGGTCTCGCTGCGCTACTTCACGCTCAACCCCGACGGCTCGCTGCACTACCTGTCGCTCGAGGAGGTGGCGGCGCAGGAGAAGACCCTGGCCAAGACGCTGCGCGGGACCTGGGAGTCGCCCGACCTCTCGGTCGCCTTCACGAACGCCGAGCTGACCTTCCGCCCCAAGGGCGGCGGCCCGCTCCGCGTTCACCGCCACTTCGCGGCCGACCTCGGCGACCGCGGGCTCAAGAAAGACGGCGCCATTCTCAAGTACCTCGCGTCCAAGGGCCGCATCGCGGCGATGACCAAGGCCGCCAGCTACGTGCTCTGGCGCAAGGACTTCAGCCTGGTGCGCAAGTACCTGCTCGACCACATGGAGTTCATGATCTCCGACTCCACGGGCATCCCGCCCCACTTCGTCGAGGGGACCGGCTTCACCTACGAGACCTACGGCACCTTCACCGGCTCGTTCCTGGGGACCGATGAGGACAAGGAGAACAACGCCGACCTGCGTAAGGTTTGGAAGTCGCAGCCGGCGCGCGCGCTCCCGTTCCGCTACGGCTATCCCGACGCGAGTGGCAAATGGCACCTGTTCCTGTTGCGCAAGGGCGAGCCCCCGAAGGCGAAGCTGTAGCGAGGCTGCGCCTCAGACCGACAAGGCATGATGGAGAGGGAGCGACGCAGCCTCGCGTCGACAGTCGATGGTCGATGGTTGAAAGTTCTGCGGGAACCCCAGCTCGGCGGAAACCTTGACTCGAGTGCATCACGTCCTCGCCCTCGAGGCCTCTGGCGAGGCGGCGAGCCAGTGCCGGCGAGCCTTTGCAGAGTGGAAGCGCGCGGGGGACCGCGCGTGATCGCCGCGGCTGCATTGGCGTTGGCTCTCGGCGTCGCGCCAGCCGCGGGCGAGGTGCCGCCCGCGGCCGTCCCCGAGCGCACCCAGCCCGAGAGGCTCGCCGGCGGCAACCACTGGCGCTTCAGCGTCGAGCGGGCAGGGGCGGTCCATGTCTGGACTCCGCAGGGCTACGACCCGCGCAGCGCGGGCGTGCTCGTCTACGTCCACGGCTACTACACCGACGCTGATGAGTCGTGGCAGATCCATAACCTGCCCGAGCAGTTCCGGGCGAGCCGGCGCAACGCGATGTTCGTCGTGCCCGAGGCGCCCGTAGGCGGGGCCGATCGCGTCCGCTGGGACGACCCGCGCAAGCTGCTCGCGGCCGTGCGCGCCCACTGCGACGAGCTGGTCCTGCCGGCCGGGCCCGTGGTCGCCATGGGGCACAGCGGCGCCTTCCGCACCATCGCGACCTGGCTGGAGGCGCCGCGCCTCGAGGAGGTCATCCTCATCGATGGCTTCTACTGGAACGACCAGGACTTCGCGGCCTGGCTCCAAGGCGACTCCGGCGGCCGGCGGCGGCGGATGGTGGTCGTGGGCTTCGAGACCGCCGAGCGAACCGAGCAGTTCCTGGTCGCCAACTTCGGCGACGCCCTGGTGCGCGACGCCATCCCGGAGCGCGGCATGGACTTCAAGCGGCGCGAGCGCGAGGCGCGGGTGGTCTACCTACGGTCTCAGTACGGGCACATGGAGCTCATCACCGAGGGCCGCGTCATCCCCGTGCTGATGGCGCTGGCGCCGTTCCGGCCGCTGTAGCGCCCTTCGCCAAGTCGCTTGCGCCCGCTCTGCGAATGCGCGCAGATTGGCGCCACCTCGGCGGCTCCTGGAGACAACAAAGCCATGAAGGTGTGCGTGACAGGCGGAAACGGCTTCATCGGCTCGGTCGCGGTGCGGCAGCTCATCGCGGCGGGGCATTCGGTGCGCTGCGCTTTGCGCGAGAAGAGCGACGTCCAGCGCCTGGAGGGGCTTGCCTACGAGCGCTGCCCCGGCGACGTCCGCGACGCGGGCTCGATGCGAGCGGCGTTCGCCGGCTGTGACGGCGTCGTCCACCTGGCGAGCCCCTCATCCTGGAACGACATCAACTCGCCCCTGCTCGAGGCGGTGGTGCAGGAGGGGACCGCCAACGTCCTGGCCGCAGCGCGCGAGGCGGGCGCGAAGCTCGTCTTCTGCTCGAGCATCACCGCCATCGCGGCGTCGAGCGAGCCGGTGGTCTTCGACGAGACCTCTGAGTTCAACCTGACCGATCCGCGCCTGCGCTACGCCCACAGCAAGCACGCCGCCGAGCTCTTGTGCAGACAGGCCGCGGCCGAGGGACAGCCGGTGGTCACCGTGAACCCCGGCGAGGTCTACGGGCCCAATGACAAGGGCTTCATCACCGCCGGGAACCTGGTCGACTTCGCCAAGAGCAACCCGGTGCTCGTCACCCGAGGCGGCGCGACCGTCGTGTACGTCGACGACGTCGCCCTGGGCATCGTCCGAGCCCTCGAGCGCGGCCGCGCGGGCGAGCGCTACATCCTCACCGGGGAGAACCTGACCATCCCCGAGCTCGCCAAGCTGACCCTGCGGCTGCTCGGGTTGAGCCGGCCGGTGTGGGCGCTGCCCACGCCGGTCATCAGCGCGATGACCAGCGCCGCCACCGCGCTGCATATTCCGCTGCCTTTCAATGCCAGCGTCATCCCCTATGCCGTGCGGTATTGGTACATGAGCAATCGAAAGGCGACCGAGGAGCTCGGAGTGAGCTTCCGCCCCGCCGCGGAGGCGCTGGCGCCGACGCTCGAATGGCTGAAGCAGGCGGGCCACATCAAGGTCGAGAAGAGCTGAGGGCCGGCCTGCGCCTCATAGCTGGGGCGGCGGCGGCGGAGAATCGGGCGGGGGCGGCGGCGCTGCGGAAGGCGCGGGCCCCGCGGCCGGAGGCGGAGCGCTCGGGGCGGGGTAGGCCTGCGGCGGCGGCGCCGCGGCCGGGGGCGGCGAGGGAGGGTAGGAGTACCAAGCTCCGCCCCTCGTAATACGCCCAGCGGTCGCCGCAGTAATAGACCCAGCGCCCGCCGTACCAGGTGCGCGATTGGCAATTCTCGGCGCGATAGCGCGCGGCATCCTCGGCGGCCGCCATGGCCGCAGCGCCGACGACGGCGGCCCCCACGATGGCCGCGCCCGCCCACGGGGAATAGACCGCAGGATAGTAATAATGGCGCCCGTAAGGGACGAAACAGGCGCTCGACAGCGGCGCGCCCAAGGTGGCGAGCAGCAAATAACCGGCGGTGATCTTGGACTTCACGGCGAGCCTCTCATTCCTTCCAAGCCGCGCCCCGCGCGACCTGTCGGAGCGGCCGGCCTCCCGGCTCCTCGGCCTGGAGGCGAGAACGCTCGCCAGGATACAGCGCCCGAGGCCCCCGGAACATTCCCGGCGACGGAGCGGTCCCCGCGCGGCTCGGTCGAGATCCGCCGGCTAAGTCATCGCTCCGAAATATCTGCTCCATCTCAACGTCCGATCCATCCCGGCTGGCGTCGTTGCTCGTCGGTTACATGCCCTCTGGCATGCGCCCTCCTCGCGCCTCGCCATCCTTTGCGCCTCGGACGTTGAGATTCTGGAGCATCTATTTCTGCGCGATTCCTAAGATCGCTGGGTCGCCGAGCCGATCGAAAGCGAGCGGCCGATTCTGTGGCCGGCCCGGGCGCCCGCGTGGATCAGGGCCTCCGCGGCCCGCGCCTTGAGGGACAGCGCCGCCTCTTCGTCCGCCAGGGCCCGGGCGATGGCCTCGTCCAAGGGCACCAGGTCCGGATGCTGGAGGACCTGCCAGGCGCTGCGGTCCCGGGCGATGACGTCCCCGGTGAGCCCCAGCACCAGCTCCCGCGCGATGGAGTAGTTGGCCCGCGTGACCAGGCGGAGCCAGTACGCCGAGAGCCGCGGCGTGAGGACCGGCACCGGGAAAGAGCGCGGCGGCTCGCCGCGCGCGCGGGCGATGCGCTGCATGAGCTGGAGCACGGTCACGCGCTCGGGACCGGGGAGGTCCAGGCAGGACGGCGCGGGCACCTGGGGATCGAGCGCCGCGATCAGCGCCGCGACCGCGTCTTCCACTGCGAGCGGATTGGTCCGCGAGGCGAGCCAGCGCGGGGTAATCATCACCGGCAGGCGCACGGCGAGGTCGCGGGCCACGACGAACGACGCGCTCCCGGCGCCGATGAGCATCGATGCGCGCAGCTCGACGCACGGGGCCGGGCCCGCGCGCAGGCGCGCACCGACTTCCAGGCGGCTCTGCAGGTGCTCGGACGCGGGCCCCGATGGAGCCAGGCCGCCCAGGTAGACGACGCGCCGCACTCCGGCGTCGGCGGCAGCGCGCCCGAACGCCTGCGCCCCGCGCCGCTCGCGCTCGCCATAACCCGCGCCGCGCTCGAGGCCGTGCACCAGGAAGAAGGCCGCCTCGCACCCGGCCATCCCGCGGGCGAGCGACGCTTCGTCCTCGAGCGAGGCGACCACCCACCGAATGCCATCCTGCGCGGCGTGCGCCCGGCGGCTCGAGGCGACGACCGGCGCGCCACGCCGCGCGAGCTCGGCGCACAGCCGCCGCCCCACGAAGCCCGAGCCGCCGAAGACGAACGTCGCGGCCCCGCGCGGAATCGACGGCTCGCTCATCGCGGGGAACCTCCTGGGGCCGGGCGAGACCTTTGCCTCGCGCGCTCAACGATAGCGACGGCTCGCCGCGGCGCGCTCGACCGCTCCGCCGAGCGAGGGCCTTGCGGCCGTTGCGCCCGAGCTGGCGAGCGCGCAAAGTTTTCGGGTTGCCGCGGTCCGACTCCCCCTCGAGGACTTTCTGGTGCCTGATCGGCCCAAGCCTGCCCGCCTACCGGCCGAGAGCGACTCCGACCCGGCGCCGGCGCCGACGGCAGGCTCGAAGACCGAGGCACTCCCCGGCCGGCCTCTGCTGCTGCTGAGCGCGTGCCTGCTGGGAGAGAAGGTCCGCTACGACGGCCAGCACAAGTACGACCCGTTCCTGGTCGAGACGCTGGGGCGTTTCGTGGAGTGGCGCCGCGTGTGCCCGGAGTCCGACTGCGGCATGCCCACCCCGCGCCCCTCGATGCACCTGGTGGGAGACCCGAAGGCGCCCCGCCTGATGAGCCGCACTGGCGAGGACCTGACCCGGGCCATGGAGCGCTTCATCCGGGGCGAGCTCGAGAGGCTCGAGCCTCTCGAGCTGTGCGGCTACGTCTGCAAGAAGGGCTCGCCGAGCTCGGGCATGGCGCGGGTGAAGGTGTACGGGGAGGGCGGCGGGGCTGCGCGCGAAGGTGCGGGGCTCTTCACCGCCGCGTTCATGCGCCGGTTCCCGCGGGTACCCGTGGAGGAGGAGGGCCGGCTGTGCGACCCGGGGCTGCGCGAGGCGTTCATCGAGCGGGTGTTCTGCCGGCGGCGGTGGCTCGACCTGGTCGGCGGCGGACTCGCGCGCGGCCGGCTCGTGGAGTTCCACGCGGACCACAAGTACCTGCTCCTGGCGCACGGCCGCGCGGGCTACGCGAGCTTGGGGCGGCTGGTGGCCGAGGCCAAGCGGCGCCGCGTCGAGGAGCTCTTTGCCGCCTACGAGCAGGGCTTCATGGAGGCCCTCGCCCAGCGCGCTACGCCGAAGAAGGTCACCGACGTCCTCATGCACATGCTCGGGTTCCTGAAGGAGCACCTCACCGGCGACGAGAAGGCCGAGGTCTTGGAGACCGTCGAGGACTATCGGCGGCTGCAGGTCCCGCTGATCGTCCCGCTGACGCTTCTCAAGCATTACGTGAGGAAGCATCGGGTGCCGTATCTGGCGCGCCAGGTCTTTCTCTCGCCCTATCCGGCGGAGCTGATGCTGCGCAACCACGTGTGACGGCCTTTAGGAATCGCGCAGAAATAGATGCTCCCTATCTCAAGGTCCGAGGCGCAAAGGATGGCGAGGCGCGAGGAGGGCGCATGCCAGAGGGCATGTCACCGACGAGCAACGACGCCAACCGGGATGGATCGGACGTTGGGATGGAGCAGATATTTCGGAGCGATGACTTAGCGCCGGCCTGGGGCGGTCACCTCGCGAAGCTTTCGTCGATGAGGCTAATTGCAGTTGCCAGTGGGGAGGCAGGTGCCATTGCAGCAGTCCGCGTCCGAGGTGCAGTTGCTCGCCGCGGGCAGGCAACAGCTGCAGGCTCCCGCGGTACAGCTCGCGGCGTTAATGCACGTCACGGTGCAGCTGCTGCACAGGCCGCCGCTCGAGCCGCACGCGGCGGTCGCCGTCCCCGCCCGGCACACGCCCGCGCCTTTGGCGACCTGGCAGCAGCCGCCGTTGCACGGCGTGGTGATGCCGGCGATGCCGCAGGTGGTGGTGCAGCTGTGAGCGACGACGTCGCAGGCGAGGCCGCCGGTCCCCGCCGTCGCATTCGAGGCGGGGCAATCGCCCGGCGCGTCACAGCCGCAGAACCAGGGGCCCGCGGCGTTGCCCGTCTCGCAATGGTGGCCGTTGCTGGTGCTCGTGCAATCGGCGCAGGCTCCGCTGAAGCCACACGTCGCCGAGGCGCTGCCGGCCGCGCACCGGTGCGTCGCTAAGCTGCAGCAGGTTCCGCCGGAGCAGGTGCCGTTCCCGACGCTGCCGCAGGTGTCGACGCAAGCGCCTCCGGCGCAGGTCGGCGCCCCGCCCGCGCACGCGGAGCAGCTCGCGCCCTGGGCGCCGCAGGCCGCGTTCTGCGTCCCGGCGACGCACGCCCCGCTCGAGCAGCAACCGCCGTTGCACGCGGTGTGATCCCCGCCTCCGCAGGCGGCCTCACAGGCGTGGGTGGCCGTGTTGCACGCGGTGTGCGCCGGGCAGTCGCCGGCGGACGAGCAGCCGCAGGTTCCGGTGGAGAGGCACTGGTGCCCTAGGCTGCTGGCGGTGCAGGTCGCGCAGGCGGCTCCCGAGGTGCCGCAGACGTCGGCCGCGGTGCCCGCCGAGCAGGTCCCGTGCGAGCAGCAGCCGCCGCTGCAAGCAGAGTGGCCCCCGTCCCCACAGGCGCTCTCGCAGGCGTGGCTCACGAGGTTGCAGGCGCTGCCGGCCGGGCAGTCGGTGGCGCTGTTGCAGCCGCAGACCTTCTGGGTCGCGAGGCAGACGAGGCCGCGCGCGCTCGAGCGGCAATCGGAGCAGACCGCGCCCTGCCCGCAGGCCGCGTCGGCGGCGCCCGCCGCGCAGCTGCCCGAGCTCTGGCCGGAGGGGAGGGCGCAGCAGCCCGCGAGGCAGGCGCTGGCCGCGCTGCAGGCGAAGTTGCACTCCTTGGTCGACGGGTTGCAGCCGGCGCTGCTCGCCGGGCAATTCGCGTTCGTGTTGCAGCCGCACTTCCCGCCTCCGGCGACCGCGATGCACTGGCTCCCGGCCGTGTCGGCCTGAAAGAGCGCGGAGCACGAGGAGCACAAGCCGCCGCCGTTGCCGCAGTGGGCCAGCGCCGTGCCGGCCAGGCAGGTGCCGTTCGCCGCGGCGGAGCAGCAGCCGCCGTTGCAGGCCGAAGAGGTGTCACAGGCGGTGCCGCAGGTGTGGGTCGCGGCGTTGCAAGCCTGTCCCGTCGGGCAGTCGGCGGCCGCGTTGCAGCCGCACAGGCTGGCGGGCGAGCCCGCCAGGCAGGCATGGCCGCGCGCGTCGTTGACGCAGGTCCCGCAAAGGGCGTTGCCGAGCGAGCAGGCGCTCGAAGCGGTGCCGGTGGCGCACTGGCCGCTCGAAAGATTGCAGCAGCCCTTGTTGCAGGCGGCCGTGGAGTCGCACGCCGTGGAGCACTTGCCGCTCTTGCACGCCTGGCCTGCCGGGCAGTCGCTGGACGACGTGCAGCCGCAGGTCTTGGAGCTCGCCAGGCAGAGGGGCCCCGCTGCAGAGGTCGTGCAGTCGACGCAGGCCGCGCCAGAGGCGGCGCAGGCGTCGTCGCCGATGGCCTTGCAGACGTTCTGAGCGGTGCAGCAGAAGCCGGCGCCGCAGGAGGCGCCCGGGTTCCCCGCCGGGGTGCAGGTCGCGGTGCACGCGGTTCCGGAGCAGGTCGGCGTGGCGCCGCCGCAGGCCTGGCAGGCTCCGCTCGAGCCGCAGGCGGAGCTCTGGGTGCCGCTCACGCACTGGCCCGAGGTCGAATCGCAGCAGAACCCGTCGCTGCAAGTCCCGTCGGTGGGCCCGCCACAGTCGCGGGAGCACGCGCCGTCCTTGCAGGTGGGCGTCTCGCCTTTGCAGTCGAGGCAGTCGCCGCTCGGGGAGCGGCAAGAGCACGCCGAGCCATCCGGGGTGAACGAGGCATCCGAGGCGCCCGCGGAGGCGTCCGGGAGCGCGGCGCTCCCGTCGGCACCGCAGGTCGTGCATTCGGACGAGCCGTCGAAGTCCGCGTAGCCTCCGGGCGCCGTGGTGCCGCAAGCGAGGACCCCGAGCGCGAGCGGGGCGGTCGCGAGCCAGAGCCTTCCGAAGGTCATTGGGCGTCTCCGCAAGTTGGAAATGGGGGCCGAGGACGACGCAGGTCGTCTCAGAAGGCTACACCCTTTTTGCTCGCTGGAAGGGCGCCTCTCTCAAGGGTGCGTCGCGGGTCGGTGACGCCGTCGCGACGCGCAGCTCAGGGTCGGGTCACGCGCCGGGCTCCGAGCGGAACCAGGGTGGCAGGGCCATCAGCAGCATCTCCGAGAGCGCTTGCACCGTGGGCTCGTACTCCCCGCGAAGCTGGGCCAGCCGGGCCGCCGAATTCTCACCGGTGAGCTGGCCCGGGAGACGCCGCCGGAGCTCGTCGAGCATCGGCGGGGGCAGGCGGTCGGACCGGGTGGACGCGGCGTCGGCCCCGAGGACTTCGCCGAGGTCGGCGATGGCGTGCAGCGACATCCGCCAGGTGCGGCGAGCCTGCACCCGGAGCTCGCCTTCGTCGCTCGCGAGGACGATGGCGCAAGCGTCGAGGATCGCGGTCGTCGCGGCCAGCCAGGACTGATTCGTGTGCTGGGAGCGGTAGAACGCCAATACCGGGTAGGAGAGATGGCTCTCCAGGAGCTCCGCCGACCAGAGCTCCCAGTCGCTCAGGAGCTGCTCGACTCCGCCGCGGCCTCCGCATCCGGCGAGCAGCCCCGCCGCGTGCGGCGGAGAGCCTGCCCGCGCGTCGAGGAGGGAGATGGCCGTCTCCCTGCGAGAAAAGGCCTGGTAGAGGACCGGCAGGTAGCTCACCGCCAAGGCGAGAAAGCCCAGCCCGAACCCGGACTCCAGGACCGTCAGGAGCCGGCCCAGCCCCGTGCTCGGCGAGATGTCTCCGAGGCCCAGGGTGAAGAGCGTGGTGCCGCTGAAGTAGAGGTCCGATCCGAAGCCGGCCGCAAAGACTCCGGGCACGTTCACGTGGGAGCCGAATGCCCAGTGCAGCCCCGCGAAGCCGGCGATGAGCCCGAGCGCGAAGAGCCCCAGGAGCCCGAGCAGGGAGAGCGGGCCATAGATGGCCAGGAAGCTCTCGCGCCGGAAGTCGTCGTGCAAGAGACGCCCCAGCGTGGACCAGGCTCTCCAAAGGGCGTGAAAGTAGATGCGCGCGAACCGAAGCCGCCGCACCACCCGTCGCGGGAGCACGAACGTCTCGAAGCCCTCGACGAGCGCGAGGAGGATGAACATCGCCGAGGCGGCGCCGACGGCGTAGCGCATGCGCCAGTGGTAGCGCGTCGCGGTGCGCGAGGGGGTTCGCTTCCGGGTTCGGGGTGGGGCCGCTGAGCGCGGGTGAACACCCGCCGAGGGCGCGGGGTCGACGTTCAAGGTTGGGGCCGAGCGCTTCGGGTTCGGCGCGGTGGCCACTCGACGGGCGGGGAGTGCCCTGACGAAGGGCTTTAGGCCGGCGTGGGAGAATAGGCGCTGCATGGCCTCGAGGGCGCGCCTGCCGCGCGGAGAGGGCAGTGGCACCCCTCGTTCTCCAGTATCGACTCAAGTCCTCGAACCTCGGTTCGGGCCGGCGGGCCGAGCTCGCCAGCGGTGTCCGCGTGAAGTGGAACGCGACCTTGAACGACAAAGAGAGATAGGAGACTCTTCGAGCAATTACACCGCGGCCATCGTCGGGAGGCATATTCATGAGGCGACATGTCGCTTTGGCTCTATTGATGCTACCTGCGTGCAATGACTCCATCCCCGGCTATTGCCGGAGCGACAGCGACTGCACAGCGCCCGCCTACTGCTACTTGAGCTTCTGCGTGGTCGGCGATGGGGATGCCGGTGCGCAGGATGGCGGTGCCGACGCGGGAGCGCCGCCGACCGTCTCCATCGTGCACCCTGCCCAGGACGGCGCGTGTGATGCTTCCTGCGTGGGCGCGGTCGTCCGGGCCAGCGACACGGCCTACGGTTTTCAAGGCAGCGTGGCGGATCCATCGGGGCTGCGGGACGACCTCGCGTGGAGCATCTCAGGAGGCTCCAGCGTCGCCGCCCAAGGGACGACCCCCGTCGTCGACGGCGGTTGGTCCTACTCGTGGGACGTCAGCGGTTTGAAGGACGACGGCGTGGCCTACGTCTTCGAAATCACCGCGACCAACTCATCGGGGGTCTCCGCCACCGCCCAACGCTCGGTGTGGGTCGATCGCGTCTCGCCGAAGATCGCGTCCAGTGTCGACGGGAAATCGGGAGTTGCCCGAGACGCTGCCCTCGTCACCTTCACCGAGCCGATGGACGTCGCATCCGTGTTGAGCGTGGCGAGCCTCAACGGCATTCCCGTCGGCGGGAGCTTTGGCTCCACGGACGGCGTCCACTTCGGTTTCTCGAACCCGGCGAACCTCAAGCTCTTGACGAGCTACCAGCTCTCCTTCTCCAGCGGCGCCAACGATCGAGCCGGGAATCCACTCTCCTCGACGGAGATTTCATTCGTGACTGAGAGCGCCCCACCGCCATCCGGAACACAGACGGTTGGCCAAACGGGCGCTTCGAGCCCGCGCATTGTAGTGGACGCCGACGGTCGGCCGTTCATTGCCTACGCGACGTCCACTGGACCCCACGTGGTCTATTGGGACGGAATTTCGTCTTGGATTGACTTGGCGCTGACGGCTTCAGTCCTCTCGGCATCGGAGCCGAAAGACATCGCGATCTCGAGCCTCGGAATCGACGACGCCAGCCTCGCTGTTCACGCGCTTTTCGTGGATGGCACGAATGTCTACTATGTGCGCGCGCCACTCTCCAATCCCAAGGTGTGGAGCGGAGCCGCCGGAACAGCCCCCGACCTGCTGTCCTCGAATGCATCCAGTTCCTATCGCCCCGCATTCGGTCGTGCCCCGGGCGATGCAAAGTTTCCTGTCAAGCTTGCCGTGCTGCTTTCCGAAGGCGGAAATGTGGTCTATCGCTCGATCAATTGGGGGGGCGAGTGGGGTGGGGCGACGACGCTCATGGCGACGGGGACGGGCGCGGGGGGAGGCGCAGGGCTCGCGGATACGATCGCGTGGTACCTGGATCCGCTCATGCCGGCTGGCGTCGCATCGAATACCGGGCTTGCTGCCCAAGGGCCAGCGATGGCGCGGCAGCGCCTTGGGTCTGGCGTCGCCTACATGTTCTGGACAAATCAAGTCGTCGCCCAACCGGCGAGTTTCTCGCAGTTGACCCTCTCTTGCTCGCCGAATCCCGCCATATCTGGGAGCTGGAAGCCAGGTGAATCGATCACGCAATCCAGCAAGATGCACTCGTGGGCCGACCCAGATATCGCTGTCTCCGATTCGATGGTCGCGTTGGCTTATGCTGAGTCGTTTGTCGGCATGTCACTTCCTGGCGTCGAGTTTGGATCTGCCGCGCTTGGTGACTGCCTTGGTGGCCCGCATCAGCTCGCTTTCACGAGCTTCGATTCGCAGCCAGGAGCGGGCTCTCCCTCGGTGGCGCTTGGCCCGCCCAATGGCGGGACCTTGTGGGGTGCTTGGGGTGCTTGGGATGAAGCATTCAATGGCTCGACCGTCGTTCGGGTCGGTCATTAAGATTCGAACACGACGGCAGACCTCGAACGTCGACGGCACGTCGGTGTACGCGTTCGCGCATTCCGGCGACGCCACGAAGGTCGAAGTCGTCGGCATCAACAAGACGAACGGAAGCTTGACCGTGGCGGTGACCCTCGCGAGCGCGCCCGCGCTCACCTCCGCGGCGCTGTATCAGCTCACCGCTGCAAAGGTCGGGGTGGTCGCGAGCTCCGGGACCGCGCCGACCCCGAGCTGCGCGGGCGGCACGTGCTCGCTCCAGCTCACGCTCCCGGCGATGAGCGTGACGACGGTCGTGCTGCGGTAGCGGAAGGGCGCGCTCGAGAGATTCTACGCGCGGATCGGGGGCTCGATGAGCGCGTACCGAGGTCGCCCGGTGCCGACGCGCGTCACCACGACCTTGATGGTTGCGGCTTGGTGCAGAGCTCGATTGAGCGCGTCGGGGTCGGCGATCGCCGGCGCGACTTTGCCGCGGATGATCTGCGCGGACCCCTCGAGCTTGAACTCGAACACGCGCGCCCTGGGAAGCACACCCTGCAGCTCCCCTCGCAGCTCCTCCTGCTCCTCCCGCAAGTTGTCCTGGCTCAGGCGCCCGATGCTCGTGCGCACTTGGCCGACGTCGCTGAAGCTGACGACGGAGTCCTTGAACTGCACCGCGAAGACGGCCTCGTTGTCGGCGACGGTCTCGAGGAAGGCGCGGACCTTGTCGACCGCGCGGCGGTCGGCCTCGGCGGCGGAGTCGGCGAGCTCGTCGTCGGTGCCGAGCGTGCCGCGAAGCAACGACTGCGTTCGCTCGAGCGCCTGCGCGACGGCGCTTCCGTCGCTGAGCGTGAGCTGCCCCGTCCGATGCTCCTCGAGCTCGAAGCCGAAGGAGCCGAGCGCCGTGCTGGTGATGAGCAGCTGGTGCTGATCGCGGTTTGGGATGGGCCCCATGGGGGCGAGAGGTCCCGCGAGCGACGCCGCCATCGCGGCCACGGACTCCGCAAAGCCGTTGACGGCCCTCATGCCGAATTCCGCGAAGATGCCGTGGCTGCCGATCACGGGGCGCCCCTTGAAGGTGAGGCGGACTCGCGCGGGCTCGCGTTCGTCGAGCTTCGCCTGGGCGAGAGCCGCTTCGATGTTCTCGAGCCGCGCGGCGAGGCTAGCGCGGTCGATCACGTCCTCCTCCGGGGTCTCGGCGATCATGCGCTCCAGCGCGGTCCTCTCACCGAGGAGCTGGAGGTATTCGCCGCGATTCATGGCCGCCCTCCGGTGTCGAAGCTCGCGAGCGTGGCGGCCGCAGCGGCGTCCTCGGTCGGAGCCAGATCAACCTGCACGAAGCCCTTCCAGAGCTGGTTTCGCCGGTGCGACCAGACGCTGTACCAATAGGCGCTCCGCAGGGCCAGCCGCTCGGGAGCCATTCCGAGGTGCACGTGGTAGGCGTCAACGAAGTACATCGTCTTCACAAGGGCGAGATCGAGAAACAAGACGGACTGGGCCGCCACGAGGTCTCGTTGCGAACGCCCTGGCGGAAGGCGGTAGAACGTCACGACGTCGAGGTCGTTCGGAGGCCGCCCTTCAATCCGCTCGACGTGCTCGAGAAAGCTGCCGTCGAACCACTGGAACCCGGAGACGAGTCCCACGGCGTGGAGCGCTGCGCGGTAACGGAGCAGCCCATCTAGGACCTTTCGTCGCTCGGCCGTTTCGCCGAAGCGGAGCACGTAGTCGGTGAGCGACACGAGGTACGGCGAGCGCTCGACCGAGACGGGTTGGGCGACGTCGATGGGCGGGAGCACTCCCTCGGCGGTCCACGCGGGAATGGCGGCGGGGCTCATAGTGCGTTCCCCCGAAACGTGCAGCGTGGATCCTCGGGCGCCGCGAGCTTGCGCACCCCTATCGGGAGCCTGCTCGCGACCTGGGGGACCCTTATAGCGACGAATCGCGCGCCGTCGCCAGCAGCGTGGCTCCCGATAAGCGCCTCGACCAGATCCACCGATACCATGACGTGCCTCGTTGTACCTTGCGCCCCTGCCCGGTGACTATCGCATGCAGGCGCGGCGCCCGCATGCTGCGCTCGATTACGAGGCCTCGCCGACCTCCTCGAGCGGCTGTGCAATGCTGTCGCGCCGAGCATTCATAAGTCATCTTGTGCCTTTGTAAGACACCTTGTAGGGTCGGACCGTGCGCAAGGTCCTCATCGCCTGGATCGGAAAGACCGACCTCCGAGCGCCCGCCGAAAGCGAACAGGTGGGCGCGGGGCCGATCGCGCAGGCGCTCCAGGCCAGGGCCTACGACGAGGTCTTCCTGCTTTCCGACCACGGCGAGAAGGTTGCGCAGCCCTACGTCAGGTGGCTGCGGGCGCGCTGCTCGTCCCGCATCGAGGCGGTCGAGGAGAAGCTGAGCGGCCCGACGGAGTTCGGCGAGATCTACGAAGCCGCCGTCCGCGGCGTGCAGCGGGCGCTCGGCGACCGCGGGCGAGAGACCTCGCTGTCGTTCCACCTGAGCCCCGGCACGCCG
Organism: uncultured delta proteobacterium; assembly: GCA_963772225.1. GTDB lineage: Bacteria > Myxococcota > Myxococcia > Myxococcales > UBA5297 > CAVYWD01. The sequence continues at coordinate 1,527,489 of CAVYWD010000002.1, read as the reverse complement.
GCGATGGCCGCCGTCTGGATCCTGCTCGGCAAGACGCGCTTCCCGGCCGAGCTCATCGAGTCCTCGAGGGACCACGGGGTGCGCACCGCCTCGGTCCCCTTCGACATCTCCGCGGACTTCATCCCCGACCTGCTCCGGGAGCAGGACGAGCGCCTGCGCCAGGCAAGCGCGGCGCAGCCTCCCGAGGCGCCCGAGTTCGCCGACATCGTCCACCGCGGGCGCGCCATGAGCCGGCTCATCCAGCGCGCCCGGCGCGTGGCCGTCCGCAACGTGCCTGTGCTCGTCGAGGGCGAGTCGGGGACCGGCAAGGAGCTGCTCGCCCGCGCCATCCACCGCGCGAGCCCCCGGCGCGAACGGCCCTTCATCGCGGTGAACTGCGGCGCCATCCCCGCCGCGCTCGCGGAGGCGGAGCTCTTCGGCCACGAAAAGGGCGCGTTCACCGACGCGAAACAGTCCAGGAAGGGTTACTTCGAGGCGGCGGACGGCGGAACGCTCTTCCTCGACGAGATTGGGGAGCTGCCGGGCTCCGCCCAGGTGAAGCTGCTGCGGGCGCTCCAGGAGGGCGAGGTGGTTCGGCTCGGCTCGGCGAAGCCCCTCCGGGTCGACGTCCGCATCGTGGCCGCCACCAACCGCACGCTGACCGACGAGATCGCCGCCGGGCGATTCCGGGAGGACCTCTTCTACCGGCTCGCCGTGGCCGTGATGAAGCTCCCGCCGCTCCGAGAGCGCCCCGGGGACCTCACGCTCCTGATTCGACCACCTGCTGGCGCAGGTGAACCGCGAGGCCGCAGGAGAGCCCGGCTTCAAGGAGAAGAAGCTCTCTGCCGGCGCAAGGAACCTTCTCCTGTCCCACCCCTGGCCCGGCAACGTCCGCGAGCTCCTCAACACCCTCCGGCGCGTTGCCATCTGGAGGGACGGCCCGACCATCTCGTCGGAGGACGTGCGCGAGGCTTTGCTCCCACCTGCGGTCTTCGTCCGCCAGGAGGTACTCGGCCGGGCTTTGGGATCGGACTTCAACCTGTCAGAGTTGCTGAACGAGGTCGCTCGACATTACCTCGCCCGCGCGATGGACGAGGCCCACGGCAACAAGACGAAGGCAGCCGAGTTGGTGGGCCTGCCCAGCTACCAGACCCTGACCAATTGGCTCGCGAAGTACGGCGTAGAGACCTGATGGCACGGCCGTTGAAGTCAGTGCCGGCATGCTCATCCCGGAGATCGCCGACATGAGGTCCCATAACTTCGAGTTCCTTCGTGCGAAGCGCGAGGTGCTGGCCGACCTCGGGGGTTTCGCCGAGCGCTACGCCCACGAGGACCCGGCGGGCTCCCTCCTCAAGCAGCGGAGCTTCGTGGAGATCGTCGTCGCCGCCATCTACGACCGCTATCGCCTCTGTCCGCCGCTCTCGGACAACTTGAACGACCTGATGAACGCGGAGCCCTTTCGGCAGTCGGTGCCGGACGTGGTTCAGAACAAGCTCCACGCGGTCCGAAAGTCCGGCAACCACGCCGCTCACCCGCGCCGGCCCATCACGAGCCAGCTCTCGCTGGATTGCCTCGCGCAGCTCTTCGACGTCGCCCGCTGGTTCCACGTGCAGGTCGACGGGATCGTCTACGCCGGCGACTATTCTGGTCCGAACCTGCCGACGCCTTTTGCTGACTATTACCTCGCCAAGATGGCGGCGGCCTCCGCCACGGCGGGAAAGACGCTCCTCGACGTCTTCGACGTCCACTACTACACCTCGGGCGGCTCCGCCGGGCAGTGCGCCCAGGCGCCGCGCATGTTCTGGGACCCGAGCTTCACGAAATTCACGGCGGCCCAAACCGACAGCATCGACTTCGGCTGGTCGGGGCAAAACAATTACTTCGATACCGCGCTCTACCCGCGACAGATGATCCCGAGGTTGCAGGCGAAGATCGCGACAGCCTACGCGAGCAGCGCGGCCGCGCCTGGGCTCTCTTTCAGCGAATACAACGCTGGCTGCGAAACGACGGTCGAGGGCGGCGTCGCGCAGGCGGACCTCTTGGGAATCTTCGGACGCGAAGGAGTCTACGCTGCCATGGCGTGGCCTCTCCACGACGTCACGGACACAAAAAGCAAAGCATTGGTGAACTATCTGGTCGCCGCCTACGACTCCTACCGCAACTACGACGGCGCCGGCTCCACCGTGGGAGACACGGCGGTCCGCGCGACGACCTCGAACGTTGACGGCACGTCGGTGTACGCGTTCGCGCATTCCGGCGACGCCACGAAGGTCGAAGTCGTCGGCATCAACAAGACGAGCGGCAGCTTGACCGTGGCGGTGACCCTCGCGAACGCGCCCGCGCTCACCTCCGCGACGCTGTATCTGCTCACCGCCGCAAAGGTCGGGGTGGTCGCGAGCTCCGGGACCCCGCCGACCCCAAGCTGCGCGGGCGGCACGTGCTCACTCCAGCTCACGCTTCCGGCGATGAGCGTGACGACGGTCGTGCTGCGGTAGCGGTGGGGATCGCCCCAGTTTGGAAGCCGGCCACAAGGTTCCTTGTGTGGCTGAAAAGCGCTTTGTATTGTCGGAAGGTGCCCAAGGTCCTCGTCGCTTGGAACGGCAAGGTCGACCTCCAGACGCTCGCCGACGGCGACCGTTGGGTGTGGCCCCATTGCGCCGGAATTGCGCCACGCGCGGCCTTCCTGGCCGAATGCAGAGCCATCGGCTTGATGACGACCTGTTTGACGCGCTGGTGGCTTGCGCATTTTCAGGGCGGGTGATGGACGGAGAGGTGCCATGTTGAGCTTCCTCTCGATTGGGAGCGGCAGCGGAGTCGTCGCCCGGCAGTGCTGCCGCCTCGCGCGGCTGACCCTTCCCTTTGGCGTTCCCATGGGCCCGCGCTCCCCATGAACCCCACCTTCCCCCAGCTCATCGCCCAAGGCGAGTCCGCGACCCTCGAGCTCAAGCGCTCGACCGGCGAGCTGCGCGAGGCCATGCAGACGCTCTGCGCCTTCGCGAACGGCAAGGGTGGGCGTGTCATCATTGGCGTCAAGCCGAGCGGCGACATCGTCGGCCAGCAGACGTTCCACGAGCTCGCCAGGGCCCGCGAGCGAATGGAGCCGCCCGTGGAGATCGACGTCGAGCGGGTCGATTCGAAGGCGGCCGGGCCGTGCTCGTGCTGTCGGTCGCGGGCGCGAAGGACTCCGTGCCGTTCACCTACGACGGCCGCGCGTACGAGCGCGTGGGGAACACCACTCGCAAGATGCCGCAGGAGCGCTACGAGGCGCTGCTGCTCGAGCGGGCGCACAGCCGGCGCCGCTGGGAGAACCAGGTCGCCGACGAGGTCACGCTCAAGGACATCGACCGCGATGAGGTGTTTCGCATCCTGAAGATCATCGAGTCGATGGGCCGGCTCACCGGGCCCTCCGCGAGGAGCCTCCCCGAAGCGCTCGATCGCCTCGGGGCGCGCAAGCACGGCCACCTCCTGCGCGCGGGGGTCGTGCTCTTCGGCAAGACCTTCATGCCGGACTACCCGCAGTGCGAGCTGCGTATGGCGAGGTTCCGCGGCGCGACCAAGGCCGAGTTCATGGACCAGCGCCAGCTGCGCGGGCCGGCGTTCAAGCTGCTCGAAGAGGCGCAGCTCTTCTGCCAGCGCCACTTCCCGATGCCGGCCAAGATTGTCCCGACCCAGCTGCGCCGCCTCGAGAAGCCGCTGATTCCCCCGGACGCGATGCGCGAGATCCTCGTCAACGCCCTCATCCACCGCGACTACTCGGTCGCGGGCGGCGCGGTCTCGCTCGCCATCTTCGACGACCGCGTCGAGGTCTCGAGCACCGGCCGATTCCCGAACGGCATCACGCCGGAGGCGCTCGAGCGCGACCACCTCTCGGTGCTGCGCAACCCGATCATCGCCGACGTCTTCCACCGCACGGGGCTCATCGAGAAATGTGGCCGAGGCACCAATCGCGTCGCCGAGATGTGCGAAGGCGCCGGCATCGCCCCGCCCGAATTCAAGGAAGTGACGGGCGGCGCGGTTGTCACGTTCCGGGTGGCGGTGGCGACTCAGCGCGGCAGCGACCAAGTCACCGGGCAAGTCACCGGGCAAGTCACCGGGCAAGTCACCGGGCAAGTCACCGGGCAAGTCGCTAATGAGGTAGCGCGGCTGCTCACCGTGTTGGCCGACCGGTCTCTTGGACGAAAGGGCCTCCAATCCGAGCTCGGGCTTCGCCACAGAGACCACTTCACCGCCGCCTACCTCGCCCCCGCGATTGCTCAGGGACTGGTCGAGATGACCGTGCCGGACAAGCCCAACAGCCGCCTTCAGAAGTACCGCCTCACGGCGGCGGGCCGCGCTGCGCTGGCGAAGGCGAAGCTCGCCGGGGAGCCTCGTGAATAGTCGAGTGCAGGCGCCCGTTGACGCCGCTCTCTCTAGCGAAAGCGCCGAGATGACCGCCCCGAACGCCTCCGCGGACCCGAGCCGCCTCATCGCCTCCCTCGCGCGCGACCAGGTCAACCTGGATTTCAAGACCGCCGACCTCTGCTTCCTCGCCGGCCTCTACCTCCGAGCCGACAAAGCAGCCCTCGCCTCCTTCGAGGAGGACGCGCTCATCGACCTCTTCGAGCAGGTCTGCGACGTGGTCGACCCCGGCGCCGAGAACCCGCGCAAGCGGGCGACCCACGCCATCCAGCGCCTGCGCGAGCAGCGGATGCTCGCCCGCGTCGACGGCGCGGGCCTCGTGCGCGCTGGCGAGTACGCGCTCACGCGCCTGGCGGCCGCGGTCGTGGAGTACTTCCTCGCCGACGAGGCGCTCACCCGCGAGAGCCTCACCCTGCTCACCGGGACGCTGCGCGCGCAGCTCGCGGAGATCCTCGCCGCCGCGAAGAAGGCCGAGGGCGACGAGGCCTGGCGGACGCGGGTCGTGGGCCCTTTGCGCGTGACCGTCGCCGACCTCGTCTCCGGCATCGAGCGAAGGCAGCGCGGCCTGGACGCGCAGCAGGAGGAGGTGCAGGCCGAGATCGCCAAGCTCCTGTCCGCCGACTGGTTCAGCGCGGTCGACCGCTGCCAATCCCTGCTCGATGCGACCACGAGCACGCTGCGCGAGCTGAACGAGATCCTCCTGCGCGACACCCACCACTTCCTCGCCCTGCTTCAGGAGATCCAGACGCTCGCCGCCGCGGCCTCGAACGACGACGCCGAGTCCGCCGTCCAGCGCGTCATCGAGCACGTCGACCGGATCGCCGCGTGGGGGCTCGCGAGGCAGCGCGCCTGGTCCGAGTACTATCAGTACGTGCACCGCTACCTGCGCGACGTCGTGCGGCTCGACCCCGAGCGCGCCCTCAGCCAGCGCCTGCGCGACCAGCTCGCCGCGTGGCCGAGCCGGCCCTTCCACCTCGTCGCCGCCGGTGCGCCGTCCATCCGCCTCCTCCGGCCCCTGGAGGCGCGCGTCGAGCGCCCGCCGGTGGCGCGGCCTCTCGCGGACCGCGAAGCAGACCCCGAGTGGGTCGAGGCCGAGAACCCCCTCGCCGACCTCCAGGCGCTCGTCGCAAAGGCCCTCGAGGACGGCGCGCAGACGCTCGCCGAGGTGACGTCCCGCGTGCTCTCCACCTTGCCTGAGCCCGCTCACTACGCGGCGGCCGGGCGCGTGGCCGAAGTGGTCGCGCGCCTCGCGCGCGTGCAGTGCGAGCCCGAGCGCCCCTGGGAAAAGGTCCTCGCGCGCCTCGAGATCGAAGACTGGGCGGTCGACCAGAAAGGCGCGCCATGACCGACTCGGCCTTCCACACGCTGGAGGCGGCCATCGCCGACGAGCACTTCCCCGACGTGGACCTGATGCTGCGCCGCGGCCGGCACATCGGCCGCGACGACGGCACCGCCTACGACTACCTCGTCGACGCCCAGGCCCTCCTCGAGCCCTTCTACCGGCGCTACAGCTGCGAGCTCGTCCAGCAGAGCGACGGCTACTTCTACCTCCTGCCGTCCGGGGACCGGCTCGGCCGTCGGCAGCTCTCGGCGGGGGAGATGCTCGTGGGCCAGGCGCTGGCGCTCCTGTACCTCGACCCGGCGACGCTCCAGGGCGGCGGGCTCGTGGCGCGCGAGGCGCTGCTGCAGCGGCTCTCCGGGCTGCTCGGCGCACAGGCCCTGGTCCGCACGCTGAACCCCCGCAAGCGCAAATACGACGAACGCGTCGCCGCGGAGACGGTGCGGACGCAGGTAGGCGAGGCGCTGCGCCGGCTCCAGGACCTGGGCTTCGTGGACGTGATGGACGAGGCGCGCCTGCGCCTGCGCCCGGCTTTGATGCGCTTCGCGGAACCCGTGCGCGGCCTCGCCGACCCGAACGCGGCGCTGGAGCGGCTCGTCGCCCGCGGGGAGGTGGCCTTGGGCGACGCGGCCTACGACGAGCCCGGCGCCGAGGACGACCTGGCCCCGGACGAGGAGCCCGCGGCATGAGCCGCACCTGCGCGGAGGCGCTCGCCCTCGTCAACTGGAAGGGGGTCTTCTACGAGCGGTACCGGCTCGACCGCCACGTCACGGCGCTCGAGGGGGCCAACGGCGCCGGCAAGACGACGGTGATGATCGCCGCGTACGTCGTGCTCCTGCCCGACATGTCCCGCCTGCGCTTCACGAACTTGGGCGAGACGGGCGCCACAGGCGGCGACAAGGGCATCTGGGGGCGGCTGGGCGAGCCGGGCCGCCCCTCGTACGCCGCCATCGACTTCGCCCTGCCCGGCAAGCGCCGGCTCGTTGCCGGCGTGCACCTGGAGCGCAAGGGGGAGCCGTCGGTCGAGCCGACGCCGTTCATCGTCTCCGGGCTCGGCGAGGACGTCCGCCTCCAGGACCTTTTGCTGGTGAAGCAGGGGGAGAGCCAGGTCGTGCCCGAGCTGCCCGAGCTCCAGGAGAGCGCGGCGCGCCTCGGGGGCCGACTGCAGAGGTTCCCATCGGCCCGCGAGTACTTCGCCGCGCTCTTCGATGAGGGCGTCACGCCGCTTCGCCTGGGCACCGACGAGGAGCGCAACAAGCTGAACGAGATGCTCCGCACGAGCATGACCGGCGGCATCTCGCGGGCGCTGACCTCGGAGCTGCGCGCCTTCCTGCTTCGGGAAGAGAGCGGCCTCGCCGACACCTTGCAGCGCATGCGCGCCAACCTCGACGCCTGCCGGCGGACGCGGACCGAGGTGCAGGAGTCGCGCAGGCTCGAGCAGGAGATTGGCGGGGTCTTCGAGGTGGGCCAGACGATGTTCGCCGCAGCCTTCCTCGCGACGCGCGAGCGCGCCGAGGAGCTCTCTCGCCGCGTCGCGGAGACCGAGGCGGCGCTCGCGGCGGCCGCCGGCGCGCGCGACGGTGCGCGGGAAGCGCTCGCCGCGACCGTCGCCGAGCTCGGCGGCCTCGAGCCTCGCCGCGCCCAGCTCACCGAGGGGCTGAGCTTCGCGCGCGCCTGGCACGCCAAGGTGCGCGACGCCCTCGCGGCGGCCGCGAGGCTCGCGCGGTGCGCCGCGGATCTTCGCGCGGCCGATGGGGTCGCCCAAGTGGCCGCGGGCGAGCGGGCGCGCGCCGAAGCGGAGAGGTCTGGGCGGCGCGAGGAGCTGCGCCGCGTCCAGGAAGGCTACAAGCGCGCGGCCACCGGCCTCGCGGACGCGCAGCGCGGCATCGAGGAGCTGCACCGCCGCGCGGGCGCCTACCACCACGCCGTCCGCCGCCTGCGCGAGGCCGAAGAGCACCTCGGGGCGGCGCCCCTCGCCCCGGCCTCCTTCGGGGAGCGCCTCGCGGCCGCTCGCGCCGAGCTGGCCGTCGCCGACGAGGAGCGCCGGGACGCGGCGACCCGCCTCTCGGACGCGGACGAGCATCGGAGGCGACACGCCGAGGTGATGGAGGCGCTGCGCGCGCTCGTCGGAGCGGAGGTCGAGGTCTTTCGCGCCCACGACGTCGCCTTGGAAGCGCTCCAGCGCCACCGGGAGCGGGTCGCGCTCGCCGCTCGCCTCCCGGCCCTGGAGCGAGAGCTGCCCGAGGCGCGCCGCCTGGAGGCGAGCCAGGCGCGGGCGCGCGAGCGGGCGAAGGGCCTGGGAGTCGCGCTGGCGGACGAGCCTGCCGCCGTCCTGGTCGGGCGGCTCCTCGCCGCCGCCGAGTCGGAGCGCCAGGGCCACGAGGAGCGGGAGCGGGCGGCTTGGGCGGACGCCGCCGACGTCGAGCGCCTCCTGAAGGAGCTGGGCGCTCGCGGCCGAGACCTCGCGGTGCGGGAGCCCGAGTGGCGCGAGCACGCCGCGCGCGCAACGCGCCTCGAGGGGTTCCTGGGTGCTCCGGTGGTCGACCGCGCCGGACTCGACGCCGCGCGCGCGAAGCTCGGCGGCGAGCTCGCGGCGGCGCAGAAGTCCGAGGAGCGGACCCGCGAAGCGCAAGAGGCACTCTTCCGACAGGCTCGGGAGCTCTTGGCGGCGGGCGGCCCCTTCGCCTCCGAGCTGCTCCGGCTCAAGGACCAGCTCGGCGCGGAGCTGGTCGCCTCCGGCTTCGAGGAGATAGGGCTCGACGAGGCCGCGAAGCTCGAAGCCCGGCTGGGCGGCCTCGCGCAGGCCCTCGTCGTGGACGACCCCAGGGGCGCCGCCCGCGCCGTCGCGAGCCGCCCGGACGCGCTCGCGGACGTGCTGCTCGTCTCGCGCGAGGCGGACCTCGAGCGCCTGGCCTTTGCCTCGGACGCGGCGGACGTCGGCGAGCGGGACGTCGCCGTCGACGAGGGGGCCGCCCTGCGCGTGTCGCGAATCCCGGAGCGCCCGCGCCTGGGCCGGCGCGCTCGCGAGGCCCGCGCGGCGGAGCTCTTTCGCGAGGCCGAGGCGAAGGGGCGCGAGCTCGACGAGGCGCGGGCGCGGCGGCGCGAGCTCGAGCGGCTCGCCGCCGACGGCGAGGCTCTCCTCGCCGGCAGTGCCGTCTGGCTCGCCGGCGATCCCGCGCCGGAGCTCGCGGCCGCGAAGAAGTCCATGGCGGAGGCCGAGGCGCGGCTCGCGGTTTGCCGCGCCGCGATCGCCCAGTGCGCCGAGGCGGCGCGCGCCTGTCGCCCGCGCGTGGAGGGCCTGCGCGCGCTGCTCGGCGAGGCGATGCTGCTCGACTTACCCGACCACGGCGAGCGCGTCCGCTCGCTGGCGGCCGAGCGGGGCGCGGCGCAGGAGGCGAGAGACCTCGCAGCCGCTCACCGCCGGGGCGCGGAGCTCGTCGACCGGCAGCTCGCGAGGCTGCGCCAGGCGCCGCTCTCGGAGGAGGAGCTCGCCCGCCTGCGCGAGCGCGTGGCCGAGCTCAAGGCGCGCCGGGAACGGCTCGACGCCGGCATCGACGCGCTCGCCGACGTGCAGGCGAACGCCGAGGCGCTCGGCTGGGAGGAGGCGCCGCGGCGTCTGTCCGAGGGCCAGGCTCTCGTCCCCGCGCTCGAGGCACAGCTGAGCGACGCCGAGGAAGAGCAGCGTGCGGCCGAGGGTGCCGCGGCGAAAGCGGACCAGCGCTACGACGAGGCGACCGCGAGGTTCCAGGACGCCGACGGCGCGCGGAGGAGCGCCCTGCAGGAGCACGCCGCGGCCTCCGAGCGCTTCGAGGAGCTCGGCGTGCCCGAGCCGAGCGAGGAGGCCCTCGCCGCTGCGGCGGGCGAGATCGCGCGGCTCGAGGCTGAGCTCCGAACGCTCGACCGGCAGCGCGACGAGCTCTTGACGATGCGCGGCTCCCAGGAGAACGCCCTCGGCGAGGCCGAGGTCCGGGTGAAGGACGCGGGCGAGAAGCTCGCCGGCGAGCGTTGTGAGGCCGAGCCGGCGGCCAAGCGATGGGACGACCTGCGCGAGCGCGCGGCGCGCCACGGCCTCCTCGGCGGCCTGCTCGCCGGAGCGCCGAGCGGGCTCGCGGAGGTCCGCGGCCACGTGAACCTGGTGCAGGAGGCGAGGACGCGGCGCGAGGTGCTTTTCGACCGCCTGCGAAACGCCCAGGGCGGCGCGGCGCTGCTCTCCGAGCTCCAGGTGCTGCGCGACACGTCGGACTCCGCGTTCGCCGACGCCTTCCTGGCGCTCTGGCTCGCGGTCCGCGATTGGTTGCGCCGGCGGCTGCCGGCCCAGGTGGCCGAGGTCGACGACCCGCGCGAAGCGCTCCTTCGCCTGCGCGACCAGCTCGCGAGTCTGGAGGAGCGCCTGGTGCGCCAGGAGAGCGACCTGCGCGGCGCGAGCGAGGACGTGGCCCGAGGCATCGACGTGCAGATCCGCAAGGCGCGCGGGCAGGTGGCGCGTCTGGACAAAAACCTGGTCGGCGTCAGCTTCGGCAGCATCCAGGGGATCCGCGTCCGCCTGAACCTGGTGGAGCGGATGGAGCAGGTGCTGCGCGCCCTCCGCGAAGGCGCGGCGCAAGGGCTCCTGTTCCAGGCCGACATGCCGATCGAAGAGGCCCTGGACGAGATCTTCCGCCGCTACGGCGGAGGGCGGACCTCCGGGCAGCGCCTGCTCGACTACCGCGAGTACGTCCACCTCCACGTGGAGATCCGCCGCAAGGCCGGCGCCGACTGGGAGGTCGCAAACCCGACGCGGCTGTCGACGGGCGAGGCCATCGGCGTGGGCGCGGCGCTGATGATGGTCGTCCTGACCGAGTGGGAGCGCGACGCGACGCTTTTGCGCGGCAAGAAGTCCCACGGCTCGCTCCGCTTCCTCTTCCTCGACGAAGCCAACCGGCTCTCCCACGACAATCTCGGCGTGCTCTTCGACCTCTGCCAGACGCTCGACCTCCAGCTCCTGATCGCCGCGCCCGAGGTCGCCCGCGCCGAGGGCAACACGACCTACCGGCTCGTGCGCCGCCTGACGGCGGACGGGGGCGAGGAGGTGCTGGTCAGCGGGCGGCGCACCAGGGCAGAAGCGTGATGTGGCAGACGCCGGCCGAGCGTCTCGCGCTCCTCGAGCTGCTCGCGCGGGGCGCGCTCAAGCGCCGGCGAGCGCAGGAGGAGGCGTGGGACGCGCTCGCCGAGCTGCCCTGGACGAGGCGAACCGGGCGGCGCGACGAGCTCGGCCTGGTCGAGAGCCGGCGCGGCGAGCTCGTCGCGCTTCTGGCTCGCGCGTGGCCCGCGTGGGTCGAGGGCCTCGCCGCGCTCACCGCGCGCGGGCTTCCGCCCACGCCCGAGGGCTGGGCCGCGCTGGAGGACGCCGAGCGCGCCGAGGGCCTCCCGGCGCTCCCCGGGCAGATCAACCGGAGGACCGCCGCGGCGCTTGCGGCGCCTCACTCCAAGGCGGCGCTCACGGAGCGTCGATTGGCGGCCCTGGGAGGTGCCGAGCCCACGCACGACGGGTCGGTGCGGCTTCGGCCGCCCAAGGGCCTCTTGGCCCGAGCTCCACAAGGCACGGTCGACCTCTCGTCGGTGGCGGCGGTGCTGGGCGAGGTGTCGCTGCCGGAGCGCGCCCTGAAGGCGGGGCTCGAGCTTCAGGGCGCCGTGCGCGCGGTGCTCCTGGTCGAGAACCTCGGGGCGTTCTGCGACCTCGCGCCGCTCCCGGGCTGGCTCTTCGCGCACGTCGCCGGCTGGGACACGGCCACCGTGGCCCGGCTCCTAAAGCGCCTCGCCCACGTCCCCGTGGTCCACTTCGGCGACCTCGACCCCAATGGCGTCCGCATCCTCCAGCACCTTCGCGGCCTGCGGCCCGATCTGCGGTGGTTCGTGCCGCCGTTCTGGGAAGAGCTCGTTGAGGCGAAGGGCCTCCGGGGTGCCTGGGCGGAGGACCTCGACCTCAGCGGCGCTCCGGAGCTCGTGCATCGGCTGGCGCTGAGGGGCCTGTGGCTCGAGCAGGAGCCCGTTGCGGTCGACCCGAGAACGCCGGGCGCGCTGGAGGCGATGGTGTGACGGCAAGGTGGGGGGCGGCCAGCGCTAGCGCCCAGCGCGCCTGTCGCTTGTCGAAGTCCACTGGGCCGAGGAACATCTGTCTTCGCTGGCCCGCCTCGCGCTGGGCCACCGAAGGACCGGATGCCTCTTAGGCGCCGACCGGGCCGAGCGCTCCGTTCGTCGGGGCCGTCGAGCCCACCCGTCGCTCAGAGGTCCGCATCGTCCTCTTCAGAGATGTGCCGCTCCGGCAACATGCTCGCGTGGAGAATTCGTACGAACAGAATTCCGTGCTCGTCCTTGCGGAAGAAAAGGACATGCCGACCCTGCTCCGCCCGGAGGTAGCCTGGACGAACATCGTCACAAGCGCGCCCTTGCGCTGGGTTGTCGGCCAGACGTCGACAGCATTGCTCAAGTGCTTCGAGATAGCGTGCGCACTGAGCCCCGCCCCAGGTGCGGAGGGTGTATTCGGCGATTTCCTGAAGGTCCGCCTCCGCGCGGCGCGTGAGCCGAAAGCCGGACACGATTGGCTAGGCTAGCGCTTGGCGAGAGTGCTTCGAACGCGAGCGAACACGTCCCCCGCGGCGATGCCGCTTTTCTCCCCTTCTAGAAGGGCGCCCCGCAAACGCGCGAGCTTGGCGTCGAAAACGCGCTCCTGATCTTCCAAGGTACGCAACCCGGCGCGCACGACTTCGCTGGCGTTCTCGTACCGCCCAGAGGCGACCTTCTTCGTGACGAAGCGGTCGAGCTCCTCGGTGAGGTTCACATTGCGCGTGGGCAAAGACGACCTCCTTCTCCGAGGACTCTAGGCTCGAAGGGGCAGCTTGGCAAACATTGGCAAGGCTCGCCCCTCTCGAACCGCTGGGCAGCCCCCCGACGGATCGTAGGCGCCATCGGCGGCCTGGGTGACCGCGATCCGAGGCGCCGCCGGCGCAAGGCAGGAGGAGGCCGGGGGTGCGCTACTCCTCCGCCGCCCCCGCCCCCTCGTCCGCCCGCGCCAGCCCGTACTTGCGCAGCTTGTCGTGGAGCGTCACCCGGCTGACCCCCAGCGCGCGCGCCGCCTCGCTGCGGTTGTTTCGGCTCGCGCGGAGCGCCTCGACGATGATGCCGCGCTCGTAGGCCTCCATTCGCAGCTTGAGCGTGAGCGCCCCGCGCGGCTCGCCCGCAGCGCTCGCTGCCGCGCCGGACGGGAGCAGCGCGGGGTCGAGCGCGCCGTTCACCGAAAGCGCCACCGCGCTCTCGATGGCATTCTCCAGCTCGCGCACATTCCCGGGCCAGGAGTAGGCGGCGAGCCGCCGGAAGACCTCCTCGCCGACGGGCAAAGGCCCGGTGCCGAAGCGCTCGGAGAACTGCGCCAGGAAATGCTTCGCCAGCGCCGGGATGTCCTCGGGCCGCTCGCGCAGCGGCGGGATGTGCAGGTTGACGACGTTGAGCCGATAGAACAGGTCCTCGCGAAACTGCCCCTTGGCGACGCGGTCCTTCAAATCCCGGTGCGTCGCGGCCACGATGCGCACGTCCACCTTGCGCGACTTGTCCTCGCCCACCGGCCGCACCTCGCCCTGCTGGAGCGCGCGCAAGAGCTTCGCCTGCAGTCCCAGGTCGAGCTCGGCGATCTCGTCGAGGAGCAGCGTGCCGCCGTCGGCCTCGCCGAAGAGCCCGAGCCGCGCGCGGATGGCGCCAGTGAAGGCGCCCTTCACGTGCCCGAACAGCTCCGCCTCGGCGAGCTCCGCCGTCAGCGCCGCGCAGTTGAACCGCACGTAGGGCCGGTCCGCTCGCTTGGAGGCGCGCACCAGCGCCTCCGCCACCCGCTCCTTGCCGGTGCCGCTCTCGCCGGTGACCAGCACCGTCACGTCGCGCGGCGCGACCCGGCCGATGAGCACCGCGAGCCGGCTCATCGACGGCGAGGCGAAGACCAGCGACTTGGAGAGGTTCAGCTCGCCCGAGAGCCGCTCGTTCTCCGCCGAGAGCCGCGCCGCCTCGACCGCCCGCTGCACCGCCGCGAGCAGCTCGTCCATTTCAAAGGGCTTCTTGAAGTAGTCCCAGGCGCCGAGCTTCATGGCCTCCACCGCGTGGCGCTCGGAGCCGTGGGCGGTGATGAGCACGCCTCGCGTCGCCGGGCTCTTCTGGCGCAGCTGCCGCAAGACGGCGAGGCCGTCGACCTTCGGCATCCGCAGGTCGGTGATGACGAGCTGGAACGCCGGGCCTTCGAGCCGCGAGAGCGCCTGGGCCCCGTCCTCGGCCTCCTCCACCTCCAGGCCCTCCGATTCCAGGATTTCACGGAGGGTGTATCGGACGCCGGGGTCGTCGTCGACGACCAGGACTCGGGTCTTCATGCGGCGCCTCCCGCGGCTATGGCCTCGCCGGCCGCGCGGGGCAGGGTGAGCCGCGCTTCACAACCCCCGCCGTCGCGCGCGCGAAGCGTCAGCTCGCCGGAGTGCTGGCGGGCCAAGGCGCGGGCGATGGTGAGCCCGAGCCCCGAGCCGCGGGACTTGGTCGTGACCCCGGGCTCGAAGGCGCGGTCTTCCACGGACGCGTCGAGCCCCGGGCCGCGGTCGAGCACGCGGGCGCAGGCATCGCCGCTCTCGTCCGAGACTTCGAGCTCCACCGCAAAGCCCAAAGGGCTCGCGTCGAGCGCGTTCTGCATGAGGTTGATGAGCACCTGCTTGAGCTTGCGCGCATCGCCTCGAACCGGCGCCGCCTCGCCTGACACCGACAGTGAAATCCCCTTCTCGCGGGCGAGCCCCTCGTAGAGCGACGCCACCTCGCGGCACAGGAGCGCCAGGTCCACCGGCTGCAGCGAGAGCGGCGCCAGCGGCCGCGAGAAGTTCAGGAATTCGTCCAGAATGCCCTGCATCCGGTCGGCCTCGCGGCGCAAGACCTGGAGCCGCTCGACCACCTTCGCGTCGGCGGCGCCTTTCTCCAGGAGCGCCGCCAGGCCCTTCACCGAGGCCATGGGGTTCTTCAGCTCGTGGGCGATCTCGCCGGAGAGCGCCATGAGCTCGCGCGAGCGGTCGGCGTGCACCTGCAGCGACTCTTCCTGCGCCGCGAGCGACCGCCGAAGGATGGTCCGAAAGAGCGCGCGCAGGTTCCGGGCCAAGGCGGTTGCGCCCAGCACGGCGACCGTGAGGACTGCCGCCTGGGCGAAGAGCAAGAAGTTGCCGTGCCCGCCGTGGGCGCCGGCTCCGAAGGCGTCGGGGATCCAAGTTGGCGGGGGCGCGAGGATGGCCACCGCGAGCAGGCCCCAGAGGCCGAAGACCTGGATGCCCATGAAGGCTGCGCGAGCTAAGAGCGGCTCGCACGACAGGCCGTTGATCAGGGCAATCAGGATGGCCGCCGGCATCAGGGGGCTCTCCAAGCCGCCCGTCGCGGCGCACATGAGGAGCTGGCCGACGACGGCCAGGCCGAGGTTCACGTAGAGCGAGCTTCGCGCGTACCCTCGCCGCCGATACCGCCAGACCTCGAGCAGGCTGACCCCGATGATGCAAGTCGGCAGGGCGATCAGCGCCGCGCGCCGCCACGGCGCAGACTCGAAGAAGGCCCAGGCCATGACAGCCAGCCCGACCACCGGGGCGGCGAGCATGCGCGCGCCGACGACCCGGCCGAAGAGGCGGGAGAGCTCGGCCGATTCGATTTCCTCGGAGCCGGGCGAAAGGGGCGGGTCGGTCGGCATGTCGGAGCCCAGCGCGGTCTCGCGCCGGCCGAACATACGCTGTCTCGAGAGCGCTTTCATGGTCGCTCCCCTCGAGGAGGCATGGAGCTCAGAGCAGCCGGCCCACCGCGCGGTCGAGCGCAACCGCGGCGGCACCCAGGCGCGCCCGCGCGTCGGCCAGCGCCACCTCGGCCTGGTAGACGCGGTCGTTCGCGTCCAGGACGTCGAGCGACGAGGCGAGCCCCGCCCCGAAGCTGCGCTTGGCCGAGGCGGCCGCCTCCGAGGCGAAGCCCTTCTGCTGGACGGCGAGCCGGAGGCGCTCCCTGGCGACGTCGATGTCGCGCACGGCGTCCTGGACCTCGCGGCGGATCTGCACCCGCTGGTCCCCGAGCGCGGCGCTCGCCTCGGCCGCCTGGGCCGCCGCCTGGTCGCGCCGGCCGTAGCGGAAGCCGCCGTCGTAGAGGGCCCAGGTGAGGTCGGCGCTCGCCTTCCAACCCGCCTTGTCGCCGGTGGGGTAGGGGACCGTCGACGCGAAGGCGCTCAGGTTCACCGCGAGCTGCGGCGCGAGCCGCGACCACGCGGAGTCGACCTGCCGCTCCGCGGCGGCGACCTGCGCCGACTGCGCGCGCACCTCGGGCCGCTTCTCCAGCGCCTCGGTCGTCAAGAGCGGCACGTCGAAGCTCGAAGGCGGCGCCGCCTCGGGCACCGCCACCTCCAGCGGCTCGGCGCGGCCCAGGAGCACGCCCAGCGCGAGGTGGGCGCGCTCGCGCTCCGCCTGCGCCTGGACGAGGTCGCTCTCGCGCCGGACCTGCTCGGTCTGGGCTTGGAGCGCGGTCAAGGGCGCGCCGGTGCCGGCCTTCACGGCTCGCTGGGCGCTCTCGGCGTGCTCGCGCGCCGTGTCCAAGGCGCGCTTCGAGGCGTCCACCACCTCCTCCGCCGCCGACGCCGCCCACGCCGCCTGCGCGAAGCCCGCGCGGAGCTGCAGCCGCGTCGCCTCGGCCGCCGCCTGCGCGCCGAGCTCGCCCTGCTTCGCCGCGGCCAGGTCGAACCACGCGGTCGGGACGACGAGCGGGATGCGCAGGCTCGCCGAGCCAGTCCAGACCTCGAGCGGCTGGAGCACGATGGGCGCGGGCAGCTGGCTCGTGTCGATGGGGAGGTCGAGCGGAGCGAAGACCTTACCGATCAGGTCGCGGAGGGAGATGGTGGCCGGGGCGCTGTTGCGGGTGTAGCTGCCGGCGCCGTTGAGTGCGGGCAAGAGCGGCGCCTTCGCCTGCCGGACCAGGGCGCGGGCCTCGTCGGCTCTGGCCCGCGCCTGGGCGAGCGTCAGGCTCTGCGCGTCGAGCATCCGCAGCGCTTCCTCGAGCGAGACCCGGCGGGCCTGGGCTTCTGCTGCGGCGGGCGACGCCGAGAGAAGGGCGAGCGCAGGCGCGACCAGGCCCGCGGCGACGGTGCTTCGAACCATGATGCCTCCGCGCGGCCGAAGAGAGCCTCTGGGGCCGCCGGCCGCGAGCGGAGCAAAGCCGGTGCCGCGCCGCGCTCTCAATGGAGCGGCGCCGGTACCGCGGGAGCCACCCGTCTGGATCCTCGAACGGCGTGTTCGCGGATCCTTACACCTCGGGCTTCGCCCAGCTGCGAGAGCGCCGGGCTTCCAGCTCATCCGGGCGGCGGCACGGCGCTTGTAATCACCGCGCCTGGCGACGGCGGCCCGCTCGAGGAGCCGCATGAGGCGAGGCCCCAGAAAGAATCAAGAACGGGCGCCGCGGAAGGCCTGACCTGGAGCCTGGAGCCCGGGGCCTGGAGCCTGGAGCCTGCTCAGCAAAGGAGTGCACGATGCGGCGAATCGCGGTGGTGCTGACGGTCCTGATCCTGGCCCTGAGCGGGCTGTTGGCGTTCAAGCTCCACGCGCAGGAGGCGGAGCTGAAGCGCCCGTCGGGCGGCTCCGGGGAGATCGAGGGGACCGAGGTCAACCTCTCGACCCGCATCACGGCCCGGGTCACGAAGCTGCTGACGCAGAAGGGCGCCGCGGTGAAGAAGGGCGACCTGCTCGCCGAGCTCGACTGCGCCGACCCTTTGGCCCAGCTCCGCGACGCGCAGGCTCGCCTCGCCTCGGCGCGCGCCCAGGCCAAGGTGGCGCTCGCGTCGGCCGATGCCACGCGCACGCAGGAGGTGGCGGCGGCGAAGTCCATCGACGCCTCCAAGGCCCAGGCCGACGCCCTGGAGGCCCAGCGCGAGGCGACCCAGCGCCAGGCGGACCGCATGGACGCGGTCGGCAACGACGTCGCCTTCGCGAACCGCGACCAGCTCCGCTACAGCGTCCTCGGCCTCCAGAGGCAGGTCGCGGCGGCGCAGGCGTCCAGCGCCGTCTCGAGCGATCACGCCCGGGCCGCCATCGCCCAGACCAGGGCCGCCCTGGCCCAGGCCGAGTCCGCCGACGCGAGCATTGGCGCCGCCGAAGCCGCGCTCGAGCGCGCGCAGCTGCTCGTCGCCGAGTGCGAGGTCCGCGCCCCGCGCGACGCGACCGTCGAGGACCTCCCCTTCGAAGTGGGCGAGCTCGTCTCTCCCGGAGCCGCCGTCGTCCAGCTCGTCGACCTGGCGGAGGTGAAGGCCACCTTCTACCTGCCCAACGCCGAGCTCGCCGCCGCGCGCATCGGCGGCAAGGCGGTGGTCCTCGCCGACGCCTGGCCCGACCAGCGCTTCGAAGGGATCATTCGCACGGTGGCGCTCAAGGCGGAGTTCACGCCGCGCAACATCCAGACCCGCACCGACCGCGACCGGCTCGTCTACCCGGTCGAGGTCGCCCTGGCGAACCCGGACGGCAAGCTGCGCCCGGGCATGCCGGTGCAGGTGCTCTTGGCCGGGACGGGGCGCTGAGGCGGTCATGGACTCGGCGGCGCTCTCAGCGCGCTCGATGGGTAGGCGTTTCGGGAAGGTCGAGGCCCTGCGCGAGCTCTCGTTCGAAGTCCGAGCGGGCGAGCTCTACGGCCTGGTCGGCCCGGACGGCGCGGGCAAGACCACGGCCATCCGCGCGCTCGCGGGCCTCATCGACCTCGACGCGGGCGAGGCGCGGGTGCTGGGGCGCGACGCCATCAAGGGCGGCCACGCGGTGCGCGAGTGCTTGGGGCTGATGCCGCAGCAGTACAGCCTCTACCGCGACCTTTCGGTCGCCGAGAACCTCCAGTTCTTCGGCCGCCTCTATTGCTTGCCGCGCGACGTCTTCCGCCAGCGCGCCGAGCGCCTGCTCGACATCACCCGCCTCGCTCGCTTCACCGATCGCCGCGCCGACGCGCTCTCGGGCGGCATGTACAAGAAGCTGGCGCTCGCCTGCGCGCTCCTGCACGAGCCCAAGGTGCTGCTCCTCGACGAGCCGACGAACGGCGTCGACCCGGTGAGCCGGCGCGAGCTCTGGGCGCTCCTGCACGAGTTCGTCAGCGGCGGCATGGCCGTGCTCCTTTCCACGCCGTACATGGACGAGGCCGAGCGCTGCCACCGGGTGGGGCTCATCCACCGCGGCCGCCTGCTCGAGGAGGGCGAGCCGAAGGCGCTGCTCGCGCATTTCGACCACGAGACCTGCGAGGTGGTCGGCGGGGATCGCGACGCGGTGGACGCGCTGCTCTCGGCCCGGCCCGAGGTTCGCGCCGCTTCTCCTGCCGGGTCGCGGCTGCGGGTGGTGCTCGCGCCCGGGACCTCGAAGGACGTCGGCGCCGCGCTCGCGCCGCTCGGGGCCCACCTCAAGGGGGCCGCGCCGGACTTCGAGGACCTCTTCCTCGCCCGCGTCGGAGGAGACCGGCCGTGAACGAGCTCGCCATCGCCGCGCGCCACCTCTCTCGGCGCTTCGGCTCCTTCAAGGCCGTGGACGACGTGAGCTTCGAGGTCTCGCGCGGGGAGATCTTCGGGTACCTGGGCGCGAATGGCGCGGGCAAGTCCACGACCATCCGCATGCTCTGCGGGCTGCTCGCGCCGAGCTCGGGCGAGGCGGTGGTCGCGGGCGCCGACATCGCCAAAGACCCGGAAGGCGTGAAGGCCGCCATCGGCTACATGTCGCAGAAGTTCTCGCTCTACCTGGACCTGCCGGTGGAGGAAAACCTCTTCTTCTTCGGCGGCGCCTACGGGCTCTCCGGCCGCGCGCTCGAGCGGCGCGCCGACGAGGTCCTGCAGCTAACCGGGCTCTCCCAATACCGCGGCCAGGTGACGGGGGCGCTGCCGGGCGGCATCCGGCAGCGGCTGGCGTTGGGCTCGGCCATCCTGCACCGCCCGGAGATCGTCTTCCTGGACGAGCCGACGGCGGGCGTGGACCCGGTGGCCCGGCGCGCTTTCTGGCGGCTCATCCGCGAGCTCGCCAGGGGCGGCACCACGGTCTTTGTCACTACCCACTACCTCGACGAGGCCGAGTACTGCGCGCGCATCGGGCTCATGGTCGACGGGCGGCTCGTGGCGCTGGACACGCCGGCGGCGCTCAAGCGCGCGTACGTGCCCGAGACCCTCTTCGCCGCGCGCGGTGCGGGCCTCGCCGGGGCCCTGGCGCGCGTCCGGGGCGCCGCGGGCGTCCGCGCGGTGGAGCCCTTCGGCGCGGGCCTGCACGTGCGCGCCGACCCGGGCGCGCTCACGGCGGCCGAGGTGGCGAAGCTGCTGGCCGAGGGCGGCGCGCCCGGCGCCTCGGTGGAGCAGGTCGAGCCGTCGCTCGAGGACGTCTTCCTCGCCGCCGTCGGGCAATCCGCCGCGGCGAAGGAAGCCTGAAGGAGACCTCAAGATGGCCAGCCGACCGGCGCGCTTCTTCATCCGCATCGGAGCCCTCGCCGCCAAGGAGGCGACGCACATCCGGCGCGACCCGCGCACGCTCTACCTCGCCCTCGGCATGCCGGTGGTGATGCTGCTGCTCTTCGGCTACGGCGTGAGCTTCGACCTGGACCACATCCCCATCGCAATCGTCGACTCGGACCGGACCGCCGCGAGCCGAGCGCTGGTGCACGACTTTACGGCCGCCGAGGAGCTCGTGGTCGGAGCCGCGGCCGAGAGCCAGGAGGCGGCGGAGGCGCTGATGCGCCAGGCCAAGGTCCTGGCCATCCTGTCCATCCCCCAGGGCCTCGAGCGCGACCTCGCCCGAGGGGAGACGGTGCGCCTGGGGCTCGCGGTGGACGGCGCCGAGGGGGTCACCGCCAACCAGGTGCTCGCCAAGGCGGACGCTCTCGCCCGGGCGGCGTCCGCGCGGATCGCGCGCGAGGCGGGGCTCGCGGCGCCCCTGCCGCTCTCGGTCAAGGTCTGGATGCGCTTCAACCCCGACGGCCGCTCGGCGCTCTTCCTGGTGCCCGGGCTCGCGGCCTACCTGCTCGCTATCGCCGCGGTGCTCTTGACCGCCCTGGCCGTCGCCACCGAATGGGAGCGCGGCTCCATGGAGCAGCTCTTCGCGAGCCCGGTGGGGCGCCTGGAGATCGTGTTGGGCAAGCTTTTGCCGTACGTGGTCATCGGCATGCTCCAGCTGCTCCTGGTCCTCGCCGTGGGGACCGTCATCTTCGACGTGCCCATCCGCGGGAACGTCGCGGCGCTGCTCGCGGCGGGGTTCCTCTTCCTCGTCGGCATGCTCGGCCAGGGGCTGTTCATCTCGGTGGTGACCAAGAACCAGCTCGTCGCCACGCAGGCCGGGGCGCTCAGCTCGCTGCTCCCGTCGCTGCTCCTCTCGGGCTTTCTCTTCCCCATCGAGAACATGCCCCGGCCGCTCCAGGCGCTCTCGTCGGTCATCCCGGCGCGCTACCTGGTGCACGCCCTGCGCGGCGTGATGCTCAAGGGCGCCACGGCGGCGGACCTGTGGCGCGACTACGCGGCCATGGCCGCCTTCGCGGTCTTCATCCTGGCGGTGTCGACCGCGCGCTTCAAGCGCCGGCTGGCCTGACCGCCCGTTCGTTGGAGCACAAAGGAGATTCGATGAGCGCGCCGCGCCCACGCCCGAGCCGAAGCGTCCAGCTGTGGTCGGTGCTCCGCAAGGAGACCCTGCAGACCTCGCGCGACCGCCGCGTGATGTTCATGCTGCTGGTGGCGCCGGTGCTCCAGCTCGTGGTCTTCGGCTTCGCGGTGGACTTCACCGTGGACCGGGTCCCCACCGCCGTCGCCGACCTGGACCAGACCCCGGCAAGCCGCGAGCACGCCCGAAGGCTCCTCGCGGACGGGACGCTGACGCGGGTGGGCGGCGCGGTCTCGCCGGAAGAGGCCGAGCGCGCGCTCACCTTGGGGACGGCCGCGGCGGCGGTGATCGTCCCGCGCTCCTTCGAGCACGACCTCTCGCGCGGGCAGCCCGCCGAGGTGCAGGTCCTCATCGACGGGGCCGACCCCAACCGCGCTACGGTGGCGGGCGCCGCGGCGAGCGGCTACTTCGGAGCGGCGGGCCTCGCCCTCGCCCGGGAACGGCTCGCCGCGCGGGGCGCGCCGGTCAAGGTGGGCAGCGTCCAGGTGTCGCCGCGCATCCGGTTCAACCCCGAGCTCAAGACGCCGCCCTTCATGATCCCCGGCATCCTGGGAATGCTGCTCATCGTGGTGACCACCATTGTGACGGCCATGGGGCTCGCCCGCGAGCGCGAGATGGGGACCCTGGAGCAGGTGCTGGTGACGCCCATCCACCCGACCATCCTGCTCCTGGGCAAAATGCTTCCCTTCGTGGCCATCGGCTGCGTGGTGGTGATGTTCGGGCTCGCCGTGGGGTCGTGGGTCTTCGGCGTGCCGCTCCACGGAAGCATAGGGGTCCTGGCCGCGTCGACGCTGTTCTACCTCATGACCACCCTGGGCGTGGGCCTGCTCATCTCCACCGTGAGCGCCACGCAGCAGCAGGCGTTCTTGGGAGGGTTCCTCTTCGCCCTGCCGGCCATTCTCCTGTCGGGCGTGATGACGCCCGTCCGCAGCATGCCCGGGTGGATGCAGGCGCTCACCTACTTGAACCCGGTGCGCTACTTCGTGGAGATCTTGCGCGGCTCGCTTTTGCGCGGCGCCGGGGTCTCGGACTTGTGGATGCAGATGGCCGCGCTGGCGGCGTTCGGGGTCCTCATCCTCGGGACGGCCTCGCTTCGCTTTCACAAGCGCGTCGCGTAGCCCCGCGCCCGCGTGCAGGTCGCCTTCTCTCCGATGGAGCTGACGAGGGGCGCCGATGAGCCGCGGCGCCCGCTCCGCCGGATTCAAAGATTATCGCTCGCCGCGAGTCTCTTCCGAGACTGCTCGCTGCGCGGGCGTGCGAGGGCATTGCGGTCACATCGCCGCCAAGGATTGTCAGGTCCCAGGCGAGCTCTGACGTGTCGTCGCATCAAAGGCCATCGGAGCGATCGAAGAAAAATCCGTAGCAGGAAGCTTGCGGATTTCTGATGCGTCAAAATATTGGCGTCCGCGCCATCATGAATTTCACCCTCTATCCCGGTCACCCGGACTGAGAGACCGGAATGTGGTTCTTTGCTGCAAGCCCGTTGAGCTTTCATTGTCGATTGGCCAACAACGAAGCGCGCGGCGTGCCGGCCGACGCCCGAGCTCGCCTTGACACTCTCGGAAGCGCCCAACTATGTTCGCTGACGTTGTATTCGTCGAGGAAAAGGATTTCGGCCGTACGACAACCGAGCGCTGCATCTGAGAAAAGGACGAGGACCTTCATGCCCATCGACACGACACCATCGACGGTCGCAACCAATGCCCTTCAGGCCATTCCATTCGGGAGCCTGATCGGAGGGCCTTTGAACGCCTGTATCGAAGCGCAGGCGACTGCGGCGAAAACGACCTATGAATTCATCAAGAGTGTTGGGTTCGATGCGAACGGCAAAGCCAAGAGTGTGGTCTTTGAATATCAGCGCGACGGAAAGATAGTCAACCTGACCGTCCCCCTGCTGGTCATCGTTCCAATCCCCTATATTCAGGTCGACACCATCGGCATCGATTTCATGGCCAATATCTCGGCCTCGTCCTCCAGCATCCAGGAGAATACCAGCAGCGAGAACATGGGGGGCGAGCTCGACGCCGAGGGCCGGATCGGCTGGGGGCCCTTCTCCCTGTCCGCCAGGTTCAAGGCCAACTATTCCAGCAAGAAGGACTCCAAGGCCACGCAGGAATCCAAGTACTCCGTCGAGTACACCATGAACGTCCACGTGGGCGCCTCCCAGTCCAATATGCCGGCGGGGCTTGCCGCGGTCTTGAACGTCCTCACCGGCAGCCTGTCCGGCTCCGAGCCGGGGGGCGAGCTGCTGATCAGCCCGAGGTCCACGGCCATTGTCGATCGAGGGACGGCGGCGTACTTCGAAATCACCGTCAAGGATGACAAGGGCCTACTGATGCCCGACCAGCTGGTCAATATCTCGCTCAAGCCCGCCGACGGCGGCTTGGTGCTGCTGCCGATGGCAATCTCGCCGGGAACTCCGGACGGAGCGCCGACGGCGGTTCTGGCCAAGGCCAAGTCGGATTCGTCGGGCATCGTCGGCGTCACGATCCAGGCCGACCCGAAGAGCCCGCAGAGCGCCGCGAACTCGCTCAAGCTGACGGCGAGCACCGCCATCAAGACGCCGGACGGCAAGACTGGGCCGGTGAAGACCGTCGTGGGCCAGCTCAGCGTGACGGCCCAGCGGCCCTTGCCTCTGCCCGCAGGCGCGACGCTCAAGGTAAGCGCCGAGCAGCTGAGCGGTACGGTCGGCGCGACGGGCAAGTTGAAGGCCGTCGTCACCGACGACAAGCAGGCAGGCATGAGCGGGAGGGTCGTCAGGTTCCGGAGCGACGACAACACGACCGTCATGGCGACGCCGGAGCAGGCCGTCACGGGGCCGACCGGGGAGACTGCCGAGGTCACCGTCACCTATCTGCGCTCCGGCACGGCCTGTCTCAACGTCGAGTGCGAGGGCCTGCTGACGCCGGTGAGCGTGAGGGTGAAGGAGGAGGCCAAGCCCACCCTCACGCCCTCCAAACCGTCGGTCGAGGTGAAGGCCGGCGCGCCGGTCAAGCTGACGGCCATGCTCAAGGACGGCGACGGCAAGCCCATGGCGAAGAAGACCGTCAACGCGCGCATGACCGACTCTCAGTACGCCA
The DNA here is from genome assembly GCA_963772225.1 of uncultured delta proteobacterium. Lineage (GTDB taxonomy): Bacteria > Myxococcota > Myxococcia > Myxococcales > UBA5297 > CAVYWD01. The sequence continues at coordinate 1,503,040 of CAVYWD010000002.1, read as the reverse complement.
CCATCGAGCCGGCTAGCCTCGAGACCAACGACACGGGCCAGACCGGCGAGTTCACGGTGACGTTCGTGGCGGCTGGCTCGACGTTCGCCTTGCTGGAGTACGAGGACGTGAAGGCGCAGGTGAACGTCGTGGCGAAGGTCTGAGCGCCGGAGTGACACCGAGGCTCCGCTCTCTCAGGCGGTTCCGCCGCCCGAGAGAGCGGCTCGGACTCTCCTCGATTTTCAAATCTGGAGACGACGTTGGCTGAAGACGACGACTGGAAGAAGAGCACGCTGCTGAGCGACCTCATTGGCGGCTTCTTGATCGATCTGGCGCAAGCTCAGCACATGTCCAACGAGTACTCCAAGAAGTTGGCAGACACCTACTACACCAAGGACCCCTTGCTGAGGCCGTTTCCGGTGCCCAACGGCCACATCGCGGGGTGCGAGGTGGAGTTGCACCTCGGCGTCGAGGGCGTCTATCTCCTGGGCTCCACTCCCGTATCCGTCCGGGCGCGCGCCTCGAGATGTGTGTCGGAGATGATCGAACGCTTAAGTCCGCGGATCGGCGCCTCCGTCGCGGGCGCGCTGCGCAGCTGCGCCCCGAGCGCCGACGACCCGGGCCGCGTCGTCCGAATGGCGGATGCCCTCCGCGAACATGGATTGTTGACGTCGCTCGCTCAGAACGTGGACTCCCTCGTTCAGCCTCAGATGGATCGGTGGTTGGACCGGTCGGGGCGCCTCCTGGACCCGCCCGCGTCGACTGGCCTGGAGTCGGCTTTCTTCGACGTCTTCGTCGGCCACGAGGACTATGGCGTGCTGTCCCAGCAGGCCCGCCAAGAGCTCAGAGCGGAGATTGAAAGCGCGGTCTCGGGTGAGATGGGGGCCGTCTCCAAGGCGCTCGAGGAGCGGCCGCTGCACCCGGAGCCGGCGGTGTCCGTGATCATCTCCGGAGAGACACTGTCGTCGCTGGATTCGAAGGCGACTTCCCAGATCAGGCTGACCGCGAGCGTTCGCGACTTCGAAGCCATCGAATGGAAGGAGCCGAGCTCGAACCAACCCGGGAGCCCGCCCATCGCGCGCTTCAAGCTCGTTCGAGCGAGACAATAGCGCATGCCATCGGATAAGGAGCCGATGACCTATTCCCAGGTCTTCTCGTTGACGGAGGTGATCAGCGCCCCGCTGATCGCCACCGTCATGGGCGATTTTTACGCCGCGAAGAGCTTCGTTCGATACCTGAGGGAGTACGGGTTCAACCCGCCGCCCGAGGGTTCGCTCGATGAGGACTTCGGGACGCTGAGGATGGTGACGTTCGAGTATCGGACGCTGAGCGGATGGTCGCAGATCCAGGTGCCGCTGATCTCGCTGGTGCCCCTGCCGCTCCTTCAGGTCTCCGACGCGCACTTCAACTACAACATCATGATCCTGGGCTCGGTGAGCGCGAAGCCGGCATCCAGCCGCGACCCGAAGGTATGGTCGGAGCGCGGCGACGCGTTCTCGTCTGCGCCCAACGAGATCAAGGCGTCCTTTGCGCCGCTGTCCCCGCAGAAGGGCGAGGCTCCCGAGTCGACCCCGAACCTGGTCGCGAACATGGACGTCTCCATCAACATGCGCCAGGCCGACCTGCCCGCGGGCATCGCCTCTCTCCTGCAGCTCGTGCAGGGGGCGATCGAGGGGCAGTCGCGCACTCGGCTGTACTTCGACAAGGCGCGGGACGACCTCCGCCCGGACAAGCAGACCGCCGAATACGCGGTCACCGTTCTCGACCAGCGTATGGCGCCCGCCCGCGGGAAGAAGGTCACCCTGCACGTCGCTCCCGCCGACGAGCTTTCGTTCCTCGAGCCCCTCAAGCTGACCTGCGGCACGTTGGTGGGCCAGCCGGAGCCGCTGGCCATCGATGCTGCGGCGGACGATTCCGGTCGCGTGGCCATCGAGGTGGCCTGCCGCGGCCTCCCTCCAAAGGGGATCGAGGCCCACGTGCTCGCGACCGCGGAGGTCGACATGGGTTCAGGACAGAGCGCCTCTGAAAGGGCAACATCGCTGCTGAGAGTCTTCCCGGAAAAGACCGGTGGAGGAACGACAACGTGAATCCAGCCCAGAAGCCCGCCGACCCCGCAGGCGTCCCATGCCCGAAGTGCAAGAGCCGCATCGAGATCAAGCTCGAGGAATTGCTCACGCGCAGCTACTTTCGCTGCAAGGCGTGCGGCCTGGAGCTGACGTTGAACCGATTTCAATCTCGTGAGTCGCTCGAGGCGCTCGAGAAGCTTCAAGGAGCCATTGAGACCCTTCAGAGCATCAAGCAGCAGTACAAGGACACCTCTCGTGGCCGATAAGCCTGTGACAGTCTTTCGAGACGGCCCCCAGGAGAAGGACAAGTACACCTCGCCCATCGCTCGGGCCGGCGACGAACGGGTGTCCTGGAGCTGCTGGTACAACGGCAAGGAGTACTCCAACGGCGCGCTGCTGTGCCAAGCGGGCGAGCTGTTTCAGTGCTCGTACGGCGTTTGGGTCGACCAGCAGAAGAAGTGCCCTCCGGATGATGTGGATCCTTGACGTGGCAGGCTTCAGGCTCCGGGCCCCAGGAGCTGCAGTACCCGGAGCCTGGGGTCTGAAGCCTGGAGTCTGGAGCTCGGCCCGGGTGAGGCGAGTGGGCCCTCAGCCTTGGGCGCCCGTCTCCGGATCGCCGCCGGCGAGCTGCCGCCGCGCGGTCTCCCGCCAGCCCGCGAGCCTGTCCGCGACCCTCAGCGACTCGAGCCAGGCGAGGTCCATCTCCTCCTTGGGCTTCTCCGAAGGCAGGCCCTGCGCCTGTGCCTCGCGGGCGGCCGTCGCCTCGTGGACGAGGAGGTCCGAGACGTAAGTCGCGCCGACGAGGTCGAGCTCGGTGGGCCCCACGCGCTGCGGAGCGTGGTGGTTGGCCACGGCCTCCACGATGGGATAGGGCAGCCCCCAAAGCCCGAGCAGATAGGCGCCGACCTGGGCGTGGGTGACGCCCCAGACGCTCTCCTCCGCCGCGTGCATCGAGCACCCGAGCCGGTCCATCTCGCTCACCACGCGGTCGACGTGGTCCGGCAGCTCGGTCATCAGGATGAGCTTGCCGATGTCGTGGAGCAGGCCGGCGACGAAGGCGTCCTCCCGCTTCTGCTGCTCGTCGAACAGGGTGGCGGCCAGGCTCGCCACGCTCAGCGCGTGCGTCTGCAGCGCCTGGAGCGAGAACCGGGGGTTGCCTTTGTCCTTGAAGCCTTGGAAGACCTCCACCGCGAGCACGACCTGTTTGATGGTGCTGAAGCCCAGGTAGCTCACCGCCTCTTCGACCCGGCTGATGGTCCGCGGCAGCCGGAAGAACGCCGAGTTCACCATCTGCAGCGTCTTGGCGCACATGGCCATGTCCTGCTTGACGATGCGGGCGATGTCCTCCACCCGCACCTTCTCGTTCCCCAGCGCCGTGACGAGCTGCGAGTAGGTCTTGGGCATCGACGGAAGCCGGTCGATGCGCCCCACCGTCTTCATCAGCGACTCTTCGCTGATCAACGCCTGGAGCTTGCACGCCCGCTCGATGACGTTCTCGATCATCCCGGGCTCGCAGGGCTTGTTGAGGAACTGGTGGGCAACGGCGATGGCCTGGAGCGCGGTGTTCATCTCGGCGTGCCCGGAGAGGACGATGCGGATGACCTTGGGGCGCAGCTCGCGCACCCGGGTGAGGAGCGTGGCGCCGTCCATCTCCGGCATCCGCATGTCCGAGACGATGACGTCCACCGGCTCCTTCTCCAGGAGCTCCAGGGCGGCCTTGCCGCTCTGGGCGAACTTCATGTCCCACTTGCGCCGCTGGCGGTGCAGCCGGGTCTTGAGCCCCTCCAGGATGTTCGCGTCGTCGTCGACGAAAAGCACCGTCCGCCGCTCGCCGTTCATGGCGCCTCCGCTGCCGGCGTGCCGTCGATGGGCACGCGGATGGTGAAGGTGGTTCCCTGGCCCACGGCGCTCTCGAACGTGAGCGTGCCGCCGTGCTTGTCCGCCACGATGGAGCGGGCGATGGCCAGGCCCTGCCCGCTCCCCTTGCCCACCGGCTTGGTGGTGAAGAAGGGCTCGAAGATGCGCGGCCGGACCGCCTCCGGGATGCCCGTCCCGGTATCGGCGATGTCCACGCGCGCGAACGCGCCCTCCAGGTGCGTGCTGATGCGGATCTTCCCGCGCCGCCCCGTGTCCCCCACCGCCTCGGCGATGGCGTGGGCGGCGTTGACGATGAGGTTCAAGAACACCTGATTCAGGTCTCCGACGTGGCAGGCCACCGGCGGCAGGTCGCCGAACGAGGCTTCCAGGTCGGCCACGTATTTGTACTCGTTGCGCGAGATGGTGATGGTGCTGCGCAGCGCCTGGTTCAGGTCGGCCGGTCGCTTCTCGCGGCCGTCGGGGTGCGCGAACTCCTTCATCGCCCGCACGATGCCGGTGACCCGCGTCACTCCCTCGAAGCAGAGCTCGAACGACCGGGGCGTGCTGGAGACGAGGAAGCTCAGGTCTATCTCGCCCTCCAGCGCGCGGATCGCCGCCGCCCGGCCGTCCGGGTCGCCCTCGGCCTCGAGCGCGCAGACATTGCCCCGGTAGAGCGGGAGCAACCGCAAGAGCCCGTCGAACGCCTCCTTCAGGAACTGAAGGCTGTCGCCCAGGTACTGGGTGGGCGTGTCGATCTCGTGGGCGATGCCCGCCGCCAGCTGCCCCACCGCCTCCAGCTTGCGCGCGTGCCCGAGCTCGGCCTCCAGCTGTTTCCGGGGCCGCAGGTCGATGAAGGCCTCCAGCAGCATCCGCTCGTCCTCGAGCTCCACTTCGTGGGCGCTCACGATCACCGGGATGGGGGCCGCGCTGTTGCGCGGGAGGAGGCGCTCCGCCCCCTCGCGCAGCGCCGCGCCGTCGCGGAGCGCACACCGGCCGGCGCCGTCGCACAGCGCCGAGTCGCAGGGCCTCCCGGCGATCTCCTGGAGGCTTGAGATCTGCGTCATCGCCAGCGCCGCGCGATTCACCCAGCGCACGCGCCGGTCCCTGCCGATGAGGGCGATGCCCACCGGCACGCTGTCCAGCAGCCGCAGTCGGCTCTCGCTTTCCCGGAGCATGTGCTCCACGCGTTGGCGCTCGGACAAGTCGCGCACGACGCCGCGGGCCCACCACTCGCCGTTCACCTCGATGGGCGCGAGCGTCACCTCGATGGGGAACTCGGCGCCGCCCTTCTTCAGGGCGAACAGCTCCAGGGTCTTGCCCGCGGCGGCGCCCTCGCCGGTCGCCCGGAAGCGAAGGAACCCCGCCGCGCTCGCGGCGCGAAAGCGCTCCGGCGCCAGCAGCTCGTGGAGGTTCTGCCCCAGGGCCTCTCCTTGCGAGTAGCCGAATATCGAGGCGGCAGCGCGGTTCCAGTGCGTGATGACGCCGTCCGGGTCCACCATGATCACCGCCTCGCGCGCGGCGCTGCTCACCGCGGCCAGGCGCTGCTGGACGCTCCGCTGACGCAGCTGCGCCTCGTGCAGCTGGAGGTGGAGGCGCAGACGCAGGCGCAACTCGTCGCCATCGAAGGGCCTCTTCACGAAGTCGGTGGCGCCGGCCTGGAGAGCGGCCACCGCGCTCTGCTCTCCGCCGCGGGGCCCTATCGCGAGCACCGCCGCGTCCTCCAGGCCCGACACCTGGCGAAGGCGGCGACAGAGCGGCAGCCCCTCGTCGCCGCCGAGCTCCAGGTCCACCAGCGCAAAGCACGGGGCCTTCTCCTCGGCGAGCGAGAGCGCCACCTCGGCGCTCGACGCGGCCAGCGTCAGCGCACCCTCGCTCTCGAGCAGCGCGGCCAGCGCCTCCCGGTCCTGCGCCTCGCCGAAGGCGCAGAGCACGGCGTGCCGCTCGCCCGGGGCGTGGCCCTTTCGCGAGGCCCGGTCCAAAGCGGGCTCGGGCGCGCTCGGCGGTGTCTCGTCTGCGGCCGGGCTTTCCCTCATGCGCACTGCTCCTTGGGCCCTTCGCCGCGCCCGACGCCGATGGGCAAGAGGATGGAGACGCGGCCGCGGATGGCCTCGGGGATGCCGCAGCCGATGTCCTGGACCTCGATGCGCACCGCCTCGCCCAGGTTGACCTCGGCGTCGCCCACCACCTCCGCCTTGCCGCCGGCGACCTTCAGCTTCTTGCCGATGAAATCGGGGATGGCCGTGCCCCAGTCGGTGGCGACGTATTCGTAGCGGACCCCGAGCGACTTCGCGAACGCCTGCGTGAGCTCCACTTCCATGCCGTCGCCCGCGCCTGAGACGAAGTTCGCATACGGCACGCCCAGGTGGCGCAGCACGCCGCGCGCTTTGACCTCGTCCAGGTCGGCGGCCCGCGCGGGCGAGGTGGCCGCGATGGCCCAGGCTGCCGCGAGGAGGGGAAGTCGGGTCATGGCAAGCTCCGAGGGCTCGGCCGCTCCGCTGGAGAGGTTCGCCGAGAGTGAATGAGCGCCAAGTCGCGCCGTCAATCGGCGCGGTGCGGCTCGGCTCCGACAAGCGTGCAAGCGTCGTGCGATCGCCGGAGGGCGCGGAGCTCTCACCCCCAAACCCTCCCCGCTCGCGGGGAGGGGCGAAGGGGCGCCGCGACTCGCTGAAAGATGAAGGGGAGCGCGAGCGCGGTGACCCCCAGCATCACGAGCCCCGCCCCACCAGGTTCACGCGGCGGGTCCGCGCGCCCAGGTCCTCTCGCACCGGTCTGGGTCCGAGAGGCCCCTCGCAGTTTCACTGGTGGTCGAATGCCCGCACCGAAGGGCCGCGCGTCCCAGTACAATGTTAAATCTTTGGCGATCGGCCGATCGGTGCCTCCCGAGGCCTACCCCCAGGACGAAAGCCAAGATTGAAATGGACCGTTCGGCCGAAAAGCGACACTCTGCTCGGGCGAGGCCCCGCCGCTCGCACCGCGGGTATGATGACCAGAAGCCGGCATCTTTGGCGTCGCGGGCGTGCCACGGCCGGCGGAGGTGGCCATGCGGACGGCGCTCGTGGGCTGCGGGCCTCGAGTCGGTGAGTTGCTCCAGCGCCTCTTGGCCGCGCGCCGCCACGAGGTCGTGCTCCTCGCGGAAATGCCTGGCGAGGAAGTCGACCTCGAGCTCGCGGTGGTGGGGCCTCGGGCCCGGCCGAGCCAGGTCGCGGTCCTCGGCCAGCTGGGGGCTAGGCGGCCGGCCCCGGCGCTGATCGCCGAGCTGGGCGGCGAGGCCTCGGCCGCCGACCTCGCGGCCGCCGGCGTCCTCGAGATCCTCGACCCAGGCGCCGCCGACGACGTCCTCGCCGTCCGGGCGGAGCTCGGCCTGCGGCGCCTCGCCGAGCGCAGCGCGAACGTGGCCGACCACTGGCTCAAGGCGCTGGAGCACTCCTCCGACGCGCTGCTCGTCTGCGACGCCCAGGGCCGCGTGGAGTCCGCCAACGCCCGGGCCTTCGACCTGACCGGCTTCCGCCGCGAGGAGCTCGTCGGCGAGAGCGCCGTCGCCCTCCTCGAGTTCCAAGGCCAAGGCCTGCCGAGGAGCCACTGCACCACGGTCTTCGAGTGGACCCTCGCGCACCGCAGCGGCGCGCGCACGCCGGTGGAGGTGACGCTCCGCCGCCTGGGTGACGGCCGCCAGCTGATGCTGGTGCGCGACATCACCGCGCGCCGGCGCGACGCCCGGATCATCGAGCGGCTCAACCAGCTGCTCCAGATGCACGTGCGGGTGAGCGCCATGCTCGCGCGCGCGGGCGACCGCGAGGAGCTCTTGCGCGAGGCCTGCCGCTTGGCGGTGGATCACGGTGGCTTCCAGCTGGCGTGGTTCGGCGACGCGCGCGGGCGGGACATCGTGCCCTTGGCCGTCGCCGGCGAGGCCAGCTTCCTGGAGGCAGTGAGGTGTGGCAACGGCGCCGCCGGCCTGGTGTGCGGGGCGACGGCGACGGCGCTCGCCAGCGGCCGGCACGTGGTCTGCCAGGACATCGAGGCCGACCCGCGGATGGAGGCCTGGCGAGAGGCCGCGCGGCGCCACGGCTTCCGGTCGCTGGCGTCGCTGGTGGTGCACGACGGCGCGCGGGCGGCCGGCGTCTTCGTGGTCTACGCGGCCGAGGTCGGCTTCTTCGACGAGCCGATGATGAAGGCGCTCGTCAAGCTCGCGGACGACCTCTCGTTCGCCATGGCGCTGCGCGCGCGCTCCGAGGAGCAGGTCCGCCAGCGCGAGCGCCAGGCGCGGGAGGCCGAGCTCCGGGTGCGCCTGGCGAACCTGGAGGCGCGCGCGCAGGACGCCGACGCGCTGGCCAACGAGCTCCTGGAGCTGATCGCCGAGGCCCTGGGGACGCCCATCGCCGTCTACTTCGAGGTGGCGGCGACGGGCGCGCTCAAGGTGCACAGCGCGGTCGGCGGCGTCCCGACGGTGGAGCTCCCGGACGACCCCGCGCTGCACCCGGCGCTCGCGGCGCGCAGCGAGTGGCCGTCGCCGGTGGAGGACTTCGCCAAAGACGGCTGCGCGGCGCTCCCGCATGCCCTGGGCGGCCTGGGGATTCGCAGCGGTCTGGCGGCCGGCGTCGCGGCGGCGCCCGAGGGCCGGCGGGCGGTGATCGCCGTGTACGATCGCGTCCCGCGGTCGTTCGGAGCGGACGACAGCGCGCTGCTCTTCGCGGTGGGGCGGACCCTGGCCTCGGGGATCGCCCGGCTGAGGACCGCGGCGGCGCTGAGGCGCTCCGAGCAGAGCTTTCGCACGCTTATCGAGCGGATGCCCGACGCGGTCATCGTCCACCGCGATCTGCAAATCATCTACGTGAACCCCGCCTCGGTGCGGCTCCTGCGCGCCAGCGGGGCTCACGACCTGGTCGGCCTGCCGCTCGAGGAGGTCATCGCGCCCCAGGAATGGGCGCAGACCGTCCGCCGGATCGAAGCCGTCCGCCGGACCGGCGAGACGACGCCGCCGGTCGAGGGCCCGCTGCTCGCGCGGGACGGCCGGGAGGTTCAGGTGGAGGCCGTCCTGGTGCCCCTGTCCTTCGAAGGGGCCCCGGCGGTCGCGGGGATCGCCCGGGACATCACCGAGCGGCGCGAGCTGCAGCTGCAGCTCATCCAGGCGGACCGCATGTCGGCCATCGGCATGCTGGCCGCAGGCGTGGGCCACGAGATCAACAACCCCCTCGCCTACGTCATCGCGAACCTGGGCTACGTCGACGGCACGCTGCGCGAGCTGGGCGAGGCCTTCCTTCGGGCGCGCCAGGAGGGGGACGGCGCTGAGCGGACGCTGTGCGAGGCGGACGGGAAGCTCCACGACCTGCTGGGCGTCGTCGCCGAGGCGCGCGAGGGCGGGGAGCGCATCCGGCGCATCGTGCGCGGGCTCAAGTCGTTCTCGCGCGCCGACGTCGGGGCGCTGGTCGACGTGGATTTGCGCCGGGTGCTGGAGTCGTCGGTGAACATGGCGCGCAACGAGATCCGCCACCGCGCGCAGCTCGCCGTGGAGCTGGAGGACGTCCCGCTGGTGCGGGCCGAGGAGGGCCGGCTCGGGCAGGTGTTCCTGAACCTTCTGGTGAACGCGGCCCAGGCGATTCCCGAGGGCGGCGCCACTCACCACGAGGTGAAGGTGCGCTGCGGACGGGACGCGAGGGGCGGAGCGTTCGTCGAGGTCCGCGACACCGGCCAGGGGATCGCGTCGGAGAACCTGCGCCGCATCTTCGACCCGTTCTTCACGACCAAGGGGCTTGGAGAAGGGACGGGGCTCGGGCTCGCCATCTGCCACGGGATCGTGACGTCGTTCGGCGGGGCCATCGAGGTGCAGAGCGAGCTCGGGAAGGGCAGTCGCTTCCGCGTGGTGTTGCCGGCGGCCCAGGACTCGAGCGAGATCGCCCTGCAGGCGTGCGCGGACGGCGCGGAGGCGGGCGCCGCGGGAGGCGCGGTGCTGGTGGTCGACGACGACGCCCTGATCCTGTCCTCGGTGCGGCGGCTGCTCGCGGCGGAGCACCGGGTCACGGTGCTGGAGGGCGCCAAGCCTGCGCTGGATCGCCTGCGGGCCGGCGACCGCTACGACGCCATCGTCTGCGACCTCATGATGCCGGACATGAGCGGGCAGGAGCTCCACGCGGCGATCCGCTCGCTCGCGCCCGACCAGGCGAGCCGGATGATCTTCCTGACCGGCGGCGCGTTCACGCCCAGGGCGATGGAGTTCCTCGCCCAGGTCCCCAACCCGCGGCTGGATAAGCCGTTCGAGGCGGACCAGCTCCGGGTGCTGGTGCGGGAGGTCGTGCGGGGCGCGCGGGGGTGAGTGCGTTCTCAGGCCGCTGCCAACCGACCGCTGGGCACTTCGGTCAGGAGCTTCGGGCGCTCAGTCCCACATAGCGCAGCACCGGAACGCAGCGCCAGTGCTCCACGATCGCTTCGCGCATTCGCTGGGGTGCCGCATTCGAGACCTGGTCCCATACGGCGCTCGCTCGCTCCAGTGCGCCCAGGAAGCGAGCCCGACCGTCGCGAGCCTCGGCGCGCAGGGCGAAGACATCGAGTCTGTCGAGGTCCAAGCTCGCGAATCGGCGAGAACGGCCCAGGCCGAGGGCCAGGCGCGGTCCGCCAGGGCGCTGCCACCCAAACTCCGGCCAAGAGATGGTGGACACGAAGTCGTAGCACGGCGCGAGCCGCGGCCGGTGATCGTGCCCCCATTGAAAGCTCCAGTTCTTGAGGTGGGCGTCGTCGTTGCCGGAGGCGACCACGAAGGCGACCCGCTCGATGAAATCCCCTTGGGCTTCGGGGCCGGACGCATCTCTGACCAGCCGCGCCAAGCCGTCGTAGCTGGTCCTCCGGGGGCCGGTGTCTCCGTACTTATGGGACGCGCCAATCTCGAGCGCCTGCGCGAAGTCCTCCTGATGAACACGGGAGCCGTCTGGCTTCCGATCAAAGCGCTCGATGGCGAACACGCTCGGGGCTTGACCAATCAGGGTCCGATCAACCCCGAGGAGTGCCTCCGCAGAAAGAACCTGGTGACGTGGAACCAAGAAGCTGGCTTTGCTCGCCCAGGCCATCGTCGCGCCTTCGACCTCTACGAGCTCGGGAAATCGCTCCCCTGCAATCTTGACGATCCATCGCCCCGTTTGGCCCCGGGCAGGAAGCGCGAATCGGTCATCGCTGCGCAGCATGGAGAGCTTGAGCTGCATTCCGGCCAGGGAGAAACGAAGCCTTCCCTCGGGCACCGGCTCGGGCATGGAGCCTTCGTCATCGTCGGCGTCTCCCGACACCTCAATGGCCCCCGGCAAGTCGTGGCCCACCGCGCGAAGGAGCGCGGGTGCATCCGACTCGCGTAGGTTGAGCTGTCGGCAGATACGGCCGCGGAGCGCGCTTCCGAACTCGGGAAGGAGGTTGTCAAACCATGGAGGCAGTCCGGTGCCAGCGAGGCGAGGCTCTGGTTGAGCGAGAAAGGCCAGGCCCAGAGGGGGCCGCTGGCCGCGCGCGAGCCAGGAGGCGTCGGGGCTGAAGCGGGTGCGCCCTTCGCGATCGCGATGGAGCTGCCCAACGAGCTCGCCGTAGACGCGCACTTCGAGCGCGAGTCGACGAGCTGACTCGGCGAAGGTCAAGCTTCCTCCTCCTCGATCTCGAGGTAGGTGTCAAGCGGGCGCAACTCCGGCTCGTCCCAGCCGGCCCGGCGATCGATGAAAGCCTTGACCACGCTCTGGAGGGTTGGGCCTCGATGTCGCAAGAAGGCGCCTTTGTCTCCACGCCGAAGGGCAGAGAAGGCAATGTCGTCGATGAGATGAGAGACCAGAGCCTCTTTGTGGAGCGCTGGGTCCCAGGCCCGGATCTCACTGCAAAGGCCCGTCTGCACGCTGTCGAGGAGGATGCGGTTCGCAGCGCTCTTCGCGAGCTTGCGCTCCGCTTCGGCGAGGTCTTCCCAGTCCCTGGCCGCGTAGACCTCGCGCGCAATTCGCTCGCCGCTCGCGACCGCGCGAACCGAGACGGGCCCGAAGGGATTGCAGGGGCCGAGCGCGAGAAGCGCGAGCATCTCGATTCTGCTCCGGGCGCTCTTGTGGTTAAAGTTCTCGAGCTCCCAGTCGTCCATCGAGGGAGGTGAGCCGACCCGGTTCAGGAGGCGATCGAGCGAGCCCTGTTCGTCATCCTCGCGGATGTCCCGAACCTGCTCGCGCATCCGAGAGACCTCCGCCCGCTGATGAGCTCCCGTCAGCGTTCCTCGCCAGACCCAGCGTGCGAGCTGCGCGCGCGCGGTAGGTTCGGGGTTCGGATGCACATGAAACCAGCGCGCGAGAATCACGAAGACGACCGGGTATGGGATCAAGCGCACGTGCGGAATCAGGCAGTCCTTCTGCAGGAAGGCGATGGTCCGCGAGAGCGCCTCCATGGCCGCCTCTCGAGAGACGAGGCCGCTCAGGTCCGACTGCACCACCCGACGCGTGGGATCCCGGTCGCTCATCGCGAGAACGGCTTTGAGGATCTCGCCGCGAGGAGGTTCTCCAAAGCCGTCGAGATCGCAGGAGCGCTGGAGGACGTCGAGGTCCAACGAGGGCGCTTTGCCCGTGGGCGCACCGAGGAGAGCCTGAAACACTTCGTCGTCGCGCATTCGCGAACCAGTGCTGTTGAGCCGAGCGAAAACGGCGCGCAGCGCGGGCTCGTCGTCCGTGTCGACGATGTAAGCGGGGATGGCGTAGTCGAGCAGGCGCTGCTGCGCGTCCTCGACGCGATCGACCTCTTCCGCCTCGAGCTGGCCGTCGTTGCGGAACCAACGTCCCAGTCGCCTCAAATCCCCCAGAACCGAGAGAGGGACATCGCGGCCGGCGCGGTCGGGCGGCGGCGCTCCTTCGATGAACTGCTCTCGCTCCGGGTCAAATCGGAGAGTCCAGCGAGAATCGCCGGCGTGATCGAGATCGAGCAGCGCTGCGGCGAGCGCCGTGGTGCGCTGCTGCCCGTCGACGACCCACCAGGCGTCCGCGACCGCCGGCGCATCGATCCATGCGCCTCCGATTCGGACCTTCTCGGCCGAGGCACGGCGCTTCCAAAATAGGAGGGAGCCGACGGGGTATCCGCGCCAGAGGCTGTCCATCAGGCGCTGAACGTCTTCCCCTTTCCAGCGAAGGGGTCGCTGAAATAGGGGCACTCGGATTTCTCCCGCCTGCACCTTTCGTATGAGCTCCTTCACGGTGACCGTGGTGGCCTGCGGGCGCCGCGCCAGCGGCCGGAATAGGGTCGAGTCTATGGGTCCGTTCACGGCCAGCACCTCCAGCGAGAGGCCCAAGGGCGAGGCAGGTTCTCGAGCACCGTCCCGGCGAAAATACACCGCTCCATCGACCCGTGCGTTGCCGGCGAGCGTCACCAAGCCACGGGCTTCAAGGGAGACTGGCGACGAGGGCGAGATCAGTGCCTCGGCGACGGGGAATCTGTGCCCCTCCAGGCCTGGGCTTCCCTCGCGCCAAAGCCGGGCAATGCTCGACTCAGCGGCTCACCCGTTCGATGCGACTGAACCGCGAAGGCGTACGGTCGCGAAGTCGGAGGGCCTCTCGGCGAGAGGCCCCTCGACTTCGCCGTGCCAAACGCAAGTGCGCCTCGGACGTCGGCCGCAGCGGCGAGCGATGCGCTCAGGTCGCGCGCACGCCGTTCGGCCGGCCCGACTCGGACGCCGCCGGCTGCCCGGTCGACGCCTCGATGAGCCCGAAGTGGCCGTCCTTTCGCCGGTAGACCACGTTGAAATCGCCGGTCTTCACATTGGTGAAAACCAAGAATTCATTGTTGAGCAGGTCCATCTGCATGACGGCCTCTTCGACCGTCATGGGGCTCACCAGGAATTCATTGGAGCGAATGACGGTGGGCCCTTGCGTCCATACCTCGCTCTCCTCGTGCTCGGGCCGGGGGGCCTGGAACACGTCGTGGCGCACCCGCACCGGGGCATAGCCATCGCGGCCGCGGTGCTTGGCGGTCCGCAGCTTGTCCTTGTATCGGCGCAGCTGCCGCTCGATCTTGTCCATCGCCTCGTCGATGGACTTGTACATGTCCTCGCTCTTGACCCTGCCGCGCAGGACGTAGTGCCCCGCGGTGATGGTCACGTCCGCGTGCTGCAGATAGCGCTCCAGCGAAAGCACCGCGTGGGCTTCGACCGGCCTGTCGAAATATTTCTCGACGTGCTCGATCTTCTCCTTCACGTACGCCTTGAGGGACTCCGTCGAATCCATTCCTCGGAACGTGATGTTGACCTGCATGCCCACTCCTCCAGATTGAGGTTTGCGACCTCTGGTCGGCATTCATCGGTTTCGGCTTCGCGCTCTCGTTGGAAGCCGGTGCAGCCCGTCCACGACCATCCCGTTTGGCCCGCCGCCTCGCCTCCTTTCGCCTCGCGGCAGAGCTTTCCCGCAAGGCAAGCATCTCGAGCGCGCCGGCTCGGCGACCGGGTCGAGGCGACTGCCCTCGGGCCCTTAGGGCCTGTCGCCTTCCTGCCGAACCTCGCGCTCTTGCCGCCATTCGCGCCTTCGCGCTCCTTCTCCTAGAAGTAACTCTTTCGCTTGGACGAGGGCAGGATGCCCAAGACCTCGCGGTATTTGGCGACCGTGCGCCGGGCGATCTCGATGCCCTGCCCCTTGAGCAATTCCACGATCTTCTGGTCGCTGTAAGGGATTTTAGCGTCCTCGGCCGCCACGATCAGCTTGATGTGGTTCTTCACTGCCTCACTGGCGATCTCGTCGCCGCCCGTCTTGGCGATGGACGAGTTGAAGAAGAACTTCAGCTCGTAGATGCCCTGCGGGGTGTGCACGTACTTGTTCGTGGTCACGCGCGAGACGGTCGACTCATGCATGCCGATGTCCTCGGCGACGTCTCGCAGGATCAAGGGCTTGAGGTAGGCGATGCCCTTGTCGAAGAACTCCCGCTGGAACTTCACGATGGACTCGGTGACCTTGTGGATGGTGCGCTGGCGCTGGTGGATGGAGCGAATGAGCCACACCGCGCTGCGCAGCTTGTCCTGGATGAAGTCCTTGGCCTTGCCGTTGGCCGCACCCGCCTTGAGGGCGTTGCGGTAGGTCGCGCTGATGCGCAGCTTCGAGAGCCCGTCGTCGTTCAGGACGGTCATATACTTGTCGCCGACCTTGTAGACGTAGACGTCGGGGGTGATGTATTGCGGCTCGTCCCCGGAGAAGGACCGGCCGGGCTTCGGCTCGAAGGTCGCGATGACCTTGACCGCGGCGACGATGTCCTCGAGCGGCAAGTGCATCTCGCGCGCGATGGCTGGGAGGTTCTTGGCCTCCAGGAGCTTCAGGTGGCGCTTGATGATGGCCCCGACGATGCCCTCGTCCTCACCGAGCAACCGGGCCTGGATGAGCAGGCACTCCTGCAGGTCGCGGGCGCCGATGCCCACCGGCTCGAAATGCTGGATGATCTTGAGGACGCGCTCGGCGCCGTTGATGCTGACGTTCGCCTCCTGCGCGACGCGGATGAGCGGGTCGCCCTCGAAGCCGTCGATCTTGAAGTAGCCGTCGTCGGTCAGGTTGCCGATGATGAGCATGCCCACCGTCTCGTCATCCTCGGAGAGGTGCGAGAGGCGCAGCTGCCAGGCGAGGTGGTCGAAGAGGGTGGTAGCGCGGGTGAGGGTCGCCTCGAAGGACGGCAGGTCCTCGCTCGAGTTGTCCTTGCCCGAAGGCGCGGTGGAGCCCAGGGTCTGGTAGGACTCGAGGTACTGCTCCCAGTCGATGTCCTTGTTCTCGCCGTCGTCGCCCTTGACCTCTTCGGTCTTGGTGGCCTCGGCGGGCGCGGGCGGCTGGACGTTGTCGGCCTCCAGCGAGGCCTCGCCCGGCGCCTTGTCGGCGATCTCCGCCTCGCCGTCTTGGGTCTCGGGGTCTTCGAGCAGCGGGTTCTGCTCGAGCTCGTCGCGGACCAAGTCAACGAGCTCCATGCGCGAGAGCTGCAGGAGCTTAATGGCCTGCTGCAGCTGGGGCGTCATCACCAGCTGCTGCGACATCTTCAGGTGCTGCTTCAGTTCGAGGCTCATGCAGAACCTGCTCCTATCCTGACCCACCCGAAGCCCGCGCCACCGGTTCGCTCGAGGATCGTCGCTTCTTGTCGACCGAATGGCGCCGCATCGCGTCACAAAAGCCTCCGGTGTTTGCTGCCCCTCAAGCCGAGGGGCCTGCCTCGTCGAGCCGGAAGCGCTCGCCGAGGTAGACGGCCCGCGCGCGCGGGCTCTGGGCGATCTGCGAGGGCGTTCCCTCCTCCAGGATTTTGCCGCTGGCGATGATGTAGGCGCGGTCGCAGATTCCCAGGGTGTCGCGGACGTTGTGATCGGTGATGAGCACCCCGATGCCGCGGCTCTTGAGCGAGACGATCTGCCGTTGGATGTCGCCGACGGCGATGGGGTCCACGCCGGCAAACGGCTCGTCGAAGAGGATGAAGGCGGGGCCCCGGAGCAGCGACCGGGCGATCTCCGCGCGCCGGCACTCGCCGCCCGAGATGTTCTCGCCGGCGCTGTCCGCGACGTGCGTGAGCCGGAACTCCTCGAGCAGCGCCTGCGCGCGCCGTTGGCGCTCGGCGCGGTCCAGCGGCATCGCCTCCAGGATGGCGAGGAAGTTGTCGCGCACCGACAGTCGCCGAAAGATGGACTTCTCTTGCGGGAGGTAGCCCACGCCGGCGCGCGCGCGCAGGTGCATGGGCATGTGCGTCAGCTCGCGGTCGTCGAGCAGCACCTCGCCGCGCTCGGGCCGCACCAGCCCCACCACCATGTTGAAGCAGGTGGTCTTGCCGGCCCCGTTCGGCCCCAGGAGCCCGACCACCTCGCCCCGCTTGACCTGAAGCGAAACGCCGTCGACCACGGTGCGCGCCGCCCGGTCCCACACGCGCCAGGCCGGCGCGGTGCGGTAGCTCTTGAGGAGCTGCCGCGCCTGGAGCACGGCGGGCCCGTCAATCGCGCGCGGCGCGAGGCCCGAGGGAGCGCTCTGGGCCGGGTCGATCACCGGGGCGCCACCTGCCCCTTCTTCGGCTCGGCGCCCGCGCCCGGCTGCTCCTTGGCGTCGATGACGGGCTTGTCCACCAGCGTCCGGTTCGCGCGGCTCAGGTAGGTGATCTTCTCGCCGCGCAGCTTGTTGTCTCCCTCGCGGCCGTGCGGGGAGCCGGTCACCGTGAGGACCCCGGTCCGGTTGTCGAAGACCGCGAGGTCGCCCCAGGCTTCGCGCTCGGGGTGCTTGGGCAAATCGGCCGCCTGCCACAGGTGCGTGTGCCCGGTGCAGGTGAGCACGGTGAGCTTCTTGTCGTCGTCGTAGTCGGCGACCATCGTGTCGCAGGTGACCTGCATGTCGGCGCGGTCCACCTTCACGTGGCCGCGCCAAGTCGACTTCTTGGCGTCCGGCAGGACCTCCATGGAGTCGGCGGCGATGGTCACGTCGCGCGGCGGCTCGGCCGCGGGCTTGGAAGGGGCTGTGGCCTTCGCCGGGAGCGCCGGCTTCGGCGTCGGTGCGGGCGAAGCGCCGAGGGCGGTCGCGGCCAAGGCGGACAGCGCGGCGGCGAAAAGGCTCATGGCGCTTCCTGGACGTTTGTGATCGTCGGGCCCACCAGGTCGAGCTTCCCTGGGCTGGTCAGGTTCATGGAGAACCCGCCCTGGGCGTGCACGCGGTAGTTGTCGCCTCGGAGGTCGACCGGCAGCGCCCCCGCCGCTCGTTGCTCGCGGCCAAAGAGGTGCGCTCGCTCGGTGGTGCCTTCGGGGCCGCCGGCCTCCTTCGCCCGCACGGCACCCCAGAAGTCCGCCTCCTGCGTCCGAATGTTGCCCGACCCGGCCGCGGCGCTCATGGCTACCTCTGCGCGGCTCTCGGTGGGGAGGAGTCGAATGCGGACCTCGTCGGCCTTCAGAATCGCCGGTCTCGCGCTCCAGCGCCGCCGTCCGGGAGCGCCCGACCGCCCGAAGCTCGCTGCCGCGAAAGAATCGGAGGCCTACACCCGAGAGCTCCAGCTCAGGTTCCGACCCCGCCGGCGTGGCGCCGGGCTCAGCCGGGCACGCGCCGAGCGCGACCAGAGGGAGCAACAGGGCACAAGTGCGTATGTTTACGAGCATTTTTAAATTCTAACAAAAGACGTGCCAAAACATACCACCGGCCTGAGCCGCCGTAAAGCGGGCCCATGGCATGCCGGTTGCCTTTCTTGGGCTAACGCGTCGGGAGAGCTCGCCCATCGCCCGAGGCGCGCGAGGCGGGCGGCGGGGCCGAGGGTGCGACCTCGTCCGGTGGGCGTGTCTTCCAGCGCTGATGGACCCAGACCCAACCCTCCGGCAGCGCGCGGATGGAGCGCTCGATGGCCGAGCTCATCGCCTGGAGCAGGGCGAGCGCGTCGGCCTCGGGGTCCTTGGATTTGGGAGCCGTGAGCCGTGTGAGCTCGACGCGGTGGCCGCCCTCCGGCCTGCGAAAAGTGGCGGCGTAGAGGACGGGCGCCCCGGTCTCCAGGGCGAGGTCGGCGCCGGCGCGCGGGGTCCAGGCCTTCCGGCCGAAGAAGTCGACGAAGAGCCCGCGGGTCCGCGTGTCCTGGTCGATGAGGACGCCGACCATCTCGCGGCGGGCGAGGACCTCGCGCATCTGCTGGAGCGCGGTTCCCTTGCCGCGCCAGATGGTGTGGAGCTGGCCGGAGGCGCGGGTCCGCTCGATGAGCTGGGCCAGGCGCGGGTCGCTCGGGGGCTTGACCACGGCGTAGGACGGGTAGCCCGCCAGAGCGATGCGGCGGGCCATGAGCTCGAAGTTGCCCACGTGGCCGGTAATCCAAAGCACGCCCTTGCCCTCGGCGCAGGCGGCGTCGAGGCGGGCGAGGTCTTGGGCGGAGACCTCGACGTAGCTCTCGATTCGGCGGTCGAATCTGCTTGAGGCAACAGAGCTCGCCGGCGGAGCGCCCCAGGTGCTCGAAGCTCTTTCTGCCGATGGCCAGCCGCTCCTCGGGCGCGAGGTCCGGGTAAGCGACGGCGAGCGAGCGCAGCGCCTTGGCTCGCTCGGAGCGGGCGAGGCGAAAGGCGAGCCGGCCCAGCGCGGCGCCCAGGGCGAGCGCGAGGCGCAGCGGGATGAGCCCCAGGGCCGAGTACAAGGCGCGAATGAGGTGGTAGCGCACCGCGCGCTTGAGGCGCTTGAGGGGCCGCGGCTCCATGGCATCGGGGAGGCTAGCACGAGGGCCTTCGCGGATTTCGCCCGCCGATGCCGAGTCTTCTTGAAGCGAATGGAGCTGACCCGCTTCAGGCCGACGTCGTCGGAGCCCGAGCGGTTGCGGGCGGCGCAGGCACCGAGAGCGCGAGAGTGCGCCCGCCGAAGATCCCGGAAGGGCAACGATGGCCGTTCTCGGACCTTGTGCTCGGCCGATTGGCCGCGCTAAGAATCTTCCATGGCTCCCCGGCCCAAGAAGACCCCGTCGGCGAAGCGCAAGCCCAGGTCCACTTCTCGAGCAGCCCGCACTCCAGTCACGGCGCAGAGCCCCCGCGACTTCTTCGCCGTGCTGGAAGAAATCCGCGCCCAGAATCAGGCTCACCTCGAGACCGCTCGCCAGTTCGCGGTCGTGGTCGAGGACATGCGCGCCCAGAATCGTGCCACCATCGAGGCCGTCCTCGGTCTTCGCGACGAGATGAAGCGCGAACGCGCGATTTTCCTCGAGCGCTTCGAGCGCGTCGACAATGCCATCTTGAAGCTCAGCTCCGACGTCGTGGTGCTCAAGGTGGACGTCCGAGAGCTCAAGACGGACGTCGCCGTGCTCAAGTCGGACGTGCAGGGTTTGAAGGTCTCACTGGCTCGCGTCGAGACCAAGGTCGACGGGAAAGCGGATGTCTCCGCTCTCCTCGCCGTCGACGCGCGCGTCGGCGCCATCGAATCCTCCGCCCGCTCCGCCTAGCGAGCGCCAAAGCCGCTCCGGGCCCTGCGCGAAAAGGATCTACGCAGGCCCGGGCCGGCCCGGCAGCGGCGCCTTGCCCAGCATCAGGTCGAGCGCGTGCTCCCACTTGCCCTGGGCCTTGAGGAGCACCTCCACCACCTCGCGCACGGCCCCGCGGCCGCCGGGGGCCTTTGCGACGTAGTGCGCCCGCGCCCGCGCCTCGGCGCACGCGTCGGCCGGACACGCCGCCAGGCGGACCTCTTCCATGGGCGCGAGGTCGTTGAGGTCGTCGCCCATGTACGCCGCCCTCGTCGCCGGGACGCTCGCCTCCTCCAGGAGCTTGAAGAGCCCCGCCCGCTTGTCGCGGTTCCCCTGCGAGACTGGCGAGAGGCCGAGCTCGCGCGCCCGCGCCTCGACGATCTTCGAGCGCCGCGCCGTCAAGATGGCGGCGTGGAGGCCGCACAGGCGCGCCATGACCAGGCCGTGACCGTCCTTGACGTCGAAGCGCTTGAACTGCTCCCCCTCGGGGCCATACCAGAGGCCGCCGTCGGTGAGGACGCCGTCGACGTCCAGCACGAGTAGGTCCACGTCTCGGGCCCGCTTTTCCAACTCGTCGCGCGCGATGGGCATGGGGCCTCTCCTCTGCCTTTCGAAAGTCACGCCCGCAGGATGGAGTCCGGAAGGTCGGTGATCCGCTCGCCGCCGCGCTC
Organism: uncultured delta proteobacterium; assembly: GCA_963772225.1. Lineage (GTDB taxonomy): Bacteria > Myxococcota > Myxococcia > Myxococcales > UBA5297 > CAVYWD01. Next base: position 1,482,588 of record CAVYWD010000002.1, on the reverse strand, counting down.
GCCCACCGCCCAGGTGTTTTCGATGCCGACGGCGCCTTGGGGCAACACGAACTTGGGCTCCACCGCCACGACCTGCCCGAGCCGCAGGGGCGCGTCGAAGCCGGGCGCCAGCACCGGGAGCTCGTCCAGCTCGAGGCCGACGCCGTGGCCCACGAACTTCGCCTGCGCGCCGGGAGGGCCCATGAACCGGTCGCCCAGGCCGGCGGCCTCGGCCCGCTCCTTCGCCCGCGCCCAGAGCTTCGAGGGGATGGCGCCGGGAGCGAGGCCCGCGGCGACCTCCGCCTGGATGCCGAGGGCCACCTCGAACGCGCGCTCGACCTCGCGAGGCAGCGCGCCGCAGACGGCGATGCGGCTCATGTCCGTCACGTAGCCGTTCTTCATGGCGGTGTAGTCGATGAGCACCGGCGCGTCGACCGGGATGGGGTCGACCGACGCGCCCAGGGGCGAGGCGGGCGAGAGCCCGCGCCCGGTCACCGGCCCGTCGAAGTAGCTGGGTGCGGTGGACGAGGTCGCGCCCAGCGCGAGCCCCATGAAGAACTCCTGATTGAAGCCGCGCAGCCGCGGGCTGCCTTCGTTGCCGGCCTTGCGCATGCGCAGCTCGATCTCGGCGGCGAGGTCCACCTCGCGCATGCCGGCGCGCAGGAACGTCGGGACCTGGGCGATGACCCCGCCCAAGAGCCGAGCCGTCTCGCGCATCCGCTCGAGCTCCCACGGCGACTTGACGCTGCGCAGGTCGCGCAGCGCCGCGGAGACGTCCACGAGCTCCACGCCCGGGAGCGCGCGGGTCCAGAACTGGTGCACCGCCACCGGCGCGACGTCGAAGGTGAAGCCGAGCCGCTTGGCCCCGCTCACCGCCCCCGCCAGGTCCTTCGAAGGCGGGTGCGCTCGGGCGCGGGCGAGGGGGCTCTCGTCCTGCGCCCGAGCGAGGCTCTTGCGGACCCAGAGCTCCGGCTCGCCGGCGAGGGGGACGAAGAGCGACGCGTTCTGCCGCGTGCCCGAGAAGTAGAAGACGTCGGTCGCCGCCACGAGCACGGCGCCGTCGAGCTTTGAGGCGGCCAGGGTCTTTCGGAGCGCCGCCAGCCGATCGGCGCACTCGGCGGTGGGGGTCTTCGACGCTTGGAGTGAATCGCGCGCTGCTTCCGTCATCGCCATTTCTCCTCGTGAAGCTCCTCGGCGCCGAATCGCATCGCCGCCCAGACTCCGCCCGCGGGCGCGAAGCGGCCCACGCTCGCCAGGGTGCCCACCCATCCGCCCAGGCCGAGGCGCGGCGCGGCCTGGAAGCGCGCTCCCGCGGCTCCCGTGCCGAAGAGCCGCGTGTGCGTCCGGTAGCGCAGGTCCGACAGGCCCAGGACCCCGAGGTCGGCGAAGGGCGTGAACTGGCCGAGTGGGACGCCCGCGGTGAACCCCGCGCCGACCTCGAGCGTGCTCGCGGACGGGGCCCCTCCGAAGGAGGTGGCGGCGATGGAGTAGCCGGCCGAGAGGCGCGGCGAGAAGAGGGCGCGGCCGACCTCGAAGGGCCGGCGGGCGTGTAGCTCGGGCCGCAGCGCCCCGGGCCAGAGCCAGGCGAGCTCGCCGCCCAGGGCGAAGCCGGAGAGGCCGAGGTCGCCGCCGACGGCGGCGGCGGGGGCGCCCGGGGCGACGTAAAGGTCCACCCCGCGCGCGGGGGCCGGCCCCACCGGGTCCGCCCCGGAGGGCGCGACGGGCGCGGCGAGCGACGCGGCCGGCAGCGCGAGCGCGAGCGCGAGCAAAGCCGCGCGGAGCGCCGCCGCGGCTCGGGTCGGGCGAGGGTGGAAAGTTTGAAGACGACGGGCCAAAGGCCCCCCTTCCATGACTGCCTTGCATTGGCACAGGCGGTTCCGAACCTGAACCCGGTTGCATCCTCGATCATCGCGCTGCGAGCTCGCCCCCCAAGGCGCGGCGAATGGCCGTCACCTCCGCGAGCAGGCGGTCGAGATCGGCGAAGTCCAAGGAGTTGGGCCCGTCGCAAAGGGCTTTCTCCGGGTCCTCGTGCACCTCGAGGAAGAGGGCGTCGACGCCGGCCGCTACCGCCGCGCGCGCCAGCGGCCTCACGAACGCCCGCTCGCCCCCGGTCGAGTCGCCCGCGGCGCTCGGAAGCTGCACGCTGTGCGTGGCGTCGAAGCAGACCGGCGCCCCGAGCCCCCGCATGATGGAGAGCGAGCGCATGTCCACCACGAGGTTGTTGTAGCCGAAGCTCGCCCCGCGCTCAGTGAGGAGCACGTCCGCCGCGCCGCTCTCTTGGAGCTTGGCGAGCGCCGGCCGCATGTCCCGGGGCGCGACGAACTGGCCCTTCTTCACGTTCACCGCGCGCCCGCTCTTGGCGCAGGCGACCAGGAGGTCGGTCTGCCGGCAGAGGAACGCGGGGACCTGAAGGACATCGGCGACCTCGGCGGCGGGCGCCACCTGGGTCGTCTCGTGCACGTCGGTGAGGATGGGCAGGCCCAGCTCCCGCTTCACCCGCGCGAGGACCCGGAGCCCCTCCGCCAGGCCGGGCCCGCGGTAGCTCTTGAGCGAGGTGCGGTTGGCCTTGTCGAAGGAGCACTTGAAGACGAGCGGCACGCCGTGCTTCTGCGCGAGGCCCTTCACCGCCTCGGCGGCGCGGAGCGTCATGGCTTCGCTCTCGACGACGTCGGGGCCGCAGATGAGCAAGAGCGGCTTCCCGTCGCCGACTTCGTGTCCCCCGATGCGCGCTCGGATCATGGGGCGCAAGCTTAGTCGGGCAGGCGCGTTGGGGCCATCGAAAGCTCGAAGCCCCCGCGAGCGGCGGGGCCCATGGTAAGCTGGACGAGCTGCGGCGGGTCTTTTGGGCGATTTCAAGAACCGCCGGCCGAGCGGGGCAGGAGCCCCGAATCCGAGCGGAGGCTGGCTCCGGCGGCCTCGAGAGCGGAACGGCGCAGAGTTGAAAACGCCTCTTCTTGAGGAGAATTCACGAACAATGGTCTTCGGCTGGCTGTTCGGCGACAAGAGACAGAAGGATGAGAACGCGCCCGAGGTGAACGCGCTCCTGACCCAGGCCGACGAGGCCACCAACGCCCGGGATTCTCAACGAGGCGAGGCCCTTTGCCGGGAGCTCCTGCGCACCGCGCCCGAGAGCGCCGACGCCTGGAGCATGCTCGGCGTGAACCTGATCCGCCGCGACGCCCTCGACCCCGAGGTTCGAGCCGAGGCGGTAGTGGCCTGGATGCGCGCCCTGGCGCTCAGGCCCGGCGACGCGCGTGCCGGCGACCACCTCCGCGTGGAGATCCAGTACCCTGACGACTTGGTCCCGCCGCTCGTCCGCCGCCTCCGCGAGCCCTCGCCCGGCGGGGACGACGCCGCGGGAGCCCTGGCGCAGATCGGCGAGCGGGCCCGGCCGGCCGTGGAGGCCGCCGCTCGAGAGGCCACAGGCGAGCGCGCCAGGGCGCTGCTCTCGTCCCTGGGCTGACCCGGGCGGGCCGCGGCGCCGCGCTCGGGCGCGCTAAAATGTTGAAGGATTTGGGCGCTCGCTGGCGAGGTCGGCGAAAGGCTCCTCACGTGCACGCGTTGCTGACCCGTCGGGCGATCCTCGTGACAGGCAAGGGCGGCGTGGGCAAGACCACGCTCGCCGCCGCCCTGGCGCGGGTGGCGTCCTTCGGCGACCGGCGGGTGCTCATCGCCGAGCTGGCCGCCGACGACGAGTCGCCGTCTGCCATCGCCCAAGCCTTCGGCGGCGAGCGCTGCGGTGACGAGCCGGTCGAGCTGGCGCCGGGCATCCGCGGCGCGCGCCTCACCCCCGCCTCCGGACACCACCGCTTCCTCCAAGACGTGCTGCCGGTCCGCTTCCTGGCCGACGCGGCCATGCGCTCCTCGGCGCTGCGGCGGTTCCTGACCGCCGCGCCCGCCTTCTCGGAGATGGGCGTGCTCTACCGCATGCTCGACCTGCTGCGCCGCCGCCGCGGCGACGGGGCGCCCGAGTTCGAGACCTGCGTGGTGGACCTGCCCGCGACCGGGCACGCGCTCGCGCTCACCCAGCTCCCCGAGGTCTTGCTCCAGTTCATCCCCGGCGGGCCCATCGGCCGGGCGGTGCGGGAGGGGCTCGCCTTGCTCACCGACCCTGCACACACCGCCACGCTCGTGGTCACCCTGCCGGAGACGCTGCCGGTCTCCGAGTCGCTGGAGCTGTGCGCGGGGCTCGCCAAGAACAAGGTCCCGCTCTCCGGCATCGCGGTGAACCGGGTCCCGCTGGACCCGTTCACCGCCGATGAGCGCGCCGAGCTCGACAAGCTCAACGCCGCGCAGGGGCCGCTCTTCGGCTCCAGGGCGGTCTCTCGCATGGACCGCGCGCGGCTGGCCCTGAAGCGCTTGGCCGGGGCGACGACGCTGCCCGTCTACCGGGTCCCCGAGGGGAGCGGCCAGGGGCCCGAGCTCATCGAATCGCTGGCCGAGGCCCTGGCCTGGCGCGGCGCCGGCGAGCCCACCGCGGCAGGGGCTTGAGCGCCATGAGCGAGACCTGTGGACCCATTGCCGAGCTGGTGCGCCACAAGCGCGTCATCGTGTGCTGCGGCGCGGGCGGGGTGGGCAAGACCACCACCGCGGCGGCACTGGGCCTCGCGGCGGCGCGCGAGGGGCGCAAGGTGCTCGTCCTGACCATCGACCCCGCGCGGCGGCTCGCCGAGGCCATGGGTATTCCCGAGGCGGCTGCCGGGCCGGCGCCGGTGAGCGCCGAGCGCATGGCCGACGCGGGAGGCCTCGCTGCGGGCGAGCTCCACGCGTGGATGCTCAACCCCAAGGTGGTGTTCGAGAGCATGGTGCGGCGCCTCGCGAACAGCCCCGAGCGCGCCGAGCACATTTTGCAGAACCGCATCTACCGGCACCTCTCGGAGATGGTCGCCGGCATGCAGGAGTACACCGCGGCGGAGGCGCTCTTCGACCTCGCGTCGCGCCAGGTATACGACCTCATCGTCCTGGACACGCCGCCCTCGCGGAACGCGCTCGAGTTCCTGGAGGCGCCCGGCCGCCTGGCCCGCTTTCTGGACGAGCGCATCCTCGGCTTCTTCTTGCCGGACCGCGGGCGCAAGGGGCGCTTCTGGGGCAAGGCGACCGCGCTCATCAGCAATGTCTTCTCGCGGGTCTTCGGGCAGTCCTTCTACGAGGAGCTGCAGCAGTTCCTCGACGCCTTCTCGGGCATGTTCTCGGCCATGCGCCTGCACGCGGACGGGGTGAAGGCGCTGCTCAGCGGCGACGACGCGGCCTTCCTCATCGTGACCAGCCCCGAGCAGGCCGCGCTCTCCGAGGCGGTGTTCATGCGCGACAAGATCCTGAGCCTGGGGCTCCCGTTCCGGGGCTACGTGCTCAACCGGAGCTGGGCCTGCGCAGAGGGCTTCACCGCCCCCGAGGAGGTCGCCCTGCCCGCGGAGGCGCCGGCCCCGCTCCGCAGCGCGCTCTTCAAGATGGTCGAGCTCGCGCGGGGCGAGCGCGAGCGGGCCGACCGCGACCGAGGCCTCCTCGCCTGGCTGCGGGCCCACGCGCCGCGGGGGGCGATGGCGGTCGCCGCGCCGCACCTGGGCGGCGCCATCGAGGACCTGCGCGGGCTCGCCGCCCTCGCCTCGGGTCTGACCTGTGCGCCGGCCGCCGCGGTGGAGCGGGTGTCGTAGCTTTGCGTCCGCAGTTTGCGGCCGGGTGACTCACGCCGACGGCCGCTCTTCGAGCTGTTGCGGGGCCGACGAAGGTCGTCACTCGCGGAAGCTTCTGCGCGCCCGGTCGAGGGCCTCGGCTTGGAGAGCGATGACGGACTCGAGGTCGGCGCGGCTCGCCCTCTCGACCTCCGCTTCGGCGCGCGCCAGCGCTCCCTGGAGGAGTGAGTCGAGCCCAGCCTCGCCGTAGCAGGTCGCGTCGGCAGCGGCGACCTCTATCTCTCGCTTGCGAAGATCGTCGAACGCGAGTTGGCCATTGTGGAACGCCTCCGTGAGCTCCTCGACGGCAGCGCCGGGCTCGCTGTAGTTCAGCCCTCTCTTGGCCATGCACTCCCGCCAGCGCTCGATGCCCGCGCGGAACCCAGGGTCCGCCTCGGCGTTCGCCATCGCTTCGGCCCGCACGTTATTGAGCGTCATGACCATCTGGCCGTGCTTCATGTCATCGCCGAAGAGGTCTCGACGCGACTGCGCCAGACAGGAGCCTCTGTCCCACTGGACGGTGATGTCCCCGGAACCGTACAAGACTCCGATTCCAGACTGCGCAGGGGTGGCCGTCGACTCATCGGGGTGCCCAGCGAATGCCTCGTTCCATGCCTTTTGCTCGACCGGGGACATTTTCTCCACGGCCTCTCGGTTTGGATCGGGAGGCGGCGCCTCGACGTTCTGCAAGGAGTCGGCAATGCCGAAGCCGTGCGTGCGCGCGCTCGCGACGTCCGAAGGACTCCGACGGACCGATTTCTCCCGAGCAATGCGCTCTTCGTCGATGGAGTAGTGATTCGCGATGTATTGGAATCCTCGCGCTCGCATGCAAGCGGTGACGAAGCTTTCGCCCACGTCGAACAGGAGGCGTTCTTCCTCGTCGGTCAGTGTTGTCCTGGCGAGAAGCCCCAGAGACGGCGGCGGCGCTTCCTGAGGCGTGCCCGCATCGGGTCGAGCCGGCACGACGGCTGAGCGCTGAACAGGCAGGAGTGCATCGCGACGGGGTTCAGCCTGCGGTGCCGCCCTCGCCGTTGGCCTCGGCATCGGGCTCGACACCGGGCGCATCGCGAGCGCGCGCTCGATGAGCAGCACACCTACGAGAAAGCTAAGAATAGAGACGAGCGCCAAGGCCCAAACTCTGCGCGGTCGAGGCAGGGCGGAGCTTGGAGTGGGCATGCCTTTCTCCTGATCGAAAAGGTACACGTACACGTCGGCCCAGCTGTTCGAGCCGAGCTGCCGAATGTTTCGGCTCGGCTCCCGCTGCGCGTGCATTGGGAGCCAAGCCTGGACGTCAGCTTCCTTTCAAGGGCACTTGCTCGCCCAGGTCCACTGGTTCGAGCCCCCGAAGTTCTTGCCGGCTCCGGCCCAGCCACGCGGGAGGAAGAGGGCATAATAGCCGTCGCCCGTGTAGTTGGTCCCGTTCCAAATGCAGACGCTCATTCCTGACGTTCCGTTGTTGTACTGCTTGTCGGAGCGGTGATACCAGCCGTACGGCACCCACGAGGAGTTGTTTCCGGCAAATTTGCCGAGGTCCGACGGGTTGTTGTCCCAGAGGCAAAGATATCCAGCGGGACACGAGGGCGCTGCAAAGGCCTCGCTCGGGATGAGGGCGGTCGCGGACAGCAGCACCGCGCCCAAGGCACCGCCGAAAAGAATCCGTCTCCGTGTCGACATGAGTGTCTCCTGTTCCTTCTTGAGCTGATGGGTTGTTCTTTCACCAACGATGATTGTCGAGATTGGCAAGCTCCTCTCGTTGTGGGTTGCCTGCGCTGGACGAAAGAGCCGTCCACTGATGAGGACGGCGGTCGGCGCCGAAGTCGCGCGGCAGATCCCAAAGAGGGGACGGGCCCGCGCGCGCCAAACCCGAGGGTGGCCGCGCAGGGAGGTCTTCGCGGGGCGCGCCGGGCCGGTCCTCTCGGCCCTGGTACGGGACCTTGCCTATGGGCCCTGCAGGTCGAAGCTTTGGAGAGCGACGGCGAGTTCCGTGGACGCGACGTTGGCCGTGAAGCCGAGCCGCCGGAGCATCCCCGCCACCTTATCGACAACCACGAAGATGGCGCCTCGCCGTGACGGTCGAGGAAGAGCCCCCGAAGGCGCAGTCCTCCGGGAAGCTCGCGCGCACCCTTTCCGTTACGATGGCCCGAATGATCGCCGCGGCCCCCTTGCTCGTCGTCGACCCTGCGGCCCCCGTGGGCGCGCTCGCCGCGGCGCTGCGCCGAGTGGCGCCCTCGCTCGATCGGGTGCACGTCGTGGCGCTGCTGCCCGAGTCGGCGGGCGCTCTGTCGCGCGGCCGCGCTGGGGCCCAGGACTTGAGCGCGCTCGCCGACCTGCCCCGGGCGCTCGCGGGCGAAGGCCTCGCCCAGGTGGAGGTCTCGCTCGAGACCTGCTTCGACCCCTCGCAGCTCGGGGGCGCCGCGCGCCGCGCGAAGGCCTCGCTGGTGGCGCTGGGGCCCTGGCCGTCGCGGTCGGCGCGCGCCCGCGCGAGCGCCATCGCCGAGCTCTCCTCGCGCGGCGGCGCCGACGTGCTCTCGGTCGGCGGCCGATGCGCTGAGCGCGCCGCGCGCGAGGGCGTCGCCGGGCTCCTCGTCCAGCCGGGCGACGGGCGCGCGCTGGCGGAGGCCACTGCGGCGCTCCGCCGCCTTCCGCGGATCGAGCGGGTCGCGGCCTTCACCCAGGTCGCCTCGCCACAGGACCTAGAAGCGCTCGAGCTCCGTCTCGCCTCGCTGCTCCCGGGCATTGCCGTCGACTGGGTGCCGCTGCGCGCGGGGCTGGCCGGCCTGGTGGACGAGATCGAGTCGGCCGCCGAGGCGCGCGGCGTGGAGCTCTTGGTCGTCCACGCCGACGACCTCTCCAGCGTCACCGCGGTCGTCGCGCGCCTGCTCTCGGCCGACGCGGTGGAGCGCGCGGGGCGGCCCATCCTGGTGCTGCGCCGCGGGCCGGAGGGCAGGCATGCCGAGCGGCTGGCCGCGACCGACGCCTTGCGGCTGCCCGGCCAGGAGGTGCGCGTCTTCGTCGAGCGGCTGGGCCTCCTGGGGCGCGCCGAGCTGGCGCCGGACGAGTCGTTCCGCGTCGTGGGCTCCGAGGAGCAGGGGCCGCTGCCGCACGAGGATGGCGTGGTGCGCATCCCCGCGGCGTGGCTTGCGCCCAAGGCCCAGGGCGTGGGGCTCTTCGCCGAGTCCTCGCCGGCGGCGGTGGCGTCGTTTCAGCTCCTGCCGCTCGGCCCGCTGGCGCTGGTCGACGCGGGGCTGCCTCCGGCGTCGCTCTCGGACGTGGAGAGGCTCGCCCGCGACCACCGCCTGGTCTTCGCCCGCTTGCGCGCCTCCGAGACGCTGGAGGCGGTCCGCGCCCGGCTCGGTCGCGTCGCGCCCTGGGGCGGGCCGGTGCACCTCCTCGACGTCGCGCCTTGGCTCGAGGACGCGGGCTCTCCCGACGTCCCCGAGGCGGTCGATGCCGTGCGTCTCCTGCGCGCGGCGCTGCGCATTCAGGCCGCGGGCGGTCAAGTAGCCGCCATCGTCACCCGCGACGAGCACCCGCCGCGCTCGGCCGCGCTCGAGACCTGGACCCCGTTCGCGCTCGCGCGCCGCAGCGCCGCCGCGCGCGGCCCGGCCCGGCGGCGCGAGGGCGCCTCGAGCCCCTTGAGCCCGGAGGAGGAGCGCTGGCAGCTCCTCACCGGGGCCGCGCTCTGCCCGGGGCACAAGGTGGAGCTCGCGCTCGACAACCGCGCCGCCCGCGAGCGCGCCTTGTCGGACATCGCCGGGGCGCGGCGGCGCATTCACTGGCAGTGTTACATCGTCCAGGACGACGCGGCCGCCGAGGAGGTGGCGTCGGCGCTCTCACGCGCGGCGGCCCGCGGCGTCGAGGTGCGCGTGCTCGTCGACGCGCTCTACAGCCGGCACGAGGCGTTCGGGGCCAAGAACCCGGTGCTCCAGCGGCTCGCCGAGACGCCAGGCGTCGACGTCCGCGGCTTCGAGCCGCTCTCGGGGCTGCCGACGCTCATCGACCTCAAGCAGCGCAACCACCGCAAGCTCGTCTGTGTCGACGGCCGGGTGGCCACGGTGACCGGCCGCAACTTAGGCGCTCCGTACTACCGCGGCTTTGACGAGGTGGCCGTCGGCCCGCTCTCCGAGCACCGCGAGCTGCCATGGCTCGACTCGGGCGCCGTCTTCGAGGGCCCGCTGGTCGAGGCGGCCGAGCGGGCATTCCTGGCCGACTGGGTCCGCTCCGGCGGCGCGCCATTCCCGGTCGAACCAGTGGCGCCCGCGGGCGAGCTTGCCTGCCGGCTGGTGCTCCACGAGGGGCTCCTGGACGCGCACACCTTCGAGGCTCAGCTGGAGATGGTCCGGACGGCGCGCGAGAGGCTCGTCCTGGTCAACAATTTCCCGCTGGCGCTCGAGCTGCAGCGCGCGCTGCTCGCTTCGCGGCGCCGGGGCGTGCAGGTGGAGATCCTCTTCGGCAGCGTCCGGCCGCGGTGGGGCGAGGACCAGCCGTTCGCCGGCGGTGCCTATCGGGAGCTGGCCGACGACCTCATCCGCGCCCGCCTCGACCCGGTCCTGCGAGCCGGCGCGCAGGGCTACGAGCTCATGCTGCCAGCGCGCGCGCCGTGGGACTTGTCGCTGGGCCGCGTCTTCCCCCAGCTCCACGCCAAGCTCCTTTTGCGCGACGAGGACCTCACCGCCGTCGGCAGCGCCAACGCCGACGTGACCAGCGCCTATTGGGAAAGCGAGATGCTGCTGCTCGTCCACGGCGCCGACTTCGCGCGCGGCGCGCTGTCTCAGCTCGCGCCGCTGCTCGCCCAGGCCCGGCGGGTGGACTTGTCCGACGAGCGGTGGGCGCGCGAGTCGTCGCGCCGCAACTGGCTGGGGCGCCACTGGCCGGCGCTGGTGGGGTAGCGGCGGGGCGGCGTGGACGGGTGGCGGGTGAGGGCGATCTGCCGCCCGTGGCGCACGGGCCGGACCAGGATCAGACACGGTTTCGCTAGAGTCGCTGCAGCTCTCCAGCACGACAGGTGAACCATGTCCCCGGTCCGGAGGTTTGCCTCCCTCGAGTTGTGTCCGCCCGCGCTGCGCCCCGGCGCCCGGCGCTGCCTCGCGCGGGGCTGGCCGCCGCGGTGCTCCTGACCGCTTCAGCCCTGCCTGCCGCGCGGGCGCGCGCCGACGGCGACGCGCAAGCTCCGCCGCCCACGCGTCCAGCGGGCGGGTGCGCGGACGAGCATGGGCAACTGCACCCGTTCGAGGAGAGCCTGGAGCGGATGACCCAGTTCACGATGCGCCAGGAACCGAAGCTCGACCGGAAGACGGCCGAGGATCGGGTGCGCGCCTCTATGCGGATGATGCCGGCTGGAAGGACCACCCGAAGCTCAGGAGCTGAGCACCTCGCCGGCTTCCGTCCTCGGCGCGGACCACCGGCGTCTTCTCCGGCGATGGACGTGCGCTCTGGCGTGAGGGCCGCTTCTCAGAGGCAAGAAAGAGCGGCCTTTTCGCCCGACCGCCCGAGGTCGAGGTTGTCTGCGCTGATCGGCTTCTGCACCCTTGGGCGCCCGCGACTGGACCTCGGCGAGCTGCTACTCGGAGTAGGGGAGCGGACTCAGCCCCTTTGCCTTCTCGATCTCCTGGCGGACCTGCGCGAGGAAATCGGCGATGGGCTTCGGCAGCCCTTCCGGCGCCGGTCGGAGGCTGCCCGCGGCGAGGTCGCGAAGGAACGGGGCGAGCGAATCGAGGGGCGGCGGGAGTTGCTCGACCTTCGTCAGCGCTTCAACGGCCTCGGACGGGAGCGGTGAGCCCTCCACACACGCCTTGGCGCAGGCCTCGGCAATGGTTTGCAGCGCTTGAACGCGCTGGGGTGGCAAGGATCGTGCTCGGGCGCGGCGCTGCAACTCGGCGAGGAGGTCATCGTGTTTCCGCTGCCACTCGGCGGCCGCGCGCTCGTCGCCCCGGGCGCGGGCGACTCCCGCGAGGGTGCCGTAGTCCTTGTACGCCTCCTTGATGCCGAGCGACTCGTGAATCTCGCGGGCGCGGTCGACGTGCTCCTCGGCTTCATCGAGCTGGCCACGGAGGAGGAAGAGCTGGGCAAGTTGACTCCAGGCAGCCGCCTCCAACGGCTTGTTGCCCAGTCGAACAAAGAGGCGCAGACCCTCCCTGAGCCAATGCTCTGCCTCGGCGAGGTGGCCTTCGGCGGCCGTCCGGTCGCCCCGATCAAGTGCCGCCTCTCCCTCAACCTGCCATGCGACGCCGAGGTCCTGCGCCGCTACTCCAACAGACCCGAAATCGCCGAGGCGAGACGCGATCTCCCGAGAGCGTTCGAACCAGGCGCGCGCCTCGGGGAGCCTACCTTGCCTCTGTTCTGCCACCCCGAGCAGGTTGAACGTCCGCACGACCCCGCCGTCGTCTCCAGTCCTCTGGAACAGATTTATGGCGCGCTGGCACAGGTTTTCGGCAAGGTTGTAGTCTCCCAGCTCTCCGCGAGGATGCCCCGATTCTCCAGAGTGGTTGCCAAGAGGTTTTCGTCCCCCGCGCGCAGGGCGGCCTCGCTCGCCTCCTCGTACCGCACGTCCGCCGCCTCGTAAGCTCCCTTCCTCCATGAGGATGGTCGCAATCCGCGCGAGACTTGCTGCGACGTTGTGCTCGTCGCCCAAGTCGCGGTCGATCTCGAGCGCTCGTTCTGCGACGGTGCGTGCCTTCTCCAGCCGTCCCGCTCGCCGGTAGGCGTTCGCCAGATTGCCGAGCGTGACGGAGAGCCCAATTCGCTCGCCGCGGATATTGCCATTCTCCCGCCGCCAGAGCTCGATCAGTCCCCTCCACCGCTCGGCGTTTCGTTCCAGCCTCGGGATCGCGGCTTCTGCCTGTCCGACCCCGGCAAGGAGCCTCCCTACCGCATCCTCCGTCAGGGCAATCTCGGACGTCGGGTCGAAGTCGATGGTTCTCTCCAGCCGCTTGATGAGAGCCTCTAGCCGCTCCAACGCCTCCCGCGGCTGCCCCTGGGCAAAGAGCGCCTCCGCGATCCTGCGCTCCCAATTTGCCGCTGCCTTGCTGAAGCCGCCCTTACGTACCTCGGCCCCGAGCCAGGCCGCAAGGCTGCGGCTCTCACGCAGTCGCCCCGCCCTCTCGCAGAAGCTTCCGAGGGTGTCTCCGAGAGTCGTTGCGACTCTGTGCTCTCCGGCCGCAAGCGCCCAGTTCACGGCGGTGCGAATGTTCGCCTCCTCTCGTGCCACCAGCTTCATCCCGGCGCGCGGATTCCGGCCGTGAAACACCTCATCCGCCGCGTGCGTCACCGCCAGGTACGCCGCGACGAATCGGCTACGCACCGCCTCGTCGCCGCTGCGTGCGGTGGCGCTCACCGCGTAGGGCAGGGTCGGGTGCAAGCGCAGGTATGGGCGATCCGACAGCGAGAATCTCTCGCTCGACCCGAAGCAGCGCCGTGGCCTCCAGCTCCCCCCAGGGCGCTTTCCCATGCGGCCGGCTCTACCTGGCTCACGTCGAGCAGGATTCCCTCGAACACGCCGCTCCGGAACAGCGCGAGCCAGGGCAGCATCTCCTGCGCCCGCGTACTCAGCCTCCGGGTCGAGAACTCGAGCGACGCTCGCAGAGAGCGGTTCCGCTCCTCGCTCGCATCGCCTTTGAACCGTTCCAGCAGCGCGCTGAAGTCGGTCGCGATCTCCTGCGGCATCATCAGCTTGAGGTGCGGCGCCACGAGCTCGATGGAGAGCGGGTGGTCGGCCAGCAGAATCGAGCAAGTCATCCAGGCCGTCGCGGGAGAGGCGCCTATCGTCGAAGGCCGTGCCCACGGTCTGGAGCACGCGCGCGAGCAGGGACAGCGCATCGGGGCGGGCCAGGCCGAGCAGCTCTATCCGCATCGCTCCCGGGAGCGCCGCCTCCTCGGGCCGGCAGGTCACGAGCAGGCGCCCCTCTCCCGCCGGATCGCCGGTCAGCTCGCGGTAGAGCGCCTGGATGCGCCCGCGCTCCTCCTCCGCGAAGAGCGGCGCTCCGCCCTCCTGGAAGGCCGGCAGCACGCTCTCGAAGTTGTCCCAGACCAGGAGCACGCGCTTCTCCTGGAACAGCTCCTTCGCCCGACGATACTGGTCGTCGTTCGGCAGCGCCTCGAAAGCCGCTCCCTCGAGGTACGTGCCGAGCGCCCGCACCACCATGTCCGCTCCGCCGCCCCGCTCGAAAGAGACGAAGCAGGCCCCGTCGGAGAAGCGGCCGGTGCGCGTCCACCAGTAGGCCGCCTCGCGCGAAAGGCTCGTCTTCCCCATGCCGCCCATGGCGTGGAGCAGGACGGCCCGGTGGCTGCGGAAGGCCCGCTCCAACTGGTGCAGCTCCCGCGCGCGGCCGTGGAAGAGGTGCGCCGGCGGCGGCGGGAAGCCCTCCGGCTCGCGGCGCGCCGGCCCCTTCGGCTCCGCCGACGCCGCCGTCCCCACGAACCGGGCGATCTCCGCCGCCTTCTCCTCGTCGCCGGCCGGGTCGCTCAGGTCGAGCCAGTACAGCGCCTGGAGCTCGGGCGGCAGCGCCACCTTTTCGAGGACGAGCGGCAGCACATTGCTCCCGCGCACGTCGACGGCCCGGGCCATCTCGTGCTCGGCCTTCACCCAGTCCGACGCCAGCGCCGCCTTGCTGCAGGCGATGAGCACGTAGCGGCTCGCCTTGATGCCCTCCGCGCACAGGTCGAGGAGCGGCCCCGGGCGCGCCTGCCATTTGTCGAACCACACCCGCAGTCGATGCTGGTCGCGCAGCCTCTTCGCCAGGCGCTCGACGCGGTCCTTGTCGGCGTGGTTGTGGCTGAGGAATACGTCGAAGGCGCGCTCGGCAGCCTTGGCCACCGCGGGGGCGGCGCGGGGCGGGACGAGAACCGGGTCCTCACCGCGCTGGTAGAGCGCGGGCAGAAACCAGTCGCAGAGGGCGATGCGGCGGCCGTCGGGACCGGGTTCCAGCCAGCGCTGGGGCTGCGCCAGGAGCGCAGCTCGCCCCTCCTCCAGTGCCTGGCCTACCGTCGCGCCGCTCACCAGCTCGCGGTAGAAGCGCGCGAGGAGGATGCGCGCCGCCTCCACGTGGACGGCATGGCTCATCGAGAGCACGCTGCCCACTCCTGCCTGCAGGAGCCGCGGCGCCACCGACTGGAACACCCCCGCCTCGCTCACCTTGCCGCTGCGGCAGGCCTCCAGGATGACGAGAGGAATGTCGAAGCGCGCCAGCAGGTCCCCGATGCGGTCGGCGCCCACCGGGTCGGCCGGCACGGGACCGGTATCCTCGCCGGCCCTCTCGAAGAGGAGCACGCCCGGCCCCAGCTCGGGGAGGAAAGTGCCGTGCCCGTCGAAGTGCACCAGATGGTAGGGCCGCCCCGCGCGCTGCGCCGACGAGAGCAGTTCTTCCATCCGCGCCGGCGTCGGCGGCTCGCAGAACACGACCTCCACGTCACCGCCCAGCGGCGCCAGCGCCTCCAGCATCGGGCGCGAAGTGAGCCGCGGGTCGATGAAGCCCGTGTCGTCGGGGCGGCTCACGATGATCAGCACCCGGAGCGGCGGCGCCACGTCCGGCTTGGTCGCGGCCGAGGCCTTGCCCAACTGCCGTCGGATGGTGATGCCCTGGCGAGCGAGGGGTCCGCGCTCGTCGCGGAGCAGCTCCCAGGGCTGGCGGAGCACCTCGCCGTCGTCGCTGGCGATGGTGAGGAGGTGAGGCGTCTTGGCGGTCCGGAGCTTGGCGAGGAGGGCGCCAGCGTCGCTTTGGTCGAACGCCGCCTTGTAGAGACGCCGTCCCCATTTGTCGAGGGAGGCCTCGATGCGTCGGGCGCGCACCTGGGACCCGGCGTCGGGCAGGTCCATATACGACTCGAGGTACCAGCGAAGGTCCTCGTGGTCCTGCTCAACCAGAAACGGCCGAAACCTGTGCTGCTCGGACTCCTCGTCCGCTCCGAGCCTGAGCTGGAACTGCAGCGCCTCCCCCTGCGCCCGGCTGAACACCCATCGCAGCTCGCTCACGTGGCCTCCCCCGAACCTTCCACGCAGCTCCTTGCACGACGGACAAACCTACGCTTCGAACGGTAGCAATCCCACGAACGGCAGTGATCCTGTGAGACGCCCAGCGTGGGTGCGGCCGTTGGGCGTCACCGCACCTATCCGCGCGTCCAATCGCTTGCCGTCCCATCGAGGGACATCCCTTGCTCCGGGTTCAGCCGCCGCTCGGGCTCAAGAGGCGTACCCGCCGGCTCTGAGGCCCTCAGCGACGACTGTGAGCCCGGAGAGAAGGCCGGCGGGCAGTACGGGACCGGAGGAGGAGAGGCCCGAGGCGAGAGCAGCGTGTTCTCCGGCAAAGCGTGCTTCGCCTTGCGAATCCGCTGGGAGCCGCGCCGCCGCCACCCGAGCATTCCAGCACGAAAAGCACTACACTTTTGCCCGTACCTCGCCGTAGAAGAGGACGCCCATGGCTCTTGCCACCGACACCGTTCGCGAGGCCGCCGTCGACCGTCCGTCGACGGAGGAGGCCCGGTCTGCGATCCGGCAAGCGAGCGCTTCGCTGGCGGTCGAGGGCTTCATCTGCACCGCCAAGGACGACGAGCTCACTTTCCGCTATCTGCGCGGTGAGCTCACGCAGGAGCAGTTCGAGACTCTCGCACTCGCCCAAGCAGACGACGAGGCGAACCTCCGCCGCCGCTCGCGCTGAGCATGGCCCGGGGATGGTCTCAGTCCATCTACTGCTATCCGGGCACCTCTGTCCTCATCAACGATCGCGACATCAAGGATCGGGACAGGCTCGAGGCGTTCGAGCGCAAGCTCACTCAGGCTCGTCTCGCGCAGCTTCAGCTCCATCCAATCCCTGGCCGCTTCGACTTTGATCACTACCTTGCCATCCACGAGTTTCTGTTCCGCGGCATCTACCCCTTTGCCGGACAAGTTCGACGAGAAAACATCAGCAAAGGCGCTGCACGGTTCGCGGCCTGCCAGTTCATCGAATCAGCAGCCGCGGAGCTGTTCCGCTGCCTTGAACTCGAGCATCACCTCCGTGGCGCAAGCGCAGAGCACTTCAGTGCACGGGCTGCCCACCACATGGGCGAGATCAATGCGCTGCACCCCGCGCGCGAGGGCAACGGGAGAACACAGCGCGAGTTCGTCCGCACGCTCGCGCTCAACGCAGGCTTTCAGCTCGACTGGGCACGTCTCGACAAAGATGAGCTCCTGCTCGCGTCCATTCGTTCCATGACGGATTCCGCCGATCTCGCAGGACAGCTCAGGAAGGCCATCGTGAATCGAGAGCCTCGGCGCGATCTCAGAGGAATCGCTGTGGCAAGGTCGTGGTCGCTGACCCGCCTCGCCTTCGCATTCTCAATCCAGCATCGCGCCTCCCGAGACCAGGATGGCTCGAGCCGATCCTTGAGCCCGCCGGGGATAGGGATCGAGGACCTGATTGCCGGCCAACTACCCCAACTCGGCCGACAGAAGCGCGCGGCGAGCCGGGCGGCGGCCGCTTCCACGTCTTCCTCGCGCAGGATCGGCTCAAGGAACGCTGTATGCCCGACGACCTCATCCGCGCCCGCCTCGACCCGGTCCTGCGAGCCGGCGCGCAGGGCTACGAGCTCATGCTGCCAGCGCGCGCGCCGTGGGACTTGTCGCTGGGCCGCGTCTTCCCCCAGCTCCACGCCAAGCTCCTTTTGCGCGACGAGGACCTCACCGCCGTCGGCAGCGCCAACGCCGACGTGACCAGCGCCTATTGGGAAAGCGAGATGCTGCTGCTCGTCCACGGCGCCGACTTCGCGCGCGGCGCGCTGTCTCAGCTCGCGCCGCTGCTCGCCCAGGCCCGGCGGGTGGACTTGTCCGACGAGCGGTGGGCGCGCGAGTCGTCGCGCCGCAACTGGCTGGGGCGCCACTGGCCGGCGCTGGTGGGGTAGCGGCGGGGCGGCGCTCCTCAGAACAAATAGATGATGGACAGCTGGTAGCGGTTGTTGTGGGCGATGACGCCGTCGGCGAAGGTCTGCTGAGTCCACGCGTACTCGAAACCGAAGCGCATGGCCGGCGTCGCGTCCCAGAACAGGTTTCCGTCGGCCCAGCGCGTCCGAGTGAAAGCCCCCGCGGGCGAGCTCGCGTTGAAGACGCTCGACGGGCTCCTCGAGAGCGCGTTGATGTTGCCGGAGTTGAGCTGCGCGTAATTCACGGACAGCCAGATCTTCCCGCCCGCGGGGGAGTAGTACTGCGCCCCGACGATGAACGACCGCCACTCGATGGGCCGGAGCACGCCGGCGTCGTCGTAGGCGACCAGGCCGGCATCGATTGACGTGGTGCCGGCGGGTAGGGCGAGCGCCTTCATTCCGCCGTTGAGGCTCGAGTAGAGGTCGGAGATCCCCGCCCCGCGAACCCAAGAACCGGTGAGCGTCAGGCCGTTCGAGCGGTCCTGCTCGGTGGCCGGGATGACCGGGACGAGCCCGTTCGCCGAGATTCCCCAACCTCCGGCCGTCTGGCTTCGCCGGGCGACGTCCGCGCCGCTCGCCGCCGGGTCGGGCAACTCGAAGCGGCGCAGGATGCCGGACGCGCCGATGGAGAGTGGGTCGACGCTGGTGCCGGTCGAGCCCGCGGTGTGCACGCCCTTCCAAGGCTTGAAGAAGAATCGCAGCCCCGCGGAGCCGTCGGGCGTCGCCGCGTCGCGCTGGGCCGGCCGGGAGGCGGCGGCGGCGAGCTCCAGGCCGAGCGTGCGGGACTCGAGCTTTCTCGAGAGCCGCAGCTGGGGCGTTCGCGAGGTAGATCTCGCCCGGCACTCCCTGGGTCTCCACCGTATTGGGGTGAAAATAGGGTTGCCATCCGAAGAGCTGCCAATATTGGCCGGCGAGCAGATTCGACCACGGGGGTCTCGAGCTTGCCCACCGCGTGTCGAATGCGAAAGGCGGGGTTGAGCCAAAAGCTGCTTTCGGAGACGTCCGACGGCTGGTTTCCCCGAAAGTCCGCCTCCACCTGGCCGCTGGCGCTGACGCCGTGGAACTTGGGGCTCGAGAACCGGAACCCCAGGCGCGAGTTGCGCACGCCGAACATGACCCGCCCGTGGTCCGCGCCCCAAGTGCCGGGCCTCTTGAGGGCGGCGCTGCTGGCGACGTCGTCGAAGCTCTGGGTGCTGTCGGCGATGATGTCGAGCTCGGCGAAACCATAGAGCGTCGCCGACCACTTGCTCTGCACGGGGTTCTGCGCGGACGCGGCTGCGGGTGGCTGCGTCGGCTCCGAGGCGATACGCGGAGGCGAGCCGGCCGGCTGGGATTGCGATGGGGACGGGGCGGGCTGTGCTTGCGCGAGCTCGGCGGCGCGAGCCGCGGCGGGCGCCGCCGCCAAGGCGGCGAGGATGAGAGCGTAATTGCGCAAAGAATTCTCCCTTGCGAGCCCGGATCATGGGTGGGCCTGCTTTCGCGAATTCTATTTCATGGCCATGGCCTGGTCGTGCCAATACAAGGATGATCTGAAGGCGAAGGTTCGCTTGCCGCCATTGTTTGGCTGAGCGGCGATTGCGCAGCGAAAGCTCATGTGCGCGTCGCGATGAACCGAGTGGGCGAGAGCGTCGCCGCCGGTGTTCCCACCGCGCCTAATCGGACCCGGATACGGGGCGCTCGGCTCGCGTCGAAAGGCCGCCGTCGCGATTCGAGCGCGCCCAGGTTGATGAGGGGCGTGGTTGATGAGGGGCATGAGCTCGCTGTCCATTGAGCAAGAAGTCGCCGATGGCTGCGCTCTGGGGGTTCGGCACGGGCAAGGGGATGAAGTCGGACTTGCGGATTGCCGCCGGTCCCCGCCTCGATCTGGCCGAGCACCTTGGATGGGGCCGAGCTCGCGGTCGCTGATGCCCTGGCGGTGAGCGCGTACCAAGGCGGGACCCTCGCGTTCGGGCCCAAGGCGAGCCACCGCGACTCGGTGGTCGCGTGGCGCGACCGGACGGTGGCGCACCTGCTGCAGAACCTGCGGCTCGCGCTCGCGGGGTGCCCGGCGGGCAACGCGGTTTGCGCCGGCCGCGCGCCGCCCACAGCGGAGACGCTGGGACCGGAAACGACCCGGGCCGCCGAGGCCGTCGCCCGCCTGCGCCCGGCCTGGGCTGCTTCCGCCGAGAAGTTCTACCGGGCCTACGCCCGCGAGCAGGTCCGCCTGGCCGCGCTCTTTCTGGGCCTTCCAGCGAGATTCTGCCGCTCTCGGACGGGGAAGTGCTCGGGGACCGGCTCGCAGATCGCAGGTTCCTCCTGACCTTCGACGACGGCCCGACGCCGGCGGGCGGCGAGACCGACCGGAGCGCGGGCTGGTTGCGATCGCAGAAGCTGAGCGCGGTGTTCTTCGCGCTGGGCGACGCCCTGCGCACCCGGCGCGCGGCGGCCGAGCCGGGTGCGCTCGCGGCCCTCTACGCGGGGCAGTGCTTGGGCTCGCACGGCCGGGAGCACAAGCCGCACCCCCTCCGGTTTGTCCCCAACTCCGCCTCGAGCTCCTCGACCGTGGGCAGGCAGCCCTCGAGCTCCTCGGGCAGCCGCCCGACGATCGTCGTCTCCCACTGCGCGACGCCGATGGGCTTCTCCACGCCGCGCAGGGCGTATTCGACGACGAGCTTGTTCCTCGACCGGCAGAGGAGCAGGCCGATGGTGGGCTTGTCGTCGGGGTGGCGCAGGAGGTCGTCCGCCGCCGAGAGGTAGAGGTTCAGCTGCCCCACGAACGCCGGCTCGAACGGCACGGCCTTCAGCTCGACGACGACGTAGGCGCGCAGCTTGAGGTGGTAGAAGAGCAGGTCGATGGGAAAGTCGCGATCACCGACCTCGAGCGGGACCTGCCGTCCGACGAACGCAAAGCCCGTCCCCAGCTCGAGCAGAAACCGCTGGACGTGGTCGACCAGCGCCTGTTCGACCTCGCGTTCCCGGCGCGGGTCGGCCGTCCCGAGGAAGTCGAACAGGTAGGGGTCCTTGAACACCTGGACCGCCAGGTCCGAGTCGGCGGGAGGCAGGGTCTGCCGGAAGTTGTTCACCGTCTTGCCGTGCCGCGCGTGGGCGCGCTTGGCGATTTGCACGGCCAGGACGTCGCGCGACCAGCCGTGCTGAGCCGCGGCTCGGGCGTACCAAAGGCGAGCCTGGGCGTCGCGGAGTCGCTCGAGAAGAGTGAGGTTCTGGTACCAGGTGATTTGTGCAAGCGGCCCTTGCACAATTGAGCGGTCCGGCCAGGCCACTGCGAAGGCGCGCATATACTTTAGGTTTCGCGGCGAGAGCCCCCTCATGTCAGGGTAGGCGTCGCTCAGGTCCTTCGCGAGCCGGTCGATGACCCGCGCCCCCCAACCCTGCTCCGCTTGGCGGTCGAGGATCGCCTTCCCGAGGTCCCAGTAGAGCAGGACCATCGCGGCATTCGCGGCGGTGACGACGCGAACGCGCTCGCGCTCGATGCGGGTCTTCAGACTCGCCAAGAATCGCGAATAGTCGTTGGGAAGCTGCGAGCGAAGGGGAGCGACCGGGAATGCCGCGCCTTCGCGAGAGCGCCCCATCACTCTGCGCGGGAGCGACTCTGAGCCGGTTTTCGCCTTCCTCGAGTGCGGCGCGCGCCGCCTCCCAACGCCCATACTTCCAGTGGATTGTCGATTCACGTCCCCCTCCCTCCGTGGGCGACCGTCGATTCGAGGCAGCTCCCCGTCCCCGGGCCGGACATCGGCGCCGAGGCTCGCTCGACGCCGATGGAACCGGACGGGGGCGCGAGTCTATCCCACGGCATGGTGGCGGGTCGCGGCGACTGGGGTTTGCGTCGGTCGACTCTCGAGGCGGAGCGCGGCGGGCCGTCCAGCGACAGCGTTCTTTCGTCCCATTTCACGCGCCGCGTGCGCCCGCGCCCGTTGCCTGGCGGTCTCCCCGATGGCCGAAAACCGCCTGGTGCCCGGGCGCGGCCCCGGATAATGATCCGCGCTCGAGGAACGATCCTCGCCGCAGCCGAGCCGATGGACCTGCACCCCGACGCCGACAACTACCTGAGCCTGTTCGCGCGCTATGGGCGCGACTTCGGCGACGTCTACCTGGACCGGGAAGACGAGCGCTACCGCCTGCTGTTCGAGCAGATGTGCCAGCTCCTGGTGCAGGTCTCGGCCTTCAATCTCGCCATGCCGCAGGAGTTTAGGAGAACGGCGTCGCAGTGGGTGAGCGGCAACGCCGCCGCGGTCGCGCACATGGCCGATCCGAAGAACCGCCACTTCATGCTCAGCGACCTCCACGACTACGTGCACCTCAGCAAGGCCGTCGGCGCTGCGGGGCGCTGAGTGAGCCGCCGGGCCGCCGCCGAGCCGCGGGGCCCCCAGCGGCTTCCCCGCTGGCAGAGGGCGGCCAGACCCGGCGAGCGTCGCCCGCCTTCTCGGCTCAGGCCGAGAGCCGAGAAACGCGGTCATCACTCAGGGTGAACGCCGGTCCGCACGCCTCCCAGTGGATTCAACTTCTTCCGAGAAGGTCCATCAGCCGGTCGCGGTAGAGGCGGGACACGCGCAGCCTTGTGCCGTCGGAGCCGTCGGAGAGCAAGAGGTCGCGCTCGCCGTGGCTCGCGTTCTCGAGGCTGCGGATGCGCGCGACGTTGACCAGCGCCGAGCGGTGGATGCGCGCGAAGGCGCGCGGGTCGAGCTCCTGCTCCAGGCGGCGCAGCGACTTGCGCAACAGGTAGCCGCGCCCGCCGACGTGGACTTCGGAGTAGTAGTCCTGTGCTCCCACCCAGTCGATGGCCGAAGCGGCCACGACCTCCACGCCGTCGCGGACGGGAAGGGTGAGGCGCTCGAGGAAGCGCGGGGCCGCAAAGCCTTCCGGGGCGCCCCGCTCGGCCCTGGCCGCCTCCTTGGCCCGCGCGAGGGCGCGCTCTCCCCGGCTCGATTTCATCCTGGGTCACGAACGCCTCCGCGGCCGCGGAGCTTGGCTGGGGGCGGGGCTCTCCCGTTCCGCGTCTCGGCCGTCGTACGATGAGCCGCATGACCGAGGAATCCGCGGCCCTCTGCGACTTCGCCATCGTCATCAGCGCCGAGGTCGACTTCTCCGCCCTGACCCGCGCCCTGAGCGAGCTGCGCCAGCGCGACGAGAAGCGGCCGCCGGCCGTCGAGGTCTTCGGCCGTACCGGCGCCGGGGAGGTGCTGGTGCTCCTGCGCTATCCGGCGGCGTCCGAGTCGGCGGAGCTGCGCCACAAGCTCGCGCGGGAGGCGGGGCGAATCCGGGGCGCGCTCATCGACCCCAAGCTCCTCGCCGATCCGGAGCGCCGCGCCTTCTACGCCGAGCGCTTGGGGGGCTGCGATGTGAAGGTGGACGTCGGCCCGGAGATCGACCGCGACCTCGAGGCCTTCCGCGCTCGCATGGGGCTCGCCCAGGCGGGCGCGTCCATCGAGCTCCGGTTCCAGAGCGCTGACGCCATCGCCGCGGCCTGGGCGCGCTGCGTGGCCGAAGGCTCGCTCTTCATCCCCTCCCGGCAGCCCCCGGCCGAGGGCGCGTTCCTCACGGTGGCGCTCCGGGCCCCCGGCGTTGGCCCTCTCGAGGCAAGCGCCTGCGCCCTCGAGGCGGGCGTCAACGAGGAGAACGAGCCGGGCTTCTGGGCGCTCCTCTCGCCGACCGAGGGGCTGATGCACTTCCTCGCCCGCCACTCGGCCCGCGCCCTCCAGGGGAAGAAGCTGGGCGGCGACGAGCAGCGGCGCCGGCGCAACCCGCGCTTCGCCAGCTGCCTGGAGGTGGTCTTCGAGGGCCACCCGCAGCTCTCTGGCCTGTACGCCTCGAACATCTCCCGCGGCGGTCTGTTCGTGCGGTCGGAGAACCCGCCGCCGCTGCACCTCAAGGTCCGGATCGCGCTCGAGCTGCCCGACGGCGCGAAGGCGAGGACCGAGGCCCAGGTCGTCCACCGCGTCGACGCCGACGAGGCGCGCGCCCGCGGCGCCGTGGCGGGCGTGGGCATCGCCTTCTCGCCCGAGGACCGGGTGTTCGCCGAGCAGATCGAGGGCTTCCTCCAGCGCCTGCCGGTGAGGAGGCCGCGGGTGCTGGTGGTCGACGACGACCGGTTCTTCCGCGAGGTCTTGGGGGAGGCGCTCGCCGGGCAAGACGTGGACGCCCAGGGCGCTGGCGACGGCATCGAGGCCCTGCAGATCCTCTCGCGCCACCTCTTCGACTTCGACGCCGTGCTCTTGGACCTGCAGATGCCCGACCTCGACGCCGACAGCCTCATCGAACGCATGCGGGCGGTCAGCAACGAGGTGAGCCTGAAGGTCATCATCCTGTCCGCCGCACCGCCGCAGGAGCTGGAGCGGCTCCGGGAGCGCGGCCGGGTGTGCGAGGCCCTTCGGAAGGGCACGCCGCTCGAGGAGATCGTCCGCCGGGTGCTCGCCGCGCTCGCGACCTGACGCGACGGCCGGAGGGAGGGCGGGAGAGCGGCCGTGCCGAAGTGCCTGCGGTTTGCTATCGTGCCCGACCGCCATGAACCGACTCCCGCTCCTTCCGGCATCTGCCGCAGCGCTCATGCTGGCCTGCATCTACCCCGCGGACCGCGGCAAGCTCCTCGAACAAGAGGTGCGCCAGCTCAAGTCCGACCGAGACCGGCAGCAGGACGAGCTGTCCGAGCAAGGCAAGCGCCTCGACGCGCAGATCCCCAAGCTCGACGGCAAGGTGTTGGAGGTGTCCACCGCGCTGGAGAAGCTCGACAAGGCCGCGCGCCGCACCGGCGCCGACGCCATCGTGCAGATGGAGCAGGTCCAGAGCGATCTGGCCCGGCTGCGCGGTCAGCTCGAGGAGTCCCTTCACCGCATCGACGAGTTGGAGACCGCGCTCGCGGCCGTGAAGGACTCGCAGGAAAAGGCAGGGGCGGGCAAGGAGCCCGGCGAGCCCGGGAGGAAGAAGGCCGAAGCCATCGAGCGGCCCGCGGACAAGAAGGCGTACTCCGAGCTCGCCCTGTCGAAGCTCGCGGAGGACCCGGCCACGGGCCGCGAGCTCGCCACCGAGTTCCTCAAGAAGTGGCCCCGCGACCCGCTCGCCTCCAAGGTCCACCTCGCGCTGGGAAACAGCTGGCTCGACAAGAAGGAGTGGCGCGTCGCGCTCAGCGAGTACGGAGAGATTGTGAAGGGCTTCGGCAAGGCGCCAGAAGCCCCGGACGCGCTCCTCAAGTCTTCCGAGTGCTTCGCGGCCCTGAAGATGAGCGAGGAGGCCCGAATGACCCTGGAGGAGATCCTCAACTCGTACCCCAAGTCCGAAGTTGTGCCCGCCGCGAAGGCCAAGCTGGCCGAGCTCAAGAAGGCCGGGAAGCCCAAGCCGAGCGGCGCCAAGAGGTCGCCCTGAGGGACGCGGCTCACCCGGTCGCCTCGAGCGCGGGCTGAGCTCCGATTCGCCGCCTTTCTCGGCTCGCTCACCAGGCCCGGGCCACTGCCACCAGCGCCGCGCCGAACAGGACGAGCGCCATGGAGCTCAGGATGAAGGCGTTCGCCGCGCCCAAGCGCACCTCGCGCGCGCCGGGGCCGCGGTAGAAGGCACGGGCCGCGCCGACGCGGGAGTCGAGCGAGAGGTCTGCGAGCGGGGAGAAGCCGAGCTGCCGCAGGCGGTCGACCCGGCGGCGATGAGCCGCGAGCAGCTGCTCCAGGCTGGCCTCCGGCAAGCCGCCCGCGAGGTAGGGGGGCCGGTCGATGCCCGGCCGCTGGTGATCCGCGGTGAGCACCATCCCGCCGCCCTGGAAGGCCGTGATGAGGGCAAAGCGGATCTCCGGTCCCTGGCGCCAGGCCGAGCCCCACACGGGCTCGCCGCGCAGGGCGAAGTCGTAGGTCGCCGTCGGCCGCCGAAGGGGGTGGACCTCGGCGTGCGCCCCCAGAGGCGCGAACCCCAGTGGCGAGACCACCTGCTCCAGCTCCTCGAAGAGCCCGAAGTCGACCAGGGGGGAGGTGTCGTCCAGCTTCCGAGCGCGGGCGAGCCCAGGCCAGAGAAACAAGAGCGCCCGCGGCAGGTTGCGCCAGAGGACGAAAGTCGCGAGCGCGAGTGTGATCCAGATGCGCGAGAGGGTCAGGGCGGACCGCTTTCGGTGGGGAAGTGAGGCCGAGTGTGAGGCCGAGTCTAGAGCTTGAAGGCGCCTCACCCCCCCTGCCCCCTCTCCGCTCGCGGAGAGGGGGGAGAGGGCGTTCGGGCCCATGCTAGAGGAATGAGAATATCCACCCCTTCCGGCAGATGCGAACGGGGCCCCCCCGGCGGCAAAAATTCGCTGCTCGACTTGACGGCGCCGCAGCCTGATTACGATAGAGACATGGAAATCCAAGAGCTATGGTCGCGCGGGGACGAGCAGCAGTTGATTGACTTCGGCCTCTGCCTCGCCACCGATGATCTCGCTGGTGCGCTCTTTTCGCTGGGCGGGGCGACGGCGCAAGAGCGCGCCGAGGGCAGGGCGCTCCTGCGAGAGATGGGCACGCGTATTGCCCCTGCGCTTCCGCTCGCCGATCCCCGCGCGCAGGCGGAGGAGCTCTGCCGAGTGCTCGTGGGCGAGCTCGGCTTCAGGCCGGACGACGGCCTGAACTACGACTTCATCGCGCTCCACCGCGTGCTGGCCCGGCGCAAGGGCCACCCGGCCATTTTGACTGCCCTCTACCGCGAGGTCGCGGCGGCGGCGGGCCTTTTCGCGCCCATCGTCTCGTCTTCCGGACGCCTCTTTCTTCGCCTCGGAGCCCCAGTGCCGGTGCTGGTGGACCCGGCGCGCGGCCGGGCGCTGTCGGCCGAGGACTTGGCCGCGGGGCCGCCGTTGCCGGCGCTCCCGTCGGACCTGCCCGAGGCGAGCGTGGCCGACGTGGTCGGGCGTGCGCTCAAGCTCGCGGTGGATCACTGCGCGGCCTCCAGCGACCTGGTCGGGCTGTACCGGACGCTGGCGTTCGCGGCAGTCTTGAGGCCCGGGCGCCCCTTGGCGCGGCTGCAGCAGGCCGCGGTCGCCGAGCAGCTCGGCGCTCGCTCGCTGGCCGAGGAGGCGTACCGCGCGGTGGCTCATGACTTCCCCAACACCCAGGAGTCGGCCATCGCCGCGCTCCGGCTTCGGGATGGCCGCGCGCCGGGGCTGATGCAGTGAGCGCCTGCAAAGGCCTTCGCGTCAGGTCCGGCCGCGGCGCTTTGGGCGGCGGCTCGCCCGGGGAGGCGATCGCCTTGCCGCACCCTGGGCACACGGCCTCACCGGCGACGGCGTCGAGGGTCGTCCCGCAGCCGCACCGGACCTTCGCGACGACGCGATGGGCGGCGCGGCCGCCTTCTTGAAGTCGTCGCTTTGTGCGCGGCTGCTCCTCGAGAGCCAGCCGCCGAGCCACGCCCCGTCGGCCTCGGTGAGCACCTGTCGCTCCAGGAGGTTGGGGTGAACGGTCCCGATCCCGGTTGTCGAGGGACGCCACGCCGCTCAGCGCGATCCAGGAGGCCTTGAGGTCGCGGCAGGGTCCCCCGGGTCGTCGCCATCGGTGCGGCGGTCGAGTTGCGCATCATCGTCGGTTCTGCCGCGCTCTTGTTCCACGACCATCCTCATTTCAGCGCGCCGTTCACCAGGTCGCAGCGATAGGTGCACGACGCTGCTCCGGCCACCCGTGGCTGACACTCGCAACGTATAACTGGCGGCGGCCAACTGACCGAAGACGAACCGACCACCGGGATGATGAACCCGCATACTCTGCTGGCTCCAGGAGTCGAAGGCGGGTGCGGCCCCTGAATCCGAGCCGTCTCCGGGTTGCGAGTCGGGGAGCGCCGATACCGTGAAGTCGGTGAGCGCCCGTCCTTCGCGGTCGACGGCCACTCCGGAAATGGACGACTCAGGCGGAACCTGGAGGCGCAGGTTGCGCGAACCCGAACGGACGCCGGCTCGCTGCGCATCCGGATAGGATGGATGACTCGTTCGGAGCCGGTAGGTCCCCGCCGGCAAATCTTCGAGAGAGAATCGCCCTTCCTGGTCTGTCAGGCTTTGAAAATCGGCGTTGCCCGATTCGCCGGCCGCCTCGACGCCGGCCAGCACGGTTGCCAGCTCGAGCGGGCGGCCCTCTGGGTCGAGCACCACGCCGCTTATCACCTGTCCTCGGCCGGCGACGACGAGGTCTACCCCTTCACCATCAGCTCCCTCGGCGAGCGTCAGCGTCTTCTGGTCTGCGGGCGGCTCTGCCCCGGCCACGTACGCCTGCCCGGGGCGATCCACCGAAATCGTGAACGGGCCCGCCGCGAGGGGACCGACTCGGTACCTGCCGTCCTCCCCAGCCGTCGCCTCGGCCATACTTGAGCCGTCGTCCATCGCGAGCGCCATGGCATGCACCCGCACGCCCGCCGCCGGTCGGCCATCGTCGAAGCGCACGCGCCCCGCGACGTAGGACCCCCGACCAAGGACGAGGGTGATGGGTTCGCCCTCGCGGGTCCCCACCGCGATAGGCCCTGCGCTCGCGATGCCGGCTCGATCTCGACGCGCGGTGAGTTGCAGTTGGCCGGATTTGGAACGCGATAACGCGAACGCGCCGTCGGGGCCGGTGAACACGGGTGACAGCTCTTCTGGAAGGTCACGACCGTCGCCAATTACCGAGCCGCTCACCAGAACGCCATCTGCCGCGCCGCCCGATTGATCCACCACGCGGCCTCGCACGAATACGCTCGGCACGAGCTCGATATCGAGGGTGGGGTTAGCGCTCTCCACCTCGAGCTCGCGACTGGTTTGGCCGTAGCCCTTCGCCTCTGCCTGGAGCTCATAGGCGCCGCTGGCGATCCCCTCCAGGTGAAAGGATTCCGTCCGGGCCAGTGCGAGCAGTCGCCCGGCTTCCGGGGTCGAGCTCCCGCGGGAAAAGGAAGACCCTCGCGCCTTCGATGCCATCACTTCGGCCGGCAACGTGGACGCGTCCGCTGATCACCGCTGCAGGGCTGAGCTCGATCCGCAGGTCGCTGATCTGCTGGAGTGGTCCGATGCGAACCATGTCTACGCTGGTTCCGACGAGCCGACCCTGGCGCGCGAGCACCCGATAGCTGCCCGCCGCGACGTCTTCGAACCAGAACGCGCCGTCGGCTCCGGTGCGGACCGCGGCGGGCATCCTTCCAGCGACGAGCCCGGTCGCCTGGAGCACAACCTCGGCGCCACCGAGCGGTGTCTCCCCTCGTGCCGACACCACATGACCGGCGATGCGCCCTCCGGGAACCAGGCGAAAATCGCGAGTCGTGGCGTGCCTGACGAGCATGCTGTCGTACAAGGGCGCGTAGCCCGACGCTTCGACCGTTACCAGATACTCACCTCCCGGGACATTCAGCCGATAGGAGCCCGTATCATCGCAAACGGCCCGGAATGCCAGCTTTGCGATGGCCGTCACCCGAGCCTGGGAGGCCACGCCGCCGGTGCTGTCGGTCACGTGGCCAGACAAGAGCACCCCCGCCGCATCGAGACGCAGCTCGACGTTTGCGACGCGTCCTGGCTCGAGCGCGACCACCCCGCTCGCAGCCGTCTGGTCGCTCCTCGTGGCGGTCAACCGGTAGCTTCCCGGTTCGACGTCGTGGAACTCGAATCGACCTTCGGCGGTGGACGAGACCTCGGCCAGTATTGGTGGCGCCGCCCAGCTCGCCGCCGACGCGCTTTGGGCCCACACTCGGATGAGGGCGATCTGGGCACCGGCGGCGGGCGCCCCGGTCGCGTCCAGAACGACACCGCCGATGGCGCTCTCCACCGGCGGCGGCACACCATCGGCCCTAATACTCGGTCCCTCGCGCTCGCTCCTCACGCCGCTGGCCGCTGCCTCGCCACGAATTGAACGCGTGCCGTACGCCCACCCGACTGCGGTGGAGGTGACTGCAACGATCAAGGCCGCCGGCCAAATAGCGCTCCGGAATTTCTTACCGAGTACCATCCATTCCCTTCTCGGCGGGTGGGCTGGAGAATCCCGAGGCGAGCGACACTGGAAATACGCCTCTCAGTTAGGCAGCGGCTGCGCCTCTTTCGCCCGGGCCTGTCCGGCGGCATGCTCCAGCTCG
The DNA here is from genome assembly GCA_963772225.1 of uncultured delta proteobacterium. GTDB lineage: Bacteria > Myxococcota > Myxococcia > Myxococcales > UBA5297 > CAVYWD01. The sequence goes on along the minus strand of CAVYWD010000002.1, from coordinate 1,453,042 downwards.
TCCCGAACCGCGAGGTAAACAGCGCGCTCCTCGTCGGCGAGGGTGAACTGCTCCAGGGCCTGCAGGGCGAAACCCTTGGTGTCGAGCTCCTCTTCCGGCCGGCGAAGCAGCGCCAGGAGCGCTGCCTTCAGGCTCCTGGTGCGGAAACGCCCTATCGACACGGCTAGTACGGAGAAATCCTGCCTTTCACGTCTTGACATGTCGCGGTGCTGCCCGAACCACACGATATGAATATGGGGAGAATATCGTTATGCATCGTCAGCTGATAGCCACCCTTGGTGTTGTAGAGTCCTCCGATCGTCTTGCTCGCCCCCGATTTTCCCCAGCGCCCGCTGCCCACCGTCACGCCGCTGTCCAAGTCCCGGATTTGCCAGGTGCCGTCCCTTGGGCAAATATTTCGGTTCTCTGAGCAATCTGTGACAAACTTTACTGCGTGATGCGGTCCGGCGTTGACCGCTTTGGTCTTACATATTTCGTTGGTGGTGTTTATCGTGCACGCGTGGATTGCATTGTCTGCGGCGTGAGCTGCGACGGGAATCCAGCACGAAGCAGTCAGGAGAACGCGCGCCAAATTCGTTCTGAGCGAAATACTCATTTGCACCTCTCCGTAGGTCGAAATCGAATGCCGAGTGCCTCGCTTGCGAACGAGGTCGCGGGTCCTGGGCATCCTGTTGGGATGACAGGCATCGGCGGAGAGCGTCGCCTCTCCTTGATGGGGGGCTCGGCCTGGACGGAGCTGAAGCCGACCTACTCCCCGACCCCGAGGCGCCCTCGCGTGAAGAGTGCATCCGCCGCGGAGGCGCGGCGGCTTCGGTCCCGCTACCGCCGTACGGAGGCCGCGCCCGTCGGTACGGCAAGCGCCGGACGCGGCGGGGAGGTCGGCACGACAGTCGTGCAGCGACGGCGCTTCGGCCGCGAGCGCCTCGCCGCGCTCAAGGGGAGGTTTGCACGGCGATGGTGCAGCTCGCCGCCGCGCTCCACGTAGCGCCGGAGGAATCGGTGGCGACCGCGGTGGCGGTGAAGGTGACCGGACCCGGTCCCTGCGCGCGATAGACCCAGGTCCACTGCTTCGCCGCCCCCACTCCCAGCGGCACCGCGGTGGTATCCGGGCGCTGTTGCAGGTGGGCGCCACCGCCCCCGGCCATGACCGGGTCGCCGGCCGGCGCCACACGCAGGGTCCCAGCGCCCAAGGCGTTGGTCGCGGTCAGGGTCACCTGGAAGCTGCCTCCGGGATGCGCCGAATTCGGGGCGTCGAGCTCGGCGCTCAGCGGCGCGGGAGCGGAGGTGAGGGTCAGGGAACCTGTCTGAGCGAGGGTGCTCACCGCCTTGCCGGAGCCTTGCTCCTGCCCAGTCACCTGGAAGGAGAAGGTGAGCGAGCCGACCGCCTTCGCCTGGTAGCGATAGGGGTAGGCCACGACGGCCCCGGCCGCCAGGTCGAAGGTCGCGGGCGCGCCGGCGCTGACGAGCGTGACGAGCGCCGGGTCGGACGGGGTGACGGACGCGCTCAAGCCGGTGGCGGCGAGGTCGCCGTCGTTGGCCAATGTGAGGACGGCGGTCGCCTCGTCGCCGACGGCCGCGGTCGGCGCGTCGAGCGTCGCCGCCGAGCTCAGGGTGGCGGCGCTGGCGACCTGGATCTGCGTCTGGGCGCTCGCGCCGACTGCTGCGCCGCTCAGGGCGTCCTGTCCTGCGACCGAGAGCCCCAGGCTCATGGAGCCCGCCGCCCGGGGAACGAACGAGTAGCGGAAGGTCAGGGTCGACTGCGCCGCCACGTCCTGCGGGGCTGGGCTCGAGAGGAGATCGAGCGCGCCGTTGGGGCTCACCTCGGGGTCGCCGCTCGGCCCGACGGCCGCCGCGGCGCCGTCGCCCACGTCCTGGACCTGCAGCGCGGCCTCGAAGGCCTGGCCGACGTAGAGCGGCGAGGGCGCGCTCGCGGCCGCGGTGAGCAGCGCCGAGGGTCGTTCTGTGGCGGTGTACGCGGGCGACAGGGACGCGCCGCCAAAAGGCCCCTCCACCGCGAGGCCGTAGAGGCCCGCCGGGAGCCCGGCCGGCACCACCGCCGAGAGCCTATCCTCCTGCTGCCAGCTCACCGGGAGCAGGGCCGTCCTGGAGCCGTCCGCGGCGACGAGCCAAGCCTGAAACTGGTCGTCGAGCTCCGTGGGCCCCGCGCCCAGGGGCTCCACGGCTCGCAGGTAGAAGCCGGTGCCCACGATGGCGACCGGCACCGCGCTGCCGACGGCGTGCTGGGCCGGGTCGACGGAGGTCACGGCCGGCGAGACGCCCGAGGGCGCCTGCCGGCAGCTGCAGAGCGCGGCCAACGCCGCGGCGAGAGCATTAGAGCATCTCATAGCTCCACCCCACCGCGAGAGAGAGCGCGAAAAGGCTGCCGCGCACGCTTGTGAGCCGCGGCTCGCCGACGAGCCACGCCCGCGCCTCCGCGAACGGCCCGCCGGGGCCGGCGCGCGGGCCCAGCCAGAACCCCGCGAAGCCGCTTGCCACGGTCGCCCGCTCGCGGGCCGCCGGCTGGGTCCCCACGCGCACCGCGCTCGCGATCAGCGTCGGCCCGGCGCCCACCTGGGCGCAGGCCTGCCAGCGCGGGCTCAGAGGGAGGACGTAGCCCGCCGTTGCGTCGGCCAGGACGAGGTTTTGGGTCCCTTGGACGCTCGCCCCGCCGACGGTCTCGAGCCGCGCGCGGCGGAGCCAGCTCGCCTCCGCGCCCGCCGCGAGCGCGCCCCGGCGCAGCGGGAACCGCCAGGCGCCCTGCAGGCCCAGCCAAGGCGCGGCGAAGCTGCGGGCGTCGGTCGCGAGGCCGGCGGCCGGCGCCAGGCGGAAAGAGCGCAGGGCGGGGTAGAGCTCGACGTCCGCGCGCGCCGCCAAGTCCCCGGCGACCTCCACTTGGGCGCGACCGGGCTCGAAGTTGCGCCGCGGCTGGTACTCGAGCCGGCCCTCCTTCCAGAGGGCGCGCACCTCGCCAAAGCTCGCGCGCGCGAGCAGCGAGAGGCTCTGCGCCGAGACGGCATTGCCGAACCGGTCCTCGGCGCGGACCTCGAAGGCGAGCGCCGAACGGCCGTCGGCCACGAGCTCCGCGCGGGCGGGCTCGACGCGCAGCGAGGACGGCGCCGCGGGCGAGAGCGCGACTGACGCGCGCGCCAAGAGGCCGCCCTGGGCCTCGGCGACCAGGCGCAGCTCGCGCTCGCCGGCGAGGCGGCTTGGGATGGCGACCCGCGCCTTGAAAGAGCCCTCGGGCGTCCGCTCCAGCGCGCTCAGTGCGCCGAAGCTCGCGCTGAGCTTCGGCGGCTCGCGGACGGGGTTGCCCACGGCGTCGACCACCTCGAGCTCCACGTCGAGGTCGGGCTCTCCCGCGGCGTAGGTGGCCCGCGCGGCTCGAAGGGCGACGCGCGCCGGCGGCCCGGGCTCGACGTTCAGGGCGGCCTCGGCGCGAGAGGCCGGGTCGCCTGCCAGCTCGGCGCGGGCGTGGACCTGGCCGGCCTTGCCCGCCGGCAGCGTCCAGATCGCCGCGGCGGACCCGGGCCCCGGAGGCGGCAACGGCGCGAGGTCGCCCCGTTCGACCGCGAGGCGCGGCGCCGACCGCTCGGGGCCGCCGTCGGCCGCGGTCGCGAAGGCGAAGGCGCGCAGGGTTTCGGACTGATCGGCGCGGGCCGCGGTGCGCTCCAACACCAGGTGAACCCTGGGCGTCGGCGGGACGTTCAGGTCGATGGCCCGGCGGCCCTGGTAGGCCCACTTCACGCCCGGGGGCACGACGACCGGGATGATGCCCACGCCCGAGGGGTCTGCCGAGATGGGCCCGAAGTGCGCCGCGCCGATGGTCACGCTGACCTGCGCCCCGGGCCGCGTGCGGATCACCGCGTCGCCCTGGCCCCAGAGCGGCAGCGCCGCAAAGCCCGCCGCGGCCTCGCCCCTCACCCGCCCCAGCACGGCGATGAGCGCGACCTGCGGCAGGCGCCGCGCCGGCGGACGGTAGGTGGCGGCGAAGCGACCCGGCCCCAGGTGCTCGAGGCGCTCGAGCTGGCCGGCGCTGGCGCTGAGGGACACCTCGGCGAGATCGTCGGGGCCGCGGACCTCGACGCGCGCCTCGGCGTCCGTCCCGAGCGTCAGGTGATCCGGGGCGACGGACACCGCGAGCGGCGCAAGGGGGGCGGCGGCCGCGGGCGCGGCCAGGGCGACGAGGCAGGGCGCCAAGAGCGCGGCGCGGCGTCGGGTCAGTCTCGCCACCGGATCTTCATCTCCTCGATGCGTGGGCTCGGCGTCTGGGTCGCGGTCAGGCAGCGGACCCGCTTCTCCTCCACCCGGCCGCTGGCGTCGCGGGCCATTACGTGGACCTCGGCCCCCGCGCGCCGCGCCTCGACTCGGAACTTTCCGAAAGCGTCGGTAGGGAGGACCTCGCCGTCGACTCGGAGCTCGGAGCCGGGCGCCGCGGCCCCTTCCACCGCGCAGGAGTCAGCGGCGCCGGCGGCGGCGGCCACCTTGAGCAAGAGCGCCCGGGGCAGAGCGGCCGGCGGCGACGGCGCGAGCCCCCGCGCGACCACCGACTGCTCGCCCGGCGCGACCTGCACGGCGGCCCCCGCGGCTCGCAAGTTGACCGTCCCGGTCTGGGCGCTCACCGCGAAGGCGCCGGGCGCGGCGATCGCGCTGAAGCGGCCCGCGCGGGTCTCGGCCACCGCGGCGCCCGCGGCGTCCTCGACCCGCACCACGCGCTCGCCTTGGACCTCGTACGCCGCGGCGAGACGGCCGCGGGCCAGGCGGAAGCGGTGGACCTCTGCGGACAGCTCGGCGACGGCCACCTCGGTGTTCTCGGCCACCTGCAGGTGGTCGCGGGCGCCGAGGGCGAGGTCCGCTCGGCCGTCGGCCGCGGTGCGCAGCGCGTCCTGGGCGCGGACCTTGTCGCCCGCCGCCACGGGGGACCAAGAGGTGCCTCGAAAGAGCTCGACGCGCCCGGCGGCCGCCGCGACCAGCGCCTCGCGCGCATCGAGAGGCGCGAAAGGAGGCGGCGCAGGAGAAGCCGCCGCGGCGGGCTGCGGGCCGGCCGGAGGGGGCTTCTGGCATCCCGGCGAGAGGACCATCGCCACCGCGAGGAGCCATCGGGCGGCCGCTGCGTCCACGTCCACTCCAATCGTCTCCTCAACGAAGAGTATCAAACGGGGGAGAGACGCTCCAAGGGCCGAGGGCGAGGCGGGATAGCCTGGCTCGTGTGGAAAGAGGCGGCGACCGAGAGCCATGGCGAAGGAGAACTATCAACCGTTGACCATCAACTATCGACGCGAGGCTGCACCGCACCCTCTCCAACATGCCTCGTCGGCCTGAGGCGCAGTTTCGTTAGTAGAGATGGCTCGCCGAGGCGGCGGCGGGGAGGACGACCGTGAAGGTGCTGCCGGCGCCGACGGCGCTCTCGACGCTGATGGTTCCGTGGTGGGCCTCGGCGATGGCGTGGCAGAGCGAGAGGCCCAGGCCGATCTGCCCGGGGCTGTCCTTGGTGCTGAAGAAGGGGTCGAAGATGCGCTCGCGCAGCTCCGGCGGGATGCCTCGCCCCGCGTCCTTGACCCAGAGCTTGACCGCGTCGCCTTCGATGGAGCGCGCACCGACCTCCAGCGCGCCGCCCTTGGGCATGGCGTTCAAGGCGTTTCGCAACAGGTGCGCGACCAGGTGCTGGATCTGGTCGGGGTCGCCCTGCACCTCGGGCGAGGGCTCGGGGAACACCTCGGCCACTTTCACCTGGTCGGCGTGGAGCCGCTCCGCCAGCGCCTCGAGCGCGGCGCGCATCGGGAGCGCGACGGCGAAGCGCTTCCCGGCGCTGGCCTGCTCGTGGCTGGTGAACTGGCGCAGGTCCTTGACAATGCGCGCCATTCGCTTGGCTTGGGCCTCGGCCTCCTGGAGAAAGCCGGCCACGGCGACCTCGCCCGCGAGCGCGCGCCGCGCGAGCACCAGCTGGCCGAGCAAGGCGGTGAGCGGGTTGTTGAGCTCGTGCGCCATGCCCGCGCCGAGCGAGCCCAGCGCCGTCAGGCGCCGGGTGCGGAGGATTTGGTCTTGGGCCTGGCGCAGCTCGGCGGTGCGCGCTTCGACGCGTTGCTTGAGCTCGGCGTTGAACTCTCCGATGGCCGCGTCGCGCCGCTGGATCTCTTCCATCATGTGGTTGAAGGCGCTCGCCAGCTGCGCGAGCTCGCCCCGGCTGCCCGCGGATTTCACCGGGCGAAAGTCGCCCCGGGCGGCGGCCGCCGCGGCCTGCGCGAGCGCGCCCAGGGGTCGGCTCAGGCCGCGGGCGAGGAGCGCGCCCAGCCCGAGCGTCAGCGCGACCGCGAGGCCCGCCCAGAGCACCGAGAGGTCCCGGACCCGGTCCGCCCCGCGAAACGCGCTCCCAGCGGGCTGCGCGACGACGACGCCCCAGCCCAACCGCGTCACCGGCGCGAAGGCCGCGAGCCACCGCTCGCCCCGGCACGCGATGGAGCGGACGGCCGGCTGCCGCGCGCTCAGCCCCTCGAGCGTGAGCGCTCGCTCGTCCGGGTCGAGCGGCTCCGGGGCTCCTCCGCGCGCGACCTGAGCGCCCGAGGCATCGAGCAGGTAGGCGGCCTGTCCCTGCGCGGCCAGCGCGTCCAGCTTCTGCTGCAGCTCGCGGAGCGAAAGCTCGGCGGCGAGGACCCGGCCGTCGGGAAGCCGCGACGCCACCGCCACTCGCGGCGCGCGCCCCGCGGGCCGGTGCGGGGGCCCGACCGCGGCGCCCGAGGCCAGCGCCGCCTCGAGCGGGATGGACTGGGCGAAGAGGTCGAGCTCCGACTCGAGCATGGGCTCGCGCCCCTCGAGCTCGGGGTGCGGCTCGAAAACGGGCGGCACCACGGCGTCGCCCCGGGCGTCGACGAGCGCGATGGCCGCCACGTCCGCAAGCTGGCGATAGGGGATGGCGAGGACCGCGGCGAGCTCCTCGCGGGAGAGGTGCGACCACGGCACGTAGCCGGCGGTGAGCGAGAGGTGCGCGGCGCCCGCCTCCACCGCGCGCTCGCAACCGCGGGCGAGCTCGGCGGCGGTCTGCGCCTGGAGGCGGCCTGCGGCCGAGGTCAGCTCGGCGCGGCTGGTGCGAAACGAGAGCGCGCCCAGGAGGAGGAGCGGGACCACGCCCGCCCCTGCCATCGCCGCCCAGATCTTCCATCGCAGACCCATGGCCGCTGCCTCGACTGGGCGCCGCCGGAGGGGCTCGCGCCGTGCGGAGCCGATCACATCCTTCAAAGGGCAGGGCTGTCCAGGGCCGGCGCCCCGGGTTTCCGGCGGCGAGCGAGCCGGGGGGCATGTCCTTCGTGACTGCGCTCCCCGCGGCGACGACCGAGCCGTCCCCGAGGGTCACCCCCGGCTCGACGATGACCCCGTACGCGAGCCTCACGTCGTCGCCGACGGCGATGGGCGCGACGCGGTCCCGGTTTAGTCCCTTCGGCGCGAAATCTTGTGCGGTCTGGCAAAGACTCCAGGCTCCAGACCCAAAGGCTCCAGGGAATGCAGTTCCTGAAGCCTTTGGGTCTGGAGCCTGGAGCCTAAGGCAACCCTCTTTGGTTCCGGCTCGGCCGGGTTAGGTCCCGGTCGCACAGGCGCACCCTGGAGGCGGACATGCAGCGCTCGCCGACGCGGATGGACGGGTGGGCCTCGAGAAAGACCCCGTCGTTGAAGCCGGAGCCGCGACCAGGAGCTCCGGATTCACGCGCGCAAGGTGTTCACTTCGGTGGCTCGGAAAGGGGGAGCGCCGCCGCGGCGTCGAGCAGCGCGATGAGGGGCGCGACTTCGCCCAGATCGACGAGGCCTCCGGGCGCGAGCGCGCCGGTCGGGGAGGCGTCGAGCAGCTCCCACCCGCGAGTCTCGAAGCGCGCCGTAACCTGCTCCGAGCGGTATTCGGCCCGGTCGTCTTCGACCTCGAGGATGCGGCGGCTCCTCGAAAGGCGCGCTTCGAGGCGCAAAGAGCCTTTGCCCCGCGCAAAATGAAAGGCGTCGCTCGCCGCGCGCTCGAAGCCCTCGCGGCCGAGGTGGACCCGGGGCTTGTCGCGAAAGGGCGCGCCGGCGGCGGGGCAGAATGGCGTGCAGTGGCCGCAGGCGTTGCAGAAGTCGGCCACGTTGAGCACCTGGGTCGATTGCCGGAGCTCGAAGAGCGACGAACCGGCGCGCTCGAGCCGGCCTTCGCGCAGCGCCAAGACGGGCAGCGCGAGCCGACGCGGCGACGCCGCATACGCGACCATCGCGCGGTTGGGGCAGACGCCGACGCACAGACCGCAGCGCTCGCCGCAGTCGAGGCAGCGGCTCGCCTCGAGCGCCGCGGCCTCCGGCGAGAGCGGCAAGCCGGCCCGAGCGCCGGGGGTCGCCGGGGCGCGCCGCGCTCTTCGAGCGAGGAGCGAAAGCGGGTCCTCGGCTCTTTGGAGCCTGGGCTCGGGCTCGGGGCACAGGCCCTCGCGCCGAGCGATGGCCTCGGCCGCCGCGCGCCCGTCGGCGATGGCCTGGACGATGGACGATGGGCCGCGCGCGACGTCGCCGCCCGCGAAGACCCCGGGGACCGAGGTTTCGCCCGTGTGCGGGTCGACCCAGAGCGTGCCGTCCGAGCTCAGCCGTAGGCCGAGCTCGGCGAGGGGGCCGACCTCGGGTCGCTGGCCGACGGCGGCGATGATGGCGTCCGCGCGAAGGACGATCTCCCGGTTGGCCCGAGGCGACGGGTGCGCGCCGCCCCGCCGCGTCGGGCGGACCCAGCGCCATCGGCCGGCAGGCGAGGCCCACCGCCCTTCCGCCCTCGACGAAAACGCGCGTCGGCGCGAGCAGCTCGTGAAGCGCGATGCCCTCGTCGAGGCACGCCTGCACCTCGGCCGGGTCCGCCGGCATCTGCGCGCGGGTCCGCCGGTAGACGAGCTCCACGCTTCCGCCGCTCATCGTCCGGCGCGCGGCGCGGGCGGCGTCCATGGCCGTGTTCCCGCCGCCGACGACGAGCGCGCGGGCGCCCAGGTCCAGGGCTACGTCGCCTCGGGCGCTCCGCAGGAGGTCGAGCGCGTCGAGCACGCCCGGGGAGCCGTCGCCGGGGATGCCGAGCTTCTTTCCCTCTTGCGCTCCCAAGCCCAGGAACAGGACATCGTGGTCCCGACGCAGATCGGCGAGCGCCACGGCTTGGCCCAGAGCCGCGCCCAGGTGGAGCCGGATGCCCAGCCCCCGGAGGCGGTCGAGGTCGCGCTGCAGCGCGACCGGGGAGAGCCGAAACGCGGGGATGGCGCTCTTCGCCATTCCGCCCATCTCGCTGCGGGCCTCGAAGAGCGCCACCTCGAACCCGCGCCGCGCCAAGTGCTCGGCGGCCGCGAGGCCCGCGGGCCCCGCGCCCACCACCGCGGCCCGCTTGCCAAGCCTCGCGCCGGGCGCCGCCGAAGGGGCCAAGGCGCCGCGCTCGGCGGCGTGGCGCTTGAGCGCGCGAATGGCCAGGGGCTCGTCGTCCAGGAGGCGCACGCAGGCGCTCTCGCAGGGGCGCTCGCAGATCTCCCCGGTCACCGCCGGCAGGGGGTTCGCCCGCTCCACGATGGCGAGCGCCTCCCGGGGCCTGCCGCGCGCGAGCTCGCGCAGATAGTCGGGGACGTTCTGGCCCGCGGGGCATGCCTCCAGGCACGGGGCCGCGGCGCAGTCGAAGAGACCCAGCGCGCGCCGGCTTTTGAGCCTGCGCGCCCCTTCCCTTCGGGCGTAGCGCGGCTCGCGCGCGGCGCGCTCGGCCAGTGCGGCGAGGCGGGCGCGCGCGCCCTCGCCCGACGCCGCCAGCTCGGCGATCGATTGTGCGCCGTCGCGGTCGAGGGCCGCTTCGAGGTTCTGGAGGTATTGCTGCAGGCGCGCGCAGCCGCCGGGTCGGAGCAGGTCGGAGCAGGCCGTCACCGGGGAGAGCCCGCAGGCGACGAGCGGCGCGACGTTGAAGGCGTCGGCACCGCCGCAGAAGGAGATGGGCACCTGGCCGTCGAGCGCCTCGGTCAGCTCGTGCGCGAGCGCCAGCGTGAGCGGGTGCAGCGCCCGGCCCGACAGGTACCTCGTCCTCTCGGACGCGGGGAGGGCGCCGCCCGGGTTGAGGACCTCGAGGGTGTTCGACAGCTTGAGGCCGAAGCTCGCCGGGCCGGGCGCGGCGCGGGCGGCGAGGCGCCGGACCATCGCCAGGGCGTCGGGGAGACGCAGGTCGTGCTCGAAGGCCTCGTCGGGGACTTCCGCGTCGTAGCCGAGCGCGCCGTTGAGCAATCCCCGCAGCCGCTCGGGCCCGAGCAGGGTCGGGTTGAGCTTGATCCAGGTGTGGAGGCCGAGCTCCTCGCGGAGGTGGCGCGCGATGCGCTCGATCTCCTCGGGCGGGCAGCCGTGCATCGTGGAGAGGGTGACGTGGCTCGAGACGGCCGCGGGGATCTCGATGTCGCGGACCGCCGGGTAGGCGTGGGCCACTGCGTCGACGGCCTCGCCCAGCGCGTCGCCCGCGCCGCGCATGGCGGCGAGGAAGCGCTGCACCTTGGAGCTCTGGATGCCGGCCAGGTCGTAGCCCACGCTCATCGCGAAGAGCGCGCCAGGGCCGGGCAGGCCCAGGCGGTGCGCGAGCGCGTGGACGAGGACGTGGGCGTTCAGGTACTCGCGGAAGGATTGCTCGAGCGACAGCTCCTGCGACCATTCGCAGTTGAAAGTCTCGAAGGCGGCGTCGATGCAGGGCCTAGGCACCTGGACGGCGTCCTGCACCTGCACGGTCTTGAGCTCGATGAAGCGCGCGCCGCACAGCCACGCCGCGGCGATGTTCTGCGCGAGCTGCGTGTGGGGGCCCGCCGCGACACCGAGAGGCGCGGCGAGCGGCCGGCCGAAGAGCGTGGAGGCGAGGCGCGGGCCAGGGATCTGGAAGCTCTGCGGCGAGAGGCCGAGGACGGTGCCTCGCGCGTCGAGCTCCCGGAAGACCCAGCGGGAGAGGACCTCGAGCGAAGCGGGGCGGAACGGCCTTTCCATCGGTTGGCCGACTCCTCTCTCGAGCGCGCGGCCCGAGGCTCGACAATAGCGCGCCTGCCGAACCCGAAGGCGTCCCCGCGGGCTGCCCGTGGCGGACGCCGGGGCACGCGCTCGCACGGGCGCCCTTTCGCACACCTGGACGCCTGCCGCCGGCGCAGGAGAAGCCCTTGCGACCCGGGTCCATCGCGAAAGGCTGGGGTCGGAACACCTCAACGCGACGTTCGGCCCGGCCAGAGCTCGCTCAATCACCGCACCGCGCTGCTGAAGGGAGCTCCACTCGCTGGGGCGAGCGTTCGCCCGGCCCTTTTCCGCCTCGCCCGCTGGAGCCGATCGACCCAGGCGCGTGCCGCTGGACACCGCGGGGACGCTCATGTCGGGCAGGCTGGCCCGCGGCTTGAAATAGGCGCAGCCCTTCACCCCCCTGACCCCCTCCCCGCTTTGCGGGGAGGGGGCGAACCGGGGGAGAGGTCTTTTTGCCGAGCCTGGTTTCCGCAGCATTAGCAACCTTTGACTATCAATTGTCGACTCGCGCCTGCGCCGCACATTCTCTTGCATGCCTCGTTTGTCCCTTCGGCGCGAACTCTCGTGCAGGCTGGCAAAGACTTCAGGCTCCAGGGAACCTGAAGCCTGAAGCCTGGGGTCTGGAGCCTATGGCAACCCTCGTTGGTTCCGGCTTGGCCGGGTCAGGGAATGGAGTACGGGTCGCCGTAGGTGTGCCAGCTGAGCGGCGGGTCGAGGTCGAGGTTTCCCGCCTTGAGAAAGACCCGGCTCTCGGTTTCGACGCGCGAGGTGTCCTGGTGCGCGGAGTCGGTGAGCATCGCCGCGACGTAGGCGTCGAGGTAGGCGTTGAGGTAGGTGGTCTCGTCGCCGCCCTGGGCGGGCGTCTTGGCCTTCTTCATGGCGGTGGCGCGCACGCCTCCCTGGCTCGTCGAGTCGGTGCCGGGGCCGAGGATCACCATCGAATCGAAATAGATGTATTGCCCCAGGACGCGCAGGCCGTCGGCGATGGCCTGGTCGACCGCGGGGTCGAAGTATTCGCTGTCGCGCTCCCAATCGTAGGACGTTTGAAAGAGCGAGTCCGTGGACGCCGTCTTCCAATCGCCGACGAAATTGGGGTCGAGGCCGGTGTGCGCGTCGCTGCCGCCGAGCTTCTGAAGGGCGGAAATGTATTTGGAGAGAAGATTGCCGGGTGAAATGGCCTGGTAATGCTCCACCATTTCCAACATGTCGCCGGTCCCCGAGCAGAGGCCGATGAGGCCCGCGGTGTAGCCGCGCCCGTCGCCGATGTCCTCGATGTACGAATACTCGGCGCGCCAATCGAGCGTCGACTCCTCGTTGGAGGCGACGAGCTCTAGGGCTATCTCCTTCTTGGCCGCGTCGCGCAAGCTGGGGTTGCCCGAGGCCGCCGCGGTGTTCGCCTGAACGGCCGGGCTGAGCGCCGACGCGTTTCCCGCGGCGTCCCGCGCCCGCACCTGGAAGCTGTAGGAGGTGGAAGGGGCCAAGGAGCCGACCGTCGCGGTCGTCGCGGTCTCGGACGCGACCTGGGCGCCGCTCTGGAACACGTCGTAGCCCGCGACCTGGACGTTGTCGGTGGAGGCGTTCCAGGTGAGCGAGACGCTGCTGGAGGTGACGCCTTTGACCTTCAACCCGGAGGGCGCCGAGGGCGGGGTCGCGTCGCCCGAGCCGGAGCAGGACGAGTCGGTCACCTGGACGTTCGCCGCCGCGGAAAACGCGGTCGAGTCGGTGGAGTACTGGAGCGTCTGCGAGGCGCCCGCGGCGAGCGTCGCTCCCGGGTGCGCGTAGATGCAGGTGACGCCCTGCTGCGAAGAGGTCCAGCCGCTGTCGGCGTAATCGCAGGTCGCGCCGCTGGGCACGTCGAACGAGATCTTGTACGAGGAGCTGGCCGAGGGGCCGTTGTTCTTGAAGGCGATGGTGCCCCAGTACCCGGGCCCGTCGTAGACGTTCTCGGTCACGCTGAACGAGCAGCCGGTCGGGTTGGCCGACGACGCATCGGCGCTTTGCGCGGCGTCGACGGCGGCACCGGAGTCTCGGGCGTCATGAGCGTCATCGCCGCCGCCGGCATCGCGGTGATCGCTCGCGTCGGGGCCTTGGCCCGCATCGCGGGCGCCATTGGCATCCACGGCGCCGCCGGCGTCGAGGACCTCGCTGGCATCGCCGACTCGTCCTGCGCCGCCATCGACGGCGTCCGTTGTGGGGAATGCGCAGGAGGCGATCACCAGATACGTTGACAGCGCGATCTTCTTCATCGAATTTCTCCCTTTCGAGGACGAGAGGGGCCAGCGCCATGGTCCTTGCGCCCAGCCTGAGCTGCCGGCGCCCGATAGCAAGCCGAGTGCCGGGCCGCCGATCCCGGGCCCGGCACTCGCGCGATCGGCAGCGGCCCCACGCATCAAGCGCAAATGCGCAGTTCGTCCCTTGCGCTCGAAGCGCAAGGAAGGAGGCGAATGCTCAGGGCGCGTCAGGAGCGCTGAGGCGGCGCGAGCTACAACTTCTCCAAGAAGCTCGCAATCTCCCCAGCGAACCGAGCGTTCTCGCCCCCATAGCGCGCGGCCGCGTCGGCGAACGCCTTCTGCGCGCTGACCGCGAGCTCGCGCGCCCGCGGCCGATCGCGCCGGGACTCCGCGAGCGCTCGGGCGAGGGCCATCTGCACCCGGGCGAGGTCCGTCGGCGGAATGGCGTTGGCCTTGGCGAGCTGCAGCGCGCGCTCGGCCGGCTCGACGGCCTCCGGGGCGCGCCCCAGGGCGATCAGCGCGAGCGCCACCTGGCTCAGCGGCTCAGACAGCACCGGCTGTTTCTTGTCGCTGAGCTCCAGGACGGCGACGGCGCGGCGCTCCAGCTCCAGGGCCTCGGGGAGCCGGCGCTGCGCGAGCCGCAGCTCGCCCAGGTTGATGAGGGAGATGGCGACGTTCTGGCTCTCTTCCCCGAAGGCGCGCAGGCTCTCCGCGTGGACGGCCTCGAGAACCGGGGCCGCCTCCTCGATGCTCCCCAACGCCAGGAGCACCCAGCCGAGGTTGCTCTTGGCGGGCACGACCTCCGGGTTCCCCTGGCCCACCATCTCTTCAAACGCGCGGACCGCCTCGGTGAACTGGGCGCGCGCCTCCTCGAGGCGGCCCTGCGCCACGAGCGCGTTCGCCATGTTGGAGCGCACCTCGATCGTGTCGAGGTTCATGGGCCCGTAGCGCATCTCCGAGGCCGCCAGGGCCTCGCGCAGGTCGACCAGCGCCTCGTCGAGCCGGCCGGCGTTGGCCAGGACGAGGCCCCGATACGCGCGGACGTTGAAGACCTCCTTCGGGTCGTTCCCGGTGCGCTCGATGGTCGCGAGCGCCAGGCGGCTGTAGCGAAGCCCCTCCTCCGGGTGTCCGGCGTAGACGCCGGTCACCATGGTGAGGGTCTCGAGCGCGGTGATGACCTGCGGGTCGTCCCGCCCGCGCTGCGCGTCGAGGAGCGACTGCTCGCCGTACGCCAGCGCGTCGCGGATGCGCCCGAGGCGTTCCTCGGTGATGGTGACGATGTAGCCCGCGCGCGCTTCGCTCGGCGCGTGCCCGACCGCTCGCACCTCGGCGAGCGCGGGAACGGCGATCTCCAGGGCCTTGTCGGCCTTCCCGGCGCGGAGCAGCGCCTCGGCCGCGGCGACTTTGGCTAAGGCCGCCTCCAGCGGCTGGCGCTTCGCGGGATCGCGGGGCTTGGGAACCGGCATCGCCAGCGCGGCGAGGTCGGCGCACTCGCGCACGGGGGCCAGCGCGTGCACGGCGGCGGCCGCCTGGTCGACGGCGCCGCGGTCGGCGGCGGAGAGGACGTCGACCAGAGCGCCGAGCTCGCGGCGTCGGTCGTCCAGGCACGCCATGCGCAGCGCCAGGGTCTCCTCGGGCTGCGCGCGCCGCACTCGGGTGGCGGCGCAGGACTCGGCCCGCATGGCGGACCAGCCCGCGGCGTACTCGTCGAGCAGCCGGCTCGCGCCGGCGAAGGCCTTGGCCGCGTACGGCAGCTGAGTGCGGGAGAAGGAGGCATCCATGGCCGCTCGCCGGCCCGGGTCCCAAACGCCGTCGAGCAGGCCCGCGGTGGAGCAGGACGCGGCGCGCGCCGCCCACGTGCCGTAGCCCAGCAGGCCGGCGAAGGCCGCGACGGCAGCCAACCCCGCCGCGGCCAGCAGCCGGCGGCGCCTCCGGCGGGGGTCGGCCTGCAGGGCCTGTAGCACCCGCTCCATCGAGGACGGCCGCTCGCCGGGGTTCGCCTTGAGCCCGCTCTCGAGGAGCGCGGCGAGGTGGGACGGCACGCGCCGCTCTCGAGCGTCCTTGAACGAGGCGCCGGCCCGCACCGCCTCGAGCAGCGCCGCGACGCCGTCGCCTCGGAACGGGCGCGCGCCGAAGAGCGCCTCGTAGAGCGTGACGCAGAACGAGAAGACGTCGGCGCGCTCGTCGGAGGCCTCGAGCGCCATCTGCTCGGGGGCCATGTACTCCAGGGTGCCGGCGACTTGGCCGGAGCCGTTGCCCGCCAACGTCGCCAGGCCGAAGTCCGAGACGCGGGGCCGGCCGTCCTTTCCCAGGAGCACGTTCTCGGGCTTGAAGTCGCGGTGCACGAAGCCGGCGCGGTGCGCCGCGGCGAGGCCCTCTCCGGCGGCCGAGAGCACCGCCACCACCTCGCGCGACGAGCGCGGCGCGACGGCGAGCCAGTCCCTCAGGGTGCCGCCGTCCAGGAGCTCCATGGCCAAGAAGACGCGGTCGCCCAAGGCCCCGGCGTCGAACACGGTGGCGACGTTCGGGTGGCTGAGCTGGGCCAGGACCTGCGCCTCGCGCAAGAGGAGGCCGCGGCCCGCGGCGCTGCGCTCCTCGGTGTGGAGGAGCTTCAAGGCGACGCGGCGGTCGAGCTCCGGGTCGAAGGCGGCGTAGACCGTGCCCATGCCCCCAGCGCCGAGCACGTCGATGACCACGTACCGGCCGACCAGCGCGCCGCGCGAGAGGAGCGAGCTCCAGGCGCGCGGCGGCGTGGCGCGGGCAGGGCGGGTCTTGGCCTCGCTCGCCGCCCCGGCGACGAGCGCGCGGCAGGTGGCGCAGCTGTCCAGGTGCACGTGCATCCGCGCGGCGGCGTCCGCGGAGGATTGGCCTTCGATGAATTCGGCGACTTCGTCGTCGCTGGGGCAGCCGAGGTGGGTGCGCATCGGCTGCTCATTCTAGTACCAAGCGCCGGGATCCCTTTCTGCGATCGGCCGGCCCCGTCGAAGGACCTCGACGAGGTCGGGGCGACCTCGAGACCCGGACGACACTTGCGGCGGGAAGGACCAGGCCAGCCCTGAGGGGACCTGCGCGCCTCGGCGCTCGCCCGGGGCGCGTGCTGTGAACGACAGAGCGCGGCTTCACACCCGGGCAGGCGGTTGATCCGAGAGGGCCGGTGCGCGACGTTTTCCCCCGTGATTGCCGCGCCACCATCCCAGCAGGGCGCGTTTCCGGGTTCCGGTGGGACTCGATTCCGGGTGTGGGCTCCGCGCGCCCCGTCGCTCCAGGTGCAGGTCGCCGGCCTCGGCGTCCAGGCGTTGCAGAGGACCGCCGGGGGTTTCTTCGAGGGCTTCGTGGAAGGGGTCGGGTCCGGGGCCGACTACCAGTACGTCTTCGAGGACGGCCGCCGCCGGCCGGACCCCGCGGCGCGGCTCCAGCGCGGGTCCATCCACGGCCCGTCCACCGTGGTCGACCTCGCCTATCCCTGGACGGACTCCGAGTGGCGGGGCGCCCGCGCGGACGCCCTGGTTTTCTACGAGCTGCACGTGGGCACCTTCACGCCCGAGGGGACCTTCGACGCGGTGGTGCCGCGCCTGGCCGGGCTCAAGGAGCTCGGGGTCACGGCGGTGCAGCTGATGCCGGTGGCCATGTGGGACGGGCCGCGCGGCTGGGGCTACGACGGCGCGCTGCTCTACGCGCCGCACGCGGCGTACGGGCCGCCGCGCGCGCTGCAGCGCCTGGTGGACGCCTGCCACGCGCACGGGCTCGCTGCCTTCCTGGACGTCGTCTACAACCACCTGGGCCCGTCCGGGAACTACCTGCGCGAGTTCGGCCCGTACTTCACCGAGCGGCACCAGACGCCCTGGGGAGAGGCGGTCAACTACGACGCCGAGGGCTCGGGGCCGGTGCGCGAGTTCGTGATCGACAACGCGCTCCAGTGGATCCGCGACTACCACTTCGACGGCCTGCGGCTCGACTCGGTGCAAGACGTGATCGACGAGTCGCAGCCGCACGTGTTGGCCGAGCTCAACGCCGGCGCGCAGGCGCTGTCGGCGCGGCTCTCGCGGCCGGTGCAGATCATCGCCGAGAGCGGCATGAACGACCCGAAGGTGCTCCGGCGTCTCAGCGACGGCGGGTGGGGCATGGCGGCGCAGTGGTCGGACGACTTCCACCACGCGCTGCACACGCTTCTCACCGGCGAGTCGCAGGGCTATTACGCGGACTACGGGCGGCTGGAGGACCTGGCCGCCGCGTACCGCCAGGGCTTCGTCTACACCGGGCAGCGCTCGGCCTACCGCGGGCGGCCGCACGGCCGACCTGCCGACGGGGTCGCCGGGCGACGCTTCGTCGTGGCGGTGCAGAACCACGACCAGGTCGGCAACCGCGCGCAGGGCGACCGGCTCGCGGCGAGCTTGCCCCCCGAAGCGCTGCGGCTGGCCGCGGCGGCGGCGCTCCTGTCGCCGTTCACGCCGCTCGTCTTCATGGGCGAGGAGTACGCCGAGACCGCGCCCTTCCAGTACTTCACGAGCTTCCCCGACCTGGCGCTGGGCCGCGCGGTCTCGGAGGGGCGCAAGCGCGAGTTCGCGGCCTTCCGCTGGCAAGGCGAGGTGCCCGACCCGCAGGCCGCCGCCACCTTCGAGCGCTCCAAGCTCCAGTGGGAGCGCTCGCTGAGCGGGGAGCACGCGCTGATGCGGCGGTATTGCGCGGCGCTGCTGGCGCTCCGGCAGTCCGAGCCCGGTCTCCAGGGCGATCGGCTCAGCGAGATCTCGACGAGCGTCGACCAGCCCGGGCGCACGCTGTTGGTGCGGCGGCCGCACCGCGGGGGCGACCTGTTGCTCGTCCTGCGCTTCTCCAAGGAGCCGGGAAAGGTGGCCCTTCCGCCGGGCCGATGGCGGACGCGGGTCGACAGCTGGGACCCGGCGTTCAGCGGGACGCGGATTTGGCAGCTGGAGAGCGGGCCGCGCGAGAAAGAGCTGCCGGCGGGGCCGTACCAGGCGGCGCTGCTCGCTGCGGAGTGAGGGGCCTTTCTCCGGCTCGGGGCGCGAAATGGAGCTATCGTTCAACTCATGGCGATGCCCTTTCAACCGGAGCTCTCGCTGAACCTACCGCGAGTACGCCCAGCTCCCGAACGACGGCCGGCGCTACGAGCTCGTCGAGGGGGACCTCCTCGTGAATCCCGCCCCCACTACGATTCACCAGCGGGTCTCGCGGCGCCTGCAGCAGGTCCTGATGCAGCAGCTCGAGGAGCCGGGCATCGCCGAGGTGTTCGATGCGCCGACGGACGTCATCCTCTCCGAGACGAGCGTCGTCCAACCCGACCTCGCCGTCGTGCGCATCGCGCGCAAAGCGGCGAGCGAGCGCGGCATCGAGGGCCCGCCGGACGTGGTGGTGGAGATCCTCTCGCCGGGGAACTCAGGCCACGACGAGCTCTTCAAGAAGATGCTCTACGCCTAGATGGGCGTGCCCGAGTATTGGATTGTCGACCCGGTGCATGGCCTGGTCACGGCGTATCACCTCGAGGAAGGCCGGTACGGGAAGGCCGCGCACTTCGACCGCGCGTCGACGCTCGTCTCCCTCGAGTTCCCGGAGGTCTCGGTGCCGCTGGAGCGGGTGTTCGGCGAGTGGCCCGGCGCGAGGCCGTGATCCTGCTTGCGACGGCCGTCTCAAAGGCCCAATAGGAGCGCCGCCGTGCCGCCCAAGACGAGCTCCCGCACCTCGCCCCGCGGGCGCGACGCGCTCGATGAGCTGGCGCGCGAGGAGCGGGTCGCCGTAGAGCGCGTCCGAGCCGAACAGCGTGCGCTCGGGCAGCTCCCGGATGGCGGCGCGGGCGGCGAAGGCCACGGGGACGGTGCGAAGACCCGCGCGCCGCGAAGACGCCGAAGTAGCGCACCGAGTGCCGCCTCGGCGAGAGGGACCATCGCCGCGAGCCGCTTCATCAGCTCCATCGGCGTGAAGGCGACCGCCGTCGTGCCGTCATGGAGCGGGCGGCGCAGGCTGAGCACGACCCGCCCGTCGGCAGCGCGCGTGAGGCGCTCGGCCGAGAGCGGCGGCCTTAAGCACGTAACGCAGCAGTCCCGAGCTTGTCGAGGGGTCGAGCCCCTCGCCGTCGCGCTCGTGGACGTGCGTCCCGGCCTGCAGCGAGAACCCTTCCAGGAAAACCGCCAGCTTCTTCGCCTCCCCGTCGCCGCGCTGCCCCCACGGCAGCGGCTTTTGAACCGCCTCCGCTTGAGCGCTCGTCAGGGCGTCGCACGGCTCCTCCTCCAAGAGCCGCGCCGCTTCACCATCGCCAGCGTCTTCACCACGATTCGCCCGAGCACGTGCGTAAGGCCTTTGATCAAAATCATCTATTCAACTCCCAGAATTCGTGGGATTTTGAAGTCAGCTCATTCGGCCACTCGGCGGCCGCCTTTTCGGACGAGCGGGCGCTGATTGCGGAAGGTGACAAGGTAATTTTGGTCAGAGGCGGTCAGAGGCCTAAGGTCGTCGCGCGTCGGACTAGTTCAGGCATGCGGCAAATTCAAGCGTGGGACGACCGCGGGCGGACGCGGTCAATACGGCTGCACGAGAGCCTGGAGCTGGCTCTCGTTGTCGAACGCGCCGCTGCCCTGCATTCCATAAAGGGTGACGAGGCAGTCGCCCGGGTTCAGCGTCACGTCCGAGAACGTCTGGTAGACGGCGATTCCGTTGGATAGGCCGGGGAGCAGGAAGTTGATCGTCTGCGCCACCCCGACGCCAGCGGGCCCACTGAGCGCGGCGCTGACGAGGTGCGTCGCGCCGGCCGGGATGTGCGAATAATAGTCGCTCGGGCCATTGACGCTGCCGGTAAACTGATTGCAATCGGTGCCGCGGTACACGTACACGTCGTTGAGCGCGGTCCAGGGAGCGGCCGGCGGGGCACCGAAGGAGTTAGTGCCGTCGAAAGTCGTGTCGCTGACATTGCCCCAGATGGCCTTGAGCTCGCTCCGCTGGGTGATCTTCGTCATATTGGCAAACGACTTCGTATTGTCGGAAGTGGCGGCCTGGCAGCCCCAATTCTGGCCGAAGCAGAACTCGCCGCCGACGCCGATCACCTGACCGCTGGTGGCCGGCGACTGGGTATAGGTCGCGGTGAGGCTAACCGAGCCGGTCGAGGCATGCGATCCGGAAACCGGGCCGCCATTGATACCGACGAGGAGGCAGTTTCCGATCGGCACGCCTACAGGAAGCGTGAAGTTCACCGGTGTCGTGAACCGCCCAGCGCGCGGCGCCTTGACGATATCGCTCCAGACCACGGCGGTGCCGATCGGCCCCCATTGCGCGCTCGTTCCCCTCGTCGGGCACTCGCCCGATGGCAGCCACCCGACGATGAACAGGTACTCGCTGTAGAGGTCGGACGACTGGCTGACGCTGACGGAGCCACTCAATCCGGCGAGGTTTACGGCGCCGCCGGGCAGCGAATAGCCGTACCACTGCGACGGGAAGCCGGACTCCGACGTGGTGAAGGAGAAGGCGCTCGTCACGGTGCTGCCGCCCGGCACCTTGGGCGACCCATCAACGGGCGCGCTCGCGCGGTTGACGCTGACGGCATATACTGAGACGCGGTGCATGTTGATCATCGCCGACGCAGGGAGCTGCACGCTGAAGCCGTGATTGCCGGGAATGTGATAGGCCGCATCCACGTCGTTGCGCGAGACATTGGCGGCGCCCGACCACACCAGTGTGCCGGTCTCGGCGCCCTGGTCCCCGCTGCCGTCCGCGTAGATCCGGACATTGATCGAGGCGGAGGTGTCGAGGTTGTCGAACGCCCAGCCCCAGGCGAGTCCGGTGGCGCTGATGCCGTCGAGCACGCCGACGGTGGTGGCCCTAGGGACGACCGAGCTGCCGGAGCCCGAGAGCAGAGCGTTGGGTCCACCGTTCTGCGCGATTCCGTGGACATAGATGGTTTGTCCCGCCCGATCGAATAGATCGCCGGTGACATCGATGAAGAAGCGGTGGCCGGTGGTGGTCCCACAGGCCGCGCTCACACCCGGATCATTGGGGGATCCATTGGCGACGAATCCGCCAAAGATCTGCCCGATGCCGGCGGGCCCGCCGGTATAGAGGTGGATGGAGAGCGGATTGGGATTGTTGGGCTCGCAGGCCCATCCCTGGATGTATCTGGCGCCGTCGGAGCCAAAGACGCCGTCGACCACCCCGGTGATCTGTCCGACGAGCGCACTGTCCACCCGTCCGACCTCCGCGCCAGGGCCGCACGCGCCGGCCGTGGCGAGCAGGAAGACGGGAACGACTGGTTTGATTGAGCGGGGGAGTAGACCAGTGTGCATGGGAGACCAGGGGCAGGCTGGGGTGGTCGCCGCGCCGCCCAGGCCGATTCAGGTCAGGGATGGCGGAAGGCAGTCGGTCCAGCTCGAGTCGCCGACCCGGTTAGTGACGGCCACGAGCGACGATTGAATCCGAGTATCACGGAGTCTTGGCTCAGTCCATCGCTTTGGAGGACGAGACAAGCTGTCGGGCGCCTAAGGGCCTATGGGTCGCGTCAGCGCATACTCGCCGGACTCCGAGCCCTACGCGAAAAGGCCGCTCGCCTTGGCGCACGAGACCGGCACCTTCTTCACGAGCGACGGCACCGACGAGGAATGCCTCGGCCATCTGCGCGACGCAGCGGTTCGGGAGTCGGCTGGATCTCAATGTTCACCACCACGCGGTGCTGCCCGACGGCGTCTTCACGCTGGAGGGCGACGACGGCACCGCCGACTTCATCAAGTTGCCCCCGCCGACGCGCGACGACCTTACGCACGTGCTCGGGCGAATCGTGGTGAAGACGCTGGCGATGGTGAAGCGGCGCGAGCCTTGGCGACCGGCGGACCGGTGGCGTCGACCCCGAGCTTCTCGAGGATCTGGCGCGCCAGTTCTCCGCCGGGGATGAACGCCGTGACCTCGCGCCGCCCGCCGCACCGGCACTTCAGGATGTCCAACCGAAAGACTCTTTGAAGGAGCGATGCCCAATCCAGACGGCGAGTGCGCTCGGGCATGAGAGGCGGGCCGAGCGTGAACCCACTCGATCAAGGCCGAGTCGGAGCCCTGAGAGACGTGAGCCTCGGCGAACGAGGGAAGCTCGCGAATCACGCGAATCGCGAGGCCAGCTCTCGCGAGGGCGACCCGGTCGTTGGCCCATGCCCCGACGAGCGCGGGGCGCGACGGGCGGCGAGCAAGCCGCGCCGCTCGTACTGCCGGAGGGCGCGCGCGCTCGCGCCGGTTCGTTTTCCGAGCTCGCCGATTCGCATGATTCGATCATGCCAGCAGAGTGCGACCTTGACACGGCGTCAAGGTCAAGCCCCATCGCGCACGGCCGATTCGACGAGCGGCGGCGGCGCGCTCCCCGTGCATTCGCACTCACCGAAGGACCTATTGCGGCGGCGGCGCCTCCGGCGTCTCGCTCCGCTGGCCGCTCGCGGCCTGAAACGGCAGCGGCCCGAGGCCGAGCTGTTCGATCATCTCGGCGCGGTCGTACAGTAAGTGAAACGAGGCAATCTTGTTGCCGCGAAACCGCAGGACCTGAATGAACGGCACGCACACCGCGGCCCCGGTCGGCGGCAGGTCGCCCTCCGGGGTCATGAGGGTGGCGCGGTGGTCCCGCTGAAGACGCCCTCCTCGATCACGGCGTCGCTCAGCACGTGCGCCGCCTCGATGTCGACGCGCGCATCCGGGAAGGCGTCGAGCCAGGTCCGGTAGAAGCCCTTCACCGCCAGCTTGCCGTGCAGCTCCAGGTCGGCGGGCGCCCGCATCGAGACGTCTTCGGCCATCGTTTCGGAAAACGCGTCGACGTCATGGGCGTTGAACGCCTCGGTCCCCTTCTCGAAGGTGCTCCGCACCGCGCTGATCGCCATAGGCCATACCTCCGCCGCTTAGAGGTGCGTCGCCCGCATTCGCGGCGCAAGCGCCTCTGGGCCTCGGAGGCCGGTGGCCCGGGCGAATGAGCTCTCGGCAGGCATCGGCGCCGGCCGGAGGAAGCGGGTCCGTGGCTCGCGGCCATCGCCGGTCTGCGCGCCGAGCGGGCGCGCCGTGAGTCATCCTCGCCGATGGATTCTCAGAGCGGGCGGCGCGCCACGACCATGGCCGCCTCCCGCGCCCTGTCCCAGGCGACGTGCTGGCCGCGGTTGATCCCGAAGCGCTGCTCGATTCGATAGCCGGCCTGGGCGATGAGCCCGAGCAAGGGCTCGCGCTCGTACTCGCGCAGGTGGACCGAGAGGATGGGGTGATTGAAGGGGCGCTTGCGCAGGAGCGGCACCTCCAGCACGAGCTTCCCACCGGGCCGCGTCGCGCGGAAGAGGCTCGCGAGGAACGCCCGGTCGTCCGGCAGGTGCTCCAGCGTATGCAGGGTGACGACGGCGTCGAACGCGCCGCCCGGGAAGGTGAGCGCGCAGCCGTCCTGCACCTCGAAGCGCAGGTTTTCGGCGCCGTGCCGCCTCTGGGCCTCCTCCACGTCCTTGGCGCACAGGTCGGCGCCGGTGACGCTCGCGCACGCGGCGGCGAGCGCGGCGCTGCCGTCGCCGCTGCCGCAGGCGATGTCCAGGACGCGGTCCTCGCGGGACAGGAACTGGCGCGCAAAGGTGTACGAGAACAGCGAGAACCTGCCGCAGTCGCGCTGCGAGAAGAGATGGCTCGAGCGGATCTCCTCGAGGCGCGAGCGAGGATAGGTGGGCACCTCCTCGCACGTGACCGTCTTGAACGCCTCGGGGTGCTCCTCGATGAAGAGCCAGGGCCGGAACCGCAGCGGCCCGTCCTCGGGGCCCTGGAGCATCCGGTCGACCCGGCGCAGCGCCCCGAGGGTGAGGACGTCGGCGCCGAACTGGATGTCGAAGTCCTGCGGCAGCACGACGAAGTCGGCGCTCTCCCGGACGAGCGCGTCGATCATCCGGTCGACGAGCGGCGTGTCGAGGAAGAACTTGTTCAGGAGCACGCGCGCCAAGGGCGTTTGCTCGCCCGCGCCGGCGAGCGCCGCCGCGCCCATGAGTCGGCGCACCACGTCGAGCTCGTCGCCCAGGAAGCACTCGATGCCCCAGCGCGCGGCGAGGTCGGCGAAGATGCGGTTCTTCTCGGTATCCGGCGCGGCGACGACGACGCGCTCGATGTGCCGGCTCTCGCGCAGGCGCAGGATGCAGTAGTGGCTCGGGTCGGCGTCGCCCGGGAGCAGGTCGTTGAAATGGGCCTGGATGAGGGCGATGGCGGTTCTCACGGCCGCCTCCCGATGACCATCATCTCGCGGCCCAGGTCGAGCTCGCTCAGGCGCTGGTAAAGCTCGCGCTTGAGGCCCGCGAGGCCGCAGCGCGCGAGGTTCAATTCCAGGTTCTTTCGCCGCGCGTGGCACTGGCGTCCCAGCGCGTCGTCGCCAACGTAGCGGTCGCCCATCATGAGAAAGAGGTCGATGGGGAAGGTGGCCTCCAAGAGCGCCACTTCGAACCCGTTCCCCTCGAAGAGCCGGCGCAGCGAGCCCCGGTCGAAGTAGTTCAAGTGATGCGGCGGCACGACCCACCACGGCTCGTAGCCCATGGACGCGACGAGCGCCTTCTGGATCGGGTTGAAGTCGTTGGGCACCACGACGCAGAGCAGCCCGCCCGGCGACAGGAGCCCGCGGGCGATTCGGACCAGGCCGGCAGGGTCGGCGATGTGCTCCAGGACTTCGGAGAGGTGCACGACGTCGAAGGCCCCGAGCTCCAGGGCGAGCGCCTCGGTGAGCGGCTGCTCGACGACGTCGAGGCCTAAGCCCCGGGCGTGCGCCGCCGCCTGGCGCGAGGGCTCGACGCCCAGCGCCTTCCAGCCGCGCCGCTGGCCGTGCAGCAGGAAGAAGCCGGGGCCCGAGCCCACGTCGAGGATGCGGCGCCGCTCGGGGCCGAGCAGCCGCTCGAACGAGTCGTAGCGATCGGCGTAGACCGCGTTCCACCAGTCCAGGTCCTCTCGCGCCCGGTCCAGGTAGAGCGGCTTCTCGACCGCGTAATAGTCCTGCCGATAGAGCGCCAAGAGCTCCTCGCGAGACGGGAGGGGCACCGCGTGCTTGAAGCCGCACGGCTCGCAGTCGAGGACCTCGAAGCCGTTCTTCGACAGGACCGACGCTCCGAAATGGCCGTTCCACTCGCTCAACGAAGCACCTCCTCGCGGCCGCCGCCGCAAGCGAGCCCTCCACCGCAAAGCAGGGCGAATTGCATGCCTCGGGCCGAGGTGGCGAGGGCACGTCATTTCCTAGGTTTGCCCTGAGGCGCGCCAAGCCCCTGACGCTCGTCTCGCGCCGGCGGCTCCCGGCCGGACGCCTTGCGTCAAGTCCACGCCGCGCTTCATCTTCCAGGGCGAGAAAGGTAAGGTTCGCCGCCGTGAACGCGAAAACTCTCGATGGCGAAGCGCTGGCGAAGCAGATCAAGCAGCAGCTCAGCTCGCGCGTGGACGCGCTCAAGGCCCGGGGGACGCCTCCGGGGCTCGGCACGCTCCTCGTGGGAGACGACGGGCCCAGCGCCAAGTACGTCTCCATGAAGCACCGCGACTGCGCCGACCTGGGCATCCGCTCCTTCGACGCGCGCCTGCCCAGCACCGCCACCGCCGACGACATCCGGGCCGTCATCCGGAAGTTCAACGAGGACCCGGCGGTCCACGCGTACATCCTCCAGTACCCGTTCCCGAAGGGGCTCGACTACGAAGGGCTCTTGCTCGAGGTGAGGCCCGAGAAGGACGCCGACGGCCTGCACCCGGTCAACCTGGGCCACCTGGTCATGGGCGTCGAGGCGCCGCTCGCCTGCACGCCGCGCGGCATCCAGCTCTTGCTCGAGCAGAACGGCGTCGCGCTCGCGGGCAAGCACGTGGTCATCGTCGGCCGCGGCCTCACCATCGGCCGGCCGCTGGCCAACCTCTTGGCGCTCAAGCGGCCCGACGCCAACGCGGCCGTCACCGTGGTCCACACCGGCGTGAAGGATTTGGGCTTCTACACCCGGCAGGCCGACGTCATCGTCGCCGCGGCCGGCGTCGCGGGCCTCATCAAGGCCGACATGGTGAAGCCGGGCGCGGCGGTGGTCGCGGCCGGCGTCTCGTTCCGCGACGGCAAGCTGCTGAGCGACGTCGCGGACGACGTCGCCCAGGTCGCCGGTTGGCTCTCGCCGCGCGTCGGCGGCGTCGGGCCCATGACCCGGGCCATGCTCATGTCGAACGCGGTGCTCGCGGCGGAGAAGGCGCTCGGGGAGCGCTAAAGGCTCTCTTTGCGGTGCTGCTCGACGGAAGGACCTAAAAGCCATGCGAATGCGTCTGCTCCTATTGCTCTCGGTCGCCCCCCTCCTGACCGCCGCGGCTTTGCCGAAGGCGCCGAACGCGGCCGAGCTCTGGAAGGCCAACTGCGCCGCGTGCCACGGCGAGGACGGCCGAAGCCGGACCGAGCTTGGCCGCCGATACTCCGCCACCGACCTCACTCGGGACCTGTGGCAGTCCTCGCGCGACGACGCGTCGATTCGAACCGCCATCCAGCTCGGCACGGAAGGCGGCATGCCGCCGTTCAAGGGGAAGCTCTCCGCCTCCGAGGTGGACGCGCTCGTGAAGCACATCCGCGGGCTCAAGGCGGCGCCGCCGGCCGCGCCGGCGCACTGAAGCGGCGCCCTGCTTTTCGGCGTCGCCGCGAAAAGGCGCCGGTCGATTGACACATCCCGGGGCGACCTGCCTTCATTCGGCATTCGCTCGATTTTCCCTCCAGGAGGCCCCATGTTCTGCAGTCAATGCGGCGGCCAGGTTCCCCAGGGCGCCGCCGCGTGTCCCACCTGCGGCGCGGCCGTCCGCGCCCCCGCGCCAGGGAGTGCCTTGCAGGTGAGCGGAGGCGCCCAGGGCCTCGCGACCTACGAGCCGACGAAGTCGAAGCTTGCCGCCGGCCTGCTCGGAATCTTCCTGGGCGGCTTGGGGATCCACCGCTTCTACCTGGGCTACACCAAGCTGGGCATCATTCAAATCTTGGTCACCGTCTTCACCTGCGGCTTGGGGAGCCTCTGGGGCCTGGTCGAGGGCATCCTGATCATCGCCGGCTCGACCATCACCACCGACGCCAGCGGCAAAGCGCTGCGCGAGTGACGGGCCCCAAGCTCGACCCGGCCGCCATGACGCGAGCGACTCTGGCGTGCCTCTTCGGTGCGGCTCTCGCGCTCGGCTGCGCGCGAAAAGGGCCGCCCCCGGTCGATCGCTCGGGCGGCGAGATCCCCTCGGTGTGCGCCGCGCGCGCCCCTGCCGGTGCCGTCCGCGTCGACGGACGCCTGGGCGAGGGCGCCTGGAGCCTGGCGGGCGAGACCTTCGCCTTCGTGGGCCCGGGCGACGGGCGGCCGTCGAAGGACAGCAAGGTCAACGCCTCGGCGCGCGTCTTGTGGGACGAGGCGAACCTCTACCTGGCGGTCGTCGTCGAGGACGGCGAGCCGACCTCGCCGTTCGCCAGGGACGAGGTCGACCCGCACCTCTGGGAGCGCGCCTCCGCGGTCGAGGTCATGCTTCAGCCGGGCGACTTCGGGGACAACCGCGACTACTTCGAGCTGCAGGTCGACGTGAACGGCGCCGTCTGGGACACGCGCTTCGACGACTACAACGCGCCCATCGTCCGCGCGCCCGAGGGGACGCGCTTCGGGCACCAGGAGTGGGACTCGAAGGTCCAGCGCGCCGTGGAGGTCGACCGGGCGAAGGGGCGGTACTCGGTGGAAATCGCCTGGCCCTGGGCGTCCCTCGCCGGGGCGCGGGTGCCGGTCCCGCCGCGCTTAGGGGATATTTGGAGAATCAACCTCTATAGCTTTCGCGACGGGCAGAGCGAGGCCATGTCCTTCTCTCCCATTCTGGGCCAAGGGAACTTCCACCGCGCCTCGCGGTGGGGAAGGTTGCGCTTCGGGGGAGCGAATTGCGGCGCGGAGAAATGAATTCATCGCCGGCAACGAGGCGAGGTATCCATTCAAGTGTTGATTCGCCTCGTCGGCAGCCAAAGACGACGGTCGCCGCACACGAGGGAGGGGACGTGCTCGCTTGGCCAGCCGGCTTCAGCCGGCTTCAGCCGGCTTCCCACGCGTAGCCGGGCCATTCATGGCCCGGCGGCTCAAGGCGCCCGCGCCAAGATCTCCTCCAGCCTCTCCAGGGTCACCGGCTTCGCGAGGTGGTGCTCGAAGCCCGCCTCCAGCGACGACCGCTGGTCCGCAGGCGTCGCGTAGCCGCTGACCGCGATGAGCCGCATGCCCGAGAGCGCCGGGTCCGCGCGGATCTCCCGGGCGACCCCGAAGCCGTCCAGCTCCGGCAGGCCGATGTCGCACAAAACGATCTCGGGCCTGAACGAGCGCGCCGCCTCCACGCCCACGCGGCCGTCGAAGGCGACCTCCACTCGGTGACCGGCCTGCTGGAGCATGTCGCGCAGGCTCTCCGCCGCGTCGATGTTGTCCTCGATGACCAGCACGCGGCGGGAAGCGGCCAGGGTCAGGGGCTCCTGCGGCTCGCCCGCGTCCTCGCCCTGGATGAAAGACTCCGCCGCGCCTCCGCGGGCGCTGAGCGGCAGCCACACGGAGAACTCCGCGCCGCGCCCGAGCCCGAGGCTCGACGCGCTCACCTCGCCGCCGTGCATCTCGACCAGGCCCTTCACCAGGGCCAACCCCAGCCCCAGCCCGCCGCTGCTCCGCGCGAGCGTCGCGTCCGCCTGGGCGAACGGCTCGAACAGCCTCGTCAGCATCTGCGGTTCGATGCCCTGGCCGTCGTCGCGGATGGAGAGCCGGGCGCGGCCGAGCGCCTCGTCCGCCCAGAGGCGCACCTGGGCCGTTCCGCCCCGGGAGGTGAACTTCGCGGCGTTCTGCAGCAGGTTGCCGAGCGCCTGGGAGAGGCGGGTCGCGTCGCCGCTCACGAACACCGGGCCCTCGGTCGCCTCCAGGGTGAGCGCCACGCCGCCGCCCTCGAAGACCGACCGGTAGTCCTCCACCGTCCGGCGCACCAGCAGCGCCAGGTCGAGGCGCGCCGGCTGGAGGCGGATCTTCCCGTTGGAGATGCGCGTCAGGTCGAGCAGGTCGTCCACCAGGCGCGTCAGGTGCCCCACCTGCCGGTCGAGCACCGCCCGGGCGCGGCGCGCGCGGTCGCTGTCGGGCGGGGCGCGGTCCAGGACGAACAGGCTGTTCTTGATGGGCGCGAGCGGGTTTCGCAGCTCGTGGGAGAGCATGGCCAAGAACTCGGTCTTGCGCCGATCGGCGTCGCGCACCCGGTCCTCGGCCCGCTTGCGCTCGGTGATGTCCACGCTGATGCCGCCCAGCCCTTGCACGGCGCCGTCCGGCCCGCGCAGCGGGAAGCGCGTGGAGATGAACGTGTGGACGCCGTCGGGGAGCGCCACCAGCTCCTCGAAGCTCTGGGAACGGCCCTCGGCCAGCACGCGACGGTCGTTTGAGGTGAAAACATCGGCGCTTCCCGAGTCGAGCTCGCGCGCGGTCTTCCCCGTCACCGCGTCGAGCGTCCGGCCCTGCAGCGACGCGAGCAGGGGGTTGCCCACCACCAGCCGGCCCCCCAGGTCCTTGAAGAAGATGGCGGCGGGCGCGTGGTCCACCAGCGTGCGCAGGCGCGCCTCGCTGTCTTGAAGCGCGCGCGCCGAGCGCATCCGCTCGGTCAGGTCGCGGACGACCGACAGGACCATGGGCCTGCCGCGGTGGACGAAGTGGCGGCTGCTGACCTCGCTCAAGACCCGCCGTCCGTCCTTGCGCACGAGCACCTTCTCCAGCCGCCCGCGCAGGCGCAGCTCGGGCTCGGCGGGTGCGCCCTGCGCGCCGTCCTCCGGCGCAATGACGTCGAGCAGCGTGAGGCGGCCGAGCTCCTCGCCGCTGTATCCGAGCAAGGCGCAGGCCGCCGGGTTCGCGCGCAGGAACGCGCCGCGCGCCTCGGCGGTCATCATCTCGTGGACCAGGATTCCTTCGCTGGAGGCCTCGAAGAGCCGCTCGAAGTCGGCGCTCCGCTCGCGCGTCTCCTGCTCGGCGCGCCTTCGCTCGGTGACGTCGGCGGCGATGCCGGCCATGCGCTGCGCCCGGCCGAAGGCGTCGTAGGAGAGCCGCGCGGTGATCTCCAGGATCCGCGATTCGCCGCCGGCGAGCGCGAACCGCCCCTCGAACGCGACCTGCCGCCGCCGCTCGCGCGCCCAGGTCGAAAGCTCCGTCAGGAGGCGCTCGCCGTCGTCGGGGTGGAGCCTTCGGGCAAACCCCTCGAGCGTGCCCTCGAACGCTCCGGGCGCGAGCCCGAACAGCTCCTCCAGCTCGCGGCTCCAGCGCACCTCGCCGGTCGACGGGTCCCACTCGAACAGCCCGAAGCGGCCGAGTCGCTGGGCGAGCGTCAGCCGCTCCTCGGCGGCGGCGCTCGGCTCCGCGGGGCGCGCGGTCACCACCGCGGCGACGGGCGCGCCGCGCGCGTCTCGCAGGGGCGCGAGGCGGATGTCATAGGTCTGGGGCCCGGCCCCCGGCAGCTCGCGGCAGAGGCGCAGCTCCTCTCCCGCAACCGCGCGGCGGCACAGGTCCATCACCACCTCGCGCACGACCGGATACGGGGCGAGGGCGTCCTCGAGCCGCTCACCGACCTGGACCTCCCGGCCCATGCCGCGGCGGAGCGCCTCGCGCAGCCGCGCGTTGAGGGCCGAAAGGCGCAGCTCGCAGTCCACGGCCGCGATCAGGCTCGGGGCTCTGTTCGACGAGTGCGAAGACCAGCGGGTCCGTGGTTCGTGCGGAGCACATGCGAAAGGCGGGGCCCAGGCCCCAGGTCCTTGAATGTGGTGAGCTGCGCCGAGCATATTCGCCGGGAGCGCGCGAGGAAAACCCGCGGGTAGGGCCGAGTAGGGGACGGCGCGACTCCCCGCGGCCAAGCGCTCGAGGACCGGTGGGCTGATGCCCGACGAGGGGGTCCGAATCGGGCGCGGCGCGCACGAACTGCGCTTGGCGGACAAAAGGAAAGCGGCGCCCAGTGCGGGGCGCCGCTTCCCTTCCACTTCGCGTCCTTCGCGGGTCACATGCCCGGGAACGGCGCGGGGTCGTTCGAGTCGAAGCTCAGCGACCCGAAGTCGAAGTCGCTCGCGCCGCTGTCCACCGCCGGGACCGGCCCAAACAGCGCGCCGCAGGTCGAGACGTCGCCGCGCGGGCCCCAGGACTGGGCGGTGGCGTCGGTCGCGCTCACGACCTCCTTCATCATCCAGTAGCTCTCGACCTGCGCCAGGCCCTCGGCCGCGGCGTCGTGGCAGACCACGCCCTGTACCTCGTCGGCCGCGGGGAGCTGCCCGCCGACCATGAGCGCGTCGGAGCGGCCCTTCACCGAGCCGTCGGCGTCGCGGTACCAGCGGGTGAGGACCTTCACGTCGGCCGGCAGCTTGTTCGCGGGCACGGTCTGCGGGCAGAGGAAGACCATCTCGTCGTGGCCCTTGAGGCTGCCGCCCTTGCCCGGCTCGCGGTAGTAGACGTAGTGCGCGTTGCGCGGCGTGCTGCCCAGCGCGGCCGCGTCGGCGTCGCCGGCGGCGTCCCAGACCACGTCGACCGCGTCGAAGACCGACTTGCGGTAGCTCGCGAAGGCCTCGAACGCGATGGAGAGCTTGCCGGACGCGGGCTCGCTCGGCAGGACCTGGTGCAGCGCCGTGAGGTCGAGGGTCGCAGAGCCCTTGCCCTGGTGCGCGGCGGTCGCGCCGGTGCGGTCGACCTCGCCGGAGAAGACGGTGGTCCAGGCGGTGGTGCTCGCGGGGGCGAGCTCGAGCTTGAAGTCGTAGACCTTGTCGCTGACCTCGGTCACGGTCCATCGCGCCTCGACCGGGCCGTTCTGCCGCTGCCAGGTCGCCTGGCCGCCCGCCAGCTTGTCGGCCTTGCGCTCGGTGAGGAACGCGACGTGTCGCAAGAACTTCCAGAGGTGCCGGTTGACCCGGAGCGCGACGTCGTGGGTCCGCACGAACAGGTGCGGATGGCAGACGTCGGCGGCGACCGCGCCGACGGCCAAGTCGACGGCGTCGGCGGTCGTCGCCGGCGTGGACTGCGCGTCGGTGGTGTCGGCGGAGGTCATGTCCATCGACAGGGAGCTGTAGTCGGGCGCGGCGCTCTGCAGGGTCGACGAGTCGGTGGCGCCGCAGGCGCCGAGCGCCAGCGGGAGGGCGGCGGCCGCGGCGGCGGCCCATCGCGAGGTCTTCATTCGGTGTCTCCTTGGGAGTTGAAGCGTCATGCCCGCATCAACACGAGGAAATCGGCGGCGGTTGCGGGAGCCGTTGCGCGGCGCGGTCGGCTCGAGCGGAAACGCGAGCTCGCCGCGGAATGGGCGGGCCACTTTCACAGCGAGCGGCGTCGCGTCGATCGATGGCGCTAGCCGGCGGCGGGCGCGGACAGGCGGTCCACGAACACCACCTCGTCGAAGCCCGCGCTCAAGAGCAGCGCGCGCACCGCGCGCTCGCAGGCGCCGCGAGCCTTCGCCTGAAGTGCCGCGTCGGCGGAGGCCTCGCGAAAGAAGGCCTCCTTGGCCAGCGCGAAGAGCTCCGCCGTCTCTTTCGAGTCGAGGTTCGAGCCGATGACCTCGGTCTCAGCGGGGTCGAGCTCCACCTGCACCTTCACCGGCGGCAGCGCCACCTGGGCCGTCCTCCCCAGAACGGCCAGGCGGTCGGGACCCAGCCGGTCGACGTCCACCCCCAGGTGCAGGACGGCGAAGACGATGGCCCGCCCATGGGCGTCGCGCAGCGTGAACTTGGCCCAGTTGAAGACGTCGCCCCACAAGGTGGGCGCTGGCCTGGGCTCCGGGGAGTAGGCGACTTTCTTGTAGACCCGCACCTCGAGCGCCTCGAGGCGCGCCACCTCGCGCACCTTCTCGATGATCACGGGCGCGGAGGGCGGCGGCGGGCGCTGCGGCCGGAGGGCGAACGAGAGCGCCAGGCCGCCGATGAGACCTGCGGCGAGCGCGAGGGCGATGATTGCAAGCCGGCGCATGGGGGCATCGTACCGCGGCCCGGCGCTGGCCCGCGAATCGGGGCGGCCATGCGGGGGGCGCGAACGAAACGAGGAGGAGCGAAGATGACCGTGCGCGTCGTCCGCCTGGGCACGCCGAGGGCCCCCGGCGAGGGCCTGCGAATCGGCACCGTGCGCCGCCCGCCGCGCGGCGTCCCCAAAAGCGAGTTCTCGAGCGGGAACTGGTACGACGTCTGGTACCCGAACCTGGCCCCGAGCGCGGCGGCGGTGAAAACGGCGCTGGGCGCGAAGACCGACCGGGAGTGGGCCGCCTTCGCCCGGAGGTACCGCTCGGAGATGGCGACCCCCGAGAACCAGCGGACGCTCGACCTCCTCGCGGCGCTCTCGCACACCGCGAGCTTCTCCGTGGGCTGCTACTGCCCGGAAGAGTCGCGCTGCCACCGGTCGCTGCTGCGCCAGCTGCTGGTCGAGCGCGGCGCGGACGTGGAGCGAACGCCGCTGCAGGCCCCGCCCGCGAGGCCCCCCGGCGAGTAAGGTGCGCCGTGCCGAGGGGCGGGCCTTCGTTCGCCCGAGCGCGAATCCTCGCCTCGCGCCGCCGGCTCTCTTCGGGAAAAGGAGCTTGCATGCGCTTCCCGAAGCCTCTCGCCGCAGCCGCCTGCCTCGCCTTCGCCCCCGCTGCGTGCGCCCATCCCGCGGCGCCGCCGATCGCCGAGGCGAAGCCCGCGAACGGAGCCGACGCCCCCGGCCTCGCCGGCGTCAGGCCGGGAGTCGTCGACGGCCCCACCGCCCGCAAGCTCGCACAGGCAGGGGTCGTCATCGTCGACGTGCGAACGCCCCCGGAGTTCGACTCGGGGCACGTGCCCAACGCCAAGAACATACCGGTCGACGAGGTGGCCTCCCGAGCCGCGGAGATTGGCTCGCCCTCGACGCCGGTGCTGGTCTACTGCCGCACCGGACACCGGTCCGGCATGGCGCGCGAGGCGCTGCAGCGGCTGGGCTTCACCGCGGTTTACGACATGGGGCCCATCAGCACCTGGGAGCGGAGCGCACCGTAGTCCCCTCTAGGCTCCGGCTCCAGGTAAAGCCATGGGGGTGGAGCGGTCTGGAGTCTGAAGCAGGCAACCCACGTTGGTTCCGGCTCGGCCGGGCTAGGAAGAGGCTGAGGCCCGGATGCGGCGAGGCGCGAGCGGCCCATCCGCTCGCGCCTCGCTCGCTTGTGACCCGACGGTTCTTTCGGCGGGTCTTTCGCGAGCGCTCGAGGAGAGCGAGGACGGACCCAAGAGCCGATCGGCGCCCGCGCGGGAGGCGAGCTCGGGAGTCTGGGCCTCTGCCTGCCGGAAGGTGCTCCGTCCGCGCTGAGCCCTGATCGGCCCTTTTTCGCGTCGCCCGGGCACCGTCGGTCCCTGGGACCGCGCTCTTGAGGTCGAGGCTGCTCGAGCTCAGGCGGCAGGTGGCGTTTCTTCTCCAGCGCTCAAAGTGCGATAGGTTCTCGCTGCACGAGCGGACGCGGAAAAGGGGCTTCTCGCGGCCCGCTCCCATGGAGAGCTTCGGATGGCGCCACGGGCCCCGGTCCTCGGCATCGACTTCGGCACCACCAACACTTCGGCGGCCTTCGTGGACGCCGCGGGCAAGCTCCGGTTGGTCAAGGCGACCGAGCGCAGCTACCTCCTCCCGTCGGTGGTCTGGTTTCACGCGCCGGGCAAGGCGCTCGTCGGCCAGAGCGCGCGCACGCAGATCGTCGAAGACCCGAAGAACACCGTCTTCGAAGCCAAGCGCTTCCTCGGCCGCAGGTTCAACTCGGAGTTCGTGGCCAAGGCCAGCTCGCGGTACGCCTTCGAGCTGGTGGAGGGGCCGGACGGCACCTGCGCGGTGAAGGTCCAGGGCGAGGTGACGCCCCTGCGCGACGTGGCCGCGCGCATCTTCCAGCGCGTCACCGAGCTCGCCGCCGAGGCGAATGGCGGAACCCGGTTCGCAGAGTGCGTGCTGACCACGCCCGCTCACGCCAGCTTTCGCCATCGCGAGGCTCTGCGCGCCGCGGCGCAGAAGGCAGGGCTCGCGGTCCTGGCGGTGGTCAACGAGCCCACTGCGGCGGCGCTCTGCTACGCCAACCTGCGCAACCCGCAGCAGCGGGTGCTCATCTTCGACCTGGGCGGCGGGACGCTCGACGCCACTCTCATGTCGGTGCAGAACCGCGTGGTGAGCGTGCTGGCCACCGGGGGCGACGCGTTCCTGGGCGGCTCCGACTTCGACGCCGCCATCGCCGAGCGCTTCGCGCAGCGGTTCCTCGATCGCCACGGCGTCGACCTGCGCGCGAGCCGGGTGGTGCTGCAGCGGCTCGCCTTCGCCGCCGAGTCCGCGAAGATAGCCCTCTCGTTCCGCGACCAGTCCAAGGTCCGCATCCCCTGCGTCGCGCAGAAGGACGGCCGCTTCATCGACCTCGAGGGCACGCTGACCCGGGTCGGCATGGAGGCCATGGTCGAGCCGCTCATCGAGCGCTGCGCGGCGGCCTGCGAGGACCTGCTCGCCCGGGCGCGCCTCTCGCCCGAGTCGGTGGACGAGCTGGTGCTGGTGGGCGGGCAGACGCGGATGCCGGCCATCCGGCAGCGCTTCGCGCACTTCACGACCATGGCGTCCGACCGCGAGGTTCACCCCGAGCTCGGCGTGGCCATCGGCGCCGCCATCTTGGGGCGCAACCTGTCGCGCGGCAGCCCGGGCCTCCAGGACGTCGCGCCCATGCCCATCAGCATCATGGTCCCGGGCGGGCCGACGGTGCAGGTCATCGCCGCGAACACGCCGGTGCCGTGCGCGCGGTCCGTCCCGCTGCAGGGGCTGCCGCAGTGGGAGGCGCCGGTGCCGCTGGGCATCTTCGAGTCGGTGGACGCGACCAGCATCGAGCGCGAGATCTTCGGGACGGTGATGGTCGGCCCTGAGTGGCGCGTGGGGAAGAGCGCGACGTCGCTGCAGCTCGAGCTCGGGCGGGACTTCACCCTGAAGGCGAAGCTCATCGCCAGCGACGGCCGCGAGGCGAGCGTCGCCATTGTTGAGGCGCGCGTGGGCGTGCGGTAGGCGGCCTGCTTCGCGCGCCTGCGAAGGGTGCGCCGCGACTTCATGGGTTGCGGCCGACTGGCCGTCTCACTTTGCGCCGAGGCCTCCGCGCATAGAAAGCGCCGCGAGCGCTCGAGTGGTCTCCGCCTTGCACGCTCGAAATCGGCGGCGCTCGGCCCGCACCGCGAGGCGACGGCATGCCCGACTTTCCGGTCAACCTCTTGCGCGAGCTGTCCGAAGGGAACATCCCCGAGAAGTTGGGACCGGGAAGCGAGCTGGAGCCGCTGGTCCGATACCTCTCGGATGTGCGGACGCTGGCGCTCGGGCTCGCGCGCGGCGACCTGAAGCTGCCGTCCATCCACTCGCGGGGCATAGTCGTGCAGGCCCTGAAGGCGGCGATCCTGGGGCTGCGGAACCTGACGCGGCAGACGCAGCGCGTGGCCTCCGGCGACTTCTCCGTTCGCGTGGAGTTCATGGGGGAGTTCTCGGCCGCCTTCAATGCGATGGTCGAGCAGCTCGCGGTGCGCAAGCGCCTGGAGGCGGAGCTTCACCAATCGCACCGGCAGCGCGCGATCGGCCAGCTCGCCGCGGGGCTCGCCCACGAGATCAACACGCCCGCGCAGTTCATCGGCGACAGCCTGCGTTTTCTCGAGGAGTCCTTCGCCGAGATGCAGGGCGTCGTCGCTCGGTATCGGGAGGCGTTGGGGAAGGTGGCGCGGGCGCCGGAGTTCGCGGAGCTCTTGGCCAAGCTCCAGGAGGCCGAGGAGGAGGCGGACCTCGAGTTCATCGAGATCCACGCGCCCAAGGCCCTCTCCTCGGCGCTCGAGGGGGTCGAGCGAGTGGTCGCCATGGTCGCTGCCTTGAAGCAGTTCGCGCAGCCGGAGCGGAACGAGAGGACGCTGGCCGACCTCAACGCGGCGCTCGAGGCGACCCTGGCCGTCGCCCAAAACGTGTACCGGGACGTCGCGGACATCGAGACGCACCTGGGCGAGCTGCCGCCGGTGATGTGCCACCTGGGCGACCTGAACCAGGCGTTCCTGCAGATTCTTGGTCAACGCCGCTCAGGCGGTGCGCGAGGGCGTCGGCAGCTCGGGGCAGAAGGGGCGCATCACCG
The DNA here is from genome assembly GCA_963772225.1 of uncultured delta proteobacterium. Taxonomy (GTDB): domain Bacteria; phylum Myxococcota; class Myxococcia; order Myxococcales; family UBA5297; genus CAVYWD01. The sequence continues at coordinate 1,415,786 of CAVYWD010000002.1, read as the reverse complement.
TCCGGAGCTCCCCCGAGGGCGCGTCGGTGCGGGTCGACATCTCCGACACCGGGTGCGGCATCGCCCCCGAGATCCACGACCGGGTCTTCGAGCCGTTCTTCACCACTCGGCCGGTGGGCCAAGGCTCCGGCCAGGGATTGGCCATCGCACGAGCGGTCGTGGTCGACAAGCACGGCGGGTCGCTGACGTTCGAGACTGAAGTGGGGAAGGGGACGACGTTCAGCGTCGTGATCCCGGTGGGCGTATAGGGCGGGCGCTGCGCTCTATCGCTCCACAAGCCCAGCTCGCGCAGCTTATCGCCCAAGGCGAATCCGAGATGCTCGAGTTCAAGCGCTCGACGGCGGAGCTGCGGCGCGCAGGCGAGACGCTCTGTGCCTTCCTGAACGGCGAGGGAGGCTACGTCCTGGTTGGCGTATCACCCGACGGAAAGCTCGTCGGCCAGCAGGTCGCAGACGTCACGATGCGCGAAATCGCTGCGATGCTCGGGCGCTTCGAGCCGGCGGCGCGCGTCGACATGGAGCGCGTCGACATCAGCGGGGAACGAGCGGTGATTGTGCTCGAGGCGCCTTCCGCGAGGGAGTATGCGCCGTTCGTCTTCGAGGGAAAGCCATACCAGCGCGTCGGCGCGACGACCACGGTGATGTCACAGGAGGAGTACTCGCGCCTCCTTCTCGACCGGAACCACAGCCGCCACCGCTGGGAGAACCGGCCTGCGGTCGGCGTCCGCATTGAGGATCTGGACCACGAGGAAATCCTGCGGACCCGTCAGACCGCAATTGAGCAACGCCGGCTTTCGGCAGGTACGAGCATGGACGTCGGCGACATTCTCGACCGGCTCGGGCTGCGCGTGGACGGGCAGGTAACCCAGGCCGCGCAGGTGCTGTACGGCACGAGGTTCCTGCCCGACTATCCGCAAGCATTGCTGAAGCTCGGTCGGTTCCGAGGCACGACGATCACGGGCGACATCCTCGACAACAAGCAGGAGCACCTTCACGCGTTCGCGATGGTGCGCGAGGCGATCGCGTGGCTCGACCGGACGCTGCCGCTCGCTGCGCGCTTCCCCAAGGGCAGCATCCAGCGCGAGGACCGGCTGCCTGTGCCGGCCGATGCGCTCCGAGAAGTGATCCTCAACGCGGTCATCCACCGCGACTTCAGCCGGGTCAGCTCCTACGTGGCGGTCGCCGTCTTCGACGATCGCATCGAGGTGCGCAGCGTCGGCGACTTCCCTACTGGCATCCGCGCCGAGATGCTGGCGAAGGAGCACCCATCGGTCTTGCGCAACCCGCTCATCGCAGGAGCGTTCCATCGGACGGGCGCCGTCGAGGTCTGGGGCCGCGGCACGAACCGCGTGATGGAGACCTGCCAAGCCTATGGCATCGCCGCTCCGAAATTTGCCGACGAGGCTGGCGTGGTCACTGTGACGTTCAAGGTGGCGGTGCTGCCGGAGGCGCTGGGTGTCCCAAGTGTGTCCCAAGTGGGGACCAAGTTGGGACTAAGTCGGGACCAAGTTCAAGTCCTTGAAATCGCGAAGGTGCCCAAGTCGCTCCCAGAGCTGCTGGCTCCGTTCGGTCGCACCAACAGGACCAAGTTCCGGGACCATGTCTTGGCCCCTCTCCTCAAGGCCGGCCTCCTGGAGATGACCATTCCCGACAAGCCCCGAAGCTCAAAGCAGCAGTACCGCACGACGGCCGCTGGGCAGGAGAATCCTTCGAGGCGGCGCTTGATTCCGAGCGGGCGCTCGCGCGAGTGCGGCGCGCTCCTTTGCACCAAAGACGATCTTTCCGGCTCGGGCCGCCGCTGCCGACGACTTGCGGGGTAACATGCGGGGTAACTTGCGGGGTAACTTGCGGGGTGGCTGCCCTCACCCCGCGTCCAGTGCCCTCACCACCTCCTCGAGCCGGCGCTTGAGCTCCACCAGCTCGGAGACGGGCAGCGGCACGCCGCACAGGAGCTTCTCGGGGACATCGCGGGCGCGGGCCTTGAGCCTCTTCCCGGCCGTCGTGAGCGAAATGATCACCCTCCGCTCGTCTTCGGCATTGCGCTCTCGCGTCACCAGGCCTGCGACCTGAAGGCGCTTGAGCAGGGGCGTCAGCGTGCCCGAGTCCAGGCGAAGCGCCCGGCCTAAGTCGCCCACCGTACGGCCGTCCTCCTCCCACAGCACCAGCATCACCAGGTACTGAGGGTAGGTGAGGCCCAGCTCGTCGAGCAGCGGGCGGTACAGCCGCAGCATCGCGTTTGTCGCCGCGTACAGAGGGAAGCAGATCTGCCGGCGCAGCCGGAGCCTGTCGTCGCTCATGACGTCGTCTCCAGCGCGGTGCGGGCGCTCGCGCCCTCTCACGCGCGGCCCTTCTGGCTCTCGTAGTAGACGACCTTCCGCGACCGCATCACGTCGCCCAGCGGGCGGTGCTCGGCGAGCGCCTTCCAGGGATCGAACGCGGCTTTCTCGATGGCCTCGGCCAGCTCCCGTCCCTCGGGCGAGCGCTCGTCCTGAGGCGGGATGGTGAGCCGCGCCACGGTGACGAAGGGCGCGGCGGCCTCCGGCCACTCCTTGGAGGCGTCCTCGATGGGAGTGACCGCCTCGCTCACGAAGAACTGCAGCTGGAGCTCGAAGGTGAGCGGCCCGCGGGCCAGCCGGTCGCGGACGTCCTGGGCCCAGTCGGGCGGATGGCGCCGCGCGGGCTCCTGGCCCACCGGGACCAGGCGGACCTTGGCAGCGTACGGGCCGCAGGCGATCGGCGCCGCCGAGTGGAACGGCTCGCCGGCGAACCCGGCGAACACCTTCCTTTGGCTCTTGCCCAGCCGCTTGAGCCACCGGAGCCCGCCGAACAAGCCATACCGGCCGATCAGGTACCGCGCCAGCGGGACCGGCCCCTTCACCGCGTGCAGCACGGTGCCGACGAACTCGTCGCTGTTGGGGAAGCCGAAGCTCGCGCGGTCGATGAGGACGAAGTCCTGACAGTCGGTCTCCCCGCCCAGGGCGCCGGGGCCGGACAGACCGCGCACCTTGACGGAGAAGCCGCGGATGTCTGGGCGGTGGTCCGCCTTGCGGTCCGGTCCACCGTTGGACAGGCGGACCCAGGCCGCGTGTCTCCCGGGTTGGGTGAACAGCCCGTGGCGGGCGGGCGCCGGAAGATCGGGAAGGACCTCGAGCTCGGCGGCGAGGCCGAGGTGCGTCTGCCGGTGCAGGGCCCGGCCGGGGCCGTACCGACTGGACATCTGGGCCTGCAGCGCGGCGAAGGACCGGGCGTAGTCGCCATAGCGCCGCGCCTCGTCGGCGCCGATGTGCTCCTGCCAGTGGGTGCTCGGGGTCTCCATGCTCGTTCTCCGGGTTCGGCGGCGGGGTGCCGCGGTTCGGTGGTCTTTAAGATACATTGTGCACAATATAGTTTCGCAAAATCTCACCCGGCTGCCGGGTCGACGAGCGGCTCGCGGCGCCCGGGCGCGCTGTCGTTCCGCGGGTCGGACGCGAGCGGGCATGGTGACCCCGAAAGATCGCGCGCTTAAGTCATGCCGAGTCGCCGCTCCCTCGCGGGGCCCGCGGAGCGCGCCGGTTGCCCCTGAGCGGACCGGTGCCTAATTGAGGTCTCTGGCGCTTTGGCGCCGGCCGGCCATGTCCTCGAACCGACGCGCCACCCCGACGACGAGCGAGCCCCTCGCGGGCGACGCCCGAACGGGAACGGCGATGGCCTGCCGCGGGCGCGCTCGCGCGGCGCGACGCAGGTTTCGAATCAGGGGTGCTCGCGTTCGGATTGGGTTTCGAAGCCCGGCGGCGGAGGGCTCGGGGCGGCGGCCCCGGGTGGGGCTCGGGGCCGGCGGCGCCGGCGGGGGGAGTTCATGGCGAAGCTCGAGAGACCGACGGGCCGGCTGGCCGTGCTCATGCCAGGGCTGGGGGCGGTGTCGACGACGTTCATGGCGGGGGTGGAGCTCGTTCGGCGCGGCCTCGCGCGGCCCGTCGGCTCGCTCACACAGCTGGGGACGGCGCGGCTGGGCAAGCGCACCGAGGGCCGGGTCTTGCCCCTGCGCGACCTGGTCCCTCTCGCCTCGCTCAATGACCTCGCCTTCGGTGCCTGGGACATCGTGAACGAGGACGCGGCCGCGGTGGCGGAGCGCTCCAGCGTCCTGAGCGGCGAGGACCTGGAGCGGGCGCGGCCGCTGCTCAGGACCGTCGCGCCCAAGCGCGGGGTGCACGACCCGTCGCGCGTGAGCCGCATCGCGGCCGACCACGTCAAGGACGAGGAGACCGCCCGCGACAAGGTGGAGGCGCTGCGCCGCGACATCCGCGACTTCAAGCGATCGCTCGGCGCGGACCGCGCGGTCATGGTGTTCCTGGGCTCGACCGAGGCCTACCGCCCGGCGCCGAAGTGGGGCGGCGCGCTCGAGAACCTGGAGCGCGCGCTCGACGCCGACGACCCTGCCGTCAGCCCCACCATGCTCTACGCCTACGCCGGGCTGTGCGAGGGCGTGCCCTTCGTCAACGGGACGCCCAACCTCTCGGCGGACCTGCCGGCCCTCCAGGAGCTCGCGCGGCGCCGTGGGCTCCCCGTCGCCGGCAAAGATCTCAAGAGCGGCCAGACCATGATGAAGACCGCGCTCGCTCCCATGATCAAGACGCGCGCGCTGGGCCTTTCCGGTTGGTTCAGCACCAACATCCTGGGCAACCGCGACGGCGAGGTGCTCGACGACCCGCAGAACTTCCGCTCCAAGGAAGTGACCAAGAGCGGCGTCCTCGACTCCATCCTCCAGCCCGAGCTCTACCCGTCGCTCTACGGGAGCTACTCGCACAAAGTGGCCATCCACTACTACCCGCCGCGCGGCGACGAGAAGGAGGGCTGGGACAACATCGACATCTTCGGGTGGCTCGGCTACCCGATGCAGGTGAAGGTGAACTTCCTGTGCCGCGACTCCATCCTCGCCGCGCCGCTGGTGCTCGACCTGGCGCTGTTCATGGACCTCGCGCAGAGGGCGCGGTGGCGCGGCGTCCAGGAGTGGCTCTCCTTCTACTTCAAGAGCCCCATGGCGCGCGAAGGACTGGCGCCGGAGAACGACCTCTTCATCCAGGCGACCAAGCTCAAGAACACCCTACGTCGCCTGGGTGGCGAGGCCGCGCTCGACCACCTGGGCCTCGACTACTACGGAGAGGACCTGCCGCTGTCGCCGCAGTAGAGGCGAGAAGGATTCGTCAGGGGCGATGAACCCGCTCTACCTCCTTCCGAGCTCGACGCTGCTCGTCACCGCGCTCGCATTCGCCATCGTCGGCGCCTACGGGGTCCGCACCGCACTCGTCGGGCGGGTCCGCGAGGAGCGGGTGGAGCGCGTCGGCGGGACGGCGCTCCTGGGCCGGTGGCTGCTCGAGGCGTTCTACTGGAGCTTCCGCCTCGCCGGCCGGGGGCTGGTGCGGCTGGGCGTCTCGCCGGACGCGCTCACCTGGACCTCGGTGGGCTTCTCCGCGGTGGGGGCGGGCTTCGTCGCCGCGGGCCACTTCTCCACGGCCGGCGCCTGGGTCCTGGGTGGCGCGGTGCTCGACGCGCTGGACGGGCTCGTCGCCCGCGAGCGCGGGCTCGCCAGCGACCGCGGCGAGGTGCTCGACGCGGTCCTCGACCGCTGGTCGGACATGCTCCCGCTCCTGGGGCTCGCGGTCTTCTACCGGGCCTCGGCGTGGCAGATGTCCATCCCGCTCTTCGCGCTCATCGGCTCGGTGATGGTGAGCTACGTGCGCGCCAAGTCGGAGGCGGTGGGGCTCGACCTGCCCAGCGGCCTGATGCGCCGCCACGAGCGGCTCACCTACCTCGTCGCGGCGCTCATCATCGGCCCGGAGCTGAGCCGCTTCTTGGGCACGCCGCTGGGCGCGGTGCACCCGGCGACGCTCGTGCTGGTGGGCGGCGTGGCGGCCTTCTCCAACGCGGCGGCGCTGCAGCTGCTCTTCGCGGCGCGGCGCGCGCTCGAGCGAGCCGGTCCGCGGCCCGGGAGGCGGGCATGAGGGCCTTCTTCGCGCGCGCGAGCCGCCGGGTGGCGACGCCGCTGCCGGGCCCGCGCTCGCAGGCGCTGCGCGAGCGCGAGGCGCTGCACCTGGCGCCGGGCTCGCAGGCCATCGCCGCGCACGCCGGCATCGCCATCGCGCGCGGCGAGGGCGCCGAGCTCATCGACGTGGACGGGAACCGCTTCCTCGACCTGGTGGCGGGCGTCGGGGTCGCGGCGCTCGGCTACGCCCACCCGCGCTACACGCGCGCCCTGGCGGAGCAGCTCGAGAAGAGCCACGTCGGGTCCTTCACCTCCGAGGCGCGGGTCCGCGCGCTGGAGGCGGTGGTCTCGCTGGCGCCGCGGCACCTCACCCGCCTGCAGCTCTACTCCGGCGGCTCGGAGGCGGTGGAGAGCGCGCTGAGGCTCGCGCGCGCCTTCACGGGCAAGTTCGAGGTCCTCTCGTTCTGGGGCGGCTTCCACGGCAAGACCGCGGGAGCGCTCGCGCAGATGGGCAGCGACTTCAAGCGCGGCCTGGGGCCGCTGGCGCCGGGCGCCATCCTCACGCCGTTCGCCGACTGCTCGCGCTGCCCCTTGAGGCTCTCGTACCCCAAGTGCGACCTCGCCTGCGTGGACTTCGCGCGCGAGAAGCTCGACCGCGAGAGCGCCGGGAGCCTGGCGGCCGTCCTGATCGAGCCGATGCAGGGGACGTCCGGGAACCTGGTGCCGCCGCCGGAGTTCTTGCCGAGGTTGGCGGCGCTCGCGAAAGAGCGCGGCGCGCTGCTCATCGCCGACGAGATGATCACCGGGTTCGGCCGCACCGGGCGCGCGTTCGCGGTGGAGCACACCGGCGTCCTCCCGGACATCATGACCGTCGGCAAGTCCCTGGGCGGCGGCTTCCCGGTGAGCGGCGTGCTCGCCCGCGAGGAGGTCGCGCGCGCCGAGCCCTGGTCGCTGCCGAGCTTCTCCAGCTCGAGCTACGGCGGCAACCCGCTGGCGTCGGCGGCGGTGGCCTCGGCGGTGGCCATCATCCGCGACGAGGGGCTCGCCGAGCGCGCTCGCGAGGTGGGCGCGCGCCTGAAGCGGGGGCTCGAGTCGCTCGCGGCGCGGCGCCCGGCCATCGCGAATGTCCGCGGCGAGGGGCTCTTCCTGGGGTTCGACCTCGTCGACGAGTCCGGCGCGCTCTGGCCCAAGGAGCGCTGCCGCGCGCTCTTCCGGGCGCTGCTCGAGCGCGGGCTGCTCACCATGGCCTACGCGCCGCGGGTGCGGGTGAACCCGCCGCTCGTGCTCACCGCGGCGCAGGCCGACGAGGCGGTGGCCCTCCTCGGCGACGCGCTGGAGTCGCTCGAGGTGGGGGAGCGGCCGCCCTGAGGAGGAGCCCGCGCGCAGAAAACGCGACTCTTCCCGCGGGCGTAAGGTCTCCTCCGCGTCAGCGACCTCGTCGACGCGGGCTGTACCAGGCGCTCGCCGCTCTCGGCTCCTGGGCGGCGGCCTCGCTTGCAACGGTCGCCGCGCCGCAGCTCGCGCCCTGGGCCTGGGTCGATCAGCTCAGCGCGGGGCCTCGTGCGGCGCGGCTTTCGGCGAATTGCATGGCCTGGCTCGGTGTCGGCGGTCCGCTCCTGCGCTTCGCCGTCTTCGGGAGGCCTTCCCCCGTGCGGCGGCGTCCCTAACTCACATTTGGCGATGGGCGAGGGGGGTATCGCTGCACAACCTCAGCAAAGGTTGCGGTGCGATTCGTCGGCGCGTGATCGATCTCTTCCCAAGGAGAGCCGGGTGGCGGGCGGGGATTGGGCGAGGGCGGGCCCGAGGGGCGCGCGGCGCTGCTGCGGGCGCGTGGGACGGGGAGCTCGGGCGCGCCGAGGGCTCTTGCGCCGGGGGGGGCTTGTCTCGGGCGCGTCGCCTCTGGCCGGGCGCTTGGATCCACGCCCCGCTGCTCTTCACCTATTGGGCGGCCCTGATGGCGGCGATCGGCCGCATCCGAATCGACCATGTCCTGGTGGCCGCCGGGGCCCTGGCGCTGGGGTTCGCGAGCGCGGGCACCGCCCGATTCCTGAAAGCCTTCTTCGGCTACGCCCTGGTGGGCTTCTTCTTCGACGCGAGCCGGTTCATCGAGCGCGTGGGCTTGTCGCCCGATCGCGTCCTGGTGTGCCAGCTCCACCGGGCGGAGCTCGCGGCCTTCGGCGTGGGCGAGGGCGCGCAGCGGCAGACGCTCCAGGACTTCTTCTTCGCGCACCACAGCGCCGCGGCGGACTTCTTCTTCGCGGTCCCGTATGGCCTCTACCTGGTCATCGCCGCGCTCTTCGCCCTCTGGCTCTACCGGCGGGACGAGGCGGCGGCCGCGCGCTACTGCTGGGCCTTCCTGGCCATGAACCTCCTGGGCTTCGCGACCTACCACCTCATCCCGGCGGCGCCGCCCTGGTACGTCCACGCGCACGGCTGCGCGGTGGACCTGGGCGCCCGGGCGTCGGAGGGCCAGGCGCTCGCGCGCGTCGACGCTCGCCTGCACGTCGCGTTCTTCCGCGGGATGTACGGGCGCGCGTCGGAGGTGTTCGGCGCCATCCCCTCGCTCCACGCGGCCTACCCGCTCATCATGGCCGTGGAAGGCTGGCGGTGGATGCGGTGGCCGGGCCGCGCACTCTCGGCGTTCTACCTCGCCTGGATGGCGGCGGCGGCGGTGTATCTCGACCACCACTGGATCATCGACCTCGCGGCCGGGTGGGTCGTCTGCGCGCTGGCCGTCTGGATGGTGCGAAGGTGGCTGCCGGGCCGGGCGACGCCGCTTTCCGCGCAGCCGAGCGAGGGCGCGGGGGCGGAGGGGACGCCGTAGCGGCGCCCGCGCTCGAAAGGCGGGCGGCGGCCGCGGGCGGTCGCCGAAGAAGGGCCACAGGTGGGCGTGAGGGGAGAGCCGATGGCGACCGGAGAGCGAACGGGCATCCTGCGCGGGGGGATGGTCGGCTTCGGCTTCATCGCGGCTCAGGGCCACCTGCCCGCCTATCGAGGCCGAGCGGACGTGGAGATCGCCGCGGTGGCCGACGTCTCGCCGGCGCGCCGGGCGCTCGCGGCCGAGCTCCTTCCCCGCGCCCGCGTCTATCCGAGCGCCTGGGAGCTGCTCGGCGCCGAGGAGGGGCGGCTCGACTTCCTGGACGTCGCGACGCCTCCGAGCGAGCACGCGAGAATCGCCCTCTGGGCGCTGGAGGCGGGGCTCCACGTGCTCTGCGAGAAGCCGCTGGCGACGAGCGCCGCGCAGGCGGCCGCGCTCCTCTCGAGCGCGGTGCGGCGCCGCCGGGTGATCTTCCCGTGCCACAACTACAAGCACGCGCCGGTGGTCGCCGCCGTCCGCGCCGCTCTCGAGAGCGGCCAAATCGGGGCCGTGCGCTCGGTGGCGCTGCAGACCTTCCGCACCTCCCACGCCCAGGGCGTGCCCGAGTGGAACCCGCACTGGCGGCGGCAGGCGCGACACGCGGGCGGGGGCATCGCCATGGATCACGGCAGCCACACCCTCTACCTGGCCTTCGAGTGGCTCGGCGCCTGGCCGAGCGCGGTGACCGCCAAGATGGAGAACCAGGAGCCCGAGCGCTTCGACACCGAGGACAACGCCGCCGCCACGCTCTCGTTCGGCGGCGGGCGGCTCGCGGTCGCGCACCTCACCTGGACGGCAGGGCAGCGCAAAGTGCGCTACGCCATCCAGGGCGAGCGGGGCGCGCTGGCGGTGGACGACGACACCTTGGAGATCGCCGTGGGCCGCGGCGCGCGGCTCGAGGTGAAGCGGCGCGAGGTGGGCTCGGCCTGGATGGACGCGAGCCACGCCGGCTGGTTCGGGGCGCTCTTCGACCAGTTCCGAGCCGCCGTCGAGCAGGGCGATTTCGCAGGGCTGGAGGCGCAGGACGCCTTTCGCTGCATCGAGGCCATCGAGGGCGCGTACCGCTCGGCCGCGCGCGGGTGCCGCGAGTCCACACTGGGAACGAAGCTGCCCGACGGCGTCGTGGCCCGGCGGCCGGATCCACGGGTCGCGCCGGCAGCCTGGCCGGGCTTCTGAGGCGAAAGCCTCGCCACAGCCCCGGCCGGGAGTGGACGGCCGAGCTCCGAATCCGCTCCATAGAGCCGGCGAGGAGGTTCTTATGGCGCGGCGTTCGATGGCCTGGTTGGTGCTCGCGTTTTCGGCGGCGGCGTGCTCGGCGGCGAGGACCCCCGCGGCGGGCGCCGAGCCGGAGAATGCGGGCGAGGCGCTCCCGGCCAAGAAGGGCGACCTCCCGTTCGAGATCTCCCGCGGCTCGATGTGCCCCGTCGCGCTCCCGGGCACCCGGGTCGAGCTCCAATCGACGGAGGCCGGCGTGGCCATGGTCTTCACCAACCGGGGAGGTCGCCTGAAGGAGCTGCGAGACCGGGTACGTTCCATGGCCGAGCTGCACAACGAGGCGATGCGGGCCCATGCCGGCGCCGACAGCGAGTCGCCGCCGGGCCTGCAGCCCCTTTCGCGCGCTTCCGCCGAGGATGTGGAGGGGGGCGGGCGCCTGGTGCTGACGCCCGCGGACCCGGCCGAGCTGGGCGCGCTGCGCGCTCACGCCGCCTCCAGGGTTCAAAGGATGCGGCAAACAGGCGCCTGCGCAGACCTCGACGGCGGTCCCAAGCACTGGCTCTAGCGAGGCTGCGCCTCAGCCCGACGAGGCACGTTGGAGCCTGTCTCGGCGCAGCCTCGCGTCGACGGTTGATAGTCGATGGTTGATAGTTGAACGAAGCCGCCTGCGGCGGCAGCTGGGGAGGTGAATCGGGTCTGGGACGTCGACGCTTGACGTGGACGTGGACGTGGACGGCGACGGCGACGTGGCCGTGGGCGGTCGTGTCGGAAATCAGCGACAGAGCTTGGTCAGCATGGCGACGATGCGCTCAAGCAGCTCGCAGCATCGCCGACGTGCGGCAGCGTCGATGACCTTGAGCACGAGCAGGGCCCCCAGGGCGGCGGCGCACTCCATCGCCGAACCGCGGGCGATGGCGTAGGTACGAGCTGCGTCTGCTTGTCCTGTCCGTCCAGCTGCTTCGGCGATGTTCGAGGGGATCGAACTGGCTGCTCGCCGACGCTGGTCCAAGAGTGTGGAGTTCCCTCGAGGTGCATCGGATGAAAGCTGCGAAGCCAAGGCAAGAAGCTCGATGGCTCGCTGGTAGACATCCATCTTCTGGAAGCTGAGCATTCTGATCGCATAGCAAGCACCGCCGACACGACCGCCCACGGCCACGTCGCCGTCGCCGTCGCCGACCACGCCCACGTCGAGCGCCCACGTCAACGTGCGTGCCCGAAGAGGCGGGCTCGGCGGCGCTGGCATGCGGAGGAATCGACGCTCTCTGACCCCTCGCTCTCCAGCAGCGGGGGAGCCTGAGGACACTCTGCCGATGGGTTCTCTGTCCCGTGAATCCCGAGCCGAGATCCGCTCTCGCACCTCCTGAGGCAAGAAACGATGGGAGTGGTGGAACCGGCCCTGTGGCCTTCGAGATCGCCGCAGCGGTTCTCGTGTGCCCGCAGGCCAAAGCAGTTGGCCGAGAAACCCTTCTAGAAGAGCTCGGGCCGGCTCGGCGCCCCATCCACCCCTGAGAACGGCTTCGTTCAACTCGACGTTTGCGCGGCGCGCTACGATGCGAGCGCCGTGCTCGCGTCCACCGCGCCGCGCAAACGCCTACTGCCAGGAAGCCGCGTGCGCTCGCGAGGCGATTCGTTCTACCCTTACGGGTGCATGGAGGATCCTCGCGCGAGCTCGACAGGGATGGAGAGCGCGGTCGCGGCTCGCGTCCTCGCCGCGCGGGTCGACGCCCTCTACGACCGCCTACCGGTCGCGCTGCTGATGGTGACCGCCAACAGCGGCATCATCGGCCTGGTGCTCATGGCGTCCCAGCCGGCGAGGCCCATCCTGATCTGGGCCGGCGGCCTCTGGGGCCTGTCGGCGATTCGGCTGGTCTCGGTCTTCGCGCATCGACTCGACCGCGGCGCGCCGATTCCTGCCGCGCCCCTGCGCTGGCGCGCGCTCTACGTCGCGGGCAGCGCGCTCAACGGCATCGGGTGGGGGCTCGGCCCGGTCTTGTTGTTCTCCGACCTCGGGATAGGCGGGCGCGTCTACTTCTCCATGGTGGTGGCCGGGATGGTGGCCGGGGCCGCGCTCAGCACCGCCGGGTCGACCCTGGCGTTCGTCACCTTCGCGTTCCCCGCCATCGTTCCGCTGGTAGGGGTGCTGGCCATGGGCAGCAGCGCCCTGGAGGCGGCGGCGGCGCTCATGGGGGCCATGTTCGGGATCTCCATGGGCTTCCTCGCGCGCAGCACCGGGCGCACGCTCTCCGAGGCCCTCGCCTTGCGCTTTCGGAACGAGGAGCTCGCGCACCGCGTCTCGCTGACGAGCGAGCGGCTCGCCGCGGCCAACGCCCAGCTGGAGGACAGCGTCCGCGAGCGGTCGCAGCGGGTCTTGGACATGGAGCGGCAGCTTTCGCAGGCCGCCCTCTTGGCCAGCGTGGGGAGCCTCGCCGCCGGCGTCGCGCACGACATGAACAACCCGCTCGCGAGCCTCACCAGCAGCCTCTCCTACCTGGAGCGCGAGTCGCCCGGAGCGGCCCGCGGCGACCCGGCCTGGACCGAGGCGCTCTCCGACGCGCGCGCCGCCGCATCTCGTCTCGGGCAGGTCGTCCACAACCTCCAGGCGCTGGCGCGCACGGGCAGCGCGGCGGGCCGCCTCGAGGTGCACCCCATCCTCAAGGCGAGCCTGGCGGTGGTCTCCTCACAGATCGTCGACCGCGCCAACCTGGTCTCGGACCTCGGCCCGGTTCCGGCGGTGGTCGCCGAGCGGGCGAGCCTGGCGCAGGTCTTTCTGGTGCTGGTGACGAGCGCGGCGCGCGCCATCCCGCCCGGGCACCGCTCGGCGAACGAGATCCGCGTCGCCACGCGGGCGCGCAACGGGCAGGTCCTGGTGGAGTTCTCCGACACCGGGGCGCCCATCCCCAAGGAGAAGCTGAGCCAGGTCTTCGAGCCCTCCTTCCCGGGCCGCTCGAGCGCGCAGCCGGCGCCGCTCTGGCTCTGCCGCAGCCTGGTGGGGAAGATGGGCGGGACCCTCCGCGTGGCGAGCGACGAGGGGAAGAGGACCACGTTCACCGTGGTGCTGCCCGCGGCCCCCGGCACAGGGGCAGCGTAGGGCGGCCGCTCGGCGCGGCTTCGAAGAAGTGCCCCGACCGCGGAGTGGCCGGCGGGCACGGCTCGTTTCCACTCTCAGCCGTCGGGGGCGCCTCGATGCCTTTGAGTCGGCGGGAGTTCATCGGCGCGGTGGCTTCGGCGGCGGTCGCGCAGGGCGCCGGGCAGCCGGGTTCCGATGCGCCCGCGGGCGAGGTGCCTCGGCGCAGGCTGGGCCGGACGGGCGAGCTCGCGTCGATCGTCGGGCTCGGGGCGCGCACCTGGGCGTGCAGAAAGACCCGGAGGAGAGCGTTTGCCTCATCCGCGCGGGCCTCGACGCGGGTATCACGTTCCTCGACAACTCGTGGGACTACAACCAGGGCGAGAGCGAGCGGCGGATGGGCCGGGCGCTCCAGGGCGGGTACCGGGGTCGGGCCTTCCTCATGACGAAGTTCGACGGGCGCACCCGGTCCGCGGCGAGCCGGCAGATCGACGAGTCGCTGAGGCGGCTCCAGACCGACCACGTCGACCTGCTCCAGTTCCACGAGATCATCCGGCCCGAAGACCCCGAGCGCATCTTCGCCCAAGGGGGCGCCATCGAGGCCGCGCTCGAGGCGAAGAAGGCGGGGAAGGCCCGCTTCCTCGGCTTCACGGGGCACAAGTCGCCGGAGCTGCACCTGGCCATGCTGAAGGCCTGCGAGGCGCACGGCTTCACCCCCGACACCGTCCAGATGCCGCTCAATGTCTTGGACGCGAGCTACGACAGCTTTCAGGCGAAGGTGCTGCCGGAGCTCTTGAAGCGGGACATCGGGGTGCTGGGGATGAAGCCGTTGGGAGACGGGTTCGCTCGTCCATCTCCAAAGCGAAGGTCCGCGCCGCGCATCGCTCCTGTCCGGTGAAACAGACACGGGGCGGCGAACCGGCTAGTCTTCGAGCATCATGGGACGACGACACGAGAACAGGAAAGCGCCTCCTTCCGAGCAGAGCTTCGAGTCCGAGCGGACGCTCGCCGACGCCGAGGAGGACCGCGAATCCGCTGGCCGCGCAGACGACCAGCGCTGTCCCTGCGGCTCCACCCGCTTCTTGCTCGAGGGCTTCTTCGGCGTCGAGGACGGCCGCATCAGCGCCGCACCGCTGGAGCTGGGCTCGCTCACCTGCCCGGAGTGCGGAAGGGAATTCGACGCGGTGCAGGCCGAGGACGGCCGCGTGCTCCGAGGCGAGCTCCAGGGCCGCGTCAGCCTCGACGACGACGAATAGTCTGGGCGGACCCTAAGGCGCCATCGCTCGGGGCGCGGGGCCGGAGGTGCCGTCCCAGGCTGCCGGCGACAGGTCCTCTGCGCGGTAGGCGCGCGAGCGGTACGGGCCGGGCCAAGGGGCCATCGTCTCGCGGTCCGGGTAGGCGCCGTCGAGCAGCCGGAAGCCTTCGCAGTCGCGCAGAACAAAAGGAGCCACCGCCGCCTCGTCTCGGGCAATCTTGCCGAAGAGCACGAGCGGAACCGCGGCGCGGCCCGGCGAAAGCTCGCCGTCGTAGCGCGCCAGCGCCAGGGGCTTTCCGGCGGAGTCGTCGACGCGGCCCTGAATGCGATACCGGCCGGGCCGCTGCACGTCCACCTCGGCTTCGAAGACGACCGAGCCAGCCTCGAGCCGATCGGCCGTGGCGCCGGTGAAGGCCGCCGGCGGATCGCCGGTGTACACGAACGCGTAAACGAGGGAGCCGTGCTCCGAGCCGACCTCCGCCTCGACGCGCAACAAGAGGTCGCCGGTGTAGCTCCCCAGATCCTCCGCCGGCGCGGTGAACGACGCCGTGAGCACCGGGCCGCCCTGTGAGAAGGCGACCTCCATCAGCGGCGCGGAGGCGGCGGGCGAATTCCCGGCCCCGCGGACGAGGGCGGCCGAAGTCACGCGCGCCTGCGCGAAAGCGCCGTCGGCGCTCGCCTCCAGGCCCACGGTGGCCACCGTGCCCGGCCGCAAATAGATGCAGTCCTGCGTCTGGCGGACGACCGCGGACGGCCCGGAATTCCCGCCCGGCCGGGAGAGCGGCCGCACCGTCGGGGCGACCTGGTCGGGGACGAGCAGATCTTCGTTTTCTCGGAGCGGCCGCGAATAGGGCGGGTGTTGGCGATAGCTCTCCTTCGCTCGGCGCGCCTGCTCCAATCGGAATTGCCGGCGCGTCTCCAGCTCCTCGGCGGAGAGCTGGCTCGGGTCGGCGTAGGCATCGAGCGGCGCGCGGTCGACCTTCGCTTGAGCGTGGGCGGGCGCAAAATCAACCGGAGCGCCCGAGACGGGCATGGCCGCCGAGCTCGCCAGGCGGCTCTGAAGCTCGCTCGGCGCGAGCGCCCCTTCGGCCTCCCGCGCTCGGGTGAGCAGAAATACGGCGATGAGCCCGGCGGCAGCTGCCGCCAGGGCGGCACCGTAGGTTCGCGCTTTCAAGCGGTCATTAGCGCGCGTGGGCCGCCATGTCGGAGGCAACGACCTTCGGGATGCCGCTCTGCACGTAATGGTCGTACGACTCCTGGTCGTCGCGGAAATAGAGCGAGTGGTAGCCGTATTTCCCGCTCGTCCCGCCGGGCAGCGTCGTGCAGAGCCAGGTGCCGGCGACACACCAGCGCCCGGTGCTGCTCATGCCGCCCGCGGAATGGAAAGGCACGACCGAGTCGTCGTCGCCCGGCAGGATGAATGAATAGACCGCGCCCTTGGCGCCCGCGAACATGTACGACCAGACGCCGCGCAGATCGTTGTGGTTGTAGAGCGAGCGCACCGTGCCGGTCCGCAGGTCGCTGCCCAGGGCATCGCAGGTCGCCCAGCCCAGGTAGTCGGAGAGCTCGGTGCCGCCCTCGGCGGAGCCGCCCGCGTCGATCCAAAGAATGTTCCAGCGCCCGCCGTAGAGGTCGAGCGCGTAGCCCACGTGCGCGCAGCCGGCGCTGTGGCAGGCGACGTAGCAGGAGTTTCCGCCGGTGCAGTACTGATCGAAATAGGCGCGCACCGTCGGGTTGGCGACGCTGATGTGCGCGGTGCCGTCGTAATTCACAGGGATGGGATTCACTCCGGGTTGCACCTGCCCGTTCCAATAGCTCCAGCCGGTGGGCGTGGGCTGGCTCACGCCGCATCCGGTGGTGCCGCCGGTGCGTCCGTGCACATACAGCGAATAGGTGGCGCCGCGCGCGGGAGCGGCGAAGGAGAGGAACGCGGCAGCGGCAGAAGCGAGGAGCATCGGGCGGACCATGGGGCCTCCGGTAACCTCGGGTTCGAGAAGACATTGCCCTCGTTGGCTGACCTTTTTGTGACTTGCAGCGCACGCCCAGGTTGATTCTCGAAAGGAGCGGCGAGCGCTCTTTCCTCTTAGCAAGCGCGCGGCGCCGCTTCAGCCAAAACGCTTCGCACCCCTACTTTGCCGGAAGACCGCCGCAACGCGTTAATGCCGCTCGCGCGAGCTCGATTCGCTTGGGCGCGTCCTCGCCGCCGCGCGGCAGGTCGATTCTCGACGGCGAAGAACCACCGGCGCCCGGCGCGCTCCACCCAGCCGACGAACCAGCCGAAATCGGGCGAAGGCGGCTCGCCCGTGCCTTCCGCCCAGCCGGTCTTTCCGTGGAGCGAATAGGCGGGCGCCGCCTCCACCAGGGTGATTCGGCGCACCGTCTCCTGGGCGCGCTCGGAGAAAGGGAGGGTGCCTGAAGCGAGGCGCCGCAAGAATTCGACCTGCTGGACGGCGCTGATGCGCAGATTGCCGGAGAGCCAGAAGCGGTCGAGCCCGCCGCCGAGGTCGCGATTGCCATAGCCGACCTTGTCGATCCATTCCTGCATGCGCGCCTGGCCGACCCGCCGCGCCATCTCTTGATAGAACCAGAAGGCGGAGAACTTCATGGCGCTGGCCAGCGAGTGGTCGCGATTCCAGGCGGCGAAGGAGTGGTCGACGCCGTCCCAGCGGAGGACCTCGTATTCGTCCTTCACGGCGCCGGTCTCCAGCGCCACCAGGGCGTTGAAGATCTTGAAGGTGGACGCGGGGAGAAACGGCGTTTGCGCGCGGACGCGGTCGAAGACGTGAAAGCGGTTCGCCTGCTCGTCAAAGACCAACGCCGTGCCGGTCACGCCGCGGGTGTCGAGCTCCGCTTTCCACTCCGGGTGGAGCTGCCAGGAAGGCTCCGCGCCGGCCGCGCCGAGCGGCAGGAGGAGGGCGAATGCCCAGCAAGCGGCTTTCATGAGGCGGTTCTCCTGGCAGGCGCGATGCGAGCTGAACGGTCTGGCTCTTGGCTCCGTTTCGAAGAGGCCCAGCGCGGGCGCAGGTCGCGAGGCTCAGGGTCGCTTGAAAGCCTTGAAGGAGCAAGAAAGCGAAGGCCGGCTGGCGTGGCAAAGTCGCGGCGCGGCCGCCGTCTTGCGGAGCCAGCGAGGCCGATGTGCCATCATTCGACTCGGACGACCTGCAATTCGAGGAGGACGACTCCGACTCGATCGAGCTGTGAGGCCCCTCACCGCGCCCGCCCGCGCGCCTTCGACGCTTCCCTGGGCGAGCGCGGAGCCCACACGCCGCCCGTCTCGGAAAAGAGCTTCGACGTGGGCTTGGCGAGGTAGCGGACGAACTCGCGCACGTGGCGCGCGAAGGTGAGCTGCTGGTTCCACATGGCGTCGTAGGTGATGAGCAGCGGCTCGCCCCCGTCCATCAGCAGCGGGTAATCGCCGGCGCTCTCCCCGAGCTTCGACTCCGGGATGAGCGCGCCGCCCAACCCCTGCTCCGCCCATTCTTTCAAGGCCGGGTAGGTCA
Source organism: uncultured delta proteobacterium (assembly GCA_963772225.1). Taxonomy (GTDB): domain Bacteria; phylum Myxococcota; class Myxococcia; order Myxococcales; family UBA5297; genus CAVYWD01. The sequence goes on along the minus strand of CAVYWD010000002.1, from coordinate 1,397,937 downwards.
TGGCCTTGCCCAGGTATTCCTCGATGGCGAGCCCCGCGCGCTCGAACCAGGAACGGGTTGTCTGGGCGAGGCCGCAGATGGGCTGGGCGAGCACCAGCTTCTCCTTTGCGACCTCGGCCAGCGTCACCGCCGGGCGCGCGGGCTCGGAGGGGCCGCCGCGCGGCACGTAGCGGACCCGGTCGGAGTAGAGGCGGCAGCGGGCCCAGTCGCCCTCGCCGATGATCCGCGGCGCGACCACGACGTCGACCTGCTGCTTATAGACGCGGGCCCTGAGGTCGTCGGAGGTGCATTCCTTGTAGATGACCTCGACGCCGACGTGGCCCGTCATGTACCCCTCGCCCACCGCGGTGAGCACCCGCGAGTCGAGCACCGGCGAGAATGCCAGGCGGAGCATCTTCCGCTGAGGATTGCAAAGCGCCTCGACCTCGCGGTCGAGGTCCTCGGCGGCGGAGAGGACGCCGTCGATGTGCTGCGCCAGGTCGCGCCCGAGCGACGTCAGCTCCACGCCCTTGGCGGTCCGTTGAAAGAGCTGCGCGCCGACCTGCCGCTCGACCTCGGCGATGGCGTTGGACACGGTCGGCTGGCTCACGCCGCAGGCCTTGGCGGCCGCGCTGAAGGAGCCTTCACGCGCCACCGCGGCGACGTAACGCAATTGCACGAGGTTCGTTGCGATAGTCACGAGCTATGCCTCCATAGCCAGCGCCGTCCTACCGGAGTCCGGGCGCGCGGTCCAGAGTATCACGCAATACGACGCTTCTCTCATTCTCAATGGAGGCCATCATGCAGAAGACCCGCTTCTTTGTCGACGCGCACGACCGCAAGAACAGCACGTTCCCTCAAAAGCTGTCGAAGGAGGAGTTTGCAGCATTCTTCCAAAAATACGAAGCCGCCTGCCGCGAGGAAGGGGTGGTCTTGCTCCGAGTGAGCGTCGGCCTCGAGCAGGGGCGCGCCTATTGCTACACCGCGGCGCCGAGCGCGGAGGCGGTGAAGCGGGCCCACGAGCGCGTGGGGCTGCCGTTCGATGCGATCACCGAAGTCGCCAACGCGACTCCGGGGGACCTCGCCTTCGCGCCGCTGTAGGTCATCGCTCCGTAATTTCTGCTCCATCTCAACGTCTGATCCATCCCGGCTGGCGTCGTTGCTCGTCGGGGACAAGAGTTCGCGCCGAAGGGACCAAGGCGCGGCGATTCTCACGAAAGGAGCGTATCGATGACTCTGGAGGCGACACGAAGCTGGCGCGACGAGCCGTCGGCCGCGGCGTTTCTCTTCAGCGCGGCGGTGTTCTTCGCCATCACGGCCCTGGTGGGCGTCTTCATGGCCACCAAATTCGTCCTGCCGGAGTTCATGGGCAACGTGCCCTTCCTCACCTTCGGCCGGATGCGGCCCCTGCATACCAATGGCGTGCTCCTGGGCTGGCTGCTGATGGCGGACATGGGGCTCATTCTCCACCTCATCCCCAAGTTGTGCGGAAACAATCTGTGGAGCGAGAAGCTGGGCCTCGCGACCGTCGCCCTCTTCGACTTCGTCGTCCTCGCCGCGGTCTACGTCCTCCCGGCGGGCATGACCCAGGGCCTGGAGTACGCCGAGCTGCCGCTCTGGCTCGACGCCTTGGTCCTCACCTTCTGGGTCATGTTCGGCGTCAACGTGTTCGCCACGGTGGCCACCCGGAAGCACGAGAAGATCTACGTCTCCACCTGGTACATCATGGGCGGCATCATCTGGACCACGTTCGTCTATGCCACCGGGAACGTCGCGGTGGAATTCTTCACGGGCGTGAACCAGATGAACCTGAATTGGTTCTACGTCCACAACGCGGTGGGGCTCATCTTCACGCCGCTGGGCATCGGCATCGCCTATTACTTCATCCCCAAGGCCGCGCAGGCGCCGCTCTTCAGCCACCGCTTGTCGATGGTGGGGTTCTGGAGCATCGCCTTCATCTACGTCTGGACGGGCGCCCATCACATGCTCCACGGCCCCATCAGCCAGTGGCTCCAGACGGTCTCCATCCTCTTCAGCGCCATGTTGATCATTCCCGTCTGGACGGTGGTCTTCAATTTCTTCGCGACGGTCAGCGGAAAGTGGGACCGCGTCCGCCAGGACCCCGTCCTCAAATACCTCATGGCAGGGACCACCTTTTACGTCCTCACCTGCTTCCAGGGACCCATGCACTCGCTGCGCACCGTGAGCGCCATCGTGAGCAAGACCGACTGGGTCGTCGGCCACGCGCACATGGCCGTCCTCGGGGCGTTCTCATTTATTGCCATCGCGGGCTCGCTCTATTCCGCGCCGCGGATCGCCGGGCGGCCGCTCTATTCCGTGAAGCTCGCGAACCAGGCCTTCTGGCTCATGTTCACCGGAGGGTTGGTCTTCTTCGCGGTCCTATGGGTGGGCGGATTCATGCAGGGCCTGCAATGGAATGATCCGAACATGCCGTGGATCGACACGGTCAAATTCATGAAGCCGTTCTGGGCCGTCCGTCTCTTCGCGGGACTCTTCTTGTACGCGGGCGTGGTGCTCATCTTCTACAACCTCGTTCGCACCTTCACCGCTCCCCAGCGAGAGCCGCAGCCCGCCGCGCCAGCGGTCCGGGCCTGAGCGAAGGGCAAAGCGCCGGGCAGGCGCCTTGCCGAGCGTGGCGCGAGGGGGAGCCTTGCCGGCCGGAGCACGCGAGCCTAGCGTAATGATTTACGAGCCTTGAGCGGCGCGCTCCCCCATTGGAGCGACAGGAGGCCTCCTCGATGCGACTGACCGTCGGATTCACCTTTGCCGCGTTCCTGAGCATTCTCGCGGCCGCCTGGATCATCGCCGTGAGAGCACACCCGCAAATGATTGACATCGACCCGGCCGCCGAGGACGCCCAGACGCCGCGGCGCTGAGCCGAAACAAAGCACGAGAGCGCACCCCCTCTCCCGCTTCGCCCCTCCCCGCAAGCGGGGAGGGGTTGGGGGTGAGGGACGCGACCTTCAGGGCGAAGAGAGCCAGGTCCAGAGCAGCAGCCCGGGGCCTATCAACAGGCCCAGCGCGCCCAGGACCACGCCGGCGATGGCCTGGCCCCGCCGCCCGATGGGCGGGTGCGCTTTCGGGTCCACGCGCCGCAGGCCGACGAGGGAGAGGCCGAGCGCCACCGCGGCGAGGGGAAAGGCGATGAGCCCGATGAACGAGAGCATGAACCCGATTCGGGCGTAAATGTTGTTGTGGTACAGGTGCCACGCCTTTTGAAGCGTTTCGCGCGGCACGTCCATCTTGAAAAAGAGCTTGTTTCGCGTATTCGCGATCATCGCGAGGCTCAAGGCGAAAGGCCAGACGCCCGCGAATAGGCCCGCGCCGGCGCCCTGAGCGAACAGCCAGACCGCCAGCGCCGCGTTGAGCAGGACGACGCCGATTCGCGCGAAGCGCAGCCCGAGCCAGAAACAGATTCCCAGAGCGGCGGCCGCCACCTGGACGGCGGCCGCCCCGACCTGGCCCGAGGCGGCCGAGAAGGCGGCCGTCACCGCGTTCAGGGCGCCCCCGGCGCCCAGCAGCCACGCCCAGGCGTCCCGCTTACCCCAATACTTCTTCCGAAAGGCCTCGAGGTAATCGACGTCCGCCAGCGCGGCGCAGGACTGGCAATAGACCCTGCCGGAGACCTCTCGCTGGTCGAGCTCGCAGAAGAAAGTCCCGCACCGCTCGCAGGCGCCGCTCGCGCTATTCTCGGGATGGCGCGGGCACCGGGCGGTCGAGGTCGAGGTTTCCATGCGCCCTCCGACGATCGCGGCGAAGGTTACCATGCAGGCCCTCAGGTCGATCGAGCGGGCACGGGCTGGCTCCCTCCCACTCGGCAGCGTCGCATCGGCCGAAGAATCGTTCACCGGCGGGCGGCCCGGGGCGCAAAGCCGGCGCATGACGCTGGGCAGCGGCTCGCAACTGTGCAAGATTGCGCAACTTCCACTTCTCGAGGTGCGCCCGATGGCCCCGATCCAAAACGCTTCCCGGAACCCCAAAAACGCCGCCGGGTTCGTCGTCTGGTTCACCGGCGTGCCCGCCTCCGGCAAGACGACGCTGGCGGCGACCCTGGCCCTGAACCTGCGCGAGCGGTTCCCGAAGGTCGAGCTCCTCGACCTCGACGACGCCCGCGCGCACCTGGGCCCAGCCACCGACGACTCGACTGCAGGTCCCGACGCGGCCGAGCGGCGACTGGGCTTCGTGGCGCAGAAGCTCTCGCGCATCGGCGTCGCGGCGGTGGTGGCGGCGGTCAGCGCCAAGCGCATGGTGCGCGACGAGCAGCGCGCGTCGGTCGAGCGGTTCGTCGAGGTCTATTGCGACGCGCCCGTGGAGGTCGCCGAGAAGCGCGACGCCAAAGGCACCTACGCCAGGGCGCGCCGGGGCGAGCTCCAGAATGTCGCGGGCGTGAATGGCCCCTACGAGGCGCCCGAGCGCGCCGAGGTGGTCTGCCGCACGGCCGAGCAGCCGGTCGAGGAGTGCGTGATGCAGGTGCTCAAGCACCTCGAGCAGGAGGGCCACATCGCCCGGCGATCGAGCCGCGCCGGCCCGCTCGTCATTCGGCGGATCCAGCCGCCCGCCGCCTTGAAGCACACGGGGCGCGTCGCCGCCTCGGCCGCCCGCGCGGCCGCCGCCAAGGCCAGCGGGCTCCTCGCCGCTCGGCCCACGCTCGTGCCTGGGGGCAAGCCGACCTCCATCCCCCGCGGCGCGGGGACGGGCAAGGCCGCGCCATCCGCGGCGCCCAAAAGTGGAGACGACGCCTCTGCTGCGCCCGCCGCCGAAACCCCGCTCCGTTCGGTGAAGGCCGAGACGAAGGCCGTCGAGGCAGCGGCGCCTGCGAAGGCGCCCAAGGGAGCCAAGAAGTCCGCCGCGCCGAAGCCGGAGAAGGCCGCGCCGAAGAAATCACTGGCCAAAAAGGCGAGCGGGAAGAAGGCGGCGCCCAAGAAGGCCGCGGCCGCCAAGGCTGGAAAGAAAGCGAAGCCGGCTCCGAAGGCCGCGGCGAGGAAGCTCGCCAGGAAGGCCCCGGCCGCGAAGGCTCCGGCAAAGAAGGCAAAGGCACTGAAGCCCGCGGCCAAGAAGGCGGCGCCCAAGAAGGCCGAAAAGAAGGCCGCCTCGAAGAAGGAAAAGAAGGCCGCGAAGAAGAAGTCGAAGCGCTGACCTTCGGCCTCGGCCGATTCCTACGCTATGAGCCCGCGCCGGGTCAGTGCTCGCGGCGCGCGCCGTTGGGGCTGCGCGACAGCACGGCGACCCCTGCGGCCCGCGGCGGCTGAAGCGCGGCGAGCAGCTCCGCGCGCGCGGCCGGCCGGCCCATCTCGACCAGGGACGGCAGCTTCTCGACGCCCGCGCGAGCGGCGATTCTCCCTGCGGCCCAGGGCGGCCGCGCCTTGCAAGAGCGCCAGGGCGACGAGCGGCACCTCGCGCGCCTCCACCGGCTCGAGCCAGCTCCCGCGGACCCAGCGGTTGAAGGCGCCCATGGACGGGCCGCACCAGATCTGGAAGTCAAGCCGCCGCGCCTCCTCGCCCATGCGCGCCCAGCGCGAGGACATGCCCAGGTACCAGCGGAAGCAGAGCGCCATGCGGTGGCGCCCATCGGACCGGCCCTTGTCGGCCTCGCGCGAGTCCCTCGCTTGCCAGTAGCGCTCGGTCTCCGCCCAGACCTCGGCGAAGGGCCGCCGCAGGATCTGCAGCTCCACCTTCTCGCGCTCGGCGGCGGGCATGGCCTCGAAGGACGGGTAGTTCTTCCACAGCTCGTAGAGCTTCTGGGCGCGCAGGCCGTAGGCGGTGCCGCGCTTGAGCACCTGCACCTTGGCGCCCAGCTCGAACATGTCCGGCGCCGGGGCGATCATCACGTCGGCCATGTCGGCGGCGGCGAGCATCCGCCGCACGGCGTCCGAGGTGCCCGCCTCGCGGCAGCTCTGGTTGATGGAGCCGGTCATCAGGTAGTCCGCGCCGAGCGCGAGCGCGGCGTGGAGCGCGGTGGGCTCGCCGATGCCGCCCGCGGCCCCAATGTGGATGGAGATGCCTTGCTCGGCGTAGCCGTGGCGCTCCATCGCCTCGGCGCGGTGCTGCTGCATCATGGGCAGGAGCACGGAAAGCGGGCGCTGGTCGGTGTGGCCGCCGCTGTCGGCCTCTGCGGTGAGGTCCTCGGCCACGGGGATGAGCGCGGCGAGCGCGGCCTCGTCCTGCGTCAACAGCCCCGCGCCCACCAGCTCGCGCAGCAGCAGCTCCGGCGCGGGCGAGAGGAAGCGCTCGGCCACCTCCGGCCGGCTGACCTTGGCGAAGACGTGGTTCGGGCTCTCGATGCTCCCGTCCGCCCGGCGCTTCAGGCCGCGCGCGCGGTACAGCACGATGGCCGGCGTCAGGTCCATGAACGCCGCGGCGTCGACCCGGCGCACCTCGTGTCGCAGGTAGAGGTTCACGACGTCCAGCTCGGCCTTGGAGTCGTAGGGGTTGTGCAGCAGGTTGAAACCGTAGGGCGCGTCGGGTCCCAGCTGGCGCTTCAGCTCGAGGACGGCCTCTTCGACCTGAGGCAGGGGCAGCCCGCCGGCGCCGAAGAACCCGAGCATCCCCGCGCGCGCCATGGCGGCGACCAGGTCCACCGAGGCGATGCCGCCAGCCATCGCGCCTGCGGTGCAGGCGAAGCGCAGGCCGTGGGCCTCGCGAAAGCTGCGCGCGCCCAGCTCCGTCGGCGAAAGCGCCGGCACCACGCCGAGGAGGTCCTTGGGCCAGGGCACGCGCTCGACCAGTGACGGGCCGCCCGCGCTGCGAGCCACGTAGAGCACGCGGTCGAGCTCGCGCAGCGCCGCCCGCGCGTCGGCGATAGGCCGGCCGGCGCTCGCGCCCGCACTGCCCGCGACGGGCCGCGGCGGCCGCTCGCGAGGGCTGTCCGAGAGCGACGGGTCGTTGAGCTCGCGCGCAATATCGTTCTCGAACATTTTCAGCACTCTCCTAAGAATCGGAAACGGCGCGCCGTTCTAGCCGAACGGCTGGGCCTGAGTCACCCCGCAAAGACGGGAACGGCCCTTCTGGAAAACTTCGATGTCGGGCCCGGGTTCCTCTTGCTCAGCTCCGCAGCGCTCGCTTCGAATGCCGCTGCGCGGTAGCGCAGCGCGGCAATGCCAAGCCTCTGCGGCGCGCGATTCGATGCGCGTCGGCGAGAAACGGTTCCATGGGCCTCGGGCGTGCGCAGAGGCTTTCGCACCCGCGCGCCGGCCTTCGCGCGGGGGCGAAGGCATTCGGCGCCCGAAGCGGCATGGCGCGGCGCGGCGCTGGGCCGCTCGGAAGCGCCATGGTTTCACTGCGGCGGGCGCCTTCGCGGGCTCGGGGCTCCGCCCTGGAATGTCCGCTTGGCATCGCTGGTCCTTAAGGTCCGTGCCGGCTCTGAGCCCGGGGCTCGAAGTCGGCGCGGGTTGCCTACAGCAAGTTTCGATCCGGGGGCGAAGCTCGTTGTAAGGTGCGCGCGCGCCGGCCCTCGGCGCTTTGAGGAGCGCGATGCACTGGCCGCTGGTCGCCTTCGACTTCGACGGGACACTGGTCGACTCCGAACCCGGAATCGTCCGCAGCATCGCGCGCACGGCGGCGCGGCTGGGGCTCGGGCCCGAAGCGCTCGCGAAGTGGCGGGAGCTGATAGGGCTCCCGCTGGCCGAGCAGCTCCACCGCATCTTGCCTCCCGAGCGGCGCGGGGAGGTCGAGGCAGGGGTGGAGCTCTATCGCTCGTTCTACACCGAGCTCACCGACGCCGAGATGGGCGGGCCCTTCCCCGGCATCCCCGAGCTCCTCCAAGCGCTCGCGGGGCGCTCGAGGCTGGCCATCGCCACGAGCAAGAGCGAGCGCGGCGTCCGGCGGGTGCTGGGATACTTGGGCTGGGAGCGCTGGTTCGAGCCGGTGGTGACGCCGGAGAACGTGGCGTCGCCCAAGCCGCACCCGGAATCGCTCCAGCGGATTCTGGCGCACCACGGCTGTGCGCCCGAGCGCGCGGTCTACGTGGGCGACAGCCGCTTCGACATGGAGATGGCGGCGGCCGCCGGGGTCGCGGCGTACGCCGTGAGCTGGGGCGTCCACTCGAGGGCGGACCTGATGGCCGCGGGCGCCGAGCGCTGCTTCGACTCGCCGGCCTCGCTGCTGGAGGTGCTGGCCGGCTGACGAACAGAGCTGGCCGCCGGTCGACTGCCGGGGCAGACGCGAAGGGGCGTGAGAAAAATGGTTGACAGCGCTTCGCCCGTTCCGCTAGAACCCGCCTCCTTCTGCCGGGCGCGTAGCTCAATTGGCAGAGCAATGGACTCTTAATCCATAGGTTGAAGGTTCGATTCCTTCCGCGCTCACTCCGAAAATCAAGGGCCGCAGCTCCTCAAAAGGGCTGCGGCCCTTGCTCTATGGGCAGCGCCGGGGCAACCTCGCCCGGCGCCCGTGGGAGCCTCCCTCCCTGTTCCAGGAGCAACGCCACCGAGGTTCCGCCCATGCGTCCTTTTGCCCTCGCCGCCGCGGTCGCGCTCGTCCCGGCGCTCGCCGCCGCCGCCCCGCCCAAGCTCGCGGTGGTGATCGTCGTCGACCAATTCGCCTACGAGGGAATGCAGCGCATGCGGCGCAACTTTGGCCGCGAAGGGCTCGGGCGCCTCCTGGCGGAGGGCGCGGTGTTCCCAGAGACCTATTACGCGCACCAGAACACTTACACCGGCCCGGGCCACGCGACCATCGCCTCGGGCTCGTACGCGCACCTGAACGGCATCGTCGCGAACCGGTTCTACGATTGCTCGGCCAAGAAGGCCGTGATGGTCTTCTCCGACCCGGCGCACCCCATCCTCGAGGCCCCGACCGACGCCGACGACGAGCCGTCGCCTGCCAACATGCTCTGCGAGACGGTGGGCGACCGCCTGCGGCTGGGCACGGGCTTGCGCGCCAAGGTCGTCGCGCTGGGGCTCAAGGACCGGGGCGCGGTGCCGCTGGGAGGCCGGCTGGGCGCCACCTACTGGTTCAGCGAGGCGACCGGCAAGATGACCACGTCCACCTTCTACGCCGCCGAGCTCCCGGACTGGGTGAAGCAGTTTAACCAGAGGAAGCTGGCCGACGCCTACTTCGGAAGGTCCTGGGAGCGCGCGCTGCCCGCCGCAGCGTACCAAGGCGCCGACGACGCGCCCTGGGAGGACGACGCCAAAGGCCTGGGCCGGGTCTTCCCGCACCGAGTGGACGGCAAGCTCGACAAGCCGGGGCCGGCGTTCTACTCCGCTTTCACCGCGTCGCCCTTCGGCCTGGAGTACACGGTGGAGTTCGCCAAGGCCGCCGTCGCGGCCGAGGGGCTGGGCAAGCGCGACGTCACCGACATGCTCCTCGTGACCTTCTCGTCGTTCGACTACACGGGCCACGCCTTCGGCCCCGACAGCCAGGAGCAGCAGGACATGGTGGTACGGGTCGACCGGGCCGTGGGCGACCTCCTGAGCTACCTGGAGAAGTCCGTCGGCGGGAAGCAGAACCTCCTCGTCGGGTTCACCGCGGACCACGGCTCCACCCCCGCGCCCGAGCTCATGGCGAGCCTCAAGATCCCCGCGGGGCGCATCAAGAAGCCGGCCATCAAGGACGCCATCAACGCCGAGCTCGCGGCGCGCTTCGGCGCCGGCGAGTGGGTGAGCGCGCTGGAGGACCCGAACGTCTACCTGAACGAGGAGCTCATCGCCGCGAGGAAGCTCGACCCGGCCGCGGTGCAGGACGCCGCGGGGCGCGCGGTCATGAAGATCCCCGGGTTCCTCACCTACTACACCCGCGCCCGCCTCCAGCTGGGCGCGGTGGACAACACCGCCCTCGGGCGAGCCGTCCAGCTCTCGTTCTTCCCCGAGCGCTCGGGCGACGTCGTCCTGGTGACGAGGCCTTTCTACTTCTGGGGAAAGTACGGCGACGCCGCCGCCGGGTCGACCCACGGATTGCCGTACCGGTACGACACGCATGTCCCCATGATCTTCTGGGGCGGCGCCATCAAGCCCGGAGTCAATTCGGAGCGCGCGGACCCGGCGGACTTCGCCATGACCTTCGCGAGCCAGCTGGGCATTGACCAGCCGGCCTGCGCCGAGGGCGTGGTGCGCAGGGAGGTCGCGCGCTGACGGGCCGGGGCTTCGCGGGAAGGCTGTCTGAGCAATCCGTGCGGCACCGGCCTGACCTCGGAGCCTACGAGTGGGCGCCGCCGGAGCTGTCGGCGCTCGGTCTCGAGATTCTCGAGGATGGTTCGGGCGCGCGGTATCGCTCATTCGCCTGGAGCCCGGCTTCCCCCTGACTCGGAGTCGGCGGAGGGCAGGGGTTTCTTCGCGGCGGACCGGCAGGGGAGCGCCTGTTGATCTCGATGAGGCGCTCGTGAGGCCAGAATCACCGTCTTGCGCGCGAGGTGGCGCGGCTGGACGAATCCGTCTGTGGAAGGGCTGGAGAACGAGTCGGGATGAGGGGCGTTGGGCGGATTGGGCGCAGGGAAGGGAAGGGGAGGGATAGCCGGGTTCGGGTTCGGGTTCGTTCGCGGGGACGGGGACGGGGACGGGCACGGAACACGGTTTTTCGGAGCACGGGACACGGTCGGCAGATGCTGCCGAATCGAGGCGCGTGACGCCTTTGCGCGCCGGCACTGCGTTCCGAGGCAGCCCTCCCGACATGCCCAAAGGTCCAAGCGCTCCCAGAAGGGCTCTGTGGTCAGCGAGCCGAATCCGCTTGGGGTGACCCCGACATGCCCAAAGGTCCAAGCGCTCCCAGAAGGACCGCCCGTGCCCCGCCGCCGCCGTCCCCGTCCCCCAAACCCGTCCCCGCGAACGAACCCGACCCCGAACCCGAACCCGGCTTCCCTTCCCTCCCTCTCGAGCGCCCAATCCTCACCCGCTGGGCGCACTGAAGCAGCCCTCGCCGCGGCACCTTCATAGAAAGCCGAAGGTGCCCCTTGCGAATGGCGCAAACCAGGCGAGCCCGCTGCGCTGCGCGAGAGCCCTTGCGGCAGCAGATGAAACGTGGTTTTCAGGACGATCCTACTCGGCGACTTCCCAGGTCCTGTCGACCGGAGGATCCTCATGGGCAAGCTCGGCTACGTGCTCTTGGCCGTGATCGCGGCAGCCATCGCGGGCGCCGCGCTCTTCTTGATCTTCGGCCCCTCCGGCGAAGCGCCGGCGCCCGCGGCGTCGATGCAGCTGCAACCCGCCGGCAAGGCCGACGACAAATCGGCGACGAAGGCCGCCCCGTCGACCGTCGAGGTCCTCTTCGAGTCGTCCGACGGCAAGAAGGAGTGGGTCGAGGACGTCGTCAAGGCCTTCAACGCCAAGAAGGTGCAGGTCGGCGGCAAGGCGGTCGTCGTCAAGACCAAGCACATCCGCGGTGGCGAGAGCCGCATGGCCATCCTCGCCGGCAAGGAGAAGCCGACGCTCTGGGGCCCGGCCGGCCGCAGCTGGGTCGACCTCATCGACGCCGACTGGGAGCAGCGGGAGCACAAGCCGTTCCTGTCCGACGTGCGCGACACCGTGCGCATCGCGCTGGTCATCGCCACCTGGGAGCCCATGGCGCGCGCCCTGGGCTGGCCCGACAAGCCCATCGGCTGGGCCGACCTCCAGAAGGTCGCGCTCAACCCCAGGGGCTGGGCGGCCTACGGGCACCCGGAGTGGGGCGCGTTCCGCTTCGCGCACTCGCACCCGGACTACTCCAACTCCGCCATGCTCTCCTTCGTGAGCCTCATCTACGCCGCGGCGGGAAAGACCTCCGGCCTCACCTGGGAGGACCTGAAGCGGCCGACCGTCGTCAACGCGGTGAGCGCCCTGGAGCGCTCCATCGTCCACTACGGCGAGAGCTCGAGCTGGCTCACCGAGAAGCTGTGCACCCGCGGGCCGTCGTACCTCTCGGCGGTGACGGTCTACGAGTCGTCCGTCGTGAAGGCCAACGACAAGTACAAGTTCAAGCTCCACAAGGTGGTCGCCCTCTATCCGAAGGAAGGCACGTTCTGGGAGACGCACCCGGTGGGCATCGTCAACGCGAGCTGGGTGACGCCGGAGCAGCGCCAGGGCGCCCGGCGCTTCCTCGACTTCCTGACCTCGCGCGAGCAGCAGGCCAAGGCGCCGAGCTACGGCTTCAGGCCCGCGCTGGCGGACGTGCCGCTCACGGCGCCTTTCGACAAAGAGCATGGCGTGGAGCCCGACGCCCCCCGCCACGAGCTCGCCTACCTCAGCGATGAGCTCTTCACCGGCGCGAACAAGCTCTGGCACTCGGTGAAGAAGAAGGCCGCGGTCTGGCTGCTGCTCGACTCCTCGGGCTGGATGGACGAGGCCGCCATGGACGCCGCCAAGCGCGGCACCGCGGCGTTCCTCAAGAGCATGGAGCCCGACGACGTGGCCCGCGTCATCACCTTCAACGCGTACGTGAGCCCCCAAGGCAAGCCGGGCAAAATCCGCGACGTCCAGCGAGAGCTCATCGAGAAAGTGAACGAGGTGAGCCCGGACGGCACGACCAAGCTCTATGACGCGGTCTACACCGCGCTCCAGGAGATTGAGCAGGCCCGGAAGAGGAAGGACGAGGACCGCCTCTACGGCATCGTGGTGCTCACCAACGGCAAGGACAGCAGCTCCCAGGTGCGACGCGAGCAGCTCATCGCCGAGCTCCCGAAGGCCGAGGACACCAAAGGGACGCGCGTGTTCACCATCGGGTTCGGCAAGAAGCCCGACGAGGACCTCTTGCGCGAAATGAGCGAGCGGTCCAACGCCGTGATGGTCAAGGGCGACGTGGCGGACGTGGAGAAGATCTACCACCAGCTCTCGGCGTACTTCTGACGGGCCGCCAGGCTTTGCGGCCTTTTTCGCGCGCCCATCGCCTGGCCGCCGGGCTCGCTCTCGCGGCCCTGGCGAGGCTCGCCGCGAGCTGCACGGAGCGGGCGGGCGAGCGCGGGGAGCCGCTGGCGGACGATTGCGCGGGCGCCGACGCCTCGCAGGAGGGCGCGGCGGCCGAGGGGCTCGAGGCCGGGCTTTTCCTCAGGGCGTTCGACCCCGGGATCCGGGTTTCGCGCTTCGCGCAGCTCGAGATTGCCGCGGGCCGCTTTCGCCAGCGCACGTCCGTCCAGCTGCTCGGATTGTATCTGGCCGGCGACGGCGCCGAGCTCGCCGCGCGGAGCGGCCGCGAGCTGGTCGTGGTCACCTCGTTGCCCGCCGGCCGGGGACCTACGCTTCACCGGCTCGTCCGGCCCTACGCGCTCGGGGCCAAGGACGTCCCGCTCGGCGACTTTCCGGTGGCCTCGCTGGCCCTGGTCGGCAGGCGGGCTTTCATCGGCGGGCGCGGGCTTCTGGGAATGGTGGACTTCGCGGCGGCGGATCCCAAGCTGGAGGTCCTCCAACGCTCGCCGCGCCCGTCGGCAAACGGCGGCCGAACGCTCATCGCGTCCGAGGGGGACCAGCTCTTCGCCATCGAAGGCGGCGGCCCGCAGTTCTTCGCCGACGCGTTCCTGCTTCGCGGCAACGCCATTCCCCACCTAGAGCAGCGGCTCGCCCTTCCGCCGGTGGAGGGCCGGTATTCGACTGCGGCGCTCCTGGGCGCTGAGCTCTTGCTCATGGCCGAGCACGACGGCGCCCAGGGCCGGGGCCGGTCTCTGCGGCGCGTCGCGCTTGCGAGCCTCGCTCAGGCGCGCCCTCGCGGCGCTCCGGCGGTCGCGCAGGAATTCGCGGAGGCAGGCGAAGGGGACCCAGCGCAGGACTCGCCCCGGCCAGCCTGGCATGGCCTCGCCGCCGTGGGCGGCATGCTGGTGGTCTGCGCGGGCGAGCGCGGCGCCCTGGTGTATCCCCGCGCGTTCAGCCAGAAGACCCGGCCGCTGTTCGTCGACGTCGACGGGCTGTGCCTGGACGTCGTCGCCTCGAGGGGCAAGGTTTACGCCCTGGTCAAGTCGAGCCAGGGTCTGAAGGTCGCCTCTCTCGCCGACGGCCCCCAGGGCCTGGGCGTCGAGGAGACGTTCGCGGTCACCGGGCTCTGGGCGGGGCTCGTCCACTGATTTCCGGCGGCGGGGAACGCTTGTTCGATTCTCGTCCCCGCCCGCGCAACGCCGTGCGAAGATGGCCGTCTCCGCCCGGCGGCGCTTCGGAGCGCGCCGGCCCGGCATCCCCGATGAGCGGCCGCGAAACCCCTACCCGGCAAGCCCGACCTCCCAGGCTCGAAGAATTTCTCGAGGGCGAGATTGGCGGCGGCACGCCCTGCGCCGAGGGGGCGGCGCCCTACCTCGAGCGGGGCACGCGCGAGTTTTCCCGGGCCGCCGCCGCGCTCGTCGCCGCGGGGTTTTCGACGTTCGCGGTGCTCTACTGCGTGCAGCCGATGATGCCCATGCTCTCCAGGGCCTTCGGGGTGACCGCCGCGCAGAGCAGCCTGGTGCTCTCGACGTCGACCGCCGTCCTGGCCTTGGGGTTGGTTTTCACCGGGCCCATCTCCGATGCCGTGGGCCGCAAGCCCATCATGGGCGCGGCCCTCTTCGGCGCGAGCCTGTGCACCCTGGGCAGCGCGGCCATGCCCAGCTGGCGCGGCCTCTTGGCCATGCGAGCGCTGATCGGCCTGTGCCTCAGCGGGGTCGTGGCCGTGGCGCTGACGTACCTGAGCGAGGAGATCCACCCGCGCGTCCTGGGGTTGGTCCATGGGCCTCTACATCGCGGGCACGGCGGTGGGGGGCATGGGCGGCCGCCTCATCGCCGGCGTGCTGGTCGACTTTGTCTCCTGGCGCGCGGCCCTTTTGGCCATGGGGGCGCTCTCGCTCGCCGCCGCCGCGGCGTTCTGGGCCCTGGCGCCGCCCTCGCGCCACTTCCGCCCTGCGCCGCTGCGGCTCTCGTCCTTGGCGGAAGGGCTCGCGCTGCACCTGAAGGACCCCGGTCTTCCGTGGCTCTTCCTCGAGGGCTTTCTGCTCATGGGGTCGTTCGTGGCGGTGTTCAACTACATCGCCTACCGGCTGCTCGGGGCGCCCTATCACCTCAGCCAAGCCGGCGTCGGGCTCATCTCCGCCGTCTACCTCTCCGGCATCTACAGCTCGGCGCGCGTGGGCGCGCTGGCGGACCAGCTGGGGCGTCGGCGCGTCTTCTGGGCGGTGATCGCCGCGATGCTCGCCGGCCTTTGCGTCACGCTGCTGACGCCCCTCTGGGCCGTCCTCTTCGGCATGCTCGTCTTCGCCTTCGGCTTCTTCGGCGCGCACTCGGTGGCGAGCAGCTGGGTCGGCCGCCGGGCGCAGCGCGCCAAGGGCCAGGCCTCCTCGCTCTACTTGCTCAGCTATTACCTGGGGTCGAGCATCGCCGGCACGGCCGGCGGCCTGTTCTGGCACCGCGCCGGCTGGAACGGCCTCGGCCTCTTCGTGGGCCTGCTCCTCACCGCCGCGCTCGCGGTCGCTTTGCGGCTCATCCGCGTGCCGAGGGTCCAGCCTCAGCAGGAGCCGAGCTCTGTAAGATGACATGGAGGAAGCGAATGAAGCTCACCCGATTCTTGGCCTTCGGCGCATGGGCGCTGATCCTCCCGACGGATTCCTGGGCCGACCCCGAGCCCATCGTCATCAAGTTCAGCCACGTGGTCGCCGCCGACGCCCCGAAGGGACGCGCCGCGCTCCGCTTCAAGCAGCTCGCGGAGGAGGCGACCCAAGGTCGCGTCAAGGTCGAGGTCTACCCCAACAGCCAGCTCTACAAAGACAGGGAGGAGCTCGAGGCCCTTCAGCTGGGGGCGGTGCAGATGCTGGCGCCGTCGCTCGCCAAGTTCGCGCCGCTGGGCGTGAAGGAGTTCGAGCTGTTCGACCTCCCGTTCGTCTTCGACGACGAGGCGGCGCTTCACAAGATCACGCAGGGCCCGCTCGGCCAGAAGCTCTTCAGCAAGCTCGAGCCCCGGGGAATTCTGGGCCTCGCATATTGGGACAATGGATTCAAGGTCATGAGCGCCAACAAACCGCTGAGGACCCCCGCCGATTTCAAAGGCCTCAAGATGCGCATCCAGTCTTCCAAGGTGCTCGATTCCCAAATGCGCTCCATGGGGGCCATTCCCCAGGTCATGGCGTTCTCCGAGGTGTACCAGGCCTTGCAGAGCGGCGTGGTGGACGGCACGGAGAACCCGCCTTCGAACCTCTACACGCAAAAGATGTTCGAGGTGCAGAAGTCCGTGACCGTGTCCAAGCACGGATACCTCGGCTATGCGGTCATCGTGAACAAGAGGTTCTGGGACAGCCTGCCCCGGGACATCCGCGGCCAGCTCGAGGGCGCGTTGAAGGCCGCCACCGCGTACGCCAACGAGACCGCCCAGAGGGAGAACGAAGACGCGCTGGCGGCCGTGAAGCGCTCCGGAAGGTGCGAGCTCATCTCGCTCACGCCGCAGGAGCGCACGCTCTGGAAGACGACCATGGACAAGGCGCACAAGGAGCATGCCGGGCGGATTGGCGCGGACCTGGTGAGCGAGGTCTACAAGGCGACCGGGTACGATCCGAGCAAATAGCGCCGGCGCTTTCGGCGGCACCGCTTCGAGAATCTCCAGGCGGTGCCGCGCGGGTGAATCGTCGCCTTAGTCATCGCTCCGAAATGTCTGCTCCATCTCAACGTCCGATCCATCCCGGCTGGCGTCGTTGCTCGTCGGTGACATGCCCTCTGGCATGCGCCCTCCTCGCGCCTCGCCATCCTTTGCGCCTCGGACCTTGAGATAGGGAGCATCTATTTCTGCGCGATTCCTTACGCGGTGTGCCGCGACTCGGGCTGCCCGGGGCGGAGGGGGCGCTGACCCTCTCCGAGCGGGGAAGCGCGCGCGATCAGCTCGTCGAGGGCCGACCGGAGGGCGTTGGCGTCGACGGGCGCCTTCAGGCCGGCGAGCTTGTTGGCGACCCAGTCCGCGCCATCGTGAGGCTCGTGAAAGAATCCGACGGTCGGACCGAATCCGAACACTCCAGCCGTGGCTAGAATCATTCTGAGCGCGACGCGGTTGGCGACGCCCCTGCGCTTCCCCGCCGGCTCGATGACCGCCAGTGCCTTGAACTGCTTCGCGTAGGTCTTCGCCAGAAAAGCCGCCTCGCGGTTTGCCTCGTGCGAGATGGGCTCGCCTGCGAGGGACACGATGATGAAGGCCTGGCTGGCGTTCGGCGAGCTCTTGAACCGCCGAATCGGCGGCTCGAGGGCCTCGGCGAGCGTTCTACTCGTGGGCGGCCTCTTCCAGACCACCACGAAGACCCCCTGGGTCTCGGTTCGCAAAAAATGCTCATTCTCCATGGGCGCTGTCGGCATGGGTCCACCCGGGCAGTGATGTTGGCAGCGAAGGCGACTTCGAAGAGCGCGATACACGTCGAAGAGCTTCGAGAAACGCGGAACCGGTCTTGGGAATGATCGGCGCAAAGCTCCCTGGGAGAATACCACGCCTTTGGCTTCCGCCATTTTCCGGCCGAAGCATCCGCCGATGACAAGGGTGGGTCTGGACAATCCCGCTCGATGGGTTCGAACGGACGGGGTCGGGTCACGCCGGGCTCAGTCGGGGCGGACTCCAGGGCGCGGCGGGGACCGCGCTGACCGAGGCGCGTTCCTCCCGAGCAGGCTTGCGAAGGGCCGCGGAGCTCAATTCGGCGGGAAGCTGGAGATTGAGCCAGCGCGACGGCACGTCGATTTCGGGGATGCTGAGGCGGCAGACCATGGGGTCGCCGGCGACGCGATATCGGTCGTGGATGGGGTAAAGGGGAAACGGCTTGAGGGTGCGGTAGCGGATGGAGAGGGGGGCTATCAGGCCTTCCGACAATGAGAGCCGCATCGACGTCAGGACCAGCGGCGGCTTTCCGCAGACCGTACCGAGGAAGGCGATGGAGTGACCGGCCCCCGCCAGGAGCCAAGCGGTCCTCCGCGAGCGGAGCTCCTTTCGGGTGGTCAGCCGCGTCAGCTCGACACAGGGGCGGCGGGCAACGATAGGGACGCCGGCCTCGGTGAGGTGACGCTCCAGGTCCTCGGCGCTCACGCCGCCAAATCGCTCGACGTAGGTCTCGGATTCATACAACCCGAGGCAGCCGGCCAGGTCGACGCCGTCGCGCGCCATGAGAAAGCGGTCGGGCCAGCCCTCGACGTTGCGCTGGAGGTCGAATTGGCCTTCGGAGAACTGGACGCCGTAGGCCTCGCCATAGACCTGGGCGACGAGCTCTCGGCACGACTGGATTTCCTGCCGCGTGGTCGCCGGCGCAATCGAGGTCGTCAAGGCTCTCTCCTGGAGGGGCGTCGCTCGTCGTGCATCCAGATCGCGTCGAGGCTCGGCCGCGAGGAGAGCGGCCGGCGCGCGTCTTCCGGGCGCAGCGGTCTGCCGATTCGAAAGAGTGCCAAAGGCCGCCGCGCCGTCCGCAGCCGGCTGCGCAGCGCCAGGCTGGCGCTCTCGACCTCGACCACTCCCGCGTGCATGGCGAGGCAGTAGCCTTCCCGGTGAAGCAGCAGCGCGAGGTCGCTGAAGGCCTGGCCCGCGGCGAGCCAGTGGGGCATGTCGTCGCGGTCGGCGGTGATGACCGCGACGGCGGAGGCGCTGCGCATCCACACCCCGCCCGCCTTGGCGAAGGAGGCGGCCTCGCTCGGCTGAAGCGGCGCGAGCCCGAGGAGCCCGCGGTGGATCCGGAGCGCCACCTCGTCGGAGAGCCCGAATTCGCGGCCGCGCATTCCCAGAGGAGAAGTGGAGTCGTTAGGCAAGAGCCAAGCCCCGAGCTCGTGGGCGAAGGTCTCGCGGTTCAGGACGGTGGTGTCGGCCACCTCCTGGAACTTGCCCAGGAACAGGAGCGTCGGAGCGTCGGTCAGGAGGCGCAGGTCGAGCCCGGGGCGCTCGGCCACGCTGGCCGCGAGGCGCGCCGCCAGGTCCCGGGTGAGCGGAGAGCGGTCGTACTCGGCGCGGACCATGCGGCGCTCGAGCATGGACTGGAGCAAGGCGGGGTCGGCCGCGGCGCCGCGGCGCGAGAACGAGAGGCGAGCGAGCCGGACAAGGCGGCGCTCCGGCGCAGGGCGGAGCTCCTCGGCAGAGACGGGGTCGACCGCGAGCCCGGCGCCGTAGCCCCAGCAGCGCGCCGCCAGGGCGACGTGCCCCACGGCGCATCCGGCGCTGAGCACCGCCTGACGGCCGGTCGGATCGGAGGCGGGCAGCACGGCGGCGCGGTCGAGAAAGACGTCCAGCCCGCCGCCGTCCGCGACCCGAAAGCGCTGGGGCACCGTGTTGTGGCTGGTCGGGGCGAGGAGCCCGAAGCGGCACCAGTGGGAGAGCTGCTGGCGCGAGGGCGCGGGTCCGGCGCCGAGCGCCTCGAAGTCAGCCTCGCCGAGCGGCCGGAGGTCGCGGGCGGCCTCGACCGGCCGAGCGCTCACCGCTCGCCTCCGATGCCGGGCCCTTCGGCCCGCCGCTTCAAGAAGTCGAAAATGGCGCGGCGCGGGCGCGCGTGCCCGAGCACATGAAAGGCGATCTCCTTGCCGCCGATGGCGCCGGAGGCCATGGCCGTCGCGCCCGACTGCGGAATGCTCGCGGTGGGCTGCTCGCCCCGGCCCTCCCAGAAGTCGAGGAAGGCGGCGTCGGCGAAGCCCTCGCCGCAGAGTCGCTCGACGAACCGGTAAAAGTTTTCTCGAGCGCCGCTGCGCGCTGCCGCCAGCGCGGCGGAGAGCTCGCCGTCGCCGCCGCCGAGGCCGAGCGATTGGGCGGGGCTCGCGCGGAACTGATTCCACTGGGCCTGCGCCCGGTGCCCGAAGTCGGAGAGCATGATCACGTCGATGCCGTGCGCGCGCGCTCTCTGCCGGACAAGGACCTTGAGCTCGGGGTCGTCCATCTCCTCGACGACGACGTCGAGGCGCGGCTCGCCGTCGCCGCCGAGCAGGAATGCGTCCAGGTTGTCGCGGGTGATTCCCTCGGAGTAGACGTGGTACCGGACGTATGGGTCGACCAGCAGCTCTTCATAGGCGATGTACTCGGCCTTGGGCACTCGAGGCACGTCGTACGGGTCGCGCGGGTCGGCGCGATGGGCGCGGCTCTTCACCGCGTGGCGCAGGCTCATCCGCTCTCCGCGGTTGAAGTTCGTCAGCTCGACCCAGTCCGGGTCGGCGAGCTTCACCTCCCGCGGCCGGGCCTCCCGCAGCCAGCCCTCCAAAACGTTTCCGCCGACGCTGACCCCCGCGAAGCCGACGACCGTCGACTCGAGCCGCTCGCGCACCTCCCGCCAAGAGAGGCGCCGCTCCGGGTCGGCCAGGAGCATGGCGTTGCTCGTCACCAGGGCCAGCCGGTGCCAGCGCTCGGGCGCGATGAGGTAGAGGTCGCCGCGGCAGGGGTCGACGACATAGGTGCCGTAGTCGGGCTCCCAGCGGCCGTCGGCCAGCGCCTGCGAGACCAGGGTCTCGTAGCGCTCCAGCTCGGCTTCGTACAAAGCGCGCAGCGTCTTTTGGCCGTCGACGGGCGGCGAATTGGAGAGCCGCGAGAGCGCTTTGTTGAGGTCGTCGTAGGTTGCCCGAATGCTCGGGTATTGGCGCTCGGGCGGAATTCGCAGCCACTCCGGGTAACCGGCTCGCCCGAAGTCCGGGTGGCTCACCCGAACGGCGCCGTCCTTTTCATAGAGGACTTGCCCGTCGCGATGCGCTTGGGCCGCGTCGAGCAGCAGCGGCCGCAATTGGAAACAATGGCGATCCATTTGCGCGGCACCGCTCTCCCGCGACGAATGCAAAGAATCACCTTTCGCGATGCGCAGATCGCGCCCGCCGTCCTCGGTCATCCTGATACCTCGACGAGTCGAGCTCGGACGTGCGCTGGTCTCCCGCCACGCGACAGGGAATTCCCTGCCGCGACGGCGAATAGACACGAGCTCATTCGCGAGCAGGTCTTTCGCTTCGCAAACTTTGGATGTCGCTTCTTCGAGGGAGCTGTAGGTCTTTCACTGACCACATGTGCATTATCTGCGCGCGAAACGCTACGCGAGATCTTTGGCGCAGGCAAGCGCATTGTTTGTGACCCAAATAGGTATCACGGATGGTGTGCTTTTCAGACGGCTTTGTCGCGCCCCGTGCGGCTCGGAAACGAGAATTCACAATGAGTGCGATGGCGTATGTGCTGTGAGAATGACCGCGCGGTCGCCGTGGGGCGCCGGCGGGGCGCCGAAGCTCGCCCGGCCGCCCGGTCACCCGCGCGGTGCGGTGCGCCAAACGAGTCTCGGCCTACGCCGCGATTCCGTTGGGGATCTTCTGCGCCCTAGGCCCTAAGATGGCCGTCCACTCTTGCGACAAGGAGCCACCATGTCGAGCCCATCGTACGTCCACGGGATCAGCGACGTTCCACTCCTAGGCGAGACCATCGGCGAGAACCTGCGACGCACGGTCGAACGCGTCCCGGAGCACGAGGCCTTGGTCGTCCCGTATCAGCGGTATCGCGCCACCTACCGCCAGTTCTGGGAGCAGACCACCCTGGTCGGCAGGGCGCTCCTCGCCCGCGGGGTTCAAAAGGGCGATCGAGTCGGCATCTGGTCTCCCAACCGGTTCGAGTGGGTGGTGCTTCAGTACGCCGCCGCGCGCGTGGGGGCCGTCCTGGTGAACATCAACCCCGCCTACCGGAGCCACGAGCTGGAGCACGTGCTCAAGCAGTCGGGCACCTCGCTCCTGGTCATCGCCCGAGGCTTCCGCCAGGCGAACTACGCGCAGATCGTCCGCGAGGTGGAGGAGCGCTGCCCGGAGCACAAAGACACCATCGTCATCGACGACGAGTGGGGCGCCTTGCCGCAGGAGGCTCAGCGCGTGAGCGAGTCGGAGCTCAAGAAGCGCGAGGACGACCTCGACTGCGACGAGCCCATCAACCTCCAGTACACCAGCGGGACCACTGGCTTTCCGAAGGGCGCGACGCTGTCGCACCACAACATCCTGAACAACGGCTTCTTCGTGGGCGAGACGCTGCACTACACGGACCAGGACCGGGTGTGCATCGCCGTGCCGCTCTACCACTGCTTTGGCATGGTGATGGGCAACTTGGCCTCCACCTCCCACGGAGCCTGCATGGTCTTCCCCGGCGAGGCCTTCGAGGCGGCGGGGGTGCTGCGCACCATCCAGGAGGAGCGCTGCACGTCGGCCTACGGCGTCCCGACCATGTTCATCGCCGAGCTCGACCACCCCGAGTTCTCGCACTACGACCTGAAGACGCTGCGCACCGGCATCATGGCCGGCTCGCCGTGCCCGGTCGAGGTGATGAAGCGGGTCCAGAAGGACATGAACATGAAGGAGGTGACGATCTGCCTACGGCATGACCGAGACCTCGCCGGTGTCCACGCAGAGCCGCACCGACGACCCGCTCGAGAAGCGCGTCGCCACCGTCGGGCCGGTCCACCCGCACGTGGAGATCAAGATCGTCGACCCGACGAGCGGCCGCGTCGTGCCGCGAGGAACCACCGGCGAGCTCTGCACCCGCGGCTACTCGGTGATGCTCGGCTACTGGAATGACGCCGCCTCGACCCGGCAGTCCATCGACGCCGCGCGCTGGATGCACACCGGCGACCTGGCGATCATGGACGGCCAGGGCTACGTGAACATCGTCGGCCGCATCAAGGACATGGTGCTGCGCGGCGGCGAGAACATCTACCCGCGCGAGGTGGAAGAGTTCCTCTACAACAAGCCGGAGGTCGCCGACGTGCAGGTCATCGGCGTGCCGGACGCGAAGTACGGCGAGGAGCTCATGGCCTGGGTGAGGCTGCGCGCCGGCTCCCAGCTCACCGCCGAGCAGCTCCGCGCCTTCTGCGCCGGGCAGATCGCCACCTATAAAATCCCGAAGTATTGGAAGTTCGTGACCGAGTTCCCCATGACCGTGACCGGCAAGGTCCAGAAGTACAAGATGCGCGAGATCGCCATTCGCGAGCTGGGGCTGGAGCAGGCGGCGTCCATCAAGACGGCATGATCGACGCCCCGCCGCGCGGGGGCCGTGGGCCGTCGGCGAGATTTCGCTGAGGGAGAGCGCGGTGAGCGCGAAGGAGCGCCCGTACCGGCCGGCGGAAACGCCGTAAGCCTCCATGAGAATGAACGGCGAGGCGGAGATAGAGTCCCTTCGGCGCGAACTCTCGTGCAGGCTGGCAAAGCCTCCAACCTTCAGACCCCGGGCCCAGGAACTGCAGTACCCGGAGCCTGGGGTCTGGAGCCTGGAGCCTAAGGCAACCCTCGTTGGTTCCTGCTCGGCCGGTTTAGGCGAACTGCCAGCCGAGCCAGGCGAGGAGCGCGGCGCCGATCCTGGGCGCCACCGTCGGCGCCAGCGCGAACACCGACACCATGGTCGAGAGCTGGCGCGCCGCCTGCGACGCGGGCTGCGTGTCGCGGACCATGGCGCGCGCCACGAGCGGCGCCGCGGCGGCGCTCAGGCCCTGCGCGAGCCGGAGGCCGGCGCAGCCGATGCTGATCGCCTGGTTGCACCCGAGCCCGGCGGCCGCGAAGCAGCAGAGCCCGGCGAGCAGGACCGGGCGCCGGCCCCAGGAGTCGAAAGAGCGCGCCGGCCAGGAGCTGTCCCGCGGCGTAGCCCAGGAGAAACAGGCTGAGCGTGAGCTGGGCGGCGTCGGGACCTATGCCGAGCGAGCGCGCCAGCGCCGGCTGCGCGGGCAGGCTCATGTCGATGGAGAGGGCGGTGACGGCCGAGAGCGCGGCGAGCGTCGCAATCCAGGCAGGGCGCCCAGGCGTCAGGGGAGGGAGCACACCTGCGCGGCGTGAGGAGGGCATCCTGCGCTGGCCCGAAGCGCGCCGACCTTCGCGGCGCAGGCACCCGGGCAAGCGCGCACTAGGAGAAAGTTACTTTGAACCGACTCGCGCAGGGACTTGGCCTCGCCGGCGTCGAGAGGCAGGATCCCCCGGGTGCTGTCGGGCCCGTCTGTCGTAAACCATACAACGACCCGGAGACACAATGACGACACAGCTGCCGGACCCGCCCGAGGAGCTCGACAGCGACTCCCTGGCCGAGGGCGGGGCCGCCTTCATGGCCACGAAGCTCCTCTGCGTCGGGGCGGAGCTCGGCGTCTTCGAGAAGCTCGGCGGCGGCCCGCTCACGTTGGACGAGCTCGCCGCGGCGACCGGGCTGCCGAGGCATTCGCTGGAGGTGCTCGCCAACGGCCTCGCGGCGCTCGGCCATTTGAGAATTCGGGGCGGGCGATACGAGAATGGGCCCGAGGCCCAGGCCTTTCTCGCCGGGAGGTCGTCGGTGGACGTGAGGGCCGGGCTCCGGCTCTACAACCAGCTCATCTATCCCATGTGGATGCAGCTGGAGAGCGTCATTCGCTCCGGGCAGCCGGCGCGGCCCGGCCAACCGAGCGCCGATTTCGCCCGCATCTTCTCCGAAGGGGTCGAGGCGTGGACGCGGCCGGGCGCCGTCGCGCTCGCCAAGAAATACGACTTTGGCCGCCACCAGCGGCTCCTCGACGTGGGCGGCGGCACCGGCTCGTATCTCTTGCCCATCCTCGGCCGGCACCCGGGCCTGAGCGCGACGTTGTTCGAGCTCCCGGCGAGCGCCGCCCAGGCCCGGCGCCGCCTGGAGTCGGAGCCTTTGAAGAGCCGCGTGGAGATCGCCGAGGGCGACGCGTTGATTGACCCGCTGCCCCGCGGGCACGACGCGGTCCTCATGGCGGGCTTCGTCCACCTCTTCGACGCCGAGCGGGTCGGGCGCGTGCTGAGCCGAACCCGCGAGGCGGTGGCCCAAGGAACGCGCCTGCTGATTGTCGACCAGTGGATGGACGCGACCCACACCCGGCCGGCGTTCGGAGCCCTGCTCGCGGGCACCTACCTCATCCTCTCGGGGAACGGGCAAACCTACAGCGTCGAAGACGCGCGGGCGTGGCTCGGGGCCGCCGGCTGGGCGTTCCTCGAGCACCAGGGC
The DNA here is from genome assembly GCA_963772225.1 of uncultured delta proteobacterium. Lineage (GTDB taxonomy): Bacteria > Myxococcota > Myxococcia > Myxococcales > UBA5297 > CAVYWD01. The sequence goes on along the minus strand of CAVYWD010000002.1, from coordinate 1,373,172 downwards.
CTCGCGGGCGCGACCAGCGTGGTCATCGCCGAGGCCGCATGAGCGCGCAACCGTCCCTCTTCGACCGCGTCGCGCTCACGACGGGCCTTCCGGCCTACATCGGGCCGTCGACGGTGCGGCGGGCGCTGGCCGTCTCGGCTTGCCGGGAAGCCGAGGTCGCCACGGCGTCGGATTACTTGGGCGCGCTGCCCGAGCTGAAGGCCAGGATGAGCATCTATCTCCCCACGGCCGAGGTCGAGTCGCGGGTCAGGGAGATTGAAAGGCTTTTGCAAACGACGCCGGGCGACCTTTGACGCGACCTTTGACGTAAGGAATCGCGCAGAAATAGATGCTCCAGGTCTCAACGTCCGAGGCGCAAAGGATGGCGAGGCGCGAGGAGGGCGCATGCCAGAGGGCATGTCACCGACGAGCAACGACGCCAGCCGGGATGGATTGGACGTTGAGATGGAGCAGATATTTCGGAGCGATGACTAAGGAGCCAACATGCGATCGATCGTTCACGTTCTCCTCGGCGCGGCCGTCGCCCTGGCGGCCTCTCGCGGCGTCGCGAGCAAGGAGATTCTGAAGACCCGGACGACCTGGGACGGGGCGCCCATCGTCTCGCCGGTCGCCACCGAACCCCAGGTGCAAGCCCTCATCGTAGAGGTCGCCCCGGGCGCGGCGACCGCCTGGCACAAACACCCGGTGAACAACTACGCCTACGTATTGGAGGGCTCCCTGCGCGTCGAGCTCGAAACCGGGACCGCGCACGATTTCAAGGCGGGGGACGCGTTTGCCGAGGTGGTGAATACGTGGCACCGCGGGGTGAATGCGGGGGCGGCCCCGGCGAAGCTGGTCGTGTTCTACATTGGGGAGAACGGCGCGCCGGTTTCGATTGGCAAGCCCATGGAGACCGCCCCGAGCCGCGCCGCCCCGTGACGTCTGCGGCCGTCGGGCGAGGAGAAGGACGAAGGTGAATGACCCTGGCGGTGCTGCCGGCGCAAACGATTCGTTGCCCGTCGTGCCGAGCTCACCCTTCCAAAAGGGTTTGGCAGATCGCCAGCGCGACGCGGCGCGAATAGTCCCTTCGCGAGGAAATCTTGCGAAAGACCCCAGGCTTCAGACCCCGGGCCTTAAGGAACTGCAGTACCCGGAGCCTGGGGTCTGGAGTCGGTCTGGAGTCTAAGGCAACCCTCATGGGGTCCGGCTCGACCGGTTTAGGGCTCTGCTCGATTCTATGACCGGCCCGACGCCTCGGCCTTCGCCCGCGGCGCGCTCGCGATGAAGCGCTCGCCCGCGAGCTCTACGTCATTCTCGATTTCGTTGCCCCAAGCGTCCCACCCCGGCGTCCGCTGGCGCGCGAAGAGCTCGATGCGCGGCACGTCGCCGAACAGCAGGGCGATGCGGTCGCGGACCTCGTCGGGCTTCTGCGAGTGCGCGCGAATGGGCGAGACGACGAGCGAGCGCACGCCTTTGTTCACCCGTGCAAGCTTGCCCTTGAGCCCCAAGAGGCACAGCTCGGCGTTGGTGCGCGTATAGCTGCCCATGCCCATGAAATACTTCTCTTCTTGCAACGAGCATTTCTTGACCCAGGTGAATCCCACCGTCTTGTAAGAAAAGCCCCAGGCGCCAACGACGCGCATGCAGTCGGGGAGGAGCGGCGGTGTGACCCACAGAAACAGCGCGCAGTTCTCGGCGGCGAGGTCTGCCACGGGCAGCTTCATAATCTGGTCCAGATCCATCAGGCCGTACTTGTAAGTGACTCCGCGCTGCCCGGCGTGCGCCTTGTCGCGGTATGACCAGGGCGGGTCGGCGTAGATGATCGAATACTGGGTCATGGGCGGCTCCGGGCAGAGTGCAATGTCGAGAAGACGACGGGCCGGAAGGTTGTAGCGTCGGCCTGCTGGGTCGGTCAAGGGCGGTCGAGCGCGAAGTCGAGGGGTTGCGAATGACCGAGAGGTCTCGCTGGTGGAGCGTTTCCGCCCCGCCGGCCATTCATGACTCGGCGGGCCGAAATCATAGAGACTCACCCCGGCACCTCCCGCCGCTTCCACAGAAAGTAGATGGCCGGGTACACGAGCAGCTCCAGGGCGAACGAGGTGACGAGCCCGCCGACCATGGGCGCCGCGATGCGCTTCATGACGTCGGCCCCGGTGCCGGTGGAGACCATGATGGGCAAGAGCCCCATGAACGCCGCAAAGACGGTCATGGCCTTCGGCCGCACGCGCTTGACCGCGCCGTGGATGATGGCCTCGACGAGGTCGTCTTTCGTCCGCAACCGGCCCGCCTTCTTCGCCTCCTCGAAGGATAGGTCCAGGAACAGGAGCATGAAGACGCCGGTCTCGGCGTCCAGCCCCATCAGCGCGATCATCCCGACCCAGACCGCGATGGAGACGTTGTAGCCCAGCGCGTACAGGAGCCAGACCGCGCCGACGAGCGAGAACGGGACGGCGAGCATCACCAGCGCCGCTTTGAAGGACGATTTCGTGTTCAGGTAGAGCAGCGCGAAGATCAGCGCCAAGGTGAGCGGGATGACGACCTTCAGCCGCTCCTTCACCCGCAGCATGTTCTCGTACTGGCCGCTCCAGCTCATGGCATAGCCGGCGGGCAGCTTGACCTCCGCCTCCACCGCCCGCTTCGCTTGGTCAACGTACCCGCCGATGTCCACCTTCGAGGTGTCGAAGTCGACGTAGGTGTAGCCGGAGAGGAGCCCATTCTCGTCACGGATCATCGACGGCCCCTCGACGAGCCGCACGTCGGCGATCTGCGACATGGGAATCTGCCCTTGGCCGCTGGGCAGCGGCAGCAGCACGCGCCGGAGCGTTTCCAGGTCGTCGCGGTAGTCGCGCGCGTAGCGGACGTTGACGCCGTAGCGCTCGCGGCCCTCCACCGTGGTCGTCTGGTTGTCGCCGCCGACCGCGGTCATCACCATCGTGTTGGCGTCGTCGACCGAGAGCCCGTAGCGCGCGAGCTGGTCGCGGTCGAGCGCGAAGTCGAGGAAATAGCCGCCGGCGACGCGCTCAGCGTAGGCGCTGCGCGTGCCTGGGACCTTGCGGACCGCCGCTTCGATTTGAAGCGAGACCGACTGAATCACCGAGAGGTCGGCGCCGCTGACCTTGATGCCGATGGGCGTGCGAATGCCGGTGGAGAGCATGTCGAGCCGGCCTTTGATGGGCATGGTCCAGGCGTTGCTGATGCCCGGCAGCTGCAGCGCGGCGTCCATCTCTTCGATCAGCGCTTCTTCGGTGATCTGGTCGCGCCAACCGGCGCGCAAAATGCGCTTGAGCCAGTCCGGCGCCCAGGTCCAAGACGAGTACCAGCGCGGCCTCTGGCGCCATTCGGCCTCGGGCTTGAGGAGAAGGGTGGTCTCCATCATGGAGAGCGGCGCGGGGTCGGTGGAGGTGCCGGCGCGCCCGGCCTTGCCGAAGACGCGCAGGACCTCGGGGAAGGTCTTCAGGATCTTGTCCTGGATTTGAAGGGCCTTCTGCGCCTCGGCCACCGACATCCCCGGCTGCACCGCCGACGGCATGTAGAGCAGCGAGCCTTCGCGCAAAGGCGGCATGAACTCCTGGCCGAGCTTCAAATACACCGGCGCCGTCGCCGCCACGAGGAGCAGGCTCGCGGCGACGGTGGCTTTGGCGTGGCGGACGACGAAGCGGCACGGGCCTTCGTAAAGCCGATGCATGAGCCGGCTGACCGGGTGGAGCTCCTCGGCGTAGTACTTCCCCACGAGGAGCTTCGTCGCCAGCCACGAGAGCGCCCGCGGCCGGAACTGGAAGGGCTCGGCCCGCGCGAACAACATGCGCAGCGCGGGGTCGAGCGTGACCGCGAGGCCCGCCGCGATGGCCATGGCCAGGTTCTTGGAATACGCGAGCGGCCGGAAGAGCCGCCCCTCCTGGTCCACCAGGGTGAAGACCGGCATGAAGGCCACGGCGATGACGAGCAGCGAGAAGAACACCGAAGGGCCCACTTCCAGCAGCGCCTCGAGCCGGACCGCGTGGAAGTCGCCCTTCTTCCCGCTGGCCTGCCATAAGTAAATCTTGTTGTAGGCGTTCTCCACCTCCACGATGGCTCCGTCGACCAGCACGCCGACGGAGATGGCGATGCCGGCGAGCGACATGAGGTTCGCGTTGAGGCCCAGGGCCATCATGGGGATGAAGGCCAGCGCCACGCTCGCCGGGATGGTGAGGATGGGCACGGTCGCCGACGGGATGTGCCATAGGAAAAGGAGGATGATCACCGAGACGATGAGCATCTCCTCCAGGAGCTTGTCCTCGACGGTGTGGATGGCCCGCTCGATGAGGTCCGAGCGGTCGTAGGTGGTGACGACCTCCACGCCCTGCGGCAGCGAGGGCTTGAGCTCCTCGAGCTTCGCCTTCACCCGCTCGATGACCTTCAAGGCGTTCTCGCCCTGGCGCATCACCACGATGCCGCCCACGACGTCGCCCTCGCCGTTGTAGTCGGCGATGCCCCGGCGCATCTCCGGGCCCAAGGTGACGGCGGCCACGTCTTTGATTTGCACCGGCGTGCCGTTCTCGGACTTGAGCACCAGCTTCTCGAGGTCGGCGACCGACCTGGCGTAGCCGCGCCCGCGCACCATGTACTCGCGCCCGGAGAGCTCCACCAGCCGCCCGCCGACGTCGTTGTTGCCGCGGCGCACGGCCTCGATCACCGCCTCGAGCGGGAGCTTGTAGGCCGCGAGCGCCGTGGGGCTCACCGTCACCTGGTACTGGCGGACCTGCCCGCCCACGGTCGCCACCTCGGAGACGCCGGGCACGCTCTGGACCGCGTAGCGCACGAACCAGTCCTGGGTGCTGCGCAGCTCGTCGCTCCCGCGCTTGCCCGAGCGGTCGACCAGCGCGTACTGGAACACCCAAGCCCAGGCTCGTCGCGTCGGGCCCCAGCTCGGTCTTCACCCCTTGGGGCAGCTGCGCGCCGATCTTCGAGAGGTACTCGAGCACCCGCGAGCGCGCCCAGTAAGGATCCGTGCCATCCTCGAAAATCACGTAAACATAGGAAAAGCCGAAATCCGAATAACCGCGGATGGCCTTCACCTTCGGCGCGCCGAGCAGCGCGGCGATGATGGGATAGGTGACCTGGTCCTCCAGGAGGTCCGGGCTGCGGTCCCAGCGGCTGTAGACGATGACCTGGGTGTCCGAGAGGTCGGGGAGCGCGTCCAGGGGGATGTTCTTCATGGACCAGAGCGCGATCGCCAGCGCCCCCAGGCTCGCCACGATGACGAGCGCCCGGTTCTGCGCCGAGAAGCGGATGATGCGCTGGAGCATGGCTCACCTGTTCCCGAGCGCCGAGAGCGACGCGCGCAGCTGCGACTCCGAGTCCACCAGGAAGTTGGCGCGGGACACCACGCGGTCGCCCTCGGCGAGGCCGCTCTGCACTTCCACCCGGTCGCCGCTCTTCGCGCCGAGCTTCACCTCGCGCGGCTCGAACCGGCCGCCCGGAAGCGCGAGGAAGACGACGTCCAGCTCCCCGGAGCGGACCACCGCGTCGGCCGGGATGGTCAGCCCCTGCCGCTCCTCTGCCTGCAGCACGACCTCGCCGAACATCTCCGGCTTGAGCTCGCCCGCGGGGTTGGCGAAGTGCAGGTGCACCTTGAGCGTGCGCGTCTTCGGGTCGAAGACCGGGTCCAGGAATGCCACTCGCCCGTGGAAAGCGCGGCCCGGGTAGGCCTTGAGCGTGAAGGTGGCCGGCATGTCCACGCGCAGCTGGGCGAGGTCGGCCTCGTAGGCGTCGGCCATGACCCAGACCGCGCCCAGGTCGGTGACCTCGTAGGGCGCTTCGCCGGGCGAAAGGCGCGCGCCCTCGACAATGTTCTTTACCGTGACGACGCCCGAGAGAGGCGAATAGAGCGTCAGGCTTCGCTGTGGCTGTCCCGTCTTCTCCAGCTGGTCGATGGTCTGCCCCGGAACGTCCCAGAGCTCGAGGCGGCGCCTCGCGGATGCGACCAGAGAGTCGCCGCTGTCGCCCAGGCCGCCGGCCTTGGCGAGGGCGTCGCGGGTCTTCAGCGCGAGCAGGTATTCGTTCTGCGCGGCGAGGAGTGCGGGGCTGTACATCGAGAAGAGCGGCTCGCCGCGGGTCACCGGCTGTCCGACGAAGTCGACGAAGACGCGCTCGACGTAGCCGTCGACCTTCACGCTGATCTTTCGGACCCGCCGCGGATCGACCTGCACCCGCCCCACCGTGCTCCAGCTCGCGCCCAAGTGGCCCACGGCCGCCGCCGCCGTCTGCAGGCCAATGAGCTGCTGGCGCGCGGGGTCGATGGTCACCGTCGCGAGGCCCGGGACCGGCGCGGCCGCGCCCTCGTCCTCGTACACCGGGACGAAGTCCATCCCCATTTCGTCCTTCTTCGGGACCGGCGAGGTCACCTTCGGGTTCATGGGCGAGCGATAGAGCTTGATGGTGCGATCGGCCGAGGGCGCCTTGGCGTTGGCTGCCGCCGCGACCGGCACCAGCTTCATCCCGCAGATCGGGCAGTCGCTCGGGTGGTCCGCGGTGATGGTCGGGTGCATGGGGCACTGGTAGAGCGGCTTCGGCGCGGCCGGCTTCTCGGGCGCCGTGGGCGGACCGGCCGCGGGCGCCGGCCGCAGCCAAAGAAAGACCGCGGCCCCGCCGACGCCTGCTCCTGCCAGAGCGGCGGCGAGGGCGAGGGCTATGGCCCGCGAGCGCGGGGGCGCTGCGGGACCGCCGGAGGATGGAGTCGAGTCGTCGTTCATGGAGGGGTCCTTCGCGCGCGCTACATTCGCGACGGCATGGGGGAGCCGGCCGCGCTCTCGCCTGGAGTGGACGGGGCGCTCGACGGCGACCCGTCGCCGGCGCCGCCGCTGGAGGTGGGCACGGGGCCGCCGCTCATGGCGCCGGAGGCGGGGCCGTCGGCGGAGTCGAGGCTCAGCTCGCGCTCGGCGATGGCGAGGCGCTGGGCGGTCGCGATGGACTCGAGGAAGCTGCTCTGATCGGATACGAGGCCCTGGAGCGCCTCGAGCACCGACGCGAAGGTGAGGCGGCCGACCTGGTACTGGGCCAGCGTGCTCGTCACGGTCGCCTCGGACTGCACGAGGAGGCCCTTGCGGAAGAGCTCGTTCGTCTGGCGCGCGGCGTCCAGCAGGGCCCGCCGCTCGAAAAGCCGCTGCTCCAAGAGGTGGCGCAGCGCCGCGAGGCCGCTGGACGCGGAGCGCTCGCGCGCCTGGCTCTCGGCGACCGCGCGGGCCTGCTTTCGAAGGGACCAGACCGGCAAGGGGAGCGAGACGCTCGCCAGCCACATGGGCTCGAAGGGACCTCCGCGAGGCATGATGCCCAGGCTCACCGTGGGGTCGGGGACGGCGTCCTTGCGAGCGACCGCGACGCGGCGCTCGGCCTGCGCCGCGGCGAGCCGGGCCTTCTGAAGCTCGGGGCTGCGCGCCTCGGCGTCGGCCAGGGCGAAGGCCAGCTCCGGGAGCGACGGGTCGGCCAGGTCGACCGCCTCGCGCGGGGTGGCGAGCGGGGCCTCGAGGTCGCGCCCGCTGAGGCGGTCGAGCACCGCGATCCGGCGGCGCTCCTCGGCCTCCAGGCCGACCCGCCGCTGGCGCAGCCGCGTGCGCTCCAGCTGCGCTCGCAGGATGTCCGACTGCGCGCCCTCTCCAGTTTCGTAGCGGGTCCGCGCCTCGTCTTCGGCTTGGGCCCACAGCACCTCGAGCCGGGCGAGGAGGCCGAGCTGGCCGCGCGCCACGAGGAGGTCGAGGTAGCCGCGCTCGACCTCGGCCTTCAGCGACAGCTCGGCCCGGGCGAGGTCCGCCTGTGTTGCGCGCACCTCGAGCGAGGCGAGGTCGCTTCGGAGCGCGAGCTTGCCGAACCACGGGAAGGTCTGGCTGGCCATCACCTGCACGAAGCTCGTCTCCATCTTGCCGATCTCGATGCCGCGGAAGCCGTCGTTCTGGATGCCCAGGGTGAGGACCGGGTCGGGAAGGGCGCCCGCCTGCGGAACGCGCTCGCGCTCGGCGTCTAGGCGCGCGCGGGCCTGGGCGAGCTCGGGCCGGCGATCGAGCGCCTGGCGCACGAGCGCGGCGAGCAGCGGATCGGTATCGAAGCGGACCGCGCCCGGGGGCGCCGCGGCTCGCGCTGCCGGGGCGATCGAGAGGAGGGCCGCGGCGAGCGCGAAGGCCGGCGCGCGCAGGTCGCGGCGAGGTCGGGTGAGAGTCGAGTTCATTCGCTAGACCCCAAAGGAGCCGAGGTGGCCCGCTATTCGACGATCAGGGTCCCGGCGATCATGTCCATGGCGCAGGCGAATCGGACGGCGCCGGGCTTCTTCGGGGTCAGGGTCACTTCGACCGGAATCCCGAAGGGCAGCGGCTTCTGAATCTTGTATTCGGAGATCACGATCTCCGTGGCGCAGGTGCGCTCGACCTTGCGCGTGACGATGAGCTTCACGGGCAGCCCGGCGCGCACTTTGGCGGTCGCGGGCACGAAACCTTCCGACGTGACCTCGAGATTCACGACCTGGACCTTGGCGGCTGCCGCGCCCGCTTTGGCGGGAGGCTTTTCAGCCGAGGCGATGCTTGCCCCGAGCAAAAGGGACGTGACGATGCCGACCGACTTGAGGGCAAAACGCATGGGATTCTCCTGGGACGAGGTGCCGTCAAAGGGGCCCCGCGCGAAGCGCGGGCGGCGCCAAGGGACCGGAACCCGTCAAATGAAAGGGACTTCGGAAAACGATTCTCGCTCGAGCTGCCCAGGGCGCACCGGCGATGGCGCGAGCGCAGTCAGCTCCGCGCAGTCGCGATCAGGCGCGCTCGGCGACGATCAAATGAGCAGCGAACAGGTCTGGATGAAGAGGGGCGGACCGGCAGAGCCCGCGCGGGCCGGCCGGTTCCAGCGCCGCAGGAGCGCGGCGGCGGACGGGGCCGGTGCAGCCTCGAGCGCCGCGACCGCGGGGCCGACGGCGCCGGACGGGCGCGAATCGGGGTCGGTCGCGCCGGGGAGGCGCTCGGCCTGGAACACGACTTTTTCGCAGCAGGGAGTGGCTCGAGCGGTCGCATGCTCAGCTGCCGGCGAGGCGTGCTTCTGGCCGCAGCACGGCTCGAGCTCGAACTCTCCGGTCATACGGCAGCGGGAGAGCGCGTAGGCGGTGGGGAGGGCGCTCGCGCCGAAGACCGACGCGACCGCCAATGCCGAAAGGACCTTCTGCGCTCTCTTGCCCAAAGCCATCCGCTCTCGATGCCGGCCGGTTGATGTGCCCGGCCGGCGAGCCAACACACCTCAGTATAGCGCTAACCCGGCGGAGCCGGAAGCGAGGGGGGTTGCCTTGGGCTCGCGACCCCAGACCCCAGGCTTCAGGCACTGCATTCCCTGGAGCCTAGGGTCTGGAGTCTCTGCCAGCCAGAGTTCGCGCCAAAGGTCTATTTCGCGAGAGCGCGACAGCGTGCCCCCTTCTCCGACGCGAGCGCCCTGCCAGGGAGTCCCCTGCGGCGTCCGGGGCATCGTCGCCGGCCGCCGTCTGCAACCCTGCGCAGAGTAAGCGCTTTCGTTCCGTCGCGCGCGCGGGGCGTTCCCGCTCCCGCGACCTGCGACGAGAAGCCTTCTCGAAGCGCCGCGCCTGCTATGATGCAAGATCTCATGTCGCACTGCGGAAAATGCCATCGCGATGCCCCGGAAGGCGCGCGCTTCTGCGCCCACTGTGGGAGCGCCGTCATTCGCGCCGGGGGAGCCCCGGAGCCGGTCGATCCGCTGATCGGCAAGACGCTCAAGGGCACCTACCTCGTCCAGGAGATCGTGGGCGGCGGCGGAATGGGCAAGGTCTACAAGGCCACCCATCTCACGCTCGACGTGCCGGTGGCGCTGAAGGTGTTGAAACGGGAGCTGCTCGACAACCCGTCGCTGGTGCAGCGGTTCCACCGCGAGGCGCGGGCGGCGACGAGGCTGCGGCACCCCAACGTCATCGGCGTGACCGACTTCGGGCAGACCGAGGACGGCACGCTCTTCATGGCCATGGAGTTCGTGGCCGGCCGCGGGCTCGGGCGGATCATCGCGGAGGAGTCGCCGCTCTCGGAGGCGCGCGTCATCCGCATCGGCGCGCAGATCCTGGCTGCCCTGGCCGAGGCGCACGCCGCCGGGGTCCTCCACCGCGACCTCAAGCCAGGGAACGTGATGGTCGAGGCGCGGCGCGATGAGCCGGACTTCGTCAAGGTGATCGACTTCGGGATCGCCAAGATCCAGGTGCCCGAGGACAGAGGCACGCTCACGCAGGCGGGGATGGTGTGGGGCACGCCTTGCTACATGAGCCCCGAGCAGTGGAACGAGGAGGAGCTGGACGCGCGGACCGACCTGTATTCGGTGGGCGTCATCCTCTACGAGATGCTGGCGGGGCAGAAGCCCTACGAAGCCGACACGCCGATGGCGATGCTGAAGCGGCTCCTCGCCGAAAGGCCCGTGCCGCCGCATCTGCGAAGGGCGGGGATCAGCGTATCTCCGGTTTTGGAGAACCTGGTCCTCAAGGCGTTGGCGTTCCACCGCGCGGACCGGCCGGCGAGCGCGGACGAGATGCGCGCGGCGCTGCTGGCGTGCGCGCCGGGATACGTGCCGCAGCCGATCGGCGCGGAGTCGAGGGTGGGGGCGCTGCGCGAGACCGCCGAGCAGCGGGTCGCGCAGACGGTGGGGCTGCCGCCGCCCATGCCGGAGGAGGAGAGGATCCTCGAGCGGCCCACGATGCCGACGCCGGCGGCAGTGGCGACGAAGCCGGCGCCGGATGCGCCTGGGGTCGCGGGGCCGAAGGAGGCTGGCTCTCGCCCAATGACCTCGCCGAAGTTTGGCCTGCCTGGGCGCGCGAGAATTGCGGTCGCGGCGGCCGCGGCCGTGCTCTTGCTGGGATTCGGGGCGCTGCTCTTGCGAAAGCCTACGCCGAGGGCGGAGGAGAAGGCCGCGGTTGTTGCCAAGACTGCCGACGCGGCGGTGGCTCTGCCGGCAGTGGCCATGGTTCCGAACGTCGAGGCGCGCCTCGACGCGGGCAGGAGCTCATCGGGCGCCGCAGTGGCAGGGGAAACGCGGGAAGGTTCCAGCGACGGGGGCGCCGCTGCAACAGCCCTTCGCGCCGCGGATACCGGCGACGCCGGCGCTTCGGCGGCGGCGGAACGGCCGAGCGAGCTGAAGGGGCCGGCGCTCGCGGACCCCACCGGGACGCCGGTTCCCGCGGCTGGTATGAGCGGCGCCGAGCGGAAATTGGCTTCGGGAAATGGGGGGCACGAGGACCGGGCCCCGCCAGCGCCCAAGGAAGTTTCGCGCCGGCACGGAGTGGTCGCGGCCCGCGACGTGGTGGGTGGCGTGCCCACGCCGCCGGCGTCCTCCGGGGACGGCGTGCTCTCCATTCGGGCGGAGCCGGTGGGTGACGTGTTTCTCGATGGGCAGGCCTTCGGCGAGGCGCCCCGCGAGTTCCGCGTGGCCGCGGGGAGCTATGCCGTGCGCGTGACGAATGTGAAGTTCGGGGTCAAGGAGATGCGGATTGAGGTGCGGGCCGGGAGGCGGGCGCAGTGGACGGCGGAGTTGGTGACGGGGCGGTAGGTAGGGGCGAGGGAGCGCGGCCCGAGGCCGCCGCTTGGCCGCGGCCATTTGTCGCGCGCGCGGGATCAAGGGATGGGGTCGAATAGCGAATAGCGATTGTAGACCGCTGGAGTCGAAGACGACCTCTCGGAAAGAGCGTGGTCGGGCTCGCGAACGAATGCGACATGGCGTGCGCGCACTTCAGTTGAAGCTGGTAACGAAGTGTACTGTTCAAGCGACCGCCCAAGGGCACTGGCCTTTGGGCGGTCGCCACTACCAATTCATCCAAGCGCTCGGCCACGCATAATCACGGCGGTAGCGGCGTCTTGAGCGGCGCTCGTGCCGGAACGACTATTTTTGCACCATTGACACCGAAGCGGTTCTCGGCAGGCAGAAGTCACCGCGTAGCATGCACGATGACTCCGCCCAGGCCCGCCACCCAAAAGTCCTGTGCGTCAGCCCAAGGGCGGTAGAAGAACAGCGACCCGCTCCAGATTCCACTCCACGTGGTGCCATTCCAGTGGAAAATAAGGCCAGAGAGAGCATTTCCACTGCTGTCAATCGCACCGCCAAAGATCCAGACGTCGGTCCCGGTTCCCCAGCCGCCTGCGAGCGCGATGGTAGCAGTGGTGGCCGGTTTTCCGGATGGAATCGGAAGCGGAAATTCCGTCCAAGTGCCCGATGTTCCACTTCCTGACCAACGATATGCGGAAGGGTTGCCGGATGCTATTGGCGAAAGGAGTGGAACTGTCCAGGTTTCGCCCGCGCTGCCCCACACGTATTGCAGACTCTTGGTAATGCTTATTCCGGAGGTGGGCGCGGCCGAGCTCCATGAACCATTTGAGCAGTGCAGTACAGTTCCCGCATCGCCGACGACCCAGATGTTGTCGGGGCCGGTTCCCCATATCCAGCGCAAGATTTGGTTCGTCCCAGAGGAGATAATTGAGAAGCTCGTGCCATTCCAGTAGCGGATGATTCCCTCGGTTCCGACGATCCAGACGTTCTTTGCGTCACTACCCCAAATTCCGTTGAAGTCGTAGTAGTCTCCGGCGATGGAGGAATCGCTCCAAGTATTTCCATTCCAACGGAAGATCGTGCCGGACGAGCCTACGGCCCAGACATCGGAGGCTCTGCTGCCCCATACGTCATAGAGAATCATGCCGGAGGGCGTCTCGGTGCTGGACCAAGCTCCTCCAGTCCAGTTCATAGCGGTTCCTGCAGAGCCAACCGCCCAGATGTCAGAGCTGGATGCGCCCCAGAGTCCGTGCAAGTCGCTTGAGGTGTTGCTCGAGACTTGGCTCCAGGCAAGTCCATTCATGCAGTAACAGGGGAGGGATCCGGAGGAGCAACTCATGCCATCGGATGCATTCGACCACTGAGTCGGACTGGTGGGTTGGCAGACCTGGCATGGGTACCCTGTTCGCGCTGCTCCGCTGGCGTAGAAGGTAGAGTCGATCAGACATCCGGACGAACAATTCCCGACACTACAGTATTGCCCGGTTCCGCCGCAGCCCGTGCCGTCGGGGGCGCTCGGGTTCGTGCAGCCCGTGCTCGCGTCGCAAACTCCCGCAACGTGGCATTTGTCCGAGGCCTTGCAAGTGACAGCGACCCCGCCGCAGGTGCCCGCTCCATCGCAATATTTGGAGGTCGTGCATTTGTTTCCGTCATTGCAGGGCGTTGAGGTGCTGGCCGCCGCGCACTCGCAGCTGCCATCGGCCTTGCATTGACCGACGTGGCACTGGTCGCAGGTGCAGGCAACTGTTCCCTGGCATGCGCCCCCTACGCATTTGTCGCCAGTCGTGCAGGCTTTGCCGTCGTTACAAGAAGTCGCGCTGCTGTCGGGAACCGGCGAGTGCGAGCATTGGCCGGTGGTGCTGTTGCAGACGTCGACGGTACAAGGGTTCTGGTCGTCACAGCTCGTTGTCCCGATGCACTTCCCGGTCTGGCAGGTCGCGTTGCAGCTTGAGGTGCACTGCGTGCCGTCGGACTTCTTGGCGTCCGCCGGGCAGACGCCGGAGGTGCACTTCTCCGCCTCATCGCAGTCGTTCACCGCGGCGCGGCAAACGATGTTCGCGCAGTCTGGGTCGGCGCAGTCGATGAGCCCGTCGCAGTCGTCGTCGATGCCATCCCCGCAATTGACCTCATGAGCGGCGGAAGGCGTGCAGGTGGGTCCCGCGTCGGCAGGCTGGATGGGCGCGCCACCGTCTCCCGGCGTCGCGTCGGGCGAGCCTGCGTCCTCGAGAACGCCAGCGTCGCCGACCGGGCTTTGCCCGGCATCATCAGCGATGCAGACGCCCTCGTAACAGACGAGTTGGCTGCCAGAGGCGGTTGACTTGCAGTCGCTGTCAACCTTGCACAAGCCGGGGATCGTATCATCGCAGGCCGAAAGAGCCAGCGTAGCCATCAGGATCGCGCGCTTCATGAGCCCCCCTCTCTTTTCGTCGTCAAGGATAGCGCTCTTGCTACACGAACTCCGCAGGATCGTCAACGGCGTTATCGTTCCCAGTTTCGGAGTCTCTCGTCGACCTGGCTCGCGCGAAGGCGCCTCCGCGGCGAGAGACGGCGACAAGAGCGGCTCGGCGCGAGCGTATCATCTCCGAGCCGTTGACTCCGGTCGTGGCGCCGGCTGCCGGTTGCCGATGCGGCTGCCGGATCACCTTGAGCCCCGGAGCCCGCGCACGCTGTCGGGTGTCGACGCGTTTCGCCTTGGCGATGAAGATTCGCCGGCGCAGCAGCTCGAGCTCCAACCGCAGCCGCTCCTGGGAAGCCGAAGGTGGGTCGCGCTCCGGCGTGACTCGGCGACCCTCTCTCGCTCGACAAGGAGCGCAGCGAGTACCTGCTCGAAGCTGGTGGTCGGCGGTGTTGGCTCCAGGGCCGACATTGCGCGCGCAATAGTAGGCATGCCCGAGCAATCGTGGAGCGTCGCGCTCACTCTTTGGTCGAATTCGTCAATGCACCGAAGAGCCCGGCGTCTTCTCCCGCGCGAGGAGGTCGTCGAGCACGCGCTCATCGGCGGCGATGCTGGTCGCGCGTCTGGCTCGGGGGGCTCCGGGAGGCAAAAGGTAGAGGTTTCGTGTTTCAAGGAGATAGGGATTCGACCTGTCGCACTCCAGCCGGTTGCGGCGCTCTTCCTGCAATTCGGCGGATAGTCATTTAAGTAGGTGCAAACGAAGGCGCTGCAGTCAGGAGGGGCGAGGGGAACTTCAGGTCCCGGAAGCCGCGTCGAATCCGGGCGCGCGCCATTCCTGTTGCACAAGCACCACCGCGAGACTCCGCGTCCGATGGCTCCCCCCCCCCGAGTCCGTGGCAGTCCACACCCGCGCCTCTTGCTTCGCGAGGCCAAATTCCTCTACTCTTTTGTGTCCCTACTTTCGTGAGAGCGGGATGTTGGGTCCCCTCTCCGGCGCAAGCTCCTGCGGCGTCAGTCGCCCGCGGTGTCTCCGGACACGGGACCTTCGACGAGAATCCTCCTCGAAGCGCCGCGGCTGCTATAATGCAAATAGTCATGTCGCACTGCGCCAGCTGCCATCGCGATGTCCAGGAGGGCGCGTGCTTTCTTGCCCACCGATGGGAGGGCCGCCATTTGCGCCGGAGGAGCCCCAGAGCCGGTCGGTCCGCTGATCGGCAAGACGCTCAAGGCCGCCTATCTCAGCGGGTGACTAGACGGCGGAGCTCCGCTGAGTCCGTAGGCGCAGCGGGCCGGCCGGCTTGACCGGAAAAGTTGAGCGCCCCTTTTGAAGGAGTTGCACGCCGTGTACGTCCTCGGCCTTGCTTGCGCGACCTCGCAACACCACGGCGCGGCCCTCTTGCGCGACGGCGAAATCATGGGCGCCGTGGCGGAGGAACGTTTCACGCGCGTCAAAGGATACGGCTGGCATCCGCCGGGACGGCCCGGCGCCAACCTCGTCAATGCCCCGAGCATTCGCCTGCGGGACGCCTGGCCGCGCCACTCGGTGAATTGGCTGCTCGCCAAGGCGGGAATCGGCCTGGACGACGTCGACGTCTTCGCCGTGAATGGCATCCCTGCGAGGTACGCTGGCACCTACAGCGCCCAGGAGCGCTCACGCCCGCCACAGATCATCGATGAGGGGAGAACAACCTTCGTGCCGCATCACCTCGCGCACGCCGCCGGAGCTTTTCGGCTCTCCGGCTTCGAGAGCGCGTTGGTCGTTACGGTGGACGGTCGCGGCGAGCGGGAAACCGCCTGTTCCTTCGAGGCCCGCGGCGGCGTCCTCCGCCGCGGCCGAGAGGTGCTGGTCGGCGAGGGCGGCTCCATCGGCGGCGCCTATGAGACCCTCACGCGCATCCTCGGATTCGGGCCCTTCGGGCAGGGCTCGACGATGGCGCTCGCGCCGTTCGGAAAGCCGGCCCACGACTTAAGAGGGCTCTTCGAGTTGCCGTCCCATTCGTCTCCACACATCGACGAGTACCGCCTGGGCGAGCTCTTCTCCGGACTGAGCCGCTCGCCGCAGGGGCCGCTGAGCGACGCGCATTGCGACCTCGCCGCGAGCGCGCAACAAGCGTTGGAGCGGTGTGTCTCGAGCTTCGTCGCCGAGAACCTCTCTGCCGAAGCTCCTGCTCCGCTGTGCCTGGCAGGAGGCGTCGCGCTCAATTGCGCCATGAATTCGCGCCTGGCACGCCTGCCTGGCGTCGCGGGGATGTTCGTGGACCCCGCCTCGCATGACGCGGGGACGGCGCTCGGCGCTGCGCTCGAGGCGGCTCATCACCGGGGCGCGCCGCTCCCGGCGCGGCGCCTCCGTTCTGCCGCGCTCGGACCCTCGTACGAGAACGAGGCATGCTTGCGCGCGTGCGCCGGCGCCGGAGTGCAGGCGAGGCGCATCGACGACATCGCGACCGAGGTGGCCGAGCGCCTCGCGAACGGACAGGTGGTAGCCTGGTTTCAGGGCGCGCTCGAGGTCGGGCCGCGCGCGCTGGGGCAGCGCTCGTTGCTCGCGGACCCGCGGCGCGCCGACATGCAGGAGCGCCTCAATGCGATGAAGAGTCGCGAGCGGTGGCGCCCCTTTGCTCCCTCCATCCTCGCGGGGCATGAGGGGGCCTGGTTCGAGGAGTCCTTCGACAGCCCCTTCATGCTGTTCACGTTCTCGGTGCGCCCCGAGCGCCGCACCACCGTCCCTGCAGTGGTTCACGTCGACGGGACCACTCGCCCCCAGAGCGTCCACCCCGACGTCCTGCCCCGCTACGCGCGCGTCATCGAGGCGTTTTCGGCGTTGACCGGCGTCCCCATGGTGGTCAACACCTCATTCAACGGCCGGGGCGAGCCCATCGTCTGCACGCCGGAGCAGGCCATCGACTGCTTTCGCCGCCTGGGCGCGGACGCGCTCGCCCTTGATGATCTTCTCGTCGAGCGATAGCGTCAGCTCCGCGGAGGCTTCCAGGGGGCGCCGGGCACGGGCCGGAGGTCATCGTCGCCGAACCGGTCGAGGTAAGACGACCAGAATCCGTAACAATGGTGTGTATACGCGCACTGCTCACAGCCAGGCGGCTTTCGCATCTGTTTGAGCATGGCCAGGTGGTCGTCCGCCTCGTCGCCAATCTCGTCCCGAAGCGAATTCATCCAAAGGAGCTTGGCCATGGGCTCGAAGCCGCGCATGTAGCAAGGGGGAAACCCCGCGAGGCAATCAACCGTCGCGCGCAGCCCGAGCTCGGCGATGCGAGTGAGCGCTCGGCGCCAGCTCGGCTCTACGTCCGGGAGTCGAGGGACGACCTCCGGGTGCTTCGCCGCCCTCTCGCCCGGGTAGACGAAGAAGAAGAAGAGCTCGGCCCCGGGGAATTCGCTCGCCACATAGTCCGGGAAGGACGGAAGGTCCGCAAAATTGAGCGCGCAGACCACATGGCTGATGAGCGTTTGACGTCCCAGGCCCAGCAGGTTCTTGATCGCCTGGCGGGCCTTCTCGAAGTTGGGGCGCCCGGTAATGGCGCGATAGACCTCGGGCCGATGGGAATGGACCGACACCATCGCCGAGGAGAGCCCCGCGCCGACGAGCCGCGAGAGATAGGCCGGGTCGGCGATGCGCGCGCCGTTCGTGTGGAGCTGGATGTCCGCGATGCCGTGGGCGCTGGCGTGCGCGATGAGCTCTTCGAGGTCTGCGCGAAGCGTCGGCTCGCCGCCCGAGAGCGAGATGCCGGAAAAGCGCGAGGCCGCGGCGGCCTCGATTCGCTGTTTTGCCTCCAGGGTCGTTAATTCCTGGATCGCCTCCCCCCGATAGCAGAAGAGGCAGTCGTGGTTGCACAGCTTGCCCAGGGCGAGGTCAATGCGCCCGCGCGACATGCGAACGCTCGCGGGCGGGGCGGGAACGGTCGCGGGCTCCACCTCGACGCTGCAGACCGCCCCGATTTCGCGATAGCCGAGGCGGCGCCGGAACAGGCGCAGCCCTCGGTTGTCGGCCTCCGCGATGCCGCCGTCGAAGACCTCGACGCCGCGCGCGGCGCCCCACTCGAGCAACGACACCGAGAGCAGAGCCTCGGCATGAGCGCCGCGGTGCTCGCGCCTCCAGCCGCCGTCGACCAGGCGCAGGTAGTTGCCGCGCACGAGCACGAGGCGCCCGGAGAGTGGGGTGCTGTCGGGAGAGCGCACGAGCGCCACGGCGAACGCTTCGGGATTGCGGTCGCGCTCGCTGGTGATGAACTCTCGCGGAAGCGGTCGGACTTGATGATGCTCGCATTGCGCGAGGTAAAGCGAATAGAGCGCATCGACCGCGGCGTCGTCGGTCTCGATGGAGAAGCGGAGCCCAGCGCGCTGTGCGGCGCGTGCGTCCGACCGGGCGCGCTCGCCGAGCTGGGCCGAGCCGTGCAAGCTCAAGATCGATCCGCAAAGATCGCCGCGGAACCGAGCGGAGGCGAGCGCCGCCTCCCGGGCGAGGTCGAGCGCGAGCTGCCCGTCCGCGCCGTAGACATAGACCGGGGCGCGAAGGCGCATCGAGAGCTGGAGCACCGCTCGAATCCACTTTGGCGAGCCGCGGGCCGCGTCGCCGAGGAGGCAGCGCTGCCCACAGCGGAGCTCCGGGTAAATGAAATGTCCGCGGCTGAAGAGGCATCCAGGCGTCTCTGCCTCTCCTCGGCACGCGGGGGGCACGTCGATGGCCGCGGCGAAGGCTCCTGGGGGCGCCGGCGCTCGGGGAGCGGGAAGCGCGCTCGAATCAGCTCCCCCATTCTCGAATCGCGGGGCGTCGCCCAGCAGCGCTTCAAGGCGCGGCCGGCAGCTGCAGCAGCCGCGGCACGCGCCGGTGCGGCTCGAGAGCTGCTCGACGGTCCGCGCGCCTTGGCGGACGGCGGCCCGAAGGGTCTCGGCGTGGACCTGGCTGCACTTGCAGACGAGCGGGCCGAGGGACAGGCCGCGGCCGCCGTACGCGCAGACGGCTCGACCGAAGCACGCATCGCACAGGCCGGCGCAATACGGTACCTCGCCCATCGCGGCGGTGGTCTCTTCGAAGTATTGAAGCGCCCGGCGGTCGTCGCTCTCGGTGCCGCGCACGTCCACGTGCTCGCGGCTGAGTCCCATGGTCTTGAGGGCGAGACCGCACGCAACGCCGTAGGCGAGCGCGCTGCTCAGGGATGCCGCGTGCGCCGCGGGGTCGAAGGCGAGCTCGCGCCAGTGCTTGAAGGCGCCGCCGAAGGGCTTGAGGCCCATGACGCTGGCCCTACGGACTCCGAGCTCCCGGAGCCGATTGAAATAGGCCGCCAGGTCGCGGGCGTTGCGGCGGTTGACGACGATGCTGCAGGTGACCTGGACCCCTTCCGCCAGGAGGTTTTGAATGCCTGCGGCGGTCTGCTCGAACGCCCCGGGGGCGCGCGAAAGCCCGTCGTGCACTTTGGGGTCATGGCTGTGGAGAGAGAGGTGGGCGTGCGTCAAGCCTGCGCGCACGAGGGCCTGGGCGTAGGGTTTGTAGGCCAGGCGCCGTCCATTGCTCGCGAGCAGGACCTCGTTCATCCCAAGCGCGCGGGCCTCGGCGATGGCCGGCGCGAGAGACTCGGAGAGCGTGGGCTCGCCGCCCGTGAGCACCACTCCGCTCGCCCCGGAGGAGCGGGCCGCGCGAATCTGCATTCGAACGTTCGGAGCACTGGCGTCCCAGGCCGGGGCGCGCGCGCCCTTTGCGTCCAGCTCGTAGCAGAACAGGCAGCGATTGTTGCACCGGTTTGTCAGCGTCACCCAAGCATTCATGAGCGTCGGTCCGAGGTCGTGGAATCGGGTGAATGCGCTCGGCGGCCTCCGAGCCCGGTGGACTCTTCGGGGCTTGGCTCCTCGCTCTTGCTACCTGGCTCGACCACGAATTCCGCGGCCGGGCACGGTGGGCGGCGCACCTCGCGGCGGCCGGAAATGGGTCGGAGGTCGGCGCTGCCGAAGCGCTGCAGGTATTCGGCCGCGAGCCCCGGGCAGATGGCGAACCGCGCGCACTCGAGGCATTGGGGCGCGTGCGCGTAGGGCGACTTGGAGGTGATGTTGTCGCGGGGGTCGGCATTCACGATGGCGGACCGGTCGTCCACGCCGATGAATCGCTCGAATCCCACCGCGAGGCAGTACGGCACTCCGCCGATGCCGACGCGCAGCCCGCGCGATTCCCCGTGCTGCGCAGCGGCGATGAGGGTCGGCGCGGCGGTGGACAAAGGCACGACGAGCCGCTCGACGTGGCGGGCCGCTTCCCCGATGATCTGAACCATCGAGAGCGTGGCGTATCGCGCTCCGAGGCCCGCGACCAGGTCAAGCGCTTCGGCGAGCGAGCCGAGGTTCGCGCGGGTCACCACGGTATTGGTGGCCACGCTCGCGCCGGCGCCCACCAGATTGCGAATTCCGGAAACGGTCTGCGCCCAGCTCCCCGGGGTGCGGGTCAACCCGTCGTGGCACCGGGCGTCGTGCCCGTGCACGGAGATCATGAAATGCGTCGCTCCGGCCGCGACCGCGCGCGCGGCGAATTCCGGATACGCGAAGAGGCGGCCATTGGTGACCACGTAAACGGCTCGAAAACCCTCGCGCTTGGCCGAGGCGAGAATGCGAAGGAAATCAGGGCGCACGCTCAGCTCCGATACGGCGAACATGACGCGATCTTCGCCCGTTGCCGCGAGCTCCGCCAGCGCGCGCTCGACCTCGGCCAGCGGTGCGACCCGGGCGCGCAGCTGAAGGTCCGCCACGCCGCAAAAGAGGCAATGATTGTTACAGCGCGGCAGCTCCTCATTCAAAATAGGCACCGGACGCGGCGCGTGGCTGCGCGCGATTCGCTGCGCCAAATCCGCGGTTCGGGTCCTGATCTCGCTTGACGCCGGCTCGCAGCGGGCAGCGCCGACGAACCGGCCGACGAGGTCCGAGAAGCCGGCCAGTGGAGACGGGAGCTCAACCTGCGCCGCACTGAGCGATACGCCGTAGTCGGTCGGCTTCCGCGCGATGTCGGCCCCCAGCACCACTTGGAAAGGGTTGAGGTTCACCTCCAGGTTGGGCGAATCGCGCAAGAGCTCTTCGACGGCCCGCGCGGTGTCCTCGAACTGCGCCGGGCTTTCGCCCGGGTGCCCCGCGATGACGTCGAGCTGCACGGCGATGCCGGCGCGCGTGGCCGCGAGGATCGGCTCTCGAATCTCGGCCACCGAAGGGCGCCGATGCATTCGGCGGAGAACGTCTGGGTTGAAGCTCTGGGCTCCGAAAGTCAGAGCGCGACAGCCGGCGGCGTAGAGGCGCGCGAAGAGCTCGGGCGCCGCGGGCGCCGGCTCCATGAACCCGCCCCACTCGAAGCCGCTGCCCTGGAGCGCGAGGGCGAGGCTCTCGAGCCAGGTGGCGTCGACATTGAGCAGGGCATCGCTGAATTCGAAGGTGCGGACGCTGTATCGCTCGGCTCCGCGGCGCATCTCCTCGACGACATCCTCCGGGCTGCGCCGCCGAAATCGTCCCACCGCGGCCGTCTCGGAACAGAAGGAGCACCGGCGAGGGCAGCCGCGGCTCGCCTGGATCGGCAGCCAGCCGCCTAGACGCATGCCTTCGAAATCTGGCCGCGGCTCACCATCGAGAACCCGGCGGGCCGCCGGCGCGGGCGCGAGGCCCTCTCGGATCATCACCCCGGGCAAGGCGCCCAGCTCGGCGTCGCCCGTGCGGGCTCGAAGCGCGCGGACCAGGTCCGCCACCGCGTCCTCCGCCTCGCCCAGAAAGAGCGCGCGGGCCGCGCCGGCGCGCAGCGCGAGGTCGCGCACCGCGGCGTGCATGGTGATCGCTGGGCCGCCGAGCGCGACCTGCGCTCCGGCTTGGGTCAGGTGAGCCGCCATGGCCAGCGAATAGGGAAGGTTCGCGTCTTGGGCTGAGACTAAATAGACGCCGTCGCCTCTCAGCTCTCGCGCTCGAGCCCCGGCGCTCTCGGCGATGCGCTGGGCCAATGGCGAGACCGCGCGTCCGAAGGCTTCGGGGAAGAGCGTTTCGAGGAGAAATCGAGGATCGGGCGCGTACAGGCCGCCGTCGGGGTGCGGCATGCCTCGCTGCTCGAGGGCCGAAAAGAGCGCTGGCTCCTCCAGCTCACAGCGCGCGTTGACGTCCAGAAAGGCGACCTTCAACCCCGCGCGCCGAAGCGCACCGTTCAGGTAGGCGGCGCCCAGCGACACTCGGTGGCCCCGCAGGCCGAAGGGCGGCGGCAGGACCAGGTTCACGTCTTCGGGGGGATCGAAGCCCGCGCTCGGGCGAGCGTCTGGAGCGCCTGTGCGCTTCGGAGGCGCGGCGGGAGCGATTTGCGCTGGCGCCGTCGAGGAGCCCTCGGCGGCGATCGCTCGCTCGCCGCAGAACTCGACGCAGCAATAGCAGCGGATGCAGGCGCGCTCGTCGAAGCGCGGGGTTCCGGCTTGCATAGAGATGGCGTCGGTCGGGCACACGTCGCGGCAGGTGCCGCAGGCGGTGCAGCGAGCCGGATCGCATCGGGGCAGCTCGGTCGCCGGCACAACGCGCGCCGGGGCTCCGAGCGCGATGCCTGGGGGGATGCCCCCGACGACGTCGACCTTGGAAAGCTCCGCGCCGGCCAGGCCGCGCCGGCGCGCGGCTTTCAGGACTGGCACGCCGTCGGCCTCGATGGCCAGCACCTGCGCGAGCGCCGCGTCCACCGCGACGGCGTCGTCGGATACGGCGAGGAGCCCCAGACGGTGGATGCCGCCCCTCGCGCCGGGCCGGTCGCCCAGCGGCACCTCGACGGCGTCGACGACGCACAGGCCGGGTCGGGTTGCGCGGTAGAGGTCGAGCAACATCTCCCCGAAGGCGTCGGGCTCGGGGAAGCGGACGTGAAACTCCTCCTTGCGCCGGCCCGGGACTAAGCCAAACAAGTTCTTGACGGCACAGGAGAGCACTTGGAAGGCGTGGCCCTTGAGCTTGGGCACGTCGACGAGGAGGTCGAAGCGCCCCAGGCCATCGTAGAGCTCGAACGACTCGACCCTGGACGGATTCTCCACCGCGACCGGCGCGGCGCGCTGAAAGTCCTCGAGCTCCATGCGCTGAAAGTGATCGCGCAGGCCCGCGACGGCGGCGGCGCGATTGAACTCGCCGACGCCCGGGCTGTCGCCGACCACGACCGACACCTGCGCGCGCCGGAGCTCTTCGGCGAGCGCGAGGGCGACCGCGGGGTGCGTGGTGACTGCTTGGTCTGCGCCTCGAGGGCCGAGGAGGTTGACCTTGAGCAGCGCGCGCTGCCCCGGCCGCGCGAATTGGCCCAGGCCGCCCAGGCGCGCGAGCCCCTCCTGGAGCGCCGCGCGGACGATGACCGGGTCGTACGAGGCACAGGGGACGAGGGCCACCCGCGGCGGGCCCAGCTGGTTCCGCTCGGTGTGGCGGCTCGGGAGAGGCGAATTCAGGACGGCCTCCGCGTCGGCGCATACGGTTGGGCTTCACTTGCGCCGTGGATCTCCAGCTGTCGCTTCCAGACGCCTCCACAGACCGGGTCGAGAGAGCAGCTTGCGCACGCCGCTGGCTTCGCTTTGTCCTTCGCCATCTCTCGGCTCAGCTGGCAGCTTAGGCAACCGCTCTCGAGCAGGCTTCGCTCCACCGAGTCCCGCACCTCGGAGGCGGGCGCGCTCTCACCGGTGGCCGCCACGATGAAGCAGAGTGGGTTCTCGCAGCGGGCCAGGTGAAACGAGAGGCCGAGCTCCGAGCAGGCGTCGATGGCCCGCGACACGGCTGCGGCCGCATTCTGGAGCGGAGGCACGACCGCACCCCCGCCCGCCAGGGCCAGGCCGTGCGGCTGTACGGTGGAGAGGATGACCCCCCCGGTCCCGGGGAAGTCGCGCGCGATGGCGCGAACCGCAGCGGGCGCCATCTCGAGCGCTGGAGCCGAGAAGACGATGTTGGGTAAGACCCGAAGCCCGGCGGCGAGCGCAGCCGTGATTCCGCGGCGCGTCAGCTCAAAGGTGCCGGGGGCTCGGGTGAGACCATCGGAGGTGTCGGCATCGGGCGCGTGAAAGGACGCGATGAGGTCGGTCGCGCCGGACGCCGCGAGGCGCGCGGCGTAACCGGGCGTCGCCAACATGACGGCGTTGGTCTGCACGACGAGGCGGCGGGCGCCTCGCGCCCGGGCCAGCGCCGCGAGCGCGAAGAGGTCTTTGCGAAGCGTCGGCTCGCCGCCCGTCAGGTGGAGCACCGCCTCGGGATCCGCGGCCAGCGCCGCCTCAACGCGCCTCGCCGCCTCCGCGGAATCGAGCTCGAACGCCTCGCCTCCGCGGATATTGCAAAAGGCGCAGCGTTGATTGCAGCGCGTGGTCAGGCGCAAAAAGTGCGAATGCGGATGAATGCAATTCTGCCGCGACAGCACACGTGCGAGGCGCAGGCCGATCATGCTCCTGCCCCGGCGAAGGCGCGCCTGGCTTGGATCTCGGGAAACATCGACTTCAGGCGCTCGTCCGCCGCGACCGGCCGGAGCTCGTCGTCCCCGTGCGCGTCGAGGTAGGCCTTCCAGAACCCGAAGCAGACCGGGTCGAAGAAGCATTGAGAGCACGCCTTCGCCTTGCGCTTCCTCGCCTGCATGTATTCGAAGGAGCCGAGGTCGTCGCCGAAGACCGAGCGCGGGTCGAGCAGGTCTTGCATCTTCAGCCGGTCTTCGAAGCCTCGAAGAAAGCAGAGCGGAAGTCCGGTCTGGGTGTCGACGCGAAAGCGAAGGCGAAGTCCGTCGGCCTGCTGAACGGCGGCTTGCCAATAGGGGCTCAGGCGGTCGAGCCGCGGCAGGAGCCGCACGTTGGCGGCGGCGCGGCCTTCGGGCTGCGCGTAGAAGAACAGGACTTCGTAGCTCCCCGGGAGCTCGCGGTGGGCGAAGTCGACGAACGAAACCAGCCGCCGGTAGTTGGCGGCGCAGATGACGTGGCACAGCGTGAGCTCGACCCGCGCGCGCACGAGGTTCTTGAGCCCCGCCAAGACGGAGGCGTAGTGGCCCCGGGTTCGGGTGATGGCGTTGAATTGCTTCTCCTCGTGCGCCGGCAGCGAGGCCATCGACGAGGTCATGCCCGCATTCACGAGGCGGGAGAGGTTGGCTTCGGTCAGGAGCGAGGCGTTGGTCTGGACCTCGATGCGCCGGAAGCCCAGCGACTTCGCGTGGCGCACCATGTCGAGAATCGCCGGATGCAGCAGCGGCTCGCCGCCGGAGATGGACAACTCGTCGTAGCCAGAGGCGCGCACCTCGTCGAGCTCGCGCCGCCAGTCGGCGCCGATGAGGTTGGTCCAGTCGTGGGCTCCGCGGCGCGGCTGGGCCTCCGAGGGAGACCAGCCGGCGAAGCAGAACACGCAGCCGTGATTGCACGCGAGCGTCACGCGGACGGTTTGGGCTGGCACGCGGACCTCGAATTCAAGCGCGGCGATTCTCTTGGGCGGCGGTGGATCATAGTCGCCCTCCAGGCTCGGTTGCAGGCGGCGGCTGAGGCTTGAGTTCCACCTCGCCGTGCTCGCGGAAATAGGAGCGCCAGTAGCCTCCGCACGTAGAGCGCCATCGGCACGATCGGCAGGCGGCCCCCTGCGTTCGGTCGCGCGAGGCGGCGTCGCTGGGCAGCGCGCGCAGCGCCTCGCTGAACCGCTCGCGGCCGGGCAGCTGGCAGAGAGGAAGGCCGCACACCTCGGGGACCTTGACGGGCAAGCCGAGCCGAGCCGCGGCGTCGAGGGCAGCGCCGAGGTGGCGGCCGGCTTGCTCGAGCCTGGGCCAGAGCGAGCGCGCGCTCGCGCCGACTCCGACGGGGGCCATGACGGAGAGGCAGACGCCTGAGAGGCCTGGAAACCGCGCGTGGGCGAACTCGACGAAGTCCTCGGCCTCCGAGACGTTGCGCGCCGTGGCCACGAAGTTGAGCCACACGCCCACCTCGTTCGCGAGCAGCGCATCGACGCCGCGCAGCGTGAGCTGGAAGCTCCCGGGCGTGCGCGTCAGGGCGTCGGACATCTCCGCGCGGTGGGAGCACAGGGACACGAAGGCCGACCGCAGGCCGCTCTCGCGGAGCCGCCGCGCGTAGGCCGAGTAGGCGCAGCGCAGGCCGTTGGTCTGGATCGCGATCTCCGGATATCCGGCGTCGCGCGCCAGCTGAAGGTAGGTCGGCAAGCGCGGATTGAGCGTCGGCTCACCCCCCGAGAACACGATGAACGGGCCGCCCGCCCTCTTGCGAATGAACGCGCTCACGGCCTCCGGGGCGTGGGCTCGCTCACGGCTCGGGTCCACCGAGCAGAAAAGGCACCGCTGATTGCAGCGCATGGTGAGCCGGATCAGCTCTTCCACTTTCTCGCCCGGCTGCGCTTCCTCCCGAGAGGTACGCTCCTGCATCGGCGCGCACACCAGGGGGAGCTGCTCGGGCCGTCGCCGCTCGAGGTCCTTCAGGCGCTCCCGGAGCAGGGCGCAGGCGGCCCGGTCGCCCGAAAGGTCGAAGACGTCAGTCCGCGCGGTGGGTTGCCGCTGTGAACCGGCAAGAGTCACCGCGGCATTCCCTAGAGGGAGCTCCATTCGCAGCTCGCCGCCGCCCGAGGAGATGCGGACCTTTGTTTGACTCGCCAGACCAAGAGCGCCGAGCAGCTCGCGAGGGTCCTCCGCCGAGCCCCGCGCACGCCTCGGCCTGGAGCCGCCAAAGGCGCGCGCGATGAAGGCGTCGATCATGGCGCGGCCCAGCTCGGCCTGCCTCGCCTTGGGCGCGCCTGCGCCGCCCGGCCCGAATTGCTCGTAGGGATCGAGGAACTCCGCGACGGTGTCCAGGTACGCGGACACGTGGCGGGCGGCGACCGAGGTTCGCTGGCCGGCATCGAGGAGCAGTCGGTTCAGCTCCGCGTGCTGCCGGAGCAGGAGCTCGAGGTAGCTTCGGCGCGAAAGGTTCGCTGGGGCGAAGTGAACAGCCCCGGAGAACAGCGGCGCCGAGAAACCCCGGGCCAGGGCCGCCAGGTCGCGCCACTCCACGCGATAGCCGCTGCGCTCGGGGTCACTCCACTCGGGCGAGCCGGGCTCGAGGCACCACCGCTCCTCGAAGCGCACGCGCACTGAGCGCTCCGGCGAGCCCAACGCCGCTGCCTGCCGCAGGAGCTCCAGCGAGGACTCCAACGACGAGGCACCGTCTCCGGAGAGGCCAAAGGCTACCGCGAGCTCGACCGAGACGTTCTCCAGCCGCGCCGCTGCCGCGATGCACTCCAGGAGGTCCCGGTTGCTGAAGCTCGTCGAGCCGCGTCGGCGCACGCGCTCGTCGCCGGAGCCAGGGCGGATCACGAATCGGACCTCTCTGAAGAGGCGCGCGAGCGCTCGCAGCTCGGTCTCGCTGTGAGGCTGGCGGAGCTCCACTTCGGCGCAGAGCCCGCCGCCGGCGGAGCTGTGCAGGGCGTCGAGGAGCGGCGGCCGCAGGTCGTGGCTTGCCGAGAGGAGCCGTTCGCCGTCGAGCTGCAGGAGCGCGCCGTCCGCGCCGCCCGCGAGGAGCTCTCGCGCGGCCGCCTCCGGGTCCTGGGGTTGGGGGGGGGAGACTTGGCGCGACGAATCCTCGCCCTCGGACCCATACGCCCGGCGCCTCACTCAGGTCGGCGCCGCTCCGGAGCGCATCCACCGGGAGCGCCGCCGCGATCAGGTCCACCTCTGGGCACTGCACGAAGATCTCCGGCGCGAGCCGACTCGCGGCCCTGCCCACGAGCGCGGTGCGAGCGCCTGGGCGAAGCCGCCGGCAAAGCGCCGCGAGCTGGAGTGCGCCCTGGCATTGCCCCAGTCGATCGAAGGCGATCGCGAAGAGCTCCGCGCGCAGCGGCGCGAGGTGCGCCAAGACGCGCCCGTAGGCGTCGGCGGCTCCGGCGTACAGGCCGGCGAGGTTCACGTATCGCGCGCTTGGGAGGGCGCCGAGCGCCGCCGGTGCGCGGCGCGCACGAGGGCCGAGCTCGCCTGCCGCGTCCGCCTCCAGGGCGCTCGGCGCGGCGTCCGGCAGAAGCGAGAGGAGATCCCACTGCCGCAGAGGGGGCGCCTCGATGAGCGTCCAGGGCGGATGCAGAAGGCACAGCTCGACCTTCGGCTCCGCGGGGCCGGGAAAGGGCTGGAGCCAGTCTTGGCCGTGCGGCATCTCTAGATAGCCGCGCCAGGTGGTGGGGCAGTTCTCGGCCTGCGCGCACGCCTCGCAGGCCCTGCCGTGCGGCCGGTATCGCCGGCGCAGCCTCTGGAGGTCGGAGGTCGTGCGCTGGAGGTCGATGATCAAAGCCTCCGTCGGGTCGAAGCGGATCAGGCTTTCCTCGACGCCTCCGAGCACGCACGGGGGCAGCGCCTCGACCGACATCGACAGGCCGAACGAGCGGCCGAGCAGCACTGCCCCGCGGACCTGAGGCGCCGCGTTGGCGATGGAGCTCACGGCCTCGAGCCGGTCGGCGAGTGGGCGGGTGAAGTTGAGCTGGACGTTTCGAGCGCCCAACCGCGGCGCGAGCGCGACGGTCTGTGCGAGGTGGTGCGCGTTCGCGGCCAGCACGGGGATTGTCAGCAGGAGCTCGAGGCCGGCCTCGGCGCATCGCTCAATTCCGCGGCTGGTCTCGGCGAACGCCCCTGCGACCCCGGCGACGGCGTCGTGCACGGCGGCGTCGGGGCCGTAGAGCGACACCTCGAAGTGAGTGACGCCGGCCGCGGCGAGGTCGGCGGCGCGCCCGGCGGCCGACAGCGTCCTCCCGTTCGTCTGGACCTGCACGTGGCGGTAGCCCAACGCTCGAGCAACTCGGACGAGGGAGTCGAGGTCTTCGCGGAGCGTCGGCTCGCCGCGCATCAGCACGAGCTCGTCGCAGCCTTTCGCGCGGCCGTGGCGCAAGGCCGCAAGGGCCTCCTCCGTGGTCCTCTCCGGCAGCCCGGCCAAGTCGCCGATGGTGCAGTGGCGGCACGCGTTGTTGCACGCGGTGCCGAGGCGGAGCATGAGGCGGCGGGGGCTCACGCGTTCACCACCAGCACGGGTGCACGCGAGCCGCCCAGGTGCTCCTTGAAGCGCCGCCCGCCGGCGTCCTCGCGCTGCGTGAGGCCGTAGTCGAGCAGGGTCGCGCCTCGCTCGAGGCACGAGCGCGCCGCGGTCCAGACCACGAGGTGGTTGGCTCCGAGCGCGAGCGCTGAGTCGAGCGAGGACCCGTCCGCGAAGACGGCATAGGCGCCGTGGCGGATGACGAGCGCTGCGGCCACGGGGCGCCCGCCCAGCTCGGCGAGGAAGAGCTCCGCGCTTGGGCCGAACGCCTCGGACAACCGGGAGAAGAAGGCCGCGGGTTTGGCGGGCGAGTTATGGCGCGCGCACTTGGCCGAGAAGAGCGAATGAAAGTCTTCCAGCCTCTCGGAGAGGGCGTGCCGAAGTATCGCGACGCCCGCGCTCTGGGCCCGGCGGACGGACTGGAGCGCCACCCGCGCGAGCTTCGGAGCGGCCTCTCCTTCGCGCGCCGCGACCAAGAAGGTATCGAAGCGATGCTGGGTGGCGTCGGCGTTGGCGTAGTCCCCGCCCGGTGCGCAGAACACCTGGCACCGAGCTCCGGTGGCGGAAAGCGCGGACGCAAGCTCCTGGAGATCGACGCGTGTCCCGGGATGGGGCAAGAGGCCGTAGAAGCGATCTGGCAGAGCGTCGAAGCTTCGCAATTTGCGCCGGCCGACCCCGCAAATCCACGCGACCGGCCGATTCGCCTCATAGGCGCAGTAGGCGACGGGCGACCCAAAGAGACCGGCGTAGGTCCAGAGGAGCGCGGCGGGCGGGGGGCCGGGAGGAGCTTCTTCCAATGCGCTGCGGCGCAGTTGAATTCCCGCCGGCATTTCGATTCTCAAGCCCGCCTGGGCGGCAGCGCGCCGTCGCCCAAGAGGCGCAAGGTTTCGGCCGCCACGCCGCGGCATCCCGGCCGCCAGGCGCAGGTGGCGCAGGCGCTGCCAAAGTCGCGCGATGCGCCTCCGGTGATGGCCTCGAGGATATCGGCGTAGCCGGCGGCGACGGCCTGCTTCGGGAGCAGCGGGCGCTCGAGTCGAAGTCCTCGAGCCGACGCCGGAAGGGCGCAAATTGGAATGGCCGCCGTCGAGACCTCCATCGGGCCTGCCGAGTCCCTCTCGAGCGCCGACGCCATGGCGTCGCCGAGCTCAGCGAGGCCTGGCGCCTCGCGCTCGTAGGCCGCGAGGGAATCGATGAGGCCCACCGGTTCGAGGCTGAAGTGGCGCGCGCCCAGGTCCACGGCCAACCGAAGCAGCCCCGGCACCTCGCTCAGCGTCCTGCGGAACACGGTCGAATGGACGGCGAGCTCCATCCCGGCCTCGCGCGCTTGCCGCGCGCCCGCGAGCGCCCGCAGAAAGCTCCCGGCGACACCCGTGACTTGGTCATGAGGGGTGGGACGAGCGCCGTAGAGAGGCACGTCGACGGCGTCGACGCCTGCGTCCTTCAAGGCGCGCGCGAACGCCGGGTCGGCCAGGCGACCGCCGTGCGTCTGAAGCTGGATGGCGCGGTACCCGAGTCGGCGCGCCTCGCCGCAGAGCTCGGGCAGGTCGGATCGCGACGTGGGCTCGCCGCCGGTGATGATGAGACGTTCCACCGGCTCGGCGGAGCGCAGAAGGGCCCTCGCTTCATCGAGGGAGGTCGGCCGCACGCCGCCCGCCGCCTGCGGCGCGCGGCAGAAGCAGCAGCGCAGGTCGCAGCCTTCGATGAAGAGGACGAGCGCCGCGGTCCCAGGGAAGCGGGCCGGACGGTAGAGCCCAGCCCTCGGAGCATGAGCGGCGGAGTCGGCCTGACGCAAGTGCGCTCACACGCGAGCGGCGCGAACGCGAAGATCGCGCACTCGCCGCTCGCCAATCCAGAAGGCGAAAGATGTGCCCCGATGGCTCGTTGTACCCGCGCTTCCTAAGGTGCATGACCGTTAGCACTCTGCGCTCGCCGGGGTCAACCGGTTACGTACGTCGAGGTGGGCCGCCTCCCGGGCACTCCCGGACGGGAACTCGGAGGCAGAGTCCAATGATTTCAAACGGCGCAAGGCGCTATCGAACATCGAGCTCGGCGGCAGAGGTTACGCTCATCCTCGGTCGCGAGCGGAGCACGGTCTCGACCGCCCGCTGCAGATCGCCGAAGTCGCGGAGCGAGGCCTGGTCGACGCTGCGGAACGCCGAGCCAATCTCTTCGAGCAGGGCCCTCCACGCGCGGCTCGGCGCGCCGCCCGGCGCACGGTAGACGAGACTGCCCAAGCGCCCTGGGACGAAGGCCCGCTGAGCAAATGCGGGGCCGACGATGCTGATGAGAACGCGCTCTCTCCCCTGAGTGACGGCCAGCCCGTCGCTCCAGCGGCCGCCATTGCGCCAGTAATCGAGCGCCGGCTCAGGCCCGGAGGCCAAGGCCTCCAGGCGGCGGTGAAGCAGCGCTGCCAGGTCCGGAGGCAGCCTCGCGACGACATCCGGGAGGCTCGGGAGATCGCGTGGCGAGAATTCGTCGGCTCCGAACTGCTCGAGGTACGAAGAGTCCACGCCGCGGCATAGGGGCTGTAGCCCGCAGTTTCGGCACGGCTCCATGAAAGAAGCGCGTCCCTGGGGGCGGCCCTTGAACTCGAAGCGCCGCGTCGCGCCGCTGTATTCGAAATACTCGACGCGCAGGAGGAGGTCGAAGACCCCCAACGCTTGTGTTGCCCGTTTCCCCAGGCGGCAGGCAGGGACGTTGTCCGCGGCGGCCATGAGATTCGAGCCATCCAGCTCGGAGAGAAGGCCGTCGAAGTCGACTTCGCCATAGCGCGGGTAGTGTGCGATAGACGCCCTCGCGCGCGATAGCAACTGGGGGAACTTGAGCTTGACGCTCGCGCCCTGAGTGGTCGAAAGGTGCGAGCGGAGCTGCGCGAGCAGGTTGGGGACGTCGTCGAGGCTCGGTCGATAGAGCACGACGTTGATGCCCAGCCCTATGTCGCGCTGGCGCGCCGCGAGGTTATCGAGCGCCTTCCGCTGGAGAGTGCTCGCCCGGCGGCTACCCGTGAGTGCCGCCACGATCGCCTCGTCCCAGGCGTGAAACGAGACCTCCAGGCCCGTGAGCCCGGCATCGATGAGCCGGTCGAGGAGCGGGCGCGAGGAGAGGGGCGTGCCGTTCGTCGCGACGAAGACCTCCTCGAACCCCTCCCGGCGCGCAAGGGAGATGATCTCCGGGACGTCGCGCCGGAGGAGGGTCTCCGAGCGCATGAAGATGAGCATCTGGCAGCCCTGCTCTCGAAGCCAGCGGAAGTGGGCCGTGATCTCTTCCGCGGTTGGCTCGGGCGATCGGGCGTCGCTCTGGAAGCAGAAGACGCAGTGCAGGTTACAGCGTTCGGCGAGCCAGGCGACCGCCTGGCGCACGGGCTCCGGGCGCTCCCCGTACTTGTTCACCAGCATCTGGAGCGGGGTCGCGGTCATCGCGATGATTGTACCCTCTGCCGCCCCGGGAGTTGGTACCCTCCTAAGGAGGCTGTCGGAAAGATTCAGGGGGACGACGATCGATCGATGGCAGTTTCCCCGACGAGCGGAGCGACGCGCATGGTGGATTGGTTCCACATCCCCGTCGGCCTGACCTGCAACAACAACTGCCTGTTCTGCATGGAGCACGATGGCGAGGGCAGAACGTCTGGCCTGGCGCACAGCACGCCGGAGCTCGTCCGCGCCCAGCTCGAGGCCCACATCGGCGCAGACCAAGTGATGTTCGCCACCGGCGAGCCCACCCTCAACCCGGAGCTGCCGAAGTACGTTCGCTGGGCCCGCGAGCTGGGCTACCCGAAGATCGGCCTGACGACGAACGCGCGACGTCTCGGCTACGAGACCTATTGCCGCCGGTTGCTGGAGAGCGGTCTCAACCACGTCGTGACCTCGGTGCACGGCGCCGACGCCCGGTCCCACGTCGGGCAGACCCGCGCGCCGGGGAGCTTCGAGCAGACGCTCGCCGGGCTCGAGGTGCTCTCGAGGCTGAGGGGCGAGCACCGCTTCACGCTCCACACCTCCACTGTCGTCGGGAGGCGCAATCTCCACGCGTTGGTCGACATCTACCGCTTGCTTTCCCGTTTCGAGCCCCAGCAGATCGTGTTCAACGCCATGCAGCCTCTGGGGCGGGCGCAGGCCGCCGCGAAGCTGCTCGTGGCGCCGTACGCCTCAGTGGTGCGCGCATTCGCGCAGCTCCTCGAAGCCGCCGGCCCGCGCGGGCCGCGGCTCTTCCTCGTCGACGTCCCGTGGTGCGCCACCGAGGCCTTGCCCTCCTCGGCACGGGGGTGGGTGGAGGAGGCCTATTTCACCTCCTTCGACGAAGGCGAGCCGGTCGCGAAGGGGCGGGTGCTCACCTACAAGGAGCAGCTCTTTCGAGCTAAACGGAGCGCCTGCTCCGCCTGCCGCTACGACGCCGAGTGTCTGGGCGTCTGGCGCGGGTATCTCGAGGTGCACGGGTGGGATGGGCTGGAGCCGGTCGCGCCTGCGAAGGCCGCGCGAGGGGCCTGGCGGCCGGGCGATCCGGCGGGCCACTGAGCCCCGGCGTCATCAAGGCGCGGCCCGCCGTTCCGATCGGTCCCGGCCTGGCGGCGCTCGCGTGAAGGCGCTCCGCTCCCCTCGGACACAATCGGCCCCACGCAATCGGCCTCGTGCTCGCGGCGCTGTCCACGGTCTGCTAGCCTTTCGCGCGGCGAGCGCCATGCAAGACCGCTTTCACATCCTGGCCGGCCAGGCCTGCAACAACAACTGCGTGTTCTGCATGGAGCACGGCGGTGCGGGGAGGTCGTCCGGGAAGGAGCGGATGAACCGGGAGCAGGTCCGCGCCGAGCTGGAGGCCCATGCCGGCGAAGCCGAGGTGATGTTCGCCTCCGGCGAGCCGACCCTCAACCGCGACTTGCCGGAGTATCTCCGCTGGGCCCGCGAGCTGGGCTATCGCCGAATCGGCCTGACGACGAACGCGCGCCGCCTCGGCTACGAGGCGTACGCCCGAAGGCTCTTCGACAGCGGGCTCAACCACATCGTGGTCTCGCTCCACGGCGCAGACGCGCGCGGCCACGTCGGGCAGACCCGCGCCCCAGGGAGCTTCGAGCAGACCATCGCCGGCCTGGAGGTGCTCGCCAGGCTCAAGCCCGCCTGCCGGTTCACGCTCCACACCTCGACCGTGGTGGGCACTCGCAACGTCGACGCGCTGCCGGACATCCATCGGCTTCTCTCCCAATTCGCGCCCGAACAGATGGTGTTCAACGCCATGCAGCCCCTGGGGCGAGCCTCCGCGGCGGCGAAGCTGCTCGTTGCGCCCTACGCCGACGTCGTGCGCGCGTTTTCTCATCTCCTCCAAATCGCCGGCGCCGGCGGGCCGCAGCTCTACCTCGTCGACGTTCCGCTCTGTGCCACCGAGTCTCTCCCCGCCGCGGCTCGAGGTTGGGTGGAAGGGGCCGTCTTCACCTCGTTCGAGGACAGCGGGAGGGCGACCCTGCGGCGCACCCGGGTCCACAAGGAGCTGGCCAACCGCGCGAAGCGGGAAGCCTGCAGCGCGTGCCGATACGTGCCCGAGTGCCTGGGGGTTTGGCGCGGCTATCTCGAGGTGCATGGATGGGAAGGGCTCGAGCCCGTCGCGCCCCCCGCCATCCCCGACGCGTGCAGCCACCCCTGAGGCGACGCCGTCAGCGCTTCGCGCGCCAGCGAGCCAGGAGCTCGCTCAGCCGTGCCTCCGACGCGTCTCGCTCCACGAAGTCAGGGGGGAACGGGCTCATCGCGAAGTCCGACGCAGAGTCGAGCTCCGCGGTGAAGGCGAGCGTCACGTCTTCTCCGGGAGCGAGGGCGATCGCGTTCGCCGGCGGCTCGCCCTCGCCGCGGCTCACGCGCCAGGTCGGAAAAGTCGCGAACGTCTCCACGACGCGCTGTCCAGAGCCGACCACCGCGGCGCTCACGAGGGCGCGAACGCGGACGCGGCCTCCTTCGGGCCAGGACTCGCCCGGGCCGCCCATCAGTGCGGGGTAGGCCTGATGGCTGAGGAGCTCCGAGGAAAAGTTGAAGCGCGCCGGCGCGCAAGCCTCGCGCTCCGGAGCCGCTGCCGGGAAGTAGCAGAGCGTGGGCTCCTGCCACGCGAGCGCCGAGGGGAGGCAGCGAAGCACCGCGACCTGCTCGCCCCGGAGCGGAGCGATTTCCCATTCGCTCGGCGGCGATCGGATGGCCTCGAGCGGAACCTTCACCGCCAGCAGATCGCAAGAGCGGGAGTGGCCGCGGCCCGCATCCAGGGGAGGCTCCGGCAGGAACGCGAGGATGCTGCCGAGGAGCCTGCGGGGGGCGTCGGGCGAGCGCAAGTGGCGAACGAGGTCTTCGGCTCGCCACCCGTCGCCCGACAGGCGCAAGGCGAGTTCCCGAGCGTCGACCAGACTCCAGCCGTCCAGATGCCTCCATCTCCCTGGCATCGCTAACGCCGCGCCGACGAGCGCAAGCGCGACGGCAAGGCGCCAGGCCGTGCCCATCCAGAGTGGGGCCGGGCTCCAGAGCCCTCGCGCTCCCAGGGCGAGCGAGATGGGCGCGAGCGACATGAGCGGCGCCAGATAGCGGGGCTCCAGGGCGCGGCCGAACCACGCCCCCAGGGCCGTGAGCGCGGCCGCGCACGAGAGGGAGCTGGCGAGCGCGAGCGCGAACGCTCGCATGCCCTCCGGCAGCGCGCGAAAGGGGCGCCGCAGCGCGAGGCCGGCCCCGACGGAGACCAGCGCGCCGAGGGCCGCCGCCCCGATGGGAACGCGGGGCACCAGGGTGGCGACCACGTCCAGCGCCCCGGCGGTCCAGGCGCCCAAGAAGCCTCCGGCGCTCGCCAGCAGCGCGAGCGAGGGTCGCCGGGA
The DNA here is from genome assembly GCA_963772225.1 of uncultured delta proteobacterium. Classification (GTDB taxonomy): domain Bacteria; phylum Myxococcota; class Myxococcia; order Myxococcales; family UBA5297; genus CAVYWD01. The sequence continues at coordinate 1,337,474 of CAVYWD010000002.1, read as the reverse complement.
TGCCAGGGCGACCGCGAAGAGCAGGGCAGGGGCCAAGAGCAGCATGACGGCGTGGATTTGGGCGCAGGCTCCCAGCGCGATGGCTGCCATGAGTGAAGCGCCCACGCCGCCTCGCCGCGCGAGCCAGAGCAAGGACCAGGAGAACGCGGCTGCAGGAAGAGGCAGGAGCGACGGGTTCCACAGGATAGGAAGCTCGGTGAGGTAGAGGCTCGCCAAGAGGGACGCCGCCGCGGCGGACAGAGCGGCGCCGCGCGAGGTGAGCGGCCGCACCCCACTCCAGACCAAGGCAGCGGCCGCGACATGGCCCAGGAGAATGCCCGCGTGGAGCCACCGCGGAGGGAGCCCGGACCAAAGCCAGAGCTGAAGAGTCCGGATCCAGAGAGCGGCGTGCCACACCTGCCCGAAGCTGGCCGGGACCGCTGGAAGGACGGCGCGCCCGGCGGCGAGATCTCGAGCGGTCAGGAGGTCGCGCGCGGTGTCGAGGTGCGCCGGCGGGTCGGGAATCAGCAGCGCCAGCGCCGCGAACGCCGCGGGAAAGGCGGCGAGCTCGACCCAGTGCAGCGACCCCGGTGCCGCGAGCCTTGCGCCGCGACGGGCGCTTCGGGCGCCCCGAACCAGGGCGAAAAGCCCGAGGGCAACGGCGGCCATCGTCGCTGCGGCTTCCTCGAGCGGGAAGTGCGAGGGCGCTCGCGGGGAGGCGCGAGGCGCTTCTGGGGCCCGCGACTCCGCTCGGCGCTCCATCCAGGTCCAGTGGGCCTCGAGCTCGCCCACCGACGCCGCGACCGCGTCGAGCAGCGCCTCCGGGAGCGGGCCGCCCGCGATCATCGAGAACTTTTCGGTGCGCCGAACCGCGCCGGCCGCGCCGGGCGGCAGGAGCGTGAGTGTCTGCAGGCGCCCGGCGCACGCGATCTGGGCGACCACGCGGTCGCGTTGGACCTCGATCCTTCGGCCCTCGCACCCCGCTCGCTGCACCGGCGGGTCGAGCATGTCCAAGAGCAGCGGCTCCCTCCCCGACGGGATCGCGTAGCCTTCCGCTCCGGCAGCCAAAGCCAGCGCGAGCAGCGCGGCCGTCATGCCCCACCTCGCGGCCGCGCCGCATACCGCAGGAGCCACTGGTCGCTCGTGTCCGGGCCCACGTCGCGCCGGTCCAAGAGATTAAGCACCTCGAGGGCTCCGGCGGCCTGAATGGCGGCGTGCGCTTCTTCGGCCCCGTGGTTGCGCCGGTGCTCGAAGCGCGCCGCGGAACGCTCGGCCCGCTCAGTCTGGCCCCGCGTGCGCGCGAGCCCGAACGGCTCGTTGTCCACCACAGTGAGCGTGCCGCCCGGCCGGAGGCCCTGGGCGAGCTGGCGGACGACGGCGCCGGGGTCGATCAAGTGGTTCCAGCTCCGGAGGACGAGCGCGTGGTCGACGCTCGCCGGCTCGACGCTCAGGTCCTCGGCGCGCGCGACCACCGCCTTCGCCCAGGACCAGCGTGCACAGAGCGCCGCCGCGCGCTCGGGGTCCGGCTCCACGGCCGTGTAGCGGATGCGGCCGGAGGCGGCGGCGCCCTCCAGGGCATCGCCGTACGGCCCCTCGCCGCTACAGAGGTCCAAGACGTCGCCCTCGAGCAAGCGAAGAATGGCCAGCACCCGGGCGTCGTCGCGCGCGAAGAGGTTTTCGCCCTGCGGCTCGAAGAGCCCGGTGCAGGCTTCTCGCTCTGCGCAGCCCGCGCATTCGCCGCTTCGGCGCAGCGGCACGAGCTGCCGGGCGAAGTCGTCGGGCGCGTCCTTGCCGGAGGCGTCGAGGTACACCTGGCCGCGCGCCTTCACGCGCGCCACGTCCTCGTCGCAGAAGTCGCGGGTGTCGGCGCGGAAGAGCGCGAGCCGCTCGCCGTTTCGGACGAAGAGATGCCGCGCTCGGTCCCACGGCCGAATGCCGAGCGCGCGCACCGGGCAGCCCTGGCCCTTCGAGGTGAGCCGCGCCTGCAGCCCGTAGGTGAACGAATTCGAGCGCTCGCCGCCCGAGACCGGCTGGAGCTCAGAGTCGCCTCGGCGCTCGAGGTAGCCCTTGAACAACCCCGGGCACCGGCCGCGCAGCGCGCACCCGGCGCAGCAGGGCGGCTTCACCGCGTTGTCGCCGTCGACCGGGAAGAAGTCGGGCTCGCCCACCTCGGCCATGCTCCAGAACCCGTGCGAGCGCAGGTCGCCGCGCTGGTCCTCGAAGCCCGGCAGGAGGCACAAAGGGAACCCGTCGTGCGCGGCGGGGACGGCGGGCGCGGTGCCCCGAGCCGCGCCGAGCGCACCGCGCACTCGCGACGCCGCCTGCGAGATGGGGGGCGCCAGAGCATCGAATTGGGCGTCGCCGCCCCCGCGCGGCTCGAGAAAGGAGAACTTCACGCCCGTGCCCGGGAAGGTGCGAACGACGTCGACCACGCCGGAAAGCGCGTCGAGGTTCAGGGTGGTGACCACGCAGTTCACCCACACCTCCACGCCGCGCCCGCTCAGCGCTCGCAGGGCGCCGAGGACGCGGTCGAACGCGGGCGCCCCGGCGATGCGGTCGTGCAGCGCTGCCGTCCCGCCGTGCAGGGAGAGGTGCACATAACGAAGGCGATGGTGCTGAAGCGCCTCGACGAGGGCGCGGTCGAGCAGCGCGCCATTGGTGACGAGCCCGAAATCCATGCCGCGAGAGGCGACCCGCGCCGCCCACGCCGGGAGCTCGGGTCGCAAAGTCACCTCGCCGCCCGAGAGTGCCACCATGCCGTGCCCGAGCTGCCCGGCGCGGTCGATGCGGGACTCGATCTCGGAGGATGGCGCCTCCTCGCGGCGCCGATCCACCGCATGGCAGAACAGGCAGGCGTGGTTGCAGCGGTATCCGACTTTGATGAGCGCTTTCATCGCGAGCGCGAACAACGTACCGCGGCAAGGGGCGCCGCTCCATCTCTCGGGCGCGCGCGGCGCGGCCCACAGACGGTGGCGTTGACCTCGACGCCGGCCCGCGGGCAGGATTCGCCTCTGTGAGCCCTAAGCCCCGAGCCCCGAGAGTCGCCGAGCGCCGGCGAGCGCCGGCGAGCGCCGACGTCGAGGTCGGGGGCGCTTGCGGCGACCCGCTGCCTCTTCTGCGTCCCTGGGACAATCTGGAGGCATCCGATGAGCGACGACCAGCCGCCCGCTCCAGCGCCGGGCCGCGGACGAGGCCGCGAGGGCGCGCCGGGCGACGTCCGAGAGACGTGCGCGCACATCGAGGGATCCCTGCAGGCGCTCGTCGCCGGGATCGCGGGGCGCGGCCAGGCTGCCGACCGCGCGCCGGCACTGCGACGCGCGATGGGCACGTTCCTCAGTAGCCCATTCGTGCGCCTGCATGGTTTGCAGCATGCGGAGGAGCTCTTCGAGTTCTCCGCCACGCTCACGCCCACAAGTCGGTCGCTCTGCCGCGTCAACTGCTATGACCTGGACGCGACGGCCCTGCGCACGGCTTTCGTGCAGCTCGGCGGCCGTGGCGCTCAGGTGGACCCGGTGGCCGCCATCGGACAAGAAATGGGTGCACGCCTCGCGCTCGGAGTCGACTTTCCGCCGGAGCGGCGTGAGCGCCGCCTGAAGTGCTACGTGTTCCTGTGGGAGCCGTCGCCCGACCTGCGGCCCCTCGCGGTCGAGCGCGCGGTTCGCCAAAGCGGAGCGCCAGCCAGTTGTTTTGCCGGGGTGGATCTGGAGCGCGCCAGTGCGCTGGGCTTCGATTTTCGGCCGGGCCAGAGCGTGCCGGAGCTGAAGGTGTACCTGCGCTTCTCCGAGCGGGAGCGCAGGCTGGCCGCGCTGGCCGGCGCCGGTCACCTGAAGGTTTTCTCGGAGGGGGACGTCGACACGCTGTGCGAGGACCCGTACGTCGCCGCTCGTATGAGCGAAATCCTCGTCTGCTTCGACGTAGGCCCGGTCGGTCGGTCGGCCAGAGCCGCCCAGGTGGGGCTGCGCGCCCAGGACGGCTGGCCGGAGCGGGATGCCGATTTCGTGGAGCGCCACCTCTCCCGCACCGGGCTCGCGCGCCACTTGCGCGCCGTGAGCCAGGCCTATCTTCGGGCGCCCTTTCGCCAGCTCTGCTACATCAGCCTGACCCGGTCGCGATCGGGGGAGCGGCGCTCCAGCCTTTACTTCCTAACGGCCACCGCCGGCCGCCGCGGGCCGCCTGCAGGCAACCCTGGGTCGGCCGCGGCGCTCCCCGGCACGCGCTTCAGTTTTCTCGCCCGCGCCGGCGCGGTCGTCCTCCGCGTTTACCTTCGAGCCATTGCGTTTGGGCGGCCGGTACTGTGCCCGCAGCTGTGGCTTCGGCGCGGCGTATTCTCTGGAAGAGGGCGAGCTTGCCCCCGGTCAGGTCGAGCCGATCCTTCGCTGGTTGCACGAATCGCTCATCGCCGCCGATAACCGCCCGGGCACGACAGCCGTCCACGTGCGCGAGCGCCTCGAGCGGGACCTCTGCCGCGGGCTCCCGCCGCCGTGGACCGCTGGACCGGTGGCCGAGGAGCCGTAGGGCCGGGGCTTACGCCGCTGTCGCCATCCTCGCCGGTCCTTGGGAGGTGTATCGAAGATTTCCGATCTCGAAGCAGAGGCGAACGGCTATTTGCTTCCGCTGATCAAAATTGACCGCTCGACTTCTACGAACTTTCGGACATTGTAATCGAGAAATTCGGCTACTCCGGAATCCGCCGGCCTTCACGTTCCGGAGTTTCGCCACACTCGACCTCCGCCGCGAGCCAGCGGTGGGAGCCGAGGAATGTAGCGTGCCTCAATAGCATTCTGAGTCGAAGCAGGTGCAAATGAAATGTAGGCTTCTGCCTTCAGGCGCCGCGGCTCGTCGGCGCTTGCATCGATGAGGCGCGGCTGATAGTAAATTGCGCAAAGCAGAACACTGCGGTCCCGGCGCATGCGTGGAGGGCTCATGGCGTCCGAAAACGGGTCCAACGAAGGTCAGTTGCTCGAGAAGGTGCAGTATCGCTTCAAGGGGGCGGGGTCCTGGCACCAGAGCGGGCAGGACGAGGGGCTGGTGGACAGCAACGGCTCGTTCCCGGCGTGCAACACGACGGACGGCAAGCCGGTGCCCATCGCGGCGTTCGGCGCGGTGGCGGGGCATCTCGAGACGATGTCTACTTTCGAGGCGGTGCTGGAGCACGGGCCGACCAAGGTCTCCACGCACCAGCAGGACTGGACCCGGCCGGCCAGCCCCTTCACGGCAGCGGCGCAGGCGAAGGGCGATTCGCCGATCTGGGAGCTTTACGAGCGCGGCGAGCGGCCGCTGCGCGACCAGATGCGAGGAATGGAAGAGCTCATCGTCGCAAAGCTGGGCCGCGATGGGCGGCCCACTGTGGGGTTATCGGGGCAACCGGCGCCGGCCGCGGGAGCGAGGGGGCGATAGGTGCTCGCGCTCAAGCATTTCGACCCGATCATCGGGGTGGACGTCCACATCGTACAGCCCCCTGGGCCGGTGCCGCCGGTGCCGATTCCGCACCCGCATGTGGCGATGGTGTTCGACCCGTCGGATTACCTTCCATTCATTGGCGCCACGGTCAAAGTCAATGGAATGATCGCCGCCAAGGCGGGGACCGCCGGCCAAGCGGCGCCGCCGCACATTCCCATGGGAGGGGTGTTCGTCAAGCCGCCGACGAACGAGAGCCAAGTGTTCATGGGCAGCGCCACGGTGCTCGCCGATGGCAAACCGATGTCCTTCATGGGCGTGCCGGTGCTGACGTGCCAGGACATCGGAATGCCGGCGCCGCCTCGCAAGGGGAAGACGCCGCCAAAGACGATGATGCTGCCGGCGGGCGTGGCGCTCTCCATCCCGAGTGGGCCGCCAGTCATGATCGGCGGTCCGCCGACCATCGATATGATGGGGATGGCGCTCTCGGCGGCGAAGCTCCTGGCGGGGCCGGCGCTCGGCGTTCTGAAGAAAGCGGCGAACAAGAGCAAGCGGCTCAGTCGGGTGATCAAGGCCGCCTCCGACCGGGCTCACAAGTCGGCGGAGAAGGCGATGAAGCGCCTGGGCGTCGGAGACCAGGCGCGCAATGCCGTGCATCGAAAAATTTGTAGTTTGACCGGCCACCCGGTCGACGTGGCGACAGGGAAGGTGCTTACCGAGGCGGTGGACTTCGAGATCCCGGGGCCCATCCCATTTCGGTGGGAGCGGGTCTGGTACAGCACCTCGACGATTCAGGGACCGCTGGGGCACGGGTGGCACCATTCGTATGATCTTGCGCTCATCGAGACCCAGGCCGCCGTCGCGGTGCGCATGCCGGACGGGCGCGCGGTGGCGTTTCCGCGGGTCGACGAGGGCGGAGAGTTCCGAGACAGGAAAGAGAAGCTGACGCTCGCGCGCGACAGGCGCGGATACGCGATGCGCGACGGGGAGGGGTTGGTATTCCGTTTCGCCGCTGGTCGCTCGGAGCTGCCATGTCTGTTGCAGAGCGTGGAGGACCTTGGCGGGAACCGAATCGCATTGGCTTACGACGACCAGGGACGGCTGAAGAGGGTGATCGATTCGGGCGGACGCCGCTTCGATTTCGTGAGCGATTCAATCAATCGAATCACCGCGATCGAAGGAACGAACCCGAGCTCCCCCTCGGCGCGGATGACGCTGGTTCGATACCGGTACGACTCGGCGGGGAATTTGGCCGCGGTGCAGGACGCGCTTGGGCAACAGGCGATCTTCGAATATCGGGGACGCCTGCTGGCGAAAGAGACGAACCGCAACGGGCTCTCGTTCTACTTCAAGTACGAGGGGGCCGACGAGAAGGCGCGGTGCATTCGCACCTGGGGCGACGGCGGCATCTACGATCACAAGCTGACCTACGACGTCGAGGCCCAGGTCACGACGGTCGAGGACTCGCTCGGGCACAGAACAATTCATCACCATCAGGACGGTGTCGTCTTCAAGACCGTCGACGCGCTCGGCAATACGACCGTGACCGAGCGCACGCGCTTCATGGAGGTGGCGAGCGAGACCAATGCCCTGGGTTTGCAATCGAGGCACGAGTACGACGAGCGCGGAAACGAGACGGCGCATACCGAGTTTGATGGGGCGGTGACCCGGTTCGCGTACGAGGGCGATCGGCTCGTGGCGGTGACCGATGCCATCGGAGGGAAGTTGAGTATCGAATACGATCGCCGAGGGCGTATCTCCAAAAGAACGAATCCGCTCGGGCAGTCGACGCGGTATTTCTATGGCGAGCGATTCTTGATCGGCGTCGCGGACGCGGCGAACCGTGGAACGACGCTGAAGTACGACAGCGCGGGCAATCTCGTCGAGGCGATTGCGCCGGATGGCACGAAGAGCGAGTGGGAGCACGACGGGCTCGGGCGGCCGGTCTGCGAGATAGACGCGAAGGGCAATGTCCGCCTGAGGAAGTACGACGCGCAGGGAAGAGTGGTGCAGATTTCCGAGCCGGACGGGAATGTGCGGCAGCTCGAGTACGACCGGGAAGGCAATGTGGTGCGGGCGAAGGACCGCCACCGGGATGTGCGATTCCGGTACCAGGGAATGAACAAGCTCGCGTCCCGCGAGGAGGCGGGGACGACGGTCAGGTTCCACTACGATACGGAGGAGCGGCTTGTCGGGATTCAGAACGAGCACGGGTTCGTCTATCGCTTCGAGCTGGGGCCGACGGGAAAAGTGGATGTCGAGACGGGTTTCGACGGCCTGCGGAGGGAGTTCAAGCGGGACGCGCTCGGGCAGGTTGTGGAGATGCTGCGGCCCGATGGCCGGTTGACGAAGTACGTCTACGACCCAGCCGGGCGGCCGCTGGTGGCGGCGCAGCCGGACGCGAGCAGCCATTGGTTCAAATACCGGGCGGACGGCGAGCTTGTCGAGGCAATGAACGGCGCAATCACAGTGAAGTTTGAGCGGGACGCGCTCGGGCGTGTGGTGAAGGAGCAGCAGGGGGAGCATTGCGTCGAGACGGAGTACGGCCCGACGGGCCTGCGGGTGAGGATGAAGTCGTCGCTCGGCGCCGAGCAGGAGATCGAGCGCGATGTGACGGGCGAGGTGGTTGGGTTCCGGGCGGGGCGGTTCGCGGCGAGCTTTCAGCGCGACGAGCTGGGCTTGGAGGCGAACCGGGAGGTGAGCCTGACGGCGGAGGACGCGCTCGCGGGCGCGGGCGTTGGGACGGTCGGGGTGAGCTGGAAACGGGACCGAGTCGGACGGCCTATCGAGCAGAGGCGGCGCACCCTGGCAGATGGAGAGACGACGCGGCGGTATCGGTGGGATACGGATGACCGGCTGAAGGAGATTCGGCAGAGCGGTGCGAATGGGTCCTGGACGTCGGAGTACGCGCACGATGCCGTGGGAAATTTGAGCGCGGCGAAGCACTCGCACTCCGGGGGCAGCGAGGTCGAGCTGCGCATGCCGGATGCGGTGGGCAATCTGTTCCGCACGGAGGCGCGGACGGACCGGGAATACGGGCCGGCGGGGCAGCTGCTCTCGGCCGAGGGGCCGAAGGGTGTCACGCGGTACGAGTATGACGCGGAGGGGAATCTCGCTCGGAAGGTGGAGGCGGATGAGGGCGAGTGGAAGTATCAGTGGGACGCGGCGGGAATGCTCCTCAAGGTGGTGCGGCCCGATGGCGGCGTCGTGGAGTTTGGGTACGACGCGCTTGGAAGGAGGCTGTGGAAGAAGTTTCGGGGCAGGGTGACGCGGTGGGTTTGGGATGGGAATGTCCCGCTGCATGAGTGGGTCGAGGAGACTGGGAAGGGGGGCGAGAAGGCGGCGGGGGCTGGGATGCAGGGAGCCGAGCCCGGGACGCGGGATGCGCCGATCACATGGATGTTCGAGCCGGAAAGCTTTGCGCCGATGGGGAAGGTGGTCGGCGCCTCGGCTTACGGCATTATCACGGACCATCTCGGGACGCCTGTTGCGATGTACGGCGGAGAAGGGGCGGAAGTGTGGGCGGCGGAGCTGGGAGCATATGGGCAGGTGCGGAGCCACACGGGGCTGAAGGAGGCGTGCCCGTTCCGGTGGCCAGGGCAGTATGAGGATGCCGAGACCGGACTGCATTACAATCGGTTCAGGTACTTCGACCCAGACGTGGGCGTCTACATGAGTCGAGACCCGATTGGCCTTGCAGGAGGGCAGCGACTTCACGGCTATCCGAGGGACCCGCTTCGCGTAATCGATCCCCTAGGGCTATCTGGTTGTGGAGCAAGAACGCTTACGTCAAGGATCCATGACAGTCCGAGGTTGGTTCGAGAGGCGGAACATGCGGGGCGCTCGCATCAGCAGTCCATCGATCGGCTTGCGCACGAGTTGGGTCGGGGCAATCTCAATCCTGGTATCGGCACGAGGCCGATTGGTGCAGGTCTTTCGGAGGCGAGGGCAAGGGATGGTGCTCGCGTCTACTTTAGAGAAGCTGGCAGCAGCGGAATAGAAATTCTAGGGAAGTCGACAAAAGAGAACCAAGAAGCGGTAATCCGCGAAGTTCTTCGGGTGTTCGGGGGGTAGTCATGAGTGGTGACTTTGCTTTGCATGTCGTCGGAGGTCAGTCTTGGGATCCGGATGACGACAACATTGACGTGGAGGTGGTGCTTCGCGATGGAAGGCGATACGGGGCCACCATGTTCACTCTCGCAAATCTAGCCCGGCTCTTTGAAAAGAATCGGGCGACTGGCGAATGTGCAGGGGGGGTCTACCTTTGGGCGAGCGGAATGGTGATTCTCTCCGATCTCTCGACTTCAACAATAACGATAGCTGTCAAAGATATGCTTGAAACGGGTGAATTCGAACGCGCTTTCGCTTTGTTGAAATAGAGCTTGGAACGCGAGTATTCCAGGGCGAAGTCGATTGGCGTTGAGCGGCGAGATGGGAAGGGGCAGTTGGTGTTGTCGGCGCGGGCTCGAAGTTAAGGGGGCAGCGATGGGCGTTGGGTGGAGGCCGAACAGGAGGCCCTGGTCAAGCGATGAAGGCTCGCCGTTGGCTCCTCCGAGACTTCGCTGTCGCGAAGCCCGTCATGGGGGTACGGATGCTCCGGAGCACGTGGTGTCGACCTAACTGGAAAGAAGTTCAACGCTGGGAGGAAGAAGTTGGAAGGGGCCGGGTTTCGATACAAGGGTCAATTGTCGCCGAAGAGCGATCGCGTGACCTTCTTGCACTCGACGACGGGTGCGCAGGTGCATTTTGACGCCGGTACCGCGCTCGCGGAAGGACAGAAGCCTCATTGGCACATTCAAGGGCAGGGCGGGGAGCGCTACAGTATGAAGGGCAAGCGCGTGGAGAGCTTCGACGCCGCCGGACATATTCGTGCAGCCTGAGTAAGCTGGTAAGTTCAAACTGGCCAATAACAGTGCAAATCGCTATTGCCGCCCGATGTCAGGTGTGTGAGGGAAATGTGAGAGACAAGAGCGAGCGGGAGAGAGATGAGTTGCGTGTGGTGTTTAGCGATGCGCATGTCATCGACGTCGACTTCTCCGAATGGGATAAGGCGGTGTCTCTAGTGGTTGTTGCTGATCATCTGAGGCCTATGCGGGGGCGCTTGCAGTTGGTGTGTGTGAAATTTGCCGACGTCAAGAGAATAAGTTTTCGCTTTCCGCGAGTCGGGAGCCTGCGGTCGAAAAGCGAGCATTTTCAGTGGTGGACGACCTGGATTGAGTGGAAAGAACTTGCGGTTGGAAAGCGATTTGCGATCGGTGGTGATTATTCGATGCCGAAAATTGAAATTGTATGTGATGGCGTCAGTGTTCACGCGTTGATGGAAAGCATTTTCAGAAAATCAATCCCGGTTGGGGCGAGCCGGGTAGTGGTCTTGCTCGACCAAGCATTCAAAAGCTATTTGCATTGAGGTCGAGGCGGCGGCCTCTATGATTCATGGGTGTGGCGGGTGTGGCTACTCTGGAGTGCGAGATGGAAGCCGCTCGTGGTCACCTGACTGCGCGAAGGCCAGGTGCCTTGCCGGACCTCGCGGGCCCAGGCGGAGGTCCGTTGTCCATGAAATGAACGTAGTTGCAGTAATTGATGGTGGAGCGATCGAGCTTGTTGAGGGACGGGGCATGCGGTGAGGACCAGTATGCAGGCGAAGCCGGCGGCCGAGCCAGGATGCTGCTGGATGTTGGCAGCCCTATTGTGTACTCGGAGTGAATCAATGTCCGATGAGCGAAGGAAAAGGATTGAACATCTTGCCTGGCTGGCGCGTGCCCGAAAAAGGAGAAGCTCTATCTTCGACCTGATTCCAGCAGACATCCGGCCGGTGCTGGCGTTTCTTGAGCGCGATGAGTCGGGAGTGCTGGGGGAAGCGTATTGGCGATTGGTCAACGACGCGCTCAAAAACCGGCTTCGAGGAAGGCTGCTCCAGGATGCACTTGGTCAGTGTGCGTGGCCGAGCTCGAATGTGGTGTGGTTTCATCGTTACTCCGATGAATGCGGTGCTATGGTTGTCAATGTGCAGTGGTTGGCGAAAAACGTCGATCGTCTCCAATGTGCTCTGGCGCCCGATGTGCTGTTTATGCATAGAGACGGCAATTTCGGTTTTGCTACGAGGAAGACGAGGATGGAGCGCGCCTACGCTGCTGGGGCGCTATATGTTCGAGCGTGTAAGGGTGCCTCCACTCTGGAGTGCGAAAGGGAGAGCAAAAGGCCGCTGGATAATGATGACCGAAGTTGAGGGGAGCTTCAAGGTGGAGCAAGTGGAGGGCGATCCGGTCACTCAAGAGATAGCCGATCTCTTTAATAGGGTATTCAAACAAAAGGGGGTAATAGTGCTAGGTCGCTTAGAGCCTGTGAGTGTTCTTGATTGGTATGACGGACTCGTGGTCGCACTGGTCCGGCCAACATGGAAGGAAGGGATCTGCCTTGCATCACTTGTCGCCTGGTCACAAGAGTTGCGCCGACGTGTCTACGCGTTGATTCCGGTTGATGTTCGCGCGGTGGAATCGATTCTGTCCGATAGGAAGATGGATTGGGAGGTCGGGAAAGTGCGCATGAGGGAAATATGTGACGAGGTGGGTGGCAAGGTGGCCTTGGTCTGCTGCGACGAGAATCGGGACGAGGTCATTGCCGAAATTCCGATCAATTACATCGAGGTGCGTCGTGAATTGCTTTCGAGTATCGAGGAGGCACTCGATCCGTCCAGGATGAGGTGGTTGGATAGAGTTTAGATGTGAAACGATAGGGCTGAGTGTCGCGCATTCTGTTACGGCAATTGTAGGGGCTGTTGCCATAGAATGGGGGCTTGCGCTGGCCCCGGGCAATTCTCAGGACATCTGGGTTGTTGGCTATTCGGGTTACATCCTGCGCGCGAAGCGGTAGTGAGCGTTCGCGTCCATCGATTCGATGCCGTTGACCTGCTCTCCGACATCGTCGGGGAGCAAGCTCTCGTCTCGGTCATAGATATTGAGGCCGCTGGTCGCGAGAGGGGCCAGCGGCCAAGGCCCGGTCGCGCGCGGCTTACGCACAAGAGTAGAGGGGAGTGGAAAGGCAGGCCTCGCCGTCGGCCGCTCCGGGGTCAACACGTCGCCTTGCGGGCTGCGAGCCGTCGCCTCGACCACCTCAGGCGGGCGTTGACCTCGACGCCGCCCTGCGCGCAGGATTCGCCTCGTGATCCCGACATCGGACCCCGAGCACCGCGAGACCCCCGTGCCCCGTGCGGGCGCACGCATCGACGTGAAGGTCGGGTTCGCCTGCAACAACCACTGCGTCTTCTGCGTGCAGGGCGACAAGCGCTCCCGGTTCGCCCCGCGCCCGACCGACGAGATCCGCTCCATCCTCCGCTCCGAGAGGGCGCGCGCCGACTCGGTGGTCTTCACCGGCGGCGAGCCCACGGTCCGCAAAGACCTGCCGGAGCTCGTCGCCTGGGCCAAGGAGCTCGGGTACCGCACCATCCAGATCCAATCGAACGGCAGGATGTTCGCCCACACCGGCTTCGTCCAAAAGCTCGTCGCGGCAGGCGCCAACGAGTTCTCCCCGGCGCTGCACGGGCCCACCGCCGCGCTGCACGACTTCCTCACCGGCGCCCCCGGCGCGTTCGCGCAGACGGTGACCGGCATCCGCAACCTCAAGGCGGCCGGCCAGGTCGTCATCACGAATAGCGTGGTGACCCGATCGAGCTATCGGCACCTGGTCGACTTGGCGCGCCTCCTGGTCGCGCTGGGCGTCGAGCAGTTCCAGCTCGCCTTCGTGCATCCAGTCGGCACCGCCGGCGACCGCTTCCAGCAGGTCGTCCCGCGCATGGAGCTCGCCGCGCCTTACCTGAAGGCCGCGCTCCAGGTGGGCTTCTCCGCCGGGCGCAGGGTTTTCACCGAGGCCGTCCCGCACTGCATCTTGGACGGCTACGAACAGTGCGTGGTCGAGAGGTACATCCCGCGCACCGCCGTTTTCGATGCGGAGACGACCATCCAGGACTACACGCGCTATCGCCTCGACGAGGGCAAGCTCAAGGGGCCCGACTGCCCGAGCTGCGCCTTCTTCGCCGAGTGCGAGGGGCCCTGGCGCGAGTACCCGGAGCGGTACGGCTGGGAGGAGTTCCGGCCGGTCCGCTCGCGCCGAGCGCTCGGAAGCGCCGGGGCGCCAGCATGAGCGGAGCGGCCCTGGAGGCGGTGCTGGCGCGCGAGCAGGCGGCTACCGAGCTGCGCCACTGGGTTCGCCTCACGCGGCGTTGCAACAACGGCTGCCTTTTCTGCCACGACGCACTCCGGCAGGACGGCTCCGTTGTTCCCTTCGAGGAGGTGAATCGCGACATCGAACTAGGGAGAAGCCGAGGGGCGTCCCGGCTCGTCCTCTCGGGCGGCGAGCCCACCCTGCATCCCCGCTTTGCCGAGGTCGTCGCCGCCGGCGCGCGGGCGGGCTACCGGTGGGTCCAGGCCATCAGCAACGGACGGATGTTCGCCTACGAGCGCTTCACCGAGCTCGCCGTCGCCGCCGGACTGCAAGAGGCCACGGTCTCGATGCATGGGCACACGCCGGAGCTGCACGACCGGCTGGTCGGCGCGCGCGGCGCCTTCGCCCAGAGCATTCGCGGGGTGAAGAACTTGCTGCGCGCAGGGCGCGTCGTTTCCATCGATGTGGTCGTCACGCGCCTGAATGTCGGCCACCTCGCCGACATTCTCCGGTTCTTCACGGGGCTCGGCATCCGGGAGTTCGACCTGCTCTACCTCATCCCCTTCGGCCGGGGTTTCGAAGAGCACCGCGAGGAGCTTTTCTTCGACCCTGCCGAGGAGCGCGACCACATTCTTCAGGCGCTGCGCGTCGCCGCGGAGCCGGGGATGCACGTCTGGACCAACCGCTGGCCGGCGCCCCTGCTCGAGGGCGCCGAGCACCTCATCCAAGACCCGCACAAGCTCCTGGACGAGATGCACGGGTCGCGCGAGGCATTCGACGCCTTTCTGGCGACGGGCGAGCCGCTAGAGTGCCGCGGTGAGCGGTGTGGCTCCTGTTATCTCGAGCACCTCTGCCGGTCGCTCGAGGAGGATCGCGAGCGGCTCGCCGCCGGCGAGTTCGAGGTGCTGGCCCTCCACGCATCGGACGTCGAATCGCTCGGAGCGGCCCGCCTGGAAGCCCTGGCTCGCCAGCGCCGCGCGTCGTATCGCCTCTCGGCCGCGAACGAGCGGGAGGCCGCCGATGCCCTGCGGTCGCTTCCTCGCGCCTCGACGGCCGCGCTGGAGCTCGACCTCGAAAGCTTGGCCGGGCTCCATGTCGACCTGGCGGGGAGGGCGCGCCGGGTGATCGTGCGCCGCCTCGAGGATCTTCCCTTCGCCCTCGAGCTCGGCGCCGAGCTGGAGATCCCGCTCGAGCGCGGAGGCGAGGAGCTTGCCCGCCGCGCGGCCGCCGCTGCGCCGAGCCGAGCGATTCTCACGCTCCCCGGCCGCGCACTCCTCTCCGATGTCTTGGCCCGCGACCCGGAGCCGAGCGCAGTGGCGGAGCTGGCGAGCGCCGCGCGGTCGGAGGGCCTGACCCGATGCCTCGCGCCTCGCACTCAGAGGGCGCGCACAACCCTCGAGGCGAAGAGCCTCGGCGCGGCCGGGGGGCTCGACATCCTTCCTTGGGCCGAGCGCTACATCCGCGAGCGCTATCGGACGAAGTCGCTGCGCTGCCGCGCGTGCGCCGACGCGGGCGCCTGCGCGGGCGCCCACGTGAATACGATCCGCGCCCGCGGCTTCGGCTGGATGCGCCCTCGGGAGGCGACCTGACGATGGCGAACCTCGGCTACATCCAGGTGACGCGGGCGTGCAACCAGAAGTGCCGGTTCTGCTCCAACCCGCCCACCGACAGGGAGATCGACCTGGGCGAGGCGCGTCGCATCGTGGACGACTTCGCCGCGCGCCGTTACGACGGCGTCATCCTGACCGGCGGCGAGCCGACGCTGGTCCCCTGGCTCGCCGATGCCGTGCGCCACGCCACTTCGCTCGGGCTCGCGGCCCGCATCATCACCAATGGCCAGCGGCTGGCTGAGGGAGAATTGCTCGACGAGCTCGCCGGCGCTGGGCTCAAGCACCTCCACGTCTCGCTCTACTCCCACGACCCCGTCGTGCACGATGACCTGACGCGCAACCCCGGCTCGCACGCGCGCGCCGTCCGGACGCTGGAGCGGGTGGGCGCGAGCCGCCGCCTGAGCGCCGACGTGAACTGCGTCATCCACCGATTCAACGCGGGCGCGCTCGACGGAATCGCCCGGTTCGTCCTCGAGCGCTTCCCCCGCGTGCAACACCTGGTCTTCAACTTCCTGGATGCG
The DNA here is from genome assembly GCA_963772225.1 of uncultured delta proteobacterium. Taxonomy (GTDB): domain Bacteria; phylum Myxococcota; class Myxococcia; order Myxococcales; family UBA5297; genus CAVYWD01. The sequence continues at coordinate 1,321,810 of CAVYWD010000002.1, read as the reverse complement.
CGCATGAACCGGGTGGCCGAGAACCCGGACACCGTTCCGCGGCTTGCCGACGTGGAGCTCTCCCTCGCGCGCGCGCTGCGCCTCTTGGAGAAGGCCGGTCTCACCTTCCGAGTGGAGCGGGTCCCGCTCTGCTACATGGCGGAGTGGGCGCACTGCTCCACCGAGACGCGAAAACTGGTGAAGGGTGAGGAGCGGATCATTCACTTCTTGGACGCGAAGGGGATGGTGCGGCAGGAGAGCGGGGCTTTCGTCCACGGCAAGACCGCCGCGTGCGAGGTATGCCGTGTGAGCGCGCTCTGCGGCGGGTTAGACGGCCTCGGCGAGACGAGCGACGGCGCGGAGCTGTACCCCCTGTTCCTCGATCCGGAGGCCATCGCGGCGCGGGTCCGGAGGGGCGAGGAGGGAGCTCCGATCCGCACGCCGGGACGCGGCTCGCCTTGACAAAGGCGATGCCACTCGCGCCAGATAGCAACCGCTTGCGCTCTACCCGGGAGTGAACGCGTGAACCTCGAACTCGAGTTCGACCTCGACCTCTATCCTCTCGACGCGGTGATGGGTGCGGCCTTCGTCTTTACGGAGCGCTGCTACGTCCAAGTCGACAAGGTGTCGGATGCGCGCGTCCGGGCCTCTCTCTCACCCAAAACGGAGACGAGCGACGAGGCGATGAGGGCGGTCGCGGGCGAGTTCCAGAACGAGCTGCTCTCTCAGGCGCTTCGGCTCCGCGTCGCGGCGCGGCACGAGAAGGTCCGCGAGGCCATCGTCGTCCGCGCGCTGTTCGGCGCGGCACCCGTGGTGGCGGAGGCGAGCGAGCTGCCCTCGGACGAGCAGCTTGGGGTCGAGCCCCAGTTCCTTCCCGCCGAGGGCGACGACTACCTCGACGATCCGCTCGGCATCGCGGTGCCCTGGGAGGAAAAGTACGGCGCCAAGGCCAAGGAGAAGGCCGCCGAGCCGGGCGCTGCCCCACCGAAGGCCCCGGCCTCGGGCAACACGGAGGGCGGCCGATGACCCGCTTCAGCGGCGGCGCCCTCACCCTGCCCGCGCGCGAGGCCGAGCACGGGCTCGAAGGGCTCGCGAATTTCCGTTTCCGCCGGCTCGGAGAGAAGGTCCTGCTCACCGGCGACGCCGGAGAGTACGCCTTCGTGCCAGTCGCCGACTTCGAGGCGCTGGTGGCCGGCAGGCTCCCGGCGGACGCGCCTGCGCGGGCGATCCTTCGCGAGAAGGGCTTGCTTCAGGGGAGCCGCACCGACGAGGAGCGCGCGGTGCAATTGGCCCGGCGCAAGGACTTCACCGCCGGCGGACCTTACCTCCACGTGATGGTGGTGACGCTGCGTTGCAACCAGGCCTGCGTCTACTGCCACGCGAGTCGCGAGGGGATGCAGTCGACGGCGCACGACATGTCGCTTCAGACGGCGGAGCGCTCCATCGAGACGGCGCTGCAGAGCCCGGCGCCAGCGGTGACCTTCGAGTTCCAGGGCGGCGAGCCGCTCGCCAACTGGCCGGTGGTGAAGCACGTCGTCGAGCGGGCGAAGGAGCTCGGGCGCGCGGCCGGAAAGACGGTGCTCTTCTCGCTGGTCTCCAATTTGAGCCTCATGGACGACGAGAAGCTCGAGTTCCTCGTCGCACAGGGCGTCCAGGTCTGCACCTCGCTCGACGGGCCGCAGGATCTCCACGACGCGAACCGGCCGTTCGGTGGTGCGAGCTCGCACGCCGAGACGGTGCGCTGGATGGAGCGGATCAACGCCGCCTACCAGGCCCGCGGGCTCGACCCCGACCTGTACCACGTCGAGGCCCTGCTCACCGTCACCCAGCGCTCGCTCTCAAGGGCCAAGGACATCGTCGACGAGTACGCGAAGCGGGGCCTCAAGGCGCTGTTCGCGCGCCCGCTCAACCCGTTCGGCTTTGCGCAGCGCTCGGCCGGGCGCGTGGGCTACGGGACCGAGGAGTTCCTCGCATTCTATGGCGAGCTGCTGGATCGCATCTTGGAGCTCAACCGCCAGGGCACGCAGATCATGGAGCGCTTCGCGGCCATCTTCCTCTCGAAGATGCTCACCGGGAGCGACCCGAACTACCTCGACATCCGCTCACCCTGCGGCGCCGGCATCGGCCAGCTCGCCTACAACTACGACGGCCGGGTCTTTTGCTGCGACGAGGGCCGCATGCTGCACCAGATGGGCGACTCGCTCTTCCAAATCGGCGAGCTCGGGCGCCATGGCTACGGCGACCTCATCGAGAGCGAGGTGGTGCGCTCGGTCTGCCTTGCCTCCTGCCTCGAAGGGCTCCCCGGCTGCAGCGATTGCGCCTACCTGCCTTACTGCGGGACCTGCCCGGTCTACAACTACTCAACGCAGGGAAACATCTTTGCCCGCATGCCCGACAACGAGAAATGCCGGCTCCACATGGGCATCCTGGATCAGCTCTTCGGGCTTGTGGGCCAGGGCGACGCCGAGCTCGACCAGATCTTCGCCCGCTGGGTCGAGCCGCGGGACCGGCCCTTCTTCGCCCATATGCCTTGAACGGCAAGGCGGCGCCGTCCTGGGCGCTTGCAGCGGCTCTGCCCGGCGGCGCCACTCGCCGGGGCAGCCCGCGGGTGAAGTGTAAGGCCCCGCGGGTGCCCGACCTCCTCGCGCGCGCCGAGCATGAAGCAATCCCTCGCGGTCTCATCGCCGGCGAAAAGGCGAACGTCGGCCACTCCCGCGGCAGTCCTGGAACATCTCGCTCGATGGCGCGTGATGAATTCCAGCGCGAGGTCATCGAGCGAATCGGCTGTGGGGCCTACCCGTCGGCCGCCTCAATGGTTGGTCGCCCAGCCAAGCACGCACCGCACGTGGAGCGAGCGGGCTCCCATGCGGTGCCCGCAGCTGACGCCAGCGCCGCGCGCATGAGTAGGGCGCCGCAGTTTGGGAGAGGGGCGGCTCCGCGCAGAATCAGCGGATGCCCCAGTGCTCATCGGCAGGACATGCCTACCAAGAGCCGTGCGAGCCGTGCGAGCCGTGGGAACCATGGGAGCCGTGTGAACCGTGGGAACCATGGGATCCGTGCGACCCGTGCGACCCGTGCGAGGCGTGGGAGCAGTGCTGAGCCAGGAGCGTACTTCGCTGGCTGGGCGCTCCTCGTTGGACTACCGCCGCGCCGCCGGCCGCGGCCGACGACACCTCGGTCGCGAGCGGCGCCTTCTCCAAGGGGACGCTCCTGGGCAGCGCTTCGGCGGTCGAGCGGTTCAAGAAGATGCCGCCCGCCGCGACCACCAGCGCCGCGACCGAGCTTCCGGCGATGAAGTCCCGGCGCGTGAAAGCGCGCTCGCTGGGAGAGAGGAAAGCCTCGACACCCGACGGTGCAGCCGAGGCGGCAGGCAATTCGGACGGCATGGAAGTCGCTGGGGTATCGCGCTTGTCTTCAGACATTGGGGGCCTATCGCTCATGTGGGAGTGTGAGGGTCAATCCAGAGAAGTCGCGGAGCTGCTAACGCCTAAGCGCCGTTCGCGAACGTGATGGTGTACTGGACGCAATAAGCGGACGCGCTGTGGACCTTGATGAACATCGTCGTTCCAGTGAACGGGGACGGCGTCGTTCCGGAGAGGGAGAAGCTGACGCCGCTGCTGCAGACGCTCTCCCACTGAGTGAGGTTCTGCGAGCTGCCGGCATCTCCCGCGACGGAACAGGAGAGGTTCGTCGTGCAATCACCCTCGAGAACGTCAAATTGTATGTCTTGATTGTCGATCGAGACTTTAGGGTGATAGTTGGGGCATTGATCTGACCCGTTGAAGGTCACCACGTAATACTCAGGGTCGCTGCGGATGTAGGTCGTCACCGGGGTCGATTTGCCGATGTCGAGAGCGTCTATGGTGGTGGCGGTTGCGCACGTATTGCTGAGGGGCTGGCTCGACGTACACCCCGAGCCGATGGACCCGGAGATGGGCACCTTCGCGGTGTAACCGTCCGAGGTGATCAGGAGGTAGGCGTTCTGGATCACCCCGGGCGCCCGGTTGGCGGTGAAGGTCACGTGCGCGCGAATCTCGCCCGAGCTCTTGAGCAGCACTTTCGGAAGGATCGCCGACTGCTCGGTTCCGGTGTCGCTCAGCACGCCGACGGTCAACGAATAGTTGGGGTCGGTCAGATTCTCGCCTTTGTCGTCGACGAGGCTCACTCCGTTGATGGTCGCGGTCGATGCCGACGGATCGCAGGTCACCGAGACGACGGAGGTTTTCTGCTCACCGATGTTCAGATTCGCGAAGTTGATGATAGGGCCGCTGCTGTTGACGGCACAGCCGTCGCTGACCGTATTGCCGAGGAGCACGCAGACGTCGAAGTTCGGCGTGCCGGTGCCGTGGGTCGAGCCGCATGCGAGCGTCGAAGCAGCAAATCCGAAGAGGGCGCACCAGACAGCTGGGGACGCAACCGGTTGCTTCCTGGCATCGAGAGCAGAGTGCATGGATTGCCTTTGCGGTGAGTGGGCCTCAGGTCGTGGAGCTTCGTGAGCGGCTGAGAGGGGCATGGTGCGCGGTGTCCTGCGCTGAGGCGGCCGTGGCGCCGGTCGAAAGTTCATGGGTAGCTGAATCGCTGCATTTCGGTTCAGGACGAAAGGTTCGAAACCTCCTTGCAAGGAACACGCGCATTGCGCGAGAAAGCGTCGGCGGGCAAGCGCGCGCCGGGACGTCAGAATCGGAATGGCCCAATCTCATGGGATTGCCGGAAACTCAAATATCCGAGGACGGCGCTCGCGGCGAGCGAGACGCCTGCGCCGACGCCGAGGTAGATTCCGGCGTTTCGAGCGGACGCTGCGTCCGCGCTGAATTGGTTGTACGTCTGGCCCAGCTCGGGGGTGTAGGTAACGTTGCTCTGCATGGCGTTCGCGTCGCCGTACCGGACGTTGGCGATGGCGACCTCCGTGATCGCGATCGCGCCCAGCACCACCGCGACCCCCACCCCCACCACCGGGCTCCACTTCAGCACAGGCGACCCACTCATCCTCGGCTCCAGGTCGAGATCCGCGTGGAGCGCCTCCTCGTTCGCCGCCGCCGGAGCCTTCAAATCGAGCCCGGCGCTCGTCGCAAAGCTCGCCTTGTCTCCGTCCGGCGCGGTCGCGGTGACGTTCCCCTTCGCCAGCCCCGTGACGAGGTACTCGGCGAGCTGCGGCGCGACGTCCGGGGTGAGGCCGTTCGGCGATAGGCGCAGCCAGGCCTGGCGCGGCTGCGCGGCCCCGTCTTTGACCGGCGTCATGCTCGCGAAGACGTAGGTGTTCCTCTGCTCCACCAGCGAGGTGGTCACCACCCGGTCGAGCCCGAGGACGCTCGCCGACCGCAGAATCTTCGACTCTTGATCCGCGTCCGAGGCCGCGATGCCTGGGCCTTGGGCGGGGCGGAACGTCGTGGAGAGCGAGAAATCGAGCGAGGCGGCGGCGTCGCCATCGCGCAGATCGACGAGCGTCGCCGGAGCGCGCAGCGCCCCCTGCATTCCCGACACGCGGTACGCGCCGGCCGGCACGCTCAGCGTCACGGGCGCAACCCCTACCTCTTTCCCGTCGACGAACACTCGGGTGCCCTCGACCGGCGACTTGACCTGGAGCTTTCGCGCCGGCGCCTTGGCCAGCGCCGCGCGCGCCTCCTCTACCAGGGTAATGAGGCGCTTGGGAAACAGGCTCGGGTCCAGCTTCAGCTCGGGCTGCAGCCGAACGGCGCGCTCGGCCAAGACCCGCGCTTCGCGCGCCCCGCTCTCGCCCTCCTCCGGCGAAGGCGCGTACTCGAGCCGCATCCGCGCGAGCCGAAGGTGGGCGCGCGTCCACTGCTCGTAAACCTTGGGGCCGCCGGTGTGCCGCTCCAGCTCGCCGATGATGTCCCGCAGCCAGCTGATGGCGAGAGCCGGGTCGCGCTTCGCTCCGTCCACCGCCGAGGTGTAGGCGCGGTCGAGGTCCGAGAGCGACGCAACCGCTTGCTCTGAGGTCATGCGATCTTTCAGGTCGCGCGCCCCGAGGACTCCTTCCAGCCGCTTGGCGAGCTCGTCGCGGAGCTTGCCGGTCAGGTCGACGAGCTCCGGACCAGGGCCCGGCGGCGGCGATACCGCGAGGACGCCCACCACTTCCGAAGGTTTCGGCTGCGGCGCCGCCGCGGCCGCGCAGAGCGCGGCGAGACACGAAGTCGCTAAGATCATAATGGCCAGGTTACCAGAATCCCGCCGGCGCTCGCTCGGCGAGAACGGTGCTCTTCGGAAGTCAATGCCCGTTCGTCGACATCGCTCCCCGAAACGCCTGTTACGCCGTGGCCTTTCTCAAGATAAGACGCACTGCGCCGAAAGCTCGTCTCCTCACGGCTCGTCGAGCGAAGCGGCTTCGGCGGGCGGCGCTCGCAGCCGGCGCAGGAAGCGCCTTAGGTCGAGCCGGTACTTGGCGTGCTTGCGGCCGTCGACGAAGACCACCGGCACCTCCCAATCGAACCGCGCCTTGAGCGCAGGGTCGGTGTCCACGTCGACTTTCTCCCAGTCGAAAGGCTCCTCGGCCTGCGCGGCGCGCAACACCTCTTCCACCTCTTCGCAAAGGTGGCAGCCTCGGCGCGTGTAGAGGGTGACCCTTCGATTCATGGAGCGGCTTTGGGCGCGGCGCGCCGACGGCGCTGCAGCACCTCGGGCGACTCGGCGATGGCCATCCCCAGCAGGCGCGCGCCTTCGAGGAAGTGCTTCGCCCCGAGGCGGGCGAGCTCGACCTGGGCGTCGCCGAGGTCGGGGTAGCCGAGGCCTTGAGGGTCGGCGGAAACCTTTCCCCAGCTCGCGAAGAGCCGGCCCCAGTCGCTGCGCAGCGCGGCCTGGATGTGGCGCTGGCCCTGGAACGGGTACCAAAAGAGGTCGTGGTAGGTGACGCTCGCCAGATACGCCCAGGGCGCGAGCCACGTCTTGAGCGACCACTCCACCGGCTTCTTGAGCGGCCCCCAGTAGATGCGGTGCTGGTTCTTGGCAGCGAAGGTCATGTTCTTGAACGGGCCGTCGAAGCTCCAGCGCTCGGCCGCGGCGTCGAGGTCTCCGACGATCTCGATGTCGCGCGGGTCGCCGCACCCGAGGCCCAGGTCGTGCGCGAGTCGGATGTACTTGCAGTCGGCCAAGGGGTCGAAGCCCATCAGCCGGGCCGCCACCGCGTCGATGGCGACCTGGTCGGACGAGGCGAGCAGCACGTTCTTCACGTGCGGCACCATGCAGCGCGGGCCGGGGCCGTCGCCGGCGAAGGTGCCGTCCATCACGGCGAAGACGCCGCGGTGGATCTTCTTCTGGATCATCAGGAGGTCGACCAGCGTCTCGTGGATGACCGGGTGCGTCCAGTGGCGGTGCTCGTTGAGCAGGCCGCCAAAGGCGTTCTTCATGGCGCCGGTGGTCGTCGTGAAAACATGGGTCTTCACCGTCGGCAGATGGATGATGTTCTCGCCGAGGAAGCGCTTGGGGATGGAGAATCCCTTGGGGAAGACCTGGTTCAAGCAGAGGAACTTCTTCGTCAGGTCGCCCACCGCCTCGCCGATGGGGACCCACGGCTCGCCCTCGTAGAGGTGGACGTTGCGCAGCCCGTGTGCCTGGACGACGTCGAGCTGCTTGTTCTCCCGCTCGCCCAGGTGAGCGTCGATGACGACGGTGCGGTTGTGGCAGGCGTGGAGCAGCTCCGGCTTGTAGCCGTCCGCCTTCATGGCGCGGATGACGCCCTCGAGCTGCCACGGCGTCGTGGAGGAAGCCGGGTAGAAGAAATGCCAGGAGATGTTGACTTTCAGGGCGGTGTCGACGCTGCGGTCGACGACCTCCTGATACCCGGCGAGGTTCATGAGCCGGTGGTAGTCGGCGAGGACGGTAGCGGGGCGGGTGCGGACGACGGCGACTTTGGCGCGGGTCATGGCCCCGGACCCTAGCACCGAACGGCCCTGAGCAAAGCGCCCCGGCAACTCGGAGGCGAAGGATGCCCGCCCGAGCGGTGGGCGGCGCGGCGCCGTCGCCGAGGGCTTCCTCCCTCTGCCGCGTTCTGGCACAATCCCGCGCCCTCTTTTGAGCCGGGTGCGAGCGCCCTCGCGCCGCGAAAGGACGGACACCGAATGGCCCCCGACGCACGGAGCTTTCGCGTCGGCCTCGTCCAGATGTCGATGAGCGCCGACCCGCAGGCAAACCTGGAAAAGGCCGCGGCCAAGGTCGCCGAGGCGGCGGCGCTGGGCGCCCAGGTCGTCTGCCTGCCCGAGATGTACCGCACCCCCTACTTCTGCCAGCGCGAGGACGCGGCGCTCTTCGACCTCGCCGAGCCCGCGGACGGCCCCTCGGCCGAGCGCCTGTCGGCGGTGGCTCGCCAGGCAGGCGTCGCGGTGGTGGTGCCCATCTTCGAGAAGCGGGCGCCCGGGCTTTACCACAACAGCGCGGTCATCCTCGACGCCGACGGCCGCAGGGCCGGCCTGTACCGGAAGATGCACATCCCGGACGACCCGGCTTTCTATGAGAAGTTCTACTTCACGCCCGGCGACCTGGGCTTCAAGGCCTTCGACGTCCGCGCCGGGCGCATCGGCACCCTCATCTGCTGGGACCAGTGGTACCCCGAGGGCGCGCGGCTCACCGCGCTGCAGGGAGCCCAGGTGCTCTTCTATCCCACCGCCATTGGCTGGCACCCGGCCGAGAAGGCGCAGCACGGCGCCGCCCAGCGCGACGCCTGGCGCACGGTGCAGCGCGGCCACGCCATCGCCAACGGCGTCTACGTCGCCGCGGTGAACCGCGTCGGCCACGAGCGGACCGTGCCCGGCGAGGCGGGCCTCGAGTTCTGGGGCACGTCCTTCCTGTGCGACCCCTTCGGCGTCGTCATCGCCGAGGCCTCGGTCGACCGCGAGGAGATCCTGGTGGGCGAGGTGAGCGCCCCGCGCATCGAGGAAGTGCGGCGCGGCTGGCCCTTCCTGCGCGACCGGCGGATTGACGCCTACGCCGGCCTCGAGAAGCGGTTCCTCGATTGAGCCCCGCCCCCGCCAAAGCGCCGCCGTCGAGCGGCCTCGCCATGCCGGCCGAATGGGAGCCGCACCAGGCCACCTGGCTCTCCTGGCCCCACAACGTCCGCGACTGGCCGGGCCGGTTCGCGCCCATCCCTTGGGTCTACGCGGAGATCGTCCGTCGCATCTCGGCCGGCGAGACGGTCCGGCTCTGCGTGAACGGGCTCGACGGCGAGGCCCGCGCCCAGCGCGTGCTCCAGCGCGCAGGCGTGGACCTGAAGCCGGTCGAGTTTCACCGATTCCCCACGGACCGAATCTGGAACCGCGACAGCGGGCCCATCTTCGTCGCCGGCGGCCGCCGCAAGGCCGTGGCCCGGTTTCGTTTCAACGCCTGGGCCAAGTACCCCGACTGGCGGCGCGACGTCCGCATCCCCGAGCGCGCCGCGCGGGCGCTGAAGGTCCCGCTGCAGCCGGTGGTCTTCAAGGGCCGCGAGGTGGTCCTGGAAGGTGGCGCCATCGACGTGAACGGCCGCGGCAGCATCCTCACTACCGAGGAGTGCCTGCTCGACCCGGAGGTGCAGGTCCGGAATCCGGGCTTCGGGCGCGCGGACTACGAGCACGTCTTCCGGGAGGTCCTGGGCGCCCGAAACACCCTCTGGCTGGGCCGCGGGATCGCCGGCGACGACACCCACGGCCACGTCGACGACTTGGCGCGGTTCGTGGGCCCTAGGACCATCGTCCTGTGCCGCGAGGCCAACGCCAGCGACCCCAACTACCCACTCCTCGAGGAGAACCGCGAGCGCCTTCAAGGGGCGAAGCTCGAGGACGGCAGCCGGCCGGAGGTCGTGGCGCTGCCCATGCCGGCGCCGGTGGTCTTCGACGGCCAGCGGCTGCCGGCGAGCTACGCCAACTTCTACATCGCCAACGCCGCGGTCCTGGTGCCCACCTTTGACGACCCGAACGACCGGGTGGCGCTGGGCATCCTGGCCGAGCTGATCCGCGATCGTCCGGTCATCGGCATCCATGCCCTTGACCTGGTTTGGGGGTTGGGCACCCTTCACTGTCTCTCGCAGCAGGAGCCGAAGGCGGGCTAAAGCCCCGAGGCGCCGCCGACCTCTACTTGCGAGAGTGCATTGAAGGAGGTCGCCTTGAAATCCGCGGTGATCGGAGTCGTCTGCTCGACCGCCCTCTGCTCCTGCTGGACGCTGACCGCTGAGGGGTATGCTCCCGATGCCTCAGCCGGGCTCGACGCAGGGGCGAGCGACGGCTCCTCGCCCCCGCCGATGGATGCCGGGGCGCCCTCCGACGCCGGGAGCGATGCGAGCGCAAGCGCCGACGGCGGTCGCGCCGATGGGGGCGGAGGCGCCGACGTCGGCCACGCCGTTGACGCGGGTGGGCCATTTGACGCCGCCCAGCCATTCGATGCCGGTGCGCCATTCGACGCGGGGGCGCCATTGGACGCCGGTGCGCCATTCGACGCGGGGGCGGACGCGGGCGAGACGCGCCCGAAGCTGGGTGACGTGGACGACCAGGGCCGGACTTTGACCTTCGCCGACGAGTTCGACGGCCCGGACATCAATCGCGTGGTTTGGGGAAACGAGACCGGCAGGATTCGAAACAACGAGCTCCAGTGCTACACGACCGACGCGAAGAACCAATTTATTTCCAATGGCGAGCTCGTGATTCGGGGAATCGCGGAGCCGTCGTGCAGCGGCGGCACGTTTACCTCCGCGTCGCTGACGACCGAGGGCCACCAAAGCTTCCAATATGGGCGGGTCGAAGCGCGCATTAAGGTGCCCTCAGTCAAGGGCTCATGGCCGGCGTTCTGGATGCTGCCTTGGAACAAGCAGAAGTACGACGGCCTGCCGCCGTACAACTCCTGGTGGCCGGCCGGCGGTGAGATCGACATCATGGAGTCGGTCACGCAGACGCCCAACAGGCTCTACGGCACCGCGCACTATTTGAAGAATTCGGCGCACGGGAGCATGGGAGGGACGACGGATTTGAATCAGCCTCTGGGTGCCGATTATCACGTCTACGCCATCGATTGGACGGATAAGCGAATCGACTGGCTCGTCGACGGCCAGAAGTATTTCTCCTTCGACACGACCGGGGATTTCGACGGCCTGCACCCCTTCCAGGACAGCTTCTACATCATCCTCAATTACGCCATCGGCGGCGACTGGCCCGAGCAGGGCGGCCAGGTGCCCGATCCGGCCAATTTCCCGGACGAGATGCACGTGGACTGGGTCCGGTACTGGAAGTAGGGGCGGCGGGCGCGGCCGGAAATGTCGACGTCATGGGGAGCATTGATGCCAAGTAGCGCGACCGCGAACGAGGCCATGAGAATGAGCTCGCTCAGAGGTCTCTGCATCGGTCCGATAGGCCTTGCATGTGCAGCATGGTTTGCGTGGGCGCCGGCCGCTTCGGCGCAGACGACGTACACGGCGACTTGGGCGTCGGTCGACTCGCACACGGGAGCGCCCGCGTGGTTTCAGGACGCCAAGTTTGGCATCTACTACCACTGGGGCGCGTTCTCCGTCCCCGCGTTCTACAGCGAGTGGTATCCAAGCTCCATTTACGACCCAAATGACAGTCGCAACACCGGGGCCTATGCGCACCACATGCAGTTTTATGGCGACCCGTACGGCGACTGGCCCTACCAGAACTTCTTCATCGGTGCGAACGACAAGACGGGAAACTTCACCGTCTTCGCCCCCAAGCTCGTCGCGAACGGCGGCAAGTGGGACCCCGACGCGTGGGCGACGCTCATCGCCAACTCGGGCGCTCGGTTCGCCGGTCCGGTGGCGGAGCACCATGACGGATTCGCCATGTGGGACAGCAAGGTCAACCCGTGGAACTCCGTCGCCTACGGACCGAAGCTGAACCTGGCCGCCCTGCACGCGGCGGCCATTCGCAAGAAGGGGCTCAAATTCCTCATATCCCAGCACACCGTGTACAACTTCACGGGCTATTGGACCGATTGGGGGAAGGCGCCCGCTCAGACCGACCCACAATTGCAGCAACTCTACGGGCAGCTCCCGATGGACCAGGAGGAGAGCATCTGGCTGGGCAAGCTGACTGAGGTCATCGACGAGTTCTTGCCGGACGTCCTTTACCAGGACAACGGTCTCGCCGCGCTCGGCCAGTCCAATCTCCTCGATTTCCTCGCGCACTACTACAATGCGGCTGCCGCGAAGGGCGTCGATGTGGTCGCCTTGGGCAAGGACGCCATCGTGGACTCCTCGGGTTCCCACCCGGGTCAGGTCTACGATTACGAGCGCGGCGGCCCGCGCGACGTCACGACCCCGTACTGGATAACGGACGACTCGCTCAGCCCGCAGACCTGGGGCTACGTGAGCGGCATGTCTCTCTACAACACGAACCAGCTCATTGACTCGTTCGTCGACCACGTCGCCAAGGGCGGTAGCCTGCTCCTCAACATCATGCCGATGGCGGACGGGACGATTCCTCAGGCGCAGCAGGACCTCCTGAATGCGTACGGGTCGTTCCTGCATCAGAACGGCGAGGCCATCTACAAGACCCGAGCGTGGATCCATTGCTGCGAGGGCCCCACCACGATGGGCGGCGGCTACACGACGTACCTGCCGACCTTTGGGTCGAGTGACGTCCGGTACACTCGATCGCAGGACGGCGATGCCTTGTACGCTCTGCTCGGGGGCTGGCCCGGCGGCCAGGTGAGCTTGACGGCGCCCACAGCGAGCGCGTTTCCCATCGGAAGCGGCAAGGTATTCCTTTTTCCGCCGCTCGGCGGCACGGCGGTAGGCTTGACGTTCTCGCAAGACGGCTCTGGCCTGCGCGTCACGTTGCCCAGCTCGGCGCCCTACGAGTCGCCCCTCTATGCGCTCAAGATCACCAAGAGTGGTACGCCGCCGGTGTCCGTCACGCCATGGCCACCCGACACGGGCAACGGCGGAGCCGACGCGGGCGCACCCGACGGTGGCAGCGCGGGAGCAGACGCAAGCGCGGGACCCGACGCAAGCACAGGACGAGACGGGGGCGGCTCGGCGACGGACGCCTCCGACGCCGCGGCCATGGACGCAGGCTCACCGAGCGATGGAGGAGGCCTGCACGACGGCGGAACCAGCGATGGGGGGCGCTCCAACGAGACCGTCGTAGGGACGACCGGATGCGGTTGCGGATTTGGCAGCGCAGTCGAAGACAATCGCATTGCGATCTCGATATTGACGCTGGGGGTCCTTCTGCTTCGACGCCGCCAGCGCTCGCCCGGATAGATCGCCCCATTGTCCCGATCGAAGATGGGATGCGGGGCTTGGCCTTCAGCCAGCCGCAGCCAATCGCTGGCGGCGCTCGCTCGCCCGGGGCGCGTCCGCGATTTGGCGCTTCTCTCGAGTGAGCATGAATCATCCAAGCTCCTGCGACCGGGCGGCCAAAGGCGCCGGGCCTGCCGACCGCCGTCGCGCGACGCGAGCGCGCTGAAGAAGAGCAGGGCGCGCAAGATCCGCTATACTGGACGCGCATCCACTCGCAAGTGAAACCTCCCATGCTCGCGAACGGCGTCCTCGACCTCATCGGCAACACTCCCCTCGTCAAGGTGACCCGGCTCGACACCGGGCCCTGCGAGCTCTGGCTGAAGCTGGAAAGCCAGAATCCCGGGGGGTCCATCAAGGACCGGGTCGGCCGCTCGATGATCGAGGCGGCGGAGCGGGACGGCCGGCTGGGGCCGGACCAGCGCAAGATCGTCGAGGCCACCGCGCCGCCGCCAGCGAGGACGAGAGCCGCCTGCGCGACCCGGTGCGGGACCCCATGACTACGCGGCTCGAGATTTCCGCGACCGCCTCGCCGCGCGAGCTACTCCCGCTCTTCGCGCAGGGGCTGGTTGCGCTGGTCATGGACGGCGAGCAGTTCTTGGGCCTGGTTACGCGGATGGATCTCGTCAACCATCTGCGCCGGAGGCTGCACTAGCGAAAGGCTGTTGAGAAAACGTCCTCCTCGCCTCTCGAACGACCTCTTGCCCCCGCCGCGCGCGATCTTGTGCAAGCCGGCAAAGATCTGCCTGCTCACTTGGCCCGCCTCTTGACCCGCCGGCAGACCACCAGCAGCGGTTTCTGGTCGGGCTGGCAGAGCCTGGGCGGCGTCATTCACAGTCGCCCTGTCGCCGCCGCCAGCGGCTGCGACGTGACGGTCTCGGGCGTCGGCGGGGACGGCGCGACGTGGCTCATCACGCGCTCCAACGCCACCGGCTCCTGGGGCCCCTGGCACTCCGAGGCCGCCGCCCTTCGGCGCGCCGCTTCAAATCGACGTGGCCACGTCGTTCGAGGGGAGCGTCGCCCCGGGGCGACAGGTATGTCCTCGCCGCCGGTCAGCTGCACTGGGAAGCGCTGCGGGCCGCCCGTCCGCCAGAGCTGCCGCACGCCGGTCACCGTTCAGGAGAAGCTTCGAGGAGGAGCCCTGGAGCGATGCGAACTTGCGCGAGGCGCCGCGAGACGAGCTCGGCTTCAACCCCCTTGCGCTCGGCCCGCCTCGCACGCCGGAGCGCCGTCTGAGCCGGTAGGTTTCTCGGGGTCCGAGGCGTCTGTGTTGTGCGGCCTTGAATGGCGGAACCCGAAGCGTCTGGGTCCGCGTTGGCCAGGGAGAGGAGCCCGACGCCCTTACAGCTTGTGGCCGACCGCCCCCAGCACCTGAAGGATCCCGACAATCGCGACCACGGTCGCGGCGGTGACCGCGGTCTTGGAGGAGGACCGCACCCACGCGAGGCAACCCGGCGCCGCGAGGCAGACGCCGAGGAGCAGGCCGAGTGGGAGGTGGGTGATCGAGAAGTGAAGGACGCCGAAGGCCGTCGCGACTTCGATGGCGCTCGCGGCCAGGGCGATGACCGCGAGCGTGCGCGCGTCCTGTCCGACGACCATGAAGATCGAGGCTGCGAGAGCGGCGACGGCGAGAGCGACGTGGAGGCTCATAGCGTTGACCTTGTACCCGAAATCGCCCGCCGCGGGGAATGGGGCGATGAGGCGCTGAGACCCTGGGCGCAGCGCGCCAGGGGAAGCGGGTGCGGCGAGCGTTCGCGAACCTCGCGACGGGCCTCCTTCACCTCATCGACCGCAAGCTTCACCCGAGGAGCCGAGCGATGAAGCGCTGCACCTCCTCTCGGCGCGCGCCAGGAGTCGTTGGCGCACCGGAACGGCTCATCGCCGCATCCCGACGTGTCGATCGGGTCCGCAAACCAGTCGGCGCGGCTCCAGGTACCCTAACCCGGCCGAGCCGGAACCAAAGAGGGTTGCCTTAGGAACCAGACTCCAGACCCCAGGCTCCGGGTACTGCAGCTCCTGGGGCCCGGAGTCTGAAGGCTGAAGTCTTTGCCATCCTGCGCAAGATTTCCTCGCTAAGGGACTAAGGTCGCGCGACGGCGCCGCCCTCGCGGAGCGCGCCCGGCGCTAGGATGCTCTCGGCGAAAGTCACAGGGCCTCCGGCCTCGCTCCTCGCGGCGACTCTGGAGCCACGAAGTCGAAGGCGCAGCGCATCCTAAGAGCAACCAAGCGGCCCCGGGACCTACCGATGCCCAACCCAACGACGCTCCTGACGAGGTACCTGGGCGGCCTCCCCAGCGGCGCCGAGAGCTACCCCGAGTGCCTGGTGAAGGGCACCGTCGCGAGGTCCTTCCTGCTGGGCGCGGTCCCGGAGGCGGCGGTCGACAGAGCTGGCCTACCCCCGCCCATTGAAGCGGTCCTCCGCTCGCCTCCCTCGAACAGCGTCTGGATCTCGGAGGTGTGCTTCTTCGGCGCCCTGCTGGCGGTGCGCGACCTTTTGGACCTCGACGAGCCCGCATGGAAGCAATGGTTCAAGGAGCGCAACCTGCAGGCGCTCACCAACCCGGTCCTCCGCTTGGTGATGAACGCCACCTCGCCGGAGATGCTCCTGTCGCTGAGCGGCGTCTACTGGGGCGTGACCCATCGAGGCTCGAAGCTGAGCGTGCTGGAGAAGGAGCGCGGCGGCGCCAAGGTGGCGCTCGATCACCCGCACAACCTCGTGAACGCGGATATCGCGAACGTGCTGACCGTGGCCCTGACGGTTCCGCTCTTCCTCTCGCGGGCGAAGTCGCCCTCGATCGTGCTCACGAGCAGCGCGCCCACCCGGAGCACCTTCTCGGGGACCTGGCGGTAGCGGCCGACGGCTACTTCACCCGCTCGTAGACCTTGGCCAGCGCGGCGTCGATCTTCGCCGGCTCCTAGCCGCCCGCCTGCGCGAGGTCGGGCTTGCCGCCGCCGCGGCCGCCGACTTCCATGGCGATCTCCCGGATGACGTCGCCAGCCTTGATGTCCCGCTTCACCGGGTCCTCGGTGGCCGCGACGAGCAGGAGCGCCTTGCGTGAACCGGCGAGTGCGGCGCGGAGGCTGAACGCCCGATGTATAGGACGGCGAAACAGAAGCGCGAGATGCGCGGGGAGGTCTCCAGAGTGGCGGGTCGCGAGCGGCTCACGCGCGGCCGACGGGGAGATCGGCCGTTTTGGAAGATTTCGTGCGCGGGCCGAAGTGGACATCGGCGAATCTGGAACGGCTCGTGCGCGGGCCGATGTGGAGACCGAAAGTCCTGAAAACTTTCGTGCGCTGACCGATGTGGAGACCGGCAGATCACGAAAATTTCGTGCTTCGGCCGATGCCGAGACCGGAGCGGGGTGACCGCGATAGGCGCGCGGCGGTCTGCTGGGAGGGAAAGGCGCCTGCTCGTGAGCGCCGCCGGGCCGCGGGCGGCTTCGGGGCTGCGAACGGTGAACGAGTCGTAGCCGCGTTGAACGGTTCGAGTTCGTCGGCGTGGAGCCGGTCGGCCCAATCCCGCGGGACCTTGGCGCCCGCCGCGGTGACGAAGCTGACGGAGATGGGCCTGGGGAAGGGGACGGCGTCTTTGCCGTTGGGCGGGCGGTCCGCGCCTTCGGCGCTGGGTGCGGCCACTCTGGAGTGCGGGAATTCTCGTGTACCTGCGCATGGTTCAGCCGAGCTGGGGCGCGACCGAGGAGAGAGACTTCATGACCTATGCCCTTCAGCGCGCCATAGGTCCTTCGGCCACGGGCGAAAGATGCCGCTCCCGTGCTCCGAGCCGCGTGGCCCGTCCCCGCCCCCGTAAACAATCCCGGTCCCGATCCCGACCCCGGCTGTACTTCTTCCCTTCATCGACTCCAATCCTCGCAGGCCCACGCTCCGCCCCAAACCCAGCCCAAGTCCGCAGGAATCGCCAGGTTCCCTCGCACTCCAGAGTGGCCGCACCCTTCGGCGCTCCGTCGGGGAGATGGGGCGAAATAGCCAGGCTAGCGCTGGAGTCGCCGCGGGCAGTCCGACCGATCTCGTGCGCGCACCCCGCCGGCCGCGCGCCGCGGGCCCGCGCTGCCGAACCGCTGCCCGGGCTCGTAGACGTCGACCAGCACGTTGAGGGCGCCGACGGCCCCGTTCTCGCCGGCGTAGAACTTCGCCCGGCTGGGGTCGACCGCGATGACCGGGTTCTGACCGATCACCGACACCCCGTCCGGCCCGACGAGGAGCGCCGTCTGCTCGCTGATGCCGAAGACGGCGACGCGCCGCCGCGACGCGGCGTCGACCGCGTATGGCAGGCCGTAGAGACGGCCGTAGCGGTAGTCGTACTGGAGGCGCGGCTCGAAGGCGACGGGGCCCGCGCCCTCGACGAGCCCGAGCCCCGGCATCACGTTCGCCGCGCCGATCAGGAACGCCTCCGACGGGTCGCTCGCGTCGTCGACGGCGTCGACGTAGTCGCCGGCCAGCGCGGTCGCCGCGCGCTCGAACATCGTCACCGGGGAGCTGGCCCTCGCGGCCCGCACCGCGTCGGCGAAGCGCGGGTCCGCCGCCAGGCTCGGGACCTTCGTCTGATCGTCGGAGAGGAAGAGGACGGCGGCGGCCCCCTGGAGCTGGCCGGCGAGGTCGCGCGTCGGGTAGGCGATCGTCTGAACGGCGCCCGCCCAGCCCGACAGCGCCAGGGCCGCGGCGTAGGCGTCGAGGTCGGCGCGGGCGTTCGCGGCGTTCGAGTAGGCGGCCGCGACGACGACGATGGGCCCCGACCTACCGGCCCGCCGGGCGAGCTCGGCCAGCGCCGGCTCTGCGGCGGGCCACTCCGGGTCGACGGTGTGATCTCCGCCGAGCAGCACCGGGCGCTGCGAGCGGAGCGTGGCGCTGAGCGCGCCCGCGCGCGCCGGGGGCGGGGAGACGGGCGCGCCGGCGAGAGAGGGGACGCGGGTCGCGAGGTCGTACTGGACGGCCCCGCCCAGGTCGTCCGCCCTCCCGGCGAGCAGGTGAGTCAGGATGCCCGTCGCCGCCAACGCCGCGGTCGGGGTGGCGGCGGCGCTGGGCGACGGGACCGGCCGGCCGCTCGCGTCGACCCAGGAGAACCTGGTGCGGAGCGTCCCGAAGTCGACGACCGCCGCCGAGGCCGCGCCGAACAGGTCGGTGACGCGGGCGCCGCTCCGGACCAGGTACCCGGTGTCGTAGTCGGCGCCGATGCCCAAAAGGCCCTCGCCGGCCAGGCGATCGACGCTCTGCGCGGTCTCGTTGAGCAGGCGCGGGAAGCGGCCGCGCTCGTAGAGGTGCTGGTCGAAGATGGCCCGGCGGTCGCCGAACGACAGGCCGCGGTGGAGCTGCGGGTCGCCCCACCAGAGGTCCAGGGAGCCGAGCTGCAGCGCGGTGTTGTAGTCGCCCTGGTCGGTGTAGCCGTTGTTCATGACGTAGGACTCGACGGCGTCGCCCGCGCTGGTGCCGCCGACGACCGCGCCGCGGTCGTACGCCGCCGCCAGGGCCGCCTCCGCCGGGGTCCCGGCGACGACCTGCATCGCCGCGCCCTGGTCGCCGCCCAGGAAGAAGTAGCCGTCGACCGCCGTATCGGCGAGCCGGCCCACGACGGCCGGCGCCGAGGCGTCGCCGGCGGTGAAGAGGTCGACCAGCTCGGCGCGGCACCCGCCGGGGAAGCGGGCGAGATCGACGACGGCGTCGCACGCCGTCTTCAGATCCGCCGTGTGCTCGAGCGCGAGGTCGTAATCGCCGTTCTCGACGGCGGTCGCCTTGTCCTCCGCGTACGCGGGCGGGAGCACGAGCAGGTCGATCGACGGCCCGCGCGCGCCCTGGGCGGCGGCGCGCGAGAAGATCCCCATCTCGTCGTAGCCGCCTCCGATGGGCACGAGGACGCGCTCGGGCGCCCTCGCCGCCCTGGCGGCCTGGGAGAGCGGCAGGAGACCGAGGGCGAGGGCCGCGGCGACGGCACGTTTCGACATGGCTGTTCCTCCGAGGTTGGCGCGCGCGGCCGCGGGTGGCGCGGCGGGCGCGAGGGCAAGGACGGCGGGTGAAGTCGGGAATATACCGGAGGCGCTGGCGCGCGGCTTCTATCTGGCCCGCCTCGCGTTCGGCGGCCGCCGCTCCGCGCAGCTGCTCCGGAGAGCGTTTGCCGCGGAGATCTTCCGCTGCCCGCGGCGGCGGCCTCCGCGTGGATTTCGTTCCTGAGCGACAGGACGAAGGCGGTCGAGCTCCTGCGCTCGCGCCGACGCGACCTCGAGCGGCGCGGAGTCACCTCAGGGCGCCCCGGGGCTTCACGGCCCGGCCCGGCCCCGCGCGACCCGCAGCGCCAGCGCCTTCCGGTCGGACTCGAAGGTGAGCAGCGCGTAGGCCTGCGCGAAGCTCTCCGGATCCTCCAGCCGGTCGTAGAGCGCGGCGGCGACCTCGACGTGCTCCTCGTCGACCTCGGCGCGGGAGAGGTCGCGCTCGTGGACGCTTGCAACAGCGCCTCCGGACAGCCCATCCTCGACGCGCTCGGCAAGCGCGGCCTCGGCCCCGAGGCGGTCAAGGCGATTCTCCTGACCCATGGCGACCGCGACCACATCTTGGGCGCGCTCGCCTTCCCCAAGGCCCAGGTGATGGCGCTCGCGCCCGACGTCGCGCTCGCCGAGGGGCGCGAGGCGCGCATGCTCAAGTGGCTGCGCTCGCCCAAGGGCACCGGTATCCGCGTGACGCGCGCCTTGAGCGACGGCGAGACCCTCGAGCTGTCGGGCGTACGAATCCAGGCGTTCTCGGTGCCCGGCCACACCAAAGGAAGCGCCGCGTTCCTCGCGAACGGCGTGCTCTTCATGGGCGACAGCGCCGAGGTCACGAGCGCTCTCAAGCTCGCGCCCGCCAAGAAGCTCACCTCGGATGACCCTGCCCAGAACCTCGACTCGCTGCACAAGCTCGCCCAGCGACTCGCCCCGATGTCCGGCGACATCAAGGCGATTGCCCCAGCGCACTCGGGCGTCCTCGCCAAGGGGATCGAGGCGTTCCAGGATCTGCCAAGTTAGGCGAGAGCTCTCCTGGGCGAAACCTCGCGTGGAGAATGAGGCCCATTCCTTCCAGGAGAGGTCGGGCGACGAGACCCGAGGCGCGTGGACGACACCGGCTCAGGCAATTCTCTTCACCTCGAGGACACGCCCCCAGGTTCCCGGCACGTCGATGCGCGCCTTCCCGCCAGTTGCTTCGAAGCGCGCGGGAGGGTTCAGAAGGTCGGTCAGGAGGGCGCGATCGCAGCCGGGTATTGAAAGGCTCATCGAGGTCTCCACGCCCGCGTTGACCGCGACGATCACCGCCTGGCCCGCCGCCCGCCGCAGGAAGGCGAGCTGCTGCGCGCCGACCGCCAGCTGAAGGCAGTCGCCCCGGCGCAGGGCTTCGGAGCGGCCGCGAACGGCAATGAGGCGGGCGACTGCCTCGCAAAGATCCTGGCCGGGGCCGGCGCCGCATTTCCCCCAAGTCGAGGCACGGGCGCAGCGCGCGGTCGTCGGTGCGCGTCCGGGTCGCGGCGATGCCCCATTCGCTCCCCGCGTAGAGCGACGGGACCCCCGGCATCGTGAAAAGAAGACAGTAAAGGGAAAAGAGATGAGCCCGCTCCCGGACCATGCTCGCCACGCGGTGGACGTCGTGGTTGTCGGCGAAGCTGTAGAGGGGCAGGCCCTGTCGAGCGAATAGCCGATTTCGAAGAAATTCCGGTCCACGTGGCTCGACCAGAGTCCTTTGTAGACCTCGTAATTCGTCGCAGAATGCAGGAGGCCGGGGCCCGCCCAACGCCGGTAGTCGCCGAGGACACTTCCCCCATGAGCCAGAACTCGGGCCAAAGCCGCTCGCAATGGGCGCGCAGGGCGCCGAGGAATTCGAGGTCGAGCGAATCTGCGGAGTCGAGGCGCAGCCCGTCGATCCCGTATTGCCCGACCCAGAATCGTCGACCGCCGCAAGGAGGTGCTCGCGGACGGCTTGGTTTCTGAGGGTTTCTGAGGTCCAGGCGCGGCAGCTCCGGCGCGTCTTTCCAGTGCTCGTAGCCGAAGGCGTCGCCGTATCGGCTTCGGCGGTTGAAGTCGACGCCGTCGACGCCCCGAAACCAGCCTCGATGCGGCGAGCCGACTCCTCGCTCGCGCAGGTCGCGGAACGCCCAGAACTCGCGGCCGACGTGCCCGAAGACGCCGTCGAGCACCACCCGAAGTCCCAGGTCGTGCGCCGCCTTCACAACGTCCTTCAACGATGCCTTCGTCCCCAGCCGGCGATCGACGCAAGAGAAATCGATGGTGTCGTAACCATGGCTCCCGGATTCGAAGACGGGACCCAGAATAGAGCGCAGTCGCGCCGAGGTCGCGCGCGTGGGCGAACCACGGAAGCAACTTCAGCAGCCGCGGCTCGGGCGCGGCGGCGCGCTCGTTTCGCAGCGGAGCGCCGCACATGCCCAGGGGATACAGGTGGTAGAAGACGGCGTCCTCGGCCCAGTGATTCATCGCAAGCCTCCCGTTATACCGATCGGTATAGAGCGGGCGTAAATTGCTCTTCCCCGCCGCGCCCCGGCGGGTTCACCTCACGAGAAGATGCCGTGCATGAATTGGTGCACCGACTGGAACGCCAGCGCGTCGTTCAGGACCGCATAATTGTTGAGGCTCAGGGCAACGTAGTTGTTGAGCGCGCCCAAGAAGGTGGCCGCGTAAGCCCGATGTCGTCCGCGCATATTGCCGTGATCTTTCGCGGCCTCCCGGAAGAGGTTCTCGATGATCGCGAAGTTGCGCTCGTGGAGTCGCGCGGCGATCTTGTAGGCCTCGCTCTCGACGGGGGCGAACCAGAGAGAGAGGTGCAGGCGAAAGGGCTCGGGCGAGGAGCGGGCGAATCCGAAGACGCCTCGGGCGATTTCCAAGAGCGTGAGCGGGAGGTCATGGTGGTACTGGGCATCGCGCAGAAGGGTGTTGTAGAGCCCTTCGAGTTGCTCGTCGAACAACGCTTCCAGGAGGCCCAGCTTGCTCCGAAAGTAATGGTACAGCGTGGGCTTCGTCACCCCCGCCGCTTCGACGATCTGCTGGATGCTCACGCCGTCGTAGCCGTAGGCCACGAAGAGCCGGAGAGCACCGGTGAGGAGGTCGGCTCGCTTGTTGTCCTCTCCAGTCATGCGGCCAGTATGCCGAACGGTATAGAACGGTCAAACTCCGCGAAGGGCCCCCGAGGTAGGGGCAGGTCAGGAAGGCGGCTGTCGAGCGCGGGCCGGGGGAGGGTCGGGGCCGCGGCGAGGCGCATCCGGAAGTCGCATGGGCGAGGTGCGAGCAGGCGGGGCGCGGATAGAGGTCGAGGCCACCTAAGGTAGAAGTAGATGGCCGCGCGAAAGTTCTCCTGGATTGCGGTAGCCGCGAGCGCAGTCGTAGCCGTAGGCCACGAAGAGCCGGAGAGCACCGGCGAGGAGGTCGGCTCGCTTGTTGTCCTCTTCAGTCATGCGGCCAGTATACCGAACGGTATAGAACGGTCAAACTCCGCGAAGGGCCCCCGAGGCAGGGGCAGGTCAAGAAGGCGGCTGTCGAGCGCGGGCCGGGCAGGGTCGGGGCCGCGGCGAGGCGCATCCGGAAGTCGCATGGGCGAGGTGCGAGCAGGCGGGGCGCGGATAGAGGTCGAGGCAACCAAGGTAGAAGTAGATGGCCGCGCGAAAGTTGTCCTGGATTGCGGTAGCCGCGAGCGCTGTACTTGATGCGTTGGGCCGCGGAGTTGATGCTGCCTTCGGAAATCGCGTTGGTCGCGCCAATGACGACGGCATCGAGGATTCCGACGAGGTGGCTCTCGACCATGCGGGCGACCTGCTTGATTGGGTCCGCCTTGATGGATGGGCAGCCATGTCCATCGCGATGGTGTCCAGGGAGGCCAGGTCCTCGGTGGAAGACTTCCGGTAGAAGCCGGCCAGGGCCATCTTCGGAGCGTCCGTCGGCAACGTGCAGAACGGCGCCTTCGCTCCGGTTGCAGACGATGGTCACGTATTCGCGGCGCTTCTGAAAGGAGGTCTCATCAACTCCGAGGTCGGCAAGGAAGGGAAAGGGGAGTTGCCGGCTGCCGGCGGCGCAGCAATCTGCCCGGTAGTGGCGGCGGGTTGCGTGCGCCCCGGCATGAGGATGGGTTTAGTGGCCGAAGATCCGGACACGGCGTCTTTCAGCGGTGCTCAAGGAAGACCTCGACCTTCTTTCCGGATTGGTCAAGCTTGACGTCGATCGCCAATCACGGTTCGTGTATGTCGAGGATACGGGCATAGAGGTTTCGATCTCGCGTCGGGGCGGAATAGCCCTACAAGCCCTTCCACCCCCACATTCCCGCCGCCGGCCGGCCCCTCAGAGCGAAGCGGGGGCCGGACGACGGCGACGGCACCCACTTCGCGGTGAGCACCCGAGGGGGTCGAGGAGGAGCGGCGAGCGGCGTGCCGGCGCAGTTTGCCGGCGCGACGTTCGCAAGCGACGAGCGAGGCGAGAGTCGGATATCAAGAGCGGCGCGCGCATTCGACGTCGCTGCCCACACAAGATCCCGAATCCCGAATGCTCCGCGGCGGGCGCATGTGGCGAAGCCGAGGCCTGCCAGGGAGCGCCGCAAGCGAGTTACGCTCGGCCGCCTCGATTCGGCTCGGCCCACCGGTCGATCAGCTCCTCGAGCCGAACGTCGGCGAGCGAGTCCAGGCGGAGATCCGCCGCCGCGTAATCGAGGTGCGTCGTCAAGGGTCCGGGAACGGCCACCACCCGCATGCCCGCGCGGCGGGCCGCCTCGACGCCGTGGAGCGAGTCCTCGAAGGCGATGGCCTCGTGCGGCTCCACCTGGAGCGCGCGCGCAGCGAGCGCGAAGAGCGCCGGATCGGGCTTCGTCCGGGCGACGTCGTCGCGGGTGGCGAGCGCCGAGAACCGGCGCGCGACGCCCAGGCGCTCGAGGTGACGGCCCACCCATCGACGAGAGGACGACGACGCCACGGCGAGGCGCAGCCCGAGCCGCTGCGCCCGGTCGAGCAGATCGAGCGCTCCGGGGAGGAGGGGCTGGCGATCGGCCAACGCCTGCTCGCGCTCCCGGATCTCGGCGTTGATGGCAGGCCAGTCGAGCGCTCGGCCGAGGCGCTCGTCGAGCGCCGCCCGCGGGTCCCAGGGCGCCGACGAGGTGCCGATGAGCGAGAGCCAGCGCTCCAGCGGCAGCTCGAAGCCGTGCGAGCGGTAGAGCTCCTGCCAGACGCGCAGCACCGGGGCCTCGGTGTCCACCATCAGGCCGTCAAAGTCGAAGACCAGCGCTCGGATCATGGGCGCGAGTCCTAGCACATTGGACTCGACCGAGGGCCGTCGCCCGACGACCGCGGCCTCGCGACCGATCGCGCTCCAGTGCTCGCGCAACTCGGAACTTCGCAGCGCTCGCGCCAAAGAAGAAAGGAGAGCCGCTTTCTCGCGACCATCGGAAGTCAGGCGGGTTGCACGGACCGAACTCTCGTGCGCCTTGGCGGCTGCGCGAGGCTGGGCAGCGAGCACGCGGGCGACCTCGGCTTCCGCGACGGCGACAGCCCCTCGTCAACCATCTGCGCCGAAGGCTGTCGTAGAGAAGATAAGGCCAGCTTCTCGAAAGCCCGAGTGTCGTCAGCGCAGCTGCGAGGCGCCGGCTCTCGCCGCGCTATCGCTTGAGCTTCGCGAACGGATTGTTGAACGGCGCGCTGGGCGGCTTCGCCGGCCCCGCCGGTTCCGAAGTCCTCGCCGGCCGGCGCTCGGGCCTGGGCGCCGGGCCCGATGCCTTGGGGCCGGTGCCCGGCTCAAAGAGCGCTTTCACCGACAGGGCCATCCGCCGGCGCTCGAGGTCGACCGAGAGCACCTTCACCTTCAGCCGGTCGCCGACCTTCACCGCCTCCGCGGGGTCCTTCACGTACTTGGCCGAGAGCTGGCTCACGTGGACGAGGCCGTCCTGGTGCACGCCCACGTCGACGAACGCGCCGAAGGCGGTGACGTTGGTGACGACGCCCTGGAGCACCATGCCCTCCTTCACGTCCTCGAGCGCGCGCACGTCCTCTCGGAAGGCGGCGGCGGTGAAGTCGCCGCGCGGGTCGCGGCCCGGCTTCTCGAGCTCGGCGAGGATGTCCTTGAGCGTCGGCTCGCCCAGGTCGCCGGAGGCGTAGCGCCGCCAATCGAGCGCCCGGACCACGGCGGCGTTGCCCACGAGCTCCTTCACCGCGACGCCGTGGTCCTTGGCCATCCGCTCCACCACCGCGTAGCGCTCGGGGTGGACCGCGCTGTCGTCGAGCGGGGCGCCGCCGCGCACGCGCAAGAAGCCCGCGGCCTGCTCGAAGGTCTTGGCGCCGAAGCCCGACACCTCGCGCAAAGTCGAGCGGGCCTCGAAGCGGCCCTTCTTCTCGCGGTGCAGGACGATCTTCTTGGCCAGTGAAGGGCCGATGCCGGAGACGTGCTCGAGGAGCTCGGGCGAGGCGGTGTTCGCGTCCACGCCGACGGCGTTAACGCAGGAGTCGACGACCTCGCCGAGCTTCTTCTTGAGGAGCCCCGGGTCCACGTCGTGCTGGTACTGGCCGACGCCGATGCTCTTCGGGTCGATCTTCACGAGCTCCGCGAGCGGGTCCTGGAGCCTTCGCCCGATGGAGACCGCGCCCCGCAGCGAGACGTCGAGGTCGGGGAACTCCTCGCGCGCGACGGCGGACGCCGAGTAGACCGAGGCGCCCTGCTCGCTCACCTGGACGACCAGCGCGGTCGAGCCGGCGGCCTTCAAGGCGGCCCGGCAGAACTCCTCGGCCTCGCGGGCGCCGGTGCCGTTGCCGACGGCAATGAGCTCCGGCTGCTGCTTTCGCAAGAGCTCGGCGAGCTGCGAGGTCGCGCGCTCGCGCTCCTGGGCGCTTCGCTCGGAGTAGAGCGTGGCGGTGGCGAGCAGCTTGCCGGTGGCGTCGAGGGCGGCGAGCTTGACGCCGGTTCGCAGGCCAGGGTCGAGCGCCGCGACCCGCCGCGCGCCGGCGGCCGGCGCCAAGAGCAGGTGGCGCAGGTTCTGGCCGAAGACCTCGACCGCGCCGCGGTCGGACCGCTCCTTGAGCTCGCGCAAGAGCTCGGTCTCGAGCGAGGGGCCCATCAGCCGCTGCCAGCCGTCCTGGACCGCGGCGGTGAGGTCGCGCGCGAGCGGGGCGTCGCGCCGCCGGACGACGCGCGCGACGAGGCCCTGGGCGATGGCCTCGTCGGGGAAGGCGAGGCCCACCTTGAGCACCTTCTCCGCCTCGCCGCGCAGCAGGGCGAGGACGCGGTGCGACGGCGCCTTGGAGAGGGGCTCACGGTGGTCGTAGTAGGCCTCGAACTTGGTGCGCTCGCCCTTGTGCGCCGGGGCCGCGCGCGACCAGAGCTCGCCCTGGGCCACCGCGTGCTCGCGCGCGAACCGCCGCAGGGCAGCGTCCTCGGCGACGCGCTCGGCGCAGATGTCGCGCGCGCCGGCGAGCGCGGCCTCGGCGTCGGGGACTTCCTTGGCGGGGTCGACGAACGGAGCGGCGAGCGCCTCCAGCGACCCGCCGGGCTCCTCACGGAACATGCGATCGGCCAGCGGCGCGAGGCCGCGCTCGCGGGCGATGGTCGCGCGCGTGCGGCGCTTGGGCCGGAAGGGGAGATACAGGTCCTCGAGCTCGGCGCGGGTCGCGGCCCGCTCGATCTGCAAGCGCAGATCGGAGGTGAGGAGCTTCTGCTCGTCGACGGAGCGAAGGATGGCCTCGCGGCGGCTCTCGAGCGCCTGGCGCTCTTCGGCCTGGTCGAGGGCCGCTTGGATCTGCACTTCGTCGAGGCCGCCGGTCGCCTCTTTGCGATAGCGGGCGATGAAGGGCACGGTGGCGCCGCCCTCCTGCAGGTCGAGCACGGCGGCGACCTGCTCCGGGCGGACGGAGAGGGCTTGGGCGATGGCGGAGGCAAAGGGGTGCATGGCGCGGGATGGTAGACCTTCCGAGAGGCCTTCGCGATTCGCGATTTGGCCTTGGCTGGGAGCGTGGCCCGCGAGGTGGGCGCGAGCGCGAGGAGCCAGCCGGGCTCGCGCCTCACGCTTGGCTGCCTCCCCTGGCACACGCCCCTGCGGAACGGCTCTATGGGCGGGGGTGAGACCTCTCGAGATCTGCCGATGGAAATAGGGCTCCAGGAGGGTGGAGTGCTGCGACGGGTCGAGCTCGCTTCATCTATCGAAACTGGGGACGGATTTCGCCGGTCCCGACGAAGTGCGAAAGCATTCTAAATTCTTCCACTCGAATCGAATCCTCCCGGCAACAATGGCTGGGTAAGCGGGAATTTGTGGAACTCGGCCTGATCTGCCCGCGATGATTCAAGCGGCTCGCCGGGTAGTTGAAGCAGCGCCTCAGCAGGAATCCCGAGGTGCTCGTGAAGCGCTCGAGCCATCCGCATCGTGAGCGGCCGCTTCCCGGATAACACCTCCGACGCCTTCGCTCGGCTTCCAATTCATGGAACGAGATGGCGATGTGTCAGGCCTGCCTGATCCATCCGAAACTCGATGGCGGCCACTGGGCTCGGATAGCCCATCGGAGCGCTCTTTTCCTCGTAGTGCTCCACCAGGTCCGTCAGGACGTCGAGTTCGTCGCCCTCGGGAGTTCCAGGCTTGGCGTCCATGAGTGCCTCGATCCGATCGAGCGCGGCTTCATGGCCCGCCTTGGTTCGAATCGCCGTGATGTTGCTCATGTCATATCGCCTTCACGTCGATCGCGTCGTATTGCTCGTGGGTTCCGATGAAGCGGATATAGACCACTCTGAACGGGTAATTGATTCGCACGATAGGTCGGTAGTTGTTGCCCTTGATGTTGAACACGACGCGATCACCAACAAAGCTGGCGCTTCGGTGCTTCTGCTTGATCTTTGCAGGTGAATCCCAGTCCTCCTTACTCAGCCTCGCGGTACCAAGCCAGAAGCGGCTCTTCGGCATCGGAGTGCCGCTGCCAGAAGTCTCCGATGGGTCGGTTCACTAGGCAAGCTCTCGGTAAAGACGGATGAGGCCGTTTCGTCCAATCGTTCGGCTAGTCCCGGTCGCGGGAGGTCGTGTCCAGTGGCTCGCGGCCACAATAGGGCGTGAGGTTCGCCCGCTCCCTGAGTCGGACCTTCAAGCGTTCGGGCGCGCCGGCCTGCAGCGGGGCGTCGCCGCGGGAGAAGGCGCGTGACCCCGGCGCTTCGATGTGCTCTGCTGCGGCGCCATGAAAGTCGTCGCCTTCAACGGAAGCGCCCGCAAGGACGGCAACACCGCCATTCTCCTCCGCCGCGTGCTCGACGAGCTCGAGCGCGAGGGAATCGCCACCGAGCTCATTTCCCTCGCCGGCGAGGAGATCCACGGCTGCAAAGGTTGTCGCGGCTGCCGGACCCTGCAGAACCAGCGGTGCACGAAGGATGCGGACATCGTGAATGCGTGCATCGAGAAGATGGTGGCCGCCGACGGCATCCTGCTCGGGTCTCCGACCTACTTCGCGGACGTGACGACCGAAATGAAGGCGCTGATCGACCGCTGCGGCTACGTCGCCAAGGCGAACGGCGACATGTTCCGCCGCAAGGTCGGCGCCGCCGTGGTCGCGGTCCGGCGCGCGGGCTCGACCCACGCCTTCGACACCATGAACCACTTCTTCACCATCGGTCAGATGATCGTCCCCGGCTCCTCGTACTGGAACGTCGGCGTCGGCCTGGAAAAGGGCGACGTGGAGAGAGACGAAGAGGGAATGCGGACGATGAAAGTGCTGGGCGAGAATATGGCCTGGCTCCTGAAGAAGCTCTGCTGAGGGCTTTTACCGGCTTCCTCCCCCGCAGGTCCCGGAGGTCGGCGCGCCCAGGCTGGTTGGGGGGACGCAAACGCGTGCGACAACAGAGGTGTGCCGGATGGTGCGCCGCCCGGAAGTCAGATGGAAGTGCTCACAGCTCTTCGAATACCCGCAGAAGTAGGCTGAACAAATCGTGTTTGGCCCGGGTTGCTTCACGCACCCGCGCGGACGTCGCACGGTAGTGCTCCTCATTCGCAAGCAGGCGCAGAGACGTGGCCAAATCCACCGCGTCCTCGTAGAAAATGACGCGCCCCTCGAGGTGGACGGTGGATCTGACGCGATTCACGAGCACCGGCTTGCCGTACCAGAGGGCGTCCGCGATGCTCGTGTAGTCGCCGTAGGCCTCGCCGCCCATGCGAACGATGACGAGCCTGCTGTCGAGCAACAGTCGCAGATACCGTTCGGGCCGCAGCCGAGGCAAGAGGTGGAACTGCTCGCATTCGCGCATCCGATCCAGGGCGGCGCGCGCTTCCGGGGTGACGTTCGCGGAATCGCTGTTTGACACCAAGACGGTGCGGGGAAGCAGCTCGCGGTGGCGATACAGGAACCCGTAGTCGCGATCGCCGCCGCCTGGCACGAACGCGTCGAAGCGGCTCACGCGCGGAATGAGACACTGAAGGGGAACTCCAGGCGGGAAATCGATTCCGTCCACCCGGCGCCAGGCGTTCACACCGAAAAAGGCATCGAGAGCGGCCGGGGTGGTCATGCTCCCTTGCGTCAGGTACAGGAGGACAGGGCCCGGAAGCCGCCCGAGGCTGGCCCGGCTCTCCTCCCCATGTTCCTGGCGCAGCTTTCCGATCAGAATTGCCGGGCAGCCGTGAATTGCGCTGAACGTCAGCAATTCGCGGTTGCAGTCGAAGGCGACGACGCGGTCGTACCTGCCGCGCATGGCTGCCTCGCGCGTGATGCGCCTCGCATTGAAACGGAGCTTGGCGATCGTTCGGTCAGCGTTATCGGCGCAGTGCCAGTCACAGGCGGAGAGAGGCGCACGGTCGAAGAAGGAAACGACCAGCTGCTCCTGATACTTCTTGAGCGAATTCGTAAGGAGCAGAACGCGGAGGTCCTTTCGTCGCAGCTGGCGCATGCGGCCTCGAAGCGCGGCGACGTACGCCAGGTCCACTTCGAGAGGTGCGAGAGGCATCACCATGCTCTGCATGATGGTCCCAGAGGCACGGCGGCATATGCACGCAGCTTCCGAGCCCACGCGTTCCGATACCTCCGCGTCGCGGCGGTGCTCCCGCCATCATCGCGCGCACGGTCGCGATGCATATCGCCAAGGAAGAAGAAGGAAGCAGCCGCCGCCAGAGTAGGTAGCCAACTCGGCTCCACCGTGGAGCGAACGCGGGCAACCGGCCATGACGAGCAGCGAATTTGCACGGGGGAGAGCGGTTCGGCGAGGCCAAGAACGCGGGGAGGATACCCGATGCACCTCACGCCGAGGCAAGTGACACCCGTGCCGTGCCCGAAGACGTGTCGCGGACCGCGGTGACCTGCACCCGCGCCCCGAAGACGCGCGCTCCCTGCGAACGCTCCGAAGTGCCTTGCCGTAGGTCGCCTTGGCCGTGGAACGATCGCCGCCAGCCGCTCGGTCGGCGTCAGCGCCACTGCCGTGGTGCCGTGGTAGAGCGGTCGGCGAAGTGCGAGCACAACCTCGTCCATGTCTGGCTCGGGTCAGGCGCTCCAGCGAGAGCTGTCGGCGGATTCGATAGCCGGCGGCATTCGCAGGGTCTTCGTCCTCGATTCCGCCGACCTGCGCCGGCGCTGTGGGACAGGTCGCTGTGCTCCCGAGCGAGCGAACAGACCCCCTCGAGGCGACGGGAAATGCCCGGCGCTTCGAGGGGGTCGGTCGCTGTGCATGATGCCGAAAGAATGTCCGAGGTGCGATGCGCTACCGGTGCCCGCGCCCGATGATGCGGATCATCCTCAGGTTGATCATGGCGAAGCGCCAGAGCTGCCAAGGCACGAAGACGCGCCAGAAGCGGGTGCCCGCGGTCGGCTTGGTAGCGGAGAACCAGCGCTCGTTGGGACGGGGGTGAACCAACGCTGTCGTTTCCATGGCTTACTCCGGAATGAGCGACCACAGAGGGCGCATGCGCGCCTTGTGGAGGAACATGTGGTGGAGGGCAATCTTGGTCCAATGGCCCGCGAGGCCGATCTCGCCAAAGGTCGAGTCCAGGTCGCGGCCGTACTCCGGGAATTTCTCGAAGTCGGGGATGATGGGGAACACGGTGATGGAGGCCGCGGCCCCGGTGAACGGATTCGAGCCGGCCGACGCCACGCAGGCCGCGCCCATCTCGGCCATGGACGCAGTGTGCGTGGGCTTGGGCGCACCCTTGATGAGGTCGACGATGCTCTCGGCAACGGCGCGGGCGATGGTGCCCGAGGGCATCCCGGTGCGCGGTGGCGCCGGGGTGATGTTGGTGCCCTTGGGGTTCTTGTGGGGCTCCGGAATCGCGTGCGGCGGCGCGAAGGCGATGCCGGCAGCGAAGACGTTCGGGTAGCGCGTCTGGTACGTGCGCGGCCAGTCCGACGCCTTCCAGTCTTGGTAGGGCTTGGGCGTGTAGTCGGCGTCCACCTTCATGAAGCCGCTGGGGGCGAAGAGCGTCGGGGTGATGTCGGCGCCCGCCTTGTCGAAGGCCTTGATCCCCACGCCCGTGAACGGTGGGATGAGCATGGCCATGTCGAACGTGAGCTCCCGCTCCTCGCCGGCCAGGTTCTCCACCTGGATGCGGCCGGGCTCCACCTTCTGCACGTGGGAGCGGGTCACCCAGTCGATGCCGCGCTCCGCGAAGAGCGACTCGGTGAAGATGCGGCTGGGCGTCACGTAGCCGCCGTAGCGCAGGTGGATGCCGCCCATGCCGAAGTCGCCGACGTCGTACTCGTTGGTCAGGTAGGTGATGTCGGCCTTCTCGCGGACGCCGCGGGCCCGCAGCTCGAACTCGAGGTTGACGATGTACTCGAAGGCCGCGCCCTGGCAGGTGGCGCCGCCGTGGCCGGTACCGATGACGAAGCGCTGCTTCTCGCCGCGCTTCATCCGCTCCACCTTCTCGTCGAGCGCCTTGGAGGACTCCTCCGCGTGGTAAGGCGTGCAGACTGAGAGGCTGTGGTGCTTGGGGCCCAGTCCCGGCGTGGCTTCGAAGTTGAGCTTCGGGCCGGTGGCGTTGATGAGGAAGTCGTAGGTCAGGTTCTCCTTCTGCCCCGCGCGATCGCCGGTGTGCTCGAGCACCACGAAGGGCTTCTCGGACTCCGCGTTGCCCTCCGGGTGGATGGACACCGCGGCCGCTTGGCGGAAGCCGATGCCGTTCCGGGCGTAGATGGGCGGCAGGGAGACGAGCACCTGCTTCGGCTTCATGAGGCCGACTCCGACCCAGATGTTGGACGGCACCCAGTTGTAGTCGGGCCGCGGTGAGACGACGACGACCTCATGCTCCTTCGGAAGCCACTTCCTCAGGAGAGTGCCCGCCGTGTGGCCGGCGATGCCTGCTCCCAAGACGACGACCCGCACTCCTGCCATGTCGAGCTCCACTTCGAAAGGGAAGGTTCTCCATTAGACTCAATGGACCCCGAAAAAGGTTCTACCTATTGACTGGCGCGCCCGATCGCGCCTTCGACGCCTTGCGGCGTCGCTCGCAGACGGCGACGGGAACGCTGCGAGCGACAAGAGTGGACGTGATCCCGCCAACATCATAATCAGTACTGCTTGTAGGACCTATCATAGCAGTTTATAGTGCCGACATGCGCGATGCCACCGTGAGGCAGCTCCAGGTCCTGGTCGAGGTGGCGCAGCACTCCTCCTTCACGCGGGCGGCCGAGCACCTGCGGCTCACCCAGCCAGCGGTCTCGATGCAGATGAAGGCGCTGGAGCGTCGCGCCGGCCTGCCGCTGGCCGAGCGGGTGGGCCGGACCATCGTCCTCACCGAGGCCGGCCGAGAGATGCTTCGCCACGCGCGCTCGGTGCTTCGGTCGCTGCAGGACGCCGAGGACGCGCTGTCGGCGCTGCGCGGGCTCAAGTCGGGCCGGGTCTTCGTCGCGGCGGTGAGCACCGCCAAGTACTTCGCGCCCAAGCTGCTCTCGCTGTTCTCGCGCCAGCACCCGGAAGTGGAGCTCAAGCTGGCGGTGAACAACCGGGAGACGGTCATCGAGAAGCTCATGGAGAACGACCTGGACCTGGCGCTCATGGGCACGCCGCCGGCGCATCTGGAAGCGAGCGCGTTTCGCTTCGCGAAGCACCCGCTGGTCATCATCGCGGCGCCGGACCACCCGCTGGCCGGCCTGAAGCGCGTGCCGGTGAGGGCGCTGGAGGACGAGACCTTCCTCGTGCGGGAGCCGGGCTCGGGGACGCGCGCCGCCATGGAGCGCTTTTTCGCCTCGCAGCGAATTCGCCCCGCCGCGACCACGGAGATCTCGAGCAACGAGACCATCAAGCAGGCGGTGATGGCGGGGATGGGGCTCTCCTTCGTCTCCCAGCACGCCATCGGGCTGGAGGTCTCGCTAGGCGCCCTCGCCATCCTGAATGTGGAGGGGCTGCCCATCCTGCGGGACTGGAACCTGGTGCACCGGGCCGAGAAGCGGCTCTCGCCGGCCGCGGCGGCGTTCAAGAAGTTCGTCCTCAAGGAAGGGCGCGCCTTCCTCGCGGAGTGGCCCGGCGGCAAGGCGGCCTGATCCCGCCCGGCGTAAGGTCTCTCACGGTCATCATCCGCTTCGGTGGCTTTGGGCCGCAAGCCAGGTCCGGCCGCCTTGCCGCTGGAACGGTGCCCCGAGTGAGCTCCGCTTCCAACGCGTCGGCGCCCGCGGAGGAGCTCAAGGGCTCAAGCGCCAAGCCTCATGCCGCGTCCGGCGCGGCCGGCACGGTCTTCCGAAAGGAGGGCAAGGCCATCCACGGCACCTTCTTTGGAACGAAGGCGCAGGTCGCCGACGGGGAGTGAGAGGACGCCTCGACCATGCCGCTCCGAGAAAGAAGCGCACGCGATGGCATCGTCAGGGCGAGAGCTCCCGCCCCAGCTGCCGCAGGTACCGCACGTTGGCGGCGAGCGCGCTTCGGAGCGTCGGCTGAGACCGGTAGGGCACGCCGTGATCGCGGCAGACCTGCTCGACGATGCGCGTGAGCTCTGGGTACCAGGTGTGGCAGACCCGGGTGAAGAGGTGGTGCTCCACCTGGTAATTGAGGCCCCCTATGTACCAGCGGAGCAGGCGATTCCGGGGGGCGAAGTCGACCGTCGAGGTGACCTGGTGAGCCGCCCACTCCATGGGTATCCGCTGGACCCGGCGCGCGTCGTAGTGGGCCGCCTCTCCGACGCAGTGAGCGAGCTGGAACACCGTCGCGAGGACGAGGCCGGTGGTGGCCGAGGCGAGGAGCCAGAGCGGCACCAGCCACAGCGTCGGGTGGAGTAGCGCCGGAAGCACGAAGGCCCACCCGAAAAAGAGCGCCTTGCCCAAGAGCGTTCCCGCGAGCGCCCGCGACGTGGGGCGAGGATAGGCTTCGCCGCCGATGCGCCCGGTGATCAGCTCTCGAAAATCGTCGGCGAACCACCATTTTAGCGCGAAGACGGCGTAGAGCAGCCAGGCGTAGAGGTACTGGTACCGATGAAAGCGGCGCAGCGGCTGCGCGGGGGCGAACCGAAGGAGCACGCTCGCGTCGCCGTCGGTGTCCGCGCCCGCGATGTTCGTGTAGGAGTGGTGCAGGACGTTGTGCTTGTAGCGCCAGAGGTACGAGCTCCCGCCGATCAAATCGAGAGTGAAGCCCATCGCGCGGTTCACGCGGGCGCTCGGCGAGTAGCTGCCGTGGTTGGCGTCGTGCATGACGTTGAATCCGACGCCGGCCACCGCGAGCCCCAGCGACACGGCGAGCAGCGCCGCTTGCCAGGCGTGGACGTGCGCGAACATGAGGAGCGCGTACGACGCTGCGAGCCACGCGAGCATGATCGCCGTCTGCAGGTGCAGGGCCCGCCCTCCCTGAGGCCTGCGCCCCGTGCGCAGGAAGAAGGCGTCGACCTGGCTCTTCAGGTCCGCGAAGAAGGCTCCCCCCGGAGTGAAATGCACCCTCTGCGCTGGCGTCATGCACTCTCAATCCTGGTTTAACGAAAGCCATTCCAATGGCTCTTAGCAAGCGGCCTCAGGCTCCTCATTCGCCTCGCCTCGGTCCGCAGGCGCGACGACCTGTCCCGGTTCCCCCGGTTCCCGCGGCAAAGGGCCGCCAAGCCGCGCCGGCGGCGGGCCTGCCGAACTCGAAGGGAAGGCTCGGTCGGGCGCCGCCGCAGCCCGCGAGGAACAGGGCGCAGGATGGCAAGGACTTCGGGCTTCAGACCCCGGGCCCCAGGAACTGCAGTACCCGGAGCCTGGGGCCTGGAGCCTGGAGCCTGGAGCCCAAGGCAACCCCCGTCAGTTCCGGCTCCGCCGGGTTAGGTGATGGGCGCGCCTCGAGGCGCGGCGACTTGTCGCCCTGCTTCGTCGAGACCTCGACCTCGGCGGCCGAGTAGCGGCCCGCGAGCTCAAGGCCGCGAGGGGTTCACCTCATCTGGCAGCGCGGTGGCGGGAGGAGGGTGCAACCTTCTGCCTGGCAGGCCGTTCTTTGGGGCGGTGAACGGATGGACGAGAGCGCGTACCGGCAAGCGGTGCTCCAGCACAAAGATCGCGTCTACGGCTACGCAGCGAGGCTGCTCGCCCGCGGTGAGGAAGCGCGCGACGTCGCGCAGGAGGCGCTCGTGAGGCTTTGGGTGCATCGAGCCGAGGTCGGAGAGGCGGCGGGCGCCAGGGCCTGGCTCCTCCGGACCGCGCACAACCTCTGCCTGGACCGGCTGCGCGCCGGGCCTCCTTCGAGCGACGCAGCCCGAGACCTGTCCGCCGTCGCGGACGCTCGCGCTCCCTCCCCGGAGGCGAGGGCGGCCCACCGCGAGCTGGGCGAGGCGCTCGCCGCCGCGCTGTCGGAGCTCTCGCCGCGAGACCGCGCGGTGCTCTTGTTGCGCGACGTCGAGGGCCTTCCTTACGAGGAGATGGCCCGCGTCCTCGACGTGCCCTTGGGCACGCTCAAGGCCATGCTCCATCGCGCTCGAGACCGTGCGCGCGCGCGCCTCGCCGCGCGCGGGGTGCTGCCATGAGCCGCGGCGACGGCGGCCCCCGGGCGCAGGGCGGCGAACCGGCGGCGTTCGCCTGCGCCCTCGCGCGGCGCCGTCTGAGCGAGGCCCTCGACGGCCCGCTGAGCGAGACCGAGCGCGGCGCGCTCCGGGCTCACCTGGGCGAGTGCGCCGCATGCCGTGCCGAGGAGGAGGGGCTCTCGAAGCTCTGCGGCGCCCTTCGCGAGCTGCCCAGGCTCGCGCTCCCTGCCCTTGACCTCGAGGCCGTTTGGGCGCGCACGGTCCGCGCCGCGCGTCCGGACGCGGCGGGCAGGTGGCGCCGCTGGATGCTCGCGGTGGGCGCGGCCGCCGCGGCGACCGCCGCGGTCCTCGCCACTGCGCATCGCGGCGGCGCCCCTGGGGAGTCGGCGCCCCCGGAGGCCGAGGTCTCGTCGGCCGAGCTCGCGCGAGCCCGAGCCGACCTCCACCTCGTCGCCAAGCTCGCGGATCGCGCGGTGGCCGAGGCGGAGCGCGGTGCCCTCGGCGCGGCCCTCGACCGCGGCGTGAAGCCCGCCCTTCGGCGAGTGCCGGTGCTTCGACAGAGCTTCGCAGGCCCTTCGACTCGGAGAGACTGACCATGCCCCAGCGCATCCATCGCCGCATCGAGCCGTTCCTCCTCTTCGCGGCCGTCGCCGTCGCAGTGGCGCTGCCCCGGCGCGGCGCGGCCGCCGAGCCGGCTCCCACGCCGGAGCCGCCGAAGGGCGCGGTCGACGGCGCGCCCTTCGCGCAGCTCGCCGGCGACGAAGGCACGCTCGTGGAAGTCGACCTGAGGCCCAGCGTCCTTCGCGCCCTCGCCCGCGCCGGCGCCGCCAAGGGCGAGCCCGAGGCGCGCATCCTCGAGAAGCTCACCTCGGTCCGCGCCGTCATCGTCGACCTCGGGCTGCAAAGGATTGAGGCCGCCGGGGAGCTCATCGAGGCGACCGCGGGCGGCCTTCGCGCGAAGGGATGGGAAGAGCTGGCCCGCATTCGAGACCGCGCCGCGCGCATCCGAGTCCTGTTGTTGCCGGACGGTCAGCGCCTGGCGGCCCTGACCGTGCTCATCCTTCAGCGCAGCGCCGAGAAGGGCGACGGGCGCGGGGAGGCAGCCACCTCCCAGCTGGTCTTCGCCAACATCACGGGCCAATTCGACCTCGCGGACCTCGGCAAGCTCTCCGGGAACCTGGACATCCCGGGGCTCGGCGGTGCCTTGGGAAGCGCGAGCGCATCGGTAGACGCCGGCTCCAAGTCGGCGAAGCTGCGCGGCGCGGGCGAGGCCAAGGCGCCATGAGGAGACGAGCGATGCGCGCGCGCTCGGCCGCGCTCGGCCTGGCGCTGACGGCGCTCACTTCGTGCCTCACCGGGTCCGCCGACTTCTCGAACGAGAAGAGGGCGATTGAATTGGCGACCGGGCTCACCCTCACTCCCGACACCTCCGTGGCCATCGGCGGGGCTGCCTTGGGGCTCGCGCGGTGGCTCGGCGGCTCGAGTGGCGAGGAGGACGAGGTGCTGCGACACCTCGAGCGCGTGGAGGTCGCGGTGTTCAAAGTGCGCGGAGACTCGCGCCGCGCGGTCGACGCCCTCCCGTCGCCGCCCGGCTGGACCTGCGTCGTGCGCGCGAGAGAGCGGCGCTCCAGCGTGAAAGTCCTCCTCGAGGAGGCCTCGTCCCGCTCAGCGCGCCTCATGGTCGCGGCCTCCGAGGAAAACGAGCTGGTCCTCGTGCGCGCGCAGGGCGCGCTCGAGGCCATCGCCGAGCAGGCCCTGGCTCGCGGGTCCTCTCTGTCGTCGCGGGGGCAT
Organism: uncultured delta proteobacterium; assembly: GCA_963772225.1. Classification (GTDB taxonomy): domain Bacteria; phylum Myxococcota; class Myxococcia; order Myxococcales; family UBA5297; genus CAVYWD01. The sequence continues at coordinate 1,283,946 of CAVYWD010000002.1, read as the reverse complement.
CGGAGCGCCGTTGTGGAGCTTCACCCGGCCGACCCGGCAGAAGACGATTGAAGCCACCCTCCGGCTCGCCTCGACCCAGATTTCGGCGAGTGCTGTTTCTGGATGCTGGATGAGGCGCCGGGGCGGGGGCGAGCGAAGGGGGCGACGGGGCCCGTCGCGCCGCGAAGGGGATGCATCTCGAGGCCATAAACGTGGGCGAGTCCTCGATGGTGCCGGCCTTCCTCGAGGGGCCGGACAGCCGCACGGCCGCGCAGTGATTCGTGCTCGATGAGGTCTGGCCGCGCCTGCCGGCCCTCGAAATGGGGCATGCTGAGCGAAGGCTTCTTAAGGACGTTTGCCATGGTGCGTTGGGCGCTCATCGAGTGCGAGAGATCGAAGCCGAAGTCGGAGCTCGTCTTGGAGCTGGCCAGGGCGCTCCAGGCGCAAGGCCTGCGCGTCGGCGGCTTCGCGCAACCCGAGCGGCGCGACGAGCGCGGCGAGAAGGGCTACGAGCTCGTCCGCCTCTCGACCGGCGAGCGCGCGGCGCTGGCGCGGGGCGGGACCACCGCCAAGCCCGGCGAGGAGGCGGTCTGCGACTTCGCGTTCGACCCGAGCTCCTTCGACCTCGCGCGCCGGTGGATCGAAGCGGACGCCGGCGCCGACGTGCTCATCCTGGACGGCGTCGGCAAGCTCGAGGCGGCGGGGCGCGGCCACGCGGCGAGCCTGCGGCGGGCGCTCGAGCTCTCGCCGCCCGCGCGCGTGGTGGTCGCGGCGCGCCCGAGCCAGCTCTTCTACCTCGTCGAGCGGTACGGCCTGGAGGAGCCCCTCGCGAGCCTCGGGTTGCCCGCGGAGGAGGCCGACCGGGCGGCGTTCGCCTTGGCCCTGGCGAACGGATAGGCTGAGGCGTCCCCCTTCCCAACGCCACGCTCGCAAACGAGTCGAGCGGACCCGTTCCAGGAGTGCCTTCGTGAGCGACCTTCTTCATTTCGGCGAAACCGTCGACGGCTACTCCGTCCCCGTGCTCAACGAGCGCGAGATCCGCGCGGCGGCGGGGATGCTCTTTCTCGCCACATTCCTGTCGCTGCTGTTCATTGTCTTCCGGGGCAACTTCGTCCCCATCAAGTTCGTCATCCCGTGCTTCCTCACCGACTTCCTCATCCGCGTGTTCGTCAGCCCCCGGCTCTCCCCGACGCTCATCTTGGGGAGGCTCATCGTGGCGAGCCAGACTCCGGAGTACGTCGCCGCGAAGCCGAAGAGGCTCGCCTGGCTCATCGGCATCGCCCTCTCCGCCACCATGTTCGTCCTCATGGTCGTCATGAACACCTACAGTCCCATCACCGGCGTCATCTGCCTCGTCTGCCTCACCTTCCTGTTCTTCGAGTCGGTTTTCGGGATTTGCCTGGGCTGCAAGCTCTATCGCCTCGTCTACCGCGAGCAGCCCGTGCTGTGCCCGGGCGAGACGTGCGAGGTCAAAGCGCGACAGGACATCCAGCGGACCACGGTCGGGCAGGTGCTCATGCTCGTCGCGTTTGCAGGGCTCGTCGCCGTGGCCTCGGTGGTGCTGCCCCGGACCTTCTCGACCCCGCCGCATGCCCTCTTTGGCGGCGCGGAGGCCGCGACGAGCGCCTCGGCGTCGGTGCGCTGAGGCCATCCGCCCGTCGGCCGATGGCATTTCGCGCGGCGCGCGACTAAGGTGCCGCCGTTTTTCTCTCCCGAGGTGTCCCATGCTGGTGCCAGCCTGCCATCGACCGGGACGCTCCGCGGCGCGCGACTGACCGACCTCCCCTGAGTCGGATCAGGTCCCGCCGCGGCGCTCCTTTCGCGAAAGCCGCTGTGAATTGCCCGGGCCGCTCTCGAAGCGGCCCCTCGGGAACCTGATCTCCATGTCGAAAGAGAATCGCGGCCCCCGCGCGCGCCGAGCGCGCCGCGGAGAGCCGAGCGTCGATCTTCACGTCCATCGTTCGCGGCACGCCCACCTCCTCTTCGAGGAGCTCTGCGCGAGCCTTCGAGAAGCCTCGGACCCCGCGCTCGCGGACGTCCGCTTCCTGTGCCTGACCTTGTCGCCGGACGGGGGCCACGCAACGCTCGCCTACGCCGTCGAGGCGTCCGGGTTTTGCGAGGAAGCCCCACTGCGCCGTCGCACGCAGGAGGCGCTGGGGCGCGCCGGCGCGTACCTGCGCTCGCAGCTCGTCGCCCGCCTGCATCTGCACGCGGTGCCGACGCTGAGCTTCGCCTTCGCCGGCGTGGTGATGCCTGCAACGAAGGGAGGAGACGACCCATGCCGTTTGTGAAGATTGCTCCGAGCTCCGAAGGCGCCCTGCCGATCCTCTCTTGGGCTCGGGCGCTGCCGCGGGGCTCGCTCGCGCAGCTTCAGCTCGTCGCCTCGCAGCCGTGGGCCGTGGGGCGGGTGGCGGCCATGCCGGATGCCCACGTGGCCGAAGGCGTCAGCGTCGGCACGGTGTTCGCCACCGAGTCGGCGCTGGTGCCGGCAGCGCTGGGCGCCGACCTGGGCTGCGGCATCGGGGGCGCGCGGTTCGACTTCCCCGCGTCCGCGCTCTCCCGCGAAGAGCTCGAGGCGCTGCTCGCGGCGCTCGCCCGGCGCTTCCCGTCCGGCGACGAGGGCCACCGCGGCCGAGGAGCGCCGGTGCCCGAGGCCCTCTCTTCGCCGGCGCTCTCGACCGGTGCGCTGGAGCGCGCGCGCGAGCGGCTTCTCACGAGGCACCTGGGGACCCTGGGCGGCGGCAACCACTTCATCGAGCTCGATTGCGACGCCGCCGGCGACCTCTGGGTCCTGGTCCACTCGGGGTCACGAGGCATGGGCGGGGCCATCGGCGCGCACCACGCGAAGGCCGCCCAGGCCCGAGCGCCGGGGCCGCTGCCGCCCTTGCCGGTCGACTCGCCGGAGGGGCAGGCGTTCCTTGGCGACCTCCGGTGGGCGCTCGCGTTCGCGCGCGCGAATCGCGACCGGCTCCTCGAGGGCACGGCGCAGGCGCTGGAGGAGCTCGCGGGCGCCCGGGTCGATCCGCAAAGCCGCGTGGACGCGGTCCACAACTTCGCGGCGCTGGAGGAGCACGGCGGGCGCGCGCTCTGGATCCACCGCAAGGGCGCCATCGCCGCGCCTGCGGGCGAGCGCGCCATCATTCCCGGCTCCATGGGCACGGCCTCCTACGTCGTCGAGGGCCTGGGCGAGCCCGCCTCGTTCCGCTCCGCCTCCCACGGCGCCGGGCGAGTGCTGACGCGGCGCGAGGCGCGCGAGCGGATAGGCAGGGGCGAGCTCGAGCGGGCGATGCGCCAGGTCGTCTTCGACGCGCGGCGCGCGGACGGGCTGGTGGAGGAGGCGCCTCAGGCCTATCGCGACATCCGCGAGGTCCTCCAGGAGCAGTCGGACCTGGTGCGGCCCGCTCTACGACTCACGCCCATCGCGGTGTTCAAAGGGCGCTGACGAGGGTGGGACGCTCTCGGCGCGATGGCTCGGAGGATGGCTCGACAGACCGGGCGAGCGCCGGAGCGTCTCACGAGGATCGCGGCACGGTCGCCGCCGCGCCGCCGCGATCCCGCTCGGGCGCCAGAGGGCTCATGGCCGTCCTCGGGCGCTGAGCGGCCGGCCGCTCGGCTCGTCAGCCTTGGACGACGTTGCGCAGGCAGCCCAAGCCGGCGATCTCCGTTTCCACGACGTCGCCGGCTTTGAGGTACTCCGGCGGCGTGCGCGCGAAGCCGACGCCCGGGGGGGTGCCGGTGGAGAGCACGTCGCCCGGCTCGAGCGTGAGCCCGAGCGAAAGCTCGGCCAGGAGCCTTGGGATTTTGAAATAGAGGAAGCGGGTGCTGGAGTCCTGCTTCGAGACGCCGTTCACCCGGCAGCCGATGCGGAGGTCGGTGGGGTCGACCTCGTCGGCGGTGACCAGGGCCGGGCCCATGGGGCAACAGCCGTCGAGGCTCTTGCCTTTGTGCCATTGACCGCCGTGGCCCTTTTGAAGATCACGGGCGGAGACGTCGTTGATGACGGTGTAACCGAAGACGTGCGCCATGGCGTCCGCCTCGGTGAGGTTCTTGCCCTTCTTTCCGATGACGACGCCCAGCTCCGCCTCCCAGTCCATGCGGTCGGAGACCTTGGCGTCGTAGGGGATGGGGTCGAACGGGCCGTTGACCGAGCTCACCGCTTTGCTGAAGAAGACCGGGTGGGCCGGGAGCTCCTGCTTCGGGTCGCGGAATTTGGCGCCCTCCTCGAAGTGCTCGAGGTAGTTCCAGCCGACGCAGAAGACGTTCGTGCGCGGCCGCGGGACGGGGGCGAAGAGCTTCACGCCGCTCAGGGCGAGCGGCTCGCCGCGCGGCGAGGCCGCGAGCTCGCGCACGGCGCCGAGGCCGGCCTCTCCGGATTCGATGAGCGAGATCATGTCCGCGGCGTCGAAGGGCAGGGCGCGGCCTTGAAGGCGGGCCTCCTCGCCCAGGTCGAGGACTTCATTTTCGGAGCGGAGGAGGCCGAGGCGCGGGGCGGCGCCGGCTTTGGGGGCGAAGGTCACGAGTCGCACGGGATCTCCTGGCGGTGAGAAGTCTCTGGGACGCGCGTGCGCGGGCGAAGTGGCCGAAAGCGCGTCGCGAAACGATAGCAGCCGAAACGCGCCGCCGCTCGGGGACTTGCAGGGGCGGCGCCGCAGGAATCCGCGCGCCGAGGGCCCCGTCGGGCTCGGCGTCGGGCGGGACGAGGCGCTTCTGCGACGGGCAGCGCGCCCGCGCCAGGCAGGGTCGTCCGCTCGCCCCGCGATGCAATGCGGACCCAATCTATTTCGAATACAGATGATGGCTCGCGAATGCCGCGGAGCCTTTCGACGCGCTACCCGAACAGCTCCAGCTGCCGCGCCGCCCCGAACCACGCCTCCGCGCCCAGGCCCACCACGTCGGCAATGGACCGCGCGATGGGCAAAAGCTGCTTGTCGCGATAGTGCGCGTAATCGAGCGGCGCGCCGCTGCGCCCGTCCACCGGCTCGGGGCCGGCGCGCGTCATCACGTAGGACACCCGGCCCCGCTGATCGGTCCAGCCCATCATGCGCGCGGCGCGCACCTGCGGTGTCTGTGAGCCGTACTCGCGCGCCGGCCGCCGCAGCGACTTCACGTAGACGAGCTCGGCGTCGAGCTCTCCGCGCTCCATGCGCTTCACGAGCTCCCGGCAATGGCCCGCGAGCTCGCCCTCGCCGTGGCCGGCGAACACCTTCGCGAGCAGCTCGGCCTGGAACCTTCGCGCGAGCGGCGTGAAGTCGCTGCGCACGCCCTCCATGCCTTTGATCTCCACCGCGGCGCTCCCGTCCGGCGCGAGCTTCAAGCCGGCGTATCCTTTGGCCCGCCCGCGCCCCTCGCCCGCCTCGCCCTTGAGCCGCGGGATGAGGAACCGGCGGTAGGCCTTCTCGCAGCGGATGCGCAGGTGCGACGGGAGGCCGTACTCGCGGGCGACGCGCTCCTCGAGGTGCCGGTTCAGCTCGCCGGCGCGCGAAAGGCCCAGGGCGGTCAGCGCGGCGAAGTCGGCGGCGTCGGAGTGCCCCGAGAGCACGAACACCGAGTCGGTGTCGCCGTAGAGCACGCGGTGGCCGCGCGCCTGAAACCAGTCGCGCGCCGCGGTGAGGAAGAGCTTGCCGAACGAAGTGATGGCCCCGGCGAGCTCGGTCCGCGCGTAGCGGCAGCCGTCAGCGCCGAGCACGCCGTAGAAGGAGTTCTGGAGGATCTTGTAGACGTGCGCCGCGGTGTCGTCGCCCGCCGCGAGCGCCGCCTCCCGCTCCGCCGCGTAGCGCGCGATGATGCCCGGCAGCGCGCCCGGCCGCCGCTCGAACCGGGCGCCGTTCGGGGCGATGAGGTCGTCCTCGCGCGGCGCCGCCTCGGCGCGGGCGTTCGCGAGCGGGTCGATGTTGAACGTGCGGATGAGCGACGGGTAGAGGCTTCGAAAGTCGAAGACCAGGACGTTGTGGAACAGCCCCGCCTCGGCGTCGAGCACCGTCCCGCCGGCCGCGCCGGAGACCGGGCGCAGGGCGCGCTCGGGCGGTACCACCCGGCGCGCGCGCAGCTCGGCCGCGTAGATGCGCTCGAACGCGGGGATGCTGGTCCACGCCAGGTCGAGCGACACGCCAGTCAGCGCGGCGCGCTTCGCCGTGAGCGCGTCGAGCCCGGTCTTGGCCAAGATTTGCAGGACGAGCTCGGAGTCGCGCAGGCAGTAGGCGCAGAAGCGCTCCGGCTCCTCGCGGCGCAGGCGCGCGAGCTCGGCGAGCTTCGCCCGCCCGCGCAGGGCGACTGCCTTGCCCTCTCCGAGCACCGCGCGCGCCACCACCTCCAGCGACTGTTCCGAGAAGCGCTCGCCCGAGGCGCGCATCAGCCGCATCGCGTCGATGACCGCGCGCCCCGGCACGTCCATGAGCGAGCGCCGGCCGTCGCGGTCGCGCAGCGTCGCTTCCTGAGCCGTGCGCCCCAGGTCGAAGGGCAGGCCGCAGGCGGCGAAGCGCTTGGCCAAAACGCGCAGGTCGAAGTCGATGACGTTCCAGCCGGTGATGACGTCGGGGTCGCGCTCGAGGAGGCGCCGGGCGAGCGCCTGGAGCAGCGCCTTCTCGCTCGGGTAGGACGCCACGGAGCCGCTCGAGAGCGCGGGGCCCAGGAAGAGGACCTCGCCTGGGCCCCCGGCGCCCGCGAGCGAGGCGGCCACCACCGCCTGGTCGCGGTCGGTCTCGATGTCGAGCGCGAGCCACGCCAGCGGGACCGACTCCTTGGCCGGGGCGAGCTCGGGGTTCACGAAGACGCAGTCGACGCGGCGGCCCTCGCCAGGCTCCCCGCGGATCTCCACGGGCCCCGAGACGCCGAGCGCGAGGAGCGCTTCCGAGGCGCGCGGCCGCTCGCGGTGCCGCACCGGAACTCCGCGCGCCGCGAGGAGCCGCGACGCCGGCTCCAGGCGCCCGTGCGCGAGCGCGAGGCGCGCGAGCGGCGCGCCCGCGAGGTCCGACCAGGGCGACGGATCGGGCGCGGCGCCGTCCTCGGCGCCCAGGAGCGCGAGGGCGCGGGCCGCGTCGGCCGGCGCGACATACAGGGCGGGCGCGGCGGCCGAGAGCACGACCGCGAAGCTGCGCCCGTCCTCGAGGCGCCCGGTCGCGAGCGTCCGCGGCGCGGCGCCGTGGCTCGGCTGCCGTTCCTCCCAGGCCGACACGATGAAGCCGCGCACCTGCGTCACGTCCGCGATTCTAACGGGCGCGCGCAAGGCAGCGCGGGCGGCCCCCAGCTTCTTCGGCGCTCGGGACTCCTGGCGGCGGCCGAGCCCTCGCCGAAGGCCCAATGGGAAGGCGGGACCGGCAGGCGATTGACGGATGGAGGTTCACCGGCCCCCTCCCTTTGAAAGAAGAAGCGTCGCCGGAGTGGCGTCCCAAAATTGAAGGGTCTGAACGCGAGGGAGCCGAGTCAGCGGGGGTTCGGCACTTTCGTGGTTGCTCATGCGGAGGTGCCGAATCGAATGCGTTCCCCATCTCAAAACCGGGGCAGATGACGCCTACTCCTTCTTCGCACGTTCAATTCGGCTGTTTCACTCGCCGGCCCCTCGGCCGCCTGCCAGAGATGCGGTCGCGGCGTTGGCGGCCTTCCTGGCCCATCGCACATTTGTGCCTCGGCCGAACGTCGTGCCCTTCGCCATATTCTTCGGCAGGATGGTGAGCTGGCTTGGGGAACGAGTGCCGAGCTCTTCCTCGGCGCAGCTCTCGGCGGCGTCCCTGAAGGTCACCCTTCGGTTTCTCTTCGGGGGGACCGGTCATCCCGCATCACCGGTTGGCTCGCAGCGGTCGGTTCTGAAGGAGGCGGATATGAGAGCGGAACAGCTCGGCGTCGCTCTGGCCCAAAAGGCGGAAAGGGTATGGCACCTGAGAAAGCGGGCCGACCTGCTCGATCATGCGGCGGTCATGGCGTTCGATCTGAAGGGCGGCCAGGACCGGGTCGTCTCGAGCCACTGGATTCTCCACCGAGACGCGAAAGGCTGCCCGGAGGCTGTCATTGAGGTCGACCGCCGGGCCGTCTGTCGGGACGTCGCAGGCAAAGTCGCCTTCATGAGGAGCTCTGCCGAGCGGATTCTCGCCAGGGCGCGAGAAGAGCGCTTGGACGCGAGCGAAGGGCCGGAGCAACACGCGCTCCAGGAGGCGCTTCGCCGGCTCAGCGAGGACCGGTATCGCCTGGCGCTGGAGTCGGCCAACCTTGGGACTTGGGAGTTCGTCCCCGACACCGGGGAGATCCGCCTGGACGAGCGCTCCGCGCAGATCTCGGGCGTTCCCTCCCCTCACCTCACGCTCGCGCAGGCGCTGGAACGCCTCCACCCGGACGATCGCGCTCGGGCGGGGCGGGAGGTCGCGCTGGCCGCCGAGCCTTCGGGGGGCGGCATGCTCGACGTGGAGTACCGCGTCGTCTGGCCCGACGGCACGGTGCGCTGGGTCGCGGCCAAGGGGCGGAGCGTCGTCGAGGGCGAAGGCGCGGCGCGCCGAATTGTGCGGGTCCTCGGGACGATGGCGGACATCACCGATCGCAAGCGAGGCGAGGAGGAGCTTCGCGAGGCGGACCGGCGCAAGGGCGAGTTCCTGGGCGTGCTCTCGCACGAGCTGCGCAATCCGCTCACTCCGCTGCGCGCCGGCGTCTTCGTGCTCGGCAAGAACCCGTCGCTCGACGAGCGCGCCCGTCAAGCGACCGCGTTGATCGATCGACAAATCTCCCACCTGGTGCGGCTGGTGGAAGACCTGCTCGACGTCACCCGGATCTCACGGGGCAAGGTCCGCCTCCAGCGCGCGCGGGTCGATCTCGCCAGCCTGATTCGCAAGCTTCTCGCGGACATGGGCGAAGCCCACCAGCGCCACCATTTGGTCGTCCGGATTTCGAACGAACCGCTTTGGGTGAACGGCGACGCCGCGAGGCTCAGGCAGATCATCGAGAACCTCCTCAATAACGCCGTGAAATTCACGCCCGAGGGCAAGCAAATCTGCGTCTCGCTCGCCGCGTCGGACGCCCGCGCCGTCCTGGAGGTCGCCGACGCCGGGATTGGATTCGATGCCGAGACGTTGGCGCATCTGTTCGAGCCGTATGCGCAGGCGGAGCGCTCCCTGGACCGAAGCCGGGGCGGCCTGGGGATCGGGCTCGCGTTGGTGAAGGGCCTGGTCGACCTGCACGAAGGAGAGATCCAGGCCCACAGCGAGGGGCCGGGTCGAGGCGCTCGATTCCTGGTCGCGGTGCCGCTCGACCCGAGCGCCGGAGGAGAGCGCCGGCTGCCGCAGGCGGCAGCGTTGCCGCCTGTCGCCGACCTGCGCCGCCGGGTCCTCGTCGTCGAAGACGCCCCGGACGTCGCCGAGAGCCTGCGAGAGGTCCTGGAGCTCGCCGGCCATCGCGTCGCATTGGCGCACGACGGTCGAGAGGCGCTGGCGCAGGCTCCCAAGTTCCGGCCCGACGTGGTGCTCTGCGACATCGGCCTGCCCGACATCGATGGATTCGACGTGGCGCGAGCGCTTCGGCGAGACCCCGCAACTGCTTCGCTCTATCTCATTGCGCTGACCGGCTATGCGCAGGCGGAGGATCGGAAACGCGCACTGCAGGCCGGCTTCAACGCCCACCTCGCCAAGCCGCCCGACCTCTTTGCTCTCGAGCGGCAGCTCGCGCAGGCGCCGATCCTCGACCGCAGCCGGGCGGACGCGGCCCCGTGACGTCCGGTCTTCTGCGCCTACGGCTCTTCCTCGTACCCTGGCGACCCGGCCATCCCTCCGAGGAGCGCAGCCGCCCCTCGCTGCCAGGTCGGTCGAGCACGCGATCGGCCACTGTTGCGCGGGTTGCCGCGATTCGTGGGGCGGGAGCACGGGCGCCAAAGAGTGCAGGAATCTCGGCAGCCGAAGCCGGCCGGACCTCGGATCATCACGCGAGAAGGCCGCTCATTCGCCCTTGGCGCAAAGCCGTCACGCGGGCCTTCGGCCCTCTCCTGTGCGCGAGGCTGTCTCTGGCTGGCGAGCGATTTGCCGCGTCGCGGGCTCGCGGGGCTGGGCCCGGCGAGCGCCGGCGGGGCGCGACCGCGCACAGCGCGGTGGCGCAGCGAGACGGGCGCGCTGCCACGGGCCGTGCCGGGCGAGTGACCCGGAAAACCCTTCTTCCTCTCAGACCGAGAGCGGGTGCAGGCCAACGTCGTCGCCGCTCGGTACGGCGGCTGACCGCGGCGGCGCTTGCGTCGCAGGGCCGCCTTTCCCTCGACTCGCATCCGCGCCGCAGCGATCAGCCGGTCGCTCTCGGCCACGACCTCACCCTCCACGCCCTCCTGCATGAAGAGTCTTTTGCGCCGTCGTCACGATCGATGACGTCGAGGTCGATGCACGGCGGCGAGGCGGGTCGCGGTGGGCGGCGACGAGGGACCGGGCATCGCGACGATGCGTCGGCTTCCTCGGGGAGCCTCCGCTCATCTCCCGCCGGAGCGCGAGCCGAGGAGCGGCCAATCACGGAGAAAAGCCGCCGTGCTCGACCGGCTCGCCCTCGGAGACGAGCGCCTCGTGCAGCGCGAGCACCGCGCCCTGCAGCGCGCTCTCCTCGAGGAGCAGGCTGATCCGGAACCCGGAGGTCGAGAGCCCCAGGATCGGCGCGCCGAGTCCCCCGACGACCTCGCAGGCGCGGCGGAGGTTGGCGAAGCTGGCGTTGATCCCCGCCCCGATGGCCGAGACCGCGCCGACGCCCTCGCGCAGCTGCACCCGATCTCCGAAGCGGCGCGCCAGCTCCCGCCGCAGCGCGGGGTAGTCGTGGAGGTTCTCGAGCGAGAGCACCAGGGACCCGGCCGCGCCGCGCCCCGGCCAGCCCTGGAACAGGAGCTGCTTGCCCGCGACCTGCCTTTCGTCGAGCGAGGCGAGCAGGTCCAGCGTGAGGCCGAGGCCGTCGCCTTCGGCCGTGGTGACCGCCACCAGTCCCGACTCGCTGGCGACGCCGACGACACGCCCTGGCATCCTCGGCGGAAAACGGCGCACGACGGTCTCGCCGCCGCCGCGCGTCGCCCGGGCGTAGATCGCGATCCCGCGCTCCTTCGCGAACTCGACAGCCTGTGCGTTCAGGACCTTGGCCCCGGACTCGGCCAGCTCCTGCATCTCCTCGTAGGAGACCTCGGCCAGGCGCCGCGCCTGGGGAACCGTTCGCGGGTCGGCCGTGTAGACGCCGTCCACGTCGCTGTAGATCTCGCAGTCGGCGCCGAGGGCCGCCGCGAGCGCGACGGCCGTCGTGTCGGACCCGCCGCGGCCGAGGGTCGTCACCTCCCGCTTGTAGGAGACGCCCTGGTAGCCGGCGACGATCACCACCTTGCCGCGGGCCAGCTCGTCTTGGACGCGGAACGGGCGCACTTCGACGATCCGCGCGTTGGTGTGGGCGTCGTTCGTGACGATCCCGGACTGGGAGCCGGTGAAGCTCAGCGCGGGCACCCCGCGGGCGTTCAGCGCCATCGAGACGAGCGCCATCGCAATCCGCTCGCCGGCGGAGAGCAGCATGTCCAGCTCGCGGTGGGTCGGGCTCTCGCAAACCTGCTTGGCCAGCGAGAGCAGGTCGTCGGTCGTGTCGCCCATGGCGGAGACGACCACGACCACGTCCTTGCCCGAGGCCTTCGCGGCCGCGATCCGGTCGGCCACTCTCTGGATCTTCTGCACGTCGGCGACCGAGCTGCCGCCGTACTTCTGCACGACGATCGACACGGGCGAGCTCCACCGCGGTCTCGCAGCGGCCGCATCCGCGATTCTCGCACCCCGAGGCTCGTCTGGGCAGGCCGGCGGGGCCCGCTCGCCCAGCGGTCTCATTCATCTCGGGGCGGCAAGCTGCTCCGCGAACGCCGGTGCGCCTTCGTAGATGGAGCATCTCGGCTGCTGAGGCGCCTGGCCTCTACGCAACATCGCGATGGCCGCCGGCGATAAGGAAGGGAAAGAACTGGAGGTCGATCATGGCGGAATGTCTCGGAGTTGGACCCAACACTTGCGAGGCTGCCAAAGAAACTCCCCCGCCGGCGCCGCCGCCCAAGGCCGAGGCCGCGCGCAAAGGTACGACCAAGGGCACGGGCGCCGACGAGTTTGTTCCACCGCTGCCAGAGCGCAAGACGAGCCCCTGCATCAACCCCGAGCAGCGATGTCAGCCATCCCGCAAGGTCGACGTTCCCATCGAGTCCCAGGGACAGACCAACGGCTGCGGGACCACGAGCCTGGCAGCGGTGCTCTCGCACTGGGGAGTCCCTGGGCAGACGCGCGAGGAAATTGATAAGTCCATCCGCAAGGGCGACACCTTCACCGCTCCGGACAATATTCTCGACTACGCGAGGGGAAAGGGCATGCGCGCGAGCCTCAAGAACGAGGCATCCCTCGATGACATGGCGAAGATGATCGACCAGGGCGCTCCCCCGATCGTCCTCATGAAGCCCGGCAGCAATACGGACATGAGCCTCCACTACATGGTCGCCACCGGCTACCAGCGCGATGGCGCCGGCAAGATCGACAGCGTCACGTTCTCCGATCCGGCGCGCGGTCGGTCGATAACGATGAAAGCTTCGGAGTTCATGGAAAGGTGGCAGAACCTCCAAGTCGGAGGCGTCCCCACCGGGCTGGACCGCGTGCTCATCAGCATGGCGCCGAACGACGACCGCAGCGTCACTGGAGCCGATGGCGTTCAACGCAAAGCGTCTTCGATCGAGCTGCCCGACTCCACGGACGGGGCGGCCTTGCGAGCGGCCTTTGCGCGCATCAGCGCCACCGTGAGCAGCTCCGCAGCCCAGGGCTTCTGGGGCATCCTCGACGCTGCTCGCGACTCCGGCCGCTGACCCTAGGAATCGCGCAGAAATAGATGCTCCAGATCTCAACGTCCGAGGCGCCCGGATGGCGAGGCGCGAGGAGGGCGCATGCCAGAGGGCATGTAACCGACGAGCAACGACGCCAGCCGGGATGGATCGGACGTTGAGATGGAGCAGATATTTCGGAGCGATGACTTAGGCAGCAGGCGGATCTGTCGTCGCGCAGGCGCCGATCCTCGACCGCAGCCGGGCGGACGCGGCCCCGTGACGTCCGGTCTTCTTCGAGCACGCGATAGGCCACCCTCCGCAGCACCATGACCGGCATCTCCGATGGCGGTGGTGAGCGCTGCCCGGGCGCATCTCGAGAGCGCGTGGCGAATATGCCCGACCCCCCCTCCCCGCGAGCGGTTGGGGGGTGAGGAGCCCCGACTTTCGTCACAAGCTCTCGCTCGCGGTTTGTGCCCCGAGCCCGGAAAGCGCTACAACCCCGCGGTGTCTCTGACCCGCTTCGAGTCTCTGCGCGCCTTCCGCTACCCTGCCTACGTCCGCATCTGGCTCGGCGCGTTCGTCTCCAACCTCGGCACCTGGGTCCAGTCCATCGCCATCGGCGTCTACGTCACCGAGGCGACCGGCAAGGCGGGCTGGACGGGCACCATGGCCGCCCTCACCTACGCGCCCGCAGTGGTGCTCGGCCCTTTGGGCGGCGCGCTGGCCGACCGGCTGGACCGCGCGCGCTTCGTGTCGCTCCTCACCCTGGTGCAGATGCTCTCGGCCGCGGGCCTTTCGGCGCTCGCCTTCGCGGGGGCCCTGCCGCTTGGGGCCATCGCCGCGCTGGTGCTCGTCTCCGGCTGCGCCAGCGCGCTGGCCCTCCCGGCCTTCAACGCCCTGCTCTCGGAGATCGTCGCGCCGGAGGACCTCCTGAGCTCGGTCAGCCTCTCCTCCGCGCAGTTCAACCTGGCGCGCACCGTCGGGCCCATGCTCACCGCCCTGGTCCTAGCCTGGGGCGGGATCAAGGCCGCGTTCATCGTCAATTCGCTGAGCTACTTGGGCGTGCTCCTGGCGCTCCTTTGGGCGCCCCGGGAGCCGCGCGCGAGGCTCGAGGCGCAAGGAGGGCTCGCCGAGGGCATCGCCCGCGGGTTCGCCGTCGCGCGCAAGGACCCGGGAATCCGGCTGGCGCTCGGGCTCGTCCTGGCCGCGACGGTGCTGGTCGCGCCGTTCATCGGTCTCATGCCGGCGTACGCCATCAAGGTCTTCGGGAAGGGGGCGGCGGCGGCCTCGCTGCTCGCGGTGGGGCAGGGCGTCGGGGCGCTCGTCGCGGCGTTCACCGCCAACGCCATCGCCGGCCGGCTGGGGGTGCAGGCGCTTTTGCGGCGCGCCTTCATCGCTTTGGGGCCCATCGCCGTTGCTTATTGGCTCGCGCCGTCCTATGAGGCCGCCTTCTGTGTGCTCATCGCGCTGGGCGGCGTCTATCTTTGGATGTTGACGGCCCTCAGCACGACCTGCGTCGGCCGGGTCTCCCGGGAGATCCAAGCGCGGATGAGCAGCCTCTACAGCGTCACCCTGAGCGGCGGCTACTCGCTGGGGCTCGTCGTCCAGGGGTGGCTGGGCGACCGGGTGGGGCTGCGCGCCGTGCCCGCGGCGGCGGCGGCGCTGCTGTTCCTGCTGGCGCTGGGCCTGCGCCGACGCGGCTCCTTCGCGGCGGTGGACGCGCCGTCGGAGTTCGGCGGCTTCTTGCAGGCGCGCCGCGGGTGAGCGGGCCGGGGCGCCGCGCCCGCCCGCGAGGGTCAAAGGTTGAAGGCGAAGGCTCACGGCGTTGTTCCCGAGCGGAGAGCTGGCGCGTCCCCAAGAGCTTCAGATACTGAGATTTTGGGCGCCCCCCCGCCATCCCGACTGAAGACGCGGTCGAAGAAGGACCGCGCATGATGTTTGAATGCCTTCGGTCAAGTGCTTCGGGTCGACCCTTTTTTCGCGACTGACCCGGACGAAGGCGGCCATCTCTCCTTATCGGGACGAGGTGTCATGATGTGTTCGCGATCGGGTGTTCGACTACGGTGGTGGTTCACCGCCGTGGTCATCTTGTCGTTTCCGGCCTGTGAAGGCGCGGTCGCACAGCTGGACATTTTGGTCGAAGGACGCGGAACGACGAACCCCTCGCCGGGGACGCACCACTTCACCGCCGGCACCACCGTGCGAGTCGCCGCCGTCCCTGCGAGCGGAGAGACGTTCCTCGGCTGGAGCGGCTCGGCCAGTGGCAGCTCGACCCCGCTTGACGTGGTCGTCGACGGGCAGAAGAGGCTCGTCGCCCGCTTCTCCGGGAGCGACGGAGGTGAAGAGGGTGGCTTCCCCGTCACGCCAGTCGAC
The DNA here is from genome assembly GCA_963772225.1 of uncultured delta proteobacterium. Lineage (GTDB taxonomy): Bacteria > Myxococcota > Myxococcia > Myxococcales > UBA5297 > CAVYWD01. The sequence goes on along the minus strand of CAVYWD010000002.1, from coordinate 1,268,837 downwards.
GGCGGAGGGGCGGGAGGCGGGGGCGATGCGGGCGGTGGCGGGAGCGCCGACGGTGGCGGGAGCGCCGATGGCGGCGGCCTCCCCAGCGCCGACGGTGGCGGCCTCCCCAGCGTGGACGGGGGCGGCGCGGAGCAGAGCGCGGGATGCGGAAAGTCGCGCACGCTTCAGAATGGAACCATCACCATTCCGTTCAATAACGATTCGAGGAAGTATATTCTGCGCGTGCCCGACGGCTACGATAGCAGCCACCCGTATCGATTGGTATTCGCCTTTGCCGAATCCGGGTCGTCGGCTCAGTCCGTCGCTGACAGGAACTATTTCACGATGTCCACCCTGGACAGCAAGAACACCATCTTTGCTGCGCCCGACGCTGCGAATGGGCAGGGGGCGTGGAGCAATTCGGACGTGGATCTCACAGACAAGATCCTCGCCCAGCTCGAGGGCGACCTCTGTATTGACGAGACGCGGATCTTCGCCACCGGCTTCAGCTTCGGAGCTGGCATGTCGATGGCCTTGGCATGCACCCGGGCAGACGTGTTTCGGGCCGTCGCCTTCTTCTCCGGGGCGGACCTCACCGGCTCCTGTCCCGCTACGCTGACCAAGCCCATCGCCTACTATGCGTCGCAGGCGAGCCAGGACGCGAACGGCATGTCGCCCACCAACCCCATGACCGGTGAAATGAAGCAAGCGCAGTTCGCTGCCGTCAACGGTTGCACGCCAGAGCCCTCGGCCACGACCTTCCCCGGCGCGGGCGAGCAGCACAGGTGCACGATCTACAAGAACTGCTCGGCGGGCCACCCGACCGAGTACTGCGTCTTCAATGGCCCGCACGGTTGGGAGCCGAATGATCCCGGGCAATCGACGAGCTGGGACGCCCCGGAGGCCTGGAAGTTCATCACGCAGTTTTGAGAGGTTCTGTCAGGACGCCATCGAGGGGTCGACTCCCGAACGGACCGCACTGGGGTCGTAGCTCTCTCTGCGAGGGCGGGATCCACCAGGTGCGCCGCGGTGTCGCTCATCCTCCGCGCGCAGCACGATGGGCAGAAGCCTTAGGCCCTTGCACGAGAACGCCACCAGGATCTCGTCGCCACAGGCCTGGCACACGCACCGGGCGAACCGCCGAGGATTCCGCTGGACAAGTAACCGCGCAGCTCCTTCTCCACGAACCGCGGCAGGCCGCGGCCCTCCTCACGCAGGTCGGCCAGGAAGGACTCGAGGCTCTCGCGGACAACCTGCTCTTCCTAGCGCCGCGGCCCCGCCCATCGTCGTCGTCCATGGCTACCTGGGCGGGCGCTGGTCGCTCGAGGAGCGCGCCTGGCCCCTGCGGTGGCTCGCGCGTCGCTACGACCTCGCGCTGGCCTTGCTCCCGTTCCACGGGCTGCGCGCCAGGGTCGACCGGCGCGGCGCCCCGCCTTTCCCCGGCGCCGATCCGCGGTTCACGAACGAGGGATTCCGGAAGGCCGTCGACCTCCGCGGCCAGGTCGGCTTCCTGCTCGCGCGCGGCGCCCGAGCGTCGGTGCGATGGGCATGAGCTTGGGCGGGTACTCGACCTCCCTCTTGGCGACCGTGGAGCCGAGGCTCGCGTTCGCGGTGCCAATCATCCCGCTCGCGTCGGTGGCCGACTTCGCGCTGGAGCAGGGGCAGCTCGGCGCGGCCCCAGCGCGCTGCAGCAGCGCTAGGCGCTCGAGGCCGCGACGCGCATCGTGAACCCGAGCCTCGTCCCTTCGGGCCGCGTCCTCGTCGTGGCCGGCGACGCAGACCGGCTCATACCCGCGTCACACGCCGAGCGCCTCGCGCGCCACTTCCGCGCGAGGATGGTGCGCTTCCACGGCGGACACCTGCTGCAGTTCCGGCGCGCCGAGGCGTTCCGCGAGGTCGGCCGGTTCCCGCGCGACCTCGGCCGAGTCTCGCTGGGCGGGCGGAGCTGACGACGAGCTTCGCCGTCCGAGCTGGTCGCTCAACGCCGAGTCGTCAAAAGTCGGCGGTGCACTTGCCGGAAGTCTTTCCAGTGGGGCGGCACTTGAAAGGCCCAAATTTAGCACCGAAATCATCAAGGCTCGGCTCCTTCTGGCGCTTCTGTCCCGCCCCATTACCGTCGTGGTAGGTGTCCTTCCCGTAGGTGTAGGGAATCGGCTTGCCGACCTCTTGCCCGAGGCAATCCAGGTCCCTGAACTCTTGCCGCTGCCTGGGGCTCAGCTTGAACTGGAGGGCTTCGTTGCTCTGCGCGTATCGCGGGGGGATGTTCGTCTCGGCCATTGTGGTGCTCCTTGTCGACGGCTCGGGTGCCATGGCTTGGATTCGCGGCTGCGGCGTTGCTGTATTCATGTTCGCGCCGGCGCGCGAGAAGTTGCGCCGAACGGTGCGAAATCGCTTTCCCCGGCCGAAGCGAGGGCTCGGTTCTTGAGTGGGCGAGAGACGCGCCAAGAACAAATGAGAGCCCCTTTCGGCCGACCGCCCAAGGTCGGGAGGGTGGCGCCGTCGGAGCACTCGCGTGCCTCGGCGCCCGCGCGAGGCCGTTCGGGGAACCAAACCCAGCGCTAGAGATTCTCGGGACGCTGGAGATTCGCGTTCAGCTTCGAGCCGAACCTCTGGTCGGTTGCCCCAGAATCGACGGCGCCTCGCCACTCAGGGGCTCGCCCGCGGGCTTCGGCCGGGTGGGAGTCCCTGTGAGGCGGCTCGTCGAGGCCTCGGGTGTCGAGGCTTCCTTCCTGTACCTGGGAACGGTCGATGGGCCCGGGAAGAGCTTCGCGGCGAGCATCTTCCCGCGCCTCGCGAAAGGCCGGATGGCGGTGCCCGGCTCGACGCTCAATCGCCTCCCGCTCATCCACGTGGGGGACGCGGCGCAAGCCATCGTTCACGTGGTCGGGCTCGGAAGGAAGCGGGCGGAGGGCCGGAGCTTCATCCTGGCGGATCCGGCGGGCGGCGCGCGCCTTGGCGAGCTCTTCGACGCGGCCGCGGAGTGGATGGGAGCCGCGACGCCGCGGCGGCTCCCGTCCTGGCTCTTTTCGGCCCTGGCGGGCCGGACCCTCCTCGAGACGCTGTCCCGGGATCTCGACGCTCGGCCTTCGGACCTGCTCGCCACCGGCTTCGAGTTCACCTATCCGTCGTTTCGCGAAGGGCTCCCCGCGACGCTCTCCGCGTTGGGCTACGCGCACACGGGTGCGCGGACCCGGCGCCCCCGCCGGGCCACGAGGTGGCTCGCAGCGGCGTCCGTCGCCCTGCTCGCTCTGGCGAACGCGCCCGCCTTCCCGTGGAGCGCACCTTCGCTGCGCGCGATGGCTGCCGGCGAGCCGATGCTGGACCTGCGGCTCGGGTATTCCCCCGGAGCGGTGGCTCGACTCTTGGACGCGCTCGGGCAGCCGGGGCGGCGGAGGTATCTGGAAGAGATCTGGACGTTGGACCTCGCTCTGCCGGCGGTGTGGGGGCTCTTCCTCTTCTCTGCGTTAGGCGGCGGAGCGCTTCGGCGATGGCGCTGGCTGGGCCTGCTGGCCGGGGCGCTGGACCTTTTACGGCTCGAATGGATCACCTTACCCCGTCCTCCAGGAGATCTATTGCGAAAGCACGGACTTCATAGACGCGTACCAGACGTCAGCCATGTGTGCGTAGCCAACCAAGTTCGGGTGATACTTCTCGGGAGGCGTGAACATCGTCGCCGGGACAAAGCTCGTGTACTGGTCGACGAGCTGTATGTGCTTGCCGGCCTCCGCCCGTTTCTGCACGATGGCTGGGATGAGTTGATCGAAAGCCCTCACGAAGGCATCCTCTTGGCCGTTGTCACCACACGGAATAATGGTCGACACGAGGAGCAGGGCGTTCGGAGCGGCCGCGATGATCTTGTCGATGAGCAGCTCGAGCTTCTTCGCTGCATCAGCAGCCTGGTCCGACCTGTTGTTGGTCCCGGCATGCAGGAGAATGATGTGAGCGGGTTGGATCACGTCGTTCGGAACGTTGTTGTTGTCGGTGAGCCACTCGATGGGCATAGCGAAATGTCCCTCGTGGTTCTTGGGAAAGGCGACATTGTCGACTTGGTCTAGGCCGTCGAACAGGCGGCCGATGAAGGTGATCTTCTTCTTGTCAGCCAGGGCAAGGCGCAGGAGCGGGGCGCGATAACCGCCTTGTGCTGCAAAGGGGAATCCCTGGGTGATGGAGTCCCCGTAGGGCAGGATCTCGCACGCATTCCCATCGGTTGGACACGGCAGGTACTGTGCGACACCCGCATCTGCCCCTGCATCCGGGCTCGCGGTGCTCGCGTCGCTTCTTTCTCCCGGGCCCGCGTCCACTCCAGCCGATGCGTCGCCGAGGCCTCCGTCGATGCCCAACGACCCGTCGCTGAGGCCACCGTCGATGCCCAACGACGCGCCGCTGTCGGCTCCACCGCTCGACGAACCATCACTGTGACTCACAGGTGTTGAGGCGTCCTCCGCGGTCGCTTCACCCAAGAAGCAGGCCCCCAGGAGCAGGGCGGCCCCAAGCGCGGCCAGGGTCGACCTTCGAAACCCGGTGTTCATCGCCGTGCGGCGTACCGTGAGAGGCATTATCGCTGCCATGAGCCAGTCATCAGCGTCAGGCCGGTGACCGCCTCAAACCGCCAGCCAAAGTGGCCCCGCGAGACCTGCACTCCAACCAATGCTGGCTGGCACGCCTGAGTCAACCCGGACGCAGGATTCTGAGAGAGCGTCGGCGGTAATCGGGTCACGCGACGTCGCTCACGGCCATCCATCCTGACTGACCGAGACCGACGCCGGCCAGACCGGCGCCCTCACCGAGCTGGTGAACGCCCCGCTCGCGCCGGAACGCTCCCTCTCATCGCTCGCGAAGAGCGAGGCTCGGCGCCCACTGGGCTCCGGCCGGCCTCGGAGCCGAAGCGAGGTCCAGTGCCTCCGGCTCGGGCCCCTGCTGGCCGATGGCGCCTCCAGGGCTTTTCTCGGGTTGCGAATCGCCGGCGGCGCGGCGGATATCGGCGCCATCGAGCGCGAGGTCGATCGGATGCGCCGGGTGGTGCTGCTTTGCAAATCGCTCGGCGCGCCGGCCGAGGCGCCGACCCTCGTCGAGCGCCTCCGCCAGGGGCTCGCGAACGGCGAGTGGACGCGGATTGAATAGGGGAAGCAAGTCCTGCGCGCAAAATCCGATTGCCGAGCTGTCACCTCCAGGCTTGCCGGGTATCCAAGGGACGAACCAGGTCGCCATCCGGCGAGAAAGGCCAGTCCCATGCTGCTCATCGTCAAAGCCCGCGTGCGCCTCGAGACCTTGACCGAGTTCGGGAAGAAGCTCGCCGGCGGCGAGCTCGGTCCCTCCCCGGTCCAATGGACCTATTGCCTGGAGGAAGACCCCACGGTGGGAGTGAGCCTCTGGGAGGTCGAAGACAGGGCCGCCTTCGAGGCGAGGTTTGCGAAGCAGCGCCCATACTATTCAGAGCTGCTCGAGGTGACGCCGGTGATGACCGCGCAGGAGGCCATGAAGCGCCTCTCCTGAGGGACGTCCCTCGCGCAGCCGTGGACCCTCGCCCGCGTTGACGGTGCGCCCGCCGAATCCCGAAACGGGGTGGGGGAGCCCCTGTCCGACATGGTGAGGCGCGACGCCCGGCGGCTGCCGGAGTCGAAGCGGAGCGCGCCGTCGTCGGTGGCGATCCCGAGAGTGAGCCCGTCGAAGGCGAGCTTGTTCACCGCCGCGCCGGCCGGGTACACGTTCCACCGGTCGGAGCTATGGTAGATGAAGACCTCGCCGGCGCCTATCCAAACGCCCTCGCGCGGGTCGGTGGCGAACGGCGGGTTGCGGGCGAGGGCCGGGGACACCCAGAGAGCCAAGGCCAGGGCCGGGAGCGCGGCGGCGAGCGAGCGAGCGGCTCTCAGAGCGGGCGCCGCGCCGAGGGATCGGACCAGGGGGCCTCGGGCGTAGGCGGTGGTCGCGGGCGCGCTCGCGATGAAAGCGCGCCTTCGATGTCGATGGTCGGTGTCCGCCCTCGCTCAACTCGAGGTCAGGCGGTGAGCTTCTTGACGCGGAGCTTGGAGAGGTCGATTTCGCCCAGCCCCGCTCGTCCGGCGAGGAGGATGTGCTTGGCGTCGGCGGGCGTCATGTGCTTGGCGTTGAAACGAGCCAGCGTGAGGCCGTAGGCGTCCACCGAGACCACGTTGCGCCCGGCCACGATGCGGCCCGGCGTGGCCGTGTCGCCTGGGCCGGCCGGGCCATTGGAGAGCAGCGCGCGGGTCGCGTCGAGGAGGGTGAGCTGCGGCTTGAGGACCCGGGCCAAATCGGCAACGCCCTGGTGCAGGTCGAACGAGGTATGGAACGGCTTGCGGTCCCAGATGACGCCCATGTGGTTCTTCATGCCGAAGGAGACGCCGCCCGCGTTGTGCTGCTTGGCCTGCGGAAGGTTGATGAAGACGTCCGCCGAGAGCACCGCCTTGGCCACCTCGACCTGCTTGAGCGCGGTGCCGCCCTTCACGTCGACCCGCTGGAAGTCCTCGGGGTCGAGGATGGCCATGAGCTTCACTTGCGGCAGGGAGGCCAGCGCGTCGTTCAGGCCGCAGCGGGCGAAGCACCTTTCGGCCTTGGCGAGTGGGTGCTCCACGATGACCACCTGCTTGGCCTTGGCCGCAAGGCACGCCTCGGCGACGGCGGCGACGACCTCGGGGTGCGTCGTGGTGGCCCAGGCCGGAGGGTTGGCAAACCCGGCGTTGGGCTTGAGAACGACGCAGTCGCCCTGCTTCACGAACTTGCCGATGCCGCCCAGGCCCTCCAGGGCCTTCTTCACCATGGCCTTGGGGTCGGTGCCGGAGACGTCGACGAGGTCCAGGCTTTCGGAGGCCCGCGCCTCGGAGGCGCCGAGCGCCGCGACTGCCGCGGCCGAGCCGCCCAGGAAATCCCTCCGGCCGATGAAGCGCATGCGCTCGCTCCTGATAAGGAAGAAGGCTGGAGTATCCCACGGGCGGTCGGGACGCGAACAAGGGGGAAGGCCGCGCGCAAAAGCGACGAAGGACATGACGCGCCCCGCGGAGGGGTGCGAGGATTCGCCCCCGCGATGGTCGACCTTCCCCTCGGCGAAGTGCACCTGTGGATGGCAGAGCTCGACGTCGAGCTCGGCTCAGGCCTCGAAGCGGCTTGCCTAAAGCTCCTCGACGCCGGCGAGCGCGAGCGGCGAGAGCGCTTCCATTTCCCGAAGCACCAGCGCCAATTCCTGGTTTCCCACGCGCTGGTGCGCGAGGCGCTCTCGCGCTATGCGCCCGTCGCGCCCGAGGCGTGGCGATTCGACGCCAACGCGTTCGGCCGCCCGGAGATCGCGGGGCCTTCGCGGGCCTGGCTGCGCTTCAACCTGTCGCACGCCGACGGCCTCGCCCTGTGCGCGGTCGCGCGCGGCGTGGACGTCGGCGCCGACGTGGAGAACGTGCTCCGCGAGGGGCAGACCGAGGAGATCGCCGAGCGCTTCTTCGCGCCCTCGGAGGTCGAGGCGCTCTTCGCGTTGCCGCCCGAGTGTCGGCGCGCGCGGTTCTTCGAGCTGTGGACGCTCAAGGAGGCGTACATCAAGGCCCGCGGCGCGGGGCTGAGCATCCCACTGGAGCAGTTCGCCTTCGCGCTCGCTGAGGGAGGGTCGCCCAGCATCCGCACCGACCCGGTGCTGCAGGACGATCCGCGCGCTTGGCGGTTCGCCTCCTTTCGCGCCTCGGAGCGGCATCAGGCGGCGGTGGCCGTGAAGCTGGGGACCGGGCCGCTCGAGCTCGCGGTGCGGAAGTGGCGGGTCGTCCCGCGGGTGAGCGCGGTGGAAGTCTGAACCGGAGGCCCCTCGCCCCGCGGGGCGCCCCTCATCGGCCGCCTTTCAAGAGAACGCAATCCGATGGCGACCTTTGCCTTCCTCTCGCGAGAACGTGAGCGGCCTCCCTCTCCTTTCGGTGGCAGAACCCTAGGGTGTGCGTGTAATCTCCACCTCGCCGAACGCGTCGCTCTTCGGGGGCCGGGGGAATTCATGAAAACCAGAATGTGCGTTCCGACGCCTCCCGCATTTCGCCGCGAGCGCCGCAACGAGCGCGGCCCGCGCGCCAAGCAGGGTGCCTGACCTCGGTCCGGCGGAACACGATCATGCGCATCGCCCATCTTTCGGACCTCCACGTCGCCGCCGCGGTCGAGCTCGGCCGGCTCTGGAACAAGCGGCTGACGGGCTACGCCAATTTCGTCCTCCGGCGCGGGCGAGCTCACCAGCGGCAGCTCCTGGAGGCGGTCATCGAGGGTGTGGCGCGCTCGGGCGCGGACCACGTGGTCATCAGCGGCGACCTGTCGAACCTGGCCCTCGAGGCCGAGCTCGAGATGGCCGAGAGCTTCCTCCGGCGGCACCTCGGCTTCCCGGCCGAGTCGGTGTCCATCGTCCCCGGCAACCACGACGTCTACACCCGCGGCTCCTGGCGCAGCGGCCGCTTCGCGCGCTACTTCGCGCGGAACGCCACGAGCGACCTCCCGGAGATCGGCGTCGAGCTGCCCCTGGGCCGCTTTCCGTTCGTGCGGTTGCGCGGGCCGGTGGCCATCATCGGGCTTTGCAGCGCGGTGCCCCGCGCGCCGTTCGTCGCAGCGGGCCGGCTGGGCGAGGCGCAGCTCGACGCGCTCCGGCGCGCGCTCTCGCACCCGGAGGTGACCGCTCGGACGCCGGTCGTGGTGCTGCATCACTCGCCGTTCGAGCGGCCCACCGCGCTGCGCCAGTATCAGGAAGGGCTGAGGGACGCCGCCGCCTTTCGCGCGGCGGTGCAGCCCGCGGCGGCCGGCGCGGTCCTCTACGGCCATTTTCATCGGCGGCAGCGCGCGCGGCTTCGCGCCGGGCCGGAGGCGTTTCAGGCGACGAGCGCGTCGCTCGCCCACGACGACCCGGACCGCGTCGCGGGGTTCAACCTCTATCGGTTTGGGGCTGGCGGCCTCGAGAGCGCCGAGGCGTGGGCCATGGACGGGAGCGGCGCGCTCACGGCGCGCGCCATCCCGGCCTTCGCCGAGAAACCTTGAGTTTCTCCTCAGGCCGGCCAGGCAATCGCGGGCTCGCGCGGCCTTTGAAAGCCTACGCTCGGCGCTTCGCCCGCGGCAGAATGCGCGCGCGGCGGAGCGCGGCCATGACGTCCTCGTGGATGGCCTCGCGCGAGCGCTCCTCTTTGCGCGGCCCAACCGTGCGAATGAGCGCCCACGCCGGCTTCGAGCGCGCCTGCCGCCGGTATTCGGCGAGGGCGGCTTTGAGGTGGGCCCGGTCGGACTCGTGCGCGTCGAGCTGCTTCTTCGTATAGCCGCGCGGCGCCTTCTTCAGCACCCGCTCCTGCGCGAGGGCGTCGGGCATGTCCAGGTAGAGGACCAGCGACGGGCGCGGCAGCCCGAAGATCTCGTGCTCAAGCCGCTCGATGAGCGCGCGCAGCGCCGGCTTGGCGCCCGCGGGCGCCCGCGCCACCTGATGCGCCAGATTCGAGCCCACATAGCGGTCGCACAGCGCCACGGCGCCGGAGTCGAGGGCGCGCTCGAGGGCGCCCTTGAGCTCGAAGCGGTCCAGGGCGAACAGCACCGCGGTCAGCCGGCTGTCGATGGCGGCCGGCTCGCCGAGCTCACCGTTCAGGTACGCGGCGACCAGGCCGCCGGCGAGAGTGGCGGCGTAGGCGGGGAAGGAGAAGAGCTCGACCGCGACGCCCTGCTCGCGCAGCGCCGCCGCGAGGAGCCGGGCCTGCGTCCCCTTGCCGGTCCCGTCGATGCCTTCCAGGGCGATGAGCGGTGCGCGCTTCACGGAAAGCGGGAGTACCGGATGGTCTTCCTGCCGTCAAGCGAGCGGGCGACCGATCGTCGAAGTTCAGGCGGGCGGCCGTCGGCGGCGAAGGGGCCTCGCCCTGTGATGAGGCCTCACCGTCGCCGCTGGAAAAACCTCAGGGGACGATTCTGAAGAGGACTCGCCCGGGGCGTCCTACGGGTCCGTCGGAGCCGGAGGACCCGCGCATGCCGGACCTTCCGCTGGAGCCCGGGCTGCATCCGGGGTCATCTGTGACGGTGTTGCCATTGGAGTCGGTGTGGCTGGAGGCGGCGCGGCCCGACCCGCCGGACCCGCCGCTGCCGCCTGACCCGCCGGCGCCACCCGGCCCCCCCGGACCGCCGGCGCTGAAGATCACCTGTTGGAGGAGCGCCGCGGTGTCGGCGCACGGCGCGCCGCCGCACACGACCTCGGCGTAGACCTCTCCGCCGTTGCCACCCGGGCCGCCGTCTCCACCCGGGCCTCCATCGCCGCCGCTTCCACCGTCGCTACACTCCGAGCCGTTCGCGCCGCTGGATCCAGTCGAGCCGGTCGATCCCGCCTCGCCCATCGCCCCGCGGCTGCCGGCGTGGAAGGCGAGGAGGTCCGGAGCCTCGACGACGGCCGTGTACGCGCCATCCGGCGCGCTCGCCGTCAACGCGAAGCGGGTCGGGCTCGGTCGCTCGACGCGAACCTCCAGGCTCGGCCCGTCGGCGCCCGGACCCTTCCCGGAGAAGATCAGGTCCTCGGGTCGCTGAAAGGTGAGACCCCATTGAAGGGAGAGCGCCGAGCGGTCGCCGATCCGCACGGGGAGCAGGAAAGTGTCGCTTCGGGCCAAGGTCAGGACATCGCCCACGGCGACGTTGTCCTTGAAATGGAACGCGCCCCCTTTGTCGAGGTACGCGAGCGGGTTGTCGATGGACACGTCCGCGGCGGCGAGGCACGGGCTGGGGTCCAGGTCACCTTTGTGTCCACACAGCGTGATGGGCCGCGAGAATCGACTGCACCTGAGCCCACAGGGCATGGCGAAACGAGAGCTCCGGGAGGACGGAGAGGTCGGGCCGGCCCTCGGCGTAGCCCAGCAACGTCGCGGTTCGATCCCAGACGCGCTGGCGGACGAGGACGCCTCGAGGCGGTGTCTCGCGCGCGTCGAAGGAGGCCTTCACGAGCGGGTGCTCGTCGAGCGACACGCGATTGTGGCCCTGGCGCGCCACGGCCTCCTCGACGGCGGAGGCGTCGTCGCGCACCTCCTGAAAAGCCGAGAGCGCGATGTGCACGCGGACGATGCGCCGGCGCGCCGCCTCCCGCAGCTCGGGGGAGGGCAGGCGCTCGGCGAAGCGGGTGAGCGTCATCTCGTTGCCGCTCGCGGCGAGCGCGTCCATCAGCGCCGCGTCCACCGCGTGCCCCTGCCACTCTCCGCGCTCGACGTCGAGGGTCGCGACGAGCTCTTGGCCGAAGCGCGCGGCGACCGCGCCGAGCTTGCCCTTGGCGAGAGCTGAGCGAAGCTCCTCGAACAGGGGCGCGATCACCTCAGGGTCCGCGTCGAGGCCGGTCGGGCGCTCCAGATAGAACCGGTGGAGCGCCGCGAGGCGCTCGGAGAGGGAGGGATTCTCTTCGAGGTCGGAGTCGGTGAGGAGCTTCCGGTAGGCGCGGGCCAGCTCGTCGAACACGGCCGGAGCTTCGGAGCGCGGAAGGCCTTTGACCAGGGCGTCGACGCAGCGGCGCCACAGAGCGGGGCCGACCTGGCCCCGCACCAGCCCTTCGAAGAGCGACGCGCGGACCTCGTCCGTCACCGCGGGCAGGTGCGGGCTGCGCGCGCGCAGGTCGCAGACCGTGGGGCTCGCATCCGGTTGGCCGAGGTAGGCGACCAGGGCCGGCCCCGAGCGATATCGGGCCAGGTCGGTGGCCGTCATGGGCATGGGGAAGTGGGCGGCGCAACCGCTCGCCAATAATCCCGTCAGCATCCAAAGACGCATTTGCCGCTCCTAGAGGCCCTGAGGGCGCGAACGTGATGCATTCGAGTCAAGTGTTCCACCGAGCCGCGTTCCCGCAGAACCATCAACCATCGACTATCAGCTGCCGACGCGAGGCTGCGCCGCAACCGCCGCGACATGCCTCGTCGGTCTGAGGCGCAGCCTCGCTAGAGCTTGCGGAAGTCAGCGATCGCCGCGCGCCGATATTCCTCACCCCCCAACCCCCTCCCCGCTCGCGGGGAGGGGGCGAAGGGGGAAAGGTCGTTCGAGTGGCGAGGAGACCATTTTCGTGACGGGCTCTCGCTAGAGCTTGCGGACGTCCACGGTGAATGAATAGCGGCGAAGGCTCGATTCCCGGCGGACGATCATGGGAATGGCGAGCTCGAAGCGCGCTCCCTGGTAGCTCGCCGCGGGGCTCCCGGAGCGGGGCAGAGCAAAGGGTGCGAGGCGCGCGCGCTGCGAGCTCCCCGGGAAGATCCACCCCACGTCCACGTCGGGGCGCGGTGTGCTGGAGCTCCCGTCGGAGCGCGTCACCGAGATTCGGGTCCACTCCACCTGGAGCACCTGGTCTGTCTTGTTGCTCAAGTCGACCAGAATGGCCTGGGCGCCGGTCGGGTCGACGGCGATCTCCGTCCGGATGTCCGCGTCCTCCATTACCTCGCCGCCGCCCGGCGTCGACGCGGGCTTCGCGCCGGGGTTCTCGAGATGGAAGCAGTAGGCGTAGGGCGTCGCGCAGCTCGCTAGCGCGAGCAATGCCCCCAAGGCCAAGGTCTTCATGGATTCCCTCCTGGTGTGCGAAACTTCGCGGTCGAAAAACCGCGGAGCGTGTTGCCGGTTAACTTCGAGGCCGAGATAATGGCCGCCGGACCCTATGGTGCCGCGGCTCGGCGCGCCGCCTTCCCCTTAACGTTCGGCGAATACCATGACTCGGCACGAAGGGATGAGACTGGCATCGGCGCTGCTGTGGCTCGCGGCGGGGGCCTGCGACTGCGGCGGCCACTCGACGCCGGACGCCGGGGCCTCCGCCGAATGCCCGACCTGTGGAGCCCACGCCTCCTGCGCGAGCGTCGACGCGTCGGCGCAGTGCCAATGCGATCCGGGCTACCTCGGCGACGGCCAGAGCTGCCAGGACGTGGCGGCCGATCTCGTCGGCCTGCGCTGGGACCTGCCGTGCGCCGGCGACCACGCGGGCGACGGATGCCCGTCGACCGCGGCCGTTCGCACCTCCCTCACTCTCGGAGGGGACCCTCAGAAGACCTACGACGTCGCGCTGCGGTTTCGCGGCGTGGTTGAGCTCCTCACCGTCACCGGCGGCGAGGGCGCCGGTTACTTTCGCAAGGGCGGCGCGCCGACGACGGTCGGATACAACACCTACTCGCTCGAGGTCGGCTCCCCCGGCGCCACCTATTACCTCAACGCAGGGGAGAGCGGGCCCCGGCGCTGCTTCGCCATCGACTACACGGAGGTGATCCCGATGACCGGTGGGACGTCGCTCACCCTGGTCGGCGACCCGGTGGACGGCGCGCAGATCCTGAACATCGACGGCGCGGGCCAGCCCATCGTCGTCCCCGATGTGCCGCCGGCCCCGAAGGCGTTCGACGGGCAGTTCATCCAGATGGACGTGGTCTCCGTCACCGCGCAGTGAGCGCCGCGCTCACCCGCCTTGAGGTGTCCCCGAGGCCGGGCGACAATCCGCGCGCCATGAGCACGCCCCCGGCGCCCAAGCCGCCCAAGCCCGAATCCCTAGAGCCGGATCCCGTCACCGAGGCGCTCCCGGCCGTCCCCTTGGTCGCCCGAACCCCGCCCGACGCGGAGCCGAAGTCGGTCGCCCTCGAGTCGCTGCTGGAGCCGGCCCGCGCCGCCGACGACGAAGACCTCCCGACCGAGACGCTTTCGCTCTCGGCCTTGCTGAGCGCCAGCCGGCTTCTCGCGGACAAGGCGGGCCGGCCCGCGCCGCGCGGCAACGACCTCCCCTTCGACTCCCCGCGCCTGGCGCCTCCCGCCGTCGAGCCGCCGGGGCGCGACCCTGCCGCGGAGGCCGCGAGCCCGTACCCGGGGCTGGCCGCCTTCACAGAGGCCGACGCCGATCGCTTCTTCGGCCGACGCCGCGAGATCCGCGAGCTGGTCGCCGGCCTTCGCGAGCTCCCGCTGCGAGCCATCGTGGGCGCCTCCGGCTCCGGCAAGACCTCGCTCGTCCTGGCGGGTCTCGTCCCCGCGCTCCTTCGCTCCGGAGAGCGGTGGGAGGTGATCCGCCTGAACCCCGGTCGCGCCCCGATGGCGGCCCTCGCCGCGGCGCTGTCGCCCCTGGCCGAGGAGAAGCCGGGTGCGAAAGGCGCCTCGGGGGCGCCGCCGCTGGCGGAGCTCTTGCGCTCCCAGCCCGGCCGCGCGGTGGCCCTCTTGGGCGAGCGCGCCCGGCGAGAGGAGCAGAAGGTCCTGCTCTTCGTCGACGCCTTCGAGGAGCTCTACGCGCTCGCGTCCGACGCCGCCGAGCGCGAGGCCTTCGTGGCTTGCCTCGCCGGCGCCGCCGGGGCCGGCGACTCGGTCCGAATCCTCGTCGCCCTGCGCTCGGACTTCGCGCTGCACCTGGAGGGCGAGGCGTTGGCGGCCGCGGTGGAAAAGGGGCGCTTCGAGCTCGCGGATCCAGCAGAGGCGGACCTGCGAGAGGCGCTCGTGCAGCCGGCGCTGGGCGCGGGGGTTCGCTTCGAGTCGGCGGCCGTCGTCGAGGACCTGATGCGCCAGCTCTCGAAGGCGAAGGGCGCGCTGCCGCTGCTGCAGCTCGCGGCGGCGCACCTGTGGGCGCACCGGAGCCGCGAGCGGCAGCTCTTGACCGAGGCGAGCTGGGCGGAGGTCGGCGGGCTCGCCGGAGTGCTGGCGCGGCACGCCGACGCGGCGATGAGCGAGCTGTCGCCGCCGCGGCGCGCGCGGGTTCGCGCGGTGCTCTTGTGCCTGGTGGGGGCGAACCGCGCGCCGGTCGCCGCGACCGCCAAGGAGCTGAGCGAGGTATCGCGCAGCGGCTTCGAGCTGGGCCGCGCCCTCGACGCCCTGGTCCGCGCCAGGCTCCTCGTGGCGCAAAGCGAAGGCGGGGAGCCGAGGGTGGAGCTCGCGCACGAGTGCCTGATCCGAAGCTGGCCCGCGCTCCGGAAGTGGCTGGACGAAGGAGGCGAGGCCGCGGTTTTCCGGGAGCGGCTTCGAGACGCTGCGCGCCAATGGGAAGCGTCGGGGGAGGACACGCGGCTGCTCTGGCGCAGGCAAGAGGCCGAGCAAGCCGGGCGCCTGCCGGAGTCGGCGCGCGCCGAGCTCCCCCAAGTCCAGCAGCAGTTCCTCGAGGCGGTGGCCGCGAACCTGAGCATTTGGAAGCGCCGGCGGCGGGTTCTCGCGCGCTCTGGGTTCATCGCCCTGGCGGTCTTCTCGGCGCTAGCGTCGGCGGGTGCCTGGCGCGCGCAGAAGGATGCGCTTCTGCAGGTAGAGGCGGCGCGGCGCTCCGAGGCCATGGCGCTTTCAGCGGAGGCCGAGGCGGCGCGCCGGCTGGCGATGTCTCGGGCGCAGCCCACCGCCGACCGCCTGGCCGAGAAGCGGCGGGAGCTCGCCGACCTCATGGCGAAGCTCGACTCGAAGGCCGCGGGCACCGAGGCGCAGCAGGCAGCGCGCGCGCAGGCGGCAAAGGTCGCCGCGGAGCTCGAAGAGCTGCTCGCCCGAGAGCGCGGACGGGTCCACCGGGTCCGCGTGGAATTGGGAGCTGCGGCGGAGGGCAGCGGCCGCTGAAGGGCGCGCGGCTCGGCTCCAAGGAGCCCGTCGGGAGTCCGCCGGAGGCGATCCCCAGGCCGATGTCGGTCCGTCCCTTCGGCGCGAAATCTTGTGCGGTCTGGCAAAGACAGGCCCCGGCAGACCTGGAGCCTGGAGCGGGCCCGCGTGCCGCGACTCGATGCCGCAGCCCGAGCACGACCGCCGGTATGCGCTCGCGCTCCGCCAACCCCGGAGCCGCGGCGACGGGTTG
Source organism: uncultured delta proteobacterium (assembly GCA_963772225.1). Classification (GTDB taxonomy): domain Bacteria; phylum Myxococcota; class Myxococcia; order Myxococcales; family UBA5297; genus CAVYWD01. The sequence goes on along the minus strand of CAVYWD010000002.1, from coordinate 1,253,140 downwards.
GCGAAGCAAAGCTTCGTGCAGCTCCCGCCGAGCCAGCAGGTGCCCGGCCCCAGCGCCATCGCGCCCAGGGTCGCCCGCTCCGTATAGCCGAAGGCCGTGCTGCCTTCGGGCGGCCCAGGGAGGGAAGCGAGGTTGCGCGGCGATGCTGCAGCTTGCGATCGAGCGGCGCGGCCCCGACCGCGTGGGGGGCTCCTTGGGCGAGCGCGGCCACGCGGTGCGCCGGTGTGAGTCAGGGCGCCGCCTACAGGCCGTCGTCCAGGAAGCGCGTGAGGAAGCCGTAGTCTCCGGCGCCGCCGAGGGAGTTGCAGGTCGCCGACGCAGCGCCGGGCGGGCAGTCGGTGTCGCGGTCGTAGGACCAATAGTGCACTCCGGCCAGAGACACTTTCTTCGCGAAGGCCGCCACGGCGTCGACGTCATCGAGCGTGAAGCGCTCGCTCGGGTTGTCGTTGCCGCCGATCATCGCGGTCAGCTCCAGGTTTCCCCACGGCACGCCCCAGTGGTCGTGGCAGTTGTACGCGGCCTGGAGGGCCGACTGGCCCATGTCGCAGACCCCGCCGCTGACCACGCAAACGCCCGGCGACGCCTCGCCGTAGTCCATGGTCATGAGGTTGACCGTGACGTAGCTCGGCCACTCGCTGTCGAACTGCTCCCTCACGGCGGTCAGGGCCCAGTCGCCGTACACGTTGAGGCTGTCGGGCGCGGTCGCGCCCAGCGAGCGCGCGGCCGAGGCGCCGTCGTTGTCGGCCAAGGTCCCGAGCGTCAAGCTGAAGCGCAGGCCCGGGTATCGGGCGTGCGCGGCCTTGATGCGCATCACGAGCGCCTGGACCACCGCCTGCGTCTGGCCGGCCTCGATGTCGAAGTCGACGCCGACCAGGTGCGAGGTCGCCCAGCGGTCGACGAAGGCGATGAAGCCGGCGTCGGAGCCGCAGGTGAACGAGCCCGCGGCGCCGCCGGTCGAGACGATGGTGTCGACCCCGGAGGCGGCCAGGAGCGAGGCGTTGGCCCGGGCCATCTCCGCGCCGGGGACGCCGCCCCAATTCTCGCTTCCGCACTCGCCGGTCGCAAAGGCGAGGGTGATCACCTTTGCCCCGTGCGCCACCGCGTCGGCGCCGATCGGCGTGAGCTTGCCCGAGAACGCGGTGGACGCGACGTCGGTGTTCCAGTCGAGGTGGATGCCCGTGTCCTTGTAGGGGCTGAAGACGAGCCCCACGGCGCTTCCCCCGCTGGAGCCGGCGTCGCTGGCCATTGAGCCGGCGTCGCTGACGATCGAGCCCGCGTCACTGACGATCGAGCCCGCGTCGCTGACGATCGAGCCGGCATCCGCGCCGCCCGACCCGGCGTCGCTGCCGCTCCCGCCACAGGTCTGCCCACCGGGCTCGCAGACCATGCCCGACTTCGCCGCCTGGCAGTGGTAGCCCTGGCCCAGGTTTGTCGACGTCCAGCCACAGGGCTCGCCAAGGTGGCCCTCGCACGCGTTGGGGTCGTCGCCCAGGTAGACCCAAGCCGACGGATCGCAGGCCCCGCCGGCATCCACGCCGCCCGAGCCGGCGTCGCCGCCGATCGATCCGGCATCGAGCTCGTCGCCAGCCTTGGCGTCGCTGCCGAAATCGCCGCCCGAGCTGCCGCTCGCGTCACGCGAGGCGCCCGAGGCGGCGTCGGCTCTCGCTCCCGCGTCCGCGCACGCCACGGGCGCCCAGAGGGCGAGAAGGGCGTCGGGAGCTTGCGCCGCCTGGCTCGTATGCGCTTGCAGGCACCGATACGCGCCGCCGGCATATTGGACGAGCTGGCCCGCGGCGTACGTCGTCCCCGCGGACCAGAGCGAGGCCGCTGCGCAGCCGACGGCGGAAGCCGCGTCTTGGCGGTCTTGCTCATCCGGCAGGTCGCTGCTTACCCCGTTGATGCAGCCGGGGGCTGCAGCCGCAACCGCGACGAGGAGCCAGGGGGCGCGAATGTTCATGGGAGCCTCTGCGTTTCGGGCGGCCAGGAAAGCAGGGCGGCTTTGCCCCGAGTCGGCCGGCGATGACAGCAGCCCACTGCACTCCCGAGGCCAGTGCGCGAGGCGATCGCGCACGAGTGCTCACCGGCGGACCTTTTGCTCGGCGCTCGAGGTCGCGCAGACCGGAGCGCGCGCGTGATGGGCAGCTCGAAATGCGCATTTTGCGCAAATAGAGCGGGTCGAGGGGGTCGGCCGGCGATGCTCCTCGGCGAAGGCGGTTCCCCATTGCTCCGTGTTCGACGACGGCTGGCGGGCGCCCAAGAGCTGTGGTGCCTCGCGCGCGGCCCGCGTCAGAGCTTGGTCCCCACCGTGAGCCATGCGCAACCGGCAAAGGCCTCGTAGTCGCTGTCGACTCGAACGCCGTGGGGTGGGCTCGGACGCGGCTCGAGGAACCCCGGGTTCATGCGCGACAGCAGGCGGGACCGCCACCCCTGGGGCGCGCTGGGTCCGAAGCCTTCATCGCCCCAGGCGAGCCGGCCACCGGGTTTCACGACCCGCGCCATCTCGTCCAGGGCCCGCGCGGGCTCGCTGAAGAGCTTCACGCCCCCGAAGTGGAAGACGGCGTCGAAGGTTTCGTCGGCAAAGGGCAGATGAGCGGCGTTCGCCTGGACGAGCAGAGGCGAGCGCCCGCCTCGGCGCGCGAGGCTTCGACAGACCCGGAGCATGCCCAGCGAAAGGTCGACCTCGACCAGCGAGCCGCTCTGGCCCAAGGCTTCGGCGAGCAGCGCCTGAGCGACGCCGGGGCCGGGCGAGACCTCGAGGAGGCGCATCCCCGGCTCGACCTGAAGCCAGCGGATCATCGCCGCGCGCTCTGCGCGGACATCGACTCCCAGGAGGAACCGGCTTCCCGCGCGCTCGGTCAGGTCGTAGAGCGGGGCGATGCGGTCGTAGAACGGCCCCCACCGCGCGTCTCTCCCCTCGGGCCGGCATGGGTAAACGAGCCGCGCGATGCCGCCCTCGGCCGACGCCCGATGTCCTCGGGCACAGCGCAAAGCGCCGGCCTCGAGCGCGAGCCGCTCTCCGTCCTCAGGGCATCGCAGCCATTCGAGCCACTGTTCGAGCGCCATTCGTTCCTCCGGGACAGGACCGCCGAAGACTTACGATGTAAGGGCGTCGCCAGCCTAAGGCTTACGATGTAAGGTGTCAACCCATGAGCCAGCGCCGAAGCGCCCGGGGGAGCCCCGGCCTGTCGAAGGAGCGGATCGCAGCGTGTGCCGTCGAGCTCGCGGACGAGGAGGGCCTGGAGGCGCTGAGCATGCGCAAGCTCGCCGAGCGCCTGGGGGTCGAGGCGATGTCGCTCTACCACCACGTCCCGTCGAAGGCGGCGCTGCTCGACGCGATGGCGGACGAGCTGTCGCGCTCCTTGCCGCCGGTCGAGGCCGGCCCGGCGTGGCGCAGGACCTTCGCAAAGGCGGCCGCGGCTTGGCAAAAGCTCGCGCTCGCGCACCCGGGGGCATTCCCGCTGCTCGCGACCCGCTCGCAGGCGACCCCTGAGCTCCTCGAGAGGTTCGCGGGAGCAGTGGCGGCGCTGGGGGAGGCGGGTTTCTCGCCGGTGGGGCGGGCGCGAGCGGTGAGCTCGTTCTTCACCGCGCTCAACGGCTTTTTGTTGGCCGCGGGCGAGCCCGCGCTCTTCCGCGATGTTCCGGAGCGCCGGCAGCTTCCCCTTCCCGAGCTGAGCGAGCCCGCCGCCGCGGCGCTACGGGCGGTGCCGCCGGAGGCCTGGGTGCTGTCGAGCGACGAGGCGTTCCAGGCTCACCTCGAGCTCGTGCTGGATGGAATGGAGGCCGCCTTGCGCCGAGAAATTGCCGCGCCTCGAAAGGAGCGCCCTGTGCGAACGAAGCATTGAAGGCGCCCAAGATCACGAAAGCCATGTCCGGAAAGGATTTCGGCCGCGACATCGCCGCTTGGAAGAAATGGACGAAGAGCGCCCAGAAGTTGCCTGAACCGGCGAAGGCGGAGAGACCGCGAAGGCGGCGTTCATCAAGCGAAAATAGGCCAAAAAAACCATCCACCCGCGGCACGCACGCGGGGGATGGTCTCTAGGTCAAGCAGAATGGATAAAGCCAGAACCCGTGACGAACATGCCCTCCCCGTTCGCCCCCTCCCCGCGAGCGGGGAGGGGGTCGGGGGGTGAGGGTCGCTAAATGTCGAAGTAAAGCGCGAACTCGAGCGGGGTGGGGCGGAGGCGAACGGCGTTGACCTCCTTCTCCATCTTGTACTCGATCCAGGTGTCGATGACGTCCTCGGTGAAGACGTCGCCCTTGAGGAGGAACTCCTTGTCCTTCTTGAGCGCCTCCAGCGCCTCGTCGAGCGAGCCGGGCATCTTCGGGATGTTCTTCAGCTCCTCCGGCGACAGGCCGTAGATGTCCTTGTCGAGCGGCTCGCCCGGGTCGATCTTGTTCTCGATGCCGTCGATGCCCGCCATGACCATGGCCGAGAAGGCGAGGTACGGGTTGCAGGACGGGTCCGGCGACCGGAACTCGATGCGCTTCGCCTTCGGGGAAGGCGAGTACATGGGGATGCGGATGGACGCCGACCGGTTGCGCGACGAGTAGGCCAGGTTCACCGGCGCCTCGAAGCCCGGCACCAGGCGCTTGTAGCTGTTGGTGGTGGGGTTGCAGAGGGCGGCGAGCGCCGGGCCGTGCTTCAGAATGCCGCCGATGTAATGCAGCGCCAGCTTGGAGAGGCCGGCGTAGGCCTCGCCGGCGAACAGCGGCTTGCCGGCCTTCCAGATGGACTGGTGGCAGTGCATGCCCGACCCGTTGTCGCCGAAGAGCGGCTTGGGCATGAACGTGACGGTCTTGCCATTCTTGATGGCGACGTTCTTGATGATGTATTTGAACCACATCAGCTGGTCGGCGATCTTGGTGAGCGTCGCGAAGCGAATGTCGATCTCCGCCTGGCCGGCGGTGGCGACCTCGTGGTGCTGGCGCTCGACGTCGATGCCCACCTGCGCCATGACGTTGCACATCTCGGCGCGCAGGTCCTGCTGGCTGTCGATGGGGGCGACCGGGAAGTAGCCTTCCTTATAGCGCGGCTTGTAGCCCAGGTTGGGCGACTGGATGGTCTGGCCTTCCTTGCCGACGTTCACGTCGAAGCCGCGGCCGGTGTTCCACTGGCCCTCGTTGGAGTCCACCTTGTACGAGGAGCTGAACTGGTTGGACTCGTAGGAGACGCTGTCGAAGATGAAGAACTCGGCCTCGGGGCCGAAGAACACCTGGTCGCCGATGCCGGTCTGCTTCAGGTACTTCTCGGCCTTCTGGGCGATGTTGCGCGGGTCGCGGGTGTACGGTTCGCGGGTGATGGGGTCGACGATGTTGCAGATGAGCGACAGCGTCACGTCCTTCATGAACGGGTCGATGACCGCGGTCGACGCGTCGGGGACGACCATCATGTCCGAGGCGTGGATGGGCTGCCAGCCGCGGATGGACGAGCCGTCGAAGCCCAGGCCTTCCTCGAAGACATCCTCCTTGAGCTCGGCGATGGGGATGGAGAAGTGCTGCCAGATGCCCACAAAGTCCATGAACTTGAGGTCGACGTGGGTGGCCTTCTTTTCCTTCGCGAATGCGATGACGTCTTTGCCTGCCATTCCTTTTCCTCGCTTCAGGATGCGGTGAGCTGCTGGGTTGGCCGTCGCCGCGCAGCCGCAACGGGATGATCGCGGCCGTCAGCTCCGGTTGGGCGGTGGCGGGCGTCCGCGACGCAAGGGGCGGGCCAAGTGAGTCGCCGGGTGCGGCCGCCCGCGGACGACTTCTGCGTCGCCCGAGCTGCGGATTTTGTCGCGGTGGCTACAAAGTTGTCGCTCGGGCCCAAAGGGGTGGGGCCGGTCGGCGGTCCCTCCTCCGGCTTCGCCGCCGCGACCGAGCCTGCCTCCAAAAGGCTGCGGAGACGGAGTGATGCGGTGCCCTTCCGCGGAGGTCCTTGACAGCGACTGTCTTGGCGAAGATAGTTTGTTCGACGAACAAACAAAGCCAGATTGCGTCGCCCCGAGCGATTCGCTGGCCGCACCTTTCGAAAGCCCGAAGGAGGATTGCTCATGAGAACACGGATTGCGCTTGCGGTGTCTTTGCTGGCGTCATCGACCCTCGCGGCCATCGGCTGCGGAGGATCGAGCCCGACGCTCCAGAGCGTTAGCGTGTTTCCCTCCTCGGTCACGCTGTCCGTCGGGAAGACGACGGCGTTGAGCGCCAAGGCGAGCTACAGCGACGGGACGCAGTCGACCGCCGCCAGCGCGCAGTGGAGCTCCTCGGCCCCGAGCGTGGCGACCGTGAGTGATAGCGGCGTCGTCACGGCGGTCGCGGCCGGGACCGCGACGGTGACCGCGACCCAGGGCGGCAAGAGCGGCGCCTGCGCGGTGACGGTCTCGCCGCCAGCGCTGACGGGCATTTCGGCCTCTCCGGCCTCGGTCACCCTGGCCCTCGGCGGGACGCAGGCCGTCGCCATCAGTGGAACTTATAGCGACGGCTCCAAGGCGGCCATCGCCTCGGGGGTCCAGTTCTCGAGCTCGAACGCCGCCATCGCCACCGTGGACAACACCGGGCTGGTGAAGGGCGTGGCCGCCGGCAGCGCGCAGATCACGGCCGCGGTCTCCGGCATGAGCACGACGGTGAACGTCACCGTGAGCGCGGCGGCATTGACGAGCCTCGCGGTGGCACCGCAGACGGTCAGCCTCGGCGTCGGCGACGCGGCGAAGCTCACCGCCACCGGGACCTTCGACGACGCGAGCCACAAGGACATGACCGCCAGCGCGACCTGGACGTCCTCCGACGCGACCATCGCCACCGTGGACAACCAGGGCAACGTGACCGCCGTCGCCGTGGGCGGCGCGACCATCACCGCGACGCTCCAGGGCAAGTCGGGGCAGGCGTCGGTGGCTGTCGGCGCCAATCCCAAGGTCTTCGTCGATGACTACGGGCCGAGCGAGTCCTTCCAGGGCTTCGGCGGCGCGGCCGACGACGTCGCGCGCGACGCGACCACCCTGCGCGAGGGCCGGGCCTCCTTGAAGGCGGTGGTCTCCACCACGGCTTACATGGGCGGCGCCATCACCACCACCGTCCCGCGCGACCTCTCCTCCTACAACGCCGTCACCTTCTGGGCCAAGGCGAGCAAGGCCGTGAGCTTCGACAAGGTGGGCCTGGGAAACAACAACGCCGACGCCCCCTGGGCCGCGGAAGTTCATGACCTCGCGCTGACCACCGACTTCACCAAGTTCATCGTGCCCATCCCGCTGCCGTCGAAGGCCACGAGCTTCGACGGCCTATTTCACTTCGCCACCGCGGCCGGCGATTACACGGTCTGGTTCAATGACATTCAATACGAGAACCTCGGCAGCACGGTTCTGGGCACGCCGACCGCGGCCATCGCCACGGAAAGCGTGAGCAAGGTGGTGGGCGCGACCGCGACCATCGCTGGCGAGACGGCGACCTTCCCCATCAACGGAACCCCGGTTGCCATGGCGCTCGTCTCGCCGCGCTACTTCACCTTCACCTCGTCCGACCCGACGATTGCCTCGGTGGACCTGAGTGGCACGGTGACGGCGGTCAAGCTGGGCACCGCGACCATCACCGCCAAGCTCGGCGACGTTTCTGCCGCGGGCACGCTGACCATCAAGGTGGCGCCCGCTTCCGTGCCGTCGAGCGCCCCGGCAGCACCGACCGCCCCCGGCTCCGACGTCATCGCGCTCTACAGCGCCACTTATGCGGGGTCGCTGCACCCGGTGGACGGCTGGCGCGCCGATTGGAGCTCCAACTCGGCGTACTCGCAATACAGCATCGACAGCTATCCGGTGCTGGAGTACGCGAACCTCGACTTCTTCGGAATCGAGTTCAAGGGAACCAACTCCATCAACGCGACGAGCATGGCGGCCTTCCACCTGGACGTCTTCACGCCCGACGCCACGGAGGTGCACGTGAAGCTCGTGGACTTCGGCGCCGACAACGCCTACGGCGGCGGGGACGACTCCGAGGCCGAGGTGCCCTTCAACGCGACCACCACGCCCGCGCTCGCCCAGGGGCAATGGGTCTCGCTGGACATCGCCTTCAGCGCCTTCACCGCCGTCAACGCGAGCTTCAACCGAGCCCACCTCTCACAGCTCGTCATCTCCGGCAGCACGGGGAGCACGCTGTACCTGGATAACGTCTACTTCCACAAGTGAGATGACCTTAAGGTGTCGCGAGCGGGGGCGCCGGGCGCGCTCCCGCTCGTTCCCCCGAAGCGCCTCGAGGCCGAAGAGATGCGGACAATGGGACTGCGAGCGATCTTCCCGGCGGCAGCGCTGCTCGCCTGCGCCTGCTTCGACGAGCCGGCGGCCTCGACCGAGAGCGACGTCTTCCTCGACGCGTTTGCGCCGGGCGTCGGCTTCCAGGCGTTCGCCGGAAGCCAAACCGACGCGCTGAGCGTCGACGCCGCCGAGAAGCACTCCGGGACCGCCTCGCTGAAGGTCGCGGTGCCGGCGCCGACCGCCTGGGCCGGCGGCGCGTTCGTGGCGCAGATCCCGCGCGACCTGTCGGGCTACGACGCGCTCACCTTCTGGGCCAAGGCGAGCCGGGCGGCCTCCCTCGATGTCGCCGGGCTCGGCAATGACAACACCGGCACCTCGCTGTACGACGCGTCCTGGAAGAAGGTGCCGCTCGCCACCGAGTGGACGAAGCTCGTCATCCCCATCCCGCTGCCGGAGAAGCTCGTGAGCGAGAAAGGCCTGTTCTACTTCTCCGCGTCGCCGCAGGGCTCGCCCGCCACGGGCTTCGACGTCTGGATCGACGAATTGCAGTTCGAGAAGCTCGGCGGCGCGGTCCTGGGGGTCGCACAGCCCACCATCCCTACGGAGGCGCTTGCCGTGGAGGTGGGCGACGCCGTGGCCATCGCCGGCTCGACGGTCTCCTTCGCGGTCAGCGGCGTCGACGAAGTCATCGACGCGTACCCCGGGTACTTCACCTTCAGCTCGTCGAACACGTCGGTCGTCACCTTCCGGCCCAACGGGGCCGCGGTGGCTCCGGGGACGGCCACGGTCACCGCGCGCCTGGGCGACGTCGACGCGAGCGGCGTCGTGACTGTGAAGGTCGCCGGGACCACGACCCCGGCCTCGCCCGCGCCCACGCCGCCCGCGCGCGCCGCGGCCGACGTCCTCTCGCTCTTCAGCGGCGCCTATTCCAACGTCCCCGTCGACACCTGGAACGCCTCCTGGAGCCAGGTCGGCGCGCTCTTCGACCTCACCCTCGCTGGCGACGCGGTGAAGAAGTACGAGGACCTCACCTACGCCGGCGTCGTGTTCACCACGCAGCTCGTCGACGCGACGGCCATGACGGCCTTTCACGCCGACGTCTACACTCCCGACTCCACTTCCGTCGCCATCAAGCTCGTCGACTTCGGCGCGAACGGCGTCTACGACGTCAGTGGCGACGACTCGGAGGCCACCGTGACCTTCGACGCCAGCACGAGCCCGGCGCTCGCCCTCGGCGCGTGGAACAGCTTCGACATCCCGCTGTCGAGCTTCACCGCCCTCAAGACGCGCGCCCACCTGGCGCAGCTCGTCGTCTCCGGGACCAAGAGCACCGTGTATTTGGACAACCTCTACTTCCACAAGTGAGCGAGCGCCCGTGACCTCGAGAGCCCACCTGGCAGACGGCCCAAATCGGCGAAGCGCGGGGTCGGCACGCGCCGCCCGGCCCGCCCGCAAGGCGGCCGAGGGCTTGCCCGAGCGGCCGAACGTCGCGCAGGTCCTGCAGCTCATCTGGCGCGGCGAGGAGGTCTCCCGGGTGGAGATCGCCCGGCGGCTCGACCTGAGCCGCTCGACCATCTCGGGCATCGTCGCGCCGCTCCTCGACACCGGCCTGGTCGCCGAGGTCGGCTCCGGCGAGTCGCGCGGCGGGCGGCGGCCCATCGTGCTGCGCTTCCAGTACGACGCCTACGGCATCCTGGGCATCGACATGGGCGCCACGCACATCTCGGTGGCGGTCACCAACCTGCGCGGCGAGGTGCAGGCCTGGGAGGAGCAGAGCCACCCGGTGCGCACCGACCCCGACGGCGCGCGGAAGAAGGTCCTCGAGCTCGCCGACGCCTGCCTTTCGAAGTGGGGCAAGGGCGCGGGCAAGCTCATCGGCGTCGGCATCGCCGTGCCCAGCCCGGTCGACCCGCGCCACCCCGAGCGGCTCTCGGAGGTGGTGCTTCCGGCCTGGAAGGGCGAGGGCGTGCTCGGGCTCCTGCAGCAGCGCTTCGAGGTCCCGGTGCTGGTGGACAACGACGCGAACTTGGGCGCGCTCGCCGAGCGCTGGTGGGGCGCGGGCCGGGGCACCGACGACTTCGCGTACATCAAGCTCGGCACCGGCATCGGCTCGGGCCACATCGTGGGCGGGCGGATCTACCGGGGCGCCTCGGGGACGGCGGGCGAAATCGGCCACCTGGCCATCGACTCGCGCGGGCCGCCCTGCGTCTGCGGCCTGACCGGCTGCTTGTGCACCTTCGTCGGCACGCAGGCGCTGGTGGCGCGCGCCTCGGCGCTTTTGCGGAGCTCCCCCATGAGCGCGCTGGCGCGCGGGCCGCTCACCCTGCGCGCCATCGAGGACGCGGCGCTCTCGCGAGACCCGCTGGCGCTCAAGGTCATCCGCGAGACCGCCGACTACCTGGGCATCGCCGTGGCGGGCATGCTGAACCTCATGAACCCGGCCATGGTCGCGGTGGGCGGGAGCGTGGCGAGGGTGGGCGAGCTGCTCCTCGAGCCGCTGCGCGAATCGGTGCGCTCGCGCACGCTCGTCAGCTCGGTAGCAGCCGCGAAGATCGTCGCGGCGGAGCTGGGCGCGCGGGACGTGGCCGTGGGCGCCGCGACGCTGGTGCTCGAAGCCTCGCTCGAGGACCTGCGCTACTTCCCGGCCGCGGCCGGGCGATGAAGGAAGAGGCCTCCATGGGCCGAACCGACCGCATGCCCCGCACCGGCGCTCGCGCCCTCTTCGCCCTGCTCCTGCCCGCGCTCGGCGGCTTCGCGCGCTGCGGCGGCGCGACGACGCCGGTCAGCTCCACCAGCACCGACGCCGGCGGCGAGGAGCTCGTCTTCCAGGACGAGTTCGACGGACCCGCGGGCCAGCTCCCCGACGCCGCGAAGTGGAGCTTCGACGTCGGCGGCAGCGGCTGGGGAAACCAGCAGCTCGAGTACGACAGCGACCGCGCCGAGAACGCCTCGCTCGACGGCGCGGGCCACCTGGCCATCACCGCCATCGCCGAGAGCTACCAGGGCCACAGCTACACCTCCGCGCGCATCAAGACCTTGGGCCTCTTCGCGCACGAGCACGGGCGCTTCGAGGCGCGCATCAAAATGCCCACCGGCCAGGGCTTGTGGCCGGCGTTCTGGATGCTGGGGAGCGACTTCGGCCAGGTCGGCTGGCCCGCCTGCGGCGAGATCGACGTGATGGAGTACAAGGGCCAGGAGCCTTCCATCATCCATGGCAGCCTCCACGGCCCGGGCTACTCGGGCGGCGCGGCGAAGACGCAGTCCTACGCGCTTGCGGGCGGCGCCCGCTTCGACGAGGACTGGCACGTCTTCTCCATCGAGTGGAGCTCGGGGCGCATCGCCTTTCTCGTGGACGGAGCGACGTACCAGACCGTCACCTCCGACCAGGTGCCGTCGGGCGAATGGGTCTTCGAGCAGCCGTTCTTCATCATCCTCGACCTGGCCGTGGGCGGGGACTACGTCGGCTCGCCCAACTCCTCGACGCGCTTTCCGCAGACGCTGCTCGTGGACTACGTGCACGTCTGGGCGGCGGGCCCGTGAGGCGGCCCGGGCGCGCGGCCGCCGCGGCCCTGCTCGCTGCGGCCTCGGGGCTCGGGTGCGCCGGCGAGCGCCGGGAGCCGCCGCGGGGCGTGCTCACCGTCTCGGTGGAGCAGCAGGCCTCGTGGATCCGCAACTTCAATCCGCTCGCGCCCCAGGGCGTCTACCGCTGGCCGGCGGTCGCGGGCGTCTACGAGCCCCTGCTGGTGTTCAGCTCGGTGCGCGGCGAGCTCGTCCCCTGGCTCGCCTCGGCCTACGAGTGGCGCGACGGCAACCGCACCCTGCGCGTCACGGCGCGCGAGGGCGTCCTCTGGTCGGACGGAACGCCCTTCACCGCGCGTGACGTCGCCTTCACCTTCCAGCTCCTCAAGCGCTTCCCGGCCCTGGACCAATACGGCGTGTGGGGCTTCCTGAGCCGCGTGCGCGCGGTGGACGAGCGGACGGTCGACTTCGAGCTCTCGCGGGTCTTCTTGCCCGGGCTCGACGACATCGCCTGCCAGCCCATCGTGCCCGAGCACGTCTTCGCCAAGGTGGACGACCCCTTGACGTTCGCCAACGAAAAGCCGGTCGCGACCGGACCGTTCACCGAGGTCCGGACGTTTCAGAACCAGGTGTACGAGCTCGGCCGCAACCTGCGCTATTGGCAGAAGGGCAAGCCCGCGGTCGACGCCTTGCGCTTCCCGGCCTACCCGAGCAACGAGCGGGCGAACCTGGCGCTCGCCTTCGGCGAGGTCGACTGGGCCGGCAACTTCGTCCCGGCCATCGACCGGGTCTACGCCGCGCGCGACCCTGAGCACCACCGGTATTGGTCGCCACTCACAGGAAGCACGATCTTCCTCTACGCCAACGCGCTGAAGCCGCCGTTCGACGACGCGCGGGTGCGCAAGGCCTTGAGCCTGGCCATCGACCGCAAGCTGCTCGTCGACGTCGCGCTGTACGGGTACTCGCGCCCGGCGGACGCGACGGGCCTGAGCGACGCGTACGCGACCTGGCGCGACGCGCGGGTGGGCGCCGCGGGTTGGGTGGCGCACGATCCCGAAGGCGCCGAGCGGCTGCTCGACGAGGCGGGCTGCGCCCGGGGCCCCGACCACCTGCGCCGCTGCGGCGGGCGCCCCTTGAGGTACGAGATCCTGGTGGCGTCGGGCTGGTCCGACTGGGTGCGCGCGGCGCAGGTCATCGCGCGCGGGCTCAAGGCCGTGGGCGTCGAGGCGTCGGTGCGCGCCTACGACTACGGCGCGTGGTTCGAGCGGCTGCAGAAGGGCGAGTACGACCTGAGCCTGGGCTGGGCGACCGAGGGCGCGACGCCGTACACCTTCTACGAGTGGCTGATGGCGAGCGCGACGGTGAAGCCCCTGGGCGAGCGCTCGCTGGGGAACTGGAACCGCTACGGCAGCAAGGCCGCCGACGCGCTGCTCGCCGCGTTCGAGCGAGAGCCCGGGCTCGAGGCGCAGCGGGAGCTCTCGCGGGCGCTGCAGCGGGTGTTCGCGGCGGAGGCGCCGGCCATCCCGCTCTACCCGAACCCGTCGTGGGCCGAGTACAGCACGCGGCGGTTCACCGGGTTCCCGTCGGCCGAGAACCCGTACGCCGACCCGTCGCCCAACAAGTACCAGCGGGCCGAGTGCCTGCTCGTCCTCACGCAGCTCACGCCGCGGTAGGAGCGTCGATGCGCTACGCCCTGCAAAGGCTCGGTTTCTACCTCGCGGCGGCCTGGGTCGCGCTGACCCTGAACTTCTTCCTTCCGCGCCTGATGCCGGGCGACCCGGCCACGGCGCTCTTCGCGCGCTTCCAGGGCCGGGTGAGCCCCGAGGCGGTGAGCGCGCTGCGCGAGGCCTTCGGCCTGACGGGCGGCTCGCTGGGTCACCAGTACCTGACCTACCTCTCGCACGCGCTGCGCGGCGACTTCGGGGTCTCGATCGCCTACTTCCCGGAGAAGGTGTCGCACGTCATCGGCTCCGGCCTCGGCTGGACGCTCTTCGTCGCCGGCACCGCGGTGGCGGTGAGCTTCGCCCTGGGCACGCTCCTGGGGGTCGCCGCGGCGTGGTGGCGCGGCCGGTGGGTCGACACCGTCCTGCCGCCGGCCCTGACCCTGCTCGGCGCCTTTCCGTACTTCTGGCTCGCCATGGTCGCGCTCTACGTCCTCGGCTTCACGCTCCAGTGGTTCCCGCTCGGCCACGCCTACTCGGACGACCTGGCGCCCTCGCTGAGCGCGCGGTTCGCGTGGGACGTGCTGCGCCACGCGGCGCTGCCCATCGGGACGCTCGTCGCGGCGACGCTCGGCGGCTGGATGCTGGGCATGCGCAACACCATGGTCGCGGTGCTGGGCTCGGAGCACGTGGCGCTCGCGCGCGCGAAGGGCCTGCCGGCCTGGGCGGTGGTGATGCGCTACGCCGCGCGCAACGCGCTCTTGCCGAACGTGACCGGCTTCGGGATGGCGCTCGGCTTCGTCGTGGGGGGCTCGCTGCTCACCGAGGTCGTCTTCTCCTATCCCGGGCAGGGATACCTGCTGCTGCAGGCGGTGCGCAGCCAGGACTACCCGCTGATGCAGGGCATCTTCCTCGTCATCACCCTGGCGGTGCTGGGGGCGAACTGGCTCGTGGACCTCGCCACCCTGGCGCTGGATCCACGAACGCGGGAGGGCGCGCCGTGAGCGACGCTGCGGGCGAGACGCCCTCCGGCCTCCGAGCGCTGGCGGCGGCGATCCGCCGCGACCGGCGGGCAGCCTTCGGGGCGGCGCTCCTCGGATTCTTCGCAATCCTCGCCATTCTAGGACCTTCGCTGGTCGGCGATCCGGAGGCGCCGGTGGGCGTCCCGCACCGGCTGCCCTCGGCGGCGCACTGGCTCGGGACGACGGGGCAGGGCCAGGACGTGCTGGCGCAGACGGTGGTCGGGGCGCGGGTGTCGCTCGCCGTCGGTTTCGGGGTCGGGCTGTCGGTGGTGCTCATCGGGGCGCTGGTCGGGGTGGCGGCGGGCTACCTGGGCGGCTGGGTCGACGCCCTGCTCTCGCTCCTCTTGAACGTGTTCCTGGTGATCCCCGGGCTTCCGCTCGCCATCGTGCTCGCCGCGTACCTGCCGGCCGGGCCGCTCACCGTGGCGCTGGTGCTCACCCTCACCGGCTGGGCGTGGAACGCGCGCGTGCTCCGGGCGCAGGCGCTGGCGCTGCGCCGGCGGGACTTCGTGGCCGCGGCCCAGGCGAGCGGCGAGAGCGGCCTCTTCATCGTCGTCCGCGAGATCCTGCCGAACATGACCTCGCTGCTCCTGGCGCAGGTCATCTCGAGCAGCCTCTACGCCATCGGCGCGCAGGTGGGGCTCGAGTTCCTGGGCGTGGGCGACGTCTCGCGGGTGACCTGGGGCACCAACCTCTACTGGGCGACCAACGACTCGGCGATGCTCACCGGCGCCTGGTGGACCTACGTGCCGACCGGGCTCTGCGTGGCGCTCGTCGGCGTCGGGCTGTCGATGCTCAACGCCGGCTTCGACGAGGTGACGAACCCGAAGCTCGAGCTCGAGCGCGCCTGGCGGGAGCACCTGAAGCGCGCCGGCGTCGAGGCCACGGGCTCCACGCCGGTCGTGGTGGACCATGGCTGAGCCGCTCCTCGCCATCCGCGCGCTGAGCGTGGACTACGTCGGGCCGGCCGGGCCGGTGCGGGCGGTGGACCGGGCGTCGCTCGAGGTCGGGCGCGCGGAGATCGTGGGCGTCGCGGGCGAGTCGGGGAGCGGCAAATCGACGCTCGCCCAGGCGGCGCTGCGGATTCTGGGGCCTCCGGCGGTCATCGCCGGCGGCGAGGTGCTGTTCGAGGGCGAGGACCTCCTCAAGCTCGGCGAGGAGCGCCTGCGCGCGCTGCGGTTCAAGCGCCTGGCGGTGGTCTTCCAGAGCGCGATGGACGCCCTGAACCCGGTCCTGAGCGTCGGCGCGCAGATCGAGGACGTCCTCGCGGCGCACGGCGGCGGCAGGGGCCAGGCGGTGCGCGCGCGGGCGGCAACGCTGCTCGAGCGCGTGGGGATCGCCCCGGACCGCCTGCGCAGCTTCCCGCACCAGCTCTCGGGCGGCATGCGGCAGCGGGTGTGCATCGCCATGGCGCTCGCGCTCGACCCGCCGCTGGTCGTCCTGGACGAGCCGACGACCGCCCTCGACGTCGTGGTGGAGGCGGAGATCCTGCGGCAGATCGCCGAGCTCAAGCGGCAGCTCGGGTTCTCGGCGGTGATGATCACCCACGACCTCGCGCGGATGCTGCAAATCGCCGACCGCGTGGCGGTGATGTACGCGGGGCAGATCGTCGAGGTCGCGCCGGCGCGGGACATCGAGCGTTCGCCCAGGCACCCGTACACGCAGGGGCTTTTGCGCGCGTTTCCGAAGATCGGCGAAGCGAAGCGGCGCGAGGGGATTCCCGGCGCGCCGCCGAGCCTGCGCAGGCCGCCGCCGGGGTGCCGATTTCACCCCAGGTGCGAGCATGCCATGGCGAGGTGCCGCGAAGAGGCGCCGCCGAAGGTGGAGCTGGGCGAGCGAGGGTGGGCGGCGTGCCATCTCCTGGAGCAAAGGTCCTGAGGCAGATCCTTCTGGAGCAAAAGAAAGAAAGGCCAACACGCCATGAGCAAGACAATACGGGCCGCAGCGGTTGCCACCGCCATTCTGTCGATTGCGATGCCGTCGGTGGCGAACGCGGCGGTCACCGCCAGCTACACGACAGTTTCGTGCACGGAGGTCCAGTTCTGGGCCAATGACGTCGGATGGGCAGACCTCCATTACATCGTGAACGGCGGCGGACAGCTCAACGTCCGCATGGCCCAGAGCGGCACCAGCGCGACCTACCTCGTGAGCGGCCTGGCGAGCGGGGCCGCCGTGCAATACTTCTTCACCTACGTTCCCTCGGGCTCGACGGCCGCGGTGGACACGGCCTGGGCCACCCTGAATGTGAGCTGCGGGAGCGCGCCCGCGGCCGACGCGTGCACCGCGTGCATGTACCACAACCTCGTCTGGGCGGACGAGTTCAGCGGCGCCGGTCAACCGTCGGCGGCCAATTGGAATTACCACGTGGGAAACGGCTGGAGCTCGGGCTCGGGCTGGTTCAGCGGATGGGGCAACGGCGAATGGGAGTGGTACCGTCCCGAGCAATGTTATCTGCAAGGGGGAAATCTGGTCATTCAGGCGGATGACTATTCGAGCCCGACCAACATCGCTGGCGGCAACTGGTATCAGCGGTCCTGCCGCATCACCACTCAGGGGAAGCACGCCTGGAGCCGCGCGCGGGTCGAGGCCCGAATCGCGATGCCGAACAACAGCGGGGCGTGGCCGGCTTTCTGGCTGATGGGGGCGTCCAACGACGGGACCTACACCACGAGCTATGCCGCACCGATGAGCGCCTACGACACCATGGCCTCCAATTGGTCCAGCTGCGGCGAGATCGACGTGATGGAGCACAGGAACGCCGACGCCGTCACCTATCAGAACCTGTATTGGGACACGCGCATCGGCCTCTACCCGTGGTCCGGCTCAACCGTGGCCAGCAACCTGGGCTCGGCGACCGTGGGCGACGCGAGGCAGTTCCATACCTACGCGGTCGAGTGGGACGCGAGGACGATGTTTTGGTACGTCGACAATGTCCGCGTGAAGGTTCAAGACATCTCGGCGAGCAATATGGAGGAATACCAGCAGAGCTTCTTCGTGATCTTGAATGTGGCGCTGGCCGGGTCCTTCCCCGGCGCCACGCCGGTGCAGAGCGACTTCCCGCTCTTCATGGACGTGGATTACGTGCGCGTGTACCAGTAGCGTTCTCGCGGCGCGAGGTCCTTCGCGGCGTTGGACGGTGGGCAGCGGCAACCTCAGTTGGGACCGGTGATCGGCGCCGAAACCGCGGCGGTGTTCCACTGGAAGTTGTCGATGAGCGCGGCCGAGTCGAGGATGCCGTCGCCCTCGTCCAGGATGATGAAGCGCAGCGTGATGATTTCGTTGGGCACCACCGGGGCCTTGGTCGTGAGCCAGCCTGTCGAGCCCCCGACCAGGCACTGGGCGTCGCCCATGTAATTCTCGCCCGTGCAGAAAGGATCGGCCGCATCGTACCCGGTCTTGTCCAAAAGGCTCGTCGGTTTGGTGCAGGGGTTTGACCATCCGTCGCCCGATGCCGGCTCGCAGACGTCGAAGAAGGTATTGTTGATCGATATCGGCTGGCCGGTCTGGTCGAAGCTGACGTTGCACGTCGGCGTGGCCGCGCCGGAGATGCACGCGCCCGCGCCGCCGTTGGGCAGCTGTGCGGCCGCGATGCCATTGGAGCTGAGAATGGCGATGAAGCGGTCGTTGAACTCGGTGCACACGAACTCGGGGTACTCGGCCGAGAAGAAGTTGAATTGGAAGCTGAGGCTGTTCGCGTTCTGCGGCACTCGGATCTGCAGCCTGAGCTCGGTCATGTCATTGGCGTCGGGCACCGTGTCGGGCGTCGCGCAGCGGGGCGGCGAGTAGAGCGGGTGAGGGGTCGACACCTGGAAGTCCTGGCCGGGCTGGGGCGTGTAGAAGGGGTCGTCGTTCGTGTCCTTCGCGTCGCCGGTGGAGATGAGCGCCATTTTGCTGCCCTGCCTGGGCGTTCCCTGCGACCCGAAACCCGTCCGGATAGCCCGCGCCTGGGCCGGAGCGTAGGCCCCCGGGGCGCTCATGAACTCGGCGCTCTTCACGAGGTCGACGCCGCTCGGGAAGGCCTGGTTCGGCGGAAGCGGGCAGATGCCGATGGCCTTGGCGAAGTCGGCGGCCGAAGAGCCCAGCGCCAAGGTGTCGCACGGCGCCGCGGCGGCCTCGTCGACCTGGCCGTCGCAGTTGTTGTCGACGCCGTCGCCCGGGACCTCGATGGCGTACGGGCCGATGAGCGGGTCGTCGTCGTTGCAGTCCTGCGGATAAGGCGTGCCGTCGCCGTCGTAGTCGCGGCCGGCGATGTGGTTGTCGATTTTGCCGTCGCAGTCGTCGTCTTTCCCGTTCAGCACCTCGACCGCGCCTGGGTGCACGCTCGGGTCGCTGTCGTTGCAATCGAGGAGGGAGGAGGCGATTCCGGTGCAATCGCCGGTGCCCGGATAGCCGTCCCCATCCTTGTCGATGCAGGCCGCCCCGCGGGCCCCCGCGTCGATTCCGCCGCTCGCCCCGCCCCCCGCATCCTGCGCCGCGACAGAGCCCACGGTGCAGCCGAAAGCCAGCGCCGCCAGCGCTCCGCAGAGCAGGCCTGCATCGGTCGGTCGCCGAGCGCGGAGGTCGGCGGCCGCCGGCCTTGGGAGGCTGGGCGCTGGAAGCTTAGGCTTTGGGACGGCAAAACCTTCGCTGCCTCGGCGGCGAATTCGCGCCGAAATCGGTGTCATTGGGGAGCTCACGCCACAAGAGGTGGGTCCGCGCGCGGCGATCGGGTCAACGCCGCGGCAGGAGGCCCGGGCTACAGCGCAAGCACCAGATAAGTCCTCACCTCGTACTGCTTGCCCCAGGTCGCCGGCGAATTGCTCGGGTAGTCGAAGCTCGGCGAGTAGCCGTTGAGGAATCGATAAGTCCCGCGGACGCCCACCTTGGCCTGGTGCAGCCCGAGCCAGCGCGGCGTCCCCAGCGTGTGCGAGACGTCGGCCATGAGCTGCAGGGGATAGGTCGAGTTGAAATCGCGGTAATAGTCGTAAGGCCCCCAGTCGTTGAACTTGGCGTAAGCAACGACCGCTATGGACGACCACGCGACCCGCAGGTCGCCGCCGTAGCGGTGGACCACGCGCGGGCTGTCGCCGTTGGGCTCGCCCTCGCCCACGAACGCGTGCCCGACGAGCCGCAGGTCGCCCCGGAGCCGCGAGACGAAGCGCGCGTTGGTCTCCCACAGGTCGCGCGCGGGCGTCGCGCCGGTGAACGCGGCGGGGGTCTTGCCGTCCGCGCCGATGTAGAGGGCGGCGTCCTGGCTCGTGGGCATGTGCCGGAAGACGAAGTCCACGCTCCCGGCGAAGGGGGCGTCCTCGCGCAGGTCGTTGTCCCAGGTCCAGAGCCAGGTGGCCGGCGTGGGGTCGAACGCGAGCATGAGCTCGCCGGCGAGCATCTCGCGATTCGCGCGGACCACGAACTCGTCGTCGAGCGCGTTGCGCAAGGGCTGGTTCGGATTGATGCTCGGCCCCGGCCCGACCAAGGGCTTCTGCCAGAGGGCGTTGGGGCCGAGCTGGAAAGGCCCCAGGTTCACCGCGAGGCCGGTGAGCGCGTTCACCTGGTTGCCCGAGCCGCTGTCCTTGAGCGTCCAGCCGGTGAAGGTCGTGGTCCCGGTGGGGCCGGCGTCGGCCACGAGCCCCATGTACGCGCTCTGCGCGTACCAGTGAAAGCGCCCGCTCTCCACCGTGACCTTGGCCTTGGCGCCCAGCGTGTCGTTCGCCGTGATGTGGTCCAGCACGGTCTGGCCGCCCTGAAGCTGCAGGAAGGGTTTGCCGACCTTCGGGGAGCCGGACCAGAGGCCCCCGAGCTCGATGTTCGCCGGCCCGAGCCACGTGGCGACCTGGAGGCTGGACTTGCGCGTGTGCTTCTCGGGGATGGCGGCCGAGGTGGCGGCGGTCGTCTGAGAGCCGATCTGCTCTTCGTCGAGGGCGGTCAACTCGAAGGCCCCGAAGCGGTGGCGGTACTTGACGAAGAGCGCCGGGTTCGCCGCCCACCAGAGCTGGGGGCCGAAGGCGACTTTCAGGCCGTCGAGCTCGCGCTTGCCGGCGATCTCCACGCCGATGGGGACGTCCGCGTTGTAAATGTCGATGTTCGGGCCGTAGTTCGCCTCGCGGTAAAGGCCGAAGAAGTCCCCCTCGTAACCCCAGTGGTAATGCCCGGCCCGGAAGAACCCGTTCATCGTGAAATACGACCCGTCCCACGCGACGCTCGCCTTGTAGAGCCGGAGGCGGTCAAAGGTGCTGGCCCCGGTGACGGAGGCGAGGTTGGACGGCCGATTCTCGTAGAAGATCTTGTCGAGGGGATTCTGGGCGACGTTGCCGATGACCGCGAGTGAGAGGTTGCCCACCACGCGCTCGGTGGGCTGCAGCTGGAAGTCGGCGTAGAAGCTCTCCATGTGGTCGAAGCCGGAGGTGGCGTTGGCGCCGCCGGTGGCGTAGGTCTCGAAATTCATCCGCGCCCCGGTGACCCGCGCCATGCCCAGCGCCGAGGCGCTGCGCGCCGCCGACTCGGCCTGGTAGTGAAAGGCGAGCGAGGGCGGGTCGATGGCCGCGAAGTGCGCCTCGATGGCCGCGGCGTCGGTGTCCGGCGCGTAGGCCGGCAGCCGGAACGCCTGTTGGAGCGCGTAGTAGGCGGTGCGCGGAGACAAGTCGTAGAGGCCGCGCCCGTCCGGCGGACCCTTGGCGCACAGGCCCCACCACTCTTCGTTCATGTTGTTCTCGCCCTCGACGTAGTCGTCGGGGTACGCGCTCGAGGCCCAGGAGGCGGCGGTGTCGTGGACGTCCAGGTTCGTCTCCTGCCGGTACTTCCACCAGCCGTCGCTCCACTGGAAGACGAAGCCGCCGACGGCGTTGCCGACCCGGCCCTTGCCGCTCGACTGCTCGTAGATCTCCCTCCACTGCGCGACGAGGGTGCGGGCCTGCGTCAGGTCGTCCTCGCGCTGGCGCTTGGCGTCGTAGGCGTCGGCGCCGAACTCGGTGAAGACGACCGGCAGGTGCAGCTTGTCGTGGACGACCTGGAAGAGGTCGCGGGCGGAGGCGCCGCGGTAGACGTTGGCCCCGAAAATGTCGAGGCCTTTGCACTCCTGGGCGATGAGGTCGATGTATTGCAGGTCGCCGTTGGCGATGGCCACCGGGTGCGACGGGTCGCGGGCCTTGAGCTCCCGGGTGATCTCGCCGAAGAGCGAATACAAATAGCGCGCCCGCGCCGCGTCGCGCTCGCCCTGCGGCAGGTTCTCGATCTCGAAAGAGCTCCACGTCAAGCCATAGTTGTTCTCGTTCCCGAGCAACCAGAACAACACGCCGGGCGTGTCTTTGAACTCGGCCTGGAGGGCGAGGACCTGCTCCTTCAGCGCCTCGCGCATCGCGGGATTCGAGTAATCCACCGAGGGCACCCAGGCGCCGTCGAGCGTCATGCCGTACCGGCCGACCGGGTGGTTGAGCACGGTGTAGATGCCGTAGCGCTCGTAGAGGTGGCGCACCCAGCGCGGCGGAATGCCGGCGTATTGGCGGACGGCGTTGACGCCCATGCGCTGGAGCAGGGTCGCCTCGCGCTTCAGCGCCTCCTCGATGACGTCGTCCGGCTGCGACCAGAGGCTGTAATTGTAATTCTGGCCGATGGGCACGTAATCCCAATTCACACCCTTGACCCAAAAATCCTTTCCGTCGACCTGGAGGCGGAGGCCGGCGGAGTCGCCGACCACGCGGACGTCGGCGCGCGCGGGCGAGCTCGAGAAGAGCCCGAGCGCCGGCGCGAGCGCCGTCAGGATCCGGAGGGTGAGCATTCGACGGGAGCGCAAGGCGTTCTCCTCTCGCGGATATCCTCGGGGTCATCGTCCACCGCGTTGGCGGCCATGACATCGCGGTACCAATAGGCGCTGTCTTTGGGGATGCGCTCCTGGGTCGCGTAGTCGACGTACACCGCGCCGAAGCGCTTGGTGTACCCGTGCGACCACTCGAAGTTGTCCAGCAGGGACCACAGGAAATAGCCGGCCAGCGGGACGCCCTCGGCCACGGCCCGGTGCGCCGCGCGCAGGTGGCGGCGCAGGTAGTCGACGCGCCGCGGGTCGCGGACCCGGCCGCTCGCGTCCGGCGCGTCGGGGAACGCCGCGCCGTTCTCGGTGACGAGGAGCGCGCGCGGGCGGTACTCGCGGTGGACGCGCGCCAAGGTCTCGTAGAGGCCGTCGGGGTAGATCTCCCAGCCCATCTCGGTGCGCTCGCCGGCCGACGGCGGCGGGCTGTGGCCGAGCATCGGGGCGCGGACCACCTCGCGCGTGTAGTAATTGACGCCCAGGAAGTCGAGGGGCGCCGCCACCGCGCTCAGGTCGCCGGGGAGGACGAACGGCATCGACGCGTCGCGCAGGTGCCCGTCGGCGACGCGGTCGGCCACGGCGTCCGCGGGGTAGTGGCCCCGGAAGAGCGGGTCGAGGTACCAGCGGTTGAAGGCGCCGTCGAAGCGGCGCGCCGCCTCGCGGTCGGCGGCGCTGGCCGACGCGGGCCAGGTGGGCACCAGGTTCAGGGCGATGCCCACCCGCGCGCGGCTGTCGGCGCTCCGGAGCGCCTTGACCGCCCAGCCGTGGGAGAGCAGCACGTGGTGCGCGACGGCCAGCGCCTCGGCGGGGTCGCGGTGCCCCGGCGCCTGCTCGCCGCGCTCGTGGCCCAGGGTGGCGACGCACCACGGCTCGTTGTGGGTGATCCAGTCCTTCACCCGGTCGCCCAGGCGCCGGCAGACGACTCCCGCGTAATCGGCGAAGGCCTGCGCGGTCGAGCGCGCCGCCCAGCCGCCCCTGACCTGCAGCGCCTGCGGCAGGTCCCAGTGGTAGAGCGTGGCCAACGGGCGGATCTCCGCCGCGAGCAGGCCGTCGACGAGCTCGTCGTAGAAGTCCAGGCCCCTGGCGTTCGCGCGGCCGCGCCCCTCGGGCAGCACGCGGGGCCAGGCGATGGAGAAGCGGTACGCGCCCGCCCCGAGCCGCCTCATCAGCCGCACGTCGTCGCGCCAGAGGTGGAAGTGGTCGCAGGCCGTGCGCGCGTCGGAGCTGTCGGCGATGGCGCCCGGCCTCGCCGCAAACCGGTCCCAGATGGACTCGCCCCGGCCTTGCTCGCGGGGCGCGCCTTCGATCTGGAAGGCCGAGGTGGCGAAGCCCCAGAGGAACCCTTCGGGAAACTCGAGCGCGCTCATGTTCGCAGGACCTCCAGCGTCCGAGGGCAGTGGTGGCAGCGCGCGGTCCGGTCCGCGCCCGAAGCGCGCGGCTCCGGGTCTGCGTGGCGGCAGAGCTCCACGGCCTCGGGGCACCGCGGCGCGAAGGGGCAGCCCTCGGCGCCCGGGTCGGCCGCGCTCTGGGGCTCCGCGCCGGGGACTGGGCCCGCGCCCGCCGCGGCCGCGAGCAGCGCCCTCGTGTAGGGGTGCGCCGGCGACGAGAGCAGTGCCGCCGCCGGGCCCTCCTCCACGACCCGGCCGCGGTAGAGCACGAGGATGCGCTCGGCCAGCTCGCTCGCCGAGGCGAGGTCGTGCGTGATGAGCAGCAGGGCCAGGCCGCGCTCGCGCTTGAGCCCCGCGAGCAGGTCCAGCACGCCGGCGCGCAGCGAGACGTCGAGCATCGAAGTCGGCTCGTCGGCGATCAGCACCTCGGGACCCGGCGCGAGCGCCCGGGCGATGGCCACCCGCTGGCGCTGCCCGCCGGACAGCTCCGACGGAAACCGGGAGACGAAGTCCTCGGCGGGCTCCAGCCCCACCGCGCGCAAGAGGTCCAGCGAGCCCGCCCGGGCCGTCTCGCGGCGCGCCCGCCCGTGCCGCAGGAGCGGCCGCTCGAGGTGGTGGGCCACGCGGTGCGCCGGGTTGAGCGAGCCGAACGGGTCCTGGAAGACCATCTGGACTTTCGCGCGGTACGCTCGGAGCCCGCGCGCGCCGCCCGCCAGCGCGTCTTGCCCGCCCAGGAGGATCTGCCCGGAGTCGGGGCGGTCGAGACGCACGAGGAGCCGCCCCAGGGTGCTCTTGCCGCTCCCCGATTCCCCGACGAGCGCAACGCCCTCGCCGCGCCGGAGCTGGAGCGACACCCCCGACAGCACGCGCCGCCGGCGCCCTCGGCCCAGCAGCCCTCCGGGCCCGAACGACTTGCAGAGCTCGCGCGCCTCCAGGGCCAGCTCCGCTCGGCCGAGGCGGGGCTCGGGCGCCGATCCGCTCTTCGCGTCCGCGCTCCTAAGCACTTGAGAACGCCTCCGTTTCGCCGATTCGAGTCGAGGCCGAAACTTTGTTTGTTCGACGAACAAACTAGACTCGTGGCCTCGACCCTGTCAAGCTCGTGAGCGCCATGACGACCCTTCGCGCGTCGACCTGCACACCGCTTGCCGGCGCCTCGCCCTCACAGGAGCCGGCCGACGGCCCGACCCTGGTTGGCGGCCAGCCGGCCTACCGAATCTCGAAAATCGACCGGATGGCGCCGTTCCTGATGAGCGTGGTCAGCGACTCGGATCACTGGATGTACGTCTCCAGCCGGGGCGGCCTGACGGCGGGGCGCGTCGACGCCGACCGGGCGCTCTTCCCCTACGTGACCGACGACCAGCTCCACGACTGCCACTGGCACACCGGCCCGGTATCGCTGCTGCGCGTCAGGGGCGAGTCCGGCGCGGTGCTCTGGGAGCCGTTTCGCGGCGACGCGCCCGGCGAGGGCGTCGCGCGCCACCTCACCAAGGCGCTGGAAGGAGATCAGGTCGCCTTCGAGGAGGAGAACGACGCGCTGGGGCTCGCGCTGCGCTATCGCTGGGCGCAAAGCCCTGCCTTCGGGTTCGTGCGCACGGTGACCGTGGAGAACCGCGGGCGCGCGAAGGCGTCGCTGCAAATCCTCGACGGCCTGCTGAATCTCATGCCCGCCGGGGCCACCATGGCGCAGCAGCAGCGCGCCAGCTGCCTGGTGAACGCCTACACGCGGGCCGAGGTCGACGCCCGGACGACCATGGGCATCGTCGCGCTGCAGTCCCTGATCGTGGACCAGCCGCGGCCGGCGGAGTCGCTCGAGGCGACGGTGGTCTACCTCGTGGGCCTTTCGCCCTCGGCCGTGCTCCTGTCCGCCGACGCGCTGACGGCCTTTCGCCGCGGCGAGCCACTGGTGGCCCAGCCGGAGCTCAAGGGCCGGCGGGCGGCCTACCTCGCCTTCGCGAGCCTCGAGCTCGCGCCCGGCGAAGCGCGCAGCTGGGACCTGGTCGCCGACGTGAGTCTCGGCCACGTCCAGGTCGAGGCGCTGCGGGCGATGCTCCTCGCGGGCGGCGCCCGCGAGCGGATCGCGGCCGACCTCGCGCGAGCGCGCGAGAGCCTGAGGCGCAGGGTCGCCGGCGCCGACGGCCTGCAGCGGACCGCCGACCCGCTCTCGAACGCGCACCACTTCTCGAACGCGCTCTTCAACGCCATGCGCGGCGGCACCTTCGCCTCCAACCACGAGGTGAGCTGGGCCGACTTCCGCGAGTTCCTCCGGGCGCGCGATCGCGCAGCGAGCGATCGCTGGGGCCGCGAGCTCTCCGCGCGCTCCGGGCAGGCGGCGCTCTCGGCGTTTTTGGAGTGGGCGAGGGCCCAGGGCGACTTAGACCTCGCGCGCCACGCGCTGGAGTACCTGCCCCTCACCTACAGCCGGCGCCACGGCGACCCGAGCCGCCCCTGGAACGCGTTCTCCATCCGCACCCGCAGGCCCGACGGCTCGCCGGCGCTCGACTACCAGGGCAACTGGCGCGACCTGTTTCAGAACTGGGAGGCCCTGGGCGCGAGCTTCCCGGAGTTCTTGGAAAGCTTCGTCGCGCGCTTCGCGAACGCCTCCACCGCCGACGGGTTCAACCCGTACCGCGTCACCCGGGAGAGCTTCGAGTGGGAGGTGCCGGAGCCGGACGAGCCCTGGAGCGCCATCGGGTACTGGGGCGACCACCAAATCGTCTACCTCACGCGCCTGCTCGAGGCGTCGATGCGGTGCCACCCCGGGCGCCTCGCCTCGATGCTTTGCGAGCCCTGGTTCTGCTACGCCGACGTGCCGTACCGGTTGAAGAGCTACCGGGAGATCGCCGCGAACCCTTCGGCCAGCATCGACTTCGACGCCGCCCGCGACCGGTTGCTGCGGCGGCGCTCGGAGTCGCTGGGGACCGACGGCAAGCTCCTGCGCGACGCGCGCGGCGCGCTGGTCCGGGCGGCGCTCGCCGAGAAGCTCCTGGTGCCGCTGCTCGCCAAGCTCTGCAACCTGGTGCTCGACGGCGGGATCTCGGATGAACACCCAGCGCCCGGAGTGGAACGACGCCAACAACGCGCTCGCCGGACGCGGGCTCTCGGTGGTCACGCTCTGCGCCCTGCGGCGGCACCTTCAAGTTCTCGCGGAGCTCTTCGCGAGCGCGCAAGTGCGGTCGGCGCCCGTCGCTCGGGAGGTGCAGCGCTGGCTCGCGGACGTGGGCGGCGCGCTGCGCGACCACGAGGGAGCGCTCGCGGGCCCGGCCAGCGACGAGGCGCGCCGCTCACTGCTCGACGCCCTTCAGCGCGCCTTCGAGACCTACCGGGCGGCCCTCTCCGCCGAGGGCCTCACGCCGGGCGGGCCGCTGGAGCTCGGGGAGGCGATGGAGCTCTTCGGGCGCGCGCTGCGCTTCGTCGACCACAGTATCCGGGCGAACCGCCGGCCCGACGGCCTCTACCACGCCTACAACCTGCTCGAGCTGACGCCGGGGCCCGCGCCTCGGGCGTCGATCGCCCGGCTCGACGAGATGCTCGAGGGGCAGGTCGCGGCGCTGAGCTGCGGCCTCCTGGGCGCCGGCGAGTCGCTCGCGGTCCTCGAGGCGCTCTTCGCGAGCCGGCTCTACCGGGAGGACCAGCGCAGCTTCATGCTCTACCCAGACCGGGCGCTCCCCGGGTTCTTGGCCAAGAACGTCGTCCCGCCAGAAGAAGTGGAGGCCAGCCCGCTCTTCTCCGCGCTCTTGGAGGCGGGGGAGCCCAGCCTCGTCGCCCGCGACGCCTTCGGCGCAGTGCGCTTCGACGGCGCGCTGCACAGCCCCGCGGACGCGCGCGCGGCCGTGGAGCGGCTCGCCCAGGGCGGCCCGCTCGCGCCCATGGCAGGGCAGCTCGCCGAGAGCGCGGCGACCGCCTTCGAGCGGGTGTTCGACCTCGCGCGCTTCACCGGCCGCTCCGGCGCTATGTACGGGTACGAGGGGCTCGGGTGCATCTACTGGCACATGGTCGGAAAGCTCCTGCTCGCGGTCCAGGAAGCCCACCGCGGCGCCCGCGCCGACGGCTCGCCGCCCGAGGCCGTGGAGCGGCTGGCCCGGATGTACGAGCGCGTCCGCGCCGGCCTGGGCTTCAACAAGACGGCGCGCGAGTTCGGCGCGTTCCCGTTCGAGCCATATTCCCACACGCCCAAGCACGCCGGGGCCCAGCAGCCGGGCATGACGGGCCAGGTGAAGGAGGAGCTCCTCGCGCGCCTGGGAGAGCTCGGCGTGGCCGTCTCGCAGGGCTGCCTCGAGCTCCGCCCGGCGCTGCTGAGCCGCCGCGAGCTCCTCGGGACGCCTTCGACCTGGGAGCTCTTCGACGTGCAGGGCAGGTCCACGGCCATCGAGCTCGCGGCCGGCGAGCTCGGCTTCACGCTGTGCGGGGTGCCGGTGATCTACCGGCTGGGCGGAGCGGAGGAGGTGGCCGTCGTCCACTTTGCGAGCGGGCCCGCGCGCGCCGCGGCGGGGTCTCGACTCGACGCCGAGGCGACCCAGGCGGTCTTCGCGCGATCGGGCGAGGTCACGCGCATCGAGGTGACGGTCGTCGCCGCTCGCTTGCGCGCGTGACGGCCGCCCAAGGCGAGCGCGCTTCGATCTGGACGGGCGCGGGGTACGTCGCACGGCCGCACGGGGCGAGACCGGAGAGCCAAGGCGTGCCCTTCGCCCCCCCCCGAACCCGTGGGACGTACCCGTACGCGTCCCCGTTCCCGCAAACGATCCCGGTCCCGATCCCGGCTGTCCCTGTCCTTCCCTGCCCTGGCCCAATCTCCCCCGCACGCGCCGAGCCTCGAATCGGCCGCCAACGCAGGACGTTCCACGCTCACGCCGCCGCTTGCCGCCTCATCGGCACACGACAAGGCCGCGCCTTCAGCGACCGCCCCTACGCCTGGGCGAGGGTGGTGACGCTGCGCGCTCGCTTCTGCTCTTCGATGCAGACGCGGAGCTGATTGGCGAGCGCCTCGGGGTGGTGGATGCCGCGCAGCACGACGGCGGGGTCCGTGCGGTCCGACGAGGCGATGACCAGCCGCCCATAGCCGAGCAGGCGCTCGAAAAGCGGCTCGTCGACGTCCAGGTCGGTGACCCGGTAGAGCTCGACGAAATCGGTCTTGACGCTCAGGACGCCGGTCTTCAAGACGAGCCGCTGGTTCGTGATCTTGAAGCGGTGCCCCGCAGCGCCGAGCCAGAAGTAGAGCGCGGCGAGGCCCAGCGTGAGAATGGCGAGGAGCCACCGGCCAACCGAGTCGAGCGCCGCCGGGCGGCCTTCGAAGAGGACGTGCTCGGGGGCGCTCGCGGCGGCGAGAGGGGAAGGCATCGGCGGGAGGACCTCCGGGCAGCTTGAAAAGGGACCCGATGCTACCACCTCACAAAAGGCAGGCTCACGGCCGAGAGCGCCCTCGGCTGCAGGCCGGCCTCGCGAAACGGCGCGAGCTTCGCGCCGAGCGCGTGTATCGTGCAGGCCTTTTGACGCCGCTCCGGAGCCCCGCATGACCCTTGGTTCGCGCGCCCTTTATCGGACTCTTGCGCTCTCGCACTTCGCCGCCGCGAGGGCGCCATGAGCGCGGAGGTCGCCGTCCCGCCGGGCGAAGCGGAGCGGCCCGCGGTGCTCGACGACCGGTCGCTCTTCGGCCACCCCGCCGGGCTCGGCCTGCTCTCGGTCGTGGAGATGTGGGAGCGCTTCTCGTACTACGGCATGCGGGCCATCCTGGTGCTCTACCTGGTGAACGCGCTCCACTGGGACACGGCGCGGGCGGCCGGGCTGTACGGCACGTACACCATGCTCGTGTACCTGACGCCGCTCGCCGGCGGGTACCTGGCAGATCGCTTCATCGGCACGCGGGCCGCGCTGGTGCTGGGCGGCATCGTCATCTCGCTGGGCCACTTCGCGCTGGCCTTCCCGGGAATGACGATGTTCTACGTCGGCCTGGGGCTCATCATCGTCGGCACCGGGCTTTTCAAGGCCAATGCCTCCACGATGGTGGGGCAGATCTATCGGCCCGGCGACCCGCGCCGCGACTCCGGGTTCACCATCTTCTACATGGGCGTGAACGTCGGGGCCTTCTTGGGCCCGTTCGTCTGCGGGTATCTGGGCGAGAGCAAGCACTTCGGTTGGCACTGGGGCTTCGCCGCGGCCGGCGTCGGAATGCTCGCGGGGCTCGCCGTCAACGTCTTCTGGCGCGACCAGTATCTGCCGGGCATCGGCCTTGCCCCCGCAGCCCGCGCCGAAGCTCACAAAGGCGCCGCGCCGGGCGCTGCACCCGACCGGCGCATTCTCCTCGACGCCGCGGTCGGGGCCCTGTTGGGCGCGCTCCTGCCGGCGCTGGTCGGGGGGCTCGACGTGCTGACCATCGCCATGGGCGCGACGGTCGGGGCCGTCCTCGGCGTCGCGCTGCTGGGCACGCGCGGCGACGAGCGCAAGCGCGTGTTGGCGCTCTTCATCGTCGTGTTCTTCGTCGTCTTCTTCTGGGCCGCGTACGAGCAGGCGGGCACCTCGATGAACCTGTTCGCGGACAAGAACACCGACCTCGTGTTCTTCGGGAGCCGCCTCCCGGCGAGCTGGTTCCAGATGGTGAACCCGGCGGCGATCATCGCGTTCGCGCCCGTCTTCGCGGCGATGTGGGTCGGCCTGGGCAAGCGCGGCTGGGAGCCGTCGACGGCGCTCAAGATGGTCGTGGGTCTGGCGCTGCTCGGGGTGGGCTTTCTCTTCATGATGGCCGGAGGGCGCCGCGCCGACGGCGGGGTCCTGGTGAGCCCGCTGTGGCTCACGGCCGCCTACCTCTTCCACACGCTGGGCGAGCTCTGCCTGTCGCCGGTGGGGCTCTCCTACGTGAGCAAGGTGGCGCCGGCCCGTTTCGCGGCGCTGCTCATGGGCGCCTGGTACCTGGCCAACGCGGCGGCGAACAAGCTCGCCGGCTGGCTCGCCGCCTACACGCCGACGCCGGGCGAGGTGCGGCCCTCGCCGGCCGCGGGCCTGGGCGGAACCATCCAGCGGGTGAGCGAGACCAACCACGGCTTCTATTCCATCTTCGTGGTCATGAGCTTCGCCGCGGCGGCCGTGATGCTGCTCTTCGTGCCGCTGCTCAAGAGGCTCACCTCGAGCGTCAAGGCTTAAGGGTCGGAGTCGTCTCGCGCCCGGCGGCTCTTTCGCCGCGTCCTCCGCGCCGATGTGCCTGGTCCGAGGCGGTCGAGGTAGGCGGCGATCATCTCGAACGTCGCGTCGGCCCAGCGCGCCTCCTCCGCCGGGTCCTTTGCCTCGCAGCTGACCCGGTCCGCCACGGCGGCCACGACCGTCATGACGAACTGGGCGGCGAAGTCGGGGTCCGCCTGGGAAGAGGTCGAGGCGAGCTCCCGGAAGAACGACTGCAGCCGCGCTCGGACCTTTCGCTCGTGCGCCCGCGCCTGAGGCGTGCCGCGGATCAGCGCGCCGGCCTCGTCGAGCGCCCGGCGCAGCCCCGCCTCCTCGCCTTCGCTCCGGAAGAACGCGCGGACCGCCCGGTGGAGCCGCTGCCGCGCCGGCGCCGCGCCGTCGGCCAGGATGACGGCCAGGCTCTCCAGCGTGGCGTTCCACTCCTGCTGCTGCAGCCGGAAGAGCATGGCCTCCTTGTTGGGGAAGTACTGGTAGAGCGAGCCCACGCTCGCGCCGGCCGCCTGCGCCACCCGGGCGGCGGTGAAGCGCGCCGCGCCGCCTTGCGCCAGAACGCGAGCCGCGGCCTCGAGCAGGTCCGCCACCATCGTCTGCGAGCGGGCCTGCCGCGGCGCTTTCCGCTGTGTGAGCGGGACCTTGGTTCCTCGGGCCACTTCATCCTCCAGGGCGCGGGCGCGCCTTTTTGAAACGCGAATTGGAAACGCGACGAAACATTCGCATTATCGACCTTGCCGGCCGCCGCGCAAGCCGCGTGGCCCCGAGCGGAGGTGGCTCATGGCCCTAGACCCGATCGCAAGTCCCATCGTTCGCCGCCCCGCGCTCGCCGAGAGCCTCTGGGCGTCGACGGCGGCTTTCCTGGCCCTCGCGGCCATCCTGACCGCGGGCGGCGCCCGGCTCGCGGCGCTCTCCGGCGGCGCGCCCAAGCTGGACTTCTTGTGGGCGGCCTCCCCGCAGGTCTACCGGCGCGCGCTCGAGGCCTACGGCGAGGGCGGCCGGCGGCTCTTCGCCTGGCTCAACGCCGTGGACTTTCTGTTCCCCGTCGCCGTGGTGTGGCTCGGCCGGGCGCTGCTCCACGAACCTCACCCCCCAACCCCCTCCCCGCTCGCGGGGAGGGGGCGAAGGGGGAGAGGCGGCGCGCTGGGTTGGGTGCCGGTGGCCTTCGCCCTCCTCGACTGGGTGGAGAATCTTCTCTTCTTCGGGATCCTCGGGCTCTGGCCTACGCCTCCGGACGTCCTGCTCCGCGCGTGCGCGAAGGTTACGACCGCGAAGCTCACGCTGCTGGCGGTGAGCTACGCGCTCTTCGCGGTCGCGGCGGCGGCGCTCGCTTTCCGCCGCGTCAACGGGGCGCGCATGCGGCGGTGACTGGCCGTTCCCGCTCTCACGCGCGGGCGGCGCGCGCGAGGAGCCGCGCGGCGGCGAGCGCCACCCGCTCGATCTCCTCGGGCGTTCCGTCGCGGACGGGCTCGCCGTGGAAGGAACCCTGGTGCGACCACCGCGCGCCGTCGTCCGTCACGAGCACCGCGAGGACCGGGGCGCCGGTGGCGACGGCGAGGTGCATGGGGCCGGTGTCGTTGGTGACGACCAGCGCGCTGCGCCGGAAGACCGCGGCGAGCAGCGCCAGGTCGGTGGGCGGCGCGAGTTGCGCCGCGCCGGCCGAGGCGTGGGCCACCTCCCGCGCGACGGGCTCCTCGCCCGGGCCCCAGAGCACCAGCGGCGCGAGCCCGTAGTCCTGTTTCAGCCGACGGGCGAGCTCGCCGAAGGCCCGCGCCGGCCAGCGGTGGTCGGCCTTGCGTGAGCCGGGGTTCAGGGCGACGAGCGGCGCGTGCCCGGCCGACGCGGCGATTTGCTTCGCCTTCTCGGAGAGCGACAGGTTCATGTCCACCGTCGTCTCCAGCGCCTCGCCGTCGCCCTCGACGCCCAGCGGCTGGAGGAGCTCGAGCTTGGCCTGCACGTCGCGGACGTTTCCCGCGTCGTGGGGCACCGGGTTCGTGAGGAAGCGCTCGGCGAGCTCGCGCGCGTGCCCGATGCGCACCGGCGCTCGCGTCCAGCGCGCGAGCCAGAGCGAGGTGAAGCTGAGCGCGTGCCAGTGGCTCGCCTCGACGACCACGTCGTAGCGCGCCGCGCGCAGCTCCCGCAGAAACCGGAAAAACCGCCACGGCGCCTTGAAGAAGTCCTTCTTATGGAAGGTGAGCACCCGGTCGGCGAGCCCCTCGACGAGCGCCTCCTTGCCGGTGGCGACCAGGAAGTCGACCTTCGCCGGCGCCAGGCCCTTGCGCAGCGCGCGCACGAGCGGCGTGGTCAACAGCACGTTGCCGACCCGCGTGTCGATGCGGATGACCAGCGCCCTTCGCACGGCAGAGCGGTCGATGGCCGCCGGCCGGCACACCGGGTAGAAGATCTGCACCAGCCACAAGAGGGCCGCGCGCCCCAGGGCCCGGAAGTCCGCCACGCCTGCTCCATCGCTCGCGCGGGCGGAGGAGCCCGCGGCCGGGGGCATCCTATCTGGATCGGCGCGCGGGCGGGGCGGCCTCGCGCGGCCGCCGAGGCTCGCGCGACCTCGAGGTCCGGCGCTCGCCTCCCGGCAGTGGGTGCTCGCCTATCCGCGAAGATTGCGGCTGGCCTTCGCGCGCGATCCCGAGGCAGCCCGCGAGCAGGCCGCCGGCGATGAGGAAGCGGGCGCCCGCCATTGGCAGCGGCGGCAGGTTGCGCACCGCCACCCGGATGGCGAGGTAGGTGGTGCCCCAGACGATCCAGACCAGCCCCAGGCACAGCGCGAGGGCGAGCGGGGCCAGCCGCTCCGGCGAGCGCGCCTCAGCCGCGGTCACTTGGGCGCCCCGCTCGGTCGCGCGGGGCAGTCGCGCGCGCAGTAGTCCTCGATGTCGACGTTCGCTACGGTCTCGCCAGGGCCGACACGAACGTCGGCGAGCACGTTCGACTGCCCATGGCATGGAAAGGGCGTGTTCCGAAGGCTCGGGTCGCGGTGCTGCGCTTCGCGACGCTTCTGCATGCATCGGACGGACGGCGTGAACGTCCCGACCGTGTTGTCGCCTGGATCGTCCGAGTAGCTGAAGACGACGTACGTACCCGCTTCGACGACGATCTGGAAGTTGAAGTCCTTCTCCGTCGCCGTTTCTCCTCCCACCCCGGACTTCGTGGAGGCGCTCCTGGAGGGTACTCGCTGCAGGCCGGCACGCACGTCCACGAGCGCGACCGCGAGGGACTGGAGCATCGGGTGCGGTACGCGCTCCGGCCGCCGCTCTCGCTCGATGGCCTGAGTCGAGCGGGTGACGGCCGAGTCGTGCTCTCGCTTCGCCGGCCGTTGCACGACGGGACGACGGCCGTGGCCTTCACGACGCTGGATCGTTCCTCCGCCAAGGCGACACACGGTGCGGTACCTGGGAATCTTCGCGGCGAACGCGGGTCTCAAGGGCGCAGGTAATCCGCAAGCCCACGGGTCGGTCCGGAGCGCCTCGGTGACGGATCCGGCTCTGGGGATTCGGGCTTGGGCGGCTTGGGCGCCGGGGGCGTGCTCATGGCGCGCGGATTGTCGCCCGGCCTTGGGGACACCTCGAGGCGGGTGAGCGCGCCGCGGCGCGCGGCTCCCGGGTTGGCGACTCGGAGCGGGGAGCGTTTCCCGCGCCGGCGTCCTCGGCGCAAGGGAGAGAGCTTCGCCAAGTGCAGCTCACGGCACCTGCCCGAATCTTCTCGGAGTGAGGCGAGCGTTCGAGTGCCAGGTTGACGACCGAATCGGAATTCGTTAGAAGATCGCAACAATTCACCGTTCGACATCGGCCTTGGCGCTTGAAAGCGGCCCATAACGGGCGCCGTCGTCGGTAGTGAGTCGCCGTGCTTTGCAGAGGGCCAAAGAGCCGTAGTCGGCGCCTGGGAGGGCGGAATGAGAATGCTTTCGACGAAATTGGTGTCGCTGCGTGCGATTCTCGGCGCGACGGCAGCGGTAGCCGTCCCCGTTCTCGCTCTGTCTGGGGGACTGCGCCAGGTGCTCTCGTCGTCAGCCCCGCAGCCTGATGGTACTTCTTCCCCGTGCCCGCTTCCGAAGCCCCCGGCCTATCCCGATCAATGTATTTCGGGATGGAAGTGCCAAGGAGACGAATGGGTCGAGATCTGGGCGAAAGGGTCCCTGTGACGACGGCAATGACTGTACGATAAATGACAAATGTTCTCCGGGCGGATGTGCCGGAAAACCTCCGCCTGGGTTGAGCTATTGCCCTTGGCAGCCGAATCAACCTGGCGTCATCAGCCAGCGTCCTGGTGACACGCCTGGAACGACCGTTCTAAGCTGGAGCGCTGCGAATGCCGATTCCGCGTTCCCGGTCGAGTATCGCCTGTATGAGGCCTTCGGATCCGCCCAGTATCCGGACTCCTACTATGGTGGCATCACTGGGCTGTCCAAGGTGGTGACCCCGAAGCTAGGGGACGGCTCCTATCGTTACAAAGTTCAGTCGTGCAACATCGCCGGGTGCGGCAACTTCACGCCGGACGTCGTGGTGAGTATGTATCAGCTTCCAGGCACGCCAGGCGCAATCAGCGGGCCGAGCCTCAGCTCTTCCAGCAGCTATTCCCTCTCATGGACCGCGGCGTCGGGAACGGTGAGCCGGTACGACCTTTACGAGAACGGCAACTTCATCGTCTACAGCGGGCCCTCGCTGTCGGCGACTGTCACCGGCAAGGGGGAGGGCACGAATCGGTACACGGTCCAGGCCTGCAACGTCACCGGGTGCGGCCCTGTTAGCGCCCAGTTCGCGGTGACCGTCCTCTTCGTCCCCGGGACGCCTGGGCCGATCACCGGGCCCTCGAACAGCTCCACCGGAGAGTTCGCGCTGGGCTGGGGCGCGTCGACCGGAAGCGTGAGCAGGTACGAGCTCTACGAGAATGGCGCGCTCGCCTACAGCGGAACGGCGATTTCGGTGGACCTGGCCGGAAGGACGGACGGCCTCTTTCAATATCAAGCGCGGGCTTGCAATGCCTCCGGGTGCAGCGGTCTCACGGCGGCGAAAGCGGTCTCCGTGTTGCATCCGCCGGGAGCTCCAGGAGCGATCGCCGGGCCGTCGACCAGCTCGACCGGGAGCTGGTCGCTCACCTGGGGCGCCGCCGCGGGAGCGGTGAGCCGGTACGACCTCTACGAGAACAGCGCGCTGGTGGCGAGCGGTACCGCGCTGTCGAACGGTTTTACGGGCAAGCCGGACGGCACCTATCGGTACCAGGTGCAGGCCTGCAACGCCGCCGGCTGTGGTGTCCGGACGCCGGAGTTCGACGTCACCGCGCTTCTTCCGCCGGGCGCGCCCGGAGCCCTGGTTGGTCCATCGACGAGCGCGACAGGCGCCTACACGTTGAGCTGGGGAGCGGCTTCGGGGACCGTGAGCCGCTACGATCTCTACGAGAACGGGACCCTGGCCTACAGCGCCCCTGGCGCCTCTGCAGGGCTGGTGGGGCGAACCGACGGCACTTACCGCTACAGGGTCCAGGCATGTAACGCCCTGAGCTGCGGCGCCTTCGGCGCCGAGTTCGATATCGCGGTGGCGATCCCGCCGAATGCCCCCGGGGCGCCCGGTCCGATCGCCGGGCCGTCGAGCAGCACCACCGGCGCATTCGCGCTCGGGTGGGGCGCGGCCTCGGGCGTCGTAAGCCGATACGACTTGTACGAGAACGGAGTACTCATCCAAAGCAGCCCGGCCCTGACCTCGAGCCTGTCCGGGCGGCGCGACGGCTCGTATCACTACCGCGTGCAGGCATGCAACAGCGGCGGCTGCGGCCTTTTCACGCCCGAGCTCGTCGTAAACGTGCTTCTCATCCCGCCGGCACCGGCGCCCATCTTCGCCTCCACGGCGACGACGACGAGCGGCGCCTTCACCATCGGCTGGACGGCTCCGAGCGGCTACACGGTCGACGGGTACCGACTCGAGCGCAGCTACGCCGGTGGCGCCTGGACCACCATCGATCTCGGGGCCGTGGCGAGCTACGACGACAAGCAGCTGGTCGATGGCGTCTACTCCTATCGGGTGTCGGCTCGCAACGCGTCTGGCGTCGGCCCGCCGGCGGGGCCGGTCAGCGTGACGGTCAGTCTCCAGCTCAGCGACGCGTTGCCCGACCACCCCATTGTTTCGCCCTCCGTTCCTGGGCAGCAGTGGCTCGGAACGCTCGCGGGCCGCGCGTCTGTCGACGGCGGAGAGGCGACGTATCAGATCGGCATCGACGTGCCTCCGGGCCGCGCAGGCATGGAGCCCACTCTGGGGCTCACCTACAAGAGCCGGGGCGGCAACGGAATCGCGGGCGTCGGCTGGTCGCTCGCGGGCTCGAGCACCATCTACCGCTGTCCGCGGACGCTGGAGCAGGATGGCGCGGCCGCGCCGGTGCGCCTCACCAGCGACGATTGGCTCTGCTTCGACGGCCAGCGCCTGGTCGCGGCAACCGGCTCCTATGGCGCGTCCGGCTCGGAGTACCGGACGGAGATTCGACGCGTTCGACCGCGTCACGCTTCAGGGCGGCGACATGAGCTCCTGGTCGTCGTACTTCGAAGTGGAGCACAAGTCCGGGCTCATCTCGTATTTCGCGCCCACTCGGCAGAATCTCAGCGCCGGTGCGCCTGCGCCGGACGCCTGGCGGCTCGTCCGCCGGTTCGACCGCCAGGGCAACTGCATGAGCTTCAACTACAAGCTCTTCAGTGCGTCGAACGGCGGGAAGGACGAGGAGTGGGTGCTCAACAGCATCGCCTACACCGGCATGCGATTGGGTGAACAGTGCACGACTGGGCCCGACGCGCGCCAAGTCACGTTCGAGTACAGCTCCGACCGCCCGGATAAGCGCACGACTTTCCACGCCGGCGTCGGCTCCGTCCTGACCGCGCGGCTCGGCGCCATCGTGACCTGGGTGGGCTCGCAGGCGGTGCGGCGGTACAAGCTCGATTACATGGAGAGCACTGCGACCCACCGCTCCCTCCTCACGAACGCGACGCTCTGCGCCGGGGCAGCGTGCGCAGCAGCGCAGCTCCCGCCCACCGTGTTCACCTACCAGGAGGACGCGCCGAACTTCACCTTCGAGCACCTGAAGCTCGCGGGGCAGTCTCTCGGACAGGACTGGCAGGTCACCGTCGCGGGCGACTACGACGGCGATGGCAAGCGGGACTGGATCTACACGCAGTCCACGTCGACCGGTCCGTCGCGCACGCTCGCCCTCAGCGCTTGCGGTTCTCAGACGGTGCTGGACGGCTTTCCGCTGTTCGTGGGGTTCGCCTCGCTCGTGGACGCGCTGCCCTCGCGGGACGCGGCAGACGTCGACGGCGACGGGCGCGTCGACCTGATGGGGACGAGCGGCGGATACCTGGCCTTCGGAACGCTGGGAACCTGCAGCGGCTGGAGCGTGAAGACGGCGAACCTGCCGGTGAGCTTCGGCAACCTTGCGGCGAACGCCATCGATTACGACGGCGACGGACTCGTCGACGTTCGGTACTGGGACGCGACGGCGTCCCAAGAGCGGATTGCCCGGCGCACCTCGAAGGACGCTCTGGAGTTTGCGTCGGATTCCTTGCTCGTTCCGCCGGCCTCGCCCAGCGGTCAGGTGATCGCTCAGCTGGTGCGCGACCTCAACGGCGACGGGCTGGTGGACACGATGTTCGACGGATCCTCGGCGACCTCCCACCAGACCCCGACGATTCTCGTTCCTCAAGGGGCTCGGGCAGGGCTACTCGAGCTACACGCTTGAGCAGCTGGGCGGGCCAGCGGGCTCGTTCGCTGACGCGGCAAACACGGGGCGCCAATGGCTGGACGTGAACGGCGACGGGCTTCTCGACATCTTCGAGCCCTCGAAGCCGGCCGCGTTCGACAGCAACGGCATCGTGACCGCCTGGAGCCCGGCCATCATCTACGTCAACCGCGGAGGCACTCCCGGGCCGGGATGTTCCAAGCGGTACCTGTTTCCATCATCCACGGCGACAAGCGCGTCTTCGTGATGGACGTGGACGAGGACGGCCAGGACGAGCTGATGGTCCCCGAGACCCGCGTGATCGACTGGTGCGACGCCAATCCCGCCGTCCGGGACCGCGATGGCGCGCCGCTCGAGGAGTGCGGCAGCGAGTTCGACAGGAGTCCGCGAACCGATTCTCACGGACCGATCGGTGTTCGAGTGGATGGCCTACAAATTCATGGAGACGGGGACGGGCAGCTACCAGCTGCTTCAGGTGAGCACGAACCTCAAGGCGCCGGTGAATTACTCGCTCCTGCAACCGGATGACTACGACGGAAACGGGACGAATGACGTCGGGTTCCGCCTGCGTACCCAGCCCCCCTTGTCGCTCTACCCCGATCTGCCGAGCTCGGCGCTGGGGCCGTACGTGTCGAGGAACACGGCGCGAGCGCCGGACCTCATGACTGGCGCCACGAATGGTCTCGGGGCGCACGCGATTTGGGGCCACCAGCCGCTCTCGCAGACGAGCTCGGATTGCGACCCGACCTCGACGGAACCTTTCTACGTGGCCCACCAGCAGGACGCCCACTCGCCGGGCTACTCGTTCTTCACCTCTTCGATGTGGGCCGTCTCTTCCTTCGACGAGAGCAATGGCGTGGCGAGCGCGACGGGCAGCAACAGGACCTGCTACCGCTACGAGGACGCGATGCTCAACGTCCGGGGCCGCGGGTTTCAGGGGTTCAAGAAGGTCATCGCGGAGCAGGCCCTGCCGCCGGCGGCCGGCGAGAGCCAGGCGGTCGCTGGGGCCTGCGGGCCGGCGAACACCTGCAGCGCGAACAACGTCCGCACGACGACGGAGTTCAATCAGGAGTTCCCGCTGACGGACCGCGTGAAGCGGGTGGTGGTCGAGCGACGATTGGCCTCACCGGGAACGGAGGCTCCGCTGACCGACACGACGTACGGTTGGTACGCGTGCTATCGACAGGCCGGTGGCGCGTGCACTCCGGGCACGCCTGCCGCGGGCAGCGCCCTCCCGACCTGGCTGGTCTACCCTTCCATCACCGTGGAGAAGCGGTACGAGGTGGGCCAGGCGCTGACGCCACCTCTGGCGTCGGCCACACCATTGGCGACGAAGACGTCCATCGCGGAGGTGGACCCGGCCTCCGGGGAGCCCGCCACCTCCTGCCAGATCGTGCAGGACGCGTATGCGACGACGCTGAGCGAGGAGGTCCGTAAGCTCTTCGACGACACGACCGCGTGGTGGCTGGGCCGCGTGGAGGAGCGGCTCCAGCTCAGCGATTTCACCACCGCCTACGCTTGGAGCGGCTCGCTTCCGGCGACCTGCCCGAGACCTTCTGCCCCAGAGAAGGAGCGACGGGCGAAGTACACCTACGTCCCAAGCGGCTCGGCTTACCGAAAAGTTCAGAGCGAGGAGCTGCTGCTGAGGGGAGCCAATCAGGCGAAGGCGGATGTGCCCAACGTCTCCGAAAGGAACACCGTCTACCGATATTACCCCAGCGCGCCCGGAAATCTCGCGACCGAGCAGGTGACCGCGCGCGACGTCTTCGACGATGCTCGGCAGCCGGTCACGCTGACGAGCTCGTACACGTACACGGCGGACCAGTACTTCCAGGCGACCGAGACGAACCCCGCTGGGCACCGCTCGACACAGGCGGTCGACGCCGCCACCGGGCAGCCCACGTATCGGCAGGCGGTCCAGAATGGGCCCGCGACCTCGATGACCTATGACGCGCTCGGGCGCATTCTGTCGGCGCAGGTGACCGGGGAGCAGGTGGCCTTCCAACGGATACTGCCGGCCGACGGCTGCCCGAGCGGCGCTGATGCCGTGAATCCGGCGGTTTTCAAGCGGCAGGTGATCCAGGCCGGCGTTCCGACGAAGACGGACTGCATGGACCTCTTGGGGCGCGTGGTCGCGGTGATCATCGAGGGATTTGACGGCGCGCCGGTCACGACGCGGGTCGATTACAACGAGCGCGGAACGAAGATCCGAGAATATGTACCCTGGAACCAGGCTGGCACGGCTCCTTTTTACACGGAGTATTCCGGCATGGATGCGCTCGGCCGGGTGGAGAGGAAGACCGTCTTGCGGAGCTCAGGGGATCTGTTCGCTCCGGGTGAGGGCGACCCGAAGCTCGAGACGATGTATAGCTATCTCGGCTTCACCACAATGGTTGCCGCGGCGAAGGCGAGCGCGAAGGGCGGCGGGCTCTTCAAGGGCGGCGCGATCGTGATGTCGCGGACCAACGACAGCCGCGGCAAGCTCGTCCAAACCACGCAGCAGGTGACGGATGCCCGGAAGGGAACGCACAACATCGTCACGAATTACAAGTACGATTCGGCAGGGGACGTAACGGAAATTATTGACAATGCCGATAATCATATCGTGGCGAGCTATGACGACCTGAGTCGAAAGCTGAACGTCGCGGACCCAGATCGCGGGCAGTGGACCTACGTCTGGGACGGCCTGGGGCGGCTCACGGACCAGACGGACGCTCGCAATGCCTGGACTGGGTACAAATACGACGCCATCGGCCGGCCGGTCCTGCGAGGAGCGCAGGGGGCGGCCGACACAGCGAAGGTGGTGGTGGCGAGCTGGGTCTACGACCAGAACGGCCGGTATGGAACCCTGAGCACGGTGACGGGCGGTACGGTGAACGCGGACGCGTACTCGGAGGGCTACCAGTACGATGCCCTGCTGAGGCCGACGAAGGTGGCGATCCACATGCCGCCAGTTGGAAACGCGGCCGCGAGGGACTTCGCGGTGGGGTACGGGTACGACCAGAGCTACGGGCGGGTAAAGGCGAGGAGCTACCCCAGCGGGCAACTGGTGGGCTTCGACTACGACGACCGGGGCTACGCGCTCGGCGAGATCGGGCTGCTGGCAGACGGGTCGCGAGGTACTCTGTACCGCAGGTGAACGCGATGTCGGTGCGCGGCCAGGTGACGGACCAGACCTTGGGGAACGACATCGTCGAGACGGCGCAGTACGACGCGTCGACGGGGCTGTCGACCTGGGCCTCGAGCACGCGGCCGCCAGGCACGGCCGCAACGTGCAAGACGGCGAGCGGCACGGTGCAGACGCCGCTGATGCTCGTGCGGCAGATGCGCTACCAGTACGACCAGTTCCTGAACCTCGCGTCGCAGCAGAAGACGTATTACCGGCGAGACGCGGCGAGCGGGTTCCCAGATTGCACGAGCGGCGGGCCGGTCGCGGTGGCGGCCACGGAGAGCTACTCCTACGACGACCTGCAGCGCCTGTTGGGCAGCGCGCGGACGTGGACCGACGACGCTTCGCTGCAGGCGGACAGCTACGCCTACGACGACCTGGGGAACATCACCCAGAAGAGCGACTTCGGCTCCGTGTACACCTACGGGATGAGCCCACGTGGAGCGGAATTGGCGGGCCCCCACGCAGTGGCCTCGATTCAGAAGACGGACGGGACGACGGCGACCTACACCTACGACTCCAACGGGAATCTGGTGCGGGGCGACGGGAGGACGATCACCTTCGACCGGAACGACCAGCCGGTGCGGGTGACGATGGGGGCAGTGACGACGGAGTTCTATTACTCGCCCGACGGGTCCCGATATGCGCAGCACGAAACGGGCTCGGCGGACGGGGCCCGGACCGTGTTCTATGTGGACAAGGACTACGAGCTGGTCGCTTGGGATGGAGGGGCCATCGAGGAGCGGAGCTATGTCGGTTCGTCGGTGGTCATCTACCGCCGGGACTCGAAGCCGGCGGAGGTGCGCTATCGGCACGGGGACCGGCTCAACTCGCTCGATGCGGTGACGGACGCCGCGGGGAACGAGATCGCGACGGACTTGCATGGGTACGACGCGTTTGGCAAGCCGCGCGGCTATGATTGGCGGCCGAATCCGGGCGCGGCGTTCGAACGCCTCCACGCGAGCGAGGTCGGCGTCACGACCAATGATGGGTTCACGACGCATGAGCATCTGGATGAGGTGTATCTCATCCATATGAATGGCCGGGTGTATGACTACCGGATGGGGCGGTTTCTGAGCGTCGACCCGATTATCTCGAACCCGGCGAACAGCCAGGCGATCAACCCGTACTCGTACATCGGGAACAATCCGTTGAGCGGGGTGGACCCGACGGGGTACTGCGAAGAGGCTGCGCAGACCGGTACCCACGTCTGTGGGGCGGATACGATCGGGAATCTCACCATCAATGGCGACCCCGCCTTGCCGGGCTTCGGCAGCCAGAGACAGTCGACAAGCGGCGCGGCCGGGCAAGGAGCAAAGGCCCCCTCGGCGCCTCTCGCGGACGGTCAGAGCCCGTCGCAAAATGCAAAAAACATTGTCATCGGACTGGTCGCCTGGGAAGGCCAGAGGTTCCTCTCGTCGCTTCCAGACATGGCCAAACTTGGGGCGGGCCTCGGCATCGGAACCATGCAGGGACTTGTGCCGTTTGCGGGGGCATACAACCCGCCAAGTGTCGATGGGGACTTTGATCTGGGCCGCAAAATAGGGCTCGAAATCGGTGGTGGCGCGGCAGCGACCGTTGGCGGTGGAATGTCCGGGGCTGGGCTTGCTCTGGGGGGACTTGGGTTGAAGCTGGCGCTCCCGACAGAGGGTGGCGCTGCTCTCCTTGAGGTTCCGGCCGGGGTTCTGGTTGCTGTTGGGGGCGTGCTGGTTGCGGGCGGGACGTTCAATGTTGAGGCGGCCCAGAAGATTCAGGTAAGCGCCATGAGGAATTCCGGCGGCGATGCCGACGGCGTTTCGCAGGGCGGTGCTGGTGCGCCTGTAGGGGCCGCAGGGGGCGGATTGAATCCTTCGACTACCCCCGTCTATCGCGGCGGGACCAACATGACAGTGAAGCCGAATGAAGTTCGTCTTAATGCCAACGGCCTAGTGAAACCAACACACGGTGTATCGGTCAATACAAATCCGGCCGGTCTGGAGAGATTTGGTGGCGCGCAACAGATAAAGAGCCTGCCCGATGAGCTGCAAATTATTCAGCGAGGCTCTAATCCGCTATACATAATCCCTTATTCAACAGCTCAGTCATTTTGAGATTACGCCACGTCAATCGATGACGCCTGAGCGGTTCCAAGGACTGCTCAATCAAGTGCGGTTTCATTGATAATGAAGGAGCCACCGATGTCTCGCGTGCTTAAACTTCTCGAATTCGAGGGCGGGTTTGATGAACGCGATCAAAGCGAAGCTTTGGATCGAGGGTATCGGAGCCAGGTCTGGGTGATTCTACAAGATGGTTCCCGTCACCCCGTGACTTTCTATGACGTTACCCGGCTATCTCAAACTCTTGAG
This sequence comes from uncultured delta proteobacterium, assembly GCA_963772225.1. Lineage (GTDB taxonomy): Bacteria > Myxococcota > Myxococcia > Myxococcales > UBA5297 > CAVYWD01. Next base: position 1,209,160 of record CAVYWD010000002.1, on the reverse strand, counting down.
GACGAATGCGCTGCTGGTCGGCGCTTCTTCACGGAGCCGGGTCTTATTGTCGTTCCTGAGGTGACATTGGCAAGCATGGAAGCGGCAGCACGGACGCTTGCTTCTGAGGGATTCTTTGATGCTGGTCGCTGGTAAGTACGTACGCCCTCCGGGGCCCGTACTCCAGCGGACAACTCGTCGGCTTCGACTACGACGACCGGGGCTACGCGCTCGGCGAGGTCGGGCTGCTGGCAGACGGGTCGCGAGGTACTCTGTACCGCAGGGTGAACGCGATGTCGGTGCGCGGCCAGGTGACGGACCAGACCTTGGGGAACCACATCGTCGAGACGGCGCAGTACGACGCGTCGACGGGGCTGTCGACCTGGGCCTCGAGCACGCGTCCGCCAGGCACGGCCGCAACGTGCAAGACGGCGAGCGGCACGGCGCGGACCCCGCTGATGCTCGTGCGGCAGATGCGCTACCAGTACGACCAGTTCCTGAACCTCGCGTCGCAGCAGAAGACGTATTACCGGCGAGACGCGGCGAGCGGGTTCCCAGATTGCACGAGCGGCGCGCCGGTCGCGGTGGCGGCCACGGAGAGCTACTCCTCCGACGACCTGCAGCGCCTGTTGGGCAGCGCGCGGACGTGGACCGACGACGCGTCGCTGCAGGCGGACAGCTACGCGTACGACGACCTGGGGAACATCACCCAGAAGAGCGACTTCGGCTCCGAGTACACCTACGGGATGAGCCCACGTGGAGCGGAATTGGCGGGCCCCCACGCGGTGGCCTCGATCCAGAAGACGGACGGGACGACGGCGACCTACACCTACGACTCCAACGGGAATCTGGTGCAGGGCGACGGGAGGACGATCACCTTCGACCGGAACGACCGGCCGGTGCGGGTGGCGATGGGGGCGGTGACGACAGAGTTCTATTACTCGCCCGACGGGTCCCGCTACGCGCAGCACGAAACGGGCTCGGCGGACGGGGCCCGGACCGTGTTCTATGTGGACAAGGACTACGAGCTGGTCGCTTGGGATGGAGGGGCCATCGAGGAGCGCAGCTATGTCGGTCCGTCGGTGGTCATCTACCGCCGGGACTCGAAGCCCGCGGAGGTGCGCTATCGGCACGGGGACCGGCTCAACTCGCTCGATGCGGTGACGGACGATGCGGGGAACGAGATCGCGACGGACTTGCATGGGTACGACGCGTTTGGCAAGCCGCGCGGGTATGACTGGCGGCCGAATCAGGGCGCGGCGTTCGAACGCCTCCACGCGAGCGAGGTCGGCGTCACGACCAATGATGGGTTCACGACGCATGAGCATCTGGATGAGGTGTATCTCATCCATATGAATGGCCGGGTGTATGACTACCGGATGGGGAGGTTCCTGAGCGTCGATCCGATTATCTCGAGCCCGGCGAACAGCCAGGCGATCAATCCGTACTCGTACATCGGGAATAACCCGCTGAGCGGGGTGGATCCGACGGGGTACGAATCCGTCGGCACAGGCTGCGGCGCATTCTCTGCCTGCGAAGTTCAATTTGTGAATGCCTCGCCCGCAACGATCGCATTGTACGCCCCCGCCAACTACAGCAACGGGGCGTTAGGGCAAAGCGGCAGCGTTGCCAAGGCCGGTTCTGTGGACCAGCAGAGTCCACAGCAGGTCGCTCAGCAAGATGCTGGGCAGACCGCGGGAGTCGGAGTCGAAAGTGAGCGTGGGAGCGGACGGGTTCTGTATGCGCAAGTGGGACCGCCCATAGTGGATTTCGAATATGTCCCGTGGGAGAACAGGCCGGGCGGCGAAGCGGAGGCGCGCCGAGAAGAATCGGGGGCCCCTCCGGAGAGGGTAGATGAGATTATTGCGGCAGGCCGGGTGCGTGCGGCGATGGAGCGAATACAGAAGGTTGGCGGTAGCACGGCCGAGATTCGAGAGCCCGGCCCGAGAACGGAGAAGGAGGCGGAATTTTGGGAGCGAGCTGCTGAGCAAGCCGAGGCGGCTGCGCGGAGGGATTGGAAGGGGCCGACCGACTATTCCGAGATTCGCGATCCGAAGAATGTCGGAGCTACCATAAAGCCCACCGCGCGACAAGTGAGCGAGATGAAGGCTACCAACCGGGCGCAAAATGATGGTGTGCTTCGAAGCGACCAGTCTGGAAAGACCATTGTAGACTCAGCCAAGTCAGCGAAGGGGGTCACGCCGCCAAAACACGAAACACAGGTAGATCACGTGACGCCGGTGAATAGAGGTGGGACAAGGGCCATGAAGAACCTCAGGCTTATCTCGAGAGAGGAGAATAGAGCAAAATGGGACAAATGAAGCCTCCTGGTTTGAACTTTGACGTTTCTCCAGACGCGCCAGTGGTGACCACGACTCATGTAACACAGAGAGGGATGCCTGTTCTCTATGTTTCGCATGATCTCGACTCAGAAGGAGAAATATCTTGGCAGTTTCATTGCGGAAATGATGACTTCGACTCGTCGGTTCTGCAGCTCGTCCGGCTCGACGAGATACTGGAGCTAGATGGAGGTCTTGTGGAGCTCGCAGGACTTCCTTTGGGGTATTGCGCGGTTCGAAAAGGCATCGGTTCTCCGTGGGAAACGAGAAAGGAGGGATAGGCGTCCTTGCGTCTTCATTTCTCGAGCGCTTCTGTGACGTCGGGGAAGCTCGTCCAGACGACGCAGCGGGTGACGGACGCGCAGAAGGGCGCGCACGACATCGCCACTACCTACGGGTACGACTACGCGAGGAACGTGACGGCGATCGTCAACAGCGCGCGCGGTGTTCGAACGCCTCCGCGCGAGCGAGGTCGGCCTCACGACCAATGATGGCTTCACGACGCATGAGCATTTGGATGAGGTGTATCTCATCCACATGAATGGCCGGGTGTACGACTACCGGATGGGGAGGTTTCTGAGCGTCGACCCGATTATCTCGAACCCGGCGAACAGCCAGGCGATCAACCCGTACTCGTACATCGGGAACAACCCGCTGAGCGGGGTGGACCCGACCGGTTATGACACTGTCGCACTCAACTGCTCGGATGGACACTGCGTAGGGATCCAGGGACCACCACCCGCTCCAGTTTCCGCTCCGATCTCGCCGGGCGCCTCGCCAATGCCCGCGGCGAGCAGCGGCGCAAAGAGCATTGCTCCCCAAGTCGCTCCGACGAGCCCGACGGACGCGGAGACGCCGAAGCAGACTGCGCAGCCGAACAAGCCGGACCCGGCGCAAACGCGCAGTCCCTCGCCTGCTTCGAGGCCCGACAACCCGACTGAGTTGAGGTCACCGAATTTCTTCGGTCACGTGGACTTTCCGCTCGTCGGGATTCCAGTCCCGCCATCGATGCTGCGGCCCTATATGCGAACCCGAGAACCTTGCCAAGGCGGGTGCCTCTCCGGTGCGGCTTCAGCGGAGGCTCAGCAGCGGAGAGTCGAGCAGGCAGTGGCGCAAAGTGTGTCCCAAGGGGAGTATTGGACGCGACTGTTCGCTCATGGACTCAGTTCTGCGATTGGCGGGATCGGGCAACTGGGCTCGGCGATCGGTCTCTTTCGGTCGGCCGCAGAGGGATTGGTGCCTCGTGGCTTCGCAAGCGCTGAACAGTTCGCCCAGGCAAGGGGCGAGCTTCAGGCTGCTCTCGAAGCGAGCGGGATTACCGATGGCGTGATTGGCGTGCGCGGCAGTTCCGTGACAGGTGCAAGTTTCCGAACGGGAGCGCCGTTTGGCCCGGCCAGCGACATCGACTTCTACGTGGAGAGCGCACAGCTGACCTCTGGACTACGCACTTCTCAGAGCATTCCAGGCTTCGTTCATCCAGACCGGGTGATGTCAGCCTATCCCGAGATTGGCGCGTGGGCGGGCGCGGACTTGCCGGTAGGGACCGTGACGCTCGCTGCCACCTATTCAGGAGACAGTCAGAATGGGACGAGTGTCTTGAAGTTCACGCAGACGGTGACCCCGTCGACGACCATCACTTCTTTGACGACCTCCCCTGGCAACTATGCGGCGCAAAACGCGCCGGTTCTGCTCACCGCGAGGGTGCTGGGGAGCGATCCGACCGGCACGGTCACGTTCTATTCGGGGAGCACGGTCCTTGGGAGCGCCATGCTTAGCGGCGGCTTCGGGGCGATCACAGTGAGCAGCTTGCCCGCTGGGCTCGACAGCCTGACGGCGGTGTACTCAGGAGATGCGAGCAACGGGGGCAGCACGTCCACGGCAGTGACGGAAGAGGTGCTCGCGGCTCCGGTCTACGTGACGCTGACAAGATCGTCACAAGGTGTCACCCAAGGCGATACCCTGACGCTCACCGCGCGCGTCACCGGGAATCAGCCCACCGGGCAGGTAACGTTCGTGAGCGGCACGACGGTCCTGGGCAGCGCGGCGCTCGTGAACGGCGTGACGACGCTGACGATCAATCGAGTGAACTTGCCCGCGGGCACGGACTCGATCGTGGCGGTGTACGCAGGGGACGCGAACAACGCGACCACCTCGTCCGCGGCGGTGCTCGAACAGGTGACGGCCGGGGTGGTGACCACGACGGTGGCCAGGGACCCGACGGACCGGACGGCGACGACCGTCTACGACAAGGACGGCAGGGTCCGCGCGGTGGTCGACGGCGAAGGGTATCTGACCGAGACGCGGTATGACGCGACCGGGCGCCCGGTGGAGACGATCCGCTACGCGCAGAAGGTGCCGGGCTTCACGGACGCGGCGAGCATCGCTGGGCAGCTGGCCGCGGCGCGGGCGAGCGACTCGTTGGCTGGGCTGCTCCCCTCAATCGACCCTGCCGATATTCACAGCTTCAGCTACTACAACGCCCGCGGGCAGATGGTCGCCCAGGTGGATGGGGAGGGCTACCTCACCGAGATTGTCTACGACGTGAACGCTCGGGTGGCTCAAACCATCCGCTACGCGAACAAGGCGAACGGGCCGGTCACGGCGAGCTCCACGCTCGCGGCGCTGCGCCCGAAATCAAACAAGGAGGACCATTCCAGCATCACCACCTGGGATGCGCTGGGGCGCCTGTCGACGCAGACCAACGCGGAAGGCACGGTGACGTCATACACCTACGACGCGGTCGGCAATTGTACGGCGTCAACCGTGGCTCAGGGGACTGAGGATCAGCGCACGCTGCTCGCGCGCTACGACGTTCAGGGCAGGGTCACGGCGGAGCTGTCGGCGGTCGGCGCGGCGCTCCTGACCGGGAACCAGACCACGGACCAGATTGAGGCGATCTGGAAGCAATACGCGACGACTTACACCTACGATGCGGCCGGGCGGCAAACGAGCAGCACGGATGCAAATGGAAATCGGACCGCCTTCTTCTACGACGATGCGGGGCGGCTGCGGTACACGGTGAATGCCGCGGGCGAGGTGTCGGAGCTCAAGTACGATACCCTCGGGCACCTCACGAGCAAGACCCAGCTGGCGACGCGCCTCGACGCCGCTGCACTCGCCGCCCTGGGAGGCGGCGTCCTGTCGAGCGCATCCAATCAGGCGTCGGCGGCTGCGCTCGCGGCGGCGGAGAAGGCCTCGGCGTCCAACCGGACCACGGCGTACGCATACGACGCGCTCGGCGAGATGGTGAAGACCACCGACGCGCTCGGCGCGGTTTCCACGTCGGCGTACGACGCTTTCGGTGAAGTGGTGAGGTCAACGCAGGCGCTGAGCGGGGCGCAGGCACGGGTCGACACGGCGAGCTACGATCGCCGCGGGCTCGAGACCTCGAGCGTCGCCGACGCAGGCGACGCCAGCCACCTGAACGTCCAGACGAGCGCGGAGTACGACGCCTTCGGACGACTGGTGCGCTCGGTCGACGCGAACGGAGGGGGGAGCCGGGAGCAATACGATCGGCTGGGGAGGGTGGTGCAGGTGGTCGACCCGACCAATGCCCAGCGCATGAGCACCTACGACGCCTTCGACCGCGTGCTGAGCCAGACCGACGCATTGGGCAACAGCACGCGCTACCAATACGACACAGCCGGCCGCAGCGTCACGCAGACGACTCCGGAGGGCGTGCAGGTCACGACGACCCACACGCGCAACGGGCAGACGCGCAGCATCGTCGACGGCAATGGCAACAAGACCACCTACAGCTACGATCAAGACGGGAACCTCCTTCGCACCGAGACGCCGCTCGACGGGTCGACGGTGGTGAGCACGCAAAGCAAGTACGACGCAACCGATCGGCTCGTCCAGACCACGGACGCGAACGGGAACCTGGTCGCGTATGTTTATGATGCGGCCAACCGGTTGCTTACCCGGACGGTCGACCCCTCGGGGCTCGCGCTCACGACGCGCTATGAATACAGCGCGTTCGGCGACGCTGTTCGCACGACCGACGCGAACGGCGTCGTGACCGAGACCACCTATGACGCCAAGGGCGAGGTGGTCACCCAGGCCGTCGATCCGAGCGGCCTGAACCTGGTCACGCGCTACGCGTACGACGCGCGCGGCCGGATCCTCACCGTGACGAGCCCCGGCGGGACGGTCACGCAGAACGTCTATGACGCCTTGGGCCGGCGGACGAAGACCGTGGTAGATCCGAACGGGCTCGCGCTGACGCAGAAGTTCGAGTACGACGCGAACGGGAACGTGGTGAGCGGCACCGACGCGAATGGTCAGGTGACGCGGTACGTGTACGACGCCGACAACCGGCTCATCTACACGGTGGACGCGGCGGGCGGCGTCCAGAAGATCGAGTACGACGCAGAAGGTCGAACGGTGCGCACGACGGCGTATAGCGCGCCGATCAGACTGTCGGGGCTGGGCAAGGCAGTCCGCGCATCGGAGATCGACGCGCGCTTTCGCGCGGCCGCTCCGGGGCAGCCCGATGCGGTTGTCCGGAACGTCTACGATCGGGACGGACGGCTCACCTATACCGTCGATGGTGAGGGCGGTGTGACCCGGCTCGTCTATGACGGAAACGGAAATGTGATTGAGCGGAGAACCTACGCCAACCGAATCGCGCTCGGGAGCTGGGACCCGGGGACGGCGCCGAAGGTCGTAGAGGACGCGGCGCACGACCTGGACGTGCGCACGGTCTACGACGCGCTCAATCGCGCGATCTTCACCGTGGACGGCACCGGCGCGGTGGTGGCGCAGAAGTACGACGGGAACGGGAACGTGGTGGAGCGGGTGGCGTACGCGCAACGCCTGCCGGCTGGCACGTCGATCTCCGCGGCGGGCCTATCCGCCGCGGTCTCGAGCATCGCCGATGCCGCGCACGACGCGCACATCCGGCGTGTTTATGACGCCGCAAACCGCCTCACTTGGAGCGTCGATGGGACGGGCGCGGTCACCCAGCAGGTATTCGACAACGACGGCAACCTGGTCAAGGAGATCGCCTACTCCAACACGGTCGGCGCAGGCGTGGATCCGAGGCAGGTAGTGGCGAGCGGCGCCGACCGGGTGAACGTCAACGCGTTCGACCACGCGAGCCGGCTCGTCTACTCCGTCGACGCGCTCGGCGGGGTAATGCAGCACGTCTACGACCAGAACGGTAACGTGGTGCAGCGGATCGCGTTTGCGACCCGGATCCCGGCCCCGACGGCGAGCGCGGCGGCGCCCGGCGTGGAGGCGATCGCCTCGGCGCTGGGGGCCGCGGGTGCGCTCTCCGGCGAGCGGCGCGTCACCAGCTCCGTGTACGACTCGGTGAACCGGCAGGTGTTCGGCGTCGATGCCGGGGGCGCTGTCACTGAATACCGCTATGACGGAGTCGGGCACCTCATCGCCAGCACTGCCTACGCTCAGACCATCGCGGCGGGGAGCGCGCCGGTCGTGGATGCCAGCGGGGTGGTGACTGGGCGGCCCGCGGCAAATGCGGCGGATCGGACCACGCTCAACGCCTACGACGGGGCGGGGCGGCTGGTGTACGCGGTCGACGCGCTCGGCTATGTGCAGCAGACGAGCTACGACGGGACTGGGCGCGCCACTTCGCACACGCTCTACGCGAAGGCGACCTCCGGCCTCGCCCCCGGCGCGACCGGCAGCCAAATAGCGAACGCGGTCGTCGCGAGTTCTGCCGACCAGACCGAGTCCTTCGCGTACGACGCGATGGGGAATGTGGTCGGCGACGTCGACGCGCTCGGGCAGGCAGAGGCGTTTGGCTACAACGGAGGACGCGGCTGGTTACGTGACCAAATACGAGCGCGACACTTTCGGAGATGTGACAGCCCTCAAGCGTTACGCCCAAGCGGTTGACGTGAAAGCATATGGGACCACGGAGCCCGACGCGTCCACTGTGGCTCAGATGCTCAAGGAGTCGGACGCACGTGTGATTACGACTGAGTACGATCTGCTCGGCCGTGCGGTGAAGGTTACCCAGCCAACGGTGTGGGTGTGCAACGGAATGGGCCAGAGCTACTTCGGAGCGGCTGTGGTCGAGTATACCTATGACGCCTTTGGGCAGGCCGTCGAGGTCAAGTCGCTCGAGGACCAGACCACAGACACCTGGGCGACGACAACCCACTACTTCGATCGGCGGGGCCAGGAGGTCGCCACCATCGACGCGATGGGTTTCGTTAGTACTCAAGACTACGATGCAGCCGGGAATGTGACCAAGCGCGTTGAGTACGCAAATCCCAGCGCGTTTTGGACCGCTGCACGAGGCTTCGCGGTGCCGCAGGGCAGTGAGGATGATCGAACAACCGGCTGGGCCTACGATAAGCTCAATCGAAAGGTCAGCGAGACTCGCGTCAATGTGGAGTACAGCGACGAGTCGGATGGCAGCAGCACGCATGGCGACCTGACCACTCGCTATGGTTACAATGCTGTCGGAAATCTGACAAGTACCACCGATGCCTTACAGCACGTCACGTACTACTATTACGACGCGCTCGGTCGCACCACGGCTGTGTCAGCACCGACGGGGTACCACGAGTCGTCCGACTTTCCGCAGGAGTTCAGAACGTTGACGCTGTTCAAGCGCGACGCCTACGGTAACGTGGTTGCGCAGATCGAATTTGCGCACGGGGCCGCCCATGCAGGCGAGGACGGGTTTGTTGCCTACCCCGTGGGCAAGGACGACCGAGAGACACTCAGCGCGTACGATGCCCTCGGGCATGTGAAGCAGACGACCGACGCGGAAGGGAACAGCAGCTTCCACTCCTATGATGCAGCGGGGCGTCTGGCCCATCAGTGGAGGACCGTGACGAGCGATGATGGAATCGCTGGACAGCGGTTGCAGCACACCCTCTACACATACTTCGAATACGATGCGCTGGGGCAGCAGACCGCAATTATTACGCCAGCGAGCACGAGCATGCTGGACGACACGGGCCAGGTGAGCATCGTCGATCAGTCGGCTGCCGGCTCAATCCGAACGGTGATGGAATATAACGCCTACGGCGAGATGGTAAAACGGTGCACCACAGGTAACGGCGCCCCGGAAAGCAACACGGAGTACTTCGACTACGATCAGGCGGGGCGGCTTTGGCGGACCAACAGCGGCGACGGCAACGTCAAGGTCAACTTGTTCGACCAACTCGGGCGCCAGACATCGCTCATCACCAGTGCTGGAAGCGCAGGAACCTCCGACCCAGGCGTGAACCTTGGCGCGTTTGGGAGCGCGCAGCAGGTCGACCAGCTCGACCCGTCGTTGCTTCGCCGAACCGATAACGAGCTCGATCTGCTCGGTCGAGTGCTGAAAGAGACGCTCCCCACGCGAGGGGATGTTTGGAATCCGGGAGACGACTGGCCTGATTCTCGCCCGGTGATCTTTCAGACCTTCGACCGCTGGGGAAACGTGCTCACGCAGAGCGATGTCCGGAATGCGGACTGGATCACCACCTTCCGCTACAACGCCAACAACCAAGTGGTCACGGAGGTTCAGCCGCAGGTCGCGGTGCGCGAGCCGGACGGGAGCATCGAGAACACCAGCCCGACGACCCAGACCTATTACGATGCCTTGGGACGTCAGGTAGCGGTGCGAGACGCCAGGGGGAACGTCAATGGCCAGACCTGGGATGCGGGCGGCCTGCTGAGTGAGGAAATCCATGCTGACGGCAAAACGGTAGTCCACAGATACGACATATTCGGGGACCAGGTGGGGCTCCAGGACGCGGACCAGCACGTGACGACCTACGAATACGACAAGATGGGTCGAAACACGAAGATCCACTCGGGGCTGGTTCAGGTCTATACAGCAGCCCTTTAAAGGTCGTAAGTAGTTGGTGTTGCTGCGGGATTTCGACTCTATTGTGCGGGTCCTGAGAATCTGCCATGGATCTGGCCTCTCCTGGGCGCGTCCAAACCGGGGCGCCCGTCGAAAGGCCAACGCATGATTCTTGGCAAGGTGTTCGCTCCGTTCATTGAACAGAGCCCGATTAGCGTGATGGCGCGTGGGACACTCGAGCATGCGCTGCGCTCCGAAGATGTTGATGCCGTGTTTGGCGCGAGCGCTGAAACGCAATACACGCGGACGCTGCTGTTCTCCACAGTCGTCGACTTGATGAGCCTCGTGGTTCACCGCATCCGGCCGTCGCTTCACGCCGCCTATCAAGCCAATCGGCGCCGAATTGAGGTCTCGGTACAGTCGCTGTACAACAAGGTCGACGGAATCGAGCCGGGGGTCGGTGCGGCATTGGTCAAGCACGTCGCCGGTCGCACTGTTCCGTTGATCGAAAGCATGAAGGCATCGCTTCCGGAACTCCTTCCAGGGTATCGAGCTCGGATCCTCGACGGGAATCACCTGGCGGCCACGGAGCATCGGATTTCCGAGCTGCGCAAGACCGCAGCGGGCCCGCTGCCAGGGTTTGCATTGGTCGTGCTGGATCCGCGCCTCCTGCAAGTAACCGATGTGATCCCTTGCGAGGATGGCCACGCCCAGGAGCGCTCGCTCACTGAAGCGGTGTTGGCGAAGGTCGCGCCGAGGGACGTGTGGATCGCTGACCGCAACTTCTGCACCTGCGCCCTGCTCTTCGGCATTGCCCGTCGAGAGGGGCTCTTCATCGTCAGGCACCACCGCATCAATGTGCCGTGGAAACCGATCGGCCGTCTTCGTCGCTGCGGCACCATCGATGGCGCCGAGGTTTGGGAACAGGAGGTGAAGCTGAGGGATGACACCGGGAACTCGCTCCTCGCCCGCCGTATTACCCTGAAGCTTCAGAAGGCGACGCGTGATGGCGACCGGGAACTTCACATCCTGACGAATCTCCCACCAGATACTCTCGGCACAACCGTCGGCGCTGTCTACCGAAAGCGGTGGGGCATCGAGTTGGCATTTCAGGAGCTGGAGGCAACCCTGGAAGGCGAGCTCAATACGTTGGGCTATCCGAAGGCAGCGCTCTTCGCGTTCTGTGTGGCCTTGGTCGCCTACAACGTTATCTCGGTCATCAAGGCCGCCTTGCGCGCCGAGCACGGAGCCGAAAAGATCCAAGAAGAGGTATCGGCCTATTACCTGGCCGACGAAATCGCCGGCACCCGGCGAGGCATGGAGATCGCGATCCCGCCCAAAGCGTGGCGAGTATTCCAGGCAGCCCCAACCAGCGAGGTCGCCAAGGTGCTTGTCGACCTCGCTGGAGAAGTTGACTTGCTGAAGTTCCGTCGACATCCACGTGGTCCAAAGAAGCCGCGGCAACCGAGAACCTTCAACCGAAGACACTGACCGATCCCCTCATTTTCCGGCCCGATTTCGCATCATTCTTGCAACAACGGCGGCATTCAAGATTTGCTTTGGTGAAAGGCGGGACCGCGGCAAGATGGAGGTGCGAACCTAACCCCTTACCACGGTCCCGGACATGCACGCCCAAGCCATCGAGCAAGCAGTCGAGAGCATCTTCGCGCAGTCCTGCCTCCACGCCAAGCAGATTGAATCGATCGCCCATGCGGTCATCGGCGTCACGAACGCTGCCTTGGCGGGCGTCGCAAATATCGGCCGCGCAGAAGCGTCCGCCCGAGGCACCAGCCCCAAGCACGCCATCAAGCAGTTCGACCGCTTCCTGAGCAATGAGAAGATCCGATTGGAGGATGCCGAAACGGACTACGTGAGATTCGTTCTCGGCAACCGCTCGAAAGTGACTGCTTCCCTTGACTGGACGGAGTATGCCGACGGCACGCGACACCGCATCGCCCTCAACCTCGTCACACGCCACGGTCGAGCAACGCCGCTGGTGTGGAAGACTGTCACCGCGGAGGAGCTGACGGAGCAGCGAAACAAGCATGAGGACGACTTGCTGCGGACCTTCAAACGGTTGCTGCCGGACTCCATCCAGCAGGTCCGCATCCTGGCCGACCGAGGCTTCGGCGATACCAAGCTCTACGACATGCTCAAGGGCGAGCTCGGTTTCGACTTCGTCATTCGGTTCCGCAAGTGCATCACGGTGCGCGACGCCGCCGGCACGGCGCGCAGTGGCGGCGAATGGGTACCCAGCAACGGACGCGCGCTGCTGCTGTCCCATGCCAGGGTCACGGGCGACAAGTTCGAGGTGGAGGCGGTGGTCGCCGTGAAGCGCGCTGCGATGAAGGAGGAGTGGTTGCTTGCAACTAGCATCAAGGAATCCGCCGACAGGCTCGTGAAACTCTATGGCCGCCGCTTTACCATCGAGGAGAACTTCCGGGACGAAAAGGACTGGCGCTTCGGCCTTGGCGCTCTGTACGTGAGCATCGATCGCCCCGACCGCCGAGATCGCATGACCCTGGTCATCGCCATCGCCGTCGTGTTGCTGACTCTTCTCGGCCACGCCGGCGAGCAACTCGGACTCGACCGGTGCTTGCGCGCCAACACCGTGACCTCGCGCACCCACTCGTTCTTTCGCCAGGGGCGCGAGTACTTCCGCGGTGCCCTCGGAAAACTCGAGAACGCCGCGGAACGACTTTGGGAATCCTTCTGGCAGGCGTTCACGCATCAGCGAGTGTGGTGCGACGAAATGGGGCTGATATGAGGGGATGGCTCAGCCGAAGACACCCTCATGTTTCCACTGCTCGCTTGCTAGCATTGCGGAAAACAAAGAGAAAGAACGCACCTTGAAAGGGCTGGTCTATACAGTGGATGATGACTTCAATGTGAAGTGCCTCGACTCATATGGTCAGGATCTAACCACAGTCAAGGAATATGACGAGGCCGGGCGCCTGGTCAGCGAGACGAACCCGGACCAAGAGACGACGCGTTACACCTATGATTCGCGCGGGAACCTGGTGGTGACGCGGGAACCGATGGGCCAGACCTGACCGATCCCCTCATTTTCCGGCCCGATTTCGCATCATTCTTGCAACAACGGCGGCATTCAAGATTTGCTTTGGTGAAAGGCGGGACCGCGGCAAGATGGAGGTGCGAACCTAACCCCTTACCACGGTCCCGGACATGCACGCCCAAGCCATCGAGCAAGCAGTCGAGAGCATCTTCGCGCAGTCCTGCCTCCACGCCAAGCAGATTGAATCGATCGCCCATGCGGTCATCGGCGTCACGAACGCTGCCTTGGCGGGCGTCGCAAATATCGGCCGCGCAGAAGCGTCCGCCCGAGGCACCAGCCCCAAGCACGCCATCAAGCAGTTCGACCGCTTCCTGAGCAATGAGAAGATCCGATTGGAGGATGCCGAAACGGACTACGTGAGATTCGTTCTCGGCAACCGCTCGAAAGTGACTGCTTCCCTTGACTGGACGGAGTATGCCGACGGCACGCGACACCGCATCGCCCTCAACCTCGTCACACGCCACGGTCGAGCAACGCCGCTGGTGTGGAAGACTGTCACCGCGGAGGAGCTGACGGAGCAGCGAAACAAGCATGAGGACGACTTGCTGCGGACCTTCAAACGGTTGCTGCCGGACTCCATCCAGCAGGTCCGCATCCTGGCCGACCGAGGCTTCGGCGATACCAAGCTCTACGACATGCTCAAGGGCGAGCTCGGTTTCGACTTCGTCATTCGGTTCCGCAAGTGCATCACGGTGCGCGACGCCGCCGGCACGGCGCGCAGTGGCGGCGAATGGGTACCCAGCAACGGACGCGCGCTGCTGCTGTCCCATGCCAGGGTCACGGGCGACAAGTTCGAGGTGGAGGCGGTGGTCGCCGTGAAGCGCGCTGCGATGAAGGAGGAGTGGTTGCTTGCAACTAGCATCAAGGAATCCGCCGACAGGCTCGTGAAACTCTATGGCCGCCGCTTTACCATCGAGGAGAACTTCCGGGACGAAAAGGACTGGCGCTTCGGCCTTGGCGCTCTGTACGTGAGCATCGATCGCCCCGACCGCCGAGATCGCATGACCCTGGTCATCGCCATCGCCGTCGTGTTGCTGACTCTTCTCGGCCACGCCGGCGAGCAACTCGGACTCGACCGGTGCTTGCGCGCCAACACCGTGACCTCGCGCACCCACTCGTTCTTTCGCCAGGGGCGCGAGTGCTTCGGCGGCGGCGTGGAGGTGATCCACTCTCGGCGGTTTTGGTGATCCAGTCTCGGTTGCGGGGTTGCGGGCGCAGGCCGTCAGAAGGGTGCGGGCGAATACGGAGGCGGGCGAGCCGTCCCCGCCGTCTACGGATCGCGGAAACGAGGCGCTGTCCCCGCGCTGGACTCGTCAGGGCCCGGGCCCCATTCCGGAGCGGGATCAAAACGCCGACCGCCGAAGGCGGGTCGGGCGCCTCCGGCGGTCAGTCTGTCGCGGTGATGAAGGGCGCCCGGGCCGCAGGCATTCCGTCGCGGTCGCGGGACGCTCGCCAGCGGAGCCCGCTCTGAGGGCCACACCTGCGGCCCGGGCAGAATCGCGGTATCAGCGCCTCTTGCGCGAGGCGGGCTGCAGGGGCCCGTAGAGGAGCTGGTTGGGCTCGGTCGCAGTCCAGTGGGCCTCGACCTCGTCGCCGTACTCTTGCCAGAGCGCGACTTGGAGCTGGCCGCAGAGGTCGAGCAGCCAAGCCGCGGTGGGGCCGTCGAGCGGCGGGAGGTTGAGCGTCAGCGGCGGCCTCTCAATCATGGGGTTCCTCCACCGGGAGCTCGTGTCCCTGCTCCTTGGCCCGCTGGTGCGCCTGGTGCTGCCGGAAGCTCGGCCCGTCGATGTCGATCCGGATGGAGGTCGCCGCCAGGCGGTCGAGGACCGCCGCGGCCAGGGTAGCGTCGCCCAGGTACTTGCCCCATGAGGAGAGCCTGATGTTCGACGTGATCGCCGTGCTGGCGCTGCCGTGTCGGCGATCCAAGAGGGTGAAGATCATGTGGGCCGCGGTCGGCTCGTCGTCGCGGCGCTTGAGCTGGCCCAGTCCGACGTCGTCGATCACCAGGAGCGTGGGCCGACACCAGCTCTTCATCCGCCGCTCGTAGGAGCCGTCGGCCAGGCCGGCGTAGAGGTGGTCGACCAGGTCGACGCACCGGGCGTAGCGCACCATCCACTCCTGCTCGCAGGCTTGGACCGCGAGAGCCTGCAGGATGTGGCTCTTGCCGGTCCCGCTCTTACCGGTGATCAAGAGGTCCTCGTGCCGCTGGACGAAGGAGAGCGCGAAGAGCTCCTCGACGAAGCGGCGATCGAGCTTGGGCTGGAAGTCCCAGTCGAAGGCCGCCATGGTCTTGCGGACCTTCATGCCGCTGCCCTTGATGCGCCACTCGATGCTGCGCTCGCGCTTGATGGCGGCCGCCGCAGCGAGCAGCTGCTCGGCGGCTTCCAGGTCCGAGGGCTGGTGCTCCTTGACCCAGGCCAGATAGGCATCGATGGAAAGCCCCCTCAGACCGAGTCGGTCGAGGTGCCGCTCGATGCGCTCCCGGGCTTCGGCGGCGGGGCCTTTGAGGGAGGTGGGGGCTCGCATGTCGCTTCTCCTTGGGGCTCGGGGACTGTGCCGCGGCACGGCAGCGCGTCGTACTCGGCGAGGTCGCGCGGCTCGGTGCAGCTCTGGGCGACGGCGCTCTTGAGCTTCTTGGCCGAGGCCGCGGCGACGTACTCGTCGAGCCGGCGGCGGTCGGAGCGGGCGTTGAGGATCTTCTCGATGCTGACGTGCTCGAGAGCGCCGAAGCAGAGCGCGTGCGAGAGCGCCTTGCAGAGCTCGGCGGTGTCGTAGCCCTCGCGCAGCGAAAGGACCTTGCGCGCGTGGTAGCCGGCCGACCGCGAGTCGCGCCGCTCGAGCGCCGCCAGGTACTCCGCTCCGGGCCCCCCAAAATCCTGGAATGCGCGCCGCAGGTGCTCGAGGTCGGGCCCGCCCTCGGCGCGCGGGGGCCGATGCCCCGGCAGGATCGACTGCTGCTGCGCGCCGCGAGGCCTGAGCTCGTGCCGTGCCAGGCAGGTCAGGTCCGCTTTGTAGACGAAGAGCTCATTCTCGGTGATGCGCACCGGGAGAATCTCGGTGACGTATTCATAGGGCAGGGAATATTCATTGGTCTCCCAGGTCATGAAGCCCTCGAGGTTGCAGAGCTTGTAGAGCACCCGCGCGGTGTCGTAGGGGTGGCGCGGCAGCGGCCGCAGCAGCGACTGCTCTTCGGCGAAGAGCTCCATCCGCGTGCGCCGCTTCATCCGCTTGATGGGGCGCAGGTCGGCGATGGTGTCCATCCACCGGGAGAGCTGGGCCTCGAGGTCGGCCAGGTCGCGGAATGAGCGGCCCCGGAAGAAGCTGAGGGAGAGCTCCCAGAAGCTCCGCTCGACCCGGGGCTTGCGGTTGGGGGCATGGCGCACGGCGACGGCGGAGAATTCGTAATAGGTGGCGAAATCGACGAAGCGGGGATTGAGGATCGGCTGGTTGCCTTCCCAGCGCAGCACCACCGGCTTCTGGCTATCGTAGGTGCACCGGCGCGCGGCGCCCTGGAAGCGCGCGAAGGCGTGGCGGTGGCCGTCCATCAAAGGGTGCAGGCCGTTGCTCTCGAAGAAGCCGAAGTACTTCCGGGTCGAGTAGCGCAGTGCGTATCCGAAGGCCTGCAGGGTCATGGACGGCGCATGGGTGAATTCCACCGGGTAGGGCGACCAGTCGCACTCGCCCATGTCCCCCGGCACCCGCGGCGGCGTCTGGAGGCTCGGCTTGGGCGGCAACTTCGGGCGCAGGTTGCTCACCAGGACTTTCACGATGGTGTCGCCGCCTGCGTAGCCATGCTCGTCGCGCAAATGCTCGAAGACCCGCTGCGCGGTGATGTCCGGATACTTCTCGAGCAGCTCGGTGATCAGGCTGCGAAAGGGGTCGAGCTTCGAGGCGCGGCGGCGCGAGCCGCGCACCCGTGGCAGCGCCGAGTGCGCAGTTTCGCGCGCCTCCTGGTGGCTCTTGACGATGCGCCGCACGGTGTTTCGGCTGATGTGCAGGGCCCGCGCGATCGCGCGCCAAGTCATCCCCTCCTTGTCGAGCTGCACCACGTCGTGGACCAGCTGCGGGTCAAGCGGAAGCATCGGAGGCTCCTGGCGCCCCGAGGCGCGCGTCGAGGGTCCGGGTCAGGGCGGCCAGCGCACCGCGCAGCTCGACGAGCTCGCGCGAGACCACCTCGCACGCCGGCGCTCCCAAGCTGGCCAGCGACCGCTCCAAGAGCCGCGCGTGCAGGCGCGTCGAGAGGCGCTTCATCGCCCAGGCGTCCGCGACCATCTGCTCGCCGGGCGTGCGCCGCGGTGCACTGCCCTTGGGGGACTCGGCGGCCATGGGTGCGCTGGCTCGCTCCAGCAGCGCCGGCCACTCCGCTTCCTGGGCCGCGAGCAGCGAATCGACCAGGCGCGCGGTCTGCCGCGTGGTCAGCCCTCGTCGGGCTACCACCAGGCCCACAGCGTCCTGGTTGCCGCGCGGCAACCGCGAAAGCTCTCGCACCGCGGTGGCCGACAACAGCCCCAGCCGCACATTCGCCGTCAGCTCGTCCGACAGGTCCTCTGCCAAAGCCAGACGCCGACACACCCAGCTCTTGTCCCGCCCGAGCAGAATCGCGATCTGCGGCTGGCTCACGTGGTCGTCGCGATAGAGGGAGCGCACCAGCCAGCCCTCCTCGAGCTCGCACAGACCCGCCCCGGCGTTGCAGCGCAACAGCCGCACCTTCGCCCCTGCAGAGTCGACGCCGTGGACCTCGACGCGCAGCTTCGACCACCCAAGCTCGCGCGAGGCGCTCAACCGCTTGAGTCCATCGAAGACCTCCAGCTTCTCGCCCATTCGAAAGGCCTGCACCGGCGTCAGCTGCCCGAGCTTCGAGAGCGACAGCTGCATCTGCTGCGTGGCCTCGCCCGCGCACAGTCGCACCGCCAAGAGCGAATCGCCCAGCTCGCTCGGCGCCATCTCGGTGCTCGCGGTCGACACGCCCGTCATGCGCGCCACCGTGCGCCCTCACCGAGATCCTTGGCCATCCCGGCGCGTGACAGGGGCCGTTTTTCCCTCTGAGAGAGCTCGAAGCCGGCGCGTGACACGTACCTGCGGTCACCCGCTGCCTGACGGCTCCTCAGAGGGAAAACGGCGACTCGCCGGCGCCGCCGAACGCCGAAGCATGCGCGTGACACTGCTCCGCTCTGCGCAAAACCCCGAGGTTTCCCCTGCTGCCGCGCCAACTTGGCCGCCGAAGCCGGCGCGTGACATCGCTCCACAGGTCACGGGCCTGCTCCCGCGCCTGGTGCGCACGAGCACAGCTCACGCAGCGCCTCGGTCAGGGCAGCGCGAGAAGGCCGCGGAGTCGCCAGCGCCAGCTCGAGCACGTCCTCGAGTCGCGCGCCGAACGAGCCCCCCTGGTCGCCCGCCTCCGGCGGCCCCGCGCCCGATCGCAGGGCTCTCTTCTGGGCCCGGCATCGGGCTTGTCGCGCCTGCTCCGCCTTCCGGAACTCCTCAGGCGCCTTCGCTCGACGTTCGCGCGCCTGTCGCTTGCGTCTCGCCTGGCGACAGGCTTCGCTGCATGCATGCTGCGTCTCCGCCGCGCGAGGATCGGGGGAGTACCAACTCCTGCACTCGCTACACCGCCGACTGCGGACCTTCTTCCGGGGTCGCATCCCTCGACCGTCACGCCGAAGGGGTCCTCCGGATACTTCTCGCCCTGAGAGCTACTCCGACTCCCTCGCCTCAACGACCGGGTGGATCTCGAGGCCGCCGACAGGTGGATTTCGATCACGCCGCCGCTGAAGAGCATCACCCTCGCGCACCCACGAAGGGCATCGCGGACACCCTCAAGCAGCTGTCTTGCCTCCGGCAGTTTGCCGGTGTCTGCCAATCGACCGGCGCGGCCGTAGCGTCGGGAGGCACCCAGCACGTCGAAGACCGTGCGCGTCCGAACCCTCATCGGCAAGCTTGAAGTCGCGCTCAACGGGCGCGGTGCGTTTAGGCGCTTCAAGGACGTGCTGCTCGACCATCCGAACGAGCGGGAGCGCTGGTTCGAGCTCAAGAACCATCGCTTTGAAAAAGCCGCGCGCGACTGGCTCGAGGCGAACGACATCGAGCCAGTTCCTCGCCCGAAGGACGACCGAGAGACGGAAGGCTGATTGCCCGATTGCCCCGAGAGGAGCCTGGGTCGCCGAGTCGCTACTCGAGCTCGGTGCCCACCCGCAAGTGGTCGAGGTACTTCGCGTAGCTGAAGGTCCGATTGCGCTTGCGGCCCGTCGTCTCAGCGAGGACGCCGACCTCTTCGAGCAACGCGATGGCCTTCGCCGCCGTGGGCTTCGTGGTCTCCAGGAACCTCACGACGCTGGTGATCGTCACGACCGGGTGGCGAGGCAGCTCCTCGAAGAGCCGTGACGCAACGACCGAGGCCTTTCCAGCGGCGAGAACACGCGTCCGGTCGCGGCCTATCAACGCGAACAGCTCGCGAGCGCTCTGGACGGTCTCCTCCGCGATCGTCGCCACCCCTTCAAGGAAGAACGCCGTCCAACCCTCCCAGTCCCCCTCGGTTCGGACGCGGCTGAGGACCTGGTAGTAGTCCTCTCGGCGCCGCTTGAAGTAGAGGCTCAGGTACAAAAGCGGCTGCGGAAGAAGCTTCCACTCTTCGAGGAGGAGCGTGACGAGCAGTCGGCCGAGACGCCCGTTTCCGTCGAGGTAGGGATGGATGGTTTCGAACTGCACGTGGGCGAGCCCGGCACGCACCAAAGGCGGCAGTGAGTCAGTCGCGTGGAGGTACTTTTCGAGCTCGCCGAGCAGGCGCGGCACCTCCTGGGGCGGCGGGGGCACGTACACCGCGTTGCCTGGGCGCGTGCCGCCAATCCAGTTCTGGCTGCGTCGAATCTCGCCAGGCTCCTTCTCGGCGCCGCGCACTCCCTTCATCAGGCGTCGGTGCGTTTCGTTGAGGAGGCGGATTGAAAGCGGCAGGCCATCCTTGCGGCTGAGCTGCTTGCGCGCGAAGGCCAGAGCCTCCAAGTAGTTGCAGACCTCCTGGACCTCCACCTCGCGCTGCGGCTCCGGTTGGGCGCCCGCCTCGTAGTTGAGAAGATCGACGAGCGTCGCCTGGGTCCCCTCAATCTGGGAGGAGACCACGGCCTCCTTGCGGACGAAGGCGTAGATGAACCACTCGACCGAAGGCACCATCTCGCTGGCGAGCTCCAGGCGAGACAATGCGTGCTCAGCCGTACGGAGCAGCTCACGCGCGTGGGCGTCAAGCTCGAGCGGTGGGTCAGCAGGCGGAAGGGGGTGCGGAAGGAACGCCGCTACCTCTTTACCGCCGACGGTCTTGCGGTCGTATGTGCCGGTGGTCCGCGCCATTGCCTAGTAAAGACATCTTGCCTGTGAACGCGCGAAAGTAAAGACCTCTTTCCTAGCCCCCAGGCCCTGAGGTCTGTGGCCTCCGAGAGTCGAGGCCGCGCGCGGATTGCCCGGCGACGGAGACCAAGCGCAATTTCCGGCGTTGAAGCGTCGAGACGATTCACGCGATTGGACCCGCATCGGGCCCCCGCAACACCTCGAAGCGAAGGTGCACTATTTCCAGCGCGCCCCCCCTCGCAGGTCGAGCGGGAGCCTGATGGTGAAGCGCGCGCCTTTCCCGGGCCCGCCGCTCTGTGCGCTCACCTCGCCGCCGTGCAGCTCAACCATTCCCTTCACGAGCGCCAATCCCAGCCCCAGCCCGCCTCGACTCCGGTCGAGGCTCTGTTCCGCCTGAGCGAACGGCACGAAAAGCCTCTCGAGTGTCTCCGGGGCGATGCCGAGCCCCGTGTCGGCGACCTCCAGGACGGCGCGGCCCTCGATTCGGGTCAGCGACACCGAGACCCTCCCTTGCCTGGGCGTGAACTTCGCCGCGTTGTTGAGGAGGTTCCCGATCACCTGGGCCAGTCGGGTCGGGTCGCCGTCGATCCAGAGCGCCTCGTTCGGCAGCTGGACCTGAACGTCGAGGTCCTCGAGTAGCGAGCGATGGTCTTCGACGGCTCGGCGCGCGGCTTCAGTCAGGTCCATGCGAGTGCGCTGCAGGCGCACCTTGCCGCGGCTAATCCGCGTGACGTCGAGGAGGTCGTCAACGAGTCGGGCGAGGTGGCTCACCTGCCGGTCGATGACCGTGCGCGCCCGGCGATCCTGGTCCCCGCCCGGCGCGGCCCGGTCGAGGATGTAGAGGCTGTTGCGGATGGGCGTGAGGGGATTGCGAAGCTCGTACGAGAGGACTCCGAGGAAATCCTTTCTGCGCTCGTCGGCCTCGGTGAGCCGAGCGTTGGCCTCGCGCAGGGCGTCCTCGGCCTGCTTGACCTGGGAGATGTCTTGGGAGACCGCGCCGACGCCGTAGAGCCGCCCGGAGGGATCGCGCAGCGGGAACTTCGAGGCGAGGAAGGTGTGCCGCTTGCCGTCCTCCAGATCAGCGACCTCCTCGATCATCAAGGCTTCACCCGTCTCGACGATTCGCCGGTCGTGCTCGCGATAGTATTCGGCCGTCTCCCGCGGAAAGATCTCGTAGTCCGTCTTTCCCCGCAGCTCCTCGCGCGACATGCCGAGTAGGCTCTCCAGGCGCTTGTTGATCGTAATGAAGCGTCCTTCGAGATCCTTGAGGAACACAATCGAAGCGGGGCTGCCGTCGATGATGTCGCGGAGCTGTTGCTCGTTCTCCCGGAGTCGCTTCTCGGTCTGCTTCGGGCGGCTGATGTCCAGGTTGATCCCGGCCCAGCAGGTGATCTCCCTCTGCTCGTTCCTCACCGGGACCCCGCGCGCCAGGACCGGATGCCACTTTCCATCGACGCCGCGGAAGCGATGCTCGCTGTCCCAGACCGCGCCAGCGCGGACGCACTCTTTCCAGGCGGCGATGGTGCGCTCGGCGTCGTCGGGGCGCAGAATATCTCCCCAGCCGAAGTTCGAGCATTGCTCCTGGGTCATGCCGACCAGCTTGAGGAAGGACTCGCTGGCGTAGGTGTTGCGACCGTCCGGATCGCAGACCCAGACGCCGTAGTCGATCGACTCGCCGATAGCGCGGTACAGGCGCTCGCTGGCGCGCAGCGCCTCCTCGGTATCCCTGAGAGCCTTTCTGAAATCACTTCGAAAAGCAGATTCGGCCCCCGGCGACGAGGGCCGAATCGATGGGTGGATTGGCGTCGAGCGCCCGGGCACTGGATCGCCCTCGAGCTCCCGCACCGGTGTTTTCAGCGCCCGGAGCCGGGCCCTACTTCCGCTGACCCATCGCCTTGACCGCGTCGGCCGTGCTCACGACCGCCGCCTGACCAGGAAAGACCTTCTGGGTCAAAACGCGATGGACCTCCGCATCGCGATCGGCACAGGCGTCAGCGACTGCCGCGATTTGGTAATCCATATCGGCGGCCCAACGCACCGTCGACAGCACCACGCCGCTCGTGGCGATCCCCGCCTGCACCAGCGTGTTGACGTTCTTCGCCCGCAAGATCGCTTCAAGGTCCGTCGTCGAGAAGGCTCCGCCGCGGCGCTTGGTGACCACGACATCGCCCGGCTTGGGAGCGACGCGGGAGTGGATCTCGGCCCCCGGCGTGCCTTCGCGCAGGCGCCCCGACTGCTTGAGGCCCGCGAAGCGCGCATTCTGTGGGCTCACCTCGGGGTAGCCGTCTCGAAAGCGCACTACGACGTAAATGACGGGGAGGCCGGCCTGATGGGCCGAGCAAATCAAAGCCGCCTCGCGCTTGCCACCGCCACAAGCCGATGTCGCCATCGAGCGGATCCAGCGGGACGCTCCTTGGGCTGTCACGCTGGCTTATGGAGACGACTCGAAGGAAACCTGGCTCAACTTTCTTCGTCGATGGCGAGCGTCGCAGGCGCGACTCAGCATTCTTTCTCTCGAGCTCAGGGTGCGCCTTTGGGCCGCCCGAGAAGGCAGACTGCCGAGCTCGTGGGCCGACCTCGGAATGGAGCCGCCGCAGGACCCGCGCACGGGGCTTCCCATTGCCCTCGTGTCCGACCAGAAGGTGGTCCATCTGGTGCCTCGTCTCGATGGCCCGAGGACCGGAGACGATCTCGCCGTCGAGGTCCAGGCGCCGACGAATTGAACTGGCAGAGGTAAGGCCGCGGCGGACGGAGCAAGCATCGGGCGCCCGGGCCGACCGCCGAGCAGCGAGGCCGCGGGCAGAACGCCCCGTTCCCCTCTTTGAGGCCGGCACCCCGGAGTCGCTGCCGCTGGCGCCGTCACTCGACAGCGTTGTGTCATGCCCCCCGCGCTTTCGCGGTCCGGCCGGGCGACGCTCGCTCTTCTGCTCGCGGCGACCCTCCTGTTGCTCGGAGCGGTCATCGCCCCGCTCTGGAAGCCGCTTGTGCTGGCGACGGTGCTGGCCGGCGCGCTCGCGGGCCCGGAGGCTCGGCTGGCGCGCGCGCTGCACGGCCGTCGCCGAGCGGCGGGCCTGTTGCTCGCCGCCCTGCTGCTCCTGGCGCTGGTGCCGCTGGGCTTGCTCGCCACCTACCTCGTCGCCCAGGCGATCCAGCTCGGCCATGACGCGGAGGCGCTGATCCAGTCCAAGGGCGTCGAGGGGCTGTTCGAGGGCGCGCCCGCGCGCTTCCAGCCCTTCATTCGCGAACAGCTCGCGCGGCTGCCGAGCTCGCTCGGCGAGTACGCATCGAGGCTCGCCGGCAAAAGCCTGGTTGCCGCGGCTGCGCTCGGCAATGCCCTGTCGAGCACCAGCACGATCATCTTTCACTTGGCGATGATGCTGATCGCGCTCTTTTTCCTGCTCGTCGACGGCCCGTCGCTCTTGGGATGGCTGCGCAGCGTCTCGCCGGTGGGCGCGGGGCTCACCGACGAGCTGGTCGGTGCGGTCCGGCGCACCATGGTTTCGGTATTGGCGTCGACCGTGATCAGCGCCGCGGTCCAGGCCTTGGTCGCCGCGGGCGGCTTCGCCATCGCCCGGGTGCCTGCGTCGCTCGTCTTCGGGGCCCTCACGTTCTTTGCCGCGTTCATTCCGGCGGTGGGCTCCGCGGTGGTAGGCGTGCCCGCGGCAGCGGTGCTCCTCATCATGGGGCATTTCGCAGCGGGCGGGTTCCTGCTCGCGTGGACGCTGCTCGTCACGGGAATGGTGGATCATTTCGTCAAGCCGCTCGTGGCCCGGGGTGGCGCGGGAATGAGCGGCTCGGTGCTGTTCTTCTCCATGGTCGGCGGCGTGCTCGCTTTTGGCGGCCTCGGGCTCATCGTCGGCCCTTGCGCCGTCACCCTCCTGGTGGCGCTCGTCCGCGTCGCAGGGCAGCAGCGCCCCCGCGCGCCAGGGGCACAGGACGCGCTCCATGGCACTTCCGAGGAGCGCGAGCCCTTGAGACCGCACTGATCTCGATTCAGGCTCGCGGCGCGCTGGCTTCGAGGACGGAGAGCATCGGCCCGGCGCGTAGCCGTGCGCCTCCTCGCTCAAGTGCTCGGGTGTGCAGCCTTCGCGCGCTCCCGGGATTCCGAAGCTCGGCCCCGCGTCCACGCGCTATATAGTCCCTTCGGCGCGAACTCTTGTGCAGGCTGGCAAAGGCTCCAGCCCCTCGGCTCCAGGGAATGCAGTTCCTGAAGCCTGGGGTCTGGAGCCTGGATCCCAAGGCAACCCTCTTTGGCTCCGGCTCGGCCGGGTTAGGTCCTCATGAGGCGGCTCCGCAGGAAGCGCGTATGGATCCCGCTGTCGCTCGCCGCCTTCTACCTCCTCTTCGGCGCCATAGCGGTCGGGCCCATCGCCCGCTGGCAGCTCCTCAAGCGCCTACCGCCGTTGCTCCACCGCGCGGTGGCCATCGACTCCATCCGGTTCAACCCCGTGACGCTCGCGGTGCGCGTTCGCGGCCTGGCCGTCACCGAGCGCGACGGCAGCCCGCTTTTCGCCTTCGACGAGCTCCTCGTCGACGCCGCCGGCACCGACCTCGTGCGCGGCATCATCGGCTTCGACGAGATCCGCCTCGTCCGACCCGTGGTCGGCCTGGGGCTCCTGAAAGACGGCTCCCTGAGCATCGCCGACCTGCTCCCGCCGAAGCCCGACCCAGCCGCCACGCCGCCCGCAGAGCCCCAGAAGCCTCGCGTGGTGCGCGTCGCCCACCTTTCCATTGCGGAAGGCGAGGTGCGCTTCTTCGACCTTTCGCGCCCTGAGCCCTTCCGCGCGGAGCTCAAGCCGCTCGTTCTCGAGCTCTCCGGCTTCACCACCGAGGCCGGCAAGGACAGCCCGTACACGTTCAATGCGCGCCTGGGCGACACGCGCCTGGGGTGGAAGGGCGACTTCTCCGCCAGCCCGCTGCACTCCAAAGGCGAGCTGCTCGTCGACGGACTCGACCTGGCGAGCTTCGAGCCGTACCTCGCGGGCGCCACCCAGCTCCGTCTCACCGGCGGCAAGGCGACCATCACCTCCCGCTATGCCCTCGACTCCGCGGCCGCCGGCGTGGGGCTCGTCTTGGAAGGGACGAAGGTCGCGCTCGCGGGTCTTTCAGTCTCCGCCCCGCGCGACCCCGCGCCACGCATCCAGATCGAGACCATCGAGGTCGCGGCCGAGCGCATCGACACTCTGAAGAAGACGGTTGCGCTCGCCGCAATCCACCTCGCCGGAGGGGCCGTCACCGCCCGCCGCCTGCCGGGCGGCGCGCTGGAGCTCGCCGAGCTCGCCGGCCCGCCGGGGCGCCGCTCGCCTCAGGCTCCTGCCGCGGCACCGGCGCCCTCGCCGTCGCAGAGTCCGGCCACAGGCCCGTGGCGCGTCACGCTGCCTTCATTCGCGCTCGAGCGCTTCTCCGTCCGCTGGGACGATCGCGCGCTCGAGACGCCGGCCACCCTCGCCTTGGACGACCTCGCGATCGAGCTGCGAGACCTCGCGCTCCCGCTCGCCAAGCCGTTTGCCGTCCGCGTCTCCTCCAAGGTCGAAGGGGGTGAGCTCTCGGCGTCGGGTCCAGTGTCGGTCGAGCCTTTGCGCGCGACGCTGGCCGTTCAGACCCAGGCGCTGCCGCTCCCTGCGTTTTGGCCCTACGCGGCGGCCTCGGTAGTGAACGCGACCCTGGCCGCCGGTCTGTTGGACCTCAAATCAACTATCTCGCTCGCGGGCGAGGACGTTTCGGCGGATGCCGACGTGGAGGTGAGCGGCCTGCGCCTCGATGACGCCGCTGGCGCGGCCCTGGTCGCGTTCGACCGCCTCCTCCTGGAGAAGCTGAAGTACGCCAAGCGCCCGGGCTCGGCCGACCTCGGCACGGTCGCGCTGTCCAAGGCGCGCCTGCGGTTGGAGCTGGACGAGAAGGGCAACTCGAACCTCGGCAAGCTTTTGCGGCCCGCGCCCGAGGCCCCGCAGCTGGGGCCGGCGCCGACCGCGGCCGAAGCGGCCCCGGAGCGGCCGTTCGCCGTGCGCGTCGGGCTCGTCCGGCTCGAGGAGCTGCGCATCGACGTGCTGGACCGCCGGGTCGCGCCGCCGGCA
Source organism: uncultured delta proteobacterium (assembly GCA_963772225.1). Lineage (GTDB taxonomy): Bacteria > Myxococcota > Myxococcia > Myxococcales > UBA5297 > CAVYWD01. Next base: position 1,182,580 of record CAVYWD010000002.1, on the reverse strand, counting down.
GCCCTGTCGCTGCAGCGCATCACAGGGCGGGTGCAGAACCTCACCTCGCCCAAGCCGTCGACGGCGCGGATGGACCTCACTGCGCGGGTCGATGGCGCGCCGCTCGCCCTGGCCGGCGCGGTGCGCCCGGCGGGGAAGGACAGCTTCGCCGACGTGAAGGTCACGTTGAACGGATACGACCTCCCGCTCAGCTCGCCGTACGCGGTGAAGTACGTGGCGCAGCCCATTCAGACCGGCAAGCTCTCGTTGGACCTCCAATGGCGCGTCCAGGCGCGGCAGCTCGACGGGAAGAATCGGCTGAAGGTCGACCAGCTCGACTTCGGCGATGCCGTGGCGGCGCCCGGGCCCGAGGCGACGAAGCTGCCGCTGGGGCTGGCGGTCGCCATTCTCTCTGACCGCTCCGGGCTCATCGACCTCGACCTGCCCGTGAAGGGCGACCTCTCCGACCCGCAGTTCGGGTGGACCTCGGTGGTGGTGTCGGCGCTGAAGAACATCTTGGCCAAGGTGGCCACCGCGCCCTTCTCGCTGCTCGCGGGGCTGGTGTCGGGCGACCCGGAGTCGCTCAAGTCCATCGCCTTCGCGCCGGGCGAGACCGAGCCGCTTCCCGCCGAGCAGGGCAAGCTCGCGAGCCTGGGCAAGGTGCTCGCCGACCGGCCGCGGCTGCGCCTGGAGATGACCCCGAGCGTCGACCCGGCGGCGGACGGCGAGGCGCTCGCGCGCGCCGAGCTCAAGGCGCGGATCGCCCGGGGCCTGGACGGAGGCGCGGTGGACGAGGCGAGGTGGCAGAGCTGGGTAAAACAGGCCTTCCAGGCGGGCCGCGACGGCGGCGCGCCCGACGCCTCGTTCGAGCAGGAGGAGCAGGCCGTGCTCGCCAAGAATCCGGTGCCTGCGGAGCGGCTCGAGGCCCTGCGGCGCGAGCGCGCCATCTCGGTGCAGGCGGCGCTCACGGCGGACGGCGGCGCGCCCATGGAGCGGGTGTATTTGGCAGGCGGCGAGGGCGCTGCGGACGGCGGGCGGCCGGAGGTGTCGCTGGAGCTCAAATAGCGCGCCGGCATCGGGTCGCTGTCGTCCAAGCGAATCGAAGGAGAAAAGCACGTTCAAGTGCGATCACTTCGGGCGCGCGGCTCAATTCGGCCCCGGGCTCGTGCAGCGCCCGCTCACGCACAAGAGTTGGGTGTCCGTGCAACAATCGGCGGAGGTCGAGCACTGCTCGTATTCCTTGGCGCATTCGGGCGGCTTGTCGCTGCAGACCAGCCCGCCGACGTTGCCCGGAGCCGCGCGACAGAACCCGTTGCAGCACTGGTCGCCGCTCTCACAGGCTTCGCCGTTGTCCCGGCACACCTCGGCGACCCAGTAGCCGCGAGAATTTGCCGCGAGCAGCTCCTGCGCCGGGAGGTAGAAGGCCGGATGGCTCGGGTCCTTCCCCGGGGTCGTGGACAAATCGATCGCCGCGACCCAGAGCTTCTTGGTCGTGGGGGTGCTCGAGATGTCGTGGTAGCGCGGGTCGCTCCAGAACGGGTTGATGGTCGCGACGTTGCCGTAGAGCCGCCGGCTGGTGAAGACCACCCAAGCGTAGCCGCCGGAGGCCACGGGTCCCACCGTCGGTTCGTAGTTGAGGGTGGCGTCCGCGTCGTGGGCCGAGGGGCCCGTCGGCAGGTAGCCCGCGCCGTTGAGCTTGTCCAAGCGGGTCGCCTGCTTGGTCGCGAGGTCCACCCACCAGAGCTCGCCTCGCGCGCCCGTGTCGCTGCACGCTCCCGGCCCTGCGCAGTTCGCCCGGGTGCCGCCGACTTCTCTGCCGTTGCCCACGAGTTGGAGCTGGAAGACCACGCCCGTGCCGTCGGGCGTGAAGCTCGGATAGAGGGCGGTCCACTGCGAGTCGCTGGGCGTGAACACGGAAGAGAAGTTCGAGAACTGCCCGGGCGGCGCGAAGTCCATCACCGCCAAGGAGCGGCTGTCGCCGAAGTTGCCGCCGACGGCGCCGGCCCACCAGTTGAAGATGAGCTTCGTGCCGTCGTTCGAGAAGACCGGCGTCCCCGCGCACAAGCCGCTCGGCAGGCCGGTGGTCGTGACGGACGCGCCCGAGGGCAGTGAGTACAGCGCGCTCGGCGCTGTCGACGCGCCGACGAGCGGTGCCGCGTTCGAGAAGAGGAGCGAGCCGTCCGGCGAGATGGCCCCCCAGGCGTAGCGCCCATCGGTGATCGAGAGCACCGTCTCTTGGTCGGACGCGCCGAGCTCGTAAACGCTGGAGCGCCAAATCCAGTCCCCATGCTGGGTTATCAGGCGGGCTCCGCGAGACCCGACCACGTGGCAGACGCGGCAGCCCGAATCGTCGGTGCTGTCGCTGCCGGCGACCAGCGTCGGCTCCAGCGCCTCGCCCGTGATGGCCAGGGTGGCTCCGCCGAACCTCGGCTCGGGGCCGAGCGCGATGTCGACGGTGTTCTTGGCAAGGCGGGTCGCGTACGAGTTGTAGTAGACCGTGCCCTTGAGCACGTCGTGGGCGATCTTCCAGGTCGCCTGGAGAGGGCCGTAGGCGACGCCCTGGGAGGCGAGCACGAGCCGCAGAACGACCGACTCGCCCGCGCAAGTGTCGTGGACCTGTTTCCACGCGGCGCGAGGGATGGGGTGGTGGGTGAACGGGGTCGCGGTTCGCGCGAAGGTGCCGCCGAAGTGCAGGTTCGTGCAGCTAAGCTCGATGGAGACCGCGTCAAAGTCGCGCGAGGCCGAGCTCCATTGGAGCAGGGGGGCGAGAACGCCTTTGGGCCAGACGGTGCCGTCGTAGGGATAGAGCAGCTCGAGTCCGGGGTCGGCCACGGGCTGGGACGAGAGCACAGTCTGCACGGGTGCCGAGACAGGGCCGCCCACCCCCTCGCCGCCGACGCCGCCCCATCCGCCGTGGCCGCCGTCGGGCGAGTTGTCTCCTGCGTCCGGCGAGTCGCCGTTCTGCTGCCATTCGAAGCGGACGGTAATCGACGTGGTAGCCGCCAACCCGCGCCACTCGGCGGTGACGACGCCGGCGCCCGTTCCCGCCCCACTGGCGACGAAGAGGCCCGAGTCGGAGATGGAACCGAGGTCGCTCCGGCTGATGAAGAAGCTCGCGGCAACGGGTTCGCCGCCGCTGGTCGCGGTGAACTGGACTTGGGGCATGGGCTTGCCAGGATCGACAGAGACAGAGGGCGCGCTCGGCAGGATCTGAAGGTCAGAAGGCGCGGAGGCATCGGTTGCGCCGCCGGCATCGGTTGCGCCGCCGGCATCGCTTGCGCCGCCGGAATCGGTTGCGCCGCCGGAATCTCTTGCGCCGCCGGAATCTCTTGCGTGGCCGCTATCGACTCTCCGCGATCCCGCGTCTTCGGAGCTGGAGGGATTGAATATGCATCCGGCGCTGAGGGCTGTCGCGGCGAGGAGAAGGAGGCGCGGGGATGAAGAAGTCATCTTCGGTCCTCGAGGAGAGGCATCGCTCAGAAATGACTGCTCCAACCCATTCTTCGGTGGACGATCCTCGAAGTGCGCGAGACGCGAGCAGCAATGTTCGAAGGGGGCCAAGGTGCGAGCGGTGCCCCCGGCTTGCTGTGTCGCGTCGAAGGTCGATGCGCAGGTGAACGACAACCTGCATCCTACCATGGGGTCGCTAATCGTCTACCTGATGGTAGGGATACGCAAACAGAAAATGATCGGCCGTGGTGAACCGCCGTCCGCGCGGGTCCGAGCCACAGGGCTCGGCGGGTTCGGAAGCCGGCTTGGGCTCCGGATCCACCGGTTGGCCACCGAGCCTCCATGTTCACCGCGCCACCGCTGTTGTAGCCTCCCGGTATGGCGTTCCATGCGCTGAAGTGCCCGTCTTGCGGCGGCCCGCTCCCGGGGCGCGCCTGGCGGGCGGTGGTGACGTGCAGCTACTGCGGAAGCGCCTTCGCGTCCGACGGGGCCATCGTCCGAGCCGCCGAGTTCCGGCGCGCGCTGGCCGCGATGGAAGAGCAGGGCGCCGGCAACGCCGACGCCCGCCTGTGTGGCGTGCCATACCGCGTCCTCGGCCACCTGGGCTCGGGCACGCGGTGCGACGTGCTCCTCGCCGCGCGCGCGTCGCCCCTCACCGAGCGCGTCGTCATCAAGGCTCTGCGCGCCGGCGACCCGGGCGGCCTCGACCGCGCCTGGGAGGCGATCTGCGCGCTCCAGGAGAGCGAGGCGCAGGGGGCCGACGTCTTCACGGCCCGCCTCCCGCAGCCGGTCGCCCGCGGCAAGCTGGAGGGGCCCGCCGGCGGCCGCGAGGCGCTCGCCGTCCGGCACGCCTCGGGCTTCGTCCACACGCTCGAGGACGTCTCCCGCGCCTACCCGCGCGGCGTCGACCCGCGGCACGCGGTCTGGATCTGGCGCCGGACCCTCGAGCTCCTGGGGTTCGTCCACGCGAGCGGCTGGTCGCACGGCGCGCTCGAGCCCGCGCACGTGCTCGTCCACGCCCGCGACCACGGGGTGGCCTTCGCAGGATGGTCGGCAGCGTCGCAGCTCTCGGCGGCGCCCCAGTCTCGGCGGCGTGACCTGGCCCTGAGCGCTCGGTGCGCGGCCAGCGTCCTCGCCGGCGCCGCGCCTCCTCAACCCCTCGCGATCCTGATGCGGCCGTTCCTCGACGGCGGCGCCCGCGCGCTGCCGACCGAGGACGCCTGGGAGCTCGCCGAGCGGGTGGCCGAGGCGGCCGGGCAGGCCTTCGGGCCTCCGAAGTACGTCGAGCTCTCGATGCCTGAGGTGGTCGCGGTTGAACCTCGTTGCGGCTCAAAGGAGCGATGAATGGGACACGGAAACTACAGCCACGAGGCCCACGAGGCGCTCACGCGCGCCCGGGCCGATCTGCCGGTCCAGCAGGTCTTCCAGCAGACCGCCTGCCACCCGCTGATGAACCCCAAGGGGCTGCGCGTCCGCGAGAGCCGCGACAGCGCCGAGCACCCCAACTCGCTGGCCATCGTCTTCGCGCTCGACGTCACCGGGTCCATGGGGAAGATCCCCGAAGAGCTCGCGCGCCAGGAGCTGCCCAAGTTCATGAAGCTCATCGTGGACTGCAAGGTCCCTGACCCACAGGTGCTCTTCATGGCGGTGGGCGACGCCACGAGCGACCGGGCGCCGCTCCAGGTGGGCCAGTTCGAGACCACCGCCGAGCTGATGGACCAGTGGCTCACCTACAGCTTCATCGAGCGCGGGGGCGGCGGCCAGAATTGCGAGTCGTACGAGCTGGCCCTCTACCTGCTCGCCGAGCACACCGACCTCGACTGCTTCGTCAAGCGGCAGAAGCGCGGCTACCTCTTCATGACCGGCGACGAGCTCCCGTACCCAGCGGTCTCCCGGCACCAGGTCGAGTCGCTCGTCGGCGACCGCCTGGACGAGGACGTGCCGCTGGACGCGGTCGTCGCGGCCGTGCAGGAGACCTACCACCCGTTCTTCCTCATCCCCGACCGCCAGCGCCGGCAGCGCTGCGAGGGCGCGTGGCGCAAGGTGCTCGGCGACCACGTCATCTGCATGGAGGCGCCGCGGGACACCTGCTATACGGCCGCGGGGCTGCTCGCGCTCACCGAGGGCGTGGCCAAGGACCTCGACGCGCTGGGAGGGCTGCTCAGCGCCGCGGGCCTGTCGCGCGAGCGCGTCGGATCGGTCCTCCGCGCGCTGACGCCGTACGCCGAGTCGCTCGACCGCTCCGGCGCTCCGGGAGCGCGCGCCATCGCCTCGGCGGTCGAGTGGCTCGGGCAAGTCATCAAGAAGTGAGCGCCCAGGGGCCGCCGCGGGGCGCCGCCGTCGTCGTCGTCGACCTGGGCTTCGGAGACGCCGGCAAGGGGCTCGCCACCGATTTCCTGGTGCGCCGCACCGGCGCCCGGCTCGTCGTCCGCTACAACGGCGGAGCCCAGGCCGGGCACAACGTGGTCGCGCCTGACGGCCGGCACCACACCTTCGCGCAGCTCGGGTCGGGGACTTTCGTCCCCGGCGTGCGGACCTTCCTCGCGCGCGGCGTGGTCGTCCACCCCACGGCGCTCCTGGTCGAGGCGAAGCGCCTCGCGGGCCTCGGGGTCGGCGACGCGCTCGACCGGCTCGCGATCAGCGAGCGCGCGCGAATCATCACCCCGTTCCATCAGGCCGCGGGCCGCCTTCGAGAGCTCGCCCGCGGGCGCGAGCGCCACGGCACCTGCGGGGTGGGCGTGGGCGAGGCGGTGGCCGACGCGCTCGCCCGGCCCGACGAGGCGCTTCGAGCGGGCGATCTGCGCCGGGGCCGCGCGCTGCTCGAGCCGCTGCGCAGGCTCCAGGAGCGAAAGCGCGCCGAGCTGCAGGAGGCGCTGCGCGCGGCGAAAGGTGACCCGGCCGCCGAAGGGGAGCGGCGGCTGCTGGAGGACCCGGAGGTGTCCGAGCGCTGGCTCGAGGCGCTCGCGCCATTGGTTGCGGCCAAGGTCGTCGCCGAGGACGGCACGCTCACCCGCGAGCTCGCGGCCAGCGGCGGAGCGGTGTTCGAGGGCGCTCAAGGCGTCTTGCTCGACGAGGCGCACGGGTTTCATCCGCATACGACGTGGAGCCCCTGCACTCCGGAGCCGGCGCTGGCGCTCCTGCGCGAGGCGAAGTGGGGCGGCGGGGTGCTGCGGCTCGGCGTGCTCCGCAGCTACGCTCACCGCCACGGGCCGGGCCCGCTGCCCACCGAGGACGCTTCGCTCGAAGAGCAGCTCCCGGAGCCGCACAACGGCAAGGAAGGGTGGCAGGGCCCATTTCGCGTCGGGTGGCCGGACCTGGTGCTCGCGCGCTACGCGGTCCGCGCTGCGCAAGGCGTCGACGCGCTGGGGCTCACGCATCTCGACGCATGCGATCGCGTCGAGCATTGGCGCGTCTGTCGCGCGTACCGGGCCGAGGGCGGGTCGATCGCAGACCTCCCGGTCGGCCGTCCCCCGAATCTTTGGCACCAAAGCAGCCTCACCGCGGCGCTCTCGTCCGCGGAGCCTATCTACGGCGATGAGCCCTGGCGCCCGGACGACGTCGCCGCGGCGCTCGAGGCAGAGCTCGGGGCGCCGGTCGCGCTCGCCGCGCGTGGACCGACCAGCCATGATGTGCGATGGCTTTCGACCGGGAGGCCCTCCTCACCCGATGCACCTTGAGGGGCGATTGATGGCGGGTCGCGCGGGCTTGGGGGGCGAGCGCAACCTTCACCAGGTCGGCGGGTTTCACCCGGGATAAGACGGGGATGGCGCGGGCCGGCGCGACCCTCACGTGAAGGTTGAAGATCCGTGCGGTACCTTGCGTCCAAGTGCAGGGCCGACACAATCAGAAGGAGACAACGTGCGTTCCCTGCTTGCCAAGACATTCTCGACGCTATTCTGCCTTGCCGCTCTTGCCGCCTCTTCGTCCGCGCAGGCGCAGTACTACCCGCCGCCTCCGCCGGCGCCGCCCCCACCTCCGGGTTACTACTACGGCCCATCTCCCTACCGCGCTCGGCCCTACGGGTACGCCCCGGCCGAGCTCGGGCCTCATTTCTACGTGGGCGGCTCCCTGGGCGGAACCGGCATCCTCGGGCAGAGCGGTGGGCCGGAGCCGCTGGGCGGCGGGGGTGGCTACTCGGTCTATCTCGGAATGAGGCTCCCGCGGTTCGCGTTCGAGCTCGGCCTCCAGCAGAGCTTCCACAACCCCGTGGACACTTTCGACTACTTCGGGGACTTCTCGGGGAGGAGCTACGTGGTCCTCACCGGCGTCACCGGGAGTGGGCTCTTCCACCTGCTCGGGCCGAGCGTGATGGACCCCTACCTGCAAGTGGGCCTCGGACTCTACGGCATGGGGCGAGACCTCTTCGGCGTCGAGGTGGCTGGATGGGGATACCAGGCCGGAGGCGGGATTGACTTCTGGCTCGGCCGCGGCTTGACGCTGGGAGGCCGCGTCCTCTATCGCGGCATGTTCATGTCCGATTCCGGAGCCTCCAGCACCACCTTGATCCACTCGCTGACGGGCGAATTCACGCTGGCGGCGCACTTTCGCTAGAGGCTTCTCGGCGAGGCGGGCGGCGCGAGGCCGCTCGATGCGGCCCGCCTCACCTCCCCAACGACAAATCCCGCTGAACCGCTGCAGAGCGCCGGCGGCGACCGCCTGCCGCTCGCTGTCGAGCATGCGCATCTGGCGCTCGTCGTAGCGGGCGCCGGCCACCGCCGACGCGGGGACGACTCGCTCGAGCTGCGCCACGTCGGCGGGCGAGAGCTGCAGCTCCAGCGCCTTGAGCGATTCGGCGAGCTGAACTCACGTTTGCGCGCCGATGACCGGCACCAAATGCTCCTCCTTCGCCAGCGCCCAGGCGATGGCGAGCTGAGCGGGGCGGGTGCCTTTGTCCGCGGCGAAGCGCTCCAGCTCGGCACTGCGACCGGGCGGCTGTCGAATCCGAGCCAGCTCCCGTCGGGGCCGCGCAAGGCGCCGAACTTGACCGAGAGCAGCGCCTGGTCGCGGCGGCCCTTCAGCGCCCGCCCGATGAGCAGCTCGTTGTCACCCTGCCCGTAGAAGTCGCCGGTGTCGATGAGGTCGATGCCCGCGTCGAGCGCCGCGTGAAGGGTGGCGATGCTCTCGCGCTCGTCGGTGGGGCCGTACATGCCCGACATCTCCATGCAGCCGAGCGCCAGGGGAAAGGCGTCGAAGACGACATGGAAAGCGACGAAGGCGGCGGCACGCCGCTGCGCAAGCCCTCGTCTGGCTCGGGGCCCTACAAATTGACGCAGAAGCCGCCCGAAACCGAGCTCCCCGCCGCCACGGAGGCGTTGAAATCGACGCCGTCGACCGTGTATTGCGTGCCGCTCTGGGAGACGATGTTGAAGTTCCAGTGGGAATAGACGGTGCCATCGATGCTGACCGCCACCTTCCAGGTCACCGCATGGCTGCTCGGATTGCTGATTGTGAGCGTGGCGCAATAACCGGACGTCCAGGTATTCGTTTTGGCCACCGTTGCCGTGACCTCTGACGTGAGGGTCGTGTCCGTTCCGGCGTCTGCGGAGGTCGATCCGCCGTTCGCGGATCCCGACCCGGCGTCCGCGGCGCTCGTGCCCGCGTCGCCGGACGAACCGGCGCCGGCATCGGCTGAGCTCGAGGAGCCGGCGTCGGCGCCGGAGCTCGACGAGCTCGAGGTCAAATCCGGGCCGCGCCTGCGGAACTGGCTGGTCTGAGTCAGCGAGACCAGCAGGTCGGAGATGCTACTGGTGCCCTGAGCGTAGCTGGACCGGATGCCGTCCGTGAGGCAGAAGGACTTCGCGTTCTCCTCAAGAGCGTAGGCGTAGCGCGCCCACTGGAGCGCGAAGCACGAGGCGACTTCGCTGGAAGCGCCCAGGTGCGCCGAGAGGTCGTCGAGCCCGGAGTAGGTGCCGTCCGACGAGGTGGTGGCGAGGATCTCCCCGGAGTCGTCGATGGGCTGCGCGTTCTCCGTGGCGCGGTAGCGGCCGATGCCGTCGAAGTGCTCGGAGGCCCAGCCGAGCTGGTCGACGAGCCGGTGACAGCTGTTGCAAGCCGGGATGGCGGAGTGCGCCGCGTAGCGCTGGCGGGTGGTCTCGTTCGGGGTGGTCGCCGGGGGCTGAGCAACCACTCCGGAGGGTGGCGTCGGCAGCACGCCGCACAGGAACTGCTCGCGCACCAACCTGCCGCGCGTGATGGGCGAGGAGCCGTCGGGGCGCGCGTGGACCGTGAGGACGGCGCCGGTGCCGAGCAGGCCGTTGCGCGCTTGGACCTCGCCGAAGCCGGTCGAGTCCGGGGAGGTGGGCGCGTCGATCCCGTAGAAAGAGGCCAGCGCCGCGTTGACGTAGGTCTTCTTGGAGGTGATCAGGTCCGAGAGCGATCCGCCGTTCAAGGTGACGGTGGCCACGAGGCGACGCAGCTCCTCGGCCATCGCCGAGCGAATGTCGTCGGTCAGCTCCGGATAGGCGGTCGCGTCCTTGGAGGTGAACGCGAGGTCGCCCACCGTCAGCCACTGGGTCGTGAAGTGATCGAGCGAGGCGCGCGCCCGGCTCGAGGCGAGGAGGCGCTTGGCCTGGGTCGCGATGGTGGCGGGATCCTTGAGTGAGTCGGAGGCCGCCGCGCTCCAGAGCTCTTCGTCCGGCGTCGACGCCCAGAACAGGTAGGAAAGCTCGGTTGCGATCTCGTAGCTGGTGAGCGCGTAGCCGCCCGCGCCGTCGTCGGCGCCGAGCTCCGCGCGGTAGAGGAACGCGGGCGACTGGAGGAGCCCGGCGATCAGGACCTCCATGCCGGCCTGGTGGGCCGCCTCTCCGCTGATTGGGTTCTGGCTGCCGACAGTGTAGACCGCGAGCCAGCGGTCGACTTCCGCGGAGGTGAGCGGGCGCCGGAAGATGCGAGCGGCGGTCCTTTCGGCGGTCCCGGTGAGGAACGCCTTCGCGCAGGTCGGGCCGTCCGTCGCACAGGCGTAGGCGGGCAGCGCGGCGACCTGCGTGCCCACGTCCTCGGCGGCCTTGCGGAACTGGTCCGCGAGCAGCGTCGAGACGACCAGCGCGTGGGCGTTATTGTCGAAGCCATTCACCTGGGCGTCCGCGACCAGCCCCGAGGCGTAGCTCGTGGAGATCCCGAAGATGTCGTGCAGGGTGTTGTCGAACTCGGAGGGCATCAGGCGGCGCAGGAGCCTCGGGCCAGGGTCGCCCGCGTTGCAGCTCGTCGCCTCGCACGCGCCGGCGTCGCCGCGGACGCGGGCGGTGAAGGCGGAGAGCGCCTGGTACTCGGCGCTTTCGGGGGTGATGACCACGCCGCCGTTGTGGTTGGTGCCGTTGGGCCGGCGAAGGAGAAGGGGCTGCCCGTTCTCGGTCGCGATGGCCATGCCCTTGGCGGCCTCCAGGTTCTTCTGCATGGCGTTGTCGGCCGTCGCCGCGAGGTAAACCATCCGCGAGCCTTCGGCCACGCCGCCGGCGCTGTGGCAGGTGGCGCATCGGGTCGCGATGACGCGGTTCCACACCTGCTGCTGGAAGTAGGTGGCGTCGGGCTCGCAGGCGGAGCTCGGGAGCGAGTTTGTGTCCGAGCGGCCCGCGTCCGAGGAGGACTGCCCGTTCAAGGTGCAGGCGTTGAGCAACGCCGCCGTGGCGGCGAAGCAGAGTAGGCGAACGCGCATCGACGTCACCATTTAGAGACCCGCCAGCGGGCCCGTACCGTAGGTCGCGTTGCCGAAGGTGTTGTTGGGGAGGCCCATCGCTTGGCAGATGGAGACGTGCAGCTGGGTGTGGGAAGCGCCGTTGGTCTGGACATAGCGGCCCGGCGTGAACACGCCGCCGCCGGCCAGGACCATCGGCACGTCCGTGCAGACGTGCAGCCGCGAGTCGCCCATCTCCTTGCACCAGAGCACGAGCGTGGAGTCGAGCAGGGTCCCGCCGGCGGGGTCCGGGGTGCTCTGAAGCTTGCCCAGGAGGTAGGCGAACTGTTGGGCGAACCAGCGCTCCGTGCTGATGAACTTGCCGACGCCGACGGTGTCCGAGTCGCCGTTGTGAGAGAGCGTGTGGTGGCCGTCCGTGATGCCGAGCCAACCCAAGACGTGCGGCGCCACGGTGAAGGCCCACTGCAGGGAGGCGACGTTGGTGGCCCCGCAGGCGAGGGCCGTGACCAAGAGGTCCATCTGCGACTTGCCGATGACCGGGATGTTCGCGTTGTCGTTGAGATTGACGCTCGCGGGCTTGGTCCCCCCGGTGCAGCTCACGCCGCTTGAGCTGCCGCCGATGCCGAGGCTCTGCTCGACTTGGCGCAGGGCGGTCAGGTGCTGGTCGAGCTTGCTCTGCTCCTCGACGCCGACGCGGCTCCTCAGTGCCGCGAGGTCGCCCATCACGGCGTCGATGACGCTCTTGCGCCGCGTGGACCGGGGATCCTGAGTGGTGGACGAGGAAGAGGACGACGAGGTCGCGTCGCCGAAGATGCGCTCGAAGATGCTCTGGGGGTCATCGTCGGGAGGCGCGAACACGCCCGCCGACGAGTAGGACATGCGCGTCTGGGGGCCGTTGCCCCACTCCGACGTCTGCACGCCCAACTCCAGCGAGCGGAGGCGCGTCGAGCCGCCGATGGCGTTGGCGACGAACTGGTCCACCGACAAGCCCTTGGACTCATCGGTGGCGGTCCCGTTGCCGGTGAGCATGGCCACCATTCCGCCCTGGTGGTTGCTGGTGTTGACGAACTGAATCCCGTCGAGCACCACGAGCTGGTCCTTGAGGTCGGCGAGCGGCTCGAGGACGGACCCCGCCGGGAAGCTGAAGCTCTTCTCGGTGCCGGTCGGTCTCCACAAGGCGGGCACGGTGCCGTTGGGGTTGAAGACTACCACCAGGCGCTTGGCGGTCTTCGCCGCGGCGGCGCGCGCGCGCCTCGGCATCAGCAGCTCGACGAAGGGCGCGGCGAGCAGAGCGGCGCCGGCACCGGCGGTGAAGGCGCGGCGGCTGATGGTGCGCCTATCCCACCCGCTCCTAGGCGGCTTGCGCAGGATTGTAGGCTCGGAGGGCTTCACGTCCCCAGCAGCCGGGGCGCTGTCGCCCAGGGCTGGGGGGCTCGAAAGATCGGGGAGTTTGGTAGTCATGGCGATCGCGAAAATAGAGAATGCCCTGAGCGAATCGGGTCAGCCGCGGGGTAGAAGTTGGTGCCGAACTCTGTCAAAGATAGAGCAATCGTGCTTTTGTGTGTCGCGTCATGAATTCGCACCTTCTCTCCGTGACCTTGGCCGCGGCGCTCGCCGCGAGCTCGGCCGCGCGGGCCCCGTCGTTGCGGGTGCTCGTGCTCATCGGCGGAGAGCGCGAGCGCGAGCTGGCGTCGCGGGTCCAAGGCCACACGGCGGACTTGGACGTGCAGCTGTCCGTGGTGGAGGCGCCGGAGCTCAGCGCCGAACGCCCGGTCGATGCCGCGCTGTCGGAGGCCGCGGACCGCGCCGCCGACGTGGTGGTCTGGTTCGCGCCCGACGTCGACGGGTGGGTCGTCCGCGTCGCGCGCGGCCACCGCGTCTTTCGCCGGCGGGTTAGACAGTCCACCGGGGCGATGTCCGAGTCGGCTTCCACCGAGGCGGCCGCCCTGGTGGTGCGCACGGCCCTGAAAGGCCTGGTTGCCGGCGAGGAGATGCCCGTCGAGGAGCCTGAGCCGCCTGCGCCGTCGCCGCCGCGCCTTTGGGGCGAGCTGGGGTGGACGGGCGTCGTGGAGCGGCAGGGACCTGCCGGGCGCCAAGGGATGGAAGGCCAGTTGGGCGGCGCCCTGGGGAATTGGAGTCTGGCGGCGGCGGTCGAATATCACCCTGCGGTGCAGATAGCCTCGGCCAGCACCAGCATCCAGGTGGAGCGGCTGATGGCGGGGCTCATGGCGGGGGTCGACCTGCTCGGACGCCCGGGCGCGGGCGCGCGCTTTCGACTCGGCCCGCAGCTCACCCTGGCCGCCGCGCGATACGCTAGAACCACGTCGTCCGTCGGCTCGGGTCTTGCTCCGACCTCCGCCAAGGCCACGTGGACGCCGGTGGTGACCCCGGCCATCAGCGTGTCGGTGCGGATGACCTCTCGGGTCTGGGTCAGCGCAACCCTTGGGGCCGACGTGCTTGGCCGGAAACCGGAGTTCGGAGTCGAGGGCACTGGTGGTTTCGAGACGCTGACGACGTTATGGCCCATGGAGCCGCGCGCGACGCTCAGTCTACTCATCGACGCCTTTTGAGGTCTTAGAAGTGCAAGTCCTTGAATTGACAGCCCGAGAGGTCGAATCTAGGAGCCCCCGCGCGGGCGCTCAATTCGCGCGCCTTGACCCTGTTCGCCCTGGTGCTGTCTCCTTAAGACGTACATGCACGCGATTCCACTCCGCGGAGTTAGGCTGATGGGTCCCCCGGACGCCCGGTTGGCGGCGGCCGTGGCCGGCGACCGCAAGGCGCTGGAAGCTGTCGTTGGCGAGCTGCTGCCGAGGGTCCGCAACCTCGTGCGCTACCTGGTGCGAAACGACTCCGAGGTTGAGGACATCGCACAAGAGGCGCTCGTGGCCATCATCGGCGGCCTTCACAGCCATCGGGGCGAGGGCACGCTGAACGCGTGGGCGGATCGGGTGACGGCCCGGGCGACCTTCGCCTTTCTCCGGCGCGCGCGACGGGCGCGTGCGCAGGTGGATTCGGGCGCAGATCTCTCGGCAGTGCCGCACCCCGACGGCCCCCCTGACGAATACGCCGCCCGGCGGCACGCAGTCGCGCTTCTCGCCGAGATCCCCGACGATCAACGCCACGCGCTGGTGCTTCACCACGTGGCGGGAATGAGCGTTCCAGAGATCGCCGGGGAGCTGGGCCTTCCGTTCGAAACGATTCGAAGTCGCCTTCGCATTGGAATGGGCAAACTGCGCGCGCTCCACCAAGGTGAGTCATGAGTCAACGCCCAAGTAACGAAGGCAGCAATGCTTGGAGCTTCCCCGCTGACGAGGCGCTTCTGTCGGACCTTCTGCCCCCTCTCGACGATCGCCCCGGGCCCGCTCGGCGGCTTGCGACGGCGGCTTCCGCGGCGATGGTACGTTCCATCGTCGATGCCGCCCTCGCGGCGCAGGCCGGGGACTCGGCCTCCCACGCTGAGCAGGAGCCGGCCGCGATGGGTTGGGCGTGGCGGCGCTTTGCCGCGCCCGCCGCCGCTGCTATCGCGGTGATCTCGTTTGGCGCGGGCGCAGCCGCGCTGGTTGGCCGGTACGTTCATGCGCCCGTGGAGGCGGTCGAGCCGCCGGCGGCGATCCGCTCGGCGCGGCCCGCCGGGCGCATCGGAACGCCTGCGCCCGCGAGCCCCGAGGAGCTGATGGAGCTCCCCGCGCCGGTGCCGATGGCGCCTCCGGCGCCCTCGCTGGAGCCGGCCGCGCCGATCCGCCGCCACAGGCACCGGCATGTGCGCGCGCCGGCGGCGGAAGTGCCCAAGAGCGCCGCGCCCGTCTCCGCCGAAATCGACTTGGAGACGGCGCCCCTCGAGGACCTGCTCGCGCTGGCCAATGAGCGGCGCCGCGATCATCTCTGGGTCGAGGCGGACGAGCTCTACCAGGCTGTGGTCCAGCGGTTCCCCAGCTCGGACGCCGCGGTGGTGGCGGAGGTCGCGTCGGCGGCGCTGCACGTCGACAAGCTGCGAGACCCCGCGGGCGCGTTGGCGGCCTACCAGCGCACGCTCTCGGCGCGGCCGACCGGTCCGCTCGCGGAGGAGTCGCGGTGGGGCCTCGTCGAGGCCTGGCGCGCCCTGGGGGACGGCGTTCGAGAGTCGGCCGCGCTGACCGAGTTCCTCGCGCACCATCCGGGCTCCGCCCTGGCCCCGGCGGCGCGCCGGCGCCAAGGCGAGCTGATGCGATGACCGAAGCGCCGCGCGGGCTCGCGGTCGCCGCGCTGCTCGCGTGCGCGGCCTGCGCTGCCCGCGACGCGGTCGCGAAGCAGGGCTTATCGCCGAGCGCCGCGCACTGCTCGAGCTCGGGCCCACCCGTCCTGGCCGACGGGACCTGCACCGGGGCGATCGCCAGCGCGGTCTTCACGGGCGCGGTATGCGCGTGCAACGCGCTCCAGTTCGGCTCGCACGTCGTCGCGGACGGTTTCGACTCGCGGATAACCCCTTGGGCCTTCGGCGGTGCGGGCGGAGACGTCGGGACGAACCTCGGTCTTTCCTTCGCCGACGTGCTCGAGGTCGGCGGCAACCTGACCGTCGCCGCCGGCGCCGCGGAGGCCGGGACTCGGCTCGTCGTGGGCGGCGACCTCGTCGTCGAAGGCGACCTTGGGAGGCCGATCTCGGCGGTGACGGTCGGGGGCGCGGCGCAGATCGGCGGCAACGTCAGCGTGATGGCGATGGATGTCGCCGGCGCGCTCACCCAACCCTCGGGTGCGACCCGCCAAGGCGCCGTCAATGCCGGCCAGCAGCAGGTGGGCGAAGTGTCCATCGCTCCGCCGTGCAAGTGCAGCGCAGCCGACGGGGTGGACATCCTAAGGCTCATCACTCTGCACTCCCAGGAGAACGACGACGCCGCCATCGGGCTTTCGCCGGACGCCTTCGCGAGCATGGTGGGCGAGGCGACGCTGGAAGTGCCCTGTGGCCTGTTCTATTTGAGCGCGATTCAAACCGACGGATTGGTGTTCACCTTGCGCGCCGTCGGGCGCAGCGCCGTCTTCGTGCAAGGGGAGGTGGCGCCCCTGAAGGTCGAGCTCGCAACGGGGGCGGAGCTCGACCTCTTTGTCGACGGCCCGGTCAACCTGGCCGCGGCCGACCTGGGCGACCCTGAACGCCCGTCGGCGCTGCGCATCTACAAGGCGGGCGACGGCGCCATGAACATCCCGCAGGGCTCGCGCCTGTTCGGAAGTCTCTATGCCCCGGATACGGATTTTGCCAGCAGCGCGCCCTTCGAAGTCTGGGGCGCGCTCGTGGTGAGGAATCTGACCGGCGGGGGCGACGCCACGGTTCATTACGATCGGGCGATCTCGGCCGAAGCGCTGTCCTGTCGCTGAGCTCCGGTCGCACCCCAGCCAGCGCGCGCCGCGCCCCGTTCAGGCCTCTTCCTGCGCGTCGGCGCCTCGAAAGACGCCCGGTGAGGGAATGGGACGCTTAGTCATGGCTCGCCTCCACGGCGGGTCTTAAGAAATCCGGCGAAGGGCGGGAAGGGATTCGGAGGTCGCGCCATGTTCGTCGTCGCCGGGGTCACGGGTCACGTCGGGTCGGTCGTCGCCAGGGAGCTCACAGGGCACGGCCAGAAGGTCAAGGTGCTGGTTCGGGACGCGGCCAAAGGCGCGCCCTTTGCGAAGCAAGGGGCCGAGGTCGCGGTGGCGGCACTGGAGGACGCGAAGTCCCTGGCGGGCGCCTTGCGCGGCGCCGACGGGTTCTTCGTGCTCTTGCCGCCTCCCAACGACAAGGCGGCCGGCTTCTACGCCCATCAGCGCGCGACCGCCGACGCCATCGCCGCGGCCGTGAAGGAGAGCAAGGTCTTGCACGTGGTGCAGCTCTCGTCGGTGGGCGCGGACCTGCCGGACGGCACGGGTCCCATCAAAGGGCTGCACCATCTGGAGGACGCGCTGCGCGCCACGGGGGTCAAGCTCACAGCCATCCGCGCGGGCTACTTCCAGGAGAACCTCGCGAGCTCCCTGGGGGCCGCGAAGAGCGCGGGCGTCTTCCCGAACATGATGCCCTCGGCGGACGCGCCGATTCCCATGATCGCGACGCGGGACATCGGGCTCTTGGCCGCCTGCGAGCTCGAGCTGCCCTCGGCGAAAAGCGAGGTGGTCGACCTGGTCGGACCGTCCTACTCCATTCGCCAGGTCGCCCAAATGCTGGGAAGGGCGCTCAACAAGACGCTGCAGGTCGTCGATATCCCGCCGCAGGGGCAGGCCGCGGCCATGGTGCAGGCGGGCATGAGCCAGGAGCTCGCGGAGATTCTCGCGGAGATGAATGCCGGCTTCGCCTCGGGCCGCATCCGGCCCGTCGGGGACCGGATGAAGCTCGGGCGCACGGCGCTCGAAAGGGTGGTCGCCGAGGTCGTCGGGGCCAAGCCGAAGGGCTGAGCGACCTGACCCGAACGGCGCTTTCTCTCCTCCATTCGGCGTGATCGGCGGGCTGCCGCCCTTTGGCGGCCCACGATCTCCTCGGTGGAGGCAGTATGCGCGTTCGTTGGGTTGGGAGTGTAACGGCGGCAGCGGCGCTGCTCGCCGGCGGAGGGGCGGCCGCACAGGCGGCGTACGACCCCACGGTCTACAGCGCCCGTTTTCAGGCGATGTACCAGAACCTCCACGACTCGACGAACGGTTATTTCAGCCCCGACGGCGTGCCCTACCACGCGCCCGAGACCCTCCTCATCGAGGCTCCGGACTACGGCCACGAGACCACCAGCGAAGCGCTGAGCTATTGGCTCTGGCTCGAGGCCACTCAGGGCCGGCTCACCAACGATTGGTCATCGCTCGCCAATGCCTGGGCGAAGATCGAGCAGGTCGCCATCCCGGCGCAGGTCGATCAGCCGACGAACTCATTCTACAAGCCGAGCAGCCCGGCCACGTATGCGCCCGAAGAGGACGATCCGTCGGGGTACCCCGCGCCGCTCAACTCCAGCGTCACGGCCGGGCAAGACCCATTGGCCGACGAATTGAGCTCTGCCTATGGCGTCAAAGATGTATTCGGCATGCACTGGATTCTCGACGTCGACAATTGGTACGGCTACGGCAACCGCGCCGATGGGACGAGCAAGCCTTCCTATATCAACACCTTCCAGCGCGGGCCGCAGGAGTCGGTCTGGGAGGCCGTGCCCCAGCCTTGCTGGGACGCCTTCAAGTGGGGCGGCAAGAACGGCTACCTGGACCTCTTCGTCGGCGACAAGTCCTACGCGAAGCAGTGGAAGTACTCGACCGCTCCCGACGCCGACGCGCGGGTCGTCCAGGCCATGTATTGGGCGTCGGTTTGGGCTCAGGCTCAGAACAAAGGGGCGAGCGTCCCGGTGGCCAAGGCGAGCCGCATCGGCGATTACCTGCGATACGCGCTCTTTGACAAATACTTCAAGGCGATCGGCTGTCAGTCGACCTCCTGCACCCCCGGGACCGACCGCACGAGCGCCCACTTTCTGCTCTCGTGGTATTACGCCTGGGGCGGCGCCACCGACCCGTCGTCGGGTTGGGCCTGGCGAATGGGCTCGAGCCACGCGCACTTCGGCTACCAGAACCCCATGGCGGCCTATGCCCTGAGCCAGGTGGCGGCCTTGAAGCCGCTCTCGTCGAAGGGGGTGAGCGATTGGTCTGCGAGCCTCGCCCGACAGCTCGAGTTCTATCAATGGCTGCAGTCGGCGGAAGGGGCCATCGCCGGCGGCGCGACCAACAGCTACAAAGGACGCTACGAGGCTTTCCCGCAGGGCACGAGCACCTTCTACAAGATGGCGTATACCGAAGCGCCGGTGTACCTCGACCCGCCCAGCAATCAATGGTTCGGCTGGCAAGCGTGGTCCATGCAGCGCGTGGCGGAGTATTACCTCGTCACCGGGAACGCGACCGCGGGAAGCCTGCTCGACCGGTGGGTCGCCTGGGTGAAGCGGTCGGTTCAGCTGCCGGCGGACGGGAGCTACCAGATCCCGTCGACGCTGGGCTGGTCCGGACAGCCGGAGACCTGGAATCCCGCCAGCCCCGCCACGAACGACAATCTCCACGTCAGCGTGGTGAATACCACCAATGACGTCGGCGTGACCGCCTCGCTCGCCAGGACTCTCGCCAATTACGCCGCCGCCAAGGCGCAGTGGGCGGGCGGCGAGGACGCCGAGGCCCGCGCCATGGCCAAGGAGCTCCTCGACCGCATGTGGACGCTCTACCGCGACAGCAAGGGCGTCTCGACCACGGAGGCGCGCGACGATTACCATCGCCTTTTCGATCAGACGGTCTACATCCCGTCCGGCTGGACCGGGACCATGCCCGACGGTGACGCCATCAAGCCCGGCGTCACCTTCCTGGACATTCGCAGTAAGTACAAGCAGGACCCGGATTTTGCGCGCGTACAAACAGCGGTCAATGCCGGCCAGGTCCCGCAAATGAGCTATCACCGCTTCTGGGCGCAGGTGGAGGTCGCGCTGGCCAACGCGGACTTCGCTCGGCTCTTCCCGACGGCGAGCCAACCGGCCAATGTCCTGCCCGTGGTGAAGATCACCTCGCCGGCGGACGGCGCCACTTTCGCCGCCGGGGCCAGCGTCGCGATCGCCGCGGACGCGAGCGACTCCGACGGGAGCGTCGCCAAGGTGGAGTTCTTCGCAGACGGAGCGAAGATCGGCGAAGACAGCAGCGCGCCGTACACCCTTCAAATGAGCAGTGTGGTCCAGGGCTATCATGTCCTGGTCGCCACGGCGACCGACGACAAAGGCGGAAAATCCTCCGACCAGGTCGTCATCGCGGTGGGCAATGTGACGCCCATCGGCGGCGCCGACGCCGGCACATCGGGCGACGCCGGCAGTAGCTCCGGGGGCGCGGACGGCGGCTCCGGAAACGCGGACGGCGGCTCCGGGGGCGCGGACGGCGGCTCCGGGAGCGCAGACGGTGGCTCCGGGGGCGCGGACGGCGGCTCCGGGAGCGCGGACGCTAGCTCCGGGAGCGCGGACGCTAGCTCCGGAAACGCGGACGGCGGAGGGGCGAGCAGCGACGGCGGGGGTTCGTCGGGCAAGGACGCCGGGAGCAGCTCCGGGCGGGACGCCGGGCTCAGCCCCGGCGCGGGAGCGGTGGCAGGCGGCTGCGGCTGCAGCTCGTCGAGCTCGCCCGAGGCGGTCGCCGCTTTTGCCGCGGCGGTGCTGGCCTTGCGCGCGCGGCGGCGGCGTTGACCTGACCTAGCGATTCAGCCTCGTGCCCCGATTCCGGTCCCCTGGGCAAGATGCCTGGGCCGAGCGGCATCGGGGCACCCTTTTTCGTTTCGAAACAGCGCTGCCCCGGCGCCGTTAGTTTCCGTATGGAAGGACCGCGCCTCGGGCCAAGGCAAAGTAGATATGTCGCGGCTTCCCGGAGGTGGTGAACGCGGCGCCGACCAGCACGTGTTGGCCTATCGGCCGCACGTGGTCGACCATATGGCCGTATACGATGGCGCCGAGGCCCGACTCGTTGCGGTGAACCGCCGGCCAACCCGGGGGGGCGTCGTCCGGAGCGAGGGTGTAATCGAAGACGAATTCCTCCGGGTGATCCGCGTAGACGGCGGCGAGGAAATAGCCGGGCCCGGTGGCGAAGCTCGACCACTGCGCATTCATGCCGATGACCCTGCTCGGCTCCGAGGAGCGCGTGAAGCGCTTGGAGAAGCGGCTGAACGCCGGGAGGCTGTTCTTGCCGGACCAGGCGATGGAGTGGCCGGACGGCACGTCTGAAGGGACGAGGAGGCCGAGCTGCGCTTGGGGCGCGCGGCCCTCGGGCGGGTGGGCGAGCTCGAAGAGCCGGGGAATGCTTCGGCGCGAGAGGGTGCGCACCTCGGCGGCTCTCGCGTCGACGTCGAGCGCGTCGCAGAAGGACGCGAGGCTCTCGAGCGGCGCGCCGCCTTCGACCAGCGACTCCAGGGTGTGACTCAAAGGGCACCTCCTCGCCGCCTTAGGACGCGGCTCAACCTGGCGAGCGCCCGCCGCTTGCGTCAGCTCCCGTCGAGGCTCCCGGCCTTTCACGACGAGCCGCTCTCTTCTCTGAAACACCGCGACTGAGGCTGTGCAGTTCGCTGGCGCGTGCGCTCGGCGCCGCTTAGCCGGCGGCGCGGCGGGCGGCCGGTTGCGCGCCTCGCCGCCGTGGGGCGAAAGGCGACGTCGCGTCTCCGATAAGGTCCGCCCGTCGGGGTCGCGCCAAGGGGACTATTGGTGTGGCTCGCATTCTCGACAATCGCCCGGAGGCTTGGGGCTTGGAGTCCAAAACTCTTGCCGCCCTGCGCAAGAGCTCCTCGCGAAGGGAGCTCAAAGCCGAATTCACACCGACTGGCCCGAAGGCGCAGGCGGCGGGCCGACGTGAATTGTATCAATCGAATCGCAAAGGAGCGCGAATTGCGCCGATCGCCGAATCGCGCTAAGAATACGGGCTGGGGGCAGGGCGGCCAACCCGCCCAGGCCTCCGAGCAGGCGGCGGCAACCTTCCAGGGGAGGGCGAACGGCAAGAGAGGAGCGGCGCGATGAGCAAGGCCGTTGATGCTTTCATGGCGGACGTGATCGCAAAGAACCCTGCCGAGCCCCAGTTTCACCAGGCGGTTCGAGAGGTCGTCGAGTCGGTGATGCCCATCGTCGAGGCCACGCCCTCGTTCCGGCAGGCGAAGCTGCTCGAGCGCATGGTCGAGCCGGAGCGCGTGGTGATGTTCCGGGTGGCCTGGGTGGACGACAAGGGTCAGGTGCAGGTGAACCGGGGCTACCGGGTTCAGATGAACAGCGCCATCGGCCCCTTCAAGGGCGGGCTGCGGTTCCACTCGTCGGTGACGTTGGGCGTGCTCAAGTTCCTGGGCTTCGAACAGACCTTCAAGAACGCGCTCACCGGCTTGCCCATGGGCGGAGGGAAGGGCGGCAGCGACTTCGACGCGCGCGGCAAGAGCGACAATGAGGTCATGCGCTTCTGCCAGGCGTTCATGGCCGAGCTCTGGCGCCACATCGGCGAAGACACGGACGTGCCGGCCGGCGACCTGGGCGTAGGCGGCCGGGAGATCGGCTACCTGTTCGGCATGTTCAAGAAGCTGCGCAACGCCTTCACCGGCGTCCTCACCGGCAAGGGGCTGGAGTGGGGCGGCTCGCTCGTCCGGACCGAGGCCACCGGCTACGGCGCCACCTACTTCGCCCAGGAGATGCTCGCCACGCGCGGCGAGGGGCTCAAGGGGAAGACGGTTCTCATCTCCGGCGCCGGCAACGTCGGGCTCCACACCGTGGAAAAGGTGAACCAGCTCGGCGGCAAGGTCGTCGGAATGACCGACTACGACGGCACGGTGCACGACCCCGACGGCATCGACGACGAGAAGCTCGCCTTCACCAAGGACCTGGTCTTCAACCGGCGCGCCTCGCTCAAGGTCTACGTGCAGAAGTATCCGCGCGCGAGCTTCCTGGAAAAGCGGCGACCGTGGAGCATCCCCTGCGACGTGGCCTTCCCCACGGCGTGCGAGAACGAGCTCGACGCCGAGGACGCCAAGGCGCTCCTCGCCAACGGCTGCACCTGCGTGGTCGAAGGCGCGAACATGCCGTCCACGCACGAGGCCGTCGCCGCCTTCCAGGCCGCGAAGATCCTCTTCGCCCCCGGCAAGGCCGCCAACGCCGGCGGCGTGGCGACGAGCGGCCTGGAGATGGCGCAGAACGCCATGCACCTCTCCTGGACGCGCGAAGAGGTCGACCGGCGCCTGCACGACATCATGATCGCCATTCACCGCGCCTGCGTGGAGCACGGCAAGCAGGGCGCGACCATCGATTACGTGCGCGGGGCCAATATCTCCGGATTCATGAAGGTCGCGCACGCCATGATGGCGCAAGGGGTCATCTAGCTCCTTTGGTGCGAATGGGTTCCTCACCCCCCAACCCCCTCCCCGCTTGCGGGGAGAGGGCGACGGGGGAGGGCGACGGGGGAGTGGGTACATTCGTCAGTGGTTTCTCTGGCTCCTTTTGGTCGAGCAAAACCATGATCCCCGAGCTGGGCAGCCAGGAGGTCCGCGCGCAGGACCCGTGGTACCTCAAGTTCCATGACTTGATGCCTTACCGCGTCCGGGAGATCTTGCTCGTCTCCTCGCCTTATGACGCGTTCACGCTGGAGGCGGACGGCCGGCTGACCGAGCGCATCTTCACCGAGTACAGCGAGCTGAACTTGAGCTCGGCGCCGCGGGTCACCCACGTCTCGACCGGCGCCCGGGCGATGGAGCTCTTGGCCGAGCGCCGCTTCGACCTGGTGGTGGCGATGCCGCGCATCGCCGACACCGACGTGTCCGCCTTCGGTCGCAGGGTGAAGGCCGCCTACCCGGGGATGCCGGTGGTCCTGCTGGTCTTGACCGAAGCCGACCTCAAGAGCTTTCCCGGCGGGGTCGACCCGAAAGTCATCGATCGGGTCTTCTGGTGGACCGGCGACGCGCGAATCCTGCTCGCGGTCATCAAGCTGGTGGAAGACGCGCTCAATGCCCCGGCCGACACCGCCAAGGCCGGCGTGCGGGTCATCGTCGTGGTCGAGGACTCGGTCCGGCGCTATTCGAGCTTCTTGAGCCTCCTTTACGCCGAGCTGATGACGCAGTCGGGCTCTCTGGTCGCCGAGGGCGTCAACGACCTGCACCGGCTGATGCGCATGCGCGCGCGCCCCAAGCTGCTCTTGGCCCGGAGCTACGAGGAGGCGGTGGGCTTCTTTCGGCGCTACCAAGAATACGTGGTGGCGCTGGTGAGCGACGTGGAGTTTCCGCGCGGCGGCGAGCTCGACCCGAGCGCCGGCTTCGACCTCGTCCGCCTGGTTCGAGCGGAGGAGCCGGAGCTCGCGGTGCTGCTCCAGTCGGCCGACCCCAAGAACGAGGTGCGCGCGGCGGCGCTGGGGGTGCACTACGCGGACAAGAGCTCGACGAGCCTGCTGAAGCAGATTCGCCTGTTCGTGACCGAGAGCCTCGGCTTCGGGGACTTCGTCTTCCGCCTTCCGGACCGGACCGAGGTGGGGCGAGCGCGCGACGTCTACGAGCTGGAGCGAGAGCTCCGGACACTGCCGGCGGCGTCGCTGGAGTTCCACGCGACGCGGAACCACTTCTCGCTCTGGCTGATGGCCCGGTGCATGTTCGCCCTGGCGAACGAGCTGAAGCCGCGCAAGACCCTGGAGTTCGGCGACCTGGAGGCCCTGCGACAGTACCTGCTCAAGACGCTGGAGGCGTGGCGGCAGCGGCAGCAAGAGGGCGTGATCACCGACTTCTCCGCCCGCGGCGCGGCGGCCGGCTCGCCGTTCGTGAGGCTGGGCAAAGGCTCCATCGGCGGCAAGGCGCGGGGGCTCGCGTTCGTCTCGTCCATTCTGGCGCGGCACGACCTGGCCCGGCGCTACGAGGCGATGGCGGTCAAGGTCCCGCGCTCGGTGGTCATTCCCACCGACGAGTTCGATCGCTTCTTCGAGGCGAATCGAATTCTCGAGGGCGGGCTCAAGAACGTCGACGGGCGAACCGTGCTCGCGCGCTGCCTGGCGGCGAGGCTCTCCGAGCCTTTGGCCGCGGACCTGCGCCGGGTCGTCGCCACTCTCCACGGGCCGCTGGCGGTGCGGTCCTCCAGCCTGCTCGAGGACAGCCAGCTGCAGCCGTTCGCTGGCATTTACGCCACCGTGATGCTGCCGAACAACCACCCGGACCCGCAGGTGCGGTTCGAGGAGCTTTGCGCGGCGGTCCGCGCCGTGTATGCCTCGACCTATTCCGAGGATGCGAGGGCCTATATCGAGCGGACGCCGTATTCCATCGAAGAAGAGAAGATGGCCGTGCTCATCCAGGAGCTCGTCGGGGGCCGGCACGGCCAGCGCTTCTACCCGCACCTGTCGGGCGTGGCGGTCTCGTACAACCACTATCCCATCGGCGCGCAGCGGCCGGAGGACGGGCTGGCGATGGTCGCCCTGGGGCTCGGCCACACCATCGTGCAAGGGGGCGCGGCGCTGCAATTCTCGCCGGCGGCGCCGTCCTTGTTGCCGCAATTCGCCTCGGCCAGGGATTACCTACAATTCTCGCAGCGCCAGTTTTGCGCGCTCGATTTGTCGAGGACGCGGGTGGAGCTCTCGGGGGCATCGGACTCGTCGATTCTGCGCCTCGACGTGGCGGACGCCGAGCCGGACGGGACCTTGGCGCTCGCCGGCAGCGTCTACAGCCCCGATGACGACCTGATCCGCGACAACCTGAGCGACCCGGGGCCGCGGGTGGTGACGTTCCACAACATTCTCAAGTGGGGCGCGCTGCCGCTGGCGCCGGCGCTCTGCGACCTTTTGGCGCTCTTCCACGAGGGGATGGGCTGTCCGGTGGAGGTGGAGTTCGCGCTCGACGCGGGGGCCTGGGGCGTGCCCGGAGCGGACGAGGCGGCGGCGCAGCCCTGCCTCGCGGTGCTGCAGGTGCGACCGCAGGCCATGCAGCTCATCGAGAGCGCGGTGGACACGGAGGCGGTTCCGGAGGAGCGGGTGCTGTGCCGGACGCACCGGAGCCTGGGGCACGGCATCATCGAGGACGTGCGCGACGTGGTGGTGATGAAGCGGCACGACCTGGAGGCGCACGAGACCAAGGCCATTGCGGGGCAGGTGGGCGAGGTGAACGCGCGGCTTTGCGCGGAGGGGCGGCCGTATCTGCTGGTAGGCCCGGGGCGGTGGGGCTCGTCGGATCCGCGGCTGGGGATTCCGGTGAAATGGGCGCAGATCGCCGGGGCGCGGGTCATTGTGGAGACGAGCTTCAAAGACCGCGAGGTCGAGCCGTCGCAGGGGGCGCATTTCTTTCATAATGTGACGAGCTTCCGGATCGGATACCTCACCTTGCCGAGCGCGGACCGGCCGGCGGCGGAGGGAGAGCGGGCGTTCGACTTCGAATGGCTCGCCGGACAGCCCACGGCGTTCGAGACGGCGGAGGTCCGGCTCGTGCGGCTGGCGAAGCCGCTCACCATTCTCTTGGACGGAAGAAAGAGCCGGGCGACGATTTTGAAGCCGTAACCGAATCGATTCACTCACCCTTCGCGCCGCCCGATAGGAGCCGCAAGCGTAAGCGCGCGGGGATTTGAAAGCCTTGGGCAGTGATGCGTGCACATCGAGGTGCGAAGTAATTGCGCGAGAAATAGCAGGCGCCTAGACCGAGCGCCCGAATCGCTCGTTCAGGGCGCCGAAAGCGACATGGCCACGGCGAGGCCGACTCCGCCGAAAACCAGGAAAGCAACCGCAAGAATCGTCACGCCGAATAGGAATCTGTGCGCGGCCGCCAGCGAGTCCCATTTCTTGGCCATCGTCACAAATGGCACGCCCGTGACCAGTGCCGCCATCTGGACAAGAAACCACGCACAAGGTAATGCCGTGACCAGGAGAATTCCGCGGCGGCCGCCAACCTCTCCCCTCATCAGCAAGAGGGCCACGAGGATGACGGCCACAGCGCCCGAGACAATGACATGCAGGAAAGCGCGAAGGCGTACACCGCGTTCGCCATTCTTCTGCATGATCATACTCCTTCCGTCGCAGAAGGCCCAGCGACGCGCCAACGAGCTCGGATCGGCACATGCGGCAGGACGGTCCGACCCGAGCAAAGGTTTCACGAGCAAGGGCTTCTTCCGCAATCGCCTCCTACAGGAACTCGCACAAATACGCCGCCGGCGCACTCGCCTTCACGTCGAACCCGCTCTTCCCCGGCACCTCGAAAGCCGTCCCCGCCGGGAACGCGCGCCAGGCCGTCTCGCCGGGCACCTTGGCCCACAGCTCGCCGGACAGAACGGTCATCCGCTCGGGCGCGTCCGTATTGAAATGGAACTCGCCGACGTCGATGACGCCGACCGTCTGTCGCCGGCCGTTCCGCTCGAAGCCGACGCTCTGGACCTTTCCCTCGAAGAAGCTGTTGTTCTTGAGCATGGTGCTCCTCTTTCGTGAAGCGTGAAGCTCGATGGGCCCGCCATCCTAGATTCTTGGATGAAGGGCAGGGGAAGTTCTTTCACCTCAAGGCGCGCCCGCTCGCCCGACCACGTACAGGTACACCGGCTCCCTCTGCCGGCCCACCTCCCGGCGCTCGACCGGCGTCCATCCCGGAATCTGAAAGTGGATGGTGGCGAGCCGCGCCCCAGGCCGCATCCGGTGCTGCAGCAGCGGCGCGACCTCCTCCAAACACCGCGGCATCAGGTAGGCGAATGCGGCGTCGACGGACGATAAGTCGGCCTTGCGGAAATCCCTCCAGCGCACCCGCGTGCGGCGATTGGACCGCAGCCAGGTGGCCGCGAAGGCGAATGGGTTGAGCTCGAAGCCCAGGGCCGCGACGTCGCACCGCGCGCGCGCTGCCCTCAAGGCCTTCCCGGTGCCGCAGCCCAGGTCACAGAACCGCTCGCCCGGCCGAAGCGCCAGGAGCCCGAGCGCCGCGTCGATGGCCTGGTCGCTCGAGGACCGCACCGGCACGCCGGTCCGCTGGAGCGCGCTCAGGGAGGCGAGCAGGAGCCCCATCGCCGCGAAGACGGCGAGGACCAGGGCCGGGGCGAGCACGCTCAGGGCACCGCGAGCGCGAGGCCCTCGCGCCGGTAGTCGCTCACCGCGGTCACCTCGTCGCCGTCGCGGAAGACGCCGTGGAGGTCGCAGATGAGCTCGTGCTTGTCCTTGACCTCATAGCCCATGGCCGCCATCGCCGCGACCATCTCCTTGGGCACCGTGCCCGTCTCCTCGTAGAGCACGTCGGGCCAGGCCTGGTGGTGCATCCGGCCGGCCTGGACGATGGCCGCCGGGTCGAGCCCATGGCCCAGCCGCGCGGCGAGCGCCGTGGCCAGCGTCGTGGGGATGGTGGGGCCGCCGGGCGTGCCCAGGGCCATGGTCACCCGGCCGCCTTTCGTGACCAGCGCCGGCGCCATGTTGCTCGCCGGCCGCTTGCCCGGCGCGAACAGGTTGGGCTCGCTGCCGATGACCCCGAAGTAGTTCTCCTTCCCTTCCAAGAAGGAAAACGAATCGACGCTGCCGTTGAGCAGGAACCCCGCGCCTTCGACGGTCCACTTGGACCCGTAGCGCAGGTTCATGGTGTACGAGTTGGACACCGCGTTTCCTTCAGCGTCGATGACCGCGAAGTGCGTGGTGTTGGCGCCCCCTTCGGGCGCCGCGGCGCGGGCCGCCGGTCGGCCGTCGCGGACCTTCTTCAGGAGCGCGTCGGTCGCCGTGTCGCGCTCGGGGTCGATGAGGCCGAAGAGGCGCGCGGCGTCGGTCCGGTCGAGGAGCGCCGCGTAGACCGCGTTCCTCTCGAGCGGCACGTCGCCCAGGTAGTCCAGCCGGTTGACGAAGGCGATTTTCGAGGCCTGCGCCAAGAAGTGCTGGAACCGGGGCGTGCCCGGCCGCTCGCGGTAGAACTCGTCGCGGTCGAGGATGCCCAGGATGTCGAGCAGGATGGCGCCCCCTGACTCGGGCGGCGCCGACCAGACGCGCTGGCCGCGCACCTCGGCGGAGATGGGCGCGAGCTCGCGGACCTCGTAGCGCAAGAGGTCCTCGGCGGTCAGAAATCCGCCGTGCGCGCTCAGGTCGCGGACGATGAGCTCCGCGATGCGCCCGCGGTAGAACGCGGCCTCGCCCTCCTTGGCCAGCTCTTCCAGGGTCCGCGCCAGGAGCGGGTTGCGCAAGATGTCGCCGGCCGCGAACGGGGAGCTCTTCACGTAGACGCGCCGGGACTCGGCCGAGGCGGCGAGCTTGGGCGAAAGGCGGTTGAGGCACTCGGCCTCGTACCGCGTGACCCGCGCGCCCTCCTCGGCCCGCCGGGCGATGGGCAGGAGCAGGTCGCGCGCCTCGAGCTGGCCATACCGGCTCTGGAGGGCGAAGAAGGCCTTCACCGTCCCCGGGACGCAGACCGAGGTCGGGCCGAAGGCGGTCTTGTCCGGGTCGGGCGACCCGTCGGGGAGCAGGAACGCCTCGCGGCGCGCGCGGGCCGGCGCCTGCTCCCGGTAATTGAAGGTGGTGGGCCGGGCGGCGCCCTTCTCCTGGAAGAGCAGGTAGCCGCCGCCTCCGATGTTCCCGGCCTGCGGGTGGTGGACGCACAAGGAGAAGGCCAGTGAGAACGCGGCGTCGAAGGCGTTGCCCCCGTCCTTGAGGACGGAGATGGCGAGCTCGCTCGCCTCGCGGGAGACGGAGGCCACCGCCCCTCGCCCTCGCGCCACCGAGACCCTGCCCGGCGGGGCAGCGGCGGTCTTGACGCGGAAGTCGTTGTAGTTCGTCGACACGGCTCTCAGAACCTCGCGGCAAAGGGCTTTTGAAGCGGGGTGGACTATAGTCCCTTCGGCGCGAAATCTTGTGCAGGCTGGCAAAGACTCCAGGCTCCAGACCCCAGGCCCCAGGAACTACAGTGCCCGGAGCCTGGGGTCTGGGGTCTGGAGCCTAAGGCAACCCTCGTTTGTTCCGGCTCGGCCGGGTTAGGGCATTCACGCCCAACGATCGCGCGGTGCGCTCTTTGCCCGACTCCTTAGGCTGCCGCGCCGCAGCAGAGCCTTTCGCCGCGGCCCTCCCCCGAGGATTGTCGCTTTTCCGCGAGCAGGTCCCTTTGCGCGCGCGAAGGCTCGGGAGCAAGGTTGGAGATGCCGCTCGTCGACGCTTGGGAAGGAGGCGCCGGATGCAACTGCACGCGCTGGGTAACTCGGACCTGAAGCTGACGCCCATCGGCTTCGGCAGCTGGGCTGCGGGCGGCGGAAACTGGGAGTTCGCCTGGGGCCCGCAGGAGGACTCGGAGTCGATTGCCGCCATCCACCGGGCGCTCGACCTGGGGGTCAACTGGGTCGACACCGCTGCGGTCTACGGTCTGGGCCACTCGGAGGAGGTCGTCGGCAAGGCGATCAAGGGCCTGCCGAAGCGGCCCTATGTGTTCACGAAGTGCGGCCTCGTCTGGGGCGCAAATCGGCGGATCAGCAACTCGCTCAAGCGCGACTCGGTGCGGCGCGAGTGCGAGGCCAGCCTGAAGCGCCTCGGGGTCGATGCCATCGACCTCTACCAGATCCACTGGCCGTTCCCCGACCGCGAGATTGAAGAAGGCGTCGAGGCCCTCGCGCAGCTCCGAAAGGAGGGCAAGGTTCGATACCTCGGCGTCTCGAACTTCGACGTCCGGCAGCTCCAGCGCGCCCAGAAGGTCACCCCCATCACCTCGCTGCAGCCGCCGTACTCGGCCGTCCGGCCCGAGGCCGAGCGCGAGCTGTTGCCGTACTGCGAGTCGCAGGGCATCGGCGTCATCGCCTATTCGCCCATGCAGGCCGGCCTGCTCACCGGCGCCATGACCCGAGAGCGCGTCGCCGGCTTCGCCCAGGACGACTGGCGCCGCCACAACGACAACTTCAAGGAGCCGCGGCTCACCCGCAACCTCGTCCTGCAGTCGATCATGGCCGACATCGGCAAGCGCCACGGCTTGTCCGCCGCCGCGGTGGCGGTCGCCTGGGTGCTGCGCCAGCCCGCGTTGACCGCGGCCATCGTCGGGGCGCGCCGGCCCGCGCAGGTCGACGGCTTCATCGCCGCCCTCGAATTCCGGCTCACGACCGAGGAGGTCGACGAGATCGCGGCGTTCCTTGCGCGCCACCCCTAACCCGGCCGAGCCGGAACAAACAAGGGTTGCCTTGGACTCCAGACTCCCTGGGGTCTGGAGTCTTTGCCAGCCTGCACGAGATTTCGCGCCGAAGGGACTAAAGGCTGCCTTGGCGCCGCCGGCGTCCTTATCATTGGACGGTGTTCGCCGCGGTGTCGTCCGCACGACTTCGCGTTTCCTTCGCTCCTCCATTGCTTCGAGGTCCGGCCGATGATGCCTTTCAAGCGGGACATCGAGGTCCTCGTCGTGGGGGCGGGCCCCGTGGGCCTCGCCGCCGGGCTTGCCCTCGCGCAGCGGAACGTCCGCGTCCAGGTCGTGGACGAGCAGCACCGCACGGGCGCACGAAGCTACGCCCTGGCGCTGCATCCGCGGTCGCTCGAGCTCCTCGCCGAGCTCGGGGTCGCCGAGGAGCTCATTGCGCTGGGGCACAAGGTGGAGCGCGTCGCTTTCTACGAGGGGGCGGAGCGCCGCGCCGAGGCCCGGCTCACCGCGCTGGGCGGCCGCTTCCCCTTCGCGCTCGCCGTGCCGCAGCAGGTCCTCGAAGAGCGCCTGGAGCAGGCCCTCGCGCGCCGCGGCGTCGACGTGCAATGGAGCCATCGCCTGGCGTCTCTCGCTCGACGGCCTGGCCCACGCAACCCTCGAGCGGCTCGCCAAGGAGTCCGCGGGCTACAGCATCGCGCGCACCGAGTGGGTCGTGGAGAAGGAGCTCACCGCGCGCGCGCCCTACCTGGTGGGGGCCGACGGGCACCGCTCGGCGGTCCGCCGCAAGCTCGGCATCCCCTTCGAGTCGGTCGGCCCGTCACAGCTGTTCGCGGTGTTCGAGTTCACCGCAAAGGCGCCGCCGCTCACCGAGGCGCGGGTGGTCCTCTCGGGCGGCAAGGTGAGCGCACTCTGGCCGCTGGGGCCCGGGGCCTTCCGTTTCAGCTTCGAGGTGGACGAGGGCGAGGTCGTCCCGGCGGCCCGCCAGAAGAGCCGCCTGGTCGTGGTGCTGGGCGAGAGCTCCTTCGACTACCTGAAGCCCGAGCTCTTGGAGCGCCTCCTTCGAGAACGGGCGCCGTGGTTCGAGGGCCGCCTCGAAGAGGTCGCCTGGTCCGTGGCTCTGCGCTTCGAGCGGCGCTCGGCGGCGCAGTTCGCGCGCAGCAACGTCCTGCTCGCGGGGGATTCGGCGCACTTGGCAGCGCCCATGGCCTGCTGGAGCATGAACGCGGGGCTCGAGGAGGCGGTCGACCTTGCGAAGCGGCTGGAGGGGGTGCTGCGGCGCGGCGATCCGCTCGAGGGGCTGGGCGAGTACGGGCCGGCGCACGAGCGGCCGTGGCGGGCGCTCGCCCAAGCTCGCTGCAGCGCGAGCGGCTCGGCGGACCCGTGGGCGAAGGAGAACGCGCGGGCCGTCCTCGAAAGCCTGCCGGCTCTGGGGCGGGACCTGAGCCCGCTCCTGGGGCAGATGGGGCTCGCGCTGGCGGGCGCGCCATAGCATCCTCGGAACGAGAAGTGGAGGGAGGGGCGGCGGCCCCGCCGTTCAAGGGGCGCATCGAACACATGGGAGAACTCTCATGGCGAGCGGAAAGAGAGTCGGCGTCGTCCTCTCCGGGTGCGGCTTCCTGGACGGCGCCGAGATTCACGAGGCGACCCTCACGCTGCTGGCGCTCGATCGCGCTGGAGCCCAGGTGAAGGCATTCGCGCCGGACGTGCCGCAGATGCACGTCGTGGATCACAAAGCCGGCAGGCCGGTGGAGGGCGAGAGGCGCAACGTCCTTCGCGAGTCGGCGCGCATCACCCGCGGCGCCGTGGAGCCGCTCGCGAGCGCCCGCGCCGACGAGCTGGACGCGCTGGTGTTCCCCGGCGGCTTCGGCGCGGCCAAGAACCTGTGCACCTTCGCGGTGGACGGGCGCAACCTCAAGGTGCTCCCGGACGTCGAGCGGATCGTCCGCGCCATGCACGAGGCGAAGAAGCCGCTGGGCTTCATCTGCATCGCCCCGGTCATCGGCGCCAAGGTCCTGGGCGGCCAGAAGGTGCGCCTGACCATCGGGGACGACTCCGAGACCGCCTCGGCCATCGAAGCGCTGGGCGCCCGCCACGTGGTGTGCAAGGTCGACGAGATTGCTTTGGACGAGCAGCTCAAGGTCGTCTCCACGCCCGCGTACATGCTCGGGCCGACCATCGCGCGCGTCGCCTTGGGGATCGACAAGCTGGTGGCCAAGGTGCTCGAGCTCGCGTAACGCCGGGCCATGAATGGCCCGGCTAGGCGTACAAAGCCGGCTGAAGCCGGCTGCGGGTCCGTTGGCTTTGCGCGTTTGTGTCGGCTCTCGCGCGCACGCTCGGGCCGACCTGTGGTCGCGTCGCTTCGGGGATCGACAAGCGGGTGGCTAAGGTGCTCGAGCTCTCAACGCCGGGCCATGAATGGCCCGGCTAGGCGTACAAAGCCGGCTGAAGCCGGCTGCGGGTCCGTTGGCTTTGCGCGTTTGTGTCGGCTCTCGCGCGCACGCTCGGGCCGACCTGTGGTCGCGTCGCTTCGGGGATCGACATGCGGTGGCTACGGTGCTCGAGCTCGCGTGGCGCCGGGCCATGAATGGCCCGGCTAGGCGTACAAAGCCGGCTGAAGCCGGCTGCGGGTCCGTTGGCTTTGCGCGTTTGTGTCGGCTCTCGCGCGCACGCTCGGGCCGACCTGTGGTCGCGTCGCTTCGGGCATCGACATGCGGTGGCTAAGGTGCTCGAGCTCGCGTGGCGCCGGGAGCCGAAGGGCCGGGGTATGCGTACAGAGCCGGCAGAAGCCGGCTGCGGGTCCTTGTCTTGCGCGGGCTTCGCGCTGCGCTCGCCGCTCTCGCCCGCGCGCGGGCGCCGAGATAGGCTCGAGCGGATGGGAAATGCGCTCTCGCGGGTTCTGGCGCCGATGCCCCACGCGCGCCGCCTGCCGCTCGTCCTGCTCGCCTCGTTCTGGGCCGGGTGCGCGCATGCGCCCCTGCGCGCGGGCGAGGACGAGAGGCCGGCGCCCGCGCTCACTCAGCGCCTGGTCACCGCAGACGCGGCCTTCGAGGTCGAGTTCGGGGCTGGGGACGGGCCGGGCGCGGCGCTGATCGCCCGCGCTCTGGAGGCGGCGGCCCCCAGGCTGCAGCGCTGGGGAGGCCTGCGCGAGCACGTGGTGGTGAAGGTCATGCCTGACCACGAGGCGCTCGAGCAGGCCGTCGACAGGCGGGGCTACTCGTGGCTGAGGGCTTGGGCGCGCTACGCGGTCATCTACGTCCAGGCGCCCGCGAGCTGGCTCATCGGCGCCGACTCCCAAGCGCAGCTCGATGAGCTGCTCCTCCACGAGCTCACCCACTGCCTCATGTACCAGCGTTCCGCCGGCGATCCGGGCTGGCAGGAGAAGGGCATTCCGCTCTGGTTCCGCGAAGGGATGGCCTCGGTCACCGCCGGGCAGGGGTATCGCCGCGGGACGCTCGGCAAGCTGGCTTCACAGGCCCGCGCCGGCGAGGAGCTTTTGTCCGACGCCGAGGGGCTCTACCGCCAGAAGAGCGAGGCGGTCTACGCGGCCGCCCACCACGCCTTCGAGTTCCTGCTGCGCCGCCACGGCGACGAGGGCGTCCGGCGGGTGCTCGACGCCATGAGCGGGGGGCGCCGCTTCGACACCGCCTTCCAGGAGGGGCTCGGCCTCAGCCGAGCGGCGTTCGAGCGGCAGTTCCGCAACTTTGTCTCCATGGAGCATTGGCGCGCCGGCGGATAGGGGGGCTTTCGCCATTCGATTGGCTTTTTGCCCGGTCCAGGGCAAGCTAATGGCTTTCGCCCACGGCCGCAGGGGCGCCAGGCGGGAGCAGACAATCTTATGAAAGCCATTTGCATTCGCGAGCCCGGCGGGCCCGAGGTCCTCGAGCTCCGCGAGCTGCCGGACCCGCTGCCGGGCCCGGGCGAGCTCGGGGTCAAGGTGCACGCCACCGCCCTGAATCGCGCCGACCTGCTTCAGCGCCGCGGCCTCTACCCGGCCCCGCCGGACTCGCCCGCCGATATCCCTGGGCTCGAGTTCTCGGGCGTGGTCGAGACCCTCGGCCCGCGGTGCACGCGCTTCAAGGTCGGCGACAAGGTAATGGGGGTGGTCGGCGGCGGCGGATACGCCGAGCGGCTCACCCTCCACGAGCGCGCGGCGGTGCGGGCGCCTTTGGGGATGGAGCTCGCGCAGGCGGCGGCGGTGCCGGAGGCGTACTTCACTGCCTTCGACGCCCTGGTGCTCCAGGCGGGGCTCCGCTCCGGCGAGCGGGTGCTCGTCCACGCCGCGGGGAGCGGCGTCGGGACCGCGGCGGTGCAGCTCGGGCGCTTCATCGGGGCGCGGACGCTGGGCACCGCGCGCTCCGAGGACAAGCTGCGCAAGGCGCAGAGGCTCGGGTTGGAGACCTCCATCGTCGCCAAGGACAACAAGTTTGCCGACGAGGTGAAGAAGGCGACCGGCGGCGCCGGTGTCGACGTGGTCCTGGACCTGGTCGGCGGCGCCTACCTCGAGGAGAACCTGCGGGCGTTGGCGCCCAAGGGCCGCCAGGTGGTGGTCGGCCTGGTGGCGGGCGCGAGCGCCCCGCTCAACCTGGGAGCGCTGCTCGCCAAGCGCCTGGAGATCCGCGGAACCGTGCTCCGCTCCCGGCCGCTCGAGGAGAAGATCGCCGTGGCTCAGGCCTTCGAGCGCCAGGTGCTGCCCGGGCTCGACAGCGGCGCCCTGCGGCCGGTCGTCGACGAGGTGCTGCCCATGTCCGAGGTGCAGCAGGCGCACCGGCGCATGGAGTCGAACGACACCTTCGGCAAGCTGGTGCTGGTCTGGTGACCGCGCCGTGCGCTTTGCCTCGGATTCGACGGCGGCCTCGCCTCGCGGCAAAGCCGCCGTCGAACGCAGGGCGCGCGGTCAGCTCGCCTGACACTTGGAGTTGACGCAGTGGGCGCCGGCCGCGCAGGCCGTGCCGCAGCCGCCGCAGTTCGAGTCGTCGTTGGTGATGTTGACGCACGCGCCCTGGCAGAGCTTGAGCGCAGACAGCTCGCCGCATTTCGCGGTGCAGATGCCCTCGACGCATGCCTCGCTCGGGGCGCAGAAGTGGCCGCAGGAGCCGCAGTGGGACTGGCTCGTCTGCAGGTCGTAGCAAGCGCTCGGCTCGCAGAGGGTCTTGCCCGAAGCGCAGGTCGCCGTGCAGGCGCCGTTCGCGCAGGTCTGTCCCAGCGGGCAGGCGTTGCGGCAGGCGCCGCAGTTCTGCTCGTCGGCGGCCAGGTTCGCGGCGTAGGAGTCGCAGCTCGCCCACGAGCCGCCCAGGCTCGTGACGACATCGCCGAGGCTGGCGCACTGCCCGAGGTAGCACGCCTGGCCGAGCGCGCAGGCCGCTCCGCACGCGCCGCAGTTGTAGAACTCAGAGCGCAGGTTGACGCAGGTCCCGCCGCACAGCACCTCGTCGGGGCCGCAGTTGTCCACGCACGCGCCGGAGATGCAGACCTGCCCGGCGGCGCAGACGTGCTCGCACGTCCCGCAGTGGGACGGGTTCGTGGCGAGGTTCGCCGGGCGCCCGTCGCACTCGGCGAGGGCGCCGACGGCCGAGAACGCCGAGCACTCGCCGTTGATGCAGCTCGTGCCGCCAGCGCAGACGTCACCGGGGGCTCCGCAGTTGGAGTTGTCGGAGGCATAGCTGACGCACGCGCCGCCCACCATCAGGGTTCCGCTCGGGCAGGTGGAAATACAGGTCCCCTCGAGGCAGGCCTGGCCGGCTCCACAAGTGGTGTTGCACGTGCCGCACTGCACGTAGCTGGTCCGGCTGACGCAGCGGTCGCCGCACAGGAGGCTGTCGGCGCCGCAGGCGGCGACGCAGGCGCCTCCGGAGCAGGTCTCGGTGGGCCGGCAGGCATGGCCGCACTGGCCGCAATTCGAAAGGCTGGTCGCCAGGGCGACGCAGGCGCCGCCGCAGTTGGTGCTGCCCGGGGGGCAGGGCTCGCCGCAGGTGCCATTGAGGCAGTGCTGCCCGGCGCCGCAGGCGTGGCTGCAATCACCGCAATTCGAGACACTGTTGTTCAGGTCGACGCAGGCGCGCGAGCACTGCGCGTAGCCTGACGGGCACGCGTCGACGCTGCAGGCGCCGTTCAAGCAGATTCTGGCTGGGTGCGCACGCGGTTCCACAGGTGCCGCAGTGGTTTGCGTCGGAGCTCAGGTCGGTGCAGACGCCGCTGCAGTTGGCGCCCCCGGGGCAGGTCTGGGTGCACGAGCTGTTGGAGCAGGCCGCGCCGCTCTGGCAGGCGTTGTCGCGCGCCCCGCAGTTATTGGAGTTGGAGCCCAGGTCGATGCAGGCGGTGGTCGGCCCCTCGGCGCTGAAGGCCTGGCCCGGCGACAGGCTCCCGGGGCAGCTGCTGGCGCACGACCCGTTGACGCAGACCTGCCCGGTGGCGCACGCGGTCCCGCAGCTGCCGCAGTGCTTGGCCGAGGTCTGCAGGGAGACGCAGAGCCCGCCGCAGAGGGCGCTGTCCTGGGGGCAGGAGGCGGTGCACGTTCCGCCCACGCACACCTGCCCGGCTCCGCAAGGAGTGCCGCAGGCGCCGCAGTGCAAGGGGTTGTTCAGCGGGTCGACGCAGCCGGAAGCGCAGAGGGTCCGGCCGTTGGCGCAGGTACCCGTCGCCGGAAAGTCGACATAGTCTAGCAACGTCACGCCGCTCGCCGCCTTGTTGCCGCAGCCCGCGGCGGCGACGGCGGCGAGAAGTGCAAAGCCGGTGAGTCGAAGATGTTCGTGCATGAGTCCCCTCAGGGCAGAGCTTTGGCACGCCTAACCTGACGTGGGTTTGGAATAGCTGACGTCGGCCTCGAAAGGGAAATTCGAGGCGAGCGATTGCCTCCAACCTCAACACGCGAGCGCGCGGAAGGTTGCGCGGCGCCACCTCGGACGTTGGGCGCTGGGGCCTGCGATGAAGAGGCGAAGCGCAGGAAGAAGGCGCGCTCCAGGCCCGGGCGCCGCGAGGGCGCCGAGCGCAATGAGCGTGAGAGCACAGCAACGCACCGGCACAAAAATCCGGCGCGGGCGCGCTGTGCTGCGCGCCACCGCGCCGGAGACGACCGCCAGTCGGGGGAAGGTGGGGCCAGGCCCGGAAAGCGGGCCTAGGCGGCCTTCTGGACCTTGCCGGCCTTCAAGCAGCGGGTGCAGACCCGCAGGCGCTTGACGCTGCCGTTCACGTTCGCCCGCACGCGCTGCAGGTTGGGGAGCGAGCGCTTCTTCGTCTTGTTGTTGGCGTGGCTGATGTTGTTGCCGACAAGGGCGCCCTTGCCGCAGATATCGCAGTTGAATGCCATGGGACCGACTCCTTGCAACCGGCCCGATGACTGAAGGCCGACGCTTCAAACCTCAAAAGGCCGTGCAACCTAGCAGCGACAGGCCCTGGATTGCAAGAGGAACCGCGCCTCTTCGCCCCGCTTGGGAGCCTCAGAGTCGGCGAGCGTCTCGACGGTAGAGCGTCCTCTCTTTGGACGTCGTCGGCGTCGCTGGGCGCGCCTTGAGTCGAAGGGGTCGCGTGACCCGATTGCCGCCGATGCTCTCTCCGACCTTCTGCGCTCGCCCGAGTTGTCTCGGGCGTACCAGCAGGTGGCTGCTCACGACAGGAGGTCGCGGTTGATGCAGCTCACTCCACGACCAGCGGAGCGACGATGAACGCTGTGTCTCGGGGATGGAGCTTGGCCGCGCTGGGGTCTGTCCTGCTCGCAGCGGCCTGCGAAATGGGTGAGGCGACCGCGCTGGATGGCTCCACGCCTGTGAGCCGCAGCGATGGCTCGTCGAACAGTGGGTCCGGCAGCGACGCGTCGTCGGGCGCTGACGGGGGAAGCAGAGACGCGTCGAGTGGCGGACCTGGTGCCGATGGCGGAACCGGTGCCGATGGCGGAGCGCCGGGCGTCGATGGGGGGCAGCCCGATGCTCTCCGCCTCGTCCAGAGCTTCAACCAGTCCTGGAAGTTCAAACGGGCCGATGTTTCGGGCGCGGAGGCGACCGCGTTCGACGATTCTTCCTGGGACAACATCGGGCTTCCGCATTCATTCGGGCTGCCCTATTTCGCGTCGACCAACTTCTACGTCGGGTACGGCTGGTATAGGAAGCACTTCAACGTCCCGTCGTCCTGGTCGGGGAAGAGCGTGTTCCTCGAATTCCAGGCAGCGTTCGATCAAGCGCAGATCTACGTCAACGGCAAGCAAGTCGGACAGCACATCGGCGGCTACAACGGCTTTTCCATCGAGGTCACGTCCGACATCGAGACCGGCGACAACGTCGTGGCCGTTCGATTGAATAACAATTGGAATGCGCAAATCCCGCCGCTGACCGGCGATCACACCTTCCAGGGAGGGCTCTATCGAGACGTGAACGTCGTCGTCACCGACCCGCTGCACGTCACCTGGTACGGGACCTGGGTGACGACGCCCACCTTGGCGACGAATTCGGGCTCGTCGAGCACCGTGGAGATCAAGACGGAAGTGCAGAACAGCCGACCGGCGGCCGTCAATGCCACGCTGAAAACAGACATCGTGGACAGCAGCGGCAAGGTAGTCACCACCGTTTCGTCTCAGCAGCAGATCGCGGCGGGCGCAAATGCGACGTTCGATCAGACCACCCCTGCCGTCAGCAATCCCTCGCTGTGGCACCCCGACCATCCCACGTTGTACCAGGCGCGTTCCTACCTTTCGGACGACACCGGAAACGTGGACACCTTCACGACGACATTCGGGTTCCGCTGGTTCACCTGGTCTGCTTCGCAGGGCTTCTCCCTGAACGGCTCGCATTACTGGATGCAAGGTGGGAACGTCCATCAGGACCACGCCGGCTGGGGCGACGGCGTGACCGACGCGGCTCTCTACCGCGACGTCAAGATGGTCAAGGACGCGGGGATGAACTTCATCCGGGGCTCGCATTATCCGAAGGCGCCGGCCTTCGCAGATGCCTGCGACCAGCTCGGCATTCTGTTCTGGTCCGAGAACTGCTTCTGGGGCGGCTTCGGTGGTGGCGGTGGCTGGCCCTACAACGGCGCCTACCCGAGCACCGCCGCCGATGACGATACGTTCGACAACAACGTCCTCGCCAGCCTGACGGACATGATTCGCATCCATCGCAATCACCCGAGCATCATCGCGTGGAGCATGGGCAACGAGGACTTCTTCAATGGCGGCCCCGCCGACCGAGTCATCGCGCTGCTCAAGAAGGCGGTTGCCCAGACCCACGAGCTCGATCCGGCACCGACGGGGAGGCCCGCGGCCATCGGCGGCGCGCAGTCGGCCATCGGAGGTACGCAACCCGACACGCTTGGCGACGTGGCCGGCTTCAACGGCGACGGCGTGGGCTACAACGACCCCGGCATGCCCAACATGGTGTCCGAATACGGCAGCGTGTCCTCGACTCGACCGGGCAGCTATGATCCGGGCTGGGCGAACCTAGCGGTCACCAATGGCATGCCGAGCCAGGACGCGTGGCGCTCTGGGGTGTCGAAATGGTGCATCTTCGATCACGGAACCCAAGACGCCGCCTCGTACGGGATCATGGGAATCGTCGATTACTTCCGCATCCCCAAGCGTTCCTACTATTGGTATCGCAACGCGTACGCGAAGGTGGCGCCGCCGACCTGGCCGACCTCGGGCACGCCGGCGGGGCTCAAGCTGACGACGAGCACGACGACGCTCTCGGCGGTGGACGGCACGCAGGACGCGTGGCTTTTGGTCACGGTCGTCGATTCGGCCGGCAAGCCGATCAGCAACAACGTGACGGTGACGCTCACGATCAGCTCCGGGCCGGGCGAGTTTCCGACCGGGCCGAGCATCACGTTCACCCCGCCGGGCAGCGGTTCGGCATCCGACATCGCGATCCTCGACGGCCAGGCCGCGACCGAATTCCGCACCTATTACTCGGGCACCTCGGTCATCGAGGCCTCCTCGCCCGGCTTGACCAGCTCCAGCGTCACGATCACCTCCCAGGGCAGCCCTGCCTGGGTCGAGGGGACCACGCCCAAGGTGCCGTCGCGACCGTACCAGCCATGATGGGTATTACACCCCCGCGAACCACTCGTAGCCGCGGTCCTCCCAGTAGCCGCCGGCGCGCCGGTCGAGGAAGAGCACCGCGGTGAGGTACTTGACCATCTTGTAGCCCAGCTTGACCGCGGCGTAGAGCCGCAGGGGCGCGCCGTGCTCGGGCGCGAGCGGGGCGCCGTTCATGCCGTAGGCGAGGATGGTCTGGCGGTGGAGCGCGCTGGGCCGGTCCCAGCAGGAGCTGTAGCCCTCGTCGAAGGAGCGGAAATCCACGTACTGCGCCCGCGGGTCCGCGCCGGCGCGCTCGGCCAGGTCGGCCACGGCCACGCCGTGCCAGGTCGCCACCGCCGACCAGCCCTCGACGCAGTGGTGCTGGACTCGAACGTCGGTCCGCGGCATCCGCTGCAGGTCCGCCAGGGTCAACGCCACTGGCGTCTTCACGAGCCCTCCCACCGAGAGCGTCCAGCCGGCGGGCGCGAGGGGCAAGGAGGGCGAAACGAAATAGGCGGGGAAGGCTCCGGGCGGGCTCGCTCGCAGCGGCGAGGGCGCGAGGCGGCCGGGCGAAAACAGGCCGCGCTGCACGCGCTCGTTGAAGCGCTCCATCAGCCCCAGGGCGCCGCGCTCGGGGTCGGCCCCGCAGCCGGCGGCGAGCGCCGAGGCCGCCGCCATGAGGCCGCGCCGCGTGAGCCTTGGGTCGTCAGCCATCGCGGTGGCCTCCGGTGACCATCTCTGCGAGCGAGCGCGGGTGCAAGAGCGCCATCGCCACGTGGCCCGCAAGGAACAGGAGCAGAAGGGCCATGGCCAGGAAGTGCGTGAGCCGCGCGCCGTCGTAGCCGCCGAAGAGGCTCGCCAGCGCGCGCAGCTGCACCGGCTTGTAGAGCGCGATGCCGCTGAGCACCCCGGCTGCGGCCAGGAGGAGCGCCGCGGTGTAGGCCAGCCGCTGGAGGCCGTTGTAGAGCTCGCCCCCGGTGGGCGCCGCCCGCAGCCGCGCATAGCTCGCGGTCGCTCGAAGCGCGGAGCGTGCGTCCCGCCTTGGAAGGAACGCCCGCCGGCGCCACTCGCCCGAGGCGGCGAGGTACCCGAGGTAGGCGAGCGCGTTCGCCGCGAGCGGCCACATCAGCGCGAAGTGGACGTGGCGCGCGCCGGCGAGCCAGCCCCCCAGGCGCATCCACTCGGGCGGCACGGCGCCCTGGAGCACGAACCACGGATACGGCTCGCCGTGGGGCCCCTGGTACGGATAGGCCACGAGGATCTGCAGCCCGCTCGCGGCCATCGCCAGGAGCAGGGGCGCGTTGAGCCAGTGCGTGACCCGGATGGCCAGCGGTTGAGGCCTGCGCGCTCCCATGGGACGGGAAACGATGGCGAGCCTCGGGCGCGCGGGCATCCTCGCGCTCGGGGGGCGGCCCGCGAGGCAAGGCCTCGCCGCCAGTGGCTTCGGCGGCCGCTCCACGCGGTGCTCGTGCCCCTGTTCGCCTTGGGAGGCAGCGAGCCGGTCCCTCGTGATTCGGCGGAGTTGGCCGTTCCACGCGCGGTGAACGACCGCGCGGCCGCCTCGCCGGCCGCCCCCGAGAAAGTCCCCTCTGGGGGTGAACCTGGACGCCACTGCTGGTGACTCGCTCCTATCGGGCCTCCACCCAGTCCTGGAGGTCCGTATGGGAGTTGTCAGCCGGCATGCCGGCGCGGGGGCGAGAGCCGCCCTGCTCATCTCGGTATTCGGCGCGCAGGGGCTCGGCGCCCCGGCCCGCGCCGCGCCGACCGTCTACGTGGCCGACGCGATGCAAAAGGTGCAGCCCACCTCGACGACGAAGAGCGCGCAGAACGCCCACCTCACCGCCGCGCGAAACGAGTTCGAGTCGTTCCAGGCAGTGGTGGTCGGGCCGGCGACCGGCGTCAGCGCTTCGATGAGCGCGCTCACCGGGTCCGCGACGCTCCGCACGGCCACGCTCTACCGCGAGGGGCTCATCGACCTTTCCAACGCCTCGTCCCTCGACGGCGCGACCGGCTGGTTCCCCGACGCCCTGGTGCCGGACGTGGACGACGTGGTCGGCGAGAAGCGCAACGCCTTCCCGTTCAACGTCCCCGCGGGCGAGAGCCGGGCGATCTGGGTCGAGCTCTTCGCCCCCGCAGACGCGCCGGCGGGCGACTACACCGGGACGCTCACGGTGAGCTCGGACCAAGGTCAGGTCCAGGTGCCGGTCGTCCTCACGGTCTGGAACTTCGGCCTGCCGTCGACCGCCTCGCTGCGCACGCACTTCGGCCTGTCGTACCCAACGCTCCCCGAGGGCCACGGCGTGAGCGGCGCCGCGTTCACCGCGCTGCGCGGGCGCTACAGCCAGCTCGGGCTCGACCACCGCGTCAGCCTGGGGAGCTTCGATGACGGCGACTTCTCCATCGCGCACGTGGAGTCGGCGTACGGCGCGTACATCGACGGGACGGCGCCGACCCGGCTCGGGGGCGCGAAGCTCACCTCGGTGGCGCTGGTGGGCCCGTCGCTCGCCGACTGGGTCGCGCGGTTCAAGGCCCGCGGCTGGTTCGACCGCCTCTTCCAGTACACCTGCGACGAGCCGCCCTCGTCGTGCGCCTGGTCGGACATCGTCGCGCGCAACGCGGCGAACAAGGCCGTGGACCCGAAGCTGCGCACGCTGGTCACGACGGACATCTGGGACGCCCAGCAGAACGGCGCCGCGTCGTCCATCGACATCCTCGCCCCGGTCATCAACTTCACCTGGGACAAGCCGGGCCAGCCGCATGCCGGCAACCAGGCGAGCGCCTACGCGAGCTTCCTGGCGCAGAGCCCGCTCCACGAGCTCTGGGTCTACCAGAGCTGCATGAGCCACGGCTGCGGCGGCAGCAGCGATTACTACACCGGCTGGCCGAGCTACATGATCGACGCCACGAGCCCCCGCGCCCGCGCCGAGGAGTGGCTCAGCTTCCAGCTGGGCAACACCGGAGAGCTCTACTGGGAGACGACCTATGCCTACAGCCACGACGCCTGGAATAACCAGTGGGACTTCACCGGCAACGGCGACGGCACGCTCTTCTACCCGGGCACGCCAGCGAAGATCGGCGGCACCACGCACATCCCCGTCGCGTCCATCCGCCTGAAGA
The DNA here is from genome assembly GCA_963772225.1 of uncultured delta proteobacterium. GTDB lineage: Bacteria > Myxococcota > Myxococcia > Myxococcales > UBA5297 > CAVYWD01. The sequence continues at coordinate 1,138,900 of CAVYWD010000002.1, read as the reverse complement.
TGATCCGCGAGGGCATGGAGGACTACGAGTACCTGAAGCGGGTGGCGGACCTGGGCGACCCCGCCTTCGCGCGGCAGGTCGCGAGCGCGCTCTTCCCCAATGCCTACACCACCGCGGTCGCGGCGTCGGACCTGATGGCCGCTCGCGCGAAGCTCGCGCAGCGCATCTTGGACCTCCAGGCAGGCGCCGCGCCGCCGACCTCGCAGGCTTGCTCCGACGGCACCGCGGCCGAGGTGTGCAGTGCCCAGAAGCCGCTCTTATGCCACGCAGGTGCGCTGGCCGCCGCGTGCGCGACCTGCGGCTGCGCCGCGTCGCAGACGTGCCAGGCCAACGGCGTCTGCGCCCAAGCAGCGGCCGCTGCGTCGGTCTACACCGCGCCGGAGCTCTCGGCGGCGCCGGTCATCGACGGCGCGCTCTCGGAGTACGCGTCGGCACCCACGATGGCGGTGGGCGGCGCCCAGGTGAAGGCGGCCTGGGACGCGCAGGCGCTCTACCTCGCGTTCGACGTCGCGGACGACCGTCTGGTCGCCGCGGCGGCCGGTGGGGAGGACGCGCTCTGGGACGGCGACAGCGTGGAGGTGATGCTCTCCGCCCCGTCGAGCGCGCGCGGCGCGACCGCCGGCGCAAGCGACTTCCACATCATCGTGGGCGTGGACGGGCGGATCTCCGACGCCCGCTCCTGGACCGACGACAGCTTCGCCTCGGGCGCGAGCGCCTCGGTGGACCTCGAGGGCGCGAGCCTGGGCCTCGGCATCGCCTCCGGGTATCGCGTGGAGCTCCGGGTGCCGTGGGCCGGGCTGGGCATCGCGCCCTCGCAGGGCATGGCGCTCGGCTTCGACGCGGCGGTGAACGACAAGGACGACCCGTCGGGGAGCACCTCGTCGACGGACGGGCGGGGGCTCTCGAGCTTCGACAACCCGGCAGGCTGGGGCTCGCTCGTCCTCGGGCCGCCGAGCGGGGGTGGGGCGCCCGGCGCAGGGGTCGATGCAGGGGTCGATGCAGGGGTCGATGCGGGGGTCGATGCGGGGCCGGGCGCCGGCGGCTCAGCGGCGAGCGACGCAGGCGGATGGTGGACTTCCATGAAGGGCGCCGCCGGCTGCACGGCGGGCGGCGCCGGCGCGGTGCCGGGTGGGCCGCTCCTCGCCCTGGGATGGTTGGCCCTGCGGAGGGGCAGGCGGGCGCTCACGGCGCGCTGCCCTCGCAGTCATTCGCCGAGGCGGAGCCGCGCCGTCGATTCCGCACCGGGCCGGACCTCGACGACCACGTCCTTCTCGATTCCCATGGCCTTGTTCACCAGGTGCAGGGAATGCTTCCCGGCGGGAAAGACCAGGCGGTTGATCGGCGTCGTGCCGACCAGCTCGCCGCGGAAATAGACCTCGCACCAGGGCTCGGTTCGCAGGTTGAGCCATCCCTCCTCCGCGACCGCGGGCGGAGGGATGGGCGTTTGGACTGGCCTTGGGACGGCCTCGACCCTCGTCAGCTCGAGGGGCGCCTCCTGGGCTTTAGCAGGGCGAGGAGGCGGATGCGCGTCCGCTCGGTGAGGAGCGGCGGGCCTGACCGCGACGGGGAGCGTGGGCCTCTGCGCGGGCGGCTTGGGGGCCGGCGCAGGTGAAACGACCGGCGGCGGGGTCAGCTCCGGAAGGAGCGAGATGGACGGCACGGAAACTTTGAGCGTCGGGGCGGGATGTTGGACGAGCCGAGTAGCCTCGGCGCTGGGCGCCGGCTCCGCGGAGGTGGCCCGACGCCGCGCCGAGCTCAGGGCCGCGAACACCGCGATGGCGACGGCCATCGCGCCCACGGCCGCTCCGAGCACGGCTCGCTTTCGACTTCGGGGCGCCGCCGAGCCCGCGGGCGCTGCATTCGCTTGGGGGCTCATCGCGCGACGCGAGACTAGGCCCGACCCGGCCATGGCCGGCTCCGTCGGCAGAGGCGAAGGGACATTCTCGCTCGACGAATCGGGCGGTTTGCTCGCGTCCTGAATGGAAGTGCGGCCACGGCTGACCAAGCTGCCGCTCAGGGTCTCTCCCCGGGACCGCGGGTCCCACGCCTCCACCTGGGCGACAATCTCGGAGAGCTCGGAGCTCTTCACTCGAAGACTGTGCGAGCTGCGATAGTCGTCGATCTCCGAGTAGAGCGCGTGCATGTCGGGAATGCGGTCCTTCGGGTCGCGCGCGATGGCGCGGGAGACGATCGCCGAAAGGTCCGGGTCGATATCCGGCCGGAGCGAGTGGAGCGCCGGCGGATGGCTGTTGAGGATGCTGTAGAGGAGCTCGAGGTGGTTGGCGCCGGAGTAAGGGCGGTCGCCGACGAGCGCTTCATAGAGCGTGATTCCGAGTGAATAGACGTCGGAGCGCTTGTCGGCCGTCGCGCCCGAGATCTGCTCCGGGGCGATGTAGGACAGCTTGCCTCTCACCTCGCCGGTCGCGGTGACCTGCTTATTGAGCGCCGCCTTGGCAATCCCGAAATCGACCACCTTGGCCGCTCCCGCCCTGGAGATGAGGATATTCTCGGGGGAGACGTCGCGGTGGACGATGTTCTGGCTCATGCCGGCTTCGTCTTTGAGGTCGTGCGCGTAAGCAAGCCCTTCACAGACGTTTTGAATCCAGGCCAGCGCCGGGGTCACCGGGAGGTGCTGGTGGCAGGCCGCGTAGTATTTCAAAATGGTGCGAAGGCTCTCGCCTTCGACATACTCCATCGCAATGTAATAGGACCTGGAATACTGCCCGAAATCGAAGACCTGCGCGATATTCGGGTGCTCGAGCAAGGCGACCAGCCGAGCCTCGTTGAGAAACATCGTGACGAACGCCTCGTCTTCGACGAGATGCGGGAGAATGCGCTTGATGACGACGCGCTTGCTGAATCCGGCAGGGCCAAGCGCCTTGCCGAGGAATACCTCTGCCATGCCGCCGCGGGCCAGCAAGCGCTCGACGAAATATCGGCCGATCTGGACTTTGGTGGGCTCCGGCTGCGGGTCGTTGCCCGCGGCGTCCATCGGCTTTCGGTTCATAAGAGCGCCTTCGATGCCGTGCCGAGCACTTCTGTGACGCCAAGTCTTCGGATTTATTCGATTCCGCACACGCTAGCACAATGTGCGCCGGCGCGCCAGAGCGCCGAACGGCTCGCCGAACGGCTCGAAAACGGCCTGCTGCAACGCGCGTTGATAGCCAGCTTCTAGAAATGAACCCGCAGGGTGGCCGACGCGCCGCCCGTGGGCATGACGGCGGCGCTCACCGACAGCGAGCCTGCCGGCTCGGGGTGCCGATCCAGAAAGAGGATCAAGGCCAGCTCGGTGATCGCCGCGGCGCCGGCGACTCCGTACGAGCAGACGGAGGCGACGCCGAGGTTTTGCCTTCGCCGGTTGAGGCTGTCGACAGTGGGGCGGTCGTGCAGGCCGCTCTGGAGGTCGCTCGCGGCGCCGGAGGAGAGTGCGCCGGTGATGATGCCGGCGGCGACTCCGGCGACCACCGCGGCGCTCATGACGAAGTCGACCGGCTTGATGAGGGAGCCGACCGGCTCGGCGGGCGTCGACGCGACGGCAGTCTCTTGGCTGGGCCGCTTGGCGTGCGCCGAGCGAGCCCCTTCGAAGAGCTGGCGGATCTTCGGGGAGGTGCCGACCGGGAGGTCGAGCAACATGTCGGCGCTGAGAGCGCGGTCGAACGCGGCACGCGCGCCCGCGCTGTCGCCGAGGCTGGCATAGCAGATGCCGAGGTCGGCATTGAGCTCCGCTTTCTGCGCCAGGCTCGAGTCGGCTGTCAGCGCGCGCTCGAGCAGGGGAATGGCGAGCTCGTACTCGATGAGGCGCATCTCTGCGCGGGCCTGCTTCTGCAGGTCGGGCACCTCGTCGGGTCTGGGCGGCGCGGCGGCGGCTCGCGCAGTGCTCAGCGCGGCGACGAGCATGGCTGCGATGGCAGGAATGCGCATTCCGACCTCATTGCTGGTTGACCAGCGTGAAGGACATCGCATTCTTCGTGTCGGGCGCAGCTCCGACGTTCGTCGGATCCACCCCGCATGTATCCGTGGCGTAGCGCGCGAACACCTGGTCATAGCTGTGGCAGGCGTAGCGGGGTTGAGCGATGTCGCTGCAAGTCCCGTCTGCGGTTTCTCCACACCACAACAGGGAAACCATGGTGGGGTCTCCGTTCAAGGCGGGCACGACTTTGAAGGTCGCGTCCCACGCGTACTGCGCCGTGCCGTCGGAAGGGTCGAGCCAGAGCAGGTGATTCTGCTGATCGGCAGGCACCAGGCTGCGATACTGCGCTTGGTTCGACGCATCCGACGGCCACGTGTTGGGGGTCGCGCTGTTGAACCGCAGCCAATAGCCCTGGAGAGAAGAAGATTCGATCGAGACGAGCGTGGAATCGCTCGGGTTCGCCATGCCTGGCCAACCCTGGAAGAAGAAGTCGGTCGCGAGCTGGTTTCCGTTCGTATCCGAGTCGTAGGTGATGATCCCGTGATACCAGGAGTGGACGAGGTAGAAGGGCCGGCCCGAGGCATCGACATAAGTCGACTTGATTTTCACCTTGCGCACGTCGTGGGCGATGAGGGCGTCCAGCTCCGCCTGGGTCACGCGCACGGTGTTGCTGTGCTGGGCACTCGGTGGCATGGAGAACGCGGTGCTCGCGAGGGGCGCCCAAGTGGACGGGTCGGCGCCGAGGTCGCTCGTGCTCCAGCAGCCGAAGCTGCCGGGGGCGTCCCCGAAGAGATCCGCGCACAAATACCAAAGGCTGAGCTGAGGGGGTTTGACGACGAAAGGACCCTCGGTCAGAAGTTGCTTCGACTGGTTGCTTCCGCGCGTGATGTAGGAGGGGCTCCACCGCGTGAAAGTGCCCGGCGAGAGAGAGGTCGAGCGAGCGATCTGGATGTCTTTTCCCGTCCCGGTATTGGCGCTTCCGCTGTTATTGGTCTCGTCCTTGAATAGCAGGTATTTGGTGGCGGCAGTCTGAACGAGCGTCGCGTCGATGACGCTGTATCCGGGGTCGAAGAACACGGTTGGAGTCGCGTTCACGAGCGTTAGAAAGTCCTTCGTGTAGGTCACGTAGATGCGATTGACGTCGTTCGAGTCGTCGCCCGACCAGAGGATGCCGTACTGGTCGAGGTCGGGGTCGTAGAACGCCTCGGGCGCCCAGGCGTGCATCGGGATGGAGGTGAGGGGGTCGACCACCGGCGTGACCTTCAAGAGCCGCGGGTTCGTGAAGGTGATGAGGTCGGTAGAATCCGCGACGACGATATTCGGGCTCGGGCTGGTCCAATAGTCCGCGCTGCTGAACGCGCGCGTCCAGTCGGTCGCCAGGAGGACGAAAGTCCCGTCCTGCTTGCGCAAGATGAATGGATCGCGAAGGTGGTTGCTGCCATCCGGAAGGGCGAGCTGAAAAGCCGGTCCGGTCGGCGAAATCGACGTCCAGCGCAGCCCATCGGTGCTGTACGCGAGGTGGAGCGAGTCTTGCGCGACGCTCTTGGGCAGGTTTCCATTTTGGAAATAGCTCATCACCCACGCCACGGTGTTGTCCGCCGGCTGGACGTTCACGGTCGCGGAAGCCATGAAGTCGGGGTGTCGCTTGAGGGCCGCCCAGATCGTCACTCGGGTCGCGGCGGTGATTCCCGCGGGTGCGGTGTAGCTCCCGGAGGCGTCGATCGTGCCCGTTCCGCTTCCGCCCGCGCTCCAGCCGACGTCGGTCGTGACCTGGCCGTCGAGCTTGGCGGTGAAGGTGGTCGACGCCCCGACGCTCAGGCTGGCCGTGGCCGGCGTCACGGTCAAGGTCGACTGCGCGAGCCCTCGGGCGCAGATCTTGTTGGGCCCGCAGCCGAAGCCGGTCGGGCAATCGAGGCTCGACTCGCAGGGGACCTGGACCTCCTGCAGCGCAGGACATCCGATGAGGAGCAGAAGCGTCCAGGCGACGGCGGAGGTGTGGACGGCGGAGCGTTTCATGAAGACCTCCAACGGGGCCTCGCGTGGCTCAGAGTTCTCGTAGAGGGCATCGTACCCCAGCCGGGCGCGCGACGACTGGGTGCGCCTAATCTTTCTCCAGCGCGAAGGACGCGGCTGCGTTGTCGGCAGCCGTGCTCAAAGGGGTGGCGAAGATCTGATAGTCCATGTGTCGCAGGTAGCGCGTCGAATCCCCGTACCACTGGAACGAAACCATCGTTGAATCGCCATTGCGCGCGGAAACCTTTCGAAACGTCGCGTCGCTGCGAAATGTATCGCTGTCGGCGTAGGGGTCGGCCCACGCCAGATGGTTCTGCTCAGTGCTCGGGACCGCGCAGAGCTCGGTGCCGCGGTTCGCCGCATTCGGTGGGCTCGAGCTGGTGCACGTCGGGTAAAGGGCGGGGTTCTGGCTGTTGATTCGGACATAAGTGCCGGGGAACGCGGCCGGCACGAACGAGACCAGCGTCGAGTCCGTCGGGTCGGCGAGCCCCGGCACGACTCTCCAATGAAAGTCATTCGGGAGCTGGCCGTGGGAGGTGTCGCTGAGGAAGGTGATCATGAGGTGGAACCAGGAGTGGGCGACGTAAAACGGCACGCCGTTCTCCGAGTACGATGTCCGCACCTTGTAAAGGGGCGACGCGCCGTAATGCGCGACGACGGCATCGAGCTGCGCCTGGGTGACGCGGACGACGTTCGCGTGCCGCACGTTCGGGGGGAAGTGGTATTCGGTCGACGACATCTCGGTCCACGAGCTGGGAGCCGCGTCGAGGTCCAGCGTCTTCCAGCCGCCGAATACGCCGCCCTCGCCGTAGCGGTCGGCATACAGGTACCAGACGTCCTGGTTCGGCGCCTTGAGGGCGAACGGGCCCTCCGTCCCCTGCGAAACGCTCTGGTTCGTGCCGCGGGTGATGTATTCGGCGCTGAGGCGAGTGAATGCGCCTGGCGCCATGGAGGTCGTGGCCGAGCGCGCGACCTGGATGTCTTGGGCCGACTCGTCCTTGAAGAAGAGGTAGTTGTGCTCGACCGACCGGAGCGGGCTCGCGTCGATGACGGTATAGCCGGGGTCGAAGTACACGGTTGGGTTGGCCGGGTCCGAGAAGGTCTGGAAGTCGCTCGTGTACGTGACGTAAGCGTGGTTGGTGCCCGCCGCGTCGTTGCCCGACCAGACGATGCCGTACTGGCCCTTGTCGGAGTCATAGAAGGCCTCCGGAGCCCATGCGTGCATCGGCGAAGAATTCGGCCCCGGCAAAGTGGTGACCGACACGAGCCGCGGATTCGTAAATGTGATCAGGTCCGCCGAGTCGACCACGACCAGCTTTCCACTCGGGCTGTTCCAGTAGTTGGCGTCGTTTTGCGCGAGCGTCCAATCGGTCGCGAGATAGACGAACGTGCCGTCGAGCTTTCGAAGAATGAACGGGTCGCGGATGTGGTTCGTCCCAATCCCGCTGAGTTGAAATGCGGGAAGGCCGCCATTGAGCTCGGTCCAGTTCAGGCCGTCCAGGCTGTAGGCCAGGTGGAGCGAGTCGCTCGGCAGGTCCTGAGCGTTTCCGAAGTAGGTGAGGACCCAGCCGACGGTCTTGGCGGCGCCAGCATCGCTCGAGCCGTCGGGGTTGGCAGCATCCTGTGACCCGTCGAGGGAGGCATCGCTGCCGCCGGTCCCCGCGTCGGATGATGCGACGGCGGAGGCGTCGGGCGATGCGTCGGCGGACGCGTCAGAAGGTGCAACGTCGGACGCGTCGGGCGAAGCCTGCGCATCGGCTTGACTCGAGGCGTCGGAACTGTAAGCAGGGCTGACCTTGCATCCGCCGGCGAGCGCCGCCATCAGGGCGAAGCTAAGCCCAATCGCCCAGGCGCCGGGGGGCGCCCGGAGTGCGCCGCTGCGCACCGGGAAGATGAGCGTCGGGAGCTCGCCGCGGGCCGCGGGCACGCGCCGACGCGCCGAGAGGAGCGCGTCCGCGAAAAGGCGATGTCCGCCCACGATGAACCGCCTCGTCGCCGCACGCAAATCGCGCTGCGAGCCCTCGTATGTCATGGCTTTGCCTTGTTCGAAACCAAGGGTAGTCCCTTTGGCGCGAAATCTTGTGCGATTTGGAAAAGACTCCAGGCTCCAGACCCGAAGCTCAGGGTAACGCCATGGGTCAGGGGGTTTTTGTCGCGGTGCAGCTGCGCGAGCGATGCGGAAGGCCTGACCTGGGGCCTGGAGCCCTGGCAACCCTCTTTGGTTCCGGCTCGGCCGGGTTAGGGTCATGAATGGATGCACGAGCACTCGAGATAAAGAGCGCATGCTATAGACCCGCAACGTGGACGTCAAGCTCTCGAGCGCCCAGCGGAGGCTAGGTCAAAAGAAAGCGAAAAAGGGCCAATGATCCGGCCGAATGAAGCCGAATCGCTGAGCGAGGGTCGACGTCGGGACGCCAGGCGTCTTGTGTGTCGCAGGGGCGCGACGACCCGGTTTCGGGTCACGGTCTCTCGAGCGCGCCGGAGGCCATCTGCGTATGCGCTGATAACCGGTCGGGAGCCCATGTTCGTGCCCGGCGTCGCAATGCCTCGCCGAGCATCCTCGGCGGACGTGGGCTGTTCTCGCTCGGTGCGCGGGAAATCTCGAGTGGAACCACTTGCTTGGAATGCGGCTTCGCCGTAAAATTCTCTGACTCAGCACCTGAGCTCGTCGCTCCTTTTGTGTTTGTATTGATGTCCGCCGGCGGGTCGTATTCATGGCTGTTTCGTGGGCGTGGACGCCCTCATGAGAGGAATCATATGACGGCACGAAGTAGAATGCGCGCACCACGGCCGTTGCTCGCGGCGCTTGGGGCCTGCCTGGTCATTCTCGGAGGTCTCGTTGCGTGCTCGGGCTCCTCCAGCAGCACCTCGGTGCCTGTCACCGGAGTGACCTTGAATCTCTCGACATTGAGCTTGACGGTCGGGGACTCGCCGGTATCGCTGGTGGCTTCGGTGTCGCCGTCCAATGCGACCAACACCGCCGTGATTTGGTCCTCGAGCAATGCTGCGGTCGCGGCGGTCAGCGACGCAGGCCTCGTCACGGCGGTGGCGGCGGGCACGGCGTCGATCGCCGTGGAGACGAAAGATGGCGCGATGACTGCTACCTGCTCGGTCACGGTGGTTGCGGCCGCCGTCGCCGTCACGAGCATCTCGCTCGACAAGAGCACGCTCAATCTGGTCGCGGGCGCCGCTGCGGCCCAGCTCGTCGTGACCCTCACGCCTTCCAGCGCGACGAACAAGAGCGTGACCTGGCTGTCGAGCGACAACCATGTGGCGACCGTGAGCCCCTCCGGCGAGGTCACGCCGCTGGCCGCGGGCAGTGCGACCATCACGGTCAAGACCTCCGACGGCACGAAGGCGGCCACCTGCGCGGTCAAGGTCACCGCGGCCCCCATCGCGGTCACGGGGGTCACCCTGGACAAGAGCGAGCTCGACATGACCCTCAATTCCGTCGCGCCGGCTCTCGTCGCGACGGTCGCGCCGGCGAATGCGACGGACCGAGCCATCTCGTGGTCGTCCGACAATGCGGTTGTGGCGACGGTCGATGCCGGCGGCGTGGTCACCGCCAAAGCGGCGGGTACGGCCACGGTCTCCGTGACGACCCACGACGGCTCCCTCACCGCGAGCTGCTTCGTCAATGTGACGCAGCCGTCGAATGCGGTGACCGGGGTGACGCTCGACCTCACCAGGCTCGAGCTCGTCGTCGGTGCTTTGGCGGAGAAGGTGACCGCGACCGTGGTGCCGGCAAATGCGGATAATCTCGCGGTGACGTGGGCCTCGAGCAACGCCCAGGTGGCGACCGTGGACAGCACGGGCGTCATCACCGCGGTGGGGTCGGGCACGGCGAATGTCACCGCCACGACCACAGAAGGCGGCTATGTCGCCACCTGCTCGGTCGCCGTTCATTCGGACGCGGTGACGTCACTGGTGGCGACGGCCTCGCTCACGGGCCAGCTCGCCCTTGCGTGGACGGATCCGGTCGACCTGAACGCGACAGGCATCCAAGTGACCATCCAAAGCACCGAAGGATCGGCGTCGCGAAGTGTTCAAATCGGAAAGAAGCAAACCGCTTTCTCGGGTCTCACGATCGACTCCTCCTACACGTTTGCGCTGCGCGTGCTCGGGGCCTCCGGCACGTCGTCGGACGAGGTGACGGCGACCGGGACGCCGGTGAAGGTCGTGAAGCTGCTGCACTCCGGCTACGCGGAGACAGTCAACTGGGGCAACAACGGTCAGACGTTTTATCTCACGGACTCGAACGGTTCGACGAGCACGACCGAAACCTATGACTGCATCATTGGGACAAGTGTGGAAATTAGTGATCCGATTCATTTCCCAGCCTTCCCAATGAACTATCGCTGGGTGCTCTTGCCAGGCCTTGCGGACTCGACGGATCCGACTCTCGTGAGCCTGAAGAACGTAGCGTATAATAAGGCGACTCAGGTCTGGGAAGAGACACAACGCTATCTTCACGTAAACAAGGCCAAAGCCGAGGCGGGCACGGACGCTATCGTGGATAGTGGTCAGTATTACAATTGGACGATAGGCGGCCTCCATGACAATTCGACAAATAACTACAATGCCTTTGCCGACTTGATCGATGTTTCGGACGCTGCATTCAATGCGGACGCGACCTTCCGAATGATCGCGGGAACCGTGGCGGGTTCGGTGTCCCTCGTGTGGTACGCGGACTCGGCCACGCCACGACGTCTCCTTCCCGACTACTTCCACGTGCAGGTGCGCGATTCGAGTTTCCCAATTCCCGGTGACTACGGTACCGGAGATTACGCTACGCGCTCTTCCTGGGTGCTGGAGGATGTGAGCACGCAGACTCCTTGAGCTCCGTCGCGTCCTCGTCTTGGCGCGCACGCCCCCTAAGGACAGGGTGTGCGCCGAGGCTCGCGAATCGCGAATCAAGGGCTGGTCGCCTCGCGTCCCGGTGGATCAGCGCCACCCGCGTGTCGCGCTGCGGCGGTCGCGGCTCCCAGTGCCGCCGCGGGCGCCCTGGCGTCAGTGTCGAGGATTGCGAACAGAGGGCCGCGGCCATTTTGCCGCCGGCCCGTGGGCTCCGATGAGCTTCGAGCCACCGGCGCAAAGCCTGATGAGTGCGGCGCGCGTCGTGAGGCAGCGAGGCCCGGCTCGCCGGAGGTGAGTCGGTGGCTGAGGTTCTCGGTGGGTCCACAAAACTGTTCCGCGGCGGAACAGTGGCGCCCGGCAGCAGCACCGCCATGGAACACTTCCGTTCAGGGCAAGGTCTTCATCCAGGGAAGCGAGCGTGGCCCGCTCCTTGCTTGCTCGGTCCGTTGATGCCGATCCGCCACCTTGGGGCGAAGAACTGAATTGCGCTTCGAGACCCTCGAGTGCGCCACTGCAAGGGTTCGGTGCACCGAAGGTGCCCAGAAACACTTGACCACGCGAGGCAATTCACATACGGATATGGCCACCATTGGCTCGGGCTTGATTCGCAGCAGTGCTGGTGCTTGCGCCAATTCGTGTGCCAAATGGAGATTGCGGCGGCTTCCGAGTCGGAAGCTATCGTCGCATCTGGGAGGTCATCGTGAAGCGCCTGCAATTGGTCATATTGTTGCTCTCGGCCTGCGACGACTCGATCCCGGGCCTGTGTAAGGTCGACAGCGATTGCGCGACCGCGAGGTTCGGCAGGAGCGTCTGCAGCGAGGGAGTATGTGTGGCCGCGGAAGGCCTGAGCGATGGCGGCGAATCGCATCATGTAGATAGCGGCATTCAAGACGGCGGAGTGCAGGACGCGGAGAGCGACGATGGGAGTTCGCCTTTCTCAAGCGACGGCGGAGGCGCTGGAGATGCCGGGCCGCAGGACGCGGCGCTCAGCGATGGCGGCCCACCGGACGCGGGGGCAGGCGACGCCGGCGGTGGCGGGGGGCTCGGCGACGCGGGTTGGCAGGATGCTGGGCCCGGTACCCTAGGCGCTGCTTGCAACTCGACGAGTCAGTGCCAGAGCGGCTACTGCGCCGACGGGGTGTGCTGCGACGCGCCGTGCAACGACAATATCTGCCAGCGTTGCGATAGCTACTCGACGAAGGGTTCCGGGCATTGTGGCGCATCCAAGGCGGGAACCGACCCTGACCATGAGTGTCAAGCTTCCGCGACTGCCTGTAGCGGGTCGTGCAACCTCGTGACGACGACCTACTCCTGCCTTGGCTCCAGCTATGCTTGCGCGAGTCAGCAGACGACCACCCCGATCGCTTCGGGCTACGTATGCGCCGCAAACTCAGCTGCAAAGGTGAGCGAGACCAACAATTGTGGTACCGGGAGCACCTGTGCTGACGGCGCATGCCAGGCAACCCAAATGGTGGACGAGCTGCAATGGGCAAGGTGCGTGCCGATCCACTGCCGACATCACGGGCGCCCTCGTGAAGTCCGTCGTCGCGGCGGCAGGCTATGCCCTGGCTCAAGACTGCTCGACAACGGGCGCTTATTTCTGCGGCGGTTCCTGCGGCGGAGCCTACACTTATCTGCTCGGAGAAGTCTGCGACGGAGCGGGTCAATGCGCTAAAGCAACGAGTACCGCAGTTACTGACTGCGGACACTACCTTTGCGACACTTCCACCAATCAGTGCAAGTCACAGTGCTCGACAGCGGTTGATTGTGCGCAGAATTATCTTTGCACGGCTTCGACATGTCACTGGGACTGGAATTGGATTGATTGGAGCATGCTCACGACGCCGGCAACCCGATTCGTGATCGGCGGTCAGGCGGTCAAAGACAGCATGACCGGGCTCCTGTGGCAGTACGGCCTCTCGGACACCGCAAAGACCTGGGCCGATGCTAGTGCCTATTGTACGAATCCTCCGTATCTGGCGGGAAGCGGCTGGCGCCTTCCGACCGTCATTGAGTTGCTCAGCATCGTCGATGCGGGACTCATGGACCCCGCGATTGACAAGACATGGTTCTCGCTAGGAACCTCAAGCGCTACGGGCAGCGCCTTTTGGACTTCGACGCTGACCGCGGGCGCATCCAACACAGTCTGGAGCGTCGACTTCTCTCTTGGTTCCGCGAATACATCCAACACGACAAGCACAACAGCCTGGGTGCGCTGCGTGCACTAGGCTGGGCGCAATTTTGTTTGCGAGGTACTCCATGATTTAAATTGCTCTGCACGGCGATGGGTACTCGCGAAGCGCGTCGGCCGGACGGTCCCCATGCTTCCATGTCTGCGCCCTCGTTGCCCGCTGCTTCTGCTCGAGGTGAACACAATGAAATGCTTTGGGATCATTGTCTTGGGGGCCGTGGTATGGATGGCTGCTCCCTCTCTTTGGGCGGCAGCTCCTGCCGGTCAATATACCAATCTCCAGAATGGCACAGTAAAAGACAACAGGTCCGGGCTCGTCTGGCAGCAGACAACGACGAAGCAAGACTCTTGGAGTGGCGCTCAAAGTGACTGCTCAGCATTGAATCTCGGTGAGTTCGCTACCGGCTGGCGTTTGCCATCGAAGCTCGAGCTCGAATCATTGGTGGATCGTCAGGTTGCCGCTCCGGGTCCCACAATCGACTTAACTGCCTTTCCTTCTGCGCAAACGGGGAGCTACTGGACTTCGACCCCCGTTGCCCCTGGCCATGGCGGCGGAGGTGCGTGGCTCGTCTCATTCAGCGATGGCACTTCAAGTCTTTTACCTACCGATCGCACGTTTTGGGTTCGGTGCGTGCACTGAGTCGCAGTCGAGGGTCCGGGCCACTCGATAGGTCAATCCAGGCGCGACGGTCCCCGCATTCGATAAGCGCTCGAAGCTAGAACAGCCGCCCCTGGCCCTTGGGCGCCTTCCGGCCGAAGTACTCGAAGGCCCGCGCGGTCGCCACGCGGCCGCGCGGCGTCCTCTGCAGAAATCCCTCCTGTAACAAATACGGCTCGTACACGTCCTCGATGGTGTCGCGCTCCTCGCCGATGGAGGCGGCGACGGTCTCCACGCCCACCGGGCCTCCGCCGAACTTGTCGATGAGCGTGGTCAGGATGCGTCGGTCCATGGGGTCGAGGCCGGAGGCGTCGATCTCCAGTCGCGAGAGCGAGCTGTCGGCGACGGCGCGGGTGATGCGGCCGTCGCCTTCGATCTCCGCGAAGTCGCGCACCCGGCGCAGCAGGCGGTTGGCGATGCGCGGCGTCCCGCGCGAGCGCCGGGCCATCTCCTCGGCCCCGGAGGGCTCGATGGGCACGCCCAAAATCTGCGCGGAGCGGTTCACGATCTGGCAGAGCTCGGCCGGGGCGTAGAAGTCGAGCCGCTCCTGGATCTGGAAGCGGTCGCGCAAGGGGCTCGTCAACAGGCCCGTGCGCGTGGTGGCGCCGATGAGCGTGAACGGCGGCACGTCGATGCGCACCGTGCGCGCGTGGGGGCCGGCGTCGAGCGCGATGTCGATGCGCAGATCCTCCATGGCCGGGTAGAGGTACTCCTCGGCCGCGGCGCTGAGCCGGTGGATCTCGTCGATGAAGAGCACGTCTCCGGCGGCGAGGTTCGTCAAAAAGCCCGCGAGGTCTCCCTTCTTCTCGATGGCCGGGCCCGAGGTGACGTGCAGGTTGACCCCCAGCTCCTTGGCGATGATGTGCGCGAGCGAGGTCTTGCCGAGCCCCGGGGGCCCGGAGAAGAGGCAGTGGTCCAAGGCCTCGTCGCGCTTTCGCGCGGCGGCAACGTAGATGCGCAGCTTGTCGAGCAGGGGCTTCTGGCCGATGTACTCGTCGAAGCTGCGCGGGCGCAGAGAGGCCTCGAAGCGGCGCTCTTCGGCGGCGGCGACGGGCTCGAGGTCGGAGGGGCGGGGCGTCTTGGTCTTGGCCATCGGCGCGACACCGTATCAGGCGGCAGGGCGGGCCTTAAAGCCGCACGTCGGCGACGGCCGTCGATAGGCGACGCGCTCCGACGCTCGAGCCCAAATCAGCCGCGCGCGGCGCGCAGCGCCTCTCGAATGAGCACGTCGAGCGAGGCGCCTTGCCCCGCCGTCTCCTCGGCGCTCGCGGCCGCGGCTTCGGCCTGTGCCGGCTTGTAGCCCAGGTTGACGAGCGCGCCGACCAGGTCCGCGCGCTGGCCGGTCGACGGGCGCACCGCCTGGCCGGGGGCCGGCGCCGCGGCGAGCGACTCGACCTTGTCCTTGAGCTCCACGACCAGCCGCTCGGCGGTCTTCTTCCCCACGCCATGCACCTTGGTCAGCCGAGCCACGTCGCCCGCGGCGATGGAGGCCGCGAGGTCGCCGGGGTCCATGCCAGAGAGCACCGTCATGGCGAGCTTGGGCCCGATGTGCGAGACGGAAGTGAGCAGGAGAAACAGCTCCTCCTCGGCGACGCTCGAGAAGCCGTACAGGTCGAGCGCGTCCTCGCGCACGATGGTGCGCACCCGAAGCCGGACGCGCTCGCCCTCGGCCGGAAGCCGCGCCATGGAGCGCAGCGAGACGAAGACCCGGTAGCCCACTCCGTTGACATCGACCACCGCCTCCTCGCCCGACTTCTCGGCGAGGACTCCGTTGAGCGATGCGATCACGAGCGCCTCACGATGCGTGTGCCGCCTGCCGCCGCCAGGCGGAGGGAGGCGTGGTTCAAGTGGCACAGGGCGATGGCCAGGGCGTCGGCGCAGTCGGCCCGCTCGACCTCCTGCAAGCCCAGGAGCGCGCAGACCATGCGGGTCACCGATTCCTTGGGCGCGGCGCCGGAGACGCCCACCGCCCGCTTCACCGACGCCGGCGCGTACTCGAAGACGGGCAGCCCCGCGCGCGCCGCGCACAACAGCGCCACCCCGCGGGCGTGCGCCAGGATGATGGCCGAGCGGGCGTTGCGCGCGTGGAAGACGCCTTCCACCGCCACCTCGTCCGGCCGGTGCTCGGCGATGACCGCGCCGATGCCTTCGAAGAGGTAGGCGAGCTTTTCCGGGAGTCCTTCGCAATCGCGCGGGCGCAGGAGGAAGTGGGCCAGGTGCGCGACTCTCCCCGCGCGGCGCTCGACGAGGCCGAGGCCGAGGTACTGGGTTCCGGGGTCGATGCCGAGGACGCGCATGCGGCGAAGGGGCTTTCAGGCGAGGAGACTCGCCCAAAGTGGCCCGGCGGTCAAAGCGGCGAACGCCTTTGGCCTCAGAGGTCCTCGGCGGCGGTGCGGATGTGGATGGTGTTGGTGGTGAGGTTCTTGTGCTGCGAGAATCCCCGCCGTGTAGACCACCACGTCGCCGCGCTGGATCTCCCCGCGCTCCAGGAGAATCCGCTCCATCGCCGGGAAGACCCCGCCCGCCGGCAAGGGGCCCTCGAGCAGGATGCCGTGCGCGCCGCGCACCAGGCACATCCGCCGCACGCTGTCCTGGTGGCGCGAGAACATGAACACCGGGATGGGCGGCCGCTGAGCGGTGAGGCGGATGGCGGCGTTGCCGGTGTCGGAGAGGCAGCCCATGGCCTTGGCCCCGGCCTGGTCGGCGAAACGCCGCGCTGCCTTGCCCAGGGACATGCCCAGCTTCGAAGACGAGCTGTCGAGGATCTGCCAGTCGTCGAAGTTGAAGAAGGTGCCTTGCCGCTCGGCGGCGTCGATGATCTCTCGCATGATCCGCACCGACTCGACCGGGAAGGCCCCGGCGGAGGTCTCGCCGGAGAGCATCAGCGCGTCGGTGCCGTCGAAGACCGCGTTGGCCACGTCGGAGACCTCGGCGCGGGTGGGGCGGGCGTTGGCGATCATCGACTCCAGCATCTGGGTGGCGGTGATGACCGGGATGCCGCGGCTGAGCGCCTGGCGGATGACCTGCTTCTGCGCCGCGGGGACTTTCTCGATCCCAAGCTCCACGCCCAGGTCGCCGCGGGCCACCATCACCGCGTCGCTCACCTTGAGGATGGCCTCGAGGTTGTCGAGCGCCTCGGGCTTTTCGATCTTGGCGATGACCTGGACTCGCCGCGGCTGCTCGGCGATGAGCGCCTTGAGCTGCAGCACGTCCTCGGGCGTGCGCACGAAGGAGAGCGCCAGGAAGTCCACGTCGTGGGCGATGGCGAAGCGGGCATCGGCGACGTCCTTCTCCGTCAGCGCCGGCACCTCCAGCTTCACGCCCGGCAGGTTGATGCCGCGGCGGTCCTTCAGCTCGCCGCCGTGGACCACCTCGCAGCGCAGGCCGTCGCCGTCCTTGGACACCACTTTGAGCTCGATGAAGCCGTCGTTGAGGAGGACGCGGTCGCCCGGCGCGGCGTCGCGGACGAGCGGCAGATAGCGGGTAGTGATGCGCCCCTCGGCGCCGTCCTCGCTGGAGCAGGCGACGCGCACCGGCGCGCCGTCGGCGAGCAGGATGTGCCCGCCGGGGAAGCAGTTGGTGCGGATCTTGGGGCCCTGCAGGTCGGCGAAGATGGCCACCTCGCGACCCAGTCGCTGCGCCTCGGCGCGCAGCGTGGCGATGGCCTGGGCGTGGCGGTCGGGCGTGTCGTGCGAGAAGTTGAGCCGCGCCACGTCCATCCCCGCCTCGAGCAGAGCGCGGATCACCTCCGGCGTGCGGCTGGAGGGGCCCAAGGTGCAGACGATCTTGGTCTGGCGTCGCGAGGCGGGCATGGTGTCGTCGCTCCTTGGGAGAGGGCAGGGTAGGCCCCATCATCTGCCTGTCGTCGCGCGGCGCGGGCCTGATAAGCGGCCGAACAGTAGCGCCAAACGAGCCGCAACTCATGCAGACGACCGCCCCGGGAGCCATGGGAGGATGGCACCATGATTTTTTCATCGATGATTTTTTCATCGATCGACGGCGGCCGACCGCGGCGGAGCGCCCCTCGCTGGAGCGTCGCCGCCCTCGCCTCGGTGGCGCTGAGCGTCGCGGGCTGTGGGCCGACGACGATGGAGGTCCGCCGCCAGCACGCCGAGAAGCTCAGCGACGAGGCGGGCTCGGCGCTGGTCGAGGCGCGGGAGGCCGCCGACGCCGTCAAGCCCTCTGCCATGGAGCGCGCCCTCGCCAACGCCGAGGGGGCGCTCAACTCGCCCGACTTCGATCTTTATCCCGGTACGAAACTGCAGCGGGAAGAATACAGGGAGCTCGCCGCCCGGCTTCCGGAGGTCAGCAAGGAGCGCGAGCGGCGCGACCTCGAGAAGCGCGCCGAAATGGCCAAAGAGAAGATCGGTCCGCGCGCGGCGGCGATGGACCGGAGCGTCGATGGGTTCTCGCTCGCGACGGTGACCAAGAGCGCGCTCGAAACGATCGAGGAGCAGGCTGTCGACGTCCGAAAGCGGCTCGAGGACGAGAAGGAGCTGTGCGACAAGAACAAGGACTTCGGGCAGTGGGCTCGCAGCCAGCGAGAAAGGGCTGAGAAGGCGCTCGAGGCCGTGGCGAAGGGGAGGAGGGCTCTCACGTTCCTCGATGGCCCGGCGGCGGCGATGCAGGATGGGCTCAAGCTGCACAAGGAGGCGCTCGCGAAGAAGGCGCCGGGAGAACGCGTTCCTGTGCTCGCCAAGGCGAAGGTCCGGCTGAATGCTTGCGAGAAGGATGCGGGCGCCGCGGCGACGGACGCGGCACTGGCCTCGGTGGCTTTCGCCGTCTCCGGGAACAAGCACACCCCGGCGCAGGTGGCGCGAGTGTGCAAGGGCGAGATCGCGGCGGTCGATAGGGATATGAGGAGCGCCTCCGCGGCGGCCAAGAGGAGCGCTCGGAAGCGTCCTTGAGGCCTTGAATCGCGCCCCCCGACCCGGCGACTACCCCGCGGTCAGGGCACGCCCTGAATCGTCGAATTCGAAATGGTGATGCTCTTCGCGTTCGTGCCGACCGCGTCGCCGGCGTTATTCACCGTGCCGGCCTTGACCTGCGTCCAGTGGCCGCCGGTGTTGCCCGTCATCGTCGTATCGGCGATGGTCAGCGTGCCGCCGAAGTCATTGCTCGTGAAAAAGAGGCCGCCGCCGAAGGCCTTCGTCCCCGCGGCGTTGTTCACGATCTTGTCTCCGCAAAGGAGGACGTTCACGGAGCTGCCGTCGCTGTAGAGCGCCCCGCCATTCCCGCCGGATCCGATCTCGTTCTGTTTGTTGTTGATGGCGCTGCACTGGGTCGCGTCGTCGTTGTTCGCGTCGTGGCCGGTGGCGGCGTTGCCGTCGAAGAGGCTGTTGTAGACGTCGAGCTCCGAGAACAGGCACCCCACCGCGCCGCCGTTGCTCGCCTGGTTTGTCTTGAAGGTGCTGCCGACGATGACGACGCCGTTCAGGCTCCCGAGCATCCGGATCGCGCCGCCGGCGACGTCGGGGCCGAGGGGCGCGGCCTGGTTGCTCTCGAAGATGCAGTCGATGACCGACAGGTTGCCGTCGCGCACGTAAATCGCGCCTCCCTCCCCATCGTTGAAGCCCTGCGAGCACGGCGCGGGCGCCGTGGGGATGGGGCTCGAATCCGGCGATCTTGCCGTTCACGAGCCGAAGGTGCTGGAGCGTCACCCTCGTCTGCAGCGCTTGGAAGTTCGGGCTGTCGAAGCGGAGCATCTGCACGCTGCCTCCGCCGTCCAGCGTGATCCTCCGGCCGCCGTCGATGACCGTGTTCTTGTTGATCGGCAAATTCATGGTCGACGTCACCGCGAGGGTGACGGGCGCGGCGCCGCAGTTGAACGTGATGACGCCGCCCTTCTCGACCGCGGCGCTGAGCGCGGCGAAGGTGCAGCTCGCGGGGGTGCCAGTCCCCACGACCGCCGTGGGCGCTTGAACGTCCGCGGGCTGACCCGCCGCCGGGATGGGCAGGCTGCAGGTTCGATCGGGGTTGCCCGCGTTCCACGCAAGGCCCGCATCGCCGCCATCGGGCGTGCCGCTGTCCGGGCGCGGGCCGCTGTCGGCGGTGCCGGCGTCGAGGTGCGCTCCGCCGTCGAGGGCGCCGCCGTCGACGAGCGCGCCCGCGTCTCGCCCGGAGTCGCCGTCGGAGCTCGACTTCCCCCCGGGTTCGCCCGTGCAGGCGAGCCCCACGATGGCCGGAAGAAGGGCGATGACCGCCTTGTGCATGGAAACCACCTTTGGCCGCGCGATGCCGGGCCGCGCTCGTCGGCGGTCCCCGGGACCTCAAGAGCCGCCTCGTGTCGCCGAAGCGAAGGATACCAGGATTGCCGCACGCGCTGCGCCCGCCCGGGCCGCCGCGACGCGCGCGGCAGATTCCGCCGACACCGGCCTCTGCCCAGGCGCGAAGCTGCAGCGAGGCGAGGCTCGAATGGCCTGCCCTAGGGTTCTCGCTCGCAGCCATGACGAAGAGCGACGGCGTGGCGCTCGAGGAGCAGGCCGTCGACGTCAAGAAGGGCCTTGGCCTCGACCGGCCCAGCGCGTCGAGGTCGTCTCGATGGCCCGAGTCTCGATGGCCCGAGCCGTCTCCCGCGCCCGCCGTGCTACGCTCCGACGGCGGGGCGCGCCCTCTCGCACTCGCTCGAAGCTTTGGCCCCGCGGGAGACCCCATGCGCAGCCGCCCCGCCGCGAGCGCCCGTTCCAGCGGCCTCGCCGCGCTCGCCCTCACAGCCCTGCTCTCGCCGGCTATCTCCGAGGCGGCCCCGCTGCGGGTCGCCGTGCTGGACTTCGAGAACGCCTCCGCGGACCGGAGCCTGGACCCCTGGGGCAAGGGCCTGCAGTCGATGCTCATCACCGACCTCTCGGAGGTGCGCGCGCTCCAGCTCGTCGAGCGCGCGCGCCTGGCCGACGTGCAGCGCGAGCTCGCGCTCGGGCGGTCGCGCGCCATCGACGCGGCGACGGCCGCGCGGCTGGGCAAGCTCGTGGGCGCGAGCCACCTCGTCGCCGGCACCTTCACGGTCGCCGGCAAGCAGCTCCGGATAGACCTGCGGGTCTTCTCTGTCGAGCGCGGCGACATCCTGCTGTCCGAGAAAAGCGAAGGGGAGACCGAGGCCTTCTTCGAGGTGCAGAAGGCCCTGGTCAAGCGCGTGCTGGACGCCTTCGCCCTCCGCCTCGAGCCCAAGGAGCGAGCCGCGCTGATGCGGCCGCAGACGGCGGACCTCTCCGCGTTCCGGGCCTTCAGCAGCGGCCTCTCGCTCTTCGACGAAAAGCGCTACGACGAGGCCCTGGCGGCCATCAAGGAGGCCCGCCGCCGAGACCAGGACTTCAAGCTCGCCGAGGTGACCGAGGCCGAGTACGAGCGCGCCGTCGCCGAGCTGCGCACCGAGGCCGTCGCCATCGGTCTCCGGAACCAGGCGAAGCGGCGCGAGGCCGAGCAGAGGGATTCCAAGGTCCACGAGGAGGCCCTCCGGAGGCTCTACGAGATCGCAGGGCGCGGCGGCGAGGCCGCGCGCGAGGAGCGGGTGGTGGCGCTGGGCGCGCTCGAGAGCTGGCTGGACGACTCGAGCCTGCCGGCGGTGCCCGACGCGTTTGCCCGGTCGTGCATGGCGGACGCCGCCGCGCAGGGATACCTCGCCGAGGTGCTGCGCCCGGACTCGAAGGCGCCGATGATCCCAATAGGCCCTTCCCGGGAGCTCGTCCTCCAGGCAGGAGCGTTCGAGGGCGAGCTCAGGAAGCTCACCCTGCGCTACCGCGACCTCCGCGAAGGCGACCTTCTCCCGTCGCCGGGGGCGATCGGCGGCCTCATCGCCCGCCAGCACCTCGTGCCCGCCGAGCGCGCCGACCTGCGCGAACGCCTCTACCGGAGCCTCCTCGCGCGCGGGCCGAACGCGGAGTGGAAGCTCGAGCACCTGCTCGAGAACGCGCGCGATTACCGCGAGGCGCTGGCGTTCGACCGCAGCACCGCGCTCTTCCAGCAGGCGGCGCAGACGGCCCGCCAGGTGAAGCCCGGCAGCGCTCTGCACGTCCTGGGCTCCGAGCTGCAGCAGATCGCCGACGAGATCGAGCTCAACCAGCAGCTCAGCCGGGCGCAGAAGCTCGCGACCACCAAGGCCCGGCGCGAGTTGTTCGAGAAGGCGGCCGCGACGCGCGGCTACGAAGCCCAGCAGCTTCAGGAGGACGGCGCGCGCGCCCTCTTCGAGGCCCGGCGGTTCCCCGGGGCGGGCACGCAGGTGCTCGGGCCCGTGCTCCTGGGCAAGCACCGCGTCTGGGCGTTCGGGCGCTACGAGCACGCGCTCACCACCGGGCCGCGCCGCGAGGGGGTCCGCACGTCGGAGCTGCGCTACGCTTGGGAGCAGCGGGACGCGGACTGGTCGGAGAACTTCGCGCTGTTCGACTGCCTGCCGCGCAAGGACTTCGCGGTGAAGCTCGCGATCTCGTTCGTCGTGCCGGGCGACCTCGACGATCCGCCGGCGCCCACTGCGTCGCCGGAGGCGGTGGCCGCGGGCATCGATCCACGGCGGCCCAGCACAGGGGTGATCTTCGGCGTGAGCCACCCGCGGTGCTGCGAGATGAGCGGGTACGCGGTCCTCTTCGGCGCCAAGGCGGTGCAGCTCGTGCAGCTGGCGGAGAACCCTCGCGAGCTCAAGGCGCACGCGTTCTATGCGCGGACGGTGTTGGACGAGAAGCCCCTGGCGTTGGGCGGGGCCGGGCTGAGCGTCGCGGTCGAGGTGACGGACGCTGGCATCGACGTGCGCGCGGGCGGGCGCTCGGTCCGCCTGAAATCCCCAGCCGAGAGGAGCGGCTACTACGGGCTCTACTTCGGCGGGCACGGGTATGCGGCCGCGTCGGAGGTGGAGTTCAAGTGATGCGGGGGCGGGGAGCGCCCCGAGGATTGGGGCGACGGATTGGTCACCTCGCGCAGGCCGCCGGGGAGCTGCGCGCCTGCTCGTCCGGCTTCTCCTGGAGAGCCCGGCGGCAGGCTCGCCGAGGTGGAGAGGCCTCGGCGTCGATGCCGAGGACGCGCATGCGGCGGAGCCTGGCTTCGAGGTAGAAGACCTGCTCAGACCCCGCCCGCTGCGCAAAGCCGCCATGCCCAAGCCCCGCTTCGAGCTCAACCCCATCGCCTGCCGCTGGCTCCGCGCCCCAGGTCGGGGCTCGGAGCTCGCGGCAGACGACGGCCCCGACTGGCAGACGTGGCTCCTCTCCCGGATGAGCCGCGGCCAGATCGCCGACATCGGCGGCGTGCTCGTGGACCGCGCGGTGCTCGCCGCGCGCTTCGCCTGCGTCTCCGACCGGTGCGCGCCGGGCCCCGGCCGCGCGGCGCGCGCCGTCAGCTGCTGTGCCGACGCCGACGTGCCGCTCTCGTGTCGGGAGGAGCGCCAGCTTCGAGCCGCGGCTCCGCAGCTCCAGCGATTCTTGCGCCGAGGGCCGGCCTCCTCCGAATTCTTCGAGGGGGGGACGAGCCTGCCCTCGCCAGGCCCTCGGGGCGGTGCGTCTTCTCGGCCGTCGACCGCGTCGGGCGGATCCGCTGCCGGCTGCACGCCTTCGCGAAGGCGCGCAAGCTCGACCGCGGGGCGCTGCAGCCGGTGAGCTGCCGCCTGTTTCCGCTCATCGCCGTGGCGCTGCCGCGCGGCAAGGTGGCCCTCACGCTCGTCGCGCGGCGCACGTACCGGCTGGTCGGGGCCTTCCCGCAAGAGCGCTATCCCTGCCTGAGCGATTCGTCGCTGCCGCCGCTCGCGGAGTCGATGCGCGTAGACCTCGACTGGCTCTTCGGCCGCGGTTTCGCTCGCGCGCTCCGCGCGGCTCTCTGATTGTCAGGGCCGCCGCGGCGCGCACCCGCGCACTGGCACGGGGACCGGCGCCGGCGGCTTGAGCGCCTGGCTCAGCTCCTGCGGCGTCGCCCCGAACACGAGCTTGAAGAGCTCGTTTCGGGACCATGGCTTGGAGAGCACCGGGGTCGCCTTCCCGACGTGCTTGCGGGCCTCGTCGGGGGTCGCGCTCAGGACCACGCTCTTGATGTCCGGCTGGAGCTCGCGCGCCCTGAGCACCAGGTCGCTGCCGGTCATCACGGGCATCCGGTGATCGGTGATGAGCACGTGCACCAGGCGGCTGCCCAGGACCTTCAGCGCCTCGACGGGGCCGGCGGCCGTCACCACCTGGCAAGGGCTTCGGCGAAACTCGCGCTCGAGCGAGCGGAGCATCATGGGTTCGTCGTCGACCATCAGGACCGTGGGAGCCATCTGGCGCACCTCGCGCTGCCGTCGCCCTCTATGGGGGCATTCGTCACGCGCGCCGGCTTCCTTAAGGCTTCGGCCGCGCCCGCGCGCGGCCCTTCTCGCCGGGCTGTGGCGCGCCGAAGAGTCTTTCGAGGGGCACTGTCAGGAGGCCGCCCGTGGCGCTCACCGTCTTGCTCGTCGACGACGACCCCTTCGCCCTCCGGATGCTCCGCGGCCAACTCGCGGGGCCGGGGGTCACGGTCTTCTGCGCCCGCCACGCGGGCGAGGCGCTGCACTTCCTGGGCACGCAGCACATCGACGTCCTCATCACCGACCAGGTGATGCCGGCGATGAGCGGCGACGCCCTGGTGCGCGAGGCGAAGCACATCCAGCCGCACCTGACGCCCATCCTGATCAGCGCCGACGAAGAGGAAGCGCGGGTGGCCATGCGCGACCCGAGGACGCCGGTGTTCGGGAAGGACTTCGCTCTCCGGGAGCTCGCGGGCTTGATCCTCGGCTCGCAGCCGGAGGCCTGCGCGGCGTAGCGCCGCGTCCTCACCCCCCGGCCCCCTCCCCGCTTGCGGCCGCTTGCGGGGAGGGGGAGAGGGGCGCGGATGTTTTTCGTGGTCAGGTTTTAGCTGGCCTGGGCCGAGTCTTCTGCGGCAGCGGGGGAGCTGCAGCGGTTCAGGATGATGCGAAAGCGCGCTCCCTCGCCGGACGCGGGCTCCTCGCACCGTATCTCCCCGCCGCAGCGCCCGAGGTCGTCCCGCGACAGCGCCAGCCCCAAGCCAGGCGCGCGGCGCTCCCCCCGAGTCGTGAAGAAGGGCTCGAAGATGCGCTCGCGCAGCTCCGGCGGCACGCCCGGCCCGCTGTCCTCGACGCAGATATGGACCGCCTTCTCGTCGACCTCGCATGACACGGCGATCCGCGCCGGCCTCTCGACGCGCGTCTCCTCCGCGGCCTCCTCCGCGTTGAGCAGGACCTGCACCAGCACCCGCGTCAGCCGGTAAGGGTCGGCCAGGGCGAAGACCGGCTCCGGGGGCAGCGCCGCCGAGGGAGCGACTGCCCCGCGAGAGCGCGCGTGGGCGAGCCGCACCGCGCTCTCGACCAGCTCGCGAATGGGGCACGGCTCAGCGACCTCGGGCGCGTCGCGGGAGACGGCGCGCAGGTCGGACGCCGTCTGCTGGATGCGGTCGACGCCGTCGCGGGTGTCGTCCAGGAGCTGGGCGAGGTCGTCGGGCGGGATCTGCGACGGGTTCGCACGCATCCGGTCCAGGTAGAGGACATTCGCCTTCACGAAGGCGAGCGGGTTGTTGATCTCGTGGGCTATCCCCGAGGCGAGCCGGCCCACCAGGGCCAGCCGTCCGGCTTCGCGGCCGGCGGCGCCGACCTCCGCTTCCCGCTGTCGCGCGCGGTCGCGGTCCCGCTCCGCCTGGCGCAGCCGCCTCGAGAGGTGCAGCGCCAGAGCGGCGAGCGCCAGGATCAGCCCGTACAGCCCGACGTCGCCGGCCAGACACGCCAGGGCGAAGGCGGGCGCTCCGGCCTCGAGCGCGCGCGCCGGCGCGTCACCGCGGCCGGCGGCAAAAGGGCGTGATTGGATGCGCCGCATGCGGCGATAGAGGAGAGCAAGCCCTCTGCCAAGAGTGCCGCCGCTCTCCTGTGCCGGGGACTTCCCGGGTCACGAGCGTCGCGGTGGAGCGCGATCGACCCAGCCGAAGGCCGGCAGGGCCAGCGCCTCCTGCCAGGTGAAGTGGTACTCGACGCGCGGGCCCGCGCGCGCCACGGTCCCCGCCACGTGGAAGCCGCAGGCCGCGAAGGCCGACTCGAGGCCGAAGGCCACCGACCGCGGGAAGTGCCCGCGGAAGAGCGCCGGCGCGGGGTCGTGAACCAGGCTCGCCCGGATCGCGGGTTCCCTGGGGTTCGGGGCTCTCGAGCGTGAGGCGGCCGCAGCCGCGGTAGACGGTCTCCCAGGTGTGCGTCATCCACTTCAGGAAGGAGAGCGGCCGGCGGCCGAAGACGCTGGCGGCGGTCTCGGCGAAGCTTCCGAGCAGTGCACTCTCCAGGGAGCGCTCCATCGCGCGTCGATACCACGCCCGCTCGACGCCGGGCCGGAGCAGGCCGTGGGCCACTTCTATCAGCTCGACGCCGAGCTCCGCGGGGAGCCACGCGAGCGCGGGCGCGTCGCGGACGTCGACGAGGCTGCCGTGGGTCAGCGAGGCCTCGATGCGGGACATGGACGCAGCCGCCACTTCGGCCAGCGCGGCCAGGTCGTTCTGCAGCTTCAGGGCTCGGATTTCAGGGTGGCTCACGGCGGTCGTTCTCCCTGCGACGGGCGGCCTCCTCTCCCGGCGGTGGCCGTCTTCGACCGGCACTTAGGTTGCACGTTTCGCGCCCGGCGCAAAGCCGCGCGCCGCGCACCGCGAGACGATGGGTTCACAGAGAGTGTGGAGCGTCAGCCGACCCGCTGCCCGAACAAGGAGCCGTGGGCGGTCCGGAGAGCCGACGGGCCGCAGGCGAAAGCGCCCGCGCGGCTCCTCGGCGAGAGGGCGCGGCCGGCCGAAGCGTCTTCCACTCGACGCGCCCGCGCGGCCGCATGCTATAGAAGGCGCCCATGACCGTCCGAGTTCGAATCGCGCCGAGCCCCACGGGCGATCCCCACGTGGGCACGGCTTACATCGCCCTTTTCAATTACGTGTTCGCCAAGAAGAACGGCGGGCAATTCATTCTGCGGATTGAAGACACCGACCGCAGCCGCTCCACGCTGGAGTCCGAGGCGGCCATCCTGCGCGCGCTGCGCTGGGTGGGCCTGACGTGGGACGAGGGGCCGGACATCGGCGGCCCACACGGCCCCTACCGGCAGAGCGAGCGCGCGGCCATCTACCGCGCGCACGCCGACGAGCTCATCGAGAAGGGCGCGGCCTACCGCTGCTTCTGCACCCCGGAGCGCCTGACCGACCTGCGCAAGCAGCAGCTCGCCCAGAAGCGCCCCACCGGCTACGACGGCCTGTGCCGCGGCGTGCTCCGCGAGGAGTCGGCGCGACGGGCGGCCGCCGGCGAGCCGCACGTGGTGCGCCTGGCCATGCCCCGCGTCGGCGAGACGGTCTTCCGCGACCGGCTCCGCGGGGAGATCAAGTTCGCCAACGCCGGCATCGACGACCAGGTGCTCCTCAAGTCGGACGGCTTTCCGACCTACCACCTGGCGAACGTGGTCGACGACCACCTCATGAAGATCACCCACGTCATCCGCGCCGAGGAGTGGATCAGCTCGACGCCCAAGCACGTGGTGCTCTATCAGGCCTTCGGCTGGCAGGCGCCCGAGTGGGCGCACATGCCGCTCTTGCGCAACAAGGACAAATCGAAGATCAGCAAGCGCAAGAACCCCGTCTCGCTCGACTACTACCGCGACGCGGGCATCCTCCCCGAGGCGCTGCGCAACTTCCTGGGCCTCATGGGCTGGTCCATCGCGGCCGACCGCGAGAAGTTCACGCTCGACGAGATGATCCAGGCGTTCAACCTGGACAACGTCTCCACCGGCGAGCCGGTCTTCGACCTGGTGAAGCTCATCGACCTGAACGGCCACTACATTCGCGAGCTCTCGCCGGCCGACGTCGTCGCCCGGCTCACCGACTGGCGGCTGTCCCAGGCGTTCGTCAGCCGCGTCGTGCCGCTGGTGCACGAGCGGATGAAGACGCTCGCCGACTTCATGGGGCAGGCCGACTTCTTCTTCACCGGCGACCTGGACTTGAAGCCCGTGGCCGACCAGCTGGTGCCCAAGGGCCGGGCGCCTCAGGAGATTGCCAGCGCCTTGGAGGAGTTCATCGCCCGCGTCGACGACCCCGGCGACGGCAAGAAGCGCATCGAGTTCGCCGACAAGCCGCTCGAGGAGTTCGGCCGGAGCTTCTGCGAAGGCGCCGGGTTCAAGCCCAAGGAGCTGTTCATGGCGCTCCGGGTCGCGGTGACCGGCAAGACCGCCACGCCGCCGCTCTTCGCCACGCTCGAGGTCCTGGGCCGCGAGCTCACGCGCAAGCGCGTGCGCAGCGCGGTCGAGCTCCTGAGGACGCTCAAGGCGCCCGCGGCCCCGGCCCTGCGGGAGGCGCCGGCGCGCCGCCCGCCGGTCCGGCTCCGAAGAAGGGTTAGGCGAGTGGCCGGCCGCCCGCGCGAGCGCGCCCCCTGCGCGCTCGGCGCGGTGCGACCGGCAATCCCCGCTGCGCACTGAGTCGCCCAGGTCATAGGCACCATGCTCCTCTTCGGCCTCGACACCGCCACGCTGACGCTCTCGGCCGCGCTCGTCCTGCGCGAGGCCAAGGGCGATCGCGTGCTCGCCAAGGTCGTCCGGCCCCCGCCCACGCCGCACAGCGACCTCCTCCCCGGGCTCGTGGCCGAGATGCTCGCCGGCGCGGGCGCGGCGCCCAAGGACCTCGCGGCATTCGTCATCGGGCTGGGGCCGGGCTCGTTCACCGGCCTGCGGATAGGCCTCGCCACCGCCAAGGGGCTCTGCTACGCGGCGGGCATTCCACTGGTCGGCGCCTCCTCGCTCGCGGCCATGGCGCTCGCGGCGGCGCCGGACGCGGGCGAAGGCGAGCTCCTGGTGCCGTGCCTCGACGCGCGCAAGGGCGAGGTCTACTGCGGCCTGTTCCGGAGGCGAGGCGAGGGCGTCGAGCTCGAGGGCGCGGAAATGGCCCTGAACCCCCAGGTGCTGGCCGCGCGACTGGCGGCAGAGCGCGCGCAGGTCTTCGGAGTCGGCCGGGACGCCTACGCTCCGCTCCAGGCGCTGGCGCCGCCCGCGACGCCGGTCCTGTGCCCGGACGCCGCGGCGCTGGTGCGCCTCGTCGGCGCGGTGCCCGCTTACGACAAGCAGGCGGCTTTCGCCCTGGAGCCGCACTACGTGCGCCCGCCCGACTCCGAGTGGACGCTCCGGCCAAAGAAGGCGCCCGGGCCCAGGTAGGCGCCGGCGAGGGCTCCGCGAAGTCAGCAAGTCGATTCCCAGGCGCCCAGGGCCCTGAAAGGCGCGACTCGTGCGCCGGCTGGCGGTCCGCAAGGGACATAACAGGGAAGTCCGGTATCAAGCCGGCGCGGTTCCTCGGCCTGCACGGCCTGGGCGCGGCCGATCTCGCCGCCGCCGTCGGCGACCGCCGAGTTGAGCGCCATGTTCTGGGCCTTGAACGGTGCGACCCGAAGGCCGGCGCGGCTGAAGATCCGGCACAGCGCCGTGACGAGGAGGTTCTTGCCCACCGACGATGCGGTGCCCTGGACCATGAGCGTGCGCGCGGTCATCGAAGCTCTTTCTTCAGGGCGGCCGTGAGGCGCTCTCGCTCGGCAGCCGGTCGGACCGCGACGCGCAGCGTGTCGCTCAGGCCGAAGGAGGCGCAGTCGCGCACGAGGATGCGATGGCCGAGGAGCCTGCGGCGCAGCCCAGCGGCGTCGGGCACGGGGAACGACAGGTACGGAGCGACCGAGGGGTAGGGCGCGAGCCCGAGCGCGACGAGGTCCGCCACCGTCTCCGCGCGATCCCGGCGGAGCCGCCGGCGAGAGTCGGCCACGAACTCGTCGGAGCCGATCGCCGCCAGCGCGGCCGCCTGCGCGACGCTGCTGGTGCTCCACGCGGGCCGGCCGGACTCGACGGCGCGCGCGAGCTCGGGCGCGGCGAGCAGGTAGCCGGCGCGCAGCCCGGGGATGGCGTGCTCTTTGGTCATCGAGCGCAAGCGCACCACGTTCTCGGGCATCGGCAGCGCCGCCTCGGCGCTCTGGTCGGAGAGCGAGAGGAAGGACTCATCGAGCAGCACGAGCGCCTCGGGGAGATTCGGGCGAGCTCGGCGACGTCCGCGAGCGGGACCGCGATGCCGGCCGGCGTCGTCGGCGCGCAGAGGGAGACGAGGTCGGCCCGCGCCTGCGCCGCCGCCCGCGCGACGGCAGCGAGGTCGACCCTGAGCCCGTCCTCGGCGCTCGCACGCCACGCGTGGAGCTCGGCTCCGACCGACTCGACGGCCGCGCGCAGCTCCGAGAACGCCGGCTCGACGACCAGCGCGCGGCCGCCGCCGCCGAGGACGACGCGGACGAGCGTCCAGAGGAGGTCCGCCGCGCCGTTGCCGAAGACGACGCTCTGGACGGACACCCCGGCGCGCGCCGCGATGGCCTGCCGGACCGAGGTCGCCGCGGGGTCGGGATAGAGGTGGATTGGCGCCGAGCGCACCGCCTGCACCACCGCCGGGCAGGGGCCGTAGGGGTTGACGTTGACGCTGAAGTCGAGCGCCTCGCCAGAGTGGAGGCTCAGCGCCTCCAGGTCGCCCGACGCGGGGCCGCCATGCTCGCGCGGCTCTGCGGTCCTCCATCTACGCAAGCCCATGAACCGCTCCAAGGATGGCGAGGCAGAGCCCGCAGGCGAGGAGCGCGGCGACCAGGACGAGCCGCCAGGCGACTCCGATCTTCTCGGGGACGAGCGGCTCCACCGGGTCGCCGAGGCGGTAGTGCCCCGCCTTTTCCAGCTCGATGCCGAGGAGCCCGGCCATCGCCGCCATGGGGCGGCCGGCGTTTGGGCTCTCGGTCTTGCGGCCGTCGCGCAGGAGGGCTCGGGCGCCGCGGCGCGCCGGAGCGCCGCAGAGCAGGCCCGCGAGGAGCAAGAAGAGCGCGGTGACCCGCGCCGGCGCCAGGTTCCACAGATTGTCGAGGCGCGCGGCGGTTTTGCCCAGCCACTCGCAGCGCCCGTGGTAGCCGATGCGAGCGTCGAGCGTGTTGGCCGCGCGATACGCGAGCGCTCCGGGCAGCCCGAGCGCGAGATACCAGAGCAGGGGGGCCACGGCGCTGTCGGAGGCATTCTCGGCGAGCGACTCGATTGCCGCGGCGGTCAACTGCGCGGGGCCGAGCTGCGAGGGGTCCCGGCTGCACAGCGAGCGCAGCCCTTCCCGAGCCTCGGCCACGCCGCCGCGCTGCAGAGCGATTCGAACCCGCCCCCCGGCTCGCCCGAGCTCGCGCAGAGCAAAGGTGGACTTGAGCGCCAGCGCCTCGATGATCACGCCGGCCCATCCGAGCCGCCGGCTGCCGGCTAGGAAGAGCGCTCCACCCAAGGCGAAGAGGGCGGGGATCGCGAGCGCCATGAGCGCGCCCCAGGCGAGCTCTCGCGCGCGACCGCCCCAGGGAGCGCGCGCTTCGAGGAAGGAGATGCAGCCTCCCATCCAGACGACGGGGTGAGCGGCGGCCGGGTACTCCCCGAGAGTGGCGTCGATGGCGAGCGCCAGCGCGAGGGCGGCGGCCGAGGGAGAAGCAACGAGCCCGTGGCTCATCGGGCTCTCCGGGCGCAGGCGTCGACGAAGCCGGCGGCGGCCTGGGGGCAAGAGGCCCAGTGCACGTGGACGTAGGAGCCGAGCACGCTCCCCCGCGAGTAGCCCTCGAGCGTCGGCTCGTCTCCGCGCCTGCGCTGCAGCTCATAGGCGCGAGCGAGGTCGACCGGAACCTCCGTCAGCTCGGAGTAGCGAAACTGATGGCCGCGCAAGCGAAGGCCGGCGGGGCCGAAGAAGGTCGGCATTCGGGTCTGCACCTCGACGTAGCTCAAGGCGACCAGGCGGTCTTTCATCTCGGCGATTCCGGGAAGCAGCTTCAGCATCGGATGGAGCTCTCCGTCGGTCGTGCGAATCGCCTGGCAGAGCGCCATGAGCCCGCCGCACTCCGCGTAGATGGGGGCTCCCTCGGCGGCGAACGCGCTGATTGCGGCGCGCAGGCCGCGGTTGCCGGAGAGCGCGCTCGCGTGCTCCTCGGGGTAGCCGCCGCCGAACAGCAGCCCATCGACCTCGGGCAGGGATGCGTCGCGCAGCGGAGAGAAGCGAACCAGGCGCGCGCCCAGCGCCTCCAGCCGCGCGAGGTTGTCCTCGTAATAGAAGTGGAAGGCCTCGTCGAAGGCGACGCCGATGCGGCAGCGCTCGGCAATTCGATGCCCCGGCGCTTCTTCCTTCGTCGCGAGCGGCGGCGCGCTTCGCGCGAGCGCGAGGATCGCGTCCAGGTCCATCCACTCCGCGGCCGCCGCGCCCCACGACTCGAGGCGCGTCTCGGGGAGAGCAGCGTCGTCCGCCGTGTGAAGGCCGAGGTGGCGCTCGGGGAAGGAGAGATTGGCTCGCCTCGGAAGACCGCCAAAAAGACGCAGCGGCCTCGGATGCCCTGCGACCTCTGGCTCGATGTCGAGACTTGGTCGAGGCAGCGCGGCCTCGAGCGCCTCGCCCAGGAGCTGCAAGTGGCCGCGACTGCCGACCTGGTTGCACAGGAGCCCTGCGAGCGCGAGACCCGGGTCGAAGTCGGAGAGGCCTTGCGCCAAGGCCGCGAGGGTCCGAGCCATGCCCGACGCGTCCACGACCGCCACGACCGGCGCCGCCAGCCACTTCGCCATCTCGGCGGTGGAGCCTTCTTCCCCTCGAGGCGAGGCGCCGTCGTAGAGCCCCATCACGCCCTCGATGACGGCCACGTCGGCTCCCCGCGCGCAGCGAGCAAACGTCGCCAGGGCGGCCTCTCGCCCCATCATCCAGCCGTCGAGGTTGTGGCTCGGCCTGCCGGCGGCGCGGGCGTGGTAGGTGGGGTCCAGGTAGTCGGGCCCGCACTTGAACGGCGCGACGACCAGGCCTCGCGCCCGCAGCGCGCGGATGAGCGCCACCGTGAGGGTGGTCTTCCCGGAGCCGCTCGAGGCCCCGGCGATCACCAGGCGCGGAATATCGGTTGTCGCCGCCATCAGAAGTCCACGCCGGGGATCGCGGGGACCCCCTTCTCGTACGGGTGTTTCACCGAGCGCATCTCGGTGACCAGGTCGGCGGCGTCGACGAGCTCGGCCGGCGCCCCGCGACCGGTGACGATGACCGTCACGTCCGCGGCTCTGTCGGCGAGCGCGGCCAGGACCTCCGGGAGCGGCACGAAGCCGCGGCGGATCGCGAAGGTGAGCTCGTCCAGGACCACGATGCGATGGGTGCCGGCGGCGAGGATCTCTCGGGCTCGCTCCCACCCGGCGCGCGCGGCTCGCTCGTGCGCCTGGGGGTCGTCGCCGTTCCAGGTGAATCCCTCGCCCAGCGTCAGAAACATGAGCTCGGGGTGCGCGGCGGCGAAGAGCCCCTCGCCCGCCTTCCACTTCCCTTTGATGAACTGGAGCACCGCCACGCTCATCCCTCGGCCGAGCGCGCGCAGGGCGAGGCCGAGCGCGGCCGTGGTCTTGCCCTTTCCATCGCCGGTGTAGACGATGAGCAGCCCGCGGGGCGGTCCCTTCTCAGCCTTCATCGCGGGCCTCCTCGGTCGAGGTGGCGCGGAAGCGGTGCCCGAAGCCGGGTGCGTAGAGCCGGGAGTCGGGGAAACCTTCGGCCGCCAGCGCGGGCCCCACGAGGACCATCGCGGTGGCGTCGACTCCGGCGGCTCGCGCCTGCCCGGCAATAGAGGCGAGCGTGCCTCGAAACAGGCGCTCGTCGGGCCAGCTCGCGCGGTGGACGATGGCCGCGGGGCAGTCGGGGCCATAGGCCGGAAGGAGGTCGTTCACGGCCTTCTCCAGGAGCGCACGGTGGAGGTCATGCCGATCGCCTCGTCCAGCAGGTGCTCGAGGTCGGTGAGCGCGGAGTGCATGCCCGCGCGATAGGCGTCGGTCACCACCGCGGCCGGGGTGGTGCCGGGCCGGTGGCGCAGCAGGATTTGCCGGGCCTCGACCAGGGGGCGCCGGCGCCGGGTTGTAGAGCGCCACCACGAAGTGCATGGCGAGCGCGGGGAGCGGAAGCAGCAGGGCGGCGCCCGCGAGAATCCAGCTCGGGAGACGAATGGCGACGTTGGGAGCCCGCCGGGCGATCTCCGCGCCCGGAAGGCCGCAGGCCGGAGCCATGCGGGTTTCCTTGCGCTCCGGATAGGTCTCCTGGCTCGTGGGTTCCGAAGGCTCTTTCGACCTTCGCCGCCGCTTCAACCTTCCCCGGCTCATGCCGAGTGGTTATTCAGAAGCGACTTCCCACTTACAGTGGCGGGACCGCGCCGGATTCACACCGGCTTCCCTGTTATGCCCTGCACGGGCACCCGAAGCATTGAATGTCGCGGCATGGGTAGCGCGCGCGGGCGGCGGCTGTCAAGCTCGACGCGAATCGAACCATTGAACTTCGTCGAGAACGGGCTAAGGTCTTCGTCTGGGATGCACCCGTCAGGGATGACAGGTTGGTGCTTCGACAACCTCCCTTTCCACCGTTCGAGACCGGGTACGTCTCTTCCTCTCCACGCTTTTGCGATACGTGAATAAGACGGGGAACGGTCTCTGCCATGAATGCTTTCCGTTTTAGCGATCTCGAAGTCGCCGGCGTGGAGCGGTCCATCCGCGAGCGTCGCGACGTCCGCCACTTCCGCCCGGACCCGCTGCCCGAGGGGCTCTTGCGGCGCCTCGTCGAGGCCGCCCACCTGGGGCCGTCCGTCGGCTATATGCAGCCCTGGCGCTTCCTGCACATTCGAAACTGGGAATTGCGCGGGCGCATTCACGCCCTGGTCGATGCCGAGCGCGAGGCGACGGCGGCGGCACTCGGGGAGCGCGGTGCCGACTTCATGAAGCTCAAGGTCGAGGGAATCCTCGACTGCGCCGAGGTGCTGGTCGCGGCGCTTCGCGACGGCCGTGAGCGCCACGTCTTCGGGCGAAGGACCATGCCCGACATGGACCTGGCCTCCCTGGCGTGCGCCATCGAGAACATGTGGCTTTTGGCCCGCGCCGAAGGCATCGGCCTGGGCTGGGTCTCCCTGTTCAATCCTCTGGAGCTGGCCGAACTGCTGGGTATGCCGGAAGGCGCGCGGCCGGTGGCGGTGCTCTGCATCGGCCACGTGCGGGAGTTTCTTCCGAAGCCGATGCTCGAGCTGGAGGGGTGGGGGACGCGGCGGCCGCTCGACGAGGTGCTGGGCGTCGACCGGTGGTGAAGCGCTTTGGGCTTTGCCACCGCCAGGCCGATGCGCGACCGCCTCACCGGGCTTCGCGTCGGCCTCCAAGGGTGTGGAATGCTGCTCTCGGTGATCGGGACCCTGGTCGCATGACCGATTGCGGCGGAGAGCTCATGGAGGCGGGCGAATGCAGTCCTCAATGCCCAATTCGTTTTCGAATTGCGAATCCTGCCATCGCGCTTGCAGCTCCCGGAAGCGATCAAGAGCTCCGCCAGGATGTCCGTGAAGTGGAGCCTCATGCCGAGCATCATGGCAAAATAGAATCGACGGCTATTGCAGGAATATGAGCCTGTCTCAGTACGCCCAGGTGATCGCAAGGAGCTCGTCAATTCTCGGCTTTCACCTTTCTCTCGCCTCGAACCAGGCGGCCCAGGGCTCAGGCCGTGGGCGATGTCAGGCGAATCGATGCCCTCTCGGCAAAGAAGCCGTCCAAAGGTCTTGCAACCGCGCCAGGCGCTCAGGCGGCCAGGAACGGCTCCAGCGTCCGCTCCACTTTCACCTTGTCCTCGAACGTCACGGCGACGCCCTTGGCGCTGGCGGAGATGACCTGCATCACGCGGGCGGGAAAGGAAAAGCGCCGGCCGGCGAACTCGAGGCGGAGCTCCACCGTCACCGGAGCGTCGCGCACGAACGGGGCGCTGGTGGGGACGAAGACGCCGCCGTAGCGGATTTCGGTCTCCAGGGCCCGCCGCAGGTGCTCGGGGCTGTCGAAGACCACCTCCAGGGAGTCGGTCGCCGTGCCCGCCTTCGGGACCAGCTCGCGCACCAGATCGCCCGGCAGGAGGAAGCGCACCCCGAAGCCGCCGTGGTCGATTTGCCGGAGCGCGGCGGGCAGGACGCGGTGCCTTCGGACCTCGCCTTCGAAGTAGAGGGCGCGCCCTGGGCCCGCGGAGATGAGCAGGTGGATGTGCGAGTCGAGCGGCGGCAGGCCCTGCGCGACGACGAACGCGCCGCTCGCCGAGATGTCGTGGGTGAGGCCCGTCCGCGAGAGCTCGATCTCTCCGTAGCGGACCGTTAGCCTGCGGGGGAAGCGTCTCTCTCTTCTTCGTTCCATGAAGCCTCGGGGCGGACCAGTCCATTCTCCTGGGCGAGCATACGTCGGGGCGCGGCGGTTCCCAGGCGATTTCGAGCTCGCTGCGCGCGGGCGACGGCCTTGGGGCGGTCGCACGCCGGGTGCGCCTCGGGGGCCCGGTCTCGAGAGTCTCGAATGGGACGCTGGCGCCGGCGGCCGAGGAAGGTCGCCGCCGAGCTCGCTCGCGCCCAACGGGTTGCCATCGACGCGCTCAGCAAGCCGTTTTTCGACGACGTGGATGTCGACGCCGGAACGCCGGTCGCCGACGCGGTGAATCGGCTTCGGGCCGCCGGCGACCGGATGCTCTGGGCCGTCGTCTTCCACTCGGACGGCCTCGAGCTCAGCGAGCAGTTCGACCGATACAGCGGTTACGAGAAGAGCGTCCAGAACCTCACCTGGAGCTACGCGAGCTTTCTCTCGGCGGTGCGCGCGAGGGGCTGACGGAGTCGTTTCACTCCAAGCCTATCTCGAGCTCCTCGAGGGCTCGCCCCAGCGCCAGCGCGCGGGTCTCCTCGCGATGCGCCCGCACCAGGGCGGTGAGCAGCGCCCCCAGCCCCTTCCGGTCGGCGGGGCGCAGCGCCAGCCCGCCGCCGCCCGCGCGGATGGCCTGGACCGCCCAATCGAACCGCGGGATGGGCCCGCTCCAGAGGGCGTGAACGGGCCAGGGAAGCGAGCGCGCCCGGGCGATTAGGTCGAGCGCTGCCTCCACAGGCAAGCTCGCGCCGATGACCACGGCGTCGCAGCGGCTCTCGAGCAGCGCGGCGGGCGCGCCCGCCCAGTCGATGCGCCCTTGAGCGCGATGGCCGGCCAGCGCCACCTCCTGGGCCGCCGGCGCGTCGTCGAGGACGAGGAAAAGCCCCGGGCCCTCGGGGCGCGCGGCCAGCCGCTCCAACGCCGAGCGCAGCGAGCCACGCGCAAAGCGGTCGGAGCGCACCGCGAGCGCCCGCTCGGCCCAGACCCGCGCCATCGAGTCCAGGGAGCGCAGGAGCAGCCGCCGGCGCTGGCGCGCCAGCAGCTCGCGGACGCGGCCCCGGAGCTGGTCGACCGGCTCCAGCGGCTTGACCAGGTAGTCGGCCGCGCCGAGCTCGAGCGCGTCCAACGCGGACTGGAGCGACGGCTGGCCAGTCACGACGATGGCCTCGGCGCCGACGTCGCGCGAGCGCGCGAGGCGCAAAAGCTCCAGGCCGCTCACGCCGGAGCCCAGGGTCTTCTCCAACACGAGCACCGCCGGCGCGCCGCCGAGCGCCGCGGCGGCGGAGGCGGCGTCGCCCGCCTCCAGCACCTGGAGCCCCGGCTCGTCGGCGAGCAGCACGCGCAGGGCCCGGCGCATCGCGGGCTGCTCGTCGGCGACCAGCGCGCGGCGAGCGGGGCGGGCCGCGGCGACCGCCGCGCGCATCTCCTCGACCAGCTGCCTCGCGGCGGCGCCCGACGGGTCGCGGGCGACGGCGGCCGCGCTCTCGACCTCCGCTGGCGCGGCCTTCAGGTCGACGGCGAACGCGGTGCGAAACGGCGCAGGCGCCGGGTCGAGGCACTGGACGGCGCCGCCCTGAGGCAAGAGGAGCTGGCGGCAGAGGTAGAGCCCCAGCCCCGTGCCGGCCTCGCCCTTGCTCGTGGCAAAGGGCTCGAAGAGGCGGCTGCGGACCTCGGGCGGGATGCCCGCGCCGTCGTCGGCGACCAGAATTCTCACCCCGGCCTCGAGCGGCTCGACCCGCACGGCGATGGCGCCCTGCTCCCGGCCCTCGAAGGCGTCGCGCGCGTTGGAGAGCAGGTTGAACAGCACCTGCTGGAGCGCGCCGTGGTCGGCGAGCGCCTCAGGGCAGGGGCTGCGGGAGACGTCCAGGGAGAGCTGGATGCCCGGCGGCAGCTTGGGGAAGAGGGCGACCGCCTCGCGCGCGGCCTCGGCGGCGTCCGCGCGCGTCGCCGCCGCCGGCTCCTCGCCCCGGCGGGCGAACCTGCGAAGCCGCTCGACCATCTGCTCGAGGCGCGACGCCTGCCCGCGGATCTCGCCCACCCAGGTCTTGGCAGCGGGGTCGGCCGGGTGCTCCGTCCAGAGCTGCGCGAAGCCCGAGATGGCCGAGAGCGGCTGGCGCATGTCGTGGACGATGCCCGCCAAGGCGAGGCCCATCTCCGCGAGCTTGGCGGTGTGGCCGAGCTGGCGCGCGAACGCGCGGCGCCGCTGGCCCAGGGCCAAAAGCCGTTCGGCCATCGCCTTCTCCGGGCCCTGGAGCCGCTGGAGCACTGCCTCGAGCGCCGGGACCTCGGCCCCCTCCGCCCAGCGTAAGACGACCTCGAGGTCTTCGAATTCGGCCACCGGGAGAAGAACCTCGGCTGGGAATGGGAGAGCGCCCCGGCGAGGTGCTCCCCGGCGCGCTCCCTCGAACTACTACCGCTCCCCCGGCGCGTCAAACGGCGACCGAGCGGAAGGCGGCTCCCCGCGTGGGGCGACCCCTTCCAGGGCAGTCGCGTCCGGGCGATGCGGTACCGAGATTGGATCTCATGGGGACGGCCCGAGCCCGAACGCGCGCTGCGAGCGAGAACCCGCACCTGGAGCGGTCGCGCCGACTGCTCGCGCGGCACCCCGAGGCTCGGGCGCTCGTGGGCAACGCACCCGAGACCGCCGCGGTCGCGGTCGGCCTGGTCGCCGCGCAGCTGGCCATCGCCGCGCGGGTCCGCGAGCTGCCCTTCGCCTGGCTCGTCCTCCTTGCGTACGTCGTCGGCGCGTTCGTCGCTCACGGGCTCTATCGGGTCCTCCACGAGTGCGCGCACGACCTGGTGTTTCCGTCGCAGGGGGGCAACCAGGCGCTGGGGCTCGTGGCCAACCTGCCGCTCGTCTTCCCCTGGGCAGCCTGGCAGCGCAAGGTCCACCCGCTCCACCACGCCTGCCAGGGCGTGGAAGGGTGGGACCCGGAGCTGCCGCTGCCGGGCGAGGCGCAATGGGTCGGGGGCTCCCCCTGGCGCAAGGCGCTCTGGCTCGGGCTCGCGTTCGCGGTCCAGCCCGCGCGGGCCGCGCGGATCCGGGCCATGACCTTCTGGGACGCGGCGCTCCTGTCCAATGCGGCGCTGCAGGTCGCCTTCGCCGGCGCGATCGCGGCTTGCCTGGGCGTGCGCGCGCTCGCGTTCCTGGCGCTGTCGAGCGTTTTCGCCACCGGCCTGCACCCCTTGGGCGCCAGGCCCATCCTGGCCCACGTCGCCGCGGTCTCCGGGCGGCAGGAGGCCACCTCGTACTACGGGCCGCTCAACGGGCTCGCCTTCAACGCGGGCTACCACGCCGAGCACCACGACCTGCTGCGCGTGCCGTGGCTCCGGCTCCCGGCGCTGAAGCGGCTGGCGCCCGAGTTCTACGCCGGCCACCGCTTCCACCGCGCGTGGGCGGGGCTCTTGATTCGATTCGTGCTGGACCCGTCCATGGGGCTCGACTGCCGCTTCGGGCCGGGACATCGCGCCGCGAGGGGAGGGCGCGAACACTGGAACGCGAGGGGAGCTCGGAGCCGTTCGGCGCGCGCCGCCGCCCCGTGATGTTCTTCCTGCTGCCCCATCCGCCGCCGCCGTCGCCCCAGCGCGGAAGCCCGCGAATGTTCCGCGTGGACTTCATCGAGCGCTACTTCTCCAGGGTGCAGCCCTGGCAGGTCCTGGCGCTCTGGATCCCGGTCTCGCTCTTCCTGGCGGTCCGCTCGGCGTGGGACCCCGCGCTCACGGCCGGCCGAGCGATGGGGCTCGCGGCATGCGGCGTCGCGGTCTGGACGCTCGTCGAGTACCTGCTCCACCGCTTTTTGTTTCACTTCAAAGCGCCGCAGAGCTCGGAGCTCGCCACCGACCTCTGGTACCTGCTCCACGAGGTGCACCACGAGTACCCGTACGATCGCGACCGACTGGTGATGCCGCCCATCGTCTCGTTGGTCCTGGCGGTGCTCCTCGCGGTCCCGGCCAGGCTCCTCACGGGGCCCCATGCCTTCAGCCCGTTCTTCGCGGGGCTCATCGCCGGCTACCTCTGGTACGACCTGACTCACTACGCGACGCACCACTTGAAGCCGCTCACCGGCTGGGGAAGGCGGCGCAAGGCGCAGCACCTGTTGCACCATTTCAAGGACCCGGGGACGCGGTTTGGCGTCACCACGTCCCTGTGGGATTACGTCTTCGGCACGATGGGGACGAGGACGAGCGCCGTGGCCGCGCGGAAGTGACGCAGCCCAAGGCCTCAGCGCTCGGCGACCGCCCGCGCGACGGCCTGCAGGATGGGGTCGACGGGGCCGCGCGGCTCGCAGTACCGGTAGTCGCTCCGGCCGCCCTGCAACAGGTCGATGGAGGCGAGGTCCACCTTCGGGTCGAACGTGGCGGCGGTGAGCCAGGTGCCGGCGCCGTCGGTCTCGATGACCACGGCGGCGGGGGCGCGCTCCTCGGCCCAGCGCAGGATGGCCTTGCGGTGTCGGCCCTCGCGCCTGCCGGAGAGGCGCACCACCATCACGCCGCAAAGCTCCTCGCGGCTGTGGGACTGCGCGAGCTCGAAGGCGCGCTCCTGGGCCGCTCTGGCCGATGCGGCCGACCGGTCGATCTGCTCCGCGAGCGCGGCCGACTCGACGCCGTCGGCCAGCGACCAGAGCAGCGCGGTGAGGAACTCCCGGCGCGCGCCGGCGGTGAAGGTCGCCACCGCCTCGTCCACGGCGTAGGCCAGGCGCGAGCCTCGCTCGGAGAGCGCGTGGCCGCGCCCCGGCGAATCGACGGCGCGGGCGTCCTCGTCTGCCTCGGCGTAAGGGGCGGCGCCCAGGCGCACGAGCTTCACGGCGGTGAGGAGCCCGTCGAAGTCGCCGTGGACGATGAGGCCGTCGACCTCGCCGGCCCGCCGCGCGACCTCGGGGGTGACCAGCTCCGGGCAGGCGTGCGCCTCGCGGTTCGGCACCAGGACGAAGCGCGGGTCGGAGCGGTACCGGGCCCACCCCACGGCGTGCTCGTGGTGGTCGCACCAGAGCGCCAGGCGGCTCCCCAGGCGCCGGATGTACGGGTCGGTGACCTGGTCGAACTTGTCGCCGGACGCGAAGGCGATGTCCAAGATCCCGACCCGGCCCTTGGGGGCCTTGGGCAGGTGGGCTGGACTGCCGACGAACTCGACGGGAATGCGCTCGCTCACGGTGGTGCCGAAGAGCCCTATCACGAGTCGGGAAGCTTCTGGACTTTCTCCCACGTTCAACAGCGGCGTCTCGCCCTGGGCGCAAGGCGTCCTGCGGCCCAATTGTGGGTGGCGCGTGCAGAGGGTGCCGTGCTACGGGAGGCGCGCCCCTGGCGAGGCATGTCGCAGGGACAGGAGCCGTCGCATGACCGAACCGGTGACCGTCTGGCGCAGGATCGCCCTGGCCTTCGTGGCTTTCTTCGCGGTGCTGTTCAACCGGGACTTCGCGCAGGCGGTGAATGCCTTGAGGGCGGGCGAGGCGCCCGCGCTCCCGCCGCCGCCCAAGGGCGAGGAGCCTGCAGCCGAGCCGGCCGAGCCACCCTGGCAGCGGGGCGCGCTGCACCTGCTCGCCATCCTCCAGCGCGACG
Source organism: uncultured delta proteobacterium (assembly GCA_963772225.1). Classification (GTDB taxonomy): domain Bacteria; phylum Myxococcota; class Myxococcia; order Myxococcales; family UBA5297; genus CAVYWD01. Next base: position 1,097,561 of record CAVYWD010000002.1, on the reverse strand, counting down.
GGCGGCTGATCGACTTCCTGCAGGAGGACCTCGCCGCGTACTCCGACGCCGACATCGGCGGCGCGGCGCGGGCGGTCCACGAGGGCTGCCGAAAGTCGCTGGGGAGCTACCTGTCGCTCGAGCCGGTCTTCTCCGAGCCGGACGGCGCCACCATCGTCATTCCGAGCGGCTTCGACGCGGCGGCCATCCGCCTCACGGGCAACGTCGTGGGCGAGCCGCCGTTCAAGGGGAGCCTGAAGCACCACGGTTGGCGCGCGGCGCAGGTGAGCCTCCCCAGCGCGCCGGACGGGCAGGACCTGAAAATCCTCGCCCCCGCGGAGGTCGAGCTGCCGTGAAGCCCAAGGACGAGAAGACCCAGCCCCGATACTCCGTGGGGATAGACCTGGGCACGACCAACAGCGCGGTGGCCTACCAGCCGCTCGACGGCGAGTCGAAGGGGCCGGCGGCCATCTTCCCGGTGGACCAGCTCGTCCACCCGGGCGCGGTGGAGCCGCGGCCGCTCCTGCCGTCGTTCGTCTACCTTTCGCACCCCAGCGAGTTCAAGGCCGGCTCGCTCGCGCTCCCCTGGGACGCCCAGCGGGACTTCGCGGTGGGAGAGCTCGCGCGCAACCACGGCGCCCTGACGCCGGCGCGGCTGGTGAGCTCGGCCAAGAGCTGGCTCTGCCACCCGACGCTCGACCGGCGCGCGGCGTCGCTGCCCGCCGGGAGCCCGGACGAGGTGAAGAAGATCTCGCCGCTCGCGGCGTCGGCGCGCGTCCTCGCCCACATCCGCGAGGCCTGGAACGCGAAGATGGGGAAGGGCGACCCGGCGCTCGCCTTGGAGGCGCAGGACGTGACGCTCACCGTCCCGGCGTCCTTCGACGAGGTGGCCCGCGAGCTCACGGTGGAGGCGGCGGCGCAGGCGGGTCTGCCCAACCTGACGCTGCTGGAGGAGCCGCAGGCGGCGCTCTACGCTTGGGTCGAGGCGATGGGCGAGCGGTGGCGCAAGCAGGTGAAGGTCTCCGACCTCATCCTGGTCTGCGACGTCGGCGGCGGCACCACCGACTTCAGCCTCATCGCGGTGGTCGAGCGCGAAGGCGACCTGTCCCTGCAGCGGGTGGCGGTGGGCGACCACATCCTGCTCGGCGGCGACAACATGGACCTGATGCTCGCCCACGTCCTCGAGCAGAAGCTCTCCAAGGCGGGCAAGAAGCTCGACCGCTGGCAGCAGCTCGCGCTGGCGCACGGCGCGCGCCAGGCGAAGGAGGTGCTCTTCGCGGACAGCGCCAAGGCGTCGCACCCCATCACCGTGCCCGGGCGCGGCTCGAGCCTGGTGGGTGGCTCGCTCAAGACCGAGCTGACCCGGGCCGAGCTCGCCGGCGCGCTGGTCGACGGGTTTTTCCCGAAAGTGGCGGTGAGCGAGAAGCCGGCGGCGCAGAAGCGGGCGGCGCTCACCACGCTGGGTCTGCCGTACGCGTCCGACCCGTCCATCACCCGGCACCTCGCGGCGTTCCTGTCGCGCCACCGCGGCGCCAAAGACAGCGAGGCGGCGCGCGACCTGAAGCTCGCGGGCAAGGAGTTTCTGCACCCGACGGCGCTGCTCTTCAACGGCGGCGTCATGAAGGCGAAGGAGCTGAAGGAGCGGGTGGCGCAGGTCGTCGGCGAATGGGTCGTCGCGGAGGGCGGCAAGGCGCCGGTGGAGCTGCCGGGGACGGAGCTGGACCTGGCTGTGGCGCAGGGCGCGGCGGTGTTCGGGCGGGTGCGGCACGGCAAGGGCATCCGAATCCGCGGCGGCACCGCGCGGGCGTACTACGTCGGCATCGAGACCGCGGCGCCGGCCGTGCCGGGGATGGCGCCGCCCCTGAAGGCCTTGTGTCTGGCGCCCATGGGCATGGAGGAGGGGACCCGCGCGGAGCTTCCCGGCGAAGAGGTGGGCCTCGTCGTGGGCGAGCCGGCGCAGTTCCGGCTGTTCGCGTCGGCCGTGCGCAGAGACGATAAGGTCGGCGCCGTGGTCGAGGGCTTCGAGGAGGAGCTGGAGGAGCTGCCGCCGGTCGAGGCTACGGTGCCCGCCGATGGCGCGCCCGCGGGGCAGGTGCTGCCGGTACGGCTGCGGGCGCACGTCACCGATATCGGGACGCTCGCCATGGAGTGCGTGGCGAAGTCCGGGAAGGCGTTCAAGCTGGAGTTCAATTTGCGCAAGGGCGGGGAGTAGGGGCGGGGGCGCCTCCGCCACAGCCATCTCCGCCGTGACGGGTGGCCCGATAGCAGGCTCCATACCGCGGCTTCGTTCAACCTGGCATTTGTGCGGCGCGCCATGCCGCAATGGCCATCCGCTTCGCGCAAACGCTTACTGGTTATGAGCGCTCAGATCGCGCTCATAACGCTATTCCTTCTTGGCAGCCCCAAGCGCCGGCCCGCCCACGTAGCGTGATTTCCTGCGCTCACCCTCCAGCTTGAGGTAGCCGTCGGCGACCAGCCTCTTGGACTCCCGAAGCGCAGCAAATCGCGTCGTCTCGAAGATAGCCCGGTAGTCCGCGTTCCTCAGGTAGCCCTCGCGCGCGAGATGCGACCGCGAGCGACCGGACTGCGCCGCGAAACACTCCCGGGAGCAGCCATTCGCGAAATCCGGTCCGGAGGCTCGGAGCCGGGTCCGTTGGGATGAAGCCCTGCCCCTGGTCGATGACCGTCCAGCGCAGCGCCTCGAGCTGGTCGAGGAATGGCTTCTCGACGTGGAGGTACTCGGACATTAGCCGTCGTTGCTCACCGGGGCCGCGGGGGTGCCTTCGCTGTAGCCGAGAAGAATGTATCGGGGTCGCCCGTCGCCGACGCGCCGGCTTTGCACCTTGACGGTCACGGGCCGGCCGAGCACCTGGTTGATTGCCGCTGCATCGGCAATGGCTTTCCCGACTTTGCCGCTGATGACCTCTGAGGTGTCTGCGAGCTTGAGCTCGAAGGTTCGCCGGTGGGGGAGAACGCCGACGAAGGCGCCCGCGAGCTGCTCCTCCTTTTCGTGGATGTTGCCCTGCTCGAGGCGGGTGAGGCTCTGGCGAACCTGCCCGACGTCGTCGAAGCGAAACACCGCATCCTTGAAGGCCAAGGCGCAGGTCGCGTCGTTCTTGGTCATCACCTCCAAGAACTTGCGAATCGCGTCGAGCGCGCGCGGGCCGGTCTCCGACAGCGCCTCGCTCAGCTCGTCGTCGGTCCCCAGGGTGGCCTGGAGGATGGCCTTCGTCTGGGCGATCGCGGCGTCGAGGGGGGATTCCTTGGGGAAGAGCGCGAGGTCCTCGACGGCCGCCTCCTCCAGCTCGAAGCCGAACGAGCCCTGCGCCGTGCCCGTGATGAGGAGCCGGTGGTCGTCGCGTCCGGGGAGCACGCCACGGGAGCCCAGGGGCTTGCTCTGGCTTGCTCCGACGGCGGCGACGGCCTCGGAGAAGGCTCCGACCGCGGCGGCGCCGAACTCGGCGAAGACGCCGTGGCTCCCCACCACAGGCCGGCCGCGGAAGGTCAGGTGGGCGCGGACAGGCTCCCGGGTCGGCGCGGGCTGCGACGCGAGCTCTTCCTCGACGTCTTGCTTGCGGGATTCGAGGCTCATCCGATCGATGACGTGGTCGGCTGGCGTTTCGGCCAGCAGCTTCTCCAGGGCGCCGAGCTCGGACTGCAGGGCGCGATACTCAGAGAGCGTCATGGTTGACCTTCCGGGTCGGAGCTTTCGACGAGGCCTTCCCTCGCCAATGCATCTGCGGCCGGAGCCAAGTCTACTTGGAGGAAGCCCTTCCACAGCCCGTCTCTGCGGTGCGACCAGATGCTGTACCAATAGACCGAGCGATTGACGAGAACCTCGGGGCTGCGCGCGTCAAGCTCTACGAAGTAGGCGTCGACATGGTAGGTGCTCTTCGCGTGGCGCGAATCAAACGGCTCGTAGCGGTTTGCAGGAGGCGGCCCTGGGTTAGTCCTTCTGGAAGGTGATAGTACGTCACCACGTCGATATCCCGTGGGCTGCGATTCTCGCGCGCCTCGACGTGCTCCAAGAAGCTCCCGTCCAGCCATTGGAACCCGCGCACGACGCCCAGGCGGTGAAGGGCTGCGCGAAAGTCGAGAAGGCCGGCGAGAATGGCTCTCCGCTCGGCCGTGTCGTTGAAGCGCCGGACGAGATCTTCGAGTTTCACCTCGTAGGGCGAGCGAGCACTGGATGTGGGCGATGCGGCGTCGATCGGCGGCAAGACGCCGGATGGTGTCCAGCTTGGAATTGCTGTTTCGGTCATGCTGCCACCCCCTTTGGTTCGTTAATGGGCACGCGTACGCGACCGGTGAGGAGGTCGTGCATGAGGCCTTGCTTCTCCTGCAGCAGTTTAGCGAGTACCTCGCGTTCCGTTGAGAGTCCCGCCTGACACGCACAGCGCGTTCCACATAGCCGTCGTGGCCGGCGGCACCGTCGATCTTGCGGTTGAAGTCTGTGCTGTTGGGCATGCTCCCCTCAGCGGTTGCGGACGGTATCACTTCGCCGTGGACGCACAAGGCGCTAGGTCGCTCGTCGAGGGCCGGTGAGAAGCGAAGATGAAGCTGCGGTAGCCGCACCGGCCCGACCAAGAGTTGCGCGATGCGGGCACGTCGGCCCCGCCGTGTTCCCGCACGGCGCGGGCCTACGACGTCGGCATCGAAACCGACCTCCCTCCAGGAAGGTCGCTTGCGCTCCCCGGCCTCCTGATGTGAGAAGGAGAGATAGGCCGCCAGGAGGTTTCACCAATGCCGCTCGTCGCCCTCGACTCCATTCCTCAGGTAGGGCTCGCCTTCATGGACGCCGACCACCGCGGCGAGGCGAGCCTGCTTAACGAGCTCGCCGACGCCGTGCAGCGCGTCGCCGGAGGCGCCGGGGAAAGCGCCGACCGCGCGGAGGTGCTGCGGCGCTTCGACGCCCTCCTGGCCCACACCGGCGAGCACTTCGAGCGCGAGAACCAGGCGATGCTCCGGACGGGGTTTCCGGCCCTCGAGTTCCACAAGGGCGAGCACGACGCGGTGCTCGCCGAGATGCGCTCGGCGCGTGACCGCTTCGCGCGAGGCGGGCCGGTCGAGGCGCTGAGCCGATACCTGCTGAAGACCATGCCCGCCTGGTTCCTTTCCCATATCGAGACCATGGACACGGTGACGAGCGCGTTCGTGAGGGCGCACGGCGGGACCTGACTCCCTGGGAAAGAGCGCCCACCCCATGCCCGAGCTCGCGTTCAGCACCGCCGTCCAGCAGCGCACCTGGGTCGCCCAGGGGGCCGTCACGGCGCGCGCGCTCGTCGAGCACAGCCTCGAGCGCATCGCGGCGCTCGACGGCCGGCTCAACGCCTTCGCCTGCGTTCGAGCGCGCGAGGCCCTGGCCGAGGCCGACGCGCTCGACGCCGCGCTGGCGTCGGGCGCCGCGCCGGGCCCGCTCGCCGGCGTGCCGGTGGCCATCAAGGACGAGAACGACGTGGCCGGCCTACCCACGGCGTACGGCGGCGGCGCCGAGACGCGCCCGGCGGCGGCGGACGGCGAGGTGGTGCGCCGGCTCCGGGAGGCGGGGGCCATCGTCGTCGGCAAGACCCGCATGCCCGAGTTCGGCATCTGGCCGTTCACCGAGACCAGCGCCCACGGCTGGACGCGCAACCCGTGGGACCTTCTGCGCTCGACCGCGGGCTCCAGCGGCGGCACCGCGGCGGCCGTGGCCTCGGGCATGGTGGCGGTCGGCATCGGAGGCGACGGCGGCGGCTCCATCCGCCTGCCGTCGAGCTGGTGCGGGCTGTTCGGCCTCAAGCCGCAGCGCGGGCGCGTCTCCGCAGCCCCCAGCCCGGACCTGTGGCGCGCGCTCGGCACGCTCGGCCCGCTCACGCGCACGGTCGCCGACAGCGCGCTCGTCTACGACGTCATCTCCGGGGCGACGGGCGCCGACCGGTTCCGCGCCGGCCCGCTGTCGCAGCCGCTGGTCGAGACGGCCGCGCGCCCGCCCGGCGCGCTGCGCATCGGCGTCTCGCTGAAGAACCCGGCGGGCGGCCCAGGCGCCGACCCCGCCACGGCCGCGGCTCTGCGGCGCACCGCGGACGCGCTGCGCGGGCTGGGGCACCAAGTGTTCGACCTGGAGCCGCGCTGGCCGGCGCTCACGGCGCCTTTCCTGCTGCAGATCATGGCGGGGGTGAGTGACGAGGCGGCGCGGGTGGAGCACCCGGAGCTGCTCGAGGCGCGCACTTCACTGCGCGCCACCGCGGCCGGCTCGAGGAGGCGCTCGGCGGCCACCGGCTGATCCTGGTCTGCGACGTGGGCGGCGGCACGACCGACCTGACGCTCATCCGCGCCGAGGTGAAGGGTGGCGCGCCCTCGCTCAATCGCGTGGCGGTGGGCGACCACATCCTGCTTGGCGGCGACAACATGGACCTGATGCTCGCCCACGTCCTCGAGCAGAAGCTCTCCAAGGCGGGCAAGAAGCTCGACCGCTGGCAACAGCTCGCGCTGGCGCACGGCAGGCGAAGGAGGCGCTCTTCGCCGACAGCGCCAAGGCGTCGCACCCCATCACCGTGCCCGGGCGCGGCTCGAGCCTGGTGGGTGGCTCGCTCAAGACCGAGCTGACGCGGGCCGAGCTCGCCGGCGCGCTGGTCGACGGGTTTTTCCCGAAAGTGGCGGTGAGCGAGAAGCCGGCGGCGCAGAAGCGGGCGGCGCTCACCACGCTGGGTCTGCCGTACGCGTCCGACCCGTCCATCACCCGGCACCTCGCGGCGTTCCTGTCGCGCCACCGCGGCGCCAAAGACAGCGAGGCGGCGCGCGACCTGAAGCTCGCGGGCAAGGAGTTTCTGCACCCGACGGCGCTGCTCTTCAACGGCGGCGTCATGAAGGCGAAGGAGCTGAAGGAGCGGGTGGCGCAGGTCGTCGGCGAATGGGTCGTCGCGGAGGGCGGCAAGGCGCCGGTGGAGCTGCCGGGGACGGAGCTGGACCTGGCTGTGGCGCAGGGCGCGGCGGTGTTCGGGCGGGTGCGGCACGGCAAGGGCATCCGAATCCGCGGCGGCACCGCGCGGGCGTACTACGTCGGCATCGAGACCGCGGCGCCGGCCGTGCCGGGGATGGCGCCGCCCCTGAAGGCCTTGTGTCTGGCGCCCATGGGCATGGAGGAGGGGACCCGCGCGGAGCTTCCCGGCGAAGAGGTGGGCCTCGTCGTGGGCGAGCCGGCGCAGTTCCGGCTGTTCGCGTCGGCCGTGCGCAGAGACGATAAGGTCGGCGCCGTGGTCGAGGGCTTCGAGGAGGAGCTGGAGGAGCTGCCGCCGGTCGAGGCTACGGTGCCCGCCGATGGCGCGCCTGCGGGGCAGGTGCTGCCGGTGCGGCTGCGGGCGCACGTCACCGATATCGGGACGCTTGCCATGGAGTGCGTGGCGAAGTCCGGGAAGGCGTTCAAGCTGGAGTTCAATTTGCGAAAGGGCGGGGAGTATGGGCGGGGGCGGGGACGCCCGCGCGTCCCGCCACCTTGGCGTTTCTCTCCTGCCGAGCGCGCCTAGGCTGAGCTTCTGCAGTGCGTGCGTGTTGCCGCGGAAGCCAACTGTGTGGCGGAAGGGCGCAAGGTCAGAGCGGCGATCCTGGCCGCCTGGCGCGCGCGAGCCCAGGTCAGGGTCCCCGCGGCTGCGGTGGGTGCCCCTGTCGGACGGTCTATCTCTTGGTTAGCGAGGGCGCTGCCAGCTATTTGGGCCCGGTTCTAAGTCCCATTGAATCGAGGTATTCACACGGCCGGTGCCGCAACCGCTTGAGCCCGGTCGAGCACGAAGTTTGCGCGCTCCAAGCGCAGCATGTCGAATGGCGACACGACCTTGATGCCCAGCGGGATGCACACGTTTGGGATTTTGATCTTCTTGACGGTCGCCGCAGCGATCTCATGCGTCACGACGGTGTGGCCATGGGCGAGTGCGTACGCGATCAAGTAGTAGTCCGCATCTTGGAGGAACGTGGTCACGGCAGCCTGCTCGTAGTTCTGGCTCGAAGCCCACGTACTGACTGCGGCCAGGGATGGGAGGAGCTTGCCGTCCGGTTTGAGGAAGAAGGCAGGTCCACGCCGGGCGGCCCATCCTGCCAGGTTGTCGGTTCCCGCCGCGAGCTCGTCACCCACCTTCTCGATGCTGTAGACGACACCGTCCGCGTTGCTCGCTACGAGCCAGTCCCAGAAGGCGGGGCAGAAGTCGAGTCCGTAGTAACGATTCTTGGCTTCGATGAAGATGTTCGAGTCGAGCAGGTACGGCATCAGAGCACTCCCAAAGAGTGACCGAGCTCGTTGAACGTGCTTGTTTTCGAGACGCCGAGCATCCTGAAAGCATCCCGGTAAAGGGTGTGTCCCTCGAGCGTGCTCACCACCAGTGCCCGGGCGAATCGCTTGCTTACCCTCACCGCCTGCGTCAGGTAGAAGTTCCCGCCAGACTCTTTCGGCCGTTCCGCGAGGCGCTTCGCCTCGCGCTGGTATTCGTCCCACATCTCCTCGGCGGTCAGGTGACCGGCGTCATGGAGACGCCTCAGCGTGACGAGCGTGCTGACCTTAAAGAACCGCGCTAACCGCTCGATCTCGCCATGGAGGTCAGCCTTCGGCTCAAGAACGTCCTTCAGCACCGCGAGCGGGACAAGCAGCTCCGCGGCGACCTCGTTGCACCACCGCTCCACCACGCTCGTGGAGGTTCGGATCGCCTCCGGGTTAGATACGCCAGACTGCCGTGCCCAAATGTGCGCGAGCTCGTGGGCAAGCGTGAACATCTGCGCGGCCTTGGTGTCGGCACCGTTGATGAAGATGAGTGGCGCCAGTTCGTCCGCGATGGCGAAGCCACGGAACTCTGCTGGGTCGAGCTGCCGAGTGTTGTTGCTCCCGACGACGCCGCTGCGCATGACAAGCACACCAGCCGTGTCGGCGAGGTCGATGAATTGCCGAAGGGTCTCCGTCCACGTTGGGCTACGACGCTGGGCCTCAAGGGTGAATCCGAGAGCCTCGCGGATTCCGCGAGGCTGTCTCGACGATGTCGTCTGAGACGTGCACCGAGCCCACGAACTCCAGGGGCCGCTGTCCAGTGATGCGGGCATGCTCCCCGAACCACTCTTGGCGCTGCTGGCAGAGATAGACGGTGTCCAGCAAGTCCGGACTTGGCCTGGGCGTAGGCTGTCCCGTCCCGACTCGGAAGTCCGGGATCGGCACCTTCTCCTCTGGCCGTCCCGGCAGGAAAAAGCAGCCTATCGGAGTGCGCGTCGCCTTGGCGAAGCTCTCCAGCTGCTTGAGCGTGGGCTCGGCTTCACCACGGATCCACGCCTCAAGCTTGCCGAACTTCTCGAAGTACACGTCCGGCTCGTGGCCGTTGCGCAAACAGGCCCATCGCAACAGTTCCGGCTTCACTGGAACACGGACGGTCATGAACCCCGGTAACAACTAGAGCGTGTTCATCGTCTTGTACAACTTCCCGGCGTCGGCCCTTCCCTGTCCAACGGCCATCTAAGCTTACCCCGAACGGGCCGAGCCGGACGGGGCAACAAGAGAACTACTAGACGATCACGAGACGCGACAGGGTACTCGCGCCGCCCGCGAGATGCCAAAAGGCGTTGGCGGTGGCACCTCGCCCGTTTCCCGAAAGCGAATGCGCGCGCCTCCGCCTCGGGTGGCGACGCCGGCTTCGGGGGTTCAGGGAAGCTCATAGGCAACCGCCCCGCCCACCCGGCACATCGCACGGCCCAGCCGCTTCGGCAAGGGCTCCGGCGGCGGATAGACGGTGCGATTGGCGACGAAGAAGTGCGTCGGCGCGAGGCCCTTCAACGCCTGCTCGGTCTCGTCGATCAGGCTGAAGTGCCGGTGGGCGTTGATGGCGCCGAAGCCGGCGAGCGCGGGGATCCACTGCGTCGCGTCCCCCTAGCTAGCTGCCGCCGAACACGGAGCCCGTAGGGCGAGGCACTCGATGGCCCGGACGTCGTTGCGCGTGGCGATCGGCACCGGCCGGTGACCAGGCGACGTGGGTGGCGACGGCCGCGATCGCGGCCGCCGGCGCCAGGGCGCGAAGGAGGCGCGCGCGGCGCTCCGCGCTAGACCCTTCGGGCGCCGCCCGGGCACGATGTCGGGCGCGCCGGCCGAAGGCTTCGCGCGCCGCGCCGACCTCATAGAAAGAGCGCCCACCCCATGCCCGAGCTCGCGTTCAGCACCGCCGTCCAGCAGCGCACCTGGGTCGCCCAGGGGGCCGTCACGGCGCGCGCGCTCGTCGAGCACAGCCTCGAGCGCATCGCGGCGCTCGACGGCCGGCTCAACGCCTTCGCCTGCGTTCGAGCGCGCGAGGCCCTGGCCGAGGCCGACGCGCTCGACGCCGCGCTGGCGTCGGGCGCCGCGCCGGGCCCGCTCGCCGGCGTGCCGGTGGCCATCAAGGACGAGAACGACGTGGCCGGCCTACCCACGGCGTACGGCGGCGGCGCCGAGACGCGCCCGGCGGCGGCGGACGGCGAGGTGGTGCGCCGGCTCCGGGAGGCGGGGGCCATCGTCGTCGGCAAGACCCGCATGCCCGAGTTCGGCATCTGGCCGTTCACCGAGACCAGCGCCCACGGCTGGACGCGCAACCCGTGGGACCTTCTGCGCTCGACCGCGGGCTCCAGCGGCGGCACCGCGGCGGCCGTGGCCTCGGGCATGGTGGCGGTCGGCATCGGAGGCGACGGCGGCGGCTCCATCCGCCTGCCGTCGAGCTGGTGCGGGCTGTTCGGCCTCAAGCCGCAGCGCGGGCGCGTCTCCGCGGCCCCCAACCCGGACCTGTGGCGCGCGCTCGGCACGCTCGGCCCGCTCACGCGCACGGTCGCCGACAGCGCGCTCGTCTACGACGTCATCTCCGGGGCGACGGACGCCGACCGGTTCCGCGCCGGCCCGCTGCCGCAGCCGCTGGTCGAGACGGCCGCGCGCCCGCCCGGCGCGCTGCGCATCGGCGTGGCGCTGAAGAACCCGGCGGGCGGCCCAGGCGCCGACCCCGCCACGTCCGCGGCGCTGCGGCGCACCGCGGACGCGCTGCGCGGGCTGGGCCACCAAGTGTTCGACCTGGAGCCGCGCTGGCCAGCGCTCACAGCGCCCTTCCTGCTGCAGATCATGGCCGGGGTGAGCGACGAGGCGGCGCGGGTGGAGCACCCGGAGCTGCTCGAGGCGCGCACGCGCGCGCTCTTGCGCGTGGCCAGGCCGTTTCGAGGGCTGGGCGGCTGGGCCGAGCGCTCCGCGCAGCGCGCCGCCGAGCGGTTCCTGCCCCAGCTCTTCGCCAAGGTCGACCTGCTCCTCACGCCCACGACCCCCACGCCCGCCGCGCCCATCGGGCGGCTGGACGGCGCGGGACTCTGGCGCGCGATGGCCAGGGCTACGCCGGTGGCGTCGTACACGTCCGTCTGGAACGTGCTCGGCAACCCCGCGGCGGCCGTGCCGAGCGGCTTCACGGACGACGGACTGCCGCTCAGCGTCCAGGTCGTGGCGCCGCCCGACGGGGAGGCGGCGCTCGTGGGCCTCTGCGCGCAGCTCGAGGCCGCACAGCCCTGGGCGCATCGCCGCCCGCCTATCTCCTGACGCCCTTCGCGCCGGGCGGTCTGACCGGTTGCGCCCGCGGGAGTGTGCGCCCTCCTCGAGAAGGAGCAGAGCCCGGCGTCGTCCAGGGACCCTCGACAGGCTCGGGATGAGCAGATAGTCCCTTGGCGAGGAAGCGTTGCGCACCTCGCTGGTTCCGGCTCGGCCGGGAGGAAGCACAAGATGGCGGCGCGGTACATCGTCGGAATCGACCTGGGCACGACCAACACCGCCCTGGCCTACGTCGACCTCCAAGGCTCGGGCGACCTCGCCGCCTCCATCCAGAGCCTCGCCATCCCACAGCTGGTGGCGCCGGGCGAGAGCGCGCCGCGCAGGCTGCTCCCGTCCAACGCCTATTTGCCGAGCGCGCACGAGCTGCCGCCCGGCGCGCTGAAGCTCCCCTGGGGCGAGCGCCCGGTGATCGTCGGCGAGCTCGCCAAGCTCCAGGGCTCGCGCGTGCCGGGGCGCATGGTGAGCTCCGCCAAGAGCTGGCTCTGTCACCCAGGCGTGGATCGCACCGCGCCCATTCTCCCGTGGGGCGCGCCGGACGGCGTGTCGAAGCTGTCGCCCTTGAGCGCCTCGGCTCTCTATCTGTCGCACTTGAAGGACGCCTGGGAGCAGAGGTTCCCCGACGCGCCGCTCGCCGAGCAGGAGGTGGTGCTCACCGTGCCGGCTTCCTTCGACGAGGTGGCGCGCGAGCTCACCGTCCGAGCGGCGCGGGAGGCGGGGCTTTCGAAGCTCAGGCTCCTCGAGGAGCCGCAGGCGGCGTTCTACGACTTCACCGCGCGCCACCGTGGCCGGCTCGAGGAGGCGCTGGGCGGCCATCGGCTGATTTTGGTCTGCGACGTGGGCGGCGGCACGACTGACCTGACGCTCATCCGCGCCGAGGTGAAGGTCGGGGCGCCGTCGCTGAATCGCGTGGCGGTGGGCGACCACATCCTGCTCGGCGGCGACAACATGGACGCCGCGCTGGCGCGCCGGGTGGAGGCGCGGCTCTCCGCCCGGCTCGACGCGGCCCAATGGTCCATGCTCGTGCAGGGCTGTCGCCTGGCCAAGGAGTCGCTGCTCTCGGGCGGCGGCCCGGAGCGGGCGACCGTTTCGATCGTCGGCCGCGGCAGCAAGCTCGTCGGAAGCGCGATGACCGCCGAGCTCGCCCGGGCGGAGGTGCTCGCAAGCCTGCTCGACGGCTTCTTCCCGCGGACGCTGCCGACCAATCTCCCGGCGCGCAGAGGCCGCGGCGGGCTTCAAGAGCTGGGGCTCCCGTATGCGAGCGAGCCCGCGGTGACGCGGCACGTGGCGGCCTTCTTGCGCGCGCACGCGTCCGAGGTGGAACCCGGCCTGGCGGCGGCCGACGGCCTGGTCCGACCCGACGCCGTCTTGCTCAACGGCGGCGTCTTCGCGCCGCACGCGGTGGGCGAGCGGCTGCTGGAAGTGCTGAGCGGCTGGTTCCCGGGTTGGCCGCCCGTCGCGCTGCTCTCGAACGACGCGCTGGATGTGGCGGTGGCGCGGGGAGCGGCCTTCTTCGGCCTCGTGCGGCGGGGGCTGGGGCTGCGCATCGGCGGCGGGGCGGCGCGGGGTTACTTCGTGGGGCTGCAGGCGCAAGGCTCGACGCGTCCCGCGCTCTGCGTCATCCCTCGCCACCTGGACGAGCAGGCCGAGGTCGAGGTGCCGCAGACCTTCGCCCTGCTGCTCGACCGGCCGGTCCGCTTTTCGCTCTGGGCGTCGACGCTCTCCGCCGCCAAGGAGCCCGGGGAGCTCGTCACCATCGACGACGACGTCTACCAGGCGCTCCCGCCCATCGAGACGGTGCTCGACTCGGGCGGGGCGGCGAAGAAGGGCGCGGCAGAGGTGCCGGTGCGCCTGCGCGCGGCGCTCACCGAGATCGGCACGCTGGAGCTCTGGTGCGTGGCGGAGGACCGCGACCAGCGCTGGAAGCTGGAGTTCGAGCTGCGCGGCGGCACCTCGGAGCTCGCGCCCACCCGCGTCGCACCGATGCCCAAGCGCTTCGCCGAGGCGAAGGAGCTGGTCGAGCTCGTCTACGGGAAGAAGCCGGCGCCGGTCGACCGCGCGATGGTGAAGAACCTGGTCCGAAACCTGGAGAAGGTCCTCGGGCCGCGCGACGAGTGGACGACGCCGGTCATCCGCGAGCTCTGGGCGGCGCTGCACTCAGGGCAGCAGAAGCGGCGCCGCACGGCGGACCATGAGCGCATCTACTGCAACCTGACGGGCTTCTGCCTGAGACCGGGCTTCGGCGCACCGCTGGACGCCTGGCGCTCGGCCGAGACGTTCAAGCTGTTCGACCAGGGGCTCCAGTTCCAGGCCGAGCCGCACAATTGGCAGGCCTTCTGGGTCCTGTGGCGGCGCATCGCGGGCGGCTTGGACGGGGCGGCGCAGAAGCGGATCTTCGAGACGGTGGCGCCGCTCCTGCGGCCCGCCGGTGGGCGCGCGCAGCCCAAGGTGAAGGGCGTCAAGGCCGAGGCGATGCCGGAGCTCATCCGGATGGTGGGGAGCCTGGAGCGCATCGAAGCGGGCGCGAAGGTCGAGGCCGCCTCGTGGATGTTCGACCGCATCGCCAAGGACGGCCCGGCGGCGCACCTCTTGTGGGCGCTGGGGCGGCTGGGCGCGCGCGTGCCGTTCTACGGGAGCGGGCATGCCTGCGCGCCGGCGGACGCCGCGGGCGAATGGGTGGAGCGGCTGCTCGCGCTGGAGGTCCCGCGGCCCGACGAGCTGGTCTTCCCGCTCGCGCAGCTCGCCCGGGTCAGCGGCGATCGCGCGAGGGACCTCGACCCCGCGCTGCGCGAGATGGTGGCGCAGCGGCTCCAAGCGCTCGGGGCGCCCGAGGCGCTCTCGCGGATGGTGCGCGAGCAGGTCGAGCTCGGGGAGAAGGACGAGCAGCGGGTGTTCGGCGAGAGCTTGCCGGCGGGGATTCGAGTCATTGAGGACGACCGAGTCCCAGGATGATGCTGCCCCTGTGCGAGCCTCGAGGCTTTGCGCGGGGCTGGGAGCTCATCGGCGCCACGCGGGTCGGCAACGGAGCGGCCGCGCCCCTGACTGCAATTCTCGATTCAGCCGCGGCCGTTGCGCCCGATATCGAGATTCCATTTCGCTTAAGCGCTTACGCGATCGTCACCGCACTGTTGAACAAACAATAAGACGTTCGGCTAAAATGGCCTCAATCCTTTGTGCTTCTCGGTCGAAGTAAGCGCTTGCGTTCCGCCAGGGCGCGCTGGCCTGCGTCGTTCGGGTGACGCGTCTCGCGCCGGAACCTGAAGCACCCATGCCCGCGTTGGCTCCGGCTGCGCCGAGCGAGGCGGTTGGCGCCGCCGCGCGGGAATCGAAAGGGCCATCCGTCATGATCGTCGCCACCCGAATCGTCTCCGCCGACCCGGACCGATGCATGGGCTGCCGGAGCTGCGAGCTCGCCTGCGCACTCGCCAGCTCCCAGGAAGAGGTCCACGCCGCGGCCCTCTCCCGGAAGGTGCTGCGGCCGCGGATGCGCGTGGGCGTCTTTGCGGGTCGCATCCAGCCGTTTCATTGCCGGCACTGTGAGGACGCAAAGTGCGTGGAGGCCTGCCCGACCGATGCCCTCGCGCGCGAGGGGGGCCAGGTGCATCTGAGCGACGAGAAGTGCGTGGGCTGCAAGCTCTGCGCGAAGGCGTGTCCTCACGGTGCCATCACCGTCGGTCCGCCGGGCAGCACGTCCGCGACGGGACGGGTTCGGCGGATGCTCGCGCGCAAGTGCAACCTGTGTTCGGACACGGGGCTCGAGGGGCCTGCCTGCATCCCCGCATGTCCGACGCGAGCGCTCCAGCTGGTGGTCCGGCTCTCGAGCACGGGGCGCGCCGAGTCCGGGGCCTCGCGCCCGCGAGAGGAGGCGGTGAGTCGTGAGCTCTGAGGCGCCCGTCAACCCGGCAGTTTCCCGTCTCCTCGCCATCGCGCGCGAAAGGAAGCTCGACACGGTCTGGGACCGGCATCGAGCCATGCAGCCGCAGTGCGGATTCGGGCAGACGGGCGCGTGCTGTCACGCGTGTTGGAAGGGCCCTTGTCGGACCGATCCTTTCGGCAATGGCCCGACGCAGGGCATCTGCGGCGCGAGCACCGACACCATCGTCGCGCGCGGGCTCGTCCGCATGATCGCCGCAGGGACGGCCAGCCACGCCGACCACGGTCGCCACCTGGCCCACGCGCTGCGCCGGGTGGCACGAGGCGAGGCCTCCTCGCACGCCATCAGGGACGAGCGCAAGCTCCTCGCGGTAGCCGCTCGGCTGGGAATCGAGGCGAACGGCCGCGACGCCAACGCGGTCGCCGCCGAGTTGGCCGAGCGGAGCCTCGAGGATTTCGGCTCGCAGGAGGAGGACCGGGAGCTCACCTGGGCGAAGGCCTCCCTGAGCCCTGAGCGAATCGCCCGCCTCGCCGAGCTGGGCGTCCTGCCCCACAACATCGACGGGACCGTCACCCAGCTCATGGCGCGCACGCACGTCGGCTGCGATGCCGACCCGGTAAACCTCGTCCTGAGCGGCGTGAAAGGGGCCATCGCGGACTGCGCGGGCATGTGCCTCGCCACCGAAATCTCCGACATCCTGTTCGGGACTCCGCGGCCGACGGTCACGGCCGCGAACCTGGGCGTGCTCAGGGCCGACTCGGTCAACATCGCCCTGAACGGCCACAACCCCCTCCTGCCCGAGGTCATCTGCGACGTCGCCGCAGAGATGAGCGAAGCGGCGCGGCGGGCCGGGGCCCCGGGTGGCATCAACGTCGTGGGCGTCTGCTGCACGGGAAACGAGGTGATGAACCGGCGCGGCATTCCCCTCGCGGCCAACTACCTCTCCCAAGAAATGGTGCTCCTGACCGGCGCGGTGGACGCCATGGTGCTGGACGTGCAGTGCATCATGCCGTCGCTCGCGCAGATCGGCGCCTGCTTCCACACGGCCGTGATCACCACCGCCGACGACAACAAGATCCCGGGCGCCATCCACATGCCCTTTCAGATCACAGAGGCGAAAGCCGTGGCCCGAAAGGTGGTCGGGTCGGCCATCGAGGCCTTCGGGCGGCGCGACCCCGCGAGGGTGGCCATCCCCGCGGCGAAGGAGGTCTCCCGCGTCGGGTACAGCGCCGAAGCCGTGCTGGAGGCGCTGTCGGCGCTGAATCCGCGCGACCCCCTCGAGCCGCTCGCCAACGCGCTTTGCAGCGGCGCCATCAAGGGCATCGTGCTGTTCAACGGCTGCAATACGCCGAGCGTGCCCCAGGACTCGTCGTTCATCCAGATCGCCAAGCGGCTCGCTCGCGAAAACGTCCTCCTCCTGGCCTCGGGTTGCGGCGCGGGCGCCTTCGCGAAGGCGGGGTTCATGACCGGGCGGGCGGTGGAAGCGTACGCCGGCGCCTCGCTCGCGGGCTTCCTGCGCGACGTGGGCGAAGCGGCGGGCCTCGGCGAGCCGATGCCGCTCGTCCTGCACATGGGATCCTGCGTCGACAACAGCCGAGCGATGACGCTGGCGCTCGCCCTCGCGCAGAAGTTGGGAGTGGACCTCGACCGGCTCCCGTTCGTCGTGTCCGCGCCGGAGCCGATGGCGGAGAAGGCCATCAGCATCGGGACCTGGTGCGTCGCGCTCGGCATGACGACCCATATCGGAATCATGCCCCACATCACGGGGTCGTCGCGGGTGGTGGACCTGCTGACGCGCGCCTCGCAGGAGCTCTTCGGCGGCCGCTTCATCGTCGAGACCGACCCTGTGAAGGCCGCCGGTGCCATCGTGGCGGAGCTCGAGGAGCGCAGGCGCGGGATGGCTGGCTTCGCCGTGGCGCCCAGCCGTCCGGCAGCCGCCCCGGCCGACGCCAAGGGCTTCGATCATGTGTGAAGGCCGCGGACACGCTCACGGGCCGCTGGCGGCGCGTGCCGCCGTAAGATCAGGTCTGAAGATCGCCGTCAGCGGGAAGGGGGGCGTGGGCAAGACGACCCTCTGCGCCCTCCTCGCGCGGGCGTTCGCCAGCGAGGGGCGGCGGGTCCTGGCCATCGACGCAGACCCGGACGCCAACCTGGCCTCGGCCCTCGGAGTTCCCGAGCACGCGCTCGCCGAGCTGAGGCCGATCGCCGGGATGCGCGACCTGGCCCTCGAGCGTACCGGCGCCGCGGACACCTTCGGCGCCCTGTTCAAGCTCAATCCTCAGGTGAGCGACCTCCCCGAGGCTTGCTGGGTGGAGCACCTGGGAGTCCGGCTCCTCACCATGGGCAGCGTCCGCGGCGCCAACTCGGGCTGCGTCTGTCCGGAGCACGCGCTGGTGAGGAGCCTGGTGCGGCACCTGCTGCTCGAGCGCGACGACGTGGTGATCATGGACATGGAGGCGGGGATCGAGCACCTGGGCAGAGGAACCGCCGAGTCGGTCGACGCGCTGCTGGTGGTGGTCGAGCCCGGCCAGCGCAGCTTCCGAACCGCGGCGCAGATCCAATCGCTGGGAGAGGAGCTCGGCATCCCGAACCTCCTGCTCGTCGGCAGCAAGGTGCGCGACCCGGCGGAGCGAGACCTCATCGCCGCGGAGCTCCCCGGCTGGACGCTCCTCGGATGTCTGCCGTGGTCCGAGTCCTTTCGGCAGAGCGACGCGGACGGGGGCTCGGTGTTCGACGCCAGCCCGAGCGTTCAGAGCCTGGCGTTTGGGATGAAAGAGGCGCTGGAGACGGAGCTCGCGCGGCGCAAGGTCGTCGCGATCCGCGGACCGGCGCGCGCAGGTCGCGCCGAGCGCTGCTGAGAAGAGCGGCCCCGCGGTCGTCTCCGAAGAGCGTGAAGAGCCGGGCGGGCCCGGGCTCGGCGGCAGGGGCGACGCGGGGCGAGCGGCGCTCTCAGGCGATTCGCAGGCTGAGCCCGGAGGCGCGGTAGATGCGCTTGCCGTCGACGCGCAGCTCTCCGTCGCCGATCACGAGCGTCCCCGAGGGCTCGTCTCGGACCTCGGCGACCTCCACGTCGACTTCGACCTCGCGGTTCTCGGGGAGCACCTGCCCTCGGTACTTCCAGGCGACGGGCACGCCGCACGCGAGCATCTCGAGCCGCGGCCTGTCGAAGCCGTCCGTGAGCCCCTTGGCCTCGGCGAGCGCCGAGAGCGCCTGCGCCATGGCCTCCAGGCCGAGCGAGCCAGGTTGCACGGGGTCGCCCATGAAGTGCGCGCGAAAAAACCAGTCCGACGCGTCGACGGCGCGCGACCCCACCGCGCGCCCCAGCCCAGCGCGGCCGCCGTCGAGGGCAATGCCAATCCGGTCGAGCATCTTGAGCCGGCCGCGGGCGAGGCGCGGGAACGCTCGCTCCGAGGGCGGCGGCGCGCTCGCGCGCGGCTCGGGGTCGGGCAGCCCGGGCTGATCGCGCATGACGTCGGGCGTGAAGAACCCGAAGACGGACTCGCAAGTGAAGATGGCGCCGGCGGCGCTCGAGACTTGGACCTCGAACGAGACGAGCTGGACGCCGCCCGCCTCGGAGACGGAGGTGAGCCGCGCCCGCGTGGTCAGCGTCCCGGCGCTCCTGCCCACCTCGCGGTGCACCGTGCCCTTGCCGTCGAGGTTGCGGAACACGACCTCGACGCCGGCCGAGGCGGCGCCACCGGCATAGGAGGCGAGCCAGCCGCACGGCTGGAGCGCCACCTCGAGCAGCACGGCGAACGGCATGACGGGCGAGCCGTGGTCGTCGAAGTACCAGGCGCCGGGCGGGACGTCGTACTCGGCGACGGCGGCGCTGCCGACCTCTTGGCCGCCCATGGCGCCGCTGACGGAGGCGACGCGGGTCATGAAGTGGTAAGGCGGCCCGGGCAGGCGCGGGACGCGGGGGCCTTCGTCGAAGGGCGCGTACAGGGGCCCGAAAGCCTCGGACGGCCGGCCCCAGGCGCAGGCGAGCAGCGAGCGCGGGTCGAAGGTGAAGCCGTTCGCGCCGGCCGCCGGGCGAGGGTCCGAAGGCAGCTCGTGCGCCATGCGGCCCGGGTCCATGGGATAGCCGTGGACGAGCCGCAGGGCCAGGCGCCGGCACAGGAAGGCCTTGAGGCCGTCCACGGTCCCGAGCAGGTCGGCGTAGAGGGTGGGGTTTGGCCCGCCGACGATCTCGTCGACGAAGAGCTCGTAGACGAGCTCCCGCGAGGCCGGCGTGGCCTGGCCGCGGCAGACGAGGCGGTAGCGGAGGTCCTGGACCGGCTCGAAGCGGAAGCCGTCGCGGCTCAAGGTGAAGCCCAGCGCCGAGAGGTAGAAAGCCATGGCCTGGAGGCCGCCCTCGAGCATCAGGGTGCCGGGCATGCAGGGGTCGCCTTTGAAATGCCCCTGGAAGAACCATGGGTCCGGCGAGAGCGCGAGGCGCGCTTTCAGATATCCGCGCTTCCACGGCCCGCCCGAGGGGTCGAGCTCCAGGACCTCGTCGAGGAGCCGCATGCGGCCGCCCTGGAGGGTCGGCGTGCGCGTGTGCGCGTCGGTCCGCTCGAAGCCCTTACCGAAGCAGCGCCGCGCCTGGCCGGCGATGAAGGCGCCGACGTCCTCGGCCGAGAAGCGCCGCTTTTCGGTGAGGACCTGCGGCGGGTCGAGGCGGGGGTTCGGCGTGGGCGCCGCGTCCTGGGCGCGGTAGAGGACGCCCGCCGAGGCCGCGAGCTCCTCGTCGGTGAAGAAGCCGGCCTGCCCGCCGCGGACGCTGACCCGGAGGCGGCCGCCGACGCGGCAGTCGTAGTGGAAGAAGAAGAGCCGCACGCTCCCCTCGGACGCGTGGCCGTCGACGTGGATCTCGTACGAGAGCGTCTCGCCGGGGACGGGCAGCGGCCCGTGGAGCGTGAGGTCGCAGCCGAGCAGGCGGTAGACGCGCTCGCCCCGGTTCAGCGAGTCGACGCCGAGCCAGGAGATGAGCAGCAGGTCGGCCTGGCCCGACTCGACCATGATGCCCGCCGGCATCCGGCCTTCGTGAAGATAGAAGGCGCCGGGGGCGACGTCGGTCTCGGTCCAGAGGGTGCCGAGCCCCATCGAGCCCGCCTCGCCCGCGATGCCGAGGACGCGGTCCGCGAGCAGCAGCGGAGGCTCGGGCATGCGCACGACCCGGCGAAAGGAGTCCTGCTCGCGAAAGCGCGGGCCGAAGACGGCCGAGACGGGGCCCGAGGCCAGGGCCTCCAGATCCTGGCGGCTCAGCTTCGGCCCGGGAAGCGCCGAGGGGTTTTCCAAGGGAAGAGGCGCTTTTGCCGAATCGGCCGTGGATGCCCCCAAAGCGGGTGGCGACCGCCGTCGACGTGCTCCGCGGCGACGCCGAGGAGATCAGGTCGCAGCGCGTTGGCCGCGGCCGCGCTCGGGGGCGGATGGCGCGGATCGACCGGCGCCTTCGCGGGCATCGGCGCGCCCGCGCCGAGCGGGGCGAGGACTGCGCGTAGGAACCGCGTGTGCAGCTCGGTCTGGCGGCGAACGAAGGCGATGTGGAGGTCGGCGAGAGCGCGATGATGCGAGGCCAGCGCGCCCGCCGCGCAGCCGCGATCGTCCGCCGCGGCGCCCTCGAGGCGCTCGACCGGCGCGAGCGCGAGCTCGGCGTTTCCGGAGGTGGGAGCGGCGGCGGACCCTACGGCATCCTCGATCCTTTCGACCGGCGCGAGCGGGGGGCCCGCGCTCGACCGCGCCGGGGGAAGCGGCGGCGGCGGCGGCATCACCTCGACCGGCGCCTCCGCGGCGCAGAGCTGCACGGGAGGCAGGTGCGCGGGGAGCCGGAGCCGATGGGCGCGGCGCGCCTCCTGCGGCCGTTCGGCAGCCGCGGCGCCAAGAGGGACGCCCGGCCGCACGAGCGTCGCCGTCTCGGTCCCGCCCGTGGCGCGGACGCGCACCATCGCCGCGGTCGAGCGCCCGCCGCGACAGGCCGCGATCGCCGCGGCGACGTGGAGGAGGCCCGAGGCCGCGTGAGCGTGGCCGAAGCGCGCGCCCAGCTCCGTCGAGTCATCGTCGAGGGCGACTGTGCTCTGGCCTTCTCCGGGGCCGCCCAGGATGGCGAGGATCGGGTCGCCGTCGCGGCGGGCGTCGGCCAGGCGCTTGAGGACGAGCGCGACGCAGGCATCGCCGGGCGGGCCGCGGTGCGACGGCAGCGCCGCGCGCGCCGCGGCGGCCTGGACGGGCTCGCAGCTCAAGTCCACCGCGGCGGCGATGGCCGCGTCGATCTCCCCTTCGGCGAGCATCCGCGCGGCGACCTCGAGCGCGACCGTGCCCGAGGCCTCCTCGGCCGAGACGGTGAAGCCCGGCGCCTCCAGCCCCAGCTGCTGACCCAGCCGGTTGGCCACGACATTGGGCATGCCGCCGATCACCGTCGGCGCGGTGAGCGGGCCTCCGAAGGCGCGGCCGCCGTCAGCGTCGGTCCGGCGAAAGCGCAGGTTGCCCCGCGCCACCTCCGCGTCGCACTGCATGCCGACCAGGATGGCCGTGCGCTCGCGGGGCAGTCGGTCGCCAAGCCCGCACCGCTGGACGAGGAACCGCACGGCGTCGAAGAGCCAGGTCTGCTGCGGCAGGGCGGCGAGCAGGTCGGCCGGGGGGAAGCGCACCCCAGCGAGGTCCAGCTCGAAGTCGGCGGCTCGCGCCTCGCCGCCCTCCACCAGGCTTCTGCCTTCGGCCAGCGCCGCCTCGAAGCGCGCGGTATCGGCGGCGCTCCCGGCGCGCGCCTCCAGGGCGATGACCGCGATCTCCGGCTGCAGCACCTCGCGCTCGCGGCGCGTCTTCAGCGCCTTGAGAGCCTGAGGCGCCTTCGCCGCCCACTCCTCCACGACGAGGTGGGCGTTGTTGCCGCCGAAGCCGAACGCGCTCACCGCCGCGCGCCGAGGGCCCTCGCTCGGCCAGGGCTCGGCGGCCTCAAGCACTCGGAGCGGCCCGCCGGCGAGCTCGCCCAGCGGCTCGTCCGCGCCGAGCGTCGCGGGGCGCTCGCCGGCCTCGAGGGCCGAGAGCACCTTCAGGAGCCCCGCCGCGCCCGCCGCAGTGATGAGGTGTCCCAGGTTGGACTTGAGCGAGCCGATGGGCAGGTCGCGGCTCCCGGCGAAGACGGCGGCGAGGCTGCGCGCCTCCACTGCATCCCCGACCGCGGTGCCGGTGGCGTGGCACTCCATGAGGGAGACGGTCTCGGGCGCGAGGCCCGCGGCGTCGTAGGCGGCCCGCATGGCGCGGACTTGCCCCGCCTCGGAGGGCACGAGCAGCCCTCGGCTCCGGCCGTCGTTGGAGAGGCCCACGCCGCGGATGACGCCGAGGACGCGGTCGCCGTCCGCCACCGCATCCTCGAGGCGCTTGAGCAGCACCATCGCCGCGCCCAGCGCCGGCACCAGGCCGTCGGCGGCGCGGTGGAACGGGCGGCTGCGGCCCGAGGGGCTCATGGCGGCGAGCGCGGTGAACCCGAGGTGGAGGAAGAGGTCATCGGCCGCGCTGACGCCGCCGGCGATGGCGAGGTCGACGCTGCCGTCGGCGAGCCGGTCGCAGGCGAGCTTGATGGCGTAGAGCGACGACGCGCAGGCCGCGTCGAGGGCGAACGCCGGCCCCTCGAAGCCGATGGCCCGCGCCGCGAGCGCGGCGGGGAGGCCGGACATGAAGCGGTTCCTCGGGTCCACCGAGGGCGCGCGCTTGTCCCAGACGTCGATGGCGTAGCGGATCAGGCCCGGCGTGGGGTAGCTCAGGTTTCCGAGGACAAACGCGCCGCGGACCTTCTTCCGGAAGACGTCCCGGCCCGCCTCGCGGAGCGCCTCGCGGGCGGCGTGGAGGGGCCAAAGGAAGACCGGGTCCAGCGACCGGTCGACGGGGACGCAAAAGCCCTCGGGGGAGAACGCCTGCTCGAAGCCGGTCACGCGCCCGCCGGCATCGGAGGCGACTTCGCGGGCGAGCGCCTCGCGGTCCGCGTCCGCGGCGAGGCCCCAGAGCCCGGCCGGCGCCGGGCCGATGGCGGAGCGGCCCTCGCGCAAAAGGCGCCACAGCGCTCCGCGGCTCAGGGCGCCGGGCAGGACGCAGCCGGTCCCGATGATGGCGATGGGCGCGAACGGCACCGGTCAGCCCTCGCCGGTGCCGCTGGGCGCGGCGAACATCTCGACCCCCGTGAGCTCGGCGACGAGCGCCCCGTCCTCGCGCGTGAGCCAGGCGTCGAAGACGGCGCGCTCGGCGGTGCGGCTTCGGGTCTCCACGGCGCAGGCGACCGGCCCCGGGGCGGGTGCGCCGACGACGGCGCGGGCGATGGCCAACGGGAGCGTCGGCCCCATCCCCGCGGCGAGGTTCGAGAGGAACGCCACCTGAAGCGCGCCGTCGACGGCCGCCGGGTCGGTGCGCCATGGGCCGCCCTCCCAGCCCATGTCCAGCGTTCCCTTCAAGGCCGCCCGGCCGCCCTCGGGGGAGACCGCCTCGAGCTCGTCGATGACCTGGAAGCGCGGGCCGTGGAACAGGCGGGCCGGCGCGTAGAGCGGCCCTTCCAGGCCGGCGCCGCCAGCCGCCGGGCGAGGCAGGGCGACGGCGGAGGGCGCGGGCTCGGCCCGGGCGGTATAGCGCGCGGCGCCTGTGGCGTCCTGGAGCTCGAGCGCGACCTTGCCCGCAGCCTCCTGAGCCGTGGCGTGGGCGAGCTCGGCCGCGTCGCCGAAGCGCGGGAGCAGGATCCCGCGGCGAACGCGGAGGTCGTGAAGCGCGACGCGCGCAGCCGACGGCGTCGCCGCCACCCGGGCGAGCCACTCGAGCGCCAGCGCAGCCGGGACCATGACGGTCCCGCGCACGCGGTGATCGCCAAGGAACGGCAGGGCCGCCGCGTCGAGCCGCACCTCGCCGCGGATGGGCGCCGGTGCCGGGCTCAGGCGCGCGGCGCAAAGGACGAGCTCCGCCGGCGCCGGGCTCGTCGAGGCCGGCGGCGCCTCGCACTCGCGCGCGAACGCGTCGGCGCCGGCAGTCGGGGCGATCAGCTCGATGCCGCGCGAGGTGAAGTGCCGGGCCAACGCGGGTGTGACCATGCCGCCTTGCCACGGGCCCCAACCCAGGGAGACCACCCGCGCGCCGGGGCGCCGCCGCGCCTCGACGGCGGCCACCTTGTTCAGGATCTCGTTCGCCATGGCGTAGTCGGCCTGGCCGGCGTTGCCGCCCCGCGCGGCGGCCGACGAGAACAGGCAGATCCACGAGAGCGGCTCGGCGGCCGTGGCGGCGAGCAGCGCGGTCAGGCCCCGCACCTTGGTGTCCAAGACCCGGTCCAGGCCGGCGCGGTCCTGCCGGTTCTCGAGCAGCGCGTCGGCGACCACCCCCGCGCCGTGCACCAGGCCGCGGACGGGCGCCCAGCGCTTGCGGACGTCGGCGACCAGCGCCGCGAGCGCGGCGGCGTCGCGCACGTCGACGGTCTCGTAGCGCGCCTGAACGCCGAGCTTCGCCAGCCGGGCCAGCGTCCCTCGCACCTCGCGCGCCGAGGCGATTTGCGCCACCTCGCGGGCGATGTCGCGCGGTGCGACCGGTGCTCCGCGCCGGCGAGCCTCTTCCACCGCGATGCGCTTCAGGTCGGCGTCGGAGGACGCGCGTTCGTAGGCCGGAGGCTCGGGGGCGAGCGCCGTCCTGCCCAGGAGCACGAGCCTGGGTCTCATCGCGGCCGCGAGCGCGACCGCGCACTGTGCCGTGACGCCGCGCGCGCCGCCGGAAACGAGGACCACGTCGCCTTCGCGCAGCAGGCGCTCGCCGCCCTCGGCGCGCGGCGCAAGGACTTCGCAGAGCGCCGTGCGCGCTCCGTCCGCGGCGAGCCCGACCTCCCGCTGCGAGCCGCCGAGGAGGAGCTCCTGCGCGATGGCCTCGGCGACGGCCTCGGGCTCGCGCCCGGCGCAGGCGACGTCGATGGCCCGCGCACAGGACGCCGGCCACTCTTCGGCGGCGGTCTTGGCGAGCGCGCCGAGCCCCGCCAGAAAGGCGCGGTCTCCGCTCGACCCGGAGGCGCCCAGGTCGCCGCCGGTGTCCTGCACGGTGACGAAGAGGCGGCCCCCGGCGCGCGCCTTGGCGGCGAAGTCCCGCGCGGCTTCGAAGGCCTCGCCGTTGATGCGCAGCGCCTCTTCCAGGCCGTTCACCCGCCGGAGCCCGCCGAGGAAGACGACGCCCCGCGCGCCGTCCGGCGCTCGCGCGGTCACCTCCGCGGCGACGCCGCGCGCCCGAAGCGCCTTCGCCAGGGCGGGCGCCACGCCCGCGTCGTCGGGCAGCACCGCGATTGCGCCTGCCCCGAAGAGTCCCGGCGCGGCGAGGCCCACGGCCGCGCTGGGCTCCGAGACGACGGCCAGGCGCGAAAGTGGCGCCTGCGACTCGGCCAGCTTCGGCGCGAGCTGAGCGTCGTGCCTCGGCTGCGGTGAAGGGTCGGCCCTGGGCGCCGTCGGCGGCGGGCCATCGCTCCTGGTCGCTTGCGGCGCCTCAGGCTTCGGCGGCGCGGCGGGCTTGGGCTCCAGGGCGCGGACGATCTCCGCGAGCGTGCGCAGCTTGCCGAGGCGAGCCGGGTCGATGGGCGGCAGATTCGGCGCGCGCCTGCGGACGGCGGAGAGGATCTCCACGCGCTTGATGGAGTCGATGCCCAGGTCCGACTCGAGGTCCATCTGCGGCTCCACCAGGTCGGGCGGATAGCCGGTGAGCTCGGCGACCACCGAGCGCAAGAGCGGCATCAGCTCGACCGGGAGCGCGGGCGTCGCGGGCGCTGGCGCGGCGGCGGTCGCGTGCGGCGCCACGGCGGCCGGGGCCAGGACGGCGCCGCGAGCGGGCGGAGCGGACATGACGGCCGCGGGCGGCAGGGACGCCGTCGCGCGCGGCGTCGAGATGGCCGGAACGCCCGGAGGCTCGGGGAGCGCCGCGGCCGCCGGGCCCGCGAGGGCCGCGTACGAGGACTCCACCGCCTTCAGGAACGCGGCGTGGCTCTCGGCCATGGCCTTCTCGTACTCGACCTGCGCGGCGATGAGCGGCGCCTGGAGCTCGCGCAGCGCCGAGAGGAAGTCGGCGCTCTTGGGCGCAGGGCGCGCGGGCTCGGCGGGCTCGGGGGCATCGACAGGCGCGAGGGGCACGGGCGTGGGCTCCTTCGGGGCAGCGGTGGGCCGGGCTCGCCGGAGCGCCTCTTCGGCGGCGGCCGGGTAGGGCTTGCCGTAGTTGGCGCCGGTGAGGCGGACGGTGAGCTTGGAAGAGGCGGGTCGGGAGGGATTGTCGGGCAGGGCCTGGCCTTCCCAGAGCGGCGCGAAGTCGAGCGGGACGCCGGCGGCGGAGAGCTGGCCCATGGCCTGGAAGAAGGCGGTGACGCCGTGCTGGCCGGGTGGGCCAAGCGCCACGGCGAGGTGCGCTCGGCCCTCGAGGCAGCGGCTCACCAGCTTCGTCAGGACGCGGCCGGGCCCGACCTCCACGAAGGTGCGCGCGCCGGCCGCGTGCATGGCCTCGACCTGCTCTGCGAAGCGCACGGGCCGCGCCAGGGCGGTGGCGAGCAGGTCGCGCGCCGCGGCGGGGTCGGCCGGGTACGGCGCGGCGGTCGCGTTGGAGTAGACCGGCACCTGGGCCGGGCGAAGCGCGACGGCCTCGAGCGCGCGGCGAAAGGGGGCGCAGGCGGGCTCGACGATGGGCGAATGGAACGCGGTCGCCACCGCCAGGCGCTGGGCGGCGATGCCCTCGGCGGCGAGGCGGCGCTCCACTTCGGCGATGGCCGCCGTCTCGCCGGAGAGCACGACCTGCGCCGGCGCGTTGTGGTTCGCCACCGCGACCGGGAGACGCCACTCGCCGAGGAGCGACTCCATCCGCGGGAGCTCGGCCGCGGCGGCGGTCATCGCGCCCTGGCAGGCGCGGCTCGCGTCGGCCATCAAAGCGCCGCGGGTGCGGGCTACGCGCACGGCGTCGAGCGGGTCTAGCGCGCCGGCCGCGGCGAGCGCGGTCACCTCGCCCAGGCTGTGCCCGGCCACGGCGATGGGCTCGAGCCCCGCGGCTTTGCACAGGCGCAGCATCGAGAGGCTCGCGCAGGCGAGCGCGGGCTGGGCCCAGTCGGTGGCGGTGAGTCTTTCGGCTTGCGCGGCCCGCTCCTCGTCGGTGAACGCGGGCGGCGGGAAGACGCGGTGGTGCAGCCCTTCGTCGGCGAATTCGTCGAGCCGCGCGGCCTCGTCCCAGAGAGCGCGCGCGGCGTCGAAGTGCAGGGCGAGGTCGCCGCCCATGCCCACCGACTGGCTGCCCTGTCCGGGGAAGAGGAGCGCGACCGGGCCCGCGGCCGCGCCCTCTCCGAAGGAGCAGGCTCGCAGGGCGGGGTCGCGAAAGTCGCCTCCGTCGCCCAGGGTGCGGGCCGCGCGCGCGAGCAGATTGGCGAGCGCCTCCTCGGAGGCGGCCACCAGCGCGAGGCGCGCGGGCGACGCCGCGTCGAAGGCGAGCTGGGCGCGCCTTGCGACGTGGGCGAGCGCGCCGGGCCGAGCGCCCTGGAGCGCCTGGGACTCGGCGCGGCATCGGCCGGCCAGGGCTGCGCGGTCGGCCGCGCCGAGCAGGACCAGCTCCGCGGGGAGCGCGCGCAGGCGCGGCGGCCGCGCGGCGCCTGTGTGCTCCTCGAGCACCAGGTGGAAGTTCGTCCCCCCGAAGCCCAGCGCGCTCACCGCCGCGCGGCGAGGGTGGGGCGCGCCGTGGATCCACGGGCGCGCGGCCGTGTTCGCGTAGAGCGGGCTCGCCGGCTCGGCGAGTGCCGGGAGCGGGGCGCGCACCTTGAGGGTCGGCGGCAGGACCTTGTGGTGGAGCGCGAGCGCGGCCTTCGCGAGACCCGCGGCGCCGGCGGCGGCCTTGGTGTGGCCGATCTGCCCCTTCACCGAGCCGATGGCCGCCTGCTTCGGCTTCGCGCCCGCGGCCTGGTACACGCGCCGAAGGGCGTCGACTTCCGCGGCGTCGCCGGCCACGGTGCCGGTGCCGTGGGCCTCCACCAGGCCCACCGTCGAAGGGCTCACGCCGGCCGCCGCGTAGGCGCGCTCGAGGGCCCGTGCCTGCCCGGCGGCGAGCGGCGCGTAGATGCTCGTGGCTCGCCCGTCGGAGGAGGTGCCTAAGCCGCGAATCACCGCGTAGACGGGGTCGCCGTCGCGCTCGGCGTCGGCCAGCCGCTTGAGCGCGAAGAGCCCGAGGACTTCGCCCAAGAGCGTGCCGTCGGCGTCCTGCGAGAACGGCCGGCAGTCGCCGCTCCGGGACAGGGCGCCGGTCTGGGCGAAGCACATGAACATCAAGATGTCGTTGAGCGTGTCGACGCCGCCGGTGATCACCAGGTCGGCCACGCCCAGCGACAGCTCCTGCACCGCCATTTCCACCGCGGCCAGCGCGCCCGCGCACGCCGCGTCGAGGACGGCGTTGGTGCCGCCCAGGTCGAAGCGGTTGGCGATGCGCCCGGCCACCACGTTCGCGAGCAGCCCGGGGAAGGTGCCCTCCTGCCACGGCACGTAGCAGGCCTCGAGCCCCGCGCGCACGCGAAGGGCTTCGTCCTCGGCGACGCCGGCGGCGCGCAGGGCGGCCTCGACCACGGGGATTTGCAGGCGGCCCGCCATGTGCGCCACCAGCTCGGTGGCCGAGGCGACGCCCAGGAGCACGCTGATGCGGCTCCGGTCCATGGACTCGTAGCGGCCGCGGGTGGCCTCGGCGAGCACGCGCTTGGCCACCACCAGCCCCAGGAGCTGGGCGGTGTCGACGGCGGGCAGGGTGGCCGGCGGCAGGCCGAATTCCAGTGGCGAAAATTCGACGGCGGGGAGGAACCCGCCGCGCGTGGTGTAGACCTTGTCCGGCGCGCCGGGGCGCGGGTCGAAGTAGTCGCTCGCGAGCCAGTGGGTGCGCGGGACGTCGGACAGGCGGTCGCGGCCTTCCACCAGGTCGCGCCAGAAGTCCTGCGTGGTGGGCGCGCCGGGGAAAAGCGCGCCGATGGAGACGATGGCGGCGGGCGTGGTGGACATGCGGGCGACGCCCTTCCTTCAGCCGAGCGCGAGGCGGCGCGGGCGGTAGTTGAACGCTTCGGAGGGTACGGCGACTCCGATGGAGCGAAGGGTCTGGGCGCGGGTGATGGACGCGGCGCCCTCCAGGAGGTTGAGGCCGATCTGCCCGGCCGTGCGCTCGGCCGGGTCGGCGAGGAAGCTGCCGCGCGCCCAAGCGTTGAAGGCGCCCATCGCCGGGCCGCACCAGAGCTGGTAGTCGGCGCGCCGGCGGACCTCTCCGGCGATGGCCCAGCGGCTCGACATGCCGAGGTACCAGCGGAAGACCAGTGCCATGAGGTGCTTCGGGTCGACCCGGGCGCGCTCGACCTGCGCGGGCTCGCGCTCATGCCAGTAGGCCTCGGCCTCGCTCCAGATGGCCGCGAGCGGCGCGCCAAAGATTTTCTCTTCCAGCTCGGCTTGAACGCCGGCCGGGAGGTCCTCCAGCGACGCGCGCTCGCGGTAGAGGTCGTAGAGGCGGCCGGCGCGCGCCGCGAAGAGCGTGCCCCGGCGCAGCACCTGGACCTTGACGCCCATCTCGAACATGTCGGCTGCGGGCGCCATGGCCACGTCCGCGAGCTCGGCCTGGGCCAGGAGCCGCCGGGCGTCCTCGGAGAGCCCCGACTCGATCGCGGCCTGGTTCACCGAGCCGGTCATGACGTAGTCGGCGCCCAGCGCGAACGCCGAGGCCACCGCCGCGGGCGTGCCCAGGCCGCCGGCCGCGCCCACGCGCGGGGGCCGGGAGAATCCGCGCTCGCGGGTGACTTGGTCGCGCAGGCAGAGCACTGCCGGCAAAAGCGCCGCGAGCGGCCGATTGTCGGTGTGGCCGGCCGAGTCGGCCTCGGCGGTGACGTCGGTGGCGAGCGGCACCTGGCGGGCGAGCTGCGCCTCCTCGCCTGTGAGCGCCCCGCTGGCGGTGAGCTCGTCCAGGAGGGCTGCGGGCGCGGGCTCCAGGAAGCGGCGCGCGACCTCGAGGCGCGAGACCTTGGCGAACAGGGCGCGCGGGCGAAGGACGCCGCCGCCCGGCGCCTCGGCCAGGCCGGCGCAGGCGACGAGCACCACGGCCGGCGTGAGGTCCATGAAGGCGGACGCCTCCACGAACCGCACGCCGCGCTCCACGTAGAGCTCGGCCGTGCGGCGCTCGAGAGCCGGCTCCTCCGGCGCGTGGATGAGGTTCGCGCCCCAGGGGACCTTCGGGCTCGGGAGCAGGCGCGAGAGCTCGTCCAGGTTCTGGGCGATGCGGTGGAACGGGAGCCCCGCGGCCCCGAAGAAGCCGAGCATGCCGTGACCGGCGAGGGCGGCGACCAGGGCTGGGGAGGAAATGCCGTTCGCCATCGAGCCTGCCGCGTAGGCGAAGCGGGTGCCGTGGTCCTCCTGAAAGCTGCGGTCGCCCAGCCACTCGGGGAATTGCGGCGGAAGGACCCCGTGGACCTCGAAGCCAGGGACAAGCTCGAGGCCGGCAAGGCGCGCGG
This sequence comes from uncultured delta proteobacterium, assembly GCA_963772225.1. Classification (GTDB taxonomy): domain Bacteria; phylum Myxococcota; class Myxococcia; order Myxococcales; family UBA5297; genus CAVYWD01. The sequence continues at coordinate 1,066,697 of CAVYWD010000002.1, read as the reverse complement.
CGATCTCGGCGGTCGCCGAGTGGCGGAGCAGGTGCACCGGCTCGCGCACGCGCGCGAGGGCGTGAAGAATGTCGCCGTTCAATTGTCTCACTGCTTGCAGTATAGAATGCCCGACACCTCGTTGTTCAATCGCCCTTCTTGTGTCGGCCGAAAAGCTCGCGAACGCCGTGCTTCCCTTCGAGGCGTAGGGGCCTCGGCCGCTCGTCGGTTTTGCGCGCCGCTCGGTCGGGCGCCGCCCTCGAGGGACCCTCGATTCGAGCTCGGCAAGGCGGCCATAGGCGATGGAGTGTCGAATTGTGAAAATTTGCGCAGGCGATTCGAAATCGGAGCGGGCGATGCCCGCTGGGCCCCTCACCCGGCCGAGCCGGAACCAAAGAGGGTCTGGAGCCTGGGGTCTTTTCCAGCCTGCACAAGAGCTCGCGCGGAAGGGATTGATAGACCTGCGCCACGCGGTCGTCGCGGGCCGCCCGTCGCCCAATGCTCGACGGCGCCGGGCCGCGTTCGCCGCAGGGGCGCGCGTCACCGAGCGCGACCAGAGCTCCCCGAATGGATTGCCGCGCGTCGGAGAACGATGACAGGACTGCCCCGCTGTCGTATACACGGCCCGACGCGAGACGACCCGCCGATGGGGACGAGAAGGCGGCTGAGGCCGCCGGCAAGGCCGGGGTGCGTTGGTCCTCGCGGACACCTTAACAAGGGAGGTCGGGATGAATTCGAAAGCGCAACATTGGGGGACGGTCTTCGCCGCAATTCTTTCCGTGAGTTGCGGAGGGGTCGACCCCGCGGTGGATTTCGCGGCCAACGACTCGGAGCTGTCGGTCGACACCTCGGCGGATTATGCCATCGTCGGAGTAGAGAGCGGCCAATGCCTCCAGCCTGCCTCGGAGAGCGCCGCAGCGCTCACGGCGATCCAGGTCGCGACCTGCAATCAGTCAGCGGCGCAGCAATTTCGTTTCGTCGCCCATTCGGCGCGCACCTACTCCATCGTCAACTTAAAGAGCGGCCTTTGCCTCGAAATCCCGGAGGGGCGGACCTCCGACGGCGTGGGCCTCGTCCAGAACGATTGCTCGGATTCGAGCCATCAGCACTTTGCCGTCCAGAGCTCGGTCGAGGGCGCGGTGGCGCTCAGCGCCCGGCACAGCAGCAAGCTCCTCGACGTGGAGCGCGGAGGCGCTCGCGATGACGCGAAGGTCGTCCAGTGGGAGGCCACCGGCGCCGAGAATCAGCAGTTCAAGCTGACGGCCGTGGGCGGAGCAGACGGGGGCACCGCCGACGCCGGGCGCCTGTCTGACGCGGGGACGGCTATCGATGCCGGCAGGTTGGACGCCGGCGCCGTGGTCGATGCCGGAGCGCTATTCGACGGCGGAGCTCGCGCGGACGCCGGCGCCGGCTACGCCGTCGACGCGGGTGGCAATTTCGATGCGGGCTCTCGGTCCGACGGCGGAGTCTATGTCGACGCCGGAACGCGATCGGACGGTGGGGGCTCTGCGGACGTCGGCGGGCTCTCCGATGCCGGTCACGCCGTCGACGCGGGTGGCAATTTCGATGCGGGCTCTCGGTCCGACGGCGGAGTCTATGTCGACGCCGGAACGCGATCGGACGGTGGGGGCTCTGCGGACGTCGGCGGGCTCTCCGATGCCGGCTACGCCGTCGATGCGGGAGGCAATTTCGATGCGGGCTCTCGGTCTGACGGCGGAGTTCATGTCGACGCCGGAACGCGATCGGACGGTGGGGGCTCTGCGGACGTCGGCGGGCTCTCCGATGCCGGCTACGCCGTCGATGCGGGAGGCAATTTCGATGCGGGCTCTCGGTCCGACGGCGGAGTCTATGTCGACGCCGGAACGCGATCGGACGGTGGGGGCTCTGCGGACGTCGGCGGGCTCTCCGATGCCGGCTACGCCGTCGATGCGGGAGGCAATTTCGATGCGGGCTCTCGGTCTGACGGCGGAGTCTATGTCGACGCCGGAACGCGATCGGACGGCGGGGGCTCTGCGGACGTCGGCGGGCTCTCCGATGCCGGCTACGCCGTCGATGCGGGAGGCAATTTCGATGCGGGCTCTCGGTCCGACGGCGGAGTTCATGTCAACGCCGGAACGCGATCGGACGGCGGCGTCCCGGCGGACGGCGGCGGGCTCTCCGATGCGGGCGAGTGGAGGTCTTGAGAGAGCTGAGAGATCAGGTCCCAGGTCTCCTGGATGGTGTTTCCCGGCGTAAGCTCAGGGTCGTCAGCCGTTGTTCTATGCCCCTCCATGCCCGTCGCTTTACCGCGGGAACCCGGCTCGGCGGAGAATCGGGCTGGAAAGCTCGATTGCCGCCAGTTCGAGCGTGCGCGTCAGCTCATTGATTCAAGCGGGGAGGCGTTGTTCGACCGCGCGGTCGGTGCTCTGGATGAAGCGCTGAACGGATTCTGAGGGAGCTGCACCAGGCTGTCTCGCTTCGCTGCGAAAGAATGCAGGCGTGGCTCGCCGGACGATGCAGGCCGGACGCCGTTAACCTTCCCGGCGCACCGCGAACCGCACCGTCGCGGGGCCCGTCTCCGGTTGCACCGGCTCGCCGTGCAGCTGGGCGTGCACTGCCCTCAGGACTCGGCAGCTCGCGCATTGCCGAGGCGAATTCTCGGCGCAGCAGAGCGGGATCTTCGAGGCCAACCTGAAGTAGGCAGCGCGCTGGTCGTCGGTGAGTGGGTTCGCCATTTCGATTCTCCGCATTGCGTCCTCGCTCGAGCGGAATTGCAACGCAGGGGCCACCGCTCCAGGAGCCCCGGGTTCGAACCGCCCGATCCCTGGGGCCATTTCGCTTCGGCGCCGGGCAAAAGGGTGCATCTGCCCGCTCGCGCAATGGGTCTTCGGCGGCGCCGCGCGCGGGTGTTTCGCGACCCTGGGCAAAGGTCGAGTCATTTCGGCGCCTTCGTCAGAATTCCGCGACGCAGCCACCGAATGTCAAAGAATTGGCGCCGAGAGCCGAGGTCTCGAAAAGGACCGGCCGCCCTCGAAATGAGAGCGGCCGAATGGGTGGGTGACCCCGGTGCGAATGAGAGAGCAGGCCGCAGGGGAAGCAGGCCGCGGGGGTGGCTATGGGCCCTTGTAGATGCTCATCACGTCCTTGAGGAGCTTCACGGCCTCGTCATGGGGGCGCTGGAAAGCGTTGCGGCCCATGATGGAGCCGAACGAGCCGCCATCGCGCAGCCCGCGGATCTCCTCCAAGAGCTCGGGCGTGCCCTTCGACTCGCCGCCGGAGAAGATGACGATGCGCCGGCCGTTGAACGCCGACTGCACGACGTGGCGAACGCGGTCGGCCAGGGTCTTGATGGGGATGTTGTGCTTCTCGAAGACCTTCTTCGCCTCCGGCTGCTCGATGTGCTCCTTGGGCGGCTTCACCTTGATGATGTGCGCGCCGAGCTGCGCGGCGATCTGCGCGGCGTAGGCCGCCACGTCCACCGCCGTCTCGCCGTCCTTCGAGAGCCCGGCGCCGCGCGGGTAGCTCCACACCACCACGGCGAGCCCCTTGCGCTTGGCCTCCAGCGTCAGCTCGCGGAGGTCCTCGTACATGCGGTTCCGGTTCCCCGAGCCCGGGTAGATGGTGTAGCCGATGGCGACGCAGCCCAGCCGCAGCGCGTCCTCCACGCTGCCGGTGATGGCCGAGATGGGCTGGTCGATCTTCGCGAGCGTGTCGGAATTGTTGAGCTTCAGAATCAGCGGGATCTGCCCGGCGAACTTGAACGCGCCCGCCTCCAGGAATCCCAGCGGCGCCGCGTAGGCGTTGCAGCCGGCGTCAATGGCGAGCTGGAAGTGGTAGTCGGGGTCATAACCCGCCGGGTTCGGCGCGAAGGAGCGGGCGGGCCCGTGCTCGAAGCCCTGGTCCACCGGCAGGATGACCAGCTTCCCGGTGCCCGCCAGCGTCCCGGAGTTGAGCAGCCGGACCAGGTTCGTCTGAACGCCCGGGTTGTCCGAGCCGTACCACGACAAGATCTGCCTCACGCGATCGGTCAACATTTTCACGTTCTCCTTGGAGGTCGGCCCCTGCTCCCTCGAGTGGATGGGGCGGCGCACGGTATCTCGGCCTGCCCTTTGCCAAGCGGCATTCGCGACGGGAGCATTGGATCACGGAGCGCGCTTTTCACCAAACTTGTTGATGACCCGGAAGGGCGGGAAGCGCCACGGCGAACATGGGAATGGAAGCAGCGCCGAGCGCCCTGTCACTTCGCCTGCTGCACGGAGAGCGGATACTCCGCGGGGAGGCCGCCGTCGAGGCTGACGAGGAGCTTGTAGTTGCCGGCCCGCAGCGCCTGGAAGCCGTCCCAGTCGACGACCAGCTCCATCGAGTCCCGGGCGCCGAAGGAGACCTCGGACCGCGACGAGAGCAGGTCGTCCCCATTGGGCGACCGGAGCGCCACCCGCACGACCACCGGCAGCCGCTCGCCGGAGGTGAGCCGAATGCAGGTCTTAAACGGGGCTATCCGCGCCGGGAAGCTCCCGACCTCGAATGATTCGATGGGGGACACCGGCCGGTGCCGGCCCTCGGCCTGCGAGAAGGACTTGGCGTGGGTGACCGAGGCGATTTTGGCGCCCTCGAGGTTCGCAGGGGTCCGCTGGTCGCTGGGCGCGTCGCGCGCCTGGAGGTCGTTCTCTCTCGACGGTCCCGACAGGCCCTCGAGGAGGGGAAGGGGAGCGAGCTTCAAGTCCAGCTTGGGCGCCTCGACCGTGATGGGGGCCTTGGCGGGGGCCGGGCCCGCCCCTTCAACCGGCGCCGCGGCGGCGAGCACCGCCATCACAATGGCTGCAGCATTCATGGGCGCAGCCTCCTTCGTTCCCCTCAGTGTACGCCCAAGTAGGCCCGACTCCAACCCCGCCTCTGGCGCGCCGGGTCAAGCGACAAGAACGCGTCGAGGCGGCGGGTTTCGGTGCGCGAAATCTGCGGCGCCGAAGCCTTGAACCTGACCAGAGGTCTGCTACCATAGCCAACGTTAGCCACCCGATGGATGTCCCGCGCAGTCTTGGGGGCGAAACAGTGGGCTTCAAGGTGCTCATCGTCGACGACTCGAAGAGCACCCGAGAATTGTTGTGCGCCGCCATCGAGCAACTCGATGACTTCACGGTCATCGAATCTGCATCCGGGTTCGAGGCGCTCAAGATGCTCCCGCGCCACCGATTCGACCTCATCATCACCGACATCAACATGCCGGACATCAACGGGCTGGAGCTCATCAACTTCGTCAAGAAGAACCCCAACTACCGCGAGACGCCGCTCTTCATCGTGAGCACCGAGTCGTCGGAGCTCAACCGGCGGCGCGGGCTCGAGCTGGGCGCCGCGGAGTACCTGGCCAAGCCCTTCGAGCCCGAGGCGCTCGCGGCGCTCGTGCTCCGATACGTCAAGAGCGACTGAAGCGGCGCCGGCCATGAGACCTCCCAAGGCGCTGCAGGAGTTCGCGGCCGAGGCCCAGGAGACGCTGGACGGCATCGCCCGCGGCCTCGACGAGCTGGCTCAGGCCCCAGGCGACGCGCCCGACCCCGACCTCGTCAACCGCCTCTTTCGAGGCGCGCACTCGCTCAAGGGGCTCTCCGGCATGTTCGGCGTGGCGGGTCTCGCCTCGCTGGCCCACCTCGCGGAAGACCTGCTCGACGACGTGCGAATGGGGCGCGCCCCGCTCTCCGAGGCGCTGCTCGAGGCGCTGGTCGAGGCGACCGACCTGTTCCAGCAGATGGTCGCCGAGGCGGTCGCGGGCCAGGACGCCGCCCGCCCGGGTGGCACCGCCGCAGCCGGGGAGGCGCTCGCCGCCCGCATCCAGGCCATTCGCGCGAGCGGCAGTCCTGTGCCCCAGGTCGACCCGCTCGACGCCTTGGGCCTGCCCGCCGCCATTCGCGGGGTGCTCACAGAGTACGAGGAGCATCGACTTCGGGAGAACCTTCGCAGGGGCCAGGCGCTCTGGCGCGTGCACGCCGCTTTCGGCCTGGCCGACTTCGACCAAGGGCTGCATGAGCTGAACGCGCGCCTCAAGCCGTTGGGCGAGGTCGTCAGCACGCTGCCTTCGCCCGAGCCCTCCGGCGACGGCGGCCTCTCGTTCGATCTCATCTTCGGGACCGCCGTACCCAAGGCCCAGGTGGTCGAGAAGCTCGCTGGCCTGCCCGCCGCGGTCTCGGACTTCTGCGGAGCGCAGGCCCAGGGCCCCACGCCGCCGCCTGTATCGGAGGCCCCCCCTCGAGCGGCCGAGCGGCCGGCTGCGGCGCTCGCGCCTGTCGAGCCTGCCGCGGCGGAGGCCGCTCGCGCCGAGCGCCGAACGCCCGCTCCCTCGCCGAGCTTGAGGAGCGTGAGCCAGACGGTGCGCGTCGACATCGCCAAGCTCGACCGCCTCATGAACATCGTGGGGGAGCTCGTGGCCGCCAAGGCGAACCTGGAGCGGCTCGCCGAGGGGCTTCGCACCGGAGCGGCGGGCGGGCCGCCGCGGGCCGGGGCTCTTCTGCAGCGCGAGGCGCGTGGCCTCTCGCGCAAGCTCGACCAGCTTCAGAAGGGCATCCTCGACATCCGCCTCGTCCCGCTCGACTCGGTCTTCGAGAAGCTCGCGCGCATGGCCCGGAAGCTGGCGCGCGAGGCGGGCAAAGAGGTGGACCTGCAGCTTCGCGGCGGCGAGGTCGAGCTCGACAAGCTCATCCTCGAGGACCTGGCCGACCCGCTGATGCACCTCATCCGCAACGCCATCGACCACGGCGTGGAGGCGCCCGACGCCCGCGCGCGCGCCGGCAAGCCGCGGGCCGGCGCCATCGGCCTCTCGGCCCGCCAGCGCGGCAACCACGTGGTCATCGAGGTCTCCGACGACGGCGCCGGCGTGGACGAGGAGGCGGTGCGCCAGAAGGCCGTCGAGCGCGGGCTCATCGCCGAGAAGGCCGCCCGCGAGCTGGGCCGGCGCGAGGCGCTCAACTGCATCTTCCTGCCCGGCCTGTCGACCGCCGAGAAGGTGAGCGAGCTCTCCGGCCGCGGCGTCGGGCTGGACGTGGTCAAGACCAACATCGCGCGCCTGTCGGGCATCATCGACCTCGCCAGCGCGCGCGGGCGCGGGACCACCTTCTCCATCACGCTGCCGGTGACCCTGGCCATCATCCGGGCGCTGGTGGTGTCGGTGGCCGGGCGCACTTTCGCGGTGCCGCTCTACTCGGTCCTCGAGATCCTCCAGGTCGACGCCCGCGCCGCCAAGAGCTTCGAGGGCCGCGAGGTCATCGACGTGCGCGGCGCCACGCTGCCGCTGGTGCGTCTCGCGCGGCTGTTCCGGCTGGCGGCGCCGGAGCGGAAGGGCCCGCTGCACGTCGTGGTGGTGGGCTTGGCCCAGGACCGCTTGGGCATCGCGGTCGACGGCCTCTCGACCCAGCAGGACGTGGTGGTCAAGCCGCTGGGGCCGGCGCTGGCGTCGGTGCGGGGCATCGCCGGGGCCACCGACCTGGGCGACCGGCGGACCGTGCTCGTCCTGGACGTCGGCGCCATCATCGAAGAGGTCCTGTCGGGCGAGGGCGGCTTACGCGCGGCGGTCTGAGTGCGGGGCAAGGAGCGGCACTGATCGATGGCGCCTCCGGCGACAGAGAAGCGGGTCAGCGCGGCCGCGCCCGATCCTTTCGACGAGTTCTTCTACCGGCCGGACGAAGACATCGGCGCGCTCGCGGCGCTGGTCGACTTCGCCGCGGACCTGGAGGACGAGCCGGCGCCGGCGCCCGAGGAGCCTTTGCGCGAGTTTTTGGGCTTCAGGCTGTCGGGCGAGGACTACGCCGTCGAGCTCGGGTCCGTCCGAGAGATCGTCCGGGTCCCGCCCATCGCCGAGGTCCCGCGGGCGCCCGCGTCCATCGCCGGCGTCATGACGGTGCGCGGCGAGGTGATGCCGGTCTTTGACCTGAGGCGGCGCCTGGGCCTGCCGCCTCCCGCGGGCGAGCTCGGCCGCGAGGCCCGGGTCGTGGTCCTGCAGGGAGCGGACGGCCCCATGGGCGTGCTGGTCGACGCGGTGGAGGAGGTCGTGCGGCTGCGCCCTTCGACCATCGAGCAGCCCCCCACGGGCCTGGGCAGCGGCGAGCGGGTGGAGTGCATCGGGGGCATCGGTCGCGCGAGCGAGCGGCTCTACGCGCTGCTCGACCTGGCGGCCGCGCTCAGGCTGGAGGCGCCATGACGCCCACGCCGACCGAGCGCGCTTCGCCTCCACCGGCGTTCAGCGACCCGGTGGTGCAGCTGTGCGCCTTCAAGGTCGGCGACGAGGAGTACGCGCTCGACATCATGCGGGTGCGCGAGATCATCCCGCCATCGCGCATCACCCCGGTGCCGCGCGCCCCGGAGTTCGTCGAGGGCGTGGTCAACCTGCGCGGCACCATTCTCCCGGTGATGGACCTGCGCAAGCGCCTGTGTGTCCCCGCCCGCCCGCTCGCCCAGAAGAGCAAATACCTCGTCTGCTCCGTCGGCCCGCGGCGGGTGGCGCTGGTCGTGGACGCCGTGACCGAGGTGCTGCGCATCCCGCGGTCGGCCCTCAAGCGGGCGCCGGCGTTGCTCAGCCGCCCAGGCCCGCGGTTCTTCCTCGGCGTCTGCGGGCCCGACGAGCGACTCAAGCTCCTGCTCAACTTGAAGGCGCTGCTCGAGTCCGCCGGGCCGGTCCCGGGGCCCGAGGACCGCGCGGCCGCCCGAGATGCGGGCCTTCTCGCCGACCGCTAGAGCGCCGCGCAGCCGCCCTCGAAGGAGATGCCGATGCAGCAGAGGGATCTCACCGACGCGCGAGACGACGAGTCCCGCTACCGCGACGCGCGCGCGCTCGACCCCGAGGCGGACCGCACAGCGCTGCTGTCGCGGCTCTCGGACCCGAGCTGGCGCGTGCGCAAGGCGGCGGTCGAGCGGCTCTCTGCGACCCGCGAGCCCGAGGCGGTGGCGGCGTCGCTCCTCCAGGAGCTCGCCCGCTCGGGCGACGTCGGGGCGCGCAACGCCGCCGCCGAGGCCCTGGCGCGCTTGGGCGGCGCGGCGCTTTCCGGCCTGGTCGCGCTCCTGTCGGGACCCGACGCGGGGGCGCGCAAGCTCGCGGCCGACGTGCTCGGCGAGCTGGGCCAGCCGAGCGCGGGGCCTTCGCTCGCCGCCGCGCTCGACGACTTGGACGGCAACGTTCGGGCCGCGGCCGCCGAGGCGCTCGGCAAGCTCGGGGGCGACGCGGCGGTCCCGGCCCTGGTGCGCGCCCTGGAGCGAGGCGACCGGTTCCTGGCGCTCGCCTCCCTGGAGGCGCTCTCGGGGCTGGGCCAGCGGCCGCCGCTGGCGTGCCTGGCGGCCCTCGCGCTGGACCCATACCTGCGGCGCTCGGCGCTGCGGATGCTGGGCGCCATCCCCGGGCGCGCGGCGCTGGAGATCATCGTGCGCGGCGCCCAGGACTCCTCGCGCGGCACCCGCGAGGCGGCCTTCGAGGCCCTCGCGGAGCAGTCCCGGAGCCTGGGCGAGCAGGGGCCGCGGGAGCTGTCGCGCGCGCTCGAGGGTGGCGCGCGCATCCCCGAGCGGGCGCGCGAGGTCCTCTCCGGGGGGAGCGCGCGCGCGGTCGAGGGCGCGCTGCTGGCCTTGGGCCTTTTGGGCGAGCCCGCGGACGCGCCGGCGGTGGTGCGGGCCGCCGCGCGCGAATCGCTGAGCGACGCGGCGCTCGCCGCCTTGCGGGCGCTGGGCCCCAAGGCGGGCGGAGCCCTTCTGCGCGCGCTGCCGGACCTCACGCCGGGCGCCCGGGCGTTCGCCCTGGACGCGCTCTCTCGGCTGAAGGAGCGGGGGGCGGTTCCGGCGCTGGTGGACCTGGCGCTGTCGCGCGAGGCCGGCGATGCCGAGCGGGTGAGGGCGGCGGAGGCGCTGGGCGCGCTGGGCGACGCCCGGGCCCTGGAGCCGTTGGCCCTGCTCTTGTCGGACTCGGTCACGGCGTCGCACGCCGCGCGCTCCCTGGTGGAGCTGGGGCGGGTGGACGCGAAGGGCGTGCAGGAGGTCTGCCGGAGGCTCGAGGCGCCGCCGGGCTCCGCGTGGGCCCTCCGGGTGCTGGGAGAGCTGGGCGCCGCCGAAGACCTCCCCAGGTTCGAGAAGGCGCTGTGCGGCGAGGCGGCGGAGCTGCGCGCGGCCGCGGCGGGCGCCGCCGCGGCGCTGGGGTCGCGGGAGGCGGAGCCGCTCCTGCGCCGCGCGCTCGGCGACGGCTCGCCTCAGGTGAGGGCGGCGGCCGCGCGGGGGCTCGGGCGCTTCGGCTCGGACGAGACGGCGCGGGCGCTGCTCGCGGCGCTCGAGGATCGCGACTCGGCGGTCGCCAGCGCCGCCGCGGAGTCGCTCGGCCGGCACGGGGAGGGCCAGGCGGCGGAGGCGCTGGCCCGCGCCTTCGAGCGAGGCCAGGCGGCGGCCGGCGGGCCGGAGGTCCTGTTGGCCATCGCCGCGCTCCGCGCGCTGGCGCGCCTGAACGCCGCGGCGCCGGCGCTCCTCTCGCGGGCGGCGGCCCACCCCGACGCGGAGGTGGTCAAGGAGGCGTTGCAAGCGGCGGTGAGGATGCCGGGCGGGGAAGCGGTGCTGCTCTTGGCGGCCCGCCACCCGCGTTGGGACGCGCGCCGTGCAGCGGCGCGCGCCATCGCCGCGCGCGGGGACCGGAGGCTGCTCGCCGAGGTCAAGGCCTTGGGGTCGAGCGAGCGCGACCCGCTCGCGGCCGAGGCCTTCGAGAGCGCGCTTCGGGCGCTTGAAGGGCACGCAGGGCCGGGCGAGGAATAGTGTCCTCGAGAGGCGCGATGCCGCCGTTCGGCGAAGGCGACCCGGCGATGTCGGCGGAGGAGTTCCGCCTCATCGGAGAGCTCGTCAGCCGGCATTGCGGGCTGGTGATGAGGCCGGAGTCGCGCGCGCTGGTGGTGCGCCGGCTCGCGCCCCGGCTCAAGGCGGCGGGGGCCGCCGACTTCACCGCCTACTACCGGCTCCTGCGCTTCGGCGCGGACGGCGGAGCCGAGCTGGAGGCGGCGGCCGAGGCGCTGACCACGAACGAGACCTACTTCTTCCGCGAGCCGCTGCAGCTGCGCGCTTTCTGCGAGGAGCTGCTGCCGATGCTCGCGCGCGAGAAAGCGCGCTCGCGGCGGCTGCGGATTCTGGTCGGCCGGCTGCTCGACCGGGGAGGAGGCCTACACCGTGGCCATGCTCCTCTTGGACAGCGGCCGCTTCGAGGGGTGGGACCTGGAGGTGCTGGGCACCGACCTCTCGCGGAGGGCGCTCGAGTCGGCGCGGCGGGCGAGCTACACGAGGAGCGCGCTGAGGGAGGCGCCGCCCTCCATGGTCTCGCGCTATTTTCGCGAAGACGGGGACCGACTCGCGGTGCGCGACGAGGTGCGGGAGCGGGTGAGCTTCGGCCAGCTCAACCTCCTGGAGGAGCCTGCCGCCGCGCAGCGCGGGCGCGTGGACGTGGCCTTCTGCCGCAACGTGATGATCTACTTCGACGCGGCGGCGCGCCGCCGGGCGCTCAAGGGGCTCTGGGAGCGGCTCTGCGAAGGCGGCTACCTCCTGCTCGGGCACTCCGAGAACCTCATCCATCTCACCGCCGACTTCGAGCTCGTGCACCTGACGCACGACCTCATTTACCGCAAGCCGCGGGCCTGGGGGCCTTAGGTGAGAAAGCGCGGAAAGATCCGGGCGCTGGTGATCGACGACTCGGCGTACAACCGCCGCGGCATCAGCGACATGCTGCAGAGCTCGGAGGACGTGGTCGTGGTGGGCGCCGCGGAGGACGGTGTGCAGGGTCTCGAGCTCGCCCTGGCCCTTCGGCCCGACGTCATCACCCTCGACTTGCGGATGCCTCGGATGGACGGCTTCACGTTCCTTCGGCTCCTGACGGCGCGGGCGCAGATCCCGGTGATCGTCATGTCCGGCTACGCTCGCGACGGGGACGTCTTCCGCGCGATGGAGCTCGGGGCGTTCGACTTCCTGGCCAAGCCCGTGAGGCAGTTCTCTGCGGAGGCGCGGGCGGTCCGCGAGGAGCTGCTCGCGAAAGTGGAGGCGGTGCGCCTCGCGCGCAAGGAGGTGCCTCGGCCGGCGGGGCAACCCAAGGTGCTCCTGCTCGGGGCATCGACCGGCGGGCCGCCTGCGCTGCAGCGGTTGCTCTGCTCGCTGCCGGGCGACCTGCCGCTGTCCATTGCCATGGCGCAGCACATGCCGGCGCGTTTCACCCGCGCCTTCGCCGAGCGGCTCGACAAGATCTCCGCGTTCGAGGTCCGCGAGGCGCAGGACGGCGACGCTCTCTCAGCGGGCCGCGCGCTGGTGGCCCCGGGCGGCCGGCAGCTGCGGCTCGTGGGGCCGCCGTCGGCGCCCGTGGCCACGCTCTTGCTGCCGGGGCCGGGCGAGAAGTACGTGCCGTCGGTCGACGCGCTCTTCGAGAGCGCCGCAAGGCTCCTGGGCCCGCGGGTGCTGGGCGTGCTGCTGACCGGCATGGGCAATGACGGCTGCGCCGGCCTCGGCGCGCTGCGCAGGCAAGGGGCGCGGACCATCGCCGAGTCCGAGGAGAGCGCGGTGATCTTCGGGATGCCCAAGGAGGCCATCGACGCGGGCGCCGCCGAGCGCGTGCTCCCGTTGCAGGCCATCGCCGCGGCGATCATCGACTTCGCCCGCAACGGGACCTGAAAGCCGAAAAGGTTCGCGAAAGGCCGGCTCGTGGTAAATCGAATCGAGCACGCCACGCGTCGGAGGATCCGGTGGGGCAGCTCAGAGCGCTGATCGTCGACGACTCGAGCGCCATGCGCAAGAGCATCGCTCTGGCCTTGCAGCGCATCCCGGAGCTCACCTGCGCCGAGGCTGAGAATGGCCTCGAGGCCTTGAAGCGCGTCAGAGTGGAGCGCTTCGACGTCATTCTCACCGACATCAACATGCCGCTCATGGACGGCCTTAAGCTCATCGGGCAGGTCCGAGGGCCGGGGACTCTCAACCGCGAGACGCCGCTGGTGGTGATTACCACCGAGGCGTCTTTGGCCGACCGCCAGCGCGCGCTCGCGTTGGGGGCCAACGTCTACCTGACCAAGCCGCTGAGGGCGCACACCGTCATCGAGGCCGTGAAAGATCTGCTGAAGCTCCCGTGACTTTAGAGAGGGGATTCGACGATGAGCCGCACCCCGAGCCGGCCGGGCCGCAACCCCTGGGACTCCGGAGCGCCGACCTCGCGGGCTCCGGCCCCGGGGCGGACGACCAGCCGGGCCGCGGTCGCCGCCGGCCTCTTCGCCTGCCTCTGCCCCATGGGGCTCGGCGGCCTCTTGGGCATCGCGCTGGGGGTCGTCGGCCTGCGGCAGATCGCCGCGAGCGGCGGCGCGTTGGCCGGCAAGGCCATGGCCTGGCTTGGAATCGTCCTGGGCATCTCGCAGCTCGCGCTGGGCGGCCTGGCATACCAGCGGTACCGGGAGGACCTCGACCAGGTCCCTCGCGCGGCCACGACCCTGCTCGCGAACGTGTGCGCCGAAAGGCCGATGGAGGCCTCGCAGGTCATGGCGAGCGGCCTGCGGCCCGCGATGGACCGCGGGCGCGGCGCCGAGCTCGGGCGAGCGCTCACCGAGGCGCTGGGCGAGTTCCAGGGCCTGGGCGAACGGGTCTCCTATTCCTTTCGCTGGGAAGAGAGCGCCGAGGCGATTGAAGCGGAATACGCGCTCAAGTTCACCAAGGGCGCTCCGGCGACGGCGAGCCTGACGCTGGTCCGCCAAGACGGGGAGATGCGGCTGAGGGCCTTTTCGGTCCGCTCGCCCGCGCTGCGCAAAGCCATCGGGGCCGCCGCCACCGCGGGGCGCGAGCTGAGCGACTTCCAGGGGCCCAAGGCGCCCTCCCGTGCGCTCAAAGAGTTCCGGCCGAGCGGCAAGTGAGAGAGGCGCCGGCGCGACTTAGGCGCGCGGGCCGATTCTTCGGTAGACGCCCACCACGACCCCCAGGATGGCGAACTCGCGGTGGTCGTGCCCAGAGACGTAGATGGGCGAGAGGCGCGGGTTGGACGGCTCCAGGCGAATCCGCTCGCCCTCCGGGAAGTACCGCTTGCACGTCGCCTCGCTTTCGATGAGCGCCACCACGATCTCCCCGGGGCGCGCCGCGCTCTGGCGGCGCACGAAGACGAGGTCGCCGTCGAAGATCCCGTCGCCTGTCATGCTGTCGCCCTTGATTCGCAGGGCAAAGACGTCTCGGGCCGCGCCGCCGGCGGGCAGCAACGCGCCGTCGATTCGGACCGGCTCTTCCCGGTTCTCCTCGGCCAAAAGCGGCGCGCCGGCGGCGACCCGGCCGATCACTGGCACCTCTACCGTCCCGTCGTTTGCCCTGGAGCTGGAGAGCCCGAGGAGCTGGCGCCCCGACGCGGTCGGCACCAGGGCGCGGCTCTTCTGCTCGCCTCGGCTCAGGTAGCCTTTTCGCTCGAGCGCTTTGAGGTGATCATTCACCCCGTTGGTGCTGCGGATGCTGAACTCTTCGCCGATCTCCCGGATGGTGGGAGGGAACCCCCGCTGCTCGGTCCTGGCGGCGATGAAGCGGAGCACTTCCTTTTGCCGATCCGTCAGTGTCTCCATCGAGGCACCTCCCGCGCGGAGATTAGACTGAACGCGCGTGTAGCGCAACGGGGCAAAGGGCGTTCGGGTGAAGTGCGCTGGGCGCCGGAGCCCGCGCTGGGAGCCTTTGGCGCGCTCAAGTTCCTCACCCCCCAACCCTTTCCCCGCTTGCGGCCGCTCGCGGGGAGGAGGCGATGGGGCAGAGGTCGTTCTAGGCAGCCGAGCTCGGATGTGACACATCTTCGGCTGTGGGCGCGCGCGACGTCTCTTTCAGCGAAGCTCTTCGGCGCGGAATCGGCCTGGCCCGGCGGGCCCCGGGCGTGGTCGGCCTCGCGCTCGGCGCGGAGGTCGGCGGCGACGTGCTGGCGCTCTCGGCCGGCGCCGCGCTGGCGGCGGTCGTCTACTCGTCGCTCCAGGGAGGGGTTGGCAACTCGAGGGGCTCGTTCCTCGCGTTGGGTGGCGCCGCGGCGACGGCCGCTCTGCTCTCGCTGGCGCTGCGCCTCCTCTTCGCGGCGACGGGAGCGCGCCTCTTCGCCGCGCGCCTGGCGGGCGAGAACCTTTCGTTCGGCCAGGCGCTCGCGTCCTCGCGCCTCGAGCGGGCGGTCCCAGCCGCGGCGCTGTGGGCCATCACCTCTACTGCGGTGACGCTCTTCGACGCGGCGCTCGTCGGCTCGGCCTTGCTCGTCGCGGCGCACGCGCTGGAGCCCTCGGGGCCTCTGGCGGTCTCCGGGGCCGCCGCGCTGAGCGCGGCGCTCGCTTTGGCCATCGTCTTGCGGCTGCTCGTGTCCCTGCTGCTGCCGCTCTGGCTCATCCGCGCCGTCGCCGCGGATTCGGGGGCCACCTTCAGCCTTTCCGGCGCGCTCGCGCTCCTGGGTCGCCGGCTGGGTACGCTGGTCGGCCTCGGCGCTCTCTTCGCGTTCTTCGGCGGCCTCTTGAGCGTGGCGGCGAGCGCGGGCGGCGCCTTCGCCTTCGGCGCGGTACCTCAGCTCCTGGGCTTGGCGCTGGGCGCCCGGGCGGCGAGCGGCCTTCTGGCCGGCGGCTTGAAAGCCCTGCTCACGACCGTGCAACTCGGCGCCCTGGCGGCGGTCGATGCCGGCGACCGCGGCGCTTTGCCTGAGCCCGAGCTGCCGGCCCCACTGGCCGAGGTCGTCCTGTCGACCGAGCCCATTGTCGACACCTCGCTCGCGCCCGGCTCCGACTCGGGCGTGTGACCCACCCCGCGAGGGCGGCGATCTCGCAAAAGCCCTGGAAGGGTGGCAGGCTTGAATCCGAGCCGGGGGTACCGGCCTTTGGGACTCTCGCCATGAGCCCGTCCAAGAGCCGGCCGCTCATCCTCTTCGTCGACGACGAGCCGGACGTCGTCGAGATCCTCGCTCGGAGCTTCGAACAGTCGTACGACGTCGTCACCGCGGTCGCCGGCGAGGAAGCCCTCGAGATTCTGCAGAAGCGGCCGGTCGACGTGCTGGTCACCGACCAGAAGATGCCGGACATGACCGGCGTGGAGCTGATCGCCAAGGCCCAGCGCTTGGGCGTCGACGTCACTCCCATTCTGCTCACGGGCTACTCGGACCCCGCGGACCTGGTCGACGCCATCAACGTCGGGCGGATCTACCGCTATGTGACCAAGCCCTGGGATCAGACCGAGCTCTTCGTCACCCTGAAGAACGCGGTCGATCACCACCGGCTGCGCAAGGAGCGCGAGCAGCTCCTCGGCGAGCTCTCCAAGCGCGTGGACGCGCTCAATCTGCTCTACGAGGTGAGCCGGTCCGGCGCGGCGCTGTCCAGCTACGAGGCCATCATCGGCCGGGTGGTGGAGGCCTTCGCGCGCATCATCCCGTTCGACCTGGGGGCGTCGCTGGTGGCAGTGGAGGCCGGGCAGCCCGCCGCGCTCCAGCTCACCTGCCACAGCGAGCGCGCCGAGGCCGGGCTCCTGGGCGCCAAGGAGGATGTCCTGGCCGCGTGGGCCTGCATCGCCGGCCAGAAGCTGTCCGAGGACCGGGTGGTGACGCGCATCACGGGCCAGCGCGCGCAGGCGGGCGAGCCGCTGGAGGCGTGGACGCCGCGCTCGCGCATCGCCGCGACGCTCATGGTCGAGGACCGGCCCGCGGGGGTCATCGCGCTCTTCTCCGGCAAGCCGGACTTCTTCGCCGAGAACGACGCGCGCCTGCTCGACCTGCTCGCGAACCAGACCGCCGGCGCGGTGCGCAGCCTCACGGCGGTGCTCGGCGCGGAGCGGCGGCGCATGGAGCGGATGGTCGAGTGCATGGCGGACGGCGTCATCCTCACCGACGCGCGCAACGAGCTCGTGGTCATGAACCCGGCCGCCCGCGCCATGCTGCGGGTGGACGCCCCGGAGAAGGCGAACGCGCGCTACCTGCAGGAGGCGCTGGGCTTCTACCCCTTCGAGCTGGTGCGCGGCTGGGAGTACGGCGGGGCGCAGCTCTTGCGCGAAGAGGTGAAGATCTTCGACCGCACGCTCCACTCCACCGTTTCGCCGGTCTCCGACCCACAAGGCACCTTGAGCGGCGTGGTGGTGGTCCTGCGCGACATCACCGACCAGAAGCTGCTGGAGGCGCGCAAGGAGGAGTTCGTCTCCATCGTCAGCCACGAGCTGCGCACCCCGCTCACCGCCGTCAGCGGCGCGCTGGACCTGGTGCTCAACAACATCGCCGGGGACATCAGCGAGAAGCAGCGCCGCTTCCTGGAGATGGCCAAGGACTCGACCGACAAGCTCAACGCCATGGTCGACGACCTGCTCGACCTGTCCAAGTTCGCGCGCGGAAAGCTGCGGATGAGCTTCGAGGTCATCTACCTCGACGAGCTGGTGCGCGCCGCCGCCGAGCGCTACGCCGCGGCGGTGCAGGAGAAGAGGCTCGCGCTCGAGCTGAAGCTGCCGCCGTCGCCGGTGAAGGTGGTGGGCGACCCCACGCGCCTCTCGCAGGTGCTCAACAATCTGCTCACCAATGCGGTCAAGTTCTGCTCCGAGGGCGGGCGGATTGAGCTCGACCTGCACCGGCCCGATCACGTCGGCGGCTTCGCGGTCGTGAGCTGCTGGAACAACGGCGACCCCATCGCCGAGGCCGACCTGGAGCGCATCTTCGAGAAGTTCGAGCAGGGGGCCTCGCAGCGCACCCGCGCGGTTCGGGGGACCGGGCTCGGCCTGGCCATCTGCCGGTCCATCGTGGAGGCTCACGGCGGGCGCATCTGGGCCGAGAGCGGCGAAGGGAAGGGCGCGCGCTTCGTGGTGGTCGTGCCGCTCGAGCCCACGGTCGAGGTCATCCGCGGCGACGACGAGCCGGCGGCGGCGGGCCGGGCGCCGGCCAGCAAGCCGGGGACGGTGCTGGTGGTCGACGACGAGGCGGACATCGCCTTCACCCTCAAAGCGCTGCTCCTGGCGCGCGGCCATAGGGTCTTGGCGGCGACGCGCGCCGACGAGGCGGTGGCCCTGGCGCGAAGGCTGCGCCCGGACGTCATCGCCTCCGACGTGCGGATGCCGGAGGTCGACGGGTTCGCGCTCCTGGAGATCCTGCGACACGACCCCGACACGCGCGGCGCCAAGGTGCTCGTCTTCTCGGTCTTCGACGAGCGCGACCGGGCCTTCAAGGCGGGTGCGAGCGCTTTCTTGCAGAAGCCCCTCGATGTGCCGCGCTTCCTGGCCACCGTCGACGGGCTGCTCGCGCAGCGCCGGAGCGGCAAGCCGGCGGCCAAGGTGCTGGTCGTGGACGACGACGCGGCCATCCGGGCCATCTGCAGCGAGGTGCTGGCCAACGTCGGCTACCCGGTCGTCGCGGCGGGGAGCCTCGAGCAGGCGCGGGTCGCGCTGCGCGAGGAGCGCCCGCAGATGCTGCTCCTGGACGTGCACCTGCCCGACGGCGACGGCCTCGCGTTCCTGGAAGAGGTGAACGAGGAGCGGGCCGCGCGCCATCTGTCGGTCATGTTCGTCACCGCCCAGGGCGACACCGCGAGCAAGGTGCGCGCGCTGCGGCTGGGGGCCGACGACTACCTGGTCAAGCCCTTCGACGCCATGGAGCTGGCGGCGCGGGTGGAGACCGTGCTGCGGCGCAAGGAGGCGGAGCTGGGCGCCTCGCCGACGACCGGCCTGCCGGGCTCCGCCGCGGTGGAGCGCGAGGTGGAGCGGCGCCTGGAGAAGCGGCTGCCGTTCGCCCTCTGCTACCTCGACCTCGACAACCTCAAGGCCTACAACGACCACTACGGCTACGCCAAGGCCGACGGCGTGGTCCAGCAGACCGGCGACCTCTTGCGCCAGGTGGTGGGCGGCGCCGGCGAGTTCGTGGGGCACATCGCCGGCGACGACTTCGTCTTCGTCGTGGGGCTCGACAAGGTAGACGACCTCTGCCAGCAGCTCCTCGAATCCTTCGACCGCATCATCCCGCTGTACTACGACGGAGACGACCGGCGCCGGGGCTACATCGAGGCCGACGACCGGTTCGGGCAGCGCCGGCGCTTCCCCATCATGGGCATCACCGTCGTGGCGGTGGTGAGCCAGGGCCAGTTCAAGGACCACCCGGAGATCGCCCGGGCCGCCGCCGAGCTCAAGAAGCGCGCCAAGCAAATCCCCGGAAGCAAGTTCGTGCGCAGCGACCGAGCCGAGCCCCTCCCGTCGCAAGCGAAGCCGCGCGGCGGGGACACCCTCGAGAAGGTGGGGTAGGGCGTCGAGAGCACGGTTTCGCCCGAGATTATCCGCGGCCTGAGGGAGCATTGCCCCTGTGGCGTCGGATTGCGGCCGGGCATTCGGGTTCGGGACCGGGGACGGGTTCGGGGACGGAACCGGGCACGGGATTCGGGTTCGGGTTCGTTCACGGGTTCGTTCACGGGGGCGGGCCACGGATTACGATGCACGGCCTCTCGGACCACGGGTGTTGAGCCGTGGCCCGCTCCCGAGTTCCCGAGCGCCGTCCCCGTCCCCGATCCTCAGAAGCCGGTCCCGGTCCCGAACCCGGTCTCTTGCAACGGGGACTCACCCCGCGGGTCGCGCTAATCTCCAAACCCGAGATCGATCAGGGAGCCCCCCACAACCCACCTCACGACTGCAGCTCCATGCGCCTCTTCCCGAAGCTGGTGCTCTTCATGATTGCCGCGACCGTCGCTCCGGTCGCGGGGGTCGGGTTCTCGCTGCTGACGAGGGCCGAGCGCGCGCTCGAGAGCCGCATCGGCGCCCAGCAGGCGACGGCCGCCGCCGCGGCCGCGCAGAGGGCGGCGCGCGACGTGGAGGGCGCGGTCGAGACGCTGGTCCGCGCCGCCTCGCCCATCGGCTGGCGCGAGCTGTCGCCCGAGGAGCGCGAGGGCGCGCTGCGCCTCGTCTTGCTTCAGTCGCGCCACTTCGCTCTGGCCGGCCTCTTCGACGCCCAGGGCGCGCCTGTGGATCCGGTCGCGTCCCGGCCGCCCGCCACCGGCGAATCGCCGCCGCGCCCCGCGGAGCCTTTCCTCGCCGCCCTGCCGCTGGCCCAGCTCTCGGCGGCCGGCGCCGGCGCAGTGGCGATGTCGCCCGCGTACCCGCGCGAGCCCGGGCGCGCCGCCGCGGCCGCGCTCGCTTTCCGGGTCGGGGGCGACGAGCCGTGGTACGTCGGGGTAGAGCTCAGCCTCTCGGAGCTGCTGGCGGGGGCCGAGTCGCTCGCCGACGGCGGGGCCGGCGCGCTCTACCTGCTGGACGACCAGGGGCGCTCGCTCGCCTGCCCGAACCCTGCGCAGCGCCTCGAGTTGGCGGCCGAGCCCGACCGCGCCGCCGCGGCGGCCGCTGGCGAGCGCCCCCGCGTGGCGCGCTACACCGTCCATGGGGAGCCCATGCTCGCCTCCCTGGCTCGCGCCCCGGGTCCGCTGGGCTGGACCGCCGTCGTCCGTCTGCCCGCGAAGGACGCCTTCGCCGACGTGGCCCGCATGCGCCGCACCGTGCTCGCCTCCATCGCCGGGGCGCTGGTCGTTCTTCTCGCGGCGGGCTTCGCCTTCACCCGCACCCTCGCCCGGCGAATCGAGCGGGTCGCCAGCGGGGCCGACGCGCTCTCGCGCGGCGATCTCTCGGCGCGCGTCCCGGCCGGAGGCGCCGACGAGGTGGCGGCGCTCGCGCGGACGTTCAACGCCATGGGGGCGGAGCTGCAGGCCGCGCGGCAGAAGCTCCTCACCTGGAACGAGGAGCTGCGGGTGAAGGTCGACGAGCGCACCGCCGAGTTGCGGGCCGCGCAGGCCCAGCTGCTCGAGGCGCAGAAGCTCGCCGCCATCGGGCAGCTCGGCGCGGGCGTCGCCCACGAGATCAACAACCCGCTCGCGGGCATCCTCGGCCACGTGCAGCTCCTGCTGCTCCACCGCGACGGCGCGGACAAGGACGCCGCGGCGCTCCGGAAGATCGAGGCGCAGGCCAAGCGCGCCAAGGAGATCACCGCCAACCTCTTGCGCTTCTCCCAGCAGCGCGCAGAGGCCGACCCCCGGCCGCTCGACCTGAACAAAGTGGTGCGCGAGGCGGCCTCCCTGGTGGAAGCTCAGCTTCAGGCGGAAGGCGTCTCGCTCTCGATGGAGCTCGGCGAGGGCCTGCCGCCCGTCCGCGGCGACGCGGGGCACCTCGCCCAGGTGGTGCTCAATCTGGTCGCCAACGCGCGGACGGCCATGCAGAAGAGCGCCGTGAAGCGCCTGGCGCTGACCACGGTGCGCGAGGGCGCGGCGGTCCGACTGTGCGTGCGCGACACCGGCGAGGGCATCGCCGAGAAGCACCTGCCGCGCCTCTTCGAGCCGTTCTTCACCACGAAGAGCGTGTGGTCGAACGCGGGTCTCGGGCTCTCGGTGAGCTACCGCATCGTGAAGGACCACGGCGGGCGCATCGAGGTCGAGACGGCGGAGGGCAAGGGGAGCGCGTTCACCGTCGAGCTGCCGGCGGCGACGTAAGGAGGGGCGCTTGGCACCGTCGGACGGCGCGTGCCAGGATGAGAAGCCGGTGTCTCGCCCGCCTTCGCCGGCGAGCCGCGGCTATGCGCGAAAGGTCACGACACCGGGGAAGGCTCCGCTTCGCGCTCATGGCGCTGGGGCTGGCTGCGCTCGTTCCGCTCGGCCATCGCCTCTTCCTGGCTGTTCGCGGAGGGCGCGGCCGGGCATCCCCTCCAGCCGCTGCCGCGCGCCTGGCCTTTCCGGACGCGGGCGCCTTCGAGGACCTGACGCTCACGGCGGTCGCGGGCTCCGTCGAAATCCGCCGTGGCAAGCTCGCGACCTACGCGCCCGCCGCGGTGGGTGCTGTGCTCGCCGCGCAGGACGACCTTCGGACGGGCGACGGCCGGGCCACCCTGACCGCGCGCCGGGCCTTCCAGGTCCAGGTGGAGCCCGGTACGGAGCTGTCGGTCGAGGAGCTCAACGCGCGCCTGTCTCGGTTCGGGCTTTGGAACGGCATGTTGGTCGCGAGCGTCGAGCGCGGCGCCGGGCGCAGCCTGGTGATCCGCGCGGCGGACTCTGACGCCCGCGCCACCGCGCGCGAGGGGACGTTCGCCATGAGCAACAACGGCCTCGGCACCGTGGCCGTGGGCGCGCGCTCGGGTGAGGTGGAGTTTCGCGCGGCCGGGAGCGCGGTCGTCCTGCGCGCGGGCCAGGCGTCCATCGCCCAGGGCAGCGCTCCCCAGCCGCCGGCCCCGGTCCCTTCGAGCCTGTTCCTCAAAGTGCGCTGGCCGCCGGAGGGCCTGGTCAACCGCCGGCAGGTCACGTTCTCCGGCCGCACCGCTCCCGGCGCGGTGCTGCTCGTCGGCGGGGCCCCGACCCGGGTCGAGAAAGACGGGAGCTTCTCGGCCACTTTGACTCTGCGCGAGGGCCAGAATCGCGTTCGCGCCGACGGGGTGGACGTGGCCGGGCATCGCGCCGAGGACAGCGCTGCAGTGGAGTTGGATACCACCGCGCCCGACAGCGTCATCCGCACCGACGATTTTTGGCGCCGGTGAGCATCGGCCGGGGGGGCGCCTGGCGACCCTGCCTGTAGGCCGCCTGAGACGAAACCGCCCTCGCTTGCGGCCGCTCGGGGGCCCATGCTAGGGGTTAGCGTCTCAGATGATCCCGCGAATGGCCTACGCAGCCTGTGCACTCGCGCTGCTCCCGATTCCTTCCTCCGCGCGGGGCGAGTGCGACTGGTTTGCGAGCGTCTACACCGACCAGGGCGTCGAGGTGCGAGCCGACGAGCGCGTGTTCACTCTCTACGCCGTGCTCAATGCCATGGGCTACGACGACGCGCCGCTCGCGCGGGCTTCCCCTGTGGCCAAGCGGGAGCTGCACCCCGCCCGCGCCCGCCTTCGGCACGATTTTCACCTCACGCCCGAGCTCGCGGGCGAGCTCGACGCGTTCTTCGACGCACACCCGGCGCCGGTGGAAGAGTACGCGCGCTACGCCCTCTCCCTGGGTGGGCCTCCGTCGTTCGAGCGGACCTCGGCGTCCCCCGGGGGGCTCCAGGGCTTCGAGCGCCTCATGGCTCGCGCCTGGACCTCGGGCGGTCTCGCAGCGCTCTTCCAACAGGCGTACGCCGAATACCGGCCCGCCCTCCAGGGTTACCACGCTGTCATCGATGCGCCCACCAGGGCGGTCCTCCGGTCGCTTCACCTCCCGGAAGACGGCGGCCCGCAGCTCGCGGTCATCGTGAATCTCCTGGACGGGAACGGAAAGGTCACCGCGGCGACTTTCGGAGAGGAGATGTTCGTGGTCCTCGGGCCTTCCCAGACCCCGAATGTCATGGCGGTGGCGACCGAAATCGCGCGCGCGCATCTCGCGTCCGCGTCCCAAAAGCTTCGGGCGGGCGCGCTCGCCCCCGCGCTCGATCGGCTCGCGCGGGCCTTCGCCGACGTGGCCCTGGGGCTCGAGGCGCGCGCGGGAGGCGAGGCGCAGGGGCTCGCGCAGAGGGTCCGGCTCTTCGAGCAGGGCCGCCAGCCGCTCGAGGCCTTCGTCTCCCAGGAAATCGCAGCGGCCGAAGTCGCCTCGAGGCGCCCGAGCCGCGCGGACAGACCCAGTGCGGCGCCGTCGAGCGGCGCCGAGAGGTGACAGCGCCCCCGTGGAACATCTCGTCAGCCAGATCTTGTCGGGGGCCTCGGGGTCCGGCGCCTATGGCCTGGTGCTGCTGGTCTTGTTGCTGTGCGGCCTGGGCGTGCCGCTGCCCGAGGACGTGGTGCTCATCACCGGCGGGTTCCTGGTCTACCAGGGGTCGGCGCGGCTCGCTGTCATGGTCGTCTTCGCCTTCCTCGGCATCTTGGGCGGCGACTCCATCGCGTTCCTCCTCGGGCGGTCACTGGGCGACCGCGTCACGCAGGTCTGGCCGTTCCGGCTCATCGTCACCCCGGGGAAGCGCAACAAGGTCGAGCACCTGTTCGCGCGCTACGGCCAGAAGATCGTCGTCGCCGCCCGCTTCATGCCCGGCGTCCGCGCGGTGACCTACTTCTGCGCCGGCGCGGCCGGCATGGCGTACCCCACCTTCATCCTGTTCGACGGCCTGGCGGCGACGATCTCCGCGCCGGCCTTCGTGATGCTCGGCTGGCACTTCGGCGGGAAGATCGACTGGCTCATCGGCCAGCTGCGCAGCGGGCAGCAGGTGGTCTTCGGCGGGCTGCTCGCCGTCGTCCTCCTTTGGCTCCTCGCGCGGTATGCGAAGTCGCGCCTGCTCGCGCGCCGCGGCGCCGCGAAGGCCGCGCTGCCCGAGCCGGCGCCCAGCGCCGAGCCGAGAATCCCGAGCGTCCCGGTCGCGCCCAAGGTGGGCGAACGCGAGGGCTTGCGGGCGGCCAAGTGATATTGCTGCCGCAGGCGGTTGGTATCCGCAGAATTTTCACCTTCGTCCGAAGAGGGTTTTTGAAATGTTGCCCACGGAATTGCGCATCGGCCTCACGTTCGACGACGTGCTGCTCCTCCCCGCCGCGAGCGAGGTCCTTCCTCGCGATGTCCTGACGGCATCGCGGTTGACCCGCCAGATCGAGCTGAAGATCCCCCTGGTCTCGGCGGCGATGGACACGGTGACCGAGTCCAAGACGGCCATCGCCATGGCGCAGGAGGGCGGACTGGGCTTCATCCACAAGAACCTCACCATCGCCCAGCAGGCGGGCGAGGTGCAGAAGGTCAAAAAACACGAGAGCGGCATCGTCACCGACCCGCACACCATCGGCCCCGAGGCGCCGCTCTCCGACGCCATCGCGCTGATGAAGCGACACGAGATCAGCGGCATCCCGGTGGTGGACGGCCCGCGCCTGGTCGGCATCGTGACCCGCCGCGACGTGCGCTTCGAGAAGAACCTGGGCCAGCGCGTCTCTCAGGTGATGACCCGCGAGCTGGTCACCGCTCGCGAAGGCGTCAGCCTCGAGCAGGCCAAGGAGCTCTTGCACAAGCACCGGATTCGAAAAGCTCCTCGTGGTCGACGAGCAGCACGGCCTCAAGGGGCTCATCACCATCAAGGACATCGAGAAGACCGAGCGGTTCCCCAACGCCGCCAAGGACCGTTTCGGGCGCCTGCTGTGCGGCGCCGCGGTTGGCGTCGGCCCCGACCGCCGCGAGCGGCTGGAGGCGCTCATCAAGGCCGGGTGCGACGTGGTGGTCATCGACACCTCGCACGGCCATTCGAAGGGGGTGCTGGAGGCGGTGAGGGCGACCCGCAAGGAGTTCGCCGAGCTGTCGCTGGTCGCGGGCAACGTCGCCACCGCCGAGGGGTGCCAGGCGCTGGTCGACGCCGGCGTCGACGCGGTGAAGGTCGGCATCGGCCCCGGCTCCATCTGCACCACGCGGGTCGTCGCGGGGGTAGGCGTGCCCCAGCTGACAGCGGTCTCCGACTGCGTCAAGGTCGCCGAGAAGGCCGGCGTGCCGGTCATCTCCGACGGGGGCATCAAGTATTCGGGCGACGTGGTGAAGGCGTTGGCGGCCGGGGCGAGCACCGTGATGATTGGCTCGCTTTTCGCGGGCACGGAGGAGGCTCCCGGCGAGGTCGTGCTCTATCAGGGCCGGTCGTACAAACAGTACCGGGGCATGGGGTCCATGGGCGCCATGCGCCAGGGCAGCAAGGACCGCTACTTCCAGGACTCGGTCGACGACGCGAAGCTCGTCCCGGAGGGCATCGAGGGGCGGGTGCCCTACCGAGGGTCGCTGGCGATGAACGTTCACCAGCTCGTCGGCGGCATCCGGTCGGGCATGGGGTTGCTCGGGTGCAAAGACATCAAAGAGCTGCGCACCAAGCCTTCGTTCGTTCGCATCACCGCCGCGGGCCTGCGTGAGAGCCACGTCCACGACGTGATCATCACGCAGGAGGCGCCCAACTACCGCGTCGAGTAGGGCGGGGCGGGCGGCTCGCTCCGCGCCGGGGCGCGCTCGGTCGCCCCTCCAGCGGCTCAATGCCAGCGAGCGCGAAGCCCCAGCGGTGGCAGCCGCGGCTCGCTCGCGCACCGCCTCGAGCTGTCTGTTCGACGGCTTCGCTGGAGGGCGCGCACCCGTTGAGATCGCTCGGCCCGGCTTTCGCTCGGGTCAGCGATTTCGGCCGATCTTCGCTGGAAGCGCTACCGACTCTTCTTGCCCTGGGACTTGGACGAGGGTTTGGCAGAGCCGATCTTCTTCTCGGCGAAGTCGATCTTCGCCAGGAGCACGTCCTTGTCGTCCGGCGCGAGGGCCTCGATGGCCGCGCGGACGATGCCGAAGTCGATGCGGGCGACGGTCTTGCCGGTCGGGATGTCCTGGATGAGCAAGGGGTCGCAGAGCTCGCGCACGAACCGATCCAGGTCGCTGCGGGCGTCGGCGAACAAGATCGTGCACTCGTCGTGGTTGGCCTTGATGGAGTCGCCGTTCGGCGAATAGATGAGGTCGGGGTTGCGCGCGATGGCGTCGTCGAGCTTGGTCTGGCGGTCGCGGGCGGCGGTGAAGACCTCGGTCTTGATGTTCAGCCGATCGGCCTCGGGCTTCTCCTCGCCCTTGCCGTCCTGGGCGCGCGCGACGAGGTCGGCGCAGCGGACGCCCGCCACGTCGGCGCCGTCGGTGCTCAGCTTGGACGAGGTGGCTTCTTCCAGGCGCTGATCGCTGCTCGGCCCGTAGGCGCTGTGGGCGCAAGAGGCCGCCGCGAGGCCTGCGAGCAAGGCGGCGAGGGAGGGCGTGCGCATGCGGGGCTCCGGAGCGTGCCTTCGGGGTTGTCGGAACCCGCCTCATTTTCGCGAAATCAGAAGGGAAACGAGGCGAGCAAGGGGCGGGTTCGTTGTAGCGACAAGCCGGAGATGTTGTCAACCGGCCGAACGATGGGGCATAGAGGGGCGCGAACGGCTTTCCAATCCCTTGCGAAGCCCCGGGAGAACGGCGATGCGCGACGCGCACTCAGAGCGGATCCTCATCCTCGATTTCGGCAGCCAGTACACGCAGCTCATCGCGCGCCGGGTGCGCGAGCTGAACGTCTACTGCGAGATCCACCCCTACAACCTGCCGCTCGAGAAGATCCGGGCGTTCGCGCCGCTCGGCATCATCCTCTCCGGCGGCCCGGCCTCGGTGGAGGCGGAGGGCTCGCCCCACTCGGACCCCAAGGTGTTCGAGCTGGGGGTGCCGGTGCTCGGCATCTGCTACGGCCTGCAGCTCATGGCCAAGCAGTTGGGCGGCCGGGTCGCCCGGGCCCAGGAGCGCGAGTACGGGTCGGCCAGCCTGGAGGTGTTGGAGACCGTCGGGCCGCTGAGCGGCCTCAAGGCCGGCGAGGAAGTGCCGGTCTGGATGAGCCACGGCGACCGCGTCGAGGCGCTGCCGGCGGGCTTTCGGGCCATCGCCAAGAGCCGCAACTCGCCGTTCGCCGCCGTGGCGGACCCGGCGCGGCGCCTCTTCGGCGTGCAGTTCCACCCCGAGGTCGTCCACACGCCGCGCGGCCGCGAGCTCCTCCAGGCGTTCCTTTTCCAGACCTGCCAGGCGACCGGCGCCTGGACCATGCACTCGTTCGCGGAGCAGGCCATCGAGGCCATCCGCGCGCAGGTGGGCGGCGGGCGCGTCCTGTGCGGGCTGTCGGGCGGAGTGGACAGCGCGGTCTGCGCGCTGCTGATCCACCGGGCCATCGGCGAGAAGCTCCACTGCATCTTCGTGGACAACGGCCTCTTGCGCGACGGCGAGGTGGAGCAGGTGGAGGAGGTCTTCGGCAAGCGCTTCCACGTGCCGCTCACCACGGTGCGCGCCTCCGACCGCTTTCTCGCGCGGCTGGCCGGGGTGAAAGACCCCGAGCAGAAGCGGAAGATCATCGGGCGCGAGTTCATCGCGGTGTTCGAGGAGGCGGCGAAGGAGGTGGGCGACGCGCAGTTCTTGGCCCAGGGCACGCTCTACCCGGACGTCATCGAGTCGGTCTCGTTCAAGGGGCCATCGGCGACCATCAAGAGCCACCACAACGTCGGCGGCCTGCCGGCGGCCATGAAGCTCAAGCTGGTGGAGCCTTTGCGCGAGCTCTTCAAGGACGAGGTGCGCGCGCTGGGCCGCGAGCTCGGGCTCGAGGCGGGCATCGTCAACCGGCAGCCGTTCCCGGGCCCGGGCCTCGCCATCCGCATCCTGGGCGACGTCACCGCCGAGCGGCTCGCGCTCGTGCGCCGCGCCGACGCCATCGTGCAGCAGGAGGTCTATAAGGCCGGCTACTACGAACGGGTCTGGCAGGCTTTCGGGGTGCTCCTCCCGGTGCAGAGCGTGGGCGTGATGGGCGACGAGCGGACCTACGAGAACGCCCTGGCCCTGCGCGCGGTGGAGAGCCTGGACGGCATGACGGCCGACTGGGCGCGCCTGCCCTACGACCTGCTCGCCGCCATCTCCGGGCGCATCACGAACGAGGTGCGCGGCATCAACCGCGTGGTCTACGACATCTCCAGCAAGCCGCCGGCGACCATCGAGTGGGAGTGAGGCGGGCTCGTGCGGCGCTTCGGGCCTGACGGGCTCAGAAGACGAACGCGACCGACACCCCGTTGGACCCGGGCGACACCGCCAAGGTGGTCTTCGGGTCCGACGGCTTCACTCGGTGAAGGAAGTAGGGGACGGCGAAGCCCACGGCCGCGCCCGCGGCGCTGCCGATGAGCACGTCCGAGAGGTAATGCTTCTTGGCCGCGATGCGGCTGTAGGCCACGAACCCGGCGATGGGCAGGCCCACGGCCCAGACGTAGGGCTCGCCGGAGTAGCCGCGCAGGTGGGCGACGGTGCCGGCCGAGACCGCCAGCGCGAAGGCCAGGTTCGAGTGGCCGGAGTAGAACGAGAGGTCGTTGTCGGCGGGCGACGCCGTGTGCTGTTTCTCGGTGCCGGGAATGTCGGCGACGAACGGGCGCTCTCGCCCCACGCTGAATTTGACGATCTGGTTCAGCGCCGAGCTGAGCGCGGCCGCCTCCAGGACGATGAGCGCGTTCTCCGGCGTCTCGCGCAGCCGGCCGTCGCCGTTGGCGGCGAGCGCGAGGGCGCCGAAGGCCGCCGCGGGAGCCAGCCCGAAGGCCGTGGCGCCCCCCACCGTGTCCGCGGCCTTGAGGTCCTTCCAGGCGAGCGCGCGGGTGACCGCGTCGTCGAGCTCATTGCGCCCGCACCAGCGGCACGACGCCGGGGCGAGCTTGTCCTTCAGGGCCTCCGAGGCGATCCACCCGCCGCCGGCGAGGAGCACCGCGGCGCCATCGGCGGCCCAATCCACGCGAAGGGACTGGGCCGCGGCGGCCCCGGGCGCGAGGAGCACGACCGAGAGGAGGATCGCGGCGGCGCGCGCCGCTGCCGTTCGGCCGGAGGCTTCTGAGCGCCCGGTGGGGCCTTCGAGCGCGCGGCGCATCCGAGTGGCTACAGCCCGAAGCCCTGCTTGCAAGCGGAGGAGACTTGCGTGGTCCCGGCGACGCAGAGGCCGAAGTTGACCTCGAAGCTCGTCTCCTGGCCGCTCACGCACGCGCCCAGATTGATGACGCAGCTCATTTCGTCGCTGAGGAGGGTCTTGTCGGCGTCGGAGCAGCTCTTCACCGCGGTGTCGCACGCGGACTGGCTCTTGATGGAGCTGGTGCTGATCGAGAGGCTCGAGCAGGCCTTCGTCTTGTCGGCGAGCGCCTGGACGGCCTGGTCGGCCTTGGAGCACGGGTCGGAGGAGAGCAGGCCGCACCCCGAGAGCGCCGCAATCGCGATCCAGGACAGAGCTCGAGCGTTTCGCATGGTTCGACCTCGCTTGGGAAATCGGTTCGTCCACTGTCGTTCGGGCGCGCGGCGGGAGTCAAGGGCCGGACTTTTCGCGGGAACTTGATGGAGAAGGCACTTCACCGTCAGGGCACGGCCTGAAGCGCCTCCGCCCCGCGCGGCTTTCGCCTGGACGCCAAGGCTCGCCCGAGAAGAACCGCGCGCCGCGCGCCGAGGATTTCCTCGAGCCCCGAGGCAGCCTCGCTCAACCGAGTGGAGGCGGAGGTGCCCGCGCCCGCCTGAAGGCGCCGCCCGTGTTGCGCTAGATTGCCGCTCACCCATGCTGCGCATCTTCCCGAGCCGAGAGCGCGTGGACGACGAGCTCCTGCGCTCGGCGGCGCGCGACGGCGCCGCGCTCGGAGGCGCCGCGCTCGCCTGGCCCGAGCTGGTGGCGCTGCTCGCACCCGAGGAGCCGGTCGACGCGCTCACCCAGCGGGCCATCATGGAGCGCTGTGCGCGCGAAGCTCCGCCGGGGCCTCTCGAGGCCGTGAGCGCTCGCGCCGGCTTTGCCGCGGCGGCGCTGGACGCGGTGGCGGCGCTCAAGGCCGGCCGATGCCCGCCGGAGGAGCTTTCTCGGCTCGCGGAGCGGGCGGCGGGCCCCCGCGCGCCGCGCCTGAGGGCGCTGGCGCGGCTCTGCTCGGCGTATCAGCGCTCGCTCGCCGCGCGCGGCGCGGGCGACCCGGCCGACCGGCTGTCCCGGGCCATCGCGCGGGCGGGCGATGCGGCGTCGAGCTTGCCCCCGGCGCTCGCGGGCGCGGACGGCCTCGCCTTCGAGGACCTCTACGACCTGAGCCCGCTGCGCCTCGAGCTCGTCCTGGCGCTGGCGCGTCGCTTCGAGGCCGAGGGCCGGGGGCAGCGGGTCCAGCTGCTGCTCCCGCACGACCCCGAGCGCCCCGAGGTCATGGCGTTCGTCGACCCGGTCTGGGAAGAGGTCTATCGCCGCGCCGTCGAGGTCCGCACGCTCGACCTGGCTCCGAAGACCTACGGCGACCAGGGCGCGGGTCCGGCGAGGCTCGCGCGCTGCCTCTACCGGCGCTCTGGGGACGCGTGGAGCGGTCCTCCCGCTGCGCAGATCCTGTCCTGCGCCACGGCGCCCGAGGAGGCCGCGGCGGTGGCGCGAAGCGTCCGGGCGAGGCTTGCGGCCGGCGCGCCGCCCGAGTCCATCGCCGTGGCAGTCCGCCAGCTCGACTCGGGCGCGCAGCGGATTGCGGAGGCTTTGGAGGCCGCGGGGGTCCCTGCTTCTTCGAGGCGAGGGCCGCCCTTGTCGCAGAGCCGCATCGCGCGCCTCGGCCGCGTCTTGCTGGAGCAACGCGAGCAGGGCCTGTCGCTCGAGGGGCTCGAGGCGGCCATGGCGGCGAGCCATAAGAGGTCCGGCTCCGCCCTGGCGGCGCTGCGCGAGACGGGGCTCGCCCACGACGTGGACGCGCGGGGCCCCGGCGCTTTTCGCCGCGCGCTCTCGCTCCTCGCCGAGCGGCGCGAGCGCCAGGGTCAGAAGGCATTTGGCGCGAAGCGGTCGCTGGAGGCGCTGGCCGACGTGGAGCGCGCCTTGGCCCAGATGCCCGCCGCGGCCGCGCCCGCCGGGGCGCACGCCCGCGGACTCCTGGCGGCGCTCAAGGTCCTCGCGCCGGCCGCGCGCCGCGCCGACCCGCGCTGCGAGGGCGGAGGGCTCGTGCCGCTGCGCGCAATGGCGCAGGAGCAGGCCTCCGGCGCGGTGTTTCGGCGCAGCCTGGAGGCGCTGGCCCAGGCCTACGCGGTCGCCGGGCGCGCCGACGAGCCGGTGGAGCTCGCGGCGTTCGCGTCGAAGGTCGAGTCCGCGCTGGCCGACCGGTTCCTTTCGGCCCCCTCTCCGCCCGGGGCGGTGCGCGTGGTCGATGTCCGCGACCTCATCGGGGCGCGCTTCGAGCACGTCTACCTGGCGGGCATGGTCGAAGGCGTCTTCCCTGCCTCGCCCGCCTCGCCCGAGCTCTTGTCCTTCGAGGACATGGCGCAGCTCAATGCCCTCGCCGGCCGGAGCGTCTTTCGCCTGGGCTCGACGCAGGGGGGCCCGCTGCCCGGCAAGCTCGCGGAGGAGCCGCTGCTCTTCCACCTCGCGCTCCTGAGCGCCCGGGCCACGGTGACCCTGAGCGCGCCGAGGGCCGACGAGCGGGGCCGGGAGACCTTGCCGTCGCGCTTCCTGGAAGAAGTGCGGCGGGTGCCGGGCGCCTTCGTCGTCGAGGTGAGGCCGCGCGGCGCCCTGCCGCGGCTCTTCGAGGCAGCGACCGCCGACGAGCTCTTCGCGCGGGCGGCCCTCGAGCACCTGGCGGAGCCCGCGGCCCGGGCGTCGGCGCCGGACCGCTCCTTCAGCGCGGCGGCCACCTGGGCCGAGCTCGAGCGCCGGGCGCCGGAGAGGGCCCGCTCCATCGAGGAGCGCGCGCGGGTCCAACGCGAGCGGCAGGCGTTCTTCGACGGCCCTCCGGACCGGGAGCCCGGGCCGTTCACCGGCGGGGTCCAGGGGCTCGCGCCCGAGCTCGACCAGGTCTTTTCGTTCGGCGCCGAGCGCCCGCTCTCGCCGCGCGCTCTCTCGCAGCTGGGCAACTGCCGCTTCCAGGGCTTCGCGTCCATGGTGCTCCGGCTGCAGCCGCCCGAGGAGGTGGGGGCGCAGGCGGACCCGGCGGCGCTCGGCGAGCTCTACCACCGCGCGCTGCAGGGCTTCTTCGCCAAGGCGCGAGCGAGCGGGCGCCTCCCTTTGCGCGCCGACGCCGAGGATCTCGAGTCGCTCCGGCGCGCGCTCGGCGAGGCGGCGCTCTCGCTCCAGGCCGAGCGGCCCACGGGGCACCCGGGACTGTGGGCCCTCGCGGTCGAGGAGGCGCAACCGCTGCTCGCGCGGGCGCTGCGCGCGGAGGCCGAGCGGCCCATCTTCCCGGGCCTTCTCCCGGCGCGCTTCGAGGTCGAGCTGGGAAGGGGCGACCTGCCGTTGCTCGAGCTCGAGGGCCCGGCGGGCGAGGCCGCGGTCTACGTCGGGGGGCGGATCGACCGCATCGACGCCGGGGCGCAGCGCTGGGCCGCCGTCGACTACAAGTCCGGCCGCGCGGCCGCGCTCGCCCGGCGGTTCAAGGAGACGTTCCTGCGCTCCGAGTTCCAGCTCGCCATCTACGCGGCGGCGCTGCGCGGCGCCCGGGACCAGCCGGTGGACGCGGCGCTCATGAGCCTGCGCGACGCCGAGCCGCTGCGCCTCTCGGACATCTTGAGCGCCATGGGTCTCTCGCTGGAGCAGGTGCTCGCGCCCGCGGCTGCCGCGCCCTCCGCGGGCGAGCCGGAGGCCGTGACCCTCGGCGGCGCGGTCTGGCAGATCGTCCGCGACGCGCGGGCGGGCCGGCTCCCCGCGCGCTCGATCACCTGCGACTACTGCCCGCTCGGACCGCTGTGCCGGGTGGCGCGGGCGTGAGCGCGGGGGCGAACGGACCGGGTCGCTCACTTCGCCAGCCTTCGCAAGGTCTCGTCGTGCCCGTCCATCGCGCGCCGGACGGCCGCCTTCAGCGCCATGCCAGGGAGGACCCGCCGGCGCCCGCAGCACCGGTGCTCCCAGCGGGCGAGCCCAAGGCCGCAACCCTCGCCGGCGCGGCCTCGAAGGTCGCCGTCATTCACCGGGCGGTCGCGGCAGCGAGAAGTAGAAGGTGGCGCCGCTGTTCACGGTCCCTTCCGCCCACGTTTTGCCACCATGCCGGCTGATGATTCGTTGAACACTGGCCAGACCGATTCCCGTCGCCTCGAATTCTTCATTCCGCGTGCAGACGGCGAAACGGGCGAAAGAGCCGGTGTGTTTCGCGTCGAAGCCCACGCCGTTGTCGCGCACGAACACGAGGGTCTCGTCGGCCTCACCGGCCTGCCTGCCCTGCGCACGTGGCCGAGTGAATTTTCAGCGCATTGGAGATCAGAGGGCCCATGCGCCGGCTTGCGTCGGCGATGCTGGGTCGGCCGTCCCACGCACGCATCGGCGGGCGCCCGCACGGTTCGCGAAGGCGGCAAGTGCATGCAACAGGAAGGCCCCTCGGCGTCGCTCGGCGCGGGCAGCCCCTGCTTAAGGAGTCGCGCTTTCCGAGCAGGCCGCGCGGGCCAAGATTGCCTGAAAGGAACGCGACGCTCGTCCTTCGCGAGCTGAAGCCCAGACGCCGCGGAAGGAGGGCTTGATGAAGGCGCGCGAAGCCGCGGAAGGGGGGCCAGTGAAGGCCATTTTGAAGCTGGCACTGCTCGCCTTGCCGGCGGCCGCCTGTTCGCCGGTGAAGGTCAGCACCAATCAAGTGCCGGGAGCCTCACAGAAGGTGGCCCGGTATCAGACGTATGCGTGGCTCCCAAGCCAGCCGAAGGACGAGGCGCCCGGGAACCCGTTCGTGGAGGCGAATTTGAAACAAGGCGTCGATTGCGATCTCGCCGCCAAGGCATTTCGAAGGGTGGAGCCCTCCCAGAATCCCGATTTCTGGGTCGGCTGGCATCTCACGATGGCGAGGACGAGCGTCGAAAGCCTCAACGCCGCTTGCGGGTATACCTTGGAGCCTACCTACGGCGCCCCGGCGGGCTATGGCGGCGGGGGATTGGCGCCGCCTGGAACGTACGCCCCCGACTACGAGCAGGGAACTTTGATCCTCGACATCGTCGATGCCCCGAGCAACAAGCTCGTTTGGCGCGGTTCCGCCAAGGCCGACTTGGGCGCCGGCGTCGCTGGCAGCGATGCCGACAAGAAGGTCCACAAAGCCGTCGACAAAGTCCTCGCGAAATTCCCACCGAAGGACTGAGCCCCGAGCTCCGAGGGGAGGGCGTCCCTTCGGGCGGTTCTTCGAACAAGATTCACCTCGGGCTCTAGATGCCGAAGGCGAAGCGCACCGCCGGGCTCACGACGCTGAATCGAAAGTGATGACCTGTGAAGGTGAGGTCGACGTCGAGGCCGAACCCGATGACGAAGGGCAGGGCCGACGATGAATAGTACAGCGCATACCCCGTCCGGACCGTGTACGCGCTCGCCGGGTTGGCGCCCAGGTTCGCGAGGAAGAACGCCTCGGGCCCCATGGCGAAGTAGGGGACGTTCTTGATCATATAGGCTGCATATGCCACCGCCTGCACCGAGAGCTTGTTGGGCGCGGCAAGGTTGTCGTAAAGGGCGCCGAAGCCGAGCGCCAGGACGGTGCCGCCATGGAGCCCGATGCCGGCGAGGACGAAGGGCTGGTCGCTGACTCCTGCTCCAAAGAAGACGCGGTTCCCGCTGATGAGCGGCGGGGGCTCTGGCGGGACCGAGGCTTCGGAGGGCCGCGCCGAGCCGGCCGGAGCCTCGCCGGCGCGAGCGACCTCGGCCGTGGCCAGAGGCAATAGCATCGCCATGAGCAATACATTCCTCATCGTCACCCTCTGGAGAGGCTTGGCCTGGCGGTCGCCCGAGACGAGAGAATGCGAATCCCTCCGGGCCGGCTCAAGGTGGCCATTTCAGGGCGATGACATGGCAGAGCACGGGGCTGCTTTCGGGTGTGAGCCTGCGGCGAAGCCGAGCAAAATCGTTCCTTCGCCTCACCGGAGAGGAGCGAGGGCCGGGATGCCGGGGGGACGTCCCAGCTTGGGCTCAAAAGCGCGGCACCCTGCCTGGACCCGGAGGGGGTGCTCAAGCCTGAGCCTGAGCGGGCGCCTCGAGTGATTTCGAGGGGAGCTCGAAGAAGAACGTCGACCCTTCGCCGACGGCGCTCTTGAGCCCCATCGAACCGCCGTGGAGCTCGACCAAAGAGCGGCAGATGTACAGCCCCAGGCCCAACCCCGGATGCGTCAGAGTGGCTTCGGAGCTGGACCGGAAGAACCTCGAGAACAGGCCGGCCTGCTGATCCGGCGGGATGCCGAAGCCGTGGTCGGTCACGGAGACGCGGATGCGAGATGAGAGCTCCTCGACCCGAACCTGAACGGCGCTCCCCTCGGGCGTGTAGTTGAGCGCATTGTCCAGGAGGTTGGTCGCGACCTCCTGAATGCGCATCGGGTCCAGCTCGATCTCCAGCGGGCGCCGCGGATATTCCAGCGAGAACGTCCGGCGCGGCGCCCTCGCCTTGGCGTGATCGAGGACGTCGGAGAGGAGGGCCACCAGGTCGACCCGAGCGGGCCGCAGGGCGACGGTTCCGCGCTCCAGGCGAGAGACGTTCAGGAGCTCCTCGACCAGGGCGGCGAGACGGCCGGCCTGTCCGCGCAGGCGATCGAGGGCCGAATCGCTCACCGACACCCCGCGCTCTCTCTGGCGCTGGCAGGCTTGGATGAGCAGGAGGGTCGCTGCGACCGGCGTCTTCAGCTCGTGCGCCGCGATGTCCAGGAACTCGGACTTGATGCGCGCCGCCGCCTCCGCAGTCGCGCGCGCCTCCTTCTCTTTCTCGAGGAGCTGGGCGTTCTCCAGGGCGATGGTGGCCCGCTCGGTGATGTCGCGGGCGATGGCAAGGAGCCGTTGGACCTCGCCCGAGGTGCCGCGCAGCGGGGTCAGCGCGGTCTGGAAATAGCGGCGCTGGCCTCCGATGAAGCGCCGGTCCTCGAAGGTGATGGTCGCGCCCTCCTCGACGCAGCGACGGCACCGGGCGAGCCATGCGCCGGCTTCCTCCGCCGGCACCACGGCCTCGAGCGGTCGGCCGCGCACCTCGGCGCTTTTCTTTCCGGTCATCCACTCCCACGCTCCGTTGGCCGCCTCGACCTTGAAGTGCCTCTCGGGAGTCACCTCGATCACGTCGATGGCGTCAGGGGAGTTCTGGAAGATTTCGCGGTTGCGCTCCTCGCTCTCTCGCAGCGCCTGCTCGGCGGCCCGCCGCTCGCGGCGCTCCGTCGCCTCCGAGAGCGCGCGCTCCACGGCGAGCGGTAGGCGGGCGAGCCGATCCTTGAGAACGAAGTCCCTGGCTCCCGCTTGCAGCAGCTCCACGGCGAGCTCGTCGCCGATCGCCCCGGTCACCATGATCACCGGCGTCTCCGGGCTGCGCTGGAGCACCCGCCGGAGGGCCGAGCGCCCGTCGAAGCCCGGCAGGCTGAAGTCCGAAAGCACGAGATCGGGGAGGAACTCCGCGAGGGCGCGAGTGAGGGCCTCGAGGGTGCATACCCGAGCCGTCAGGCAAGGCAGCCCGGCCTCCACCAACACCGCCTCGACCAGCTCCGCATCTTCCGGCGAGTCTTCGACCAAGAGTAGGCGGATGAGGTCTCTCATAGCGCAATGGCGGGCGCCCCGGCGCCGGAGCGGCCCTTCGCCGCGCGAGGTGCCGATTGGTGCGCAGAGCTCTGTCGAGCGACCGGAGCACGTGGCCTTCCGTTCGATGCGCTTCAAAAACTTGTCACGGCAGCTCGAATATTCTGCCCGGCTTGTCCCGGAGGCGTCCGGGGGGGAGCGTTCGAGCCATCACCGGCCATGAGCCGTATTTTGAAGGTGAATCGTTGGGAAGGGGGAAGCGGCTCGGTCGAGCGTCGAGGCATCGCCCGGCTGCCGCGCCACGGCTCGCGCGAGGAGGCGCCTCAATGGTCCCGCCGTCGAAGACCATTCTCGTGGTCGAGGATGACGCGGACATCGTCTTTGCGCTGGCCACCTTCCTCGAGACGGAAGGCTATTGCGTTCGAAGCGGAGTGAACGGGCTCGAGGCGCTGGATTTCTTGAGCAGGTTCGGGATGCCAGACCTCATCCTGCTCGACATGAAGATGCCGGTGATGGACGGCTGGAAGTTCGCGGAGGTCTTCAGGGCCACGTACGATCGCCTGGTCCCGATCGTGGTCATGACCGCTGCGGGCGACCCGGCGCGGCGCGCCCGCGAGATCGACGCCGAGGACTGGCTCGGCAAGCCCTTCGACATCTCGACGCTGCTCGCAGTCGTCCGGCGCCTGGAGCGGCCTTCGGCCCCTCCGGGCCCTTGAGCGCTCCGGCACCCGCCCCTCGGGTGGGCGGCGCGCGCGGCTCGGCCACGGCGGCGCAGGCCTCATGCTCTCGACTCGCCTGTTGCTCTGAATGGGCTCCGTATTGCGGCGCCGGTTCGAGGGAGACGTTCCTGAGCTCCGAGCTCCAGCTCGCCATCCGCTGAGTCGGCGCTGCGCGGCGCCGGGGATTGCTCGGTGGACGCAGCGCTCACGAGCCTGCGCGGCGCAGAGCTGCCGCGACTCTCGGCTGTCCTCGAGTGCCACGGTCCTCTGGCTGGGGCCGCCCGCTGCCGCCGCGCCCTGGCCGCGCGCGGCGTGCGGGGCGTGCGCCTCACCGCGCGCTCGATCGACCAGTTCCCCGTCGGGACCTCCTCTTGACCGCATCCGTATATTCGGGTACACGAGTCTTAGCTCATGGAGGCGCCATGAAACACGCAGCTCAGTTCTTCAAGGTCCTCGCCGACGAG
The DNA here is from genome assembly GCA_963772225.1 of uncultured delta proteobacterium. GTDB lineage: Bacteria > Myxococcota > Myxococcia > Myxococcales > UBA5297 > CAVYWD01. Next base: position 1,028,746 of record CAVYWD010000002.1, on the reverse strand, counting down.
GCGCGGCTGAAGATGCTCTGGCTCCTGTTCAACCATCGGGAGCTGTGCGTGTGCGACATCGTGGAGGCCCTCGAGATCACGCAATCCAAGGCCTCCAGACACCTCATCACCCTGCGGCACGCCGGGCTGGTGACCGACCGGAAGGACGGGCTCTGGTCCTACTACGCGCTGCGGCCGATCGAGGACGAGCTCGCCAAGCAGCACCTGAGCCTCCTTCGCGCCACGCTCGCCAAGCGGGGCGACGCGGCCCCGCTGCTGGCCAAGCTCCACGACTGGCTTCAGGCGAAGAATCGCGGCGCGCAATGCGCCAAGGACAGTGCCTGCGCCGCAGCGACGAGGAAGAAACCAACCGCACGGGCGAAGCAGGCCCCGCTGGCAGGAGGCTCTCGATGACCAACGAATCGACGGCCGCGCCCGGTGGCCGCGTTGCGCAGGAGAGAGTCGCGAAGCGCCTGTCGTTCCTCGACCGGTACCTCACGCTCTGGATCTTCATCGCGATGGCGGTGGGAGTTGGCGTCGGATACCGGGTCCCGAGCGTCGTCCCTTTCATCAACCAGTTCAACGTCGGCACGACGAACATCCCGATCGCCATCGGGCTCATCCTGATGATGTACCCCCCGCTGGCGAAGGTCCGCTACGAGGAGATGGGGCCCGTCTTCCGCAACACCAAGGTCCTCGGGTTGTCGCTCGTCCAGAACTGGATCATCGGCCCTACCTTGATGTTCGGCCTGGCGGCCACATTCCTGCACGACAAGCCCGAGTACAGGGTCGGGCTCATCATGATCGGCCTCGCCCGCTGCATTGCCATGGTCATCGTCTGGAATGACCTTGCCAAGGGCGACAACGAGTACTGCGCAGGATTGGTGGCGTTCAACTCCATCTTCCAGGTGCTCTTCTTCTCGGTCTACGCCTACGTCTTCATCACCGTCGTGCCGACCTGGATCGGGCTCAAGGGCGTGGCGGTCAACATCACCATTGGCGAGATCGCCAAGAGCGTCTTCATCTACCTCGGCATCCCGTTCCTGGCCGGAGTGACCACGCGGTTCGCGCTCATCAAGGCCAAGAGCAAGGACTGGTACCATACGAAGTTCGTCCCGAAGATCAGCCCGATCACGCTCGTCGCGCTGCTCTTCACCATCGTGGTGATGTTCTCGCTCAAGGGCGAGAAGATCATCGAGCTGCCGCTCGACGTGGTCCGCATCGCGATCCCGCTGCTCATCTACTTCGTGGTGATGTTCTTCCTCTCCTTCTTCATGTCGAAGAAGGTCGGCGCGACCTACGGGCAGGCGACGACGCTGTCTTTCACAGCGGCCTCGAACAACTTCGAGCTCGCTATCGCGGTGGCCGTCGCGACCTTCACGCTCAACCACGGCGCCGCTTTCGCCGCGGTCATCGGGCCGCTGGTCGAGGTGCCGGTGATGATCGGCCTGGTCAACGTCGCGCTCTGGCTCGGGCGGAAGTACTTCCACACCCAGGAGGCAGTCCAATGAACGGCGTCCTCTTCCTCTGTGTCGCCAATTCGGCGCGCAGCCAGATGGCCGAGGGCATCGCCCGCGCGCTGCTGCCGTCCGAGGTGAAGGTCTGGTCCGCCGGCTCCCGCCCCACGAGCGTCCGCCCCGAGGCGATCGCAGTGCTCAGGGAGATCGGCATCGACATCTCGCAGCATCGGTCGAAGGCCGTCGGCGAGATCCCCGCTGCCGAGGTCGATACCGTCGTCACTTTGTGCGGTGAGGAGGAGTGCCCGCTGTTCCTGGGCGAGGCGCGACGCCTGCACTGGGGGCTGCCTGACCCCGCCACCGGCGACCCGACGGTCACGCCGGAGGCGCGATTGGCGAGATTTCGCAGCGCGCGGGACGCCATCCGCAGCCGAATCGAAGCGCTGCGCGCCGAGCTCGACTCGGGCCGACGCGTCACAGGAGAAGAACCATGAGCTCAACCTTTCGCCGGACAAGGAAGCTGTCTTCCGCGAGGCATTCCGGGTGTTGAAGCCAGGCGGACGTTTGGCGATCTCCGACGTCGTCGCGACCGCGAAGATGCCTCCGAAGCTCGTCCGCGACGCGGCGGCGCCACTGGCTGCATCGCGGGCGCAGCCAGGGTCGAGGATCTTCGCTCCTACCTCCAGGACGCTGGCTTCAAGCAGGTCCGCATTGACGTGAAGGAGGAGAGCCGCGCTGTCATTGCAGAGTGGATCCCTGGCTCCGGAGCGGAAAAGTACGTGGCATCGGCGGACATCGAGGCAACGAAGCCACGCCGATGAAGGCGCCCGGCAGGCGCCTGTGGCTCGTAGGGCTGGTCCTCGGACTGGCTTCGGGATGGGCGACTGCGAGCAGTGCAAGCCGCGCGCGAGCTCGGCGACCGGCTGGAAGACCATGTCCTCGATATTCGCATCGAGAGCAACGAGCAGCTCGCCGAGCGCTACCGGATGCGCTCGATACCGCTCATCGTCCTTGCCGACGGCGGGGTTCGTGGACTTTCCCGAGATTTCGCGCGCCGTGAGCGAGCGACTGGGGCAGCGATGATTGCGCACGAGAACCAGAGCATTTCGGTAAGCGAAGCGGTCAAGGCGCCAGCCGTTCGTCGAGCACGCCTTGTCCAGGTGCTCGCGGTCGCCGTCGGCGTCGCTGGTTGGTGGGTGGTCTACCGGCACCTCGATGCCCTGGCGAAGTGGGTCACCTACGGCGCCTTCTCCATGGCCCCGGGGAACCACCTCTCCTCGGCGGTCGAGTTCTTCGTCTACGAAGCGCCGAAAGTCCTGATGCTGTTGACCGTCGTGGTCTTCGGCGTCGGCATCGTGCGCTCGTTTTTCACTCCGGAGCGGACGCGCCGCATCCTCGCCGGCAAGCGCGAGACGGTGGGCAACGTGATGGGCTCGCTGCTGGGGGTCGTGACCCCGTTCTGCTCCTGCTCTGCGGTGCCGCTCTTCATCGGCTTCGTGACGACCGGCGTTCCGCTGGGCGTGACCTTCTCGTTCCTCATCTCGGCGCCGATGGTGAACGAGGTCGCGCTGGTGCTGCTCTTCGGCCTGTTTGGCTGGAAGGTGGCGGCGCTCTACTTGGGCACTGGCCTCGTCATCGCCATGGCCGCGGGCTGGGTGATCGGGCGCCTGAAGCTCGAGCGCTGGGTGGAGGGCTGGGTCTACCAGACGCCGGTGGGCGCGGCGCAGGCAGGTGGCGAGGCCTCGGTGACCTGGGGCGAGCGGGTGCGACTGGGTCGCGAGGCGGTGAAGGACATCGTGGGCAAGGTCTGGCCCTATGTCCTCGGCGGCATCGCGGTCGGCGCGGGCATCCACGGCTACGTGCCCCAGGACTTCATGGCCTCCATCATGGGCAAGAGCGCCTGGTGGTCGGTGCCGCTCGCGGTGCTCATCGGCGTGCCGATGTACTCGAATGCCGCTGGCATCATCCCCATCGTGCAGGCGTTGCTCGGAAAGGGCGCGGCTCTCGGCACGGTGCTCGCGTTCATGATGTCGGTCATCGGGCTGTCGCTGCCCGAGATGATCATCCTGCGGAAGGTACTCAAGGTACCGCTCATCGCGACCTTCGCGGCCATCGTTGCTCTCGGGATCCTGGTGGTCGGGTACGTGTTCAACCTCGTGTTGTGAGGAGTTCGCCATGAATCTGGAATCCAATCGACCCGCGCAGCCGGACCCGGCAGGTGACGACCGAAAGGTCGTTCCCGTGAAGGTGCTCGGAACCGGCTGCGCCAAGTGCAAGAAGCTCTACGCCGAAGCGGAGAAGGCCATCGCTCAGGCCGGCTTGCAGGCGTCGCTCGAGAAGGTCGAGAAGATTGACGAGATCATGAAGTACGGCGTCATGACCACACCGGCCCTCGTCGTCGACGGCGAGGTGAAGTGCTCGGGCCGCATCTCCCCGGCGCCGGAGATCGCCACCTGGCTGACGACGGCCGCCGCGAAAAGCGGATAGCGAGTGCTCGACCAATTCGTCAGCAACGCCGGCCAGTACATCCACACCAGTCTGCGGCTGGCCTTGGTCGCCGTGTCGTAGGCGGGATGCTCACCGCGTCGAATCCGTGCGTGCTCGCGATGATTCCGCTCATGATGAGCTTCGTCGCGGGCCGCAAGGAGGAGAAGCCCGGCGTGCTGCGAGCGTTCGTGTTCTCGCGGGTCTTCGTCGTCGGGCTCGGCGCCACGTTCATGGCGCTCGGAATGGTGGCCGCCCTCGCGGGCAAGATGTTTGGCAAGTCCACCGCATTCCCGGTGTAGCTGCCGGAGGGGACGTTCGTGGCGAGCCGCGGGAGGATCCGCATCGCCTCCTTCGCCGAGCCGGAGACGGTCAGCGCCTGCGAGTCCGCGGTGAACGCGCCGCTGCCGCGCAGCGAGACGCCGTAGGTCCCCGAGCCGACCACGCTCACGTGATCGACCTTGAGCACCGGCTGGAGTGGCGGCAATCGTTTCGGCGATTCTCTGGAGTTCCATGCGACCGCAGCATCTCGAAGGCGGCGCGATTCCAGACCCGAGGAGACCGGTTCAAGACGAGTCGAGCGCCCTTGCCGGCAAGGGCAAGCCCCAGAAAGCTGCAACTTCCGCCCTCGCCGGCGTGCCGCCGGCAGAGGCTCCCGCCTCTAAATGGGACACCGAGCAGAGAAGGGAGCTGATGAAGGCAATTCTAGCGAGTCTCGCTCAGACGGCTGGCTCGACGGGACAAGGTCGGCCCGAAGTTGGCCAGACCAAGTCCGCCGAAGACGGGACCTAGGACGAGAGCAACGTCCGGAAGCAGGTCAGCAGCGCCATGAGGGAGCTCGTGCCGCTCTTTCACGAATGTCAGGAGATGGGCCAAGGGAAGGACCTGCCATCCGGAAAGCTCATCTTCGAGATGTCCGTGATTGGGGACGAAAGCCTGGGCGGCTTGGTCGAAGACGTCAAGTTCACTGACGACAGCGAACTGAAGTCGAATTCTGAATTTGCCGAATGCATGCGCGAAACCCTTTTTTCGCTCAAGCTTTCTGCGCCGAAGGGCCGCGGCCGCCTTCTCATAAAATATCCAATGGCGTTTAGCGCGCCCAACGCCCCGCGCCCCGCGCCCCGAAACACCGAATACCCCCGAATACACGTTCAAGAAGCAATAAATCCCGGCGCACGATTCCGGGGGCCGCCACACGAGCTCATCCTTGAATCCAGGCTCGGGGCTGATTGGGGCGCAGGAGCCCTGCTGGCCAAGGCTCACCCACCCATTGGGGATGAGTGAAATGGATTCTGAGCGAAGCCTCAAATCCCGAATTCGAGGCCTCTTCGTGAAGAAGGCGCAGCCGCATGACCCGAAGCGCGGCGAAGCACCTCTAACGGGCGACCGAACCTTGGCCCGCGCTCGGCAGCCCCTTTCGAGCCTCGAGCGCGGCGCCCGCTCTTTCGAGGACTCGATGCTCACGATGCGCCACGTGCCAGGTACCGCCGTTCTCGTCGCCCTCGCGATCAGCGCGTCGGCCTGCGTTATTGCCGAGCCTGCTGCAGGCTCGGGAGCTGATGCCGACGGCGGCGTTGCCGTACGCGCGGACGCGAGCGCCGAGCCCGCGGGCGATGCGAGGCATTCGGGCGCGGACGCGGGAGCGCCGCCGGTCGACGCAGGGTCCAGCGCGGGCGCCGACGCGGGCGCGTCGAACCCATGCTCGGGCGCGCTGGTGTGCGACGACTTCGAAAGCGACGCGGTCGGCGCGGCGCCGGGCAGCCCTTGGAGCGTCTCTTTGACCAACGCGCCACAAGGCGCCATCGCGGTCGACAGCACCCGGGCGCACAGCGGCTCGCACTCGCTGAAGGTGGCGGTCGGAGCCGCCAGCGGATATCGGTCGGCCATGCTCGGGTACGCCAGAAACCTCCCGGTGAGCGGAAACGACCTCTACGGGAGGATGATGACCTGGCTGGAGTCGGCCCCATCCACGAGCGTGCACTGGACCTTCATCGACGGCTACGGGCTCGTGCCGGGACAGAGCTACCACTCCGTCTATCGATACGGCGGCCAGCTCCCCATCTCCGACGGCGGTACGTTCGTGGGCAGCCAGCTCATGGCCAATTACGACACGCCGGATTTCTACCAGAGCCCGCCCGTGGGAGTCGGGAGCGATTGCTGGATGCATTCGGATAAGAAAGTCGTTCCGACCGGACGTTGGGCCTGCGTCGAATGGCGCTTCAACGGCGCCGCCAACAAGATGCAATTCTGGCTCGACGGCTCGGAGCTCACTGACCTGGCCATGTACGGGACCGGCCAGGGCTGCTCGCAGCAGAGCGCCAGCTTCACCTGGACGGCCCCGACCTTCGAGCGCATCGACGTCGGCTGGGAGTCGTATCAGGCCGACGACGCCCGGACCCTGTGGATCGACGACGTTGCCATCGGCACCCAGCGGATTGGCTGCCCGAGCCCCTGATTTCGCAGCGCCGTCGCGGGGGCGCGCACTGACATTCGGCAGACCGGTAGGCGGGGTGCGCGGCCGTGGTACGCTGCCGCGCGCCCCACTTCGGGGCTCTCTTCGGCCTTCGCCTCCGACCTTCCTCAAGCCGCGCGCAGTGAGCCCCGCGAGACCTCAAGACGACGCATCGGCCCAGGCCCGCCAGGCCGAGCCCTACCTCTCGCTCTCCGAGAACCTGGCGCTCGTCGCCGGGGCCGGCGCCGGCAAGACGCACAGCCTGGTCTCCCTGGCGCTGCACGCCTTGGGCGGAGCGCGGCGCGACCGGACGCCCATCCCTCCCGCTCGCCTGGCGGCGGTGACTTTCACCGAGAAGGCCGCGGCGGAGATGAAGGACCGCCTGCGCCAGCGCGTCCGGGCGCTCGCCGACGGCGAGGCGGACGAGCCCGACCTCCTGGCCTCGCTCGCGTGGTTCGACGTCCGGCCGCCGCCGCTCGCCTTCTGGGCGAAGGTGGGCGCGGACCTGAGCAGCGCCTTCGTGGGGACCTTCCATGCCCTCTGCTCCGACCTCCTGCGGCGCCGCGCGGTGGAGGCCGGCCTCGACCCGCGCTTCCGCCTGCTCGACGAGGTGGGCGCCCGAGAGCTTTTCGATCGTGTGGCCGAGCTCAAGGTCTTGCGCGACCTCGAAGGCGAGGGGCCCGGGCTCGAGCGCGCGAAGCGGCTCCTGCGGTCGCTCGGCCTGCGCGCGAGGGGCGAGCACGGCGCGGGGCTCGTCGAGGTCCTCGGGCGCTTGAGCGCCCAGCTCGGCGAGGACGGGCTTTCGTCGGAGAGCCTGCCGGCCGCAAAGCCCGAGGTGCCCTTCGGCCCCGCGCGCGACGCGCTGACCTTTGCCCTGCGATCCGAGCTGGCGCGGCCCGCCCAGCGCGGGCTCGACCTCCTGCGCTCTCGCGCCGCCGACCTTTTGGGCGAGCTCGAGAGCTTGGGCGCGGACGGCGCTGGGCGGGCGCTCGCCATCGCCTCCGAGCTGCGGTCCTCCATCGACCTGCGCTCGGTGCCGCGCGCCGACAAGGAGCGGCTCAAGGCCCTGCGCGACGAGTGCCTCTCGACCTTCGAAGAGGCGTGCGCCGAGGTCCTGGCCGCCCCGCTTCAGGAAGACCTGGCCGCCCTCTTGCGAGAGGTGGAGGAGCGCTACCGCGCGGAGAAGGAGCGGCAGGGCGCTCTCGACTTCGCCGACTTGATCCGAGCGGCCCGCGACCTGCTCCGCTCCGACGGCGCCCTCCGCCGGGAGGAGCAGGACCGCCTGGGCGTCCTCCTCGTCGACGAGTTTCAGGACACGAACCGGCTGCAGCTCGACCTCCTCGCGCTCCTCTGCGAGCGCCGCCAGGGGGCGCCGCGGCCGGTGGACGGCCCCGCCTTCGACGCGCTGCCGCTCGAGCCGGGTCTCCTCGCCTGCGTGGGCGACCCCAAGCAGAGCATCTATGAGTTTCGCGGTGCCGACGTGTCGGTCTTCGGCGCGCTCGCGGCGCGCCTCGAGGCGGGGGAGGGGCGGGTGGAGTTCCTGCGGCAGAACCGCCGCTCGCGCCCCGCGCTCCTCTCGCTCTTCAACGCGCTCTTCGCCCAGGTGCTGTCACCCTCGCCGAAGATTCCTCCGTGGCGGGTCGGCTACGCGCCCGAGCGCGACGACCTGACGGCCTGGCGTCCCGCGGGCCCGCCCGGGCCCTGCGCCGAGCTGCTCGTCACCGAGGGCGGTACCGGCGACGAGCGCCGCGCGCTGGAGGCGGAGGCGGTGGCCGAGCGCATCGCGTCTCTGCTCGCGCCGGGGGCTCCTGGCGTCGTCGGGCGCGACCGGGTCGGAGAAGAGCTCCGGGCGGCTCAGGGGCGCGACCTCGCGGTGCTCTTCCGACGCTTCACCCATCTCCACCTCTTTCGCCGAGCGCTCGCGGCGCGCGCCATCCCCCACGTCGTCATCCGCGGGAGCGGGTTCTTCCGGGCGCCAGAGATCTTGGACCTGCGGGCGCTCCTGGGGCTGCTGGGCCACCCGTCCGACCGATTCGCGCTCGCCTGCGTCCTGCGCTCTCCCCTGGTCGGCCTCTCGGACGTCTCACTCGGCCGCCTGGCGCTGGAGCGGCGCTTCTCGCTGGGGAAGCTCGCCGAGGACCTCTCGCCCGTGGAGGCGCCGGAGCGAGCGCGGGTCGAGCGCTTCCTCGCCCTGTGGTCGTGGCTGCGGCCGGCGAGCGCCCGGATGCCGGTGTGGCGGACGTTGGAGATGGCCATCGCCGGGTTGGATTTCGACGCGGTCCTGGCCGCCGGCCTCGAGGGCGAGCAGCGCGCGGCCAACGCCCGAAAGCTGGTCGAGTGGGCCCGTCGGGTCGACCCGCCGGATCCCTGGTCGGCCGCCCGGAGGCTCGAGGAGCTGGCCGCGCTCCAGGCGCGCGAAGCCCAGGCGCAGGTGCTGGACGAGAGCGACCCGCTCGCCGTGCGCCTGATGACCATCCACCAATCCAAGGGCCTGGAGTTCCCGGTCGTCTTCGTGCCGGAGTGCGCCGCCCCGCCGCCTTCGGCCCGCGACTCGGTGCTCTACGACCGCGCCCTCGGGCTCTGCGTCCGGCCGCTCGGAGAGGACGGGCGCGCGCTGGCCACCCGCGCGTCGGCCCGCGTCGGCGAGGCCCTCGCGTCGCGCCAGGCCGCCGAGTCGGAGCGGCTCTTCTACGTGGCGGCCACGCGGGCCCGCGACCTGCTCGTGCTCAGCGGCGACGCCGCGCGCAAGAGCGGCACCTGGCGCGATCACCTGGACGTCTTCGCCGCGGCGGGCGGCGAGTCGCGCCTGCTCACCCTCCGGCCGGTCTCGCGAGCGGCGCCTCTGGAGTCGCCGGCGCCCCCGCTCGAGCCCACGCCTGCGGCATCGGCCGCCGCGTCGCCCGCGGCCGCGGCCCCCGCGCTGCGCCTGCAAAGCGAGGCGCTGGCGCTGTCCCTGCCTCAAGTGCTGGATCACGCGAGCTGCCCCCGCCGGTATCACCTGCGCTGGGCCGCGGGCCTCGCCGAGCCGTCGCCGCGGCCGCTCGCGCGCGAGGGCGCCGGGGCGCCTCCCGAGGACTGGAGCGGGCCCTGGGGCGAGCTTCTCCAGTCGGCGCCGTTTCGCGGGCTCGCTCCTTCGGGCGGGGCGCGCGTCTGGCGCTCGGTTCCGGCGGCGCTGAAGGTCCCCGTCGACGGAGGCGCGGCGCTGGTGAGGGGAACGCTGGACCTCCTGGCCGTGCTCGCCGACGGCTCCGCCGTCGCGGTGGGCGTCTGGGCGCTCGCGTCCGCTTCGGCGGACGCCGGGGGGGCGGCGCTGTGGCTCGCCTGGCTCACCTCGGTCGCCCGGGCGCTGTTCCCCGCGCAGGTGCCGACCCGAGGCGTCCTGGGTTTTCTGGAGGATGGCGCGGCGCGCGAGCTGTCGGCGCCGGCGGCCGAAAGCCAGGCCGCGCTCAAGTGGGCGGTGCAGGCGCTCGCTTCGCGCGCCCTCTCGGGGCCGGGCGCGGCCGCGCCGAGTCGGCTTCCGCCCGCGCGCTGCCGAGCGCTCCACTGCGGCTACGCCCGATTCTGCGGGGCTTAGGAAAACGAGGAAGTCCAACCCGAGCGCCCTGTTGTAGGATTGCCCGCTCTTTCGAGCTCAAGGCCGCGCCATCAGCACGAGCACCACGGGGTCCTAGCGCGGCGGCCCCACCATTCGAGGGTGAAATGTCGAACCTGGTCATCGTCGGAGCGCAGTGGGGCGACGAAGGGAAGGGTAAAATCGTCGACGCGCTTACGATCCGAGCGGATATCGTGGCGCGCTACCAGGGCGGCGCCAACGCCGGCCATACGGTCGTGGTCGACGGCAAGAAAACGGTCCTGCACCTGCTGCCGTCCGGCGTCCTGCACCCGGGCAAGGCGTGCGTCATCGGCAACGGAGTGGTCATCGACCCGGCCGTGCTGGTCGAGGAGATTGGCCGGGTCAAGGCCGAGGGCGGCCTGGCCGACGACGCCTCGCTGCTCATCAGCGAGAACGCCCACGTGATCATGCCGTGGCACAAGCTCCTCGACGCGCTCCGCGAGAAGGCGAGCGGGGGCAAGGCCATCGGCACCACGGGGCGCGGCATCGGCCCGGCATACGAGGACAAGGTGGCGCGCCGGGGCATCCGCATGCGCGACCTGCTGCGCCCGCAGGTGCTCTCGCGGCGGGTCCTCGAGCGCCTGCCGGAGGTGGAGGTCGAGCTCGGGCAGCTCTCGCAGCGGGTGGGGACGCCTCCGCCCGAGCTTCTGGCCACGGCCATCACCGCGGACTACTTGGCGCTGGGCCAAAAGCTCAGCGCCTACGTGCGCGACGCCTCCACCTACCTGGACGGCGCCATGCGCGCCGGCAAAAAGGTGCTGTTCGAAGGCGCACAGGGCACGCTCCTCGATGTCGACCATGGGACCTACCCCTACGTGACGAGCTCCAACTGCGTCGCGGGGAATGCGGCGGTGGGCACGGGGGTCGGCCCCACCGCCATCGGCGCCGTCCTGGGCGTGACCAAGGCGTACACGACCCGCGTGGGCGCCGGCCCGTTCCCCACCGAGCTCAAGGACTCGCTCGGCGAGCGCCTGCGCGCCGCCGGCGGCGAGTTCGGCGCGACGACGGGACGGCCGCGGCGCTGTGGCTGGCTCGACGCGCTCGTCCTGCGCTACGCCGTGCGCGTCAACGGCATCACGTCGCTCGCCCTCACCAAGCTCGACGTGCTCGCGGGCCTGCCCATGGTGCGCATCGCCGTGAGCTACCGCATCGCGGGCGCCGAGGTGGCACAGCTTCCCAGCGACGTGGACGACCTGGAGGCCGCCGTGCCCGTCTACGAGGACCTGCCGGGGTGGGAAGGCCCGCTGGGCGAGCTCAGCCGTTTCGAGGACCTCCCGGCCAACGCGCAGGCGTTCGTCCAGCGGATCGAGGCGCTGGCAGGGGTTCCCGTCTCGGTGGTGAGCTCCGGGGCCGGCCGCGAGCAGATGCTCGTCCGCCGCGATCCCTTCCTGCGTTGAGCGCGGCGCCCCATCTCGGCTCGCCGCCGGCTCCAGAAGGGACGACGCCATGAACTTCGCTGCCCTGGTCGCCGCGGTTGCGCTCGCCGCCGCGCCCTCGCCCAAGGCGGTCGGCGAGAAGGAGCGCGGCGACCGGCTGCTGGAGAACGACGACCTCGCGGGCGCGCGCGAGGCCTACGACAACGCGCTGGCGCTCTCGCCGCAGTACGCCGAGGCCCTGAACCAGGTGGGCTTTCTGCTCATCAAGCAGGACAAGCGCGAGGAGGCCCTCGCGCTCTTCAGCCAGGCGGTCAAGGCCGATCCGCACTTCGCCCTCGCGCACTACAACCTCGCCGCCACCCTGAGAAAGCTCGGGCGGAACGCCGAGGCCATCGAGGCCTACCGGGCCTACCGAGCGCTGGAGCCGAACGATCCGTCGGCGCTCTACGGCCTGGCGGAGGCGTCTCGGGCTGCGGGCGACAAGGCCGGCGCGCTCGAGGCGTACGAGCAGTATCTCGCGGCCGATCAGGACCCGGCCAACCAGGCGCGGGTGGCAAAGGCCCAGGCCGCCGCCGCGCAGCTCCGAAAAGAGTTGGGCCCTGTCGCCGCGCCGCAGCCCACTTCGGCTCCGGCTCCGGCTCCGACTCCGACTCCGACTCCGACTCCGACTCCGACTCCGACTCCGACTCCGACTCCGACTCCGACTCCGACTCCGACTCCGTCGGCGAATCCCGAGCCCCCTCCGGCGCCGGCCCAATCTCCGGCCGCTCCGCCGGCGCCCGCCGCCGCTCTTCCTCCGGCCGCGACCGCACCGTCCGCGCGAGCCGAAGAGCCGGCGCCGCCGGGCGACGCCGATCGCGGCGACAAGCCTGGGGCCGCGCGCTTCCGCGAGGCAATCGAGCTGCGCTCTCAGGGAAAGAGCCGAGAGTCGCTCTTCGCGCTTCAGGACGCGGTCGATGCCGACCCCACGAACGTCCAGTGGGTCTTCGAGCTGGGCGTCGCCTATGCGACCCTCGGGTACTTCCCGCAAGCCATCGCTTTCTGGCAGCGCGTCACCGCCATGCCCACCAGCGACGCGAATCGCGCCGCGGCAGAGCAGAACATCGAGAAGGCGAGGCGGAGGATGGCGGGGACCGCGGCCGTTCCGATCGCCCCGCCAGCCCGTCCCCGCGGCCCAAGTCGTCGCCGCGGCTCCGGCCCCGCTCGTCGCGCCAACTCCGGCCGCGGCTCCATCGCCATCTCCGGCCGCGGCTCCAGCTTCCGCCTCCGCCGGGGTGCCCGCGACGGCCGATGCCAGGGCGGCCTATGCCAAGGCCCTGGAGGCGTACAGCGCCGCCCACTACGTCGACGCCCTGAGGGAATTCGACCGGGCCATTGGCGCGAAGCCGGACTTCGCCCAGGCCTACTCGGGCCGCGGCAGCACCTACCTCGCCATGGGCGACTACTCCCGCGCGCTGGCGGACTACGGCCAGGCCATGCGCCTGGACGGCTCCATGGCTTATCCCGTCTTCGGCGTGGCCGAGACGCTGACCATGCTCGGGAGGCGCTCGGAGGCGCTGCGCTACTACCAGGCGTACGAGGCGTCGCGCGCGCCGGACGTGCAGCCTGCCTTGGTTCAGCGGGCGCGCCAGCGCATCGCGGAGAGCGCCCAGTAAAGACTCCTTTCGGCGCCTGAGCCGAGCGCGAAAACGGGGCCCGGCCAGCGGTCCCAGAGGCCAGCCCGCCAAGGATGACCTGCCCTCGCACCCAGCGCCGCTCGAGGAGCTCAGCCGCGGCTCTGGAGCCAGGCCGCAAGCGCGAGCGCCGCCAGGCAGAGGGCGGCGAGGACAACGGCACTTCGGCGCCGGAAGGCGCAAGCGCCGGCGAGGAACCCGCGCGCCTGCGGGAGCTCGAGGGTGACGCTCGCCCACTCGTCGCAGGGCCGCGCCAGGGCTTTGCGCGCGGCCGCGCGCGGGAGGGCGGCCTCGAAGGCCAGGTCCGTCGTGCCGAGGGTCAGGATTTCACCGCCGAAGAGGCGCTGCTCGCCTTCGACCGCGACTCCGTTGATCTGGAGGCCGTTGCGGCTGCCCTCGTCGGTTGCGCGCGCCTCTCCGTTCGACAGCACGAGCGTGACGTGAAGGCGGGAGGCCTTGGCGTCCCGCACCCGCGCGGCGCAGCGCTCGCCGCGCCCGACGAGGGTCGGCCCGGCCGGCAGCAGCGCGCGCTTTCCGCAGTCTCGCCCATTGAGCCAGACGAGGGCCGCGCCTTCGGGGCCGCTGCCCTGGGCCAGGGCTTCGACGCGAAGCTCGTGGTCGCCGATGGCGAGGCTCTCTCCGCGTCGGATGAGCCGCCGCTCGCCCCGCGGCAACGCGAGCAGGCCGGCGCGGGCCTCGACGCGCTGGAGGTGGGCGATCATTCCCGAGCGGTGGGGCTCGATCTGCAGGGCGGCCGGCGGAAGCCCGGGCACGCGCAGGGCGTCCGTCTCGTCGCCCCCCACGGTCCAAACGCCCGGCGGGAGCTCGTGCTCCGAGCGCTCGCCCGTAAGATGGGACAGGAGAACGAGCTTGAGCATGGCCCGGGGCCTGTGAAAGAACCGTGCCGGGCTCGATCCCAGACGCAGGAGCGGGCGCGCAGGCGCCGCAGTGTTCCGCCGCGGGACGGCGCGTCGCGCGGCGGAGCAGCGCTTCGAGCGAAAAGGCGGAGGCAAGCGATGGGCGTGAGTCGACGCGGGCCGGGCTGGGCGCTGGCGCTGGTGGCGGTGGCGGTGGCGTGCCGCGACCCGGACGTCGGGCCTCCTCCGCGGCTCATCAGCGCGGACCAATCACAGCGGGTCGCCCGGAGGCTGCTCAAGGAGCGCCCGGCGTTGAGGCAGCCGTCCAACGCCACCCTGGGCGCCGGAAAGATCCGCTTCCTCGGGAGCCAGGTGAGGCCCGAGACCGCCGCGCGCGGCTCGGAGGTCCACGTCTCGCATTACTTCGAGTGCCTCTCACCGCTCGACAAGAGCTGGAAGCTCTTCGTCCACGTCGAGGGCTCGGCTTCCCCGGGCATCCTGGTCAACGCCGACCACGTGCCGGTCGAGGGGCTGCTCCCGACGGACCGCTGGCGCCCGGGGCAGATCATCGAGGACGAATATGCCTTTCGCGTGCCCGCCGACGCTCCAGGCGAGCTGGTCGGGTCCATCGGCTTCTACCGGTTCGACGACCGCCTGCCGGTGGACGAGCGGGCGGCGCACGACGGCAACAATCGGATCCCCGCGTTCCGCCTGAAGATCGGAGGCGAAGCGAGCGCCCTGCCGACCTACCGCGCCCCGCGGCGCAAGGGGCCCATCGCCATCGACGGCGACCTCTCCGACGAGGGCTGGCGCGGCGTCGAGAGCACGCCTTCGTTCGCGCGCTCGACCGACGGCGGCCCGGCGCGCTTTCGCACCCAGGCTCGGCTCACCTGGGACGACGAGGCGCTGTACGTGGGGTGGGACGTCGAGGACGACGACGTCTGGGCCAAGCTCGAGAAGCACGACGACCCGCTCTACCAGGAGGAGGCGGTCGAAATCTTCATCGACGCAGACGGGGACGGCCGCACCTACAACGAGCTGGAGCTCTCCCCGAAGAACGTGGTCTTCGACGCCTTCTTCCCTGAGCGCCGGCAGGGCATGGACCTGGGCTGGAGCTCGGGCATGACCACCGCGGTCAAGGTGCTGGGGACTCTGAACGACCCGCGCGACAAGGACCAGGGCTGGACCGCCGAGATGAAGATCCCCGTGGCGAACCTGTCCAAGGTGCCCCGCTGGCCGCCTCGCGCGGGCGACCGGTGGCGCTTCAACCTCTACCGCCTAGAGTGGCACTCCAGTCGCGCGGTCAACGAGGGTTCGGCCTTCTCCCCGCCGCTGGTTGGCGACTTCCACCATCTGCCGCGCTTCGGGAACCTCGAGTTCGCGCCCTGACGCGGCTCTCAGTCCCCGCCGACCTCGGCGCTCGGGTCGATGGACCAGTGCGCATAGGCCTGGGAGCGGGCCGCGGGGTCGCCCTCGAACTTCAGATACCCGCGGGATTCGAGCGTGTCCACGAGCTCCTCGGCCTCCAGCGCGGAGCAGCCCACCTGCTCCTCCAGCAGATCGCGCAGGGCCGACTTCCCCCGCAAGTAGCCGACCGGCTGCCCAGGAGGTATTCGCTCGCTCAACTGCGCCGCGAGCTGGCGGAGGTCGAGCTCGTCGAGGGTCATGGCCATCCACCTCGTTAGGGACGGCCCGCGGGCGACGCAACCTATGGGACGAAGTGCTCGACCTCCAAGGCGTGGCCGTCGGTGCGAAACGTCACCGCGCCGTCCTGATCTGTGCGGTGGAGCTGGCAGCCGAGCGCGCGGTACCGCTCGACCACCTCAGGCATGGGGAAGCCGAACCGGTTCCGGCCGCCCACGCAGAACACCACGTGCCGCGGCCCGACGCGCTCGACGAAGGCGGGCGAGGAGCTGGTCCGGCTGCCGTGGTGCGGCACCTTGAGCACCTGGGCCTGCAGGCGCTCGCTCGAGAGGGCTTGCTCGCCTTCGGCTTCCACGTCGCCTGTGAACAGGAACGCCACCTCGCCCAGGCTGATTCGCAGCACCAGGCTCGCGTCGTTCGCCGAGGCGCCCGTGGGCTCGGGGCCCGGGTGGAGGACCTCGACCCGGACAGGGCCGTATTCGAGGCGATCGCCCCGCGCGAGCTCCCGCACGGCGGTGCCGCGACGCCCCGCCTCGGCGCGCAGGGCGTTGATGAGGCCCTCGGGCTCGGCCGCCCGGGCGAGCCAGAGCTCGCGCACCCGGAGCTGGTTCAGGACGGCGAACATCCCGCCGCCGTGGTCTGGGTGCGGGTGGGAGAGGATCATGCCCTCCAGGGACTGGGCGCCCAGCTCGATGAGCGCCGGCACGACCGTCCGCTCGCCCACGTCGACGCGCCCAGACGGGTCGCCCCCGGCGTCGATGAGAAGGGCCTTCCCTCCGGGGAGCTGAACCAGGGCGCTGTCGCCTTGCCCCACGGCGAGGAAGGTGACCGTGAGGCCGGTTTGGAGGAGTGGGGCTACCGCCTGCCGCAGGGCCAGCGCCAACAAGGTCGCTCCGGCGCCGGCTCCCAGGCGCCGGGCGGTACGAGGGCGCGAGCGCGCGGCGGCGAGCGCGACGAGCCCCGCGTACCACGCCGCCGTGAAGAGCGCGGAAGGGGCGGGGACGCGCAGCGACGCGTAGGGCAGCTCGCCGAAGAGTCGTGACACCGCGAGCAGCAGGCGCGCCAGCGGGTCGCTCAGACACAGCAGCGCGGCGGCCAGGTCGCGCGACGCGGGGAGGGCGACCGCCGAGGCGGCGGCCAGAGCGGTGAGCCCCGACGCCACCGGGAGCGCCACCAGGTTCGAGAGCACGGCGACCACCGAGGCGCGCTGGAAGGTGCCCGCGACCAGGGGCGCGGTGGCGAGGGAGGCGGCCAGGGAGCCCGCGGCGCTCGACAGGCCGGCCTCCAGGAAGGACCGCCAGCGCGGGTCGCGGCCGGCGTCGGGCCGGCGGATGGGGACGAGCTCGCGCAGCGGCGAGGTGAGCAGCATCAGCCCTGCGACGGCGCCGAAGGAGAGCTGAAAGGAGATGGACTGCAGCGAGGCGGGGTCCCAGGTAAGCACCGCGATGAGGGCCAGGGCGAGCGCGCTGGGCGCGTCGCCGTCGCGGCCGATGGCCCGGGCGAGGAATAGCGCCGACGCCATCAGGGCCGAGCGCACCGCGGGGACCTCCCCTCCGGTGACGAGCGCGTAGAGCCAGGTCGCGGGGATGGAAGCGAGGCTGGCCGCCGCCCGCGGGTCGCAGGCGAGGGCGACGCGCTCCGACCGGGTGAGCAGCCAGCGCAGCGCCCGGTAGAGCCCCGCGGCCACGACGGCGATGTGCAGCCCCGAGACGGAGAGGATGTGAGCCAGGCCGCTGGCGTTGAAGTCGTCGTTCACTGAGGGGGAGAGGTCGGCGCGGTCGCCGATGGCCAGCGAGCGGATGAGCGCCGCAGCCTGCGCGTCGCCGACCGCGTCCTCGGCGAGCGCCCGATAGTCCGAGCGAAGGCGCTGAAGCTGCGGCTGGGCGAGGGCAGGGGGCCCGATGACGGCGATCTGCTGCTCAATCACCGAGCCCATGGCCAGGACGCCCTGGGGGCGGGAGCGGGCTGCCACGTCGAGCCCGCCCGGGTTCAGGGCGCGCGGGGGAGGGAGCAGCTGCGCCCGGAGTCGGACTCGATCGCCGGGGAGCAGGTCGAGCGTTCCGGCTGAAACGTGGGCCGAGAAGCGCGCTGGCATCCACCCGGATGGCTGCAGAGTGGAATCGACGGCGACCGAGAAGTGGGTACGCCCGGCGGCCGTTCGCGGCAGGCCTTCGACCTCGCCCTCGAGCAGCGTGGGCCTGCCGTCCAAGACCGGGGCGACCCACCCCTGCCGCAAGGCCGCGGAGCCATACCCGGCCAAGGCGAATGCCAGCATCGCTCCGAGAGCCGCAAAGCCAGGGAAGCGGCGGCTCGCCGCGGCGCTGGCCAGCAGAATAGCCGCCGCTGAAGCGGCCGACACCCAGCCCTCGGCGCCGCGAACCTGAGCGCATTCAATGCCGAGCGCCATGAGGGCGGCGGCACCCAGCAAAGGCCTCCGGCCCAGGTGGGACCAGACCCCCTCCACGGCGATGTCCCCCCCCCCAGGCCCCCAAATGAATGAAGGCCTGCCTCCAAGCCACCAACCGCTCACACCCCCCAGTGGGCGGCAGGCTGTCCATCAGGAATAACTGTCAATAATCGAGCGTACAGTGAACCGTGGCCCGATCTTAGTTGGCTCGTCGCGCGGCGGTCAAGTTGGGTTTGAAAATGTCCCAAAATCGTGTTATGGTCTCAAAAATCTCCACCTCACCAAAGGAGTTGGACCAAGTGCAGACGGCGTTCAAGGTGGGCGACAAGGCTGTGTATCCAGGCCAAGGCGTTGGCGAAGTGATGGGCATCGAGCACAAGGAGGTCGCCGGCCAGCGGCAGTCGTTCTACGTTCTGAAGATTCTCGACAATGGCATGAAGATCATGATTCCCATCAACAAGGTGAATCAGGTCGGTCTGCGCGAGATCATCGATGAGCACGCCGTCAGGCAAGTCTATACCATCCTGAAAGAGAAGGACATTTCGGTCGACTCCACGACCTGGAACCGCCGGTATCGCGAGTACATGGAGAAGATCAAGACGGGCAGCGTCTTCGAGATCGCCTCGGTTCTGCGCGACCTGTATCTGCTCAAGGGCGACAAAGATCTCTCCTTCGGCGAGCGCAAGATGCTCGACACGGCGCGCTCGCTCCTCATCAAGGAGCTCAGCCTCGCCAAGGAATGCGATGAAGCGGAGATCGAGTCGGACCTGAAGCGAATCTTCAACTGCTAGCAGTTTTCCGCTCACTCCATCTTCCCCGAGCGCCCCCGGCCCCGCGACCGGGGGCGCTCTTTCGTCTTGCGCCCAATGCGAATTCATTCGAGGAAGGTCCCCATGGCGTTTGGACGCGCGGCCGCCGTCGCCGCGCTTCTGCTGGCCGGTTGCCGCGGCCAGCCCCCGGGGGCCAATCAGAGCCCGAGCCTCCCGCCGGTTCCCCAGCGTTCGGGCGACGGCGGGTTCGTCCGGCCGAGCCCCGAGTCGGGGCTGAGAGATCGGATCACCCTCGACCCCAAGTCTCACGAGTCCCTTTATCTGGCGGGCCAGCAGGAGTTCCTCGAGGGGAAGTTTGGGGAGGCGGCCGAGCACTTGCGGCAATCGCTTCGCCTCTCGCCCTCGGCCAAAGCGTGGCACGCGCTCGGCGACGCGCTGCTCTCCCAGGCGCGCTTCGGGGAAGCGGTAGACGCCTTTCGCGAGGCCGTCAAGCTCGAGCCCGCCAAGCGACTCTCGTGGATGCGGTTGGGCCGGTGCCTCATCAACTCCGGGCGCCCCAGCGAGGCCGTGGAGGCCTACCGGAAGGCGCAGGAGCTGATGCCGGGCGACCTGACCGCGCCCCGCGAAGAGGTCGAGGCGCTGCTCGAGGCCAAGCGCGACGACGAGGCCGCGGCGGTCCTAGAGCGGACGGCGGCCGCCGACCCCGCCGGCAGCCCCAAGGACCTCGTCCTCATCGGGCAAATCCGCTCGCGGCAGCAGCGCTGGGCCGAGGCGGTGGCGGCATTGCGGCGCGCGGTCGCGGTCCGCCCCGACGCCGACGCCTACAATCAAATCGGCGAGGCGCTGGTTCGGGTGGGGGACCTGTCCGGAGCCAGGGACGCCTTTCAGGAGGCCGCCAAGTTGGGTCCCAAGGATCCGTTCGCCTGGGAGGTTGTCGGGGAGATCGAAGTCAAGCTCGGGCGCCTGGAGGCCGCGAAGGCCGCTTTCGAGAGCAGCCTCAAGGTCCAGGAGCGGTCCGGACCCCACCTGGCTTTGGGGCGCCTGGCAGTGGCCGCCCGAGATGCCTCGGGGGCCCGCGCCGAGCTCGACAAGGCCCTGGGGTCTGCCACGGGCGAGACGCCGGCCGAGTCGCGCGAGATCGCCGCTTTTGCTCTCAAGGTCGGGACCCCGGCGGTGGCGGTGAAGCTGCTCGAAATGCTCGTTGCTGAGCCGGAAGGAGCCAAGGACGCGGCGCTCCTCCGGGAGCTGGCCACGGCCTATTCGGCGGAAAAATCGAAGGCCCGCGCCGGCGAGCAAGCCGACCTCGCTCGGAAGGTCAGCCAGGCCTGCGAGAGGGCCCGCGCCGCCTCGCCGCCCGCGGACCGCTCGCCGTGCCCCTCGACCGGGAGCTGAGGCCTGCGGAAGATCCCATGGGCATTTCGACCTCTAGACTTTGGTAGTTTGGGTGAAGTCGGACGGAGAGCCGGCTCGCCAAAGCCGGCTCGGGGCGAGACCCCGGTTGGAGAGCGACACCGTCACTTGAGACCCTTCGAGGCAGCTTGAGCATTCGAACTGGCCAGAACGCAGAGCAGCCGGGCGCCGCCGCCATCGCTCGCCCCGGCGACCTCCCCGGCCCGTGCGAAGTGCCGCGCGGCGACGAGTGCGACGGCGCGGCAGGCGCCGAGCACACTCACGGCGCCTTCGAGCACGGCCACGGGCACGAGCGGGCGCGCGACCGGGGGCGGCTCTTGGGCACGTTGGGCCTCACCGCGTTCATGATGGTGGCGGAGGCGGTCGGCGGTTGGTGGTCCAACTCTCTGGCGCTCCTCTCGGACGCCGGCCACATGCTCACCGACGCGGCGGCGCTCCTGCTCGCCGCCCTCGCCCTCTGGTTCGCCGGGCGCCCGGCCGACCTCAAGCGGACCTACGGCTTCTTCCGGCTGGAGATCCTGTCGGCGCTGGTGAACGGGTTGACCCTGGTCGGCATCGCGGGCCTCATCGCCTACGAGGCCTGGCAGCGACTGGCGAGCCCGCGGCCCCTCAATGCTCCGCTCATGCTCGGCATCGCCGTCGTCGGCTTGCTGGTGAACATCGGCGGCATGGTGCTGCTCTCGCGCTCGCAGAGCATGAACGTGCGCGCGGCCTTCCTGCACGTCGCCGGCGACGCGCTCTCGTCGGTGGGCGTCATCGCGGCCGGGGCCGTGGCCTGGCTCACCGGCTGGACGGCCCTCGACCCCATCATCTCCGTCGCCATCGCGGCCATCATCGCGGCGGGCGCCGTGGGCCTCGTCCGGCAGGCGGTGCACGTCCTGCTCGAGGCCGTGCCCGAGCACATCGACCTGGTCGAGGTGTTCGGCGCCATGAAGACCATCGACGGGGTGCAGGAGGTCCACGACCTCCACGTCTGGACCATCAGCCACAGCCTGCACGCGCTGTCGGCGCACCTCGTCGTCCGGCTCGACGGCGGCACCGCGGAGCACGACGCCATCCTGGCCGCCGCCCGAGGCTTGTTGCACGAGCGGTTCGGCATCGACCACGCGACCCTGCAGATCGAGAGCGAGGCCTTCGCGCGCCGCGAGTAGCCGGCGCGCAACGGAATCCCATGCGCCCCCTCGACGCCGTGCTGCGCCTGCGGCCCACCAATGCGGTGAACCGCCTGGGCTCCGGCTCGCGCGTTTGCCTCCTCAGCGCTCGCCCCCTGCAGGCCGCGCTGGCCCCGCGACCCGGGGCGCTGGTCTGCTTCTCGCTGCCGTCGGGCTTCATCGCCCCCTTTGCCCTGGGCGTGCTGCGCGCGGCGCGGCAGCTGGACGCGGCGGTGGGGGTCGGCGCCGCGGCCCACGGGTTGGGAGAGGGGCCGCGTCCCTGGGCGGTCTTCCAGGACGTGGCGACCGCCGCCGCCGAGGTCGGGTTGTCCCAGCCGCTCTTCTTGCGCGGCGGCCCCATCGCCCTGGCCGAGGCGAGCCCGCACGAGGTGGCCAAGGCTCGGGAGTCGGTGTTCCAGCTGGTCGACGCCGGCTTCACCGAGGTGGCGCTCGACGCCACGGCGCTCGACGGGGAATGGGCCGCCGCGGCGCTGGGCGACGTCGTCGCCACGGCTCAGGAGCGCGAGCTCGGGGTCGACCTCACAGCGCCTTCCGGAGGCGCCGAGGCGGTCGCGGCCTGGCTCCGCGCCGTCCTGGCGCGAGGCGCTCGGCCCGACGTCCTGTCGGTGGGCGCGGGCAGCGCCAATCCAGAGCAGCTCGCGGCGCTCACGCAGGCCGCGGCGCCGTGCTCGGTCGAGCTCGTGGACCCGAGGCCCGAGGGCGCGCGGGCGCCTCGCGTCGCTTTGGCGCGCCCCTTCCAGGCGCTGGTGGAGCGCCGGCGCCCCGCCTCCGACCTCGACTGGCTGGAGGCGCACGCCTACTACGAGGCCAAGGAGGCGCTCCTCGCCTGGGGCTGCGCCGGGAGCGGCGCCGCGGCCGCCCAGGCCTTGGCAAAGCGCGGCGAGGGCGGCTGAACGACCATGCGCATCGTTGCCGGCAGCGCGCGCGGGAGGGCGCTCAAGGGGCCAAAGGGAAGCGGGCTGCGCCCCACGGCCGACCGCGTCCGCGAGTCCATCTTCAACATCCTGGGCCAGTGGCTCGAGGGGCTCTCGGTGCTGGACCTGTACGCCGGCACCGGCGCGCTCGCGCTCGAGGCCATCTCGCGCGGCGCCGCGCGGGCGGTCCTGGTGGACAGCGGCAAGGAGTCCGTCGCCCTGTGCCGGGAGAACGCCCGCGCCCTGGCGATGGAGCCGCGCGTCCGCATCGTCGCCGGTTCGGTTTCGGAGAAGACCCTGGGGCCGCTGGCGCACGAGCCGTTCGACCTGGTCTTCGCCGACCCGCCGTACGCCGCGGCGGGCCCGGCGGAGGTCGTGGAGCTGGTGGCGCGGATGAATCTGTTGGTCCCAGGAGGGCGCCTGGTCGTCGAGCACGACCGGCGCCAGGAAGCGCCTTCGCGGTTGGCGGGGCTGTCGCTCGTCGACGCCCGGCAATTCGGAGATACCGCGGTGTCGTTCTTCGCCGCGGACGGCTCCGGGCGCGGCGGCGAAGCGCCCTTGACGCACCCGGAGCGCGGTGGGAAGAGTAGCGCCCCCATGGCCAAGCACGTTGTCATCTATCCGGGATCGTTCAATCCGCCGACCAACGGGCACGTCTCGCTCATTCACCGCGCCCTTCGGATATTCGATCAGGTCATCGTCGCCATCGCCCACAACCCGAAGAAGAGCCCGCTCTTCTCGGTCGAGGAGCGCAAGCGGCTCATCGCCCAGTCCGTGGAGAACGACCCCCGCGTCGAGGTCGACGCGTTCGAGGGGCTCCTGGTCGACTACGCCCGCCGCCGGAACGTGTTCGCGGTCATGCGGGGCCTGCGCGCGGTCTCGGACTTCGAGTACGAGTTCCAGATGGCGAACATGAACCGGAAGCTCGCCCGGGACATCGAGACGGTCTTCATCATGACCGGCGAGGACTACTTCTACATTTCGTCTCGCCTGGTGCGCGAGGTCGCCTCCTTCGGCGGCGACGTCGCAGACCTCGTCCCTCCCTGCGTCCTCGAGACGTTGAACGAGCGCTTTCGCCGCGGCAAGTAGAGGGCCTGGCGCGTCAGCCCTCTGGCTCCTCGCCGCCGTCAGGGCGGTGACGCCGGACGGACCTCCTGGGGCAGCGGCCAAGCGCGATTTCAACCACTTATCGCGTCGAGGAGGCCTCCGGCGCGGATGGCACTCGACTTGAAAAGCCCCTCCCCAGCCGCAGCGCGGGCGACGCTCGCTCGAGGATGGGCACGATGGGCTTCTTCGACGGAAAGACGGTGCTGGTGACGGGAGGGACGGGGTCCTTCGGCCGGTGCTTCGTGCGCACGATGCTGGAGCGGCACTGCGCCCGGCGGGTCATCGTCTTCAGCCGCGACGAGCTCAAGCAGTTCGAGATGCAAGAGGACCCCCGCCTCGACCACCACCCGAGCCTGCGCTACTTCATCGGCGACGTGCGCGACCCATCGCGGCTCCATCGGGCGTTCGAGGGCGTGGACTACGTCATCCACGCCGCGGCGCTCAAGCAGGTGCCGGCGGCGGAGTACAACCCCTTCGAGGCGGTGAAGACCAATATCCTTGGGGCTCAAAACATCATCGACGCGGCCATCGACGCAGGCGTGTCGCGGGTCATGGCCCTCTCCACCGACAAGGCGGCGTGCCCGGTCAACCTCTACGGGGCGACCAAGCTCTGCTCCGACAAGCTCTTCGTCGGAGGCAACGTCTACGCCGGCGGCGCCAAGACGGCGTTCGCGGTGGTGCGCTACGGCAACGTCCTGGGCAGCCGGGGCTCGGTCGTCCCGCTCTTCCTGTCCAAGCGCCACACGGGAGCCCTGCCCATCACCGACGAGCGCATGACGCGGTTCTGGCTCACCCTGCAACAGGGCGCCGACTTCGTGCTGCGCTGCCTGGAGGACATGGTGGGCGGCGAGGTCTTCGTCCCCAAGATCCCCAGCATGCGGATGGTGGACGTGGCCCGCACCATCGCGCCCGACGCGAAGTTGGAGCACAAAGGAATCCGTCCGGGCGAGAAGCTGCACGAGGTGATGATCCCCGAAGACGACGCGCGCCACACCGTGGAGATGGACGACCGCTTCGTCATCCTCCCCTCCGAGCCCTGGGCGCGGCACGAGCGCTGGCTGCGCCAGGGCAAGCGGTGCGCCGAGGGGTTCCGCTACGCCTCCGACAGCAACGACCGCTGGCTCACTCCGGCCGAGCTCCGCGCCATGATCGGGAATCTCGACCTCCCCGAGGCCGTGGCGTTCTCGCGCGAGCGGGAGGCGGCATGACGGCCCTCTTGCCCTACGGGCGCCAGACCATCGAGGACGACGACGTCGCCGCCGTCGCCGAGGCGCTTCGCGGCGACTTCCTGACCACCGGCCCGCTGGTGGAGCGGTTCGAGCGCGCGCTCTGCGAGCGATGCGGCGCCAAGCACGCGGTGGCCGTCTCCTCCGGCACCGCGGCGCTGCAGGCCGCCTACTGGGCCGCCGGGCTGGGGCCGGGCTCAGAGCTCGTGACGACTCCGCTGACCTTCGCGGCCACCGCCAGCGCGGCGGTGCTCCTGGGCGCGCGGCCGGTCTTCGCCGACATCGACCCCGCGACGCTCACCATCGACCCCGCCGAGGTGGAGAAGAAGATCACTCCCAGGACGCGGGTCATCGCCCCGGTGGACTACGCCGGAGAGCCGGCGGCCATCGACGACCTCATGGCGATGGCGCGCGCGAGAGACCTCCTGGTCGTCGAGGACGCTTCGCATGCCCTCGGCGCGTCGCTGCGCGGACGCGCGGTCGGATTGCTCGCCGACCTGACGGTCTTCAGCTTCCACCCGGTCAAGCACGTCACCACCGGCGAGGGCGGCGCAGTGCTGACCGACAGCGACCGGCTGGCGCGCCGGGCTCGCGAGTACCGCAACCACGGCATCGTCCGCGACCGCGAGCGGCTCCGGACGGACGAGGGCGATTGGTTCTACGACGTCGCGGAGATCGGCCAGAACTTCCGCCTCACCGACGTGCAGTGCGCCCTGGGGCTATCGCAGCTCAAGAAGCTCGACCGGTTCCTCGCGCGCCGCCGGGCGCTGGCCCGCGGCTACTTCGAGGCCCTCCGGGGCGACCCGCGGATTCTGCTCCCGCCGGCCCGCGACCTGGAACTTCACGCATGGCACCTTTTCCCCATACGGATAGTGGGGTCAAATCCCCAGCGAAGGCAGACATTTGACCGCCTCCATTCCCTCGGGCTCGGAGTGCAGGTACACTATGTCCCGGTGAACGGGTTCTCGGCTTATCGGGCGCTCGGGTATTCGCCCGAAGAAACGCCGAGGGCATGGGATGCTTACCGAAGGCTGATCAGTCTTCCGCTGTTTCCCGCGATGACAGACGCCGACCTGAAAAGAGTCATCAACGCGCTTCACACGGCCCTTGCCTAGGGGCGGTGCTCCTCCTCCTCTCACAGAAGAGCGTTGATACGGCGAGAGACGCGCACCGACGCGCCTCTCGCTTTTCTTTGCCTCACTCCCTGCATCGGCGCGCTCGGGGCGGCCGATAAGAGGTGTGCCGAATCCACCAATTCCAACGGGCGGGCGGCAGGTTCTTTTGAAACCGCTTCCAACTCCCTGTAGCATCGGCGGCCTCATGGCCATTCGATACGCAGCACTGGGTCCGCTCTTGTCCGAGGAGGGCTCGCGGGCTTTCCTGGGCTTGAGGATCGTCGACGAATCGGCGGCGAGCCCCTGCGCCCTCATCTGGGTCCCCGGCGACGTGCTGTGCGAGCCGGAGCGGGTGGAGTTTCTGCGCCGCGACACGGCGCGGGCGGCGGTGCTGGAGCACCCGAACATCCTGCGGGTCTACGGCCTCGTCGAGCTCGAGGAGGGGCTGGCGAGGGTGGTCGAGTACGCCGACGCCGAGTCCCTTCGGCGCGTCCTCAATGCGGCCTCGCACCTGCCCGCGAGCTTGGCGGCGCGGGTCGTGCTCGACGCGGCGCTGGGCGTCCAATACGCCCACCTCGCCGGGAACGAGGATGGGACGCCGCTCGTCCACGCCGACCTGCGGCCGGAGACCCTGTTCCTCTCGTATGCCGGGGCGACGAAGGTCTCGGGCTACGGGGCGCTCGCGGTGGCGCCGGTGGAGGTAGGGGGCCGGCGCGTCGTGGGCCGGCGCAAGCACTGCGCCCCCGAGCAGGTCCTCGGCGGCCGCGACGCGGTGAGCCTGCAGACCGACATCTACCTCCTGGGCGCGCTGTTGTACGAAACCCTGACGGGCGAGGTGCCCTTCCAGAAGGAAAAGAACTTCGACAAGGCGGTGGTGAGCAAGCCTCCCGCGCTTCTCGACTCGGCGCTCGTGCCCCCGGGGCTGCGGCCCGTCATCGGAAAGGCCATGGCGAAGAAGGGCAGCCTCCGCTATGCCACGGTCCAGGCCTTTCGCGAGGCCGTCGAAGAGGCGGCGGGCGGCGTCGCCGATCGCGCCGAGCTCGCGGCCTTTTTGGCGAAGACCTTCGAGGGCGACGACTCTCGGGCGGCTCGCCAGAGGGAGATTCGATCGCGGGCTTCAGGAGTGGAGCGCCGAGCGGGCCGCCGCGCCTGCCGCTCCCTCGCCCGCATTTCCGGCGCCTCCGGTCGCCGTGGTCGCAGAGCTCGCGCCCGCAGCCGCGCCCGAGCCTCCAACGGCCGTTGTGCCCGAGCCTCCAACGGCCGCCGCTGCGGAGCCCCCAAAACTCGCCGTGCCGGAGCCCCCAAAGCCCGCCGCGCCGGAGCCGCCCCGAGCCGAGAGCGACGCGCAGCGCCCGCCTCAGCGACGGTCGCGGGCGTGGATCGCGCTCCTGCCTGTGGCGGCGGCCGCGGGGGCGGGGGCGGTGCTCCTCTGGCTCAAGATGGGCGCGGGACCGAAGCTTGAGGCGCCCGCTCCGCTGGCTCAGGCGGCGGCGCCGACCAAGCTCGCGGCTGCGTCGATCGACGAAGCTCCCCCCGAACCTTCGCCGGCGTCACCCGCTTTGCCGTCCCCGAGCGCGGCGAAAGAGGCGAGCGCCGCCGCGCCGGCTCCGACCTCGGCCGCGGGCGCGACGCTGGAGATCGCCACGTCGCCTGCACTCCTGGTCGCCGTGGACGGCCAGGCCGCGGGGCGCGCCCCGGTGACCGCGCCCGTCGCGGCCGGGCGCCACCGCTTGACGCTCTCCGAACCCAGCCTAGGCGTGCAGCTCGTGCGCACCGTCGAGGCGAAGCCCGGCGCCAACCGGCTCTCCTTTTCGGTGGGGAAAGGCGCCGTGACGGTGGAGGCTCCCGACGGCTGCGCGGTGCGCATCGATGGGCGGGTGGTCGGGACGACGCCGCTCGGGGGCCCGGTCTCGGTATTCGAGGGGAGCCACCGGATCCAGGTGAAGCTCGGCGCGGCGATCTGGCAGCAGGCGTTTCGGCTCCAGGACGGCGAGCAGATGCGGTTCGACGTCGAGGCCGAGGCTCGGGAGAGCCCCTAGAAGGCCCGCCTCGCTGGCGCGAAGCGCGCGGGCCATCACAGCTCGTCGTACTTCCGCGCGGTGCCGCGCGCCTTCTCCACGGGGTATTTCTCGGCGTTCCGGGCGATCTTTCCGAGGGCGATCTCTCCCAGGTCGAAGCCGTACTTGTCGGCCAGGAGCAGGACGAAGAGGAAGACGTCCGCCAACTCCTCCTCGACGCGGCCGCGGTCGACGTCCTCGGGCGCCTTCCACAGAAAGGTCTCCAGCAGCTCGGAAGCCTCGATGGAGAGGCCCATCGCCAGGTCTTTGGCGTTGTGAAACTGCGCCCAGTCGCGGGCGTCGCGGAACTCGCGGAGGCGTTGAGTGATGGCTTCGACGTCGAGGGGCATGGGCGGGCTCGCGGCACGAGGGAAAGGCAATCCTAAGTCATCGCTCCGAAATATCTGCTCCATCTCAACGTCCGATCCATCCCGGCTGGCGTCGTTGCTCGTCGGTTACATGCCCTCTGGCATGCGCCCTCCTCGCGCCTCGCCATCCTTTGCGCCTCGGACGTTGAGATCTGGAGCATCTATTTCTGCGCGATTCCTAAGCCCCCGAGGGCGGCTGCGCTCGGACTCCCCATTCGCGCGGGGCCTTGAGGCTACCGCGGCCCGCCGCGCCCCAGCCGCCTCAGCGCTCGCGGCTCGAGCAGCCAGCGGAGCGTTCCGACCTTGCCTGCCGGGAGCTCGACCAGCGCCGCGCCCGCCTTCTTGAGCGAGGCGACGGGGTGCGCGCCGGCGCCGACGGCCCGCGCGAGGATCAGGTCCAGCTGCGGGGCATGCCCGACGCAGAGAATGTCCTCGGCGCCGAGCGCCGGGAGCAACTCCAAAAGCTCCGCCGCGCTCCGGCTCGGGCGCAGCGCGCTGGCCAGGGAGAGCCGCTCGAGGGGGAAGCCGAGCTCCTCGCAGGCGATCTTTGCCGTCTGGGCCGCGCGCAACAGAGGGCTGGAGAGGACCGCGTCTGGCTCGAATCTCAGGGCGCAAAGCCCCTTCGCGGCGGCGCGGGCGCGGCGAGCCCCCTGGGGCGTCAACGCCCGGCTCTCGTCTGAGCCCTCGGCTCGCTCCTCGGCGACACCATGGCGAAGAAGGCAGAGGTTCATGAAGTCCTCCTAAGGACGAGCGCGCGGCCGTGCACGCCTGGGGGCTGGGCGGGTCACCATCGTTTGGGTTAGGTTACGGCCGGATGGAGACGGTGTCACAGACCGGAAACGGCGCGAGTCCTTCCCACCCCGGGGCGCTGGTGCTGGACGACCGACTCCCTCTGCGCGCAGGTCTCGGTGCCGCCTTCGCCGGCGTCATCGGCTACGCGCGGTCCCGGGCCAATCTCTCCGGCGGCGACCCCGTCGAGGCCGTCCACGAGTACCGCAAAGCCGTGCGGCGGGCGCGCGCACTCTTGCGGCTCTCGCGACCCGTCTTGCCGTACAGCGGGTATCGGTCCCTGAACGCCGAGCTTCGAAGGGCAGTGGCCGAGACCTCCGCCGTGCGAGACGTCCACGTGCTGCGGGAGGCCCTGCAGCGCCTTCCTTTGGGCAAGGACGCGCGGGGCCGCTCTGTGGCCGGGGCAGCGCAGGAGGCCATGGCCAAACGGCAGCCGCGCGAGGGAGCCGAGCAGGAGGTGCTCCGGCGCGGCGCCTGGGCGCTCCGAGCGCTCCCTGAGCGCTTCTTTCGCGCCCTCCCGCGCGACGTGAGCTGGTCCGACCTCTCGAGCGGCCTGCGCAAGAGCTACCGGCGGGCCCGCGAGTCGCTGGAGGCGGCCGAGCGCAGCGGCCAGGGCGCCGACGTCCACGTCTTCCGAAAGCGGGTCAAGGAGCTGCGGTACCAGCTGGAGCTCTTCGAGGCGGTGGGCGATTGGCCTCCGCGGCGAGAGCACCGCGGGCTTGCGTCCCTGGCCCAGAGGCTGGGAGCAGCGACGGACCTCATCGCCCTGAGCCGTTTTGCCTTCGCGAGCGACGGTTTCGACGCGCCCCAGAGCCAGCGCCTGGCGCGCGCCGTCGACGCCCGGGTCGCAGCGCTGTTCGAGCGAGAGCTGCCGCGAGCTCGCAAGCTGTTCCGAGAGCGCCCGCGGCGGTTCGCCGCGCGCTCTCTCGAGAGGTCCTAACGGGCCCTTCGGCTGCTTGTCCTGGACGGGCGCGGACCTGGCTGGCAAATGCCTAACCCGGCCGAGCACGCGAACCAACGAGGGTTGCCTCAGGCCCCAGACCTCAGGCTCTGGGTGCTGCAGTTCCTTGGGCCCGGGGTCTGAAGCCTGAAGTCTTTGCCATCCTGCGCAAGATTTCCTCGCTCAGGGACTATTTGACCCCGGGTGCCATGCCCGGGCCCAGCGGGCGGAAGGTCGACAGCCGGCGGAGCGTCGCCGCTTCGCCCGCGGCCACGGCCTCCTGCATGAAGGCGAGCTGGGCTCGGACGGGCTCTGCGCGGGGCTCGCCCGCGACCCGCTCGTAGGAGCCGTCCGGTTGGAGACGAAAGGCGCGCTGGTTGTCGGCGAAGACGGTCTGCAGCACGGAGACGGCGCGCTTGCGGACGGCCTCGTCGCGCAACGGGAAGAGGAACTCCAGGCGCCGGTCGAGGTTGCGGCCCATGAAGTCCGCGCTGGAGAGGTAGACCTCCTCGTCCCCGCCGTTCCGGAAGAAGTAGATGCGGCTGTGCTCCAGGAAGCGATCGACCAGGCTCAAGACCTCGATGTTCTCCGAGAGGCCCGGAACGCCGGGCCGCAGGCAGCAGATGCCGCGCACGCACAGGCGCACCCGCACTCCGCGCTGCGAGGCGCGGTAGAGCCGCTCGATCATCTTGGGGTCCGCGAGCGAGTTCATCTTGAGCTGGATGAGCCCGGGCTGGGCAGCGCTCGCGCGCTCCACCTCGCGGTCGATGAGCTCGCCCAGCCGTTCGCGGATGCCGCCCGGCGCGATGGCGAGGCAGCGCCAGTCGCGCGGCTCGCTGTAGCCGGTCACGGCGTTGAAGAAGTTCGACGCGTCCGCGCCGAAGTCGGAGCTCGACGTATACAGCGCCAGGTCCTCGTAGCGGCGCGCGGTCACGTCGTTGTAGTTGCCGGTGGAGAGGTGCACGTACCGCCGCGTGCCGTCCGCCTCGCGACGCACGATGAGCAAGATCTTTCCGTGGGTCTTGAGCCCCACGACACCGTAGATGACCTGCGCGCCGGCCTCGGTGAGCCGCTTGGCCCAGGTGATGTTGCGCGCCTCGTCGAAGCGGGCCTTGAGCTCCACCAGCACGGTCACCTGCTTGCCGGCCAGCGCCGCCTGCTCCAGCGCGGCGATGATGGGCGACTCGGGGCTCGTGCGGTAGAGCGTCTGCTTGATGGCCAGGACGTTCGGGTCCTCGGCTGCCGACCGCAAGAGGTCGATGACCGGCGTGAACGACTCGTACGGCAGGTGGGCGAGCACGTCTTTCTCGCGGATCACGTCCCAGAGCGACTCGGCCTCGTCGAACGCGGGCACCGGTTGGGGCTCGAACGGCGGGTAGTGCAGGTCCGCGGCGGCGTCCACCGGCGAGGCGAGGCGCAGGAACGGCTTCAGGTCCAGCGGCCCGGTGATGCGGTACAGGTCCTGGTTGGGCTCGACCCCGAAGAGCTCGACCAGCCGCCCGGTGAGCTCCTCCGAGGCGCCCGCCTCGACCTCCAGCCGCACCGGGGCCGCGAGCTTGCGGGCGCGCAGCACCCCCTCCATGGCCACCAGGATGTCGCCGGCGTCCTCGTCGCCCACCTCCAGGTCGGCGTTGCGCGTGATGCGGAACGCCGCCGACTCCAGGACCTCGTAGCCCTTGAAGAGCCGATCGGCCCAGTGGCGGACCAGGTCCTCGAAGAGCAGATAGCGGTAGCCGCTCTCGGCCGGGAGCTGGAAGAAGCGGGACCACGAGCGCGGCAGCGGCACGGCGCCCAGCCGCACCTGCGGCTTTCGCCCGCGCGAGCCCGAGCGCTTGAGGCGCACCGCGAGGTGCAGGGTCAGGCCCGAGATCCGCGGGCCGCGCGCCAGGTCCTCGAGCGAGATGGGCGTGAGCGCCGAGAAGATGCCGTCGCGGAAGTAGCGCTCGGCAACCGCCAGCTCGCGGCGGTCCATCCCCTCGGGCCGCAGGCGCACGACCTGCCGCTTGGCGAGCGCCGGAAGGAGCTCCTTGTTCAGGCAGCGGTACTGCTCCTCGACCATCGCCCGGGTTCGCCGGCTGATCTCCGAGAGCTGCTCGAGCGGGGTCATGCCCGCCGGACAGCGCTTCTCCACGCCCTCGCGCGCGAGCTGCTTCAAGCCGCCGACCCTCACCATGAAGAATTCGTCGAGGTTGGAGCTGACGATGGACAGGAAGGCGAGCCGCTCCAGGAGCGGGTTGTCGGGGTTGAGCCCCTCGGCGAGCACGCGGTTGTTGAACTCCAGCCAGCTCACCTCGCGATTGATGAACGGGCCGTGCCGCGCGGCCTTGGGGACCGGTTCGCGCTGCGGGCGGGCTCGGGCGGACTTCGGGCGCGGCATGGCGGCTCTCGTTGGGCGTTAAGGAGGCGTGGAGGGGGCGAGGGCTAACGGTGGCCGCTGTCCTCGAACTGCAGCACGACGCGGCGGCCGAACACCTCTTCGAACAGGTCGCCCTTGGTCCGCATGGCCATCCGCTCGAGCGCCAGGTCCTCGGTGGACCTGAGGCCCAGGACGAGCTCGTCGGCCTTCAGCTCGCAGGAGGCGAGCTCCACGCGCTGCGAGTGGCTGCGGTCGAGCGCGTCGGCGATGCGCAGCAGGGCGGCGAGCTTGGAGACGATGGCGCGGTCGGCCCGGGTGAGCGCGGCGTAGCCGACGTGGGTGGTCACGGGGAGCCCGCGGCGGTGGTAGCGGGCGACGCAGGCCACGATGGCGCGATCCTCCGCTCGAACCCCGAAGATGTCCGAGGCGCCGATGATGTACTCGGTGTGCTTGTGGTGCGAGTTGGTGGAGATGAAGAGGCCGATGTCGTGGAGCAGCGCCGCCACCCGGAGCAGGCGCCGCTCCCGGCGGCCCAGGCCGTGCTCGGAAGCCAGGGCGTCGAACAGGACGCGGGCCGTGTCGGCCACGTGGTGGGCGTGCGGCTCGTCGAACTGGTAGCGGCGGCCGATGTTCTCGGCCGAGGCATAGACCTGCGCGTCGATCTCCGTGAGGCGCCGGCCGGTGGTCTCGGCGATGAGGTCGAGGAGCAGCCCGTCGCGCATGCTGACGTCGGGGACCAGCACCTCCTGCGCCGGGCAGCGCTTGAGGAGCTCGGAGTAGGTGAGCAGGGCGGGGGAGACCGACTCGCACTCCTCCACCGCCAAGCGGTACTTCCGGGCGATCTGCTCGGGGCGCAGCCGCGCGGTCTCTCGGGCGAAGCGGAGGAACTCGTCCCGGGAGAGCGAGCGCACGCGCTTCCCGCCCTCACCCTTGCGCAGCCGCTCGGCGGCGAACCGGGCGTCGGCACCCACGACGATGAAGCTCTGGGTCTGGTCGAGCGGGAACGTGTGCTCGATTTCGTCGATGGACGAGCCCAGGTAGCGCTTCATCAGCTCCAGGCTCTCGGGGGTGCTGCGATGCTCCGCGCTCACGGCATTGGCCAGACGGATGGTGCCCAGCGGGTAGGCGCTCGCCGAGACGATTTCGGCGCCGCGGGTCATGGCGATTTCCAGGCTGCCGGCCCCCTGCTCGACGATGAGGGCGTCCGCGTCGGCCTGGAGGTGGTCGGCCCGGAACGCCTCGCGCACGGCGGCGTAGAGCAGCCGGTCCTCCTCGGCCGCGGTGATCACCTCCACGGCGATGCCGGTCGCCATGTAGACGCGGTCGAGGAAGAGCTCCTGGTTCGCCGCCTCGCGCACCGCGCTGGTGGCGACCGCCCGGAAGGTATGGATGGCGTACGGCCCCATGATCTGCTGGTAGCCGCGCAGGACCTCGATGGCTAAGTTGATGGTTCTGGTCTCGATGCGCCCCTTGGAGAAGCAGTCCTTTCCCAGGGGCACGGCGCGCTGGAGGCTCTCCAGGGTCTCGGCGCCTGCGGGGCCGAGCTGGGCTATCTCCATTCGGATGGCGCTGGAGCCGATGTCGAGCACGGCCACCGCGCGCGGCGTGGCCGGGTGGGCCACTGGCGAGGGGGAGGGTGCTAGGGGAAGTCGATCGCTGCGAAGCACGGCGCGTCCAGATCAGAGAAGTCGCGAATCCCTCGAATGCACCACGCTGCGGCGGATCATACTGCGGCCCGAAGCCGCCGCACGGCGAGTAACAAATCAATGTGACATTCTCGTGTCGAACGGCCACTGGGGCGTGAGCTCACGCCGCACTCGGGGCGCGCTCGCGAGGCCCCCGCTCGTGCCGGGGCTCGACCTTCGCCTCTGCCCGCGAGGGGCCCGTCAGCCTTCGCCCAAGCAAGTCTCTACCAGCCGGGCCGACTCCATCCAGGGGTGGTCTCGCGGAACGGTTTTCTTGAAGCCCGCGACCTGCTCCAACGGCACCGGGGCGCAGTCGTCGCCTCGAACCGCGACCATGACGTTGAAGGTGCCCTCGGCCGCGAGCTGCGCCGCCCGGGTGCCCAGGCGCGTGCAGAGGAGCCGGTCGGCCGCGCTGGGGCTGCCTCCGCGCTGGACGTGGCCGAGCGAGGTCACGCGCGCCTCGGTGCCGGTGATCTGCTGGAGTTGCCGCGCCAGCCGACTCGCCATGGGTTCCTGTACCAGCGAGAAGCGGTGGGCGTCCTCCTCGGAGCCGTTGCCCAGCGGGCGGGGGGCTTCGACGTCCGACGGCTTCTTCTCCGCGTCGTCTTTCTTCTTGTCCTTGCCCGCCTTGGCCTCCCCGCGCTTGACGCCGCGCGCGCGCTCCTCGGCCTCGCGAACCGAGAGCGCGCCCTCCGCGACGACGATGATGGAGAAGCGCTTGCCGTGGCGCCGCCGCTCGAACAGGTGCTCGGCGACGACCGAGAGGTCGTAGGGCACCTCTGGGATGAGGACGACGTCCGCCCCACCCGCCATGCCGGCGCCCAGCGCCAGCCAGCCGGCGTTGTGGCCCATGACCTCGCAGACGATCATCCGGTTGTGGCTGGTGGCGGTGGTGTGCAGCCGGTCGATCGCCTCGGTGGCGATGGAGAGAGCGGTATCGAAGCCGAACGAGACGTCGGTCTGGGCCACGTCGTTGTCGATGGTCTTGGGCAGCGTGATGACCTCGAGCCCGGCGCGGTGAAGGGCGAGCGCGTTCTTCTGCGTCCCGCCGCCCCCGAGGCAGACGAGGCAGTCGATGCCCATGCGGCGGGCGTTGTCGACCGCGGTGGCGGACATATCCATCACCTGGTCGCCCATCTGCATCTTGTGGGGTTTGTCGCGGCTGGTTCCCAGGATGGTGCCGCCGTGGGTGAGCACGCCGCTGACGGCCTGGGTGTCGAGGGGAATGGACCGGTTCTCGACCAGGCCGCGGAAGCCGTCGAGCACGCCGATGACCTTCATGCCGTACTGGCTGATGGCGGCCTTGGCCACGCCGCGGATGGCGGCGTTGAGGCCCGGGCAGTCCCCGCCGGCCGTGAGGATTCCGATGCAGCGCGCTTTCGATTTTCGACTCACGGAGCGAAGACCTCCATTTTCGTGCTCGACGAGCGCTGCGGAGCATAGAGAGCGCAGCCGCGGGCGGCAACCGAAGCGCGGCGCCTGAAGCCGCCGCCGCGCGGTCGGGCGCGCGGACGTCGCGAAGCGAATGCCACGCCGGCTCATTCTCACTCGTCCGGCCGCGCCGCCGCTCTGCCCGCCGCCCGTGACTCTCGCCTGCCGCGGAAACGTTTCTCCGATGTCGCATCGGTTGCCGTGGGCGGCCGGCCCCGTTACCGTGCCCCTCGTCGCGAGATCGCGCGTGGCGGGGCGGAGCAAAGACACCTTGACGAAACCATCGGCAGCGGCGCGCGCGGTCGAGCTCCTCGCGCCTGCGGGAGGTCCCGACGCGGGCCTCGCGGCGCTCGAAAGCGGCGCGGACGCCATCTACCTCGGGCTGAAGCGCTTCTCGGCGCGCGCCGAGGCGGACAACTTTAGCATCGAGGAGCTCGACGAGATCACCGGCTACGCCCACTCGCTCGCCCCGCGCCGGAGGGTGTTCGCCGCCCTCAACACGCTGGTCCTGGACGCCGAGGTGGAGGCGGCGGTGCAGGCCTTAAGCGCGCTCTCCGACGCCGGCGTCGACGCGGTCATCGTCCAGGACCTGGGTATCGCGCGCCTGGCCCGCCGCCACTTCCCGAAGCTCGCGCTGCACGCGAGCACCCAGCTCGCGGTGCACAGCCGGGCGGGCGTCGAGGCGCTGCGCTCCCTCGGGTTCGCCCGGGCGACGCTCGCCCGCGAGCTCACCGTGGAGGAGGTCGCCGCCTGCGCCTCGGTTCCGGGTATCGAGGTCGAGGCCTTCATCCACGGCGCGCTCTGCTACGCCTACAGCGGGCTCTGCCTGTTCTCGTCGCAGCACGTGGGCCGCAGCGGCAACCG
The DNA here is from genome assembly GCA_963772225.1 of uncultured delta proteobacterium. Lineage (GTDB taxonomy): Bacteria > Myxococcota > Myxococcia > Myxococcales > UBA5297 > CAVYWD01. The sequence goes on along the minus strand of CAVYWD010000002.1, from coordinate 992,600 downwards.
AGGCGCGTGCGCCTATCCTTGTCGAGACGAGTGGCAGGTGGGCGCCGTCGCCGAGCGCCAAGGCGGCGCGGGTGCGGCCGCCCCGCCGGCGGGCTTCGCCTTCTCCATGAAGGACCTGGCGGCCCCGGACTACCTCGGCGCCCTGCGAGAGGCCGGGGTCTCGAGCTTGAAGATCGAAGGGCGCAAGAAGAGCCCGCTCTACGTCGCGGCCGCGGTCTCCTACTACCGGGCGCTCCTCGAGGGGAGCTTGAGCGAGGCGGAGCGCGCCGCGCGCGAGGAAGATCTGCAAACCATCTTCAGCCGGCCGTGGACGGGGCTCTTCTTGGGCTCGCGGCACGACCAGGACGTGGTCGACCGCGACTTCGTCGGCCACCGCGGCGCGCGCGCCGGCGAGGTGGAGGCCGTGGTGCGCTCCGGCCGCGAAGTGCTCGTGCGCTTTCGGACCGCTCGGTCTCTCGAGCGCCACGACGGCCTGCAGATTGAGATCCCGGGCCAGGGCCGCCCGTTCGGCTTCCCCGTGGACGACCTCCGGATCGCCTCTGTCGAGCCGCGGGGGCGCTCGCGCGCGGTGGCCTGTGCGCCCGCGGGGAGCGTCGTCGAGGTCGGCCTGCCCGACGACTATCCGACCCTTCCGCTGGGGGCCATCATCTCCTGCTCGTCCTCGCAAGCGGTGAAGGAGCGCTATCGCCTGTCGAGGCCGAACCTCGCCGGCTTCCGGCGGCGCGCGCCGCTCCGCGTGCGGGCACGGCTGACGCGCGAGGAGCTCTCGGTGGAGGCCGCGGCCGAGCGCGACGGGGACGAGGCCCGCGCCTGCGCCTCGCTCCCCGGGCCCTTCGAGCCGGCCAAGGACCCTTCGCGGACCCGGGCCTCGCTGCGCGCCGCCTTCGAGAAGCTCGGCGACACAAGGCTGCAGCTCGCGGCCTTCGAGCTCGAGGACCCGCAGGGGCTCTTCGCGCCCTTGTCGCGCGTCAACGAGCTCCGGCGCGGCCTGGCGGCGAAGGTGGAGGAGGAGCTCCAGGCGCGCTCCCAAGAGCGCCTGCGGCGCATCGCGGCCGAGCTGCCTCTCCCCCCTCGCCCCCTCCCCGCGAGCGGGGAGGGGGTTGGGGAGGTGGCCGCCGGCTCGGGGCTCGGTTGGTCCCTTCTCGTCGACCAAGTGCGCTCGCTCTCGCTCCTCCAGGACGAGGACTTCGCGGGCGCGGAAGAAGTGGTGGTTCAGATAGGCCGGGAGCCCGCGGCGGCGCTGCTCGAGGCGCTGCCGCCGCTCGCTCAGCGGCTCGGCCGCGAGCGCCTCCGGCTCGCGCTCCCGCAGATCGCCCGGGCGTGGGAGGAGCCGGGACTGAACGCCAAGATCGCCCGGCTGCGCGAGGCGGGCTTTGCGCGGTGGCAGGCGGCGAATCTCGCGGACTGGGCCTACCTCGGCGTCGAGCCCGGGCGCGGCGGCGTCGACCTTTCGGCGGACTGGTCCATGTACGCGGTGAACCGGCAGGCCGCGCGCGAGCTCTTGGCCATGGGCGCAAGAAGCGTGACCCTGTCGGTCGAGGACGGGCTCGCGAACATGGCGCTCGTGGCCCGCGAGATGGGCGAGCGCGCCGTCGCCGTGGTTTATCAGGACACGCCGCTCTTCATCTCCGAGTCGTGCCCGTACGCGAACCTCAAAGGAGGCTGCCCGGGAATCGCGAATTGCCGCTTCGAGAGCATGGAGATGCGCTCCAGCCGGCAGGAGGAGGTCCTGGCCATCAACGACCACTGCCGGGCCATCGTGATCGACCGCGAGCCGCTCTGCCTGGCGGGCCGCCTCGGCGAGCTCGAGCGCGCCGGCATTCGCCGAGTCCGGGCCGATTTCATCCACCGCCCCTACGCGCCCGAGGAGGTCCGCGACATTTGGCGCGCGCTCCGCTCGGGGCTCGGTGTAAAAGGGGGGCGCGTCGCCAACTTCGATCGCGGCCTGGACTCGAGCCGCGCCCCATGACCCCCCCATGATCTGCCTCAGCGTCGGTGAGCCCACCGCCAAGAATTGCCTCAAGCGCCTCCGGCGCGTCCGCTTCGCCGAGGTGCGCCTCGACAAGCTTCAGGAAGACCCGCTGGCCGCCGTGCCCAGCCTCTTCGCGACCGGCGCGAACCTCATCGCCACGTGCCGCCCGGGCCGCCGGAGCGAGGAGGCGCGCAAGGACATCTTGGTGGCGGCCATCCGCGCTGGGGCGGCCTTCGTCGACGTGGAGATCGAGTCGCTCGGCGGAATCGGCAAGGCCGTCATCCGCGAGGCGCACCGGCGCAAGTGCGCGGTCATCGTGTCCTTCCACGACGAGAAGGCGACGCCCGAGCGGCGGGCGCTGGAGCGCATCATCGCCCGCGCCTTCAAGGGCGGCGCCGACGTCGCCAAGGTCGCCTGCCGGGCTCGCACGCCCCGCGACAACGCGCGCCTGTTGGGGTTGCTCGACACCGACCGGCCGCTGGTCGTCATCGGCATGGGCGAGGGTGGAAAGCCCTGCCGCCTCTTCGCGCCGTTCCTCGGCTCGCCTTTCACCTTCGCGTCCGCCTCGGCGGGGAGCGAGACCGCCCCCGGCCGAGATCCCCATGAGCCAGCTCGAGCGCGCGGTGCGCGCCATCCGCGCCGCGACGGGCGGGCCCGCCTGATGACCGTTTTCCAGCTCCTCGCAGTGACGGGGCGCCCGGTCCTCCACAGCAAGAGCCCTGTCCTGCAGAGCGCTGCGCTCGAGGCCTTGGGCATCGACGGCGCCTACGTGCGCCTGGCCGCCGAGACCGCGGCCCAGGCGCTCGAAGGCGCCCGCCGAATCGGCATGGCCGGGCTCAACGTGACGGCGCCCTTCAAGGAGGACATGGCCTTTCTCGTCGAGCTCGCGAGCGAGGCGGCGCGCGAGACCCGGGCGGTGAACACCGTCGTTCTCAGGCGCGGCCGGGCGAGGGGCTTCAACACCGACGTCCCCGGCGTCCTCGACTCGCTGCGCGAGCGCGGCGTTCGCCTCCAGGGCGTCAGGGCGCTGGTGCTGGGCGCGGGCGGCGCCGCGGCCTCGGTGGTGCTCGCGCTCAAGTCGGGTGGCGCCGACGTGGTGGTGGCCAACCGGACGAAGGCTCGGGCGGCGGCGCTGGCGCGGCGCTTCGGCTGCGAGGCGACAGGCCTCTCGAGTCGCTCCTTCCCGAAGCTCGCCCGCGAGGCGACCGTCGTGGTGGGCGCGCTCGCCACGGCGGAGCGGGTCCTGGACCCGGAGCACCTGAACCCCGCGGCCACGGTCTTCGACGCGTATTACGCCCGGCCTTCGGCGCTGGTGCGGGACGCGAAGCGGCGCGGCTGCGCGCTCATCGACGGCCGCGAGTGGCTGCTGCACCAGGGGGCGAGGGCGTTTCAGGAGTTCACCGGCCGCGAGGCGCCCTTGGCAGCCATGAGGAAAGCGCTGTACGCCGCGCCGGCGAAGGCGAAGCGCCCGCGGAACGTCGCGCTGGTCGGTCCGATGGGCGCAGGGAAATCGACCATCGGCTCCGAGCTCGCGCGAGAGCTCGGGTTTCGCAAGGTGGACACCGACGAGCGGATCGTCGCCACCTCGGGGAGATCCATCGCGGAGATCTTCGAAGCGCGCGGCGAGCCGCACTTTCGAAAGCTGGAGCGCCGAGCCATCGCCGAGGTCTGCGCCGGCCGCCGGCAGGTCATCTCCTGCGGCGGGGGCGCGGTGCTGGCGGAGGCGAATGTGCAGGCGCTGAAGGCGTCGGCGCTCGTGGTCTGGCTCGCGGTCCGGCCGGAGGTCGCGGTGGGCCGCATGGCGGAGACCGGGAGCCGGCCGCTCCTGAAGGGGAATGCCGCGGCGCGCGCCCGCGCGCTGGCCCGCGACCGCTTGCCGAGGTACGCGGCCGCTGCTGATCTGGTCGTGGACACCGAAGGGGCCGCGCCCGAGGCGCTGGCGCGGGCGCTGGCGTTTCACTGGGAATCGGCCGGCCGTTAGGTTCCTCACCCCCCAACCCCCTCCCCGCTCGCGGGGAGGGGGCGAATGGGGAGAGGATGCCGGGTCAGGGCAGTGCATCGCGCGCGATGCTGCGGCGCCGGCCCAAGGTCGCCCCCAGCTTCACCAGCCGGCAGGCGCGGGCCGCACCCGCCTCGACGAGCGCGGCGCCGCGGGCCATCGCTTCGTCCAGCGACATGGGCGCCGGGGACGCGCTCGCCACGGCGTCCACTCCCTTGGCGAGCACCTCGTCGGCGCTGTCGCCCAGCCCGCCCGAGAGGCAGATCACCGGAATGCCCCGCCGCTTCGCCGCCGCCGCGACCCCGACCGGTGCCTTGCCCATGGCGGTCTGGTGGTCCGTTCGCCCTTCGCCGGTGATCACCAGGTCGGCGTCGCGGGCGCGCGCGTCGAACGCCGCCGCCTCGAGGACGAGCTCGACGCCCGGGCGGAGCCGCGCTGGCGTGAAGTAGAGAAAGGCCGCGCCGAGGCCACCCGCGGCGCCGGCGCCGGGGAGCCCTGCGACGTCGCGCCCGGAAGCGATGCGGGCGACCTGGGCGTAGCGCGCGAGCGCGGCGTCGAGCTCCCGTACCATTTCCGGCGTCGCGCCCTTCTGCGGCCCGTAGACCGCCGTGGCGCCGCGCGGCCCCGTGAGCGGATTGTCCACGTCGCAGGCCACCCAGATCTCGGTTTGGGCCAGGCGCGCGTCGAGGTCGCCGAGGTCGATGCGCTCCAGGTGCGCGAGCGCCGCGCCGCCGTCCGGCAGCTCGCGCCCGCCGGCGTCCAGGAGCCGCGCGCCCAGGGCCCGGAGCATGCCGGCGCCGCCGTCGTTGGTCGCGCTGCCGCCGAGGCCGACGATGAGCCTCTGGACGCCCGCGTCGAGCGCGGCGCGCAAAAGCTCGCCGGTGCCGCGCGTCGTGGCGATTCGCGGGTCGCGGCCATCCGCGTCCACCAGGGGAAGCCCCGAGGCGGCCGCCATCTCGATGACCGCCGTCCGCCCGTCGCCCAACAGCCCCCACCTCGCTCGCACGGGCGCGCCGAGCGGGCCGCACACCTGTGCCTCGACGGCGCGCCCGCCGGCCGCGGCGATCAGCGCGTCGACGGTGCCCTCGCCGCCGTCGGCGACGGGGACCTTCACGATCTCGGCGTCGGGGAACACGGCGCGAACGCCGCGCTCGATGGCGTCGGCGACCGCGTTGGCGGTCAGGCTCCCCTTGTAGGAATCGGGCGCGACCAGGACCTTCATGGTGCCTCCGGCGGCCTGGGCTGGCCCCTTGCCTCGTCCGTGCGCTGGGCGAGGGCGCGACCAGGGCCTTCAGGGTTCTCCGGCGGCGGGCCGGGCTCGGAGGACGACGATAAGCTGCCGCGGCTTCGGAAAGGCGGTCGAAACGGCGATTTCAGGAAAGGCGCCCCAATTCAGGATTCGCCCGGCAAAGACAATTCAACCAGCGTCGCGCCCCAGCCGCCCGCGGCTTCGTCGGCGGTGCGAAAGCTTCGCACGCCGCTCGCCGCCGCGAGCACCTCGGCCACCCTGTTTCGCTGCAGTCCGATGCCCTTCCCGTGGATGATCCGCACTGAAAGGATTCCTCGAGCGCGGCACGCTTCGAGGTATTCGGCGACCACCGACGGAATGTCTCGCGGCGCGAAAGCGTGCAGGTCGAGCACGCCGTCGACGGGGATCTCGACGGGCGCTTCGCCCTGCTCGCCGTCGTCGGAGAAAGCCGCCATTTCGCCTCCGCGCGCTCGACGTTGGGCTACTCCGCGCTCGCCTTCTTCTGGTAGGTGCCAACGAGCTCCGCCTCTTGGAGAATATGCCCCTGCATCGCCTTTTCGAGCGCCGGCTTCGTCGGCGATTTCAGGTCGGGCAAGGCGGTGTCGAGCGCATACAGCTTGAAGAAATACCGGTGCCTTCCGACGGGCGGACACGGGCCGCCGTAGGTCGCTCGCTTGAAGTCGTTCACCCCGAGGCGAGTCCCGGCGGGAAGGTCCTCGGCGGCCACTCCCTCAGGAAGCCCGGCGGCGTCGGGCGGGAGGTTGTAGAGCAGCCAGTGGACCCAGGTCATGCGAGGCGCCTTTGGGTCCGGCGCGTCAGGGTCGTCCGCGATGAGCGCGAGGCTCCGGGTCCCTGGCGGAGCGCCCGCGAACGCGAGCGCAGGCGAGCGGTCGGATCCTTCGCACGTCAGCTCGGCGGGCATCTCCGAGCGGTCGGAGAAGCTCGACGACGAAATCGATAGCGCCATGGCACCCCCTCCTCGACCTGACGATAGGCACTGGCTCGGCCCGGGCGCCGCTCGTGGCTCACTCTCCGGTCGCGCGCGGCCAGCGGAGGTGGGCGGGGCGGGCCGCGGGGGCGCCGAGGAAGCGGCGGAACGGGACCTCGCCGGAATTGGGCTTGCCCTCTCGCGCCCGCTGGACGACGTAGCGCGCCAGCTCGTCCACCACGGCGTTGAAGAGGCGGGGCGGGAGGCTCTCGGCCTCGAAGTCGGGCGCCGGGTTGGAGCAGTCGATGGCGTACGGGACGCCGTCCTTCACCGCGAAGTCCACGGCGTTCACGTCGTACCCGAGAGCCTGGTGGATGGCCCAGGCGCCGTCGAGGATGGACTGCTCGACCTCCTTGGGGAGGAACGGCTCGCTCGTCTCGATGTACTCACCCCGGCCGGCGCGGAAGGCGGAGCGCGGGTCGAACTTGACGGGCAGCAGCAGCTCGCGGCCGATGCAGATGCAGCGGACGAATTCCTGGAAGTCGATGAACTGCTGCAGCTCCATGACGGCCAGGCCCGACGCGTTGTACGCCGCCCAGAGCTCGTTGATGTTGTGGACCAGCGTGACCCGCCGAGCGCCGGCGTCGACGGCGGGCTTGAGGACGGCCGGAAAGCCGACGTAGGAGACGATGTCCTCCCAGTCGAGCGGGTACTCTAGGTTCCGGAGCGAGCGCTTCGGGTCGACCGAGGGCAGGTAGCTGTGCTGCGGGAGCATGACGGTGCGAGGTACGCGGACCCCGAGCTTGGCCGCCAGGGAAGTGGAGAAGAACTTGTCGTCGGCGCTCCACCAGAAGGGGTCGTTGATGACGAAGGCGCCCGCGAGCGACGCGGCCTTGAGAAACGTCCGGTAGTAGGGGACCAGGGGGCTGACGCGGTCGATCAGGACGCGGAAGGGCGGGGCGTGGGCCTCGCCGATGCCGCCGAGCTTGGCGAGCTCGGCCTTGAATCCTTGGGCCTGGTCGATTCGGGCGATGAGGGCCCTGGGGAAGCTCTCCTCGGATCCGCAGATGATCCCGATTCGCTCGGTCATGGGCTTCCTGCTGTCCCGCGACAGCCCGATCCGGGAGCCCCGGAGGGACGGCGGGAGGGCGAGTGGCGTCGCGGCCCCAAAGATTGTGGTAGTGAGGGCTCGCCAGACGGCCTTGACGCGAGCCTAAGGAAAGCACGGTTGCCCAAGCGATCCAAGATGTCCTCTCTGCGCGTCGTGCTGCTGAGGCCTGCCGAGCCCATGAACATCGGCGCGGCGGCGCGCGCGATGAGGAACTTCGGCCTGTCGCGGTGGACGCTGGTCGAGCCCAAGACTTGCGACCTCGTCACGGCGCGGCGCGTGGCGGTGCACGCCGAGACGCTCGTCGACGCGCTGAGCGTGGCACCCTCCCTCGCGAGCGCGGTGGCGCAGGCGCGCTGGGTCGTCGGCACGACGTCGAGGACCCTCGAGGGCCGGCCTGCCTTGAGCCCGCGCCAGGTCGCCCGCCAGGCGCTGGAGGTCGACGGCGAGGTGGCGCTCGTTTTTGGCGGCGAGGCGAGCGGGCTCTCCAATGACGATCTGCTGCAGTGCCACGCGGTCTCGTCCATCCCCTCGTCGCCGGAACAGCCGTCGCTGAACCTGGCCCAGGCGGTTCTCCTCTACGCCTACGAGCTGGCCCAGGCCGCAGAGGAGGCCGCGACGCCCCATGCGCCCAGGCTCGAGCGGGCGGGCGACGGCGACCTGCAACAGGTGGAGCACGCCCTCCGGGCGCTGCTGGAGGCGAGTGGCTTCCCGGACCCGGAGCGCCGCGGGCACGGCGTGCGCGAGCTCGCGTCGGGCTTGCGCCGCGCGGAACTGACGCCTTCGGAGGCTCGCCTGTGGGTGGCCGCGCTCCGGGGCGCCGAGCGGAAGCTTCGCCGCGGCGGCTGAGCGAGGCCGCGCGCTCTTCGGGCGGGTGGCGGCCGAGAAGAGGGATCTGAGCAGAGCTCCATTTTAGCGGAGCCGCCTCGTTGCTCGAATCTTTGCTATCTGCGCAGGACCTCGCGCGGAAGGGTCCAACTTCCAGCCGAGGGCCGAGGATTCCGATTCCACCGCGGCGACGTCTCGCTCTCCAGGGTCGGACAAGTGCGAAATGGTACGACAAAGTCCTTCACTGTCGTCGGAGCTCCTGACACCATGTCGGAAATCTTACAGGGAGAACACCGATGAACTTTTGGTTTCGGCTCTGCCGGCCGGCCTGCAAGGCCGCGCTGCTCTGGGCGGCTTTCTGCGGAACAGCTCATGCCGCCACGAACGTCCTTAGCAACCGCTACGATAACAACCGAACCGCTGCCAACGTGACCGAGACCGCGCTCTCGCCCTCCACGGTCAGCGCCGCCAGCTTTGGCAAGCTGTGGTCCTATCCGGTCGACGGCGCGATCTTCGCGCAGCCGTTGTACGTGCAGGGCGTGACGGTGGCGGGGGCGACGACGGCGAGGAATGTGCTCTACGTCGCGACCATGCACGACGTGGTCTATGCCTTCGACGCGGACGCTCCGGGCGCCCCGCTGTGGACGCACGACTTTCGCGCGACAGGAATCACGCCGGGCACGCCCTTCGACAATGAGACCGCGGGCGACGGCATGGGGATCATCTCCACCCCGGTCATCGACGCGGCGAGCAACAAGATGTACCTGGTGGCCGAGACCATGGAGAGCGGCGCCTATGTCCAGCGCCTGCACGCGGTCGACATCCGCTCGGGCATCGACCTCGGCGCCACGGTGATTGCCGGCAGCGCCAAGGGGCAGACCTTCGACCCCAAGTACCACAGCCAGCGGCCCGGGCTGGCACTGGCCGGCGGGCAGGTCTGGCTGGCCTTCGGCTCCACGATTCCGGGCGATTTCGAGCCTTGGCACGGCTGGGTAATGACCTACGACGCCAACTCGCTCGTCCAGACCGGCGTGTTCGTCACCGCCACCGGGGGTGGCGGCGGCGTCTGGCACAGCGGCGGCGCCCCGGCTGTCGACTCGGCGGGCAACGTCTATTACCTGACCGGCAACGGCACCGGCCAGGCCTACGACGGCGTCGACAACCTCCAGGAGTCATTGCTGCAGTTCACTTACAGCGGCGGCCTCAAGCTGGTGAACTGGTACACCAGCTCGAAGTGGCAGTGGCTCGACAACTACGACCTCGACCTGACCGTGAGCGCGCCGATGCTGGTGCCGGGCACCGACCTTTTGGCCTTCGGGGGCAAGGTCGCCGTGACCACCGTCCTGCACACCACCAAGCTCGGCAAGCTGACCGCCAACGACGCACAGGTGGCGCAGTCCATCCAAACCGGACCGGTCATCGACCCTGGCGTCAACGACGGCAACCGCATCATCGGCCTGGCCTATTGGCAGCGGCCGTCGAACCCGAAGCTCTACATCTGGCCGGGCACGACCCGCCTGACCTCCTATACTTTCAACGGCAACACCTTCGCCCAGGACCAGCAGAACGCCGTGGACCTGTACGGCGAGCCCGGGGCCGCGCTGTCCGTCTCGGCCAATGGGAGCACGGCCGGCAGCGGCATTCTGTGGGTGGCGCATAACCAGGCGGCCGGCCGCTCGGTCGGCCAGCCCGCCGTCCTGGAGGCGTACGACGCCGACAACATCGGCAACCTCCTGTGGAGCAGCACCGCGAATCTGACCCAGGATGACCTCGGCAGCAGCGGACGCTTCGTCATCCCGATGGTGAACAACGGGCGCGTCTACATGGCGACCTGCAGCGGGTCGGTGCGCGTCTACGGACTGCTCTCGAGCCTGCCCCCACCGGCTGGCGCGGTGTCGTGCGCCGCCGACGGACAGACGTGCGCGATCCTAGGCGGCGGCACCGCGACCGTATGGTACGGCGCCAACGGGAAGTTCCTCCACCAGACGGTCAACGGCAGCGTGCTGTGCGCGAGCTCGGTGTTCGGCGACCCGGGCTCGGGAACCTCCAACGCCTGCTCTTACGAGCTCAAGCAGCCGCCGGCGGCCTCGCTCACGCAGCCTCTGGCCGGCGTCAAGATGATCTCGAGCAGCGTGGTCACGCTGGCGGCGACCGCCACCGCCACGAGCTCCGGCGGCGCTATCGCCAAGGTCAGCTTCTACGACGGCGGCGCGCTGCTCAGCTCCAGCACCGCCTCGCCGTACACCTTCACCTGGTCGAATCCGGCCGCCGGGACCCATACCCTCACCGCGGTGGCGACCGACAGCACCGGCACAACCGGCACCAGCCCCGCGCTGACCGTGGTGTCGGTGGCGTCCAACGGCAGCCCGCCCGCCGGGGCGATCTCCTGCTCGTCCGAGGGGGGAAGCTGCAACCTGCCGTCGGGCGCGGTGGCCGATGTCTGGTACGGCGCCGGCACGTCCTGGAACGTCAAGAGTGGAGCGAGCGGCAGCGTTCTCTGCACCAACGCGAGCTTCGGCGACCCGGCTTACGGCACCTACAAGGCTTGCTACTACCCGCAGGCGGCCTCCCCGGTGGTCTCGATCACGCAGCCTCTGGCCGGCGTCAAGATGATCTCGAGCAGCGTGGTCACTCTGGCGGCGACCGCCATCGCCACGAGCTCCGGCGGCGCGATCGCCAAGGTCAGCTATTACGACGGCGCCACGCTGCTCGGTTCCAGCACCGCCTCGCCCTATGCCGTCACCTGGTCGAATCCGGCCGCCGGGACCCATACGCTCACCGCGGTGGCGACCGACAGCACCGGCAACACCGGCACCAGCTCCGCGCTGACCGTGGTGGCCGTGGCGTCCAACGGCAGCCCGCCCTCCGGGGCGATCTCCTGCTCGTCCGAGCGGGGCACCTGCACCCTGCCGTCAGGCACAGTGGCCGACGTCTGGTACGGCGCCGGCACTTCCTGGAACGTCAAGAGCGGAGTGAGCGGTAGCCTTGCGTGCGCCAACGAGAGCTTCGGCGACCCGGCCTACGGCACGCGCAAGGGCTGCTACTACCCCGCCTCGGCCCCGTCGGTCTCGCTCACGCAGCCTCTGGCCGGCGTCAAGATGGCCTCCGGCAGCGTCGTCTCGCTGGCGGCGACCGCCACCGCCCCGAATTCCCGCACGATCGCCAAGGTCAGCTTCTACGACGGCGCCACGCTGCTCGGTACGAGCACCGCCGCGCCCTACACCTTCACCTGGTGGAATCCGGCCGCCGGCACTCACACCCTCACCGCGGTGGCGACCGACAGCGCCGGAACGACCGGCACCAGCTCTGCACTGACGGTCTCGGTGGCGTCCAACGGCAGCCTACCCGCCGGAGCGGTCTATTGCTCGTCCGAGGGGGGCACCTGCGCCCTGCCGGCTGGCATGGTGACGGACGTCTGGTACGGCGCCGACTCGAGATGGAACGTCAAGAGCGGAGCGAGCGGCAGCCTCCCTTGCGCCAACGAGAGCTTCGGCGATCCGGCGTACGGCACCTTCAAGGGCTGCTACTACCCCGCGAAGTAGCTTTCCTCACCCCCCACCCCCTCTCCGCTCGCGGAGAGGGGGAGCGCGGGGAGAGGTTTCCCCTCACCCGCGCGCCAAGGAAATGAAGACTTCGACCGCAATATCGGCGGCCACTCCAGAATTGCGGCTCACGGACCGACTGCAACGCCCCACGGCGCCTCGCCCACCGGCACGTCGGCGATCTTTTTCAGGGCGATGGCGTCGATGACCGAGACCGTGTTCGAGCGCCCGTTCGCGACGTAGAGCTTTTTGCCGTCGGGCGTGAACGCCATGTTCCAGGGCCGCTGGCCGACGGGGATCGTCGCCACGACCTCGTTCTTCGCCGCGTCCACCACCTGCACCTGGGCTCCCTTGCCGTCGGAGACGAAGACGCGCGCGCCGTCCCGGGAGACGGCGACTCCGCTCGCTGCGAGGCCGATCTTCACCGACGCGATGGGCTTGCGGGCGACCGCGTCGAGAACGTAGAGGGCCGCGGCGACCTCGCAGGCCACGTAGGCGCGCTTTCCGTCCGCGGAGAAGGCGATGGCCCGCGGGCGCTTCCCGACCGGGATGGTGTCGACCACCTTGCGGGCCGCCACGTCGATGACGTCCACCGTCGTGCCCTCCTCGGCGCTCGCGAAGACGAAGCGGCCGTCGGGGCTGAAGGCGGCGTGCTCGGGGTTCTTGCCGCCGACCTGCACGCTCGCCACTCGCTCCCGGGTGGCGGTGTTCACCAGGGCCACGGCGTTCGACTGCTCGACCGCAGCGGCGAGCCACTTCCCATCGCGAGAGAGCCCGACGCCCTCGGGCGACTCGCCGACTTCCACGTCCGCGACGACCGCGCGCGTCGCGGTGTCGAGCAGGTGCACCGCGGCGCGGCGCTGGTCCGAGACGAAGACGGTCTTGCCGTCCGGACTGACGGCGACGCCGCGGGGCCTCACGCCGACCTCGACCTCACCCACGACCTTGTCGGTGGCCGTGTCGATCACCGAGACCGAGCCGGACTTCTCGTTGGGGACGTACGCGAAGGGCGCGGCCAAGGCGGCCTGCGCGCGCAGCAAGGCGGCGCCGCCGAGGAAAAGCGTGAGGAGGCGCGTTCTCGAGACGGGCATCATGGGAACCTCGCTGTGTGGCGGGATGGGGTCAGCGCTTCACGGAGATCGCCAGCTCCACCGTTCCGCCCTCCGGGACCGTGACCGCCCGCTCTGGGACGTCGAGGTGAGCGTTCCACACCGCCAGCGGGTAAGTGCCGGCGGGCACGCCCTCCAGGCGGAAGCGGCCCTTGCGGTCGACGGTGGTGGCAAAGGGGTTCTCGGCCACGAACACCCATGCCTGCATCGTGTGCAGGTGGCAGCGGATCTCGAAGACGCCGGGCCTGTCGAAGGTGTGGGCGCGCTTCTCTCCGTAGCGGAAGAGGCCCAGGGCGAAGCCGCCTTGGGACGGCGAGTAGACCTCGTGCTCGGTGACGTCGGTGTTCAGAAACTCGACGGTGTCGCCCTGTTGCACGGCGAGAATGAAGGGGACGAACTGCATCCCGCGCTGGTCGATGACGTGCCGCGCCGGCGGCCGCTTCGCCGCGACCCCCTTGAGGAAGACGACGGTCTCATCCTGAAACCGCAAAGGCGTCACGTCGACGGTGCCAACCACGACGCCGCCGGCGGCGGCGCGAGCCGGGGCCAGGCCGACGGCGGCGAGCGCAGCTGCCACGAGGGCGAGGCGCGGGAGGGGGTGGCTCGTCACGTTCGACCTCCTGAGGGTGCGGCGCTCACCCGCCGTTCCGGATGCGGAACCCGCAGTGCGCGGAGCGGGGCTGGCCGATGGTGTCGAGGCCCGAGCGGCCGACGAGGTAGGTGCTGTTGAAGACGTTCTCGACGCCGACGTACAGGTCGAGCTGCCGCGACGCGTGCCAGGCCGCGAAGACGTCCATGAGGAGGACCGCGGCGAGCGGCTGGGTATTCACGTCGTCCTCGTACTGCCGTCCGAGGTAGTGGAGCTGGGCGTTCGCGGCGATGCCGCCAGGGTCGTCGAAGGAGACGGAGAGGGTAGCGCGGTGCTCTGGCGACTGGGGCAGCTGCTTGTCGAGGAGCTGCGGCTGCCCCGGCGCGTCGGTTACGCGGGTCGGGGCGAGGGTGTAGGCCGCGTCGGCGGACCAGTGCCGCGCGAAGCTCCAGCGGGCGTCGGCCTCGAGCCCCAGCACGCGCGCGGCGCCGAGGTTCTGCCTCTGGCGCGCGTTCGTGCCGGTCGTCACGTTCACGATGGGATCCTGGAGCTCGTTCCAGAACCCGGTCACGCGCAGCGAGGGGCCGCGGGCGCGGCCGAGATCGAGCCCCACCTCGCCGCCGCGCATCCGCTCCGGCGTGAGGTTCTCGTTCGCGTCCGTGCGCACGTTGCCGACCTGGAATGGCCGGTAGAGCTCGTCGAGGGTCGGGGCGCGGAAAGCGCTGTAGGCCGCGGCGCGCAGCGAGGCCCAGGGGGCCACGTGCGCGCGGAGGCCGAGCTTCGGCGAGAGCTCCTCGCCGGAGCGGTCCGGGAAGGCCGTCGTGGTCGAGGTCCCGCTCGACGCCTGCTCCACGCGCGAGGCGTCGAGGTTCTTCCATCGGTCGTAGCGCAGGGCGAGGCTGGCGCCGAAGGCGGGGGCGACCTGGTAGAGGTCCTCGACGAAGGCGCCGAAGAGGCGCTGCTCTCCGCGGGCGTCGCGCTCGACGGTGGAGGTGGGCGCCACCGCCGCGGGGAAGAGCTGCTCGAAGGTCGTGCCGGTGATCCAGCGGGCGTCGGCGCCGGCGGTCACCGTGTGCGTGCCGGCGAGGGCGAGGGGCGCAAAGCGCCACAGAGCGCTGGCGCCCGCGTCGTCGGCGGGGACGGCCTGGTGCCCGGAGAGCGCCTCGCTGCCCCGCGGGTCGGTGCCCACCGCGGTCGCACGCGTCCGGTCTTGCTCGAACCTGCCGCGGTGGCCGAAGACGGTCAGGTCGAGGTTCCCCGCGCCGGAGGACCAGTGAGCGCCGCCCGCGTACTCGAAGCGGCGCTCGATCGCCGTGGTGTATTGGGTCCCGCCGTTCTGATTCTCGGAGAAGAAGGTGCTGCGCAGGTCGAAGGTGAGCCCGGGCGCCACCTCCATCTCGACCCGGCCCCGCACCGTGGCGTGCGTGCTGGCGGTGGGGTTGTCGATGGCGCCGCGGCACTGCTCGCCCGCGGCGACCGCCGGGCAGGGGGCCGCCACGACGTATCCATCGGAGGTGAAGACCTCGCCGTCGAGGGCGGCCCCGATGGGCCCGCTCCGACCCGAGACGAGCAAGGCGCCGCGCCCGGTACCGAAGGAGCCTGCCTCGACGTCGGCCACGAAGCCCCCCGCCTCGATGGGCTTCGAGAACGCCTGGACGACGCCGCCGAGCGCATAGTTCCCATAGAGCGCCGAATCCGCCGCCGGGCACCACCTCGACCCGCTGAAGCCCGATGCTGGGGATGGCGCGCCAGGCGACCCAGCCGCCGTAGGCGTCGTTCGCCGGGATACCGTCCACGAGCACGAGCGCCCGCGAGACGGCCGTTCCACCCAGGTTGCGCAGCTTGAGACCCTGCGAGCTGGGATTGGCGGCTAAGCTGCTCGAGCGGCGAAAGAGGGTGAAGCTCGGGGCGTCGCGCAAGAGCTCGTCGAAAGTCAGCGTCGGGCTGCGCTCGATGGCGTCGCGGCGCACCACGGTCACGGCCGCGGGCGCGTCGCCGATCAAGGTCGGGCTGCGGGTCGCGGTGACCACGATCTCCTCGCCGATCTCGGCAGGCGAGGAGCGCGCGGTCGGGGTCGGGGCCAACGTCGCGGTTGGAGGCGCTGCGGCGGACTCGGGCTTAGGCGCGGCCGGGGGCGTCGCCTGATCGGCGCGCGCGGCCGCGGCGAAGACGAGCGCGGAAACGAGGGCGAGCGCCGGAGCTCGGGGCTTCCTGGGTCGAAGGCTTTGGTCCATGGTGTCGCGTCCCGGGTTGGCCCGTGCCTCACCGCAGCGCCATGACCACGCGCAGCGGCGGGGGCGGGCGAGGCGCACACGCTGGCGGCCGAAGCAGCCCAGGTCGGGCGCGCCGCGGCGAGCGCGACGGTGGCGAGGAGCGCGGCGGAAGGGCGATGGTCAGGGGTCGGGCTCGGAAGGAAAGAAACCTAATGGCGGAGGTCAGCGGGTCGCGAGCGGCAGGTCCTGTGGCGCGACGACCCATGCCTCATGGCCGACCTAGACTGCGCCACGTCCGCCGCCGCCCGCGGGCGTTCGGCCAATTCTTGACCTAAGTGCAATTCATGCAACCGTGGCGGAGGACTCGCGGTCTGTCAAGCATCTGAAAGACTCCTCGCGCGCTGTGAGGAACGGACACCCGGCCCGGGCTCAATCGTCGGACGCTTTCGCGGTGCCTTTCCCGTCCAAGCTGTACGAGAGCGACACCCAAGCTCCGCGCGGCGCCGCGATCGACCGGAACTGCTCGACCGCCGGCGCCACGCCGACCGACGGGCCGAAGGTCCGGCTCGGCCCGGTGAACGCGTTCTGGCCGAGGAGGCCGAAGTTCGAATACCGCGAGTCGAGCAGGTTGCTCACCTTCACGCCGAGCGAGAAACCCTTCACGAACTGCCAGGACGCGTCGAGGCCCGCAGTCGCATAGCCGGGCACCATGCCGTTGGCGTCGCGGTTGTTCTCGTCGCCGCGCGCCCAGGTGCCGGAGGCGAGCGCCAGGCTCGCGCCGACCGACATGTGCGGCGCGACCTCCCAGTCCACGCGCAGCTTGCCGCTGTGCGCGGGGATCCCGGGGAGGTGGTCGCCGGCGCGGACCTGGACCGTGTCCCGGACGCCGTCGCCGTCCGCGTCCACTGCGGACGAGTTCACCGAGCTCGCGTACGGGTAGGGCGTCTGGAAGGTCGCGTCGACGAAGCCGTAGGCGAGGTTGAAGGAGACCGGCCCCGCCTTCGCGCCCAGGCCGCACTCGAAGCCCTGGCGCCGCGTTTGCCCGACGTTCGCGAAGTAGCCCGCGGTGACCACGCCGGAGCGCGGGTCGCTGATGAACTGGATGTCGTCGTCGAGCAGCGTCCGGTAGATCGCCGCGTTCCAGCGAAAGCCCGCGCCGAGGCTCCCGCGCGCGCCGAGCTCCACCGTCCTCGAGACCACCCTCTTCAGCGCCGGGTCGGCGAGGAACGCGTTCGGCAGCTTGCACGGCGCGGCCGGGTCGGCGCAGGTCAGCTCCATCGGCGTCGGCACCCGCATGCCTTCGTTGTAGGTCGCGTAGGCGGTGAGCGATCGCCGCGGTGTCCAGGCGAGCCCCGCGGCCGGGTTCAGGCGATTGAACGAGTGGTCGCCGTTGAGCGCGTCGTCCGCGGGGTCGCCGCGGTTCCGGGTTTTCACCTGGGCGTTGTTGAAGCGGCCGGAGACGGTCAGCGACAGCCCGCGCGCGATGGCAAAGGTGTCGGTGGCGTAAAGGCCCAGGGTGCGCGTCGTCGTCTCCAGGTCGGTGTTCGACGCGAAGTCGCCGGTGGCGACCGTCCCGCGGTCGGCGGTGAAGCTCGCCGGCTGCGACTCCTGGTGGAAGCGCGCGTCGCCCAGGTCCGCGGCGGCGCCGGCGCTGAGCTGGTTGCGGTGGCCGAGGAGGCTCCGAGTGAGCGTGAGCTGCAGCGCCCCGCCGCAGCCCACCGTGGCGGTGAGCGCGCGGTCGAGGGTAGCCTGGGGGCTCGCCGGGTCGGCCGGGTCATCGGCGCTGTTCACGTTGCTCGCCACGTTGTCGCTCGACAACCGACGGACGTAGAGGCTGCCGCCGAGGAGGACGTCCTTGGCGAGCAAGGCGCTGCCGCTCAGGTGCGCGTGGACCAGCCGGTTCAGATTGCGGTCCGGGAAGGTGTAGGCCTGGCGCGGGTCGTCGAGCCAGGAGCGCGGGAGCGTCTGCGTCCCCTCGAGGGCGGTGTCGGCGAGGAGGACGCTCAGGTCGAGGTCGGTGTCGGCAGTCTGGCGGCCGACCTTGGCGAACAGCTGCCCCACGCGGCTCGGGTTGTGGTCGGCCCAGCCGTCGTCCTGCTGGAAGTTGCCGGCGACGAAGACGTCGTAGTCGCCGCGGGCGGCGCCGGCCTCGAGGCTGAGCCCGCGGCGCCAGAACGAGCCGCCGTCGGCGTCGAGCGCAAGGCCCGGGGAGGAGGCGCCGCTCTTGGTGTAGATCGCCACAGCGCCGCCGAGCGTGTTCAGCCCGAGGGCAGGGGTCGAGCCGGGGATGACCTGGATGCGCGAGATGGCGCCGGGCGGGATCAAGTCCCAGTTCACCACGTCGCCGAAGGGCTCGTTGGCGCGGACGCCGTCGAGGAAGACCGAGAGGCCCTGCGGCGTGCCGAGCAGCGGCGAGGCGGTGAAGCCGCGGAAGCTCACGTCGGGTTGGTAGGGATTGCCTTGGCCGTCGGCGACGGTGACGCTGGCGCCGTTGTGAAAGAGGAAGTCGGCGGCGGAGTCCGGGCGCTGGCGGGCGATCTCTTTGGCGCGGTGGATCTGGACGTTGGCGGCCGCGTCGTCGAGCGGCGTGCCGAGGCCGGCGACGGGGGCGGTGCCCACGACGTCGATCTCCTCGAACTCGAGCGCCTCGGCCGGGTTGTCGCCGGCGCGGGCGGGGAAGGGAAGCAGCGCGGTGCAGAAGAGCGCGAGCGCGGCGAGGGCGCGCCGAAAGACGCGGGGTCGTTGCATTCGAAACCGTTAACTCGGGCGGACGGGCGGTTCAAGAGCGCCGGAGGCGGGTCGGGGGAGGACGCCAGTCGGTGGCAAGTGGCGGGGCAGCGGCATCGCGCGACGGCGCCGCGACCCCAACCTCGCTCAACGCCCGCGCCGCCGGGCTACGGTCTTCGCAAGGAACGCGGACGGTTCCATCGGGAGGTGAGCCGAGGGTGCCACTCCCCTGGTGCTCGATTCACTTCTCGCTCCCGGTGACCTCCAGCAGCACGACCCCGTGGGACGGGACGCTCGCGGTGTACTTGCCGGCGAAGTTGCCCAGGTCCGTACGCGCCCAGAGGTCCCGCACCGCGGCCTGCCCCGAACCGAGGCCGATCTCCGACCAGCTCACGCTGATGCTGGAGGCCGCACCCCCGCGATTGAAGAGCGCCACCGCTCGCCGCCCCACTCCGCTTTGAACCTTGCTCCAGACCTCGTTGTCGCCGTCGTCGCGTACGCGCATGCCTTGGTTGCCGAGGAGATCTTGATTGACCTGAATGACTTCTTTCGCAGTCAAGATCGCGAGTGTTTCGTTCGATATCGACCGCAGGTCGTTTCCAGCGATGAGCGGAGCCGCCATGATGGCCCACATACTGAAGTGCGCGCGGTATTCAACGCTCGTCATGTTGCCATTGCCGACCTCCAGCATGTCGGGATCATTCCAGTGCCCAGGACCGGCGCTGCTGGCCAGCCCAGCGTTGATGTCGAGGTTTCCGGTGATGGAGCCCCATGAGGCGTTGATGTCCCCCGTGGTGCGCCAGAGCTCGCCCGTCGTCGGCATCCAGGACGCAAAACCCCAGGCGCAGATGCTGAATACAATGTCCCTTCCGCTCGCGCGAAGCGCGTTTTGCATCGTCGTGTACTGCGTGCGCTGGTCCAGGGTCGCGTTGCAGTTGTCGTACTTCAGATAGTCGACGCCCCAGGCGGCGTAGGTGTTGGCGTCCTGTTTCTCGTGATCCTGCGAGCCGGGGCGGCCGGCGCAGGTTTTCGTGCCGCGGTCGGAATAGACTCCCAACTTCAGCCCCAGGTTGTGAACGTAGCTGGCCAGCGCAGCCATTCCGCTCGGGAAATGGCTGGAGTCGGCCACGATCTGGCCGCTCGCATCCCGGCTCACCTGCCAACAATCGTCGATGTTGACGTATCGGTAGCCCGCAGCCTGCATCCCGCTGCTGGCCATCGCATCCGCCGTGCGCTCGATGAGGTCTTGGCTGACATTGCAGCCAAATCCGTTCCAGCTGTTCCAGCCCATGGGCGGCGTGGGAGCCAGGACGGACGATGCGCTGGCGACGGTCACTTCCAGCTGGGCCTGCTGGGGGGTCGGCGCGGTCGAATCGGCGATTACCATCGAGCAGGTGCCCGCAGCCGTGGGGGCGACCAGAAGCATCGTTCCCGACACCTCGGCCCGCGCGATCCCGGAGCATCCGGAGACGGTGTACGGCGGAAGGCCCCCGCTCAGCGTGACTCCCTGCGCTGCCCCAATGGGCTCAGGCAACGCGAGGCTGGTTGGGTTGACCTTCACGCTGCTGGCGACGCTTCCGCCGGCGTCCGCGCCGCTGGAGGCGTCAGCTCGCCCGGCGCCAGCGTCGTGATCGAGCGAGGCGTCCGCCGCACCGCTGCCGGCGTCCTTGGCGCCGGAGCTATCGGGCGCCGAGGCATCAAGGGAGCCGTCGCCGCTCTGCGCGCTCCCTCCGGGGTCGAATTCGCCAATGCACGCAGAGCAGAGCAGCGCGCCGGCCGCAAGGAGGAAGGGTCGTGTTCGGCGCAAGGATTTTCGATGTCCCACCAGTATTCCCTCCAGCGGCTCGCAGGCCGCAGGTCAGGTCGACCTCGAATCCTTACTCCCGAGCCTCCCGGTTCGAGGTCGGAGGGGCTTCGACGCTTCAGCGTGCTCGACGAAATCAGAGGCCGTCAACGGGCAGTTCGGGGCACGAACCCCAAGCACTGAGGAGATCCACGGCGCCGGCGGGCGGCAAGTCGCGGTGCTCTCTGGAGCTCCCGCAGCGGCTGCCGACGAGCGAGTCTGCCGAAAGCAAGTCGACAGCGCTGAAGGGCTCGCTCAATCGCTTCGCGCGTGAGAGCGTTCCCGCAGGCGCAGAGCAGTAGGACCGAGGTCGACGCGATGCGGGTCGGTCGAGTCGCACGATCCGTTTGAGTGGCCTTCCGACTCCAATCGGGTCAAAGGTCCGCGAGCTCGGTCAACCCCGATTTCACACGACTGAGCTCGCCAGGCGCCACCGCCGCGCCCGATTCGAGGTGCTCGACGGGTCGGCTCTGCGCCAGTGGGCGCTGAATCCACCGGTAGCCTGAGCGGTCCCGGTGGCCGAGGGTTTGCCATCGTTTCGACGCAAAGGCAGACGCCGCAATGGGGTCGGCATCAGCCCTTCGCGGCCGAGCTCGCGCTCCAGGATCGCGACGGCCGTCGCCGCCCCGTCCTCGGCGCGCCAACGAGCGCCGAGCTCGCGCGCCCGACGCCTCGTCCGAAGTGGCCGCGGCGATGGCCCGGTCCACGCCTCGCTGTCGAGCGAGCGCGAGCCGCGGCCGCTAAGCGGCATCGCGCCGCCGAATCGGAGCTGCTCGTGGGTCGCGCGCCCTCCGAGCGGGCGGTGCCGAGAAGATCGCCTCCGCCCGCGAACCGGTCGCCATCGCGTTCACTTTCCGGCGCCCTCGCTTCGACCCAGCTGCAGACGTCGCAAAGGGTCGGCATCAGCCTCCGCGGCCGAGCTCGCGCTCCAGGATGGCGATGGCCGGCGCAGCTCCGTCCTCGGCGCGCAAACGAGCGCCGAGCTCGCGCGCCCGACGCCTCATCGCCTCGTCCGAAGTGGCCGCGGAAATCGCCGGGCCAGGCGGCATGCCGTGAATCTGCGGTGCGCCAACGGCTTGGGCTCGGCGCCGAGCGCGTGCACTTGGTGGGCCCACAAGGCTGGGCGGGCAGCAGCGATGCGCGACCTGGGTCGTCGAGCGATCCGGATCGATCGCCACTTTCCGGGTCGCCACTGGCCCATTCGCCTTTTGAAAAGCGGCCCTGGGAAGAAATGAGGCGATTCACTAGCCTGATTGTCAACGGGGCTGTTTCTCATCTTTCCAGGCGCGAACTGAGCTCCCTCAGAGAGCCCTGGAGCTGAAGTTCGGAACATCAATTCTGTATTCGCACCACAGATCGATCTTGAAGTGTCGACGTGAGGCAAAAGAGGACGATTGAAGGCGGAGTTGGTTTTGCAGCTCAACCAGGCGGGACCAAGGAGAAGAAGCATGCGAACGATTCAAAAGAGGACGCTTTGTTCAATCGTGTCACGGGTGGCGCTCGCTGGAGGGGGCCTGCTGGTGAGCGCCACACTCGGCGGCTGCGGCGGGTCTGTCGAGTCCGACGGTGCTCCGGAGGCGGCCCTGATTCGGCGCGTCGCTGCGCGGGGGACCGCGGCGGACAAAAGCGTCTGCAGCGACCCCACTGAGTCCTGTGACCCCGACGGCGATCCGGACCTCGATTACCCCGGCGGACCTTCGAAGCCAACCTGCCCCTTGATGTGGACGTGCGACACCGTGACCTTCTTTTCAACGGCCACGTATTGCAATGCCCACACGGCGTGCGCCGGCTCCTGCTTCCGGGACCACAAGTGCAGCAAGAGCTGCTATTGCCCGTGAGCGGGATGGCCTGAGGTCTTGCACGCCGGGCCTTGCCCGCCAGGAGATGTTGCGTCTGGAGGGCTGCTCTCGGCGTGCCAAGTCAGAAGCAAAACGGACTCGCGCGTTCATCAGCAAGCGTTTGCGCGGCGGCGTCAATTGGAACAATGGCACCGCGTCGGCGCGAGTCGCGCAGACGCCGATTCAAGCGAAGTCGGGCGCGCCGTGCGCAGGCGAGAGCAAGGCGCGTGTGAATCGCCGCCCCTCGGGTGTCGCCGGCCAATGCTGACTCGCGCGAAGGTGTCGATCGCGTTCCTCGGGACCCAGCCGGTCACGCTTCGCAGCGGCAAGACCCATTGCACTCGTCTCCGTCCCCTCGACAGGACGGACTCGCCCCGGAGCGGCGCCGAGGTCCGCGCCTGCCGCTCCTGAACGACCTGCCCCGAACCACCTCGAGCTCGGCCTCAGGCGACGAAGAGCGCCGAGGGGCCTCGAGCTCGGAAGGCCTCTCAGGCTGCGCGCGCGCCCTCGTCCTTCGCGCGAAGGGATTGCCCAAGGGACCTCAGCGCCGCCAGCCCTCGCGCTCCGCTTGCCCGGGCGCCGTAGAACCTCTATTGATGGCCGCTTCGAAGGATCGGCCCCACGCGGAGGAAGCC
This sequence comes from uncultured delta proteobacterium, assembly GCA_963772225.1. GTDB lineage: Bacteria > Myxococcota > Myxococcia > Myxococcales > UBA5297 > CAVYWD01. The sequence continues at coordinate 970,020 of CAVYWD010000002.1, read as the reverse complement.
TTGACCCGGACCCTCGTGACGAGCGCTCTGCCGTACGCCAACGGCAGCATCCACCTCGGTCACCTCGTCGAATACCTGCAGACCGACATCTACGTGCGCTTCCTGCGCAGCTGCGGCGAGGACGTGACCTACGTCTGCGCCGACGACACCCACGGCACGCCCATCGAGATCAAGGCGGGCCAGATGGGCATCACCCCCGAGGAGCTGGTCCGGCAGGTTGGCGAGGAGCACCGCAAGGACTTCGCCGAGTTCGGCGTCTCGTTCGACCTCTACGACTCCACCAACTCGGAAGAGAACCGCTACTACGCGGAGCTCATCTTCGACCGGAACCGCAAGGCCGGTTTCGTGGAGAAGCGGCCGCTGGAGCTGACCTACTGCGAGAAGGACCGGCGGTTCCTCCCCGACCGCTACGTGCGCGGCACCTGTCCGCATTGTGGAGCGGCCGACCAGTACGGCGACGTCTGCGAGAAGTGCGGCACGACCTACGCGCCGACCGATTTGAAGGACCCGCGCTGCGCCATCTGCAGCACTCCGCCCATCCGCCGCAACTCCGACCACTACTTCTTCAAGCTCGCCGCCTTCACCGACTTCCTGAAGGAATGGTCGAGCGGCGAGGGGACGCTCGACCCGGCGGTGCGCAACAACCTCCTCGGCGGCTGGCTGGGGACGGGGCTCGCCGACTGGTGCATCAGCCGCGACGGCCCCTACTTCGGGTTCAAGATCCCCGGCGAGGAAGACAAATACTTCTACGTCTGGCTCGACGCGCCCATCGGGTACATCAGCGCCCACGAGCGGCTCCTCAAGTCGAAGGGCGCGGCGGGCGAGCACCCGGCGCTGGAGCAATGGAGCGAGGCGTCGGACCTGCGCATCGTGCATTTCATCGGCAAGGATATCGTCAACTTCCACACCCTGTTCTGGCCGGCGCTGCTCAAGGGCGCGCAGGTCAAGCGCCCGGCCCGGGTGCAGGTCCACGGCATGCTCACCGTGAACGGCGAGAAGATGTCGAAGGCGCGGGGCACGTTCGTCAACGCGCGCCAGTACCTCGACCTGCTCGACCCGTCCTACCTGCGCTACTTCTACGCCGCGAACTTGGGTTCCTCGCCGGAGGATCTCGACCTTTCCCTCAAGGAGTTCCGGCTCAAGGTCAACGCCGAGCTGGTCAACAACCTGGGCAACCTCTGCAACCGCTCGCTCACCATCTTGGCCTCGCAGCTGGGCGGGCGGATCTCGGCGGAGCGCAACAGCGCGCTGCTCGACGACGCGCTGAAGGTCGTGCCGCAGGTGCGCGAGGCCTTCGCGCGCCTCGAGCTCCGCGCGGGCGTGAGGCTCGTGGTGGAGCTGGGCGAGCGGGTGAACAAGTTCATCCAGGACAGCAAGCCTTGGGAGAAGGCGAAGGCGGCGCCTGAGGAGGCGCGGCGCGACCTTTCCACCGTCGCCGACATCGCCTACCTCCTTTCGGCGCTGCTGGGGCCGGTGGTTCCCAAGGTCGCGGCGGACATCTGCGCGCAGCTTGGCACGCAGCCTTTGACCTTCAAGGACCTCGAGGCGGCGAAGGGCGCGCTCTTGCCCGGCGGCCACGTCATCGGGGCGCCGCGGCCGCTCATCGCGCGGCTCGAGGAGAAGGTGGTGGAGAAGCTCGTGGCGGTTCAGGCAGCGCCTGCGACCAAGGCCGCGGAGAAGAGCGCGCCGAAGGCCGAGGCGAGCCCGCCGGGCGTCGCGACCTACGGCGACTTCGCCAAGCTCGAGCTGAAGATCGGCAAAATCCTCACGGCGGAGCGGGTGCCCAAGTCCGACAAGCTGCTCAAGCTGACGGTCGACCTGGGCGAGGCCGAGCCTCGGACCATCGCCGCGGGCATCGCCCAGGCCATCGCGCCGGAGCAGGCGGTGGGCCGAAGGGTGGTGGTCGTGGCGAACCTGGCCAAGCGCGCCATCCGCGGCATCGAGTCGAACGGGATGATCCTGGCGGCGGGAGAGCCCCCGGGGCTCACCCTGGTGGAGGTGCCGGGAGAGCTGCCCCCCGGCACGCGAATTCAATGACGCTGGAGGAGCTGCAGCAGGCGCTGGGCCCGGTAGTCGAGGAGCTCACCTCCGGGCAAATCAAGCGCCAGCTTAAGGCCCAAAGCTTTCTGCTCGAGCGGGCCGAGGAGCCGCCGCTGCGCGACGCCGTCGCCGAGCGCCTGGAGCCGCTCCTCGCCCACTCGGACTCGCAGGTGCGCGGCACGGTCTACCTCGCGCTCGCGGCTGCTCGGGGCGAGCAGGCCGTGGCCTTGCTCGAGTCGCGGGCGATCGACCCGGTCTCCGGCGCGCGCTGCGCTTTGGCTCAGGCGGCCGGAAGCTTGGGCGAGGCAGGGCATGCGCTCCTGAGCCGGCTCGCCCAGGACCCGAGCTTCGCGGTGCGGCTCGAGGCGGCGCTCTCGCTCGCCGAGCTGGGCGACGCCGCCGGCTTCGACGCGCTCGTCCAGGGGCTCAGCGGCTCGAGCCTTCGTTTCGAGGTCCTCCAGGCGCTGCAGGCCCTGGGCGATGCGCGCGCGCTGGAGCCGGTGCGGCGGCTCTTCAAGCGCTTCTTCACGCCGGGCTGGGAGAGGGCGGCGGCGGCGGGCGTCCTCGCGCGGCTGGGCGATGGCGAGGGGCGGGACTTCCTCGTCTCGAAGATCGCAAAGGGGAAGGGCGACGAGCTGGGGCTGGCCATCGAGATCGCCGGAGACCTGAAGCTCGAGGCGGCCAAGGAGGCGCTCCGGCGCATCGTCGAGGTGCGCGCCCATCCGTTCCGAGGCGCTGCGATGCGGGCCCTGGGGATGCTGGGAGACGACTCCGCGCTTGACGCCGCCGCGCGCGCGCTCCGGGACGACGCCGAGGACCCCGCGACTCGCATGGACGCGGCCGAGTGCCTGATGCACCTGGCCACCCCGCGGGCTCGGGAGATCCTCGAGGAGGCGTCGCGGACCTTGGGCGACGGTGAGGTCGCCGCGGTGGTGCGGGAAACCCTCGCCTCCATGGGCGGCGGCCCGCGCGCGGGTGGTTGAACGAAGCCGCCTGCGGCGGCAGCCGGGAGGCGAGTCGGATCTGAGACCCCGACGTGGACGTGGGCGTTCGACGTAGGCGTGGTCGGCGACGGCGACGGCGACGTGGCCGGCGACGGTGACGCAGACGGCGACGCTGACCTGACGGCGACGGCGAGGCGGCGTGGCCGGGCGACTCAGCGACAGAGCTTGGTCAGCATGGCAACGATGCGTTCGAGCAGCTGGCAGCCTCTCTGGTGTGTGGCGGCGTCAATGATCTTGAGTACCAGGAGGGCATCCAGGGCAGCGGCACACTCCATCGCCGAACCGCGGGCGATGGCGTAGGCGCGAGCTGCGTCAGCTCGGCCAGTCCGTCCGGCTGCTTCGGCGATGTTCAAGGGGATCGAGCTGGCTGCCCGCCGCAGCTGGTCCAAGAGTGCTGCGTTCCCTCGGGGGACGTCGGATGATAGCTGCGAAGCCAAGGCGAGAAGGTCGATGGCTCGCTGGTAGACATCGATCTTCTGGAAGCTGAGCATTCTGATGGCATAGCAGGGACCTCCGACACGACCGCCCACGGCCACGTCGCCGTCGCCGTCGCCGACCACGTCGAACGCCCACGTCCACGTCAACGTGCATGCCCTAGGCGATGACGGTGCTCTGCAGCTGCTGGCATGCGAAGGAATCGACGCTCACTGACCCCTCGCCCTCCAGCAGCGAGGAGCCTAGGACAGTCTGCAGATGGGCTGGTGGTGTCTGCCCGAGAGTCCCGAGCTGAGAATCCGCCCTCGCTCCTCTGTCGCAAAGAGCGACCGGAGTCGTGGCACCGGTCCTGTGGCACTCGAGATTGCCGCAGCGGTTCTTGTGTGCTCTCCGACCAAAGTAGTGGGCCGAGAAACCCCATCAGCAAAGCGCGGGCCGACTCGGTGCTCGTTCCATCCCTGAGAACCCGAGGCTGGAAGCGCCGCGAAGCGGCACCCCTACGGGTCGGCGACCGAAGGGCGCCAACGGCTTCGTTCAACCCGACGTTTGACGCAGCCGGGCCACCGCTGCGCCTGTCCCTGCCCTCGACGGCTGCGTCAAACGCCTATTGGTTAGAGCGCTGAACGGGTTGAGAAGCCTGCGGCGACGCGCATCCTGAAGCTCCAACGTCGTATGCCTCGCGACGCAAGACCGGATGAATTGTCCGGGCGAGGGTTCTTCCACGCTCGCTCTGCGCGCCGCGCCTTGCGCGTTCAGGTGAATCCGAGGCAATATATCCCACGTAGAATAGACCCGATGGATGGAGAGCCTTCGCCATGTCCACGGAGCGAGTCGCGCTCGGCCTGTTGGCGGAGGGACCGCTGCACGGCTACGAGCTGCGGCAGCGCTTTGAGGAGCGTGGCCTGGCGTCGTTTGCGAGGCTCACCTTTGGGGCCCTCTACCACGCGCTGGGGCGCCTCGAGGAGCGGGGCCTGGTCGCTCGGAGGCAGGGCGAGCGGGTCGGGCGGCGCCCGGAGCGCGTGACCTTCGAGATCACCGACTGCGGGCCGCGCGCAGCTGCGGCGCCTGGTCCTCGAGGCGCTGCGCGAAGACGAGCGCGTCTACCGCGCCATCGACGAGGGGCTGGCGTTCGCGGTGCACCTGGGGGCGGGCGAGCTGCTCGAGGTGCTCGGCGAGCGCCTGGCGAGGCAGCGCGCGGCGCTGCGAGACCTCGAGTCCCGGATCCCTGCGGTCGAGGAGCGGATCCGCCAGGCCGCTCGCGGGGCGCGGGAGCGAGCGCGGGTCCTGGCCATCGCCCCGAGCATGCTCGAGCACGCGCTGGCGCACGAGCGCGCCGAGCTGGCGTGGCTCGAGAAGGTCCACCGGCGGCTTTTGCGCACCGCCGAGAAGGAGGAGCGCCATGTGGTACGCCCTGCCCGAGCGAATCCCGGAGTCCGACGAGACCGCGGGGGCCATCGCTGATACTCCGTCGCTCTCGATGGAGGCCTACAGCCGCTTCGCGCGCAGGTTCCTCGCCCTGAACTACCGGAGGCTGTGCGCGGAGGTGCTGGGCGCCCTCGCCGATCGGCCGAGGGCGCGAATCCTGGAGATCGGATCGGGGCCGGGTTGGATCAGCATCGAGATCGCGCGCGGCCTGCCACAGGCCGAGCTCGTCGGGCTCGAACTCTCCCCGGACATGGTGCGCGTCGCCGAGGCCAACCGCGCCGCGGCTGGGGTGCAGAACCTCCGCTTCGTCGAGGGCGACGCGGCGCACATGACCGCGCTCGGGGACGCGAGCTTCGACGCCGTGATCTCCAACGGCTCCATGCACCACTGGCTCGACGTCGGCGCCGTCCTCGACGAGGTCGCGCGGGTCCTGCGTCCGGGCGGCCGCGCCTTCCTCTGCGACGGGCGTCGCGACGTGGGCCTCCCTGGCGCTCTCTTCTTCGCTCTCTTCTCTTCGCTCTTCGCGCTGGACCGCACTATCCCCTGGCGCTTGATGCGCCGCTATTGGAGGACCTCCATTCAAGCGGGCTACACCCCTCGGGAGCTGAGGCAGATGCTGGAGCGCTCGAGGCTTAAGGGGTGGAGCATCGCCGAGTCGAGGATGAACCTCCTGGTCAGAGTCTAGCCGCCGAGGGGCCGATCGGATGGGCTCGCGCGCGAGTGGCCCCCGAAACGCGGCGCGGGCCTTGCCCTCGAGCGCGCCGGAGTCGCGCCCGGGCGAACTCGCGCCGCGCGAGAGAAGGTCGGCCGCCCGCCGAGAAGGATCTCGCCCCGTCTAGGGACGGCGACCGCACCCGCTGATGCGAGATTGGCTTATCGATGCGATGAGGTCCTGCGATAATTTCCGCGAGCCTTGCGTGGGCGGCCTCGCGCGAAGCCCTGGCTTCCGGCGGGGTTTCGCCCTAAACAGAAAACATGCTCATCGACGCGCATTGCCACCTCGACGATGCGCCGGACGCTGCCGCGGTCATCGCCCGCGCGAAGGCCGCCGGGGTCGGCCGCCTGATCGTCAACGGACTGTGGAAGGCGCCGGGCCAGTTCGGGAACGCGCTCGAGCTCGCGGCGCAGCACGAGGGCGTCGCGGCCACGGTGGGCATCCATCCGCACGACTGCGCCCAGGTCCCTGCGGCGGATTGGGAGCGCTGCGCTCAGGACGCGGCCGATCCGCGGGTGGTGGCGGTGGGCGAGACGGGGCTCGACTTCCACTACGACCACTCGCCGCGCGAAAGGCAGCGCGAGGCGCTGCGCTGGTCCATCGCGCTTGCGCGCAAGGTGAAGAAGCCCCTGGTCGTCCACGTGCGCGAGGCCGACCCGGACGTCCAGCGGATCCTGCAGGAGGAGAGGGCCGGGGAGGTGGGCGGGCAAATCCACTGCTTCAGCGGGGACCGCGCGGCGGCGCGCGCCTATCTCGACCTCGGGTTCTACCTCTCCTTCTCCGGCATCGTTACCTTCAAAAGCGCGGACGAGGTCCGGGCCGCGGCGCGGCTGACTCCGCGGGATCGCCTCTTGGTCGAGACGGACAGCCCGTACCTGGCGCCGCTGCCGTACCGAGGCCGTCGAAACGAGCCGGCGTTCGTGGTGGAGACCGCCAAGAGGCTCGCGCAGGTGCGCGAAGTGCCGCTCGAGGAGCTGTCGCAAGAGACCACTGAGAACGCGGCGCGCCTGTTTGCTTTGAACTCCAAGTCCGGCGCCAGATAGGATCGTCGAAATGGCCTGCGGCGCCGCGCCGCCGGCGGGGAGGCACCGTGGAAACTCAGACCGAGGTCGCCGCAGGAGCTCGCCCGAACTCCCGCGGAGCGCCGGTTGCCGGCCGCGCTGCGGCGGGTGCACAGGCGCTCGAGGCAGCCCGAAACCTGCTGGACCTGCTCCTCCTCCAGGCGCGCGCTCCCGAGCGCCCGGCCGCCAAGTTCAAGGTCGAGAACCGCTGGCAGGAGGCGACCTGGGGCGAGACCTGCGACCGGGTCCGGCGCATCGCGGCGGGCCTGGCGGAGCTCGGCATTGCCCGCGGCGATCGCGTGGCCATCTTCTCCGCCACCCGATACGAGTGGGTGCTCGCCAACATGGCCATCTACGGGGTGGGCGGCGTGGCGGTCCCCATCTACGCCTCCAACACGCCGCAGGAGGTCGAGTACATCCTCAAGGACAGCGGGGCCTGCGCCGTCTTCATCGACCGCGACCAGCCCGAGGGGCGCTCGTCGGGGCGGTGGGCGCGGGTCCGGGAAATCCGGCCGAGCCTCCCTCTGCTGAAGCACTGCATCGGCTTCGAGGTGGAGGCGGCCGACCCGGGGCTCATCAGCCTGTCCGACCTGGAGCAGAGGGGCGCTGCTCGCCTCGCGGGCAACCCCACCGCGCTCGAAGAGGCGAACGCCGCCCTCGACCCGGGCGACCTCGCGTACATCCTGTACACCTCCGGCACCACCGGCGCCCCCAAGGGCGTGATGCTGACCCATGAGGCCTGGACCAAAGAGGCCATGGCCGCGCACGACGCGCAGCTGCTCATCGAGGGCGACGTCATCCTCCTGTTCCTGCCGCTGGCGCACTCGTTCGCGCTGGTGGTGATGGCGACCTGGCTGGGCGTGGGCATCGTCATGGCCTTCGCCGAGTCGGTCGAGCGCGCGGTCGACAACGCCGCCGAGGTGCGGGCCACGGTGCTCCCGGCGGTGCCTCGGGTGTTCGAGAAGGCCTACAGCAAAGTGGTGGCCGACGGCGAGTCGGCGCCGGGCGTGAAGGGGCGGCTCTTCCACTGGGCCATGGGGCAGTTCGACGAGTACGCGGCCGCGCGCAATGCCGGGCGCGAGCACACCTCGGTCCAGTGGGCCCTCGCCAAGCGGCTCGTGTTCAGCAAGATCCAGGAACGCCTGCAGGCGCGGTTCGGCGGGCGGATGCGCCTCTTCGTGTCCGGCGGGGCCCCGCTCTCCAAGAAGATCGCCTACTTCTTCGACACCTGCGGCCTGCTCGTCTGCGAGGGCTACGGCCTGACCGAGACCTGCGCGGGCACGTTCGTCAACCGGCCCAGCCGCGTCCGGATCGGCACGGTCGGGCCCGCCATGAAGTTCATCGACGTGAAGATCGCCGAAGACGGCGAGGTCCTGGTGCGCGGCCCGCAGGTCATGAAGGGTTACTACAACCTCCCCAAGGAGACCGCCGAGGCCCTGGAGTCCGACGGCTGGTTCCACACCGGCGACATCGGCGAGCTCGACGGCGACGGCGCGCTGCGCATCACGGATCGGAAGAAGGACCTCATCAAGACCTCCGGCGGCAAGTACATCGCGCCGCAGGAGCTGGAGAACGCGCTCAAGACCGAGCCGCTCATCAGCCAGGTCATGGTCCACGGCGACCGCCGCAAGTACGTCAGCGCGCTGGTCACCGTCTCCGAGGAGAACGCCCGGAAGTGGGCCGAGGACAACCAGGTCGCGGCGGACAGCTACGCCGAGCTCTCCCAGCGCCCGGAGGTCCGCGCGCGGGTGCAAGCGGCCATCGATGCGCTCAACGCCGCCCTGCCCAGCTACGCGACCGTCAAGAGGTTCACCATCCTGGACCGGGAGTGGGCTCAGGAGACCGGGGAGATCACCCCGAGCCTCAAGGTCAAGCGCAAGCTCGTCACCGCGAAGTACGCCAAGGTCTTGGACGCGATGTACGAGAGCGAGTCGTTCGACTAGCGACCTCACCCCCTTCGCCCCCTCCCCGCAAAGCGGGGAGGGGGTTGGGGGGAGAGGAGCTCAGTGCACTGTGCCCCGAAGCTCTTTGCGCTCCTCCGGCGGATGGCGCAGCTCGGTCATCCAGAAGCGATCGCGCTTCAGCTCCTGGGAGGTGGCGGGCATCTCCATCTTGTTGCGCCGGACCTTCGAACGACCCCAGGCCTCACCCCCTTCGCCCCCTCCCCGCAAAGCGGGGAGGGGGTTGGGGGGAGAGGAGCTCAGTGCACTGTGCCCCGAAGCTCTTTGCGCTCCTCCGGCGGATGGCGCAGCTCGGTCATCCAGGAGCGGTCGCGCTTCAGCTCCTGGGAGGTGGCGGGCATCTCCATCTTGTTGCGCCGGACCTTCGAACGACCCCAGGCGAGCATCACCGCGCCAATGGCGAAGTTCGCCAGCGCGCAGATCAAGAAGGCAACCCATAGCGCCATGGACAATGCGAGCAGCGAGCCGATCGCCACCCAGAGGAGCAGGTAGCCGACCAGGAGGATAGGCGTTCCGCCGAGCTGGGCGCCGACCCCTTTGCCCAGAGTGCGCAGGTCGCGCGTCATCTCCACGCGCGCGAGGTCGAGGTGCCCGCGGACGAGCGCGCTCATCCCCGAAGAGACGCCCGCAACCGCTTGCGAGACAGAGTCCGCGGGCGCGCTCGCGGCCGTCCCCTCCTCCACCTCGCGCTCGATGTCCTTGGCCATAACCGGCCCTCCGAGGCTCAATGGTGTGGCGCGGCCTCGGCGCATGCAGGGAGGGATCGAGCGCAGGCCGGGGCGGCGAGCGCCGCCCGGCTCGCCTCGTGCGCTGGGAAGCAAGGGGGCGCCGGCGCCGCTACTCGGAGCTCGGCTCTCCGACGAGTCGGTAGAGGGTCTTGCGGTCGATGCCCAGGACCTCGGCGGCCCGGGTCTTGTTGCCGCCCGCCTCTTTGAGCACGAGCTGCGCGTAGCGCCGCGACAGATCGTCGAGGGTGGGGCGGTCGGCGGGCAATGCGGGAGCGGCGCCCGGCTCGGCTTGGCGCACGGCGTCCGGGAGGTCCTCGGGGACGATGACGCCGCTCGGGTTGAGGGCCATGGCCCGCGCGACGGCGTTCTCCAGCTCGCGCACGTTGCCCGGCCAGCGGTAGCGGCCGATGAGGTCCCGCGCCTCCGGCGAGAAGGTCGCGATCTCGCCGCGCGCGAAGTGGGCGGCGAAGTGGTCGCACAGGAGCGGGATGTCCTCGCGGCGCTCGCGCAGCGCCGGCAGCCTGATGGTCACCACGTTCAGCCGGTAGTACAGGTCCTCGCGGAGCTTGCCGTCCTTGACCAGCGCGGGCAGGTCCTTGTTCGTCGCCGCGACCACTCGGGCGTCGGTGTGGACCACTTCGTTGCTGCCCACCGGTCGGACCTCGCCCTCCTGCAGCGCGCGCAAGAGCTGCGACTGGAGCTTGGGGCCGATGTCGCCAATCTCGTCCAGGAACAGCGTGCCGCCCCGCGCTTCCTCGAAGAGGCCGCGCCGGGCGCTCTGCGCTCCGGTGAAGGCGCCCCGGGCGTGGCCGAAGAGCTCGCTCTCCAACACGCCCTCGGCGATGGTCCCGCAGTCGACCGGCACGAACGGCCCTTGAGCGCGCGGGCTGCCGTTGTGGATGGCGCGCGCGACCAGCTCCTTGCCGGTGCCACTCTCGCCCAAGATGAGGACGGTGGCGTCGGTGGCCGCGACGCGGGCCGCGGTCTTGAACACCTGCAGCATCGCGTCGGAGCGCCCGACGATGGACTCCAGGGCGACCTGGTCGCGGATCTTCTTCTTGAGCTCGCGGTTCTCGAGCGAGAGCTTGCGCTGCTGCAGCGCCCTGGCGACGACCACCTGGATCTGGTCGACGTCGTAGGGCTTGGAGATGTAGTCGAACGCGCCGCGCCGGATGGCGTCCATGGCGCCGTCGATGTTGCCGAAGGCGGTGACCAGGATGACCGGGACGTCGCGCGCCTTCTCGCGGAAGGCGGTCAGCACCTCGAGCCCGTCGCGCTCGACCATCCGGATGTCCGAGACCACGAGCTCGATGGCGGGGTCCCCGGCGTGGGCGATGGCCTCCTTGCCGTCGCCCACCGCGAGGACCTGGTAGCCGGCTGAGGCGAGGATCTTGGTCATCAGGTCGCGGCTCGAGCGGTCGTCGTCCGCCACCAGAATTCGCCGACCGGGCCCGGAGGTCTGTGCGGTCATCGCGCGGCTGCCTCGCTGCGGCCTGAACGGCTCAGGCGGGAAAGAGCCCGGCGCCAGTGAATTCTCGGTTCAGCGACCATGGCAGGTCCGCCTCACGCCGTGGCCCCGAGCGCGCCGATGCTCTCGGGCTCGCTCCGTGGGGCCGGGAAGATGAGCGCAAAGGTTGCCCCGGCGCCGGGCGCGCTGTCTACCTCGATGCGGCCGCGGAGCGCCCGGGCGATCTCCTTGCAGATGGACAAGCCCAGGCCTGTCCCGTGGCCCACCGGCTTGGTGGTGAAGAAGGGCTCGAAGATCCGCTTGCGCTCCTCCGGGCCGATGCCCCGGCCGGTGTCCTCCACTGACAGCCAGAGGTCCTCGCCCCGCCGCTCGGCGCGGACCTTCAGGCGGCCGCCCGCAGGCATGGCGTCCACCGCGTTGGCGATGAAGTTCGTGAGCACGTGGCGCACCAGGCCCGGGTCGAGCACCGCGCTCGCCGCCTCCGGGCTCAGCTCTTTTTCCACCTGGATGCGGCTGCGGGCCTCGGTCGAGAGCGACAGGTCGAGCGCCGCGGTGACCAGCGCGGCCAGGTCCACGGGCTCGGGGGCGGGTGTCATGGCGCGGGTGGAGTCGAGAAACCGCCGGATGATGCCGGTCATTCGAACGATCTCCGATTGCACCAGTTTCAGATCGTCTCGCACCGGAGCCGTCACGTCCGGGGCGCGCGCGAGGAGCTGGACGTGGCCGTTGATGGCGTTGAGCGGGTTGCCCAGCTCGTGGGCGAGCGTGCCGGCGAGCTGCCCGAGCGCGGCGAGGCGCTCCTTGGCGGTCAGGTCTCGGCGGGCCGCGACGAGCAGGTCATTCAGCACCGCCAGGTCGTGGTTCTTGCGCGCCAGGTCGGCCACCGCCTGATCGATCTTCTCCTGAAGCTCGCGGTTGAACCCGCGGATGCGCAGCACCATGGCGTTGAAGCCGTGGGCCAAGGTGGCCAGCTCGTCGCGCGAGCTGGGCTCCACGGCGGTCTCGAGCTGGCCGCTCTCGACCCGGCGCATGGCGGAGGCGAGCGCCTCGATGGGCCGGCCGATGAAGCGCGTGACGAGCAGGTGGACCGCGAAGATGAGCACGGCGCAGGCGCCGGCGGTGACCCACATGAAGACTCGGCGCTCGGCGTTGGCGAGGGTGTCGGCCTCGGTCAGGGACGCCTCGAGGGTGATGCGCCCGCGGGACCGCCCGATGCGCGCCGGGATGGAGACCGACCAGTGGCGACCGTCCGCGGCGTCGACGAGGAGCCAGGAGTCCTTCGAGGGGACGTCGGACTGGCCCTCGCGCAGCTCCTGGCGCGGGCCCAGCGAAGTGAGCTCGATGCGAGTGATGAGGTCGGGCCCCGGCCGCTCGATGGCCAGCTCGCCGGCGCGCAAGCCGCGGTGGCTGCGCAAGAGCTGGGCGAGCCGCTCGTTGGAGGAGCGGGCGTCGTAGCTGGCAGAGCGCGAGAGCTCGGCCGCGAAGGCGCGCGCGGTCTCCAGCGTGCGCTCGCGAATTTCGGTCTCGATGGAGGCTTCGGCGATGCGGCCGCCCAGCCAGGCTGCGACTCCCATGGTGGCGGCGAGCACTGCCGCGAAGAGCGCGATCAGCTTGACGCGCAGGGACATCGCGAGCTCTTAGGCGAGCGACGGCCCGCCCGCGGCCACTCTAGGCCTTGGGGTTGTGGTCGGCCGGTGAGTTGGGCGGAAGCTGAGGCTTGTCGTCGGCTGCTTCCTCTTGGCCCGAGAGGCTGCGCTTGAATCCGCGAATGGCCGAGCCCAGCGAGGACCCGAGGCCAGGCAAGCGCTTGGGCCCGAAGAACAGCAGGACGAGCCCCACGATGATCAACATCTCCAGTGGGCGTAGTCCAAACACGTCTGACTCCTTAACTCTCGCTCGGCGAGGCTGTCGCCTACAGTAACAGGCTGGGGCAGGCAGGTAAACCCGAGCTGCTCAGGGGGAACCCTGACGGGCGCGTCGCACTTCCGGGCCCTTAGGCGCTCCAGCGCAGGCCGATCCCCCGGCGAATGCCTCGCGAGGCGGCGCCGAAGGCCAGCGTCGTTCCCGGGTGTGCGCTCCCCGCTTCGCCTCCCTTCCACTGGGCTCGAGAGACGGAATTTCCCGAAGGCGCTGCGGGCGAGCCCTCCCGCACCCGCTTCGCGGACGTCCCGGCGTTGGTGCCCGAAGAACCGCGCGAGCCTCGAGTGTTGAAGGGCGCAGTGCGCTCCCATTAGGATGCGGCGCCTTTTTACGAGTTCGTTCGAGGAGGACGCGATGAGCAAGGGTCGGAGCGCAGTCGATGAGGGTCTCCACGCCGAGGGCCTTGGGTCCGCGCTTCCAGGGTGGGTTTTGCCCGTGGCAGGGCTCGCCGCCGCGGGCCTCCTCGCCGCAGGCTACCTCCTGGGCTTCCTGGGCGACCGGGCGGTCGCGGCCGTGGCGTCGCTCGCCTTCGGCGCGGCCTTGGCCGTCATCGCGGTGCGCGCCGGTTTCGAGCGCGCCTCGAGCCAGATTCGCGCGGCGGTCGTGGCGTACGCCGCGCTCATGGTGGCGGTGGGGCTCTACCCGGCCTACCAGGAGCTGATGCCCGGCGAGCCCGACGCCGTGGGCCTGCTCGGGGCAGAGCAACGGTCCATGGCGCTCCCGTCCGCCGGAGCCTACCGCTTGGTCGTGTCCGCGCCGCTCTCGGGAGGTCGCGAGGCGCGCATCACCTACCGGCTCAGGGCGGGCGGCGAGGCGCTGGACGGCGTGCTCGAGCGGGTGACGACCTACCAGCGCGTCCGCCGAGGCGGCGCCATGCCGGTGGCCGAGGACCACAACGTCTCGGCCCACGAGCTCACCGTTGGCGACGGAGCCCGCGTCGACCTCGACTCCGTGGCCGGCGAGGCGAGCGGTACCGCGCTCACGATCCGCGCGTACAAGGTCGTGCCTCCCTGGCTGGTCTACGCGCTGATGGGGCTCATGCTCGCCGCCGGGACCTACCTCGAAGGCCGGCTCTCGGCCCGCGGTGCGCTCTCCATGACGGGCGCGGCCGCCGCGCTCTTCGGCATCCTGCTCAAGACCACGAACCCCGCCGCCGTCTTGGGGCCGGTGCTCGGCTCTGCGCTGCTGGCCGCGGGCGGCGGCGCGCTCGCGGGCTCGGTCCTGGGCTCTGTCGGCCGCAAGCTGTTCGCTCCGAAGGAAGCCGCCGCCGGGCCCGGACGGCGGCCTGCCGCCGCGCAGGGAAAGGCGCAAGGGGGCTGATCAGCGCGCGAGCGCCGGCAGCGTCATGAAGAAGGCCGTGCGCTCGCCCTCTGGAGCTCCGCCGGCCGAGCCGCCGTGCGCCTGCGCCACCGCGCGCGCCACCGCGAGCGCAAAGCCCACGCCCAGCCGCCGCTCGCGGAGGATCTGCGAGTCGCGGTCGAACGCCTCGGCGATCTGCTCGGGCGACAGCGGCGGACCCTGGTCGACGAAGCTCAGCCAGACGCCGCGCTCCCGCTGCTCGCCCCGCACCTCGACCGACTGGCCGGGCTTGGAGCGCTCGATGGCGTTGTCGAGGAAGGCGCCCAGCGCGTTGCGCAGGCGCTCGCGATCGGCCGCCACCTGGGGCAGGCCTTCGGCGTTCGCGACTCGCAGCGCGACGCCCTTTTCGGCCGCCCCCGCGCGGCGCGGCGCGAGCGCCTCCTCCAGCAGCCCGCTCAGAGGGGCCGGCTGGAGCTCCACCTCGAACTCGCCGGTCTCTGCGCGGAAGGTGTCGAAGAACGCCTGGATCAGCCGCAGGGCGCGGTCGGCGTTGCGGGCGATGACCTCCGCCGCGCGTCGGACGCGGGGGTCGAGCTCCGGCATCTTGCCGGTGCCCAGCAGGAGGCTCGCGTAGCTGCGGACGTTGGCCAGCGGCGAGCGGAGGTCGTGCGTCGCCACGCCCAGGATCTCCTCGCGCCGCGCGGCCTCCGCGGAGGCGTCGGTGACGTCTCGGAAAGTCTCCAGCCGACCGCCGCCGGGCAGAGGGCGCGCCCGCCGCTCGAAGTGCCGGCCTCCGGGAGTGTCCAGTCCTTCCGGCGCGGCGCCATCGCAAAGGCGCGCACCCGCTCGGACGAGGAGCTCCGCGAGCCCGCGCTCGGACTGCCCCTCGACCTCGCGGGGCTCGACTCCGAAGCTCTCCTGGAACCGGCGCGTCGCGAAGGCGACCGTCCCGTCGCCGCTCCAGAGCAGCAGCGGGTCGGCCACCGTCTCCAGCGCAGCCCTGAACAACCCGTCCATCGCGGTCATCGCCTCACCGCCTCGACCCGTGGGCCCTGATGCCAGAACCTAGACACCGTTCCGCCGCAGGGCCACGCGCCTGGCACCGAGCCCAGGGGCGCGAGGCCGCAGGGGAAACCGGGCGGGGCTCCGCTCCTTGACTGCTCATCGAGCTGCCGCTAGGTTCCCGAAAGACGTCCAATTTCCAAAGCGGAGCGCACGACCATGGCCGCCGTGACCCCCAAGCAGATTCTGGAAGAGGAGATCCCCAAGCGCCTCGCCGCCAAGGCGGATCTGCTCAAGAAGCTCAACGCGGTCATTGTCTTCGACATCACGGGCCCGAGCGGAGGCAAGTGGACCCTCGACGCCACCAAGGCCTCCAGCTGGGTCACGCCCGGCGCGGATGGCGCGGCGCCCAAGATGACCCTCACCGCCTCGGACGCGGACTTCGTCGCCGTGGCGACCAAGAAGCTCAACGCCAACATGGCGGCCATGAGCGGCAAGCTGAAGTTCAAGCCCTTCGACATGGGGCTCGCGCTCAAGCTCGGCGAGCTGATCGGCTGACGCTTCCCGCCGCCGCGCTCGCCGAAAGTCGCGCCCGCTCCTCGCGGGCCGTGCGCGCTGCGCCCATCCTCAGGAAAGCGGTCCAGGAGGGCTCTTCGTGCTCCCGCTCGCTGGCATGCGCGTGCTCGATCTGTCGAGGCTCCTTCCGGGCCCGTACTGCACGCTCGTTCTGGCCGACCTGGGCGCGGACGTGGTCAAGGTCGAAGACCCCGACGGCGGGGATTACTTGCGCTCCATGCCGCCCATGGCGGGCGAGCTCTCGGGCCTCTTCCACGCCCTCAATCGGAACAAGCGCTCGCTGTCGCTGAGCTTGAAGGCGCCCGAGGGGGTCAGGGCGCTCTTGCGCCTGGTGCAGCGGTTCGACGTGGTCGTCGAGAGCTTTCGGCCCGGCGTCATGGCGCGGCTCGGGCTCTCGTACCAGGCGCTTTCAGAGGCCAACCCCCGCGCCATCGTCTGTGCCCTGTCGGGCTACGGGCAGGAGGGGCCGCTCGCGGGACGCGCCGGACACGACTTGGGCTACCTCGCGCGCTCGGGGGTCTTGGGTTACTCGGGTGACGAGGGCTCGGTGGGGATGCCGGGCGTCCAGGTCGCCGACATCGGGGGCGCCCTCTTCGCGGCCGTGGGAATCCTCGCCGCGGTGCAGGAGCGGGAGCGGACGGGGAAGGGGAGGCTGGTCGACGTCGCGCTGTGCGAGAGTTCGCTCGCCTTCCTGCACATGCACCTGGGCGCTCGCATCGCGCTCGGCTCCCAAGGCGCGCCGCTCGCCCGGGGCCGCGAGCTGCTCAACGGCGGCTCGGCCTGCTACCGGGTGTACCAGACGCGCGACGGCCGGCACCTCGCGGTGGCGGCGCTCGAGCCCAAGTTCTGGAGCGGCTTCTGCGACGCAGTGGGCCGCCCGGACCTCGCGAGTCAGGGCTGGAGCTCGGGGCCCGAGGGGCGGCGGGCGGTGGAGGAGGTTCAGGCCATCGTGGGCGCGCGCACCCTCGCCGACTGGGAGCAGTTCCTGGCCGGGCGCGACCTCTGCTGCGAGCCGGTGCGCGAAGGCGACGAGGTGTTGAGCGAGCCTGCCCTACTCGCGCGCGGCGCCTTCTTCAGCCTCGAGAACGAGCGCGAAGGGCGCGCCGTCGGCCAGCTGCGCACGCCGCTGCACCTGGGAGACAGGCCTGCGACCGGCGCGCCCGCGCTCGGACAGCACACCGACGAGGTGCTGGCCGAGGCCGGATTTGCCGAGGAGGAGGTCGCCGCGCTTCGAGGGAGCGGGGCGCTGGGCAAGGCGGCGCAAGCAGTTCGCGAGCGCCAGCAGGCGTAGAGCTCAGGGACTGGCCCACTTGTGGCGAGCTCGCGCTCGATTCAGGCGAGGAGCTGCTTGGCGCGGCTGGCGTCGGAGGAAGCCGCCTGCGGCGGCAGCTGGGAGGCGAGTCGGTCTGGGGCGTCGACCTAGACGTGGTCGTTTGACGTAGTCGGCGACGGCGACGTGGCCGTGCAAGACGTCCTCGCAAAGCGACTACCGGTTGGAGGCGCCGAGCTCCGGGGCCGGGAAACGAAGAGGGCAGCCCTTCAGGGACCGCCCTCTTCAAACCGCTCGGAGCCGGCCGCTTCCTACTTCAGCATTGCGTCGACTTCCGCGAACGTCTTGCGCACGACGGCCGCCGACTTGTCGAAGGCGGCCTTCTCCTCCGGCGTCAGGTCGACCTGGATGACCTTCTCCACGCCGCCCGCGCCTAGGATGGCCGGGGTGCCGAAGTAGAGGTCGCTGATGCCGTACTCGCCCTCGAGCTTGGCGCAGACCGGAAGGACCTTCTTCTTGTCGAAGATGATGGCCTCGGCCATCTCCAGCGCGCAGAAGGCCGGGGAGACGAACGCCGAGCCGGTGCCGAGCAGGCTCACCACCTCGCCGCCGGCGCCGCGGGTCCGCTTCTCGAGGGCCGTGAGCTTGTCGGCGGGCACGAACTTCTCGACCGGCATGCCCGCGACGCGGCAGCAGCTGCGCACCGGGACCATGTCGTCGCCGTGGCCGCCCAATACCATGGCCTCGACGTTCTCGACCGAGACGCCGGCGGCCTCGGCGATGAAGTACCGGTAACGGGCGCTGTCGAGCACGCCGGCCATGCCGACCAGCATGCCCTTCTTCGGCGAGAGCTTCTTGTGGAAGGTGTAGACGATGGCGTCCAGCGGGTTCGCGATGTTGATGATGTACGCCGACTTGCAGTACTTGCCGATGGCGTCGGCCACCTGGCTGGTCACCTTGATGTTGATGGAAAGCAGCTCCTCGCGGGTGGGGAGCGTCCCGTCCGCCTTGGGCTTGCGGGGCACGCCGGCGGTGTTGATGACCATATCCGCATCGGCGATGACGTCGTACTCGCGCGACGCCACGATCTTCACGTCGCTGAGGATGACGGGGCCGCCCTCGAGGATGTCCAGCGCCTTGCCTTTGGCGACCGATTGCTTCTTGGTCAGCTCCTGCTTCTCGGGCGGGTCGTTGGGGTTGACCATGGGAGCCACGTCGACCAGGGCGACCGTGCGCGCGAGCTTGCGCCGTACCAGCTCCTGAACGAGCACTCCGCCGATGTTGCCGCCGCCGACGACTGCGATCTTTTTGAGCATGTCTTCACTCCTGGTAATGCATTGAGGTGAACATAAAGGACGCGCCGGGAGACAGCCGGTTCCTTTGGCCGCCTTCCTCAACGTGCAGGCAAGCGGCCGCAGGATAAGTCCGTCTGAGGCGGGCGAGCAAGCGGACTTAATGCTTGAAAAGTGCCTTTTGTGGCACCGAGTGGGCGGCCGATAACTTGCTTCCCCGACCGCCTGCATGCCTATCGTTGGGCACCCGGGCGGCCCGCCTCTCGACCACGGCTGCCTTTACCCTGCGGCGCCTGTTGTGTAGGGTGCGGCGCTTTGAGGTGCCGCGGGGCAACCTCCCTCCAGAGAGAGCGAAAGAGCGAGAGCGCAATGAAGATCCACGAATTTCAAGCCAAGGAGGTCTTCCGCAAGTTCGGCGTACCTACGGCGCGTGGATTCGCCGTGACGACCCCTCGGTCGGCCGAGCAAGCGGCGAGAGACCTCAAGACGCCGGTGGTGGTGGTCAAAAGCCAGATCCACGCCGGCGGCCGCGGCAAGGGGACTTTTTTGGACTCGGACGGCGGGCGCGGCGTGCGCATCGCCACGACCCCCGAGCAGGTCCGCGAATACGCCAGCAACATGCTGGGCAAGACGCTGCGGACGGTGCAGACCAGCCCGGCGGGGGCCATCGTGCGGCGCCTCTACATCGAAGAGGGCCTGGAGATCGCCAAAGAGATGTACCTCGGCGTCACGCTCGACCGCGAGCAGGGCCGGGTGACGTACATGGCTTCGGCCGAGGGCGGGGTCGACATCGAGGAAGTGGCGGCGCGGGCGCCCGAGAAGATCCTCCGCGAAATCGTGGACCCGGCCATCGGCTTTCAGCTCTTCCAGGGGCGAAAGCTCGCCGACAAGCTCGGGCTGGCCGGCGACACGGCCACCAAATTCGCCAAGTACTGCGTGTCGCTCTACCAGGTCTACGCGGGCACCGACGCTTCGCTCTGCGAGATCAACCCGCTCGTCGTGCTGCGAAACGGCGACGTGTTCACGCTCGACGCCAAGCTCAACTTCGACGACAACGCCCTGTTCCGCCACCCGGAGCTCGCGGCTTATCGCGACATCGACGAGGAGGACGAGAGCGAGGCGCTGGCGAAGGAGTACGACCTCAACTACATCACGCTGTCCGGCAACATCGGTTGCATGGTGAACGGCGCCGGCCTCGCCATGGCCACCATGGACACCATCAAGCTGGTCGGCGGCGAGCCCGCCAACTTCCTCGACGTCGGCGGCGGCGCCACTCGGGAGAAGGTGACCGAAGCGTTCAAGCTCATCCTGTCCGACGAGCACGTGAAGGCGGTGCTCGTCAACATCTTCGGCGGCATCATGAAGTGCGACGTCATCGCCGACGGAATCGTCGAGGCGGCCAAGGTCGTGCAGCTGAAGATCCCGCTGGTGGTCCGGCTGGAGGGCACCAACGTGGAGCGAGGGCGCGACATCCTGGCCAAGTCGGGCTTGAAGATCATCTCGGCCCAGAGCCTTCGGGAGGCGGCCGAGAAGGCCATCGGCGCCGTGCGCGCCTCTGAGTCGCGGGGCATCGCCGCGCCTCCTGGCGGAGATGGCGCTACCGCCGAATCGCAGCCGTCCTAACGCGCGCCAGGGGACCTTCCATGAGCATACTCGTCAACAAGGAAACGCGCGTCGTCGTCCAGGGCATCACCGGCGGCGCGGGCAACTTTCACTCGGGCCAGATGCTCGAGTACGGGACCGACATCGTCGCGGGCGTCACGCCGGGCAAGGGCGGCACCCGCGTCTTCAGCGGCATCCCCATCTTCAATACGGTGGCCCAGGCGGTGAAGAACACCGGCGCCAACACGGCGGCCATCTTCGTGCCGCCCGCGGGCGCCGCCGAAGCCATCCTCGAGGCCGCCGACGCCGGCTGCAAGGTGGTCGTCTGCATCACCGAGGGCGTGCCCACCCTCGACATGGTCCGCGTCCGGCGCGCCATCGAGGGCCGGGACGTGAAGCTCATCGGGCCCAACTGCCCCGGGGTCATCTCGCCCGGTGCGCGCTGCAAGATCGGCATCATGCCCGGGCACATCCACGCGCCCGGGCGCATCGGCATCGTGTCGCGCTCCGGGACGCTGACCTACGAGGCGGTCGACCAGGTCACGCGCCTGGGCATGGGCCAGTCCACCGCGGTCGGCATCGGCGGCGACCCGGTGCACGGCGTGGACTTCATCGACGTCCTCAAGATGTTCAACGCCGACTGGGACACCGAGGCGGTCATCATGATCGGCGAGATCGGCGGCAACGACGAGGAGCGCGCCGCCGAGTACATCGCGCGCGAGTTCAAGAAGCCGGTGGTGGGCTTCATCGCCGGCCAGACCGCGCCTCCCGGCAAGCGGATGGGCCACGCGGGCGCCATCATCTCCGGCGGCAAGGGCACCGCCGGCGAGAAGGTCAAGGCGCTGGAGGCGGCCGGCGTGCGCATGGTGTCCAGCCCCACCGAGCTCGGGTCGACGCTCAAGGAGCTGCTCAAGGCTCGAGCGTGAGCGCTCCCTCAAGGCCGCCTTCCGGGAGCCGGCGCGCCTGGCGCGTCGCCGGTCCCGGCGAAATCCCTTCACCCCATTTACCCTGACGAAAGGATGCACCGTGGCGATTCAGAGGACCCTGTCGATCATCAAGCCCGACGCGCTGGAGAAGGGTGTCATCGGGCGAATCATCGCCCGCTTCGAGGCGACCGATCTCAAGCCTTTGGCCATCAAGCTCAAGCGGCTCACGAAGGAAGAGGCCGAGGGCTTCTACGCCGAGCACCGCGAGCGGCCGTTCTTCTCGAGCCTCGTCACTTTCATGACCAGCGGGCCGGTGGTGCTGATGGTCCTGGAGGGCGACGAGGCCATCTTGAAGAACCGCTCGGTGATGGGCGCCACGAACCCGGAGAAGGCCGACCCGGGCACGATCCGCAAGGAGTTCGCCACGAACGTGGAGAAGAACAGCGTCCACGGGTCGGACAGCCCGGCCTCGGCCGCCCGCGAGATTGCCTATTTCTTCTCGCAGACCGAGCTCAACGCGTACGAGTGGAAGGCCAAGCGCCCGTAGCGATGGCGAACGATTCGACAGCCGGCGCGCTTCACGCGGCAGCTCTGCCGAGGCCGGGGCCCGTGGGGCGCGCCGCGCGTCGCCAGCCGCGCCCTCGTCTGCGGGGCGCGCGCGCCGCGGGCTCCTCGAACCGCCAGGCGCGGTAGAGAGGGCCCGTGGACGCAGCGCTCGACGTGCCGCTCTCCAGCGCCCTGGCCATCGGGGCCAGCCTCGTCGCCTCGTTCTTCTTCGCGGCGACCGAGACCGCGCTCACCTCGCTGTCCGAGGCGCGCACCCGGCAGATCATCGACGAGTCGGGCAATCCGCGGCACGCGCTGCGGCTGTGGCTCGAGCATCCGGACCGGGTGCTCGCCACGCTGCTCTTCGGCAATACGCTGGCGGCCATCGGCGCCTCGGCGGTGACCACCGAGCTGGTGGCGCGCAGCGGGCACCGCTATGCCGTGGCCATTTCCACGGCGATCACCACTTTCGTGGTGCTCACCTTTTGCGAGGTGGCGCCCAAGACGCTCGCCAAGCGGCGCGCGGTGGGCTTCGCGCTCCTGGCCGCGCCCGTGGTGAAGTTTCTCGACTGGGTTCTGTTCCCGGCCACCTTCATGCTCCTCAAGCTGACCAACGGGCTGGCCGGCTTGTTCGGCCAGAAGGGCGAGAAAAGGCCTTCGGTCACCGGCGAGGAGATCGAGTACCTCATCGACCTCGGCAGCCGCGAGGGCGTCCTGGACGAGGTCAAGAAGCAGCTGCTCTCCTCGGTGCTGGAGTTCGCCGACCTCCTGGTGAAGGAGATCATGGTGCCGCGCACCCGGGTGGTGGGCATCGAGCGCGGCTCGAGCTTCGAAGAGGCGATGAAGGTGGTCGCCGACAGCGAGCACAGCCGGATCCCCATCTACGACTCGAGCATCGACAACGTGGTGGGCGTGCTCTACGTGAAGGACCTGGCGCGCGACCTCCAGCGGGGCCTGAGCCCGCAGGCCTTCCGGCTGGAGAAGTACGTGAAGCCGCCGTTCTTCGTCCCCGAGCTCATGAAGATCAGCCGGCTGTTGCGCGAGTTCCAGAAGCGCAAAGTCCATCTCGCGGTTGTGGTGGACGAGTTCGGCGGGACGAGCGGCGTCGTGTCGCTGGAGGACGTGGTCGAGCAGATTGTCGGCGAGATCCAGGACGAGTACGACGTCGAGGAGAAGACGGTGAAGTCCTTGCCCGACGGCCGCTTCGTCGCCGACGGGAGCGCGCCGCTGCGCGACGTGGAGGCGGCCCTTTCGTGCGACTTTCCCGAGGACGGCGACTATGAGACCTTGGGCGGTTTCCTCACCGCGGCCTCGGGCAAGGTCCCGGCGGCGGGCAGCCTCGTCGCCTGGGGCGACCTCGTCTTCACCATCCGCTCCGCGGACGAGCGCCGGGTATCGAAGGTGGAGATCAGCCGGATGAAGGAAGGCGCCGCAGCCAAGGCGCCGGGCCCCGAGCCCCAGGGGAAGCTGGCATGAGCCCAACGCCTCAGCCGAGCCCGCAGGCGGCCGCGGCTCCGGGCGCGGGGCGCAAGGACGCGCGCTCGCTCTCTCGAGACGAGCTCACGGCGCTGGCGGCGTCGCTCGGCGAGCGCAGCTTCCGGGGCCGGCAGATCTTCCGGTGGATCCACCAGCGGTGGGCCGCGTCCTTCGACGCCATGACCGACGTACCCAAGTCCCTTCGGGAGCGGCTCGGCGCCGAGCTCTCGCTCTCGCCGCTGGAAATGGACCGGGTCCAGCGCTCGGCCGACGGCACTGTCAAGTATCGGCTCAAGACCGCGGACGGCCGGTTCGTTGAATCGGTGTTCATGCCCGAGGAGAGCCGGCGCACGCTCTGCGTCTCCACGCAGGTGGGCTGCGCCATGGGCTGCGCCTTTTGCCGGACGGCGACGATGGGGCTCTCGCGCCACCTGACTGCCGGGGAGATCGTCGACCAGGTGCACCGGGTGAATGCGGCCCTTTCGGCCGAGGGAGCTCCGGGACCGCGGCCCCTGACGAACCTGGTGTTCATGGGCATGGGCGAGCCGCTCCACAACTACGACAACCTCAAGCGCGCCCTCGACCTGTTGCAGGACGAGGACGGGCCGAACTTCTCGCATCGCCACCTGACCGTCTCGACCTCGGGGCTCGTCCCGGCGATGGAGCGGCTAGGCCAGGAGACCGAGGTCAAGCTGGCGGTCTCTCTCAACGCCACGACCGACGCCGTCCGCGACCGGCTCATGCCGGTCAACCGCAAGTACCCGCTCGAGTCGCTCCTCGACGCGTGCCGGCGGTTCCCGACCCGCCAGGGCCGGCGGGTGACCTTCGAGTACGTCTTGCTCAAGGGCGTCAACGACTCGCTCGAGGATGCTCTGCGGCTCGCTCGGCTGCTCGCGGGGATGGAAGTGAAGGTAAACCTCATCCCCTACAACGAGAACCCCGGTCTGCCGTTCGAAGCCGTTGCCGCGGAGCAGGTCGCGGCCTTCCACGCCGCGCTCGTCGCCCGGCACATCGCGGTCATTACGCGCAAGAACCGCGGCCGGGACATCGCGGCAGCGTGCGGCCAGCTCGCCGCTCCGGAGCCGCCCAAGCGCGGGTGACGTCGGCCCGTGGCCGGGGCCGAGTGCGCGAGAGAGGGCGATGGGCTCAGCGCCCCGCGAGCGCCTTCAGCACATGCTCGTGGACCAGCCTGTTGGAGGCGACGCAGTTGCCCGAGGCGTGCGTCGCGCGGCCCTCCAGGTCGGTGAATCGGCCTCCCGCCTCTTCGACGAGGATCTTGAGCGCGGCGATGTCCCAGATCTGCACCCCGGCTTCGACCCAGGCGTCGGCGCGCCCCTGGATCACCATGGCGCAGCCGGCCAGGTCTCCGTAGCAGCGGGCGGACTGCGCCGAGACGGAGAGCGCGCCCAGCCGCTCCAGAAGGGGCGGGCGAAGCAGCACCTGCGGCTCGCCGAAAGACAGCGTGGCGTCGCCCCAGTCGCCTACGCGCGACACCTGGAGCCGCGCGGGGTTGCCGTCGCCGGCTCGCATCCAGGCCCCGAGGCCGCGGGCGGCCCAATAGGTCTCGCCCAGCGCCGGGAGCGCCATGGCGCCGGCGGCGATCTCCCCGCGGTGCTCCAGCGCCACGAGCGCCCCCCAGAAGGTGCCGCCGCGCGTGAAGCCCTTGGTCCCGTCGAGCGGGTCCACGATCCAGCGGGTCTCGCCGCCGCCCCCGCGCTCGCCCGTCTCCTCGCCCAGAAACCCGTGCTCGGGGAAAGCCTCGCGCACGACGGCGAGGATGGCCGACTCCGAGTCTCGGTCCGCCTGGGTGACCGGCGATCGGTCGGGCTTCCGGTCGACACGGACTCCCCGCCGGAAGTGGGCGAGGCTGGCCGCCGAGGCAGCTTCGGCGGCGCGGCGGGCGACGTTCATGGCCTTTTCGAGGTCGAGATCGAGCATGGGAGAAGCTTACTTCGCATGGCGAGGACCGGGGCGAAAAGCGCGGCGCGCGAGCTCTCCGCGAGCCTCGGCCGAGGCCGTCGCTCGCGGCCTCGACACTTCCGCCATGCCGCTCGATCGGCCGCTTGACGAGCGTCAGGTCAGCCAGCGTCAGGCCAAGTTTCACCTCCTCGCCACCTCGCCGGCTGGGCGTCGGCAGGGGCGCCCGGACATTCGCTCCGGCGCGGGTCCAGTCGGTCGCAGCGCCAAGCGCCGGGGCAGGCCATGGGAAGGCCGGCGCGCGGCGGCGCGGCGCGGGCGAGCAGAGCGCTGGCGACGCGTTGGTACTTCGCTCGCTCGAGCTGCTCAATCTCGCGGCACCAGAGTCAGCGGCAGCGTGATCTCGACGTCTTCGCCCGGCGGCGGAATGTGCAGTCGCTTGAGCCGGCCGGTGATGCAGTCGAGGACTTCGGGATTTTGCAGCGAGGACTCGACGATGCGGGAGCTCGCCACTTCCCCTGAGCTGCGAACGGCCACGGCCACGAGGATCTTTCCATGAAGCTGCTCGTGTCGCCGCAGCACGCTCTCGTAGCACGCCTCCACGGCCGGCATGGCCGCTCGAAGCGCCGCTCGCACCACGGACTCGGCATCGGGCTTTTCCGCTTCAGGCAGCGCTGGGGCGCGCATTCCAACCCCGGGCGGCTCGCTGGCTTCCGCGAGCTTTGGCCGTGCGCGCTCCCGGGGCGCCGCCGCGCGGCGGTTGGGGACGGCGGGCCCAGCGCTCACGGGGCGCGCTGTCGGTCCAACGCGCTCGAGCAGGGCGGAGCTTGTCACAGGGGGTGATGCCTTGCCGATGCCGGGCTTGGAGGCCTCGGATTTGGAAGCTTCCGAACGGGCTGCGTCACGGGTTGGAGGTTGGAGCTTCGCTGCGTCGGATGTGGCCGCCTCCGATTTGGCCGCCTCCGATTTGGCCGCCTCCGATTTGGCCGCCTCCGATTTGGCCGCCTCCGATTTGGCCGCCTCCGATTTGGCCGCCTCCGATTTGGCCGCCTCGGATTTGGTCGCCTCGGACTTGGCCGTCTCGGTTTTGGTCGCCTCCGATTTGGCCGTCTCGGATTTGGTCGCCTCGGATTTGGTCGCCTCGGTTTTGGTCGCCTCGGTTTTGGTCGCCTCGGATTTGGTCGCCTCGGATTTGGCCTCGGCCGATCCCTTGCTTGGATCGGCCGCGGGCGCATGCGATGCCACGAGCGGCGGCCCCCTCCTGGCGGGCTCGGCCTCGGGCTGGGCCGCCCGGGTATGCTCCTCGGCCCCTCGCGGCTCGCGTTCGCGAACGTCGTCGAGATTGGCGGGCGCCGCCCCAAGTGCCGTGGGCTCGTGCGCTTCCTTTGGCGCCGCAGCGCCCTCGCGGGCCTCCGGCGGGGACTCCGGCGCCCCGCCGTCTGCATCGGCGAGCGATGCCAGCGGCAATCCGCCTTCCCGGTCGTCCTCCGCCGCCTTCCAGGCTCCCGACTCATCGAGGGTCCGCAAGGCGCCGTGCTCGGCGTCGACCACGGCGCCGAGAATCTTGAGGTGCTGGGCGTCTGCTCGAGCGCGCAAGAGCCCGCTGTTCTGCAAGAGGGCGGAGGTCGCAGCGGCAACCTGGCGCTCCATCCCCAGGTGCACCACGTCCTCGAGCGGCCGGCCAAACCCGGGCTTGAGGGACGGCATGAGCTGCTCGAAGAGCAGCTTCAGGTTGGGGGACGGCGGCTTCTCACCGGAGGCCGCCGCGGCCAGAAACCCGCAGCGCTCGTGCCCGAGCACCACCAACACCTCGACGCCCAGCGCGCTCACGGCGTGCTCCAGCGCGCCCAGCGAGGCGGCGTCCAGGGTGAGCCCCGGGGTGCGCACGACGTAGAGGTCGCCCAAGGGCCGGTCGAGGTAGAGCTCCGGGTTGACCTCGGGCTCGGCGCAGGTGAGGACGGCCGCGAGCGGGCGCGGGACCTTGCCCTCGGTGCGTGGCTCCAGTATCTCGGCATAGCGCCCGCGCCCCGCCGCGAAGCGGTCGCCTCCGCGCAAGAGCTCGCGGGCGACCGCGACCTGGTCCGACGGATCGGGTCGCTTCGTCTCCGCGCGCTTTCGCTCGACTGGCGCGGTTTCGACCTCCGCGGTTGCGGAAGGGGGCGGGGGCGGCGCGCGGACGAAGCGCGCCGCCGCGAACGCGGCGACGGCCACGGCGAGGGCCGTCTGGATCACCGCGAGGAGCTGGAAGTGCTTGGACATCGCCTTGGGCCCACAGAACCCATCGGCACGGCCGGCCCGCGCGAATAGGTCCTGGGCTCACCCGGGGCTTTCCCGGTCAGTGCCTCGCGGCGGCCCACCTCACTCCTGAGTCGAAGGCCGAGGCGCAGCGAAAGGCTGCACGACCAGGGGAGGGCGCTTTCACGTGAGTTGAAGCGGACTTCCGGGGGCCAGAGGATTGCGTTGCCGCGCGGCAACGGATCTCGAGACCGCCGCCAAGTGGATCTCGATCACGCCGCCGCCAAAGAAATGCTGCAATCTCGACCGCGTCTCGAAAATCGATGCGCGCCGCCAACGCCGCGAACAGTGCCGCGGCCGCGACAGAGTCCAGGGCCCCGACGCGGTCGGCGCGACGGTGCGCAGCCGCTGCCACCAGGGGCATCCATTGGCACGATCGAGGTCGTCATCGACACGACATGGAGCGCGCCCTTCGATTCGGACAGCGCATCGCATGACATGTCCTGGTGCAGCAGGAAACAGGGGCTGCCGACGTCGCGGCGTCGCTCGGCGGCGCCGCTCAGCGCGAGGGCGCGAGTCGGTAGAGGTGCGTCGTCTCCTGCGAGCGGGCCGCGAAGAACGGGTCGGCTTCGTCGCGCGCGCGCGAGTGGCGAGCCTTCGCGTCCGCCTCTCCCACCACGGCGAGCCCGTTGGCCGCGGCGGCCTCGCGCAAGTGCCCCGGAGGCGTCAGCCCCAACCGCTCGCCCAGGTCCGACAAGATGAGCCAGCCCTGTCCACCCGGAGTGAGGTGGTCGGGCAGCTCCCGCAGAAACCGGTGCACCAGCGAGTGGCCGGGGTCGTACAGGGCTCGGTCCATGCGCGAGTGGGGCCTCTCGGGAATCCAGGGAGGGTTGAAGACCACGAGGTCGGCTCGCCCGTCGGGGAAGAGGTCGCTCTCGACGACCTCGACCTGGCCCTCGAGGCCGAAGGCCGCGGCGTTCTCCCGCGCGCACTCCAGCGCGCGGGGGTCGAGCTCGGTCGCGATCACCCGGGGGACGCCCCGCCGCGCGAGCATCAGGGCCAGGACGCCGGTGCCGGTGCCCAGGTCGAAGGCCGTGCGGACCGGGCCGAGCGGGGCCGCGGCGACGAGGTCGACGTACTCGCTCCGAACGGGCGCGAAGACTCCGTAGTGCGGCCGCAGCGGAGTGTCGCCCAGGGCCGGCAAGCGGATTCCCGCCTTGCGCCATTCGTGCGCGCCGATCATGCCCAAGAGCTGCCGCAGCGAGGTGAGGGTGGGCCTTTCGCTTTCGCCCCAGACCTCGCGGCAGGCCTCCCGCACGTCCGGGCCGCGAGCGAGGGCCACCTGGCACTGCGGGTCGAGCTCGACCAGGAGCTTCGAGAGGATTTGATAGGAATAGGCCTGGTGCCGGCGATGGGCCCGAAAGGCCTCGGCGAGGTCCTGGGCGAGCGGGCGCTTTCGCGCGTCGACCCTCCTCGTGAGCGCGGCCAAGAGCTGGTGCACGTTGCCCCAGGTGCCCCGAAACAGCAGCGAGGTCCCCTCGCACGCCCGCTGAAACGCGTGGTCGGCGCGGGTGCGGTCGTCGGCCAGCTCCACGCGCGCGGGCGGGCGGGGCGAGCTCTCGGAGCGCCAGACGGCACTGCGGGCGGCGCCCGCTTCACGCCAGGTCACCAGGTCGGTCTCAGCCATGTGCGGGGATCCTCGTGGGGTCGGGCGGGCCGAGGCAATGCCCGAGCGGCGGCGCCCAGGGGCGAGGCCAGGTTCCGCGGACCGGCGGAGAAGGCGGAGTCAGGTGCATTCGAAACAAACCGGTACCACGTCGCGAGGGCTTCGTCAGCAGGAGGAGGCGCCGCGTCCGGCGTTGACGGCGGGCGCGCCGTCGGGTTTAAGGGCCCCTTGCCCCGCGCGCGGGCAGGCGACGGAGGGAGGCCTCGAGGATGCGACGGAGCGTCGACGGGGCCATCCACAGGTTCACGGGTGCGCGTCGCGGGCCGCCCGGCGCGGGTCTGTGGCAGGACCGCGCGCTCCTCCGGGCGCTGGGCGTGACGCGCATCGCGCGGGTGACCGGGCTGGACCGGAGCGGCGTGGAGGTGGCCTGCGCGGTGCGGCCGCTCGGGCACGTGCTCCAGGTATGCAACGGGAAAGGGGAGACGTTCGAGCAGGCGGCCGTGGGCGCGCTGCTCGAGGCGGCCGAGCTCTGGGGAGCCGAGCGGGTCGACTCCGCTCAGCTCGCCTTCGGGTCGAAGGAAGAGGTCGCCGCGGGCTTTCCCGGCCAGGTCTGGGGCGCCGAGGAGCTCGGCGGGGCGGGGCCGCACGCCCGCCGCTTGCTCCCATCGGCGCACCTGCGCTGTGCGTGGCGGCGCGGCGTCGAGCTCTTCACCGGCTCCCCGGTGCTCGTTCCCGCCCGCGCGGTGCACTGCCCTCCGCCCGGCGCACTGCCGCTCGGGCCGGCCGTCGTCACTTGGAGCTCCAACGGATCCGGCGCTTACCCGGAGCGCTCGGCGGCGCTCCTCCACGCGCTGCTCGAGGCGGCCGAGCGCGACCAGCTCGCGCGCGCCCTGCCCGAGGGCTTCACGCCGGAGCAGGTCGAGCAGGCGATGCTGTCGCCTTCGAGCGTGCGCCGGGCGGCGCCGAGAACCTCGCGCTGGGTTCAGGCGCTGGAGGCGCGCGGCTTCGACGTCTTCTTGTTCGACCTGAGCGCGCCCGGGGCCTTGGGGCTCCCGGTGGCCGGGGCGCTGCTCGTCGAGCGGGCCGGGGGGCCGGTCGGCCTGACCGCCGGCTACGCCTGCGCCCTGGGGCGCGACCGCGCGCTGCTCGCGGCGCTCCTCGAGGCGGCGCAGTCGCGGCTCACCGACATCCACGGCGCGCGCGAGGACGTCCAGGCCTCGGACGCGAAGGCCGACGAGGCGCTCATCGGCGCGTGCCGGCGGGTGAAGGCGCGGCGAAGCGCGCAGGCGATGCCCGAGCTCCTGGCCGCGGGAGCCGGCGGCGCCGCGACGTCGGTGAAGCGGGTCCTGGGCCGCCTGCGGGCTGCAGGCTACCGGCGCGCGGCGGCCTTCGACCTCGCCCCGCCCCAGCTTCCCCTGTGCGTCGTCAAGGTCGTCGCGCCTGGGATGGAGGTCTCCCCGCTGCTATGAGGGCAAAGGCCACGGCGCGGCGCGAGGACCTGGTCGCCTTCCTCGGCCCGACGCTCAGCGAGCGCGAGGCCGCTGCCATCGCCCCGTGCCGGGTGTTGCCTCCGGCGCGCCAAGGCGACGTCTGGCGGTCGCTGAGCCTGCGGCCGCGGGCCATCGCCCTCGTCGACGGGGTATTCCACCAGGTGCCGTCGGTCTGGCACCGGGAGATCCTCGCCGCGATGCAGGCGGGCGTGGCGGTCTTCGGCGCCTCGAGCATGGGCGCGCTGCGCGCGAGCGAGCTCTGGACGCTGGGCATGATCGGCGTGGGAACCATCTTCGGCTGGTACCGCGACGGGGTCATCGTCGACGACGCCGAGGTGGCGCTCCTGCACACGGGGCCGGAGCTCGGGCACCTGCCCCTCACCGTGCCGATGGTGAACGTTCGCGGCGCCGCGGCGCAGGCGCGCCGCGAGGGCGTCCTGAGCGCGCGCGAGGCGAAGCGGCTCGTGGCGCGGGCGGAGGCGCTCTTTTTCCAGGACCGGACGTGGCCGGCGCTGCTCTCCTCGAGCGACCTGAGCCGGGCCGCCCGCGAGCGCTTCGAGGCCTTCAAGAAGAGCGGCATGGAGGACCTGAAGGCGAAGGACGCGCGGGCCTGTCTCGCGGCGGCGGCGCAGCTCGTCGCCTCGGGGGCGCCTTCGCCGCCCGCCGCGAGCGCCTTTGCCACACCTTCGCTCGCGCGCCGGCGCCGGCTCCTCGAGGCCGAGGCGCGCAGCGGGGAGGCTGCTGTCCGGGGCGCGCAAGTCCTCGAGGCGCTGGAGCAGAGCGAGGGCGCGGCCGAGTGGGCCGAGCGGGGTCTCTCGCGCGCGCTCTTGGCCGCGTGGGCGCGCGAGCAGGGCCTGCGCCCGAGCGAGGCCGAGGTCGAGGCCTCGGAGCGCGAGTGGCTCTCGCTTCACGGCGCGGGGCCCGAGCAGCGCGGGGAGCTCGCGGCGCTCTGCGGCCTGGACGAGGCGGAGGCGCAAAGGCTCTTCGAGGATTCGGCGCTGGAGAAGCGGGCGCTCGGCTTTGCCGAGCGGATGGTGAGCGACGGGCCGTCCCGCGCGGAGGCGCTCGCGGCCGAGGCGCGGCTGAATGGCGCCTGGGCGCGGGCGGCGCGCGCCCTTCTCGTGGGCCGGCGCAAGAAGGGAAAGAGACGATGAGTCGAGAGGTTCGAAAGCCGGGCCACGTGCCCTTGGAGCGGGCGCTGAGCAAGCTCGGCCTCGCCAGTCGGACGCAGGCGCGGCAGCTCGTCCTCGCAGGTGAGGTGCGGGTCGACGGCAAGGTGGCGGCAGAATCCGCTCGCCCAGGTGTGGCCGGAGCGCGCGCAGATCGAGAATCGGCGGGGTCAGGGTGGAGCAGGCCGCGCCGTTCACGCTGGCCCTGAACAAGCCGCGCGGCGTCGTCACCACCCGCTCCGACGAGCGCGGTCGGCGCAGCGTCTACGACGTCCTCGCCCAAGCGCCGCCCCCGCGGCCGCCGCCGCACCTCGCCCCGGTCGGTCGGCTCGACCTCGCCACGAGCGGGCTCTTGCTCATGACCAACGACACCCGCTTCGCGGCCTGGGTGACCGACCCGCAGAACGCCGTTCTGAGAAGGTACGGGGTCAGCGTGCGCGGCGAGGTCTCGGACGAGACGGCGCTCTCGCTGACCGCCGGGCTGCAGGTAGGCGGCGAGCGCCTCGCCGCGCGGTCGGCCGTCGTGCGCAAGCGGTCGCGGCGCGAGTCGCACCTGCTGGTGGAGCTCGATGAGGGGAAGAACCGGGAGATCCGGCGGCTCTTCGAGGCGGTGGGGCACGAGGTGACGCGCCTCAAGCGCCTCTCGTTCGGCGGTCTGGAGCTGGGCGAGCTGGCGCCGGGGCGGTGGCGTGCAGTGATGGCGCGGGAGCTCAGAGCTGCGTTTCCGGGGGCGCCGGTTCGCGAGGCCCCCAGCGTCACCGCAGCGCCCGCGGCAGCTCGGTGATCTGCGTGCGCTCGTCCCCCGCCTGATCCGCCAGCGCCGTGATTCGCGTGTCGGCCCGCCGCAGTCTTCGGCAGAGCTCGCGGTTGATGTTCTGCAGCACCATCACGTAGGCCTTCACGTCCTCGCGGTACAGCCGATACAGGTCCATGTTGGTCAGCTCGAGGAGCCGGGCCGCCTGGTCCACGCGCGCGGTGAAGGGCCGCGGCTGCATCTCGATGAGGGTGGTCTCTCCGAAGAAATCGCCGGGGCCGAGCCGAATCAGGCGCACCTGCAACCCCGAGCCGCCGGCGGCGCACAGGACGACCTGGCCCGACTCGATGATGTACATGGAGTGCCCGGTCTCGCCCTCGCGGAAGACGACGTCTCCCACGGCGAACGCCTGCTCGGTCAGAGCGCTGGTGAGCCGGTCGAGCGCCGAGTCCTCCAGACCCCCGAAGAACGGCGTGCGCGTCAGGAAGCTCTTCAGGGTGTCGGTGAACGCGCTCATGGATCCTCCTGGCGGCCGGCGAAAGAAGCAGGCGGCGCGGCGGATCGCAGGGGTCGCTTCGAGGGGGCGAAGCGCCCTATTCGAGGTCGATTCTCGCTCGCGACGGCGCCGTCGCCCACGGTGTAATAGACGCGGATTCTCTGGCCCGGCTTCAGGGTCGTGGGCGCCCCCAAAGGCCGCCCGTCGGCGCTGATGAGCTGCGCGGAGCCGACCTTGTAGGTCACGGAACCCGCCACCGTCTTGCCGACGAGCTCGGAGGTCGCGGGCATCACCTGGACGACGGTCGCGCGGTCGCACTTGGTTGACTGCGAGACCGGCGCGAGCCGGGGTGCCGGGAAGGGAAGGCTCGGCGTGGCGGCGGCGAGCGAGAGGAGCAGAATCCGGATCATGTTTGGAGCTTAGCGCGGGAAGGTCGCCCGAGGCCACTCGCGGCGGCGCGCGCGCCTACCGCTCCGGCTCCGACCGAGGCAGATCGGTCTCTTTGAATGGAGCCTCGGCGGTCGGATGCGTGAGGCTTAGGCCCGGGTCGCGCGCGGGCACGCAGCGGGGAAGCGCGGCCGACTCGTCGCATCGCTCGCTTTCGGCGCATTGGCCTCGGCAGGGGAGCGGATCGCACGTGCCGGTCTTCGGGTTGCACAAGGTCCCGGGCACGCAGGGCGTGTAGCAGTCGCCGTCGGCGCGCCGCGCCCCGGCGACGCCAATGCCGACGGCGGTGCTCATCAGGGCGGTGGGGAGCGTCCCCGGGACGCTCGTCCGACACGAGGCGGCCGACAGCACCGCCAAGGCGATAGCCAACGGTCTCATCGCCGACCTCCCAAAGATCCTGCGCCGCGTCGATTCGAGGCCTTCGCCCAGAGCGGCTTCGGGCGCAGCCCTCTCCAGAGAATACGCTTTCGCGCGCCGGGCATCGAAAGGCCTACGGCCCCTCGGGCTCCTCGAGCGCGAGCATGTACCCCTTGCCGCGCTTGGTGAGGAGAAGCCGCGGCGTCGCCGCGCTGTCGCCCAGGATCCGCCGCAGCCGCGAGATGAAGATGTCGACCGTGCGGGTCATGGTGTCCTTGTTGTAGCCCCACACCTCCACCAGCAGCTCCTCGCGCGCGACGAACTGGCCGCGCCGGCGCCAGAGGTGGAGGAGCAGCGCGAGCTCCAGCTCGGTGAGCAGCGTGCGCGCGCCGTCGCGCTCCAGGGTGGACTGCTCCGGCCTGAGGCGCGCGCCGCCGAGGAGGATCTCCGCGGGGGCGCTGTGCCGGTACCAGTCGCTGCGCTGGAGGATGCCGCGCACCCGGAGCACCAGCTCCTCCAGGTTGAACGGCTTGGTCACGTAGTCGTCCGCGCCGAGCGAGAGCCCGAGAATCCGCTCCTCGTCGCTCGCGCGCGCCGTGAGGACGAGCACCGGCAGGCGCGGGTCGCGATCTTTGATTTCCTGGAGGAGCGGGAGCCCGTCGCCGTCCGGGAGCATGAGGTCCAAGACCATCAGCGCGGGCGGGCGCTCGGCGAGCGCGGCGCGCGCCGCCAAGAGCGTCGGCGCCCACTCGGCCGCGTGGCCCTCGAGCTCGAAGTTGAGCAAGAGGCCCCGGGCGAGGTTTTCCTCGTCCTCGACCAGGAGGATTCGTTTCAAGCGACGGCCTCGGCGAGGGTGAGCGGCAGCGCGACGCGAAAGGCGCACCCTTGGCCAGCCCCGGGGCTCTCGGCCCAGGCCTCGCCGCCGTGGGCCCGCGCGATGCCCGCGACGATGAACAGACCCAGGCCCGTGCCTTTGGAATGGCGAGTGCCCGGGGCTCGATAAAACATCCGGAAGACCTTTCGAAGGTATTTTTGCTCCAGGCCCGGCCCGTTGTCCGAAACGCCGATCACCGCGCATCGGCCCTGCTCGCCGAGCGAGAGCTGCACCTCGACCCCCTTCTGGCAATGAATGAAGGCGTTGTCGACCAGGTTGTCGAGCAGCTGCCGCAGCAGGTCGGGGTCGGCGCGCGCGACGAGCGTCGGGGCGCGGCTCGGGTCGAACGAGAGCGTCCCGCCCAGGACCGCGGCCGCCTTCGACTTCTCCACGGCGTACGCGTCGAGGAACGGCTTCA
Organism: uncultured delta proteobacterium; assembly: GCA_963772225.1. Lineage (GTDB taxonomy): Bacteria > Myxococcota > Myxococcia > Myxococcales > UBA5297 > CAVYWD01. The sequence continues at coordinate 935,451 of CAVYWD010000002.1, read as the reverse complement.
GGTCCAGGGGCTGCGCCGCGAGCTTGAGGCGCGCCCGCTCGATGCGCGACGCGGTGAGGATGCCCTCGATGCCGCGCTCGAGCCGCCCCAGCTCCGAGAGCGCCGTGCCGAGGCACTCGGCGCGTTGCTCGGGCGCGAGCGAGCGGAGGCGGAGCGTCTCCAGGTGCAGCTTGACGATGGTGAGCGGCGAGCGGAGAATCGTGGCTGACCTGGGACACGAAGTCCTTGACCGCGCGGTTCAACGCCACCTGGCGGCTGAAGTGCACCACGATGCCGGTGACCCCCGCGAACATGAGCGCGAAGAGCAGGATGCCCCAGACGAGCGGATGCCAGCCCTCGTGCTCCAGCCGGCTCCGCCGGTCGACGAAGTAGACGATCCACCCGACGAGCGCGACGGTCCAGCCGGTCTGAACGGCGACGATCCAGAACACGGGGCCGAAGGTCAGTTTCAGCCAGCGGCGCATGAGATCCGCCAGTCTACCACCCGGGGCATCGGGCGCTTTGGTCCGAGGCTCCCCGCGCGGGATTGCCGCGGTGCGCCCAACGAGGTTTTGCGGAGCTTTTACGACTTCGGCACAGAGGGAGCGCAATGCTCTCGGGCAACGAGAGGTGCACCCCATGGCGAAGCGGATTCTGTTGACCGGCGTCTTTGGCCCGTTCGGAGTGGACGATGCGTTCGGGCGAAAAGAAAACATCATGGAGCTGTTCCACAACCAGGTGACCAAGGCCCAGGGCGTCGCCTCGCTCCGCTACCACCACCGGTCGTTCGGGCTCTACTTCCTCGCCGAAAACGTGCAGGCCCCGGTGACGGTGCTCGACTTCCCCACCCGGAGCGAGTTCATCCGCACGCTGAAGCGCGAGCGCTTCGACGCGGTGGGCATCAGCTTCATCGTCCCCAACTTCGTCAAGGCGCGCGAGATGGCGCGGCTCGTGCGCAAGCACCAGCCCCATGCGGAGATCATCCTGGGTGGCCACGGCGCGGCCATCGAAGGCATCGAGGAGCGCATCGACTGCGACCACGTCGCGCGCGGCGAGGGCATCCGCTGGCTGCGGCGCTACCTGGGCGAGGACGAGAACGCGCCCGTGCGCCACCCGGCGCTCCCGTCGGCCGAGGACAAGCGGCTCTACGGCATTCCCACGCCGGGCGTCGGCGCCCTGCTCGTCCCCGGGGTGGGCTGCGTCAACGGATGCCGGTTCTGCGCCACCAGTCACTTCTTCTCGAAGGAATACACCCCGTTCTTCGGCAAGGGCGAGGAGCTCTACCGGAACGCGGCGCGCATCGGCGACGCGCTCGGGACCGACGACTTCTTCGTCATGGACGAGAACTTCTTGAAGAGCAAAGAGCGGGCGCAGGAGCTGCTCGCCTGCATGGAGCGCGACGAGCGGCCGCTGCAGTTCGCCATCTTCTCGTCCGCCGAGGCGATCACCGCCTTTGGCGTCGAGAACATGGTTCGGCTGGGGGTGAACTTCGTGTGGCTGGGCGCCGAGTCCCGGCGCGAGGTCTACGAGAAGAACCGCGGCCTCGACCTGAAGGCGCTCATCCGAGAGCTCCGCGACCACGGCATCGCGGTGCTCGTCTCGGGCATTCTGTTCCTGGAGCACCACACGAAGGAGAACATCCAGGACGACATCGATTACATCATCGACCTGGGCGGCGACTTCACCCAATTCATGCAGTTCACGCCGCTGCCGGGCACCCGCCTCTACCACCAGCTCAAGGAAGAGCAGCGCATCGATTTCGACCTGCCGTTCGAGGAGTGGCACGGCCAGCACCTGCTCAACTGGCGCCACCCCCACTTCACGCGGGACGAGGCGCGCCGCATCTTGGGCGACGCGTTCCGGCTCGAGTTCGACCGCAACTCGGCCTCCGCCTACCGCATGGCCGAAACCTCCCTGCGGGGGTACGAGTCCCTCTCTGGCGATTCGTCGGATCGCTGGCTCTGGCTCCGGCGCGAGCAGGCGCGCGCGCGCGCCGAGGACCTCCGACTTCTGGTGCCGACCATGCGGCGCTTCGCTCACAACTCGGTCGCCCGCGAGCGCGTGGAGGAGCTGGAGTCGCGGTTCGCCCGGGTGCTCGGACCCGAGCCCCTCCACCGCTCCGCGCTGGCGATGGGCGCGCGGGCCCTGGCCGAGGCGCACGCCGCCAAGGTGCGCATCTCCGGCGACCTCGCGCAGCCGAGCACGCACAAGACGCGCTACCGCTGGCCGCTCGACCCCGTCGAGCAGCGCGCGGCCGATCTCGTCCAGGGGCTGCGCCAGCGCGCCGCGTCCGCGCTGTCGCGCCGGAATCCGGAGCTGGCGTAGCCGATAGCGCGGTCCGGTCCGCGCTCCTTAAGCGCGCGCTCGGACTCGCTGAGCCGAGGGCCCTGCCGCCTGCGCCCAGGCGGTGCCGCCCTTCCGGAGTCGTCCAGCGGGCGCGAGCGCGACAGCGGCCCTTGGTCGCGGCGCTCGCCCGCCTCGAGCGCTTAGCCGTGGCCGCCGAAGCTCTGCACCCGCTCCTGGAGCTCCTCGGACATCCGCGTCAGATCGGTCAAGGCGCGCTCCGACTCCGCCACGGCGTCGCTGGTCTTCCGGGCTGCGTGTGCGACCTCGCCGATGCTCCGCGCGATGCTCCCGCTGTCCTTGGCCGCCTCGGACAGGTGCCCGTTGATGGAGGCGGTGGCGCCGGTCTGCTCCTCCACTGCGCCGGCGATGGAGTCCTGCAGCGCGTGGATGCGCTGGATGACCTCGCCGATCTCCCCGATGGCCGCCGCGGCACTGTGAGAGGTGTCCTGGATGGACCCAATCCGCCGGCTGATCTCTTCGGTGGCTCGGGCGGTCTCCTTGGCCAGCTCCTTGACCTCGTTGGCCACCACGGCGAAGCCCTTGCCGGCCTCGCCGGCGCGCGCGGCCTCGATGGTGGCGTTGAGGGCGAGCAGGTTGGTCTGCGCCGCGATGGACCGGATGGTCTTCACCACCGCGCCGATCTCCGCGCTTCGCTTGCCCAGCTCCTCCACCGTCTGATTGGTTCGCTCGGCCGCCTGGACCGCGGTGGAGGCCACCTGGCTCGCCTCGGAGGCGCTCCGGGCGATCTTGGAAATGCTCTCGGTCATGTCGCTGGTGGAGCTGACGAGCGATCCGACCGCCGTGCCGATCTGCTCTGCCGCCGCGGAGGCGATGCTCGCCTCCCGGGAAGTCTGCTGCGCGGCTTCGCTCAGGCCCCGAGAGGTTCTCGCCAGCCCGCCCGATGAGGCGGCGAGCCGCTCGGCGCTCGCTCCGATGGTCCCGATGGCCGCCTGGAGCTGCTGTGCGAGGGCGTTGGCCGCGTTCTTCAGCTCCTGGTAGGCCCCGCGGCAGTCGCCGGTCATCCGCGCGTCGAGCCTGCCCGACGCGAGCTCCTTGATCACCGCGCCGAGCTCGCGGACCGGGGCCACCAGGGCGTCGAGCGTGGCGTTGACCCCTTCGATGATCCGCGCGAAGTCGCCCTGATGCGCCTCGGCGTCCGCGCGCTGGGAGAGGTCGCCCCGCTGGGCCGCCTCGGCCAGGCTCTTCGCGTCGGCGACCAGCCGCTTGACCGCGCCGATGCAGACGTTGAGGTTCTGCTTCAGCAGGTTGAAGTCGCCGCGGTACTCGGCCGTGATGGGCTCGGGGACGTCCCCCTCCGAGATTTGGCGCACGACGTCGGCGGCCGTCTTCATGGGCGCGGTGAGCGCGTCGAGCGTGGCGTTCACCCCCTCGATGATCCGCCGGAAGTCGCCGTGGTGCCGCTCGGGGCTCGCGCGCTTCTCGAGCTCGCCGTTCACCGCGGCGCGGCTCAAGCTCGCGGCGTCGTCCACCAGCCGGTTCACCGCGCCGATGCACTTGTTCAGGTTGTTGAGGGTGTTGAAGTCGCCGCGGTACTCGGCGTGAATGACCTCGGGGATGTCGCCCACCGAGATGCGGCGCACCAGGTCGGCCGCCTCGCGCATGGGCGCGGTGAGCGCGTCGAGGGCCGCGTTGACGCCCTCGATGATGCGTCGGAAGTCGCCCTCGTGCAGCGAGGCGTCGGCACGGGTGGTGAGCTTGCCCTCCACCGCCGCCTGGCTGAGCGCCGCGGCGTCGTCCACCAGGCGGTTCACCGCGCCGATGCAGGCGTTCAGGTTGTTCTTGAGCGCGTGAAGTCGCCGCGGTACTCGGCGTCGATGGGCGCAGGCACGTCTCCCTTGGCGATGCGCTCGACCGTCTGCGCGGCCGTCATCATGGGCGCGGTGAGCGCGTCCAGGGTGCGGTTGAGGCCCTCGCTCGCCGCGGTCATGGTCGCGTTGAAGTCGTCCTCGTAGGCGCCGGCTCCGATGACCCAGTCCCACGGCTCGAAGTAGGTGATGGCGGCGATCTTGACGCGAGGCTCGACCTCGCCCGGGTTGAGCCAGCGGTAGCGCGCGTGCGCGATGCCACCGTCGGCCGTTCCGAGCCCTGCCTGCAGCAGTCGCTGGATGACGAGGTCGCCGTCGGCGTCCTTCACGTCGAAGACGCTCTCGCCGTCCCGGCGCCCCGCTTGCGAGACGATGTACATGCCGCGCTGCGGGCCGTGCGCGCCCAGGACCCAGACGTAGCCGGACTTTCCGACGGCGATCGACTCGATGGCTTTCTTGAGCCCCTCCAGGCGGTCCTGCCGCACGCCCACGAACAGCATGCCGACGACCGCGCCGTCGGAGTCGGTGAGGGGGCCGTAGGCGGTGATGTACCAGGCGTCGACGACGAAGGCTCGGCCCAGGTAGGTCTTTCCCGAGAGCACCTGCTCGACCCCGAGAAAGGCTAGTCGGGTCGGCGTCGTGCACTGGCGTGCCAATTGAGCGAGCCCTTGAGTGAAGGTGGGTCGAGGCTACGGCACCTGCGGCTTGAAGCCGATCCGCACGGCGCCCCAGTGTTTGCCTCGAACGGTGATCGGCGCAGAGACTTCGGCGAGCTTTTCGCCAGTGTCGCGCGAATAGGACTGCAGGAGATACGGCGCCGTGCTGCGCGCCGACGCAAGCCCCGCGCGGTCGTTGAAGATGCGCTTGCTCCGGTTGGCCTTCAGGTCGACGGCAGAATCGCCGGTGAGCGGTCGCGAGAATTCCAGGTTATGCGTCGGCAGGTAACCCGCGAGGTCGACCACCACCGCGAAGGCGATGGCCGCGCTCTTGGCCCTCAGCGCCTCCTCGACGGACGGCAGGTCGCGGTCGGCGAGCTTGTCCCAATCGGTGTTGTACTTGGGCGGCCGCGTCTTGGGGATGGGGTAGTAGAGGCGCGCGAAGAGCTTGTCTTCGGAGACCTCTCCCTGGGCGACCCACCGCTCCAGAACGTCTGCCGATCGTTTCGCAAACTCCTGGCCCAGCGCGACCATCTCGCGCTCCTGGGCGGTGAGCCCGTCAGCGGCGTCGCCAGGCTTGTGCTGGGCCGCGCGGGCCGGGCCGGCGAGAAGGCACGCGAGCAGGGTGACGGCGGCGGCAAAGGAAGCGGTCGGACGGTTCATGGGCACACCCTCGCGAAAGTGTCTTCCCGCCGGTGGCCGCTCGCGCGGGGAGCCGGGCCCGGCATGCTCGGATCATTCGTCGAGGCGGCTCATGGCGGCCTTCATGCTCTCGCGCAGGCGGTCGACGGCGCGGGTCAGCCGGCCAATCTCGTCGGTGGAGTCGGACCGGAGCGGCTTGTCCAACTCCTCGCCCAGGCTGATCTGGTCGGCGGAGGCGGTCAGCAGTGCCACCGGGGCGATGGCCCGGGAGATGAGCCGGTAGCCCACGGCGATGGAGATGCCGCCGAGGATGCTGAGCACCGCGAACGTCCAGAGGACGCTCCGCAGCTTCAGCGAGCCGACGCGCTCGGTGGAGACGGCGACGCGAAACGCGCCCCAGTGCTTTCCTTTGACTTCGACGGGCGAAGAGAAGTCCCAGACCGCGACGCCGTCCTCGCGCAGGGAGGTCTGCACGAGCGACGGGAGCGCGTTGTGGGCGGCAGAGAGGCCCACCAGGTCGTTCAGCTTGCGCTTGGTGACGTTGCCCGCTTTGTCTTTTTGCGAATCGCCCGTCAGCGGCTTGCTGAAGGCGCTGTCGTGCGTCGGGACGTAGCCGTTCTCATCGACGCCGAAGGCGGACAGGAAGTCCTCGCTCTCCAGCAGCTGATCTTGGAAGGTGAGCACCGCCTGGTCGGTGATGGAGTCGTACCTCGTGTGGTACTTGGGGTTCGGCCCCCAGTCGTATCCCTTGATCTCCTGGTATTCGCGGTCGAACACCTCTTCGACCGTGAGTTGGCCGCTGTCGATGAGCTGGTCGAGGACGAGGCCGTATTGATGAGCTCCCGTGGCAGCGGCCAGGCGGCCCCTCTCGCGGATCATGGTCTCCAGCAGGGACGTCTGCCAGATGCTCATCACCACCGCCGCCGCGAGAGCGAGAGCTCCGAGCAGCACGGCGAGCTTGGCGGAGATGTTGAAACCGAGGTTCGAGCGATAAGTCTCGAGGAGGGACATCGATGAATTTTAGACCTTGGACAGGGCCCGGGTGAAGGAGGTTTTCCCGCTCGGATCGGAAATGTGGTTGGAGAGGTCGGCCACCAGCCGCGGCGCGAGGGACAACGCGAAAGGAGCGTCTGGTGAGATGCGCCGCACGCCTTCCTTGATGAAGACCTTGGCCATCGGCCCGACGAAGCGCGCAAGCTCCTTGGAGCATCGGGTCAGGAAATTGGAGGCCGCCGAGTCCGCCACGGCGATGGCCGACAGGCCAATGCCGGAGGAGCCCACCCGCGACCAACTGAGCCCGGAGTTGGCCAGCACCGGATTGGCTTCGCTGGGCAGTGCCGGAGCCCCCGCGGTGGCGGGAGCATTCACGCCGCGCAGGAGCGAGGGCGACATGCTCTGCGCGCCGAAGGGCACCGCGGCCGAGCCGCCGCCCTCCAGGGCCCTCTTGAGCTTGTTCGCCGCGACGCGCATGGCCACCGCGGCGAAGGAGACGTTGAGCGTCGAGTCGGAGATCAGGGCCAAAAGGTACGACGTGCCGCCCATGAACCCCAGGTTGCGAAGGAGCAGCCTGCCGTCGGCGTATTGTGCGGAGATGGCGTCCCAGTCGGCGTGCTGCAGCTGGATGGAGTCCACCGCCTTCACCAGCGTGCCCGCCACCTGCTCGACCAGCGCGGGGTCTTGCGCCGCTCGGCCGCCGCGGGCCACCACTTTGCCGCCGACGTCGAAGACCAGAGTCGCGCTGACACCGGAGAGCTCGTGGAGCGCCTTGAGGATGCTGTCCATCATTGGATGCTAGGCCCCAGGCCGAGAGCGTTTCAAGGATTCGGCCGCCGCTCCTCAGCCGCGGAACAGGTCGCGGAATTTTTTCTCGACCGCCGCCGCGGATTTTCTCGGATCGAAATAGGCGGCGATGACCGAATCGGACTCGAGCGCGATGAAGCACGCCGCCGACGCCCCGGTGAGCGACACGCGCTGCAGCGCCCCGAGGCCCAGCGACTCTCCAGCGGCGAGCAGCTGATTGGCCGCAAATCCCATGACCGCGGCGATGGCCTCGCCGTCGGGGTGGTTCACCGAGTCGAGGTAGACGCCGCTCAGGTCGCCGAGCACGGCGCTCTCGATGTCGGGGATGGCGGCGAGCTGCGAGAGGTTCATGGCCTGGCTCGGACCTGAAGGTCGATGAGGCGATCGCTGTCCCATGCACCCATTGTCGCTGTCAATCAGAGAACGGCCTGCCGGGTCGATCAGGCTGACTGTCGAACGCCCGCGCGAACCTCGGAAGACCGGCCGCCGTTCGGCACGCGTCGATGAGCGCGGACGCTTCGCGGCTGGGCCAATGCATCGGGCGGCTGGGCAAGTCCGCCGGGGTGGCGCTTCCCCACCAGCGCCCGTCCGCCGGGGCGACCCAGGCGTCCCAGGAGGTGAGGAGGCGCCGTCCGTGGGCCGCGGCCAGGACCAGCATGTTCTCGGCCAGGCAATTGACCGTCTCGAGGTGACCGGCGGTCCGGTGCGCGAGCAAGAGCCTCGCGTCGGGCGAGAAGAGGATGCCCGGTGCGCCCGGTGGGCGGGAGGCCTGGATCCAGCTGTGGACGTAGTCCTCGACCTGCCGCGCATCGAGCGCCGGCACGGCGAGCTCGACGAGGCGGACCCCGCGGTGCGAGAGCCCCGCCTTCACCAGGCGCTGGATGAGGCCGGGCGGGCAAACCAGCGCGGTCGCAAAGGCCTTGCTCCACGCGCCCCCCAAGAGGCGGGCGAGGTCCCCCTCGAAGCCCGGGGAAGCGCCGAGGCCGTTGAGCACCACCGCCGGCGCCCGGGGCCCTTGGCGAGCGCGCGCCAGCGACGCCAGGCGCGCCTCTGCTATGGCGTCCAGCCCCGTCGGTTCCCGCTCGGCGAAGTCTCCCGCCACGCGGCCCAGGCGCGACAGCAGGACCGCGGGGTCCGCGGACGCGGAGAGGTCGAAGCCGAACACCGGGCGCGCCTGGCACAGACGCGCCGCCGCCCGTCGGCAGAGGGTGGAGCGCCCAGAGCCGCCGGCCCCCGTGACGGCGACCACTGCGCCGGGCCCCGCGTCCAGCGCCTCCACGAGCCCGTCGACGAGCGCCGCGAAGGGCTCGCCCTGGTACGGGCATTGGGCCGTCTCCACGGGGGTGAAGGGCCGCCGGAAGAACCCCATCGCGGAGGCCAAGGGCTCGCCCGCGCGGGCGGCGGGCAGAGGGCCGAAGAGCTCGCTGCTCTCCGGCGCGGGAGGCGGTCGGCTCAGGGGTCGGGGCTCGGCGGTGGGCGATGCCCGACCGGTCGGGGTTTCGCCGGGGATGGACGGCGGCGGACCGCGCCGGCGCCGCTCGCGCGCCGTCCGCACCGGGCCGTCCAGCGCGTCGAGGATCCGGTGGGCCTCGCGGGCGACGTCGTCGGCCGAGCCGAACCGGTCCTTCGGCTTCTTGGACAACATGCGCCGCGCGAGCAGAGCGCAGGCCGGGGGGATGGATTCCGCGAGGTCCCGCGGGTCCGGGACCGCCAGGCGCAGGTGGGCGTCCTGGACCGACACAATGTCCTTGCCGACGTACGGGGGCCTGCCGGTCAGGAGGCAGAAGTAGGTCGCCCCGAGGGCGTAGATGTCCGTGGAGGGGTTCGCCGGCGCGCCCATCCAGATTTCGGGCGCGGTGTAGTAGGGCGTGCCGACCCGCAGTGCGCGGCTCGGCGGGCGCGTCCTCCGAGTGTTGGAGCGCCATGCCGAAGTCGGTCAGCTTCGCCGTGCCGTCGGCGGCGACGAGGAGGTTCGCCGGCTTCACGTCGCGGTGGATCACCCCGGAGAGGTGAGCGGCGTGCAGCGCGGAGGCGACCTGGGCGAGGACGTCGGTCGCGCGGCCTGGCTCCAGCGGGCCGTCCTGCTGGACGAGGCCCTCGGCGGACGGGCCGTCGATGTACTCCATGGCGATGTAGCGGTGATCGCCGTGCCGGGCGACGGCGTAGATTTGCACCACCAGCGGGTGATTGATCCGCGCGACCAGGCGAGCCTCGGCGAGAAACCACTGGACCGGGTCCTGTCCGTGGTTCTCCTCCATGGACCATGAGAGGACTTTGACCGCGGTGCGGCGGAGCAGCGCCTCGTCGGTGGCGAGGTACACGACGCCCATCCGGCCGCGCCCCACCACGCGCTCGAGGCGGTAATTGCCCAGCTTGAGGCCGACCAGCGACTCAGAGGCGCTGGGCTCTGGAGCAGGGGGCACGGGCATCGCGGCCACTTAGAGCTCGTCCCCTTCGGGCTCGGGCTTGGCCGGCCGCGAGGCAGAGGCCTCGTCGATCTCCCGGAAGATTTTGAGGAGGACTCCCTGCGGGTCGATCTCGATGTCGATCTCCGGGCGGGTGCGCTCGGGCGCAGCCTTGGAGTCGAAGGCGAATTGGCCGTCGTGCCAGTTCACCATCTCTCGCAAGGCCAGGACGATCTGCTCCTGGAGAGCCGAGCGCACGGTGGCGGCCTCGACCAAGCCCTCCTGCACCAGGAGCCAGCCCAGCGGCTGGTTCAGGTGCTCTGACTGCTGGGTCACGACCACCTGCAGCAGCGCCTTCTCGTCGACGCCGTGGCTCGCGACGAGCAGCTGGCCGATCACGGGGGTCTTGGGCGACGCAGCGCCGGTGATCTTCCCGTCGAAGAAATGCAGCGTGCCGATCCCCGCCTGGCAGCTGCAGATGAGCGTGCCACTGCGCCGGCCGCTGCGAAGGAACTCCAGCAGGTCGGGCAGAGGGAAGACGCTCAGCTCGCCCGAGAACACGGTGTTCAGGCGGCTGCTGCTGCTGCGCGCGATGGCGCTGTGGATGAGCGAGCTGGAGAGCGTTGTCGCGGGGGTCGCCAGACCCGCCGAGCGATCGCCCGGTCGCGCCTCGGGAGACGGCAAAGGAGGGGGCGCGGTCTTCGAGGCGTCGGTGATGCATCCCAACCCCAGGTCCACCGAGGCGCGCTCGGAAGGCGAGAGGTCCAGCGAAAGCATCCCGCGGAAGATGGCCGCGGCGTCGTTGTACTTGCCCAGCTTGAGCAGCATCCAGCCCAAGGCCTCGCGGGCCTGCACGAAGCGTGGGGAGCCGCGGGCGATCTTCAAGAGGAGGCGGAGCGCCGAGCTGCCGGGCGGCAGGTCTCGCGCATGCAGAAAATCGGCGGCGGCGTCGGAGCTGATGGCGCCGTCGCGGATCTGCTGGACCAGGCGCCGCTCGCGCTCGATCTCGGGGCCGTGGCCCGAGTGGAGGACCCGCTCTGCGTCGCGGAAGTCCTGGCGGAGAAGGGCGCGGCGCGCGAGGAACAGGCGCGGCCCCTCGGCGGTGGGGTTGACGCCCATGGCCTGGAGCGCGGCGCCCGTGCTCAGCGCTTCGCGCCCCTGGTCGGCGAGGATGCGCGCCTCGGCCAGCCAGGTTTGGCCGAGGCCCCATGCGTCGCCGCGCTGCTCGAAGAGCGCCCGGGCCCGCGCCAGCTCGGCCAGGCCCTCGTTCGGCTGCCCCGAGTGCGCCTGGGCGAGGGCCTGAATCCAGAAGCTGACGGCCTTGGCCTCGACGTCCAGCGACTCGGCGATGTGCAGCGCCGACTGCGAATGCGTCCGAGCGCCGGCGAAGTCGCCGGCCTGCGCGGCGGCTCGGCTGCACCAGTGCTGCGCCAGCCAGCGGAAGCTGGCGTCCCGGTGGGAGATCAGCCCGGCGAGGCGACGCTGGCCGCGCACGCAATCTCCGCCCAGCACCCAGCCCACGCCTTCGAGCAGAGAGGAGGCGGCCTCCTCGAGCTCGGATGGCGGCAGGGCGTCGGGCGCCGCGCCGTCGCCCTGGGCCGCGGCGGCCAGCTTGCGCACGCAGGCCGAGGCGTCGGACAGGAGCCCGCGCACCACCGCGCGCCGCAGCTGCACGGCCAAAGGCTCCGCGGGGGCGGGGGGAGGCGCGGGCGCCGGCTCGAGCGAGGTCTCCGACGCGTTCAGGTCGACTTCCTCCGACACTGGGTCGACCTCGGACGTCGGGGCGGGCTCTGGTGCGGCACGCTCTGCGACCGCAGGCTCCGGGGGCGGCGCGAAGGCCTCCGGACGTGGGCCAGGGGGCGCGGCTTCCGGGGTCCAGTCCTGCAGGATCCTCTCGACGGACCCGGCGGCGCGGGCCGGGTCGAGCACGGCGACCAGGAACGACGACCCGCGGAAGGCGGCCATCGTCGAGTGCGTCGGCCCCTTGACCGCGAGGATGTCCAGCCCGCGCAAACCCATGGCCTCGCCCACGGCGCCCAGCTCGTGGGCGACGACCGCCGTGACCTCGGCGACGCTCTGCAGCTCCGACATGGGTGCCGCGTCGGTGGAGTCGAGCAGCTGCCCCTGCAGATCGCCCACGAGAGCCGCCCGGACCTCCGCTAAGCCGTCGAACAGGATGGATACGCTCATGGCGTTTGGAGGCGCACGGCTCGCGTGAGAAGGGTCGATGCGGGCGACCGGCCTGTTCCCGATACGGTAGCTCAAATGGAGGCTGGAGCGCGAGAGACTGCGCACGGCGGCTCGAGGTCCGACAAGGGACGTTCCAGACGCCTTGCGCCTTGGCACGCCTCAGGCATCATGCAGCCCCCGGCGGGCGGCCGGAGCGGCACCACTCAAGGAACGCACTCGCGCCCGCCGAGCCAAAGGTCAAGACGATGGCAAACAAGGTAGTCGCGGGAAGGGCCAAAGCGCGAACGCGCAGGCTCAAGGAGGTCCGGGAAGAGGCCGGGGAGTTCCTCAAAGAGGCGCGGCGCCTGCGCAAGCGCTATGGCCGGCGGGTCGACGCCTCGAGGCTTCCCGCGGTGGACGCCGCCATCGCCCAGCTCGACAGCGACCTCCGCGAGGACGACCCGGACGCCATCGAGGCCGCTCAGCGCCGCTGCGAGGAGCAGGTCGACCGGAGTTGGGCTCGGCATCGGCGCAGCCCTCAGGTCGCCTATGTCATGGGCATTGCCAAGGCGTTGGCCGTGGCGCTGCTCCTTCGCCTGTTCCTGGTCGAGGCGTTCCGCATCCCCTCGGGCTCGATGATCCCGACGCTCATGATCGGCGACCAGATCTTCGTCGACAAGCTCTCGTACGGCGTGCGGTTCCCGGTGGTGAACTGGCTGCCGCTGCATTGGGGAGGCTACCGGCGCGGCGACATCATCGTGTTCGTCACGCCCCAGCACGACAACCGCCCGTTCCTGGAGCGCCAGGACCTCATCAAGCGCATCGTGGGCCTTCCCGGCGACACCATCGAGGTCCGCGACGAAGTGGTGTACGTCAACGGCGAGCCGCAGCCGCGAAAGCTCGCGGACGAGGACTTCGCCTTTTTCGACCGGCGCGAGGACGACAGCCCGTGGATCGACTCCAGCGCCCAGCTTTGGCAGGAGGCGCTCCAGCGGAAGGACGGGCCCCCGCTCGTCCACCCGGTCCTGCGCGATCCGCGCCGGCCCCACGCGGCGCTGGAAGGGCCCTTCCACGTCCCGGAGGGTCGGCTGTTCATGATGGGCGACAACCGAGACAACTCGGCCGACAGCCGTTACGGCGGTTGGTTCGTCCCGTTCGACCACGTCAAGGGCCGGGCGCTCGTGATCTGGCTCTCGTGGGGCAAGCCGGGCCTCTGGCTCTGGGGCGACACGGGCTTTCGCTTCGACCGGATGTTCACGTCGGTGCACTGACGGCAAAGCGCGGGACCCGCGCGACCTCAATCGGGAGTGTTTGGCCACTTGCCTCTGCGCCCGCGGGCGGCCGGGATTAGCTGTTTCTCATGCACGCCGATCTGAACGTCGATGCGCCGACGACCGCCGGCTTGATGTGTCCGTACTGTGGCGAGCCAGCGGAGCTCGAGGTGGAACCGTTTGGCCTGCCGCACGAGCGCTACATCGAAGATTGCGCAGTCTGCTGCCGCCCGATGGTGGTCGAGATCACCCGGTCGAGCGAGGCCCCGGTCGAGGTCGCGCTTTTGCGCGAGGACGACTGAGCGCTCGCCGCGAGCGAATGGCGAAAGGGCGCTTGCCCAGAAGGCGGGCAGGGGCTCGCCTTGAAGTTCCTCCCCCAGGTGGCTAGCGTGGTCGCCTGGCGGACGCGGGGACTTCGACAAAAAAAGGAGAAGGTATGGCTCGCGAAGTGGTGATCGTCGGCGCGGCGCGAACCCCCCTAGGAGCGTTGCTGGGTTCGCTCGCTTCGCTCTCGGCACCGCGCCTGGGTGCCGCGGCGGTGCGGGCGGCCGTCGAGCGCGCGGGGATCGCGCCGGGAGACGTCGACCTGGTCACGCTGGGCTGCGTCCTCCAGGGCGGCGTGGGGCAGGCCCCCGCTCGGCAGGCGGCTCTCTACGCCGGCCTCCCCGAGAAGACGCCCTGCGTCACCGTGAACAAGGTCTGTGGCTCAGGCATGCAGACGCTTATTCACGCCGCGCAGGCGATTTTGGCGGGGGACGCCGAGGTCGTGGTCGCGGGCGGGATGGAGTCGATGTCGAATGCGCCGTTCATCAGCCACGAAATGCGGCAGGGCGCGCGGATGGGTCACGCCACTTTCAAGGACCTCCTGATTCACGACGGGCTGTGGGACCCCTACAACGACATGCACATGGGGAACTGCGGCGAGAAGTGCGCGGCGGACTACGGCTTCTCCCGGGCGGCCCAGGACGAGTTCGCGCGCGAGTCGACGCTCCGCGCGCAGCGCGCCCAGGCCGAGGGTCTCTTCAAAGCCGAAATCGTACCGGTCGCTGTCCCTCAGAAGAAGGGTGAGCCGGTGATCGTCGCCGAGGACGAAGGCCCCAAGGCCGCCAAGCCCGAGAAGATCGCGAGCCTCAAGCCCGCCTTCAAGAAGGACGGAACCATCACCGCGGCGAACGCTTCGTCCATCAATGACGGCGCCGCGGCGCTGGTGCTCATGAGCGCGGAGCGGGCCCAGCGCGAGGGCAGGAAGGTCCTCGCGCGGGTGGTCTCTTACGCCGGCGCTGCGAGGAACCCGGTGGAGTTCCCGGTGGCCCCCGCCGACGCCATGAAGAAGGCGCTCGCCAGGGCCAATCTGGCGGTCTCCGACATCGACCTGTTCGAGATCAACGAAGCTTTCGCGGTGGTGACGCTCGCGAACGCCAAGCTGCTCGAGATTCCGCTGGAGCGCGTGGACGTGCGCGGCGGCGCGGTCGTGCTCGGGCACCCAATCGGCGCCTCGGGCGCGCGCATCGTGGTGACGCTCCTGTCCGCTCTCAAGGATGCCGGCAAGCGGCGCGGCATGGCCTCCATCTGCATCGGCGGCGGCGAAGCGCTGGCGATGGTCCTCGAGCGGCCCTAAGGGTCGAACCCATCACTGCACAGGGAGCGCCATGCCCGAGCCAATCATCCTCACCGCCGCCATCGTGGGCGCCGAGGTGATGCGCAAGGACACGCCGTACATCCCCTACACGCCCGAGGAGATCGCCGCCGAGGCCGAGCGCTGCGCGCGCGCCGGAGCCGCCGTCGTGCACCTGCACGTCCGCGAGCCCGACGGCAAGCCGTCGCAGGCGCCGGAGCTGTTCGGGAGCGCCATCCGCCTGATCCGCGCTCGATGCGACGTCGTCCTCCAGACCTCGACCGGCGGGGCCGTGGGCATGTCGGCGGACGAGCGCTGCGGGCCGCTGACGTTGCAAGGCGAGCTGAAGCCCGAGATGGCGACGCTCACCCCCGGGACCGTCAACTTCGGGGAGGAGGTCTTCTTCAACCCCCGGCCGCTCGTCCGCGACATCGCCCGGCGCATCCGGGCCGCAGGCCTGAAGCCCGAGCTGGAGATCTTCGACGCCGGAATGATCGACGAGGCGCGCTATCTCCAGAAGGAGGGGCTCCTCGATTTCCCCGGGCATTGGGACTTCGTGTTGGGGGTTCCGGGCGGCCTGGGCGCGCGCACGGATGCGGTCGACTACCTGCGCCGCCAGCTTCCCGAAGGCGCCACCTGGACCTGTGCCGCCATGGGGCGGTTTCAGCTTCCCATGGTCGAGCTCGCCTGCGAGCGGGGCGGCCATGCCCGGGTCGGGCTCGAGGACAACCTCTTTCTGGAGAAGGGCGTGCTCGCCAAGGGGAGCTTCGAGCTGGTGGAGCGTGCCGCGGCCATCGCCCGCTCGAAGGGCAGGGAAGTGGCCACGCCCGCCCAGGCTCGGCAAATCCTGGGGTTGCCCCCTCGGCTCCTGTCCCCTGTGTCCTGAAGGCCCAAAGCTTGCCCTGGAGACGAGTTCCCGCGGTGCGCATCCATACCGGCGCGCGGGGCAGGTGGGCACTCCCCAGACGCCCCGCTGTGACGCGATCGCCGCGCGCGAACGCGAAAGATCGGGTAGGGTTCGCCGCCCTCGAAGGCCTTCTTGCGGTTCTCGCGCCCTTCACAACTCGAGAGCGGCCAAAGCGCGCTTGGTTGGAGTCCTGCAATGTCACGTCTCTTCTCGGCCCTGATCTTCGCATTCGCGCTCGGCGCCGCGGGTTGCGCGAAGCACCAGGAGAATGCGGTGAAGCCCGTTTCCATCGCACTCCCACCTGTCAAAGTGGAGACCGCGGCCATCGAGCGCGTCCGCATGCCGCGCTTTCTCACCCTCACCGGAAGCGTTCTCGCGGATCGCCAGTCGGACGTGGCGGCGAACGTGTCCGGCCGGATCACCGCGACGCTGGTCGAGCGCGGGCAGCCCGTGAAGGCCGGGCAGATTCTGGCCGTCGTCGACTCCAAGGCGGCGGGCTTTTCGGCTGAGGCCGCCACCGCGCAGTACCAGGCCGCCGAGACGCAAGTCCGTCTCGCCGAGCAGGACTGCCAGCGGGCCGACGCGCTCTTCTCGCAGTCGTCCATCTCCAAGGCCGAGCACGAGCGCCTCAAGGCGCAGTGCACGGCCCAGCTCTTCCAGGCCAACGCCGCCCGCGCCAACGCCGGCCTCGCCACCAAGCTCGCGGGCGACACGGTCATTCGCGCGCCCATCGACGGCGTCGTCGGCGAGCGCTCGGTGAACGTCGGCGAGTACGTGCAGCCGCCGACCCGGGTCGCGAGCCTCTATTCGGTCGACCCGGTGCGCATCTCGATCAGCGTCCCCGAGCCAGCGGTGGGCCGCGTCCAGGCGGGCCAAAAGCTCGACGTGCAGGTCTCGGCCTGGCCCGACAAGTCTTTCCCCGCCGAGGTGCGCTACGTGGGTCCGGCGCTGCGGCCGGCGACGCGCGACCTGATCATCGAGGCCGTGGCCAAGAACCCGGCGGGCGATTTGAAGCCCGGCATGTTCGCGACCGTGCGGCTCCTCGTCGGCGAGGAGGACGAGCCGACCGTCCCGGCGGACGCGGTGAAGGAGGAAGGGCAGGTCCGCCGCATCTTCCTCGCGCGCGACGGCGCGGCCTTCGAGATGGTGGTGCGGACCGGCGTCGCCAAGGACGGCCGCGTGGCGGTCCTGGAGTCGCTCGGCGCAGGAGACCGCGTCATCCGGAATCCGCCCTCCGCGCTGCGCGACGGCTCGTCCATCCAGTAGGCATTCACCTTCGGGATTCTTCTGAGCTCAGAGGAGCAGCATCATGCAGTGGCTCGCCGCGATCTGCGTCAAGAGGCCCGTCTTCGCCACGGTGCTGAGTCTGGTGATCCTGGTGGTGGGCGGGGTCTTCTACGGGAAGCTCGGGCTCGACCAGTTCCCCAAGGTCGACTTCCCGGTCATCGTGATCGTCACCCGCCTGCCCGGCGCCTCGCCTGCCGACGTGGAGACGGAGATCTCGGACAAGGTCGAAGGGGCGGTGAACACGCTCGCCGGCATCGACGAGCTGCGCTCCATCTCCGCCGAAGGCGTCAGCCAGGTCATCGTCCAGTTCGTGCTGGAGAAGAACGTCGACGTCGCCGCTCAAGAGGTGCAGCAGAAGATCAACACGGTGCTCACCGAGCTGCCGCGCGGCATCGACCCGCCCATCGTCCAGAAGTTCGACCCCGACTCGCAGCCGGTGCTCTACCTGGCCCTGAACGCCAAGGGCAAGGACGTGAAAGAGATCACCGACATCGCCGACCGCGTGGTTCGGCGCCGATTCGAGTCCATTAACGGCGTCGGCGAGGTCCGGATCCTGGGCGGGCGCAAGCGGCAGGTCAATGTCCTGGTCGACCCGGTGAAGCTCCGGGCGCTGGGCCTCTCGGCGGCGGAGGTCGGGGCCGCGGTGGGCGCCCAGAACATGACCATGCCCGGCGGTCGGGTGGACACCAGCCGCGACTACCTTTCGGTGCGCGTCAACGGCCGGGTGGCCTCGGTGGACGGCCTGCGAGACATCGTGGTGAAGGAGCAGGGCGGGCGCGTCGTTCGCCTCTCCGACTTGGCGCAGGTGGAGGACGGGACGCAGGACGTCGAGACCGCCGCCCGCTGGAACGGCGAGCCCACCGTGCTCCTCACGGTGCGCAGGCAGTCGGGCACCAACACCGTGGAGGTCGTCGACGCGGTCCTCGCGCGCATGAAGGCGCTGCAGAAGGAGCTCCCTCCGGGCTACGAGCTCTCGGTGCAGCGCGACTCGTCACAGGTCATCCGCACCAGCACAGACGCGGTGAACGAGCACCTCATCCTGGGCGCGCTGATGGCCGCCATCATCGTGCTCGTGTTCTTGGGCAACGTGCGGTCCACCGTCATCGCGGCCCTGGCCATCCCCACGTCCATCGTCGGCACGTTCGCCCTCATGGCGGCCAAGGGCTACACCCTGAACACCGTCACCCTGCTGGCGCTCGCGCTGGCGGTGGGCATCGTCATCGATGACGCCATCGTGGTGCTCGAGAACATCTTCCGCCTCGTCGAGGACAAGGGGTACGACCCGCAGCGGGCGGCCATCGAGGGCACGAAGGAGATAGGCCTCGCCGTCATGGCGACGACGCTCTCGCTCATCGCCGTGTTCCTCCCTATCGCTTTCATCAGCGGCATTGCGGGCCGGTTCTTGTCGAGCTTCGGCATGACCATGGCGTTCTCCATCGCCGTGTCGCTCTTCGTCAGCTTCACGCTCACCCCCATGCTCGCCTCGCGCTGGCTCAAGGCGCGCAAGGAGGGCGCGCCCAAGAGCGTCCTGGAGCGCATCGTCGACGTGGGCTATCGGCCGGTCGAGGGCGCCTACGGCCGCCTCTTGGGATGGTGCCTGCGCCACAGGTGGGTCGTGGTGCTCGCGTCGGTCGCCGCGCTGTTGAGCACCGGGCCTTTGGCCATGAAGGCCAAGAAGGGCTTCTTGCCCATCGACGACCGAGGGCAGTTCGAGATCGTCGTGCGGCTCCCCGAGGGACGCAGCGTGGCCGCCACCGAGCTCGTCGGCGAGCGCGTGGCGCGCATCGTGCGCCAGATGCCCGAGGCTTTGGCGACGCTGGTCACCGTCGGCGACGACGAGCAGCGCACGCCGAACCAAGCGCGCATCTTCGTCAAGCTGCTGCCCCCGGAGCAGCGCCCGGCGACGCAGGAGCAGATCAAGGACCGCGTCCGCCAGACGATCCTGCCGCTCCTGCCCAAGGAGCTTCGGGTCTCCGTGGCGGACGTGAACGAGTTCGGCGGCGGCCAGTCCACGGCGCGAATCCAGTTCCTCATGTCGGGCCCCGACCTGAAAGTCTTGGAGGATGCGACCCCGCGCGCCCTGGAGAAGATGCGCAAGGTCCCGGGCGTGGTCGACGTGGACACCTCGCTCGTCCAGGGAAAGCCGGAGCTCGGCGTCTTCATCGACCGCGACCGCGCCGCGGACCTGGGCGTGCAGGTCTCCGACGTCGCGCAGGCCCTTCAGCTGCTCGTCGCCGGCCAGAAGGTCTCGGACTACGAGGAGGGCGGCGAGCAGTACGACATCCGCCTGCGGGCGGACAAGGCCTACCGGTCCGACGAAGACGCCCTGCAGCTCATCACCGTGCCGTCGCGCAAGGTGGGGCTCGTCTCGCTCTCCGAGGTGGTGAACGTGATCCCGGGCGCGGGGCTGACGAACATCCTGCGCTTCCAGCGCGAGCGGCAGGTCACCTTCATGGCGAACGCCGCGCCGGGCGCCAGCGAGGGCGCGGTGGGCGATTCCATCAAGGCGGCCCTCGAGTCCCTGAACCTCCCCAAGGGCTTCGCGGTACGGCCTCAGGGCCAGACCAAGATGATGGCCGAGACGGCCCGGAGCTTCGCGCTGGGCCTGCTCGCGGCGATGATCTTCATGTACCTGATCCTCGCGGCGCAGTTCGAGTCGTGGCTGCACCCGGTGACCATTTTGCTGTCGCTGCCGCTGACGCTGCCGTTCGCGGTGGCCTCGGTCATCCTGTTCGACCAGGCGCTGGACATCTACAGCTTCCTGGGCATCTTCGTGCTCTTCGGTGTGGTGAAGAAGAACGCCATTCTGCAGATCGACCACACGAACAAGCTGCGCTTGCGAGGGCTTGGGCGCTTCGAGGCGCTGGTCCAGGCGAACAAGGACCGGCTGCGGCCCATCCTGATGACCACCTTCGCCTTCGTGGCCGGCATGATCCCGCTGATCACGGCCAAGGGCATCGGCTCCGGATACAACCGAGCCACGGCGGGCGTGGTCGTGGGCGGCCAGGTCATGTCGCTGCTGCTCACCCTGCTCGCGGTGCCGGTCGCCTACTCCTACTTCGACGACCTCGCGGCTTTCCTGCGCCGCGTCGAGCGCCGAATCGCCGGGGTCGCGGTGGAGCAGGCTCACCCGGCGCCGGCAGCGGTGGTGCCTGCCAAGGAGCGCTCCAAGCCGCCGCCTATCGAGGGAGAGCCCGCGGAGACGGCTTAGCCGAAAGGCCCATTGCCGCTGAAAATTGGCTCTCGGGCCGCCGCTGCGATTAAGTAGCGGCCGTGCCACTATCCCCGGCGCTCGGGTTCATGGGGCCGGGGGGGCTCATCCGAGAAGAGGCCACAGCGTGAGCGACGTCGACTTCACTGTTCCCCTCCAGATCGCCGACGGAACCTACTGGGTCGGCCGGCGCGAGCACTCCCTCCTCGAGCGCAACATCTTCCTGCGCGTCTACCACAAGCCGGGCAAGGGCTCGGTGAATCTCCTGGTCGACCCAGGGCCGCCGTCGGACCTCATGGAGCTCGCCAAAAAGGTGGCGGCGGTCACCGGCAGCCTGCGGAACGTCAACCTGGCGTACGTCAATCACCAGGACCCGGACGTCTGCTACAACACGGCCTACCTCCAGAAGCTGAACCCGAAGCTCACGGTCGTCTGCTCGGAGGACACCTGGCGGCTGATCCGCTTCTACGACCTCGACCCGAAGCGCTTCTACGCGGTGGAGCGGTTCAAGCAGCAGAAGCTGAAGCTCGCCACCGGACACGAGCTGAGGTTCGTGCCCACGCCGTTCTGCCATTTCCGCGGCGCGACGATGCTCTACGACCTTCAGACGCGCATTCTCTACACCGGCGACCTCTTCGGCGGGCTCTCGTACGTGCCGTCGTTTTGGGCGGACGAGCGGAGCTGGGAGGGGATCAAGGCCTTTCACCAGATCTACATGCCGACCCAGGAGGCGCTCGGGCTCGCGGTTCGGAGCATCCGCGCGCTGGACCCTGCGCCCATCATGCTGGCGCCGCAGCACGGCGCGCTCATCTCAGCCGACTTCATCCCGTACTTCCTGGAGCGCCTCGAGAGCCTGCCGGTGGGCCTCAACCTCCTCTTCGACAGCCGCCAGAAGGCGAACTACATCGCGGCCATGAACGAGCTCCTCATGGAGCTGGGGCGCGCCCTGGGCTCCGAGCCCATCGCGGCGGCCATGAAGGTCTTCGAGGCGGACACCACCTTCTCCAGCATCCTCAACGCCGACGCCACCGGCATCCGCGACGTGAAGATCGACCCGAGCACGGCCATCGACATCTTCCTCAGCCAGCTCACCAAGCTCTTGCCGCAGCACGACGCGTCCATCGACCTCGCGGTCATCAAGGTGCTCATCGGCCGCAACATCCCTTTGCCCGAGAGCCTCCAGCGCGACGGGGTGCACAGCTCGGAGTTCGCCCTGGTCGAGTAGCATCAGCGGCGCCGCTCGCGGACCGCCCGGGAGAGCAGGACCGCGACGACGGCGAGGTTCGCGGACAGAATCGCGAGCCGCCCCGCGCGGGCGCCGCGCAGGAGCGAAGCGACCTCGAACGGCAGCAGAGCCCCCGTGGCCCCGACGATGAGGAAAGGTGCCCATCGGCGCCGGCGGTGGAGCGCCCAGCCTTCGAACAGGGTGAGCGCAGCGTCCAGGGCGAGCGCCACGCTCAGGAGATGAAGGTGGCCGGCGTCGGCGAGGGAGAGAAGCGCGTCGGCGAGGTGGGCGCTCCACTGGGCGAGGACGTGCTCGCGAAGGGCGCGGGCGACGCCGCGGAGCGCCTGCGAGATCCCCAACGGGGCCGCCGCGAAGAGCGCCGCGGCCGACGCCGCCTCGAAGGCGCCCTTGACCAGCTTATAGGCGACGACGAGGCGGACCTCGACCGAGTCGGGGCGGCGCGCGCTCAGAGCCGCTGCTGGACGGCGCGCAGGCCCTCGACGTCCAGCCGGTCGCCCGTGAGGTTCTTCGCGCTGATCTCCGCCTCCAGCGCCTGAATCCGGTCTTCGGTCGCCGGGTGGTCCGACAGGAAGGTGAGGGCTCGGGAGGTCGAGCCCTGCTCGCCCATCAGGAGACGGAAGAACGCCGGGAGCGCGCGCGGGTCGTAGCCGGCGCGCGCGGCGGCGACCACGCCCTTGGAGTCCGCCTCGGCCTCGTCGTCTCGGCTGTTCTTGAGCAGCGCGCCCTGCACCGCGACGGACGAGGCGACCTGCGCCAGAGCGTTCGGGTTCTGGCCCAGCGCCATGGACGCCACCGTCTCGAGCCCCAGCTGCGAGACCAGTCTCTGGGCGATGTGCCGCGAGGTGACGTGCGCGACCTCGTGGGCGAGCACCCCGGCGAGCTGCGCCTCGTTCTGCACCGCCTTCAGCAGGCCCGTGTAGACGTAGACGTTCCCGCCGGGGATGGCGAAGGCGTTCACGGTCTTCGGGTCGTCGAGGACCTTGAAGGTGAACGTCCAATGGTCCGGGTTCGGGGAGGCGGCGGCCACCCGGCCGCCGACCTCGCGCACGTAGCCGACGACCGCCGGGTCGGCCAGGGGCCGGGTCTGCGTCTCGATCTGCGCGGCCATCTTGGCGCCGAGCTGCTTCTCGTCGCTCACGGGGACGAGCGCCCGGGCGACCTCGGTCTGCGCGCTTCGGACCTGTGCGGTCCGGCAGCCTGCGGCGGCCAGGGCCATGCCCAGGGCGAAGGAAGAGAGGGTGAGCCTCATGAGGCTCCTTTGGACGAGCACCGAATGCGCAGGGACGAGCGGCGGCGCGGCAGCGGATAACGTGCTTCAGAGACCGACCGCCGGCAAGGCCGACGGTGCTCCAAACCCCGGGCGTTCGAGTGCGTGGCGGCCGCGATGCAAAGCCGCTAAAGTGCCCCGCTCATGTCATTCCGGGACATCCTAGGCCAGGAGCGCCCCCTCGCCGCGCTCGCCGCCGCGATCAGGAGCGGGCAGCTGCACCACGGCTACCTGTTCGGCGGGCCCGAAGGGGTGGGCAAGGAGCTGACGGCGCGCGCTCTGGCGCAGGCCGCCAACTGCGAGCGGAACGACGGCGACGCCTGCGGCCAGTGCGGGCCGTGCCGGCGCATCGCCGGCCGCAACCACCCCGACGTGGTGCTGGTGCTGCCGGAGGCCGAGCAGGTCGCCCGGGGGTGGGCTGGTCGCTCCGACTTCGAGGGGACGCCGTCCCGGGAGATCAAGATCGGCCAGATCCGCGACCTCCAGGAGCGGCTCTCGCTCAAGGCGCTCGAGGCGCGGCGCAAGTTCGCCATCTTCGCGGGCGCGGAGGCCATGAACGTCCAGGCGCAGAACGCGCTCCTCAAGACGCTGGAGGAGCCGCCCGACGCCACCACCCTCATCCTGGTGAGCTCCGCGCCGCACGTGCTCCTGCCCACCATCCGGTCGCGCTGCCTGAAGCTGTCTTTCGCGCCGCTGCCGCTGGACCTGGTGGCGAAGCGCGTCCAGAAGCTGCGCCAGGTCGAGCCCGCGACGGCGCGGCTGTGCGCGGCGCTGGCGGGCGGCAGCCTGTCGGTCGCGCTCGCCCTGGACCCTGCGGCGCTGGAGCGTCGGCTGGAGCTGGTGGAGCGCCTGGAGGCGCTCGGGCCCCGGGACGCGGGCGGCGCGCTCGCCTTCGCCCAGGACTTCGCGGCCGACCGCGCCGCGGCCGAAGCCCACCTGGACCTGATGCGCACCTGGTACCGGGACGTCGCGGCGCTGGGGTCCGGCGCGCCGGCGAGCGCACTGCTGAACCTCGACCTCGCGGAGCAGGCGCGGGCCTCGGCGGCGCGGCTGACCGCCCCCCAGGCGCTGCGGCGGCTGGACCTGGTGGCCGCGGCGCGCGGCCGGCTCAAGCAGAACGCGTCGCCGCGCCTGCAGGTCGAGCAGCTCCTCCTCCACTTTCTCTTCCCCGACGCATGACGACCGACCCTCTCCTGAAGGCCATCGAGGACGGCAAGCCGTCGCCGGTGTACCTGATTACCGGCGAAGAGTTCCTGGTCCGCCGGGCCGCCGACGAGATCGTCGCCCGGCTGGTCCCCAAGGCGGTGGCCGGGCTGAACCTCTCCGTCCACGAGGGCGCCTCCGCCTCCGAGGTGGCGCGCGACCTGGCCACCGTGCCCATGCTGCGCGGCCGCAAGGTCGTGCTGGTGCGCGACCCCGAGTTCCTGCTCCCGAAGAAGGGGCGGGCGGACGCCCTCGCCAAAATCAAGGAGGCGTGGAGCGCCGGGCGAAGACGCGTCGCCGCCAACCGGGCGCTGGCGCTCCTGGCCCGGGGCGGCTTCGGCGTGGCGCAGCTCTTGAGCCCCAACCCCGCAGCGCTGGCGAGCGAGCTCGAGCTGGAGCTGGCCGACGCGGACGTGGCGTTCTTCAAGGAGCTGGGCCGCTTCTGCCAAGAGGAGAAGCTCACCGCCCCCGAGGGCGACGCCCGGGCGCTCGAGGCGCTCCTCGAGAAGGGGCTGCCCAAGGACCACCACCTGGTCATCGAGGCGGTGCAGCTCGACGGGCGCAGCGCGCTGGTGAAGCTCATCGCGAAGCAGGGCGCGCTCGTCGAGCGGTTCGTCGAGCGCGAGCTGCGCAAGCTGGACATCCGGGAGGCCGTGGCCGAGGCGCTCGCGCCGTTCAAGAAGCGGCTCGACTCGGGCGCGGAGAAGCTCCTCAAGGACCTGTGCGGCGCCAACATGCGCCTGTTGCAGAGCGAGCTGGAGAAGCTCGCCCTCTACGTCGGCGAGAAGCCGGTCATCGCCGCGGCCGACGTAGAGCTGCTCGTGCGGCGGGCGCGCGAAGAGGAGTTCCGCGAGCTCGCCGATGCCATCGGCGCGCGTGACCCGAAGGCGGCGGTGCGCTACGTCGACACCGCGCTCGACCAGGACGAGGCGGCCCTGAAGATCCTCGGCACCATCGCCTCCGTCGTGCGCCGGCTGCTCGAGGATCGCGAGCGCTGGGGCCGGCTCGGCCTAGGTCCGAAGACGAATCAGCGGACGCTCGAGGCGCGGGGGATTCCCGTGATGGCCGAAGAGCTGAAGGCGCGCGGCCTCAAGGTGCCGCACCCGTACGTCGTCTGGCTCGGCTTTCAGGCGTGCATGCGCTTCGAGTCGTTGGAGCTCGTCCGCGCGCTCCTCGCGGTCGCGCAGGCCGACGTCGACCTCAAGTCGGGCGGGCAGGGGAGGCTCGTGCTCGAGCGGCTGGTCCTGCGGATCTGCGGGCGGCTGTAGGCTGCTGGCCCGGAGCCCTGGGGGCTCGACTTGCTGCGGGCCGCCGCTCGGGCAATATCGCGGGTGTCGCCGATGTTTCTCCTCGCACCGCGGTCCCCCCGTATGCTAGGCACTCGGCCTTTTATCAGTCCTTGGGAAGCCAGAGGTTCAAGAGCGCCGCATGCCCGCCGAGAACGCGCACATCCGCAACTTTTCCATCATCGCCCACATCGATCACGGGAAATCCACGCTGGCCGACCGGCTGCTCGAGGCGACCAACACCATCACCGACCGCGAGAAGCAGGACCAGTTCCTGGACAACATGGACCTGGAGCGCGAGCGGGGCATCACCATCAAGGCCCAGTCGGTCCGGATGAGCTATGCGGCCAAGGACGGGAAGACCTACGTCCTGAACCTCATCGACACCCCCGGGCACGTCGACTTCGCCTACGAGGTCTCGCGCTCGCTCGCCGCGTGTGAAGGCGCGCTCCTGGTCGTCGACGCCTCCCAGGGCGTCGAGGCGCAGACGCTGGCCAACGTGTACATGGCCCTGGACAACGACCTGGAGATCATCCCGGTCATCAACAAGATCGACCTGCCCTCCGCCGACATCCCCTCCGCCAAGGAGCAGATCGAAGGCGTCATCGGCCTGGACGCGAACGGGGCCATCCTCGCCTCCGCGAAGGAGGGGAAGGGCATCGACGAGATCCTCGAGGCCATCGTCCAGCGGGTCCCGCCGCCCAGAGGCGAGCCGTCGGGCAAGCTCAAGGCCCTCATCTTCGACAGCTGGTACGACAGCTACCGCGGCGTGGTGATGCTGGTGCGGGTGCTCGAGGGCACGCTGCGCCAGAAGCAGAAGATCCGGCTCTGCGCCAAGCAGCGCGAGCACGAGGTCCAGGAGCTGGCGGTCAACGCCCCGAAGGCCCGCCCGGTGAAGGAGCTGATGGCCGGCGAGGTGGGGCTGCTCGTCGCCAACGTGAAGGACATCGCCGACGCCAAGGTCGGCGACACCGTCACCGATTTCCGCGAGCGCACCGACACGCCGTTCCCGGGCTTCAAGGAGATCAAGCCCATGGTGTTCTCCGGGATCTACCCGGTGGACGCCGCGGACTACGAGAACCTGCGCGACGCGCTGATCAAGCTCCGGCTGAACGACGGCTCCTTCACCTCCGAGCCCGAGACGAGCCAGGCCCTGGGCTTCGGCTTTCGCTGCGGCTACCTGGGCCTGTTGCACATGGAGATCGTCCAGGAGCGGCTGGAGCGCGAGTACAACCTCAACCTCATCACCACCGCCCCCTCGGTCGTCTACCGAATCACCTCCACCTCGGGCGAGGTGCAGCTCATCGACAACCCGGCCAAGCTGCCGCCGGTCCAGAACATCGAGAAGTTCGAGGAGCCCGTCTTCACCAGCCACATCCACGTGCCCGAGGAGTACGTGGGCGCGGTCTTGAAGCTCTGCCAGGACCGGCGCGGCGTGCAGAAGGACCTCAAATACTTCGGCACCAAGCGCGTGCAGATCACCTACGAGATGCCTCTGGCCGAGGTGGTCTTCGACTTCTTCGACAAGCTCAAGAGCGTGAGCCGCGGCTACGCCTCCCTCGACTACGAGCTCAAGGGCTACCAGGACGCGGACCTCGTCAAGCTCGACATCCTGATCAACACCGAGCCGGTGGACGCGCTCACCGTCATCGTGCACCGCGACCGCGCCTACACCCGCGGACAGGAGGTCTGCGGGAAGCTCAAAGAGGTGATCCCTCGGCAGATGTACGAGGTCGCCATCCAGGCCGCCATCGGCTCGAAGGTCATCGCGCGCACCACGGTGAAGGCGTTCCGCAAGAACGTCATCGCCAAGTGCTACGGCGGCGACATCAGCCGGAAGCGAAAGCTCCTCGAGCGGCAGAAGGAAGGCAAGAAGCGGATGAAGCAGGTCGGCTCGGTCGAGATCCCCCAGGAGGCCTTCCTGGCGGTGCTCAAGGTCGAGTCGTGAGCCCCCTGCCCGGGCCCGCGCGTTGACTGCGCGCTCGGAGGAGCGAGAGCCGGCGGCGGACGCCCGCTCGGTGCTGGTCGACTACGCGGCCTCCATCGCCAAGGCCGTGCTCATCGCCATGGCCCTGCGCCTCTTCGTGGTCGAGCCGTATCAGATCCCGTCGGGGTCGATGATCCCCTCGCTGCTCGTCGGCGATCACATCTTCGTCAACAAGCTCTCCTACGGCGTCCGCATCCCGCTCGTCCACTGGCAGCCGCTCCGGTGGGGCCACTACCGCCGCGGCGAGGTGGTGGTCTTCGCCCACCCGCTCGACGACGGCCTGCCGCTCTGGGACCGGCGCGACCTGGTCAAGCGGATCGCCGGGCTTCCGGGCGACACGCTGGAGATCATGGGCGAGGTCCTCTACGTCAACGGCGCTCCGCAGGCGCGCCGGCAGATCCTCGAGCGGCTGCCCTACTATGACCGGTTCAGCGACGCCGGCCCATGGATCCGCGCCATCGGCGAGCTGTGGGAAGAGCGGCTCGAGAACGAGGACGGCCGCGAGGCGGTCCACTCGGTGCTCCGAGACGGGGACCGCATCCACCTGCCCCGCGAGGGCCCGTTCCGCGTCCCGCCGGGGCATCTGTTCGTGCTCGGCGACAACCGCGACAACTCCCAAGACGGCCGCGCCGGCGGCGGTTGGTTCGTGCCCTTCGACCACGTGAAGGGCCGCGCCTGGTTCGTCTGGTGGTCATGGGGAGCGCCTGGGACGCGGTCGGGCGAGCAGCCCGGCCTGAGGGTCGATCGCCTGTTCAGCGCCATTCGGTGACGAACCCTGAGTCGGAAACGCGTTTACGGGACGAATCGCCGAAGCCTATTGTTCAACGCCTCGGCGCCTTGAGCGCCCTCTGAAGCGGGGACTGGAGGAAGTCGCAATGCAATGGCTCTACGTCGTTCTGGCCGCGTCGCTCGCCGCAATCGGGTGCAGCTCGAAGAAGGCCGAGGTCGTCGCGGCACCCGCGCCGCAGAAGGCGCTGGTGACCAAGCTCGGCGGCGACCCGGCCGCCGCCCCAACCATGGCGGCGGTGGCGAACGCCGGGGCCCAGGGCGGGCCGACGCTCAAGGGCAAGGTGCTGGAGCGGATCGACGCCAGCACCTACACCTATCTGAAGCTCGACACCGCCGACGGCGAGATCTGGGCGGCCGTCCAGGAGACCGCGGTCCCGGTTGGCGCCGAGGTGGAGATTGCCGGCCCCCAGCGCATGGACGGCTTCGAGAGCAAGACGCTCAACCGGCGCTTCGACAAGATCGTCTTCGGCTATCTGGCGAACGACAAGGCCGCCGCCCCAGCGGCTTCTCCCCACGCACAGGACCCTCAAGGCATGGGCAGCGCCGCCGAGCAGCATGCGGCTGCCGCGGCGGGCCCGTCCGAGGTCATGGACGTCAAGGTCCCCAAGGCCGACGGCGCCGACGCGCGAACCGTGGCCGAGGTCTGGGAGCAGAAGGCGAAGCTCAAGGACGGCAAGGTCACCCTCCGGGGCAAGGTGGTCAAGGCGACCTCCGCCATGGGCAAGACCTTTCTGCACCTGCGCGACGGGACGGGCTCGGCGGCGGACAGGACGAACGACATCACCGTCACCACCGAGGACAGCGCTGAGAAGGGCGACACGGTGACCCTCAGCGGGACCGTGCACACGGGCGTCGACTTCGGCTCGGGCTACTCGTACCCGGTCATCATCGAAGAGGCGAAGGTCAAGAAGTAGCGCCGCCTGTCTCAGCCCGCGCCCGCCCCTGGCCGTCCTCGGCCGCGGCGGGCGCGGCGGGCGCGTCCGTTCGGAAGGGCGCCGCCGGCAGCCCCTCGAGGTTGTAGAGGTTCGCTACCGGGAAGTCCGCCCAGGCGTAGCGCGCGGCCACAGGCTTCGGGACGCCCGCGCACCGCAGGGCGACCAAGGCCCCCTCGACGCGCGCCTCGGCCCAGCGGAAGACGCCGTCGCTCCCCGCCACGGCGAAGCCCTGCAGCGGCCCGCCCCTCGCGACCAGCCCACTGCCCACGCCGTCGAACGACACCACCAGCTCGTCGCCCCAGCGGGCGGCCGACCGATACGTCGGCCCCGACGCGACGAGCGGCTCGCCGTAGGCCATCGAGCGCGCCAGCAGCGCCAACCGCTCGCCGACCTCGCGCTTTCGCGGCGGGTGGATGTCGTCCTTCTCTCCGACGTCGAGGGTGATGGCGAGGCCGACGCCGGGCACCGTCTTCGCGGTGAGCGCCTGGGCCTCGCGGAGCTCGGCGATGGCGCTCTCCTCGGGCGCCCGGGCGATCGCGCCCAAGCTTCGGCCGCGGTCGCGATCCCACGGGGCGAGCTGCGCGGCCAAGAAGGGGAGCTCGCCGCCGCCCAGCTCGCGTCGCCACGAGGCGACGAGCGCGCTGAACAGGCGGCTGTAGAGGTCGGGGCGGTCGATGTTCGCCTCGCCCTGGTACCAGGTGAACCCGCGAACGGGGAACGAGGCGAGCGGGGCGATCATCGCGTTGAAGAGCTCCGCGGGGCGCCAGCTCCACCAGGGCTTCTCGGCTGCGGGCCGCTTCCCCTCGCGCGCGAGGTGCTGGTCCTCCGCCAGGGCCGAGAGCGGCATCCAGGACTCGATGGGCGAGCCGCCCCACGAGGCCCAGACGAGGCCGACGGGCACGCCCTGCGTCTTCTGGAGCTCGCGCCCGAAGTAGAACCCGACGGCGGAGAAGTCCATGGCCGCCGCGCTGTCGCAGACCTTCCACTGGGCCTCGACGTCCTCGGCCGGGGATTCGGACTTGCGCCGCGGCACCGTGAGCAGCCGCAAAAGCGGGTTGTTCGCGAGCGGGATGGCCTGCTTCGGCTCGTGGCTGTCGACGAGCCGCCACTCCATGTTGGACTGGCCCGAGCACAGCCAGACGTCCCCGACCAGGACGTCGCGGATTTCCAGGCGCTCGCGGCCGAGGACCTGGAGCGTGAACGGCCCGCCCGCGGACTGCGGTGGGAGGTCTACGCGGAACCGGCCGCCGGAGGCGGTGGTTCGCGCGCTGGCGCCGTTGAAGCGCACCTCGATGACCTCGCCGTCCGGAGCGCGGCCCCACACGGGGAGCGCGCGGTCGCGCTGGAAAACCATGTGGTCGGAGAAGAGCCCCGAGAGGCGCGGGCCCGAGGCCGTGGCGGGTCGCGGGTGCTCGCTCGCGTCGCTGGCGCGGTAAGGGTCGGCGATGGACGTGGGGGCCGGCGGAGCGATGAGGTGCTTGAACCTTCTGAGCGCGTTTTCCAGCTGTGGGTGCTCTCGCACGTGCGCCTTGACTGCCGGCGTCGAGGCGTTCAGGTCCACCCGCACCCGGGCCAAGGCGTCGGTGCCGCCCGGGACGGCGCGCGCGAGGGCGTGGATGAGCTCCCGGATGCTGCCCGACCTGGACGCTGCCACTTCGATGTCTCCCAGCGTTCATCGGGCTTGAAGGGGAGCGCGGCTCCGCCGGCGCCAAGACCGCGCGGTGGCGCGGCAGCTGCGCGCGGACGAGAGACTCCCTCGAGTGACGCGCCGGCCCCCTGGGGTCGTCAGGCGCCTACGAACTCGAGCTTGAGGAGCTGGCGGCCGATGAGGAGCTGGTCGCCCATCTCGAGCTTGGCGGCCTTGTCGATGCGCAAGAAGGTGCCGTTGGACGAGCCCAGGTCGCGCACCTTGACGCCGCTCGCGCGCACGGTGAAGAGCGCGTGGCGACCGGACACGAAGCCGTCGCCGGGGAAGGCGATGTCGCCGAACTCGCGGCCGAGAAGGTTCTCGCCGTCGCGCAGCGGGAAGGCGTCGGCGCGCAGGCCGCCCTCGAGGATCTGCACAAGGCGGCCGCGGCAGCCGGACTCCGGCGAGCCCCAGACGCGCGGCGTGGTCGACTCGGCCGCGGGGAGGGGCTCGTACTTCAGGCGCTGGCGGCCGCAGCGGATCTCCTGGTTCGGCTCCACACCGCGCTCGCCCTTCAGGCGCGTGTAGACCCCGCTCACTCCGCCCACGTCCTCGACCATGAGCGCGGGGCCGTCGAAGTAGAAGCGGGCCTGCTCGCGGGCGACGAATGGGTCGTCCATCAACAGGATTTCGCCGCCGGTCCCCGCGACCGCCTCATCCTTGCGAAGGGAGTAGGCGAGCTCGGGGCCGCCGTCGGCGCGCACCACGCGGACGGTCACCTGTGGCCGCGAGGCCGAGGCGGCGGTGGCAGTGGCTGTGGCGGGCTGTGACGCCAGGGTGCCCCACGAGGAGAGCTTCGCGCCGCAGGACTGGCACACAGGGGCGCCCAGGCGGTTTTCGAAGTGGCAGCGGGGGCATGGGGTCATGGCGGCGCGCTCGTCGTGCGGACGGCTGGGTCGTGCGGATGAAAGCGCCCGCATGGTGGTACACGGCGACGCCCAAATCAAGCGGACCCTCGGCGAGACGGCGGAAGGTCACTCGTCCCTGTCAGGAATGGCCTTTGCGGAAGATGGCGGCGAGGCGCGAAGACCGTCGCCTGGGCGAGACAGATTTGGCGTGGAGCTCTCGCGCGCCGCTCGCAAAACCCGCGGGGGGGGGGGGGCCGCGAGGCGAGGCCTCGCGCGCCCGAGCGATTCGACGGGCAGGCCGCTCGCGCGCGACGGCCGGCCCCGTCGCCGACGCTCGTCTCCGGGCTACCGCGTCGAGCCCGGCAAAGGCGCCTCGGGAGCGATCGCTTCCTTCCGAACGGTTCCTTCGAAGCCCGTGGCCTTGCCGCGCTCGAGGAGCGACTTGAAGCGCAAGAGGTCGTCGTCGAGCTGCCGCTTCGGGTGAGCGCCCAGCGCGGCGATCAGGGCGTGCCCGAGCGCGCCGCCCGGAGGGTTGTACGAGAGGCGGACGCTGACGCGCGTCCCGCTCCGGTCGGGCTCGAATCGCACGACGCCGGCGTGGGCGATGGGGGCCCCCGCGACGCTCTTCCAGGCGATGACCTGGTTCGGCGCGTACTCGGTGATCTCGGCGTCCCAGGAGACCGGGGCGCCGGCCGGACCTTCCACCGTCCACCGCCACCGCCGATCGCGCTCGCCGAGGGGCGCCACGTCGCGGACGTGGGTCATGAATTTCGGGAAGTTCTCGAAACGCCTGAAGAATGAAAAAACCTCCTCGACGGGCGCGTCGACGAAGAGGTCCTTTCGCACGTCGACGGCGCGCCGGCCCGCGCCGATCCCGACGAGCCGCTTTACCGGGAGGTTCGTCAGGCTGCGCAAGAGGAGGCCGAGGCCCAGCGTGCCTGTGAAGGTCCCGAGCGCGCTGCGCCGGGCAGCTCCCAACCCAGCGAGCCCCACGCCGGCGGCGCCCACCAAGAGTCGCGCCGACGGCGACCAGCTCTCTTGGAGCAGCTCCGGGCGCTCGATTCGGCGCGCCCCGCCTTGGAGCCCTGGGACGTCGTCGGCCGTCTCATGGGATTCGAGCTGGCTCTCCACTCCCTGGACGCCGCGGACCCCGGCGATGCCTCGCAGGACCTGATCCCGCTCCGCCCGGAAGACCGGTCCCGCCAGCCGAACCTGGCCGCCGTGGCTCTCGACTCGAATGGCGCTCGGGTGTGAGCAGAGCCGGCCCAGCCTCGCGCGGACCCGCTCGGCGAGGACGCGGTCGGACGGTGTCTCTCCCCGGAGGCGCTCCACGGCCTCCCAGAGTCCGCTGCGCGCCTCCGCCCACAGGCCGCGGGTTCGATACTCCAAATCGCGCCCGGTCACCGACGCCGCCCCGGCGGCCTCCTTGGCGGCGTGAAGGGCCTTCTGCCGCGCCTCCGCGCGGCGCCGGGCTCCCTGGGCGGGGTCGAGCCAATAGACCAGCGCGGCGCCGGCCGCGGCGCCTCCGAGCCCCAAGCCGACCGGAGCCCGCCTGTGCTTCGTGCGACGCGGTATCTGCAGAGTCAGCTCCATCGTTCCCCTCCAGAAGCCCGGGCGATGCCTGGGGCGCCGCCCCCTTCAGCCTCGTCGCGACTGCCCGCGGGTTCCCGGGGCCGGTCGCTCGACAGCTCAGGAGTTCTGCCCCGGCTCAACTTCCCGATGCGCCGCCGGGGTTCCGCCATGGAGCAAGGTTGGGCGCACGTCGGGCAGGGACAAGGCGCCGCTCGGACCGCGAAGGCAGGCGAGGGGGCGCGCGCCCTTCGCGAAGCCGGGAAGGCTCGGGGGCGAGCCCGAGGAGCGTGCAGAATCCGAATGCTTGGGAAAGACGACGAAGCCCTGCGGTGGGGGAAGAAGGCGGCGGACCTCGCGCCAGACGATCCCATCGATCGCTGGAACCTGGCTCGGCTCGACGATGACCGCGGCGCCATCGAGCTCGCGAGGACCGCGCGCGCCGAGGAGGCCAAGCGCGAGCGGCGAGCGGGCGCTCGCCGATGCGGGCTACCTCCAGGCGCTCGCGCGCATGGCGGATCCCGAGGCCCTGCGGGAAGGCCTTCTGTCTCTACTCCGACTTCGTCGAAGAGAAGCTCGAGGACCGGTCCCGCGCCTGCGACCTGCGGCGAGAATCGCGGTGCGCCGAGGCCGGGTCCTGCGCGCCGGCGCGTTGAACAGGAAGTGCTGGCGCACCTTGAGCCGCGAGTCCAGTCATTGCCCAAGCACCGCGGGCGCCGCCACCTCCTCCAGCTCGGGGCGCGGGAAGAGGCGCTGGCTCACCTTGGACCAGAGCAGGTACATGACCGGCAGCACGACCAAGGTGAGAAGGCAGGCGGAAAGCGTGCCCGCGACGATGACCACCGCGATGGGCCGCTGCGTCTCGGAGCCGATGGCGCGGCTCAGCGCGGCCGGCAAGAGGCCCAGGGCGGCGAGCGCCGCAGTCATGAGCACGGGGCGCAGCCGCTCGCGGCAGCCGCGCAGGACCGCGTCCTCCAGGGGCTCTCCCCGGCGGTGGCGCTCGGCGATGGCCGAGACCACCAGCACTCCGTTGAGCGACGCCTGCCCGATGAGCGCGATGAACCCCACCGCGGCCGCCACCGAGAGCGGCATCTCGAAGGCCCAGAGGCCGATGACCCCGCCCATGAGCGCAAACGGCACGTTGAGGAGCGTCAGCACTGCCAGGCCGAACGAGTCGAACGCCTTGAACAGGAACAGCAGCGTGAGCAGCAGGGCGACCGGCACCACGGTGACCAGGCGGTTCATCGCCCGCTCCTTGCTCTCGAACTCGCCGCCCCATTCGATTTGCATGCCGGGCGCGAGCGGCGCCTCCTTCTCGACTTTGGCGCGCGCCTCTTCCACGAAGCTGCCCAGGTCGCGGCCCCGCACGTTGAGCCGCACGCCGATGTAGCGGCGCCCGTTCTCGCGGTTGATGGTCGCCCGCCCGAAGCCCGTCTTCACCGACGCCAGCGCATCGAGCGGGACCATGGCCCCGCCCTCCACCGGGACGCGCAGCTTCCTGATCTTCTCGATGTCGTCGCGGCTCGCGAGCGGCAGCCGCATCAACACGTCGAAGCGCCGCTCGCCGTCCCAGAAGGCGCCGACGGGACGCCCGCTCAGCGCCGTCTGGAACACGTGCTGGAACTCGCCGACGTTCATCCCGTAGCGCGCCAGCGCGGCGCGGTCCGGCTCCACCTGGATCTGCGGGACGATGCCGCTCTTGTAGAGCGCCACGTCCGCCGCGCCGTTCACCTGGCCGATGACCCGCTTGACCTGCTCCGCGCGCTCCTGCAGCTCCGTCAGGTCCTCGCCGTAGAGCTTGACGGCGATTTGACCCTGCTGGCCGCTGATGGACTCGTTCACGTTGTCGCGGATGGGCTGGCTGAAGTTCACCTCGACGCCTGGGACCTCCGCCAGCGCCCGCTGCATGGCGTCGACCACCTCGTCCAGGGTCCGCGTGGCGCTCGGCCACTGCTCGGGCGGCTTGAGCTTGACGAAGAACTCGAGGTTGTTGGCGAGCTTCGCGTCGGTGCCGTCCTCGGGCCGGCCCAGCTGGCTCATCGCCTCGTCCACCTGCGGCATGGCCGAGATGAGCTTCGAGAGGCGGGGCACGAGCTTGCGCCCCTCGGACATGGAGATGTTCTGCGGGAGCGTGAAGGTGAGGTAGAGGCCGCCCTCGTTGAGCTCCGGCAGGAACTCGGAGCCCAGCCGGGGCAAGAGGACGAAGGTCGCGACCAGCCCGGCCGTCGCGAGCGACAGCACCGCCCACGGTCGCTTGAGCGACCAGGCGAGCGCCGGCGCGTAGGCCCGGTCGGCCAGCCTCAGCACCGGCGACTCCCGGTGGTGGAGCTTCTTGCGGTAGACCAGCGACGCGAGCACCGGCACCAGCGTCACCGAGAAGACCAGCGCTCCCGCCAGCGCGGCGACCACCGTGTTGGACATGGGCGCGAACATCCGCCCCTCGACCCGCTCCAGCATGAAGATGGGGAAGTAGGCCGCGATGATGATGAGCAGGGAGAAGACCGTGGGCCGCACCACTGCCTTGGTCGCCTGGAGGATGCGCGACTCGGTCGTCGCCTCGTGCGGTTCGCTCGCCCACAGGCGCTGGAGGATGGCCTCGATGATCACCACTCCACCGTCGACGATGACCCCGAAGTCCACCGCGCCCATGGAGAGGAGGTTGGCGCTCATGCCGCGCAGCTTGAGGTAGATGAAGCTCGTGAGGAGCGAGAGCGGGATGAGCGTGCCGACCACCAGGGCCGCGCGCAGGTCCAAGAGGAAGACGAAGAGGACCACCGTGACCAGCAGCGCGCCCTCCAGAAGGTTGCGCCCCACCGTCTTGAGAGTGGTGTCGACGAGCTCCGTCCGGTCGTAGAACGGGACGATCTGGACGCCCTCCGCCGCGAGCCGCGCGTTGACGCTTGCGATGGCCTGACGCATCCGGGCGAGCACGGCCGACGGGTTCTCGCCGCGCCGCATGAGGGCGATGCCCTGCACCACGTCGTTCAGCGCCCCGCGGCTCACCACGCCCTGGCGCGGCGCCCAACCCTCGGAGACGTCGGCCACGTCCTTGAGGAAGACCGGCGTGCCCTCGCGCGTCGCGACCCGTACCTGGCGCAGGTCGTCGAGCTTCTTGTAGAGGCCTTCGCTGCGGATGACGAATTGCTCCGCGCCGCGCTCGAGGATGCCTCCGCTGGCGTTCACGGAGGACGCGGTGATCGCCTGCTCCAGCTCGGCCAGGGTGAGCCCGAACTTCGCGAGCCGCGCGGGGTCGGGCTGGACGTGGATCTCCCGCATGAGGCCGCCGTAGCTCACCACGTCGGCCACGCCCATCACGCGCATGAGAGCCGGGCGCACGACCCAGTCCTGGAGGGTGCGCAGCTTCATCGGGTCGTCGCGTCCGCCTGTGAGCGTGTACCGGTAGATCTCGCCGATGGGCGTCGCCAAGGGGCCCAGGTCGGGGCTGATGCCGTCGGGCAGCTCCGCGTCGCGCAGGCGCTCCAAGACCTGCGCGCGCGCGAAGAGCGCGTCGACGCCGTCGTGGAAGGTGAGGGTGATGTAGTTGAGCCCGAAGAGCGAGAGGTTCCGCAGCCGCGACATCCCGGGCGTCCCGTTGAGCGCGCGCTCGAGGGGCAGGCCGATCTGCCGCTCGACCTCCTCCGACGGCTGCCCGGGGAAGAGGGTGATGACGTTGACCTGCGTGTCGGTGGGGTCGGGGAAGGCCTCCACCGTCAGGTCGCGGAAGCTGAGGACGCCCCACGCGGCCACGGCGAGGGTCAGGAAGATCACCGCGGCCCGGTTTTGGAGCGCGAAGCGGACGGCGTGCTCGAGCATTTTGGGTCTTTTGCCTTTCGCTACTGCGCGAGCTCGATCTGGTTGAGCAGCAGAAGCGCTCCTCGGGCCACGTAGCGGCTACCCGGTGCGAGCCCGCTGAGAATCTCCACCTCTCCGTCGCGCTGGCGGCCCGTCTTCACCGCCTGGCGCTCGAGCCGCCCGGGCCCCTCGGCGACGAACACCACCGAGCGCTCGCCGTCGGTGACCACCGCCTCGCTCGGCACGCGCACTCGCAGGAGCGACGCGTCGGGCGTGAAGGTGATCTCCGCGAAGCTGTTGGGGCGCAGCGCCCGGTCCTGGTTCTTGACTCGCACCCGCACCTCCACCGTGCGCCGCGCCGGGTCCACGACCTCGGAGACGTGCTGCACGACCCCCTGGCGCACCACGCCGCCGGCCTGGGCTCGCACCTCCGCCGTGGCGCCGGGCGCGATGTCGGCCGCGTCCATCTCCTGGACGTCCGCGAGGGCCAGCACCTCGTCGAGGTCGGAGAGCCGCAGGAGCGGCTTCTCGCGGTCCGGTGTCACCTCTTGGTCGGGAAAGACGTCGGTCTCCACGACCGTGCCCCTGCGAGGGGCGACGACGAAAAAGAGGTTGCTCGCCTCCGGCGCGACCCTGAGGCTGTCGTACTTGGCGCTCGCCGCCGAGAGGGCGAGCTCGGCCTCGTGGTGCTCGGCCTCCGCGGCAGCCAGGTCCTTCTCTGGGCTCGCCCGGATGGCCACCAGCTCTCGAACGCGGTCGGCCAGGCGCTTCTTCACCTCCACGGTGATCCGGGCCGCCTCGAGCTCCTTCTGCACCTCGGCGAAAGCGCCGCTGCGCACCGCGAACAGGCGCGTCCCCGGCTCGACGCGGTCGCCGATGTGCGCCAGCACCCGCTCGACGCGGCCCGCCAGCGGCGTGCCGATGGCCGAGGTCCGCTGCTCGTCGAAGCCGATGCGCGCCGGCGCCGGGAGCGGCGCGATGGGCGAGCCGTCCTTGGCCACCGCCAGCTCGACGTACGGCCATTGCGGCGCGTCCGGGGCGAGGAGCACGAAGGTCTTGTCCACCTTCATGGCGGGTGGCGCCGCGGCGGGCGCGGGCGCGGGCGCGGGCGCGCGCGCGCCGAGCTTCAGGCCCGCGAACCCGAGCGCGCCGGCCGCCAGAGCTCCGACGGCCGCCCAGGCCCACGGAGGCATGGCCGGGCGGGGGCGCTCATGCACCGGCTGCAGGCCGAGGCCCTGCTGCGGCGCGAGGAGATCGGGCGCGGGCGAGGACTTGCTCATGGGGTCCTTTCTTCACTTCCGGTTTCAGACAGCAGGCGCTGGGCGGCCGGGGGGAGCGGCGCGGCGATGCGCTGGATGGCCAGGGCGACCTGAAACGCGGACAGGTCCAGGTCCGCGGCGTCCTCGAGGAGCTCGCCCAGCGCGCGGCGCGCCTGCAGAACGTCCTGCAGCGAGGCGCCGCCGGCCTGCACGGCGCGGGTGAGCCGCTCGACCACGCCGCGCGCCATGGGCAGCGTCTCGGCGCGCATCGCCGCGCGGCGCTGGAGGAGCACTTTCGACTGCGCGAGCAGGCGCGCGAGGTCGCGCTCGGACTGGGCCGTGAGCAGGGACCGGCTCGCGCGCGCCGCGCCCTCGGCGGCTGCGGCCTGCGCCAGGTCGGCCTGACCGTGCTCGAAGAGAGGCAGGGGCAAGGAGGCGCCCACGAAGAGGCTCTTGCTCTGGTTCCCGGCCGCGACGAACGTGTCGTAGACGAAGCCGACGCGGAACGTCGGATCGGGTAGGAGCCTGGCCCGCGCGAGGGCCGCGGAGGCGCGCGCGCTCTCCTCTTGGGCCGCGAGCGACCGGAGGTCGGGCCGCGACGCGAGTCCCTTCTCGAGCTCGGCGGGCGGCGAGGCGGGCTGCGAGCGCGCGTCCAAGAAGGCCTGGGCGCGGTCCACGGCGCCGAACGGCTCGCAGCGGACGCCGGCCAGGCGCGCGCAGTCGATGAGCGCGGCCTCCAGCTTCTGGCGCTCCTCGGCGAGGGTCGAGCGCAGGCGCTCCTCATCGAGGCGCGCGCGGTCCACATCGAGCTCGGCGGCGTCGCCGCGCTGGGCGCGTTGCGACTGCAGGTCCCTCAGCTCCGCGGCGTCGGCGACGAGCCCGGAGAGTGCCGCCACGCGCTGCTCCGAGCTCGCGACCCGGCCGATGCCGTCGAGCAGGTCGACGAAGGCCCGGCGCAGACCCTCGAGCGCGTCCAGGCGCGCGGACTCCGCCGCCTTCCGGACGGCGCGCTGCCGCGGGGCGCGCTTGCCGACCTCCACGAGCTCGGAGAGGCCGACCTGGTAGTTCGGGATGTTCGAAAGGGGCGCGGCCAGGCCCGGCGGGTTCGTCGCGCCCACCGGAAGCGTGTTGACCGAGAGGTCGAGCCCCGGGTTCGGCAACCTCGAAGCGCGCTCGACCTCGGCCTGCGCCGAGGCGGCCTTGGCGCGGGCCTGCGCCAGCTCGGAGGAATGCGACTCGACGAGCGCGACCAGCTCTTCGTCGGGGGGAAGCTGCGCCAGCGGCAGCGGCAGCGCGGCTCGGCGATCGCCCTCTGGCTCCGCGGCAGTCGACGCGGACGCGGCCCAGAGTATGGAGTGAGCGACCAGCGCGACCCGCGCGAGATGGGCAAGCGTCATGCCCGCACCTTGCCTGGGGAGCGTCACTGAACGCAACGCTCGATGGGTCGCTCTGTTCATGAGGCAAAAAGTCTTCCCGCCGATCACTCGCCCTCGATGCGCTTGAGAAACGTCGGATAGGAGAGTCCCAGGGCTTTGGCCGCCTCCATGCGGCGGCCTCCGAGTCGGTCGAGGACGAAGCGGGCGTAGCGGCGCTCGACCTCCTCCATCGGCACCAACGGGGGCGGGACGCGGAAGTCGGCGGTGGACGGAGGCGGCTCAGCGGAGGGGGTGCGGGTCTCCTGCAGGAGGCCGAGGGTCAGGTCCGGCCCCGTCTCGAGGACCAGGGCGCGCTCGAGCAGGTTTCGCAGCTCGCGCACGTTTCCCGGGAACGAGTAGGTGAGCAGCCGCTCGCGAGCGGCCTCGGCGAGCCGGCCCGACCGGCGGCCCATCTCGCCGCGCAGGTGCGCGAGGATTCCCTCGGCGAGCGGGAGGATGTCCTCGCGGCGCTCGCGCAGGGGCGGCAGGTCGATGCGGAAGACGTTCAGCCGGAACCAGAGGTCCTCGCGAAAGGAGCCCTGGGCGATCTGCGCCGCGAGGTCGCGGTTGGTCGCCGCGACGACGCGCGCGGAGCTCGCCTGCTCGGAGGTGCCGCCCAGGCGCCGGTACCGCCCCGAGTCGAGGAAGGTGAGCATCTTGGCCTGGAGCGCCTGCGGCAGCTCGCCCACCTCGTCCAGGAAGAGCGTCCCGCCGCTGGCGATCTCCACCAGGCCGCGCCGCGCCGAGCGGGCGTCGGTGAAGGCGCCGCGCTCGTGGCCGAAGAGCTCGCTCTCGAAGGTGGTCGCCGGCAGCGCCGCGCAGTTGACGTGCACGAACGGCGAAGATTCGCCCTGCGAGAGTTGGTGCAGGTGCCGCGCGAGGACCTCCTTTCCGGTCCCGGTCTCGCCCAGGATCAGCACCGGGCTGCGCGGAGCCAGGGCGATGCGCTCGACCATCTCGAGCACCTCCCTCATGGCCTTCGAGCGCGGCGGCAGGAGCGTGTGGCGCCCCGAGAGCTCCTGCTCGGCCTGCTGCAGGCGGTCGCGCAGCCGGATGGCCTCCTCGGTGCGGCGGGCCTTCATCACCAGGTCGGCGAGCTCGACGGGCTTGACCAAATAGTCGGTCGCGCCGGCCCGCATGGCGTCGACGGCGCTGGCGACGTCGGCGTGCGCGGTCACGACGACCACCGCGGCCGCCGGTGCGAGCGCGCGGAGCTCCGGGAGGAAGGCCTGCCCGTCGCCGTCCGGGAGGCGACGGTCGAGGAGCACCAGCCCCGGCGCCTGGCGGCCCATGGCCTCGCGGGCCGCGTGCAGCGAGTGCGCGACCGCCACGGGGAAGCCCTCGCGGGCCAGGGCGGCGCTGGCGACCGCGGCAAAGGCGCGGTCGTCGTCGACGATGAGGACGTTCAAGTTGGTCATGGCGACCTCTTTAGCGAGGCTGCGCCTCGGACCGACGAGGCATGTTGGAGAGGATGCGGCGCAGCCTCCCGTCGACAGTCGAGAGTCGATGGTCGAGAGTCGAGGGTCGATGGTTCTGCTTGAACCTGGCTCGGTTGAAAACTTGACTCGAGTGCATGGCGTTCGCGTCCTTAAGGCCTCCAGCGAGCCGGGAGCTCGGCGAGCTTCGGCGCGGACTTCAGCGGGAGGCGAATGGAGAAGATGCTGCCGCGCGGGGTGCGCGCGAACTCCAAGGCGCCGCCCTGCGCCTCGATGGCCTCGCGCGCCATCGAGAGCCCGAGGCCGACGCCCTTGGCCTTGGAGGTGAGGAAGGGCTCGAAGAGCCGCCCCTCCACCTCGGGCGGCGGGCCGCCGGCGTCGTCCTCGACCTCGATGAGCACATCGGAGCCCACGACGCGAAGGCCGACGTTCACGTGCGGCGCTTCGCGCTGCCCCAGGTCGCGCGCCGAGGCCCCTGCCTCGACGGCGTTGCGCAGGAGGTTGTCCAGCGCGGTCGTCAGGAGCAGCGGGTCGCACCAGGCGGTGAGGTCCGACTCGAGCTGCGCTCGGACTTCCACCTCCTGCGCCTCCGGCAGCGCGCGCGTCCCCTCGATGGCGCTGGCCACGAGCGGCTCGAGCGCCGTCGGCACGCGCTGCGGCAAGGCCGGCCGTGCGAACTGGAGGAGCGAGGTCGCCAGGTGCCGCAGCCGGTCGACCTGGCCGCGCAGCGTCTGCGAGGGGAGCGCCGCGTCGCCGCCGAACGCCAACAGGGAGACCGCCGCGTTGAGCCCGTTGAGCGAGTTCTTGATCTCGTGGGCGATGAGCAGCGAGGCGCCGCCCAGGGCCGCGAGCTTCTCCTGCCGGAGCGCGCGGGCCTCGAGGTCCAGGAAGCGGAGGTAAGTGCGCCGCAGGTACAGGCCCAGCGCGAGCAAGACCCCCGCCTGCAGGGAGCCGATGAGCAGCAGCTGGAAGCGCACCTGGCCGCGCAGCGGCTCGAACATCTTGTCTTCGTGCACCACGGACAAAAGCCGCAGGCCGGTCTGCCCCACCACGGCCGCCGAAGCGAAGCCGTCCGGGACCTCCGGGCCGAGCGGGCCACCTTGGGGAAGCTGCAGGAGCTGCTCGAC
Source organism: uncultured delta proteobacterium (assembly GCA_963772225.1). Lineage (GTDB taxonomy): Bacteria > Myxococcota > Myxococcia > Myxococcales > UBA5297 > CAVYWD01. The sequence goes on along the minus strand of CAVYWD010000002.1, from coordinate 893,491 downwards.
GCGGGCCGCAAGGTCGGCCAGGTGGAATCCAAGGCGGTGCGGGCGACGGAGAGAGCGCGTCGCCGGTCGCGTCCAACACCGCCACCTCGTCGACCCCGCCCGCGCCGGCTGGCAGCGGGGTCTTGCCCGGGTCCAGCAGGCCGATGACCGCGCCCGAGAGCTTTCCCTGGCGGACGATGGGGACTGCGACGACGAGCGAGGTGCGAAGGTCGTCGAGGACGTCGACCACCGGGGCCTGGGTCGCCAGGAGGCGCTGAAACCAGGGCCGGTCGGAGAGCTGCCGTGGCAGGGGCACGGTGGCCGGGACGCTCCAGAGCCGCTCGCCGGAGAGGTCGGCTACCGAGACCCCCGCGTCGAACAGCGCCGAGCGCCGGTAGGTCGCGGCGAGCAGCTCCTGCTCGGGCGCCGGTCGCCCGTCCTTCAGGTCGACCTCCGGCTGCTCCGAAAGGCGCGTGAGCTCGCCCTGAATGAGGCGGAGGTGGCGCTCGAGCGCGTCGGCGAAGAGATGCGTCTCGCGCACCGAGCGCGCCCTCAGCAGGTGCCGCAGCTCGGCGACGTCGCTCCGGTAGGAGATGACGGGGCCCGCCACCGCCGCCACCGCGCCCAGCGCGAGCAAGGCTGCCACCGCGCGGGCGAGCAAGCGCTCGGCCGGGGGAGACGCTCGCACCTCGTGGGCCTTGCTCACGCGCCGCAGAGTGAGCCCGGACCGAGGGGCGCCGTCAAGAGCGCCGCGATCGCTGCCGCGGCCGGCGCGCTGCCTTGCGGGGCGCCGAGCGCGCGTGCGATGGTTTCGAGCGGCCGGCAGTCTCCCCGAGCGAGGACAGGCCGCCCTATGGAGGCCGGACGCCCGTGAGCCTTTGCCCATCGTGCAACCGCGAGGCCGGCGAGGTCGCGAAGTTCTGCCCGAGCTGCGGCGCCGCCATCGTCCGCGGGCCCGCCGGAGAGGACCTCGTCGGCCGCATCGTGGCCGGGAAGTACCGAGTGGAGGCGCTCATCGGCGAGGGCGGGATGGGCAAGGTCTACCGGGCCATCCAGCTCTCGCTCGAGAAGACGGTGGTGCTGAAGGTGCTGCGCGCGTCGCTGCTCTCGGACGAGCGGACCGTGGCGCGCTTCCAGCGCGAGGCCAAGGCGGCCAGCCGCCTCAACCACCCCAACTCCATCGGCATCATCGACTTCGGCCAGGGCGACGACGGCTCGCTCTACATCGCCATGGAGCACGTGGCTGGCCGGGACCTGCACCAGGTCCTCTCGCGCGAAGGTCCACTCGCCGAGCCTCGGATGGGCCATGTCGTGGGGCAGGTCCTGTCGGCGCTCGCCGACGCTCACGCGGCCGGGGTGATCCACCGCGACCTGAAGCCCGAGAACATCATGGTGGAGCAGCGCCGCAAAGACGCCGACTTCGTCAAGGTGCTCGACTTCGGCATCGCGAAGATCCAGGAGTCGGACGGCAGCGAGGGGACGGCGCTCACGCGCGCCGGCTTCGTCTGCGGCACCCCCGAGTACATGAGCCCAGAGCAGGCGCGAGGGGCCCCGCTCGACGCCCGGAGCGACCTGTACGCGGTGGGGGTCATCCTCTACCAGTGCGCGACGGGTTCCTTGCCCTTCGAGGCGGACTCGGCCATCGCGCTCGCGACGATGCACCTGACGAAGGACCCGGCGCCGCCGCGGCTCAAGCGGCCAGACCTCTCCCAGGGCATGGAGGAACTCATTCTCCGCGCCATGTCCAAGAACCCGATCGATCGCCCGCAAACTGCCGAGCAGTTTCGCGCCGAGCTTCTGGCGATCGCGGGGCCCATGGAGGAGAGCGCAGCGCGGCAAGGCCACGCGCCCGGTCAGCCCTCGAGTCGGCCGGCGCAGGTCCAGGCTGCAGCCAGCAGCGCCGGCGGCCGCGCGCAGGTCAGCAGCGACGCGGCGCTCGAGGTCTCCTCCGAGAACGGCGCTCGGCCTCGGAGCCCGCTCGCGCTCGCCCTCGCGGTCGCGGTGGGGACCGCGGCGCTCGTCGGCGGAGGGCTCGCGGCGTATCAGGCCTCGAAGAGGACGGGCCCGCGCGGGGCTGCCCTGCAGCTCGACCAGGAGCTCGCTCGCAGCGCGGCGCTGGCGCAGTCGACGCCGGCGACGAAGGGGCAGGCTCCCCAGGGCCCGGCGGGCGAAACGCGGCGCCGCTCGGGAAAGGTGCCTGAGCTCCTGCGGCAAGGCGACGCAGCCATTGCGGCGGGGAAGGTCGACGAGGCGCTCGCTCTCTATTCCCGGGCGCTGGAGGCCGACTCTGCGTCCGGCGCGGCGGTCAAGCGGCTCGCGCTCGCAAACTTCATGAAGAGCGACGCGGCGGCATCGGACCGGTGGATCCGCGCCTACCTTACGCTCGGTGAGAACGCGCCCGACGCCGAGTACTTCGAGCGTCACTTGAAGGGCGCGAGGTAGGGGCGGCTGGGCCGAGCAACGCTCAAGCGGCCTCGGCGCGGAGGATTTGCAAGCCGAGCCGGATGGTGTCTCCCGGGACGAGCAGGCGCTCACCTCCGTTGGGCAGGCGCACGAAGCTCCCGTCGGGGCTCCCGAGATCCCGCAGCACCACGCTCGCGCCGTCGAGGGACAGCTCGCAGTGGCGCGGCGCGATGAAGGCGTCGTTGGCGAAGCTCAAGTCACAGCCGCTGCGGCCGATGGAGATGAGGGGACCGGTTCGAGCGATGGCGCGGCCCGGGCGGCCACCCTCCAGGATCTCCTCGATGGAGTGGAGAGCTCCGGGCGGCATCGGCGCGCCGTAGTGCACCGGCGTCTCGCGCACGGGCGGCGCGAGCGGGCCGCCATAGCGAAGGAGGTGATCGCCCACGGCGAACAGCGAGCCCGGGACCAAGGTCTCCGGGCCGTGCACTCGCACGTAAGTCCCCGAGGGACTGCCCTCGTCTTTGACGTAGAGCTTGCCGTCGCGGAAAAAGAAGGTGGCGTGGAGCGGGGATAGGAAGGGGTCGTCGGGAAACAGGAGCAACCCCTTGGTCGCTCCAGCCGCCACCGCTTGTCCGGCAATGCGAAAGGCCGAGCCCGCGTTGGCTCCGCGCACGACGACGAGGCGCGCGCGGATTTCGGGGCGGGCCTTCGCGGAGAGCGGCGCGGGGGTGGGGCTCTGCGCGGCGAGGGTGGGGCCCTGGGGGCTCTGCGCCGCGGGGCGAGCTGCGCTCGGCGAGGGCGCCGCGGCGGGGGCAGAAGGCGCACGCGGAGCGCCGACGGGGGCGGCTGGCTTCTCGGCGAGCGCCGGCGTGCGCACCGGGGGCGCAGGAGCGGGTTTGGCGCCGGGCGAGGACCGGGCCGAAGGCGGAGGAGCGAGCGGCTTCTGGGCCACTGGCGGAGCGGGCACAGGCACCGGTCGCGCACTCGGAGGCGGCGCGGTCGGCTTGGGCGCAGAGACCGGCGCCGCAGAGGCGGCAGGCGCCGGCGGGCTCGCGCGCGGCGGCGGAGCCGGCACTTGACGAACGACTGTCTTGGCCGCGGCGGGATCGACCGCGGATGGGGCGGGTCCCACCGGAGCCGACTTCTCCACAAGTGCCTGCCCACACTCGAGGCACTCGGCCGACGTCGCCTCGTTTAGACAGTCGCACCGGGAGCAGACGATTCCAAGGTCTGCCAGGAGCGTCAATGCCATAGTCCGGAGCACTCTAGCGGCGAGGGGAGGCAGGGTCAACGGACTCTCACCTCCTTTGGAACGGGCGCCTCGGCGCGCAGCGCGTCTCGAATGTCCGTGCCCGGCCGCGCGTCGTTTACTGAGCAGCAGGCGGAGGCCAACGCGTCGCGTTAGGTGGACAATGGGTGATTGGGCCGTTAACATCCCAAAATGTCTTTGAATCTCGGGGCAAGGGAGAAAGGCGGAGGCGAAGGGCGTTTGAGGCGGAGTCCGCGCGCATCAGCTCCGGGAAGACGAGTCCAGAGTCGGGGTCCATTGAAGGCAGTGGAGGAACGACGGGCCGTCCCCCAGGCGCCCCGCAAGCCCAGACTCGATGCTTCGACTCAATGACATTCTCGACCGGGTCGCGCAGTACCACCCGGACCCGGACCTGGAGATCATCAAGAAGGCGTACGTCTATAGTGCCAAGGTCCACCAGGGGCAGATTCGAAAGTCCGGCGAGCCGTACCTGATCCACCCGCTGGAGGTCGCGGGGATCCTGGCGCAGCTCAAGCTCGACGAAGCGTCCATCGTCACCGGGCTGCTCCATGACACCATCGAAGACACGCTGGCCACGCTGGAGGAGCTGACGGAGCTCTTCGGGGCGGAGGTCGCGCAGCTCGTCGATGGCGTGACGAAGCTCTCTCAGTTCTCGGCCTCGGCCAACGTCTCCCAGGAGGAGAAGCAGGCCGAGAACTTCCGCAAGATGATCGTCGCCATGGCGCGGGACATCCGCGTCATCCTGGTCAAGCTGGCCGACCGCACGCACAACATGCGGACGCTCGAGCACATGGCGCCCGAGAAGCAGCAGCGGATCTCGCAAGAGACGCTCGACATCTACGCGCCGCTCGCCAATCGGCTGGGCATCAGCTGGGTCAAGCAGGAGCTCGAGGACCTGTCGTTCAAGTACCTTCGGCCGACCGAGTTTCAGGACCTCTTCTCGAAGGTGGAGCTCAAGAAGAAGGCGAGCGCGCAGTACGTCGAGGACGTCAAGGACATCCTTTCGCGCAAGATGGCGGAGAACAACCTGGAGGTCCGGGTCCAGGGGCGGTTCAAGCACCTCTACAGCATCCAGGGGAAGATGCGGGTGCAGGGGGTGGACTTCGAGCAGATCCACGACGTCATCGCCTTCCGGCTGATCATGAAATCCATGCCGGCTTGCTACGAGGCGCTGGGGCTCGTCCATACCCTCTGGAAGCCGGTCCCCGGCCGCTTCAAGGACTACATCGCCATCCCCAAGCCGAACATGTACCAGTCGCTGCACACGACCGTCATCGGGCCGTTCGGCGACCGCGTCGAGGTGCAGATCCGCACCGAGGAGATGCACAAGATCGCCGAGGAGGGCATCGCCGCGCACTGGGCCTACAAGGAGGGCAAGGACGGCGCGAAGGACGGCTCGGGCAGCGGGCGGCCCCTGAGCAAGGACGACGCGAAGTTCGCCTGGCTCCGCCAGCTCATGGAGTGGCAGCAGGACCTCAAGGACCCGAAGGAGTTCCTCGAGACGGTGAAGGTGGACCTGTTCACCGACGAGGTCTTCGTCTTCACGCCCAAGGGCGACGTCAAGAGCTTGCCGCGCGGTGCGACGCCGGTCGACTTCGCCTACGCCATCCACTCGGACATCGGCGCCAAGTGCGTGGGCGCCAAGGTCAACGGCAAGATCGTCCCGCTGCGGTACAAGCTCAAGAACGGCGACACGCTCGAGGTCCTCACCTCGGCCAACGCGCACCCGTCCAAGGACTGGCTCTCCTTCGTCAAGACGAGCCGGGCCCAGGCGCGCATCCGCGGGTACATCAAGGCCCAGCAGCGCGAGAAGAGCCTGGAGCTGGGGCGCGAGCTCGCCGAGCGGGAGCTCAAGCGGTTCGACTTGAACCTGAACAAGCTGCTCAAAGCGGGCGACCTCAAGAAGGCGGCCGAGGCGCTGGGCTACCGGCTCGAGGACGACCTGCTGGTCGCCATCGGCTACGGGAAGATCGCCCCGTCCCAGGTGGCCGCCAAGCTGCTCCCGGCGGACAAGCTCGCCGAGAAGCGCGCGGAGAACGGCGAGCGCGGCAGCGAGTCGGCGCCCATTCAGCGCATCACCGAGATCCTCAAGAAGGTCACCGGCCGGTCCAAGACCGGGGTGCAGATCAACGGCATCGACGACGTGCTCGTCCGCTTCGGCCGGTGCTGCAACCCGGTCCCGGGCGACAAGATCGTCGGCTTCATCACCCGCGGGCGCGGCGTCACGGTTCACACGCTCGACTGCGAGAAGGCGCTGGCCACCGACCCCGAGCGCCGGGTCGACGTGAGCTGGGACGTCCGGAGCGACTTCAAGCGCCCGGTCACCCTCCGCGTGCTCACCGCCGACCGGCCGGGGCTCTTGGCCGACATCTCGCAGACTTTCAGCAAGAAGGGCGTCAACATCTCCCAGGCGAACTGCCGCGCCACCGGCGACGACCGCGCGGTGAACACGTTCGAGGTCACCGTCTCCGACCTGAAGCAGCTCAACGAGGTCATGCAGTCCATCGAGCGCATCAGCGGCGTCTTCACCGTCGAGCGCGTCTGAGGCTGCAAGGCCCTCCTGCGAAGAGGAGCAGCCTGATGTCCCAGAAAGCCGTCGCCACGCCCGACGCACCCAAGGCCATCGGACCCTATTCGCAGGCCATCGCGGTCCCAGCCGGGCGCATGGTGTTTCTCTCCGGTCAGATCCCGCTGGACCCCGCGACCGGGGCCATCGTCCCGGGCGACATCGAGGCCCAGACCGAGCGCGTGATGAAGAACCTGGCTGCGGTCCTCGCGGCGGCGCAGCTCGGCTTCGAGCACGTGGTGCGCACGACCATCTACCTGACCGACCTGGCGGACTTTGCCCGGGTCAACGAGGTCTACGGCCGCTCCTTCTCCGGCGCTCCCCCGGCGCGGGCCACGGTGCAGGTGGCGGCGCTCCCCCGCGGCGCGCGCGTGGAGGTCGACGCGATCGCCGTGGGGTTGTGAGTGGGCGAGCGCGGCAGCCCAGCGGCAGGCCCGTCGCCGGATTGATTGGCAGGCCGCGACCGGAGCCGTTCTTTCGAACGCCCGCCGGGGCCACGGAGGTCGCGAGGGCCCCTCCGGGAGGCCTCAGGGCTCTTCGTACACGTACGGCTTGTTCGCGTAGTTGCGAAGCCGCATCTTTCGCCCGTCGCGGCCCGTGACGTACTCGGGCAGCAGGGGGATCTTTCCGCCGCCGCCCGGCGCGTCGATCACGAAGTGGGGGACGGCGAGCCCGCTCGTCCACCCGCGCAGGTTCTCGATGATGTCGATGCCCGCCTGCACGGACGTGCGAAAGTGGCCGATGCCCTTCGCCAGGTCGCACTGGTAGATGTAGTAGGGCCGGATGCGCATCATCAGGAGCTTCTGGTTGAGCTCCTTCACGATCTTCGGGTCGTCGTTGATGCCCTTGAGCAGCACCATCTGGTTGCCAATGGAGCTTCCGGCATCGGCGATGCGGCGCGCGGCCTCGAAGGCCTCCCGGGTGCACTCTTTCGGGTGATTGAAGTGGGTGTTGACGAAGACCGGCTGGTGCTTGCGCAACATGCGGACGAAATCGTCGGTGATGCGCTGCGGGAGCGTGACAAGGTTGCGGGTGCCGAGCCGGAAGATCTCCACGTGCGGAATGGCGCGCAAGCGGCCCGAAGATCTCGTCGAGCCGGTCGTCGGAGAGCGAGAGCGGGTCGCCGCCGGAGACGACCACGTCGCGCACCTCGGGGTGAGCGGCGATGTACGCCAGGCCGTCCTCTATCTGCTTCTTCGCGGCGGCGCTGCTCGGGTCGGCCACCTTCCGCTTGCGCGTGCAGTGGCGGCAGTACACCGGGCAGTTGTGGGTCACGTAGAAGAGGACGCGGTCCGGGTAGCGGTGGGTAATCCCCGGCACCGGCATGTCCCGCTCCTCGGCGAGCGGGTCGTCGAGGTCGGCCGCGGAGATGTTCAGCTCGCCGCCGGTGGGGACGCTCTGCAGGCGGACCGGGCAGCGCGGGTCGTCGGGGTCCATCAGCGCCGCGTAGTACGGCGTGATGCCCATGTGGAACTCGGCGGTGGTCTTGGCGAAGGCCTCGCGCTCCTCGGGCGTGGCGCGGATGACCTGGCACAGGACCTCCATGCCGGTGACGCGATGCCGCTGCTGCCACTGCCAGCTGTTCCAATCGGCCTCGGGCACGTCCTTCCAGAGGGAGCGCGGCGCCAGCGGGAAGCGCGCGAGGACATGGGGCGAGATGCCCGGCGCCGCTGTCGGGCTCGGGGGCTCAGAAGGGTCCAGGTGGGTCGCCATGGGTGGACTCCGAGGTGCAGCGCCAAAGGGGCGGAACGTACGGGCCGCTGCCGAGCGTGTCAACGGCGGGTGCGCGGATGAATGCCCGATCCTTGACCCTGGGCCGCGCCATTCACTATGTTCGACGACTTCCTTCGGTTCGAGGGGCACGAGGTCTCTTTCGTCAGATGCCTGAGCAGGATGCCCGTGTCTCGAGGCCCCGACCGTGGGAGCGGTTCGGCGCCACCCCCAGCCAATGGCGCGATTGGCGCTGGCAGCAGCGCCGCGCCATTCGAGCCGAGGACGAGCTGGCACGGCACCTGGCCCTGACCGACGACGAGCGCTCGGGGGTGAGGAGCACCGCCCGGGTCTTCCGGTTTGGCGCGACGCCGTACTACCTCTCGCTCTGCGATCCCGACGACCCGTTCTGCCCCGTGCGCATGCAGGTCGTCCCGCGCGCCGCCGAGGCGGTGGTGCGCCAAGGAGAGCTCGAGGATCCGCTGGGCGAAGAGGCGCACCGACCGGTCCGGGGCATCATTCACAAATACCCAGATCGGGTCGTTCTCCTGGCGTTCGACCGCTGCTCGGTCTACTGCCGGCATTGCACGCGGAGGCGGATCACCGGAGCTCCCAAAGGCACGGGCAATGGAGTGCTCGAGGAGGCGCTCGGCTACATCCGCGCCCATCGGGCGGTGCGAGACGTCCTGGTCAGCGGTGGCGACCCGCTGCTCCTGTCGACGGGGCGGCTCGAGCGGTTGCTCGCCGGCCTGCGGTCCATCCGCCACGTGGAGATCGTGCGGATCGGCACGCGCTTGCCGGTCTGCAACCCGGCGCGCATCACCGCCGAGCTTACGCACATGCTGCGGCGCTACCATCCGCTGTTCGTGGTGACGCACTTCAATCACCCGAAGGAGATCACCCCCGAGTCGAGCCAGGCGTGCGAGTCGCTCGTGGACGCCGGCATCCCCGTCGAGAACCAGGCGGTCCTCCTTCGGCAAATCAACTCGAGCACCAGGACCTTGCGCGACCTGTTTCAGCGGCTCCTCACGCTCCGGGTCCGGCCTTACTACCTCCACCAGATGGACGTCGCCCTGGGGGTCGAGCACCTGCGGACTCCCCTCGCCAAGGGCGTGGAGATCCTCGAGGCGCTGCGCGGCCACACCTCCGGGCTCGCCGTGCCCCACTTGGCGGTTGACCTGCCGGGCGGCGGCGGCAAAGTGACGCTCCAGCCGGAGTATCGGGTCTCGGCCTCCGAGCGGGAGGCGGTGCTGCGAAGCTACACCGGGGAGCTCTACCGCTACCCCGAGCCCGCCGAGCGGGACTGCGCCTGCCCCTACGAAGAGAAGTACTTCGCCGGGCGCGCGTGAGTCGGCGCGCTGCGGCTGCTACGGGCGGTCTTTCTCGTGGAGGATGACCGGGTTCTTCTCGTCGAACCCCCGCTGGACGGGGATGGGGGTGGCCTCAGGCTCGACCTTGGGCTCCGAGGCCTTTTTCTTCTCTGCGTCGGTTCGGGTCGTCCACGCTTGCCCGGCCTGGGAGGCCTCGGCCTTGGCGTCGCGGTTCATGGTGACCTTGCTGCGCTCGTAGTCCTTGGGCTCGACGCCATGCTTGGCGAGGACTTCCTTCTGCGCCTCGCGCTCTTTCGCCTCGCGCTCGCGCCGCTGGGCGTGGCTCATCTTGGCGCCTTCGTATTCCTTGGCGATCTCCGCTTTGCGCTGCGCGAGCTCGGCGTCGACCTCGCCGACGGTCGCCGGGTCTGCCGCCCTGGTGGCGAGGGGGAAGAGCAGGGGAGCGGCGGCGAGCAGGAACGCGAGGCGGCGCAAGGCGGGCTCCGATCTCGAGAGTGGGGACGGCGACGGGTCGCCAGATTCTAGCATTCTCAGAAGAGCTCGGCGGCGCGCAGCTTGAGCGCGCGCGCCCGCTGGCGGGCCAGGGCGTTCTCCGGGCCGACCTCGGGTAGGTCGACGGTCTGCGCCATGGCCGCGTCGAGGGTCGTCTCGAAGAGCTTGCGGTCCTGGGCCTTGACCGCCCAGGTCTGCGCGAATTCGACCCGGGTCGGAGCGAAGGCCGGGCTCTTCTCGATGGCCTGCTCGAAGGCCTTTCGACTCTGCTCGAGGCTTCCGCCGGCGAGCACGGGCGTGGTCGCGAGGAGCTTGCCCAAGAGGCGCAGCGGGCCGGCGTGAAAATAGTCGGGGGCGACTTGGGCCGCGCGCCGCGAGAGGCAGAGCGCGAGCCGGCGATCGCGCGCGCCTGCGACCAGGCCTGCCTCGCGCGCCCTGACCTCCAGGTTCTCCGCGCGCCAGTACAGCGCCGGCGCCGCCGGGGCGTTCGCGCGGGCGGCGCATCCCTCGGCGTCGTCGAGCCCCAGCGCGCGCATGGCCCAGAGCGCGTGTTCGGCGCCCCGCGCGAAGTGCGCCTCCCGATGCTCCCGGCCGGCGACCTGCGCGAGGTAGTGCTCCGCTCTCGCGAGGCGAAGTTCGACCTCGGGATCGGCCGCGAGGCCGGCGGCGCTCTGCCAAGACTCGATGGCCGCCTCGACCGCCTGGGGGCCGCTCCCGCGGTTGGCGAAGGCGCGGTCTCCCTCCTGCACCATGCGCCGCCGGCGATCGGCGGCGGGCGGCGAGCCCGGCGAGAGCCCGCGCTCGCGCGCTGGGGCGCCCGCCGAACTGGATTCGGAAGGGCTGCTCGCGGTCGCGCACCCTATGGCGGCGAGGCAGGCGGCAGCCACGGCGACGAGGCGCGGCACGGTGGGTTACTTGCGCCCGACCTTGGCGACCTGCTTTGGCTTGGGCGAGGCGGCGGCCGGCTTCAGCTCGGGCTTGTCCGCCTTCGGGCGGACGACAGGCGCAGGCTCGGCCGGCGGGGGCCGAACGGCGGAGATCTTCGGCTTGATGGGCTTGCCCTTGGCGTTGCGAGGCAGCTCGCTTTGCTCGGAGACGTCGACCACGAGGGGCGTGTCCCCGCGCCGCTGCCGCGCCTCGTCCTCGGCATTGAAGTAGAGCTGGCCTGTGGCGTGGCCCTTGAGCACCAGCTCGCCGCGCTGGTTCTCGGCCCAAAGGTCCACGTCGACGTAGTAGCGCCCCTGCTCGTCGCGCCGGCGCGCCAGCACCCGCCCCTTGCATGAGAGCGAGTCGCCGGGCCACACGAGCTTGACGAAGCGAACGGCCAGGCGCGTCAAATGGCCGCCCTTGAGCCAGTCGGTGAGGAACTGTCCCATGAATCCCATGGGAAGAAGCGCGTGCGAGAAGACCGAAGGCATCCCCGCGGCCCGCGCGTGGACCTCGTCGACGTGCATGGGGTTGAAGTCGTTGGAGGCGCCGGCAAAGCGCGCGATTTGGACGCGCTCGATGGGGGGCTTGACCAGCGTCGGCAGCTCGTCGCCGATGCGCAGGCTCTCGAGGAAGAGTCGCTTGGGTGCGGCCATGGTCTTTGCTCCACCGAGGAGGCGGCTTCCGGGGCGAAAGCCTAGAGCTGAGACGCCGGAGGCGCGGAGGGGGACGAGGAGGAAGTGCCTTCGGGTCGGACCGGCGGGCGGACGATGAGGGTCCGGCGAGCTCGGAAGAAGAGCTCGCCGACGTCGTCGCGGCCCTCGTCTTCGACGACGGCGAAGTCCATGACTCCGCCCGCACCGAGCTTCTCGTAAATGTCCACGACCCGGGTGGTGATCAAGAGGCGATCCCCCGCGCAAACGGGGCGGTAGTACTCGAAGCTTTGTTCGCCGACCAGCACTTGGCGGTCTTTGATTCCGAGAGTTTCTCGGAGGTCGACGCCGCCGCTCAGCGTCGCCGGGAAGCTGGGAGGCGCCACCAGGCTTCGAAATCCGGCGGCCTGCGCGGCGTCCTCGTCGCGATAGATGGGGTTCGGATCCCCCAACGCCTCGGCGAAGCGGCGGATGGCGCCTTTCTCCACTTCGCTGAGCGCGGCTGGGTAATTCTTGCCGATGACGCGTCGATCGAGCATGTCGGCTTTCGCTTGAGTGATGCGGGCCCTTAGCGGCCCGCGGGAAGCTCCAGCACCGTGAGAAGGCCCGGCTCCGCCGCGAGCATGCGCGGCGCGGCGTTCACCACTGACCAGGCCGTCGCCACTTCTCCGGGATACCCGCCTTCCACCTTGAGTCGAATCTTCGGCTCGGCGTCGAGCTCGATGAGGTCGTAGCTTTCGACGCCGGCGGCGATGGTGAGCTCGAGCTCCACCACCTGCCGCCCCTCCAGGAAGCCGCGTGCGCGCTGGTAGATGCCCGCCACCTGCCCTTTTTGGACGGGGACATCCCCGGCGAAGTCCTCCTCCGCGATGAGCGCGTCGATGTCCTCTTCAAACTCGTCGCAGTCGAGCCCCAGCCCGAGCGCGCACAGCGCCGCCGATTCTTCGAGGCCGACGTGCCCGAGCTCGCCGGCGTCGGCGCGGCGCGCGAACTCGTCTTCGGAGAGACCCATTCCGACGCGGTGCTGCAGGCTCGCTCGCCTCAAGGCGGCGTCGACCACTCGGACGGCGTGGATGCTGCGCACCTGGCCGCAGGCCGCGCCCGCGGTGGCCACCAGGCGGTCCAGGACGAACCCGGGGTTCACGCCTGCGCCCAGAATGCAGGCGCCCCGCGACTTGGCGAGGTGGTCGAGCGCGTCCGCCTTCTCCTCGTAGTGGAGCCAAGGGAAGGCCAGCTCTTCGCAGGTCGAGACCACGTGGATGCCGCAGCGGGCAGCGGCCTCGAGCTGCGGGTAGACCGCCTCGAAGCGCGAGCCCGTGGCGTGAAGGAGCACGCCGCCGCGGAGGTTCGCCAGCACCCGGCCGGCGTCGCCATCGATGCGAAGGCTCTTGGGGGCGCCGGGAACGAGCTCGGACAGGCCCTTCCCGGAAAGGGACGGCGCGGAGTCGACCGCCGCAACCAGGGCGAGCTCGGGAGACGCCAGCGCCGCCCGGGCTATCTCGCGCCCAAGGATGCCAAGACCCATGACCGCAACCGGGATGGGCCCCGACCCATTCGCCATGCTCGACTCCGCCACGCGCGTGATCTCGAAGGCTTCGGGTGCGGTGATCTCGACGGCAACTCGGGTGCCGCGCCACAATGCCGCGTGCCGGTCGCTTCAGGCCCTTGAATGTCTCGATCACTCTACAAGGACCAGCGTGCTTTATAGTTCATCGCCCGCAAGCCAATCAAGGGCAAAAGGCGTTTGTCCGCCATAAGTCACTGTAATCGAAGGCGATTGCGAAATTGCAACGCGGCGCGGCAGGGAGTTCCTGGAGATGGCGCAACCGGATTCGCTCAGCTCAGTTCTCGTCAACCAAATCACCGACCTCAAGGCGCGCCTGGAGATGGCCAACGAGGTGCTCAACGTCCTCGACTGGGCCGTCGAGAGCGCGCTCGAGCAGTTGGAGCACGCCGGACACCTCCCGCAGGAGGCGGGGCTCTTGGGCGAGTATCGCCGCGCCATCGGCATCCTCCGCAAGCGCGGCTTTCGCAGCACCGGGCCTCAGAGCGAGGTCACCTGCCCGCGATGCAAGGCTGTGCTCAAGGGGATCACCCTGGGCGCTGGAGAGCGCTGCAGCTGGTGCGGAGCCGAGCTGCCGTGAAGGTTCCGAACCCGAATGAGTGAACGGGCGCCGGGCGGAAAACGCCCCGCGGTTTGGAATTGGGTTTCTCAGGCGAGGCCATTCAGGCGACGCGGGGCTCGGCCGCTCGTGCGCCCGCCGGCGCGGGCGATCGGCGGCGAGATTCCCGGCTCCGAACGGAGGGATGGCTTGGGAGCTCCGGCGCACGGGCCGGCGGCCGGCGCCCGCAATGGACAGGCGGCTCCGAGATTGCAGCGCAACCGGGCGGAGGGCGAGGCGATGGAGTTCGATCCCATTTGTGGCAAGAAAGTTGAACGCCGCCAGGGCAGCCCGACTTGCGACTACAAGAAGAAGCGCTACTTCTTCTGCTCTGACCGCTGCCGACAGGCGTTCGAGCGTGAGACCGAGCGCTTGAGGGTGCATGAGCTCGCCAAAGTCGGGGCGCTCATGTCCAAGGGCCGGGTGCGGTGGGGTCTGGCCTGAGCAGGTTGCGGCTGCTCGGGCGCAGCGCCTTGACGCGCAGGCTCACGCGCGGCGCGCCGCCATAGGCATCGGCGGCGAGCTGAAATGCGAGGTCGAAGGGAGCGCTGGCCAGCCCGGCTTGCGGCGCGAGCCCGAAGCCGATGACGTCCAGGTGCGGCGCGCCGCGCAGCGAGAGCTTGAGGTGCCCGTCCCCGCCGTTCTTGGCGGCGAGGAGGCGGGTCGCCGCGGTCAGCCCCAGCCAGCCGAAGACCGGCTCGGGGTTTCCGGCGCCGAAGGGCGAGAGGCGGGACAGGCCCTCGAGAAGCGAGAGCGCGCTCGCGGGCTCGAGCTCCTCGCCGCCGAGCAAGGCGTCGATCCGGCACCGCGGGACCATCTGCTCGTCGGTCAAGGAAGCGGCGCCGCAGGCTTCGAAGGCGGCGCTGAAGGCCGGGAGGGACGAGCGAGCCAGGGAGAGCCCGGCCGCATGGCGGTGGCCGCCGAAGCGCATGAGGTGCTCCGCGCACGAAGCGAGCGCCCGATAGAGGTGGAAACCCTCGATGCTGCGGCCCGAGCCGCGCCCCTCGCCGTCGGACAGCCCGACGACGAACGTGGGCCGGTGAAAACGCTCGACGACCCGCGACGCGACGATGCCGATGACGCCGGGGTGCCAGCCATCCGCGGAGAGGACCAGCGTGCGGCGCTGCGCGCTCTCGGCGACGGCGGCCGTGGCCTGCGAAAGCGCCTCGGAGAGGATGCGCTTCTCCAGCTCCTGACGCTCGCGGTTCGCCTGGTCGAGCTCGCGCGCGAGCGCCTCGGCGCGGCGCTCGTCAGAGGTCGTGAGAAGCTCGACGCCCGCGCTGGCGTCGGCCAGCCGGCCGGCGGCGTTCAGGCGCGGGGCGAGGCGGAAGCCCACCTGCCCCGCGGTGACGGGCTCTGACGCGCCGAGGCCGGACGCGACCTTGAGGGCGCGAACGCCCGGCCGGCTCGCGCGCGCGAGCTCCGAGAGGCCGTGGCGCACGAGGATCCGGTTCACGCCCACGAGCGGAACCACGTCGCCCACGGTGCCGATGGCCACCAGGTCCAGGTACTCGCGCAGGTTGGGCTCCGGGCGAGAGGCGAAGAAGCCGCGCTCGCGCAGGGCTCGCCGCAGCGCCACTGCCACCTGGAAGGAGAGCCCCGCCGCGCACAGCTCCTTGCCCGGGTAGGGGCAGCCGGGCTGGTGCGGGTCGATGATCGCCAGGGCGGGCGGCAGGGCCTCGCCCACCTGGTGATGATCGACCACGATCACCTCGAGGCCGAGCGCGTTCGCCCGCGCCACCTCGGCCACGGCGCTGATGCCGCAGTCGAGCGAGACGAGCAACCGGGTCCCATCGGCGGCGATGCGGTCCATGCCCTCGGCGTTGAGGCCGTAGCCTTCGTCGAGGCGATGGGGAATGGTGGTCGCGACCCTGCCGCCGAGCGACGTGAGGAAGAGCTTGAGGAGCGCGGTGCTGGTCACTCCGTCGACGTCGTAGTCGCCCCACAGCGTGATCTTCTCGCCCTTCGCGAGCGCCCTGCAGATTCTCTCGACCGCCGGGTCCATGCCCTTGAGGAGGCCGGGGTCGGGCAGGTCGGAGAATCTGTCGCGAAGGAAGAGGTGGGCTGCGTCTGGCGTGGCGAGCCCGCGAGCGACGAGCACCCGCGCCAACACCGGATGCAGGGCGAGCGCTTGGGCGATCTGCTCGGAGGCGGCGCGATCTTCGAGGGGCGGGATCCAGCGCATCCGGTCGAGCTTTCGGGGGAAGGGTCGAACGGCGCACAGCCTAGCATCCGGGACTGACCAAGGGAGCAACCGACGCGACCGGGCGGACCGGGCGCGACCGCGAAGCCGGCGGGGTGGGCGGTCAGTCGAGGTCGACTGCTGGGGGTGGCGCGAAGCAGGTGCCTCAAGCGGCATCGTCGCCTTGGCTCCGGGACCGTGCGGCCACGCTCGCAGATGTACAGAGGTTCGGAAGCGCCTTTTCACGTCAGCGCAATGAGGCAGACGACGAGGGCGACGATGCCCGCGAGCGTCAACATCGCCACGAGGCCCAGCCGCTCCAGGCGCCTGTCCTGCTCGCGCTCATCTTCCACGTCGCCTCGACGGGAGAGGTGAAGCACATTCCAGACGAGGTTCGGGCCCAGGACTTTGTCGGTCCAGCGCCCTGGGCCGCGCGCTTTTCGGTCAGGGGAGAGCCGATTCCCGGTCGAGGGCAATTCCAGGGATGGGGCCGCCGGGCTTTGCGACCCGCCGTCGAAAGGAGGGGAGGGCGGGAAATCGTGTGACGTGAAGTGGAGCTTGCTGGCCTCGTACGACAGCTCCTCGGCCGAGGTGGAACGCAGCAGCCGCTCGGCCTCGTGCAGCGCGCTCGTCCTCGTCATCGCCTCCGTCAGCGTGCCGTAGCCGAGCCCGTTCAGCGCGGAGAGGAATTGCTGGACGGCCTCCTCGTGGAGGGGGCTCGAGACAGGAGGCGCGAGGGCCGTGAACCGCTCCGCGTATTTCGCGAAGAACGCGAACATGCGGTCGGCCTTGTCGACGCTGTTCAGGCCCGGGAAGTGGACGAGCTGCGCCTGGACGGCCCGGAAATCCGCCGAGAAACGCGAGGTGAGCTCGTTCCAGCTCGCCGCGACGGCCAGGTCGCGCACCAGGGCGGAGACGGGGGCGGCCTGGGTGGCGACGCCCACCAGCGTCCCCAGAGGGTTGTGGGGCAAAGCATAACGGTCCGGGAGCGCGTCTTTCCCTGGCGCCACGTCCCGAGCTTCGACGGACGGCTTGGCGGCCTGTCCCGGCGGGGGCTGCGCCGCTTCAGGGGCGCGCGGGTGCCGTCCCAGGAGCGGGTCGCCCCGAGGCCGGTGCGGATGGGAGCCGTCGACAGGGTTGGCCATGGCGCTCTCGTCACTCCGCGGTGGCGTGGTCGTCGAGCGGGAAGTCGAGGGGGTCCTCCGCGGTCTGCGCCTCGTGCCGCCGCCGCCGATAATAGCCGCGCACGAAGTCGACGAGCGTGGGCAGGTATTCGCTGATGGGCGGACAGCGCACGCCCGCGGGCTCGAGGCGCTCGAGGGTGCCCTGGCAGTTGTAGAGGATGAGCTGATTGATGGTGCTGACCATCGCGCGCTGGGGGCGCGTCAGGCGCTCGATGAAGGGCACCTTGAGCAGCGCCTCGGCCGCGCGCGAGGAGACGCTGGAGCGCGGCACCCTGCGCCGCACGCGCTGCGCCACCGCTTCGTAGAGCCTCCGGGAGCTCATGGGGCACGGGTCCACCAGGTGGAACGTGCGGCCCTGGGCCTTGGGGTCGTCGCTCAGGGCCAACGCCGCCGCGACCACGAAATCGACCGGCACGATGTGCAGCGGCGCCACGCCCTCGCCGGGCAGAGGGAGCGCGAAGGCGGTGGGGCTGGTGACGAGCAGGATGGCGAGGTAGTAGGGCCCGTCGAAGCGGTCGATCTCCCCGGTCGTCGAGTCCCCCACCACGATGGACGGCCGCACCACGGTGATGGGCAGGTCCCTCATGGCGCGCCGCACCAGCTTCTCGGCCTGGAACTTCGTCTCCTCGTAGATGTTGTGGAAGCTCTGTCCCGCCTCGAGCTCGTCCTCGCAGACCACGCCTTGCCGGTCGCCGGCGACCATGGCGGTGGAGAAGTGGACGAGCCGCTTCAGGCCGCGGCAGTCGCGCGCCAGCTCGAGCACGTTTCGGGTGCCCTCGACGTTCACCCGGCGCGCGAGCTCGCGCGAGACTCCCAGGAAGAACACCGCCGCGAGGTGGAAGACGTGCGTGACCTCGTCGCACAGGCGGGCGTACTCCGCGCCCGAGAGCGAGAGGTGCATGTCCACGACGTCGCCCTGGAGGATCTCGAAGCGGCGGGAGCCGGGGAGCTCGGCGACGAGCGCCTTGGCCTCCTCGACGAAGCGCTGCTGGACCAGGAGGAAAAAGCTCGCTTCCCTTCGAGCGTGGGCCAGGCGCGCCACGAGCCGCTTGGCGATGAAGCCGGGGTACCCGGTGATGAAGTAGGTCTGCTTGGCTTTGGGGCTCACCGCCTGGCTCCTCTCCCACCGTGGCCTTCGCCGTCAGGCCTCTCGACAAATCTGCGGCCAGAGCGCGCGCATGCTTCGCGCGAGCGTTTCCTCGTCGCCGGTGTTGTCGACCACCCAACGCGCCCGGCGCACCTTCTCCTCCAGCGGAAGCTGGGCCGCGAGCCGCGCGCGCGCCTCGGCGTCCGTGTAGCCGTTGCGCGACCGCAGCCGCTCGATCTGCTGCGCCTGGCTCGCGGCGACGACCAGGACGCCGTCCACCAGCGGCTCGAGGCCCTCCTCGAAGAGCGTCGCGGCCTCGAAGGCGCAAAAGGGCTCGCCGCGCCGCTCGAGCTCGGCGGCGCGCCGGCGGAACTCGTCGATCATCGCCGGCATGAGCAACGAGGTCAGGGCGCGCCGCTCGGCGGCATCGGCGAACACGATGGCCCCCAGGCGCGGCCGGTCGAGCGCGCCGTCGGCGCCGATGACCTGGGGCCAGCGCTGCGCCACCGCCCGCAAGGCCGGCGTCCCGGGCGCCGCAGCGGCGCGGCTGAGCTGGTCGGCGTCGATCACCGGAACCCCCAGGCTGGAGAGCACCCGGGTAGCGGCGCTCTTCCCCGAGGCGATGCCGCCAGTCACGCCGATGACTTTCATGGGGTCGAAAGGGCTCCTTGGGGGCGAGCTTCGCCTGCCGGGCTCCGCCGCGGCAAGCAGGCTCTCAGAGCGGGGGAAGCGAATGCAAGGTCCGCTGGCGCGAAAGCCCGAGGGCCTCGAGCTCGACGCTCGCCAACTCCCGAAGGGGTTCAGCGCTCCGCGCGAAGGGGGGCGCCAAAGGTCTCGCGCTCGAAGGCGCAGCGCTCGAGCCAGTCCTGGGCGAAGGCGCGGTCGGTCGAGTCCCCGGCGGCGGCCAAAGCGCGGGCCGCATCTTCGGCGCCGGACCAGTCGCCTGCGAGGTAGCGCGCCTGGACGCGCAGCCGCCGGTTCTCTCGGACGAGCTCGGCGCTCGGCAACCCGAGGCGCTCCGCCTCGTCCAGCAGAGGCAGTGCCGCGGCGGGCGCCTCGCGCTGGAACAGCGCTCGCCCCAGCAGGTAGCGCGCCACCGAGTTCTCCCTCTGCTGGGCCGCCAGGTCCTTGAGCGCCAAGAAATCGGGGAGCTCTGCCGCCCGCTCGAAGAAGCGCCGGAGGATGGGCCCCGCGACCGGGTCCGAGGCCGAAAGCCGCTTCACCGCCGCGGCACGGTCGCTGGCGCGGTCGCGGTGCAGCGCCAGCACCTGGTTGAAGCGCTCGGCGGCTGCCGCCGCGTCGCCCATCGCCCAGGCCGCGTCGCCCAGCTCCGAGAGCGCCAGCGCCCGGTCCGCGCCGCTCAAGGAAGGCCAAGCGAGGACGGACTCCCACAGGGCGCGCGCCCCCGCCGCGTCGCCTTGGGCGCGCAGCACGTCGGCCTGGCCGCGCGCGAAGGCCAAGTCATGCGGGTCGATCGCCGCGCAGCGCCGGAAGAGGTCGAGCGCGCGGTCTGGATCCGACCGCTTGAGCTCCTCGGCGTCGGCGCGAAGCTGTGCCACCTCGCGCGCGCAGGGGCGCTCGAAGAGGCTGCCGCGCTCGAAGTGGACCTGCGCCGCGCTCAAACCCTGGGGGCCGAGCGGCAGCGCATCGAGGAACGCCTCCCACTCCCCGGCCAGGGCGGAAAGCGGCGCGCCGAAGGCCCGCTGGAAGTCGCCGCTGGGGTAGAGCGCGCGCAGCGCCGCGGCGCCGCGCTCTGCGGCCAGGAAGCGCAGGAAGCTGCCGGCGAGGGTGTAGGACCGCGCCGCGGGCTGCCGGTAGAAGCCAGCCGGCCCCACGATGTCCCGGATGTCCGGCGCGAGCTTCAGGCGGCGCATCGCCGCGGCCCACTCGTGGAGCGTCAGTTCGTCGGCGCGGTCGTCGGCTGCCACCGCGAGGCCCTCGACGATGCCGGCGTTCATGACCACTCCGGCGCGCGCGGAGATCCGAAGGACGGGCGAGCCGAACGCGCCGGCGACAACGTGGGCGAGCTCGTGGCGGATGACCGGGTGCGGGAACGGCGCGTCGAGGACGTGGAGCTGGCGCCGCCAGGGCTTGGCGAAGTTGGTGTCCGAGGCGCCCACGAGGCGCCGCTTCTCCTCCGGGCTCCGATAGAAGAACGCGTCGACTTTGCCCGCCGGGGCCGCCCCCAGAAACCCGGTCACCTGGCGGTAGCGCAGCTCCAGGTCGCGCTCGAGGCGCTCCTGGTCGAGGCGAGGTTTCGCGCGCGGGAAGTGGAGGACGAAGTGCGCGGTCTCGCGGCGGCCGCCCAGGGCACGGTCGAGGTCGGCCTCGGTCGTCCTCAGCCCGAGCGCGGAGTCGAAGAGCCCGCCGGCGCCCACCGCGGCGGCGAGCGCGAGGAGCCCCGCCGTTCCGAGCGGGCCCGGCCGGGGCCGGCGGAGCTTCCCGGAGGCGGGGTCGAGCGACGCGCAGGCGAAGGCCACGAGGAGGGCGGCCCAGGCCAGGGTGAGGCCGCGGTAGAGCCAGAGCCGGCCGTCGACCGCCAGCGCTTCGTCGTAGAGCGGCCCGGGGAAGTAGCCGAAGAGGTGGCTGAGCGCGAAGACCTGAGGGCCGGCGAAGAGGGGCCAGAGCGAGGTCGCGAGCGAGAGGAGCGCCGCCGCAGCGCAGAGCGCCGCCGCCGCGCGCGCGCGGCTCGTCGAAAGCCCGCAGGCGAGCCCCAACGCGCTGGCGACCAGCGCCGACGGCACCGGGAGCAAGAGGTAGAACCCCATGCCGGTCCACGGGCTGCAGCGCGCTCCCGCCAGTGCGCGCGCGACGGACGCAGCCAGCGGCGGCAGCAGAGCGGCGAGCGGGACGAGGCAGGCCGCGGTGTAGGCGAGCAGGACCGCTCGGGTGGGCGAAGGGCGCTCGGGCGGCGCCTGGGCGATCAGGCGCGCGCGCTCGAGGCGGCCGCTGAGCGCGCCCGACGCCAGGCCGAGGAGGCCCACGGCGAGCGCCATCTCGCTCGAGAGCTCGTAGCCGGGGACCCCGAACAGCGGCAGCCCGGTGGAGAGGGCGCCCAAGGCGGCAGCGAGCGCCGCCGGGACGGCCAGAGCGGGCCGCCCGACGAGGGCGCGAAGTCTGGAGGCGAGGTCTGGCAGGGTCGTCATTTCGGTGGCCCGCGGCCGCGCTTTGGCCGCCTGCGCCGCAGCCACTATAATCGGGCTCCTCGCTGGGTCTTCTTGCGGTCTTCACCTCAACTCGGAGGCGTCAGGTGGCATCCGAAAACCCGAAGCTCGAAGAGCTGCAAAGCGGCATCCCTTCGGGTCCGGATCCGAAGGCCGCGAGCTCCCCCGAGCAGCGCAACGCGCCTCGCGCGCCCATCGAGCTGAAGGTGGAGTATCGCAGGGTCAACAGCTTCTTCGCCGACTATACGAAGAACATCTCGAAGGGCGGGACCTTCATCAAGACCCGGAAGCCGCTGCCCGTCGGCACCCGGTTCCTCTTCAAGCTCTCGGTGCCGCAGCTCGACGACCCCTTCCAGCTGCTCGGCGAGGTCGCCTGGGCCCGCGCCGAGGGCGACGAAGCCGGCATGGGTATCCGGTTCGTCTATTCATCGCCCGAGCAGCGGGCCGAGCTCGAGTCGGCGGTGGAGGCGATGATGCTCCGGAGCCTCGGCCCATGGCTCTTGCAGCGGCTCCTCGACAAGGCGCGCTGAGCCCGAAGGTGCCGCGCCTATGAAGCGGCCCCGGGCTCCGGCGCGGCGAAGGCGTCGAGCACCTCTGGCGCCGCGCTCGGGAGCCCGCAGGCGAATCGCCGACACGGGTACGCCAGCGCCCCACTCGAGGGCAACGGCTTGCCTTCCATGACAGGGTTGAGCGGCTCCGGCGGCTCCGGCTGGTCCGAGAAGGCGACCGCCAGGGCCGGCGCATACCGGCGCGCCGCCGCGGCCAGCAGCCCTTCGCACGCGGGCCGGCTCCCGCGGACGATGAGAGACGCGGCACCCTCGAGGAAGGTGTCGGCGGCGCACCAGAGCCGCCCGAAGCCGAGCGGATTCTCCAGCATCGCGCTCCGCATGCGGGCGAAGTAGCGCCCGGCCAGCTCCAGGAGCTCGGGCCGGGCGAGCAGCGCCGACAGCTGAACCAGGGCGTGGCACAGGCTGGAGGCGCCGGAGGGCCAGGCGTCGTCATTGAGCGAGTAGGCGTCGGCGTCGAGGCCGCCGCGCGGCGCGGCGAGGAAGGCCTGAGCACGCTCGTCCCAGAAGAGGGCGACGGCGCGGTCGGCCAGGGCCGCGGCGGCCTGCAGATAGCGCGGCTCGAAGCAGGCCATGGAGAGCTCGACCAGCC
The DNA here is from genome assembly GCA_963772225.1 of uncultured delta proteobacterium. GTDB lineage: Bacteria > Myxococcota > Myxococcia > Myxococcales > UBA5297 > CAVYWD01. The sequence continues at coordinate 871,223 of CAVYWD010000002.1, read as the reverse complement.
CGTCCGCGAGGTCACCGTAGTCCTCGAGGAGCCCGGGCAGGCTCCGGCGGCCGGCCCGAAAGCTGCGGAACAGCGAGTCGCCGTCCATCATGGATGCCAAGCAGAAGTCGGCGGCGGCGCGCGCCAGGGCGAGCCACTCGGGTCGTCCGAAGGCCCGCGCGGCGCGGGCCAGCCCACGGATGGCAAGGCCGTTCCAGCCGGCGAGGACCTTGTCGTCGCGGCCGGGAGAGGGCCGCCGCGCGCGGGCCTCGAGCAGAAGGAGGCGGCAGCGCTCCAGCTCGGCCTCGACGTCCGTCGCTGGCTGGCGCCGCTCGTTCGCCAATTCGTCCACGGAGCGCGCCAGGTGGAGCACCGTCTTGCCGCCCTCGAAGTTGCCCTGCGCGTCCACGCCGAAGCGCGCGCAGGCGAGGCTGGCGAGGTCGGGCCCCAGCGCGGATTCGACCTCGCGCGGGTCGAAGACGTAGGTGAGCCCCTCGCGGCCGTCGGAATCGGCGTCGAGCGAGGAGGCGAAGCCGCCTTCGGCCGTGAGCATCTCGCGCTCGAGCCACGCCGCGATGCCCGCGGCGGCCCGCGCGTGAACGGGCTCGCAGGTCAGCTGAAACGCCTCGGCGTAGGCGTGCAGCAGGAGCGCGTTGTCGTAGAGCATCTTCTCGAAGTGCGGGACCGACCAGGTCGCGTCCACCGAGTAGCGGTGAAAGCCGCCCCCGAGCTGATCGCACAGGCCGCCTTCGGCCATGCGCCGAAGGGACAGCAGCGCGCCCCGGAGAACCGCCGGATCGGCGCCACGCCGGTGGGCGCGGAGCATGGCCTCCAGGGCGTCCGGATGGGGGAACTTGGGCGCGCCTCCGAACCCGCCGTCCCGCGCGTCGATGGAGGCGGCGAGGCGCTCGCCCGCGCGGATGACGTCCGAAGCCTCGAGGTCCGACGGCTCCGATTCGAGCCCCAGGCGAAGGAGCTCGCCGACGCCTCGAGACAGCTCCTGGGCCGAGCGCTCGATCTCCGCGCGGCGCTCTCGAAACGCGCGCGCCACCGAGTCCAGGACGCGCCCGAGAGCGGGCAGCCCCAGCCGGTCCGACGGCGGGAAGTAGGTCCCTGCGAAGAAGGGCTTCCGGTCGGGCGTGAGAAACGCGGTGAGCGGCCAGCCGCCCGAGCGACGCATCAGCTGCACTGCGCCCTGGTAGAGCTGGTCGACCTCCGGTCGCTCCTCGCGGTCGACCTTGATGCAGACGAACTGCTCGTTCATCCGGCGCGCGGTCGCCTCGTCTTCGAAGGACTCGCGCTCCATGACGTGGCACCAGTGGCAGGCCGAGTAGCCCACCGAAAGGAAAATGGGCCGGTCCAGCGCCCGCGCTCGGGCGAACGCCTCCTCGCCCCACGGGTACCAGTCGACGGGGTTGTGCTGGTGTTGAAGCAGGTACGGCGAGGTCTCGTCTCGCAGCCGGTTGGACATGGACCGCCCTTTCGCCTTCACCAGGTCCTGGTATTCACGGCCGAAGCCGGGCGGGGCCAGCGAAACCGAGGGCGCCTTGGACGCCCGCGGCGCGACCGGGAGTGGAAAATGCCATCGCCGAGGCGTATATTGTTTTTGCGAGCGTTGACCCGCTCGCCCAAGGTGGTCCGGGCAGGGAGTTGAGAGCCCGGGTCGCAGTCCGGATGCCGGCAGGGTTGAGGCGCGCTCGACCGCTGAGGCGTCCAAAAACGAAGGTGGGCTCCAAGGCCCGCCGGACCGGTCGGAACCTGACGGTCCAGAATCGTGGAGCGCCGGTCCGTGCGACGGCGCTCCGTCCATTTGGTGCCCCCTGCGCCGTGCCAATTCTCAGCCGCGCGCCTCGGGGTCGCCTGCCGCCATCTCCTCGAGGCCCGGGCAGCGGGCGAGCTCGAACAGCTCGAGGTAGTCGTCCACCATTCTGCGGGCGTTGAAGCGCGACGCGGCCCGGGCCCGGCAGCGGGCGCGGTCGAAGCGCGCGGGGTGCGCCGGGCCGCCGAGCAGCCGCGCCATGTGCTCGGCGTCGCGGGCGATGAAGCCGGTGACGCCCTCCTCGACGAGCTCGGGCACGGACCCGCGCCGGAACGCCACTACCGGGCAGCCGCAGAGCATCGCCTCCAGGGCCACCAGGCCGAAAGGCTCCTCCCACTCGATGGGGAAGAGCAGCGCTCGGGCGGTCGAGAGCAGCTCGAGCTTTTGGGCGTGATCCACGGCGCCGAGGTACTCGACGTGGGGCTGCCGGAGCCGCGGCGCGACCTCGTCCCGGAAGTACTCGCGGTCGCCCGAGTGCGGCTCGCCTCCCATCCGGAGCTTGAGGCCCGCGCGCCGGGCCACGTCGACGGCGAGGTGCGGCGCCTTCACCCGCGCGAGCCGGCCCAGGAACGCCACGGCGTCGCGGCGCACCTCCGCCAGGTGGTACCGCTCGGGCGAGAGGCCGTGGTGGATCACGGCGCTGTGCTCGATGGGGCCCAAAAGCTCCAGCTGCCGCGCGCTGATGGCGGCGAACACGACGCCGGCGTGGCGCTGGTAGAGACTGGCGAGCGCCGGGTCGAAGGCGTGGTGAAGGGTGAGCACCAGCGGCGTCTTGGGCAGGAGCCTTCCGGCCAGCGGCAGGAAGGCGGGCGTGTGAGAGTGGATCAGGTCGAACGAGGACTCGTCGGCAAGGATCTCGCGGAGCGCGAAGGCGCAATGCTCGAGCTCGACGAAGGGGTCCGGCGGCCAGGCGGCGCGGCGGAAGGCGGCGCGCACCTCGCAGGCGCGGTGGAACCCGCCCTTGGAGTCGCCGGTGGCGAAGACCGTCACGTCGAGGCCGCGCTCCAGGAGCCCGTCCACGAGCTCGGCGACCACCAGCTCGGTGCCGCCGTAATGCGGCGGCGGCACGGCAAGGAAGGGCGTGGAGATGACGGCGACCCGAAGGCTTCTCGGCCTGCGGCGTCTTTGGACCGGACCCATCCGGCGAAAGCTCCTCCAGGGCAGGCGCCCGAGCGCCTCACCAGGAGAAGCTAGGGCGCTCCGGCAGGGCGCGCAGACCCGCCACGGCCGAGCCGGTCGCGGACAGAAGTTGGCGCCGGCGCGCCCCGTGAGGTAAGCAGGCCGGAAGGGGCCCCACCTGGGAGCATTCGCCGATGCCCACCTATGTCTCCGCCGAAGCCGCCGTCGGACTGATCCAATCGGGAGAGCGCGTCTACATCCAGTCCGCCGCGGGGGCGCCCCAGCGGCTCATTCGCGCCATGGCCGCGCGGGCCGGCGAGCTGAAGGGCGTGGAGGTGGTGTCGCTGCACACCGAGGGCGCCGCCCCGTACGCCCGGCCCGAGCTGAGTGAGAGCTTCCACGTCAACGCGCTCTTCGTCGGGCCCAACGTGCGCGAGGCCGCGATGGAGGGCCGGGCGGACTTCATTCCGGTCTTCCTCAGCGAGGTGCCCTCGCTCTTCCGCCGCGGGCGGATGCCGCTCGACGTGGCGCTGGTGCAGGTCTCGCCGCCCGACCGACACGGCTACTGCACGCTGGGGGTCTCGGTGGAGGCGACGCGCGCCGCGGTGGAGGTGGCGCGCAAGGTCCTCGCGCAGGTGAACCCGCGGATGCCGCGCACGCACGGCGACTCGCTGGTGCCGGTCAGCCGCTTCGCGGCGATGGTGGAGGGCGAGGAGGAGCTCCCCGAGGTGCGGCTCAAGCAGAACACGCCCGAGGAGCTGGCCATCGGCCGCAACGTCGCCGGCCTGGTGGAGGACGGGGCGACGCTGCAGGTCGGCATCGGCGCCATCCCCGAGGCGGTGCTCTCCCAACTCCAGGGCCACCGCCGGCTGGGCGTGCACAGCGAGATGTTCTCCGACGGGGTCATCGACCTGGTCGAGCGCGGCGCCATCACCGGCGAGCTGAAGAAGCTCCACCCCGGGAAGATCATCGCCGGCTTCACCATGGGCACGAGGCGGCTCTACGACTTCGTCGACGACAACCCGCTCGTGGAGCTGCTCGACATCGCCTACGTGAACGACCCGGCCATCATCAAGCAGAACCCCAAAGTCACCGCCATTAACAGCTGCATCGAGGTGGACCTGACCGGCCAGGTCTGCTCGGACTCCATCGGGACGCGCATCTACTCCGGCGTGGGCGGGCAGATGGACTTCATGCGGGGCGCCTCGCTCTCCGAGGGCGGCAAGCCGATCATCGCGCTGCCGTCGGTGACGCGCAAAGGCATCAGCCGCATCGTCCCGCTGCTCAAGCCCGGCGCCGGCGTGGTGACCACGCGGGCGCACGTGCACTACGTCGTCACCGAGTACGGCGTGGCCGACCTCTTCGGGAAGAACCTGCGGCAGCGGGCGCGCGCGCTCATCGACATCGCGCACCCCGGCCACCGCGCCGAGCTCGCCGCGGCGGCCGAGGCGCGGTTCAAGGAAGCCATCTGAGCGGGCCGGCCGTCGCTTGCGCTCGCGCCGACGCGCCCGGGCCCTGGCGCCGTCGCCGCCAACGCAAGGGCAAGGCGAGGAGCGCCGCCGCCGCGGTGAGGAGCCCGCCGGAGCTCCCGCACGAGCATCCCCCGGCCTTCCCGCCAGCCGCAAAGGCGCCTCCGGCGTCCTGCCCCGCCGACCCCGCGAGCGCCAGGCACGTTCCCAAGGAGCAGGTGGGCGCGCTCGCCGGGCATTGCACGCCGGTGCAAGGGTCGTCCTCGCACGTGCCGCTCTGTGAGCAGACGAGGTGATCGGCGCAGGTCGGGCAGCCGCTGCATCCGAGCGGGTAGCACGGGTTCGGGGCGCAGGCGCCGTCGACACACTGCTCGCCCCGGGCGCAGCTCTGGCAAGTCTTGGCGCACGTGCCGTCGGAGCGGCAGTACTCGCCCGCGGCGCAGCTCACCTTGGCGCACGGGTCGGCGACGCAAGTCCCCAGGTTCAGGGTGTACGAGCCGTAGCTCGTGAGGTCGGCGGCGCAGCGCTGGCCCGCGGGGCATCCGTTGGCGTAGCAAGAATCGTCGCAGGCGCCGGAGGTGATCTCGCCGTACTGCACGGCGTCGATGGCGTCGAACACCGCCCGGAGGCTGGCCTCGTCCGAGGCCTCGTAGTAGCCGTGCTCGGCGCCCGCGCGCGTCGTGCCGCCCGCGGCGGCCATCTGGCCGAGCGCCGTCGCGTCCACGTCGCGCCCGAAGCCCACGATGAACGTCTTCACTCCCTGTGTGAACAGCGCCTGAATCTGCTGAAGAGCATAAGCTCGGGTGTCTGCGGTCCCATCGGAGCCGCCGTACGTGGGGTAGCAGTTTGGAACGCCGTCCGTGATCAGGACGATATAGCGCGGGCGAGTCGCGTCCATGAGCGCCGGGAGCTTCGCCGCCGCCGCGAGCGACTCGCCGGTCGGCGTCGCGCCCGAGACCGGGGCGTCGCTTCCGAGGGCGGCGGCGATGGCGTCGGCCGTGAAGAAGTCGGAGCTGACCAAATTCGTCCCCGCGGCGCAGGCGTTGTCGGGCCCCGGGAAGGCCATCAGCCCGAAGCGCTCGCGCTCCTGGCGCGGCGCCCCGTCGGAGGTGGTCGACCGGGTGAAGGAGGTGATGGCCGCCACCGCCGAGGTCCACTTCTGGTCGTCGAGCATCGAGGCGGACCGGTCGAGGACGACGTACATCGTGGGGCAGCGGGTCGCTCGGGCGGGCGGCGCGAGCGCGGCGATGGCCAGTGCACAGAGGAGCAGGGCGAAGGTGGGGCGCATGGCGGCACTCTGGGCTCGCTCGCAGAGCCGCCTCGTTTCGGCGGCGCGTTCTCGAGAAGCCTCACCCTCGAGTGTACAAAAAAGGGGACCCAGGGCCGATCGCCACCGGTGCACTGGCTGCCGAACGGAGGCAAGTGTTGCGCCGCACTCGGATCGTGCTCCTGGAAGTGACCGTCGCCGACTCCTCTACGGACTCCGGCAACTGCGAGACCTTGAGCTCCTTCATTGTGGCCAGCTCCTCGGCGACCTTCTTGCGCCGCAGGTCGTTGGCCTTCTAAGAGCACCTGCTGCATCGAGCGCTCGTGCGCCTCGACGCTCTCGAAGTCGCGGCTGCCGCGCATCAACAGGTGCTGTTCCGGCAGTTGAATAAGCGCCGTTCGGGCTCCTGCAAAGGAGCTGCGATGCAACGGGCTTCCTGGACAATGCCACCCCAGAATTCGGCGTTCGGTGCTCTTCCCGGGCCAGCTCGAGACATCGTCCTCACGCAGGCGCCTCTCGAGGGTCGCTGACCCGAATCCGGCGGACGGCCCTCTTACTCACAACGCACTTCGTGCACTACAGCCTCAAGGGCGAATGCGAACGGTAACCCGACAGCTCGGCTCGCTGCTCCGAGCTGCACCGCGGTTTGGCGCTCACGTGGAGGATCTGGAATGAACGGCGCGATTCGGCGAAGGCCGCTGAAGTGTTTGGCGCTGGGGTCGCTCCTCATCGCGGCCGCCTGCATCCCGCTTTCGGAAGACTCGCCCGATCCGTCGGTCGACGCAGGCAAAAGCGGCGCCGACGGGGCGACCGCCGACGCCTCAGTGAAAGACGGCAACGGCGGCGGGTCCGGCGACAGCGGCTCGAGCAGCGACGCGGCGGTCGGCGATGCCTCCAGCCACGCCGACAGCGGATTGGGCGACAGCGGGTCGAGGGATGGAGGTTCGAGCGCCGATGCGTCCAACGGCGACGGGGCGAACGGATATCCCCTCAAGAATTCCGCCGTTCCAAGCGACGGCTGCGGCAAGGCCCTCTCGATGATCAAGAGCGGCACCAATACCTACAAAATGACGAGCGCCGGCCTCGATCGAGAGTACATCGTCTCCGTTCCGTCCAACTACGACCAGAGCAAGCCCTATCGACTGGTCTTCGGCATGCACTGGATGGGCGGAAGCGACAACGCCGTCAACTCCGACGACTGGTACCAGCTCAAACCGCTCGACACGGAGGACACCACCATCTGGGTCGCGCCCCAGGGCTACACCGACGGAGCCCCTTGGAGAGGCGGCGACAACAAAGACCACCTATTCTTCGAAGACCTGGCCAAGCTGGTGGAGTCGAACCTCTGCATCGACACCTCGCGGGTCTTCGCCGTCGGGTTCAGCTTTGGGGCGATGTACACGAACGCGCTCGCTCAGACTCATCAAGACATATTGCGCGGCGTCGTCGTGTACGCCACGGCCGACTACAACATCTATTTCCCGCCCAACACAGGGAAGCCCCTCGCGTATATGGGAGTGCACGGCACGTCGGACAACACCTGCCCTTTCAGCTCGGGACGCGAATCCAAAGATCGATTCGTCAAGAACAATGGCTGCACCGTGCCCGCCAACGTGCCCGAGGCGACCTCCAATACCCATGTCGCTTACGACTACCAATGTCCGAGCAACTACCCCGTCAGGTGGGATACGCATAACGGAGGGCACACCGACCGGCCCATGGACCCAGGTCAATCGAGGTCGTGGGCTATCGACCCGACCTGGCAGTTCATCACGCAGTTCTAGCGGTCAACCTGTCCGAGGCTCGCCCCGTCCTCGACTCCGTGCGCGCCGCCGTGCGGCTACCGGGGTCAGGGCTCGACGCCAAGGGGCCCGTCGCGATCTCCGGCTATTCGCAGGGGGGCGGCGCGGGCGCTGAGGCGGCCGAGGCGGCGCCGACCTACGCGCCCGAGCTCGACTGGCGAGGCGTGGCCGCGGGCGGCGTCGACGCCGACCTCGACGCCGTGGCCGACGCCAACGAAGGCGGGCTTGTACTTTGTACTACGGCTTCGTCGCCGCCGCTTCGTCCGGCCTCGACGCCGAATACCCGGAGCTCGACCTCGACTCCAACCTGAGCAGCGTGGGCAAGGCGTTGTTCGACGCCGCCGACACGAAGAACGGCTGTCTGCTCGATCTGCTGGGCACCGACTACGCCTACCACTCCACGAAGGACTTCTGAACCACCGACCCACGCCCGACGCCGGCGTGGCAGAAGTGCCTCGAGGAGAACAAGGTCGGGGGCGTGAAGATCCAGATGCCGGCGCTCCACTTCCACGGCACCAACGATGACGTTATCCCTGACGCGGTCGGCACCGGGGCGCGACCGCTGGTGTGCTGTCGGCGCTCAGGTCGAGTGGAAGGATCTTTTCGCGGTGCAGGCCCGCTTCCCGCAAGAGCGCAGATCTGCTCGAGCCTTTTGACTTCCTCGTCCGAGTACAGCCGATACCGGCTTTCGATCACGGAGTCATGAGACTGTTTTGCATGACCTTGACGCGGTTGTCGGAGCAGAACGTGCAGCCTGAGCCGTAGAACCGCTTTCGATTCTCGGTGTCACCCATCAGGTGAGTCCTGAACCAGGCGGTCATCCCGGAGATGTCGGGACCCTGGGTGCCTTGGCCTTCCCAGCTGCCGTGGTCGGCGGACAGATTGTCGATGAAAATCGCAGGTTGGTCCGTGACGGTATTGAAGTTCTTCTCGATTCCGTCGCAGGTCGCGAGTGTGTCTTTCGCGCCGCAGAAGAACAATGCCGGGCCGTGAAGGCCGGAGATCGCCGATGTGCCGCTGATCGTCGCGATGGCCGAGATACGAGGGTCGGATCCGGCCATGCAGGTCGACATCCCGCCCTCGGAGTGGCCGAGAGCGCCGATGTGGGCCGTGTCGAGGCGATGATAGTAGGCGCTCGTCGGATCCTCCGCTTGTGCGAGCAACCAATTCAAGCCGACGATCGTGGGCAGGGGGTCGCCCCTCGAGGTCGTCGTGCTCAGGGAGGCGATCACGACGAAGCCGTGCGAGGCGAGCTGATTGATTATCCCCGGATACGTTCCACACCATTTCCCGGTGGCGGCGTCGACGACGCACAGCGGAGGATTCGGTTCGGGATTGTCCGTGTGACCGTTCGCCCAAACCAAGATTGGGTGGCAGTACCCGCTGGTCGCAAGGTTCTTTGGGCGGTAGACGTTGAACCGCTGTTGTTCGTTCCCGTAGATCGGATCAGGAATATAGCCCGCCAAGGGCCCGACGTTCTTGTCGGACTCGACCTGGAATGGTCCCGCGGCCGTGGGATCGGCGGTGGTCCACGCCTTGCCGACGCATGAATTCGCCGTCGCCCCATCCGCGCCGCTGCCGGTCGAGGCGTCGCTGTTGCCGAAATCGTTGCCGCCGGTCGAGGCGTCGGTAGCGCTCGACGCGTCAGCGCTGATCGAGGCGTCTCGAACGTTCGACGCATCGCTGCCGTTCCCAGCGTCCCCATGTCCGACATCGCTGCCGCCGGCGTTCGAGGCGTCGGGCGTGTCGTTCTCTCCGATAGAGCAGGCGGCAAGGGCCAACATCGAAGCCGTTGCGAGATGGCGGCACGTTCGAGAAACGCAACCCATGGCCACTCCTCCTGAGCTGCTCGGCGAAAAGCTTTGGCTCCGAGCGGAAGCACGATCGGACTTCAGGCTTCAGTGGTCGGCTTCGTCTGAAGACGAGGAGTTTGAAGCCGTCGCGCCCTGGTTCGCTCCAGCTTTGCCCGCCCAAGGCAGACGGAGAAGCACCATGGCCGACCTCTTTAAGAAGTGCCGCTCGGCCAATTCGGGTCATCGCGTGCCGGACGCGTTTTGGCCCCAGGCCGTCCGCCCGACGGCGACCTGAAGGAGGGCGCCGCCGCCGACGGGGCCTCCGGTGGCGCCGGGTCGCGATGTTCTCGAGGAGCCTCGCCCTCGAGTGTACAAAGAAGGGACCGAGGGCCAATCGCCCCGGCGCCGTGGCCCCGGGCTCAGGAGCGCTCGAATCTCGGCCGTTCCTGAGGCAGAATCAGCTTCTTCTTCTCAGCTCGGGAGCGCGCGTGAGACGACGCTGGTTTGCCTGGGTGACGTTCGTCGCGATGCTCGGATTGGGCGCCCCGCGGGCCGCCGCTCAGGTCCCAGCGGGCGGTCCCGCGGAGCTCTTCGACTACGACCGCCGCGCGCCGCTCGACCTCCGAGAGGTGGGGCGAGAGAAGCGCGGGGACGCCGTCGTCCGCGACGTTCTCTTCTCGCCTCTGCCCGGCGCTCCGCCGGTGAAGGCCTACCTGGTTCAGCCCTCCGGCCCGGGCCCTTTCGCCGCGGTGCTCTGGGTGCACTGGCTCGGCGAGCCGAAGACGACCAACCGGACCGAGTTTCTGGGCGAGGCCGTGGCCCTCGCCTCGAAAGGCGCGGTGTCGCTCCTCGTCGACGCGATGTGGTCTTTGCCGGGTTGGTACGAGAATCGGGTGCTTGAGGACGACTACGAGCGCTCGCTTCGGCAGGTGGTGGCGCTGCGCCGCGCGCTCGACCTGCTCGCGGCGCAGCCCGGCGTCGACCCGGCGCGCATCGGCCTGGTCGGCCACGACTACGGCGCTATGTACGCGATGATCGCCGCGGGGGTCGACGGTCGGACCCGCGCGAACATCTTCATCGCCGCGGCCTCGAGCCTGAGCGACTGGGCCTTCTTCGACCGCCAGCCGGCGTCGAAGGCGTCCTACCTTCGCCAGAATGCCGCCCTCGAGCTGACCGACTACGTGCGCCGCATCCAGAGCCCCATCCTCTTCCAGTTCGGCGAGCGAGACGCCTACGTGTCCCGCTCCGACACCGCGGTGCTCCTGGGCGCGGCGGTGGGGCGCAAAGAGCGGCGCTTCTACGACGCCGACCACGCTGTCGCCGTTCCCAAGGCCTCGGCCGATCGCCTCTCCTGGCTCAGCGGGGAGCTCCAGCTCGCGGTGCCCCATGCGCGGTAGCGGGCAGCGCGCGGCCGCGGCGGCGCTGGTTGCGGCGGGCGCATTGCTCGCGGCCTGCCACAAGTCGGCGCCGCCCGCAGCGGGCACGACCATCGGCCCGGCCGGCGGCACGGTGCAGGGCGACGGCGTCACGCTCTTCGTCCCCCAGGGCGCGCTCGCGTCCACCGTGAACCTCCAGATCGCGGTCTCCGACACCGGCGCCACCGACGTGTCGGGTCGGGTTCTCGTCAGCCGAGTCGCGCTGATCACGCCCGAGCGCACCGCGTTCCTCGTCCCCGTGACCGTGACGCTCGCCTACGATCCGGCGAAGGTCCCCGCGGGCGTCGCGGCCGCGCTCTGCGACCTGCGCCGCACCGGCGTGTCTCGCGCCGTCGAGCGGCTGTCGTCCATCGCCGTGGACCCGAGCGCCGCGGCGGTCAGCGGCGACGCCCTGGCTCTGGGCACCTTCTTCGCGACCGCGCCGCAGGGGCGGGTGGCGACGGCCGTGGCCGTCACTCCCAGCGCGGTCGCCGTCCGCGAAGGCCAGACGGCCCAGCTCGCCGCAGTCGTGCGAGACCAGGACGGCCTGGTCATGGCAGACGCGCCCGTCGCCTGGTCCGTCGGCAACGCCAAGGTCGCCTCCGTCGACGCCGCCGGGTTGGCGCACGCGCTCCGCGCCGGGACCTCCACCGTCGTCGCCCGCTCGGGCGCGGCCCAGGGCGCGGCGACGCTCAAGGTCACTGGGATATCGCCGTACCCCAAGAGCTTCGCCTTCGCGAATCCGCTGCCGGGCGCGAACGACCTGTTCGCGGTCAAGGGCGACGCCTCCCGGCTCGTCGTGGCCGGTGCCAACGGGCAGATAGCCGAGCTCGGCGCGGCGGGTTGGACGACCCTCGCGGCCCAGGCCGGCACCGAGTTTCACGACCTGTCCGTCGACTCCGAAGAGGTCGTCGCCGTTGGGAGCTCGGGCGGCCAGGGCATCGTCTCGACCGTCGCCTTGGCCTCGACGACTTCGGCGGCCGTCGCCGACACCGAGCTGCTCTCGATCTGGCTCGGCTCGGCAGGGGGAATGGCGGTGGGCGCTGGGCCGAACCTCGCGCTGCTGGACCTCTCGGCGAGCTCCTGGGCGGCGGCCTCGAGCCCGCTCTCGGAGGACCTGCTCGCCGTCGGCGCCGCGGCCGACGAGCCCATGGTCGTGGGGGCGCGCGGCTCGGTCTATCGGTGGAGCCAGGGCGCCTGGGTGGACTTGGCGCTCACGCCCCTGACGCAGCTCCAGCTGAATGCCGTGGTCCGCGGCGACGAGGCCTACGCGGTGAGCGCGAGCGCCGTGCGCCACTTTGTCCAGGGCGCCTGGTCGGCGGTCTCGACCCCGGTCGCGCTGGCGTTCACGGCCGTGGGCGCGTCGCCGGACGCGGTGGCGGTCGCCGGCGCGGCGGGCGACGGCACGGCCCAGGTGCTGCTCGACGCGGGGCAGGGTTTCCAGCCGTTCGCGCTCGGCGCGGACCCCGTCTACGCTCTCTGGGGTCGCTCGGCCTCGGACTTCTGGGCGGCGGGGAAGGGCGGCGCCGTCTGGCACTTCGACGGCTCGGCGTGGACCTCGAAGTCCCAGGGCCCGTCGGCGGACGTGGCCGCGCTCGCCGTCCTCGACTCCGCGCGCGTCTACGCCGCGGCGAATACCTGCGCCGATTCCGCCTGCTCGTCGGTCTCGCCCGCGGTGCTCGCGCGCGGCGCCGACGGCCGCTTCGCGCCCATGGACGGCGCGGGCGCGCTCAAGGGCCGCCTGGCGAGCATTGCCGCCGACGGCGCCGGCGACCTGTGGGCGGTGGGGTCGGGAGGCGCCTTCGTCTACCAGTCCGGAGCGTGGGCGCCGGCCGCGGCGGCCGGGCTCCCCGCGAGCGGGCTCGACGACGTCGCGAGCTGCGGTGGCGCGCTCTACGTCGCGGGCGCGAGCGGGCTGTCGGTCCTGGGAGCCGGCGGCGCCTTCGAAGCGGTGAGCAGCGTCTCGGGAAGCCTGCGCGCCCTGGCCTGCTCGCAGGGCGCGCTCTTCGCCGCGGGGGACTACGTCATCGTCCAAGTCGCGGGCGGCGTCGGCACGGTGCTCGACCCGGCGGCGGACGACCTGAGGCAGGCCGCCTGGACCGCGGCGTGGGCGAGCCCCGACGGCGAGCTCTTCGTCGGCGGAGAGGCCCGGTGGATTCTCCACTTCGACGGAGAGCACTTCGAGGCCTTCGACCGGCCCGGCAACCTGTCGGTCGCCCGGGTGAGCTCGCTCTGGGGCTCAGGGTTCGGCGACGTCTGGGCGGCCGGCGACCTGGAGGACGGCAGCAGCTTCCTGGTCCACTTCGACGGCGTGACCTGGACCCCCCAGGACCCCGGGCTCGCGCGCGGCCTGCGCGCGGTGCGCGGGCTGCCGGGCGGCGAGGTCTGGCTGGGGGGTGAGCGGGGCGCGCTCCTTCGCGGCACCCCGCCGTGAGCGCCGGTGAAGCTCAGTAGTGCGGCGGCACCTCGGCCTCGGGCGACGACAGCTCGCTCGGCACGCTCTCCTCGCGCACGCTCTTCACCTCGCGGCGTAGGGCGTTGAGCTGCGCGCTCAGGTCCCGCACCACGCCGTCCAGATCCTCGAGGGTCTTCTCCAGGAAGGCGATGCGGATCTCCAGCTTGGTCATGCGCTCGTTCATAGAAGGACCTCCTTGACGACGGCTGAGCCGCCGAGGGCACTTCAGGTCGGCCGGTAGACCCGGTAGTCGAGCTCGGGAAATAGATTGTCCCGATTCTCGACGTAATCGAGCCAGCGCTCGTCGATGGCGCCCAGGCGGATTCTGATCGTGGAGCTTGTTGAACCGCAGCACATGCTCCTTGGTCCGCCGGATGGCGTACTCGACCATCGTCCCGGTCTTCATGATGAACGCCCAGTCGGAGGCCTGCGCGAGCATCAGCTCTCGCGCCGCCTGATTGAGGGCGCGCCGCTGCAGCCCCGAGCCCTCGTCCGGGTAGTCGCGGGCCAGGCCGATCATCCGCTCGGCGGCCTTGTGCTGGTGCCGGTAGATCCAGTCGTTGTTGCCGTCGAGCCAAACGGTCGAGTAGCCGCCCGCCCCCCACGAGCACATCGGCGGCGTGGCGAGCTGGTTCTCTGGGTTCTCGCGAAGAAACTCGGAGCAGGTCCCCAGCCGGAAGACCTTCTGTTCGGTGGCGACCTTGCGGATGAGCGCCTCGAGGAACTCCGGGCCCTCGAACCACCAGTGGCCAAAGAGCTCGGCATCGTAGGGCGCGACGACGATGGGCTTGCGCCCGGGCATGGTGGCGGCGACGTACTCGATCTGCTTTTCGCGGTTGAACATGAAGTTACCCGCGTGCTCGTCCGCGCGCTTCAGCGCCACTTGCCGATCGTAGGGCTCCTTCTGAGGCGTCTTGCCGGTGATTCGGTAGTACTTGATGCCGGTGTTCTTGCGCGCCCCGGTGGGTTGGACATACGGGCGCACGTACTCGAAGTCGAGGTCGTAGCCGATGTCCCGGTAGAACTCCCGGTAACAGAAGTCGCCTGGGTAGCCAATCTCGCTGCTCCAGACTTGCTGGCTCGACTCTGGGTCGCGCCCGAACGCCGCCGTGCCGGACGGCGTATAGACCGGCGCGTAGACGCCGTAGCGCGGGCGGGGCGAGGCGTCGAGAATCCCGTGGCTGTCGACGAAGAAGTAGCGGATCCGCTCGCTCGACAAGACGCGCTCGAGGCCTGGGTAGTACCCGCACTCGGCGAGCCAGATGCCGCGCGGGTCGCGCCCGAACGTCTGCCGGTAATGCGCGGCCGCGACGGTGATCTGCGCGCGGACCGCTTCCGGGTAGACCTGCATCAGCGGCAGGTAGGCGTGCGTCGCGCCCGACGTGAGGATCTCGAGGCAGCCGTGGTCCTGGAGCCGGCGGAAGGAGCCCACCAGGTCCCGCTTGTGCTGGTCCACGAACGCCGTGCGCGCCGCCACGAACCGGTCGCGGTAGAAGTTGGCCAGCGGGTGAAAGGAGGCGTCCTTGGCGGTCCGCTGGACCTCTTTCTCCGCGAGCTCCACCAGCCGATCGAGCCACCGCTCATAGCGGCCCATCAAGAGCTCGTCCCGCAACATGGAGACCAGCGGTGGGGTCAGGCTCACCGAGACGCGGAAAGGGACGTCGTCGCTCGCCAGGCGGTCGAAGACGTCGAGGAGCGGTAGGTAAGTCTCGGTGATGGCCTCGTAGAGCCAGTCCTCTTCGAGGAAGTCCTCGTGCTCGGGGTGGCGCACGTACGGCAGGTGCGCATGAAGGACGAGCGCCAGGGTACCTTGCATTTCGCTTTGCTCCTCGACCAAGCGAAGCGGCTGGAGGCCGGGCCGAAGGTCAACGCCGAGGCACGGTGCCGCTCCAAGGCGGAATCGAAGCGCTCCAGGGCATGGCGCCCAGGGCGCTCGGCGCGGGCGGCGCCGTCCGCGGGAGCTCGGCGCCCTCGGTCGGGCTGCCAATGCCCGCTGGCGCCGCGAAGCCTTCCGCCTCGGGTGAAGGTGGCAGCGACAGGGCGGCGGGGTAGGGCCCGAACGCCTCCATGAGCCGTGCGAAGTCCGGCGCGTCGAGGGCTCGGCCGGAACCGCCCGATTGCAGATAAAGAGCCATGCGGGCGTCCTCGGGGAACGGCGCGGGCTCGAGCGGCGCTGACTCTGGCTCGCGCTCGCGCGCGGGCTCGGCGCGCCGGACGGCGTCGGCGAAGACCGGGGTCGGAACCTCCCAGGGGATTCGCAGGAAGCGATCCTCCACCTGCGGCGACGGGCCCTCGGGCGGGAGGTTCACGTCGTTGGAGGCCCCGCCGATCCGCCGGACCTGCCCGTCGATGGCGTGGCTCGTCAGCTCCGCGCGGTAGGTGCGCCCGGGCGCGAGGTCGTGGAAGTACCAGCTGCGCGCCTCGAGGGCGAAGTCGACCTCGCGATCGAGCACGTTGTCGGAGTAGAGGCGGACCTTGGTGTGCAGCCCGGGCATCCAGGCGAATGCATGCTCCACGGTCTCTCGACTAAAGTCCCAGTACAGGTAGAGCGACCGCGGGTCCTTGGCCAAGAGGACGATGGAATCTTCGCCGTAACCGTCGGGGAGCTCGCCCAGCATTTCGTCATATCCTTCGGGCGGGCGAGGCGACGACGGCGGAACCTTCTCCTCGACCAGCGGCAAATCGGACGCGTGGACCGCTCGCTCTCCAGCGACGCGGGCCACGAGGTGACCCTCCGGGTCGGGCTCGGTGGGCGCGCTCTCGCCGGGCGCAATCGGCCGCCGGCCCGGTTCGGCGGGCGCGCGAGACGCCTCCTCGAGCGGCTCTGGCGCAGGCGAGGCCGCGCTGGGAGTCGCCTCCGGCTCGGGCCCCATCAGCACCTCGGAGAGGGCAGCGACCAGCTCGCTCTTGGTCTTGAGCTTGTTGAATCCGGGGCCGAGGTGCTTCTTGGCCAGGGCGCGAAGGCCGCGCACGGTCATGGTCTTCAGATCCGCCACGCTCGCCCCCGCACCCGCTCGCAGCCAACCGATGGCTTCTCGAAGAATGGGAACCTCCCGCAGCCGGGCGGCCGTCCTGCTCGCGAGGGAAATTGCGTGTGTCTTCTAAGCCATAGGATTTGCCGGGTCAAGGTCGGGAGAGCCCGCCCGGCCCCGCCTGTCTCTCCCCCCAGTTGTGCGTCCGACATCTCTCGCGCTACGAATGCGCTCATGCGCAGCCTTCGCCAGGCGCGTTTCACTGGGAATCGCGAGGCTTTGTGAGCGGGGAACTGCCGAAGGTCCTCTACTGTAGCTTCGACGTGGTCCCGGCGCCGACGGGATCCAGCGCCCGGGCTCTTGGGTACATTCGGGCGCTCGAGGGCCGCGCGGTGGCCGACGGGCTGACCCTGAAGACCCCGGAGCTCGCGCACATCGAGCGCGTCCACGGGATGCGGCTGCTCCGCGTGCCGGTGGGCCTCGGGGAGATCCCCGCGCGGGCGCTGGCCTTCGAGCGCGCCGTCCGGCGCCAGTTCGAGAGCGAGGAATACCAGCTCGTCCACTTCACGGACCCTTTCGGCGGCTACCCGATCTGCGAGCTGAAGCGCCAGCACAACTTCAAGGTCGTCTACGAGGTCGCGGGTCTGCCTTCGGTGGAGCTGCGCTACACGCACCCGCACCTCGAGGGCGACCGGCGCTTCATGGCCCGCCTCCGGCGCCTGGAGCTCTTCTGCCTGATGAACGCCGACGCCGTGGTCGTGGGCTCCGAGCAGACCGCTCGCATGCTGCAAGGGCTCGGCGTGTCGCGGGACCGGATGGCCGTCGTCCCCACGCAGGTCGAGCTCCAGCCGTACGCCAAGGCGCAGATCCCCCCGCCCGACCGCACTCCCATGCGCGTGGTCTACCTGGGCGGGCAGCAGACGTGGCAGGGCCTGAGCACGCTGGTGTTCGCCACGGCGGTCGCGGCCAAGAACGCGCCTATCTCGCTCGCCATCGTCGGGCCCGAGAACCCCGCGGTGCGGCCGCAGCTGGAGGAGGCCATCCGGCACCGCCGCCTCACCGGGCTGGTAGAGCTCCTGCCTCCCGTGCCCGCCGACGAGCTGCCGAGCTTTCTCGGCCAGTTCGACCTGGGCGCCGCTCCGCTCGAGAAGGGCGAGCGCAACGCCGTCCAGGGTGCGCCCATCGGGAAGATTGCCCACTATCTCGCCGCGGGGCGGCCCGTCGTCGCCTCGGACCTGCCCATCGTCCGGGAGCTCTGCGACGAACGGTGCGCGGCCTTTTTCAAGGCCGGCGAGGAAGCCGACCTCGCGAAGCGGCTGGTCGAGCTGGCGCACGACCCGCCCCGGCGCGCGGCCATGGGCGCCCGGGCGCGCGCGCTCGCCTCGGAACGCCTCGGGTCCGAGCGCGGCCGGCCGCAGCTCGTCGAGCTCTATGCGGGGCTTCTCGGCGATGCCAAGGAGGCCTTCCGCTCGCCGGCGCCTCCGGAGGCGGGCGAGCTTGGCGAGGGGCCCACGCTCGTCGGCCAGGCAGGCACCGAGGGCGCCCTGGCCCAGAGCGCCGCCGCGGCGCAGGGTGCGCCGGACACCGAAGGCGGCCGCGCGCTACCGCGCCCGCCGGCCGTGGCGGCAGAGACCGCCACGCGCCCGGCCCGCCTGCCGGAGCAGGCGGCTGCCTCCCCGTCGCTCGGGCGCCTCGACGGACCCATCGAGGTGAGCGCCGAGGACCTCGAGCCGATCGCTTACGCTTTGGCCACTGCCGCGAGCGGCGGCGGCCCAAAGCGCGGTGTGGCGCCGAGCGGCGAGCGGCCCGCTCGTGCCCCTGAGCCAGCCGACGCGCCCGCGGCACCGCCCCAGTCCATCTCCGCCTTGGCTGCGCCCACGCCTCCCGGCGGCTCGACCCCGCTCAGCGGCCTCCCGCCCCCCGAGGAGTGGGCGGGCCACCTGGTGCTCGGCTACGCGCCGTTCGCCGTGCGAATGCCCCACAAAGGGGGCAATGCGCTTCATTGGGTCGGCCAGGCGAAGGCGCGCACACCCGAAGAGGGTGTCGGGGAGTCGCCGAAGAACGGCCGCGATCGGTGAACGCAGACTGGCCGCCGAAGAGGCGCGTGCTAGGATGACTTGTCTTCAGTTTCTGGCAACTTGCGCCTTCACGACGGCACTCCAGGGGGCTTTCGAGGGCGCTCCACAGCCGAGCCCGAGCAATGGACCCACGCCGAATCCTCATCGTCGACAACCAGCAAGACCTCGCGCTCTCCATCGCCGCGGCCTTGAGGGGAGGCGGCTACCAGACGGCGGTGGCGCACGACGCCACGGAGGCGCAGCGGGAGCTGGAGAATCGCCGGCCCGACCTGGTCGTCTTGCGCGCCGAGCTGCCCGACCCGCCCGGCTTCTCGTTCTGCGGCGTCCTGAAGAAGGGCCGCTACGGGCGTTTCCCCGTCATCCTCATGAGCCAGGCAGGGCGCGATGCCCTCGAGCGGCATCGCGCCAGCCCCAACGCCGCCGACGCCTACCTCGGCATTCCCTTTGAAATGGGCGTGCTCAAGGAGCTTGCCACGGGGCTCTTGGCGGCGCTGCCGAAGCTCGGCGAAGACTTGGAGGCGGCCGCCCAACCGGAGGGTGACGCCGACGTCGACGCGGCGTTCCAACAGGCGTCGGACCCGGACGCGGCCCAGAAGGCCACGACCAAGAAGCTGCCGGTCTCGCCGCCGCGCATGCCGACGCGGCCCCCGCCGGTCCCCAAGCGCGAGCGCAAGAGCGCCATCACCGACGAGGACCGGCAGTTTCTGGAGCGGTGCTTCAGCTCCATCGCCGACCGCAAGGCCGAGCTCCTGGCCGAGGCGAAGAACCAAACGCGGCGCCCGCCGGTGCGGCGAGAGCAGCTCGGAAGCCCGGAAGGCAAGCTCCAGCTCCTGCGCGACGAGGTCAAGGTCCGCGAGGCGCAGATCGCCCGCATCAGCGAGGTCTGGGCGGGCCGCGAGCGGGAGCTCCTGGTGCTGGACGACCGGCTCCACGAGAAGGACCTGGAGATCCAGGGCGTCCGCAAGCAAGTCGACGAACTTCTGCAGCGCTTCAACGAGGCCCAACAGGCCTTCGTGCACAAGGAGCAGGAGCACGGGGCCGCCATCGACGACCTGCTCCTGCAGAAGTTCTCGCAGGAGAAGGAGCTCATCGAGGTCGTCGCCGGCAAAGAGAAGGAGATCAACCTCCTCAAGAAAGAGCTGCACGGCCGCGAGGATGAGCTCGGCGCGCGCGGCCAAGAGCTCGAGGCGGCTCGGGCCGAGCAGGCGGCCCTCGAGAAGCAGGCGCGAGGAGACACCCTCCAGGCGGAGATGCGGGAGAAGGATTTCTGGCACACGGTCGCCGTGCGCGAGAGCGAAATCGAAGGGCACCTCTGCGACCTCGCCGCCCTGCGCGGCGAGCTCTCGCGGCTGCAGGGGGAGCGCGACGCGCGCCTCGCGCTGGCGCAGAGCGAGCGGCTGGAGTCCGAGTCCGAGCTCGAGCAGGTCATCTCCGCCAAGGACTTCGAGCTCGGCGAGCTCGCGCGCGCGTTGAAGGACGCTCAGGCGCAGCACGGGCTCCTCTCGGTTCAGGCCACCGCCGAGCGCGCCGAGACCGCGGAGCGCGCGGCCGAGCTCGGGGCCCAGCTCGACGCGGCCCTGGAGGAGCTCGGGGAGACCGAGCGCGAGCGCGAGACCCTCCTGCGGCAGCGCGACGGGTTGTGGCAGTCCTACTCCGAGCGCGTGGCCGAGCGCGACGAGCGCATCCAGAAGCTCTCCGCAGATCTCGCGGCGGAGCAGGAGCGCCTCGCCGCCCGCGAGAGCGAGCTCTCGGCGCAGATCTCCGCCGACCTCAACCAGATCGGCGAGCTGGAGGGCGAGCTCGACGCGGTCAAGACGCACCTCGAGCAGGTGGAGGCCGAGCTCAACGGCCAGGTGGACGCGCTCAACGCGGACCTCGAATCAACCCGCTCGGACCTCGAGTCCACCCGCTCGGACCTCGACGGCACCCGCGAAGAGCTCGCTTCTGCGGTGCAGCACGGCGCCGAACTCCAGGCCGCCAAGGAGGCCGGGGAGCGCGAGCGGGACGCGCGGTATGCCGAGCTCGAGGCCGCCAAGGCGGAAGGAGAGCGCGAGCGCGACGGCCGCTACGCCGCGCTGGAGCGCGCCAAGTCCGAAGCAGAGCGCGAGCGGGACGAGCGCCACGCGGCCCTGGAAGAGGCGAAGTCCCAGGGCGAGCGCGAGCGCGATGCGCGCATCGGGGCGCTGGAGCAGGCCCAGCGCGAGCTCTCGGAGGCGAAGGATCGCCTGCAGGTCGAGCTCACCTCGCAGGTCCAGTCGCTCGACCAGTCGCTGCACGAGGCCAGGGAAGGTGCCGCGGCGCGGGAGCAGGCTCTGTCGCTGGAGC
This sequence comes from uncultured delta proteobacterium, assembly GCA_963772225.1. Lineage (GTDB taxonomy): Bacteria > Myxococcota > Myxococcia > Myxococcales > UBA5297 > CAVYWD01. Next base: position 850,730 of record CAVYWD010000002.1, on the reverse strand, counting down.
TGGCCGACCGGGAGCTGCAGATCGCCGGGCTGGAGGGCTCGCAGCACGAGCTCGAGGCCGCCAAGGCCCAGAGCGAGGCCGAGCTCCAGGGGCAGATCGCCGCGCTGGAGCAGACGCTCGACGACGCGCGCGTCAGCGCCGATCAGCGGGAGCGGGAGCTCGCGGACGCCATCGCCGAGCGCGACGACGGCCTGGCCAAGGCGCGCGCCGAGCTCGAGGCGCTCACGCAGGCGAAGTCCGAGCTGCTGTCCGACAAGGAGCGCAGCGAGGCCGCGCTCGGTGAGAAAATCGCCGCGCAGCTCTCGAAGATCGGCGCGCTCGAGGGAGAGCTCGCTGGGGCGCGGCAGGCGGCGTCGGAGCGGGAGAAGGAGCTCAACGCGCAGCTCTCGCAGGCGAACCTGGCGCGCAAGGCCCGAGAGGCGGAGATCGGCCAGCTCAAGGCGGCGCTCGAGGCCGCGCGCAAGGAGCATGCGCAGCTGGTCGAGGGGTCTCAGCAGCGCGAGGCGGGGCTCTCGGGAGAGGTGGTGCGGGTCCAGGGTCTGCTCGCGCAGGAGAAGCAGGCCCGGGCGTCCGAGGGTCACGCGGCGGCGTCGCGGATCGACGATCTCGAGGGCAACCTGCGCCAGGCGACCGGCGAGCGCGACGACTTGTCGGCGGATCTCGCCGAGGTCAAGAACGCGCTCGGCACCCGGGAGGCCGAGCTCTCGCACTTGCGAGCGCAGGTGGCCGAGGCCGAGGGCCAGCTCGCGAGCCTCGAGGAGCGCTCGGCGGCGCAGGCGGCCGAGCTCGGGCAGCGCGAGGCGCTGCTCCAGAAGGACCTGGCCCATCAGAACCAGGAGCTCGCCGACGAGCGCCGCAAGCGCGAGCAGAGTGCCAGCGAATCGCGCCGCGCGGCCGAGGTGAGCGCGCGCGAGCTCGGGGCGCGGGCGGACCAGATCAAGGCGCTGGAGCTGTCGCTCGCCGCGGACCGCCAGCGCGCCGACTCCGCGACGCGCGACGCCGCCGCCCGGGTCGGAGCGCTGCTCGCCGAGGCCGAGAAGCTGCGGGAGAAGCTCAAGGGCAAGAGCGCGGAAGCCGACGAGCTCTCGGAGAAGGTGGACGAGATCTTCGCGGAGAAGGAGAACCTGCGGCGCGAGCTGACCGCGGGCCTCACGCAGAAGGACGGGAAGATCGCCGAGCTCAATTCGGCGCTGTCCCTCGAGCGCGGCGAGCGGCGCCGCGAGGCCGACGACTGGGCGGGCCGCTTGGCAAAGGAACAGGCGCGCGCCCGCGACCTGGATAAGGCGGTGGACGCCGCCAAGGCCGAGAAGGCCAAGTCGATAGGCGACGTGAACGAGAAGCTGGCGTCCCGCGGAAAGCGGATTCAAGAGCTCGAGCAGACGGTCGAGGGCGCTGCGGGCGCGAAGGTGAGGGCGGAGCGAGAGCTCGGAGCGAAGATCACCCAGCTGGAGGCGCGGGCCGCAGAGGCCACCCAGCGGCTGCAGGCCGCCCTGCGCGAGCGCAAGGAGCTCGACGCCAAGCACGCCAGGGAGATCGAAGACCTCGCCATGCGCCACAAGGGCGACCTCGACCGGCGCGAGCAGCAGCGCCAGCTCGAGATTCAGAAGCTCCAGGCCTCGGTGCAGGAGAAGTCGAAGGCCCTCAAGGTCGCCGAGCTCGAGCTCGCGCGGCTCAGGGCCAAAGCGGGCCAGGTCGGCTCGGCGCGCTCCTCTGCGGCTGCAAAGCCAGTGGCGGCAACACCGCGCGCGCCGGCGGCGGCAAAGCTTGCGGCGCCGGCGGCTGCCGAGCAGGGCGCGGCCAAGCCGGAGGCCGGCGGGGCGAAGAGCGTCGAGGACGACTGGAGCGAGGTCATCGACAAGCTCGACAAGCTGGAGGGCTAGAGCGCCAATCAGTTTGAAGAGCCTGCTGCGACGCGCATGGGCTCCCTGCGACGGGAAGCCTCGTCGCTCAAGCTGCTCGCGCTGCCACCCGCAGCGCTGCGCTGCTCGCTCCTTGGGGTTCTAAGTCTCGGCGACGCAGCTGCGCATCTCGCGACGGCTTTCAAGCTGATTGACGTTCTAGCTCAGGGCTCGCCACCCGCCCGTTCAGGACGTCGGCGGTGAGACCTTCGCCGCGGGCTCGTGCCCCGGGTGGACCTTCATGCCCTTCTCGTAAAGAATGACGCGGTTTCGGCCCAGGCGCTTGGAGGCGTAGAGCGCCGCGTCCGCCGCGTCCACCAGCGCGCCCAGGTCTTTCGCGTCGTCGGGGTAGCTCGCGACGCCCAGCGAGATGGTGAGCCGCCCGCCGGGCTGCCGGGCGCCTCCCGGAAATGGCGCCTCCTCCACGGCGCGGCGCAGCTTCTCGGCCACCTCCAGCGCCTCCGCGCGCCCTGTGGACGGCAAAAGGATCATGAACTCCTCGCCCCCGTAGCGCGCCACTGTGTCCACCTGGCGCACGCTCTTCTTCAGCTGCGTCGCGAGCGCGCACAGCACCTCGTCGCCGGCCGGGTGCCCGCAGGTGTCGTTCAGGTGCTTGAAGTGGTCGATGTCGATCATCGCCGCCGACAGGTCGGTCCCGAAGCGCTTGGCCCGGGCGATTTCCATTTGGAGGCGCGCCGTCAGGTGGCGGCGGTTGAAGGAGCCGGTGAGCGCGTCGGTGAGCGTGAGCTCCACCGTCTCCGAGAAGAGCTGGGCGTTGACGATGGCCATCGCCGCCTTGCTCGCGACCAGCTGCAGCAGCGTAGCGTCGTTCTCCGAGAAGGCGTCCCGCTGGTGGCGCGTGAAGTTGAGGACGCCGACCAACCGCTCCTTGCAGACCATGGGCACGCTCAGGAGTGAGCCCTCGCCCACGGGGTCCTGCGGCCCCTTGACATGGCGCGGATCGGAGCTCAGGTCCTTGATGCTCACCGGCGCGCGCGTCTGAGCGGCGATGCCCGACGCGCCCAGGCCCAGCGGCCAGGTGAGGTCCGCGTTGCCCTCGAAGCCGAAGGACGCTGCCATCCGGAGCAGCTGCGCCTTCTCGTCTAGGAGCAGCACCGCCACCCGGTCCACGCCGAGCGTGACCCCCACCATCTCCGTGACCAGCCCCAGGACCTCCTCGGGCTCGAGCGTGGAGTTGAGCGACCGGTCGATGTCCAGCAGCAGGGTCACGTCTCGCACGCGGCGCGACAGTGCGCGATTGGTCTCCTCGATCACCGCGTGTTGGCGCTCGAGCTCCGCCTTGAGCGTGACCTCGCGCTGCAGGGCCTCCATCTCTCGCGAGGTCTCGATTCTCCGCGACCTTGAGCTCGGTCATCTTCGAGACCATGGAGTTGAAGGCGGTGGTGAGCCGGCCTATCTCGTCGCGGGAGGCCGCGCGGGCGCGCACCACCGCGTCGCCCTCCTCGGCGCGCTGCATGGCGTAGATCAGGCGCGTCAGGGGCGTGGCCACGACGTTCTGCACCGAGGCGAGACTGGCGGCAACGAGCGCCGCCATGAGCAGCGCGGCCATGAGGAACACGGTGCGAAACAGTCCGTCGACCTCATCCCGGGTCGCCGGGAGTGAGACCATGACCTGGACCGCGCCCAGGCGAAACGGGTCGCCCGAGGTGTGGCAGCGCGCGCAGGCCATGCCCCCCAGCGCTCGGACGAACTCGCCGGTCGCGACGTCCGATCGGCCGCGGGGCGGCGCCTCGAGGAGGCGAGGGGCATCGGCGAGCGGCAGGCCCTGCTCCACCACGTTGCGAGACCAGCGGACCACTCCCTGGCGATCCACCACGCGCAAGAGGCTCAGCTTCTCGAAGAGGGGGGACTCGCCGTTCATCGCCGAGACGGCGTGGTGATGCACGAGCGGCGCGCGCGAGGCCCCGTCGGCCGCGGTCTCGTCGGCCACGGCGAAGGTGGACGCGACGAGGTCGGCCACCGCCGCCGCCTGCTCCGCGGCGCTCGCTCGAACGATCTGGTTCGTGCGCCGGTAGGCGTACCCCAAGGTGAAGATCAGCACCGCGAGGACCGGAACCCCGACCATCGTGGCGATCTTTCGGCCGACGGAATCCATGGAGGGGAGGGCGCGCATGCCGGGAACGCCGCGGATTTTCGCTGCCGGCGCTCGACACTGTCAACGCGCTGCGCCGGAAGAGGGCTTCGCCGCCCGGCCGCTCGCCCAAGGTCCCTTGACAGGCTTCGCGCGCGAAGAGAGCGTGGGCGGTCGCCTCGTCGGCATCGAGCCTTCAAAGGCTTCGCGCATGTTCGTCACTTCCAAGCGCTTCCCGGTCCGCCACGCCTTCTCGACCCGACTCGGTGGGGTGAGCGAGGGGTCGCACGCGTCGCTCAATCTCGGGCTTTCCGTGGGCGACGAGCGCGAGCGGGTGGAGGAGAACGCGCGGCGCCTGGCGGGCGCGCTGGGCCTCTCGCCGGGCCAGCTCGTCACCGTCAACCAGGTCCATGGAGACCGCCTGGTCGAGGTCTCGGGCGCCCCTGGCGGCGAAGCGCTGTCGCCTGCGCTCGCCGACGCCGACGGGCTCTTCACGCGAGAGCGCGGCGCCGCGCTCTGCATCCGCACGGCGGACTGCGTGCCGGTGCTCCTGTATGCCCCAGACGCCGGGGCCGTCGCGGCCGTCCACGCCGGGTGGCGCGGCGCGGCCGCGGCCATCGCCGGCCTCGCCGCTCGCTCGCTCGCTGCTCGCTTCGGTGCGAAGGCGACGGCCTTGTTCGCGGTCATCGGCCCGTCCATCCGGAGCTGCTGCTACGAGGTGGGCGAGGAGGTCGCGGCGACCTTCCGCGAGCGTTTCGGACCGACGGTCGTGGGCGGCGGTGTCGTCGAAGGGAAGTCCCACCTGGATCTCGCGGCCGCGTGCCGCCTCGCCCTCCTGGAGGCGGGGCTGGGTGAAGAGCGCATCGACGTCCTGCCTCATTGCACCGCCTGTGACGGGGGCCGCTTCTTCAGCCATCGCCGGGACCGCGGGCGCACGGGCCGTCACCTCTCGCTGGTCGCGCTCTAGAGCACCGAATGGCTGGCGCGGCCGCGCCGGCCGGTTTCTTGACACTCCATTTTCGCGGGCCCTATCATTTACCGCTGAAACTTCTTTTGTTTCTCGCGATTTGCGAGCGTGCCCAGCAGCCTTCCTGAACGCGGCGATGACCTTGCGAGAGACTCGACGATCGCGCTCCGGTCCCGGGCACCTGCCGAGTGCAGGGCTCCTCGCGGGCGCGTGTCTCCTCTCCTGTGCGACGCCGAAGCCCGCGCCCGACCCGGAGCTGCGCGCGCAGATCCAGGCGCTCGTCGGCCGACAGGTCCAGCTGGAGCGGAAGGTCGAGCTGCTCGAGTCTCGGTGGGCGGTGTCGCAGCGGGCCTCGAGGCCGCGGGCGCCCGAGGCTGAAGCGGGGCCGCTCATCCCCAGGGACCTCGCCACCGTCAAGCTCGGCCCGACGCCGGGCGCCCGGGCGCCCCGCGTTCCCACCGCCATCGCGCTGCGGGAGCCCGACTCGGCCTACGTCCAATCCGTGATGGACGAGCCCGAGGCCCCGCTGGCCTCCGACGGCGAAGCGCGCACCTTCGACGCCGGCATGGAGTCCATCCGCACCGGCGACGTGGAGGGCGGAGCGGCCCGCCTGATCGCCTTCGCCGATCACCACCCGCGGGACGAGCGGGCAGCCACGGCGCTCTTCACGGCCGGAGTCGGGCTCTTCACCTCCGGCGACGCGGCCGCGGCCGTGCCGGTGCTCGAGCGCGTCAGCGACGACTATCCCGCCGCCGCCGAGGCGCCCGAGGCCACCGTGCAGCTGGCGCAGTGCGAGCTTCGACTCAAGAAGCCGGACGACGCCAAGGCCTTCTTGGCCAAGGTGATCGACCGCTACCCGAAGAGCCGAGCCGCCAAGGTGGCCGAGGCGGAGCTCAAGAGCATCGCAGAGCCGACCGGCGCGCCCTGAGGGGCCACTCGGCCGTCGAAGAGAACCGGGCTGTTCGTCTCATCACGAGGGGTCAGGAGGCTTCATGAAGCGGGCAATCACGGCGGCGCTGTTGTCGGCCGCGCTGTACTCCTTCGCCGCCGGGGCCCAGGAGTCTGAGCCCAATGAAGCCGAGCCGGAGTCGAACGGCGCCGACGCGGTGAGCCCCGGCGGGGGCAAGCTTAAGACGAGCCAAGGCCGGGAGCAGGCCAGCGAGACGTACACCGTCCGCACCGGTGACACTCTTTGGGACCTCTCGCAGCGATTCCTGGGCAACCCCTGGTACTGGCCCAAGGTCTGGTCCTACAACCCGGAGATCGAAAACCCTCACTGGATCTACCCGGGCAACGTGATCCGCTTCTACCCGTCCTCGGAACAGGCGCCGGCCCAGGTCGAGGCGGCCGACGCTCCCCAGAATGAGCTGGGCGAAGTCTCGATGGGGTCTCTCAGGTCTGGAGAGGACGACGACGTCGTCGCGGTCACCGCGGGCATCAAGATCGGCTACGTGGCCCCTCGCCGCTCCTTCCTGCGGCAGGACGGTCTGATCACCCGCCGCGAGCTCGACGACGCCGGCGTTATCGAGAAGGCCTGGGCCGAGAAGGAGATGCTGTCGACCTACGACAAGGTCTACCTGCGCTTCAAGAACAAGGGCGCGGTCCGCCTGGGCGAGCGCTACAGCATCTTCCGGACGGGCAGCGAGGTGAAGCACCCCATCACGGGGCAGAAGTACGGGTATCTCACCCGAATCGTCGGCACGCTGCGCATCGAGGCGCTCGGCGACGGGATGGTCACCGGGCTCATCGAGCAGACGTTCGACGACATCGCGCGGGGCGACTTCGTCGGCCCGCTGGGCAGCTTCGACAAGCAGGTCATCGCCAAGAGCGCGACCCGCTCCATCCAAGGCGTCATCCTCGCTTCGCTGGTCCCCAATGTCCCGCTCATCGGCGAGCACCATGTCGTGTTCATCGACAGAGGGTCGAAGGACGGAGTGGAGGAGGGCAACCTCTTCTCCGTCATTCGCCGCGGCGACCCGCTGGACTCCACCGAGGGCGACCCGAAGCGCTTTCCGCCCGAGGACGTGGCCACCATCGTCGTGGTGGACGTGAAGGAGGCCGCCTCGGCGGCGCTGGTCATTCGCTCCGTTCGCGAGCTGGAGGTCGGGGAGAGGGTGGTCGCGCGCGTGCCGGTGACGCAAACCAGCGCGCAGCGCTAGCCTCGACCCAGGTCTGAGCGCTGGAGCATCCGAATCGGGCGATTCGTCCAGCGGTCGCCCCCGAGGCATCCGCCTGGAATTCAGCCGATTGCAGGCCGCGGTCCGACTGCGGTATTCGTCCGCTTTGCCGCCTTCGCCTCGGCGGCCCGAGGGAGCCTTCGCATGAACAATCCCATGGTGAAGCTCGCAGTCCTGTTGGCGGTCGCCCTCGCGGGCGGGGTGTTCGCCTACCGCGGGTGGACGACCCAGTCCGGAGAGCTGAGGCACCAGCTCGACCTGGAGCGGATCCGGCGCGACTTCGAGCAGCGCGACGCGCTGGCGCGCGCCATCGCGGATCCGCCCCGGTACAACGACGAAATCCGCGCGGTCCTCAAGGCGTACTTCGCGGATCTCACCGAGCACTACAACCGGTTCCCGGCGTTGAGAAACTACGAGCGCTTCGAAGGCGAGATGGCCGAGAAGCGCAAGGGGAAGAAGCTCAAAGAGCAAGAGCTCGCGCAGTACGACGAGCGCTACAAGGTCGTGAAGTCCATCTGGGACGCGGCGCGCACGGGCAAGTACGACCCGGTCTTCTCGGGAGGCGACCGCAATCTCCGCTTCGACATCGTCGATGTGCAGCCCGTGGCGGACGCCAAGGAGCCTCGCCTGCGCCTCACGTTCGCCCTTTGGGGCGCTCAACGGAAGTGGGTCGACGACTCGGCCGCCGGCGTGAAGCTCCGCAAGCTGTCGGTGAGCGCTTCGTTCCACGAGATGGTCGTGCAGGGGCTGGATTCGGCCGAGAAGCCCATCACCGAGATCCGCGCCAGCGGCGACCCCTTCAAGGTCGAGAATCCCGAGCGATTCATCGAGGAGTTCCCGCCGGGCGCGGTGCTGGGCTACTACGAGATTCCGAAGATCCCTGCCGAGGTGGTCACCACCGAGCTGACCTTCGCCCTCGCGACGCGCTCGGTGCTGACGGGCGAAGAGGCCGCGGCGAAGGCGGTCTGGAAGCTGCCGGTCCCCGCCGAGTGGCGGCTGCCCCCGGGCGTCAAGTGGGAAGGGGCGCAGGAGCAGGTGCGCGAAGAAGAGCCGCAGGCCGACGCCAAGGCGCGGCACAAGTAGCCTAGGGGCCGCCTCAGAGGTCGCCGACCTCGAGGCGCGGCTGCACGGCGCTATTCGACCACCGAGAGGTGGGTGGCCAGTCGGAGGGCGGTCACGACGCCGACGTCGTCGGCGGCGAAGACCTCGAGCCCGGGGCCGACCGCGAGCGCGACCAGGCCGGGCGTCGGCGGGAGCTCCGCGAGGGTCGCTCCAGTCTCGGGCGACAGGGCGCGAATGCGGTCTGCCGGGGCGAGGAGCACGTCGCGTCGGAGGAGCGGCCGCACGGCGCGCGCCAGCTCGGCGCCCGACGGGCCCAGGCTCCACGCTCGCCGCCCGGATGGCGCGAGCGCGCAGAGCGACCCGTCGCGGAGCGAGAGGACCAAAGTCCTTCCCTGGCAGGCCGCCGCGGGCGCGCCGCACTTGGGCTCGAGCTCGACCTCGAAGGCGAGCTTCCCGGCGCGGCTGAACCCGAGCGCCGCCGGGGCATTGCCGCGCGCGCCGGCCACGACCCACCTGCCCGCGAACCACAACAGCTCCGACGCTTCGTCGAGGGGGAGCTCGGCCTGGAAGAGCGGCCGACCCGTCCCGCTGTCCAGGCTGACGAGCCGAAGCGCCCCGACCGGAGACCGGCCGACGAAGGCGAGCGCGCTTCCGGAGAGGCAGAGGGGCCCCTCCGACGAGACGCCGGTGCGGACCCGAAAGACCACGCCTCCGCTGCGGGCCTCCAGACCGTAGAGCACGCCCGTATCGGCAGCCGCGTAGACGCGCTCGCCGCGCGCCGCGGCGCGGATCTTGAGGACGTGCGGCGGCTCGATCTGCCAGGCGCGGCGGCCGGTCTGCTCCAGGAACGCCGCCAGGCGGCCGCCTCCCAAGCTCACCAGGGCTGCGGCCGTCCCGCCCGGCCCGGCCAGGCATGGGCCGCAGCTCTGGAGATCGCGAGCGGGCGCGCGCCCGGGGAGGTCGCGCAGCCAGAGGGTTCGGCCCGCCTCGGAGAGCCCCGCGAGCCGGCCGTCGCGCTCGAGCAGAGCGCCCGGGGGGCCGAGGGCAGGGCGGCCGGCCAGGCTGTTGAGCAGCGCTCCCGTGCGGGGCTCGAGGAACGCGAGGTGCTGCTCGCCCAGCGCGACGACGGAGCGGCGAAAGGTGGCGAGCGCTCGAGCCGGCCCGCCGGGGAGCGCCGTCCGCCAGGCGAGCTCGAAGCGCAGGCGCCGCAGGTTGCCGGTGGCTGAGATGGGCGATGAAGGCGGCGGGGCGGGCGAGCGCCGCGGGGCCGTCACCTGCGGCTCTGCGAACAAATCGCCGGTCTGCAGCTCGCGCAAAGCCTCGAGCTTCTCGCGGGCGCCGTCCGCCAGCGCGCGGAGATAGGGGTTCTCCCGAAACGTGGCGTTCCGGGCGCAGAGGGTGCCGGCGAAGTCGAGGGCCGCTTCCGCGAAGGCGCGCGCCAGCGCCAGTGGATTCAGGTCCGCGGCGGCCGCGTCGTTCGGGCGCTCGCCAAGCGACAGGGACAGCGGCCGAGTGGACCCGGGGAGCGAGAGGTCGAGGGCCGGTTCGCCGGCTTGGGCCGCCGCCAAAATTGCGCCCGCAGCCCGTGTGAGCTCGGTGAGCGCCAGGAACGGCGGGCCCGGGACCCGGATCGCCTCGCCGGCGAGGCCGACCACGACCAGCTGCCCCGGGGCGAGCAAGGCGTAGAGGTCCGCTCCGCCCCGGTAGGCCTCGATGCGGCCATGCGGGTCATCGAGCGCCAGCCGGACGGCAGGGCCCGCGGGCGCCTCGTCGGCGTGCTCGGCCACGAGCGGCGAGGAGGCGGCGGGCGGCGCGGTCTGGGGCGAGGCGAGCGCCGCCGCCTTGCGCAGTGCCTGGGCGCCTTGCGCGAGGCGGCGGTAGAGAGGCGCCGCCGCAAGCAGCGGGTTGACCGCGCGCAGGTCGCGGCAGACCGCTTCGGCGCACCCGGCCGCAGCCTGCGCCAGCGCCGGGAGCTCCACCTCCAGCTCGCTCGAGAGGAGGCGCGCGGGCCGGCCCAGCGACACCAAGGCGAGGCAGGCGCGAGGCCCCCGGCGGCCCAAGACCAGCTCCGCTCTCCCTCCGGCGAGGGCGATCTGCCCGCCCCCGGCCGGCTCGCGGCAGAGGCGCAGGGCGACTGCGACCAACTCGTCGACCTCCGCGAACAGGTCGCCTTCCCCCAGGCTCCGCCCGATGGGCACTCCGTCGACCTCGACGTGGAGCGCGTCCAGAATCCCCGGCGATTCGCCCAGGGCAGCGGCCTCGCCTGACCGGAGGCTGCGGAGCGCGGAGACGTAGCCGGGGTTGAGCTTCCAGCTGGGGCCCGGGACGAAGCGGATCATACGGGACAGGATAGTCGAGGGACGGCTCGCGCGCGGCGTGGGCCCTTCTCGGGTCCTCCGTCCGTGCGGACGAGCGCAAGGGCCCGGATCGAGGACCTTTATTTCTGGTGTGGCGGTGGGGTCCGCCATTGACAGCGCCCTGGGCGGCATCTAGAGTTCTTCCGTTCCGCGCGGAGGCGGCGAAGCGCCGCCTTACAATAGGACGCCGGAGCTCAAAAGCTTTTTCGCGGCACATCGCCGCGCGGGGCTCGAGGCGCGAAGGAGGGGCCGCCCACCTCGGCTAAAGGCGCCGGTAGCCCGGGAGCGCGAGCGCTCTCCCAACCGACGCCCAGGTGGCCTCGAGCACACCCGTCAACGGGACGCCGGCCTAGAGCTTGGCGAACCCTCAAGGCCCAGGGGAAACACCCAAGGGATCTGGATGACATTCTACGAAGCCGCCGTGCGCGTCTTGGAGCGCGAAGGCAAGCCGCTGCACGTCAACGCCATCACCGAAATCGCCCTCAAAGAGAACTTCCTCAGCCACGTCGGGAAATCGCCCGAAGAAGTGATGCAGAGCCGGCTGCTCGCCATGGCGCGCCGCCGGACCGAGCGCCGCATCGTCGCCACCGCCAAGCTGACCTACGGCCTGGTGGACTGGGGGCTGCCCGAGGATTTGGCGGCGCTCGAGCCGGCGGTCGAGAACGGCGAGGCCGTTGAAGAGCCGCCGCTCCGGCCGCGCGAGCGCCACCCCATCCCTTCGCCGGACAAGGTCCGCATCGCCGGCCGCGGCGAGCGGATGCGCAAGGGCCGCAAAGAGGACTGGGAGGAGCGCCGCAAGCAGCGTCGGCGGCTGCCGCCGCTGGCCGAAGTGGCCTTCGAGATTCTTTCGGCGAACGGCAGCGGGCCCATGGCTGCGGTGGACGTCGCCGCCGCCGCCCGGGACAAAGAGCTCGTCAGTGAGGACCTCGGAGCCGAGGCGCTGCTCAACGCGCTTCGCGAGGACAACCGGCGCCGCGCCGAGGCGGGCCGGCGCCCCGCGTTCCTCTTGGGCCCGGGCGGCGAGGTCGAGCTCGATCGCGGCGCCCAGCCACCGGAGGTCGCGAGCGCGGAGCAAGAGAGCGGCGCCGCCCTGGCGGTAGGGGCGGGCCTCCTCGAGGCGCCCCGGCGCGAAGAGCTGCGCGGGTCGGGCGCGGTGCGCATGCTCGGGCAGGTCGCCGAGCAGCGAAGGAACATTCAGAGGCTGCTGCGCCGGCGCCTCGCCGACCTGGACGCGGGCGCCTTCGAGAAGGCGGGCCTGGTCCTGCTCGAGCAGTCCGGCTACAAGGACCTGAAGCTCGTGCGGCGGGCGCGCGACGGCGTGGTGCTCATCGCGCGCAAGCGCGAGGGGCTCCTGGACCTGCGCACGGCCATCCAGCTGCGCCGCGGCGGCCCCGAGGTGACCCGGGACGACGTCGAGTCGCTGCGCCGCGAGGCCAGCCAGGCGGGCGCTCAGTTGGCCTTCATCGCCAGCCCGGCCGAGGCCCGCGGCGACGCCCGCCAAGAGGCGCAGGCCGCGGAGAAGCTGGTCGTCGTTCTCCTGTGCGGCGAATCGCTCGCCGAGAGGTTCATGGAGCGGCACATCGGGGCTCTCTCGGCGCAGGTCGAGGTCTTCGACTTGGACGAGGACTTCTTCCGCCGATGCCGCGACAGCGGCCGCGAGCTCCCGCGAGACGGTCGCCCCCGCGACGAGGACCGGGAGCGGCGCGGCCGCGGGGCCCCCCCGCCGCCGCGCGACGCCCGCGCCGCGGACGATGGGCCGAGCGCGCCGGAGGCGGCCACAACGTCCGAACCGTCGCCTTCCGCTCAGGCCTCGCAGAGCGCAGCCGAAGGCCCGCCGGCTCAGCCTCGGGGTTCGGTCAATGCGGCCGCCGACGCCGCGGTCGCCGTCCCGGAGGCGACTGAAGAGGTCGTCCGCGCTCGGCGCATGGAGGAGGCGGAGCTCCGGGCCTCTGCGCATGAGCGGATCGAGCGCGCGGAGCTGCAGACGCGGCGCGCGGCCCCGGGCCAGACTCCGTAGGTCGTAGCTCGCGCCGCGCCGGATCTCTCGGCGCGGCGCCTTGATTTGGCAGGGCGCTGTTGCGCCTTGTGCGTCCGCGGGCGGCGCGAAGACCTGGCCCGAATGTGCTGTGGTGAGGCGTGTTTCTCGCACCCGTGCGGCATCGCGGCGAAAGAATGTCGACCCTGTTTCGAAGGAATAGGTCGAATTCAAGAAAATGAGGGGACTCGGGGCGCTTGAGGCCCGGTTTGAGGAGCTGGGTTTCGATTGCTTGGACCCATGTTGCAAGTCAGTTGCCTGAGGATTCGCGCTGCCCACTCCGGCGCTCAGCTCCTCCCGGGGCTCGCCGGTTGGGTCAACCTATGGAGCCGACTTCAGGGGCGGTCCCGGCCCCGCTCCGTGGTATAGCGAGGGGCGATGCCGGACAGCGCCATCGATACCGCCAGCCCCGAGTCTTCGTCGGCGGCTCCTGCCCCAATCCCCGCCGCGCCGCTCACCCCGATGATGCGGCAGTACCTCGAGGTCAAGGCCCAGAACCCCGACGCCATCCTGTTCTTCCGGCTCGGCGACTTCTACGAGATGTTCTTCGACGACGCCGTCCGCGCCGCCGAGATCCTGCAGATCACGCTCACCTCCCGCTCCAAGGGAGACGAGCGCGTGCCCATGTGTGGCGTCCCGTACCACTCTGCCAAGGGCTATATCGCCCGGCTCGTCGAGGCGGGGTTGAAGGTCGCCGTCTGCGACCAGATGGAAGAGCCGGGCAAAGGCCTGGTCCGGCGCGAGGTGACCCGGGTCGTCACGCCGGGGATGGTCTTGGACGACGACCTGCTCGAGGCCCGCTCCAACAACTTTCTGTGCGCCGTCTGCTTCGGCGAGGAGGGCGGAGGGCTCGCGTTCCTGGACGCGTCGACGGGCGAGTTCTTCGCCGGAGAGCGCGAGAGCGACGACCTGCTCATCGACGAGGCGATCCGCTCGGGCGCCCGGGAGGTCCTTTTGCCTCAGCGCGCCGCGCAAGGCGAGCGCGCGGCGCGCCTGGCCCGGGCGTGCGCGCCCGCGGCGCTGACCCCCGTGCCCGACGAGTCGTTCGAGGCCCCGCGGGCCGAGGCGCTCCTCTCGGCGCACTTCGGGACGGCGGGTCTCGACGGCTTCGGGATGGCGGGCCTTTCGCGCGCGGTCGCTGCGGCGGGCGCGGCGCTCCGCTACCTCAAGGACACGCAGCGCTCCGCGGCGGGCCACGTCGGCGGGCTCTCCCTCCTGAAGTCCGGCGCGTCCCTGGTGCTCGACGAGGCGACCCGGGCGAACCTCGAGGTCCTGCGCACGCAGCGCGACGGCAAGCGAAAAGGGTCGCTCCTGGGCCTCATCGACCGCAGCGCCACTGCCTTGGGCGCGCGGCGCCTGGCGCGCTGGCTCACCTATCCCTCGCTCGACCTCGCCGAGATCGAGCGGCGCCTGGACGCGGTGGGCGAGCTCTGCGCGAGCGGCGTGCGGCGCGAAGAGCTCGCGCTGGCGCTCCAGGGCATCGCCGACCTCGAGCGGCTGACCGCGCGCCTCATCATGGGCCAGGGGAACGCGCGGGACCTGCGCGCGCTCGCGAGCTCGCTCCTGAAGCTCCCTGAGCTGGGCAGTGCTCTCGAGCGGCTCTCGTCGCCGATGCTGAGCTCGCTCGGGCCCGCGCTTCGCCGCCCCGCCACGCTGGGCGAGCGCCTCGACCGGGCCGTGGCCCCGGAGCCGCCGGCGACGCTGAAGGAGGGCGGGCTCATCCGCGAGGGCTTCAGCCCCGAGCTCGACCGCCTGGTGGGCGTGGCCACGCGCGGCAAGGACTTCCTGCTCAAGCTCGAGGCGGACGAGCGCGAGCGCACGAGGATCTCCTCGCTCAAGGTCCGGTACAACCGGGTGTTCGGCTACTACCTCGAGGTGACCCGGCCGAACCTGCACCTCGTACCCAAGGACTACGTCCGCAAGCAGACCACCGCCGGCGCCGAGCGCTTCGTCACCGAGGCCTTGAAGCAGTTCGAGGAGGAGGTGCTCACCGCGGAGGAGAAGCGGTTCGCGCTGGAGGTCGAGCTCTTCGAATCGCTGTGCGCCGAGGTCGCCGCCGCGGCGGGCGAGCTGCGCACCGCCGCCGACGCCGTGGCGACCGCCGACGCGCTGCTCGCCTTCGGGCGCGGCGCCGCCGAGCACGGCTACTGCCGGCCCGCCGTCGATGACTCCGACGTCCTGGACATCGCCGACGGCCGCCACCCGGTGGTCGAGCAGATGCTCTCCGGCGCCCAGGCCTTCGTGCCCAACGACGTGAAGCTCGACCGGACCGACCAGCAAATCTTGGTCATCACCGGCCCCAACATGGCGGGCAAGAGCACGGTGATGCGTCAGGTCGCGCAGATCGTCCTCTTGGCCCAGGCCGGCAGCTTCGTGCCGGCGCGCCGCGCGCGCATCGGCCTGTGCGACCGGATCTTCACGCGCGTGGGCGCCTCCGACAACCTCGCCCGCGGCCAGTCCACGTTCATGGTGGAGATGACCGAGACCGCCAACATCCTGGCCAACGCCACCGAGCGCTCGCTGGTGGTGCTGGACGAGATAGGCCGAGGGACGTCCACCTTCGATGGGCTCTCCATCGCCTGGGCGGTCGCCGAGCACCTGCACGACCACGTCGGGGCGCGCACGCTGTTCGCCACGCACTACCACGAGCTGGTGGACCTCTCCCGAGAGAAACGCCGGGTGAAGAACGTCAGCATCGCGGTCAAGGAGATGGACGGCAGGGTGGTCTTCCTTCGCCGCCTCGTCGCCGGCGGGGCGTCGCGCTCTTACGGCATCGAGGTGGCTCGCCTGGCGGGTTTGCCGCCGCAGGTGTTGGCGCGCGCACGGCAAATCCTGGCAAACCTGGAGAAGGCCGAGCTCGACGACGCCGGCCGTCCGGCGCTCAGCCGCGGCCGCCGCAAGGACGCCCCGGCGCAGCTCGGCCTCTTCGGCGCTGGCCCGATGGCCCGCCCGGGAGGGGAGGCGGCGAAGGGCGTCGCGGTCTACAGCGCGTTGATCGAGGAGCTCAGCGCCCTGGACCTCGACGTCATGACGCCCCTCGCCGCGCTCAACAAGCTCGCCGAGCTCAAGAAGCGGCTTGGATAGGCGCTGGCGCAAAGGCGGGGAAGGTCGCGTCCGCGCTTGGGCAACGAATTGCTTTCGCGCAGGGAGCCGGGTAGCTTCCCCCCCAACAATTCCAGCGCCCGAGTGAGCCTCCGAAGGATTCGTTTCCCTCGCGGCGCGGCAAAAGAAAACAGGGTGGCCCGATGCTCGATTCGCTCAAGAAGCGCCCGGGAAGCCTTCGCTGGCCCCCTCGCCAGCGGTTCACTCTGACGGAGAGCGGTCGCATCGCCTTGGCGGAATATGCCGAGGCCATCGAGCGGTACCATGCGTCCGGCCAAGGGCGCGACCAGCTGGAAGCCGCCCAGCACGGGTGGGCGGAGAGCCACAAGGTCGACGGCCGAGACGCCGCGATCCTGGGCGAGTTCGCCGCGCGCGAGCGGCTGCCCCGAGAAGTGCAGGCAGCGCTCGAGGACTGCGGCGTGAGCTTGGCCGACGTTCAGGCGGCCGTCGACCGCCTCTACACCGCCGGATTGCTTGGCCCCCTGGGTGGCGGCGGTCCCCTCAGCAGCGACCCGCGGAGCCCGGCGTTCTAGCGGCGCCCGCGGTTTAAGCAGGTCATCGACCCAGCCGCATATCAGAACGGAAACCCTCTCCAGAACGTCGACGCTCGACGTTGGGTGGCCGGCGGCGTTGGCCGTGGGCGGCGCAAAGAATCCCACATCGAGGTTTGCGGCACGGTGGGGTATCGAGACCGCGTCCAAGCGAGCACCTGCGCGCCCGCCTATTGGAGGAAGGTCGGAGTTTGCGACAAGCTTCCCAAATCGGAATGTCCTCGCGGACCGTCCGTTGGGGGCGAAAAGCCGAACGGCCTCCGCTCGCTCTCGACCTCCCTCGGAAAGGCACCCTCCCTATGAAGCACCGTCGCCTCGCGCTCGCCCTCGCCGGCCTCGTGGCCTCGTGCGCTCGCGCGCCATTGGCCGCGGACGCGCCTTTGGCGCGCCCCGTCCCCGCCACTGCCGCGCACCGGGTGGGCCGGCGGGAGACCATACGCTCGGTGTTGCCGAAGAACGTCCGGGTGGTCGTGAACAGCGGCGCGCAGCCCGTGCGGAGCGCATCGGGAGTCGTGCTCGGCTCCGCCGCTCTCCCGACGGGCGAGGTGACCTACGTCATGACCAACGCCCACGTGGTGCTCCCGCACGCAGGGGAGAGCCCGGAGTATCGGGTCCTCCTGGAGCAGCCGGCGCGCGAGAGCCGCGAGCTCGTGGCGAGCGTCGTGGCCGAGGGCCGGGTGCCCGACGAGGACCTCGCGCTGCTCGCGGTGCAAGGCGTTCGGCTCGAGGCCGCCCGGCTGGCGCCCGACGAGGACCTATCGGTCGGAGACGAGGTCGTCGTCGTCGCCTCGCCGTACGGAAGGTCGCTGTCGGTCTCGGGCGGGATGGTGAGCCAGGTGGACTTCGACCACTCGAGCCCGCCTCGGCCGGAGATGATCAAGACCGACGCCGCCATCGGGTATGGCGCCTCGGGCGGCGGCCTATTCTCCGTGGAGGACGGGCGTCTCCTCGGCATCGTCGAGGGCTACCGCACCGCAAAAGTCTCCTTCCCCGTCGCTCAGGAGACCTACTCGTTCGACGTCCCGATGCCGGGCGAGACCTTCGTCGCGCCCGCAGCGAAGATCCGCCGGTTTCTCGAGGCCAACGGGCTCAGCGGGCTCGTCGAGAAGCCGGAGAGAAAGCCCGAGCCCACGGCTCAGCCCGGCACGATGGCGGCGAAGTAGCCCGGGCGGCGAGCTGCCGCGCGGCGCACCCTCAGCCGCCCGGCAGCTCGGCCGGCGCGCCCTGTTGCTGCGCGGCGATGAACGGTATGCCAATGGGCGCGACGCGCGGGTGCTCGAGCCGTAGGAAGTCGTCGAACCGCAGCGCGAGCGTCTCCTCGTGCGAACCCGCGCGGCAGAGGATGCGCTCGTCGTTCATCAGGGACTGATCGGCGACGACGCTCACGGCGAAGAGCCCGCCAAAGGGCGGCTCCGCGCCTATCTCGCAGCCCGGGAATAGCGGCTCGAAGTCGCCTTCGCTCATGAGCCGAGCTTCGCTGGCGCCCACCGCCTGCGCGAAGCGGTGGACGTCGAGCATCTCCGCGGCGGGCAGGACGGCGATGAACCGCGCGCCGCCGGCCTCCACCAGGACGGCCTTGGCGAACTGATAGCCGGAGATGTGCAGCGAAGCGGCGACCTCCTGGGCGCTGACCGCTCGAGGGTGCGGGTGGCGGGAGTAGGCGACGCCGTGCTCGTCGAGATACCGGAGGATGAATTCGGGGATCATCGGAAGATCCTCCTTGGCCCCTGACGACAGGCAGGAGCAAACCTGCGCTCAACTTGGCAAGGCGGCGGGTCAGGGGTAAGCCACGCCCGAGCGGAAGAGCGCTGGAGAGGCTGGTCGGTGCTCTAGGTGCGCCGCGCGGTCTGGTGGAGCTCGAGAACAATCTCCCCGTCCTTGAAGACCCGCACCGCGCCGCTCGTCTGGCTGACGACGATGCAGACCGCCTTGGTCTCGATGGACATGGCCGCCGACGCCGCGTGTCGCGCGCCGAGCCCGAGCGGGATCTTCGTCTTCTCGCTGATGGCCTGGAGGTAGCGGGCGCTGGCCAGCACCACGCCGTCCTCGCGGATGATGAAGGCCCCGTCTAGGACGGAGAAGGTCTTGACCGCGTCGCGGATCTTCGGGTCGAGGACGTTCCGCTCCGCTTCGCTGATGCCCTGAAACGGGTTGAGCGTGATCTGGCGGCTCTTCTCCATGACCGCGGTCGAGTCCCCCACCACGATGATGGTCCCGACCGAGTGGCCCTCGTAGCCCTGCTGCCCCACCTGCATCGCCAGCTGGACCAGCGCCTCGACCACTTGGGAGTTGAACTCGGCGCCCAGCCCCATGGCGTCGATGGCCACGGCCTGGTCCTCGAGCTGCTCGCCGAATTGGATCTTGATGAGGGTGTCGATGGTGCGGGCGTCGGCGCGGCCGGTGAGGCACAGAACCGTCTCGCCCTCTTTGACGAAGTTCTCGCTCGCGGCAGCGACGAGCGCGACCTTCACTTTCTCGACCCGGGCGTAGTCGTAGGAGGGGATGACCACCGCCTGGTAGCGCTGGGTTCGCAGGTCCTCGGCCACCTTGTCGTCGGTGACGGCGTAGATTAGCTTTTTCTTGAGGGGACGCCCCCGCATCTCAGCGGCGGACATGGGGTGGTCGCTGATGAACAAGAGGTGATCGACCTCGCTCTTGCCGGCCAGAGTCAACACGGCCCGCAGGAACTCCCGGTCGAACTTGGTGATCAGGTCGGCCATGGCTTGACGTACGCGCTAGGTGGGCGGCGCGACACCTCTTCCAACGGCCCGGTGTCGCTCGAAGGCTTGGGGAACGTACCCCGCTCCCAGGGAGCGTGCAAGCAAGCGCGCTGCCAGCCTGTTGAACGCTGTGCTGGCGAGGGTTTAGGCCCTGGTCGGCCCCGGCCGAAGAGGGGCTCTCGGCTTGACAAGGGGCGAGCTCGCCGAATACAAGACTCGGCTCCATTTTGGAGCTTCTCAGGCGCGTGAGGGTTTGCGCCGGGGGTTAGTCGCTTGAACCAGAAGGACATGAAGCGCTTCAAGAAGATGCTGGAGGAGAGCAAGAAGAACCTGCTCAACTCCGCCAAGAAGACGCTGATGGAAGAGAGCAACTTCGACACCGACGACCTGCCCGACGAGATCGACCTCGCGAGCTCGGAGTACAGCCAGTCGATGGTGTTCCGGCTGCGAGACCGAGAGAAGTTCCTGCTGAAGAAGATCGAGAAGGCGCTGGGGCGCATCGAGGACGGCACCTTCGGCATCTGCGAGCGGTGCGAGGAGGAGATCAGCCTGAAGCGCCTCGAGGCGCGGCCGGTCACCACGCTCTGCATCCGGTGCAAGGAAGAGCAGGAGAAGAAGGAAAAGAGCTACGGCTGATCGCCGCCGCCGTCCGGCGGCGTCTTTCACCGGCAGCGCTTTGGGAAGGGCAGCTCCTCGACCGACGGGTCGAAGGCGCTGCCCTTCTCGTCGTTGGGGTCGCGCGAGAGGCCTTGAGGGCGCGAACGCGATGCACTTGAGTCAAGTTCTGCCGAGTCGGATTTGCGCCGAGAGCCATCGACCATTGACTGTCAACTGTCGACGCGAGGCTGCGCCGCACCCTCACCAACATGCCTCATCGCTCTGAGGCGCAGCCTCGCTAGCTCCTTGCGTGAACGTCCACTCCGAAGGGGCTCTTCGCGCGCGAATCGCGGTTCTCGTCGTCGGCGAGGACCCGCTCGCGTGGGCGGGGCTCGCGAGCCTGGTCGCGGGCGCCGAGCGCACCGCAGTCGTCGCCCAGGCGTCGTCCAAGGACGACCTGCTGCGCGTGACGGTGCTGGGCGGGTCGCCGGAGCTGTAGCTGAAGTTGGTGCGCGGCCGCCGGCGCGAGCGCGTGGTAGTCGAGCCCTCCGGGCCCCGCGGCCGAGCGGCATGACTCGCCATCGGGCCGCTCGCCCGAGGGCGGCCTTTGCCGCCGACCGGCGGTCGCGTCGGGCGAGATGGCCACCTCGCCCGACGCGCCCCATCGTTGAACGCAAGACACGGGAGGCGTTCAGCCATGGACGAATCGATAAAGCGAGGGGCGCTCGACCGAGTGAGCTGGAGCGCCATCATCACCGGTTTCTTCTGCACCCTCGCGGTGCAAATCGCGCTGGGGCTCTTCGGCGCCGCGCTCGGGGTTTTGGGCAGGACGGTCGGAGTGGGGTGGGGCGTCGCGGGCGCGCTCTGGGGGCTCGGGGTGGCCATCCTCGCCGGGTTCATCGGCGCGTACGTCGCGGTGCGGATCGCCCGGGCCGGGTCGACGACCGGCGCCGAGCTCCACGGCGCCCTGGTCTGGTGCCTGGGGGTCATCGCGGCGCTCGCGCTCTTGGGCATGTCGGTGCCCGGCATCGCCGGCACGGCTGGCCGGCCCGCAAGCGCCGGCGGCTTGGCCCTCGCGGGCCTCTCGTCCATCTTCGGCTTCGGCGGTGCCCTCTTCGGAGCGGTCGCGGGTCGCCGAGCCGTCGCCAGCGTCGAGATCCAGCAGCGCGGCGAGTTCGAGAGTCGCGAGGCGCGCGAGGGCTACGCAGGGTCGGAGCCGCGGATCTCGCGTCGCGAGGAGTATTACCCGACCAATCCTCCCAGCGAGCGGCATTGACTGAACGACCGCGGCATGGACTGGGCGACCGAGCGGCGAGACGTGGTCTCGCTGCTCGCTGCTCGCTGTCGCCGCGGGGCGGGTGCTGGGGCAGAGAGTGATAGGCCCGGGCTAGGCGGTCTTCTTTGCGAGCCAGTCGACGAGGCGCTCGACGTCGCCCTTTCGGTGCCAACCGTGGAGGGCGATGCGCAGGTATCCCTCGCGTGCGGTGGCGAAGATGCGGCGGGCGTAGCCGTCGGCGAGCAGGGCCTTGAGCGCCTCCAGGCCCCGGCCACCATGGTGGAGGGAAGCCACGGAGCCGAGCCGCCCGGCGAGGCGCAACCCCTCGAGGCGCTCGGCCTCCCGCGCCCACGCGGGGACGGAGGCGAGCCGGCCGAACAGCTCGCGCTGAAGCTCGGCGACGTGCTCGGCGATGGCGCCCACGCCCGCGGCGCCCAGGGCTGAGAGCGAGCGCTCGAGCGGCGCGAGCAGGAGCTCGCCAGGGCTGCTGGCCTCGAGGCGGCGCGCGTCGCCGAGCCAGGCGCGGGCGTGGTCGGTGTTGGGGCGCTCGAAGTCGCCGCCGCCCTCGACCGAGAGCCACGAGCCCAGCGGGTGCAGCCGCGCGCGGAAGGCCGGGGCCGTCCAGAGGATGCCGGCGCCGTGCGGGGCGAGCAGTCCCTTGTGCACGCCGGAGGCGAACGCCGAGACGCCGCGCAGCTCCAGCGGGAGCGTGCCGGCGCCTTGGATCCCGTCCACCACGAGCGCGACGCCGCGCTCCGCACAGCCGCGGCCCAGGCGGCCGAGGTCGAGCCGCAGCCCGTCCTGAAACCGGACCCAACTCACCGCGAGCACGCGCGTGCGCTCGCTCAAAGCGTTGAGGAGCCGGGACTCGGGCTCGGCCTCGCGCGTTGGGGGCAGGCTCTCCAGGGCCTCGCGCCCGGCGCGATGGCCGGGCCAGAGGTCGACCTCGCGCACGCGAACGCCGCGCGGCTCGAGCGCCTTCCAGGGCCAGAGGTTCGCGGGGAACTCGCCGAGCGGCACGAGCACTTCGTCGCCCGGGTTCCAGGGGAAGGCCTGCGCGACCACCGTGAGGCCGCCTGACGTGCTCCCGGCGAAGCTCACGTCGTCGGCGGAAGCGCCCAGCACCCGGGCCGCCCCCTCGCGCGCCCGCCGCGGCAGCGCGGCCCACTCCGCCATGGAGAACTCCCAGGGGTGGAGCTCTCGGCGCAGGACCGCCTGGGCGGCCTCGGCGCTGGCGCGCGGAAGCGGCCCCTGGGCGCAGTGCATCACCCACAGGGCGTCGCCCAGATCGAGCTGCTCGAGTGAGAGAGGAGCTTGCATGGATAGGTCTCTTGGCGAAGGTTGGTTGACCTTGCGGCCGAGGCGCAACGCCGTCAAGCGGGAGGGGACTCCAGCGCGCGCCGACGGGGCGCTCACGCTTTGGCTCGCCACCCACCGCAGCGGGAGCCCCGCCGACCACGCTCGATGCCGCACCCCCATCGAGGCTCCTTAAGTTCGCCTTGAGGAAGGGAGAACGGGGCCATGAAACCATCGAAGGCAATACCGCTCGCCATGTTGGCGGCCGCCTGCGTCCACTACGGGCCCGAGCTGGTCCCCACGGCGGCACCCGGCGTCGCGCCCGTGCCCGGCGAGAAGCTCGGGGCGCAGGCGGCGTCGGGCGCGGTGCAGGTGAGCGTGAGCGGCGAGCGCTGGAAGGGAAATCCGTCGGACCTCGGGGCGCTGGTGACGCCGATGCGGGTGACCATTGCCAATCGAGGCAGGGAGCCTTTGCGGGTGGCCTACCGGGATTTCGCCCTCATCTCCGCGACCGGCTTTCGCACGACTGCCATGTCTCCGTTCGCCATTCAGCGGGCCGGGACGGTCGCGGTGGAGCCGTACTATCCCTGGACCGGGTTCTACGTCGCGCCGACCTGGTCTCCGTACTACCCCGGTTTTGCGCCCTGGGCCGGCGGGTGGGACTACGGAGGCTACGGGGTCGTCCAGGTGCGCCAGCCCCTGCCGACGCAGGACATGCTCGCCAAGGCGCTTCCCGAGGGCGTCATCGAGCCCGGCGGGGTCGTGAGCGGCTACGTCTACTTCCACCGCGTGGGGCCCGACGTCGGCGCGCTGCAATTCCATGCGACCTTCGCCTCGGCCGAGAATCGACAGAAGGTGGCCGAGCTGAGCGTGCCGTTCGAGGTGAAGGGGTAAGCCAAGCCGAGCTGGCCTGGCGGCGACCTCTTGGGGTATCGCTTCCATTCTGCCGAGCGGGTGCCGGGCAATCTCTGCTCGGCAGCGCGCATGGCGCCGGGGCGGCTCTCGATGGAATCGAAGTGGATCGAATGGGCGCAGCGGCTGGCGGCACTCTCGCAGAGTGGGCTCGCGTATACGCAGAACCCTTTCGAGAGAGAGCGCTATGAAGAGGCGCGCTCCATCGCGGCGGAGATGATGAGCGCTTTGACCGAGGACGAGCCTGCGCGGCTCGGCGCGCTCTTCGCCGAGGAGCGCGGGTACGCGACCCCCAAGGTGGACGTGCGGGGCGTGGTCTTTCGCCAGGGGAAGCTGTTGCTGGTGCGGGAGAAGCGAGACGGCCTCTGGACGCTCCCCGGCGGCTGGGCCGACGTGGGGGACACGCCGCGCGAGGCCGTGGAGCGGGAGATTGTCGAAGAGTCGGGGTACACGGCGCGGGCGACCAAGCTCCTCGCGGTGTGGGACCGGCGCAGACACGGGCACCCGTCGCCTTCGACGTTCCATCTCTACAAGCTGTTCATTCAATGCGAGCTGACGGGCGGCGCCCCGGCGGACAGCATCGAGACCGAGGGGGCGAGCTTCTTCGCCGAGGACGCCATCCCGACGCTGTCGCTGCCGCGCGTGACGCCGGCCCAGGTTTCGAGGCTGTTCGAGCACCTGCGCCACCCCGAGTGGCCGTCGGATTTCGACTGATGCCCCCAGAGCTCGCGCGGTCCCAACCGCTCTTCGCCTTGTTGGATGAAGCCGAGCTGGGGCTCGTGCTCCGCCACTGGGCGCGGGTCGAGCTGCCCTTGGGCGAGGTGCTGTTCCGCCGCGGGGACCCGTCCCTTTCGCTGTGGGCATTGGAGGCGCCGGCGGCGGTGGCGCTCTATGCGGGCGAGCCCGCCGAAAGCATGCCGGTCGCCCTGGTGCAGGGCGGCGAGGTCGTGGGTGAGCGGGCGCTGATCCGCGGCTCTTCGCACCCGCTCACCGCGGTGGTCGTGCAAGGCGGGCCGGCCTTGCGCGTGAAGAGTGCGGACTTCATGCGCCTTCGAGAAATGGGGGCCAGCGCCGCCTTCAAGCTCCTGCGGCAGATGTCCCTGGACGTCTGCCGGCGGATTCCGCCGCGCCACGGCTCGAGCCGCGCCCCTCGAGTTCTTCGAGGACGAGGGAGCGCTGGTGAGCTTCTCCGACGGGCGCGGCGTGGAGCCCAGCGAGATCGACCTGTTCCCCGTCTTCTGCGGCGCCGCGGGCACGGTTCGGCTCGCCCTGGAGCAAATGCTTCGGGAGCGAGAAGCCCAGCGCGGCGAGCTCTTGATGCGCCCGGGCGAGCCCAAGCGCGCGCTCTTCTGCGTCGCCTCGGGGGAAGTCGAGGTGCGGTGGCGGTGGGGCGCCGTGGCGCGCATGGGGGCGGGCGGCGCCTTCGGCCTGCTCTCGCTGATCGACGGCGGGCTCGCCCTCGCCTCCGCGGCGGCCGTGGAGCCCTCGCGGATTCTGGTGGCTCGGCGCCGAGGACTTCGACGTCCTTTACGCCTCCAGCCATCCGTTTGGCCACGCGTTGGTGGAGAGGGTGGCCAGGGGGCTCGTGGCGCGCCTCGGAAGCGCGGAGGCGGCGCTCCTCGCTCAGGCACCGGCGGAGGAGGACTCGGCGTTGACCCGATGGGAGATGGCGCGGGGGTCGGCGACGTTGGGCGAGGCCGGGAGCTCGTCAGCGCTCTAGACGAGCTCCATCAGGCGCTCTTCGAGCTTGCGCCCCTTGGAGACCGCCGAGATCTTCACGCCTCGCTCGAGCAGCACCTTCAGCACCCGCGCGATGACGTCCTCTGCCTCCGCCCGCTCGGGTGAGAAGACCACGGTGAGCACGCGCCGCGAGGCGTCGAAGCGGACGGCGGTGGCCTCGGGCAGGCTCTTGACCTCGTCGAGCGGCGGTTCGGACGCGAGCAGGAAGCGCACCTCGGCGACGGAGAGCGTGAGCTCCTTCATCGACCCCGCGGTGATCAGCCGGCCGCGGTCGAGGACGGCCGCGGCGTCGCAGAG
This sequence comes from uncultured delta proteobacterium, assembly GCA_963772225.1. Taxonomy (GTDB): domain Bacteria; phylum Myxococcota; class Myxococcia; order Myxococcales; family UBA5297; genus CAVYWD01. The sequence goes on along the minus strand of CAVYWD010000002.1, from coordinate 825,651 downwards.
CTCCTCCAGCTCGTGGAGGTTGTGGCTGGAGATGACGATGGTCTGCCCGCCCCGGCGCTGCTCCTTGATGAACTCGCGCAGCTGGAAGGCGCTCTTGGGGTCGAGGCCCGCGGTCGGCTCGTCCAGGAGGACGAGCTCCGGGGTTCCCAGGAACGCCTGCGCGAGCCCCACGCGCTTGGCCATGCCGTGCGAGAGCGCCCCGCAGCGGACGCGGAGCCACTGCCCCATACCCACCCGGTCCAGCGCCTTTTGCGAGGCCTCGACGGCCTGGGGTCGGCTCATGCCGGTCAGGCGCGCAAAGAAGGCCACCGCGTCGCCCACCGAGTCGTTGGCGGGGAGCAAGGCATCCTGCGGCAGCGCGCTCACCCGGCCGTTGAGCGCGGCCACGTCGCCCGGCCGGTGCCCCAGGACCCGCAGCTCGCCGCTGTCGGGTCGCAGGTATCCGCAGATCAGGGAGAATGTGGTGGTCTTGCCCGCGCCGTTCGGGCCGATGAGGCCGTAGACCGTTCCCGGGGCGATGGAAAGGGTGAGGTCGCTCACGGCGGCGGTGGAGCCGAAGTGCTTGGCCACACCCTCCAGCGCGATGGCGGGCTCGGCGTCCGGGGGCTTTGGGGCAGCTTCCGCGGCCATTTAGAGGTCCCTCGTGCGCAGGGAGAGCCAGGCCAGGGACAGGAAGAGCGCCGCGAACGCGGCGTAGGCCCCCATCGACGGCAAGAGCTTGTCCCACTCCGGCGAGAAGAGGCCGCGCTCATAGTGGGACGGCAGGAGGTACCCGAGGAAGCCCAGCCAGGACGAGAACCGGCTCAGGAGGGCGGCGAGCCAGAAGCCGAAGAGGACGCACAGGGTGGTCAACAGCGAGTAGATGGGCGCGCGGAAGAGCGTGGAGCAGAGCGCCGCGAGGCCGATGTAGCTCGAGGCGTAGACCAGCCCGAGCAGCCAGAACTTGGCCATGGACAAAAGCCCGGCGCCCACCTTGAAGCCCTCGGTGGAGGCCGCGGCGTACGCGAAGATCCCCAGGTTGACCACGGCGGTCAGGGCGAAGAGCAAGGCGGCCTGGGCCAGCACCTTGCCCGCCAACAGCGAGCCGCGCCGCGCGCGCAGGGAGACGAAGCGGAGTGACCGCGACTGCAGCTCGCCGCTGATCTGGTCGAAGCCCATCAACGTCGTCAGCAGCGGCAAGAAGAGCAGGGCGAACCAGAAGAAGAACACCACCACCAGCGGGATTTGCACGAGGTAGCGCACCAGCGCCGGGTCCTGGCCGAAGATGAGCGAGAGCCCGCCCATCTTCAGCTCGTCGAGCTGCTCGGGCCGCAGCGTCTGGCCGCCGCTCATGCTGGTGAGGCCCTCCTGCGCCGTGCGCGTCGCCGCGACGAAGAGGACGCCGGACAGGGAGGTCGCCAGAGCATAGAGAATGAGGAGCACCAGGGTCTTCGCGCTCCGAAGGTTTCGGCGCATCTCGTGCGCAAAGACGACGAAGGTCTCTTGGAAGGGGCTCATGCGGAGCGGCGCACGCTAACAAGCGCGTTCGGGAGGCGTCAACCGCGCCCGCCCGCGCCCGCTGGGGGGCCTGCCGGCATTTTCTGGACGTCGAGACCGCGGCGCCTAGCATGGCACGCGTTCAACAAGGAGACTCAAAGGCTTGCGCGACTTCCAACCTCATTCCAATCTCCGAGGCGGCCGACCGCTTCCGGCGCCGCCGCGGCTCGTCATCGGCCTGCTCGCCCTGGGGCTTTGCGGGGCGTTCGCCGAGGCCTTGTCCGTGGAGCCGCCGGCGGCAAGCGGCGGGGCCTCCGGCGCAGACGCGGGGGCGGACGACGCGGCGGCCCTCGCGGCCCCCGCGGTTTCCGACGGCGGCGCCCCCGCCGAGTCGCCGCTCGGCCCGGAGGGCGAAGCGGCCTTCGAGCGCCTCGAAGAATCCGAGAGCGCCTTCGCCCCGGTGGCCGCCAAGGTCCCTTCGTTCGCCACGCTCGCCAGCATTCCCGCGGCGCTGGACTACCTGGCGCAAGCCAAGGAGGAGGACGGCGCGCTGGTCGCGACCGTCTCGGGCGTGAAGAAGGCGCTCACCATCAACCCCGCGCTGCAGCGGCGGGCGACGGAGCTCTTGCGCAGCTACGACGTCCCCTATGGAGCCGTCGCCGCATTGGAGCCGTCGACGGGTCGGGTGCTCGCCCTCGCCGAGCACAGCGCCGACGCTCCCTCTGTGCGGGGCCTGCCGCTGCGTGCCATCTGCCCGGCGGCCTCGGTGTTCAAGGTCGTCTCGGGGGCCGCCCTCCTGACCGCGGGCGTCTCGCCCGAGGAGAAGGTCTGTTTCCACGGCGGGATGCATCGGCTCAACGAGACGCTCCTCGTCGACGACGCCCGGCGAGACGGCCGATGCCTCACCCTGACGCAGGCGCTGGGCCACTCGGCCAACGTCATCTTCGCCAAGCTGGCGCGCCGCTCGCTGGACCCGGCGAAGCTGGAGAAGGCCGTAGAGCGCTTCGGGTTCAACGCGCAGATCCCGTTCGACGAGCCGCTGGACGTTTCGGTGGCCCTGATCCCCAGTGACGACTTCGGCTTCGCGAACACGGCGGCCGGCTTCGGGGACGTGTTCCTGTCGCCGCTCCACGGGGCGCTGCTCGCGGCCGCCATCGGCAACAAGGGGATTCGGACGAACCCAATGCTCTTCGAGGGCGAGGCGCCCAGGTCTCACCGCGCGGTGGACGAAAAGATTGCCGCGGCGCTGTCGGACATGATGGAGACCTGCGTCACCGAGGGCACCGCGCGCTGGGCCTTCCGCGAGGGGGGGCGGTACGCGTTGCCGGTTCGAGCCGCGGGGAAGACGGGCTCCCTCGCCAACAAGACGCCGTTCCGGGACTTCTCCTGGTTCGTCGGCTTCGCCCCCAAGGACGACCCCAAGGTCGCGGTCGCCGCGGTGATCGTCAACGGGCCGAAGTGGCGCATCCGCGCGCCCTATATTGTCCGGGAGACGATGCGCGCCTACCTCGAGCCGCCCAAGGCCAAGTCGGTGGCGCGCCGGCCGGGCGGCAAGGGGCGCCGCGACACAGCGGAAGGCGGCGAGCCCTCGGCTGCTGCGACGAGCACGCCTCGATGATGGCGCTCGGCGCCTCGGGCCGCCGCCGCGCGTCAGACGGTCCAGGCCCTAGGCTTTCCGAGGCTCCGGCCCGGCGCCCTCCCAAACCCCGCCCTTGACATGGGGGGCCCGTTCAGACATAGAACCACCCTCTTTTTCGCGGTTTCCTCTGTGTTGGAGGGCAGCACCATCATGGCAGTCAAGATTCGCCTGGCGCGCGCGGGCGCCAAGAAGCATCCCATCTACCACGTGGTCGCCGCCGACTCGGCGAGCCCGCGGGACGGCAAGTTCATCGAGTCCTTCGGCTCCTACGACCCCACGGCGACGCCCCACAAGATCACCCTCAAGGACGAGCGGCTCCAGTACTGGCTCAAGGTCGGCGCCCAGCCGACCGAGACGGTGGAGCAGCTCATCAAAGAGCACAAGAAGTCGCTCCAAGCTGGCGTCAAGGCCTAAGGGCCTGGACCCGAGGGCTCTCGCCTTGTCCGCCGAGAAGCTGGTGCGCATCGGGCGCGTCGCCCGAGCCCATGGCATCCGCGGCGAGGTCGCCGTCGTCCCCGACGAGCGCGGCTCGACGACGCTCCTGAGGCTGGAGCGGGTCTGGGTTCGGCGCGAAGGCTCTGCTCCCGAGCTGCGAAAGCTGCGCTCGGCGCGGCCGACGGATGGCGCGGCGCTCGTCCTGTTCGAGGGTTGCGGCGACCGAAATGCCGCCGACGCTCTGCGCGGGCTCGAGGTGCTTGCCGAGCGAGCGTGGCTCCCGCCGTTGGAAGACGGCGAGTACTACGCGGCGGACTTGGTCGGCCTCGTCGCCCTCAGTGAGCAGGGCGAGAAGCTCGGGACGGTCGTGGGGTTCTATGACGCCGGGGCAGTGCCTGTCCTGGAGATTGAGGGCGTGCGGAGCTTGCAGATTCCCATCGCCGATCCATTCGTGAAGCGCGTCGACCTCGCCGCCGGGGAGATTGTCGTCGCCCCGCCAGTGGACGAAGAAGCCTAAGAGAAGCGCGGCGAGCAGGCCGAGCGGGTGAGCGGGCGATGCTGTCGTTTCAGATCCTCACGCTGTTCCCGCGAATGGTCGAAGGGCCGCTGAGCGAGAGCATTCTGGGCAAGGCCCGGGAGAAGGGGTTGATTGACGTCGCCGTCTCCGACGTCCGGGATTTCGCGCAGGGCAAGCATAAGGTCTGCGACGACGCCCCCTACGGCGGCGGGGCGGGGATGGTGATGAAGGTCGAGCCGCTGGCCGCGGCCATCGAGGCGGCCAGGGCGCGGCGCCCGTCGGCCCAGGTGATCCTCATGGGGCCGCGCGGGCGAACCTTCACGCAGTCGGTGGCGCGCGAGCTGCTCGCGCGGCAGAGTCTGGTTCTGGTGTGCGGTCGGTACGAGGGCGTCGACGAGCGCGTCCTCGGGTACGTCGACGAGGAGCTGTCGCTCGGGGACTTCGTGATGACCGGAGGCGAGTTCGCGGCGCTCGCCATCGTGGACGCAGTGGCCCGGCTCGAGCCGGGAGTGTTGGGCAACGAGGCCTCGACTGGGAGCGAGAGCTTCGAGGATGGGCGGCTGGAGTACCCGCAGTACACCCGGCCGCCGGAGTTCAGAGGAGAGAAGGTCCCGGATATCCTCCTGTCGGGCGACCATGCCAAGGTCGCGCGCTGGAGGCGGGCGATGTCGCTGAAGGCCACCCGCGATCGGCGCCCGGACCTGTTCGGACGCCTGGCGCTTTCCGCCGAAGAAGAAAAAATGTTGGCCGAGCTCACGGCCTCCGCAGCTACAAGCGCAATTTAAGTCGCTGTCTTAAGACCGAGCACGAGACGAAGGAGAGAGTCATGCAGAACAAGATCCTTGACCTGGTGGAGAAGAAGCACCTGCGCGCGGACTACCCCGCGTTTCGCGCCGGCGACACCGTGCGAGTCCACTGGAAGATCCGCGAGGGCGGCAAGGAGCGCGTCCAGGCGTTCGAGGGCGTGGTCATCCGCAAGAACCGCAAGAACAACCGCTCGACCTTCACGGTCCGCAAGGTGAGCTACTCGGTGGGCGTGGAGCGCATCTTCCCGCTCAACTCCCCGCGCTACGAGAAGATCGAGCTCGTCACCCCGGGCCGCGTCCGCCGCTCCCGGCTCTTCTACCTGCGCGCGCTGCAGGGCAAGGCCGCCCGCGTGGAGGCCGAGCGCCAGGATATCGCCGCGCCCAGCGCGGCTGCGCCCGCGCAGGCTGCTCCGGCCGCCCCGGCCAAGTAGCGGCGGGCCCGCTTTGAATCCCGAAGCGGGATCGGAGACGATGGGCGCATGCTGCTCTTGGAGCTCGCCGCGCAGGGCGTCCGGGGATTCTCGGCGTCGGCGCGCATGCAGTTCAAGACCGGCTACAACGCCCTCGTCCCGCCCCCTGGGGCAAAGAGCGGGCTCGTCCCGCTGCTGACCGCGTTGCTCTACGGCGACGGCCGGGGAGGGGATGCTGCCCTCGCGGCCGCGGCCGGAGCGCGCGCCGGCCTCTCACTCCAGGGCAAGGACGGGCGCGCCTACCGCCTCATGCGCGTGCTGGGGAGCGGCGGCGCGCTCCATCGGCTGGAGCCCAGCGGCCGGTGGGTGGTGGTGAGCCAGGACTCGGTGGAGATCGCCAGCGCGCTTCGCGCGGCGCTGGGCCTGCCGAGCCGCGGCCAGTTCGAAGCCCTCTTCTGCTTCGACGCGCAGATGTTTCCCTCCAAGCAGCCCGCGCCTGCGCCGGCGGCCTTTAGGCCTGCGCCCGCATCGCCTCTGCAGCCGGCGCCATCGCACGAGCTGAGGTCTTTGCGGCCCAACGCGCTCGTGGAAGCTGCCATGGCGGCGGCGGCGAGCGCCCAGAAGCGGCAGCGCGATCCCCAGCGGGCGCGCGAGGACCTCGACCGGCTGCGCCGCGAGGTCGAGGCCGGCAAGGAGATCGACGAGGCGCAATACAAGCTCGAGGGGCTTCAGCAGAAGCTCTTCGCCCTCGACCACAAGCTCCAGGAGCTGGAGCGGCTGCGGGCCGAGGTCGAGGCGGCGCGCGCCGCAGTCGCAAGCGCCCCCACCCCCGAGGCGCTCAACTTGCCCAAGGATTCGCTGCAGCGCGCCGCGCGGTTCGACGATGCGCGCCGAAAGCGCGACGAGGCATTGGACAAAGCGCGGGAGGAGCAGCGCGCCGCCGAGGAGGCCTCGCTGGCACCGCCGCGGCCCCTCTGGACGAGCCGCGAGCTCCCGCTGTCGATGGGCGCCGGCGCCGCGCTGCTCGGCCTGTCCGCCGCGTTTCGCGGCTCGCCGTGGGGCTACCTGGGGTTGCTCGACGTCCCGGTGTTCGGATACGCCGGCATGGTGGCGCTCAAGTGGGTAAGCGAGCTGCAGGCCTATGAGGGCCTTGCGCGAAAGCAGAGCCTCTTCCGGGACCGGGAGCAGAAGATCCTGGCAGCGTTCGACGCCGAGTATCTGCCCTTGCAAGCCGCTATGAAGGTCTTGGGTGTGGAGCGCGGGGCGGACCTCGTCGAGCAACTGCAGCGGCAGGGCGCTGCACAGGCCGCTGCGCGCGAGGCGGAGGAGCGGCTTGCCGCCGCCGAGGCGGACCCTGAGACGGCGAGCCTGCGCGCGCAGCAGGCCCAGCTTCGCGCCCAGGTCGAGGGGTTGGACGCGAAGCTCGCCGAGCTCGGGGCGAACGCCACGCGCGACTGGCGCGAGGCAGAGCGGGAGCTCGCCGAAGTGGAACGGGGGGCCCAGAGCCAGGAGGTAGCGGAAGCTCCCCCGGCGCCGGCCTCGGTCGAGGTCGCCGTGCGGGTGGGAGAAGAAACGGGCGCGGTGCGCGAGGACCCCTCTCCCAAGCTGCTCGGGTCCGCCGTGGACCTGTTCGCCGGCATTTCCCTCGAGGCGCTGGCCGAAGCCATCGGCGAGCGCGCGGGCCAATTCTTCGCTGCCTTGACGGAGAAGCGCTTTTCGGGGCTCGAGCTCGAACCGCGCGGGCGGGCCCAGGCTGTCGCGCCGGGGCGCGCGGTGCCCGCGGGTGCCCTGGAGGAGCGCGACCTCGACCTGCTCTATTTGGCCCTCAAGCTGTCGCTCGCCGAGCGCGCCGCGGGGGTTGAGAAGGTCCCGCTGGTGATGGACGAGCCCTTCGCCGCGCTCGAGCCCGCGGTTCAGCAGGTGCTGGTGCGCGCGCTGAAGGTCATCGCCTCCCAGACGCAGGTGATCCACGCGACCGCGCTCCCGGCGCACCTCTCGTCGGCCGACGTCGTGGTGCAGGGCTGACGAGTCGTTTGAGCTCAAATGTATTTCGAACGTCGACAGGCCTTTGACGGGCGGAAGAAACAGGGACCTGTCGGCGCTCGCCACGTCAACCGAACTTCGACCGAAGTGGGAGCGCGCCGGGGAGGTGGCTGCTCTCTGCCGCGAGGCGCGGCCTATGCGCCGGCGGCGTCGTAAGCCTCGAGGGCGTCCGGGAGCGCCGCAGTGATGCCGTGGCCGGCGGCGGGAAGCCCGACGAGGATGGCGCTCACCACCTCGTCTCGGCTCGCCCCCAGCGACTTGGCTTGCTGGACGTGGAAGGGGATGCCGCTCGTCAGCCGGAGCGCCGCGATTGTCGACAAGTAGCAGAGCGCGCGGGTCTTCGGATCGAGAGCGCTGGCCTGAGAGAGCCCCTCGACGGCGGACATCCACGCGCGGGCGTGGGCTGGAGCTTCGTCGAAGAAGGCCTGAAAGGAGCTGCTCACGCGGGGAGCTTGCGACATGGGCGGATTCCTCCATTTCTGATTCTGAGCTGCGACTTTGCCTCTGAGACGATTCGCCGGCGGGTCGCCTGCGGCAGGCTCGTCCAGCGCACGCCCTCCACAGCGCCGGCGAGGGCGAGGCAGGAGTGTCCGCAGGCCCACTGAGGCGCGACCTGCCGCAATCGCCGCCAGGCCTCGAGCGCGCCGAGCTCTTTCAGCCGCTCGAGCGTGTCGATCTTTGCGCGCCGCAGGTCGCTCGCGAGCTTGGGGCCGATGTTGACGACGTCCGCGATGTCGGTGCGCCGGCCCTCGCGTGCCTCGGGGACGACCCAGGGCGACAGGCCGAAGGCGGCGATGGACTCCTCGAAGGCGCTCGCGAGCCGGTCGAGCTTCGCGTGCGGGATGCGCGCGCTCCGGAGGCGAACCGGGCCCGCGAGCGGGGCCTGAGCAGCCAGGCTGCGCCCGCGCTTGGTCGCGCTGATGAGCCATCCGCGGCGGTCGTCCGGGTCGCTCTCCCGGCCGCATAGTCCGGCGGCGGCGAGGCGATCGAGCGCTTGCCCCAGCGTCGCCGGGTGGAGCTGGAGCGACCTCCGGAGCTCGATCAGCTTCTGCTCCGGGCGCTCCGCCACGATGCGCAAGATCGCCAGCTCCAAGCCCTGGAGCCCGAAGCGGACCTTGAGGTCTCGGTTGTAGGCGGCGCGGGCTTGCTCGAGCTTGAGCCACGCGCGGATGGCTCGGATGGCAGGGGGCGGCGGCATCGCCATATATTATGACGACATAAGAGTTGCCAAAGCAAGGCTCACGAAGCCTGGCCTGCAGGTGCCTTGGCGCGGCGGCGGAACAGCGCTCGGGGCGCGGTCGGCCGCCAAAAGGTCGATGGCGCTGTGCGTGAGGTCATCGCCGGCATCCAAGGCAGCGCGGATGCCTAGCGACAATTGGGACTCCCCATTGACGACGACTGCTTCTCCCCATCGTCCAGCAGCGCGTCGTCCGCGATCGACTTCGTCGCGCCTCGCGACCCAAACGGCCGTCGCTCCGGTCGAGGGGCGTCAGGTGGCACAGCTCGGGTGGGCAGGGCGCCGTCGCCAAGGCCGAGGTTCGGACCTCTCGCCCCATGCCCCTGGGGATGGCGCGGCCGGCGCGGCCGAGGTGGCGCCAAGGCATGTCAGAGCGCCCTGCTATGACAATCTTCGTTCGCACTGACGTCTCTTGGAACGGCCCGAGGTGAGGAGAAGGGTCGGCGCACAGGGGGGAAGAATGAAAGCCATCGCTAGCACCTCGCCCGTCGAGCGGGGAGAGAGCGCTGAATCGTCTGCGGCTCAATACCTCGTCGAGCGCGGCTATCAGCTGCGCGAGCGGAACTTCAAGACGAGGCTGGGAGAGGTCGATCTCATCGTCGAGCGCGACTCGACCGTCGTCTTCGTGGAGGTGCGCTACCGCCGGTCGATCGCGTGGGGAAGCCCCGAGGCCACGGTGGGCAAGCTCAAGAGGCGCAAGCTCCTCTACGCCGCTATGGAGTACGTGCAGAGGCATCGGCTGGAGAACCGGTCCCTCCGCTTCGACGTCCTTTCCATCTCCGAGGCGCGGGGCCGGCTGCGCTTCGAGCACTTCGAGGCCGCCTTTGGCATGGAGGACGCCATGGCGTCGCCGTCGCCTCTGCTGTAGGACTCGTCCATGGCCGGCACGCTCTACCTCGTCGCGACGCCCATCGGGAACCTGGGCGACATCACCCTCCGAGCGCTCGAGACGCTCAAGGCCGTGCGAGCCATCGTCGCCGAGGACACCCGCCGGACGCGCGTGCTCTGCGAGCGGTTCGGGGTTTCCACGCCGCTGGTCTCTTGCCCGGCGTTCCGCGAGGCCGCGCAGGCCTCGGCGCTGGTCGAGCGGCTCCTCGGCGGAGACGACCTCGCGCTCGTGACCGACGCCGGCAGCCCGGGCATCAGCGACCCGGGGACGCACCTCGTCCAGGCCGCCGTCGCGGCGCAGGTCCGCGTGGTGGCCATCCCCGGGCCGTCGGCGGCCATCGCGGCGCTGAGCGCCTCCGGCCTGCCCACCGACCGCTTCTTCTTCGCGGGCTTTCTGCCTCGCAAAGGCCCGCCGCGGGAGCGGGCGCTCGCGTTCCTCAAGCGCCTGCCGGCCACCTTGGTCCTGTTCGAGTCGCCGGAGCGGATCGGCGAGACGCTCGAGGAGCTCGCTCGAGCGCTCGGGGACCGGCGCGCGGCGCTTTCGCGCGAGCTGACCAAGGTCCACGAGGAGATCGTCCGCGGGCGCCTCTCAGAGCTGGCGGAGCGGTTCGGCGGCGAGGTCCGCGGCGAGGTCGCCTTGGTCGTCGAAGGCCTGGGCGAAGACGCGAGCGAGCAGGCCTCGGACGACGCCATCCTCTTCGAGGTACGGCGCCGGCTGGCCGCCGGAGAGGGTTCCGTCAAGGAGATCGCCCGGGAGATCGCGCAAGCCACTGGGCGGCCGCGGAGCGAGGTTTACGCCCTGGCGCTCAAGGTCCGGGGCGAGGCCTGAGCCTCGGCGCGGGGAGCGTCAGAAGTTGATCGTTCCGGTGGCCATCGCCGAGAAGACCGTGACCTGGCTGATGCGGAAGCGGCTGCCTGGCGTGTCGTAGCGAAAGTCGTAGTTCGGGTTCATCTCTTTGGTGGCGTTGCTCGTGTCCACGCACGGCGCGCCGCCGGTGGGGCACGTGTTGTTGAGGACCTTCCCAACCGGCTCATTGGTCAGGAAGTGCTCGGTGTCGGTGTAGAGGCTGGCGTTCAGCCGGAGCTGGACGAAGTCGGCGGCGCGCGCGTAGAGCCCCACCTGGCCCCCGACCGTCAGGTACTCCTGAGTGTAGAGCAGCTTGCCCAAGGCATCCGAGAGCTCGTTCTCGACGCGGCCCTCGCTCACCCAGGTGCCGCCGAGCTGAAGGTCCACGCCCACCCGCTGGTGCTTCTCGGGGTTGTCGTAGGGGTAGAACTCGGCGCCGAAGAGGATGCTCGCCTTGTGCTGGGGCTTGAGGCCGGTCTCGCTGGGTGTCCACGGGCCCACGCCGCAGTTCCCCGAGTAGGCGAGGCCGCTGGGCGCGTTGCAGTTGGTCCAGAAGCCGGAAGCCTGCGTCGGCAGACTGTAGGTGAACTTCACGTAGGGGTCGATGGCGCCCAGGCGCTTGGAGAGCGCCGTGGAGAAGATGAACCGGTTCACCTTCTCGCCGATGCCGCCCGCCGACGTGCTGGAGGTGGCCGCCGATGGATCGGCGACCGTCGCCGTGGGGATCTGGTAGTCGAACGAGAAGACCCACTTCGGCTTGGTGTCGTCCTTGCGGTCGTTCAGGATGGCCCACGAGAAGCCGATCAGAAAGTCGCTGAGGCCCGCTCGATAAGAGCTGCCGGGGACGCCAAAGAGGGGCGTCGTGCCGCCGGTGGGGGCGACACAGTCCGCGCTGCCGTTGGTGCAGCCGTTGTTGTGGATGGTGGATGTGGCGTCGCTCACGCCACTCGCGTAGCCCCACGACCTGTTGTCGAAGAAGACCAGGGACGTGGAGGCGTGCAGCTCGAGGTCGTGGTAGATGCCGAACGCCGCGCGCATCGGGAGCTGGTTGATCAGCTCCGAGTACCTGAGCTCGGGAACCTCGGTGACGGTGGAGCCGATGCCGCTCGAGTTGGCCACCCGGTTCTCTCGGGTGATGAGCCCCTGCCGCCAGGTCCGCTCGAAGCTCACGTCGAGGTTCAAGCTGAAAGGGTTATCCGCCTCGAACGCGGTCGCCACGCGGGTGATCTCGGCGCCCGCGGCCGCGCTTGGGAGGGCGAGGAAGAGGCCGGTCGCCCACGGCATGAGACGAGAGAGGCGATCGAAGCCCATCACTCCTCCGGAGCCCTTTCGGAGCCCAAGAGCGGGCCCCGCGCGTACAGCCGAGTCACGCTACTGGGCGGGGGTGAGGGGTGTCAAGAAGGCCACGAAGCGCGATAACCGGGGCCCGGCGCAGTGGAAACCGCATCGATATCGGGGCGTTGCCGGACCCCCGACCCATCCCCGCGAGCGGCCGCTCGCGGGGATGGGTCGAAGGGGAGAGGGTGCGCCGCAACGGCTGCCAACAGATCTCGGCGGTTTGAGGCGCAGCTTTGCTACAGACTGGCTTTGCCGCCCGAGGTCTCGGGGTCGCGCAGGCCGAACTCCTTCATTTTATTCTGGAGGCTCTTGCGCGAGATTTTCAGCTTTTTGGCCGCCTGGGTGACGTTGCCGCCGGTCTCGAGCAGCGCCTTGCCGATGAGGTCCCGCTCGAGCTCCGCCGCGGCCTGTCGAACGATGTCCTTCATGGAGGCGTCGCCCACGCCTTGTCCGATGGAGGCCGCGATGGTCGCCAGCGGGATCTTGACCGTGTCGGCCTCTTTGAGGGGCTCGGGCAAGTCCTTGGCGAGGATGAGCGGCCCGTCGGCGAAGAGGATCATCCGCTCCATCATGTTCTCGAGCTCGCGGATGTTGCCGGGCCAGCCGTACTCCTGGAGGACCTCCATGGCGTCGGGCTCCAGGCCCTGCACTTTCTTGTTCAGGCGCTTGTTGTACTTCTCGATGAAATGCCGGGCGAGCATGGGGACGTCGTCGGCGCGATCGCGCAGCGGCGGCAGCACCACCGGCACCACGTTGAGCCGGTAAAAGAGGTCCTCGCGGAAGCGCCCCTCGGCGATCTCCTTCTTGAGGTCGCGATTGGTGGCGGCGATGAGCCGAACGTCCACGCGCAGGGTCTTGATGCCGCCCACCCGCTCGAACTCGCTCTCCTGGAGCGCCCTCAAGAGCTTCACCTGCATCTCGACGGGGATCTCGGCGATCTCGTCCAGGAACAGGCTGCCGGTGTCGGCGAGCTCGAACCGCCCCGGCTTCGAGGTGACGGCGCCGGTAAAGGCGCCGCGCTCGTAGCCGAAGAGCTCGCTCTCCATCAGGTCCTTGGGGATGGCCGCGCAGTTGATGCGGATGAACGGCTTGTTCCGCCGCGAGGAGCCGGAGTGCAGCGCGGAGGCGACGAGCTCCTTGCCGGTGCCCGACTCGCCGGTGATGAGGACCGTCGACGGCGTGTCGGCCACCTTCTCGAGGACCTTGAAGACGTCCTGCATCGCCACCGATGCGCCGACCAGCGCCGCGCGGGCGCGCTCGTCGGAGGCGGGGATGGTGGAGCCGTCGAGGGCGTGCGTCTTGACCGCCTTGGCGATCACCGCCTTGAGCTCGTCCTGCTCGAAGGGCTTGGTGATGTAGTCGAAGGCCCCCAGCTTGATGGCCTCGACCGCCGAGTCGACGGTGCCGTGCGCGGTGATGACGATGACCGGGACGTCCGGAAACTCGGCGAGCACGGCCTTGAGCAGCTCCATGCCGCCCATCTGCGGCATAACCTGGTCGGTGACCACCACGTCCGCGCCGTTCTTGCGCAGCTCGGCCAGCGCCTGGACGCCGTTCTCGGCGACAGCGACCTCATAGCCCTCGCGCTTGAGCATGGCCGCGAGGACCTTGCGCAGGTTCTGTTCGTCGTCGACGACCAGTGCTTTTGCCATCGTGCACCCTAGACGCGGATGGAAGCGCCGCGAAGCGGCCGCCTCGCGGGTCCTGCGACTCTTGGGCGCGAACCCTAACACAACCCACGCGCCCAGCCAGGGCGGCGTGGGCGGGTCCGGCCGGGCCGCTCGTCCCAAAGACAGGCGAACGCCGAGGCGGCGCGAGGGCGCCGCGTCGCTCTGTCGTTGAACCGACCGGCGACCTCGGTGGAAAATGCCCCACTTCCACCCGCAAGGCCTTCGGCGAAAGGGGGCTCTCCCATGGCGGCCGCGCTGCTCCTGGTGTCGCTCCTCGCGGCGGTGCCGGTCGACGAGGCCGAAGCGCTGGCGAAGGCGGCCGACGCCGAGCAGCTGTTCCTGAAGTTCGCCTCCGCAAAGCCGGAGGACTACTCGGCGCCGCAGCGCCGGCGCCTCGCCGCGGCGCTCCTTCAAGGGGCGCAGGGCGCCCGGGGCGACCCGATGATCGCCGTGGCGCTCGCCGAGCGGGCGGTCTTGCTCGAGAAGACCGCCGCGGGCCTCACGCTCCTCGGACAGATCGAGGTGCAGCTCGGCCAGCGCTCCGCCGCGGCCCGGCACCTCGACGAGGCCGTCGCGCTCAAGCCGGCGGATGTTCCCGCGCTGGTCGCGCGGGCGGAGCTGGCCATGGACGAGCAGGATTTCGCGGTGGCCGTCGACCGGTACGAGAAGGCGCAGGCGTCGGGCGCGGCGGTGGGCCCCGCCCTGGCCAAGGCGCGCGCCGCCCAGACCCAGCGGAGCTCGGACGTCGAAGGGCTCAAGGCCCGGGAGGCGCAGTACCAGCAGAAGGCGGAGCTGGCGACCAAGAACGCCGTGCGCGACTGGGTCCGGCAAATCCAGGCCGACGACGCGCGCCGACAGCTCGCGCCGGACGGCGTGCGCAAGCAGGAGATGGCCCACTTCGTCTTCAGCTACTCCGCCGGGCAGCGCGACGCTGGGGAGATGATGGCCTTCGAGAGCCGGGTCGAGAAGCTGCTCGACCGCACCTACGACTTCGTCGCCAACCAGCTGGGGCACAGGCTCGACGGGCGCACGCGGGTCGTGCTGATGACGCGCAAGGAGTTCATGGCGAAGTACGCGGGGACGCGGGAGGCGTCGGCCGCCGGGTTCTGGGACGGCCGGCAGATCGTCATCAACGGCGGCGCCGAGCTCGACCAGAGCTTCGCGGAGGTGATGGTGCACGAGTTCACGCACGTGGTGGTGACGGACCTCGCGGGCATGGGCGCCCCGCGCTGGCTCAACGAGGGCTTCGCCGAGAACATGCGCCTTTCCGCGAACGGCAACGAGGGGCGGCTCCCCGATGGGGAGCGGACTGTCCTGGGGCAGATGGCCAAGGCGGGGAGGTTGCCGAAGCTGTCGCAGCTCGACAGGATGCTCTTGGGGATGGGGCCCGACGTCCGAGTCGCCTACGCGGTGGCCGGCGAGGCCGTGCGCCGGCTCATCGACCAGCGAGGCTACTCCGAGTTCCTCGACCTCCTGCGCGATCTGAAGCGGTCGGGCCGGCCGCTCGAGCAGATTGAGCGGCACTTCATGTCCCTGGAGCGGCTCGAGCAGGAGTTGGCCGACGCGCTGAAGTGACCCGCCATGAAGGCTCGAATTCCGACCCGAGCTGGATCGTCGCCAGAAGACCCGCTCCTGGCTCGGAGCAAGCGGCCTGTCGGGGTCATCGCACTTGCGCAGCCAGAAAGCTCCTAACCGACCGACCGCTGGAGCCAACGCCCAGCCGGCCCTTAGCCGCCGCCTGAGGGCCCTGTGGGCGGAGGAGCTTGCTTCGAGCCCCCCCCTCCCCGCGAGCGGGGAGGGGGCCGGGGGGGTGAGGAACCCGAGCGCGCGATCCCGCTCTAGCTCTGCGTGACCCGCACGGTGGTCTTCATCACCTTGCCGGACGCCGCAGTCGCGCGCGCTCATGGTCAGGATGCCCTCGATGTTGACGTCGAAGGTCACCTCGACCTGCGCCTGGCCGGCCTTGGCCGTCCGGATCCCCGAGAAGGTGAACTCGCCGAGCAGCTCGTTGTCCTTCACCGCCCGGCTGTCGCCCTGGAAGATGCGCATGGCCAGCGCGTCCTGGTTGTCGTAGCTGGTGGTGGCGATGAGCTGCTTCGCGTTGGGGATGGCCGCGTTGCGGGGGAACACGACGTGGAACTCGCCTCCCGCGCGCTCCAGGCCGATGGCCATGGGGATGACGTCGAGCAGCTGCAATTTGAGGTTCGAGTCGTCCTCGAGCGAGTGGGCATACAGCGCCGCCCCGATGGCCACCGCCTCGTCCGGGTGCACGCCCTTGGAGGGCTGCTTCCCGAAGAACTTCGCCAGCCGCTCCTGGACCAGAGGCATGCGGGTCTGGCCGCCCACCAGCATGACCTCCTGGATGTCGTCGATGGAGAGCTCGGCTGTCGCCGGAGCACCTGCTCGGTGATCTTCATCGACCTGTCGATGAGGTGGCTCGGTCAGCTCCTCGAGCATCTTGCGCGTGAACGTCATCTCGATGTTCAGCGGCATGCCCTGCGGCGTCATGGTGATGAAGGGGATGGAGAACGGGACCTCGGTACGCGCCGAGAGGTCGATCTTGGTGCGCTCGGCGAGGTCCTTGATGCGCTGCATGGCCACCGGGTCCGAGGAGAGGTCGATGCCGTGCTCGGCTTTGAACTCGCTCGAGCACGTAGCGGATCATCGCGTTGTCGAAGTCGATGCCGCCCAGGAAGATGTCGCCGCCGGTGGCCTTGACCTCGAACACCCGGTCGCGGATCTCGATGATGGAGACGTCGAAGGTGCCGCCGCCCAGGTCGTAGACGAGCACCGTCTCGTGCAGGTTCTTGCCCACGCCGTAGGCGAGGCTCGCCGCGTCGGCTCGTTGATGATCCGCACCACCTCGAGGCCGATCATGCTTGCCGGCGTCCTTGACCGCCTGGCGCTGGCGGTCGGTGAAGTAGGCCGGCACGGTGACCACCGCGCGGTGCGATGGGCACCTTGAGGTAGTCGGAGGCGACGGTCGCGATCTTGTTCAGGATCTTCGCGGAGACGTCGACCGTGCGCAGGGTCTGCTTGGCGCACTCGATGACCACGTCGTTCCGGTCGCCGGCCTTGACGTTGTAGGCCACCGACCGCACGCATGGTGTCGACCACGTCGTCCTTGGGTGAACGGCCGATGAGCCGCTTCGCGGCGTAGATGGTGTTCCGGGGGTTGAGCTGCCACTGGCGCTTGGCCTCGTGGCCGATGAGCTCGTTGCCCTTGTCGTCGATGGCGAAGATGGACGGGATGGTGTAGTCGCCGCCTTTGTAGGGGATGAGCTTCACCTTGCCGTCGTCCTGGACGATGGCGGCACAGGAATTGGTGGTTCCCAGGTCGATGCCGATGATGGGGTTCTTGGAGGGCATTTGAAGTGGTTGCTCGAGGCAGCGAAAGGGGCGCGGGGGCTCTCGCGCACAAGAGGTCCAAGCCTAAGGTGAACATTAGCGCAGTTTTTGGAGGCGTCGCCATTCGAAGCTTTGGCCGACGTACGCAAGGAAGCCGCCCGAGCGCTCGGCTGTTGTGTGGCGGAGCCGTCCTCTGGTCTGCTAGGAGCCACCCCAGAGCCTGGAGGCATCCCGTGGCTGATCCCGAGCGCGCCGAGGTCCAACCCGCTGCCGACGCCGATTGCCATTTGCACTCGGTGGGCGGGGAGGTCAAGGCCGCCTTCGAGGCGAACCGAACGCTCCTCACGTTCGACGAGTACCTCCAGGTCTTCCTGGCGCACCCGCGGCTCCACGCGCGCAACGCGGCCCAGTACCTCAAGGACGTCTTCGACCACTTCGGCGCCGAGCCGCGCGAGACGCCCTCGGGGGTCCAGAAGCGCTTCCGGATCTTCGACCTGGACGTCGACGGGGAAGGGCGTGTCGCGGGCCAGGAGGAGGTGCAGGGCGCCATCTACCGGGTCTTGGGCAACTTCGTGCGCCTGGGCCGCGTGAACAAGCTCATCTTCCTGCACGGGCCCAACGGAAGCGCCAAGAGCTCGCTCGTCGCCGCCATCATGCGCGGCACGGAGCGCTACAGCCGGCTCAACGAGGGAGCCCTCTACCGGTTCAACTGGATCTTCCCGTCGGAGAAGCTGGTCAAGGGCACCCTGGGCTTCTCCGACCGCGCCGGGGGCAGCTCCGCCGAGCGCGAGCTCGCGAGCTACGCCAAGCTCGAGGGCGACGCGCTCGACGCCCGGATCACGTGCGAGCTGAAGGACCACCCCATCTTCCTGGTGCCCCGGATCGAGCGCAAAGCGCTGCTGGACCAGGCCCTGGCGACGGCCCGCACCCAGGGCCCCGACGACTTCGCGCTCTCCGCTTACATCGCGCAGGGCGACCTCTGCAACAAGTGCCGGGCCATCTTCGACAGCCTCTCGAGCGCCTACCACGGCGACTACCTCAAGGTGCTGCGGCACGTTCAGGTCGAGCGCTTCTACGTCGACCGCCGCTACCAACAGGCCGCGCTCACGGTGGAGCCGCAGATGTCGGTGGACGCGGCCTACCGGCAGGTGACCGCCGACAAGACGGTGAGCAACCTGCCGCCGGCGCTGCAGAGCCTGTCGCTCTTCGAGCCCTACGGGCCCCTGGTGCCCGCCAACCGCGGGCTCATCGAGTACGCCGACCTGCTCAAGCGCCCACTGGAGGCCTTCAAGTACCTCCTCGGGACCAGCGAGACCGGCACGGTGCCCATGGAGCACTTCCTGCTGCACCTCGACCTGGTGCTCATCGCCTCGTCCAACGAGAAGCACCTGGCGGCGTTCAAGGAGCTGCCGGACTTCGCCTCGTTCAAGGGGCGCATCGAGCTGGTGCGGGTCCCCTACCTGCGCCGGTACTCGGTGGAGCAGGACATCTACGACCAGCGGGTCACGCAGGGCACGGTCGGGCGGCACGTGGCGCCGCACGCGACGCGGGTGGCGTCGCTCTGGGCCATGCTCACCCGGCTCAAGAAGCCCATCGCCGACCGCTACCACGGCCAGCTGCGCGACCTGGTCGACGACCTCTCCCCGGTCGAGAAGCTCAAGCTCTACGACAGCGGCGAGACGCCCGACCGGCTGAGCCTCCAGGAGGCGAAGGAGCTCAAGAACCACCTGGCCGACCTGTACAACGAGTCGGACACGTACCCGCGCTACGAGGGCGGCAGCGGCGCGTCGGCCCGGGAGATCAAGACCGCGCTCTTCAACGCCGCGCAGAACGCCGAGGCCCGGTGCCTGACGCCGCTGACCGTGCTTCGAGGAGCTGCGCGCGCTCTGCAAGGACAAGAGCGTCTACGAGTTCCTGCAGCAGGAGGTGGTGGACGGCTACCACGACCACGAGGAGTTCGTGCGCCTGGCCGAGGCGGAGTACCTGGACCTCATCGACGAGGAGATCCGCGACAGCATGGGCCTCGTCTCCGAGCGCCAGTACCAGCGAGCTCTTCGAGCGCTACGTGCTGCACGTGAGCCACTAGGTCAAGGGAGAGAAGCTGAGGAACCGGATCACCGGCGAGTACGAGCGCCCGAGCGAGGCCAGCATGACCGAGATGGAGGCCATCGTCATGCCCGCGGAGGAGGAGCGCGGAGAGTTCCGGCGGGGCCTCATCGGCGCGGTCGGAGCGTTCCGGCTCGACCACCCCGACGACCCGGTCGACTACCCGCGCATCTTCCCCGACCTCTTCCGCCGCGTGCGCGACCACTACTTCGACGAGCGCAAGAAGACGCTGCGCCGGTCGACGCAGAACCTGCTCAGGTTCCTCTCCGACGACAAGAAGGACCTCTCGCCCAAGGAGCTCGCCCAGGCGGACGCGGCGCTCAAGACCATGACCACGCGCTACGGCTACTGCGAGCAGTGCGCGAAGGACGCGACCGTCTTCCTCATGAAGAAGCGCTACGCGGACTGAATCCAAGCTGAGGACGGGTGTCTAAAACGGCGGGTCTCAGGTCAGTGCATGGGCGGCGGCGAAGGCGCCCCGAGCTTGCTCGCCTGGCTGACCGTGGCCTTGGGCTCAGCGGTCTTCACCCGCCCCAGCACGGCCGGCTTGAAGATGAACTTCTGCGCCCCGATATCGGCCTCTATCAGCAACCCTCCGTCGGTGTGCACGTAGGCCCTCATCCCGCCGGCGCTGGAGGCCGCGGCGCCCGCGCTGGAAAAGACGGCCGCGGCGTTCGCCGAGAACGATACCTTGCTGCGCTTGAAGGCCTCCAGCGCCTCCTTGCTGTCGAAGAGGATGATCTCGTGGTACGTGTGCCCGCCGGCCTGTACGCCCACGGTCACCTGCACGAGCCCTGCATACCCGACCACCCGCCCGCGCTCGAAGACCTCGCCCGTGCCATAGGCGCCTCCGAGCACGATTGACGCCTTGCCGACGTCCGGGAAGACCGCGTAGCCATACGCCTTGTTGAGCTCCTTCGTCAGGCTCGGGCGTTTGGCCTGCATATGCCACAGCGCGCCGGTGACCTGTTGATGCATCACCGGGGCGAGGTGGGCCTCCTTCTTCAGTCCGCTGACCAGCTTCGGGAGCGCGCCGGTGACCTTGCTGCCGAGGGACCCTTTGCGCGCCGCCGCGTTCCCCAACTTCCGCTTGTGCCAAGCCGCGGCGATGCGCTTCCCGATATTCAGTGCCATGTGAATCCTCGCTCAGAGCGCGACAGGTGCTTCTTCAAGAACTCGCCGGCCTTCTTGGTCCCGGCGCTCGCAAGACTCTTGGCGGCTTGTCCTGCGTTGGCGATCTTCGCCCGCGCACGCTCCGCCTTCTCCCGTTTCTTCGCCAGCTCTTTGATCGCCTCCTCCGCGCGCATGAAGCGGAACTTCTGCCCGCCCAGGGAGGCTTCCAGGAGCATGCCGCCCCGCGAGTAAGCGTGAGCCGTCACGTTTTTGAAATCGGTGGTCCCCGAGGCGCCTCGGATGAAAGCCGCCGACAGATTGCCGTTGAACGCCAGCGGCGAGTGCTCGAACGTTTCCAGCGCCTCCTTCGAGCCGAAGAGCAGCAGCTGAGTGAAGGTCTGCCCGCCCACCTGCACGCCCAAGGTCATCTGGGTGACTCGCGTGAAACCGATGGGTTTCCCCTGCTCGAAAACCTCTCCATAGCCTCGGGCGCCGCCGAGCAGCAGGCTCGCCCGGCCGACGGAGGGTAGGACCGCATAGCCATAAGCCTGCTTTAAAGTCCCTTCGAGGCCCCGGTCCTTTGCCTTGAGCCTCGCCAGCGCGCCGTTCACCTCCTCGTGAATCGCCGCCAGGTCCTTTCGGGCGAGCTTCCTCTTCTCCTCGCTCACCTCCGGAGTGAGAACTTGCGCCTCGATGCGCTGGAACGTCGCGCCGGCCTTTCGGCCCTCCGCCTGGGGCGCGGGTTCGGAGGCCGCCGGCTTGCCGCCGGACGGCCGGCCCGGGAGCACCGCGCCGGGCACATTCAGCCCCAGAGGCCCGGGTGCCGTCCGCCGCCCCGCCTGGCCTCCGTGCCCCGGCGAACCGCCCGCCAAGATCCCGACATAGCCCGCATCCTCTCCCGAGCGCGCCGGCTTTCCCCGCCATTCGTCGCTGTTGGTGAAGCGGGCGGTTTCCACGCCGTTGAGGCGCACCGTGTATTCGTTTCCGCGCGCCTCGACCTCCAGCTCGTTCCAATCGCCGCTCTTGAATTCAGCCGACTGGGGACGTCGCTGGTTTCCAGGAGAATCTCCAGCGGGGATGCCGGCGAAGGTTCCCGGCTCTCCTCCGGGACCCGGTCCGAGGCATACCTCGAACCCGGTATGAGCCGCGACGTACGCCGGATTGTCGTATGAATGCTTCTTCTCTGCCTGATTGTGGTCCGGGACCGGTTTCTCCGGGTCGAGAAAGCGCAGCGCGGCGGTCATGGGCACCTCGGAGGCGTCCAAGCGGTACCGCGCTTTCAACCGAAAGTCGTCGAAGCGTCGCACCGAGTAATACGCCAGGCCTCGGTCTCGTCCCGGGCGCAAGGTCAGCCCCTCGTCGTTCTTTCCGATCTCGGCCGCTCCCACGTTTTTCCAGCCCGCCATCGACTGCTCCGTGCCATCGAAGAGCGCGACAGTCTCTTGGGGCTGCTTGCCCGCTCCGCCGTCGCCCTCGCCGAGCTTGGCTTCTGGGTCGGTTTCTTCGCCCGCGGCGGCTTGCTCGTCCGGCCCCGTTTGCTCGCCAGCCTCTGGTTGCTCGCCCTGGTCCGATTCGCCCTGCTCGGCAGGAGAAGCCTGGCTCTCTTGCTCGGTGGCTTCGCCGCCTTCTCCCCCCTTCTTGATGGCGCCTTTGATGCGCTCGAGGGACTCGCGAACACTCCCCATCACCTTCTCGAGATCGGAAATCTCCCGATGCACGTCCTGCCGCTCTCGCGGTCCAGGCTCGCCGGTTCCGTGCTGCTGCTCGTGCTCTTCCATTGTCCCAGACCTCGTTCCGATCAGTATGTCGCCGCGCCGCTCGACGCGGAATGGAGAGGCGTCCGAGGGGAAGCCGCGCCGCGGCAGGCCTCGCCTGGCGTTTGGATCCACTGCTCCCTGGAAGGACGGCGCTTTGCCGAACCATTCGTCAGAGGGCGTCCAGGTTGGCTGGCCGCCGCGGGCCGTTGACGCAAGCGTCGAGGATGCCAACTTATCAAAAGTCAACACGCTGAAAACACGCTGAAGGAGGACCTCGTGAGACGTTCTGGCGTCGACGACGACGAGAAGATGACCTTGGAGGAAGAGCCGAGCGACGAGCTCGGCGAGCTTGCCGTGCGGAAGGAGGAAGTAGCTCAAGGGGGCCAGCATGACGTGGCCAGAAATGCGAGGGTGAGCCGTGGCTGAAGTTCAGAAGACAGGAGGTGGGGCCGGCGCGGCTCCTGGGAGCGGCGGACTGGCCGAGGTCGTCGATTTGATTCTCGACAAGGGAATCGTCATCGATGCCTGGGTTCGGCTGGCGGTGGTCGGCCTCGAGGTCCTGACCATTCAAGCCCGCGTGGTGATCGCCTCGGTCGATACCTATTTGCGATACGCCGAAGCGGTCTCCGCGACGGCAACCGCGGCGCCGCCGTCTTGAGGACTTTCAAGCGTTACGAGGGCTATCTACCATGGAAGGCGGAACCTATCTTTATGCCGTATTGCCCAAGAGCTCCGTCCCCGGCGATCTCGGCGAAATGCAGGGTGTAGAGAACGGAAAGGTCTATAGCATCATCGACGGCGACCTGGCGGCGGTGGTCAGCGACGTGCCGACGCGCAAGGAGCTCCGACCCGAGCGCAGATTGATGGCGGCGCACCAGCAGGTGCTCCGGCACGTGACAGACTCGAGCCTGGGTGCCCTCCCGGTTTCTTTCGGCACCATCGCCGACGGGAGCGACGGCGTGCGCCAGCTTCTTTCGCGATATCAGCGGGACTTGGCCGAGCAGATTCGCCGGGTGGAGGGCAAGCGGGAAATCGGCGTGCGGGTGACATACGAGGCGGAACGGCCGACGGTCTTCGAGTTCTTGGTCGCCAACAGCGCCGAGCTTCGGGAGGCGCGCGACGCCCTCGCGGGCCGCGAGGCCACCCGAGACGAGAAGATTAGCTTGGGGCAGCGGGTGGACGCTGCGATGAATGCGCTCCGAGACGACTATGGCCGAAAGGTCGAGGAGGCCATCGGCCAAATCGCCGAGAGCAAGCACAATCCGCCCCACAACGAGCGCGAGCTCGTCAACCTGGCGTTCCTGGTGCCGGTCGCCAGGCAGGCAGACTTCGACGCCGGCGTGCGGTCCGCGGCGAAGCTCTTCCCGGATTCTTTCTCGGTGCAAGAGCTGGGGCCCTATCCTCCCTACGATTTCGTGAACCTGCACGTCACGAGCCTGCGGGGCGACGCGTGAGGCAGCGTCGACGTCTTCGAAGGAACGAGTCTTCGCCATGCTGCTCGTCGACGATCTTCTGCTCGCCCCGTTCAAGGGAGTCTTATGGGTGTTCCGGAAGGTCCATCAGGCGACGACCGAGGAATTGGACAGGCGCCAGCGGCAGACCCGCTCGGAGCTGAGCGAGCTCTACATGCAGCTCGAAACCGGGCGGATCACCGAGGGCGAGTTCGACGCGAAGGAGAAGCAGCTGCTGGACCGCCTGGATCAGGTGAAGTCCCTGCGCGGGGAGACCGAGTCGCGGGTGCCGCGATGAACGCACCGCGCTTTCTCAGCAATTCGAGCTCACGGCTGCTCTTGTTCGGCGGAAAGGGCGGAGTGGGCAAGACGACGTGTGCCACCGCAGCAGCGTTGGCGCTCGCGCAAAGGTTTCCCAGCCGCTCGTTCGTGCTCCTTTCGACAGACCCGGCGTACTCACTGCTGGACAGCCTGGGCGATGTTCGTCTGCCGCCGCGGGTGAGCGCGGTGGAGCTCGACGCCGGCGCTTCGCTCGAAGACTTCCGGCGCCGCCATGGCCAGAAGCTCCAGGCCATCGCCGAGCGGGGGACGTTTCTGGACGACGAGGATATTGGGCGATTCCTCTCGCTCTCCCTTCCGGGAATGGACGAGCTCTTTGGCTTCCTCGATATCGCCCGTCGCGCCGAAGCGGCGGACGAGCAGGAGGACCTCGTCGTGGACACCGCCCCGAGCGGCCACACGCTTAGGCTCTTGGCCATGCCCGAGCTCCTGCGGAACTGGGTCGACGTCCTCGACACGCTCCTGGCCAAGCATCGCTATATGAAGCAGACCTTCTCGCGGAGAGCCGAGCCGGACGAGCTCGACCGATTCCTCGATCAGCTCCTCGACTCGGTCAATGCGTCGGAGGAGCTCCTCAGGGACCGGCGGCGGTGCCAGTTCGTCCCGGTGATGATCGCCGAGCAGCTCAGCGTGCGCGAGACCTCGGCGCTCCTCGAAGAGCTCGATCGCCTCGAGATCCCCTCGGACGAGGTCGTGGTGAACATGCTCTCGTCTGCTTCCGGGTGCCCGACCTGCGCCGGGATGCGCTGGCAGGAGCTGCGCGAGCTCGAGAAGCTGCCCGCGGAATATCGAAGCCGCTCGCTCTGGGGCGCGCCGCTGCACCCGCGGGAAGTCCGGGGAGCGGGGCTCGGGTCGTTTTGGGACGACGTGGCCCCCCTCGACCTGCGCCGCGCTGCAGCCGGCCCGGAGCCCGAAGCCGCCGTGCCCGCGCGGCTCGCCGAGGCGCCCGCACCCCTCCCCACGCCCCACGCGCGGTTGCTCTTGTTCGCCGGCAAGGGCGGCGTGGGCAAGACGACGCTCGCGTGCGCGTCCGCCCTGCGCCTGGCCAAGGAATATCCCCGGCGCAAGATCCTCGCGTTCTCGACCGACCCGGCGCACTCGCTCGCCGACTGCCTGGACCTGCCGGTCGGACCGCGGCCCACCAAGGTCGATGGCGAGCTGATGGCCATGGAGGTGGATGCTCCCGCGGAGCTCGAGGCGCTCAAGCAGCAATATCGGCGCGAGCTGGACGAGTTCTTCGGCTCGCTGCTGCGCGGCTTCGACGTGCCGTTCGATCGCCAGGTGATGGAGCGCATCGTCGACTTGTCGCCGCCGGGTCTGGACGAGATCATGGGCGTCACTCGGGCGATGGACCTGCTCGCCGACGGCGCCTTCGACCTGCTCGTCCTGGACGCCGCGCCCACCGGGCACCTCGTCCGCCTGCTGGAGATGCCCCAGCTCGTCAATGACTGGCTCAAGGCGTTCTTCGAGCTCTTCCTGAAATATCGCGACGTCTTCGGGATGCCGCGGCTCGCGGACCGACTGGTCCAGATGTCCAAGGCGGTGCACCGGTTCCGCGGGCTGCTGCGCGACCCGGCGCGGTGTGCGCTCTTGGCCACGACCCTCCCGACGCGCATGGCGCTCGAGGAGACGCGCGACCTCATGGCGAGCTGCCAGCGCCTGGGCGTGAACGTCCCGGTGCTGTTCGTGAACAGGGTAACGCCCGAGACGGGCTGTCCGTTCTGCGACCAGCGGGCGGCCCAGGAGCGGGAGCTGGAGCAGGAGCAGGAGCTCGCGCGGGCGCTCCCCGGCCGGCGAACCCGCGTCTTTCACCAGCCGGAGCCGCGGGGCCTCACGCGCCTTCGCGAGCTCGGCGGCGCCCTGTACGGCCGCGCGGCGGCCCAAGGAGATTTCCGAGATGCCCACGCCCCAGCATGACTTGGGCGAGCACGTCGCGTTGGTCGAGATCCTCGATCGCGTCCTTTGCAAGGGCGTCGCCATTTCCGGCGAGGTGGTGATCGCGGTCGCCGATGTCGACCTCGTGCGGCTGAACCTGCAGCTCACCTTGGGGGCCACCGAGGCGCTCGCTCCGAGGCTGAAGGCGCAGACAAAGGAGGCGACGGCTAAGTGAGCAAAGTCGCCCGAGAGTCGCGAAGGCGAGTGGGCGGGCACCCGCCGCGTCCCAGGCGCCAGGCGGCGCGCGAGCCCAAGGGCCGAATGAACCTGGACGAGGGCAAGACCAAGAACGGCATCGCGCAACTCGTGCTCGCGCTGATCAAGTTCCTCCATGAGCTTCTGGAGCGTCAGGCCGTGCATCGGATGGAGGCGGGCACTCTGACCGAGGCGGAGGTCGAGCGGCTCGGCGTCGCGCTGATGAAGCAGGCGCAGGAGCTCGAGCGCCTGCGCAAGGAATTCGGGTTGGAGGCGGAAGACCTGAACCTCGACCTGGGCCCGCTGGGAAAGCTGGTCTGACGGCGAACGGCCCTTGGTCGATCGCGAGAGCGCCAAGAAGGTAAGGCGGGCGGCAGGGGGCGAGCGGCCTCGCCGAGAGCTCAGGGCTGGCCCGACAAGAGAGGTGGCGAGAGGGCATGGCGGAGCAGCGGCAGAGCGCGGGGCGGGCGCTCGGCGGTTCGGGCGGGACGGCGAACCTCGCGGACGTGCTCGAGCGCGTCCTCGACAAGGGCATCGTTATCGCCGGCGACATCAAGCTGCTGCTCGCCGACATCGAGGTGCTCACGCTTCAGATTCGCTTGGTGATCTGCTCGGTCGACAAGGCCAGGGAGATAGGCCTGGACTGGTGGACGAATTCCCCGGCGTTCAGCGGCAAGCCGAAACAGGCGCTCCCCGAGGGGGTCGACCTCGAGGAGAGAGTGCGTCGCATCGAGGAGTCGCTCACGGCGATTCCCAAGCCGCCCTGAAGCGAACCTTTCGCGGGGATGTCGGCGCGTGGACATCTTTGGATTTCGAGGTTCGACATGGGCGACGAAGACAAGCGCGAGCGAAAGGGGATCTTGAGCGGCGTCACCGACCTCTTGGAGAGGCTCGAGAAGCTGGCGGAGAGCGGCGCGAAGGTCTCCCGGACGGGACGTTTTCCGGTCGGGGGTCGCCCGGCAGACTCCGGGGGCTCCCAGGGGGCCTACGGATTCTCCGTCAAGGTCGGAGGCTTGGGCGGCGAGGGCTCGGAGTCTCCGAGGGTGCGCCCGGTCAACGAGGAGCCGCGCGAGCGGCCCGTGGGCCGGCAGGCCGCGGAGGAAGTGCGCGAGCCGCTGGTCGATGTCTTCGACGAGGACGACCGGGTGATGATCGTGGCCGAGATGCCGGGCGTCGAGCCGAATGACCTCCATGTCGAGCTCAGCGGGCGGACGCTCACGCTGTCGGCGGAGCGCCCTGATCGCAAGTACCGCAAGTCCATCGAGGTCCCGGAAGGGACGCAGCGCGACCGGCTGTCGGTGTCGTGCAAGAACGGGATCATCGAGGTGAGCGCGGCCAAGCCAGGCCGCTGAGCGCTCGGCTATTGGCGAGGCGGCAGAAGGAAAAGAGGGGAAGGCCATGCCAGAGGGGCGCGTCGCCGAAGGCGCCGGGCAAGAGGTTCAGCTCAGGGTGGCCGAGGCGCTGAGCAAGGACGTGGGGCGCGGCTTCGCTCGTGTGGGGCCCGAGGACCTTTCGCGCCTGGGCGCGTCCACCGGAGACGTCCTGCAGGTGAACGGCAAGCGGCGCACCCTCTGCCGCGCGATGCCTGCCTACAAGGCGGCGCGCGGCCAGTCGCGGGTGCAGCTCGACGGGATCACCCGGGGCAACGCCGGCGTGGGGCTGGACGACCTGGTCACCTTGCGCCGAACCGAGTGCCCGCCCGCGGAGGCCATCACCCTCGCGCCGCTCGACGCGATGCCTTCCGATCGGGACCTGCGCTACGTCGGCGGGCTCCTCGACGGCTTGCCGGTCGTCGAGGGAGACCGAATCCGCACGTCCCTCTTCGGCAGCCACGTCGCCGGATTCAAGGTGCTCAAGACGGCGCCCTCAGGACCGACGCTCATCCACCGCACCACGCGGCTCTTCATCGGCGAGCCGGAGGAGGAGGAGCCGGCGCGCGCTCTGTCCTACGAGGACATCGGGGGACTCAAGCCTCAGCTCCAGCGGATCCGCGAGATGATCGAGCTGCCGCTCCGTTTTCCGGAGCTCTTCGCACGGCTGGGCATCGACCCGCCCAAGGGCGTCCTCCTGCTGGGACCGCCCGGGACTGGCAAGACCCTCATTGCGCGAACCATTGCCCACGAGACGGAGGCGCGGTTCTTCAGCGTGAGCGGCCCGGAGGTCATCCACAAGTTCTACGGCGAGAGCGAGGCGCACCTTCGCAAGATCTTCGACGAGGCTTCCAAGAAGAGCCCGAGCATCGTGTTCCTGGACGAGCTCGACGCCATCGCCCCGTCGCGCGAGCGCGTGGTCGGCGACGTGGAGAAGCGGGTCGTCGCCCAGCTCCTGGCCTCGATGGACGGCTTGCATCGGCGCCAGCGGGTCATCGTCATCGGCGCGACCAACATCCCCAATGCCCTGGACCCCGCGCTGCGGCGCCCGGGCCGCTTCGACCGCGAGATCGCCATTCCCATCCCGGACAAGAACGGCCGCCGGGAGATCTTGGAGATCCACAGCCGCGGGATGCCCGTGGCGCCCGACGTGAACCTCGCGGAGATCGCCGCCATCTGCCACGGCTTCGTCGGCGCGGACCTCGAGGCCCTCTGCCGCGAGGCGGCGATGCTCTGCCTGCGCCGCATCCTGCCCAAGTTCGACCTGTCGACGGGCAGCGTACCCTGGGAGCTCTTGGGCCAGCTCGAGGTCCGCAAGGACGACTTCCTGGCCGCCCTCCGAGAGATTGAGCCCTCCGCCATCCGAGAGGTCTTCGTCGAGATCCCCGACGTGCGCTGGTCCGACGTGGGGGGCCTGCGCGAGGTGAAGCGCCACCTCATCGAGGCCGTGGAGTGGCCGCTCAAGCACCCGGACCTGTTCGAGCAGGCCCGGACCCGGCCGGCCAAAGGCATCCTCCTCACCGGGCCGCCGGGGTGCGGCAAGACGCTGCTCGCCAAGGCGGTGGCCACCGAGAGCGGGGTCAGCTTCATCTCGGTGAAAGGCGCGGCGCTGCTCTCCAAATACGTGGGCGAGTCGGAGCGCGCGGTGCGCGAGGTCTTCCGCAAGGCTCGGCAGGCAGCGCCGTGCATCACCTTCTTCGACGAGATCGACGCGCTCATCCCCCGGCGCGGGTCGGCCGAGGGCGACGCTCACGTCACCGAGCGGGTCATCAGCCAGTTCCTCACCGAGATGGACGGCATCGAAGAGCTCAAGGACGTGCTCGTCCTGGGTGCCACCAACCGCTCCGACCTCCTGGACCCTGCCATGCTCCGGCCCGGGCGGTTCGGGTCCATCATCGACATCCCGCCGCCCGGCGAGGACGACCGAGAGCAGATCTTCGCGGTTCACCTGCGCGGCAAGCCGCTCGCCGACGGCGTGGACGTCACCGGCCTTTCGGAGAGGACCGACGGTTTCACCGGCGCCGACATCGCCTCGGCTTGCGCCAACGCGTCGCTGAGCGCCATTCGCCGCGTGGTTCGGGCGCCCGAGGGAGGAGAGCGCCGGGTCGTGGTGGAGCCCGGCGACCTCGAGGCTGCCATCGGGCAGCTGCGGGAGCGGACGAGCGCGCTGCATTGAGGGAGGCTTACGCGCCTTGGACCTTTCGCCCGGGAGATCGGCCTACCTGTTCTGCTTCGCGCGGGCGGACCTCTTGCCGCCCTCGCTCGACCTCGACGGCCTGGAGGACGGGAGCTCCGTCTTGCAGGACCGGCAGAGCGACCTCGCGGCGGTGCTGAGCGAGGTCTCGGTGGACGAATTCACGGGGCCGCAGGCAGAAGCCAGGTTGAAGGACCTGGGCTGGCTCGCGCCGCGGGCCCTGAGGCACGAGCAGGTCATCGAGGAGGCGGCTCGGCGCTCTCCGGTCTTCCCGGCCCGATTTGGAACGATCTTCTCGACACTGTCGTCGCTCGAAGAAGAGATGTCCCGGCACCACGACGCCATCCGGGCATTTCTGGATCGAACGCGGGACGCCGAGGAGTGGGGCGTCAAGGGCTACCTCGAGCGCGAGAAAGCGCGGGAGCGCCTGGTGGACGACGAGATGGCCGCCCGCGCTTCACAATTCTCCAAGTCCCCGGGGCTGCGCTATATGCAGGAGCGCCGGCTGCGCGGCGAGGCCGAGGCGAACCTGAGCCGCTGGCTCCGGGAGACCGCCGCCCGCCTCAAAGAGGAGCTCTCGCAGGGCGCGCTGGAGGCCACCGAGCGAAAGCTGCTCGCGGCCGGCACAGGCGAAACGCCGGGCGAAATGGTGCTGAATTGGGCATTTCTCGTCCCCAAGTCTGGCGCGGGCGCTTTCCGCTCCAGGGTCGATCAGCTCGCGCAATCGGTTCGCGACTGGGCCCTGGCGTTCGACCTCGCGGGGCCGTTTCCGCCCTACAGCTTCACCCCGGGCCTCGGGGAGCCGGAGGCGTGAGGCTCCTGTATTGCGTCTTTTCCGCGGCGGGCCGAAAGCCGCCAGCCCCGCCGTCGATGCGCGGTGTGGACGGGCAGCCCATTGCCCTGGTGCCGCAGGGCCGATTGCGCGCGGGGGTGTCGCCCTTGGGCGAGAACGAGCTCGGCGCGACGCTCGCGAGGGTGGAGGCGTACGAGCGGGTCGTCGAAGCGTTCTTTCGCGAGCGGACGATCGTGCCCATGCGGTTCGGGTCGATCCTCGAATCGGACGCCGCGGTCGCCCGCTATCTCTCGAAGCATGGGGCGCGCTTCAGGGCGCGGCTGCGCGAGCTGTCGGGCTGCGTGGAGATGGGCGTCCGCCTCGCGGCGCCCGCCGGGGTCGAAGCCTCGCGGCCGCCGCGGGATTCTCGGGCCCTCCGTGCGCGAAGGCGCGAAGCGGCCCCTGGCCGCGCCTACTTGGAAGCACGCGTGGAGCGGCGCCGAGCCGCCGAGGAGCTCGCGGAGCGGTACCGAGACGGCCTGAGCGGCCTGTTCAGTCGGTTCGAGGTCGAGGCGCCGTCCCCGGCGGCGCTCGTCGTCGGCCCCGAGGGCATGGCCGCGCTCTCGCTTTCGTTCCTCGTCCCGAGCTCCTGCGTCGAGGCATTCCGGAAGGCGTTCGGCGAAGTCCATCGGGGCGAGGGGAGCGCTCGGCTGAGCGGACCTTGGCCTCCCTACAGCTTCGTCACGGACCTGGAAGGCGGCAGCGAGCGGCGAGGCCAATGAAAGATTGCGCGCCCTCTTTCGAGAGCGGCGCGCCTCTACCGCAGCCACAGCGCGCAGGCGCCGCCGAACGCCGCGACTCCCAGCGTCAGCCAGGCGACGTAGTCGTTCAGCTCGCCGCTGTGGACCGCGCGCAATGCCCCGATCGCCGGCCGCCATGCCCATTCGATGGCTCTGCGGAAGGCGCTCGGCAGTCGTCGCTCGCGTTCGAGAACGAGAGCCGCGAGCAGCGCCGCGGCGAGGGTCGTCAGCAGCGCTTGCGGCAGCGCCCTGGCCACCTCGAGATGCGGCGGTGCGGCGACGGTCGGCCAGGGAGCTCCATCCAGGACGGCGGCGCCGTATTCCGCCGTGTGCAGGAGCCTCACCGCACAGGCATGGGCCGCTTCGCCGATCCCGGGAATCAGGCCCGACAGCGCTCCGGCGGCGATCAGCGCGCCGGCGGTGGTGGACATGAGCCAGGTCCGGCGCGGTGCCGGAGACTCGGGCGCCTCGCTCGTCTCGCCGCCTGACTCCTGCTCCTCCCTTCGCGGTCCCCAGCCCAGGAAGATCCGGGCGGCGGCGCGCAAGACGGCGCCTCCCGTGAGGATCGACACCGCGGCTCCCAGGGCGCCCAGCCAGCCGTAGCCGAGTGCGCGCGCCCCTTCGTGCACCGACGCCTCGCCGAAGAAGAGCCCCGACGGCGGGGCTCCCGCGAGCGCCAGGCCGCCCGCTCCGAAGAGGGCGCCGACCCAGGGCATGGGCTTGCCCTTTCCCCGCAGCGCCAGCTCGTCCACCGAGCGCAGCCGGCTGAGCACGATGCCCGCGATGAGGAACAGCCCGGCCTTCAAAAGGCCGTGCCCGAGCGCATAGGAGATGGCCCCGGACAGCGCCCGCTCGTCGAGGAGCCCGGCCGCCGCGGCCATGAGGCCCACGTGGGCGATCGTGGAGAAGGCGAGGAGGCGCTTCAGGTGCCGCTGGGCGAACGCCATCGCCGCGCCCACGGCGGCGCTCAGCGCCCCGGCGGTCGCGAGGAGCGCTCGAAGCGCAGGCTCGTGCTCGGAGAGGCTCGTCTGAAAGGCCGAGCCGAACACGCGCACCACCGCGAAGAGGCCCGCCTCCACCATCACCCCGGAGAAGAGAATGCAGACCGGCGCCGGCGCCACGGCGTGGGCGTCGGCGAGCCAGAAGTGGAACGGGACGATGGCCGCCTTGACCGAGAAGCCGCAGGCGATGAGCGCGAAGGCCACCCGAACCAGGGCGTCGGGCGGCGAGCCCAGGCTCCGGCCTATCTGCGCCAGGTTCAGCGCGCCGGTCCGCCCGTACAGGAGCCCGATGCCGAAGAGCACCAGGAATGCACCGATGGTGTTGGTGACCCCGAAGTTCAGCGCGCCCTGGAGGACCGACTCATCCTCGCTCTCGTAGCCGGCCAGCGCGAACGAGGCGGCGCTCATCAGCTCGAAGAAGACGAAGAGGTTGAACAGGTCTCCGGTGAGCCCCAGGCCACACAGCGCCGCCAGGAGCACCAAGAGCAGCACGTGGTAGGGCGGCCCGACCGACTTGAAGTAATCGAGGGAGAAGACGATCGCCGCCAGCACCAGGAGCGCGCTGAGCGTTGCAAGGCCGGCCCCCGCGGGGTCGACCGCGAAGGCGATGCCCACGGCAATCCCGCCTCGCGGCTGCCAGCCACCGAACCAGGCGACCATGGGCGCGCGCAGAGAGGCGCGCAGCAGCGCCGCGCAGGCGGCCAAGGCCCCCAGAGTCGCCGCCGCCGCCACGGCTTCGCGCGCGCGCCGCGCGAGGCGCCGGCCGAGCCCCGCGAGGGTCGCCGCCGCGAAGAGCGGCAGGACGACCGGCAGCGACACGAGCCACGGGCTCACCCTCGAAGCCTCCGCAGCAAGGTCGGGTCGAACGTGCGACAACGCTCGTGCGCCTTGAGCGCCAGCGACAGGAGCAGCGCCATGACCGTGGCCTCGACGACCACGTCGGTGAGCATCAACGCCTGCACCACCGGGTCCACCGTCGGAGCGCTGGGGGGCGCGCTGACGAACACGGGGGCGATGCCACCTCGTCGATAGCCCACCGCCAACAGCAGCACATAGGTCGCGGACTGGAAGACCGACACACAACCCACCAGGTGCACCAGGTTGCGGCTCGAGACGATGCCGTAGAGCGCGACGAGGGCGAGCCAGACGCAGACCGCGTAGGGAAGGTAACCGAGAGCTCTCATGGGCGCTCCCGGACGCGGCGGAGCAAGGTTTCGGCCACGAAGGCGGCGAGCACCAGCACGTACCCGCTTGCCACCTCGAGCCCGACGGTCAGGTTCAACAACAGGATGGTCCCCGAGGAGTTGATCTGCCCAGGGCTGCCCAGCGGAAGAACGTTGGTCAGGAACGGCCTTCCGGCGATGAGCCCGAGAAGACCCACCGCGAGGAAGCCCGCCGCGCCCAGCGCTTCGCCCTGCTCGATGCGCCGGGGCGGGGCGACGGCCCGGAACGTATGGCGTCGGAGGCCAGGAAGACGACCAAGGCGGCCGTGGCCAAAGCGGCGCCGCCCTGGAAGCCGCCGCCTGGCGACACCTGGCCATGGCTGATGAGGTAGAGGCCGAAGCAGTCGGTGGCGCCCACCAGGAGCAAGCTGAGCGCCATGACCGCATCGCTCGCGGGCGCGCGCTCCCGGGTGCGGCTCCGGTCATCGCGCGCGCCTCGGCGATCGCGAGCCTCGCCGCGCTGCTTGCGCAGCAACATGACGACGCCCAACACGCTCAAGGGCGGGCTCCCAGGTTGGCGGTGAGCTTGAAGACGGCTCCGCGCTGGAGCTGGTGGTAAACCAGGCGCCCTCGCTGGCGATCGATGCCGACCACGATGAAGTTGGGAGTCACGGTGTTGTAGGCCACGGCGAGCGCCCGGCGGGCAGCGGAAGCCGGGTCGGCGCCGCCCACCTCGAAGGGGACCGAGAGGAACAGAGAGGGCGCCGGCTGGCGCCAGAGAAGCTGCCGCGCGAGGACCGAGAAGATCTGCCAGGTGCCCACGAGCATGGCCTTGGGGATGCGCCATGCTTCGGCGAGCCAGCGCAGACGGGGGCGGAAGGCGACTCGGCTGCGGCGGGCGGACAGGCTCCAGGCGTAGCTGGAAAGGATCGCGGCCGCGGCGCCCGCCGCCAGCTCGGGCAACGAGGCCTGGCCTACCAGCGCGGCCCAGAACAGGAGCAGGCACAGCACGCCGGCCATGCGCGTCGCGATGCCCGATCCGCTGAGGGCCTCTCGCAGAGGCGTGCGCATGGTCGTCCCCCGACCGCGAACGTAATCATGGCTGCGCCGGGACTGAAGGCCCGCAGGCTAGGCAACTCTCGGTGGTTCCGGCTCATCCCGGTTAGGGTGCGAGCGAGCGCGCCGCGCGCCGCCAGAGCAGCGCGCCCGCGGCGGCTCCCAAGAGTGACAGGCCGAGCCCCGCAACGGCCGCCTTGCGCCGGCGCGGCGCCCGCTCTCCTAGCCCGTGCGTCACCCAGCCGCCCTCGGGCCGCGTGAGCTTCGGCGGCGCCGACGCGTACTCCTGGGCCATCCGCACCACCTGCGCCAGGTGAAGCGCCTCGCGGTTCGTGCCCTGCGCGATCTGCTCGCGGCAGCTGAAGCCATCGGCCACGATGAGGCTCGTGATCGGCTCCTCGCGCACTCGGGGCAAAAGGACCCGTTCGCCCGCCTTGACCGCCACCTCGTACCGCTCGCCCTTCTCGAAGCCGAAGGAGCCAGCCATGCCGCAGCACCCGGAGTCGGCGATTTCGAAGTCGAGCCCCATCCGCTGCAGCACCGATTTCTCGTCGTCCATTTGAAAGAGCGACTTGTGGTGGCAATGGCCCTGCACGAAGGCCTTCAAGCTCAACTTCGGAATGGGGAGGTCGTCGGCGTTCTTCTGCAGGAACTCGCCGAAGAGGAGAACTTGCCGTGAGAGCTGCCGCGCGGCGGCGTCGTGGGGGAAGAGGCCCGGAAGCTCGTCCCGGAAGACCGAGACGCAGCTCGGCTCGAGGCCGACGATGGGCGTTCCGGCCTCGATCTCCGGCTCGAGCTCGCTCAAGATTTTGCGCAGGAAGCGCTTCGCCGTGGGGAGCATTCCGTAGTCGTACAGCGGCCGTCCGCAACACAGGGCGCGCCGCGGGATGACGACCTGGTATCCACCGCTCTCCAGCACCTCGAGCGCCGCGCGCGCCGTCTCCGGGAAGAAATGATTGTTGAAGGTATCCGGCCACAGCATCACGCGCCGGTCGGTCGCCTTGGGCGCCGCGACTCGGGTTCGCGAAAACCAGCTCCGGAAGGTCTCCGGCGCGAAGCGCGGGAAGGTCCGCTGCGGCGCGATTCCGCCCAGGCGTTTGGCCAAACCCTCGATGGGCTTCGTATGCGTCAGCGAGTTCACCAGGCCGGGCGCGAGCGAGGCGAGGCGGGCCCAAACCATGATGAGCCCCATCGCATATGCGGAGGCCGGGCGCAGGCGACCTCGATAGTAATGCGCGAGGAACTCGGCCTTGTAGGTCGCCATGTCCACGTTGACCGGGCAATCGCCCTTGCAACCCTTGCACGAGAGGCACAGGTCCAGCGATTTCTTCACCGCCTCATCGCGCCAGCCGCCGCGGACCGCTTCGCCCTTCATCATCTCGAAAAGCAGGTGGGCGCGGCCGCGGGTGCTGTGCTCCTCCTCCCGCGTGACCATGAAGCTCGGGCACATGGTCCCGCCGCCCTCGCGACGGCACTTGCCGACGCCGACGCAGCGCTGGGTCGCGCGGAAGAAGCTCCCCTGGTCCTCGGCCTGGTAAGGAAAGTAGGTGGACGGCTGCCAGGTCTGCGCGTCGATCCCGAGGCGCAGATCGGCGTCGATGGCCCGCGGGTCGACGATGCGGCCCGGGTTCATCTTGCCGGCGGGGTCCCAGATGCCCTTGAATTCGCGAAACGCCTGCACCAGGGCGTCGCCGAACATCTTCGGCAAGAGCTCGCTGCGCGCCTGGCCATCGCCGTGCTCGCCGGAGAGCGAGCCGCCGTGCGCCAGGCAGGCGTCGGAGGCCTCGTCCAGGAAGGCTCGAAACTGGGAGATGCCCCGCGCGCTCGTCAGGTCGAAGTCGATGCGGGTGTGTACACAGCCCTGGCCGAAATGGCCGTACAGCGACGCGTTGTAGCCATATTTGTCGTAGAGGGCGCGCATCGCCCGCAGGTATGAGCCCACCTGGTCGGGCGGGACCGCCGAGTCCTCCCAGCCGGGCCACGTGTCGCGCTCCCCGGGCACTCGCGCGGTCGCTCCCAACCCGGATTCGCGCAGCTCCCAGAGGTCGACGATGTCTTCGAGCTTGTCGAAGACCTTCGCGGACACGACTCCCGGCAGGCGGTGGGCATGCTCTGCGCCCATGCGAGCCCGGTCGCGCGCTTCGTCGAGCGTCTCGCCGCCGAACTCGAGGAAGAGAAATCCTCTGCCCTCCGGCATCAAGCTCAAGTATTGGGCGTGCAGCCCCTTCTTTTGAACGTTTCGGATGAGCCGGTGATCGATGCCCTCGAAAGCCAGCGGCTTCAGCGCGTCGAACCGCGGCACGTCGTCGCCCGCTTCGAAGATGTCGTTGTATCCCACCACCAGCACCGTTCGCGCCGGCGGGCTATGGACGAGGCGGACGGCGGCCTCCAGGACGGCGACGCAGGTGCCCTCCGAGCCGACCAGGGCGGCGGCCAGGTTGAACCCGTTCTCCGGCAGCAGCGAGTCCAGGTTGTAGCCGGAGATTCGCCGGGGGATCTTGGGGAACCGGCGCCGGATCTCTTCAGCGTAGCGGTCGCGAAGGTTTCGGAGCGCGCGGTAGATCTGCCCGCGCCGGCCCGGTTCGCGGCTCAGCAGGGCGAGCTCCTGCTCGGGGGTCGGCCCCACCTTCATTCTCAAGCCGTCGTAAGTGAGGACCTCCATCGCCTCGACGTTGTGGGACATCGACCCGGCCATCTGCGCGTGCATCCCGCAGGCGTTGTTGCCGATCATTCCACCCAGGGTGCAGTGGTTGTGCGTGGCGGGGTCGGGCCCCACGGTGAGCTGATAGCGCTTTTCGGCCGTCCTGCGGACGTCGTCGAGAACGGCGCCCGGGAGCACCCGCGCGATCTTGCGCGCCGGGTCGATCTCCAGAATGCGATTCAGGTACTTCGACCAGTCGAGGACGACCGCCACATTGGTGCACTGACCGCCGAGGCTGGTGCCGCCTCCGCGAGAGAGGACCGGCGCGCCGTGCTGGCGACAGAGCGCGACCGCCTTCTCGACGTCCTCCAAAGTTCGAGGGATGACCACGCCGATGGGGACGAGCCGGTAGTTGGAGGCGTCGGTGGCGTAGAGCGCGCGGCTGCCGTCGTCGAACCGCACCTCGCCGCGAAGGGCCCGGCGCAGCTCGGCCGCGAGCGACTGGAAGTCCTGCGCGGACCTCCCGCCTTGCGTCGAGGGCAGCCTTCGAGTCCTGGCTTTTTCAGGGCGAATGGAGACGAGGCGCATGGTCGAAATCCTGGCGTGGGCATCCTGCCGCGGGTGCCCGCCGGAAACCTATTCTCGGATTCCCGCACTTCAGCCGACTCTTGCCGGCTTCCTACGCGCTGTCAGCCGGGCCATTCATGGCCCGGCGAGAGCGAATGCTGCCGCCAAGTCGGTCCCATCGAGCTTCTTGCGCGCCGAACCCGAAAACGACCTCCGGCGGGAGAAGGGCTAGGGCGCCCCCCGCTTGCCGCCAAACCAATCGCGCCAGCTTTGGCGAACCATATGCGGGGTTTCGGTGTCGAAGCGCGCGATGGCCTCCACGAAGTGCTTGGCCTGCTCGACCGTGATGTGCGGCGGAAGCGGCGGGACCTCGGGGTCGACCATCGCCTCCAGCACGACCGGCCGGTCGGAGGCCAAGGCCTCGTCCAGCGCCTTCGGCACCTGCTCTTTCGTCTCCACGCGGATCCCGCGCAGGTCCAGCGCGGTGGCATAGCGGGCGAAGGGGAAGTCGGGCAGGTCTTGCGAGCGCGGAAACTTGCGGTCGCCGGATTCCACCCTTTGCTCCCACGTCACCTGGTTCAGGTCGCGGTTGTTGAGGATCAGGACCATGAGCTTCGGGTTCTTCCATCGCCGCCAGTATTTCCCGATGGTGATGAGGCCGTTCAGGCCATTCATCTGCATGGCGCCGTCCCCGGCCAAGGCGATGACCGGGCGGTCGGGATGGGCGAACTTCGCGGCGATGGCGTAGGGCACGGCCGGCCCCATGGTCGCGAGCCCGCCGGAGAGCGAGGCCATCATGCCTTCGCGGATCTTCAGGTCGCGCGCGAACCAGTTGGCCGACGAGCCCGAGTCCGCCGCCAGGATCACGCCGTCCGGAAGGCGCGGGGAGAGCTCCCAATAGACGTATTGTGGGTTGATGGGCCGGGCCGGCTCCTGGGCGCGGCCCTCCAGCGTCTTCCACCAGTCGCGCATCCCGGTCTCGACCCGGTCTTGCCATGACCGGTCCGATTTGCGGTGCAGGAATGGGAGCAGCGCTCGCAATGTGGCTCGGCTGTCTCCGATGAGGTTCACTTCCATCGGGTAGCGAATGGAGAGCATCCTCCCGTCGATGTCGACCTGAACGCCTCGGGCCTGCCCCTCCTTCGGCAAGAATTCCGAATAGGGAAAGCTCGAGCCGACCATGAAGAGCGTGTCGCAATTCTCCATCAGGTCCCAGCTCGGTTTGGTGCCCAAGAGGCCGATGGCGCCGGTGACGTAGGGGAGGGTGTCGGGCATGACGTCCTTGCCGAGCAGCGCCTTGGCCACGCCGGCGCCGAGCAGCTCGGCCACCTGGCCGACTTCGTTGCCCGCGCCCTTCGCCCCCGCTCCGACCAGCATCGCCACCCGCTTCCCGGCGTTGAGGACCTCCCCGGCCTTGCGCAGGTCGTCCTCCACCGGAATGGTGATGGGTTGCGAATAGCCTTTGCCGGAGTGGATGGTGTTGTGCTTGTGGGGCGACTCCTGCACCGCCTCGTATTCCTGGACGTCCTTGGGGAAAATGATGCAGGAGACGCTGCGGGTGGCGAGGGCGCTGCGGAAGGCGCGGTCGACCAGGTGGCGCACCTGGACCGGGCTCACCGCCATGTGCACGTATTCGTGGGCAACGTCTTTGAAGAGCGAGACGAGGTCGACCTCCTGCTGATAATCGCCGCCGAGCGCGGAGGTGGCTGCCTGGCCGACGATGGCCACGACGGGGACGTGGTCCATCTTGGCGTCGTAGAGGCCATTGAGCAGGTGGACGGCGCCCGGGCCCGAGGTCGCCATGCAGACGCCGACCTCGCCGGTGAACTTGGTGTGCGCGCAAGCCATGAAGGCGGCCAGCTCCTCGTGGCGGACCTGGACGAAATCCAGCTTGTCCGAGGCGCGATCCAGCGCGCCCAAGAGGCCGTTGATGCCGTCGCCGGGGTAGCCGTAGATGCGCCGGACGCCCCACTCCACGAGCCTCGAGACCATGTGGTCGGCTGATTTCATGATGGTGTAGGCCTGACCTGGGCACCGGGATGGCCGCCTCGCTGCTCGGCCACCTCCCCGGGTCCCTCCCGGACCTCATTCTTTGCATCTCGGTTGCGGCGCAGCAGGGCGCGCCGCTGATCGGGCGAGCGACCCTTGGGTCGCGCCGCCTTCGAAGGCTCGCATAGACGGGGCCGCTTCAGAGAGGGGCAAATGAGCGGCCCGGAGCAAAGAAGCCAAATCCAGGCGGCGAGCTCGCTCGGACGCGGGAGGCGCGGCCTCAGCGCAAGGGCGGAAGCCGAGCTCGAGCTCGGATGCCGGCGCTCGCCGCGAAGGCGCCAAAAGGGTCTCAAATCAACGCGCGCTCACTCGACGACGATGGCATCGACGGCCACCGGCCCAGGGCCACGATTGACGATGCTGAGGGTGTGTTTGCCGGAAGTCAGGCCGGTCACGTGCCCCACCTGCTGCTGGGCTTGGCGTGCGCCCGAGGTGGACAAGTCCGCTGTCGCCTGGGTTTGCCCGTCAATTTGTATGTCGATCTTCCCATCCCCTGATTCTTTCGGGGCGTAGACCGAGACACCGGTGCCGGTAAATGTATACGTCCAGGTGTCGCCGGCCGTGGTGCTGGTGGTGAGGTCGTTGTTGTAATCACCGGTGGCCAGGTTGCACTTGCGCAGCCACCCGGGAGCCGTCGCCCCTGGGTCGTCGTCATTGACCCAACCCTTGTCGTGGGTGATGCGCAGAACGCGGATCTTGGACGCCACTTGCTGATCCGAGATTCCCGACAGCGCCGGCACCGATCCGCCGGGCGTCACTGTCAGCCCTTGGCTGGATTGAGTGAACGTCATCGCCACGGTGGAGCCGAGCAGCTCGACTTTGGACACCTTGCCCAAGGTCGCTCCGCCCGAGCCGAGAGCTTTGAGCGTCACCGCGCCGCCGTTCCAATTGAGGAGCGTCGCATAGACGCTGCCGTCGTTGCGCGTATAGGCCACCGTATTGTCCCCGGAAGTCTCGAACGGGCGTGATGCGTACACGGCTTCGCCGTTGACTTTTAGCCACGCGCCAATGTCCTGGGCGATTTGGGTGCACTGAGGATCGAGATTCCCTCGGCCGTGCTGGGTGAGGTTGAGGAGCAGGCTCCCGTTTCTGGAAACGTTCTGCATCAAGGTCGTGACCAAGCTGGAGGCGCTTGTGTATCCGGCCCCGGTCATGTAATGCCAATTGCCGCCCTGGATGTCGAGCTCTGTCTGAAATGGATAGGCGTT
This sequence comes from uncultured delta proteobacterium, assembly GCA_963772225.1. Taxonomy (GTDB): domain Bacteria; phylum Myxococcota; class Myxococcia; order Myxococcales; family UBA5297; genus CAVYWD01. Next base: position 785,280 of record CAVYWD010000002.1, on the reverse strand, counting down.
GATGTCCGATAAGGTTATCGCCTCGGTGCTCGCGACCAGAGCGCGCTGGGCGTATGGGATCAGGGCTTCGTTGTTTTGGAAGCTATCGTATTGCCCACCCACGCCCTTCATGTTCATGACGACGTCCATCTTCCCCTGATTCCAGCTCATGGACTTGTTGTAATAATTCGCCAAGATCGTCGGGGCGTTGGCCGCAAATCCCATGTGGACGCCGAGGTCCACTTGAGAATCGCCCGCATGATCGTCGAAGTACACCACGTCGGGATGATACTTGCCGATGGCTTCATCGACGCGGTACATGAATTGAGTCGCATAAGGCGAGGCCGCTGACGGGTCGCTGGAGTCGTGCTTGTAGCCATAAAGGTCGACGGGATCCATCCCCTCCCACCACTTGCCCTTTCCGTCCAGAATGGTTTGCAACGCGTCGTAGGGGCCTTTCGAGTCGCTGGTGTAGCGTATCGGCATCCACTGACCCCAAGTTCGAGCCGGGGTGTTGTGAAAACCAATGCCAAAGCGCAGACCCTTTTGGCGCGCGATCGATTCCCAAGTGCCCACGATGTCCTTCTTGACTCCCACCCGGACGGAGTTCCAGGGCTGGTACGTCGAATCCCAGCAATCGAAGTTGTCATGGTGCGCGCCCATCGACATGAAGAACTTGGCTCCCATTTGGACGTAGAGATCCATTAGTGCGTTGGGATCCCATTGGTCGATCGCCCAGTTCTTGCAAATATCCTTGTAGCCGTAGACGGAGGGATCGCCGAAGTGATTGACGTGGTAGGTGTACTGGGCCGAACCCTGTTGGTAAATGTGATAGGCGTACCAGTCGCCCTGCTCGGGCATGGATTGAGGGTCCCAGTGGGCCCACGCGCCCAGCTTGGCGTCACGCCACCATTCGGGCGCGGAATAGGCAAGACCGAGCGCCTTCCAGTCGGCTTGGTAGGGGCCCGTCGCCGGCTGGAAGGGAGCGAGATTCCAGATGTCGGGTGGTAATCCCAGGTTGCCGTCGCCAACGATGATCTGGTCGATGTTCACCGCAACATCGTTGGTGGCCCGACTGATCGTCAGCTTGGCATTGGCGGGAATTGCGACATCGATGATGGCATTCAGAAATGAGCCGGTGAGCGCACCCGAGGAATGGACGTTGACCTTGCGCGCTGTCTGGTCATTGACCGCGACGCTGATCGTGCCCACGGACACCGAAGCATAGTGAATCGCCACTTTGCCGCAGGCCGGCAGCCCCGTCGCCTCAGCGCCTTGACCCGCGTTGGCCAGACCGATCGAGTAGCCGCCTGTAGCCGCGCCGTCGGTCACCTTGGACGCGCCGCCGACGGGTGTGGGTGTGACCGAAATCGCGAAGCCGGCAGCGTCGGCGCCGGTTCCAGCGGTGTCGCTGCCGTCGCCCGCGCCAGCATCGCGCGCACCGCCATCGCGCGCGCTTGCGTCGCCCGCGCTTGCGTCGCCCGGGCTGGGCTGGCTGCTGTCGCGTCCGCCGGCGTCAGAAACCCTGGGGACGCCCGCGTCCGCCGTGCCATCGTTATCGCCGGCGATGCCGGTTTGGCATGCTGTGAACGTCGCGGCGAGCCCAGCGAGCGCGGCTTCAACCCAAACCCTTGATCGCATGTCATGCAGGATGCCCGATGGCCGGGAAGCGGGTCATGGACCGTGCGGATGCTCGAGGCGCCAAGAACGGCGGCCGGAATCGAGTCCTCTTCACCGCGCGGGAGGAGCTCTTGAGCGCCGCCGGCGCGATGACCGCGTGAAGCCAGAAGGTCGCCGGCCGCCTCGCGGCTCCCGAGCCCGAACAAAAAGGAGCCCGCCGACCGCGGCGGGCTCCCTTCAGAGATCACCTTGGCGTCAGGGGACCCTTGGCTACCGCCGGTCGCCCCGCGCGCGGAGGTCGCAGCCCTCGTCGCGCTCGCCCGGGTGGAACGCGCCGACGCGGAACTCGCCGGCGTGATTCACCACCGCCCAGGCGGTCTTGGCGCGCTCGTCCACGCCGTAGGTGCCCAGGCGATAGCCGGAGCGCCACGGGCCGCGGACGAAGCGCCTGTCGCCGCCGACGTCGAGGTCCACCGCGTTCACCCAGCGGCCTTCGCCGCTCTTGGCCTGGAGGCCGAAGCGGCCCTCGGCGGCCTCGCGCTCGGCGCCGCGGTCGTCGTAGCTGAGCGAGACGGCGACCACGTCGGTCTCGTCGCTCCCGAGCTCGGTGGCCATGCCCCAGAGGTGGAGCGTGTCGCTGGAGGCGCCGCACTCGCGCGCGGTCCAGCCGGTGTCGACGGCGTGGCTGAAGGGCCGGCCGCTGCCGTCCTTGCCGGCGCTCCCGTTCACGCCCTCGAGGATGCGCGCGTGGGTGCTTCCGTGAACGTCCTGGACGGAGGTGTAGGAATGGCCGGGCGCCACCACGAACTCCTTGCCGTTGAGGCTGTAGCCGAAGGTCTCGCGCAGGGTGAAGCTCAGCTTCGGGGTCGTCGCGATGACGTTCTCGCCCGAGCCCGCCGTGGTGCTCACGGCCGCCGAATAGAAGTGGACCGTGGCGCGCGGCCCGTCGACGGTGACGACGTAATAGCCGACGGTGTTGAGCTCCTGGGACAAAGCCGTCTGCCGCGTGTGGCCGAAGGCGGGGAGGTCATAAGTTACGTCGTTGGAGGGCTTGGCGGGGAGGTAGAACTTGCTGCTGTCCGAGGCGCAGACGAGCTCGGTCACGGCGGCCGTGCGGGCGTCCGTGGTCCACACCTGCGTCCGGTCATGCATGTGGTCGTGGCCGCCGATGTAATACCGGGCCCCGTTGGCGAAGAGGCTCTTGATGAAGGCGTCGGTGCCGGCGGGGTCGACCGCGGGAGACGCGCCGAACAGGTTGTCGACGTGGTTCTCGGTGATGAGCCCCTTGTGCCCGAAGACGAAGGCGTGCGTCCCGACCTCGCGGCTCGAGAGCGCCTGGGAGATCCACCCCTGCTGCGGCTGGAGGGTGCTCGTGGCCCCGTCGAATTGATCGAGCAAGACGAAGCGGGCGTTCTTGTAATCGAACGAATAGGTCTTGCCGGGCATGGCGGCCGGGCTGCTGAAGTCGGCCCCCAAGGCGAACGGGGCGCCTTTGACGGCGGCGGGCGGTACGCGGGCGGAATCGACGTTGGCGACCGAGAGGGCGTCCGTCGGGGTGGCGTTGTTCCAGCCGGTGCGGGTCTGCGGGAAGACGCGGACGAACTCGTCGGCGTCGGTCGAATCGTGGTTGCCGCGCAGCGGGAAGAAGCCGATGCCCGCGTTGTAGAGCGCCTGGGCATAGACGGCGCGGATGTCCATGTTCGCCGAGCTCGCCTTGTCGGTGAGGTCGCCCACCGCCACCACGAGGTCGACGCCGTGCTCGATGAACCGCTGGTTCACCTGATTGATGATGTCGACGGCGGAAGTGCCGGGGTTGCGGCCGTCGTCAACCTCGGTCCACTGCGTGTCGGAGATGATGCCGAAGCTCCACGGCTTGGAATCGGCGAGCACCTGCGGCGGAACGGGCAGGACGAAGTCGGAGAATTCCGGCGGCTCGTTGAAGGTCGCCTCGCCATTCTGGCCGGCGTACTTTTCCAGCGTCGGGGAATAGGAGCGGAAATGAATGGTGCCGCTGGGCAGGTCGAACTCCATGAGGCGCAGCCAGCCGTCGCCGCCCGTGCTCGCCGCGGTGTTGCCCTGGTAGTCGCTCAGGACCTGATAGACGGGGTGGCCGGCCTGGTTCAGGTCGATGCGCAGGTTCTCCGACTTGGAGACGTGATTGACCGTGGCGCCCCAGGCGTGGCCGCAGATGACCATGAAGACCTGGTCATTCTTGGCGACGAGCTTCTGCCATACGCCTTGGGCGTCGTTCCAGCCGCCGGGGGAGCCTTCCAGGTACCGAGGGCTCGCCGGAATTCGAACCGCGGCCTGGGCGAGGGGGAGGTTGGCGTCGCTGTCGGCGGGCGGGTTGAGGTACTCGTGGGTGGTGATGAGGGTGGGGTAGCCCTTGTGCGAGTCGATGACCGCCTGGGCCCAAGCCAAAGCCTCGTCGCTCGCCTCCATCTGCAGGGAGATGTGCAAGAACCTCCGCCCGCCGGCGAAGAACGTTTGAAAGCTGGAGAGGCCGGGGTCGTAAGACAGGTGGTCCGAGGCGCCGCCGTACCAATGCTTGCCTTTGAAGTACGAGGAGCGCGAGCCGAAGTGGGTCGTCCACACGGCGCTCGTCAACGGCTGATAGCCCACCGTGTAGCTGTAATTGTCGTAATCGTGGTTTCCGGGGGTCATGCCGAAGGGGACTCCCGAGGCGGCCAGGAAGTCCATGGCCTGCTCGGCGCGGGTCCACTCGCGGCCGGCGCCGTAGGTGGCGTCGCCCGGCGCGCCATTCGTCCCATCGCCATGCTGGACGACGTCGCCGACATGGGTGACGAACGCGAGGTTCAGGTCGCGCTTGTGTTTCGCGAGGTACTGCGTCTCCTGCAAAAAGGTCTCGAGGCTGTCGGGCTGGGGTTTGGTGTCGTCGACGTAGTTCTGCGTGTCGGGGATGACCGCGACGGTGAAGGACTCGCCGGGGCGAGCGCTCTCCTCACCGGGATGAGCCTTGGCGACTCCGGGCGCGCTGGCCAGGCTGGACAATGCCACGGCGGCCAGCACAAAGCGCCGGCCTTGGTGCATTTGAACCATAGGCGTTACCTCCTAATGGGCGACGTGAGCATCGAAAGCCTGAGCGAGCGCTCGGGCCTGAAGCGACGTTGTTCTACGCGGGCGGAATGGCGCTTCCGCGAATGGGCGGTGACGGTTGCCGCCGCGCACCTCAGGGCTCGGCGAGGAGGTCGACGTCCGGGAATGGGTCGAGGTGGGGCGGGTAGAGCACGCGGTGGAGCATAAGGCCGTCGGCGGGAGCCCGAGGCGGCCGGGGGATGGCGCCCGAGATCATCTGGGCGAGCTCCTGAAGCGTGAGCGCCTCCACCGCGACGCCGACGGCGGCCGAGACCATGTGGCGCACCTGGTGCTTGCCGAACCCCGCGCCCGCGAATTCGAGCGTGGCGCCGCCGGCGTCGAAGGCGAGAATGGAAGCCCGTTCGAGCGCGCGCGCCTTCGGGCCTCGCTCTCTCTCGGCGGCGAAGGCCCCGACGTCCCGCGCCGCGTGCAGCCGCTCCAGCGCCCGGGCGAGGAGCGCCGGGTCGAGCCGAGCGTACGGAAAACGGGGCCCGGGCAGGCGCCACGCCCGCGTCTCGCCGGCGAAGGAGAGGCGGTAGCGGTAGACCTTGCCGATGGAGGACCAGTGCGAGTGGAAGCTCTTGGGGGCGAGCCTGAGCGCGAGCGGGCAAATGGTGTCGGGGAGCTCGCGGCGCAGCTGGGCGCAGAGCGCGGCGGCGTCGAGGTCGGCCCGGCTGTGGAAGGAGGCGACCTGCGCCCGCGCGTGGACGCCCGCGTCGGTGCGCGAGGCGCCGTAGGGCGTCGCCCGCACGCCGCAGCGGTGGAGCACGGCCGAAACCACGCCTCCGACCGTCGGGAGCTCGGGGTGTGGCTGGAAACCCTTGTAGGGACCGCCGTCGTAGGCGAGGAGCAGCGCGTAGGTCCTTCGTTCCATGGGAGGCGTCCCCAGCAAGTCCTTACCAGAAACGGCCCCAACGTGATGCCCGGGCACAAAGACTTCTGGCTCCAGACCCCAGGCTTCAGGCATTGCTGGGGTCCGGGGGTCTGGAGCCTGGAGCCCCGCCAACCGTTGGTCCGGCCCGGGGCCATCTTTGGAGGTTTCGCGTGAACGCCGCATCACTTCGCGCCGCGGCGCTGGCGCTGGCCGGCCTGGCCGCCGCGTGCGCCGGAACCCAACGTCGAGATTCAAGGAGAGAGAGGATGACCCCCGCCCGCCGTGTCGCCGTCCCGTTGATTGATCACCGGCTCGCCCCCGACGAGGTCCTGCGCCGCATCCAGGCCGCCGGGGCCGAGTGCGATCGCTCGCTGGCCGACCTCGTCGCCGTGCCCGATGCCGCGCGCACCTTCGGCAACACCGTCGAGGCGCTGGAGCAGGCGGTCGCGGGCTACGTCGACGTCTCGGCGCGGCTGGGCATCCTCAAGGACGTGCACCGCGACGAGCGCGTGCGCGCCGCCGCCGCGCAGGCCGAGGAGGTGGCGGGCAAATACTTGGTGGCGCTCGCCTCTCGCCGAGACGTCTACCGGGCGGTGAAGGCCTTCGTGGACGGGAACGGGAAGCGCGAGGCGTTGGGCGCCCAGCAGCGCCGGCTCGTCGAGCTCACCCTGCGCGACTTCCGCCGCAACGGGCTCGAGCTCCCCGACGCGGGCCTGGCCCGGCTGGTGGCCCTGCGCGCGCGCCTCGCCGAGCTCTCGATCGAGTTCCAGCGCCACCTCAACGAGAACACCGACGGCGCGGAGGTGAGCGAGGCGGAGCTCGACGGCCTGCCGCCTGCTCTGGTCGAGCGGCTCGTCCGGGCGCCGTCCGGCCGGCGAGTCGTGACGACCAAGATGCCCGACTACCAGCCGTTCATGGAGAACGCGAAGTCCGGCGAAGCCCGCCGCAGGCTCTACGCCGCGTTCATGAATCGCGAGGCGAGCCGCAACGGGCCGCTCTTGAAGGAGGCCATCCGGCTGCGCGACGAGGAGGCCCGGCTCCTCGGCTTCGCGAGCCACGCCGACTTCGTCGCCGAGGACCAGATGGCCAAGACCGCCCAGGCGGTGTCGGCGTTCCTCGGCGCGCTCCAGAAGGGCTTGAAGCCGCTGCGCGACCGCGACCTCGCGCGCCTCTCGGAGCTCAAGCGCGAGCAGGAAGGGAGCGCCTCGGCCCGCCTTGAGCCGTGGGATGTCGCCTACTACCTGAATCAGATGAAGAAGCGGGACTACTCGCTGGACGCCGAGCAGATCCGCGAGTACTTCCCGGCCGACCGGGCGCTGCGCGGCATGTTCGAGGTCTACGAAGAGCTCCTCTCGGTCTCCATCGAGGAGGTGCCCGGCGCCGACGTCTGGGCCGACGGCGTCAAGCTCTTCGCCATCCGCGACCGGCCGAGCGGCGAGCCCATGGGCCACTTCTACGCGGACCTCTTCCCTCGGCCGGGCAAGTACGGCCACGCCGCGTCGGCGCCGGTGACGAGCGCGCGCCAGGTGGGAGACGAGTACCGCTCGCCCATCGCCGTGCTCCTGGCGAACTTCAACCCGCCCTCGGGCGGGCGGCCCTCGCTGCTCTCGCACGACGAGGTGAGGACGCTCTTCCACGAGTTCGGCCACGTGATGCACCAGACCCTCACCACCGCGCGGTACGGCAGCCAGTCGGGCTCGGCGGTGGCGCGCGACTTCGTCGAGGCGCCCTCGCAGATGCTCGAGAATTGGGTCTACGAGAAGGCCGCGCTGGACAAGATGTCCGGCCACTTCACCGACCCGTCGAAGAAGCTCCCCGCGGAGGTGGTCGAGCGCCTGAAGCGGGCGCGGTCCTTCGACGCCGGATGGCGCTACACCCGCCAGGTCTACCTGGCCCGCTTCGACCAGCGGCTGCACGCAGGCGGTGCGGACGTGGACCCGGACGAGGTGGAGCGCTCGCTCTATCGCGAGGTCCTTGGCCTGGATCCGGTGGCCGGCACCCACTTCGCCGCCACGTTCGGCCACCTCATGGGCGGCTACGACGCCGGGTACTACGGCTACCTCTGGTCCGAGGTCTTTGCCGACGATTTGTTCGCGCGCTTCGCCGAGAAGGGCGTGATGAGCGCCGAGGTCGGCCGGTGCTACCGAGACGTCATCCTGGCGCGCGGGCGGAGCGAAGAGCCGGAGGCGCTCCTGCGCGAGTTCTTGGGGCGCGCCCCCTCCAATGCCGCCTTCCTGCGGCGCTTGGGAATTCAGAACACGCCCGAGTGAGTCGCCCTCTCGGGCGCCGCGGGGCGGGCCGGTCGCTCAGGGGTTGGCGTGGAGCCAGTCTTCACGGCCTGCCACTTCGGCGAGGCGGCCATCGTATCGGGTGTGTCCCAGGCCTGCTTGAGGCCCCAGGGGCTGGACCAGAGGCTGTCGAGCGTCAAGGTGTCCGAGGTGCTGTCGGGGCCGAAGAAGGCCCCGCCGCCGGCGCCGAGGAAATCCTTGGCGAGAGGGCGGACCTCCTGGGCCGGGACGAAGCTCCCCGCGCCATTCTGGTAATAGCCGAAGAGCATACTCAGGGCGGTCAAGGCGGTGGCCGTGGTCGTGCGCTCAAGTGAGCGCGGCCGCCTCAAGTGTCGCCCGCTGCGAGGGGAACCTGGGAGACGTGCTCGGCGACCAACCTCCGCGCCAGCGCCGAAGCCGCGGGGCTCTCATGGCGTCCATGAAGCACCTCGAGGGTGCGATCGCGCGCTTCCCGGACGACACCGAGGACGCGCTCCTCGTCGACCTGGAGCTTGCGAGCGAACCGGCGAAACGACTCGACAGAGACGTCGGAGAAGGACTTCGACCCGGCCAGGCTCAGGCCGAGGGTCTGGTTCCGAAGAAGAGCCACGACCGCCACGAAGTCGTAGGCCGGCGAGAGCACGGCGCGCTGGCCGTCTGGGTAGAGCAGCGACCAGTTCTTCAGGTGCGCGTCCGCGTTTCCGACCAACACCATGAAGACGAGCCGGCGGACGTATTCGGAGAGCGCCTCCTCTCCGGCGAGAGCGTAGAGGACCCTGCCGATGCTCTCGTAGCTCGCGCCTTTGTATTTGTCATGGGCATATCGACCGAGGACCTGCGCGAAGTCCTCCATATGGATTCGCTTCCCGCCCGAGCGATTGAAGCGCCGGCTGGCAAACGCGCGCCCGGCCAGCTGCTGGGCCTCGGGCGGCAAATGGTGCACCTCCGCCATGTCGAAGAGCTCGATCTCCCGGGACCTCGATGCCCACTTGGCGAGCCCAGGTCATCACGGCGTATTCATTCTCCGGAACGCCCGGGTTCTCCGGTCCCCCCGGGAACCGACTGTCCGGCAGCTTTCCAATCCAATCCCCGTCCTCGCCGTGTATGGGGATGGTCAAGCCGCGCTCAGAGCTTCGGACCATCGAGAATTTGAGCTGAGCTCCCGCCAGAGAAAAGCGAAGGCCGGTCTCAAGGAGGGACGCCGGGGGCTCCTCGTTCAGCGGTTCGGGCTCCGAGGGCTCTCCTACTCCCTTGATGCGCACGGCGCCGGGGAGGTCCTCTTCGAGCTCCTGAATGAGAAAGAACTCGCGCTCGGGGTGGACTCCTGCCTTCCCCGCGAGCAGTTCTCGAAGCGCTCCCTCCGGCAAGAGGTTGGAGAAGAATGGGATCAGCCGCATGCGGCTGTGATAGGGCCGATTGAGGTCGTCCTCGAAGAACTGTCCGAGAACCGGCCGATCTGGGAGGTCTCGATAGTCGGACCGGAACGCGAACTCGCTGCGCTCGTCCCCGGTGAAGCGCAGGGTTCCGACCGGGGTCTCGCCCAAGGAGACGAGGAGCTCTCTCTCGCGCCTGCTCATGGCGCTTCCACGCCGTCTTCGACGAGCGCGAGCTCATACTGCAGCGAAGGCCGATCGGAGTGGTTCCACGCGGCGCGGGCCTTGAGAAACCCCTCGAGGTGCCTCGCCAGCGTCGCCGAGCGCAGACTCAAGAATCGCCCGTCGTCTCCGGCCAGCAGCGCGGCGCGCGCCTCCCCGTCAATGCCGTGGGAGGCGAGGACCTCTGGATCCGTCTGAGCGCGAATCCAGGCCTGCAGCTGAGGCTTGCTCTCCGGCGGGTGGATCAGACGATTGGCGATGCTGGCGGCACGATGGCGATTCGCCGCCGCAGCTGAAGAGCGCCGACCGACGATCTCTGGCGGCGAGGCGTCGCCCAAGGATTCCAGGAGCGCATCCGGGGCGAGGACCTCTCCGGTAGAGAGGTGCCTCGGCCCCAGGCCGATGAGCGACAACATCTGGATGCGGGACTGAGCCTTCTGGCGCCACCGGAACTCGTCCAGCGCTGGCGGGGGCTGAGGAGCCTTCGTCGTTCTGGACAACAGCTTTTGGACGGACGCCTCTTCGTCCTGAAAGATGGCGCGGAATGGCTCTCGCGCAAAGGCGCGGCTGCTATCGCCATGATCTCCACTCAGGGCGCCTCGCCACACCCAGCGAGACAAGAGCTCCAATGTGCGGCTGCGCGGCTCGGGATGGAGCGCAAAGAACCGAGCGAGAACTTGAAGCGCGAGGCGATAGGGGAGTACGTCGATGTGCGGGATTCGGGCGCTCGTCTTCAGAAACACGATGGCGCGCCTCAGGGCCGCCTCGGATTCGGGCAGCGCGCCTTCGAGCCTTGGGTCATGCGCCTGCTCCAGCTCGGCGCGCGTCACGTCCAGACCGCGGATGGCCATCAGGGTCGTCAGCAGGAGGTCTTCGTCGAGCCTTCCGAAACGAAGGTCCAGGAGCTTTTCTGCGAGGGCGGCGAGGCTCTTCGGCTCCTCTCCCGCACCGCCGTGGAGCGCGTTGAAGACCTGCGCGGCGGTGAGCGCCTTCCCGCTGCTGTTGAGGCGGTCGAAGATCTCGCGCAGGACGCTCTCGTTCGCCGTCGAGACGACATACAAGGGCAAACGGTATTCCCGAAGCGCCTTGGAGACCTCGAAGGCCACGCCCGCAACGTCCTCCGGCTTGTCCTTCGCCCACTTCAGCGTTTCGACCGAGTTGCCGAGCGCGTTCACCGGAACCCAGTGGGCCGGTGGAGGTTGCGCCCGCGGCGGGACGAACTCCTTGGCCTCGAGGTCGAAGAACCACGCGAACTCGTCGAGCGCGCCCAACTCGAGCGCGCCTCGATTGAGTCTGTGCGGGTACAGCAGGCTTCCGGCGAGCGCCGTGAGTCGCTGCTGGCCGTCGATGACCCAGGAGGCGCGAGACGTCTCGGGAGCATCGATCTCCAGGGGGCCGACGCGCAGATGCCCCGCGGAGGCGTGCTTCTCCCAGAACAGCAGGGCTCCGACGGGGTAGCCGCGCCAAACGCTGTCCAGGAGCTTCTTCACGTCGTCCCGCTTCCAGGCGAAGGGGCGCTGGAAGGTGGGAATGCGGACTTCGCCGCGGGCAATGCGAACAAGCAAGTCCTCCACCGACGCCGCCTCGGCGCGCGGCCGATCTGTCAAGAGCGGAGGGGTCATGACTGGAATATGTAGCACCGAGGCCCGATTGGTGCTGGCACCTGATCGGCCACGGCGGCGGCGCGGCGGCCGGATTGGACCTCCTGCTATCCCTGCGGCGGCCGCTCTACGACGGCACGACGGCCGTCGCCTTCACGCCGATGGAGCTGCTGAAGCGACTGACGGCGCTCGTTCCTAGAGCCGACGCCACCCGCGGCGAGGTACTCCGGCATCTTCGCGGGCGCCGCGCCGTTCCACGGAGGGGATGGTTGCCGGACCAGGCGTCTCGTCCCCTACGGCTGCGGCTCGAGCGTGGCGAATCGGATAATTTTCGACCCTCGCGAGCCGCTGGTACCGTGGGCTGCGCCGCGAATAGGTCGGCCGAGGTCCGCTGCGCATTCCGAACGCGCCCGATTCGATGAGCCCGTCGGGGGCGCTGCTTCGCGCCGCGGAAGATGCTCACTCCAGTGTCCACCGAAAGGTCGCCTTCCCATGACGTGCCTCAGCAGCATTGTCCTCGCCCTGACGCTCTTGGCCGCCCCGGGCGCTGGCGCCGAGGGCCGCTCGCCTGACGAGGAGCGGGCAGGCGACGCCACTGAGGACGAGCGCGCGCCGGCACCCGCGCCAGCGCCGGCTGTGGCGCCAGCGCCCAGCGCGCCCGCTCCGGAAGCCGCGAAGCTCGGCGCGCCGCTGGGCGCAAAGGCCCCCGCGGCGTCGGAGGCCCTGCCCGCGCGTTCGCTCGCGCTGGACGTCGGCCTCGCCGCCTCCGTCATGGGCGGGCTGGCGTTCCCGAAGATCCCGCTCAAAGGCTCGCCCGACAACAGCTGGCACGCGCCCGGACTGGGAGGCGCCTTTCAGCTCCACGGCGACTTCACGGCCATGGACCTGGACTGGCGCGTCGGAGGCCGGGGAGCGCTTCCCGGGTACATGGGCCTCTACAGCACGGTCGGGATTCGCAAGGAGATGGGGCCTTGGCAGAGCCCGCACCTCGTGGCCCGCGGCGGAGCGGGCCTGGAGCTGATGCTCGCCAGCGCCGGCGGCGCGACCTATCTGCTCCCGGTGTTTCTCGCCGAGGCCGAGGGGGCCATCGAGCTCCCGGTCGTGCCCTCGGCGCTCGACCTGGGCGCGGGGCTCAGCCTGGACGTGCGCTACGGCCTGCCTCTGGGGCTGGGCTTCAACCTGGGCGGCTTCGTGCGCGCCAACCTCTGGTTCTGAGCCGCGAGGGGCGAGCCTGCGACCGCCCGCGTGGCGGCGATGTTGCAATGTTGTTCGGCGCTGTCGGCAACGCCTATAGGACGAAGGAGCCGCCATGGCCGAGTGCGTCGATTGTCTCCACCCTCTCAAGCGCGGTGAGCGGGGGTTCAGCTTCTGTTCTCCCTCTGGTTTTGCGTGCTTGTGTCGTGAATGCGGCGAGCGGTATCCGACCGTCGAGTCGCTCTTCGCCCGGCTTCGCAACGAGGTTCGGGCCTCGGCTCGACTGGCCCCACTGGGTCGCGAAAGCCCTCATTGTGCCGCCTGACCTACCCCGACCTACTTCTCGGTCGAATCTTCGCGCGCGGTGCGCGGCTCTCCCAGATCAAATCAGGCATCTCTGGGAGCGGCGATGACGGTTCTCGCGGTGGTGGTTGGCGGCCTTGTGGTTCTGTTCGTCGGGATGCAGCTCGCGGTGGTCGCGCGGGCGAGGGCCATGAAAGGAAAGGCGCTCCCGCCGGTTCCCGGGCCCCTCGGCGACCGGCTCACCAAGGCAGGTCGAGGGCTCATCTACTTCTTCAGCCCTGGGTGCGCAGCCTGCCGGCCCCTAACCCCCAAACTTCAGGCGATGGAGCGGGCGAACCCGCTGGTCCACGCGGTCGACGTCTCACATCACATGGAGATCGCGCGCGCCCTGAACGTCATGGGGACGCCGAGCCTGGTGGAGATCGAAGGCGGGACGATCGTCGGCTACCACATCGGCGCCCCGCCGCCGGGGCTCCTCGAGCGCTGGGCGCGCTGACGCCCGCGGCGTTTTCCCCAAACCATTTCCGTCCCAAGGACGTTAGAGCCCTCCGCGCCTAGAATCATCGGCCGGAGGACTCATGACCTTGCGCACCAAGCTCGGCCTCGCCTTGGCGGGGCTCGCGGCCATCGCGGCTCTCGTCACCTCGCGGATCACGTGCCTGAGCGCCCTGGCGCGCTACGGGATCGACGTGCCGACCTGTCCGGACGGAGCGCCGCGGCAGACCGCCTGGGCCGCGGCGAGCGGCCTGCGGCGCGGCACCGCGGGAGAGGTGCGCGTCGGCGCGCTGGCGCATTTCACGACCGGCCGCTCCGACCAGGACCTGACGGCGGGCGTCTCGGGAGCGCAATGCGAGCTCGCCCTCGTCGCCGGAGGCAGGGAAGAGCCGCTGGCGCCGAGGGGCGGGTGGCGCTCCGAGCGCATGGGGCGCGTTGCGCAGGTGGTGCTCCCCGACGTCCCCGATGGCGACTACGTCCTGCGCGCCCGCGTTCGAACGCGCCTCGGCCGCAGCAGCGTGGACCTGCCGCTGCCCATCTACGCGCCGGCGCGGGTGCACGTCCTGACCGACCGGCCGCTCTACCAGCCGGGCCACACCGTGCGATTCCGGTCCGTCGCCCTGCGCGCGCGAGACCTCGCCCCGCTCGACGGGCGCCCCGGCCGGTTCATGGTCGAGGACCCTTCGGGCGAGGTGCTCCTGGAGGAGAAGGCGCCGGCGGGCGACTGGGGCGTCGCCTCGGGCAGCTTCCCGCTCGACGCGTCGGCGGCCACCGGGACCTGGAAGGTGCGCTGGGTCTCCGGCGACGACCGCGGCGAGGCGAGCTTCACCGTCGAGCCGTTCACCCTCCCTCGCTTCCGCGTCGAGGCGACCTCCCAGAAGGCCTTCTGGCAGCCGGGCGAAATTCCGGTCCTCAAGGGCTCCGTCGTCTACAGCTCTGGCGCCCCAGTCGAGCGGGCGCGCGTGGAGGTCGCCTGGTCCCGCGAAGGTGCCTGGCCGCCGCCGACCTCCTGGATGGAGACCGCGCTGCCGCGCGCGGCGCCGGCGGACGCGCAGGGGCGCTTCGTGCTGGAGCTGCCGCGGGTGTCGGCCGACTTGGTCGGACAAGCGACGCTCGTCGCGCGGCTCACCGCCTTCGACCCCGCGGGCGACCGCGCCGAGGGCGTCGCGCGGGCGCTGCTCTCCCAGGACGCCATCGTGGTCAGCGCCGTCACCGAGCTGGGCGACGGGCTCGCCGAGGGCGCGAACAACCGGCTCTTCCTCCGAGTCACCGACGCCGCGGGCGAGCCGCTGCCCAAGGCGGAGCTCGCGGTGCAGCGCGCCTGGGACCCGTCGGACCCCGGCCTTCGCGCGCAGGCCGACGAAGACGCGGTGGCCGCGCTGCAGATCGACCCGGGGCCGCCGGTGAACGCCGTGCAGCCGGCCATGCCCTACAGGCCTCCCCGGCGCGTGAGCCCGGTCTCGCTCGCCTCGGTGCACGAGCTCGTGGGCGAGGGCGAGCCGCCCCTCGCCGACCTCCGGGCCATCGACGACGCCGCGCCGTCGCTCGAGCCCTGCGCCCGCTTCGTGGACGGCGTCGGCGAGAGGTTGCGGGTGGGGCTGCGCGCCGACGCCGCGGGCCAGACCCGGGCGGCGGCGCAGGAATCGGACGCGGCTTCGGCGTGCCTCGCGAGCGCGTTGGGCGCGCGGCGCCTGCCGCCGGGCGCCGAGCGGTTCTACGCGCTGGAGTACTCGCTGCGCCCCTCGGACCTCCCCGAGCTGGAGTTGGACCTGAACGGCGTCGGCGAGCCGAGCGAGCTCGCGGACGCGCTGAAGCGCGCCGCCAAGGACGCGCGCGCCTGCCTTACCGCGTCGCTGCCCGAGGCGTCCGGCTTCCCGCGGCTGCTGGCGTTCCGCGTGCGGAAGGACGGCCGCGAGGTCGGCCTGGAGTGGATTGCCGACCCAGCGGCGCCCGAGCGGCGCGCCGCCGCGGCTCAGGTGAGCTGCGTCGAGGCGCGCCTGACGCGGTTGACCCTCGCCGAGCCGGCGCCCAGGGATGCCGTCGGCTTCCTGCGGCTGCGCGCCGTTCCCCAAAGCGGCCCCCGCGTCGCGGCGGCAGGCCCGACCACGATGCTCGGCTACGAGCTCCTGGTGACCGCGCGCGTGGGCGGCGAGGCGGTGGGGAAGACGCGGCTCCTCCTCAGGCCGGGAGCCGTCCCCGACGTGCGCCTGAGGGCGAGCCCCATCGTGGTCGAGCCCGGCGCGGCGCTCGCCGTGGAGGTTCTGCGGGGCCCGAGCTTCCGAGGAGAGCTGCCGGAGAAGCTCACGCTCACCACCGAGCGCAACACGCTCGAGGTGCCGGTGGACCGGGAGTCGCGCCGGGCCGTCTTCCAGGTCCCGGCGGACGCTCAGGGCTGGCTCGAGGCGAGGTGGGGCGGAGCGCGGGCGGTCGCCTACGTGCGCCCGAGCGCGCAACTCGCGGTAACGGTCTCGGCGGAGCAGGAGCGCTATGCCCCGGGGCAGACCGCGAAGCTGCGCGTGCAGACGCGGGCGGGCGAGAAGGGCGTACCCGCGGCGGTGGGCCTCTTCGGAGTGGACGAGAGCCTGGGGCAGCTCGCCGCGCTCCCGGGCCCCGCGGAGCTTTCGAGCCTCCGGGCCTCGCCCGTCGCCTCCGCCAAGGCATTCGACGCCCTCGACGCGCAGGCCCTCGCGGCCGGGCGGGTGCGGGGCGCGAATGCCGCCATGGCCACGGTGCTCAAGGTGAGCGCCATCCCGCAGCGGGCGGAGACAGACCGCTTCATCGCGGCCCGAGCCGCCGAGGCTTTCAGCCCGCTGGAGGACCTGACTGACCCATTCTACGGCGTGCTCTCCGAGCTGCACTCGCAGGTGCGGGCCTGGGAGGACGGCGCGCCGGAGAAGGAGCGGATGCACCCGGCCACCCTGGCGCGGCTGTGGAAGGAGGCCGTCGCCGCCTGCCAGGCGCGCGGGGAGAAGGCGGTGGACGCGTACGGCAGGCCGCTGCGCCTCTCCAGGCTGCCGGCCGACCTGCTCGAGCTCGTGGACCCGCGCAGCGTCGTGGCGCGCGGCACGCGCCTGCCCGAGGACGTGGAGAACTGGGCCGCCTGGGTGGCCAAGGAGGAGCCGTAACATGCGCGCGAGTTGCCTGCTGTTGGCGGTCTGGATTGCGGCCTGCGGCTACGAGCGTGCGCCACGGGGCCCGGACTCCGTCGAGCCGCAAGTCGCCGGGAAGCAGGCGAAGCGACCGCTGGTGGACCTCAGCGAGAGCAGCGACAGGTACAACAGCGAAGCCTTCTCCAAGACCTTCGGCGCGTCGGCCGGGGCCTTGGGGGGGCAACGTGCGGCCGCCCCCGCCCCCGCTTCCGCTCTCGCGATGGACAAGAAGGCGGAATCTCCTTCGGCGCCACCTCTCGAGCCGGCCCCCGAGGCCGCGCGCCAGGCTGCGCCGCCTCGGGCCTGGTTCCCCGAGACCTTCCTCTTCAGCCCGCGCGTCGTCACCGACGCCGAGGGGCGCGCGGAGGTCGAGGCGAAGGTGCCCGACCGGCTCACGACGTGGCGGGTCCTCGCCTTGGCGCATTCGCGCGGGGGCGGCCAGGCGGGCGCGCTGACGAGCTTTCGCGGCACGCTGCCGGCCTACGTGGACCCGGTCGTCCCGCCGTTCTTGTTCGCCGGCGACCGAATTCGCCTCCCGGTGCAGGTGGTCAATACGACGGCCGCGGACATCGCCGAGCCGCTCGCCGTCGAGGTCCAGGGAGCGAGGGGCGGGCACGCCGCCGCGGCGCTGAGGGTCCCCTCGGGCGGCAGCGCGCTGAGGACCGTGGAGGTCGCCGCGGATCGGCCGGGCACGGCCGTCGTGCGCGCGGTGCTGGGCGCGACGGACGCGGTGGTCCGGGCGTTCCCCATTCATCCGTCCGGGCGGCCGCTTCAGAATCCGCCGCGGCGGGACGCTGGCGGCGCCGCGGACGATTGAGATCGATGCGCCCTCCGACCTGGACCCGGAGGCCTCGCGCGTGCGCCTCCAGGTCTACCCGGGGGCGCTCAGCCTTCTGCGGTCCGAGCTGACGGCGGCGAGCGCGCGCGGCGGGACGGCCGAGGACGCCTACGCGCTGCTCTTGGCGGGCCGCGCCCCCGAGCTTCTGCGTGCGCTGGGCGAGGTGCCCGACGCGGAGGCCATTCGCGCGGTGGCGCTCGTCGCCGGGCAGCGCGCCGTCCGCGCCGGGCGCTCGCCCGACTTGGAGACCGCGATGTTGCTCGCCGAGGCGGCGCTCGCCCATCCCGAGAACCCGGTGCTGGCCCGGCTGGGAGAGCGGCTCGCGGAGCAGGTGGCGAAGGGGCAGCGGCCGGACGGGACCTTCAGCGGTGGGAACGGGTGGCCGCTGCAGCGCCTCCTGGTCGCGACCGCGGAAGGGCTCTCGGCGGTGCGCGCCGCGCAGGGCTCTCCGGCGGGCAAGGCCAGGGCGGCGGCGGCGCAGGTCAAGGCGAGCGGCGCGCTCGAGCGGAACCTGGGGCACGTCGCGGACGGGTACACGGCGGCGGCGGTGGCGGCGAGCGGGGCCGCGGCGGGGCCGGTCCTCGAGAAGCTGCGCGCGACGGTGCGCGAGGCGGTGAAGGAAGGCGCTGACGGCGCTCGCTTCCTGCCGGTCGAGCCCGGCGTGGCGCGCGCGGACGGGACCGCGCCGTCCATCGCCGAGGCGACGGCGCTGGCGGCGCTGGCCCTCGCGGGCGACCCGGCGGCGCCGTGGAGAGTCGACCTGGGCGCTTCGCTCCTCGCGTCCTACGACCCGACCTCCGGCTGGGGAGACGGGCGGACCAACCTGGCGGCGCTGCGCGCGGTGCTGTCGCTCTTCCGAGAGAAGATCCCGCCGCGGACGAAGATCGCCCTGGACATGGACGGCAAGCCCTTGGCCGAGGGGACGCTCGATGGCGAGCGGCTGAAGGACGTGCTGGTGCTCGAGGCGAGCGCCGCGGGCGCGGGGGGCAAGCACGTCTTCTCGGTGAGAGCGGACCCGCCGCTGCCGGGGCTGGGGTTCTCGCTGGCGCTGCAGGTGTATTTGCCGTGGAAGGACGAAAAGGGGCCTCAGGGTCTCCAGCTCACGGCGCAGATTCCCGCGTCGGTGAAGGTGGGGCAGGCGGTCGAGGTCGCCGTCTTCGCCGCCGCGCCGGCGGGCATGCCCCTGCGCATTCGGCACGCGCTCCCCGCGGGCGTCGCGCCGGACCGGGCGAGCCTCGAGGCGCTGGTGGCGGAGAACGCGGTCGAGAGCTTCCGGGCCGAGGACGGCGCAGTGGTCTTCGACGTGGCGCCGCTCTCGCCGGGGCAGGTCTTCAGCGCGCGCTACCGCGCCATTCCCACCTTCGCCGGCCTGCTCCACAGCGGACCGTCGACAGTGGAGCTCACGGGCCGCCCGGGCGCTGTGCACTTCGCGCCCCCGTCCGCCTGGGACGTGCGATAGCCGCGGCTTCGCACCTTCTCGGCTCGGGGGTGCGCTCCTCGAGATCCTCGAGGAGCTGGCGTGGCAAGCACAGCGTCAGCAGGCCGAGGATGGCGCGGTGGTCCCGTCGACCGTGGAGCTCACGGGCCGCCCGGGCGCCGTGCACTTCGCGCCCCCGTCCGCCGGGGACGTGCGATAGTCGCGGCTTCGCTCCCCGTTCGCGAGGCGCCATGCCCAGCTCATCGTTCTTCACCCCCCAGGTGCGAAGCGAGGCCGCGGCGGCGGTGAAGGAGGTCGAGGCGCAGACGAGCGCCGAGGTCGTCATCGCCGTCCGCCTGCGCTCGGGCTCGTACCGGCACTGCGATTACCTCGTCGGGTTCGCGCTCGCCCTGGTGACGCTCGGCGCCATCTTCTTCGTGCCGCAGAATCTTCCACCCGGCGGCCATCGCGCTCGACCTCGTGCTCGCCTTTGCCTCGGGCGCCCTGATCAGCGCGCACCTGCCCGCTCTGGAGCGGCTCCTGGCGGCGCGCGCGACCAAGCGCGATCAGGTTCAGACGGCCGCGCGAGCCGCGTTCTACGATCTGCGGGTTTCTCAGACGCACCGCAGGACGGGAGTGCTGGTCTACGTGTCGCTGCTGGAGCGGAGGGCAGAGGTCGTCTGCGATTCGGGGGTCGACCGCGCGCTGCTGGGCGAGGCCTGGGAGAAGGTGCTCGCCGGCCTGAACACGGCCGTCCGAGCGCTGGATCCGAAGGCGGTCCTCGGCGCTGTCCGCGCGCTGGGGCCGCCGCTCGCCGCCTGCTACCCGCGCCAGGCCGGCGACGTGAACGAGCTGCCGGACGAGATGAGCGCTCCGTGAGCCGCCGAGCTCGCATCGCCTCTTGGCTTTGGCGCCTCGCCGGCCTGCTGCCGGTGCTCGCCGCGCTCGCGCTCGCGGCTCCGGCGCTGGCGCGAGTCGGCGGCGGGGACACTTACTCGGGGTCGCACTCCTCGCACGGCGGCGGAGGCGGCTCGTCCGACGGCGGCTCGGATTTCGTCTTTTTCCTCGTCTGGCTGCTCTTCAGGCACCCCGCCATCGGGCTGCCCGTCGTGATCATCGTCGCGGTGTTCTGGTTCATGGGGAAGGCGTCGGGCGGCGCGTCGAAGGCGGGCTGGGAGACGGCGCCGGCGGAGCGCTCGGTCGCGGCCCACGAGCCCAGGCGGCCGGCCGGGGCACAGCTCGAGAAGCTCCGCGCGCTCGACCCCGCGTTCTCGCGGGTCATTTTCGAGGACTTCCTCTACGCGCTCTATTCCCGGGTCCACGAGGCGCGGGGCGCCGAGGCGCTCGACGGGCTCTCGGCCTACCTCTCGCCCGCGGCGCTGGAGGCGATGCGGCGGTCGGGCGAGGGGCTTGCCGAGGTCCGCGCCATCGTCATCGGCGCGATGCACGTCTCCCAGGTCCGGGGCGCGGACGGCGCCTCGCCCATGGTGAGCGTCGCGGTCGGGTTCGAGTCGAACTACACGGAGGTCCAGCGCCCCGCGGACAAGGGCCGGGCGCAGACCTACTACGCGGTGGAGCGCTGGACGCTCGTCCGGCGCCCAGGGGCCAAGTCGCGGCCGCCGGAGCGGGCCCGGAAAATAGGCTGCCCGTCGTGCGGCGCGCCGCTGACGGCGGTGCGCGGCGAGGTCTGCTCGTATTGCAACAAGGTGGTCAACAGCGGGGAGTTCGACTGGCGGGTCGAGGCCATCGAGCTCCTCGGCAAGGAGCCGCGGCCGCCGGCGCTCGCGGCCTCGGTCCACGAGGAGGGGAACGAGCTGGCGACGCTCGTCTCGCCGGGAGCGGAGGAGGCGGTTGCGCGGATCTCGGCGGCCGACCCGCAATTCTCCATGGAGCTGTTCGAGGCGCGCGCCGAGATGGTCTTCGGCGAGCTCCAGGCCGCCTGGAGCGCCCGCGATTGGACGCGCGCCAGGCCCTATGTCTCGGACAATCTGTTCCAGATGCAGCTGTATTGGATTCAAACCTTCGAGCGGCTCGCGGTCCACAACGTCCTGGAGCAGCTCGAGGTCCTCGACGTGCAGCTGGCGGCGGCGCAGAGCGACCTGTATTACGACGTCATCACCGTGCGAATCTTCGCCCGGTGCCTCGATTATTATCGCTCGGACGACGGAAAGGTCCTGAGCGGCAGCCCGCGCAATCCGCGGCGTTTCACCGAGTATTGGACCTTCGTCCGCGGCCGGGGAAAAGGCGGGGCCCCGAAGACGGAGAAGCGTTGCCCGAATTGCGGCGCGCCGACGCAGGTCAATCAGGCGGGGATCTGCGAATACTGCAAGGCGAAGGTGACCAGCGGCGAATTCGACTGGATCTCGAGCCGCATCGAGCAGGACGAGGCCTACCGAGGCTGACGCCGCCCCTGTCGACCAGAGCGCTCGCAAGGCAGCGCCTCAGCCCGACGAGGCATGTTGGAGAGGGTGCGGCGCAGCCTCGCCTCGATAGTCGATAGTTCAGAGAGCGTCGATTTCTCCGCATGCCAGCGCCGCCGAGCATACCGCCTCTTCGGGCACGCACGTTGACGTGGGCGCTCGACGTGGGCGTGGGCGTGGGCGTGGGCGTGGGCGTGGTCGGCGACGGCGACGGCGACGTGGCCGTGGGCGGTCGTGTCGGCGGTGCTCGCTATGCGATCAGAATGCTCAGCTTCCAGAAGATGGATGTCTACCAGCGAGCCATCGAGCTTCTTGCCTTGGCTTCGCAGCTTTCATCCGATGCACCTCGAGGGAACTCCGCACTCTTGGACCAGCTTCGGCGAGCAGCCAGTTCGATCGTTCGATCCCCTTGAACATCGCCGAAGCAGCTGGACGGACAGGACAAGCAGACGCAGCTCGTACCTACGCCATCGCCCGCGGTTCGGCGATGGAGTGCGCCGCCCTGGGTGCCCTGCTCGTGCTCAAGGTCATCGACGCTGCCGCACATCGGCGAGGCTGCGAGCTGCTTGAGCGCATCGTCGCCATGCTGACCAAGCTCTGTCGCTGATTTCCGACACGACCGCCCACGGCCGCGTCGCCGTCGCCGTCGCCGTCCACGTCCACGTCAAGCGTCGACGTCGACGTCGACGTCCCAGACCCGATTCACCTCCCCAGCTGCCGCCGCAGGCGGCTTCGTTCAACCCGACTCGGCAAGACTTGACTCAAGTGCATCACGTTCGCGCTCAAGGGCTCTAGCGGGCCTCTGTAAGGCTGGGTGCCCGGCGAGCGGCTTCGGGTTGTCGCCCCGCCTGTGACATGCCCACCTTCAAAAAAGGATGCGAGGTGCGTCCCGCGCTCGGGAGCCGTTTCGTTCGAGAGGGGGGAGCCGATGAAGGCCGTGGTCTTTCATGCAGTCGGGGACATTCGAATCGACGAGATGCCGGAGCCGGAAATTGAGCAACCCACCGACGCCATCGTCGGGCTCACCGCGAGCGCCATCTGCGGCACCGACCTGCACTTCGTTCGCGGCACGGTTCCGGGGATGCGGCCGGGGACCATCCTGGGACACGAGGGCGTGGGGATCGTCGAGGAGGTGGGCGAGGACGTGCGCAACCTAGACCTGGGCGACCGGGTGGTCATCCCATCGACCATCGCCTGCGGCACGTGCTCGTACTGCCGGGACGGGTATTACGCGCAGTGCGACGGCGCCAACCCCGCCGGGCCGCAGGCGGGGACGTGCTTCTTCGGCGGGCCGGAGTCGAGCGGGCCCGTGCAGGGGCTGCAGGCGGAGAAGGCGCGCGTGCCCTTCGCGAACGTGGGGCTGGTGAAGCTGCCGGACGAGGTGTCCGACGACCAGGCCATCCTGGTGTCGGACATCTTTCCGACCGGGTACTTCGGCGCGGACCTCGCGCAGATCCACCCAGGGCGGACCGTGGCGGTGTTCGGCTGCGGGCCGGTGGGGCAGTTCACCATCGCCAGCGCGAAGCTGATGGGCGCGGGGCGGATCTTGGCGGTCGACACCGTGGACACGCGGCTGGAGATGGCGCGGGCCCAGGGAGCGGAGGTCATCGACTTCAACGAGGAGGACCCGGTCGAGGCCATCCGCCGGCTGACGGGCGGCATCGGCGTGGACCGAGCCATCGACGCGGTGGGCGTGGACGCGACCCGCGCACACCGGGGGCCGGCGAGCGGAGACGGGCGCGAGCCGGAGGAGGAAGGAGAAGAGGGAGCGCCTCGGGCGGCCGGGGAGACGTTTCAGCCCGGCGACGCCCCATCGCAGGCGCTGACGTGGGCGGTGCAGGCGGTGGCCAAGGCCGGGACGCTGTCGGTCATCGGGGTGTACCCGCAGGCGGCGCGGACGTTCCCCATCGGCGTGGTGATGAACAAGAACCTCACGGTGCGGGCGGGGAACTGCAACCACCGCAAGTACGTGCCGATGCTGATCGACAAGATCGCCACCGGCGAGGTCGACCCGCTGGCCATCCTCACGCAGGTCGAGCCGCTCACCTCGGCGGTGGAGGCCTATCGGGCCTTCGACAAGCGCCAGTCGCGGTGGCTGAAGGTGGAGCTGCAGCCGGGGATGTGAGGCGGCTCAGTGCGCTGCGAGGAGGGCGCCGAGCCTCAGGAGCGCGTAGACGAGCACCGGGCCGAAGAGGGCGGCGAGGAGCACCCAGATGAAGGCCTTCTTGGCGCGGTCGGTGGGCGCGAGCAGGCTCTTGGTCTTGCGGTCGGAGCACTCGGCGCAGATGACCCCGGCGTCGGGGCGGGAGGGGTCGACTGGCTCGCGCTCGCACTCCTCGCACAGGCCGCGGCCGCACTCGGAGCAGCGAAGCTCGCCGGGGGCGGCGTGCTCGAGGCAGAGGGGAATTTTGTCCTGAGGCGCCTCGGCGGCGGGGCGGTGGCCCACGGGCTCGTCGGCGCGCTGGGCGCCGATGAGGACGGCGGCGCGCTTCAGGTCATCCTCGCGGACGAGGATGTTGAGCTCCATGTAGCCGGAGAGGACGCCGAGGTTGGGCCTATGGCTCTCGCCCTGGACGAAGCAGTCGACCTCGTGCGCGGCCAGGAGGCCTCGGAGGGCGTTGGCCTCGGAGGCGTCGACGCAGCTGCAGAGGCGGACCAGGCGGTCGCCGGGGGCCGGCGTGGGCTCCGTGGGGCCGGGCGTGGCTGGGGTCGCGAGGTCTTTGGGCGCGGGCTTGGATGGGTCGCTGGTCACGGGGGGAACCCCTGGGCTCAAGGCAACCCGAAGGATAGCTGAGCTGCCGCGCTGGATCGAACTTGCTCTGGGGCGGCAGCTTGCGGCCCCAGCGCGACGCTCGGGAGTAGGGCGCCCGTTTAGACCGGCGCCCAGGCGAGCGAAGCCGCGCCGAGGGAGGGGCGGGCCGAGCGCCGAGCTTGATTGCTTCGCCGCGCCGCGCGATTGTTCCGGCCCGCTCGGGGGCTGGAGGAGTTCCGGTTGGAGAGCAGCTCGGTGGAAAAGTGGCGACGCGCCTTGCCGCGCGGTCGGGTCGTGGGCGCGCTGGCGCTGGCGCTGGTCTCGGGCATCGCGTTGGCGACGGCGGGCCGGTGGTGGAAGCAGGGCGCGCAGCTCGCGCGAAGCCACGCGGCTCATGAGGTCGCGCATCCGGGCTGGAGCTTCCCCTCGCGGGTCGTGTCGGAGCCGGTTCCCTTGACGGTGCCCGCCGGGCGGCTGATCGCCGAGGCGCGCGCCCGCGGCTACGCCGAGAGGTGCCCCACGCCCGGGCCCGGCGAGCTTTGCGAGAGGACCGGCAAGGTGGTCCCGCGCTCGGGCGGCGAGCTCGAGCCCGTCCTGCTGGGGTGGCTCATCGGGCCGGACGGCGAGCTTCGCGCGCACCTGCCGCTCGCCGAGGCGCCCAAGCACCTGCTCGACGCCATCGTCGCGGCCGAGGACCGGGATTTCCGCAAGCACCGAGGGGTCGCGGTCGGGGCCGTCTTGCGCGCCACCTTCGCCAACGCTCGGGAGCGCGCCTGGGCGCAGGGTGGCAGCACGCTGTCGATGCAGGTGGCGCGGGCCTTCGGCGGCGAGCGCGAGAAGAGGTTCGCCCGCAAGGTGCGCGAGGCGGTGCTGGCCATGGCCGTCGACCGCGAGCTCGGCAAGGACGGCGTGCTGCAGGCCTACCTCGACGCGCCGTACCTGGGCCAGCGAGGCGGCCTCTCCATTTGCGGGTTCGAGGCCGCCGCGGAGCACTACTTCGGCAAACCCGCCAAGGCGCTCTCGCTCGCCGAGGCTGCGACGCTGGCCGGCCTATTGCCGGCGCCGGCGAAGTTCGCGCCCGATCGCTTTCCGGAGCTGGCGAAGGAGCGGAGGAACCGCGTCCTGAAAGCCATGGCCGAGACTTTCGGCTACGACGTGAAGGAGGCGCTGGACGAGCCTGTCGCCACCGTTCCGGCCCGCCCGCTCGCCGAGCGCTACCCGGCCTACCTCTCGGTGGCGCGCGCCTGGCTGGAGTCGCGCTGGCCCGCGGCCACGGTATACGGCGCGGGGCTCGTCGCCACCGCGGCCATCGACCTCGCGGCGCAGGAGGAGACCGAGCGCGTGCTGGGGCAGAGGACTCAGAAGCTGGAGGGCGTGCTGGGCAAGCGGCCGCAGCCTCTGCAATCGGCGGCGGCGCTGCTGGACGTGCAGACGGGGCGCATCCGCGCGGTGTGGGGCGGCTTCGGCGAGACGGCGACGAGCTTCAACCGGGTCACTCAGGCCCGGAGGCAGCCGGGCAGCGCGTTCAAGCCGCTGGTCTACGCGCTCGCGCTGTCGCAGGGAAGCGGGGCGGACGGGAAGCCGCGCTTCAGCGCCGCGAGCACCGAGCCCAATGCGCTTCGCGTCTTCAAGACGCCGCGGGGCGACTGGCGGCCGCGCAATGTGACCGGCGAGTACACGCCGACGGTCTCGCTCGCCTATGGGCTGGCGCTCTCGCAAAACGTGGCCACTGCCTCGCTCTTGCAGGATTTGGGAGGGCCGCGGCCTCTCATCGAGTTCGCGCAGCGGCTTGGGTTCGATACGCGGCGCTTTCCGCCGGAGCTGGGCTTGGCGCTCGGGCAGGGCGAGGTGACGGTGCTGGAGATGGCGCAGTTCGCGGGGCTCGTCGCCAACGGCGGCAGGAGCGTCCAGGGCGCCCCGGTGGTGCGGCTGGTCGATGCGGCCGGGGTGGAGATGCTGCGCGAGCCGGAGAGCGTCGCCGTCCTGTCGCCCGAGGTCGCTGCGCTCACCCGCGAGATGATGCGGCTCGTGGTCGATTTCGGCACCGGCGGGGCGGTGCGCGGCGCCGCCGATGAGTCGGGGTACGCGGGGCAGGTGATGGGGAAGACGGGCACCACCGACCGCGACGTGTGGTTCGTGGGCGCGACTCCGCGGTGGGCGGCCGCCGTGTGGCTCGGGTACGACCAGCCCGAGCCGCTGGGCGCTTCGGCGTCGGATTTGGCGGCGCCGATGTGGGGTTGGTGGATGGGGCGCGTGACGCGGGGGGAGGGGCCTTTGCCCAGTTTCCCGGAGATGCCGAAGATCTCGCATCGGTGGATCTGCGCGCTGACGGGGAAGCTTGCGGGGCCGGCGTGCCAGAAGATTTATGCGCCGTTCGTACCGGGGAGCGAGCCGCGGGCGACTTGCCAGGAGGAGCACCCGGCGCCCTCGGAGGCGGAGGAGGGGAAGGTGAAGTACGAGGGGCTTTGGCAGAGGATCGCGAGGGAGAAGGCGGAGCGGGAGGCGGTGCCGGCGGGAGAGTCGGCGGCGCCGGCTGAGCCCGCGCCATAGGGGGGCGAGACGGGCGCACCTCTCGCCTATGGCTCGTGGTCACGCGCTTGGGGCAGCGTGAAATAGAAAGTCGCTCCTTCACCGACCTTCCCCTCTGCCCATGTCTTGCCGCCGTGGCGGCTGATGACCCGGCGAACGTTGGCCAAGCCGATGCCGGCGCCTTCGAATTCATCGGCTCTGTGCAGGCGCTGAAAGACTCCGAAGAGCCTGCTCGCATACTGCATGTTGAAGCCGACACCATTGTCGCGCACGAACACGACGGTTTCGTCGTCCTGGCTCGGCAGGATGCCGATGGCGACCTTCGCGCTCTCGCGCTGCTGCGTGAACTTCAATGCGTTCGAAATGAGATTGCTCAGTGCAACTCGCAACATGGCAGAATCGCCCGGACCAAAAGGCCCGGGAAAGAGAAGGCGGCAGCGGCGGAACTCGAGCGTCGACGACGCGCTTCAATGGAGCCCGGACCAAAAGGCCCGGGAAAGCGTTGCTGTCGGCGCGATGGCGGCGGCGAGTGTCGGCTTCAATGGAGCCCGGACCAAAAGGCCCGGGAAAGCACAGCGATCGCGGCGCCTCGGATCGCCCACAGGTTTTGCTTCAATGGAGCCCGGACCAAAAGGCCCGGGAAAGTTGACGCTGAATTGCCAGCTTCTTTCGAGAACGGGCTTCAATGGAGCCCGGACCAAAAGGCCCGGGAAAGATCCGCGCGGTCGGCAACGGCTGCCTCGGCGCCGTCTTGCTTCAATGGAGCCCGGACCAAAAGGCCCGGGATTGGGTGCGAGGTCGAGAAGAACGGCTGGCCGTCGCTTCAATGGAGCCCGGACCAAAAGGCCCGGGAAAGTCATGACTCCTCCCGAGCCCTCGCGTACATCGCCCCGCTTCAATGGAGCCCGGACCAAAAGGCCCGGGAAAGGACGATTGGCGAGTCGACGCAGTTCGCCCCCTGGAAGCTTCAATGGAGCCCGGACCAAAAGGCCCGGGAAAGTCGGCCGGGAGTTGGACGAGCGAGGCCTATCGGAAATGGCTTCAATGGAGCCCGGACCAAAAGGCCCGGGAAAGTCGGATCGACGTGCGCAACCCGCGCGGCAACAGGTCGCTTCAATGGAGCCCGGACCAAAAGGCCCGGGAAAGGTTTCTTGACGGCATCGAGAAGTGCGGTGGAGATGCTTCAATGGAGCCCGGACCAAAAGGCCCGGGAAAGGGCGCGCCGCCGAGAGGTAGAGGGCCCGGTCCTCGTTGCTTCAATGGAGCCCGGACCAAAAGGCCCGGGAAAGTCAGGTACGCGGACTGGAAACGGAATTCGGCCTGATAGCTTCAATGGAGCCCGGACCAAAAGGCCCGGGAAAGAGCCTGGCTCCAGCCTTCCTCGAGCCGCATCAGCCTGCTTCAATGGAGCCCGGACCAAAAGGCCCGGGAAAGGAACGCGCTGCTCTTCGACCGCTCGCCGGAGGCCGCTTGCTTCAATGGAGCCCGGACCAAAAGGCCCGGGAAAGTTCCTGAGCGCGGTCGGGGTCGACGTCGAGCGTGAAGAGCTTCAATGGAGCCCGGACCAAAAGGCCCGGGAAAGTCGCCGCCTCCGACCCGGCGAGCCTCGACTACCTGGCTTCAATGGAGCCCGGACCAAAAGGCCCGGGAAAGGCGGTGGACCCGTCCTGGGTGTCGGTCGCGGAGTAGGCTTCAATGGAGCCCGGACCAAAAGGCCCGGGAAAGAGCTCGCGTTCGGTCGGGCTGGCGTGCGCGTTTCGTGCGCTTCAATGGAGCCCGGACCAAAAGGCCCGGGAAAGAGCATGGGCCTGTGCCGATTCCTGCACCCGGGCCCAGCTTCAATGGAGCCCGGACCAAAAGGCCCGGGAAAGTCGGCTACTACACGGTGGCGAACCGCGTCGGACGCGGCTTCAATGGAGCCCGGACCAAAAGGCCCGGGAAAGTCGGGCTCGGTGTGCTGCGCGTACCGGCCCGCGCTGGCTTCAATGGAGCCCGGACCAAAAGGCCCGGGAAAGTCGAAATCGTCTCCCTCGGGATTCTTGAACGTCTTGCTTCAATGGAGCCCGGACCAAAAGGCCCGGGAAAGTGTCGCGCACGGCGGGCCATTACGCGTTCACCTCTCGCTTCAATGGAGCCCGGACCAAAAGGCCCGGGAAAGTGGCCTCGGAGAGAGAATAGTCGCGGTCGTCGTCGGGGCTTCAATGGAGCCCGGACCAAAAGGCCCGGGAAAGCAGGCATTGTCGCTGCTGGGGTTGTTGGGGTTGGCCCGCTTCAATGGAGCCCGGACCAAAAGGCCCGGGAAAGTGCTGTCGCCGAAGAGGTCTTGCTGCGCGCCCGTCTCGCTTCAATGGAGCCCGGACCAAAAGGCCCGGGAAAGGTCCCTACCAGGTGCGCGCCCTCGACGGCCTCCGAGAGGCTTCAATGGAGCCCGGACCAAAAGGCCCGGGAAAGTTGACGGCGTTGTGCTTATCGCTGAGCAGGGTTCGGCTTCAATGGAGCCCGGACCAAAAGGCCCGGGAAAGAACTCAAACCACGAGGCAGACAATGGCGAAAAGAGCGCTTCAATGGAGCCCGGACCAAAAGGCCCGGGAAAGGCGCCGGACCGAGGACGGTTCAGCGTGCGATCACAGCTTCAATGGAGCCCGGACCAAAAGGCCCGGGAAAGGGCCAGAAGATCGGCGTCTTCAGGTACGCGGACTGGCTTCAATGGAGCCCGGACCAAAAGGCCCGGGAAAGGATCCAGGCCGCGCGGCGCACCGGGCAGTATCCGCGCTTCAATGGAGCCCGGACCAAAAGGCCCGGGAAAGGTGCCGGGTTTCGTCGGCCACCTGGTGCTTGACTGGCTTCAATGGAGCCCGGACCAAAAGGCCCGGGAAAGATTGACCTCGAGAACCAGCCTGAAGAAGTGCTCGGCGCTTCAATGGAGCCCGGACCAAAAGGCCCGGGAAAGTGGCGACCGAGGAGGGCCTCAAGGTCCTCTCAGACGCTTCAATGGAGCCCGGACCAAAAGGCCCGGGAAAGCGGGAGGAGCTCACCTCGGCCCGAAAGCGTCTCGAGCTTCAATGGAGCCCGGACCAAAAGGCCCGGGAAAGTGGGCCGCTCCAGCGCCAGCGGGCTCCACGCCAGCGCTTCAATGGAGCCCGGACCAAAAGGCCCGGGAAAGGAAGCCAATTTTCATCGACGGCGAGAGAGGGTCGTCGCTTCAATGGAGCCCGGACCAAAAGGCCCGGGAAAGGTCGAAGGGCGTGCCGGTCCGCGTGCGAGCGGCAACGCTTCAATGGAGCCCGGACCAAAAGGCCCGGGAAAGGATTTGCCAACGAGCGCACGACACGACGGCTTCTCGCTTCAATGGAGCCCGGACCAAAAGGCCCGGGAAAGTGACGATCTCGGTGCAGGCCCAGTCGATAGAGGCCCTGCTTCAATGGAGCCCGGACCAAAAGGCCCGGGAAAACGCAGAGGTTGCGCGGAGGGGCATCAACGAGGCGATGCTTCAATGGAGCCCGGACCAAAAGGCCCGGGAAAGGGCCAACCGCCGGCGCGCCCGCGATGGGCGCTACATGCTTCAATGGAGCCCGGACCAAAAGGCCCGGGAAAGTCGTCCGCAATAATGAGGTCGGGCTTTAGCATGGTGCTTCAATGGAGCCCGGACCAAAAGGCCCGGGAAAGGACCCGCGTTCGGCGTAGGATCCACGGTAGACGCGGGGCTTCAATGGAGCCCGGACCAAAAGGCCCGGGAAAGAGCTGGCAATTCAGCGTCAACAACGTGATCAATCCGGCTTCAATGGAGCCCGGACCAAAAGGCCCGGGAAAGGCGTCGCCCGGGTAGCGGGCCGCGAGCGCCGTTGCGCTTCAATGGAGCCCGGACCAAAAGGCCCGGGAAAGGGCACGCCATATACCGATAACGCTGGAACGCTTTACTTCAATGGAGCCCGGACCAAAAGGCCCGGGAAAGTGATCGAGCGCGTCAAGGCACGGCTCTCAGCCGACGACCTTCAATGGAGCCCGGACCAAAAGGCCCGGGAAAGAATCCCCGTTGAGCAGGCGCGCGCGCGTTACCGGGTGCTTCAATGGAGCCCGGACCAAAAGGCCCGGGAAAGAATCCATCAAGCGGCGAGGTTCATCTGCTGTGGTTGCTTCAATGGAGCCCGGACCAAAAGGCCCGGGAAAGAGTCCGGGAACGCCTCGGAACGGAGCCCGTAGACGTTGCTTCAATGGAGCCCGGACCAAAAGGCCCGGGAAAGGCGGAGGAGGTCGGTAATGGGCTCGGCTCTGCGCAGGGCTTCAATGGAGCCCGGACCAAAAGGCCCGGGAAAGTCCTCTCGCGGGCTCCGCCGGCGGCTCGGCGACGGGCTTCAATGGAGCCCGGACCAAAAGGCCCGGGAAAGCCCGCACAAGCGGAGGTTGCTCTCAGGGTCCGCGACGCTTCAATGGAGCCCGGACCAAAAGGCCCGGGAAAGAGTGCTCGCTCACGTTCGCCTCGCATTTGGCCCCGGCGCTTCAATGGAGCCCGGACCAAAAGGCCCGGGAAAGATTGCGACCCTCGGCGCGAAGAAGTGGGAGGACCTGCTTCAATGGAGCCCGGACCAAAAGGCCCGGGAAAGAGGGTGCAGCGATTCCCCCACGCGGCCGCGTCGGCGCTTCAATGGAGCCCGGACCAAAAGGCCCGGGAAAGCGGATGCGCCAGGGCACAGGCCTAGCGTCCGGGGCTGGCTTCAATGGAGCCCGGACCAAAAGGCCCGGGAAAGTGGCGGCGACAGCTACGGCGACGGCCACGGCTAAAGCTTCAATGGAGCCCGGACCAAAAGGCCCGGGAAAGGGATCCGCGTGTGGGCGCGCCCTGGCCATCGAGGTAGCTTAAATGGAGCCCGGACCAAAAGGCCCGGGAAAGCGCTCGGCGCGCACCCAGGCGAGGAGCTCGGGGCGCCGGCTTCAATGGAGCCCGGACCAAAAGGCCCGGGAAAGCCGCGTGGCGCGGGCTCTTGCTTCAGGGCCTGCAGGCTTCAATGGAGCCCGGACCAAAAGGCCCGGGAAAGCTACGGACAAGCAGATTCGTTACCTCGAGGTTCTCGCGCTTCAATGGAGCCCGGACCAAAAGGCCCGGGAAAGGCGTCCCGCTACACCGGCCTCGCCGCGTGGCGCATCACGCTTCAATGGAGCCCGGACCAAAAGGCCCGGGAAAGCTGGTCTCAGCTACGACACGTCCGGCTTTTCCGCTTCGCTTCAATGGAGCCCGGACCAAAAGGCCCGGGAAAGTTCATGCCACGCGTCGAGTGCGTCGTTTCGATCCGGCTTCAATGGAGCCCGGACCAAAAGGCCCGGGAAAGCGGGCAGGGCGGCGAGCGGGCTGGTAGGCGGCCGCAGCTTCAATGGAGCCCGGACCAAAAGGCCCGGGAAAGGCCAGGAGCGAGCGGCAACGTGGCCGGGCCCCGGGTGCTTCAATGGAGCCCGGACCAAAAGGCCCGGGAAAGCGGGATCGCTGTAGCCCCCCCATCCGCCCGAGGACTCGCTTCAATGGAGCCCGGACCAAAAGGCCCGGGAAAGGCGACGAACGGCTCCACGATCGTGGTGGCGGCGACCGCTTCAATGGAGCCCGGACCAAAAGGCCCGGGAAAGTACCCGGCGCTCTACGCGGCGCACGACCGCGTATTGCTTCAATGGAGCCCGGACCAAAAGGCCCGGGAAAGCTTGGGCGCTCTACAACTACGGCGACGAGGAGCTCGCTTCAATGGAGCCCGGACCAAAAGGCCCGGGAAAGTGGGCTTGTCCTGGTGGAGCGCGGCCCTGTGACCTGCTTCAATGGAGCCCGGACCAAAAGGCCCGGGAAAGTGCGCCTGGGGGAATTTCTCCAGGACCCAGCGCAAGTAGCTTCAATGGAGCCCGGACCAAAAGGCCCGGGAAAGGCCCGACTCCCGGCGCGACAGTGGCCGTGGCCAGGAGCTTCAATGGAGCCCGGACCAAAAGGCCCGGGAAAGGGAATCCAGTCGACCGGTCGCGCCCCAAGCTGCTTCACGCTTCAATGGAGCCCGGACCAAAAGGCCCGGGAAAGGCTCAGGCCAACGTCGGCGCCGACTGCTACTTCAGGCTTCAATGGAGCCCGGACCAAAAGGCCCGGGAAAGGGGAGCACCGGGATCTGGGTGCGGCGGCGCGATCCCTCGCTTCAATGGAGCCCGGACCAAAAGGCCCGGGAAAGTCGGCGACGGCAGCGCGGCCGTTGTCGACCTGCTCGGCTTCAATGGAGCCCGGACCAAAAGGCCCGGGAAAGCAAGCCCTCTTCCTCGAGGGCCGCGAACAAATCCGCGCTTCAATGGAGCCCGGACCAAAAGGCCCGGGAAAGAAGCGATCGCGAAAATGTACGCGGACGCAAAAAAAGCTTCAATGGAGCCCGGACCAAAAGGCCCGGGAAAGGACGCGATCTCCCTTCGTGTGCGCTACCCCGATCCCGCTTCAATGGAGCCCGGACCAAAAGGCCCGGGAAAGTGGATATCGCGCGCGCGGTCGGGGCGAGAGGCGATGGGCTTCAATGGAGCCCGGACCAAAAGGCCCGGGAAAGTCATCAGAGGCATCAATGGCGATCTCCATGTCCTGAGCTTCAATGGAGCCCGGACCAAAAGGCCCGGGAAAGCAGGAGCTGCTGCTCGCGGGTCTGTGCGAGCGAATGCTTCAATGGAGCCCGGACCAAAAGGCCCGGGAAAGGAGATCGGGAATATCGGAGTAGGGCACGGCAAGACTGGCTTCAATGGAGCCCGGACCAAAAGGCCCGGGAAAGCCGCGCGTCTATCCAGGGCCTCGGCAGAAGGGGGATCAGCTTCAATGGAGCCCGGACCAAAAGGCCCGGGAAAGCCGCCGGAGGCGTCGCGCGAAACGAGGAGCTCGAAGAGGCTTCAATGGAGCTTCGGCGGCGGCGTGGAGGTGATCCACTCTCGGCGGTTTTGGCGATCCAGTCTCGGTTGCGGGGTTGCGGGCGCAGGCCGTCAGAAGGGTGCGGGCGAATACGGAGGCGGGCGAGCCGTCCCCGCCGTCTACGGATCGCGGAAACGAGGCGCTGTCCCCGCGCTGGACTCGTCAGGGCCCGGGCCCCATTCCGGAGCGGGATCAAAACGCCGACCGCCGAAGGCGGGTCGGGCGCCTCCGGCGGTCAGTCTGTCGCGGTGATGAAGGGCGCCCGGGCCGCAGGCATTCCGTCGCGGTCGCGGGACGCTCGCCAGCGGAGCCCGCTCTGAGGGCCACACCTGCGGCCCGGGCAGAATCGCGGTATCAGCGCCTCTTGCGCGAGGCGGGCTGCAGGGGCCCGTAGAGGAGCTGGTTGGGCTCGGTCGCAGTCCAGTGGGCCTCGACCTCGTCGCCGTACTCTTGCCAGAGCGCGACTTGGAGCTGGCCGCAGAGGTCGAGCAGCCAAGCCGCGGTGGGGCCGTCGAGCGGCGGGAGGTTGAGCGTCAGCGGCGGCCTCTCAATCATGGGGTTCCTCCACCGGGAGCTCGTGTCCCTGCTCCTTGGCCCGCTGGTGCGCCTGGTGCTGCCGGAAGCTCGGCCCGTCGATGTCGATCCGGATGGAGGTCGCCGCCAGGCGGTCGAGGACCGCCGCGGCCAGGGTAGCGTCGCCCAGGTACTTGCCCCATGAGGAGAGCCTGATGTTCGACGTGATCGCCGTGCTGGCGCTGCCGTGTCGGCGATCCAAGAGGGTGAAGATCATGTGGGCCGCGGTCGGCTCGTCGTCGCGGCGCTTGAGCTGGCCCAGTCCGACGTCGTCGATCACCAGGAGCGTGGGCCGACACCAGCTCTTCATCCGCCGCTCGTAGGAGCCGTCGGCCAGGCCGGCGTAGAGGTGGTCGACCAGGTCGACGCACCGGGCGTAGCGCACCATCCACTCCTGCTCGCAGGCTTGGACCGCGAGAGCCTGCAGGATGTGGCTCTTGCCGGTCCCGCTCTTACCGGTGATCAAGAGGTCCTCGTGCCGCTGGACGAAGGAGAGCGCGAAGAGCTCCTCGACGAAGCGGCGATCGAGCTTGGGCTGGAAGTCCCAGTCGAAGGCCGCCATGGTCTTGCGGACCTTCATGCCGCTGCCCTTGATGCGCCACTCGATGCTGCGCTCGCGCTTGATGGCGGCCGCCGCAGCGAGCAGCTGCTCGGCGGCTTCCAGGTCCGAGGGCTGGTGCTCCTTGACCCAGGCCAGATAGGCATCGATGGAAAGCCCCCTCAGACCGAGTCGGTCGAGGTGCCGCTCGATGCGCTCCCGGGCTTCGGCGGCGGGGCCTTTGAGGGAGGTGGGGGCTCGCATGTCGCTTCTCCTTGGGGCTCGGGGACTGTGCCGCGGCACGGCAGCGCGTCGTACTCGGCGAGGTCGCGCGGCTCGGTGCAGCTCTGGGCGACGGCGCTCTTGAGCTTCTTGGCCGAGGCCGCGGCGACGTACTCGTCGAGCCGGCGGCGGTCGGAGCGGGCGTTGAGGATCTTCTCGATGCTGACGTGCTCGAGAGCGCCGAAGCAGAGCGCGTGCGAGAGCGCCTTGCAGAGCTCGGCGGTGTCGTAGCCCTCGCGCAGCGAAAGGACCTTGCGCGCGTGGTAGCCGGCCGACCGCGAGTCGCGCCGCTCGAGCGCCGCCAGGTACTCCGCTCCGGGCCCCCCAAGATCCTGGAATGCGCGCCGCAGGTGCTCGAGGGCGGGCCCGCCCTCGGCGCGC
Organism: uncultured delta proteobacterium; assembly: GCA_963772225.1. GTDB lineage: Bacteria > Myxococcota > Myxococcia > Myxococcales > UBA5297 > CAVYWD01. The sequence goes on along the minus strand of CAVYWD010000002.1, from coordinate 750,476 downwards.
GGGGGCCGATGCCCCGGCAGGATTGACTGCTGCTGCGCGCCGCGAGGCCTGAGCTCGTGCCGTGCCAGGCAGGTCAGGTCCGCTTTGTAGACGAAGAGCTCATTCTCGGTGATGCGCACCGGGAGAATCTCGGTGACGTATTCATAGGGCAGGGAATATTCATTGGTCTCCCAGGTCATGAAGCCCTCGAGGTTGCAGAGCTTGTAGAGCACCCGCGCGGTGTCGTAGGGGTGGCGCGGCAGCGGCCGCAGCAGCGACTGCTCTTCGGCGAAGAGCTCCATCCGCGTGCGCCGCTTCATCCGCTTGATGGGGCGCAGGTCGGCGATGGTGTCCATCCACCGGGAGAGCTGGGCCTCGAGGTCGGCCAGGTCGCGGAATGAGCGGCCCCGGAAGAAGCTGAGGGAGAGCTCCCAGAAGCTCCGCTCGACCCGGGGCTTGCGGTTGGGGGCATGGCGCACGGCGACGGCGGAGAATTCGTAATAGGTGGCGAAATCGACGAAGCGGGGATTGAGGATTGGCTGGTTGCCTTCCCAGCGCAGCACCACCGGCTTCTGGCTATCGTAGGTGCACCGGCGCGCGGCGCCCTGGAAGCGCGCGAAGGCGTGGCGGTGGCCGTCCATCAAAGGGTGCAGGCCGTTGCTCTCGAAGAAGCCGAAGTACTTCCGGGTCGAGTAGCGCAGTGCGTATCCGAAGGCCTGCAGGGTCATGGACGGCGCATGGGCGAATTCCACCGGGTAGGGCGACCAGTCGCACTCGCCCATGTCCCCCGGCACCCGCGGCGGCGTCTGGAGGCTCGGCTTGGGCGGCAACTTCGGGCGCAGGTTGCTCACCAGGACTTTCACGATGGTGTCGCCGCCTGCGTAGCCATGCTCGTCGCGCAAATGCTCGAAGACCCGCTGCGCGGTGATGTCCGGATACTTCTCGAGCAGCTCGGTGATCAGGCTGCGAAAGGGGTCGAGCTTCGAGGCGCGGCGGCGCGAGCCGCGCACCCGTGGCAGCGCCGAGTGCGCAGTTTCGCGCGCCTCCTGGTGGCTCTTGACGATGCGCCGCACGGTGTTTCGGCTGATGTGCAGGGCCCGCGCGATCGCGCGCCAAGTCATCCCCTCCTTGTCGAGCTGCACCACGTCGTGGACCAGCTGCGGGTCAAGCGGAAGCATCGGAGGCTCCTGGCGCCCCGAGGCGCGCGTCGAGGGTCCGGGTCAGGGCGGCCAGCGCACCGCGCAGCTCGACGAGCTCGCGCGAGACCACCTCGCACGCCGGCGCTCCCAAGCTGGCCAGCGACCGCTCCAAGAGCCGCGCGTGCAGGCGCGTCGAGAGGCGCTTCATCGCCCAGGCGTCCGCGACCATCTGCTCGCCGGGCGTGCGCCGCGGTGCACTGCCCTTGGGGGACTCGGCGGCCATGGGTGCGCTGGCTCGCTCCAGCAGCGCCGGCCACTCCGCTTCCTGGGCCGCGAGCAGCGAATCGACCAGGCGCGCGGTCTGCCGCGTGGTCAGCCCTCGTCGGGCTACCACCAGGCCCACAGCGTCCTGGTTGCCGCGCGGCAACCGCGAAAGCTCTCGCACCGCGGTGGCCGACAACAGCCCCAGCCGCACATTCGCCGTCAGCTCGTCCGACAGGTCCTCTGCCAAAGCCAGACGCCGACACACCCAGCTCTTGTCCCGCCCGAGCAGAATCGCGATCTGCGGCTGGCTCACGTGGTCGTCGCGATAGAGGGAGCGCACCAGCCAGCCCTCCTCGAGCTCGCACAGACCCGCCCCGGCGTTGCAGCGCAACAGCCGCACCTTCGCCCCTGCAGAGTCGACGCCGTGGACCTCGACGCGCAGCTTCGACCACCCAAGCTCGCGCGAGGCGCTCAACCGCTTGAGTCCATCGAAGACCTCCAGCTTCTCGCCCATTCGAAAGGCCTGCACCGGCGTCAGCTGCCCGAGCTTCGAGAGCGACAGCTGCATCTGCTGCGTGGCCTCGCCCGCGCACAGTCGCACCGCCAAGAGCGAATCGCCCAGCTCGCTCGGCGCCATCTCGGTGCTCGCGGTCGACACGCCCGTCATGCGCGCCACCGTGCGCCCTCACCGAGATCCTTGGCCATCCCGGCGCGTGACAGGGGCCGTTTTTCCCTCTGAGAGAGCTCGAAGCCGGCGCGTGACACGTACCTGAGGTCACCCGCTGCCTGACGGCTCCTCAGAGGGAAAACGGCGACTCGCCGGCGCCGCCGAACGCCGAAGCATGCGCGTGACACTGCTCCGCTCTGCGCAAAACCCCGAGGTTTCCCCTGCTGCCGCGCCAACTTGGCCGCCGAAGCCGGCGCGTGACATCGCTCCACAGGTCACGGGCCTGCTCCCGCGCCTGGTGCGCACGAGCACAGCTCACGCAGCGCCTCGGTCAGGGCAGCGCGAGAAGGCCGCGGAGTCGCCAGCGCCAGCTCGAGCACGTCCTCGAGTCGCGCGCCGAACGAGCCCCCCTGGTCGCCCGCCTCCGGCGGCCCCGCGCCCGATCGCAGGGCTCTCTTCTGGGCCCGGCATCGGGCTTGTCGCGCCTGCTCCGCCTTCCGGAACTCCTCAGGCGCCTTCGCTCGACGTTCGCGCGCCTGTCGCTTGCGTCTCGCCTGGCGACAGGCTTCGCTGCATGCATGCTGCGTCTCCGCCGCGCGAGGATCGGGGGAGTACCAACTCCTGCACTCGCTACACCGCCGACTGCGGACCTTCTTCCGGGGTCGCATCCCTCGACCGTCACGCCGAAGGGGTCCTCCGGATACTTCTCGCCCTGAGAGCTACTCCGACTCCCTCGCCTCAACGACCGGGTGGATCTCGAGGCCGCCGACAGGTGGATCTCGATCACGCCGCCGCTGAAGATGGAGCCCGGACCAAAAGGCCCGGGAAAGTTGCACGTGGGGCACTCGCAGGGGCGGACCGCCTCGCTTCAATGGAGCCCGGACCAAAAAGCCCGGGAAAGAAGCCACAGGCAGACCTGCGCGAGCGTCGCGAGCTCGCTTCAATGGAGCCCGGACCAAAAGGCCCGGGAAAGACGTCGGGGTCAACCGTTCCCTTCCAATCCCTGGGGCTTCAATGGAGCCCGGACCAAAAGGCCCGGGAAAGTCGCTTGGGCTCGGCGCAGGAACTTCGTATTATTCGCTTCAATGGAGCCCGGACCAAAAGGCCCGGGAAAGAACTTCGCCGACCTCTCAATTATCGATAGTCTCAATGCTTCAATGGAGCCCGGACCAAAAGGCCCGGGAAAGCACCTTTCGTACTGGCACCCTGAGGACGGGGAAATCGGCTTCAATGGAGCCCGGACCAAAAGGCCCGGGAAAGTTTACGCGGCAATGGAAAGTCGGCTTCAAGCGGCGGCTTCAATGGAGCCCGGACCAAAAGGCCCGGGAAAGACGTCGGGGTCAACCGTTCCCTTCCAATCCCTGGGGCTTCAATGGAGCCCGGACCAAAAGGCCCGGGAAAGTCGCTTGGGCTCGGCGCAGGAACTTCGTATTATTCGCTTCAATGGAGCCCGGACCAAAAGGCCCGGGAAAGGGGACCTGTTCCCGGGCATGAGCAGGTCGAAGGCGCAGCTTCAATGGAGCCCGGACCAAAAGGCCCGGGAAAGACGCCGCGGGAGCTCGCCGCAGTCGCTTACTACGCGCTTCAATGGAGCCCGGACCAAAAGGCCCGGGAAAGTAGGGATGCCTCGACCAGGTCCCAAGGGGCAAGCGTCTCGCTTCAATGGAGCCCGGACCAAAAGGCCCGGGAAAGTCCCGGGGGTTCAGCGCGCGATCCTGCTCATTCCTCCGCTTCAATGGAGCCCGGACCAAAAGGCCCGGGAAAGGACCGGGCCCGTCGCCGCTCCTGAGTCGGGAGACATCGCTTCAATGGAGCCCGGACCAAAAGGCCCGGGAAAGACGCTAGAGACTATAGAGATGATTCTTTTTAGTCTGAAGCTTCAATGGAGCCCGGACCAAAAGGCCCGGGAAAGAAGCTCTCGATTCGCTTACATTACCATCACCAACCCGCTTCAATGGAGCCCGGACCAAAAGGCCCGGGAAAGAAGCTCTCGATTCGCTTACATTACCATCACCAACCCGCTTCAATGGAGCCCGGACCAAAAGGCCCGGGAAAGAAGGCGTTCTATTCGTGGCTTCGCAACACCGAGCAGCTTCAATGGAGCCCGGACCAAAAGGCCCGGGAAAGTCCCAACGGTATCGCACCATGCGCGCCCAGCAGTCGCTTCAATGGAGCCCGGACCAAAAGGCCCGGGAAAGATCCGATCGCCTGCATCGCTCCCCAGCCAGGCATAGCTTCAATGGAGCCCGGACCAAAAGGCCCGGGAAAGATGACGCCCAGCACGGACATGTCCAGCGACGGGAGCGCTTCAATGGAGCCCGGACCAAAAGGCCCGGGAAAGCATGCAGGCGCGCGCGGTCTTCGTCCGCGAATTCGCTTCAATGGAGCCCGGACCAAAAGGCCCGGGAAAGCGCGGATCGCTCGCGTGAATCGGCGCACGCCTGGCACGCTTCAATGGAGCCCGGACCAAAAGGCCCGGGAAAGGCGCCCGCGGGCGAAGGTCCGATGCCCTCCATGCCGCTTCAATGGAGCCCGGACCAAAAGGCCCGGGAAAGACGTCGAAGGAGCCCTCGGCAAGCCGGCTTTGGGCGCTTCAATGGAGCCCGGACCAAAAGGCCCGGGAAAGGATTATCGCGCGCGCGACCTCTCACTCCGATTTTCGCTTCAATGGAGCCCGGACCAAAAGGCCCGGGAAAGAGGACCGCGGATGACCTGCGCGCCGAGGGGCTCATGCTTCAATGGAGCCCGGACCAAAAGGCCCGGGAAAGTGGGTTCCCTCCTCTTCGTCGGACACGGCTCCGACGGCTTCAATGGAGCCCGGACCAAAAGGCCCGGGAAAGCCGCTACGGACTTGGATACTCGATGCCATCGGAGTGGCTTCAATGGAGCCCGGACCAAAAGGCCCGGGAAAGTGCGACGTCGAGAGGTCATCCCATGCCGCGCAAGCCTGCTTCAATGGAGCCCGGACCAAAAGGCCCGGGAAAGGCCTGCGTGAGCGCCCCCTCGAGGCCTGGCTCGAGGGCTTCAATGGAGCCCGGACCAAAAGGCCCGGGAAAGTAGAATTCGACATGAGCAACCGGAGCTCCGGGGAACGGCTTCAATGGAGCCCGGACCAAAAGGCCCGGGAAAGTCGGGACTCCTGCCGCGGCGCACGGCCGAGACCGAGCTTCAATGGAGCCCGGACCAAAAGGCCCGGGAAAGAGGACAAGGAGGACTTGAGGGACGAGAGGTCGGGAGCTTCAATGGAGCCCGGACCAAAAGGCCCGGGAAAGCACCTCGCGCTCTCCGCGGCGTAGACGCAGGCAGCTGCTTCAATGGAGCCCGGACCAAAAGGCCCGGGAAAGATGCTCGAAGTGCAAACACACCGGACGGCAGAAAGGCTTCAATGGAGCCCGGACCAAAAGGCCCGGGAAAGTCCTGGCGCGTGAACGTTCCGTCGGCGTGCGCGGTGCTTCAATGGAGCCCGGACCAAAAGGCCCGGGAAAGGGGCGTAGCGGGCGGCGGCGGGCGAGAGAGAAGCGGCTTCAATGGAGCCCGGACCAAAAGGCCCGGGAAAGAATTGCCGGTCGGGCCTACCGAGCCCCCGATGTAAAGGGCTTCAATGGAGCCCGGACCAAAAGGCCCGGGAAAGTCCGGACTACTCTGGCGCCCGCGCTGGCGGGGACGTGCTTCAATGGAGCCCGGACCAAAAGGCCCGGGAAAGCCGAGCCTTCCCACGGGTCGACGTCGGGCAGATGGGCTTCAATGGAGCCCGGACCAAAAGGCCCGGGAAAGAAGGCAGCGTTGCTTACCAACTAAGAGGGTGGCTATGGGCTTCAATGGAGCCCGGACCAAAAGGCCCGGGAAAGGGCGCTCGCGAAGATTTGCAGGTACGAATTCAGGTCGGGCTTCAATGGAGCCCGGACCAAAAGGCCCGGGAAAGGCGTCGGGGAAAACCCTTCTTGCGGCTGTGGCGATCGCTTCAATGGAGCCCGGACCAAAAGGCCCGGGAAAGTGGATGCAGGGATGGACACCCTCGGAAAGGTGCTCGGGCTTCAATGGAGCCCGGACCAAAAGGCCCGGGAAAGTGTTCGAGGCAAGGCGGCGCTCTTACACCTCTCGCTTGCTTCAATGGAGCCCGGACCAAAAGGCCCGGGAAAGGCGGCGTCGCCTTGATAGAGAAGGCAGCGGGCGCTTGCTTCAATGGAGCCCGGACCAAAAGGCCCGGGAAAGGCGTCCGCCCGATGATTTGTTCGTAGCCCCCGCCGTGCTTCAATGGAGCCCGGACCAAAAGGCCCGGGAAAGGACGACAATCCCTGCGCGCTTGAATTTGGCCCCGAGGCTTCAATGGAGCCCGGACCAAAAGGCCCGGGAAAGTGACCAAATCGAGACCATTTTCGGGCTCGAGCTCGCGCTTCAATGGAGCCCGGACCAAAAGGCCCGGGAAAGTCCGATAACGCAGGCATGATAGCGTTTGCTCCCCGAGCTTCAATGGAGCCCGGACCAAAAGGCCCGGGAAAGTCCAACCAATCGATGGTATCGATCACGAGCGTTTGGCTTCAATGGAGCCCGGACCAAAAGGCCCGGGAAAGCATTTCCTTCGCGACCGCAACCGCGACCTGGACGGTGCTTCAATGGAGCCCGGACCAAAAGGCCCGGGAAAGGAGCCTTGGCGGCCAACCTTACGGGTCGGGACGGCTGCTTCAATGGAGCCCGGACCAAAAGGCCCGGGAAAGTCTGCACGGGCGTCGCGTCTCTTGAGGACGAAACGGCTTCAATGGAGCCCGGACCAAAAGGCCCGGGAAAGGTGCACTTTGGAGACGTGATCGTGTCGGCGCAGTCGCTTCAATGGAGCCCGGACCAAAAGGCCCGGGAAAGGCGAGGACAGAGCGCGCTCGCGGTTCACGCGCGCGCAGCTTCAATGGAGCCCGGACCAAAAGGCCCGGGAAAGGTGGTGCGCGAGCGATGCCGGAAATGGTCCGCCTCGCTTCAATGGAGCCCGGACCAAAAGGCCCGGGAAAGAGAATCAGAGACCTCTTGCTCCGCGCGCTTTCTCAGTGCTTCAATGGAGCCCGGACCAAAAGGCCCGGGAAAGTCGGCGATCTCTTCTTTCGTCGCGCCCGACGTGAGGCTTCAATGGAGCCCGGACCAAAAGGCCCGGGAAAGGAAGCGGATCCCCGAGCCTCGCTGCCGGGGACTCGCTTCAATGGAGCCCGGACCAAAAGGCCCGGGAAAGGTGACCTTTGCGGCAGAGCGCCCCGGCGCGGCCTAGCTTCAATGGAGCCCGGACCAAAAGGCCCGGGAAAGGGCCCCGGGGAAAACCCGAGGCCGCACGGACGTCTACCACCGCGATTTCGAGCGGGCAAGGTCGGCCGCTGGATCAGCCGCCTCACGCCGGCAGAGAAATTCCAGTCTTGGCGCGAAGCAGCCCGAACTTCCTGAAGTTTCGAGCTTGCGAGCGGGTGCCGCACCTCGGTCGTCACCTCGCCGCTCGCAAGGCTCACACGCGCCCCTTGACGATATTCGGTTGTCAAAGACCGAGCCCACCGCGCGTTGGAGAGTCTAGACCACATTCGGTTTTCGACCCTCCTCCACGTAGGCCTTTCCCAGGCTCTCCACGACCTCGGCGCCGCGGCCCTCGGTCGGGCCCACGTCGATGATGAGGACCTGGTCCTCCTGCGCATGGATGATGTTCATGAGGGCTGCCTTCATCTGGGCCAGTCTCATGGCGGTGAGGTCGCATCGGAACACCGAGAACTGCAGGTGCTCTCCATAGCCCTTGAGGAGCTTGAAGACCAGCCGGAGGCGCCGCGGGTCCGCGACGTCATAGGTGACGATATACCGCTGGCGCATGCTCGGTTATCGCGTCCGGAATTCGGGGTAGCTCGAGAATCTCGCCGAGCAGGTGGCGTGCAAGAAGGCGGCACTGCACTTCGAGGACCCGCCGGTAGGAGATCCGATAGCCGAAGACCGGGTGCGTCACCTCTTCCTCGAGCCTTCGCTCGTAGGCTTGCATGAACCGGCGACGGCCGTCCTGCTTCAGCGAGACGCCCAGGCTGCTTCGCACGAAGTCGGCGGCGCCGACCACGCCGGTATTGACGGCGCTGAGCACCACCGAGTCCGCGATGATGGGCCGGAACTCTTCCATGAGGTCCAGCGCCAGCGCGGGACGACCGTGCCGGGGCTGGTGGTAGAAGCCGAGGAACGGGTCGAGCCCCGCCGCCCGCGCGGTGACCGCCAGGTCTTTGGCCAGCAGCGAGTAAGCGAACGAGAGCAGCGCATTGACCGGGTCCTTGGGCGGCCGGCGCGTTCGGGTCGCGAAGTCGAACGTGAGCCGCGCGTCCGCCGAAGGCCGCAGCAGCGCCGGAAAAGCCTGGAAGTACAGCCGCGCGGCGTTCCCCTCCACGCCCAGCAGCTCCGGAACGCCGACGGCTTCATCGGTGGCGTCGGCGAGGGAGCTCATCTCGCGAAGCGTCGACTCCGGCGCCTCGGGGTGGTTTCGGCGAACGAGCGTCCTGCAGTTCGCGATCTTGTTGCGGACGAAGCGCCGAGCGAGCCGAAGGGAGGCGCCGGGGTCCTCGGACGCGCGAAACTGCGCCCGGCGGATCTCCACGTTGTTGTGGCCCAGCCCATCGGTGAACCCCGCGAGCCAGCCGCCGTAGCTCATCCAGCAGATGGGAATGCTGCGGCCGCAGAGCTCGCGGATGGCCTGCGTGGAGACCTGCACGTTGCCCAGCAACACGAGCTGCGAGAGCTCGAAGAGCCGCGCCTTCCCGATGACGCCGGCTTCTCGGCTGCGCACCTCGAGCACCTCGCCGTCGAGGCCCACGCGCGCGCCCTGCTCCTGAACATAGAGCGGCTGAGCGTCGTCGCGCGAGGGCACCAGCCGACGCAGCGGCTCGGCGGGCGGGGCGCTCGGCTCGCCGCACTCCCGCGCGAGGAGGTTGACCTCGTCCGGGAGGCAGACGCCGTGCAGCGAGCAGCCCTGGCACTTGGCGCTCGCAGCGAGCGGAGGGGGCAAGGCGTCGCTCTCGGCGACCTGCCTCGCCTGAGCCAGGAGCTCGAGGGTCCTCGCCCGAAGAGCGTCGTCGAACTCGACCTCGACGCGTGTCTTGGCCTGGGCGAAGTAGAGGACGCCGCGGTCGCTCTCGTGTCCGTTGTCGGTGAGCAACATGCCGTAGGCGCAGAGCTGGACGCGCTCCGGCTCGTAGGCGCCGTGCTCGGTCGGGGGCGGCGAGCCTCGCTTGTAGTCTACCGGGCACACCGCGCCGCCGGCGCCTTCGACGAGGTCGATCTTGGCGGAGAGGCCGAGGCGCGCCGACGACAGCGCGACGGAGCGGATTTCGAACGGCGCCTCCTCCTTGGGCGGCGGCATGGTGCCCGCGCGCGCGTCGACGCGGCGATGCGCGATTCGGCCTTCGACCGTGAACTCGTTGTCCACGAACTCGCCCTGGACCCATTCCAGGTAGAAGAGGCGAGGGCAGTAGGCGAACTCATTCAGCATTCGCACCGGCATGAGCTGGCCGGCCTCGATGGATTCGTCGGCTCCAAGGTGCATGGTGGACATCTCCTCGGGGCGCGAGGGGTGGGGATGCGCCCGCGAGAAGGGTATGGGGCACGTGCGTCAGGCGAGGTCGCAGAGGTGCGTGCGCATGGAGGGGGGCGAAATTCCGGGCTGCGCATCTGCCGTGTATTTCGTGAGGCAAAACGCGGCAGAAACAGGGCAATGACGCCGGTCGGAAGTCGCCGCAACCGGCGCGAATGGCTCGGCGGGCGCTCGAGGCGGCGAGGGAGGGCGTCACGTATGGAATTGACAGCGGCCACACGGAAAGCGAACATCGCGCGCTCGAGCCGCCGGATGCGTTTTCAGGCGCGCGAGGCCTGGCAACCAGTTTCTTTCAACGCGGAACGGGGTCCATGCGCGGAGAGACATCGGTGCGGCAGCTCCGGCTTCTTGCGCTCCTTCAAGCGCGGCCGGAGGGCGTGGAAGTCGATGAAGCCGCAGGAGAGCTGGGGGCGTTGCGGCGCACGGTTTACCGCGACTTTCGCGTGCTGGAGGACGCGGGTTTTCCGCTGACATCGGAGCGCGACGGGCGCCGCGCACGCTGGCGAATGGTCGACGGCTACCGGCATCGCGTTCAGCTTTCCTTAAGCTGGAGCGAGCTCGTGGCGCTCATGACTGCGCGCCGCGCCCTGTCGGGCCTGGCCGGCACCCTGCTGCACGACGGCGCTGCGAGCGCGCTCGAGAAGATCCGGGTGACGCTGCCCAAGACCCTGGCGGAGCACTTTAGAGCCTCGGAGGCGATGGTGAGCGCTCAGGCTGGAGGGCGCGATTACCGTTCGCGGGGCGAGCTCGTTCAGGTGCTGGCCGAGGCCATCGACGAGCGGCGGACCGTGGAGGGGCGGTATCGCTCGCGCGGAGCTGGCGGCGAAAGGCGAGTGAGCGAGCGGAAGCTGGACCCCTACCACTTGCGGGTCGCCGAGGACGGCGTTTACCTGCTCGCGCGCTGCCACCGGAGCGGAGAGGGCAAGGTCTTCCTGGTCGACCGGTTCGAGACCCTGCAGCGGACCGAGGAGACGTTCACGCTTCCCGAGGGCTTCGACGCCGAGCGCGCGCTCTCGGCGAGCTTCGGGATGTGGAATGGGCAGGCGCGGAAAGTGCGCTTTACGGCGGCGCGGGAGATCGCGGATTTGCTCATGGAGCGCAAGGTGCACCCGAGCCAGGTCGCGCAGCGTTTGGCCGATGGGAGCTTGGAGGTGCGGCTGGAGGTGGCCATTGGGCCGCCGCTGGTGAGTTACCTCACCGGGCTCGGGGCGGCGGTGCGGGAGATCGCGCCGAGGGAGCTGCGCGTCGCGGTCTTGAAGGAGCATCGCAGGGCGGTGGAGGGGCTCCAGGAAAGCTGAAGACTCGGTGTGTCTTGCTGGAGGCCGGCGCTGTGTGGGTGGCGAAGTACGGGAAGGAAAGCGGTTGGTGGAGAAGACTTGAACGACCAAAGACCCATCCAGGCTCGGGTTAACTTGACCCGCTTGACAGTCCCTTCCTCAGGCTGCCAGACTTGCGGTCATGGAAATGACACCGCCCCCGTTCGCCCCCACATGGCCTGCATTAAGTATCTATGTGCTGCGTCGCCTGGCTATGGAGGTCCTCTATCAGGTCGCGAGTTGCCTCTCGGGCCCGGAGGAATTTCCAGCAGAGACGGTGAGCGAACGGCGTCGCATTGGCTTCGAAGTGGGCAATCGGGAGTAGGGAGCAGACGCTTTCCGCATCGCCGGCGGGCTACGGCTCCATTGAAGGATGCACGCCATGTTGGGCCGGACGAATGGTCCAGCGTTTCCGTAGTTCGCCGGCGACGCATTTTCGCCAAGGCGCGTCAACGTCTCAGCCTGCCAGTCCGCCTGGCCCTCGCGGCCCTGTCCCCAGATGACGCAACGCCGAATCGACTGGAGGCTCGAGGTGGCCATCGGGCCTCCGCTGGTGGAGTACCTCACTGGGCTCGGGGCGGTGCGGGAGATCGCGCCGAAGGCGCTTCGGAGCGCGGTTTTGAAGGAGCATCGCAGGGCGGTGGAGGGGCTCCAAATGGGGTGATTTTGGATTGCGTCCTCTGGAGTCACAGGTCGCGTGCAGAGTGGGCGAGAAGCGGGCGGGACGGCCCGCGGGGCGAAGCACAGGGCAAGAATCACATTGGGCGGTTCCATCCATCTATTCACTGCATCCGGAGGCGCAATGAGCACGCTCGATCTCGAAATCCTCTCGAAGGCCGTTGCTGGCGGCGCGGCCGCCATTCGCGCGATTGCGCGGTTGGAGCCTGCGGGTGGACCCGGGGACAAGACGTTTCCACCGACATACATCAAGGAGCGCAACGCCGAGACGAAGTACGCCATGGAGACGCGCCGCATCGAAGGGCGCGAGGTCCAGACGGTCTTGCTCGACTCCGTGGCGTCGCAGGCCAACCGAATCGAGGAGGCCCTGCTCGAGGGCTGGCGTCGCCAAGAGCTCCCGTTCCCGGTGGTTCAGGTCGACTTCTCCATGGAGAAGGAGCTCGAAGACCTGGAGCAGATCACCGCGCTTCAAGCGCCGCATCGCATCGCCGACGCGCTCTTGCGCGACAGCCTCCTCGACAAGACGCCGTTCCGCCTTTCTCCGGTCGGCCAGGAGGTGACGGATGCGCGGCCCAATCACGCCACGGCGATGTTCAAGTATTGCCCCACCGCCCTGGTGTTCGGCGTTTGGGACAGCACTGGGCCCAAGGGCGGACTGGGCGCGAAATTCCAGCGCTGTCTCGTCTCGGAGATCGTCGGCATCGACGTCGTGGCCGGCGTCAAGACCGCAAGCCGCATCGATCCGGCAGGAATTGAGCTCAAGGCCGGCCCGGTCTACAAACACAAGGATCCTTCCGAGGATTGGACGGTCGACCCTGCTCAGGCCGAGATGTTCAAGAATAAGCCGGTCGAATTCTCACGCAGCGGCGGCGACGGGAAGAAAGGATCGCCTTCCGCCATCAACCACGGCAACATCCCGCCCAGCATCGACGTCGAAGCGGGCGGCGTCACCATGAGCCACGCGGTACAGACCACCGTGCTCTCCCTCGCCGGCCTGCGGCGGCTGCGCTTCCAGACCAATTGCGCCGGCGAGCGCATTCCCTCGGAGCAGCGCGACAACGCCGAGGCCGCCGCCCGCACCGCCCTCGCGGCCCTCGCGCTGGCCGGCGTGGTCTACCAGCGAGAGAACGATTACGACCTGCGCTCGCGCTCCATTCTCGTCGCCAAGAACCCGCTGGAGCTCGAGGTCGTCGGCCGCGACGGCAGCGAGCCGAAGCGCTTTGCGCTCTCCAAGGTTGAGGCGGTGGCGCTCCTCAAGGCAGCCGAAAAGCGCGCGCGAGAATTCGGCCTGGGCTGGGATCCCAAGCCGATCACCCTCGTCCCTGCGCCCAAGCTGGCAGGCCTCATCCGCAAGAGCCGGGAGATGACCTCTGCTGGCGAGTTGGAGGGCGAGGGCAATGCTAAGCCTTGAGCTTGAGCTGCTAACAGGCCGCTACGTCGCCACGGCCTTCGACGACCGCGGCCGCGCCGAGTGGCCCCCGCACCCCGCGCGGCTCTTCTCGGCGCTCGCGGCGGCGCATATTGAGGAGGCGGAGCCTCCCGCCGAGGAACGGGCGGCGCTCCTCTGGCTCGAGGGCCTGGGTGCGCCGGAGGTCACCGCATCCGAGGCCTCCGCGCGCCTGGTCGTCACGCACTTCGTCCCGGTGAACGACACGAGCGTCGTCAGGTCCTTCGACAGGGAGATCGCCGCGCTCGCCGAGGCGCGCGAAGAGCTCGAGGGCGCGCAATCGCAGGGGGGCCGGGCGGCGGCCGCCGCCGAGAGGCGGGCCGCCAGGGCACAGACGCGGCTCCAAGAGGCGGTGGCAGAAGCGACCGCGGCGCTGGCGCCTGGCGAGGAGTCGAAGGAGGGGCCAGGGAAGGCCGCCTCGCTCCTCCCGGAGCAACGCACCCGGCAGCCTCGCACCTTCCCGTCGGTGGCTCCGGAGGTTCCGCGGGTCGTGTTCTCCTGGCCGGACGCGGAGCCTTCGCCACAACAGAGCGCGGCGCTCGATTCGCTCGCCGCGCGCGTGGTGCGCCTTGGCCACTCGTCGTCGCTCGTCGTGCTGCGCGTGGCGCGGCCGGGCGCTCGCCCCGCGGCAACCTGGCTCCCGAACCGGGGCGAGGCGAAGGGCGGCGGAGACGAGGAGGTGCTCCGCGTGGTGGAGCCGGGACAGTTCGAAGCGCTCCGTGCCGCCTTCGAGCAGCAGGGCGATGCACCGGGGCGAGTGCTCCCGGCCGCGTTTCAGCGCTATGCGCGCCCTGCCGCAGCGCGGAGAGTCGAGGCGAAACACACTGTCTATGGCGACGACTGGATCGTCCTGCGACGTGTTGCCGGCCCTCGGCTCCCCTCTGTGCGAGCGTTCGACGTCGCGCGCACGCTGCGCAAGGCGCTGCTCGAGGCGTCCGGCGCCGGCACGCCGGAGATCCTCTCGGGCCACGGGCCGTTCGGCGAGCGGAGCGAGGTCCCGCACGCCGCCTACGTGCCGCTGCCGTACGTCGGCTCCCAGCACGCCGATGGGGCGATTCTGGGCGCCGCCGTCATCCTCCCGCGAGAGGCCAAACGCGAGGAGCGGCTGGCCGTCTATCGCGCGTTCGACCAGTGGGAGCGCCGTCGCGCCCAGAGAGCGGAGGACCCGCCGCGGCTTCCGCTCTTCCTGGGCCGGCTCGGAGAGCTCAGCCTCATACGCGTCGAGGAGGAGCCGATTCCGGTCGCGCTGCGCCCGGGGACCTGGTGCCATTCCTCGGCGTCTTGGGCGAGCGCGACCCCGGTGGCGCTCGACCGGAATCCCGGCGACCTCCGCTCGAAGGAAGCGCGCAAGGAGGCAGCAGCCTATGCCGAGGCGGAGGCGATCCTGGCGACGGCCTGCGAGCAGATCGGCTTGCCCCGACCGGAGCGGGTGACGGTCGTGCCGGCGGCGCCCCTCGCGGGCGCGGAGAAGGCGCGGCAGTTCCCGCCGTTCGCCACCGGCAAGCCGCCGGTGCAGCGCGTGCTGGTCCACGCCGTGCTCCATTTCGAGGCCCCGGTGCGCGGTCCTATTCTGCTCGGCGCGGGCCGCTATTTCGGCCTTGGGCTCTTTCGACCTTTGAAGTCGTGAGCCATCGACCCGCGGTTTTTGAATTCCCGCGGCGTGGGGCGCAGGGGCGGCGGGGGTCTGGCCGCTGGAGGCGGCTCCCTCGTCCTGCCTTCCGCGCGGGGTGGCCATTGAAAGGCGAGCCATCGGCATTGCGAGGTATTGCTCCATGACAAAGCTCACGGTCGACCATTTCGGCGCCTATTTCGAAGCGGTTCATGGTCACTGGCCGTTTCCCTGGCAATCTCGATTGCTGGCGAGCGTGGCGCGAGACCGGCGCTGGCCGGCGCTGCTCGACCTGCCGACCGGGACGGGCAAGACGGCGGCCATCGACGTCGCGCTCTTCCACCTGGCGCTCGAGGCCGAGCTGCCGGACGAGGAGCGGCGCGCACCCCTCCGAATCGTGATGGTCGTCGATCGGCGCACGGTCGTGGACCAAGCGTACGAGCGCGCCAAGGCGATCGCCGAGAAGCTGCGCGAGGCCTCGGACGGGGTGCTGTTCGAAGTGGCGAAGCGGCTGCGCCAGCTCGGCGACGCGGACGAGCCGCTCGCCTTGGCCCAGCTTCGCGGAGGAATTCCCCGCGACGACGTCTGGGCGCGCCGCCCCGATCAGCCGCTCGTCGCGGTCTCGACCGTCGATCAGGTGGGCTCACGCCTCCTGTTCCGCGGCTACGGCCTGAGCGACTCCATGAGGCCGATTCACGCGGGGCTCCTGGGCAACGACACGCTCCTGCTGCTGGACGAGGTGCACCTGTCGCGGCCGTTTCTCGAGACTTTGGCCGCGGTGGGGCGCTATCGAGCGTGGGCTGACCGCCCGCTCCCGGCGCGGTGGCAGTTCGTGCCCATGTCCGCCACGCCCGGCCTGGCGCGGGAGGGCGAGCGGGCCTTCGAACTCGACCACGAGGATCGCCGGCACGAGCGGCTCGCGGCGCGCCTTTGCGCGAGCAAGCGCGCCGAGCTCGTGGAGGTAAAGGTCAGCGGGCAGGAGCCGGTGCGGCGCCGGGCCTTTGCGAAAGCGTGCGCGGAGCGGGCCGCGGCGCTCGCGGCGGACGGGCGCGCGGTGGCGCTCATCGTCAATCGCGTCGCGACGGCGCGCGAGGCGTTCGCCGCCGTGAAGGAGCAGCTCGGCGACCGCGCCGACGTATTTTTGGTCACCGGGCGCATGCGGCCGCTCGATCGAGACGACCTCGACGCGAGGCTCTCGCCGCTGCTGCGCTCGGGGCGGGTGCGCAGCGCCCAGGCCCGGCCGGTGGTGGTCGTCTCCACGCAGTGCATCGAGGCCGGCGCGGACTTCGACTTCGACGCGCTCGTCACAGAGTGCGCTTCGCTCGACGCGCTCCGCCAACGGTTCGGTCGGCTCGATCGGCTGGGAGAGCTCGGCGCCTCGGTCGGCACGGTGCTGGTGCGCTCGGATGCGCTGGGGGCGGACGCGGACGACGCGGTCTATGGCAGCGCGCTGGCCGCGACCTGGCGGTGGCTGAACGAGGCGAAGCCGGATTTCGGCGTCGAGGCCATGACCAAGGTACTCCCGGAGCGCGAGGCGCTCGCGCAGTTGCTGCCGAAGCCGTCGCGGGCGCCGGTCATGCTCCCTTCGCACCTGGACGCGTGGGCGCAGACCGCGCCGGAGCCGAGGCCGAGCCCGGACGTGGCGCTTTGGCTGCACGGCATCGACCAGGCGGCGTCGACGGACGTCCAGGTGGTGTGGCGCGAGGAGCTCACGGGGGCGCTGCTCGCGAAGGCGGAGCGAGACCCGAGCCTGCTGAGGCAGGTTGTCGAGCGCGCCGCGGTGTGCGCGCCACTGGGCCTGGAGGCGCTGGCGGTGCCGCTGGACGCCGCGCGCGCGTGGCTCGAGGGCGCGGCGGAGTCGGAGGTCGCGGACGCGCAGGCGCGCGGCGACCGAGAGGACGAGGGCCGGGAGCGCGGGCGCTCCGAGGGGCGGCGGGCGCTGCTCTGGAGGGGGGACGAGAGCCGTGTCGTCGACTCGAGCAAGCTCTACCCCGGCGCGACCCTCGTGGTGCCTTGCGCCTACGGCGGGCTCGCGGAAGGCGCCTGGGCGCCATCTTCGAAAATACCGGTGGAAGACCTGGGCGGTCGGGCGCGCTGGCAGCAGACGCGACGCCCGGTGTTGCGCCTGCTGCCGTCGGCCATCGAGGCGGCCTGGCCGAGCCCGCCGAAGCAGCCCGCCGGCGACGACGCCGAGGTCGAGGTCGAGGTCGACGACGCGGCGGCGCTTGGCGCGTGGTTTCAAGAGGTGGTCGCGGTCCTTCCGGAGAGCTCCGCAGAGAAGCCGGAGGGGTGGCGGGCGCAGGTCGTGCGAGAGCTGGCGAAGCAGAAGCGGCGCTCGACGCTCTATTTCGAAGAGATCCCGCTGGGCGGGGAAGGGGAGGACGCGCCGGCCTATTACGCCGCCATCGGGCGCACCGGGCGCGGCGGGCGCGCCACGCCGGATGACGAGAGCTCCTCGAATACGGGGGAGCAGATGACGCTGAGCGCTCACCTCGAAGGCGCAGCCGCGTGGGCCCGGGATTTCGCGCTGCGCTGCGGCCTTCCGCAGCGCGAGGCGCGCGCGGTGGAGCTCGCGGCGCGCCTCCACGACATTGGAAAGGTCGATCCGCGCTTTCAGCGGCTGCTCCATGCCGGCAGCGAGCTCAAGGCGCTGTGCGCGACCGAGCCGCTGGCGAAGAGCCGGATCGTCTCGGAGGAGCGCGCGGCGCGAGCGCGAGCGCAGGAGCGGTCCGGCTATCCGAAGGGAGCCCGCCACGAGCTGGCGTCGGTGGCGCTGCTTCAGGCCAATCCATGGCTCCTGGGAGACGCGGACGGGGAACTCGCGGAGCTCGTGCTCCATTTGGTCGGGTCTCACCACGGGGAATGCCGGCCGTTCGCGCCGGCCGTCGCCGAACCGTCGCCGGTGCCGCTGGCCTACGAGGCGGCGGGAGGGATCGCGAAGGCCAGCAGCGATCACGGGCTGGCGCGGCTCGACTCGGGTGTGGCGGAGCGGTTCTGGCGGCTCGTGGAGCGCTACGGGTGGTACGGGCTCGCCTGGATGGAGGCGATGGTTCGGCTCGCCGATCACCGGCAGAGCGAGCGTGAGGCGTTTTCGGGCGCCGGAGAGTGAGGCAGGCCATGGCG
Organism: uncultured delta proteobacterium; assembly: GCA_963772225.1. Classification (GTDB taxonomy): domain Bacteria; phylum Myxococcota; class Myxococcia; order Myxococcales; family UBA5297; genus CAVYWD01. The sequence continues at coordinate 732,669 of CAVYWD010000002.1, read as the reverse complement.
GAGATTCTACTGACCGGGCTCGACGGGAAGAACCCGCTGGGGTTCATGGCGGCGCTCGGGGTGGTGCAGGTGCTGGCGGAGCATCGGAAGGATGGCGAGCCGGAGGCGCGGCTCGCGTGGCGCTCGCGGGTGACGTATTTGCCGAGCGTCCTCGACGGCCCTGAGGGGGAGACGCTGGTGGAGATCCTCCTGAAGGACTTAAAGAGCTTTGGGAACGAGCCGGCGACAAAACTTCGCTACCCGAAAGAGAGCAAGAAGGGCACCAGCGAGGCGTGGGATCTTAAGCCGCCGCGCGACGTGTTCCGGGCCTATCTGCAAGAGCTCGTGAGCCGGGCGGAGTACCGCAGACGGCGAAGCGTCGATATCGCGGCGGCGTTTGCGACGGATGTGGCGGTGGACCGCGCGGATCGAAAGACGAAACCGACGGCGCTGCACTTCACGGCCGGAAACCAGGAGTTCCTAAAGACCTTCAACGAGGTCGCGGAACAGGTTGGGGAAGAGGACCTGCGTGAGGCTCTCTTCGGACCCTGGGTGCGTACGCGAGAGACAAAGCAGTTCGGCTGGGACAATAGCGGGACGCGCGATTACGCATTGCGCGCGGACGACCCATCCAGCACAAACGCAAAGAAGCGCAGTGTACCGGGCGCGGACTGGCTTGCCTTTCGGGGCCTGTCGATGCTTCGAGTCGCGCCGATAGGAGACCGCATCGCGACGACCGGTTGCCACGGCGAATGGAAAACGGGGGCGTTTCGCTGGCCGATCTGGACGGCGCCGGTGCCGCGCTCGGTGATCCTGTCGCTGCTCGCGTCGCCCGAACTCTTCGAACTGGACCCGGTCGCGCAGCGGGAGCGCGGGATCGCCGTGGTGCTCGAGGCGGGGATTCGGCGGAGCGAGCAGGGCGGGTATGGGAGTTTCGGGCCGGCGCGGGTGGCGCGGCGGGTGGATGGCGGCCTGTGAGCGGGCGGGAAGCGGGGCACCTGGCGTGCTGTCGAAATGTCAGCCGCAGGGCCTGGCACTCAGCAGGCGCTGCCGCGACCGAGTGGACGAGGGGAATGCGCGGAGTCGAGAGCGCTGAAAGCAGGGGCGTCGATGGGGCCCAGGGGAGGAAATAGGAGATGGAAAAAGTACATATTGAATTCCAGCGCGTGCAGACGTGGATCTTCGCAGTCCCACGGCTTCGCGCGATGGTCGGTGCCAATGCCCTCATCGGCGAGGCCTTGCGTGTCGCGCTGCCGAGGCTGGCGCGGGAAACCGGAAGATGGACGCTGGAGCCGAGCACGGAGGCGTATCCCACGGCGAATCCGAACGACCCATTGATGGGGCACGACGACCCCGCCGCCGACGCTCGAGACGGCATTATCTCCCGCGATGGCGGCCACTTCGAGGCCCAGTTCTCGAACGGCGCCGAGGCCTTCGCCGATGCAGCCGGGCAACTCCTGCGACCCAGCCTGCCGGGGCTCCGCTTTCGCATCTCGGTCGACTGCGTAGAGCGGCAGAGAAGCCAGGTGCATCTCTCGACCGAGCTGCCGGTGCTCGCGCCATGCGAGTGGACGGGGCGAGGGCTGGCGTCTTCGATTGTCGAGCAAGGTGACGATGAGCCCCCTGCCGTGGGTCTCGACATCGCGCGCAGGCACGAGGCTGCGAAGCGTACCGAGGACGGCACAGCGGTCGATGTCGCGAGCCTACTCCGGGCGACGACGAAGCTTGCGCCGTTGAAAGCGAAGGAGCTGGAGGAGGTGGCAGGGGCTGGGTATCTCGCGCTGATCCATGCCGACGGCAACGGCGTGGGCAGCGGTGCTGGCGAGACCGATGCGGAGCGCGCTCGGTTCTTTTTTCGCAACCGGGTCCTACTTCGGCGCGCGGCACAAGCCGCCATCAACACCGCTTGTGAAGGCGAGACGAAGCGGGCTCCGCTCATCCCGCTCATGCTCGGTGGCGACGACCTCTTGCTGGTGTGTCGTGCCGAGAAAGCGCTGACCTTCGTGGTCAAGCTGTGCGAGGAGCTCGCGGCCCTCCAGCGTGAGGACGCCAGCGGATTCGAGCTGACGCTCGGCGTGGGCGTCGTGATTGCGAAGCACACGATCCCGATCTACCGCTTGCATGAGGTTGCCGAGCAGCTCACCGGCTCGGCCAAGCGTCGCTTTCGGGGGCTCAAAGACGCCGGTGCGAAGAGCCGCTCCGTGGTCGACTGGGCCGTCCACACCACGGCATGGGTCGAGGAGCCCGAGGAGGTTCGCCTTCGGCACTGGGTGCGCGGCAAGGGTCAGAACCTTCGCGTGCTATCACAGCGGCCGCTCGATGTTCTTGGAGGAAATCTCGACTCCCTGCAGGGGCTCGTAGAAGGCGCGAAGAAGCTCAGCGAGGGGCCTCGCTCGCAGCTTCGTTACCTCGTTGATCAGCTCCCGCGCGGTCGCTCGCTCTCGGAGCTTGCGTTCGCCGAGTTGTCGAATGAGGCGCGCGACGCTCTGAGGAACGCAGGCGTTGAATCGGCGTGGCGACGCGTCTCGGACGAGGGTCCCTGGCTAACCGCCTTGCTCGACCTCGTGGAGATCAACGAGATCGCGCGGCTCGGTTGCAGGAACGAACGCTCCGAATTCGCGAAGGAGGCCGCCCATGGCTGAGCGTTGGGCTCGCTGCGAACTCACGGCCGAGCTGCTTTCCGATGCTCACCTCGGCTCGGGATTGGGAGGCGGCGGAATTGATGCCCTCGTCGCGCGCGACCGGCATGACCGTCCTGTTGTCTGGGCCTCCCATGTCGAGGGCGTGCTGCGCGATGCAGCACGCAGGCTGCGTCTCGACGAGCCTGCTGATGACTTCTTCGGCCGCGCCCGAGGGGACCGGCAGCGCGCCGTGTTTACCTCGCTTTACGCAAGCGAGAACGCCGGGAGCCACATCTGGCGCTCTACTTCGCGCGCGTCGTTCGACAATCGCGCGCCCAAGGACGACACGCTGCGGGCCGTGGAGTACGTGCCGAGGGGCACCAAGCTCGCGGGACAAGTCGAGCTCCCCGAGAGAGATTTGCCCCTGCTGCTGCGACTCGCTCAAGAGGTCGGCGCGCTCGGTGGTGGGCGCGCCACCGGCGCGGGGCGCGTGAAGCTCTCGCTCTCGGAGGTATCGCTTCCGCTGCGCAAGGCGGGGGCCCCGACGGGGCGTCTCGTGGTCCTACTGAAGAACCGTGACCCGCTGTGCATCACCGCGACGGCGACGCCGGACAACCTGATTCCGAGCCTCGCGTACGTGCCTGGGCGCACGCTGTTCGGCGCGGTTGCCGCGTGGCTCATCGCCGAGGGCGAAGGTGACACCGCCTCGCTCCTCACCTCTGGGCGCGTCTCGGTGAGCGATGCGCAACCGGTGTCACACGCGCCCTTGAAACTCGAGGTTGCCGAGGTATTGCCCGCGCCCCTCTCGCTCCAGAGCGAGAAGCCGAGGGGCCCCGCGGGGCCTGTGCCATGGTGGGCACAGCCGAGGGCTGCACCGCGGCGGGTCGATGCCTGGACCGCGAAGGGGAAGCTGAAGCGCCCCGAAGACGACCGCTTCGTCTATCGAGCTGGTCCGGGGGAGCCTTGGCTGACGTTCCGCCCCGGGCGCCGCGTGCGCCTGCGCAACGGGCGGCCGGATCCGAAGCAGGCCGATGCGTCGCTCTTTGCTATTGAGCAGATTGTGGAGGAGACGTACTTCCTCGCAGACCTTTCTGGCTCACCCAAGGACATGGCACAGGTCGCGAAGGCGCTCGCGCCCGTCCTCGAGGGACGGCGCTGGCTGCGCGTGGGTCGCGCGGGCGCTCCGGTCGAGGTCGTGCAGCTCGCGTGGTCCGAGGGCGCGTCAGTTGCGCAGCCGGCGGAGAATGCACGGCTCACGACGGCACTCCTCACCCTGACGTCCGACTTGCTCGTCCGCGACGAGCAACTCCGCTGGCGCACAGCGCTCGACGAGGCGTCGCTACGGTCGCTGTTGGAAAGCGACGAGGTGCAGCTCACAAGGCCGCCACAGCAAGACAGTGTGACGGTCCACGGATTCAACGGCACGTCGCGCTTGTGGCGCATGCCCGCGGCGGCGATCCGGCGTGGCTCGGTATTCGCGATTCCTGGGGCAGGCGTCGCTCAGCTCGCGCGGAGAGCCGCGTGCGGTGAGTGGCTCGGCGAGCGTACGCATGAAGGATTCGGCCGGTTCCGGCTCGATGCTGTGCTCCCCGGCGTGACGAGCGGCGAGGCCACGAGCGGCGAGAGCGCATCGGCCGACGATGCCAACGAGGAGGCCATCGCCGCAAAGGCGCATGAGTGGCTCGATGCGCACCGAGCGCTGGCGAAGCAAGGCGGCGGAGCCGATTGCACGCCGAGCCTGTCGCAGTGGCTCGAACTCGTTACCGAGCTCGAGCGTGGCGACACGAAGGCGTTCGAGGGGCGCCTCACACCTAGAACGGCAGGCGCGAAGCCCTGGAAGCACGAGGATGCGAGGGCGATCCTGGACAAGCTCAAGGCGCTCCCAGAGCCTTCGATACGGGCCTCTCACGCGAGCCTCTTCGTGCGCTGGCTGCGCGCCGAAATGAGAAAGGGGGCAGCTTGATTGCTCGACTGACTCTATTCACGGCCACCCTCGTGCAGGACTCGGCGCTCTCCGTGTCGGGTCTTGATTGCGAGAGCAGCGCCGACCAGCCCTTCGCGCTCGTCGCTGGGGTACCAACGCTCGTCGGACGTGGTCTCAAAGGTGCGGCCGTGGCGATGGCGAAGCGCCTTTTCGATCCCCTGCCGCGCGTTGTTTCCGACGACATCAAGAACGGTGCGCTCCGCCGCTCAGCTTGGGAGTTTGCGGATGCGATCACGACGGCGCCCACACGTGTCCGCGCGGGTGTCGGTATTCGACAGAAGACGGGCGCCCGCGCAGGAGGCGTGCTCTACGATTGCGAGGTCGTCCTGGCGGGCACCAGGTGGCAGCTCAGCTTCCGGGTCGACTGGTCTTACGTCACGAACGATGATGAGGGTCGCGAAGCCGAAGGCATTCTCGGTCACGTGCTCGCGCAGCACTGGTCGCGGGGCCGCTGCTGGCTGGGAGGGGGTGCAGCCCGCGGGCTCGGCTGGTGCCATATCGAAGAGCTACGCGCTTACCGCTTCGACGAGGCGAGCTACGAGGCCTGGGTCAAGTCCGGGCGCACGCAGTTGCCGCCTGCGCTCGGCAATGTGCCGGAAGTCTCGCCGACCCGCTCGTGGTGCTTTCGCACGCTCGACGTCGAGGTGTCGTTCGGAGAGTACCGTCCCGAGCCCGACCAGGCTGCCTGGGGCCTCGACATGCTCGCTATGGGCCCGCACGACGCGGAGCGCGTGGCACAGCCGAAGGGCGACGGAGCCTGGGCGAAGCCCGCGTGGGCGGTGAAGGCGGAAACGCCGGTCTCCCTGAGCACCGACCGCGCGATCCTGATGGACGGCGATCGTCCCCTACTTCCGGGGGCGAGTGTGCGCGGCCCACTTCGCCACGCCTTCTCTCGCGCCGAGCGCGCGGCGGGGCGTGTCGTTCAGGATCCGCATGTCCCGCAGAGAGACGTTGGCGCCGAGGACGTCGCCGGTCAGGCCTTCGGCACGGTCAGTAGGAGCAGCCGCATCCTCATCCGAGACGCGCGCGCCGAGGCCGACTGGGCTGCGGCGAAGCTGCACATGCACGCGGAAGATGAGTTCTCTGCTGGCTCGTACGACAGCGCCAAGCGAGACGCTGTGCGGGTGCTCAAGGGCGTTTTCCCGGTTCGCGTCGTGATCGAGGGAGCCACACCTGATGAGGTGCAACCGCTCGTCGCGCTCATCGATCGCAATATCGCGCTCGGCGCGCTCGGGCATCTGCCGGTGGGCGGTCACAAGACGCGCGGCGCTGGATATGGCCTCTGGCATGCGAAGCCGTGGGTTGTCGACGACGTGAGGAAGGCGAGAAGCTGGGCGCCTGCCACGGAAGCTGAGGCTGCATTGCCGTCGCGCTCAAAGCAGGCCTTCATCGAGCGGCCTACCTCCTCCGACGCCTGGGTGCGGACGAAGCATGGCGCGACCGACAGCGCCGCGCTGATGCTCGGCGAGGCGGCGAAGCTCGCAAGGGTGGCACTCGGCGCTCGCGCGCTCGTCGCGTGGTGGTGCGATCCGACGATTGATCTCCGCCGTGACCGCACCGCCGGCGACGTTCGGCCGCGAGTGGCCACAAACCGAGAAGCTTCAAGTCGATGAAGTTGCATTCTACACGGAGCGCGCCGTCTGGCGCGCCGTACGCACGGCAGGCGGCGCACGCTACGTGCTGATCGAAGAGGTCGATTCGAACGACGAAGGCGCGAGGAAGACCAGCGTCTTTCACACGCCCGCGCGCCTGCATGGCTTCCGTCGCTTCTCGTCCGCGAACACCGGACAGGGCAACGTGCTCCTGCGCGAATGGCACATCGGTGACGAGATCCTCGGCTTCACCCTCGCGAAGGAGCAGCGCTGATGCCGTCCCAGAAACCTGCAATCCGGGTTCGTGCTCTCGATGGCAAGCCGCTGGAGTGGAAGAAGCTGCATGCTGCGCTCGGCGGCCAGACCTTTGTGCGTGTGTACGCCCAGACCGGCCGCGCCGAGTTTATCGTTACGGCCGACAGCTACAAGCAGCTCGAGGGGATTCGAGCCAACCTCGGCGACGCTGGGGTTGAGGAAGTCCTAGGCGGTGACACGACCATCGCGACACACCCTCCGTCGAGGCCGACGAACACGCACGCAGCATGGCAAAGCGGACCTCAGCATCGAGGAGGGCCACAACATCGTGGCGGGCCGCAGCGCCAGCAAGAGCGACCGGCACCCGCAACGACCAACGCAGTGCCGCTTCCTGGCAAGCCGTATGGATTCATCGCGCTTCCCGACGACCTGAAGAGCGCCGCGCCCGTCTGGCTCGACGGCACGAGCGGCGCGGGCCGGCTCTCGGGAGAGGTTCGCTTCGAGCTCGAGACGCTGACGCCGCTCCTGGTCGGCTGGGAGCGCGGGCTCGTCGGTGAAGACGGAGGCGAATGGCCGGTTCCGGCAAACCTCGACGGCGTCGGTCAGCTCATCGACAAGAAGTCGGTCCTCTGCCCGTTGCGCGCACCATGGGGGTCGCGTCCCGTGGTGATCCCCGGCGACTCACTGAAGGGCTTGCTCCGACACGAGCTGGGTGCGCTCCTCGGGGCCCCCATGGAGCGAGTCGCGGAGCGGTCCTACTCGTATCGCCCAAATCTCAAGTTCCCGGACAAGCAAGAAGCACGATTCTTGGAACCGCGACTGGTGCGCGTTCGCAACACCGCGACGGTTGAGGTTGACGGGAAGTCGTGGCCAGTCCCTGAACTGGTCGATGTTCTCTCGATGGCGACGAGAGACGAGCAGAGCTACTACCCGCGCAGAGAGAGAGATCGCAGGGACGTGGTGCGCCCGACGCCCGCCGCTGAACCGTACAAAGGTGGAATGGGCGGTGGTCAGGCGCTGCCCGAAGCAGTGCTCTCGAAAGAAGCTCGCGGTAAGGCGATTCACACTCACCTAGATGTCGGAAGGCTCGAGGTCGAGCATGCCTCGATAAGGCCCAGGCAAACGGTCACTGAGGCGTACAAGCGAACTCTGGAACACCTGCTGGACACGGAGTCAGGGCATTTCAGCGCTCGACACCCCAACATCGGCACGGACCAGCAGAAGCAGCGCCTGGGGCGCAATGCGGTTCGCGATGCCGCGGCGCGAGCATTCCAGCCCGGCGATTTGATTCTGGGTCGAGTGGGATACCGAGAAGAAATGCATCGTCTCCTTCGGCTGGCACTACTACTACCGCTGGGCGTACGCCGACTCGGTCTGCAAGCAGGGCAGCACGGCGCGGCGCGGCCTCTTCCCGCTCGACGAGGAGCGCGCCGTCGATGACGATGGGGCCCCGAAGGCACTGACTCTAGTACGACGGCTGTTCGGCTACACCGCCGCAGAGATTGGCGACGGCGACCACGCGCAGCTCGCCGGACGCATCTCGGTGAACGCTGGCCTCGAGGTCGTCGAAGGTGGCGACACCGACGACAACCGCTTTCTGCCGCCGACCTTCCTCAAGGAGCTCGGAATGCCCAGGCCAAGCGCCGTCGAGCATTACCTGAAGCAGCCCTACCAGCCGAGATCACGGCCCTCGGACAAGGCGACGCTCGCGACCTACGGCGATGCCGCCGGCTATGACGAGCCGGGCGTGCTGGCGGGACGCAAGTTCTATCTTGATCGCAAGGACGCCTACACCGGCGAACCATGGAAGGACGACCCAGCCAACCGGGCCAATGATTGCAGCACCCTGGCGTTGGAAGCCTCAAGTCGCGGACGCCGCTTTCGGTTCACCGTTCGGTTCCGCGACCTCGATGCTGCGGAGGTAGCCGCGCTCGTCGTCGCGCTCTGCCCCCACCAGTTCCGTGATGTGCTCGGCGGTCAACACGCGGAAGTCTACTGCTCGAAGCTGGGCTACGCGCGCCCCTTGGGTTGGGGCACCGTGCGCATCGAGGCGAGGGCGCTCTTGTTGCTCGATGGCGAGCCAGCGTTGAGAAGCGAGAGCGACGTCCTCGGATGGGTGAGAAAGCACCACCAGCAGACCGCGACCCAGGCAGCGTGGCTGGCGGTGCATCGCCACAAGCATCCCGAAGCGGTCGACTACCCAAGGGCGAACGACAGCGACGGCAAGGAGAATATCTACACCTTCCACACGAAGCTTCGCGCCGAGCACGCGCGGGCTCGCCGCTACCGAAACGGGGGCAGTCGATGAAGACGCTGCTCGTCATGACGACAGGCCGGAGCGACGTGCAGATCGTGATTGACGGCGCCCGTTGCGAGTTTGCAAAGAACCGCTGCGCCGCCCTGCACGATGAGCTCGAACAGCGTGCGTCTTCGTCACGCATCGTCGACGCGCCTGTCGGCAAGAGCAAGGCTTTGCTCGAGACACTCCCGGAAGGCGAGCTCGCCCTATGCACGCCGAAGCTTGATGCGGTGCTACGTGACGTCGTCCCTACGTCCGCCCTGCTGCTTGAAACACGCCGCGACGCGATCTCGGCCCCCGAAAATCCACGCTTCGCCGGCGGAGTGCTGGAGGCTCGCCTGAAGGCGAAGGGCATCGGGACAATCTTCAGACGCTCCTACCTGGATGGCAGTGAGGGGCTCGAAGATCGTGACAAGCCACGTGATGCCATTATCCGTCGCGAGATCGTGCAGAGGCTCGAGCATACAGTGCGCGAGACCATCGAGAGCGTCAGACCTTCGCGTATCGTCGTCGCATCGACTGGGGGCATCCCCATCATCACCAACCTGGTCGAAGAGAATCGTTCGCTTGCATGCCTTGGTTCCCGTCGACGCGCTCGAGGTCGCCGATGGAGCGACGGCGATTCCGCCGGTCGTCGATCGCGCCGTCACGCGCACGTCGATTGCCGAGCCGCTCGCTTCGTTTCAGGCTCGCCGCAGGGTGCTCGAGCTCATCGCCAAGGGCAACCTGCTCGGCGCCTGGGCTACCGCCGAGCTGCTCCACGACCATGAGAGCGAGCATGGATGGACGCAGGTCACCCTGTGGCTCGCTCGTTTCGCGTCGTCACTCCCGATGCCGGGCGACTGCGACATCCCCGTCCTGCATCACAAGCGCTTGGCCGTGCGCGCAGCGCTGCGTGTCGAGCTCGCGCTCCGCGCGGGCGACATCCCAAAGGCCGTCCACGGCACCGTCGCATTCTTCGAGGCGGCCTTGTGGGACCATCTCGGCGAGCGAATCGAGCGCTCGCAAGATCCCAAGAAGCGTCGCCTATTCAAAATCAAGGACGGCGCTGCCCCGAACGGTGGCAAGCTGCTCCGAAACGGCGATGGATCCGACGAGGACCGGAAGCGACCCTTCGAGCGCAAGGAAACAATCGATGGTGTCGATTGGTATTGGGTCTACGATGGCGATGGTGGCCCGGCAGCTTATCTCGCAAAATACTATCTCCAGCACGACGGACTGACGAAGTTCGACAAAGCGCTCGGAAGCGACATCCGAGAGCTGCGCAACGACGTGGCCCACAATGAGCCGACACCGGAACTCATGGAGGACGCCAGCCGTCGGATGCAGGCGGCGTCGCTGTGGTCCTCTACCAACACGTTCCTGAGCCAGCCTCTTGTCCAGGCCGTGCTGCGCGAGCTCGGCGAGCAGAAACCGGCCGCCCTACTTGACGACCTGGTGGCCGATGTTCGGCGCCGACTCGTCGCCCCGGCGCTTGCCGCCCGCGTGGAAGGCCATGACTGATCTCGTTCGGTTGCGAAGCCGAGTTCCTCCTCTACGAAACCGAGGCTCGCCGGGCGCGCGCCGAGGTTCCTTCGACGGAGGCGCGGCGTGACTACGACTCGATTTCAATTGCCGCCGATCCTCCCCACGCTCGCCTTCGGAAAGTACGCCTCCAAAATCTCCTCCGCGCTCTTCCCCGCCTTCGCCATCCTCACCGCCCCCGCCTGGCACAGCCCCACGCCGTGCCCAATTCCACTCCCTCGCACCCGCACCGCCCCGTCCGCCTGAATCTCCATGGAGAACCGCCCCGACCTCACCTGCCCCCAGCCCATCTCCGCGTCCATCGCCCGCGCTAGCGCATCGCCCGAGACCGCGCGGCCGATTCTCCGCGCCACCGCCCTCGCGACGAACCCTCCCTTCCCGCGCTCCAAATGCAGCTCACTCGGCGGGACCGCCCTCCCGAACACCTTCTTCGTCGCCGCCGCGAACACCGCCTCCGGCACCAGCGCCTCCCACCGCCCCGAGCACCCCGGGTCGGGCACCGACGCCGCGCCGGTCCTGTCCGGCCCGCCAAAGATCTCCCCCACCGACGCCGTGTGCCCCCCGCACTCCGCGTGAAACGGCGTCCGGGCAATGCCCCCGCCCCTGGCCAGCAGCATCACCTTCCCCGCCGTCGCCTCCGCCGCCGCGCGCGCCGCCTTCCGGTGCGCCTCCGAGGTGAGCAGTCCCAGCGCCTGGCAGTGGGCCAGGTCGCACACGTCGGCGTCCAGATGCCGCTTCGGCCCGGCCAGCGCGTAGGACCGGCTCACGATGGCCTGCGCCTTCAGCGCCTCGGGCGGAGCGCCGGCGGTCATCTCCGACGCGACCGCGTCCGCGACGTACGCCTCCAGCGGCATGGTCACCACGATGGCGAGCTCGCCGCGCGAAGGCCGCACGGCCACCGAGCCCTCGAACGTCCGCGTCGCCCGGCGAGGCGTCACCACCGTCCAGGTCGCCATGGGCAGCCAGAGCCGCGCCGCCGGCGCGCCGTCGACCGTGAGCCCGCCCGACTTCATCGCCACCGCCGCGCGCCGGGGCCCCTGCAGCTCCGCGGATTCCAGGTGCTCGTGCTCCAGGATGCGCACCTCCACCGTGCTCTTCGGAGCAGGCGCCGCGCACAGGAGCGCGAGCAGGGCGGCAGACAAGGGGCTCAATGGACGAGGTAGCTCGCGACAGCCGAGGGGGACGACGCGCCGGGCAGAAACAGCTCCACGTGGTGCTCCCCGCGCGCCGCCGGCAGCCGCGCGGAGAACGGCGCCGTCAGCCGCGTGCGCGGCCCGCCGTCGGCGCGCAGCTCGAGCGCGGCGAGCCCGGCCGGCGCCGTCGCGCGCACGGGGATGGTCTGGTCCGAAAGCGGCGCGCCCGGGGTCGATGAGGTACTCGTCCCCGTCCCCCGGTAGAAGCAGCCGCGTTGCGGGCCCTCGCGCTGCCGGCCCAGCTTCGGCGACGGGCTCCGAGGGCAGCCCCTCGCCGCGCGCCCAGGCGTAGAACTCCGGCCCCACGTCCAGCGTCGGAGCGCCGCCGGCCCCCGCGCGGTGCATCGCGCAGCGCTCGGCGGGCGCCGTCCCCGGCAGAAAGCGCTCGCGCAGCGCGCTCGGGCAGTGCGGCCCCGCGCGCCGCCCAGACAGCGCGCAGACGTCGGCCTCCTCGAACCGCGCGCCGTCGACGAGCGGCGCGGGCGCCAGGCCCTGCATCGCCCGCTGCATCACCCGCCCGAACAGCGGCGCCGCACCGGTGATGCCCGAGACGTGCCGCATCGGCTGCCCGTCGAAGTTCCCCACCCAGACCGCCACCGTGCGCTCGCGCGTGAATCCCGCCGTCCAGTTGTCGACGTAGGCGCGGCTGGTGCCCGTCTTGGCCGCGGTGGGGAAGGGCAGGCGAAGAGCATTGTCGTGGCCGAACGCCGGCGCGCGCGCCTCCTCGTCGGAAATGATGTCCGTCACCAGCGCCACCGCGCTGGCGGGCAAGAAGCGCCGCGGCGCCCGCTCCCGCGGCACCGCCATCGGCCGGCCCCCGCCGTCCAGCGCCGAGCGGACGCTCGTCAGCGGCTCGACCACCCCGCCGCGCGCGAGCCCGCGGTACGCGCGCGCCAGCTCGTAGAGGCTCACGTCGCCGTTGCCCAGGACCAGCCCCACGCCGTAGTGCGACGCGTCCTCGGTGAGCGAGTCGAAGCCCGCGCCCCGCAGCACCTCCAGCACGCGCTCCGGGCCCAGCTTCTCCAACAGCCGCACCGCGGGCACGTTGTAGCTGTTGGCGAGCGCCGCGCGCAGCCGCACCGGGCCGTGGACGCGCCGGTCGTAGTTCTTGGGCACGTAGTCGCCGCTCGCCGTCGCCAGGTGCGTCTCCACGTCCGAGAGCAGGCTCGCCGGCGTGAAACCGTGGGCCAGCGCCAAGCCGTAGGCGAACGGCTTGAGCGCGCTCCCGGGCTGCCGAAGCGCGCGCACGCCGTCGTTCTGCCCCTCGTGCGCCTCGTCGAAGAAGTCCGAGGAGCCCACGTAGGCGAGCACCTCGCCGCTGGCGTTATCGACCACGATGGCCGCGGCCTGCCCGGCGTGCTTGGACGCGAGCGAGTGGACCTCGTCGGAGACCATCGCCTCGACGTCCGCCTGGAGCCCCGGGTCGAGCGCCGTCTCGACGCGGCTCGCGCGGTCAAGCCCCAGCGCCGAAAGCTCGCGCGCCAGGTGGGCGATGAAATGCGGCGCCCGGAAGGCTCGCGCCCCGGGGACCAGGTCCAGCGGCGCCGCCTGCGCCACCCGCGCGGCCTCCGCGTCGATGAGGCCCGAGGTGCGCATCGCCGCCAGCACCTCGCGCTGCTTGGCCTGGGCCGCGTCCAGGTGGCGGTACGGGTCGAAGCGCGCCGGCGAGCGCGCCATGCCCGCGAGCAGCGCCGCTTGCCCGAGCGATAGCGAGCGCGCCGGCCGGCCGAAGTAGGTCTGGGCGGCGGCCTCCACCCCGAAGACGGAGTTGCCCAACGGCACCCGGTCCAGGTATTCGCGCAAAACCGTCTCGCGCGGCAGGTGCGCCGTGAGCCGCAGCGCCCAGAGCGCCTCGAAGGCCTTGGCCACGAAGCGCCGCTCGTGCGGCACCAGCCGCCGCGCGAGCTGCATGGCGACGGTCGACGCCCCGCTCACGGCGCGTCGGGCTCGCAGGTTCTGCACCGCCGCGCGCAGCACCGCTCGGGCGTCCACGCCGGGGTGGCTGAAGAACCGCCGGTCCTCCGCCGAGAGGAAGGCGTCTCGCACCGCCTTTGGAATCGCCTCGTCGGGCAGCGGGATGCTGCGCCCGTCTTCGCGCGACCGGAGCTCGCGCAGCACCTCGCCCGTGCGGTCGGTGAACCGGAGCGAGCTCACGCCGTCGCGCGAGAGCAGCCGCTCCGGCAGCGGCCAGGCGACGAAGAGCGCGGCGACAGCGCAAGCGAGCGCGGCGCAGAAACCCAGAAAGAGGACCGCATTCCGAAGCCGGCGGGCACCGCCTCGTCTCGCGTCTGAGGTTGTCATGGCCAGGCTCGTCCTCAGGCCTCACCCGAATTTCCCCCTCTCCGCGACGCGGAGAGGGGGCCAGGGGGTGAGGTCTCGCATTCGGCGCCGGCCTACCGCTCGGCCACCGGCGCGGGCAGCGTCACCTGGAAGCGACCGCCGTCCGACCGCCCGAACACCTCGGGCGTGTACATCTCCTCCGCCTGCGCCGGCTTGAGGACGAAGTCGCCCGGCGTCGTCGCCCGCGCCACGAAGCTCGCCACGTGCACGCCCGGCGGCAGGTGGTCGGCGAAGAGGACCACGCGGTCGTCGCGCATCTCGGTGAAGTTGAACGGGCTGTACCAGGAGGTGCTGAACGGGCTCGCCTCCTGGGCGGCGTCGCTCGCGTCCTCGCCGCTCTCGTTCTGGTAGCCCACGGCCGGGCCTTCTTCCTTGGGCTCTGACGGGATCTGCGCGGTCGAGGCGAGCGTCGTGTCCACGGGCTCCAGCCCCGCCGGCAGCGGCACGTCCAGGGCCACGAAGTGCCGCTCCTGCGGCGTGCCCAGCCGCACCCGCACGCGGACCAGGTCGCCCGCGAAGAACTGCCGCGACTGCCCGCCGCCGGTGTACGGCTCGAACCAGCGCTGGACGACGAGCCCGCGGTCGAGCGGCTTCTCCGGAAGCTCGGCCGGGGCGTAGCGGAGCAGCGCGCCGTAGTAGAGGACGCCCGCCGGGCCGTCCTTCTGGAAGACGAACGGGAGCGGCCCCTTCAGGTCGGCCAGCTTGTCGATGGGCACCGACTTACGTTCCACTTTCATGGTTCGGCCCTTGAACGGCGCCTGCGCCAGCTCCTCCTGGCCCAAGGTGACGCGGGCGACGAAGTCGGGGACGTCCTTCTCCTTGGTCCGCACCACGTCGGTGAGCGCCATGAGCGCGAACGCCGCCTCCTGCGTGTTCCGGAACCGGCCGTCCGCCTTGCGGACCTTCGTGAGGTACGCGGCGATCTTGCCGACGTACGGGTGCTCGGGCGCGAGGTCGGTGAGGGTCTGCAGGACGATGGCCGTCGTCCGCGGATCGCTCGACCAGAGCGAGGCGTAGGTGTCGTTGTCCTGCTCCTCGAAGTGGACCTCGCGCGGCGTCTCCTTCGCGAAGTTCATGATCTCTTGCAGGAGCTGGCGCGCCTGCCCCTTGTCGCCGCCGCCCTTGAACAGCGCATCGGCCAGCATGGCCTTGGCGAAGAGCGGGAGCTGGGCGCGCCGCGAGAAGAGCTCGCCGTAGTAGGACGCCCTCGGCGCCTTGCTGCGCGCGAGCGCGTAGAGCGCGAAGACGCGGGTCGGGTCTCCCGGCTCGAAGCAGCCCCAGCCGCAATCGACGCACTGGTTCGCGGCCACGGTGTTCGCGAGGAAGCGCTGGCCGCGGGCGAGCGCCGCCTCGTCCACCGCGTAGCCCGAGTCCTTGGCCCGGGAAAGAGCGAGGACTGCGTAAGGCGACGCCCAGCTCGCGCTGCAGCCGTCGTTCGCCCAGTAGCGGTAGCCGCCGTCCGGGTTCTGGAGCCGCTCGATGGCGCGGACGGTCTTGCGGACGACCTCGTCGGGGTCGGCCGTCCCGTCGAGGTCGAGCGCGGAATGAAGCCCCAACCAGCGGGCGATGACGTCGTCCTTCTGCGGCTTGTCTGGCACGAGCAGCGACTCGGAGAGGCCGAACCGGGATTGGATCTCGCGGAGCGCGATGAACGGCACCAGCCGCGACGAGAGCTGCTCCAGGCAGCCGTAGGGGTACTCCACGAGCTGCCGCAGATTCTCGTCGAAGTTGCCGAGCGCGGTGGAGGCGAGCGTCACCTCCAGCCCGCCCACGCCCTTGCGCACGCCGCCCGGCGGGACCAGCCCCTCGGTCCGCTTCTCGGTCGTGTCGCCGTAGGTCGCCACCGCCTCGGTGGAGACCGGCAGCAGCACGGGCAGCTTCTGCTCCACGCCGTCGCGCTCGGCGCCGCTTTGCACGAAGAAGCGCAGCGTCGCCACGCCCTCCTTCTCCGCGCTGAAGGCGAAGCGCACCTCCTGCGGCTTGCCGTCGGAGAGCGAGACCGACTTCTCCGACGGCCCCGAGAGCGCGAGCCCCGACGCCTCGGCGCGGACCTTCACCTCGCCCGCGGCGGCGCCGTGGGTGTGCACCACCACGCCCGCCTCGAGCTTGTCGCCCACCCGCGCGATTCTCGGGAGCGCCGGCAGCGCGAGCAGCGGCTTCGCCACCGCGACCTCGCTCTGCCCCGCGCCGAACTGGTCGCCCTGCGTCGCCGCCAGCGCCATGATCCGGTAGGTCGTGAGGTTGTCGGGCAGCTCGAGCTCCACCTGGGCCGAGCCGCTGTCGTCGGCGACGGTGGTCGTGAACAGGGCCGTGGTCTTGAACTGCGAGCGGAACCCCGAGCCGGAGGCGTCGTTGCCGCCCGAGCCGCCCGCGGGCGCGCCCTTTTCTGTGTAGAGGCGAGCCAATACCAAATGTAAAAGTGGCTCCCCGACCCGGACCGACAGCCCGCGCAGCGGGTGCACGGCCTCCACCGGGTTCGGGAGCTGGTAGTTCGTCAGGCGCAGCACGCCCTCGTCCACGGCCCAGACCGCGACCTCGGCGCGCTTGCCCTTGCCCAGGAAGTCCTGGACCTTGACGGAGACCTTCACCTTGTCGCGCGGCCGCTTCTCGACCGCGTCCGGCGTCACCTGGACGCTCAGGACCTTGCTCTTCTTCTGGATGCGCAGCTCCGTGTATCCGAGCCGCACGGCAGGCCGCCCCGGGTCCTCGCCGGTCTCGATGCCCTTGTCCGTGGCCACGCGGCCGCGGGCGACCAGGATGCCGACGAAGGCGTTGGGCACCAGCGACTCGTCCAGCGGCACCTCCAGCGTCGCGGCCGAGCCCGTGAGGTGCACCTGCCGCACGCTGAAGACGCCCTCGCGCTCCACCGTGAGGATCGCCTCGGCCTCGGGGTAGGGGCTCTTCACCAGAATTTTTGCGGTCTCGCCCGGCTCATAGTTTTGCTTATCGGCGACGAGGTCGATGCGGTCGGTGTCGTTGCGCTGCCAGCTCACCCAACCCGACCCGATGACGTACTGCGAGAGCTTGGTCACCTGCTTGCGCCCCTGCGCGTCGGTGAGCGTCGCTTCCACGAGGTGCAGGCCGGGCTTCTCGGGCGTGAACTCGCAGAGGGCCGGCGTCGCGTCGCTCTTCACGGCGCACTCGGCGACCTTGGTCTCGACCGGCTCGCTGGCGGTGAACCACTGGTCGCCGGCGCCCTTCTTGCGGATGGACGTCCAGTCGCGCCGCTTCACCTCCACGGCGATGGGCAGGCCGCTCACCCGCTTCCCGTCGGGGGCCGCGGCGACGACCTCCAGCTTCATCGGCTTCTTCTCTTCGGCGAAGCCGCTGGAGGTGAAGCGCACGCCGGCGTAAGCGGCGGCCGGGTGGACGGTGAAGCGCGCGCGGTTCGCGACCCTTTGGCGGTTGACGTCCGCGACCTCGGCCTCGACCGCGTATTCGTACGTCTTGCCGCCCGGCGCCTCGGCCTTGCCGATGTCGACGGCGAAGGCCCCCAGCGCGTCGGCGAGCCCCTCGCCGCCGCCGAAGACCTCGCTCGACGGCGCGGGCTCGGAGTCGTTCCACCACCAGGTCTGGACGCCGAAGTGGAAGCCCTCGTTGCCCTTCGGCTCGAAGAGCGTCGAGGTGCGCGAGGCGGTCCACTTCACCGGGGCCTTGGCCATGGCTCCGCCGAAGAGGTAGCGGGCGAGGACGGTCGCCTGGAGCGGGTCCTGCGCGGCGTAGTCCTGCTGCGCGAGCGACACGTCCACCCGGAACTGCGGCGCGCGGTACTCCTCGACGCGGAAGCTGCCGGAGTAGGAGAGCTTATGGCCGAAGGCGGTCAGCTGCGCGCTCATCTGATAGGTGCCCAGGCTCACGTCCTTGCCCAGCGCGACCTTGTCCTGGAAGGTGCCGAAGTCGGTGAGTCTCACAGTCCTGGAGTGGACCTTCTCGCCGCGCGCGCTCGTCACGGTGATGGAGACCTGTGCGCCCGGGTCGGGCCGGGAGAGGTCGCCGACGCGGCGCAGCCGCGCGAGCCCCTTGACGAACACCTCGTCGCCGGGCCGGTAGATGCCGCGGTCGGTGAAGACCAGGCCCAGGCTCTTGGGCTCCTGGTCGTCCCAGTCCGGGGTGAGGTCGAAGGCCGAGGGGTGGATCCCGTCGAACCAGGACGACAGCGTGGCGCCGACGTCGTCGCCCTTCTGCGCCACCGCGAGCGCGAAGGGCGGCTCGCCGCCGTTGCGCTCCTCGAACAGCGCGCTCAGCCCGGGCACCTTGGCGAGGCCCGAGGCGTCGCTCACGCCTTCCCACTTCGTCGCGCCGGCGCGGTCGAGCAGCGCGAGGCGAGCGCCCTCGACCGGGGAGCCGCGGGAGAGGTCGGTCACCCACAACAAGCCGCTCTTGGTACCGAGCTTGGCGTGCACCGCGAGGTTCGTCACCTGGGCGAGGACGCGCTCCTTCGAGCGGTTCGGGTCCTTGAGCTGCGGGCAGGTGGCCTTCACCAGGAAGAGGCCGCTCTTCTTTCCGCTGGGGAGGGCCTTGCGCAGCTCCACCGGCCGGTAGTGCACGGCGTTCGGCCTGCCCGAGAGATCCAGGCTCAGGTCCAAAGGCGACGCCGACAGCTCGGGCTCCTTGGCGCCTTCGTGCGGCGAGTAGGCGAGCTCCTGGGCGAGCTCGGCCGGCGTCAGGGACCAGACGACGGCCTGCGCCGTGGTCACGTTGACCGACTCGGCGGGGAGCGTCCCGTCGCGCTCGGATTCGATGACGGCGAGGGGGGCGCCCAGTGTGAAGTACGGCTCCAGGTCGTCGAGCTGGATGCCGGTCTCGAAGGCGGGCGCGGCCTGCTTGAACTCGTCGAGCGCGCCCGCGGCGATGGTCATCTTGTAGCGCGTCCCGGGCCTGAACCGCCCGGGCAGGGTCGCCTCGGCGTAGGTCTCGCCGTACGGGAACCAGACGTTGGCGCCGTCCCAGTCGATGTCGACGGCGGGCTCGGTCTTGAGGCGGCCCTTGAGGCTCGCGACGTCCAGGCGGTTGGTCGTCCTGACGACCAGCGGCCCCTCGGTGCATCGCCCGGGATAGGCGCAGCCCGCGGCGGAGAGGATTTTCATGGGGCCGTAGGTGCGGAACGTCAGGCGGCGCTCCGAGCCGGTCGTCAGCGGGCCTTCCTGGCCGGAAAGGCCCGAGTCGACGGTCAGGGCCAGCGGCGCGTGGAGGGGCAGCGGCGAGGCCGGGGTGAGCTCGTAGCGGGTCTGGCGGTTCTTGAAGCCGTGCTCCTCATAGGAAGCGCGCGGGTAGGCGCGGCTCTTCTCCGCCGCGCGCCGCTCGTCGGCGATGCTGATCTCCTTGATGGGGCCGAGGGCGACGGGGGCGCCGTTCACCTCGAGCTTCAGGTGCGCGGCCAGGTTCTTCACGGGCTGGTTGAAGACGAGCGCGAAGCGCTGATCGGGCGCGACCCACTCGAAGCGATCGGAAGGGGTCGCCGACTGGAGCGCGGGCTCGGGGGTGTGGAACTCGAACTCGAAAGGGTCCTCCAGCTTGGCGCCGTCGAGGGCGACGAGGCCGGGCGCGACCTTCACCTTGAACGCGGTGGCGTAGGGCACGAGCCCCTTGGGGACGAACTCGACGCTCGCCGAGCCGAGCCAGCGCCACTCGCCTTCGAGCTTGGGCTCGAGGGTCGCCACGGGCGCGGCCTTCGCGTCCTCCTCGACGGCGCCGAGCGCCATCACCGGCTTCGAGAAGGTGAGGGTGGGGCGGAGCTCGCCGCCGACGCTGCCGGTCGGGCGAGCGGCGACGACCTGGAGCGCTGCCCCCGACCCGGCGAGGTCGGTCTTGATCGCCGGGGCCTCCGGAATGGGCTTCAGGTCTCGCGCGCCCGGTCCCTGAGTGGCGACGCGATCCTTGAGTCCCTGTCCGGTGCCGCAGGTGCATCCCGCCGCCGCGAGGGCCACCGCGAAGCAGAAGCGCAGGTGCTGGAAGCGACGAGCCATGGTTCCTCCGGCGCTTCCCATCGGCCTGGGGCGCCTCGAGCGTGGAGCGCGGCGAACGATACCACCGCTCGTCTGGGCGCCGGGCCCGCGCGGGGCTGCCCGGACCCTGTTGCCGCGGCACCGCACAGTGCCGGGTGCTGGGCATCGCCTCGGAGGGCTCCTCGTCGCCGGGGCGGCGAGCGGGCGGTCGCCGGGGCGGGCTCTCGATTGAAGCTACGCCCCGCGGCAGTCCTTCCGTAGCCGAGAGGTTGGTAGATCTCTCCGGTCACCCAGAGCCGGTGCATCAGCGACGCGATCGGTCCCTCAATCTCGCGGCGCAGGTGTTCGGGGGCGCGCCCGGAGCGCGTCGAATCACCTTGTCCCCGGCCGGGGACGCATCCGCTCGCAGAGGTCGATCGCTCGAGCGGCCTCCTGAAGGTCTGAGGGGCCTCCTCAGAAAACCGAGGGCCAAACCGCGCCACCGAGTTGGCCATCTGCGCAGATTCGGCCCCTTCCGCCACTCCGGGCGACAGGCATGGCGATTGCTCATGCTCGCAGAGCGCTCGCCTGTTCCGGGGAGAGGCGAGCGCTACGCGAGCTCGCCCCATCGTTCCCGGGTCCGCTCCTCGTCACTCTTCCTCGACGATAGGCAGAGATGCTCATGCGACGCTCCATCGTCATTCCAGTGGTCGCTTCACTTGCCATGGTTCTGGCCTGTCATTCGAATCCGGCCCCCGAACCCGCGGCCGACGCCGGCCACGGCAGCTCTTCCGACGCGAGCTTCTCCGACGCGAGCTTCTCCGACGCGAGCCTCTCCGACGGCGGGTTCTTCCCGGCCGACGGCGGCACCCCTGACGGAACGCCTGGCTCCGCGGACGCCGGAGGAACAGAGGCAGAGTTGCTGCTTCAGGGCGGCGCAGGAGAGCAAATCATCCCCCACGTCGCGGCGCGGGAAGATGGAACGACCTGGCTCGCCTGGTACTCCGAGGCAAGTCCCAACGAATATTCGATCCGACTGCAGAGAATGGACACCGCGGGCGCGAAGCGGCTCGGCGCCGACGGCGTCCAGGCCAGCGCGGTCGATTCCGACAGCTGGGTGATGGACTATTCGCTCCTGGCCGCCGGAAATGGAGACGCGGTCCTCGCCTATTCCAATACGAGCGATTTCATCGTCCGCGTCCAGCGTTTCGACGCACAGGGCGCGCCTCTCTGGGGCGCGGGAGGCAAGTCGCTCACCACCTCCGCAGTGCGGTCTTATGCGCCGTCCGCGGCGATGTGCGAAGACGGAACGGTCGCCATGGCTTGGCAATTCGAGAGCGACAGCGCGGATGGAGTCGCCCTACAGCGCGTTGACGCCTCGGGGGCCGGAGCCTGGTTGACACCGAAGACGATTTCGGCTTCTTCGGGCAAGAGCGCGATGCAATCGCCGCAGATCGTCCCGAGCGAGGACGCGGATTTCATCATGGTTTGGACAGAGAACAGCGGGATCGATACCCTCGAAGATGCCTTCGTGCAGCGCTTCAACGCACAGGGCAACCCGGTGTGGAGCGCCAACGTCAAGCTCAACGGCGCTGACCAGCTCCCCTTCATGGCCTCGCCCCTGATCGCGTCCGACGGCGCGGGGGGAGTCTACGCCACGTGGTTCTCCGTGCAATCGAATCAGATGTTCATGGGTTATGTGCAGCACATCGCGAAAGACGGGTCCGCCTCCTGGCCGCAAGGCTTGCCCGTGTCGACCTCCACCGCCATGTCGCACCTGCCGAGCGCCATCGGCTCGATGCACGAGAAGGTCTTCGTCGCCTGGATGGAGACTGACCCTGAGCAGAACACGTCGGGGTTGTACGCCCAGGCCTTCGACGACCAGGGCCACGCGACGTTCGGCGCTTCCGGCCTGGCGCTGGTTGAGGCCGACGGCGCGTTGCTCGCTTCGGCAGCCGCGGCGCGCGCGACAGGAACCGGGGCAGCGCTGTTCTACTCCTTCGGCGCCGGCAGTCTGATGAACGGGCGCGCCGGCGTGGCCTCGATTCCGTTCGCCTCTTCTCCATCGGTCGACGAGGTCGTGCTCTCGAACGTCGTAAGCGGGAAGTCGTCGCCCGACGTAAGCGGGCAAATCGGCGGCGGATATTGGCTCGTATGGACCGATGACCGGAGCGGCGATTCCGATATCTGGGGCAGGTGGTGGCGGGCGCCGTAGCTCACCGCGCACGAGCGGGCCGTCGATTCGACCAGAAAGCGGCCGCGCCGCCGCCGGGCGTCGACGGGCCGTCGCGCTCGCGGCTGGAACGGCGCGAGCGCGGGCGTGACCCGGTACATCTCGACGCACGGGGCCTCGCTCCACTCGCGAACCCGATGCGAGGGTCTCGCCCCTTCTCCCTCCGAGCCTCGAGCCCAGGCCCTGGCGCACAGGGCGCTCGACCCTGTGCGCGGGCATTCGCCCGCGGCGGCGAGGCGCGCTCGGTCAGGCCGGCCACCGCTCCGGATCGTACCTTCCCTCCTTCCCGTACCCAGCTGGCTTCAGCCAGCTTCGTACGCGTAGTCGGGGGCTTCAGCCACCGGCGATGCCCGCGACTGGCAGACGCGCGAGCGCCTGCATTCTCTTTCGGTAGCCGGGCGGCCGCGGAATTCTTGCCGAGCGCGCACGTTCGGGCGGTCGATGGTTTCGCCGGCGTCTTACGCGTCCCTGAGCGTCTTTCTTGCGGCGGCCAGCGCGAGCGCACCCGGCGCGCCGCAGGTCCTGACCCTCGAGCGCGCCGAGGCCATGGCTTTGGAGCGCAGCGGCTCGCTGCGCCGAATGGAGCTGCAGGTCCCCTCCGCGGAGGCGGACCTCGCCCTGGCGCGGTCGGCGCTCCTTCCGCGGCTGGACTTCAATGCCTCGGTGAGCCGGAGCCGGAACGGCGGGGGCGAGGTCACCGGCAGCTTCGTCGACCCCGCGACCGGGAACACCGTGCCGCTGCTGACCCCGACGCAAAGGATTCTCATCGTACGCCGCCGGGCTCACGCTCCAGCAGCTCCTGTTCGACGGCGGGAAGTCGTCGAACAGCTTGGACTCCCGCGAGTCGGCTGTCGCCGCCGCGAAAGAGGACGCGGCCGAGGCGCGCCAGGAGGCCCTCTATAGTGTGCGCCAGCGCTTCTACGCGCTCATCCTGGCCCAGCGGCAGCTCCAGGTCTTCGAGCAGGCCGCGGCCCGGAGCCTCGCACAGTCGGAGGCGACCCAGCGGCTCTTCACGGCAGGGCGACAGACGCAGTCGGAGGTCTTCGCGTCGCGCGCCAATCGCGACAACGATGAGATCAACCGGCTGGGGCAGGGGGCCCGGGTCGAGGCAGCGCGGCAAGACCTGGCGGTGGCGGTGGGCGCCGACCCGGGCGAGACCATCGCCATCATCGAGCCGCCGAAGCTCCTCGACGACCCCGAGCCTCCTCCGCCGGTCGGCGCCGCGGTGGCGGCGGCCCTGGGAAAGCGCGCCTGCCTCCGGGCGCTCGGTCGGCGGTTGGAAGCGCAGCGGCAGGGCGTCGCCGCCGCCTCCGGCGACTACTGGCCCACTCTCGTCGCCGGCGCCGGGTACAGCCGGCAGGCACAGACGCAGGACGTGTTCCTGTCGAGCCTGGACAAGGCCAGCACGGCCACCCTCGGCCTGACGATGTCGTGGAACCTCTTCAACGGAGGGGCGACCAAGGCGCAGGTCGACAAGGCCGAGGTGCAGGTGCTCCAGGCGGAGAACGACTTGCGCGACGCTCGCCGGAACGTCGCCGCCGACGTCGAGCGGTGCGTGGCGAGGCTCGCCGCGGTGAGGCAGGCCGCGCTCGTGGCCCGGGGCAGCGAGCAGGCCGCGCGCGAAGGCCTCGAGCTGGCGCGGGCGCGGCAGGAGGACGGCAGCGGCTCGCAGATGGAGGTCCGCGACGCGGAGCTGAAGCTGACGCAGGCGCAGCTCTCGCGCGTCAGCGCGGTCCTGGGAGGCCGCGACGCCGAGGCGGCCCTCCATCGCGCCATGGGCGAGCGATAGCCAGAGCCTGTTGCAAAGAGGGTCTCCCCCTCCCCGCGAGCGGGGAGGGGGTTGGGGGGAGAGGAGGCTCCGGCGGGCCGTGCTAGTCTTTTGCGCCTTTTCGCCGAGGAGATCGCATGCGCCCCCGCCTCGCCCTTTGCGCCTTCGCTCTCTGCGCCGCCGCACTTTCTGCGCTCTCGCCGGCGCGAGCCAGCGCCGCGGCTCTGCGCGTCGCCGTGCTGGATTTCGAGAACGCCTCCGCCGACCGCGGCCTGGACCCCTGGGGCAAGGGCCTGCAGTCCATGTTCATCACCGACCTTTCGGAGGTGAGCGCCCTGCAGCTCGTCGAGCGCTCGCGCCTGGCCGACGTCCAGCGCGAGCTCAAGCTCGGGCGCTCGCGCGCCTTCGACCCGGCCACCGCCGCGCGCGTGGGCAAGCTCCTGGGCGCGACCCACCTCGTCGCCGGCACCTTCACCGTCGCCGGCAAGCAGCTGCGGATGGACCTGCGGCTCTTCTCGGTCGAGAGCGGCGCGGTCCTGCTCTCGGAGAAGAGCGAGGGCGAGACCGACGCCTTCTTCGAAGTGCAGAAGGACCTGGTCAAGCGCGTGGTCGGGGCCATCGCCGTCCGCGTCGAGCCCAAGGAGCGCGCGGCGCTCATGCGGCCGCAGACGGCGGACCTCTCCGCGTTCAAGGCCTACAGCAGCGGCGTCTCGCTCTTCGACGACCAGCGCTACGACGAGGCGCTGGCGGCCATCAAGGAGGCGCGCCGGCTCGACCAGGACTTCAAGCTCGCCGAGGTGACGGAGGCCGAGTACGAGCGGGTCGTCGCCGATCTGCGGACGGAGGCGGTGGCCCTTCAGGTGCGCGAGCAGGCGCAGGCGCGCAGGGCGGCGCGCGAGGAGTCCAAGGTGGAGGCCGCGGCGCTCAAGCGGCTCTACGAGCTGGCCGAGCGCAAAGGCGACGCCGCGCGCGAGGAGCGGGTGGTGGCGCTGGGCGAGCTCGTGAGCTGGCTGGGCGGCTCGCGTCCGCAGCCGAGCGCGCCGCCCGCCGTGCCAGACCCCTTCGCCCGCTCGTGCATGGCCGACGCGGCCGCGCAGAGCTACCTGGCCGAGGTGCTGCGCCCCGAGGTGAAGGCGCCGATGAGCCCGTTCCGGGGCTCGTTGGACCTTTTGCTCCAGGAGGGCGCGTTCGACGGCGAGTTCAAGAAGCTCGTCCAGCAGTACCGGTCCGCGGCCGAGCGGCAGGCCTTCCCCTCGCCGGCGGCGCTCTGGAACCTGACCTCGCGGCTGCACCTCTCGCCCGCCGAGCACGCCGACCTGCGAGACCGCCTCTACCGGCGCATCGCTTTGCGCGGGCCGCCGGCGGAGTGGAAGGTGGAGCACCTGATGGAGAACGCGCGCCTCTACCGCGAGGCGGCCTCGTTCGACAGGAGCACGGCGCTGTTCAAACAGGCCTCCCAGGCCGCGAGCGGGGCCGACCGCGACCGCGCCGGCGTCCTGCAGGAAGTCGCCGACGAGATCGAGCTCAACCAGAAGCTCAGCCAGGCTCAAAAGAAGGCGGCGACGCCGGAGCAGGTCGAGGTCGTCGAGCGCGCGGTCTTGAGCCGCCGCTACGAGCTCCAGCAGCTGGGGGAGGGCGGACGCCGCGGCATGCGCGACGCGCGCGAGTTCCCCATCTCCAAGGACGACCTGCAGCTGCGCGGGCCGGTCCTCCTGGGCAAGCACCGCGTCTGGGAGTTCGGCCGCTACGAACACGCGCTGACCACCGGGCCGCGCCGCGAGGGCATCCGCGCCTCCGAGCTGCGCTACTTTTGGGAGCAGCGCGACCCGCTGTGGTCGGAGAACCTGGCAGTCTTCGACTGCGCGCCGCGCAAGGACTTCACCGCCAAGCTGACGCTGTCGTTCACCCCGCCCGCCGATTTCGAAGCGAAGCGCATCCCGCCGGCGTCGGCGGACGCGGTGGCCGCCGGCATCGACCCGAGCCGGCCGAGCGCCGGGGTCCTCTTTGGCGTGAGCCATCCGACCTGCTGCGAGGCGAGCGGCTACGCCGTCCTCTTCAAAGCCGGCGCGGTGCAGCTGGTGCAGCTCATGGAGAACCCGCCGGAGCTCAAGGCGCACGAGCGCTACGCCCGGAAGGTCCTGGACGAGAAGCCCATGGCGCTCGGCGGCAACGGGCCGGTGAAGGTGGTCGTCAAGGTCGCGGACGGCGGCGTCGCCGTGGAGGCGGGCAAAAGCTCGGCACAGCTCAAGGCGCCCGCCGACCGGAGCGGGTTCTACGGCCTCTACTTCGGAGGCCACGGCTTCGCGTCCGCGTCGGACGTCGAATTCAAGTGACGGGTGAGCGCTCTCGCGCGTTGCCCGCGGGCGTCGGCCAATGCTAGAAAACGCCGCCGTCCCACAGCGTCGTGAAGACAGGAGCCCGCGCCATGCAGACGGTCGGTGTCATCGGGGGCAGCGGCCTCTACGAGCTGCCGGGGCTTTCGAAGGTGCGCAGGGTCGCGCTGCGCACGCCCTTCGGAGCGCCGTCGGATTCCTTCGTGGTGGGCGAGCTCGGCGACGTCCGCCTCGTGTTCCTCCCCCGGCACGGCCGCGGCCACCGCATCCTCCCTTCGGAAATCAATGCGCGCGCCAACATCTGGGGCTTCAAGAAGCTGGGGGTGGAGCGGCTCCTCTCGTTCGGCGCCGTCGGGTCGATGAAGGAGTCCATCGCCCCGGGCCACCTGGTGGTGGTCGACCAATTCATCGACCGCACCCGCGGCCGTCCCTCCACCTTCTTCGGCGACGGGCTCGTGGGGCACCTCCAGTTCGCCGACCCCGTCTGCGCTGACCTCTCGGAGGTCGCCTACGAGGCGGCCAAGGCTGCGGGCGCCACCGTGCACAAGGGCGGGACGTCGCTCTGCATCGAGGGGCCGCAATTCTCGACCCGCGCCGAGAGCCGGCTGTACCGGTCCTGGGGCGTGGACGTCATCGGCATGACCAGCCTGCCGGAGGCGCGGCTCGCGCGCGAGGCGGGGCTCTGCTACTCGTCGGTCGCGCTCTCCACCGACTACGACTGCTGGCACGAGTCCGAGGAGGACGTCACCGTCGAGGTTGTTATCGCGGTGCTCCAGCAGAACGTCGAGACGGCGCGCGAGGTCATTCGAAAGGCCGCGGCGGGACTCGGCGAGCCGCGGCGCTGCCAATGCGGCGAGTCGCTCCGGAACGCCTTGATGACCGCGCCGGTCCAGGTGCCTTTGGCCACGTACCGGAAGCTCGAGCTCCTGGTCGGCCCCTTTCTTCAGCGGCCGCAGAAGCGGAAGGCGAGCGCCGCCTCGAAGGCCAAGCGAAAGACGGGCAAGGGGCGGGGCAGCCGGTAGAATCGAGGGCCGCGCCTCGGGCGCGGGGTGAGCGAACCGCCCTCGCGAGGGCGAGGAGAGAAAGCGATGTCGGTGCTCGTAGTCGGCTCAGTGGCCCTGGACAGCGTCGAGACCCCCGCTGGGGCGCGCGACGAGGTGCTCGGCGGTTCCGCGACGTACTTCTCGATGGCGGCTTCGTTCTTCTCGCCCGTGCGGCTGGTGGCGGTGGTGGGCGAGGACTTTCCGGCGGCGCACGTCGAGCTCCTGGAGAAGAAGGGCATCGATTTAGCCGGCCTCTCGCGGCAGAAGGGGCGCACCTTTCGCTGGAAGGGCCGCTACACGAACCAGCTCAATGAGGCGCAGACGCTGGACACCCAGCTCAACGTCTTCGAGCAGTTCCAGCCGTCGCTCCCCGAGGCCTTCCGCGCCACGCCGTTCGTGTTCCTGGGCAACATCGCCCCGGCGCTCCAGGCGCAGGTGCTGGACCAGGTGCGCCGGCCCACGCTGGTCGCCGCCGACACGATGAACTTCTGGATCCGCGGCAAGCTCGACGACCTCAAGAAGACGCTCTCGCGGGTCGACCTGCTCTTCGTCAACGACACCGAGGCGCGCGAGCTCGCGGGCGAGCACAACATCGTCAAGGCCGCGCAGCGCATCTGCACCATGGGCCCCCGGCTGCTCGTCATCAAACGCGGCGAGTACGGCGCCATTCTTTTCGACGGCCAGCGCGCGTTCTCCGTGCCGGCGTTCCCTCTGGCGCACGTCTCCGACCCGACCGGCGCGGGAGACACCTTCGCCGGCGGCTTCATGGGCCTCATCGCGAGCGAGGGCGAGCTCGGCGAGGCTGCGCTGAGGCGAGCCGCAGTGATGGGCAGCGTGATGGCGTCCTTCACCGTCGAGGGGTTCAGCTTGGATAGGCTGAAGACGGTCACGCCGGAGGAGATCGTGGCGCGGTTCAATGCCTTCAAGGCGCTGACGCACTTCGAGGAGCTGCCGGAGGGGGCGGTGCGGCAGGCGTCGTGATGTGAGCGCGGGGTTACCCCCACCGCGCCACAAAATCCGCGTGCGGCGCGGCGATAATCTCCGTGGTGACCAGGAGCTCCGGCGCAATAGCCGCCGCCGCGGCTTCCATCGCCGCCTGCACCATGTCGAGTGAGCCCGTCACTGCGAAGTAGCCCTTGCCGCCGATGCCGCGCGCGAGCTCCAGCTTGAGGAGCCGCACCTCGGCGGCCTTGAGCGCCGCGTCGGCGGTGAGCAGCGCCGAGGCGACCGAGCGGGTCTCCACCAGGCCGAGGCTGTCGAGCGGCCCACGGGGCAGGGCCCCTCGCAACGCGAGCGCGAGCGGGGGCGAGGCGCGCGGAAGGAACAGCTTGTCGATGAGCCCCGCGCCGGCGACCTCGACGCCCTCGGCGAAGGACTCCTCCACCTCGGCGACCTCGCCGTCGACCAGGATGAGGAACTTGCCGGGCGTCACCGCCTCGGCCATCCGCAGGCGGACGGGCGCCTTCTTCACCATCGCGTCGACGACCACGTAGCCGCGGGCGATGGACTCGACCTCGATGAGCGCGATGGCGGGGCCCTGGAACACGTTCACACGATCCGGAAGGAGTCTTTGAGGGCGCAGCGCCGCTCGCGGGTGAAGCTGACCGCGGTGGTCAGCCCCTCTCCGGTCGGCGAGGCGATGGTGAAGCTGGTGTAGCCCTCGCCGTCGAGGCCCAGCCCCGCGTACGAGGGACCGTTCTTCACGAAGATGGAGGTGTTCATCGCCCGGGCCATTCGGCTCAGGTGGTCGACGTTCGTGGAGTGCATCACCGCGGTGTGCCCGCAGCCGTGCTCGGCCTGCCGCGCGCCCTGGATGGCCTCCTCGACGTCCCGCGCGCGCACGAAGCCGACGACCGGCAACAAGAGCTCCACCTGGACGAAGGGGTGCATCGGCTCGACCTCGGCGAAGAGGAGCCGGGTGCCCTCGGGCGCGGGGATTCCCGCGGCGCGCGCGATCTTCGCGGCGCTCTTGCCGACCCACTCCTTGCGCGGGTGCTGCCCGTCGTCGGCGACCACCAGTTTCGCCAGACGCTCCACCGCCGGGCCCTTCACCTCGAATGCGCCGGCCGCGGCCATGGACTCTTTGAGCCGGTCGGCCACGGCGTCGACCGCGAAGACCTCCTTCTCCACGATGCAGACGATGTTGTGGTCGAGCGAGGCGCCATCGACGAGGTCGCGCCCGGCCCGGTCCAGGTGCGCGGTCTCATCGACCACGGCCGGCGGGTTGCCGGGCCCGGCGCAGATGGCGCGCTTGCCGCAGGTCATGGCGGCCTGGACGACCGCGGGGCCGCCGGTGACCACGACCAGCCGGATGCTTTCGTGCCGCATCAGAGCCTGCGCGGACGCGATGGTCGGCTCGGCCACGCAGGCGATGAGGTTTTCGGGCCCGCCCGCGGACGCAATGGCGCCGTTGAGCAGCTCGACGTGCTTGCGCGAGACCTTCTTCGCCGCGGGGTGGACGTTGAAGACCACCGAGTTGCCGCCGGCGATCATCCCCAGGGCATTGCAGAGGATGGTCTCGGTCGGGTTCGTCGTCGGCGTGATGGCGCCGATGACCCCGAACGGCGCCCGCTCGACCAGCGTGAGCCCGTGGTCGCCGGAGTAGCTCGCGGGCCGGAGGATCTCCAGGCCGGGCGTCTTCCAGGCGACGAGGAGGTTCTTCTTCACCTTGTCCGCGGCGTTGCCCAGGCCCGTCTCCTCCACCGCGTCGCGGGCGAGCTCCTCGACGTTTCGGGCCGTCGCCTCGCGCATGGCCTGCAGGACCTTCGCGCGGGTGTCCAGGCTCAGCGCGAGCAACGCCTCCTGGGCGACGCGCGCGGCCTCCACCGCGGCGCCGAGGTCCTCGAAGACGCCGCGCCGGCCGGCGACCTGGACCTGGGAGGCCTTTCGCGCGCGAGCCGTTGGCGAGCCGTCGGCGCTCGCCGGCGCAGGGCGCGGGTCGGGCGCAGGAGGCGCCGCGCCGCCCCTCTCTGCGGCCGCGACCCGACGCACCACGGCCTCGACGATGGAGGCGATTTGGCGTTCGTCCAGGGCCATGGCCGCCGCCTATTTCTTGTAGCGGGTCTGGCCCTGAACCTCGAGGGCGTCGACGATGGCCATGATCGTCGCGTCCACTGGACGGTCGCGCGTCACCTTGGTCTGGCGCGCCGAAGAGCCGGAGGCATAGAGCACCACCTCGCCGATGCCCGCGCCCACCGCGTCGGCGGCGACCACTTGCGACGAGGTCGGCTTGCCGTCGAGGTCGAGGCCGCGCACGACCAGGAACTTGAGGCCCTCGAGCTCTTCTTCCTTCTGGGTTGCGACCACCGTCCCGACGACCAGGCCGATGTTCATGGTTCAAGGGCTCCTTGGGACTTGCTGAGCTGGAGCTGCGCCGGTTGGCGGCGCCTCGCGCCCAGGGAGGCTTTCGCCTCGTGCGATGGCTCGCGCGGCGGTCGGGAGGACCGGTCGCCCCTTTACTACGCGGGGCAGCCAAATCCCCGCGCGCTGACGCTTGCGGCTCTTGGCGTCGGCGTCGGCGTCGGCGGCGGCGCAGGCGAGCCGGGCTACCGGCCGAGCTCGGCCTTGGCCTGCTCGGCCCGGCCCAACGGCAGCACCAGGTCGATGTTCGCGTGCGGCCGCGGAATGACGTGCACGCTCACCAGCTCGCCGACCCGCTCCGCGCTGCGCGCGCCCGCCTCGGTGGCCGCTTTCACCGCCGCCACGTCACCGCGCACGATGGCCGTGACATAGCCGCCGCCGATCTTCTCGTAGCCGACGAGCTCGACCTTGGCCGCCTTCACCATCGCGTCGGCCGCCTCGACCATGCCCACGAAGCCCTTGGTTTCGATGAGTCCCAGTGCCTCAGCCATGTCTGCCATTCCTTTCGAACGCGTCTACACAAAAGAGGGCGAGCGAGATGAGCGTTTTATCACCGAATCGCTAGCGGTCCTTGAACGCCGGGGCCTCGACTCCGCCCAGCGACTCCAAGGCAGCGGTGGCCGCCTGCGCGGCGCTGTCGATCTCCGACTCGGAGCCCGCCAGGTACAGACGCCCGAACGCGCCGAACGGCGTCACATCGACGAGCCGGATGTCGGCCGCCTTCTCGGCCTCGTTCGCCGCCAGGACGGCGTACGCGGCGGGCTCGGTCTCCAGGACCAACAGCGACTGCCCAGGCACGATCATGGAGCCGAAGCGGATCTTGTCGAGGATCATCGCGTGCATGGGCTCGATGGCGCGAAGGACGGTGTTGGAGACGATCTTCGGTTTGAGCCTGTCGGCCTCCTTCACGCCGAGGTGCGCGAGGATGGCCTCGCCGGCCGACCGGACCTCGCCCTTGTCCTCGTGGTGCACCTCGAGCATGCCGTAGGCGCGCTCCACGACCAATGTCGCCGGCTGAACGCGCGTCGCCTTCAGCGCGGCGTCGATGACGCGGTGAATGGCCATGCCCGGGGCGATTTCTACGTAAAGCGAAGCGACGTACGGCACCGGGAAGTAGCCGCGGGAGGTGGTGCAGACGTGCGCGGCGAGCTGAGGCTGCAGCGAGTCGAGGAAGGCGAATGCGCGCAGGCTGGTCGCCATGGGCTCTCCAGAGGAACGCTGCAGGCGAGACGCGACGAAGACTTCGACGTGTATCGCGAAGGCCCGGCGGTGACAAGGCGGCGCCTTCGAGCGACCTACAGCTCCGCCGTGGAGCAACCGGGCGCTCGCGGCTGAGCGCGCGCCCAACAAAAGGAGTGCTGGGTGCGCCAAGACCGGGAACGTGGGCCGGCGGACAGACCTGCCGTCTATCTGGGAGCGACGCCGAGCTGCGTCTTCCTCCGTCGCCCGCCTCCCCAGAATGCGAGCAAGGCAAGAACCGCCGCCGAAATCGGCGAGGTCGTGGTCGAGCAACCGCATCCGGAGGTGGACCCTCCCGGGGCCGGAGCTCCGGAATCGGGCTGGCTTACCTGGCCCGCGTCGGCAGTCCCGTTGCCGGCGTCGCCCGCGCCGCCGCCGTCGAGTGCCACCGCCCCGCTGTCGGTCGCGCCGTCGAGCGCCACTTCTCCTCCGTCCGCCGCGACCGCGCCGGCGTCCGCCGCAACCGCGCCAGCATCCGCCGCAACCGCGCCAGCATCCGCCGCAACCGCGCCAGCATCCGCCGCAACCGCGCCGGCATCCGCCGCAACCGCGCCGGCGTCCGCGGCAACCGCGCCTCCGTCCGTCGCAACTGCGCCAGCGTCCGCTGCAACCGCGCCAGCGTCCGCTGCAATCGCGCCAGCGTCCGTCGCGATCACGCCGCTATCGAGCGCGAGCTCGGCGTCCGGCGCGCCGCCTCCATCGGCGGCGTTGCCTCCGTCGAGTGCGTCACCGCCGTCGAGTGCGTCGCCGCCGTCGAGGACACCACCTCCGCCGTCGATCGAGGAGCCGCCTCCGTCGCTCCCGCTCCCCGCATCGGCGCTCGATTCGCCCTTGGTGAATTTGATGTTGTCGAGATAGACGACCTGCTCCGCCCATCCCCAATTTCGGTTGGCGTGTGAGATGAAATAGATGGTGTCGGCGGTCAAGTGGTCCCAGTCGTAGCTCGGCCCGTTCATCCAAGCCGTGGAGTTGAGCGGAATCGCGACGTGTTTGACCTCGTTGGTGACGCCGCCTTTCACGAAGTCCTCCAGCGGCGCGAAGTTTTGCGCCCCGGTGATCGGCCAGACGAAGCCCACCGACACGTCCAGGTCCGTGGCCGGGTCCACCGGCACTCCCTTCACGTCGAACTCCAGCTGGGAGTAGGTCTCCACCTGCGTCAGCGGGAACTTGAAGTCCGCCTGCGCCCACCAGTTCGCGACGCTGAGGTCGACCTTGAGACATTTCGGCCCGCTGGGAGGCCCGCCGTTGGAGGGGTCTTCGGTCACGTTGTCGCTGCTCCCGGAATCCGGCGCGAGCCCGAGGGTCTCCCCGTCGTAGATCAGCACCTCGTTCGGCGTCGGGGCCGAAGGGGTCCCGGTGAACTGGATGTTGTCCACGTAGACTACCTGCGCTCCCACGCCGTTATTGTAGGCGGCGCCGGAGACGAAAATGACCTCCGAGACGGTCGCGTGGTCCCAGGTGAAGCTCGCGCCATTCTGCCAAGCCCCGACGTCGAGCGGGATGGCGACGTGCTTGTAAGTCTCGCCCACGCCTTCGGGCAGGAAATCGTTGACCCGCACGAAATTGCCCGAGCCCTGGGTCGACCATTCGAAGCCGATTGCAACGTCGACCGTGGTGGCGGGCGCCACGGGAATCGCCTTGATGTCGAATTCGATCCGCCCATACGAGCCGATGCTCTGAACGGGGAACTTGAGCTCCCCCTGAGCCCACCAGTTGCTGACCTCCAGGTCGACCTTGAGGCATCTTGGACCGCTGGGGGTGACGCCGTTGGAGGAGTCCTCGGTCACGTTCTCGCTGCTGCCGGAGCCGGGGTCCAACGCGACCGTCTCACCGTCGAAGATGGTGAGGCTCTGGGACCACGCGGCGCCAGGCACCGCCAGACACACCGCCATCGACAGCCCAAGGGACGTCTTGTTCACGTTTCCTCCAGTCAGGCTCGGCAGTATAGCAAGTTTGGGTGCCGGCTGTTCGGCGGGGCGGTCGCACGAAGCGGGCGCGATGAGGGAAGGTCTGCGGCCGGGGTGCTCGTGGTTCTCCCCAGGCTTCCTTTGGGGATCATGCTGAGCCGTTTTCGCCTCGAGCTCGAGCGCGACTCGTCCCCAACCGCCGTTCTGCGCTCCGTCCAAGAAGTGCACGCGATGATGTCCAAACAAGAGCAACAAATCGCGCGGGACATCGCCCGGGTCTTCGAGAAGGAGCGGAAGCCGTGAATCGATCAATGCTGACCATCGCCGAAACCGCGCAGGCCATCGCCTCAGGAAAGCATCTCCTCCTCGCCGCAAGCGAGGCAGCCCTCCGGCCGTCGATGGTGTGCCCCCCGCCAAGCAGGTCGTAGCGTTCGGGTTCGTCGAGCCGCCATGCCGTCGCTCAGCGCGTACCATCTCCTGCGCTCGCGAGAGCACCACCCGAGGGGGAGCAGTGCGGGTCATCCACGCGCGTGAACGAGAAGTGCCCTCACCCTACCTCGTCGAGAGCAACGTCGCGCAGCTCAGCGAGCGAAAGAATCTCGAGTCCTTCCTCGCACAGCTGCGGGCGGAGGACCCCGTCTTGCCTTGGGCGCGAACCGACTCTGGCCCGTGTCTGACGACCGGCATCGAGCTCGTGAGAAATCGACCGTCGACGAGCCTTCCAGCAGCCGCGGCACGACCGCCTTCACTTCACGCGAGCTCTTGCTTCCTTCCTGCGACGGCCAGAGCCGAGCAGCGCGGCGGCCACCATGAGCGCCGCCGCGAGCTCGGCCGAGGGCGGCCCCCGGCCGGCGCCGGTCGTCGCGCATCCGGTGCCCGAGGCTCCGCTTCCGGGGGAGCCGCCTCCGGCATCCGCCGCAGTCCCGGCGTCGGGCGCCTTGCCCGAGTCAGCGACTTGGCCCGCATCCTCGCTGCCGCCGCCGCTCGAAGCAGTGGTGGCGCTGACTGCGGTCGAGCTGGCCGACGAGCCGGCCGAGTCCACCGCCTGCACAGAGAACTGGTAGGCGGTGGAAGCGGCGAGCCCCGTGCTCGAATAGGAGGTGTTGGTGAGCCCGCTCGCGACCTGCGCGCCGTCGCGGAACACGCTGTAGGTGACCGAGCAGTTGGACGGAGGCGTCACCGCGGTCCATCCGACCTCTATCTGGCTGGGCGAGGTGGCCGTCGCGCTGACGCCGGTGGGGGGCGAGGGCGCCGAGCCGCACGTGACGCCACCTCCGTCGCTCTGGGTGGTGGCGCTCACCGTGGTCGAGCTGGCCGACGAGCCGGCCGAGTCGACCGCTTGCACAGAGAACTGGTAGGCGGTGGAAGCGGCGAGCCCCGTGCTCGAATAGGAGGTGTTGGTGAGCCCGCTCGCGACCTGCGCGCCGTCGCGGAAGACGCTGTAGGTGACCGAGCAGTTGGACGGAGGCGTCACCGCGGTCCAGCCGACCTCTATTTGGCTGGACGAGGTGGCCGTCGCGCTGACCCCGGTGGGCGCCGAGGGCGCCGAGCTGCACGTCGCGTCGCCACCGCCGAGGGCCACGGTGATGTTCGAGCTTCCACTGCTCTGATAACCCTCTGTCGCCAGGATCATGTAATTGAACGAGCCGAGATTCATTCCATGGCTCGCCCAAGCGTCGAAGTGGTTGCCCGTGGTGATGGTTCCGCCCGTTTTCTTCGACTGCCGGACGCTCCAATATTGATTGAAGGTCGCGGTGCCTTGAATGGAGGGGGCATTGGTTCGCGTCGTCTCGTAGATGTCGTACGTGCCGCCGTCGCTGGTCACCGTGCCCTTGTAGGTCCCCGTGGGCCGGTAGGTGCCCCAGCTTTCGAGAATGTAATATTCGACGAGTGGGCTGGTCGTCCAACCGTAGAGGGACAGGTACCCGTTGCCCGAGGGATTGAAGCTTCCCGAATACTCGACGCTCATGCGCCCGCCGCTGCTCCAACCTTTGCCGGCGACGAAATTCCCGCAATTGCTCCAAGAGGTGCTGTAGTTGCCGGCGGCGCCAAAGTCCATGGACACCGACCCGCCATTGTCGGTCCAAAATGAATAGTAGTAGCCGCCGTTGGTGCCGGTCTGGCTCGAGGTGAGGGCCCGCGCGTCGTGGCCGAGGTCGGCCGGCGCCGACGCGCCGGGCATGTCGCACCCCAGGAGCAGAAGGGCGATGGCCGAAAGGAGGCCGATGGGTGCGGCCAGGACGGGTCGGCTGAGGCTCACATCTCTCTCCTTGCGATGACGGCGCGTCGCCTTCGCTCTTCCGGCCGGCCTCTCGCCGCCGCCGTCGGATCGAGCGCGGTTCGAGCGATTCGGGTCACGGGCGCCTTTGCACGGACGCGACTACTGCACGCGCGCGAAGGTCACCGCAAAGACCCCGCCGGTCCCTGCCGGAATGTTGAGCGCCCGCGCTCGCCCGTCGAAGCTCTCGTACGGCGCACCCGCGAGCTTCACCCCCGTGATGGCGAGCGCTCCGCTCTCGATCATGACGGGCGTGAGCGTGACGGATCGGCTCTCGGAGACGGCGTCGAAGCGATAATAGAGCGTGACCGGCCGTTGCCAGAGGAGCAGGTTCCCGTAGACGTAGACGTAATACGAAAACTCGACGTCGTGGTACATGCCCTCCCACATGTCGCTCTTGTTGGTGTCGATGGGCTGCGTCCCGTCGGTGTTCACTTCAAAGAAGACGCCGCCGTATTGGGGGTCCACCATGTGCCGCATATAGAAGCACAGGGAGCGGTCGGCCTGCTCGGCGTAGACGGCGCGGTCGGCATCGGTGGTCGCGATGTACCAATTGGCGATGCCCGACGTAAAGCTCTCCTCGAGCTCCCAGTACTCCTTGTTCGTCGAGCCGACACCGGAATCGAAGTTGTAGTCGAAGTTCGGCGCGCCGTTCTCGTGATCGAACCCTCCGTCGGTCCACGCCTGCATGAGGATCTGGCGCGCGGCGGCGCGGTACTTCGGGTCCTGCGTGAGGAGATAGGCCCGCGCCAGGCCCCACGCGGTCTTGTACAGGTGGCCGACGAAGCCGTACGTGTTCGTCCTGTCGATCGACCATGCCGAGTCATAGACCTCGGGGAAGCCGAATACCACGCCCGGTGCGCTCATGCTCCCCACCAGGTGCTCGACCGTTTCGTCCGCGAGCGACGCAAGCCGGGCGCGGTACGTCGGGTTCTGCGTGACCAGGTACGTCACGAAGATGTGGGAAGCGATCCCGTCGACCGTCGGATAGAAGCCCTTCTGCCACGTCGAGGAGTAGTCGAGGTTCGCGTTGTCAAAATAGCCGCCGTGCACGGCGTCCCAGTAGTGCGCCTCGAGGAGCTGCATCCCGCCCTTCATCCAGTCGCAATCCGTGGTGTTGCCCGTCGCCTCGCACATCGCGGTCGGGCCCGCCAGGCCATAATGCTGGGTGAACGACCATTTCTCGCTCGAAAACCAGAAGGGCACGGGGAGCCAATTTCCCGCGCGGTCGCCGAAGAAGAAGAACCCGCCGTGGGACGTGTCCCACGCGTGGGCATAGATGAAGTCGAGGGCCCGGCGCGCCGCCGTCAGATAGGCCTCGTCGCCCGACACCATGAACGCGTGCACGAAGGCGTGCGCGTCGCGGCTCTCGACCTGGAACGACTTGTCCGTGCTCGTGACGTTTCCCGCGCGGTCGAGGTACGTGTAATAGCCCCCGAACTGCGAGTCGTACTGGCCCGTGTAGAAGTCGGCGGTGCTCAAGAGGTGCGTCAGCATCCCGCTCGTGTCCTTCAGCCACGGGCAGCTGATCGCGTACCCACCCGTGCCCGGCGAGTGCGGACCTGCATCCTCGCCGCTCAGAGACGCGTCCGGAGCGTCGCTCGCTGCGTCTGGGAGCACCGTCGCGTCGACCGCGCTCCAAGCGTCGCCTCGATCGCCTGCGTCGAAGCTGCCCGCAGCGTCCGGGAGCGCTGTCGGATCTGCGCCCGAGTCGGCCGCGGACCCGCCGTCGCCAGCGCCGGCCGTGGCGTCGACCGCGCTCCATGCGTCGCCTGAATCGCCTGAATCGCCTGCGTCGAAGCCGTCCGCAGCGTCCGGGAGCGCCGTCGGATTCTGAGCCCGAGTCGGCCGCGGACCCGCCGTCGCCAGCGCCGGCCGTGGCGTCGACCGCGCTCCACGCGTCGCCTGGCTCGCCCGCGTCGAAGCCGTCCGCAGCGTCCGGGAGCGCCGTCGGATCTGCGCCCGAGTCGGCCGCGGACCCGCCGTCGCCAGCGCCGGCCGTGGCGTCGACCGCGCTCCACGCGTCGCCTGAATCGCCTGCGTCGAAGTCGTCCGCCGAATGGGCACCGCTGTCGAGCGCGGAAGGGGTCGCCGAGGGCACGCCCGTGGAACATCCTGCGACCAGCACACCCAGGCCACACCACGCAAACCAGAAGCGAGAAGGCATGGTCGACTTTCTGCCCGCCAGGAACCTTGCCGCCGCAAACGGCTTGGCGCGAGCGCTCGTGCGCATCGGCATGGCTACCCTGATTCGCGAAGTGCGTCAACGATGCATTCCGCAATCGCGAGAAGCGATGCTTCATGACCGTTGGAACGCGAACGGTTGGATGGCGCGGGCACGTCAGGCCGATGGGCCCGCCCCCGTCCTCGGCAGCGGCGCTCGCGTTTCCTTCGCGAATTTCCAGGGCGGGAGCTTCACCCGGACGTCCGCCTGAAGCTTGGCGGCCGGCGAGGCCTCCATCTCGTCCGCCGCGCCTCCGTCATCGCGCAGCGCCGCTTGTTACCAGTGGAGAGCCTCGACCATCTTCGCCTCGTAGCGCTTGCCGAAGGTGACCTGTGAATCGTGACCGAAGTGGAGGTGCCATTGCGTATCCGAAGGATCCAGAGCGAGTCCTTGAGCGGAGACCACGTACGCGTTGTTGACGACGGTCGGCAGCGTATTGACCAAGGTATTGTGGCCGGCACAGGGGCCGTCATAGGCCAGCTCACCCGCGAGGAACGGAATGTTCCCAAGCTTCAGGTCGGTCCTCAGATCAGTCACCAGGGTGTTCACTTTCCCAGGCCAGGTCGGGTCGCCGCTGTTGGATTCGCCCTGGTGGAAGAGGATGCCTTCAATGACGCCTCCCGCCTGCTGCGCGAGCTTCGCGCGCTGGACGATCCAGTCGTATTTGGTGCCCCCGACCTTCAGGAACGTCTCGATCTTTTCGCCGCTGATCGCGCAGGGCACGAGCCCGATGGTGTCGCCCGTGGGAATGACGTCCACCAGCGTCTTGGAGAAGTAATCTCCAGGGCCAATGGCGCCATTCCAGCACTCGTGCAGTGGGGGAACCGCGGTGTCCCATTGGTTTTGCTTTCGACCCGTTGCCGAGCAATCGTCGTATCCCAGCACCTTGATGCGCGCGTTCTTCACCTTGTCCGCGTCCAGCGCCTTGGGAAAGCCCGCCATGTTGGATTGGCCGAGCAGTAGGAATACGTGGAACTTGCTTCCTGACTGTGATCCGTCGGTTTCCGAACCGCCGTCGCTGCCCGGCCCGCTGTCGCTGCTCGACCCGACGTCGCTCTTTGTTCCGCCGTCGCTGCTCGACCCGATGTCGCCGCTCGATCCGCCGTCGTTGCTCGACCCGCTCCCGCCTGATCCGCTGTCGCTCCGGGAACCGCTGTCGCTCTCACCGGTGGAGGCATCCGGCACGTTTTCCTCCGACAATCCGCAGGCGAACAGGAAGAACACCGAACCGAGCGCCAGGTACTGCGTCTGCCTTCGACCAAGCGAACCATTCATCGCAATTTCTCCGCAAGAGTCGAGAACCCGGCCTTGACTCAGCGCGCCGAGGTGAGCTGCGGAGCTCAGTTCAGGGTTGGCCCTGATGTCCGCACCTGTTTCAGAACCTGGCACTCGCAACGCGTTCTGAGAGCTTCCCTGTGGGATCTGGGTCAGATGTCGCTGGGGGGCCGGCGAGGTCCGGCTCGGCCGGATTAGGGCGATGTGGTTGCGAGGCCGTCGTGAGTCGTAAAGGCGACGTCGCGCAAGAGCGCGCGGAGGGCGGCGTCCATGCCATCGTCGCCGAACGGATCCGCGGGCACCTAACCAACAGGCGTTTGCGCGGCGCGGTGGACGCGAGCACGGCGCTCGCATCGTAGCGCGCCGCGCAAACGTCGAGTTGAACAAAGCCGTTCTCAGGGGTGGATGGGGCGCCGAGCCGGCCCGAGCTCTTCTAGCTAGAAGGGTTTCTCGGCCAACTGCTTTGGCCTGCGGGCACACAAGAACCGCTGCGGCGATCTCGAAGGCCACAGGGCCGGTTCCACGACTCCCATCGTTTCTTGCCTCAGGAGGTGCGAGAGCGGATTCTCGGCTCGGGATTCACGAGGGACAGAGAACCCATCGGCAGAGTGTCCTCAGGCTCCCCCGCTGCTGGAGAGCGAGGGGTCAGAGAGCGTCTATTTCTCCGCATGCCAGCGCCGCCGAGCCCGCCTCTTCGGGCACGCACGTTGACGTGGGCGCTCGACGTGGGCGTGGTCGGCGACGGCGACGGCGACGGCGACGTGGCCGTGGGCGGTCGTGTCGGCGGTGCTCGCTATGCGATCAGAATGCTCAGCTTCCAGAAGATGGATGTCAGCCAGCGAGCCATCGAGCTTCTTGCCTTGGCTTCGCAGCTTTCATCCGATGCACCTCGAGGGAACTCCGCATTCTTGGACCAGCTTCGGCGAGCAGCCAGTTCGATCCCCTTGAACATCGCCGAAGCAGCTGGACGGACAGGACAAGCAGACGCAGCTCGTACCTACGCCATCGCCCGCGGTTCGGCGATGGAGTGCGCCGCCGCCCTGGGTGCCCTGCTCGTGCTCACGGTCATCGACACTGCCGCACGTCGGCGAGGCTGCGAGCTGCTTGAGCGCATCGTCGCCATGCTGACCAAGCTCTGTCGCTGATTTCCGACACGACCGCCCACGGCCACGTCGCCGTCGCCGACCACGTCAAGCGTCCACGTCCACGTCAAGCGTCGACGTCGACGTCCCAGACCCGATTCACCTCCCCAGCTGCCGCCGCAGGCGGCTTCGTTCAACCCGGCCGACCCGGAACAAACGAGGGTTGCCTTAGGCTCCAGACCGCTCCAGACCCCAAGCTCCGGGCACTGCAGTTCCTGGAGCCTGGGGTCTGGAGCCTGGGGCCTGGAGTCTTTGCCAGCCTGCACAAGATTTCGCGCCGAAGGGACTATCTTCGCCCGGGGAATACGTCCCGCTCTCTTCCTTCCGGGCCGAGCGCCAGCAGCGTTCGCGTGACGTCGTAGAGGACGTCGCCCCGGTCGAAGACCGGCATCGGCGCGCCATCGACGCCCAGCGCCTCGAGCGCGCGGTTGTGCGCGCGCGCCGCCAGCGTCTTGAGCTGGATGGAGTCGTAGAGGTTGTACTCAACCAAGAGCCGCAGCGCGGCCACGTCGCCGGTCGCCTGGATCTCGCGCCACAGGAGCACCGCCTCCAGGCCGCTGACGCCGCACAGGTGCGGCGGGCGCCCGAAGCCGAGCGTCTGCTCCAAATGCTTGAGCCCTCCGCGCAGCCCGAAGCGCCGGCAGAAGAAGCGCAGGTCGACGTGCGCCGCTGGCGCGGGGAACGCGCCGAAGTACGCCTTGAGGGCCGGGACGTCGAAGACGCTGCCGTTGAAGCTCACCCAGAGCGGAAAGCGCGCCATCGCCTCCGGCAGCAGGGCCAGGTTGCGGCCCAGGATGAAGACCTCGTGGCCGCCCGCGTGGAAGAGGCTCACCACCGTCGGCGCCGCCCGCGTGCGCCCGTCGGTCTCGATGTCGAAGTAGACCGCCTCGGGCTCGAACTCGCGCAGGAGTCGCCAATGCTCGCGCGGCGGGAGCAGGCCGGCGAGGGCCGCGAGGTCCCGCCGGGCGAGCGCCTCCTCGGCCTGCCACAAGGCGGCCTCGGCGCCGGGGTCCTGCCGCGCCGACAGGACGACGTTCTTGCGCGCGAGCTCGGCGTGGAAGTCGTCCCACTGCGCGATGCCGCGCGCCCAGAGGTCGCGCTCGCGCGAGGGCCCGACGCCGCGGATGAGCTGGAAGGTCCTTCGGATCACGGCGCGCTCCCGAAAATCCCGAGAAGGTCGCATTCTGTCCGAAGTCGCGCCGACGAGGAGCACCCGGAGGGGGCAGCAATCCAGCGCACGCCATGCCAGAATGGCCCCGTGCCCGGCCTGCCGCCACCGCCCAGCGCCGCCCAAGACGACGCCGGACGCGACGAGCTCCGCTCCGAGCTGCGCGCCCTGGAGACTCCCGAGCTTCTGGCGCTCTGCTCGCGCTTCCGCCGCGACCCGGAGCGGCTCGCGTTCTACCTCCGGCTCTTCCGAGCGCGCCCCGGCCCACGCGCGCAGTTCGCGGCTTGCCTGGTCTGCTTCGACATCGCCCGCCAAGGGGTCGAGGCCGCGCAGCGCGATTTTTACGCGCTGGCGCCGACCATGGCCGCCATCGCCGCAGACCTGCGAGTGGTCCAGGAGCTCGTCGGCGACGACCCCTACCTCCAGGCCATCTGGAGCGAGTGCCGCCAGGCGCTCTCCCGAGCCGACCCGCGCGACGCCCACGAGGAGCCGCAGGCGGGCGCGGCGCTGG
The DNA here is from genome assembly GCA_963772225.1 of uncultured delta proteobacterium. Taxonomy (GTDB): domain Bacteria; phylum Myxococcota; class Myxococcia; order Myxococcales; family UBA5297; genus CAVYWD01. Next base: position 690,477 of record CAVYWD010000002.1, on the reverse strand, counting down.
TCGGCGAGCTGGACCTGCTCTCCTCAGAGGAGATCGACCTCTCGGAGCTCGAGCCGCCGCTCGAATCTGACCTCGGAGGAGCGCGCCCGCCGCGACCGCGACGAGTTCGCCCGACGGGTTGCCGAGCAGATCGGCGAGGACCTCGACGCCGGCCTCACCTCGTCGGGGCGAGCTTTTGCCCTCGACACCCGGGCCGAGCTCGACCGCTTCGAGCGCTTCGTCGCCGAGGCGGTCTCGACGGCCCCCCGCGTGCCGCTCGCGGCCGGGGTGGCGTGCCTGGGCAACCTGTTCCTCGCCACCCACCTGCGCCGCGCCAACTTCTTCGGTGGGGCGAACCCTCGGCGTTCCGCCGCGCTCCAGTCGGGGCTTGGCGCCATCGCCGCGGCGGGCGCGGGAGCGGTGGGGGCGGCGTCGCTCTTCGCCCGGGAGGGCCCGGCGGTCGTCGAACGGTTCGAGAAGGTCACGGAGACGCTCATCGACTTTCTCCGGTACTGCGCGGCGGAGAAGGCCGACCCTCTGGCGCCGGCGGCGGTGGAGCGCTACGTCAGCTCGAACCGCGAGCCCGAGGCGCTCCTCCTCCGCGAAAAGCGGCGGCGGCGGCGCTGAGGGGGGATGCCCGGATGTTCGTCGAACTGTCCAAGACGCTGGACCTCCTGTTGAGCCCGCTCACCTGGGCGCTGGGTCTCGCGCTGGCAGCGGCCGCCCTGGCGCGCCGGCGCCCGCGGGCGGCGAGCGCGGCGGCGCTCTTCTCGGCGGCGGTGCTGTGGCTCTTCTCGGCCGAACCGGTCGCGGGCTTCCTGTACCGCCGCGCCGAGGCCTCGGCGGCCAAGACCTACGACCCGCGGGCGGTCTACGACGCCGTCATTGTCCTGGGCGGCGGGCTCGACCCCGACGCGACCGAGCAGGCCGGCGAGCCCGAGCTCAACGCGGCCGGGGAGCGGTTCTTGCGCGGGCTGGAGCTGCTCCACGAAGGCAAGGCGAGAAACGCCCTGCTGTCCGCGGGCACCCTCGACCGCCGCCCGGGCGCGCTGGCCGAGGCGCCGGTCTTCGCGCGCGAGCTCGTGCGCCTGGGCATCGCGCCGGAGCGCGTCGTCGCCGAGGCGCGAAGCCGGAACACGCGCGAGAACGCGGTCGAGTCGGCGCGAATCGTCCGCGAGCGCGGGTGGAATCGCCTGGTGCTCGTCACCAGCGCCTTCCATATGGAGCGAGCCCTGGGGTGCTTTCACGCGGTGGGGCTGACTCCCGACGCGCTCCCGGTGGACTACCGCTCCTACGACCCGGCCCGGCGCTCCGGGAGCTGGGTGCCCCGGTCGGGCGCGCTCGGGGCGAGCACCGACGCGCTTCGCGAGCTCTTCGGGCGCGCGGTGTACCGGGTCGTCGGCTACGCGCAATAGAGCTCAAACAATCTGTCGTCGGTCCGCCGGCAGGGCGGCCCGCGACCGCCCACCGGGCACCAGCGTGAGGCAGGCGATTTCCGGGCGGGCGCCGAAGCGCACCGGGGGGCCCCAGAACCCGGTTCCGCGGTGCGTGTAGACGCGGACGCCGTCGATGACCTTGAGGCCGCTCAGGACCGGCTGTTGGAGCCGGACGAGCAGCATCCAGGGGAAGACCTGGCCGCCGTGCGTGTGGCCGGAGAGCTGGAGGTCGACGGCGAACGGCGCCGCCGACGAGGCGGCCCTCGGCTGGTGCGCGAGCAGGACGCGCGGAGCGCCTGCGGGCGCGCCCGAGAACGCCAGGTCGGGCCGGGGCGCGTGAGCGGGCGAGAAGCGGCCGCCTTCCACGTCGGTGACGCCGGCCACGACGAGGGAGTCGCCGCCGCGCGCGAGGACCCGGTGCTCGTTGTGGAGGACCTGGACGCCGAGCTCGCGCAGGAGCGCCTCGTACTCCTCGGCGCCGCTGTAGTACTCGTGGTTGCCGGTGACGAAGAACGACCCGAGCTTGGGGGCGAGGCTGCGAAGGGGCGCGAGGTCTTCGCGCACAGCGCGGGCGTCGCCGTCGGCGACGTCGCCGGTGATGGCGACGACGTCGGGCCGGAGACGATTGACCTGGTCGACGACGCGTCGAACCCAGTCGGCGCGCAGGGTTTCGCCGACGTGGAGGTCGCTGATCTGGACGATGCGCAGACCGTCGAGCCCCGGCCCTAGACCGTCGATGGGGACGTCGAGCTCCTCGATCTTCGGCGGCCCCAGCGCCGAGCGCACGCCATACGCCAGCGCCAGGAGACAGGCGCCGACGACCGCCGCGGCGAGCCCTGGGCTCCATCGCTCGGAGAGCGGCGCGCCGCGCGCGAGCGCCGCGGCCGCCGAGCCGGCATCGGCCAGGGCGACGGCGGTGAGCAGCAGCGGGAGGAGGCCCAGCCAAAGATAGACGGCGCGCAGAGCGGCGGTGGCCAAAGGCCGCGGCAAAGCGCCGCGCAACAGGAGCGTCAGCGGGATGGAGGCAAACAGGGCGAAGGTCGCGGCCCAGGCGAGGCTCGCGGCGCCGCCTACGAGGCGCGCGCCCTCGATGAGCCGCAGGGCCACGTAGGCGTGGACGCCGCCGAAGATCCCCACAGCGAGCGCCGCCAGGGCGAGCCCGCGCGCCATGGCGACCCAGGAACCTCGCTCAGCTCCCCCGTCGACCTCCGGCTGGACCTCTGGCTCGCCTGCGCACTCGCTGTCGCCCATTCGCTCTCGCCTCGCTGTCGAGGCAGCCGGCTCGCGGCTGGCGCCTCGTGCCCTTCGCCCGAGATCATTGGATGCGCCGTCGGCTCAAGCGGCGCGCCGACCGGCGAGGAGCCTTCTCGAACGAAATCGTGAAGCGCGGCTGAGCGCGTGGGCTCGTTTCAGGGCGCCGCGACCGCCGACTTCGCCGGACCGTCGGCGCCGGCCTTCCGGCCGTTCGCGTCCTGGAGCTTGGACTTGGCGAAGCGGTAGTCGCTCGTCGCGTGCAGGGTGAAGGTGTCGCCCTCGGCGTCCACCGTGAGCAGCAGCGGCTCCTCGGGGAAGGCGGTGTACTTGAGGCGGATCACGCGCTCGTCCACGCCCGGCGCCTGGGCCGGGGCGAGCGAATAGTCCACCTGGCCCGACTCGACGGTGATCTCCCGGGGAAGCTGCACGTGGACCTTGAGGACCTCCTGCAACAGATCGCGCCGCTCGATTCGCGCCACCAGCTCCAGGAAGCCCTTGCCCCGGCTCTTGACGCGCCACTGAGCGACCACCGGCCCCGTGGGGCTCAAGGGTGCAGTCGCCACAGGAGCGCCGGTGACCGGAGCGGCTTGCGCGGAGGCGAGCGCTGCGGGGGGCAGGGCGGCCTGGGCCGCGGGTGCGCTCGGGGAATGGGCACAGGCGACCCATACAACGGCTGCAACCAGAGGAAGAGCTCGGCCCATCGCAGTCCTCGATGAAGAGGTGATTGCGGCATCCTAGCAGAGGCGCCGAGGTCCAAGTTGCCCCGGACGGGAGCTTCCAGGCCTCGGCCCGCTCGAAGGTTCTCCGAGCGGGACTCTGGAACCCGTCCCAGCCCCGCGCGGCCCAGGCATAGGCCACCGCGAAGGCGCTCATCGAGACGACGCCCGCCAGCGTTCCCAACGCCGCGCGGGTGCCGAACGTTCGGCGTTCTCCGGTGCAAAGAAGAGGGAAACGGGGCCGGCGATAGCGGGAAAGCTGCAAAACCTCGCGGCGCGCCGCGTCGGCCCCGCGGTGTAAGCTCCCGTTCGCCTTGAATCGCCAAGCTCTAAGTCGGCCGGGAGCGCCGCGTTGATCGCCGTCATCGCCGAGAAGCCGTCCGTCGCGCGCGACCTCGCGGCCGTCCTCGGCGCCCAGCGCCGCCGGGAGGCCGCGCTCGAGGGCGGCGGCTACGTCGTGAGCTGGGCCATCGGCCACCTCGTGGGCCTCTGTGAGCCGCACGAGATGGACCCGTCCTGGAAGCCGTGGCGCCTGGAGCGGCTCCCCATGCTCCCCGGCGAGTGGCCGCTGAAGGCGCTGGAGAACACCCGCGGGCACTTCGATGCCCTCGCCAAGGTCCTCAACGCGCCGGAGGTGGAGAAGGTCGTCTGCGCCACCGACGCCGGCCGCGAGGGCGAGCTCATCTTCCGGTACATCTACCGCCTCTGCGGCTGCCGCAAGCCGGTCGATCGCCTCTGGATCAGCTCGCTCACCCCGCAGGCCATCAGAGCCGGGTTCACGGCGCTGCGACCTTGGCGCGACTTCGACCGCCTGGCCGACGCCGCCGAGGGCCGCTCGCGCGCCGACTGGCTCGTGGGCATGAACCTGTCGCGCCTCTATACCGTGCGCTTCGGTCCCGACCTCTTGTCGGTCGGCCGCGTCCAGACGCCGACGCTCGCCATGCTCGTCGAGCGGGAGCGGGCCATCGAGCGCTTCGTGCCCGAGAAGTACTGCGAGGTGGCGGCCACTTTCGGCGGGGGCTCCGACGCCTACCAGGGCACCTGGTTCGACCCCGCGCGCGCCAAGCCGGGCGCGGACGGCGCCGACGCGCGCCTTTCCCAGCGGCTCCCGCCCGACGGCGCTTTGGCCGAGGCCATCCGGGCCCGATGCCTGGGGCGGCCGGGCGCCATCGCCTCCATGTCCGGGGCCGACCGCAGCCTGCCGCCGCCGCTCCTCTACGACCTGACCGAGCTGCAGCGCCACGCGAACCGCCTCTTCGGGCTCACGGCGAAGGCCACTCTGGACGTCGCGCAGTCCCTCTACGAGAAGCATAAGCTTCTCTCATACCCGCGCACCGACAGCCGGCACCTGACCACCGCCGTCGCGCCGGAAGCCGCCCAAGTCGCGTGCGCGCTCGCGGTCCGCTACGGCGACCGCGTCGCGCCCGGCACCGGCGCAAGGCCCCTGGGCCGCCGCAGCGTCGACGACGCCAAGGTCCAGGACCACCACGCCATCATCCCCACCCCGGTCGGCCGCGAAGGGAAGGCGCTCTCCGCGGACGAGGAGCGGGTCTACGACCTCGTCTGCCGGCGGCTGCTCATGGCGTGGCACCAGGACCACAAGACCCGGGTCACGCAGGTGGTGACCGAAGTCGCGAGCCCCGGGGAAGGCGACTCGCCCGCCTCGGTCGACCGGTTCCGCTCGACCGGGACGGTGGTCACGCAGCTCGGGTGGAAGGCGCTCGACCTGGACCTCGGCCGCCCGGCCGAGCGCAAGGGCCCCGCCGACTCCGAGCGCGCGCTTCCGCCCGGGCTCCAGGAGGGGCAGAAGCGGGCGGCGAAGAAAGTGGAGGTCCTCCACAAGGAGACCGAGCCGCCGCGCCGGTTCACCGACGCCACGCTCCTCACCGCCATGGAGTCCGCCGGCCGCTCGCTCGACAGCCGCGAGCTCGAGGAGGCGATGCGCGAGCGCGGCCTTGGCACGCCGGCGACCCGGGCGGCCATTCTGGAGACGCTCCTCGCGCGCGGCTACGCCGAGCGGCGCGGGAAATCGCTCTTTGCCACGGCGCGCGGGGCGGAGCTCATCGACCGCGTCCACGAGGCGGTGAAGAGCCCGCAGCTCACCGGGGAATGGGAGCTCGCGCTCAAGCAGCTCGAGCGCGGGGAGGGGACCTTGGCGCAGTTCATGAGGCGCATCGAGAAGTTCGTCATCGACCTCGTCGGCGAGGTCAAGTCGGGCGCTCCGGCGAGCGCGCCCGGCGCGCCGGCTCCAGCGCCGGGACTCGGGGACGCTCCGATCGCCGTCGTCGCTTCCGCCGCGAGGGCGCAGGTCGCGCCCTCTGCGCGGGTTGCGCTGCCGACGCCCGCGGCGGCTCTGGGGGCTCGGGCCGCCGCGCCGGCTGCGGCAGCGACGGCGATCTCGGGCCCGGCTCGAGCGGCTTCTGCTCCCGCGGACGCGGCGGCCTATGCTCCGACGCCGGCCGCGGCGAGCGCCGCCGTCGACAGCTCCGCCCTCGCGAAGATTCTTGCGCGAGCGCTTCGGTTTCGACGCCTTTCGACCCCACCAGGAAGAGGTCGTGGCGGCGGTGGCCTCGGGCGAGAACGCGCTCCTGGTCATGCCGACCGGCTCGGGCAAGTCGCTCTGCTACCAGCTGCCGGCCATCGCCCGCGGCGGGACGACGCTCGTCATCAGCCCGCTCATCGCGCTCATGGAGGACCAGACCGCCAAGCTCAAGGCCCTGGGCCTTCGCGCCGAGCGGATCCACTCGGGGCGCACCCGCGAGGAGTCTCGCGCCGCCTGCCGGGCCTACCTGGACGGCGCGCTCGACTTCCTCACCATCGCGCCCGAGCGGCTCAGCGTGGCCGGCTTCCCGGAGATGCTCGCCCGGCGCAAGCCGGCGCTGGTCGCGGTGGACGAGGCGCACTGCATCTCGCACTGGGGCCACGACTTCCGGCCGGACTACCGCCTGCTCGGCGGGCGGCTGCCGCTCCTGATGCCGGCGCCGGTCCTGGCGCTGACGGCCACCGCCACGGTCCGGGTGCAGGACGACATCCTCGCGCAGCTCGGCATCCCCAAGGCGCGCCGGTTCATCCGCGGCTTTCGGCGCGACAACCTCGCGGTCGAGGTCTTCGAGCGGCCGCGCGGCGAGCGCCTGGCGGAGGTCGCGGCGGCGCTCGCGCAGCCCGGCAGGAAGCCGGCCATCGTCTACGTGCCGACGCGCAAGTTGGCCGAGGACGTGGCCGAGACCTTGGCGCAGGACCACCGCGCGGCGGCATACCACGCCGGCCTGGACCCCGCTGCGCGCGGCCGGACGCAGGAGGCGTTTCAGCGGGGCGAGCTCGAGGTCATCGTCGCGACCATCGCCTTCGGCATGGGCATCGACAAGCCGGACGTCCGGACGGTGATCCACATGGCGTTGCCCGGGACGCTCGAAGGCTACTACCAGGAAATCGGCCGGGCCGGCCGAGACGGCCTCCCGTCGCGTGCCCTGCTGCTCTATAGCTTCGGCGACCGCAAAGTCCACGAGAGCTTCCTGGAGCGCGACTACCCCGAGACGTCGGTGCTGGAGAAGCTTCGGGCGGCGGTGACCGCGGCGGTCGTCGACCGGGGCGCGCTCCTCGCGCGCTGCGGGCTCGACCCCGAGCGCGCCGAGGCGGCGCTCGACAAGCTCTGGATCCACGGCGGCGTCGCGGTGGACGGCGAGGACCAGGTCCGCTTGGGCCGCGACGGGTGGCAGGCGTCCTACGAGGCCATCCGCGCTTACCGGAAGGCTCAGCTCGACGAGATGTTCGAGTTCGCGGAGTCGACCGACTGCCGCATGGTCCGGCTCATCCGCCACTTCGGCGACACCCGCGACCGCCACGCGTGCGGCTGCTGCGACCACTGCAAGCCGGAGGCGTGCACGGGGCGGAGCTTCCGGGCGCCGGACAGGGCGGACCAGAGCCTCGCGCGCCGCATCGTCGAGGAGCTCGAGCGCTTCGACAACGTCTCGACCGGCACGCTCTTCCGCGCGCTGTTCCCCGGCGACGACAGCCAGCGCCGCTACTTCGAGCGGATGCTTCAGGCGCTGGTGCGCGCCAAGGCGCTCGCGCTCGCCGAGGACTGCTTCGAGAAGGAAGGCCGGACCATCCGGTTCCGGCGAGCGACCCTCTTGCCGGGCGCCCGGGCCGCGCTCGCCTCGGAGCGCTTCCGCGTGGAGGACGCGGGCGAGGCGGCGGGGGAGGGTGTGAAGGCGAAGGCCCCGGTCGTTCGCAAGCACGCGAAGACCGGTGGCGCGAAGGCGGATGCGCTGTCAGACGAGGCGCGCGAGGCTGGCGCCGACCCCGCGATGGTGAAGCGGCTGAAGGAGTGGCGGCGCGCCCAGGCCAAGCAGCGCGGCGTGCCCGCGTTTCGCATTTTGACCGACCGCGTGCTGCTCGCCATCGCGGCGGACAGGCCGCGGTCCCTGGCTGAGCTCCTGCGCGTGCGGGGCCTGGGGCCTAAGCTCGTGGAGCGGCACGGCGCGGCCATCCTCGCCGCGATGGCCTGATCGCGGGGGACCAAAAGTAGCAAAAGTAGCAAAGGGCGAAGCCCCGAACGGCGAGACCTGCGAAGGCCATCGCCACCGCCTGCGCGCCTGCCCGATGGAGTGCGTGACCCGTTGACGGCGATTCGCGCATCTCAACGGTATGCGGCTCAGACTCGGGATGCTGTCCGTTGCCGCGGCGCTCGCGGCATGCCCTGTCGGCGAGGTAAGCACCTTCGACGACGACCGAGGGGCGCCCGGCGCAGGCGACAGTTTGGTTTCGGACACCGGCGGGGGAGGGGCGCCAGACGCGGGCCGCTCCCAGGACGCGGGCGGCGGCGCGGACGCCTCTGACAGCGGCGGCGCGGATGCCACCGACAGCGGCGGCGCGGTCGTCCCCGGCGCCGACGGAGGGGCGCGCGATGCAAGCCCCTCGGCGGATGCGGACGCTGGCGGGGCAACCGAATCGGACGGAGGAGGGAGCAACATCCTGGGGGCGACGCCGCCCATGGGCTGGAATTCCTGGAACACCTTTGGATGCGACGGGCTGAACGAGACGCTGGTCAAACAAATCGCCGATATCTTCGTCTCCAGCGGCATGCAGGCGGTCGGCTACCAGTACGTCAACCTGGACGACTGTTGGATGAACGGGCGCGATTCCAGTGGAAAGCTCCAATGGAGCACGACCAAGTTTCCGTCCGGGATTTCAGCGCTCGCCGATTACGTGCACAGCAAGGGGCTCAAGCTCGGCCTGTACGAGACGCCCAACACCAAGACCTGCAGCGGCCTCTACGGCAACACCCCCGGCGCCGTAGGGAGCCTTGGACACGAGACGGCGGACGCGCAGGCGTTTGCGTCGTGGGGCGTCGATTACCTCAAGTACGACCTCTGCGCCGGCCAGCGCAGCGGATTCGCCGTGATGCGAGACGCGCTTCGAGCAACCGGCCGGCCCATCTTCTACAGCATCAATCCGGGAAATCAGGAAAACGACCTGTGCCCTCCGAGCACCTGCTCGCTCAATCTGCCTTCCATCGCGAACATGTGGCGCATGGGGTTCGACATCGGCCCATCGTGGTCGGCCGTGATTCGGCTCATTGACCAGAACGCGAACCTCTATTCCTACGCAGGGCCAGGGCACTGGAACGACCCCGACATGATGGAGGTCGGCAACGGCCTCAACGACACCGAAGCGCGCGCGCACTTCAGCTTGTGGGCGATGATGGCGGCGCCGCTCATCGCGGGAAACGACCTCCGTTCCATGAGCGCGACGGCAAAGGAGACGCTCACCAACAGCGAAGTCATCGCGGTGGATCAGGACCCGCTGGGTATCCAAGGGCAGGTGGTGGCGTCGCCTGGCGCGGACCAGCAGGTATGGTCGAAGAAGCTCTCGGGGGAGAATACGCGTGCGGTGGTGCTCTTCAATCGCGGCGCGAGTTCCGCGTCCATTACAGTGCAGTGGAGCTCGATTGGCATTCCCGCGGGGGCGGCGACCGTGCGCGATCTTTGGTCCCACACGGATTTGGGGACGTTCAACAACTCCTATATGGCCTCCTCGGTGCCAAGTCATGGGGTCGCCATGCTCAAAATTACGAGCGCGGCCGCGCCCTGATGCGGGCCGGAGAAAGCTTCGAGCCAAAGCAGCCGCTGCCTTTTCCTTTTGAGGCGACCGTGGGCGGCTTGCGAGTCGACGCTCGCGGCTGCATCGGCGGCGAATTGCTCCACCGCGGTCGTGCTCCTCACCCCCCTACCCCCTCCCCGCTCGCGGGGAGGGGGCGAAGGGGAGGGGTCGTTCGAGAGGTGAGAGGGCACTTTCGTCACAGGTTCGAGCTGGGAATCTTGGCTCCGCACGGCGGGAATGCGCACCCATGCGGTGAGCGTGAGCCAAGGGGGATTTCCATGAGAGCGGTGCGCATCCATCACTTCGGCGGGCCGGACGAGGTACGGGTGGAAGACCTACCGACGCCCAAGGTCGGGGCAGGGCAGGCGCTCGTGCGCATCCACGCTGCAGCCGTCAACCCGGTGGACTGGATGGTCCGCGAGCAGAATCTACAACCCGGAGGGGGCCGACAAGGTCCCGCTGACGTTGGGTCAGGATTTCTCCGGGGTCATCGAGGCTCTGGGCCCGGGATCGACCACTCCCCTTCGGAGCGGCGACGCGGTCTTCGGAGAGGTCTTCGGGAGCTTCGCGGACTACGCGGTGGTGCCGGTGGCCGACCTGGTCAAGAAACCCGACGCCCTGGACTTCGCGACCGCGGCCTCTCTGCCCATGCCCAGCCTCACGGCTTGGCAGGCGGTGGTCGACACCGCAGGCGCGAAGCCGGGGATGGTGTTCCTGATCCACGGCGCCAGCGGCGGCGTGGGCTCGATGGCCGCGCAGATCGCCAAGCTCAAGGGCGCTCGGGTGGTCGGCACTGCCAGCAGCGAGAGCTTCGACTGGCTGCGGAGCGTGGGGGTCGAGGAGCTCATCGACTACCGCCGAGAGCGGTTCGAGGACCGGGTGCGGGACGTGGACGTCGTCATCGACCCTTTGGGCGGGGAGACGCAGGCGCGCTCATGGTCGGTGCTCAAGAAGGGCGGCACGCTCATCAATCTCATCGGCGAAATCGACGCGGCGGCGGCCAAGAAAACGGGCGCCCGCGCCGTGGAGTTCGGGATGGAGTACGACACCGAGGACCTGGAGGAGCTTGCCAGGCTCGCGGCGAGCGGGGCCCTCAAGTCGCACATCACCAAGGTGCTGCCTCTGGACAAGGCGAGGGAGGCGCTGGAGCTCAACCAGGCCGGGCATTCCCACGGGAAGATCATCCTGCAGGTGGCGTAGCCCCTCAACCCCCTCCCCGCTCGCGGGGAGGGGGCGAAGGGGGAGAGGTCGCTCGCCGGCGCCCATTCGGCCGAGGTGGTGTAGGGTCCGGGCCTGAACCAGGCCTGCGCTGCGGCAGAGCGCAGTCCAGCGGCGATGCCCCATCCATTCGTGCATGGCCGCGAAACCATCGGAGAGCGCTTCATTGGAGACTCAATCCGCGCGGCCGAGGCGGATCGCGCAAATTCGATTCGAGTGCCAGGGCTCTGGCCGGTGCTGCGTGACGCACGGCGAAAGCGGGTACGTCTACCTCACCCGCTCGGACGCGCGGCGCCTCGCCGCGCAATTGAAGGTCACGGCGCGGGGCCTGAGGCGGCGCTTCGCGCGCCTCGTCGAGGGGCGGCTTGCGCTCCGGGACGCACCCGGCACCTCGGCCTGCATCTTCCTCTCCGAGCGGCGCTGCCAGGTTTACGAGGCCAGGCCGACGCAGTGCAGGACCTGGCCGTTCTGGCCGGAGCTCTTGAGCCCTCGCAAGTGGTCGGCCGAGGTCGCGTCATTCTGCCCGGGCGCGGGCCGCGGGCGCCTCTGGACGCGCGAGGAGATCGACGCGATGGCCGAGCTGCAGCGGCGCGCGGACGAAGAGGGCTGAAGCGCGGCGCTCCCTTCGCCGCTCCCAGCTATGGGGCGGGCACGAGCTCGATCTGAATCGCCTCTGCCGTCCCCGGCCTGACGACCACCTGGCGACGGAGCGGCTGGAAGCCGAGATCGCTCGAGGCGGATCTCGTGCTCGCCCACCGGGATGTCGTTGACCGTCCGGTTCGTCGCCCCGCGCTGCTCGCCGTCGACGTACAGCGTGGCCCAGTAGAGCTCGCCGCGCAGCGTGGTCATTACCCGGAGCGCGCCGAAGGCGGCCTTCGGGTCCTCGCCAGACGCCGGAGCGCGGGCGGGCTTGGCTGGCCGTGGGGGGCGCGCGACCTTGGCTTCGGGAGTCGGCGCGGCCGTGGGCGTCTCGGTCGGCTTGGGGCTGGGCGATGGCTCGGGAGCGGGCGGAGGCGCCTTCGCGGCCAGCGCCTCTTCGCGCAGGGGGCGAAGCAGGTCTGGAGGCTCCTCGGCGGTCGGCTCGACGGCGGTGACCACGCGCCAGACGCTGTAGCTCACTGCGCCGAGCGCAAGCAGGGCGAGCAGGACCTTGAAGGCGCCGCCTCCCGAGGACCGCGGCGCGTCCTCTGCCTCCGGCAGCTCGGTCCGGGCGACCGGCGCAGGCGGCACGGGCTCAGGGGTAGGGGTCGGCTCTGGCTCGAAGACCGCCGCATCGTCGGCCAAGCCCAGGGGCGAGGGCTCGGGGGCCGCTGCGAGCGAACGGCGAGGGTCGCTGAGACTACCCGCGGCTCGAGCGGGCACGGCCCGCGGATTCGACGGCCTGGAGGGAGGCGCGGGCCGCGCCGGGATCGAGGGCCGAGGCGTCCGAGCCCTGTCGGCCGGCCGAGCCGGGCCCTTGCGCGCGGGCGTGCGGCGCCCGATCTGCGTCGGCTCCTGCTCGTCGCAGACGGGGTTGGCGCCGAGCGCGGCCTCGAGGTCCGCGAGCAGCTCGGGGGCCGAGGCGTAGCGCTCGGCGGGGACTTTGGCCATCGCGCGCGCGGTCACCTGGGTGATGCCCAGGGGCAGCGAGGGCGCCAGCTCTCTCGGGTCGGGAGGGGGCTTCTTGAGCTGCATGTGCAGCGTGGCCAGGTCGTTCTCGCCGACGAAGGGGAGCTGACCCGTCAGGCACTCGAAGAGCAAGATGCCCAGGGCGTAAATGTCGGCGCGAGGGTCGGTCTTGCGGGCCATCGCCTGCTCGGGCGACATGTAATGCGGCGTCCCCATCATTTGGCCGGCGCGGGTGAGATTCTGGCCGGGCCGGGTGTCGCGGAGGATGCCGAAATCCAGGATGGTCGCGCGCCCGTCCGGCCCGAGGAAGATGTTCCCGGCCTTGATGTCGCGGTGCACGAAGCCCTTGGAGTGGATGTAGTCGAGGCCCGAGCAGATCTGTCGGAAGATCTCCAGCGTCCCCTCCGCCGGCAGGCCGCGGGGCATGTCCTGGAGCCGCCGGGCCAGGGTCTCTCCCTCCAAGCGCTTCATGACGATGAACGGCCGCCCGCGGTGCTTGCCCACCGCGTAGACCAGGACGACGTTGGGGTGATCCAGGTGCGCGGTGAGCTTGGCCTCGCGCTCGAAGCGGGCGACGAACTCCGCGTCGTTGCAGAGCGTGCCCGCCAGGACCTTGACGGCGACCTCGCGGTCGAGCGACAGGTCCTGCGCCCGGTAGACCGAGCCCATGCCGCCCTGGCCCAGCTTCTCGAGGAGGCGCCATTTGCCCTCGAAGACGTCACCCTCGCGGACCGGTGCGCTGAGGTCCTCGGAGCCGTCGATGGCCGCACCGCAGAGGTTGCAGAACCGGCTGGTCGAGTCGAGGAGCTGTCCGCACTGCCGGCAGTTCACGTGGTTCCCTGGGCGCCCGCGAGGTGGGTCCGTCGGGCCGGAATATAGCAGGCAGGGCAGGCCCGGCTCAGGCGGGGCCTAGCGGATGGCGTCGCGGAGCCGCCGGGTGAGGACCTTGATGATCCCCACGGCGATGGCGTGCTTCTCGGCCATGATGTCCTGAAAATCCTCGCGGCTGATCTTGAGCAGCGCGACCTCGCCCACCGCGGTCACCGTCGCCGAGCGCGGCGCCGCATCCAGGATGGCCATCTCGCCGAAGCATTCGCGAAGGCCGAGCTCGGCGATGGTCTTCTCGCCGCGGTGCACCCGGACGGCGCCGTCGAGCACGATGTAGAGCGCGTCGCCGACCTCGCCTTCGCCGAAGATCTCCTCGCCGTTCTCGCGGCTCTCCTCGCCGGTGATCAGCGCCAGCTGCGCCAGGTCCTCCCCGGGGATCTGGGAGAACAGGTCGACCGACTTGAGGAAGAGCACTTTCTCGACCGTGGAGATCATCGACCTCACCGAAGGGATGCCAAGGGCGTCACGAGGCGGCGGGGCGACCGGCCGGCGCAGAGGCGAGCGCGGCCTCCACGCGGGCGCGCACCGCGGGCGACTCATCGCCGGCGAGCCCCGATAACAAATGCTCCAGCTCCGCGGGGCGATGGAGCCTTTGGACCGCAAAGACCGCCGCCTCGCGCACCACCGACCATGGGTGCTCGAGGTTCGCGGCCACCTCGGCCCGCTGCGCCTGCTCGCTCTGCACGCCACACAGGTGCAGGGCGCAGGCCCGAACCCAGGCGCTCTCGTCCTGGAGGAGCTCGGCGAGGCGCGCCGCGGGCTCGCCCTGGGGCAGCGGGAAGAGGGCTCGCGCGGCGCGGAGCTTGGCCTCGCGCGGCTGCTCCTCGAGGAGCGGGAAGAGCTTGTGGCGCAGCGGCCGGTCGAGGACGTTGTCGAGGAGCTCGATGGCGTTGGCGCGCCGCCGCGCGGCGTCCTGGGCCGCGGCGTCCTGGAGCCCGGCGAAGAGCAGCTCGATCTCCGCCTCGGGGTGCAGGATGTCGAGCAACGTGAACAGCCGCTCCTCGGCCTGAGCTCCCTTCTCGGTCAACGCCGAGCCGAGCAGGGCGCGGGCCGCCTCGACGGGCTCGCGCGGAAGGGGGCCGCGCCCCGCAGGCAACTGAAGCGCCTGGGCGCAGGCGACCGCGTGGTAGGCCCGCGAGAGCTCGTGATCGATGGCGCGGGCGAGCGCCTTTCGCTCCACCGCGAGCCCGCGCTTGCGCTTCAGGGCCCTCCCCAGCGCCCGGTAGAGGCTGCGGCGGACGGCCTCGTCGCGGTCCAGGAGGTGGCCGGTGAGGATTTGCACCGCCCGCGCCGTCCCCAACCGCCCCAGCACGCGGGGGATGGCGCTGCGCAGCGACGGCTCCTCGAGCGCGTTCTCCAGGACGCGCTCCAGGGTCGCCTCGATGCCCGGCCCGTAGGCCGCCAACGCGTCGGTCGCCTCGGCGGCGGTGTCGGGGAGCGCGAGCCTATAGATGAGCGCCGTGGCGAGCTCGGGCGCCTTGAGCGCGCCCGCGGCGGCGATGGCCGCGCGGCGGACCGACAGGTCGGCGTCGTTCATGAGCTCGAGCACCGGCTGGTAGAAGTTCTTGACGCCGATGGCCCCCAGCGCCCGCGCCGCCTGCGCGCGCATGGCGGGCCGCGGGTCGGCGATGAGCTCCTTGAGCCCTTCGGCCGCCGCCAAGACGCCGTCGAGGCCGCCGTAGCGGATCATGCTGGCGATGGCCGCCGCGCGGATGGGGGCCTGCGGATCCGCGAGGAAGCCCTTCACGCTCCGCACCGCCTTGTCCCGGCCGATGGCGCAGAAGGCGTCGATGGCGGCCGCTCGCACCGCCGGCTCGGGGTCGTCGAAGAGTCGGAAGGCGGCGTTGCCGTACTGGAGGGAGCCGCTGGCGCCCAGGTGGCCGAGGGCGGCGGCGCGCACCTCGGCGCTCGGGTGGGCCAAGAGCCGCACCACCTGAGCGCCCACCTGGACGGCGCGCGCGAGGTGCCCCTGCGGCAAGAGCTCCAGCGCGTTGAGCACTTCTTTCGCGTCGGGCGAGGAGAGCGCGGCGACCAGCACCCTCGACGTCGACCCGTCGACCAAACTCTCCCGCGCCCCGGCGAGGTCGAGCGAGCGCCGCCGCAGGGTGTCCTGCAGCGAGCGCACGTAGGGGGCTCGCAGCCGCAGGACGATGAGCCCCCAAGCTGCGCAGAGCACCGCGCTCAGGGCTGCCAGGGGCGCCGTCGCGCCGCCCGCGAAGGTCCGGTAGGCGAGGAGGAAGGCGCCCGCGAGGCCGATGGCGCCCGGCTTGAGGACGCCGTCGATGAACGCCTTGGCGCCGGCGCGCAGCTGGGCCGGTACCGGGAGATAGAGGAGCTGGGTGGTGGCGTCGTTGAGGGTGTAGCGGAAGACGAACTCGCCGCCCTTGGCAAACGTGGCCGCCCAGAGCGCCGAGGAGAGGAGCACCGCGACGCTGCCGGCCCCCAAGAAGAAGGGGAGGACGCCCAGCGCGGCCACGACCCCGAAGCGCGAGAGGAACCGGGCGCTGCCGAAGAACTGGATGGCCAGGGCGAAGAGGCCGGTCACCGCGTAAAACTGGCCGAAGAACGCGGCGAGGGCGTTCTGGCTGAAGTGCGCGGCGGCGATGGTCTTGAACTGGAAGTCGACGAGGGTGGTGGTCAGGAACGTCACCGCCGCGAGCGCCGCGACAATCCGCAAATGCGGCGACTCGAACACGCGCGACGCGCCGGGCACCTTGCCGCGGGAGGCGCGCTGGCGCGGTGCCGCTCGGGCGTGCATCCGCTGGCCGAGCCGCAGCGCCAGCGCGGCATGGCCGACGAGGAGGAGGGCGGCGAGCCACAGAAGGTCCTCGGCGCCGAACCGCTTGGCCATGGCGCCGATCGCGCCGCCGAGCACGACGTTGGCCACCGTGCCGCCGGCGCCGATGGTGCCGAACAAGCGCTTGGCGTCGCGGGCGTGGAACGAATCGCTCGCCAGGGTCCAGTACTGAATGAGGGTGAGCGCGCCGCAGACCTCCACCAGCACGTAGAGGGCGCTGAAAATCCAGCCGCCGGTCCGAGGCATCGCCAGGCGTACCCCGGCCAGCGCTGCGGCGAAAGCGAGCGCCAGGCCGGCGGTGAGCCGGTCGCGCCGGGCCCGGTCGGCGACGCGGGCGTAGGCCACGCCTGCCAGCGCCACGGCGACCGCCGAGGCGATGTACATGGCGGGCAGCTGGTCCTTGGAGGCGCGCGCCAGGAAGAGGGCGTCGCGCGCCGACCGGCCGACGATGAAGGCCCCGACTACGCAGAGGTTTTGGAGGAACAGGTGGACAGTGAGGGGACCTTCGCCCGGGCGGATCTGAAAGAGCGTCTCGACGAGGCGGTCGCGCTGCGCTCTTCCCATGATCGACCGACTCTAGCAGGCCGCCCGCGGCGATGGGGAGACGCGGTCACTTCGTCTCGGGCCCCGTCATCGCCTCCGGCCGCACCCAGGCGTCGAACTGCTCCGCGGTGACGAGCCCGAGCTCCAGCGCGGCCTCCTTGAGGCGCACGCCTTTCTGGTGGGCGAGCCGGGCGATGCGCGCGGCGCTGTCGTAGCCGATGTGCGGGTTGAGCGCGGTGACCAGCATGAGCGAGCTCCTCACGTTCGCTTCGATGCGCTCGCGGTCGGGCTGAAGGCCCTTCGCGCACCGGTCGTCGAAGCTGCGCGCGCCGTCGGCCAAGAGCCGCGCCGACTGGAGGAACGCGTGTGCGAAGAGCGGCAGGTTCACGTTGAGCTGGAAGTTGCCGGTGGCGCCCGCGATGTTGACGGCCACGTCGTTGCCGAACACCTGCGCGGCCGCCATGACCAGCGCCTCGCTCTGAGTCGGGTTGACCTTGCCGGGCATGATGGACGAGCCGGGCTCGTTCTCCGGCAGGCGCAGCTCGCCCAGGCCGGCGCGCGGGCCCGAGGCGAGCCAACGGACGTCGTTGGCCACCTTCATGAGCGCCGCGGCCGCGGTCTTGAGGGCCCCGTGCGCGAAGACCAGCGCGTCGCGCGCCGACAGCGCCTCGAACTTGTTGGGCGCGGTGACGAAGGGCAGGGAGGTCGCGCGCGCCAGCTCGGCCGCGACGCGCGCGCCGAAGTCGGCGGGGGCGTTGAGCCCGGTGCCCACCGCCGTCCCGCCGATGGGCAGCTCGTAGAGGTGAGGCAGCGCGCTGTCGACGTGGGCGGCGGCGTGCGAGAGCTGGGAGGCCCAACCGGAGATCTCCTGGCCCAGCGTCAGCGGCGTGGCGTCCTGCAGGTGCGTCCGGCCGATCTTCACGACGTCCGCGAAGGCGCTCGCCTTGGCCTCGAGCGTCGCCTGGAGCCCGCGCAAGGCCGGGGCGACCTCGTGGACGAGCGCGCGCGCCGCGGCGAGGTGGAGGGCGGTGGGGAACGCGTCGTTCGTGGACTGGCTGCGGTTGACCTCGTCATTCGCGTGGACGAGCCGCTCTCGACCGCGCGGGCCGCCGAGCAGCTCGCTGGCCCGATTGGCGAGGACCTCGTTCATGTTCATGTTGGTCTGGGTGCCGCTCCCGGTCTGCCAGACGACGAGCGGGAACTCGCCCGCGTGATCGCCTCGGATCACCTCGTCGGCGGCGGCGGCGATGGCGTCCGCCTTCTTGGGGTCGACCCGTCCGAGCTCCCGGTTTACGCGCGCGCAGGCCCGCTTGACCTGCGCCAATGCGACGAGGAGCGCCGCAGGCATCGTCTCTCCGGAGATGCTGAAGTTCTCCAGCGAGCGCTGGGTCTGCGCTCCCCAGAGGCGCTGGGCGGGGACCTGGACTTCGCCCAAGCTGTCGTGCTCGACGCGCGCGTCCGCCATGGCTGCTCTCCTTCTTCGGGGCCTTTGGGAGAGGTCCTCGCTGGACCACGTAGTGAGCGCGCGGCGCGCAGGCAACCCGAACGTCACCTCCGCGGCCCTTGTGTTGGCTTGCCCGTTCGAAAGAGACTCGCCCCATGCCACCCGAGACGCCCATCTCCACCGTCGCGCGCGTCATTCAGCTCTCGGTCGCGCCGGTGTTCCTCCTCACCGCGCTGGGGACGCTCCTCAGCGTGTTCTCGACGCGGCTCGGGCGGGTCGTGGACAGGACGCGGGTCCTCATGGAGCGGCTCCCGGCGGCGCCCGACGCGCACAAGGCCGTGATCGAGGCGCAGGTCGACCTGTTGCGGCGGCGCCGCAAGCTCGTCAATACGGCCATCACCTTTGCGACGGCTTCGGCGCTCTTCGTCTGCGTGCTCATCGCGACGGCGTTCATCGGCTCCATCTTGCAGAGGGACTTTTCACACCCCGTCGCCGGGTTGTTCATCGCCGCGATGGTGGCGTTCACCGGCGCGTTGCTCACGTTCTTGCGCGAGGTGCTCCTCTCGGCGAGCAGCGTGCAGCTCGAGCACTCGTGGCCGATGCCCTGAGAGGACCGACGTGATCCCCTATTTCCAACCGCCCTCCCTTCACCTGGGGCCGCTCACCCTGGAAGCGTTCGGGGTTTTCGCCGCCGCCGGCATCTACCTCGGGGCGCGGCTCGCGGCCGGGCGCGCGGCGCGCGAGGGCCTGGACCCGCGGCCGCTGGTGGATTACGCGACGTGGGGCGTCCTCGCCGGGATCCTGGGCGGGCATTTTGTGCACCTGTTCCTCTACCACCCGGAGGAGCTGCAAGACCCCTGGAAGGTCGTCCGCGTCTGGGACGGGCTTTCGTCCTTCGGCGGGCTTTTGGGGGCGGTCATCGCCCTGGCCGTCTTTCTGCGCCGGCGGAACCTCCTTCTCGCACCGTACGCCGACGCGCTCGCTCTCGGGACCGCGCCGGGCTGGGGAGTGGCGCGCATCGGCTGCTTCGTCGTTCACGATCACCCGGGCGTTCGCACGCACTTCCCGCTGGCCGTCGCCTTCCCGGGCGGCGCCCGGCACGACCTGGGGCTTTACGACGCGCTCTGGCTCTTCGCCATCGCGGCGCTGCTCTACGCGCTGGCTGCGAGGGGAGCGCTGAAGGGAAGGCTCCTCGCGGTCCTCGCGGTGCTGTATGCCGTGGGGCGATTCTGCTTCGATTTCTTGCGCGCGCGGGATTTGCCGTATTCCGACGCGCGCTATTTCGGACTGACGCCGGCCCAATATTTTTGCTTTCTCATCTTTGGTTGGGGGCTCTGGCAGCTTTTAGGGGCACGGGCTCCGTCGAAGTCTGCGGTCGAATCGCCGGGGAATGCCCCGGGCGAGCCGCGCTGATTTTCAGAAAGTGATATTCGCCCCTCATTCGCATTGAGTGCTGAAGCGCATATTTGTATTGCGCTCGCGCTCGGAGCCGCCCTCTTGCAGGAGCGTCGCCGCCCCGTGGCGTACCTCCCGAGCCCGCAGGGCCCGCCGCGCTGGGCAACTCGGCGCTGGACGGTGCACGCGCGATGGGATTTGATGCTCCCGCAGCGGTGCCACCCGGCAGCATCCGTGGCACGGGGAACGCTTACGAGCGACGGCTCTCGCAGAGGGACGGCGCTCTTCGGTGATGTGGTACAGGGGCCCCGAAAGGGCGGGAGGAACACGGGTCATGGTCATGCGGAAGCGTATTTTGAAAAAGGCAAGCTCGAAGCCGAAGTCACCTCGGGCCAAAGGTTCGGCTCGTCCGCCGTCGGCGACGGCGGCGGGGCGCTTCGCTCTGCTCTTGGAGGAGATGGACCATCGCAACAAGGCGGTCATCGAGGCCGTCTTCTCGACGCGCGACGAGCTCCGGCGGGAGCTCAACGCCAAGTTCGATACGCTGTCCGAGAGAATCTCGTCTCTTGAGCTCGCCGTGAAGGACACCAACGTCAGGCTCGGTGCGCTGGAGGCACGCGTCCAGCGCGTGGAGGTGAGGCTCGAGGCCGTAGAGACGAGGCTCGACCGCGTGGAGGTGAGGCTCGAGGCCGTAGAGACGAGGCTCGACCGCGTGGAGGCGAGACTCGACCGCGTGGAGGCGAGGCTCGAGGCCGTGGAGGCGAGGCTCGACGGCGTGGAGACGAGGCTCGACGGCGTGGAGACGAGGCTCGACGGCGTGGAGGCGAGGCTCGAGGCCGTGGAGACCAAGCTCGACGACAAGGCCGACAAGGCGGACATCCTCGTCCTCGCGCAGCGCTTGGCGCCGCTCGAGAGGGTCGCCGCCTCTTAGGCTTCGCGGAGGCGAATTCCATCGAGGCCTCTCGCGCCCTCACCGCATCGACGACAGGGCCCAGCTCGACCAGCTGCGCTCGGCGACGTCCCTCAATGCCCGGTTTGCGCTGGCTCGGAGATGAATGCCGGCCTCTTCGCGGACGCCGCCGCAGGGCCCGGCGCCGCCTCCGGCCCGAGCTGCTTCAGCTCGGCGACGATGGCCTCGAGCGTCTTCCCGGCGTCGCCGAAGACCATCATGGCGTTCGGCCTGTAGAACAGCTCGTTGTCGATGCCCGCGAAGCCCGGGTTCATCGAACGCTTGAGTACCATCACCGACCGGGCGCGGTCCACGTCGAGGACCGGCATGCCGAAGATGGGGCTCTTGGGGTCGGTCTTGGCCGCGGGGTTGACCACGTCGTTGGCCCCGACGACCAGCGCCACGTCGGCCTGGGGGAAGTCGTCGTTGATCTGCTCCCGGTCGAAGAGCCGGTCGTAGTCCACGCCGGCCTCGGCGAGGAGCACGTTCATGTGCCCCGGCATACGCCCCGCAACCGGGTGGATGGCGAAACGGACGTCGACGCCCTTTTGCGCCAGCAGGTCGGCGAGCTTCTTCACCGAGTGCTGCGCCTGGGAGACCGCCATGCCGTAGCCGGGCACGAGGATCACCCGCGCCGCCGAGTCGAGGACGCTCGCCGCCTCCTCGGGTGTCGCGCTCCGGAAGGCGCGGGTGGCGGGCGGCGGCGCTCCCTTTTCGGGCGCCTTGCCGAACGCGCCGAATAGCACGTTCGCGATGGGCCGGTTCATCGCCTTGCACATCAGGATGGAGAGGATGAACCCGGACGCGCCGTCCAGCGCGCCGGCGATGATGAGGATGTTGTTCTGGAGCGCGAAGCCGGTGGCCGACGCGGCGAGCCCGGCGTAGCTGTTGAGCAGGGTGATGACCACCGGCATGTCCGCCGCGCCGATGGGCAGGACGAGCATGACCCCGAAGACCGCGGCCAGCGGCACCATCGTGAAGAACGCCTCGCGGTGGGCGGGTGCAGCGACAACGTAGGCGGTCAGCGCCGCGATGACCGTGAAGAGCGCCACGTTGAAGACGTTCTGGCCGCGGAAGGTCAAGGGCCTCCCGGGCAGCCACTCCTGGAGCTTGCCGAACGCCATGAGGCTGCCGGTGACGGTGAGGGACCCGAACATCACCTCGAAGCCCAGGGCCACGAGCTGAGAGGTCTGGAGGCTGGCCCCGTGCTCCAGGTAATGGGCGATGCCCACGAGCGCCGCGGCCAGCGCGCCGAAGGCGTGCGAGAGCGCGGTCCGCTGGGGCATGGCGGTCATCGGCGTCCAGAGCGCAATGCCGACTCCGATGAGTGAGCCGATGGCGGCGGCCGTGAGGATCTCCTCGAAACGGACGATGCGCCGGTCGAGCAGCGTGCCGCCGATGGCGAGCGCCATGCCCAGCTCCGCCAGGTGCATCCCGCGGCGCGCCGTGCGCGGCGAGCCGAGCGAGCGAAGGCCGACGATGAACAGCAGCGAGGCGACGAAGTAGGCCAGCCCCACAGCCGAGGCGACGCTCATGGCGCCTTCTTCCCGGCGCGAAACATCTTGAGCATCCGCTCGGTGAGGAGGAATCCGCCCACGACGTTGGTCATGGCCGCCGCCACTGCCACCGCGCCCAGGAGCCGGGCCGCCCCGCCGTATCGCCCACCTGCGACGAGCAGCGCGCCCACGACGGAGATGGCGGAGATGGCGTTGGTGGCCGACATGAGCGGCGTGTGCAAGAGAGGCGGCACGCGCTGGATGATGTGGAAGCCCGTCACCGCCGCCAGGGCGAAGACGTACAGCTGAAAGAGCTGAAGCTCGGCGCTGCTCATGGCGCTCTCCTCTCGCGCGGGTCAAGCGCCGCGCGGCGGGCCGGCGCGGCCCTCGCGGGCCTTGCGAACCTGCGGGTGGACGATGGACCCGTCGCAGGTCACCAGCGTCTCTCGGGCGATTCTCGTCGTCCGCGCGAATGGCCAGCGCTCCGTTCTTTCCCAGGAGGTTCAAGAGGAAGCTCGAGACGTTCCTCGAGTAGAGCTGGCTCGCGTGGAAGGGCAGGGTCGAGGGGAGGTTGACGGGCCCGAGGAGGGTCACCCCGCCGACCTCCACGGTCTCGCCCGGCCGCGTGCGCTCGCAGTTGCCGCCCTGCTCGGCGGCCAAGTCGACGACGACCGAGCCGGGCTTCATGCCCTCCATCATCGCGGCGGTGACCAGGACGGGCGCCCTCCGCCCTGGCACCTGCGCGGTGGTGATCACCGCGTCCGCGGCTCGGGCGTGCGGCGCGAGCGCCTCGTGCTGTCGCGCGAGGAACTCCTCGCCCTGCGCGCGGGCATAGCCGCTCTTGTCCGAGAGCGCGCGGGTGTCGAGCCCCAGGTCGGCGAACTTGCCGCCCACCGAGAGGACCTGCTCCTTCGCCTCGGGGCGGACGTCGTACGCCTCGACCACCGCGCCCAGGCGCTTGGCCGTCGCGATGGCCTGCAGTCCGGCCACGCCGGCGCCCAACACCAGGACGCGCGCCGGCGCGAGCGTCCCCGCCGCGGTCATCATCATGGGGAAGAGCCGCGGCGCCGCGTCGGCCGCCAGGAGCACGGCCTTGTAGCCGGCGAGGCTCGACATGGAGCTCAGCGCGTCCATGGGCTGCGCCCGGGTGATGCGCGGCACCAGCTCCAGCGCGTAGGAGGTCACCGAGCGCTCCGCCAGCGCGGCCATCGCCTCGGAGGCCCCCAGCGGATTGAGCAGGCCGATGATCACCTGGCCGGGGTGGGTGAGCTCGAGGTCTGCAGCGCCGCGATGCGGGTTGGCGCTCGGGCCCCGCACCATGAGGAGCACGTCGGCGGAGGCAGCGCGGCGCCGCTCGCGGACCACCTCGGCGCCGGCCGCGCGGTAGGCCTCGTCGGGAAAGCCGGCCGCCCGCCCGGCGCCGCCCTCGACGAGAATCTGGAGGCCGCGCTTCGAGAGAATCGCCGACCCCCGCCGGCGCGAGCGCCACCCGCCGCTCGCCTGGGAAAGACTCCTGGAGCACCCCCACATTCATGCCGGGCCTTTCGAACGCGAACGCGTCGCGAGGCTGCCCGAAGATGACCATCGAGCGACCCCGGGCAAGCCCGCGCCAGAAGAAAACGGCCCCGCGGCGCGCGGCGCCGCAATCCGTTGGGGCGCTACACTTCGGGGCGTTCCGTCCTCCGCACGTTCGAGGTCTCGCCATGCGAATTCGCGTCCCGCTCGAGAAGGCCACCCGGCTCATCAATCACGGCCCGACGACCCTGCTGACCAGCGCGGCGCGGGGCCGCGTGAACGTCATGGCCGCAGCCTGGATCATGCCGCTCGACTACGCGCCCCCGCGGATCGCCGCGGTCATCTCTCGCGACAGCTTCACCCGCGAATTGGTGGAGGAGAGCGGCGAGCTCGTCGTCAACGTTCCCGCCATCGGGCTGGCGCGGCTGACCTATCTCGCCGGGCGCGCGAACGGCCGGGAGTTCGACAAGCCGCAAATTCTGGGCGCCTCGTTCGCGCCTGCCGAGCGCGTCGGCGCGCCGCTGCTGGAGGGCTGCGTCGCCTGGCTCGAGTGCCGGGCGCTGGAGGAGGGGTCGGTGCGCGAGGCCCACGACCTGTTCCTCGCCGACGTGGTGGCGGCGTGGGCGGACGACCGGGTCTTTGTCGCAGACGAGTGGCGCTTCGAGGGGCACCCGGAGCTCAGGACCCTCCACCACATCTCCAAGGGCGTGTTCCTGGCCGACGGCGAGCGGATCTCCGTGGAAGGCGCCGCGTGAGCCGCCCTGGCTACGCTCTTAATCGCTTTCCAGTCGGGCCGGCGGGCCTATACTAAGAAGACCAACCCTCCCCCCCGGCGTTGAGGAGAGAAGTGGCGAGCCGATGTGTCTGTCGCGCAAAGTCGTCGATTACCTCGAGCAGAGCAACGAACGCGATTTCCGGGCCGGGCGCGCCTCCTACGAGACCTACGTTCGGTTCAACGACATCATCGACCGATGCCGGGGCTGCGAACTGTTCGACAACGGCAAGCACGGGGAAATGGTGGGGGAGTGCAGGATGCACGTCCTGCGCGTGTTCGTTTCCATGAAGCGCGACGTGGCGCAGCTGTTCCTGGAGCGCGGGCTCGCGCGTCCGAGAGACCCGGACGGCGAGGACTCGCAAGGCTGATGGAGCGGCGGCGATGAGCGCGGGCGAGGTGCCGGCGGCCCAGCTGACGGTGGACACCACGGGCAAGTTCTGCCCCGTGCCCATCATCGAGGTCGCCAGGGCGATGAAGGCCGTCCAGCAAGGGCAGGTGGTGCAGATCATCGCCACCGACCCGGGCGTGGAGTCGGATATGCCGGCGTGGTGCAAGGCGACCCGGAACGCGCTGGTGGCCCTGGTGCGCGAGGGCGGGACCTACCGGGCGTTCGTCCGGAAAGCTTGAGCAGCGGGCGGGTGAGGAGCGTGGAGTCTATGGCGGATAAGAAGGCGAAGGCGATCGGCTTGTTGTCGGGCGGGCTGGACTCGACGCTGGCGCACGCGGTGGTGAAGTCGCTCGGCGTCGAGGTGAAGGCCATCAACTTCTACACCGGCTTCTGCATCCTGGAGACCCAGCGCCGGCTGGGGCGCACGCGGCCGGACGGGAGCGCCCCGCGCAACGACGCCCTGAACGCCGCGGCGAATCTGGAGACCGACATCGAGTTCGTCGACATCTCCGGGCCGGATTACTTAAAGGTCATCACCCACCCGAAGTACGGCTACGGCAAGAACGCCAACCCGTGCGTCGACTGCCGCATCTTCATGTTCCGCCGCGCGAAGGAGATCATGGAACGCGAGGGCGCGGACTTCGTCTTCACCGGCGAGGTGCTCGGGCAGCGGCCCAAGAGCCAGCGGCGCGACCCCATGCGCACCATCGAGCGCGAGAGCGGCCTCGTCGGCCGCGTGCTGCGCCCGCTCTCGGCCAAGCTCCTGGAGCCCACGGTCCCGGAGAACGAGCGGCTCATCGATCGCGAGCGGCTCCTGGACATCTCCGGGCGCTCCCGGAAACGGCAGATGGAGCTCGCGCGCGAGCTGGGCGTCCTCGACTACCCGCAGCCCGCGGGCGGCTGCTGCTTTCTCACCGACGAGAGCTTCGGCCGGCGCTTCCACGACCTGGTCGACAGCCGGCCCGACCGGCACGTCGAGCAGGACGAGATCCCCGTGCTCGCCACCGGCCGGCACTTCAGGCTCTCCCCCAGGGCGAAGCTCATCGTCGGGCGCAACGAGGGCGAGAACGCGATGCTCTCCGAGCGCGCCGGCGAGGCGCGCTATCTCCTGGAGGCGCGCGGGTGGATGGGGCCCGTGGCGCTCGTCGAGGGCGAGCCCGGCGTGGAGGACCGCGCGCTCGCCTCGCGGATCGTCGCCCGCTACGGCAAGGGCAAGGACGAGCCGCAGGTGGCGGTCGACTGGCGTCGAGGGCCGGAGAAGTTCGAGGTGGCCGTCGAGCCGTTCCGCGACGACGCGGCGTTCGAGCGGTATCGGATCTAGCCGAGCTCGAAGGGGGTCGGCGCGGTCGGCTGCTCACGAGGCCCAGAACATGGGCTCGCGCTGGGACGTGAAGGCGTGCACCGCCAGGCGAGAGTCCTCGGTCATCTCCACGAACTCGATGCCCATGCCGGGGAAGATATCGGGGAAGCGGTCGTTGTACTCGCGGTGCCACCGGACCACGCCCTTGGCCTGGATCCGCAGGCTCCCCGGCAACGTGAAGGCGACCTCCACTTCCGTGCCAGGGTCGAGCGTGTTGCACGTCGCCACGAAGATGCCGCCGTCGGACAGGTCCGACGAGAAGCCGGTGTAGAAGTTGGAATCCGAGAAGAGGTCGACGTCGGCGTGAAGCTCGACGCGCTGGTCCCGCCGCTGCCGGCTGGAGGCGTCGGGCCTGGCCGCTTCCTGGGGGCCGGTGGCGATGGCGCCGCTCGCCGGGGCGCGCTTCGCGGGGCTCGCGACGGCGTCCCTGGCTTGGTCCTTTCCCGCAGCCATCGCCGACCGGAGCGCCTCGCGGGCGGCTGCGGCCTGCGCCTCCTCCGCGCGCCGCCGCTGCTCCTCGGCCCGCTGGGCCTGCTCGGCTTCATAGAGCTCCTGCGACTTGGCTTGGATGGCCGCGAGGACCTGCCCGACGGAGACGATGTCCTGGTCGAGCCGATCCAGCGTTTGCTCTCGCCGCCGCAGCGATCTCTCCTCGGCGTCGAGCGCCCGTTGCCGGGCGTCCAGCGCCACGCGCCGCGCCTGAAGCGCCTCGAGCTGCTCGGGGAGAGGACCGGGCGAGGCGGGCCCGGCGGGCAATCTCCCGAGCGCGTCGACGGCCATGCCTCGGGCGCGCGAGCGGGTGAGGTCGGAGAGCTCGTCGCGAACCCGCGCGAGCTTCGCCGCACACGCTCTCTCGCGCTGAAGCAGGTCCGCCGCGCGGGCGCCGAGCTTGGCCTCGGCGCTCAGCTGGGCGACCTCGCGCTGGGCGAGGAGGCCCGCATCGTCCGCGAGGGCGGGAGCGGTCTTGTCTGCGGCGATCTTCGAGGCTTGCACGGGACCCTCCAAGGCAGTGTGAAATCCGTCTCGCCTCCGCAATGCACTCGGCGCGCCAGGCGAGAAGCCTCGGCACTTGGGGCGAAAGGCCGCTCGCTCAGTGGGTCTTGAACGACGCTCGGGTGGTCCGTGCCCCCGTTTGGCGGGGCCCTGGCAGGCGGCTCAGCGCGCATCGGCGGCGGGCTGCTTCCAGGGGGTCTTGGGTGTTCTTCGTCTACACTCGCCCACGACCGACAATTCTCGAGATAGGAACCGAACGAATGCTCTCCGGTGCGCAAGTGATCGCCAGGATGATCAAAGCGGAGGGCGTGCGCCACGCCTTCACGCTGTCGGGGCTGCACGTGGCGCCGCTCTACGCCGCCTGCGTCGAGGAGGGAATCGCGCTCATCGACACCCGCCATGAGCAGGGGGCCGGCCACGCGGCCGACGCCTACGCGCGGCTGCGGCGGGGCATCGGCGTGGCCATCGTCACCGCCGGGCCGGGGGTGACCGACGCCTTGACCGCCGTGGCCAACGCCTATGCCGCGAACTCGCCGCTGCTGCTCCTGGGCGGTGCGGCGCCGACCTTCAATCAGGGCAAGGGCTCGCTCCAGGAGATCGAGCAGGTGGACCTGTTCCATCGGATCGCCAAGTGGTCCGACCGCATCCCGTCGCCCGAAGCCGCGGCGCTGTACATGGCCAAGGCGTTTCGCGTCGCCCTGACCGGGCGGCCGGGGCCCGTCTTCCTCGAGTGCGCCTGGGACGTGCTCTCGAACGGCTTCGAGGAGGAGAGCTTCCGGCTGCCGGAGCGCTACCGCGCCACCGCGGCGCTCCCGGGAGACCCCGAGCGCGTGGAGGCGGCCGTCGAGCTGCTCCGGCGAGCCGAGCGGCCCGCGCTCATCGCGGGCTCGAGCGTCTGGACGCACGCCGCTGCGCCGGCGCTCGCCCGGTTCGCCGAGCTCGCCCAGCTCCCCACGTTCTTGAACGGCGCGGGGCGCGGCTGCCTGCCGTTCGACCACCCGCTGTTCTTCCAGGGAGCGCGCAAGGAGGTCCTCTCGGCCGCCGACGTGGTGCTCGTCGTCGGGACGCCGTTCGACTTCCGGCTGAACTACGGCGCCGAGCCCACGTTCGACCCTGCCTGCAAGGTCATCCAGGTGGACATCGACCCCGCCGAGGTTGGGCGCAATCGGCCGGTGGACGTGGGCATCGTCGGCGACACCCGCTCGGTGCTCGCGCAGCTCGCGGACGCCTTCGGAAAGCCGGTGGAGCGCGCGGCGTACCTCGAGTCGGTGCGGCGCCTCGAGGCAAAGAAGCGGGAGAAGCAGCGCGCCTTCGAGCAGAGCGATCAGGTGCCGCTCCACCACTTCCGCCTGGCGCGCGAAATGAGCGACGTGGCCAACGCCATGGGCGACCCCCTCTGGGTCGCCGACGGCGGGAACTGGGTCGCCATCGCCGCGAAGGTGGTGAAGCTCAAGTCGCCAGGGAGCTGGCTCGACCCTGGGCCTTTAGGGTGCCTGGGCGTGGGAGCGCCGTTCGCCCTGGCGGCGAAGACGCTCTACCCGGAGCGGCCGGTCTGGGTCATTCAAGGCGACGGGTCCTTCGGCCTGAACGGCTTCGACTTCGAGACCATGCTGCGGTTCAAAGCGCCCTGTGTCGTGGTGGTGGGCAACGACGCGGCCTGGGGGCAGATCCGCCTGCCCCAGGTTCAGATCTACGGCGAGGAGCGCTCGCCGGCGACGCGGCTCGCGCCGACCCGCTACGACAAGATCGTGGAGGCGATGGGCGGCGTCGGGTACCTGGTCACGCGGCCCGAGGAGATTCGCTCGGCCCTGGAGAAGGCCGCGGCGAGCGGGACGGTCGCGTGCGTCAATGCGATGCTCGACCCGGAGGCCCCCGCCGCCTCGGGCGCGCAGGGATACGCCGTCTAAGCCTTCGCCGCGAGCTCGAAAGGAGAGAGCATGGATCCGCTTCGCACCCGCCTGGACCGCGCGAAGGCCGCGCTGCTCGTCGTGGACATCCAGGAGAGGCTGACGCCCGCCATGAGTCCGGAGCGGCTGGCGCGCGTGCTCAACCGGAGCCTGGCGCTCATCGAGGGCGCCAAGGCGCTCGGGCTGCCCATCGCCGTGACCGAGCAGTACCCCAAGGGGCTCGGGCGCACGCACGCCGACATCGCACGGGCGCTCCCGGAGGAGGTGAAACCCGTCGAGAAGCTCGACTTCTCCTGCGCCGTCCCCGAGACGATGCAGAAGCTCTCCGGGCGCTCGCAGATCCTGATCTGCGGCATGGAGACGCACGTCTGCGTCTTCCAGACGGCGCGCGATCTCCTGGAGCGAGGGCTCGTGCCGTACCTCTGCGCGGACGCCATCTGCTCGCGCGCGGAGGAGGATCGCGCGGTCGGCCTCGAACGGTGCCGCGAGCTGGGGGCGGTGATCACGACCGCGGAGAGCGCGCTGTTCGACCTTCTGGTGCGCGCCGGCTCGCCGGAGTTCAAGCGCATCAGCGCCGCCGTGAAATAGGCGAGGCCCGTCGCGCGCCTCCGCGAAAGCCGAGCGTCGCCGACCTATCTCGTCGAAGGGCGGATGCGCCGCAGAAGCTCTTCCTGGAGGCGCGACATCCGGCCGCGCGCGCGCGCCTGCGCGGCCTCCAGGGCCTCGCCTCGGGCGATCGCCTCGCGCAGCTCGAAGTAGAACTTGATCTTCGGCTCGGTTCCGCTCGGCCGGGCGGTGACCCGGCCGCCGCTCGCGAGCTCGAAGGTGAGGACGTCGCTGCGCGGGAGGTCGACGGCCTCTTCGCCGTCCGGCCCGGTGCGAACCCCGCGGCTCAGGTCCACGACGGCCTCGACCCGCTCCTCGCCGAGCGAGGTCGGCGGCGAGGCCCGCAGCCGGGCCATCGTCGCCTGGATCTCCGCCTTGCCGGCGGCGCCCGGGAGAGTCAGGTTGAGCGCGAAGGTCGCGGAGAGGCCGAAGCGCCGATAGATCTGCTCCAGGTACCTGAGCACGGTCAGACCGCGGGCCTTGCAGACCGCCGCCAGCTCCGCGAAGACCACCGCCGCGCTGATCCCATCCTTGTCGCGCACCCGGTCGCCGACGGCGTAGCCGATGGCTTCCTCATAGCCGAAGACGAAGCGGGCGCCCTGGGCCTCGAGAGCGAGCGCTCGATTGGCGATCCACTTGAAGCCGGTCAGGGTGCGCTCGCAGCGGGCGCCCAGGCTGCGCGCCATCTCGCCCAGGAGCGAAGAGGAGACGACGGTGGTGACCACCAGGCGCTCCGAGCCGCCGCTGCCTTCGGTGAGGAGGTAGTACCCGAGGAGCGCGCCGACCTCGTCTCCCGAGAGCTGGACGTAGTCACCACCCGGCGCCGGGACCGCGATGGCGAGGCGGTCGGCGTCGGGGTCGTTGGCGATGACGAGATCCGCGCGCCGCTCGCGCGCCAGCGCCAGGGCCAGGTCCAGGGCGCCGCGCTCCTCGGGGTTGGGGAAGCGCACGGTGGGGAAGCGGCCGTCGGGCTCGAGCTGTGCCGCCACCGGAAATACGCGCGAGAAGCCCGCTTGCGAGAGCGCCGCGAGCGCCGGCCGGCCGCCGACGCCGTGGAGAGGGGTGTAGACGATGGCCAGGTCCCGCGAAACCTCGGGATGCGTCGCGAGGGTCTGCACCCAGGCCAGGTAGCGCGCCTCGACCTCCGGGCCCAGCAGGCGGGCGAGGCCTCGCGCGCGCGCCTCGTCGAGCGGCGGCGCCGGGAGCTGGGAAGCGGGCCCGGCGGCGTCGATGGCGGCGCTGATGAGGGCGTCGTGCGGCGGGATGATCTGCGCGCCGTTCTCCCAATAGACCTTGAGGCCGTTGTACTCGGGCGGGTTGTGGCTCGCGGTGATCGACGATCCCCGCGGCGGCGCGCCCCTCGAGGACGCGAAAGGGGACGAGCGGCGTAGGGCAGTGCCCGTCGAAGAGCTCGACCGCCACACCTTGGCCTGCGAGGACCCGAGCCGCTTCCTCGGCGAGCTCTCGGCTCATCCGCCGCGCGTCGTAGCCCACGACGGTCCCGCGCTCCGCCGCGCCGCTCACGGTTCGCAGCAGGTGACGCGCGAGCCCCGCCGCCGCGCGGCGCACCCCTGCGCGGTTCATCCGCGCGGGCCCGGCCCCGAGCACGCCGCGCAGCCCTGCGGTGCCAAACTCGAGTTTCCCCGCGAAGCGCTCGGCGAGCTCCTCTTGAGCGCCCTGGGCGACCAGCTCTTCGAGCTCTCGGCGGTCCCCAGGGTCGGGGTCCTCGGAGATCCAGCGCTCCACGCGTCGGAGCAGCTCTGCATCCATGGTCGGCGTCCTCTCGGCGGCGGGGGCTCCCCGAGAAGTCTACCGGCTGGCGCGGCGCAGGAGCGCTGTTTCGCCGGTGCACAAGAGGTGGGTCGGCGCCGAGTGAGCCCGGGCTGGCCGCGCTCGCCGAACGCCCGCGTTTCGCCACCGGTTGGGTGTTGGCTATAATCCCGGCAGTGCGGCTGGCTGAGAGCGAGCGAACGCCGACTCGAGCCGCGGGGACACAAGGCAAAGACTTCGACACCATGAAAAAAAACTTCGTCCTCGACACCAATGTCCTGCTGCACGATCCACGGGCGCTCTTCGCCTTCGATGACAACAACGTCATCATCCCCATCTACGTCATCGAGGAGATCGACCAGTTCAAGCGCGACCTCTCCGAGCTCGGCCGCAACGCGCGGCAGGTCGCCCGCTACCTGGATGCCTTTCGCGCCGAGGGGCGGCTGGGCGAAGGGGTCAAGCTCCCCGAGGGCGGAACGGTCCGGGTGGTCTTCACCGAGCGCGAGCTCCCGGCGGAGATGGTCAGCGGCAGCTCCACCGACAACCGCATCCTCGCGGTGGCCCTGGACACCCGCGAGAGCGAGCCCGACCACGCCCACCATCTTCGTCACCAAGGACGCGAACCTTCGCATCCGGGCCGACGCCCTGGGGCTCACGGCGAGGACTTCGACTCTGAGCGCGTGGAGATCTCCGACCTCTACACGGGCTACGCCGAAATCCCGGTGGCGAGCGCCGTCGTCGACAGCCTCTACAAGGCCGGCGAAGTGGAGGTCGAGCTCGCGGACCACGGGCCCAACGAGTTCGTCATCTTGCGCGACGAAGACAACCCGTCGCACAGCGCCATGGGCAAATTCGCGCCCAGCCGCGGCGCCAACAAGGTGGTCCCCGCGCTCCGCGTTTCCAAAGAGGGCATCTGGGGCATCCGCGCCAGGAACAAGGAGCAGAGCTTCGCCCTGGACCTGCTCCTCAACGACGACATCAAGCTCGTCACCATCGTAGGGCAAGGCAGGCACCGGCAAGACGCTGCTCGCCATCGCCGCCGGCCTGCAGAAGACCATGGAGGAGTCCATCTACTCCGAAGCTGCTCGTGTCCCGGCCCATCTTCCCGCTGGGCCGCGACATCGGCTACCTGCCGGGCGACGTCGAGGAGAAGCTCAACCCGTGGATGCAGCCCATCTTCGACAACGTCGAGTTCCTCATGAACCTCTCGCCGCGCGGACAAGAAGGCGGGCCGCGGCTACCACGAGCTGCTCGACCTGGGGATCCTGGAGATCGAGCCGCTGACCTACATCCGCGGCCGCTCCATCCCCAACCAGTACATCATCGTCGACGAGGCGCAGAACCTGACGCCGCACGAGGTGAAGACCATCATCACCCGCGTCGGCGACGGCACCAAGATCGTCCTCACCGGCGACCCGTACCAGATCGACAACCCCTACGTGGACTCGACCAACAACGGCCTGGTCCACGTCGTCAACCGGTTCAAAGATCGAGAGCTCGCCGGCCACATCACCATGACCAAGGGCGAGCGCAGCGCCTTGGCCGAGCTGGCGGCCAACCTCCTCTGAGGTCATTGCCGATGAGCGATCGCGAGTACTTGACCACCCTGTATCGCGCGCTCGGCCGGCGTGCCCCCGGGGGCGACCTCACCGCCCGCCGCATCGGAGCGCTGTGCGACCTGCGGCGCGGCGACCGCGTGCTCGACCTCGGCTCGGGCCGGGGCGACGCGGCCAGGTTGCTCGCCCGGGAGTTCGGGTGCGAGGTCACCTGCGTGGAGGAGGACGACGCGGCGGTGGAGTCCCTGGAGCGAGCGGCGCGAGAGAGCGGTCTCGACGTGCTGGTTCAGGCCAGGCGCTTCGACCTGGGCGCGCTCGACTTCCCCGAGGAGAGCTTCGACGTGGTGCTGGCCGATGGGTCGCTGGGCGCGGCGGGGAAAAGTCCCGAGGAGGCGGCGCTCTCCCTGAGGCGCTACCTCAAGACCAATGGCCGGCTCGCGGCCAGCGTCCCCGCGCGGGTCAGCCGAGCGCTGCCCGCGGTCGTCGCGAGCTTCTACGCCGACGACCTGACCAATCCGCTGCTCTGGCCGCGCGAGCTCTCCGCCGCTTTCGAGCGGGCGGGCTTCGAGCCGCTCACCGCCGAGTGTCTCCCCGAGGCGACGCTCGACGACCACTACCGCGATCTCGAGGCGGCGTTGCCCTCGGTCGAAGGTCAGGCAGGGGCCGCCAAGGTGAAGAAGAGCCTCGATGTGTTCCACCGCGAAGGCGGAAGAGCCGCCTGCGCTCAGGTCGTCTTCGTCCTGCGCCGCAAAGAGCCGGGCGAGCGGCCGCCGCCGGCCCGCGGCGGCGCCTGATGGGCGACTCGGGTCGCCTTCGAAAAGTCCTGGTCGGTCTCGGGGCGCTCGTGCTCGCTGCCGGCGCCAGGGCGGGCCCTGAACGCTCGAGCCTCGACGCCGGGAGCGGCTCTTCCTCGGAGGATGCCGCTCGATCGCCGGAGCGGACCGACGCGGCTCCGGTGGATCCGTGCGGCCGGGAGCGCGCCCGCCTCGAGCGGCGGATGGCGTGGCTTTTGGCGCGCCGCCAGGAGCAGTTCGAGAAGGGCGGTATGCCCGACCCGTCCCTGGGCATTCCGAACATGGTGGGCGTGTATTGCGAGGCTCACCCTGGGGACGAAGACTGCGACCTCGGCCCGGTCTCCATCACCGTGACCGTGGACGAGCTCGAGGCGCGCCCCGACTCGACGCCGGAGGACTATGAGGCCCACGTGATCTCTGATGCGGCGCGACCTCGCCGCTTGCCGGGCCGACGCGGGCCTGGAGTAGGTCGCGCGCGGCCGCCGGGGAGCGCAAGCGGCTGGCTTGCTACGCGGCGCGCAGCGTGGGCGCGAGCGCGAGCAGCATTTCGCCGAGGACCTTGGTCGTGGCGGGCCGGTCGGCGGGCGCCTTCGCGAGGCACGAGAGCACGGTTTCGGCGAGCTTCTGCGGCACCTCGGGCCGAAACACCCGCGGGTCGGGCGGCGCAGTGTTGACGTGGTGAAACAAGGCGCCATTGGGGTCGAAGGGCGGCGCTCCGACGAGGCACTCGTAGAGCACCGCGCCCAAGGCATAGGTGTCGGTGAAGCCGCCGATGGTCTCGCCCTTGATCTGCTCCGGCGACATGTAGACCGGCGTGCCGATGACCGTCGCCTGGCGCTCGTCGGCGTGCATGACGTGGGCGACTCCGAAGTCCATGAGCTTGCCGTTGCCTTCTGGGTTCACCAGGATGTTCTCGGGTTTCACGTCGCGGTGGACGATCTGCCGCTCGTGCGCGTAGCCGAGCGCCTGCGCGACCCCGGCGATGAGCTGCACCGCCTCGAGGAGCCCCAGACGGCCGCGCTGCAGCCTCGTGCGAAGGTCGTCTCCCTCGACCAGCTCCATGACGAGATACGGCGAGGCGCCCTCGAGACCGGCGTCGAACAGCGTCACGATGTTGGGGTGAATCAGCTGGGCGATGGCCCGCGCCTCCCTCAGGAAGTACTTGCGGATGCGCGGGTCGGCGCTGGTCTTTCGGTCGAGGATCTTGAGCGCCACCGTGCGGCCGAGCTGCGTGTCCAGCGCCCGATACACGACGCCCATGGCGCCGCGGCCGATCTCCTTCTCCACCGAGTAGCGGGACGGCACGCCGTCGTGCGGGGGCGGATGCGCGCCTTCGGGCTCTCCGGGAGGACCGAGCCAGTCGGGGCTCGGGTCGGTGCCGGGCAGCGGGCTCTCGGTCAGGGGGATGGGAGCAGGCGGCTCCAAGCGGGCCCTGAGCAGCCTCAATCGGAAGGGCGCGTCTCGGTAGTTCGCGTCCGCCGCCGCCAGCTCGTCGAGCGTGGTCGCCGCCTCGCGGATCCGGTCCTGGGCCTCGAAGGCCCGCGCCAGCGCGTACAGGACGTCGACCCGCGGGACGTTCTTGGGCGGTGCGTCCAGAAGGGCGGCGAAGTGTTGGCAGGCCTCGGCGTGGTCCGCGCTCGCCATGCAAGCGCGCCCGAGGAGGAACCGGCCCGTGGGCGACAGCGGCCGGCAAAGGGCGAGCACGCGGCGAGCATCGAGGGGCTGGCCGAAGTCGAGGTAGGCCTGGGCCGCGCCTTCGAAGTCGCCGGAGGACTCGAGCAGGCGCGCGCGCTGGGCGAGGTCGCCCGACTCGGCGAGCAGCACTGCCGCCCGGTGGGGCTCTCCGCGGGACTCGAGGAGCGTCGCCGCGTCGCGCGGGCGGCCGCGCCGGACCAAGAGCTCGACGGCGTCGTCCAGCTCGTTGAACTGCAGGTAGACCTTCACCGCCCCGTCGACGTCCCCGGAGCCCGCGAGGATCTCCGCCGCGGCGCCCGGCGCGCCGGCCCGCAGGTGGACCTGGGCCGCCTCGGTGGGGTTGTGAGCCTCGAGCAGGAGGCGCACGGCGCCGATGGGGTCGCCCGCGCGCTCGAGGACCGCCGCCGCGCGGCGCGGATCGCCCGCGTTGGAGTAGGCGCGGGCCGCGGCGCGCAGGTCGTTCGCAGTCTCCAGCAGCTCTCCGGCGCGCGCGTGGTGTCCGTGCCACTGCAGAAGCTGGGCGGCGCCCGCTCGATTCTGGGCCGCCAGGAGAAGGTTGACGCCGCGCTCGATGTCTCCGGCGATGGCGAGCGCCTCGGCTGCTCCCGGGAGATCGCCCGCGTCTTGGAGCAGAGAAGAGGCCTTCTCGGCCAGCTCCCGGCGGCGCGCGGGATCCGCCTCTCGGCGCGCCGCTTCGGCGTGAGCGGCCGCCGCGGCCCGCGGCTCGCCGAGCCGCTGATACAGGGCGGCGGCCTCGAGCGGACGCCCGTTCGCGGAGAGGCTTCGCGCCTCCTGCAGCCTGCTGGCCCGCGCCTCGTCGGGGTTGCCTGCGCGCTCGAAAAGATCGGCTGCCAGCCCGTGGAGCGACGCTTTGCGGGCCATGGCGGCGAGCGCCCCAGCGCGCGCTCGCTCGTCGAGCGCGGGGCTCTTGGCGAGCAGCTCGAGACCCTGCTGGACTTCCTCGGCCTTGCCGCCTCGCAGCGCCTCGACCGCCGCGTCGAAGTCCTTGAGCACGAGGAAGAGGCGACAGGCAGAGATGCGATCGCCACCCTGCGCGTAGAGGGAAGCCGCGGAAACCCGGTCGCCTGCCTGCTCGTAGAGGTCGGCAGCGCCGAGCGCGTCACCCCAGTCCTGGCGCGCTCGAGCGCGCTTCAGGTGGACGCGGCGGCGGGCGAAGCGGACGCCCAAGAGACCGCCTGCCGAGAGGACGGCCACCGCGATGCCTGCGGCGAGCAAGAGCTCCATCGATGAGCGAGTCCTTCGGGCGAGGCCAGCCCGACAGAACTACACGCACTCCCGGGACAGATCAACGATCGCGGGAGCTGGGGGGAGCTCGCTCAGGCGCGCGGCACCGAGTTGAAGTCCAGCAGCTCGACCGTGTTCTTCCAGATGGTGAAGCGCACATAATCGCGGTAGCCTTCGGCGTCGCCGCCGATCTGGAAAGGGGCTTTTCGGTCGAGCTTGATCTCCACGTCCTCGGCCAAGAAATCGTGGATGCCTTCCGGGAACCAGGTCCCGTTCCAAAGAGAGGGGTAGATGTTCGGGACGATCTTCGCGATGGGGAGGTTGGCGATCCGCAGGTGGAACATGCCGCGGCGGCTGCCGGCGAAGGGGAAGATCTTGAGGTTGTAGCCGTAGTACGGGACGGTGCTCGCCGCCGCGATGAGGGCCGGGCCTTCGTAGATGAGCGCGCCGGGGCCCATGGCGCAGCCGACGGGCCGCCCGTCGGGGCCCACGCGCTGCGCATATCCGCGGCTGCGCACTTCGATGCGCGGGCTGGGGTTGGCGATGAACGTGGGAATGGAGCGGCTGGCGATGGCCACCGCGTACCCGGCGCCGCCGCTCAGCAGCTTCCCGAGCGGGCCCTTGCCAGTGGCGCGCCGGAGCTCCATGAAATGGTTCAAGATTCCGGCGTCGATGCCAACCCCGGCGAAGGGGCTGCGCTTGCCCTCCGTCTGCAACATCTCGAGCTTGAGGATGCCGGGGACCTCGCCTGCGCGCGCCCGGAGGATGTCGTCGACCAGCCCCTCTCCGGAAGCGGGTGAGGCACCGCACAGACCCGCGAGGGCGTTTCCCGTGCCGAGCTTGAGGAGCCCGAAGCGGGGCGCGCGCTGCGCCGGGCCATGGGCGCCGCGCCGCCGCTCCAAGACGCTGTGGATCTCGTTGAGGAAGCCGACGAAGGTGCCATCGCCGCCGCCGGTGAAGACGGTGGGGTAGCGCCGGTCGACGACGGTCCTGGCGACGTCGCGCGCTTGCTCGAAGGTGCGGGTGAGGAAGGAATCGCCCTCTGGCACCACGTGCGACAGCGCCCGGTGGATCTTCTCGTCGACGCGCTTGGCGTTCGCGTTGAGCAGCACGGCGACCCGTGGCTCGGGTTCCGGGAGATTGACCGGGGAGAACCGCGAATCGACCTGCGGGCGAATCGGCTGCACGTACATGGCGCCTCCTCGGGGATCGAAGCCGCGTGCTGAAACGGCCGCGAACCTGAAACGGCCGCACGACGAATGGGGACGGCCGGGAGCCGTGCACGCGCGATGCCAGGTTGACGCGCCGTGGCATGGCTGAGCCGAACTCTTTTCAAATCTGTGACTTATCGGTGTCGAAGCCACGGGCGCAGGTCGTGCGGCGGCTGGCCAGGCGGCGCGCCCAGGTGGCAGGGTGCGAAGCGCCCTACGCGCCACCGGGAAGGCATTGGAAGCCCCGCACTGGCGTGTAAGGCATCAGAAGGACGGGGTGTTTTGCCGGGGTCAGCTCGTTTGACAAGCCCTTGGGGGTGGTTAGGTTAAGCCTGCAAATCCGGTCTGGCAGAAATTTCTTAAGAAATCCGGGAGGATACGGTGGGCAAGATCATCGGCATCGACCTCGGAACCACGAACAGCGTGGTTGCCGTGATGGAGGGGAAAGACCCTGTCGTCATCACCAACGAGGAAGGCTCGCGCCTGACTCCGTCGGTGGTGAGCTTCACGAAGGACGGCGAGCGGGTGGTAGGTCAGGTGGCCAAGCGCCAAGCCATCTTGAATCCGGAGCGAACGGTCTATTCCATCAAGCGGTTCATGGGCCGGCGCTTCGAAGAGGTGGGCGAGGAAACCAAGCTCGTCCCGTACCACGTGGTGCGCGGCCCGTCGGGCGACGCCCGTGTGGACATCGACGGCAAGCAGTTCAGCGCCCCGGAGATCAGCGCGCAGGTGCTGCTCAAGCTGAAGCGGGCCGCGGAGAACTATCTGGGCGGCGAGAAGGTGACGGAGGCGGTCATCACCGTCCCGGCCTACTTCAACGACGCCCAGCGCCAGGCGACGAAGGACGCCGGCGAGATCGCCGGGCTCGACGGTGCGGCGCATCGTCAACGAGCCAACCGCGGCGGCGCTCGCCTACGGGCTCGACCGCAAGAAGAACGAGAAGATCGCCGTGTTCGACTACGGCGGCGGCACGTTCGACATCTCGGTCCTCGAGGTGGGCGAGAACGTCGTCGAGGTCATCGCCACGAATGGCGACACGCACCTGGGCGGCGACAACATGGACCAACGGGTCATGGAGTGGCTGATCGCCGAGTTCAAGAAGGACACCGGCATCGACGTCTCCAAGGACAAGATGGTCCTGCAGCGCCTCAAGGAGGCGGCGGAGAAGGCGAAGATCGAGCTCTCCAGCATGCCGGAGACCGAGATCAACCTGCCGTTCCTCACGGCGGACGCGACCGGGCCCAAGCACCTCAACGTCAAGCTCAGCCGCGCCAACTTCGAGCAGATGTGTCGACGACCTGTTCCAGCGCGCGCTCGAGCCCACCAAGCAAGTGCCTGGCCGACGCCAAGCTCGGCGCCGCGCGACATCGACGAGGTGGTGCTCGTCGGCGGCTCGACCCGCATCCCGAAGATCGGCCAAATGGTGAAGGAGTTCTTCGGCAAGGAGCCGAACCGCATCGGTCAACCCGGACGAGGTGGTCGCGGTCGGCGCGGCGGTTCAGGCTGGCGTGCTCTCCGGCGAGGTGAAGGACATCCTGCTCCTCGACGTGACCCCGCTCTCGCTGGGCGTCGAGACGCTGGGCGGGCGTGATGACGCAGCTCATCGAGCGCAACACCACCATCCCGGCGAAGCGATCCGAGGTCTTCTCCACCGCCGCCGACAACCAGACCTCGGTGGAGATCCACGTGCTGCAGGGCGAGCGCGAGTTCGCCCGCGACAACCGCACGCTCGGCAAGCTTCCACCTCGAGGGCATTCCGCCGGCGCCGCGCGGCATCCCGCAGATCGAGGTGACCTTCGACATCGACGCCAACGGCATTCTCAACGTCACCGCGAAGGACAAGGCGACCGGCAAGGAGCAGAAGATCACCATCACCCACTCCTCCGGCCTCAACAAGGGCGAGGTGGAGAAGATGGTCTCCGACGCCAAGTCGCACGAAGCCGAGGACAAGGAGAAGCGCGAGGTCGCCGACACCCGGAACCGCGCGGAGCAGCTCGCCTACCAGATGGAGAAGCTCCTCTCGGAGAACAAGGCGAAGCTCTCCGAGGCCACCGTGAAGTCGGTCCAGGACGGCATCGCCGAGGTCCACGAAGATCAAGTCGAGCGACGACGGGCAGGCCATCAAGGCTGCCATGGAGAAGCTCGAGAAGGCGAGCCACGCGGCCGCCGAAGAGCTCTACAAGTCGGCCTCGCCCGAGGGCGCAGCCGCAGGGCCTGGCGGGCCGGCGGGCGCTCCCGAGGGTCAGAAGGACGCAGAGAAGAAGGGCAAGGACGACGTGGTGGACGCCGAGTTCCGCCCGAGCTGAACGCCTTCCAAAAGTCGGTTCGAGCGCGGCGGTGCCTTCGCAGGCGCCGCCGCGCTTGCGTCTCGAGGAGGTCCGGCGCTCGCAGGCGGGGCCGGAGCTCGGCCCGAGCCTGAAGGGTGCTCAGAGCCGGAAAAGGTCGCGCAGCCTCGATAAGATCCGGTTGCTCTCCATGATGACGGACGGCGGCGGTGCGAGCGACGAGCCGGCTGCCTTTTCCTTCAGAATCTGCCGTGCGCCTGGCGAGCGCCTCCGAGAGCGCTCGCAAGACGCCTTCGTGGGTCCGCAGGATGGTGGCGAACGCTGCGTGCGTGACCTGGAGGAGCGTCGAGTCGGCGCGGGCGACGACCGTGGCTGCGCGGGGCTCACCGGTGAGGAGCGACATCTCTCCGAAGAAATTGCCGCGAGACAGGCGCGCGACCTCTCCGGCCTCTGCGGTATGGACCGACACCTCGCCCGAGACGATGAGAGAGAGGCTGTCGCCCTCCTCGCCCTGGCGGATGATGGTCTCGCCGGCGCCGAATACCTGGAGCGACGAGAGCTGCGCGAGCCGCTGGATGCCGGTATCTCCCAGGGGCGAAAGGAAATCGATGCCCCCGAGGAGGCCGGCGAGGTCTGCGGTCTGCAGCGCCGGGGAGCGCGAGGTCGCTTTCGTGAAGTGGACGGCGCGGGTGGGGTACGGGATGGAAAACCCCTCGCGCCGCAGGCGATACCAGAGCAGCGAGAACACCGAGGCGGCGACCTCGTCGAGGTCGGCGAAGTCCTCGCCGTAGAACCGAACCTGATACTCGATGCCAGAGTCCGCGAAACCCTTGACCCGGAAGACGGGGGGCGGCTCGGCGCGAACCTTGGGGTGGGACCGCAGGACTTCGAGACAGGCGTCGCGCACGGCATTGGGCGCCGAGCCGTAGCCGACTTGCAGAGTCAGAATCTCGGGCGATGCCCAGCTTCGAGCGCGAGAAGTTGACCACCGACTCCTTGGCGATGACGCCGTTGGGGATGGTGATCTCCTCGCGCCGGAGCGTCACGATCTTCGTGCCGCGCCAGGCGACCTGCACCACTTGCCCCGCGTGGCCCGCGACGCTGACCCAGTCGCCGACGCTGAACGGCGGCTCGACCTGCAGCACGAGCCCCGCAAAGAGGTTGCCCAGCGTCTCCTGGAGCGCCAAGCCGACGACCACCGAGAGCGCCGCGGACGTGGCGAGGAGGCCTCCCAGGTCGATATTGAGCGCGTGGTGGAGGATGAGAGCGACGGCGACCAGGAACAGGCCGAGCTCGACCACGTCGCGCAGGATCTTCGGCGTCACAAGCCCGCGCCGCGACCTCAGCCCCCAATGGGCAATGCCGGCCGCGGCCTGAATCGAGCCCAGCGCGAAGAGGAGGGAGCTCCCGACGCGCGCGTACTCGCCCAGCTTCGGCAGCTTCGCGGCGTCCAGGAGCTCGGCGGTCCCGAAGATCGCCACGTAGCCGCCGAACGACAGGATGGACGCCTTGAGGTCGGCGCGGAGCGCGGGGTCGCGCGCGGCGGCGCGCAGCAGCCAAAGGAGGGCCGCGAGGGTTGGGCCCAGGAGCCACCCGAACCGATTCGAGAACAGGTCGAGCACCGGCGCATCCTGCCTTTCGGCTGAACGGCGCGTCAACGAGCCCTCGCCAACACCCTAAGGTGTCCGCAGGAACCCCTCCGAGTTGCAGGGCGCGGGCGCGGGCCCATCTTGTCGTTGACAGGTGGAGGGGCGTTCAGCACAATCGCCTCGACTCCACCGGAGGGGTGGCGGTCGCGCCGAGCGCGGCGCCGCGGTGGCGACAGAAGGGGGGAGCCGTCGGGCTTCCCAGAATCGCTTGAGTGACGAACCTCCCAGCTCCGACCCGTTGAGTCCCGTGCGCGAGGGAGGTGGTCCCTTCGGACGACACTTCTCCGCGCGACCCGAAGGTTCTCCTTACCCGAAGGCGGAGCTGCTGCCGCGGCTGCTCGCGAGGTTGACCGACAGCATCCTGGCCGCGGTGCTTCCCGCGGCGGCCGGGACGGTCGGCGGCATTGCCGCGGTCCTCTACTTGCTCTTCGCTGACGGCGTGTTCCACGGCCAGTCGCCGGGCAAGAAGCTCCTCGGCATCAAGGTGGTGCGGCTGGCCGGCCGGCTGCCCGCGGCCGGGGAGATCGACTCGCGCGAGTCCGCCCTGCGGAACTTCCCATTCGCGCTGGCGCTCCTGCTCTTCTTCATCCCCACCATCGGCCATTTCCTGTTCTTGACGGCGGGCTCCGCTCTCATCGTCTTCGAGGGATGGCAGGTCGTGAGCGACAAGCTCGGCCTGCGAATGGGCGATCTGTTCGCGGGAACCCAGGTGGTCGACACCAAGGTGTTGGTCGGCGCCGCGCAGGGGCCAGTGCTCCGCGCTGGCCTCAAGGTCGTTCGGCCCGGCCCGAGCCGGGCGCCGGGCGCCGCGCAGGTGCTGATCGAACCGACCAGCGCGGCGCTGGTGAAGACCCGCTAGGCGTCGACTGTCTATCTGTCTCCATTGCCAACATCAGTCCCCCCGGGAGCTCCTCAGGATGCGTATCGCGCTGACGCACAACCTCCGTTTGACCGACTCCGAAGAAGAGGCCGAGTTCGATACCCAAGAGACCGTCAACGCGCTGGCGGGCGCCATCGAGCGCCTAGGTCACCGCGTCGAACGGGTGGAGGTCTCCGGCCCCGCCTCGCGCACCGTCGCCCGGCTGGAGGCCTACGTCCCCGACCTCATCTTCAACACCGCCGAGGGCCGCCGAGGCCGCTTCCGCGAGGCCTTCTACCCGGCGCTCTTCGACGAGCTCGGCTTCCCGTACAGCGGGTCCGATTCCTATGCACTGGCGGTGACGCTGGACAAGCAGCTGACGAAGCTCATCCTGAGGCAGCACGGCATCAAGACCCCGGCCTGGCAGTTCGTGGAGACCGGCGACGAGGTCGACCCGACGCGCTTCCGTTTCCCGGTCATCGTGAAGCCGAACTTCGAGGGCTCGTCCAAGGGCATCACCCAGGACTCGGTCATCGAGGACCCGTCCGCGCTGACCGAGGCGGTGGCCCTGGCGCTCGCCCGCTACCCCGCCGGCGTCCTGGTCGAGGAGTACATCGTGGGGCGCGACATCGCCGTCCCGCTGCTCGAGGGAGTGGCCAAGGATCGCGGCGGCGTGCTCGCGCCGGTGGAGTACCAGTTCGACGAAAAGATCCTCGGCAAGCGCAAGTATCAGATCTACGACTACGCGCTGAAGACCAAGGCGGAGAGCGCGGTGGCCGTCCGCGTCCCCACCAATTTGAACCGGGCCGTCGTCGACCGCCTCCAGAAGACCAGCCGCAAGATCTTCGACGTTCTGCTCTGCAAGGACGTCAGCCGAATCGACTACCGGCTGTCGGATGACGGGGAGGTCTATTTCCTCGAGGTGAACGCGCTCCCGTCGCTGCAGCCGGGCGCGGGGCTCTACGCATCGGCCGCGCTGGAGGGCATGCACTTCGACGCGGTGTTGGAGGCCATTATCGACAATGCAGCGAAGCGCCAGAACGTGAAGGACACCGCCAAGAGCCGGGCCAAGCCGCCGCGCAAGTCGGGCCCTTTGCGGGTCGGGTTCGCGTACAACGTGAAGCGGGTGAAGCCCGAGGCCGACGGCAACAACGACGACGAGGCCGAGTACGACAGCCCGAAGACCCTGCAGTCCATCCGCGAGGCCATCGCCTCCAACGGCCACGAGGTGGTCGACCTGGAGGCGAACAGCGAGTTCGCGAGCAAGCTGGCCGAGTCGCGCGTCGACGTGGTCTTCAACATTGCCGAGGGCCTCCGGGGACGGAACCGCGAAGCCCACGTGCCGGCCATCTGCGAGCTGCTGGACGTGCCCTACACAGGCTCGGACCCGGCGACGCTCTCCATCGCCCTCGACAAGGGCCTGGCCAAGCGAATGGTTCGTCAGGAGGGCGTGCTCACGCCGGGCTTC
Source organism: uncultured delta proteobacterium (assembly GCA_963772225.1). GTDB lineage: Bacteria > Myxococcota > Myxococcia > Myxococcales > UBA5297 > CAVYWD01. Next base: position 646,576 of record CAVYWD010000002.1, on the reverse strand, counting down.
ATGCTCATGAACACCGGCAAGGAGCGCATGCCCAAGGACATGCGCTTCCCGGTCATCGTCAAGCCGGTGGCCGAGGGCTCGTCCAAGGGCGTGATGCCCAAGAGCGTGGTGAGCAACGAGAAGGACCTGCGCGAGGCGGCGCGCGAGATGGCCAGCAAGTACCGCCAGCCTGCGCTCTGCGAGGAGTACGTGCTGGGGCGGGAGTTCACCGTGGGCCTGCTCGGCGAGCGGCGTCCCCGCGTGCTTCCCCCCATGGAAATCGTGTTCACCGACAAGAGCGACCCGCTGCCGGTCTACTCCTTCGAGCACAAGCTCGACTGGAACGACCTGGTCCGCTACGAGGCGCCCGCCAAGCTCGAGCCGTCGCTCACGCGCAAGATGCAGGACGCCGCGCGCGACGTCTTCCAGTGTTTGGGTTGCAGGGACGTGGCGCGCATCGACTTCCGCCTCGACGCCCAGGGGAAGATTCTACTTCCTCGAGTGCAATCCGCTCCCCGGGCTCACGCCGGGCTGGAGCGACCTGTGCCTCATCGCCTCCGCCGCGGGCCTCGACTACCCGACGCTCATCGGGGAGATCCTGTCGGGAGCCATCCGTCGCTACAAGGAGCGGGTCCGCGAGCGGCGGGAGGTCGCCAAAGCCGAGCGGGCGGCGAGCAACGGCGCGAACGGCAACGGGATTAGCACGAACGGGACCAGCGCGAACGGGGCGAGCGCGAACGGATTGAGCGCCAGCGGGGCGAGCGCGAACGGATTGAGCGCCAGCGGGGCGAGCGCGAACGGATCGAGCGCCAGCGGGGCGGCCTCCGAGGGCGCCCTCGCGGCCAAGGCCTCCTAGCGCAACGGGAGTCCCCCGGCTTGGCAGGGGATACCTACTAGCAAAGGCCCAGAAAGAAACTTTCACGACCTCAACGTCGACGACCCCGCAGCATGCCAGACCGTTACCTGCGACGGTGTTGCCGACGGCGGTGGGAGCTATGACGGGGTCTCCTCGCCCCCCGAACGACCTCTCCACTTCGCCCCTCCCCGCTAGCGGGGAGGGGTTGGGGGTGAGGCGGCGAGCAAGAAAGGGTCGCATGTCTCTCCGGGAGATCGTCGAACGCGGCGGTGCGAGGCGGCTGGTTTTGGAGAATCCGGCGACCCTGGAGAAGGTCGGCGAGGTGCCTCAATCGGACGGCGCGGCAGCACTCGCGGCCGTCGATCGCGCGCGAGTGGCGCAGGCCGTGTGGGGCGCATTCTCCGTCCGCGATCGGATGCGCGTTCTCGCCCGGGCGAAAGACGAGCTTCTTGGCCGCGCCGACGAGGTGGTGGAGATCATCCACGCCGAGACCGGCAAGCCCAGGCGCGAGGCGCTCGCCGCCGACGTGATCCCTGCCGCCGACGCCCTAGACCTGTACGCCAAGTCCGCCGACGCCATGCTCGGCGACGAGAAGTTGCGCTTCCGGCCCCTGTGGTCGGTCTTGGACAGCCGGCTCGTATACCAGCCGCTCGGAGTCATCGGCGTCATCTCGCCCTGGAACTATCCCTTGGGCATCCCCATGAGCGAGGCCGGCGCGGCTCTGGCGGCCGGCAACGCGGTGGTGATCAAGCCTTCCGAGCACGCCCCGCTGACGACCCTCAAGATGCGCGACCTGTTCGAGCGCGCGGGCGTGCCCAAGGGCGCCGTCGAGGTTCTGACGGGCGACGGGGAGGCGGGCAAGGCGCTCGCCAGCGCGCCTTTGGACAAGCTCGTCTTCACCGGCTCGGAGCGCACGGGGCGCAAGGTCCTCCTGGCGGCGGCCGAGCGGCTGATGCCGGTGGTGCTGGAGCTGGGAGGCAGCGACCCCATGCTCGTCCTCGCCGACGCCGACCTGTCGAGCGCGGTCGACGGCGCGCTCTGGGGCCGCTTCGCGAACTGCGGCCAGACCTGCGCGGCGGTCAAGCGCCTCTTTCTCCAAGAGCCCATCGCCGACGCCTTCCTCGAACGACTGGCCGCCAAAGCCAATGCCCTTCGGGTCGGGACCGACGAGGGCTTCGATGCCGACGTAGGTCCGCTCATCAGCCGGCCGCAGCGCGAGCTCCTCGAGAGCCAGGTCGAGGAGGCGCGAAGCGGCGGCGCCCGGGTCGTGGCCGGCGGCGCGCGGCCCGAGGGGCTCGCCGGCCATTTCTATCGCCCGACCTTGCTCACGCAGCTCAAGCCCTCCATGCGGGTCCTGCGGGAGGAGACGTTCGGCCCAGTGCTCGCGGTGCAGACTTTCCGCACGCCGGAGGAGGCACTGGCCCTGGCCAACGAAAGCGCCTATGCGCTCTCGGGGTCCATCTGGTCCAAAGACTTGGATCGCGCCCGAGCCCTGGCGCGCCGGCTGGACGGAGGGACCATCTGGCTCAACAACGCCCTGTACACCTATGGAGTCGCGGAGACGCCGTGGGGCGGCGAAAAGCTGAGCGGACTGGGGCGCACGCACGGGCCCGACGCGCTCCGGGCGTTCAGCCGTCAGAAGCACATCAGCTCCGAGCGCGTGCTCCCCAGCCACAAGCCTTGGTGGTTCCCGTACTCGGGCGGCCGAGCGGCATTTGACGACTATCGCGGGCTCGTCGAGGGGCTCTATGGCCGAGGCGTCGCCAAGGCAGCGCGCGGCGTGGTGCGCGTCTGGCGCGAGGGAAGGGCGCGAAGAAAGGCGGGCGCGTGACGGCATTCGCGGATCGCAGGAGAGCCGGGTAGCGCTTCCAGTCGAAAGGGGCCAAGGCGCTTGGGCCGCTGGCCGCTGCGTGGACGGCGAAGTGCGCTCCGGCGTCGAGCCTAATCAGCCTGAAGCACGGAAGGGGCGAAAACGTTTTCGCGCTCGCAGCGCGCCTAAGTTATGGTCCCCGTTTCATGACTGAGCCCATCACGCCCAAGGCTCCCCCTGAGCCGCGCTTCCGGGCCCGCGAGCTGGGAATCTCGCTGGGCCGCTTCAAGCCAGGCCGCTTCAACGCCATCACCGACGTCTCCGGAGTGCTCGTCGGCCACTCGACCATCCAGCGAGGCGCCGGGGCGCTCAAGGTCGGGCGAGGACCCGTGCGCACGGGCGTCACGGCCATCCTGCCCAACAAGAGCAACATCTTCGACGAGCGCGTGGTCGGGGGCGGCTTCGTGCTCAACGGCGCCGGCGAGGTCTCGGGGCTGACGCAAGTCATGGAGTGGGGGCTCATCGAGACGCCCATCTTCTTGACCAATACGCTGTCGGTGGGCGCCGTCTCGGACGGCGCCGTGAAGTACATGGTCGAGCGCTACCCCGGCATCGGCGACGAGCACGACGTCATCATCCCGCTCGTCGGCGAGTGCGACGACAGCTGGCTCAACGACGTCGCCGGCCGCCACGTGAAGGAGAGCCACGTCTACGAGGCCATCCAGACCGCCACCGACGGCCCGGTCGCCGAGGGCAACGTCGGCGGCGGCACCGGGATGATCTGCTGCGACTTCAAGGGAGGCATCGGCACGTCGAGCCGGCGGCTCCCCGACGCGCACGGCGGGTACACCATCGGCGTCCTGGTGATGAGCAACTTCGGCAAGATGCACAACCTGCGCGTCGGAGGCCTCCCCGTGGGCGAGATGCTCGAGGAGCGCTACCGCCACATGCGGCGCCGGGTGACGAGCTACGGCTCCATCATCACCGTGGTGGCGACCGACGCGCCGCTCCAGACGCACCAGCTCAATCGCTTGGCCAAGCGGGCGGCGCTCGGCATCGGGCGGGTGGGGAGCTACGCCGCCCACGGCTCCGGAGAGATCGTCCTCGCGTTCTCCACCGCCAACACCATTCCTCGGCGCACTGGCAAGATGGTCCACCGCTTGAAAATCCTCCTCGACCAACGGATGGACCCGCTCTACGAGGCCGTCATGGAGGCCACGGAGGAGGCCATCCTCAACGCGCTCTGCATGGCGCGGGACATGGAGGGCGTGAACGGAAACTTCTGCCCCGCGCTCCCCGTCGCCGAGGTAAAGTCCTGGTTGGAGCGCTTTCGGACGGCGCTCCCGCGGCCTCGGTACGAGAAAGCCGAGAAGCGGTCTCCTGCGGAAAGAGGGGAGCCTCCGACGCCTGTGTCCCATGAGGACGTCAAGGTCGCGGCGGCCAAGCCCTCCTATGTGCGAGGCGCCGAAGGGATGGCCGCGCCCGCTCGGCCCGAGGAGCCCGGGCCGGTCGAGGCCGCGCGCGAGGGAACGGGAGCGGACCGAAAGAAGCCTTGACAGTTGGGTCGCCCTAACGGACAAGGCGTCGCAAGCATTTTCTGGTTTCACCCAACTGGCGGGCGCCACGACGCCCTGCCGCGAGGAGAGCGAGTATGGCCCGGAGCAAGAGCAAGCACATCCGACTCAAGTCCAAGCGCGCGCAGGCGTACAAGGCCAGGCTCAAGCGCCGCAAGGCCGCGAAAACTGCCGAGAAGAAGTAGGGAGCGCTCGGCGGGAAGCTGCCCGCTTCGCCTGCGCCAGGCAGGCGGAGCGCCGGTCAGGTGTTGGCACGAGGGCTGCCGGTCCTGAGCCGAGCGGGGATTTCCGCGACGCACCGTCGGTTGCAGCAGTCTCGAGGATCAGGTAAAAGCAGACCCTTTCGGCGACCTGACCGAAGGTTGGGCGAGCAGCAGGAGACCCCCAAACGGGGTGTGTCTGGCTTACTAGAGCGCGAAATGCGGTGTTTAAGGGCTGCGAAGCGGATTTTGGGAGAACAGGATCTGGCGTTCGCTGCTTCGGCGGGTTCGAAAGGTTGCGCAGGGCGTCGGCAACTGACGAGGCGCAAGGGGCGATGGGCGGCGCAGGCCGAGGCGAGCTATTGAGATCGCTGGGCGAAAGTCGCTGATGCGGGAGGCCCTTCGAGAGTTTGGAGGCTTCACGATGCCGCAGTCCAACGCATTCACCCTCTGGCTGACAGGGATGACCGGGGCGGGGAAGTCGACGCTCGCGGCGAACCTTGCCAAGAGGCTCCAGTCCATTGGGCGGCAGGTCGACGTGCTCGACGCCGACGAGGTCGGGTCGCTGCTCTACGGCGAGCTGGGTACCTCGAAGGACGACCAGCAGGCGAGCACTCGCCGCATCGGCTATGTCGCGCGGCTGCTCACGCGCAACGACTGCATCACCGTCGCCGCCTCCATTAGCCCGTTCCGCGAGTCTCGCGACCAGCTCCGCAAGGAGATCGGCCGTTTCGTGGAAATCTTCGTCGACTGCCCCACCGAGAAGCTCATCGAGCGCGACGAAAAGGGGCTCTATAAGCGAGCGCTCGCCGGCGAGATCCCCGATTTTACGGGCGTGACCGCGCCGTACGAAACGCCCCAGCACCCGGAGGTCGTGGTGCGCACCGACCTCGACACGGTCGAAGGCAGCGTGGACAAGATCCTTCTGGGGCTCGTCAACGTGGGGTACCTCAAGGCCGAAGACCTGTCGACGGCGTCTGGTCGCCGCGCGCGACCCGGCGCGGCTGCGGCCAAAGCTGGCCGCTCGCCCGACGGGTCCGACGTCGAGGAGACCGCGCGCTGAACCGCGAGCTCACGTGATTCGATGACCGAAGCGGAGCTCGAGAGGATTTGCGCCCAGTCCGAGGGGAAGCTGCGCGACCTGCGCCAGCGGGTCGCCCAGAGCGGCTCGGCGCTGGTGGCCTTCTCTGGCGGAGTGGATTCCACCTTTCTGCTCAAGGTCGTGCACGACGTGCTCGGTCATCGGTGCGCCGCGTTGCTCGCGGTGAGCCCGTCCGTGCCGGACCGCGAGCGCGCCGAGGCGAAGACCCTCGCGCAAGCCATTGGCGCCCAGCTGGTCGAGCGTCCGACCCGCGAGCTCGACAACCCCGACTACGCCAGGAACCCGGTCGACCGCTGCTACTTCTGCAAGAGCGAGCTCTTCTCGCTCGCGGAGTCGGTCCGCGCCGAGCTCGGCCTTGTGGCGGTGTTCGATGGTTTCAATGCGGACGACCGCCGCGATTGGCGCCCGGGCCATAAGGCCGCGCGCGAGAAAAGCGTCATTTCGCCCCTGGCCGAGGCCGGCCTTGCCAAAGACGAGATTCGCGCTTGGTCGCGGCGGCTCGGGCTCCCGACCTGGAACAAGCCGCAGATGGCGTGCCTCGCCTCGCGGCTGCCCTACGGCACCGCTGTCACCCTGGAGCGGCTGGGCCAGGTGGGCCGGGCGGAGCAGGAGCTTTGGGAGCTGGGCCTGCGGCAGTTCCGAGTTCGCTACCACGGCGAAGTGGCCCGGCTGGAGGTCGCCGCCGAGGAGTACGAGAAGCTGCTCCAACCGTCGCTGCGCGCGCGGGCCAGCGAGGCCATCAAGCGGCACGGCTTCAAGTTCGTCGCGTTGGACCTCGAGCCGTTCCGGACGGGACGCATGAACGAAACTGTGCTGGGCCTCGCCGACGCGCCGGCCGAGAGCCCCTGAGCGGGACATGGCCAACCTCAAGCTTCCGCTCGTCAAGGACCTGGCCCGCCACCTGCGGGCGGGTCATCCGTGGGTCTTCACCCAGGCGCTGGGCAAGCTGCCCAAGATGCCTCCGGGCGCCATCGTGGATGTCGTCGACCACGGCCTGTTCGTCGCCCGCGGCTACTTCGACCCTCGCTCGGCCATTTGCGTTCGCGTGCTCACGCGCGACGAGAGCGAGGTCGTCGACGGCGCCTTCTTCCGGCGCCGAATCGACCGCGCGCTGGAGGCGCGGCGCCGCCTGCTCGACCTGAGCCAGACTGACGCCTACCGACTCGTCCATGGCGAGGCCGATCTGTTGCCCGGCGTGATCGTCGACCTCTACGCCGGCTTCGCTGTGCTCAAGCTCTACTCGGCCGGTCTCTTGCCCCATCGCGCAGCGCTCCTCGATGCCCTTCGCGCCAGTATTCCCGGCCTCAAGGGCATCGTCGGCCGTGACGAGCTGGAGCGGGACGACGACGAGGGCGATGGCAGGCCCGGGGGCGGCCGGATGCTCTGGGGTGAGCAGGTGCCCGAGCTGGTGGCCGTGCGCGAGAACGGCGTGCGCTTCCTGGTCGATCTACTCCAGGGACAGAAGACCGGGTTCTTTCTCGACCAGCGCGACAATCGAGCCTTGGTGCGGTCGCTGGCCAAGGGGCGGGACGTCCTCAACTGCTACAGCTACACGGGCGGTTTTTCGGTCAATGCCGCGCTCGGCGAGGCGCGGCACGTGACGAGCGTCGACCTGGACGCGGACGCCATCGCCCTGTGCCGGCGCAACTTCAAGGAGAACGGCCTTTCCGCTGAGGCCCACGACTTTCTGGCGGCGGACGTGCCGGACGCTCTCAAGCTCTGGGCTGCCGAGGGGCGCACGTTCGACCTGGTGATCCTCGACCCGCCTGCGTTCGCCAAGAGCCAGAAGGCGGTCGAGGCGGCCATCTCGGGATACGCGAGTCTCAATCGCACCGCGCTTGGCCTGCTCGCCCAGGGAGGAATTCTCTGCACGGCGAGCTGTACGGCGCGGGTCTCGGCGGAGGAGTTCCTGGACGCGGTGAAGGAGGCCGCGTTCAAGGCCGGCGTGGACCTGCAGCTCATCCACCAGCGGTTCCAGCCGCCCGATCACCCCGTGCTGCTCCAGTTTCCGCAGGGGCGATACTTGAAGTTCTTTGTGCTCCAACGGATCTAGCTGAGGCGCCCCAAGGTCAATCGCCGCAGCAGGTGAGGACGCCGTTGGAGATGGGCTTGGTCTCCCCTCCTCGAGGGCAGTCAGCGGCCTGCAGGTCGCCCTGAGGGAGGCAGCGGTAGGCTGCCTCGACGTTGCTACAACCTCCGCCGCCGCTGTTCCCGCCAGGGCCTACGTAGCAACCCGCCTGTGCGAATCGGTAGCCCTCGGGGCAGGTGCCTGCGTCGGTGGGGGCCTCGCAGTAGAACGGCGACCCCGTGCACGAGAACTCGCAGTATTCCGAGCTCGAGCAAGTGAGTGAGCCGCACGGGACCGCCTCGTGAGCATCGGGCTGGATAGCCGCGTCGGCCGTGCTCGCCGGGTCGCTCTTTGCGCCGCACGCGGCGAAGACGACAGCAAAGGCGAAGGCGAGATTGCGTCGTTGTCTCATCGTTTCCCTCCAGAAAGGAACGCCGTCCGGCCGCGCTCAATCAATGGCAAAGACTCCACGCCACGACCTTCATTCCGACGAGCTCCGCGGGCCTGCTCCGGGCGGCGCAGCGGGCGGGTCCCTGAGCATGGCTGCGCGTGCCGTGTCGCGCGGAGAAGAAGTCAGCTCCAGCAGCTCGCGCGCGTGCACCTCGAAATAGGACCGCCGCTGCGAGCCCTTGGCCAGGGCGATGACCTTGCCATCCGCCGAGACGAAGGCCGTCGAAGGTATCGCCCGCATGCCGAACGGCGCCAGCACGTCGCCCCGCGCGATGGCCACCGGCATGGACATGCCGAACCGTTTGGCCACCTTTCGCACGCGCGTGACGTCCTGGTCGATGGAGATGGCGAGGAACCCGATGCCCTGGCGCTCGTAGACCGAGCGCACCTTCTCCAGCGCGGCGAACTCCTCCAGGCACGCCCTGCATCCGGGCATCCACACGTTGATGACCCACGGCTTGCCTCGCAGAGCATCGCTATCCCAGGGCGTGCCGTCGAGGCCGTCCGCGGAGAAGGCCGCGACGGGGCGGTTCGGGCGCTCGGTGCCGTCGCAGCCCGGGGCGATGGCCGACGCGGCAGCGGCGATCGCGAACGGCATGAGCCAGCGACGCATGAGCGAAGCTCCTCGTGGGAAACACCTATTTTACTACAAATTGAGCGGCGAGCCTCGACCTCGATTCGAGTTCACGCCGGAGCCCGGGCGTAGGAAACTGAGGCATCTTCTTTCGCGTTCGAGGTGCTTGCGACCTTCACCCTGAGGGAGGTGGTGCGTGGATCTGGAGCTTTCGGGCAAAGTCGCGCTGGTGACCGGAGCCTCGCGCGGCATCGGCAAGGCCATCGCCTCGGCGCTCTTGCGCGAGGGCGCGCGCGTGGCCTTGTGCGCGCGCAGCGAGCCGGAGCTGCGCTCGGCCGCCGAGGAGCTCGGCGCTGGGGCGGTGGCCGTGGCCGCCGACGTCTCGACCCCCGAGGGCGCGGCCGCCGCGGTGCACGGCGCCGTGCACGCGCTCGGCCGACTGGACATCCTCGTCAACAATGTCGGGGGCAGCCTCCGGTCGGGCCCGTTCGACCGCGCGAGCGAAGAGCAGTGGCGAGAGGTGATGGACCTGAACCTCTTCTCGGCGGTCTGGTGCAGCCGCCGCGCGGTCGAGCGCATGCGGGAGCAGGGCGGCGGCGCCATCGTCAACGTCGCGTCCATCTGCGGCCGGGAGTACGGCACCAGCGCACCCTACGTCGCCGGCAAGGCCGCGATGATCGCCATGACCAAGGAGATGGCCGTCGACCTCGCCAAAGACCGAATCCGCGTCAACTCGGTTGCCCCCGGCTCCGTTCTTTTCGCCGGCGGCAGCTGGGCCAGGCGGCAACAGGAGAGCCCTGAGCTCATCGCCAAGATGCTCCAGGACGACCTGCCGTGGGGGCGCTTCGGAGCGCCCCAGGAGGTGGCCGAGGTGATCGCTTTCCTTTGTTCCCCGAGGGCGAGCTGGGTCACCGGCGCGTGCGTCCCAGTGGACGGCGGGCAGGGGCGGGCGTTCTAACGAGAGGCTGGCCTCACTCCCCCTCCCCGCTAGCGGCCGCTGGCAGGGGGGGTCCAGATACGCCTCATGGTGCGGCTCGCGCCGCCTCGAGCCCCTTGCGGAACGCGCGCACGTTCATCTCGGCCAACTTCGCTGCCTTGCCCTCGAACGTCTGGGCGATGGCGTGCTCCACCGCGGGCGCCGAGACCACTCCGTTCACCCCGATGTACGCGCCCAGCATGACCATGTTCGCGGCGCGCGGGTTCCCCTCCTGCTCGGCGATGGCGTTCGCCGGAACGTAGAGGACCTTTAAGTCGGCGCGCTCGGCCTTTCGGTCGATGAGCGAGGTGTTGACGACGAGCAGGCCGCCCTGCGCGACGGTGGGCTCGAACTTGTCGATGGACTGCTTGTTCATCACGATGGCGGCGCGCGAGAGCTTGACCACCGGCGAGCCGATGGGCTCGTCGTCGATGATGACCACGCAGTTGGCGGTGCCGCCGCGCATCTCCGGGCCATAGGACGGCATCCAGGTGACGTGCCGCCCCTCGTCCATGGCCGCCTTCGCCAGGATCTTCCCGATGGCCATCAGGCCTTGGCCGCCGAAGCCGGCCATGACCACGTCTGCGGATGACATGGGTTTCAGTCCTCGTCACTTCTTGCCCGCGCCCGCCGACAGGTCGGGGGCGTACGGGCTGTGCCATGGGCGGCAGGTTCGACGGCTCGCGGAAGACCTGCGCCGGGAAGAACGGCAGCATGTTGCGCTCGAGCCACTCGAGCGCGGCCTCGGGCGTGAGACCCCAGCCGGTCGGGCAGGTGGAGAGCAGCTCCACGAAGGTGAAGCCCTGGTGCTGCAGCTCGAAGGCTTGACGCACCATCTTCTTCGCCCGGTTGATGTGACTTGGGCGTCGTGAGCGCCCCGCGGGCGATGTAGCGCGGCTCGACCAGCGTGTTGAGCAGCTCGCACACGCGGATGGGGTGGCCGCACTGCGCCGGGTCGCGCCCGTAACGGCGAGGTCGTGGTGCGCATGCCGGGCAGCGTGGTGGGCGCCATCTGCCCGCCGGTCATGCCGTAGATGGCGTTGTTGATGAAGATGACGGTCATCTTCTCGCCGCGGTTGGCGGCGTGGAGGATCTCCGCGGTGCCGATGGACGCGAGGTCGCCGTCGCCCTGGTAGGTGAAGATGTAGCGGTCAGGAGGAAGCGTCCGCCGCAGGCCGGTGGCCACCGCAGGCGCCCGGCCGTGCGAGGCCTCGAGGAAGTCGACATCCAAGTAATCGTAGACGAGCACCGAGCAGCCCACCGGCCACACGCCGATGGTCTTGTCCTGGATGCCCAGCTCCTCGATGACCTCGGCGACGAGCCTGTGCGCGATGCCGTGGGTGCAGCCCGGGGCAGTAGTGCATGTACTTGTCGGTGAGGACCTTGCTGCGCTGGAAGACCACCTGTTCCTGGCTCATAGGCGCTCTCCTTCGCCTGCGCGACGATCTCGTCGACCGTCGGGACCATGCCGCCGACGCGGTAGTACGAGCGCACCTCGCGCGCGCCGCCGACGATGCCGCGCACGTCCTCGACCATCTGTCCCATGCTCATCTCGATGCACAGGAACTTGCGAGTCGTCTCGACCAGGGCGCGCAGCGCCTTCTCGGGGAACGGCCAGGCGGTGATGGGCCGGAACAGGCCCGCGGCGATGCCCTGCTTGCGCAGCTCGGCCACCGCGCTCCGGCAGATGCGCGCGGTGGTGCCGTAGGCCACCAGCACCAGCGATGGCTTGTCGTCGAGCAGGAGCGTCTCGTGGCGCTGCTCGCGCTCGGCCATCCGGTCGAACTTCTCGAAGAGGTGCCGCACGTGGCGCTCGAGCTCCTCGGGGTCGAGGCAGAGCGAGCGGATGAGGTTCTTGGGGCGGCCGGCCTTCCCCGTGGCGGCCCAGCTCTTCTCCACGGTCTTCGCCGGGCCCTCGGGGAACGTCACCGGCTCCATCATCTGGCCGATGAGCCCGTCGCCGATCATGATGACCGGGTTGCGGTACTCGTCCGCCTTCTCGAAGGCGAGCGCCATGAGGTCGACGGCCTCTTGGACCGTGGAAGGCGCGAAGACCAGGTAGCGCTTGTCCCCATGGCCGAAGCCGCGGGTGACGAGCGACCAGTCGGCCTGCGACGGCGAGATGTCCCCCAGCCCGGGCCCACCGCGCATGATGTTCACGATGACCGCGGGAAGCTCGCTGCCGACCATGTAGCTCGCGCCCTCGGCCATGAGGGCGATTCCTGGCGAGGACGACGAGGTCATGACGCGGGCGCCCGCACCGCCGGCGCCGTAGAGCATGTTGATGGCGCCGACTTCGCTCTCGGCCTGGAGGTAGGTGCCTCCCACCGGCCGGCAGGCGCCGGGACATGTACTCGGGGATTTCGTTCTGCGGCGTGATGGGGTAGCCGAAGAAATAACGGCAGCCGGCGCGAATGGCCGACTCGGCGATCGCCTCGGTGCCCTTCATGAGCATGCGCTGCTGGGCCATGGTCAGCCGGCCTTCTTGAGCCGGACCTCCTTGTAAATGGCGAGGGCGCCCTCGGGGCAAACCACGCCGCACAATCCGCAGGCGGTGCACTTCTCCAAGTCGTGGACGGCGATGGGGTGATAACCCTTGGCGTTGAGCTCGCCGGCGATCGAGAGCAGCTCCTTGTTGCAGACCTCGATGCAGAGCCCGCAGGCCTTGCACCGGTCTTGGTCGACCTCGACGCGGTTCATCTCATTCTCCTCAGGTCGTCGGCGATGAGGGAGGCGCGAAGACAGCGCCGCCCAGGAAACTAGGCACCATTCGCCGCCGAAGCACCACGCACTGCGGCAAATCCGAGCGCCCCGCGAGGCGCTCCGCGAGAGATTCAGCAAGGCCGAGGAGCTTCACCGGTACGCCCAGGCCCGCGGCCACCTCGCGCGAGAGCTCGAGGCCCCACAGCGCGTCGTCTTCGGTGGACTCGGCGCCGAGGTTCGCGTTGGAAACGACGCCGGTAATGCGGAGCTGGGCGGCGCCTTCGATCTGGCGGGCCAGCGCCAGCGCGCTCGGCGCGTCCTGGACGAAGGGCCGGTGGCGGTTCAGGACGAAGAGCAAGTCGTAGGGCGCCGGCGCGATGAGGTCGGAGACGCTGCCGAGCGCGCGGGCGCCGACGGGGTCGCCGCCGACGTCGAGCAAGAGCTGGGTATCGCCGCGAGCGAGCGCGCCGCGCAAAGTGGGCGGCAGGATGGGCAGGTCGCTCTGAGCGAGGGCCCCCTGCGGCGCGATCAGCTCGATGCCCGAGCTCTGGAGCTCGTCGCGCGTTTCGCGCGAGCGGAAGTAGGGCTTGAGGACGTCGAGGTCCGCCAACGCAACCCGGGCCGACCCCGCGGCCAGAAACGCCAGAGCCACCGAGAGCTCGGACTTTCCGCTGCCGGAAGGACCGACCAGCGCCGTCACCCGTTGGAGTGAGATCTCCGAAAATTTCGCCTGCTGCACGCCCGCCCGCCTTCGACCGATGGAAGCAGCTATCTTGGATGAAGGGCGTCGCTCGCGCAATCGCGGTCTGAAACGGTGGACCCATGGCTCGCCCCGCCGCAATCTGCGAAGCAGCAGCCCGCCCGACCTTTCATCAGCGAGCGGCCCCGCCCCCCAGCCGACGATTGCGCGGCTCGGCGGCGCGCGATAAGAATGCCGCGCGCCGAGTCCCGCCCATAGCGCGGCGGGACCGGGGGAACCAGGTCGTTGGGGCGAGTCGCGCAGTTTGCGTAGGGCAGCTTTCCCGGCCCGAGCCCGTCAGCTAACCCCGGAGGTGTCGAGGAGAGCACATGTCCAACGACGACGTACCTGCGCCCAGCGGCTCACCGAGCCCGGGCGCGAGGCTGTGGCGGTGGGTTCTCGGAAAGCCGCGCAGCCTTCAGGATCCCTCCACCTTTCACGAGATCTCGCTGGTCGCCCTGCTGGCCTGGGTCGGGCTCGGCGCTGACGGGCTCTCGTCGTCGGCTTACGGCCCCGAAGAGGCGTATCGGGCGCTCGGCCAGCACACCTACCTGGCGGTGGCGCTAGCGGCCGCCATCGCCTTCACGGTCTTCATCATCGCCTTCTCGTACTCGAAGATCATCGAGCACTTCCCGTTCGGCGGCGGCGGCTATGTCGTGGCCACGAAGCTGCTCGGGCCCAGGGTGGGCTTGGTGTCGGGCTCGGCGCTCTTGGTGGACTACGTCCTGACCATCGCCGTCTCCATCGCCTCCGCGGCGGACCAGTTCTTCAGCGTGATGCCCGACGGGTGGCGCTCGCTCAAGCTGCCGTTCACCTTCGCGCTGCTCATCGTCCTCATGGTCCTGAATCTGCGCGGCGTGAAGGAGTCGGTCACCGCCCTGGCGCCGATCTTCATGGGCTTCGTCGTCACCCACGTCGTTCTCTTGGTCGGAATGCTGTTCACCCACGGCGGAGACCTCGGCGGGAGGGTCCACGAGGTGAGCTCGGGCTTCAAGCAGGGCGCGTCGACTCTGGGACTGGTCGGCCTGGCGACCCTCTTCGTGCGCGCCTACTCCATGGGCGCCGGGACGTTCACCGGCATTGAGGCGGTCTCCAACGGCTTGCAGATCATGCGCGAGCCCAAGGTGCATACCGCCAAGCGGACCATGGTCTACATGGCGGTATCGCTCGCGCTCACCGCGGGCGGCATCATGCTGGGATACCTGCTGGTGCACGCCCACGCCGAGCCGAACAAGACCTTGAACGCGGTGCTCGCGGAGGCCGTGGCTGGCCGCTGGGGGAGCTTCGGGCACGTCTACGTCGTGCTGACCCTGGTGTTCGAGTCGGCGCTCTTGCTCGTCGCGGCGCAGGCCGGCTTCATCGACGGGCCGCGGGTCATGTCGAACATGGCCAACGACTCCTGGCTGCCGCACCGGTTCGGGCAGCTCTCGGACAGGCTGGTCACGCAGGACGGCGTGGTGATCATCTCCGCGGCATCGGCGGTGACCCTGCTCTACACGCACGGCGACACGAGCACGTTGGTCCTCATGTACTCCATCAACGTGTTCGTCACCTTCTCGCTGTCGCAGCTCGCCATGGTGCGCTATTGGCTCCAGCGCCGAAAGAGCGGCAACTGGCTCCGGCCCATCTCCATTCACGCGATTGGCCTGCTCCTGTGCGTCTCCATCCTCGCGGTGAGCATCGTGGAGAAGTTCGGCGAGGGCGGCTGGGTGACCCTCCTGGTGACCTCGGCCCTGGTGGCGCTCTGCCTGCTCATCCGGCGGCACTACGCGGCGGTGCGCGACAACCTGGCCCGCCTCGACGACGTGCTGGAGGCGCTGCCGCCGAGCGGTGGGGCGCCGCCGGAGGCGCGCCTGCCGGACCCGAAGGCCCCCGTCGCGGTGCTGCTCGTCGGCGGATACGGCGGGCTCGGTGTGCACGCGCTCCTGACCGTGCAGCGGATCTTCCGCGGCCACTACAAGAACTTCGTGTTCATGAGCATCGGCGTGGTCGACGCGGCGTCCATGAAGGGGCACGAGGAGGTGGAGCGGATCCAGAAGGCCGCCGAGACGTCGGTGGAGCAGTACGTCCAGCTCGCGCGCCGGCTCGGGTTCGGCGCGACGGGGCGCATCGCCGTGGGCACCGAGGTCGTGCAGGAGGCCGAGAGGCTCTGCGTGCAGGTGGCCGCGGAGTACCCGAACGCCGTCTTCTTCGCGGGCAAGCTCGTGTTCCAGAAGGAGGGCTGGTTCCAGCGGCTGCTGCACAACGAGACGGCGCTCCAGGTCCAGCGCCGCCTTCAGTTCGCCGGGCTCAACGCCATGGTGTTGCCGGTGCGGGTGCTCGCGGAGCAGAGCCGGGTGGCCCAGGCGGCGTGAGGGGAGAGGAGGTCGCGCTTCGGAAGGCCCCACCTCCGGTTGAATCGAGCCTTGAGAGCGAGGTGCGCTCGCTTCGAGCTCGCCTCGGCACCTTCCTGATGGTCACGCACATGAACCTGGCCTGCGGCATCAAACCGCCGCGCGCCTGAAGGGTTCCGCGGAGTCCATCGCCCGGCGGCAAGAGAGTCGCCCCCCGCCGCGCCGATGACTTCTGGGTTCGCGCGGCGGCGAGCGTTGCTACGGCTTCTGCTGGTCCGCCCCGGAAACCGCTGGCGCCTCTTCGCCTTTGCGAACCACGAGGACCAGGTTCGACTCCCCCGCGAGACGATAGCCGGTCGTGAAGGGCAGGGGAGCGGGTTTGGCCGCGGCGAACGCGGCCTCGAGGTCCTTCTGATAGGCCTTCTCGAAGGGCTTGTGCGGCTGGAAGTACCTTCCGAACAGATAGAAGTCCCAGCTCTTCTTCGCGAAGGTCCAGAAAGGCACGCCGGAGTCGTCCTGGAGCAGGGTGGAGCTGTTGCTCAAGAGGAAGCGGCGCGTCTCGAGGAAGCGGCCATTGTGGAGGATGAAAGACGCCGCCTTCAAGAAGCTGTTCGCGGGCGCCTGGTTCTTCCATAAGGTGAAGAAGCCCGGCTTCTGCGCGACCGCTTTGTCCTCGAGGTCTTGCTGGAAGTAGTAGAGCTCCTGGGGCTTGTCATGGCCGGCGCGCTTGAAGCGGATTCGCACGCCGGCGACGGCGTCGGCGGCCGGCGCTCCGGTTCGGTCGCGGATTTGCCCGGCGGGGTCGACCTCCACCAGCTGGCTCTCCTCGATGTGCGCGTTCGATCGAGCGAGGAAGAAGTAGAGCAGCGGCAGCACGCCCTTGAGCTCGGTGCGCCGGAAGTCCACCGCCATGTCGTTCGTCTTGAAGAAGCTGGCGAGGACCGTCGTGCGCAGCGACCGGCGCAGGTTGGAGAGCGCGCCGTCCAGGTGCTCGGCCGGCAAGAGCTCCAACGCGGGAAGGTCGATGATGGGCTCCAGGCCGCACAGCAGGTAGGTGGGCGACTCGGGGTAGAGCTCGCCGACGCTGACGTAATCGGGCCCGGCGAAGAAGTAGAAGGTGGCGGCGTCGGGCTTCATGTGCGGCCAGAGCGCGGCCGCTGCCCACGAGCGCATTGGGTTGAGGCGCCGTTTCTCCAACAGCTCCCAGTCCTTTCCCGTGGCGCGGGCATGCTCCTCGAACGACTTGCTCTGCTCGAGGGCGCGGAGCACCGAGGCGTCGGACACCGGGAGGCCGGCCAGGAAACGGGCCTGGTCGTCGACTGTCGCGGTCGAGGGAGCCGTCTTGGCCGGCGCGGGCGCGTCGGTGGGGGCGGGCTCTTCGGCGCGAGCCGAGGCGGAGACATAGGGAAGAGCGAGAAGCGCCAGCGCGAGCGCGCGCGGCGGGCGGCGAGTCGAGTCCAACGATGGCATGGGCGGCGAAGACCTCGAGAAGGGAGCTCCCCAGAGGAGCGGACTTCAGTATCGCCTCAGGACGCGCCGGCCGTCGAGTGCTGAACACGAGCCGTGGCCGGTCAGGGGCTCAGCCTCTCCATCATCCGGGCGAACGGGATGGTCTCGCGGACATGGTGCAGCCCGCAGATCCAAGCCACGGTGCGCTCGATGCCGAGGCCGAACCCGGCGTGAGGCACGCTGCCGTAGCGGCGCAAGTCGAGGTACCAGTCGAACGCCGTCGGCGGCAGCCCCGCCTTCTCGATGGACGCCACGAGGGTGGCGTAGTCGTCCTCGCGCTGGCCGCCGCCGATGATTTCGCCGTAGCCCTCTGGGGCGAGCATGTCGCAGCCCAGGGCGAGGTTCGCGTCCGCCGGGTCCTTCTTGAAGTAGAACGCCTTCATTTGCGCCGGGAAGCGGTGCACCAAGACCGGGCGGTCGAACTGGTTGGCGAGGAGGGTCTCCTCGTCGCCGCCGATGTCGTCGCCCCACTGGATGGCGTGGCCCGCCTTCTGGATGCGCTCGATGGCCTCGGCGTAGGTGATGCGAGGGAAGGGCTTCTGGACGCGCTTGAGGACGCTCACGTCGCGCTCGAGGACGGTCGCGAGCTCGCGCTCGTGCTTGGCGACGACCGTCTGCACCACCGTCGTGACGAAGTCCTCCATGAGGTCCATATCGCCGGCGAGGTCCATGAAGGCGACCTCCGGCTCGACCATCCAGAACTCGGTGAGGTGGCGGCGAGTCTTGCTCTTCTCGGCGCGGAACGTGGGCCCGAAGACGTAGATCTTCCCGAGCGCCGTCGCGCCCGCCTCGCCGTAGAGCTGTCCGGACTGGGTGAGGAACGCCGAGCCCAGGTCGAAGTAGGGGACCTCGAACAGCGTGCTCGTGCCCTCGCAGGCGGCGGGCGTGAGGACGGGCGCGTCGAAGAGGGTGAAGCCGTGGCTGTCGAAGTAGTCGCGGACGGCCTTGATGATGGAGTGGCGCACCTTCAGGATGACCGTCTGCCGGGCGCTCCGCAGCCACAGGTGGCGCTGCTCCATGAGGAAGGCGACGCCGTGCTCCTTGTGGCCCAGCGGGAACTCGGCCGTGGGCTTGGCCACGACCTTCAGGGACTTGACGCCGAGCTCGAAGCCCAAGGGGCTGCGCTTGTCGGCCCGCACAGCGCCCGTGATCTCGAGCGACGTCTCCTGCGGAAGGTGGTCGGCCTCGACGAAGGTCGCCTCGTCCACGTCGCCCTTGAAGACGACGCACTGGATGATCCCGGTGCCGTCGCGCACCTGAAGGAAGTGGAGCTTGCCCTTCGAGCTGCGGTTGTGGAGCCAGCCCTTCAGCGTCACTTCCTTGCCGTCGTGCTTGCCGATGTCGGCGACATAGACGTGCTCGGCCATGGGGTCTCTCCTCTGTCGCTTCGGGCTCGTTCTTGGGCGGCGCCTTGGGGTCGGGCGACTCCCGCCCGAGGGCGGGGCGGGGAATCGTAGTGGGGCAGCGGGATGGGAACAAGCGGGCCTGTGGAAGAGCAGGTCCGATCCTTAGGCTGGCCAACGCAGGGAGGGCTCGAGCGCCCGCGGAGGGCGGGGGAGTGCGGGGGCAAGAGTTGCGAGGGTACGGGGCCGGGTGGCAACATCGAGGTCGAATGACCGTCAGCGAAATGTATCAGGACTCCATCACCTTGCCGCGCGCGGTGCGCTTCCCTGTGGAGCTGCGTCCGCCCGAGGGATTCAGCTCCACGCGCCTGGAGACGTGGCCTCGGCCCGTTGGCCGCCTGGAGTATGTCGGCGGGAGACTGCTCTACATGCCCCCCTGCGGCGATCGGCAGCAGGACACCGTCACGGACGTGGTCATCACCCTGGGGACCTGGACTCGTGCGCACCCAGAGTTCGTGCTCGGGACGAACGAGGCAGGCATGCACCTGCTCGGGGCGACCCGAGCCGCCGACGCGGCGATCTGGCGGCGAAGCGACCTCGGTCGCTACACCGGCCGGCTGCGGCGCGCCGCGCCCGTCTTGGCCGTGGAGGTCTGCGGCGAGGACGAGCCGGAATCGCTCATCAAGGAGAAGGCGCTCTGGTACCTCGAGGCGGGAGCGCAGGCCGTCTGGGTCGTCATCCCAGAGACCCGCGAAGTCGTCGTCGTCACCGCGGGCGGCGAGAACCGCCATGGGGCGGGGCAGCGCCTGCCGCCGCTTCCGGAGTTGCCCGGCCTCGCGCCGGACGTGAGCGAGCTGTTCAGCCAGATCGCCGCGCAGTAATCGCCTCGCTCTTCGCCTGTCGCGCGCTGCCTCCATTGCCAGACCTGGGATATCTCGCCAACCCGGCCCGGCCACGTGGTGCGCCAGGTGATGATCCCCCGCCGACCTCGCCCGGGCGCTAAGGACGGGTGGACCGAGAGGCCCCGCCGCCCACTGCGGCGTCCACCATGGAGCAGGCTCGCCAGCGCGCCCTCGACGAAGGACTCCAGTTCGTCTATTTGGGGAACGTGCCCGACGCCCTGGCAATCGCACCCGATGCCCCATCCGCGGCCGGCGGGTCGTCGAGCGCGAGGGATTCGTCCACGACCCGCAACGAGCTCCTGGGACGCGTCGCCCTCGAGGGGAGCGCTGGCGCGAAAAGCCGGCGCGTCCGCTGTCCCTGCAGCGCAACCATCGCCGGAGTCTTCGCATGAACGCGCGCGCCTCGGCCCTCCTGCTGCTTGTCTGCGCCTGCCAGCGCACCGCCGGCGCCGCGTCCCCAAGCGCTGCAGGGAAGCGGGTGCGGGCGCCGACCGTCGCCGGCCGGTTCTACCCGGGCGACCCCAAGGAGCTTCACGCGGCCGTCCAGGAGCTCGTCGCGGCGGCGCCGAAAGTGGCGACCGCGCGCGTCAAGGCCGTGTTGGTCCCTCACGCGGGCTACGTTTTCTCCGGCGCCGTGGCCGCAGCCTCGTTCCGGCAGCTCTCGCCCGGCTTCACCCGAGCCGTCATCGTCGCCGGCAATCACACTTCGGGGCTCGACTACCGAGGAGCGGCCGTCGATCGCGCCACGCACTACGCGGTCCCGGGGCTCGAGGTGGAGGTGGCTCCGGTCGAGGCGCAGCTGTTGTCGAAGCCGGGGTTCACCGAAGCGCCCGAGGCGCACTCGAAGCACATCATCGAAGTGGAGCTGCCGTTCCTGCGCGAGGCGAACCAGGGCAAGCCCTTCCAGATCGTCCCACTGGTGGTGGGCGCGCTCGACCGGTCCGAGGCGGGGCGGCTCGCCTCCGAGCTGGCGCGCCTGGACGACGGGCGCACCGTCTTCGTCTTCAGCGTCGATCTGTCGCATTACCACCCGTACGACGTCGCGGTCTCTCGCGACCGCGCCTGCCTCGCGGCGCTGGCGCGCGCCGACGCGGAGGCGGTGGAGGGCTGCGACACCGACGCCACGCAGGTCCTTCTCGCCATGACCGAGCTCGGCGCGCGGCTGGCGCTCACGCCGCGGCTCGTCACCTACGCGAACTCGGGGGACGCGAGCGGCGACAAGTCCCGGGTCGTGGGCTACGGCGCGCTGGTCTACGAAGATCGGTTCGAGCTCTTCCCGGACGAGTCGGCGGCGCTGACCGGGCTCGCGCGGCGCGCGCTGGCGGCCGCGGTCCGCGGCGAGCGCCCGGCAAAGGCGCCGCCGGAGCTCGCGGCGCGGTTCCCGCGCCTCTTCGCCGAGCGAGGGGCGTTCGTCACGCTGCGCGAGGCGGGGGCGCTCAGAGGCTGCATCGGCACCTTGGAGGCGCATCAGCCCTTGGCCGAGGACGTGATCCAGAACGCCGCCAACGCCGCGCTCCACGACGCGCGCTTCGAGCCGGTTCGGCCGGAGGAGCTTGGGCAGCTCTCGCTGTCCATCTCCGTCCTCGACAAGCCGCGGCCCCTCGCGGCCCTGGCGCCGGAGTCGCTGCTCGCCCAGCTCGGCGAGACCAAGCCGGGGATCATTTTGGAATACGAGCGCCGCCGCTCGACCTTCCTGCCCGAGGTCTGGCAGGAGCTGCCGGAGCCCGCCGAGTTCCTGGCGCAGCTCTGTCGCAAGCAAGGCTCGCCGCCGGAGTGCTGGCGCTCGCCCGTCGCGCGATACCAGGCCTACGGATCCCAGCACCTCGCGGAGAGCTTCGCGCCATGACGTTCCGCCCCGAGAGGCCGCGCATGTCGCCGACCGTGAAGCGCTTCCTCGGCAGCCTGGCCATCGGCCTCGCGGCCGGCCTCTTCGGAGGCCTGGTCGGCCTCGGGGGCGGCGTGGTGATGATCCCGCTCATGGTCCGCCTGGCGCGCCTGAAGCAGCGCGAGGCACACGGGACGAGCCTCTTCGCCCTGATCTTCACCGGCCTCGCCGGGGCGGCGACCTACGCGTCGCACCGCGCCGTCGATCTGGTCGCCGCCATGAGCCTCGCGGCCCCGGCCGTGGCGACCGCTCGAATCGGCGCCCGCTATGCGCACGCGCTCCCCGAGTGGAAGCTCAAGCGCGCCTTCGGGGCGTTCATGCTCGGGGTGACGGTGCTGCTAATGGGCAAGCCCTATCTCGCGGCGTCGGGGGAGCCGGCGGCGGGCCTCTTGCGGCTGGCGGTCTTCGTCGCCACCGGCGGCCTGGCGGGCTTCCTCGCAGGGATGATGGGCGTGGGCGGCGGGAGCCTCATGGTGCCCTCCATGGTTCTCTTGGCGGGCTTTCCGCAGCTCGGCGCCCAGGGCACCTCGCTGCTCGCCATGATCCCGGCGGGGGCTGCGGGCGCGCACCAGCACTGGAAGCTCGGGAATGTGGCGAAGGAGCTGTTGCCGGGGCTCGTGCCCGGCATTCTCGTCGGGACGTGGGCCGGGGGCAGCCTCGCCGTCCGCCTGAGCGAGGCGTCGCTCCGCCTGGTATTCGCCTCGGTGCTCGTCTACACCGGCTCGCGCCACGTCTTGGCGCGCAGGCCACGTTCGCTGCGCTCGCCGACGCCGCGCCCAACGCCGAGCTGAACGCCTTCATGCGCGGCGAGGTCGAAGGGCGGCGCTGAGAGCCGCCTTGGGAGCTTGGCTCTCGACTCGCGCGAGGCAGGCGGGGCCGAGGCTCGGAGGGGCTCCCTGACCGGCGGCCGCGCCGGTCTCCATCGCGCTTCGGCCTCGGCGCCTGGCGCGCTATCGCTTGGCGGACCTGACGGCCGCCGGCGCCTCGCTCGGCTCCGTCGCGCGCTGGCCGCCCGACTCCGGCGCTATCCGCTGCAGCCGTCGCAGCTCGGGGACTCGCCAGGAGACGAGCCCCACCGTGGCGAGCGTTGCGAGGCCTCCGAACACCACCGATGGCACCACGCCCAAGAGGCGCGCCGCCGCCCCGCTCTCGAAAGCCCCCAGCTCGTTCGAGGAGCCGATGAAGAAGCCGTTCACCGCCGAGACGCGGCCCATCATGTCCTGCGGCGTGAAGGTCTGGACGAGCGTGGCGCGCAGCACCACCGAGACGTTGTCGAAGGCGCCACCGAGGGCGAGCAGGGCGAGGGACAGCGCGAAAGAGCGAGAGACGGCGAAGGCGATCCAGGTCAGCCCGAAGAAGGCCACGCTCCAGAGCAGGATGGGACCGGCGCGGCGCAGGTGGCCGAACCTCGCCAGAGCCAACGACATGAGAACCGAGCCCACCGCCGGCGCCGCTCGCAGCAGGCCGAATCCGACTTCGCCGACCTGGAGGACGTCGCGCGCGAAGACGGGCAGCATCGCGGCGGCGCCGCCGAAGAGAACCGCGAAGAGATCCAGGCTCAAGGGGCCCAGGAGCAGCGGCTGCCGAAAGACGAATCGAACCCCCTCGCCCAGCCCTCGGAGCAGGCCGGTGGAGGCCGCCACCGGGCGGGGCCTGTGCCCGACCGCGCTGAGCATCGCCAGCCCGGCGATGGACAGCGCCAGCACCACGCCGTACGCCAGCCTCGGCCCACCGGCGGCGATGAGCCCGCCCCCGGCCGCCGGGCCCACGACCATGGCCACGTGGAAGACGGACGAGCGCCACGTGACGGCGTTGTGGTAGTGCGCGGGCGGGACCAGCTCCGTACCCAGCGCCGCCGTCGATGGCCGGAAGATGGCGCGGCCCAGGCCCGCGACGGCTTGCGCGCCGTAGAGGTAGACCGGCGGCGCGCGGTGCGAAGGGTCGAGAGACATAAGCAGCAGCCAGGCGCTGCTCGCCGCCACCGCCAGGAGACTCGCGACCGAGAGCAGGCGCCGGTCGAGCCGGTCCGCCAGCCAGCCGCCGACCAAGGTGAGCGCCAGGAAAGGCACCGCCTCGGCCAGGCCCACGAACCCCAGGGACAGCGGGTCCCCGGTCAGCTCGTACACCTGCCAGCCCAGGACCGCGCTCTGGATCTGCGTCGCCACGAAGACGGCGCCCATCGCCGCGAGAAAGGCGCGGTACGCTCCAAATCGGAGAGAGGCGTACGGGTCGTGGAGGGAGGGCGAGTCAGGCACGGCGATTCGCGCATGCTCGTCACCTTTCGCGACGCTGGTCAAGCGGCCCGAGCCTTGGCCGGTCGAAGGGCGGGTCGACGCTCGCCGGAGGGCCCAATCGACAAACCTGGCTTGTGGATTGCACAACGTGTGAGGTGCATTCGCGGGAGGGCTGTCGTGAGGTGCCTTTCTTGATCGACCTGAACGGCCTGATCGCCAAGTCGCGAGACCTGGAACCCTTGCCGGCCAGTGCCTCGAGGCTCGCGGCGGTCGTCGCGCGCAAGGAGGTGGACACCCAAGAGGTCGTCTCGGTGGTGTCGCTCGACCAGGCGCTGACGGCGAGGCTTTTGCGGGTCGCCAACTCGGTGCTCAGCGCTTCGGTGACGCCCATCAAGACCGTCGCACAGGCGGTGGTGCGGGTAGGTCACGCCACGGTGTTGGCCATCGCGGTGGCGGGCGGCGTGCGGCGCCGCATGCGCGAGCCGCTGCCCGAGTACGGGATGACCGAAGACGGGCTGTGGCGGCACTCGGTGGCGGCGGCGCTGGCCACCGACGAGATCAAGCGCCGGAGCGCCGTGCCCATGCCGGCAGAGGCGTTCACGGCCGCGCTGCTCCACGACGTGGGCAAGCTGGTCCTGGCCCGGTATCTGGACCCCGAGATGCTGGCGCTCCTGGCCCGGGGGCAGGGCGAGGGCGGCCTCACGCGCCTGCAGGCAGAGGCCGAGCTGCTCGGCGTGCAGCACGCCGAGCTCGGAGGGCTCATCGCCCAGCACTGGGGGCTGCCCGAGGGCATCGTCTGCGGCATCGCGCACCATCACGCGCCGGAGCTCGGTGGCTCGGCCGTGTGCGACGTGGTCTGCGTCGCCAACGAGGTGGCCAAAGCGGTGCGACTCGCCCCGGTGCCGCAGGCGATTCATCCCGAGGACCCGGCGGCGTCGCTCGAGCGACTGGGGATGAGCCCCGAAGTGCTCGCGGAGCTCAGCGCGGCCGTGGGCCAGCGGCTCCTGGGCGTCCTGACGCAGTTCGAGTAGCGGTTTTGGGCCGCGCAGTGAACGGTGAATCAGTGGGTGGGCGCGGCCCCGGGCCGGCGGATGCCCGTCGTTGCGAGGACTTCCCGGCGACCTCTCCCACGAAGGCGTGCGAGGCCGGGGCGATGTGGACCCTTTCGGAGGCGCTTCGGTGATCGACCTCGACCCCATCTTCAAAAAAGCGCGAGACCTCGAGCCCCTGTCGCCCACGGTCCAGCGCCTGGCGTCCATCGTGAGCTTCAGCGAGACCTCGGTCGAGGAGCTGGTCGAGGCCGTCACCTACGACCAAGCGCTCACGGTGAGGGTTTTGCGCATCGCCAACTCGGCGGCGAGCGCGGCGGCCTCGCCCATCACCACGGTCAAGCACGCGGTGATTCGCCTGGGCTCCGGGACCGTGTTGGCGATGGCGGTCGCGACGGAGGTGCGCGGCCGGCTGCAGCAGGCGCTGCCGGAATACGGCTTCGCCGAAGAAGGCCTGTGGCGCCACTCGGTGGCCGCGGCCATTTCGGTCGAGGACCTGGGCCGGGTCTCGCCGCTGCAGCTGCCGCCCGAGACCTTCACGGCGGCGCTGCTGCATGACGTCGGCAAGCTGGTCCTCTCGCGCTTCTTGCCGCCGCAGGTCACCGCGCTGATGGTGAAGCTCCAGGCCGAGCACCACCTCACCCGGCTGCAGAGCGAGATCGAGCTGTTGAACACCCATCACGCCGAGCTGGGCGGGCTCATCGCCCAGCACTGGAACCTGCCCGAGCTCGTCATGCGGGGAATCATCTACCACCACACGCCCGAGCGCTGCGGCGAGAGCATCTGCGACGCGGTCTGCGTGGCCAACCTCATGGCCAAGACCGTCAAGGGGGCTTCCGCGCCCGACGACTCCGGGGCGAACGGCGCCGCCGCCGCGTGCGATCGCCTGAAGGTCACCGAGGCGAGCTACGCGGCAGCCTGCAAGTCGGCGGCGGAGCGCTTCGCCGACCTGCTGGCCCATTACGAGTCCTGATTGCCGTCTCCCGGCGGCCTCGCCTATAAGACGAGCGCGGCGCTCCCACCAGGGCGCCGCCGCTCTCGTCGAAAGGGGTGCTTCGTGAAGCGCCCTGCGAGAGCCTCTCAAGGAGAGCCGCCGTGGAAGAGCGCTACGACCCGAAATCCATCGAGCCCAAGTGGCAGGACCGCTGGGAGGCGGAGGGGCTCTTCCGCCTCAAGGGCCGCGGCGAGAAGCGGTACGTGCTCGAGATGTTCCCGTACCCGTCCGGCAAGATGCACATGGGGCACGTGCGCTGCTACCTCATCGGCGACGTGCTCGCCCGCTATTACCGCATGAAGGGTTACGACGTCCTGCACCCCATGGGCTGGGACGCGCTGGGCTTGCCCGCCGAGAACGCGGCCATCAAGGACAAGCGCCAGCCCGCCGAGCGCACCCGCGAGAACGTCGCCCACTTCAAGGCCGAGATGAAGTCGGTCGGCTACTCGTACGACTGGGGCCGGGAGCTCAACACCAGCGACCCCGAGTACTACCGCTGGAATCAGTGGTTCTTCCTCAAAATGCGGGAGATGGGCCTCGTCTACCGGCGCATGAGCCGCGTCAACTGGTGCCCCGGCTGCGCCACGGTCATCGCCAACGAGCAGGTGCTCAAGGACGGGACCTGCGAGCGCTCGGGCGACCCGGTGGTCATCAAGCGGATGCCGGAGTGGGCCTTCCGCATCACCGCCTTCTCCGAGCGGCTCCTCCAGGACCTGGACCGGCTCACCGAGTGGCCGGAGCGCGTCACCTCCATGCAGCGCAACTGGATCGGCAAGTCCGAGGGCGCGCAGATCCAATTCCAGATCTGGGGCAAGGACCGCGCGCTCGAGGTCTTCACCACGCGCGCCGACACGCTCTTCGGCGTCACCTACGTCGTCGTCGCTCCGGACCACCCGATGATGGGCGACCTGGTCACGGCCGAGACCGCCGAGCGCGTCCGGGCTTTCGCCGCGGAGCAGGAGAGGAAGGCGGCCTCGCAGAAGAACGGCGAGGAGCCCGACAAGGAGGGCGTCTTCAGCGGCGCCCACGCCGTCCACCCGCTCACCGGCGCCAAGGTGCCGGTCTGGGCCGCGAACTTCGTGGTCTCGGACTACGGCACGGGCGCGGTGATGAGCGTGCCCGCGCACGACCAGCGCGACTTCGAGTTCGCCAAGAAGTATGGCCTGCCCGTCAAGGTCGTCGTCCAGCCGGCGCCCGGCGCCGGAGCGCCGCTCTCGGCCGACCAGCTCACCGCCGCCTATGGCGACGACGGCGCGCTGGCGGAATCGGCGGAGTTCACCGGCCTCGGCTCGGCGGAGGCCCGCGCGCAAATCGCTGCGGCGCTCGAGCAGAAGAAGCTCGGCGGGAAGGCGGTCACCTACCGCCAGCGCGACTGGGGCTTCTCGCGGCAGCGGTACTGGGGCACGCCCATCCCCATCGTCTACTGCGAGCGCTGCGACCCGAAGCACGAAGGCATCTCTGTCCCGTACACCGACCTGCCCGTGCGCCTGCCGGCCATCGACGTCGCCAAGGTGCTCACCGGGCGCGGCGAGCCGCCGCTGGCGAAGGTGCCCGAGTTCGTCCAGACCTCGTGTCCGAAGTGCGGCGGGCCGGCGCGCCGCGAGGTCGAGACGATGGACACCTTCGTCGACTCGTCCTGGTACTTCGCGCGCTACCTGTCGCCGCGCTGCGAGTCGGCGCCCTTCGAGGCCTCCGAGGCGAAGCGGATGCTGCCCGTGGACGTCTACGTCGGCGGCCCCGAGCACGCGGTGATGCACCTGCTCTACTTCCGCTTCTGGACCAAGGTGATGCACCAGATGGGGCTCAGCCAGGTCGACGAGCCGGTCCGGCGGCTGGTCACGCAGGGCATCGTCAACGGGCCCGACGGGCGAAAGATGTCCAAGCGCTGGGGCAACGTGGTCAGCCCCTCGGAGATCGTCCGCCGCTTCGGCGCCGACGCGGCGCGCACATTCGTCATGTTCGCTGGCCCGCCGGAAAAGGACATCGACTGGTCCGACGCTCAGGTCGAGGGCTGCAACCGGTTCCTGTCCCGCGTCTGGCGGCTCGCGTACATGCACCGGGCCTGGGCTTCGTCCACGCAGCTCGGCGGTGAGACCGGGCAGGCGCTGGCCATTCGAAAGGCGGCGCACAAGGCGCTCAAGCAGGTGACGCTGGATGTCGAGCGGCTCTCGTTCAACACCGCCATCTCCCGCATCATGGAGCTCGTGAACTTCCTCACGCCGCTGCCCGCGCCGGCGAACGCCGCCGAGCAGGCGGCCTCGGCGGAGGCGGTGCGGCTCATCGCGGTCATGCTCTCGCCGTTCGCGCCCCACCTCGCCGAGGAGATCGCCCAGGAGTACGGCGCGAAGCAGAGCCTCCAGGCCCGAGAGTGGCCCGGGTTCGACCCGGCGCTGGCGGCCGAGGACGCAGTCGTGTACGCCGTGCAGGTGCTGGGCAAGCTGCGCGGGCAAGTCGAAGTCCCGGTGGACGCGACCGAGGAGGAGGTCAAGGCGGCCGCCTTGAGCGACCCCAAAGTCGCCTCCCACCTCTCCGGCAAGACCCTTCGGCGCGTGGTGTTCGTCCCGAGGCGGCTCATCAACTTCGTCGTCGGTTAGTCGCGAAGGGCAGAGGCGCGCATGCGTTCGACATCGCTCGGGTGGGCGCTGGCCCTTCTTCTCCCCGCGTGCGGCTACCGCTTCACCGCGGGTGGCGGCGAGCTGCCCGGGAAGGCTCGGTCGCTCTTCGTCGGGGTCTTCGTCAACCGGACCGCCGAGCCGGAGGTGGACGCGTACTTCACCGCGGCGCTCCGGCAAGAGCTCGCCCGGGCGGGCCGCGAGGGGGGCGAGGCGTCCGACGCCCGGGTCGAGGGTGCGGTGACCCAGGTGGCGACCCAGCAGGGCATCTCCGTCATTACCATCGAGAACAACTCCCCCCTCTCCAAGGTCTCCACCTACCGCGTGACCGCGGCGGCCGTCGTGAGCGTCTTTCGAGGGTCCCAGAAGCTCGTGGAGTTCCCCGAATCGGGCTTCGAGGACTACGCGCCCGGGGTGGACTGCGCGTCGACCGGGGGCTCGCTCGCCTACAGCCCGGCGAACGCCGGCTGCGTCCTGGAGCTCGAGGCGAACCGCCGGCTCGCTTTGCGCCGGCTCGCGGCGCAGCTCATGAGGCGAGCCTACGAGGACCTCGCCTCCGGCTTCTAGGCCTGCCGTCCGCGCCCACCCATTTCGGCGGGAGCCTTGAACCTCGCGCCTCGAGTGCTCCTCTTTGTGCGGGGCGAGGCGATGCCAGAAAATGTCACGAGGCGGGCGGCGCGCGATCCGAGGGAGATTCAGGAGGAGATCGACCGCGCGCGGGCGCAGATCGCGGACTCGGTGCTCGCCCTGCGCGAGCGCGTGAGCGCCGCGACCGATTGGCGCGCCTGGTACCGCCGCAGGGCGCTCTGGTTCCTGGCGTCCGCGTTCGCGGCGGGGGTCTGGCTCGGCTATCGGCGCGCTCCCGCCTGAGCGCTCGCCCGTCGGGCGGCCTTGAGGGTAAGCGTCCTGGGCCCGCCTCGCGCGGCAGAGGGGGAGCCGCGCGAGGCGGGCTCGTTTCGAGCGGAGCTGAAGGAGGGCCTGATGGACGGCGAGGTTCGAGGGGAAGTGGGCGGGGCCGCGGGCGGCGTGGTCGACGCGGCCGAAGAGCGCCTGGAGCCGGCCATCGAGCGGGCCAGGGAGACGCTGTCCGCCTGGAATCAGCGGGCGCTGCAGCTCATGCGCGAGAGCCCCGGGACCGCGCTCCTGTGCGCCGCGGGTTTGGGTTTCCTGATTGGCCGGCTCGCGTCGCGGCGCTGAAAGCGGGGACGAGGCGCGCCATGGAAGGCACCGACCATCACGTGGATGAAGTGTTGCGGCACTCCCGGGCAATCCGATCGGAGACCTCGGCCCTCTTCGACGAGCTCCGCGGGGCCGCCGACGAGCTCCGCCGCGCGCTCGATCTCAGGGCGCGGATGGAGCAGCGCCCATGGGGCACCCTGCTGGCGGCCGCGGGCATCGGCTATGTGCTGGGCGGCGGCCTCTTCACCCCGCTCACCGCGCGGGTGTTTCGCCTCGGTGCGCGCGCTTTGCTCATCCCGTTCGTTCGCGCCCAGGCCATGGGATTCGCCAGCGGGCTGGGGATGTCCGACCCACCGCAGGCCAGCTCCGGCGTCAGCGAGGACGGGATGGGCGGGCTGTAATTCGGTTGCGGGGGCCAAGATTTTCAATCACATTCTGAGATCGCTATGGACCTGCTTGCCCCCGCGCGTGCTCGTTGGAGAGGCTGTTTGGCCTTGACGCTCTGGTGCGGCGCGGCGCTCTCTGCGCCTGCGGCCGCAGCGGGCCCGCCGGCGAGCCGGCGAGTCGTCGTCTATCCGCTGCGCAACCTGGGGGTCGAGGAGGACGTCGCCGCCAGCCTGCTCGGGTTTCTCCGCGCCGAGGCGGGCAAGCTCCCGGGCGTCGCCATCCTCGACCTCGCCAAGGCGGGGGCGCTCGTCGGCGGCCGCTGCCGGGGAGACGCCAAGTGCCTCGCCGCCGCTGGGGCGAAGCTCGGGGCGGACGAGGTCGTCTGGGGCACCGTCGCCGGGGTTGCCGAGGCGTACTCAGTCGACCTGAAGCTCATCGGCGTGCGCGGCGCCCGAGAGGAGGCGCGGGTCACAAAGACGCTCTCGGGTGAGCGGGAAGCCCTCATCGACCCTGTGCGCGCCGCCGCCACGGAGCTGCTCTTGCCCCGGATGTACGTCGGGACCATCGACCTGGACATCGCCGAGCCGGGCGTGGACATCTTTTTGGACGGCAAGCCTGCGGGGAGGTCGCCGCTCAAGGCGCCCCTGGCGGACGTTTCCCCGGGCAAGCACGCGCTGAAGTTCGTCAAGGTCGGCTTCTCCGACTTCGACCGTTTCGTCGACGTGCGCTTCGCCCGCGCCACGGTGGTGCGCGTCGACCTGAAGAACAACGTCATCACCGGGGTCATGGAGGAGCAACCGGCGGAGTCCGCCGCGGGCGCAGAGCGCGCGCCGCCGCTGCCTCTGCCGCCGCCTCCGCCCATCGCTGGCGTTGGGGAGCGCTCGGGCCCGCCAGTGGAGCCGAGACCCTGGACGGGCGCGCGGAAGGCGGCGGTCTGGACCGCCGCCGGCGGCGCGGCCGTCCTCATCGCCGGCGGGGTCGTCGGCGGCTTGAGCGTCCGCGACCGGAACCGGGCCATCGCCTCGCAGGTAACGCTCCTTGACGGGAGCAAGGGACCGGTGACCAGCGAGGCTGGGGCGGCGCTGGTGCGCTCGGCCGGAGCCAAGGCCACCGCTGCCAACCTGCTCTTCGGCGTGGGCGGCGCCGCGGCGGCCACCAGCGCCGCTTTGTACCTCTTCGGAGGCCCGCGAGCGGCGTCGCCCAGCGTCTCGCCGATCGTCGGATGGAACGGCGTCGGGCCTGCCATCGGGCTCACGGGCGCCTTCTGACGGAGCCGCCCAATGACCAAGGCCATGGCCTTCGGGCTCGCGGTCTGGCTCGCTGGCTGCGCCGATAGGCGCTCGATTCGAGCCCCCGCCCAAGCCCGCCCGAGTGCGCATGGGCCGGTGGATCGACGCCGCGCCGCTCGGTCCGGTCCGCGCTCTGTTCGAGCGCGAGTCGCAGGCCCCGGAACGCGAGACCGCATCGCCCGACGGGCGCTACAGCGCCCGGGCCTTCTCCGCCGCCCCCGTCCGATGGGACGTGGCGGCGGGCCGGCCCACCATGGTCGAGCTGGCGCTGGCGGCCGACGCGGACGAGCGCGTTCGCTGCAGCCTGCACCGCGCGCGGCTGTACGCGGCCGACCACGTCCGCCGCGTGGCGCAGGAGCTGCGCGAGCAGGTCGACGTCCGCGCCATCGCCGCGGTGGACCTTCGGGCCGTCGGGGGCAACCCCTTGCTCTTCGTCGACGCGCTCTACCTCACCCGCGATTCGCCCGCCAAGGCAGGGGAGTTCAAGCTCGCGCTCTTCGCGCACCCGCAGCTCTCGGTGGCATGCACGCATGACGGGGCCGGATATCGAGCCGCGTTCACCCGCGCGGTTCAGCGCCTGGTCGAGACGCTTCGCGACGAGGAGAGCGCGCCCGCGTCCGAGCCCCGCTGGGCCCAGCTCATGGCGCTGCGCCTGGGGGGCGAGCTCATCGGCTTCAGCGTGACCCGGCTCTTCGCCGCCGCGCCGGAGGGCTTCGAGCAAGCCTCCTTCACCGCCACGCTCGTTCCCTCCGGGCCCGGCGCGCTCTCCACCGAAGACGTGGGGCGCGTCGAGCGGCTCTCGGCGGCGGCGGTCCTCGAGGCCGGCCGCTACTCGGTCAGCCGCGATGGCGCCTGGAGCGACCTCGACGCCCGGTGGCGCGAGGGCGGCCAGCTCGCCATCGAAGGCTCGGAGGACGACCGGCCCCTCGTCGCGGAGCTCCCTTCGAACGAGCCCATCCGCGCCACGCGCGCCTTCGAGCTGCGCGACCTGGTCGAGGGCCGGCGCGAGCAGATAGAGAAGCAGGAGTTCTCCCCGGAGCGGCCGGCGGAGATCGTCTCGCTCACGCTCCGGCGCGACCAGTCGGCCCCGTGGCGCGTCCGGGCCGCGGGTCGGACCCGGGCCGGCGAGGAGGTGGCCTACTTCGCCGAAGTGGACGAGCGCGGGGTGTCGGTTGCCACGCGGGTTCCGCTGGGTCGAAAGGAGCTCGTCGCCGAGGAGATTCTGGTCGTCCGGCACGCCGCCGTAGTCCGCCGGACCGCGCGGCGCCGACCGCTCGTGCGGCATGAAGTCGCGCGGCGACCGGAAGTACTGCATGGGCGAGTAGTGCAAAAGGTTCGAGACGCGGCTGGTGTAGAGGCAGGCGTACTGCTCCACCTGCTCGCCGAAGCGGCTGAACTCGGTCCCCTCTTTGAAGAGCAGGCCCCAGCAGCCGTTGAAGCCCGACTCCAGGTCCTCCTCGAGAGCGTCGGCCTCCACCAGGGTCTCGCGCAGGGCTCGGCGCAGCTTCTCCAGCGCCGCCTTTTCGCTCCGGCGCTCCACCTCCAGGGCGGCGCGAGCACCGTCGCCCAGCTCCTCGCGCTCCAGCCGGCGCTCGAGCGCATTGAGCGCGGCCTTGCGGCCGTTGACCTCGTCGTCGAGGCGCGCGCGCAGGTGGTCCAGCGAAGCCAGCCGGGAGATCTCCGGGGCGCGGCGGTCGGTGTAGGCCACCTCGTCCTCGAGCTCCTCGATGACGAGGCAGGTTCGCCAGAGGGAGCTCTTCTTGCTCCGCAAGATGTCGCCGTAGATGTGGTCGCCGACGTACAGAATGCGGTCGCCGGCGATGCCGGTGAGGCGCTCGAAGTCGGAGAGGTTCCCGCCCGCGTAGACGCGCCCGCGCTCCAGCGCGCGCGCCTCGCCCAGCACCGCCCCGGTCTCCGGGGCCACCTCGACGAAGGGCCTGCCGTCGGCGAAGAACGACGGCTTGAGCGACGCGCAGGTCACCACGTCGAAGTAGTTGCGCCAGGACGGGTACTCGGGCAGGCAGCCGTCGAGGAGGAACCGCATCACCACGTCGGTGTAGTCCCACGCCGAGTTGGTGAGCAGGAAGAGCCGCTTGCCCGCGGAGCGGAGCTTGTGAAGCGCTGGACCCAGCTCGGGGTCGCGGACGACGAAGTGGGCGAGGTCGGCGCGGATCCGGCTCTTCAGGCTGTCGTCGCGGTGGACCTCGTCGATGCACTCGCGGATGTCGAGGTAGAGCTTGTCGAAGTCCAGGGTGCGCCCGTCGGCCTCGAGCAGCTCGATGATCTCCGCGTAGAGGCAGGCCTCCGGCAGGGCGAAGAGCGTGTCGATCCAGGCGAAGCGCTCGCCCTTGAAGCTCACCTTCTCGTTGCGATAGACCGCCCGCTTCTCGTCGGAGCCGAGCCGGCGCCGCCCGTGGTAGGCGCGCCCGACGTGGCGGTAACGGTCCATCTTGAGCAGGTTGCCGGTCGCCCTGTCCACCGCCAGCCCGCGCAGCACGAAGGCGTGGTCGTAGCGGCTCCGGGCGACGAGCTCGGGGTAGCCGCGCTGGCGGATGAGGCGCTCCAGGGTCATGTCGAACGAGAGCTTCTCGATGGACCGCTTCTGGTAGATGGCCAGCGTGTAGTCCATGTCGAAACCGACCATCTCGATCCGCCCCATCCGCAGGTTGCGGTTGGTGAAGACCTGGCGGGTTCGGTGGACCTCGCCCCGCCCGTGCGCGAGGACCTGCGCGAGGTCGACCTCGAGGTGCTCGGGTTCCGGCGGGTGATCGGCTGGATTGATCGCCATGCATCCCTCGGGTCGACGAGGCTGGGTGTAGCACGCGCGGTCGCGGCGATACCAGCGGACGAGCCCCGACCCCGAAGAGGCCCTGGGCCCTTTCTTGCCCCGTGGGGGGGCGCGTGCGACAGTCGCGAGAGGGGCGGGGTGGCGCGGAGGACGTCGATGGCGGAGGTCAAGCGCTCGACAAGGGGGGCCCGCCCGGCCGGGGCTCGCGCCGACCGACTCCGCTCGCTCGAGGAGCGGGTGAGCCGCCTGGAGCGCCTGCTCAAGGTTCGCTCGCCCAGCGCCCCCTCCGAGAAGGCCGCGCCGCGCGGCCCGAGGTGTCCGGGCTGCAAGCTTGAGGTCGAAGCCGCGCGCGGGCGCTGCCCGTGGTGCGGATTCGTGTTCGAAGCCGTCCGAGGCCGGCACGGCTCGCGACCGTAGCCGGACTCGGTCTCCCGGAACTTTTTTTCGCTCAGCGACTGAGGCGGCGGGGCGGCCCATCGACGCGCGCGGCGCGCATCGGCTAGGAATGAGCGAGACATGGGAATTCGCTACCGCGTCTTGGCGCACGTGGAAGAAGGCGCCTACTGGGAGTCCTACCGCGGCGTGGGCGACGGGGGCGGCGTCCCGGTTCTCATTCGGCTCTACAGCCCGAAGGCGAGCGACCGGGCGCACGCCGAGGCGCTGGCCGCCTTCTCGGCGCGGACTCGAGCCTTGGGCAACCCGCGCGCCCTGGGCGATGACGAGGTGGGGTTCGTTGGCGAGCGGCTCGCGGCGGTGCGCCCTTGGGTCGACGGTCACGCCCTGCTCGACGGGCTGCGTCGACTGCAGTCCAAAGAGGTGGTGCTGACGCCGCCCGCGGCGCTCTACGCGGTGTCGGAGGCGGCCGCTGTCGTCGCCCTGGCACACCGCGCCGGCTTCGCCCACGGCTCTCTGGCGCCGGCCGCGATCTTCCTCTCGACCGAGGGCCGGGTTTACGTCGAGAGCTTCGGAGCGCTCCAAGCCTTGGCGGCCGCGCGCGAGATGGCGGCGGTCGCTGCCAAGGGATACCCGGGCTACCGCGCCCCGGAGCTCAAGAGGCCCCTCGATGCCGCTCCCTCGAGCGACGTCTATGCTCTCGGCGCGCTCGCCTACGAGCTCCTCACCCTGCGAAGCGCCGCGCCGGCCAAGGGCAGCCGCCTCTCCACGAAGCGCGAGGGCGTCGCGCCGCCGTCGCGGCTCGATCGGCGAATTCACGCGCGCATCGACGCGGTGGTCCAGCGGGCCATCGAGCCATCCCCCGCGCGGCGGTACTCCTCAGCCGGGGAGCTGGCCGAGGCGCTGGAGGCGGTCGTCGCCGAGCTCGGCGCCACCCCCGAGGCTGCCGACCTCGCCCGATTCGTGCGCGAGCTCTTCCCGGCGGGCGTGAGCGTCGGCGCGGGCACGTCCGGGCCGGTGCCCATCGAGGGGCCCTTCGAGCTCGAGCCGGTGAGCGGGGGAGCGCGGCCCCGGAGCCCGCCGCTCCGACCGCGTGCCGTCTCCATCGACGAGGGCGCCGAGGCGTTGACCCAGCCCGCGCTCCCCGCTTTCCCGTCCGCGGTGCAGCCGAAGCCGGGGCGGCAGGCCGCGGCGGCGCCGCGCGCCGATGAGCTGTCGTGGGACGCTCCGCCCGGCGAGGTCGATCGCTCGCCGCGGCTGCGCGCGCTGCCGAAGCAGGCGGGCGGCGCGCCGAGCGGGCTGGCGAGAAAGCGGGTCGCGTCTTTTTCGGCCTCGCCGCCTGCCGGGCCTCGCAAGCGGCACTCCGACGCCGCTCCCGCCCCGGTGTTCGCGCCCGCCGCCGGAGAGGTCTTTCGGCGCACGGAAGCGGATTGGCACGCCCCCCCTGGAGAGCCGACGCCGGCCCCCGAGCCCAAGAGGCGGCGGCGCTGGAGAGTCGGAATTCTCATCTGGCTCGCTCTCTGTGTGGTCGGGGCCCTGATCGCGCCCGCGGTCGTGCGTCGGCTTCACAGGGGGCCAGAGGAGCCCTCGGGCGCCCGGGGGCCAAAGCGCTCGCCGCCGGCGCCACAGCTCTCGCCTTCGGACCAGGAGCCGAGGCCGCGCGCGCCGCCCGGGACGCTGAGCCTGCAGACCGACGTGCCGGCGGCCGTCTTCATCGACGGGGTCGACACCGGGCGAGTCAGTCCAATCGCCCGATATCCGCTCGCGCCGGGGGAGCATACGGTGCTCTTGGTCCACGCGGCGAGCGGCGCTTCCCGCGAGCTCACGGTGCGCATCGCCAGCGGCGAGGACCTGAAGCGCGCGGAGAAAGTCGAGCCCGGGCGGAACGGGCGTTGACGGCGTGGCCGAAGGACCTTCCCGCGCCCAGAATCGGGAGCCGAGCGATGCCAGGCGAGAGCGCGGTGAACCCCCAGCCGACCCGGGTCCTGGTGGTGGAGGACCAGCCGCAGCTGCTCAAGAACCTGCTCAAGCTCCTGCGCGCCCACCCTGGGGAGGTCGACGTCGTGGGCACGGCGCTCGATGGCGAGAACGGGCTCGAGCAGGCCCGAGCGCTCGCGCCCGACCTCCTCCTGCTCGACCTCGAGCTGCCCGGCATCGACGGCATCGAGGTGACAGCGCGGCTCAAGGCGTCGCAGCCCGAGGTGGACGTGCTCATCCTCACGTCCTTCGACGACGAGACCAAGGTCTTCGAGGCCATGAAGGCCGGCGCCTCGGGCTACCTGGTGAAGCGGGTGAGCATCGAGCGCATCCTCTCGGCCATCCGCGAGGTTCGGCAGGGAGGCACGGTGCTCGAGCCGATCATCGCCCGGAGGTTCTGGAACTTCTTTCACAGCCAGCAGGCGAAGCCCCAGGGTCCCGTCAACCGCTTCGAGCTCTCCGACGTCGAGCTCGACGTGCTGCAGTTCGTGGCCAAGGGCCTCTCCAACGCCGAGGTGGGCCGGGTGATGAACATCGAGCGGCGCACGGTGCGGACCCACCTGAGCCACGTCTACAAGAAGCTCGGGGTCAACACCCACGTCGAGGC
This sequence comes from uncultured delta proteobacterium, assembly GCA_963772225.1. GTDB lineage: Bacteria > Myxococcota > Myxococcia > Myxococcales > UBA5297 > CAVYWD01. Next base: position 610,064 of record CAVYWD010000002.1, on the reverse strand, counting down.
GGTGATCAAGGTGATGGGCGAGGGGCTCGTCGAGGTCTAGCGTAGCGAGGCTGCGCCTCGGACCGCCGAAACAGGGCGGCGACCGTCGCGGCGCAGCCTCGCGTCGACCGTTGATGGTCGATGGTCGTGTCGATGGTCGATGGTTCTGCGGGAACCCGGCTCGGCGAAGCGATTGACTCAAGTGCATCGCGTTCGCGCCCTCTAGAGAGCGCGCTGGGCGGCCCGCTCGTGCGATCATGAAGCCGATGCGCTCGGCCCTCCTTCGCGCGCTCGCCGCCACCGCGTCCCTGGCCTTGGCGTCCTGCCACGCCGCTTCGCCCAGGCCTTGGCCAGTGGCGGAGTGGAGCTCTCTGCCGGCGCGCGACGGCGCCCGCGCGGGCCTCTACCGGTACGCGCTCCTCGGGCGGCCGGCCGAGCGAGCGGTGCTTCTGTTGCCGGAGGTCGGCGGCACCGAAAGCATTTTCGACCGCGGCGGCCGAGGGCTCGCGCCCTACCTCGCCTCGCGGGGCTTGGAGGTCTTCGCCCTGGAGTATCGCGGGACTGGCCGCTCCGGGGAGGCTGCCCGCGGCTACGCGCTCGAGGATCTGCTCGACTTCGACGCCGAGGCGGCGCTGGCGCGCGCGCTCGATGGCCGGACCGAGGTCGCCGTCGTCGGTTGCGGCCTAGGCGGCACCCTCGGCCTGGCCCTCGCCGCCCGCCACCCGAAACAGGTGCCGGCCGTCGCCGCCCTGCAGGCTCCGGCGGCGCTCGGCAGCGTGAGCGAACCCCTGGCGCAGCTCCTCGCCGGCGCGGAGTCGCTGCCCGAGTGGGTCGATCTCGCGAGCGTTTCGGCGGCGCCGCTCGGCCCGCGGACCTGGTTCGACGTGATGCTGGCCAACGACGGCGGCATCGCGAAGGGCGAGCGCGACGGCCTGCGGCGCGAGCTGCTGGCGCCGGTTCCTCGGAGCCTCATCCAAGAGCTCGCGCGCGGGGTCGCCGCCGGCCGCCTGGAGCTGTCCGGGCGCGACGTGCGCGAGGCGGTGCGCGGCTACCCGGGCCGGGCGCTGCTCGTGTTCGCCCCGCGCGACAACTGGATCCACTTCGAGCTCACGACGCCCTGGCGCGACGTCCTCGCGCCGGCGCGGACGCGGGTGAAGCTCCTCTCGGCGGTCGAGGGCGCCCGGCGGGACTATGGCCACCTCGGTATGCTGCTCGCCCCATCGGCCGAGCGGGACGTCTTCGAGCCCGTCTACCAGCTCGCGGCGGAGGGGGTTCCTCGATGAAGCTCGCTCTGCCCGCCGCCGCGCTGTTCGCCGCCGCCGCGTGCGCGCGCCCCGGGCCCGAGCTCGCCGAGGCCGCAGAGCGCCTCGTCGCTCGCACCGCCGACGGCTGGGACATCGCGCTCCTGCGATATCGACCGCACGGCGCGAGCGCCGGTCTTCCGGTGCTTTTGTGCCACGGCATCAGCGCCAACGCGCGCAACATGGACCTCGACGAGGCGCACAGCCTCGCGCGCTGGCTCGCGGCCCACGGGCGCGAGGTCTTCGCCCTATCGCTGCGCGGCACCGGCGACTCGGACCTCCCGGACGCGGCGAAAGGCCGCTCGGCCGACTACAGCATCGACACCTTCGCGGAGCAGGACGTGCCGGCGGCCGTCGCCAAGGTCCTCGATGCGAGCGGGGCGCGCGAGTTGGACTACGTGGGCCACAGCATGGGCGGGCTGATCGGCTACATCTACCTGGCCCGCGGCGGCGGGGCCATCCATGCCCTGGCGACGCTCGGCTCGCCCGCGCGCTTCGCGACCGGAGGCGCTGTCGAAAATTCGCTTCGGCGCGCCGCCGCCCTCGCCCAGGCGATGCCGTTCGTCGACGTGCCCTTCTTCGCCCGCGCCACCCTGCCGATCTGGGCCGACCGAGAGACCGTTCTCGACCTGTTCATGTACAACCCGAACAACCTCTCTCCCGAGACGTGGCGCAAGCTGCTCGAGGTGGGGTCGGGCGCCGTCTCCGGCGGCGTAGTGCGCCACTTCGCGACGATTCTCGAGAGAGACGGCCTGGTGTCGGCGGACGGGGCGGTCGACTACCGCCCCAGGCTCGCCGCGGTCCGGGTGCCGGCGCTGGTGGTCGCCGGCAAGCTCGACCGCGTCGCGCCGGCGCCCTCGGTGAAGGCGGGCTACGACCTCCTGGGCGGCGAGAAGTCCTTCTTCATCGCCGGGGAGGAGAACGGCTTCCTCTTCGACTATGGGCACATGGATCTGATCTTGGGCGAGCGCGCCGGCCAGGAGCTGTTTCCGCGGGTCCTGCGATTCTTGTCGGGTGCCGGCGGAGCGCCGCCGAGGGCGCCGGCGGCGCTCGCGCCTTGAAGAGACCAAGGGCCGCCCAAACGCCCCTTGCTCCTGCGAAGGCCGGCCCGTAGGTTACAGCCCCTTCGAGGGCTTCGGGACTGAGGTGCGGATGACGATCTCATCGCGGTACACCCGCTGGGCGCGGCCGGGGGCCGTCCGAGCGGCGGGGTTTCCGCTCGCGCCGCCGCGGCGCCTCTCGCCCGAGCTCTTCGACGTGCGCGAGGCGACCCTCGCAAATGGGCTCACGGTGCGGCTGCTCCCGGACGCAAGCGTGCCGGCCACCACCCTGTACACTTTCTTCAAGGTCGGCTCTCGCAACGAGCGGCCGGGGAGCACCGGCGTCGCCCACCTCTTCGAGCACATGATGTTCAACGGCGCCCAGAAGTACGGGCCCAAGGAATTCGACCGCGTCCTCGAGGGGGCCGGCGGGCACTCCAACGCCTACACCTCCAACGACGTCACGGCCTACTACGAGGACTTCGCGGCCGAGTCGCTGGAGCTCGTCCTGGACCTCGAGAGCGACCGGATGCGAGCGCTCGCCATCACCCCCGAGGCGTTCGCCAGCGAGCGGGAGGTGGTGAAGGAGGAGCGCCGCTTCAGCGTGGAGAACGAGCCTTTGGGCCTGCTGGACGAGGAGCTCTTCGCCATCGCCTTTTCGGCGCACCCCTACCGCTGGCCGGTGATCGGCTGGATGGGCGACATCGAGGCCCTGAAGCGCGAGGACTGCCTCGAGTTCTTCCGCACCTACTACGCGCCCAACAACGCCAGCCTGTGGGCGGTGGGGGACTTCGACCCGGACCGGGCGCTGGCCGCCATCGAGCGGCGCTACGGCGACATTCCCCGGGGGCCTCCGCCGCCGGAGCCGGCGCACACCGAGCCGCCGCAGCGGGGCGGTCGGCGCTCCGAGGTCCGGTTTCCGGCGCACGCCGCCTCGCTCGCCATCGGGTTCAAGGCTCCGGCCGGCGCGAGCGCGGACGCCCCGGTCCTCGACGTCATCCAGTACGCGCTCTCCGCGGGCGAGGGCGCGCGGCTCATCCGGTCGCTCATCTACGAGAAGCTCTTGGCGGCGAACCTCACCGTCGACTACGCGTGGCGCGCGGACCCTGGGCTCTTCGTCTTGCTCCTGGAGCTCAACCCCGGCGTGGACCCGAAGAAGGCGCTCGCCGCGGTGGAGGCCGAGCTCGACCGCGTCGCGCACAGGGGCCTCACGCCGCGCGAGCTTCTGCGGGCGCAGGGGCAGCTCCGGGCGCAGGTGCTGCGCGAGCTCGCCTCGAACAACGGCCGCGCCCACGCCTTGGGCACCCACGAGATCCTGGTGGGCGACTGGCGCGAGGCGCTGGCGCTTCCGGAGCGCTATGCCGCGGTGGACGACGAGGCGGTCCGCCGCGTCGCGCGCGAGACCTTCGACGCCGCGCGGCGGACGGTGGTGACGCTCGAGCCCGAGCGGAAAGGCCGCCATGGCTGAGCTCACCCCCCTCGAGAAGGGCCTCGCGCCGTTCTCGCTTCCCAAGCTCCACGAGGAGCGCCTGGACAACGGGATGGGCGTGCTCGTCGCCGAGCGCCGGAAGCTGCCGCTGGTGGCGCTGTCGCTGGTGCTCCCGGGCGGGAGCGCGCGCGATCCGGCGGGCAAGGCGGGGCTCGCCGATTTCGCGGTGGAGCTCTTGCGCCGCGGCGCGGGCAAGCTCTCGGCCGAGCCCATCGACGAGGCGCTGGAGCTGATGGGCGCCGACCTGCGCCTGGAGACGGGTCCCGACTCGACCTACTTGAGCTTGAGCGCTCCGTCGGAGCACCTGGCGCCGCTGCTGAAGCTCCTCGCCCTGTTCACCCAGAGCCCGACGTTCGAAGCCTCCGAGGTCCGGCAGGCTCGGCGACGCACCGTGGCGCGGCTCTCCACCGACCTGGACGACGCGGCGACCCTCGCGGCCGATGCGCTCTACCGGGCCGCGCTGGGGGCGCACCCCTATTCTCACCCGGGGCGCGGGCTCGCCCGCGAGGTCGCGACGTTCTCTCGCGCTGACTGCCTGGGCTGGGCTCAGCGGACCCTGCGGCCCCGGGGCGCGCACCTGATCGTCGCGGGCGACGTCGACCCCGGCGAGGCCCTCGCGCTCGCGCGCGCGGCGTTTCGCGGATGGCGCGGCGCCGCGCAGGACCCTGAGCCCATCTCGCCCGTCGCCGCGGTGCAGGGCCGGCCGGTGCTCCTCGTGGACAAGCCCGAGGCGACGCAGGTCCAGGTCCGGTTGGCCTGCGCGGGGCCGGGGCGCACGCACCCCGCCATCATCCCCGCGCGCGTCGCCAACGTGGTGCTCGGAGGCGGGTTCACCTCGCGCCTGGTCGAGTCCATCCGCGTGAACCGGGGGCTGAGCTACGGCGTGTCGAGCTTCCTCACTGACACCGAGGCCGGCGGGCTCTTCTGCATCGCGAGCTACACCAAGACCGAGACCGCCGCGGAGCTCGTCGACGTCGCCCTCGAGGAGGCGCAGCGCTTTCGCGAGCGCGGCCCGTCGGGCGAGGAGCTGGCGCGGGCCAAGGGCTACACGAACGGCCTCTATCCGCTGTCGCTGGAGACGGTAGACCAGCTGGCGCGCGCGTTGGCCGACATGAAGCGCTTCGGCCGCGAGCCGGACTGGTTCGAGCGCTACCGGGAGCGGGTCGCCGCGGTCACCGATGAGCAAATCGCCGAGGCGGCGCGGGCGTTCTTCCTGCCCGCGGGGTTCGCCCTGGCGGTCGTGGGCGAGGCGCGCGCCCTGAAGCGGGCGCTCGCGCGCTTCGGCAAGGCGCGGGTGATCAAGCCCGAGGCGCTCGGGTGAGCATCGCCTGCCTCTTCGAGGACGCCTCGCTCTTGGCCATCGACAAGCCCGCCGGCGCCCTGGTCGTGCGGGGCCGAGAGGGCGAGAAGGAGCCTTCCCTCCTCGACGAGCTGTCCGCCCAGCGCGGCGAGAAGCTCTTCGTGGTGCACCGCCTCGACCGCGGCACGAGCGGGGTCCTCCTGCTGGCGCGCACGCCCGAGGCGCATCGTCGCCTCTGCGAGCGCTTCGAGCGCGGAGAGGTCCAGAAGCGCTACCTCGCGCTGGTCCGCGGCGCTCCACCCGAGCGCTTCATCGTGGACGTCGCCCTCGCGCCGGCCCGGCGGGGCAAGTCGAGGCCGGTGCGGCCGGGAGAGGAGGGGAAGCGCTCGCTCACGCGCTTCGAGGTCGTGGAGCGGCTGCCCGGCTTTTCGCTCTTGTCGGCCGAGCCCGCCACGGGTCGGCCTCATCAGATTCGAGTTCACTTGAAGTACCAGGGCTTTCCACTTGCGGTCGATCCGCTCTACGGCAGCGCTGAGCCCTTGACCGCCCGCGCGCTGGGGCTGGGCGACGCCGGCGAGCCGATTCTCGCGCGCACGCCCCTGCACGCGCAGCGGCTGCGCCTCGCGCACCCGGCGACCGGCGAGAGCCTGGAGATCCAGGCGCCCATGCCGGCCGACCTGGCGCGAGCGCTCGAAGCGCTTCGGCGGCTGGCGGCAGATGAGGCGCGGTGGGGGTGAGTGGCGCGCTCGCGCGGCGCGGCCGCCGAGTCTGAGCGGCGGCGGCTCGGCCAGGGCGAGCCCCCCGGGCAAGTGGCCGAGTGCCCCGCCCCGACGCGAAGACGCGCGGAAGGCGCAATGGGCGCTCGCCCAAGTTCATCGCCGGATCGGTCAGAATATCTGCCTGCTCGGCGCCGCCGAGCCGAAGGCCTGTGAGCCCGAGACGGCGAAGGCCCCGGGCGACTGCGCCGGCCCCAGCCATGAGGAGCCCGAGGGCGGCGATGATGGCGCACGCGACCGCCGCCAAGGACGCCCCCTCGACAGTGCCTTCTTTTGCTCGCGCGGCCTCAGGCGAGGATGTTCACCGCTCGCGCGGCGACGAGCGCCAGCGTCACCAGGGAGATCAGCGCCTCCAGGCCCATCAGCAGACGCGCTCGGGTCGAGAGCGGCGCCGTGTCGGTGGGGCTGAAGGCGGTGGCCGTCGTCAGGGCCAGGAACAGGTACTCGGGAAAGCGCGGCCGCCAATCCGGGCGCGCGAGGTTCCCGGCCGCCATCTCCGGGAAGAGCCACTCGGGCGAAGCTCGTTCGCCCGCGGCCCGCGCCGCCGGACCGCCGCGGTCGAGGAGCCAGTAGCAGAGCGCGAAAGTCATGATGTTGTTCGCCCAGACGCTCGAAGCCAGGCGCAGCAGCGTCCAGCCGCGGACCGCGCCGCCAGATTCGGCAAGCAGGCCCAAGAGCAGCAGGAAGCTCCGAGCCGTGAGAAAGCCGAGGAGGAGCACCAGCACGCCCGTGAGCCCTCGCGCCGCCGCGAAACGCCGGCGCCAGCGCGCGAGGTGGGCGAGGGCGACCAGGGCTCCGGCGAAAGACAGGACCGCCAGCGCCTCGCGACCCTGTAGGAACCGGATGCCGGCCGGCAGGAGTAGGCCTTGGGCGATGGCCAATCCGAGGCACAAGATAGGCGGCCACTCGACGGACCAGGGCACGGGCTCTCGCCAACCTCCTAAGCTTGCCAGGCGGCCAGGCGCTGCGCGAGGAGCGCATCCACGCGCGCCCGAGGTCGCAGGGCCGACTGGCCAGCCCCGACCTTGAACGATAGGCGCAGCCTTCGCGCGCGGCGCTCTGCACGAAGGGAGCTGGCACGGCGCACCGCGGTGGCCGCAGCCGCCCATCGCGCGCCTTCCGCGGCCCAGGAGGGGGGAGATGTGATAACGAATGCACCTTGATTTCTTGTGCCAGCTCTTCGTTTCAAGGAGCGCTTATGTCCGAAGTCCTGATCGTGAACGGCCGCCTGCTCGATCCGCCGCGCGGCATCGACGGCGTCCGCCACCTCGCCCTTCGCGGAGGCCGCGTGGCCGAGGTCCGCGAGCAGCCCTTCGAGGTAGGAAGGCTCGCGGCGGCGCAGGTGATCGACGCGCGGGGCCAGTGGGTCATGCCGGGCTTCATCGACCTGCACGTCCACTTGCGCGAGCCGGGCGAGGAGTACAAGGAGACGGTCCAGACCGGCACCCGCGCGGCGCGGGCCGGCGGCTTCACCGCGGTCGCGTGCATGCCCAACACCCGGCCGCCCAACGACAGCGCCGCCGTCACCGAGCTCATCCTTCGAAGGGCGCAGGAGGGCGGCGCGGCGCGGGTCTACCCCATCGGGACCATCAGCAAGGGGCTCAAGGGCGAGGAGCTCTCGGAGATCGGCGAGCTCGTCGCCGCCGGGTGCCGCGGCGTCTCCGACGACGGCCGGCCGGTCAGCAAGCCTGCGCTGATGCGCCGCGCCCTGGAATACACCCAGGCGTTCGGCATCCCGGTCATGGCCCACGAGGAGGACTTAGGCCTCGCCGGCCATGGCGTGATGCACGAGGGCGAGTGGTCGACGCGCCTCGGCCTGCGCGGGGTCCCCTCGGCCGCCGAGGAGGCGATGATCGCCCGCGACCTGAGCCTCCTGGAGCTCACGAAGGGCAAGCTCCACCTCTGCCACGTGAGCTGCGCCGGATCGGTTCGCCTCATCCGCGAGGCCAAGCGCCGCGGGCTCCCGGTCACGGCCGAGGCCACGCCTCACCATTTCACGCTCACCGACAAGGCGGTGCAGGGCTACGACACCCGGACCAAGATGAACCCGCCGCTGCGCTCCGAGGCCGACCGCGCGGCGGTCATCGAGGGCCTCAAGGACGGGACGCTGGACGCCATCGCCACCGACCATGCGCCGCACTCGGCGGTGGAGAAGGACGTGGAGTTCGACGTCGCCGCCAACGGCATCATCGGCTTGGAGACGGCGCTCCCGTTGAGCCTTTCCCTGGTGCGCGCCGGGGCGCTGACGCCCCTCCGCCTGGCCGAGCTGCTCTCCTCGGGGCCGGCGCGGGTGCTGGGCGTCCCCGGGGGCACGCTCGCCGAGGGCAGCATCGCAGACCTGACGGTCGTCGACCCTGGAGCGGAGTGGACGTGCGACGCCGCCCACATGGCCTCCAAGAGCCGCAATACGCCCTTCGACGGATGGAAGCTCACTGGGAAGGTGAGCGTGACGCTCCTGGACGGCCGCGTGCCCTAAAGGCCCTTCGGCCGGCGATGCGCCGGCTCCGCCCGATCGCCGGCGCGCGAGCATCGGGTAGAATCTGCCGTTGAATCCGCCCGAGGGCGGGTTCGCCCGAGGTCTCAACCGTGTTTCAGACTCAGCTCGACGCCCTCATCGCTTTCGCCAGCGGCGACCCGTTCAAGGAGGAGCTGCTCAAGGCCAAGGCGAGCTACTTCTCGCACACCGGCGACGTCTTCGAAGACGACAAGTCGTTCGACATGCGCATGGCGAGCTTTCTCGACCACTACCTGTTCGATTGGACCGCCGGCGGCTCGCTGGGCAAGACCCCCGCGCAGCTCTTCCTGGAGGAGGTTCCGCTCAGCGACGAGGACCGGATGGTCGCGCGCGGCTTCACCGAGACGCGCCACTCGCTGTTCGAGGTCCGGAAGATCGCCAAGGACCTGGTGCGCCTGCGCGACAGCTTCACCGGCAAGGACGTGGACGTCTTCGAGCGCCGCCAGACCGCGGGGTTGCACAAGGGAGACCTCATCGAGGCTCGGCTGGTCCCGGTGAACGGTCAGTTCCTGTTCTCCAGCGCCTTCTGCTTCCATCCCGAGGAAGCCAAGAAGAACGTCGCCAAGGAGATCAGGCGGCTCAAGAAAGAGATGCCCGACTTCTCCCGTCGAGAGTTCGTTTGGGCGCTCTCGCGGATGCGCCTCAAGTTCGATCGCTACCGCAACATCGCCGTCACCGATATCTACGCGTTCGATCGGAAGACGATCTAACTCCACCGACTTCTCGGGAGGCATTCATGGACCGGCGTGCCATTGTCGCCTTGGGGGCGGCAGCAGCCGTGTCGGCGGGGCTGGCAATCTCCTGCGGCACGGCGAACAACTCGGGGACGGCCGCGGTCTACAGCTACGACGCCTGCGTGGACGACCCGAACGACTGCCCCGGCAAGACGGCGTTCGAGTGCGCCATGTCGGCGATCGCGGCGCGCCACGCGCACTGCTCGTCTCGCAACGACTGCGTCGCGGCCGAGGACCCGGACGGCGGGTCGCTGGAGCAGGACGACTGCATCAATTCCTGCATCCAGGCGGCAGTCAACACCGAGCAGACCGCCGACTACCTCGAGGAGGCCCGAATCGAGGTGCGCCGCTACTGCGCCTCGCGGCAGTGCGCGGTCCAGCTCAACTGCCCTCGCCCTCTGAACGCCACGGCGGACTGCGTGGACGGGGGCTGCGTCTGGACGGTGGGCGTGGCCATCGACGGCGGCGGGACTGCGCACGATGCAGGGGCAATCGCAGACGCCGGGTCGCGCGCGGACGCGGGCTCGCACGCGGACGCGGGCGGGGTGGACGCGGGCGCCCACTCGGATGCCGGCGCGACCACGGACGCTGGAGCTCCAACGGATGCGGGCGCGCCGAAGGACGCCGGCGCCCCGGATGCAGCGACGCCGGTCGATGCGGCGACGCCGGTCGATGCGGCGACGCCGGTCGATGCGGCGACGCCGGTCGATGCGGCGATGCCCGTCGATGCGGCGATGCCCGTCGATGCCGCGGCCACCGACGCCTCATCCGCCGCCGACGCGGATACGGACTCGGGCTCCGAGGATGCCGGCGCTCTGGACGACGGCGGCAGCACGGACGCCTGACGAGGTCTCGAGAAGGGGCGTCGCGCGAGCGCGCGGCCGGGCCCATCTTCCCCTTGCCGCGGACGCGGGGGCTCGCTCCGCGCGGAGGCGACGTGGGCAAAGGGCTCGCGCGAACGGCAGCGTTCCTGGGCGCGGCGGTCTCGCTCGGCTCCAACGCCTTTGCGCAGACCTCGGGCGCCGACCGCAGCGGGTTCGCGCCCGTCCCCGTGGTCAATGGCCTCAGCCGCCTCGGGGGCAGCCCAAGCGAGGGCAGCGGGCTCGCGGCATGCTTTTGCCCCGACGGGACCGTGGGGGCGGTCGCAGCGGGAGCGACGCAGCCTCCCGGCGTCAGGCCGAGCGCCGGCTGCCGATGCGCTTGGGCGGAGCTCGGCGCCTCGCCTACTTCCCCAGGCTCTGGGCGAGGAAGTCCTGGCCCAGCTCGCGCGCCCGGTTCGTCGCCTCCTCGACCGCGTTGATCGAGCGTGGTGCGCAGTCCGCCCGCCTCCAGCGTGTGGAGGCCGGCGATGGCGGTCCCTCCCGGGCTGGTCACCTGGTCCTTGAGCTGGCCCGGGTGGGCGCCGGTCTCGATCTGCAGGCGGGCGCTGCCGAGCACGGTCTGGGCCGCGAGCTTCAGGGCGGTGTAGCGCGGCAGGCCGACCTTGACCCCGGCGTCCGAGAGCGCCTCGATGATGAGGAACATGTAGGCCGGCCCGCTCCCCGACAGCCCGGTCACCGCGTCGATGAGCGACTCCTCCACCGATACGGTGAGCCCGACGGCGTCGAAGAGCGCCTTGGCCAAGGCCATGTCCAGCTCGGTCGCGTGCTCGCCGGAGGCGATGGCGGTGGCGCCGGCGCCCACCAGGGCCGGCGTGTTGGGCATGGCGCGCACGATGCGCGCGCCGCGCCCCAGCTTGTGCTCGATGGCGGCGATGGGCACGCCGGCCGCGATGGAGATGACGAGCTTCTGCGGGTCGACGGCGGCGGCGATCTGGTCCAGGGCCTTGTTCATCGTCTGCGGCTTGACCGAGAGGATCGATCACCTCGGCGTCCTTCGCCGCGGCGAAGTTGTCCTTCCCGACCCGGACCCCGAAGCTCGACCGGAAGCGCTCGAGCTGATCGTCGCGCGTGTCGGTCGTGGCGATGTCGTCCTTGTCCGCGGACCCGGAGCGGATGAGGCCGCGCACCAGCGCCTCCGCCATGTTCCCCGAGCCGATGAAGCAGAGCTTCTTGCCTTTCATGCGTCGCTCACTTTCTTGGGCGGTTCTCGCGAGAGCCCCTTCTCCTACACGGGCGCCGAGGCGAGGTCCACCGCGACGAGGCTGCGCCTCAGACCGACGAGGCGCGTTGGCGAAGGTGCGGCGCAGCCTCGCGTCCATAGTCGATGGTCGATGGTATTGCGGGAGCCCGGCTCAGCGGAGAACTTGGCTCAAGTGCGTCCTGTTCGCGCCCTCAAGGCCATTAGAAGCGGCGCGAATGCCCTTTACCCGATGATGAAGTCCTCCTTCTCGGAGCGCCCCTGGGCGAAGCGCGAGAGGTTGAAGCGCGTGAAGAGCTCGTCGGCCTCGCCGCACAGGTGCGCGGCGGCGCGCTCGCCCATGGCGGGCGCCATCATGAAGCCGTGGCCCACGAATCCGTTGAGCTGGGTGAAGTTCGAGAGCCCCGGCGTGGCCCCGAGGATGGGCTGGTTGTCGGGGGTCACGTCGTAGCAGCCGGCCCACTGCCGCAGGACCTTCACCTCGCCGAGGATGGGCATGGCCTGGAGGATGGCCTGCGAGAAGCGGGTGAGGAACCGCAGCGTCGAGCCCATGCGCAGGCCTGCGGGCTCGTTCGGGTCGCCCATGCCGCCGACGATCTCGCCGCGCCCGGACTGCGAGAAGTAGAGGCCGGAGCCGAGGTGCGAGACGAGCGGCCCCAGGAAGGGCTTCAGGGGCTCGGTGACCAGGATCTCGTGGCGGTGGGGCTCGTTGGGGAGCTTGGCGCCTGCCATCGCGGCCACCAGCGGGCTCCAAGCGCCGGCGGCATTGACGACGCGATCGCAGCGGAGGGAGCCCCGGTCGGTCTGTACCGAGGTGACGCGCCCGCCGCTCGCCGCGAGGCCCGTGACGCGAGTGAACGTCGCGATGCGGACCCCGAGCTTCGACGCCCCGCTGGCGTAGCCCCAGAGGAAAGGCCACGGGAAGAGCACGCCGTCGCGCGGATTGTAGGCCGCCGCCACGACCGCGGAAGTGTCCAGCTCGGGGACGATGCGGCGGGCCTCGTCGGGCGTGAGCACCTCGGTGGGGACGCCCAGAGAGCGATGCAGCCGGGCGTTGCGCTCCAGGCGCTCGGCGTGCTCGCGGGTCGGCGCGAGGAAGAGGTAGCCGCCGGCGCGGAACCAGACGTTCAAGCCGAGCTCGCGCGCGAACCCTTTGCAGATCTCGATGGACCGCCGCGCGAGCTCGACGTTTGCGCGCGTCGACCACTGCATCCGAACGCCGCCGCCATTGCGGCCGGAGGCGCCGGCGCAGAGGTAGCTCTGCTCCAGGACCACGACGTCGGTGACGCCGCGCTTGGCCAGGTTGTAGGCGAGCGAAAGCCCGAGGATGCCTCCGCCGATGATGACGACGTCCGCCCGCTCGGGCAGCGCGTCGGCGCCCGGCAGGCCGGCTCGAGCGAGCTCCAGAATCCGCCGGCACGCCGTCGCCCGGCGCCGCGGCCGGGTCGATCGGCACGGCTGCCAAGAGCCTCAAGGGCGTGGGAAACAGCGGCGGCCTTGGCGTGAAGGGGGCGAGCTGCTCGGGCGTCGCCGCCTGCTTTCGAGCGAGGAGCCGAGCCACGGCCGCCTGGCAGGACTTGCCTTGGCACATGCCCGTGCCGAAGCCGGTGTAGCGCTTGATGGACTCGATGTCGTGAAAGCCCTTGTCGAGAGCGGCCTGGACGTCGTCGACGGTGACGTCTTCGCAGGTGCAGACGAGCGACTTTCCCATGGCGCTCCTCGCCTTCTCCTCCGGGAAGCCCCGGCGCGATGGCCCGGCCTTCACGTCGAGCGCGGCCCCCCGGGCGCCGCCGGCGCGCGAGCGAGCAGCGCGCGGCCCAGCGCCTCTCCGGCAGCTTGGGCCTGGCTCGCGCTCCCGGCTCCCGCGACGTCGCCTGCGGCGAAGATGCCCTCGGCCGCCGTTCGGCCGTCCTCGGCGCGGACGAAGTAGCCGCCTTGGTCCTCGTCGAAGGCCACCGCGGCGCCGGCCTGCCGGGCGAGCTCGATGGCGGGGGCGATGGGCCCGACGAGCGCGAGGAGGTCGCAGGGAATCCGCTCGGCCGCCCCGCCGGGGCCCAGGAGCTCGATTGCCGACAGCCGCGGGTGTCCCTCGGCCCTCACCAGAGAGTAGCCGTTGAAAAGGCGCAGCCCGGGGGCCTCGTGCTCCTCGAACGGGTCGACGAGCGCGACGTCCGCGAGGCCGCTCTGGGCGAGCAGCTTCGCCACGGCCAGCGCTTCCGGGCCGGTGCCCGCGACCACCGCCGCCTCGCCGGGGAGGACGCGCTGCTCGCGGACGAAGCGCGCCAGGGCGCGGCCCGCGAAGATGCCTGGGAGGTCGTTGCCCGGGAACGGCCAGAGCGGCTCGACGCCGCCGTTGCAGAAAGCGATCTCCCGGGCCCAGAGCAGAGTCAGCTCCATGGGCTGGCCCGAGCGCAGGAGCAGCGCGCGGCCTTCGGCCTCGCGATAGGCGGCCACGGCCCCCGTGCCGAGCAGGAGGCGCACGCCCGCGGCTTCGCACTCCGCCGCGGCGCGCTCCGCCCAGGCCAAGTTCGGCTCGAACGGGCCAGCCGCGAGCCCCGCGCAAAGCCGGCCGCCGACCTTGGCCCTCTCCTCGATGAGGTCGATCGAGAATCCGCTGGAGCGCAAGCGGTGCGCCAGGGCGAGACCTGAGGGGCCGGCGCCGACGATGGCCAAGTCGCACCGGCGCGAGGCCACGGGCTTGCCGGGCGCGACCGCGCGGTCCGGCAGCGGGCCCAAGCCCGCGACGTGGCGCGCCACGGCTGCAACCGCCTCCTCGACCAGGGGCACGCCCGCGAACATGGCGTGGTGGTCAAGGCCCTTCGGGAAGAGCCAGTCGATGGCGGCGAGGACGTCGTGCTTCGCCGAGGGGTAGGCGTTCTGGACGGACACCTGCATGCCGGCGGCGAGCGGCGTCGCGCAGGCGGGGACGTCGGGGACGCCGTCGACGCGCATCAGGCAATGCGAGCAGCGGCCCGACAGGCAGAACGGGCCGCGAGGCCGGTGGTACTTCAAGCTGCGGGCGAACAGGTCGACCCCGTTCGCGAGGAGCGCGGAGGCGATCGTGTCGCCCTGAAAGCCCTCCAGCGAGTCGCCATTGAAGGAGAAGCCGACCCGCTCGCCGGCTGCTGGCCCGAAGTCCAAGCGTCGATTCCGAGTCGCGCCCATCCCTAAGGCCTGGGGGCGAAGTTGGCGTCGTGGACGGAGCCGGATCCGAACCGGGTCCGCAGGACGGCCCCGAAGCCCGCGAGGATCAGGACCCAGAGGGCGAAGGGCCCGAGGTAGGGGACCAGTCCGATGAGGAAGAGCGCCGCGAGGCCGATCAAGAGGACGGCCACTTTGGCGGCGCTGCGGCCGGTGGGTGCGACGCGCGCGCCGATCTCCAGGGCGATGGCTGTGAACCCGACGAGCGCGGCGACGGGCAGCGCGAAGAGCCAGAGGATGAGCACGGCAGGGATGCCGACGACGGTCACCGCGACGATGATGCTGAGCGGCACCAGCAGGATGGCGCCGACCAGGCCGATGCCGGCCGACGGGACCGGCGCGCGCCGGAGCTCGCGGCCGACGGATTGGAGGCGGTCGGGGACGAGGGCGAGCATCAGGAGGCCGAGCACGAAGAGCACGGCGAAGCGGAGCGTGGCGGAGCCGAACCCGACCAGGCAATCCCATGGGGAGGAATGCGAGGGCACGTCCTTTTCCTTCTTCACGGCCTTCGGCTCGGATTGACCCTGGCCGCCGAACAGCTTGGCCATGCTCCCGAGGGACTCCGGCCCGACCGAGACGCGGTCGCCTTCGACTTTGGCGCCGGGGTCGCTCTCGAGCTGGCATCCGACGCAGACGGCGTCTCCCTTGACGACCGCAGCCGGCCCGAGCGCGAGGCGGCCGCCGACGGAGACCGCGTCGCCCAGCACCGTTCCCTGCACGTCCACGTCTCCGCCGATGGAGACGGCCTCGCGCACCGTCTCGCCCGGCGCGACGTGCACCGACTGGCCCACGCCAACCCGCTCGCCCTTCGACCCATGGGCGTCTTCGGCGTCAGCGTCGGAGTCGGCCTCGTCGGCGTCCTCGAGGTCGCGGATGGTGACCACCGAGCCGTGCCGCTCGGCGCAGAGGTCGTGCTCGCGGAGGATGAGCAGCAGGGCCTCGTCGGCTGGGACCTTGTTCAACGTCACGTGGATGCGGCCGCGGGGCGAGGCCTTGAAGGCGAGGCTCCAGCCAGCCGCCTCGGCCACGCGCTTGAGCGCGTCCCGGGTGGCGCGGCGATGGAGATCCACCGTGAGGGGCTTCTCCTCCGTCGGCCATTCGCCCTTCAGGTAGCGGGCCCGGTCGCGATCGCCGGTGGAGGGTGGCGCCGGTGGTACAGGCGCAGAGGGCGGGGTCGGAGAGGGAACGGCTGTCTGGGCCCCGGCGCGGAGGGACAGGGCCAAGACAGCGGTGAAGGCGAGGGTGCGTGCGCCAAACATGGGGAGAACCTCTGAAGCACTTAGTGGCGCGATTCAGGAACCAGTGGGCTCGCTGCGAGCGGTGAGCAGGCGGTGGAGCGCGAACGCGAAGCCCAGGAGCGCCATGGCCTCCAGGGTGAGAAGGGGCGTCGAGAAACGCGAGAGCGAAGGGCCGAAGGCGCGCGCCAGGGCCGCGCCCGCGACCCGAGCATGGGCGATGGAATGCGCGGCTTCGAGCACGGAGTCGAGCACCAGAGGGCGCCAAAACACGGTGCAGACCGCGCCGGCAAAGGTGAGGGCCGCCGCAAAGGCGCGCCAGAGCTGCGCCCGCGCGCGGCGTGAAGTCTCGTCGAGCTGCGCGATGCGCGAGAGGGCGCCGTCCAGCACCCCCGCCGGCGCGATGGGGTCGCGCAGGCGCGCCAAGGGCGAGCTGAGGGCGCGCTCGGCTTCCGCAAGCTCGCGGCATCGGGGGCACTCGTCCAGGTGCGCGGCGAGGGTCGGGTCGCCTTCCTCGAGGCCCAAGAAGAGCTCAAAGCGGTCGGGGCACTGGGATGGGAGCGAGGTCATGGCGCAGCCTCCGCCAGATTCTTGCGCAGCTTCTCTCGGGCGCGGAAGAGGCGCGCCATCACCGTCCCCGGCGCCACGCCGATGAGCTGGGCGATCTCCCGGGTCTTCTTGCGCTGGACGTAGTAGAGGGCGAGGACTTCGCGGTCGGTCGGGGGAAGCCCTTGGAGCGCTGCCTCGAGGTTTCTGCTCGTCTCGGCCTCCTCGATTCGGTCGAGAGCGGTGGGAGCCGTGTCCACGGCCAAGGAGGCGGCCTCCTCGTCGACCTGGGGGCGCACGCCGCGGCGCCGGAGGAGGTCGTAGCAGTGGTTTCGGGCGATCCGCAAAATCCAGAGGTCGAATCGCTGTCCCGGGTCGAACGAGGACAAGGAGGCGTAGGCCCGCACGAACGTCTCTTGTGCCGCATCCGAGGCGCCTTCACGGTCGCCGAGCAGGCGATAGCAGAGCCCAAAGACGGGATGTTGGTACCGGCGCAGGAGGTCGGTGAATGCCGCTGGGTCGCCGTTCGACGCGGCGAGTGAAAGCTCCGCCTCCTGGGTGTCGCGCAGCTCCCTCGGACTTACGCTCACGTCGCACCAGGCGGAAGGCGGAGGCGGGTTGATGGGAAGGGCGATGGCAGTCATTCGAGGCGCTCGAAAGTCGTGGTCTCGAAAGGCTGCTACGGCCCCGAGGGCGGGCGATTGCCGATGCAGCTTGATACGTCTCCCAACGGTCATTGTCGAGCGGCGGGCACGCTCCGGCTAACGCTGTGTTTTGACAGAGTTGCCGCGGCGCGTTATCCAGTACCCTGAAAGGCGCACGTTTGGCAGAAGGGGACTTCCATGGCGAACCAGCAGACTCAGAAGTTCGGCGAGATTCTCAAGGGCAGCCTGGAGCAGGCGCAAGCGCGAATTGCGACGCTCGAGGAGGGAGCGCAAAGGGTCGTGCAGGACCTCCTCGGCAAGAGGCAGGATCTTCTATCGGGCGACTATGTCAAAGAGATCTCGGGCAGAGCGAAGCACCTCGGGGCGGATTGGGCGGCTCGGTTCGAGGACCTGCGCGAGCGCGCCATCGCTGCGGCGGGAGTTGCCAGCCGCGATCAAGTCGGCGAGCTGCAAAGGGATCTGGACAAACTGTCTCGCAAGCTGGACAAAGTCCTCAGCCTGAACGGCAAGAAGGTCTCCAAAGACCACAAGGCCATGTAGCACCCGGCCGGGGCGGCGAGCGGCGGCGAGCCGAGGGGAGCCCGCCGGGGGGGCATCAAGGGTCCGATAGGCGTAAGAGTCGAAAAGTACTCGGAGAATCGAGGCTGAGCGCGCGACCGATGGCGGCGTGCCGAGGTCCTCGGTTACCATCGGCCGCGCTGGCCAGGAGAAGAAGCCGTGGAAGAAACCAAGGAAGCTGAGGTAGATAAGGCATCGAGCCCCGCAGCGCCTTCCTCAGAGGTCTCCTCTGGCGCCGAGCCGGGCGCGGGGAATGCAGAGGCGTTCGGTGGGGTGACGAGAGAGCGTCCAGGTCTCGCCGAGTTTTTCAAGGAGGCCTGGTCACAGGCGCTTATCAAGGTGAGCGCCGCCGAGGACGAAGCGGCGAAGGTCTTGCATCGGGCCGGAGACCTTGCGGGGTGGACGCCCGATGACGTGCGGCGGTTGGCGAAGGAATTTTCGGACAGGCTGACGGCGCAGCGGCGGGAGTTCGAGAAGTCGCTGGACGACGGGATCCATCGCGCGGTTTCTCGAGTGAAGTTCCCGCGCCGTGACGACCTGGACGCGCTGGTCCGTAGGCTGGACCAAGTGGAGGCGCGCATCGAAGCGCTGCGTCAAAAACGAACCTAGGGGAGGTTGGGATGGTGGGAGCCGTTGGACGCCTGAGCCAGCGATACTGCGCGCACCTCGCGGCCTTTGCGGTTTGCGTGGGCGGGGTTGGGCACCTTGCGCCGCGGTGGCTGACCGATCGCCCCGGCGCGCGGGTCGCCCTCCTCGACGGCGATCTTCTTCAGATCGACTCCGTCCTGGCGAAGAAGGCGCCGGAGCTCGGCATCTCGCTTCGGCGCCGGGTGGCGGACGCGGTTCTCGACGAGGCGCGCCGAGCCCGGTTCGATCCGCTGTTTGTCCTGGCTCTCATCCAGGTCGAGTCGTCCTTCGACGGCGAGGCCGTCTCTTGGGCGGGTGCGCGCGGCCTGATGCAGCTGACGCCGGCGACCCTGGTCTATCTGTCGGCCATGGAGGGGATTCGGCTGAGCGCAGAAGATCTCTGGAGGGACCCTGCGCTGCAGGTTCGCCTGGGCGTGAGATACCTGTCCCGCCTCGAGAAGCGCTTCGGAAGCCTCGACCTGGCCCTCATGGCCTACAACGCCGGGCCTGAAAAGATCCGCCAGGCGCTGGAAGAGGGAGACATCGAGCGCTTCAAACCCTACGTCGGCGCAGTCCGGCGCGACTTCGCCCATTTCCGAAAAGGCGTGTCCCTCCAGGACGGCGCCGCTCTGGCCCGCGCCGGCGAGCCCTCGCTGGGCCGGCCGGTTCCCTAGTTGAAACCCGGAAAAAACTCTCACGACCTCTCTCCTCCCCTCCCCGCGAGTGGGGAATGGGTTGGGGGTGAGGAAAATCTGCAGGACGGACGCGGGTTGTAGAAGAGGACAGGCCCCTTTACTGATCGCCATGGTCGTCACCGAAATCTTCGAGAGTATCCAAGGCGAAACGACCCATGCCGGGCGCCCTTGCTCGTTCGTGCGGTTCACCGGATGCGACCTGCGGTGCCGCTACTGCGACAGCACTTATGCCTTCGAGGGCGGCACCCGCATGACTCGCGATGCGGTCGCCGCGGCGCTGAGGCAATTCAAGGCTCGCTTCACCACGCTCACGGGCGGCGAGCCGATGTTGCAGCGAGAGCTTCCTCTCCTCTGCGCAGAGTTGCTCGACCAGGGGTTCGAGGTGGCGGTAGAGACGCACGGGCAGGCGCCCCTGGACGACCTCCCGCTCGGCGTCCGGCGCATCGTCGACGTCAAGACGCCGGGCTCGGGAGAGGAGGATGCCGCTTTCCTGAACCTGGGCCGACTCCGCGCGGGCGACGAAGTGAAGTTCGTCATCGCCTCGGAGGCGGACTTTCGCTGGTCCGCCGCCGTCATCCGGCGCTTCTCGCTGGAAGGCAGAGTGCCGCTCCTCCTGTCGCCCGCCTACGGGTCCGTCGAGCCGGCGGATCTGGTGAGCTGGCTTCTCGCGTCCGGCCTCGACGCGCGCCTGAACCTCCAGTTTCACAAGGTTGTTTGGGGGCCAGGTACCCGCGGCGTTTGATGCCTCGGAGCGCTGCGCCCCCGCCCGGGTTGTCTTGACATTTGAGGGTGCGCGCGATGTAGCTTGCTCCGCGCTGCCTCCCGCGGACCCGATTGGGGCAACCTCTCAACGTCACGGAAGAAATCGATGCGTTCCCCCCGTCGCCTCATCGCGTTGATGGCACTGTTCATTTCAGCGGAGGCGTCCGCGCAGTCGGTCTACCTCAACGGGACGCGCGTGGACGGGCTGACCAGCGCCAAGATCGAAAAGTGCGCGGTCGAATTCGACGCGAAGGGCAACGTGCTGCTCACCTGTCCCGGCTACGCGGTCAAGGTCGACGGTGCTCCCGCTAAGCCCTCGCCGGGGGCCGAGACTCCGACCCAAATCACCAAACACTATTTTCTGGTCTCCGAGCAGTCGGTCGTCGGCGCCACCGACTTCGACATCGACGTCTTCATCAACTCCAAGTTCTATCGGCGCCTGCACAGCCACGAGGAATCCTACGTCGGAGAGGTCACGCCGCTGCTGGTGCCTGGAAAGAACGTCGTCACCCTCATCGCGCGCAAGAGGGCGGGCGGGAGCCGGAAGAGCTTCTCTCCGGAGCACTACTTCCGGATCACCCTTGGCGAGGGCGCCGAGGCGCAGAGCCAGGTGATGATCGACAACCCGCTCCTCACCTATCAGCGCACTGCCGCGGACGCCTCCGACGATACCCGCGAGCTCACCATCGTCGCACGGTAGATTTCGAGCGCCCAAGAGAATCCATGTACGCCGCCGACCCTCGAATCAGCTTCGTCCCTGCGACCCAGGAGCAGGTGGTCTCGCTCGCCGCGTCGCTCAACAAGCCGCTCATCGCGGTCCCGGGCAAAGCGTCCCAGGAGGTCCAGGCGTATGTGGTGGGGGCGGCGAACAACGCCGGCTCATACACCTTGTTCGTCTATCTCTTGCTGAGCGAGAGCAGCGACTCGGTCGTCTACGTGGACCACGACCGCTTGCAGATCGACGCGCGCGACTATCCCGAGGCCGAGGCCGAGGCGCTCGCGTTCGTGGAGAGCATGGGTTTCATGGTCCAGCCCCTCCACTGGGACACGCTCTCGATCGAGCAGAGGGCCGGGCTCATGCGGACGCTGCCCTGCTTCTCCCGGGACCTGAAGTCCGTCGCCGTCCAGGGGCGGGGCGAAAGCCCGCAAATCAGGCTCGCCCGCTTCTTCGCATCCTTCTAGACAGCGACCAGTGCCGATGACCCCAAGACCCCTCCTGAAGCGCTTCACCGCCGGGCTCGCCCTCGCCTCCGCGGCCTTGGCGCTTTCGGGCGCCACTTGTGGAACGCATCCCGGAAAGAAGGAGCAGGAGCAGGCGACCATCCACTACGACCTCGGCGTCCAGGCGATGCAGAACGGCGACGCCCGCGGCGCGCTCACCGAGTACCAGAAGGCGGTGGCCCTCGACCCGTACTTCGACCTCGCCCACAACGCGCTCGGGTTGACCTATCACCTCTCGTTCGGCGAGACCGACAAGGCCGTCGCCCACTACAAGAAGGCGCTGGAGCTCAATCCCAGGTTCTCCGAGGCCTACACGAACCTCGGCAACGTTTACCTCTCGCTGCAGCGGTACAGCGAGGCCGCGCCCCTCTACGATAAGGCGCTCTCGGACATTCTCTACAAGACCCCGTACATCGCCGAGAACAACCTGGGCTGGTGCAACTACAAGCGGGGCGACACTCTTGCGGCCATCGACCACATCAAGTCCGCGCTCATCGCCAATCCCAGGTTCTGCCTGGGCTACAAGAACCTGGGCATCATCTACACGGAGACGGGCGCGCCCGACAAAGCCGCGGAGAGCTTCGGTCGGTACGCGAAGAATTGCCCGGAGCTCGCCGACGCTCACCACCGCTTTGGCGCCGCGCTCCTCAAGGTGGACGATTCGTCGGGCGCCCGCCGCGAGTTCTCGACGTGCGCGCTGAAGGGAAAGGACGAGCCCCTGGGCGAGGAGTGCCAGAAGCTCCTGGGGCTGCTCGACTCCCAATGACCGCCAAGGTCCGAGAGGACTCCGACGCACAAAACGGCGCCGGCGCGGCCGAGCCCGAGGCGTTCGGCCATTATCTTTCCCGGCAGCGCGAGCTGCGCGGCATCTCACTCAGCCAGATCGCCGAGCAGACGCGCATCGGCGTCGCGAACTTGAGAGCGCTGGAGCAGGATCAGCGCGAGCGGTTGCCCGCGCGGGTCTTTTTGGTCGGCCACATTCGAGCTTACGCGCTGGCCATCGGCCTCAACCCGGACGAGGCGGTCTTGCGCTACGACGAGGCGCAGCAGTGCTTGCCGCCGATCGAACCCAAGGCCGCAGCGGGCCGAATTCCGCGTCGGCGCGTGGCCGCGGCGCTCGTCGCAACCGCGCTTTTCCTGAGCGCTGCGGCGTGGTTCTTGTCGAGGTAGGCGGTGGAGCGGATTCGCGCGCGGGCCGTGGTGCTCTCCACCCTCGACTACGGAGAAGCCGATCGCATCGTCACCCTGCTCACGGAGGAGCGGGGGCGCGTTTCGGCTTTTGCCGCCGGGGCGCGCAAGAGCCGGCGGCGCTTCGCCGGCGCGCTCGAGCCGTGCACGTTGCTCTGGGCGCAGCTGGTCCAGGGACGCGGCGAGACCTGGCGCCTGGATGGCGTGGAGGTGATCGACGCGTTCGGCGAGCTGCGCAGCGACCTCGGGCGCATCGCGCGGGGCGCCTACGCCGCCGAGCTTGCGCGCGAGCTGTGCCGGGACCTGCAGCCTCATCCGGAGCTCTTCGCGCTCCTGTGCCGCTACTTCGCCGCCCTGGCCCGGCAAGGCGCGGGCCCCGTCTCCATGATGCGCTTCGAGCTGCTGGCCCTTGCCATAGCCGGGCTCATGCCTCGGCTCGACCGGTGCTCTCGCTGCGGCGCGCCTCCGGATCCGAAGTCGCTCTTCGAGCCGGAGCACGGCGGGCTCTTGTGCCCTGACTGCGCTCAGGGAGCCGGGCAGCCAATCTCTCCCGAGGCGGCCCAGCTGCTCGCGGAGCTCCAACGGGAGCCCCAGCGGGGCGAGCCGCCCAAGCACGTGCGGGCCGAGGCGCGCGCGCTTCTCACGCGCTTCGTCAGCCACCATCTGGGACGCAGGCTCAAGAGCCTCGATTTCATGCGCGATGTCGGAGTGGAGGTCTAAGATGCCGGACCGCGTTGCCAGGGCTCGGGCCGCGAAGCTAAGCTGGCGCCCCGCCATGGACACCCCCGACTCCCACGACCGACCCTCGGCGCGAGCGCGCCGCTCCGGCCAGGCGCTCGGCCGTGCGCGCGGTGCCCTCGACCTCTCGACGGCGGTGTGGTTGAGCCTGGCAGGTTCGATCTTCTACTTCGGCTTCATGGTCGTCCCGCCGTACGTCGAGTCGTATGAGGTCAAGCAGATGCTCCGGACAGTGGGCAATCTCGCGATCCACCAGTCCGACGACGGGTCGCTGAAGCGCGAAGTCATCAATCGGGCTCGCGCCATCGGCTCGCACTACGAGATCCGCGACGGCCAGGAGATGAACCTGCCGGGGATTGTCCTGCTCGACGACGACGTGATCGTCAACCGCGACACCGAGGCCAAGACCATCGTGGTCCAGGTGCACTACGTCAAGCACCTGAACTACCCGTTCACCAGCAAGCAGACCGAGCTCGGCTTCGACCCTGCGGTCAAAGTGGACATCAGCGAGGTCAAGTGGCCCTAGAGCTGGCGAGCAGTCGGGCCGGAATACGGTCTCGGACGAAACCCACGGAGACGCCATGACAGGACGCAAGGCGCTGCAGGAAGAAAGCATCGCCCGGGCCATCGAGCGCATGGCTCAGGCCATTCGCGCGGCGGAGCCCGAGGGTCGCGGGCTGGCGCTCATCGGAATTCGGCGGGGCGGGGTGCCGCTCGCAGCGCGGTTGGGGGCACTGCTCGAGAAGGCGTACGGTGCGCCGATTCCCCGTGGCACGCTCGACATTGGGCTTTATCGCGACGACGTCGCGCGCGTCCAGCCGGTCGTGGGGCGCACGGAGATCTCCTTCCCCATCCAAGACCGGCCCATCGTGCTCGTGGACGACGTGCTGTTCACCGGTCGCACGGTGCGCGCCGCGCTGGACGAGCTGATGGACTTCGGCCGCGCGCGCCGGGTCTACCTCGCCGCGCTCGTCGACCGCGGCGGCAGGGAGCTGCCCATCGCCGCCGACTTCGTCGGGGAGCCGGTGGAATGTGGCCCCGGCGAGCGCCTCGAGGTCCGCTTCCGTGAGACCGACGGGGAGGACGCCGTCGTATTCGTCGCCGCCCACTGACGTCCTCAACTGGAACGCCCCTACGCCGCGCGGGTCGCGGCGCAAATCAGGTAGAGAGGAACGCTCGCCTTGGCCTTCGCGCACAAGCACCTTCTAGGCATCGAGGGACTCTCGCGGCAGGACATCCTCCACATCCTCGAGCAGGCCAAGGCGTTCAAGGACGTGCTTCGCCGGCCCATCAAGAAGGTCCCCACGCTGAGGGGAAAGTCGGTCGTCAACCTCTTCTTCGAGGCGAGCACTCGAACCCGCAGCTCATTCGAGATCGCCGCGAAGGTGCTGTCCGCCGACTCGCTCAACTGGACGGCGTCCGGGTCCTCGGTGTCCAAGGGCGAGACCCTGCTCGACACCGCCAAGAACCTGGAGGCGATGCACCCCGACCTCCTCATCATTCGCCACCAGGCTTCGGGGGCGCCGCACTACGTGGCGAAGAACGTCCGGTGCGCGGTGATCAACGCCGGCGACGGCGCCCATGAGCACCCGAGCCAGGCGCTCCTCGACGCCTTCACGCTGCGCGAGCGCCTGGGCGAGCTCGACGGCAAGACCATCGCCATCGTGGGCGACATCGCCAACAGCCGCGTGGCGCGCTCCAACCTGCTCTGCTTGGCGGCCCTGGGCGCCCGGGTTCGCCTGTGTGGCCCGCCGACGATGATCCCGGTCCAGGTGGAGCAGTACGGCTGCACCGTCCACCACCACTTGGCCGACGCGGTCGCCGACGCCGACGCGGTGATGATGCTCCGCATCCAGAGCGAGCGAATGCAGGACCCGCTCTTTCCCGGGGCTCGCGAGTACGCGCGGACCTGGGGGTTGGGCCGCGAGAGCGTCAAGCTCCTGAAGCCGGACGCGCTCATCCTGCACCCCGGGCCCATCAACCGCGGCGTCGAGCTCTCGCCAGAGGTGGCCGACGGCTCGCGCAGCGTCATCCTCGACCAGGTCGAGAACGGCGTCGCGGTGCGTATGGCCGTCATTTACCTCCTATGCGGGAGCCCCGAGACGGCGGTCTGAGGCGAGCGGCTCACAGCGGACACTCTGGGTTCCCCGTTCGGGCTGGCTCGAGACAAGCGAGGCCGGCTCGTCCTATGAATCCCCTCATGGCGGACCTGACCGAGGAGGAGCTGTTCGAAGCAGAGCTGCTCGAGCCCGAGCCAGTGGAGCTCGTGAATCTGACCGAGCCTGTGCCGGCCGACGCGCTGGCCCCCGCAATCCCGTCGCGGCGGTTCGGCACCTGGGCGCTGCGGCACAAGGTGGGCGAAGGGGGCATGGCGGTCGTGTTCCTGGCCGAGGCGCGGGGCGCTCACGGCCAACCGGTCCTGGCGGCGCTCAAGTTCATGAAGCCGCGCGCTCACGAGGGCGTCGACTTCGACGCGCTGTTCGCCGCCGAGGCCGACGTCATGGGGATGCTTCGGCACCCGAACCTCGTGGAGCTGTACGAGGTCGGCAAGCGAGACGAGTCCTACTTCCTGGCCCTGGAGTACTGCTCGGGCGGGGACCTGTCGGCGCTGGTGCGGACCCTGCGCGTGCGGGGGCGGCCGTTCCCGCACCCGCTTGCCCTGCAGATCGTCATCGAGCTCTTGGGGGCGCTCGCCTGCGTCCACCAGGCTCAGAACGCCCGAGGGCAGTCTCTGGGGCTCGTGCACGGGGACCTGAACCCGGGCAACATCCTCCTCTCGCGCGAGCAGAGCCGCGCCAAGCTCGCCGACTTTGGCGTCGTCAGCGGGCACGCGCTGGGCCTGCCCGAAGGCGCGGCCGCCGGCAAGCTCCACTACCTCTCGCCCGAGCAGGCGCAGGGCAAGCCCCTCAGCGCGGCGTCGGATCTCTTCTCGGTGGGCGTGGTGCTCTACGAGCTCTTGGTCGGCTATCGGCCCTTCGACGGGGGCTCGGACGCCCAGGTCCTGGACGCGATTTGCAACGCCCGCTTCGACGCCGCCCCGCTCTCGAACAGCGAGCGGGCCATCTTCGAGCGGGCTCTGGCCAAGAATCCCAAGAACCGGTACCCCACTGCAGGGGCCTTCGCGGGCGACCTGCTGCGCCATCAGCTCGACGCCGGGCTCCAGGCTCCCCCCGGCGGCCTGGCGCAGCTCATGGACGAGGTGCGTCGGGTCCTCCGCTGAGCGGATTGCCCTCCGCGGGGGCAGCGGTTATGAGTAGCCCCGAACGGAGAGCGCAATGGACCTCGAGGTCGAGTTCACCTTCAGCGCCGCGCATCGCCTGCCGTACTACGACGGCCCATGCTTCCGCATGCATGGGCACAACTACAAGCTGCAGGTCGTCATCACCGGCAAGCCCGATCCGCGCAGCGGCATGATCCTCGACTTCGAGGACATCCGCCGCGTGGTGGACAAGGAGCTCCTCGCCAAGGTGGATCACCAGACGCTCAATGACGTCCTCGAGAACCCTACCGCCGAGAATCTGGTGGTCTGGGCCTGGCAGCGGCTCCAGGGGGAGCTCCCGGGGCTGCGCGAGCTCAGACTCTGGGAGAACGCCGTCTCCTCGGTCGTCTACCGGGGCGACTAGGCGCGCGAGGGCGGCCCGGCCGCTCTTCGATTCTTTTTGCGGTTCAAAAAGGAGCATGCGATGCCCCGGCGGCGCGTGGCGCTGGCGAGCAGACCCTCGGAGCGTCGTCAGGAAGGCAGGAAGGCGCCCGCGCCTCCGGGGCGGGCTTCGCCGCCCTCGCTCCCCGGCATGCAGGCGGCGGTTCGCGCCTTTCTCTTGGCGGCCGGGCTGGACGCCGACTCCAACCCAGAGCTCCGCCAGACGCCCGAGCTGACCGCCCGCGCCTGGGCGGATGAGTTCCTGGACGGCTATCGGGCGACGCCGGCGCAGGTCCTCGCCGAGCGGATGCCCGCCGGCGGTGCGGCCGAGGGCGAGCTCGTCAACGTCCTCCACCTCGACTTTCAAAGCGTCTGCCCGCACCACCTCTTGCCCTACGGCGGCGTCGCCCACGTGGCCTACGTGCCGGGCGCCCACGTCGTCGGCTTCGGGCAGATCGCCCGCTTGCTCGACTGCCTGGGGCATCGCCTGGTGCTCCAGGAGGACCTCGCGCGCCAGGTCGCGCAGGCGCTGGTCGACGAGCTCGGTGCCCAGGGAGCCGCGGCCGTCCTGGACGCGGAGCAGGCCTGCCTCACCTTGCGCGGCGGGCGGCGGGCGGGGGCGCGGATCGTGGTCGAGGCGTTCGCCGGGTCCATGGGCGAGCGCGAGGAGCTGAGGCAGCGGTTCCTCTCGGCCATCGAGCGGAGCGAGCGATGCGGCTGAAGGGGCAGGTGGCGCTGGTCACGGGCGCGTCCCGCGGCATCGGGCGCGCCATCGCGAAGGCGCTCGTGGAAGAGGGGGCATCGGCCATGCTCCTCGCCGATCGCGAGGGGCCGCTCGAGGAGGCGCGGCGCGAGCTCGCCCAAGCCGGCGGCCAGGTCGAGGCCTTGATCGGCGACGTCGCCGACGAGGACTTCGTGGCGCGGGCGTTTCGTGAGGCCGAGCAGCACCTAGGGCCTCTCGACGTCCTGGTGAACAACGCCGGCATCCTGGAGGTCGCGCCCGTCTCGGAGCTGACGCGCGCCCAGTTCGACCGCACCTTGGAGGTCAATCTCGTCGGCGCGTTCCTCTGCGCGCGAGAAGCGGTGCGCCGGATGGTGCCCCGGGGCCGGGGGCGCATCGTCTCAATCACGTCCATCAGCGCCACGCTCGGGACGCCGCGGCTCTCGGCCTACTGCGCGAGCAAGTGGGGGCTCCAGGGCTTCGTCAAGTCGCTCGCGGAGGAGCTGAGGGGAACGGGCGTGCTCTCGATGGGGGTGGCGCCAGGGTCGGTCGACACCGAGATGCTCCGGCGCGCCGGCTTCGAGGCGGCGATGCGCCCGGAGGACGTCGCGGTCGCGGTTCGCTTCCTGGCGAGCGAGGCGCCGCCCGCCATGCAGGGGACCGTGCTCGAGATGTTCGGCTAGCAGCGCTCGCGTTTCTTAGGGCGGCGGGCCGCCGGCTGCGCAATACCTTGTCTGCCATGAAAAGCACCGTGAAGGCACCGATCGACCTGTTCCAGAAGGCGCTCTGCGACGCGGTGGGCGCGAAGAAAGTCGTCGCGGACCCAGAGCGGCTCCTGGACTATGCCAAGGACGAGTCGGACTCCGGCCAATTCCTGCCGGAGCTGCTCTGCTTCGCCGAGTCGGCCCGCGACGTCCAGGCCGTCCTTCGGCTCTGCAGCGAGTTCCGAGTGCCGGTCACGCCCTGCGCGGCGCGCACCGGAAAGAGCGGGGGGTCGCTGCCCCTGCGCGGCGGGCTCTCGCTCTCCACCGAGCGGATGAAGGCCTTGAAGGAGGTCTCCGTCGAGGACCTGGTCGCCGTGTGCGAGCCCGGCCTGGTGACGGCGGATCTCATGAAAGCGGTGGAGGAGAAGGGGCTCTTCTACCCGCCGGATCCGAACAGCCTGGACATGTGCACCCTCGGGGGAAACGTCGCGGAGAACGCCGGGGGGCCCAGGGCCCTGAAGTACGGCGTCACGCGGGACTACGTGCTCGGCCTCGAGGTGGTCGTGCCCACCGGGGAGATCCTCAAGGTCGGGCACCGGACCATCAAGGGCGTGGCGGGCTACGACCTGACCGCGCTCTTCGTGGGCTCGGAGGGCACGCTCGGCGTGGTGACCGAAGTGACGCTGCAGCTGCTGCCGCTCCCCCGGGAGATTGTCACCGCCCTGGTGACCTTCGACGCGCTCGAGTCCGCGGCCAAGGCGGTGAGCGCGGTGCTGGCCGGGGGGATCCTGCCGCGGACGCTCGAGCTCCTGGATGAGATGGCGATCCGGGCGGTCGACGGGAAGGCCTTCCGGTTCCCCGACCAGACGCGCGCCGCGGTCATCGTGGAGGTCGACGGCAGCTCGCCGGACCCGCTCTTCGAGGAGATGGCCCGCGTCGCCGAGATCTGCGAGCCCTTCGGCGTGCGCGAGACGCTCATCGCCCAGAACGAGGCGCAGCGCAGGGAGCTGTGGGCGGCCCGGCGCCAGGTCTCCACGGCCCTGCGCGAGATCAAGCCGCTGAAGGTGAGCGAGGACATCGCGGTGCCGCGCTCGAAGATCCCGGCCATGGTGGAGATCATCCATGCGCTGGGCAGGAAGCACGACGTGATGGTGGCCTGCTACGGCCACGCCGGCGACGGCAACCTGCACGCGAACTTTCTGTACGAATCCCCGGGCGAGCGCGAGCGGGTCGACCGCGCGGTCCAGGAGATGCTGGAAGAGACCGTGGCGCTCGGCGGGACCATCACCGGCGAGCACGGGGTCGGTTTCGCGAAGATCGGCTTCCTTCCCCTCGAGCAGGGGCCGGAGCTGATCGCCCTCCAGAAGCGCCTCAAGCGCCTGTTCGACCCCCTGGAGATCCTCAACCCCGGAAAGATGTTCCTGTAATCTCCGTTGCCAAGTTTGAAAGAGGCGTTACCGCCGTGTGCACGCTCGTTCTCGTTCATCGGCACTTCGAGGGCGCGCCGCTCGTCGTCGCGGCGAATCGCGACGAGTTTCTGGCTCGCCCGGCTTCGGGGCCCAAGGTGCGAAGCGCTCAGCCGCGCGTCCTGTCGCCCAGGGACGAGCTCGCGGGGGGCACCTGGCTCGGCCTGAACGAGCACGGCTTGTTCGTGGGCATCACCAACCGCTACGGCGCCCGGCCAGATCCGGCGCGGCGCTCGCGGGGGTTGCTCGTGGCGGAGGCGCTCCGCGCGCGCGACGCGCGTGACCTCCACCGCGAGCTCTCGACCTTGGCCGCGGCCCGGTACAACCCGTTTCACCTGTTGTACGCCGACGCCGACGCCGCGTTCGTCACCTGGAGCGACGGCGCCGAGCGCCATCAGTACGAAGTGGCCCCGGGGCTCCACGTGGTGACCGAGCGCTCGCTGGGCGCCGACGACCGCGGCCGGACCGAGCTCCTGGAACGTCTGTTCCACGCGGAGGCCGCGCGTGGGGCGCCGAGCTGCGAGGCGATGGGGGCGTTGCTCGCCGTGCACGGGCCCGAGGGCGAGCCGCTCGCGGGCAGCTGCGTTCACGCCGACGGCATCGGTTACGGCACGCGGTCGAGCTTCATGTACGTCGGCGGGGCGCGGCCTCAGGCGCAGTGGGCCGAAGGGCATCCCTGCGCCGCGCCGTTCGCGGACCTGGGTGAGCAGCTCGAGGAGCTCTTCGGGTAGTGCGCGCCGAAGGGGCCGAGCCCTCACGGGCCCGTCGGCTTGCCTTCCCCGGTGAGGCGCCTCGACTCGTCGCGCGAGCGCAGCACGCAGTCTTCGATGGAGAGGCCGCCGAAGTAGTTGCCGGTCACGAAGACCGAGCTCCCGGCGATGGCCTCGTCGACGGCGCGCACGAGGTTCGCGTGGCCCAGGGCGGGAGAGGGGAGCCGGCTTTGGCTGCGGGCCACGTGCTCGAGCTTCTCGCGGTCGGCGCCAAGGACCCGGGCGATCTGCTGGAGCGCATCCTCGAAGGAGCCGCCGGGCTTGAAGTGAAAGGCGAAGCCGCGCCAGTGGGGGTCCGGCACGGGGTCGCGCGAGACCGCCGAGAGGAAGCTCCCGTCGACGGGGAAGATGCCCGCGACCGGCTCGAGCGGCGTGGACCTGCGGCGGAGGGCGACGCCGACATTGTCGATGACTGAGTCCTTGATCTGGCCCGCCGCCTGGGCGGCCCGCGGCGCCACCTCGGCGAGGAGCGGGGCGGCCGACGACGGCGGGACCGCGATGGCCACGCCTTGGGCCTCCCGGGCCGAGCCATCGGCGAGCTCGGCCGCGTAGCCGGTCTCGGTGCGGCGAAGCCTTTGGACCTCGGCGCCCCCCGCGAAGTCGATGTTGGGGTTTCGCGCCATGATCTCGACGGCCGAGCGCAGCCCGCCCGAGAGCGTGAAGCTGCGCAGGATGTCCTTCCGGCGCGGCCGGCTCTTGAACATCAGCTCGGCAGGGAAGTCGTCGGGGCGCTGCGAGAACACCCCGGTGAAGAGGGGGCCGAAAACGCGCTGGTAGTTCCTCGGCCCGACGACGGGCTCCCAGTACCCTCGGAAGGTCCGGTCGGCCTTCTTGGCCCAGAAGATCCGCGGAGCGGAAAAGAGCAGCTCGGGGATGCGCAGCTCGCGCGCGATGGGGCGCACCCGGCCGTCGACGTAGAGGCGGAAGGGCACCTTCGCGCGCGGGCGGAGCTCGTCGATGGCCCCGCGCTCCTCGAGGATTCCGAGGAACGCCTGGTACGAGTTGTAGCAGGTGTGCGCGCCCAGCTCGAACCAGTAGCCGCCCTCGATGCGGTGCGAGTCGAGGCAGCCGCCGGGCGTCTCGTTCCGCTCGAGCACGAGGACGCGGCGGCCCGCCTTGGCGCAGAAGTGGGCGAAGCTCAGGCCGCTGACCCCGCCCCCGATGACGATGATGTCTGGAACGCTCATGGCGCGGCACATCCCCTCGCGGGTCTGGCGCGGTTCTCTATCGCGTCGGGGCGGGCGTGACAATCGGCACGTCGGCTCGCATCAGCGAGGTTCGGGCTCGCCCGCCCCGCCGAGCCGCAGCCGAAAGCTGCCCGCGAACTGGAGGGTCCGAGCGATTCGGAAGTAGGTCACCGAGGTGGAGACCAGCCGGCCGCTCGCGACCTCCGTGGTGCGGCCGAAGCAGGTGGTGTGCGAGACCGGCCAGTTCCAGAGCCGGATGTTCACCTTCTCGCCCACGAATCGGTGGCGCTGGCCGCGCGCGTCGAAGTCGAAGGCGTAGCGGATCTTGTGTTGAGAGAGGTAGCAGAGCTCGAGGGTGCCCCGGCACGGGGCGCTCTGGCAGAGGCCTTCGATGGAGACCGTCCCCGCGAGCTCGTGCCGCAGGAAGGCCGGGTTGGAAGGGTCGAGCCAGTCGACGACGCTCCGCGGCCCCCAGGTGACCTCAAAGGACATCGGCAGATCCCCGCTGGGGCCGAAGCCGGGCTCGAAGCGATGATCCCCCTGCATGTGCTCGCGCAGCGCGAAGCCCACTCGGCGCAGCTGCCTCAGGCCCGGCTCGAGGAATCCCATAAGAGTGGACCTTTGGGGTCAGGCTTACCGCGAGCCGCCGGCGGCATTCTTGGCGAGGAGCCAGTGGCTCACGTAGCTGACCGCGTCGGATACCGGCGGGATGAGGCGGGAGTAGAAGCCGAAGTCGTTGAACAGGCTGACCATCTCCACCTTCTTCTTCTTGAGCACCGCCTGGAAGATGAGCCGGCCGACCTTCTCCGGGGTATCGGAGTAGTAGGGCAAGAGCCGCATCGAGAGCCGAGCGGCGAACGTGGCGCTCGACACCTCGTCGTAGAAGCTGGTGTTCACCATGTACGGGTACACGGTGGTGACGTGGACCCCGTCGCGCGCCAGCTCGTAGTGGAGCAGCTCCGAGAAGGCCCCGAGCGCCAGCTTTGCGGTCGCGTACGCGCCCCAGGTCGGGAGTCGGAAGAACGCCTGGCCGCTGGAGACGTTGACGATGTGGCCGGAGTGCCGCTGCCGCATCGAGGGAAGGAAGGCGTAGATGTGGTGGAGCGGTCCCCAGAAGTTGACGGCGAAGAGCCGTTGCCAGGTCTCCAAGGTCGTCTCGGCGAGCTCGCCGGAGTACCCGATGCCCGCGTTGTTGATCAGCACATCGACGGCGCCGTGCCTGGCGAGCACTTCCGCGGCCATCGACTCGACCGCCGCGCGGTCCGCCACGTCGACGACATGGGAGTGGATCTCGACGGCGTGGGCCCGCAGCTTGGGCTCTGCCAGGGCGAGCGCCTCGGGGTCGCGATCGGTCACGACCAACGTCGCCCCGGCCTTGGCGAACTCGGCGGCCGTGGCCAGGCCTATGCCCTTGGCAGCACCGGTGACGAGCACGACCTTCCGCGCCAGCTTCGAGCTCATGTGAGGCACCTCATCGAGGGCTGCCCGGCGCGTCGCACTGCCCCCGAACGCGACCCCCGACCTCACACATACCCCCGGGAGGCGCGGCGGACAACGCCATGTCGCTCCAGCGCTCGCGTTTCGACCGCATTCCCGAGCCTGCGGGCGATCAGACGTCGCCCTCGGGATTCGAGGCGATCAGCGCGCGCAACTCGCTGGCCATCGACTCATCGATGCCTTCGAAGGTCAACGCAACCCCGGTGACCCGGACGCTCAGGTGGTCGAGACCCGGGTGACGGACGGGGTTCGCTCCCGCCCCGCGGCGGGCGATATTCGCCCTCACTCGCAGCGGCTCGCGACCCAGCATTCGGACTCGCAGCTCGACGCCAACTCCAGGCGCCAGCGGTGCGTCCGTCAGAACGAACGCACCGCTCAATGAAAGGTCGAGGAGCTCGGCGGGGTAGAGTCGGCCCCGCAGAGAAATCTCCGCGGGAACCCGCACCCGAACGCGCTCAGCTCGAGCTCGCTCGCGGAGCTTCACGGAATGTCCCCTCTCGGCTTCTCAGGAGCTAGAACTTCTCTGCGAGCGAGCAAACGACGGGGATCTTCCATCGCGACGGCTTGAACGCCTGGACGATGGCGAAGATGGTCAATGCCAGGTAGGCCAGGGGCAAGGAGCAGCCGATGACGATGCCCAGGATGGGAATAAAGCTGAGGATGAAGCTCGCCACAAAGGCCGCAATGGAGACGATGGCGAGCGCGAGCCCCTGCTTCGAGTGCCACTTGACGTAATCGCTGTCTTTGACCGTCAGCAGAGGAATGAGCGCCAGAATGCCGAGATACGCGAGGACAAGCATGATCTTGTCTTGATCGCGGACGACGTCGCTGGCTGCGCTGTTCTGGGAGGCGGTCTGCAGCGGGTTGTCAACCATTGGGGACTCCCGTTGGTTCGCACGGATTTGCGCGAAGTGAACGATTGTCTACGCTCTCGGATCTCGGCGTGTCAAGCGAGCGGCCAGCGACATTCCCGCGCCATTTCCCGGGGATGTTTTTCAGCAGGCGACCCCGCGCTC
Organism: uncultured delta proteobacterium; assembly: GCA_963772225.1. GTDB lineage: Bacteria > Myxococcota > Myxococcia > Myxococcales > UBA5297 > CAVYWD01. The sequence continues at coordinate 576,414 of CAVYWD010000002.1, read as the reverse complement.
GGCCGCACGGCAGGGAAAGCCGCGCGCCCCCCGGTACTAGTAGTCCTCCTCGTCTTCCGCCGGGGCGTCGAGCAGGTCCTCATCGGTGGACGCTGCCTCTTCTTCGTCCTCTTCGCCGTCGGCATCGTAGGGAGCCGGCAGGTCGTCGGTCTCGAGAGTGAGGCTCACGCCGAATTTCTTGCGCAGCGCCGCAATGCTCTTGCACAGGTCGCCCAGCGCATTGGAGAAGTCGTCTCCCATCGCCTGCGGGGCTTTGGCGTCGCAGTTGGGACACTTGAGTCGCTCGCTTCCTTCGATGACGTCGGCGGCGTCGATCTCGAAGCTGGCCTCGCACTTCTCACAGGAAAAGTCGATCGTCATGGTTGAACCTGGCGGGTGAAGACAAAGGGCTGAAGTATGGTAGGTCTGTCTCGCCTGTCAATGGAATGACTCGCCATGCCCCTCTGCCCGACTTGCCGCAAGAACGTCGCTCCGCGCGCCGAGAACCCGAGCTTTCCGTTCTGCAACGAGCGCTGTCGGCTCATCGACTTGGGCCGGTGGCTTGGCGACGCCTACCGCATCCCCGGCCGAGCCGAGGAGGCGGAGGACGAGCTCCCGCGCCCCGGGCCAGCGGACGATTCTCCCGGCGAACACTGAGGCGGCTTGCGCCGTTTGAACGCCGAGCGCGAGCTTCTTCCACCTTGCGTGGACGGCCCGTCCGCATCCGCGCGCGGGTGGACGCGGGCCTTCGCGCTGGCGGCCCAGCCCTGAGGCCGGGTATGATACTCAACTTTTCTCGATGTGCTTCGAAGGCTCGATGTACACGGACCTCCACTGCCACCTTCTCTGGGGAATCGACGACGGGCCGGAGGACAAGAGCGCCACGCTCGACATGGCCTACGCGCTCTCGTCGTTGGGGTTCAGCGCGGTGGCGCCCAGCTCCCACGCCCAGCCGCACTTCCCCGGTCGCGCCGAGGTCGCGCGGCGGCGCGTGGAGGCGCAGGCGGCCCTTTCCGAGGCAGGGCTCGGACTGTCGCTGTACGAGAACGCCGAAAACTTCCTCGACGAGCGCTTCCTCGAGCGGGAGATGGCGCAGCAGGGGTGGCACATCAACGGGGGCCCGTGGCTCCTCGTTGAAGTGCCCTTCGAGGCGGTGGTGCCCGCGTTGCCGGACCTCGTCTTCCGGCTTCGTCGCCAAGGCTCTCGCCCTCTCTTCGCCCACCCGGAGCGCTGCGCACAATTCCAGCCCGCTGGGCGCGCAGAGGAGATGGTTCAGCTGGGGGCAGGCCTTCAGCTCGACCTGGGCAGCCTCACTGGGCGCTATGGAAGGCCCGCCCGCAAGCTCGCCTTTCGCCTGCTCGAGGCGGGCCTGTACACGGTTGCTGCCACCGACCTCCACGGGCCCGACGGCGCCGAGAAGTGGGTCTCGGCGGCCATGCGTGAGCTTTCGCGCGCGGTGGGAGATGAGCAGCTCAAGCGGTTAATGGCTGAGAATCCAGCCAAGATCGTCCGGGGTGATTCGCTGGACGAGCGGCCAAGTGGCCCAGGGAGTGGACGCGGATGAAGGGCAGTGCTTCGAGGGGGCTCAAGCTCCTCCTGAGCCTCGGGGTCAGTGGGCTCTTCGTGTGGTTGACGGTCCGCCGAACCGACCTAAGCCACGTGTGGATGGCGTTGAAGGCGGCCGATTATCGCTACCTCGCGCCGTACGCGGCGATCTTGGTGGCCATCCATTTCCTGCGGGTGGTGCGCTGGGGCATCCTGCTCGAGCCGGTGGGTCAACCGGGGTTCAAGCGGCTCAACTCGGCGGGCGCCATCGGGTTCATGGCGCTGGTGATCATGCCGTTCAGGCTCGGGGAGTTCGCGCGCCCCCTGTTGATCGCCGAGCGCGGAAAGATCCGCCGCAGCGCCGCGATGGCGTCGGTCGTCGTCGAGCGCGTGGTCGACGGCCTGGCCATGGCGGTGGTGCTCATCGTGGCCTTGCTCCTCTCGGAGCCCGCGACCAAGGACCAGAGCGCCATCGCCTGGGTGAGGGCAGGCGGGTGGGCGGTCTTCGCGGGCTTCTTCCTGCTCCTCGTGTTCCTGGTGGTCGCCTACCTCCAGCGAGACCTCGCGGTGCGCCTGACCAACCGACTGGCGCGGCCGGTGTCGCACAAGCTGGCCGAGAAGCTCTGCGGAATGATCGATGCGTTCATCGGCGGGCTGCGCATGGTGCCCGACCGGCGAAAGGCGCTCCTGTTCGGGGCCCTCACCCTCGTCTATTGGGGCATCAACGGCCTGGGCATGGCGATCCTCGCCCGCGGGTTCGGGTTCAACGTTTCGCCTGCCGCGGCGTTCGCCGTCCTCGGCGTGCTGATCATCGGCGTGATGATCCCCGCGGGCCCGGGAATGCTGGGGACGTTTCAGGGCGCGGTGGTCATCGGGATGAAGCTCTTCTTCCCCGAGCCGTCGCAGGAAGCCGGCCTTCAGGCGTATGCCTGGATTCTCTGGGCGGCGCAGTTTGCCCAGCAGATCCTCTTCGGCTTCTACTTCCTCCTCCTCGGCCACGTCTCCATCGACGCGCTCTGGGGGGGAGGCGGTTCCGACGAATCCGAGGAGCCGCCCGAGGATGCGACCACGCCGAGCGCCGGCTCGTCGCGCAAGGCTATCATGGAAACGGCAGAGCCGGGCTAGCGGCCCGGCTCTGCCGTTGTTGAAAAGACCCGAGGGATCGCCTCTACAGCTGCTCTTCGAGCCATCGGATGATGGCTTCGCGCACGCCGAGCTTACCCTTGAGAGGGCGGGCTCTCGGCGAGCGGGCCACCGTGGGCTGCGAGAAGTCGAACGCGAGCTCGCCCCGGGACACCTGGTCCCATGCGGCGGCTCGCGACTTGGCGGCTTCGACGGTCACGGTAATTGCCCTTTGCGGACTACCCATGCGACTTGTGTTCCTCCAGAGCGCCAGGGGCCGCGGTGACTTGTATGACCGCGGGTGAAGGCCGCGCGTACTTCATCAGCAAGTCAGCCACCGCTTCCCTCAGGTACTCGCTTTGGGTCACCCGCGTGTGCTTGCTCAGCTCGCGCAGCTTCTCGGCGATTATCACCGGGATCAGCACGTGGGTGGCCACTTCGTCGTTTCTCTCCTTCACCGGCGTCCTCCGCGCTCGCTCTGAAGGGCCTTGCGCTCCATGTCGCACAGGCGCTGCTACAGGTCGCAACGGAGGATGCCGTGTGACTGCGGGTTGTCAAGAAAGTGGACTCCCGCGCGAGGGCTACTTAGCACGCAGACTCTGGGATGGCAAGGCGCAAAACAAGGGTGTGACACCGCTTAACGCCCCGAACTTCATGGCGATTTGGCGGTTCGGGGACCCGTCGGGGCACGCGGAGCCCCAAAGGGTGGACCGGCGAGCGGCGATCGCCTCTCGGCAGGATTGACACAGAAGGGCATGATCCCGATAGTCGCGCGCCCTTGCGGACACTGGCGAGGTAGCTCAACCGGTTAGAGCGGCGGTCTCATAATCCGCAGGTCGGCGGTTCGAGTCCGCCCCTCGCCAACAGCAGAGCCGAAGTCGGCGCCGCTCCGGAGAATTCGGGGCGGCGCCGCGCGTTTGTCCGCGGGCCGAACGGGAGTTGCCTGGCTTTCCAGGAGTCGTCGGCTGCGCATATCATGCGTCGGTCGGCAGCGGTGCGGCAGCGCCGAGGGACTCATGCGAATCGCGATCATCAGCGACATCCATTCGAACCTCGAGGCGCTCTCCGAAGTCTCCAAGGTCATCGACAAAGCTCGGGTCGACCGAACCGTCTGCCTCGGGGACGTCGTGGGGTATGGCGCGAGCCCGAACGAGTGCTGCTCGCAAGTGCAGCAGCTCGCCGAGGTGACGCTCCTGGGCAATCACGATGCCGCGGTCAGCGGGCGCATGGATTACAGCTTCTACTACGACGCCGCGCGCCATGCGCTGGACTGGTCGGCGTCCGCTCTGGGAGGAGCTCACCTCAGCTGGCTCAAGAGCCTGCCGTACACCTACCGCATCGCGGACGTCGGGTTTTCACACGGCTCACCTATCGATCCGCGGGCCTACGAGTACATCTTCGCGCTGGAGCAGGCCCGCGAGCTGATGCCGCACGTCGAGCAGCTGCCGGAGGTGACGTTCATCGGGCACAGCCATTTGTGCAAGGCGTTCGCCATCGGCAACGGCGAGGTGAACGACGTGGTCGCCCAGAAGTTCGGAATCCGGCGCGGGTACAAGTACATGATCTCGGTGGGCTCGGTGGGGCAGCCCCGCGATTACGATAGCCGAGCCTGCTTCGTCATCCACGACACGGACGCTCGCACGGTCGAGTACCACCGCGTCGAGTACGACATCGAGGCGTCCGCGCAGCGCATCTTCGACGCCGATCTGGCGCTCAACTTCGGCAAGCGGCTCTTCCTGGGCGTCTAGGGCAAAACCCCTCGAAGCGCGCGCCTAAAGGCCCTCCTGCATGCGACTCTCTGCCTGGCTCCTCATGGCTGCGCTCGCCTCCGCGGCCTGCCGTAAGGCTCCCCAAGGCTCTCCGGAGTACGAAGAAGCCCGCGCTCGATGGACCGAGCTGCTCAAGGACAAGGGCATCGAAGCCGCCTATCGAGATCCCGGGTCTGAAGAAGTCCTGCAGCTCCTCGGCCGGGTCGACCCGGCGAGCGCGGACCGTCCCTACGCCGGCCAGCTTCGAGCGGAGATCGAAGCGGGAAGGCGGGAGGCGCTCGATCAGCTATCGGCGCAGGAGAAGCGCGAGCAGGAGCGGAGAGAGGCGGCGGCGCGCGCAGCGTCAGCGATGGCCGTGCGGCCTGCCGAGCTCACCGCCGGCGCGGCGAACGCGAGCTCCGCGCAGGAGGCCTCCGACGCCGGGGCCGCCGGCGATCAACCCCGCGTCGGAATGGAAGCCGACCACTTCAAGCGCGACTTTGCCCGCTGCTTCGAATACAAGCATCCGGCCATCGTGCAGGGGCGCAGTGGCGGAGAAATCTGGGGGCTCAAGGACCTGATGATCTGCCGCGACCTTCACCAATCTTTCGTCTCCAGCTCGGTGCTGCTCATGGACGGCAAAGTCCTCTCCATTCGCCCGACCGCCGAGCTGGCGCCCAAGCAGTTTCAGGTGGTCGACGGCAAGCTCGTCGAGACGGCGCCCGACGCAGGGACCTCGACCCCGTGACCCCGAACGATCGCTTCCAGGCCGCCGTCCTCGCCGCCCTTCAACTCTTGCCCAAGGCAGCGCTCAGCCGCGCCGTGGGGCGGCTCACGGTGCTTCCAGCTCCTGCCTCCGCCCACCAGACGGCGATGCGGCTCTTTGCGAAGGTCTTCTCGGTCGACGTCGCCGAAGCGGAGCGCACCTTCGGCGGGTACCGCACCTTCGAGGAGTTCTTCACCCGCCGGCTTCGCGCGGGGGCTCGGCAGGTCGCCCCGGGCGAGCGGGTGGTCGCCTCGCCGGTCGATGGGGTGGTCGCAGCGGCTGGCGAGAGTCGAGGCGGTCAGCTCGTGCAGTGCAAGGGGCGCGAGTACTCGCTCGCCGCGCTCTTGGACGACGGCGCGGCGGCGAAAGCCTTCGAGGGCGGCGCCTACGCCACGCTCTATCTGTCTCCCCGCGACTACCACCGAATCCACGCGCCGCTGTCGGGCGCCATCGACGGGTACCAGTACATCCCGGGCCGGCTGTTCCCGGTGAACGGGGTGGCGGTGAAGGCGGTGCCCAACCTCTTTTGCGTCAACGAGCGGCTGGTCACGTTCCTCTCCACGCCGGTGGGGCAGGTGGCCGTGGTGAAGGTCGGCGCGACGTGCGTCGGGCGCATCCGCGCGGCGTACGACGACGTCGTCACCAACGCCGGGCTTGGGCCCAAGCGCTGGCGCTACGCCCAGCCCATCCCGATAGAAAAGGGGGCCGAGCTCGGGGTCTTCGAGATGGGCTCCACCGTGATCCTGCTCTTCCAGCCCGGGCGCGTTCGCCTGTCGAGCGGGCTCGAGGGTGCTCGGGTGCGCATGGGCCAAATCATCGCCGAAGGGATCTGAAGCAAAAGCCTTTCTGGCAAGGAGTCGCGAAGGTGGAACGTATCACCGCCGTCAAGGGCATGAACGACCTGCTGCCGGCCGACACGGTCCGCTGGCATCGGATCGAGAGCTGCGCCCGCGCCATTTTCGAGCGCTACGGCTTCGGCGAAGTCCGCACGCCCATCCTCGAGAAGACGGCGCTGTTCGTGCGCGGCGTCGGCGAAGAGACCGACATCGTCGGCAAGGAGATGTACACGTTCGAGGACCGCGGCGGCGAGTCCAAGTCCGGCGAGATCGTCTCGCTGCGGCCCGAGAACACCGCGCCCGCGGTCCGAGCCGCCATCGAGCACAACGCCTTCGGCCAGGACCCGCTCCTCAAGTGGTACTACCTGGGGCCCATGTTCCGCCGCGAGCGGAAGCAGAAGGGCCGCTACCGGCAGTTCTACCAAGTGGGCGCGGAGATCTACGGCGCGCCGGGGCCGCACGCCGACGCCGAGCTCATCGACGCGGGGCACCGGTTCCTCTCGGGCCTTGGCCTGGGGGAGATCACGCTGGAGCTCAACTCGCTCGGCGACGACGCCTGCCGCCCGCTTTACGTCGAGGCGCTGGTCGCCTATCTCACCTCGAGGTCCGCGGAGCTGTGCCCGGACTGCCAGCGGCGCCTCCAGAAGAACCCGCTGCGCGTTTTGGATTGCAAGGTGGAGAGCTGCAAGGCGGTGACCGCCGGCGCGCCCTCCGTCGACGCTCACCTGTGCGAGCCGTGCCAGGCGCACTTCAAAGAGCTGCTCTCGCTGCTCGACGCTCTGAAGATCCCGTACCAGGTGAACCCGCGCATCGTCCGCGGCCTCGACTACTACACCCGCACGGTGTTCGAGTTCGTCTCTCGCGCGCAGGGGCCGGAGAGCCTGGGCAGCCAGAACACGGTCTGCGCGGGCGGCCGATACGACCGCCTGGTGAAGAGCCTCGGCGGCCCGGACGTGCCGGCGGTCGGGTTCGCGGCCGGGCTCGATCGCCTGGCGCTCCTCATGCCCCAGGCCAGCGCGCAGCCGGCGCAGCCCGACCTGTTCCTGGTCTCGCTCGGCGACGAGGCTCGAAGGCGCGCGCTGGTCATCGCCTCGGAGCTGCGCGGCCGCGGGCTCACGGTGGAGCAGGACCTGCGCGGCGGCGGCCTCAAGGCGCAGATGCGACGCGCCGACAAGAGCCAGGCGCGCTTCGCCATCGTCTTGGGCGAATCCGAGCTCCAGAGCGGGCGCGCCAGGCTCAAGCGCATGCAGGCGCGCGAGGGCGAGGAGCGCGAGCGCGAGGTCGCTCTCTCGGCGCTCGGCGAAGAGCTCGCGCGGGCCCCTTCCACGTAGGTGACAAGGACTCGAGATGCGCTCGAACCAGCACCTGTCGTGGGCGCTCCTGCTCGTGGCCGCCGGAGCTCTGCCCGCGGCCGCGCAGGAGGCCGATGCGGACCTGCCCGCTGCCGGCTCAGACGCTCCGTCCTTCGCCTTGCCGGTCTACAACGCCGAGGCGGCCCAGGCCGCGCGCGCCGGGACCATGATGCTCCTGGGCGACGACGCCGAGGACCGGGACGTGCGGCTCGTCGTGGTGTCCTTCATGGCGAGCTACTGCAAGCCGTGCAAGGCCGAGCTCTCGCTCCTCCAGCAGCTCCACGAGCGCTACAAGGACAAGGGCCTGCGAATCATCGGTGTGGCCCTCGACACCGAGCCCGCGGGCCAGAAGGCGGTGGCCGAGCTGCTGAAGGAGAAGAAGGTCTCTTTCCCGGTGGTGCGCGACCAGTACAACCTGGTGGCTCGCAACTATCTGGGCACGCGGGTGCCGCTGCCGTCGGTCTTCCTCGTCGACCCGGGCGGCAAGGTCGCGTTCGTCAGCCGAGGCTACAGCGAGGAGATCTCGAAGAAGCTCTCGTCCATGATCGAGCGCGCGCTGGCTGCCTCCGCGAAGGGCGAAGCCAAGTGAGGTCGCTCGCGTTTGCGGCTGCCGCGTCGGCGCTCTGCGCGTGCGCTCACGGGGGCGGCGCAAGGCCTTTGGGCGAGAAGGGGAGCGCCGTCAAGGTCGCGCTAAAGCCCATCGCCGCGGCGCCCGAGCTCGAGGGCCTTGCGGCTTCGTTCGAGCAGAGCCTGTGCAGCGCTCTCTTCGAGCTCAACGACCGGCAGGTCGTGTGCCCCGATGACGCCCGCGCGTTCCTGAAAGCGCAGCGCGACGCCTCGCTGCTCGGGGGTTCGGGCGCGAGCCTCGAGGACGCCGAACGCATGCTCGCGACGCCTCGCTCGCTCGCGCTCACCGCTGGAAAGCGCGGGCCGAGCGTGGCCATCGGCGGGATTCTGGTCGACGCCGAAGGCAAGCCGCTGGGGCGCTTCGAAAAGGGGGTTGCCGCGGACGGCGGCGACGTCGGGCCTAAGGCTCGCGAGCTCGCGGCCGAGGTCGTCGCCGCACTCTGAAAGTTCGAACGGCGGGGCTCGGCCAACGCCGCCGACGCTCGACGTGAGCCTTAGGAATCGCGCAGAAATAAGTGCTCCAAATCTCAACGTCCGAGGCGCAAAGGATGGCGAGGCGCGAGGAGGGCGCATGCCAGAGGGCATGTCACCGACGAGCAACGACGCAAGCCGGGATGGATCGGACGTTGAGATGGAGCAGATATTTCGGAGCGATGACTTAGCGCGCGTGCCAACGGCGCAGGAGCGCCGGCAGCTCGGAGAGGGCCTCCAGCGGGCCGGCCGGCGCCGCTGCGCCTCCTCCCGTCCCTTGGCCCTCTCGGGCTGAAGCCCGGAAGGCCGTCGCCGGGTAGAGCGCTCGAACCCCGTCGTCGTCGTCGGGGCTCAGCGCGCGCTTGCTCACCTCGCCGCGGGTCGTCTGGGCGAACATGGCGGCGTCAGGGCGCGCGCTGTGGCCCAGGCCGAGCGCATGGCCGAGCTCATGGGTGAGGACGTTCTGGAGGTCGTCGTAGGGGCCGTTGGCGGCCTCGGCGTCCAGCTTCTTGAACCGATGCTGCCGAGCGTTGAGCACGATGTCCGCGTCCAGCACGGTGTGCGCTCGAGCGTCGACGGTCATGAGCGTCACCGCGACGGCGTTGTTGTCCCATGGCCAGTCGTCCTGAGCGAAGAGGATGTCGTTGTGGTTGTCGCTGGCGGAGTCATAGCCGGCGGAGGCGTCGGCCGTTCCGGGCTCGGCTCGGAGGTCGAGCCCCGAGACGGCCGACCAGACCGCCAGCGATTGTTCCACCGCCTCCTTGACCTCCGCTGCGTCGAGGTCCGCGGGGAGCTTCGCGGGCAGGCGGAAGACGACCACCTTCTGCGCAAAGTGCACCGGCGCGCCGGACGGGTCGGTGCGCAGCTCGTAGGCGGCGGCGGGGGCCGCGCACATCGCCGCAGCTTGTGCCAGAGCTCCGAGGATCCAGCGGCGAGTCATGCCCCGCGGAATTGCGACTTGTGTACCATCGCGCTTTCGCGCTGGAGAAGGGCGGAGTTGGGCCGCCGGCCCGCGGTTCCGCGCGGGCGGTTGAGGTCGGCCCCGCCCCTGGGCGCTCGAGGGACAGGCCAATGCCGTCGATGGGTCCAGTGCGCGCCAGCGAGAATCGGAGACCCGTTCCAGCACCTGCGCCCGAGTCGGCGCCGCGCTTACTCGTGGTGGTCGGGCCCACCGCCTCGGGGAAGAGCGCTCTGGGCGCCGCCCTCGCGCGCGCGCTCAGCGGCGAGGTCATCTCCGCCGACAGCCAGCAGATTTATCGCGGGCTCGACGTGGGGACCGCCAAGCCGACGCCCGCGGAACGCGCCCTTGCGCCGCACCACCTGCTCGACGTCGCCGAGCCGACCGAGGCGCTCTCGGCGGGCGCGTTTGCGCGGCTCGCCGACGAGGCCATCGCGCAGATCGCCGCGCGCGGCCGTCTCCCCATCGTCGTCGGGGGCACGGGGCTCTGGGTGCGCGCGCTGCTTCTGGGGCTGGTCGAGCTGCCGCCGTCCGACCCGTCGCTTCGGGCAAAGCTCGCGCTCGAGGCCGAGCGACAGGGGCGCGAGGCCCTCCACGCGGAGCTCGCGCGCATCGACCCCGAGACCGCCGCACAGATCCCGCCGGCGAACCTGGTGCGCGTCCTTCGCGCGCTGGAGATCCACGCGCTCACCGGCGAGAAGCCGTCCGCGGTGCGCGCGCGCCACGCCTTCGCGCGGCTGCGCTTTCGGGCGAGGGTCCTAGGCCTGGCTCCGCCGCGGGAGGAGCTGTCTCGGCGCATCGACGAAAGGGCCAAGGCGATGTTCGACGGCGGGCTCCTCGGCGAGGCGCGCGCGCTGCTCGACCGAGGGCTGCGGGACGCGCCGGCGCTCAAGGCCCTGGGGTACCCGCAAGCCGTCGCCGCCCTGGACGGGCGCTGCAGCCCCGAGGAGGCTGCTGCCGCGGTGGCGCAGCAGACGCGGCGGTATTCGAAGCGACAGCTCACCTGGTTCAGGGCCGATCCGCTGGTCGAGTGGCTCCCCTGGCCACCCCCGGTCGAGGCGCTGATCGAAGCGCTGAGGAGCCAGGGCTACGCCGGGGTTGACAGAGGCGCGGCGACCTGACGAAAGTGCCGGCCTCCTCCCTCTCTCAGGAGCGCTCGATGGCGGTCGAAAACCTCGTGGTGGTCGGCGCGGGTCAGATGGGGTCGGGCATCGCGCAGGTGGCGGCCCAGGCCGGGGTCGCGGTCGCGATGGTCGACGCCTCCGCGGCGGCGCTCGACAAGGCGCGCGAGCGCATCCGCGCGAGCGTGGAGAAGCTCGCCAAGAAGGGCGCGGTTCCCGCAGATCAGGTCGGTGCCATCGTCGGGCGGATCCGGACCGCCACCGGCTTGGCCGGCCTCTCGGCAGACTTCGCGATCGAGGCGGTGTCCGAGAACGAGGCGCTGAAGCGCGAGATCTTCAAGGACCTCGACGCGATCGTGAAGCCCGGCGGCGTCATCGCCTCGAACACCTCGTCCATCTCCATCACGCGCCTGGCGACGGCGACGAAGCGCCCCGAATCCGTGGTGGGAATGCACTTCATGAACCCGGTGCCGCTCATGGCGCTCGTGGAGATCATCCGCGGCGCTCAGACGAGCGACGAGGCCATGCGGGCGACGGTCGACTTCGGCAAGCGGCTGGGCAAGACGTGCGTCACCGCCAAGGACTTCCCGGGGTTCATCGTCAACCGCATCCTCATCCCGTACCTGAACGAGGCCTGCTACGCGCTGATGGAGGGCATCGGCACGGCCGAGGACATCGACACGGCGATGAAGCTCGGGACCAACGTTCCCATGGGCCCCTTGGCGCTCGCCGACTTCATCGGCTTGGACACCTGCCTCGCCATCGCCGAGGTGCTCTTTCAGGGCCTGGGCGACGGCAAGTACCGCCCGTGTCCGCTGCTCCGCCAGTACGTGGACGCCGGCTGGCTCGGAAAGAAGACCGGGCGCGGATTTTTCAGGTACTAGGCCTTTCGAGAGGAGAGCGACCTCATGGAATTCCAGAACATCCGGTTCGAGGTCGACGGCGAGGTCGCGTTTCTCACCATCGCCCGAGAGAAGCAGCTCAACGCGCTCAATGCGGCCACGCTCCGGGAGATGGAGGTGGCCCTCACGTCGCTGAGCTCCCCCGGGGCCGCTCGCGCGCTCATCGTCACCGGCGCGGGGGAGAAGGCGTTCGTCGCGGGCGCCGACATCGGCGAGATGGCCGCCATGACTCCGCCGCAGGCGCGCGAATTCGCGGCGCTGGGGCATCGGGTGCTGGGGATGCTCGAGGCGCTGCCGCTGCCGACCTTGGCCGCGGTGAACGGGTTCGCGCTCGGCGGCGGCTGCGAGCTCGCGCTCGCGTGCGACCTCCTCTACGCCTCGGAGAAGGCGAAGTTCGGGCAGCCCGAGGTGAACCTGGGGGTCATCCCCGGGTTTGGCGGCACGCAGCGCCTCACCCGGCGCGTGGGGCGCGCCAGGGCGAAGGAGCTCTGCTTCACCGGGGACGTCATCGACGCGGCCCGCGCCAAAGAGATCGGCCTCGCCCTCGACGTGCTGCCTGCGAGCAAGCTCCTGGAGCATTGCCGCGAGGTCGCCCGGCGCATCGCCGGCAAGGGGCCCCTGGCGGTGGCCCAGGCCAAGCGGGTCATCGAGTGGGGGGCGGACGCCGACCTGCGCGCGGCCAACGAGCTCGAGCGCCAGGCGTTCGCGCTGCTCTTCGGCTCGGAGGACCAGCGCGAGGGCATGAAAGCCTTCCTGGAGAAGCGGCCCCCGCGCTTCTCGGGGAAGTAGCGCATCGATGACCGTGCCCGCAACAGACCGCGCCGAGCCCCGCCGCTACTTCATCCATACCTTCGGCTGCCAGATGAACGAGGCCGACAGCGCGCGCATGGGCGAGATCCTCGCGCGGATGGGGTGGGGGCGGGCGAAGGATCCGGAGAGCGCGGACCTCATCCTCCTCAACACCTGCGCCGTGCGCGAGAAGGCCGAGCAGAAGGTGCTCTCGGCCCTGGGGCGCTACCGGCAAGTCAAGGCCTCGCGCGGCGCGCTGCTCGCCGTGGCCGGGTGCGTCGCGCAGTCGCACAAGGAGCGCCTGCTCAAGCAGGTGCCTTACCTCGACTTCGTCTTCGGACCCGACGCCATCGCGCGGCTCCCGGAGATTCTCACGCGGGTCCAGGTCGAGAAGGTCCGGGTCGCCGAGACCGCCTGGCTGGACAGCGCGCAGTACGTCTTCCCGCGGGCCGACGCGGAGAGCGCGCGCGGCAAGGTCGCCGAGTTCGTCACGGTGATGAAAGGCTGCGACAACGTCTGCTCGTTCTGCGTCGTGCCCCACACCCGCGGGCGCGAGCAGAGCCGGCCCGTCGCCGAGGTGCTCGAGGAGGTGCGCGCGCTCGCCGAGGTTGGCGTGCGCGAGGTCACGCTCCTGGGGCAGAACGTGAACAGCTACCAGGGCGGGGTGGACTTCGCCGAGCTCTTGCGCCAAGTCTGCTCGGTGGACGGCGTCGAGCGCGTGCGCTTCACGACGAGCCACCCGACCGACCTGTCGGACCGGCTCGTCGAGGCCTTCGGCGCGCTCGACAAGGTGATGCCGCATTTCCACTTGCCGGTGCAGTCCGGCTCCGACGCGGTCCTCGCGCGGATGCGGCGCGGGTACACGGCCCAGGGGTATGTCGAGAAGCTCGCCCTGCTGCGCCGGGCGCGCCCCGACGTTGCGGTGACCACCGACGTCATCGCCGGCTTCCCGGGCGAATCCGACGAGGACTTCGCTCGGACCGCGGAGCTGTGCGAGCGCGCTCGCTTCGACAACGTCTTCGGCTTCGTCTACTCGAAGCGGCCGCACACCTCGGCGGCCCGGCACGAGGAGGAGTGGGGCGCGGTCCCGTACTCGGCCAAGGTCGAGCGCCTCGAGCGCCTCCTGACGCTGGCCCGGTCCATCTCGCTGGAGCGCGCCGAGTCGCAGCGCGGCCAGAGGGTGCGGGTGCTGGTCGAGGGCCCGTCTCGAACCGACGCGCAGGTGCTCTTCGGCCGCACGCCGCAGAACCGCGTGGTCAACTTCTCGGGGACCGCGGCCGCGGGCTCGACCGTGGAAGTGATGGTGGAGCGGGCGACGGCCAACGCGCTCTTCGGTGCGCAGCGCGAGGCGCGCTGATGTCCGGCGCAGACCCTTTGGCCCGCCGCTCGCCTTCGAGCCTCTGGCTGATCGCCTGGTATTGGGGCCCGCTCGCGCTCTATGCCGCCGTCATCTTCATCCTCTCGTCCATGTCGCACCCGCCCATCCCACTGCTGCCGTGGCCCCACTCCGACAAGGTGCTCCACGCCATCGAATACGCCGGGCTCGGGGGACTGTTGGCCCGGGCGCTCGCGCTGGGGGGGCGGGGGCTCTCGGCGCGCGGGGCGGTTGCGGCGGCCGTCGGCCTGGGTGCGCTCTACGGCGCGAGCGACGAGCTGCACCAGGTCTTCGTCCCGTGCCGCACTGCGGACCCGCTCGACTGGATGGCGGACGTGGTCGGCGCCGCGGCCGGCGCGCTCCTGTACTGGGGCTTCGGCCTCCGAACGCGGGCGGGGAAATCACCTTCGAGCGCCCCCGAGGCGCCGCTCCACCAGAGAGGTTCGTCGAATGGCCGTTCGCGCGTTTGAGGGCGTGATGCCCGCCGTCCACCCGACTGCCTGGATCGACGCGAGCGCCCAGGTGATCGGCAAGGTCACCGTCGGCGCGCGCTCCAGCATCTGGTTCAACTGCGTGGTGCGGGGCGACGTCCACGAGATCCACATCGGCGACGAGACCAACGTCCAGGACCTCTCGTGCCTCCACGTGCTCAAGGACCGCTTCAGCCTTCACCTGGGCAACCGCGTGACAGTGGGCCACAGCGTCACGTTGCATGGGTGCAAGGTCTCCGACCTCTGCCTCATCGGCATGGGCGCCACGGTGCTCGACGGCGCGGAGATCGGCGAAGGGTGCATCGTCGCCGCGGGCGCGTTGGTGGCTCCGGGGGCGGTCATCCCTCCGGGCAGCATGGTGGTCGGGTCGCCGGGCAAGGTGAAGCGGCCGATCACCGCCTCCGAGCGTGAGCTTCTCGTGAAGAGCGCGGCCAACTACGTCGAGTACTCGCGCCAATACAGGTCGGAGTAGAGGGTTCGAAGGCTCGGCGGGACGCGAACAGAAGGGTTTTGAAACCGCTCAGGATGGCGTGCTACTGATCGACCATGAGCGTCGAAGTCCTCAAGCAATGCGCCTTGTTCAAGGATTTCACCCAGGTCGGACTCGAGATCCTTGCGCGCATCGCCAAGCCCCGGATCATCCTCGCCGGCAAGCCGCTCTTCATCGAGGGCCAGCCGGCGCTGTCGTTGGTCGTCGTGAGCGAGGGCCGCTTTCAGATTGTCGTGAAGGACCCGGAGGGCACGGAGGTCGCGCTGGCGAGCCTCGGACCAGGCGAGCACCTCTCCGAGATGGCCATCCTCTCGCACACGCGGCCGGCCGTTCACCTGTGCACCGCGGTGGCTGAGGTCGACAGCAAAGTGGTGGAGATCGCCGGATCGGACTTCGCGAAGATGATGGAGCTCAAACCCCAGGCGTGCATCAAGCTCCTCCTCGCGGCCGCGCAGCAGTTCGGGCAAAAGGTGGCCGACTGTCGCGAGCCCCTGCGCCGAGCGCTGCTCAGAGCCGCGCCGCTCTAGCTCGAACCTCACCCCCCAGCCCCCTCCCCGCGAGCGGGGAGGGGGCTGGGGGTGAGGAGCCCGCTCGCTTGACCCTCAGGAGGGCTGCCACTACACTTCCTCGGCGACACCCCAATAGGGCTGCCAGTCCGCCCGGACAACGAGGGGAGCCACCTTGAGGATCTCGGGCGTATGGGCGACGGCGCTCGGAGTTTCTCTCCTGTGCCAAGGGGCATCGGCGCAGACGTTGACGGGCGTCGAGACGCAAATCACGTCGGACCCCGCCGACCAGTACGCGCCGTCCATCTCCGGAAACATCATCACCTACACGGACTTTCGAGGCGCGGACCTCGACATCTACTACTACGACCTCGCCTCGCGCGCCGAGCACCCGGTGACGGTGGCGGTGGGAAACCAGGAGATGGCGCAGGTCTCGGACGGTCGGGTCTCGTATCTGGACCTCGACCAGCGCCACGTCCTCGTCTTCGACGTGCAAACGGGCGCGACCGTCGACGCCACGTCGGGCGCCGGGGCCAGCGCGCTGGATCCGTCCATCGGCCAGAAGCTCGTCGCCTGGGCGGATGACCGAAGCGGCGATCTCGAGAATCTACGCCCGCGACCTTTCGACCGGCGAAGAGCGCCGGGTCACGTTCTCGCCGGACAGCGACGACATGCCCGCCGTCGACTCGGGGGTCATCGTCTGGCAGCGCTGCTCGAGCTCCTGTGACATCTGGGCCTACGATTGGGCCTCGGGCGAGACGCGGCAGATCACGAACACGCCGGACCGCGACGAGCGCCAGCCCGCCATCAAGGGTGTCTGGGTCGTCTACGAGGGGCTGTCGAACGGCGATCGGGACATCTACGCGTTCGACCTCTCCACTGGCCAAGAGCGCCACCTGGCACTGCCCGCGAACCAGCGGCGCCCGAACGTCAGCGGCGACTTCGCGGCTTTCGACGACCTCTCCACCGGCATCTATCACATCGGCCTATGGCACATCCCCAGTGGCCAGGTGTTTTCGATCACCGGGGGGGCGAGCGGGCAGTACCTCAACGACATCGACGCAAACCGGGTGGTTTACACCGACGACCGGAACGGCCAACTCGACATCTACCTCTACGAGTTCCAGTACACGCCCGCCGCCGCGAAGGCGACGGATTGCAACCACCTGAATGGCGCGGTGCCTCTCTTCGACAAGGCCCTGTCGCGAACGGCCGGGCCGCTGACGCATCTCTCCCTTTCGTTTCCGGCGCCCGCAGGGCCTGGCCTTCTCTGCGTCGACAACGGGCCCGCCGGCGCGCCCATGGTCACCGCTGGGCTCCTGGAGCTCGACGGGAAAACCGTCCTTGGGCCGGGCGACTGGCTGGGGCGGCGCGGGTGGTTCGGCCGCTGGGCGCGCGATTGGGAGCGCGGCGACAAGTCGGCGCTCCTCGAGCGGCGCGTGGCGCTCGAGGCGGCCAATTCGCTCTCCGCCTGGCTCTTGGGAAAGCCGGGGGCCACCGCCCGAGCTCGCCTCTATCCGGCCGCGCCTCTCGACCCGCCTCCTCCTCCGCCGTGGCGCCGCCCACGCTGCGGGAGCGCCGCGGTCGGGCAGTTCTCCGCTGCAGCGGAGGTCCTCGCGCCCGCTGCGGCGTCGGAGCCAGACCCCGGCGCCACGGGCGGATGCAGCCAGCCTGGAGTTGCGGGGCCGTCGGCTGTCGCGCTGTTGGCGGTGGGCGCTTTCTTGAGGCGGCAGGCGCGCTCCTTTTCGCGAGCGCGAGGCCGGCGCTGAGATGGCATGGCTGCCTCGGAAGTGGGCAGCCGAGCTCGGGAGGCGCCGCAGGCGCGCCAAGCGCTGGGGCGCGGCGGCGATCGCGGCCTTGGCGACGAGCTTCGCGGCCCGCGCTTCGCCAAGGCTCCACTGGCTCGCCCCTGACCGCATCGCCCAAGGCGGCGCGCGCGTCGGCTTGACCTGCCTCGAGGAGGGCGAGGCTCGCATCCCCCGGGGCGCGCGCGTCACGGCGGAAGGCGCGTCCGTCCAGGAGCTCGCGCCGCAGGGCGAGGCTCGGGTCTTCTCGGTCGAGCCGCGGGCGGGCGTCGTCCGCCTCCTCGCCGAGGACGGCGCGTCGACGGCGGTGGCGACCCTCGAGGTTGGCCCTCCCGCCGCCCGCGTCTCGGTCTTCGCGGCGCCGGCCGCTCCGGTGAAGGGGCGCGACCGCGAGGTTCTCCTTCACATCGCCGTCCTTCGAGGTGATGGCCGCCCCGACGCCGAGGCTTCGCCGCCCGTGCTCCGTTCCAACGTGGGAGACGTGGTCGGGCTGCAGGCGCTGGGAGGAGGGCGGTTCGAGGCGCAATTTCGGCTCCCGGAGACGTGCTACCCGGAAGTGGCCATCGTGGTCGCGTTCGCCCCGTGGCCCCACGCCGACTCCGCCGAGGGGTCGCTCGGGGCGGCCATCATCCCGCTCTCGTCGGTCGCCACGCTCCCGGGCCAGACCGAGCCCGGTGCGTCCATTGCCGTGGACATCGCGGGTCGGTCCTTCGGGCCGGTGCGCTCGGACGCGCGCGGCCGCTTCGAGCTGCCGGTGATCGTGCCGCCGGGACATCGCCTCGGCTCCAGCCGCGCGACCGACCGCGCCGGCAACAGCCGCGTGAAGCCGTTGGACCTCCAACTTCCTCCGACCAATCAGCTCGCCTGCGTCGCCAACCCATCGAGCCTGCCGGCCGACGGCCGCTCCCGCGCGAAGGTGCTCTGCATCGCGACGGATCCGTTCGGCGCTCCCGCCGCGGCCCCGGACATCCGCGCCCGCGCGCGAGCGGGTGCGCTCCTCGGGCCCATCGCCACCTTGGACGGCGCCGTCGCGTGGGAGTACACCGCGCCGGGGCCGGGCGGCGGCCGCGCCGAAGAGCTGGTGTTCGAATTCCCCGCGGGCGGCCCTCAGTCGGTGGAGCGACTCGCGCTGGCGCTGACCGGAGAAACCGTGGCGTCGGCCGAGCTCCAGGTGGCGCCTCAGCCGGTCTTCGCCGGCGGGGCCGCCTCCGCCACGCTGTTCCCCCGCGACGCACACGGGCGGCCCGCGGCGGTCGTGCCTCGACTCGGGGCCGAGCGCGGCGCGCTCGCCGAGATGGCCCTGGAATCGGACGGCAGCTACCGGGCGAGCTATCGAGCGCCGCAGGACGCGGGCGACTGGTCCGATCGCATTTCGGGCGAGGTCCTACCCGCGGCCGGGAGCGTCGCCGCGCGCCTCGAGCTGAGCCGGTCGAGCGGGGAGCTCGCCGCGCGCGCCGCGGCCCTGGACGGCTCGCCGGTCGAGGGCGTCTCGCTCGCGGTGGGGGCCTCGCGCGCGCGGACCGGCGCCGACGGCGTCGCGCGCTTCGCCCTGCCGGTCGCGCCCAGGCGCGAGCTCTCGCAATTCGAGGTTCGCGCCGTCGACCGGCCCTCCCTGCGGGCGCTGGGTTGGTTCCTGCCGACGCGAGACGGGCTCCAGCTGTTCCCCGAGGTGAAACCGCCCTCGTCGCTGCGTCTCGAGCGGACCGTCGCCCTGGCGCCCGCCGCGCCGGTCGACCTGCGAATCGAGATCAAGCCGGCCGGCGCCCCGGTCGTGCGGGTGCGCGCCCTCGACGCGCGCGGCGCGGCACTCGGTGGGCGCGAGCTCGCGCTCGAGCTTTTGCGGCCGGGCGGCGCGCCCGTGGCGCACGGCCCGGCGAGGCCGCTGCCCGACGGCTCGGTGGCGTTCGACATGGCGGAGCGGCTGAGCGGGAACGTCACCGCCGTCGCCGTGGACGTCGCGAGCGGCGTCAGCGCCGCGCGCGAGGCGAGCTTTCCGTGAGGGCGTTCGGCGGGCTCCTCGCCGCGGCCGCCCTGGCCGGCGGCGCCGCGGCGCGGGCACAGACGGCGCTCGTCGCGCCTGGACAGGACGACGCGTCGGCCGTCTTGGCGGGGCGCGTCTGCGAGGACCTCGACGGCGACGGCGCCTGCGGCGAGCGCGAGCCGGGCATCCCCGGCGCACGGGTCCTCCTGAGCGACGGCACCTTCGCCCTCACCGACGCCCAGGGCCGCTATCACCTGGCCGCGGTGCAGGCGCGGCGAGCCCGCGTCGTCGACAGCGCGAGTGGCGCGTTCGTTCGCGAGGGCTACGGCCGGGTCCTCGTCAAGCTCGACACCTCCGGGCTGGGCCGGCGGGTGGTCCGAGGCGGTTCGCGGCGGGTGGTCGAGCTCGGGCCGGCGATGCTGCAGGCGGTCGACTTCGCGGTCGGGCCTGCGGCGCCGGCCGCGGAACTGGAGCCTGCAGGGCGCGCGGCGCTGCCGCACGGCGAGGTCGGCGCCGAGGGCCTGCGATACAAGGTGACCGGGCGCACCGGGGCAGGCCACGAGGTCTTCGCCGGGGAGCGCCCCGCTCGAGTCGGCGCCGACGGCGTGTTCAGCGCAAGCGTGCCGATCCACGACGGGCCGAACCAGGTGATCGTCTCCGACCTCGCGCCCACCGGCGAGCTCCTGTTCTTCGAGCAGACCCTCTCGGCGGTGCGGCGGGAGGGCGGGGAAGTGCTCTTCATCCCCGGCCCGATGCGCCGGGTCGCCCGGGTCACCCTGCCTGCGCCGGGCGAGGCGTGGACGGGGCGGCTTGCTGTGCCGGTGCAGGCCGAGCCGGGCGCGCGCATTGCCCTTGGCGGCCGCCGGTGGACCGTCCCCGAGGGCGGCCGGCTGGACGCGGAGCACGAGCTGCCGGCGGGCGAGTCCACGCTGGTGGTCGAGCTCGCCCTGGCGAGCGGCGCCGCGGCCCGGCACCCTGTGCGGCTCGTCGGGCGCGGGCCTTCGGCGGTGAGCGCGCTGGCCGGCTTGGAGCTCTCGTACGACCCGAAGCGACGGACTTTGAGCGCCCTCGGCCGCGCCTCGGCGGTGGTCGAGCACTCGTTCGGCGAGCTGGAGCTGCGGGGCGGCCTGGACTTTGACGCGGACGACTGGCTCGCCCTCACCGGCAAGCTCGAGGACGCCTCGGGGCAGCGGGTGCCGTCGCCGCGGCTGACGCTGCTCGAGCCGCGGGCGCCGCTCTCCCTCGAGCGCGCGCTCGACCCGCTGCTCTTTCCCGCGGCGACCGGCGACGACGGCCTTTCCGGCGCGTACAACCCCTCGGGCGCGAGGCTCTACCTGCGGCTGCGCCACCCGCGCTACGGCTCGGCACAAATCGGCTCCTTCCAGGCGGAGCTGGGCGGCCTCGAGGTCGGCCGGTTCCGGCGCGCGCTCTTCGGAGCGGACCTGGACGCGCGCGTTCCGCTCGGCCCCGCGGCGCTGCGCGCGCACGCTTTCGGGGCGCCCCCTGTCGCTCCCGCGGGCGAGCCGCAGCCGGCGCCGGCCCACGACGAGCTCATGGGGACCGGCGGCTCGGTCTACTATCTGAGGAACGCGTCCGTGCTCCCGGGCTCGGAGCGGCTCCGGGTGGAGGTGCGCGACGCGCTGACCGGGCTTGCCGTCGAATCGCGCGCCCTGGTCCGGGACCTCGACTACTCCATCGACGACAGCCGCGGGCGGATTCTGCTCGCCAGGCCGCTCTCCATGGCCGAAGGGCCCGGGCCCCTCCTCACGTCTCCGCTGCAGTCGAGCCGAGCGGTTCTGGTCGCGGACTACGAGTTCGCCTCGGCGTCGGCGCCGCGGGAGCAGATGGCCGGGGGCGAGGGGAAGCTCACTCTGGGCGAGTCGGCGCTCGCCGCGGGCGCCGTGCGAGAGCGCCGGCTCGGCTCCGCCGCGGGCGACTACCGGCTCTACAGCGCTGCCGCGCAGACCTCGGCCGGCCCGTTCAAGCTCGTAGCCGAGGTGGCCCAGAGCGAGGGCGCGGCGCTGCCGCCGGGGGCGAGCGGGGGCTTTTCGCTCTCGGACACCGGCGGCCTCTCGTTTCTGCAGGCCCCGTCCGACCGGGCCATTGGCGTTTCGGCCCGCGCATACGCGCTGCGCGCCTCGGCCTCCGAGGAGCAGTGGGGCATAAAGCTCTGGGCGCGCGGGCGCGAGGCTGGGTTCAACGACGACGCGAGCGGGGCCATGTCCATGGCGCGGCAGCTCGGCGGGTCCGGGCGCCTCTCGCTCGGCCGGCTCGAGCTCACCGCCTTCGCCGACGACCGGGTCGGGGCCAATCCCCGCGACCCGCTCGGCGCCGCGACCGCCGCCGCGCGCGACGCCTTCCTCCGGGCGCGGGCGTCGCAAGGGCCGTGGACCGCGGTGGCCGAGGTGGGCTACGCACAGCTCGACTTCGCCCCGCAGCTCGGCGGGAACCTTTCGAGCGGCGAGCGCGTCGACGCCGGCGCGCGCGTCGATTACGCCCTGACCCGAGAGCTCTCGCTGAACGCGAGCCATCGTCAGCGCCTGGGCGCCTTCGGGGCCGGACCCGGGGCCTCCGACGACTCGTTCACCGCGGTCGGCGCCAGCTATCGCCCCAAGGACGACCTGGGCCTGTCGGTGCGGGGCGGGTGGGGGCCCGCGGTCGGCAGCCAGGTGCAGCTCGGGGCGGAGCGCGCGGGCGCCGGCGAGATCGCTTATGGAACCTGGACACAGGACGTCGACGGCCCGGACGCCGGGAAGGTGGCGGCGGTGGCGGGCGCGCGCCAGCGGGTGGGGAGAGACGCCGAGGTCTTCGCCGAGGACGTGGTGGGGCGCGACGTCGACGCGCTGCGCGCCTCCAAGGCCGTTGGTTCGAGTTGGCTCCGGCCGACCGATGGCGCGTCCAAGGCCGCTATGAGCGCGGCGTCAGCCTGCCGTTCACCGGAGCGCCGTCGCTCTCGCGCGACGCCGGCGCGGTCCGACTGAGCTGGCTTGGGCCGGGCGTGCGCGCGTCGGCGCTCGCGGAGGTGCGCCACGAACGGGGCGACTCGCTGGCGGAGCAGGGCTTGGACCGGTGGCAAAGCGTGGCCGGGGTGTCCTTCGACGCGCGGCCGCTCCGCGCGGTTCAGGTCGGAGGCCGCCTGCAGGGCGCCGTGACGCGGAACCGGGGCGAGCTCGAGGCGAGGTCGCTCGACGGCCTCTTAGGCGCCTCGCTGAGGCTCGATCCACTGATTGTGTTGGTGAGCTACTCCGTCCGGCAAGAGGTGGCGCCGACCTCGCCTTTGACCATGACCCACCTGGTTTCGGTGAGGCCCTCGGCCCTTATCGGCGACCGGGTGCGGATTGGCGCGGGGCTGGCCGCGGCGTTCGAGCGCGGGGCCGCGCACAGCGACGCGGCTGCGGCTTCGCTTCGGGCTGCCTACCGGCTGGTCGGGCCGTTGGAAGTCGCCGGCGAGGTGTCGCGGCGGAGCGCGGCGCCGGCGGGCCAATCCCTGAGCGCGGCGCGGGCCGAGGTGGCCTACGGGTACGACTCGGTCGCGGGCGTCGCGCTCGGCTACAATGTCTACGGATTCTCCGGCACCGGCATCGGACCCGACGCTCAGCGCAGCGACCGGGTTTACCTGCGGCTCGAGGCCGCCTACTGATGCGAGGGGGAATTGGCATGAGCCGGGCGGCGCTCGCCACGTCTGTCGCGCTGCTTCTCGTCGCCGCGCCCGCGGGGGCCGGGTGGCGCGAGTCGGCGCCGGTGAAGGCCTGGGCGGGCCCGAAGCTGAACGGCGTCGCCGTGGCCTCGCAGGCGGGCGCGTGGTGGGCCGTGGGCGAAGGCGGGGCGGTGGTCACGAGCGCCGACGGCTTCTCGTCCGCCGCGCCAACCCCCGTGGCCATCTCGGGGCTCGCCAGCAGCGCCATCCTCACGTCCGTCTGGGTCTCGCCCGACGCCTCCGCGGTTCACCTCTTCGGCAAAAATCGCGCTCGCGCGAGCTTCGTCCAAGGGAGCTGGAGGACGTCCACCGCCCTCTGGGGCACGACGCAGGCGAGCGTAGAGGGCATCGCGTTCCTCGGGCCCGACCTCGGGTACCTGGTGGGGGTCGCGGTGCCCGACGGCTACCTCGGGGAGCTGACGTGGCCGACCGGTGCCGCCGACGCGACCGTCGCAGACCTGACCGGCGACTCGCTGATGCGGCTCAATGCGACGGCCCGGAGCGCCTTCTTCTTCGCCAAAGGCGACGGGCTGATCGCCACCGGGGCGGGCTCGGAGCTGCTGCAGCTGAAGGCGGGCGCCTATTCGTCTCTTTACACGTCGGTCGGGAACGCGCTCAACGCGGTCCACTTCGCCGGGTCGAGCGGCGTCGCCGTCGGCGGGACGGCGAGCGCGCCGCTGGTAGTCCTCCTGGACGCCTCGACCGAACCGCCGACGGTGTCGACCGCTGCGGCCTTTCCGCCGTTCCCCAACCTCCAGGACGTCTTCGTGACCGCCTCGGGCTTCGCGGTGGCGGTGGGGAAGGGCGGGCAGGTCGCCCAAAGCTTCGACTTCGGCGAACACTGGGTGGAGAAGCTCGAGGTCGCTGGGGCGTCATTCGGGCGCGTGGCGTGCCTGCCCGACGGGAACCAGTGCGTGGCGGTGGGGAGCTACGCCTCGACCGGGGCTGCGGCCGCCTACCAGAATGAAGCGCCGACCGGCGTCGTGCTGCTAAACCAAAGCCCGAACGGCACGCCGGTGCCCGACGACGCTCCCGTCTGCCTCTCGGTGGTCGCCTCGGACCCGGACGGCGACCCGGTCCAGGTCGCCTGGACGGACGCGAACCTCCTCCCGGGACCGAGTGGCGCTCCGGCTCTGGACAAGGCGACGACGGCGGCGCCGCCGTGCTTCACCGCGGCCGCGGCGTGCTCCGGCACCGCCTTCTCGAACATCTCGGTGCGGGTGAGCGACGGGCGCTTGTCGACGGAGATCCCGGTGAGCCTGTCGCTGACGCACCCGGTGCGGCCGCCGACCTCTCCGGTGCTCTCGGTCCGCTCGGGCGGCCTGAGCTGGAGCCCGGGGCGCGCTTACCAGGTCGACGCGGCCGCGACCGGCGACTGCGGCGCGCCCGTCGCCAAGGTGGAGTTCACCCAGAGTGCGCCACTGCCCGCTCCATCGGTGAGCGGCGCGACGGCGGCGTACGACCTCTCTGGGCTCTGCCTGCCGGCGGAGACGCCGGCGACCCTGCAGGCCGTGGCCTGCTACGCGAGCGGCGTCTGCTCCTTGAGCCCTGGGGCTCTCCAGGTGACGCTTCAGCCCGACACCTCCGCGCCAACGCTCCAGCTGCCCTCGAGCGTCGCGGTGGCGCCGGGCGCGAGCCTGGCGGTGCCGGTGGATGTTCGGCACCCGTGCGCGCGCGCGTTCGCCCTGAGCGCCTCTTGCGACGACGGCTCGGCGCCCATTGCGAGCGCCGGCGCCATCGAGCTCTCGAGCTCCGACGCCGCGCGGTGCTCGCCGAAGATCCTCCAGTGCACGGTGACGGCGCGCGCGACCGACTACGCACCCGCGGCCGCTGCGACCGCCGCCATCGCCGTGCAGCTCGAAGCCCGAAGCCCGCCCAGCTCGCTGTCGATCGCGCTCGCCGGCGGGGACCGAGCCCTCGCGCCGGGCGAGGCGGTGACGCTGCTCGCGACGGTGGACAGCCCCTGCGCTCAGGTTACCTGGGTGGTCCGGCGCTCCTCGACGGGAGCGGTCGTGGCCAGCGGCTCGGGGCTCGAGCTCCAGCTCACCGCGCCCCAGGACGTCTGCGGCAGGGAACAGCTGGTGGCGGAGGCGGTGGAGAGCCTCTCGGGCTTGAGCGCGAGCCTTCCGTTGTCGGTCGAAGGTGCCTCGGGCTCGCCGTCCATCGCGCCGGCGGCGAGCTTCGACCCGAGCGACGCTCCGACCCTTCGCTGCGACGCGGGAACGTCCGTCCAGCTCCGCGCCTTTGTCGACGTGCCCTGCGGCGTCGCCCAGGCGCAGGCGAGCTGGCGGCAGCTCGGCGATCTGCCGCTGGAGCTCGACGGGGGTCCGTCGCTCGGGCAGCTGGAGGTCGTGGCGGCGCCGGAGCGCTTCGGGGCGCTCATCGGCCAGACGGCGTCGCTCGAGCTGACGGTGAGCTCGGCTGGGTCGGAAGTTTCGCAGACGTTCTCGGTTCGCTTCCTCCCGGAGCCCTTCGTGCAGCTGGCGCACCTCGCAGACCGGCAGCAGGCGTCGACCGGCGAAGTGGTCTGGCTCTCGCTGACGCCTACCTCCGAGTGCGCGTCCGCCGCGCCAGGCGGCATCGACGCGCACATCGCGCTGGAGGGTCTGGAGTACGTCGAGGGTTCGGCAATGCTCGCCGGCGCTCCGCGGCCTGACCCCGAGACGGACGATTCGGGCCGGCGAGTCTTCCGCGCGCTGCCTCTGTCGGATTCCACCGGCGGCTTCGCCGACCCTTCGCTACGGCGTGCGGCGGAGCGCCGGCTTCCAGGGGTTCGGCAGGGCGTCCGCGACGGCGTATCTCACGTCGACGCCGGACCTGGCGGTGTCGCAGTCGGCTGGCTCGGGAGGCGTGGGGCCGCCGGCATCGCTCGGGGCCGTCTCCTGCGGGTGCGGCCAGGCGTCGTCAGGCGCGCCTCTCGCCGCGGCGGCCCTGGCCGCGCTCGCCTTTCGGGCGAAGCGGCGGAGACCATGGTAAGCTGAGGCACTCGCGATGAGCCGCCCCTGCATCACCGTCATGCTGGTTGCGCTCGCTCTCGTGGCGTGCGCCCCGCATCGCCTGGACCCGGGCGACGCGCGCGACCTCCAGCGCCTGGCGGTGGTGGCGCGGGTGGCCAGAGGCCCGACGGTCCTGCTGGCGCGCGACTCGTCAGGAGCTCCTGGGACGGGCGACGAGGAGTCTGACCGCGCCCTCGCGGAGGCGCTGGCCCGGCAGGTGCGCCCATTCGAGCTGGCGGAGCGGGTGCGCGTCTCGCTGCTCGCGCATTTTCCGGCGTCGCGCCCCTGGACGCAGATCATGCCGCCGATCGAAGTCGCGACGGCGCTCGAGTCCCTGCTGATTGAAGATGCCACCGCGCCCGCGAACTACGAGGCGTTGCGGGCGCGCGGCGCCGACTCGGTGCTGCTCCTCGAGGTGAGCGACTACGGCGTGCACGCTCGCGGCGGCGCCGCTGGGCTGTACGTGAAAGGGCAGGGGCGGCTGTTCGTGATTGGCGGCTCCACCCTGTGGTCGGGAGCGCTCGACTTCGATCAGCTCCAAGTCAGCGGCGAGTCGGCGGACCCCGCGGCGCTGAGGAGCGGCGGATTCCGCGACGCGCTCGTCGAGCTCCTGGACCGGATGAGCGCCCGCGTCGCGGCATCGCTGACGGGCGGGCGCTGAGCCGAGCGCGGGCTCGCCGGTTTTTGTTTGACACCCCCCGCGGCGTCTTGGCATATATCGCGGCCCGCGCGGGTGACCGCGCTGACGGGCGATTAGCTCAGCGGTAGAGCACTGCCTTCACACGGCAGGGGTCGCTGGTTCGAAACCAGCATCGCCCACAGAGAGAGGCCCTGGAATCCTGAACGGTTCCGGGGCCTTTCTCTTTCCGGGGTCTCGGTTGTGCGCCGACTGTGGACTGTGCCCCGGAGGCCTCGAAAAGGGCCAGGGCCGAGCCCCTCGCGGCGGCCTGGCGGAGCTCCCGGACTTCGGCGTCACCCTCCTGGAGGCCGATGCGGATCTTGGCCACCTCGGCGCAGAGCGCGGGTGGGCGGGCTCGCGGTAGCAGTTGTGGACGTCGCCGCGGGGCCCGCGGACGAGCCACTCGACGTTGGCCGTGGCGATGCCGTCATTCTCGGCGATGGAAACGAAAGGTCCGCCGGGTGTCGTCGAGGTCGCGCTTGCGGAGCCCGAGAGCCTGGAGGTCTGCGTGAAGCGCCTCGCGCATCGGCTTCCCACGAGAGGATGATCGACGCGACCTGCCACGACCGGCGCGAGGGTGATCGCTCCCGGTCACCGGCCGTCACCGGCCGCCGCGAGTCCAGGGGCGGCCCAAGGTCGGGCCACCGCCGGAGGAGGAGTCGCTTTTGAGGGCCGAGCCTTCGCTGGCCGCCTATGGGGAAGGGCTCAAGAAGCGCGCCTCGGGCCGCGATACCCTCGCGCTGCGCCGGCTGCTCAAGCTGCATCGCGATTGCCCGCGCGCCTCCCTCCTGGCCGCGGTCGCCAAGGCCGAGCAGTACGGGCTCTACGACCTCGACCGGCTCGAGGGGCTGGTGCTCAAGGAGAACGCCCACGAGCACTTCGTGCTGCCGGTCGACGGCTCTTCGTGAAGGCACTTCGCCCGTGCCCGCGGGCTTCTTGTCCCCAACGAGCAAAACCTTGCCTTCGCAGGCTACGCGGGGTGCGGCGCCAAGTGCACCAGCTTGGGCAGCGGCTCCGGTCTAAGCAGCGACTTGAGGTGGTCGAGCGTCGTCGTTCGTCCTTCGAGCCGGTCCAGGACCATGGCCGAGAGAAGGGCTACGGGGCCGCGGTCGAGCGGAAGCTTGCCGTGCTCCCAGCGCGAGACAGTCTCAGGAGCCACGTCCAACAACTCGGCCAGATCTCGCGCCATCATGCCTAGCGCGCGGCGCATGAAGCTGAAGGCCTCGGCCGAAGCAACGCCATGGCGTGCGAGCTCTCCGGCAATCGCCACGTCAAAGGCTTCCAGGTCGGGGCCGGCATAGGTTTCCTCGCCGCACTTGGCGCAACGGGTGGCGGGCACAGCGGCTTTGAAGGTGCGCCCCATGATCTTGCGATCGAGGTCGACCGTAACGGCCAGCAGCCTTTCGCCTTTGCATGCATGGCACCGCTTCATGGGAACACCTCACTCGTCGTCGTCGACACGTTGGAGACACGAAGCCTCTCCACAGGCATTTCAGAACAACGTCACCACCAGCACTCCATCTTCCAGCACCACGACTGCCGTCAACGCGTCTCCGGCAGTGTCCATGCTCGGCACCTTCCAAGTGCCATTGGCCTGGGCGACGCAGGAGGCCGATCCGAGCACGTGCAGCACATCTCGCTCAGCTATCCCGCGCTCGTCCATACGGTCCCAAGCGTGGCGGGTGAAGCGAACGCGGTTCGCCGAGGCGTAGCCCCGGATTTCCTCGAGCGCTTGGGCCTCGGCGGGGCTCACGAGCCAATGTTGCGTCTGACTTGACGCGCGGTCAAGTCGTCCTTGACCGGGACGGATACCCGCCCTTCCGCTTGACCCCTCGCCCGGGCCTTGCTCTCTAGAGTCCGACAATTTCCATCGACATCGTGGCCGCTACGTCCGCCATTCTTGGAGGCGGGCCATTCCTTCGCTGGTAGAATTGGCGGCCATGGCCCAAAGCCCCGAGGATGCGCAGACGGACGACGACGGCGACTTCGTTCCCAGAGAGCGGCGGAGATTGTCGCTGCCCGCCGGTATCGCGATCGTCGCGCTGCTCGCCTGCGCCTATTTCTTTTGGGATCTGTTGCCGGCCTTCCGCTACTGGGCTTCGAGGGGCGAGGCGGTGGATCTCGGCCGCCCGGGCGACTACCACCTGGAGCGCGAGTCGGACGGGCTCTACGCCCGCTTCGAGGGCGTCTCCGGGCCCGGAGCGTCCCTTCGCGTTCGGCGGATGGGGCTTTTCGAGACCCGCTACGACGTCATTGTGGCTCGGGACACGAACATCCTCCTCCGGCGCTCGCCACAGGAAGGGCCGGCAGGGGCGGCCTTGCCGTTCGCGGCCCAGGGCAGGTTGGTCCTCGACCGCTCCCTCCCAGACTATGGGCCGGCCTTCCAGAGTCTCACCGCCGCGCGCGGCGGAGCGCAGCCGCGAGAAGGGCATCTCTACGTGCTCCTCGACGGAGAGCGCCCCAGGACCGGTTGGGCGATTCCCCTTCAGGCCGCGGGGCTCCTCGCGCTGATTCTGCTCAACGCGGCTTCGCTGGCCCGCTACGGACTGGCCCTCCGCCGTTCGGTCGGCGGCGGGACGCGCTAGCTCGAGCCTGTGATGAGGGTCGGTGCCTCACCCCCCCCCGAACCCCCTCCCCGCTCGCGGGGAGGGGGCGAACGGAGGCATCCGCGGGTCGGGGAAATCTGGACCCCTGTTTACGCGCCCCAGCTGCGGCCGAGGGCACCTCGCTCTTTAGCGGGCGCGCGGCAGACATGTCGGGCCGCCCAAGGGGGTGCAAGGGGGTGCGCACCGGGCGGGCGCACCGGGATCCCTATGCTAGAGTGCGCGGCCCGAGCCCGAGGAGGACCCGATGGATATCCGCGTCTTCAACACGATGACGGCGCGCAAGGAGGCCCTGGCGCCGCTCCAGAGCGGCAAGGTCGGCATGTACGTCTGCGGCCCGACCGTCTACGACATGAGCCACGTCGGCCACGCGCGGGTGTACGTCACGTTCGACGTCGTCGCTCGGTTCTTGCGCTTCGCGGGCTTCCAGGTCACCTACGTCCGCAACTTCACCGACGTGGACGACAAGATCATCCGGCGCTCCCAAGAGCGGGGCGTGAACCCCAAAGAGCTCTCCGAGCGCTTCATCGAAGAGTTCCTCAAAGACATGGACGCCCTCGGGGTGGAGCGGCCGACGCATCAGCCGCGCGTGACCGAGCACGTGCCCCAGATCGTCGCGCTCATCGAGGCGATCATCGCCCGCGGGCATGCCTACCCGGCGGCCGGAGATGTCTACTTCGCCGTCCGCGACTTCCCGGGTTACGGCAAGCTCTCGAAGCGCAACCTCGATGACCTGGAGGCCGGCGCCCGAGTCGAGCCCGGCGAGCAGAAGCGCGACCCGCTCGACTTCGCGCTGTGGAAGGCCGCCAAGCCGGGCGAGCCGTCCTGGGACAGCCCGTGGGGAAAAGGCCGGCCGGGGTGGCACATCGAGTGCTCGGCCATGAGCGGCCAATACCTGGGCCAGACGTTCGACCTCCACGCCGGCGGCAAGGACCTCGTCTTCCCCCACCACGAGAACGAGATCGCCCAGTCGGAGGCGGCGAGCGGCAAGCCGTTCGCGAAGGTCTGGATGCACAACGGCTTCGTGCAGATCGACAACGAGAAGATGTCCAAGTCGCTGGGCAACTTCTTCACGGTGCGGCAGGTGCTCGAAAAGGTCGAGGCGGAGGCGCTCCGGTACTTCCTGCTCGGCACGCACTACCGGAACCCAATCAACTTCAGCGACGTCGCCCTCTCCGACGCCGAGCGCCGCGTCGACTATCTCTACGAGACGCTGGCGAAGGTGGACGAGCGTTTGGGCGGCGCTGCGCCGTCGGAGGGCGAGATCCTCGAGCGCGAGGTCGTCGAGAAGGTGATGGCGGGCTTCACCGAGGCGCTCAGCGACGACTTCAACACCGCCGAGGCGCTGGGCGCGCTGGGGCAGGCGTTTGCCCTCATGAATGATTTTTCCGATCCGGCGAAGGCCAAGGGAAAGGACAAGGCCGCGGTCGCGCGGACTCTGCGCCGGCTCCGAGGGGACGTCGCGAAGATCGGCGGCGTCCTGGGGCTGTTCGGCCAGGATCCCAAGGCGGTGCTCTCGCGGCGCCGAACCCGTAAAGCGGCGCAGAAGGGCATTGGCGAGGCGAAGGTCGAGGCCTTGATCCAGGACCGCGCCGCCGCTCGAAAGGCCAAAGACTTCGCTTCCGCCGACCGAATTCGAGGCGAGCTCAATGCGCTGGGCGTGGAGATCATGGACGGCCCTACGGGAACGACCTGGAAGGTTCCCTGACGGGGCCGAGCCGGAAACGACGGGGGCGAGGTCGTCGACCGGCGCGTGGTGCTCTTCTCGCAGGCAGCCGAGGCGCAGGGCCAGCGAGAGCTGATACTCCAGCTCGCGCGCCGAGCCGAGCGCCGGGCCCAAGAAGCGCAGGGGTCCAACTCTGAGTTTCGAGCGCTGATTCGACGGCAGGCGCCTGTCAGGACTTGACCTATTTCACGATGGGCGCGACCTCCGAGCCGTCGGCGGAGCGCGCAGTTCGGTGGGAGGCGCGGTTTCCGGTTGTTAAACTGAAACGTCATGCCCGCCTTCAAGATCGTCAGCGAGCTCAAACCGCAAGGGGATCAGCCGCGCGCCATCGGAGAGCTCTCGGAGGGGCTCCTTCGAGGCGAGAAGGCGCAGGTCCTGTTGGGCGTCACCGGCTCCGGGAAGACCTTCACGATGGCCAACGTCATCGAGAAGGTGAATCGCCCGACGCTGGTCATCGCGCACAACAAGACGCTGGCGGCTCAGCTCTACGGCGAGTTCAAAGAGATCTTTCCCGCGAACGCCGTGGAGTACTTCGTCAGCTACTACGACTACTACCAGCCCGAGGCGTACGTCCCGTCGACCGACACGTACATCGAGAAGGACTCGTCGATTAACGACCAGATCGACCGGATGCGCCACTCCGCGACGCATTCGCTGATGACGCGCGACGACGTCGTCATCGTGGCCTCGGTGAGCTGCATCTACGGCCTGGGCACGGCGGAGGCCTATCACGAGCTGGTGGTGCGCGCCCACGTGGGCCAGACCTATCCGCGCGAACGGCTGCTGCGCGACCTCGTCGACATCCAGTACGAGCGCAACGACCTCGACTTCCACCGCGGCACCTTCCGCGCGCGCGGCGACACCGTGGAGATCTTCCCGGCGTACGAGGAAGAGCGCGCGATCCGCGTCAGCTATTTCGGGGACGAGATCGAGCGGCTCCAGGAAATTGACCCGCTGCGAGGGCGCGCCCTGGGGGACATCGAGAAGGTGGGCGTCTTCCCCGGCAGCCATTACGTGACCGGCCCCGATCGGAGGCGGCAGGCGATCCAGGGCATCCGAGAGGAGCTGCGCGAGCGGCTTTCGACCTTCAAGGCCGAGAACAAGCTCCTCGAGGCGCAGCGGCTCGAGCAGCGCACGATGTACGACTTGGAGATGATCGAGCAGATGGGCTTTTGCAGCGGGATCGAGAACTATTCTCGCTGGTTCTCGGGGCGAAGGCCGGGCGACGCGCCCCCGTGCCTGCTCGACTACTTCCCGAAGAACTTTCTGCTCTTCATCGACGAGAGCCACCAGACCGTTCCGCAGATCGGCGCGATGTACCGCGGCGACCAGTCGCGCAAGGGGACCCTGGTCGACTTCGGCTTCCGGCTCCCGAGCGCGCTGGACAACCGGCCGCTGAAGTTCGAGGAATTCGAGGGCATCGTCGGCCAGGCGATCTACGTCTCGGCGACGCCGGCGGAGTACGAGCTCGAGCGCGCCCAGGGCGTCGTGGTGGAGCAGATCATCCGGCCCACCGGGCTCATGGACCCCGAGGTGGAGGTCCGGCCGGTCGCGTCGCAGGTCGACGACCTCCTGGAGGAGATCCGCAAGCGCGTCGCGTCCGGCGAGCGCGTCCTGGTGACGACGCTGACCAAGCGCATGGCCGAGGACCTGACCGAGTATTACGCGGAGATCGGCGTGAAGGTGCGTTACCTGCACTCGGACATCGACGCCATCGAGCGCACGGAGATCATCCGCGACTTGCGCAAGGGCGTCTTCGACGTGCTGGTGGGCATCAACCTGCTCCGCGAGGGCCTCGACATCCCCGAGGTCTCGCTGGTGGCGATTCTGGACGCCGACAAAGAGGGCTTCTTGCGCTCGAGCGTCTCGCTGGTCCAGACCATCGGCCGGGCCGCGCGCCACCTGAACGGCCGGGTGCTGATGTACGCCGCGCAGGAGACCGACTCGATGAAGCAGGCGCTGCGCGAGACCGATCGCCGCCGCGCCCTCCAGCGCGCCTACAACGTGGAGCACCAGATCACGCCGCGGTCGGTGAAGAAGAACATCCACGAGCTCGCGCCGGTGTCGGAGTCCGACTACCTGACCATCCCGGTCGCCGCGGAGGGCGCGGACGCCTATCTCTCGAAGGAGGAGATGAAGGAGCTGGTCGAGAAGTACACCGCCGAGATGAAAGAGGCCGCGGCGCAGATGGAGTTCGAGAAGGCCGCCGAGCTGCGCGACAAGCTGCTCGCCCTCAAGGACATGGACCTGGGGCTCAAACCGGCCGTGCGCGCGATGCTCGAGGGCCGTCCGTCCGGCGAGGAGTCCGGGAAGGCGCAGGCGCGCGGCCGAGGCGGTCGAAGGCGCTTCGCCGGGCGGCGGCGGAGCTGAGGTCGCGGTTGCGGCGCGGAGCGCCAATCAGCACCAGCCCTGGCCTGGGAACCACCGAGGGAGCGCGTCTGCAATCCGCTTGGCGC
This sequence comes from uncultured delta proteobacterium, assembly GCA_963772225.1. Taxonomy (GTDB): domain Bacteria; phylum Myxococcota; class Myxococcia; order Myxococcales; family UBA5297; genus CAVYWD01. The sequence goes on along the minus strand of CAVYWD010000002.1, from coordinate 543,393 downwards.
TCGGCCCTTCCTTGAGGCTCGGAATGGAGACTTCTGACCGAGCTCCTGGAACAGGGCGGCTGACCCCGCGTGGAGCGAGCTGAGAAGCAGTCGGCCGCAGAGCGCTGGCTGGCTGGAGCGGGCAGGGCAGAAGCGACCAGCAGGGAGCCGCTTCCGAACCGCTGTTGTGCGATAAGGCTCGGCATAAGGTCGTAGGTCGGACCCGCCATGGACGCCTCCCTCCAGAACAAGCTCGACCACCTGCCCACCGAGCCGGGCGTCTACCTGATGAAGGACCGCTCCGGGGAAATCGTCTACGTCGGCAAGGCGGTGAACCTGCGCAACCGCGTGCGCAGCTACTTCAACCGCTCCGGCGACGAGCGGGCTTTCGTGGCCCTGCTGGACGAGCTCTTGGGCGACCTCGAGACCATCGTGGTGCGCAGCGAGAAAGAGGCGCTGCTCCTCGAGAGCGAGCTCATCAAGAAACACAAGCCGCGCTTCAACGTCATGCTGCGCGACGACAAGAGCTTCATCTGCTTGAGGCTCGACGAGCAGGCCGCCTGGCCCCGTCTCGAGGTGGTGCGCGCGGCGCAGGTCAAGGGCGGGCCTGGGCGCGCGCGCCCGGACGCGCAGGACGGCGCCCGCACCTTCGGACCCTACAGCTCGGCGTCGTCCATCCGCGAGACGCTGCGGCTCATCAACCGCCACTTCCAACTGCGCACCTGCACCGACCGGCAAATGGAGCTGTGCGCGCGCCGCCGCCGGCCGTGCATGCAGTACCAGATTGGCCGCTGCCCGGGCCCCTGCATCGAGGCCATCGCCCCCGAGACCTACCGGAGCCACGTGCGCGACGTCGTGCTCTTCCTAGAGGGGAAGGAGGCCACCGTCGCCGAGCGCATCCGGGAGCGGATGCTCCAGGCGAGCGAGCGCACCCAGTTCGAGATCGCCGCGCGCCTTCGCGACCAGCTCCGGGCCATCGAGCGCAGCCTCGAGAAGCAGCGCATGGTGGCCGCCGAGGACGACGTGGACCGCGACGTGCTCGGGGTCTATCGCGAGGCCGACCGGCTGGTCTTCTACCTGCTCTACGTCCGGCGGGGGCGGCTCACCGGCGGGCGCACGTTCCCGTTCACCGGGCAGGAGTTCCCGACGGAGGAGCTCATCGCCTCGTTCGTCGACCTGTACTACGGGGGTGAAGCCCTCATCCCGGATGAGATCCTCCTGCCCGTCGAGCTGGAGGATGCCGAGGCGACCGAGGTCTGGCTCTCCGAGAAGCGCGGGCGGAAGGTGGCCGTGCGCACGCCGCGTCGGGGGAACAAGGCCGAGCTCGTGGAGATGGCCCAGCGCAACGCCCAGAACGCGTTCCTGGAGCACCGCCACACCCGGGAGGAGCTGGCCTCGCTCCTCGGGCGCCTTCAGCGCGCGCTGGGGCTCCGGAAGGTCCCCCGGCGGATCGAGTGCTACGACATCTCGCTCTTCCAGGGCTCGTCGGCGGTGGGCAGCAAGGTCAGCTTTCTGGACGGGGAGGCCGACCGATTGCAGTACCGCCGATTCCGGATCAAGTCGGTCGCCGGCACGGACGATTTCGCCATGCTCTATGAGGTTCTGACGCGGCGAGCCAAGCAGGGGGATTTGCCCGACCTGTTCCTCATCGACGGTGGCAAGGGCCAGCTCGCGAGCGCCGCGGCGGCTCTCAAGGACGCTGGCGTCGAAGCCGACCTGGCGAGCCTCGCCAAGAGCCGGGCTCTCGAGGGTGACGCGAGCTCCCCCGTCGAGCACTCGTTGGAGCGGGTCTTCGTGCTCGGCCGCAAGGACCCGGTCATCCTGCGCCAGAACAGCCCAGAGCTGTTCCTGCTCGCGAGGCTGCGCGACGAGGCCCACCGCTTCGCCATCACCTACCACCGCCTGCTGCGCGGGCGAAGGACCCTGCGCAGCGCGTTGGAGGACATCCCTGGCGTGGGAGGCGCGCGGCGAAGGGCTCTCCTCAAGCACTTCGGTTCTCTCAAGCGCGTGCGCGAGGCGGCACCGGAGGCCATCGCTGCAGTGGACGGGATTGGCCCGGCCCTCGCCGAGCAGATCTTCGCGGCGCTTCACAGGGCCGAGGACCCCGGCGAGTCGAGCGTCCACGGCCCGCGCGGGACGGAGCCGTCAGCCTCCTAGGGGCCTCGCGGAGAGGGTGCCCTGGGGCCTGCCAGCCAGGTCGTTGCCGCTGGGAGCGCGCGCGGAAAAACGGGCCCCAGCCTTGTATTTTTTCCAAGATTTTCGTTGAAAGGCCTTCCGCCGTGGCGTATAGCATCGCCACTTTCAACGGGGAGAGGACACACGAGATGAGGCTTTATCCCAAGGTCATCCCGGCAATCGCGCGCGAGGTCGTCCAGACCTTGATGCAGGAGGGCGACATCGAAGTCGAGCCCTTGCGCATCGCCGACGCCGAGATGGACATGTCCGCGATCATGAAGGAGTACCTGTCCAACGAGGACCGGGTAAACCAGGCGACGCGGGAGGCCTTGGAGCGCCGCGGCTATGACCACTCGAAGTTCAACCAGGTCAAGCGCGAGATGGCCGATGTGCGCGGCTTCAAGATGGGCGACGAGGGCATCGAGTACATCATCGGTCAGATGCTCGAGTTCCTGCTCATCAGCCGCAACGTCGAGGAAGTTTTCAGCGACGACCCGCCGCTGCGCAAGAAGATCTTTTCCATCATGAAGAAGCACCTCGACGTCGACGAGGAAATCGACCGCGAGGCTCGGACCCGACTGCGCCACCTTCAGGAAGGCACCGGGACCTGGGACATCGAGTACCAAAAGGTCGTCGAGCAGATTCGGCGCGCCAAGGGCCTCATCTAGGGGTCGTTCTGCGCCTGTCGCCCGGACGCCGCCGCGCGAGCGTCCCGGCTCTCCCAATGACATGAACTGACCGGGGGGTCGCGGTCAGGGAAGCGAGCCGCGGAGGGCCGTCGCCAATGGAACGTAGGTCGTGGGTTGTCCTGGGGCTGATCTTCGGCGGGCTCTTCCTCTCGCTCTTCGCCTTCATCGCCGTCGCCGTCTTGGCAGTGCGCTCGGAGGATGAGAGCGCAGGTGCGTTCTCAGGTGGGCCGGCAGTCGGGGTCCTGGAGATCAAGGGCGTCATCGAGAGCTCCGACAAGGCGCTCAAGCAGCTTCGCCGGTTCGCCAAGGACGACCACGTCAAGGCCATCCTCGTCCGGGTCGACTCGCCCGGCGGCGCGGTCGCTCCCTCTCAGGAGATCTATGAAGAGCTCCGCCGAGTAGGGGAGAAGAAGAAGACCGTCTGCTCCATGGGCAACGTCGCGGCCTCGGGCGGCTACTACATCAGCGCCGGCTGCCAGAAAATCATCGCCAACCCCGGCACGCTCACCGGCTCCATCGGGGTGATTAGCCAGCTCCCGTACCTGGGTGACATCGCGCGCGAGCTCAAGTTCCAGATGGTCACCATCAAGAGCGGCAAGCTCAAGGACGTGGGCAATCCGTTCCGGGAGATGACCGACGAGGAACGCGCCTACTTCCAGTCGATGATGGACTCGGTGCACGAGCAGTTCATCGAGGCGGTTGCGCAGGGGCGCGGCTTGAAGGTGGAGGACGTCCGGCCGTGGGCCGACGGCCGCGTGATCACCGGAGCGCAAGCCAAGGAGCTGAAGCTCGTCGACGAAGTGGGCAACTTCAACGATGCCGTCCGGCTGGCGGCCGCCTTGGGCGGAATCGAGGGCGAGCCGCGCCTGCAGTACCCGCCCGAGGAGCATCCGTTCCACTTCGAGGAGCTCCTTCACGAGGGCGGCCGCGCGCTCGCGCGCGGGGTTCGCGAAGAGGTACTGTCCGCCTCAGGCTCGGCTCCCATCCTCGGGCCGGCGTACCTGGCGCCGCTGCCGCTCTCGCCCTGAACGGGCGAAGTGGTGCGGCCGTGGAGCAGCGGCCATGCAGACCTTGTGGGCGCCCTGGCGCATGGACTACATCGGGGCTGAGAAGCCCATGGGCTGCATCTTCTGCCTGTACCCGGCGCAGTCCGCCGATCGCGAGAACTTGGTCTTGGGCCGAAGCCCGAGCGCCTTCGCGATGCTGAACAAGTACCCCTACAACAACGGCCACCTCATGGTGATCCCCCGGCGGCACGTGGCCGACCTGTCGGCGCTGCCCGAGGCCGAGTTCGCCGAGGTTCACCGCTTGCTCGCCCTCGCCATCGAGGCGCTCAAGGCCGCCTACAAGCCCGAGGGCTTCAACGTCGGGATGAACCTGGGGCGGATTGCCGGCGCGGGCATCGACGAGCACCTGCACTACCACGTCGTGCCCCGCTGGGGCGGCGACTCCAACTTCATGCCGGTGCTCGCGGAGACCAAGGTGATGGTCGAGCACCTTTCGGCCTCGTACGACCGACTGCGGCCGGTGTTCGACCAGAGGCTCGCGTCCTTCTGGCCAACCCCGTGAAGGGGCCGCCTGCGAGACGCCGAGCTCGCAGCGCGCGATCCATTGGGGTGAGCGCCCCATGATTCTTCCCCAACCGCCCATCCTGATCGCCGTGGCGCTCGGCGCGCTGGCGCTGGTGGTCGGTTACCGCACCTGGGTGAGGCGACGGCGCCGGGCGGCAGCACGCCGCGCCTACCTCAAGGGCTTTCGGTACATCCTCTCCGACAAGCCCGACGCGGCCCTGGAGGAGCTCACCCGCGCCGCGGACGTGGATGCCCGCACCTCCGAGACCTACTTCGCGCTCGGAGCCCTGTTCCGCCGCACGGGCGAGCACGAGCGGGCCATCCGGCTCCACCGCAACATGTTGCTCCGGCCCGAGCTGCCGCCGCGCATCCGTCAACAGATTGAGCTTGAGCTCGGGCTCGACTACCAGCGCGCGGGAATGCCGGAGCTCGCCGTCGAGTGCTATCAGCGGCTCCTGGCGAGCGAGCCGGGTCTGCAGGACGCCCTGGTGCGCCTGCGCGAGATTCTACGAGCAGAAGAAGGACTTCGCGCAGGCTGCCGAGGTCGAGGGCGAGCTCGTATCGGCGGGCGGCGGCTCCGCCTCCATCCTGGCGCATCTTCTGGCGGAGGCGGCGCTGGCCGAGGTGGACGGCGAGAAGGCCCGCGCCTTCGCGCGCAGGGCCCGCGAAGTCGCCCCGGAGAGCGCCCACGCGGCGATGGCCGACGGCCTCGTCGCGCTCAAGGTCGGAGAACGGGCCGAGGCCGCGCGGGCGCTCAAGCGCGCCTGCGCGCTGGAGCGCGAGCTCTCGCCGGCAATCGCCCGGCCGCTCGAGGAGGCAGAGCCCGGCGCGAAGTCCTTCTTCTCGGGCCTCCTCCAGAGCGACGACCACCCGGCGGTGCGGGTCGCGCTGGCGCAGCTCTTGCGCGAAGCCGGTGAGGTGGAGGAAGCGGCGGGGCACCTGCGGCGCGCGCTGGAGCTCGACCGGAGCTCGGTGAGGGCGCGCGTCGAGCTCGCCCAGTCTCTGCTCACGTCGGGGTCCGGGGCGTCCGCACGTCAAGAGCTCGAACAGCTGCTCCGCCAGCTCGGCGAGCAGCATCACCCGTTCCAGTGCTCCGCCTGCGGCCACGGCTCTCCGGAGCTGCGGATGCGCTGCGAGCGCTGCCTGCGGTGGGACACGGTTCGCCGCGTCTTGTCCCCCTAAATCGCCGCTTGGCGCGGTAAGTTGACGCGCCCCGGTCGGCCCCTAAGATGCGACCTGACCCTGAAGTGGGAGTCGCCGCGAAGCTGGGTCGCAAACGAAAGGATCGAAGGCCCGTGAAGGAGAAAGCCCGAGAGGTCATCGCCCGCACGCTCGCCCGCTGCGAGCAGAAGGGGCTCTTGCCGGCGTTCCCCGGCGAGGTGCTCGTCGAGGCGCCCAAGAACCCAGCGCACGGCGATTGGTCCAGCAACGCCGCGCTCCTGCTCCAGAAGGCCGCCGGCAAGTCGCCTCGCGCCGTCGCACAGATCCTGCTCGACAACCTCGCCGACGATCAGAAGGTCGTCCTCAAGGCGGAGATCGCCGGGCCCGGCTTCCTGAATCTCTGGATCGCCCCGCGCGTGTGGCTGGCGGCTCTGGGGCAAGTCCAGGCGCAGGGCGCGGGCTACGGGAAGAGCGCGTCCGGCTCCGGCAAGAAAGTGATGGTCGAATACGTCTCGGCGAACCCCACCGGGCCCATGCACGTCGGCCACGGCCGCGGCGCCGTCGTCGGCGACGCCATCGCCACCTTGCTCGCCGCCACTGGCCACGAGGTCGTCCGCGAGTACTACATCAACGATGCCGGCGGACAGGTGAAGCAGCTGGGCAAGAGCCTCTTCGTCCGCTACCGCGAGCAGTGCGGCACCCCGGTCTCGCGGCCGCCGCTCCTGCAGCCGCCCCCGTCGCCCTCGACCCCCGACGAGAAGCGCCAGAAGCGCGAGTGGGACGAGGCCATGGCGAAGATCCTCCCGTACCCCGGCGAGTACATGGTCGAGGTGGCGAAAGCGTTCAAGGCGCGCCACGGCGAGAGCTTCCTGAACGCGAGCGAGGCGGAGCAGCAGGGCCTGTTCACCGACTTTGCCATCGCCCAGCTCTTGGAGGTCATCCAGGGAGACCTGAAGGCCCTGAACATCCGCTTCGACTCCTGGTTCTCCGAGCGGTCGCTCCACGAGAAGAAGGCCATCGACCGCGCGGTGGTGGCGCTGACCGACAAGGGTCACATGTTCCGCGGCGTGCTGCCTCCGCCCAAGGACGCCGCCCACGCCGAGGACTACGAGCCGCGCGAGCAGCTGCTCTTCCGGGCCACCGCCTTCGGCGACGACCAGGACCGGCCGCTGCAGAAGTCGGACGGCAGCTACACCTACTTCGCCGCGGACATCGCCTACCACAAGGACAAGCTCGACCGCGGCCACGGCTGGCTCGTCGACGTCTGGGGAGCGGACCACGGCGGCTACGTCAAGCGCGTGAAGTCGGCGGTGGAGGCGTTGACCGGGAAGAAGGGCGCGCTCGACGTCGTCCTCGTCCAGATGGTCAACCTCATCAAGGACGGAAAGCCGTTCAAGATGAGCAAGCGCGCCGGTACCTTCGTCACCTTGCGCGACGTGGTCGACGAGGCCGGGCTGGACGCGACGCGCGTCATGTTCCTCATGAAGCGCTCGGACTCGCAGCTCGACTTCGACCTCGATCTCGTGAAGAAGCAGACGCTCGACAACCCGGTCTTCTACGTCCAGTACGGGCATGCGCGCTGCGCGAACATCTTCAAGAGGGCGCTCCAGGACGGGTTCGAGGCGCCCGAGTTCAACCTGGCGCTGCTGGAGAAGCACCTCACCGATCCCGACGAGCTCGACCTGGTCAAGCGCGTGCTCGCCTTCCCGTCTCTCGTGGAGAGCGCGGCGAAGAACCTCGAGCCGCACCGGGTGGTCTTCTTCGTCCAGGAGACGTCGGCGGCCTTCCAGGCGTATTACACGCGCGGCAAGCGGGAGAGCGGCATGAGGGTCATCCAGGCCGCGAACCCCGAGCTCACCCGCGCCCGGCTGATCCTCGTCGGCGCGCTGAAGACGGTCTTCGCCAATGCCCTCGCGCTCCTGGGCGTGAGCGCGCCGGAGTGGATGGAGGTCCCCATCGAGACCGCGCGCGAGCTCGAGGACGGCGAGGAGTAGGGAGGCCCATGCGCGATCCCCATCGGATGAAAGAGAGCATCGACCTGCACCTCGACAACCGGCAGATCGTGTCTTTCGTGATCGGCGCCCTGGTGGTCCTGGGCGTGGTGTTCGCGCTGGGCGTGCTGGTGGGCAAACAGCTCGCCGTGAGCTCGATGCCGGTCGCGTCTGCCGGCGATCCGCTCGCGCTCATCGACGCGAAGGAGAAGGTTCGGTCGGGCGACTCGGTCGCCGGCACCGGAGAGCTGTCTCCCGCCAAGCCCGACAACCTCACCTTCGCCGCCGAGCTCTCCAAGACCCCGAAGCCCGGCACGAGCCCGGTGGAGCCGACGCGGCCCGCGGAGACACCCGCCGCCAAAGCCAAGCCCCCGGAGAGAGCGGGCGAGACGGCGTCCGAGAAAACGGCTTCGAAGCCCGCCGAGAAACCCAGGGCCGACGACTCGGGCAAGCGGGGCGAAGGCCTGGCAGCTGCATTCGACAAAGCCTCCGGCAAGGCGGTCGGCGGCGACGGTCAGTACTGCCTGCAGGTCGGCTCGCTGCCGTCTCGCGAGGAGGCCGACAGGCTTTCGGCGAAGCTCACCGCCAAGGGGTTCTCTCCGTACGTCGTCGAGGCCGACCCCGTCGGAAAGGGGCACGTGTACCGCGTCCGGGTCGGCTCCTACGCCACGCGCGACGACGCCGACGCCGCCCTCAAGGCGTTCAAGAAGAAATCGACCCTCCACGCCATGGTGACGGCCGCGCATTGACGGCCAGGTCCCGGCCATCCGCCTGCCCGCCCGAGCCTCCCTGCCAGCGCGCCTTCGCCCAGTCGGCTATAGTCCACTGGCTGCTGGACGAACTGCTCGAAAGAGGAAGAGATGACGGTGCGCCGCGTAGAGAAGCCCTGGGGTTACGAGCTCATCTGGGCCCACACCCAACGGTACGTCGGCAAGGTGCTGCACGTGAACGAGGGCCACAAGCTCTCGCTGCAGTACCACGAGGTGAAGGACGAGACGATTCACCTCCAGGCAGGTCGCCTGTTGCTGGTCGTGGACGAAGGTCACGGGCTCACCGAGCGGGAGCTGAAGGTCGGCGAGAGCTACCACATCGTCCCGGGGACCAAACACCGCATGGTCGCGTTGGCCGACTGCGACATCCTCGAGGTCTCGACCCCCGAGCTCGACGACGTCGTCCGCCTCGAGGACTCCTACGGCCGCCAGGGCACCTCCAAGCCGTAGCGGTTGCGCCGCTCAGCGCTCGACGTCGGGCGAACCTCGAGTCGCGCCCGGGTCTTTCGCCTCGGGAGCTTGAAGGCGAGGAGCGCTGGGACCCGCGGGAGCAGCGGCTGTCGGCGGCCCGGCCTCGGGCCCCGCCGAGCCCGGGGGCGTCTCCGGCAGGCGCGCGGCGATCTCTCCCAGGGCGTGCAGCAGCTCGTTCGCGTCCACGCGGGTGCGGTCGATCTGCTTGAGCGTGTCCGCGGCGCGGCGGCTCGCGTCGCGGGAATCCTTGGCCTGCTGCGAAGCCTCGCGGAACGCGAGCGTCCGCTGGAGCTGCCGGCGCGCGAGGTCGAGGAGCCTTCGCGCGAGGTCCTGGGACTCTGCGTCGACCGCCTCGGGCCGCGCCCAGCGCAAGCGGCCGTCGCCCCGGTCGACTCCGAAGGATTCCAGGGCCCCGGCGCCGTCGCCCGGGGCGTCGCGCAGCGAGACGGCGACCCCGTCCCGCGAGGGGAATCCGTCGCCGAACACGTCGAAGACGAGGGTGTTGGGGGCCTCGAGCCGAGCGCGCGCCGTGCGATCGCCCAGGCGGAAGTAAGGCAGGGCGCCTTTCTTCTCCAGCGCAACGAGCAGGGCGCCGCGCGCCTCCGCCGTGAGCGGGACATCGTCCCCGGAGCGCGAGGGTCGCGTCCTGCGGAAGGACTCCATCAGCTCGCGGAGCTGGTCGATGCCGATGACCACGTTGAGCGCAGGCGAGTCGCGGTAACCGGCGTGGTAGAGGCCCACGAGCTCCAGCTCGCCGGTGCGGCAGGAGACGGCGAGCACCGGGCTGCCCGAGTTGCCGCGGCTGACGAGCGCGTCGGTGACGAAGTCGACGTGGTCCCAGCCCCGCTCGCGGTCGTGGTCGTACGCGCTCACCACCTTGCCGAAGTTGGTCGCCTGCAACAGGCCCAAGGGATACCCGCGGACCTCGACGACGTTGCCCGACTTGAGGAGCGCGCTGCGCCCGATGCGGTAGGGCATCAGGTTGAGCTTCTGCTTGGACTTGAGGATGGCGGCGTCGAGCTGCGCGTCGCCGGCGACGCGGGCGACCGGGACCTGCCCGGGCTCGTAGTCGTCGGACTGGTCGCGCACCAGGCGCAGCTGCTCGTCGATCTTCCGGCACCCGAGCGGCACGCCCCCGACTTCGTGGTCCTCGTCGGTGACCGAGGGCCAGCTGGCGACGTGCTCGTTGGTGAGCAGGTAGAACTCGTCGTTCTTCTCGCGGTAGGCGAAAGCCGTGCCGTGAGCGACGACCGGGATGGTGCGCCGGCGCATCCGCGCGTCGGGCCCGTAATACGGGCACTCGTAGGTCGCGGTGTTGCGCACGCAATACGAGTAGTTCGCCTCGGGCTGGCGCTCGAATTCCCGCGCGTGCGGCGCGAGCGCCAAGATGGCGTCGGCGTACTCGCCGGTGCAGGAAGCCTGGTCGATGGCCTTCTGGACGGCGCTCTGCGGCCCCTTTGGGAGAACCGGCATCCGGCTCTCGGGTGCCTGCGCCAACGCGACTTCCAGGAAGAGGGCGACCCAGGAGGCGCTCATGCGCAAAAGTGTGGTGCATCCAGGCGGGCGCCGCAAGGACGGCCCCCGGGAGCGCCGGCGGGCTCGCGCCGAGCTTGAGGTGGCCTGCGTCATCTGCTACGAGCACCCCTGTGCGCGTGCTCCTCTCCAATGACGACGGCATCGACTCCGCGGGGCTCGCCGCCCTGCATGCCGAGCTCTCGAAGCTGGGCGAGGTCGTCGTGGTGGCGCCCGACCGCGAGCAGAGCGCGGCCTCGCACGCCATCACGCTCTCGCGGCCGCTGCGCATCCGAGAGCGGCGGCCCAACTGGTTCGAAGTGGACGGCACGCCGACCGACTGCGTCTACGTGGGGGTCAACCACCTGCTGAAGGCCCAGCCGCCCGACGTGGTGTGCGCCGGAATCAACCACGGACCCAACCTGGGCAACGACGTCGTCTACTCGGGCACGGTGGCGGCGGCCATGGAGGGCGCGCTGCTGGGCATCTCGTCCGTCGCCTTTTCATATTGCGGCACCGACGGGGCTTTCGAGAGGCCGGCCCGTTTCGCGGCGCGTCTGGCCGTCGAGGTCGCGGCGCGCGAGCTGCCGCGCAAGACGCTCCTCAACGTGAACTTTCCTGCCTCGCCCACTGACCGGTTCGAGGTGACGTGCCTGGGCAAGAGGACCTATGGGCAGTCGGTGGTGGAGAAGCTCGACCCGCGCGGGCGGCGCTACTACTGGATTGGGGGAGAGGAAGCCCGCCACGAGAACATCCCCGGCTCGGACTGCAACGCAGTCTTCGACCTGGGCGCCATCTCGGTGACCCCGCTCCACCTCGACCTCACCGACCATCGCCTGCTCGATGCGCTGCGCACCTGGGAGGTGCCCGGCTATGCGCAGCGCGGCTGAGCTCGTCGCCCTTGCGGCCCTGGCGCTCTTCGGGCTCACCGGTTGCCCCAGGCCGTCTCGGCTGCCCCCCAACCTGGGGCACTCGGAGCCGGAGATTGAGGCCGACACGCACACCGTCCAGCCCGGCGACACGCTGTGGCGCATCGCCCGGCAATTCGGTGTGACGGCGGCGGCGCTCGCCCGCGCCAACGGGCTCGAGGAGGACTCTCCTCTGAAGATAGGGCAAGACCTCGTGATACCCCCGGCGGCCCAGGCCGCGACCGCGGGACAGCCGGCCGCGAGCTCGTCCCTTGCGGTGCCAGCGCCCCTCGGCTGGCCGCTGGTCGGCGTCCTCTACGCGCGCTTCGGGCCCCGAGGCGAGGCGCGCCACGACGGCCTGGACGTCGCCGCGCCGGAAGGCACGATGGTCGGCGCGGCGGCCGACGGCCAGGTGTTGTTCGCGGGCGAGCAGCAAGGTTACGGCAAGCTGGTCATCGTGGAGCACGCCGGGGGCCTCGTCACCGTCTACGCCCACAACCTGGACAACCTGGTGAAGGAGGGGCAGCGCCTGAAGCGCGGCAACCCCGTGGCCAGAGTCGGCGTGGCGAGCAAGACCAGCGGTCCGCACCTCCACTTCGAGGTGCGCGAGGGCGGCGTCCCGCGGGACCCTTTGCGATACCTGCCGCCGCCTCCCTGATGCCGATTGGCAAGGCGGACGGCGCGACCCTAGAATCGCGCCCCTTCATCACGAAGGCACGAAAGGCCAAAAGCCGATGCGCATGGAGCTGACCGAAACCCAGGCTGAGATCCAGAAGCTCTGCCGCACCTTCGCCGCCAAGGAGCTCACCCCGAACGCCCGGCGCTGGGACGAGGAGCACCACTTCCCGGCTCAGGCTGTCCGCCAGCTCGCCGAGATGGGCCTGCTCGCGGTGGCCATCCCTCAGGAATGGGGCGGCGCGGGGCTCGACTGCGTCAGCTACGCCGTGGCCATGGAGGAGATCTGCCGCGGCTGCGCGTCCACCGGCGTCATCATGAGCGTCAACAACTCGCTCTACTGCGACCCGGTCTTCAAGTATGGCAGCGACGAGCAGCGGAAGCAGTGGCTCACGCCGTTCGCGCGGGGGGAGAAGCTGGGCGCCTTCGCGCTGACCGAGCCGCAGTCCGGCTCCGACGCCGCCGAGATGAAGACGGTCGCCCGCGCCGACGGCGAGAGCTACGTGCTCAACGGCTCCAAGAACTTCATCACCAACGGCCCCAACGCCGACGCGGTGCTGGTCTTCGCCATGACCGACCCGGCGAAGAGGCACAAGGGCATCAGCGCCTTCGTGGTGCCGACCGACGCCAAGGGCTTCACCCGCGGCAAGCCCGACAACAAGATGGGGATCCGCGCCTCGCAGAGCTGCTCGCTCTTCTTTGAGGACTGCCGCGTGCCCAAGGCGAACCGCCTGGGCAACGAGGGCGACGGCTTCAAGGTCGCCATGTCCACCCTCGACGGCGGCCGCATCGGAATCGCCGCGCAGGCGCTGGGAATCGCGCGGGCCGCGTTCGAAGAGGCGGTCGCCTACAGCAAGGAGCGGCGGTCGTTCGGCAAGCTCATCTGCGAGCACCAGGCGGTCCAATTCTCGCTCGCCGACATGGCCACGGAGATCGACGCCGCGCGCCTGCTCATCTGGCACGCGGCCGCGCTGAAGGATTCGGGCGTGCGCCACACCCAGGAGGCGGCGATGGCCAAGCTCTTCGCCTCGGAGATGGCGAGCCGCGTGGCCAACAAGGCGCTCCAAGTCTTCGGAGGCTACGGCTACACCAAGGAGTACGACGCCGAGCGACACGTTCGCGACGCGCGGATCACCGAGATCTACGAGGGCACGAGCGAGATCCAGCGGGTGGTGATCTCCGCGACCGTGCTGAAGGACTAATCTCTCGACGAGAGGAGACGACGTGAGAGCGCTTCGAATCTGCTTCATCGGCTTGGCGATGGCGTTGCCTCGGGCTGCCTTGGCCGCGGAGGCATCGCCGTCCCCCTCGGCGTTGGAGAAGCCAGAGGCTGAAAGCGCCGACTCGGAGGCCAAGGCACCTGGCGAGAAACCGTCGGCGCAGCCTCCTCCGAAGCGCGAGCTCGACGTCTCGCACATGCTCTTCGACGCGGAGTCCGTCCGGCAGGTGGTGAGCTTCCACATGCCGGAGATCCAGGAGTGCTACGAGGGCGTCCTCGCCGAGACCGGAAAGAAGATCGAAGGCAAGGTGGTGGTGAGCGCGGTGATCGACCCCGCGGGCCGGGTGACCTCCGCCAAGGCGCTCCCGATGAAGAGCACGCTCCGGGAGCCCAAGGTCGTGGAGTGCGTGCTCGCTGTGCGCGGCTGGACTTTCCCCAAGTCCGGGGACAACCGCGATCATCCCATCGAGTACCCGTTCGTCCTTTCCGTGAGGAAGTGAGCGCGTGGACTTCGCGCCCACCGGCGCTCAGGGCGCGATTCGAGACGAGGCGCGCGCCTTCGCGCGGGAGCGGCTCGCCCCAGTGGCCAAGAGCCTCTCCGACGAGGAGCGCTTCCCCGTGGAGCTCTTGCGCGAGGCGGCCCGGCGCAAGCTCATGGGGGTCAACGTCCCTTTGCAGTATGGCGGGGCACAGGCGGGCTCGCTGGCGCTCTCGCTCGCGCTGATGGAGATTGCCGAGGCGGACGCGTCCTTCGCCGTGGCGGTCTCGGTGACCAACATGGTGGCCGAAGTCGTCTGCGCCTTCGGCACCGAGGCCCAGCGGGACCGGTTCCTTCCGCCTCTCGTCTCGGGCGAGGCGGTGTGCGGCGCGTTTGCCCTCTCGGAGCCCGAGAGCGCCTCGGACGCGGCCGCGATGCGCACCGTCGCCGAGCGCCGCGGCAACGCCTTTGTCCTCGACGGCGCCAAGCAGTGGATCAGCCACGGCGGCTACGCCGGCCTCATGGTCGTCTGGGCGCGCAGCGACCGAGCGCAGAAGGGCGCGCGCGGCATCAGCGCCTTCGCGGTCGAGCGCGGCACGCCGGGGCTCGTCGTCGGCAAGCCCGAGGAGAAGATGGGCCTGCGCTCCTCGGCCACCGTGCCCTTGAGCTTCGAGGGCTGCGCGGTGCCGGCCGAGAACCTGCTCGGGAAGGAAGGCGAGGGGTTCAAGCTCGCGATGATGGCGCTGGACGGCGGGCGCATCGGCATCGCCTCGCAGGCGGTGGGCGTCGCGCGGGCGGCGCTGAAGGCCTCGCGCAGGCGCCTGCAAGAGCGCGAGAGCGCCGGCGAGCCCTCGGCCGAGCTCGAGTCTCTGCGCTTCCAGCTCGCCGACACGGCGACGCAGCTCAAGGCCGCCGAGCTGATGGCCGCTCGCGCGGCGTGGCTCAAGGAGTCGGGCCGCCCTTTCACGCGCGAGGCCTCCATGGCCAAGCTGTACGGTTCGGAGATGGCCCAGCGCGCCTGCGACCGGGCCCTGCAGATCCACGGCCCCCTCGGAGGAACGGACGCCTTCCCCGTGGAGCGCTACTTCCGGGACGCGCGCGTGCAGACCATCTACGAGGGGACGAGCGAGATTCAGCGCCTGGTCATCGCCCGCGATCTGTTGAAATAGCGGCGCTGTCCCTCAGCGCACATCCGGCAGCTCCCACGCGCTGACATAGCCGCCGCACGCGGTCGCGTGGTCGACGAAGCCCCGGTAGAACGGGTGCGCGCACACGGTGGCGCTGTCGCCGACGACGAGGAGGTGGCGCTTCGCGCGGGTGATGGCGACGTTCATCCGCCGCACATCGGCGAGGAACCCGACCTCGCCCGCGGGGTTGCTCCGCGTGAGGCTCACGGCGATCGCCTCGTTCTCGCGGCCCTGGAACCCGTCCACGGTATCGACCTCCAGATCGGCAATGGGCAGGAGCGCCCGCAAGGTCTGTACCTGCGCGGAGTAGGGCGCGATGACCGAGATCTGCGAGGGCGCGAGTCCGGACGCGAGCAGCGCCTCGACCTCTTTGGCCACCAGGGCCGCCTCGCCGGGGTTGCGGCGGCTCTCGCTCCCCACGCCGGCGTCGTTCGCCTCATCGTCAAAGCCCTTCCCGGCGGTGTCGATGAACCGGACGGGCGGCAGGTCCGAGCGAACGCCGGGCAGGCCGCCCAGGCGGCGGTCGGCCACCGCCGGGTGGGCGCGCAGCTGGCTTTGGTAAAGCTGTCGCGATGGGTAATCCATGATCTGCGCGTGCATCCGATGTTGCTCCCGCAGCATCGTCACGATGTCCGCGCCGTAGAGGTCGAGGAGTCGCTCGAAGAGCGAGCGGGAGAGCCCGCGGGCGGCCTCCTGAGAGATCACCGTCGGCGGAAGCTGCCGCGGGTCGCCGGCGAGGACCGCGCGCCGCGCGCGCAGCACCGCGAGGAGCGCGGCGGGCTCGGTCGCCTGAGTCGCCTCGTCGACGATGGCCAGGTCAAAGCGTTGCCCGTCGAGCAGCGCCACCTCCGCTCCGGTGCAGGTCGCGAAGACCACCTGCGCCCGCTGGACGATCTGCTCGCGCATCCCGCGCATGCGCGTTCGGGCCTCGGCGAAGAGGCGGCCCGCCTGCGCCCGCGCTTCCCGCGCCTCGCGGTAGCGATTGGCCGAGCGGCCGCGGCTCGCCTGCTTTCTGGCCCGCGCGAGGAGCGCGTGCGCCTCGTCGAGCAGGTCCTTGGCCAGGAGGCGCGCCTCGCTCGCCTCGACCTGCTCGTCCAGGGTGTGCTCGAGGAGCGGCTCGCTGACCCGCGCCACGTGGCCGAGGCGCACGACCTTGGCGCCCCGGCCGGCAATGCGCGAAAGGAGGTTGTCGACCGCCGTGTTCGAGGCCGCCGCGGCGAGCACGCGCTCGCCCCGCGCCACGGCGCCCAGGGCGATCTCGGCGAGGACCGTGGTCTTTCCGGTGCCCGGCGGCCCGTGAACCAGGAACAGATCGTCGGCGCAGAGGGCGCGCTCGAGCGCCCCGCGCTGCTCCAGGTTGAGCGGCACCTCGGGCTCGAAGTCTGCGGCGCCGTGGAAGGTCGGAGCCCGCTCGCCGAGGAGGAGCGCGCGCCAGCGCGAAAGCGTCGGCTCGTCCCCGGAGAGCAGGCGAGCGAGGCCCGTGCGCTGGCGCTCGTAGGTCACCGCGCTGGGCTGAAGGTCGAGCACCAGCGCGCCCTCTTCCGTCCACTCCGGCGGAGCCTCGTCGAAGGCGACGGAGAGCTTGGCGCGCGAGAGGCGTGCGACGACTCCGGTGATTGGCTCCTCGGTGCCTCGGCGCTGGGAGATTCCGCACAATCGCCCCGGGGCGAATCTGCGAGCTGGGGACCTCGGCGCCCGCGCGGGTCGGCGCCAGATTCGACCAGCACTCGCCCTGCGAGCGGGCGGGTGTCGATGGCGACGAGCCCGACGATGGCGCGGCCGAGGCCCTGGCGCGCTTCCGGCGACAGGCCGCTCTGCTCGAGCTCGAAGCGCTGGATCTCCTCGGCCCGCTCGAGCTCGAGCAGGCGCTGAAGCTGGGAGACGTGTTCCTCGAGGCGCATCGGGTCGGGGCTTTCGGCGCAAGCGCGGGGGAATGTATCGCGCGGCGGCCCGCGGCGGGGAGGGCGTTCGAACCGGTGCACGCGCCCACGAGGTCGTCGCGCGGAGCGCCCGTGCCGATTGTTGAATCGGCGGAACAGAGTGAAAGGGACGCTTGGAGTCCCATCCGCGAGGAGCAACGCATGGACGTCAAACAGGTGCTCAAAGAGCTCATCGCCGTCCCGGAGCAGCAATTCCCGGTGGCGAGCCTTTTCCTCGACGCGTCGCGCGCCGACGAACATCAGCGCGAGGCGCTCCGAATCTTCGTCGCCGAGGAGGCTCGCCGGGCGTTCAAGGCCTCGAAGGACCCCGAGGCGGAGCACCTGTCAGAGACCCTTCGGCCCATCGAGGACTACGCGGCCGGGCTGCTGCGCCACCGGCACGACGACGGCTTCACCGGACTGGCGCTGTACAGTTGCGCGCCCATCGGGCTCTTTCGGGTCATCGCCACCCGCACGCCGTTCCGGCCCATGGAGCTCACCCTCGACCGGCGCCCCTGTGTGGTGCCATTCGTGCGGACCTGCGCCTCGACGCCGCCGCTCCTGCTCGCGGCCGTTTCCACCGAGGAGGCTCGCCTCTACGAGCTGAGCTGCGGGGTGGTCGACCTGGAGGCGCGCGTCGAGCGGTCCTTCCCCGGCCGTCACTCGCGGGGAGGCTGGAACGGCTGGAGCCAGCGGAACTTCTCGGCGCACCTGGGGGAGATCAGGGACCGCAACCTGCGCGCCGCGGCCGAGCCGCTGATCAAGGCGAGCGACGGCCAGCCGGAGGCCGCGGTGGTCCTGGCGGGCCAGAGCTTCATCCTCAAGCAGTTCGAGAGCCACTTGCCCGAGCGCGTCCTCGCGCGCGTGGTGACCCGCGTCGGGTATTCGCAGGGCCTGGCGGACGGCGAGCTGCGCGATCGGCTGCTCTCCGACGCCCGGCCGGCCGTCGAGCGCGCGATCCGCGAGCGGCAGCTCGCGCTTAGAGACGAGGTCCTCGCCCAGGCGGCGGCTCGAGGCCTTGGGGAGGCGGGCATTCCCGCGGTGCTGCTCGCATTGGAGGCGGGGGAGGTGCAGACCCTGGTGGTCGACCCCGGCTTGAGCGCAGCGGGCGTGCGCTGCACCGTCTGCGACGCCCTCGCGCTCGCGCTCGACGGGCCGAGCTGCCGCTTCTGCGGCGGCGCGCTGCAGGCCGTGAAGTTTCCGGAGGAGATCATCCGGCGCGCGTACTACGCCGACGCGGACGTGGTCTTCCTGCCGCGCGACGCCGGCCTGCCCGACGGCGCAGGGGTGGCGGCGCGGCTGCGGCACCGGGGATCCGTCGGGGCTGCGTTGCCGGTGCAGGAGGACGTGCCAGCGTAGCCAACCCGACTGCACACGCGGACGACGGGCTTTCCTTGAAGCAGCCGGCGGTGAGCGCCGGATGGCTCGCGCACGTCGTTTACCCGACTCGTCGGCCGGGCTCTCCTGGACCATGGCCCTCCAGCGCCCGAACTCGACGATGCGCGTGACTGTCCCAACTCCCCGAGGAAACGCAGGAGGAGGCCGGCCCTATGGGCGGGTTCCGCCGGGGAATGGGAGCGGATTATCGACGGGCACGTTCCGCAGGGACCTCAGGCTGTCCGCGCTGGCGCTGGGCGGCAGACGCAGTGGCGCTTCGAGCTCGCAAATAGGCCTGTATTTCGGGCGGTGCCGCCTCGCCGGGCCGCAGCGCGGCAAGCGGCCGAGAGGACCGCTCCGCTTTCTCTTGACCCACTTCCTCGTCGGAGCGCTCCTTCCCCATGTTCGCCTAAGTAGAGCTCGACCGCCGTCTCGCAGATAAGGCGGGCGACCGCACGAACGGAGCAGCACCGCGGCGGCTGCGCCTCATTCTCGTGATGCCCTCAGCAGACAGAGGACATCGGTTTCCAGGAGGTTCGACCAATGTCGTGGAAAGAACGCAGCCCCAGACTGGTGATCGGTGCCTTCTTGACGGCCGTTGGAGCCATATCTTCCGCGGGTTGTAGCAGTAGCAACAGCAGCGGCGGCGACGGCAAATGCTCGGAGAACGCGCTGACCATTGCATTCTCGCCCATGTACTCCGCCTACGAGAGCGGCCACACGTATCAAGTTCCCGCCATCGTCTCTGGCGTGGCCTCGAATACGCTGACCTGGAGCGCAGCGGATCCATCCATCGTCTCGATCGCGGATGACCCAGTGACGGGCGGGGCCATGCTCACCCTACGAAAGGCCGGAACGACGACGATCACCGCCCAGGTCGGCAACATTTGCGGCACCTCGGTGCTCACGGTCGAGGCCGCCACGGCGGACGAATGGACGGCGGGCAGCACGGCGTACAACACCACGCCCAGCCAAACGGGTTCATCCGGCGGCCCCACCTGTGCGAATTGCCACGGCGCGAGCGCCAACAACACCTACAAGGGCATATCCCACACTCCCGAGCAGACCGGCGGCTACAGCGACAGCGACCTCGACATGGTGCTGCGCAAAGGCGAGGTGCCCGACGGCGGCTATTTCGAGAGCGACATTGTGACTCAGCAGATGTTCTCGCAAATCCACAAGTTCTCGGGGATAACGGACGCGGATCTCAAGGGACTTACCGTCTATCTCCGCTCGCTGACGCCGGCTCCACAGACGGGAACGGCCGATTTCGGCGGCCACGGCTACCGCGATGGTGGTTACCCTGGACCCCATCGCGACGGGGGCTACCCTTCCGGTCCGCCCGACGCAGGAAGCTCAGGTGTCGACGCAGGGAGCCCCGAGGCCGACGCAGGGTAAGCCGGATTCTTGGAAGACCTCGGCAGTCGAGATTCTGACCTCGGCTATGCCCCGGGGGCCGGCGCCCGTGCCGGGCCCCGGGCTTTTTAGCTCCGCCTTCAACTCGTGTGCAAAGATTCAAGTGCGGCCAGGGCTCTGGGGCCGGGCAGCCCAGCCCAGGCTCCGCTACGGCGGTGAGGCGTTGAAGGCAGCGCTCCCTCTCCCACAATGCGGCGACCGTCGCGGCTCCGCGGAAGAGACGCGAGCGCGTCCTCTGGGAATGGCGCGCTTCGGCCTCGAGCGAGGCTGAGGCGCGCCGCGGTCCTGCGCGATCTTGCGCACATCACCGCCGAGCAGGTGCTCGCGAGGAGGCATGACCACCTCGCGAACACCTAACCCGGCCGAGCCGGAACAAACGAGGGTTGCCTTAGGCTCCAGACCCCAGACCCCAGGCTCCGGGCACTGCAGTTCCTGGGGCCTGGAGCCTGGAATCTTTGCCAGCCTGCACAAGATTTCGCGCCGAAGGGACTATGATGCGCTGCGCGAGAGATTTCGGTCCGTCCGGGACCGGCTGCGCATTCGGAGTCGGCACCGGTGCAGCCGGCGCTCGCGGCGCTCGCTACAATCGCCCGGTCAGCGC
Source organism: uncultured delta proteobacterium (assembly GCA_963772225.1). Classification (GTDB taxonomy): domain Bacteria; phylum Myxococcota; class Myxococcia; order Myxococcales; family UBA5297; genus CAVYWD01. Next base: position 523,294 of record CAVYWD010000002.1, on the reverse strand, counting down.
CAAATCTCCGACGAGGCCCAAGCGCTCGCCGGTGCCGTCCTCCGACGAGGCGGAGTTTCCGCCCAACCCCCCGCGGACGAGCAGCGAGCCGCGAACCCCAAGGAATTGAGTGAGCTGGGCCCTCGCGCTCAAGAAAGCTCCCAACTCGCGCAGCAGCCGCGGTTGGGTCGGAGAATAGGAGTCGAAGTAGGAAAACCGTCCGACGAGCTGCACGCGGGAAAGGGCCTGCCCCGTCAGCTGAAGGAAGCCCAGGCGCCCCTGAGACCAACCGAAATCTTGCTGATACCCAACCGCGAGCCCGCCGTGGTTTCCGAAAGCTCGGGGCAGCGCGAGCTCAGGGCCGACGTAGCCTCGTTGAAGGTTCGTCGTCGCTTCGAAATCGGTGCCGCTGGTCATCCCCAGCGAGAGCGACGGCGTCGCCGCCCAACGCGCCGAGAGCTCGGCGCGACGAGACCCTTGGTCGAAGGCCTCGGGGTCGAACTTGAGCAACTCCGGATCGGCGCTCGTTTGACGAATCGAGCCCGACAGGCTCAGCGTCGCGCTCGGGCGGGCGGTGAAATCGACGTGAGCGGCTTGTATCGCCGTCGTGCCGCTGAAGTAAACGCCGCGCATGCCGAGGCTCGTCTCCGCCCAGGCTCCGAGTTGGGCGTCCACTTCGAGCTGGGCCTCGATCATCGACACTTCGCCGTCGATGCGGCAGACGTCGACGCGCGCCTGGTGTCGAAGCCTGAAGCTCGACTGGGAGCTTTCGTGCTCCGCCGAGTAGTAGACTCCGCCGATCCACCGATCGTCCGGCAAAAGCGAGACCGGATCGGGGAGGGCGCCGCCGAAGATTCCGGCCGCCAGCTTTCGGTCCGAGGAGGCCCAGCCGAGCTGCGCCCCGTCGAGCGCGACGAGCCCCGGCGTATTCCACGGTGAGAGACGTCCTGCGGAAAGCTCGAGCGACGAGCTCCCATGATTGGTGAGCTCCGCCTGGCGAATCCAGATTTGCGTGGAGCTGCCGGGCAGATAGCGCGCCGTGGTTGGCCGGTTACTCCACCAAGCCACCGTGCCGTTTCCCAAGAAGCGCAGCCCGCCCAAGAGCGGAGGCGTGGACAAGGCCAGATCGAGCCGCTCCTGATTGAAGCCGCCGCCCGGAGTGGCCAGGCTCGCCCAGGTTTGATGACCGAGGGTTACCTCAATCCTTGGGCCCCGGCCGGGAAGCGCGGCCGTGGGCTTGGACTCCACCTTGAGAAAGGGCACTTGAGCGAGCGCAGAGCGCCGCCTTTCGAGCTCCTGCGCGGAAAGGACCGGGCGCTCGCCTTGCGGCGGGCGAGCGTTCGCCGGAGAATTGCGAATGGTGTCTCCGCGGCGGATGTCCTCGCCGACGCAGGTGGCGTGGTCCTCGTCCACCCATTCGACTTGGCAAGTCCCCACCGCGTTGCCTTGGCGCTGGAGTGAAAGCTCCGCCCCCGCAACGAGCCCTTGCCGGCGGCCTCGGTCGAGGTAGGCCCTTCCGAAAGTGGAATAGACCACTCTGCCGAATTCCGTCCGTGCGGGTCGCGGACGCGCCTGCGCCGTGAATAGCGGCAACAAGGCGAGCGCGGCGAAGAGAGCCGTTCTCATGGCAGCTTTCCGTCCGGGTGGCAACCTGCCGCGAGACAGCTCGAGGACTTATACGCGTACCCCTGCACCCCGCCGTGCTTGGAATCCATGTCCGGCTGCAGGTGGCAAGTCAGGCAATCGACGTACTGGACGTCAAAATCGGCGCCCCAGGGTTTGTCGGTGCGCAGCTGCGGATGGCACGTGAGGCAGGCGGCGAGATGGTGGTCGCCTTTGGCGATGTCGAAAGGCAGGTGTTTCGCGACGGGGGACACTTGCGCGTCCGCATGGCAGCGAAGACACAGGCTATTCTGAGTCTGATATCCGCCGACGTCGGCATGAGCCGGCGCCGTGGTCGCGTCGGTGTGACAAGAGATGCAGTCGACGGTGTCGCGGTCTGCTGGGTTCACGTGACAGGAGGCGCAAAGAAGGTTTCCGTGCAGGCTCCCCGAGTCGATGGGGAAGTAGGGCGAATGATTGAAGTTCGGCTCGCCGTGGGGGTGACAGAGGTAGCAGTTCTGGCTGACGTAGACATATTGGTCTTGGCCGGCGTGCTGAGTGGCGGTCGTGGCCTCGGTGTGGCAAGTGAGGCAGGTGAAGTCCTCGAAGGAATCGAAGCCGCCGTGACAGGCGTTGCAGTCCGCGCCGTCGTGGGCGCCTGAGTTAATGGGGAAGTAGGGGTCGTGCAGCTCGGCGGTCATCGCCGTATTCGACGGAGCGAGCGGCGCGCTCTCTTGAGTACAGCTCCCGAGGAGAAGAAGCGTGGCGGCGGTGAGCTCGGGCAGGCGCATGGAGCATCCCTCGTTCAAGGGGAACCGACGAATCGGTGGCATTCGTAACACTTGCGGCTCTTGCAGTCGTAGCCCGGAACCTTGACGTGAAGTAGGTCGGTTCGGTCGCAGGTGTGCTGGTGGCAATTCGTGCAGGCGGCGGTATTCGTCTGGCAGGTGCCGAGCGCGCGGGCGCCGACGAGCGTCGTATGGCAGCTGGTGCAGCGCATCCCCGCGTGCGGGCCCGCGCTGAGCTGGAAACAGCGGTCGTGCTCGGGGAAGCGCGCCGGCGAGAAGCGCCAAGTGTCGTGGCAGAAGGCGCAATCCGTTCCCACGGCGTTGGCGTCGTGGTCCAGCGTCGAGAGCGCGGCCCGCTGCCGATCCTGCTGGTGGCATCCGATGCAGTCGACCGTGGCGCGGCCGAAGTTGCGATCCCGCACGTCGAGGTGGCACTCCTCGCAGGGGATCAGCGCGTGCCGGCCGCTGAGCGGGAAATTGGTGCGGTCGTGCGCCTCCGGGCTGAAGAGGGCCTTCCAGGAATCGTGGTCGTGACACGCGCTGCAGTTCCCGCCCAGCTTCGTTCCGTGGGGATCGAGGTGGCACGCGCCGCAGCTTCGAGGCACGGGGATTTGGTAGTTGCCGTGGTGGCAGCCATCGCATTCGGCCTGGACGTGTGCGCCTTCCAGCGGATGTCCGGTCTTTGCGTGGTCGAATTGAGCGGGCTTCCAACCGCTCACCGCGTGGCAAGCGTCGCAGCGGCTCTCGCCCGCTTGGAGAGGCAGGTCGCTGTCTGGAGGCCGCTGCAAGTCTTGGGGCGCAAAGTTTTGGAATTTCCCGTGGTGGAAGTCGGCATGGCAGCCGCTGCAGCTTCGCGGCATGGGTTTGAAGCGGCGAATCTGCAGCCCGGCCTCGACCGTCACGGCGGCGTGGCATTTGTCGCAGGCGAGCTTGGCGTGCTTGCCCTCCAGCAAGAATTCGGTGTTCGGCGGGCGGTGGTCGAATCGCGCAGGCTTGAAGCCGGCCGTCGTGTGGCACCGGCTGCACTCGGCGGGTTGGTCCGGATGACGCGAGAGCTGGCCGACGTGAGGATCGGCGTGGCAGGCGGAGCAGGTGGTGGGGGTGCCCTTGAATCGAACCGGTTGCTGGGGCCCCGGGGCCTTGTGGCAGGAGGTACAGGGGACCTGCGCGTGTTTGCCGTCGCGCGCGAAGTGAGAGTCTCGCGCGTGGTCGAAATTCAACTGGGACAACGCGCTCGATCGGTGACAACCGGTACAACCCTCCTTCTGGACTCGAGCTTGGAATTGCCCGGCGTGGGGGTCGGCGTGGCAGGTTTGGCAGCGCTCGGCATTGGGGATGTCGAACCGCGACAGGCTGAATCGCATCGGGCGCCCGACCTGCTGCAGGGCGCGGCGGACATCGGTTGGAATTCGAATGGCGAGCTTGGGGTCGCTCTTGTGGCACAGCGAGCAGGCCACCGTGCGGTGCTCGCCGTTGAGGGGAAACTTGCCCTTTTCGTGTTGAGCGGCCTCAAAGTGCGGGGGCCGGAAAGACTCCTGGTCGTGGCACTGCTTGCAATCCGGCGGGCCGCGTTTCTGCTCGTCCACGATCTGCCCGAGGTGCGCGTCCGGGTGACAATCGCTGCAGTGCTCGAACGCGAGTCCGCGATAGCGCGGTTTCGTTGCCCCCGGCTGCATATGGCAGGACTTGCAAGGGGCGCTCGCATGGGCCCCCTCCAGGTGGAAGCGCGCCTTTTCGTGAAACTCGCGGCTTTCGAGGACCTCGACCTTGCTGGTGCCACCTTGGGTATGGCAGCGCATGCAGACGGGGCCGAAGCGCCCGCGATGCGGATCGCGGTGGCAGTCGGAGCAGCTGTCGTGAACGAGGCCTTTGAACTGAAGATAGAACTGCGTCGGAGCCTCCGTGGCTTCCGGGTCCTCCTTGACCGGATGGCAGCCTTTGCACGCGACGTTTTTGTGCCTTCCCAGAAGCGGATACTTCTTGGAATGCGAGAATCCCGGCGCTGGAATGAAGCTGAGCGTGACGTGGCACTGCTTGCAATCTTGGCCGAGCTGCCCGCGGTGCTCATCGAAGTGGCAGGAGGAACACTCGGTCGAGAGACCGAGGTAGAAGGGGCGCCCCGATTCAGCTCGCTTGCGATGGCAGGCCGTGCAAGCCAGCCGCTGGTGGTGGCCGCTGAGCTCGAAGCCCGTCCGCCGGTGGTCAAAGGCTTCGCGCCCGCCCAGCGGGGTCCAGTCGACCAGATCGCGCTCTCGCCCGCGGTGCTCGCGATGGCAGCCGCGGCAGTTGTCTTTGAATTCCTTGTGCAGGCTCCTTCCTGCGATGAGCTGAATGGCGAGGTCTTTGTGGCAGTCCAGGCACTTGGCGTTGGGCACGCCTTGGCCGAGCTCATGGCACTTGTCGCACTTGTCGGCGCTGTCGAGGGACGCGTGCGGCTGCGACAACGGTGCGGGGGCCACGCGAAAGAACGACTGGGCGAGCGCGGTCCCGCTCGCGGTCGAGAGCGCCAGCGCGAGAATGCCGAGGAGCGCGCTCCTTCGAACGCTGCTCATCGGCGTCCCGGCTTCCCAAATCTCGACGCACGCTCACTCGAATGCTCCAGCCTCTTGAGGAGGGTGCGGGCTTCGACATTCTCCGAGTCTGCTTCGAAAGCGCGCTGGGCGAGCCGCCGCGCCGACGCCGGGGTCCCCATTCTCATCTCCAGACGAGCGAGGAGGAGCCAGCGCTGCACGGCCACTGGGCTGCGAGGCTCGGCCGGAATGAGCGCCTCGAGTGCCTTGCGCGACCGGAGCGATGGACGCTCGCGGTCGTCTGAAAGCCAAAGCGCCATTCGCTCGGACGCGATTGGCCAGGCCCCACCCCAGTCGCGCTCCAGGGCATCCAGAATGCTCCTCGCGCCGTCGAGGTCATTCTGGCTCCGCAGTCTTTTGACCACGAGGAGCCGCGCGAGAGGGTCGGCTTCGTTGCTCGAGGGGACCAGCGAGGCGGCCTCGTCCAGCCTTCCCTCGCTCCAAGCCAGGCGAGCCAGGAGCGCCGGGCCCGCGTGCGCGCGAGGGTCGCCCAGCAGCCTTCGAGCCCCAGGGAATTCTCCGCGGACGATGAGCCGATCGACGCTGTCGCGCAGAATCTCGGGGCCGGGCGCGAGCCCCTCCGGCGGGATTCCCCGGTGCAGCGCTTTGAGCATACGAAGGACAGGCGGCTCGGCGGCCGGACTCGGGTCCGGTGTGCCCGGCGGATTGCTCGGCGAATCGGCGCCGGCGAGAGAAAGCGCCCACTTCGTCCAGGGCGACTTGTCGGAGATGGACGCCATTCGCCTCGCCACGCGCAGCGCGCTGACCGGGAGCCCTGAGTCGTCGAGCGCCTGGACTTGAAGAGCAAGGTACGGGAGGTGGGCGGGCCCGCGTTCGTTGGCCGCGCGGAAAGCGGCGACGGCCGCCGGGAGATTGCCCGCGCGCGCCCTGGCCAGCGCCACGAGGTAAAGCGCGTCGCAGCCGGCGATGTCGTTCCGGGCCAATGCCTCCAGGCCGTTGATGTCGGCGCTCCACCTTTCGGCGCTCTCGAGCAGGGCATTCTTGACCGCCAGGTCAACCGATTCGGCTGGAGCGGCCATCGCCTCGATGGCGGCGAGGCGAGCCGGGTCGGCGTCGTGCCACCGATAGAGCGTCGCTTGTGCCCGCGCGACCAGAGCGCGCGTCTCCGGGGGAAGCTGAGCGCACCGCGGCGGCGTGCTGCAGAGCGAGGCGACCCGCCTTTCCGCCAGGGCGAGCTCACCGTGGAGCAAGAACTCGCGCAGCTCGGAGGTGAGCGTCGCCTGCTCGCGCTCTTCCTGTCGCTGTCGTCCGGCGCGAACGAGCAGAATTCCCAGCCCCAGAAGCGCGCCGGCGACCACGACGAGGGCGAAGCGTCGCAGAGGAAGCGCTTTCCGGGTGGCGCGGTCCGAAGGCTCCTCGTCTTGCCACGGCGTGGACCAGGGACCGAGGAGCCGCGCTCCGTGAAGGAGGGCCAGGACATCCTCGACCGACGGCTTCTTTCCGGCGCGCGCGATTGTCGAAATGGTCGGCGTTCGGCGAAGCGGCGGCGTACCCCGCTCGTCTTGCGGGGTGGGCTCTCGACGGGCTGTCGTAGGCGCCGAGGGGCTCATGAGGCCTTGTATTCGAGGGAGACGACGATGTGGGCCACCGCCAAGGCCCACATCGCCACGGTGAGAATGAGGTGGAGGCGGTTCCAATAGCGCAAGAGCCCCTGAACGACCGTGAGCGCGACGTTGCTGTGCTCGCTGGCCCGCTGGACGGCGAAGAGACGCGCCTCTTCGAGGCGCGCCTCGGCGTCCTTGGCACGATGCCAGCCGAAAAACCGCCAGGAAAGGAACCGCAGCCACAGATGGAAGTCGCGCCAGAGCATGGTCCCGACCGACGCGAAGGCGCCTCTCGTCGCAGGCGGCTCATCGCCGAGCGCAGGTGGCGCGACCTGGGCCTGCGTGCCGCGCAATTCGGCGATCGCCTGCGCGGTCTGGAGCCAGCCATAGAGGTACTTGCCGATCGCGCCGGTGAGGATCACGCACCACATGGCGACCGTCGGAATGGCCGCCCAACGGTCGAGCTTCAGCAGCGAGTGAAAGGTGGCGAAGGAGGCGCCGAAGAATCCTATCCACACGTGGAACGACAGCCATGTACCGCCGGAGACGGCTTTGCGAAACAGGCCCAGCCTCGACCGAAGCGGATAGAACACGGTGAGGAGCATCAGGCCGGATCCCAGATATCCGAGCCAGTGGCCCAGGCCTTCTCCCGAGGAGAACGTGACGGGTTGATCGACGCCGTGCGCCCGCTGCCAGAGCGCCAAGAGGCTGTGCTCCGGGAGCGAATGGCGCAAGAAGCACTCGAGCCCCAATAGGGCCAAGGCCAGCAGGGAGAGCGCGAGGGCGACCTGAGAAAGCCACGAAGAGCGCCCGCGTGTGGCGCTTCCCGCGAGAAAGGCGTCGGGGGAGAAATCCGAGGAGCCGGCGTCGCCCGCTCCGGGCTCGAAGAACACGTCGGGGACGTCGAGATTGATGAGCGCGCGGTTCGGACAGGCCGCGATGCACGCCTGATGGTCCCGATCCGCGCAGTGGTCGCATTTGATCGCCACCTTGCGCGCGCCGAGCGAGGCGGCGAATTCCTCCATCGGCGCGGTGCGCGGGGCGATCGGCGCGACGCCCATCGCGGTTAGCAGCTCGAGGGACTGATTACCGGCGGCGTAGAGAAGCGCGCGGCTCTCCGCGACCCCGGAGCCGGCCGTCGTTCGAAAACCGGCCGACGTGCGCTGCACGGCGAGGACTCGGTCTATCTCCCGGAGCGCAGCTCTGCCCTGGGGAAACTTCGTAGTCCACGCGGTGAGCGCCTCTCGCTTCGGATGATCGGCGAGGGACTTCGCGAAGGTTTCGCCTTCGAAGAGAGCGAAGCTCAGAATCCTGCGCGGCGCACGCTTTCGCCGCCGTCAGCCCCGAGGCGCCACCTCCGATGATCACCACGTCGAAGAACCCAGGCCCTCGACCTGGCCGACGCTTCTGAGCCAGCGCGGCCACCGCCCGCTCTGCCGCCTTGAGCGAGTCGCCCGGGCGCGGCCCCGTCGCCGCCCCGAGGACGAATAGATTCGAGAGCTCGCTTTCACCCCCTTCGCTCACCGGGATGACCGGGGTGGGGAAGTCCTCCGCCCGAAACGGCAACTCGCGAACCTGGATGGCCTGAAAGGGACACGCTCGGGCGCACGCGCCGCAGCCGATGCAGGAGGGATTGATCTGCACCTCGCCGCCGTCGGTGAGCTGCATGTGTCCGAGCTTGCACGCGCTCAGGCAGGGTTTGCCCCGACAGCTCTGGCACTGAGCGGGGAAGAGCAGTCGCCCCAAGGACGGGCCGTCCAGCGAGAGCCGTGGCTCGCCGTGGCTCTTGCCGCAGGCTTTGACACAGGCGTCGCATTCCAGGCAGAGGTCGCGCCGAAGGACGCGGACCTTGGCGGTGAGGCTGAAGTGGTGGCTGAGGTAAAAATCCTGGACTGTTCGGCGGTGCGGGCTGCGCTGGCGCACGGAGAAGAGCCAACGCTGTCGGCTGCTCCGCTCGACCGATCGGGCCCAGCGGCTCGAGGCTCTCAGCGCGCTTTGGAAGGTGTCGCCGCTCACTCTCCATAAGCGGGTTTCGACCGCGGCAAGGCACTGCACCGGGACGGTTTCGGTGCGCAGCCCAGCGTCCGAAAACAGGTCTCCTGGACCGAACCGCGCCACGCGCTCCGAACCCTGGCTCCGCTGGAGGAGCGCGTGCACCTCTCCTTTGAGCACGAAAAAGATCCCCTCCTCGTCCAGCGCTCGAGGCGCCGGGAGGTCGCGGCCGGCTCGAAGCACCACCTCTCGGCCCTGGGCATGGAATGCCTCGGCTATCTCCGGGGGCCAACCAAGGTGCTTTTGCATCGCCTCCAGGGCTTGTGCGTCCATTCGAACCCCGACTGCCAGAGAATGCTGAAGAATTCGGTGTTAGGGCAGGTGAATACGCATTCCCGAGGTATGGCAGCTGTTGCAGTCCCCGCTGGACTGCGGCGAGGTCATCTCCAGGGTATCGGGGCACTTGCTGGCACGGATGGTGACCGGAAACTGGATCGTCTTGTCGTAGCTGAAGAAATGCCCGAGCAGTTGCAGGTCCATCCGTCGTCACAATGCCCGGAGGGCCCGACGCAGCCGCTCTGCCCGCATGCCAAGGCGCCGCGGCACAGCTCGCGGCTGCGGAACTCGTCCGCTTGGGCCGCGCTTGGCGCGCCTCCGTCAACGGCCGTGCCACCCTCACTTGCGTCGCAGCCGGTGAAGCCGACGACGAGAGCCAACAGCGCGGCGCTCGTATTGGCTCGGCGCAAGCGGGCAAGGCACTCAAGGACCGGCGCAGGGCTGGTCTTCGCTCGCTTCAACGCCGCGGATCCACGCGAGGGCGCCTTCACGAGCCCCAAGAAGGTTCTCAGACGAAGGTCCACCCCGGCAGGAGAGAGCCGCACCGAGCCGATCGGGTCAGCGAAACCCGTGAGCGCTCGACGGTCCGCGATAGGTCTTCAGGAGGTACTGCGCTGCGAACGGGCGAGGGCCGCCTCCGTCTTCGGAAGCGGCCCTCGCTTGTGCTGACTTCGGGAGGTGCTGGAGCTACACCCGGATCTCCGCCTGAGGCTTGGCCGCCGGCGGCGTCTTCTTCTCATCCACCACCGGCCCGCCGTCCGCCGGCGGCGGCGGCAGGTTGAACGGGTTCTGCTCCAAGGTGTCCTTGAGCACGTCGTCCATCTGCGTAGCGAAGATGAACTCGATCTCCTTGCGCGCCTGCTCCGGCACCTCCTGCAGGTCCTTCCGGTTGCGCTCGGGCATGACGATCCGCTTGATGCCCGCGCGGTGCGCCGCGAGCACCTTCTCCTTGATGCCGCCGACCGGCAGCACGAGCCCGCGCAGCGTCACCTCGCCGGTCATCGCCGTGTCGCCGCGCGCGCGCACGCCGGTGAGCAGCGAGACGAGCGCGGTGAGGATGGTGACACCGGCCGAGGGCCCGTCCTTCGGGATGCCGCCCGCGGGGAAGTGGATGTGGATGTCCGTCTTCTCCAGGAAGTTCTGCGGCACGTTGAGGACCGAGCTCTTGGCGCGCACGTACGACAGGGCCGCCTGGCAGCTCTCCTTCATCACGTCGCCCAGCTGACCGGTGAGCGTCAGCGCGCCCTTGCCCGGCATGCGGGTCGCTTCGATGAAGAGCAGGTCGCCGCCTGCCGGCGTCCAGGCGAGGCCGGTCGCCACGCCCGATACCTCCGTGCGCTCGGCCACCTCGTTCCAGAACTTGTCGGCGCCCAGCACCTCCTGGACCTCCTTCTCGTCCACCACGCGCTTGCCGGTCTTGCCGCTGGCCACGTCGACCGCCACCGCGCGGCACAGGTCCGCGATGCGGCGCTCGAGCGAGCGCACGCCGGCTTCGCGCGTGAACCCGACGATGACCTTGGCGAGCCCCTTCGGCGTCAGCTCCAGGATTTCCGGAGTGATGCCGTGCTCCTTGAGCTGCTTCGGCACCAGGTGCCGCGTGGCGATCTCGATCTTCTCGTCGAACGTGTAGCCGGGGAGCTCGATGATCTCCATGCGGTCGCGCAGCGGCGGCGGGATGGGGTCGAGCTGGTTCGCCGTGGCGATGAACAGGATTCGCGACAGGTCGTACGGCACGTCCAGGTAGTGGTCGGAGAAGGTGTTGTTCTGCTCCGGGTCCAGCACCTCGAGCAGCGCCGCCGAGGGGTCGCCTCGGAAGTCCGCGCCCAGCTTGTCCACCTCGTCGAGCATCATGATGGGGTTGATGGTCCCCGCCTTCTTCATCGACTGAAGGATGCGGCCGGGCAGGGCGCCCACGTAGGTCCGCCGGTGGCCGCGGATCTCCGCCTCGTCGCGCACGCCGCCGAGCGACAGGCGCACGAACTTGCGGCCCACCGCCCGCGCCACCGACTGCCCCAGCGACGTCTTGCCGACGCCGGGAGGGCCGACCAGGCAGAGGATGGGGCCCTTCATGTCGTTCTTCAGCTTGCGGACCGCCAGGTACTCGAGGATGCGCTTCTTCACCTTCTCGAGACCGAAGTGGTCGTGGTCCAGCACGCCGCGGGCGTTCAGGATGTCGAGGTTGTCCTCGGTCTTCTTCGACCAGGGCAGGTCGGCGATCCAGTCGAGGTAGGTGCGCGCGACCGTGTACTCGCTGGAAGCCGCGGGGATGGTCTTGAGCCGGTTGAGCTCCTTCTGCGCGACCTTCTCCACCTCGGGCGGCAGGCCCGCCTTCTTCAGGCGCTCCTGCAGCTCGTCGAGCTCCTCCTCCTCCTCGCCCAGCTCGCCCAGCTCCTCCTTGATGGCCTTGAGCTGCTGGCGCAGGTAGTACTCGCGCTGGGTCTTGGACATCTCGCCCTTGACCGCGCTGTCGATCTTGCTGGAGAGCTTGAGCACCTCGCGCTTGCGGTTGAGCAGCTCGAGCACCAGCTTCATCCTCGCCTTGAGGTCGACCGTCTCCAGGACTGCCTGCTTGTCCTCGATGGGCACGTCGACGTTGGCGGCGATGAGGTCGGCCAGGTGGCCGGGGTGCGTGATGGACTCGACCAGCTCGGTGGCAGCCGCCGGAAGCTCGGGCATCAGCTCGATCACCTCTCGAGCCAGCTTCTTCAGGTTGATGCCCAGCGCCTCCACCTCGACGTCCTCGACCGCCGTCTTGTCCTCGACGGGCTCGATGCGCGCCTTGAGGTACGGCGTCTCCTGCACCAGGTCGAGCACTCGGAAGCGCGCCAGCCCCTGCACGACGAGCGAGTAGTTGTCTTCGCCCATCTTCAGGAGCTTCACGATCCGCGCGACCGTGCCCATGGAGTAAAGGTCGACCGCGCCCGGGTCCTCCTCCTCGGCCTTGCGCTGGGTGACGACGCCGATGACCTGGTCGTCGCGCACGGCGTCCTTGATGAGGGCGATGGTCTTCTGCCGGCCCACCGCCAAGGGAAGCACGCCTCCGGGGAAGAACACCGAGTTTCGCAGGGGGAGGATGGGCAATACCTGAGGGATGTCCTCCTTGGCGATAAGCGCCGGAGCGCCCATCGTCGGAGTCGGCGCCTGTACTGCCTTCTTTTTATCGTCCGCCATGGAGCTACCTCTTTTCCTTGACTTTTTGACGCGCGAGGACGCCCGGGGTTGCTCATTTTTCCAAGGCCGCCACCCTGCCGGCCTCGGCGCTCCCGCCCCATCCGCGTTCCAGAATATCCCTAAGTCAGCCCGGAGAGTCCCGGGCCTCAGGTGACGCACTGCGCCGGCGACTCGATTTGCCTACGCCGTCGGCTCCTGTGAGGGCCCTGCTCGAAGCCGATGCGCCAACCTGCCGAGCGATTGTTGTGGCACCGTTGCGCTAACCTAGCAATCCAAAAGGTCTTGGCAAGAAACGACGCCGTCCTTAGGGGAATCAAGGGAGAGCAAGCGCCCATGAACAAGCTCGTGAAGAGTGCGGCCGAGGCGGTGCGCGACATCCCGGACGGCGCGGTTCTCATGGCCGGGGGCTTCGGGCTCTGCGGCAACCCCGAGAACCTGATTTTGGCGCTGCGCGATCGGGGGGTGCAAAACCTCACCGTCATCTCCAACAACTGCGGGACCACGGAGCACGGACTCGGGGTTCTGCTCAAGGCGGGGCAGGTCACTCGGATGGTCGCCAGCTACGTGGGCGAGAACAAGATCTTCGAGCAGCAGTACCTGTCGGGTCAGCTCCAGGTCGAGCTCGTGCCCCAGGGCACCTTGGCCGAGCGGATTCGCGCGGGGGGCGCGGGCATCGGCGGCTTCTACACGCGCACCGGCGTCGGGACCGAGGTGGCCAAGGGCAAGGAGAGCCGTGTCCTCGAGGACGGCTGCGAGTACCTGCTGGAGAAGCCGCTCAAGGCGGACTTCGCCTTCGTGCGCGCCCACAAGGCCGACGCCTGGGGCAACCTGGTCTTTCGAAAGACAGCCCGCAACTTCAGCCCGCTGATCTGCGCCGCCGCAAAGGTGACCATCGTCGAGTGCGAGGAGCTTGTCCCGGTCGGCTCGCTCGACCCCGACCAGATCCACGTGCCGTCCATTTACGTCCATCGCCTGTTCCAGGGGACCGGCTACCAGAAGTGGATCGAGCGGCGCACGGTCCGCAGCCGCTGAAAGAGGGCCGGCCAGAAGCGGATTGAGCGAAGATTTGAAACCGCCGTTCGGGAGACGAGCCATGGCGCTGAGCCGGGAGCAGATCGCGATGCGCGCCGCCAAGGAGCTGCGCGACGGCTACTACGTGAACCTGGGGATCGGCCTGCCGACGCTGGTCGCGAACTATGTCCCGCCAGGCATCGAGGTGGTCCTCCAGTCGGAGAACGGGATGCTCGGCGTGGGCCCGTACCCCTTGGAAGGCGACGAGGACCCGGACCTCATCAACGCCGGCAAAGAAACGGTCACCGCGCTCGAGGGCGCCGCCTTCTTCGACTCGGCCGCGTCGTTCGCCATGATCCGCGGCGGGCACATCGACATGGCCGTGCTGGGGGCGATGGAGGTGAGCGCGCAGGGCGACCTCGCCAACTGGATGATCCCCGGCAAGATGGTCAAGGGCATGGGCGGCGCCATGGACCTCGCGGTGGGCGCCAAGCGCGTCTACGTCGCCATGGAGCACGAGGCAAAGGGCAAATCGAAGATCCTCGAGCGCTGCACGCTGCCGCTCACCGGCAAGGGCTGCGTGAACTTCATCATCACCGACCTGGCGTTCCTCGAAGTGACGCCGAAGGGCCTGGTGCTTCGCGAGCGGGCTCCCGGCGTCTCGGTGGAGGAGATCCAGTCGAAGACCGAGCCGCGGCTCATCTTGGCACCCGACCTCGAGGAGATGGACTTGCGGTCGTCCGCGCATTGATGCGCGGGATCGGGTCCTTCTCGGGCAAGCACTCGTACCCAACCAGCCGCGGGGGAAATTCGTCCGTTCGCAACCAGAGCATCCCGGGGCCCGACCGCGAAGCTCTGCCGTCATCAGGAGCGATTCGGAGCCAGGGAGGGGAGCGATGCCAGCGGGAGTTTCCTGGAGGCAGTTCGCGAGGGATCTCAAGAAAGAAATCTCGGAGGACAACGTCTCGAACGGGGCCGCGGCGCTCGCCTACTACCTCATGCTGGCCGTCTTCCCGGCGGCGATCTTCGGCTTGTCCCTCATCGCCTATCTGCCCATCCCCAACCTCGATCAGGCCATCATGGACATGCTCCGGCAGGCGCTCCCTCCGGAGTCGGCGCAGATGTTCACGGGCGTGGTGCAGGACACCGTCCGCCAGAGGCGCGGCGGCCTTCTTTCCTTCGGCGTCGTCCTCACTCTGTGGGCGGCCTCGAACGGCCTCTACGCGGTGATGCAGCAGCTCAACATCACCTACGACGTCCGCGAAGGGCGCCCGTTCTGGAAGGCGCGCGGCACGGCCCTTCTGCTGACGTTGGCCTTCGCCGTGCTCATCATCGGCGCCTTCGGGCTCATCGTCTTCGGAGGCGTGATCCAGCGCCTGCTCTCCTCCGCGCTCGGCGCGAGCGCGCTGCTGCTCGTCGCCTTCGCGGCCTTTCGGTGGCTCATCATCGCGGCCGCGCTGCTCCTCGCCTTCTCGCTCGCCTATTACTTCGGCCCCGACGTCGAGCAGCGGTTCGCATTCATCACGCCGGGCAGCGCGCTCGGGGTCGTCCTGCTCGCCGTCGGCTCGCTCGCGTTTCGCTTCTACGTCTCCAGGTTCGGCAACTACAGCGCGACCTACGGCAGCATCGGCGCGGTCATCATCCTGCTGCTCTGGCTCTACCTGGCGGGCTGGGTGATCCTCCTGGGCTCGGAGATCAACGCGCTCACCGAGCACTATCGCCCGGGCGTCAAGCGCAAGGGAGAGAAGCGGGAGCCGCGCGTCCCCGAGGCCGAGGAGGCGCCGCCCGCCGAGCGGCTCCCTCCGCCCGAGCGACGCAGGCCACCGGAGCCGCCCGGACGGCATCCGTGAGCGGCGGGTTCTTCGTTTCGCAAGGCCTCGAGGCGTGGCAGATTGATCCGCACCATGGCCGGACCGCTCATCACCTTGCTCACCGACTTCGGGGCAGACAGCGGGTATCCCGCTCAGGTCAAAGGCGTGATCCTCTCGCTGTGCCCCGACGCGCGGGTCGTCGACGTCAGCCACGCGGTGCCGCCGTATCGCGTGCTCATGGCCCAGCTGATGCTGCGCGACGCGGCGGCGGCATTCCCGCCCGGGACCATCCACGTCGCCGTGGTCGACCCGGGTGTCGGCTCGGCGCGGCGCCCGCTCCTCGTCGCTTCGGGAGAGAGGGCGCCCGGCCAGTTCTTCGTGGGTCCCGACAACGGTCTCTTGTGGCCCTTCACCCGCGGCGCCCAGGTGTTCGAGTTGGCGGAGCCGTCGCTGCGCCGCCCGACGGTCTCGCCGACGTTCCACGGGCGAGACATCTTCGCGCCGGCGGCCGCGCACCTCGCGCTCGGCGTCGCGCCCGAGCGGTTCGGGCCCAAGGTCGCCGACCCGGTCAAGCTGCAGCCGCCGCGCGTTCGCCGCGAGGGGGGCGCCGTGGTCGGGGAGATCCTCTTCGCCGATCACTTCGGCAATCTCGTGACGAACATCGACGTCGAGGACCTGCCCTCCGCCGACCGGTCCCAGCTCCGGGTCGCGGTGGGCGGGCGCACGCTCGTCCCGGTGCGGTCGACGTACGCCGAGGTCCCCGCCGGCGGCGCCGTCGCGGTGCTGGGCTCGTCGGGCTACCTGGAGGTCGCCGTCCGCGAGGGCTCGGCCCAGCGAGCGCTCGGCCTGGACGATGCGCCCGGGATGCCGGTCGTCGTGGAAGTCGCGTAGGAGGCACGCCGCGGCGAGCCGCGCGGACGGCCCTGCGGCGGTTACCGGCGGGAGCTGCAAGCTGGTATATTTCTGCGCCGGGAGTGCCCGAAGGAGCGTCGATGAGCGGAGGCACGAACAAGCGGCGCGCCGAGCGACTTGAGAACGAGCTCTCGGTCACGTACCGCACGGTGGACGGCTTCATCTCGGACTGGGCGACGAACATCTCCCGCGGCGGCCTGTTCATCAACAGCCGCGACCCGCTGCCGGTGGGCACCGTGGTGCGCCTCATCATCTCGCTCCCGGACACGGCGTTTCCTTTCCACCTCGCAGGCAGAGTGGTGCGGGTCGTCGCCCCCGACAACGCGGGCAACGAGGCGCCCGGCATGGGCATCGAGTTCATCGAGGCCGACGAGGAGAAGCGGGGGCGCATCGCGCGATTCGTGGAGAAGTTGCGCCGGGAGCTCGCGGTGCCGCACGGGCGCCGATGACCCTGACCGTCGAGTCGCTCGCGGCGGGGGGCGACGGAATCGGCCGGCTGAGCGGACGCGTCGTCTTCGTCGAGGGCGTCGCGCCCGGCGACGTGGTCGAGGTGGAGCTCTTCGAGGAGCGGGAGCGGTCGGCCCGGGCGCGCGTCGTGCGCCGGCTCTCCGATTCTCGCGAACGCGTGAACCCGGGTTGTCCGCACGCGTCGACTTGCGGCGGCTGCCACTGGCTGCATGTTTCGCCGGGCGCTCAGGCCCGAGCCAAAGAGCAGCTTTTCTGGGACGCCCTGGAGCGCATCGGCGGCATTCCCGCGAGCGCGCTGGAGGCGCGGCCGCTGGTGCCATCGCCGTCGGAGCTGCGCTACCGCCGTCGCGCCCGCCTCCACCTCGGCTCGGGCCGGCTCGGCTACCGCGCCCGCTCGAGCCACGCGCTCGTCGAGCCGACCGAGTGCCGCCTGCTCGAGCCCCGGCTCGAGGCGGCGCTGCTCAGGCTGCAGGAGGCGCTCGCGCGCGAAGGCGCCGTGCCGCGCTGCACCGACATCTCCATCGCCTGCGACGCCGCGCGCGTCACTGCCGCTTTCCACGTCGACCAGGTCCTCCCCGCGGGCCTCGCGCGCGCCGAGCGCGTGGTCCAGGTCGCGGGGCTCGACGGCGCCGTGGTCGCGCCTCCTTCGCCCGAGGGGGGCCCGGCTCGGGCCATCGGGAACCCGCTCTTGAGCGAGGAAGCGCCCTTCGCTGCGCCGGCGAGGATTCTACGGCCGCGCCGACCTCTTCGCTCAGGCGAACCGCGGCGCGAACGAGCGCCTCGTCGCCTTGGCGCTCGAGGGCTTGAAGCTGAAGGAGGGCGCCCCCGCGCGCCTCCTCGAGCTCTACAGCGGCGCCGGGAACTTCACCTTCGCCGCCGCTCGGCGGGGCGCGCAGGTCACGGCCGTCGAATCCTCGAGCGAGGCGCTCGACTTCGCCCGCAGGAGCGCCCGCGAGGCCGCGGTCCAGTCCGCCCGTTTCATTTTGGGTGAGGCGCTCGGCGTCGCTTCGGGGCTTTCGCGCGAGGGCCAGCGCTACGACGCCTTGCTGCTCGATCCGCCGCGCGCCGGCGCCAAGGGCTTGGGGCGCACGGCCGCGGCGCTGGGCGTCCAGCGGGTGGTCTACGTCTCGTGCGACCCCGCGACGCTCGCGCGCGACGCGCGAGACCTCTGCGCCTGTGGATTTCGCTGCGTCTGGGGCGCGCCGGTGGACATGTTCCCGCAGACCTGCCACGTGGAGGGCGTGCTCGTTCTGGAGCGGGCCTGATGGACGCGCGCATCGCCGAGTTCGCCGCGCTCTTGCGGCACAACGGAGCCCGCATCGGCCCCGCGGAGATCGCCGACGCCGTGCGGGCCGCCGCGCTTTTGGGCGTGGGCGACCGCGCGACGTTCCGCTCGGCTCTCTGCGCCTGCCTGGTGAAGCGCGGGGCCGACCTCCCGGCGTTCGACCGCCTCTTCGAGCTCTACTTCAGCGGCGCCGCGCGGCTGTTCGAGGAGATCGACCGCTCGCTCGCCCGGGCTCTCACGGAGTCCGGGCTGCTCGAGGGCGACGAGCTGATCATGGTGCTCGCCACGCTCGAGCGGCTCGCCTGGGAGATGAGCCCGCTCTCCCGCGCCGCGCTCTCCGGCGACCGGGCGGCGCTCGCGGGGCTCTTCGCCGGCGCGGCGCTGAGCGTCGACTTCGGGGGCCTGGAGAGCCGGCTGCAGCAGGGCTTCTACGCCCGCCGTCTCTTGAGCGCCGCGGGGCTCGCGCGCGCCGAGCGCGACCTGGCCCAGGTCGAAGCGGCGCTGAAGTCGCAGGGGCTGCGCGAGAGCGCGCTGGAGCTCGTCGGCCGGGAGCTCTCCCAAGTCCTGCGGCGGGTCGAGCAGGCGGCGCGCGCGCGCGTGGAGCGCGAGGTGCGGGTGCGGGCGCGCGAGTCGGCGCTTATGCAGGAGCGGCGGTTCCTCGAGCTCTCGGCGGAAGAGCTGGAGCGCACCGCGGCGGCGGTGCGCCGGCTCGCCGAGCGGCTGAAGGCCCGCCTGACGCGGCGCGAGCGCTCGCGCCGCCGGGGAGCGCTCCACGTGCGGCGGACGCTGCGCAAGAACCTCTCCTGGGGCGGCGTGCCCGCGCGGCTCGCCTTCCACACGCGCCGGCCGCAGCGGCCGGACGTCGTGGTGCTCTGCGACGTCTCGGACTCGGTGCGCAACGTGTCGCGGATGATGCTGCTGTTCGTCCACACGCTGCAGTCGCTGTTCAACCGGGTCCGCACCTTCGTCTTCGTGAGCGAGCTCGGTGAGGCGACCGAGTATTTCCGGGGCTGCGAGCCGCGGCAGGCGCTGGACCGCGTCCTGGCCGGGAAGGTGGTCAACCTCGCCGCCAACTCGAACTACGGCCGGGCGCTGGCGAGCTTCGCGCGCGATCACCTGAGCGCAGTTCGGCGGCGGACGACGGTGCTCGTCATCGGGGACGGTCGCAACAACTACCACCCGGCGAACGCCTGGGCGCTCGAGGAGGTCCGGGCCAAGGCCAAGAGGCTCGTCTGGATCTGCCCGAGGAGCGGCGCGCCTGGGGCATGGGCGACAGCGAGATGCTGCGCTACGAGCGGCACTGCGAGCGCGTCGCGGTGGTGCAGAGCCTCCGGGACCTGGAAGAGGTCGCCGACGCGCTCGTGCCGCGCGCGTGAAGCGGCGCGCCGTTCACCGCGGCCGGCCGCGCTCGCGGCACAGGGCGTCGACCCGGGTCGGCGCCAGGTGGTCCTGCTCGTCGCCCAGGCCGAGCTCGCCGAACGGGTTTGCTCCCCAGCACAGCAGCGACTCCTCGCGGATGGCGCAGGTGTGCGCCTTGCCGACCGAGGCGCGGCTCACCCGCGCTTCGAGGTCTCCGCCCACTCTCAGAGGGACGTCCGACTGGACCGGGAACGCGCCGAGCGTGTTGTAGATGAAGCTCGTCTGCAGCGTGCCCCAGCAGAAGAGCGCGCGCTCCGGCCCGGCCACCGCGCAGGTGTGCTCGAAGCCGGCGTCGACCGCCTGCGCGTCCGACAGATCGACGACCTGCGTGGGGACGGCGCGCGAGCCGCCTGTCTCGCCGATGCCCAGCTCGCCGCTGGGGTTGTTGCCCCAACACCAGAGCGAGCCGTCTGCCTCGACGGCGCAGGTGTGCTCCTGGCCCGCGTCGAGCGCGACGACGCCGCTGAGCCCCTGCGCCGCGACGGGCGTGGGATTGAAGACGCCGGTGACGCCGTCCCCGAGCTCCCCGAGCTGATCGTTGCCCCAGCAAAAGACCGCGCCCCCGACCACGCGCGCGCAGGCGTGGAAGCCGCCCGCCGCGACCTCGGCGACCTGCGAGAGGCCGATCACGCGGCTCGGCGTCGCGATGCCCGTCTGAAGGCCGGTGGAGAGAAAGCCCTGGCCGATCTGCCCCTGGAGGTTCTCGCCCCAGCACCACGCGGTGCGGTCGCGCTTCACCGCGCAGGTGAAGGAATTGCCCGCAGACACCTGCACCCCCTCGCGGCCGAGCGCCGCGACCTGAACGGGCACGGCGCTCTGATGGCCGGGGCCCTGCTGTCCGTCGCCCAGCTCCCCGGCGAAGCCGTTGCCCCAGCACCAGAGCGTGCCGTCGCGCTTGAGCGCGCAGGCGTGGGAGAAGCCGGCGGTGACCTGCGCGACGCCGGAGCCGAGCGAGACCACCGGCTGCGGGAGGTCGGACTGAACTCCGGCCCCGCTGGCGCCGTTGCCGAGCTGGCCGACGGAGCCCAGGCCCCAGCACTCGGCCGCTCCCGATGGGGTCACCGCGCACGTGAAGCCCGAACCCGCGGCCACCTGCGCGGCGCAGCTCTCTCGCCGGCAGTCGTCGGAGGCCGCGAAGCCTCGACCCTCGGCGCCGATCGCCGAAAGCACGCCGATACCGACCAGGCTCAGGCCCTTGGGGCTCACGGTATCCTCCCGGGTGGACGATGCGAGAAAAGGGTAGGGCGCCGCTCGAGCGGGGGAAGGGCGCCTCGAGGGGGCCCCCTTCAGAATCCGGAGCCGAGCCCGAAGAACACCTCGTGGATGCCGCTCGCGCCGAAGCCCCGCGCGTACCCGAGACGGACGCCGACGCCCAGGCCGTAGCCCAGGACCAGGTCGGCGCGAAGCTCGGCGCCGGCGCTGGGGCGAAAGTCGGCCAGGCGGAGGCGGTCGGCCGCGAGGCCGTCGTCGAAGGTCAGGGCGGCGTGGAGCCGGCGCACGAAGATGGGCAAAGTCCAGAGGCCCCGGTCCAGGGTGGCGATCGGCGCCCGGACCTCGGCGTTGGCGAGCGCGAACCGATTCCCCAGGAAAGCGCCGACCGGGTACCCGCGGAGCGCCGCGCCCGGCGCGCCGGACTGGTAGAGCACGTCGAAGATCGGGTCGCGCAGGCCGATGCCCCCCAGGGAGAACGCGCTGCGGCCGCCCAGGTCGCCGCCGGCCACACCGCCGCTGAGCCGCAGCGCCAAGACGTAGTGCGAGAGCCAGGGCAGGGGGAAGTAACGCGAGGCGGCCGCCTGGGCGGAGTACGCCGAGTATTGGCTGCCTATCTCCTTGCGCGCCGTCGCGAGCTGGACCGAGACCGTTCCGCCGCGCTCGGCGCTGATGCTGTTCGCGAAGCTCAGGGCGTCCGAGAAGCTCGCGCCGAGGCTCGCGGTGGCGCCGAAGCCGCGGCGCAGCGGCGGCAGGCCGTCGCTCAAAAGACCTGCGGGGACCGGCTCGGAGCTGGGCGCGTAGTAGCGCAGCTGATAGCCCAAGGACAGCGCGCTCGACCAGTCGACACCCGAGAACGGAAAGCTCGCCGAGAGCGACAGCGCCGTCTGCCGCTCGAGGCCGGCGCGCTGCAGGGCCATCCCCGACGAGAGCCCGGCCGACAGGTCCGGGTAGACGACGTGCGCGACATAGCCGATGGCCACCGCGGGCTGCTTCGACGCGAGCCCGTAGTCCACCTCCAGGGCCCAGGTATGCCGGCCGACGACGTCGGCGCCGCCGGTGGCGATGCCCAGCGAGGTGCCGAGCGGATCGGCGCCCAAGACGGGGAGCCAGTAGCGCGGCCAGAGGGTGTCGACCGGCCGGTAGGCGCGGACGGCGAATTCCCCGCCCTTGTCCCAGGCCGTGAACGCCGGCCGCTCCCGCTGGCGAGGGTCGGCGAGCGGCCAGCGCAAAGGCTCGAAGGGCATGACTGCCACGTCGTAGCCGACGCTCGAGTAGGTGGCGAACGCGAGCGAGCGCGAGTCGGGCGAGACGCGCGGCCGAAAGGCCCCGGTGAGGACGTTGGTGACCCTGCGGGTCTCGCCGGTCGTGAGATCGCGCGCGTACAGGTTGTAGATGCCGGTCCGATCGCTGGCGAACAGCAGCCAGCGCCCCGACGGGTCGAAGGTCGGGTCGAGGTTCATCGCCCGCCCGGACGTCACCTGCTGGCGCGCTCCGGTCGCGCGGTCGACCAGGAAGAGGTGCCGGCCGGCCCCGGTCTGCTCCGAGTAGGCGACGCGTTGGCCGTCCGGCGAGAAGCGCGGCGTGAAGACGGCCGCGTCCTGCGAGGGCACCAGCGCGCGCGCCGCGCCGGTCTCGAGCTGGATTTCGTCGATGCCCATCCGCCCGCCCGGGAAGTGGCGCGCCGCGACGGCGGTCTTGCCGTCCGCCGAAAGATCCGGGTCGGTTAGTCGGGCGCCGTAGGTGAGGCGGCGCCGCGTCCCCTTCGCCAGGTCGACTCGGAAGAGGTCGTTGTAGGCGTAGAAGACGCGGTAGGGCGCCGCCTGCGAGACGAGCGCCCAGGTGCCGTCGGGCGCGAGCGCGAGGCCGCCGCTTCCGTAGACCTCCGAAAGGAGGCGGTCGCGCGACCCGTCCTGCTCCACGGCCCGGATGGCCGCGCGCCGGTCGGCGGAGGCCTCGAGGTAGACGACGCGGCCTGTCTTCGGGTCGAAGCTGGGCTCGCCCGTCCAGCTGCCCGCGCGGGTCAGGCGAAGGAACGGCGTCAAACCGTCCGCCTTCACCGCCGCCGCTTGCGATTCCACCGCCGCTCGGGTCCAGGTGGCCCACTCGTCGTAGAGCGAGAGGTAGTCGCGGCCGAACTCCTGGCGAGCCGCGGCGTTCAGCCCGTAGGGGATGAGCTGCGATCCGTAGCGCGCGCTCAAGGCGGCGAACGGCTTTTCTCCGTAGCGCTTCGCCAGGTACTCCATGAAGCGCGAGCCGTGCAGGTAGGCCACCGCGCCCCACGGCCAGCGCGACGGGACGCCGGTCACCTCGTCGAGCCGGAAGAACCGGTTCTCCAAAACCTCGGAGCGCAAGTACATGTCATAGATGGCCGAGCGCTCGCGGCCGCTGCCGCTCTGCGCGGACTCCGCCCAGACCGCGAGCCCTTCGATGAGCCAAGTCGGCTGAAGGGCGTTGGGCGTCCAGAGCTGGCCGAAGACGAAGTTCACCGCGCGCGGCACTCCGCCGACCTGGTCCAGGTGGAGGATGTGCGTGTACTCGTGGACCACCAGGTTCCAGACGTAGTCCTCGTAGTCGTTGAGCTCGCTCCGGTCGTCCGGCGGGGCCCCATAGAGCTCGATCACCGGGCGCAGGAAGGCGTTGGCGCTCCCGTTGGCATCGTCGGTCGCGTCGCCCAGGACGACCTGCACGCGCTCCTTGGGGACGTGGCCCAGGATCGGCGCGAGCCGGCGGTGGGCCTCCTCGAGCGCGCGGGCCGACCTTTGGGCGAGCTCGCCGAGCCCCTCGTGGTAGCTCACCTCGAAGTGCTCGGTCTGAAGCGTGTACCAGCGCAGGGCGGGGTCGTGGCCCAGCGCGAGCCCCGGCAGCATGAGGGCTGCGGCGGAGAGGAGAGCGGCCGCGGCGGGCTTCGACACGCGCATCACGCCGCCTGGGCCTCGGGCGGGAGGCGCTCCTTGAGGAAGCGCCGGATCCGCAGGGCAATGAGCTCGGGCATCTCGATGACCGCGGTGTGCGAGCCGGATTGGATGACCTGCAGCTCGCTCTTGGGGATGGCCCGGTGCATGCGCTCCGAGAGCCAGACCGGCGTGAACCGGTCCTGGTCGGCGGCGATGATGAGCGTGGGCACGTCGATGGCCGGCAGGTGCTCCCAGGCGGTGTGCTGGGCCGCCGACTCCAGCGTCCGCAGGAAGACGCGGGGGTCCATTCGCGCGAGGTGCTCGAAGTAGGGCGCGAAGTCCTCGCGGCGGACGAGCTTCCGGTTGACCTCGAGCCAGAGCGCGTACTGCAGGGCGGCCTCGGTGGGGAGCAGCGCCTGCGCCACGCGCCGCGAGAGGTCTGGGAACGCGTCGACCGCGAGGCGTAGGTAGGGGAAGAGGCGCTTGAGCGTCGCGTCGTCGTGGACCGTGTCGAGCGGGTTGCCGTAGGAGCCGCAGATGGGCACCAGGGCGAGGGCGCGCGCAGGGTGGCGCTTGTGGAACTCGAAGTTGACCTGCACGCCCATGGAGTGGCCCAGGATGACGGCCTTGGGAATCCGCGCCGCATCCATGATGGCGTTCAGGTCGTCGGCGAAGGTCTCGATGCCGATGGCCACCGGGTGGCGCGGCAGCTTGGAGCGCCCGTGGCCGCGGTAGTGCCACCGGAGGATCTGGTGCTCGTCCGCCAGAGCGCGGATCAGGTGCTTCCAGGCGAAGCCGTCGCAGCCGAGGCCGTCGGTCATGACCAGCGGCGGGGAGCCCTCGCCGTTGAGGGACCAAAACAGCTCGGCGCCGTCGGCGGTGCGCAAGAAGTCCTCGCGGTAGTAGCGCATGGCTCCTCGAGCAGGAGGGTTTGATTCTGATACAATGTCGCTTTCTCGTGCTCTCCCGTCCACTCCGATGACAACCGGCGCGACCACTGAGGGGATCTCGTGGCGCTCCTTTCGCCGCGCGGGCCCACGCTCGTCGAGGCGCTTCGCGAAGCGGCCATCCGATTCCTGGCCGAGCGGCCGCTGGCCGGCTGGCAGCTCGAGTACGGGCGGGTCCCGTCCATGCCGGGCGCGGTGGCTTTTCGCCTCTCGCACGTCGCCGAGTTGTTCCCTTGGCGGGCGGGCGGGCTCACGCACCTGGCGCGCCTGGTGAGCGCCGTGGGCCAATGCCGCTGCTGGGGCCTCGCGCTCGACCGCCAGCGGGGCACTGAGCCCGCCGCATCCGTCGAGGCCGCGGCGTTCGACCGAGGCCATGAGCGGGTTCTCGAGGTTCCCGCCGACGACCCAGTGGAAGTCCTCGCTTGGTTTGGCGAGCAGCTCGCCCTGTCCGAGAACGAGGTCCTCGCGCTCTTCGGCGTGCCCGACCAGCGGGTGGGCCTCTCGGTGGGCCCCCCGGGGCCTCTGGACGAAATCGACGAGATCCTCGACCGCGCCCGCCGCGAGTTCGCGAGGTACCGCGCCCTGCGCGACGCCCGCGAGCGAGGGCAGGGCGGCGAATGACGCGTCGGGCGACAGCCCCGCGCGAACCCAAGTCCGGTGCCCCCGCGTTCACAGCGGGCCGGCGCGGCTCCGGACCGACTGCGCGCACACTTCTTCGGAAAAGCATGAAACCCATTTCCGACCTCGACCGCGCCGCGTCCCGCCGCGTCCGCGCCATCTTCACGGACATCGACGGCACGCTGACGACGGGCGGCAAGCTCCTGCCTTCCACCTACCGCGCGCTCTGGGACTGGAAGGAGGCCGGCGGGGTGCTCGCGCTGGTCACCGGCCGACCGGCGGGGTGGGCGGAGGCGTTTGCGCGGACCTTCCCGGCGGACGCGGTGATCGCGGAGAACGGCGGGGTGACGTTCGTCGCCCAGCCGGGCGGAGGGCTGGAGCGCTCGTACGCCGTGCCGGAGGCGCGCCTCGCCTCGGACCGAACCCGGGCGCTACGTGCGGCCCGCGCCTTGGAGCGCGCGGTCCCTGGCGCGCGGCTCTCCATGGACAGCCGGTACACCGAGGTGGACCTCGCGGTCGACTACAACGAGGCGGTGCACCTGGGCCCCGAGGCCGCGGCGCGCATCGAGGCCTTCCTGCGGCGGCGCGGGTTCAACGCCGTGCGCAGCTCGGTGCACGTGAACTTCTGGTCGGGCTCGTTCGACAAGCGATCGGCCTGCGGCGCGCTCGCCGCGTCCTTGGGGGTCGCGGAGAGCGCCGTGGTCTATTGCGGCGACTCGGTCAACGACGAGCCCATGTTCGAAGCCTTCGAGCTGTCGGTCGGCGTCGCCAACGTCCGCGACGTCCTGGACCGGATCACACATCCGCCGCGGTTCGTCACCCAATCTCGGGAAGGAAAAGGCTTCGAGGAGCTAATGCGCCACCTCCTGCGGGCGAGAGCGCCGAGCCGCGCAGCCGCCGGCGCTCGTTGACGAATCGAAGCCGCCTCATCCCCCTCCCCGCTAGCGGGGAGGGGGCGCAGGGGGAGAGGTCAATGCGCTCGACGACCGCCGACTTCCGCAATTCCGGCTAGACCGTGACCTCCTCGTGGTGCCCGCGCTTGCCCAGCCAGCGCATGAGCGAGATGCGCGGCTCGCCGCGCTCGCCGTAGCGGATGAGCGCGTAGTGGCGCCCGGTGCTCTGGCCTAGGTTTTCGAGCGAGATGTTGACCATCGGCATCCAGGTGCCGGTGTTGATGTAGATCCGCTCGCCGCGGCCGTACGTGCGCACCATTTCGGTATGGGTATGGCCCATCACCACCGCGCGGAGCGAGGGGTCGCTCTTGAAGAGTCGGACGGCGGTGTCCTCGTGCTTCTCGAAGAAGTTGAGCTCGTTCATCAGGAACTTGCCGAGCTTGGTGAACGGCCGGCGGCGCCTCCAGAGCGGGCTGGTGCGGGCGCGGAGGAAGCAATAGATGGTGTCCGCGCCGGCGCGGAGCGTGAAGCGGGTGTCCAACGCCAATCCGCCGGCGACGAGCGGCCAGAAGGGCTTGACCCGGTCGAGATAGGGGCGCTGCTCTTTGTATTTGTTGACCACCTGCAGAATGAACAGGCTGCCCCAGGGTAGATTGAGGATGGGCTCCGGGCGGCCGCGCTCGAGGAAGAGCTGCTTGAAGTCGAAGGCGTTCATGGCCTCGAACTGGTGGCCGTGGTGGATCTCCACGCCGCCGTCCAGGCGATAGCGGTCGCGGTCGACGACGAATTGCACCCGCTCGTCCAGGTCGGAGCCGGTCAGGGCCCGGGTGAAGAGCTTTCGCACCGCGGGGAACACCAGCTCCATGTCGTGGTTGCCGGGCAGGTAGGTGATCCGACGATGCTTCTGGCGCAAGAGCGCCCGCAAGGCTTCGACGACCTTGGGATGCCCGCGCAGGCAGAGCTCGGTCTTCAGAGCGCCGACGGGCTCGGTGATCGCCTCCGGGAAGAGCCCGTTCACCGGCACCTTGAGGAGGTCGAAGAAGTCGCCGTTGATGATGAGCTCGAGGTCGTCCCCGGCGAACTGCTGGTCCAGGTTCCCGAGCATCTGCGCAAAGAGCTCGTCGTCGCGGAAGTCGTCGAAGACGTTCACGCGGCCCTTGGTGTGGCCGTCGCCGATGTGCAGGTCGCTGATGACGATCTTGGTGCGTCGAGTCGGCATGGTCGAGGGGATCAGATTGAGCAGGAGCGCGGGTCTGGCGGTCGATTGACAGGACGTGGGGACAGGCGCCTCATGAGAGCCTTCGCGGGGGCCTTCAAGCCTATGCTCAGCGCCTGGCAGCTCTGGATTGCAGCGGGCATCGCGCTGTGCACCGCGGAGATCTGGCTGCCGAACTTCTTCTTGATGCCCCTTGGGTTCGGCGCGTTCGCGGCCGCCGCGCCGGCGGCGATGCATTCTCCCTCCTGGGCCCAGCTCGCGGGATTTTGCGCCGGCTCGGCGGCGGCCTTCGCGTCGTCTCGGACGATCTTCAAGCGGTTCCTGATGCGCGGCGCGGTGCAGGTTCGAATGAACGCCGAGGCGATGGTGGGCGCCGAGGCGGTGGTCGTGGAGCCCGTCGCCGACGGCGGGACCGGGACCGTGCGCATCCACGGCGAGCTCTGGGCCGCCCGCTCGCTGACCGGCCCGCTTCAGGCCGGAGAAATCGCCATCATCGAGCGGATGGACGGCCTCAAGCTCTATGTTCGAAAACCCGGGCAGTCGCTGTTCCACACTCGCAAGGAGCCTTGAGCCATGACGCCGGTGCTGTTCATTCTCGCGGTCGGTTTGGCGGTGCTGGTCCTCGCCGGAGTGCGGATTGTGCCGCAGGCGAAGGTGATGGTCGTCGAGCGGCTGGGGCGCTACCACCACCTGGCGCAGAGCGGGCTCAACCTCATCATTCCCTGGGTGGACGGGCCGCGCGCCATCGAGATGCGCGTCGACGGGAAGCTCAGCCGCTCGAACCTGGTGGACCTGCGCGAGCAGGTCATGGGGTTCGAGACCGTCCAGGTGATCACCCACGACAACGTCGCCATGGCCGTCGGGTCCGTCATCTACTACCAGATCGTCGACCCGGCGAAGGCGCTGTATGAAATCGAGAACCTCGCGCTCGCCATCGAGCAGCTGACCATGACGAACCTTCGCAACATCATGGGCGGGCTCACGCTGGACCAGACGCTGACCTCGCGCGAGACCATCAATGCCAAGCTCCGCGGCGTGCTCGACGAGGCAACGGAGAAATGGGGCGTGAAGGTGACGCGGGTCGAGCTCCGTGAAATCGAGCCGCCCGACGAGATCAAAGGCGCCATGGCCAAGCAGATGACCGCCGAGCGAGAGCGGCGCGCGGAGGTGACGAAGGCCGAGGGCGACAAGGCGTCGGCCATCCTGCAGGCCGAGGGCGAGAAGACGAGCCGCATCTTGCGCGCCGAGGCGGAGCGCGACGCGAGCGTCGCCCAGGCCGAGGGGCGCAAGAAGGCGCAGATCCTGGAGGCCGAGGGCAAGGCCGAGGCGACGCGGATGCTGTTCGAGGCCATCCACCAGGGGCGCGCGACGCCGCAGGTCCTGGCGCTGCGCTACCTGGAGACGCTTCAGGAGCTGGGCCGCGGGCCGAACAAGCTCTTCGTGCCGTACGAGGCGACGGCGGTGCTCTCGGCGCTCGGCTCGCTGAAGGAGGCGTTCGGCGAAGCCTCCGCCGCGCCGCACGCCAAGCCCGCGGCGCCTCCGGTCGCGGCCGGGCCGGTGGGGCCGAATCTCCCGGTGCCGCCGCGCCGATGAGTTTTCCAGACGCCTTCAGCGATCGCGCTTGTGCGGTTTTCCGGGCTTTGCGTGCTTCGATGCGGGCTTCGGCTTTTCGCCGCTGGTCTTGAGCTCAATGCGGAGAAGCTCGTAGGGCCGGCCCTGGTCGTCGCTGGGGAGGTCGGACTTGAGGCCGTCGACGACCAGCGCGAAGCGCGAGCCTGGCGCGAGAGGCTCCGACGGCGCGAGCTGGTAGCGCAGTCGCTCGCCGAGCTCGGCGCGGTCGCTGGACGCCACGACGCGGTCCGATTCGTCGAGGAGTCGGACGCGGAAGTCGGCGAGCCGCGGCAGGTCGATCTCGAAGCGCGCTTCCGGCGAGAGGTCCTCGTTGGCGCCTCCGCGCACCAGATCGCGGGGCTCGCCCGAGGTCAGGGCGCGAAGCTTCGCGTCCAGCGCGCGCAGTGAGTCCGCCGAACGCCCGGCAGGCGCTCCGGCGTTGGAAGTGGTGCCGGCATCTGAAACGCCGGCGCTGGCCCCGGCGTCAGAAGTTGCAGGATCGACGTCGATGCCGGCGTCGGTCAAAGCGAGCGCGGCGCCGGTCGCAGGCGCGGCGGGAGTTGGCTGGCCGCGGCGGCTGCAGGCGGAGAGCGGCAGTAAGGCCAGCGCGAGGAGCGGCAGGAAGGTCGCTCCCGGAGCGCGGGAGCCGTTGGTTGAGCGCGTGAGCATGGGCGCAAGATGCCACAACCACGCGCCGGCTCACTCAGGATCCGACGTCCGATAAGATGCATTATGTAAACTTCATCTCTGGGTTCTCCTGGGGCGGCCATGGGGCTGCCTCGCGGACGGATCGGCAGCGCGCCCTCGCTATTTCCTTCTGCGGGAACCCGAGCGCGCAGCCGCGGCTCGAGGGGCCCTTCGCGTTCCAGACTCGGGCGCGTCTGCCTCGCCGCCCGTTTGCCCGGCGGGAGCCTTCCGACTGGCCTCGTCGATGGACCGCTGAAGCACGTCCGCGAGGTCCACCACCTGCACGGCCGGCGGCAGCGCCGGCAGCGTCGGCGCCGGCTGGCCCTGAAGCTTGCCTTGGATCATCTTGGCGATGCTCTCCTGGGCGTCGTCGCGATAGGCCTTGAGGTCGAACGGCGACGTGAGCTGGTCGATGAGCATGAGCGCCAGGTCGAGCTGCTTCTCGGGAAGCGCGGCGTCCTCTGCGGGGATTCCGAGGCTGCTGGGGTCCCGAAGCTCGGCCGCGTACCGCAAGGTCGAGAGCATGAGCGCGCTGTCGCTGAGGTGAACGGCCGCGACGTACTCGCGCTCCCGGAGGACCAGCCGCGCGATCCCCACTTTGTTTGCTCGCCGGAGCGCCTCGCGAAGCAGCGCATAGGCCCGCTCGGCGCCGTTGGCGGGCTCCAAGAAATACGGGGTCTCGTAAAGCAACGCGGGGATCTCGTCACGGCCGACGAACTGCTGGATGTCCAGCACTCGAGCGGCCGCGCGCGGAATTCGGGAAAGGTCGTCGTCTGTCACCTCGACGAAGCGGCCCTTCTCGTATTCGAAGCCCCGGGTGACCTCCTCGTAGGCGACCTCCTTTTCCTCGAGGCTGCAAAAGCGACGGAACTGAATGGTGGCGCCGTCGGTTTTGTGCAGGAGCCGGAACCCGATGCGCTCGCTTTGAGCCGCCAGGTAGAGCTTCACGGGGATGTTCACCAGCCCGAAGCTCAAGGAGCCGGTCCAGATGGGCCTCACGTTCACCTCCGCTCGCGCGATGGCGAGCAGCCCTGTGGGCAACGATAGGCACGCACAGGCCCTGGCTCCACGTGCGCTCGCCCCGGCGCCTGCCGAGCGGGCCCTCGAGGGCTCTCCGGCGCGTCGTTGCCGCCCCATTTCCGGAATGGTCAACCTTGCGCTGCCGCAGGCGGCGCGCGGCCGTTGGGTGCACAGCTCGCCTTTGGCCTGCGCGGCCGCCCGCAGGGCGAGCGATCGGAATCACCGCAATGCCTGAAACATCCAATAGGTTCAAAGGAGGTCCGAATGCTTCTATCCACCTTGCCCACGTCGTCGGGCTCGCTCGCGATGTACCTCTCGGAGATCAACCAATTCCCGCTGCTCACCCAGGAGCGGGAGCAGACCCTCGCGCGGAGCTACCGAAGGGGCGACGATCTTCGGGCGGCCCACACGCTCATCACTTCCAACCTGCGCTTCGTGGTGAAGGTGGCCTACGAGTACCGGTCCTACGGCATCCGGATGGCCGACCTGATCCAGGAGGGGAATATCGGCCTGATGAAGGCGGTGCAGAAGTTCGACCCGGAGAAAGGAATCCGCCTCATCTCCTACGCGGTCTGGTGGATCCGCGCGTACATTCAAAACTACATCTTGAAGAGCTGGTCGCTGGTGAAGCTGGGGACGACGCAAGCGCAGCGGAAGCTCTTCTTCTCGCTGGCGCGGACCAAGCGCGAGATCGAGAAGCTGAACGGCTATGAGGAAGGCACGCCGGATCCGCGGCGCATCGCGAAGAAGCTGCGGGTCAAGCCCACCGAGGTCACGGAGATGGAGCAGCGCATGGAGGGCCGGGACCTCTCCCTCGACGCTCCCATGGGCGACGACGGCGGCAACAGTCACGTCGACTTCGTGGTTTCGAAGAGCGCCGGCCAGGACGAAGAGCTGGGCGTGCGCGAGGAGCAGGAGCTCGTCACCTCGCGCGTCGAGGTCGCCCTTTCGCGGCTCGATCAGCGCGAGCGCTTCATCATCGAGAAGCGGGTGATGAGCGACAAGCCGATGACGCTCAAGGAGCTGGGGCGCCACTTCGGCTTCTCTCGCGAGCGGGCGCGCCAGCTCGAGATCCGCGCGAAGGAGAAGTTGAAGCTGGAGCTGGGCGCGCTGGTCAGCGACCTCTCGTTGGACATGGTCCCGGAGTCCGCGGCGGCGCCTGCTTGACGACGCCGCTCTTTCCCAGGGCGCCTCGGCGCGCGGCCGCGACGGCCAGCATCGGCATCGGCGAGGCGCCCTCCTCGAGCTCGTCGGAAAGGCGCGTCAGCGCCGCGTTGAGCGCTTCGATCGCGGCGTTCGGATAGGGATTCGCGGAGCGGACGCGCCGACAAAAGTAGGTGCGGCAGCCGAACGGCCGGTCCGCGTAGACCGAGCAGCGTCGGCCCGCCGCGTCCAGGAGCGGACAGCCGCCATCGGCTCGCGCGGGGGGCCACGCGCGGCCCTGCGCTCGCAGGGCTTCCTCGAGCAATGCCACCTCGAGGGCGAAGAGGTTGGGCTCGAGGCCGGTCCGCGCCAGCTGACAGCAATCGCCGGACCCCGGGCACGAGACGGCTTTCAGGGCGGTGTCGATGCGCTCGAACAGCGCGGCCAGCCGGCCCAGCAGAAGCACGCGGTGGCGTGGGCCGGCGACCGGCCTCACTGAAGGCCGCCGCCGTGCAGTAGCATGGCGGGGTCGATGCCCATCTCGCGGATGACGGCGTCCCAGACCTGCGGCGGCGGCGTCTCCAACACGTGGCGGCGCTCCGGCGAGGCTGTGAGCCAAGCGCCCTCGGAGAGCTCGCGCTCGAGTTGACCGGGGCCCCAGCCCGCGTAGCCCAGGCACAAGCGGAACCGCTCCGGGCGCCCGGCGAAGAGGAGCTTGAGGCTGTCCACCGACCCCGACACGAAGAGCCCCTGGGCGATGGGCATGGCCTCGGGCATGTCGGGGCGGTCGTGCAAGACGAAGCCGCGCTCGGGCTCGACCGGCCCGCCGACGAACACGTGGGCGTCCTCGTAACCCGCGCCGGTGCCCAACCCCTGCGCCTGCGCAACGTCGGACAGCTTGAGCGGCGCGGGGCGATTCACGACGATACCCATGGCGCCCTGCTCGCTGTGCTCGAGCATCAGCACCACGGCGCGTTGAAAGTTCGGGTCGCCGAGCTGCGGCACGGCGACCAGGAAGCCCGGCGCGATCTCACTCACGGTCCAAGCTTCCTTCTTCAAGGCGTCCGGAGGCAAGCCTCCCCGCTCCACCGCGGCCGAGGGTGCTAAATTGCGGCGCGCATGGCCTCGACCTCGCCCTCGCCCGAGGGCACCTATCAGCGGCTGCGCGAGCGCGCGCTCGCCGAAGAACATCGCCTGGACCGGCGCGGGCTCCTGCTGGCCAATCTCAGGCTCGCCCTCTTCGCGGGCGCCGTCGTCGTCGCGGGCCTCTGCGCCTGGGGCACGCTCTCTCGCAGGGCGCTCTGGCTCGCCGGCGGGCTCCTCGCGGGCTTCGTCGCGGCGGCGGTGGCGCACGACCGCGCCCTCGCGCGCCAGGCCCGCGAGCGCGAGCGCGCCGCGATCAACGCGCGAGGGCTTTTGCGCCTCGAGGGGCGCAGCGCCGAGCTCCCGGAGCGCGGCGCTGCGCACCTGAGCCCCGACCACCCCTACGCCCGCGACCTGGACCTGTTCGGCCCCGCGTCGCTCTTCCAGCACCTCGACGCCACGGGGACGCACTTCGGAGACGCCGCGCTCGCCGGCTGGCTCAACGCGCCAGCGCCGGCCGCGGAGGTCTTAGAGCGCCAGGCCGCCGTCGCGGAGCTCGCGGGCCGCGTCGAGCTGCGGCAGGCCCTGGAGATTGAAGGCCGGCTCCTCTCGACCGAAAAGGCCAACCCCACTCCCCTGCTGGACTGGGCCGAGAGCCCCCGGACGGCGCGCTCGGCGCTGTTTCGCCTTGCGCCCCTCGCTCTGCCACCGGTGACGCTCGGGCTCTACCTCCTGGGGCTTTTCGAGGTGGTCCCCGCCTCGTGGGCCTACGTCCCCCTCGCCGCGCAGATCGCCGTATTCGCGCTCTACGCTCGGTCGTGCCAGGCGCTGTTCGACCGCGTCTCGCGCCCCAGCGACCGCCTCCTCGATTGGCGGGCGGCCTTCTCCACCGTCGAGAGCGAGCGGTTCCAGAGCCCGCGGCTTTGCGCTCTGGCGAAGCGGATGCGCACCGAGGGCGCTCCCCCGTCCGTCGAGATGAGGCGGCTCGGCCGGGCGGCGGCCTTCGCCGAGGTGCGTCTCCAGCCGCTGGTTCACCTCCCGCTCAACGCGCTCGTCCTCTGGGACCTGCACTGGGCGGCCGCGATGGAGCGTTGGCAGGGGCGCAGCGGGCGCCGGGTCCGCGGATGGTTCCAGGCGCTGGGCGAGCTCGAGGCGCTGTCCAGCCTGGCCGGCTTCTCGTTCGAGAACCCGTCGTTCGCCTTCCCCACCTTCGCGCCAGACGGGCCGCGGCTCTCGGCCGAGGACCTGGGCCACCCGCTGATCCACGCCTCGCGCCGGGTCGGCAACGACGTGACGCTGCCCGCGCCTGGCTCCGCGCTCCTCGTCACCGGCTCGAACATGGCGGGAAAGACCACGCTCCTGCGGACGTTGGGCATCAACGCGGTGCTGGCGCAGGCCGGCGCGCCGGTGTGCGCCCGCTCGCTCCACCTCTCGCCGCTCTGGGTCGCGAGCAGCATGCGGGTCGAGGATTCGCTCGCCAAGGGGCTGTCGCTCTTCTATGCCGAGCTCCGACGGCTCAAGGCGGTCATCGATCGCTGCGAGGCCGGCCCCGCGCTGTTCCTCCTCGACGAGATGCTGCAGGGCACGAACACCGCCGAGCGGCAGGCGGCTTCTCGCGCCATCCTCCGGCACCTCGTGGACCGCGGGGCCATCGGCGCGGTGGCCACGCACGACCTGGGGCTCACCGACCTGGAGGCCGCGACGTCGGGGCGGGTCCGCAACGTCCACTTCACCGACTCCATCGAAGGCGGGCAGATGCGCTTCGACTACCGCATGCGCGCAGGGGTCGTCTCCACGACCAACGCCCTGGCGCTCCTGCGCCAGGTGGGCATCGAGGTCGAGGTCGGCCCGGTGGGCGCGCGGGCGCTCACGTAGCGGTCCCTCGCCGGCGGAGCGAGCCTTTGTTTAGGAGCGGCGATGAGCGTCGAGACCGCGGTGGTGCTGATGAACCTGGGCGGCCCGGACGACCTCCAGGCGGTCGAGCCGTTCCTCTACAACATCTTCAGCGACCCGGACGTCCTGCAGCTCCCGCTCGGATTTCTCTATCAAAAGGCCCTCGCCCGGAGGATCGCCCGAAGCCGCGCGCCGGAGTCGGCCAAAACTTATCGGCAGATTGGCGGGCGCTCGCCCATTCTGGAGCTCACGCGGGTGCAGGCCGCGCTCCTGGAAAAGGAGCTCGGCGCGGGCTTCAAGTGCTACGTCGCCATGAGGGCCTGGAAGCCGTTCACGGAGGAGGCGGTGGACGCGCTGGTCGCCGACGGGGCGAAGCAGGTCGTGGCCTTGCCGCTCTACCCTCAGAGGTCGCGCACCACGAGCGTCTCGTCCCTGCGCGAGCTCAAGCGCGTGATTGGGCGGCGAGCTCCCGGGCTGCCGCTTCGTGAGGTCTGCTGCTACCCGACCGAGAGCGGACTGGTCGAAGGCTGGGTCGAGCGGATCCGCGCCGCGCTCGCGCCCCTGCCCGAGGACCGGCGGGAGCGGGCGCACGTCCTGTTCAGCGCCCACGGCTTGCCCCAGAGCGTGATCGACCGGGGCGACCCCTACCTCTCCCAGATTCAGGCCACCGCGGCAGCCGTGATGGGGCAGTGGAGCTCGGGCCAGGCGCACAGCCTCGCATTTCAAAGCAAGGCCACCCGGGCCCAGTGGCTCACTCCTTCGACTCAGGACGCCCTGGCGGCCCTCGCGCGCTCTGGGGTCGAGGACGTGGCGGTGGTCCCCATCGCGTTTCTGACGGACCACATCGAGACGTTGTACGAGCTCGACCAGCTGATTCGCGACCACGCGCAAGCAGTCGGCATCCGCGGATACCACCGGGTGGCGGCCTTGAACGGATTGAGCGCGCTCATCCGCGGGCTGGCGAGGCTCGTCCGCAGGGCGCTCGCCTCCGAGGCGCCGGTCTGCGAGGGCGGCCCCGTCGCCTGCCCCCGCGTCTGAACGCTCTCGACGCGCCTCAGCGGCCCGTGACGAGGTTGACCGAGCGCGAAATGGAAGACCCGGCAGCGACCTCGAGTATCCAAGGTCTTGGAAAGCCCGACCTCGTCGTTCACGAGCCTCACGCGCCGCCTGCCGGCCGGCACCGACAGCCTGTTCACCGGAGTGAATCCCGCGGCCTTGCCGTCGAGTTCGACCCGGCAAATCCCTGGGGTGCAGTCGAGGTCCAGCAGTCCGAAGCCTTGCGGCGCCGAGGGCTCTCGAGGGGTTTTTTGCGCCCCGCGCGCCGGTCGCGCGGGCGAAAGCTCGGGCCGGGTCCGCGCCGAGCTGGGCGTCGGCGCAGGCGCAGCCGCAGGCGGGGTGATGGGAGGCGGGCTGGAAGGCGCCGGCGTCTCCAAGGCCTTGCCCGCGAGCAACGAAGCCGTGGCGGCCGCCAGAAATGCGCACAGCGCGGCGACGGCCCCGACCCGCCCGCGCTTGGCCGGCGGGGCGGCCGCGACCGTGGCGTCGTCCGCCGCGATTGCCGCTCGAATGGCCTTCTCCTGCTCCTCGGAGTCCGAATCGATTGCCGCGCGGAGCTCGTTCTCGGAGGGCGGAGGTGGAGCTTGGGGCGGAGGCTCGGGGGGCGCGATTGGCTCCGGCGGGCGCGGCGGCGAAGGCGGAGGCGAGGCGGTCTCCAGCAAATCGCGGCGGAAGACGAGCGTCGCCTCGCCCTGGTCGAGGCCCGCCCAGCCGATGGGTTGTGTCGCCCCGAGCTCGATGGAGCGCAGCCGTTCCGCGAGGAGGTTCAGCTGCGGCTCGAACAGCCGCGCGACCGTTCGCCCGAGGACCTCGGGCGTGTAGGACGGATGCTCGCGGCGGTGGTAGAGCGTCAGCGCCTCGGCCAGCTCCAAGGTGGAGGCGAAGCGGTCGTCCGCCCTGGGCGAGAGCGCCCGCGACAGCGCGGCCTGGAGCTCGGGGGCGACCTCGACGCCCACCTCCGCCAGCGGCAGAGGCGCGGCGCGCGCCACCTCGTCCATGAGCTCGAACTCCTGAGTGGACGGGTAGCGGAGCCGCCCGGCCAAGCATTCCCAGAGGATGAGCCCTGCGGCGAACTGGTCCGAGCGCCCGTCCAGCGGCTGGCCGTGGATCTGCTCGGGGGACATGTAGGCGACCTTGCCCTTCACCTCGCCCGCCTTGGTCTCTCGGAGCCGCCCGCGCGCCTTGGCGACGCCGAAGTCGGAGAGCTTGACCGCCCCGTCCGGCGTCACGAGCAGGTTCTGCGGCGAGACGTCCCGGTGCACCAGGTTCATCGGCTGGCCCAACCCGTCTCGCATCCGGTGCGCGTAATCGAGCGCGCGCAGGAGCTGGATGATCACGTCGAGCGCGCACGCCTCGGGCAGGCGCTCTTTGCGCCGCTGCAGCTCGGAGAGCACGCGAGAGAGGTTGGGCCCTCCCACGAACTCCATGACGATGAAGTACCCCTCGTCGTCGCGGCCGAGCTCGAGGACCTGCACGATGTTCGGGTGGGAGAGGTTCGAGGCCATCCGGGCCTCGTCGACCAGCATCTCGACCAGGCTCGGGTCGCTCGCCCATTGCGGCTGCATGCGCTTGACGGCCAGGATCTTGGAGAAGCCCTTCGTCCCGATCGCGCGGGCGCGATAGAGGCGAGCCATTCCCCCCTCGGCCACCAGGTCGAGGAGCTGATACCGGCCAGTTTGCATCGGGCGATTATCGACGTCCAAACGATTGGGCGGCAAGCGCTCGGACTGGATCGCTCGACTATCCTCGCACCGCTCGGCGCGTGGTAGAAAGGCGCGTCTCGCTAGCCTGCCGCGCCCTACAGCGGCCCCCTGGGAATCGCCCTTGGCGCCCTGTCTCTTAGAGGCCCTGCTCCATGATCGAGCCCCATTCCACTCCGGAGGTCGGCGTCGAGGTCTCCCCCGCCACGGCCGCGCCCAGCACCGCGGGCGCGCCACTCTCGGCGGGCGGGCGCCAGCGGCTCGCGCGCGCCCAGGCGCAGGAGCTCATCGCGTCCCTCGAGCGCGAGGCCAAGGCGTTGGGCCAAGAGCCCGCCGCGGCGCGGCTCCACTACGAGATGGGGCTGCTCTGGGACGAGCAACTCGAGAACCCGCCCAAGGCGGCGGTCTGCTTCCAAAATGCCTATCGCATCGCGCCCCGGCACGTGGCCAACCTGCGGGCCGCCCGGCGCCTCTTCACCGCCGTCGGAAACTGGCAGATGGTGGCCCAGCTCTTCGAAGCGGAGGCGATGGCGGTCGACGACGAGGCCCAGCGGCGGGCCCTGATGGTTCAGCGCGCGCAAGTCCTGGAGCAACGCCTGGGAAAGGCCGATGAGGCGCTCGCCATCCTCGAGCAGTGCCAGCGCGCGGCCCCGCGCGATCCGGCGGTGCTGCTCCCCCTCGAGGCCGCCTACCGCGCCCGCGGCGACGCGCGCGGCCTGCGCGGGGCGCTCGCCGCGCTGGCCGACGCGGTGGCCGACGACGCGTTGAAGGCACACTACCTGTCGGCGGCGGCGCGGCTGGACGAGGGTCCCCTCGGGGCGCCCGCCGACGCGGCCCAGCTCGTGCGGCGCGCGTTCGCCCTGGCACCCGAGGACTCCGCTCTGGTCGCGGCCGCCAAGCGCGCCGCCGAGCGCGAGGGCGATTCGGACGCGCTTTGCATGGCGCTCGCCGCCGAGGCCCGCGCGGCGCCGGGCCCGGGCTCGGCGCCGATCTTCTTCCGAATGAGCCAGGTCCTGGAGCGCAGCGGTCGAGGCGAGGAGGCGCTCCAGGCGCTCCTGGACGGCCGCCGAGCGGCGCCGCGCGACCCGCTCATCCTGGACGAGCTGGCCCGGGTCTTCGAGTCCTCGGGGCGCTTCGGCGAGCTCGCGGACGTGCTCAAGGTCCGCGCCGAGGGCCTGCAGGACTCGGCGGAGGTCATCGCGGTCGAGCTCCAGCTCGGCGGGGTTTACGAGGAGAAGCTCGGCAAAGAGGACGACGCCATCGCCTGCTATCGGCGGGTGCTGGCCGCCGCGCCCGCGCACCCGACGGCCATCTCCGCCTTGGGAAAGCTCTACGCGCGCCGCCAGAGCTGGCAAGGGCTGCTGGAGACCTACGACGCCGAGATCGCCGCAGGCGACGACCCGCGGCAGAAGGCTGCCCGGCTCTACAAGGCCGCCGAGCTCCTGGAGATGCGGCTCGGCGCCGAGCCGGAGGCCATTGCCCGGTACAACGAGGCGCTCAAGCTCAGGCCGGGCTACCTGCCGGCGCAGAAGGCCCTCATTCGGCTCTACGAGCGGCTCGAGCGCTGGGACGACCTCATCGCGCTCTACGAGCAGGACCTCAACCACACCGACGACCGCGACCAGACCCTCTCCGTTCTCGCGCGCATCGCGTCTGTCCAGGAGGAGCGCCTCAAGGACCTGCCGAAGGCGGCCGCCACGCTCCGGCGCATCCTCAACCTCGTCCCGGATCATTTGGCCACCATCCGCAGCCTGGCGCGGCTGTGCGAGCGCGCGGGCCTTTGGGACGAGCTGATCCGGGCGCACGAGCTGGAGGCCGCTCTCGCCGGCGACTCGAAGCAGGTGATCTCGCTGCTCCACACCAACGCCGAGATCTGCGAGGACCGCCTCAAGGATCGCGAGCGCGCCGTCGATGCCTACCGCAAGGTGCTCAACCTGTCGGCGAGCTACCTCCCGGCGCTGCAGGCGCTGGGCCGCCTCTACGCGCAGGCGGGGCAATGGGCGGACCTGGTTGCGATGTACCGCCAGGAAGCGGAGATCTCCCCGTCGGCGGAGCAGGCTGCGGGGCTCCTCTACAAAGCCGGCAACCTGCTGGAGGAGAAGCTCAACCGGCCCGACGAGGCCGTCGCCGCGTACCAGGAGGTCCTGACGCTCTCGCCGAGCGATCTCCCCACCCTGCGGGCGCTGGCGCGCCTCTTCCGGGCCCAGAAGAGCTACGAGCCGCTGGTCGAGGTGCTGCGGGCCGACGCCTCCGCCCGGACCGACCCGAGCCGGCGCGCGAACCTCCTGTTGCAGGTCGCATCCCTGTGGGAGGACGAGCTCGGCCGGCCGGACCTGGCGCTGGAGACCCACCGCGAAATCCTCACCACCGCCGCGGATCACGGCGCTTCTTTGCGCGCGCTGGAGCGACTCTTCTTGCGACAGGGCTCGTACGCCGAGGTCGCCGCGCTGCTCGAGCGAGAGCTCGCCGCGGCCTCGACCAATGCCGAGAAGCTGCCGCTCCTGGAGAAGCTGGCGCACCTCTACGCCGACCGCCTGGGGGACCCCACCCGAGCCGAGCAAGCGTTCTCGGCCGTCGCCACGCTTCGCCCGGGGCACGTCGGAGCGCTCAAGGCCCTGGAGACGCTGCGCTCGTCGAGCCCCGGCTTGCGCGCCGAGGTCCGCGCGCGCATCGCCGAGGTGCTCGCCGACCCGGCCGCCGCCGCGGCGCACCTCTACGCGAGCTCACTCGACCGCGAGCGCGAGGGCGGCACAGCGCTCTCGGAGCTCAAGCGCGCCCTCGAGCTCTGCCCCGACGATCCGCGCGCCGTCGACGGCTACGAGAACGCCATTCGGCGCTCGGGCGACTTCGCGGCCCTGGAGGCATTCCTCGCCCAGCGCGCGGCCCGGGTGTCCGACCCAGAGCTCCGCTTGGCCATCCAGATGCGCTTGGGCGAGATTCTGCGAGTGGCAGCTCGGGGCGCTGGACCGCGCGTACGCCGCCTACCGCGCCGTCCTCGAGGCTGACCCGCGCCATCTCCCCGCGTTGCGGGCGGCGCGCCGCGTGCTCGACCCGCGGCGCTCCCCGCGCGAGATCCAACAGCTGCTCGTTGCCGAGGCCGAGGCCACGGTCGACGCCAAGGCCGCGTGCGAGCTCTATCTGGAGGCTGGCAGGCTGGCGGAGGAGCCGCTCAACGACGTCGAGACCGCGCGGGCCGCATACCAGGCGTCCCTGGTGCGCGACGCCTTCGAGCCGCGCGCCACCGCGCGCCTGGAGGAACTGCTTGCCAAGGCCGGCGGCTCCGAGGAGATCTCCGCGCTGCACCTCTCGCGCGCCCGGACGCGGACGCGCGAGGGCGACCACGCCGGTGCCGCCGCCGAGGCGGTGCGCGCGGCGCGCGTCCTCGCGGAGCAGCTCCGAGACGGCCCGCGCGCGCTCGCCGCGCTCGACGAGGCCCTGGCCCAGGTGCCCGACCACGCCGAGGCCCTGGAGCTCCGCGGCGAGCTCTGCCTCGCCGCCGAGGATTGGCAGGGGGCGGCGCAGGCCTTCGGGCGGCGCGCCGAGGAGGCCGGCGACCCGGCGCGGCTCGCGGCGCTCCATCACAAGCTCGGGGTGCTCTACCACGACCGCCTGGGCGACCTCGGGCGCGCCTCGGCGCACTTCATGACCGCGCTCGCGTCCGACCCGTCGAACTTCGAGGCGCTCGAGCGCATCGGCGCCATCCACCTCGCGGAGCGCAACTGGACCGGCGCCGCCG
This sequence comes from uncultured delta proteobacterium, assembly GCA_963772225.1. GTDB lineage: Bacteria > Myxococcota > Myxococcia > Myxococcales > UBA5297 > CAVYWD01. The sequence continues at coordinate 482,676 of CAVYWD010000002.1, read as the reverse complement.
ACGCCTTCAAGCGGCTCGTCGAGTCCATCCCCGAGCCCGAGCCCGAGCGGCTGGCGCGCTACGTATGCACCTTTGCCCGGATCGCCGAGGAGGGCTTCGGGGAGCTGTCGATTGCGGCGGCGAGTTACCGCCGGGCGCTCGACCTGGTCCCCGGGGACGGGACCCTCCTCGATCGGCTCGCCAGCCTGTACGAGCGGCTCGGGGACGTCCCGGAGCTGACCGCCCTGATCGAAGCGCAGGCCTCGCAGACCGCGGCGGCCGGAGACAAGGCTCGCGGGGCCGCCTTGAGGGTCCGGTCGGCAGAGCTCTACCTGAAGCAAGAGGAGGTGCCGAAGGCCGCGCACGCCTATCGGCTGGCGCTGGAGCTTTCGCCGACCGACCTCGCCATCCACTCGGCGTTGGCCGATCTCCTCACGCGCGATGGCTCCTCGCCTCAGGCGGCCGTCGAGCAGCACCGGGCGCTGCTGCGCCTCGATCCGGGGCGGCTGGAGAGCTACCACGCGCTGTACGGGCTCTGGCTGAGCTCCCGGCAGGTCGATCGCGCGGTGTGCGTGGGCCAGGTCCTCACCTCCCTTCGGGCGCTGACGGACGTCGAGGCGGCGAGCTTCGAAGAGGCCAAGGCCCGAGCCCCCTCCGAGACGGTCGAGGCGCTCGCGCCGCAAGACGTGGAGGGCGCGCTGCTCCACCCGCTGGCGCGCGGCCCGCTCACCGAGCTGATGCGCGTCGTGGGCGATCAGCTCCACAAGCTCTACGAGCCCGGCCCCGAGGCGAAGGGGCTGGGCCGGGGCGAACGCCTGAAGCCCGAGCATCCGGTCGCCAAGGTCGCGCGCGCCTTCGGCGCGTCCCTGGGCCTCGAGAAGTTCGAGATCTACCTGGGCAAGCGAGGCGCCTCGGCCCAAGTGGAGAACACCGACCCGCTGGCCCTCATCGTGGGCCCGGACTTCACCCGGAGGAACAACGCGCGCGAGCAGCGGTTCCTGCTGGGCCGGGCCTGTCTCCACCTGCGGGACAAGATGCCTCTGGCGCTGCGCCTGGACCCCCAGGTCCTCTCGGAGTTGCTCGGCGGAGTCATCCGCATCGCGGCGCCGGAGTTCGCTCTGCTCGGCAAGCCCGACGCGGAGCTCACCCGAAGGCTGCGCAAGGCCATGAGCGGCAAGGCGCTCCGGTCGCTCGAGGCGCTCGGGCCGGAGCTCTCGCGCCTGCGGACCCTGGACCTCTCCGCCTGGCTGAGGGGCGCTCTCGCCTCGGCCGACCGCGCCGGGGCGCTCCTGTGCGGCGACGCCGGGGTCGCGCTCCAGGTGATGCTGCGCGACGACGCCCAAGGCGCTCGGCGCCCGGAGGGGACCGCCGCGCTGGCCGATGCGATCCGCGGCCGCCGCGACCTCGAGGACCTGCTGGAGTTCGCTCTCTCCGACGACCTCTTCAGGCTGAGGGCGAAGCTCCGCTTGGGCGCGGGCTGACCGCCGGGCCGCCGGCGCCTGCGGCCGGCGTGCCCCTACACGACGCGGAGCACCGCGCTCTCGGGAAGCGCCTCGAGGAGGGCGTCGAGCGCCGCCCGGACCCGCTCTCCCGATCGCGACTCGAGCGTCAGCTCCACCTTGTAGCCTTCGCCCAGCACCGGGTACGAGCCGATGGCCACGTCCGAGAAGCGGTGAGCCACTTTCGTCAGCGCGGCGGCAATCCGGTGCTCGTGGACGGAGAGATAGACCCGCCGCAGGAGAAAGGCGCTGTCCCGGAAGCGGTCGATGACCGCGTCGAGCTGCTGGCGGAAGAGCTCCGGGATGCCCGGCAGGAGGACCAGATTCTCCACCGTGAGAACAGGGATCCAGAGGCCCGGCGCATCGAGGAAGCGGGCCCCTTCCGGCGCGTCGGCGAGGCGCATCGCGTCCTCGTTCACCTCGCCGCCAAAGGCCTTGCGGACGCGCTCCTCCATCAGCGGGAAGCGCACCACCAACCGCTCGAGGGCAGCGGCCACCGCGCGGACGGTGACGTCGTCGTGGGTCGGGCCGAGGCCGCCGCTGGTGAACACCACGTCCACCTGCGCGCGCAGGCGCCTCACCGCCTCGACGATGGCCGCATCCTCGTCGGGCACGGCCGCGAGGTGGCGCAGCTCGATGCCGCGCTCGCGCAGGGCGCGGATGAGGTGCGGCCCGTTCGCGTCGGCGAACTTCCCGGACAGGATCTCGTTGCCGATGATGATGGCCGCCGCGCTCTTAGCCATGGCCCCTACCCCCGCGCTCGCTCCTGTGCCGCGTCCACGCAGCCTCGCTAGAGCTTGGGCCTGCGAGGCTCGCCGCACTCCGGACAGAATTTCGAAGAAGCCGAGAGCTCGGCGCCGCATTTCTTGCACTGCGCCTTGGCGTTCACGGGCTGGCCGCACTCCGGGCAGAACTTGGCGGCGCCGAGGCGAGCGCCGCAGGAGGCGCAATTGGCGGTCGCCTCCACTTCCATGTCTACGTCTTTGACGTAGTTCGTGGACCGCGCCTTTTCTCGGACCTGCTCGACGGCCGCGTTGGCCTGGGCGGAGGCGATCTCCTCGGCGAGGTCGGGCGCGCACCCTTCGCAGAGGTTTCGCTTTTCGTTCCAGCAGACCTCGGGGCAGACCCAACGCCCGCACCGCGAGCACTGCTTGAACTTATGCTTGATCTCCGCGACGGCCTTCTGCAGCGCATCGTCGTGGGCCTTGCCTCCGATGGCCTGTTGCACGTGGTAGGCGCTGTCGCCGGCGCGGCCGAAGATCCCGCCGAAGATGCTCCCCGCGGCGTTGAGGATCCCCGAGGCCATGCCCAGCATCGACGGGTCGAAGCTGCTCATGTACCCGTTGCCGCAGTGGTCGCAGTAGAACTTGAACTGATAGCCGCGATCAGTGGAGAGGTCTTCGTAATTCTTGACGAACTGAATGATGCCGCTCATGTCGCGCCGCTCCTCCGCGAGATCGAGAATTTTGGAGTCTAGCCCAGCGCAACAGGCGCAACCAAACGGGCGGCCCGGCCCCGAGAGCCAGCGGCTCGAGCGAGGCGTTGCTCCTAGTCGAGGCCCGCCTCGGCGCGGAGGGCCCGATAGCGGCGGAACTCGCGCCGCTCTTCCAGGAGGAGCCTGCGCCCCGCGATCACGTCGCGGGCGCCGAAGATGAAGCAGAGCAGGAACAGCCCCATGATGGGCGCGGCGAAGTACGGCAGACGGCTGGACTCCACCAACAGCCTCGAGCCGACGCCGAAGGCGATGATCCCCACCAGGGTCAAAACGTAGGCGCGGGCGAGCCGGCGGACGGACGCGCGGTCTTGTAGCTTCTGCGCGAGCGCCTCGATCTCGTTCGCAAGCGGGCCCGCCTCCCAGCGGGCGTCGTTCGACACTTCCATGGCAGGCCTCAGCATTCGAAACGAAACGGGCGACGAACGGTATCCGAACTCAGGTCGCAACGGAAGAGGCCTCGAAGGCAGGTCACGTCGTCGAGCCGCGAGCCCAGAGCGAGGCCCCGCATGAGGGGCAGCGCTCGCGAAGCTGGGCCTTGGCGCCGCAGGCCGGGCAGCGCGAGCGCCCCTCCTCATCGGGGTCGCTCGCCCGGAACAGCCGCGGGAGCTGCATTCCGCAGCGCTCGCACAGCGGCCCATCGCCCTGCGGTTGACCGCAGTAGCGGCAACTGACCATCGCTTGGGGGACCGCCGGCGACCCCGCTGCCACCCGCGGCGTCGGTTGCTCGCCCTGCCCTCCCAGCAGCTCGGTCGGCTCGAAGCCCGGCACTGCCGTCGGCTCCGAAATGAAGACGCCTGCCGCTCGGTGCGAGCTGAGCTCGGGCATGGGCTCGCCGAGCGGCATGTCCGCGCCCCCTTCCAGCTGGGTCCGCTCCAGGCCTTCGAGGGCCGGCGTGGGCAGCGGAGCGGCGCCCAGGCCGCCCAGCGCCCGGCCGCACTCCTCACACGTATCGCCAAGCTCCTGCGGGTGTTCGCACAGGGGGCAAACGACCATGCCGTACTCTAGGTGCGGGGCGGCCAAAGGGTCAACGGAGGCCGGCCAGAGCTCGGCCTGCGCACCAGCGGGCCCGGCGATCAGCTCGCCTCGACGTCCTCGAAGCGGACGTCCGTGATCTCGAACTCGCGCGCCCCACCTGGCGCTTGGACGCGAACCGGGTCGCCGACTTCCCGGCCGATCATCGCCCGGGCGATGGGCGAGGAGACCGACAACAGGCCCTTCTTGATGTCGGCCTCATGCTCTCCGACGATGCGGTAGACGACCTTGGAGCCGTTGTCGTCCTGGAGCTCGACCGTCGCGCCGAACACCACCTTGTCGCCCGAGAGCTTGCTCACGTCGATGACGTCGGCGCGGGAGAGCACGTCTTCGACTCGGCGAATCTCCGCGTCAATGTGCCCTTGGCGCTCCTTCGCCGCGTGGTACTCGGCGTTCTCCGACAGGTCGCCGTGGGCGCGGGCCTCTTCGATGGCCAGGATGATGGCCGGCTTCTCGACCGAGCGGAGTCGCTTGAGCGTGTCCTTGAGCCTTTGCAGGCCTGTTCGGGTCATCGGGATGCGGTCGACTGCCATGGCGGGAACCTCGCGTCGCGCTCAAACAAAACGGTGCGGCCGCCCCAACGACAGGGCGGCCGCGCTGAAAAACGCTATCCAGGCCGCTGGGCGCTGTCAATCAGTTTTGCCGCGCGACCTCGCGCCCTTGTGCTTTTCCTTCGTGGGCGAAGAGCCGCGTTAGAACCCGAACGGCTCGGGCATTCCGTCGAGCGCCAGCCCCTTGATCTCCGGGACGCGCTCGCGCAGGTAGTTCTCCACTCCGTAGGAGAGGGTGATCGACGAAGACGGGCAGTGGGAGCACGCGCCCACCAGGCGGACGCGCGCCTTGGAGTCGTCGGTCAGCCCGAGGAACTCGATGTCGCCGCCGTCGGCCTGAAGCGCGGGGCGGACCTCTTCGATGGCTTGCTGAACGCGCGCCAGGAGCGCCGCCGAATCGCCGCTCGGCGCGGCGGGCTGTGGGGTTCGTGTCTCTTCCATGCCTTGGTTCTCCTCAGGTCTCGCGTCAAGTCGCTCGGCCCACCGAGGGCCATGCGGATTTTCAACAGCATAATGGAAAGTCGGGTCGGCGCGCTCTTCTGTGTGCTCCCCCATCGCCCCATCGGGGCCGTGCGCGCCTTGACCCTCCGCGAAGCCGACGCATAGCATCGCGCGCGCTTCCTCGAAGGGGAGAACGGTCGATGCCCATGCCCAGCTTGCTCGCCGCCTTGCTGTTGGCCGTTCCCGAGCCCGCCAGCTCCCCACCCGCCGTTGCCCCGCCTGCGCCTGCGCCTGTCGAGCGGCCTGCGCCCGTCGAGCGGCCTGCGGACGCCAAGGTGGAGGCGGCAGAGGTCAAGCCGACCCCGCCGGCGAGCGAGGACTCGCCGGCTCCCGCGAGACCGGTCCCTTCGACTCCGAAGCCTCCGGAGGTCCCCGCGCCGAGCCAGCCTGCCCAACCCAATCGCCCGGTCGAGCCCGCGTCGGGCGCGAAGGTCGGAGAGCCGAAGCCGGTCCTCGAGCGGCGCGCGACCGGCGACGAGAGCGTCGCGGGCGCCGCGCGGGCGTTCTACCTCGCCCTGCTCGCCAAAGACGTCGAGCGCCTCGCGTCGCTCAGCCGGGCGCCTTTCTACTTCGAGAGCCGAGCCGTGAGCTCGCCCGAGGAAATCAAGAAGCGTTGGGCGACCGCGCTTTCCAGCCAGCCGCTGGAGAGCCTGCGGCTCCTCGACGTCGAGATCTTCAGCCCGGAGGACATGGCCAAAAAGTACGGGAAGCCGCCGGACCGGCTGTCATCCTGGCCCGCGGCAGGCGGGACGTTCACCGTCGGCAACCTGAGCGGTCACGCGGCGGTCGTGCTTTGGCGCCGGAGCGGCAACGCCTGGCAAGCGCTCGCCTTCCACGACTGAATTGGGTGCGTGCAGGTCCGCCGCGACTGCGCCAAGTTTCGGGACCCATCCGGCAAGCGCTCTCTGCGGCCGGCTTTTCGTGGGGTTCGCGGACTTCGAGGCGCCGGCATACCGGCTGCAAGTTGATCCGCTCGTGCCGCGGTCCCCCCCTCCCCGCGGCTCTGGCCGGCGGCGCTCCCACAAGGACGCCGCCGGCCACTTTTTTGAGCAGCCTCTTGCACCTCGCGAGGCCGTTACAGAGCTCCACGGCGCGCGAAGGACTTTGGTCCCTTCGGCGCGAAATTTTGTGCAGGCTGGCAAAGACCCCAGGCTCCAGACCCCAGGCTCCAGGAACTGCAGTGCCCGGAGCCTGGGGTCTGGAGCCTAAAGCAACCCTCGTTTGTTCCGGCTCGGCCGGGTTAGGCCGGAAACGCCCGGATGACCTCCACGGCCTCCGGGACATTCTTGAACTGCCGCAGCCCCAGCGCCTCGAACTTCAGGTGCGGAATCGGGGTCGCGGGCGCCGCGCCCTGCTTGAGCGAGGCGACCGCCGATGTATGCGTGGTGGGCACCGTGAGGATTTCGCCCGCCCGCGCCTCGCCGCAGAGCCTCGAGGCGAGGTTCACCGTGTGTCCGAGCGCGGTGTATTCCAGGCGCTCGGGTGCGCCGACGTTCCCCACTACCACGGGCCCCGTGGCCACCCCGACCCCGAGCTCGAGCGACGCCCGCCCGGCGCCGGCGCGCGCCCGGGCCCACTCGCGCACCCTCGCCTGCATGTCCGCGGCGCAGAGGAGCGCGCGGAGCGCGTGGTCGGGCTGGTCCAGCGGAGCGCCGAAGAGGGCCATGACCGCGTCGCCCACGAATTTGTCCACGGTGCCGCCGAGCTTCTCCACCGCGGTCACCATCTGCTCCAGGTAGGTGTTGATGGCCCCGTGCACTTCCTCCGGGCTCACCGCGCTGCAAAGACGCGTGAAGCCGCGCAGGTCGCAGAACAGGACGCTGATCTCCCGGCGCTCCGGCTTGAGGAAGTCCGCCTCGGGGGTCTGGTACATCCGCAGCAGGACCTCGGGGGAGACGCAGCGGGCAAAGTTGCGCTCGAGCCACCGGATCTCGGTGATGTCCTGGGCGACCAGCGTGACGCTGCCGCCGCGCGCCGCTGCCACGATCCGCAGGATGGGGGCCGTCTGCGGGCGGGGCTTGAGCGAGCGCGGCAAGAGCGTGGAGTCGAGCCCGGGGCACTCTCGTTCGACCACCCAGCTCTCCTTGGCGCCGCGCGCGCCGTCGACGAGCCCCGAGAAGAAGCCCTCCCCGAGCGACGTCTTGTCCACCGCGGGGAGCGACAGGCCGCTCACCTCGCGGCGGTCGCTCACGCCCAACAGCCGCGCCATGGCCCCGTTCAGATAGGCGATGGTCCCGTCGGCGCCGACCGTCAGGATCATCTCCTCGACGCCCAAGACCGAGCCGCTCTGCGCCAGCGCCGCCGGAGAGCCCGCCCCCAAGCCGGTCCCCGCGCTCGCCGCCAGCGTAAAGCCCGCTGCGTGGCGCAGCCGGGAGAGCTCGGCCTCCAGCTCCTGCACCCGGGCCTCCAGCTCCTCGGTGCTACGAGTACGACCCATCTCGTCCTCCGGTCTGCTTCGGCCAGGCGGCGAGCATAGCAGTGCACCTAACCCGGCCGAGCCGGAACAAACGAGGGTTGCCTTAGGCTCCAGACTCTACGACTCCGGGCACTGCAGTTCCTGGAGCCTGGAGTCTTTGCCAGCTTGCACAAGATTTCGCGCCGAAGGGACTAAGGAGGTGTTCGGCTCGAGGCTCCGGCTCGGGAGACTGCTGGGCGCGGGCGGCGATCGTCGCTCGAAGTGCGGGCCCCGAATCGTGGGGAGGTCGACGGCGCGCCGCGCCGCTCTGGCTCGGCATGCAAACGCAGGCGCGCCCGTGCCCCGCTCCCCGGACGGCGATCGATTCGGTGCCGACGCGTCAGCGGGCGCGGAGCGCGAACCCGTCGAGCGCCATCGCCGCCTCGTTCTGGGCCTCCTCGAGGAGGCGCTCGGGATCGCGCCGCCAAAGGTCCAGCGCCAGCGGATGGAGCACCGCGCTCTCCCCTTCGCCCAGGAGAACGGCGCGGCCCGAGTCGGCGAACGCCGCCGCCCGCGCCACGTCCGGCAGGCGGAAGTACTGCAGCGCCCGGCCCGTCGCCGCGTCCCAGAGCCACGCCCGGTTGTCGAGGCCGTTGGCGGTGACGATGAGCGCCCCGTCCGGAGAAAAGGCGATGGCCCGGGCGACGTCGGACGGCCCGCGCAGCGTCCGCAGGCGCGCGCCACCGGGGAGCGCGAACAGATGCACGAGCTTGGCGCGGTCGGCCACCGCGAGCCGATCGCTCGCGGGGCTGAACGCGACGGCGCGGGCGCGCTCGGGGATGTCCAGGGTAAGCCGAACCGCGCCGTCAGCGAGCGCGATGAGCCGCACGCGGCGGTCGCCCGCCACGGCGAGGAGGCTCCCGTCGGGAGAGAACGCGAGCCCCGCCGCGCCGTCGGGGGCGTCGATCTCCCTCACCGAGGCTTCCCGGGCCGACGTGGGCGAGGCGTCCCAGATCCGAACGGCGCCGCCTCCGGAGACCGCGACGAGGTCCCCGCGGGCCGACAGCGCCAAGCTGGCGCCGCGAGTCGAGCGGCCCGGCAGCACCGCGATGGGCTTGCGCTCCGCCGGACTGAACAGCCGCACCACGCCGTCCCGGCCGGCCGCGGCCATGACCTTGCCGTCGGAGCTCAGGGCCACCGCCGTCAGCTCGTCCTGGCTCGCCTCGAAGGCCCCTAGCAGGTCGCCGCCCGGCAGCCGTACCAGCCGCACCGTGTGGTCCTTCGAGGCTGTGGCCGCCAGGGTGCCGCCGTCCGCTACCGCGAGCGAGACCACCGAGCCCCGGTGGCCCGAGAGACGCAGCGGGTCCTTGGGGCTCACGTCCCACAAATGCACGCGCTGATCGACTCCGGCGGTGGCGAGCCGGCTCCCGTCCGCAGAGAGGCCGAGCGCCCGCACCGTCCCGTCGTGCCCCCTCAGGACGGCGACGCGCCGGCTCGAGGTCATGTCCCAGAGCTCGACGACCTCGTCGTTCGTGAGCGCGACGAGGTCCGGCGCGTCGCCCTGGAAGTGCGCGGCCATCGCCCCGGCGCGCAGCTCGCCCAAGGGCAACAGGTCGAGCTCCTTCCCGGTCGCGGCGCTCCAGAGCCGCACGGTGTGATCTTCACTGAGCGACAGGAGCCGGTCGCCTTTGGGAGCGAACGCCAGCGCGCGGATCGCCCGCTCGTGGCCGCGCAGCGCGGCGGTCAGGGTTCGCCGGCGGACATCGTAGAGCTCGATCTCGCCGGTGGGCTGCCCGACCGCGAGCGCGCTGCTCTGCGGGTCGAAGGCCAGCACTGCCGAGGTGCCGTCGTGGGCGCCGGCGAGGAGGGCCAAGGGACCCGTGTCGCGCTGGGTGGCCACGTCCAGCAGCCGCACCGTCCAGTCGCGCCCCACCAGCGCGAGGAGCTGGCCGTCGGGTGAGAAGGCGAGCCCATCGCCGCCGGTCGGCCCGGTGGCGATGAAGGCGACCTTCGCGCCCTCCGGAACTGACCAGAGCTGCACGTCGGGCCCGGAGCCGGCGGTGGCGAGAAGGCGCCCGTCCTTCGAGAACGCCAGCGCGAGGACGGCGCCCGCCTTCGCGTCGAGCACGGGCCCGCTCGCTCCAGTGGCGGCGTTGTACAGGCGAACGGAGCCGTCGTAGCTCGCCGTGGCCACGGTGGCCCCATCGGGAGAGAAGGCGACGGCGGCCACGCTGGACGAGTGGCGAGGGAGCGACTGCGCGTGTCGGACGAGGCGATGCTCGTCCGCGGCGGCGAGCGTGGATTGCAGGGAGGCGAGCTGCGAGACGCCCTCGTCGCTCGCTGCCGATGCCGGCTCGGCGTGCCGGCCCAGCGGGTTGAACGGGCTCTCGCGCAGCGCCGCCGCCGCGAAGATCCGCGCGGCCAAGAAGTCCTTCTGCTCGGCCAAGAAGGCCGCCTTCTCCTCGTAAGCCGCCGCCAGGTGGCGATGCACCAGCCGCTCGCTCGCCTCGGCCAGCGCGCGCTCGAAGTGGGCGGTGCGCAGGGCGCGCAGGAGCACGGGAGTGCCGACCACCAGGACGAGCGCGAGCAGCGCGACCAGGGCGGCGACCGCGGGGTTTCGTCGCACGACTTTCCGCAGAAGCTCGATCGAGCCGTACTCGTAGGCCTCGACCCGCCGGCCTGCCATGAACGAGCCCACGTCGGTGAGCAGCGCCTTGGCGCTCGGGTAACGGGCCTCGGGCCGCGCGGCGAGCGCCTTCTCGGCGATGGCGCACAGCTCGCGGGGCGCGCGCGGCTCCAGCGACCGGGTCGCCGGCAGCGCCTCGCGCCCGTCGCCGTAGCGCTGCACCTTGCCGATGACCTCGAAGGCCATCTCGCCGGTGAACGGCGCTCGCCCGGTCAGGAGCTCGTAGAGGACCGCGCCCAGAGCGTAGACGTCGCTGTGCTCGTCCACCCGCGAGAGCTCGCCCCAGGCCTGCTCCGGCGGCATGTACTCCGGTGTCCCGAGCGCCTCGCCGGCGACGGTGTGGCCCGCCGCCACCTCGCGCAGCGCCTCGAGCTGCCGGGCGAACCGGCGGTCCTCGTCGTCGCTCGAGCCCTTGATCTTCGCCAGGCCCCAGTCGAGCAGCACGGTCTCGCCGAACTCGCCGATCATCACGTTCTGCGGCTTCAGGTCCCGGTGCAGCACGCCGCGGCTGTGCGCGTACGCAACCGCCGAGCAGAGGTTCGCAAAGTGCGGCAGCAGCCCGAGGCGCTCGTCGACCGAGGCGCAGTCCTTCAGCGCCTTCTCCAGGGTGCGCCCGCGCACCAGGCGCATGGCGTAGTAGAGCGTCCCGTCGGCTCGGCGCCCCACCTCGTAAACCGGGACGATGGACGGGTGCTCGAGCTGGCCGGTGAGCCGCGCCTCGCGAAGGAAGCGCTCGGCGCCGGGCCTCTCGCTGGGCGATCCCGTGGAGCTTCCCTGGGCGGGGCCCAGGAGCTCCTTGATGGCGATCTCCCGGCCGATGTGCTCATCGAACGCAACCAGCACCCGCCCGATGCCGCCCCGCCCGCGCTCGCCGCGGACCGCATAGCGCCCGGCGTGCTCGGGCGTGACCTGAACGGCCGACGACGGGTGCGGTGGGCCCGCAGCGGCGTTCGAGCTCGGAGTGGGCTCCGGCGCGCCGCCCAGGCTCTCGAGCGCTCGGCGCTCACCGTCCCGCGCCGGCGCCGCCGCGCCCACTCGCGCGCGGCGAGCGATGAGCTCCACCGTCTGGTCGAGCAGCGCGGCGTGCTCCCGGCTGATATTGCCGCGCCGGACGATCTCCTCGCGCAGGTCCTCGGCGTCGCCCCGCGTCCAGGCGAGCCCGGCCTCCACCAGGTCGCGCGCGTCCAAAAGCCCCATCTGAACGGCCTGGAGGCTGAAGATGAGCTTTCGTTCCATGGAGCCGCCGGCCCGCCGCGCGGTCGATGGCGCGCCCGGCGCCATAGGCGCCAGCGCGAAGGCTTCTAGTAAGCGATCAGCGAGAAGACCTGGTCGGAGCCCAGGCGCTCGCGCCCCTTCAGGAAGCCGAGCTCGATGACGAACGCGAAGCCCGCCACCTGGCCGCCCTGGCGACGGACGAGCTTGCCCGCCGCCTCCGCCGTGCCGCCGGTGGCCAAGAGGTCGTCCACCACCAGCGCCGACTCGCCCGGAGCGACGCCGTCGACGTGCATCTCCAGGGCGTCGGTGCCGTACTCCAGGGCATAGGTCTCGCGGACCGCCTTGTAGGGCAGCTTGCCCGGCTTGCGCACGATGCACAGGCCGGTGCCCAGGCGGTACGCGAGGGGCGCGCCGAAGAGGAAACCGCGCGACTCGATGGCCACGACCTTCTGGATGCCGCGGCCGCGGTAGCGCTCGACCAGCGCGTCCACCGCCTGCCGGAACGCCTCGGGGTCGCCCAGCACCGGCGTGACGTCCTTGAAGACGATGCCCTTCTTCGGGAAGTCGGGGACGTCGCGGATGAGCTTCTTCACCAGCGGAATCATCGTGCCTCCGTGGGAGCGGGGGGAGCTGGGCCCTTGGCCGAGGCGGCCGAGGAACGGCTTGTCGGCCTCGCAGAACTCGAGTTCCGCCAACGCGGAGGCCGGGTGAAAGCGCAGCGCGTGCGCGCCCAGCGCCCTGGGCTCGCCGCTCAGCACGCTGCACTCGTAGAGGGCGAGCTCGACCTCCAGGTCGGCGTAGGCGTGGAGGTTCTGCGCCGCGGCGAGGCCCACCTCGACCTCCACCCCGAGCTCTTCGCGGCACTCGCGCGCGAGGGCCTGGGCATCGGTCTCCCCCGGCTCGACCTTGCCGCCGGGAAACTCCCAGAGCAGCCCGCGCGAAGAGCCTGGCGGCCGCTGCTGAACGAGGACGGCGGCTCCGCGCCGGATCAGCGCCGCGACAACGCGGACGCGGCGCGGCATCACTTTCGACCCCAGGCGGTGACGTCGAGCGCGTAGACGTAACCGCGGTTGGACAGAATCAGCGCGTGGCCGGGCCGAGTCGTGGAGGAAGCCGAGATGCCGTGCCCCGGGTTGAACGAGCGGCGCAGCTCGCCGGTGCCGGCGTCGATGAAGAGCAGCGGCCCCGAGCCCGTGGACGCCAGCAGGAGGTGGTTGGCGCTCGACAGCCCGGTGATGGCTCGCTCGGGCCCGATTGAGAGCTTCCAGCGCGCACTGCCGTCGGCCGCTTCCAGGGCGTTCAGGAACCCCGCGCCCCCGGCGTAAAGCCGCCCGCCCCCGGGCTCGAGCGCCAGCGCCGTGACGCCGGGCAGCGCGACGGTCCACCCGATGGCGCCCGTGTCTCGATCGAGCGCGAAAACGCCGGTCCCGAACGAGGCGAAGTAGACCGGCCCCGACTCGTCGGCGAGGGGCCCGGCGTCGACGTCGGCGTACTGCTTGCCCTGGCCCAAATCCTTGAGCCAGCGCACGGTGCCGTCCGCGGCGGACAGGCATACCGCGTGGCCGTCCGCGAATCCGGCAAAGACCTGCCCGCCGGCGAAGAACGGCCGGGCCGCGCCGCGGATGGTGAACTCGCCGGGCGCCTCGCGGCGGTACTGCCACTTCCAGGCTCCGGTCTCCTGGTCGACCGCGAAGAGCGTGTCCGAGCTGCCGGTGGCGAAGACCATGCCGCCGCCCACCGCGGGCTGGGTCACCAGCTCGTCGCCCGTGGCGTAGGCCCACAGGAACCGCCCGCTCGCCGAGTCCAGGGCGAGCAGCTTGCCCTTGGCGCTCGAGACGTAGACGCGGCCGTCGGCGTAAGTGGGGCCCGCGTCGAAAGTGCCGCCGACCTCGTAGCTCCAGAGAGGCTGCCCTGCGCGGTCGAAGGCGTGGACACGACCGTCGTCGGTGGCGACGAAGACCGCGCCGGACCGGGGGTCGATGTCAGGGCTCCCGAGCTCGATGGGCTGAAACGGCACCCCAAAGGTCTGGTCGGCGCGGGCCCACCAGTCGATCTCGAAGACCCGCTCGGTCGCGGGAAGACCGCTCTTGTTGGACGCGAAATAGGCGCCCAGCTTGGACGAGGCGCCGGCGCAGCCCGTGGCTCCGCCGAAGAGGATCAGGGCCCCGAGGGCCGGAACGAGCGCGGGCTTCGCCATGACGGACCTGGCCCCTCCTAGTGCGCGGGCTGTGCGGAGGCCTTGGCGGTCTCGGCCTTCGCGTCGGGCTTCTTCTCGGGCCCGGGGAGCGCGACGCCCTGAGCGGCCAGGAGGACGAGCCGGTCGCCCGCGGTGCGCGCCACCTGGGTCTCTTTGAAGTCGTCCTTCACCTTCTGGTAGCCCTCGGCGGCCTCCTGCTTCTTGCCCTGCAGCTCGAGGATGCGCGCTCGCTCATAGGAGGCTTCGGCCTTGGCGGGGTCGCCCGCGGCTTCTTGGCCCATCTTCTCGAACGCGTTTAGAGCCTTCGCCAGGTCTTTCTTGGCCTCGAAGGTGTAGCCCAGGCCCTGCAGCGCCACGCCGCGCAACGGCTCGCCCGCGCGCGCGTCGGCGAGGTACTCGTCGTAGCTCTTCTGGGCGGCGTCGAGGTTCCCGCTCTGGAACTGCGCGTCGCCCAGGAAGACGAGCGCGGTGCGGGCGGCGTCGCTCCCCGGGAACTGCGCTCGCACCGCCTCGAGCTCCTTGGCGATGGCCTCGCTCTTCGCCTTGGCAGACGGGAACTTCTCCGCGCGCTCGTCCTGGCCGGGCTCGAGCGACCCGGCGATGCCGCGGCGGCTCAGCTCCAGAGCGCGCCCCAGCGCCGCGCTCGCGGCGTTGGCTCGGCCCTGGGAAAAGTGCGCGATCAGCAGGACCGCGACGGTGGCGACCACGGCGGCCAGGAGGCCTAGGCCCACGACCTTCTGGTGACCCACCATCTTGGCCCAAAAGGCGCTGGTGACGCGCACGAATGGATCAGGCTCCCGAATCTCCTTGCGGCTCAGCCTCTCGGTAGTCAAGGTGGCGACTCCTCCAGCGACAAGTCTTCCAAAGTGGCGCGGACTTTAGGGGGGTTGCGCGCGCCCGTCAACGAGTTCGGCCGGCCTACCCCGCCCGAAGAATTGGCGCTTCGAGCCCTCGCACGTCGCCTTGACGCGGGTCTGTGCGGCCTTCACGATCGCCCGCTGTGACCCGTCTCCTTCCTCGAGCCGCGCTCGCGCTGCTGGCCGCTGCCGCGGTCGAGCCGGCGCGAGCGGCGGGCGCCGAGGTCGAGGCGAGCGCGCGGGTAGGCCTCTCGCTGCCCGCCGGCAGCCAGGTCGACGCGGCGCTCGCCTACGGGCTGAGCGCGCGGCTGGCCGTGGACCCGCGGCTGAGGCTCGAGCTCGGCGCCGAGCGCGCGGTGCATGCGCTGTCGGAGCCAGGGGGCGCGCGAATCTCCGCCCTCACCGCGACCGCGGGAGTGCAGGCCGGGCTGGACCTCGTCCCGCTCGTCCCCTTCGCGAGCGCGGGGCTCTCCTTCCAGTACGCCTCGCGCCTGGGCCAGACGGCGACCGCCTCGACCTACGGGGCCTACCTGGGCTTGGGCGTGCGCGCCCGCGTCTGGCGAGGCCTCACGCTCTCCGGCCAGGTCCGGTACCTGACGTCCAGCTTCGCCGCCGACGGCTTCCCGTCGTACACGAGCTTCCTCGCCGAGATGGGCTGGGCCGTGCCCTGAGCCGCAGCGCCGGGCGCTCCGCTCATCGCCGCAGCTTGGGCGTGAACGGGCGCTTGGACTTGGCGTGGAAGATGAGCCGCACGGGCACCTTGAACCCGAACGACTCGCGCATGCGGTTGATGATGAACCGCCGATACGAGTCGACGACGAAGTCCGGCCGGTTGGTCGCGATGGTGAAGGTGGGGGGCCGAGTGCCGGTCTGGGCGATGTAGTAGAGCCGCACCGGGAGCCCGCCGGGCGCCAGCGGCGCCGGGTGGGCGTCGACGACGGCCCCCAGGAACTGGTTGAGCTGCGGCGTCGGGACCCGGGAGGTCTGCTGCTCGAAGAGCTCGCCCGCCGCGCGGAGCACGTCGAAGGCGTGGCTCCCCGTCTTGGCGGAGCCGTAGAGGACCGGCGCCCAGTCGATGAACGGCAGGCGGATGCCGAGCTCCTCCTTCACCTCCTTGCCCTTCTGCACCGACTCGATGCAGTCCCACTTGTTGACGAAAAGGACGATGGCCTTGCCCTTCTCCAGGGCGACCGCGGCGAGCTTGGCGTCCTGATCTACCGCCGGCTCGAGCGCGTCGAGGACCAGGATGACCACGTCGGCGCGGTCGATGGTCGTGAGCGCGCGCATGACGCTGAACTGCTCCAGCTTCGCGGCGATGGAGCGCTTGCGGCGGATGCCCGCAGTGTCGGTGAGCACGAACGTCTGGCCGCGGTGCTCGAGGCGGGCGTCCAGCGGGTCGGTGGTGGTGCCGGGCAGGTCGGAGGCGACGAACCGCTCCTCGCCCAGCAGGCGGTTGATGAGCGTGCTCTTGCCCACGTTGGGCCGCCCGACGATGGCCACGCGGCAGGGGCGGCCCTCCTCCGGCTCCTCCTCCTGCGCGGCCTGCGGCAACAGCTTCACCAGCGTGTCCATCATCTCCGAGACGCCGCGGCCGTGCTCGGCCGAGACCGCGAAGGTCGCCTCGACGCCCAGCCGGTAGAAGTCGGTGAAGAACTCCTCCTCCTCGCGCCGCGAGCTGTCGATTCTGTTGACCGCGAGCACGAGCGGCTTGCCGCTCTTGCGCAGCATCGAGGCGATCTCCTGGTCGGCGGCGGTGAGGCCCGAGAGGCCGTCGACGACGAGCACCACGGCGGCGGCCTCGTCGATGGCGAGCCGCGCCTGGTCGCGCACGCGCCGGAGGAGCTCGTCTTCGGTCTCGGGCAGGAAGCCGCCGGTGTCGACCGCGGTGAAGTGGCGCCCTTCCCACTCGGCGTCGGCGTAGTTGCGGTCGCGGGTGACGCCGGGGACGTCCTCCACGATGGCCAGGCGATGGCCGACGACGCGGTTGAACAGCGTGCTCTTGCCGACGTTGGGCCGGCCCACGATGGCGACGATGGGGCGTGGGCCGTTCGGCGCGGCGCGCTCTGGGGAGGACTCGGAGCTCATGGCTCGACTCTCGGTGGTCTTGAGAAGGGCAAGGCCCCTCGCGGCGATGAGGCGACGAGCGGAGGCAGACCGGCCCCGCGACCTCGCGCCTTCGTCGCTGGGCCCTTCCGCGAACCGGCGGGACCAGCGCTCGAAGAACTTCCCTGGAAACAACGAAATGCCCGCGCGCCGCCTACCCGCCCGCGTAGCCCATCCGGCGCAGCGCCTCGCGGCGCTCGCTCCACCGTCGCTCCACTTTGACCAGCAGGGCCAGGTAGACGTGCGCGCCGAGCAGCCGCTCGATCTCCGCGCGCGCCGCGGCGCCGATCTTCTTCAGCATCTGGCCGCCCTTGCCGATGACGATGGCCTTCTGAGAGTCGCGCTCCACGAAGACCGTGGCGTCGATTCGCAGGAGCCCCGCCAGGCGGCCCTTGGGCGCTGGGGCCTTCGGCTCGCGCTCGCTCTCGTCGAAGTGGTCGACCACCACCGCCGTGGAGTACGGCACCTCTTCCCGGCAGTGGCGCAGGATCTGCTCGCGGATGAGCTCGGCGACCAGGAAACGCTCCGCCTGGTCGGTGATCATGTCCTCCGGGAAGAGCGCCGGGCCCTCGGGCAGCAGCTCGGCGAGCCGGCTCTCCAACAGCTCCACCCCGTCGCCCTCGAGAGCGCTCAAAGGCAGGATCTCCGCGAAGGGGAAGAGCCGGCGGTAGGCGTCGATGATGGGTAGGAGCCACTTCTTTTCGAGCGCGTCGATCTTGTTGATGGCGAGGACCACCGGCTTCTTCGCCCGCTCGAGGCGCTGCAGAATGAGCCGGTTCCCCTCGCCCACGTCGACGCTGCCGTCGCCGCGGACGGCGGCCTCGATGAGGAAGAGCACCGCGTCCACCTCGGGGATGGCCGAGAGCGCGGTCTCCACCATGAGCCGGTTGAGCGCGCCCTTGGCCCGGTGGATTCCCGGGGTGTCCAGGAAAGCGATTTGGTGGTCCGGCCTCGTGAGGACGCCCAGGACCCGGTTCCGTGTGGTCTGCGGCTTGGGCGAGACGATGGCCAGCTTCTCACCGATGAGCCGGTTGAGGAGCGTGGATTTGCCCACGTTGGGCCGGCCGACGATGGCCACGAAGCCGGAGCGATAGGTCATGAAGTCTCTACGGCTGAGCGGTGGAGATCTCCACCGCCTTCAGCGCGACCTTCCCGTTGCCGGCCCGGGCGATCTTCAGGACGAGGTCGAAGCCCTTCACGACCTCGCCGAAGATGGTGTGCCGGTTGTTCAAGTGCGGGGTCGGCACCTCGGTAATGAAGAACTGGCTGCCATTGGTGTTCGGGCCCGCGTTCGCCATGGCGAGGAGCCCGGGTTTGTTGAAGCTCCGGCCGCTCTGGAACTCGTCTTCGAAGCGGTAGCCCGGCCCGCCGGTGCCCTGGCCGAGCGGGTCGCCGCCCTGGATCATGAAGTCGGGGATGACGCGGTGAAAGACCGTGCTGTCGTAGAGCCGCGCGGTGGTCTTCTTGCCGGTGCGGGGGTCGGTCCACTCCTTCTCGCCGTTGGCCAGGCCCACGAAGTTTTCCACGGTCTTGGGCGCGTCCTTGGCGAGGAGCTTCACCACGATGTCGCCCATGGAAGTCTTGAACGTGGCGAAGAGGTCCTTGCCTGCGCGCGCTTCATCCATCATTCCCATCGGTCTTTCCTTTCGAGAGCTACTGGAGGCTTGCCCGCTGGCAAAGCGGGTTCCTCCAAGCTCGGCATTCGCTGCGTTCGGTTCCTAAAGCATAGCCAGGGCGCGTCCGCCGCCCGCTAGGGCTTGGTCGAGAGCACGATCTTCTCGATTTTCACACGGGCGGGGAGCAGCCCGGCCTCGGCTGCGGCTCGGGAGCGGGCGATCTTGCCCACCAGCTCGCAGCCGTTGATGACCTCGCCGAAGATGGTGTGACGCCCGTTCAGCCACTCGGTCGGTACCTCGGTGATGAAGAACTGGCTGCCGTTGGTGTTCGGCCCCGAGTTGGCCATGGCGAGCAGGCAGGGCTTGTCGAAGGAGCGCCCGCTCTGGAACTCGTCCTCGAACTTGTAGCCGGGCCCGCCGGTGCCCTGGCCCAGAGGGTCGCCGCCCTGGATCATGAACTCGGGGATGACCCGGTGGAACTCGGTCCCGTCGTAGAGGGGCCGGGTGGTCTTCGAGCCGGTCCGGGGGTCGGTCCACTCCTTCTCGCCGGCCGCCAGGCCCACGAAGTTCTCCACGGCCTTCGGCGCGTCCTTGGCGAACAGCTTCAGCTCGATGTCGCCCAGGCTCGTCTTCAGCGTGGCATAGAGGTCCTGTCCCTGAGCCGCGCGCTCGGTCCACTTGACGGCGCTCTTCGCGGCGGCGGGCTTCAGTGCCTTCGCCGCGGGCGCCTTCGCAGCGGGCGCCTCGGCGGCGCCGGCCGAGGTCGCGGCGGCGAAGATCAGGACAAATGCAAGACGCTGCATGGCGAGGGCCTCCCTCTCATGGATTTGGAGCGCGCAAGCGGCGAACTCTAGCGGGCCGCGCCATCGCCGACAACCCGGTCGAAGCTTTCACTCCTCGCGCGCGGGCTTCTGGACAGCCTCGGAGGGTGGCAGGGCGAGCCGGCCCAAGGCCTCGTGGGCGGCGGCCTGCTCGGCGTCCTTCTTCGAGCGTCCTTCCCCGCTGCCGAGCCGCTCTCCTCCGGCTTCGACCTCGACGCAGAACGTCTTGAGGTGGTCGGGCCCCGTCTCCTGGACGACCCGGTAGCGCGGCGCGACCTTGAACCGCGCCTGCACCGCCTCCTGGAGCAGCGTCTTGTAGTCCCGGGCCAGCGCCCGCTGGGCGCGGTCGATGACCTCGCCGAACAGCCGGTCGACGAGCTGGAGCACCTCGCCCATGCCGTGCGCCAGGTAGACGGCGCCGATGGCCGCCTCGAGCGCGTCGGCGAGGACCGAGGGCCGCTCGTGGCCGCCGCTCTGTGCCTCGCCCTTGCCCAAAACCAGCACCGCCCCCAGCCCAACGGAGCGAGCGACCGCTGCCAGCCCCTCCTCGTTCACGATGGCCGCCCGCAGCTTCGAGAGCTCTCCCTCTTGGGCCGCGGGGAAGCGCTCCATGAGCCGGTGCGAGACCGCCAGGTCGATGACCGCGTCGCCCAGGAACTCGAGCCGCTCGTTGTCCTCGCGGGCCTGCTCGCGGTGCTCGTTGAGGTAGCTCTTGTGCGTGAGCGAGGCGAGCGCCCGCTCGCGGTCGGGGAGCGCGATGCCGAGGATGCGCTCGAGCTCGGCGACCCGCCGCTCGTCCTCGGCGCGCAGAGGCCGGCCGCTCATTCCGAGCCCCGGCGCAAGGGCCGATCGCCCAGCTTTTGCGCGAGCTGGCTGCCGAGCGCGTACGGGTCCTGCTCGCGCCGGGCGATCCGCCCGGCGATCTCGTCGAGCGTCCCGACCTCGGCCAGGGCGGCCAGGGCGCCCTCGAGCAGCCGCTCGCGGAGCAGCGCGACGAATTCGGTCTTCGCCCGCGCCGTTTCTCGCCGGCTGATCTCCCCGGAGGCGATGAGCCCCGCGTGGTGCGCGTCGACGGCGGCGACGAGCTCGGCGACGCCCTCGTTGCGCACCGCCACGGTCTTCACGACGGGCGGCTCCCAGCCGTCGGCGGGCGCGGTCGGGCCCGACGCCGACGAGTGCGAGGCGAAGGCGGCCTTCGGGTCCACCGCCCGGCGCAGCTCGAGCATCTGCTTGAGCTCGCGGACCGCGCGGTCGGCGCCGTCGCGATTGGCCTTGTTCACCGCGAACACGTCCGCAACCTCCAGGATGCCGGCCTTGATGGCCTGCACGTCGTCGCCCATCCCGGGGACGACCACCACAATGGTGGTGTGCGCCAGGCGCGCGACGTCGACCTCGTCCTGGCCCACGCCGACCGTCTCGACGAGCACGATGTCCTTGCCCATGGCGTCCAGCACCCGCACCACGTCGGAGGTGGCGCGAGAAAGCCCGCCCAGGCTGCCGCGGGTGGCGAGCGACCGGATGAAGACGCCCGCATCGGTGGCATGGTCCTGCATGCGGATCCGGTCGCCGAGGATGGCGCCGCCCGTGAAGGGGCTGGTCGGGTCGACGGCGACGACGCCGACGGTCTTGCCCTGCGCTCGGTAGGTGCGGATGAGCGCGTCGGTGAGAGTGCTCTTCCCCGCGCCGGGGCTGCCGGTGATGCCGATGATCCGAGCGCGCCCCGTGCGGCCGAACAAGGCCTGGAGCTCGCCGATGGAGGAGGAAGCGCCGTCGTCGATGTGCCGCATCAGCCGGCTGGCGGCGCGGATGTCACCTTGGAGGATTTTTTCGGCGAGCATGGAGGTCCGCGGTTGGGAGCTTGTCGCGAGGCCGGGCGGGCCGCCGCGAGACAGCCACTAATATGCGACCCCGCGCCGGCGAGCCACAACGGAGTTTCGCGCCATTGCGGGGCAGACGGCCCGCTCAGGTCGCGAGCGACCTGCGGCGCGAGCGGTGCTTTCCGATGGCCAGACGAGCGGTCGCCCTCCGCGCGCTCCTCAGCCGAGTCGAGAGCTCCAAGGGTCGTCCGGGGCTAGCCGGGGCTAGCCGAGCACAATCGCAGCCGAGCTGCCCGTGATTCGGTTCCCCGAGAAGTGATTCATTCCAATGTGAAGAGCCGAGGAATCGTCGAAGAGCCCGATTCCCAACGGCCGTAAATCGAGCCTCAAACTAACGGTCTTGTTTGCGCTATCAAGCAGAATTGCAATCAGAAGCGGCACGGAGTCCCAGAAGATGGCTACGCTATTGTCGCTTGTCACGAGGCGAGCATGGGTCGACGAGGCAGGTCCCTTCTCATTTTCAAGGACATGCACGGCGCGTCCGGACGGTAGGTCGGGAGGGGTCGATAACGTCACCCGGAGTGGATCAGTGGCCACGCTGAGGAGCTGATGTTGTCCAAAGGCGACGAGAGTCTGACAATCGACGAAGCTGTTGGATCCCAGCAGTACGGTGGTCACGCTGCACACCTCCAGTCGTCTGCGTGGATCGGGTTGGATGTTCTCTCGACTTCCGGATCAACAGGTGGCACGACGAGAGCCTTGGTATCGAGAGCGAGCGCCAACCATGGAGGAGACCCGCGGGGCTCGACAGCGCCGACGATCGAGCGCTCATTCAGGAGCTCGTGCTCGTCCTTCGTGAGCGAATGCCATATAGGATCCATTGCGTCGCGGAGCGCGTCAGCGAGAGGGTCTCCTTTCTCGTCGAGCGCCAACATCTGCCTTTCGAGAACGAGATATGCGTTCAATCGTGCGCTTACCTCGGCCATACGCGCCTCCAGTCGAGCCTGGTGCTCGCGAGTCGAATCTCGAACTCCGCGAGAGAAATGGGAGCGGTGGGCTCGACCAGCGCGTGCTCGAGCTGGTCGGGGGGATCGGGTCGAACACCGAGCGCTGCTGAATAGATGCACGCCTTTGCCAACGAGAAGACATGATTGGTTCGAGGGCCGGACGAGCCTCGGCCCATCCCAAGGGGCCGGCGGTGGTTGGGTAGATTCCACACGGACGCGAGAGCGACCGACATCCCGCCACCCCGAGGCGCGACCCGACCGCGCCCGTCCGGCTGAACATCGTTCGGCACGCGGATGCCAAGCGAGCGAGCGGTGGGCCCGACCGAAGGCGCGCCATCGCGTGCTGGGGTCATCCCTCGAAAGACCATGGGGATAGTATAGCGGTCGAACACTCATCCAGCGGGAGCTCAGAAGATCGGACCGCTGGCATGGCTTCTCCGGAGCCTCCCGTCCCGCTCCCGTTTCACAGAGCGTACTCGAGGAGCGAACGCGCGACGCGAGGCGGCGCCGCCCAGAATCGGTGACCTGTCCCTTCGAGGGGCAGACGATTGGCACAACGACGTTGCCTGAGCTTGGATACACGGCGAGGAAGTCCACGCCCGCTTGACCATCGATCGAGCCGAAGCCTATCTTCCCAAACCGCCACGGGCGGCGGACCAGTCCCTCGGGCATGTTCAAGAAAATCCTCATCGCGAACCGGGGCGAGATCGCGCTGCGCGTCCTCCGCGCCTGCAAGGCCATGGGCATCGCGTCGGTGGCGGTCTACTCGGAGGCCGACGCGGCCTCGCCGCACCTCGAGCTCGCCGACCAAAAGGTCTGCATCGGCGGCCCGCGGAGCGCCGAGAGCTACCTCAACATGCAGGCCATCCTGCAGGCCGCGGAGCAGACTGAGGCGCAGGCCATTCACCCCGGGTATGGGTTTCTCTCCGAGAATGAGCTCTTTAGCGAGCTGTGCCGGCAGCTCAAGCTCACCTTCATCGGCCCCTCTCCGGGCGTCATTGCCCTGATGGGCGACAAGGCGACGGCGCGGCGGACCATGCAGGCCGCCGGCCTGCCTATCATCCCCGGGTCCGAAGGGGTGGTCGCCGGCGAGGCGGACGCCCTGGCGCTGGCGCGCGACATCGGCTTCCCAGTGCTCTTGAAGGCCACCGCCGGCGGCGGCGGCAAGGGCATCCGCGTCTGCCGCGACGAGGAGACGTTCGGCCAGCAGTTCCGGACCGCATCGGCCGAGGCCCAGAGCGCGTTTGGCAACCCGGAGCTCTACCTCGAGAAGTACATCGAGGGCGGCCGGCACATCGAGTTCCAGTTCATGGCCGACGCCTTCGGGAACGCCGTCCACCTCGGCGAGCGCGAGTGCTCGGTCCAGCGCAACCACCAGAAGCTGATCGAGGAGTCGCCGAGCGCGGTCATCTCCGAGCGCGAGCGCCAGGAGATGGGCGCCAGGGTCTGCCGCGGCGCCCAGGCCGTGGGCTACGTCGGCGCGGGGACTATGGAGTTCTTGCGCGACCCCGAGGGGCGGCTCTACTTCATGGAGGTGAACACCCGCCTCCAGGTGGAGCACCCGGTGACCGAGCTCGTGACCGGCCTCGACCTCGTCCAGGAGCAGATCCGCGTCGCCGCCAACGAGCGCCTCTCGTTTCGGCAGGAGGCCATCCGCCTGACGGGCCACGCCATCGAGTGCCGCATCAACGCCGAGGACCCGGCGCGCGGCTTTGCGCCCTCCCCTGGCGTCGTCGAGGTCTTCGAGCCGCCCAAGGAGGCGAAGGGCGTCGAGCTCCGGCTCGACAGCCATGTCCGGGCCGGGTACCGAATTCCTCCCTATTACGACTCGATGATCGGCAAGCTCATCGTGCACGGCCCCGACCGCGAGACGGCGCGCCGCGGAATGCTCGACGCCCTGGAGCACTTTCGCATCGGCGGCATCAAGACCACCATCCCGGCGCATTTGAAGCTCCTGAGCGACCCCGGGTTCGCGGCCGGCCAATACGACACGGGGACCGTCGCTCGCGTCCTGTAGAGACGCTTCGAGGCAAGCGCCATGGCCAAAGTCATCTTGCGACCCGTGGGCGCGCCCATTGAGCAGGCCGTGCCGCCCGCCGATTACGCCGCGAACCGCGAGCGCATGGGCAAGCTCAACGCCTTGCTCTCCCAGAGGGTGGCCGAGGTGAAAGCGGGCTGGGGCCCCGCGTACGTCGAGCGCGTGCACGCCAAGGGGAAGATGACCAGCTGGGAGCGCATCGACGCGCTCAAGGACCCGGGCACGCGCTTCTTCCCGGTCAATACCTTCGTGAACTTCGGCAAGACCTTTGGCGAGGAGGCGCGCACCTCGCCGTCGGCCGGCGTCCTGTGCGGCTTCACTCGCGTCCAGGGCCGGGCGGTAGTGGTCATCGCCAACGACAACACCGTCGCCTCCGGCTCGTGGTGGCCGCGCACGCCCGAGAAGATCGAACGGGCGCAGGAGATGGCGCTCCGGCTGCGGCTGCCGGTCGTCTACCTCGTGGACTGCTCCGGCCTGTTCCTGCCCGAGCAGGCGGCGACGTTCCCAGGGAAGGCGGGCGCGGGGCACATCTTCAAGATGAACGCGCTCCTGTCGGCGAGCCACGTCCCGCAAATCGCCGGCGTGCTCGGGGACTGCATCGCCGGCGGCGGCTACATGCCCATCATCAGCGACAAGGTCTTCATGACCGAGCAGGCGTACATGGTGGTAGCCGGCGCGGCGCTCATCAAAGGGGCGAAGGCTCAAGCCATCACCTCGCTCGACATCGGCGGGCCCGACGTCCACGTCCACGTCTCCAACTGCGCCGACGAGCGCGTCCCCGATGACGCGACGCTTTTGCGCAAAGTTCGCGAGGAAGTGGCGCGCCTGCCTTCGACCGCGTCCGGCTATTACCGCTTCGGCGCCGAGCCTGCCCCGCCGCGCTTCTCCCCGGAGGAGCTCGACGGCCTCCTGCCCCCCGACCACCGCGTGGTCTACGACGTGCGCCAGGTCATCGCGCGGCTGGTCGATCGGTCGCTCTTCGGCGAGGTCTTCGCGAACATCGGCGAGGAGATGGTGACCGGCGTCGGGCGCATCAACGGCCTCTACGTGGGCATCATCGCCAACAACCAGCAGCTCACGCCGCACCCGAAGCAGTCGGGGCGGTCGCGGCCGGGCGGCATCCTGTACCAGGAGGGCATCGCCAAAGTTTCGGCGTTTAGCCGGGCCTGCAACGACGACGGCATTCCCATTCTCTGGCTTCAGGATATCAGCGGGTTCGACATCGGCCGGGAAGCGGAGAAAGAGGGGCTGCTCGGGTACGGATCGAACCTCATCTACACGAATTCCACAAACACCGTGCCCATGCTCACGGTGCTTTTGCGCAAGGCCTCGGGCGCGGGCTACTACGCCATGGCCGGCCTTCCCTACGACCCGGTGGCGCAGCTCTCCACGCCGGTCACGCGGCTGGCGGTCATGGAGGGGCGCACGCTCGCCATCGGCGCTTACGGCGCCCGGCTCGACGACAACTTCCAGATCGCCACCGGCGACCCGGAGGAGCGCGCGCGCATCGAGGCCGGCATGAAGGCGACCGAGGAGCGCATCGCGAAGGACATGGACCCGTATCGGGCGGCGAGCCAGATGGACACCGACGAAATCGTCGCCGCGAGCGACCTTCGCGCTTATCTCGAGGTGCTGGTCGACGCGTGCTACCAGAGCATTGGCTACCGGCGGGTGAAGAACCCCCGCATCTGGTCGCTGCACGACTTGGAAGTGCTGACCTCACCCCCTTCGCCCCCTCCCCGCTAGCGGGGAGGGGGTTGGGGGAGAGGAAATGTTGCGCGACGACCGCCCGCTTCCGTAAGGCTCCAACCCGCCGGACCCCTCCACTAAAGGATCGACGCTCCATGGAAGAGAGGCTCGTCGCTCGCATTGAAGCCGTCGAGGCTCCGCAGCGGGGATTTCTCCTCCGCTCGCCGGCCGTGGGCATCGTCGAGGGGCTGCCGGAGGTCGGCGCTCACCTGGGCGCGCTCGCGAGCTTCGCTTCCTTGCGCATCTTGAATCGCCCGCTCCGGGTGCAGCTTCCGCTGGGCGTTCAGGGCTTCGTGGTCGAGCGGTTCGTGGCCGAAATGCGCGCGCCGGTGGAGTATGACCAGCCGCTCTTGCGAATCGCGGTCCTGGCGGCGCAGGCGGCCGAGTCGGAGGCGAGCACAGATTCTGGTGCTTTGGCAGCGGGCGATGCCGGCGCCGATGTCATTACCGTGACCGCGCCGTCGGAGGGCGTCTTTTACCTGCGGCCCAAGCCCGATGCGCCCGCGTATGTTTCGGTGGGGAGCTCGGTGTCCACCGGAATGGTGCTGGGTCTGGTCGAGGTCATGAAGTGCTTCAACCCCATCGCCTATGGCGGGCCGGGGCTGCCGGTCTCGGGGGTCGTCGCGGAGATTCTGGTGCGCGATGGCTCGGAGGTGAAGCACGGGCAGGTGCTGATTCGGGTGAAGCCGACGGCGTGACGCGGGCAGGTGGCCGGCTCGGCGGCTCGCACCTTCTCCCGAGTCGATGCCCGGCTTCTTCCCTCGCGTGCCCGAGCCCGTCTCGTGCTAGGCTTCAGCGCAGCCGCAATCAAAGGTGATGAGCGAGAGGTAAGCGGTCTCAAGCCGCCGCGCCTGTCGCGTTGCTCGCTCAGGTAGAGGGGACTCGATGGCGATTCGCTTTGCATTCCCGTACCGGCGCACCCCGCGCCTCGATGCTCAGGGGAACGCGACCAGCTGGGCAGTCGACGAGAGCGCGCGCATCGTCGCCGAAAATGGCGGACCTGTGAAGCGCGTCTATCCGTTCGACCAGTGGGAGGTGCCGCCTGCCGTGCTCGCGCGGGCGAAGAAGCTCTGCATCCTCAAGGTGCCCCTCCTGGGCCAGAATTACGGGCCGGGCAGCAACGGATGGTGCGGCCGGACCTCGTCGTCGATGCTTTACAACTGGTACAAGCTCCTCTCCTGCGACGATCCCAAGAGCGCCTACATCACCCACTGGACCGGAAGGAGCGGCCTCGCGCGAGACCTGCGCACGCCCGACGGTGAGGTGGCATTCGATCACTACCAGCTCAGGCAGAACTTCAATGACCTGACCTTCCCCGACCCTGATCGCTCGCTCCTGCCGCCGCTTGCGCCAGCGAGCGACGGCGCGCGGGCCGCGGAGGTCCAGCGCCTTCTGTCAGACAACGACTACCTCATCGCCAAGTTCTGGAGCTGCGGGCTCCTCTCCGCCATCGACGCTCGAAATCCGGCGGTGTTCGCAACGGCGCTCGCCAATTCTTCTTTCAATGCCGACGGGCTTCAGCACATCGTCCTGGTGATCGGCTATTTCATCATCGAGGAGGACGGCCGCGACGAGCTGTTTGTCGTCATCGCGGACCCTGCGACGCCTCCAAACGCCACGCACAATTTCGGGCTGGGCGAGCCCATTGCTCCGAAAGATGCGGACGATTCCCGATTCATCGAGAAGCTCAAGCCCAGCCACAACTACATTCGCCTCCTCGCCTCCGGCGACGATTGGACCGCAGCACGCGGCACCGTGACGGCCATTCGCGCGCGAGCGCTCTTCCAGCTTCACCCGAGCTCGCCCAAGAAAGGCGTGCTGTACTGCGACCACGGCACGCACAGCGGCGGCCATTTCTTTCACAAGAAGGATCCGACTCTAAAGGTGCCGCCGGACCTGGTGGCGGAAGTGACCTCGTCCATCTCCCTGCCTTTCGATGAGAAAGGATGCGCGGGCAGCCCTCAGCGCTATTTCTTTCTCAACGAGCGCCTCCACAGCGGCTTCTTCCCAATCGGCCAGCACCAGAACATCCACACGGGAATCCACCTGCTGGCCCCCAAGTCCTCCGGTGCCCCGACGCCGGCGGCCGACCAGCCCGACTGCGTTCCGGTTCGGGCTCTAGCGCCCGGCTACGTCGTGGCGCTTCGCCTCCCCGGCTTCGCGCACTTGCCCGATCCGCAGGGCGAACAAGATGAGGAAAAGCGCGACGACGCCGTCGAGCCGAACGAGCTCGCGCGCCAGCTCACGGGCAGCGACAACGGGTTCGTCCTCATTCGCCACGAGGTCGCCCAAGTAATCGCGAGCCAAGGCGGGGGCAGCGACGAGAAGCCTCCGAGCCGCGTGTTCTACAGCCTCTGCATGCACCTGCGCGCGCCGAGGTTCGACCCCACCGCTCAAGCGGGCTTCGAGCGGGACATCGCGTGGCTCTCTCGGCTCATCCAGCGCTACGGCTCGATAACCGTCGTGGACCCACGTTCTCCCCGTTTCCGGGAGCGGCGATGGCTCGCACCAACGGACGATGTCGCGGCGAGGCTCGACAATGGAGGGACGTACCAGGTCTACGCGGACCGACTGGGGAACCTGGAACAGCTCGAGCTCGAACCGGACGGCGACGGCGGCCTTCGGCCGCTCGTATGCCTGAGAGAGCCAGAGGTGGACCTGAAGGACGCCTACTCGCGCCTTCAAAGAAACCAGGTCGTCACCTTCGACGTGCCCTTCCTCCGCATCCAGGCCGGCGACATCGTGGGCGTCATCGACCGGAAGAGCAACTTCGGCAGGGGCTTCTTGCACTGGGAGGTGCTCACGCCGGGCGAAGGGTCCATGAAGGACCTGCTCGACTTTCTGAACGACCTCATGCCCGAGGACGCTCGACTTCCGGGAGACTTCTTCAAAGAGACGAAGGAGAGCGCCGAGGACAACTGCTTCGAGGCAGATGAGCTCAAGTCGGTCGTCGATTCCCTTCCCGACTGCGACAAGGTGTTGAAAAGCAGTCTGTCCACGCCGGCAGCCGGGCGCCTGTTGCGCATGCTGATGAGCGCGAAGAGCGAATCCCCGGGGGACCAGCTCGCCTTCGACACCGCGGCCAAAGGCAAGCCTTTCTTCGCCTCGGAAGTGCGGATCGCCAATTACCAGGACCTCGCGCCAGCCAAGAGCTATCCGCTGACGCTCACCTTTTCCGGTGGCGCCTTCGAGAAGAAAGTCGCGCTCACCTACGACGGCTCGAACGGCATCACGGCCCTGCCGGTCGAGATCCCCGCGGGGACCACGCGCGTCAAGGTCGCGAGCGGAATCGACCTCTTCATCGACCCGGGCGACGTGGAGCTTCGCGCTCCGGACAAGAGCAAGTTCTTTCAGAATCTGGTACAAGCGCGATGGCGCAATACGGTCATCTGCCACCTCAATGAGTGGACCAAGCCGGGTCTCAAGACGACGCTCGAGACGCGCTTCGGCGCGGGCGAGATCCTTCGTAAGGAATGGCGTCCCAAGGGGGTGGCCGACGACAAGGAGATTCCAATCGACCAATACGTCGACTCGGTGGCCTGGTGGGGAATCAACAGCGTCGCGCAGGCGCCGCACGACCTCTTCGGCGACAAGGCCGGCCAGCTTCCCGCTGCGTGCAAGGTGGAGAGCGCGCACCCGGTCACCCTCGCATGGCTGCTGCGCCTGCTCGAGGAGGCGGGCAAGGCCAAGGTCCTCTTGCCTCCGGCATGGCACGGCGAGAACGCTGAGAAGGCGGCCCATCTCGGATGGGCGCCGGAGGTCCAGAGCAAGCCCCGGCATCGCGTTGGCGAGCCCCTCCATTTCATTGCGATTCAGAAGGAGGAGCCCGACGCCGACGCGGAGGTCGAGGTGAAGGTCGAGCTGTCTCTCTCCGGCAAAAAGGTCATCGCGGGCTCCGGGAAGTTCATTCGAGGGCTCTATTCCGAGGCCGTGGCGACGCAATTCTGGGGGAAAGCGACGCTCGGCATCGCGGGACAGGGATCGGTGGCGGGGCTCGAGCCCGGGCCCCAGCAGGCGCCGCCGAGCCAGTCCGCGGGCGGCACAACACCCGCGGCTCCGGCGCCGAGCGCGACGCAGACGGTCGAGGTCGCGACGCCGAAGCTCCTCGAGGGCGAGGCGCCCCACGCATTCGCGGTCGCCCGCGATGACCGAGGCGTCGTCCGGATCTCCTTCGCCGGCAACTGCCCTCTCCGGCTGAGCGGATGGGTCGTCTTCAAGGCGGAGAGCGGTGCGGTCTCCACGCCCAAGGCGAGCATCGCGGCGGTGGCGGAGCTCGCCCTGCCGTGGGCCGCGGGCGCCGACGTGAAGCTCGACGGCGACGTGATCGCGAGCTGCGCGGATGGCGTGAGCGTCTCGAAGAGCTTTAAGTACGGAGAATACCGGGAAGCTGCCAAGCCCAACCCGCCGCGCGTCACCGTGTCGCTCGTCCGCGCGGTCCAGAAGCTGCGGGACATGACGGAAGGCCGCGGAATGGCGCTGGGCAACTTGGCGGCCGATGGGCGGAGCATCGAGCTGACGCTCGCGAATCGGCCGCTCGGGGAGAAGTCCGTCGAGCCGACGAAGGCGCTCTGGGCTTTCTTCGATCGCTGGGTCGACGGCGCGAAGAGCACCGCCGGTGGCATGGGAGCGGATTTGGAGGCGATGGAGGTGCCGGAGGCAGACCGGGCGCGAAAGAGGCCGGTGGTCAAGCTCGTTGACCGGCAAGACTCATCGGCGGGCGGTGAGATGGAGGTGTCCTTTCCGCTGTCGGCAGCCTACTCCGCCGCCGAGGATCTGGCGGGCCCGAACGACAGCGTCGCCAAGCTGCGGGTGGGCTTTCGCTTCTTCAATGGCCTGGTGCCGAGCGAGGCCCATCGCGAGCTTGGCTGGGACAAGGTCACGGAGAAAGCTGTCGCAGGACCGGTCGATGCTTGGACGTCGACTCCGCTCGAGGTTCCGCTGATGCCGCACATTGGCGCGCCGAAGTTTTCGCTGGTGGAGAACACGAGCCTGGGGCGCGTCACGGTGGAGCTCTTGGGCGGCGACCAGCGGTTCTGGAATGCCGCGCAGCCGAAAATCAAGGTGACGGAGGGCTTGCCCAGGGGCGCCACGCCGGAGCCGCCACGGGCTGTTGCTGGGAGCGTGGGGAGGTGGGTGATGGCGTATACGTTTCCGATGACGGTGGAGGGGTTCAAACGAGGCGACCTTTCTTTCAGGGGGAAGACCGACAAGGCAGCTGTATTCCGAGGACGTCAGGTGCCGACACTCCTTGGACCAGAGCTCCAGAGTTCGTGCGAGTCGCTCGGGAGCAGCAACGTAGGTCCGCGGATTTGCTAGGGTGGTCTTGCGCAGAGCCGGACAGATGCGACTTGGGAATGCGGGACCCCTTCGAACGTTCATCCTGGCATGACGACGCCCAAGTCGAGGTCGCGAAAGAAGGCGCCTACGCTGCCCGGGATGGCGGGAGTAATCCGGCCCACGGTGGTCTGGTTCGCCAGGTACGGCTGTGTGGTGCGCGAGGGCGAGAAGCGCACGGTGGTGATCGCGAGCCAGCGGGTTGGGTCGTGGGAGCCGGGTGAGCAGCGCATTCGCAACGCGCTGATGGTCCAGCTCGCTGCAGATCCCACGATCGTCTTCGAGGACTTGGCCAAGGCGTTCGAGGTGTCGTCGGAGACGCTGCGCTTGCAGCGGCGGCTTTTCGAAGAAAAGGGCCTGAGCGCAGTGCTCGCCAGCCCCGAGCCGCATCACAAGGGTGGGCGGGCGATCGAGCCCGCGCTGCGGCGGCAGATGGAGCGCTTGTTTATGCAGGGCAAGAGCACCAGCGAGGTGGCCGGCGCACTTGCCGGGAAGGCGAAGTACGGTACGGTCGAGAAATACCGGCGGCTGTGGAAGCAGAAGCAGGCAAGGATACCCAAGCCTGCGCAGCAGACGGCGTTGCCGCTCGATATCACCGCGCCGGCAGAAAGGGCGCCAAAGCCGATGGTATCGGCAGGCGAGTCCTCTGCGAGTCCGCAAAGCGCGGACGAAGCCGCTCCAGCGGTGAGCGAGGGCGCAGCAGCGGACCCGTCGACGGTTGCCGCAGCAAAGAGCGACGAGGTGCCGCCGATTCGGGCGCCGAGAAACGAGATAAGCGAGCGCATCGCGCGCGCAGCGCCCATAGCCGAACCCGCCTTGCCGGAGACCGAAGGGATGGTCGCGGAGATCGGTGAGCTCGCTCCGTTCTCTTCGAAGGGCGTGCAGCACGTCGGCGCCTGGCTTTTGCTGGTGACGATTGCGTCTCTCGGCCTGTATGTGCACCTGCGCAGCCGCGAGCGCCGCAAGCCTCGGGGGCGGCCTCTGCGAGTGGCCGTCGATGCGGTGCTGTCTACGTTGGCGATTGGCGGCCGTTGCGTCGAGGGCGTGCGGCGGCTGGCCACGAGCTCGACCGCCGCGATGATGCTGGCCGACGCGGCGCCCTCGGCGACGTGGGTGCGGCGGACGCTGGGAGGCTACTGCGCGGGGAACGCTTCCGAGCCGTTGCTCAAGGACGTCTCGGGCGAGCTGTTGCGTGGGGCCAAAGAGCGCACGCCGCACGGCAAGCCGGTGGTACTTTTCTTGGACAACCACGCGCGGCCCTACACCGGGAAACACCCGCTGCGGCGTGTCTGGCGCATGCAGGGCAAGTGCACGGTACCAGGCGCAATGGAGTATTGGGTCCACGACGCCGAGGGAAGACCGGTGTTGCTCATTCCGGTGGCGCCGCACGCCAGCCTGCCGGAGACCGTCCGGGCATGGGTACCATTTCTGCGCGAAAAGCTCGGAAACGATACGCCGTTGCTGCTCGTCTTCGACCGGGCCGGGGCATTTCCTGGGCTGTGGAAGTGGCTGCGGGACAACGGCGTGCATTTCGTGACCTATCAGCGCGCCAAATATCGGAAGTTCCGCCGGGAGTGGTTCAGGCGCCACGGCCGGCCCATGACGCTGCGCGAGAGCGACGGCGAGAAGCTCAAGGTGATGGTGCAGGGAGGCCAGATGAACCTGGGCGCAGAGCGCGGCCGGGTTCGCCGCATCCGCATCCTGCTGCCGGACAACGTGCAGATAAACGTGGTGGCGTCCTCGACGCAATCCGCCCAGTGGCTCTGCCGGACGCTCTTTACGCGCTGGCGGCAGGAGAACGCCTTCCGGCACGGCGTCGAGCGCTGGGGCATCAACCAGCTCGACGGGCGCCAGGTCGAAGACGTGCCGGCCGGGACGATGGTGACCAACCCTCGACGCATCGACCTCGACAAGCTGCTGGCCGAGGCGCGGGAGCGGGAGAAGAAGCTGCGCCTGCAGCTGCAGCAGATCTACCCCGGTCACCCCGACCGGCCCGCACTGAAGCGAGCGCTTGCCGATAACCGCGCGAATCAGCGCGAGGTTGTCAAAACCCGCCGCCAGACGCCGAAGAAGGTGCCAATCGAGGCGACTGATCTTCAAGGGGAGCTCAAGCAGCACACGCGTGAGTACAAAGTGCTCGTGGACACGTTCCGGTGCGTGGCGCAAAACGCCGAGGCAGAACTGGCGACCATCCTCGCTCCGAACATGAAGAGTCCCGCCGAAGCCAAACGACTGCTCCAGAACGTCTTCGCCGCCCCAGGCGACATTCGCGTATCCAAGAATGCCATCACGGTCACCATCGCGCCCGCGGCCAACCGCTCGGAGAGAGCCGCCCTCGATGCCTTCCTCGCCGACTTCAACCGTCGCCGCCTTTCTCATCCAGGCGATCCGTTTTCACGCCCCGTATGCTTCCGACTCCAAATTCCGTAGGCTCCCGCGGCACGAACTCTGGAGCTCTCTTACGACAACAAGACTCCGAAGGTTGCCTGGATGACCCCAGAATCCGCAAGCCCGGAGTGCAAGGTCAGACTTGCGACAGGCGAGGCCGTACTGTCGGTGGGAATAAGGGTGCTGGCAACATCTGCGAATGCCGAGCTTTTGATTACAATGAACGAAGGAGCTCGAGCCCACGAACTCGGGGTTACATATGCTCGTCCGAAGAAAGCGGAACGAGGCAAGGCGCCCGTCAGAGGATTTCTTGACTCTGATGGATGTTTCCGCGCTTCGCTCTCGTTTATTGGTCTTTCCGAATGCGCAGAAGGCGGAACAGTTGACTGCGTGATCTCTGATCGACAACAGAACGGAGCTTGCGAGCCTTGCGGTGACCTTCCAGTCCCCCGAACAGCCGAGGCGCGACGAAGCAGAGCAGCGTGCGCCCGAAAAAATTGACGAGATGACACCATGAGTTTTCGAGCCAGTCCTTCGCTTCTACTTGCGTTCCTTCTCTCTTATGGAACTGCGTGGGCACAAGGTGAGCCCCAGCAAACCACAGGTCTCGGCCGGGACGATGTGGTTCGCGCCCTCAATCCAAAGCTGCGAGAGGAAGGGCGGAAGGCAGCTGCAGACGCCGCGCTCGCGCGCCTAGGTGGCCTGCTCCCGGATCCTACGGCCGCACGATCCATACTCGAGGTGGCTCTCAAGACGGCCTCTCTTAAGCGTTCTGAGTTACGATATTCTGGCTCTTTTCGCTTCAAGTGTCAGAAAGAGTCCGTATGCGGAGAATGTCTGTCGGCTCTTCTGAGCAGGGAGCCACTAGTTCGGCATTCGGAGGCTTGGGATAGCCCCGAGCGTGGTTACTTCGCCTCGATCGCCGAAACCTCGCGCGGCGTTTTGCTGGCTTCCGGTGATGCCAAACGAGTGATGACCACGGACGGCGACGAGTGTGCATTTTATCCTGAAGTCTTTCGCCATCTCGCTTCCGATGGACCGGAAGCGCGCGCCCTTGCCATCGCAGTCGAGCGGCGAAACGATGGGCGTGATGCCGATGCAATATTCCCTCTTCTCCCGGATACAATAAAGGCAGCAGCAGGCGAAACAGAATTTCGGACCGCAAAGACCGGCTCGAACACACATGTTGTTTCGCAAGAAGCATGCGTTCCATTTCAGCTCCAGATTTGGCCTGGAGTTCACGAGTCAGGATCCGCGACCCTCCTTGGCGCCTATGGCGTGCAGGAGATGGCGCTCGGTGCCGCATCCGAAGATGGACGCGCTTTTCAGGTGTGCCGGCGGCAAGGCGAAGGCGAATGTCCCGGAAAGCGCCTCCTGCGCCTTTCTGACGAGACGGTCGAGCTCGAAGGCGACCCCGTCCGCCTCTACCAATACCGGGACGAGAAGCTCACCCTCCCCGCCGAGTGCAACTTCCCCATAGGCGCGGACAAACCCACCGCGAACGCCCCGGTCTACGTCCAAGACGTCCGCGCCGTGCTCCACTTCAGCCCATCCTTCAACGGCCAATTGGAGAACGTTCTCCCCATCGGAGCCGAGTGCACCTCCCTGAGCGCGAAGCGCGGCGACTGGCTCGAGCTCCAGTGCGGCAAGAACCGCGGCTTCGTCCTTTCCTGGCAAGTCTCGACGAAGCCGCCCGACGCCGAAATGTTCCGCAAGCGAGCGGCAGACGCGAAGCTGCCCATCGCGCAGCGGCTCAACTACGCCCTCCGAGTCCTCGCTTTGTCGCAGCAAGACGAACCGGCGTTGAAGGAGTTCGCCGCATCCTACCTATCCATTCGCTCGCAGGAGTACGCCCGAACGCGCGGGGGCGAGGACGAGCGCGTCCTCGTGTGCCCCGCCGTCGCCAAGGCCATGGGCCACACGCCATTTGCCTCTGCGCAGGAATGCCTCGCGGCCGAATTCCGCCGGGCCGAGTACAACTGGGACCTCTTGCGCTTTGACGGAAAGCGCTTCCTGCGCATCGTACGGCGGGCGAAGTGGCTGGAGGAGGACTCGGGCTACTTCTCGGGCGACGGGAGCTCGGTCAAGGTCACGCTCGTGACCCGCAAGTGGTTCGGCGAGCCGGGAGTCTTGGAAAAGGCGCTCGTTCTCCAAGCGGAGCGCCCGGCGCCCGGCGCGAAGTTCGACGGCGCTCGCCGCCCCATCCTCGACCCGGGCTCGTTGAGCCAAATCGCGCGCCTTCCGAAGCAGTGGATAACGGTGACCAACAAAAATGGTTTCCCGGTGATTGAGGACTCCATGTGCGAGATCCGCGAGCACAAGCTCGACTGGGACTTGAACGGCGTCGCCACCATGCTCTGGGCGTCCGCGCAGGAGTCCGACCTCTTCTTCATCACCCGATACGGGATCGACAACAAGATGACGATCCTGCCGGAGAGACACGGCGAGGACACCTCCGGAGCGGAGACTCGCGCGTTCGAGTGGCGTCAAAGCGACTATGGAAGGGGATTCGGAAAGGTGGCCGAGGTCGAGGCCTTTTCGAACGGGAGACGGGTCACCCTCGCTCCGTCGGACAAAGCGCGAACGCTTCCGCTCGAGAACGAGGACTCCTGCGTCAACGGCCAATACATGGGCCCCAGCCCTTACAACCCGTGACGAAGATGGAGGGGCGATGAGCTCCAGCACAAACCAGGAAGCGACCCCCAAGGTTCACGAGGTCGCGCTCGATCTGAGCCCGGGAGCTGAGATTGCCATCGGGCTGGTGGCGGTCCCACAAACGACGCTCCAGATGCGCCTGTCTCGGGCGCCGGCCTTGAAGAAATCTTGGGTCGAGGTGCCTGGCGAGCAGAAATGGCAGCGCTTGGAACTCGAGGTCGCCCTGACTGGCTCGGGAACCCACCTCCCCGATAGGCTCCCCTGCAACGTCCTTTGCAAGGTGGAGCGGACAATCATGGGCGTGCAGCGATCCCATACCCACGACGCCGGCACCTTTTCGCTCGAGAAAGGCGGCGATGGGAGCTATTCGCTGGTCGCGAACGTCGACGTGGTCGCTGCGTCTCTTCTGGGCGAGGGGACCGTAGGCTTCTCGGTGGCGCCCATCTTCCCCCACGCGGCAGTCGTGGACATTGCCGAAAGACTTCCGTTCAATATTCCGCTGGACCTCCTCTTCGATGGCTTGGCGCTCGGCGCCTCCGGGGCTGACCCCAAGGTCCCGAAGATTGGCGACAACGTCCGCATCCTACCCAAGGTGGCAAGGCCGCTCGCTGAGCTGGACGGATTTGCCATCCGCGCGACCATTGTCGAGGAGCCCGCGCCATACACCACCGAAACAAAGAAGAAGGTGGGCAACGCGTGGGTGACGCGGCAAGAATCGAAGCTCGAGGATCAGAAGGAGTCCATCATCGAGGTCCTCGTTTGGCGGGCAGAGCTCAAGGCTCGCACGTGGATCGTCGGCACGTCTCGTCAAGACGCTTATCGATACTTGACCTGTTACAAAGCAAATGAGCAGGGAGACTGGGACGTCGACATTCGCCTCGAGGTGAGCTTGGACCGCGGCGCGACCTACGCGCCGGCGTGGAGGCTCCAGGAGCTCGGCAAGACGTTCGCGGTGAAGAAGCCGGCGCTCTCGCGATTCAAGGCCGAGCTGGTCGACATGAACCTGGTCCGGGAGGGGGTGGAGGACATCGCGAATTTCACCTTCCTTCCATCCAGCGTCTCTCGGCAGGTGGTCGTCGACGGATGCATCGACGGTTTCTCGAAGCGCGTCGGGGCGCTGCAATGGAACCTGGCGATGACGATTTGGGGAGCGCGGCCCATCATGCCCGAGCCTCCGGCCGAGCCAAAGAAGGCCGGGCCGGCCGCGCAGCCGGGCCAAAGCGGTCCATCGGCCGGCGCGAGACCGCGACTGGCGGTCGAGCCGGTGGCCACTCAGACCGTGCCACTTCAGGACAACGGTGAGTTCGGCATCGTGTTCGGCCTCGACCAGTTGCCCTCTACGGAGTGGGCGAGCAAAGGAGGCTACTCGCTCTACTTCGCGACGTTCTCATTCGACCGACAGGCCACCAATACGCCTGAGCCGCAGCCAATCACCGAGATCATTGCCATCGACGCGAAGAAGTTTCACCTCGCCGTTCCCGAGGATCTTTTCGAGGGCGCCACGGTGGATCGCGCCGTGGAGGTCTGCAGCGAGGGGCTTCCCGGCGAGCCCGTCTGCATCCCGCATATCGGCTCCATCGGGTTCGCATTCGAGGGCGAGAAGCTCGCCTTGCGCTATCACCTCGTCGGCGGCGCGGAGTATTGGAGCAAAGCCAAGGTGAGCTATGGTCTCCTGGCGCTCGAAGCGGGCAAGGAACCGAAAGCGACCTCGCTGCGGGTGTCGACGCCCAAGAACGAGCCCCGCGTCCGCTTTGCGTCGATGGACATGGCCGACCCGGCGATCTTCGGCAAGGACGTGGAGGCAGTGGCGAGCGTTGAATCTCCGATCGAGCACGAGGCGTCGCATCGCCTTCGCTGCGTCCCCGCCCTCGTGGGGCCGATAGTCTTCGCCCGCCGCGAGGATGGCAGCTGCCGCTTCTACTGCGGCACTCACTATGTCCCCACCCACCTGTCGAGTCAGGTGACGACCAAGCACCGGCTGCGCTTCGCGTTCTATGAGGAGCTCGCCGATGTCGTCGATGGGAAGAAACGCCGAATTCCTCTCGGCTACCTTCGCCCGAAGCACGACCTCTCCGTCGGCGACGCAGGGCTGTGCGCCCCCAGCGGCCTCTTCGGCGCGAGCCTGACGGACCCGAAGCTGCTCGACGACGCGCTCCGCGCCGGACGCGTGCTCCTGGTCGCCGAGAGCCCCGAGCCGAGTGGAAAACTGCTCGGCATCCCGCTCGCGCCGCTCGAGCTCGTGGTCCCCGGCTCCTCGTCCCCGCGCTCGATGAAATACGCGCTCCGCTTCGGAAAGTGCGTCTCATCTGCGTTCAAGAAGAGGGTCATCGAAATCGCCGGCGACCTCACGACGCGGGCCTGCAAGGACGAGGCGCAGATCGCCGACTTCCTAATGACGGTGATGGCGTGCGAGACCGGCGGCCAATTCCTTTCGAGCACGGAGAATAGTGGCCCCGGCAAGGCGGTAGGGCTCGTCCAGTTCATCGTCGACAGCGACGGCAAGATCCAGGAGATCGGGGACCGCCCCGGCGCCATTCCGACCGCCCTCAAGGCGCTTCAGGACCTGGGAGCGGTCACGCCCGAGGCGCGCAGGGCGCTGTTTCACCAGCAGCTCAAAGCGATGCCGCCGGTGGAACAGCTCGAATTCGTCCGGAACTACCTCTACCGCAGGCTCAACCAGCCCAGCGACTCCAAGGCGCCGGCGAGCACCTTGGAGGACTACTACTGCTGCATCCTCTACCCGGCCGCCGTCGGCGAGCCGGAGAGCTTCATCATCGGCCTGCCTGGCTCGAAGCAGGCGACTCAGAACTCGAGCCTCTGCGACAATGACGGCATCTTCCGAAAGCGGAATGCTTGCCAGCGAATTCGGGAGTGGAAGGAGCGCGGCGAGAAATACCTCGCCGACGAAAAGGACGACGCCATCGTCCCATACTCCCCTTGAAGACCGCCCCGCCCTACCCCCGCAGCAGCTCGTGCGCGATGACCATCCGCTGCACCTCGCTCGTCCCCTCGCCTATCTCGCACAGCTTCGCGTCGCGCAAGTACCGCTCCACGGCGAACTCCCGCGTGTACCCATACCCGCCGTGAATCTGCACCGCCTTCGCCGCCGCGCGGGTCGCCGCCTCGGAGGCGAAGACCTTGGCCATGGACGCCTCGCGCATGAACGGCTTCCCCGCCCCGGCGAGGCTCGCCGCGCGGTGCACGAGCAGTCGGGCCGCGCTGATTTCCGTGGCCATGTCGGCGAGCATGAACGCAATGGCCTGGTGCTCGGCAATGGGCTTGCCGAAAGCGCGCCGCTCCTTGGCGTAAGCCGTCGCGTCCTCGAGCGCGCCCCGCCCCAGCCCCACCGCCAGGGCGCCGATGCTGATGCGCCCCAGGTGGAGAATCTTCTTCGTGTCGCTGAACCCCGAGCCCACCTCGCCCAGGCGTTGCGTATCGGGGACCTCGACGTCCTCGAGCACCAGCTCCGCGGTGTCGCTGGAGCGCATGCCGAGCTTTCCGTGGATGGCCTTCTGGTT
This sequence comes from uncultured delta proteobacterium, assembly GCA_963772225.1. Classification (GTDB taxonomy): domain Bacteria; phylum Myxococcota; class Myxococcia; order Myxococcales; family UBA5297; genus CAVYWD01. Next base: position 443,223 of record CAVYWD010000002.1, on the reverse strand, counting down.
GAACCCCTTCGCGCCTTTCTCGAGAATGAAGGCGGTGATCCCGTTCTGGCCGCGGCTAAGGTCGCTGCAGGCGAGGACCACGAAGACGTCCCCCACCGTGCCCTGGGTGATGAACATCTTGCTGCCGTTCAAGACCCAGCGGTCGCCCTTCATCACCGCGCGCGTCGCGAGCGCCGCCGCGTCGGAGCCCGACCCGGGCTCGGTGAGGCCCCAGGCGCCCAGCCACTCTCCCGCCGCGAGCTTGGGCAGGTACTTCGCCTTCTGAGCCTCGCTCCCGAACAGGCGGATGTGGCTCGAGCCCAGCCCATTGTGCGAGGCGACCGTCAGCGCCAGCCCGCCGTCGAACCGGGCGACCTCCTCGACCGCCACCGCCACGGCGAGCGGGTCCATGCCCGCGCCGCCGAGCTCCTCGGGGACGACGATGCCCAGGAGCCCGAGCTTGCCCAGCTCGCGTACGACCTCGAGGGGAAACTTCTCGTCCTTGTCCCAGGCGCGCGCGAACGGCTTGACGTGCTCGGCGCAGAAGGCGCGCACGGTGGCGCGCAGCTCGCGGTGGGTCTCCGGAAGCTCGAACTCCATCCGAATCGTCTCCTTGTCGAAGGCCCGGCCCGTTTCCGGCGCACCGGGCGGCCGATCGACCTTAACGCGTCACGGCCGCCTTCGCACCCTCGGCCGAAAAGCCGCTACTCGCCGGTGTAGCGAGGCGGCCGCCTCTCCCGAAACGCAGCCAACCCCTCCAGCCGATCTTTCGATGCCAACACCGTCTCGTAGTGGCGGTGCTCCACCGCCAATGCCTCGTCGAGCTTCAGGCCCTGCCCCTCGTCGATGGCGTGCTTCGCCGCCGCGAGCGCCAGCGGCGCGTTCTGGGCGACGACCTCCGCGAGGGCGAGCCCTTCCTCCAACGCCGAGCGCTCGCGCGCGAGCCGCTGCACCAGGCCCATCTCGAGCGCTTCCTCGGCCCCGACCCTCCGGCCGGTGAGGATGAGGTCCTTCGCCCGCCCGGGCCCGACGAGCCGCGCAAGGCGGGCAGTCCCTCCGCCGCCGGGGATGATGCCCAGCGTCACCTCGGTCAGCCCGAAGATCGCGTTCCCAGAGGCCACCCTCAAGTCGCACGCGAGCGCGAGCTCGCAGCCGCCGCCGAGCGCCGCGCCGTTCACCGCGGCGATGAACACCCGGTCGCTCTTCTCCATGGCCCGGGCCACGGCATTCAGGCGCTGAAGAAAGCCGCGCACCTCGTCCTCGGACATGTGCGCGCGCTCTTTCAGGTCGGCGCCCGCGCAGAACGCCTGGTCCCCCGCGCCTGTGAGCACCACGGCCGAGGTCGAGCGATCTGCCGCGACTCGCTCCAGGTGGCCGGCGAGCTCGTCGACCAGGGCGCGGCGGAGCGCGTTGCGCGCGGCCGCGCGGTTCAGGGTCCAGATCTCGGTTCGACCCCGCCGCTCGGCCAGGACCTCGGGCATGGACGACCCCACCTTTTCACGAGGGAAACGGGAACCTCATGGAGCGCTGGCGCTCGCCCAGCGCGGCCTTGAGCACCTTGCTCGGCAGCTCCCGCTCCACCATTCGCTCCGCGAGGAGGCCGGCGTCGACCAGCATGGGGAGGTCGATGCCGGTCTTCACCCCCATGCCGTGGAGCATGTAGACGAGATCTTCGGTGGACAGGTTGCCCGCCGCACCGGGGGCGTAGGGGCAGCCGCCCATGCCGCCCACCGCGGCGTCGAAGGTGCTGATGCCCATGGACAGCCCCATCAGCACGTTGGCGAGCGCGCCCCCGCGGGTGTCGTGCATGTGCATCGCCAGGCTCGAGGCGGGCAAGTGCTGGAGCATCGCCTCGAGGATTCGCCGGGTCTGCAGCGGCGTCCCGACCCCGACGGTGTCTCCCAGGGAGACCTGATAGCAGCCCATCGCGTGGAGCTTCCGGGCGACGGCGACCGATTGCTGCACCGGCACCTCGCCCTCGTACGGGCAACCCCAGACCGTGGAGACGTAGCCTCGCACCTGGAGGCCGGCGGCCCGCGCGCTCGAGAGGACCTTGGCGTAGCCCGCGAGCGACTCCTTGACCGTCTTGTTGACGTTCTTTCGGTTGTGCGTCTCGGAGCTCGACAAGAAGACGGCCACTTCGCGCAGGCCCACTTCCTGGGCCCGCTTGAGGCCGCGCTCGTTCGGCACCAGCGCCGAATAAGTCACGCCCGCGCGCCGCGGCAGGCGGGCGACGAGCTCGTCCGCGTCGGAGAGCTGAGGGATCCACCGGGGCGACACGAAGCTCGTCGCCTCGAGTCGGCGCACGCCGGCGTCCAGGAGCGCGGTGATGAGCTCCAGCTTGTTGTCGACCGAGAGGCGGGCGACCTCGTTCTGCAGCCCGTCGCGCAGGCCTACTTCGTAAACCGCGACCTTCGAGGGCAGAGTGTCGCCCAGAGGGCTCAAGCCGCCTTCTCTCCGACGTTCCCGCGAACCCATTCGATGACCGCCTGGGTGCTCGCGCCCGGGGTGAAGATCTCCGAGATGCCCTTCTTCTTGAGCTCGGGGATGTCGGCGTCGGGGATGATGCCCCCGCCGAACACCACGATGTCGCCCGCGCCCTTCTGCTGGAGCAGGTCGACGACCGCCGGGAAGAGCGTCATGTGCGCGCCGCTCATGATGGACATACCCACGGCGTCGACGTCTTCCTGGATGGCCGCCGCGGCGATCATCTCGGGGGTCTGGTGCAGCCCGGTGTAGATGACCTCGAAGCCCGCGTCGCGCAGGGCGCGGGCGATGATCTTCGCGCCGCGGTCATGCCCGTCGAGGCCCGGCTTCGCCACCAGGATTCGCAACTTGTGCTCGGCCACTGTCACCCTTCCTTGACCGCCAGGACGATGAGGTCCAGCGAGTCGCGCGCGAACGCCCCCGCCCCGACTCCTCCGAAAGCTCTGACGATGCGCAGGTTCACTTCGTTGAACAAGCCCGCAAGCTCTAGCAGAGAATAGTAGCGAACGGCATAGCGGGCGCAAAGCACATCGCCGCTGGGGAGGTGGAGGGTGCGCTCGCCTTCGTCCCGCCCGCGGGCCGCGTCGTACTGGGCGCGCTCGGACAAGAGGCTCCCGTCGGCCAGCTCCTCCTCGAAGCGCGCCGCCGGTTGCTCCGCGAGGCGCTCCGGGTTCACGGACTGGAAGAGAAAGGCTCCCCCACGCGCGAGGGCCCGCGACGCCTCGGCCAGCGCCCGGCGGTTCTCGGGCTCGCTGAAGATGAAGAGCGTGCTGTACCAGCAGTAGGCCGCGTCGAAGGCGCCCGCGCGGAACGGGAGCGCGCGCAGGTCCCCGGCCACGGCCGCGGCGTGTCGGCGCGCCTCGGACAGCGAGCCCGGGTCGGAATCGAGCCCGAAGAGCCGTGCCCCGGTCCCTTGGAGCTCCGCCAGGTGGCGCCCCTCTCCGCAGCCCAGGTCGAGCGCCCGCGCGCCGGGCCGCAGCGCGAGGGCGCGGGCGATGAAGCTCGCCTCGGCGCGCGTCACCTCGGGCGCGAGCAGCGGGCTGGTCGTGCGGCGATAGAACTCTCCGAAGAAGGGAACCTCTCGCGCCATGGCGGCCAGAGAATCGCACGGCTCGGCCCCGGCCATTGCTCAGAACCACCGGGCCCGGCTGAGCGCGGACCCTTCGGAGGCACGGTGCCGGTCGGCCGCGCGCGCCGGTCAGCTCTGCGCCTCGGCGTAGGGAGCTTCCGGCGAGGGCGGGCCCCCTGGCGCCAGGAACCGAAGCAGGCCGGAAAGGTCGACCGGCTTGCGGAACAGCGCGTGGACGTGGGCCGCCTTGATCTGGTCGGGGTCGAGCTCCCAGCCCGTCACGAGCGCCACCCGCGCGCTCGGCCGCTCGGCGATCAGCGCCCGGGCTATCTCCGTGCCCGGCATGTCCGGCATGAGCAGGTCGACCAGCGCCACCTCGTAGCGCCCTTGGGCCCACTTCGCCAGCGCCTCGCGCCCGCTGTACGCGGTCTCGGCCTCGTGCCCCTCGGAGGCCAGGACCTCCGCGAGCATCATGGCGTTGTCCGGGTCGTCGTCGATGACCAGCACCCGGCGCGCCGCGGCGGTCCCCTCGGGCTCCTGCCGCGCGGCGGGCGCAAAGGCCTCTGCACCGGGCGCGAACGCGAGGACCAGCTCGGCCCCACCTCCCGAGGCTGCGCGGATCTGCAGCGACCCGCCCCAGCGGTGCAGCGCCTCGCCCGCGGTGGCCGCGGCCAGGGCGAGCGACACCGGGGCCTCCGGTTCCAAGAAGGGCTCGGACCAGGCCTCCGGGCTAAGCGCCTCGGCCCCCGGGGGCGAGACCGACAGCACGCACTGCGGCCCGCTGCCCTCCGGCGCGAACGTCTGGATGCGGAGCTCGCCCCCCGCGGCCAGGGCGTCGCGGCCCTCGAGCAGCAGGGAGACCAGGACCTCGCGCAGCTCGGAGGGGTTCGCCCGCGCCGGCGGCGGTTCGCCCAGGTCGACGCGCAGGTGCGAGAGCCCCTCGGCCGCCCGCAACCCCTCGGGCCGGACCAGGGTCAGCGCCTCGCGCACGGCCGCGTCGAGGTCGCAGTCCTGCGGCGGTCCCGCGGGGCCCTTCGGCCGCTGACCCGCGAGCTGCTGCAGCCGCGAAACCAAGGCCGCGAGGTCGTTCACCGAGCGGCCCAGCGCCTCCATCGGCTCCGGCCCCGCCTTCTCGCGCAGGAGGCGAAGGCCAAGGTGCATGGAGTTGAGCAGGTTGTTCAAGGCGTGCGCGGCGCCGGTCGCGAGCTCTCCCATCGCCTGCGTGCGCGTGCGGTGCAAGAGCCGCGTCTGAAGCTCCGCGAGCTCGCGGTCGGCGCGCGCCAGCTCCTCGGCCCGGGTCACTTCAAGGGTCCGGTCGCGCAGCGTCATGATGACCCCGCGCAGCGTGCGGCGCCCGCTCGCCGCCCTCGGCTCGTCCTGAAAGATGGGAAGCGCCGCGGCCTCCAGCACCCGCTCCCCCGCCTCCGCGCAGATCATCAGTCGGGTGGGCCCCGCGCGCTTGCCGGTGCGCAGGGTCGACGCGGCCGGGAGGTCCTGGGGCCCCACCGGCGCGCCGTCCGGCGACGTCGCGCCCAGCGCCTCGAGCGCGCGCGCCATGGCGGGCCCCTCGAGTGGACCGTCGACCGCCTCTCGGAGCCGAGCGCCCAACAGCTCCTCCGCGGGGTGGGTGGCGAGCGAAAGAGTCCCGTCCGCCTCGACCCGAAGGATCCCCTCGTCGAGGTGCTCGAGGATGGACTCGGCGAACGCCTCCTCCGGACGCTGCACCTTGGCGCCCTGGGCATGGCACAGGAAGTCCGAGGCCGCTGCGGCCGCGCCCTCGGTCGTGCACTCGGAGAGCAGGAGGGCGACTTCCTCGGGCATCGGCCCCGCGCGCCGGTGCCACTCCTCGATGACGGCGCGGTCCAGCGCGCGAAATTCCCGCACCAGGTCGGCGATGTCGTCGCAGGCCTCGAAGTGGGCGCCGCCGTGATGGCGCACCCGCTCGCCCCAGAGCCGAGGCGCGTCGAGTCCCCGCTCGAGCAGGAGCGCGGCGAGCTCCCCCACCTGCGCAGGTGCCAGCTGCCGGTGATGTTCGCGCGTGAGGGAGGCGGCCAGCGGGTCCTGCAGCGACTTCTCGGCGCGCTGGACGATTCGGTCCTCGTGCTCCGAAAGAAAGCTTCCGAGCTGGTCGCTCGCCTGTGCTCCCGCCAAGCCTCAACTCCCGAAAATCCAAATCTCCTCTCGTAGTTTGGTCTGAGTTTGTGGACTGCAAAGGCTCTGGGCAACGCGCCCCGCGCCTTCGGCGCTCGGCCTGTAGGCGACGCGAGCGGCCGTGTGCAATTGAGCCCCGCGATGGCGGTGTCCTTCGGCCTCCGGCAGCGCCGGGACTCTCCCAAGCGGTACTCTTGGCCAGGATGCTCGCCGCTCATGCCGTGAGGCGTTTAGATATGGAAGTGAAAGTGCAGGCACCCGGATTGGACGGCGGCGCTCCCCGCCCGGCGCGGGCCGGCTGGCGCGAGCGGTTGTCGGGCATCGGCCGGGGAAGCAAGCGCTTCTCGGCGCTGGTGGTGCTCACCGGGGCCGCCGCCGGCGTCGGTGCCGCGATATTGGAAGACCTCCTGCGCGCGGTGCGCACGCTGGCCTGGCCGGGCGGAGTCGGCGCGACGCCGCTCGCCGGGTTCGAGGCGGCCTCGCCTCTGCGGCGCGTCCTGGTGCTTCTCCTCGCGGGCGTCCTGGTCACGCTGTTCACCCTGGCCACCCGCATGCCCGCGGGCGGCCACGGGACCGCGAGGATTTTGGAGGCCATCTGGCTCCAGGCCGGCCGCCTTCGGCTGGGCCGAGCGCTCGCCCGAGGCGCCCTCTCCATCGTGGGGGTCGGTTTGGGCGTCTCGCTCGGGAGGGAGGGCGCGCTCATCCAGACGGGCGCCGCCACCGGCGGATGGCTGGGGGAGCGGCTCCATCTGCCCGACAGCCGCGTCCGGCTGCTGGTGGCGTGCGGCGCTTCGGCGGGCATCGCCGCGGCCTACAACGTCCCCATCGGCGGCGCGGTCTTCGGCCTAGAGGTGCTGCTGGGGAGCTTCGCCCTGGAGCTGTTCGGGCCCATCGTGATGAGCTGCATCGTCGCCACGCTGATCGCCCGGGCGCTCCACGGCGAGAATCCCAGCTACCTCATTCCCCACTATCACCTCGCCCGGCCGAGCGGCCTTTTCTCCACCTTGGCGCTGGGACCGCTCCTGGGCGCCGGCTCGGCGCTCTTCGTCAAGGCGGTGGACCTCGTGGCTCGCCTGGCCGAGAGAGTCCCGGCGCGCGTTCGGCCGCTGCTCCCGATGGCGGCGACGCTCTTCGTGGGGCTCATGGCCGTCGGGTTTCCGCAGGTGCTGGGCAATGGATACGACACGGTGAACGCCGCGCTCCTGGGGAAGCTGCCCATCGGCCTGCTCGTCGCCCTTCCGCTGATCCGGCTGATGGCCACGGCGGTGTGCGCCGGCTTCGGGGTCCCGGGCGGGCTCTTCACGCCGTCGCTCTTCTTCGGCGCGCTCCTCGGCGGCGCCGGAGGCTGGCTGCTCGAGCACCTATTCCCCGGCGCGGTGCCTTCCGGCGCCTGGGCGCTCCTGGGGATGGGCGGCGTGCTCGCGGGCACGACCCATGCCGCGGTGTCTTCGGTCCTGATCATCTTCGAGCTCACCGGCGACTACGACCTCGTGCTCCCGCTGATGGCGAGCTGCGTGCTCGCCGCCCAGGTCGGCCGGCGCATCGAGCCCCATTCGCTGTACACCGCAGTCCTCTCGCGCCGAAAGCTCGCCATCCCGGCGCCGCACCGGCCCGACTGGCTTCAGCCCACGACGCCGGTGCGCTCGCTGGTGATCCCGTGCTCCGACACCGTGCCTCCGTTCGAGTCCTTCAGCGCGGTGGTCATGCGGCTGCTCTCGCGCCCGGGCAGCGACCTCTACGTGACCGACGCCGAAGGCAAGCTCGAGGGCGTGGTCGTGCTCGACCAGCTCAAGGGCCACATCCCGGACGAGTCGCTCCTGGGCATGGTCGTCGCGGCCGACGTGATGGACCGGGCGACGCCGCTGCTCGGGCCGGAAATGACGCTCAAGGAGGCCGCCACACGGTTCGCGGAGACCGAGCTCGCCCGGCTCCCGGTCGTGAACGCCGACGGGAGGCTCCTCGGAGTCGTGCTCAAGGCGGACGTCCTCCGGCGCGGCCGGTTCTAGAGCTTCCGCAGCGGCGCGAGCTCTTGCGCAGGCGGGCAAAGACCCCGGGCTCCAGACCCCGAGCTCCAGGGAATGATCTTCCACGGCCCCAGAGCATCCCCGTCATTTGTTACCATTGCGACAGCATGCCGCGCGACCTTTCAACCCTGTTTCAATTCGCGAGTGAGCTCCAGCGCGCGACCTCGCTGGACGAGCTGCTCCGGGCGACGGGTGTGGCCGTGCGCAATGCAACCGCTTACAGCAACGTGTGGTTGGCGGCGATCGAGTCGGGGCGCCCGCGCAGGGTGCGGATTCTGTCGAGCGCCGGCGCCATGGAGCCTATCCTCTGGGAGCGCGCGCCGCTGTTCCCCGTCGACGGAGACGCGATGTTGGAGGAGATTGTCTCGTCGACCCACCCGGTCGTCGTGGCCGACGCTCGAACCGATCCCCGGACCGACAAGGCGATGATCGAGCGCCTGGGCAACCGCACCATCATCAATGTTCCGCTCGTCATCGGCGAGGAGCGCCTGGGCGCCCTGGGGACAGGAACGTTCGCCCCGGAGCCGCCGCGGCCGCCCTCGCCCGAGCAGCTCGAGACGCTCGTCATCTACGCCGCCCTCCTCGCCGGCGCCTTTCAGCGCCTGAAGCTGCTCGACGCGCAGCGGACGCTCCAGCGCCACCTCCAGGCCGCCCAGCGCATGGAGTCGCTCGGCGTGCTCGCGGGAGGCGTCGCGCACGACTTCAACAACCTGCTCACGGTCATCATCAACTCGGCATCGTTCGTGAGGGACGGCACCCTGTCTTTCGCCCAGCGCGCGGACCTCGACGCCGTGCTCGACGCGGCGGAGCGGGCGACCCAGCTCACCCGGCAGCTCCTCGCCATGGGGAGAAAGCAGCCGCTCCGGCTGACGCCTTTGGAAGTCGCCTCGAACTTGCGGGCCATTCACAAGCTCCTGCGCCGCATTCTCCCCGAGAACATCGCGGTGAAGCTCGACGTCGCCCCTGGCCTGCCGACCGTCTTGGCCGACTCCCAGCAGCTCGATCAGGCCCTGATGAATCTCTGCGTGAACGCCCGAGACGCCATGCCCGACGGCGGGACTCTGACGCTGGCGGCGCGGCCGACGACCTGGACTCAAGAGGCGGTCGCCCACCGCCCGGGGACCCGGGCCGGGAGCTATGTGAGCCTCTGCGTCGAGGACACGGGCCACGGGATGACGCCCGAGGTCCTGGAGCACGCGCTCGAGCCCTTCTTCACGACCAAACCCCTGGGGAAGGGCACGGGCCTGGGCCTCGCGGTCGTCTTCGGGATTGTCGAGCAGCACCGCGGTATCCTGGAGTGCAAGAGCGCGCCGGGCGCCGGGACCGCGTTCTGCGTCCACCTTCCCGTCGTCGCGAGGGCGGGCTCGGCGCTCGAGGCCCAGCGAAGCCTCGCGACCGAACCTGCGCCTCGAGCGGCCTCGTTCGGCGTCGGTCGCGTGCTGCTCGCCGAGGACGAGCCCGCGGTCCGAAACGTGGCGCAGCGCGTTCTGGAGGGCGCGGGGTACCACGTCACCGCCGTGGGGGACGGCCGCGCCGCCGTCGAGAAATCCGCGGCCATTCCCTTCGACCTCGTCATCCTCGACGCCGTGATGCCCGAGGCCAGCGGGAAGGAGGCGTGGTCCCGGATTCGCGCCGCCCGGCCGGAGGCGCGCTTCCTCATTGTCACCGGCCACTCTGCAGAGAAGTTCCCGCCCGAGCTGCTGGAGGAGTCGGGCGCGGCGCTGCTGCATAAGCCCTTCAAGCCCGCCGAGCTCCTGCACGCGGTGCGCGCGGCGCTCGAGTTCTCGTGAATTCTAGAACTGGCCCACCTCTCGGTAGGCGCCCCAGACCGACCGGAAGACATCGCTGATCTCGCCGACGGTCGCATAGGCCTTCACCGCCTCGAGCACCGGCGGCAGCATGTTCTGGCCCGACCGGGCTGCGGCTTCGACCCCCGCGAGCCCTTCGCGGACGCGGGCGGCGCTTCGGGACGCCTTGACCCGGCGCAGGCGCTCGAGTTGGGTGCGCGCGACCGACTCGTCGATCTTGAGCAGCTCGATGCCCGAGGTCCCTTCGGCCTGGAAGCGATTGACGCCGACGATGGTGCGCTCGCGCTGCTCCACCTCGCGCTGGTAGCGGTAGGCGCTCTCGGCGATCTCTTTTTGCGGGTAGCCCTCCTCGACCGCGCGGATGATGCCGCCGAGCTTCTGGATATGGTCGAGGTAGGCGCGGGCCCGCTCCTCCATCTGGTCGGTGAGGTACTCGACGTAGTAGCTGCCGGCCAGAGGGTCCACGACGCGGTCGACGCCCGTCTCGTAGCCGATGATCTGCTGCGTGCGCAGGGCAAGGGCCGCCGCCTCCTCAGTGGGGAGCGCGTAGGTCTCGTCCAGCGAGTTGGTGTGCAGGCTCTGCGTCCCTCCGAGGACCGCGGCCATGCCCTGAAGGGCGACGCGCACGACGTTGTTGTACGGCTGCTGCGCCGTGAGCGAGACGCCGGCCGTCTGCGCGTGGGTGCGCAGCATCATCGAGCGCGGGTCCTTGGCGCCGAAGCGGTCGCGCATCAGGCGGGCCCAGAGGCGGCGAGCGGCGCGGAGCTTGGCTATCTCCTCGAAGAAGTCGTTGTGCACGTCGAAGAAGTACGAGAGCCGCGGCGCGAACGCGTCCACCGCCATTCCGCGGGCGAGGCACTCTTCCACGTAACCGGCGCCGTCCGCCAGGGTGAAGGCGAGCTCCTGGACCGCGGTCGCCCCGGCCTCCCGGATGTGGTAGCCGCTGATGGAGATCATGTTCCACTTCGGCAGGTGCCGGGCGCCGTATTCGATCATGTCGACGACCAGGCGCACCGCCGGCCTCGGCGGGACGATCCACTCCTTCTGCGCGATGTACTCCTTCAGGATGTCCGCCTGGAGGGTGCCCCCGAGCTGCTCCTGCGCGACGCCCTGCTTCTGAGCCACGGCCAGGTACATGGCCATCGCCACGATGGCGGTGGCGTTGATGGTCATCGAGGTCGTCACCTTCTCCAACGGGATGCCGTCGAAGAGCGCCTCGAAGTCGGCGAGCGTGGCGATGGACACGCCTTCCTTGCCCACCTCGCCCAGGCTCATGGCGTGGTCCGGGTCGTAGCCCATGAGCGTCGGCATGTCGAAGGCGGTCGAGAGCCCGGTCATGCCGTGAGAGAGCAGGAACTTGAAGCGCCGGTTGGTGTCCTCGGGCGTCCCGAACCCGGCGAACTGGCGCATGGTCCATAGCCGCGCCCGGTACATCGAGGGCTGAACGCCGCGCGTGAACGGGAACTCGCCGGGCAGGCCCAGGTGCGCGTCCGCCTCGCCGGAGCGATCCGCCGCGGTCAGGACCGGCGGGATGGGGATGCCCGAGTCGGTTGTGAACTGCTCGCGCAGAGCGGGAACCCGTCCGAGCGACGGGGCGAGGGTCGCTGCCTCCCATCGCTTCACCTCTTTTCGGGTCCGCTCCAGGGCGGCGGCCTCGAAGAGGGACCCCGCCACCGCCGCCGGCGGAGCGCGCCGCGGCGCCGGGCGCTTGGCCTTCGGCGCCGCCTTGGCGCGCCCGGCAGCCGCCTTCCTCGTCGTCGCTCGCGGGTTCTTTGCTCGAAGACGGCTCATGACTTAGACCTCCCATCGGCCTCGTGATTTTCAGCGCAGTGAGGCCCAAGCTTCACAAGGTTCCGCGGGTGAGGTCAATCGAACCTCGTGGCTTGGCAGTGGCTCGAGTGGACAAAGGACGTCGCTCTCTTTTCGATGTAAGCGGGCCGACATCCTGAACCGCGCCGCAGGAGGAGGGCGCCCGCAGGCCCTGAAACGCGGTAAACTCTCTCTCAAGATACGGGGACGGGGACTCCGGGGCGGCTGCTTGTACGATCGGCAGCCGCCCTTTTATTGCCCTTCGAACCGAATCCATTTCAGGTGAGGGACCGGCGCGGCCATCGCGTCGGCCCAGCGCGCGCCCCTTGCGATGACCTGTAGCGCCCGGAGAGCGCCCGCGTGCCCGATGAGCACGTGAGCGCCCTCGGGCAGGCCCTCCCACCACGAGCGCACGCGGGCCTCCACGTCCCCAGCGGACTCTCCGCCCGGGCACCCCTCGGTCTCCCAGCGCGCGAGCCAGGTCCGAAAGCGCAGCGGATTCCGCGCGCTCGATTTCAGCCCACGCGCGGCCTTCCCAGAGGCCGTACGACAGCTCCAGCAGCCGGTCGTCGCGCCGGCAGGCGACGCCGAGCGCGGCGGCCGCCCGGTCCGCGAGCTCGGCGCAGCGCGACAGCGGCGACGTCCAGACCTGGCAGATGGCCTTGAGGCGCGGCGCGGCGGCCGCCAGCGCGCGAAAGGCGCACTCCGGCGGCACCGCGACTTTGAGGTCCAGGCGGCCGGCGCATACGCCGGACCGCAGCGCGGCAGGGGCATGGCGCGCCGCAAACAGGACCCGCACGCTAACCCCGACCGAGCGCCGCCAGCGCGACGCAGGCGACGCACTCCACCACCTGCTGTGTCGCGCCGAGGAAGTCGCCGGTGATCCCGCCAGCCCGCGCCTTGAAGCGCGCCCCCAAGAGCGCCGCGGCCGCCGCGCTCGCCGCGGCCACGACGAGCGCCGCGCTCGCCCCGAGCCACTGCCGCTGAACGGCGAGCCAGAGCAGCCCGGCTGGCCAGGCGGTGGCGACCGCCACCTGGGCCCAGGAGCTCTTCGCGACCTGGCCGCTCTTCGACCCGGCGCCGCTCACGTACGGCAGCGCCGCCATCAGCCACACGGGCGGCGCGCGCGAGAGGCACTGGCTGAGCACCATGGCGGCGCCGGCGCGCTCGCCCAGCTGGACCCAGAGCGACGCGCGCAGGAGCAGCGAGACCGCCAGCGCGGCGGCGCCATAGGTGCCGATCCGGCTGTCCTTGAGGATCTCGAAGATCCGCTCTTTCGAGGTCGCTCCTCCGAGCGCGTCGGCCGTGTCCGCCAAGCCGTCCTCGTGGAAGGCCCCGGTCGCGAGCATCCCGGCCGCCAGCGCCAGGGCCGCCGCGGGCCAGGCGCCGATGCGAGGCGCGGCGGCGAACGCCCCGGCGTGGAGCATGCCGAGGCACGCTCCGACGACGGGAAACCAGGCCGCAGCCCAGGCCCAATCCGCGTCGGAGTAGGGGCCGCCGCCGACCGGCACGCGCGTGAGAAACAGGAACGCGGCCCGCGCGCCGCGCAGGGCGGGCGGCGGCGTCATCGAGGCTCCGAGGGCCCGGGCACCTTCGCCTCCTCGAAGCTCGCCATCCCGGAATGCAAGTCGCAGGCGAGGTCGACCAGCGGCAGCGCGGTGAGCGCCCCGCTGCCCTCGCCCAGGCGGAGTCCCAGGTCGAGCAGCGGCCGGGCCTCGAGCGCGGCGAGCAGCCGCTGGTGGCCGGGCTCCGCCGAGCGGTGCGCGAAGAGGAGCCCCGCTCGGACCTCCGGGTGCAAGGCCACGAGTGGGAGCAGGCTCGCGGTGACGATGAAGCCATCGACCAGCACCGCCATGCGGCGCTCCAGCGCGCAGGCCGCGGCGCCCATCATCGCGGCGAGGTCCCGGCCTCCCAGCGCCTGCATCGCGCGGTGCGGGCTCACCTTGCCGACCCGCGCCACGGCGTCGGCGACCACCTGGATTTTTCGCTCCAGCGCCGCGCCCCGGACGCCCGTGCCGGGGCCGACGGCCTCTCGCGCCGGGATCCCCAGGAGCGACGCCGCCAGGGCCGCGGCCGCGGTGCTGTTGCCGATACCCATCTCGCCCAGGATGAGCAGCGCGGCGTCGTCCGGGAGCAGGTCGACCTGCCGGCGCCCGGCGGCGAGGGCCGCGGCGTAGGTCTCCTCGGACATGGCGTCCTCGGTGCGCAGATCGCCCGCCGGGAGGTCGGCGACGGGGTCCCGCACGAGCTCGACGGGGCCGCCGCTCTGCACCGCCGACAGGACGCCGACGTCGACCACGCGCAGGGGGACGCCGAGCGCCCGAGAGGCCACGCTGGAGGCGGCGCCGCCGGAGACGAAGTTGGCCACCATGGCCGCGGTCACCGCCTGGGGATAGGCCGAGACGCCGTGCCGCGCGACCGGGTGGTCCGACGCGAAGAGCAGGGCGTGCGCCGGGCGGGAGCGCGGCCTGTCGCGGCCCTGCCAGGCGGCGAGCTGCACGGCGACGTCCTCGAGGGCGCCCAGGCTCCCGGGCGGCTTGGTCAGGCTCGACTGACGGACCAACGCCGCGGACCGGCACACCTCCGAGGGTTTGGGGAAGCTCCAGGTCGGCATCATCGAATCACTCCTCTGGGGAAAGGCCGCTCGGGCGCACGCGCAAGACGGTGCCGAGAACGGCCAGGTAGATTTCGTCGCAGGCGCGGGCGACCCGCTGATGCGACCAACCGGCGAGGTCTTGGAAGCTGCGCCCCAGGGCGGTCTCCGGGTGCACGCTCATGCCCACCTCGTTCGTCACCAGGACGGCGTGCAGGCGCCGCGCGGCCAGGACTTCCACGAGCGCGTCGACCTTGGCGAGGGTGGCGTCGACCGGCTCGCCCGCGACCAGCCGCTGCGAGAGCCAGAGCGTGAGGCAGTCGACCACGACCACGTCGAAGCCGCGCAGCGAGGCGATGCACCCCGCCAGGTCGTCGGGCTCCTCGAGGGTGGTGAAGCGGCCCTCGCGCTCGCGGCGGTGGCGCGCGGCGCGCTCGGCCATCCCGTCGTCCAGGATTTGGGCGGTGGCGATATAGGCTCGCCGCTCGCCCAGGCGCTCGGCCAGCCGGAGCGCGAAGGCGCTCTTGCCGGAGCGGACGCCCCCGCCGATCAGCGCCAGTCGAAACGGGGCCTCGCTCATCGGGCGACCTCCTGCCAAGGCACGACCACGGAGGCGCCCTCGGCCCGGAAGTACTGCGCGCGGATGCCGTAGGCGGACTCGAGAATGGGCGGCCCCAACACCTCGTCGGGCGCGCCGTGCGCCAGGACCCTGCCCTCGCCCAAAAGCAACAGGCGCGTGCAGAAGCGGGAGGCGAGCGCGAGGTCGTGGAGCGTGACCAGCACCGCGCTGCCGGCGCGGGCGAGCTCGCCGAGCGACCGCATGAGCTGGAGCTGGAAGTGCGGGTCCAGCCCGTCGGCGGGCTCGTCGGCGAGGAGGATTCGCGCCTCGGTGCACAGCGCGCGGGCGAGGAGCGCGCGGGCCCGCTCGCCTCCGGAGAGCTCGGCGACGGCGCGCTCCGAGAGGTGCGCGATGCCCAACGCGCGCAGCGAGCGTTCGATGGCCTCGGCGTCCGCGGGCCCGGCGCGCCCGAGCGGGCCGGTGTGAGGGAGCCGCCCGAGCGCGACTAAGTCGCGCACCCGCCACGGGGCGTGGCACTCGCGCTCCTGCGGAAGGTAGGCGAGCTCGCGGGCGCGCTCGCGGGCGGGCCAGCGGGCCAAAGGCCGTCCCAGGAGGTGGACCTCGCCCTCCTCCGCCGGGAGCTGCCCGACCAGCGCGCGCATCAGCGTGCTCTTGCCGCTGCCGTTGGGGCCGACCAAGCCCAGCACCTCGCCCGCCGCGAGATCGAAGGTGACGCCCTCGAGGACGCGGCGAGCGCCGCGGCGGACGCACAGGTTCTTGGCACAGAGCGCGGAGGTCATGCGGCGCCTCGTCGGGCGCGCAGCGCCAGGAGGAGCAGCGGCGGCGTCCCCACGAGCGCCGTCACGACCCCGAGCTTGAGCTCGCCGCCCGCGAGGACGCGGCCGCTCAGGCGCGCCAGAAGGTCGGCCCAGGTGAGGGCCAGCGCCCCTCCGAGCGCGCTCGCCCAGAGCAGGCGCGAAGGGTCGCCCTGCACCATCGGCCGCAAGAGGTGAGGGACGAACAGGCCCACGAAGCCGATGGTCCCGCTCACCGAGACCGCCGCCCCGACCGAGAGCGCCGAGCCCAGGAGCAGGCGCAGCCTCAAGGCGCCGGGGCGCACTCCCAGGCTCGCCGCCGCGGCGCTCCCCAAGCTCCAGGCGCGCAGGCCGGGGCCGCAGCTCAAGAGCAGCGCCGTGCCGAGCGCCATGGGGCCTGCGACCGCCCGGAGCTGGTCGGCGCTCCGGTCGGCGAGCGAGCCGAGCAGCCAGAAAATGATCTCGTGGCTCGCGAGCGGGTTGGGCGACAGGTTGAGCGCCAGGGCGATGAGCGCGTTGCACCCGGTCGTCACCACGAAGCCGGCGAGGAGGACGCCCTCGGGCGCGGCGCTCCGGCCTCCGATGACGGCGATGACCGCGATGGCGAGGAGCGCGCCCGCCATCCCGGCGATGGGCGTGAGGATCCCCGAGGCGGTGGACAGCCCCGAGTAGAGCGCGACGACCGCGCCGAGGGCAGCGCCGCCGGAGACCCCGCCGACGCCCGGCTCGACCAGCGGGTTGTGCATCAGGCCCTGCATGGCTGCCCCCGAGAGCCCTAGGGAGGCTCCGACCATCGCCCCCAGCGCCGCCCGAGGGACGCGCAGCTCCCAGAAGATGCGGGCGAGGACGCCTTGGCCGTCGCCGGCGAGCGCGCGCAGGAGCTCGAGCGGCGGCACGGCGGCGCTGCCGACGAGGACCGATAGAGCGAAGCTCCCCGCCGCGAGCGCCGAGAGGACGGCGAAAAGCGCGAGCGAGGTGCGGCCGGGCCGAGCGCTCATGGAGCCCTTCCCTGCCGCTCGCGCCACTCCACGAGCGCGCGGACGGCGCGCAGGCTTTCGGTCGTCCCGCAGACCAGCAGGGAGTACGGCACGCTCAGCTCGGCGGCTCCGGAACGCGCCAGCGCCGGGTGGCGGGCGCGGTCGCGCCCCAGCGTCGGGGCCTCGGCGTGGTAGCTCGGGCGGACGAGGAGCTCGGGGCTTTCCAGGAGCAGCCGCTCGAGGTCCAGCGCGGCGAAGCCCTGTAGGCCGAGCCGCGCCGGGAGGTTGTCGAATCCGGCCGCGGCGAGGATGGCGTCGGCCAGCGTGCCCTTGCCCGACGTGCTCCCGTCGGGCTGCGCGAAGGCGGCGCGCGGCGCTCGCGCGGGGCGCCGCGCCCGGAGCGCTTCGAGCTCGGAGTCGAAGGCGCGGAGGATGTCGTTCGCCCGAGTTTCGGCGCCGACCGCGCGGGCCACGTGCGAGAGCTGCTCGCGCACGTCCTCGAAACTCTCCGCCGGCCAGATCTCCACGACGGGGACGCCCATGCGCCGCAGCGTCTCCACGGCCTCGCCCATCCAGTAGTGGCCGACCAGCGCCAGGTCGGGGCGGCGCAGCACGATCTCCTCGGCGCTCGTGCCCGTGAGCGGCAGGCCCCGGGCGCGCTCGCTCAAGGCGGAGAGCTCCGGGTCGGAGGCGAGCGAGGACACGCCGACGATGCGCTCCCGCTCGACCAACTGCAGGAGGAGCTGGTCGGCGCAGAGGTTGATCGACAGGATGCGCGCGGGCCTCACGGGCGGGCCCGCTCCGCTCGCGGCGTCCGAGCCGTGGAGGCGGCTGGGCTCCGCCGACAGGGTCATTGGAAACGCGGCGGGATGGAGAAGCGCGAAGATCGCGACGAGACGCGAACACAGCATTCTGAGACCCACTCTCTCTCGCGGAGAGCCAGGTGCAGCGCGGCGACCTCAGGGGTGCCGCACTTCAGGCAGGTATCCTGGTTGACGGACCCTGGGGCGCACCGAATGCGCGCCTTGGGCAGCGACTCGCACCTTCCCGAGGAGCGCTCTCCTCAGTGGCGACGACCGAGCCGCACGAGGCCCCTCGTGGGGGCCAATCCGAACACAGTGGCGGGACCACGCCGGAATCGCACCGGCTTCCCTGTTACGCCCGAATCGGGCACCTGAAGTGGCGAAGGTGATACGCGCGACGGCGCGAGCGCGTCAAGGGGTTCGACGAAATGCGCCCATCGACGTTGAGGCTTGAGGCGCTAAACGACTTCGTGCGCGCAAATGGATTGGACGGCCGCGCTGGCCTCCAGCCGGCTTTGCACGAAGCGGGCGTCGCGGGGGGAAACGGCCACCAAGCGCACCTCTGCGCCCGGAGGGGCGGCCGCCTTCTCGAAGCCGACGGCCCGGGCTTCGTCGACGGTCATGATTCTGAGCTTGCGTGTCGTCCATGACTTCTCGAGAGAGCAGCGCGTCAGGGTTCTCGCCCGGTGCGATGACGACCTCGAAAACGGTGAGCATTGCGGCGTCCTTTCTGTTGGCTCGCATTGGGCGAGAATATCCAGACAATGCATACACCGAGGAAAAGAACAATTCCGGAATGGCGCGGTGAATGTGGCGGAAAGATGCCCTCAAGTGCCCTCAAACCTGATCCCTGAGGCGTCGACCTGCCGCGGGCTGCCGAAGAGCCGCCTATTTCAGAAAGGCGAAGGCCGCAGGCGCTCGAGGGAAAACCTTGAGCTCCTGCGGCATTCATTGGTCGGGGCAATCACCAGCTCATCGCGGCGGTGGCCAGTGGCGGCTTCCTCGACACCGCGGCCGGCTCCTGGCTCGACCCGCTCGCTGGGAACTTCTTCCGGCTCACTTGGTTTCCGCCAGTGCAGGCCCAGGGCGTGGTGCAGCTCGTCGATGCGGCTGCTCTTCAGCAACGCGAACGCCGCCACGCTTGCGAAGAACGGGACGCTTCAACCGCTATTCACGGCCGAGAAAAGCGGCGCCGCATACAACGTGGGGAACGGGTCGATCGCCACGATGGTGACCCTGGGCGACGCTCTCGTACTGGGCGCGATCGGTCGCCCCTCAGAAGGCCACGAAGGTGCTGGCGCTCACCGGCTCTCACCGCCCGGAATGACTCGGGCTGGCTTGGAGGGGGTGGGACAGTCACCGAGACAGTCGCGCCGCGTCAAACTGCAAGGCCCCGGAACCTTTCGGGATTCCGGGGCCTTCGATTGGTCGGGGCGACTGGATTTGAACCAGCGACCACTTGCACCCCAAGCGCGTGGACGGTCCGAATTCAAGCTCCCGGAACGACTCGCGAAACGGCGCAAGCTGCCGTTCAGACTCAAGATCCAAGCCCGTTCGCGGTTGTCCATTCCTGTCCGCTTTGGTAGCGTAAAAGCGCACCCCAAGCGCACCCCGAGGCCGATTTTGCACCCCAAGGGCACCCCGGAAACGATGGCCGCGAACGGGAAGGTGGTCGGCCCGAGGCCGGCTTTTCCGGCGCCGCGCACCCCGACGCACCCCACGGAGCGACCACTTGAAGAAGACCAAGGTGACCACCGAATGGCTTGCCGCGTGGGCTCCGCGCCGACGCGAAGAAATCGCCGACGCGCTCTGTAAAGGCCTGGTGATCCGAGGCGGCCCGAGCGGAGAGAAGGTCTTCTATCGCTGGGCCTCCGAGCAAGGCGAAGGCGGTAGGGTCCGCCGCAAGCGCGTCCGCCTCGGTCGCTGGACGATTGAAGGTGACAGCGGCGGGCTCTCCTTGGGCGCCGCCCGCGAGCTCTTCCTCGACGAGAAGGCCGAGCGCCGCGCCGAGGTGGATGGCACCGCAACGCGCACTGTGGGCGCCCTGGCCGAGTCCTACCGCGCCGACATCCTCTCTCAACGTGAGACCGCGGCCGAGGCCTGGAACGTCGTCCGGGTTCACGTCGTCGAAGCCCGGCCCGACCCCGCGCGCCCGCCGTTCGGCGAGTGGACAGCGGGCAACGTGAAGCCCGCCGACGTCGCCGCGGTCGTCCGGTACGCCAAGGAGCCGCGCCTCATCGAGAAGCGGCAGATCGGCGGCGCCGGTGTCGCCAGGGTCGTGCTCCGCGAGCTCAAGGCCATCTTCGCCCACGCCGTGGAGACCGGCGCCCTCGAGTTCACGCCCGCGGGCGTCATGCGCTCCAGGTCGTTCGGGCTGCGCGCCGTCTCGCGCAACCGCGTGCTTGATGCGGACGAGCTCAAGGCCTTCTTCGAGGCGCTCGACCTCACCGCCCTGTTGGACGGGACCGCGAAGCCAAAGCGGCTCTCGCCGACCATTCGCCTGGCCCTCGCCTTCCAGCTTTATGTGCCGCTCCGCTCGCAAAGCCTCATCGGCGCGCGGTGGGAGGAGCTCGACATCGAGGCGGCCCGGTGGGTCGTGCCCGTCGACCGCCTGAAGATGCGCAAGGAAGAGCGGGCCACGGCACGGCCGTTCGTCGTCCCGCTGCCCTCCACCGCCGTGGCGATTCTGCGCCGCCTTCGCGAGCTCGCGGGCGCCTCGCCCTGGGTGCTCGCAAGCCCCCTGCCCCAGAAGCCCGACGCTCCGCCCGCGCACGTCGAGGACAAGGCGCTCATCCGCGCTCTGTCGCGCCTCCAGAGTACGGGTCGCCTGTCCTTCGGCGCTGGGCTCACCGTGCATGACCTGAGGCGCACCTGGCGCTCGCTCGCAATGGACCTGGGGGTCGACCACGTGGTCGCCGAGCGGAGCCTCGGGCACGTCGCCGCGCTTCGCTCTGCCGGGTTCAGCGGCGCCGCGGACGTCTACGGGCGCGCCCAGCTCGTTGAGCAACGCGCCGCCGCGGCCGAGCTCGTTGGCGCGGCGCTCGACAGGATCCGGCTGGGCGAGGCCGCGAAGGTGGTGCCGCTTCATGAGAGGCGGCCGGCATGAGACCGAGCAAGAAGGAGAAGGCGATCGCGCGCGCGAAGAGCGCGATCGCTGAACTCCGGGAGATGGCCAAGATCCTCTCCAGCGAAGACGCGCCCGAGGACCTCGTCGAGGAAGCTATTCGAACCGTCAACGGCGCCTATCGGTGGACTCACCTTGATGGCCGCAAACCGGAGAACTACGAGACGATGGAGCTCGTTTCAAAGATCCGACGCGCCGCCTTTACCGTGAAGGAAGGATTCCTCGATCTTGCCGACGTGCAAGTCCCACGTCCGCTCTTCGACGTGCCTCGGACTGACGTCAACGTCAAGGTCGACAACGAAGCCTTCCGGGCTGCCGTGGCTGCATGGGTCTCTTCAGAGCGGGTGGGCTCTCAAACGGATCGTTGGGAGACAGTTTTCAAGTGCGTGAAGAGCTTCGGCCTCGCGAGCGAGATTACCTCGGCCAAGAACCTGCGCCGCACCTGGCAGGATCGAAAGGCAAAGCAGGGCAAACGCGCACCCCGTGATTCGCTAAATCACGGGGGGTGATTCTGCGAATCACGGATTCCCACGTTTTGAGATCGCTCCTACTCTCGATTTCGTCAACATTCGAGAGGGCGATTTCATGGTCATGCAGAATTCAGACGGCGCGCGGTTGCGTATTTCGGCCGACGAGCCGCTTCTTGATTCCAAAGCCGTCAAGCGCTTCCTGGGGATCAAGTCCAACACCACGCTCTGGAAGGGCATGCGGGACGGATACTTCCCGCGCCCGCTCCAGCTCTCCAACGGCCTCCGCCGCTGGCTCCGCTCCGAGGTCGAGGCCTTCGTGGCACGCGCCGCGGCCGACCGCGGGACGAGCGCCCGATGAGCTCCCCCCGACCCAACGGCGCCCACGGGCCGGCGCGTCCGATGGACGCGAACGACGCGCACCGCGCCGGCACATTCGACCCCTCGCGGGTCGAGCTGATCGCGACGCCGCCCGGCCGGACGAGCGCCTACGGCGGCGCCGGGCCGACGCGCACCGCCGAAGAGGCGCGCTCCGCGGCGGCGGCCCCCGCCGACCCCGAGCTCGCGCGAGCGCTCGAGGAGCTCAGGAGTTGGAGCGGCGTCGACGGCGCCTCGGTCCTTCGCCCCGTCGACGCCGTCGACCTCCTCCGCCGCACCTTCGACGAGACGCCCTGGCTCGTGACTGGCCTCGTGACCAGAGCCGGCGTGTTCGTCATCGGCGGGGAGCCCAAAAGCACCAAGACATGGTGCGGCGCCGAAATCTGCGTCGCTGTCGCCCTCGGCCGGAAGGCCTTTGGCGAGTTCCACGCCCAGCAAGGGGCAGTCGCAATGTTCCTCGCCGAGGACAGCGACAGGAGCGCTCGGAATCGCCTCCGGGCCCTCGGGATGTCGGACTCGGAAGAGACGAGAGGACTGGTCTCGCTGTACGTGAGGCAGACGATTGACCTCGCAGAAGACCTGTCGATTGCTCGCATCATCGCCTCTGTCAGGGCCCTGCCGCGCCCGGTGTCTATCGTCTACCTCGACCCGCTGCGCGACCATCACCGCGGCGACGAGAATTCCTCGACCGACATGGCGAAGGTGACACGAAGCCTTCGGGCGCTGCGCGACATCCTGGAGTGCACGGTCATCTTCGTGCATCATTCGCACAAAGCCTCCCAAGACAGCGCCTTGCGGCGACCCGGGCAAAGACTCCGAGGCAGTAGCGTTGTGCACGGCGGGGTAGACGGCGGCCTGTACCTCGGGGGCCTCGAGACCGACAACCGGGCGCATTGGCACAACACCGCTGTCAACGAACTGCGAGGCGCTCAGAGCGCCGGTGAGTTTGGTCTCGCGCTCGACCTGGTCGACGACAAGAACGGGGAGGCAATCGGGGCGACGTGGACCTTCTCGAGGGCGGAGGGCGCCGCCACCGTTGAGGCGGAGGCGGCCGAGGTTCCGGAGGCCCAGATCTCCAAGCTCTGCACCGTCATCGCCAAGTTGAGCCGGCGCGAGCGCGTGACGCGCAACCTGCTCCGGGAGCACTTCCGGGAGATTGGCTGCGCAAAGAACTCCGTGGGCCGCGTCGTAAGCGCTGCTCTCGCCTCCAACCAGATCGCCGAAGTCGCCCACAAGGGTCAGGGCGGCGGGACCGGGCTCCGAGTCCTCACCACCGAGGAGCGCGCCCGGGCCGCCTTCGACGTCAACGAGGAGGCCGAATCATGAGCACCAACACAGCGCGTCAGGAGCTTCAAGAAGTCGCCCGAAGTCGCCCAGAAGTCGCCCGGGCGACTTCCCGGGAACTGGGGTCGGGCGACGGGCGACCAGAAGTCGCCCAAGTCGCCCAGAACCCTTTAGGGCGAAAGAGACTTCTCGTGGGCGACTTCTCGGTTGCCTTCCACGGCGCCGTTTTTCAGGCCGGGCGACTTCAGGCGACTTCGTCTAACAGGGTGCTCCTATGAGCCGCCGCCACCCCCACGGCCGTGCCTATCCCGGCGCCGGCAACGCCGAGTTCCTGGCGCAGCTCGCCCTCCGGCTCAAGCCCGGCACTGTGACCATGCTCGAGTACCGGCATGACGACGACTGCCCGGCGCTGCGCCGCGGGCCCTGCGCCTGCGACCCGGACGTCGCGATCATCCCGATGGACGATCCCGAGGCGAAGGCATGAGCGCCCCGAGCTGGATCGCCACGACGAACGCCTACGGCGCCGCCCAGGTCGGACAGGCCTTCGGGCTCGCGTACCGCGAGCGCCCGCGGCCCGGCTCCCTCAGCCCCTGCCCAGCCTGTGGCGAGCTCCGGCGCGGCTCCGGCGACCGCCGCGGACCCGTGGGCCTCACCCGCAACGGCCAGGGTTGGCACTGCCATCGGTGCGACGCCTCCGGCAGCGCCATCGACCTCGCCGCGCTGGTCACGCTCGGCCACCTCCCCGCCGACCGCGACGAGTGGGCGCGCGTCCGGTCCGCCTGCGCTGAGCGCGGCCTCGCCGATGCCCCTGGCTGCCCCGCTGGCGCGCGCCGGCCGCTGCCCCCGCCTCAGCCTCCGGCCGCGCCGCTGCGGCCGCCCAGGGCCGAGGTAGCGGCCCTCTGGCGCGCCGGCCTGCCGGTGGGCGACGACCCCGAGGTGTCGGGCTGGCTCGCCTCGCGAGGTATCGACCCCGGCGACGTCGCGGACCGCGACCTCGCTCTGGCGATCCCCAACGGCGCCGAGCTGCCGCGCTGGGCGACGATTCGCGGCGAGAGCTGGACGGCGCTCGGCTACCGGCTGGCGATCCCGATGTACGACGCCGCTGGGCGCCTCACCGCGATCCGCGCCCGCGCAGTCCGGCCCGTCGACGGGCCGAAGTCGGTAGCGCCCGCCGGCTACGAGGTCGTCGCGCTCACCCTCGCCGACCCGCTCGCCCGACTCTGGTTGTCTGGCCTGTCGCTCGGCGATGGCTCGCCGTCGGCTGCGCAGGTCGCCCGGGTCGGGTTGGTGATCGCCGAGGGCGAGCCCGACTGGCTCACGTGGGCGACGCGCTACTCGGACGCCGATGAGTCCGCCCCGGCTGTGCTCGGGTTCATTGCCGGCGGCTGGACGGCCGAGCTCGCCGCGAAAGTGCCGGACGGGACTGCGGTGACGATCGCCACGCACCGCGACCGCGCTGGCGACGGGTACGCGGCGCAGATCGTCGAGAGCTTCGCCGGCCGAGCAGTCCGGCTCGGACGGTGGATGCCGCCAGAGGTGACCGTATGAGTACCGACAATCTATCCGCCCTCGTGGAGCACCTCAAATCCGAGGTCCGCTACCTGACCGAGACCCGCCGCCGAGCAAACGCCCTGGCCAAGCGCCGCGCCGAGGCCCTGCGCTCGGAGCGCCAGTGGTCGACGACGCTCTTTGGGCGCTGGCAGGCCGCCGAGGCCCGCGCGCGCGAGCTCGAGCGGCTCCTGGCCGAGGAGCGGTCCACGGCCCGCCGAGAGCGCACCCACGCAATGCGCCCCGCCACCCCCCACCGGCTTAGGTTCTCCCCATGCAAATAGCGTGCGGGTGCGCAAAGGCGCGGCATTTCACTAGTGAAATCCCTCAGAAATTTCAGGTCGGTCGGTCGAATCGGAGAAGTCATGGCAGACATGAGTGAGCGGGAGTTCGCCGCGGCGATGAAGAGCAGCCTCTCGACGGTGCAGAACCGAATCCGGCGAGGCCTCATGCCTCGCTCGGCAAAGAAGGTCGACGGGCACTGGCGCATCGACCTGAAGGTCGGTCGCCTGGAGTTCGAGGCGGCCGAGTCGCTGCGGGTGAAGGGGACGGACGCCGAGGAGCTTCTCGCGGCGCGGGCCCGGCGCGAGAAGGCTATGGCGGCGCTGGCTGAGCTGGAGCTACTCGAGCGCGAGGGGAAACTATGCCTCGCCGCGGAGGTCTCGAACGGCATGGCCGAAACCTTTCGGCGCTGCCGCGATCACCTGCTCGCGATCCCGACGCGCGCCAAGCAACAACTCCCGCACCTGGCGGTCAGCGACTTGGCGCTACTCGATGCGCTCATCCGCGAGGCGCTGGAAGAACTCGCGAACCCGAGTAACGAGCGCATCTACGGCTCGGAGTCCGACAATGGCTGACCTGCTCGCCGAGTTTTCCGCCGAGCTGATCGGGCTGGAGCTATCGCCGGAGATTCAAGGGGCGCTGGCTGTGCTCGCCGGACACGCGCTCAAGGGCATGGAAGAGGCGCTTGCCGAACGCCACCCGAGCCAGCGACAGCACCGGGCGATGATGCGCCTGTTCGACGTCCGAGAATTCTGCGCCGCTGCGCTGGTGTGCCTCAGCGACGCATCGATAAGCAACGAGCGGATTGTCGCCGCGGCCAAGGAGCACGGCAGGCGCACCGCGCGCACAGTGATGGATTCGCTTTCTCCGCGCAGGGGTGCGACCAAGGAACATGGGCCTGCAACGTTCAATTGAAATCGATCTTTCGAAGCGCGACGGCGACGCCCGCACCTGGCCTTGCACCCTCTCGAGCGAGACGCCCGTCCCGAGGCGCGATCGCGCCGGCGCCTACGACGAGGTACTCTCGCACGACACGAAGGCCGTCGACCTGAGCCGGGCGCCGTTGCCGGTCATCGAGGGGCACGACAGCTCCCGGGTGAACGTGGGGCTCATCGACGGCCTGCGCCTCGACGACGGGAAGCTTCGCGGGATTCTTCGGCTCGGCGCTTCGGCGCGAGCGGGCGAGCTCGCCGCGGATATCGACTCGGGGATTGTTCGCAATTTAAGCGTCGGCTATTCGATTGACGCGGCAGAGGAAAGCCGCTCGGCAAATTCGAATGACGAGGAGCCGCCCCGCCGCCGCATTGTCGCGACGCGCTGGACGCCCCATGAATGCAGCATTGTTGCCGTGCCTGCCGACATTTCGGTAGGCATTGGAAGGAGTAAGAAAGTGGCCGAGAACACCGTCGAAATCGTCCCCGCCGTTTCTGCCGAGCGCATGCGAGTGGCCGAGATCACCAAGCTCGGCGCGCGCTGCAAGCTGCCCGAGATGGCGGCCCAGCTGGCCGGCAGCGGCGCCACCCTCGAGGCGGCGCGCGAGGCGATGCTGAACACGCTGGCAGACCGGAGCGACGCGCTCGGAATCTCGGGCATCGGCGGAGCGGACTTCGAAGTGGGATTCCTCCGGCGCCGAGCGCGAGCGCGCGGCCGAGTTGGATTCTCTCCTGGTCCACGCGGGCGTCGATCGCGTATACGAGCAGGCCCGCGCGAAGATCGCCGCGCGCCCCCATGAGTACCCGCTTGAGATTCGAAGGCAGTTCGAGCGCGCCGTCGAACCTCATCAGAACATTGACCCGCGCTCGCCGCTCCGCGCCTACGCGAGCCGCTCCTTGGAGCGAGATGGCATCGACGGTCGCCGTCTCACCGATGAGAAGCTCTTCAGAGTTGCACTCGAGCGCGGACAGCGCGCGCTCGAGAGCCGCGCCGCCGGCGACGTCTACGCTACCCGTGGCACTGCGTTCGCGAGCGCGAGCGCGTTTCCGGTGGCGCTCGAAAACGTGATGCACAAGACGGTGTTGGCCAGGTACGTGCTCTTCGAGTCCACCTGGCGCAGGTTCTGCGCGGTGAAGCCGGCTTCGGATTTCCGCCCGCAGAACTTCTACCGCAACGGCTTGTTCGGCACGCTTGACGCGGTGAATGAGCTTCAAGAAATTCCGCTCAAGGGCGTTCCGGACGCGGAAAAGGTCAGCCTCACGGTGGGCACCTACGCGAACCGGGTCGCCCTCAGTCGCAAGGCGATGGTGAACGACGATATGGGGGCCTTCACCGACCTCGGCGCGCGCGTCGGAGACATGGCCGCGTACTCGGTCGAGGTGGCCGTCTACAACCAGCTCCTGTTGAACAGCGGCCTCGGCCCGACGATGCCTTACGACTCCACGGCGATGTTCGACGCCTCGCACGGCAACATCACCACCTCCGCCGCGATGAGTGCCGCTGCGTTCGACCTGGACCGCGTCGCCATGGGCATCCAGAAGGATCCGTCCGGACAGCGCGTGCTCGGCCTGCGCCCCGCCGTGCTCGTGGTGCCCATGGGCCTCGGCGGCCAGGCCGCGGTGATCAACCGGTCCGAGTACGACCCCGACAACTTGGCGAGCGGCAGCAAGGCGGTCAACCGGCCGAATGTTGCCTTCCAGCTGTTCAAGGACATCGTCGATGTGCCCTATCTCTCCGGCACCCGGCGCTACATCTTCGCGGATCCGCAGATCGCGCCTTGCCTCGGCGTCGCATTCCTAGAGGGTCAGGAAGCGCCGCTGATGGAGACCCGGCTCGGGTTCGAAATCGACGGGATGGAATTCAAGGTTCGCCTCGACTTCGGTACGGGCCCGCTCGACCACAGAGGCGCCTGCACGAACGCTGGCGCGTAATACGCGGCCCCGCGGACGGGCCAAAGAGCCACCTCTTCGCCTTCCAGGGTGGCA
Source organism: uncultured delta proteobacterium (assembly GCA_963772225.1). Classification (GTDB taxonomy): domain Bacteria; phylum Myxococcota; class Myxococcia; order Myxococcales; family UBA5297; genus CAVYWD01. Next base: position 416,148 of record CAVYWD010000002.1, on the reverse strand, counting down.
GTCCGCAACTCTCTCGGTCCCCCCATCGCCGCGCGCCCCGACGTTACCCGCTCCGTCCCTTTCCCGGAGCGGGAGGGCGCACTCTGAGGTGCAAGCAATGCCGCGGCTCGCTGGAGTGAGCAGCATCGCCAAGAAGGTCCAGGACTCGCGCCGAGCGCGCCTGCGCGTAAACGGGGTCGACTTCCGGGGGTGGAAGGCCGTCCGCGTGACGCGCACCATCGAGGCGCTTTCGGGCTCCTTCGATTTCGCGGCGACCGACCGCCCCAATGCCGACCGGAAGGCCTGGTACGGGGTCATGCCGGAGGACCGTTGCCAGGTGCTCCTCGGCGATGAGGTCGTGCTCACCGGATATGTCGATCGGCGCTCTGTGAGCTACTCGAAGGACGAGCACTCGATTGGCCTCGCTGGGCGCGACGCCGCGGCCTCGCTGGTCGACTGCAGCGCGCGCCCTGGGGAATTCTGGGGCGTGAAGCTGCTCGACTTCGCCCGGCGCCTGGCGGAGCCGTTCGGCGTTCGGGTGGAGATTCAAGCGCCGCTCTCGCCCGTGGTTCCCGGCAGGTTCACGATCGACGCTGGGGAGTCGGCATGGAACGCGCTCGAGCGCGCCTGTCGCGCGGCCGGAATCCTGTCGGTGTCGGACGGCCAGGGCGGGATCCTGCTCACCTCCACAGGGACGAGCCGGTGCAAGACGGAGCTCGTCGAGGGCAAGAACATCCTGAGCGCGTCTACGGAGTCCGACGCGACCGGGCTTTACCGGGACTACGAGGTCATCGCCCAGCATCCTGGAACCGATGACTTCTGCGGCGACGCCACGGCCTCGGTCCGCGGTTCGGCGAAGGACCCGAACGTTCAGCGCGCAGAGCGGCTGCTCATCGTTCACGCGGAAAGCGCAATGACGCCCGAGCTCGCGAAGCGGCGCGCCGAGTGGGAAGCCATCGTGCGGGCCGCCCGCGGCACCGTGGCCACCGTGCGCGTCCAGGGCTGGACGCAGGGGCCGGCCGGGGACGGCGCCCTCTGGCCCGTCAACGCGCTCGTGCACCTGCGCTCGCCGATGCTCGGAGTGGATGGCGACGTGCTCATTTCGCAGGCCACGTACACCCTCGACTCGAGCGGCGGCACGACCACCGAGCTTTCATTAAAGCGACGGGATGCATTCACGCCCGAGCCTCAGGTCCCGCATGACGGCGCGTGGGCCGAGCTGCGCGGCGGCGTGAAGTAGCCAGCGCCGGCCTCCGGTGCAACCCGGCGCTGTGAACCCGACGATCGCTTGCTCGAAGCTTCACGCCCCCGTCGTTCCCGTCCGAACCTGCTTGCTGCGCCAGAGCGCCTGCGAGCGGCAGCGAACGCAACAGACCTCCCGCGGCCAGGGCACCGAGTTCCCCTCGTGTGACGGCTGCCCCCAGGGCGCCGAGGTGGCCCGGGAGCACGGCTCCGTTGAGTGGCGCGGCCAGGGCCCCGGCGGTCGCTTCGACCGGCGGACCTTGCGCTGGCGCCAGCTCCTCGCCGCGCGGCGCCTGCGGCAGGAGGGACTGCTCGATGAGGTGCCCACGTGCGACGCGGAGCCCGCGGAAGAGGCGGCGGGGGCGTAGCGCTCGGCCACCTCTCCGGCCCTCACCGCGGCTTGGAGCGCGGGCACGCCCTTCGCGAGCACCTTCGAGGCTGACTCCACGGAGCTCCGCGAGACCCCGCACAGGTCCGCCGCCTTCTCCGCAGAACGGCCCATGTCACCTCGGCCTGAATTTGAGCCGAGGTCCGTTCGAGCCCCCTGCCGCGCCCGCGCCTCGGCATCGAACAAGGCCTTGCAGCCCGCGGCGACCATGGCGACCTGCGACGGGGTGAGGTGCCGCCGGTGCAGGTTCTGAGAGAGGACGAATTCCACCGGCGAGCCCGGGCCGGCCCATTCGTCGGTCCATGGCTCGATGCCGGCCAGCTCGCACGCGCGCGCCCGGTTGCGCGGGGGTTGACAGGGGCTACGGAGTTGCCTTACAGTGCATTGTGTTCGCATTGCAATGCAACGAACCAAGGGAGCGCCGCATGTCGCCGAAGAGCACCGGGAAGACGGGACAGCTTGTCGTGAGGCTTGAGCCCGAGTTCTTGGAGCGCCTCGACACGCTCGCGAAGCGCCTGAGTCAGCCGGGGCTGACACTGGGGCGCAGCGACGTGGTGAGGATGATCATCACCGAGGGACTGCCGCGCCTCGAGGCGACCGCGGCCCGCCGCAAGTAGACCCCCGGGCCCGCGCGGAAGGCGCGACACGCGAGCCCAGCAAAAGCGAGAGCCGCCGGTGTTGACGCACCGACGGCCCTCTAGACCGCGCCCCTTTCTGAGCAAGGAGCACGACCATGCCGCAGAAGATCCGTCCGTCGTCCCCCACCGTCAACCTCGAAGACCTCCTCCGCTTCAAGCTCGAGGACTCGCCCCGGCTCCGCCGCCTCAACCGAGAGATCGCCGCCGCCTCCCAAGCCCTCGCCGCCCTCGGGGGTGCGCGATGACCGCGAAGCCGAAGAAGCCCGCCAAGGTCCGCGCCGCCGACCTTCAGCAGGACCTGCGCTACCGCCGGGCGATCGCCCTCGCGGCCGTGTTCGACATGTCGGGCCCGGCCGGCATGTTGGAGCGCCGAGTCTCGGACCTCGAGAGAGCGATCACCGCCGCGCGGGCGACCGTCCTTGAACTGGAGCTCCAGCTCGCGCACGCCAACGAGTCGCTCGAGAGCTTCGCCTCGGGCCTGCCCGTGACGCTGCGCAAGTTCGACGCGGTGGACGGCCTGGCGCTCGCCGCCGGAGCGCCGGAGATCGACGACGACCCGCTGAGCGAGGCGATCCGCGAGGGGACCTTGGCCTCCTCCGAGCTGCGCTTTGCCCGCGAGCTGGTGAAGGGCGGTGGCCGATGAGCGCCGGCGAGAAGGGTACCAGTCCAACTGACACCCTTGGCGAGCCCGCCTTCATCGCCCCGCCCGCGGCGCGGCCCCTGGCGCTTCCCGCGGCCTACGTCGAAGTAGTTCGCGCCCTCGGGTTGCTCCTCTCGCTCCCCGAGGTGGAAGACGCCCTCCGGCGCTCCGGCAAGTTCCACGGGGCGCGCAACCTGCTCCTGAAGCACCTGGCGATCGCCCGGGGGGAGTCATGAGCGGCGACCGCTGCCCTGTGTGTGGCGACGCCATGGCTCACCGCGACCGGCGCGTAACGCACTCCGGGCGCGTGGTCTGTGGGAAGGCGTCGTGCGAAGAGGCCGCTTCGGACCGCTTCCCGCCCGACGCGCCGGCGCCCATTGGCCGCCAGCAGGTCGAGTTTCCACCGCTGGCGAGGCAGCCGACCATCCCCGCCGAGCTCGCCGCGCTGGCGACCTGCAACGAGCGCGTGGCGAAGCTCGAGGCTGTCCTTCGTGAGGTTCGCGGGCACCTGAAGATGGCCGAGGAGCTCGTCGCCTCGGCGGTCGGGGGCAAGCCATGACCGGCGCCTTCGGGCTCGACCCGCGGCGCGACTGGTTCATCGGCTTCGCCTTGCTCGCGTGGGCGCGCTACCTGCTCGTTCGGGGGTGACTCGGCGGGGTGCGCACCCCGGACGCGAAGCCCGAAAACGCACCCCAAAACGCACCCCGGAAAGCAAAACGGGAGGCCAGCCGCTAGGCTAACCTCCCGTTTTTATTGGTCGGGGCGACTGGATTTGAACCAGCGACCACTTGCACCCCAAGCAAGTGCGCTACCAGGCTGCGCTACGCCCCGGGAACTGGGGTACAGCGGGCGGGTTTATGCCGGCCCTGGCCCGGGAAGTCAAGGAGATTCCCGGACCTCCTCGCCTCTAATCCGGCGCGTCGGGCGAGCCGCCGGCGATGCCGTTGAGAGCGTTCTTGAGAACCTGGCTCGGCCGGAAGGTGAGCACCCGGCGGGCGCAGATCTCGATCTCCTTGCCCGTCTGCGGGTTGCGCCCAACTCGCGAGTTCTTGTCCCTCACGATGAAGTTGCCGAAGCCGGAGATTTTGATCTTCTCGCCCCGCTCGAGCGTCTCCTTGATGGTGTCGAACACCATCTCGACGATCTCGGCGCTGTCCTTCTTGGAAAAGCCCACCTTCTCGTAGACACTTTCGATGATATCGGCCTTGGTCATTGAAGCCCCGAAAAGAAGGTAACCTATTCAACTTACTTTCGTTTCCGTTGTCAAACCCCTGCGCCGCAGAGCGAGGGCTCCCGCCGCCGCGACCAGCCCCGCCAGGCTCAGCCACACCGACGGCGCGAGCCCCAGCGCCGCCACTCCGCGGTCGTCGCCTCGAAGGAAGAGCTCCAGGGCCAGCCGGATTGCCGAGTAGCCGAAGAGCCAGCTGAGCATCGCGCTGCCGCGCTTGCCGTGCAGGGCGAGAAATCCACAAGCCATTGCGAGCGCAAGCTCGGCGCCTGCCTCGTAGAGTTGGACGGGGTGCAGCGGGACGCCGACCTCTCCCGCGAAGAACGGCGACGAGGGGAACCTCACGCCCCACGGCAGCTGCGTGGGGCGGCCATAGCAACAGCCTGCCATGAAGCATCCGACTCGGCCGAAGGCGTGGCCGACAGCCAGCCCTGGCACGGCCGCGTCCCCGAAGGCCAGGATGTCGAGCTTGAAGGTCCGCAGATACCCGACGGCGGCGGCGGCGCCCCCGAGAAGCCCGCCGTAGAAGACCAGTCCTCCGGGCGCAAACGCGATGGCCGCCCACTCCCGAACATCTCGGGTGGGCAGCGTCACCGCGAGGAACAGCGCCTTCGCGCCGAGCAGCCCAAAGGCGAGCGCCAAGGATGACGCGGCCCAGGCGTCGAAGGCGGGAATTCCCGCGCGGCGAGCCAGAGGCACGCAGGTCGCCGTTCCGAGCAGGACGCCCAGGATTGCGAAGACGCCGTAGCCCGTCAGGAGCACCGGCCGCCCGAAGACGTCGAGCTGCGCCCAGACGGGCCACACGGCGGCGGAAGCTCTACTTCGAGCCGTTGTTGGCGGGCGCCTCGGAAGGAGGCGGAGGCGCCACTTTCTGCTGCCGCTTCTCGGCCTCGCGCTTGGCATCGTCGATGATCTGCTGCATGTCGATGCCTTGCTCCTTCATGTCCGATTGCGCCTTGTGCGCGACGACGCCGCAGGCCGCGGCGCACGCGCTGATCATGAGCGAGATCAACAGGGCGATGATGGAGACGACGAGGCCCCCGGTCGCAACGCCCTGGCCCCCGGCGCCTTCCACGGCTTTCTTGCGTCCCAGGATGGACAGGACCAAGCCTGCGATGGAGACGAGAAGGCCGAGGACGGGAACCCACGAAAGCACCAGGCCCAGGATCGCGGCGATCAGGCCGATCACCGCCATGACATTGGTGCCTTGAGCGACGGGAGGCGCTCCCTGCGGCCCTCCATTGAATGGAACCCCGGGAGTCTCGCTGAAGGCCATGGCCGTCCCTTCTCAAGAGGGTGGAAGAACGGCACGCATGGTATACGGCCCGACCACCGAGGTGAAGGCCAAGTGCAGGGGCGCTCGGGCGCCACCGCGCTTCAAGCGCGAAGCTCCGCGCTGAACCGCGCGGCGAGCCGCTCCACGACCAGCGCGTGTGCCTTCCCGCTCTCCTCATCGGTGAGCGTTCGGTCGGCCGCCCGGTAGCGAATGGCGAACGCCAAGCTCTTCTTGCCGCCTGGGATCTTGCTTCCGCGGTAGACGTCGAAAATGGCCACGTCCTCGACGAGGCCTCCACCCGCGGCGCGGATCGCCGCCACGACGTCGGCTGCCGGGACCTGGTCGTCGAGCACCACCGCCAGGTCGCGCAGCACCGCCGGAAAGCGAGGCACGCCGCGGTAGGGCCGCTTCAGGTTCGCCGAGGCGACGATCGCCTCGAAGTCGAGCTCGAAGACGTAGATGCCGCGCGGCAGGTCCAGCGCCTCGGCGACCTGCGGATGCAGCTCGCCCAGGACGCCCAGCGTCCGCTCGCCCACCCTCACCTCGCACGCCGAGCGGGGGTGGAGCAGAGCGCCGCCTTGGGCCGCTCGATACTCGGCATCGAGCACGCCCGCGGCCTCGAGCAGTTGCACCACCGCGCCCTTCAGGTCGTAGAAATCCAGCGGCTCGCGGGCCTTGCCCCATTGCAGCGGCGAGCGGCTGCCGGAGAGCACCCCCGCGAGCACCTGCGTCTCCTCAGCCGGCTGGGACGCGCCGGGGCCCGTGGAGGGCCGATACACCCGCCCCAGCTCATAGAGGCGCACGTCGTCCACCTGGCGATTGCGGTTCCGCTTCAGGTTCTCCAGGAGCCCCGCCAGCCGCGTCGTGGTCATCACCGCTTGGTCGGCGCTGAGCGGGTTCTTTACCGCGATGGGCCTCTGCCCCGGCGTGAGCACCTCGAGCACCTTCGCCGAGACGAACGAGTAGTTCAGGACCTCGTCGAGCCCGACCGCCGCGAGCGCCGCGCGCACCCGGCCCTCGACTGCCGCCGGCTTCGCCTCGCCCGCGAGCTCGGCCGCCCCACGCGGCATGGCCGCCGGGACCTCGCCGTAGCCGATGGAGCGGGCGACCTCTTCGACCAGGTCCGCGGGGCCCTCGACATCGCCCCGCCACGAAGGTACCTCGACGGTGAGTGCCCCCGGGCGCCCGAGGAGCCTGAAGCCGAGCCGACCCAGGACGCGCTCGGTCGTCGCCGCCTCGACCGGAGCGCCGAGCAGCTCGCTTACCTTCTCGGTCCGGAACGCGAACGCGCGAGGGCGCGGCAGTGGCGCAGCCACGTCGACTCGCCCGACCGCCACTTTCGCCCCGCTGAGCTCGGCCATGAGGCGCGACGCGCGGTCTTGCGCGAACAGCACCATCTGTGGATCCGACCCAGCGCTCGAAGCGGTGCGACGCCTCGGTGTGCAGGGCGTGGCGGCGCGCGGTGCGGCGGATCGCCGCCGGAGCGAAGAGGGCGCTCTCGAGCAGGATGCGCCGGGTGGCGAAGCTGACTTCGCTCGTCGCCCCGCCCATGACCCCGGCCAGCGCCGACGGCTTCTGGGCGTCGCAGACGCACAGGTCCTCGGTGGAGAGCGAGCGCTCCTTGCCGTCCAGCGTGGTCATCTTCTCGCCGGGCCTCGCGCGGCGGACGACGATGTGCCCTTCGCTCACGAGGTCGAGGTCGAAGGCGTGGAGCGGCTGGCCGCACTCCATGAGCACGTAGTTCGTCACGTCCACCACGTTGGAGAGCGCGCGCACGCCGACCGCGCGCAGCCGGTTCTGCATCCAGAGCGGCGAGGGCCCGATCTTCACTCCCTCGAGCACCCGGGCGGCATAGCGCGGACAGCGCTCGGGGTCCTCGACCGTCACCCGGGCCAGGGCGTCGGAGCGCGGCCCGCTCTCACTGAGCTCGATGGACGGCAGGCGCATCGGCTTGCCGGTGAGCGCTGCCACCTCGCGGGCGATCCCCAGGTGCGAGAGGCAATCGGCGCGGTTGGGCGTGACGTTGACTTCGAAGACGACGTCCTTGAGCCCCAGCGCCTCAGCGATGGGTGCGCCGGCTTTGAGCGCCGGGTCCAAAATGAGCAGGCCGGCGGCATCCTCGGTCAAGCCCAGCTCGCGGGAGGAGCAGAGCATCCCGAAGGAGTCGACGCCTCGCAGCTTCGCCTGGCCGATGGCCGTGCCGCCCGGGAGCTTGGTCCCCACGGTCGCCAGCGGCACCTTGTCGCCAACCTTGTAGTTCTTGGCTCCGCAGACGATCTGCAGGGTGCCCCTGTCGCCTGCGTCGACCCGGGTGACGGAGAGCTTCTCGGCGTTGGGGTGCGGTTGGCTCTCGAGAATCTGCGCGACCACCACGCCCTCGAGCCCCTCCCCGAGGCGCTCCACGCCCTCCACTTCGAGGCCGGCCATGGTCAGCGCGCTCGCCAGCGCGTCGGCCGAGGCCGGAAGCTCCACGTAGTCGGAGATCCAGTTCAGGCTGATCTTCATCGTTCAGTTCCTCGCAGGGATTCTCCGGTCGCCCCTTTGGCCCTTTGGCCTTTTCAGGAGACCGCGCGGCTCGCTCAGGGCCTAGAACTGCTCCAGGAAGCGGGCGTCGTTCTCGAACATGGTGCGCAGGTCGTCGACGCCGTAGCGCAGCATCGCCAGGCGCTCGACGCCCATGCCGAAGGCGTAGCCGCTGACCGCGTCCGGGTCGTAGCCCACCGCCTTGAAGACGTTCGGGTGCACCATGCCGCTGCCGAGCACCTCGAGCCAGCCCGTCTGCTTGCAAACCCGGCAGCCCTTCCCGGCGCAGAGCACGCAGGAGATGTCCACCTCCGCGGATGGCTCGGTGAACGGGAAGTAGCTGGGCCTGAAGCGCGTCCGCGTCTCGGGGCCGAAGAAGGCGCGGACGAACGCGCCAAGCGTCCCTTTGAGCTCGGCGAAGGTGACGCCCTTGTCGACGAGCAAACCTTCCACCTGGTGGAACATGGGCGTGTGGGTCACGTCGCTGTCGCAGCGGTAGACCTTCCCTGGCGCGATGATGCGAACCGGCGGCTTGCGCGCGAGCATCGTCCGGATCTGCACCGGCGAGGTGTGCGGTCGCAGAACCACGGTCGTCGCCTTGGCTTCCGCCGACAGGCCGTCCGGGTCGATGTAGAAGGTGTCCTGCATGTCGCGCGCTGGGTGGTCTGCGGGGATGTTGAGCGCCTCGAAGCTGTAGTAGTCGAGCTCGATCTCCGGGCCGGTCGCCACTTCGAAGCCGAGGCGCGCCAAGACCGCGACGATGTCCTCGAGGGTCCGGCTGACCGGGTGTCGCCGGCCCAGCCGCTCGCGCCGCCCGGGCAGTGTCACGTCGAGCCGCTCGCCCTCGAGCTCGCGTTGAAGCTGCGCGCGCGCGGCAGCCGACCTGCCGGCCTCATAGGCGCTCTCCAACGCCACCTTCAAGCTGTTGGCCTGCGCTCCGAAGGCGCGCCGCAGCTCGGGCGAAAGCTTCGGGATACGTTCCAGGACCCGGGCCACGGTTCCCTTCATGCCCAGATGCGCGACCCGCGCCTGCTCCAGCGCCTTCTCCTCCAGCGCGGCCGAAAAGTCGGTGAGGGCCCTCTCGCGCAGTGCGCTCAGCTCGCGGAGGATCTCCTCAGGCAGCGACGCGCCGCTTGCCTCTTTCTTGCCCATGGCACCTCCAAGACACCAAAAGGCCGCGAAGAACGCCTCGTCTCCGAGGGTCCTCGCGGCCTGATGCGTGGGCGCCTTGGCGGGGTGCAAAGAACGCCCCCGCGGGCGCCGACATGCCTTACTTGGCGGCCGCGACCACGGCGCTAAAGCCCGCAGGGTCGAACACGGCCAGGTCGGCCATGATCTTTCGGTCGATGGCCACGCCCTTCTTCGCCATCCCGTCGATCAGCCTGGAGTAGGAGAGCCCATTGAGGCGGGCGGCGGCGTTGATGCGCACGATCCAGAGCTTCCGGAAGTCGCGGCGCTTCTGGCGCCGGTCGCGCGTGGCGTAGTCGAGGGCGCGCTCGACGGCCTGATTGGCGCGCTTGAAGCAATTCTTGCGGCGGCCGCGGAAGCCCTTCGCAAGCTTGAGAATTGAATTTCGGCGGCGGCGTGCCTTGACGCCCTTCTTGACTCGCATTGCAGCTCCTTCGCGCGCGCTCTACGTGGCTCCGGTCTTCAGGCGGAGCGCTTTCTTTCGATGACGCGAGCGCAGCCAGTGTGTCGCGCAGCAGAGGCCGTCCGGCCCCGGTTCCAGCCCGCTTCGGCCTCATTGCCGGCGAGCGCGCAGCGCGCTTGACGAACCCTCGCGCGCCTAGCGGGCGTAGGGGAACAGCTCCTTCACCTTCTTGGCGTCCCGGTTCTCCAGGTGACCGCTGCCCCGCAGGCGCCGATTGGTCTTCCCGTTCTTGCTCACGAACGAGTGGCGGGCGTAGGCGCGGGCAAACTGGACCTTGCCGCTCTTCTTTACCTTGAAGCGCTTGGCGGCGCCGCTGTTGGTCTTCAACTTGTGGCTCATCGTTCGAATCCTTCTCTTCTAGGCTGGGCGGCGTTCACCGCGTGTGAAGTCTTTCTCGGCTCTTCGCGCCGGGGCCTCAGGGCTTGGGCGTCGGCGCAGCCGACCCAGGGCTGGACGCGGGCTGGGGAGCCGGCGGCGGCGGGGCAGCGGGCCTGGGGGCCGGCGCACTCGCGCGGGCGGCTGAGGACGAAGCGCCACCGGCGCTCGGCTTGGGCGGCTTCCACTTCGGGTTGAGCGCCAGGATCATGAACATCTGCCGCCCTTCCATGCGCGGCGCCTGCTCGACGACGGCCACGTCCTTCAGGTCGCCTACGACCTCTTGAAGGATCTTCTGGCCGATGTCCTTGTGCGTGATCTCGCGGCCTCGGAACATGATGGTGACGCGCGCCTTGTCACCCTCTTCGAGGAAGCGCCGGATGTTCTTGACCTTGAACTCGTAGTCATGCTCCTCGGTCTTGGGGCGGAGCTTGACTTCCTTCAGGTGGACTACGACCTGCTTCTTCCTGGCCTCCGAGGCTTTCTTCTTCGCCTCGTACTTGAACTTGCCGTAGTCCATGATCTTGCAGACGGGCGGCTTGGCCATGGGGCTGACCTCGACCAGGTCCAAGCCCTCTTCGGCTGCGCGCGTGAGCGCCTGCTCGATCAGGAGGATTCCGAGCTGCTCCCCCTGCGGACCGATCACCCGCACTTCTTTGGCGCGGATTCGTCGATTCGTCCTTGCGTCTCTAGCGATGGGCCCTACCTCCGGTAAGCGCGCTTTCTGCAAAGCGCGCGAGCGCTCGCGCAGCGGGCCAGCCCCAAGGCGCCTGCCGCCTGAGCTTTCGACCTACAAAAGGCCGCAAACATACTGCTTTTCCATCAACTGTCAACGACCTTGACCTTCTTCCGGCCGAATTCGAAGGTCAAGCGCCGTAGGGAACCTCGCCTTCCTTGGCCAGCAAGGCCACGAAGGCATCGAGCGGCATGGTCTTCAAGTCCTCACCCGCATAGCGGCGCGGGCTCACGCCCGACTGCTCGACCTCCTTGTCGCCGATCACGCAGGTGAACGGGATTTTCTGAAGCTGCGCTTCGCGGATCTTGGCGCCGAGCTTCTCGTTGGCGTCGTCGACTTCGATCGCGGAAGCCCAGCTTGGTGAGCTTGGCGCCGACCTCTCTCGCGAAGGGGGTGTGGCGCTCCGCCACCGTGACCAGGCGAGCCTGGACGGGAGCCAGCCAGGTCGGGAAGGCGCCGCCGAAGTGCTCGACGAGAATGGCCATAAAGCGCTCGAACGAGCCGTAGATGGCCCGGTGGATCACCGAACGGGCGGTGCTCGCGGTTGTCCGGTCCGACGTACGACAGATCGAATCGCTCGGGGGCCAGCGAGTCGAGCTGGATGGTGCACAGCTGCCACTTGCGCCCGAGCGAATCGGTGACCTCGAAGTCGATCTTCGGGCCGTAGAAGGCGCCGTCGCCGGGCTTGAGCTCCCAGGCGAGCCCCGTCGCCTCCAGCGCCGCCTGCAGGGCGGCTTCGGCCCGGTCCCACTGCGCGTCGTCGCCCAGGCGGACCTGGGGCCTGGTCGAGAAGCGCGCGCTGAACGGCAGGCCGACCGCCTGGTAGACCTTCTTCATCAGCTCGACGATGGCGAAGACCTCGTCCTTGACCTGCTCCTCCATCAGGTAGATGTGCGAGTCGTCCTGCTGGAACTGGCGCACGCGCGTGAGCCCGGAGAGCGTGCCCGAGGCCTCGTTCCGGTGGAGGACGTCGGTCGTGTAATAACGCACCGGCAGCTCGCGGTAGCTGCGCTTGCCCATCTTGTAGATGAGATGGTGCGAGGGGCAGTTCATCGGCTTGAGCGACTGCGTGCAGCGCTCGTCGAGCGGCAGGGACGGGTCGGTCTCGCTGTCGACGACCAAGAACATGTTCTCGCGGTACTTGCCCCAGTGGCCGGAGGTCTCCCAGAGCCGCTTGTTGAAGAGCAGCGGCGTCTTCACCTCCTGATAGCCGTTGGCCGTGACCAGCTTGCGCATGGAATCGGCCAGCGTGTTGTAGAGGGTGACGCCGCGCGGGAGCCAGAAGGCGGCGCCGGGCGCGTACTCGTGGAAGGCGAAGAGCCCCAGCGCCGGGCCGAGCTTGCGGTGGTCGCGCTTCTTCGCCTCCTCGATGCGCTTCAGGTAGGCGTCGAGCTCTTTCTTGTCGAAGAACGCCGTGCCGTAGATGCGCTGGAGCATCGGGTTCTTGGGGTCGCCGCGCCAGTAGGCGCCCGCCACGCTCAAGAGCTTCACGACGCCGATGCGGCCGGTGGAGGGGCTGTGCGGCCCGAGGCAGAAGTCGACCCAGTCGCCGTGCTGGTAGAGCGTCAGCGTCTTCGCGCCCTTGGCAACGATGTCGCGGACGATCTCGACCTTGAACTTCTCGCCCTTGGACTCGAAGAGGCGGACGGCCTCGTCGGCCGAGACCTCGGTGCGCACGAACGGAAGGTCCTTGGCTACCTCCTCGTTGACCGCCTTCTCGATGGCCGCGAGGTCCTCGGGCGTGAAGCTCTGCTCGCGGAAGAAGTCGTAGTAGAAGCCCTCGTCGATGGCCGGGCCGATGGTCACCTGGGTGCCGGGATAGAGGCGCTGGACGACGCTCGCCATGACGTGGGCGGCGTCGTGGCGCACCACCTCGAGAGCCTCGGGGCTTCTTGGTGGTCACCACCTCGAGCTTGCCGCTGGCGGAGAGCGGCCTCGTGAGGTCGACGGGGGTCCCGTCGAGCTTGGCGAAGACGGCCGCCTTCGCGAGCCCCTGGCCGATCTGCGTGCGGATGAAGTCGTGGAGGAGCGTACCCGCAGCCGCCTGCTTCTGGGTTCCGTCGGGGAGAGTCAGAGTGACAGGTTCCATGGCCTTGGTTTCCACGGATTCCTCGAGGAGGTCAAGGAGCGCGTGCGCCAAAATGCGATGGGCCGGCCAATTGGCCAGCCCATCGCGATGAATTCACTTAGGCCGGATTGGGATTGAACCAACGACCCCTACCGTGTCAAGGTAGTGCTCTACCACTGAGCTACCGGCCTGCAATCGAAAAGCGCGCGGGGATGTATCAACCTCGCGAGTGCAGTGTCAAGCCAAAGATCCTTCAATGCGGCGCTCGGCTTGCCTGTTCGAGGAGCGCGGCCGCCTTGCGCAAGGCGCTTTCAGGAGGCTCGTCCAGCCGCAGCTCCAGCGACAGCCCAGGCAGCGCCCCGAGCAAACGCAGGTCGCTCGGCTGGGCGCGGCAGCTCACCTGAACGCGGACCGGCACCCCCGCCTGCGCAAGCGCCGCGCGCATCGGCTCGGGCACGCGGTCATCGACCGACTCGACCACCAGGCGCGAGGGCTTCACCGCGAGGAGCCCTGCGACGAGCTCGGGCGGGTCGCTCGCCCGAAGGCGAATCACCCGGCTCGCGCGCGTGAGGCGCCGCATCCGCGCGAGCTCGTCCTGTTCGGGCACGCGCCCGCGGACGTCGAGCTCCACCTCGGCGTTCTTCAGCTCCGCCAGAGCCCTGGCCTGCGCGTCGTCGAGCCGCTGGACCTCCGCCCTCAGGGGCTGCGGGCCCAGCTTTCCCAGCTGCAGGGCGAGCCCCGGCTCCGACGGCGAGGTTGCGAAGGCGACCGTCAGCCGCGACAGCGAGCGAAGCTGGTCCTCGTGCGCCGGCCGGAGCGGAAGGGCGATGCGAGCGCCCGCAGCGCGGCGGCGCCCCAGCACCGCGGCGACCTCGGGGCGGAGCATGTTCGAGCGCGTGGCGACCATGAGGACCGCTCGCGGGAGCGACGCCGCGGCCGACAGCGAGTCGGCCGGCCAGTCCTCTGGCGCCCACACCTCCACCAGCGGGGACTCGGGCAACGGCAGGTCTCCTGGGCCCGCGACCGCCCATTGGGCCATCGCGAGGGCCAGGAGCCCTGGCGCCGGGCTCACGGGCTCCCCCGGTAGACCGTGGAGCGGCGGTATCGGTGGAGCACCACCCGCGCCGCGACCTTGAGCGCCGCCGTCACCGGCACCGCGAGCAGCACGCCCACGAAGCCGAACACCCCTCCGAACACCAGGATGGCGACCATCACCGCCACCGCCGAGAGACCCACCTTCTGCCCGACGATCCGCGGCGTGAGGAACAGCCCTTCGAACCCCATGGCCCCGGCGAACGTCGCGACCGCAACCGCCACCTGCCACGGCCCTTGCCAGCTCACCGCCAGCGAAACCACGGCGAGTGCCGCGCCGATGCCCGGGCCCACGTACGGGATCATGGTTCCGAACCCCGCGACCGCGCCGATGACCACCGCCAGGTCGAGCCGGGCCACCGAGAGCCCCACTCCGTAGATGGCCGTGAGGATCGCCCCGACCGTCAGCTGGCCGCGCAGGAAGCTGCCGAGCACCGCGTCGACCTCAGAAAATCGCGCGCTGACGAGCGGCTCGTACCGCCGCGGAATCAGGTCTCGAGCCCAGGCGATCAGGCGAAGGTAGTCGCGCAAGAGATAGAACGTCAGCACCGGAATCAGGAGCAGTCCCAGCGCGGTCGACAGGAGGCTCGCCGTCCCGCCGATGGCGCCCGCCAGGAGGCCCGCCACCCCAGGCAGCATCCGCTGCGCCAGCCCGCCGCCCTCTTGCGCGAGCGCCGCCGCGGCGTCGCGCACGTTGTCGGGGAGCCTCTGACCCAACAAAGCCTCCAGGCGCGGGACGGCTTTCTGCGCGATGTCTCGAAGGAAGTCGGGGAGCTTCGCGACCTCGCCGCCCACCGCGGGGACGAGGTAGACGAGCGAGGCGCCGATGGCCGCCGTGATGCCCAGGAAGATCAGCAGCGCCGCCACCGTCCTGGAGAGGCCGCGCGCCGCGAGCCATGCCGCCAAGGGGTCGAGTGCGTAGGCGAAGGCCAGGGACACCAGCACCGGCATCGCCGCCCCGCGGAAGAGACCCAAGAGCGCGAACACCAGGAGGATGGCGCCTGCCAGGCCGGCGGCCCAGAAGAGGTCGGCGCGGCGCGCCTCGCGCTCCGAGAGCCCGCGGTTCGAAGTGCCCGCCGGGGCGTCCTCGCTCGCAGGCGGCGCTGCGGCTGCTGCGGAATTGGAGCTGTTGCCGCTCAAGGTTTCCTCGCCAAGCGACATGGAGTGTGGAGTGCGGAACGAGGCTAGGTGCGAGGAAGCCGGGCCAGCGCAGCAAACCTGAGCGCGTACTGGACGGCCGCCACCGCCAGGCACTCCCCTGCGACGATGGCGGTGGCGAGCACGTAGCCCGACAGCCAGCGAGCGTACGAGATCTCCCAGACCAGGGCAAGGATGACCGCCGCATTCACGAAGAAGGTCGCGTACTTGCCGACTCGGGAAGGGGCCGCGGCCACGGCCGCTCCCCGAGCCATGGCGAAGAGCGCAAGCGCGATCACCACCCCATCGCGAAGGAGCGAGAGGACGAGCAACCAAAGAGGCAGCCGCCGGTGGATCACCAGGGCGATCAGCGAGGCGAGCCCCAGCAGCTTGTCCGCGAAGGGGTCGAGGATGGCCCCCAACGCGCTTCTCTGCCGGAGCAGCCTCGCCAAGAGGCCGTCCAAGATGTCGGTGACGGCGGCCACCGCGAACACGAGCGCGGCGACCCGAGCCTCGTCGGCGAAGTAGTAGGTCAGGAAGACCGGGACCAGGAGCACCCGGAGCAGGGTCAGTGCGTTGGGAATGGTGAAAAAATCGGATCCCCTCCCCGCCAGCGCCTGGAGGGCGGGCCGCGCAGCGCGCGTCTCCATCGGCTGGGATTGCAGCTCGCGCGGCATCCGAGCGGGCCCCCGTCGGCTCACCAGGTCGACCTCCCTGGTTGATACAAGGATATCCACCCTGCCGGCCCAAATCCTCGACGAACCGCCCGCGCCCGCGCATCGCCCCCGAGCAGGGCTCCGCTATTCCATGCGGTCCCGGTCTCGATTCCAGAGGGCAAAGGCGTCCTGCGCCTCGTCGGCCTCGGCGAACCGCGTGGGCTCCTCGGGGACACCGGCCGCGCTGACCTTGACCTGCATCATCGCGGAGACGAGCCTCTCCCACTGCTGCTTGTTCACCTGCTTGGGCCCCGGCACTTGCTTGTGCTCCGCCGACTTCTTCGGGACCTCGGCGACCGGCGTCGAGGGGCCCGCCACGGCGACCGTGCCGGCGTAGACCCTCACCAGGACGGCCTTCGCCTTGTCGGCCTCCACGCGAAAGATGGTGCCGCGCACTCCCGCCACCGCGTGCTCGGTCCGGACCTCGAAATTGCGCGCCTCGCCGAACACCGACGAGACCTTCGACCAAACCTTGCCCAACAGCAGCGTTGCCTTGACCGAACGCCCGTTGTCGGAGAACGCGGCCTCGTCCAGGCGCAGGCGCGAAGAGGGCCCCAGCCGCACCACGCTGCGGTCCGGCAGCGTGACCTCCAGGCGTGCCCCCGCGCCGGTCTCCAGCAGGTCGCCTTGCTCGACGGCGCTCTTGAGGCTCAGCGCGACCTTGGCTCCCGAGGCCGGCAGCCGGGTGGCTCCGCCCTCGAGAAAGGTGACTTCGCCCTGCGCAGCCACGCAGACTGCCGGGGCGAGGAGCGCAAAGACCATCGTGGCGACTGTCTTCATGATTTCTCCCGGAATGGCCGCAGCCGGCGTCAACGCGAGGGCGAGAGCGCCACGTCGAGCGCCGTCCGAGTCTTTCCCAACGCGATCTCGGCGCGGTAGGTCGCAAAGCCGGGCCGCTGAATCTCCAGTCGGTGCAGCCCGTCTCCGAGGGCGATCATCCGGCCCCGGAGGTCTTCACAGCTCCCCTGAAGGACTCCGTCCAGCGAGACCTCCGACTCCTTCGGCTCGCACGTGAGGACCAGCCCCTCTGGAACGGCTCGGTCTTCGCTCAGGGCCGACGCGCGCTCCGCCAACGCCCGCTCCACGGGCGTCGGAGTCGGGGCCGCGCAGCCCAGGAGGACGAGGGCGAAGGCCGCGCGGGTCACTTACCGACCAGCTCCAGGTGCACCGAGTTGGCCGTGAAGCCCTTGACCCTGACCAGAACCCGAGCGACCCGCTTGCCGTCGAGCGCCGTGGCGAGGCTCCTGCCTCCGCCTTCGTAATCGATTTGGAGGGTCGACTTCTCGGTACTGTAGTTCTCGAACTTCACGCCCTTGACGCCTCGGACCTGGTTCTTGAGGGCGTTCACGAAGGCGTCGTAGCTCTCCAGGGTCTGCGCGCCGGAGATGTTCACCACCACCACCTGATTGCCGCCCACGTCTTTGCGCCAGGCCTCGTAGAGGCGGGTTCGCACGGCCTGTGCCGCGCCCTTGGAAGCCGAATCGAGCACCAGCGCCTTCGCCTTGCTCGCCGTGTACTCCGACTTGGACTCGTTCAGGCTCACGTCGCCGATGACCGCGCCGGTGTCCGGCACCAGGATGGACAGGGCGCCCGAGATGCTGGCGTTGGAGACCCGGGCGATGCCGGCGTCGACCTCGCCCTCTTGCACGGTCACCTGACCGTAGATGACGATGTTCGCGTCCACGGCCCGGCCGATCTCCGAAACCTCCTGCGGGACCGCCAAGCCCTGCACCGCCGATTTGATGCGCAGCTTGCCGTCGACGAGGTTCGGGTCGAGCATCGTGAACCCGTCCTTGCGAAGCGCCTCGCGCAGCACGGCGTCGAACTGGCCGTGGCGGACGACGACTCCCCCGGCGGCGCCCGCCTTGCCGGACGCATCTACCGAGCGGTCCTCGACCATCACGTAGATGCGCGCGCCGCCCTTGCGCGCGATGAGCATCTGGATGGCGGCGGCATCCTTGTCCACCGCGCCCTGCGCGACCAGGGCCCGGACCGTCACCGAGAGCGTGCCGCTGTCCGGGTCCACTTTCTCCGAGACGTTCTCCACCTTGCTCACGTAGCCCGCGGTCTGGCTGAAGACGACGTCCCGCACCAACGTGTAGTCCTGCATCTCCGAGACGCTGGACACCGTGGCGCCCACGACCTGATTGACCGCGGCGCGAATGGCGTATTCCCTGGCCTTGGTTCGCGCGGCGGCCATGCCCTCCTCCGACTTGAAGTCGGCCTCGCCGGTGGCGGTCACCCAACTCCCCTCGGGCTGCTTCGGCTCCTCGGCCAGGGCCGCGCCCATCTGCGTGAGCGCTGCTGCGGCCGCAATCAGGATCGTTCGCATGGCATTCCCTTTGTCGCGGTATTCGTGGGTGGCCGGGAGGTCAGTCGGCGACGATGATCACGCGGCCCTCGGCGAGGTAGCTGACGTTGCCGCTGGGGTCGCTCAGCTTCTTGGCGTCCGCGTCTCCCAAGACGAGGTCGGAGGCGCCGGCGACCTTCACCGCCTTGACCACCAGCGGGCGGTCCCCCACCCTCGCGCTCCGGGTCGCCTCGTTCAGGCTTTTCAAATAGCCGGCGATGCCGTTGGCCTTGAGCGCGTCCTGCGTCACGGCCGAGGCGTCGTAGAGGTCCTTGCCGGCGCCATCGAGGATCCGGGGGGCGAGGGCGGGCTTCGGGTGCAGGCCTCGAGCGTCGACCACCAGCCCCGTGTTCGTCGGCTGGCCCGCGGCCGGCAGCGGCGCGAGCTCGGCCGACTTCGCTCCGCTCGGCGCGGGCAGCAGTTTGGCCAAGAGCCCCTCGATGCTCATCTCCACGTCGATTTCCACGCCGCCGTCGTCGAAGTAGCGGGTGTCGACTCGGCGGTAGCCCCGGGCCTCGCCCTCGAGCCGCGTGCGCACCTCGTCGGAGGCCCGCATGCTGTCTCCAACCGTCTTGTCCGAGGTGAGCTGGATGCCGCGCAGCACGGCGAGGATGTTGCGCAGCGCGTCCATCTCCGCCGCCCTCTCGGCGCCGATGCGCGCGGCCGCGGGTGACGGGGCCCTCAAGTCGGGCGCTCCGCGGCCCGTCGCCTTGATGCTCTTGGTGGACCAGTCGACGCCCGGCACGTTTGGGCGCGACTTCGGATGATCGGCCCCTTTCTCGACCGCCATGGCCATCGCCGGAAAGAGGCAAAGCACCGCAAGCAGTCGTCTCATCGCTCACCTCTCGGAGGGGCACGCCGCGCAGGGGTTGCACGCGAGAAACTCGCCGCGAGCAAACACGCCGTGGCTCGGCGAGTCAAGGCGCGGGTCGGATCATCGCACCCCTCCCCCGGCGCGGATGTGACTGGGCTCACGCGCGAGGGTCTTTTGATGACGGTCGAAAGGCGAGGCGATCGCGAACGCTGCAGGGCTGCGGCCGCCAACGCTTCATCTGAGCCCGGGCGCTCCTCACCGCTCGCCAACCGGGAGAAGGTCAATCAGAGAGCGGGCTGGGCCAGCGGCAGGTGCCGCGACACGTACCGCTCGATCAACCGGCGGTGGTAGCCGGTGAGGAGCGTGAAGCGAATTCCGTGGCCGCCGCCGCGGGGGTGGTCGCCGTCGCGGACGATCTCGCCCTCGGCATAGATGACTTCGCGGGTGCCGGGGAGCTGCAGCTGGAGGCCCACCCTCGGCTCCCCGGCGTCCGGCTCGATGAGCTGGGTCAAGAAGATGCCCTCCGGGCTGATGTCCCGCGCGCGAACCATGAACGGCGCGCCCCGGATGAACTTGTTCAGGTAGATGTCGAGCGGAACGCGGTGGGTCTTGCGCTTGTCGGTCATCGCGTTGTCTCCTTCGGGACTCTCGTGTCGGTCTCTTGTTGCGCTCTGTAGCAGAAGGCTACGCCCGGCAACTCGGATAGCAAGAAACCAGCGGCCGGCGCGGGTCCTCCTCACCTCGCGGACTCTCGGCCCGGAATGCGACCACGCACCCGCTCAGGGCCGAAGCTCTTCGAGGCCGTCGATCACGCGGACGGGACCGAAGCCCGACAGGTCTCCCAGCTTGGAAGGGTCCCCGACGACGATGATCTGCAGGGTGTCAGGGCGCAGGGTCGAGCGCGCGGCGGCGGTGATGGCCTCGGGGGTGATCGCCAAAGCCCGGTCCCTCTCGGTCGCGAGATGGCCCGGCGGATAGCCGAGCGCGTCGTGGACCGCGCGCTCGTAGGCGGCCTTGGAGGCGGTGTCGAAGCGGAAGGCGAAGGAGTTGATGAAGGAGTCCTTGGCGACCGCGAGCTCCGCCGGCCGCACCGGCGCTGCTCCGCGAACGCCGTCGATGATTTCGAGCGCCCGCCCGAGCAGGTCGCGCGTCGCCTCCGGCCTCGTGTCCGCGGCCACGAGGATCATCCCGCCCGAGGGCCCCAGCTCGATGGACGACTCCACGTCATAGGCCAGCCCGCGGCGGTCGCGGATCTCGTTGTAGAGGCGGGACGCGCCAGGCGCTCCTCCGAGCACCGCGTCGAGGAGCCGCAGGCACTCCTCGTCCGCGCCGTGCCGCGCGGGGCCCAGCTGGCCGATCCGCACCTTGGCCTGCGTGGTCCCGCGGGCGACGACGAGGACCTGCCGGGGTTTCGGGGCCGGGGCCGGCGGCAGCGCCCGCGCGGGTCGCGGCTTCGCGGGCCAGGAGGACGAAAGGCGCGCGGCCGCGGCGCGCACCACCGCCGGGTCGAAATCGCCGGTGACCAAGAGGCGCGCGGCAGAGGGGACGAAGGCTCGCTCGTGCAGGGCGACGAGGTCGGCCCGGGAGATCCGCGAGAGCGACGCCTCGGTCGCCTCGCGCGCAGGGCCGCGCTCGCCCCATAAAGTGCGCAGGAGGACGCGGGACGCGAGGTCGTTCGGGTCGTCGCCGCGGCGGTGGACGGCCTCGCGGGCTCGCCGGAGCACCGAGTCCACCGCTTGCGCCTCGAGCCGCGGGCGCCGAAGCACGTCGAAGAAGAGCGAGAGCCCGCGTTCGAGGTCGGCGGTGCGGACGTCCAGGGAGAGCTCCGAGAGCTCGTCCGAGGTCCCGGCTTCCAGGAGCATGGCCCTGCGCTCGAGCGCATCGTCGAGTGCCTCCGGCCCCAAAATCCCCGCCCCGCCAGCGCGCATCGCGGACACCAGGACGGACGACAGTCCCGCCTGGCCTTCAGGGTCGTCGAGCGAGCCGAGCTCGGCGATGGCCTGGACATGCACCAGCGGCACGGAGTGGTCCTCGAGCAGATAGAGCGTCAGGCCGTCCGGGAGCGCCTCGATCGTCGGCGACGGCACCTCGAAGGCGAGCGGCGCCGCAGGCAGACCGTCGGGCTTTTGGCGCAAAGCCTCCGGCAGCCAGAACCAGCCGGCTTCATCGTCGGCCAGGTGAGGGCCCGCTGCGACCGGGCGCCGCGCCGCGGTGGAGCACGCGGCGAGCGCCAGCGCGGCGAGGGCGAGGCTCGGCGCCCTCATCGCGCTTCCCCCTCGGCCGGCCGCCGGAGAGTCACCACGGTGCGGTTCTCCGGGACGAAGTAGGTCCGCGCCACCCTCCGGACGTCCTCGGCGGTGATGGACGCGATCTGCGAGCGATGATCGGCGAGGTAGCGCCAGTCGCCGGCGAGCACCTCGAAGAACGTCAGCCCCTCCGCCAGGCCCTGGTCGGTGGCGATCTCCCGGGAGAAGCTGGCGTCGAGCTTGGCCCGCACCATGGCCAGCTCGGCCTCCGTCACCGGCGCCTCCTGGAGCCGGTCGAGCTCATCGAGGATCGCCCGCTCGAGCTCCTCCGGGCCGTGGTCGCCCAGGGCGGTCGCTCCCACGACGAAGAGGTGCGGCAGCCGCGCCCCGGGCATCGTGGTCGCGTAGACGTCGGCGGCTATCTGACGCTCGGTCACCAGGGTCCTATAGAGCCTGCTCGCCCGGCCTTCGGTCAGGAGGATCTCCAAAACGTCGAACACGTAGTCGTCGCGCGCCGGGAGCGTCGGCTTGTGGAATGCGACCGCGACCTGCGGGGCCGCCTCGAAGTAGAGCGTCGAGCGCCGCTCGGCCACCTGCGGCGGCTCGCGCGATGGCGGCACGCGCGGCAGCGGGCGCGGCGGGATGGCGCCGAAGGTGCGGTCGAGCACGGCCCGGGTGTGGTCCAGGTCCAGGTCGCCCACCAGCGCCGCCACCGCGTTCGCGGGCGCGTAGTGCTCGCGGTGGAACAGGAGCGCGTCGTGCACGGTCAGCGACTCGAGGTCCGCCGCGTAGCCCACGGTGGGCCAGCGGTAGGGGCTGGCGCTGAAGGCCACTCCAGCGAGCTCCTCGAAGAGCGCCCCGGCGGGCGTGCTCTCCACGCGCTCCCGGCGCTCCTCCATGACCACCGCCCGCTCCGCGTAGAAGTCCCTCGGCACCGGCGCGGCCAGGCGCGAGGCCTCGAGGAGCGCCCAGAGCTCCAGGCGGTTCGACGGCAGCGACACGTAGTAGCTCGTCATGTCCTTGTCGGTGGACGCGTTCACGTCGATGCCGCCGTTGCGCAGGAGCAGCGAGAGCATGGCGTTCTCGTCCTCGAGCGAGCGCTCCTTCGCCGAGAGCTCGGAGATGCGCGCCTCGAGCGCCTGGATGCGCGCGGCGTCCCGGGGCTCGACCTGCTCGAGCTGGACGATCTCCTCACCCAGCCGGGCGATCTCCAGGAGGATGGGCCGCTCCTTCTCCCAGTCCCGGGCTCCGACGACGGGGGTCCCCTTGAACGCAAGGTGCTCGAAGAGGTGCGCGAGCCCGGTCTTTCCCGGCTGCTCGTCGGCGCCGCCCGCCTTGACCCGGACGTAGGCCGCAAACACCGGCACCCCTGGGCGGCGGACGAGCAGGAACTTCATCCCGTTCTGGAGGCGGTGCTCGACGACGATCTGCCGCAGGTCGACGTCCGCGCGCGCCGGCGGCGCCGCCAGCGCGAGGAGCCCCGCGAGCGCGGCCAGGCCGCCCTTCCACACGTCCGACTTCAATCGACGCTCCTTCTCTTCCGGCGGGGCCTGCTTGACGGCCCTCACTCGCCTCTGGCCCGCTTCGCGCGAGAGGCGGCGCGGCGCTCGGCGATGAGGGCCTCGTACGCGCGCCCCGCTCTCTGGGCCAGGATGAGCAGCTCGCCCAGCTCGGGCGACGCGTGCCGGTCCGGGCCGTTGTCCGCGTACAGGATATTCACCACGCGGCCGGCCGCCAGGATGGGAAGCAGCGCGGCGGTCCGGGGCGCGCCTCCGATGGCCTGGAGTAGGGGCGCGGTCGCGGCATCCTCGTGGACGGGCCCCAAGAAGTGGCTGCGGCTGTCCCGGACGAGCCGAAAAGCGGACGGCGCCGCCAGCGAGAGCGCGATGACCCGGCAGGCCCGCGGCGGCATCGCTTCGCCCGCCGCCATCCAGCCCACCGCCGAGTCGCCGTGGACTTGCAGCAGCAGCGCTCGCCTGGAGCCGCTGGCTGCGAAGCGGATCAACGCCTGCGCGGCGCCGTCCCGGCCGGTGACCTCGTTCAGCGACGCCTGGGCTTGGGAGAAGGTCAAAGGGGTGAGCGCGCCTTCGGGCGGTGGCGCGGCCGACGCCCCCTCGTCGAGGGCCACCCCGGCGATCTGCGGGAGGTCGCCGTCGTCTTGCGATTCCCTGCCGCCGATGGGCCGATTCGCTGCCCCGCGAGCGGCGGCGGCGTAGAGCGATTGGAAGTCGGCCTCGCTCATCAGGTCGGCGTCGGCGGGGGCGCGGGTCGCCGGCTCCGCTCCGGCGTGGAATCGGCGCGCGGCCTGGAGGTCCACTCCTCGCACCGGCCTGAACGCCCCGGCGTAGCGGCGCAGAAGCTGGGCCATCCGAAATTCGGCGACCACGATGGGCACCACGCGCTTGCCCGCGACCGACGCGGCGTGATCCTGGACGGCGAGGTCGCCCGGGTCGATGACCAGGAGGTAGAGCTTGCCGCCCTCGATGCGGGCCGGAAGCACGTTGTGCTCGTCCAGGAAGGACGGGGGCAGGCAAGCGAGGGCCTGGGGCGTGGGAGTGATCTCCCCGTGCGCGCTGAGCAGCCCGTGCTGCCGCCCGAGCGCGGCGGCGATCTGCGACTCCGCGGCCGCGCCCGCCTCGACGAGGTTCGTGCCAATCCTGCCGCCATGGAGCATCTGGGCGTCCAGCGCGTCCTCGACCTGAGAGGGCCGGACGACGCCTTCCTGCACGAGGATCTCACCCAGGAGCATGGGCCAGAACTCTATCTTGGGTCGCCGCGCCGATGGCCTGCCAAGAGCGGGGGGCTCGAAGGGTCAAGGGAGCAATCCTCCCGGCATCCACGCCTGCTGGCCCAGCCACCAGCCGAGAAGCCCCGACGAGACCGCCACCGCGACGGCCAGCGCCACTCGCAAGGCGCGCCGCCGAGCAATCTCGGGGCTCGCCGCGGAGGTCTCGAGCAGCTCGTTCGCGTCGATGCAGGTGAGCGCCTCGGTCTCGGAGATGTGCTTTCGCGCCGCGAGGAGCGCGACCAAGCGGGCGCGGTGGTTGGAGCGCACCCCGCGCTCGACGAGCAGCTGCTCGAGCGCCTGGCGCAGGTCGGCCGCGCTTCCAAACCGCTTGTCCGGGTTTCGACGGAGGCACCGCTCGACGATGCGGCAAAAGGCGCGCGGCAAGCCGCCGTCCGCCCTCTGCAGAGGCCGGTGCTTGCCCGAGACGATGGCCGCAAGCGTCTTCTGCGCGTCGGCTTCTGCGAACGGCCGCTTCCCGCTGGCGCACTCGTAGAGCGTCACCCCCAGCGAGTAGAGGTCGCTCAGCCCGTCGGCCTTGTGCCCCGCCAGCACCTCCGGCGCCATGTACGACGGAGTTCCCACCGCGTGCCCGGTCTCGGTCAAGTCGCTCAGGAGCTGATCGCGGGCGATCCCGAAGTCCATGAGCTTCACCTCGCCCGTCTTGCTGAGCATGATGTTGCCCGGCTTGACGTCGCGGTGAATGACCTTGTGGTAGTGCGCGTGGTCGAGCGCCGACGCGAGGCCCGCCCCCAGGATGGCCACCGCGTCCCAGGGCAGCGGCCCCGCGCGGATCAGCTCCGAGAGCGCCAGCCCGTCGACGTACTCGAGCACCATGTAGAGCTTGTCGGCGGAGACGAGGAGGTCGTGGATTCCGACGATGCTCTCGTGCTTGAGCTGGGCGAGCGCCATTCCCTCGCGCCGAAAGCGCTCGAGGGCCTCCTTGTCCTTGGCCGCCTTTGCGAGGAGCTCCTTGATGGCCACCTCGCGCTGGAGCACCTCGTGCGTCGCGTGCCAGACGGTGCCCATGCCCCCGGCCCCGGCCTCCTCGAGCAGGCGATAGGGCCCGATCCGCTTGCGCTGCTTGGCCATGAGGGCGGTCCTTGAAGAGGCGAGAGAGCGGCGATCTTCGTTCGGCCGCGAGCCCCCGGTAAAGGGCTCCGCGCGGCCGAAGAGGATTCTCCCCGTGGCGCGCGCTTTGGACTATTCTCGACTGCGCGCTCCGGCGAAGGCCTCCGGCGCTCTCCCCATGCGCAACTTCTTGTTCGTGGAAGATCAGACCGAGCTCGCGGCCATCCTCGCCGCCACCGCGCAGGAGCTCGGCGTCGCGCCCCTGGTCGCCGGATGCGGAAAGGACGCTCTGGCGCTCGCGGAGCGGACCGCGCTGGACGGGGCGCTGGTCGACCTGGTGCTGCCGGACATGAAGGGGGCCGAGCTCGTCCGGCAGCTCTCGGCGCGCGCCATCCCCTGCTTCGCCATGAGCGGCGTCCCCGAGGGCGACGCCGCCGCGCTCGAAGCGCTGGAAGCCGGGGCCGTCGAGTTCATCCAAAAGCCCTTCGCGCCCCGCGAGATACTTCAGGCCCTGCTCGCGCGCGTTTCCGAGCCCCATGGGCCGCCCGAGCCGAGCGACGCGGAGGCGCTCGAAGAGCTGTTGCCCTTGGAGGAGACCGCCTCCGGGACCGGCGCGCTCGACGACGCCCTCGACGCCGACGACTCGGACTTCCTCGACACCCGGCACCTCGAGGTGGACGACGCTGCGCTGGCGAGCGTGGAGGCGGTGGCCGTGGAGCTCGAGTCCGAGCCGCCCCCTGCACAAGTGCTCGCGGGCGCCGGAGGTGAGCCTCCGGCCCCTCCCGCGCCATCCGATGCTCGCAGCGCCGGTGGCCCGGCAGGCGAATCGGCGAGCGCGGACGCGCCACCTGCGGCGTTCGACGCAAAGCCCGCGCAGGACGTTTCCCCCACGGCAGAGGTCCCCGCGCCGGAGGGCGCGCGTTCCCGGCAGGCCTTTTCCTGGCCGCTGGAGGGATTGCTCGCCGAGCGGCCCGTGGCGCAGCTGCTCGCAGGGTTCCATGAGCGGCGCGCGACGGGCGAGCTGCGCCTGCGGCGCGGCGACGTCCTCAAGGTGCTGGGCCTCTGCGAGGGCCGGGTCCACTTCGCCGCGTCGAACCTCAAGGGCGAGCGGCTGGTGAGCTTCGCGGTGAAGTCGGGGCGGCTCTCGCGCGAAGCCGGAGCGCAGGTGCAGGCGGAGGTGGCGCGCGCGAAAGGGCGCAGCGCCGACGCGATGGTCGCGCTCGGGCTCGCGACGCGCGAGGACGTCGTCGCCTTGGTGGCGCAGCAGGTCCGGGAAGTCGCCTGGAGCCTGCTCGACTGGGCCGACGGCAGCTACCAGGTTGCGCTGAGCGCGAGGCTCCGCCCGGCGCCGCTGGACCTCGGGCTCGAGCCTATCGGGCCCCTCCTCGTGGAGGGCTACCGTCGCGCCCTGAGCTTGGTGCGCCTGCGCGAGCTCGTGCCGGAGGAGGCGCGGTTCGAGCCGGCGCCGGACCCGCCCCTTCACCCGGCCGACCTCGGCCTCGGCCCCGAAGAGGCGCAGGTGCTCGCGCACGCGGACGGCACGAAGGACGTGGAGGACCTGATGCTCCTCAGCGGCCTGGACGAACGCGCCACCCTCGCCGTCCTGCGCGCGCTGTGGCAAGCCGGGGTCGTGCGGCCCCGCGCCTGCGCCGACTCCCGCCGTCGGGTGGTGCTCGTCTGAGCGCCATGGCTCAGCGGCTCAGCCCGACTCGCCGATTTCCGGCCGCCCGGCGAGCCGGTCCAGCCCCTTGAGCGCGTAGCCCGCGGCCCGGCCGATGATCCGCGCATCCGCGGGCAGGTCGGGGTAATAGCCCAGGAGCGGCCCGCGCGCTCCGGGCGCGCGGCATGCCTCGACCGCATTTTTATAGGCGCGGCGAGCAGAAGGGACGTCCGCGCGCCGCTCGCGCAGCCGCCCGAGGTAGAAATGCGCCAGCGCACAGCCGGGGTCCAGGAAGAGGGCCTGCCCGAGCTCCCGGAGCGCCTCGTCGTCCTGCGCGGCACCCGCCTCGAAGAAGAGGATGCCCAGGAACAAGTGCGCCTCCCGGCACAGGGGCTCGGCGGCCAGCGCCGCCTCGTACGCGGCGCGGGCCTCACCCCGCCGGCGTAAAACCGTCAGCGCGTTCCCGAGCGTGATCTGGAGAGCCAGGTTTCCGGGCGCGCGCTCGAGCGCTCGGTGCAACCCCGCCAGCGCCTCCTCGAAGCGACCTGCTTCGAGGTCGCTCGCCGCGGCCGCGACCGGATCCTCGCGCGAGGGCAGCTCGCCCCGCAGGAGCGACGGGGGCCGGGGCGCGGGCGGCGCTCGGATTCGAGCGGCTCGCCGTCGCGCGGGGATTCTCCCATCGCGCGGGCGCGCTCGGCGGGGGCGCGAGGCGGCGGCGGTAGACGAAGGCGCCGTCCACCTCCGCGAGCTCGAAGTCGGAGCTGACGCGGAACAGCGACTCGGAGTAACCGAGGCAGAGGATTCCGCCCTCCCGCAACCGCTCGAAGAACCCGCGGACCACTCGGGCGGCGGTCGGCGCGTCGAAGTAGATCATCACGTTGCGGCAAGCGATGAGGTCCCATGCGCCGCCCTCCGGCGACGGAAAGGCCTCGGCGACGAGATTGTGGACGGCGAATCGAACGCACGCTCGCAAGCACGGCGCCGCCGACAGCTCCTCGTGCTCGGCGCACCAGAACCGGTCCATGAGCGCGCCGGGCACGGCCCGCATGCGCTTGGCCGGAAATCGCCCGAGCTCCGCGGCGGCGACGGCGGCGGGGTTCACGTCGGTGGCGAGCAGCTCCACTTCGCCGGGCGCCGCCCCCAACTCCAGCGCGAGCATGGCCAGCGAATAGGGCTCCTCGCCCGTCGCGCAGCCCGCCGACCAGAGGCGCATCGGCCGCCGCTCCGCCCGGGCTCGTTCGAGAAGCTGCGGCAACAGCGTTCTTTGCAGCGCCTGCTGCTGAACGGCATCGCGGAAGAACTCGGTCTTGCCCACCGTCACCAGGGGCAGTAGCGCCCGGAGCTCCTGCCCGTCGCCCTTCTGAATCCGCTCGAGGTAAGCCGCGGCGTCCGCTTCGCCCAAGGCGGTCAGCCGCGCCGCGATGGCCAGCCGCAGGCCGGTCTCGCTCTCGGGCGCCGGGCGAAGCCCCACGCGGGCCGACAGGAGCCTCGCCAGCGCTCGCACCACCTCCGGCGGTGCCCGTCTGGGATCTCGCGTGGTTCGTTTGGGGTCGGTCATCGCTTTCTTTGGCGCTTTCGTCAGGCGAGCCGGCCCAGCACCTGCGCCAACGCCTCGGCGGAGAGCTCGCCCTTGAGGAGGTACGCGTCGGCCCCGGCATCGATGCCGCGCCGCCGGTCCTCCGGCGAAGCCAGCGACGAGACGACCACGACCGGGACGGACGCGGTGGCCGGGGCCGCCTTGAGCCGCCGCGTGAGCTCGAACCCGTCCATGCCCGGCATCTGGATGTCGGTGACCACCGCGTCATAGCGCTCGGTGGCGCTCATGCGCAGGGCGTCAGGCCCGTCGCTCGCCTCGTCCACGCGATGGCCCAAGGCGCGCGCCAAGGCCCCCTGCGTCGCCCGGGCGATGGGCGAGTCGTCGACCAGCAAGATGCGGAGCGCGCGCGCAGGCGGATCCGCCGGGGCCCGGGCCGCAGGGCGGCGGACCTCCTGGAGGATGTCCGGCAGGTGCAGCAGCACCGCCACCCGGCCATCTTCGAGCGCCGCGGCGCCGGCCACGAACGGCGCCCCCCTGAGGAACTCGCCGCCGCACGGCTTGACCGCGACCTCTCGCGCCCCCAGGAACCCGTCCACGGCCAAGGCCGCGCAGTCCTCGCCGTGCTTCACGAAGACGCAGAGCGGAGCCGCGCGGTTCTGGGCGCCGCCGAGCCGGAGCAGGGGCGCCAGCTCTACCAGGGTCGTGGGCCTGCCGCGGAACTCGACCGCGTCGCGCCCGGCCACCGTCATTCGGTCGCGCGCGCGCACGCGCCCCACCGCTTGCACGTCCGCGGCGGGAATCCCGTAGACCTCGGCATCCAGGTAGACGAGCAGCGCTCGCATCAGCGCCATGGACTGCGGCAGCCGCAGGCTGAACCGCGTTCCCTTGCCCGGCGTGGACCAGACCGAGACCGAGCCGCCGAGCGACTCGACCTTCTGCTTCACCACTCCCATCCCCACCCCGCGGCCCGAGAGCTCGGTGACCTCCTCTCGGGTCGAGAAGTCGGGCAAGAAGATGAGCTCCAGCGCCTCGCGGTCGCCCATCGCCGCGGCCTGTGCGGCGGAGATGAGCGACCGGGCCAACGCGCGCTCCCGGAGCTGCGCCGGGGCGATTCCGCGGCCGTCGTCCTCCACGTCGATTGCGAGCATGCCGCCCGAGGCACGCACGTCGATGGCGATCCGCCCTTTCGGCGGCTTGCCCTTCTCGACCCGCTCGCGGGGGCTCTCGATGCCGTGGTCGACGGCGTTGCGCAGGAGGTGCACCATCGCATCGCGCACCTCGCCGAGGATGCCGCGGTCGACGCCGACCTCGGCGTTCGACACCTCCAGCTCGACCTCCTTTCCCTGGTCCCGCGCCAGGTCCCGCACCTGGCGAGGGAAGGCCGAGAAGACGCTGGACAGGGACACGAGCCTGGACTCGGCCACCGCGTCGGCGAGCCTTGCCAGGTGGGCCTGCAGCGCGTTTACCCCGTCGGCGTTTCGCCGCACGTAGCGGAAGGTGTCGTCGCGCAACAGGTGCAGGTCGCTCTCCAGGCGGGCCAGCGCCGAGGCCTCGCTGGGCGCGAGCGCGGCGAGGCGATCCGCCATGGCCAGAAGCTGGTCGCCCATGCGGTTGATCCGCTCGAGGAGCGCCGCCAGGTCCTGGCTGCGGAGGTTCGCCCGCGCGCCTTCGACCACCAGGTCCCCCGCGAGCGCACCGAGCTGGTCGAGCGCGTCCACCGCCACGCGGATGGAGCGCCCCGCTTCCCCCTTGAGCGCCGCCTCGGCGTGGCCGTGCGGGAGCGGAGCCGCGCCTGCCTCAGCGGCGGCGCGGCTCGCTGTTGCCGGCGGGGCGG
This sequence comes from uncultured delta proteobacterium, assembly GCA_963772225.1. Classification (GTDB taxonomy): domain Bacteria; phylum Myxococcota; class Myxococcia; order Myxococcales; family UBA5297; genus CAVYWD01. The sequence continues at coordinate 386,162 of CAVYWD010000002.1, read as the reverse complement.
CGGAATGCGGAGTGCCGGAAGCTCGCGTGAGGGTCGAGACCAGCTCGCTCGCACGCCCATTGGGCCGCTCTGCGGCAGGCAAGTCTTCGAGCAGCTCTCCGATGGCGTCGCAGGCATGGAGGAGCAGGTCGGCGGCGACGCGCAGCGGCGCCCGGCCATCGCGCACGGCCTTGAGGAGGTCCTCGGCGGCGTGGGCGAGCTCGCCGATGCGCGGGAGGGCCAGCATGCGCGCCTCGCCCTTCATCGTGTGCAGCTCGCGAGCGAGGTCGTCGGACTCCGGGCCCGCGGCGGCGCCGTCCCGCTCGAGGGCCACGAGCGACAGGCCTATCCGCTCGAGCCGGTCGGCGCTCACCTCCTGGAACTTGGCGAGGAGCGACTGGCGGAGGGCCTCGCTGCTCATGGCGTCAGGGCCCCTCTCGTCAGTCGGTCTGGAAGCGCTTGATCAGCTCGGAGAGCCGCGAGGCCGAGATCGGTCAGCTCGCTGGAGGCCGCGGTCGCCTGCCGCGAGGCCTGCGTGGTCTGGCGCGTGACCTCTTCCACCTCGGCCATGCTGCTCACCACCTGCTCGGTGGCGGTGCGCTGCTGCTGGGTGGCCAGGTTGATGACCCGAGCGGCGTCGCTCGTCTCCTGGACGCCTTCGAGGATGCCCTCGACGGCGTTGGAGGCGACGGTTCCCAGCCGCTCGCCTTCCTCGGTGGCCTTGCGCGAGGCGTCGGCTGCGCCGGCGGCGGCCTGGGTCGCCTCGCGGATCTCCGCGATGAGGTTCTTGATCTCCCGGGTCGAGTCCATGACGTTCTCGGCGAGCCGCCGCATCTCGGCCGCGACGATGGAGAAACCCTTTCCGGCCTCGCCGGCCCGGCTCCCCTCGAGGGCGGCGTTGAGGGCCAAGAGGTCGGAGCGGTCGGCGATTTCGTCGATGACCTCGACCACGGTCCCGATGCGCTCCACGCGCTTGGAGAGCTTGGCGATGGACTCGACCACTGCCAGGCCGTCGCTGCGGATCTGCTGCATGGCGACCACGAACTCGGCGATGGCTCCCTTGCCCGAGCGCGCGTCGCCCAGAGTCTCCTCGGCGACCCGGGCCACCGCGCCGGTGTTCTCGGCGATCTGCGCGGAGGCGTGCTTGAGCTCCTCCATCGTGGAGGTGGTCTCGTGGATGGCCACCGCCTGCTCGGTCGAGGCCGACTCGTGCTGGGTCGAGGCGGCCAGGACCTCGTGGGCCGACGAGGAGACGCGCAGCGCGGCCTCGTTCATCTCGCGCACGAAGGTCCGGAGCGTCAGCACGACGTGGGCGACGCCCTGGGTCAGCGGCTTGAGGGCCGGGCTGTCGGTCGGCGACTCCGCCCAGTGCGTCAAGTCGCCGCGCTGCACGAGCGCGACGAGCGAGTCGATGGTCTGGTCGATGGCCCTGGCCAGGTCCTCGTCGCGCCGGCGGCCGTCCTCGAGCGCCGCATCGGTCGCCTCGAGCATGCGATTGACGAGCAGGGCCAGGCGCGCCGCCTCCGTGCCGGTCGGGAAGAGGCGCAGGTCGGCCCGCCCTCCCCGCTCGCCGCGCGCGGCCGCGGCGACGACCTCGAAGAGCGGCGCGAGGGAAGCGGCCCCGCTCGCCTTTCGCTTCGAGCGGCGAACGGGCGTTTTGGACGCGGCGGCGAGAGCGGGCATGGAGGTCCGCCTCGCCTTCGGGGCGCGCTTCGGTTCGCTGCGGTTCTCTGCTCCCATGGGTTTGATCCTGGTCTCGTTCAAGGCGCCGATGGGGCCTCGAAGCTCACCGCGCCGCCCGGCACACGGAGGGTCTCGCTCGAAGCCGCGAGCGCCTCGAGGTCGATGAGCGGCACGAGCCCTTCGCCTCGGAGAAGAAAGCCCACCAGCGAGGGGTCGACGAGCCCGAGAGCGAAGGCGGGTACCTGCCGCAGCGCCGATGGTCGCACCCGTTCCAAGCCGACCCAGCGGTCGATGGGGACCTCTGCTGTCGAAGGCTCGGGCCCCGGCCGTTGCACGACGAGCGCGCGGCATGCCGAAGGCCCCGGCTCGCGCTCCGAAGCGCGCCGGGCGACGCGCACCACCTGCGCGGCGTCCGAGCCGAAGAGCCGGCCGCCCACCTCGTAGAGCACGAGCTCGAATCTCCTGAGGCTCGAGGGGCAAAAGGACCTCCACACCGTCACGTCCTCGCGGTGGCGCGCTCGCGCGCGGCGAAGAGAACACGGCGCAGGTCCAGGAGGTTCAGGCGCTGGGCGTCGTCGACGACGCCCAGGATGAACTCCGCCTCTTCGGCACCGAGCGGAGTCCCGTGGATGGCCGCCGATGGAAAGCTCTCGAGCCCGGCCACCTCGTCGGCCAAGAGACCCACCACCATTCCATCGGAGCGCGCGATGGCCATCCGAGAGCGGCCGGAGAGCTGCGTCTGACCCCTGCCAAGGAGCTGGGCCAGAATCGACCACGGCGAGGACGTCGCCCCGGTGCGCGGCGACCCCGATCAAGAAAGGCGGAGCGCCCGGCAGGGGGGTGATCGGCGGGGTGCGGACGACCTCGTGGACGAGGCCGGTCCGGATGGCGAAGGCCTCTCCGCCAATGGTCAGCCGAAACAGCTCCACCTCCGCCGGCTCCGAAGCCGAATCCGCGGCGCCGGCGCTCGCCAGCGCCGCGAGCAGCGGTCTGTCTGGGGCGCTGGGCAGCGAGCTCACCTCGGCTCCTTCACACGCGGGCGCCGGACAAGGTCCATTGATTACTCCATTCAATGAGACAAGGCCAATTTGGCGCCGGCGCGCGGCGGGCCCGAGGGCGCCTTCGAAATGGCATGCCGGATGCTATAAATTCGCCGTGAAATGGCTCGCGTACTCATCGTCGACGACAGCTCCATCGCGTTGGAAGTGCTTTCGAGCGACCTCGTGGCGGCAGGCTATGAGGTCGTTGCGGCCAGCAACCTCGCAGAGCTGCTGCAAGCCCTGGAGAAAGGTGCGGTCGACGCGGTGGTGACGGACCTGGAAATGCCGGAGGTCTTCGGCGACGACCTGCTCGAATTCTTGAGAGAGAAGCGCGGGGTGACCTCGCCGCTGTTTCTCTACTCCGACACGGACGAAGCGGAGCTTGCGCGCCGCGCGGAGCAGGCCGGCGCCGCGGGATACCTGCACAAGGACTTAGGCTCTCAGGCGCTGATCCGCCTTCTCCGAGAGCACCGCGTGGGCCGGTCGACCGCCACGCGTGGCCGCGTGCTCATCGTCGACGACAGCGAGATGACGGCCAAGCTCATCGAGGCCGAGCTCCAGGGCAAAGGCTTCGAAATCATGTTGGCCGGCGGCGTCGAGAAGGCGACCCGGCTGATTCTCAAGCGCTCCACGCGGCCAGACCTCATCCTGCTCGACGTGAAGATGCCCAACGTGGACGGCGCTCACTTCTGCCGGTTCATCAAGTCCAACTCGCTGTTCAAGGGGATCAAGGTGCTCTTGTGCAGCAGCATGGACCCCGAGAAGCTGAAGCAGGTGGCGGAGGCCTGTGGCGCCGACGGATTCGTGCCCAAGGACAGCTTCCTGTCCCGTTGGGTCATGGATCAGATCGACCGGCAAGAGCGAAACGGATGAGCCTCGCGGGCGCTCAACGCCCTGCCCGCTTGCCCGAGCCGCGGGCAGATTCGCGAGCCTTCTCTTTGTCTTCCTTTTTGAGCTTCTGGCGGGCTCGAAACCCCAGCGACGGGGTGCGCGGCTCCGGCGCGGGAGCCGGAGCGGGCTTCACCTTGCGCGCGGGCGGAGCGCTCTCGACGGCCGCCTCGGGCTGGGCGTCATCGATCACGTGGGCGAGGTTCGACTGGGCCGTGAAGGAGAAGAGCCGTCGCACGACCAGGGTGGCATAGCTGCCGGGCGGGAGCGTGAAGGCGACGTAGACCTTCTTGGTTCCCCGGTTGATCTCGTCGGGGCGCGGCGGCCCCACCACGAGCTTGCCAGGCTGCACCAGCACCGGCCGGTCTTCGTGGCGGAAGAAGATTTCCGGGGTGTCGGGGACCACCAGCTTCTCGACGTTCAGCTTCTCTCTGCCCAGCACCCAGTCCAGCGCGCGCTTGACGTCGGCGTCCTCGACCCGCGTCTCGGGCCCGGCGAGCGGGAAGGTCTGCGCGCGCAGGCGTTGAAGGACCTCGGGCGGAGCCTCGCGCGGAAACAGGAGCTTGCCGGCCTGGTAGTCGAGCGCGAGCAGCGACTGCCCGGAGAGCACGGCCATGAGGAAGCGCCGGACGCCCTCGTTCCACAGAAACGACTGGTACGTGAAGATTTGGAGGGCGCGGTACTTCGAGTCGATCTGCAGGAACGCACGGCGAAAATCGCGCGGCCGCTCGCGCAACGACCGGAGAACCTTCTCGTATTTCTCGGCCCCTGGAATGGTGCACCGCAGCCGCCACTCGCCCCAGTGGTCGCGATAGAAGGCCTTGACCTTCGCGTCGTACGTCCGGTCGAGCTCCGAGGGCTTCGCCAGATAATTGTGCAGCGCGGCCTCGAAATCGCCGCGCAAGAGGTCCTTGGCGATGAAGCCCTGCCCGTGCTTGAGCGAGCCGAAGCGCTGGGAGTCGAAGTAGTTGACCACGCCCAGGCGGTTGAGCTCGGCGACCGCAGCGGGCAGCTGGGCGATCTCCGCGTCCGACAGCTCGCGCACCGTGACGCCGAACCGGTTGGACGTGGTGTTCTCGGCCGAGAGCGGCTTGTCGGTTCGCCCCAAGAACTTCAGGCGGAGGTCCTCTTCCTGAAGGTCGACCTCGGCGCCCTCGACCGCGATGAGCTGCCGCGTCCGCCCTTGCTTATCCTTCAGCCCGCAGTACGAGAACGCGCTCCGCGGCAACCCGAAGGCCTTGGCGATCCGCGCGACGGCATCGAAGGTGGACACCTTCTGCTTGTCCATCGCGTAGACGCGATAAGCACCCTTGGGGGCCTTGTGGAAGCGCCAGCTCTCGCTGACGATGAAATCCTCGGGCTTTTGCTTGAGCTTCAAAGTCACCTCGCACTCGAAGGCGCCACCTATACGCCGCGCCGCCCGCGCGGTCGAGCGCGCCGCACAGGCGGGACGCGCGAGGGGCCTAGGCGAGGCGCTCGACGATCTCGGGCACGAGCGCCTCGAGCTTGACGCGCGCCAGCGCCAGGTTGCCCGCCGGCCCGAGCATCGCCAGGAGGTGGAGGTGCGCCCGGGCAGCAGGGCCCGAGCAGCGCGCGAGGAGGATGCCTCCGCTGGCCCGGACGACCAGCTCCTCGCAGAGGTCCAGCCCAGCCGCCCGCCCACCGGCATGCAGCTGCCGCAAGATCTCCGCTTCCCATGGCACAGGCCGCCGGGAGGTCGAGCGACGGGTCCGCGGCGTCGCTGACCAGCGCGTCGCCAGTGAATCCGAGCAGCGCCGAGCCCCGGTAGCCGTCCACCTCTCGCAGGACGCGCAGCTGCTCCTGGAGCGTCGCCGCGCCTCTTCGGGGAGCCGGCCGCCGCTCGAGCCCCGGTGCCGGGGGCGGAGCGGCTCGCACCCGCTCGTCTTTGAGCCGAAAGGCCTCCATGAGGAGGTGGCTGAGCGGGAGCTCGACCTCCCGCCTGAGCTCGCGGCAAGAAGGGATGACTTCGATGGACGCGCCGTCCCAGGAGAGAATGTCCAGCGCCGCGGGCTCTCCGCGCGCGCTCTCCGTCTCGGCGGTCATCAGCTCGCCGCAGGAGAAGTAGAGCGCGCCCGCCTTGGCGCCGGCGGCGACCCGCAGGGTGCAGGTCTTGTTCTCGACCGCGACCATCTGGACGAACGTGCCCAGCGCCATCCCCTCGAGCACTCCTCGAGCCGCCGCGCCCAGGATCTCGTGAATCTTGTCGAGGAGCGCGCGCACGTCGAACGGCTTCTCGACCAGGAGCCCAGCCCCCAGGTTGCTGACCCTCGCGTCCACCCCGTCGGTACGGTGCGCGGTCATGGCGATGACCGGCGTCCTGGGTTGGCGTTGGCTCATCCAAGCGAGCAGCTCGAAGCCATCCATGATGGGCATGAGCAGGTCCGTCACCAGGAGGCTGACCGGCTGCGTCTGGAGCAGCGCGACGGCCGCGGCCCCGTTGGGCGCGATCAGCACCTTGGTCTCGGGCGAATGGATGCGCATCGCCCGCCGGATTGACGTGCCGATTCCCTCCTCGTCATCCACGACCAAGATGCTCTTCATCACTGAGAGCTGCTCCATGCGGCAGCCATGCCCTTTGTCCTCAACACCGCTTCCTCGCCAGCAAATCCGGTGCCGCCGCACCGGGGTCGCAGACGCCGGGTGTATCGCGCCCTGGCGAGTGCCGCGCGACTCACGAATAGCGCGCCCGAGGGCCGCGCTCGAGCTCGGCCGCGCCAGGTCCAGGTCGACCCGCAGGTTCGAAGTTGACAGGTCTGCGGGTCGAGACCCGATACTGCCCGGCCGTGAAGTGCACTGCCTGCCACAATGCGGTTCAAGAAGGGACGTCTATCTGTCCCCACTGCGATGCCATCCTCGACCCCTCGTTTCTGGGCGACCTGCCCCACGATGACGGAGAGGAAGACACGCCGGTGCCACAGCCGGCGCAGACCTCCCCCGCACCTCGGCCCCGAGGGCCGGCGCCGAAGGTGCGGCGCGCGCCGGTCGACGACCTCCCCGCCCGGTCACGGTCGCCTGTCTCGGCCGAGCCCGGCAGCGGCCCTGCGGTCGGGCATTCCTTCGACTCGGGACCGACCGCGCCTCCGCCCGCCTTGCAACAAGCGGTGGACTCTGCGCCGGAGGCACAGACGCAGCCCGCGACAGAGCTCGAGGACGGCGTCCACCCCGAGCTGCTGCGCAGCTGGCGCGCCTTCCAGCGCCTGGGCTTCGAAGACAAGCTGACCGCCGGCTCTGCCGGGGCGCTCGCCTTGATGAGCGCGATGCCGTGGCGCTCGTCCCTTGCCGAGGGCGACGAGATTGGGATCCTGGGATGGGGAATCGCGACCCTAGCCCTGGCCGTCGCAGCCGGGGCGAGCATCTGGGCGCGCAGAGCGGGCAAACAGCGTCCCCTGGCCGGTGCTCAGTGGGCGCTGCTGGCCATCGCCTCGGGCGGGGCTGCAGCCGTTGCCGGCGTCGTCGCCATCCTCACGAGCTCCGAGCGCACCCTGCAGTTCGGCGCGCAGGTCACCACCGCATGGCCTTCCTTCGGAGCGTACGGCGCCGTCCTCTGCTCGGGCGGCGTCGTGCTGGGCGGCCTGTTGACCCTGGTGCAGGCGCGCAAAGGCTAGGGCCTGCGCCGACAGCCCGAGAGCGGCGGCGCTGACCGCGGGGAGCTTGTCGGGCATGCGGGGCTTGCGCGGCTCCGGCAAGGACTGGCGGCGCGAGGGCGGAGCGGCCCAAATACGGGCGGGCTCGCCCAGTGCCATCGCGGCGATCAGCAGCCCCGATCCCAGCCGGCTGATCATCGCACCCCTCCCTCGCCTGCCCTTTGATGAGAACGCTAAGTCCTCGGCGGCCGGCCGGCATCTGATCCTGGGCGGTGACGTCGCGCGACCGTGCGCGACCCCGGCTTCGGTGCTATGGTCCGCCCCCGCCCAGGGCGACTGCCCCTGAGGCGAGGGCCGGCCTTCCGGCGAAGGAGAGCGACGTGGCCAAGCAGTACGTCAAGGACATCCGCGACAAGGACGCCGTCAAGAGCGTCTTCCAGGTCGCGCGCAAGACTTCCACGGTGGCCAAGAACGGCAAGCCCTTCCTCGCCGTGACACTGCGCGACCGCACTGGCGACCTCGATGCGAGGGTCTGGGACAAGATCGAGGAGCTCGACCCCAAGCTCAACCGCGGCGAGTTGGTGCTCATCGATGGCCTCACGGGGACCTTCCAAGGCCGCCCGCAGCTGCGCATCGACGCGATAGACGCCGCTCCCGCCGAGGGGCTGGACCCCGCCGATTACGCCTCGCCCCCGAAGAGCGGCCCCGACGACCGGCACCTGTCGCAGATCAGCGACATGATCGACCGCCTCGCCGACCCCCACCTCCGCACCCTGCTGCGCACGCTGCTCGACGACGAAGGCATCGCCGCGGACCTGCGCAAGGCCCCGGCCGCCAAGAGCATCCACCACGCCTACCACGGCGGTCTCTGCGAGCACACGCTCTCGGTCATGAAGCTCGCCGTCCGGGTGGGCGAGCATTACCCCATGGTAGATCGCGATCTTCTCCTCGCGGGCGCGTTTCTCCACGACCTCGGCAAGATCCGCGAGCTCTCCTTCGAAAAGCAGACCGAATACACCGACGAGGGTCGCCTGGTGGGTCACCTGGTCATCACGGCCCAGCTCATCCACGAGTACGCCGCGAAAATCGAAGGTTTCCCGCGCGCGCTCGAGGCTCACTTGACTCACCTCGTGCTCTCGCACCATGGCTCGCTGGAGTTCGGCAGCCCGAGGTTGCCGCAGACGCTCGAGGCCATGTTGTTGCATTACATCGACGAGATGGATAGCCGGATGGGCGCCTGGCTGGACATCATGAAGCGGGACTCGGGCGAGACCTGGACCGACTTCCAGAAGCTGTACGATTGGCACCTCTACAAGGGCGCCCCGCCGACCGCCCACGGGCACGCCCCGGTCGAGCGGCGGCACAAGGGCGATCGGAAAAAGTCGCGGCCCGAGCGCGAAAAGGAGCGGAGCGCCAAGGGCGAGGCCGAGTCGCGCGCCGGCGCCGTGGCGCTGCCGCCCGAGGCGCCGGCCCAGAGGGCGCCCGAGCCGCGAGAGGCGCGGCCGGAGCCCTCGACCGCTGCAGAGGCAGCGCCGCGGGAGCGGCGGGAGCGACCGCCGAAGAGAGCGGACGAGAAGCTCACGTTCAAGCCTTTCGCCGCGCTCGCGCCCGCACCGCCGCCGCCGCCGGAGTCACTGGCCCCTGCCAATGAAGCGCAACCGGCCGAGGCGGAGCCCGCGCCGCTCGCGCCGGGTCCGGAGCCCTCCCCGGCCAACGCAACGACCGACGGCCAATGAGCCGCTCGAAGCGATCCAGGCGGCCAGCCCTTTTTTGACGCCGCGCCCGCCGCGTCAATAGACTCGAACGAGGGCGAGGTTGCCGAGCGGCGCTCGCCCCCGCACGGCTGTACCCGTGGCGATATGGTCGACCGAAGGAAACTGGGCGAGCGGCTCCTCGGCGCCGGGCTGATCAGCCCGGGCGATCTCGCCAAGGCCATCGAGCTTCAGTCCACATCGCTCGGGATGCGCTTGGGCGACTGCCTGCTGACCCTGGGCGTCGTCGGAGAGTTGTCCGTGCTGCGCGCCCTGGCGGAGGAGTTCGACACCCGCTACGTCGCGTCGGACAAGCTCGCCAAGCTCAAGATCGACCCGCGGGTTCTGGAGCAAATCCCCGTCCGCTTTGCCGAGTCGCAGCTGATCTTCCCGCTTTTGTTCGACGCGGATCGCCGCTCCCTGACCGCCGTGATGGCCGAGCCCCAGAACGTCGCGGCCATCGAGGAGCTGAAGCTCATCGCGAACCTGACCGATGCCGTGGTGTTCGTCGGCACGCGCTCGGCGCTTCAGGCGGCCATCAAGAAGCACTACTACGGCGACGCCTCGGGCTTCGACGATTTGAGCCGCGGCCCGGCCAGGCCCGTCGAGCGTCCCGAGGAGCGGTCGGAGCCGATGTCCTGGCGCCCGCGAAACGCGGCTTCGCCATCCGCCGCCGAACCCTCGCTCTCCCTCGGTCCGCCCCTTGCCATGAGCGCGTCCGACGCGCCGCTCGGGGGCCCGACGAGCGTCCGTCAGGCCGTGGAGGCGGTCCAGCGCTCGTCGCTGCTGAGCGACGACGACTACCTGGAGACGCTAAACGTCCTCGTCGGTCTGCTCGAGCTTCGGCGCAAGGACGCGTTCCGGACGCACTCCGCCGCGGTGGCTAAGCACGCGCGCCTCATCGCCCAGCGCCTGGGGCTCTCGCCGCGCGAGGTGAGCCACGTCACCATCGCGGCGTTCCTGCACGACCTCGGCAAGCGCCCCGACCGCCACCACACCTTGCTCGCCGCCTACGCGAGCGCAGAGTGGAAGGCCGACGCGCGGCGCTACCTCCGAGCGCCCATTCGGCTCTTCGAGACGGTCCATCTCCCGGTGGAGGTGAACGCGATTTTGGCGCAGCTCTTCGAGGCCTACGACGGCTCGGGGTTTCCGCAGGCGGTCAAGGCCGAGGCGATCCCCGCGGGGGCGCGAATCCTGGCGGCGGTAGACAGCTTCCAGGACCTGACCCGAAACCCTCAAAACACCTTTGGCCGGGTCTACGGGAAAGAGGAAGCGCTCGAGGCGATGCGAGCCGCGGTCGGCACGCTGTTCGACCCCGCAGTGGTGGACCAGATGGAGCAGATCCAGAGCGGCGAGGTCTTGCGCGAGCGGCTCCGCAGCGCCGGTCACGCGCTCATCTGCTGCGCCGATGAGGGGATGCGAACGGACCTGCGGGACGCGCTGTCGAAGCTGGGCCTGCTGGCCACCGCTATCGGCGCCAGTGAGGGCGCCTTGGAGGTGCTCCAGCGCGGCGAGGCGGACCTCTTCATCTGCGACGCGAACCTCGACCCAGACGCCTTCACGGTGTTGGCGGCGCTGCGCCGGGAGCCGGCGGTGGCCGGCCTTCCGGCCATCGTGCTCACCTTCTCGCACGACGCGTCCGTGAGCGAGCGCGCACTGGGTCTTAGGCCCTGCGAGGTCCTCGCTTGCGCCGAGCCTGACGCCATCGCCGCCAAAGCCAAGGAGCTGCACGAACGGCGGCAGGCCGGCGGGGCGCCAGGCCACTCCGTCGCCGGCTCGCTGGGCGAGATGGGGCTCGCCGAGCTCCTGCGAACGCTGGCGCGCGCTCGCTGCTCCGGCCGCCTCGCGCTCCGCTCGGCCCATCGCGCGGGCGAGCTTCACCTCGACAAGGGCCGGGTCGTCCACGCTGTCTGCGGAGCAGCCAGGCCCAAGGAGGCCCTCGAGCAGCTCTTGGGAACGGGCGATGGCGACTTCACCTTCGACCCGAATTTTCTGGCCCTCGAGCTGTCGGTGGACAAGGACGCCGAAGTGATTGCGCGCGAGTTGGACGCCCTCGAGGGGTCCACAGCCGTGGTCAACAAATAGCTTGTCGCGGAAGGGGGCGCTCCCCTGTGTGAAGTCACTCATGGCGCCCAAAAAAACTGTGGGGGCTGCGGGAGACGACTCCCGGAGCCCCCACAGGGACCCTCGGCCTATTTCGGATCAGCCGCCGGATCCGGCGGCCGATCGGCCTAGTAGTCCTAGTCGAGAAGGCGTTTCACCTTGAACTTAGCCCGGCGGGCATGCAGCCACAAGCCCTCGACTAGTAATCCATGTCCTCGCCGCCGTAGTCCGGCGCGCCTCCGGCGGCCTTCGCCTTCTTCTTGGGCTTCTCGGCCACCAGCGCCTCGGTGGTCAGGAGCAACGACGCCACCGACGAGGCGTTCTGCAGGGCGGTGCGCTCCACCTTGGTCGGGTCGATGACGCCGGCCTTCTCCAAGTCCTCGAAGACCTCGGTCGCGGCGTTGAAGCCGAACGAGCCCTCGCCCTCGCGGATCCGGTTGATGACCACCGGGCCCTCCCAGCCTGCGTTCTCGGCGATCTTGCGGGCGGGATGGGCGAGCGAGCGCCGGATGATCTCGACGCCGAGCGCCTGCTGCGGCGTGAGGCTCTTCTCCAGCTTGTCGAGGGCGGGCACGCAGCGCAGGTAGGCGACGCCGCCGCCGGCGACGATGCCCTCCTCCACCGCGGCGCGCGTCGCGTGGAGCGCGTCCTCGACGCGGGCCTTCTTCTCCTTCATCTCGGTCTCGGTCGCGGCGCCCACGTTGATCACCGCCACGCCGCCGACGAGCTTAGCGAGCCGCTCCTGGAGCTTCTCGCGATCGTAGTCGGAAGTCGTCTCGTCGATCTGCCCGCGGAGGAGCTTGATGCGGCCGTCGATGTCCGCCTTCTTGCCCGCGCCGTCGACGAGCGTCGTGTTGTCCTTGTCGACGGTCACGCGCTTGGCGCGGCCGAGCTGTTTGAGCGACAGGCTCTCGAGCTTGACGCCCAGCTCGTCGCTGACCACCTCGCCGCCAGTGAGCACGGCGATGTCTTTGAGCATCTCCTTGCGGCGGTCGCCGAAGCCCGGGGCCTTCACCGCGCAGACGTGCAGCGTGCCGCGAAGCTTGTTGACGACCAGCGTCGCGAGCGCCTCGCCCTCGACCTCTTCGGCGATGATGAGCAGCGGCTTGCCGCTCTTGGCGACCTGCTCGAGAACCGGGATGAGGTCCGCCATGGCCGTCAGCTTCTTCTCGGTGACGAGGATGTACGGCTCGTCGAGGCCGACCTCCATGCGCGCCGGGTCAGTGACGAAATACGGCGAGCTGTAGCCGCGGTCGAACTGCATGCCCTCGACGACGTCGAGCGTGGTCTCCAGGCCCTTGGCCTCCTCGACCGTGATCACGCCCTCTTTGCCGACCTTCTCCATGGCCTCGGCGATGATATTGCCGATGGTCTCGTCGCCGTTGGCGCTGATGATGCCGACCTGGGCGATCTCCTTCTTGCCCTTGGTCTCCTTGGAGAGCTTCTTCAGCTCGGCGATCACGACCTCGACCGCCCGGTCGATGCCGCGCTTGAGGTCCATGGGGTTGTGGCCCGCGGCGACCAGCTTCAGGCCTTCCTGGTAGATGGCCCGCGCGAGCACCGTGGCGGTGGTGGTGCCGTCGCCGGCCTTGTCCGAAGTCTTGCTGGCGACCTCGCGCACCATCTGGGCGCCCATGTTCTCGAACTTGTCGGCGAGGTCGATCTCCTTGGCGACGGTCACGCCGTCCTTGGTGACCGTGGGCGAGCCAAAGCTCTTCTCGATGACCACGTTGCGGCCCTTGGGGCCGAGCGTCACGGCCACGGCGTCGGCCAGGATGTCCACGCCGCGCAGCACCGCTTCCCGCGCCGCTTGATTGAACCAAATCTCCTTCGCAGCCATCGGCATACCTCCTTGAATTTGTTTTATTTTTTCGCGAGACGAGCGATTAGCACTCGCTCAGAGCGAGCGCTAATCTAACCGCTCGATCCCCTGCGTCAAGCGCGCGTCTACTCGGCAAACTTGACGAGCGCGAGCAGCTGGTCGAAGTCGATGGGCTTGGGAAGAAAGTAGGCCGCACCGGTGCGCATCGAGAGCTCCGCTCGATGGTCGTCGGGGTAGCCGGTGATCATGACGATGGGGAGGTTCTTCCGGCGCGGGTCTTTTCGAAGCGCCTGCATGAAGCCGATGCCATCCAGATGAGGCATCTGGAAGTCGGTGACCACCATGCCGATGTCTGGGACGCGCTCCAACAGGTCCAGCGCCTGGAGAGGGTCGCCCGCTGTGTGGACGTCGCAGCCGTTCTTCTGAAGGAAGAGGGCCAGGAGCTCGTTCAGGTCCGGATCGTCGTCGACGATGAGTATCTTCACGGCGAATCGAGAGCCTAGCACCGGTGTTGGCGGCCGTCCCCCTCCGTGGATGTGCGCCCCAGAAATTGTCGACTGTCGGAAGGAGGACTCTGCTACGCTTCAAGGCTCTCATGGCCAGACGCGGCGCGCCGAAAAGCTCGAGAACTGACGGCCCCGAGGATCTGCTGGATCAGGCCGACGAAGCCTTCGAGCGAGGCGATGCCGAGCGCGCGCTATCGCTGGCCGAGCAGGCGCTCGCCGAGGATCCTCAATCGACCGCGGGCCTCCATTTTCGCGCGGCGGCGCTCGCGGCGCTCGGGCGCCCTGACGACGCCCACGAGGCCTACCGCTTGGCGCTCCGAAGCGCCCCGGAGGATCTCGGGATATTGCACGGCGCCATCGACCTCCTCGTGCATGAGCTGGGCGAGGAGCGCGAGTCTCTCGAGGACGCGCTCGACTTGGCCGAGCGAGGCCTCGCGCTGGCGCGCAGGCTCGGCGACGGCGAGCACGAGCTCGAGCTGCTGCTCCTGGGAGGGGCGGCGCTCAACAAGCTCGGCGACGCTCGCAGGGCGCTTAGGACGCTGGACCGGGCCGCAGCGCTCGCCCCCGAGGACCCCGACGTCGGCCTCGAGCGCGGGATCGCGCTGTTTGACTTGTGCCGCTTCAACGAGGCCCAGAAGCAGTTCGAGCGCGTCTTGGAGACGCAGCCCACGGAGGCCTGGGCCCATCACTACCTCGGCCTCGTCGCCGAGCGATCGGGAAATTGGCCGCTGGCGCGCAAGCACTTTCAGCTCGCCCGCAAGCACGCGCCCGAGGACTTCCCCCCGCCCGTCGAGCTCACGCCCGAGTCGTTCGACCGGGCCATCAAGGACGCGCTCGACAGCCTCCCGGACCGGGTGAAACGCTATCTGACGAACGTCTCCATCGTCGCCCAGGAGCTGCCCAGGGAGGAAGACCTGCGAGCCAGCGAGCCGCCGCTCCCCCCGGTGTTACTGGGACTCTTCGCGGGCCCCGCGCTCACCGAGCGCACCCTGGGCGATCCGTGGGCCCACTACCCGAGCCAGATCACCCTCTACCAGAAAAACATTCAGCGCTTTGCGCGGTCGCGGGAGGAGCTCATCGAGCAGATCGGCATCACCCTCATCCACGAGGTCGGCCACTTCCTCGGCCTCTCGGAAGACGACCTTTACCAGCGCGGCCTCGATTGAGCCGGGAACAACCGAGGTGCAGCGGCGTTACAAATATTCAAAGTCAGCGGGAACTTGGCGTCCCGGGGCGACCGAGCGGGCGAGCGCGGGAATGGCGGGCGGGCGGCCGCAGTTGGAAGGTACGCAAGGGTGGCTAATCTATCTTCGGTCGAACAGTCCAAACCCCGGATGGTGTCGATGCTCGATTTCCGGCAGGACAACCGTACGAAAGGGGAGTTCGAGGTGCTCGCGCTCGAGCATCTCGACCCCATGTACTCCGCGGCGCTGCGGTTGACGAAGAACGAGCGCGACGCCGAGGACCTCGTCCAGGACACCTTCCTGCGGGCCTACCGCTTCTTCGACAAGTTCGAACGCGGCACCAACATCAAGGCTTGGCTTTTCAAGATTCTGACCAACACGTTCATCAACCGCTATCGGCGCCGAGTGAAAGAGCGCTCGGTCGTCGAGGGGAGCGAGCGAGACACCGTTCACGAGCGCTTCATCTCCCGCGACGCCACCGAGTATGCCGCCAACCCGGAGCAGTACTTCTTCGACCGATTGCTCTCCGACGACATCCTCGGCGCGATCGACACGCTGCCCCTCGACTTCCGCCTGGTCGTGATCCTGGCCGACCTCCAGGAGTTCTCCTACAAGGAAATCGCGGAGATCCTCGCCTGCCCGGTGGGCACGGTGATGAGCCGCCTCTACCGCGGACGAAAGCTCCTGCAGAAGATGCTGAAGCGGTACGCGGAGGAGAGCGGGGTCGTGAAGGAAGAGGGCGCCCCCGCCGACCTGAACGAATTTCGGCGGCGGCGAGCGGGTGCCGGACGGTAGCCTTCGGGCTTGCCAACCGGCCGGGGCCAAGGTTCATACTCAGGTTCGATCCCATGATCGGCGTCAGCAGCGTCGGGGCCTCGATGACCTGTGAAGAGCTGGAGACCTCGCTTCATCCCTACGTCGACGGGGAGCTCGAAGGAGCCGAGCGCGAGGAGATCGAGGCGCACATCGCAGAGTGCGCGGGCTGTCGGGAAGTGGTCGCGTTCGCCCGCGCCTTTCGGTCCAGGGTGCGCCGAGCGGGCTCGACAGGCAACGCCGGGGCTCCTGAGGCTCTTCGAAGAAGCATTGCCGCGGGGTTGGCGCTGGAGACCCGCCGGCGGCGATGGCGAACGCTCCGCCCCTCGCTGGCGTGGTCGGTCGCAGCGGCCGCGACTGCTGCGTCGCTGGCCCTCGTGGTTCGCGAGTATCTCATTCAGGAACGCGCCAGCGAGATGGTCAGCGACGCGGTGATCTGGCACCAGCGCGATCTCCCCCTGGAAATCCGAGACTCGGTGCTGCCCAACGTGCGGTCGTGGTTCAGCGGGAAGGTCGACTTCTCTCCGACGGCTCTCCCAGACTTGCGCAATGCCAGCCTGGTCGGCGGCCGGATCTCCGCGTGGCAGGGCCGGCAGGCCGCGTTGTTGCGCTTCGCCGGACAGGGCCAGCGGCGGGTCTCGCTTTTCGTCATCGGCGCCGGGAACGTCGATCTGCCCGGCGCTCGCAGGGTCGTCGACCGCGATGTCCTGCTCGCCAATCAGCGCGGCTACAACGTCGCCATTTGGCAGAAGCAGGGGATCACCTATTCGCTCGTCAGCGACCTCGACGAGAGCGACATCCTCAAGATGCTCGACTCAGCCGATGGAAAGCCCGACGCGCGGTGAACGCCTGAACCCGCCGCTCGCTCCCGAAAGGTCCGGCTTGCCGAACCCCCGGGGTTTTCGCGGTTTTTCGCGCTCGGAAGCGATGGCCGGTTCGTTGACTTCCCCGATCTGCCCAACTACCATCGGCACGTCTTCTGACCTCTCCTCTGAGGCAACGCTCCATGTCCAAGAAGATCGTCCTAATCGAGAGCGACACCGCGTTCTCGCTGCGAATTCGCGCGGACTTCGAGGCGCGCGGGTTCTCGGTCTTCGAGAGCTCCGACGGCAAAGCCTCCATCGACCTGGTCAAACGCGAGCGGCCCGATCTAGTCGTTCTCGCGGTGGAGCTCTCTGCGGGGCAGAGCGGCTATATCGTCTGCGGCAAGCTCAAGAAGGATGAGGAGCTCAAGAAGATCCCCATTATCATCACCGGAAAGGACCCCGAGGGCTTCGAGAGCCACAAGCGCCTCAAGGCTCGGGCGGAGGATTACCTCAAGAAGCCGTTCGAGTTCCACGCTCTGCTCGAGAAGGTCGGCGCCCTCATCGGGCTTCCTCGCACCGACTCCGCCGACCTGGTCCTGGAAGAGGACGAATCGCTGGGGTTGACGAGCCTGGGCGAGGACGAGCCACTGACCTCCGCGGCCGAGACCCGCGCGGGCGATCCAGACCTCGACATGCTCGACGCTGCGTTCGGGACACTGTCGAACGAGGCGGCCATCGCTTCCCCCGAGGCCGACCCTTCGCTCGACGAAGGCCTGCTCGAGGAGCCGCCGCCGGTCGGCGCCAGCTCGGAGCCCTTGCTCGAGCTCGACAATCCATCCGCTTCCGAGGTCGAAGCCGAGCCGCTGCTCGAGCTGGACGACTCGAGGGTCGAGGTCCCCGAAGAGATCGCGCTCGACGCCCTCGACCCGATCGTCGAGGCCCCCGAGGGCTCGCCGCCGCCGCCCCCGGCCGGTGCGGTGAGAACCCCGCGCTCGCCCTCCCCTGCCGCCGCAGCATTCGACGACGCCGAGCTTCGGGCGCTCCGCGAGCGTGTTCAGGAGCTGGAGTCGCGGACGCGCGACCTCGAGGACGAGGTCGCAGCCAAGACCAACGAGCTCGAGGCCGTCCGCTCCACCGCGGGGGGCAAGGACAAGGAGTTCTACGCCCTGCGCGAGCAGGCCAGCCGAAAGGACAAGGAGCTCCTCCGGCTCAAGCAGGACCTCACCGAGCGCGAGCGGGAGCTCGTCGAGGTGAAGGACAAGGAGCTCGTGCTCGACCAGCGGGTGAGCGAGCTCACGACCGATCTCGCCAAGCGCGACGCCCAAATCAAGACCCAGAATCAGCGCGCCGAGGCCTTCTCCGCCGATCGCAAGAGGCTCGACGCCGCGCTCGCTCAATCCAAGGACGAATCGCGCCAGATCGCCGCAGACCTGGCCGCAGCGCAGGGCGAGCTCGAGCGCGCCCAGGAGGCGAATGCCGAGCTCGACCGGGCCGCCGAGGCAGCCCGCGCCGACGCGCAGGCGACCGGGGCCGAGCTGGAGAGAGTCCGCGGCGAGCTCTCGGCTCGCGATGCCGACCTCAGCGCGATGCGCGCGGATGCCGAGCGCCTGGGGTCTGACGCGGCGCGGGCGGCCCAGCTCGACGAGGAGGCCTTGGTCTTGAGGGCCCGCATCTCCGAGCTCGAAGCAGCCGCCTCCAAGAACGAAGACCGCGTGGTCAAGGCCTACCAGAAGATCAAGCTCGACGAAAAGCTGCGCGAGAAGACGAAGAAGGCGCTCGCCGTTGCCCTGTCGATGCTCGACGAAGGCTCTTCGGGCGATGCCGAGCTCAAGCAAGAAGAGGAGGCCGCGGCGAGCTGACGCGGCTGGTCTCGTCACTTTCGCTTGTCGACGATCTTCTTGGCCTGCATCCGGACCGCGGTCGGGATGTTCTTGTTGAAGGCCAGATCCTTCACCTCGGCTTCCCGGAGGGTCGAGAGGAAGCGCATGGCGGTCGCCAGCGGAACCTTGGGGTTCTTCACGAGCGCCAGCTTGATCGGGTATTGCCGCGTCCACTCTCGGGCCATGTAGATCACCCGGAGAACGTCCTCGGGACACGTCCTGGAGTGGGCGAGCGTCAACACCTCCGGGTCGGTGATCCGGGGGCTGTTGACGACGGCGAGGGTGACGAGGCGATTCGGGTCGCGCATGAGCATGGTGCGCGCTTCTTTGTTCCCCAGCGTCGCGAGCTTGATGCGCTCAGTGACGTTCATCTTCAGGATGCGCTGAGAGAGGTTCAAGCGGCGCCCATCCTCCATGGGAGGCGCGGCGTTGTCCGTGAGAGCGTCTCCAAACTCGGCGATGAGGGCGACCGCCGTGTTCTGGGCCTGCTCTTGCGCCTCGGCGGAGTTGGGCGCTGCGGGCGGAGCGCCGTGGACGCGGACGTGAGCCTCGACCATCTGCGGAAGGTCGGCGAGGACGAGACCCGAGCGCACCGCGAAGTCGCAGGTCAGGTCGACGACGGCCTTGGAGGTGGACGGGTTCGTCACCAACGCGCGCAGGACGCGCTCGTCGCGAAGGATGCGCAGCTGGTTGCCGGAGATGACCTCCAACAGCTTCGCGCTGGAGGAGGTCGCGGCGATCTGCGCGACGGTGAGGTCGTGAGAAACGTTGTTGAGGACTATCGCCTCGAGCAAGCCGTCCTTGCCGGCCAGCACCTCGGCAAAAAAGTGGAGCGCGCGCGGGCTTTGGCCTTCGTCCCGCAAGCCCGCGATGAGGATTTTCTCGGGGAGGCCCCCCGCGGTCTTGCGCGCTGAAGCGACGACGCCCGCGTCGGGATCGCCTGCGAGCATGGCCAGGCAGTGGCACATGTCGGCTGGATTGAGCGGGACCATTCCGCGCGCCGCCATTCCGCGCATCGCCACTGGGGACGCGG
Organism: uncultured delta proteobacterium; assembly: GCA_963772225.1. GTDB lineage: Bacteria > Myxococcota > Myxococcia > Myxococcales > UBA5297 > CAVYWD01. The sequence continues at coordinate 367,069 of CAVYWD010000002.1, read as the reverse complement.
GGTCGACGTGCTTGCGGAAGTTCGGTGGGAGCCGCTCGGGGGAGAGCGGCGGGACGGAGGCCAGCGGGTCGGCGGCCGGCTCCGCGGCGTCCGCGGTCGATGCGTCAGCGGTTTCGCTCATAGATGATTCTCAAACCGTCGAGGGTGAGAAACTCGTCGACCTCGGAGATGTGCTGCGACTCGCCGGCGATGAGGGTCGCGAGCCCTCCGGTGGCGATGACCTTGGGGCGACCGCCCATCTCCGCCGTCATCCGGGTGCACACGCCGTCGACCAATCCCACGTATCCGAAGACCAGGCCCGACTGAATGCTGGCCACGGTGTTTCTTCCGACGACCCGATCCGGGCGCTTGAACTCCACGCGCGGGAGCTTGGAGGCGGAGACGAAGAGCGCGTCCATGCTGATACTGATGCCAGGGCAGATGGACCCGCCCAGGTACTCACCCCGCGGCGAGACGGCGTCGAACGTGGTAGCGGTGCCGAAGTCGACGATGATGAGAGAGCTCTTGTGACGCTCATAGGCGGCCACCGCGTTGACGATCCGGTCCGCGCCCACCTCGGCGGGGTTGTCGTAGAGCACCGGCATCCCGGTTCGCACGCCCGGGCCGACGAAGAGCGGCTCGCTCCGAAAGTAGCGCCGGGCCATGGCTCGCAGCGCCATCTGCATCGGCGGCACGACCGAGGAGACGGCCACCGCGTCGACTTGCCGAGGGTCGACGCCGGAATGGGCGAACATCTGGATGAGCAGGATGCCGTACTCGTCGGCGGTCTTGCGCGAGGAGGTCTCCATGCGCCACTGATCGACCAGCTTGTCGCCCTCGAATACACCGACGGTGATGTTCGTATTGCCCACGTCGAGCGCCAGCAGCATCCGGCTCACCTCTGCGCGATTCGGGTCCAAGGACGGCAGGCGCGCAGTCTGACTCCATCGCGACCCGGCCGGCAAGCGCGCCCTCGAGCGCAGGACCTCGGGGGCTCGCTTGACAGCAGAAAGTCTCGGCGCCTATAGCAAGCGCTCTCACCCCCGGGGTATTCGATGGGACGCTTTTTCAATCGAGAGGCGGCCTTCGTCGCCGTCGCGCTCCTCGTCGCCGCGGTGGGAGTGGGCGCCATCGCGGGGCTGCGGCCCAGCTTCATCGCCGGGCTGGCGGCCGCTGCCGTGCTCCTTCTGCATTGGCCGCTGACCCTCGGGTTCCAGGACTGGGTCCTCGCCTATTACGTCGAGCACGAGAAGCTCGATCGAGCGCTGGCGCTCGCCATGGAAATTCGAGATTCGGCCGTGGTGCGGTCCGAGCGGGACAAGGCGCATCTCAACGTCGCGTTCGTCCACCTCGCGCGCGGCAAGTACGAGCTCGGCCTCGAGAACCTGCGCAAGGTGGTCACTCAGAAGGGCAAGCCCGCCTTCAAGAACGTGGTCGAGGCGTCCACGGCCTATTGCCTCGCCCACCTCGAGCGCGACCTGGGCACCGCCGATGCGCTTCTGGAGGGGGTCCTCAAAGGCGAGGGCCCGGTCGACCCGCTCTTCGTCTACTTCCTGGGCCTCGTGCGCGCGAAACAGGGGCGGCTCGCCGAGGCTCGCGAGCTGATTCGAAGAATCGCTCGCCGAAGAGGGGGACCCGAAGCTCCCCTACCCAGGCGAGCGGCCTTATATTCTGGCGCAGGTGCTTCGTAAGCTCGGCGACGCCGAGGCCGCGCGCGCACAGCTGGCCAAGGCCAAGGTGCACGCCGGTCGCTTCGGCGAGCTGGCGGCCCGGGAGCTCGAAGCTGCCTGATGGCCGAGTGAGCGATTCGAGTCCAACGCTGGGTCCCGACCTCGCCCGCGAGATTCTCGCGCGCCAGCCTGCGCTATCCATGTTCGGCGCGCTCGCGCTGCTGACGGCCACGGCGGCCTCGGCTCTCCAAGTGGCGGACCTCGCCTTCGGACTCACCTTCGCCGAGGTCTTCTTCTTTGCGGGCCCGGTGCTGCTCTGGTGCTCGGCCGCGCGTTTGCCCACCCGTGCGGTTCTCCAACTGAAGCGGCCCCCCGTCGCCCTCCTGGCGCTCGGCTTGGGCGTCGGAGCCGCCAACTTCATGGTGGCGGGCGCGCTCCAGGCGCTGGCTCGGGCCGCCATGCCCTCCGACCTCGTCCAGCGCTTCGACTCCGCGCATTGGTTTCGCGGTGCCGCAGGGGTCGAGCTCGCGGGAATCCTCGCCGGCGTCGCGCTCGTCGCGCCCGCTTGCGAGGAGCTCGCCTTTCGCGGTTACCTCCAGACCGTCTTTCGGGCGCGCACGCGCGACTTGCGAGCGCTCGTGATCACTTCCGCCCTGTTTGCCGCGCTCCACTTCGACCCGGTCGGGCTGCTCGCACGTATCGAGCTCGGCTTGGTGTTCGGCGCGCTCGCCCTCTGGTCGGGCTCCATTTGGCCCGGGGTCGCGGCGCACCTCGCGAACAACGCCATCGCCTCGGCCCTGCTCGTCGCCTCGCTCCGCCCGGGCGCAAACGTCGCGGACGACCCCGAGCTCTCGGCATCCATCGGCGCGGCTGCACTTGCGGCGGGCGCGGCCACGGCCTGGCTTCTCGTCGCCTTCCGGCGCGCCGCCGGCGGGGGCGCCAAGCCGGTGGTGGAGAGCTTTCCGATTCGGAGAGCGGCCGCCTCGCAGCGGGCGCGCTCTCGCCCTCGCCACCGGCGCGGCGCTCGGCGCACTGGCGCTCTTCTTCGCCTTCGGCTGGCGGGGCGCGGCCGTGAACTACGCGGACGCCTTGAACCCGATCGGCGAGCTCGAGCAGCGCGTGCCCGACGCAGGCCTGCGTCGGGCCCTCGAGGAACGGCTCAGCGACGCCAAGCGGGATGCCCGCTCCGGACACCTTTCGCTCGAGCGCTACGTCGCGCTCCGAAAGGCGCTCGCAACCCGCAGTGGGAAACCGGCTCCCTTGACCCGGGAGGCCATCGATCGCGCGTTCCGGCTCAGCTCCCAGGCTCCGAGCGAAGCCACGGGGCGTTGAGCGGCGCACGACTCAGGGCCGAGGCGCGACCTCGGCGATTTGTCCTTCTTCGAGATCCGCGAGCTTGCCCCCTGGCAGCGCGATGCGCGCGCTGCCGCGCACGACCACGATCCGCCGAACGCCCGCCAAGTCCAGGGGGAGCTTCAGCTCCGAGGCAAGAGCGGTCGCGCGGTCTTCGAATTCGACCACCACCGCCCCGCTGGCCTTCGCCAGAGTCCGCAGCCCGTCGCCCGGCGGGAGCGCGCGGCGCAGCGGGCGAATGAAGGCCGGCGCGCCGGTCCAAGGTGGCGCCGAACCTTGAGGTGGGCCAGGCGCGTCAGGCTGCGCTGAACCCTGAGGCAGAAACAGAAAGGCGGCATTGTCGGCGAAAGAATCGTGCGCCGGATCTTTCAGCGGCTTGCCGGACTCCAGCGGCTCGTAGCGCGAGGGCTCGACCAGGGTGCCGATATCCCGCTCCTCGGCGGCATCGGTGACCCAGAGCGCTCGGCGCGTGGGTGGGGCCTGGAGGTGGAGAGCGCTGAGGGCATTCACGCTGTGCCGGCCGCTCCCCAGCACGACGTAGGTCCCGTTCAGGCCCTCGAGGACCGCCTCGCCGTCGAGCTCGAGCACCATGTCGAAGGAGAGCGTCATGCCGGGCCGCGGCGTGCGCAGCAGGGCGGGGACCTCGCGGGTCACTTTCCCGCCGCCGATCAGGGCGTACAGCCCCGCCGCGGGGGCCTTGGAAGGCTTTCTCCCGCATCCCGCGAGCGCGAGGGCGGCGAGAAGGGCAGCGAGTCCAGTGGCGTACGCGACGCGGCGATGGCCGATCATGTGCGGGGTGGCTCGACGGGCGGACGAGGCGGGGCCAGCGGGAGCTCGAGCACCAACCGAGAGCCGGAGAAGTGCCGCTCGGTCTCCGGGGCTTCTTTGGGCGGGCTTTCCACCAGGATCCGGCCGCCGTGCGCCTCGGCAATCTTCCGGGCGACCGGGAGCCCCAGGCCGACGATGGCCGCGTGATGCGCGTCCCGCGCCTGGAAGTAGGGCTCGAAGATCTTGGGCTGATCTTCGGAAGGGATGCCGGGGCCCTGGTCGTAGACGGCGAAGCGAACGAACCCGTCGACGGCGCGTACCTCGATGAGAACCTCGCCGCCATGCGGCGACATGTTCACCGCGTTCTCAATGAGGTTCGAGAGCGCTTGCGTCAGCCGGCTCGGATCGGCTGAGAGCGTCAGCTCGCGGTCCTCCGCGACCAGCTCCAGGTGCACACGCTTCGACTTCGCCGAACTGGACTGCAGGCTCTCGACGAGCTTCTCGGCCAGCGGCACTGCCTTGACCGGCTCGAAGCGCACTCGATAGCTGCCGGTCTCGAGCACCGCGAAGTCGGCGAGGTTGTCGATGGTGCGGGACAGTCGGTCCGCGCTCTGCAGCATGCTCTCCACGACGCGCTTCTGGCGGTCGGTGAGCGGCCCGAGCTTCTCGCCGTGCATGATTTTCAAGTAGCCCGCGAGCGGGGTCAAAGGGCTCAGCAGCTCATGTGAGATGGAGTGCATGAACTCGGTCTTGAAGGCGTCGATGCGCAGCATGCGCTCGTTGGCCGCGGTCAGCTCGCGAACTTTGGCCTCCAGCTTCTCCACCAGCGACTGGTTCAAGACCTTGAGGAACCGCTTCTCGTCGCCGCCCCTCAGCCGGTCCCGCTTTCCGGCCAGGAACTCACGAAGCTGACCTGGCAGGCGCTCCAGGTTCGGGGGGCTGGGAATGGTGCCGTCGCACCCGGCCGAAAGGGCGAGCCCTCGCTCGGCGCCTGCCTGGCCCATGGCCACGATGGGGAGGCCGTCGAGCCCGAGGCGGCGGAGCTTGCTCGCGACCTCGGCACCGTCGAGGTCCGGGAGGTGAAGGTCCAAAAGCAACAGGTCGGGGTGGCCGCTGGTCGCAGCCTCGATGCCGGCCAAGCCGCTGCCGACCTCCACGACCTCGAAACCGGCGCTCCGAAGTGCCCTGGCAACCCCGCCCCGTTCCTCGACACCGTCCTGCACCAGGAGCACGCGAGTCAATCGCTCGCTCGCCGTGCCAGCTCCCGTTTCCGCCATGGCATCTCCTACCACTCGCTATAGCCAGGCCAATGGGCTTGTCGCCGAACCGGGTGCCACCGGGACCTTAAAGTATAGCCCCGAGCCCCGATGGGCAAAAGCTCTCGCGGCTGCGGGACTTGACGTCCGCCGTCGCTCAACCACGATACGCCGGGCCAAAAATTTTGACGCTCCCACAAGCTTTCCACAGGGCCGGAGAAGTCCAGCGCCGCCGTGGGAAGCCCAGCGCCGACGCGGGTCCACCCAAGGCCTACAAGCTCCCAACACTGCTGAACTCCATGGGATTATCGTCCAACCCCAAACTCTGCACGAGGCGGCGCCCCCTGTGCACCCGGCGGGCACTTGCCCAGGCGCAGGGGCACTGTGGAAAAACCTGTGGGCAATTCGGTGTCATCCTTGGGGGTGCCAATCTCGAAGCGCCGCGAGCATCGCATCGGCCGAATTCTGAGATGGGTCCTCGATGACCCTGTCCAGGAGAAAGCGAGCCGCCTGACCGATGCGCGGCCCTGGATTTTCGCCCAGCGCCTCCATGATCTGGCGGCCGTCGAGGGCCAATTCGGCCACCGAGAGCGGCGGGTTGCTGGCCAGCATGGCCTCGATCCGGATTCGCAGCGCCTCCGTGCGCCTGAGAGGGTCTCCACCGCCCTCGGCCTTGGCCTGGGCGGCCGCCAGGTCCAGGAGGGGCTCCACGAGGGACCGTCCGCAGGTGGCGATGGCCCTTCGCAGCGCGGCTTCGCCGCAATAGTCCGCGCCCGCGAAGTCCCGGTGGCGGAGCAGCGCGCCGATGAAGTCCTGGGTCCTGCGCGAAAAGCGCAGGCGCTCGACGGCAGGCGGGGCAAGCGAGGGCTCGAGATCCCAGAGCAGACCCGCAAGCCGCAGGTCCAAGTCCGGGGCGAGCGCGCCGAGGCGAGCCTCGATTCGATTCCTCGTCTCGTCCGATCCAAAGAGCTCGACGAGCTCCGGCAGAATGCGGGCGAGCAGGCCGGTGGACCCAAGGAGGCTCACGCCTCGCCCGGGATGAGGCCCAGCGAGGAGCTTCGCCAGCTCCTCGCGAACGCGCTCCACAGCGACCTTGGCGAACGTCTCGAGCTCCAGGGGAATGGCGGCGAGCGTGTCTGGGTCGATCGCCAAGTCCAAGACCGAGGCGAACCGGACGGCGCGAAGGCAGCGCAGGCCGTCCTCGGAGAAACGCCGCCGGGGGTCGCCGACGCAGCGCAGGATGCCCGCCTGGAGATCGCGCAGGCCGCCGAACGGGTCGACGAATTCGCGCCGCGCAGGGTTGAAGGCCATGGCGTTGAGGGTGAAGTCCCGCCGGGCGAGGTCCTCGGCCACGTCGTCCAGAAAGGTGACGGAGTCCGGCCGCCGGCCGTCGGCGTAGGCGCCCTCGCCGCGGAACGTGGTCACCTCCACGGCATGCTTGCGCACCATCACGGTGACCGTGCCGTGCTTGATGCCCGTGGGAACCACCCGGCGAAAGAGCTGCACCACCTTTTCGGCGCGAGCGCTGGTCGCGACGTCGTAGTCCTTCGCGGGCGCCCCGCGAAGGAGGTCGCGAATGGAGCCGCCCACCAGGAAGGCCTGGAACCCCGCGCGCTCGAGGGTCTCGAGCACCTCGAGGACCTCGGGCGGAATGGCAGCGCGCGAGAGAAGCTCCGGCACGATGCCCATGAAGAAGAACCCTCGTCGTCGAGTCGCCGGCGAAGCGCCTGACGCCTCGATGCTTCCAGCGACCCCGGGCGGACTTGAACCGCCGGCCTACGGTTTAGGAAACCGCCGCTCTATCCAGCTGAGCTACGGGGTCAACACCTCTCGGACGGCGGCCACAGATACACGCTCGCCTTCGAAGTGGCAAGCGAACCGCCGCGAGGCAAAGGGGCTAAACTCCCCTCGTCATGGCGGAGCCGAACACAGGTCCTACGGCGGGCATCGGCGAGGGGGCAATGCTCTCGCGCGGGCTCCCCCACTGCCAGCTCCTTTCCGCGGGGCTGGGCGAGCTCGGCCACTCGGCGCGCCTGCTGGATGCGTCGGGGAAAGCCCTTTGGTCGGCCGACCATTGGGGGCCTCGCGAGCCCGAGCCCGCATGGGACGACGCGTCGAGCGCCATCGCCCGCGCCCTCGAAGGCCAGTCCGCCGCGGCCATCGCCCCTCTCGGCGAAGCTGGGCTCGCGGTGCTCGCGGAGCCCGTTCGAGCGCCGAACGGGCGCGTCGCAGGGGTCCTCGTCCTGTGCACCGAGCCTCGGGCCCACCGCGCGGAGCACGTTCTTCTCGTGCGCCTAGCGGCCCTGGGCATGGAGCGTGAGTTGGCGGCGTGCGCCGAGCGCGACGCGCAGGCGGAGCGCCAGGAAGAGCTCCTGCGGCTCCTCTCGCACGACCTTCGCACGCCGCTGAGCACGCTCGCCATGCACGCGCAGCTCCTGCGGCGCGGCCGCGACGACGCCGCGAAGCTTCAGAAGCGCGTCGACGCCATCCTCTGGAGCGGAACCCGCCTGAACACCATGATTCAGGAGCTGGTGGACTTGGGCCGCATCGAGTCCGGTCGGATGAAGGTCTCGCTGCGAGCCGTGGCCTTGGGCTCGTTCTGGGCCGCGGTCGAGGAGCAATGGGGTGGCGCGCTGGACCTTCGGCGCATCGCGTTCCACCTGGAGCCGGGCCTGCCCTCGGTGCTGGCCAATCCCGACAAGCTCGGGCGCGTTTTGGCGACGCTCGTGGGCAACGCGCTCCGCCACTCCCCTGCCCCGGCGCCCGTGGAGGTCCGAGCGAAGGCCGACGCCGGCGAGGTCGTCCTCAGCGTGACCGATCGCGGTGAGGGCATCGCCGGGGAGGAGCTGCCGCGCATTTTCCAGCGGCTCTATCGGAGCCCTCGGGCCGACGCCGCTCCGGAGGGGCTGGGCCTCGGGCTCTACCTCGCGAAGCGCCTGATCGAGCTCCAGGGGGGCAGCATCGGCGTTCAGAGCGAGCGGGGCGCGGGGAGCACCTTCCAGGTCCGACTGACGACCGCGCGCTGACGAGCTCTTCCGCGGCCTCTGCGGCTGCCGCGCGCCGCTATTGCCCGATGGGCAGGTCGACCGTGAAGGTCGTGCCTCCGGGGCCGGTGTCGACGCTGATCTCGCCGCTCATCTGCTTGACGATCTCGTAGCAGATGAAGAGGCCCAGGCCGGTTCCTTTGCCGCTCTCCTTGGTCGTGAAGAAGGGCTCGAAGAGGTGCTCGCGCACTTCGGCTGGGATGCCGCCGCCGCGGTCCTCGACGCTCACCCGGAACCGCGGCCCCTCCTCTGCGGCCTTGACGCGGATGGTCCCCGAGCCGCCCATAGCGTCCAGCGCGTTGTCGAGCAGGTTGAGCAGGACCTGTCCCAGGGCGCCGGGCGAGCCGCGGATGCTGGGCAGGTCGCTCATCTCCACGTCGACCTGGCAGCCATGCTTGGCGCCGCGGAAGATGATGGCGGCGTCGTTGATGGCCTGGGCCGGATTGAATATGACGCGATCGTCGGTCCGGTTGCGCGCCATGCCTTTGAGCGCCTGCACGATGCTGGCGATCCGGTCGATGCCCGAGCGCGACTCCTCGGAGATCTCCCGGAGGTCGCGCAAGATCTCCTGGAACGGGGGCTCTCCGGAGCGCGCCGGCGCATGGAACTCGGGAGCCCCGGCGCGGCTCTCGAGCTCCCGCAGGTAGCCATCGACCGAGCTCAGGTTGCTCTTCACGAACGACAGTGGGTTGTTGATCTCGTGCGCGACCCCTGCGGCGAGCTGCCCGATGGCCGCCAGCTTCTCGCGCCGGGTGGCTATCTCGCGAGCCCGCTTGACGTCCGCCTCCAGCGCCTTGCGCGCGCTGATGTCCCGAAACACTGCGCGCACCACCGCACGCTCGGCCGCCCCGCTCTTGTGAAGCGACACCTCGCAAGGCACCCGCCTTCCGTCCGAAGTCGCGACCTGGAACTCTCCGGTGCATGGGGTCCCGTCCCGCAGAGACGCGACCAGCCGAGCGAAGAGATCGCGCTCTTCCTCGGCCAAGAGATCCACCAGCGAGCGGCCCACCAGCGCGCCGGCGCTGCTCCCGAGAATGGCCTCCACCCTCCCGCCGGCCAACGAGATATGCCCATCTGCTCCCTGCTCGACGATGGCGTCGGGGAGATTGTCCATGAGCGACTGGCGCGCCGCGCGATCGGAGGCGAGCTCCTCCACGCGTCGAGCGCGGTCGAGGAGCGTCCCCAGGGCGTCGGCCAGGCCCTGCACCATCCGCAGCTCCCCTTCCCCCAGGGCTCCCGCAGGGCCGCACACTCCCAACACTGCGGTGACGGCCCCCGCGATCTTCACCGGCATCGCCAGAAGCGCGAGCCGCTCGTCTCCGCCGACCTCACGCTCGCGCGGGAACGCCGAGCGCGCGAGGTCGGGGACGTGGGCGGGTGCGCCGCTCTGCGCGACCCGCGCAAAGGTTCCGCAGGTCGCGTCCAGTGAGCTGGGCGCCGCGAGCGCGGCCTGAGACGGTGAGAGGTTCGCGTGCCCGGCGCAGGTGAGCTGGCCCTTTTCCAGGTCGATCTCGTGGAGCACCAGCGCACAGGCGGGGAGCGCTTGGGCCAAGAGCGCCAGCGCTCGCGACGCCGCCTCCCGCGGCGTGGCGGCGTCCGAGGCCAGCGCCAGCATCGACCGCAGCGCGCGGATCTCCTCGCGAAGCCGCGCCTCGACGCTGCGCTCGATCATCGCGACGAAGCCGGAGTGGTGGTTGGCGCGCGCCAGGAGAATCCGGATCTCGCTGTTCCCGCCCAGGTTGAGCACCAGCTCCGCGGGCCGAGCCAGCGGGCCGGAGCGCGCGCTCACATCCTTCAGCGTCTGCTCGATGGAATTGCCGGCCGCGCTCCGCAGGAGCTCCTGCGCCGCGTCGTTCGCCTCCACGATCGCTCCCGACTCGTCCAGCTGGACGACTCCCAAGAGGTGCTCGTCCATGAGTTGAAGCAAGGTCGTCGCGAGACCCTTGGACGATTCGCTCTGCGGGTGCGCCGAGGTCAGGACCATGCCGCGCGCAACTTGCAAGACGCCTGCCGGGAGGGCGCGCGGTGACGCCGGCCTAAAGGATTCCCGAATGCGTGTCGAAGGATCAGCGTGAGCGATCTGCGACCCGAAGCCTCTCCCCAGCAGCAAGCCGTCGTCGCCAAGCTTTTGGCGGGGGTCGTGAACCTGAGGGCGTCGGACGTACACCTGCGCGCCAATTCGGCGCCGTTCGTGCGCGTGGATGGCGTCCTTTCCAAGACCACCGCGGCGCCGCTCTCGGCGCAGCTGGTGGAGGACATCATCCAGGTCACCTCGTGCCGCTCGTTGGCGGAGCGCGCGCCCCAGTCCTGGGAGTACTCTTTCGAGCAACCCGGGCTCGCGCGCTTTCGCGGCCACGTCTTCCGCGAGAGCGACCGCTGGGCGCTCACCTTGCGCGTCGTGCCACTGTCCATCCCGACCTTCGCGGAGCTCCGGCTCCCCCCGGTCGTCAAGTCGCTGGCGGAGGCGACGCCCGGGCTGGTGCTCATCAACGGCCCCACCGGCAGTGGAAAGTCCACGACCGCCGCCTCCATTCTCAACTACCTGGCGTCGAAGGAGACGCTGCACATCGTCACGGTGGAGGACCCCGTCGAGTACCGGATGTCCGACCTCTCCTCTTGCATCTCACAGCGCGAGGTGGGCCGCGACACCCCGTCACTGGAGGAGGCGCTGCGCTCCGTCCTGCGCGAGGACCCAGACGCTCTCTTCATCTCCGAGATCCGCGACCTGACGGCGCTGGACGTCGCGCTGCAAGCGGCCGAGACCGGCCACGCCGTCTTCTCCACTTTCCATACCGCCACGACGCTCAAATGCGTGCAGCGGATGGTGGCGATGTTCCCGTCCGAGGACCAGCTCTCGGCGCGCGCCCGCCTGGCCGACAGCCTTCGCGGCGTCGTCGCCCAACGGCTCTTGCCGCGCAAGGGGGCCCGCGGGCGGGTGCTGTGCACCGAAGTGATGATCAACAACTACGCCGCCAAAGAGTGCATCCGCGACCCCGGTCGGACGGCCGCGCTGACCGCCGTGATCGAGCGCTCCAGCGAGCAGCAGATGCACACGTTCGATCAATGCTTGGCCGGACTGGTTCGCGAGGGATTGGTGGCGCCCGATGTCGCGCTCGCCTACGCGTGCGCTCCGGCTGATTTCAAGCGCGCGCTCAACTTCCCAGGCCTCGTGCCGTGAGGTGGGCGCTTCTGCGCCGTCACCGAGCCGTCGGAGGGGCCAGGGTCGACGCGGGTTGAGCGGGCGAGCGGCAGTCCGCCCTGACCCCTTCTCCGCCTCTCCGGCGAAAGCCGGCCAATTGGCTCCGCCTTCCCGGGCCTTGCAGACCTCGGACCCGCCCTCGGTCGGCGGAGACCGCGCGGTTTTCGGGGTGGCGAACACCCAGCTCAAGTCCCGGTTCGCACCGCGTTTTTGACTCTCCAAGGCGACTTCCTGACGTTTGGCCTTCGGCTTGCTCATTGCCGTGTCAGCGAGCCGACAAGAAGCCGCCCGAAGGAGCCGTCCCAATGACCAGCCCCGCCGCCCGCCCGCAAGGCGCCCCCCGCGTCAGCGTCGTCCACGCCCCGCAAAGCCCCCTCGTGGACGTGCTCCGGGCCTGCTCCCGGATCGCCGCGAGCGACGCGACCGTGCTGATCACGGGGGAGACCGGGACCGGCAAGGAGGTTTTCGCGCGGCTGCTCCACGAGAACAGCAAGCGCGCCGGGAAGGCGCTGGTATCGGTCAACTGCGGCGCCATCCCCGAGACGCTGCTCGAGAGCGAGCTGTTCGGCTACGTCAAGGGCGCCTTCACCGGCGCGGCCACTGCCCGGCGCGGGCGCATCGCCCTGGCCGAGGGCGGCACGCTCTTCTTGGACGAGATCGGCGAGCTGCCGCTCGCGCTCCAGGTCAAGCTCCTGCGCGTCCTCCAGGAGCGGGCCTACGAGCCGGTGGGAAGCGCCGAATCCATCCCCGCCGACTTCCGGCTCGTCGCCGCCACCAACCGCGACCTGGCCGCCGACGTCGAGGCCGGCCGCTTCCGCCGAGATCTCTTCTACCGGCTGCTGGTGTGCCCCATCGAGCTGCCGCCGCTGCGCGCGCGCCCCTGCGACGTCGCGCCGCTCTTCGAGCACTTCTGGCAGGCGCGCGGCGAGAAGCGTCCGGTGGAGAGCGCGGCCCTCGCCACCCTCGAGCGCTACGCGTGGCCTGGCAACGTGCGCGAGCTGGAGAACCTGGTCGAGCGCCTTTCGGTCTGCACGGAGGGCCCGTCGATCCGCCAGGCCGACCTTCCGGCGCCTCTGCGGACGGGCGCCATTGCTCCAGCGCAAGCGACGCAGGCCGAGGCCCGCGAGGGCCTGCGCCTGGTGGTCCCCCCGGAGGCGCCCTTCGCCGCGCCGCCGCCGGCGGGCTCCGAGCTCGCCCCCAACGCCGAGCGCGCGCCCGAGCACGCCGCCGCGGCGCCCTTCCCAGAGCTGCCCTCGTCGGTGAGCCTGCCCATCGATCTCGCGGGCATGCTGCGCCGCTTGGAAGAGGACTACATCGACGCCGCGCTCGCCCGCACCGGCGGCAACAAGAAGGCGGCGGCGGCGCTGCTCGGCCTCCAGCGAACGACGCTGGTCGAGAAGCTCCGGCGGCGCCAGGCCAACGCTCCCATGCCGGCCGGCGCTCCGCTCCCCGAGGAGCCCGCAGTGGCGTCAATGCGCTGACCGCGAAGCCACGCCCCTGACATCGGCGGCTCTTCCCTGAGCGCCGGCGCGCCTCCCGCAGCGGCCGGGTACCAAGAGCGCGGCACGCGCGCTGCACTCTCGGAGAGCCGCGATGATTCCTCTCATCTGCTTGGCGGCCCTTCTTCCCGCGGCGCTTCAGCAGCCGGTCCGAGCCGACCGCGATGCGCGAATGGCCAACGCCGCTCTCACCGTCGCCGTCGAGCGGATCCCGCTCCCCGCGCTGAAGGGCGCCGTCTCGCTGTCGGTCCAGGCCCTGCTCTCCGAGGTCGAGCTGGCCGCGCCCTCCGATGCCCCGGTCCTCGCCCAGAGCCTCAAGCGCTCTGCCGGCGCGCTCTGCCCTCAGGTGGAGCTGCGCGGCGCGCGGGTGGCACTCACCTGCCGCACGAGGCGCATCGAGGCCAACCTGGTCGAGGAGGGAGGCCGCCGCTACCTGGACCTGAGACAGCTCCGAGGCCTTCCCTACCTCCCGGCCGAGGACGGCCCGCCCGCCTTCTCGTACGAGCCGCGCGCCGTCGGCATCGGCGGCCCCTGCCCCGGAACCACTCCCGCGTCGCGGGGCGAGTGCCGCCTGGCCGCGGGTGCCACCCTGGAAGCCGCGGCGCTCTTCAAGGACGCGCTCTCCACCGGCGAGCGCGCCTTCGCCGCCATGCGCCTGGGCGACCTGGCGCTCGTCGCCCACGACCCCGGGACCGCGGTGGGTTGGTACCAGCGGTGCGGGCCTCGCGGCGTCTTTGGCCGGATGGCCAATGCGCGATTGTGTGAGCTCACCGGCGACTGCGCCGGCAAGCCGGGCGAGGCCTACTTCGCGGTGGGCCTCCCCGAGCCGCTGGGCACCGAGATGGAGCTGCGCGCGGTCCGCGCGGCGGCCTTGAACGGGCTCTTCGGCGAGGCCGCCTCGAAGCTCGCCGCGCGGCTCGGCTCGGTGGTGCGCCCCCCTGCCTGCGCCCGCGCGCCGCTGCTGTGCCGGCGCATCGCGCTCGCCGCCCTGCGACAGGCTCGCCCCGAGGAGGTCCCCGCGGCGATGGCGCTCTATGTGGCCCTGCCGAGCCGAGACAAGGGGCCGCTCGCCTTGGATCTTCGGCCGCGTCGCCGCCGAGCGGTCCGCCGAGCTTGGCGCTCCGCTCTTCGGCGCGAACCTGCTCTCGGTGCTCACCCGGCAGATCCCGACCGAGGACCTCTCGCGCCACCTGCAGCGCACCGCCGAGCTCTTCCTGGCGGGTGGCGACCAGACCCGCGCCGAGGTGATCGTCGACTACGCCCGCTCCAGGATCGGGCCGTTTTTCGCCTCGGAGCGTTGGCCGGCAATCGAGAAGGAGATCTCGCAGCCCCGGACCGAGCCCGGCGAAAGCCCTGGGCGCGCGGAGGCGGAACGCCCCAGCGTCGCCCAGGCCGTTGCCGATTCGAAGAAGGCCATCGAGCGGGCTCGCGCGGTCCCTCGCCCTGGCGGAGGCGGATGAAGCCCGCGCCCCGGCCGCGCCAGAAATGCGCCTGCAGCCGACGGCACGAGCTTCGCAAAAGGACCAGGGCATGAAGGTCTTCGACAAAACCTTGGCGACGCTCGAGCGGGCTCTCGACGCGCGGCTCCTGAGGCAGAACGCTTTGGCCGGGAACATCGCCAACGCCAACACGCCGGGCTACACCCCCAAGGACATCGACTTCGAGGCCGCGATGGCGAGCGCTCCTCGCGAGCCGGCCGCTCCCGGCGCCTCGGGCTCGACGTCGGTTTTGACGGAGCCGGGCTCCGCCGCCGGGCTAGGGACGAGCGCGTCGGAGCCGCTGCCGCTCGACGCGCCGCGCCCTGCGCTCCAATCCCTGGGGCCTGGCGACACGTCCGCGAGCCCTCTGGTCGGCGCCGCCGGAGCCTCCCCGGGCCTCGACGGGAATGCGGTGGACCTGGACCGGGCCATGGTCGCCCTGGCCCAAAACGCCCTGCAGTACACGGCCGCGGCGCGCGCTGCCGGGAAGAAGCTCGCCATCCTCCGCTACGTCGCCTCCGACGGCACGGGCTGATCCGAAGAAGGAGCACCTCGATGGACTTCCTCACCGCACTCTCGATCAGCGCCTCCGGGCTCTCGGCGGAGCGCACGCGCGTCAACCTGGCGACGAGCAACCTGGCCAACGCCGAGTCGACCCGCGGCCCCGACGGCAAGCCCTACCGCCGCCGCGACCCGGTGCTCGAGGCGGTGCCCTTCGACCAGGCCCTCACCGAGGCTGGCGGCAGCGGGGGCGGCGCGCCGTCGCTGGGCGTCCAGGTCGCGGAGATCCGCGAGGACGCGAGCCCCGGCCGCAAGGTCTACAGCCCCGGCCACCCGGACGCCGACGCGCAGGGCTTCGTCACCCTGCCCAACGTCAACCCCATCCACGAGGTCGTCAACCTCATGACCGCCGCCAAGAGCTACGAGGCCAACGCCACCGCGGTGGACACCCTCAAGACGATGGCCCAGCGCGCCCTCGACATCGGGAAGTAGCCATGGACGCCCTCAGCCAAATCTCCGTCGCGGTCCCCTCCTCCGAGTCGCCCATCTCCGTCGCCAAGCCCGCCGCCGGGGCCCAAGGCTTCGCGCACGAGCTCGGCAAGGCGCTGAGCTCGGTGGAGACGCTCCAGCTCGACGCCGACCGCCAGGCGGACGCGCTCGCGCACGGCGCGGGCAACCTGCACGAGACCTCCATCGCCCTGGAGAAGGCCGACATCTCGCTGAAGCTGGCGACCAAAGTCCGCAACAAGCTGGTCGATGCCTACCAAGAGATCATGCGGATGCAGGTCTGACCCTCGCTTCATTTGAGCTGCAACGTCTGCCGACCCCATGGAGCCCCTCCTCAAACAGCTTCGCGAGCTCCCCGCCCGGCTCAACGCGCTCTCGCCCAACGTCCGGCGCGCGGCGCTGGGCGGCGCGGCGCTGCTCGCCGTCGCCGCCGTCGCGGCCTCGCTCATTCTGGGCGGCAGCGAGGGCTACCAGTACGTCTTCACGAACCTCTCCTCGGAGGACTCGGCCGAGGCGGCGGCGGCGCTCAAGACCGCCGGCGTGCCCTTCCGGCTCGAGGCCGGCGGCGCGGCGCTGGCGGTCCCCGCGTCCAAGGTCTACGACGCGCGCCTCCTGCTCGCCACGGCGGGCCTCCCGAGGGGCGGTGGCGTGGGCTTTGAGCTGTTCGACCGCGGCGACCTGGGCGTCTCCGAGTTCACTCAGAAAGTGAACCTGCGCCGGGCCATCGAAGGCGAGCTCGCCCGCACCATCGGGCGGCTGGGGGAGGTGCGCTCGGCGCGCGTCCACGTGACCCTGGCCGAGAAGGGGCTGTTCCGCGAAGACGAGCGCAAGGCCTCGGCGGCGGTGGTGGTGAACATGAAGCCGGGCCGAGCCCTGGGCGAGCGCGAGCTCGCGGGCGTCAAGCACCTGGTCGCGTCCGCGGTGCCCTCGCTCCCGCCCGAGTCGGTGACCGTCGTCGACGGCGCCGGCACGGTCCTCTCCGCCGAAGCGAGCCTGTCGGAGAGCGCGGCGAGCTACGAGCGCAAGACGGCCCGCGAGCTCGAGCAGCGCATCGTCTCGCTCCTCGAGCCCGCAGTGGGCGCCGGCGCGGTGGTGGCGCGGGTGAGCGCCACGGCCGACGCCTCCGAGGTCGACCTCCAGTCGGAGGTCTTCGACCCGGACGGCTCCGCCCTGCGCAGCGAGCGCAAGGTCCTCCAGAGCCAGAATCAGGAGAGCGGCGCGCCCAAGGGCGTGGCCGGCGCCGCGGCGAACCAGCCCCTCGCTGCGACTGGCGGCCCCGAGGTCTCGGGCGCCAAGGGCGCCTCGAACCTGGACGACCAGACCCGAAACTTCGAGGTGAGCAAGACGGTCGACCAAAACGGTGACGCGGGCCCCCAGGGTCGCCCGGTTGTCGGTGGCGGTGCTGGTCGACGGCGTCGACGGAAAGCCGCGCGCCGCCGCGGAGCTGGCGCGCCTGGGCGAGCTGGCCAAGCGCGCCGTAGGCCTGGACGAGGCGCGCGGCGACCAGTTCGAGATCACGAGCGCGACCTTCGCCCGCTCGACCGAGGAGCCCGCGGCCGCCGCGCCCAAGGGTTTCGAGCTCAAGCCCTGGTACGTCGCCGTCGCAGCGACGGCCCTGCTGCTCCTGCTCGGTGGCGCCTTCATGGTGGCGACGCGGCGCCGGGCGCAGGCGCTGGCGCGCGCCCACGAGGACGACGTGGTGCTCAAGCCGGGCTCCACGGTGGCCGAGATCGAAGCGGCGCGCTCCGGGGTGCCTATCGTGCAGCTGCCCCCGGCGCCGCCCATCCCGGCGGGCGACCCGGCGGTGGCGCTCCGCGACCGCGCCCGGGAGCTCGCCCTGGCCGACCCGGCCCGCGCGGCGCACCTGCTCCGCGCCTGGTTGGCCTCCGATGACGAAGTGGGAGAGAGCCTATGAGCGACGCCGCCAACCCCCTGGGCCTGAGCACCGCCAGGACGGGACCCGGATCGACCCGCGCCGCTGCGGTGCTGGTGGGCCTGGGCCAGCAGATCGCCGCGACCATCTTCCAGCAGCTGGCCGAGTCCGAAGTGCGCCGCGTGGCCGCGGGCGCCAAGGAGCTGCGCGCCCTGCCGCCGGCGGCCGTGACCGAGGCGCTGACGACCTTCATCGAGTCGATGGAGCGGGTCGGCGCAGAGGCCGCGGCGGGCGATGTGTTTCTGAGGGAGGTGGCGGCCAAGACTCTGGGTGGAGACCTCGCTCGGCGCGCCTTCGACGGCGTGGTCCCGCCGCCCCCGCCGGATGAGGTCCTGGGCCCCGTGGCGCAGGCCGACCCCGAGTCGTTGGCCATGGTGCTCGCGCGCGAGCAGCCGCAGACCATCGCGCTGGTGCTCAGCTCCATCGACCCGGAGCGCGCGGCGCGGACCATGGAGCACATCCCCGAGGCGCAGCGGCCGTTCATCTTGCGGCGCATGGCCTCGGTGGAGGCGGTCGCGCCCGAAGTCTTGCGCGAGGTCGGCCAGGCGCTCGCCGCGGAGCTGCAGGCCGTGGTCGCCGGCGGCATGCGCAAGGTCGACGGCAAGAACGTCGCCCTGGAGATCCTGCGGCGCAGCCCCAGCGAGCAGCAGCGCGAGGTGGTCACCGAGATCGAGAAGGACGACCCGAACCTGGCGGCCGAGCTGCGCTCGCGGCTCTTCACCTTCGGCGACCTGGTCAACCTGACCGACCGCGACATCCAGACCATGCTCAAGGAGATCGAGTCGACGCAGCTCACCATGGCGCTCAAGGGCGCGTCGCCCGAGCTCAAGGACAAGCTGCTCAAGAATATGTCCAGCCGCGCGGCGCAGATGCTCGCCGACGACCTGGCGGCGCTGGGCCCGGTGAAGCTCTCCGCGGTCGAGAGCGCGCAGGGCGCGGTGGTGAAGGTGGCCCTGGACCTGTCCGAGCAGGGCCGCATCACCATCGTTCGGCCCACCGACAAGATGCTCTAGCCCTGAAGTCCCGAGGAACGAAGGATGCCCCCCTCTTCGCCCACGCCCCGCCTGCCGCGCTTCATGACTGAGGCGGAATCTGCGCGCGGAGGTGACGCCCGCGGCCTTCTCTCGCGCCGGGCTGGAGTCGCGCGCCGCGCAGCCGGCCCGCGAGGCCGTCGCCCCCGCCCACTTCGCCCCGGCTCCGAAGCCAGCCGAAGTCCGCCCTCCGCCGCCTGCCCCGCCGAAGCCGAGCGCGCCCCCGGCCGCGCAGGCCGAGCCGGCGCCAATCCTCGAGCCGCCTGCGGCGCCGGCGGGCACCGTGCCTCCCAGGCGTGAGCAGGCGCCGAGCGAGGCGCTCGAGTCGCTGGCCGCGGCGATTCAGAGCCTGCGCTCGGCGAGCGCCCGCCTCGCAGAGCAGGCGCGCTCCGACGCCCTGGAGATCGCCTTCGTCATCGCCCGCCGCATCCTCGAGGCCGAGCTCAAGGCGAGCCCCGAGCCGCTCTTCGCCCTGGTGCGCTCCGCGGTGCGGCGGCTGGGCGAGGCCCGGCAGGTCCGCGTGCGCCTGTGCCCCGCGGACGCGGCGGTGGTGAAGGACGCGCTCGCCCGCGAGGAGCTGCCGGACCTGGCGGTGGTGCAGACCGAGGTGACGGCCGACCCGAGCCTCTCGCCGGGCGACTGCCTCGTCGAGTCCACGCTCGGGAGCGTCGACGGCCGGCTCGACGTCCGCCTGGCCGAGCTGAAGCGGGCCGTGGCCTACGCCACCGACGGAGGAACATCATGAGCCTCATCGATCTGGATCGCCTCCAAGGCGCGCTCGCCCAGAGTCAACCGCTGGTCGTGAAGGGCCGCGTGCTCCGGGCGTCGGGGCTCATCATCGAGGCGGCGCTCCCGCGGGTCGCGCTGGGCACGAGCTGTGAGATCCACGCGGGCGACGGCCGGACCGTGCAGAGCGAGGTAGTCGGCTTCTCCGGGACCGACGCCCTGCTGATGCCGTTCGGCGACATGTCCGGCATCTGCGAGGGCTGCGCGGTGGTGCCGCGCGCCCAGTCGGCGGCGGTGCCGGTGGGCGCGAGCCTGCTCGGCCGCGTGGTCGACGCCATGCTCCGCCCGGTCGACGGCGGCCCGGTGCCGCTCCTGCGCGACCGTGCGCCCCTGAACCGCAACCCGCCGCTCGCCATGCAGCGCAAGCGGATCTCCCGGCCGCTGTCCATGGGCATCCGCGCCATCGACGCGTGCCTCACCGTCGGCGAGGGACAGCGGGTGGGCATCATGGCCGGCGCCGGCGTGGGCAAGAGCGTGCTCCTGGGGATGCTCGCCAAGAACGCGAAGGCGGACGTCACGGTGGTCGGGCTGGTCGGCGAGCGCGGGCGCGAGGTGCGCGAGTTCGTCGAGCGCGACCTGGGCGAGGAGGGGCTCGCGCGGTCGGTGGTGGTGGTCGCCACCTCCGACGAGCCGCCGCTGATGCGCGTGCGTGCGGCGATGGCGGCCACGGCGGTGGCGGAGCACTTCCGAGAGGCGGGGCGCAAGGTGCTGCTCCTGGTCGACTCGCTGACCCGCGTGGCCATGGCCCAGCGGGAGATCGGCCTGTCGGCGGGCGAGCCGCCCACGTCCAAAGGCTACCCACCGTCGGTCTTCGCGGCGCTCCCGCGGCTGGTCGAGCGCGCCGGCAACGGCGCCGGCGAGGGCAGCATCACCGCGCTCTACACCGTCCTCGTCGAGGGCGACGACCTCACCGACCCGGTGGCCGACGCCGCGCGCGCGGCGCTCGACGGCCACGTGGTGCTCTCGCGCAAGCTCGCCGAGTCGGGCCACTTCCCGGCCATCGACGTCCTGGCCAGCGTGAGCCGCGTCATGACCGACGTGGTCGACGCCTCGCACCGCGAGCTCGCGCGCACCGCTCGGGAGATGCTGTCGGCCTACCGCGAGGCCGCGGACCTCATCGAGGTCGGCGCCTACGCACAGGGGTCGAACCCCAAGGTGGACCGGGCGCTCAAGTGCATCCAGGGGCTCAACGCGTTCCTGCGCCAGGGCCCTGCCGAGCGGTTCGGCTTCCCGGAGACGCTGGAGCAGCTCAAACGAGCGCTGGCGGCGGGGCTCGAGGCGCGCCGTGGCTAGGGGCGCAAGGCGCACCCTGTTGGCGGCCCTCGCGTCCGCCGCGGCGGTGGCCGCCGGCGCCGCGCAGGGTGCGACGCCGGCGCCGCCCGGCGCGAAGGCGGCGGTCCCAGAAGCCAAGGTCGCGGAGCCCGCGAAGGCGGAAGCGGCGAAGAAGCCCGCCGCCAAGGAGGACGCTTCGCCCATCCCGCCGTCGCTCTCGCTCCACGCCCTGTGCGAGGAGCTCTCTCGGTCGGGCTCGGACCGCGACGAGGCGCTGAAGAAGCTGGTCGCCGAGCGGGACGCCCTGAAGAAGGACCGCGCGGAGCTGGAGAAGCTCGCCAAGGAAGTGGCCGAGGCGCGCGAGCAGCTCAAGGCCGAGACCGATCGCCTCGTGTCGTTCGCCGAGCTCGGCGAGGACGCGATGAAGCCCGGGGGCGACAAGTTCTGGCCCACCCGGATCGCGCAGGTCAATGCCGACGGCGGCAAGAGCTTCGACAGCCTGGCGAAGACGCTGAAGTCCATGAAACCGGACGGAGCCGCGGCGGTGGTCTCGAAGCTCGACAAGAACCTCGCCGCGGCGGTGCTGCAGCGGCTGCGCCCCGCGGACTCGAGCCCCATCCTCGACCGCTTGAAGCCCGAGGTGGCGGCCGAGCTTCTCGCGATGATCGCCGCCGAGGGCGCGCGGGAGGCCCGAAAATGAACGCGATCGCCCATCTGACTCCTTCGGCCCCGGCGAGCGGCCAACCCGAGCACTCGCACCGCGCGCACGATGCGAACGACGGCTCCCCCTTCGGCGCCGAGCTCGACGAGGCGCTCGCGACCGGTCGGCTCGCGGCCGGCGCGTCCGGCCCGACTCAACGCTCCGCCGCAGGCCTCCAGGCTTCCATCGCCCCGCGCTCCCGAACCGCTGAGCCGGCGCAGTGGGCGGCGCAGGAGCTCGCAGAGGCTCAGCCCGAGCTCGCCGTTGCAGCCAGCGCTCGAAGCGCCTCCTCCGCTGTCCCGACCAATCTGCGACTGGGCGACCGCCCGGCGGAGCAGAGGAAGGCGCCGGAGACTTCCGCCCGCGCCGAGCCATCGAACAGCGGCGAAGCGATTCGCTCCAAACAAGCAGCGCCAGCGCCAGCGCCCGCCGGCGCCCGCGCTCCGGCCGCAGCTCACGTCGCCGGTGGTACTGCCGCTGCCCGGGCGAGCGAGCGTTCCGCGCGAACGCTCGCGCTGGCCGCGAGTCCGACGCTGCCGGGTCGAGGCGACGCCGCGGGCGACGCAGGTGCGAATTCGAGCGCGGGCGCTGCCGAGAAGGCTCGCGACCTCGCGCCGCGCTCTGAGGTCTCCCCGGGCTCTGCGAACTCGACGGGGGCGCGAGGCGAGCGCCGCGCGGATGCCTGTGAAGCCCCGCACCAAGAGCCCGATCTTCTTTCTTCGAAGGCGCTGGCCGAGGCGAGCGAGCCTGTCGACCGGCCTGGGAGCGCTCTGAGCTCTCGCGGCTCCACGCGGACGGCCGAGGGAGCCGAGCCTCGAGAGGCGACCATCAGCGACTCTCGAGAGGCACCCCGCCGCGCCGACCGTGAGGCGGACGCGAGCCCCGGCGGGCAGACCCGGGCCGGCGAGCTCGCCGGGGCTGCCGCCGCGCAGGCAATCTTGGCGGCCCACGCGCAGAGCGCGACCCTTGCCGCGCAAAGCTCCACAGCGCCCTCGAGAGACCGCTGCCTCGCGGCGGCAAGCGCCTACCACGCGCAAGCGCCAGAGTCGCTCGTCCAGCCTTCCTCCTCCGAGGCCGCGCTCCTGGCCCGCGCCGCAATCCCCTCCATCGCTTCCGAGACCCGCGGCGCGACCGTCGCGCCCGAGGGGGCCGCACGCGCTGCGCCGGGCGGCGCGTCGTCCACCCCGGACCCGAGCCAGAGGCCGCCATCGGATGTCCGAATGGAGCCGCGAGCTCCCGTGAGCTCCGCTCGCCCGCAGGCAGAGCGCGTGAAAACGAGCGAGGGAACGCCCTCGTCCGCGTCTGACTTGCAGGCCGATGTCTCTTCCCGCTCCGCTTCGAGTCGGAGCGTCGAGAGCCGTTCTAAACCAGTTGCGAGCCCGGCCCGCGCCGAGCCACTCGACCGAGCGGCGTCGACCCCTCAGGCGCCTCGACTCGATTTGGCGGGTTCCGCCGCGGTGGCCGAACCTGGCCAGCCGCAGCGCGCATCTCGAGCTGTTTCACCTCGGGCCGCGACCTCGACGGCGTCGACGTCTTCAGTTCGCGCAGCGATCTCGACCAGCGCTCCCAGCGCCGTGAGCCGCTCGAACGCCGTCGAGCCGCGACAGCCCCCGCGCGCCGAGCGGCCGCAAAGCGGCGCGTCGATGGCGTCGCAAGTGCCGGCCGCGCCGTCCCGCGCCGCCTCCCCGAGCGACGTTGCCGCCGACAGGAGCGGTACCTCGGCGGGAGCACAGCGCCAGCCGAGCGAGAGCGCTCCGGTGGCTCGCGCGGAGGCCAACCCTTCTGAGCGGACGGCGCGTTCCGCCCCTGTCCCGCACGCATCCGCGGGCGAGACTTCCAATCGCAGGCCATTGGGGAGCTCTTTCGAAGAGCGCGCCGCGGGCCGCTCACCCGTCTCGAGCGCTCCATCGCATGCATCCGCGGGCGAGACTTCCAGTGGCAGGCCATTGGGAAGCTCTTTCGAAGAGCGCGCCGCGGGGCACTCGCCCGCCTCGAGCGCTCCATCGCATGCATCCGCGGGCGAGACTTCCAATGGCAGGCCATTGGGGAGCTCTTTCGAAGAGCGCGCCGCGGGCCGCTCACCCGTCTCGAGCGCTCCATCGCATGCGTCCGCGGGCGAGACTTCCAATGGCAGGCCATTGGGGAGCTCTTTCGAAGAGCGCGCCGCGGGGCACTCGCCCGCCTCGAGCGCTCCATCGCATGCATCCGCGGGCGAGACTTTCAATCGCAGGCCATTGGGGAGCTCTTTCGAAGAGCGCGCCGCGGGGCACTCGCCCGCCTCGAGCGCTCCATCGCATGCATCCGCGGGCGAGACTTCCAATGGCAGGCCATTGGGGAGCTCTTTCGAAGAGCGCGCCGCGGGGCACTCGCCCGCCTCGAGCGCTCCATCGCACGCATCCGCGGGCGAGACTTTCAATCGCAGGCCATTGGGGAGCTCTTTCGAAGAGCGCGCCGCGGGGCACTCGCCCGCCTCGAGCGCTCCATCGCATGCATCCGCGGGCGAGACTTCCAATGGCAGGCCATTGGGGAGCTCTTTCGAAGAGCGCGCCGCGGGGCACTCGCCCGCCTCGAGCGCTCCATCGCACGCATCCGCGGGCGAGACTTTCAATCGCAGGCCATTGGGGAGCTCTTTCGAAGAGCGCGCCGCGGGGCCCTCGCCCGCCTCGAGCGCTCCATCGCACGCATCCGCGGGCGAGACTTCCAATGGCAGGCCATTGGGGAGCTCTTTCGAAGAGCGCGCCGCGGGCCGCTCGCCCGCCTCGAGCGCTCCATCGCATGCATCCGCGGGCGAGACTTCCGGTGGCAGGCGATCGGAGAGCTCTTTGGATGAGCGCGCCGCGGGCCGCTCGCCCGCCTCGAGCGCTCCGTCAAATGATCCGGCCGCCGCGCCGACGGGCGCCGCGGTCGCGAGGCCTCGGGCGCAATTCCGCGCCTCCGAGCGCCTCGCGCCAGAGGAGGCCGCCGCGCCCTCCGACCGAGACGAGGCGTCTCGAAAGACTGCTGGCCCGGCCAATCTCGAGGCCGCGTTGGCGGCGGCGCTCGAGCGATCCACCGCCCAGAGCGCAACCTCGGCTGCGAAACCGGTCTCGGCTGCGAACGCGAGCTCGCGCGCGGCAGCGGGCGCGACGCGAGCCGCGTCGCCGGACTCCCCGGAGCCGCGGCCCAGCCCGAGCCGCAAGCCCACATCGGGCCGCGAGGACCGCTCTGCCGCGGCTTCTGCCGAGGTCGCCCAACCCCTCCCCGCTTCCGCCAGCGCTGCCGCGCCATCGACGCAGGCTTCGCGGCGCCCCGCCCCGCCGCACGCCGCTTCCGCGTCGAACGCGATGGCGGCGGCGACGGCGCCCCGCGTTCGCGCGACCTCTGTCGACGAGCCCCTCTCCGAGGTCCGAGAAGCGCCGGAGCGGCGCGAGAGCGCTGTCGCTGCCCAGGTCCTCCCCTCGCCAGTCCCCGCCGCCAGCTCGGCACACCCCGCGCCGGTGGCGGCGGCCCCGGCACCGGCGCCCCGGACCGCCGTCGAGGCAGCGCCGCTCCCAGCGCCGGCCGCCCCCTTGGTCGACCGCGCCGAGGAGGATCCGTCGCTCCGCGTCGGCGTGCTCGAGCGCGCCGCACATCTGTCGCTCGACATCGACGGCGCCGGGGATCTGGCGCTGCACGTGCGCGTTCGCGACGGAAGTACCGAGATTCGCGCGGAAGGCGCCGCGGCACACCTCTTGAAAGATCGGGTCCACGAGCTGAGCGCCTCGCTGGCGAGCGAGGGCCTACAGCTGGGCGCATTCGACCTTCCGCGCGAGCAGCAGCGCGGCCACCCCGATGCGCCGGAACAGCCCCAGCCGCGCGCAACCCCGCGCACGCCATCGCCTCAGAGCGGCGGCGCGGAGCCCCGCGCACCCTCCGAGACCGGAGTGCACGTGCGCGCATAGGAAAGGAGTCGTCCGATGTCGAGCCAGATCGCAGGCCTCGCGGGCACGAGCTCGAGCAGCTCGACCTCCTCGTCGACCAGCTCGACCCAGGGCTCGGACGCGCTCGGGAAGAACGACTTCCTCAAGCTGCTGATCACCCAGCTCCAGAACCAGGACCCTACCTCTCCGGCGGACACGTCTCAGTTCGCGTCCCAGCTCGCGCAGTTCTCCAGCCTGGAGCAGATGCAGAACATCAACACGACGCTGCAATCGCTGGTCACCACTCAGGGCTCGGCGAACCAACTGAGCACCGCAAACCTGGTCGGCAAGGAAGCCCTTTGCACCACGAAGCAGCTGCAGCTCGCCGCCAACGGGACGGTCGACCTCGTCGCCAACCTCTCGGCGGCCTCGGCGAGCACCACGCTGGTGGTGACCGACGCCTCGGGGACGCAGGTCGCCAAGGTCGATTTCGGGGCCCAGGCCGCCGGCCAGAACACCCTCACCTGGAACGGCCTGGGCAACAACGGCAGCCACGTCGCGGCCGGCACCTACACGCTGACGCTCACAGCGACCGACAGCTCGGGGAACAACGTCTCGTTGGACCAGACGATACGCCGCAAGGTCGACGGCGTGTCCCTGCAGGGCACCACCCCCGTGCTCGTGATGGGCTCGGATCAGGTGCCGGTCTCCAGCGTCGAGGAGATTGTCTCGCCCTGAGACCGACCTGAAGTGAGCGCGCACCGAACCGAAGCCGAAAGCGAGCAAGGACAAGGAGCAGAGACATGAGCCTGATGACTTCCATGAACTCCGGCGTGAGCGGCCTGGACGCCAGCAGCACCGACCTGACCGTCATCGGCGACAACATCGCCAACGCCAACACCGTCGGCTTCAAAGAGGGCCGCGCCGACTTCGAGGCGGCGCTCTCGCAGAGCGCGCTGGCGGGCGCCACCGGGGGCCAGGTGGGCCTCGGCACCAGCGTGCAAGCGGTGCAGAAGATGATGACCCAGGGCGCGCTCTCGAGCACCGGCAACGCCACCGACCTGGCCATCGACGGCTCGGGCTTCTTCGTGGTGAAGGGGACGAACAGCGGCGTCTCGGGCCAGTACTACACGCGGGACGGGCAGTTCACCTTCGACTCCAACGGGTACCTCACCAACATCGACGGCCTGCGAGTGCAGGGCTACCTCGCCGACTCCGAGGGGGCCGTGCAGCCGGCCCTGGGCGACTTGCAGATCGGCAACTTGACCGCGGCCCCGCAGCCGACCGCGAACATCACCGTCAAGGCCAACCTCGAGTCCGACGCCACCGCCATCACCGCCACCTTCGACCCGGCAGACAAGACCACCTTCAACTTCTCGAGCAGCACCACCGTGTACGACTCCCTGGGCAAGGACCACCAGGTGGACCTCTATTTCGTCAAGACCGGCGACGGGACCTGGACCTACCACGCTCTCACCGATGGTGGCGGGCTCTCCGGCGGCACTGCGGGCACGCCGGTCGAGATTGGCAGCGGGGACCTGACCTTCGACACCAGCGGCAAGCTCGCCTCCGTCGCCAACCAGACTTCGAGCTTCAACCCACTCAACGCCGTCGGTCCACAGGCGCTGAACTTCAACCTCGGCACCCCGACTGCCTCAGGAGGCACCGGCGTGGACGGCATCACGCAGTTTGCGAGCGCCTCCACGGTCACCTACGTGAACCAGGACGGGTACAGCTCCGGCACCCTCTCGAGCCTCAAGGTGGACACCACCGGCGACGTCACCGGCACGTTCTCCAATGGGCGGAGCCGGGTGGTGGGCCGCGTCGCGGTGGCCAGCTTCTCGTCGCCGGACAAGCTGTCGCGCACGGGCGGCAACCTGTTCCAGGAGGTACCCGAGTCCGGCCAGCCCGCCATCGGCAACCCCTCCGAGGGCGGCCGCGGCTCGCTGGTGGCCGGCTCGCTGGAGCAGTCGAACGTCGACCTCGCCACCGAGTTCACCAACATGATCACCGCCCAGCGCAACTACGAGGCGAACTCGAAGACCATCACCACCGCCGACCAGCTCCTCTCGGAGCTCATCGCCATCAAGCGGTAGAAGGCGCCGCGTTCGGTTTTCCGGCGGCCCTCCGTCGCGAGAGCGCGCGGCGGGGCCACCCCGGGCGCCGGATGCCGCGCGCGAGAGGCCCCCATGGTGTTCTTAAGCCGGCTGGACGGCACCGAGCTGGTGGTCAACTCCGACCACATCCTCACCCTCGAACGGACGCCTGACACGGTCATCATGCTCACCTCCGGCGCGCGCCTCATGGTGAAGGAGAGCGTGGAGGAGGTCGTCGAGCGCGTGGTCGAGTACCGGCGGCGAATCGCCCTCGGGCCGCAGGTGATCCAGAGCGACGCGGCCGGGGCCTAACGGGAGGACCAAGCGATGGACATCACCACCATCGGCGGAATCCTCCTCGCCATCGGGGGCATCCTGGGCGGCCAGGCGCTGGAGGGCGGGCACGTCTCGTCCATCATCCAGGGCACTGCCGGGCTCATCATCCTCTGCGGCACCTTCGGCGCGGTGATGGTGGCGTTCCCGCTCAAGGACTTCCTGCGCGGCCTGAAGCTCGCCAAGACGACGTTCGTCGACAAGAAGGTCGACCTCCGCGGCCTCACCAAGACCATCGTCGAGCTCGCCGGCGTGGCCCGGCGCGACGGCGTGCTGGCGCTGGAGAGCCGGCTCACCGGCATCGACGACCCCTTCCTGCGCAAGGCCCTGCAGTTCATCGTCGACGGCGTGGACGCCGGCGTCGCGCGGGGCGCGCTCGAGACCGCCATCGACGCCGAGTTCGAGGAGATGGTGGTGGGGGCCAAGGTCTTCGAGTCGGCCGGCGGCTTCGCGCCGACCATCGGCATCTTGGGCGCGGTGCTCGGCCTCATCCACGTCATGGAGAACCTGAGCGACCCCTCCAAGCTCGGCGGCGGCATCGCCACCGCCTTCGTGGCCACGGTCTACGGCGTCGGCTCGGCGAACATCTTCTTCCTGCCCATGGCCAACAAGATCAAGCGCAAGCTCGTCCTGGAGAAGGAGCGCAAGACGCTCATCGCCGAGGGCGTGCTGTCCATCCAGGAAGGCCTAAACCCGCGCGTGCTCGAAGAGAAGCTGGCCGCGTACACCGGCGAGCACGGCGGCGGCGACGCGCCCGCCGCCAAGGAGTGAGCCGTGGCGCGCAAGAAGCACGAAGAGGAGCACGAGAACCACGAGCGCTGGCTCGTGTCCTACGCCGACTTCATGACGCTGCTCTTCGCCTTCTTCGTCGTCATGTACGCGGTCAGCCGCGTGGACAACAAGCGGCTCGTCCAGGCGGCCAACGCCATCCGCTGGGCGCTCCACTTCGAAGGGACCGGCGGCGTCACCACCATGCCGCTCTTCGAGGGGCCGCCTTCGGAGGGCGGCTGCTCGGCCAACGTGGGGTCGGGCGCGATGGCCACGCAGAAGAAGAAGCAGGCCCAGGTGGACCTCCTGAAGAACCGCCTGGAGAAGAGGCTGCACAACTTCCTCGCCGACCAGAAGACCACGGTGAGCATCGACACCGAGGGCGGTCGCCTGTCCATCCGGCTCGGCGCGTCGCGCTTCTTCGACCCGGCCGCGTCGGCCTTGAGGCCCGAGGCGCTGCCCATCCTCGACGCCATCGCCGTGGAGCTCAAGGCGCTGGACCGGCCCATCCGCGCCGAGGGCCACACCGACGGCGCGGCGCTGTCGAGCCCGCGCTTCAGGAACAACTGGGAGCTCTCGTCGGCTCGCGCCGCCACCGTGGTCGGCTACCTGGAGCAGGCGCACCATTTCCGGGCCAGCTCGCTCGCGGCGGTCGGCCACGGCTCGACCGTGCCGGTGGCGAGCGACGACACGCCGGAGGGCCGCGAGGCCAACCGGCGCATCGAGCTGGTGGTGGAGCTCGACCCGGAGAACCCGGTGAGCTTCGCCAACCGGTGAAGCGGCGCGGGAGCCGACGCGTGCACAGGCTTCTCGGGCGATGGCCGCGTCCGAGCAGAGCTGGACGACGCGCGTGCGCATCGGCACGAGCGGCTACGTGTACCCCCACTGGCGCGAGCGGTTCTACCCGAAGGGCCTGCCCGCCCGCGCGTGGCTTGGCTACTACGCCGAGCGCTTCTCGGCCGTGGAGCTCAACAACACGTTCTACCGGCTCCCGACCGAAAAGGCCGCCGAGAGCTGGGCGAGCAGCACTCCCGCGGGCTTCCTGTTCGCGGTGAAGGGCAGCCGGTACCTCACGCACGTCAAGCGGCTGACCGATCGCGGCCGCGGCGTCGAGCGCTTCTTCTCGGCCATCGCGCCCCTCGCCGCGAAGACCGGGCCCATCCTCTGGCAGCTGCCGCCGACCCTGGCGCTCGACGTGCCGCGACTGGGCGACTTCCTGAGCGCCCTGCCCTCGGGCTTCGCCCGCGCCGTCGAGCTCCGCAGCGCCGAGTGGTATCGGGACGAGGTCTACGATCTCCTGGAGGAGCAGGGCGCGGCGCTCTGCCTGCACGATCGGGTCGAGGTGGAGGCGCCCTTCCCGCCGCCGGGGCCGTTCTACTACCGCAGGTTTCACGGCGCAAAGGACCCCTCCGGCCTCTACGGTCGAAGGAGACTTCGCCGGGCGGCGTCGGAGATCGCGGCGCTCGCACGCGCCGGGCGGGAGTGCTACGCGTTCTTCAACAACGACCTCGGCGGCGCCGCTGTGAGCGACGCGCAATCGCTGTCGAAGCAGGTGGCCGAGGCGCTCTCGGCCGAGGGGCGCCCGGCGCCCTCCGAGCTGCAGCCGCTCCAATGAGTCGCGCGAGCGCCCGGCGCGCCTGCCCGAGCGCGGAGCGCCGTCAGATGAGCACCATCATCCGACCTCCCGCGTAGCCCGGGATGCTGAGCTCGAGGTCCATGCGGGAGTTGGGCTTGGCCAGAAAGCCGGCGATCTCCGGAGGAGCCGCAGGCGGGACCAAGCACGTCGCCTTCATGCGGACGTGAGGCGTCCCCGGCCCCACGAAGAGTCGGCTGCACACGTTGAGCAGCTCCTTGACGTTCTCCAGCAAGTTCTCCGACAGCTTGCCGGACCTCGCGCTCTCGCCGGCGACGCCCGGGGGGATCAGCACCAGCGCCGCCGCGGCGTTGGCGGCCAGAGGGATGTCCATGACAACCAGCCCTGCGATCACCTCGTCGTCTCGCTTGTAGACTCCGACAATGGCCGGGCTCGTCCCGCCCGGCGCGAACGCCTTGCCATCCTTCACCGCCGCCCGCTTTCCAAGGAGCCCGCTGACGAGCTCCTGGACCGCCTGAGCCGCGGGCATCATCACGATCGCCGGCATGACCTACCGCCTCCTTGAGGAGAGCCCGAATCAGCGCCGAACAACCGAGAGCCTAATGTACCACCGGCGCCAATGCGGTCTTCAGGCTCTCGGGCGTGAAGGGCTTGCAGATGAAGAATAGCGCGCCTTCCTGGATGGCCGTCTGGCGCATCTCGTCCGAGGACTCCGAGGTGACGAAGCCGAGCGGCACGCCCAGGTTCCCGCTCTTGATGGCCTTGAGCACGTCCAGGCCGGTCATCTCCGGCATGTTCCAGTCGCACAGGATGAGGTCCGGGCGGTTGGTCTTGATGACCTGCAGCGCCTCTGCCCCGCTGGCGGCCTCGACGAGCGTGTGATCGCCGATTCCGGCCTGCCTCAAAGTGCGCATCACGATCATCCTCATGGCCTTGGAGTCGTCCACGATCAGGATTTTCACGTTCTCCTCCTTCCACTGCGAAGTTGATTCAACCGAGGGACCGGCAGACGGCTTTCCCTCCGCTAGCTCTCGCGCTCGAGGACCTTCACGATCATCACGTGGCCCTCGCATACGTACGCGGTCAGACCTACGACCTTGCTATTGGGCACGACGAACTTGTGGTCGTGGCCCTGCGCCACCGTCGGCAGCGACAGCCCGCACCCGGGCGGAAGCAGCGACTTGACGTTTCCGCCGGCGATGTTGGCGAGCTCGCCCAGAGCGTCTTGCATCTCAGAGTCGCCGGTCTCCGTAAGCTCCATGCCGAACATGAGCGCGGCGGCCTTGCGCGCGAGCTCCACGGGGCAGCCGATGGTGAGCGCGCCCGACCAGCCGCCGGTGATGTGCACGCAGCTGGTGAGGTAATCGCCGTGGAGCTCGGAGACGGCCTCCGCGCCGGTCACCTGCAGTCCGAGGACCGAGCTCCAGATGTTCTGAATGACGGACCGGACCTGATCGTTCTGAAGCATGTGGTTTACCCTCGTTTGACCGGCTGGTAGCAACAGGCGCCTTCGAACGGCGAGCGCTCGAGCTCGTCGCTCAGGTTCATGGTGGTCTCGCCGGTCCCCAGCAGCAGGAACCCGTCGGGGCGGAGCGCGCGGCGGGCGCGGGCGAGGATTCCCCTCCGGATTTCGGCGGGGAAATAGATGAGGACGTTGCGCATGAAGACGAGGTCGAGCGCCGGCAGCGACGGCCACGGCCCCGCGAGGTTGAGGGCCTTGAACTCGACCCGCTTGCGGACCTCTTCCTTGACCTGCCACTCGGCCCCGCGTGGCTCCAGGCAGCTGCCGAGCAGCGCGGCGGGCAAGCCCCGGTTGACCTCCAGCTGCGTGTAGCGCGCCCGCTCCGCCCTCGCGATGGCCGCGCGCGAGATGTCGGTCGCGAAGATCTTGAGCTTCCAGGTCCGCACCTCGGGAAATTGCTCATGCAGGATCATCGCAATGCTGTACGGCTCCTGGCCGGTCGAGCAGGCGGCACTCCAGACGTTGAGCTCCCGCGCGGAACGGCGAGCGGCGACCATTCGCGGGAGGAGCACGCCGCGGAGGGCCTCGAAGGGCTTCGCGTCCCGAAAGAAGCTCGTCTCGTGGATGGCCATGGCCTCCACGATGTCCTGGCGCATCTCCTGGGTCGGCCCGGCGCGAACCTTCGAGAGGTACCCGTGGAGGTCGCCGAACCCTGCGCGCTTGGCCAGCGGGGTCAGCCGCGCCTCGACGAGGTATTCCTTACCCGGCTCGAGCACCATCGCCGCGTGCTGGAGCAGCAGCGCTCGCAGGAACTCGAACTCCAGAGGCGTGACGCCCGGCACGTTCATCCGGTCGACCTCGCCTTCGGTCGAGAGCCCGGGTGCTCACAGACCCGGTGCACCACCTCGGGGCCCAGGAGGTTCAGCGCCAGCACGCGCTCCGCGAGCCCGCCGCGGGCCACCGCGCCGGGCATGCCCCAGACCACGCTCGTCGCCTCATCCTGAGCCAAGATGCGCCCGCCCGCCTCGCGCACGGCCCGCGAGCCCCTCAGGCCGTCTTGGCCCATACCCGTCATGATCACCGCAAGGATGTGCCGGCCATAGACCTCGGCAGCCGACCGGAAGAGCACGTCCACGGCCGGCCGGCAGGCGTTCTCCGGCGGCTCGCGATCGAGGCGGGCGAGCACCTTGGTGCCCTCCCGCCTCAGGCGCATGTGGAAGTCTCCGGGCGCCACGTAAGCCCGCCCGGCCTCCAAGCCCATGCCGTCGGCCGCCTCGCAGACGCGGATCTCGGAGGCCTGGGTCAACCGCTCGGCGAGGATGGCGGTGAACATGGGCGGCATGTGCTGCACCAGGGCGATGGGCACCGGGAACTCGCGCGGGAGGTGAGAGAAGAACGCGGTCAGCGCGTTGGGCCCGCCGGTGGAGGCGCCGATCAAGAGGACGTCGGGCCGAGAAGGCGGGGGCTCGGCCCCGGCCGCAGCGGCCGGCCCCTCGTGCGCCGCGGGCAGAGGCCCCCGGTGGGCCGGAGGCGCGGCGGCGGGCGTCGGAGCGGCAGCGAGGATGCCGCAGGCAACTTTGATCTTTGGAATGAGCTCGTCGTGGATGCGGGCGTTGCCCTCGCCGGCGCTGGGCTTGGTAACGTAGTCGTTCGCCCCCAGCAGCAGGGCGTCGACCGTGGCGGCGGCCGCCGGCGCGGTGAGCGAGCTGAACATGATGACCGGGAGCTTGGGGCGCGAGCGGCGCAGCTGCGCGAGCGTCGCCAGCCCGTCGAGCTCCGGCATCTCCACGTCGAGCACGACCAAGTCCGGCGAGAGCTGCTCCACGCGCTGGAGCGCGATGCGGCCATTCGAGGCGTGGCCAACCACCTCCAGGTCGGCGTCGCTCGAAAGCTGATCGGTCAGCACCCGTCGGATCACGGCGGAGTCGTCGACGATGAGGATGCGCGCCTTGGCCATGGCCTCGCCCGAGGGAGTTGCCCGCTACACCCGAAAACGACCCACGATGGCTTGCAAGTCGGAGGCCATCTGCGCCAGCGCCTCGGCCGCACGGAGAGTGTTGGCTGCGCCCGACGCCGTTCCCGAAGCGGCCTGAGCGACGCCCGAGATGTTCTCGCTGATGGCGGCGGCGCTCTTGGCGGCGTCGCCGGCGCTGTG
This sequence comes from uncultured delta proteobacterium, assembly GCA_963772225.1. Taxonomy (GTDB): domain Bacteria; phylum Myxococcota; class Myxococcia; order Myxococcales; family UBA5297; genus CAVYWD01. The sequence continues at coordinate 333,807 of CAVYWD010000002.1, read as the reverse complement.
CTCGATGGAGGCCATGGTCCGGCTCTGCTCCTCGACGGCGCTGGCGATGGTGGCCTGGAGCTCGTTGATCTGGCGGATCACCGCGCCGATCTCCGAGAGGGCCCCGACCGCGCCTCGGGTGTCGGCCTGGATCGCCTCGATCTTGCGGCTGATGTCCTCGGTGGCCGAGGCGGTCTCTTTGGCGAGCTCCTTCACCTCGTTGGCGACCACCGCGAACCCCTTGCCCGCCTCGCCTGCGCGCGCGGCCTCGATGGTGGCGTTGAGCGCCAAGAGGTTCGTCTGCTGCGCGATGGAGGTGATGACCTTCACCACCTGGCCTATCTCCGCGCTGCTCGCGCCGAGCTTGCCGATGGTGGCGTTGGTGCTCTCGGCCATCTTCACGGCGCCGCTCGCGACCTTGGCGGCCTCAGTGGCGCTCTTCTCGATCTCCTTGACGCTGGCGCTCAGCTCCTCGGCCGACGAGGCGACCGTCGCGACGTTGCGGGTCACCTGCTCGGCCGCCGACGAGACGGCGCTCGCCTGGGCGCTCGTCTGCTCCGCGGTCGCCGACATCGACTGGCTCACCCCCGTCAGCTCGCCCGCCGAGCTCGCCATCGTGCGCGTGCTCGCGCCGATCTTCTCCAGGGCGAGTCGAAGCTGGTCGCCGGCCTTGTTGGCGGCCGCCTTCAGCACGTCGAAGTCGCCGCGGTAGGCGCCGGTCACCCGGGCCGTGAGGTCGTCATCGGCCATGCGCGAGAGGACGTGCCCGATGTCGCGCATCGGCCCGACGGCCTGGTCGAGGCTCTTGTTGAAGCCCTCCACGATCTTCCGGAAGTCGCCGCCGTGCCGCGAGAGGTCGACCCGCGTGTCCAGGCTGCCCTCCCCGGCCGCGGCGGCCAGCCGGTTCGCGTCGGCGACGAGCAGGTTCACCGCCTCGAAGCAGAGGTTCAGGTTGTCCTTGATGGTCCCGTAGTCGCCGCGGTAGGCCTCGGTGATGGGCTCCGGGATGTCGCCCTTGGAGATGCGGTCCACGCAGCGGGCCGCCATGGAGAGCGGGCCGACCACCGCGTCGAAGGTGCGGTTGATCCCCTCCACGATCTTCCGGAAGTCCCCGCCGTGGCGCGAGGCGTCCGCCCGCGCGTCGAGCCTCCCCTCGAGGGCGGCGTCGGCGAGCATGTCGGCGTCGACCACCAGGGCGTTCACCGCGTCGATGCAGCCGTTCAGGTTGTTGCGCAAGGTCCGGAAGTCGCCCGCGAACCCCTCGGCGATCTTGGGCGGGATCTGCCCCTTGCTGATCCGGTCGATGGTCTGTGCGGCGACGCTCAACGGCCCCAGCACGGCATCGAGCGCGCGGTTCACGCCGTCGATGATCTTCCGGAAGTCCCCTCCGTGCCGGTCCGAGTCGGCGCGCGTGGCCAGGCGCCCCTCGGCCGCCGCGGCGGCGAGCCCGTTGGCGTCGACGACCAGCGCGTTCACCGCGCCGATGCACTGGTTCAGGTTGTTCTTCAGCTTGTCGAAATCGCCGGGCCAGGCCTCGGCGATGGGCACAGGGAGGTTGCCGGAGCTGATCTGCTCGACGCAGATGGCGGCGTCCATGAACGGCGCGATCACCGCGTCCAGCGTCCGGTTCACGCCGTCGATGATCTTCCGGAAGTCGCCGCCGTGGCGGCTGACGTCGGCGCGCACCGAGAGCTTCCCCGCGATGGCCGCGCCCGCCAAGGTGTTCGCGTCGGCGACCAGCGCGTTCACCGCGTCGATGCACTGGTTCAGGTTGTTCTTGAGCGCGTTGAAGTCGCCGTGGAAGGCGTCGCTGATCTTCGGCGGGACGTCGCCGTTGCTCAGCCGCTCAATGGACTTGGCGGAGATGTTGAGGGGGCCGATCACCGCGTCGAGCGTGCGGTTGACGCCTTCGATGATGCGCCGGAACTCGCCCCCGTGGCGCGACGCGTCCGCGCGGGTGGCCAGTTGCCCGGCCACGGCGGCGGTCGCCAGCCGGTTCGCGTCCGCCGCCAGCGCGTTCACCGCGTCGATGCACTGGTTCAGGTTGTTTCGGATCTCGTCGAAGTCGCCGGGGAAGGTCTGGGCGATTTTCGGAGGGATGTCGCCGCGGCCCAGGCGCGCGATATGGTCGGCGGCGACGCTCATCGGCCCCGTGAATGCGTCGAGTGTCTTGTTCACGCCGTCCACGATCTTCCGGAAGTCGCCCTGGTGGCGCAGAAGGTCCACCCGGGTGCTCAGCTTGCCCATGACGGCGGCCGCCGCGAGCAGCTCGGCGTCCTCCACCAGCGCCTGCACGGCGTCCACGCACTGGTTGACGCTGTTCTTGAGCTCGCCGAAGTCGCCGCTGTAGCTCTCGTCGATCTTCGGAGGGGATCTCGCCGCGGCCGATGCGGCGGACCGACTCCGCCGCCACGCTGAGCGGCCCCACCACCGCGTCGAGCAGGCCGTTGATGCCGTCGACGATGTGCGCGTACTCCCCGCGGTAGCGCGAGGAGTCGCCCCGGGAGCGCAGCTTCCCGGCGGCAGCGGCGGCGACCAGCTCCTGCGTCTGGGACGACAGGTCGCGCACGGTGTCGCGGGCGCGCAAGAAGCTCCGCGTGAGCACGTCGGACTCAGACCTCGCCTCCAGCGCGACCTCCAGGTCGCCCAGCGCCAGAGCCTCGGCGGCGCTAGAGACCCCTCGGATGTAACCGATGGTGTCGCGGAACGCGTCGGCCAGAACGCCGGTCTCGTCGCCCGAGTGGTGGTCCACTTCCTGGTCCACGCGACCCTGGGCGAGCGCGCGTGCGACCTCGGTCATCTTCCCGAGCGGCCGGACGATGGAGAGGGTGAGGGTGGCGCCCACGGCCACCGCGAGCAGCGCGGACAAGGCGATGGCGGCCATCATGGTCCAGCGGGTGGAGGCGGCGGTCCGCGCGTTCTCCTGCGACGCGAGCTTGCCGTGCTCGACCTGGAGCTCGATGAGCGCGTCGAGCGACGCGCGCTCCTTCTCGTAGGTGCTCACGACGTCCGGGTCGCTCAGGAGGGTGGCCGCCTCGACGTCGCGGGCCTGCGCTGCCGCGCTCATCACGCGCTCGAACCGCGCGTCGTAGGCCTCCTTGAGCTCCTTGAAGCGGCCGAGCTCGACCTTGACGTCCTCGAAGGCGACGGCCGACTCGAAGCGCTCGAGCGCCCGGCTCATGTCCTTCTGGCGCTCGCGGACGCGGTCGAGCTTGGCCTTGACCACCGCCAGATCGGACACGAGCAGCGCGTCTCGTATGTCGACGCTCAGGCGCTGGCGCGAGACCGCCAGGTCCTCCAGGTAGGTGTTGGGGACGGTGACCTTGGAATAGAGCCGCTCGTCGGCGCCGGCCATCTCCCCGGTGGAGTGGATGGCCAAGAGGCCCACGGCGATGGAGGCGCCCGCTACGAGCAAGAGCCCCAGGAGGAGCTTGGTCGCGATGTTGAGATGGCGGCGCATGTTCAGCCTCGGGAGCTAGATTTGGAACCGCGCGACGATGCCTTGGAGCTCGAGGGCGATGCTCGACAGCGCCTGCACCGCCTTCAGTGTGTTGCCCGCGCCGGCCGCCGTCCCGGCGGCGGCCTTTGCCACGCCGGTGATGTTCTCGGCGATCTCGCCGGTCCCGGCGGCCGCCTCCGCGGCGCTGCGCTCGATGGACGCCGTCGTCGCGCTCTGCTGCTCCACCGCGCCCGCGATGGTGGTCTGGAGGTCGTTGATTTGCTTGATGACCCCGCTGATCTGGCTGATGGCCTCCACCGCGCGCCGGGTGTCGGACTGGATGGCCTCGATCTTCCGGCTGATGTCCTCGGTGGCCACGGCGGTCTCCTTGGCGAGCTCCTTCACCTCGTTGGCGACCACCGCGAAGCCCTTGCCCGCCTCGCCCGCGCGCGCCGCCTCGATGGTGGCGTTGAGCGCCAGGAGGTTCGTCTGCTGCGCAATGGAGGTGATGACCTTCACCACCTGGCCGACCTCGCCGCTGCTGGCCCCGAGCTTTCCGATGATGGCGTTGGTCGACTCGGCGATCCCCACGGCGGCGCTCGCCACGCGGGCGGCCTCGGCCGCGCTCCGGGCGATCTCCTTGACGCTGGAGCTCATCTCCTCGGCGGAGGTCGCCACCGCCTGCACGCTCGTGCGGACCTGGCCCGAGGCGATGGACACCACGCTCGCCTGCGAGCTCGTCTCCTCGGCGGTGCCCGCCATCGACTGGCTCACGTTCGTCATCTCGTCACCGGAGGTCGTCAGGTGGGTCGTCAGGCGGGCGATCTGCTCCAGGGCGCTCCTCAGCTGGGCGACCGCGTCGTTGACCGCGCCCTTGAGCACCTCGAAGTCGCCCGGGAACGCCTCCTGGATCCGGGCCGTGAGGTCGCCTTTCGACAGCTGTCCGAGGACCCGCCCCACCTCGCGCATGGGCGCGCCGACGTGGTCCAAGGTGCGGTTCACGCCGTCGACGATCTTTCGGAAGTCCCCGCCGTGCCGCGAGACGTCGACGCGGACGTCGAGCCTGCCCTGTGCGGCGGCCGCGGCCAGCGTGCGCGCGTCGGTGACCAACCCGTTCACCGCGTCGATGCAGACGTTGATGTTCTCTTTCAGCCGGTCGAAGTCCCCCGGGTAGGCCTCCGAAATCCGAGGCGGAATGTCCCCCTTGGAGATCTGCTCGATTCGCCTCGCCGCGGCGTTCAGCGGGGCGATGACCGCGTCCAGAGTCCGGTTGACGCCCTCGATGATGCGCCGGTATTCGCCGCCGTGGGCGGCCGCGTCGGCGCGCGCGTCGAGCCTGCCCTGGGCGGCGGCCTCGACCAACAGGTGCGCGTCCCGGGCGAGCGCGCCGATGGCCTGCGCGGTCTTGCCCAGCGCGAGCTGGACCTGCTCGAAGTTGGCCGCGGCGACGCGCGTGTCCGCGTCGGGCGCCGCCGTGGCGGTGTCCAGGGACAGGTCCCCCTCGGCGAGCTTGCTCAGATTGGCGAGCACGCGCTGCACCTCGGCGTCTTGGTATTGCGCCAGCTTCTGCGCCACGCGCCCCGCCGCCTTGAGCGGCGTCAGGTCGGTGACGAACTCGACGGCGCCGATGATCTCGCCGCGGGCGTCATGGAGGGGCACGCCGGTGTAGGAGATGTCGAGCCGGAGGCCGTTCGGCTGGGCGACCGTCTCTGCCGTGACCGGCGCGTTCTCGCGCATGCATTGCGCCAGCGCACAGGCGTCGTTGCGGCAGTGCCCGGTGCGGAACAGCTCGAAGCAAGAGCACCCGATGAGGTTCGTCCGCTCGCCTACGAGCTTCGCCGCCGCCCGGTTCGCGTAACGCACGGTGAGCTCGCGGTCGCACACGAGCATCGGCGCCGGCATCATGTCGAAGAAGCCGACGAGCGCGTCCATCGCCCCGTTGAGACCCTCGACGATGCGCCGGAGCTCACCGCGGTGCCGCGCCGGGTCCGCGCGGGCAGAGAGGCGCCCTTCCTGCGCCGCCGCGGAGAGCCCTTCAGCGTCCTCGACCACCGCGCGCACGGCGTCGGCGCCGCGGCCCACGCTCGCGCGCAGGGCGCTGAGCGCGCCCCCGTCGAGCTTGGCGAGCGCCGAGGACACTTCGCCTTCGCCCAGGTGCGCCAGCGCCTGCGTCGCGGCGGAGAGGGGGACGGCCACTGCGTCGAGCGAACGGTTCAAGGCGTCGGCGATCTGGCGGTAGGCGCCCAGGTAAGTCGCGCTGTCGATTCGGGCCGCGAGCTTGCCTCGGCCAACCTCGTCGGCCGTCCGCTGCACGTCGTCGAGCAGGCGGCCCAGCGCGTCGATGCACTGGTTCAAGCCGTTGGGGAGCGCGGCGAGGCCGGCGCCGCTGGCGCTCATCTTGGGAGGCAATGCGCCCTCTCCGAGGCGAGCGGCGCGATCGGCCGCCGCGCGGAGCGGCTCGCCCGTCGCCTCGAGCGCCGCGTTGAACCGCTCGGCGACGGCCCGGAAGTCACCCGGGAGAGACCGCGGGTCCGCGCGTGCCGACAGAATCGCCCGCCATGCCCGCTCGCGCCACCTTCTCGGCGTCGGCGGCCAGGGCGCGGATCGCCGCGCCACAGCGGTTGAGGCTCTGACGGAGCGTTTCGAGCTCTCCGCAAAAGGCCCCCGGCATGGGGTCGGGCGCGCGGCCCTCGCCGAGCTTTGCCGCATACGCCGCGGCCGCCGCCAAAGGCTCGCTCACCGCGCCGAGAATTCGGTTCAGGCCGCCGACGACCTCGCCGTAGACGCCCCGCAGGTCCTCCGTTCGGCCGCGCGCGGTCAATCGCCCGTCGGCCGCCGCCCCGGCGAGCGCGCTCGTCTCCTGCTGCACCCGGCTCAGCCCGGCGCCGATCTCGCTCAACGCCGCTCCGAGCGCGTCGCCATCGCCTCGGCCTGCGCTGTTGCCCTTGAGCTCGCCGGCCCCCAACGCGGTCGCCGTCGCCGCCCTGCTGCCCAGGTATTCCGAAATGCCGCGCAGCGAGCGGGCCAGGTCGCCCATCTCGTCATCCGACGCGTGCGAGAGCTCGACGGCCCACTCGCCCTTCGAGAGCCTTTCCGCGGCCGCGGCCATGGATTGGAGCGCGCGCGCGAAGCTTCGGCCGATGGCGATACCCAAGGCCAGAGCCGCGGCCGCGGCGACGAGCGCTGCGACCAGGACGCGAGCCCTGGCCGCCCTCGCCTCCACGTCGTTCCGGCCGGCGACCTTGAGGCCATTGCGCATCTTCACCTCGGACATGGTCTTGAGCGACTGCTCCTCTTCCGTGAGGAGAGCGCGCACCGGGCCGTCCGCCTGGACGAGCCCGCGCAGCTCGTCCTTTCGATTCGCCCGAAGCGCGGCCACGGCCAACTGCAGCTTGCGCTCGAGCTCGGCGCGGCTGCTCTGAAAGGCGGTGAACGCGCGCTTCTGCTCCTCGGAGCGGATGCCGTGCTCGTAGAGCGCCGCCTGCGCAGAGAGCTCGCGGAGGTGCCGTTCGACCAGGTCCGCCTGGGCTGCGGTCGCGGCCCGGTCAGGCGCCAGGAAACCGTCGTTCAGAGCGAGGCGAATTCCCAGGAGCGCTTCGGTGAGCCCGAGGAGCTGGTGCATCGGCGCGGTGGAGCGCTCGAAGAGCTCGCGATCGTGGAGCGCCAGCGTCTCGATCGCGTCAGACGCCACGGCGCCGACGAGCGCCGACGCGCATGAGACCGCGAGAAACGCCGCGGTGAGCTTCTTGCCAATCGTGAATCGCAACGCCATCGGGAAACCCTCTTGCAGCGAGCCCATTCGACCGAGTCCGCGGCCGCATCTCTGAGCGCGCTATTCCGCGACTTTGACGTAGTAACAGCACATGTTCGTATCGAGGACCTTCTCGACCTCGGCCGCGGTGCGGCCCGTCTCGGCAATCCATCTCTCGGCCAGCCCCTTCTTTCCCGAAGCCGCCTTGCACCCGAGCTGATAGATCAGCACCGGCTTTCCCCCGATGGTGATCTGGTTGGCCACGGCGCTTCGCAGCGGCTGATGGATGGCGCAGAACGGGCTCACGCCGGCGCCGTTGCCGACGCGGAGCTGATCGGTGATGGGGGCCGCCTTATTGTATTCGGCCGTGGCTTCCGAATAGACCGCCGGGAGCTGGCCGAAGACCTCGGAGTAGTCGCGGATGGACGGCGCGAAGGGGCAATTCGGCAAGCCGAAGACCGCGCCTCCTTGATGCACCGCTTTGCCCTCGATGCGAGCGATGGGGGTCTTGCCTTCGAAAACGGCCGCCAGGAAGTCGTCCATCGTCGGGTAATCGACCTTGGGCGTCTTTTCTCCGACCTTGACGGCCAGGCGCACCAGCGTCCCTTTCGCATTCGCAGCGCCACTTTGAGTAATGAGCGCGCGAATGAGCTCCAAGCAGCTGAGGTGACCGATGTCGAGGATTTCCGACGAGCTCATGAAGGTGCCCTTGCCTTGTCTTTCGTTTCTTCGAGAAGCCCCGGAGCCCTTGGGCGCTCAGGACGAGCGTCGCGATGGTTTCAAGCTCGGCGTGCTCGGCTCCCAGGCTGTGATGACCGTCGGCTGATCGCTGCACCCGCCCTGGATTGCTCTGCCTGCGCTTCCCTTCGGATCCGCTCAGATCTGGAAGCTCCCGACGATTCCGTGGAGGCTCGTGGCCATCTCCGCCAAAGTTTGCGAAGCCTTGAGGGCGTCGTTCGCTCCCGACGCGGTGGAGCTGGCGGCCTGGGCGACGCCGGTGATGTTTCCGGCGATCTCCGCGGTGGCCCGCGCGGCCTCCGAGACGTTCACCTCGATGGAGGCCGTGGTGGCGCTCTGCTCCTCCACGGCGCTGGCGATGGTGCTCTGGATGTCGTTGATCTGCTTGATGACGGCGCTGATGCGCCCGATGGCCTCGACGGCGCTCTTGGTGTCGTCCTGGATGGCCTCGATCTTCCGGCTGATGTCCTCGGTAGCCGAGGCGGTCTCCTTGGCGAGCTCCTTCACCTCGTTGGCGACGACCGCGAAGCCCTTGCCGGCCTCGCCCGCGCGCGCCGCCTCGATGGTGGCGTTGAGCGCCAAGAGGTTCGTCTGCTGCGCGATGGAGGTGATGACCTTGATCACCTGGCCGATCTCCGCGCTGCTGGTTCCGAGCTTGCCGATGGTCTCGTTGGTGGTCTCCGCCATCTTCACGGCGCTGCTCGCCACCTTGGCGGCATCGTTGGCGCTCTTGGCGATCTCCTTGACCGAGGCGCTCATCTCCTCGGTCGAGGTCGCGACCGTCTGGACGTTCTTGTTCACCTGCTCGGCCGCGGCCGACACGACGTTCGCCTGGGAGCTCGTCTCCTCGGCGTTGCTCGACATGCTCTGGCTGACCTTCGTCAGCTCCTCGGACGATTGGGCGACGCTGGTCGTGCTCTCGGAGATCTTCTGCAGCGCGAGGCGGAGCTGGTCCCCGGCCAGGTTGGCCGACGTCTTCAGCCCGTTGAAGTCGCCGCTGTATTCCTGGGTGAGGCGGGCCGTGAGGTCGTTGGCGGCCATCCGCTCGAGGACGCGCCCCAGGTCCTGGATGGGCGAGACGACGAGGTCGAGCGTCTTGTTCATTCCCTCGACGATGCGCCGGAAGCCTCCACCGTGGCGCGCGGCGTCGACGCGCACCGAGAGCTTGCCCTGCACGGCCGCGGTCGACAGCAGGTCGACGTCCTCGATGAGCGATTTCAGGCTCCCGCACACCTGCTCGATCGACTCGATGATGACGCCCTTCTTGCCTTGGAAGCGCTCCAGCGAGAAATCGAAGTTGCCGCGGCCGACCTCGGTCAGGGCCGTGATCGTCATTTGCCTCAGCACCCTGTGACCTTCCACGATTCGGTTCACGTCCTGGACCGTCGCCTTGTACGCGCCCTGGAACTTCTCCTCGGAGATCATCGCCTCGACGTCGCCGTGGTCGTGCAGGGCCGACAGGGCGCTCACCTCGGCGATGAAGCCCTTCAGGTTGGCGCGCAAGAGCTCGATGCTCTCGTTGGCGAAGGCCTCCTTGCCGGGGAACGCCTCCAGCGGCGCCTCGAGGTTGCCGCGCGCGAGCTCGGCGACGCAGCCCATGGCCTTCTTCTCCACCGCGACGTGCCCGGCGACCATGGCGTTCACGCTCGCAGCCATCTCGCGATAGGCGCCCTGGAAGCGCTCTACCGAAACGGCGGCGTCGAGGTCGCCGAGCGCGTGCTGCCGGGACACCGCGTTCAGCTCGGCCGCCAGCGCGGTCAGGTTTTCGGTGCAGGCGTTCAGGTTGCCCTTGAGCGCCTCGAAGGCGCCGCTGTAGCGCTCGGAGATCTGCTGCGGGAGGTCCCCGACGCTGATCCGCGACGCGGTGGTGGCGGCCATGGACAACGGCCCGGCGACGGCGTCGAGCATCCGGTTCATGCCCTCCACGGCCTTGCGGAACTCGCCGCCGTGTCGGCCGGGTTCGGCCCGCACGCCGAGCTTCCCCTCCCCGGCCGCCGCTGAGAGCATTCTCGCGTCGGTCAGGAGCGCCCCGACCGCGTCGACGCATCGGTTCAGGTTGTTCTTGAGCGCGTTGAAGTCCCCGGAATAGGCGTCGGTGATCTTTTCCGGGACGTTGCCGTTCCCGAGGCTCTCGACGCATCGGGCCGCGGCCTGCATCGGGGCGACCACCGCGTCCAGGGACTTGTTGACGGAGTCGAGCACTTTGCTGAACTCGCCGCGGTGCCGGCTCACGTCAGCGCGCGCCTCCATGCGCCCCGCTGTCGCCGCCGCCGCCAGCGCCTCCGCGTCCCGGCCCAGGGCGTGGACGGCGTCGATGCACTGGTTCAGGCCTTCCTTGAGCGCGTTGAAGTCGCCTCGGTCGCCGCCGGAGACCTTCGGGGGAAGCTCTCCGCTCCCGATGCGCCGCGCGACCTGGGTCGCGAGCTGGAGCGGCTCGATCACCGCGTCGAGCGCCCGGTTCACGCCCTGGGCGATCTCCGCGGAAGCAACCCTCGTGGCGCGCCGGGTCGACGCGGGCGGCGGCGAGGCGGCCCTCGGCGGCGGCCGCGGCCAGCTGGGAGGCGTCCCCCGAGAGCGCGCCGACCGCCTCGATGCAGCGGTTGAGAGGCTCCTTGAAGACGGCGAAGTCGCCCTTGAGCTCGTCGACGATCTTCGGCGGGAGCTCTCCCTTGGCGAACCGTTCCAGGCGCTGGGCCAGGGCGGGCCAGGGGCCGGTCGCCCCGTCCAAGATCCGGTTCATGCCCGCGGCGACCTCCGCGTACGCGCCCTTCAGGGCGGCCGCATCCGCGCGCCCGCTCAGGTGGCCTTCCGAGGCGGCCCCAGCGAGCCGCAAGGCCTCGGCGCTCAGGGCGCGGACGCCATTCGCCGCCAGCGCCAGGCTCTGGCCCAGGACGTCGTCCGGCGACCGGGGCGCCGCTCGCGCCGACACGTCCCCTCGGGCCAGGGCTGCGGCTGCCCCCGACGCGCCTTGGAGATACAGGGCGACCTGCCGGAGCGAGTCCGCCAGCGCCCCCAGCTCGTCGCCGCTCGGCGGGTCGAGCTCCACGTCGGCAGCGCCGGTGGAAAGTCGCCGCGCCGCCAGCGCCATCGACTGGAGCGGCCGCGCGATTGCCCGGGTCAGGAGGAGCCCGATGCCGGCGGCGGCGACCAGCGCGAGGCCGAGGAGCATCCAGGTTGCTCGCACCGCGTCGTCCACCCGGGCCCGCTGCTCGTCCGACGCCTTCCTGGACGACGTCTCCGCGAGCTGCCCCAGCTTGTGGAGCGACTCGCCGGCCGCGGCCGCGACCGCGCTCGCCGCCTTGAGCTCTGCCTTGGCCTCCTTCTCCCGCCGGTCGCGGATCATGGAAATGGCGTCGTCGAGGGCCCTGCGGACTTTCGCCAGCCCCCGCTTGGCCTCGGCGCCCTCACGGCGGAGCTCGTCGGCCCAAAGCCCCTTCTCGAGCTCATCGAGCCTCTGGTCGACCTCGGCCAAAGGGCGCTTCGCAGCCGAGAGCCGCGCCTCGACGTCCTGAGCCTGGTCGGCCTCCAGCGCGTCGTACAGGCCGGCGCGGACCTGCGCGAAGCCATCGAGGGCGCCAGCGATCGCGAGCGAGGCGGACGATGGGTCCATGGCCGCGGGCGCAAGCTCGCGGAGGCTGCTGGCCGCGTGCAACCCGAGCCCGAGAGCCACGGCCGCGACGGCAAAGAACCCTGCCAGGATCTTGGTGCTCACCTTGAGATTCAAGAACATTGGGGCGCGCTTCCTTCCGTGGCTTCTTGCGAGCGCTGGGATTCGTCGAGTCCTTCGCTAATGGACCTCGGCGGACATCGTGCCGCTGCCGTTGCGCGCCGGGTCGGCCTGGCCGGTGGTCTTGGCGCTCTGCCGCGCCACTCCGACGCGGACGATCTTTGCGATGTCCAAGGTCAGCAGCAGGCGGTCCTTGAGCTTGTAGGCGCCGAGGATCAGCTCGCGGACGCTGCCCTGAAGCGTGTCCGGCGGCCGCTCGAAGGCGCTCTCGTCCACCTCGAGGACGTCGCCGATCTCGTCGACGAGCAGGCTCAGCGCGCTCTCGTCGTCGCGCACCACCACGTTCATCGGCAAGGCGTCCTTGGGGCGGTCGGTGAGGTGCAGGCGCCGCCTCAGGTCCAGCGCCATCACGATCTGCCCGCGCAGGTTGATGAGCCCGCGCACCTCGGGCGGCGCGAGCGGCACGCGCGTCATCGCCTGATAGCGGATGACCTCCTGGACGTTCTCCACTTCGACGCCGAAGAACAGGCCGTCCAGGAAGAAGGTGCTGAACTGCTTTCGAGCGCTCATGCTCCCTCCCCGCACGCCTTCGCCGCGCTGGTGGCCCGCGGCCGCGCCGGCGGCTTGTCCAGAGCCGCGACGATGGCCTGGAGGTCGAGCAGCTCGGTGACGCGCCCCTGGATCACCATGGAGCCGAGCACGCCCGGACGCGTCGCCTTCCGCTTGAGGACGATCTCGGTCTGCAGGATGTCGAGGATCTGCTCCACCACGATCCCCACCTGGCGACCGCCGCTGGAGTAGACGACCACCTGGACCTTCTCGCCCCGCCGCTCGGGGACGGAGCTCCGGCGCTGCTGCCGGCGCTCGACCAGGGCATTCGCGAGGAAGATGAGCGGGAGGATCTCGCCGCGGTACTGGATGACGGCGCTCCCACCGCTCTGCTCCACGGCCTCGGCCTCGAACTCCTCGAGTCGGGCGACGAGCGAGAGCGGGATGGCCATGCGCCCGTCGTCGGGGCCCCGAACCAAGAGGAGCGCTTGCCGGTCCTGGGAAACGACCGGCGCCGCCTTCTCGACGTCGACCTCGGCGAGGCGCCCGCGCTCGTGGGCCTGCATCGCGAGGTTCGCGCGCTGCGCGAGCCCCAGGACGTCGAGGATGAGCGCCACCCGGCCGTCGCCCATGATGGTGGCACCCGCGAACGCCGAGATGCCCTTGAGCTGCTTCCCCAGCGGCTTGACGACGATCTCCTCGGTGTCGTTGACCTCGTCCACCACCAGGCCGAACGGCTTCTCTCCCGCCTGCAGCACGACGATGTTGGCGCCCTCTTCCCCGCTCTGCGCCGGCTGGACCTTCAAGGCGTCGTGCAGGTAGACCAAGGGCAGCAGGCTGCCGCGCAGGCGATAGACCGGCGCGCCGTGGATGTGCTCGATGGCGGTCTTGGCCTGCGCGCCGTCGAGGCGCACCAGCTCCAACAGGCTCACCTGCGGGATGGCGAAGTGGTCGCCGCCGCTGCTCACCACCAGGGCGGGGATGATGGCGAGGGTGAGCGGGATCTTGATCTTGATCACCGTGCCGTGGCCCAGGGCGCTCTGCACATCGACCGTGCCGCCGATCTTCTCGATGTTGGTCTTGACGACGTCCATCCCGACGCCGCGGCCCGACACGCTGGTCACCTTCTCGGCCGTGGAGAACCCCGGCAGGAAGACCAGGTTCATGGCCTCGCGGTCGGACATGCGGGCGATCTGCTCGGCGGAGTAGAGACCTCGCTCCACCGCCTTCTGCTTGACCCTGACGCAGTCGATCCCCGCGCCGTCGTCGGTGATCTCGATGTTCACCTGCCCGCCTTCGTGGAAGGCGCGCAGGAACAGGAGCCCCTCCGGGTTCTTTCCCGCCGCGGCCCGCTGCTCCGGCTTCTCGATGCCGTGGTCGATGGCGTTGCGGACGATGTGCGTGAGCGGGTCCTTGATGGCCTCGATGATGGTCCGGTCGAGCTCGGTGTCTCGGCCTTCCATCTCGACGCGAGCGCGCTTTCCGCAGGTGACGGCGAGGTCGCGCACCACCCGCGGGAACTTGCTCCAGACGTTGCCGATGGGCTGCATCCGCGTCTTCATCACCCCCTCTTGCAGCTCGGTGGTGATGAGGTTGAGGCGCTGGGAGGTCGCGAGGAAGGCCGCGTCGTCGGTGGTGGCGGTGAACTGCAGCAATTGGTTGCGGGCGAGCACCAGCTCTCCCACCAGGTTCATCAGCTTCTCGAGCAGGCCGACGTCGACCCGGATCTTGCCGTTGGCAACCGCCGAGGTCGGGTCGTCGCCAGCGGAGCCCGGAGGAGCCGCGCTGTTCGACGCTCCGGCGAGCGGCGGCGCCGGGGATGCGGCGGCTTGCGGCGCGGCAGCCTCCTTCGAGGCCGGTGGCGGCGAGGCCGGCGCGGGGCCCCGAGTCGCTGTCGCGGCGCCGGCCGGCGCTTGCAGGGCGGGAGCCGCCGCGGGGACGGACGGCAAGGGCGCCGTCGCGGCGCTCGGCTGGAGCGCGCAGAGCGTGGCGAGCAGTGCCGTGTGGTCTGCGTCCCCGTCCTTCCCCGTCGTCTCGACCGCGCTGAGCATCTTGCGCACCGCATCGGCCGTGGCCAGGAGGGCGGTGACGATGGGTGCGCTCACCTCCAGCTTGCCGTCGCGCACCTTGCCCAAGAGGTTCTCGCCCGCATGCGTGACCGACTCCAGGCGGGCGTACCCGAGGAATCCACTCGTTCCCTTGATGGTGTGGAATCCTCGAAAGATGCTCGCGACCCGCTCCTTCGAGGCGCCCTTCTCCAAAGCGACGAGGTCATGCTCAACCTTGTCCAGGAGCTCGAGGCTTTCGATGAGGAATTCCTTCAGGACTTCATCATTTTCACTCATTGGCGAAGCCCCGCAGTTCGATCGCTCGGCGCGAGCCTTTGCATTCCATGCGCCTCGGTCTCCCTCGAGGTCGACAACGGGTTCACGAAGGGTATGAGTGGCCCCTTAACTCGGGTGTTTTCAGCGCCTTCGAGGCCTGGGTCCGGCGCGGCTCGCGCCGGACGCGCGCGGCGGCGCCCCAGGGTGGCTCGGTACCCCTGAGGAGAAACTCACCCCAGCGCGCCTTGGACCCGGGTCGTCACGGCGCTGACCATCGCCTCGCCCGCGGCGTCAGCGCGCTGACGTCGGCCACCCATGTCGAAGGGCTCGCGACGTTCGGGCATGGGGATTGCTCGAATCTGCGGACGTCTGCGGAATTTCGGCTCGAGGGCAGAACACCATGAGCGACCAGAAGCCAGAAGGCACCGCCGCACCGGCGCAGGCCGCCGCTGCGCCTCCGCCCAAGGGCAAGCTCGTCCCCATCCTCCTCGTCCTCAACAGCGCGCTCATGGCCGGGGTCCTGGGCGTGACGCTCCTCAAGCCCGCGGGCGGAGCCGCCGCGGCCAAGAGCGGCGAGGCGTCCCACGGGGCGAAGAAGGACGAGCACGGCAGCGAGCACTCGGACGAGCACGGCGACGACCACGGCAAGGAGGGCCCGTCGGTCGGGCCGACCCTCAAGATGCCGGACTTCGTCGTTCACCTTCGCAACCCTGAAGCGGAGCGTTACGCCCGCCTCGCCGTGGAGCTGGAGTTGGCCGGCGAGCCCGACAAGGAGAAGGTGACCCTCTACCTGCCGCGCCTGCGCGACGCCTTCATCGCCTACTTCAGCGACCGCACCACCGAAGAGCTGATGGGGAGCGAGGCTCTCGCCCGCACCAAGCAGGAGCTGTTCAAGAAGGTGGAGGAGCTGGTCCCCGGTAAGCGCGTGCGCGCCCTCTACATCACCGACTTCGTCGTCCAGTAACCAAGGCACCCCATGTCGGCCGCCCTCAACCCAGAGGAGCTCAACGCGCTGATGAGCGCGATCCAGGAGAGCCGCGTGCCGACCACGCCCTCGGCGACCCCGGGCTCCTCGGTCGTCGCGTATGACCTGACCAGCCAGGACCGGATCATCCGCGGGCAAATGCCGACGCTCGACGCCATTAACGAGCGCGTCGCGTCGGTCCTCGCCACCGGCCTATCGGGGCGCACGCGCCTGTCCATCCGCGTGAGCACCACGCCCGCGACGCTGCTCAAGTTCGCCGACTTCAACGTCCTGCTCGCGCCTCCCGCCACCCTGTGCATCATGACGCTGGGAGCCGGCCACGGCCTCTCGGTCGCGGTCTTCGAGCCCGGGCTCGCCGAGGGGCTCCTGGCGGCTGCCCTGGGCGACCGGAAGGTCCGCCGCGACGACGTGCCCTCGGAGACGCGGCGCGAGCTGACCTCGGTGGAGCGGCTGGTCCTGCGCCGCCTGCTCTCCATCCTCACCGACGCCATGGCAGCGGCCTGGGCCGAGGTGCTGCCCTTCAAGCCCGAGGTGGTCCGCTTCGAGAGCGACCCGCGGCTCGCGACCATCGCGCCGCCCAACGACGTGGCGGTGCTCTCCACGTTCGAGATCTCCGGCGCCATCGCGGGCCGGCTTCAGCTCGCTATCCCGTACGCCTCGGTGGAGACCGCCAAGAAGCTCCTCACCAGCCCGCCGCGGATGAACTACGGCGGCGACGCGAAGTTCGCCGCGAACTTCGCGCGAGAGATCGAGCAGGTCACCGTGGGCATGCGCGCGGTGCTGGGCCACGTCCAGCTCACCCTCGAGCGCCTCCTCTCGCTCGAAGTCGGCGACGTGATCGGCCTCGACACCGCCGAGGCCCAGCCGCTCAACGTCTACGTCGAGGGGCGCGCCAAGCTGACCGGCTCGGTGAAGGTGGCCGGCGGAAATTTGGCGATGGTCGTGGAACGCGATGTGCACGGCCGAGAGGCAGGCACCGCGATTCCGCCGACCTCCTGACGCGAAGCGGCTGCTCGACGAGGCACTTCCCATGACGACCCAGACCCCGGCCCCGCCGGCCGGCAGCGGTGATCGCTCGACCCGGCGGCTGGACCTGCTGCTCGATGTGCCGCTCGATCTGACAGTGGAGCTCGGCCGATCGCGCATGACCATCCAGGACCTGCTGTCGCTGGGCCCCGGCTCGGTCATCGAGCTCGACAAGGTGGCCGGCGAGCCTCTGGACATCTTGGTGAACGACCGGCTGATTGCCCGCGGCGAGGCCGTGGTCGTCAACGACAAGTTCGGCATCCGCATCACCGACATCGTCAGCCCCTCCGAGCGCATCGCGCGGCTGCGTTGAACCCTTTGGAGACCTACGCCATGTGGAGCTCTCTCTTCGTCGCCGCCTCCCTCGCCGCCAACCCCAACCTCGCCGACGTCGACGTCGGCTGGGACGGCGAGACCCTGGTCGTGACCGCCCACGCCAAGGCGCCGCTCGCGCCGGAGCGCGCGCGAGCGGCGTTCCAGGGCCGGTCGCTGCTGATCCAGATTCTCGGGCGCCTCGCTCGATGCGCCGGAGCGCACCTTCGGCCGCAGCTCCGGCGCGCCCGTGTCGGCCCGCCGCACCGCCGACGGCGTCGAGCTCCAGGTCCCCATCGGCAACCGGCTCGACTGCTCGGGCCCGGTCGCGCTCGCGGCGGAAGGGAGCGGGGTCTCGGCGACGCTCCGCTGCACGCTCAAGGGCGCGGGCCCCGTCCCCGTCGCAGGCGATCGCGCGGCCCAACCCGACGGCGAGAGGACCGCGAAGGTGCAGCCGACGACCCCGGCGGAGCGGCTCCGCACGATGGTTCAGCTCCCGGCCGATCCCCCGAAGCCCAAGGCCCCGGAGGCGAACGCTGGCGAGACGGCGACGCCGAGCTCGCCCGTCGTCAACCCGCTCTCCGCCGAGCCGCCGCGCGCCGATGCCCAGCCGCAGGGCTTTGCCTCGTGGGCGCTCGGGCTCGGGGCGCTCGCCGCGCTGGGCGCGGGCGCCTTCTTCGCGGCCAAGCGGCGCGCGCGCTCGCCGCACATCGTGAACATCGTCGAGACGGCGAACCTGGGGCCCAAGCGCTCGCTGGTCATCGCCAAGGTGGGCGCCGAGACGCTGCTCCTGGGGACCTCGGAGGCGGGGATCAGCCTCCTCACCACCGTCCGCGGCGACGCGTCGCTGACGGCGGCCGAGGACGCGCTGGCGGCCGGCCTCTCGCCCGCCGCGCTCGAGGCCGAGCTCGACGAGCTTCCGCCCGCCCCCGCGCCTGCCGCGCCCCAGGAGCCCAGGCCGAGCGAAGGCCAGGCGAGCTTGCTCGACCGGCTGCTCAGCCACAAGCCGCACAAGCCCGAGGTGAGCTTCGAGTCGCTGCTCGCCGAGAGCGCGGAGGACCGCGACCTACGGCGCAAGCTCGAGTCGGGCATGGTGGGGAGGGTGTCGTGAGCTCCTTCGGCGCGCTGGCCGCGGCCGCCGAGCCCGGCCTGTCCCTCTCGGTCGGCGGGGGCGGCTCGAGCGCGGTGAAGGTCTTCCTGCTGCTGACCGCCCTCTCCTTCGCCAGCGCCATCTTCGTCTCGGTCACCTCGTTCACGCGCATCGTCATCGTGCTGTCGTTCCTGCGCCAAGCGCTGGGCACGCCGTCCTTGCCCCCGAACCAGGTGCTCGTCGGCCTCTCCCTCGCGCTCACCTGCTTCGTCATGGCCGAGCCCGCGCAGAAGGTCTACCAGGACGCCCTGAACCCGTACCTGGAGGACCGGATTGGCTACTCGGAGGCGCTGTCCCGCGGCGCCGGGCCGCTGCGCGAATTCATGCTCCGGCAGACGCGCGAGAAGGACCTGAGGCTCTTCTACGAGATCTCCGCGGGCCCCGGCGCCCTCCCGCACCGACGCCATCCCCATGACGGTGGCGGTGCCCGCGTTCATGATTCTCTGAGCTGACCACCGCCTTCCGCATGGGCCTCTTGGTCTACGTCCCGCTCCTGCTGGTGGACCTGTTCGTCTCCGCCATCCTCATGTCGCTGGGCATGATGATGGTGCCTCCCTCGCTCGTGGCGCTTCCGCTCAAGCTCGGCATCTTCCTTATGGCGGACGGCTGGCACCTGGTCGTCGCGTCGCTGGCCAGGAGCTTCTAGCCATGTCACCCGACTTGCCGGCGACGTTGTTTCGCGAGGGGCTCATCCTGCTCGGGACCGTGGGGGGGCCGCTGTTCGGCGCCATGCTCGTCGTCGGCTTCGCGCTCGGCGTGCTCCAGGCGGCGACGCAGATCAACGACTCCGCCGTCAGCTTTCTGCCCCGCGTCGGCGCCGGGCTCCTCCTCTGCTGGTTTCTGGGCGGTTGGATGATGCAGCGCTTCGCCGACTTCTTTTCTTCTGCGGTGGTCCGAATGACAGGGCAATGAAAGGGAAGTGAGGGAATCCGAACCCGGCTTTGCTCACCTCGCTTCCAAGGCCCATCTCCTCATGGACTTCGCCCTCCCCCAAGCCTACGGATTCGCGCTGGTGCTCTTCCGCACCGCGGGCCTGGTGATGGCGGCGCCCATCTTCTCCGCCACCACGGTGCCCGCGCGGCTGCGCCTGGGCATCGCGTTCGCCGCCTCGGCGGCCATCTACTCCGGCGCGGGCATGCCCGCGGCGGCGCCTCCGCAGGGCCTCTTCGGGCTCGCCTTCGCCGGCGCGGTCGAGGCGGCCATCGGGCTTTCGGCGGGGCTCTGCTCCCGCCTCGTGATCGAAGCCGCCTCGGGCGCCGGCAGCGCCGCGGGGCTCGCCGCCGGCCTGGGCTACGGCTCGGTTTTGGACCCCTTCAACGGCGCCTCCTCGTCGGTGGTCAGCCAGATCTTCTCGACCCTGGCCCTGGCGTTCGCGGTCGCCGCCGACCTGCACGGCGAGGCCATCGCGTGGCTCTGCCGCTCCGTGGCCGAGCACCCGCCCGGGAGCGCGGCGGGCCTCGCCCAGGCGGCGCAGACCGCCGCGGTCACGGCGGCGTGGGCCACCGCGCTCGCGGTGCGCCTCTCCTTCCCGTTCATGGCGGCGGGGCTCTTGGGCAACGCCACGCTCGGCGTGCTCAACCGCAGCGTCCCGCAGCTGAGCCTGCAGAACATCGGCTTCTCCATCTCGCTGCTCTCCGGCGGGGCCGCGCTGTTCCTGGCCGCGCCCGCAGCCGCGCAGCTCGCGGCGCGCTCGGCCGTCGCGATCTTCCGATAGGTCCGCCGCATGGCCGATGAAGAAAAGGACGACAAGACCGAGCAGGAGTCCCAACGCCGGGTCCGCGCCGCCTTCGAGGAAGGCCAGCTGCCGCTGGGCCGGGACCTGGGCGTGGCGGCGTCTCTCGCGGCGGGCGCGTGCGCCCTCACGGCCGCCGGCGGCAGGGCCCTGCAGGAGCTTTTGGGCATCGTCTCCGAGGCGCTCCGGCACCTCCCCGAGAAGGCCGCGGGGCCCGCGCCTCGCCTCGGCACCTTGTTGCTCTTGGCGGCCGTGATTTGTGGCGCCTCGGCGCTCTGCAGCATCGCGGTCACGGTCGCGCAGACCAAGGGCGGCGTCTGGCCGAACCTGGCGCTGCCGAACCTGGAGCGGCTCTTCGAAGGCCAGCGCCTGGGGCGGCTCTTCTCCAAAGAGTTCCTCGCCGACCTGGGCATGTCGCTGGTCAAGCTCCTGGCGCTGGCCATGGTCCTCTGGTCCTCGCTCAAGGCCGACTTCCTGACGCTGCCCTCGCTGCTCGACCGAAGCCCCGGCGCGCTCGTCGCCGCGCTCTTCGCGCCCATGTCGCGCGCTCTGGGGCGCGTCCTGGTGGCGCTCTTTCTCATCGCGGGCTTGGACCTTGCACTGACCCGACGTCGATTCCACCAGCGCATGACCATGACCCGCGACGAAGCCAAGCGCGAATACAAGGAAGAAGAGGGCGATCCCCTCCTCCGCGGGCGGCGCCGCCGTCGGCACCGCGAGCTCGTCAAGGGGCGGGCGAAGACCGAGGTGCCCAAGGCGGACGCACTCGTCGTCAACCCGACGCACATCGCGGTGGCCATCCGCTACCGCAGAGGCGAGGGGAAGGCGCCGCGCGTCTTGTTCAAGGGCAAGGGAACGCAGGCCGAGCGGATGCGCGAGATAGCCCGGGAGAGCGGCATCCCCATCGTGCAAGACATTCCTCTGGCGCGGCTGCTCTACAAGCGCGTCAAGGTCGGCCGCGAGGTGCCGGCGGAGACCTACCGCGCGGTCGCCGCCATCCTCGCCTTCGTCTATCGCGTGACGGGTAGAAACCCGAACGCCGGGGTGGCCGCATGAGCGGGCAGGTCGAGGGCACTCCGTCCGGGTCGGCTCAGACCTTCCTCGCCTTCGCCGTCCTCGGCGTCCTCGCCATCCTCATCTTGCCGGTGCCAGCCGTCGTGATGGACGTGCTGCTGGCGATGAACATCGGCCTGTCCATCCTGATGCTCCTGGTCAGCCTTGGGCTGCGCCGGCCACTCGACTTCTCGGTCTTCCCCTCGCTGCTGCTCATCGCCACCCTCTTCCGGCTGGGCCTCAACGTCGCCACCACGCGGCTCATCCTCCTGCACGGCGGCGAGGGCGCCAGCGCCGCCGGCCGCGTCATCGAGACCTTCGGCCGCTTCATGGTGGGCGGCAGCCTCATCGTCGGCGCGGTGGTGTTCCTCATCCTCCTCGTCGTGAACTTCGCGGTCATCACCAAGGGCTCCGGCCGCGTCTCCGAGGTGGCCGCGCGCTTTACCTTGGACGCGATGCCCGGCAAGCAGATGGCCATCGACGCCGACCTCGCCGCCGGCATCATCGACGACAAGGAGGCGAAGGGCCGGCGCCAGACCCTGGAGCGCGAGGCCGAGTTCTTCGGCGCCATGGACGGCGCCTCCAAGTTCGTGCGCGGCGACGCGGTCGCCGGCCTCGCTATCACTTTCATTAATATCGTCGGCGGCCTCGTCGCCGGCCTGCTCCGCGACCACCTGTCCATCTCCCAGGCCGCCGAGACCTACACGCTCCTCACGGTGGGCGACGGCCTCGTGGCCCAGATGCCGGCCCTGCTCATCTCCACCGCCGCCGGTATCGTCGTCACGCGCGCGCAGGGCGATGAGCTCGGCAGCCAGATGCAGGGGCAGATGTTCGGCAACGCGCGCGTCCTGTCGGGCACCGCGGGCGTGTTGGGCACGCTGGCGCTCTTGCCCGGCCTGCCCACCTTCGCCTTCGGCATCCTGGCGGCCGGCCTCTACCTCCTGTCGCGCCGCGCCACGAACGCGACGGCCCGGGCCAAGGCCTCCGAGAGGCGGCCCGCCGAGGCGAAGAAGGCCGAGCGCATCCAGGACCTCCTGGTGCTGGACGCCGTGTGCCTGGAGCTCGGCTTCGCGCTCCTGCCGCTCATCGACGTGGCCAAGGGCGGCGAGCTGCCCGGGCGGATCACGGCGCTGCGCAAGAAGCTTGCCGAAGAGCTTGGCATCGTGCTGCCCTCGGTTCATCTGCGCGACAACCTGCGCCTCGACGCCAACGAGTACCGCGTCCAGCTGCGCGGCGTGGAGATCGCCCGGGGCGTCGCGCACGTCGACCGGCTGATGGCCCTGGACCCGTCCGGCGGGCAGCCCACCGTCGGCGGTCTGCCCGCGCGCGAGCCCGCGTTCAACCTGCCGGCTGTCTGGATAAGCCCGGCCGACCGGCCCCGCGCCGAGCAGGCGGGCCTGACGCTGGTCGACCCGGCGTCGGTGCTCACCACGCACCTCTCCGAGCTCTTGCGCCGCAACGCCTACGAGCTCATCGGCCGCCAAGAGGTGCAGGAGCTCGTGGCCGCTCTCTCGAAGGAAGCGCCCAAGCTCGTGGAGGACGTGCTCCCTGGGACCATCAACCTGGGCGAGCTGGTGCGCGTGGTGCGAGGGCTGTTGCGCGAGGGCATCTCGGTGCGAGACCTGCGCACCGTGCTCGAGGCGGTGGCCGACGCGGCGCCCAAGAGCAAGGACACCCTCTTCCTGGTCGAGCAGGCGCGGCGCCGGCTGTCGCGGCAGATCACCTCCAAGGTCGCCGACGCGGCGGGGACTGTCCGAGCTTTGACGCTCGACCGCGCCACCGAGGACCAGCTCCGCTCGTCGGTTGGCGCGAGCGACGGAGAGTTGGCGCTCGCCCCCGACGTGGAGACGGCGCGCCGGCTCATCCACGCGCTGGAGCAGAAGGCCGCGAGCCTGGCCGCGGAGGGTCGCCCCGCCGTGGTGCTCGCCCCGCCCGACCTGCGCAAGCCCTTGTTCGACTTCGCCTCTCGGTTCGTTCCGGATCTCTTCGTGGTGAGCGCGCGGGAGCTGGTCCCGGGCACCACGGTCGAGCCGGCGGGCCTGGTCCAGCTTTCGCAGTGATCTTCGGCAACTGCCTCGTCTCAGCAGGAAACGTGGGAGTGAGAAATGCCCGCGACTGTCCGAACCTTCCGCGCCGCCGATGCCGCCTCCGCCCTCCGGGCGGTGAAGGCCGCTTTCGGCTCCGAGGCGGTGATCGTCTCCACGCAAGAGGTCGCCGGGGGCCTGTTCCGCTCGCCGGAGATCGAGGTCACGGCCTCCGTCAGCGACGAGCTCGCACAGGCCGTCGCTCGCGCGAAGCCGCCGCCGTTGGCGAGCCGTCCCTTGGCGGAGCCGGCGTTCCTGTCACAGCCGGCACCTCCCGCGCCGCGCCCACTCTCGCTGGTGAGCCCGCCCAGGCCGCCCGACGAGTCCGGGCTCGCGCACGAAGTCCTGAGCCTGAAGAAGGAGCTGGAGGAGGCGCGCCGCGAGATGCGGGTGGTCTGCCTGCAGACGCGCGGCGAGCGCGAGCTCTCGCTGACGCCGCCGCAGGCCGAGCTCTACGGGCGCCTGGTGAACCAGGGCGTGGAGGAGTCCCTGGCCGAGGAGATGCTGCGCCAGGCCGCCTACGACGCGGCCCAACACCGCCGGCCGGTGCCGCTGGAGTCGGTGGTGAAGGACCTCATCGCCGGGCGCCTCATCCCCGGGCGCGCGCCGTGGAGCCAGGACGGGCGCCGGGTGGTGGCGCTGGTGGGGCCGACCGGCGTCGGCAAGACCACCACGCTCGCGAAGATCGCCGCCAAGGCCATCGTGGAAAGCCGGCTGCGGGTGGCGCTCATCACCGTGGACACCTACCGCATCGGCGGCTCGGAGCAGCTCTCGCGCTACGGGAAGATCATGCGGGTGCCGACCTACGTGGCCAAGGACGGCGCCGAGCTCGCGACCGCGCTCGCGCGCTGCCCGAGCGCGGACTTGATCCTCGTCGACACCTCCGGCCGCGCGGTCTCCGAGGCGGTCTACCGCCAGGCCGAGATGCTGCGGCAGATGGCCGGCGTGGCGCTGCACCTGGTCTTGAGCGCGGCGACCGGCGCGCGGGAGCTCGCCGCGGTGGCGGAGCGGTACCGGCCGCTTATGCCCGAGCGGCTCATCTTTTCGAAGATCGACGAGGCGGTGGCGCCGGGCAGCGTGCTGTCGGCGGCGGTGCGCATCAACCGCCCGGTGGCGTGCGTGACCGACGGCCAGCGCGTCCCGGAGGACATCCACTCGGTGACGAGCGAGGAGCTGACGTCGCTGGCGATGGGAACCTGGCAACCCTTGCAAGCCGGCGCTACGGCCGGGAGGAGATGACCGTGGATCAAGCGGACAACCTGCGGCAGATCGTCCCGCAGCGCCCCGAGAGCCACTTGCGCGTGGTGGCCGTCACCAGCGGCAAGGGCGGGGTCGGCAAGACGAACGTCACCGCGAACTTGGCGGTGCTGGCGGCGCGGCAGGGCCGGCGCGTGCTCATCCTGGACGCGGACCTGGGCCTGGCCAACGTGGAGATCCTCTTCGGACTCAAGCCGCGCTACCACATGGGCCACCTGCTCGACGCGTCGGTGCCGCTCGAGGAGGTGCTGGCGACCGGCCCCCACGGCGTGCGCGTGCTCCCGGCGGGCTCGGGCATCCAGGGGCTCACCCGGCTCGACGACGCTCAGAAGCTGCGGCTCGTCACGGCGTTCGACCTCATCGAGGACGCCTTCGACCTGGTGCTCATCGACTCGTCGGCGGGCATCGGCGACAACGTGCTCTTCTTCGTGGGCGCGGCGCAGGAGGCGGTGCTCATCGTCACCACCGAGCCGACCTCTCTGACCGACGCCTACGCGGCGGTGAAGGTTTTGAGCCAACAGGCGGGCGTGCGCTACTTCAACGTCGTCGTCAACTCCTCGCCCAACGAGCAGACGGCCAAGGACATCTTCGAGACGCTGACCTCGGTGACGAACCGGTTCCTGAACGCGCGGGTGCGCTACCTGGGGTACCTGCCGCGCGACGAGAACATGCACCGGGCCATCATGTCCCAGAAGCCGCTGGTGGACGCCTTCCCGCATTCCCCCTCGAGCCGGGCGCTGGCGACGCTCTCCGAGAAGCTGTTCAGCGAACCCGCGCCCGCGCCGCTCGACGGGGGCATGAAGCTCCTCTGGCAGCGACTGCTGCGAGAGGCGACGGTCGGAGGCTAGAGCCATGCACCGCGCATTCTCTGTCTATTCCCAGAGCGGGCCGCAGAACGACGAGGCGGCGCTCATCACCAAGTACGCGACGCTCATCGACCGCATCGCGCGGCGGATGGCGGCGCGGGTGGGCGTGCCGTCGGCCTTTGACGACCTCTGGAGCGCCGGGGCGCTGGGGCTCATCGACGCCTCCAAGCGCTTCGACGAGAGCCAGAACGTCCGCTTCGAGAGCTTCGCCGAGCACCGGATTCGCGGGGCGATGCTCGACGAGCTTCGCAAGATGGATCACCTGCCGCGCCGGCTCCGCGCTCAGACCGACAAGGTGCAGAAGGCCAAGGTCAAGCTCAGCCACGAGCTGGGCCACGAGCCCGACGCGGACGAGCTCGCCAAGGCGGTGGGCGTGGACCTCTCCGAGCTCGGGGAGATCGAGATGCTCTCGCTGCCGCACATGCCGCTCGCGACCAACCTGTCGACGCCCGCGGACGAAGAGCTCATCGACGAGCAGATCTCCAAGCAGCAGATGCTCAAGAACCTGACCACCGCCATCGCCTCGCTCTCCGAACGGTTGCAGACGCTCATGTCGCTGCACTACGTGGAGGGGCTCACCTACCGGGAGATCGCGCAGATCCTGGAGGTGAGCGAGCCGCGCGTGTGCCAGCTCCACTCCGAGGCGATCAAGAAGATCCGGATCAAGCTCGAGGAAATGGACGTGGCGCCGCGGGAGCGCGCGGAGGTGGAGGCGCGGGAGGAGCTGCGGTAGGCACCTCATCCCCCGGCCCCTTCCCCGCCCGCGGGGAAGGGGAGAGTTTGAGCTCCGCTCTTTGGCCGGAATGATGAGGGACCGCTTTGCTTATCCCTCCTTCTTCCTCCCGTGCAGGATCCCGGCGATCTCGTCCATCGCCCTGCGGTCCTTCCGCTCCGCCTCGCGCTTCATCTCCGCCCGCTTGTTCTCCGCCACGCGCCGCACCGCCTCGAGCTGACGGTGCGCGGCCTCGTAGGCCTGCCGGGCCGCCGCCTCGCGCGCCTTGAGCTGGCGCATGCCCTCCTCCGCCTTCTTGATCTCAGCGAGCGCGCGATCCCGCGCCCGCTGGCGGATCTCCCACTCGGCCGCATCGCCCGGAGCCTGATCGTCGAGGCGCGCCCGCGCTCGGAGCGCCTCCAGCGCCGCCTCGGCCTCGGCCACCTCCTTGCGAGCGCGCGCCAGCGCGAGCTTGGCGCTGTCCTCGGTCCGCTGCCGGAGCTTCACCACCGCGTCGAGGCGAGTCTTGAAGGGCATGGCGTTCTTTACGAAGGATTCACCCTCCCTGCCCCCTGCTGCAAGCGGCGCTCGGGCGTCAGATTTCCGCCGCGCTGGCCCTGGCAAAGACCTTGCTGTTGCCCAGACTCGAGTCAATCTCGAGGCGCGCCATGGCAGAAGGGCTTTACATCGGTATGACCGGCGCGGCCGCCCGCGCGGAGCAGCTCGACTCGGTGGCCGACAACCTCGCCAACGCCCAGACGCCCGGCTTCAAGGCCGCCCGCCCCGCGTTCGAATCGTTCTTCCCCTCGGGCGGCGCCCGCGACAAGGTCTACCCGGCGGCCGTCTCCACTGGCACCGACCTTCGCCCAGGCAGTCGCGCCCGAACCGGGAATCCCCTGGACGTCGCCCTGGAGGGCGACACCACCATGCTCGCCGTCCAGCAGCCGAGCGGCGAGCTGGCCCTGACGCGCGCCGGGCACCTCTCGGTCGATGATCAAGGTCACTTGCTCGCCGCGGGCCGCCCGGTGCTCGACCCCGAGCAGAAGCCCATCGTGCTTCCGCCCGGCACGACGCCGTCCATCGAGCCCGACGGCCGAGTCCTCGCGAGCGGCGAGGACATTGCCCGGCTCGGCATCGTCAAGGTCGACGGCCCGGTGAACCGGCTGGGCGCCCAGCTGCTCTCGCCGGCCGCGGGCACCAAGGTCGAAGCCGTCGAGAACCCGAAGATGCAGATTGGCGAGCTCGAGCTCGGGAACTTCAGCCCCCTCGAGGCCACCGTCCAGCTCGTCTCCGCTCAGCGGCACTACGAGATGTCGATGCAGGCGCTGCAGACATACCGGCGCCTGGACGATCAGGCCATCCAGGTCGGCCGCCTCAAGTGACGGTTCAACGGTCGAGCGCGGACAGCCGCTCGCAGGAGAGAAACCCATGATGCGCTCGCTCTACACCGCCGCCACCGGGATGGACGCCCAGCAGCTCAAGATGGACACCATCGCCAACAACCTGGCCAACGCCAGCACCACCGGCTTCAAGAAGGCGCGCCCGGAGTTCGAGGACCTCCTGAGCGACCAGCTCCGCGCCGTGGCCACCCCCGACCCGCGCGGCGGCACGCAGCCGACCCCGCTCGAGGTCGGCCTGGGCGTCCACACCGCGGGCACGACCCGCACCTTCTCGCAGGGCGACATGCTGAACACCGGAAACCCCTACGACCTCGCCATCCAGGGCAGCGGCTTCTTCGAGGTGCAGCGCCAGAACGGCGATTACGCCTATACCCGCGCCGGGAACTTCCAGGTGGACACCAGCGGCCGCCTCGTCACGCAGAACGGCGAGATCGTCCAGCCCGGCATCACCGTGCCCAGCGACGCGACCGCGGTCACCATCCTCGCCGACGGCACCGTGGAGGCCACCGTGCCCGGGAAGACCCAGCCCGTCACGCTGGGCAACCTGGAGCTCGCGAGCTTCCAGAACCCCGCCGGCCTCTCCGCCCTCGGGAACAACCTGTACGCGCCCACGGTGGCGAGCGGGGACCCGACGCGCGGCAAGCCGGGCGACAAGGGGCTGGGCTCCGTCTCCCAAGGCAACCTCGAAGAGGCCAACGTCAAGGCGGTCGAGGAGATGGTCGACATGATCTCCACCCAGCGCGCCTACGAGCTCAACTCCAAGGTCATCCAGACCGCCGACCAGATGCTCCAGAAGCTCACCACGCTGCGCTAGCCGATGCCCGCCCTCCTCCTCCTCGCGCTCATGGTTGGCGCGCCGGCCGACGCAGGCCGCGCGCTCGCCGAGCGCGCCACAGCCGACGCGGTGGCCATTCCCGGGGCGCGCGCCGAGCTCCTCGACTATCGGCCGCGCCTCGACGCCACCTGCGCGCCCACGTCCGCCGCCGCCGACAGGCGCTTGCTCGGCTCTGGACAGGTGGCCCTCCGGCTCTCCGGCGCCGACGGCCGCGGCCGTCCCTGCCAGGGTTGGGCCTGGGCGCGCGTCAAGCTCGTGGCGAGCGTCATGGCCGCGGCGCGCGCCGTCCACCGCGGCGAGCCGCTCGAGGGCGCGACGCGGCTCGAGGAGCGCGAGCTCCGGTCGTTTCGCCAGCCCGTCTTCTCCATCCCCAAGGGCGCCAAGGCCGCGCAATCGCTGGCCGCCGGCCAGATGCTCGAGCCCGACCACCTTCTCGACCCGTCGGTGCCCGAGCCTGGCCAGCCCGTGGCCGTGGTCCTGCGGCGCGGCCCGGTCGACGTCGCGCTCGAGGGAACCGCCGTCCCCTGCCCCCGTGGCAGAGCTTGTGCACAGCTCCCCAGCGGCCGCCGCGTGGAAGGACAGCTCATCGACCGGCAGCTGGTGGTGGTGATCCCGTGAAGCACCGTGCTGCACGGGAGAGAAGCTCGGCGCGACTTCAGGCGGTGGGCCAGGCAATCGACCGCCTGAGATCCGCGTGCTCCAGCAGCTCCTTGCTCGGGCTCTTTCCGGGAAACACCATGCTGACCACCTGAAGGCCGGAGCGCCTCGCGTGTTTCATGACCGGGATGAGATCGGTATCCCCGGTCAATAGGCCGATCCGGTCGACGGCGTGATTGCTCGATTCCACGCGATATCGAGCCCAATGCGCATATCCACGCCTTTCTGCTGAAACGACGGCACAAAATCGGCGTCGTCCAAAGGCGCTTGACCTGCGGGAAGCGACTTTGGAATCCAACCGCGGAATTTCAAGATGCCCTTGCGAATGGCGAAGAGCTCACGCTGGCCGAGCTCGCGCAACCAATCGTCCGTTCCAGAGAACTGGAAGGGCTGCTTCGAAACCGGGAGCTTCGCCGTCCCGCTGAACGGCGCGCAGTCATAGTAGAGGATGCGTAAGAACTCCTCGTCGGCCGCCAAGCAGGCATGAGCGATCTTCTCGATGTAGGGCGGATCGTACTTTCGCCCGCCCTCCCTGCACAGAACGCGCAGGTATCCCCCGTCGATAAGCAGCGCGAGTCTCTTCACGGAGCCCCCTCCGGCAAAAGAACCCCCCGCTGCTGGTTGGGCAGCGGGGGAGCATACGTGCCCGCCTACGGGCGTAGCGGATAACCGGAGCCTAAGCGCGTGTACCGACACAGTCAAGGCGGGTTTCGCCCTGAATGGCGGAGCAGGGAATTCGCAGCGCGCCTTTGGGCCGCGAAACCGATCTTCGTTTTTCGAAGGTCGAGGGCGCTCGCGTCAGCGTTCTGGCGAGCGTCATCGCTGCGGCGCCGCGAAGCCTCGCGAGGTTGTGAGCTCCAATCGACTCTGCTCGCCATCTCCGCGTTTCTGCAGGCGATGCTCTTCGCGATTCCTCGGCGCTCGGGTCCGAGCACGACGCCTGCCCCCGTGGCAGAGCTTGTGCACAGCTCCCCAGCGGCCGCCGCGTGGAAGGACAGCTCATCGACCGGCAGCTGGTGGTGGTGATCCCGTGAAGCCCTCCTCGCTCGCTCTGGCCCTCGCCGCTTCCCTCGGCTGCGCCCCGTCGCACATCGGCAATTACACGCCAAAGCACCGCCAGTATGAGCTCCCGGAGCCGTCCAGCAAGAGCGAGGCGGCCCAGAGCCCCGGCAGCCTCTGGAGCGAGAGCCAGCCGGCCTCCCAGCTCTTCACCGACGCCCGCGCGCTGCGCGTCAACGACCTGGTGGTCGTCAAGGTGGAGGAGATCGCCGACGCGGCCCGCACCGCCAACACCGACCTGACGCGCAACTCCAGCACCGCCGCGCAGATCACCGAGTTCCTCGGGGCCATCGCCAAGCTCCAGCGCGTCGTCCCCGGCCTCAACCCGCTGATCAGTGGCGCGGCCCAGAGCTCGTTCCAGGGCGACGGGTCCACCGCCCGCACCGAGCACCTCACCGCCACGGTCCCCGCCATCGTGCGCACGGTCCTGCCCAACGGGAACCTCTTCATCGAGGGCCACCGGGTGGTGCTGGTCAACAGCGAGGAGCAGCACTTCTACATCTCCGGCGTGGTCCGGCCCATCGACATCGACCAGGAGAACAGCGTCAAGAGCAGCATGGTCGCCGACGCGGAGATTGAGTTCACCGGCCGCGGGACCCTCACCGACAACCAGCACCAAGGCTTCCTGCAGAAGTACCTCGGCTGGATCTGGCCGTTCTAGAGCTTGACCATGCGCGCGCGCCTCCTCGCCTTCACGGTTGGTATGGTCCTCGCGGGCTCCGCCCGGGCCGCGCCGTCGCGCATCAAGGAGCTGGCCGAGGTGCAGGGCGTGCGCGAGAACGAGCTCTACGGCTACGGCCTGGTGGTGGGGCTCGCCGGCTCCGGCGACTCGGAGCGCGTCTTCTTCACCAACCAGTCGATCGCCGGCATGCTCGGCCGCCTGGGCATCCGCGTGAACCCGTTGGACGTGCGCGTGCGCAACGTCGCCGCGGTCATGGTCACCACGCGCCTGCCGCCCTTCGCCCGGCCTGGCACCAAGCTCGACGTGAGCGTCGGCTCCATGGGCGACGCCCGCTCGCTCGCCGGTGGCGTGCTCGTCATCACCCCGCTGCAGGGCGGCGACGGTCAGGTCCACGCGGTCGCCCAGGGGCCCGTGCAGCTCGGCGGCTATCAGGCGGGCTCCGCGGGGTCGTTCGCGCAGAAGAACACGCCCACCTCGGGCCGCATCCCTCAAGGCGCGATGGTCGAGAAGCCGGTGCTCGTCGACCTGGGCAAGGGGCCGCTCGTCCTCGTGCTCAAGTCGCCCGATTTCACCACCGCCAGCCGCATCGCCGAGGCCATCAACACCGGACTGGGGGACAAGGGCGCCCGGGCGATCGACCCCGCGGCGGTCGAGGTGCAGGTCCCTGACGCGTTCAAGGCGGACCCGGTCGGACTCG
The DNA here is from genome assembly GCA_963772225.1 of uncultured delta proteobacterium. Classification (GTDB taxonomy): domain Bacteria; phylum Myxococcota; class Myxococcia; order Myxococcales; family UBA5297; genus CAVYWD01. The sequence goes on along the minus strand of CAVYWD010000002.1, from coordinate 302,793 downwards.
TCGCCAAGGTCGAGCTCCTCGAAGTGGAGGCGGACCGCCGCGCCAAGGTCGTGGTCAGCGAGCGCACCGGCACCGTCGTCGCCGGCGAGGGCGTGCGCCTGCGGGCGGCGGCGGTCGCCCACGGCGGCCTCCACGTGACCATCCAGCAGGCCGCCAACGTGTCGCAGCCCTCGGCTTTCGCCTCGCAGGGGCAGACCACGGTCACGCACTCCGCCTCGCTCTCGGCGAGCGAGGCCGGCCGCGGCGCTGTCGCGCTCCCGTCCGCCGCCTCGGTCGACGACCTCGCCAAGGCGCTCAACGCGCTGGGCGCCGCGCCGCGCGACCTGGTCGCCATTCTCCAGGCGCTCAAGGCCGCCGGCTCTCTCGACGCCGACCTCGAGGTGCTCTGATGGGCATGTTCAGCTCCATCGGCGGCGCCCAGTCCCGGCCCACGGACGCCAAGGAGGCCTCCCGGCAACTCGAGGCGCTGGTGATCAAGCAGCTCCTCACGGCCACCGGCGCGTTCAAGGGCTCCGATGTCGCCGGCTCCTCCGTGCGCGCCGACCTCTTCGCCGAAGCGCTCGCAGACGCGGTCGCCAGCGCCGGCGGGCTCGGCCTCGCCGCTCAGCTCGATGGGTCCCTCACACCCCAGACAAACACCCCTGTTGGGCAGTCCGCCGTCCCCCCTCAGACGGGCACCCCTCATCAAGGGGACTTTAGCGCCGAGGCCCCTCATCTCGTGGCCGGATTCGAGTCGAATCACCAGCGGGTACGGAAGTCGGTCGGACCCCTTCGATGGGCACCTCGAGCAGCACACGGGGGTGGACGTCGGAGCCGCAGAAGGGACGCCGATCCTCGCGGCCGGCGACGGAGTGGTACGCCGCGCAGGTGCGCGAGGTGGCTACGGATTTGCAGTGGAGATTGACCATGGCGGCGGCATGACGACGCTCTACGGACATGCCTCTCAGCTCTTGGTCGAGGAAGGTGCGACGGTGAAGAAGGGACAGGCCATCGCGAAGGTCGGACACACCGGAATGGCCAACGGCGCTCACCTGCATTTCGAGGTGCGCAACGGTGGAAAACCCGTCGATCCCAGCAGAGTCCTTAAGGCTTATGGCGTTCGTGACGAAGACCAGGCAGGGCAGGAATAGAGCGAGGCGGCATCAAGAAGCGGAGGCGATGTCATGAAGATCCAGGACGCAAGCAACATCGACCAGCTGGCACTGGTCGCAGGTTCCAAGAAGCAAGCGAAGGCGAGCGGGAGCGTCGAAGACCGCGAGGAGAAGGTCTCCACCTCGCAGTCGGAGGACGTCGCGAAGGCGGTCGCTACGGCACAGGCCAACACGAACGCGAGCCGATCGCAGGTCGTGGCGGCGCTGGCCACCGCGGTTCGGCAGGGCACGTACAAGCCCGACCCGCAGAAGATTGCCCAGCAGATCCTCGACGACGCCGAGGTCATCGCCAAGCTGCAGGCGATGCTGAAGCGGTAGCGCGAATCCCGTTACGGCCCTGCACTCGACCGCCCACGTCACGGAAGAACCATGGGACTCGACGCCGCCATCGCGAAGTCCGGAGAGCTCAGAGACGCGCTCGCCCGCGAAGTCGAGCGAGCGCGCGGCGACCGCGAGCTGCTCCGGGCGATGGACTCCGGGCGGCTCCTCGAGAGCGCCGCTCACCGGCTCGAATTTAACGCGCTCGCCGGTCAGCTCGAGCGCCGAATCGCCGCCGAGCTCACGGAAGCCGCCCGCGAGCACGCGCTGACCGAAATCACCCTCGCCTCCCTCGCCGCCATCCTCCCAGAAGGCGCCGCCGCCCTCAGCCGGACCTTCGGGGAGATTCGAGCCCTGGCCGCCGCCCTCGCCAAGATGGACTCCCTCAACCGCTCGATGGCCGAGCGCGCCCTCGCCTGCGTGCAAGGCTACTTGACCGCTCTCGCTTTGCTGCCCAAGGCCTACGACCGCCGCGGATACAACCTGGCTCCCGCCGGAGATCGCGCCACGCATTCGCTGAGGATTCTGAAGCCATGGCCGACTTGATGGCCGTTCTGTCGCAAGGCGCCTCGAGCCTGGGGGCGCAGCGCGTCGCTACGGCCACTGCGAGCCACAACCTCGAGAACGTCGACACGCCGGGCTACTCCCGCCAGAGCGCCACTCTGGAGGCCGAGCTCCCCGCTCAGGCGGAGGCGGCATTTGGGTCGGGCGCGGCGTCACCGTCGGCGCCGTGACGCAGGCGCGCGATCGCTTCGTCGAAGCGCAGATCCCGGCGTCGCTCGCGGCGACGGCCAGCGCCACGGCCGAGTCGGACACGCTCGGCTCGGTGCACGTCCTCGACGCCGACCTGCAGGGCGGCTTGACCGCGTCCCTGGGGAACTTCTATTCGGCGCTCCGGGCGATGTCGCAGAACCCCGGCGACTCGGTCCTCCGCCAGGCGGCCGTCAACGCCTCCAGCAATCTGGCGCTGTCGTTCAAGAGCACGGCCAAGGGGATCTCCGACGCGCGGACGGCGGTGGACAGCCAGGTCACCAGCTACTTGACCGAGGTGAACTCCGATGCCGCGCAGATGGCAGACCTGAACAAGAAGATCTTCGAGGGGCGCGCCGGCGGCGGCGAGCCCAACGACCTGCTGGACGCGCGGCAGACCCTTCAAGATCGCCTCGCCGAGCTCACCGGCGCCGTCCCGGTCCCGGACGGTTCGGGGAATGTCTCCATGGCCCTGCCCGACGGGACGACGTTGGTCACGGCGGACCATTCCGCCTCGCTCTCCGCGTTGGGCGACCCCACGAACGGAGGCCACGTCGCGCTTCAAATGGTCAAGGCCGACGGGAGCGGTCCCTACGCCAGCGGGACGTTGGGAGGGACCCTCGGCGGCCTATTGAGCGCGCGCGACGGCGCTCTCAAGGACGCCGAGTCCGGCGTCGACACCTTGGCATTCGACCTCGCCAACGCCGTCAACACCGTGCAGCAGGCTGGCTACGGCCTCGACGGCGCGACCGGGAGGCCGCTCTTCGACGTGGGCGCGACCGCCGACGGCGCCGCCTCGACCCTCGCGGTCGACGCGGCGGTGACCGCCGACCCCGGCGTCCTCGGCGCCGCCAGCACCGCGGCGGGCGTCCCCGGCGACGCCACGAACCTCTTCCAGATGATTGACACCGAGAACACCGTGCTCTCCGCCGGCCTCAACCCAGGCGCGGAGGTCTCGTCGCTGACCTCCGCCTTCGGGGCCGTGTCGAGCCAGGCCAAGGCGACCAGCGACAACGAGGGCGCCGTCAAGGACCACCTCCTGAAAATGCGCGACTCCACCTCGGGCGTCTCGGTGGACGAGGAGCTCGTCAACCTCCAGAAGGCCCAGCGCGCGTTCGAGGCGGTGAGCAAGGTGATCACCACCTCGAGCGACATGCTCGAGACCCTCATGCAGATCAAGTGAGCCCACGGCAACGAAGGAGTGCTGGGCCATGCGCGTCTCCGACCGAATGCTCTATGACTCGGCGTCCGCCAATGCCGGGCGCGCGCGGGACAAGATGGAAGAGGCGAGCCAAGAGGTCTCCTCCGGCGTCCGCTTCGAGCACCCGGGGGACGACCCGGTCGCCGCGGGCCTGCTCGTGCCCGAGCGGCTGGGCCAGTCGCGCTACTCGGCCCTCGTCTCCTCGACCCGGAGCGCCAGCGACGAGATCAGCTCCGCCGACAACGCCCTCTCGGGCATCTCCGATATCTTCAGCCGCGCCCGCGAGCTCGCGGTGCAGTTCGCGAACTCCACGTACAGCGCCGACCAGCGCTCGGTGGGCGCCAACGAGGTCTCCACCCTCGTTCAGCAGGCTGTCGCGCTGCTGAACACCCGCGTCGAGAACCGCTACGTCTTCGGCGGGAACCTCGATTCGGCGCCGCCGTTCGACCCCGCGGGCAACTACCAGGGCGACACCGCGGTTCGGCAAGTGGAGATCGCCCCGGGCGTCCTGCAGGACGCCAGTATCCGCGCCGATGTCATGGCCAAGGGCGCGGGCGGAGGCACCGACGCGCTTGCGGCGCTGCAGACCTTGGGCACCGCGCTCTCGAACAACGACCTCGCCGGCATCCAGGCGGCGCTCGACCCGTTGGATCGAGTCCATCAGCCAGGTCGCCAACGCGCGGACCCAAGCGGGGGCCATCGAGTCGGTGCTCAACACCGCCACCACCACGGCTCAGACCGCGAGCGACGCGGAGAAGAAGCGGGCGAGCGACGAGGTGGACGCCGACGCCATCGACGCCTCGAGCCGCCTAGCGCTCGCCCAGCGAGCGCTCGACGCCTCGCTGTCCGCCGCTTCCCAGAGCTTCCAACTGACGCTCCTGGACAAGCTGAGTTAGGCTCTTGGGGAGGCCCACCGGAGCCCCCGACACGGGCGCCCGAGCAAACAAACGCCGGGCCCTCATGTCGAGTGACCTCCGGCTATGGCGACCCGAATCCTAGAGCTGGACCTCTCCGCCGGCCCGCCGCGCTCGGGGGTCGCCTCCGCCGAGCGCATGTCGGCCATGATGCGCTGGCGCGCGCGGTGGCTGCGCAGCTCCCTGCCGTATAAGAGCGCGCTCTCGCTGCGGCTCTTGCCCGCGCTCCTGGAGGCCAGCTTCCCCTACCGCGACCTCCGGGGTGAGCCGCCTGGGATCGAGGGAATGGGCGCCCGCCGCTGCTGGGGGGTGGTGGCGCGGGCCTTCGACTTGCCGCCGCCCATCTCCCGCCAGCGGGGCCGGCGACTGGTCTCCGCGCTGTTCACGACGCCCGCCCCCGACGGCCTGCACACCTACGCGCTCGCCGCCCAGGGCGCTGGGCCCCACGAGCTCGAGCGGCTTCACGCGCGCCTGACGGCCTGCCAGGAGATCCTCTCCAACGCCGGCGTGCCCATGCAGCTCGCCGTGCTCCCGACCACCAGCGCGGACTTTACGGCGGAGCCGCTCCTGCACGCCTTGCCTTTCGGCGCCCTCATTGCGGGCAAGATTCCGAAGGAGCTTTGGGAGGACGAGCGGCGGGCCAAGAGCGAGGTCGGCTGCGCGGCCCTCGCGCGGCTGGCGGCGCGCGCGCCCTCGCCGTTCTGCGAGAACGCGCTTCTGCTCATGGCTGGACGGAGCGCGCCGTCCCCGTCCGCCGCCCTCAAGCGCGCCCTCGAGCAGGGGCTGCGGCCCGCCGAGCTGGCCGACCCGGACCTCTTCTGCGCCGCCTGGGCGAGCGCGGCGGACGTCGAGGAGGACCTCCTCTACCGGCTCCTCGCCTCCTGCACCACGAACCTGCGCACCCGAGGCTTGGCCGCGCAGCGCGCCCTGCCGACGACCCAAGGCTTCGGTGGCCTGGCGCTCGCGGGCCCGGCCAGCACCGCCGAGGTGCTGGAGCTGGGCCGGCGGTTGGCGCGGGCCGCGGCGTCGGCGGTCCGCCGCGCGCCTCCGCCTGGCCGGGTGGAGCTCAAGAAGCAGCTCCGTCGCGACGTCATCGGTGCGGGGGTCCCCAAGGTTTTGGCGCAAGCCCTGGCGCAGGCGCTGCGCTCCGTGGAGGCCGGCCGAGGCAGGGTGCCGCTGCTACAGCTCGTGCCGCGGCCGGGGCCCAGCTTCGAAGTGCGCGACCCCTCGCAAGCGCTCCTCAGCCGCGGCCGATGGGCGGAGCAGGCCCTGGTGCGCGCCGTCTCTCTCATCGTGCGGGTCACCGGGCGGCTCCCGCAGGACGTGACCGACGATCGCGTCTGGCGGCTCGTCGGCAGCCGGTTTCTGAAACCGAGCGAAGGCCGGTCGCTCTTCATCGTTCTCCAGCCCGACCCGACCGCCAAAGGCAGCCCCCACGACCCGCTCAACCGCGGCGCGGAGCGCCGTTACGGATTCGGCGAGTGCGTGGTCCTGCTGCTGCGCCCTAAAGGCAGGCCCTCGGCGCGCAAGGTCTCGCCCGACGAGGCGGTGGATCTCGCGGTTCGCGAGGCGTCGCGCGGCAATGCGGTGGAGGTTCACGGGGCGACCGGCGACGTGCACCCGGCCGCGGCGCGCCTCACGCGGGCGCTTCAGTTCGTGCGACCGGGCGAGCTGATGGGGGCGCCGCCGGCGCTCGAGGCTGGTGGGCGGGTGCTCTACCTGTCCGAGAGCGGCCTGCGGCGCTTCAAGCTCGACCGCTTCGCGGCCCGGCCGAGGCTCTGCTACCCGGACCCCGAGGCGCCGGACCTGTCGCCCTGGGCCGAGGACAACCTAAGGGTCTCGAGCCTCGGCCACCGCGCGACCATCGTCTGCCACGCGATCCGGTTCACGGGCGAGCGGGCCGGCATTCTCTACGTCGATCCGCAGGGGCTCCAGCTCCGCGAGGACGTGCCCCTGGCGGTTCTGGCCGAGTACATCGCCGAGGCGCAGGCGCTCCTGCGCCAAGAGCCGTCGCCGATGCTCCTCTCGGTGCGGTACTCGAAGGAGCTCGAGCTCGCCATGGGCCGTTATGGCCCCGAAGCCTCGGAGACCAGCGTCGAGGTGGACGTCGCCGGCGAGCTGCCGTTCGCCCTGCAGGTCCAGCTTCAGGGCGAGCGCTTCGGCCGCGGCCAGCCGCTGGGCTGGGAGGCGGCCGCACAGAGCGCCTTGTCCGCCTGGCCGGCGGGGTCGAGCGGGCGCATCGCCGTGCGAAGCGTCCGCGTCGAGCTCTCCCACAAGCCCACGGCAGGCCTTTGGCGCCTGTACGCGCGCTCGCTCGCGCTGCGCAGGCTGCAGGCGCATGTGCGCCGCGCGTTCCGCGGGTAGGACCCTAGAAAAAGTCACGAGAGAGCGCCGCCGGCCCGAGGTCCCTTCCGCCCCGGAGCAACGGGGCGGCGCCGACCGCAGGCGTCGCAAGCACCGGCGGCGCCTCGAATCGCGCCCCGGGTAAGCGACGCACCCTCGGCACGCGATCCTACTTCCTTAAGGGACCCTTAAGTCCATTGCGAAACGTGCCGATGGAAAGGTTGTCGGGACGTATGCGAAGCACGCAATTGGAGGAGCACCATCATGGCAATGACCATTCGCACCAACGTCTCTTCTTTGGACGCACAGAGAAACCTCTTCAATACTCAGAACGACATCGACAGCGCACTGTCGAAGCTGTCCTCCGGCTACCGCATCACCAAAGCCGGCGACGACGCGGCAGGCCTCGGCATCAGCGTCAACCTCGAGGCCCAGATCAGCAGCTACAACCAGGCCGCGCGCAACTCCCAGGACGGCGTCTCGGTCACGCAGACCGCCGAGGGTGCGCTCAACGAAGTCTCGAACATCCTCAGCCGCATGCGCGAGCTCGCAATGGAGTCGGCCTCGGCCGGCGTCTCCGACACCGAGCGCGCGTACGTCCAGAATGAGAGCACGCAGCTCAAATCCGAAATCAATCGGATCGCTGACGCCACGGAGTACAACGGCGTCGCGCTGCTCAACAACTCCGGCACACAGCTCACCTTCCAGATCGGCATTCGAGACGTGTCCTCCAACGACCGCATCTCGGTGACCACGGTGGACGTGAAGCTCAGCAACTTGGGGAGCGGCTTCAGCGCGCTCTCGCTCTCCACGCAGGCGGGCGCGCAGAGCGCCCTGGGCCTCATCGACGCCGCCATAGAGAAGGTCTCCGGGGCGCGCGCAACGCTCGGCGCCGCGGGCAACCGGCTCACCGACGTGATCAGCCAAATCCAGAGCGCGTCGGAGAACCTCTCGGCGGCGAACAGCCGAATCCGCGACGTCGACGTCGCGGAGGAAACCTCGATGCTCACGCGCTCGCAGATCTTGGAGCAAGCCGGCGTCTCCGTTTTGGCCCAAGCCAACCAGCAGCCTCAGGTCGCGCTGAAGCTGCTGGGCTAACACTTCGTCCACTCTCAACTCAATAGACTGCGCCCCGACACGACGCCCCGCACCGAGAGGATGCGGGGCGTTGCTTTTGCGGGCCACTCGCCTCAGGCGGACCGCGACCCCACCGAGAGTCGCGCTGCGCCTTGACTTGTTCTTGGAAGCCCAAGGCCTTGGGAATCAGGCCTTCCTCTGCTGCGTGCTTCGAGCCCGGCGTTGCGAGGGCTGCGCACTCACCGAAGCGCGCTACCCCTGCACGCTTCTCTTCGGCGCGCGCCGGAAATCCATTAAGCGGCTGCGAGCGCATTCGGCGGCCGATCGAGGAGCGCGGGGCTCGGCCTTAAGTCGCGGCCGCAGCGTGACGAACTGACTTTCGAGGAGGCAGCGCCCACAAACCCCGTGAGAGGAGACGGTCATGTCAATGACCATTCGTACCAACGTCGCTTCATTGGACGCGCAGCGCAACTTGTTCCAGACCCCAGAATCAAATTGACACCTCGCTGTCAAAGTTGTCCTCGGGCTACCGCATCACCAAGGCCGGAGACGACGCCGCAGGCCTGGGCATTAGCGTCAACCTGCAGGCCCAGATCAGCAGCTACAACCAAGCCTCGCGCAACGCCCAGGACGGCATCTCGGTCGTGCAGACCGCGGAAGGAGCGCTCAACGAGGTCTCGAACATCCTGACCCGCATGCGCGAGCTGGCCATGGAGTCGGCGTCTGCCGGTGTCTCCGACACCGAGCGGACGTACGTCCAGAACGAGAGCACGGCGCTCAAGACGGAGATCAACCGGATCGCCGACGCCACCGAGTACAACGGCCAGGCCCTGCTCAACGGCGCGGGCACGCAGCTCACCTTCCAAATCGGCATCCGCAACGTAGCGGCCAACGACCGGATCACGGTGACGACGGTGGACGTGAAGCTGAGCGCCTTGGGAGCGAACTTCAGCGCGCTCTCGCTCTCGACGCAAGGCGCGTCGCAGTCGGCCCTGAGCCTCATCGACTCGGCGCTGGAGACGATCTCGGGCGCCCGTGCGACCTTGGGCGCCGCCGGCAACCGGCTCACCGACGTGATCAGCCAGATTCAGAGCGCGTCGGAGAACCTCTCCGCCGCCAACAGCCGAATCCGCGACGTCGACGTGGCGGAGGAGAGCTCGCAGCTGACGCGCTCGCAAATCCTCATGCAGGCGGGCGTCTCCGTCTTGGCCCAGGCGAACCAGACGCCGCAGTCGGCGCTCAAGCTGCTCCAGTAGCGACGGTCCTCAAGGCCGAGACCTTCGGCCCACGCCGCCCCGCGCGCTCCCCTTCAACGAGAGCTCGCCGGGCGGCGCTTGTTTTGCGGGCGCGCACGCCATCGGCCGGCGAGCCTCAACGGCCCCGGTTCTGCCTGGGCGCGCCGCCGGGCGTTGGAACGCGCTCTCGACGGTCGCCCTTCCTTCGCGCCACGAGCGCGCCTCCGAGCTCGCCCACCAGCACTCCCATGAGGATGAGCCCCCCGCCCACGAGGTGGGCGCGACCGAGCACTTCCCCGCCCAGCGCCCACGAGAAGAGGGACGCGCTCACCGGCTCGAGCGAATAGATGAGCGCAGCCCTCACCGCCGACGTGCGGCGTTGGGCCCAGTTCATGACGAAGAAGGCCCCGGCGGTCATCGCGAGGCCGGTGAACGCAGCCGTGCCCCAAAGCGTCGCCCCGCCGCCGAACCGGACCTCCTCGAACGGCAGCAAGAGCGGGCTCAGCACGAACGTGGCGCCAATCTGCACGAGCGTGAGCAGCGCCAGCGGGTGGCGCGGAGAGTACTCGCTCGTCCAGACGACCTGGAAGCCGTAGGCGACCGCGCAGGCGAGCGTGAGGAGGTCGCCGAACCGAACCGCCTCGCCGATGGAGTCTCGGTAGAGCGCAATCAGCCCGAGCACCGCCATGGCTACGCCGGCCCACGAGGTCGCGGGCGCGCGTCGACCGTAGAGGAAGCGCGAGATGAAAGGCACGAGAAGCACCGAGAGGCCGGTGAGGAATGCCGAGCGCGACGGCGTCGTATAGCGCAAGCCGGCGGTCTGGAACGCAAAGCCAGCCCACATCGCGAGCCCGAGCTGAAGGCCGTGACGCCAGACCCCTGGGGTCGGCCGGTCGCGGCGCCAGAGGGCGACCGCGCCGACCGCCAGCGCGGCCACCCCGAAGCGAAGCGAGAGAAAGACGCCGACCGACGTCTGGGCCACGGCGTTCTTCACCAGGAGGAACGTCGTCCCCCACGCGCAGGTGAGGAGAAAGAGCGCGAAGTCGGCCATGCGCGCTGCTTCTATCAGAAGGCGGGCGAGGGCGAGAGAACGCTCGCTCCGGTGCCGAGCGCACGAGCGTCCTCGGAGCTTATCGCGCGAGCGGACCGAGCCAATCCCGGGCCCACTCCGGGTTTGCTTTAGCCGGAAATCGCCAGCCCAAGCCCCGGTTTACGAGTTCCCGCTCCCGTGACGAATCCAGGGGTGAGGAAGCAAAAACACCAGGGCTAATCAAGAAGGAGCCGGGCTATGGCAATGACCGTCCGCACCAACGTCGCCTCACTGGACGCGCAGCGAAACCTCTTCCAGACGCAGCAGACCATCGACAGCTCGCTGTCGAAGTTGTCTTCGGGCTATCGCATCACCAAGGCCGGAGACGACGCGGCCGGTTTGGGCATCAGCGTCAACCTCGAGGCCCAGATCCAGAGCTACAACCAGGCCGCCCGCAACGCCCAGGACGGCATCAGCGTCGTGCAGACCGCCGAGGGCGCCCTCAACGAGGTCTCCAACATCGTCACCCGCCTCCGCGAGCTCGCCATGGAGTCCGCCTCCGCCGGCGTCTCCAACACCGAGCGCGTCTACATCCAGAACGAGTCCGACGCGCTCAAGACCGAGATCAACCGCATCGCCGACGCTACCGAGTACAACGGCAACAAGCTCCTCAACGACGGCACGATGGTCCTCACCTTCCAGATCGGCATCCGCGACGTCGCCGCCAACGACCGCATCGCCATCACCACCGTCGACGTGAACCTCTCCGCCCTCGGCTCCGGCTTCAGCGCGCTCAGCCTCTCCACCCAGTCCTCAGCACAGCTGGCCTTGAGTGCCATCGACATCGCCCTCCAGACCATCTCCGGCGCCCGCGCCTCCCTCGGTGCCACCGGCAACCGTCTCACCGACGTCATCAGTCAGATCCAGACCGCCTCCGAGAACCTCTCCGCAGGCAACAGCCGCATCCGCGACGTCGACGTCGCCGAGGAGTCCTCCACCCTCTCGCGCGCCCAGAATCCTCATGCAGGCCGGCGTCAGCGTCCTCTCCCAGGCCAACCAGGTCCCTCAGCTCGCCTTGAAGCTTCTGCAGTAGCTTTACTTCTTCGCCGGTCTTTCAAATCCTCCTCGGCTAGCCCCCGAGGTTGTAGTCCGGCAGGCCCCGCGGTCTCCTCAACCGCGGGGCCGTTTTTTCTCCATCGGCGAAGCCCAAACAGGCCCGCGGTCTCCAGGACCGCGGGGGCGCCTTTTCTCCCTCGACGAAGTCCAGGCAGGTCCCGCGGTCTCCAGGACCGCGGGGGCGCTTTTTCTCCCTCGGCGAAGTCCAGGCAGGTCCGCGGCCTCCTCAACCGCGGGGCCGTCTTTTCTCCCTCGACGAAGTCCAGGCAGGCCCGCGGTCTCCAGGACCGCGGGGGCGCTTTTTCTCCCTCGGCGAAGTCCAGGCAGGCCCGCGGTCTCCTCAACCGCGGGGCCGTTTTTTCTCCATCGGCGAAGCCCAGGCAGGCCCGCGGTCCCCACGACCGCGGGGGCGCTTTTTCTCTCTCGGAGCTTCGGAGCCGAGGCGAAGCCCGGGCAGGCCCGCGGCCTCCACAACCGGGCCGTTCATTTTCTCCTTCGGACCTTCGGAGCCGAGGCAAAGCCCAGCCGGGCCCCGCGGTCATCTCAACGGGCCGCTTATTCTTCCGCCGCCTCGTGCCGATGACGGCCGCCGCGCGCCTTCCTTTACCTCGAAATTGCCAACCCGAGCCCCGGTTTACGAGTTCCCGCTCCCGTGACGAATCCAGGGGCGAGGAAGCAAAAACACCAGGGCTAATCAAGAAGGAGCCGGGCTATGGCAATGACCGTCCGCACCAACGTCGCCTCACTGGACGCGCAGCGAAACCTCTTCCAGACGCAGCAGACCATCGACAGCTCGCTGTCAAAGTTGTCCTCGGGCTACCGCATCACCAAGGCCGGAGACGACGCGGCCGGTTTGGGCATCAGCGTCAACCTCGAGGCCCAGATCCAGAGCTACAACCAGGCCGCCCGCAACGCCCAGGACGGCATCAGCGTCGTGCAGACCGCCGAGGGCGCCCTCAACGAGGTCTCCAACATCGTCACCCGCCTCCGCGAGCTCGCCATGGAGTCCGCCTCCGCCGGCGTCTCCAACACCGAGCGCGTCTACATCCAGAACGAGTCCGACGCGCTCAAGACCGAGATCAACCGCATCGCCGACGCCACCGAGTACAACGGCAACAAGCTCCTCAACGACGGCACGCAGGTCCTCACCTTCCAGATCGGCATCCGCGACGTGGCCGCCAATGACCGCATCGCCATCACCACCGTCGACGTGAACCTCTCCGCCCTCGGCCCCAGCTTCAGCGCCCTCAGTCTCTCCACCCAATCCTCCGCGCAGCTGGCCTTGAGCGCCATCGACATCGCCCTCCAGACCATCTCCGGCGCCCGCGCCTCCCTCGGTGCCACCGGCAACCGCCTCACCGACGTCATCAGTCAGATCCAGACCGCCTCCGAGAACCTCTCCGCCGGCAACAGCCGCATCCGCGACGTCGACGTCGCCGAGGAGTCCTCCACCCTCTCGCGCGCCCAAATCCTCATGCAGGCCGGCGTCAGCGTCCTCTCCCAGGCCAACCAGGTCCCTCAGCTCGCCTTGAAGCTGCTCCAGTAACTTTTCTTCTTCGCCGGTCTTTCAAATCCTCCTCGGCTAGCCCCCGAGGTTGTAGTCCGGCAGGCCCCGCGGTCTCCTCAACCGCGGGGCCGTTTTTTCTCCATCGGCGAAGCCCAGGCAGGCCCGCGGTCTCCAGGACCGCGGGGGCGCCTTTTCTCCCTCGACGAAGTCCAGGCAGGTCCCGCGGTCTCCTCAACCGCGGGGCCGTCTTTTCTCCCTCGACGAAGTCCAGGCAGGTCCCGCGGTCTCCTCAACCGCGGGGCCGTCTTTTCTCCCTCGGCGAAGTCCAGGCAGGCCCGCGGCCCCACGACCGGGCCGTCCTTTCTCCCTCGGAGCTTCGGACCTTCGGAGCCGAGGCGAAGCCCGGGCAGGCCAGCGGCCTCCACGACGGGGCCCTCCTTTCTCCCTCGGCGAAGCCCGGGCAAGCCCGCGGTCTCCTCAACCGCGGGGCCGTCTTTTCTCCCTCGGAACTTCGGACCTTCGGAGCCGAGGCGAAGCCCGGGCAGGCCCGCGGCCTCCACAACCGGGCCGTTCATTTTCTCCTTCGGACCTTCGGAGCCGAGGCAAAGCCCAGCCGGGCCCCGCGGTCATCTCAACGGGCCGCTTATTCTTCCGCCGCCTCGTGCCGATGACGGCCGCCGCGCGCCTTCCTTTACCTCGAAATTGCCAACCCGAGCCCCGGTTTACGAGTTCCCGCTCCCGTGACGAATCCAGGGGCGAGGAAGCAAAAACACCAGGGCTAATCAAGAAGGAGCCGGGCTATGGCAATGACCGTCCGCACCAACGTCGCCTCACTGGACGCGCAGCGAAACCTCTTCCAGACGCAGCAGACCATCGACAGCTCGCTGTCAAAGTTGTCCTCGGGCTACCGCATCACCAAGGCCGGAGACGACGCGGCCGGTTTGGGCATCAGCGTCAACCTCGAGGCCCAGATCCAGAGCTACAACCAGGCCGCCCGCAACGCCCAGGACGGCATCAGCGTCGTGCAGACCGCCGAGGGCGCCCTCAACGAGGTCTCCAACATCGTCACCCGCCTCCGCGAGCTCGCCATGGAGTCCGCCTCCGCCGGCGTCTCCAACACCGAGCGCGTCTACATCCAGAACGAGTCCGACGCGCTCAAGACCGAGATCAACCGCATCGCCGACGCCACCGAGTACAACGGCAACAAGCTCCTCAACGACGGCACGCAGGTCCTCACCTTCCAGATCGGCATCCGCGACGTGGCCGCCAATGACCGCATCGCCATCACCACCGTCGACGTGAACCTCTCCGCCCTCGGCCCCAGCTTCAGCGCCCTCAGTCTCTCCACCCAATCCTCCGCGCAGCTGGCCTTGAGCGCCATCGACATCGCCCTCCAGACCATCTCCGGCGCCCGCGCCTCCCTCGGTGCCACCGGCAACCGCCTCACCGACGTCATCAGTCAAATCCAGACCGCCTCCGAGAACCTCTCCGCCGGCAACAGCCGCATCCGCGACGTCGACGTCGCCGAGGAGTCCTCCACCCTCTCCCGCGCCCAGAATCCTCATGCAGGCCGGCGTCAGCGTCCTCTCCCAGGCCAACCAGGTCCCTCAGCTCGCCTTGAAGCTGCTCCAGTAGCCCGTCATTCGCGGCCCGGCGCCCTGCTCCAGGCGAGGCGCCGGGCCGGCCTCCCCACCGAGGTCCCGGCCGACCCGCGCCGCGGGCTTAACGCATTGGGTGCGCGTGACGAACCCATGGACGAGCTGGCAGCACGGACCTGAGGAGCTCGGCCATGTCGATGAGCATTCGCACGAATATCGCCTCCCTGGACGCGCAGCGGAACCTGTTCACCACGCAGTCCGACATCGACAGCTCGCTCTCGAAGCTCTCGTCCGGCTACCGCATCACCAAGGCGGGCGACGACGCCGCCGGCCTGGGCATCAGCGTCAACCTCGAGGCGCAGATCCAGAGCTACGACCAGGCCGCCCGCAATGCCCAGGACGGCGTCAGCGTCATCCAGACCGCCGAGGGCGCGCTCAACGAGGTCTCCAACATCGTCACCCGCATGCGCGAGCTCGCCATGGAGTCCGCTTCCGCCGGCGTCTCCGACACCGAGCGCACGTACATCCAGAAGGAGTCCGACGCGCTCAAGACCGAGATCGACCGCATCGCCTCGGCCACCGAGTACAACGGGCAGGCGCTCCTCAATTCGGCGGGCAACGTCCTCACCTTCCAGATCGGCATTCGCAACGTGGCGGCGAACGACCGCATCTCGGTGACCACGGTGGACGTGTCCCTCTCCGCATTGGGCGCCAACGGCGCCTTCAGCGCGCTCTCGCTCTCGACCCAGGCGTCCTCCCAGAGCGCTCTCGCCCTCATCGACTCCGCGCTCCAGGTCATCAGCGGCGCCCGCGCCAACCTCGGCGCCGCCGGCAACCGGCTGACCAACGTCATCGCGCAGATCCAGAGCGCCTCCGAGAATCTGTCGGCCGCCAACAGCCGCATCCGCGACGTCGACGTCGCCGAGGAGAGCTCCAAGCTCTCGCGCGCCCAAATCCTGATGCAGGCCGGCGTCAGCGTCCTCGCGCAGGCCAATCAGGTCCCCCAGCTGGCGCTCAAGCTCCTGCAGTAATCCGAAGAAAGCTGCCGCGTCGGAATTCTGCCTCGGTCAGGCCTTGAACCCCGCATTGGCGACAGGCCTCTGACGCGAGGCTCGGTGCGCGGCTTGCAAAGTCCTCGAGCAGCGCCTCCCCCCCGACGGCCTTCTTATCCCCGGGGCCGATCGTGCCGATGGCAGAAATAGGTCGGGGTCTCCCGGCCCGACCGACCGTCGGCGCCCGTCGCGCGAGGAATCTCCATGGCCACCAGCCCCGTCTTTCAGTCCACCGGAATCGCCTCGGGAATCGACTGGGGCACCATGATCGACAAGCTGGTGACCTTGGAGTCGCAGCCCATCACCGATTTGCAGCAAAAGCAGAGCGCGTATCAGACCCAGGTGAGCCAGATCGGCGACATCGCCTCCAAGATCTCCGCGCTCCAGACCGCCGCCGCCTCGCTGGCGTCGAGCGGCGTCCTCTCGGTCAAGGCTTCGTCCTCGAACGTCGCCTTCTCCGCGACTCCGGGCGCAGGCGCCGCCGCCGGGTCCTACGCCATCGAGGTCAAGAACTTGGCGACCTCGGCCAAGGCGCTCTCCAACGCCTACAGCTCCTCCGACGCGACGGTCGCCGGCGCCACCCTGACCCTCACCGTGCAGGGCAAGACCTCCAACCCCATCACCCTCGCGGACGGCTCCTCGCTGGCCGACGTGGCGGGCTCCATCAACGGCGCCGGCCTGGGCGTCACGGCCACGGTGCTCAACGACGGCACCAACAGCTATCTCTCCCTCGCCAACACCGCCACCGGCTACCCGCTCACCGGCACCGCCGACGACGCGCTGAAGGTGAACGTGCAGACCACGGGGACGAACGGGACGGCGCTCTCCCTCACCACCACCCAGGCCGCGCAGAACGCGGCATTCACCGTGGACGGGCTCTCGTTCGCGCGCACCAGCAACACGGTCACCGATGCCATCCCGGGCACGACGGTGACGCTCAAGTCCAAGAGCGCGAGCGGCGCCGAGACCCTGGAGCTCGACAACGACGAGACGGGGACCGCGACCAACCTCAACAACTTCATCACCGCCTACAACAACTTGATGACCGTGGTGCAGGGCGACCTCAACGTCAACGACAAGACCGACCGCTCCACGACGCTCGCCGGCGACTCCACGGTTCGCAGCCTCGGCTCGGACCTCCAGAGCCTCATCATCGCGGACGTCCCCGGCGGTTCCCTTCAGCGGCTGGCGGACCTCGGCGTGGGGACGAAGGAGGACGGAACGCTGACGCTCGACGAGTCCGTCCTCTCCAGCGCCATCGCCAAGGACCCGAACGCCGTGAACCGGATCTTCTCCGACCGGACCACGGGCATCGGGGCGCTGACCAAGAACCTTTCAGACAATTACACCAACTCGGTCAGCGGGCTGCTCACGACGCGCAGCAAGAGCCTCACCGACTCCATCTCCGACATCAACAATCGGATCGCCGACGAGCAGCAGCGCGTCGACACCTACAAGGCCAACCTGACGGCCCAGTACACCGCCATGGAGCAGACCATCAGCCAGTGGAAGAGCGTGGGGCAGTACCTCACCTCTCAGTCGTCCTCCTCCAGCGCCTGAGGATCTTGATCATGCTTCCGGCAGCAAACCGCTATCGAGAGATCCAGAACCAGACCGCTTCCCGCGAGCGCCTCCTCGTGATGTTGCTCCAGGCAGCCCTCAAGCATCTGCGCGCCGGCGCCGACGCGCTCGAGAAGGGGCAGGCGCGCGACGCCCACGTCCCGCTCACCAAGGCCAACGAGATCGTCATCGAGCTGCACTCCACGCTCGACCGCGGCCGCGCCCCCGAGCTCTGCGATCGCCTGGCGGAGGTCTACCGCTTCGCCTCGTTTCGCACCCTCCGGGCGATCACCAGCCGCGACCCCGCCCCTGCCCGTGAGGCCCTCCGGGCGCTCGAGCCCATCGCGGAGGGCTTCGCCGGCGCGGTGAGCGCGCTGGAAAAGGGCGAGGCGGCCAGGTGATCGCGCCCGGCGCCGCCGCGGAGCTGCAAGGCGCACTGCGCACCGCCGCCGACGCCCTGGAGCGAGGCGATGCCAGCGCCGCCGCGAAGGCCATGGCAGCCGCGGCCGAGTCCTGCGCACGCGCCGAACGGGAGGGGCTGCGCCTGCCCCCCGCCGACTTGGCCCTCGCTCGCTCTCTCTGGCAGCGCTGCGGTCAGGCGGCCGAGCGGCACGTCCGGGCGCTCGAGGCCTCGCTCTTGCAACTGGGCACGTCGCGCCGTGCCGTCGGGGCCTACCGCCGCCGATGATGCCCGCGCGCGAGGAGCGATGGTCGTGATGAGCCATCCTCAGCGTGCTCCCCAGTCCCCACACCCGGCCCTGGGCTTTGCGGAGATCCTGGTGCGCCGCGCGGCCCTCGTCGACGAGCTCGTCCCCGCGCTCCAGCGCGGCGACGCGGGGCGCGTCCGTCAACTCGCTGACGCTCTAGGCGAGGCCTCGGGCCAGATTGGCGCTTGGAGCCGAAGGTTCGAGGAGTCGCCGCGAGGGCCGGAGCGGCCCGAGATGGAGAGCCTGCTCGCCAAGCTCGTGGCGCGCGTGGAAGTGGCCGATCAGCGGCTGCGCGAGGCGCTGTCGAGCCGGGGCTGCGAGACCTTGGGCGACTGGATCGCAGCCTTCGGCGCGCCGCCGGAAGAGGTGGCCCGCGAGCTCCTCGCCGAGCCCTGGGACCGAGCGCGCGACCTCCTGGTGCTGGTCGGCGGCGCCGACCCAGCCGTGCCCCGCGCCCTGGTCCAAGAGGGCCAGCGCCGGGTCCTCTGGCTCAACGACCGCGGGGAGGCGACCGACGGAGTCCTGGCGCGCGCGGACCTCGAGGGGCTGGACGCCGCCTGCTGGCACCTGGGCTGGCCCTACCCCCAGCACTTCCGAGTGCGTTCGTTGGGCGCCTGCCGCATCGGCGTGGCCGCAGTGACGGAGCGGCTGAGCGAGACGCTGAGCATCATCCAGTCGTTCGCGCGCAGCGTCGAGACCATGGGCCCCGAGCTCCTGTCGCGCTGCACGGAGAACGCACCACTCTTGGCCCGCTACCCATCGGCCGCCCAGCTCCAGGGAGCGCTCCCGAACATCCCCGCGATCATCGTCTCGGCCGGCCCGTCGCTCGACAAGAACATCGCCCTCCTCTCCGAGCTCAAGGGCCGGGCGCTGATCATCGGCATCAACCAGACCGTGAAGGCGCTGCGGCGCGCGGGCGTGCAACCGGACATGGTCCTCGCCTGCGACCACCAGAACCTTGGCTACCAGTTCGAGGGAGTTCGCGAAGGCGACATCCCCTTCCTCGGGCTGGGCGCCAGCATCGCGCCCGAGCTGTTCGAGACCCTTGCGGGGCAGCGGTTCACCTTCGCCTCCTCGCCCATCGTCGAGAGCTGGCTGTTCGAGCTGGTCGGCGAGTCCGCCTCGCTGCGCGCCGGCGGCACCATCTCCATCGCCGCGCTCCAGCTCGCGCTGGGGATGGGCTGCTCGCCCATCGCGGTCGTCGGGCAGGACTTCGCCCTGGCGGGCGCCAAGTACTACGCCGACGGCGCGGCCGACGGGGGCGCGCCCCTGGAGTTGCTCGCCGACGGCGCGCTCTCCATGCGCAACCAGCGATCGAAGCTGCGCCTCGCCCAGCCGGGCAGGGAGGAGCACTACCTCAAGGCCATGGCCGAGAGCCGCCTCGAGCTGGTCGAGGTGCCCGGCTACTTCGGCGCGCCGGTCCTGACCACACCCTCCATGCGCGCGCAGATCGTGGCCCTGCGCTCCCAGCTCCGCGACGCGCGCGGCAAGGCCGAGTTCGTCAACGCCACCGAGGGCGGCGCGTTCCTGGAGGGGATGGATCACCGGCCGCTGCAGTGGCTGGCCGACCGCTTCAAGGACCAGCCCCACGACATCCACGGCCGCCTCGCCGCCGCGCTCGCGACCCCCGACTTTCAGCTCCGAGCCCGCAGGATGCGCCAGGGTCTCACCCGAATTCACGGCGCGCTGTCCCGGGCCTCGAAGCTCGCGCGCGCCCTCGAGCTCCGCGGGAGCAGCCGCGGGGAGGAGCGGCGCCTCGGTCGGCTCAAGAAGGCCGCCGGCGTGGTCCCCTTCCTGCCCATCGTTGCCCTGAGCGCCATCGAGGGCGCGGAGCTGACCGCGCGCTCGGCGACGGCCCAGGGCGAGCTGGACGCCGCGGAGCGCGAGCTGTTCGCGAGCATCCGCTTGGCCGGCGAGGCGATGCTCGCGCCGCTGGAGCGCGCCCTGTCACGACTGACCTAGGCGATATGGCCAACCTCTTCTCCACCGCCGCGGGTGCTGGCTCGCCCCGCGGGCACCTCCGGTCGCCCGGATGATCTCCGCTCTGCATGATCGTCCGCGACGAGGCGGAGCTGTTGCCCGAGTTCCTCGAGCGGGCCCGCGGCGCGTACGACGAGCTGGTCGCGGTGGACACCGGCTCGTCCGACGCCACGCCAGAGCTGCTTCACGCCGCCGGCGCCGCGGTCCTTCACCGGCCGTGGGACGACGACTTCTCCGCGGCCCGCAACCACGGACTCTCCCGCGCCCGAGGCGATCTCATCCTAGTGCTCGACGCCGACGAGATGGCCTCGCCCGGGTTCGCCGCCGAGCTGCGCGCCCTGGAGCAGGACCGACGCGCGGGCGCCGCCACCGTGCGGATGGTGAATCCGCTGCCCCACGGTCACCGGCGAGAGGCGGACCTCTTGCGCGTCTTCCGCCCGGACCCATCCTTGCGCTTTCGGTTCCCCATCCACGAGGAGATCGCCTCGTCGGTCGAGGCGCACCTTGGCCAGACCGGGCTCGCGCTGCGCCGGCTCGAGAGCCCCGTCCAGCACCTGGGCTACGTGCGCGCGCGCGCCGCGGCCAAGGACAAAAGGGCGCGCGACCAGCGCCTGCTCGAGGCGTGCGTGGCGCAGGACCCGTCGGACCTCTACAGCTGGTTCAAGCTCCTGGAGCTCGCGCGCTTCTGGGCCGACCGCCGCGCGTGGGCCGACGCCGCGCGCAGGGCGGTGCCAGCGCTCGAGCGGGGCGCGAAGGCGCTGCGCCGCGCGCAGTTCGGCGGCGAGCTCGTCGCCCTGGTCGCGCATGGGCTCTTCCCCGCGAGCTCCGCCGACGGGCTCGCCTTCCTCGAGCGCTTCGCGGGCGCGGTGCCGGAGTCGGCGGCGCTGCACCTCGCCCTGGGGGAGTTCCTGGAGCGGCGCGGCGACCTCTCGCGGGCCCAAGCGGAGTTTCGGCGCTGCCTCGCCTTCGCCGACGCGCTCGGCGACCGCCAGCTCGCGACCGTTCGCCCGCGGCTCGGCTTGGCCCGCATCGCCCTGGCGCGCGGGGAGATCCAGGCGGCGTGGGGCGAGGTCCAGCGGGCGCTCCAGTCGTGCCCGGAGGACCTCGAGGCCTTGCTCGCCGCCGCCGCCCTCGCGCGCGGTCGAGGAGGGCCGGAGGAGCTCGAGCGCTTCGCCCGCGAGCACCGGAGCGCCCATCCCGAGTGCCGCGGCTTGGACTTCGCCCTGGGCGAGGAGGCGCTCCTCGCCGCCGACGCGCTCGGCGCCGCCCGCCACCTCCGCGCGGCGTCGGGCGATCCGCCCTCGGGCCTGGCGGCCCTGCGACTCAGCCAGGCGATGATGGCCGCTGGAGACGTGATCGGCGCGCGGGCGCTCGCCACGTCTCTCGCCGTCGAGCTTCCCCAAGCGGCGCTGGGCGTCCTTTCGTGCGACCTCCTCGAAGGAAGAAACAGCGACCTTCAGATCGACCTCGACCCGGAAGAGGCCTGGCTCGCCCTCGCCGGGTGGGTCGAGGTCCTTTGGCGAAGCGGCCGGCGCGATTTGCGGGAGCGATTCGTCCTGCGCGCCGAAGCCGTCCGGGAGACCTTTCCCCGGCTCCCAGCCTTGCTCGCCCGGCTTTCGGCGCGCGCGCCGGAGGCACGGCGCGCTTCTTGAAATGTTTTGGAGGCCGCGAGCGCGAGAGCGCGTTCGAGCGCCGCCTTCGGAGCCCTCGATGAACCCGACCTTCGTCGCCGAAGTCTCGAGCAATCACCACCGGGACTTGAACCGCTGCCTGGCGTTCGTCGACACCTCGGCGCGGATCGGCTGCCAGGCGGTCAAGTTCCAGCTCTTCAAGATCCGCGAGCTCTTCGCCAAGGAGATCCTCGACAAGAGCGAGCTGCACCGGCGGCGCGAGCAGTGGGAGCTGCCGGTGGAGTTCCTGCCGGCCTTGGCCCAGCGCTGCCGCGAGCGCGGCGTCCTGTTCTCCTGCACGCCGTTCTACCTCAAGGCCGTCGAGGAGCTTCGGCCGCACGTGGCTTTCTACAAGGTCGCCTCCTACGAGCTCATGTGGCGCGAGCTGCTCGAGGCCTGCGCCGCGACCGGCAAGCCGGTGGTGCTCTCCACGGGGATGGCGACGATGGACGAGATCGCGAGCGCGGTCTCGACGCTGCGCCGCGCCGGCTGCGAGAAGCCCACCCTCCTCCACTGCATTTCCGGCTACCCGACGCCGCCGGCCGAATGCAACCTCGCCGCCATCGAGACGCTCCGAACGACGTTCGACTGCCCGGTCGGTTGGTCCGACCACAGTGTGCGCCCGTCCGTCGTCTCCCGCGCGGTGCACCGCTTCGGCGCCGGTATGATCGAGTTCCACCTGGACCTCGACGGCGAGGGAGAGGAGTTCAAGGCGGGCCACTGCTGGCTGCCCGAGCCCATGGCGCAAGTCATCGCCCAGGTGCGCGAAGGACTGGCCGCGGACGGCAGCGGCGAGAAGGTGCCGGCGCCCAGCGAGCTGCCCGACCGCTCCTGGCGCGCCGACCCGAGCGACGGCCTGCGGCCGCTGCTCGCGACGCGCAAGACCTTCAATCCCTCGCCGTGATCCGCGCCGCCGCCATCGTGCAGGCTCGGATGGGGTCGAGCCGGATGCCGGGCAAGGTGCTCGAGCCCCTGGCCGGCCGCCCTCTGCTCTGGCACGTCGTGCACCGCCTGCGCAAATCGCGCATTCTCGGCGCCATCGCGGTAGCCACCTCCACGTCCCCGGGGGACGATCCGCTGGCGGAGTACGCGCAGTCTCTGGGAGTGAAGGTCGTGCGCGGGCCGGAGGACGACGTGCTCGCGCGATTTGCGCTCGCCGCGCAGGCGCTGGACGCCGACATTCTGGTGCGCGTCACCGGCGACGCGCCGCTCGTCGACCCCGGCATCGTGGACGCGCTCGTCGAGAAGCTCGCCGAGAGCGGCGCCGACTTCGCCACGGGCGCGCCGGGGCCGTGC
This sequence comes from uncultured delta proteobacterium, assembly GCA_963772225.1. Lineage (GTDB taxonomy): Bacteria > Myxococcota > Myxococcia > Myxococcales > UBA5297 > CAVYWD01. The sequence continues at coordinate 280,288 of CAVYWD010000002.1, read as the reverse complement.
ATCCACGAGGGCATCGACCCCTTCACCCGGCGCGCGCTGGAGCGGCTGCTCTCGGAGGCGCGGGAGGACCCGGTCGCGAAGGAGCACGTCACCGGCTACTTCAAGGCGCACCCGGGCTTCGCCTCGGCCGCCTATCTCCCCATCCCGCCCGAGCACCAGCTTTCGGGAGCGCGCATCTCGGTGGACGCGCCCGCCGACCTCCAGTTCCTCGAGGCCGTCTACGCCCGGCTGGGCGCGCCGCCCGGCGAGGCGGACACCGCCGAGGTCGTGCGTCTCCTGCGCGCCGAGCCCGCGCTGCTCTGCCTCAACGCGCGGGTCCACCAGAAGCCCCTCGCCCAGCGCGCCGCCAAGGCGCTCATCCGCTGCGACGGCGACGCGGACCTCGGCCTGGGACACGTCTATCGCTGCCTCGCGCTCGCGGATGAGCTGCGGGACCGGCAGGGCGTGGGCGTCGCCTTCGCGGTTCGGCGCGGCGCACCCGCTTTGGAGCTCCTGAGCCGCGCGGGCTATCCCGTCGAGCGGGCGGCCGATGGGGTCGCGGAAGCCGAGTGGCTCGAGGCGGTCGCCGCGCGCCTTTCGCCGGACCTGCTCGTCCTCGACGTGCGGACACCGCTTTCGCGCGAGGCCGTCGAGCGCCTGCGCTCGCGCGTCGGCCTCGCGGCGGCCATCGACGACGCGAGCGAGCGGCGCCTCGCCTGCGACCACGTCTTCTCGCCGCCGGTGCCCCAGGTGCGCGCGCTCGACTGGACCTCCTTCCGAGGCGAGCTCCACTGCGGCTTCGAGTGGATTCTCCTCCGCTCGCAGTTCGCCCGCGGCCCGCGAGCACTGCCGAGTCGAGACGTCCCGCGCGCTCTCGTCGCCATGGGCGGCAGCGACCCCGCCGGGCTGACCTTGAAAGCGGTGGACGCGCTCGACGCGCTCGAGGGCGAGCTCGATGTGCGCCTGCTCGTCGGGCCCGCGTTCGCGCACGCCGAGGCGCTCGCGGCGCGGCTCAAGGCAGCGCGCCGCCGGTTCGAGGTCCTGCGCGGCGTCGACGACGTGGCTGGGCTGATGGCAGAGAGCGATCTGGCCATCGCGTCGTTCGGGATGACCGCCTACGAGCTCGCGGCCCTGGGCGTCCCCTCGGTCTTGCTCTGTTTGACGGACGACCACGCGCGCTCGGCGTCGGCCCTGGCCGAGGCGGGCGCCGCGATCAGCCTGGGCGTCCACGAGCGAGTCGGCTTCGCTGAGATTCGGCGCCGCGGTCGGACCCCTGCTTCGCGAGCCAGGCCGCCGCGCCGCGATGTCGCGCGCGGCCTCGGGGCTCATCGATGGCCGGGGCGCCGAGCGCGCCGCGCAGCTCTTGGCCCGGGCGATCGGGGCCGACCGCACGGTGGCAACCGAAAGCGCGCGATGAGCGAGTGCCCGCCGCCGAGAACTCCGGCTGGGAGCTTCGCGCCGCCCACGGCCACGTCGCCGTCGCCGTCGCCGACCACGTCGAGCGCCCACGGCCACGTCGCCGTCGCCGTCGCCGTCGCCGACCACGTCGAGCGCCCACGTCGCCGTCGCCGTCGCCGACCACGTCGAGCGCCCACGCCCACGCCCACGTCGCCGTCGCCGACCACGTCGAGCGCCCACGCCCACGTCAACGTCGACCGGCATGCCCCAGGCGGCTTCCATTCCGGAACGAAACGATGGCGCCCGGTACTCGATCGCCCCGAGCTTCTTCGCGCCAGAAACGTGGCGCGGGACGCCCGGGCTTGCTTCTTGCTGTGCACCTTTCGTGAGGCGGTGTCGCCGACGCCGCTTCGAGAGAAGAGCGAATGGACTCCCCGCGCACCCCTCGCGTCGCCCTGGTCACCGGCGGAAGCCGCGGCATCGGCCGCGCCATCGCCCTGGCGCTGGCGGAGGCGGGCATGGATGTCGCCGTCACTTACCGCGAGCGCGAGGCCGAGGCGGAGGCGGTCGCCCGCGAAATTCGCAGCCTCGGCCGCCGCGCCCTCTGCCAGCCGCTGGAGGTCTCCTCGCGCGAGAGCGTGAAGCGCGCCCTGGGGCGCTGCCTCGACGAGCTCGGCCGGCTCGACGCCCTGGTGAACAGCGCCGGGCTGCTCCAGCAGAAGCCCTTCCTGACGCTGACCGACGACGACTGGGACCGCACGATGGCGGTGAACCTGAAAGGCGCGTTCCTCTGTTGCCAGGAAGCGCTGCCCATTCTCCTTCGCCAAGGCGGCGGCGCCATCGTGAACCTCGCCTCCGTCGGCGGGCAGATCGGCGGCTCGCTCGCGGTGCACTACGCGGCGAGCAAAGCCGGCATCATCTCGCTCACCCGCTCGCTCGCGCGCGTCAGCGCGCCGTCGGTGCGCGTCAACTGCATCGCGCCGGGGCTCATCGACACCGAGATGACCGCGGCCGAGATCGCCTCCGAGGCCGGCCAGGCCAAGGTGAAGAGCCTTCTCCTTCAGCGCCCGGGCGAGGCGCGCGAGGTGGCCCGCGCAGCCGTCTTCCTCGCCACCTCCGAGTCCTCCTACGTCACCGGCCAGGTCCTCAACGTGAACGGCGGCCAATACCTCGGCTGACCGCTTCGAAGGAGCTTCCATGCTCGGCGCCCATGTCATCGCGGATTCCATCGCCCGGCGCCTCAGGCGCGTCTTCGTCTACCCGGGCGGCACCGTCGCGCCAGTCCTCGATGCGCTCCAGGCCACCGGAATGGAGTTCTTCGTCGGGCGGCACGAGCAGGGCGCCGGCTACGCGGCCCTCGCGGTGGCGCGGCTCCAGGGCGAGGCGCAGGTCGCGATGGTCACGAGCGGCCCCGGGGTGACCAACATCGCGACGGCCGTGGCGGACGCCTATTTCGACTCCACGCCCCTGGTGCTCCTCACCGGCCAGGTCGGCACCGGCGACCTGCGCGGCGACCGGCCCGTGCGCCAGCGCGGCTTCCAGGAGGTGGACGCGATCGCGCTCCTGAAGCCCATCACCAAGGCCCAGTTCCTGCCGCGGCACCCCGACGAGCTGGCCCCGGTGATGGCCGCGGCTTTTGCCATGGCCGCCGAGGGCCGCCCGGGGCCGGTGCTCGTCGACCTGCCCATGGACGTCCAGCGAGGCGAGACCCGCGTCGGCGCCGTGCCACCCGAGCCGCCCGCCGAGCGGCGCGCGCCTGACCCGGCGGGCCTCGACCAGCTCGCCGACTGGCTGCTCACTTGCCAACGCCCGGTGCTGCTCGCGGGCCAGGGCGCCTTGCTCGCCCGCGCCGAGAGCGCGCTCCGGGCCGTCGCCCAGCTCGGGCGCATCCCGGTCTCCCAGAGCCTGCTCGGCCTGGGCGCCTTCCCCACGGACTCTCCGCTCGCGCTCGGCTTCCACGGCCACACCGGCAACCAGTGCGCGGGCCTGGCCATCCACCGGGCGGACCTGGTCGTCGCGGTCGGCTCGCGCCTGGACGTGCGCCAGACCGGCAGTCTCCCCCAGAGCTTCGCGCCGGGCGCCCGCATCGCGCGCCTGGAGCTCGACCCCGCGGAGATGGAGCACTCCCGCGTCCGGGTCGATCTGCCCGTCCGCGGCGATGCCCGGCTCGCGCTCGAGGGGCTCCTCGGCCGCCTCCAGGGCCGCAAGCTCCCCGACTGGTCGCCGTGGCGCCAGCAGATCGCCCTCTGGCGCGAGCAGTACCCGCTGCGCTACGAGGCCGCGGGCCCTCTGAAGCCCCAGGAGGTCGTCGCCGCGGTGAGCCGCCTCACGGCGGGGCGCCAGGTGGTCTGCACCTCGGGCGTGGGCTCGCACCAGCAGTGGACCGCGCGACACTTCGACTTCGACTCCCCGCGCCGCGCCTGGCTCACCAGCGGCGGCCACGGCGCCATGGGCTACGACCTCCCCGCCGCCCTCGGCGCTCAGGTCGCGCGGCCCGACGCGCTCGTCCTCTGCTTCGCCGGCGACGGCTCGCTGCAGATGAATTTGCAGGAGCTCGCCAACGCCGCGTCCCTGCGCCTGCCGGTCAAGATCTTCGCGCTCGACAACCGGCGGCTGGGCATCGTCTCGCAGTTCCAGAAGATGAATTGGCAAAGCGACCCCACCTGCGGCGACAAGCAGAGCCCGGACTTCGCGTCCATCGCGCGCGCCTTCGGGCTGTGGGGCGCGTCGGTGGAGCGGCGCGAGGACCTCGACGCCGTGGTCGAGGCCGCGCTGGCGGAGCCGGGACCCGCCCTGGTCCACTGCCGGGTCGACCCGTCGGAGGACGTGGTCCCCATGCTGCTCGCCGGCAAGGCGATGGACGCCATGTGGCCCTATGGGTAGCCGAACTTTTTGGCTCCCGACTTCAGGCTCCAGACTCTCGAAGCTCTCGTTGCCCCCTGCGAAAGAATGGCCCGCCATGTCCAAGACCTTGCTCGTCATCAGCGCCGGGATCGAGGCCACCCCCGGCATCCGCATCGCGCGCGAGATGGGGCTGCACGTCGTCGCCAGCGACCGGGACCCCGCGGCCCCGGGCTTCGCGCTCGCCGACGATCGCCTCGTCGCCAGCACCTACGACGTCGAGGCGACGCTGGGCGCGGCCCTCGAGTACCACCAGCGCGTCCGGCCCATTGACGGCGTCATCGCCATCGCCTCCGACGTCCCGCTCACGGTGGCCACGGTGGCGGCGGAGCTGGGGTTGCCGGGTATCCCGCGCGAGTCGGCGCGCCTCGCGCAGGACAAGCTCGCCATGAAGCGCCGCTTCTCCCGCGACGGCGTTCCCACCCCCTGGTTCTCGCCGGTGGAGAGTGAGCAAGCGCTCCGTCGCCTCGCCCGGGAGCGGGGCTTCCCCCTCGTCCTCAAGCCGGTGGACAGCCGGGGCTCGCGCGGCGTGCTGCGGCTCACCGAAGAGGTGGACCTGGGCTGGGCCTTCGCGCTCTCCCGGTCCTACTCGCCCACGGGCCGCGTGATGCTGGAGCAGTTCCTCGCCGGGCCCCAGGTGAGCACCGAGTCCATCCTCGTCGACGGCGTCGCCCACACGCCTGGGTTCGCCGACCGGAACTACGAGCTCCTCGCGCGCTTCGCCCCGCACATCATCGAGAACGGAGGCCAGCTCCCGAGCGCGCTGCCGCCCGAGGTGCAGGCGCGGGTGCGGGCGGTCGTCCAGGCGGCGGCGCTGAGCTTGGGCATCCGCGACGGCGTGGTGAAGGGCGACATCGTGGTGTGCGACGGCGAGCCCTTCGTCGTGGAGATCGCCGCGCGCTTGAGCGGCGGCTTTCTGTGCACCCATGAAATCCCCTTGAGCACCGGCGTCCCGTTCGTGCGGCACGCCATCCGGGTCGCCTTGGGCGAGCGGCCGACCGCCGCAGAGCTCGCGCCGCGCGCTGAGCGAGGTGTCGCCCAGCGGTGGATCTTCCCGACGCCGGGCCGCATCCAGTCGATTTCTGGGATAGAACAAGCGAAGCGGATGCCGGGAGTCGAGGAGGTCATCCTCCGGGCGAGGCCGGGCGACGTCGTGCTTCGGCCCACCGACTCCAACGCGGCGATCGGAGTGGTCATGGCAGTGGGAGCCACGCGCGAAGAGGCCGTGAGGCGAGCCGAGAGCTCGGCGGCGGCGGTGCGCGTGCTGACCGAGCCACTGGGGGCCGCGGCATGAACGTCCTGGTCGTCGCCGCGCATCCGGACGACGAGGTCCTCGGCGCGGGCGCCGCGATGGCGACCCACGCGCGCCGCGGCGACCGGGTCACCGCGCTCATCCTCGGCGAGGGCGTCACCTCGCGGCGCGCCGCCAGGTCCCAGGCCGACGCGGGCGCCGTCGCCGCCCTCAGGGCCCAGGCGATTCGCGCGAACGAAATCCTCGGCTGCCGCGACGTGCGCCTGGGCGACCTGCCCGACAACCGGTTCGACTCCGTCGACCTCCTGGACATCGTCAAGCGCGTGGAGGCGGTGGTCGACGAGCTTCGCCCCGAGGTTGTCTACACGCATTTTCACGGCGACCTGAACGTCGACCACGCCGCCGCGGCGCGCGCCGCGCTCACCGCGTGCCGCCCGCTCCCCGGGTCGCCTCTGCGCCGCATCCTCGCCTTCGAGGTGCCCTCGGCCACGGGCTGGGGCTTTCCGGACCAGCCCTTCACGCCCACCTCGTTCCTCGACGCCAGCGCGGCGCTGGAGCAGAAGATCGAGGCGATGCGCGCCTACGCGAGCGAGGTGCGCGATTATCCGCATCCGCGCTCGCCGCAGGCCCTCGAAGGCCGCGCCCGAGCCTGGGGCAGCCAGGTGGGGCTCCAGGCGGCCGAGCCCTTCATGCTGCTCAGGGAGGTCTTCTAGGTGACCGAGACCGAGCCGACGCGCGGGGCCCTCCCGAAGCTGCTGCTGGTGGCGGCGCGCGCCGTCGGGCGCCGTTGCCTGGAGGCGCTGCTCGCGGCGGGCGCACCCATCCAAGGCCTGCTGACGCTGGACCCCTCGAAGGCCGACGCCACCACGGCCTTCGCGAGCTTCGACGACCTCATCGCCGCGCACGGGCTGAACGCGCGCCTCTTCACGTCGCTCAAGGCCGACGAGCACCTCGAGTGGGCTCGCGCGCTGGCGCCGGACCTGGGCATCGTGGTCGGCGTGTCGCAGCTCTTGGACCCCCAGCTGCTGCAGGTGCCTCGGCTGGGCTTCCTGGGCTTCCACCCCACGCTCTTGCCCGAGGGCCGCGGGCGCGCGCCCATCCCGTGGGCGCTCATCAAGGGGCTGACCCGGACCGGCGCGTCGCTCTTCTGGTGCGACCGCGACGCCGACTCCGGCGACATCGCGGCGCAGGCGACGGTGCCCATCTTCTACGAGGACGTGAGCGAGACCCTCGGCGCGCGCACCGACGAGGTCTCGGTGCGCCTCCTGCGCGACCTTTTGCCGCGCCTCGGCAAGGGCGAAATCCCCCGCGTCCGCCAGGACGACACCAAGGCCACCGTCTGGCCTCGGCGGCGCCCCGAGGACGGGCGCCTCGCATGGGGGCAGCCGTCGCGCGCCCTCTACGACTTCATCCGCGCGCTCACCCACCCGTACCCCGGCGCTTTCACCCTCCGCGCCGGCCGAAAGCTCTTCGTGTGGGCGGCCCGCGAGTCGCGCGACGAGCGCCGGGGCCCGCCGGGAGAGGTGCTCGCGGTCGCGCCTCACGGCGTCGTCGTGGCGTGCGCGGGCGGCGCTGTGCTCCTGACCCGAGTGCAGTGGGAAGGAGAGTCGGAGGTCGACGCCGCGCGAGCGGGCCTGCGCGAGCGCGACCGGCTCGGAGAGTAATTAAGAGGCCTCAGACCCTCAGGAGCCTAGAGCCCGAAGTCTGGAGCCTGGAGCCTGGAATGCGAGGCCTGACCGTGACGCCCCTCTCGCTCTACACCGTGTTTCACCTGAACCTCGCCTACTCGTCCATCGAGGAGGAGCAGCGCCCCGAGGTCATCGCCCGCTGCTATCGGCCGCTCCTCCGGGTCGCGCGCGAGCACCGGCTCCCCTTCGGCATCGAGGCCCCGGCGTATACGCTCCAGGCGGCGGCGGCCATCGACAAAAGCTTCGTCGAGGAGCTGGGCGACCTCGTTCGGAGCGGGCTCTGCGAGCTTTTGGGAAGCGGCTACGCCCAGCTCATCGGCCCCTTGGCGCCGGCCGAGCTGAACGCCTGGAACCTGAAGCTGGGCCAGGACGCGTACGAGCGCCTCGTCGGGCGGCGCCCCACGGTCGCCCTGGTCAACGAGCAGGCCTACTCCGCCGGGCTCGTCCCGCTCTACCTGGAGGCGGGCTTCTCGTCTCTCGTCATGGAGTGGGACAACCCGGCCCACGAGCACCCGGAGTGGAAGCGCGAGTGGCGCTACCTGCCGCAGCTCGCGCTCGGGCCGGGCGGCGAGCGGATCGCGCTTCTCTGGAACAAGTCCATCGCCTTCCAGAAGGTCCAGCGCTACGCCCACGGGGAGCTCGAGCGCGAGGAGCTCCTCGCCTACCTCGAGAGCCACCTGTCGCCCGAGCCGCGGGCGTTTCCGCTCTACGGCAACGACGCCGAGATCTTCGACTTCCGCCCGGGGCGCTTCCACACCGAGCCGGCCCTGCGCGAGCCGGAGTGGAAGCGGCTGGAGGAGCTCTTCTGCGGGCTCCAGGCGGACCCGCGCTTTCGCTTCGTCAAGCCGAGCGAGGTCCTTTCGCTCCTCGGCGCGCCCGGTGCCGGCCACCCGCTCAGGCTCGAGTCGAGCGCCCAGCCGGTGCCGGTGAAGAAGCAGGGCAAGTACAATCTGACGCGCTGGGCGGTCACTGGGCGGGACGACATCGGCATCAACACCGCCTGCTACCGGATCTTCGAGTCGCTGAAGGCCAACCCCAGCGCCTCGGCCGCCGACTGGCAGGAGCTCTGCTACCTCTGGAGCAGCGACTTCCGGACGCACATCACCGAGCGGCGCTGGGCCGCGTACCGCGAGCGCCTCGACGCCGCGCTGGCGGCCATTGCGCCGCCTCCTCGCCCGGCGCGCCCACAAAGGCCTCGCGCCAAGCTGCCCGAGGCGCGGCGCGAGGGGCGCTACCTCATCGTCGAAGGGCGGCAGGTGCTGCTGCGGCTCAACTGCCGCCGCGGCCTCGCCGTCGACGCGCTGCGCTTCGGAGGGCCAGCGGAGCCGGCGGTGGTCGGCACGCTGGCCCACGGCTACTACGACGACATCGCCCTGGGGGCGGACTACTACACCGGGCACCTGGTCCTCGAGGCGCCGGGGCGCCCGAAGATCACCGACCTCGAGCCGACGGAGCCGCAGGTGGACGAGGAGGACGGCGGGCTCGTCATCCGCGGCTCCATCCCCACCCCGCTCGGCCCCGTGCACAAGGTCTGGCGGCTGTTCCCTGAGGAGCCGCGGCTGGAGCTCGCCTACGAGCTCGCCTGGACTGAGCTGCCGCACGGCTCGCTGCGGCTCGGCCACGTGACCTTGCTGCCCCAGGCCTTCGAGCGCGCCTCGCTCTTCTACCGCACCCGGAACGGCGGCCGCGCCGACGAGACCTTCGCGCTCGCCGGCCGAGCGGTCGAGCACGGCGCGCACGCGACCTTTTTGGTCTCCGCCTCCCAGGGCCTGGGCATCACCTCGGGCCGCGTCGACCTGGGCGATGCGCGGCGGGGCGTTCGCGTCGAGGTGGACAAGGAGGCCGCGGCGGCCATCGGGCTCGTCACTTACCGCGAGGTCGACGCGAGCTTCTTCTGCCGCCTCTCGCTTTCGGTCCGGGAGATGGACGAGACTTGCCGCCCGGGCGCGGGGCCGCGACAGCCCCTGCGTGTGAAGCTCGCGCTCACGCCTTTGCCGCGGGCGACCTGACCGGCTTTCGCTTCGATGGAGCGCCCAAGGAGGCACGCCGTGAGAGTGCTCGTCACCGGATGCGCAGGGTTCATCGCCTCGCGGGTCGCGCAGCGGCTCCTCGACCGCGGGGACGCGGTGGTCGGGGTCGACAACCTGAACGACTATTACTCCGTGCGACTGAAGCAGTGGCGCCTGGAGCGGCTCCAGAAGTGCGCGCGATTCTCGTTCCACCGGCTGGACATCGGGGAGCTCGCGGCCGTGGCCCCGCTGTTCGAGGGCGAGCGCTTCGACGCCGTCGTGAACCTCGCGGCGCGCGCCGGCGTGCGCCCCAGCGTCGAGGACCCTTGGGTCTATTACCAGTCCAACGTGACCGGCACGCTCAACCTCCTGGAGCACGGCCGGCGCCGCGGGGTGTCGCGCTTCGTGCTCGCCTCCAGCTCCAGCGTCTACGGGCTCAACCCGGTGCCATTCTCCGAGAGCGACTCCACCGACCGCGCGCTGTCGCCCTACGCCGCCTCCAAGAAGGCCGCCGAGGTGCTCGGCCACAGCTACCACCACCTGTACGGCCTGACGGCGATGGTCCCGCGGTTCTTCACCGTCTACGGCCCGGCCGGCCGCCCGGACATGAGCTACCTCAAGTTCATCGATGCCATCGCGAACGGCCGGCCCATCGAGGTCTACGGCGACGGGACCCAGCGGCGCGACTTCACCTACGTCGACGACATCGCCGACGGCGTGATTCGGTCGCTCGATCAGGGCAGCGGCTACGAGATCTTCAACCTCGGAGGCAGCCGCCCGGTGGAGCTCAACGTCGTGATCCAGACGCTCGAGGAGCTCCTGGGAAAGAAGGCGCAGATCCTCCGCGGCCCCGTGAACCAGGCCGACGCCAAGCACACCTGGGCCACCCATGAGAAGGCCGAGCGCCTCTTCGGGTGGCGCGCGGAGGTGTCTCTGCGCGACGGGCTTGCGCGGACCGTCGAGTGGTATCGGGAGAACCCGGGGCTTTTTTAGCCCGGCGCTCCGCCGGCCGGCTGCGGGGGGGCAGCGCGCGCGCTACCTCGCCGGAGGACCGGCCCCGCGGCTCTGCTTGGCCTGCTTCAAGCGGTCGGTCAAATCCGTGAGCGTGTTGCGGACCACGCCCAGGAACTCGGAGAGGAAGGACTGGAACGAGCCGATCTCGTCGTCGTTGGAGGTCGGGAGGGCGTCCCCGGCGCTGAAGTCGCCTCCGGCGAGCCGCATCGACGCATCCTGCATCGCCTCCTTCATGCGATGGAGCCGGGCGAAGACGAGCCGGTCCGCGAGCAGGTAGATGAGCGCGGCCGCCACCAGCGCGAGGAGCATGGCGCCCCCCACCGCGAGCAACAGGCCCGAGCGCATGCCGTCGCGCAGCGTGGTGATGTCCCGTCGGAGGACGAGCCCGCCCACGACCTGCCCGCCGGCGTCGCGCACCGGAAACACGCCGCGCGCATACAGAGCGCTGTCGCGCTCCGAGGTCGGCAAGATTCGCCCGCCCTCGGCCAGCGCGCGAATCGCGCCGTCGTCCACGATGGCGTCTTGGTCCCCGGACGTGCGATTCACGACGACGACGTCGGGGAAGTCGCTCCAGTTGTTGCGCGCATTGCCGCGCGAGCGCTCGTACTCGGCCGCGTCCAGGAGCTTCTTCTGAATGAACATCGCGAAGTCGTTGCCGGTCTGGGCCTTCAGCTTCTCGAGGAAGGAGTCGATGTCCTCGCCGAATTCGACATAGCCCAGGACCTTCCCGTCGGCGATGCACGGCCGGGCGACTCGCAGCGCGAACCCGGTCTTCTCCATCTCCTTGCCGGCGGAGGTCTCGCGCTTCTCCATCGCGCGGCTCAGGTTGATGCGCCGCTCGATGTCGCCGAATTTGTCGGGGGCGTGAACCCGCAGGATGAACACCTGCCGGTCCGGCTCGCCCTCCACGAAGTTCCAGATGCCGATGCCGTGCTCCGCCTTGAGCGACTGGAGCATGGGGCCCGTCAGGGCGTAGAGCCGGTCGCGGTCGCGCGCGGCGAGGGCATCGCGGATGGCCGGGTTGGAGATGGCCATGTCGAGCGCGGTCGACAGCTTCTCGAATCTCGTAGCGCTCGATCGTCTCGTACGCCGAGTCCGCCCCCTTGAGCGCTTCCTCCGAGGCGGTGCTCGTGCTGCGCCTGTAGAGCAGCGTGAGAATTCCGGCGCTCCCGAGGCCCGAGAGCCCCATGATGACCAGAGTCGCCAGAGTCAGCTTGGCTCGAATCGACAATGCGGTGTTGCCCATGAGGGTCGTCTCCGTCGCTTCAGCGATCTGCGGGTGAGGTTCCGTCGTCGAGCCTCATCTGTCGGATCCTACACGTCTTGAATGCGCCTGCGCGCGCGCCGCGGGGCTCGGCCAAAGGATCGCCCAGGGCTCGCAGCCAGGCGCGCCCGGCGCCCGAACGACACTCCCGCCCCGATATGATAGGCTCCGAACAGTCCCGGCGAGGTGACAGAGCTTCGGCAGGTGGCGGCCTCGAAACGACGGAGTTGGCTCATGGATGATCAGCGCCACTCAAGGCGCACGGCTGCCGCGGCCGCAGAATCCATCGGCGCCTCCATCGAGCGCCTCCGCCGAATTCCCGGGCTCACCTACGCGGTCATCCAGACCAAGGAAGGCGAGCGCATCGGCGACGAATCCGAGGAGGGCGAGCGGCTCTCGGGCCAGCTCGGGACCCTGAGCGAGCTCGCACGGCGACTCGGGGAAGTCCTGGGCACCGGCGAGCTCCAGTCGGCTGCGGTCCAGGGCGCTGAGCAACACCTGCTCCTTTTCGCGACCCGGAGCCATTACTTGGGCGTCGCGGCCGACGGCTCGAGCGCCGTGGCGGCGGTCGAGGCCGAGGTGCGAAAGTCCCTGGCCGCCAGCAAGACCTGAACCGACGCGAGGGCGCTTCATGCAGATGCTGCTAGCACAGCTCAACTCCGTCCACGGCGTCGTCGGGAGCCTGGTCTGCGACGCCGAAGGTCAGATGGTCGCCCACGCCTTCCCGTCGCTCTTCGACGCCGGCATGCTGGCCCAGGCCGCGCGCGTGCTCAGCGAGAGCGCCGCCCCGTTGGAGACGGCGACGGGCTCGGTCCGGCTGCTCGACCTCCGCTACGACGACGCGCGCATCGTCATTCGGCCGCTCGCGCACGGGACGCTCCTTTTCCTCTGCGCCGTGACCGTCAACCTGCAACCGCTGGCCATCTCCACGTCGGTCGTGGCCCCCAAGATCGACCGGCTGCTCTCCGGCGCCTCGCCCGCGGGCCAGAGCGGCCTCTACGCGGCCCCGCCCACGCTCGGGAGCTCGGGCCTCGCATCGGCAACCGCGGTCGTGCTGCCCAACCTCTCGGGCTTGGGCTGGTCGATGCCCGATTCGCGCACTCCACCCCCGGGTCCACCCCCCGCTCAGCTCTTCATCCCCCCGCCCGACCCGGTCCGTGCTCCCGCCCCTGCCCCTGCGCCTGCCCCTGAGGTTTCCGACGTTTCCGAGGTTCGCGAGGTTTCCGAGGTTTACACGACCTTGGAGAAGATCGACGCCGTCATCGCGCGGCGCGGGCTCGACCGCTTCAAGACCCGCGGGGCCATCGCCATGAAGGCCGGCTTCGGCTTGGGCGCCATCGACGCCGACAGCCCGGACGACCCTCAGAAGCTGAAGAGCCTCCGGGCCGCGGCGGCCGCGGTGCTGGGCGAGAAGGTTTAGCGACTCCTCACCCCCCAACCCCCTCCCCGCTTTGCGGGGAGGGGGCGATTTGGGCGACGGGGGAGGGGTTGTTTGCGCGAGCGCTCGGCTTTACAGGGCGCCGCTGGGCGGCCCGGCGACGGGCACCGGGTAGCAGGTCGACCAGAAGCCCGCCTCGTCCACGCGCTGGATGAGAACCGGGCACGGCGCCCAGGCCAGGACTTGCCTCAGCGTCGCCGCTCGCTCGCCCTCCGCGTTGCCTCGGAAGCCGAGGCCTATCAGGTCAATCTGCCGGCGAACGGCGAATCGAACCACCTCCTCCCCTGGCTCGCCTCGGGTCAGCAGAAGCTGCGGATGGGAGGAGGCCGCGATGTCCCAGAACACCTCGATCCTCCCGAGGAACTCGCGCGCCCATTGGTCCCACTCGTGCTGCGGCTGATCCACGTAGGTGGGAATGGGAAGCGCACCGGGCCCGCGCGGGCCGAATAGGTCGGCGACGTGCAACACGAATACGGCCGCCTCGGCGATTCGGGCGAGCCGCAGCGGCAACCTGAGCGCCGTGGACGTCAGCGGGCTGCCGTCGTGAGGCAGGAGCACCCGCCGAAGCGACCACGGGGACTCGCCACACCGCCGGCCTACGGCGATGACCGGGCACTCCGCCTCGGCAATCACCCTCGCCACCTCGGGGCTCAGCCCGGCCTCGCCGCCCTCGTTGCAGAGGACGATGCGGGCCGCCGGGGCCTCGGCCGCCCTTCGGAGCAACGCCTCCGGCGACGGCCCCGCCACCTCGTCCAGGACGGTCCCGTAAAGGGCCTCGGGGCTCAAGCCGAGCCGGCCGACCACCTCGCGCGCGGGCCTCGCCCGGTCGGCGGCGTGGACCAGATGCACCGAGCCGCCCTCGAGCTCGGCCAGGGCGCGGGCGACCCCGAGCGCGCGGCTGCCGCCGGGTCCCGCCTCCACCGGTACGAGAATCGCGGGCGAGCGCCCGCCCGACGTCACCTCTCCCGCGACGCTCGGCGCTGGGCTCTGATCCGGAACGCTCATGGCGACCTCCCGAGGCTGCTCGGCCCGACCACCCGCCAGCCCGAGCCCTCCCGTACCGCCTCCAAGACGTCGCCCGGTCGAAGCTCCGCGGGGGCGCCGCCTCCGTCTTCGCCCAGGGTCAACGGGAGCCGGGCTCCGTCTCTCCCCTCCAAGAAGCGGACTCTCAGCGCCGCGGCCTCGACCTCGATCTGAAGCTGCGCGCCCCTGAAGGCGAGCCGGAACGAGAGCGCGCTCCAGCCGTCGAGGAGCCGCGGCGCCAGGCCGAGCTCGTCGCCGTCCGCGCGCACCCCTCCGAAGCCGAAGACCGCCGCCTGCCAGAGGCCTCCGAGCGCCGCCGCGTGGACCCCGCCCGCGGCGTTGCCCATGGTGTTCGAGAGGTCGATCTGCGCCGCCTGGCGGAAGTACTGGCCCGCCGTCGATAGGTCGCCCAGCCGCGCGGCGACCCAGGCGTGCACAGCCGGGCTGAGCGAGCTGCCGTGGCACGTCCGGGGCTCGTAGTAGTCGAAGTTGGCCCGCCGCACGGGCGCCGGCACCCGGTCCCACAGCAGGGCGAGCAACATCACGACGTCCGCCTGCTTGACCACCTTCGAGCGCTGGATCCGCTCTCGTCCGAGCATCAGGTCCATGGGCGCGGCGCGCGCTCCCCGAGCGCGCATGGGCGCGAGGTCGAACTCCTCCAGGCCGAAGTATCCCTGGAACTGCTCGATGAGGCCCAAGGCCGGGTCGAAGCCTCGGTGCATCGCCCGGGCGAAGGAGCGCCACTGCGCCACCTCCTCGTCCGCGAGCTGCAGCCGCTCGCGCACGTCGCGCGCTCGCCGAGGGGACAGGCGGCCGAGCGCCGCGAGCGCCTCGGCGCCCCGCTCGAGATTCAGCTGCGCGAGCCCGTTGGTGAACGCGTTGTCGTCGACGCCCTCGTGGTACTCGTCCGGCCCGATGAGCTCGCGCAGGTGGAACAGGCCGTCGGCCTCGAGCGCGCCGCGGCTCGCCCAGAACCGCGCCGTCTCGAGGAGGATCTCCGCGCCGGCCTCGACGAAGAAGGCGTCATCGCCGGTCGCCTTCCAGTACTGCCAGACGGCGTACGCGACGTCCGCGCTGATGTGGTGCTCCTGGGCGCCGGAGAGCACGGGCACTACCTCGCCGTCAGGCGCGGTCATGAACCGGGGCGTCACCTCCTGGCCCGTGTCCGCCGACTCCCATGGGTAGAGAGCGCCGCGATACCCGAAGTCCCGCGCCTTCTCCCGTGCGCCGTCCAGCCCGTGGAAGCGGTACATCAGGAGGGCCCGCGCCGACGGCGGATCGGTGAAGATGAAGAACGGCACCATGAAGATGTCGGTGTCCCAGAAGACGTGGCCCTTGTACGAGTCGCCGGTCAGGGTGCGGGCGCCGATCGACACCCGCTCGTCGTCCGGGTTGGCGGCGCTCACCAAGTGGTAAAGGGCGAACCGGAGCGCCCGCTGGAGCTCGTCGTCGCCCTCGAGCTCCACGTCCGCGCGCCGCCAGCGCTCCCGCCAGGCCTCGCGGTGGGCGTCCGCGAGCGCCTGGGCTCCGGCGTGGTGCGCATACACCGCGTGCTCCGCGGCGCGCAGCGCGGGCCGCTCTCCGTCGCGGGACGTGTGGACGGCGACCGCCCGGTCCAGGCGGAACGTCTCGCCGATCTGGGCCGAGAGCGACCATCGCTCGACGAGCGCTCCGTCCGCGCGCTCGATCTGCGGAGGCTGAGCGCCCAGCGAAGCGCGGCCCGAGCCTGGCGCCGATTCGCCCTCCGCGTCGCTCTGGACTCGGCAGGCCGACGCGAAGGCGACGGTGGCCCCGACGCCCGGCGAGGCGAAGAGCAAAGCCTCGCGCTCGGCGCCGGAGCGCCCCCGGGGCGACGCGGAGACCGGAAGGAGCCTCGGCCTTTGGGGCGCGGCGCCCGACGCCTCGCGCGCTGGCGCCAGGACGAGCTCGACCTCTATCCGCCCGCTGTAGTTCTCCGCGGTGATGGCCAGGCACTGAAGGAGCAAGTGCCGGTCGGCGAGCGAGGCGAGGCGCAGCTCGCGCAGGAGCGTCTGCCGCCCGTCGAGGTCGCGGTGGCGAAGCTCGCGCCAGGCGACGCCCTGGCGCAGGTCCAGCGCGCGGCGATGCTCGAGGCACGTCGCGGGCTCCAGCCGAATCTCCCGGCCCTCGACCCGGACTCGCAGCCGCGTCCACTCCGGCGCGAGCGCGAGCTCTGGAACGGCTCCCGCGCGGCCCAAGGTGTCGAAGACTCCCGCCACGAACGTCCCCGGGGAGCTCGCGGCGTGCCGGTCCTCGGCCAGCGAGGCGCGCGTCCCCACGTACCCGTTGGCCACGGCGAAGAGCGACTCAATCTCCCGCTCGCGCGTGAGGTCGACGCCCTCCTCGCTGATGAGCCAACGCGAGTCGTCGGTGCGCCGCAGCGGCAGGATCTCCGGAGCGAGGCCCAGCGGCGCCCCGGGCCGGCCCTCGAGGCGATCGGCCAGGGCCGCCAGGAGCTCCGCGAGCCGTTCGGGCCCGCCGCCCAGGTGCAAGACGGGCGGCTCCACGCCCCCGGGCTCCGCGCCGACCGACGCGAACGCGGCTCTGCGCGACGCCGTCGTCAGCATCCGGCGATCGCCGCCTTCAGCGCCTCCGAGCGCGCCGAAGGCGTCGCCGACGATGAGGACTTCCTCAGGGCGAATGCCGCGGGGCGCGCACACCTCACACATCACCCACTCGACGGCGTCGGACCTGTCGGTGAGCCCCACCTCGACGTGCTTCCCGTCGCTGGAGATCCGCGCATTCGGCAGCCCATGCTCCCGCGCGAGCGAGGCGGCCAGGTCGAGGGCGTCCCCGAGCCCGCCGGCGAACCCCGCTGAGAGCAGCCGCGCCTGCACGGCCGCGAAGAGCGCGCCGACGGCGTGCTTGGGCGGGCGCTCCCAACCCGGCGCCGGGATCAGGTCGACCTTGCGGCGATGGAGCCCTGCCTCGACGACGCGCGCCTCGAGCCCCCGCTCGGCGAGACACTGCCGAAGCGCGCTCGCGACGTCGCCGAGCCGGCGCTCCTCCTCCGGCGTGGCGACGCGGCGCCAGAGCGCCAGGGGCCTGGGCCGACCGTCGAAGCCGTACACCTCGGCGCCGCGGTTCGCCGCGACGAAGAGCGGGCCGAGATGCGGTCCGGCGAGAGCCGGCCCGAGTTGACTGGAGGCTTCGGCGAGGCTCACGTCCGAGACGACGACGACGGCCACCCCGCGCGACAGGAGCCGCTCGAGCGCGCGGTGGGCGAGCCGGGTGGTCCCGTCCCAGGTGAAGGCGACGACCTTGAACGGCCGCTCGATCGCCTGGAGCGCCTTCTCCGCATCCTCGGCTGGCTTCATCGGACGGCCACCTCGCGCGAGGCCGGCGACCTCTCCCTGCATCTCCCGAGGAAAGTTGGTGCGCCGCGGGAGTGCCCGCTACGAATTTCTCGCGGCCCAGCGCACCCCGTCGCGCCGGCCCCGGTCGAGGTCGGCGCGGACCGCCCAAAGGCCGTGGCCGCGCCGCGCTCTATCAAGGACTTGGGCGCTTTCGCGCCCCTGGCCCCGCGCGTGCAAAAGCGCTGGGAGCACCCGCTCTCTCAGGAGGAGAACCCAATGGGCGTCGGACCCGTCGGAGACAGCAGCAGCGCGCTGGACCAGGCCAGCGTCAGCATGGTGAAGAAGTCGCAGGACATCGAGAAAGTCGAGGGAGCGGACAGCGTCGAGCTCATCGAAGGAAGCTCGGGCGCGCAGCAACCGCAGCCCCCCACCCCCGCGCCAGGCCAGCCTGGGTCGACGGTCAGCGTCTACGCCTAGGTCGCTCGCACAGGCTCACGGCGCCGATGGCGCCGGCGAGCTCTCGCCCAAGACCTCGCGCCGGGCGAAGCTCTCCACGGCCTCGCGCATGAGGATGAGGTGCTCCTCCTCCTCATGCAGCCTTCGCCTGAGCTGCTCGCGCGCCTCGTCGTCGCCCGCGCGATCGGCCAGGTCCAGCAGCAGCTGCCAACCCGAGTTGTCCAAGAGCTCGGCCGACATGAGCGCGTGAAAGAGGTGCGGGAGGGCGGCGTCGGTCTCGATCACCTTCCCGATCCCCTCGGACTCCTCCGAAACGAGCTTGGAGCGCTCGGTCTCAGAGTGCGCGTCACCGCCCATGGAGCGGATCTGCTCCTCGAGCCACTCCTCGTGCTCCTTCTCCTGGTCGCGGTGCGTGTGAACCTGCCCGCGCATCGGGTCGACGGTCGGATCGCCGTCCATCTTGGCGAGGATGCGATCGTAGAGCACGACGCTCGCGCGCTCGAAGGCGAGGCGCTCGTTCAGTAGGTCGATCACCTTGTCCTTGTTGGCCTTGCCCAGCTTCTCCATCATGGTCGCGCTCCCTTCACCGCAGGCTCCGAGGCTCCGAGCCGCGCTCAGGCCAACGATAAGCACCGGGCCCAAGGGCCTTCGCGAGATAGGGAGGAGTGCCGCGCTCTCAGCGAGAAGCGCCGAGCTTTAGCGGTGCCGCTGCCCGTCGGCCTTGGGCGCCTGGCGCGCGGCCCGGCCCTCGGACCAGTGGTCGATGCGCTTGAGCTTCTCCTCGAAGTTGAAGGGGCGAAGCGAAGGCGCGTTCGAGTCGTGGCACTTCAGGCAGAGGTGCTCGGTCGGGTCGACGAGGCCCACCGCGCGCGCGAGCTCGGCGTCCTTCATCACGTAGCGCTGCGAGTAGAACTGGCCGCCGCCGTGGCACGACTCGCACGTCACTTCAGCGATGCCCTTGCCGACCTCCGGCGCGTGGCACGACAGGCAGCGCGGGTCCTTCTGCTGTCGGGCGGAGAGCGAGGCGGTCGCCCGCGAATGAGGGGAGTCCTTCCAGAGCGCCCAAGCTCGAGGGTGGCAGGCTCGGCAGTTGTCGGGGCCGACCGGGTCGGCGGCGAGGGCCTGGCCGGCCGGCAAGAGCAAGGCGAGAAGAGCGGTGGCACATCGCAGGGGGCGTCGCATTCTTCTCACCGCCGTAACACACCCTCGCGCGGCACGGCAAGTCGGCGCTGGGGGCCCGACGCCGGCAGGCCCTTGGCGGCCCAAAGCGGACGACCTCCCTCAATCGGCCGCTCCGAAGACCGAGTCCATCACCTCGAGCGCAAAGCGCGCCGACACCGTCGCGGGGCCGCCGCCCATCTCGATGCCCACCTCGACCGCCTCCAGCACTTCCCGCAGGCTCGCGCCGGCGCTCGCCGCCTGCTCGATGTGCCACTGCATGCAGGACTCGCAGTCCTTCACGACTGAGATGCCGACGGCGATGAGCTCCTTCTGCTTCTTCGAGAGCGCGCCGTCGCTGAAGGTCGCCTGCTCCAACTCGAGGAAGGACTTGTAGACCTTGGAGCCCAGCTCCAGGAGCTGCGCGTGAGCCGCTTTTCTTCGATCCGAAATCGCCTTCAATCGGTTCATGGCGCTCCCTCCCAGCGAAGCACTGAGCTTCGCAGGATGGCAGAGCTCGCTGCCGCCTACCAGGCGAGCGTCTCGCTCCCTCCGCCGGCCCCATTCGCGCGACGCGATCGGCCCGCCAAGAAGGAGCTCGCTCGCAGGACTCCCCTGCCATTGCGCCTTGACGCAACGCGTTGCCCCCGTTAGCTTTTGCAGACCCGGGCTCTGAAGTTCAACCGAGCTCACTCCTTGAGGAGCTGCGCATGGCCATCGCAGGCAGTCCCGCGCCGAAGAGCGTTCGGCGCGTCGCCGTCGTCCTGGGTCTTCGAACGCCCTTCGTGAAGTCCGGCACGGGCTTCGCCGACGCCAGCGCCATCGAGCTCGGGACGGCGCTGGTGAAAGAGCTCGTCCAGCGCGCCGAGCTCGCCCCAAAGGAAATCGACCAGATCGTCTTCGGCCAGGTGGTGCCCTCGCCGCTGGCCACGTTCATCGCCCGCGAAGTGGTCCTGCGCGCCGGCCTGCCCAAGAACATCGAGGCCCACACCGTGAGCCGCGCCTGCGCGACGAGCCTCCAGGCCATCGCCAGCGCGGGCGACGCCATCGCCCTGGGCCGGGCGGACGTCGCCATCGCGGGCGGCGCGGAGAGCCTCTCCGACGCCCCGCTCTTCGCCTCCAAGCCCTTGGCCAAGGCGCTCATCGACGCCTCGCGCGGCAAGGACTTCAAGTCCAAGCTCAACGCCTTCCGCGGGCTCAAGGTGAAAGACATCGCCCCCGTGCCTCCCGCCATCAAGGAGCCGACCACCGGCCTCACCATGGGCGAGAGCGCCGAGAAGATGGCCCGTGAAAACGGCATCCGGCGCGAGGACCAGGACCGCGTGGCGCTCGAGAGCCACCAGAAGGCCGCCGCGGCCATCGACAGCGGTCTGCTCCGCGACGAGATCCTCCCGGTGCTCGCGCCGCCCAGGTTCGCGCAGGCGGTCTCCGAGGACAACCTTGTGCGCAAGGACGCGAGCCTCGATGCGCTGGCCCAGCTCAAGCCCGTCTTCGACCGGCGCTACGGCACCATCACCGCCGGCAACTCCTCGGCGCTCACCGACGGCGCCGCCGCCGTGCTCCTGATGAGCGAGGAGAAGGCCGCCGCCCTGGGCTACAAGCCGCTGGGCTTCATCCGCTCGCACGCCTTCGCCGCGCTCGACCCCAACGAGCAGCTCCTCATGGGGCCCGCCTACGCGACGCCGGTCGCGCTCGACCGCGCCGGGCTCACTCTCAAGGACATGGGTGTCATCGAGATGCACGAGGCCTTCGCCGCCCAGGTCCTCTCGAACCTCCAGGCGTTCGCCTCGCGCGAGTGGGCGCAGAAGAAGCTCGGCCGCGACGAGGCCATCGGCGAGGTCGACCCGAAGAAGCTCAACCTGAGCGGCGGGTCCATCGCCCTGGGCCACCCGTTCGCCGCCACCGGCGCGCGCATGGTGACCACCACCCTGCGCGAGATGCAGCGACGCGGCTCCCAGTTCGGCCTGGTCACGCTCTGCGCCGCTGGAGGCATGGGCGCCTCGGTCGTCCTCGAGCGCGCATAACCAAGACGTTTCGAATGCGGTTCGGCAGCAAGCCTTGAAGGCCAGCGCCAGGAGAGCGAAAGCCATGCGCCGCAGCGACACCCTGCAGAAGAGCTTTTCAGTCGAGAGGACGCCCGACGGCGTCGCGCTCATCACCTTCGACATCCCGGGCGAGCCGGTGAACACGCTGTCCGAGGACATCCGCGCCGAGTTCGAGGCCGTCCTCGAGGAGCTCGCCGCGGACGCCTCGGTCAAGGCCGCGGCCCTCCTGAGCGGCAAGCCCGACACCTTCATCGCCGGCGCGAAGATCGAGGTGCTCCAGGGCATCGCCGCCGCGGCGGACGCCGAGCACCTGAGCCGCTCCGGACAGGCCGCCTTCGACCGGCTCGAGCATCTGCGGGTGCCGGTGGTGGCGGCCATCCACGGCGCCTGCCTGGGCGGCGGGCTCGAGCTCGCGCTCGCCTGCACCTACCGCCTCGCGAGCGACGCGCCCAAGACCTCGCTCGGCTTCCCGGAGGTGCAGCTCGGGGTCCTTCCTGGCGGCGGCGGCACGCAGCGCGCTCCGAAGCTCGTCGGCCTCCAGGCGGCCCTCGACCTGATCCTCACGGGCAAGCAGCTCAAGGCGCAAAAGGCGCTCAAGCTCGGGCTGGTCGACGAGGTCTGCCCGGCGGCGCTCCTGCGAAAGGTCGCCGAGCAGCGCGCGCTGGAGCTCGCCGGCGGGTGGCGCCCGGACCGAAAGGGCGTCGGCCTCGCCCGCCTCAAGGGCAAGAAGCCCGCATCGCTCTTCCAGAGCCTCTTGGGCTCCAAGGTCTGGACCGAGGCGGCGCTGGAGGAGAACCCGGTCGGCCGGGCGGTGCTCTTCCGAAAGGCGAAGGAGGCGCTCCAGAAGAAGACCGGGGGCCACTACCCCGCGCCGCTCAAGGCGCTCGAGGCCGTCCGCGCGGGCGCCGAGGACGGGCCCGAGGCCGGCTACCGCGCCGAGG
Source organism: uncultured delta proteobacterium (assembly GCA_963772225.1). Classification (GTDB taxonomy): domain Bacteria; phylum Myxococcota; class Myxococcia; order Myxococcales; family UBA5297; genus CAVYWD01. Next base: position 258,408 of record CAVYWD010000002.1, on the reverse strand, counting down.
CGCGCGGCTTCGGCGAGCTCGTGGTCAGCGACGTCTCGCGCCAGCTCGTCCACCTCTTCTTCGCCCAGACCGCGCTCAAGAAGGACCCGGGCGTGGAGGCCAAGGACGTCCGACCCCGCGAGGTGAAGAAGATCGGCATGCTGGGCGCGGGGCTGATGGGCTCGGGCATCGCCTATGTCTCCATCAACGCCGGGGTGGAGGCGCGCCTCAAGGACCGCGATCTGCCGAGCGTGCAGAAGGGTTTACAGGCGGTGAAGGGCATCGTCGACGACCGGGTCAAGCGCAAGTCGCTGTCGCGCTACGACGCCGAAGGCGTGATGGCGAGGCTCAGCGGCAGCGCCGACTGGAGCGGCTTCAAGAGCTGCGACCTCTTCGTCGAGGCCGTCTTCGAGGACCTCCAGGTGAAGCACCAGGTGCTTGCCGAGGTCGAGGCGCTCTGCAAGCCCGAGGCGATCTTCGCTTCCAACACCTCCGCCATTCCCATCGCGCGCATCGCCGAGGCGGCGCGCAGGCCCGAGAACGTGGTGGGAATGCACTACTTCTCACCGGTCCACAAGATGCCGCTCCTGGAGGTCATCGCGACCAAGAAGACCTCCCCGGAGGCGGTCGCGACCGCGGTGGCGCTGGGAAAGAAGCAGGGCAAGACGGTCATCGTGGTCAACGACGGCGTCGGCTTTTACACCAGCCGCATCCTCACGCCCTACATGAACGAGGCGGCCCACCTGTTGGTCGACGGAGCCGACGCGCTCGAGGTGGACAAGGCGCTCTGCGAGTTCGGCTTCCCCGTCGGGCCCATCACGCTTTTGGACGAGGTCGGGCTGGACGTCGGCGCGAAGGTCGCCCACCTCATGCACGGCGAGTTCGGCGAGCGGATGGCGGCGCCGCAGGCGCTGGAGCAGCTCGTGAAGGACGGGCGCCTGGGCCGGAAGGCCAAGAAGGGGCTCTACCTCTACGACCCGAAGACGGGCAAGAAGCTCAAGGAGATCGACGAAACCATCTACGAGCGGATGCCGGGCGGCAAGGCTCGCAAGCCGGCCGAACGCCGCGAGCTCGCCGAGCGGGTCGCGCTCCAGATGGTGAACGAGGCCGTGCGCTGCCTGGGCGACGGCATCCTGCGCAGCCCCCGCGACGGCGACGTGGGCGCGGTCTTCGGCCTCGGCTTCCCGCCGTTCCTCGGCGGGCCCTTCCGGTACCTCGACAGCGAAGGCGCGGCGAACGTGCTGCACCGGCTGGAGGGCTATCTCGCCCGCTTCGGCGCGAGGTTCACTCCCGCGCCGCTGCTGATCGACCACGCGCGGGCCGGCAAGAAGTTCTATCCCTGAGGTCGGCAGCGGGCCCGCCAGGAGGTCGAAGCTCGGCGCGCGGCGCCGGGAGCGGCGCGGTTTTAAGGCCGCTTCCAGCGCCGGTGCGGAATAATGCACACCCTTGCCTCGTCCGTCGCCCAAGACGGCGTTCGGCAAGGCCTCGCATGCACCCAATTCACTTTCCCCGCCCCGCCCGAACTGTCGCGCTCGCCGCTGCACTCTCGCTCGTCATGACTTCGGCCGCCCGAGCCGGCGAGACCGCCCACCCGTTCGGCCCGGCCGAATCCCTCGACTACACCTGCCGATATCTGGGAATCCCCGTCGGGCGCGGCCAGATTCTCGTCGGCTCCGAGGCGCCGCTGGGCGGCGCGAAGGTCTGGCCCATCGTGGCGTTCGCCCGAACGGACCCGCTGTTCGTCCTCTACCCCATCAAAGACAAGTTCGTCACCTGGTGGAACCCGATGACCGGCCTCACCGAGGGGAACGACCTCCTCGCCGACGAGCAGGGCAAACGCCACCGCGAGCGGCTGCGCTTCCAGCGCGAGGTCAACAAGGCCGTCGCCACACGAGAGCGCACCGACGGCGAGGTGCAGGAACGAGTCGCCGACATCGCCCCCGGGAGCCAAGACGTCCTCGCGGCCCTGTTCACGATGCGCACCTTCTCCCTGAAGCTCGGCGACCACGAGGAGATCCCCATTTTCACCGGACAAGACCGCGTCACGCTCCGCGCCGACGTGGAGCGCAAAGAGACTCTCCAGGTGGCCGCCGGCACCTTCGACGTGGTGGTTCTGAAGGTGCAGGCCGACTTTCCAGGCAACTTCAACAGCAAGCGCGACATCCGCATCTACGTTTCCGACGACGAGCGCCATATCCCCGTGCGCGTGGACGCCGAGTTCGCCATCGGAAACCTCGTGGTTGACCTCGTCGGGTACCAGAAGGGCATCCCCGCGCGTTAGGGCCAAGCGCCAAAGGTTCCTCCCTCGGTCGCCGGAAGCGACGATGGACCGCCGCCCAAGCCGGCTTGCCGCTTCACGCCGCAAAGCCCACCCTCCAACAACGAGACCCGCTCGGTCGGGAGGTCGGACGTGCGCGGCGCACCACGTATCCCCCGGAGCCTGCGACGGCTGTGCGCGGCCGCCCTCGGGGTGCTGCCGGCGGGCCTCTGGGCCGGCGCGCACCTGGCGAACGCCGAGGCGCCGTGGGCCGTCGCCGCTCCGGCCTTGGAGAAGCTCGCCCCTGGCTCGGCGCCGGCCGGCGCGAGCGCCATCCACCTGAGCGCCGCGCGCGGCGAGTGCGAGGGCGCCCAGGTGTTCGCCCGCGCGCCCATCGACGGCGTCCGGGCGCAATCGGCGCCCCTGCGCTTGGAGGGCGCCGAGCCCATTGCGGTCGCGCTCTACCGCGAGGCGTTCGTGAGCGTCGAGCAGCCTTCGAACCTCGAAGGGCGCGCCGGCCGCTGGCCCGACCCGCTGATCCCCGCTGCCGACGCATACTTCGGCGAGGAACGCGCCGCGTTCCCGGCCTCGTCGGCAGGCCCCGAGCCCGTCGCCATCTACCTGGAAGTCTGCGTCCCCGTTCAGGCGCGCTCCGGGCTCTACCGGTCCGAGCTCGAGCTCACGGCGCGCGGCGCGGTGCCGACGCGGATGCCCGTCACCCTGGAGGTCCGGCGCTTCGCCATCCCCGCCACTTCATCCCTCCCGACGACCTTCGGCTTCTCGGGACTTTCGGCGTGCCTCGGGCACGGCCGGCCTGCCAATCCTCCTTGCGTGGACCCGCTCACCCGGCTCTACGCCTCGGCCGCGCTTCGCCACCGGATCTCGCTCCACGGGATGAGCATGGAGCCGCCGCCGATGCGCCCGGGCGCTCAAGTCCACCTCGACTTCAGCCGCTACGACGCCGAGCTCTCTCCCTTCCTGGACGGCACCGCCCTCGCAACCGGCGCGAGGTTCACCTCGACGGACGTCCGGCTTCACCCGGCGGCTCGAACCGACGACCAGAAGGTGGCCTACTGGCGCGCCTTCGCGGCCCACCTGCGCGAGCGCGGTTGGCTCTCCCGCGCGTTCGTTTACGCCGAGGACGAACCGCGGCCCGAGGATTTGCCGAAGGTCCGCCGCTTCGCCGCGCTCGTCCACCGCGCCGACCCCGACCTGCGGGTGCTGGTGACCGCCTCGCTCGACCCGCTCCTCGAGGGCGCGGCCGACATCCTGGCGCCGAACCTGAACTGCCTCTTCTCGCGCGGCTTCGACGCGTACTGCTCGGGCCGAATCGTTCCTGCAGCCGCGTACGCCGCGGCACGCAAGAGCGGCGCCGAGCTCTGGTGGTACCAGAGCTGCGGGAGCCACGGATGCGGTCCCCTGCCGCCGCTGGCGCGCGACGCGGCGGCCTACTTTCGCGGTTGGCCGTCGTACGCCATCGACCACCCCGCCGCGCTCAACCGCGCCATGGGCGTGCTCGCTTTCCGGCACGGCATCGGCGGCGAGCTCTACTACAACACCGTGGAGGCCTACCTGCCCGAGAAGCCCGGCGCCGTCGCCGGCGACCCCTGGAAGGACGCCCTGCGCTTCCACGGCAACGGCGACGGCACGCTCTTTTACCCAGGGCTCCCCTCTCGCATCGGCGGCTCCCGCGACATCCCCGTGGAGAGCCTGCGGCTCAAGCACCTGCGCGACGGCCTCGAGGACTACGAGTACCTCGTCCTTGCTCGCTCGCTGGGACTGGAGCGAGAGGCCCAGCGCTTCGCCGCCGCGCTGGCGCCCGAGCCCTCGACCATCGAGCGGTCGCCCGCCGCCTGGCAGCGCGCCCGCGACCGGCTCGCGTCGCAGATCGAAGCCGCGCTCCCCTCCGGCAACCGAGTCCCCTGAGCGATGCTGATTCGGTGTTCAGTGTTAGACTCCGCCGCTCGTAGAGGTTTGGAGGCCACATGGTCTGGGCCGGATGGGTCCTCGCTCTCGCCGTCGCTGCCGCAGGGCCCGTGGCCCCGGGCTTCGGCGCGCCCGGGGCACTCGAGGCCCGAGGGTCGCGTGCGCGGACGCAGGCGCCGCCCGGTGCCGAGCTCGTCCCGGCGCAACCGGGCGAGTGCGCGCCGCTCAAAAAGCCGTTGGCGGGGCCGCCGCCGTTCTTCCCCGGCGAGGTGCTCCGCTACGACATCGACGTGGTGGGCGTTCGCGCCGGCCGGATGAGCTTCGAGGTTCTCCCCAGCGCCGGCATGGGGCAGGACCTCTCGGTGCGCGTGCGCGCCGAGTCGAACACGTTCTTCGACAGAGATCCGCAGGGTCAAAGCGGAGGTCGTCACCCAGCTGCGCCCCAAAGACCTGCGCCCCAGCGCCTTCCGCGAGGAGCTGAGCGAGGGCGGGGTCGACCGTATCGCCAAGGTGACTTTCCCGCCCGGCCCCGCGGCCGGGGGGACCGATTCGTCGATCTCGAGGCGCGCACCTCGGCGGGAGTGAAGCTCAGCCGCCACGGCGTGGTCGGCGATGCGGTCGACTATGTCGGCGGCATCTACCTCTTCCGAGCGCTCCCGCTCAAGGTGGGCGAGGCGTTCTGTTTCGAGACCTACGCGCTGAAGCGGATGTGGCGGGTCGCCGGCGAGGTGGAGTCGCGCGAGCAGGTCTCGACGCCCGCGGGGGAGTTCACGACCCTGCATCTGAAGGGGGTGGCCACGCGGTCGGGGCCGGGGCCGCTGAATACGCGCGAGGTGCACGTCTGGGTCACGGACGACGCGCGCCGAATCCCCGTGGCCGCCCTGGGCGTCATCGACCTGGGAGCCGTTCGCGCGACTCTCACCGGTGCCGAGCGCCCCGACGCCCACGTGGGCCCGCAAGGCAAGGCGCTGGAATGGTAGCCGCGAGCTGAAGCGATTCGAGCGCGCCGGGTTCTTGGCCTCGTCAGTTCCGCGCCGCGAGCTGCACCAGCCTCCGCCTCAGGGAGTGAACGGCCTCTGAGAGGACCTCGAGCCGCTGGCCGACCGACGGGTCGTCGGCGAGGTCCACGTACCGGCTCGACGAGGCCCTCCGGTCCGAGAGAAGCGCGATCACCTCGCCGAAGAACTCGTCCACCTCCTCGAGGGCCCGGCGCCCTTCTCGCAGGTCGTCCTCCAGGAGCTCGATGCGCACGGGATCATCCGAGGCACGGCGCAGCCTCTGCCGCAGGTTCTCCATGGCGAGGTCGACGCGATCGGGGCCACCTTCGCCCGAGGAGCTCTGATGCTCGTTCATCGGTTCCCCTGTCCTGGCCGCGCCAGGCAAACAGGGCTGTAGCGCCCTGTTCCGACCGATTCTCGGCCGCCGCGGGGAGCCGTCAATTTCCTGGCACCAGGACGGGCGGACGAGGTGCCTCGAGGGAAGCGATCGCGACAGGCTATGCTACGGCGAGAAGAGAGCGCGGCGCTCGGCCGCTCTCGAAGCGAGGTGAGCGATGGGCCCCTCCCGGCCGCGCGCCCGGCTCAAGCTCGGCGAGCTCCTCATCAAGGCCGGCCTCCTCGACCCTGCGCACCTCGACGCGGCGCTCGCCGAGCAGAGCCGATGGGGCGGGCGGCTCGGGCGTGTCCTGGTCGAGATGGGGTTCCTGGACGAGCGCACCATCGCCCGCGCTCTGGCGGAGCACCTGGGTCTGCCGTCCATCGACCTCGCGGCGATCGCGCTGCCGCCGAGCGTCACCGAGCTGCTCCCGGTCCACGAGTGCGAGCAGTACGGCGTGATGCCGGTCCAGCGCGACGCCAAGGCGCGGGTCCTGCGCGTCGCCTCGAGCGACCCGAACAACGTCGAGGCCTTCGCGGCGCTCGGCGCGCGGATGGGGCTCAAGGTCGAGGCGGTCGTCGCCGCCGCCACCGACATCGACCGCGCGATACGGCGCTACTACTACGGTGAGGGCGCGGCGCCCGCCCCCGCAATCCGGCCCCTCGCGCCGGAGCCAAGCGCCCCGCCTGCGCCCGCGGCGCCGCCGCTCGAAGAGCGCGTCGCCCGGCTCGAGGCCCTGGCCACCCGCCAGGCGCGGGCGCTGCGCGCCTTGGTGGACATGCTCGCCGAGTCGGGTGGCCTCGACCGCGCGGCGTTCCTAGAGCGGCTTCGCGGCTCGAACGGCAAGGAGCCGTGAGGCGCCTGCGCGAGGACGGTCAGACGAAGCTGAGCCCCTGAGGCGCCCCTGAGGCGATGCGCTCGGCCTGCAGCCGAAGTCGCTCGTCGGAAAGCTCGCTCACCAGCTCCAGAGATCTGCGGGTGAGTGCAGATGAGCTCGTCGAAGTCCCGCCTCGGGAGCTTCAGGAGCGCCGCCGGTCCCAAGGCGGCGATGGTGGCCGTGGCCGCGCTCTTGGTGAGCAGCGAGATCTCGCCAAAGAGGTCGCCTTCCCTGAGCTCGGCGAGCTTGGCGGGCCCGTCCGCGCCGGACTTCAGCACCTCCACGGCGCCGGCGACGACCACGTAGAGCCCATCGGAGGCTCGCCCTTCCTCGAGGATATGCTCGCCGGCCGCGGCTTCGCGGGCCTGGAAGCGCTCGACGAGCCTCTGCCGGTCGCCGCCCGCGAACTGCGCGAAGATGCGGCTGGACGAAAGGACGTTCGCCAGGAATCGCTCGCGGCAGAAGCGCTTGAGCACCTGGCCGACGTGGGGGTAGCGCGGCAGGAGGCCCGCCAAGAGCGACGCCGAGATCTCCAGGAGCTCGGTCGGCTCGGCGGCCACCACGCTCGCCGTGCGCGGGGCGCCGGACAGGAGCGCCATCTCCCCGAAGAAGTCGCCCGCGCCGAGGCGGGCGAGGACGAGCTCAGAGGCGGCCCGCTTTCGCACGACCTTCACCGCGCCGCTGCTCACAGCGAAGAAGGAGGCGCCCACGCTGCCCTCCTGGATGATCGTCTCGCCGGCGGCGGCTCGGTGCAGGCCGCAGCGGGAGACGAGCTCCACGAACGCCTCGCGCGACAGCGCAGAGAAGAGCGGGACCTCAGGGACGTCCGGCGCGCCGCCCGGCGGGTCGGACGAGACCGTGAGCACCTCGATGTCCGCGGCCTCGTCCACTTGGCCGATCTGGAGCTCCGCCAGGCTGAGGCGCGCGACATCGGGTGAGGCGAACCACCCCCCCGGCTTCACGGCCGCAGGCGCGCCCGGCGCCGCCTTGGCCACGGCCGCCTCCAGGTCTTCGAGATCCGCTGCGCCCAGCTCCAGCTCACTGAACCGGAACTCGGTGTCGAGCTGGAGGCTCGCCTCGCCCGAGCCCACCGGGTCGCGCGCCACGCCCGGAGCCGCTTGCGGCGACGACGCATCGACCGGCCGCGCCGGCTTCGCCGACGAGCGCTTCGCGTAGAGGCGCGCGAGCGCGACCTGCGTCTCCTGGTGCCCGGGCTCGAGGTCGAGGATCCGCTTGCACGCGGCGATGGCGCGCGGCAGAAAGCCCTGGTGCGCGTAGTCCTCCGCCGCCCCGCGATAGGCTTCAACGGCGCCCTTCGCGTCGCCCGCCTTGACCCTGGCGTCGCCGAGCCGGATGCGAAGCTGCGTGTCGTTGGGCTCGAGCTGGCAGAGCTCCGCGTAGACGGAAGCGGCCTTGTCGAAGCGGCCCTTCGCGAAGTGCTTGGCGGCCTGGTCTTTGAGCTCGCGGGCGTCCGCCATCAAGGCTTTCCTTGAACGCTTCTCCCGGCCTTGGCCAGGGCCTCCTCGGCGGCGCGGCGCACCTCGGCGTAGTAGTCGAAGCGCAGCGACTCGAGCGGAGCGTTGGCCTGCGGTGAAAGCCCTCCCAGCGCGCGCGCGGCCGCGGCCCGGAGCTCGGGTCGGTCGCTGCAGAGCTCGCGCTCCAAGACCGGCTGGGTCGAGCGATCGCCCAGCGCCCCCAGCGCCTCCAAGATGTCGAGGCGCGCTGGGTTGGCGGGCTCCTTGAGCTGCTGGGCGAGGCGGCTGGCGTAGGCGCCGTCGCCGATGCGCCCCAGCGCCGCGGCGGCCTCCGCCGCCTCGATGCCGCCGGCGCCCAAGAGCGCGGCGATCTTCTCGGCGGCCGGTTTGAACCGGAGCTCGCCCAGCGCGCGGATGATCTCTGCGCGCTCGCTGTGGCGCTTCTCGAGCGCTGAGAGGAGCACGGGCCCCGCGCTCGGCCCCGCCCGGCCTAGCCCGTGCGCCGCGGCTCGCACGGCTGCGGGGTCGCGCGCGAGGAGGCACTCGCCGGCTGGCCCAAGTGCCTCGGGTGCGCCGAGCGCCGCCAGCGCCTCGCAGCTGGCCACTTGAATGGAGCCGGGCGCATCGGCGGCGAGCTTCTGGAGCACGCCGAGCGCGCCTTGGAGGTGCAGCTTGCCGGCGGCCAGGCACAACGCGCTCACCAGCTCCGCCTGCCCCTCGGTCTCCTCGCTGACGAGGTCGAGGTCGGCCGACCTCTCACGGTCCTCGAGGCGAATGCCCATCGCCTGCGCCTTCGCCTCCCGGAGCGCCTCCACCTTGTTCATCAGGTCGTTGTAGCGGGCCGCGCTCGGGTCGCGGCCAAAGAGCCCCGCGCCTTCGCCCGCGGCCTGACCTCGCGAGGCATTGGCGGGCGAGGAGGGCTTGACCGACAGGGGAATCTTGATCCATCGCTGGCGCCCGGCCAGGACCTGCTCGCCCTCGGCGACGAGCGCCTTCTCGACCCGCGGGCCGGCGGAGGAGGAACCCATTTCCGCGAGCGCGCGGGCCGCCGCCGAGCGCACTCCGCGGTCGGCGTTGTCGAGCAGCGCCGCCACCTTGTCCGCGCCGGTGTTGATGCCCAAGGACTCCAGAGCGCTGAGCCCCGCCAGCTGCTCGGCCCCGCCTTTGGCCAGACGAGCCAGGATGGCCTCCGGCGGGCAGGTCGCGCGCCCGCGAGAAAGGTGCGCCGCGAGCCCCGCCACCTCCAGGCTGCCTTGGGAGGCGAGCTTGCAAAGCGCCGCGCGGGCCTCCGGAGCGGCGCCGAGCTGGCCAATGGCCCGAACGGCGGCGGCGGCGCTGGGCCCGCCGTCCAGGGCCATCTTCTCCAGCGGCGACACGGCGGAGGCGTCGCCTAAATTGGCCAGGGCTTCGGCGGCAGCTTCGCGAAGGTTTGGGTCGTTCTCCTTGAGCACGCCGACCAGCGAGGCGACCGCGCGCCGATCGCGCGCTGCGCCCAGGCCCCGGGCGGCGCCTGCCGCCAGGAGGATGGAGTCATCGCCGAGCAATGGCAGAAGCCGGTCGACCGCCTCCGAGCGGCCGCTCCGGCCCAGCTCTTCGGCGGCGCCGACCCGCTCCGCCGGGCCGCCCGACTCCAGCGACTTGACGTTGCGGTCCCACAGGAGCTTGGCCTCGTAGCGCACGGCCTCGGCGACGCCCGCGGGCCCCAGCGCGTCGGCGATGGCGGCGCGCGCGGCAGCGTCCTGGCGACCGTAGGCGCTCAGCAGGTAGGCGCGGGCCTTCTCGGTGTTGAAGCGGGCCAGACCCTTGGCCGCCAGAGCCTGGACCTGGTCGTCGGCGTCCGAGAGGAGCTCGCCGAGCGCGTCGACGGCCTTGGTGTCGCCCGAGCTTCCCAGGGCCCCGGCGGCGGCTCGGCGCACCACCACCGACGGGTCATGGGCCGCCTTGAGAAAGAGGTGGAAGTCGTCCTCGCCCCCCAGCTCCGCCAGGCGCGTGAGCGCCTGAGCGCGGAGCTCCGCACGCCGCGACGGCTCGACCTCCTTGAGCAGGCGGGCGTGCTCGCGCTGGCACCCGAGAAGGCTCGCGGCGAGCGCGAGGGCCACGGCGGCGAGCGACGGGCGGAGGGTCTTCAGCTCTGCGCAGGGATACGGCACGTCGACCTCGGCAGACAGAGCGGGCGAAGAGGGCAGAGGGCCTTGCTGCGGCGGCGTCGAAGGGCGCGGATGTTACCGGCGAAGCCTCTCCAGGGTCAAATATCGACCAACACAGGTTTTTGGATTTCTTTCAGCTTCGCGGGCGGCCGCCTCCGGGGCCGCGCCTCGGAGGCCTGGCGCTGCCGCGAGGAGGAGATTGGCGCCCGCCGCCAGAGTCTCGCCCTTGCCCAGGAGCGCCCTCGCGCGAGCCGAACTGCCGCTCGCCTTGAGCGCCTTGCCTCGGAGGCCCCGCGCCTTTGCGCGAAGCGCCGAAGCGTCCTCCGCCCTCCGCGCCGCGACCGGGAGCTCTTTCGGGACCGCGCGTCCCAAAACGCCGCTCACCTTCGGCCCCTTGCCGGGGCGGTCGCCCGGCTGGCGCGCGAGGGCCGTATCGCCCTGCGCCCTCGGCGCCCTGCCGACGAGAGCCGCCGCTCCCGCGCGATTGAAAGCCGCCCTCGCCCCCACTTCCCGGCCCTCGCGAGCGCTCGCCCGCGCGCGCGCCGAAGCGCCCTCCGCCCTCCGCGCCGCGACCGGGAGCTCTTTCGGGACCGCGCGTCCCAAAACGCCGCTCGCCTTCGGCCCCTTGCCGGGGCAGTCGCCCGGCTTTGCGCGCTGGGCCGAACCGCCCTGCGCCCTCGGCGCCCTGCCGACGAGAGCCGCCGCTCCCGCGCGATTGAAAGCCGCCCTCGCCCCCACTTCCCGGCCCTCGCGAGCGCTCGCCCGCGCGCGCGCCGAAGCGCCCTCCGCCCTCCGCGCCGCGACCGGGAGCTCTTTCGGGACCGCGCGTCCCAAAACGCCGCTCGCCTTCGGCCCCTTGCCGGGGCGGTCGCCCGGCTGGCGCGCGAGTGCCGTACCGTCCTGGGCCCTCGGCGCCCTGCCAACGAGAGCCGCCACTCCCGCGCGATTGAAAGCGACCCTCCGGCTTCGCTCCTCCGCGGTCCGACCCAAACCTTCCTGGCGCGCGTCCTTCCCGCCCGCCCGGCTTGCGATCGGAGCCGAAGCGCCCCTGAGGCCGCGCCTCGGGGCGCCTCGAGCCTTCGGCGTCGCCAGCGTCGGCATCTGGGCGGGGGCGGGCGCGGTGCCTTCGAGCGGGGAGCCTCAAGGCGGCCGCCGCCCGCGGCGGAGCCTCTGCCTCGCCTTCTGCGGCCCGGTGCAGCGTGGCGATTTCGTCGGCGGTCAGCGTGCGGTAAGTGCCCGGCGCCATGCCCTCGACCGAGACGCCCGCGTATTGGGGCCTGAACAGCCGCACCACGGGATGCCCGATGGCCGCGCACAGGCGCTTGATCAGGTGAGGCCGGCCCTCGGCGACCACCAGCTTGAGCCAAGTGTTCTTGGGGGTCGGGCTCTGCACCTCGACGGACTCGGGGCGGGCCATCCCGTCCTCGAGGCGCACGCCCTCGCGCAGCTTCGCGAGCGTGGCCGCGTCGGGCTCACCCTTCACCTTGGCCAGGTATGTCCGCTGCGCGCCGAAGCGCGGGTGCATCAGCCGGTGGGCGAGGTCCCCGTCGTTGGTGACGATGAGCGCACCTTCCGCGTCCCAGTCGAGCCGGCCCACCACGAACACCCGCTCCTCGATGCCCTTGAGGCAGTCCGCCACGGTGGGCCGCCCCTCGGGGTCGGAGAGCGTGGTCACCATGCCCGGCGGCTTGTACAGGGCGTAGTAGACCTTGCGCTCCTTCTCCTTGAGCAGCTCGCCGTTGACGCGGATGAGGTCCTTGGCCGGGTCGACCTTGGTCCCCAGCTCGCTCACGACGGCTCCGTTGACCTCCACCCGCCCGTCGGCGATGAGCGCCTCGGCTTTGCGCCGGGACGCGAGCCCAGCCTGAGCCAGGACCTTCTGAAGTCGAATCTCCATGTCGTATCTAACCTTCGTCCGGGCCCTCGTCCTCTGCGGACGGGGCGGGTGCGTTCGGGCCGGGCAGCGGGGGCGAATCGCCCTCCGGAGTGGCCGGCGTGAGGAGCTGCGCTGTGGCCTTGGCCCGGGCCTCCGAGTCGGCCATGGCGGTCTCGAGGTCGGCCAGGGCCGCGTCGGCCTCGCCGTTGGTCTGGGAGAGCTTCGCCTCGAAGCCCGGGTCCTTGAGAGCCGCGACCAAGCCTTCCGGCGTCGGCGCCGGCTCGCCGGTCTCTTTCTCCACGATGGCCTGACTCTCCTCGGAGAGCTCGTGGAACTCGCGCAGCGTGGGGAGGCTCGCCAGGTCCTTCAAATTGAAGAACTCGAGGAACTCGGGGGTCGTGCCGTACAGGAGCGGGCGGCCCACCTCCTCGCGCTTGCCGATGATCTTGATGAGCCGGCGCTCGAGCAAGGCCTTGAGGACCGCGCCACAGTCGACCGCGCGGACGTCTTCGATCTCCGGGCGGGTGACCGGCTGCCGGTAGGCGATGATGGCCAAGGTCTCCAGCGCCGCCCGGGTGAGCCGCTGGGGCTTCACCTTGAGGAAGCGCCGGACGAACTCGCTGGTGGAGGCGTCGGTCCGAAGCTGCCACCCGCTGGCCACCTCGTGGAGCACGATGCCGCGCACGCCGTCCCGGTAGTGGCCCTGCAGCTTCTCGAGCTGCTCGCGCAGCGGGCCCACGTCGACGCCGGTGGACTGGCGCATGGCTTCGAGCGGCAGCGGCCGGTCGCTCACGAAGAGCAGCGCCTCGAGGACGGTTCGGATGCGCTCGGGCGAGAAGCGCTTGGCGCGCGAGGCCAGCTTCTCGAACGGCGTGTCGGCCTCGTCCGAGGGCTGGTCGATGGCGGCGGGCTCCACGTCCTCGAGCTCCGGGTCCTCGGCGGGCGCAGCCCCGGCAGCGGCCGCCGCCTCGAGGATGCTTTGCGCCGTAGGCTCCACGGGAGCCACCGGCTCGGCGCTGGCCGACGCGGGCGCCTCGCCTTGCGCAAGGTCGCTCGCCTGGGGCGCGTGGGAGGGGTCCTGGACCTCGCTCTGGCTCACGTGCGCGCTCCTTGTCGCGTCTTCGCACTGGAAGTCGTCACTGGTAGTCGTCCTTCACGTCCGACGACCCGAGCAGCGAGTCGGGGTCGCGGGCCCACAGGAGGATGTCGTCGCTCCCCTCCTCCTGGCAGACGCGGATGAGCCCGAGCTTGCACATCTCCAGGAGCGCGAGGAACGTCACCACGATGACCTGCCGGTCGAAGACGCCGGCCAAGAGCGACTCCAGCGAGGACCGCGGCTCGCTCTTCAGTCGCTCGATGACGCCGTTGATGGCGTCGCCCAGCGAAACCCGGTCGACGAAGACCTGGTGCGGGACGCTGATCTTCGCCTTGGCGAGGGCGCGGTCCAAAGCCTCGATGAGCTTGAAGACCGACACCTCGACGAGGCCGACCTCGCCCGGGGCGAGGGGGATGGCCTCGAGGTGGACGCGGCGGGTGAAGACGTCGCGGTCCAGAATGTCCTGCCGCCCGAGCTCCTCGGCGGCGGCGCGGAACTTCTGGTAGGCGAGCAGCCGGCGCACCAGCTCCTCGCGGGGGTCGGCCTGGTCCTCCTCCGCGGGCTGGGGCTCGGGGTCGGGCAGGAGCATGCGCGACTTGATGTGCGCGAGCGTCGCCGCCATCAGCAGGAACTCGCCGGCGATGTCGAGGTCGACCTCGCGGTTCGACTCCCGCATGACCTTCAGCGTCTCCAGGTACTTTTCGGTGATCAACGAGATGGGGATGTCGAAGATGTCGACCTTGTGCTCGCGGATCAGGTGGAGGAGGAGGTCGAGCGGGCCCTCGAAGTGCGGCAGAGCGACGAGAAAGGCCGCGCCGGGGCTCGAAGGCTCGGCAGGCGCCTGGGCGGCGGGCGCAGAAGCCCCCGGCGGCTCGCTGAGCGCGGGCGCCAACACCGGAACCGGGGCTGCTTCTTCGCCTCTTTCGTTCGACATCGGGACCGCCCAACATAGCCTCTTCCCTCCGGTCTTTGAAGCAATCGGATCGCCCGCGGCGGCTCGGCGAATGCCCGCCCGCCCAGGTGCGGCCCTGGCCTTCGTAGCCCCGGAGGCGGACGAGGCGGCGAAGGCCCTGCGCGCTCAAGAGGAAGAGGGGCTCAGGCCCGCGGGTGCGCCTTGTCGTAGACGGCCCGCGCCCGCACGCGATCGACGTGCGTGTAGATCTGCGTGGTGGAGATGTCCGCGTGCCCCAGCATGGCCTGCACCGCCCGCAGGTCCGCTCCGCGCTCGAGCAGGTGGGTGGCGAAGCTGTGGCGCAGTTTGTGGGGCGAGAGCGCCTTGGTGATGCCGGCGCCCAGGGCGTAACGCTTCAAGAGCTTCCAGACCCCCTGGCGCGTCAGCCTCGTTCCCCGGGGGCCGACGAAGAGAGCTCGGCTCGCGCGGCCCTTGAGCAGCGCAGGGCGCCCGCCCTCGAGGTGCCGCTGGAGCCACTCGATGGCGAAGTCGCCCAGCGGGACGATCCGCTCCTTGCTGCCCTTCCCCCGGGCTACCAGGAAGCCGTCGCGCAGGTTCACGTCCTCGCAGGTGAGGCCGCAGATTTCCGAGACCCGGAGGCCGGTCGCGTAGAGCACCTCGAGCATGGCGCGGTCGCGCTCCCCGGCGGGCCGCCGGGCGTCGGGGGCCTCGAGCAGGCGCTCCACCTCCTCCAAAGTGAGGAACACCGGCAGCCCGCGCCGCACTCGAGGCGTCTCCAGGTCTTCGGTCGGATCGCGCTGGGCGTGCCGCTCGCGGAGCAGGAACAAGTGCAGCCCGCGAATGGCCGCCAGGTGCCGCGCTTGGGACCTGTGCGAGAGCCCGCGCCGGTTAAGCTCGGCGAGGTGCCCTGAGACGATTTCGGGCGCGACGGCGTCCGGCTCTTCCAGCCCCAGGGCCGCGAGGGCGTCGAGGTAGTCTCGAAGGTCGCGCCCGTAGGCCTCCAGCGTGTTCAACGCCAGCCCGCGCTCGGTGCGCAGGAAGTCGAGGTAGAGGTCGACCAGGGGCTCGAGCGCCACCCTAGGCCGCCCCCTTCTCCAACCGCTCGGCCAGGTGGCGGACGCGCCGCTTGATGGCCGAGATGCGCTTTCCTACGTCCTTGAAGTCGGCGCGGGTCGCGAAGTTCATGGCCTTCAGCAGGCTCTTCTGCGCCCGGTCGAGCCGCTCGCGGCCCTTCTGCACCGCGCCCACCGCCTTGGCCACCTTGGCGGCGCGCTTTTCGTCGGTCAGCACGCGCTCGAGGCTCTGGGTGAGATACCCCATCGCGCGGCTGGTGAGGTTGGGTCGGGCCATGATGCGCCTTTCGCAAATCAGCAAGAAGAAGACGGCACCGCTTCGGGCGCCCGCTACGGGGCTTCCAGAAAACGGGTCGGAACGCGGTCGAGCGCGCGCCGGAGCATCGCCTTGAATTGAGCTCGGGCGATAACCTGCTCCAGGTCGCCCTCGAATTGCACGCGCTTTCGCAGGACCGCCTCCACCGGGTCGAGGGTTCCGCGGATCAGGTCGCGCCACACCGAGTAGGGCGCGCACGCCACGTACGCCGGCTCGATTTCGTCGACCTCGTCCAGGTCCTCCAGCAGCCGGAAATCCGCGATGCTCGCGGCGTCGGGCCGCCCGTAGGCGATGAAGGCGCTCTGGAGCAGCGGCGGCTCGGGCAAGACCACGGCGGCGATGTCGCCGTTCCAGCCCTGGCAGGCCCGGTCCGCGTCGGGGTCGCTCTGCAAGGCGTCGACGAGGGCCTCGCACCACTCTGTGGACGGAAAGACCGGCATTCGCGTCAGCCGCCCCAGAAGCGCCGGATGGACGAGAGCAGCCCGCGCTTCTCCTCGCCCGCGTCGTCGCTGCGCGGCGGCGGCCTCGCGGCGCTGGGCGTCCTCGAGGAGCGCCTGGCGCAGGGCCGCGGGCGTGTCGCGCGTCGCCAGCTCGATCTCCTTGGGCCCGGCCGGGAGGTCGACCACGACGGTGAGCAGGCATTCCTCGCTCAGCCGGAAGTCGATCTTGCGGCCGGCGGCCTGGACCGGCACCTTGAGGCTGCCCAGGTACTCGTCGTCGATGATGTATTCCGAGTCGCCCTGGAAGATGTCCATCTCGATGAACTCGGCGGACGGGTCCTTGGGCGCTGGCAGCCGAAAGCTCTTGGTCAACGGGATGGTCGAGTTCTTGTCGATGATCTTCCGGAACCGGCCGTTCGGCAGCGCGATGCCGATGGGCATGGAGAGCACGTCGACCAGGGTGACCGCGTCGATTTGCCCGAGCGCGTCGGCGAGGAGCGCCGCGCCCAGGGCCACGCACTCGTCCGGGTGAACGCCCTTGCGCGGCGGGCTTTCCGAAGTGCGCCTGGATCTGCTGCTGCACGAGCGGCATGCGGCTCTGGCCGCCGACCAGGATGATCTCCGCGATGTCGCGCGGCCCCAGCCCCTTGTCGCTCAAGACCTGGTCGCAAATCTGGAACGTGCGCGCGACCAGGTCTGCCGTGAGCTCGTTGAGCTTCTCGCGGCTGAGCGGCACGCGCAGGTCGATGGGCTTGCCCTTCTTCTCCTCGATGAAGTTGAGCTCGATGACGACGTTGGGGATGAGCGTCAGGTCGATCTTCGCCGCCTCGGCAGCGTTCTTGATGCGCTGCATGGCGATGGGGTTTTGCGTCAGGTCGAACCGGTGCTCGCGCTGGAACTCCTGCAGCACGTAGTCGATGATCCGGTTGTCGAAATCCACGCCGCCCAGGAAGGTGTCGCCGCCGGTGGCTGCCACCTCGAACACGTTGCCGTTGAGCTGCAGGACGCTCACGTCGAAGGTGCCGCCGCCCAGGTCGTAGACGAGGATCCGCTGGTCGAGGCCGCGGTTGAAGCCGTAGGCGAGCGCCGCGGCGGTGGGCTCGTTGACGATGCGCCGGACGTTGAAGCCGGCCAGCGCCCCGGCCTCCTTCACGGCCTGCCGCTGGTTGTCGTTGTAATACGCGGGAACGGTGATGACGGCGTCCGCCACCGGCCCGCCCAGGAACTGCTCGGCAATGGTCTTGATGTGCGCCAGGACGAACGAGCTGATCTGCGGGAGCGAGTACGGCTTGCCGCCCAGCATCACCCCTGCCGTGCCGTCGGAACCCTGGATGATCTCATAGGAATAGTAGGTCCGAAGGTCCTGCACCACCTTCGACTCGAACTTGCGGCCGATGAGCCGCTTGGCGCCGTAGATGGTGTTCCTGGGGTTCGTCACCATCTGGTCTTTGGCCACGCCGCCGACGAGGAGGTCGCCCTTGTTGGACAGCGCCACGACCGACGGGAGGATGAGGTTCCCGCGCTCGGTAGGCACGACCTTCGGAATGCGGTTCCGCACGTGGGCGACGCAGGTGTTCGTCGTCCCGAGGTCGATCCCGATGATGCGTGGCTTATCGGCCATTTCGCTCGCTGTCGCGGTCCCTCACCCGCAAGGGAGTTTCTAACACGGAACGAGAGGGGGCGAAAGAACGCCGCCGCGCCGCCGACCGCCTATCGTCCGGCATCGAATCGCCCGCGGCGCGGCTCGATTCTGGCGTGAGCCGCCCCGCCCAGGCCCTAGGGCAGCCGGCGGTCGAGCGCCGCTCGAACGCGCTGGAGGAGCGCCGAAGGCGTGAACGGCTTGGGGAGCAAGTCGATGTCAGGGTCCACGACACCATCGGTGGACAACCGGTCGGCCGGGTAGCCCGAAGTGAACATCACGCGAATGGCGGGGCGCTCCTTCCGAGCGAGCTTGGCGACCGTGAGCCCGTCGGCGCCCGGCAGCACCACGTCCGTCACCACCAGGTCGAAGGCGCGCTCGGGGTCGCAGAGAAGCCGTTGGGCGGTCTCGCCGTCGGCCGCCGCCACCACGCGATAGCCCGCGCGGACGAGCGCGTTCTCGGCCAGGCGTCGAACCGGCGGGTCGTCCTCGACCAGGAGGATTCGCTCGAAGCCCGCACCCGAGCGTGGCCCGAGGCGCGGCTCGCCGGCCGTGGCTCCGGTCGGGCAGCGCGGCAGCAGCACGCTGAACGCCGAGCCCCGCCCTGGCGCGCTCTCCACCTCCACGCGGCCGCCGTGCTGCCGGACGATGCCGTGCACCGTCGCCAGCCCCAGGCCCGTTCCCTGTCCGGTGGGCTTGGTGGTGAAGAACGGCTCGAAGAGGTGCATCTGAACGTCCGCCGAGATCCCCACGCCGTTGTCGCGGACGACCAGCCGGACGAAGTCCTGGCCCCCGCCGCTCTCGCTCCTCGGGGCGTTCGCCGTCAGAAGCGTGATTCGCCCGCCGCGCGGCATGGCGTCGCGCGCGTTGACCACCAGGTTGAAGAGCACCTGGTCGATCTGCCCGGCGTCGCACATCACCGGCCACAGCTCGGGCTCGAGGTCCACCGCGAGCTCCACGTCCTCGTTGACGAGGCGCCGGAGGAGGGTCTCGCTGGCGCGCACCTGGGCGGTCAGGTCCAGCGGCCTGAGCGTCACGATCTGCTTGCGCGCGAACGCCAGGAGCTGCCGCGTGAGCCCCCGGGCCCGCTCGGCGGCGGCGAGGATCTCCTCCACGAGCTCCAAGGACGAGATGGGGGCCTTCGCCTGCAAGAGCTCGGTGCAGGAGAGAATGACTGTCAGCAGATTGTTGAAGTCGTGCGCGATACCGCCGGCCAGCCGCCCCACGGACTCCAGCTTTTGCGCCTGAAGGAACTGCTCCTCGAGCCGCACCTGCTCGGTCACGTCGCGCGTGTTGACGACGACGCCCCGGACGTCCGGGTCGTCGCAGGCGTTTCGGACCATGGCATCGACCACGACATAGGCGCCGCCCTTGTGCCGCTGGCGAAACCGGATGCGGTCGCCGCTGCCGGGGCTGGAGAGGATCCGCTTGAACGTGGCGGACATCCGAGCCTGGTCGTCCGGGTGCGCGGACTCCGCCATCTTCAGGGAGAGCGCCTCGTCCTCGGTGTAGCCGAGCACCTGGGTGACGCCGCTGCTGATGAAGATGCGTCGCCCGTCGGCGGCCAGCACGCTGGTCACGTCGGCCGACTCCTCGAGCACCTTGCGAAAGAACGCCTCGCGCCGGCGGAGAACCTCCTCGACGTGTCGCTCCTCGGCGACGTCGCGGCCGTGCACCGCCAGCGCCTGGGGCCGCCCCCCTCGAGCCAGGCAGGTGAGGGTCGCGCGAACTCGGAGGTCGCCGCAAAGGGGCGCTTCCAGCTCGGCGCTCCCGTGCCCCAGGGCCCGCTCGTAGGCTCCGCGCCAGAGCGCCGCAGCGCCCGGGCTCCGGTGGACCTCTTCGAGGGTCATTCCCTCTCGGAGCGCAGCGCCTGAGCTCGACAGGGCCGCCTCGGCTGCCCGACGGTTGAAGGCGATCAGGCGAAAGCGCTGGGGTTCCACCGCCCAGATCAGCTCACTCGAACAGTCGAGGATCTCGCGGAGGAGCGCATCGCCTGGAACTGTCACCCTGAGTCTCCTGCCCGCCCCGCCCCCAAGGCTCCCTTCGTCGATTGGACTCTGCCGCCCGAAGCCGGGTCAAGTGCGCCCACGGCGCTCGGGGTCGCCGGCCGAGCGTGCGGCCTTCAGGCGTCGAACCGCCGCCGCCGCGGCCCGCGCTCCGGCCCCTCGAGGTCGTCCTCCGGCGCTGGCAGGCTGGCCTGCGGCGGGGCCGGCGGAAGAGTCGCGACCGAAGGCGCGACCTCAATTTGCACGCGATTGTACGGTGCGCCCTCGCCGCTCGGCAGCTCTTCCACGAACCGGGAGACCTTGAGCAGCGTCCGCTCGTTGTCCTTGGGCGCGGCCGTCAGCGGGTAGGTCAGCCAGAGCTCGTCGCGCGCCCGGGTGACCGCGACGTAGAAGAGGCGCCGCTCCTCCTCCTCCTCGGCCGGCTGGCGCAGCGACAGCGCGAGCGGGAAGCGCCCGTCGGCGAGCCAGGCGACGAACACCGCGCGCCACTCCAGGCCCTTGGCCTGGTGCACCGAGGAGAGCGTCACGTACTCGTCGGGCTCGGCGCCCTCCACCACGTCCTCGGACTGGAACTCGGCGAGCAGCGTGACCTCGGACAAGAAGTCCGCGAGCGACGGAAAGCCGCCGGCATACTCCGCCATCTGCCGGAGGTCCTCGGCGCGCACCTCGCCGTTGAGGAACTGGTCGCGCAGGTAGTCCTCGTAGCCGCCGGCGAGCACCTTGAGCACCATCTCGCCCGGCGCCGACTGTAGCTTGGGGTCGGAGAGCGCGAGCAGGGTGTCGGCGGCGCGCTCGAAGCCCGGCTGCGCGCGCTTGGGCACCTCGCGCCGAATTTCAGGGCGCGAGAGCGCCTCCAGGGGGCTCGTCCGCTCGCCGTACTTCAGCAGCGCCGTCCAGATCTCGTCGGCGATGCCGCTGCCGATGCCCGGGTAGAGCTTCAGGACGCGCTTCAAAGCGAGCTCGTCCATGGGGTTGTGGACGAACTTGAGGTACGCGAGGACGTCCTTGATGTGCGCCTGCTCGAGGAAGCGGACCCCGCTCCGGACGACGAAGGGGATGCCGCGCCGAGAGAGCTCGAGCTGGATCTCCATGGAGTGGTGGTGGGCGCGGTACAGGATAGCCTGCTCGGCGAGCCCGATGCCCTCGTCGCGCAGCTCGAGCACGCGCTGGGCGATGAACTCCGCCTGCTGGAAGGCGTCGCGCAGCGGAACCAGGGCCGGGCTGGGGCCGCTGGGCCGCACCGAGCGCAGCTCCTTGGGGAACTGCCTGCGGTTGTTGGCGATGGACTGGTTAGCGAGGTCCAAGATCTGCGGCGTGGAGCGGTAGTTCTGAGTCAGGCGGAAGATCTGGCACCGGGGATAGCGCGCCGGGAACTCGATGATGTTGGTGAAGTCGGCGCCGCGGAAGCTGTAGATGGACTGGGCGTCGTCGCCCACCACCGTGAGGTTCTGGTGGCCCGCCGCCATGAGGTCGACGATGTCGCCCTGGAGACGGTTCGTGTCCTGGTACTCGTCGACCAGGATGGCCTTGAAGCGCCCCGAGAGCTGAGCGCGCACCTCGGGGTGGTTGGCGAGGAGCAGCCTCCAGCCCAGCAGCAGGTCGTCGAAGTCCATGACCTGCATCTCGTGCTTTCGCTGCACGAAGCGCGAGGCGACCTGGGCGATCTTGTCGGAGAGCGGCAAGAACTGCGGCCGCTTGTCGGCGAGGACCTCGTCCAGGGACTTCTCGGTGTTGACCGCCGCCGAGACGAGCTCCAGCAGCACCTCGGCCTTGGGGAACCGGCGCGGCCCGGCCGAAAGGTGCAGGTCGGTCACGCACGTCGCCATGAGCTCGCGCGAGTCCTCGCGGTCCATGAGCGAGAAGCGCTCCGAGAACCCGAGCGAGGGCGCGAACTCGCGCAAGAGCGCGTGGGCCACGTGGTGAAAGGTCCCGCCGGCGATGCGCCGGACGTCGGCCAGGCCGCCGCACAGCTCCGAGACGCGCTTTAGCATCTCCCGCGACGCCTTGTTGGTGAAGGTCAGCAGGAGCAGGCTCTCGGGCGGGCAGCCGGTCTCGAGCAGCCGCGCCACCCGGAAGGTCAGCGTGCGCGTCTTGCCAGAGCCTGCCCCGGCGATGACCAAGGTCGGCCCCGCCGGCGCCTCGACCACCGCGAGCTGCTCCTCGTTGAGCTGGCTCCGATAGTCGACGCGCAGCGACGGCCCGGGCGCGCTGCTCTGCAGGGTGTACTTGCGAATCGCCACGAGGAGTCGAATCTACTCGACAGACGTTCAGGTCCGCAAGCGCCGTCCCTGGCCCGTCCCTGGGAGCATCGCCGACCGCTTCGTGAGCGGCCTTGCGCCCCCTCGGCGCCACTCGGCGCCCGCGCCTCGAGCCCCGCCCGCCCATCGCGTGAATAGCATTTTGGAGTCAGCGTACGCCGCGAGGCGCGGGAAGGAGTCACCGGATGCACATCATCGCCTTCATCATCATCGGGCTGATCGCGGGCCTCATCGCCCGCGCTCTCGTCCCGGGCAAGCAGAGCATGGGGCTTTTCGCCACCATGCTCCTCGGCATGGCGGGCTCGATCATCGGCGGCCTCGTGGGAACTCTCATCTGGCACCGAAACCAGGGCCAGTTCTCCCCAGGCGGCCTCATCCTCTCGGTCGCGGGGGCCATCGCAGCGCTCTTGATCCTCGGGGCCGTCCGGGGCCGCCGAGCCGTTCGCGCCTGAGCGTCAGCTCCGCCCCGCGTCGTCGCCCAGCAGGCGATTCGCCTGGGCGTCGAGCTCGGGGAAGGTCCGCTCGAGGCGCACCTGGAGCGCGCGGCCCGCGAGCTCGCGGCTTTCGAAGATGCCCGACGTGCGCCAAACGCGGCCCGCATCGAGGTACTCGAGAAGGAGCAGGTCGAGGGCGTCGAGCGCGGCTTCCTGCGCCGCCTTCGCTCCGTCGGGGCCGACCGAGACGCGCGCCTCGAGCTCGAACTGGGCGCCGCTCGGCCCACCGCGAAGGGTGATGAGCGCCCGGACATCCTCGCCGCTTTCGCCCTGGACGCTCACCCCTTCACCGGGCGAAAGCCTTCCCTCGAGCCGCTCGGCGAGCGCGGCCTCGACAGCCTCGCAAAAGTCGCGTTCCCAGGCGCTCATCGCATGGCTCCCTTCCCCGCATCGGCGCGGGCTCGGGCCGCAGCCCGCACCTCCGGCGACGGATCGAGCGTGGCCGCGCGCAGGAGCACCGGCCGCGCGCGAGCTTGGAACCGGCGTCCGAGCTCCTCGACGGCCGCGAGCCGCTCCGCATCTCCTTCGCCCAGCCGCGCCGCGAGGCCGCCGTCGTCGCCGCAGGGCCGAAAGGCCGGGTCCTGCTCGCGGGCCGCCGCCTCGGAGTCCGAGAGCCGCGCGCTCGCCAGCCGCTCCGCGTCCTCGGCGCGCTGCACGAAGAGCGGCAGGTCCTCTGAAAAGGCCGCCGCCTGCGCCGCGGTGATGCCTTTGAGCAAGGCGAGCGCGGACCGGGCGTCGTCGCGCAGGCCGCACAGGGCGCGGGAGACCAGGAGCGCGCCGGTGCCGTCTCCGCCCGAGCGCTGCTCGACGGCCTGGCGGACGCGCGTGGCCCAGTCGCGAGCGGTCGCCGCGGCCGCGAACGCCTCGCCGCGCCCGGCGCGAAGCGCGGCAATGCGACGCAGGGCCAGGAGGTCGGACGCGTCCCCGCGCAGCGCCTTGGCGTAGTCCGAGAGAGAGCGCGGATCGCCCTGCAGGTCCTCCAGGACGGCCAGCCGCCCCTGGAGCGCCGCGCTCTGCGCCAGCTTTCGCAGCGCCTCGGCGCGGGCCCGCCACTCAGTGTCGAGCGCGTCCTTCGGGAGCAGCGCGAACAGCGCCTGCAAGGCCGAGAAGGCCCGCGCCCGCACTCGGGTGAAGCGGCTGTCGGCGGCGGCGTCGAGGAGCGGATCGACGGCCTCGATGGCGCCCATGCGACCCAGCTCTTCGGCGGCGAGCCAGCGGTCGCGCGGGTCGCCCGACGTGAGCACGCGCGCCAGCTCGTCCGCGGGCCGGGCGAAGCGGCGCGGGTCGAGCCGCTCGGCCAGGCGGCGGACCTCCGGGAGGGCCGGGTCCCGCTTGAGCTCGCTCTCCAGGGCGCGCGCCCTGGGCGCCGCCGGGGGGCGCCTCCGGGCGAGCGCCGAAAGCGCCTCCGGGTCGAGCGTCGCCTCGGCCCAGCCGAGCTCGAGCTCGTCCACCGACGCCTCGAGCTCGGCGCGGGCGGCGCCATCCGCCACCTGGACTGCGCGCCGCCGAGCCCCGTCGAAGTCGCCCAGGAGCGCCCGGGCATTGGCCTCGCGCTGGGCGAGCGCCGCGCGGGCCTCGTCGCGGTGGGCGCCTGCCTCGCTCGCGTCCAGGTAGTCGACCAGCGCCCGCGCGCCCGCCGCCTTGGCCTCGGCAAAGAGCCTGTCGTCCAGGAGGCGCTCGGCCTCGACGCGGTGCGGGCTGTCGGGGTGTTGCGCCAGGTACTCGCGGGCCGCCTTGGCCGAGCCCTCGCGCTTCGCAGCGGCGAAGTCCACCGAGTCCAGCTCCGCGCGCGCCTGGGCCTGGTGCGCGCCGGAAGGGTGGTCGCGCAGGAACTCGCTCCAGGCGAGCGGGGTCCCTTCGGCCCGCGCCGCCTCGAAGCGGAGGTTCTCGAGCAGGACCTGCGCGTCCGCCCGCCGCTCCGAGTCGGGGAACTCCTCCATGAAGCGCTTGTAGGCCATGGGGCTGTTCTGGCGCCGCGCCGCGAGGAACTCGAGCTCGACAAGCCTCTCGCGCGCGAGAGGCGCCGCCGGCTCATTCGGGCGCTCGCGCAGGTAGCGGCGGTAGCCCTCCGCGGTGTCCTCTCGGCGAGCAGCGTCGTACGCGCGGCCCGCAGCGCAGGCCGAGCCCAAGACCAGGGCATAGAGACAAAGCGATGTCGTCCGCATGAAGCTTTTCACCGTAGCACGCGCTCGCGAGGCCACCCAATCGAGGGCTTCGCGGCTCGGCCGCTTTCTTGCCCAGCGCCGGGCCGGGCCTACCATTGGGCGAAAGCCCGTGGAGCGTCCGTCGCCATGCGTAGGCCTGCCCCTGCCCTCTTGTCCCTTCTGCTCGCGGCGAGCTGCGCGGCGCCGGCGCGGCTCGCGCTCCATCGCTCGCCGATGATCGACCCGCCCGACGAGCCGCTGACCCCCGAGGGGCACCCTTCTCCGGTGCCGCCCGAGCCGGCTCCCGCGACCCCTCAGGACCAGACGGGCCCAGGCTCCGCGCCAGGGCCGGAGCCCGCGACCTCGGCCGCCCCCGCGCGCGTCGACGGCGAGGCGCTGGCGCAGGCGGCGCGCGGGTTTCTGGGCGCGCGCGCCCTCGCCGTCCACGGCAAGCGCTACCCAGACGACTGCACCGGATTGGTGCGGGCCGTCTACGCGACTCAAGGGCTGGACCTCTTCGCCGATGGCGGGCTCCCCGGCGACTCCGGCGTCATGGTGATCTGGCGGTACGCGGGGCACCACGGCTTGCTCCGCAGCGAGAAGCCCGCGCCCGGGGACATCGTCTTCTTCCGCGAGACCTACGACCGCAACCGCGACGGGCGCGAGAACGACGGCCTGACGCACGTGGGGATCGTGGAGTCGGTCGAGAGCGACGGGACCGTCGTCGTGATCCACCGAGTCGCGCACGGCGTCACGCGCTACCACATGAACCTCGAGCACCCCCGGGAGCGACGCGACGCGTCCAGCGGGCGCGTGATCAACGACACCCTCCGGGAAGGCAAGCGATCGCGCCTGGCGTCGGAGCTGTTCGCGGGCTTCGCGACCTTGAGCCGCTAGTGGCGAGAGGCTGTTACGGAAGTCAGTGATCGTCGCGCGCTTTCCTCACCCCCCTACCCCCTCCCCGCTCGCGGGGAGGGGGCGAAGGAGGAGAGGTTGTTCGAGTGGCGAGGAGACCATTTTCGTTACAGCCTCTAGCGAGGCTCGCGCCTCAGACGACGGACAGGTTGCAGGGCGGGGCGGCGAGCCTCGCGAAAGCTTTGCCGCTCCTTCAGGGCGAGACCGCGACCTCGAACTCGTCCATGGCGATGGAGCTCCCTAGCCCCGGGGGAACCGCGCCGCGCTCCAGCGCCTCCAGGGCAATGCGAAGGGCGCTGCCGCCGAGCGGCGCCTCGCTGGCCAGCGCGACGAACCGGTTCGGGCCCAAGGCGCCGCGCAGCGAGACTCGCATCCGAGCGTCGTTGATCGCGAGGTCGTGGCGGCCGCTGCCCATCCGGCCCGGCTGGGCCAAGACCTCGGCGTGGCCGTCGGGCAGCACGCGCACCAGGGCCACGAAGGCCGGGCGCGCAAGCAGGTATTGCAGCGAGAGCTCGTGGCCTTCGGAGACGTTCGCGCCCGAGCGGCCGGCGACGGGCTCGGCTTGGCCCCCGGCAGACGCGCTGAACGCCAGCTCGATCTCCAGGGCCCCGCCCCGCTCGGCGCCCGCCACCGACCGCGGCGGCGGCACCCGCTGAAGCATCAAAGCCGAGAGGCCCGCGAGCGCGAGCAGGCCGGCGAGCGACAGCGGCAGCGCCATTCCGGGCCTGAGCGGAGGCAGCGCCAGGGCACCCCGCGCGCCCGCGCGCGAGTCGAGCCGCATGCGGCGCAAAACCCTCTCGAAGCTCGCGGTGGACGGGACCATCGGCGGCCTGCGGCTCAGGCTCAGGAGCGCCCGGTCGACGTCGCCATCGAGACCGTCCGCGCCCGGAGTCTCGGCGAGGCGCTGCTCGCAGACCTCGCAGCTCGAGGCCAGGTGGGGCGCCAGCGCGTCGCCGGAGTCGACCGGCTCGCCCCGCAGGACCTTTTCCCAGGATTCACGGCGCAGGTGGCCGCCGACAGAGGGGGGTTCGGCGCCCGGCCCGCTCTGGGCGGCGCGCCGCGCGACGAGGGACGCCGCGAGACGGAGCTTCAAACGGGCGCGCAGCGCCTCCACCTGCCGCTCGCCCTGTGCCGGCGCGGCGCCAGCGCGCGCTGCGAGCTCGCTCAGCGAGGTGGCCCCGTCCTGGTAAAACTGCTGAGCGAGAGCGGTCGATGCCCCACCTGCCTCCCCGACCATCGCCTTGGCCTGGGAGCGTGCCAACGCTTCCCCGGGCTCCGGCGCGAGCTCCACCGGGCGCTCCGGCTCGCCGACGAAGGGCTGCATCCCGCGGCGGCGCTCGGCGCGTAGCTGCGCCGCCTGGCGCGCTTGAATGAGCAGGGCGCTCTGGAAGCGGGCCGGTTCCTTGAGCCGCGGCAGCCCGGCGAAGGCGCGGGCGAAGACCTCTTCGGTGAGGGTCAAGCGCTCCAGGGCGTCGAGGTCGCACCAAGCCGAGATGAGCCGCACTGCGACGCCGTAGTGGCGCCCGTAGAGCTCGGCCAACGCGTCGCGGCTCCCGGCGAGCGCCGACGCGACGAGCCGTCCGTCCTGTTGAGAGGAGAGCCGCGCCAAAGCTATCGAACCGAGGGGAGGAGCGGGCGCAGGGCGCGCGAAGGCCTTCGGCCGCCGTCGGACCTTCGAAGCTCCGCCGCCGCCTTCTGGGGGTTGCCGGTGCGCTCGTAGAAGGCGGCGAGGCGGCGCCGGTAGATGGCGCCAGGGGCCTGGCTCGCCAAAGCCTTGAGCTCCACCTCGGCGCGCTTGAGGTCGCCCAGGCGCTCGTAGGCCTCCGCGAGGTTCGCGCGCGCGGCGCGATCGTCCGGGTGGGCAGCGACCACGGCCTGCAGGTGGGGAAGCGCATCGCCAGGGCGATCGGCCGAGAGCAGCAGGCGCCCCAGGGGCTCGCGGGCCTCGAGGAGCGACGGCCGGAGCTCGAGCGCGCGGGCGAAGGCGGCGATGGCGTCGTCTCGAGCGTCGCGCTGCTCGGAGAGGTGGCCGGAAAGGAGCCAGGTGCGCGGGTTGTCGGGCTCCAGGGAGCGCGCGGAGGCCAGGCACGGCTCGATGGAACGGAGGGGCGCGCCGGCGCGCAGCCGGACCTCGGCCAGCTCGACCCACGCGAGGCCCCAGCTGGGAAAAGCCTCCGTAATGCGCTCGAGCTTGGCGCTGGCCCCACCCAGGTCGCCCTGGGCGGCGGCCTCGCGGGCTTGCCCGAGCTCCACAGCGGGGTCGGCGAGCTGAAGCGCTGCGACGGTGGCGAGCAGGCGGAGCATGCGAGTCCTCTTCGAAGGGCCACAGGTTATCGCGGGCGGGCGGCGTGGCAAGGGGCCCAAGTTTCCCTTGATTGACTTGACCCTGGCTGGGGAGCAGCTTCTGCTCTTTTTTTCGACCGCACCCGGACAGCGCGATGACCTTTTCCGAGAAGACGCTCGCGGACCTCCAATGGTCCAAGGTTCAGCAGGGTCTGGGAGCGCGCGCCAAGACCGACCTGGGCAAGGCCAGGGGCCTCGCGCGCGGCTTCTTCGCCGGAGCAGAAGAGGTGCGCGAGTCGCTGGCGCAGGTCGAAGAGCTGCGCCGCCTGGCGCTGGAGGAGCGGCTGGAGCTTCCGCTCTGGGGCGTGCGCGACGTGCGCCCCCTCATGGAGCGTGCCGGTAAGCGCGGCACGCTGGAGGCCCAGGAGCTCCTCGCCTGCGCCAACGTGCTCCACGCCCTGGCGCGAGCCAAGGACTTCCTCGAGGCCCGCCAGGCGCGGATGCCTCGCGCCTTCCATATCTCCGAGCGCATCGCCGACCTGACCCGCGAGGCCTCGCGCATCGAGCACTCGTTCGAGCCGGGCGGCGAGCTCTCCGACCGCGCGAGCCCCGAGCTGCGCGAGCTCCGCGAGCGCACCCGCAGCCTGCACCGCTCCATCAAGGGCAAGCTCGACTTCTACCTCCACGACGAGGAGTTCACGCGCCTCTTGCGCGAGAACTACTTCACCATCCGCCACGAGCGGTACGTCGTCCCGGTGCTCGCCAGCGCGCGCTCTCAGGTGCCGGGCATCGTGCACAACGCTTCGCAGAGTGGCCAGACGCTCTTCGTCGAGCCCGAGCCGCTCATCGCGCTGGGGAACGAGCTCGCCATCGCCCAGTCCATGGTGTTGGAGGAGGAGCGGCGGATCCTCGCCGAGCTCTCCGCCGCCCTGGGCGAGCACGCCCTCGAGCTCGAGGGGTCGCTGGACGCGGCCGGCGAGCTCGACGCCATCGAGGCCTCCGCCAAGCTCGCCCTCGACCTCGGGGCCGAGCCTCCCGAGCCAGTGCCGGCCCAGGGAGGCTTCCACCTCCTCGCCATGCGCCACCCGCTGCTCGCCCTGCAGAAGGACAAGTCGGTGGTGGCCAACGACGTCTATCTCCCGGAGCGCGCGGGCGTCCTGGTCATCTCCGGCCCCAACGCCGGCGGCAAGACCGTGACGCTCACCGGCGTGGGGCTGTGCGCCCTCATGCTCCGCGCCGGCCTGCCCGTCCCCGCCGAGCGCGGATCTTCGCTGCCGCTGTTCGAGGCCGTCGACTCCGCGGTCGGCGACGCGCAGGACCTGGCCAAGGACCTCTCCACCTTCAGCGCCCACCTGACCGCGCTGCGCGACATCGCCCGCACCGCCCGCGCCGGGAGCCTGGTCCTCATCGACGAGATCGCCGCGGACACCGACCCGCGCGAGGGCGCCGCCATCGCCCTCGCCGTTTTGGACGACCTCGCCGACAAGGGCGCGCGGGCCATGGTGACCACCCACCTCGAAGAGCTCAAGGCCGTCGCCCTCACCGACCCGCGCTACGTCAACGCCCGCGTCGGCTTCGACGCCGACCGGATGGCGCCGACCTACAAGCTCCACTACGGCACGCCCGGCGCCTCGTCCGCCATCGAGATCGCCCGTCGCGTGGGCCTCGACCCGCGCCTGTGCGCCAAGGCGGAGGAGAACCTCAAGACCACCTCGGGGCCGCTGGGCCGCGCGCTGTCCGCCCTGGAGGCGGAGCGCGGCGAGCTCGAGGCGGCGCGGCGCGCGCTCGACGCGCAGCAGCGAGAGCTCGCGGCCCGCGCGGACGAGCTGGAGGCGGCGCGCGCCCAGGTGCGCGAGCGCGAGCGGGCCATCGAGGCCGAGGCGCGCCGCGAGCTCGTCGCGGACCTCGAGCGCGCGCGCGTCGAGGTGAGGGACCTCCTCTCCCGGCTCCAGGGCAAGCCGACCATCCGCGCCGCCGTCGAGGCTCAGGCCGAGCTCGCTCGCGCCGCTGAGGCCGAGGCGCAGCGCCTCCGGGCCCAAGAGGTGGCCGCCGCGTCCAAGGCCGAGCGGCTTCCGTCCGGCATCCCCGTGCAGCCGGGCATGCGGGTGCGCCTGCCCAATTCCATGGAGGGCCAGGTCCTCGAGGTCGGCGGCGGCGAGGTGGTGGTTCAGGCGGGAGCCCTCAAGCTGCGCCAGCCCATCGAGGACGTGGTGCTTCTCAAGGGCGCCCCCAAGGCCGCGCGCTTTCCCGGGAAGAGCGGCCGCCGCGAGGAGAAGCTCAAGCAGGCCGAGCGAGCCGCGGCCGGCGCCGTCGACGCGGGGGACGTGCGCGTGGACGTTCGCGGCCTGCGCGCCGAGGACGCCGTGAAAGCGGTGGAGACGTTTCTGGACCGCTGCTACGGCGAGGGGCGGCCGGCGGCGTTCATCCTCCACGGCCTCGGGACCGGGGCGCTGCGGGCGAGCCTGCGCGACTACCTGAGGAGCTCGCCCTACGTGCGGGACTTCCGGGCGGGCGCCGAGCACGAAGGCGGCGAGGGCACGACCGTCGTCTCGCTGCGCGGCTAGAGGGCGGAGCGCCCCGGCGGCATTTCCGAGGTTGGCCTCGCCGCTTCGAAATGCTAAGTCACGCGCGCGTCACTCAACCGTTGCCCACCGCACGAGGTGTCCGTGTTCACACTGATGCCGCGCGAGAAGGTCTTCTTCGACCTCTTCGAGAAGTCGGCCAAGAACGTCCACGCGGGCGCGCTGGCCCTCCTCGAGCTCTTCAAGGACTACTCCGACGCCCCGGAGAAGGCCCGCCGCATCAAGGAAATCGAGCACGTCGGGGACGACCTCACGCACGAGACCTTTGCTCGGCTGAACAAGACCTTCATCACACCGCTCGACCGTGAGGACATCCACGACATCACGTCGCGGCTCGACGACATCCTGGACCTCATCGACGCCGCGGCGAGCCGGATGATCCTCTACAAGATCGAGAAGCCGACCGAGAACGCCAAGGCGTTGGCGGAGGTGCTCGTCGAGGCGACCAGCGCCGTCTGCGCGGCGGTGGCCGGCTTGCGCGACCTGAAGGACCCCGAGGGCGTCCTCAACCTCTGCATCGTCATCCACACCCACGAGAACACCGGGGACCGGGTCGGGCAGACGGCTCTGGCGGCGCTGTTCGAGTCGTTCAGCCCCATCGACATCATCAAGTGGAAGGACATCTACCAGGACCTGGAGATGGCGACCGACAAGTGTGAAGACGTCGCCAACGCCCTCGAAGCGGTGGTGCTCAAGAACGCCTAGAGGCCCCTGCGTGCCCATGTCCACCGCCTATCTCGCCCTGCTCGTCTTCATCATCGCCGTGGCGTTGGTCTTCGACTTCATCAACGGCTTCCACGACGCCGCCAACTCCATCGCCACCGTGGTCTCCACGCGCGTGCTCTCCCCGCGCGTGGCGGTCCTCTGGGCGGCGGCCTTCAACTTCATCGCCGCTTTCGGCATGGGGACGCTGGTCGCGTCCACCATCGGCAAGGGCATCGTCGACCCGCGGATCGTCGACCCGAAGCTCATCCTGGCGGCGCTCGGCGGCGCCATCGCCTGGAACCTGCTCACCTGGTACTGGGGGCTTCCCTCCAGCTCCTCGCACGCGCTCATCGGCGGGCTCGCCGGCGCGGCGCTCGTCAAGAGCGGCGTGGGCGCCCTGGTCCTCTGGGAGCCCACGCAGGTCCCCTTCGTCTACAAAGGCATCTTGGGCATCTCCATCTACATCGTGGTCGCCCCGGTCCTCGGCTTCGTGCTCGGGCTCATCTCCATGGTCATCGTCGCCTGGATCTTCCGGTCCCAGCGGCCCACCACGGTCGACAAGCTCTTCCGGCGCCTGCAGCTCGCCTCGGCGGCCGTCTACAGCTACTCGCACGGCTCGAACGACGCCCAGAAGACCATGGGCATCATCTACGCGCTCCTGGTCGCCGCCGGCCTGGGCGCGTACGCCCACGCCGAGGGGATCATCGAGATGCGCGGGACGCTGGAGCCGCCCGCGGCGGGGATGTCGCAGTGGACCCTGGCGACTCCGTCGGGCGAACGGCTCCTGCTGGACGACACCGCCGACCTCAAGCAGCACATCCGCCAGCGCGTCGCCAAGCCCGTCGTCCTCTTCGGCGAGCGCTATTCCAAGAACGGCGCCGAGCGCTTTCGGGCCAGGGACCACATCGCCTGGTGGATCATCCTCCTGTGTCACGCGGCCATCGGGCTGGGCACCTACTTCGGCGGCTGGCGCATCGTGAAGACGATGGGCTCGAAGATCACCAAGCTCCACCCGGTGGGCGGCTTCTGCGCAGAGACCGGCGGCGGAGTGACCATCCTGGCCATGAGCAGCTTCGGCATCCCGGTCAGCACCACGCACACCATCACGGGCGCCATCATCGGGGTGGGCGCCACCCGGCGCCTATCAGCGGTGCGCTGGGGGGTCGCGCGCACCGTGGTCTGGGCGTGGATCTTCACCATCCCCGCCTCGGCGGCAGTGGCGGCGCTCCTCTACCTGCCCTTCAAGCTCGCGGGGTAGAGGCCCACACGCCCGAGCGGGAGCGGGAGGTCGCGGCTCTTCGCTTCGCGCCAGGGCCTTGGGCGCCCTTGCCCGCAGGAGAGCCCGCCGTTACTTCGCGTCTCATGCGGCGTGCGCTGCACCACCGCGACCCAATCATCGACGCCATCGGAAGACGGCACGGCTTCCCGGCCCTCCACCGGCGCACCGGTCTGCCGACGGCCCTGCGCCCCGGCGACGACGAGTCTTCGACGGTCCGCGTCGGCTGGCCGGAGTTCTTCGCCGCGGCCGAACAAAGAGGCCTCGCATTCATTTTCGACGACCGCGTGGATCGGCTCGACTGCGCCTTCGTGCCCAGAGAGCAGGCGCGCAGGGAAGCGCCTCTGCCGCCCCCGCTCGAGCGAGCGGTCGCGTTCCTGAGAATCGCTGCCCGTCGTGCGCGAGGAGAGCTGAGCCCGGCTCGCGCCCCGAGATGGCGGCGGCCCGAGGGCGGTTCGCCCACGAGGGGACCTATTAGAGCGATTAGTGACAGCTCGCGCAGGCCGGTCCGAGCCCGCCGGTGTTGTTCGGGCCATGGCAAGGGTTGCAGGACCCGTCCGACACGCTATTTCCCGGGCGGTGCATCACGCCATGGTGGTTGGTCGTGTGGCCGCTGCTGTCATGGCAGCTGTAGCAGCTCGGGCCTTCTCCGCCTTTCAGTGTCGAGCCGTGGCAAGAGACGCAGTTCTTCAGCGGGTCCGTGTTCCCCGACTTATGCGCCGCGCCGCCGAGGATGACGTCGTGGCCCGGGGCAGCGCTCCCCGCGTCCTTGGACGGCACGGAGGCATCCGCGGCGGAGCCCGCGTCGTGATTCACCGACGCGTCGGCCTTCGACCCGCCCGCGTCGTGCCCCGTCGAGGCGTCCTGAGGACCCTCGTTTGCAGCGTCGCCGACCGGAGACACCGAACCGTCGTTCGCGAGGCCCGCGTCCGTGCCCGCGTTGTCCGAGGTTGCGCCCCCGCAGGCGAAGAAGCCCACGAGGATCGCGACAGCTCCCAGCGAAACGATGACTCTATTCATGACATTCACCTGGCACCCGCTCGATGTCGCATTCGAGCGCCGTCCGATGCACCGCGAACGAGGGACAAGTCCTCAGCCGAGGCGCCGGTCGAGTCGCCAAACTGCACAGAAGTCGTTTTGAAGGGGTGCTTCAAGTCCCCCCAAGCATTCACAGGAGAACCGAAGGAACTCAAGGCACGGCGTCTCTCAGCGCCGGCGCTTGCCGCCTCGCCGCTTCTTCTTTTCGAAGCTCGGCTTGCCCTTGCGCACGGCCGGCGCCAGGACCTCGACGCCGGGCGCTGGCGCGGCCCCCTGAACCTTCTTCCCTTCCAGGCTCAGCAGCGCGAAGTCGATGTGCCGCCGCGCGACGCTCACGTTCTCGACTCGGACGTGGACCGCGGCGCCGATGCGAACCGAGAGCCCGTTCGCGAAGAGCAGCCGATGCCGCTCGGCGTCGAACGAGGCGCCCTCGCCCACCGCCTGCGCCTTGACCAACCCCTCGACGAACTCCTCCGCGAGCTCCACGAAGAACCCGAACTCGGTCACCGCGCTCACCACGCCGTCGAACTCCTCGCCCACCTTCTCGGACAGGTAGAGCGCCGCGTAGTACGCCGCCACGTCGCGCTCGGCGATCATCGCCGCGCGCTCGCGCTCGCTCGATCGCGCGGAGATGCCGTCGAGCCGGTCCTCGGTGGAATCGCGCTCCTCGCCCGCGAGCGTGCGCGCCCCGCGCGCCCAGTGCTCCTTCAGCAGCCGGTGCACCATGAGGTCCGGGTAGCGGCGGATGGGCGAGGTGAAGTGCAGGTAGAACGGCGCCGCCAGCCCGAAGTGGCCGATGTTCTTCTGCGAGTAGATGGCCTGCATCATGGAGCGCAGCATGAGGAAGTTGAGGGTCCGCTGCTCCGGGCTGCCGGCGATGCGCCGGAGGAGCGCGTTGAGCGCCTTCCCGCTGATCTCCTCCCCGGGCTCCAGCGCGAAGCCGTGCGCCCGCGCGAGCCCGAGGAAGGTCGAGAGCTTCGCCTCGTCGGGCTCGCCGTGCACGCGGTACACGGTCGGCAGCGCCCGCGTGGAGAAGTACCGGGCCACGGCCTCGTTGGCCGCGAGCATGAACTCCTCGACGATTCGGTGGGCGATGTTCCGCTGGCGCTTCTCCAGCCGCTGCGGCCGGCCGTCGTCGCCCAGCTTGACCTTGACCTCCGCCAGGTCGAAGTCGAGCGAGCCGCGCTCCTGGCGCGCGGCGATGAGCCTCTTCGCGAGCTCCTCCATCAGGGCGAAGTCCTCCCGCAGAAACTCCCGCGAGGGCACCTTCTCGCCGGCGAGCACCCGCGCCACCTCGGTGTAGGTGCACCGAGCGGCGCTCTGCATCAGCCCCTCGTAGATCTCCGCGCTCGCCACCGCGGCCCCGCTCCCCGTGCGCTCGAAGACGAGGTCCGCCACCAGGCAGAGCCGCTCTTCCTCGGGCTTGAGGGAGCAGAGCCCGTTGGAGAGCCGCTCGGGGAGCATGGGCAGCACCGCGCTGGGGAAGTAGACGCTGGTGCCGCGCCGGAGCGCCTCGTGGTCCAGCGGCTGGCCCGGCCGGACGTAGTGCGCCACGTCGGCGATGGCCACCACCAGCCGATAGCCCGCCCCCGCTCGCTCGACGAAGACGGCGTCGTCGAAGTCGCGGGCGTCCTCGCCGTCGATGGTGACCAGTCGGAGCGAGCGCAGGTCGCGGCGGCCAGCGCGATCCGCCTCGACGACGCCCGCGGGCGCGCGGGCCGCTTCGGCGAGCACGTCCGCGGGGAACACGTCCGAGAAGCCCTGGCCAAAGGCCGCCTCGAGCACCTCGGCCATCGGCTCTCCGGGCTGGCCGACGACCGCCGCCACCTTGCCCGTCGGCCCACCCTTGGCGGAGGCGCCTCGCTCGAGCTCCACCGTCACGAGCTGGCCCTCGCGCGCCTTGGCGAACGGCGGCACGAAGATGGCCTCGGCCACGGCCCGGTCCTTCGGTACCACCACGCTCGACTTGCCGCGCGCCAGGTAGGTGCCGATGGCCCGAGTTCGCCGCCCCTCGACGAGGGCCACGAACTTGCCCGCGGGCCGGCCGCGGCGCCCTTCCACCACCTCCACCTTGATGAGGTCGCCGTCGAGCGCCCGCCGCGCGTCCTCGGCCGGCAGGTAGAGGTCTTGCCCCCTGGCGCCCGAGAGCGGCTCTACGAAGCCGAAGCCGTCCTCGTGGCGGCGGAGCACTCCGACCACGAAGCGCCCCCGAGGCGCCCGCGCGCCCGAGACGAGCGCCGGAGGAGGGGTGGCGCGGCCGCCCGGCGCGAGGTCCCCGCCCCGCGCCGCCCCACCGCCCGCCGCAGGGCTCCAGCGCTTGCCGTGCCGCGCCAGAGCACCTTCGCGCACCAGCCCCCGAAGCGCGCGCTTG
Organism: uncultured delta proteobacterium; assembly: GCA_963772225.1. Classification (GTDB taxonomy): domain Bacteria; phylum Myxococcota; class Myxococcia; order Myxococcales; family UBA5297; genus CAVYWD01. The sequence goes on along the minus strand of CAVYWD010000002.1, from coordinate 222,948 downwards.
AGGTCGGTGCGGTCTTCCTCAGTCAGTCCCAGGCCCTCGAGAAGGTCGCCCACGCCCAAGGGCTCCTTCGCGCCGCCAACCAGCTCCAATATTTTGGTTTCTTCGATGGCCATGGGCGCTCCTCTTTTGTCTTCTGGGGGATGAAGCGCGTATCCGCCTTGGCGCGCGCGGTCAAGCGCGCTCTGTCGAAAACAGGGGCCGCCGAACCGTCGCGCGCCGATTCGGCCCGCTGTGGCGCGGCATCTCCGGGCGCTCGCCGGCTTTGCCGAGGATCCCCCCTCGCCCCGAAACTTCCGAGCGGAACCGGGCATCTAACGCGTCGTGAGCGGGCCTTCCGAGAGCCAGCCCACTTGAGCGACGCGCGACGGCTCCTTGACTAATGAACCCAGACAAGAAGAATCCCTGAGGTGGAGCCAGAGTGCCCCGCCGAGAGAGGGAAAGCGAACGAGGCCATGAACAAGCGAGTCGCCGGTCCCTCCCGCACCTTGGAAGTCTTCGCCGAGGCCCCGCTGCCCACCCATCGCGGCGAGTTTCGCACCCTCGTCTTCCGCGAGAAGAAGACGGGCCTCGAGCACGTGGCCATGGTCTTCGGCGAGGTCGGCGGCCTGGAGGGCGTGCTCGTCCGGGTCCACAGCGAGTGCCTGACGAGCGAGGTCTTCGGCAGCCTCAAGTGCGACTGCCGGGCTCAGCTCGACCATGCGCTCGACGTCGTCGCCCGCTCCGGCCACGGCGTGGTGCTCTACCTCCGCCAGGAGGGGCGGGGCATCGGGCTCGGCAACAAGATCCGAGCCTACGCGCTCCAGGCCCAGGGCCACGACACCTACGAGGCGAACCGGCTGCTCGGGTTCGCCGATGACCTGCGGCGCTACGACATCGCCGCCGAGATGCTCCGCCTCCTCGACGTGCGCTCGGTGGACCTCATCACCAACAACCCCCTGAAGATCGCCGCGCTGGTCGACGAGGGCATTCCCGTCCACCGCCGCGTCGCCTCCACCGCTCCGGTCAACCCGCACAACGCCGATTACCTGCGCGTGAAGATCGAGCGCTCCGGCCACCTCATCGAGCTGCCCGCGGACGCCGATGACGCGGACAAGAAGACCGGGTAGCGCAGCGAATCAGGTCTGGGGCGCGGGCAGCAGGAGCGCCTCGCACTGCGCCCGCTTCAGCGCTTCCTTGAGCCCCGCGTAGGGCACGCGCTCGATGGCCTCGGCCACCTCGAGCCAGGCGTAGTGCGAGTGCTCGCGCGAGTCGAGCCTCACCTTGCCGGCCGCGGGAGCGAGCGCCCAGAAAGCGGTCTCCTGAAAGATGCGCGGCGGGCGATCCGGGCGCGGCTCGCCGAAGAGGAAGGAATGGGTATAGCCCAGCGGCCGAACCTCGGCCGGGAGGCCCGTCTCCTCCCCGAGCTCGCGCCGCGCGCACTCCAGGGGCTCCTCGCCGGGTTCGATGGTCCCGGTCACCGGCTGCCAGAACCCGCCGCGGTGAGGGTGCCGCTTGAGCACCAGCGCCTCCAGCCCGCGGCGGCCGGGTCGAAGGATCGCCACCGAGACCGTCCGATGCTCGAAGCGAGCCCGCGCCGGCGCCGCGTCCAGGCGCTGGGCCAGGTGGTCGGCCAGCGCCTTGCCGGCCGCTTCCAGGGAGGGGGCCCGGCCCAGCTCGCGCTCGAGGGAGGTGACGCCCGCCTCGGCGATGCCGCACGGCACGATGAAGTCGAAGTGAGACAGCTGCGGCGCCACGTTGAACGCGAAGCCGTGGGTGGTGATCCACCGGCTCAGATGGACTCCGATGGCCCCCAGCTTCCGGGCGTCGCGCCCGCGCTCGCCGACCCAGGTCCCCGTCCAGCCTTCGATGTGGCCGGCCTTGACCCCGAAGTCGGCGGCCGCGGCGATCATCACCTCTTCCAGGTCGCGCACGTAGCGGCGGACGTCGCAGCGGTCCGGCGCCAGGTCGAGGATGGGATAGCCCACGACCTGGCCCGGGCCGTGGTAGGTCACGTCGCCGCCCCGGTCCGTCTTGTGGAGCCGCACCCCCGCCGACGCGAGCACCTCTTGCGAGGCCTTGACGTGCTCGGCCCGGGCTCCGCGGCCGAAGGTGATGACGCTGGGGTGCTCCAGGAGCAAGAGGACGTCGCCGACCACCCGGCTCCGCCGCGCCAGGGCAAACGCCTTCTGCAGCGCGAGCCCGTCCTCGTACTCGACCCTTCCCAGCTCGTGGATCAGCAGTGTTCTCAAGTGCGACGCCGCCATTTTGTGCCAACGGGAGCTGGAGATAGCATTTCTTGGGCCGATCTTCGACTTTCCCGACCTCGCCGCCGAGGGGGCGTTGCTACCCCGCGCGCTCGATTCGCCAGGCATTGTGGATGCGCGGGTTGCGCTGGAAGTCCGGCGGCAGCGTCTGCCGCGTGATGTCCTCGATTCGAAGCTCCGGAAGGGCCTCGCGGTCCATCTTGAATCGGCGGAAGTTGTTCGCGAAGAGGAGGACGCCCCCCGGCTCGAGCAGCCGGGCGGCCGACCGCAGGAGCTGAGGGTGGTCGCGCTGGACGTCGAAGTCCCCGCTCATGGCCTTGGAGCGGGAGAAGGTCGGCGGGTCCAAAAAGATGAGCCCGTAATGGTTCCGCTCGCGCTCGAGGAACTCGAGGCAGTCGGCGCGAACCACCTCGTGCCGCGAGCCGCGGAGCCCGTTCAAGTGGAGGTTTCTCTCCGCCCAGTCCAGGTAGGTGTTCGACAAATCCACCGTCGTGGTCGAGACGGCGCCTGCCTTGGCCGCGTAGACGGTGGCCGTCCCGGTGTAGGCGAACAGGTTGAGAAATCGCTTGCCGGCGGCGAGCTCGGCGACGGTGCGGCGAACCTCGCGATGGTCGAGGAACAGTCCCGTGTCCAGGTAGTCGCGCAGGTTGACGAGAAAGCGGTGCCCGCCCTCGCCCACCTCGAAGAACTCGCCGCGCTCGTCGTGCTTCTCGTACTGCCCGGCCCCCCGCTGCCGGCGCCGCACCTTGAGCACCACGTCTTGCGTCCGGACGCCCAGCACCTCCGGGATGGCCGAGATGGCGTCGTACAGCCGCCGCTCGGCCTTGGCGGCGTCGACCGTCTCCGGGGGCTCGTACTCCTGCACGTGCACCTTGGACTCGTAGAGGTCGACCGCCACCGCGTACTCCGGCAGGTCGGCGTCGTAGACGCGGTAGCAGGTGACGCCCTCGCGCTTGGCCCACTTGCCCAGGTGTTTGAAGTCCTTTCGCAGGCGGTTCGCGAAGGCCTCGCCGGGAGCCGCCTTGTTGCGAGGGGCGCCTTCACTGAGGGCTTTTGCTTCCTCGGGCGGCGCGGCCTCGCTGGGGGCCGGCGCGCGCGCAGAGGCGCCCGACGCCGCGCCGATCGGCAGGTGAATCAGCCGCGCCTCGAGCGCGCCATTGTACAGGACGTGCCGCTTCGCGGCCCTGAGGCCAAGGCGTTTGGCGAGCTCCTGGTTCGCGGTCAAGACGTAGCCGTCCCAGCCCGCGAAGCGCTGCTTCAAGAGGTCGCCGATGCGGCGGTAGAGGATCTTGAGCTCCTCCAGGTCGCCCAGGCGCTCGCCGTAGGGCGGGTTGGCGACGAACAGACCCGGCGCATCTCCCGCGGGGCGCGCCTCGCCCAGCTCGCGCTTCTCGAAGTGGACCGCCTCGCGCAGCCCGGCGCGCTCGCGGTTGGCGAGCGCGGCGCGGACGGCGCGCGGGTCGAGGTCGTAGCCGGCGATGGGCGGCAGCGCCGCGCGGCCGCGCCGGTCGCGCTCGCGGGCTTCGGCCTGGAGCCGCTGCCAGACCTCCGGCTCGTGCCGTTTCCAGCCCTCGAAGCCGAACCGCGCGCGGAGCAGCCCTGGCGCCACGTCCAGGGCCATCAGCGCGGCCTCGATGCACAATGTCCCTGAGCCGCACATGGGGTCGACCAGCCCTCCGCCTCGGCGGGCGATGTCCGGCCAGCCCGCGAGCAAGAGGATGGCCGCGGCGAGGTTCTCCTTCAGCGGGGCCTCGCCCACCTGCACCCGCCAGCCGCGCCGGTGGAGGCTCTCGCCGGAGAGGTCCACAGCGACGCTCGCCTCGTCGCGGCGCACGAACACGTTGACGCGCAGGTCCGGCCGCGCCAGGTCGACCGACGGCCGCTCTCCGGTCGCCGCGCGAAACTGGTCGACGATGGCGTCTTTGACCTTCTGCGCGCCGAACTGCGTGTGCGTGAGGGCGGACTCACTGCTCGAGAAGTCGACGGCGAGCGTCCCCTGCGTCGAGAGGTGCTGGGACCAGTCGATCGCCTGGGCGCCCTTGTAGAGCTCCTCCGCGCCGCCTGCCGGGAAGCGCGCCAGGGGGAGCAGCACGCGGCTGGCGGTGCGCGACCAGAGGCAAGCCCGCAACGCGAGCTCGACCGGCCCTTCGAAGCCCACGCCCGCGCGGACCCGCTCGATCCCCTGCGCGCCCAGGCCCTGGAGCTCGGCGGCGAGCACCTCTTCCATGCCTCGGGCTGAAGTCGCGAAGAAGCGCACGTCTCGCCTCATTTCTCTCGGTTTGGAGCGCCCGGCGAGGCGCCTTGGGGGGCCGAGAGTCTGTCGACAGTCGGCAGGTACCGCAAGCGCGAGCATCCAAAATCCGACGGTGGGTGCCCAGCGGGCGGCCGAGGCGCTTTGCGCGCGGGAGCGCCCCAGGAGCCTCGAACGGCAAAGCCCTCAGACCTGCCGCACCCGCCGCCAGAGCTCGCGCAGCTCGGCGCGGTCGAGCCTTCGCGCGCCGAAGCGAGCGGCGAGGTAGCGCTCGGTGATGGCGCTCACCTCCCTGGCCTCGGCGCGCTTCGCGGCCCACAGCAGGGCGACGAATTCGCGCGGCGTCTGCCCAGGAGACTTCGCGACGCCGCGCCGCGCGAGCCGCTGAAGGAGCCCCCGGTAAAGCTCGGTCGCCGGGTCGATCGGCCGGCGCCGCCGCGCTCGATAGGGATGCGACCGCCAAAGGGCGCGCGCGGCTAAGGCCGAGAGGCCAAGGGCCGCCGCCGCGCTCGCCAGCCAAAGCGGGCGCGCCGCGCCTGCCCCACTCCGCCCCTGGAACCGCTGGAGCCCTCGACTGAGCGCCCCGAGGCCCTCCCGGACCGCGCGGGCCTGGTCTCGGAATCCGAAATCGACTACCGCCGAGAGCCAGAAGACCTCCGCTCGGTCGTACAGGTCCGCGAGCAGGGCGCTCGCTCTTCCCGGCGACGCGCGCCGCCCGGACGGCGGCGTTGGGTCGAACGGGGCGAAGCCCACGCCCGGAAAGTACACCTCCGCCCAGGCGTGCGCGTCTCCGGCGCGCAGGACGTAGGCCCCCGGCGCCACGCGCTCCCCGCCGTAGAACCCGGTTACGGCCCGCGCCGGCACGCCGCGAGCGCGCAGGAGCACGGTCATGGCGGTGCTGAAGAGCTCGCAGTGGCCGGCCCTGCGCTCGAACAGGAAGGCCGCGAGCGGGTCCGCCTCCTCTCCCGGCAGCTCCGAGCTGTACTCGAACGCCCCGAGCGCCCGCTCGATGGCCCTCGCCTCGTCGTAAGGGTCGGAGAGCCCCTCGGTCCAGCGCGCCGCCAGCGCCGGGATCCGCGGATCGAGCGGCGGCAGCTGGAGAAACTGCTCGCGGACGCCTTCGGGATAGCTCGCGCCGCGCCCGGCGAGCGCCGCGCGCCCGCCGAGCGCCGCGTGGGCCGAGTAGGCGTAGGCGCCGTCCGGCGCGGGCACCACCTCGAAGTCGCCCGCGGCGTCGCGCCGCAGCTGAAGCGACGGCACGCCCGCGATGAATGGCGCCGGCGGCACCCGCCTCGGGTCGGCCAAGAGGTCGGCGCCCTGGGGCAGGAAGACGGCGCTGGTCTGCGCTGCCGGCCGGACCTCGACCTCGAAGGCGCTCGTCGGGCCGGGCCCAGGCGAGAGCTCGAACCGGCGCCGGAGCTGGCCGCTGCCGGCCGCGGTGCTCACGAACGCCTTCCCGTCGTAGCGGTCCAGGCTCCGCCCTTTCCAGAGCAGGTCGAGCCGCTCGCTCCCGGGGTCGGGCGACACCGCGGCGCGGAGCGCGACGCGGGCGTCGGACTTGAGCGGGCCGGCCCCGCCGAGCCGAATGGCGCTCGCGAACCCGGTCGCCGCACTGCCCCGGCCCCGGGCGCGCGCCCACATCCCCGCGGTGAAGCGCGGGAAGGCGAAGAACACCGCGAGCGCCCCGAGGAGCCCCAACGCCGAGAGCGCGAAGACCCCTGCGAAGAGCCGCCGGCTCGCCAGCGCGGCCGCCTGGCCCCGGGTCGCCTGCGCCTCCTCCGCCGAGCGCGCGAGGTGAGAGAGCGTCAGCGCGCTCGTCGCGCTCAGCGAGAATCCGGCGAAGAAGAGGCCGTAGGACAGGTCGGCGCTCAGCGCGGCGCCGCCGGCCAGCATGAGGAGCGCGGAGAGAAAAAGCATCCCGTCGTCGGCCGCGCGCTGCCGCGCGACCAGGCGGTTGGCCGCGAGCGCCGCCGCGAAGGCGGTCGCCGCCGCGACCAGGTCGAGCGAGCCGAAGATCCAGGCGGAGGCGAGGAAGACCAAGGCGACGATCGTCACTGGGGTCGCGAGCCGGGCGGCCCATCGCAGCCGCCCTGGGAAGACGAGCGAGGCGACGAAGCTGAGCGCGAAGAGCGCGACCGCGCCGCCGGGGAGGTCGCCGCCCGACGCCGCGGCGCCGAACGCGAAGCCCGCGGTCGCGTGGGTCGCGGCGCGGCGCGCCCGCTCCAGGTGGGCGACCTCCGATCGCCGGCCCGCAGGGTTGCCGCGCCCCGGCGCTTGCGACTCGGGCTTCACGCCGCTTCCCCCTGGTCGCGTCCGACCTCCACGACGACCTCCCGGCCGGCCCGCGGCGGCGGGGCCTCGGGCCCGCGAGCCTCGAGGAGCGCCAGGGCGCGGAGCACTGCGCGAAGCGCCGCCGCGCCCGCGGCCGGCGCCAGCTCCAACCCGCTCGCAGAGAGCCCCACCTCGAAGCCCTGGCCGGAGAGCTCGCGCGCCAGCGCCGCGGCCCGCTCGACACGGCGGTCGAGCCACTCGCCCGCGCGGGGTCCGCGGTTGTCCAGGAGGAGCGCCACGCGCCGCCGTCGCTCGCGCTCGCGCTCGACCGCCAGGAGCCGCCCCGCGGACGCGCTCTTTCGCCAGTGCACGAGGCGCCGATCGTCGCCCGGGCGCAGCTCCCTCAGGCCGTAGAGCTCGGCCCCCGGCCCGGGCCGATTCTCGGGCTGCTCACCGTCGCGGGGGACGCCGGCGGCGCGGCTCTCGGGCGCTCGGACCCGACGGGGCAAGGCGCAGATCTCGCCGGGCAGCGCCACCGCTTGCGACTTCTCGAAGAAGCCGAACGGGAACCGGGTGGACAGGCGCACTCCCTCGAGGCGGGCGAGCCCGCGCCGGTCGAGCTGCGCGCGGGCGCTCACCTCGGCGACCGCGCCGGGCTGGAGCTGGAGCAGGAAGACGCGGACGCCCTCGAGGGGGCCGCCGCGCTCCTCGACGGCCAGCGTCAGCGACGGCCAGAGGCGCTTTCGATTCGCGACGCGGTAGGTGACGAGGAAGGGGGCGCCCGCGCAGGGCTCGGCCGGCGCCTCGCGGCAAACTTCCAGCTGGGCGAGCGCCACCTCGGAAAGCACGCCCGAGACGACGATGGCCGTCAGCTGCAGCCCGAACACGAGGAAGAGGAGGTTGTTGCCGGTGTTCAGGGCCGCCGCGCCGACCCCCAGCGTGAGGACCAGGTAGTACCAACCCTCGCGCGTGAACCGGAGGCGCTTGCGGCTGCCCGCTCGAAACCCCGACCCGGTCTGCCCGACAGCCGGGCCTGTCGCGGCCGGCGGCATGGCTATTGGGGCACTTCGACGCGCTCGACCAGCTCGCGCACGATGCGCTCGGCCTGCCCCGCATCTCCCGGCCCGCCGCCCGCCGGCGTCAGGCGGTGGCCCAGACAGGGCGCCGCGACCGCCTTGAGGTCGTCGGGGAGCAGGAAATCGCGGCCGCCCATGAGCGCGTGCGCCTTGGCCGCCGCGAGCCAGCCCAGCGCGGCCCGCGTCGAGATCCCCCCGGTGAGGAGCGGGCTCTCGCGCGTCGCGCGCGCCACGGCCACCGCGTACCCGGCGAGCTCGGGGGCGACCTTCACCGCCTGAGCCGCCGCCTGCAGCGCCTCGAGCTCCGCGGCCGAGGCGGCAGGGCGCAGGCGGCGCACGGGCTCCTCGGCGCCGCGGCTGAGCAGGATACCGCGCTCCGCGTCCGCGTCCGGGTGGCCCAGTCCGATGCGCAGGAGGAACCGATCGAGCTGCGAGTCGGGCAAGGGGTAGGTCCCCGACTGCTCGCGGGGGTTCTGCGTGGCGAGCACCGCGAAGGGCTGGGGCAGCGCCCGCGTGATCCCGTCCAGGCTCACCTGTTGGTCGGCCATGGCCTCCAACAGCGCCGACTGGGTGCGCGGCGGCGCGCGGTTGAGCTCGTCGGCGAGCACGAGCTGGGCGAAGACTGGCCCCGGCCGGAACTCGAACGTCGCGCTCCTCGGGTCGAACACCTGCGCCCCCAGGATGTCGGACGGCAAGAGGTCGCTCGTAAACTGGATGCGCGCGAAGGTGAGGTCGAACGACCGCGCCAGGGCCTGCGCCAGCGTGGTCTTCCCTACACCCGGGACGTCCTCGATGAGCAGGTGCCCGCGCGCCACCAGGGCGCAGAGCGAAAGCTCCACGGCCTGCCGCTTGCCCCGGAGAGCCACCTCGACGCTCTCTGCGATGCGGCGCATCAGGGCCTGGGAACGCTTCGGGTCCAGCGCAGGCGTGGGGCGGCGCACGAGCTCGGGCGACATGGCATCTTCGAGCCTACCAGAAGAGGCCCGAGGGCCCTCTTCTCGCCCGGGCGCCAAGGCCCTACCTCAAGCCCGACGGCTCGTCGGGGAGGAGGCCGGGATGCTCTGGGCCATGGCGGCGATCCTCGCGGCGCTCTGGGCCTTCGGGCTGGCGAGCGGCGCGGCGCTGGGGGCATGGCTGCATGCTTGGCTTTGCTTGGCCCTGGTCGCGCTGGCGCTGGCGGTCGCGGTCTCTCAGCGGGCCAAGGCCGCGCAACGGGAGCCGAGGCGCCGGCCCACGACGGGCGGCGGAGCGCCGTGAATCGCGCCTCGCGCACGCGGGGCAGGAACCTTGGAAAGCGAGCGCCCGGAAATGAGCCACTTGCCAACTGCCCCCAGGGTGGGCGCCGAGCTCGTCAGCCTGCCGCGGGACAGCCTGGGCTTCGTTCGCAGGGAGTGCCCGTCCTGCCACCGGCTGTTCAAGGTGCTCGCGACACAGGTGGACGGCCAGCTCGCGCTCCGGCGGATCGCGGCGCGCCTGGCACACGCGAACGGGGAGGAGGCGCAATGGCCGCTCGAGCGCCGCACCTGCCCCTATTGCGGCGCCCAGGCCGACGACGACGCGTGGTTCACGGCCGAGCAGCGCGAGTTCCTGGACGGGCGAGCCCAGAGCCTGAGCCTCGAGGTGCGCTACGAGCAGCTCGCGCACGTGGAGCGAACCTTGCCCGCCAACCCGCGCCCCACCTTCTTGCCCGTGCGGCCCGAGCCCTGCGCGCACGCGCTCCGCAGCGAGCCCGACGACATGCGCGTGGTCCCCCTCCTGTGCTGCCGCGAAGAGCTGAAGGTCTCCGAAAGCTGGCTCGGGGCGATCCGCTGCTTCTACTGCGGCGTGGAGCACGAGCTGGGCACTTCGCTCTGGCGCGAGCGCCTGAAGCGGTTGCTCGACCGATAGCGCCTCTCCTTCGCCCCCTCCCCGCGAGCGGGGAGGGGGTTGGGGGGTGAGGATTCGGGCACTTCGGGGGAGCGGGAAGAGACCGCGCCTCCTCAGCCGGCCTTCTTCGCTCGCTGCTCCGAGAAGAACCGGTAGGTCCGCGAAAGACCGTCGGCGAGGCCGACCTGCGGCCGAAGGCCGAAGACCTTCTGGAGGAGCGACGGGTCGATGCAGCTGCGCCGCTGCTCGCCGGGCTTGCCCTCGGCGTGGACCGCGGGGCGCGAGAGCGAGGCCGCTTTCGCGAGCTGGCCGTAGAGGGTGTTGACGTCGGTCTCGACGCCGGTGCCGACGTTCACCGCCCCGGCGAAGTCGCTCTCCAGCGCCGCCAGGTTCGCCTTGGCGACGTCTTCGACGAACACGAAGTCCCGCGTCTGCAGGCCGTCGCCGAAGATGGTGCACGGCTTGTCGTTCAGCATCCGCTCGCAAAAGATGGCGACGACCCCGGCCTCGCCGTGCGGGTTCTGCCGCGGGCCGTAGACGTTGGCGTACCGGAGCGCCGCGTACGAGAGGCCGTGCTGAAGCCGGTAGTAGTTGAGGTAGAGCTCGCCGGCCGCCTTGGAGACGCCGTACGGCGAGCAAGGCCGTTGCGGGTGGCTCTCGGTCGCCGGGAAGGCTTCCTGCTCGCCGTAGATGGCCCCGCCGGTGGAGCTGAAGATCACCCGCTTCACACCCGCCTTGACGGAGGCCTCGAGCAGGTTGAGAAAGCCGCGAACGTTCACGTCGGCGTCGAACGACGGATCGGCGACCGAGCGGCGGACGTCCATCTGGGCGGCGAGGTGGAAGAGCGCCTGCGGCCGCTCGTCGAGGAGCAGCTGGGCGGCCTCGCGAGAGCGGATGTCCAAGGGGTGCAGCTTCGCCCGCGGGTCCAGGTTTTCCCGGCGCCCGCTGGAGAGGTCGTCCACCACGTGCACTTCGTGGCCCTTTTCCAAGAGCCGGTCGCACACGTGTGAGCCGATGAACCCTGCGCCTCCCGCGACAACGACCTTCATGGCTAGACCCCTCCGGCGGAGCGCCCTACTCCTGCTTTCGGTCCTCGAAGCTCATTTGCCCCGGAAGGTGCTTCCGATGGCGCTCCAGGACCAGATCGATTCCCTCGCGGATGAACGACGCCACGGGGATGCGCGTCTTGTGGCTCAGCAGCTTCAGCAGCTCGTTCTGCTCGGGGGTAATGTAGACGGTCGTGGAGATCTTGTTGCGCGCCATGACTTCCCCCCTTGGGGCCGAAGCGGCGAAGGGCGCGTTACCCTAGATGACCATACGCCTATTGTCAAACGCGAACGGCCGCCTGCCGGGACCGGCCTCGCGCCGAGCGCACCTGGGTGAGACAATGGCAGATGCGGAGTTGACCGCCTCTCCGGCGGGGTTCTATCAATGGGCGGGCACTCTTGAACGCGGTCGGGTGAGGCGATGAAAGAAAAACTTTGCTCTGCATCGGCGGCCCTCTTCGCAGCGGCGCTCCTCGCAGGTTGCGCCGGCGGGCAGAAGACCGCGGGTGGGGCCAAAGGCGAGAAGGCCTCCGCCGATCTCTCCGACGGAATTCGCGAGGAGCATCGGGGCGACGAGATCGTCAAGCAGTTCGACCTGAACCGCGACGGCAAGCCCGACGTCTGGAAGTACTACGTCAAGGCCAAGGACGAGAACGGCAAGGAATACGAGCGCCTCGTCCGAAAAGAGATGGACATCAACTGGGACGGAAAGATCGACATCTGGCGCTACTACGACGAGCACGAGCAGCTCGAGAAAGAGGCGCTGGACCTCGACTTCGACGGCCGCATCGACCAGATCAATTTCTACGAGAAGGGCAAAATCATCCGCAAGGAGCGGGACCTCGACTACAACCGCAAGGCCGATCTGTGGATTTACTACGAGAAGGGCCAGATCGTCCGGAAGGAACGCGACTCCAACGGCGACGGCAAGGTCGACTACTGGGAGTACTGGGAAAACGGCCAGGTCGACCGCGTGGGAGAGGACCTCGACGGCGACGGCACGGTCGACCGCTGGACCAAGCGCCAGGCCTCCGAGTAGGTCCGCTTCTTTGCGACGCGCGCGCGCGATGCGGGTAGAGTCGCCGCGCCCATGAGCGCGCGCCGCTATGCTTTTGCCGCTGTCTTCGCCATCTGCCTCGGCGCCACCGCCCTGCCCCTCTGGATGGGCCGACACCTCCCCGCGGTGGACGCCCCGCAGCACCTTTTCCTCATCCACGTCCTCGGACACGTCGACGACCCCGCGCTGCCGTACCAAGAGACCTATCAGGCGCGCCCGGGGCTCACGTACCTCACGGTCTATTACAGCGTGCGCGCGCTGGCGCACTTCTGGGGCGTCGAGCGCGCGCTCCAGGCCTGGCTGACGCTGGTGGTCGTGGCCATCCCGCTCTCCTTGCTCGCCCTCCTCAAGGCGCTGGGCAAGAGCCCGTGGCTGGCGCTCCTCGCCTGCCCGCTCGCTTATACCGACAACTTCTACTGGGGCCTCGTGAGCTTTTTGAGCTCGCTCCCATTGACCTTGCTGTCACTGGCCTCTTTTGCCGTCGCGCTCGAGGCGCCTTCGGGAAGCGCGCGCTCGCGCTGGGCGCTCGTCGGCTCCTCCGCGAGCCTCCTCCTGCTCCAGCTCACCCACGCCGCGGGGATGATCTTCCCCGCTGCCGCTCTGCCGCTGCTGCTCGTCTCGACACCGTCCGACGGCCCCAGGCGCGCCCGCGCGCTGGCCTCGCTCGTCCCCGGCGTAACGCTCTTCCTCGCGTGGCTCCTCTCGGGCGTCAACCGCGGGCGCCAGCTGGGCTCGCCCGGGGAGCCCTGGAAGGCCTCGGCATCGCTCTTCCATCGCGAGAACTTCGTCTTTCACCCTCTGTCGGAGCGGGCCGGCAAGTTCGTCGAGCTCCTGTCCAACGGATTCTGGGACTGGGCCGATCGGCCCGCCATCTGGGCTCTCGCCGGCGCCGCGGCGCTGACGCTCGCTTCGGCGCTGATCCTCCGGCAGCGTGCCGCGCGCTCCGCGCCGCTCCTCGCCAAGCTGCGGCCCCTGCTGCTCCTCGGCCTGGGCCTCGCCTTCTACGCCTTCCTGCCGATGGACGTGAGCGGGTACATGTATTCCATCTACCCGCGCTACGCGCAGGTCGCGGCGCTTTTGGCGATCCCCGCGCTCCCCTTCCCGCGGCCGCCCCTCGACAAGCTGGCGGCGGCAGCCGCGGCGCTCGTCAGCCTGTACAGCGGCTTCAACCTTGCCGCGCTCTTCCAGCGGTTCGACGCCGAGGCCGAGTCCTTCGAAGTGGTCGCCCGCACCCTGCCGCGCGGCGCCCGCGTCATGCACCTGGTCACCGACTGGTCGAGCCGCTGCGCCACGCACGCGGTGTACCTGCACTACGCGGCGCTCGCGGCGCTTCGCGCCGAAGGCGTCCCCAGCTTCTCACTGGCGACCGACCCTTCGTTCCCGGTGGGCTATCGCCCCGGCCGGCAGCCTCCGGCCGCCGCGTGGGAGTGGCACCCGGAGCGCTTCTCTTGGGAGAGCCATGCCGTCTGGTACGACTACTACCTGGCGCGCGGCGACGTCCCCGAGCAGGCGCTCTTTGGCGGGCACGCCGCCGAAGTCGAGCTCGCCGCGCAGGCGGACCGCTGGCGGCTCTACCGCCGGCGCTCGGCCCCGCGCTCGAGGTCGGAGCCGGGCGGTGGCTGAATCTTTACAGCGACCGCGGGCGTCCCAATAATGACCGCCTTCTCCGAGAGAGGTTCAGATTTTATGGCCAAGTCGAAGGCTGGGCTGAGCGCCAAGCGGTGGCTCGAGCGACTCCGATCCCACGAGCCCGTGGGCGCGCTGGCAGAGGACCTGGGCGTGGGGGCCGCGGAGGTGGCGCTCGCGCGCGAGCTGGTGCGCCACGTGGGCGAGCACCAGGCCGCCTCCGCCGGACGGCTCCCCGATGCCCTGGCGCAGGCGGTGGTTGAGGCCGCAGTGCAGATCGAGCACGCCGGCTTCCTCAAGGCCGTCGCCGAGCAGGGCTCCAAGGCGGCCTCGTCGGCGGCCAAGCGCGGCTTGGCCATCCTTCGGTCCAAAGGCATCGAGGTCGACCTCGCCCCCCAAGGCCAGGCGGTCTTCCGGGCCGAGGCGGACCCGGAGGAGGTCCCCGGGCTCCTCACCACGCACGACGCCCACGGAGATCGCCTCTTGTGGATTCCCAGCCCCTTGCGCGGCGGCGGCCTCCAGCTCGTCACGGTCCTCATCTCGGAGACCGAAGGCATCGTGCGCGTCGAGACCGACGAGGTCAGCCGCAAGTCCCTGCGGCGCATGCGCGAGGACCTGGCGCGGCGCGGCGCGTACCACGGTGTGACCGTCCGCGAGGTCCCCCTTCGGCGGGCGCGGGGCATCGTAGCCCTGGCGCGCTCCCGGGCGCCGTCGGGGCTGAGCATCGAGGACGAGGCGCAGCTCACGAACCTCATCGGAGACGCCGCCGATTCGGCCCCTCCCGCCGCCTCCGAGCCGGAGCTTTCCGCGCCGTTGGAGGCACAGCGCCTGGGCGAGTCGGGCTCCCTCCACGACGAGGTCGAGGCCCGCCATTGGGTCCCCGAGCCCGACGCGGCGCGCGCGCTCGGCCTGAAGCTCGACGAGATCGGCACGAGTGAGCTCTACCTCGACGAGGGCCAGCGCAGCGAGCAGGCCGACCGCGAGGCGACGCGGGCCACCGACGCCTTCTTTGCAGGGGCGCGCGTGGACCGCTTCGCCGAGCGCCTCTTCGAGCTCTCCGACGCGCTGCAGGCCAAAGGCGCGGCCGAGGCGGCTCAGCGGGCGGCGGCCGCCGCGCGCGCGCTGCGGCGAGGGGTCTCGCCCGCCTCCATCCCCTTCTGCCGCCGCCTCTTCGAAAAGCTCGTCCAGTCGGCCGCGGCGCGGCAGCGCCCCGCCGCCCGCCCAGCGGAGCCGGCCTCGCTCATCCTGCCCGGCGCCAGCGCCGAATAGCGGCGCGGCGCGCCGGCCACGGCGCTGAGGGCACGCCTCGCAGGCGATTAACCCGGCCCCGCGCGCCAGGCGTGTATCATCGAGAGCACGGGGTGACCTCCATGCTCGACACCGTGGACCTGGACTTCAAGCTTTCGCGCTCCGAATACGAGCGCCGCTTCCGCCCCCTCCGAGACCGGCTCGCCGCGCTCCAGCGGTCCATCTTCGACGCGAAGATCCCGGTCGTCGTCGTGCTCGAGGGCTGGGACGCGGCCGGCAAGGGCGACGCGCTCGAGAAGCTGCTCGGGCGCATCGACCCGCGCGGCTACCAGGTGCACCTCACGCGCGCCCCCACCCAGGACGAGCAGCTGCGCCCCTTCCTCTGGCGATTCTGGGTCCGCCTGCCCGAGCGCGGCGGCATCGCCCTGTTCGATCAGTCCTGGTACCGGCGCGTCCTCTCCGAGCGGGTGGACGGAGAGCTCCCGCGAAAAGGGTGGGAGTCGGCCTACGACGAGATCAACCAGTTCGAGCGGATGCTGTCCGACGACGGCGCGTTGATCGTCAAGTTCTTCCTCCATATCTCGCGCGCCGAGCAGCGGCGCCGCTTCGAGAAGATGGAGCGGAGCAAGTACGAGTCCTGGCGCGTGACCCGCGCCGACTGGAAGGCCCACCGGCGCTATCGGCGCTTCTACGCGGCGGCCGACGAGATGCTGGAGCGCACCAGCACGCCTTGGGCGAGCTGGACCGCCGTCTCGGCGACCGACAAGCGGCACCGGCGAGTGCGCATCTTCGAGGTGCTGGCCGACGCCCTGGAGAAGGCGCTCGAGGCGCAGCGGGCGCGCGCCCCCGCTCAGGCCCGCGCCGCCGCGAAGCCCCCCGCACGCGCCGTTGCGGACCCGGCCCCCAGCGCGCTCGACTCCCTCGACCTCTCGCAGCACCTTCCAACCGCGCGCTACGAGAAGGAGCTCGCGCGCTGGCAGAAGCGCCTGCGGGAGCTGGAGTTCGCCTGCTACCAGGCGCGGGTGCCGGTGATCTTCGCGCTCGAGGGGTGGGACGCCGCCGGCAAGGGCGGAGCCATCCGGCGGCTCGTCGGCCCGCTCGACCCGCGCGGCTACACCGTCATCCCCAGCGCGGCGCCCAAGGGCGACGAAGCGACCCACCACTACCTCTGGCGATTCTGGCGGCGCATCCCCAAGGCCGGGCACATCGCCGTCTTCGACCGGACCTGGTACGGCCGCGTCCTGGTGGAGCGGGTCGAGGGCTACTGCAGCGAGGCCGAATGGAGCCGCGCTTATCACGAGATCAACGAGTTCGAGCGATCGCTCGTCAACTTCGGCGCGGTGGTCGTCAAGTTCTGGCTGGAGATCTCCAAGGCCGTCCAGCTCCAGCGCTTCCGCGAGCGCGAGAAGGACGCCGCCAAGCGCTACAAGATCACCGAAGAGGACTGGCGCAACCGCGAAAAGTGGGACCTCTACCGCGCCGCGGTCCGCGACATGATCGCCCAGACCTCCACCGCCTATGCGCCCTGGACCCTCATCGAGGGCAACGACAAGAACTGGGCGCGCCTCCGATGCCTGCGCACGGCCGTCGAGGCCATCGAGCGCCGCCTTTAGCGAGAGGCTGTTGCGGAAGTCAGCGATCGCCGCGCGCCGATTTTCCTCACCCCCCAACCCCCTCCCCGCTCGCGGGGAGGGGGCGAAGGGGGAAAGGTCGTTCGAGTGGCGAGGAGACCATTTTCGTGACGGGCTCTCGTGAGAGCCCGTTTCGGAAGTCGACGATCGACCCACGCGGATCTTTCTTTCTCCAATTCCCTCCCCGCGAGCGGCCTCTCGCGGGAAGGGGCCAGCTTCGCCGGTCGAGAGCAGCCATCGCCCAGAATCCCCCGCTGTTGGGTCTGCGGCGATGTCGTCTCCCCGACAGCGCCGGGCACGGCGCGCCGCGCGGCCGCTCGCCTGCGGGCTGAACGGGTTAACGTTCGTCCACTGTCACCCTTGACCGAGTCGTTTTGGCCCTGCTTCGCGGGTGCCCGCCATGACCGTTCGACCTGCGATTTCCGTCTCTCCGATCCCCTCCGCGCTGGCGTGGCTGGCGCGGGTCATGAAGGGGGCGGAGGTCGCCGCCACTGCCGCGCGACTCCGGGCGCTGTTGCTCGCCGAGGTCGGCGCCTGCGCGCTCTTGGCGGCGCAGGCCGCGAGCGCCGGGCGCGTCGAGGCCGCGACTGTCGCCTTCGTGGGGCTCGCGCTGCTCTACCTTCCGTTCCTGTCGCCGGTATCCGGGCTCCTGGGTTTCCGGGCGACTGCCGCTGTCACCTCCGCCGCCGTGGCCGTCGTCCTCGCGGCGAACGCCGCCTTCGGCGCCCTGTCCTGGCCTTCGGAGTCCCTCGGAACCCATGCCTTCCTCGATCGCGCCGTCGCCGCAGGCCTGGCTTTGGCGTGCGCGGCCCTGGCCAAGCTCGCCTTCGACGCGCAGCTCACGCGCATCGTCGAGCACGAGCAGGCGCTCCGGCACCGCAGCGAGCGGCTCCGCGACGCCCACGAGCTGCTGGAGGCGGTGACCGCCAGCGCCGACGCGATGGTCGCCGCGCAGGACCCCGAGCAGCGCTACACGTATTTCAATCGCGCCTACCGGGAGGAGATGAGACGCCTCATCGGCCGCGAGGTGCACATCGGGTCGCGGATGCCGGAGCTCTTGGCCGAAAAGCCGGCGCTCCGCGATGCGGCCATGGAGGAGTGGCGCCGGGCGCTCGAGGGCGAGACATCGAGCCGGACCTTCGAGCTCGGCGGGCCCGGCCGTCGCCGCGTCTTCAGCTCGCGCACCGTGCCGCTCCGCGGGTCCGACGGCGTCGTGGTCGGAGCCGGAGAGGTCGCGGTCGACGTCACCGAGCAGGTGCAGGCCCGCGAGGCGCTGCGCGAGAGCGAGGAGCGGTTCCGGAACCTCGCCGACGCCATGCCACAGCTGGTCTGGGTCGTCGGCGCCGACGGGAGCTCGCTCTATTGGAACCGGCGGCTCACCGAGTACTCCGGCTGTACGGCGCCCACGGCCGACGAGCACGAGCGGCTCCTCCATCCGCAGGACCGCGAGCGCGTGCGCCAATGCTGGCGAGCCGCGCGGGTCTCACAGGAGGACTTCGAGTGCGAGTACCGCCTCCGGCGGAGCGACGGCGAGCACCGCTGGTTCCTGGCGCGCGCCGTCCGGCGCGTCGACCCTACGGGCGCGCCCGCGGGGTGGATAGGCTCCGCCACCGACATCCACGACCTGAGGCGGGCCCGCGAGCAGCTGGGCCGCAGCGAGCGCAAGCACTCGGTCATCCTCGAGGCCGCCAACTCCGGGTTCTGCCGGTTCGACCTGTCCGGGAGCATCCTGGAGGTGAACGAGGCCTACTGCCGCATGAGCGGCTTCAGCCGCGCCGAGCTGACCCGCATGGGCTTCAGCGACCTGGAGGCGCCCGAGACCACAGGCCAGCTGCCAGAGCGCATCCGCCTGGTGTGCCAGCAGGGCCACCGCGAGTTCGAGAGCCGGCACCGGCGCAAGGACGGGACCGTCTTCGACGCCGAGGTGCAGGCGACGCACCTGGACCTCGAGGGCGGGCAAATCGTGGCGTTCGTCTGGGATATCTCGGAGCGCAAGGCGGCGGAGCAGGCGCTGCGGGCGGCGAATCAACGGCTCGCCGAGGCCGACGAGCGCAAGAACGAGTTCCTGGCAGTGCTTTCCCACGAGCTGCGCAACCCGCTCGCCCCCATCACGAACAGCCTCTACGTGCTCGAGCGCGCCGAGCCGGGCGGCGCGAAGGCCCGCCACGCCCAGGAGGTGATCCAGCGGCAGGTCCAACAGCTCACCCGGCTGGTCGACGACCTGCTCGACCTGACGCGAATCACACGGAACAAAGTCCAGCTCCGGCGTCAGCGGCTGGACCTCACCGAGCTGGTGCGCCACACCGCCGACGATCACCGCGCCCAATTCCAGAAGGCCGACGTGCGCCTCGAGCTCGTGGCACCCACTGGGCCCGTCGCGATCGAAGGCGACTGGAACCGGCTGGCGCAGGTGGTCGGCAACCTCCTCACGAACGCGGCCAAGTTCACCCCGCGCGGCGGGCGCACCCTGGTCCTCCTCTCGGTGGAGGGCGCCACGGCGGTCCTGTGCGTCGCCGACACCGGCGTGGGCCTCGCGCCCGCGATGCTGTCACGCCTCTTCCAGCCCTTCATGCAGGCCGACGTCACGCTGGACCGGAGCAAGGGCGGTCTGGGCCTGGGGCTGGCGCTGGTGAAGAACCTCGTCGAGCTCCACGGCGGCGAGGTGTCGGTGCGCAGCGAAGGACTCGGCAAGGGGGCGGAGTTCTCCGTGCACCTCCCTCTCGCCCGGCCGCCGGCAGCCGAGGTCGCCGCCGCGAGCGCGGCGCCTGCGCTGGGCGCGAGGAAGGTGCTCATCATCGAGGACAACGTCGACGCGGCCAATACGCTCTGTGAAGTGCTCGCGCTCTCGGGGCACGACGTCTCGGTCGCGTATGACGGCCCCTCGGGCCTCGCCGCGGCGCGGGCCCACCGGCCCGAGGTGACCCTGTGCGACATCGGGCTGCCCGGCATGGACGGCTTCGCGGTCGCCCAGGCCTTTCGGGCCGACGAGGCGCTGAAGGACGTGTACCTGGTCGCCCTGTCCGGCTACGCCCGCCCCGAGGACCTGGAGCGAGCCACGGCGGCCGGCTTCCAGCGCCACCTGGCCAAGCCCCCGGACCTCGCCCGGCTCGAGCAGCTATTGGCGAGCGCCCCGAAGCCGCAGGGCAAGGCCGCGGCAGACCGCTGGCCCTCCTGAGGCGCGTCGCCTTCTGCGCGTTCTCTTCGCCCCAGGGCAAGCGCCGATCTCAGGGCGTGGTCTCGAACTGCGATTGGACCTCCGAGCTTAACGCCTCCCCGTCGGCGGACTTGAGCCCCTGGACCGCGCGAATCAGGTAGGTCGAGCCGGACTGGAGCGCATCGTGCCGAAGGCTCAGGCAGCGCGCGTCGAGCGCCGCGGCGAGCGATTGACCCGAGACCGAGCCGCCGCCCTGAAGCTCCAGGAACAGGGCGCCCGCTGCGCGCGAGGCGTCCATCGCCCGGTTGAAGCAGACGGTGGGGACCGCCGCGGCGTCGACGCCCGTCGCGCCGTCGCTCGGAGAAATGTCGTCCACCGCGAGCGGGGGCGCTTCCTCGACTCGGGGCTGGCCACAGCCGGCGAGCGCGAGCGCGCAGAGGGCGAGCGGCGCGTGCTTGAGCATGGGAGCTCTCAGCGCGCCGCCTTGTACGGAGGCCGCGGTGAGGTCGTCGTGGGCAAAGGAGCCGGCATCGCCACGGCCTGCCGTTCCAGCTGCACTTGCGGGAGCTTGCCGGCAACCTGCTGGAACGCCTTGGCCTGCGCGCGGGCGTCGCCGAAGAGGACGATCCGCTCGGCCTTGAACGAGGCCGCCACTTCGGTGAGAAAGACCTGCACGCGCTCCGGGTCGTCCAGCCCGTCGACGCCCGGCAGCTCGGAGACGAAGGCCCGGGCGCCGGCCAAGGCGAGCGCCTGGCCCAGCCGCCGCGCCGCCGCCGCGAAGCCGGCCTTCCCCAGCTCCGCCTTGCGCCCCGCGCCGAAGCAGAAGACGCGCTCGCCCGTCAGGCGGCCCACCACCGGGAAGAGCAGGGCGTCGCCGCTCCCGCCCGTGAACCGGCCGCCCAGGAGGATGCGCGACAGCGCGCCGCACAGCCGCCAGTCGACGAAGCCCGCCAGCCCGCGCAGCGGCCGCTCGTCCTCGAAGACGAGCAGCGCCAGCGCATCGATGCCGCTCAGCGCGTCGAGCGAGGCCAGCGAGGCGTCGGCGAAGGACAGCCTCATCCGTCGCTCTCCGACGGCGGCGGCAGGCTCGCCGACAGCTTGTCCAGGATGCCGTTGATGAAGGCGCCCGACTCCTCGCTGCCGAACTTCTTGGCGAGCTCGATGGCCTC
Source organism: uncultured delta proteobacterium (assembly GCA_963772225.1). GTDB lineage: Bacteria > Myxococcota > Myxococcia > Myxococcales > UBA5297 > CAVYWD01. The sequence continues at coordinate 202,310 of CAVYWD010000002.1, read as the reverse complement.
GTTGAGCACCACCTTGCGAGGGACGCCCTCGTGATGGAGCAGCTCCCAGACGGCCAGCCGGAGGACGTTCCGGTCGACCCGAGCCATGCGCTCGACCCGCCAGTTGTGCGAGTGGCGCTCGACGAGCGCATCCACCGCCGCGCGCTCGGCGCAGACCCCGCGCACCAGCTTCTCGGCGAAGGCCAGCGCCTCCGCCTCGAGCGGGCCCTCGGACTCGCCGCTGCCCACTGCGTTGGCGAGCGCGTCGATGGGATCGGCCCCCGCCAGGTCGACCTGGTAAAGCGCCTGCAGGGCACACTCGCGGGCGCGGCTGCGGGCGCCTCGGCGGTGTGACTTCTTCCCGTCGTCTCGAGGCGGCGGGAGCTTGCTCGGAGGCTTCGTCACTTCTTTCGCCCTTCGCCCTCTTGGCCCAGCTCCCTGAGGACGTTGGCCGTCTCGATGGCGGAGACCGCCGCGTCGGCGCCCTTGTTGCCCGCCTTGGTGCCAGCGCGCTCGATGGCCTGCTCCACGTTGTCGGTGGTCAAGACCCCGAAGCTCACCGCGCAAGGCGCCTCGAGGGCGATCTGCGCGATGCCTTTAGAGACCTCGGCTGCGATGTAGTCGAAGTGCGGGGTGCCGCCCCGGATGACCGCGCCCAGCGCGATGAGCGCGTCGTAGCGGCCGCTCAGGGCCATGCGGCGGGCGACCTGCGGCAGCTCGAACGTCCCCGGCACCCGGGCCACCTCCACGTCGCCTTCCTTGACGCCGTGCCGGTGGAGCGCGTCGAGCGCGCCGGTCAGGAGCTGCTCGGTGATGAAGCTGTTGAAACGGGAGACCACGATGGCGAACTTCAGGCCCTCGGCGGTCAGCCGCCCTTCGATGAGCTTGGTCATACGGTTGTCGAACCTCTCGTCAGTTTCCGGCCCGCCCGCCGCCCCACGCGGCTCAGCAGGTGCCCCTGGGCCCGCTTTCGCTTCAGGTACTCGCGATTCTCCGGCGTCGACTCGACCTCGATGGGCACCCGCTCCACGACCTCCAGGCCGTAGCCTTGGACCCCGACGATCTTCCGGGGGTTGTTAGTGAGCAGGCGGATGCGCTTGACGCCCAGGTCCCGCAGGATCTGCGCGCCCACGCCCAGCTCGCGCAGGCGCGCCTGCTGCCCCTGGTCCTCTTTCAGGCTGTGCGTGCAGCCGATCTGCGAGGGGACGCTTTTCTGGAGATACAGGAGCGCCCCGCGCCCTTCGGCTGCGATGGCCTCGAGGCTCTTGCGCAGCTGCGCGCCGCAGTCGCACCCGGCATACAGGAGCGCGTCGCCCATGGGGCAGGCGGTGTGCACGCGAACCAGCGCGGGCCGGCCGGAGCCGACCTCCCCGCGCACCAGGGCCAGGTGCTCGAGGCGATCGACCGCCGAGTGGTAGCGGACGGCGGTGAAGTCTCCCAGCCCGTCGATGGGCACCGTCCGCTGCTCGATGCGCTCGACCAGCAGCTCGCGCTCCAGGCGGAAGCGGATGAGGTCGGCGACCGAGAGAAGGATGATCTTGTGCTTGCGCGCGAAGCGCTCCAAGTCCGGGCGGCGCGCCATGGTGCCATCGGGGTTCATGATCTCGCAGATGACGCCGGCCGGAAACAGCCCCGCCATCCGCGCCAGGTCGACCGAGCCCTCGGTTTGGCCGGTGCGGACCAGCACGCCTCCTTCCCGGGCGACGAGCGGGAAGATGTGGCCAGGGCGAACCAAGTCGGCGGGCTTGGCGTTGGGCGCGACGCACACCTTGACCGTCGTCGCCCGGTCCTGGGCGCTGATGCCCGTGGTCACCCCCTTGGCGGCCTCCACGGAGACCGTGAAGGCGGTCTTGAACTGGCTCGCATTCTCCTGAACCATCAACGGCAAGTTCAGCTTCCGGGCCCGCTCCTCGGTGAGGGTGAGGCAGATGAGGCCCCGGGCATGCATGGCCATGAAGTTGATGGCCTCCGGCGTGACCTTCTGCGCCGCGACGACGAGGTCGCCCTCGTTCTCGCGGTCCTCGTCGTCGGTGAGGATGACCATGCGGCCGGCGCGGATGGCGGCGAGCGCCTTCTCCACGAGCGAGGCGCTTTTGCGGGTCTCGTCCAGCATGTCCTGACGTTCCATCGGTGTGTTCGCGGCTGCTTTCTACCCTAGCGGGTGGCGCTGCGCGACGACCTTCGCTTGGAAGTCGCGCGAGAGAGAGGGGTCAGGCGAAGCCGCAGCGCTGGAGCAGCTCGAGGTCCAGCTTCCCCGGCGAGCTGCGGCCTACCAGCCGGGCGACGTACTTGCCGATCACGTCGGCCTCCAGGTTGACCCGCTGGCCCGGCCCCTTGGACAGCAGCGTCGTGCGGCCCTGGGTCTCGGGGATCAGCGAGACGGCGAAGCGGTCGTCGAGGAGCCGGTTGACGGTGAGGCTGACGCCGTCGACGGCCGCCGAGCCCTTCTCGATGAAGAACGGCGCGAGCTCGCGCGGCAGCTCGAAGGTCATGATCACCGCGCCGCCCTCCGCCTCCTTGGACAAGACCCGCGCCGGCGCGTCGACGTGGCCTTGGACCAGATGACCCCCGAGGCGGTCCGACAAGCGCATCGCTCGCTCGAGGTTGACGCGGGCGCCCGGCACCAGGTCGCCCAAGGTGGTGCGGCGCAGAGTCTCCGGCGAGGCCTCGACCTCGAAGCGCCCCTTGAACCGGGACACCACCGTGAGGCACGCGCCGTCGACCGCCACCGACTCGCCGACGTCGAATTCCTCGGCGGGCATCGCGGTCGCGATGGCGTAGCGCGCCATGGCCCCGCGGGCGAGCGAGACCACGGTTCCTATGTCCTGCACCAAGCCTGTGAACATGAAGGCCTGAGTATAGCGGCGGTTTGCCGCCCCGGTGTACCTTCTCGCTTCTGGAGCCCGGGCGAAGCTCGCGCGGCGCCCCGAGGAGCGCCCCGTCGCCGGGGCGCCTCGCCGATTGCCGCCCAGGCCGGCTCCGCCTCTGCTACTCTTGATGGAAGGCTGGCCATTCCAGGACACTGCGCATGGACGAGAAGAGGGATCCCAGTCTCCTCGAGCCGACCTCGCTCGCCAACACTCAACGTCTCGCCGAGCTCGGCCTGATGAGCGCGGCGGTCCTGCACGAGATCAAGCAGCCCCTCGCGGCCATCAAGGGATTCGCGTACCTCATCCGCGAGAAGACCGAGGGGACCGTCTCGGAGCGGGCCGGGGGCATCCTGGCGCAGGTCGAGCGGATTCGAGCAGCTCCTCGCGACCCAGCGGCGGTACCTCTCCCCTGCATCGCCCGAGCGCTCGCGAGTGGACCTGCGCGCGGTCGCCGCTCAAGCCGCGCGCGTCCTCGAGCCCCGCGCCCACCAGATTGGCGCGACCATCGCCGTGAAGGCGCCCGCCGATCCGGTAGAGGTCAGCGCCATCGAGGACCACGTCCTTCAGGTCTTGGGCAACCTGGTCGCCAACGCGCTGGACGCCGTCGCCGGGGCCGAGCAACGCTCGGTGGAGATCCACGTCCGCAGCGACGGCATCGCCCCCGAGCTCCTGGTCGCCGACACCGGCCCCGGGGTCCCCACCCACGTCGCGCCCAGCCTGTTCAAGCCGCTCTTCACGACCAAGGCCGCCGAGGAGGGGAACGGTCTGGGTCTGTACATCAGCCGCGCGCTGGCCGAGGCCAACGGCGCCACTCTCGAGTACCGGCCGGCCTCGGGCCTCTCCCTGAGCGTGGCCACCGTCTTTCGCCTTCGGTTCGGCGCCGCGGCAGTGGCGGCGCGCCGGCCTTCGGTCCTCGTGGTGGACGACGAGGAGGTCGTCTGCGCCATGCTGGGCACGCTCTTGGAGGACGAGGAGCTCGACCTCTCCTTCGCCACCTCCGGCGACCAGGCGCTCGAGCTCGTCCAGGTGCGCCCGTTCGACCTCGTCCTCTCCGACAAGAACCTGCCGGGCGGCGCCAACGGCCTCCAGGTGGCCCGGGCGGCCCGCGCCAAGAACCCCGACTGCGCCATCATCCTCATGACCGGCTACCCGTCGCTGGAGACGGCGCAGGAGAGCCTGGCGCTGGGCGTGGTCGACTACCTCGAAAAGCCGTTCGACGACATCGGCGCGGTCCGCGAGCGGGTGCGAGACGCGCTCCGCCCGCGGACCCCGCGCCCCACCGCGCTGCCCACCCGGCGAGTGCTCATCGTGGAGGATCGCCGGGAGGACGCCCTCCGCCTCGGAGAAGCGGTCGCGGCCGCCGGTGGCCTGCCCATCATTGCGCCCTCGGTCGGCGAAGCGCTGGCGCGCATCGATGGCGTCAGCGGCATCGTGCTCTCCCTCGAGCTCAAGGACCCGAAGCTCACGCCCGACGCCGTTCGCGTTTTGCGCACCGGCGCTTGCGGCGCTCTGGTAGCCCTCTGCGAGCGGCCTTCGTTCGAGCAGACCGTCGCCGCCATCCGCATGGGGGCCGCCGCGTGCGTTCCGCGGTCGCTCACGTTGACGCAGGCCTTCTCGCGCGACCTCGCCAAGTTCTTTGCCCTGGCGCCCGCGCGAGGCTCCTAGGAACCCGCGTCCGGAGCGCGCACCGTACCGGCATAGGCCCTGCAGCGATTGGAAGACCGTGGACCTTCGACGAAAGGCGGCCTTGGCCGATTCTCCTGGGCCGATTCCTGCCGCCCGGCGTCGCCGCTCGACTCGAGGAGGCGCTGCCCCCCGGGTCGGAGGCCGCCCCCCGGGCGCTGCCGACCCTGGCCGAGCGCCGCCAGGTGGCGGTGCTCTTCGTCGACTTGTGCGGTTTCACGGCGCTCTCGGAGTCGCAGGATCCCGAGCGCGTGCTCGCGGTCGCGAACCGATTCTTCGGCGTCGTGGGAGAGGTCGCCGAACACTGGGGCGGCGTCATCGACAAGTTCATGGGCGACGCGGCCCTGATCGTCTTCGGCGCTCCGCAGGCGGTGGAAGGCGCGCCGGCCCGGGCGGTGAGCGCAGCCCTGGAGATCCACGAGCGCCTGCGCGACGAGGGCGCCAAGCTCGCCCGAGACGAGCCGGGCCTCGACCTGCGCGCGAGCTGCTCCATCGCCGCCGGCACCGTGATCAGCGGGGTGGTCGGCTCTGCAGGCCGCTGCGACTTCACCGTGCTGGGCGACGCGGTGAACGTGGCCGCGCGCCTCCAGAAGGCCTGCGGGCCGGACGAGGTCGTCGCCGAGCGCGGCGTGGCGCAGGCCGTCGATCCGGACTCGGCACTGGTGGAATTCGAGCCGCTGCCGCCCATGGCGGTGAAGGGGAAGAAGGAGCCGCTGGTGGCGGTCCGCATCCGGCCGCGCCCAGGGCGCGATCGCTCCGAGTACCGGGCGGAGGAGCCGGGGCTCGTCGGCCGGCGCTCCGAGCTGGAGGCCCTGGAAGGCGCGCTCTTTCGCGTCCAGAGCGGGGCCGGAGGCGCGCTCCTGCTCGTGGGAGAGGCGGGCGTCGGCAAGAGCCGGCTCATTGGCGCCGCTCAGCGCCGCGCGCGCTCCCGCGCCGTGCCGGTGCTGGAGCTGCGCTGCGCGGGCCAGGGGCCGGGGGCGCTTCTGCGCGACCTCTTCGAATCGGCGGGCGACGCGCTGGCGCTCGCGCTGCTCGACGCCGGGGAGGCGGTGGGCCTGCCGGACATGGCGGCGGAGGCGCTGGCGAAGCGCGCCGGCCGGCGAGGCTTCCTCGTGACCGTGGACGACCTCTTGGCCATCGACGGCCCGTCGCGCGAGCGCCTGGCCGCCGCCCTCCCCGCGCTGGGCCGCTTGGGGGGCTTCTTGCTCGCGGCCGCGCGCCTGCCGTCGCAGCTGGAGCCGGATGCGCTCGAGCGCTCCGAGGATCTCGCGCCCCTTCGAGCGGATGGCCATCCTGGAGGTCGGCCCGCTTCCCACGTTCGACGCCAAGCGCCTGCTCGCCCAGCATCGGCCCGAGGACGCCGACAACCACCCGCTCCTGGAACGGCTCGCCCGCGAGGCGCGGTGCATCCCGAGCCTGCTGCTCAAAGTCGCGGGCGCGAGCAATGTCGACGAGAGTCTGTCGCGCGTGGACGCCCTGCCCGCGCCCGGGCGGCAGGCCATCCAGGCCCTTTCGCTGATGGGCGCCGCCGACGCAGCCCTTCTCGCCGAGGCCTTGGACGCGAACCCCGACTCGATGGGCCTCGCGCTCGGCCAGGCGCTCGCCGACCACTTGGTGCGCGAAGGGCAAATCGGCCTGGAAATCGCCGACCCGGCCCTGCGCGAGGCGCTCCTTCAACGGCTCGTGGGGCCGGAGCAGCGCCGCCTGCACTCGCGGCTCGCCCGGGCGCTCGAAGCCCGAAAGAGCCCCGAAGCGCTCGTCCACCTGGCGCAGGGACAAGACCCTGCGGCGGCCGCGCGGGCCCTCGCGCGGCTCTCCGAGCGCCAGCTCTCGCTCGGCCAGCCGGCGGCGGCGCTGGAGCTCGCGCGCAAAGGCCTGGACCTGCTTCGCTCCTCGGGCGAGAAAGGCGAAGCCGCGAAGCTGGGCCTCCTGGAAGGCCGCTGCCTCCTGGCGCTCGGCCACCGCGCGGAGGCGACCTCCTCGTTCTATTCCGCCTTCGCGGCCAGCGCGGCCGCGGGCGAGCGCGCCACGGCGGCCATCGAGCTGGGGCAGCTGCTCGCGGCCGACGGCAGCAAGTCCCTGAGCGACGAGGTGCTCTCGGCGGCGACCCGCCAGTCTCAGAGCAACCCCGAGGCGCTCGCGCGCCTGCAGAAGGAGCGCGGCTCGCTGGCCTGGGAGCGGGGCGACCTCTCCGAGGCGAGGCGCCTGTGGACCGAGGCGAGCCAGCTGGCCGACTCCGCGGGCGACAGCGCGCTCAAGGGGCGCTGCGACCTGAACCTGGCCGTCCTCGCCCGGAAGGAGCGAGGTGAGGGCGTCGCAGAGGGGCTCGGGCTCGGCCTGGGCGGCCGCGGCGAGGGCAGCGTGGCGCGCGCCGCCGAGCTGCTCGGCCAGGCCGACGCGCTGGAGGCGGGCGGGGACCGCGAGCGCGCCCTGGCCGCATGCGGCGAGGCGGTCACCTTGGCCACCGCGCGCTCGTCCGCGCGGCTAGAGGCAGAGGCGCGCCTGCGCAGGAGCCGATTGATGCTGGCGAACGGCCAGGCCCTGGAAGGCTTCCAGGAGGCGGAGCGGTGCGCCCAAGCCTACGGAAAGGTCGGAGACGCCCGCGGCCAGGCGCACGCATTCCACCTGCTCGGGGCCGCCGCCATCGAGCTGAGGCAGGAGCGCACCGCCCAGCTCTACCTGCGGCGCGCCGTCCAGGTGCTCACCGAGTCGGGCGATCAGCGGGGAGCGGCCGAGGCCTTGGTCGAGCTATCGCGGGTCGTCGAGGCGGCCGCGGCCGAGTTCTACCTCTCCGAGGCGCTGCAGCTCTACCAGGAGCTCGGGGACGGCGAGCGCGCCGCGGCGGTCGAATCCCAGCTCGCGAAGCGGCGAGAGAGGCCCGCCGCCGCGCCGCCGCGCCCAGCGAGCATCGCCTGACGGCGTGAGCGCGGGCGCCGCGGCCTCAAACGCTGGGGCGCGCCGTGAGCAGCACGTCCGGCCCCAACTGCTCGATGCGCCACGGCGCGAGCGGGATGGCGTCGCCCATACGCCCGCGGGCCGAGAGGCTTGCCCAGGTCAGGCCGCTGCCGAGGACTTTCGGCGCCAGGAACAGCAGGACCTCGTCGGCGAGCCCGGCCTCCAGGAAGCCGCCGTACACCCCCGCCCCACCCTCGACGAGGAGGCGGACGACGTCCCTGCGCGCGAGCTCCTGGAGCGCGGCGGCCAAGTCGACCCCGCCCCCGCGGCCTGGAGGGAGCCTCACGACCTGGGCCCCGGCCGCCCGGAGCGCCGCGGCCTTCGCCTCGTCGCCGCTCGTCGTCAGGACCAGGGCGCCGCCGGGCCGCCCTGCGAAGACCTTGGCGCCGGCCGGCAAGTCCAAGCTCGCCGAAAGGACGACGCGCAGCGGTTGCCGTTTCGACGGCCGGCCGCGCGGCCGCGCGGTGAGCTGCGGGTCGTCGGCACGGACCGTTCCGGCGCCGACCAGCACGGCGTCGACGCGCCCGCGCAGCCAGTGCACCCGCTCGCGGGCCTTGGGCCCGGTGACCCAGCGCGAGTCGCCGCCCTCGGCGGCGATCCGCCCGTCGGCGGTGGAAGCCACCTTGAGCGTGACGTAGGGCCGCTTGCGCGTGATGAACGTGAAGAACGGCGCGTTGAGGTCGGCACACGCCTCGCCCAGGACGCCGGACACGACCTTGAGGCCCGCGGAGCGGAGGCGCTTCACGCCCCGGCCGCTCACCTTGGGGTTCGCGTCCAAGCTGCCCACGAAGACCCGGCGAATTCCCGCCGCGAGGATGGCCTCGGTGCAGGGCGGCGTCCGCCCTTGGTGGTTGCAGGGCTCCAGCGTGGTGTAGAGGTCTGCGCCCCGCGCCCGGCCACCGGCGCCGCGGAGGGCGACGATCTCCGCGTGCGGCCCGCCGGCCTTGGCATGAAACCCGCGGGCCAGGACGTGGCCGTTCTTGACCAGCACCGCGCCCACCGCGGGGTTGGGGCTCGTCAGGCCGACGCCCTTCTCGGCCTCGTCCAGAGCCATCCGCATGAAGAACTCGGCGACGGCGCGGTCGAACTCGCGGGCGGTCTGAGAACGGGCAGGCGCGGTCACGGGCTTGGGTCGAGCGACGATTCGCATCGGCGATCTCTCACGGGGCACGGCTGCCCTTCTTTCGCCCGGCCGGCCGGTCGATGCCGCGCTCGGCGAGCAGATCCTGGAGCTCCTCCATGAACTCCTTCACGTCCCGGAAGCTCCGGTAGACGGACGCGAAGCGCACGTACGCGACGTCGTCCACCCTTTGAAGCGCGCGCATGACCTGCTCGCCGATGGCCGACGATGGGATCTCTTTCTCGCCCATCTCCTGGAGCGTGCCCTCGATCCCCAGGACGATCTGCTCGAGCTGCTCGGCGGACACCGCGCGCTTCTGCACGGCCTTCTTGAGGCCGGCGAGCACCTTCTCGCGGTCGAACGCCTCGCGGCGCCCGTCCTTCTTGACCACGAGCGGGAGCATCTCCTCGACCCGCTCGTAAGTCGTGAATCGCCGGCTGCAGTCGAGGCATTCGCGACGGCGGCGGATCGCGTGTCCCTCGTGCGAGAGGCGGGAGTCGATGACTTTGTTCTCGGTCTTCTTGCAGAACGGGCAGCGCATGGAGGCGCGGATGTTATCAACAAGCCGCGCTCGGCGCCGCCCCATCAAGTTCTTTTCAAGCGGCGCGAGCGGCGGGCGAGCTTGCCGGTTCCGCCCGCCGATGCACATGGTTCCCTTCGACGGATGGGGAGGCCGAACCCATGGAGCGCGCCGAGCGAAGCCCTGGGGCGTTTGCCCGGACGACGGGGCTGGCCATGGACGCCGCGCCGCGCGTGCGCTCGCTGGTCCTGGCGCCGCTCGCCTTGCGCTTTTCGCTCGCCTCGGTGTTCTTCGCCCACGGCGCCCAGAAGCTGTTCGGCGCCTTCGGGGGCGCCGGGCTTTCCGGGACCATCGCGGGCTTCACGGCGATGGGCCTCCGCCCGCCCGCCCCGCTGGCGATCGGCGCCTCGGTCCTCGAGTTCTTCGGCGGCCTCATGCTGCTCGTCGGCCTCTGGACGCGGCCGGTCGCGGCGCTCCTGGGCTTGGAGATGCTGTTTGCGCTCCTCACCGTTCACGCGGCCAACGGGTTCTTTCTCAACTGGGCTTGCGCTCCGGGCCGCGGCCACGGCATCGAGTACAGCGTCTCGCTCATCGGCTCGCTGGCGGCCCTGGCGCTCTTGGGCGCGGGGCGCGCCTCGCTCGACGCGACCCGCGGGTCGCGCCGGAGGCCGGGTGTGCGAACCTAGACGACTGCGACGGCCTTCAGCAGAGAAGAACCCGGCGAGGCTGTCCTTCGACTCCGCACCGGTCGGGCGGAAGCCGTGGTGGGCTCAGTCTGGCGTCAGCCCTGGGTAGAGCGGGAAGCCGCGGCACAGCTCCTTGACCTGCCCACGCACGCGCTCGGCGACCGCCTCGTCGCTGGGGCTCTCGAGGACGTCGACGATGAGGCCTGCGACGACTTTCATCTCGGCCGTGCCCATTCCGCGTGTGGTGAGCGCTGGCGTGCCCACGCGCACGCCGGAGGCGAGCGCCGGCTTCTCCGGGTCGAACGGGATCATGTTCTTGTTGACGGTGATGTGCGCCCGGCCGAGCGCGTCCTGGGCGGCCTTCCCGTTGATCTTCTTGGGCCGCAGGTCCACCAGCATCAGGTGGTTGTCGGTGCCGCCCGAGCAGAGCCGCAGCCCGCGCGCCGTGAGCCCCTCGGCGAGGGCCTGCGCGTTGGCCAGGATGGCGCGCTGATACTCCTTGAACTCCGGCAGCAATGCCTCCTGGAAGGCCACCGCCTTGCCGGCGATGACGTGCTCCAGCGGGCCGCCCTGGATGCCGGGGAACACCTGGCTGTTGACCGGCTTGGCGAACGGCTCCTTGCCCACGATGAGGCCGCCCCGAGGGCCGCGCAGCGTCTTGTGCGTGGTGGAGGTGACGATCTCCGCGAGGGGCAAAGGAGACGGATGGAGGCCCGCCGCCACCAGCCCGGCGATGTGGGCCATGTCCACCATCATCGCTGCGCCGACCTCGTCGGCGATGGCGCGGAATTGCGCAAAGTCGAGCGTCCGCGGATACGCGCTCGCGCCGACGACGATGACCTTGGGCTTGTGCTCGCGGGCGAGCGAGGCCACCTGGTCGAAGTCGATGGTCTCGGTGTCCCGCCGCAGGCCGTACGGGATGATCTTGTAGAGCCTGCCTGAGAAGTTGACCGACGAGCCGTGCGTCAGGTGGCCGCCCGAGTTCAGGTCCAGCGCGAGCACGGTGTCCCCGGGCTTGATGAGGGCCATGTAGGCCGCCATGTTGGCCTGGCTGCCGGAGTGCGGCTGGACGTTCGCGAACTCGGCCCCGAAGAGCTTCTTCGCGCGCTCGATGGCCAGCGTCTCGACGACGTCGACGACCTCGCAGCCGCCGTAGTACCGCTTCCCGGAGTAGCCCTCGGCGTACTTGTTGGTCAGGGGCGAGCCGACCGCCTTGAGAATGGCCGGAGAGACGAAGTTCTCGCTCGCGATGAGCTCGAGGCCTTCCTCTTGGCGGCGGGTTTCCTGGGCGATGGCGTCGAAGATTTGCGGATCCGTCTCGGCCAAGGATTTGCGGTTCATGCGTGCCTCCTCATCGACAAGGTTCCAAGGGCGCCAGGGAGCGCGCAAGCTAGCCTCCCGCCGGGGTGCGTGCAAGAGGGCATTCCGGACCGGGAGGCGCGCGAACCGGCGGCGCTCAACCGGGTGGCCTCGGTCGCGGGAATGACGGTCGAACCCATCCCTGCCTTGGGAGCGATCGTAGCGCAGAGCAGAGGGAACCCGCCTCGCCGAACCCATAACGCTTCAGGAGGATCGAGCCCGGCTTCTGCGCCGAAGGGCCAGCACCGGCCCGGCCGGCCCGTGTCGCGTGACCCGTGAAACGTCCCCGTCCCCTGCCCCGTCCCCGCAAACGAACCCGACCCCGAACGCGCACCCGGCTTTAGGGCAGGGCGCCCCCGTCTCCCACATTCCCTGCACTGGGAATCCTAGGGCTCGCCGCCTTCCTGCTCCGCGGCGCGGATCTTCGCGAGCCGCCGCTCGTGTCGGCCGCCCTCGAACTCCGCCGAGGCGAAGGCGGCGGCGATGGCGCGCGCCGCCCCGGCGCCGATGACGCGCTCTCCCAGGCACAGGACGTTCGCGTCGTTGTGCGCCCGGCTCATGCGCGCCGTGAGCTCGCAGGTGCACAGGGCGGCCCGAACCCCGCGGAATTTGTTCGCTGCGATGGACATGCCGATGCCGGTGCCGCAGATGAGCACCCCGCGCTGCGCCCGCCCCTCCTGCAGCGCGCGGGCGACCGCAGCGGCGAAGTCGGGGTAGTCGACCGACTTCGAATCGCTCGTCCCCAGGTCCTCGACGGCGTGCCCCAACTCCGTCAGGGCCGTTGCCACTTCGCGCTTCAAGGCGAGCCCCGCGTGGTCGCAGGCGATGGCGTACTTCATGGCGAGGTACCTCCAGCGCCGGCCTTATGCGAAGCGCCGAAACACGAGCACGGCGTTGGTGCCGCCAAAGCCGAACGAGTTCGACATCACGGCGTCCACGCGCACCTCGCGCGCCTGGTTGGGCACGTAGTCGAGGTCGCACTCGGGGTCCGGGTTCTCGTAGTTGATGGTCGGCGGGAGAACGCCTCGCACGATGGCCAGCGCCGAGATCGCCGCCTCGATGGCGCCCGCCGCCCCGAGCGAGTGGCCGATCATCGATTTGATGGAGCTGATTGGGGTCCGCTTCGCCGCCTCGCCGAACACCGCCTTGATGGCCAAGGTCTCGGCGGCGTCGTTGAACGGCGTCGAGGTGCCGTGGGCATTGATGTAGCCGACGGCCTCCGGCGCGAGCTTCGCGTCCGCCAGCGCGGCCCGCATGCACCGCGCGGCGCCCTCGCCGCCGGGCGACGGCGCGGTGATGTGGTGCGCGTCGGAGTTCCCGGCATAGCCGGCGACCTCGGCGATGATCTTGGCGCCGCGGGACTGCGCGTGCTCCAGCGCCTCGAGCACCACGATGCCCGCGCCCTCGGCGGGGACGAAGCCGCTGCGGTCGCGGTCGAACGGACGCGAGGCGCGCTCCGGCGCGTCGTTGCGGTCGGAGCACATCGCCTTCAGCGCGTTGAAGCCCGCCACCGTGAGCGGCGTGATGGGCGCCTCCGCTCCGCCGGCGAGCGCCGCGTCGCACTCGCCCCGCTGGATGAGCCGGGTGGCCTCGCCGATGGAGTGGGCGCCGGTCGCGCACGCCGACACCGGCCCGAAGTTGGGCCCTTGGATCCCGTAGCGGATGGTCACCGGACCCGCGGCGAGGTTGATGAGCGTCATGGGGATGAAGAAGGGGCTGACGCGGCCGGGGCCCTTCTCGCGCAGCCGGATGTGCTGCTCCTCCAGCGTCCCGATGCCGCCGATGCCCGAGCCGATATAGCAGCCGACGCGCTCGGCGTTGTGGGGCCCGATGACGAGCCCCGACTCCTTCATCGCCATCTCCGAAGCCGCCAAGGCGTACTGGGCGAACGGATTGAGGTGGCGCGCCTCTTTCTTGTCGAACCAGTCGAGCGGGTTGAAGTCGGGCACCTCGCCCGCGACGCGGGTGTCGAAACCCGTCGGATCGAAGCGGCTGATGCCGCGAATACCGCTCTTGCCCTGAACCATCCCCGACCAAGTCTTTTCGACCCCCGTGCCCAGGGGCGAGACGAGGCCGAGGCCCGTGATGACGACGCGTCGTGCCATTGGCGAGATTCTTTCGACCTACTTCTTGTGATTGTTGATGTAGTCGACCGCATCCTTCACGGACTTGATGTTCTCCGCCTGGTCGTCCGGGATCTCCACGTCGAACTCCTCTTCCATCGCCATGACCAGCTCGACGATGTCGAGGCTGTCGGCGCCCAGGTCCTCGACGAAGGAGCTCTCGATCTTGATCTCGCCCTCCGAGACGCCCAACTGCTCGGCGATGATGGACTTGACCTTGGTCTCAATGTTCGGCGCGCTCATACTCGACTGCCTCCAGGAAAGGCGCCGCGCTCCGAACTGTGCGGGCGGCGGCGGCCGGATAGACGTTCGACTCGGTGGCTCTCCCGCGCCGCATCAACCGTCTTTATGCGGGCGGGAAGGTCCGCCCTTATAGACTGACGAAGGGCGCCTGTACATCACGCGGTGCGCCGAGAAAGGGCGATGTGCGTTAGGTGAGCAATCCCCCGTTTACTCGCAACACCTCACCCGTGACGTAAGACGCCTGCTCGCTGGCGAGGAATGCCACCGCGCGGGCGACCTCGTCGGCGTTGCCCAGCCGCGCGAGCGGAATGGAGGCGACGAGCTTGTCGCGCGCCTCGCCGGCGATGCGCGACGTCATGTCGGTCTCGATGAAGCCCGGTGACACGGCGTTGACGCGGATGTTGCGGCCGGCGAGCTCGCGCGAAAGGGCCTTGGTGAAGCCGATGAGGCCGGCCTTGGCGGCCGCGTAGGCGCTCTGCCCCGCGTTGCCCATCTCGCCCACGACCGAGGTCAGGTTCACGATGGCGCCGGAGCGCTGCTTGACCATGGGGCGGCTGGCGGCCTTCACGAGGTGGAAAGCCCCGGTGAGGTTCACGTCGAGCTGGCGGTTCCAGTCCTCGGTCTTCAGGCGCATCACCAGCCCGTCGAGCGCGATCCCGGCATTGTTGACGAGCACGTCCAACCGCCCCAGCGCCTCCACGACCGCATCCACGGCCTTGGCGCATGCGTCGGCGTCGGCGAGCTCGAGCTTGAGCGCCAGGGCGGGGACCCCCAGGGCCTTCAGGGCCTCGACCACCTCCTGCGCCGCCGCCTCGCTGGCCTGGTAGGTAATGGCGACCGAGGCGCCCCGCCGGCCGAGCTCCAGTGCGCAGGCCCGGCCGATCCCCCGCGAGCCGCCGGTGACCAGCGCCACCTTGCCTTGGAAGTCCTTGCCGTCCAGCGCGCTCATGCCGCCGCCCCTCCCTGCGCGAAATCCGCCGCGATCCGCTCGAGAGCCTCGGGTTCGTCCAACGCCACGGCCTCGAGCCCTTTGTCGATCTGCCGGGCGATCCCCGCGAGAACCTTGCCCGGCCCTACCTCGACCAGGCGAGTCACCCCGTCGGCCTTCATGGCGAGGACGGTTTCCGTCCAGCGCACCGGCGCCGTCACCTGGGAGATGAGCAGCTCGCGGGCGCGCGCCGGGTCGGAGTTCGGAGCGGCCTCGACATTGGTATAGACCGGCACGCGCGGTGCGCGGAACGACACCTGCGAGAGGAGCGCCGCGAGGCGCTGCTGCGCCGGCGCCATGAGGGCGCAGTGGAAGGGCGCGCTCACTGGCAGCGGTATCACTCGGCGCGCGCCCGCTGCGAGGAGCAGCGGCCCGGCCCGCGCCACCGCCGCCGACGTTCCGGCGATGACCGTCTGGTCGGGGCCGTTGTAGTTCGCCGGCGAGAGGACTTCGCCCTGGGCCGCCTGCTCACAACAGGCCCGGATGGCCTCCGGCGCCAGCTTGAGCACCGCGGCCATGGCTCCGACCCCTTCGGGCACGGCCTCCTGCATGAAGGCGCCTCGGGCGCGCACCGCGCGGACGGCGTCCTCGAGGCAAAGCGCCTCCGCGGCCACAAGCGCGCTGTATTCGCCCAGGGAGTGGCCGGCGACGCACGCGGCGTCCACGCCCCGCTCTCGAAGCACACGGAAGAAGGCGATGGAGACGGTCAGGATGGCGGGCTGGGTGTTCGCCGTGCGCCGCAGCTCCGTCTCTGGGCCCTCGAACAGGAGTCGCGAGAGCTTCTCGCCGAGCGCGTCGTCGGCGGCCTGAAAGACCTCGCGGGCCGACTGCGAGGCGTCGTAGAGCTTTCGGCCCATGCCCACGTACTGCGAGCCCTGGCCTGGAAAGACGAAGGCGAGCTTGCCCATGTCGTGGGTCCCTTTAGTGCCAGCGAAAGAGCGCGCTACCCCAGGTGAGCCCCGCGCCCACCGCCATGGCCAGCACCAGGTCGCCCTGGGCCAGTTTCCCGGAGCGCGAGAGCTCGTCCAGGCTCATGGGGATGGCCGCCGCCGACGTGTTGCCGAAGCGGTCGAGGTTGATGAAGACGCGCTCCATGGGGATGCCGACGCGGTCCGCCACTGCCTCGATGATGCGGAGGTTGGCCTGGTGCACGACGACGTGCCGGACGTCTCCGGGGGTCACCCCATTCGCCGACAGCGCCTCGCGGGCTGCGGCCACCATGTGGCGCACCGCGCTCCGATAGACTTCGCGCCCGCTCATGCGGAGCCGGTCGAGGCGGCTGGCGTAGACCTCGGGACTGGCCGGCGTTCGCGAGCCCGGCGCAGGCACCCAGAGGATTTCGGCGTGGTCGCCGTCGCTGAAGAGGTGCGTGCTGAGCAGGCCTGCCTCGCGGTCCTCGACGGCCTGGAGGACCAACGCGCCCGCGGCGTCGCCGAAGATGTGCGCGGTGTTTCGGTCGCTCTCGTCGAGGAGCCGGCTGGGGAGCTCGGCGCCCACCACCAGCGCTCGGCGCGCCGCTCCCGTTCGCAAATACTGGTCGGCGATGGAGAGCGCGTAGAGCGCCCCCGTGCACGCGGCCGAAATGTCGAAAGCAAAGGCGCGCGTGGCCTTGAGCTTCGCCTGAAGGAACGTGGCGGTGGCGGGCGTCGGGGCGTCGCCGGTCACTGTGGCGACGACGATGAGGTCGAGCTCCTCGGGCGCGATCGACGCGCGCTCCAAGGCGCGCCGCGCGGCCAAGCAGGACATATCGGAGGTGGATTGGCCCGGGGCCGCGTAGCGGCGCTCGCGGATCCCCGTGCGTTCGACGATCCACCCCTCGTCGACTCCCAACGCCCGACCCAGCTCGGCGTTGGTGACGACGCGGTCCGGAACGTAGCTGCCGGTGCCAATGACTCGAGAGCGCATGTCCTTGGGAAGGACTATTCCTCGACAGCCAAGACCGTGCGCTTCTTGTAGGTCCCGCAGTTCTTGCACACGGTGTGCGGGAGGATTGGCTCGCGGCACTTGGGACAGCTCACCACGTTGGCGGCCGTCATCTTGGAGTTGGCGGCCCGGCGGCGGTCGCGGCGCATGTTCGAAGTTCGCTTCTTGGGGACACCCACGGTAGTCGCTCCTTCAAAAAAAGTGGCCGAAAATCGGCCAGACAAACGCGAAAGTCAAGACCTCTTTCACGGCGGCGCTGCCCCGCGCGTCGGGCGGCTCACTTCAGCTTCAGAGACTCCAGCGCGGCCCAGCGCGGGTCCTTCGGCGTGCGGTCACAGCCGCACTCCGCTTGATTCAAATCTTTGCCACAGGCGGGGCAAAGCCCCTTGCAGTCCTCGCGGCACAGCGGCGCGTCCATGGGCAGCGCGAGGAGTATCTGCTCGCGCACGATGCCGCCCAGGTCGATCTGCCGGCCGTCGAACGGCTCTTCCTCGACCGATTGAACTTCGAAGGACGCCACCGGCTCCTCGGTGCGGTGCCCGCCCTTCTCCGCCCGTCTCTCCGAGCGCTCCTCCGACTCCGACGGCTCTGGCTGCCGGCGGACCAGGCTCAGCGTGAACTCGAGCGGGACCTCGAGCTTGGTCGGAACCAGGCACCGCTTGCACTCCGACTGGAGCTGCACCCGGCCCGTCGCCGTCAGCAGGATTTTCCCTGAGACCTTCTCGAAGCGCGCGTGCAGCGAACCCGGCGCCGAAGGGGCGAACCCGGTCGGAGCGTTGTCGGCCTGCAGCACGCCGCGGAGGAACTCCGGCGTCAGCTCGCGGTCGATCGCGAGGCCTCGTGCTCCGATTTCCTCAAACAGAACAATCATTTACCAAACCTTTGGCCGCTTCGAAAAGCGCGCAATTATAGGCGGGGTCCCCACTCTGTCAAGCGAGCCTCGCCTGGAAAACAGCGGCCGGCCGGGCGGCATTTGGCAAAATCGTCCCGCGCGATGCTAGGGTCGCCCCCATGAATCCCATGCGAACGAGCTGCGCGCGGGTCGGCGCGGCGGCGTTCTTCATCGCGCAGATCGGCGCTGCGCCCGCGCGCGGGGCCGCGCGAGAGCTCGACTACCCGCAGGTCGAGCGAGCGCGCAAGCTCATCGAGGAGGCGGAGTTCGAAGAGGCGCTCCGACAGCTCAACGAGGCGCTCGCCCAGCCCGACGACAGCGACGACCTCTTGGCCGCCCTCTACGAGCTGCAGGGAACGACGTATCTCTACCTCGGCCGCGAGGCCCAGGCGCGCGCCTCGTTCGAGCGATTGCTTCAAGCGGCGCCCGACCATCAGCTGCCCCGCGGAACCAGCACGAAGATCAGCAAGCTCTTCGAGGCCGTGCGCGAGGACACCCGAGCGAGGCGCTTGCGGCCGGTTCGGGTCGCGCACGAGCCCCTCACCGAGGCGCCTCCCGACGTGCGGCTGGACGTGTCGGCTTCCATCGAGGACATGCCGCCCGCGGCCAGGGCGCGGCTGTACTACCGGCGGGCCGGGGCCGAGGGCTACAGCTCGGCGGGCTTCGCGCCCATGGCCGGGGCGCGGCACGTGGCTCGGATCCCCGCGTATGAGCTCCCCTCCGAGCCGAACCCTTGGGCCCTCGAGTACTACATCGAGGTCAGCGACGCCGCCGGGCGCCGCCTGGCGGGGGCAGGCGACGCGCTGAAGCCCTTGGCGGTGCGCATCCCCGGCAGCACCGACGCGAAGGCCGAGGCCTCCGCCGAGGACCCCTGGTATCGCAAGGGGTGGGTCTGGGCGCTGGGAGGCGCGGTGGCCGCCGGAGCGGCGGCCGCCATCGCCGTCCCCCTGCTGACGGGCGACAAGCAGGGCAAGCTCCCGGTGATCATCCGAATTCAGTGAGGCTTTGGCCCCATGCCGCGCGCGAGCATCCCGACTGTTTTGGCCGCAGCCCTGACCTATTCCGCCTGCGGCGCAGGCGCCGGCGGCGATGGCGCACGGGTGAGCGCCGCCATCGCCGTCTCTGGGCTCCAGGCCTCGGCCATCGCCTCGGTGCAGCTCACGGTGCTCGCCAACGGCCAGCGGTTCAATTGCGATCAGCTCAGGAGCACCTGCCTCTCCGCCTCCCCGCAGGTCGACCTGTCCAAGGACGCGGTCCCGCTCCGCGGCGCTGACGGCAAAGACCACCGCGCGCTCCGCTTCGACCTGTCCGGCGACCGGCTCTTGGCGAGCGGCGACTCGGCCACGCTGACGCTGCCGCCCGGGACGAACTACCTCGTCGTCGCCGAGGTGCTCGCCGCGTCGGGCCCGCCGTGGCTCCTGGCCAGCGGCTGCGAGGTTCGCGACGTGGTGACGAGCGGAGAGAACCCGGCGCTCAACATCGTCGCGTCGGCGCTGACTTCGAGCCCCACTTGCGATCCGCACATCGACTGAGCAGCTGCCCGATGAGGCGCCTCGAGCCCACGCGCTCCGGGGCGCGAGGGCTCAGCTCGCCGACGAGCCCGCGCCGGCGGATTCGGGCAGTGGCTCCCCCTGCGGCCCGGGCGCCGGCTGCGAGCGCTGGCGCTCGAGAGCGTCGTAGGCGCGGATGATCTCCTGCACCAGCGGGTGGCGCACCACGTCCACTTCGGTGAAAGCGCACATCTTGATGCCGGCGATGCCCGAGAGGATCTGCCGAGCCTCGATGAGCCCGCTCCCCTTGCCCGAGGGGAGATCGACCTGCGTGACGTCGCCGGTGATGACGGCCTTGGACCCGTAGCCCAGGCGCGTGAGGAACATCTTCATCTGCTCGACGGTGGTGTTCTGCGCCTCGTCGAGGATGACGAACGCGTCGTTGAGCGTGCGCCCGCGCATGAACGCCAGCGGCGCGACCTCGATGGTCCCCCGCTCGACGAGCTCGGCGACCCGCTCGAAGTCCATCATGTCATGCAGGGCATCGTAGAGCGGCCGCAGGTAGGGGTTCACCTTCTCGGCGATGTCGCCGGGCAAAAATCCGAGCTTCTCGCCCGCCTCGACCGCCGGTCGGGTGAGCACGATGCGCTTCACCCGCCGCTCGATCAGCGCGCCCGCCGCCATGGCCATGGCGAGGTAGGTCTTCCCCGTGCCCGCGGGCCCGATGCCGAAGACGATGTCGTGGTGTCGGATGGCCTCGACGTACCGCTTCTGCGCGAGCCCCTTGGGCGCGATGGCGCGCTTGCGGCTGGAGACGAAGACGGTGTCGAGAAAGATGTCCTTCAGGGTCGCGGCTTCCCCGTTGGCGAGGACCTTGATGGCCTGTTCGATGTCCTCGAGGTAGATGCGATAGCCGGCGCGCAGGAGGCCGTACAGCTGCCGCAAAAGGCGGTCGGCGAAGGCGACCGCGGCGGGCTCGCCGGCGACGAGGAGGTTGGCGCCGCGCTGGCCCACCTGAACGCCCAGGCGCCGCTCGATCAGCTTCAGATTCTCGTTGTGCCCCCCGCACAGAGACCGCACGAGGTCGTTGTCATCGAATTCGACGCGCGCGGGCTGTTGCTCCATTCGCTTCGACTCCCGAATCTGAAAGACGCCCCCTCGCCTCGCCATGAACCGACCTGTCGCCCGTCGTTCCTCAGGGCAACGGCGGGAGCAAAAGGTAGGTCGTCTCCCCCGTCTTCCGGTAGTAGTAACGCTCCCGCCAAGGGTAACGCAGATCGGATGGGGTCAAAATCCCTTCGGACACGAGTTCCTGCAGATCGCCCGGCACGTCGCCGTGCACCGCGCGGTAGGCAAAGAGCGCCGACTCGATGCGGGACCGCTGCCAACGCCCGGCGAAGCCCATCACCGCCGATCCCTCGATGGCCCGCTCCCCCGTGCCCCAGAGGCGCATTGCCCTCAGGTCCACGCGGGTGAGGAGCAGCGCCAGCGCGCCGAGCAGCACCAGCGTCATCGCCACCTGCCCCGCCGCCCGCGCGGCCCGCTCGGCCAGGGCTCGGCGCTCCGGCTCCGGCTCCGAGCCCGCGACCACCGGCGGGGCCACGGTCTTCAAATAGCCCTGGTTCACCAGGTTGAGCAGGGCCTTGCTGGCCTCGAACTCGCCCAGCCTCGAACGGTCCACGATGAACTGGACGTCGCAGCCCGGGTCCGCCAGCCGAAAAGACATCAGCTCATTGGGGCCCAGGGCTGCGCCGCCGCCGTCGCTGCCCTCCACCGCGCCCTCGGGCAATGGCCTGAGGCGCTCGAACGTCATCGCGGTGCTGCTGATTTTCTTTCGGATCAGCGGCCACTCGTCCACCCGCCGGAACCCCTCCATCAGAACGCTCTCGGAGCGGACGGGCGGGAGGCCTTCGGGGTCGAGCTCGACCTCCTTCACCTCGAATTCGTAGGTGCCGCTCTTCCAGACGAACAGCCGGTAGAGCGTCTCCGTGGTCTGCAGCTGGGTCGTCTCGCGGAGCGCCTGGCGGGTCACCGCGCCCGACGCGACCAAGATGTCCCCCAGCCGCTTCAAGGTGCGCTTCTGCTCCTCCAGCGCCTCTTCCAGCTGGTGCCGCGTGATGATCCCCGCGCGTACGAGCATGTCGCCCAAAAGCTCGCGCTTCTTGCGCAGCGCGCTCTCGGCGCGCACCACGTTCCCGTCCCTGAAGGAGACGTGCACCTCCTGCTCGCCCTCGACCAGGTGCAGCACGCCCACCTTCTGCTGCTGGGCGATGAGCTGGAAGATGTCGGCGATGCCGAAGTCCTTGAGCGTTCCTTTCAGCGCCATGGCGTCCCTTCAGTCTCGCTCAGGCCCGGGCCCGCGAGCGGGGGCGGCCGCCGGGAGCTTCGGTTCGAGAGCGCGCCTCACGGACAACGCGACGAGCCCCGTCACGCCCAAGGCGGCCGGGACGGCGCGCAGAAGCGGAGGAATTCCGGCGGCCGGGGCAGAGATGATGCCGCCGCTCAAGACGGCCGCGAAGGTGAGCGCAAAAGCCGCCACCAAAATGGCCGCCCCGGCCGCGGTTCGCCCGGTGAGGATGTGAGCCGCGCCGGCGACGAGCGAGCTGAGCCTCAGCAGAACCTTTCGGCGCCTCTGGTACCGGCGGATGCCCGCCTCCTTGGCGGCGCGCGCCAGCGCGTCGACCGCCCCGCGGCGCGCGAACACGTTGAGGCACTGGCCGCACAGGCCCGGCCCGGTCACCTCGTCGTCGCAGCGGCCGCAGGCTGGGCGCCCGCACTTGACGCAGGCGCCGCTGGGGCGCAGCGCGCCTCCCGCGAAGCCCAGCGCCACGAGCAGCAGCAGCGACAGTCCCGCCACCGCCGGCGCCAGGGCCGGCGGCAGGGGCCCGAAGAGCCGCGACGCGACCTGCTCGCCCACGCGCAACCCGCCGGCGTCCTCCTCCGCGAGCTCCAGGATGGGCCCGAGGGAGAGCGGAAGAGAGGCGAGGAAGAGATTCGCGCGCAGGTCGGAGTCGGCCAGCTTCTGGCCCAACGCCGGGTCGAGCTCGATGGCGCGGTGAGCGAACTCCTGGGCGCGGGTGAGCAGGGCCCCCGCCTCCTCTGCCGGAGCGAGCTGGCTCTTGCGACCGTGGAGCCTGGAAAGGTTGTAGAAAGGCTCCGCGCGCTCCGGCGCGGCGGAGGCCGCCCGCTGATAGGCCTCGCGCGCCGCATCGAGGTCGCCCTCGAGCATGAGCGCGTTGCCCAGCTCCAGCGCCGCCTCGGCCGACTCCGGGCGCGCGAGAGAAGCCCGTCTCAGGAAAGCCGACGCCTTCGGGTCGCCCCGCCTGCGCGCTTCGCGCCCCAGCGCAAAGAGCACCGCGAACGACTCGTCCTTTTCGCCCAGCGCGCGCAGCGCGGCGGCCGAGTCGCCCTCGAGCCCGCCGCGCTCGACGAGCCAGACCACCTCGGCCCGCGTGCCGGCGAACGCGGTCCGCTCGGCCAGCGCCTCGGCGGCCAGCGGCAGGCCGCCCAGGACGGCGAGCGCGGCGGCCGCAACGACGCGCTCCCCGCGCGCGAGGTAGGCCCAGCTCGCCAGGGCCAACCCGAAGAGAAAGGCGAACGGCGAGCGCCCTACCGCCAAGGGCAGGGCGAGCGCGAGCAGCGCCAGCGGCGTCGTCTGCCAGGCGGAGGCGCCCTCGGGGAACAGGTGCCGGACGTCGTGCAGGAAGTACCGCGCGTGGCGCAGGAAGACGAGAAAGAGCAGCGCGGCGGAGGCGGCGGCGAGCGACGCGAAAAGGCCGGCACCGGTCTCCGCCAGACCGGCCAGCCGCCACCGGGGCTCGCGCCAAGTCGCCGCGAGGGCCCGAGCCGCCAGGTTGCCCCAGCGCGCGGCGTCGGTGGGCTGAGCGCGGAGCGCCGCCCAAGCCGCCACCCAGAGCGCATGGGGTGAGTCGGGGCTCAGCCCGGCCGAGAAGAGAGCGCGGCGGAGCGCCTCTTCGACGTCGGTGTCGAGGAGCCGCTCGGCCTGCAGCGAGACCGAAAGCGAGAAGGCGAAGAGGTTCTGGAAGCCGAGCTCCGCTCGCAGCGCCTCGATGTCGCGCTCAGCCTCCAGCATCGCGGCGGGCGCGCGGGCGTCGGCGGCCTCCCGATGCGCGACGAAGGCCTTGGCGAGCTCGGCGGCGCTGCCGGCAGAGGGCAGCTCGATGGGCGATACGTCGAGAGCGCGCCTCGAAGCATCGTCTGGCGCGGGGAGCGCGGGGCCGCCGTCTCCGGCCGCGCCGGCGTCTGCCGTCCAGGGCTCGGAGGCGTCTGCCTGGGCTCCGCCGTGCTGCGGCCTGCCAGGGACGAACGTCTCTTCTTCGCTCGGGTCCTCCTCCTCCGCCGGCGGCGTCTCAGCCTCCGGCGTCTCGCGGGCCACAGGGCGGCCGGGCGGAGGCTTGGGCAAGGGGATATCGATGTCGTCGACGGGCCGCTGCGGGGCGATCTGCGCTCCGGCGGCGCCGGGTCCCAGGAGCGCGAGCAGTCCGGCGAGCAGGCAGAGCTGAGAGGATTCTCATGGAGCGAAAGGCGCGGCGGGCGCGCGGCGCGGCAATCTTAGCTGCGGCTCGAAGTCCCCCGCAAGGCGCGCCGTCGCCCTCTGGCGCGCCGTCGCCCTCGGTCGCCCTCGCCTTCCCCCCGGAGCTCTCCCACCGGCCTCCGGCCTCGCGGTGTGTTACGGAAAGAGCGCCACGCCAGCCCGAGCCGCGCCTTGCCGCGATGGCGCGCGAGGAGACTTCTCACCATGAGCCGCGCCGCCGAGCAGATTGACCGATTGATCGCCATCATGGCCAAGCTCCGCTCCGAGAGCGGATGCCCCTGGGACCGCCAACAGGACTTGAGGTCCCTGCGCCCCTTCCTCGTCGAGGAGACTTACGAGGTTCTAGAGCAGATGGACCTCGCCTCGCTCGGCGGCCCGCTCGAGCCGCTGCGCGACGAGCTCGGGGACCTGCTGTTCCAGATCATCTTCCACGCGCAGCTCGGGCAGGAGGCCGGGGCCTTCGAGTTCGCCGACGTCGCAAAGGCCATCTGCGACAAAATCGAGTTCCGGCACCCGCACGTCTTCGGCGACGCGAAGGCGCGCGACGCGGAGGAGGTCGCGGGCGCCTGGGTGCGCCTCAAGGCCCAGGAGCGTCTGCGCAAGACCGGCAGCGAAGGGAGCACCCTCGACGGTGTGCCCAAGGACGCGCCCGCGCTGGTTCGCGCCGAACGGCTCACCGAGAAGGCGAGCCGCGTCGGCTTCGATTGGAAGCGCGTCGAAGACGTGCGCGCCAAAGTCGACGAGGAGCTGCGCGAGCTGGACGAGGCCATCGCCCAGGGAGAGAAGGCGCGAGTCGAGGAGGAGCTGGGCGACGCCCTCTTCGCCCTGGTCAACTTGGCCCGCCACCTCCGATGCCCTCCCGAGGACGCTCTGCGCGGGACCCTCGGCCGCTTCACCGAGCGCTTCCATTTCGTCGAGCGCTCGCTGCGGGCGCGCGGGAAGGGGCCGGGCGAAGCCTCGCTGGAGGAGATGGACGCGCTTTGGAACGAAGCCAAGCGCCGCGGCTCGAGCTCTTGAACGCGCGTTCACCGCGGGCGCGACGTTGTCCACAGGTTCTGTGGGGAACTTGTGGCGAACCCTGTGGGCTCCTCGCCCCCTCCCCTCTTTCGCGGGCCTCGCGGATCGATTTGCTGAATTGCACAGCAAATCACCAATGCCCTGATATTACTGGTTCTTCGCCCAGTCTCTGGGCTTGCGGAGAGGCGTCGCGCTGGCGAAGAGCCGAGCGCCGGGGCAAGTGTCCTGCCTGTGGCGGGCCAGGTGCAGGCAAGTTCCTTGACAGGCGGCGTCGCAAGCTGCTACGTAGCGCGGCCCTTGCGACCGCTGCGCGGCCGCGTTTCGGGTCTTCCGGAGGAGAGAGTGGCGAACATCAAGTCAGCCGAAAAGCGTCATCGCCAGAGCCTCAAGCGACGCGCGCGCAATACGCACTGGAAATCGACGGTCAAGACCGCCATCAAGAAGGCGCGCGAGGCGACG
Organism: uncultured delta proteobacterium; assembly: GCA_963772225.1. Classification (GTDB taxonomy): domain Bacteria; phylum Myxococcota; class Myxococcia; order Myxococcales; family UBA5297; genus CAVYWD01. Next base: position 177,448 of record CAVYWD010000002.1, on the reverse strand, counting down.
GTCGCCGCCTCGGCGTCCAAGGATCCAGCCAAGGCCAAGGAGATGGTCAAGGCCGCCGAGCGGACCCTGAAGAAGGCCGCTTCGAAGGGCATCATTCACGCCCGCTCCGCCAGCCGCCACGTGGCGCGCCTGGCGAAGGCCGCTGCCGCCGTCAAGTAGCGGCGGCTGCTTCATCGAAGCCAACTCACCAGCCAGAGCGCTCGCGCGCATGCGCGGGCGCTCGGTGATTGGGTTGGCCTGCTCCCTGGTGGCTTGCGCGCGGATTTTCCTCTCGCGCGGCTCATTCAGGCTTGGGCGGCGCGGCCTCCCCGTTCTCGGGCGTCGGCGGGGTCTCGACCGCCATCCGCGCCAGCAGTGGAAGGTGGTCGGACGCAACTTTGGCCTCGCCTTTGTCGATCACCCGGACCGAGAGTGGCATCAGAGCGGGCCCCGCCAGAACGCGGTCCAGCCGAAAGAGCGGGAAGCGGGCCGGGTAGGTCGGCTCCATCTGCTCGAGCCGCCCCGCGCAGTCCGTCAGGGCGCGGCGCAGGAGCGCGCGCACGGGGCCCGGGTACCAGCGGTTGAAGTCGCCCACCACCACCATCGGATGCGCCAGCGCCGCGTCGCGCAGGATGTCTGCGCCGAGCAAGAGCGCCTGCCGGCGGCGCTCGAACACGCCGAGCCCCAGGTGAAGGTTGAACACGTGGATCGCGCCCCCGTGCGGCAGAGCGAGGTCCGCCCGCAGGCACCCCCTGGGCTCGCGCTTGCCGACCGAAAGGTCGTAATGCGCCTCGCGCAGGATGGGCACGTAGCTCAGGATGGCGTTGCCGTAGCGGCGGCGCCCCTTGAACACGTTGGCCATGAAGGCGAGACGCGCCCCGGTCTGCTCGGCGATGCCTCGAGCCTGGTCCAGGGCGGGCATCTTCCCGTGAACCTCCCCGACCTCCTGGAGCGCGATCACCTCGGCCGGGAGCCCGCGGAGCACCCGGGCCACCCGGCTCAGGTCGAAGCGCCCGTCAGAGCCGACGCAGCCGTGGATGTTCCAGGTCACGAGCGAGAGCTCTTGAGCCATGGGAAGGCCGCTCGCGGAAGCGGAGGAAGCGTCATGGCCCGCCGGGCGCCCCGTAGTGGTCGACGAGGAAGTCGTGCAGGTCCGCGCCGTGTTCGACGCGGGTGAAGTCGTAGGGCGCGGCCTTGGAATGGATGACGAACGTCTCGACCTCGTCGCGCGCGACGCCGGCGTGGCTGCCGAACTCCCACGAGAAGGCGACGTCGGCGCGCAAAAGCCCGTTGCCGTAGAGCACCAGAATCGCCTGCCGAGGGCATGCTTGCCACGGCGGAGATGAACGCCGCGGCCCTCGGGCCGCCGTAGCCGAGGTCGAGCGCGCGCGCGGAGGCCGGGTCCGACAGGTCGAAGCGCCGGCCGCCTCGAAACGCCACCGCCCCGCGCTCCGTTCGCGCCGCGACCAGCCCCACCGCCGGGCAGTGCGTCGCCACCGCCAAGGTGCGCGGGAACCGGTGCGCGACCTCCCGCTCGTCCAGCGGGTGCGCTTCGCGGCCCAGGTACAGGTGCGCGATGTCGCCCGCCTCGACGCAGACCGCCTCCTCCAATAGCCGGGCCCCGTCATCGCCGCGGCGGCGCCCGCCGACGATGGAGTGGGCCACCTCTCCGGCGAGCGCGCGCGCCTTGGCCTCCAACGCGCTGGGCAAGCCCTGGGCGGCGCGCGCCAGCGCGCGCAGTCGTCCCATCTGGCGCGCCGCCTCGCCGCTCAGCTCCGGCGCTCCCTCCCGCCGCGGCACCGCGAGCGCCAGGTAGTCGAGGAGGGAGAGGCCCATCGCGCTCTCGAACGGCTGCGTTCGAACTTGACCGTGATCCGAGACGACATACACGTCGTAGCCGAGCTCTGGCAAGGCGGCGGCTGCCGCGAAGACGTGCGCCACCGCCCGGTCGATCCCCCGCAGCGCTGCGGAGGCGTCGGGCGCGTCGGGCCCGCGCCGGTGGCCAATCTCGTCGTAGTCGCCGAAGCACGTGTAGATGGCCGGGACGCCCCGGGCCATGCTGAGCGCCGCGCTGAACACCGCCGCTTCTCGCGCGCCGATGGAGAGCGCCACGCGGCGCAAGAAGAAGCCCGGCTCGTTCTGCAGCCGGCCGACCCGCAGCGACTGCCGGAAGAGGTCCAGCAAGTCGGCCCCGCCCTCGCGGGCGATCCGACCGGCGATGCGCGCGGCGGTCCGCGAGTGCGCCACTGCGCCCGCGGCCAGGTACCACGGGTCGAGCCCCGCCAAGAGCCGGCGCGGGCGCGCCGCCCAGCCCGACATCGAGAAGCCGTCCACCTTCGCGCCGCCCGAGAAGATGGAGAACGACGCCGAGCCCCGCTCGAGGAGCCCGGGGCCCCGGGCCATGAGCTTCGCCTCGACGGCGGCGGCGTCCTCGGCCCGGTCCATGCCCATCAGAGCCTGGCGCTGCCAATCGTACCAATGGTAGCCAGGGATATCGGCCAGGCGCTGACCATACAGGAGTCCAGCCTGGAAGGCCGGCGTCGAGGCAGGCGCACCCGAGAAGCACGGGGAGAGCGCGTAAGCCCCCGACCGGAGCAACCGGCCGAGGAAAGGCGCCTCGCCGCGCTCGACGGCCGTGAGGAGCGCTCGCCGGGACACACCGTCGAGGTGGATGACGCAGAACCGTCGGCCGTTGGGCGGCAAAAAGGTGCCGGCGCGCTCGCGGCGAAGGAGCGGCCGCATCCGACCCGTGATGAGCCACTCCATCGAGCGAAGGACCTTGGGCCCCACCGCCGCCCGGATGGCATGAGCCGCAAGTCTCACGCTCGCCTACCCTCCTGCCGGGCCGCGTTCCCTCTTGGCGGCGCGCTCCGTTGAGGCGGGGGCCATCCTTTACCCGCCGATGCAAGCTGGGGCCTCGAGACAGGCCCCGCAATCTCACGCCTGCCTGGCGAGCCAGCGAGACCGCCCGACGGGCCGGTTGCCCCAGGGCCGCGGCGCCTGATACCCCTTGGCGCCATGCGACCCTACCGCCTGCTCTGCGTCGCCGCCGCGCTCTCCGGCTGCGCCTCCGCGGTCCTCGTCCCCGACGATCAGCGCCTCTCGCTCGAGCGCGATCTCGAAGGCCGCGCGTTCTTCCTGCGCGCCAGCGCCCACGTGCTGCCATTCTTCGGCGACGCCACGCGGCGGCTGGCGACGCTGCTGCCGCCCGACTCGGTGGAGCTCATCGACGATCCGTCGGGGCAGCCCATTCTCCCCGGGCCGACCGAGGGGCTCCTGGAGATAGGCACTCGCGTCCGGATTCAGAAGGTGGAATTTCCCACCAGCCTGGCCATGGCGCGCCGGCCGCTCTACTCGCCGCGCCCGAACCCGTGGGTCTATTTCGCCGTGGTGGGCGAGCCGGCGGGGCGCCCGTACGTCGCCGTGCTGCGCCCGCAGATCAAGACCCGCGAGGAGTTCTTGGCGGTCTTCGAACAGGTCTTCACCGAGGTGAATCCGGAGGTGGACCTGGCGCGCTTTGCCCCCGACGTGCGCGCGGCGCTGCGCCAGAAGCGGCTCGTCCGCGGAATGGAGACCGACGCGGCCAAGCTCGCCTGGGGCCCGCCGGAGCGGATTCAGCAGGCGTACGCGGACGGCGTGAAGGTCGAGACGTGGACTTGGCCTTTGGGAAAGCGCACCGCCAAGTTCCGCGACGGCAAGCTCATCGAGTCTGTCCCTGCGGCCGAGTGATGCTCCACAACCCAGATGGCCGGCACATGCTCGACCTCGTCGGGATACTCGCCATGGAGACTTCAGGCTCCAGACCCCAGGCTCCAGGCTCGGCCGCATTAGGAGATCCCGTCGCCTTCGCCCGCGATTATTAGGAAGCCGCCAAATACGAGCAAAAGAATGACTTCGTCTTTTCGAAATCCTTCGAGGACTATTTGGAGAGGCTCGCCGCGCGCGTCGCATCGTGTCGCGCACGGCAGCAACGGTTCCGGCGCATAAGGTCACGACCCTCGCGCTCCTGCGAGCGAGCGCGCACCGTTGTCATTCTCCCAGTGGGGGCAAAGCGGAGCGCCGCCAGCGCATGTTCAGACCCTCAGCCCACCCGGGCACCGGGGTTCGCCTCGAACGCACCTTAGCCTCGCAATGAGGCCGCGCCGAGGGCAGGAGCTCCTGACGCGCCGATGGGAGGCCGAATGAAGACCAATACCCCCGAAGTGGACTGGGACATCCGCGACGAGCTCGCTGCCATGTTCATGCAGGCCATCGTCACCGGCCGATACGCCGAAGGGCGTGACCCGGCGGTCGAGGCCAAGGCCAACGCCCGGCGCGCATATGACATCGCCGCCGAGTTCCTCGCCGTTCGCGACGAGCTCGCCGGCGAGCCGTAACCTGCCCGCTCTCCGCTACCGGCAGGCGCCGGGGCTCGCCAAGAATTCTCGCTGGAACGCGGCGAAGCGCCCCTCGTCGAGGGAGGCTCGCACCTTGGCCATGAGGTCCAGGAAATAGTGCACATTGTGCAGGGAGTTCAGTCGCATCGCGAGGATCTCCTGCGTCGCGAAAAGGTGGCGCAGGTACGCCCGGCTGAAGGTGCGGCACGTGTAGCACGCGCAGGCGGGATCGGCGGGGCGCGGGTCTCGCGCGTGCTCGGCGTTGCGAATGGTGAGCTTGCCTTGGCTCGTATAGAGGAGCCCGTTGCGCGCGGTGCGCGTGGGAAGGACGCAGTCGAACATGTCGATGCCCAGGCCGACGCAGGTGACGAGGTCCACCGGCGTGCCGACGCCCATGAGGTAGCGCGGCTTGTCCTCGGGCAAGAGCGGCGCGCTCAGCGAAACCCCCTCGTGCATGGCTTGAGGCTCCTCGCCCACGCTATAGCCCCCCAGCGCATAGCCCGGCAGGTCCACCGCGCACACCTCCTCGGCGTGGCGCCGCCGCAGGTCCGCGTGGAGCCCTCCCTGCACGATGCCGAACAGCGAAGAGCCCTGCCGCGTCCAGGCCTTCTCGCAGCGCTTCAGCCAGGCCGTCGTGCGCCTCAGCGACTCCTCGAAGTACCCCCGCTCGCTGTTGGCCGGCGGGCACTCGTCGAAGGCCATGATGATGTCGGCGCCCAGCGCCTCCTGGATGGCCACCGCCTTCTCGGGCGTGAAGTGATGCTTGGAGCCGTCCAGGTGCGAGCGAAAGGTGACGCCGTCGTCGGTGATGGTCCTCCGCTCGGCGAGCGAATAGACCTGGAAACCGCCGGAGTCGGTGAGCAGGGCGTTGGGCCAGCTGATGAACCGGTGCAGCCCGCCCATCTCGCGGACGAGCTCGTGTCCCGGGCGCAGGTACAAGTGGTACGTGTTGCCCAGGATGATCCGCGCGTCGTCGCGCGCGAGGTCGTCGGGACCCAGCGCCTTGACCGAGCCCGCGGTTCCCACCGGCATGAACACCGGCGTCTCCACCGCGCCGTGCGGCGTCTGGAGGCGGCCGCGGCGGGCGCGCGTGGCGTCGTCCTTGCGCAAGAGCTGGAAGCGAACGAGGTCGGACAAGGGCGCTCCTGGTCTTTGCGGAAGGAAAGCGGCCGCCCCGCGCCGGCGGGGAGCCCACTCAAAGCTCGAGCTCATGGCGGCGTTCGACAGTCGACTACCGGCGCGCGGCCGCGCCGTCAAGGCGCTGCCGCCCGAACGACCTCTCCCCCTTCGCCCGCTTCCCGCGAGCGGGAGGGAGTTGGGGGTGAGGAAAGTCGACGATTGCCGACCTCCGTAACAGGCGCTCGCTAGAGGATCAACATCGCATCGCCGTACGAGAAGAAGCGGTAGCGGCGCTCGATGGCCTCGCGGTAGGCGGCGAGGATGGCCTCTCGCCCCGCCAGCGCGCTCACTAGGAGCAGCAGCGACGACTTCGGCAGGTGGAAGTTCGTGACCAGCGCGTCGGCGCAGCGGAAGCGGTACCCCGGATAGATGAACAGCTCGGAGATGCCCGCGCCGGCCCGCACCGCGCCTTCCGAGAAGGCGGACTCGAGCGTGCGCAGCGCCGTCGTGCCCACTGCCACCACCCGCGCCCCGCGCGCCCGGGCCCGCTCGACCACCTCCGCGGCCTCGCTCGTGATCTCGTAGTGCTCGGGGTGCATCCGGTGGTCTTCCACCGCCTCGGTCCGGATGGGCAGGAAAGTGCCGGCGCCGACGAAGAGCGTCACCCGGGCGACCTCGACGCCCTGGGCGCGGAGCGCGTGCAGCAGCGCGTCGGTGAAGTGCAAGCCCGCGGTCGGCGCGGCCGCGGCGCCCGGGCTCTGGGCGAAGACCGTCTGGTAGCGCTCGCGGTCCAGGTCCGACGGGTCGCGCCGGATATACGGCGGAAGAGGGACCTCGCCCACCCGCTTGAGCTGCGCCTGCAGGTCGTCGCACGCGAAGCGGACGTCGTAGCTCCCGTCGCCGCCCGCGGCGACTACCTCCGCGCGCAGCCCCTCGAAGTCGAGCCGCATCCCCGCGCGGATGGCCTTCGACGCCTGCCCGATGCACCGCCAGAGCAGGCCCTGGGCGCCCGCCAGCGGAAGCGTGAGCACCAGCTCCACCCGGCCACCGGTGTCGACCTTCTTGCCGATGAGGCGCGCGGGGATCACCCGCGCGTCATTGAGGACGAGCAGGTCCCCGGCGCGCAGGTACTCGGGCAGATCGCGGAAGGAGCGGTGCTCGAGCCGGTTGGCCGCGCGGTGCAGCACGAGCAGGCGAGAGGCGTCGCGCTCGGGCAACGGCTCCTGGGCGATGAGCTCCTCGGGAAGGGCGTAGTCGAAGTCGGAGAGTCGCATCGGGAGGTCAGGGCCCCTTTGAAGTTCATCAATACATCTTCCGCAGCTCGGCCCCGGCGTAGTAGTGGGAGAGGATCTGCCGGTAGTCCCAGCCGCGCTCGGCGTAACCCTTGGCGCCCCATTGGCACATGCCGGCGCCGTGGCCGTAGCCGTGGCCGCGGAAGGTGATGGCCCCGCGGCTCGACTCCGAGTCGAAGGCCAAGCTCTTGATCTTGTCGTAGCCGACCAGGCGCCGCAGCTCCACCGCCGAGAGCGCGCGGCTTCCCCCCGCGGCGGCGAGCTCGACCCGCCGCGCGCGGCCGGTGGGCGTCCGCTCCACGACCTTCACGTCCTTCACGCCGTTGAAGAGGCTCGTCAGGTCGGACGCGCGCAGCTTGTGGGTCCAATCGCTGTGCAGGCTGGCCTGGCAGACGCACTCCACCGACTTCAAGTAGGGAAGGCCGCGGCCCAGGGCATCCTGTCCCGACTCGGTCCGCCCTCCGCAGGCCGAGTGGAAGTAGGCCTCGATGGGCTCCATGCGATAGGTGAGCACCTCGCCGCTCGTCGCCTTCACCGCCTCGCGGGTGCGGACGTCCTCCGCCCGGGCCCCGCCGTACACCTGGTGGAGCACCGTGTTGCCCAGGTGATACGGCTTGCCCCAGGCGTCGATCTTCCGGCGCACCGCGTACGTCCGGGCCGCCACGGCCTGCGCCTTGAGCGCCTCCAGCGGGAAGCTGGCCGGCATCTCCGAGCCCAGCACCGCTGCCAGGTAGTCTTCCAGCCCCAGCACGTTGATGGCGATGAGACCTGCGCCGCTCTTGCGAATCTCGATCTGCCCGCGGACCGGCTGCTCCGCGACGGTCACGAAGCCGTCGGAGCGGAACTTCACGCCGTCGGGCGCGACCACCGGCGCCCCGTCCAGCATCAGCTTGCCCTCGGAGAGATAGGCGACGGAGCGCCCACCCGGGGTCGCCGAATAGCGCTCGCCCGCCTCGAGCTTGCGGACCATGAGGCCCTTTCCGGACAGGGTCACCTCGCGCACGCCGTCGGCGATGGCGATGCGCACGGTCTCCTCGGCCCAGGCATTCGAGGCCGCGAGGAGTGCCAGGGCGGCGGAGAGTGCGCGCACCCGCCGATTGTAGGGGCCCCGCCGCACCTCACCAAAATTGGCGCACTCGGGGCGAGCGCATCGCCGACGCGGCCGGGTCGCTCGATGCGCCTGGCTACCTCGTCTCGCCCTCGGCTCGGGTGGCGATGGCCAGCTGCGAAAGGCCCACGCCCTTCGCGAGCTCCATCACCGCGACCACCCTCCCGTGCGGGACGCCTTCGTCCGCCTGGATGATGACCGCCGTGTCGGCGGACAGCTTGTGGGCAGCCTCGAAGGTCGCCTTGAGCTCGTCGTCGGCTTGCGCCTTGCCGCCCACCACCGCCCGCCCGTCTTGGAGAATGGCGACGATGAGGTCGCTCTGGGTCGCGGTGATCTCCTTCGCGCCGCCCTTGGGGAGGTTGACCTTCACCCCCGCCTGGCCGCCCGCGTCCACCAGCGCCGAGCTGGTCACCATGAAGATGATCAGCAAGACGAGGAAGATGTCGGTCAACGGCGTGATGTTGATTTCGGCGACGACTCCGTCGCTGAACTCGTCGGCTCCGGAGTCGGGGAGCTTGCCCATGGCCATGGTCGTCGCCCTCGCCTTCCGAATCGCTAGTTGATGCCAGGAGCGCCCGAGGAGGCCGACGCCTCCGCGGGAGCCGGCGGGGCCGCCAACACCACCGGCGGCTTTTCGCGCAGGAGCTCGGCGAACTCGTCGGCGATGAGCTTGAGCTCGGCGGCGACCCGCGCGAGGCGCGCCTGGAAATAGTTGTAGAGGACCACCGCCTCGACGGCCACGAAGATGCCCGCCGCGGTCGAGATGAGCGCCTCGGAGATGCCGTTGGCCACCACCGAGAAGCCGCCGGTGCCGGCGGCGGCCATGGCCGAGAATGCGCTGCGGATGCCCACGACCGTCCCGAACAGGCCCACGAACGGGGAGACGGTACCCACGGTGCCCAGCGCCCAGAGGTAGCTCTTGAGCTTCAGGATCAGCGACATCCGCTCGCGCTCCACGGCGGCCTCGAAGCTCTCCCGCGCACCCTGCCCATAGCGGGCGAACCCGGCGAGGAAGATGTCAGCGGCCGCCGACCGGCTGCGCTCGCACAGCGCGCGCCCCTGAGCGTGGTCTCCGCGCAGCAAGCTCTTGTTCACCTGCTCGGCCAACGACCGCGCCTGCCCGAGCACCGACCACATGGCGATCAGCCGCTCGACGGCGATGGCCGCGGCGATCAGCGAGCACCCGGCGATGACCAGGAGCGTGTAGCCGCCGTGTTTCACTTCCTGCAGAAAGTCTTGGCCGAGCATCGGTTCGAAGGTCCTTGAAGAGAGCAGGGCTGAGTCTGCCCGGAAGTTCACTCGTACGGGCGAAGGGTGATGGTTATTCCCTCGTAAATCAAGGTCTTCGACGCCCAGCTCGCCGGTGCGCGGGGCTTTGATCGAAGGGCGACCTCCAAGCGGAAGCCTCCTGAAGGACAGATGCAACCCTTCTCCTGGGCACCGGGTTATGGTGCCGCACGCGCTCACCTCCCTTCGCCCCAAAAAGGAGCGGACCCGATGCGCCGCCTCACAGTCCTGCCCGCCGCGGTCGCCTTGACGCTGGCCGCCTGCCATCACCCCCTCCGTTTCGGGCCCGAGGGCGAGCTTCGCGACCCGCGCGCCGTCCTGGAGCGGCTCGACGCCCGGGCGGCCCGCCTCCGCTCCGTCCGCGGTGAGGCCCGGGTCCGCCTCCGCTCGCCGAGCCAGTCGGGGAGCGCCAGCGAGCTCATTGCGGCCGAGCGGCCGGCTCGGCTCCACCTCACCACGCTCGGCTTCTTCGGGAAGCCCGCCGCCTCGCTCGCGAGCGACGGCGAGGTCTTCGAGCTCTTCGTGGAGTCGGGCTCGAGCTTCTACACGGGCCCCGCTACCGCGGCCAACGTCTCACGCCTGTTCATGGTGGAGCTCCCGCCGAGCGCGATTGTCGAGATCCTCCTCGGCGACCTCCCCAGGCTCGTTGCGAGCCAGCCGGTCATGACCTTGGACGCCGAGGCACGCGCGTACCGACTCGAGCTCGCCGAAGGACCTGCCGCCCAGGAGCTGTGGGTCTCCACCGAGGATCTCACGCCCCTTCGGAGCCGGGTCCGCGGCCCGCACGGTTACGACGCGGCCTTCGGCGACTTCGAGGAAGTGGGCGAGCTCCGGCTGCCGCGCTCGCTCGAGCTGCGCGGAGTGGACGCCGCAGGTCGCCCCACGGGCGTCGAGCTCTCCCTGAGCTACCGCGACCGGGAGGTCAACACCGCGCTCGACGCCTCGCTGTTCGCGCTCGAGCAGCCGCCCGGGACCTCGCACATCGAGCTCGACGGCGCCGGCGCGCCGAGAACGGGAGAGCCGGCCCCGCCGGAGCTGCCGTTGGCTCCTTAGCCCCTCCAGCCCCTGAACGAGGGGTGAGCCGAGCGCCGACCCCTCGCGCTTCAGGAGCGCCGGGGACGTCATGTTCGGCATGCGAAATGCTGGGCATCGCGCGCTTTGCGCTGTAGTGTGTGCCCGCTCTTTGGGCGCTGGAGCGGCGGAGGACCCTTCGAGCGAGGTGCGCGCGTGGTTTCAGTGGTCTCAGTCGACGATCTCCGGTCCCAGCTCGATCGGTCGCAGCTGCCCCGCCAGGTCGGAATCATCATGGATGGCAACGGCCGCTGGGCCGAGTTCCGCGGCCTGGCGCGCATCGAAGGCCACCGCGAGGGCAGCCGCTCGGTGAGGGCGGTCACCCGGCTCGCGCGCCAGCTGGGGGTCAAGGCGCTCACCCTCTACGCTTTTTCGAGCCAGAACTGGCGGCGCCCCGTCGACGAGGTGGCGTCGCTGATGGAGCTCTTGCGCGAGTACCTGCTCTCCGAGCGCGCGGAGATCATGGAAAACGGAATCCGCCTCAACGCCTTGGGCGAGGTCGACCGCCTTCCGGCCTTCGTGCGCGATCCGCTCGACGCGCTCATCGCCGACTCCTCCAAGAACCAGGGCATGGTGCTCTCCCTGGCTCTCTCCTACGGGGGCCGCGAGGAGATCCTACGCGCCTGCCGCTCGCTCCTCACGAGCGGGCTGGCGGCCAAGGACCTGGACGAGAAGCACTTCGAGCAGCACCTTTTCACCGCGTCCCTCCCCGAGCTCGACCTGGTCATCCGGACGAGCGGCGAGCGGCGGATTCTCGAACTTCCTGCTCTGGCAATCGGCTTACGCCGAGCTCCTGTTCACCGACACACTCTGGCCGGACTTCCGCGAGGAGGCGTTCCTGCGGGCGCTCCTCGAGTACCAGCACCGTGAGCGCCGATTTGGGCTGACCGGAGCGCAGCTCCGCGCGGCGCGGCCCATCAACGGCAGCGGGGCCTAGCCCCTCGTCCTCCATGATCGCGCGCGAAAGACACCCCGGTGTGACCCGCTCGGCCAGACCGCCGCCTCCCCTGCCCTCGAGCCCGTGCGGTGCGGGGCATCGCCGTGAGACCGAAGAGCCTTGACCGACGCCAACAAGAACCTCGCGCTTCGCATCGCGTCCGCCGCGCTCCTGCTCCCCGCGGTCCTCTGGCTCCTCTGGCACGGCGAGCTGACGACTGCGCTGCTCGTCTCGGTGGCGGCCGCGGTTCTCGCCCTCGAGTACTACACCATCGTCTTCCGCAGGCTCGACGCGGGATTGGTCGCGGGCGCGGCGGCCGCGGCGCTGATCCCGCTCGCGTACGGTCTATGGCCTCTCCGGTTCGGGGCCATCGTCGCCGGCGGCGCCATGGCGCTGCTCATCGGTCTCTTCGCCTACTACCTCGTCGCCGGACCGCTCCCCGAAGCCCCCGCGCGCGTCAGCTTCGCCTTCGCGGGCGTCTTCTATTGCGGCCTCCTGCTCAGCTCGGTGGTCGGACTGCGGCGAATGGCCAACGGCTTCGAGTGGATATTCCTGACCCTCACCGTCACCTGGGTCAACGACACCGGCGCCTATGCGGCCGGCCGGGCGTTCGGCAAGCACAAGCTCTACCCGCAAGTCTCCCCGGGCAAGACGTGGGAAGGCTTCGCGGGCGGGATGGTCGGCGCGGTCGCGGGCGCGCTCATCGTCAAGGCGACCGTGTTCCACGGCCTCGGCCTCGCCGACTGCTTCCTCGTCGCGCTGCCCACGTCGGTCCTGGGGCCCTTGGGCGACCTCTCGGAATCGATGCTCAAGCGCGCCTACGGGGTCAAGGATTCCGGGAAAATCATGCCCGGCCACGGCGGCCTGCTCGACCGGGTCGACGCCCTGCTCTTCACCGCCCCCTACGTGTTCCTCTATGCTCTGTTGACGCGCGGGTAGGCGGGCCGTATCTCCCTTGCTCGTGCCACCCGGTCGGACGGATGGTTAGACCTATGTTGTGCGTTGTAGCCTGCGGCGAGCGGCGCCCTTTGCGCATCGAATCGAGGAGACGGGAAGAATGATCAGCCTTTTGCAGAAAGCCCCCGAATTCAAGGCCTCCGCGGTCGTCGGCCGCGGCGACTTCCGGGAGATCTCGCTCTCGGATTACCGCGGCAAGTACGTCGTCCTGTTCTTCTACCCTCTCGACTTCACCTTCGTCTGCCCGACCGAGATCATGGAGTTCTCGCGGCGCTTCAACGAGTTCAAGGCCGTCAACGCCCAGATCCTGGGCGCCTCCTGCGACTCCAAGTTCTCTCACAAGGTGTGGATCGACAGCGGGCTCGGCGAGCTGAATTTCCCGCTCCTCTCCGACTTCTCCAAGGAGATCGCCCGCGCCTACGGCTGCCTGCTCGCCGACGGCTTCCCCACGCGCGCCACGTACATCATCGACCCCGACGGCGTGGTTCAGTTCATGGCGCTCCACAATCCCAACGTCGGCCGCTCCATCACCGAAACGCTGCGCGTCCTCGAGGCCATTCAGACCGGCGAGAAGTGCCCCGTCGAGTGGCGAAAGGGCGAAAAGACGCTCGGCTAAGAGCGCCCCTCAATGAGCATCCCGGGAAAAATCTGGCTGACCCTCCTGGTCCTGGCCATCCTGATCTTCGTTCACGAGCTGGGGCATTTCCTGGCCGCGAAGCTCTTTCGCGTGAAGGTGCTTCGGTTCTCCCTGGGCTTCGGCCCCAAGCTCCTGGGCTTTCGCTGGGGTGAGACCGAATACCTGCTCTCCGCGCTCATCCTGGGCGGCTACGTGAAGATGGCGGGGGACGACCCCAGCGAGGAGACGGCGCCGGAAGACAAAGGGCGCGGCTTCCTCGAGCAGCCGCCGTGGAAGCGCGCGCTCATCGCCCTGGCCGGGCCGGCGATGAACCTCGCCTTTCCGGTGCTCATCTATTTTGTCGTCTTTTCCTTTCAATCCGCTGAGCTCTCCTCGAGGCTGGGCCAGGTCGAGCCCGATTGCCCAGCCTGGGCAGCCGGGCTTCGCCAGGGCGACCGGATTGTCGCGGTCAACGGCGAGCCGGTGCACTACTTCGGCGAGCTCTCGGAGCTCATTGGCCCCAAGTGGGAGCGGCCTGTCCACCTGACCTACGAGCGCCTGGGCGAGGTTCGCACGGTCGACGTCGTCCCCGAGAAGGTGGAGACCCGGGGCGTGCTCGAGACCGAGGTCCGGGGCATCATCGGCGTCCGCGCCCTGGCCAGCGCGCCCGTGGTGGGCGTCGCGTCGCCGTCCTCGCCGGTGGCCAAGGCGGGCCTGCGCAGCTTCGACCGGGTCGTCCAGGTCAACGGCGCCAAGGTGGCCACGTTCTCGCAGCTGGAGGCGAGCCTCGCGCGCGAGGCCAGCGCTCATCGGACCGCGCTGCTTAAGGTCGTTCGCGACGTCCCCGGCGGCGGTCCCGCGGGAGCCCTGACCACCTACTCCACCTTCGATGCAGAGCTCGATCCTTCCCCCGCCGAAGGCCCGTTCGCCCTCAAGGCCCTGGGCCTCGAACCCGCAGATCTCTACGTCTTCCAGGTAGAGAAGGGGTCGCCCGCCGAGGCGGCCGGGATGAAGCGGGGCGATCGCCTGCTGGAAGCCGGTGGGCAAAAGCTGGGTGGCTGGACGAGCTTCGACCGAATTCGCCAGCAGGTCGCGCAAGGGCCGCTCACCGTCGTCTTCGCCCGCGACGGCGAGCGCTTCGAGCGCACCGTGCAGCAGCGGGTTGTCGCCGGGAAGGACGAATTCGACAACCCGCAGCCCGAGCGCCTCCTCTTCGGCGCCGACAACGACCGCCGGCTTTCGAGCTTCGCCGAGGGCGAGCTCATCCCTTACAAGATCGGCGTTGGAAAGGCGCTGGCCAAGGCCCTCAAGCTGGTGCCGGACGACATTCGCGAAGTCCTTCTGGTCATCCGCCGGCTGGTCGAGGGGCGCGTCAGCTTCCGAAGCGTGGGCGGCCCGCTCATGGTGGGCGACGTCGCCTCCCGAGCGGCAGAGCAAGGCTGGGAGGCGTTCCTATCGGTCTTGGCGCTCATCAGCGTGAACCTGGGCGTGATGAACCTATTGCCGGTGCCCATCCTCGACGGGTTCCACATCCTCTCCGCGGCCCTCGAGGGGATTCCGCCGACGGCCCATCGACCTCAGGGCCCGGCTCATCGCCAACTACATCGGGCTCGCGCTGCTGTTGACCCTGATGGCGTTCGTGCTCAGCAACGAGTTCAGGCGCTACATCGCGCCGTTCTTCGGCTGAAGCGGCCCCGCCGGCTCCGACCCAGCGCTACCGCGACAGGCTCGCGACGCGAACGCCCAGTCGCCCTTCGATCTCCACCAGCGCGCCGCGCGCCACCACTCGGCCGTTGACCGAGAGCGCGATGGCGTCGCCCGGCCCGCGCCCCAGGTCCAGGACCGCGCCCTCGTGCAGGTCGAGCAACTGCTCCGCCGAGATTCGGACGCGACCGAGCTCCACCACGACTTCCAGCGGGACGTCACCGAGCAGCTTCTCGCCGCTTAGGTCTTGCGCTTCATCGGCCATGAGGCTCTCCCTCTCCTTCTCGGGCGCCCCGCCTGCGAGCTCCTCTCGCAGACCGGGGGCAAATCTCGTCAGCGTCGCTCGGTAGCGGCCGTCGGCGAGCTGGACGCTCGCCTCGAAGCCGCCCGCGCGGCCCGCTCCCACCTTCATCACCGCCGCGCCATCCTCGCCGCGGTCGGGCCGCAGCGAGAGCTCGTCGACCACGACCACGTCGCCCGCGCGAAGGCCGGCGAGGTCGGCCAGGTTCAGCTCTCCGCGGCCGATGCGAGCAAAGAGCTCCACTCGAACGCCGGCGAGCCGCCCGAGGCGGCTCCGGAGCGCCTGCGACCTTCGCGCGCGAGCGCCCTTGCTGGCGTCCGGCGCGGCGGCCCTCGCGGCGAGGGCCTCTTCGGGAATCATCACCCGCAGATAGCCGGCCACCGGGCCGATGACGAGCCGGAAGGCGACGACCGCGATGACTGCGCTTTCCTGAAGGGCAAGAAGACCCTCGCGGGCCGAGCCCACGACGCCCTCGACGCGCAGACGACCCAAGCCGCCCTCCGGGACCGGCATCGCCAGCGCGCGGGAAGCCTCGAGAAGCACGTACGAGAGAACGCCGAGCTCGATATCGGTCAGCGCGCGGGCCGCGGGCGACTCGCCGACCGCGCCCAGCATCCGGTCCACCATGGCGTGAGCCAGGGCGAGCTCGACCTCGAGGACGGCGCGCGTTCCCAGCACGGGAGAGAAGACCGCGAGGAGCGTCGGGTCGGGGACGAGCCGGGAGAGGTCGCCGGGCGACAGCGCGCAGATGCTGTCCAGCTCGAGCAAGGCGTCCGCATCGAAGACCTTCTTCAGCGCCTCGCGCGCGGCATCGGGGATCTCGCCGTCGAGGATCTCTCCGGGGAGCACCGCCGGGATTCGCTGCAAGGCCTGCAGGTGACGGCGCGGGACCTTCTCCAGGCCTTCGAACCAGTACGGCCGCACGGCGTCCCCTTCGAGCTCCGAAGGAGCGCCCGGACGGCGCGCTGGATGGATGTCAGGGCTGTCGCTTCTCTGGGCCATGCCTTGCTTTCGCGATTCCTCGAGCGAGCGCCGCCCGTCACGGCGCCTTGGGCTCCTCGAAGGTCACTTCTTCGAGGACGAGCCCGCGCGCGGCGAGGGCGTCCTTGAGCTCCTGGGAAGTCTTCTCCAATGACGCGAGGACGGTTCGATTGGCGCTGGAGAATACCGCGCGAATCCGCTTCCCGCGACTCGCACTGACGCGGATGGAGAGCCCCTGGAGCACGCTCGACTTGAGCTCGAGCCGAAACTCCGGGACTCCCTGCTCGTTCGTCCCCACGAGCACCCGCCGGACGATCTTCTCGACGATCTCGCGGGCCGCTCCGCGCAGGGCGGCATTCGGCTCGTTCTTGGGCCGAGCGACGGGCGGCGGGGCCATCAGCGCGGCGTTCGGCAGCTTGAAGGCGGCCATCCGCTCTTCGCCCTTGCCCCGCTTGTCCTTGTCCGAGCCCCCTTGGCCACCGGCCTCGCTGTCCACCGGCTCGCCCTGCCGCTCTGGCGCGCCCGAGACCGCCGAGCGCTGCCGGTCCTCGTCGCGCGTCTGCGCCCGGCGCGACTCGGAATCCACGCGCCGCGCCGACGCATCGAGCCGCCGGGCCGACACCTGCCCCAGGGCGCCCCCCCGCGACGCCTGGGCCGCCGACGCCTTGCCGGCGGCGCTGCGCGCCCGCAGCGCCAGCGGGCTCTGCGCGCGCTCCGAATCGCCGGCGGGAGCCGAGTCGGTCGTCTCGTCAGAGGCCTCCTCACCCTCGGAAGGCAGCTCCTCTTCGAGCTTTGCATCGAGGTCGGAGTCCGGCTTCGCATCGGCGAGCGCTCGCCGAAAGCCCGCCGAAGCGCCCCCGCGCTCAGGAGGCCTTGGCGGCGGCTTTGGCGCCTTGGCGGCCAGGGCGCGGTCGAAGGCGGTAGCCTCGGACTTGCTCTGACTCTGGAGGCGCTCCTGGGCACGGCGCTCAGCGGCGCGCGCCTCGGCGAGTCGCTCTTCGCTCGGATCGTCGATGCGGCTCATAGGTCGCCACCCTCACTTTCTTTGCCGCGCGGCGAATTGCGCGGTGCCGATCTCCTCGCCGGCGAGGTCCTCGCGAGACTCGCGCTCGGCCTTCTTCTGCTTGAGAAACTTCTCCTTGTGCTTCTCGATGGCCTGGACGTCCCGCGCCGCCTTCGCGAGAGTTTCCCGCTTTCGCTCCGCCAGAGCCTGGGCCTCCTGCACCACCGCCTCCTGCGTTTCGATCTGCCGGGCGACCTCATCCTCCTCGCCCCTCAGTCGCCCCTCGTAGGTGCCCATCCCTTGGACCGCGAGCGCGGCCATCCCTTTCGACAACAGCGTGCCCAGGTGTTCCTCCACTTTCCTTTTTCGCTGCCTTTTCCGCTCCGCCAGGTCCTCTCGAAGCCGCTCCAGCAGGGCCGTGGCCTGCGCCAGCGCCTTCTGCGCCTGAGCGAGCTCGGCCTTGGCCTTGTCTTCGGCGCGCCTCCGCAGTCCGAGGAGCGTCTCGAGGCGATATTGAGCGGCCATGGGCTCTCGATTCTACCGCGCCGGTCATTCCTCGAAGAGCGCGACGAGATCGCGGACGACGTCGTCGTACTCCCAGGCCTCGTCGGTGGACTGCTTGAGAAACGACTCGATGGCCTCGATTTTGTCGATGGCGTAGTCCACCTTGGGGTCCGTGCCGTACGGGTAGGCGCCCAGGAGGATCAGGTCGCGCTGCTTCTCGTAGGTGGCCAACGTCTCGCGCAGCTTCCCGGCCGCGCGCTTGTGCTCGGGCGCGGCCACCGCGCTCATCACGCGGGAGAGCGAGGCCAGCACGTCCACCGCCGGCCAATGGTTCCGCTCGGCGAGCGCGCGGTTGAGGATGAAGTGCCCGTCGAGGATGCCGCGGACCTCGTCGGCGATGGGCTCCTCCATGTCGCCGCCCGCAACGAGCACGGTGTAGATGGCCGTGCAATACCCCTTGTCCGAGTTGCCGGTGCGCTCGAGGATTCTTGGGGAGCATGGAGAAGACGCTGGGCGGGTATCCCTGCCGCGCCGGCGGCTCACCGACGGCGAGACCTATCTCGCGTTGAGCCCGCGCCAGGCGCGTCACCGTGTCGAGCATGAACATCACGTTGCCGCCCCGCTCGCGGAAGTACTCGGCGATGGCGGTGGCGACGAAGGCCGACCGCAGGCGCACCATCGCCGGCTGGTCCGACGTGGCGCAGACCACGACCGCGCGCTTCATCCCCTCTTCGCCCAGCGAGTCCTCGACGAACTCGCGCACCTCGCGCCCGCGCTCGCCAACGAGGCAGACCACCGAGAGGTCTGCCTTCACCTGCCGGGTGATCTGACCCATGAGCGTGGACTTGCCCACGCCCGAGCCGGCGAAGAGGCCCACGCGCTGCCCGGTGCCGACCGTGAGCAGCCCGTCGATGGCCTTGATCCCCAGCGACAGCGGCCGCTCGATGCGCCGCCGCAGGAACGGGTCGGGGCAGTCGCGGTCCACCGACCACTCGATCATTCCCTCCCTGGGAAGCGGCCGGCCGTCGATGGGCTCCCCCAGGCCGTTGAGGAGCCGACCCAGGAGCCCCTCTCCGCATCGAATGGTCAGCGGGCGGCCGGTGGGCGTCACCTCGCTCGTAGGGCCTACGCCGGAGAGCTCGCCGAGCGGCATGAGCATCACCTCGTCGCCCTGAAAGCCGACGACCTCCGCCTTCACGCTCCGGCGCCGCGCGCCCTGCACCTCCACCACCTCGCCGACCCGAACCCCGGGCACGGTCGCCTTGATGACCAGGCCCGTCAGCTCCGTCACGCGGCCGCGCACGCGAGCGGTCCGCGCCTCGTCGACGAGGCGGTGATACTTCGAGAGGTCGATGGCCATGCGCTCGCTCATGGTCGCCTCCGCGCGCGCCGGCCTCACGCGTACCGGCGGATGGAGGGCTCCAGATCGCTGTACGAATCGATCCCGCCTCGGAGGTTGTAGACGTGGCGAAAACCCGCCCGCGCCAAGGCGAAGGCCGCCTCCACGCTGCGCACGCCATGATGGCAATAGACGATCGTCTCTCGCTCGGGGTTGAGCTCGGACTGGCGCGCCGACAGATCGCCCAGCGGCACGAGCACGCTCCCCGGCAGGTGCGTCAGCTCGTGCTCCCAGGGCTCGCGGACGTCGAGCAGCAGCGGCGCCGTATTCTCGCGAATGCGGCGCCGGAGCTCCTCGGGACTGATGTGCTCGACGGTGAAGGCTTGCTCCGAGTCAGGGCGCATGGGCTTCCCCGTGTTATAGGCACCCGCGGTCGGCGATTCACGATCTTTGTGTCCTACCCGCCGCGTCGGGCGAAGGGGTCGTCAATCCTGCGCCCGACGCGACTCGAGCTCAAGGACGCGGCGAACGGCGCTGGCCTGCCGCGGAGCGCCTGACGAGGACGAGGTTCTGAGGTTTCAACTCCGGCTTCCTGCGCGGTAGGTTCGCTCCGACGATGCCGATGGTGCCAACCGACGCCTCCCGAGCGGCCCCGAGCCGCGATCGACCTTGGCTGGGCTGTGCCCTGGCCTTGCTTGCCCCGGCCTTCGCTGCGCCGGCCTGCCGCTGCGGCGGCGCGGGCGAGGAGCGCGCCTACGAGGTGGGCGCCCCGCTTGACGACATGCCGCAGTCGAAGCCCGGAGCCCTGGCCGGTTTCGTGCCGGCGCCCGCCCCGGTCTTCCTCATCGCCGACCGGCCGGCGACGCTCCTCCAGCAGATCCGCGCCTCCCCGCGCCTGCGCCCCCTGGCCGATCCGAACGTCCTCCAGGACTTCGCGCTCTCGAGCGCCGGCGCCACCGCGCGCGCTCTCCGCCAGCGGCTCAGCGAGCTCTCGCGGCTGCCCGCCGCGGTGGACGCCGCCGCGCTCCTCGACGGCCCCGTGGCGCTGGCCGCGCGAACCGGGCCGGGCGACCCCGACCTGCTCCTGCTCAAGCGCCTCTCGCCGGCGGCCTCGGCGTCGTGGCGCGCGGCCCAGATGCTCCAGGCCGTTCGGCCCTCGCACACCGAGGTGCGCGTCGAGCGCTACCGCGGCCTCCCCTTGCGCAAGGTGCTCGTCGACGAGCGACGCCGCCTCACCTACGCGGTGCTCAAGGACCTGCTCGTCGCCGGGACGAGCGACGCCTGGGTCAAGCAGAGCCTCGACTTGGCCCTCGGCGCCGCCGGACCCGGCGCGCGGACAGCGCAGGATCAAGCCGCCGTCGCCGCCGCGCTGTCGAGCGGCGCCTCCGCGGCGCTCGTCGCGGTCGTCGACGCCGAGGCGGTGCGCGCCGAGCCGGGCAAGCCGGGCCTCGCCGCGCTCGCCCTTTCCCAGATCGCCTGGCTTCGGCTCACCGTCGAGCCCGCGGGTGCGCTCCGCCTCGCGGCCGCCCGCACCCTCGCCCTCTCCCCGGCAGCACGCGGCGCCTCGGCGCTGGAGCGGTTCCTCCCGCGCCGGGTCAGCGGGGCGCTCTCGCGGCGCCTCGACCTCTCGCGCGCGCTCGCGGAGCTTTTGGGGGACGCCGCGCCTGCCGGAGCGGGCGCCAAGGAAGCGCTGGCCTTGCGCAAGGCCATCCTCGACACGCTCGCGCCGAAGCTCGGCGACGAGCTCTTCTGGTACTCCGAGGGCGTCGAGCTCGACGACGGGCGCCCCGTCGCGCGCCACGTCTTCGGCCTGCGCCTCAAGGACCCCGCGGGATTCGCCACGTCCTTCGCCGCGCTCGAGCCGGCGCTGCTCGGCGTTCCCATCGTCGTCGAGCGCGACGGCGGCCGCGCCGTCACCTGCTCCGGCGAGGGAGGCTCCCTCTGCTTCGCGCTCGCGGACGACGTCTTGCTCCTCACCAACCGCGCCTCGGACCTGCGCGCAGCCCTCGCGGGCGCTGGGCGGGGGCGCGGCGCCGACGAGCTGAAGGCGCCGGCGGGAGCCGACGTGCTCCTCGTCGACGGCTCCGGCCTCTCTGCCGCGCTGGGCGAAGTCGCCGACGCGCTTCTGGGGCCGCCGGGCCTCGACGCTGCGGCGACGCACCGGCGCCCGGAGCCGCTCCTTGGAGCGCTGCGCACCCTGGGCTCGCTGAGCGCCGTGCTGCGCCCGAAAGGCCCGCTGCTGCTCGAAGGGGAGATCACCGCGCGATGAAGCTCGCCTGCACTCTCGCCCTCTGGCTCTCGGCGCCCGCCTGCGCCCCGGCACGTCCCGCCCCGGC
The DNA here is from genome assembly GCA_963772225.1 of uncultured delta proteobacterium. GTDB lineage: Bacteria > Myxococcota > Myxococcia > Myxococcales > UBA5297 > CAVYWD01. Next base: position 156,538 of record CAVYWD010000002.1, on the reverse strand, counting down.
CGACGCCGACGGCGACGGCTACCCCGACGCGGCCGAGCTGCGGACCGAGGACGACCGCCGCGCCTTCGCCGAGGCGCTCGCGGCCCTGGCCCTGGCTCAGGTGGACGCGCCGGAGTCGGCCTTCGACCCGGCCCAGCGCGACTGCGCGGGCCTGGTCCGCTACGCCTATCGCGAGGCCCTCAAGCGGCACGACGCGGCCTTCGCGGCGCGCCACCCCGGCCTCGCGCGCCTGCCGGAGGTCCACGCCTTCAACTACCCTGCGGTCCCGCTCTTGAGGACCCGGCTCTTCCGCCTCAGGCCCGGGGCCTTCGACGCCTCCCGCGTTCAGGACGACTTCGGAGAGGCCCCGGAAGCCGTCCGGCTGGCCGAGGGGAGCGCGCGGCGCTTCGAGGGCCCACCCTCGCTCGGAGACCTCGCCCTGTTTCAAGCCCCGGGCGGCTCCGCCCATCTCATGATCGTCGCGCGCGGCGGGGCCGACCCGCTGTTCGTCTACCACACCGGCCCGCATGACGGCGGCCCCGGCGAGGTCCGGCGCGCTTCGATGTCGACGCTCCTCCGGCACCCCGACTCGAGCTGGCGCCCGATTCAGGCCAACCCGTCGTTCCGGGGCTTCTATCGCTTCCGGATCTTGGAGGGGCCGTGATCCGCTCGGCCCGCCTCTTCTCGGCCCTGGCGCTCGCCCTGGCGGCGATGCCCGCCCGCGCGGCGAGCTTGTTCTTGTCCACCGAGCACCCCTTCCTGCCGGACGCCCCGGGCGCGGTGGTCAAGCTCGAGGTCCGCGGGGCGCGGGCGGTGGACGTGCGGCTCTACCGCCTCCCCGACCCCGAGCGCTATTTCCTGGAGGAGCGGAGCCTGGGCAAGCTCGCGGCGGCGCGGCCCGCGTCCTCGCGCGAGGGCGGCGCGCGCCGCATGCCCGGCCCGCTCGCGCTGGTGCGCGAGGCGCTGTCGAAAGCGGCCGATGACGCGCGGCGAGCGGTCGCCCGCGGGGTGAGCCCCGCCGCCCGCGCGCTCCTGGCGGCGGCCGCGCGCGGGCCTCGGCGCGAAGCTTCCGGGACGCTGCCGTTCCTGGCCGACCTCGAGCTGGTCGAGCGCTGGGACCTCGCCTGCGGCGCGCTGGAGTCGGACTTCGGCTACTGCGACCTGGAGATTGGCCCGCGCCCGGCGGGGGCCTATTTGGTCGAGGCCGCCTCCGGGGGGGACGCGGTGCACGCGGTCGCGCTCTTCTCCACGCTCGCGGTGACCGCGCGGCGCACCGCGGAGCAGGTGGCGGCGCTGGCGGTGGACAGCCGCACGGGCCAGGCCCTGGCCCACGTCCTCTTCTCCCTCTACGCGCCTGGCGAGACGCCCGTGCACGCGCCTGGCGGGCGCTCCGGGCTCTTCACCGCCCGTGTGGGCGACGCGCCCGCGCTCCTCGTGGCGCGGCGGGGCCCCGACGTGGCGGTGGTGGAGCTCGGCGCCCAGAGCCCGTCCGAGCGCGAGCCGCGGGCGCACGTGGTGACCGACCGCGGCGAATACCGCCCGGGCGAGGTGGTGCAGTTCCACGGCTTCGCGCGGAGCGGCGACGAGCGCCTCGCGCCGTCGAGGGCGGAGAAGGTCGAGGTGGCGGCCTACGATGCGCGCGGGAGCCTCTTCTATCGCTCGCGCCGGCCGCTGTCGCCGCAGGGAGGCTTCGGGGGCGAGTTCGCCCTGGAGCAGGAGCTTCCGCAGGGGCTCTACCGCCTCGAGGCGACCGCCGACGGCCGGGCCTCGAGCGCGGACTTCGTCGTGCGGCGGACGCCCGAGCCGCCCTTCTTTCTCGACGCCCGGCTCGAGCTGGGCGCGGCCGGCTCGCCGGCGACGGCCCGCGTGAACGCGTCGCTCGAGGCGCGCCCGGTGCGCGGTGCGCAGATCCGCTGGCGCGCCGTGCGCTACCCGCTCGACGCCGACGCCACCTCGTCGCCGGAGGAGGTCGACCGGGGCGAGGTGCCGACCGACGCCGACGGCGGCGCGGACATTGCCTTCCAGACCCCGCCCCTCGACGGGCGCTACGAGCTCCTCCTCATCGGCCGCGACCCCGCTGGCCGCCTCACGACCGGCAGCGTCTCCGGCGTCGCGCTCCGGCAGCCGCTGCGCGCCACCGTCTCCGCCGAGCGGCGCGTGGTGGTCCCCGGGGTTCCCGCCGAGCTGCTGATCCGCGCCGCCGCCGAGGGCGGTCGCCCCGCGGCGGTGGACCTGCAGGTGAAGGTGCTCGCCGCGCGCGGCGGAGCGGCGGGCCAGGAAGGCCCGCGGGAGCGCGTGCAGGTCAAGCCGGTGCGCACCGGCGCCGACGGGACGGCGAGGTTCTCGTTCGTGCCGCAGGCCGCGGGCTACTACGAGGTGGAGGTCGACCAGGGCCAGGCGCGCCTTTGCGAGACCTTCCTCTACGCGACGGTCGACGGCGGCGACATCCCCTTCAGTCCGGACGCGCTCACCCTTATCCCGGACAAGGCGAGCTACGCCATCGGCGAGACCGCGCGGGTCCTGGTTCTCGCGCCCTTCGACTCCGGCAGCGCCCTCCTGACGGTAGAGGGCGCCGAGCGCGCCCGCGCCGACGCGCTGTCCATCCGCGGCGCCTCGGCGGTGGCGCGGGTGAAGGTGACGCAGGCGCTGGCGCCGAGCTTCGCCGTGGCGGTCCAGGCCGTCTTCGGAGAGCGCTCGTACCGCCGCGAGCGGCGCATCGCCACCGCGCCGGTCGGCGAGGCGCTGTCCCTGCGCGGCTCCCTCGAGGTCCAAGGAGAGCGCGGCGAGCTCTCGGTCGAGGTGCTCGACCGCGCCGGGCGGCCTTTGGCCGGCGCAGAGCTCTTCGCGACGGTGCTCGACGAGCGCTCGGTCCCTCCCAGCGCGCCGACCCTCCAGGCCTTCTTTCACCCCGAGCGCACGTCGAGTGGGCAGGGCGCGTCGTCCACCACCTACCGCAGCTCGGACGCCGGCCCTGGGCGCGCGCTGGGCGCCGCCGATGGCTCGGAGGAAGGCGCGCTGCCGTTCAAGGGGCTCTCCCAGGGCAAGCCGCGCGCGCGGGACGCCGGCGCCCTCCTGAGCGCCACCGCGGTCTCCGACGCGCGCGGCAGGGCGAGCTTTGCCTTCGTCGCGCCACCCACCGTGTCGAGGCTCACGGCGCAGGTCCGGGCCGCGGCCGGCGCGGCTTTCGGCGACTGGAGCGGCGCGCTCGACCGGCGCCTGCCGGCCGCAAAGCTCGCGGTCCCCCGCTTCTTGAGAGAAGGCGACCGGGCGCAAGTCCGGGCGCGGCTCGACGCGAGCCCGCCGCAGGAGGTGGCGCTCTCGAGCGCCGAGCTCGAGGCGCGCGGCAGCGGCGCCGCCGCGCTCGAGGTGGGCGGCGCGGGCGAGGCCGCGCGGGTCACCGCCCGCTTCGGCTCCTGGGGCGCCGAGGAGCTCTCGCTGCCCGTCTTTCCCGCCGCCGAGGAGGAGGTCGCCGGCGAATCCGGAGTCGTCGCCGCCGGCCGCGTCGCCACCTTCCCCACCCTGGGCGCGCAGGAGAGCGCGCGCCTCTTCGTCTCGGCGGACCCGCGCGCGGCGGCGCTGGCCGCGCGCTCGGCCTCCCGCGCCCGCTCGTCACTGGCGCCCTTCGCCGTCTGGCGCGTGCTGGCGCAGGTGGCCGCGCTGCGCGCGGGCAAGGTCCTCACGGCCGCCGAGCGATGGACCGCCGAAGCGGACGTCGCCGCGCTGGTGGGCATGGCGCACCCGGAGGGCGCGTTCGGCGCGTACGACGGCGCCGCTCCGAGCGCCGAGCTGACGGCGTGGGCGACCGTGGCGCTGTCGCTGGCGCGGGACGAGGGCCTCGACGTCGAGGGCGGCGTGCTCGCGCGCGCGGCGGCCCGTCTGCGCGGCCAGCGAGGCGGCGGGCCGCTCGCGCTCTGGGCTTGCGCGCTCAACGAGGAGCAAAGGCCCTCGGCGTACCGCGCGTTCCTTTCCGGCCCGGCCGCAGGAGACCTCGGCGCGGCCGACCGCGCGCTCCTCGCCCTAGGGCTGCACGAGGTCGGAGAGGATGAAGCCGCCTCGCAGGAGGCGCGGCGGCTGGAGCGAGCGCTGCGCGCCGCCGGCGCCTTGGCGTGCGCCGGCGAGCATTGCCTGGAGGCGAGCCCGCCGCGCGCGAGCCTCCTCGCGAGCGCCCTGACGGCCTTGGCGCTGCAGGCGTCACTGCCGCGCTCGCCGCTCCTGCCGCCGCTCGCGCGCTACTTGCTCTCGCACCGGGGAGCGGGCGACTTCGGCGCGGACCTGGCGGGCGGCTTTGCGGCCTTGGCGACCGCCGCCGCGCAGCGGTGTCTCTTGCCCTCGGCGGGCGCCGCGGCGGCGGAGCTCCGCGGGCCGCGGCCGGCGTGGCTCGCGCTCTCGGGCCCGCAAGAGCGAAGCGCCGAGGTGCGCGGGCCGGCGACCCTCGCCGCCGGCGCATCCCCTCTTTATTGGCGGCTCGAGCGCCGCGCGCCCGCTGCTTTGGCGGAGAGCCCGTTGGCCATCGCCCGCCGGGTCCAGCCGCTGAACGACGCCGGCGAGGCGGAGGACCGGCAGCCGCGGCCGGGCGACCGCGTGCGAGTGACACTGCGGCTCACGTCCCCCCAGTCGACCGGGCCGGCGGAGGTGGAGGACCCCTACCCCGCGGGGCTCGCGCCGTTCGAGGTCGAGGGCGACCGCGAGTCGTTCCGGCAGCTCGACGACCGGGCGCAGCGGGCCTTCGCGGACGATCGCGTGGTCTTCCTGCTCCCCGGGCTGCGCGCGGGCGAGACGGAGATCCAGTGGGAGGCGGTGGCGAAGATCGCCGGCGAGTTCCACGCCCCGCCCGCGCGGCTGCGCGCGGGGGAGCTCTCCGCCCGCAGCAGCCCCGAGGTCCTGGTCATCGAGGAGACCGCCCCGTGAGAGTCGCCCTGGCCGCGCTCATCGCGCTCGCCGCCGCGGGGGAGCCGCCGCGCGTGAAGATCGACCACCCGCGGGGCGGCTGGACGTCCCAGCGCGTGGTGACCGTCGCCGGGACGGTGAGCGACCGGTCGGTGCGGAAGGTGACGCTCACTCTCAACGGCCGCAGCCACACGGCGAACGCCCGCGCCGGCCGCTTCGAAGGCCACCTCCCGGTGGAGCCCGGCGTCAACGCGCTGGAGGCGAACGCGGCGAACGCCGCGGGGAGCGGGCGCGACAGGGCCACGTTCATCGCCAACCCGCCGAAGACGGATCTGAAGGTAGCGCTCACCTGGGACACGCCCGGGACGGACCTGGACCTGCACGTCACCGAGCCCGGCGGCGAGGAGTGCTATCACGGGAACCGCCGGACGGCCGCCGGCGGGCTTCTGGAGGTAGACGACACCGACGGCTGGGGCCCCGAGCTCTACGCCTTGCCGGTGGCAGCCCTGGGCGAGTACCGGCTGTCGGTCGCCTACTACGACGCGGGGCGCGCGGCCAAGACCGAGGCGCAGGTCGAGGTCGTGGTCCGCGAGGGATCACCGCACGAGGAGCGGCACCTGTTCCAGGTGACGCTCACGCACGAGGGCGAGCTCGTCGAGGTGGGCAGCTTCGTGATCGACCGGCCCATCGAGTGACGCCGCCGACGCCGCGCCGTCAGGACTCGTAATCGACGACGGCGCGGCTCTCGCGCACGCTGGCGATGAGCTCGGAGATCTTCTGGTGCTCCGGATGGCTCTGGTAGGCGTCGAGCGCCTCGCGAGAGTCGAGCTCGGCGTAGAGGGCGAGGTCCCACGAGGCGTCGCCCGGGGCGAAGTTGATGCCCACCTCCAAGTGCCTGAGGCCCGGGATGCGCCCGTTGAGGGCTTCCAGACCCTGCTTGATGCGCCGGGCGTTTTCCGCGCGGGGCGCCCCCATCGCCTGGGCCTTCAGCCTGAAGAACACGACGTGCTTGACCACGAACGACCTCCCGCCGAGCGCCTGAAAGCGGCGCGAACGAAGACGCGACATTTGTACCCGGAGCCGCGCGCGCGCGCGAGCGGCACCTGAGCGAGCGTTTCAGAGAGAAAAGGTCGCGGGCGCGAGACCGGGCATTATCCTTGTGCGCGCGCCGCCAGCGCCCTTTCGCGGGACGGCGGCGCGAGCAGCTCATCTCAACCCCACGCGCCCTTCAGGAGGCCACCCCATGGAACCGTTCAAGTACCACCTCTACGCCTGCCAGCAGGAGAAGCCGGGCGGCGCACCGTGCTGCGCGGCGCGCGGCTCGGCTGCGGTGCTCGATGCGCTGCGCAAGGAGCTCGCCGCGCAAAACCTCATGGATGTCGTTCAGGTGACGACCAGCGGTTCTTTGGGCATGTGCGAGCGCGGGCCCAACCTGGTCGTCTACCCGGAAGGCATTTGGTACGCGGGGGTCAAGGTCGAGGACGTGCCCGAGCTGGTGCGCGAGCACTTCGTCCACGGCCGGCCGCTGGAGCGCCTGGCCAACCGGGACGCGGTCGCGCTCAAGAAGGAGATCTCCGAGAACCGCGCGAAGGCCATGGCGGCGCTCCGGGCACAACAGGCTGCGGTGGGTAAGCCCTCCTGAGCCGCCGGGCGTTTGCGCCCGCTCCGCGTCTTGCGAGGAGAGCGCGAAAGAGCGAGGCGCTCGCACGGTATTCCACCTTCCCGGGCAGAAGAGGGGGCGTCCGTTGTTGATGCCGGGTCAGCTCTCGGGCCCGGCGGCGCCGGGGCAAGGTGGAACTACGCGATGATTCGCAGAGCTCCTCACCGGCGCGCCCTCCTCGCCGCTCTGGCGATGTCGGTCGTCCCGGGCGTCGCTCCCGCCGAGTCATCGAGCGAGCCCGCTCCGCCGCCGGCCGTTGCGCCGGCCGCCGCGGCCGACGCCCCGCCTCCCCTCGGGCTCGACGCGAAGCAGCGCCTGCGCGAGGACGACTACCTGCGCAAGGTGGAGGGCGCCTACCTCACCGGCTTGCCCCTCTTCGGCTACGACCCGAGCGCCGGGTTCGGGTTCGGGGCCCGCGTCTATCTCTACGAGAACGGCGCCAAGGCGAACCCGCTGTTCGCCTACACGCCCTACCTCCACCGGGTTTACGCGCAGACCTTCGTCAGCACCGGCGGCGTTCAAGACCACATCATCGACTTCGACGCGCCGTTCTTCCTGGGCACGCTCTACCGGGTGCGCGCCACCCTCGAGTACGAGGCGGCGAACTCCTTCCCTTACTACGGCGTGGGCTCGCGCAGCCTCGCCCCGCTCTCCTTCCCCGGCGCGCCCGGCGTGAGCTACGCCAAGGCCTCCGACTACAACCGCGCGACGAGCGCCGTCCGCGCCGACGGGACGACCTACGCGAGCTACAACGTCTACGACCTGAAGCACCCGACCTTGCAGCTCGGGGGCGAGCGACTGCTGCTCGGGGGGATCCTCCGGCCCTTCATCGGCCTTGGCTTCTCGTACAACTCGGTGCACGACTCAACCGGCCAGCGCGTCGCCGCCACCGGGGCGAACGGCGCGTCGGCGCAGGCGACGGAGGCGACCACCCTGCTCGCCGCCGACTGCGCGGCCAAGCGCGTCCTGGGCTGCGGGGGCGGCTTCGACAACGTGCTGCGGCTGGCGATCTCCCTGGACACGCGCGACCTGGAGCCCGACCCGAACCGCGGGGTCTACGCCGAGCTGTCGACCGAGCTCTCCACCAAAGTGCTCGGCTCCCAGTTCAGCTACGGGCGAGCGATGCTCTCGGTCCGCGGGTTCTACAGCCCCATCCCCAAAATCGCCGACCTGGTGCTGGCGGCGCGAGGGCTCTACGAGGTGCAGTCGTCGGGGACGCCGTTCTTCTCGCAGGAGATCCTGCCGTTCATCGACGACAACCACGCCGGCCTCGGCGGCGGGCGCACGCTCCGGGGCTTCGGACAGAACCGGTTCGTGGGCCCGGTCATCGCCCTGACCAACTTCGAGGTCCGCTGGACGTTCGCCCAGGTGAAGGTGCTCAAGCAGGACCTGGGCCTGATGCTGGTCCCGTTCGTCGACCTCGGCCGCGTGTTCGACAACGTGAGCCAGACGACCTTCGCCGGGTGGAAGCGGTCGCAGGGCGCCGGATTTCGGGTGTCCTGGAACGAGGCGACCGTCATGTTCGTGGACTACGGATTCAGCAGCGAGGACACCGGGCTGTACATCAACTTCAGCCATATTTTTTGAGCGCGGGGCGGGTGGTGCACCCCGCCAGCTTCACCGGATTCTTGGGCTATCTATCTCTACTGGAGAAGATCGCCTCGTGGGGTTATGGCGTGGGAGGCCGCCTCGGCGGCGCTCTCAGCCCCCTGCTCGCGTAGTGCGCCTGTCGGACGTCCTCGTTGCGCCTGAGGTGTAGTTGAGAACCTGAGCCGAGCGCCTCGATGTAGCTGGAAAGCGATACACGTTCAACCAACCACCTCGATCCCTATCAACCTCCCGTCGCCGTCTAAGTCCAGCAAGATGTCCGGGCCCTTGTAGGTCAGGATGGTGTTCAGTTTCACGTGTCTCGCGACGACACCTTGTGCGCCCGAGCCTGGGTGCTCAGGCAAATACAAGTACGCAACATTCTCGTCGTCCTCACTGACTATCAGCCTAATCTTGGTCGTCATTCGCTGACCCCACTCAAGGAATTCAGAACGGTCTTAAGCTTTGCTGTCCCATTTGACCCGACCTGATAGACCGCCATGCCATTGTTGCCAACCGGGGATGGCTCAGGCCAACCGGAACAAGCACACGGTCTACGTGGGCCGTATCACGAATCGCGCCGGTTGGAAAATCGCCCGACTTCGTGATGCTCGAACTCAGCTCTCGAAGTCCGGAGGCAGCCTCCTCCTCGGTTGCGAACACCCCTCGTTCGACCGCCCGCTCCACCGCATGAGGAAGGTTTGAGTTCACAGCCTTACCTACTGCTGGGAGTCCCTCTGCGGCCCGCGCCGCCCTAATGCCTTCGACTGCCTCACCGACCACCTTTACGGTCGCCCCAGCCGCGAGCTGGATTGCAGCCTCCTTGCCTACCTCGAGGGCGTCACCCACCAATTCGTCTGCATTCTTCTTGATAATCGCGTTTTTCTGGGCATCGACTACCGTGTCGTTTTCAAAGCCTTCAATCTGACGAAGGGCCCCCTCTCGCCCGACGGCCTTCTGCATGCTTTCCGCCGTCGCCTGCGCCTTGTCGCCAAGCCCGACAAAATCGACGAACCAATTCTTGAATCTGTTCCACAGGCCAGCATTCTCCGGCTCCAGACCGGAGGAATCAGTGTAAGCTAGCGGCAGCTAGCGCAACAAACACTCCGACACGCATTGCGGTATGCATGGACATTCCTTGATGCGGATGCATGCCGCCGAATGAAAGTAAAACGGCACGCCCCACCAGCGTTGATTTGAGACGCCTCAGGTGCGCAGAAAGACAAGCCTTGACTCGACGACTCGAGCGGGCCGACCAAATCGGCGCACTCTAAGGCGCCTCGATGCGCAAGGCTTCAATTGGAGCGAAGTGGGCTCGACTACGACCACCAAGGCACGAAGGCACGCCTTCGCGGCACACGATTGCTTTGAAGGGATCCGCCCAGCCGAGCGCCGCGCAAGGTATTCTCAACACTCGGGCTCGCCACCAGCAGCTTGATCTGAGACTTTCGGGTTACCAACTGTGTCGCCCCTCTCGTTTACTCGTTTCCGGCAACAGTTCGACACTTTCCCTTCGAGACCGCTGACGTCGTAGAGGTCTTTGATTGTGTTCTGTCCAGTATCGACAAGACCATCCAACTGTCAAGGAAGAAACGCTCCTGCATCGTCTCTCGGGTCGGATACCTGCAGGCCCCGCCGCTGCCCTTCTCCGGGTATGGCGTCGTCTCCTTCGGCATTGAGTCGCGAGTGGGGGTCGCTGTCATCCTAGGTATCCGAGGAACACCATTCGTAGTGACCCGTCCGAAAGAGCGCTGCCGTCCTCGAAGACTGCGAACTGCGTGTTGGGTAGACCGGGTAGACCCAGTCAGGCGTGGGCTTGTGAACCCGTCCGCGCGCCGGTGCTGTCGGCGACCTGAATTCAATTCGGCTCGAATGTCGACCTCGGTGTTAGGCGGCGGTGCGTCATCCGGAGCCAGCTCGGGGGCGGGCGCCTGTGCCTCGGGGGAATTCTCCGCCCCTTCATCGGCCTGGGCTTCGGACAGAACCGGTTCGTGGGTTCGGTCATCGCCTTGACCAACTTCGAGGTCCGCTGGACGTTCGCCCGGGTGAAGGTGCTCAAGCAGGACCTCGGCCTGATGCTGGTCCCGTTCGTCGACCTCGGTCGCGTGTTCGACAACGTGAGCCAGACGACCTTCGCGGGGTGGAAGCGGTCGCAGTGCGCCGGATTTCGGGTGTCCTGGAACGAGGCGACCGTCATGTTCGTGGACTACGGATTCAGCAGCGAGGACGCCGGGCTGTACATCAACTTCAGCCACATTTTTTGAGCGCGGTGCGGGGGGTGCGCCCCGCCAGGCTTATTGGCTTCTTGGGCTACCGGTTCGCCGCGGTCGGGCTCTCCATTCTGCGGCGCCTCGAGGCGGGCCGAGCGCTGACGCCTCGCCGCCGGCCCTGCTCGCCCGCCTCCGGCTCGCGCCTCACCGCTCCACCAGAGAAGCGTCGCGCAGGCTGCGTCGCACCGCGCGGAACGCGTCGTCGAACGGCGGCAGCGTCGCCATCTGCTGACCGAGGCGAACGGCCCAGAGCTTCTTGTAGCGCGCTTCCTTCGCCGCAAGCTCGGCGGTCATCGCGTCGCGGGTGCGCCCACGGAAGGCGAGCTTTGCCTCGACCTCGGGAACGAGCGTGGCGAAGTCGATGCGACCCTCGCTCGTCAGGTACCAGAGGTCGTAGAGATCGCGGGGTTCGTTTCGGGCCTTGTCGGTGAGCGCGACGAGCTTCTCGACCGCAATCTCCTCGAGCGCATACACGCGCACCGGCGCGTCCTCTGGCAGGTCGGCGTACTCCTCGTACCCGCGCAACACCGGACGGTCCCCCACCGGTCGCACGATCTGCTCGCGGATCGTGATGTCGACCTTGACCTCCTTCGGCGAAGCTGCAGGCAGTGGACCCTCGTAGGAGAGGTAGAAGGTGTGACTGTTCTGGTGACTCTTGCGATCGGCGCGCGCAAATCGCACGACGATGCCGGACGCCCGCAGGATCTCCGGGTACACCTCGTTGAGCCCGGCCAGGATCGCATCGAGCTCGCGCGACTCGGCAAGGGTGAAGTCGAGGTCCTCCGAGAAGCGGTAGTCTCCGAAGTAGCAGCGCTTGAGGGCCGTGCCGCCCTTGAACACAAGTGTCTCCCGGAGAGGCGAGCGCGACAGGCCCACGAGGAACCACGCGAGGCAGTAGTCGCGCTCGAGCACCGACTCGACGATGCGGCGACCGCCGGCGCGAGCCAGGCGATTCGAGAGCAGGGACAGGTTGCGCTGCGGAATCATGGGTCAGGTCCTCACGAGTGCCCGAAGCTCCTCGGGCTCGACGTTGACGCGAACCCTCCACCGCGCATGCCAAGGTCCCTCGGCGGGCATCAATGGATCGAGCGGCGCGTACGTCGCGGTCAGCTCTGCGCGCAACCGCTCGAGCTCGGCGGGAGCATCGACCTCGAACGTCTCGAGTAAGAAGCCAAGTCGGCGCACCACGGCGCCGACGCCGAGGCGCAGTGCGCAGTCGACGAGCTTGGGCACGGCGATCGCGTCCCGGCGCATCCAGAAGCCCTTGGCGACCTCGGTGAACCCGCCGCAGTGCTCGGGCTGCTTCAGGCCGTCGAGCACGGTGCGCTCGAGGTCGCTTACGCGGACGCGCTCGGTCTTCGTGGCCCACAACTCGACGACGCCGAACATGTCCTCCGGCTTGCAACGCACGAAGCGGAACTCCGTGCCGAGCACGGTGCGCGGCCGGATGGCCTTTGGCGACGTGACGAAGACCGCGAACTGTGGCTGCGTGACCATCTGATGCAGGTCCATCGCGGAGGCGTGCGACACGTAGTAGTTAGGCGTGTCGGCAAGCTCGCGCGCGACGACGTAAGGGTTCCCGAGGTACTCCCGCTCGCGCCCCAGCTCGAACGGCACGAGGACGAACAGGCCGGGCTTCAGGCGTGCTGCGAGACCGCGATTGACGAGGCCGGCCACGAGGTTGCGCGCCGACTTCGGCGCGAGCCCGGTGATCTCCTCCGTGTCGGCGTGGGTGAACACGGGTCGCCCACGCTCGTGCAAGATCGCGACGAGGCGAGCGGTTTGCGGGCCAAGCGTCTTCGTCGGCTCACGGTTTCCGTGCAATTCGCCCATCTCCACAGGGCATTCTGCTCGCAGAAGACATGGATGGCAACCATCAGGTCACGCACCCAGCCGAGCCCCAGGCGCAGGCCAAGACCTCGAGACCGCCGACCTGCTCCTCGAGCGCCCGCACCGCCGCGGTGACGACTCCGGCGGCCGGCGCGAAGAGCTCGTCGAGCGCGCTGCCGTCGAGCGCGCGACCGGCGCCTTCCGCCTGCGGCGGCGATGCGGGTCCGCAGAATCGTCCATGCCCGGTCGTTCGCACCTCTCGGGCGCACACGACGTCCGGAGGGCCCGCCCCGACGTCTACTCGATCCGCCCGACGAGCCGCAGAAGCCCGTCGAGGATCGTGAACGGATGCGGCGGGCAGCCCGGAATGAACAGGTCCACCGGGACGACCGAGGCGGCCCCCTGCAGCGCTTCGGGATGCCCCGCGAAGAGCCCGCCGGAGATGGCGCAGGCGCCCACCGCGATGACGATGCGCGGCTCGGGCACGGCTTTGTAGGTCTTCTCCAGGGCGAGCTTCATGTTCTCGGTCACAGGCCCCGTCACCAGCAGCCCGTCGGCGTGCCGCGGCGAGGCCACCACCTGGATGCCGAAGCGCCCCAGGTCGAAGACCGGCGTCGCGAGCACGTTCACGTCGGCCTCGCAGGCGTTGCAGCCCCCGGCGCTCACCTGCCGCAGCTTGAGCGAGCGGCCGAGGAGGCGCTTGAGCTCACCCGCGAGCGCCTCCGCCCGCGCGAGCCCGCCCGGCCCAATGCGCAGCGCCTCGCGCGCGCGGGCCGCGAGCCGGTGCTCGGCGGTGAAGCTCAGCGCGCCGGGTGCGCAGGCCCGCGTGCAATCGGTGCAGAAGAGGCAGCGGCCCAGGTCGATCCGAAGCCCCGCCTCCCCCGCCTCGATGGCGCCGGTGGTGCACGCGTCCGCGCAGGCCCGGCAGCCGCTCGGGCATCGCGAGGAATCGATGGACGGAAGCCCGCGAAAGCGATCTGGAAGGGTGGGCGGCGCCGCCGGGTACCGCGCGGTCCGATGGCCCTGGCGAAGGCGCTCGAGGACGGCGTTGAACATGGAAGTCCCTCACCCTTCCTAGAGGTCGAACCCGCAGTACGAGAGGTTGAAGCTCTTGTTGCACAGCGGGAAGTCGGAGATCTGCTGGCCCCGGAGCGCCAGGGCGAGCCCGGACCAGTTGTGAAACGACGGGTCCACGACCTTGTAGGCCTCGAGCGCCCCCTGTGCGTCGGTCATGGCGACGTGGCACACCTCGCCCCGCCATCCCTCGACGAGGGCGACGCAGAGCTTGTCCGGCCGCGGTTGGCCCGGTGGCCTTTGGATCGGGCCGCCGGGCAGCTCGCCCAGCAGCCGGCGCACGAACGCCGCCGACCGCTCGATCTCCAGCCAGCGCACGAACGCCCGCGCGTGCACGTCGCCGGTCGCTCCCGTCGAGACCGGGATGTGCGAGAAGCGGAAGATGCCCCAGGGGTGGTTCTTCCGGTCGTCCCTTTTGAGGCCGCTCGCGCGCGCCGCCAACCCCACCAGCCCGAGCTCCTGGGCCGTCGCCTCGCTCACCTGGCCCGTGTCCTCGAAGCGAGCCTGGACCGAGGCGGTCTTCCAGAGCAGCCCCACGGCGCTCGCCACGTCCTTCTCCACCGCCTCGAGGCGCTCGGCCATGAGCTTCGAGCGCTCAGCTCCTGCGTCGAACAGGACGCCGCCGGGCCGGATGAGGTCGCGGCCGAAGCGATTTCCACAGAGCGCGGCCGTGAGGTTGAGGAAGTCGCCGCGCAGCCGCCCGCAGAAGCTCGCCGTCGGCAAGAACCCCACGTCCCCGGCGAGCGCCCCCAGGTCGCCCGTGTGGTTCGCCAGCCTCTCCAGCTCGAGGGCGATGGCGCGGATGGCCTCGGCGCGGGCGGGCGGGCGGACGCCGCCGAGCGCCTCGAGCGCCAGGCAATGCGCCGTCGCGTGCGCCGCCGTCGAGTCGCCCGCAGCCACCTCCATGAGCCGCATCGACTTCGCCGACGGCGGGCCGACCACCGCCTTCTCGATGCCCCGATGCTGGTAACCGAGACTGACCTCCAAGTGGAACACCCGCTCGCCGTGGCACTGGAAGCGGAAGTGCCCCGGCTCGATGACCCCGGCGTGGACCGGGCCCACCGCGACCTCGTGCACCTCCTCGCCCTCCACCCGATAGAAGTCGGCGACGCCGCACGGGGGGCGCTCGACGGCGGCGCCGCCCGGGCCCCGCGGCCGCTCCCAGCGCACCGGCTTGAGCCAGGGGTGGCCCTCCGGCCGGAGGCCCCACTGCTCGAAGATCTCCCGCTCGAAGAGGTGCACCTGCGGGCAGGCCGGCGTCATCGACTCGAAACGGCCGCCCTCGACGGCGGCGGAGGCGAGCTCGAGCTGGCCCTCCTCGTCCGCCGCCAGGACCGCGAGGAGCGCGTGCCCATCACGCCGCGGATACGCGAACAGCGCCGCCACGCGGCGCCGCCGTCCGGGGGCGGTGACGACGAGCTCCCGGAGCTCGTCCATCGCGAGCGCCGGCACGTCGGCGCGGTCGACGGCGACGGCGTTGGCGACGCGCAGGGGTCCCTCGCTCATGGCGTCACGCTGATGAACGCCGCCGCATTCCGCACCAGCTCGGCGACCGGCGGCGGCAGGTAGAGACCCAGGAGCAGCACCAGGGCCATGAACGCAGCGGGCGGCCCCACGGTGAGCAGCGAGGTCCCCCGCGCGCCCTCGCGCCGCGGCTCCGGCGCGCGCGCCGCCTCGCCCAGAACCAGGTCGAAGACCGTCGCGCCCATGCCCAGGAAGACGACGAGCATCGCCGCCAAGAACAGGCCGCCGACCAGGTAGCGCTCCGAGCCCATCGCTGCTCGGAGGATGGCGAACTCGCTCACGAACGGCGCGAAGGGCGGCGAGCCGGTGATGGCGAAGAAGCCCGCCAGGAAGAGCGCGCCGGTCCACGGCAGCCTGCGCAGCACGCCTGTGACCTCGCCGGTGAGCCGCGACCCATACGCCCGGTTGATGTTGCCCGCGCACAGGAACAGCACGCCTTTGGTGAAGCCGTTGTTGAGCAGATGGAGCATCGCGCCGAGCACGCCCGCGCTGCCGAGCCCCACCCCGAGCACCAGGATGCCCATGTGCTCGACGCTCGAGTACGCCAGCATCCGCTTGTAGTCGCGCTGGCGCACCATGAACGCCGCCGCCACCGCCATGGAGAAGAGCCCCGCGGCCACCAGGATCTCCTGGGCGAAGCGCGCGTCGCCCGCGGCCGCGCAGATCTGGAAAGAGCGGAGCACCGCCAGGAACGCGCAGCTCGTCAGGCCGCCGGCGAGGATGACTCCGACGAGCCCGGGCGCCTCGCCGTAGGCGTCGGGCTTCCAGGTGTGCATCGGGGCCAGGCCCATCTTCGTGCCGTAGCCGACGAAGAGCAGGACGAACGCCGCGTGCAGCCAGGGCCGGGAGATGTGCGGGGCCTGGCGGATCAGGTCTTTGAAGAAGAGCGACGAGTCGATGCCCGCGGTCAGGGCGCCGTAGGCCAAGAAGAAGGTCCCGAGCAGCGACAGGGCGATGCCCACCGAGCCGATGAGCAGGTACTTCCAGGTCGCCTCGATGGAACGCGGGTTCTTGTTGAAATAGATGAGCGGCGCCGTGGCCAGGGTGTTCGTCTCCATGGCCAGCCACAACAGGCCCGGGTGCTGCGCCTCGATGATCAGCGTCATCACGCCCAACACCGCCAGCAGGCCGGCGACGAAGACTCGGTTCTTGCGCTCCGCGCGCAGCGCCAGGTACGCGGGCGCGTAGAGCGACGCCAAGAAGAAGAGCAAGCTCACGAAGGGCAACAGGAGCCGGCCCAGGTCGTCGAGCGCGAGCCACCCTCCGAAGGCGACCCCGTGGGGCGCGCGCAGCGCGGCGAAGGTCAGCGCCAGGTGCGTCGCGCCGCAGGCCGGCAAAAGCCAAGGGCGCACGCGCTGCGACGGCACGGCCAAGGCCAGGGCGGCGAAGAGCAGCGGAGCGACGATGAGCGCGAGGGCCACTTTGGCGTTCAGTCCTTCAACGAGTTCAGGCGGCTCGTGTCCAAGGAGGAGAAGCTGCGGGAGATGTGCTCGATGATGATGCCCATCACGAAGATGCCGACGAAGAGGTCGAGCAGCGCGCCCAGCTCCACCAGAAACGGCACGGCGTGGAGCAGCGAGAGCCCCATGATGAAGATGCCGTTCTCGAGCACCAGGTACCCGCCGACCTGCATGATGGCCTTGCGGCGCGTGATCAGCAGGATGAAGCCGGTGAGGACCGTGGAGAGCGAGGCCGGGATGAGCAGCGACCCGCGGTGAAAGCTCGCCAGCGGGAGCGCGTTCGCGAAGAGCACTGCGAGGCCCGTACCCAGCGCGCCCAAGAGCAGCGTGGGGATGAAGCCGATGACCGGGTCGACCTCGCGGCGGATGGCGGCGTCGCGCATCGCCCGGAGCAGCATTGCGGGGATGCCCACCGCCTTGAGCAGCAGCGCGCCGACGGCGATGAGGCAGGTCGCCGCCGTGACCTCGCCGTGAACCGCCACGACCAGCGCCCCGAGGAGCGCGCCCTGCAACGCGGTGCCGGTGACCACGGCGCGCAGGCGGCTCGTCCCCAGCACGTAGAAGTTCGTGAGGAGCACCGCCACGAGCAGAGGGTCGATCACCGCGCGCATCGGTTCACCTCGCCAGGAGCACGACGCCGAAGGCCGACAAGAGACAGGCCCCGACGAGCAGGCTCGGGATCTGCAGCATGCGCAGCCGGGCCATGGTCGACTCGACGACGCCGATGGCGGCGGCCAGCCCGAGCATGCCCGCCAAGAACGCAGGCCAGCTCAGGGCGAGCCCGGCCCCGTCCAGTGGGAGCACCAGGTTCACGACGAGCGAGCCCAGGACGAACAGCTTGAGGCTCGCGCCGTACTGGATCATCCCGAGCATCGGCCCGCTGTGGTCCAGCACCATGACCTCGTGAATCATCGTGAGCTCGAGGTGCGTGTTGGGGTCGTCGAACGGGATGCGGCTGCTCTCCGCCAGGAGCACCACCAGGAGGCTCGCGACGACCAGGACCAGCGACGCCCCCGCCCTCCCCCACGTGCCCGACGACCCGATTGCGAGCATCGAGCCCAGCGCGGTCGAGCCCGAGGTCCGCACCAGCACGACCAGGCCCAGGAAGAGCGCGGGCTCGGCGAGCGCGGAGAACGTGGCCTCGCGCGAGGCGCCCATCCCCTCGAAGGCGGAGCCGGTGTCCAACGCCGCGAGCACGGTGAAGAACCGGCCCAGCCCCAACAGATACGCGAAGAGGACGAAGTCGCCGGAGAACGACAGCGGCGCCGCGCCTCCGCCCAGAGGCAGGAGCAGCGACGCGGCCAGCGCCGTCGCCAGCGAGACCACCGGCCCGGCCCTGAAGACCCAGGTCGTGGTGGTGCTGATCACCGTGCCCTTGCGAAAGAGCCGGAGGAGGTCGTGGTACGGCTGAAGGAGCGGCGGGCCGACCCGGCCTCCGAACGCGGCCTTGACCTTGTTGATCACGCCCAAGAGCAGCGGAGGGAAGAGCGCCACCGCGAGGGCGTGGACCAGGGCGCGGAACGCAAAGTCCAGGGGCGAAGGCATCAGGCCCTGACCCGCATGGCCCACACCATGAGCACGACGACCGCCCCCACGATGTACGCGAGATAGAGGTGGATGTTTCCGCGCTGGATCCACTTGAGCGACGCGAGGGCCCTGGCGGCCGAGCCCGAGAGCGGCAGCAGCGCGCGGTCGAGCACGGCGTCTGGCACCTCGCTCTGGAACTCGGCTCGAGCCGGGAAAGGGCCTTCGACGACCGGGCCCTTCGCCCGCGGCATCAGCGCGAAGGCGAAGAGGCGCACCAGGCCCTCGGCAAACGACGAGGCGGTGTACTGCATCCGCGCGGTCGGGGCGGCGTAGCCGCAGTCCCAGGTGAGCGCGGTCTTCTTGGGCCCCGGCCGCCGCGAAAGCCAGGTCGCGCCGGCGGCGACGAAGAGCAGGAGCAGCCCCGCGCCCAGCGAAACCTGGCGCAGCGGCGCCAGCTGGGCGAGCGGAACGGCGTCGGCGGCCGCCCACGCGCGGACCGCAGCTTCGAGGGCCGGCGCGACGAGCGCGGGCGCGACGCCGATGGCGACACAGGCCGCCGCCAGCGCCGCCATGGGCCCGAGCATGAGAGGGCCGGGCTCGTGCGCCGAGTCGCAGTGCCGGGAGCGCGGCGCGCCCAGGAACACCGCGCCGAAGGCCTTGGCGAAGCACGCCGACGCGAGCGCGCCCACCAGCGCCAGGACCGGGAGCGCGAGCCCCATCAGCGTCCAGCCGCGGGCGCCCGGGACCGCCATGGAGCGCGCGAGGCCCAGGTAGATGAAGAGCTCGCTGACGAATCCGTTGAGCGGCGGGAGCCCGCAAATGGCCGTGGCGCCGACGAGGAAGAGCGCCGCGGTCCGCGGCATCTTGGGGAGCAGCCCGCCGAGCGCGTCGATATCCTGGGTGTGCGTGGCGTGGATGACGGCGCCGGCGCTCAGGAACAGCAGGGCCTTGAACAGGCCGTGGTTCCACACGTGCAGGAGCGCGCCGGCCAGGCCCAGCGCGATCAGCTCCGGCCGGTCCGCGCTCTTACCCAGCAGCGCGAGGCCCAGGCCCATGAAGATGATGCCGATGTTCTCGACGCTGTGGTACGCGAGCAGACGCTTCAGGTCGTGCTGGCCGATGGCGAAGGCGACGCCGAGCACCGCCGATGCCGCGCCCAGCGCCAGGACCGCGAAGCCATACCAGAGCGGCGGCGCGGAGAGCATGGAGCCCAAGCGCACAAGGCCGTAGACGCCGATCTTGAGAAGAATGCCCGACATCAGGGCCGAGAGGTGCGTCGGCGCCCGGGCGTGCGCGCCGGGCAGCCAGACGTGCAGCGGCATGATTCCCGCCTTCATCCCGAACCCGACGAGCGCCAGGACGAAGATGGCGGACGTCACGCCTGAGGGAGCCAGGCTCACCGCGGCGCCGAAGGAAAAGGAGCCCGACGACGCCTGCAGGAGCGCGAACAGGGCGAACAGGCACAACGTCCCCACGTGCGTCGCGGCGAGGTACAGGTAGCCCGCCTCCCGCACCGGGGAGCGCTCGTCTTCGGTCGTGAGCGCCAGGAACGCGGCGAGGGCCATCACCTCCCAGCCCAGCAGGAAGAAGACGCTGTTGGCCGCCACGACGACCAGGCCCATGCCCGCGGTGACGAGCCCGTAGAAGAGGCGCAGCTTGCGGCCGTTGTGCGGGTGCTCGCGCTGGCTCCAGTAGTCGAGGCCGTAGAGGGACCCGAGGGCGGCGCCGGCGAAGACCTGAATGACGAAGACCGCCGCCACGGCGTCCAGCCGCACCGCGAGCTCGCCGCCGGGGACCGGCCAGCCCGCGCGCAGCATCTGGGCGGAGCCCGCGGCGAGCGTTCGGACCGAGCCGGCGACGGCCAGCGCCGCGGCCGCCGCCATCAGCAGCGCCGCCGCGCGCTCGCCGGCGCGGCCCGAGCGAGGCGAGAACAGGCCGGGCACGCCCGAAAAGCCAGCCAGGCCGATGGCGGCGACGACCAGAGCGGCGTTCATGGCGCCGACCTCTCGGAAGGATGCGCGCCGGCGGCCGCGTCCAGGCGCTCGGCCTCTCGCAAGAGCTCGCCCGCGGGCGCCCGGCGCAAGACCGCGCCTCGAAAGCCGCCGTCGTGGAGCGCCGTGGCCACGCGCCCCAGCAGCATCAGGTGCGACTGGATGGTGGGGCTCACGATGGAGAACAGCGTGTGGACCGGCTGGCCGTCGAGCGCCCCGAACTGCACCGGCTGCTGCAGGGTGCACAAGGTGACCGCGCCGGCCGAGGTGCCGTCGACGATGGGGCTGCGCACGTGGGGAATGGCGATGCCGTCGCCCACGCCGGTCGAGCCGCAGGCCTCTCGGGCGAGGAGGATGCCGAGGATCATCTCGCGGTCGTCCTGGGTCTCCAAAGGCATGCGAGCCACGACCTCTCGGAGCGCCGCGTCGCGATCAGCCCCGGGCACGCCATGGTGGATGCCGCCGGCCGCCAGCGCGCGCGCGAGGCTCAGGCCGGGAGCCGCTCCGCTCTCTTCGCCCTCGAAGAAGGCGCTGGAGATGGGCAGCCGCCGCGTCATCGCCCACTCGAGCAGCTCGGTCTGGTTGAAGCGGACCTGGTCGTTGGCGCGGAAGTGCGGGATCTCGCCGTCGTCGACCAGGCCGTAGAGCTTGCGCTCCGAGATTCGCAAGATCGCTGCGGCGTCGCGCACGGTCAATTGCACGGCGCGGCCCCCTTCGATGTGGCTGGGGCTGCGGGTACGGCCAATACTCTTCGTGAATCCGCTTCTTCGTCTTCCAAGGGCGCCGACCTGAGATGCAAAGAGCTGCGAAGTCCGAACTTCGTCGACAACCACCGTGTCAGTTACGTTCTTTCGATCGATGAACGGTGTCAAGCCGCATGGGCCATCAGCCCCGCTTTCGCGTTCTTCTCAACGCCCTAACCCGGCGTAGCCGAAACAAAGAGGGTTGCCTTAGGCTCCCTGGAGCTGGAGTCTGGAGTTTTTGCCAGCCTGCACAAGAGCTCGCGGCGAAGGGACTACGGCGCGGTCGCGGCCCTGGTCGGCTGCGGCGCCTGGGCCGGAGCGGCGCGATCGCCCAGAACCGCGTCGAGCCCCGCCACCACTTCGCCCATCTCCTGCTCGAGCAGCGCGCTGAGCGCGCGGACGACCAATCGGCCGCCCTGCCCGTCCACCTTCTTTCGCCGGTCGAGCTCGTGCTGCCAGATCACCTTGCCGTCCGAAGCCCGCACGAGCTGCAGGCTGAGAGCGAGGTGCGCAAAGCTCGCGCCGTCCGCGCCCTGCTCCTCGATGGCGTCGAGCGCGCCCTCGAGGGTGAAGTCCGGCGCCTTGTCGGTGAGCCGTTCGGTGACCTGCTGGAAAAGGCCCGCCGCGCGCAGGTGCTTGCGGATGGCGTCGCTCACCATGCGCTGCGGACGGTCGGTCCAGCGCCGCTCCTGGTAGTACGCGATCTCGTTCGCGTCCTGCCGCACCACCATCGCGTCGCCCGCGTACGCCGCGCCCACGCTCAGGTCCTTCACGCGAAGGGTGAAGGGATGCGGCGCCGCTGCTGCGGCGGGAGGCAGCGGGGAGCTCAGCATGTAGTAGTGGCGCGGCGGGGCGTACGCGCAGCCCGCGGCCGCCAGCGCCAGCGCGAGAAGCGGCGTCGAAGTCTTCATCGGTCGGAGGCCTCCCGGGGCCGCTTCTCCTCGCCGCCGCGCAGGAGCAGCGAGGGGTCCTCGCGGATGCGCTGCGAGAACGCGCTCAGGTTGTCGCTCGCGTCTCTCAGGTGCGCGAGCGTCTCGTCGATCTCCTCCTGGCTCTGCTGGAGGATGAGCGAGCCGCGCTCCATGAGCGCGTTCGTCGAGCGCACCGCCCGGGTGGCGCCCTCGTCTCCCAGCGCGACCTGGGCGGAGGCGAGCACCTGGTCGAGCTGCGCGCGGCTCTTTCGGAGCTCTTCGACGAGCGCCGCCGAGTCTTGCAGCAGGCGCTGCACCTGCGGCTGAGCCCCGTCGAGCAGGACGTTGACGCGCCCCGCGGTGCCCCGCAGGTCGCCGGCCAACGCCTCGAATCTGATCGGACGCTCGCCCGACCTTTCCGGCGAGCTCGCGCAGGTTGCCGCGGCTCTCGCTCATCGTGGCCTCCGCCGAAGCCGTCAGCCGGGCCGTGTTGTCGAGCACCGCCACGACCCGCTCGCGCATCCGCGGATTGGTGAGCTGGTTCAGGTTGTCGACCAGCGCGTCGACCTTCTGCGCGATGTTCGCCGCGTCGTCGGTGAGCTGGTCGAAGACCGAGGACCCCGCGGGGATCACCTCGCCCGGGGAGCGGATCCGCGCGCCGCGCGAGCCGCGACTCAGCTCGATGTACTTGAGGCCGGTGATGCCCTGCGAGGCGGCCGAGGCGACGCTGTCCTCCGCCACCGGCGTGTGGGCGTTGAGCGAGAGCGTGACCACCAGCACCGAGACGTCCTTCGGGTCGACCGCCAGCGAGTCGACGCGCCCGACGCGGATGCCGCTGTACTTCACGGGCGCGCCCACTTCCAGGCCGCTCAGCGACTGGCTCGCCTCGGAGAAGCGGACGGCGTAGTGGTCGTGCTTCTGGCCCAGCCGCGAGCCCGCCAAGAGGCCCAGCGCGCCCAAGAAGAGCGCCGTGCTCACCGCCACGAAGATTCCGAGCCGCGCCTTCTGTGCCCTGGTCACCGCCATCGAGCCGTCAGACCTCGCCTTCGCCCGGGCGACGCCGCCGGGAGGGAAACAGGAACGTGCAAGTCTTCCACTTTCGGGGCGCGAAGGCGAACCTGGGTAGGCGTGCCGTCTCTTGGCGGAGAATGCTGGAGCGCACCCCAGCAATCGCCTCGAAGCCGACCGATCGGCGCGCCTCTCCAAGAGTCGCGGCCTGGGGTGACCTCGGCACTGCCTGCTATGGAGTAGGTTCGCCCCCGACCTGTCTCTCCTGCCACTCTTTGTACGCGACTCCCTCGCCCTTCACCCTCCACGCGGCGCGGCCATTCAGTCCGGTGCCAGCCACGACTCCGGCTGCCGCCGACGGGGAGTCGAACGGGTAGTCGATGGAGAATTGCAGGAGCTCGGCACCCTGTGCGACCAGCACTCCGTCTTCGCGCAACTTGCGCCGAAGATCGCGCGTGCCATCCCCGAGCGAGTCGACCTCCTTGACTCGCGCGGTAGAACCCTTTCGAACGACGAACTTGCTGTCGCGCAACACGCACTCGGCCTTCGCGTCCTCCCACTTCAACTCCAGTACGAGGCCTCGATCGATCGTAAGCGCATTCCCACCTGCCCCGAGCACGTCGGCGCCGACGGTGGGCAGTAATAATCGAATGTATTCCAGGAAGGTCTCCATATCAGAGGCGTCGGCTTCCGGAAGGCGCCCGCCGCCTGGCTCGACGTCGTTGTCGAGGTCGGCGCGCTTCGCTTCTTTCACTTCCCGGACGAGCTTCGCCTCAAGCCATCGAACGTGGGCCTTGGTGAGATTCTCGTCCTTCGACACGAACACGACGACCCATGTCCACCAGTCCTTCTTGCTGTCGTGTGTCTGCAGCCGATTCCACACGTCATCGGCCTCACCGATGTAGACCTTAAGCCGTGACGCGAGCGCTTCCGAGGGACCAATCAGCAAATAGACACCCGTCGCACGGACGGCGTCGCGTCTCCCGAGCCTCACCAGGTCAGTGCGGGGACAAACCAGCGAGAGCCCGGTCCAGTTCCCGACCTCGGCGGTGCGCATTCCTTGCGGAGAGCCATCGATGAGAAACAGCCGGATGGAACGACTCGCCATCTCAATCCTCGCATTTCAAGGGCGCCGCGTTTCTAGGTGCTCACCGCAACACGCCGGTATCTTCGTCTGCAGTGGACACGAAAATGGCCACCGCAATCCAGGCCCTGGTGTTCACTTCGGGAAGTCCCCTTCCAGCGCCTCCAACGCGCTCTGCTCGCGGCGCATCTCGCCCGCCGCGACTCGCCCGAAGAACGCGCGAATCTCCGGCTGGTCGGCCCTCTTCACCTCGGCCAGCGGCCCGTCGGCGATCACCTTCCCCCCGGAGAGCATCAGCACCTCATCGGAGATCTTCTCGATGCTCGCCAGCTCGTGCGTGACCACCACCACCGCCATGCCGAACCGGTCCTTGAGCCGCAGGATGAGCTCGTCGAGCTCGGCGCTGGTGAGCGGGTCGAGGCCCGCGGACGGCTCGTCGCAGAAGAGGATCTGCGGGTCCAGCGCCATGGCCCTTGCGAGCGCCGCGCGCTTGCGCATGCCGCCCGACAGCTCGGAGGGGAGCAGGTGCTCGGCGTGGCTGAGCTCCACCAGCGCGAGCTTCAGGCGCACCGCCTCGGCGATGACCTCCGCCGGCAGGTCGGTATGCTCGCGCAGCGGCAGCGCGACGTTCTCCGCGATGGTGAGCGAGCCCAAGAGCGCCCCGTACTGAAACAGGACGCCGATGCGCGTGAGCAGCTGCTCGCGCGCGGCGCCCTCCACCTCCGCCAGCTTTTCGCCCAGCAGCGTGACGCTCCCGCCCGCCGGCTGCGCCAGGCCGATGCAGTGCTTGAGCAGCGTGCTCTTCCCGCAGCCCGAGCCCCCGAGGATGACCCGGACCTCGCCCGGCTGCACGGTGAGGTCCACGCCGTCGAGGATGGTGCGCTCGCCGTAGCGCGCGACCAGGCCCCGAACCTCCAGCGCGCTCGGGCGGCTCGGCGGGCTCCCGTTGGGCTCAGCGCTCATAGGCGACCTCGAGACGGGCGGCGCCCCTCTTAGAGCACGATGTAGAACAGCACGCTGAACGCGCAGTCGGCCACGATGATGAAGAAGATGGAGGCGACCACCGAGGCCGTCGTCGTCCGCCCCACCTCCGCCGCGCCGCCCTGGACCCGAAAGCCGAAGAAGAGCCCGATGAGCCCGATGCCCCAGGCGAACGCCAGGCTTTTGGCGATGCCGGTCAGGACGTCCTTGGGCGAAAGCGCATCCAGCATCTGGTTGAGGAACGCCGCCGGAGAGAGGTCGAGGTAGACGACGCCCACCAGGAACCCGCCCAGGACCCCGAACGCGTCGGCCAG
Organism: uncultured delta proteobacterium; assembly: GCA_963772225.1. Classification (GTDB taxonomy): domain Bacteria; phylum Myxococcota; class Myxococcia; order Myxococcales; family UBA5297; genus CAVYWD01. The sequence goes on along the minus strand of CAVYWD010000002.1, from coordinate 131,708 downwards.
CACCGTGAGGAGCGGCAGGGTCGCGAGGATGGCGAACATCCGCGGGAGCGCGAGGTAGGCGAGCGGGTCCACGCCCATCACCGTGAGCGCGTCGATCTCCTCGGAGACCTTCATCGTGGAGATCTCCGCGGCGATGGACGACCCCGAGCGGCCGGCCACCAAAATGGCCGTCATCAGCGGGCCCATCTCGCGGATGACCGACACGCCGATCAGGTTCGCCACGAAGATGGCCGCGCCGAACTGCCGGAGCTGGTAGGCCGACTGGAAGGCGAGCGTCAGCCCCACCAGGAACGCGATGAGGGCGACGATGGGCAGCGCCTTCGAGCCGATGTCGATGGCCTGCTCGGCCACGGCCGAAGGCCGCAGCAGCGACGGGCGCAAGAGCGCGCGCAGCAGCAGAGCGCTGGCGTCCGCGGCGAGCTGGGCGAGGTCCCGGACGCCGCGAGCGGCCTCGAGAGCCCGGCCGCCGGACATCTCGAAGAACGTGGGCGGAGGCTCCGCCGCGGGCGCGTCGCGCAGGCGGAACATCGAGAGCGAGCGGCGGGCCGCCTGGCTCGCGGCCTGGACCGAGAGCGCGCCTCCCTTCTCCCGCGAGCGGCGCCAACCCCGCACCAGCGCCGCCACCGCCGCGCTGTCCAGCTCCTCGACGGCGCTCAGGTCCAGCGCCACGGCGCCCTGCGCGCGGTCGAGCAGCTCGAAGAGCTCGCGCGCCACGGAGCGGTCCACGCGGCCTTCCAGCCGAAGGACGCTTTTGCCGGGGCCGGGCTCCATCCGGTAGGACAGCGCCTTGGCCATGGGCTACGCCCGCGCGTCGTCCGGGCCGGCGAACCCTTCGAAGAGGACGATCTTCCGGCCGCTCATCTCCAGGAAGCCGCGCCGCTGGAAGTCGGACAGGGCGCGCGAGACCGTCTCGCGCGAGGTGCCGATCATCGAGGCGATGTCTTGTTGGGTGGGCCTATTGCGGATGATGACGCAGCCGTCGGCCTTCTCGCCCTCGGCGTCCGCCAGCTCACGCAGGAAGCGCGCCACGCGGCCCAGCACGTCGACCAGCGCCAGGTCGCCGATGGCCGAGTCAGCGCGCCGCAGGCGCCGGCTCATCTCGGCCAGGATCTTGAGCGCCGTCTTGGGGTGGCGCTCCAAGTGCTCGGCGAACGCGCGCCGCTCGAGGACCAGGAGCGTGGAAGGCACGACCGCGATGACGTTGGCCGAGCGCGGCTGGTTGTCGAGCAGCGCCATCTCGCCGAAGAATTCGCCGGGGCTGAAGAGGGAGAGGATGACCTCGCGGCCGGACTCGCCGTAGAGCACCACCTTGACCTTGCCGCTGCAGACGACGAACAGCGCGTCGCCCGGGTCCTCCTGGCTGACGATGATGTTGTCCCGGGCGTAGGTCCTCTCGAAGGCGAGGCGCTCCAAGCCGCCGATCGCCTCGTCGTCGAGGTCGGCGAAGATGGAGACCCGCTTGAGCAGCTCGCGATGCCGCATGATGAGTCACCTGTCCAGGCCTTGAGCCAGCCACTGTAGGAGGCGCCAAACGGGAGGGTCAAGCGCCCAAGGCTCGATTGACAGCTTCCCGGGCCCGCGACTATCTACCTGCCGCGATGAAACTCGAAGTCAACGGAGAAGCCGTCGAGGTGCCCGAGGGGCTGTCCATCGCGGAGCTGCTCGAGCATCTCCAAATCTCGCGGGGCCGCGTCGCGGTGGAGGTGAACCGCGAGGTGGTGGGCCGCGCCGAGCACGGCGCGCGGCGGCTCTCCACCGGCGACCGCGTGGAGATCGTCGGCTTCGTCGGCGGCGGCTAGGAGAATCCCCCATGGCAGACGAGCTGCAAATCGGCGGGCGCGCGTTTCGCTCGCGGCTGTTCATCGGAACCGGCAAGTACCCCGACTTCGCCACCATGAAGGCCGCGCACGAGGCGTCCGGCGCGCAGGTGGTCACGGTGGCGGTGCGGCGGCTCGACCTGAAGGCCCAGGGCGAGGCCTCCATGCTCCATTGGATCGACCAGAAGGAGCGCACCCTGCTGCCGAACACGGCGGGCTGCTTCACCGCCGACGACGCGGTGCGGACCTGCCGGCTGGCGCGCGAGCTCTCCCTAGGCGACCTGGTCAAGCTCGAGGTGCTGGGCGACCCGAAGACGCTCTTCCCCGACGTGGAGCAGACGCTCGCCGCCGCGCGCATCTTGGTGAAGGAGGGCTTCACCGTCCTGCCGTACATCACCGACGACCCAATCGCGTGCAAGCGGCTGGAGGACATCGGCTGCGCGGCGGTGATGCCGCTGGCCGCGCCCATCGGCTCCGGGCTGGGGATTCGCAACCCGCACAACCTGCGCATCATCCTGGAGACGGTGAAGGTGCCGGTCATCGTCGACGCGGGCGTGGGCACGGCCTCGGACGCGGCCGTCGCCCTGGAGCTGGGCTGCCACGGCGTGCTGCTGAACACCGCGGTCGCCAGCGCCAAGAATCCCGTGCTCATGGCCGCGGCGATGCGCAAGGCGGTCGAAGCCGGGCGCGACGCGTTCCTCGCGGGCCGGATTCCGCGAAAGCTCTACGGCTCCGCCTCCAGCCCGGTCGACGGGCTCATCGGGTGAGCTGGGCGCCGGCGCTCTACCTCATCACCGACCGCCGGACCTCGCCGCGGCCGCTGCCGGAGCAGATGGCGCGGGCCCTGGATGGCGTGCCTCGCGGCAGCGCCGCCGTCCAGCTCCGAGAGAAGGACCTGGGCGCGCGGGAGCTCTTCGAGCTCGGGCGGGCGTTGCTCGAGGTGTGCCGGGCCCGCGGGGCAATGCTGCTCGTCAACGACCGCGTCGACGTGGCGCTCGCCTTCGGCGCCGACGGCGTGCACCTCTCCGGGACCTCGCTGCCGGCGAGCGCGGCCCGAAAGCTCCTCGGGCCCGGCGCGCGCATCGGCGTCTCCTGTCACTCGCCCGAGGAGATTCGCGCGCGCCAAGCCGGCGCCGACTTCGCCACCTTCGGCCCGGTGTTCGAGACGGCTTCGAAGAAGCAGTACGGGCCGCCTGTGGGAACCCACCAGCTGCCCGCGGCGCTCGGCCTGGGCCTGCCGCTGGTGGCGCTGGGGGGGATCGAGGCCTCGAACGCCGGCTCGCTGCGCGGCCTCGGATTTTCCGGCGTGGCGTGCATCGGCGCGGTCAACTCGGCGGAGGACCCCGCGGGGGCGGCAGGCGCGCTCTGGCGCGCGTTTCACGGTTGAGGTCGCGCGGGGCCTGGAGGCGCCTTCATCGCTTCGGGCCGAATGTTTCCGCCATTCTTGCGATTCACGTCATTCATCCGCCGCGAGCTGCGGCGACCTTTTGCTCTATCGCCGGGCCCGCCCCTCGCTCAGGTCGCGCTGGAGCAGCCAAACGTCGTCCCTGGCCGAGTCGAAGCAATAGGACGTTCCCTCGATTTCATCGGATCGCGCGAGATTCACCTCGAACGCGCACCACTCGCCGGCCGGCATCTGCGCCGAAAACTCGATGCCGCGCCCGCTCTTCGTCGAACGAAAGCGCGAGGTCAGGGTGTCGCCGCGATAGATGAGCGTCACCTGGGCGTCGCGGCCGATCCACATTTCGCTCACGGAGGTATTTCCTCGCCAAACTCCGATGAGCTTGCTCCGGACACAAAGGTCGAAGAGCGGGGCCTCGAGCTTGGCGCGCTCGTCTTTGGGCACGGCGCGAAGGAGCTTCAAATAGTCCTCCTCGCTGTGATTCGGACAATAGGCCAGGAGAAGCTGAAGCTTCTGCTCCACGGGGACGCTCGAGAGCGGCATGAGCATGCTGAGGTGCAGGGATTCGTCTTTCGCGCGCGCCCGCCACTGCGCCGCGCGCGCCTGAGCGTCGGCTTTGAAAGGATTCCATCCACCCGCACCGGCGACCCGCTCCCAGGCGTTCGCGGCATCAGTCGGCGACAGGACACCTCGGCCTTCGGCCCGGAGGGCCTCGTCGCGCGCAGCCACGAGGGCTGCATCCACCCCTTCGGGAACCGGGGTGGAGCTCGGCGACCCCAAGCGGACAAGAGCGCGCTCGCGCTCGGGCATCGCCTTCTCGGGCCGCAGCTGGGCGGGCGCCAGGGTAACCGCTTGCGCTCGAATCGCGACCTTCGCGCGGACGCCCTCGATCGAGGGCGCCGGGCGAGCCGCCATGCCGCCCGCGCGGCCCGACATCGCCTCGGCCGACGGGCCGACGGGGCGAAGACCGCGCGAGCCCTGACCTGAGCTCTTCATCGCCTCGGGATCCGCCGCCAGGGACGCGGGGGGAAGCGCGGCGGCGGTCGTCTCGGGCAGAGAGGCCGGCACTCGGGCCGCCCCTCCCGTGGAGGACCTTTGCGAGAGCCACACCGCGAGCCCGACGACGACCCCCGCCGCCGCCGCGGCAGCGGTCGGCCACCGGCGGCGGGAGAGGGCGCCCAAGAGGCGCGAAGCCCCTTTGACGCTTGGCAAGGGGAGCGCGGTCCGAGGTGCGGTCCGGCGCGCCGTCCCAGGTGCAATCCGAGGTGCGGTCGGGGATGCCGGGGCCCGCTCGGCGTCCTCGACCACTCCCGCGACAAGTGCAGGCAAACCCTTCGTCTCCGGAGCCCGCTGCTCGGCGGTCTCCACCGGAATCGGCGGCGGCCTGCCCGCGGGTCGGCAGGCGCATAGAGCGGCCTTCATCTCGGCGGCGGACGCCGGCCGGTCGGCTCGGTGGAACGAGAGCGCCCGCAGAACCAAGGCTTCCAGCGGCGCGGAGACGGTGATGCCCGGGCGGCATTGGTGCGGCGGGATGGGCCGCTGGGCCTGCAGCCGCTTGATCGTCGCCAAAGGCGTGTCGGCTTTGTGCGGCTTCTGCCCGGCCAACATCTCGTAGAGGATCACGCCCACCGAGTACAGGTCGGAGCGGGCGTCCAGGTTCTCTTGGCTCCACTGCTCCGGGCTCATGTAGCTCGGAGTTCCCCAGACCATGCCGGCCTGCGTCAGCGAGCTCTCGCCCTTCTCCGGCGCCTGGATCTTCGCGATCCCGAAGTCGATAACCTTGACCGAGTCCGGCTCATCGCGCCGCGGCTCGACCATGACGTTCTCGGGCTTGAGGTCCCGGTGGAGCACGCCGGCGGAGTGCGCCTCCACCAGCGCGGCCAGGATCTGCGTCCCGATCCGGACGGCGCGCGCCTCGGGAAACGGGGCCTCCTCGGCGATGATCTTCCCGAGACCCCTGCCGTGGACGAGCTCCATGGCGATGAAGAGCGTGCCGTCCTCGGTCTGTCCGAAGTCGGTCACGCCGATCACGTTGGCATGGCGCAGCCTGGAGGCCGCCTTGGCCTCGCGGTGGAACCGCTGTACCAGCGCGGCATTGTGGAGCAGCTCCCGCTTCAGCACCTTGAGCGCCACCTTCACGTCGAGCGCAAGGTGCGTGGCCTTGTAGACCTTCCCCATCCCGCCGACGCCGATGACCTCTTCCACGAGGTACGTCCGCTTGAGCGTCTTGCCGATCAGAGGATCGGCCGGCTCGGACCCATGGCACGCGCGCACCACCGCGCTGCCGCAGTCGGCACAGAATCGCGCGCCCTCGGGAGCATCCCTCTGGCAGTTGCTGCAGCGCAGCGACATGGGGGGCTTATACCCCAGCGCCGGCGACGCCCAAGGCCCAGAGCCGCGGCTCCTGCAGACTCTGTCAAGCTATCGACGCTCGGCGGAGGCGATGCCGCGAACCGGAATCCCGCAGGCGCTCACGCCGCGGCGCGCCCGGCGGCCGGGCTGGGAGCGGTGGACTCGAGCGATGTCTTGCGTCGCCGCCTCCAGCTCGGCTCAAGATGTCTGAGCTCGCGGCCAAGGTCCGAGCCGCTCAAAGGAGCCGACCCCTGGAAGCGCCCCTCCCCACCACGGTACCCGCCGACGCCGCGGCCGCCCCGCCTGCCCTGCGCCCCCTGTCGCCCGGCGAGATCCTCGACCGCGCCCTCCAGCTCTTCCGCTCGAGCTTCTTCGCCCTGTTCGGCCTGGCGCTCGTGTTCCAGGCCCCTGCTTACGCCGCGGCGCGGCTGTTCGAATCGCTCCTACAGGAGAAGGCGCCGGTCCTGACGCGGCCCGGGGCTTTTCGCGGAGAGCTCCCCACGCCGGACCAACTCCTCTGGCTCGCCGGCGGCGCGCTGGCCTACCTCGCCGTGGCGCTCGCGCTCTACCAGCTCGCGGCGGCGGCGCTGACCTCCGCGGCCGGTCGCGCTTTCCTGGGCGAGCGCATCGAGGTGAAGAGCGCTCTGAAGGACGCCTTGGCGCGGTCGCCCCAGGTGCTCGGCACGTCCCTGCTGGTCTTCCTCTGGAGCGGGCTCCTGGTCGCCCTCTCGTCTCTCCCGGGCCTCGCGATCGCCATGGCCTCGTTCTGGCTGGGCTCGCCGGCCGCGCGGGTGGCGGTGCTCATCGGGGGGCTCGCCGTCGCCGGCCTCGCGGTGCTCGCCGCCGGGCTTTGGCTCGTGCTCACGTACGCGCTGTCGAGCGAAGTGGTGATCATCGAGCGCCTCTCGTTCGTCTCCGCCATTCGCCGCAGCGCCCGGCTGATGTCGGGCTCTTTGGGGCCGACCTTCTTCGACAACTGCAAGGTCCGGGCGTCGCTCGTCCACGCCGTGAACCTCTGCATCGGGGTCTCCATCGCGGTCGTCTCGTCGCTGCCGACGCTCCTCGTGAGCGCCGCCTACGGCGCCTCGCCGCTCGCGCCGGAGACCTACGACCCTGTCCGCGTTCCCCTCTGGGCGGTCATCCCGGCCGAGCTATTCCAGGTCTTGGTCCAAGCTGCGGCGATGCCGTACGGCATGCTCGCGGTGATCGTCTTCTATTTCGATCTGCGCATCCGCAAGGAAGGCTTCGATCTCGAGCTCCTGGCGGGGCGCCTGGGGTCGGGCTCGTCGAGGCGGCTCGCCGCGGGTTGGGCGGCCCTCCTCGCGCTCGGCGGCGGCGCGGCGCGCGCAGAGAGCCCTGCCGCGTTGCAAGCCGCCTGCGCGTCGCTCGCCCAGAGGGCTCAGGCGCTGCCCACCGCCAAGGCCGACGCCGACTTGTCGGCAGGAGCGCTGGCGGTGCTTCGCGAAGCGCGCCTTCTCACCGGCCAGGAGGTCCGCGGCGTGAGGCTGCAGCTCCCGTGGCTCGCGGACCTCGAGGCGGAGCTCGGCCCCGGCAGGCCCCGGCCGGCGCTCGAGGCGGCGGCGCAGAAGCTCGCGGGACGGCTCTTCTTCACCTGCGGCGTCATGGGCGAGGACCCGACGCCCCCGGTCGCGGTCGATCGCGCGCGCCTGGTCGCCATTCTCAGCCGCCCCGAATACCAGCGCCGGTCGCCGGACGACACCCTGCTCTACCAGCTGTTCACGAGAGCCGCGGCGTGGCTGCGCGACCTCTTCACAGCGAACGAAGGCCTGCAGGCGACCGCCATCTCCGTGCGCGCGCTGTTCCTCCTGGGCGCCTGCCTCTTCGCCATCTTCCTGGCGCTGCGGATGGCGCGCACCGCCCTCGGCCGCCGGCGCCCGCGGCCGCAGAGGGCCCAGCCCGTCACGCTCGCCGCGGGCGACCCCGAGAACTACCGCTCCCGCGCCGCCGAAGCGCTGGCGGCGGGCGACGGCCGCGAGGCGCTCCGGCTGGGGCTGCTCACCCTTTTGGCCACGCTCGAGCGCCTGCGCCTCTCCTCGCCAGGGCGCAGCGCGACCAACCGCGAGCTCGCCGAGCAGATCGCCGCGCGCGGCGGCACCGCGGCGCTCTCGCAGCGGGCGCAGGAGCTCCTGGGGCTGTACGACCGCGTCTGGTACGGGCTGCGCCCGGTGAGCCGCGAGGAGGCGCATGCCTTCGTGGACCAGGCCTTCGAGCTGTGCGCGCGCGCCGCGGCCGAGCGAGGCGCGCCGTGAGGCGCTGGCGCACCGGGGCCCTCTTCGCGTTCGCGCTGGCGTTGGTCGCCGGCAGCGCCGCGGGCCTTCGCAGCCGCGAGCTCCGCGCCGCCGACTCCCCGCTCCCCAGCGTCAGGAACTCGGCCACCCGCGGCGCCCGAGCGCTGTTCGCCTACTTCGAGGAGACGGGCGCCGCCCCGCGCATCCTCGACCGCCCGTACACCGAGCTTCCGGCCGACGCGGCAGTCCTCGTCGCGCTGGCCCCCACGCGCCGGGGCATGAGCCCCAAGGAGCTCGCGGCGCTGCGCGCGTTCGTCGAGCGCGGCAACACGTTCGTCTATGCGGCGCCGAGGCACGTCCGAAAGCAGGCCATCGACTCGTGGCTCGAGCTCAGGTGGATCTTCGGCCCCAAACCTAAGGCGCTGCTCGACGCCGTCCAGCTCGACCGCGGCCTCAAGCGGCTCCTCGAGCGCCAGCCCGGCCCGCCTGACCCCACCGGCGCCCCCGCCGAGCCCTGGCTGCCCTCGCCCCTGCTCAAGGGCGTGAGCAGCCTCCGGGTCGCGGCGGATGACGGGGTGGAGACCAGCGCCCCCACCTCCGCGCCGCTCGCCGGCGCTTCGGGCGCGCCGTTCGCGGTGGAGCTGGTCCCGGGCCAGGGCTCGGTCGTCCTGCTCGCCGGCAGCGACTTGGCGGAGAATCGGAGGATCGCGCTCGGCGACAACTTGCAGTTTTGGGCGAACCTCGCCGCGCGCGGACCCATCTACTTCGACGAGTACCACCACTCGGCTCCCGAATCGGGGCGCGGCCTCGCGGGCGCCGCAGGGCCGCTCCTCGTCCAGCTCGCGATCGCGGCCGCGGCCCTGGCCTTCGCCTTCGGCAGGCGCTTCGGAGTGCCGCGGCCGCTCTCGGAGAAGCGGGGGCATTCGCAGGCCGAGTACGTCGCCCAGCTCGGCGAGCTCTACGCGCGCGCCGGCGCCGAAGGCGAGCTGTGCGCGGAGCTCTATCGCTCGCTCCGGCTGAGGCTGTTCGACCGCCTGGGGATCAGCGCGGGGCTCGACGACCCGGAGGCCGCGCGGCGCCTGGAGGCGCGCGCCGGGATCCCGCGCGCGCGGACGCTCGCCCTGGCGGAGCGCGCGAAGGGCGCCGCCCAGCGCGGCGCGGACCGCGGCGAGTTCTTGGAGCTGTCCCGAGAGGTCGCGACGTTGGAGCGCGACGCCGGGTGCGCGTAGCTCGCCGGAGCGCAAGCCTCCTTTCCCAACCGCTCACGCCCACTCCCCTCGGTGCGGATTGCACCCGCGCGGAGCTTGTCCCGGCTTCAGACCCCCTGTTACAGTTGCCATTGTAAGTATTTCTCACGGTGTGACATGCGCTTTCGAAGCCGATACCCGCTCTCGCTCCAGGAGCTGTTGCTCGCCCCCGTGATCTTTCGAGACACGTCCGCCGAGCTGGAGGACCTGCCGCTCGCCTCGGCGGCCGGCATGCGCGACCTGGCGACCTATGGCGGCCATCGCCCCGGGGCCATCCGAACCGCGCTCTCCCGCCTGCGCGCGGACAAGGCCATCGAGCCCGTCCCGGGTCGCGACGGCGTGATCCGCTATCGAATGGGCGCGCTGAGCCGTTCCATCAGCCGCGCCGTTCAGGCGAGATTCCAGAGGCCGTCGGGCTTCGCGGTGGCGGTCTTCTCCTTCGCCACCGAGCACGCTCGCGGGCGGCAGGTCATGCGCTCGCTGCTCGCTCACCACGGGTTCCAGAAGCTCGCGCAGAACGTCTACATCAATGGACAGCTCGACACGGCCGAGATGGAGAAGATGATTCGCCGGCAAGGCCTGTCCGAGCACCTCTTCTTGTTCCGCTGCCAAGACGCCGAGGACAAAGCCCTGCGACGCAAGCTCGCCCGGATCTTCGACTTGACCGGGCGCGCCCGAGCGCTGGCGCGCTTCGAGGCCGACCTCCGGGCCTTCCTGGAGGAGCCGGGGCTTCCGGGAGACGAGATCGCCCGGCGGTGCTTCTACTCCGGGCCGGTCCACTATCGCGTCACGTTCGCCGAAGAGCCGCCGCTCCCCGCGAGCTGCTTCCCCGCGGATTATCCGCTCGAGCGCCTTTCGAATTACCTCCCGGCCGCGCTCCAAAAGCACGCTCGCGAGCTCGTTGGGTATTTCCGCAAGGTCAACGTCTGACCAATACGTATCTGACAAGACGAGGAGAAAGCCATGGCCAAGAGAGTCGCCATCGTCGGCGCGGGAATCGCGGGTTTGTCCGCGGGCGTCTATGCGCGCCTGAACGGATACGAGGTCGACCTCTTCGAGACCCAGGCCTTGCCCGGGGGATTGTGCACGGCCTGGAAGCGCGATGGATTCACCTTCGACGGCTGTGTCCATTGGCTCACGGGTTCCGGGCCGGCGAGCCCCTTCCATTCGCTCTGGGAGGAGGTCGGCGCGGTGCAGGGAAGGGCTTTCGCCGATCCCGTCGCGTTTCAGCGCGTCACCGATGCCTCGGGGCGCTCGGTGACGTTCTATGCCGATGAAGTCCGTCTCGAGGAGCATCTGGCCTCGCTGTCCCCGAGGGATGCCGAGGCCGCGCGCGACCTCGGCGACCTCGTCCGTGCCATGCGCCGATTGACCATTCGCATGGACAAGGCGTTCGAGCTCTACGGGCCCCTCGACGTCCTCAGGATGGTGCTGACCATCCTCCCGGTCCGAAAGCAATACTCCGCCTGCCTGAGCATGACCTTGGGCGAATTCGCCGGCCGCTTTCGGGACCCACTCATCCGAGCCGGCCTGGAGCTCGCCATGGATCCCCGGACGACGCTCATCGGCTTCGCCTCGACCCTGGCCGACATGTCTCGCGGCAGCGCGGGCTATCCCCTGGGCGGCTCTCTGCCGCTCGCGCGCGCCGTCGAGCAGCGCTGCCTCGGGCTGGGCGCGCGCCTCCACTACCGCAGCCCGGTTCGCCGGGTGCTCGTCCGTTCTGGCGCCGCGGTGGGGCTCGAGCTCTTGGACGGGACCTGCGTCGCCGCGGACGCGGTCATCTCGGCAGCGGATCTGCGCGGGAACCTGGAGCGGCTGCTCGACGGGCGCTTCCCCTCGCCTGCCCACGAAAGGCTTTTCGAGAAATACCCGCTTTTCCCGCCGCTAACGCAGGTCTCGTTCGGGGTGAACAAGCTGTTCCCCGAAGACGAGCGCGCCGTCGCGCATTGGCTGCAGCTGCCGCGCCCCATCGCCTTCGCCGGCCACACACTGGAATGGGTGCGATGGGCGAACTACGGGCACGACCCGTCGCTCGCCCCCGCCGGCAAGTCGGTCGTCAATTCGCTCGTCGAAATCCCTTATGAATGGTGGCACCGCTTAGGCCGCGAAAGCGAAGAATACCGCCGCGCCAAGGCCGAGCTGGCCTCGCTCCTCCAGACCGAGCTCGACCGCGCCCTGCCGGGCTTCGCCGCCGCGGTCGAAGCCGTCGACGTCGCCACCCCGCTCACGTTCGAACGGTATACCGGCAACCACTCGGGCCGGTACATGACCTGGATGCCCGGGAAGGGCGGATCGCGCGAGATCCAGATGATTCCCAAAACCGTGCCAGGGCTCGACCGATTCTCCATGGCCGGAATGTGGCTCATGGCGCCGGGCGGCCTGCCCACCGCGGTCAAGACCGCGCGCGACGCCGTTCAGCTGCTCTGCCGGCGCGACCGCGTCCGGTTCCAAGCGCCGAAGCCGGCCGCGGCGCTCGCGGCAGCCTGAGCGCGGCACCGCGGCGACCGGACGGGCCGGCGGTTCGGCGTCACCAAGCGCGGATCCGATTGCCCAGGACGAAGCCGAAGAGCGCGACCAGCAGGACCCCGATGAGCGTCTCTGCGCTCGCGGCGAACATGAGGCCGCCGCTCAGCTCCAAACCCTTGGGAGTCGTCCCGACGATGCGGCCGAGGCTGAAGAGAAATGCCCAGCCGGCTCGGGCGATGGGCGAAGCGCCGAGCCGCCGGACGGTCTCGCTCAGCAGCAGATACCCGAGCGCAAAGCCTGCGACGACGAAAGCGAGGAGCGTCGCGACTCGTCCGAGGCTCTCGCCGAAGCCGCAGGTCAGGTCGAGCGTCCGCAGAAAAAGATAGTGGCCCCACGACGCCCTGCTCACCGTCGACATCGCCGGGGCCTTTGCGCGCTCACCAGCGGACATGCGCAGCGCATTTCGGATGCCTCGGGCCTCCATCCTCTTACTTTCGCGGTAGGCCCATGCAGCATCGTTCCAATGACCATGCAATGCCCAGATCCCTGAAAGCCCTCGATAGATGGCAGAGGCTTCGCTGTCGGCTTGGACGGTATATCCCTCGACGCGATCCAGCGTGAGCCCCTGGGGACGTTGCTCCAGGCTGTCTCGCTGCGCCACCCACTCGAGGAACTCGCGAAATGCTTCGGGGTCCTGCTGGAGTATTCGGGCATGAGGACCGCCCAGGTTGTCGCGCCTGAAGTCGACGCCTTCGAGGCTCGCGCGGTTGAAGCTCACCCGTTTGATCGCTGCGTCCTCGAAGACGTTGCTCCCCGTCCAGACGCTCCGGTAGAAGTCGACCAAGTCGAGCCATGCGTTCGCGAAGGTGGTATTGGCGAGCGCGGCGTAACGGAAATCGCATCGCTCGAGACAGCTGCCGCGGAAGTGGGCGCGGTCGGCCCTGATCTCCCGGAATTCGACGTCCTCGAAGCGCAGCCATCGCATTTCCACGTCTTCGAGGAGACTTCCATTGAACACCACGCGCCGCAATTGCGGCCCCGAATGCGCCATGAAGGTCGGGTGCTCGCTCCTGCGTTGCGGCCTCTGCACATGGCTTGGAAGGTTCTCGGGGCTTCGCACCCCGAACCGCACCGCCTTGAAGGAGCATTGCTCGAACGATACGTCCTCGAAGGCACAGCCGCTGAAATCGACGCCAGCGAAATGGCACCCGTCGAACGTCACGCCTTTGAGTTGCGCTTTGGCGAATGCAACTTCCGAAAAGGTGATCTTTTCCGTCCTTGGGAATTTGAGGGCTAGGTTCGCGGGGACAACGACGGTTCCGCCCTCCACGGTTGCCCCGCGGAGCGCATCGAGCTGGCGGGCTGCGATATGCTTGGTTGCCTCGTCGCCCGTCATTTCGCCTCCGATTCACCCCGAGAAAGCTCCGCGTCGGCGTCGAGCCCGGATCGGAATTGGGCCGCTGGCCAAACATAGCCAGCGCTCCGAAGCCAGTGCCCCACCCGCGCTGTCCGAGGTCATCCGAGGCCAATCGGGAGATCGACCGCGACGGGGTGGCCGAGCGGGGACTCGACCTCCAAACGGCCGGCCCAGGCCTCGCTGCGGCCCTGGGCGGCGACTTCGCCGACCGCTTCAGCCTCGCGAGCTGAAGCCACAAGGTGCCCCCAGCTCGAGCGATCCCTACGCGTCAACCCGGAATCGCTGCAATAGAGGGCTCATCACGCTCTCTTTAATCGCCCGGAATCGGGATCCCCTGCTGCGATTTCCAGCTGCTCAAGCTCCCGTCCCGGCGCCGGAGGCAGCGAGCGCCTTAGCACCCGTCCAATCGGCGAATCGCTCGCAAGGATTCCTCGAGATCGTCTTGGACTCGGCATGGGTCGACGCCGCGCTCGCGTCTACCGTCTGTCAGCCGGAGGCTTTCCCCCGGTGCTCACCAGCGAGCCCGCCACCTCGAGAATGGCGCGATTGATCCGGCGCACGGAGCCATAGAGCCCATCGATCACCTGGTCGTGGACGTCCCGCACCTTGCGGACCGGGGCTGCGAGGGTGGGGATCTGCTCGACCGCGGAGAACGGAATCCCCGAGATCTGCTTATGGACCTCCGCGACGGCCGCGGTCCCTCGGTCCACGACGTCCTCGAAAGCCTTGAGCTGGCTCGACGTCTTCTTCATGACCCCTTCCCGGCCTCTCGGCCTTGGCTACCCCGCCGCCCCTCTGCGAGCTCGACCGTCGAGAGGCAACCCCCGCATTTGGAATGTGGCTTCCCGACGCCGTCGCTGCCACCCGCAGCTCGAGCCCTGCGACTCGCTGGAGCTGCCGCCGAGCGCACGCTCGAGCACCGCATCGTCGCGTCATGTCCCTCCGGTGTCGAGGGCGGGCTCGCCGCGCATCACGTTTGAATTGCTGCCGGGCTCGACCATGGCGAGGCCGCCGCTCGCGAAGCGCAGGCCCCCTTGGATTTGCCGAGCTGCGGATTCAAGGTCGAGCTCGGCCGGGCGCACCTGCTCTCGCGTGCTATCTTCCACCGCCCTGTCCCAGCTCGCACTCGCGCCGATGTCGGCCGGCGAGCTCCCGCAAGCCCTTTCCTTGCTCCGCTCCGAGATCGCCAAGGCGGTGGTCGGCCAAGAAGCGGCCGTGAGCGAGCTCTTGGCCGCCTACCTCGCCGGCGGCCACGTCCTCTTCGAAGGCGTGCCCGGCGTGGCCAAGACCCTGCTCGCCAAGGCGCTCGCCCGGTGCCTCGAGCTCAGCTTCACACGCGTGCAGTTCACGCCCGACCTGATGCCCGCCGACATCCTGGGCATCAGCGTCTGGCGCGCGGGCGAGCAGCGCTTCGAGCTGGTGAAGGGGCCCGTCTTCACCGAGGTGCTCCTGGCCGACGAGATCAACCGGACCCCGCCCAAGACGCAGGCCGCGCTGCTCTCCCGAGTCGGGGCGCGGCCTCGCAGGCGCCGCCGGCCCGCTCCTTCTCCAGCTCGCGGCCGCGGCCCTGGCCTTTGCCTTCGGGAAGCGCTTCGGCGTGCCGCGGCCGCTCTCGGAGAAGCGGGGGCATTCGCAGGCCGAGTACGTCGCCCAGCTCGGCGAGCTCTACGCGCGCGCCGGCGCCGAGGGCGAGCTCTGCGCCGAGCTCCATCGCTCGCTGCGGCTGAGGCTGTTCGACCGCCTGGGGATCAGCGCTGCGCTGGACGACGTGGAGGCCGCCCGGCGCCTGGAGATGCGCGCCGGGATCCCCCGCGCGCGGACGCTCGCCCTGGCGGAGCGCGCGAAGGGCGCCGCCCAGCGCGGCGCGGACCGCGGCGAGTTCTTGGAGCTGTCCCGAGAGGTCGCGACGCTGGAGCGCGACGCCGGGTGCGCCTAGATTTCCACGCCGGGAGCTACGCCGCACGCGGCCGCTGTCGCGCCCCCGCCTCGGTGGCGGGCGCCGCCGTGCCCAGAAAGTACTTGCCGAGGTGCCACTGGGCGCGGTCCCAGGCGACGCGGGCCTCTCCCTGCACCGAGTCGGGAGGATCATCCCAGGTGCTGATCGCGAGCGGCATCCCCGGCTCGAAAGGGATGAGCTCCTTGACGATGTCCACCCGCGCGCGGGCCTCCTCGACGATGCGCAGCGCCTCGTCGACCGTGAGCTCGTCCCGCGCCACGTCGCACAGGAGCGCGCAGAGGTAGCGGCGACAGGCGTCGGGCCGGTCTTCGTAGGCGGAGCACCCCGCGGCCTCGTGCAGCACGCACGGCTCGGCGAAGGTGGGCTGCTCGTGTTTGGTGCTGAGCACCAGCGCTTCGTACTTCGCGAGCAGCGCGACTTCGTCGTCGATGAGCGTGACGTACAGGTACAACGTGCCGTCGCAGCACATGCCGCAAGCTTCGCAGATCTCGGTCAGGATCGCTCCAGGTGGGGCCCGCCGGCCTTCCATGCCGGACGGGCGCCACAGAAGCAAGCCCTATCAGAAACCACAGTCACGTCGCCTGTGCCGCACAGGCTGGTCGGGCGCCTGATGTGCGGCAGTGAGAGCGAGGGCAGTGACGCCTGGAGGCCGGTATCCAACTCCTGGCTCGCACCGGGCGCCGTCGTCAGTTGCCAACGTCTGGCGGTCCGCTTCCGCGTGCTATCTTGCCCCGCCATGTCCCAGCCCGCGCTCACGCCGATGCCGGCCGACGAGCTCCCGCTAGCCCTCTCCTCGCTCCGCTCCGAGATCGCCAAGGCGGTGGTCGGCCAAGAGGCGGCCGTGAGCGAGCTCTTGGCCGCCTACCTCGCCGGCGGCCACGTGCTCATCGAGGGCGTGCCCGGCGTGGCCAAGACCCTGCTCGCCAAGGCGCTCGCCCGGTGCCTCGAGCTCAGCTTCACCCGCGTGCAGTTCACGCCCGACCTGATGCCCGCCGACATCCTGGGCACCAGCGTCTGGCGCGCGGCCGACCAGCGCTTCGAGCTGGTGAAGGGCCCCATCTTCACCGAGGTGCTCTTGGCCGACGAGATCAACCGGACCCCGCCCAAGACCCAAGCCGCGCTGCTCGAGGCCATGGAGGAGCGGCAGGTCACCGTCGACGGCGCGCGCCACGCGCTGGGCCGGCAGTTCTTCGTCGTCGCCACGCAGAACCCGCTGGAGCTGGAGGGCACTTATCCCTTGCCCGAGGCCCAGACCGACCGCTTCCTCATGAAGATCCGTTTGGGCTACCCGGCGGCCGCCGACGAGGTCGAGATCCTCAGGCGCGCGCACCGGGGCTTCGATGGCCACGACCTCGAGGCGGCCGGCGTCGCGCGGGTGCTGACCCGCGAGCGCTCGCAGGCTCTCCGCCAGGGCGCGCTCTCGGTGAAGGTGGAGGAGTCGCTCTTCGGTTACGTGGCCTCGCTCTGCCGCGCGACGCGCCAGAGCCCGAAGCTGCGGCTGGGCGCGTCCCCGCGGGCCGCCATCGCGCTCCTGCAGGTGGCCAAGGCGTTCGCGGCCCTCGAGGGCAAGCCGTTCGTCACCCCCGACGACATCAAGGCCGCTGCCCGGCCGGTCCTGCGCCACCGCCTGATCCTCAAGGGCGAGGCGGAGGTCGAAGGCCTGACCGTCGAGGACGCCATCGGCCAGGTTCTGGACGAGGTGGAAGTCCCTCGCTGAAGGCGCTCATGGTGCCAACGCCCCGGCTCGCCGCGCTGCTCGCGCTCGCCCTGCTGCCAGCGGCGTTCGCCATCGCCTGGCCGCCGGCGCTCGCCCTCTGCGTCGCGTGGGACCTCGCCTGCCTCGGCGCCTTCGCCATCGACCGGCTCCGCTGCCCGCGCGCCGAGCTGCTCTGCGCCCGGCGCGTCGTCGAGGGCGCCGTCAGCGCCGGCGCCCCGAACCGCGCCGAGCTCGTCCTCGACAACCTGGCGCCGTTCCCCATCGCCGGAGCCATCGCCGACGCCCCGCCGCCCGCTAGCGACGCGCGCGGCTCGCGGACTCGGTTCGAGGTCCCCGCGGGCGGCCGCTGGGCGCACGCCTACTTCTTCACGCCGGCGGTTCGGGGCGACCACGCCTTCGGCGACCTCTTCGTCCGGCTGGCGGGCCCATGGGGTCTGGCCCTGCGCCAGGTCCGCATCGAGGCGGCGAAGGCGGTGCGCGCCTACCCCGACCTCAAGGCGCTTGCGCGCGAGCCGC
This sequence comes from uncultured delta proteobacterium, assembly GCA_963772225.1. GTDB lineage: Bacteria > Myxococcota > Myxococcia > Myxococcales > UBA5297 > CAVYWD01. The sequence goes on along the minus strand of CAVYWD010000002.1, from coordinate 114,568 downwards.
TGACGGCCCAGCCACTCCATGAGACGGGCCTCGCGCGCCTGCGCCGCTCCCTCGGAGAAGGCCGGGCCTTCGAGTCCCTGCGCGACTACGTCCCCGGCGACGATGTGAGGTCCATCGACTGGAAAGCCACCGCCAAGCGGAGCCGGCCCATCGCCCGCCAGTACGAGCCCGAGCGCAACCAGACTCTGCTCCTGCTCGTCGACTGCGGCCGGCACATGGTCGCGCGCGCGGAAGGGCGGACCAAGCTCGACTGGGCCGTCGACGCGTCCCTGCGGCTCGCGCGGGCCTCGCTCGACCGCGGCGACCAGGTGGGCCTGTGCGCCTTCGGGGCGAAGGTCCTCTGCTACCTGCCGCCCAAGCGCGGCCGCCTGCAGCTCAAGGCGCTGGTGGGCGCGCTCACCCCGCTTCAGCCGGAGCTCGAGGAGAGCGACTACGACAGCGCCTTCGGCCTGGCCGCCTCGCGCCAGAAGCGCCGAGCGCTGATCGCCGTATTCACCGACGTCCTCGACGAGGACTCTTCGCGCTCGCTGCTGATGCGCACGCTGGCTCTCCGTCCGCGGCACCTGCCCCTCATCGTCGCGGCCGCCGACGCCGACGTGCTCGGCCCGGCGAGCGCCGTCCCACAGGGCGCGGCCGCGGCGTACGAGCGCGCCGCCGCCCGGCACATCGTCCAGGAGAGAGAGCACACCGTGGCCCGGCTGCGGGACGCCGGCGCCTACGTGGTGAGCGCATCGGCGGGCGAGCTGTCGGCAGCCGCCATCAACGAGTACCTGGCCATCAAGGGTCGCGGAGCGCTCTAGAGTCGCGGCCCGTTCTGCGGCGAGGCGAAGGGGGCGGCCGCCGCCGCTCAGGCTCTGAGAGCCCTTCTGCTTGCGTTCTCCAGGTCTCGAGCTTACGTTCACTAGAAAACCGTGCATCCTGCGCCCCGAGCTCACGGCCCGTGTGTCGAGCTACGCTACGTCCCCGGCCTCGAGATCGGAAAGTCGAGCCTGCGATCGCGTGTTAAATCCGGCGCCAATCCGTGCGCGCGCCACGAAGAGCCCAAGGTAATGATCGCGGCACCCAAGCCCCTGCAGAGCTTCCGACTCCTCCACTCGGGACCACCGCCGACGCGCCCCGCGAAGGCGAATCGCCCTGCCTCCATAAAGGGGCTGTGCGCGCACCGGCGCGCGGCCGATGGTTTCCGCGGGCGAGATGGCGAGAAGCCGCGAATGGGGATGCGGAGTCTCTGGGGGCGATTTCGACGAGCGCGAGAAGCGCCCTCCGTGAACAGAGTCCCATGAGCAAGCGCGGCGACGCCTCGACCCTGCCCCTCCTCCCCGGGGTCGCCACCGAATCCATTTTGGAGAGCATCTCGGACGGCGTGTTCACCGTGGACGGGGAATGGCGCATCTCGTTCTTCAATCGGGCCGCCGAGCAGATCACCGGAATGCCGCGAGAGAGCGCGCTGGGGCGGCTCTGCTCCGAAGTCTTTCGCGCCACCGCGTGCGAGGCCGAGTGCGCCCTCCGCCACACCTTGGCCACCGGCTCGGCCGTCGTGAACAAGACCGCGTACATCGTCAACGCCGACGGGCGGCGCGTGCCCATCAGCATCTCCACCGCCTTGCTCCGGGACGCCCGCGGCAACGTCGTCGGCGGCGCCGAGACCTTTCGAGACCTGAGCCTCATTGAAGAGCTGCGCAACGGGATGCGAGAGCGGTTCCAGGTCGGCGGGATCTTCAGCAGCAGCGCCTCGATGCGCCGAGTGCTCGAGGTCCTGCCGCGCCTCGCCCAGAGCTCCAGCACCATCCTGATCCAAGGCGAGACTGGGACGGGCAAGGAGCTGGTGGCGCGCGCCATCCACCAGTTGAGCCCTCGCCGGGGCGCCCCCTTCATCGCCGTCAACTGCGCGGCCCTGCCCGACTCGCTGCTCGAGTCCGAGCTCTTCGGGTACAAGGCCGGCGCCTTCACCGGCGCGGTGAAGGACAAGCCCGGCCGCTTCGCCCTCGCCGGCGCCGGGACCCTTTTCCTCGACGAGATCGGCGACGTGAGCCCGGCGCTCCAGGTCCGCCTCTTGCGGGTGCTCCAGGAGAAGCAGTTCGAGCCGCTCGGCGCCACGCGCCCGGAGCAATCGCGAGCGCGAATTCTCGCTGCGACCCACCGAGACCTCTCTTCGCTGGTCGCCAAAGGCACCTTTCGGCAAGACCTCTTTTATCGGATCAAGGTGGTGAAGCTCGAGCTCCCGCCGCTCCGCCGACGAATGGAAGACATCCCGCTGCTCGCCCAGCACTTCATCGACGTCCTCAATCAGGTGCAGGGCAAGAGCATCGCCGGCTTGAGCCCCGCGGCGCTCGGGGTTCTGTCCGCCCACGACTATCCGGGCAACGTCCGGGAGCTGCAGAACGTCATCGAGCACGCCTTCGTCCACGTCAACGATGGCCTCATCGACCTTTCTCACCTTCCGCCAGAGTTGGTCCCGCCCTCCGGGCCCCCGGCGGGCAGCCCCGCCAGGCTCGAAACGGTGAAGGCCGTCGAGGGACACATGATTCGCGAGGCCTTGGAGCGAAACGGCGGCAATCGGCTCGCCGCCGCTCGGGACCTGGGAATGCACAAGAGCACCTTTTTTCGAAAGGTGAGGGTCCTCGGCATCGCTCTCCCCAAGCGCGACGGCCGCTCTCATCGCGGGGCCTAAAGGTCTCGCGTCCCCGCCGCAAGCTTCTTTCGAGGGCGCACCTCCAACGCCGAATGGTTGGGCCGGCGCGCTCGGCGTCGCCGCGTCCCTGCGAGAACCAAAGCGTCTCGTTTCAAAGACCCTACGGACTCTAGAGTCGCATTTGAGCGACTGTCTCCGCACCGGGCGCTGCACCCCCGAGGCATTCAACCTTCTGTTCTTCCAGGCGGCTGCGCGCGCCAGGCGGGCGGGGAGCCTCGATGGCCCGCATTCTGCTTAGGGCAAGCTCATGGAACTTTCGCGACAAGAACAGCCGCGGGCTGTGCCCCGCACGCAGGCGGCCTCGGAATCGTCGAGGTGCGCGGGCTGAGCTTCCCACCCGCTCGAGAGCGCCGCGCCCTCCCAAATCATTCTCAGGCCCCCAGGTCGAAGGAGCGCGCTCCTCGTCCTCGATGGGGAGCTTGTCATGGCTGATAAAGAGCGGGCGGGCGCCAGCTCGAATTCAGCGGGGCCAAGTTGCGGCCACAGTCGGCGGGTTCAAATACCAATATGCAATTAAACTGAATCCAACACTTCTGAGCGAGGCTCATAGAGGCCCAAGCGCCGCGCTCCGAGCCCATGGATCGGCGTGCACACTCTTTCGATGGAACGGAATTCATCCTCTTCAACTCACACGAGGCGCTGATGAGCATTTTACCTATTCCCCCAGGCGACCCCCTCCCACTGCCGCTGCCGCCGCTGATCTTGAAGATTCTGCTGCTGCTCACCTTTTCTCTGCATACTCTCGCAGTGAATCTGGGGGTGGGCGGCGCTGTGCTCAGCTTCGTTCATGCGCTGCGCGGGCGCCCGGACGACCGCTCGCTCGTGCGCGCGGCGGCCTCCCTGGTGCCGCCCGGCGTGACCTTTGCCGTGACCCTGGGCGTCGCGCCATTGCTCTTCGTGCAGCTCTCCTATGGCCAATTCTTCTATTCGGCCACCGTGCTCTCGGCGTTCCCTTGGCTGGGCCTCTTCGTCTTTCTCATGGCGGGTTACGGCCTGCTCTACCGATTCATGGGTTCCGCCGCGGCCGATCGCCCCAACGTCTGGAGCGGAGCGCTGGCGTCCCTGTTCCTGCTGGCGGTGGCGCTCGTGCTGGCGAACATGACGACGCTCTCCACCCGGCCCGACCTGTGGCGCAACCTCGCGCAGATCTCGCCCTACGGCACCAAGCTGAACCTGGCTGATTCCAGCCTCTGGCCGAGGTTCCTGCACTTCGCCACGGGCATCATGGCCTCCGCGGGAATGCTGCTCGCCGGTTGGGGTGCCTGGAAGCAGAAGCCCGCCGCCCGACGCGCGGGCCTGCGATGGTTCATCGTCGCCACGCTGACCCAGGCCCTCTGGGGGACGCTGCTCCTGCTCCGCCAGCCTTCGGCCGCCTACGAGCGCCTGAGCTCCCTCCGAACCTTCGGCGGCGTGGCGCTGTTCTTCGGAATCGCGTTCGCCGCGCTGGCCGTCTTGCTTTCGCTTCTGGCGAGCCGCGGCGCCGCGAGCCCCAAGGCCGTCTGGCCGCCCTTCGCCCTGGCCCAGCTCGCCGTAGTGGGGATGGTTCTGGCTCGAGACCAGGCGCGCGACGCCTTGCTGGCGGCTGTGGGCTTCGACCCCTTCGCGTTGCCCTATAAGACCGACGTCACCTCGCTCGCGGTCTTCGCGACCGCCGCCGTGCTTCTCATCGCGCTGATCATCACGCTCATTCGCTGGACCTCGGCTCCCGCCCAGGTCGCCTCGGAGGCCGACCATGGCTGAAACAGCTCAAACCCATTCCGTCGCGGCATTCGAAACCCCGGAGGATCCGAGCCGCCGCGAGCTCGGCAAGAAGCTCTTCGCCGCCGCAGCCACGGTCTATGGCGTCGGCCTGGCTTGGCCCGTTTTCCGGTACCTGCAGTCTGGCGCCACCGGCGCGGACGAGGGGCCCCAGGTGAGCGAAGTGAAAGTGGGCCCGGTGAAGGACTTCGAGCCCGGGAGCGGCAAGCTCTTCATGTTCGGGAGCAAGCCCGCCCTGCTGCTGCGCCGGCCCGACGGCAATTTCGTGGCCCTGTTCGCCACGTGCACCCACCTCGGCTGCACGGTCGGGTATTCGAAAGAGCACGACAAGATCCTCTGCGGCTGCCACGGAGGCGTCTACGACCCGAACACCGGCAAGAACATCGCCGGGCCGCCGCCTTTGCCGCTCAAGCCCCTCGCAGTGACCACCGAGGGCGAGAACGTCGTGGTGAGGAGAGCCTAAGACATGAGCATTCAGACTTGGATCGACGAGCGCGTCGGGGTCGGGGATTTCCTGTCGCTCTTGCGGAAGAAAGAGGTGCCCGACCATCGGCATTCGGCCTGGTATCTCTTGGGCGGTATCTCGCTGTTCTTCTTCATCGTGCAGGGGGTCAGCGGGCTCTTGCTCGTCGTGTACTACCAGCCGGGAGGCGACGTCAGCCACGCCTCCGTTCAGCGAATCAACTCACAAATCGAGTTCGGCTGGCTGATCCGCAGCATTCACTCGTGGTCCGCCAACCTCATGATTCTGGCGGCCTTCCTCCACATGTTCAGCGTCTTCTTCATGAAGGCGTATCGCGCGCCGCGCGAGCTGACCTGGTGGAGCGGCGTCGGCCTTTTGGGCCTGGGCATGGGCTTCGGGTTCTCCGGCTACCTCTTGCCGTGGGACCAGCTCGCCAACTTCGCCACCAAAATCGGCATCCAGGTCCTGGAGCGGACGCCGCTCGTTGGAATGGGCTTGGCCACCCTGCTGCGCGGCGGGCCGGACGTCGGCCCATCGACCGTCCAGCGCTTCTACGCGCTCCACGCCGCCGTCCTCCCGGTGATCTTCGTGCCTCTGCTCATGCTGCACCTCTGGCTGGTGCAGAGGCACGGCAATGCGACGCCGCCCTCGGTCTCGGTCAAGAAGACCATTCCCTTCTTTCCGACGTTCTTCTTCAAAGACCTCATGGTGTGGTTTCTCTGTCTCAACCTCCTCGCCTTCCTCGCCAGCCTGTGGCCCTGGGACCTCGGGCCGGTGGCGGACAAGCTCGCGCCCGCGCCCAGTGGAATCCACCCCGAGTGGTACTTCATGAGCCAATTCCAGCTCCTGAAGCTCATGCCGGGAAAGGTCGGGCCGCTGGACGGCGAGCTCTTGGGCGTGGGGCTCTTCGGCCTGGCCGCTCTTCTATGGGTATTAGTACCGCTTTGGGACCGCGGCTCCCGCGGCCGGCTGGCGAATTGGGTGGGGCTGGCCTTGGCCACAGGCCTCATCGGCTTGACTCTCTGGGGCTACATCGGCGTCGCTTGAAAGGCTTGAAGCCATGAATTATCCCGTCTGGGAAGTTCCCATTCTCGGAAGCGGATGGGTCGTCGGCATCGTGGCGATCATCCATATCTTTCTTTCTCACTTCGCCGTCGGCGGCGGCCTCTTCCTGCCCATCATGGAGGCCTGGGCGGTCAAGCGCCGGGACGATGCTATGCGGCAGTGGCTGCGCAGCCACGCGCGGCTCTTCCTCATCGTGACCAGCGTCGGCGGCGCCGGGTATGGCGTGGGCATCTGGGTGGTCGTCGCCCTCGCCAACCCCCACGGCATCGGCCACCTCATCCACGGTTTCGTGCTCGGCTGGGCCACCGAGTGGGTCGTCTTTCTCGCTGAGATGGCCTGCATCACGGCCTATTACTACGGCTGGGACCGCCTGACGCCCGAGCGGCACGTCAAGGTTGGCTGGCTCTACGCGATTTCGAGCTGGCTGACCTTGGCGATCATCAACGGCATCATCACGTTCATGCTCACGCCGGGGAAGGGCTGGATCCAAAGCAAATGGATGTGGGACGGCTTCTTCAACCCCACCTACGCGCCCAGCCTCATCATGCGCACGCTCGTGATGTGGACCTTGGCCAGCGTCTACGCATTCTGGAGCGCCGCCAAGATCCAGGACCTGGACCTCAAGGAGCGCGTGCTGCGCTTCGCCTCCGGCTGGGTGCTCCCCGCCTACGTGCTCCTGCCGCTGGTGGGCGCCTGGTACTTCCTCGCCATCCCCGACGGCTCACGGGAGCTCTTGCAGAGCGGCGTCGTCGGGGCGGCCACCGGCAATTTCTCCATGGTGACGCGTGTGGCCATGTTGATGCTGATGTCCACGGCTACCGTCGGCTTCATCGTCTACTTTGGACCCTTTCGGAACGGCCGCTCGTTCACCCGCGGCATGGCGGTGGCCATCGGCGCGGTGGCGTTCATGGCTACCGGCGTCTCCGAATGGTCCCGCGAGGTGGCTCGCAAGCCCTATGTCATTCGAGACGTGATGTACTCGAGCGGCGTGCCGGTGGAGAGCGTGGCCGCGTATCAGAAGGATGGCCTGCTGGCGAACAGCGTCTGGGCCCGCGAGTACGCGGCCATGGGCGGCGGCACCCAGTTCGCCAGGGGCGAGGCGGTGTTCCGGAGCCTCTGCATGTCGTGCCACACGCTCGACGGGTATCGAAGCATCAAGCAGCTGGTCAAGCAGCGGGACCTCGAGGGCACGAAGAGCATGGTCCGCTTGCTGCGCTCTCGCGATCCCAAGGAAAACACGTACCTGAAGTTCATGCCGCCGCTGGCCGCTTCCGCGGCCGAAGCCGACGACCTCGCCCTGTATCTGCACACCATTTCCCATCCGGGAAGCGCTCCCGCGATTCAGGCGAACGCCCTCACGTCGGCGACCGTGCCGTAGAGGCATCCTCAGCGGCCGGCTCGCCGGTCTCTCGGAAGACGAGTCGCCGCTCGCGGCGGCTCGTCTTTTCAATTTCTCGGCTCCCCCGCCCCTGCTCCTCCCGTGAGATCGCTCGGCCCGCCGCGGGTTCCGCGGCCGCGGCCTTTCGTTCACGCCGCTATCCTGCTCGGCCTAAAGGCCAAGAGGAATCTTGCGCTCGCCGCTCCGGCTTTGAGACAACTGGCGGCCTCCAGCGGAAGCCAAGGAGACCCCCATGACCGAGCTGGCCCGCCTTCCCTCCACCGCCTCTCGCCTCACCGAAGACGAGCGCGCCAAGGCCGTCGCGCTCATCGAGCGGATCGTCCGCGAGTGCCCCAAGCGCAAGCCCGCCAGCGAGGACGAGCGCCGCGCCCAGCGCATCGTCCTCGAAGTATTCCAGGCCCTCGGCGCCCGCACCGAGCTCCACCCGTTCGAGTTCAACGACAACCTCTACTCGAACCTGGCGCTCCACTTCGGCCTGAGCACCCTGGGTACCGCCGTGTCCGGCCTCTTCCCGCTGGGCGCCTTTGCGCTCCACCTCACCGCCGGCGCCTCGTTCTTCCTGGACGCTACCCGCAAGGCCTACCTCCTGCGCCGGCTGCTCCGCTTCAAGCCCTCGCAGAACCTCCTGGCGACCCTACCCGCCGAGGGCGAGCCTTCGCTGCGCATCGTGCTGGCGGCGCACGCCGACGCCGCCTTCACCGGCCTCATGTTCGACCCGCGCGCGGTCCGGGCCGTCGCCGCCCGGAAGATGCCGGGGCCCCTGGAGCGCTCGCTCGCCTTCGCCACCTGGACGAACTTCGCGCTCGCGGGGGTGGACCTGGCGCGCGCTCTCCTCGGCCCGCTCACCTGGCCGCTGCGGCCGGTGGAGGCCGCGCTCACCGCGCCGTCCGCCATCATCGCCGCGCTCGCCCTTCAGGTCGTCCTGCGCAACGAGCTCGTGCCGGGGGCGAACGACGACCTCACCGGCGTAGCGGCGCTCCCGCTGCTCGCGGCGCGCCTCGGCCCGCGCAAGCGCAAGGACGTGGAGCTGGTCTTCGCGGTCACCGGCTGCGAGGAAGCGAGCATGGGCGGCGCCGACGCGCTGGCGCGCGACAAGGCCGGCGCGTGGGACAAGACTCGCACCGTTTTCCTGGCCCTCGACAGCCTGACCAACGGCGAGCTTCGCTTCCTGGAAGCCGAAGGCGACGTCATCGCCTACCCGATCCCTGGCTGGCTCCAGCAGACCTTCCGGCGCGTGGCCGAGAGCGAGCCGCGCTTCGCCAAGGTGAAGGGCCATCGGACCCCCGTCGGCGGGACCGACGCCGCGGCCTTCCTGGCCCGCGGCTGGGACGCGGGCTCCCTGCTCTGCATCGACCCGGCTCTCGGGGCGCCGCGCCATTACCACACCCCGAGCGACACGCCCGAGAACCTGGAGCTCGAGCCCTTCTTCGAGGCCGTGGAGTTCGTGGAGAAGCTGGTGGAGGCCATCGTCGAGACCCGCCTCGGCAGGGCGCCGGCATGACGGGCCGACAGCCCATCCTCGATCGCATCGCGCGCGAGGCAGGGGTCGCGGACCTGGCCGACCTTCTCGCCGCGCGACTGCCGGGCTCCGACCTCGCCTCGCTCCTGCTTCATGCCGTGCGCGAGCGCGCGCGCCGGGCGCCGCCCGAGCTGCTCGCGCAGGTCGACCGCCAACCCCTGGTCCAGGCCTCGTCCGTCGACGCCCGCCGCCTGCTCGATCTCGACCGGGCCGCCTTCGCCGCCGCCTCGCGCTTCACGGCGGTGGAGCTCTCGCCGGTGGGCCCCCTGGGGACGAACCTCGTCCTGGGAGGCATCGACCAGAACAACGTCCTCTCGGCGCTCCGAGGCACTGAGGTGCTCGCCGACCCCACCGCTGCGCAGGCCCTGGAGTGCGCCCGCCTGCGCCGGGAGCTCGCCCGCCGGAAGGACCGCTCGGCGGTGAAGCTCTGCTCGAGCCACCGGTGCGTTCGGCAGCAGCCGGTGGACGTCCCCGGCTTCACGCCCCACTTTCGGCTCTTCTCGCTGGTGAGCGCCGGCCCCGTGGAGCCCGAGGACCGCTTCGAGACCGAGAGCCTCGCCGCGCACCTCGCCGTCTACCTCGAGCTCCTGCGCGCGCTCGGCGAGGCGGGCTGGCGCCTCGGCCGAGTCCACGTGGCGCTCTCCGACACCGAGATTGTGCGCGGCCTTCTCCGCGCCCGCGGCGTCGACCCCGAGGAGGTCCGCGCCGCGGTCCGCACGCACAAGCTCGACTCCCCGGCCGCCTTCCTCGCGCAGCGCGGGGTCTCGCTCCCGCAGCGCGCGACCTCGCTCGACGCCGCCGCCGACGAGCTGCAGAATCTGCGGCTCCCCTCCGCGTGGCTTCGGCTCAGCCGGGCCGAGGAGCGGGTGGTGGCGCCGCTGCGCAGGGCCTTCCCGGAGGTCGACTTCTCGTTCGAGCTCGACCGGCTCGCGGGGCTCGGATACTACGACGGCCTCTGCCTGCACGTCGGCGTCGAGCGCGCGTCGAGCGGCGAGGTCCAGCTGGGCGACGGCGGCTTCACCCGGTGGACGCAGGAGCTGCTCCGGAATCGCAAAGAGCGCCTGTTGACGAGCGGCTTCGGCTCGGAGCTGGCGGTGAGGCTGTTCGCGCCGACCGGGGCGCCCTGAGCCCACCGTCGCTCCGGCGCGACGCGACCGTCGACGAAGAGCTCAACCATTTCCATTCAGGTCCGGCCTGACCTAGCGCCGGAAGTCGCCGTCGGGAGTTGACTGCCGGATCGTGGTAGGTACCTACAACCCATCCTCCGGTCCTTCGTAGGCAGTGCACGGACGGGCACCTGACGGCCCCGATGGCGCCCGGTAGGTTGGCCTCCCCTGGTTGTGCGGGAGGTCATCGAGATGAGCAGAGGAAACCAGTCGGCCTGCGCGGGACGAGGCCGAGGCAGGCAGGTCGGGGCGATCGCTTGGAGCAGCTGGCTCCGTGTAGTACCAAGGCGAAGCTCACGCACCTTCGGGAGGTCCCCCTTGAGCCAGGCCCTGACCGTCGCCGCTGTCTCGTCTGATCTGCGCCGCGTGCGCACCCCGGAAGGCACCGTGCTCACCGCGCCGGAGGGATGGGCGCTCTTGCCGCCCGGCGATCCTGGGCTGACCCGCCGCGTGAAGGCGGCCGGGCCGTCCTGGACGGTGGTCGAGAAGAAGGGGCGAAAGACTTTCTCCAAAGGCGTCTGGGCCCCGACAGCTCACATCGAGCAGGCCAAGAGCCAGCTGTCTATCGAACGGGCAGACCCCCGGTACGCCAAGCGTCTCGACGCGGCGGCACGACGACGCGACGCCGTGCAGGCTGGGTACGTCGAGAGCTTCGAGAAGGAGGTCCGCGAGTTCCTGCGCTTCGCCCCGGCCTTCGCCGAGGCCGGCCACAAGCTCGCGAACCTGGTGACGCTGCACGCCACGCCGGTGGGCTCCGGGACTGTGGCGCGGACCGAGCGAATACCGGTCGCGCAGCGCGCGGAATCGGCGGTGATCGCCTGGCTGCGCCACCAGACGACGGCCTACGATTCCATGCGCATCGCTCGGGTCCGGGGCCTGCGCCACGAGGTTCGCCGGGACCTGGCGGAAGTCTCCAGGGCGCTGCTCGACCTGCACCGGCGCGACGCGCCGCATGCGCCCCCGACCTGCCCCCTGTGCACGGCGCTCGCGAAGGCGCCGCCTGCATAGGCGCGGCGAAGCGCGGGCGAGCGACTGGCCGGCGAGCAGGGGCCTGCTTTTCTCGGCGGCCAGCATGGAGGATTTGCGAGCCGGAACCGGCGCCGGCGATGCGCCGCCGCCGAAGTGCGCGGATCTGCTCCGTGACCCTCGCGGCAGAAGTCGCCGTCGGGAGTTGACTGCCGGATCGTGGTAGGTAGCATCCCGCGCCTTCCACCGAGGGGCCTGGAGCCAGCCGCGATGCGAGAAGTGAGGTCTGGGGTTGCCGTCGGACGATCCGAGCGCGACGCCTGTGCGAGTCGCGGCCGGCTTCGAGCCGAACGCCGACGCCCCTCTCACCCCCTTCCACCAGCGGCTCCTGGCCGAGGAGCTGGAGCTGGGCCAGAGCGGGGCCGCGCGCATCGCCAGCGCCCTGACGGCCTCCACCGTCGACCTGAACCCCCACCAGATCGAAGCGGCGGCGTTCGCGCTCGAGGCCCTGCCGCGCGGCGGCGGCATCCTGGCCGACGAGGTGGGGCTCGGGAAGACCATCGAGGCGGGCATCGTCATCGCCCAGCTCGCCGCCGAGGGACGGGGCCGCATCCTCATCCTCTGCCCGGCGCCTTTGCGCGCCCAGTGGCAGGGCGAGCTCTTCGAGAAGTTCGGCCTGAAGGCCGTGTGCATCGACGGCGACTTCGAGCGGACCTTCCGCGGCAACGTCTTCGAGCAGAACGGCCCGGTCATCGCCTCCATCCCCTTCGGCGCGAACCGGCCCGAGCAGCTCTCGCGCGTGCCCTGGGACCTGGTGATCGTCGACGAGGCGCATCGGCTGCGCAACGCCTGGCGCCCGAACCACAAGACCGGCAAGGCCCTGCGCTTAGCCCTCGAGGGCCGGCCCAAGCTCTTGCTCACCGCCACGCCGCTGCAGAACGAGCTCATGGAGCTCTACGGCCTCATCAGCTTCCTGGACGAGGCGGTGCTCGGCCCCGAGCACGCCTTCCGCGCCCGCTACACCGGCTGCACCCCAGAGGAGGCGCCCACCGCGCTCAACGAGCTCAAGGGGCGCATCGCCCCGGTCGTGCAGCGCACGCTGCGCCGCCAGGTGCGCGAGTACGTGAAGTTCACCGCCCGGCGCTCCATGGTCGAGGACTTCACCTACTCGCCGGCCGAGCTCGACCTCTACGAGAAGGTGGGCGAGTACCTGCGGCGCGCGGAGCTCCTCGCCATCGAGCCCGGGCGGCGCACCCTGCTCACGCTCGTCTACCGCAAGCTCCTCGCCTCCTCGACCTACGCCATCGCGCCCACCTTGAAGCGGCTCGCCGACAGCCTGGAGCAGCGCATCGCCGCGGCGCGGGCCAACCGCCAGTTCGAGCTCTCGCTCTCGCCAGCCGAGCTCGAGGAGCTCAAGGAGTTCGACGAGGAGCTCGAGGATGGACTGGGCGACGGCGACGCGGCGCCGGAGGAGGCCGAGGCCGGCGCGCCCCCCCAGGAGAAGAAGCGCCCGCCGCCCACCCTCGATGCGCTGGAGGGCGAGCTCTTCGAGCTGCGCGCCTACGCCGAGCTCGCCGCGTCCATCAAGGTGAACGCCAAGGGCGAGGCGCTGGGCCGGGCCATCGACCGCGCCTTCGCGGTGGCGGACTCCTACAGCTGGCCGCAAAAGGCGGTCATCTTCACCGAGTCCAAGCGCACGCAGGAGTACCTCTGCCAGCTCTTGGGCGACCGCGGCTACCGCGGCAAGATCTCCCTGCTCTCCGGCGACGGCGCCGGCCCCGACGCGCGGCGGGTGTTGGTCGAGGAGTTCCGCGAGCGCACGCAGATCCTCATCTCCACCGAGGCCGGCGCCGAGGGGCTCAACCTCCAGTTCTGCAACCTCATCGTCAACTACGACCTGCCCTGGAACCCCCAGCGCGTCGAGCAGCGCATCGGCCGCTGCCACCGCTACGGGCAGACCCGGGACGTGCTGGTCATCAACTTCGTCAACCGGTCCAACGCCGCCGACGCCCGGCTCTACGAGCTGCTCGAGAAGAAGCTGACCCTCTTCGACGGCGTCTTCGGCGCCTCGGACGAGATCCTGGGCGCCCTGGAGAGCGGCGTCGACTTCGAGCGGCGGGTGCTCGACATTTACCAGTCGTGCCGGACCGAGGAGGAGGTGAACCGCGCCTTCGACGCGCTCCGCAGCGACCTAGAGACGCGAATCGGCGCGCGGATGTCGCAGGCCCGCGAGCTCCTGCTGGAGCGCTTCGACGGCGACGTCCGCTCGCGCCTGCGCATCACGGGCTCGGCGGCCAAGGCGGCCATCGAGCGGCGCAAGAAGGGCAGCCGCGCGCTCACCCGGGCTGTCCTGGGCCACGAGGAGGCGGCGCGCGACAAGGTCGAGGAGGCGGCGCGAACGGTGCGCGGCAAGCCCACGCCGGCCATCAGCTATCTCTCGCTCAGCGGCGCCGACCTGCCGGCGCGTCTCGCCCACCTCACCGGCTCCGAAGGCTGGTGGTTCGTCTATCGCTTCGAGATCGCCGGCTTGCGGCCGCCGGAGCGGCTGGTGCATGTGGTGCTCCTCAAGGACGGCTCCGCCTACCGCGCGCTCTCCATCGCCGACGGCGAGGCCATCGCCCGGCTCTCCGGCAAGGCGGCCCGCGGGCGCTCGCCGGCCGTGCTCCCGGTGGCGGCGGCGCAGGAGAAGGCGCTGAATGCGGCCCGCGAAGAGGTGGTGGCGCAGGCGCACGAGGCCATCGAGCTCGAGAGCGACCAGGCCCGCGAGAAGTCGATGCGCTACGCCGAGGACTGCCTGATGGCCCCGCGCGAAGCGGTCCTCAAGGCGCGGGCCAGGCTCGAGGACGCGCGGCGCGCCGCGCTCGCGGAGGAGAACGCGGCGCTGCGGGTGCGCGCCCGCGGGGTATTGGAGCGCGCCGACCGCGACTACCGGCGGCGCATGTCCCAGCTGCGCCAGGAAGAGGACCGCGCCTACGCGCAGCTCGACCGCGAGCTGACGCTCCTGGCGGTGCGGGGCAAGGTGAAGGAGGCGAGGACGCTCATCGCCACGGCGTATTTCTGGGTGGAGTGAGGCGCTCCGCTCGGCTCAGGACGACGGCCGTTGCGCGCGAGAGTCGAAGTCCCCTGACGGACCTCGCCCGCCCGCCGGCACCTTCACCTTCACTTTGAGCGTCTCCGGGCCGCCGGCCACCAGGAACTCGCACCCGACGAATTCGCCGTCCGAAGACAAGAGGGTGAAGGAGCCGACCTCGCGGGCGGAGTTCGGGTTTGTCGGCGCATAGCGGCAATATTCGGCGTAATACGTCTCGCCGTAGACCTGAAGCCGATAGAAAGAAAGCTGGTTGTTGGCCTTGTTGTCGGCTGCCATTTCCATGAGCTTCGGCGGCAGCGCGCCCCGCTGGACCTCGAAGGGCTTGAGCGCGCTCGTCCCGAGCTTCGAGGACTTGAAGGTCCGCGACACGAACGCCTCTGCTTCGCGGCCTTCAGCGCTCCCCGGCTCTTTGATCCGCCCTCAGGCGAGGGCGCGGCGCGCCAGGTCATCGCCGCGACCGAGGCGCGGCTCTACGCCGAGGGACAGCAAGCTCAGCACCTGACCTCATCGCCGCTTCCCGGATAGACTCCGAAGCATCGGAGGTCGGGGGGCGTAAGACACGCACGCGAAAGCGCAGCCGTGGGAGAGGTCGCCCGGAGCGGCGCGTGCGCCGCTGCTCGGAGTACGCCCGCCGTCAGCCGGAGAAGACGGTCTTGAACGAAGTGCTGAGCGAGTATCTGGAGACCGTGCTCGCCGAGCTGCGCGAGGACGGACCGGGGCTGCCGCGATTCGTAGAGCGCGAGCTTCGGCGGTATCTCAATTGCGGCATTCTCGAGTCGGGATTCGTGCGCGGCGTTTGCCAGGATTGCGGCGATGAGCTCCTGGTCGCTTTCAGCTGCAAAGGAAAAGGCTTCTGCCCGTCCTGCGCGGCGCGGCGGATGAATGACACGGCCTTCCACTTGAAAGACCGGGCGCTGCCCTTCGGCGGCGGCGTGGAGGTGATCCACTCTCGGCGGTTTTGGCGATCCAGTCTCGGTTGCGGGGTTGCGGGCGCAGGCCGTCAGAAGGGTGCGGGCGAATACGGAGGCGGGCGAGCCGTCCCCGCCGTCTACGGATCGCGGAAACGAGGCGCTGTCCCCGCGCTGGACTCGTCAGGGCCCGGGCCCCATTCCGGAGCGGGATCAAAACGCCGACCGCCGAAGGCGGGTCGGGCGCCTCCGGCGGTCAGTCTGTCGCGGTGATGAAGGGCGCCCGGGCCGCAGGCATTCCGTCGCGGTCGCGGGACGCTCGCCAGCGGAGCCCGCTCTGAGGGCCACACCTGCGGCCCGGGCAGAATCGCGGTATCAGCGCCTCTTGCGCGAGGCGGGCTGCAGGGGCCCGTAGAGGAGCTGGTTGGGCTCGGTCGCAGTCCAGTGGGCCTCGACCTCGTCGCCGTACTCTTGCCAGAGCGCGACTTGGAGCTGGCCGCAGAGGTCGAGCAGCCAAGCCGCGGTGGGGCCGTCGAGCGGCGGGAGGTTGAGCGTCAGCGGCGGCCTCTCAATCATGGGGTTCCTCCACCGGGAGCTCGTGTCCCTGCTCCTTGGCCCGCTGGTGCGCCTGGTGCTGCCGGAAGCTCGGCCCGTCGATGTCGATCCGGATGGAGGTCGCCGCCAGGCGGTCGAGGACCGCCGCGGCCAGGGTAGCGTCGCCCAGGTACTTGCCCCATGAGGAGAGCCTGATGTTCGACGTGATCGCCGTGCTGGCGCTGCCGTGTCGGCGATCCAAGAGGGTGAAGATCATGTGGGCCGCGGTCGGCTCGTCGTCGCGGCGCTTGAGCTGGCCCAGTCCGACGTCGTCGATCACCAGGAGCGTGGGCCGACACCAGCTCTTCATCCGCCGCTCGTAGGAGCCGTCGGCCAGGCCGGCGTAGAGGTGGTCGACCAGGTCGACGCACCGGGCGTAGCGCACCATCCACTCCTGCTCGCAGGCTTGGACCGCGAGAGCCTGCAGGATGTGGCTCTTGCCGGTCCCGCTCTTACCGGTGATCAAGAGGTCCTCGTGCCGCTGGACGAAGGAGAGCGCGAAGAGCTCCTCGACGAAGCGGCGATCGAGCTTGGGCTGGAAGTCCCAGTCGAAGGCCGCCATGGTCTTGCGGACCTTCATGCCGCTGCCCTTGATGCGCCACTCGATGCTGCGCTCGCGCTTGATGGCGGCCGCCGCAGCGAGCAGCTGCTCGGCGGCTTCCAGGTCCGAGGGCTGGTGCTCCTTGACCCAGGCCAGATAGGCATCGATGGAAAGCCCCCTCAGACCGAGTCGGTCGAGGTGCCGCTCGATGCGCTCCCGGGCTTCGGCGGCGGGGCCTTTGAGGGAGGTGGGGGCTCGCATGTCGCTTCTCCTTGGGGCTCGGGGACTGTGCCGCGGCACGGCAGCGCGTCGTACTCGGCGAGGTCGCGCGGCTCGGTGCAGCTCTGGGCGACGGCGCTCTTGAGCTTCTTGGCCGAGGCCGCGGCGACGTACTCGTCGAGCCGGCGGCGGTCGGAGCGGGCGTTGAGGATCTTCTCGATGCTGACGTGCTCGAGAGCGCCGAAGCAGAGCGCGTGCGAGAGCGCCTTGCAGAGCTCGGCGGTGTCGTAGCCCTCGCGCAGCGAAAGGACCTTGCGCGCGTGGTAGCCGGCCGACCGCGAGTCGCGCCGCTCGAGCGCCGCCAGGTACTCCGCTCCGGGCCCCCCAAGATCCTGGAATGCGCGCCGCAGGTGCTCGAGGTCGGGCCCGCCCTCGGCGCGCGGGGGCCGATGCCCCGGCAGGATCGACTGCTGCTGCGCGCCGCGAGGCCTGAGCTCGTGCCGTGCCAGGCAGGTCAGGTCCGCTTTGTAGACGAAGAGCTCATTCTCGGTGATGCGCACCGGGAGAATCTCGGTGACGTATTCATAGGGCAGGGAATATTCATTGGTCTCCCAGGTCATGAAGCCCTCGAGGTTGCAGAGCTTGTAGAGCACCCGCGCGGTGTCGTAGGGGTGGCGCGGCAGCGGCCGCAGCAGCGACTGCTCTTCGGCGAAGAGCTCCATCCGCGTGCGCCGCTTCATCCGCTTGATGGGGCGCAGGTCGGCGATGGTGTCCATCCACCGGGAGAGCTGGGCCTCGAGGTCGGCCAGGTCGCGGAATGAGCGGCCCCGGAAGAAGCTGAGGGAGAGCTCCCAGAAGCTCCGCTCGACCCGGGGCTTGCGGTTGGGGGCATGGCGCACGGCGACGGCGGAGAATTCGTAATAGGTGGCGAAATCGACGAAGCGGGGATTGAGGATCGGCTGGTTGCCTTCCCAGCGCAGCACCACCGGCTTCTGGCTATCGTAGGTGCACCGGCGCGCGGCGCCCTGGAAGCGCGCGAAGGCGTGGCGGTGGCCGTCCATCAAAGGGTGCAGGCCGTTGCTCTCGAAGAAGCCGAAGTACTTCCGGGTCGAGTAGCGCAGTGCGTATCCGAAGGCCTGCAGGGTCATGGACGGCGCATGGGCGAATTCCACCGGGTAGGGCGACCAGTCGCACTCGCCCATGTCCCCCGGCACCCGCGGCGGCGTCTGGAGGCTCGGCTTGGGCGGCAACTTCGGGCGCAGGTTGCTCACCAGGACTTTCACGATGGTGTCGCCGCCTGCGTAGCCATGCTCGTCGCGCAAATGCTCGAAGACCCGCTGCGCGGTGATGTCCGGATACTTCTCGAGCAGCTCGGTGATCAGGCTGCGAAAGGGGTCGAGCTTCGAGGCGCGGCGGCGCGAGCCGCGCACCCGTGGCAGCGCCGAGTGCGCAGTTTCGCGCGCCTCCTGGTGGCTCTTGACGATGCGCCGCACGGTGTTTCGGCTGATGTGCAGGGCCCGCGCGATCGCGCGCCAAGTCATCCCCTCCTTGTCGAGCTGCACCACGTCGTGGACCAGCTGCGGGTCAAGCGGAAGCATCGGAGGCTCCTGGCGCCCCGAGGCGCGCGTCGAGGGTCCGGGTCAGGGCGGCCAGCGCACCGCGCAGCTCGACGAGCTCGCGCGAGACCACCTCGCACGCCGGCGCTCCCAAGCTGGCCAGCGACCGCTCCAAGAGCCGCGCGTGCAGGCGCGTCGAGAGGCGCTTCATCGCCCAGGCGTCCGCGACCATCTGCTCGCCGGGCGTGCGCCGCGGTGCACTGCCCTTGGGGGACTCGGCGGCCATGGGTGCGCTGGCTCGCTCCAGCAGCGCCGGCCACTCCGCTTCCTGGGCCGCGAGCAGCGAATCGACCAGGCGCGCGGTCTGCCGCGTGGTCAGCCCTCGTCGGGCTACCACCAGGCCCACAGCGTCCTGGTTGCCGCGCGGCAACCGCGAAAGCTCTCGCACCGCGGTGGCCGACAACAGCCCCAGCCGCACATTCGCCGTCAGCTCGTCCGACAGGTCCTCTGCCAAAGCCAGACGCCGACACACCCAGCTCTTGTCCCGCCCGAGCAGAATCGCGATCTGCGGCTGGCTCACGTGGTCGTCGCGATAGAGGGAGCGCACCAGCCAGCCCTCCTCGAGCTCGCACAGACCCGCCCCGGCGTTGCAGCGCAACAGCCGCACCTTCGCCCCTGCAGAGTCGACGCCGTGGACCTCGACGCGCAGCTTCGACCACCCAAGCTCGCGCGAGGCGCTCAACCGCTTGAGTCCATCGAAGACCTCCAGCTTCTCGCCCATTCGAAAGGCCTGCACCGGCGTCAGCTGCCCGAGCTTCGAGAGCGACAGCTGCATCTGCTGCGTGGCCTCGCCCGCGCACAGTCGCACCGCCAAGAGCGAATCGCCCAGCTCGCTCGGCGCCATCTCGGTGCTCGCGGTCGACACGCCCGTCATGCGCGCCACCGTGCGCCCTCACCGAGATCCTTGGCCATCCCGGCGCGTGACAGGGGCCGTTTTTCCCTCTGAGAGAGCTCGAAGCCGGCGCGTGACACGTACCTGCGGTCACCCGCTGCCTGACGGCTCCTCAGAGGGAAAACGGCGACTCGCCGGCGCCGCCGAACGCCGAAGCATGCGCGTGACACTGCTCCGCTCTGCGCAAAACCCCGAGGTTTCCCCTGCTGCCGCGCCAACTTGGCCGCCGAAGCCGGCGCGTGACATCGCTCCACAGGTCACGGGCCTGCTCCCGCGCCTGGTGCGCACGAGCACAGCTCACGCAGCGCCTCGGTCAGGGCAGCGCGAGAAGGCCGCGGAGTCGCCAGCGCCAGCTCGAGCACGTCCTCGAGTCGCGCGCCGAACGAGCCCCCCTGGTCGCCCGCCTCCGGCGGCCCCGCGCCCGATCGCAGGGCTCTCTTCTGGGCCCGGCATCGGGCTTGTCGCGCCTGCTCCGCCTTCCGGAACTCCTCAGGCGCCTTCGCTCGACGTTCGCGCGCCTGTCGCTTGCGTCTCGCCTGGCGACAGGCTTCGCTGCATGCATGCTGCGTCTCCGCCGCGCGAGGATCGGGGGAGTACCAACTCCTGCACTCGCTACACCGCCGACTGCGGACCTTCTTCCGGGGTCGCATCCCTCGACCGTCACGCCGAAGGGGTCCTCCGGATACTTCTCGCCCTGAGAGCTACTCCGACTCCCTCGCCTCAACGACCGGGTGGATCTCGAGGCCGCCGACAGGTGGATCTCGATCACGCCGCCGCTGAAGGGCGCTGCCCGTGGTGAAGTATCGACACTATCCCGAGATCGCGGTTATGTGTAGTTGGCGAGTCTGCGCCGACTGAAAGTGAGCGATTGACGCTCGGCATAAGAATCATCGAGGCGATGCCTACAGCGACCCAAGGAAGGCGAGAACATCTGGTCGCGGCCGCCACTTGGGTTCCCGCGTACCTGTGAGTCCGGCGCGGCGCCAGAAGGCGTCGAGCACACGGCGCTTCATTCGGAGATTGGTCTTCGTGTAGCGGCCCGTTGTAGCGATGCTCTCGTGCCCGAGATAGTCGCGGATCACAGTGAGATCGACGCCGGCCTGGAGGAGGGCAACGGCACAACTGTGGCGCATGACGTGAGGGGTGACGCGCTTGCGCTTGAGGATTGGCAGGTCGCGCGCGGCGCGTTGGAGGTACTTGTCGAGGATGTAGGCGGCACCGTCGCGGCTCAGAGGTTGTCCTCGGGCACTGCGAAACACATGGCCGTCCGGGAGCGGTGGGGACAGATCCTCGAGCCGCCTGAGCGTGGTAGCCGTGTCCGGCCAGAGCGGGCAGATGCGATCCTTGCGACCTTTGCCGTGGAGGTGGACCTGGAACGGGCGAGCGAGTTGCAGGTTGTCGCGACGGACTGCGATCGCTTCACCGATGCGCGCGCCGGTGTTGTACAGGAATAGAAGGAGGGCGTGGTCGCGTATCCCGCTGGCTCTGCGACGGTCGGGCTGCCGCAACAATACGCGCACCTCCTCAGGCTCCAGATAGGTAGCGACCGGCGAGGCCGTTTTCTTGAAGGGGAGGGAGAGGACGCGCTGGTACTGGGCGCCACGAGATGGGTCGTTGCGCACGAGGTAGCGGAAGAACGTGCGAATCGCAGTCAACCGCAGGTTCCGCGTGGCGACGGCGTTGCGCCGACTCGACTCGAGGTGATCGAGGAATCCGAGGACTTGCTCGACGGTGAGATCCTCCAGACGCAGGCGGGCCACATCTGCTCCGCACGTGTCTCCCAGAAAGGAGAAGAACAGGCGCAGAGCGTCACGATAGGCGAGCACGGTGTGCCTGCTGGCATTTCGCGTCCGTCCCAGGTGCTCGCGAAAGAATGATTCCACCAAGGGGAAGATCGAATCGGGGTCTCGATGACTCATGGGCGCTCCCTTCGGCGGAACCGCGCAGCGAACCGGCTGCTTGCGACGCGCAGCAAGTCCGGGCTCGCGGTGAGATAGGTTTCCGTACCCAACAGGTCCTCGTGGCCCATGTAGGCGGACAGCCACGGCAAGCGGGCGTGCAAGTCGACTCCCTCCCGATACCAGCGCGCCAAGCGGTGCGACGCGAAGGCGTGGCGAAGGTCCATGACTCGTGGCCCCCCAGGGCCGGCGGTGGGCTTGAGTCCGAGCCGCTGCCAGAGACGTCGAAATACCTCCCCGACCCCGCGGCGGGTGTAACCGCGACCGTCGGGCCGCACGAAAAGAGGACTGGTGGTTGAGCTGGAACCGAATGCGAGGCGCACGCGAAGGTAGGACTTGATCTGTCGGGCCAGCCCATCCCGAAAGGGAACCCATCGAGACTTTCCCTTGCTCTCGGAGATAAAGAAGGTCCGCCCGCGCACGTCGACCTCGCGCAGGGTGAGACGAATGGCCTCGCCGGGTCGCAGACCAGTGCAGAAGAGCACGAGGAGGAGTGTGCGGAAGGTGGCTCGACGAAGCGGAGCATTGGGGCCCGGCAAGGTCCTCGTCTCGCGCCCCAGTCGGCGGATTGTCCTGGACCGACAACGGATACGGCCGAAAGTGCGACCTTCCCGTCACGACGATGTCATCTCCGGGAACGAAGCCCTCGATGCCACGTCGACGGCGGAACAGGCAGAACTGACGGACGACCGACAGCATGACGTGGTTCGTGCCTGGCTTCCGGACCGCGCGGCGCAGCCAGCGCACCACCGCGCGCTCCAGCGAAATCTCGCCGTGCTCGGCAGCATCCTGAGCCGCCAGCCGGTCAAAGCTCCGGAGATGCTGCTCTTGCGTCTGATAGCGACGGCCGAGAGCTCGTTTCCACACGAGGAACTCCTCCAGTTCCAAGGCAATCGGGCTGTGGAATGGCCTGCGCATCAAGGCCATGGGAGAGAGACCTCGCGCAGCCGCTCGGTAGCCACACGGGCGTACGCCGAAATTGACCGAGGGTCGCTGTGGCCGAGGATGTCGCTGACGACCTTGGACGGCGCCGCCGCCTCGATCTGGCGACTCGCATGACTCCGGCGAAGGGCATGCGGACCAAAGAACCGGGCGGGAACTCCCGCGGCGGCGGCGTACCGCTGCAGCCGTACACGCAAGGCGTTGATGCGACACGAGACGTATGGGGGAAGGCCTCGGACGAATAGCGCTCGCGTGGGGCTGCGTCGAGGGCGACCGCTTTGCAGGTACGAAGCCAGTGCCTGCCCCACGGGACCCAGCAACGGCACAACGGTCTCGACACCTGTTTTGGGGCGAACGATTCGAAGGGTCCCTGCATCCCAGTCCACGTCATCCAAGCGCAGTGCGAGCACCTCCGCGCCCCCCATCCCGTACGCCGCCATCAGGAGGGTAGCGGCGTAGTCGCGTTTCCCGAGAGCGGTGTGGCGATCGATCGCGCTGAGCACTCGACGGACATCGTGCCAGGGGACGACGCGAAGTGGTCGAGCGTGACGTCGTCCCAGCGGCGCAAGCACCGAGGGGGCAAGGTCGATGGGAATCACGTGGGTCGCGTGAAGGAACCGCAGGAACGACCGCAAGCGTGAGCAAACGCCAATCAGTGTGACTGGGGTGGAGGTCTTCGCGACATCAACGAGGAATCCGTCGATTGTCGCCAGCGTAATGGACGAAAGAGGCCGTCGTCGGTGCCGCAGCCACCGGAGAAACTGACCAATGACCTCACACTCCCTGTGCAGTGTCGTGTCCTTGACCCCACGCCACTTTCGGCCGAACTCGCAGTACCGCGCCAACGCTTCGTCGATGGGGCCACGCCTCTTCGGCTGAAACCAGTCCGGCACAGGCAAACCCAAGACCGCGACCGCTTTCGCCCAAGCATGGACCGAACTTCTCGCCTCCTCGACGCACTGGGCGACATCGCGACCACGCCGACGGGCGTATGCTCTCGCGAATCGGTCAACACTGCAGCGCGTGAGACGGCTGACCTCATTCACACCAAGGCGACAGCAATGCGAACGATACCGATCAACGCACTTGAGGTGGTGGCGGATAGTTGAATTCGTGAGACCTGTGTCGTGCCATACCCCCGCGACAAGAGCTCGTATGCGGTCTCGCTTCTGTCTGGATGACGAGCGTCGAGGCATGCTGCAATCTGTGAGTGCTCAAGGCTCCCGGGGAACCGTAGGCCCCCGATTTTATGCCGAGCACAGCTGCCTCCCTCTCCTCACAGCAGACAGGCGAGCGCCACATAACCGCGATCTCGGGATAGTGGAAGCTATGCCGAGCACCACATAGCTTCCAATGGGTGCTGGCGTATCCGAAGCGGCTGCGGCTGGCCTTCGCGAGGGACAGGGCGGCGGCGAGTGAGTCGGCGGCCATCTTCGTGCGCGAGGTCTTCCGCTGGCAGCGCCGGCGAGCGAAGGCCGATGGCTCGCCGGCGAGGGCTCTTGGAAGACGAGCCGTCGGATACGATGAGCCGAGTGCAATTGGAGTCGATGCAAGTGGGGATGCCATGGGCGCTTCCGGACGACGGCGAGAGGCGGCGAGCAGCCAAGCTGTCGGCCTTCGGCGAAGGTTTCTCGTTGGAGGCCGGAGCGCATGTGGCGGCCGAGGATAGCCAAGGATTGCTGCACCTTTTGAGGTACGGCCTGCGAGGACCGCTGTCGCTCAAAAGGCTGCGGCGTCTGGAGGACGGGCGGGTGGAGCTGCAGTTGCGGCGCCCGATGTACGACGGTACGCAGCAAGTGGCATACACGCCCAGCCAATTCATTCGACGATTGGCGGGGCTGGTGCCGCCGCCGAGGGTTCACTCGACGCGGTATTTCGGCGTGTTCGCGCCCGCGTCCAAACTGTCAAGGACGTAGTGCAGGTACAGGTTCGCCAGAAGCGGCGATGCTGTCGCTCCTTGCGGCGTCCCTACCTCGCTCTTCGTCCATTTCCCGTCTTCCAGCACACCCGCGGCCAGCCACTTCTTCACCAACCGCCCCATCTTCTTGTCCGCGATCCGGTGCTCAAAGAACATCACCAGCCACTCGTGGTTGATGGCGTCGAAGAACCCACGAATGTCCGCATCGAGCACCCAGTTCACCTTCTTTCGCATGAGCCCGCCTGCGAGCGCATCCAGTGCATCGTGTTGGCTACGCCGTGGCCTGAACCCGCCAAAGCTGAATCGGGTGCGCACCGGCTTGGCTCCGTCGACCACCAACATGAAATACAGGTCGGCGCTGGAGGAGACGAGCGTCGCGCTCACCGCGGTGCCGGTGAAGCCGGCCTCGAAGCCCGAGCCGGGGAAATTGGCCTTGGGGTAAGCGGGGTCGTCGCCGAATGCCCATCGGCCCGTGAAGCGGATCTCCAAAGTCCCCGGAGTCGAGCCATCCGGAGCGGCCCCCGGCGGCGAGGCGCAGGAGCGAGCTGCGGCGTTGCATCGACATGGTGCCCTCCGTCGTCCTCCCGCTGCTGGGCGGCACTCGAGCGCCGCCCCGGGGGCAGTGCGGATCGGGGGGCCGGCAGGCGGGTGCAACGCGCGAGCGAGAAATTGGATCTCTCGCGGCCGACTACTCCACCCGCCTGCAAAGGCCGGCCACCGCGAACTCCAGGACCGACTCGAGGGCCTCGGTCCTCGGGCCCTTCTTCTGAAGCGCACCAACTCCCTGGACCACGAGCGAGGCGAACCCGTGGACGATGACCCAAGCCTTCAGCTCTGCCCCCGGCCTGCGATCCGCAGCGAGCACGCCCTCGGCGACGAGGTCGTCGAGCGCTCGCCCGAGCATCTCGTAGGGCACCGGCTTCGGCGGGCCGCTCCGCTCAAGCGAGGAGAAGCCCTCCGACCCAAACATGACGCGGAGCAGCTCCGGATGGTCCACCGCGAACTCCACGTAGGCGCGGCCCGCCGCCTTCACCCGCTCCAGCGTGGCGGCGGGCGCTTCCCGCGCGGCGACCGCGGACAACGCCTTCGCCATCCGGCGCTCCATCCGGCCGAAGCCAACCTCGGCCACCGCCGTGAGCAGGTCGGACTTGTCCGCGAAATGGCGGTACGCGGCGTTGGCCGAGACGCCCACGCGCCGCGCCGCCTCGCGCAGGCTGAACCGGTCCACCCCGGCCTCCTCGATCAGCTTCACCGCCTGCTCGATCAGGGCGTTTCGAAGGTTGCCGTGGTGGTAGCCCGTTTTGGAGCGTTCCATGCCTCCATGTTGACACCGTAAACTCCTGGGAGCAAAGTGGACGCTGTCAACATCGCGCCGGCTCGGGGGCCCCGCGCCTTCGAGCCGATGACCGGAGGACGAGATGCCTTGGCCTTATGGAGCGGGCGGCTCGCGCGGGCCGGCTCGCCTCGACGCGTGGCTTCCGGCGGGGGCGTGGAAGCTGGAGCACCACGCGATTGACCTCGAGCTCGAGCCGAGCGCCGCCTTCGCCGCACTCCAGGCGGTGCGGATCGCCGACGTGCCGATTGTCCGGGCGCTCTTCGCGATTCGCGCGCTCCCCTTCGACCCCGGCGCCACGATGGAGAGCTTCTTCTCGACCCCGCCGTTCCTGTACCTCGGGGAGGAGCCCGGCCGTGAGAGGGTCTTCGGTGTGCTCGGGCCTTTCTGGCAGCTGCGGCGCGGGCGGCTCCCCACGAGGGTCGCGCGGACGCCCGAAGACTTCTCTACCGCGCTGGCCGAAGGGCACATGGCGGCCATCGCGAACTTCCGGGCCGAGTCGATCCCAGGCGGCTGCCGGCTTTGGACCGAGACCTGGGCCTGGGCGCCGCGGCCGAGGCAGGTCTTCCAGTTCACGATGTACTGGATGCTCATCGGGCCGTTCAGCGCGTGGATTCGAAGGCGGCTGCTCAGGGCCGCGCACCGGCGGCTGCGAGAGCGAGACGCGGGCATTCGGACCTGAATTGCATGATCCAGCAGGTGGCTTGCGCGCCCTGGCTGAGCATCGAACAGGCGCGCCTCTATCGCGGGCGGCCGCGAAGAATCCGAGGGCAATGATGATCCCAAGGGGCAAGTTCAGCCTCTTCGAGCAGCTCTGGATGCAGATCAGCTTCAACAGCATCTGGCTCCTCGGAGCATTCGCCATGCTCCGGTCGAGCCCGCTGCTTTCGATTGGTTATATCGTTCTTTTCCCTCTGTTCGGCGTCGTCTACTGCCTCATGCGCCTCTGGATCTGCCCGAGATGTCCGCACATCAAGAAATATGGCGCGTGCTTCCAGGTGCCGCCGTCCGTGACGAAGAGGATCATCAGGAAGGACGTCACCGGACCCTTGACCCTCGCCGAGAAGGCCGGGTTCTTCGTCGTACTTTACGGAGTCGTCTTGGTCCCGGTTCCATGGGTCGTGAAGAGCCGAATCCTCGTCGTCCCGTACGTCGTCCTGACTCTGATGCATTACCTGGGATACCACCTCTATTTCTGCAGGAGGTGCCTCAACGTCCGCTGTCCGCAGAATCAGGTAAGGAGGAGCAGCGGCGCAAAGAGCGCCGCGGCGTGATCCGCGCTCTGCCTCGCGTCGCGCTCGGCCTCAAACCGACAAGCAGCCCGTGAACGTGGACGTGGACGGCGACGTGGACGGTCGATTCGTCCACGACCACGAAATATGAAGACAGGCGCCTCTCCATATGATGGTGGCCTACAGCTCGGTGCTCGAGACGAAGGTGGCAAAGCGCAGGCTACCGCCCCAATGGACCTCGGAACCGGGGACCAAGCCCGTTCCCGTCACCGTCAGCGTGAACTCCCGAGCGCCGGGCAGTGCGGCGCTCGGGCTCAAGCGGGTGACGGATACCTCGGGGTCGCATTCACCTAGGACAGCGGCGCAGGCGATGAGTACGCGCCTGGTTCCCCCTTCCCTCGACAAGTGTCCCCTCTCAGTGCAGCGACTCCGATGCGCTCCGAGCCGCCTCCACGCCGCCGAAGAGCGGATGCGGCGGTATCGAAAAGGTCCCGGTCAGCACCAGCGAGGCCACGACGACGAGACCTATGAATGCGAAGAGCGCGAGCACCTGTCCGGCGGAGGTCCTCTGGATGGCCTGTCGTGCTTTGACCTCGCACACCTCGCCCGGGCAGAGCGTGGGCTCCTCGCGGTAGACGAGGCGATAGAGCTTGCAGCCGAGGCAGATCCCGAACGCCGACTCGAAGAAGAGGCCATCGAGCTCGAGAGCGACCAGGCCCGCGAGAAGTCGATGCGCTACGCCGAGGACTGCCTGATGGCCCCGCGCGAAGCGGTCCTCAAGGCGCGGGCCAGGCTCGAGGACGCGCGGCGCGCCGCGCTCGCGGAGGAGAACGCGGCGCTGCGGGTGCGCGCCCGCGGGGTATTGGAGCGCGCCGACCGCGACTACCGGCGGCGCATGTCCCAGCTGCGCCAGGAAGAGGACCGCGCCTACGCGCAGCTCGACCGCGAGCTGACGCTCCTGGCGGTGCGGGGCAAGGTGAAGGAGGCGAGGACGCTCATCGCCACGGCGTATTTCTGGGTGGAGTGAGGCGCTCCGCTCGGCTCAGGACGACGGCCGTTGCGCGCGGGAGTCGAAGTCCCCTGACGGACCTCGCCCGCCCGCCGGCACCTTCACCTTCACTTTGAGCGTCTCCGGGCCGCCGGCCACCAGGAACTCGCACCCGACGAATTCGCCGTCCGAAGACAAGAGGGTGAAGGAGCCGACCTCGCGGGCGGAGTTCGGGTTTGTCGGCGCATAGCGGCAATATTCGGCGTAATACGTCTCGCCGTAGACCTGAAGCCGATAGAAAGAAAGCTGGTTGTTGGCCTTGTTGTCGGCTGCCATTTCCATGAGCTTCGGCGGCAGCGCGCCCCGCTGGACCTCGAAGGGCTTGAGCGCGCTCGTCCCGAGCTTCGAGGACTTGAAGGTCCGCGACACGAACGCCTCGAGGGTCCGCTCGCGCAGGGCCTCGGCGGGCGACGAATCCCAGATGCGGTACCCGCTCGGGGCCTTGGCGCCGCCCACCACCCGGTCGCCCACCGGCGTGAACACCTGCGAGCTGCCGCCGCCGCCGCGCTCCTCCACCTCGACCAGGAAGTACGCGTGCCCGCTCAGGGAGAACGCGCCGACCTTCAGCCGAACCGGTCCTTTCGACCGCGCCGCCTCCACGGCCTTCCGAACCGCCAGAGGCAGCGCCGCGTCCCCCACCTCCTCGACCTCGAGGGACGCGTCGTCCACGGCCTGCCGCAACACCCGGACTTCCTCCTCGGAAGGGAGCGTCCGAGTGAGGGTCGGCGAGACCTTGACGCTCTGCGAGCCCAGAACGTGCGCCATGGGGCTCCCTGGACCACGAGTGATCGTCGAGACGCTCACTTTACGGATTTCCGCGCAGCCCCGGCAAGCGCACCGACTCGGCCGCTCGTCGGGCCCGAATGTTTTCTCTTGCACAAACGGGCGATCTTTCTAACCTAGAGCTTCACGCGAGCAGCGCCGCCTTCAAGGAGGAGCCCGTGGCCTCCCGCAATCGCTGGCTGCCCTATGCCTTGCTGGCGGCCGCGTGGCTCTGCTTCGCGGCCTTCAGCGCTCCCCGGCTCTTTGATTCCGCCCTCAGGCGAGGGCGCGGCGCGCCAGGTCATCGCCGCGACCGAGGCGCGGCTCTACGCCGAGGGACAGCCGTTTCTTTACCCGCGCGCAGAGAGCTGCGGGGCGGAGCCGAGCCGGTTCATCCCCGGCGGGTTTCCGCTCTACGCCTGGGCGCTGAGCCGGGCGGGCGGGCCTTGGGTGAACCTCGCCGGCCATCTGCTCGGCCTGGCGTCGACCCTGCTGCTCATGTTCTCGGTCTTCGCCATCGCGCGAAACCTGCTGCGGGGTTGGGACGAGCCCTACCGGAGCTCCGCCGGTCTCGGGGCCGCGGCGCTCTTCGCCCTCTCGCCCATGCAGCACTTCTACGGCCTCTCCACGCTCCCCGACTCCGCGGCCCACGCGCTCTGCCTCTTCGGCGCCGCGCTGCTCTCGGGGCCGCTCATTTACCGGGAGGCGCCGCCGGGTCCCCTCCGCCTGCCTCGCGCCCTCGCCGCGGGCGCGCTCCTTTCGCTCGGGTGCCTGACTCGACCCGCGGCGATGCCGCACCTCGCGCTCGCGGGGGCCCTGCTGTACGACCGGTCGCGCGATTGCGAGGGGCTGCGGGGACGGGGCGCCGCTCGGGCGCTCTTCTACGCCGCGCTCGCCGTCGGCGCCGTCGGGGTCTCGACCTTCCTTTGGTATGAGCAATGGGTCCCGGCGCTCCAGGCGGGCGGCTGCCAGGTCCTGGGCCTTCCCGAGCACCTCGACGAGCTCTGGCAGGCGCCGACGGCCCTGGGGGACCCGGAGTGGCACCGCACCATGGCGTACTGGACCGCCCGCTTCCTCCTCGGGCCGATCTGGCCGCTCTGCCTCCTGGGAGTCGGGCTGTTCTTCTTCGGCGGGCTCCGCGGAGTCCTGATGGCCCTCTGGACTTTCCTCTGCGCGCTCAGCGTGAGCCGGTTGGGCTGGCACGCCAGCGAGCGCAGCCACGAGCTGCTCCTGATGCTGCCGCCGCTCGCGATGGCGCTGGGCGTGGCCGTGGGGCTGGTCACCTGGATCGCCGGCTGGCTCCGGCGCCAGCTCCCCGAGCGCCTCCACCGGCGGGCCCGCGCGCTGGCGGCGACCGCCTCCGCGGTGGCCTTTGGCCTTCTCACCCTGAGCGGGAACCGGGCGGCGCGGCCGCTCTCCGCCGTCGCCTTCGACGACGTCGAGCTCGAGCGCGCTTTGGATCGCGTCCTTCCCCGCGGGGAGCCCATCCACACCTTCGAGCCGGCGGGCGACCCGCGGACCGCCTACTACGCCCGCCGGCGGGCCGCAGCGACCGAGCCTCGGGTCTTCTGCCAGCGCCGCCAGGCGCCCTACGACTGCGCCCTCGCGCTCCGGTCGAGCGCTCAAGCGCCTTTTTGTGCGGATCGCCCGCCGACGGTGGTGTGGGCCCGGCGCTCGCTCACCTGCGGCGCGGCTTCCGTCCCGGCCCGCATCCTCGAGACCGTCGCGCGGTCCATCCGCTGGCCGGCCGACCAGCGGATCGCCGGGCTCGGGCATCTGCTCGGCAGCGACCTCACTTTTTGCGGCGGGCGCTTCCCGTGCACTCCGGAGGTCGGCCCGCAGCCGTTCCTGGACCTGTACGTGGTAGCCGCGCCCCAGCGCGCCAAGGTGGAGCTGCTGGCCGATGGGGCGGCGCTGCCGCTCGAGCCCCCACCCGAGACCTGGATCGCCGGCGCGCTGACCGTCGCGCGGGCGCGGCTCCCCGAGCGCGACCCGTCGCTCTTGCAGCTCAGGGCGGGCTCGCAGGTGGTGTCGCTGCCTCTGCCTTGACACCGCCGAGGATCCGCACCAGCGCCCGCGGCGACCGACGCTCTCAACGCCTCAGGCCTGCGCCCGCCGCCGCAGGCTCCGCCGGTCGCGCGGCGCCGCGCGCGTCCAGCTCGCGGGCGAGCTCGTGCGAGAGCTTCATGGAGCAGAACTTGGGGCCGCACATGGAGCAGAACTCGGCGCTCTTGAAGGACTCGGCGGGCAGCGTCTCATCGTGCATCCTGCGGGCGGTCTCGGGGTCGAGGGCCAGGCGGAACTGCTCGTTCCAGTCGAAGCGGTAGCGCGCCCGGCTCATGGCGTCGTCGCGGTCGCGCGCGCCCTTGCGGTGGCGGGCGACGTCGGCCGCGTGCGCGGCGATCTTGTAGGCGATGAGCCCCTGCTTGACGTCCTCGGCATTGGGAAGCCCCAGGTGCTCCTTGGGCGTCACATAGCAGAGCATGGCCGCGCCCGCGGTGGCGGCCGCCGTGGCGCCGATGGCGCTCGTGATGTGGTCGTAGCCCGGCGCGATGTCGGTGACCACCGGCCCGAGGACGTAGAACGGCGCCTCGTCGCACTCGGCGATCTGCTTCTTGATGTTCATCTCGATCTCGTCGAACGGGATGTGCCCTGGGCCCTCGACCATGACCTGGACGTCGTGCTTCCAGGCCAGCCGGGTCAGCTCGCCCAATGTCTTGAGCTCGGCGAACTGCGCGGCGTCGGAGGCGTCGGCGAGCGAGCCCGGCCGCAGGCCGTCGCCGAGGGAGAACGCGACGTCGTAGCGCTGGAAGATGGCGCAGATCTTCTCGAAGTGCGTGTAGAGCGGGTTCTCCTTCCGGTGGTGCAGCATCCACTGCGCCATGAGCGCCCCGCCGCGGCTGACGATGCCAGTGGTGCGGCGGGCGGCGAGCGCGACGTGGTCGAACAAGAGCCCGGCGTGCAGCGTCATGTAGTCCACGCCCTGGCGCGCCTGGTCCTCGATGACCGCGAGGAAGTCCTCGGGCGTGAGGTCCTCGACCCGCTTTACGCGCGAAACGGCCTCGTAGATGGGCACGGTGCCGACGGGCACGGGGGAGTGCCGCAGGATGGCGCCGCGGATCTCCGGGATGTCGCCGCCGGTGGAGAGGTCCATGACCGTGTCGGCGCCGAAGCGCAGGCAGAGCTCGAGCTTGCAGAGCTCCTCCTGGATGTTCGACGACAGCTGGCTGTTCCCAATATTCGCATTGACCTTGCACAAGGTCGCCACGCCGATGCCCATGGGCTCGAGCTCGGGGTGGTTGATGTTGGCCGGGATGATGAGGCGCCCCCGGGCGACCTCGTCGCGCACGAGCGTGGGGTCGAGGTTCTCGCGCGCGGCGACGTGCTGCATCTCCTCGGTCACGCGGCCTTCGCGCGCGTAGCGCATCTGCGTGACAACCTTGTCCGTCCGCCGCTTCTCAACCCAACCTGCTCGCATCGATCCTCCTGTGTGCTCACGCCCAATGACGAGGTCGCCTTGGACCGCCAAGGCGAAAGGGACCAACCGTAACGGGCGGGCGTCCCAAGGGTCAAGGAACCCGCGCATGTGCCGCGAGGGGCGCTTGCCTCTCTTGGGTGATGCGTACCGTTTTGGCAACGTGCATAAGGGGGGAGGTCCGTCCATGGCGGGGCTTTTGGGGTCGCGGCATATCGAGGTGGAGCCGGGCGTGCGGGTGTGGGTCGAGGACGTCGGCGCGGGCGCGCCGATGGTCTTGCTCCACGGCTGGCCCGCGAGCTCCTCGATGTTCGAGTACCAGCTCGTCGAGCTGCCCAAGCACGGCGTCCGCTGCATCGCCCCGGACACGCGGGGCTTCGGGCGGTCGGACTGGCCGTGGGACGGCTACACCTACGACCGTCTGGCGGACGACGTGGGCGCGGTCCTGGACGCCTTCGACCTGAAGGACGTGACGCTGGTGGGCTTCTCCATGGGAGGCGCCACCGCCGTCCGCTGCGCCCGTAGGCTCGGGAGCGCCCGCATCGCCCGGCTCGCGCTCCTGGGCGCAGCAGTCCCCAGCGTCACCCGCCGCGACGATTTCCCCTATGGCATCGACCGGGAGGCATGCGACGAGCTCATCCGCCTGGCCTACCGCGACCGTCCCAAGATGATCGCCCGGTTCTCCGCGAGCTTCTTCCACGATCAGCAGGCGCTCTCCATCGAGTTCCGGCATTGGTTCGAGGGGCTCTGCCACCAAGCCGCGGGCTGGGCGACCATTCGGTGCTGCGAGCTCTTTCGAGACGCCGATCTGAGGGAGGACCTGTCCGCCATCCGGGTGCCGACCCTCATCCTGCACGGCGACTCGGATCAGGTTTGCCGGTTCGACCTCGCCGAGCAAACGCAGGCCAGGATTCCCGGCGCGCGCCTGGTCTCGATCGGCAACGCGGGCCACGGTTTCTTCTACGAGCACCGGCACCGGGTCAACGAGGAGTTGCTCGGCTTCGCGGGACTGCCCGCGCAGCTCGGCGAGGTCGAGGCAGAGCGGCCGACCCAGGCGTAGGTCGCACGACGGCGAGTCCCCTTTCTTTGTCTCAAGATGCATTTCACCTTCGGCGCCGTCGCAGTAGTATTCCACCGACCGTGCTCCCACGAGCTGTATTGCGGCGATGGCCATGTCGGCTCGCCGACAACACCTCCGGTTTCCGGTCGTGCGCGAGCGATTCTCGCGATTTCAACCGCGCAAGGCCTAACCGTGCCCCGAGGCGAGAATGCAACGAGCTCCTCCACCCGAGAACAACGGCGATGGCTTGGCTGCGCGACTGGGCGCTGAGGGATTCGGGGACTTGCCGCTCCAGGGTGCACCCAACGGAGGCGACCCGCTGCCCGAAAGGCTTGAGGACGCCCGCGCGCGTTGGCCTGGCGTTCGCGTCGACGGCCCGACGTTCGCGCGGTACTTGAAGGAGCGAATGGGCTCGAGCGCGCCGACCCGTGAGCTCTTGCCCCAGCTCTGCGTGAGCGACCTCTTCCTCGCTTTCGCCTGCTCTCGCGGCGATGCCGTCGCGCTTTCGCTGATGGAGTCGCGCTACATGGCGCAGCTTCCGCGGGCGCTGGCTCGGGTCGACGGCTCGCCCGCGTTCGCCGACGAGGTCCTGCAGTTGCTGCGGCGCAAGCTCTTCTCTCCCGAACACGGCGGGCCCCCGCGCATCGTCGGCTACGCCGGGCGCGGCTCTCTGATGGGGTGGCTTCGAGCGGCCGCCTTGCGCACGGCGCTGAGCCTGCGCGGCGCGCACTGGCGCGAGCAGAGGCTGGACTCGGCCATTGAGGCCGACCTCATCGCCGGCGCGGCGGACCCCGAGGCGGACCTGGCGAACGGCGAGCTCCGGTCTCACCTCCGCAGTGCGCTCAGCCACGCGTTCGGCTCGCTCAGCGCCGAAGAGCGAAATCTGATGCGCCTGCACTTGGTCGAAGGGCTGAGCATCGACCGGCTCGCGACGATGTTCCAGATCCACCGCTCGACCGTGGCCCGCCGTGTCAACCGAATCCGGGAGATGTTGCTCCAGGAGACGCGCGGTTATCTCGTCGACCGAGCCGGGCTTTGCGGCGGCGCCCTGGACAGCGCGCTCCGACTGCTCCAAAGCGGAATGGACCTGAGCCTCTCCTTTCTTGCCGATTGAGCCCCCGATGCCCTGCCTCGACGAGAACGC
Source organism: uncultured delta proteobacterium (assembly GCA_963772225.1). Taxonomy (GTDB): domain Bacteria; phylum Myxococcota; class Myxococcia; order Myxococcales; family UBA5297; genus CAVYWD01. Next base: position 80,807 of record CAVYWD010000002.1, on the reverse strand, counting down.
CTTGCAAGGCTTCGCCCAGGGCACGCTCGGCGCCGAGGAGCTCGCGCAGGCTCACGCGCACCTCGACGGCTGCGCCCAGTGCCGCCGGGTCGCGGCGCTGCTGGCGAGCGCCACCGCCGAGTCGGCCCGCGCCGCCGCCCGCTCTGCCTCGGTCGCCGAGCCGGGAGGGGCCCTCGAGCCGTCGCAAGCCCGCGGCTCCTTCGGGCGCTACTTCGTCATCGAGCCCCTGGGCCGAGGGGGAATGGGCGAGGTGCTGCTCGCCTACGACCCCAAGCTCGACCGGAACGTCGCGCTGAAGCGCCTGCGGTCGCGCGAGGCGGACCTGCCGATTTCGGCGCGCGCTCGCCTGCTCCGCGAGGCCCAGGCGATGGCCCGCCTCTCGCACCCGAACGTCCTCACGGTCCACGACGCCGGCGAGCTCGAGGGCGAGGTCTTCATCTCCATGGAGTACGTGCGCGGCCACACGCTCCGCCAATGGCTGGACGAGCCGCGCGACTGGCGGGAGACCCTGGCGGTGTTCCGCGCCGCCGGCGAGGGGCTTGCGGCGGCGCATCGCGCGGGGCTCATCCACCGCGACTTCAAGCCCGACAACGTCCTCGTCGGCGAGGACGGGCGCGTCCGGGTGACGGACTTCGGCCTGGCGCGCGCCCAGGCGCTGCCGGAAGCGAGCCCGGAGGCCCGCCCCGGCGGCGCGCTTCCCGGGGCTGGCTCGAGCGATGGGCCGGGGGCACCGTCCACGCAGACCGGGGCGCTCTTGGGGACTGCCGGGTACATCGCTCCCGAGGCGCTCCGAAGCGAGCTGGGGCCTCTGTCCGATCAGTTCAGCTTCTTCGTCTCGCTCTACGAGGGCCTCTACGGCGTGCGGCCGTTCGAGGGGCGGACGCCCCAGGCTCAGCTTCAGGCGGCCCAGCGCAACGAGCTGCGCCCGGCGCCTTCGGAGAGAGGGGTTCCCAAGCGGCTGCGGCGCCTCTTGCTCGTCGGCCTCGCAGCGGATCCGAACCGGCGGTTCGCGTCGATGGAAGGGGCGCTGACCGCCCTGTCTCGCGTCCCCCTGCACCCCGTGCGGCGCTGGGCCGCGGGCTCGGCGGCGGCAGCGGGAGTCGCCGCCCTGGCGGCGATCGCGCTCTGGGCCCGGGGCGAGCCCGAGCGGCAGTGCGCGGGCGCGGAACGCTTCCTCGCGGGCACCTGGGACGAGGCGAAGCGGCAGAGCATGCGGGCCTCGTTCGCGGCGACGGGGGCGCCGCAATCGGAGATCGCCTTCCAGTCCGCGGCGCGAACGCTCGACCAGTGGGCGCAGGCGTGGGCGAAGGCGCGAACCGAGGCGTGCCGGGCGACGCGGGTCTTCGCCGAGCAACCGGCCGCGGTCATGGACCTGAAGATGCGCTGCCTGGACCGCCGCTGGATGGACTTCGATGCCCTGGTGCGCCAGCTCTCCGCGGGCGGCGCAGCGCTCGTTCCGAATGCGGTGAAGGCCGCGGAGGGCCTGCCCGACCTCTTCGAGTGCGCGAACCCGGCCGCGCTCGGCGGACAGGCCATCCCGGAGGACGAAGCCAAGCGAAAGCGCCTTGAGGAGCTCCGCCACAAGCTCGCCGAGGCGCGGGCCGATCACCTCGTGAAGGCCGCGGAGCCGGGGCTCCTGCTGGCCAAGGAAATCGAGCGAGACGCGGGAACGCTCCAGCTCGAGTCCGCGCGAATCGAAGCCCTGGTCCTCCTCGGCATGCTCCACGACGACGCCGGAGACTACTCGACGGCAGAAACCAACCTGTTCCAAGCGGTCACCCAGGCTATGGCTCTGGGGCAAGACGCCCTGGTCGCCGAAGCCAGCGTCGAGCTCGTGAGGGTCTTGGGGCCCCGCCTCCAACGCTTCGCGGAGGCGCACCGCTGGGAACAGTTGGCTCGGGCCAGCGTCACGCGCTCGGGGCTGATTGGGCGCGAGCAGGAAGCGCGACTTCTCAGCCACGTCGCCATCATCGCCGCTTACGAGCGGTCGCATGAGGCGAGCCGGCGGGCGCTCCGCGAGGCGCTCTCCATCCGAGAGAGGCTCTATGGCCCAGAGCATGTCTTGGTGGGCGCGACGCTCTACAACCTGGCCATCGTGAGCCTCAATGCCCATTTGCCAGGCGAGGCCTCCGGCTATATCAAGCGCGCCCTCGCCATCTACGAGCGACTGCTCGGCACCGAGCATCGCGACGTCGCCAATGCACTCGATGTGATGGGCGGGATCGCGCGGAAGGAGGGCCACCTAGACGAGGCCTGCGCCATCGCGGAGCGCGTGGTGGCGCTCGGAGCCCGAGCGCTCCCTTCTGACCATCCGTTTCAGGCGAACTTCCTCCACAACCTGGGGGAAGCTCGGCTCGACCACGGCGATTTCCGCGGAGCGAAAGAGGCCTTCGATAGCGCGCTCGCGATCCGCCGAAAGAGCCTGGGCGAGCATCACCCCAATCTCGGAGAAACATTGCATATGCTGGCAGTGCTCGAGGTGCTTTCCGGTGACACTCGAAGCGGCATCGAGCATGGCGAATATGTCGCCCGGACGTTTCCGTCGATGACGGCGGAAGCCCTCGGGAACGTCGCTGAGGCCTACCGCAAGCTCGGCAAGGTCGACCTCGCCCGGCAGCGCCTGGAGAACGCGCTCGCCGTGCTCTCCAAAGAGCCGCCGGACGAGAGGGTCGAGGTGCCGCTGCTCACCGGCCTGGCGGAGTGCGAGCTCGCCCGAGGCCTTCGCAACGACGCCCTCGCCCGCCTGGAGCGCGCCATGGCCCTGGGGGATGGCGCCCACCTCCCGCCGCAGAACCTGGCCTCGACGCGCTTTGCGCTCGCCCGCGCCCTGCCTGCAGCCGAATCCGAGCGAGCGCGCACCTTGGCCGCCGAGGCACAGCGTTGGTTCGCCGCCAGCCGCCGAACGGCGAAGGTTCGCGAGGCGGACCGGTTTCTCGCTGGACTGCACACCGCGCAGAAGTAAGGCCCAATCGAGCCGGGCGGACCGCTCCCCCGTCCGCTCGTTGCTGGCAGCTCATTCGTGTCCAGGCAGGCCCGGCGAGCTTCGACGCTCCCGAGCCGACATGCCTAGCCCGGCCGAGCCGGAACCAACGAGGGTTGCCCTAGGCTCCAGGCTCCAGACCCCGGCTTCAGGTACTGCTTTCCTGGAGCCCGGGGTCTGGAGCCTGAAGTCTTTGCCATCCTGCGCAAGATTTCGCGCCGAAGGGACTAAGGCAAGCGCCTTCATATTCGGCCCCGCCACACGACTATGTTCGCCCTTGGGTTCCGCGAGTTGGTGGTGGCGGCGGCGCCGAAGTTGCGGGCGAGCACGGCTCACGGGAACCCACTCGGTCCGATAGCCGAGCTTCCGCCGTCGCGTCAAGTGCCAGGGTCGGGGTTGTGGCACAAAGAGCAATCCGTCGAGTCATCCACCCAGCGAGGGCCCCCATCCCCTCCATCGACGGAAACACCTGCGTCTTCGCTCACCATTTCCATCTCGGCGTTCGACAATGTGCCGCCAGAGCCTTCTGAAGCCGGCCCTCCGCAGCCCACCTGCCAGCAGCACATCGCCCCTACCGAAACAACTGCCAAAGTCCTTCGAATCGAGTCCATCGCGCTATCACCCTCTCCCTTTCTTCTGCTCACTGCGAAGACTGAACGAACACGGTCGGCGCAACCGGCGCCGGCGCCTGAATCACGCATCCCAGGAGAGCCCAGGGACCTCCTTCGCGCACACTGCGCAAATCACCGTTGTGTTACCGGCATCAAGCCTTCAGGCGGTTCGAATGAATACTCCACCTTCAAACCCACTTCAAGGCCTTGAAGCGGACATGCTGCAGCCGGCTCGACCGGGCGAAGACCGTGCTTCACTCGACACGATTGATTTAGAGTCGAGCCCGATCCCCAGTCAGCGTCGGAGGCGGCACCTCGAAAGGCACGGCCTCCGACGCGAAACTCGGAGCCCTATTCTGGCCCATTCGAGGCGACCTTTGCGGACCGGTCGACCCCGTCTGCCACTCCTTCCCTGTTCCTCCGCCGCTCATCTGCCAGTCGGACGCAACCTCCAACGCATCGATCCAGCGCGAACGTCAGAGGCCGTCACCCGCGACCGGCGACGCCCCGATCAGATAACCCCGACCTCCTTGCCGACCTTCTTGAGAATCTCCACCGCCCGCTCCAGGTGCTCGCGGGTGTGCCGCGCCATGACGCCGAGCCTGAGCATCGTCCGCTTCGGCGGCACCGCCGGCGCCAGCACCGGTGAGGCGTAGACGCCGGCCTGGAAGGCGAGGTGGTTGAACATCATGGTTTTCATGGTGTCGCCGACGAAGATGGGCACCACCGGCGTCTGGGACTTCCCGGTGTTGAACCCGGCATCCTTGAGCGCCGCAATGAAGAACCGCGTGTTCTCCCGGAGCGCCGCGTGCCACTGCGGCTCCTGCTCGAACACGTCGAAGGCCATCAGGATGCCCGCGGCGAGCGGCGGCGGCAGCGACGACGAGAAGACGTAGGGCGACGAGACGTGCTTCAAGTAGTCGATGGCGTCTTGGGGCCCCACCGCCCACCCGCCAATGGATCCGCCGAACTTGCTGAAGGTGCCGGCGGCGAGGTCCGCGCTGCCCGGCAGGTGGAAGTGCTCCATCAGGCCGCCCCCGTGGTCCCCCATCACGCCCAGCGAGTGCGCCTCGTCGAGCAACAGCGCCGCGCTCTGCTCGCGCGCCAGCTTGCTCAGGCTCGGCAGGTCGGCGAGGTCGCCTTCCATGCTGTAGACCGAGTCCACGGCGATGAGCCGCCGCTCGAACTTGGCGCACCGCTCGAGCACCTCCGCCAGGTCTTCCATGTTGTTGTGCGTGAAGACGCGGACCTCCGCCCCGGACAGCCGCGCCCCGTCGACGATGCTGCGGTGGGCCAGGCTGTCGAGGATGACGCAGTCGCCTTTGCCAACCATGCCGGAGATGGTCCCTGCCAGCGCTTTGTAGCCGCTCGCGAAGATCATCGCCGCCGGCATGCCGACCCAAGCCGCGAGCCGTTCGGCGAGCTTGACGTGGATCTCGGTGGTACCGCACGCGAGCGGCGAGCCGCACATGCCGGTGCCGTACTTGCGCGCCGCCTCGGCGCACGCCTCCACCACCTTCGGGTGGACCGAGAATCCCAAGTAATTGTTGGAGATGAAATTGATGACCTCCCTCCCGCCGATGGTCACCGTGGCGCTGGAAGAGGACGAGACGGTCCGGCCGTAGTGGTAGGTCCCCGCCTCGCGAATGGCGTAGATGGGGGCGAGGGTCTGCGCAAAGCGGTCCTGGAACTTATCCATCATGGCATTGGCCTCCTGCCGGTTGAATCGCTCGGGGCGACGGCCCCAAGGTGCGCAAAAGCCGGCATCGCCGGCTCGAGCGCGAATCGATCAGGTCTCATCATCGCCGTTAGAAATTCACCCGCTCCCATTCGCGCCGGGCGATGCGGTCGCAGGTCGAATCGGCATTCTTCTTCAGGCGCGCGCTCGCCGCCCGAAAGGCCTGGTGCGCCTCGTCGCAGGCGGCCACCGCCAGGTCCACCTCCGGCGCGGCGGTCCCCGCGGAGCGGACGACGCCCTCGGTCCTCAAAAGGGTCGCCACCGACGCGTAGAGAAACATGGCCATGTCGCCGACGCGCGCGAGCGCCGCCTGGCGCTCGACCACCTTCATCCCGTGCTCCCGCCGCAGCTCGCCGATGCTCGCGACGAGCTCCGCCCGGTCGGCCTCGACCAGGGCGGCGCAGTCGCGCAGGGGCTCCGAGAGGCGCGGCCCCAGCGGCGGCAAGCCGGCGATCTGCGCGGTGGGCCAGGTCATGGCCTCGGTGGCGAGGCTCATGCGCAAGAGGTCGTTCGCCCCCTCGAAGATGCGGGTCACCCGGCAGTCGCGCAGGGCCCGGGCGACGCCTGTCTCCTCGATGAAGCCCGCGCCGCCGTGGAGCTGCAGGGAGGTGTCGATGACCTGCCAGGCGCTCTCGCTGGACAGGACCTTGGCGGCCGCGGTCTCCCAGGCGGCGCCCTCTTCCAACTGGTCGCACATCCGGGCGGCGGCGCGCACCAGCGACTGCGCCAGGTAGAGCCGCGCCCGCTCCCGCGCCACCTGCTGGCGAACGAGCTCGAACTCGCTGAGCGTTCGCCCGAATTGCTTTCGGGTCGTCACGTGCCGGACCGCGAGGTCGAGCGAGACGCCGGCCCCGCCCAGGCAGCCGCCGGCCATGAGCGTGCGCCCCCAGGCGAGCACCCGGTGCATGAGGACGATGCCCTTGCCCGGCTCGCCGATGACGTGGTCGGCCGGCACCGAGGCGCCGTCGAAGACCAGCGTGGCGGTCGACGACCCGCGCAGGCCGAGCTTGTCCTCCTCGCGGCCCACGCTGAAGCCCTGCGTGTCCCGCGGGACGAGGACGAGGCTGTGGCCCTTCTTCTTGCCGCCGAGCCCCGGCGTGTAGGCCACCACCGTGAAGACGTCCGCGAAGGCCGCGTTGGTGATGAAGACCTTCTCGCCATTGAGGCGCAGCCGGCCCGCGTCCGCCGGGTCGGGCAAAGCGCTGGTGCGGATGGCGGCGAGGTCGGAGCCGGCGTTGGCCTCCGTGGCCCCGAAGGCCGCGATGCGCTTGCCCGCCGCCAGGTCCGGCAGGTAGCGATCTTTCAGGTGCGCGCCGCCGTGACGCACCAGCCCGCGCAAGCCCAAGCCGTTGTGCAGCCCAATGGACGTCGCCACCGAGCGATCGAACCGGGACAGCTGCTCGATGACGCCGCAGGTCGCCTGAAGCGAGAGCCCGCTGCCGCCGTATTCCTCGGGAGTGGTGAGCCCGAGGAGCCCGAGCTGCGCCGCCTCGTCGAGCACCGACCGCGGGATCCGGTGCTCGCGCTCGATGGCGTTGGAGTCGATGCGCTCCTTGCCGAAGCGCTGGACCGTCGCGTTGAGGCTTTCGACGATGGACGCCTCGTCGGAGTCGCGACCGGGCAGCGGAAGGCCAGCCACCAGATCGGCGAACGACGCCTCGGCGCGCTGGAACGGGTCGGTGGGGGTGGAACGTTCGGTCGCGTCGCTCATGGTCGTAGCGGCCCGTCCCTTAGAACTGAATGGTGCGGCGGTCGTGGCCCAGGTCGCGGATCTGCTGGCGCGGCGCATAGAACTGCTTCCAGAGCCCGAGGTACCCCTCGAGCAGCCGCTCCGGGGTGAAGGCCTTGGGCCGGAAGACCACGTTGGCGTCGTTGTAGTGCTTCCAGGTGCGGTCGATGATCCGCCCCTCGGCCTCCAGGCGCTTCCAGACCGGCGTGCCGGGATAGGGCGTGAAGATGGCGAACTCGGCCTTCTCGAGCTTGGTCCGCTCGCCGAACTCGAGCATCCGGTCGAAGACCGCCGCGTCGTCGCTGTCGTTGCCGACCAGGAACGAGGTGTAGGGCTCCACGCCGCGGTCGTGGCAGCGGCGAATGACCGACTCCGCCTTCTCCATGGCCTTGGGGTCGCCCTTTCCAAAGGCGGCCCGGGTGATGGGGTCGAAGCCGCCGACCAGGTAGAAGCGGTCGATGCCGGCGCTCCGCACGTCGTCCAGGAACTCGTCCTCGAGGCTGTGGATGAGCGGCATGCTGATGCCGATGTAGCTCGCCCGGAACTTGCCCCCGCGGTACTCGCGCAGAAACCGGAGGAACTCCCGGAACCGGCGGCGCGCGCCGGGGAAGAAGCTCGTGTCCTCGGTGAGCGAGGCCTTCTTGCCGTGCTCGATGAAGAAGTCCGCGGTCTCTTGCAGGTAGCGGTCGTCGAAGAACCGCATCACCTTGCCGGTGACCCCCGGGACGGCGCAGGCGTCGCAGCGCAGCGGGCACCCGCGGTGGGTCTGGAACGGGTAGTCGTCCGGCCGGAAGCGGTCGCTCTCCTTGGAGTGGTAGAGGTCGAGCCGCGGCTTCGGAAGCGTCTCGAGCGGGCCGCCGGCGGTGCCGTCGTAGCGGGGCTTGAGCTCCGAGCGCTGCGCGTCGCGCACCACCGTCGGCCAGACGAAGTCGCCCTCGCCCAGGACGATGGCGTCGGCGTGGGCGGCCGCGAGGTCCGGCATGTGCGTGGGGAAGATGCCGCCCATGACCACCTTGCGCCCCTCGGCGCGAAAGCGGTCCGCCAGCTCGAAGGCCCGCGTCGCCGCGGGCGTGAAGACGGACATGGCGACGAGGTCCGACTCGGGGAACGGGTCGTTCGGCTCGCGCAGCCGGTCGTCGACGAAGTCGATGTCGACGTCGGGCGGCGTCACCGCCGCCATGTTGGCGATGCCGAGCGAGGGCGGGCCCAGGTACTCGTCGCAGGGCACCCACTGGAGCAGCTCAGGGTGCGCCTGGGCGTGGCGCTCGAACGCCGGGTAGACGAAGAGGATCTTCATGGGGTCCTTCAGGCCTGGCCGTTCTGCTTGGCCAGATTGGTCATGAAGGTCACCACGTCGCGGACGGTCTTGACCTCGATCATGTCCTCCATCTCCACGTCGACGTCCCACTTCTCGCAGATGCGGCTCAAGAGCTCCATGCTCTGCAGGGAGTCGAGCCCGACGTCTTCGCGCAGGTCGTCGTCGAGGGCGATCTGCTCCGGCGGCACCTCGGCCAGCCGCGAGAGGATTTTGATCAGGTCCGTCGTGAACTCGGCAGCGTCCAACTGCTTCATCAGTGGGTCTCCTTGGGGCTTGCGGGTCGTGGGCTTTCTTCGGATGCCTTCCGGCCCAGGTAGCCGCTCTTCTGGAACCACGCGCAGGCGCGGTCAAGCACTTCTTCCAAACCCGCGGGCGCAAAGCCCAGCTCGTCGCGCGCCCGCCGGGCATCGAAGCGCTGGCCGAAGCGGATCATGTCGAGGAACTCGACCGGGATGTCGGGGGCGCCCTTGCGCGCCGCCGCGCAGCGCGCCTCCTGCTCGAGGTTGAGCGCCAACGCCTCGCTCAAGCCCAGCTCCTTCTTCGGGGCCTCGACTCCGAGCTTCTGCGCGGCGCGGGTCAAGAGCTCGCGGGCGCCCACGGCGTTCGCGGCGATGATGTATCGGCGCCCCACCTGCCCGCGGGCCATGGCGGCGACGTGGGCCTGCGCGACGTCCTCGACGCCCACCATGTCGAGCAGGCCGTCGACGACGTAGGGGAGCTTTCCGCGCGCGAGCGCGACCAGGAAGAACCCGGTCCCGGCCTTCACGTCGTAGCGGCCCAGGCAGCCCGACGGGCAGACGACGACCGCCGGGAAACCCTCCTCGGCCGCCCGGAGCACCTCGCGCTCCATGGCGAGCTTGAGCGCGAAGTAGACGCTGTCCGGCTCCTGAACCCAGGCGTCGCTCTCGTTTGCGGGCCGGCCAAAGGGCGCGGGCCCGACGGTGGTCACCGAGCTGGTGTAGATGAGCTTCTGGACCTTGGCACGGCGGGCCGCGTTCAGGGCGCGGCGCACGCCGGCGACCCCGTAGGCAATCTGCTCTGCCTTGTTCACCGACCAGCGCGGGTAGTGCGCGGCGGCGAGGAACACGACGTCGCTCTCGCTCATGGCGCGGCAGAGCGACTCCTCGTCGTCGAGGCTCGCCTCCACCATGGGCAGCTTCAGCTTGCGCGGAGCGAAGGTGATGCTGGAGGCGCGGCGCGTGATGCGCACCTCCAGGCCTCGCTCCTGGAGCGCCTGGGCGATGTTGAGTCCGACGAACCCGGTCCCGCCCACGACGAGCGGGCGCCGAAAGGCGAGCTCGGTCACGAGGGTTCCGGGGGCGCGTCGCGCGCCGGGCCTTCGCGGTCGCTCAGAATCAGGCCCGGAGCTGCGCCGGCCAAGCTGGTGGCGAACCCGCGCCAGATACGACTTGCCGAGCACGCTGAGCGAGGAGAGCAGACCCACCTGTCCCGACGTCCGCAGAGCGCGGTCGACGTAGAGCTGGCGAGCCTTGCGCCGCTGGATCTTGCCGCTCGTGGTCTTGGGCAAGGTGTGGGGAGGCAGGATCTGCAGCGCGTCGGGCCGCAGGCCCACCGCGGTCATGAGGGCCTTCTCGACCTCCGCGGCGAGCGCCTTCTGCTCGTCAGCGCCGGTGAGCCGGGTCTCCGCCAGGACCACCACGTCCTCGGTGCCCTCGCCTTCGTTGTAGACCGCGAAGGCCACGGTGCACCCGGCGCGCACGCCCGGCACCCGCTCGACCGCCCGCTCCAGATCCTGCGGGTAATAGTTCCTGCCGCGCTTGATGATGAGGTCCTTGATTCGACCGGCGATGTAGAAGTCTCCGCCCGCGGCATAGGCCAAGTCGCCAGTGCAGAGCCAGCCGTCTCGGAAGGCTTTCGCCGTGGCCTCGGGGTTCTTGTAGTAGCCCTTCATCATCGACAGGCTGCGCAGCTGGAGCTCGCCGATGCGCCGCTCCGGCAGCGGGCGACCGGACTCGTCGACGACGCGGATCTCCGTGCCCCAGATGGCCCTGCCCACCGAAACCATGCGCTGGGTGCGGATGCCGTTGACCTTGGCCGGCGTGGCCAGGGCCTTGGTCTCGAGGTCGGGCCGGCTGACCTCGTCGACGACGAAGTCGGTCTCCGGGACGGGAAAGGCCGCCGCGAGCGAGGTCTCGGCGAGGCCGTAGACGGGGAAGAAGGCGGTGCTCCTGAATCCGTGCTTGGCGAATCGCGCGGTGAAGGCCTCGAGCGCCGAGAAGCTCACCGGCTCGGCGCCGTTGAGGGCGATGCGCCAGTGGGAGAGGTCGAGTCCCTGGACTTCCTCCTCCGTCACCCGCTTCGCGCACAGCTCGTAAGCGAAGTTCGGCGCCGGGGAGATGTTCACCTTGTACTTGTGCATCGCCCAGAGCCATCGCTTGGGCTGGCCGATGAACGACTGAGGGCTCATCAGCACATAGTGGACGCGCCAATAGAGTGCGCTGAGCAGCCCGCCGATCAGTCCCATGTCGTGGTTGAGCGGCAGCCACGAGAGCCCCACCTCCACGCCTTCGCGGATGCCCAGCCCCAGACCGATGGCGTGCATGTTGGCGAGAATGGCCTGATGGGAGAGCTCCACGCCCTTCTGCGCCCCGGTCGAGCCCGAGGTGTACTGGAGGAGGACGGTGTCCTCCGGATCGAGCTTGACGGGCGAGAAGCTCGCTGCCTCGCCCTTGAGCTGCGCGGCAACGATGAGCTCGCGCAGGCTCTGGCACCGCTGCAGCACCTGGCCAACGACGTTGGCCACCGAGCGCGTGGCGCACAGGTAGGAGGCTTCGGAGCTCTCGATGACGCCGGAGAGCCGCTCCAGGTACTCGTCGAACTTGCCCAGCCCCGCCGGCGGATAGGCCGGCACCGGGATCCCGCCGGCGAGGATGGTGCCGAAGAACATGGAGATGAAATCGATGCCGGTGGGCAGAACCAGGACTACCTTCTCGCCCTTCTTCAGCCCCTTCTGCTGAAGCGCCGCCGCGGCGGCGCGAGAGAGGTCCCAGATCTCTCCGTAGGTGAGGGCGCGCTCCTTGTCCGGATTCGCGTCGCTCAGGATGCGCACGAACACGTCGGCGCCGTGCTCCGCGGCGTAGCGCGAAAGCATGGCGTCGAAGGTCGAGAACTTGAGCTCACGCAGCAGGTTTCTCAAGGTGGAAGTCGGAGCCGTAGCGCTCTCCATTTCGTGCCCTCTCCCCCCGGTCCTTCAAAGTCCAGTGCTGGACGGAGGGCGCAGAGTAGAGGACTCGGTGCAGCGACGCAATGCCCGAGCGCCACCCGCGCGCTCGATATCGGCGCTTCAAGCGGCATCTTGGGGGAAAACTCCCCGACATTCGTCGATGCACTGTCAAATGAGGCCAGAGGTCTGACCTCTTTGGCTCTCATTTGGCGTTTGCACCCGCGAATCCGATTCAATAAGAGCCGCCGTCCCCAAAGATCCGGAAGACGACCGCCTCAGGGTCCTGCGGGCCGCGAGACAAACCTCGCCGCCAACCGCCGAAAGCAACCCTGGCGCTCATATCGACCACCCGAGGTTCGCGCCAAGAGCGCGCGGATCTCCTCCCCGGTGAAGCGCTGCTTTTCGACGCTGAGCTCGAGCAACCCGCGCAAAACGCGGGTCGTCCTCTTCAAGGCCCACCGCCGCGCCGCGCCGACCTCACGTCGCCGACCAGGACCCGCTCCACGCCTTGCCCGGTGCGCACCAGGAGGGCGCCACCCTCGTCGATGTCCACCGCTTCGCCGGAGAGGACCCGGCCGTCGATCTGCACGTCGACCCAGCCGCCCAGGGTGGACGAGAGCTCCTTCCAGCGCTGGCGAACCGGGTCGAAGCCTTGGTCCTCGAGGCGGTCCATCCACGCCTCGAGGCCCGCGAGCGTTGCGGCCAAGAGCCTTGGGCGCGACACGGGCCGCCCCAGCTCTCGCTTCAGGCTGGTGGCGATAGGGGCGATCTCGCTCGGGAGCGGGTCCACGTTGACGTTGATGCCGATGCCCAGCACCGCGAACAGGAGCCGCTCGGATACGGCCGACATCTCGGCGAGGACCCCCGCGACCTTCTTGCCGCCGAGCTCGACGTCGTTCGGCCATTTGATGCGCGCGCCGGCGCCGAAGTCCGCCAGGGCTTCGGCGAGGGCCACCCCGGCGACGAGCGATAGCTCGGGCGCCCGCGCGGGGGCGAGCGCTGGCCGCAGGACCAGCGAGAAATAGAGGTTCACACCGCCGGGCGAGACCCACGTCCGCCCGAGCCGACCCCGCCCCTGCGTCTGCGCCTCGGCGACCACGAGCTGGCCGTGGGGCGCGGCGTTCTCCGAGGCCAGGCGAAAGGCGACCTCGGAGGTCGAGGTGGTCTCGTCCAGGCACAGCAGCGCGCGGCCGAGAGCGCGGGTGGTGAGCAGCGGCTCCAAGACCTCGGGCGCCAGGCGATCAGGCGAGGCCGTGAGCTGTTCACCCGCCGCCGACTCGACGGCGACGCCGCGCTGGCGCAACCCGTCGCTCTCCGATGGGCTCATCGCAATTTCCTCACCCTTCAACTCCCTCCCCGCTCGCGGGGAGGGAGTTGGGGGGAGGGTACGTTCATCTGTGTTTTCTTATTGGGGGCGGTCGCCCGGCTGCGGCCCTCGCTCGCCGCTGGGGCGCAGGGCATACCGGGTCAGCTCCAGAGTCCCCTGGGGAATCCCCTTGCCGTCCACCGCCGCCGTCACCGCGATGCGAACGATGCCCACACCCGGGGCGAACGTCCACTCGGTGGCGAGCTCCTTGTCCCGGTCGATGCGGTTCACGCCGCGAACCCGGACGCAATCGCTGAAGGCGCCTGCCGGCGTCGAGGTGGTGAAGCCGACGTCGACGACCTGGTAGCGCTCGGTGGAGCCCACGCTCACGATGGACGACCAGGACCGGTCTTTCTCGATGGGCTCCATGAGCAGGTAGCGCTTGTCGTCGCGCAGCCCGTCGGGCTCGACCCGGAGCTGGCCGTTGGCGTCGTCGACGAAGTAGCCGTCCCGGGTGCCAACGACGGTGATGGTCCGCTCCACCTTCTGGCCCATCATCGAGCCGGCGTAGGTCCACCGGTTGCCCACCGCGAGCGGCTGGTAGTCGGCGGCCTTGAGCCGCGCCGGCTGCGGAGTGGCGGCCCCTTTCACGCAGGCGCTCAACGCGAGCGCCGTCAGGAGGGCGAGACGACGGACGGCCATGGTTTCCTCGTTGCCGGTGAAGTAAACCTCTAGCGCCCCGCGGGCCCGGCCGCAGCGGCGCGCTCCCGGAGGCGCTCCTGGGCCGCCTGGGCCGCAGCCCGCACCTCGTCGTCGGGGTGGCCCGACGCCAGGGTGAACAGATAGGCCTCGGCGTCCTTCCCCCCGATGGAGGCGACGACCTCCAGCACCGCGAGCACGAACTGCGCGTCCTTGCCCTGGGTCATGTCGATGAGCGGCGCCACCGCGCGGGCGTCGCCGATGGCGCCCAGGGCCCCCACCGAGCGGAGGGCCACTTCGCGATCAGGGTCGCGCAGGCGCTCGACGAGCGCGGGCACTGCGGCGGCGTTCCTGCGGTCGGCCAGGGCGCCCACCGCGCACTCTCGCACCCGCGGGTCCTTGCTGGAGAGGTCCTGGATGAGCTGCGCGTCGCTCTTTTCGAGCGCCGCGAGCTGCAAGAGCTCGCCCTCCACCGCCCGCGCCAGCGCCTGCTCATAGGCCTTGCGAAAGGCCGACGACCGCTCGGCGGGCTTGCCGCGCACCAGGGCCTGCCGACCGAGCCCGGTGGCCTCGTAGCGCTCCGGCTGACCGGCGGGCCGCAGCTCGACGCTGACCCCGACCTCGGCGTTCGGGGCGCGGTCCGGCGCCTCCTGGACCTCCCGCGCGAAGGAGAGCTCGAGCCGGCAGTGGAGCGCAGGCTTCTTGGGGCCCGGCTTTGCCTCGGAGAGATTCACCGTGAACTGCTTCGAGTCCCGCAGCGCCTTGGCCAGCGCTTCGCGGAGCTGGCCGGGGCTCAGGTCGAGCGCCGGGCTGTCCACCCCGCCGGCGGCCGAGACTTCGATGCGGTCGACCGAGTACACCGCCGGCGCGCTGCGGCGGTGGCAGCCGAGGAAGTGGAGGGCGAGAAGAATCGCCGCGGTGCGGCGGTCGAGCACGGGCGGCGACCGTAGCGCCTGCCCGCGCGCGAGGTCAAGGGCGCGCCGAGCACGTTGTCTCGCCCGTCGAGGGCGTCCGCGATCGACGGCCGAAGAAGGTGCGGTCTGGTTTGCCGCTTCCGCCGCGCCCGCCCTTGAAGGTAGATTCCCGCCCGATGCCTCGAACCATCCGAGCTCCCCGCGGCGCCTCCCTCTCCTGCCGAGGCTGGGTCCAGGAGGCCGCGCTGCGGATGCTGATGAACAACCTCGACCCCGAGGTGGCCGAGCGTCCCGGCGACCTGGTCGTCTACGGCGGCCAAGGCAAGGCGGCGCGCGACTGGAACGCCTTCGACGCCCTTTGCCGGTCGCTGGTCTCGCTCGGGGACGACGAGACCCTGCTCGTGCAGTCGGGCAAGCCGGTCGGCATCCTGCCCACGCACCCCGACGCCCCGCGGGTGCTCATCGCCAATTCCAACCTGGTCGGCCACTGGGCCACCTGGGAGCACTTCTGGGAGCTGGAGAAGAAGGGCCTCATCATGTTCGGCCAGATGACGGCCGGCTCCTGGATCTACATCGGCAGCCAGGGCATCGTTCAGGGCACCTTCGAGACCTTCTCCCAGGCTGGCCGCGCGCACTTCGGGTCCGACGACCTGGGTGGCAGGCTCATCCTCTCCGGCGGCCTGGGCGGCATGGGCGGCGCGCAGCCGCTGGCCGCCACCCTGGCCGGCGCGGTCTTCCTCGGCGCCGAGGTCGACAGGTCCCGCGCCGAGCGGCGCCTGAAAGACCGCTACCTCGACGTCATCGCCCGCGACCTGGACGAGGCGCTCGCCCTCTGCGGCGAGGCGCGCGCCCAGCGGCGGCCCCTCTCGGTCGCGGTCATCGCCAACGCCGCGGACGTCTGCGCCGAGGTCGCCCGCCGCGGCATTCGCCCGGACCTGGTGACCGACCAGACCTCGGCGCACGACCCGCTCAACGGCTACCTGCCGCAGGGGCTTTCGCTCGAGGAGGGCGCCGCCCTGCGCCAGTCTCGCCCCGACGAGTACGTCCGGCACGCCAAGGCGTCCATGGCCGCCCACGTCGAGGCGATGCTCGAGCTCAAGCGCCAGGGCAGCCAAGTCTTCGACTACGGCAACAACCTGCGCGCCATGGCCGTGGAGGGCGGCGCGGCCAGCGCCTTCGACATCCAGGGCTTCGTCCCGCTCTACATCCGGCCCATGTTCTGCGAGGGGCTGGGCCCCTTCCGCTACGTCGCGCTCTCGGGCGACCCGGCAGACATCGCGGCGGCCGACGCGGCCATCGCCCGGCTGTTCCCTCACCGCGCGGGCTTGCAGCGGTGGCTGCGGCTCGCCCGAGAGAAGGTCGCCTTCCAGGGCCTGCCCGCGCGCATCTGCTGGCTGGGCCTGGGCGAGCGCGAGCAGGCCGGCCTCGCCTTCAACGAGCTCGTGGCCAGCGGCGCTGCCAAAGCCCCCATCGTCATCGGCCGCGACCACCTCGACTGTGGCTCGGTCGCCTCGCCCCATCGCGAGACCGAGGGCATGAGGGACGGCTCGGACGCGGTGGCCGACTGGCCCATCCTCAACGCCCTGGTCAACGCCGTGAACGGCGCGAGCTGGGTCTCCTTCCACCACGGCGGCGGCGTGGGCATGGGCCAGTCCCTGCACGCGGGCCAGGTCATCGTGGCCGACGGCACAGAGGCGGCGGCGCAAAGGCTCGCCCGCGTGCTGCATTCCGACCCGGCCATGGGCGTCCTGCGCCACGCCGACGCCGGCTATCCCGAGGCGGTCGACGTCGCCCGCTCTCGGGGCGTCAAAATCCCCGGTATCACCTGCTGACGGAGCGCTGTCGAATGACCCGAGTCTCCCTGGTTTTCCTTTCGCTTCTCGCGCTGACGCTCGGCGCGGGCTGCAAGAACACCTGCAGCAATGCCTGCAGCAACATCGCGCAAGTCTGCGCCAGCGACTTCCAGAAGCAGAATCAAACCTTCGACGCCAGCGCCTGCACCGCGAACTGCAAGGCCAACCTGAACGGCTGCAGCAACATCAACGACCAGGTGGACTGCTCGGTGAAGGCTCAGAGCTGCGGCGACTTGTCCACCTGCCCCAGCTGCTTTTAGCGGCCTCACCCCCAACCCCCTCCCCGCTTGCGGGGAGGGGGCGCAGGTTCGAGAGGTGACCCGGACGCGCCGATGCGCCGCCCCCGGTGATCGGGGAGCGGCGCATCGGAAGGTGAAACGCGGCGGCCCGCGAGCGGGCGGACCGGTTCGGCTTAGGCCTTGCGGAAGCGGGAGAGCGAGGCGGGGAGCGCCGCGAGGTCCGGGATCTTCTTGTCCGGGTGGATTTTCTTGGCGCGCGCGAGGAGCACGTCCTCGGTCTCAGGGTTCTTCGGGTCCGGCACGCAGCAATCGACCGGGCAGACGGCGGCGCAGGCCTCTTCGTCATGGAAGCCGACGCACTCGCTGCAGAGCGCGGGGTCGATCTTGAAGGTCTCGTCGCCCTGGCTGATGGCGTTGTTCGGGCACTCCGGCTCGCATGCCCCGCAGTTGATGCACTCTTCGGTAATGACGGTCGACATTCGAAGGTTCCTCCAATCTCGATTAGGCAGCGCTTGAGCCGGCTCCACTGAGCGATCGCGCGCCGCAGGTTTCTTAGACGGCGCACTATGGCACGCGGCTCGCGAGCCGGTCAAGGCGCAAGCTCGCGCGCCTCTTGTCTTTTCAACCCGCACCATCGCCTGGAATATTTCGCTGCCCACCCCAGCGACGAGGTGCTTTGCGACCGTTGGAGCAGCCCCTCAGGAACCCCTCCAGATCTCCGAGCGCCCCTCGCCCGCGAAGGCCTGTGGGTCGTGCGCCTTGCCGCCGAGGCGCGCGGGGAGAATCCGGTCCGCCGCCTCCACCAGCTGCTCGATGTCGAACGGTTTCTCGATGAGCACGGCCCTGAGCTGGCTCGTCGCGAAGCGCACCCGCTCGTCGGCGTAGGCGGTGATCACGATGAACGGGATCTCGAAGCCGGCCGAGCGCACCATCGCCAGCACCTGGATGCCGCTGGCCCACGACATTCGAACATCGCTCACGACGAGGTCGAACGGCCCCTCTTCGTTGAGCAGGCGAAGCAAGTCGACTCCGCTGTCGGCCTCGGCAACCGATGCGCCGCGCGGCTCTAGCACTTGCCGCAGCCAGCTGCGCATCTCCACGTCGTCGTCGGCAACCAGAAGGCGTGCATCTCTCACGTCTCGCTTCCTTCCACCCCTCCCCTTGCCTGCTCTACGAGCGCGCCGGCTTCACCGCGGCCCGAGGGCCTCGAAGACCAGGGCGCGCAGGTCATCGAGGTCGAACGGCTTGTCGAGGAGCGACGCGCCCAGCCGCCGCGCCCGGGCATGCGTCTCGCGATCCCCGAAGGCCGTGACCAGGACCACCGGGATGCTCGAGGGGCCGCCGCGCATCCGCTGGAGCATCTCGAGCCCACTATAGCCAGGCATCCGAATGTCCGAGACCACCAGATCGATGCGCTCGGGCCCGTCGGCCGCGCTCGTCCCCAGCACGCGGAGCGCCTCCGCGCCGTCCGCCGCCTCCTGAACGTCGTACCCGTCACCTCGGAGCGTCAACGCCATTAGCTCCCGCATTTCGGGGTCGTCCTCCACCAGCAGCACTCGCCGGGGAAGCGCCCGCTCGCCGTGCCGTGGGAACGCCGCCTCGACTTCCATCGCTGCCTCCAACCGTTGCCCCCGGGAGAAGCTCCAGGAGTTTACGCCATTCATTAGAAATCCTGAACACCACCTACAAAGGTCCTAATGCCCGGCTCGTTGCCCACGGCGCCGCTCGACTTCCGGCCCCTGGGTGGGGTGCTACGCGGACGAGCTCGCCGCTTGCGGCGGCGCACATTCGTCCGGTCGTCCGAAGGCGCGCGCAGGCTCGGCCGTCGGGGGAAGGTAGATGGAAAAGCAGCTGCCCTTTCCAGGCTCGCTCGCGACGTCGATCCATCCGCCGTGCTCCTGCACGATGCCCCAAGCGACCGACAGCCCGAGCCCGCTGCCCTCGCCCACGCCTTTGGTGGTGAAGAAGGGCTCGAACACGTGGCGCAGGTGCTCGCGGCGGATCCCACTCCCGGTATCTTTGACGAACAGCCGCAACGTGTCGCGCGAGGGGCTGCCGGGGTCGGCCGCATCCCTCGCCTGCCCGCGGGCGATCCCCACCGTCAGGCAGCCACCCGGCTCGGTCGCCTGGAGGCCGTTGACGACGAGGTTGATCAGCGCCTGCTGCATCTGCCCGGCATCGACCTCGGCGATCGCCGGCTCGTCGCAAAGCTCGAGGCCGACGCTCACCTCGCGCTTCTCCGCCATGGGGCGAAGCATGGAGAGCGTCTGCTGGGCGATGCGCCGCAAGTCGTCCGGGGACTTCTCCGGCTTCTGCGGGCGCGCGAAGTCCAGCAGCTGGCGGATGATGCGCGCCATGGCCTCGGCCTGACCGACGATGATCCGCGCGCAGCTCTGCGCCTCGGCCTCCTTCACCTCTCCGGACTGGATCATCCGGGCGCGCCCCGACACGACGTTGAGCGGTGTTCCGAGCTCGTGGGCGATGCCCGAGGCGAGCTTCCCGATCGTCGAGAGCCGGTCCGCGTGGCGCAGCTGGTCCTCGGCCGCGACCCGCGACGCGGTCTCCGCGGCCAGCCGGTCGCGCGCGTCGGCCAAGCGGTCGCACATGGCGTTCATCTCGGTGGCCAGCGCCCCGAGCTCGTCGCGCGGCAGGCCCTGGAGCGGCCCCGACAGATCGCCACGACCTACCCGGCGCGCCTTCTCCACCAGCTGGCTCACCGGGCGCCCCACGAATCGGACGCCCAGCACGACCGCCAAAAGGCCGCTCAGAAGCGCGAAGGCCATGCTCGACGCGGCGGTGGAGACGGCGGCCGCCCGCGTGAACGCCCTCTCGTCGGACAGTGACTCGGCGACCTCCAGCGCGGCCAGCGACCCGCCGTCCCTCCTCAGCGGAAAATAGGAGAAGAGAAACCCCTCGCCGCCCTCGGGGCGCTCCACGGCGACGACCGGCTTCCCCTCCGCCAGAGCCGCGAGCTTCTCCGCCGAGACTCGAGGCGGGCTCTCGGCGGCGCGCCCTCCGCCCACCCAAACCCAGCGCACGCGAACGCCCGAGCCCTCGGGCGGAGGGAGGAGCCCCTGCGCGCCATCGAGCCCGTCCGCGCGCCACTCGTTGAGGACCGCGGCCGACAGCACTTTGCCGAGCAGCAGGTGGTCGCGCCGCATGTCCACTTCGTACCGGAGCACTTCGCGCCGCAGCCCGAGCCAGGCGTGGAGCGCGAAGACCGCGATCACGACCGCCGCCATGGCCAGGGCAATCTTTCGGGCGAGCTTCATCGGGCGGCTCCCTCCCGACCATGTAACCGGCGATCCGCTCCGCCGCCGTCCCACCCCCGAACGCGGGTGGGTCAGGCCTCGCGGCGAGCCGCCGAAACCGCGTCGACGACCGCCTGCACGACCTGGCCGAGGTCGAGGTGGCTGGTGTCGAGCTCGCGGGCGTCGCTGGCGCGCCTCATCGGGGCGACCGCGCGGGACGAATCGTCCGCGTCGCGCTGCCGCTGCTCGGCGAGCACCTGCTCGAGCGAGACGTCGGCGCCGCGAGCCCTGAGCTCGGCGAAGCGCCGCCGCGCGCGGACCTCCGGGGCGGCGGTGACGAAGAACTTCACGTCGGCGTCGGGGAAGACCACCGTTCCGATGTCCCGCCCCTCGAGGACCGCGCCGAGCGGCGCCGCGCGCGCCAAGCGGCGCTGCAGATCGAGCAGGCCGGCGCGCACGGCCGGGCGCGCCGAGACCGCCGAGGCGCCCCGGGAGATCTCCGGCGACCGCACTGCCAGGGAGACGTCCTCCGCGCCCAGGAACACCCGGTTCGTCCCGCCCTCGAACCGGAAGCCGATGGCGAGCGCGGGCAGGAGTCGAGCGAGCCCCGCCTCGTCGGACCAGTGGACTCCTTGGCGCTGAGCAGCCAGCGCGACACACCGGTAGACGGCGCCGGTGTCGACGAGCGCCAGGCCGAGCCTCTGCGCCACTTGGGCCGCGACCGAGCTCTTGCCCGCTCCGGCGGGGCCGTCGAGGGCGACGATGACGGGGCGAGGCGGGGCGCTCATGGGCTCTTCGCGGACTGTAGAGCACATGAGGACGGCGGCGCAACGCGAGCGAGCGCTTCCCGCGCTCTTGAAGGCCGCCTACTCGGCCTCGCCGTCGGCGCGGTACTCCTTGAGGCGGTTGTAGATCGTCTTTTCGCTGATGCCGAGCAGGGCCGCGGTCTTCGCTCGGTTGCCGCCGCACCGGGCCAGGGTCCCCAGGATGTAGGCCCGCTCCACCTCCGCCAAGGGCCGGCCGAGGGGCAGGCGCAGCGCCTCGTCGGCCGGGGCCGCGCCGGCGATCTCCGGGGGCAGGTGGTCGGGCGTGATCTCGACGCCGTCGGTCAGGATCACCGCGCGCTCCAGCGCGTTGCGCAGCTCGCGGATGTTGCCCGGCCAGGCGTAGGCCTTGAGCCTCTGCATCGCGCTCGGGTCGATGCTCTGGATGGGCTTGCCCGACTCGCGGTCGAAGCGCGCGACGAAGTGCGCCGCGAGGAGCGGGATGTCCTCCGCGCGCTCCCGCAGGGGCGGCAGGTGGACCTGGAACACGTTGAGCCGAAAGAACAGGTCCTCGCGGAACCGACCGGCGCGGACCTCTTCCTTCAAGTCCAGGTTCGTCGCGCACAGGACGCGGACGTCCACCTCGACCTCGGCCTTGCCCCCCAGGCGCCGCAGCCGCTCCTCCTCGAGCACCCGAAGGAACTTCGCCTGCAGCTCGTGGGGGAGCTCGCCGATCTCGTCGAGAAAGAGCGTCCCCTCGTCGGCGAGCTCGAACTGCCCGAGGCGCCGCTGGTCGGCGCCGGTGAAGGCGCCCTTCTCCGCCCCGAAGATCTCGCTCTCCATGAGCGATGGCGGAATGGCCGAGCAGTTGATGGCCACGAACGGCTTGTCCCGCCGCGGGGAGAGCTGGTGGACGGCGCGGGCGACCATCTCCTTGCCAGTGCCACTCTGGCCGGTGACGATGACCGAGGTCTTGGACGGGGCCACCCGCTGCACCAGCTCCAGCACCCGGCGCATCGCCTCGCTCTGACCCACGAACTCGCCGCCGGGGCCGAGGCGCCGCACCACCTGGCGCAAGCTCTCGACCTCGTGCTCGGTGCGCTGCTTCTCCAGGGCGCGCTGCAGCAAAAGCCGGAGCCGTGCCGGCTCGAGCGGCTTCTCGATGTAGTCGTAGGCGCCGCAGCGGATGGCCTCGACCGCGGTGTCGATGCTCCCCTGCCCGGTCACCATGACCACCAAGCACTCGGGCTGGGCCTCCTTGAGCGACTGCAGCAGGTTCATGCCGCCCATGGTCGGCATGACCAGGTCCGTCAAGATGACGTCTGGGCGCGAGCCGCGCGCCAGCGTCAGCGCCTCCTGGCCGTCGGAGGCGGTGGCCACCCGGTAGCCCCACTGCGCCGCGAGCTGCGCCATGGCCGAGCGGCTGTCGCCGTCGTCGTCGACCACCAGGATCTTCGGGGCATCGGCCACGGTCCTATCGCTCCTTAGGTTGAGCTCTTCACGCGCGAGCAGCGGGCCGGGTCAGATCCTCGGAACCCGCAGCTCGATCTGCTGGACGCCGCCGAGACGCCGCTGCGCCAGCGTCCCGCGCAAAAGGAAGGCGAGCTCCTGGGCCGCCCCGTAGGAGGCGGGCGCCGTACCCGCGCTGTCGCTCAGGCGCACCACCGCATCCTGCTCCAGCGGGGCGACCGCGATGTGGAAGGCGCTTCCGGACGGGCTGGCGTCGATGCCCTCCATGACCAGGCGGAGGATGGCCGGGGCGAGGCTGCCGGCCTCGGCACTCACCGCGACGCACTGCAGCCGGGTCTCGATCTTCACGCCGTGGCGGCGAGCGTCGTGCTCGCACAGCTCGACGGCCCGGCGCAGGAACTCGGCCAGGTCGACGCTCTTGGCGGGCTCGCGCCGCGGGCTCGCGAACTGCAAAAAGCGCTTGAGCAGGCCGTCGACCCGGCTGATCTGCACGCGGAGGGCGGACAGGCTCTTCTCCAGCGCCTCGAAGAGCGATCCGTCGGCCGCGCGCACGCGCTCGCTGATCACCTCGGCCTGCAGGGCCATCACGTTCAGCGGCCCGCGCGCGTCGTGCACCAGCCCGTCGGCCAGGCGCGAGAACGCGTCGCGCGGGCGGGCGCCGAGCTCGCTGAGCATGGCCAGGACGACGTCGCCGGCCCGCTCCACCTCGGCCCCGAACGCCCGACCCTCGAGCGAGAGCTCGACGTGCCTTTCCGAGGAGGCCAGTGCGGCGCACAGCGGCGCGAGCTGCTCACCCCAGCGGCCCTCGTCCGGGCCGAGCAGGCGCCGGAGCTCGTCGCTCGCCGCGAGGAGCGCGCCGTCGGCCCGCAGTACCGCCACCGCTCGCGACAATCGATTTGCCCCCATGTGAGACGCTCCCTCGCTCGGAGCGCAGCCGAGCTTGCCGCCTCTTTGAGCGCATCAACTACGGGGAGCCGCTGGACGCGTCAACCTGCCCGCGCGAGAATTCGCGCCCACCGTTCTGCAGCCGTAACATGCAGGCCGTCGCCTGCGCCCCGAACGGGCCCGCCGCCTCCGGGAGGGCGGCTTCTCACGCCGATGCTCACTCGCCTCGCCCTCGCCTTAGCCTTCGCCTCCTTCTTCGTTCACGCAGCCGCCTTCGCCCCTTCGCCAGATCAGCCGGCGGCCGAGCCGACCGCCGCCCCGCCCCCCGCGCCTGCCGCGCAGGGCAAGGAGCTCGCGCGCGCCACCTTCGGGGCGGTCGGCGACGTGCTGCCGCACGTCTCGGTCAAGACCTCGGCCGCCGCCAAGAATCGACGCGACGACTCCGGCCACTCGCTGAACCACCAGGGCTTCGACACCCTCTTCGCCGGCGTGGCGCAGGAGCTGTCGGCCACCGACCTCACGTTCGCGAACCTGGAGACGCCGGTCTCCCCCAGCGGCGACGCGGGTGCGGTCGAGTTCCACTTCAACGCGCCCCCGGCGCTCCTCGGCGCGCTCAAGGCGGCGGGCATCGGCGTCGTCTCGGCCGCCAACAACCACATCTTCGACCAGGGCGCGCAGGGGCTCTCCGAGACGCTGGACGAGCTGGACAAAGCCGGGCTGGCCTCCGCGGGCGCCGGCCGCAGCCGCGCCGCCGCCGCGCGCGGCCTGCGCTTGACCGCGAACGGCCTCCGCATCGCGGTGCTCGCCGCGAGCCAGTTCTTCAACAACCCGCCCGACGACGAGGGCCCGGGCGCGCCGCACGCCAACAAGTCCGACGACCCGGAGGCCACCGTCGAGGCCGTGAAGCGCGCCCGCGCCGAGGCCGACTTCGTGATCGTCGCGATGCACTGGGGCGCCGAGTACCAGGTCGCGCCGAGGGCCTCCGAGGTGGCGCTCGGGCACCAGCTGCTCGAGGCCGGCGCCGACGTCATCCTGGGGACGCACCCGCACGTGCTCCAGCCGCTGGAGCGCTACCGCGCCGCCGACGGCCGGCCGTGCCTCATCGCCTACTCTCTGGGCAACTTCGTCTCCAACCAGAGCCGGCAGTACGTCCACGGCAAGTCCGACGAGCGCGTGGGCGACACGCGCGACGGGGCCCTCTTGCGGTTCTCCATCGTGAAGCGGGAGCGCGGCGAGCTCGGAGCGCGCGCCCAGGTCGAGGACGTCTCGTTCGTGCCGCTCTGGACGGACAACGCCCGCGCCAAGACCGGCGGCCGCGAGATTCCGGACATCGAGGTCGTGAGCATCCCTGCGGCCCTGGCGAAGGCCCGCGCCGCGCTCGAGGCGCTGGGGCCCAAGAAGGTCGGCGCGAAGGAGAGCGCCGGGCAGGTCGAGCTCGAGCGCCGCATCGCCCTGCTCTCGCGGCGGCAGGCCATCATCGAGGAGCGCCTGGAGCGGGAGTTCCTGGCGGAGCGCTCGCCTCCGAAGGTGAGCGCACAGAGGCGCTAAAGAAATGGCTCGGCGGGGTAGACCCGGCCGACGCTGGCCGGCGATGCCGCGCGCCCGCTCCCCTTCAGGAGCGCCGCCGCGTCGGCGAGCGCGCGCCTCAAGGCTTCTCGGCCGAAGCCAGGGCGGCGTCGCCCAGCCCGACGAGCTCGATCTCCAGCTTGTGGGCGTACTCGAAGATCCGCGCATCGCGGTAGAACTCGCCGAAGACGATCCGCCGAATCCCGGCGTTGGCGATCATCTTGAAGCACGGCCAACACGGGCTGGCGGTGATGTAGATGTCGGCCTTGTCGATGGCCACGCCGTTCTTGGCGGCCTGGAGGATGGCGTTGGTCTCCGCGTGGATGGTCGCGACGCAGTGGCCGTTCTCCATCATGTGGCCCACCTCGTCGCAGTGCGGGAGCCCGCGGATCGACCCGTTGTAGCCGGTGGACAGAAGGGTCCGGTCGCGCACGATGACCGCACCGACGTGCTTGCGATCGCACGTGGCGCGCGAGGCCACCACTCGGGCGATCTCCATGAAGTACTCGTCCCAGTCGCTGCGCTTTCGCATGGTTCTGTCGTCCTTGAATGAGGGGCCGGGCCTTCGGGGGGGATTCTAACTCCGGCCCGCCCCGCCCTTGCCCGCCCTCCTTCCCGGAGACAGCTTTTCTCTCGAGCCCTCGGGCGCGGCCCTTCTGAGCGCTGGGGAGGCTGGGCGCGTCGGCTGGGAGGGGTTGGACATGCATCGAATCGCAGCGGCCACGGCGGTGCTTGTGCTCCAGATCGCGGGCTCTCGGGGCGAGGCGGCGGCGGCCGAGCCGAGCGACAAGGGCGCCTCGCACCGCGACCCGAGCGCCCTGCGGGAGGTGCGCGGCCGGGTGAGTGGCATCGACAAGGAGCACAACCAGCTCACGCTCGAGAGTGCCCCCAGCCGGGCGCTGACGCTCCAGCTCGACAAGACCACGACCGTGTTCTTGGAGGGGCACACCAGCACCCTGGAGGAGCTCCAGGAGGGCGCCGAGGTTCGCGCTTCGTATGAGGTCAAGCGCGGCGCCAACCGCGCACAGTGGATTGAGGTGAGCAAGAGAAGGCAAGGCACCGCGCGCGACGCCCCCGAGCCGCCTGTTGCAGAGCCGGCGAGCTCGGGGACGCCGAGCCCCTGAGAGCGCGCGCGAGCGATGACCTGAGGCGCGCTGGATTGGGGGGATGAAAGGCGGGGGTCGAGGGAGCCGAGGATCGGGCTCGAGAAGGGAAAGATGAACAGCCGGGTTCGCGTTCGGGGTCGGGTTCGTTCGCGGGGACGGGGACGGGGACGGGTCACGTCGAACGGGTCACGTCGAACGGGCAACGGGGAACGGCAATCAGGCGGCTCAGCTGTCGCCTGAGATGAGCTCCCGAACCTGAAGGACGTCGAGCCGAGTCGCTGCCTCGGTTTCGCTCCCTCTCCGATACTGAAGAGGATTCTCAGTACAGGAGTACAGGCACGATCGAATTGATCCCAATGATCGCGAGTCCTTCTGCGCTCCATCAACGCAGTCGCGACCACGAGGAGCTCGTGTGCCACGCGATACACCTCGAGCTTTTCGTGATCGAAGAGAGCAACCGTGCCCGCGGGTGGGTCCGTGCCCCGTGAAACCGTGAGACCGTGATCCGTCCCCGTTCCCGCAAACGATCCATCCCGGTCCCGATCCCGCTCCCGGCTGCCTGTACTCCCCTCCCATAACCCCAACCCTTCCTATCCCGAGCCCCCGCAAACCCCATCTCCCCTCTCGCCCCCGTCGCCCAAGAACCCCTCTTCTCCAGCGAGTGTCCCTCATGCAGCGCTGCGCGCTCGCCGACACCGCCGCTGTCGTTGACACCCTCGTGCCCAAAGCGGTAGCACAAGGCCCCACCCGCTCCCTCGGGAACCCGCGATGCCCGCCAAACCCCGCCGCCGCGATTCGCTCGCCGTCGCGGTCACCGGGGCGGGCGGCTCGCTGGGCCGGCGGGTCCTGCCCCGCCTTCTGGAGAGCTCCCGCGTCTCCAGCGCCCTGGCCCTCGACCTGGCCCCGCCCGAGGTGCCGGAGCGCAAGCACCCCAAGCTCTCCTTCGCCGCCATCGACCTCACGCGGCCCGGGTGCGCCGACGAACTGGCGCAGCACCTCTCGGCCGCGAAGATCCGGGCGGTCATCCACCTCGCGTTCTTCTCGAGCCCCATCCGCGACAGCGGCTACGCCCACGAGGTCGAGGCCGTGGGCACCGCCCAGGTCCTCGCCGCCTGCGCCCGCTCGAAGGTCCCGCGCTTCACCATGGTGAGCACCACCCTGGTCTACGGCGCCTCTCCGAAGAACCCGGGCTTTCTCACCGAAGAGAGGCCCCTCGCCTTCGCCCCGCCCACCCGCTACCTGTCCGACAAGATCGAGGCCGAGCGGCAAGTGCAGCGATTTCGGCAGAGCTGCCCCTCGGTCCGCTCGACGGTGCTGCGGCTCGCGCCGGTGGTCGGGCCACACGCCGATAACCCGATCGCCCGCTACCTGGCCCGCAAGGTCGCGCCCATGGTCCTGGGCTTCGACCCGCTGGTTCAGTGCCTCCACGAGGACGACGCAGCGGAGGCGGTGCTCCTGGCGGCGCTCTCCGACGCGGACGGCGACTTCAACGTGACGGGACGCGGCGCGCTCCCGCTCTCGGCGGCCATACGGGCGGCCGGGGCCGTACCCGTGCCACTGCCGATCCCGCTGGCCTCCGCGGCCCTGCGCTCGCTCAACGCCTTGGGCGTGCTCGCGGTCCCGCCGGCGCTTCTCGATTACCTTCACTATCCGTGGGTCGCCGACGGCGGCCGGGCCGAGCGAGAGCTCGGCTTCAAGCCCCGCTTCAGCAGCCGCGAGGCTCTGCTCTCCTTCGCGCAGGCCCGCCGCGCGGGCGCCGCTGCCTAGAGAAGGGCCCACTCCGAGACATCGCCATGGCCAAGTCCCCCGTCCTCGGCAACGATCCGTTTCAGCGCGGCGCGGCCGCGCGACCCTCTGCCGAGCCCGCCCAAAGCGCCCCCCCGGCCGATCCGCCGAAATCGTCCGCTCCCCCGCCCGCGGGCGCGAGCCGGGACGGCGCCGCGAAGACCTCCCAGAAGCGAACCCGCCCCAGCCGGCCGAGGGGCAAACCGGCCGAGCCCGCGCCCGCCTCTCGCCCGCAGCAGAAGGAAGCGAAACAGCCGCGCCGCCCACCTCGTCGGCCCGCACCGAAGTCCGAGCCCGAGCTTGAGCCCACGACCGCACAGGCGCCGGCATCCCCGCCCAGGTCGGAGCACCGGCCCCGCGCGGGCGACGCCCAGGAGAGCCCGGTGTTCGAAGGCGAGCTCATCCTCGAGGGGGCGGCGCACGACCGACGCCTCGCCGTCGCCGCAGTGGGCGAGGCCTTTTTCGATCAACCGCATCCGTCCTCGAAGGCGGGGCCGGCGCCGGGCCTCTTGCGCCACGCGCTCGGAACCGCGTCCACGCTCGCCCAGAGCGCCGCGGCGCGCGCCGCAAGAAGCCCCATGACCCAGCGCGCGCTGCGAGCGCTTCAGGACTCCACTCTGGCGCAGCGATTGGCCCTGGCCGCCGCGGGCGCGGCGCAGAGGGCGCGCCCGGCGTTCGCCCTGGCCGAGCGACTGCTGCCGCCGGCGCGCTCGGCGCTCGCCGCGGTGGTGACCGGCGAAGCCGCGCGCGAGCTGGCAGCCGCGGCAGCCGCTGCGGGCGAGGCCGCTCGGAAGGCTGCGACGCGCGTGGAGCCCGGGGTCCTCGAGGTCGACCCCTTCGGCGAGGACCCGGCGCTCCTCTCCCGCATCGAGCCACTGCTCGACTTCTTCCACGAGCACTACTTCCGCATTCAGACCTTCGGGGCCGAGCGCGTCGGCGCCGGGCCCTGCATCCTGGTCGGCAACCACGCCGGCGCGCTGCCGCTCGACGGCTTGATGCTGCGCACCGTCCTCCGCCGCGACTGCGGTCGCCCGGACGCGCGCTGGCTGGTGGAGGACGCGCTTTTCCACGCGCCATTCGTGGGCACCTGGCTCACGCGCCTGGGCGCCATCCGCGCCTGCCCCGAGAACGCCGAGCGCCTGCTCGCGCAGGGCGTGGCCTTGGCGGTGTTCCCCGAGGGGCTTTTGGGCATCAGCAAGTCCCTCGCGCGGCGCTACCAGTTGCAGCGCTTCGGCCGCGGCGGTTTCGTCAAGCTCGCGCTGCGCACCGGGGCCCCCATCATCCCCGTGGCCGTGGTCGGCGCCGAGGAGGCGAGCCCGCTCTTCGCCAAGATCCCGCTGCCGGGCCTCGGCCTGCCCTACCTGCCGCTGACCTCGCCACCACTCCCGGTGGCGTGGAAGGTCTCGTTCCTCGAGCCGGTGAGGCTGCCGCGAGCGCGCGACGCCGAGTCCGCGGAGCTCGTCGCGCACCACACCGCCGAGATACGCCAGGCCATCCAGCACGAGGTCAACCGCCTCCGCGGGCTGTCGGCGAGGTAACTTTTCCGAGCCGAAGGTGTTTGATCCCACCGCGAGGCGCGAAAGCTCACACCGCGCCTCTCTGGAGGAATCATGCGCCCCCTGCGTATCGCCGCGCTCGCGCTGCTTTTGCCGCTGAGCGGCTGTCTCGTCCGCACGGCCCGGCCGGCTCCCCCACCACCGCCGTGTCCCGGCGCGGCCTGGGTAGAGGGCCACACCGGGCCGTACGGTCACTGGCACCCCGGTCACTGGATCTGCCCTGCGCCGCGGCCCGTCGTGGTGGTACCGGGGTAGCCAAGCTCAGCAGACGCGGTTCCGGCCGGACTCCTTGGCCTGGTAGAGCTTCTGATCGGCCCGCTTGATCAGCTCCTCGACCTGGAGCGCCCCGCCGGAGAGGCCGGCGACGCCGCACGACACGGTCACGGGGATGGGCTCGTTTTCGAAGGTGAACCGCTGCTTTTCGACGAGCTTCCTCGACTTCTCCGCGGCGATGGCCGCGGCGGCCATGTCGATCTCCGGGAGGACGAGCGCGAACTCCTCGCCCCCGTAGCGCCCGAACACGTCCTCGCGCCGGGTGTTGGCCTTGATGACCTGCGCGACCTGGCGCAGGACGCCGTCGCCGGCGAGGTGCCCGAGCGTGTCGTTGATGTCCTTGAAGTGGTCGATGTCGATCATGACCAGCGACAGGTCGCGGCCGTAGCGGTGGCAACGGCTGATCTCGCGGTCGAGGGTCTCCAGCAGATAGCGCTTGTTGTAGACCTGCGTCAGGCCGTCGGTGGTCGTGAGCTTGTAGATCTCTTCGTGGTATTGCCCCTCGATGTTTCCGCCGCCGATGTACTTGAAGATGGTGCGGCCGACCTTGATGAAGTCGCCGTTGCGCAGCTCGCGCTCCCCTTCGACCGGCTCGTCGTTGATGATGGTGCCGTTGGTCGAGCCCAGGTCGACGATGGAGGTCTTGGTACCACTGAGGATGATCTTCGCGTGGCTGCGCGAGACCGAGTCCTGGTCCACGCAGATGTCGCAGCGCGACGAGCGCCCGATGAGCGACGACGGGGCGGTCAGGTCGTATTTGCGCCCCAGGTCCTGGCCGTAGAGCACCACGAGCGCGGCGCCCTGCTCCACCGCGCGCTCGGAGATCTTGCTGATCACCGTGACCACTGTCTTGTTCTTGGCCATCGGCGAGGCGCCTCTTAGGCCTCGAGCTTCGACTCTATCCAGTCCCCTGCCTGTCCCGCAACGCCGGGCAGATACCCAGCGAGCGCTCGCGCCGACCTACGGCGCTCCCGCCTTCCCCGGCGCATCGCGCAGCGCGATGACCCGGTCGAGCAGCGCGTGCGCGGCGTCCTCCTTGCTCATTCGCTCCAAGGGGGCGACCTGCCCCAGCCGGTCGATCAACGTGAGTCGGTTGGACGCCGCCGCGAAGCCCGCGCCCGCCTCCGAGACGTCGTTCGCGGCGATGAGGTCGAGCCGCTTGCGCGCGAGCTTCTCGCGGGCGTTGGCGAGGACGTTCTCGGTCTCCGCGGCAAAGCCGACCAGGATGGGCCGGGGCCCTTGCGCCGGCGCCGCGGCCGACGCCGCGAGGAGCACGTCGGAGGTCCGCACCAGGGTGAGCGCCTCCTCGCCCTCGCGCTTCTTCACCTTTTGGCCCGCCCGCTCCTTGGGGCGCTGATCCGCCACCGCCGCGGCGGCGACCAAGAGCTGGCAGGACGCGACTTCGGGGAGGACCGCCGCCGCCATCTCCTCGGCGCTGGTCACCCGCTTCAGCTCCA
The DNA here is from genome assembly GCA_963772225.1 of uncultured delta proteobacterium. Taxonomy (GTDB): domain Bacteria; phylum Myxococcota; class Myxococcia; order Myxococcales; family UBA5297; genus CAVYWD01. Next base: position 50,123 of record CAVYWD010000002.1, on the reverse strand, counting down.
CGCCTGCGGGGTCGGGCAGCTCGGTGGGCCCGCTGACGAGCAGCACCCGCGCCCCGCGCATGGCCGCCGCACGCGCCACCGCGTAGCCCATCCGCCCGCTCGACGGATTCGACAGGAAGCGCACGGGGTCCAGGTGCTCGCGCGTGGGACCGGCCGTCACCACCACCCGCCAGCCGCTCAGAATCTTTGGGCGCGAGCAGGGCCTCGGCGGCCTCGGCGATCTCCGCGGGCTCGGCGAGACGGCCGGCGCCCACGTCGCCGTCTGCCAAAGCGCCGACGCCGGGTCCGACGGCGAAGAAGCGCCCGTCCGCAAGGAGCGCGCGCACGTTCTCCTGCGTCTGCCGGTTCTCCCACATCGCGGTGTTCATGGCCGGCGCCAGCAGCACCTTGCAGCGGCTCGCGAGGAGCGCGGTGGTGAGCGGGTCGTCGGCGAAGCCGCCGCGGATGCGGGCGATGAGATTGGCGGTGGCCGGCGCCACGACGAAAAGGTCGGCGGCTCGCGCGAGGGCCAGGTGCCCGAAGGCCGCGTCCTGCGCCGGGTCGAAGAGGTCGGTGAGCACCGGCTGGCCGGTGAGCGCCTGGAAGGTGAGCGGCGCCACGAACTGCCGCGCGTTCTCGGTCATCGCGGCGCGCACCGTCGCCCCGCGCTTCATGAGAAGGCGCGCCAGCTCGCACGCGCGGTAGACGGCAATGCCGGCGCCCACGCCGAGGGCGAGCGTGCGATTGGCCAAAAAACCCATACTTCCTCCAGCCGCGGCGCCGATTCGCCGCGCAGCGAGAAAGCTCTCGCCCCAACCCGGCAGCGGGTGGTCGTTGCAGCCGACTCTAGCTTGAACCCGTGACGAATGGGCCCCCGACGACCTCTCCCCCTTCGCCCCCTCCCCGCGAGCGGGGAGGGGGTTGGGGGGGTGAGGTCTGGGCGGCGCACCATTGCGCGCCCGGAGGCCGGGAATGACTTTTCGCCGTAAGGACGGCTCGCTTTCGCCACCCTGTGTTCGAAGCGAGTCCCAGAGCCGGAGGGGGCCCGAGCCGAGGCAGCGGGCGGCCGAGTTCGAGGAGACGACGCGATGACCGACGTGACCTTCGAGACGGGGCAGCCTTCCGCGGCCGTTGCCCCAGGCGCCCTGGACTCGCTGCAAAGCAGCCTGCGCGGAGCCCTCTGCTTTCCCGGCGAGCCGGGCTACGAGCAGGCGCGTACCCTCTGGAACCAGATGATCGACCGGCGCCCGGCCCTGGTGGCGCGCGCCGAGAGCGCGGCCGACGCCATGCGAGTCGTGAATTTCGCGCGGGCGCAGCGCATCCCGCTCGCGGTGCGCGCGGGCGGCCACGGCATCGCCGGCAACGCCGTCTGCGAGGGCGGTCTCGTCCTGGACCTCTCTCGCCTGCGATTGGTTCGGGTCGACCCGGCGCGCCGAACCGCGCGCGTGGAGCCTGGCGTGACCTTGGGCGAGCTCGACAAGGAGACGCAGGCCTTCGGCCTCGCCACTCCGCTCGGCATCAACTCGACCACCGGCGTGTCGGGGCTGACGCTCGGCGGCGGCTTCGGCTGGCTCACGCGGAAGCTGGGCCTCACTGCGGACAACCTCCTCTCGGCGGACGTCGTCCTGGCGAACGGGGCGCTGGCGCACGCGAGCGACGCCGAGAACCAGGACCTCTTCTGGGCCCTCCGCGGCGGCGGCGGGAACTTCGGCGTCGCGACGTCCTTCGAATTCCAGCTCCACCCGCTGGGGCCGCAGGTGCTCGCCGGGCTCGTCATCCACCCGCTCGACGACGCCAAGCGGCTCCTCGAAGAATACCGGCGCATCGCCGCCGCCTCTCCCGAGGAGCTCGCCTGCTGGGTGGTGCTGCGAAAGGCGCCACCGCTGCCGTTCCTCCCCTCGGCGTTTCACGGGCGAGAGGTGCTCATCTTCGCGCTCTGCTACGCGGGCGGCCTGGCGCAGGGCGAGCGCGCGGCGGCGCCGCTGCGCGCGCTGGGGAAGCCCGTCGCCGACGCGGTGCAGGCCATGCCCTACGCTGCCTGGCAATCGACCTTCGACCCGCTGCTCGGCCCCGGCGCGCGCAATTACTGGAAGTCGCACAACTTCACCGAGCTGAAGGACGGCGCCATCGATGTCGTCCTCGAGAGGGTCCAAAAGCTCCCCTCGCCCGAGTGCGAGATCTTCATCGGCCATCTGGGCGGCGCCGCGAACCGGGTCCCCGTCGACGCCACCGCCTATCCGCACCGCTCGGTCCAATTCGTGATGAACGCCCACACGCGCTGGCGGGACCCGTCTCAAGACGGGCCGTGCATCGCCTGGGCGCGCGAGCTGTTCGGCCGCCTCGCGCCCTTCGCCACCGGCGGCGTCTACGTGAACTTCATGCCCGACGACGAGCGGCAGCGGGTGCGGCAGGGCGCCTATGGGCCGAACTACGAGCGGCTGGCCCAGCTCAAGGCCCGCTACGATCCCGACAACCTGTTTCGGTACAACCAGAACATCGCGCCGGCGCCTTGAGCTGCCCCGGCGGACGACGTTTCACGGCGCCTTCGCCGGGGCGCTGCGGCCGAAAGGCGCCTCGGCGGAGCGCGCCCCGCCCCTCAGCGCCAGCGCGCCGGCCAGCGCGGCGGCCGCCAACGCCAGCGCGACGGCGAAGATCCGCGCCCTGGCCGTCGCCCCTGCCTGACCCGCAGCGGCCCTGCCGCGCCCTCGCGCCTTCGGGGCCGCCGGCTCCTCCATGGCCAGCGCCATCGCGCCGCCATTCTGGGTAGCGTTCGCCCGGGTCCTGCGACAGGGCCTTGGCGATGACCGGGTCCAGCCGCGGCGAGAGGCCTGGCACTCTCTCGGAGGGGAGCTGGAAGCGCCCCGCCGGGACCTCGCCGGTCAGGCACTCGTAGAGCATGACCCCCAGCGAATACACGTCGGCGCGCGCGTCGGCGGCGCGGGCATCGCGCAGCTGCTCGGGGGCCATGTAGTGCGCGGTTCCCATGGTGGTCGCGGGCCGCGTGAGCGCCAGCTCCGGCCGGTCGCTGCGGACGCCGGCGAGCCCGAAATCCACGACCTTGGCGCTCCCCTCGGCGTCGACCAGGATGTTCTCGGGTTTCAGGTCGCGGTGCACCACGCCGCGCGAATGCGCGTAGCCCATGGCCCTGGCCACCTGCCCGAGGATGGCCGCCGCCTTCGGGAGCGGCAGGGGCCCGCCCCCGAGGAGCTCGCGCAGGCTGACGCCCTCGCACAGCTCCATGGCGTAGAAGAGAGCGCCGCCGGGCTCGGGCGCGCCGCGGTCGATGATTTGCACGATGCCTTTGTGCGAGAGCGCCGCGAGCGCCGCCGCCTCCTTGGCGAAGCGCTGGACGAGCTCCGGCTCGCCGGCGAGGTCGCGCGAAAGCACCTTGACCGCCACCGTCCGGCCCAGGGAGAGCTGGCGGGCCTTGTAGACCTCGCCCATGCCGCCGCGCCCGATGAGCTCGACGAGCTCATAGCCAGGGACCAGCGGGGGGGCCGCGAGCCTGGTCGCGCCCTCGGCGTCCCTCGCGCCGCCGCTCGCGGGCGCCGGCGCGGGCGAAGGAGGCGCGTCAGCGCTGGAGAGCTTGAGCCCCGCCGCGCGGCCGCCCACACCCGAGGGCGAACCCGCGGCGCGGCGCACCTCCGACCGGCTCACCACGAAGTGGAGCCCGCAGCGGCAGAGCACGCGCTGCCCGGACACGTAGACCGAGACGTCGTGCACCTGGCCGCAGTTCGGGCAGCTCTGTCGGGCCACGACCGGCAAAGGGGAGAGCCTCCGGGTTCAACCAGAAGACCGACTACCGGTCGTGGGCGCCAGTCTTCTCGTTGTACCCGAAGACCCGGAACACCGGCACCGCCTTCTCCTTGCCCTTGACCTTGGTCGCGGGCAGCGCTTCGACCTCGAAGTTCTCTCCGGCGAGCTCGACGCAGTTGGCGGAGGCCACGATCTCGCCGGGCCCGGCCAGGCCGCACAGCCGCGAGGCGATGTTCACCGAGTCGCCGATGGCCGTGTACTCGAGCCGCTTGGAAGAGCCCATGTTGCCCACCACCGCGAGGCCGGTGTTCACGCCGATGCCGATTTGGATGAGCGTCTTGCCCTGTTTGGCGCGGACGCGATTGTAGTCGGCGACGGTCTCCTGCATGCCCACCGCCGCCCGGAGCGCGCGGGAGGCGTCGTCGGGGCGGCGCACCGGCGCGCCCCAGAGGGCCATGATGCAGTCGCCGATGAACTTGTCGAGCACGCCACCGGTGGCGAAGACCTCGTCGACCATGAGCTCGAAGTATTCGTTGAGGAGGGTGACGACCTCCTGCGGCTGAGCCTTTTCGGTGAGGCTGGTGAAGCCGCGGATGTCGGCGAAGAGGATGGTGACCTCGACGAGCGCCCCGCCCTTCTTGAGGTCGAGCTGGCCCTTCTGCGCTTGCTCGACGAGGGCCGGCGAGAGAAACCGCGACAGGTGGGCGCGGGTCTCGGCCTCCTGCTCGATGCGCCGGGCGAGCTCGGCGTTCTCGATGGCGATGGCGGCCTGGGAGCCGATGCCGGTGAGGAGCCGCAGGTCCTTGGAGGTGAAGGCGCCGGCGCGCTCGCGGGTGTCGAGGTAGAGCACCCCTCGCAGCTCGCCCGCGGACTGGAGCGGCACCGCCATGGCCGAGCGGATGCCCTGGGAGACGATGGACGCGGAGGACGAGAACCGCGAGTCGAGGATGGCGTCCTCGGTGAGCACCGCCTCGCGGGTGCGGACCACCTGCTCGAGGAGCGTCTGCGAGACCTGGACCTCGGCGCCCTTGCGCCGGTGGTGGACCGCGTCGGGCCGCAGCTCGCCGGTCTTCGGCTCGTAGAGCAGCACCACGCCGGTCTCGGCCGAGAGCAGGTCGAAGGCGACCTTGAGGATCTTGTCGTAGAGCGTGCCTAAGTCGCGCTCGAGGCCGACCTGCCTATGGAACTCGTTCGCGATGCGCAGCTTTTCGTAGTCGGCGCGCAGGTCGTTGACGCTGCCGATCTCCTGCTCGGGCCGAAAGCCCTGCGACTCCTCGGCGCGCAGCGAGGCGAGCACCTGCGGCGCCACCGCCTGCACCATGGTGACGCTCGGCCGCGCGCCCGCCCCCGGGGGCGCCGCGCAGCGGAAAACGAGCGCCGTGCTTCCCAGGTTGATCTCGTCGCCGTCCTTCAGCCGGAAGCGCCCCACCCGGCGCCCGTTCACGAAGGTGCCGTTCGAGCTGTTCAGGTCCTGGACCCACCACTCCAGGCCGCTCCGGGAGATTTCAAGGTGCTCTTTCGAGATCTCCCGGTCGCTCAGGCGCAGCGTGTTGACCGGGTGGCGGCCGACGCGCGTCCGCTCGCCCAGCCGGTACTCCGAGCCCGGCGCGTCGGGCGGCCGGACCTCGAGGAAAGCGCCTGACGGGGCCGGGGCCTGCGTCTGGCCCGCTGGACGAGCCGCCTGAACCGCGAGCCGCGCGATGGGCTGGGAGCAGCTCGGGCAGGTGGCAGGGTACGCCGGTCCAGGCAGGGCGACGCGGCAGTGAGGACAGACCAGGGCCATGAAAACCGTCGGCACTTCCGCTCTGCCGACCCAACGAGCGCCTTCAGGGGAGCGCGAGAAATGAGTGGGCGAATGCTAGCACGCGAATTTCACCCCCGGCAAACCCCCGCCGATGCGGGCGGATATCGAGTTTGACCGGGCTGGCGCCACAGGTATCTTGGGCGGATGGGCCTCGAGGAAAATGAAAGCGACGGGATGACCCCTCGACAGGCCCTGCGTGAACGGCTGGGCGAGGCCCGCGCATGATCCGCCAGGCGTTCAAGGACCTGAGCCGGCTCCGCGAGATCGCCCTCGTGGCCATGCGCCACGGCTTCGGCGAGCTGCTCGAGCGCACCCGACTCTGGGAGGTGCTCGGCCGGCGCGAGAAGCGAGAGAGCCCGGCGGAGACCCCGCGAGAGACGACCGCGCGGCGCTTCCGGATGCTCCTATCGGAGCTGGGGCCGACCTTCATCAAGCTGGGGCAGATCCTCTCTTCGCGGCCGGACGCGCTGCCGGTGGAGTACATCCAGGAGCTCTCGCTGCTGCAGGACGCCGTGCCGCCGGAGCCCGAGGAGCACGTCCTCCGCCAGATTCGAGCAGTCGCTGGGGCGGCCCGCGAGCGAGCTGTTCCAGAGCATCGATCCCGAGCCGCTGGCTTCGGCCTCCATCGCCCAGGTTCACCGCGCGCGCCTCCTCGACGGCACCGAGGTGGTGGTCAAGGTACAGCGGCCGGGCATCGCCGAGCGGATCCGCGCCGACGTCGACCTGCTCTACTACGCGGCCCGCATGCTGGAGGCGGTGGTCGAGGAGACCGGCGTCTACACGCCCACCGGCATGGTCGAGGAGTTCGAGCTCGCCATCCGCGAGGAGCTCGACTTCCTCAACGAGGCCCGGAACCTAAAAGAGTTCGGCGCCAACAACCAGGCTCGGCCGGAGCTGGTGGTGCCCAAGGTCTTCGAGGAGCTGACCAGCCGCACCGTGCTGACCATGGAGTTCCTGAAGGGCGAGAAGATCCGCTCCATCGACCTCGCGAAGCACGACGGGAAGCTCCTCGCCAAGCGCATCATCGACGGCGCGTTCCGGCAGCTCTTCGAGGACGGTCTGTTCCACGGCGACCCCCACCCCGGCAACATCCTGGTCATGGAAGGCGAGCGGGTGGGCCTGCTCGACCTGGGCGTGCTGGGGCGGGTGAGCAAGCAGATGCAGGAGAACCTCATCCTGCTCGTGCTGGCGGTCTCGCTAAAGGACGCGGACACCGTGGCCCGGCTCCTCTATCGCATCGCCACGCCGGACCACCGCTCGAACCTCGCCGCCTTCCGCGCCGACATCCAGACCGTGCTCGACCGCTATTTGGCGAAGTCCACTTTGAGCCAGATCGACGCGCGGCAGCTCCTGCCGGAGCTGCTCGACCTCGCGGTCCGCTACCACATCCGCATCCCCAAGGAGTACGCCATCCTCTCGCGCGCCTCGGTGGCGGTGGAGGGGCTCATCCGCTGGCTGTACCCGGACCTCAACATCGGCGAGGCGGCGATTCCGTACGCCAAGGAGCTGCTGCTGGGACGCTACGAGGCGATGGGCCTGGGCGGCTCGGGCATGCGGGTGCTCTTGCGGCTGCAGACCTTCGCCACCGAAGTGCCGATGCAGCTCTCGCAGATCCTCCTCGACCTCGAGAGCGGCAAGTTCAAGGTCAACATCGCGAGCGAGGACCTGGAGCAGATTCACCGAACCCTGAGGGGACTGGGCCTCGTCAGCTTCCTGGGCTTCATCGCCTGCGGGCTGACCATCGGGATCTTCTTCTCGTTCGCGAAGGTCGAGCCCGCGGTTCACGGGCTGCCGCTGGTGGGACTTTTGGCGATCCTGGCGCTCGGACTCCTCTTCGGCGCGGTGGTCTCTTGGACCTTCAGCAGCGGTCGCTGGCGGAAGATCAGCATCTCCCGCTGGCTCCACAAGAAGCCGTGGCCCGACGAGCCTCGCCGGTGATCGACGCCCGCGAGCTCTGCGTCGAGCGCGGCGGCCGGCGGGTGCTGGGGCCCGTCAGCGGGTCGTTCGGGCGCGGGGTCCTCGGAGTGACCGGCGGCGCCCAGAGCGGAAAGACCACCCTCCTCAAGGCGCTCTGCGGCTTGATAGCTCCTGCGGCGGGGAGCGTGGAGGTCGACGGCGCGCTGCTCTCAAAGGCCTCCGGAAACGGGCCGTTCGGCATGGTCTTCCAGAGCGACGCCCTGTTCGACTCGATGGATGCGCTGGGGAACGCCTCGCTGCCTCTGCTCCGCCGCGGCGTCCCGGCCGCCGAGGCCCGGGAGCGCGCCCGCGAGGCGCTGGCGCAGGTGGGGCTCCAGGGGCACGAGAAGGCGCTGCCGGAGAGGCTCTCGGGCGGCATGCGCAAACGCCTGGGCATCGCGCGCGCCATCGTCGCGCGGCCGCGCTACCTGTTCGCCGACGAGCCCTTGGCCGGGCTCGACCCGGGCACCTGCGAGCGCGTGTTGGGGCTGCTCGTCTCGCTCTGGGGCCCGCGCGGCGGGCTCATCATCGCCTCGGCCGACGCGGCCCCGCTCCTGGACATCTGCGGCGAGGTGGTCGTGCTGCGCGCCGGGGTCGTCGCCGCGCGCGAGCCGCCTTTGGCGCTGCGAGCGTCCCCTCGCGCGCTCGCGCTCCTGGGCGGAGAGGCCACCGCGTGACGGCGCTCCTCCAGGCGCTGGGAGCGGCGGCTTTGGCGGGCGCCCGCGAGCTCGGCGCCCTGGCGCTGGTCGCCGCCCGGGCGGCGCTCGCCCTGCCCCGGATCGACCGCCGCGAGCTCTGGCGCAGCCTCGCCCACTTCGGCTACGGCTCGCTCCCTCTGGGCCTGGCGGTGGCCACGTTCACCGGCGGCATCCTGGTGCTCCTGGCCAACGTCAACGTGCAGCGCTTCGGGGCGAGGTCCATCCTGGGCTGGGCGGCGGGCTACGCGGTGCTGCGCGAGTTCGGCCCGCTCCTCACCGCGCTGGTCATGACCGGCCGGGTCGGCGCGCGCAACGCCGCCGAGCTCGCGGCGATGAGCTTGGGCGGGCAGCTCGAGGGGCTGCGCGGCGTGGGGGTCGACCCGTTCGCCCTGCTCGTGGCGCCCAGGGTCGCCGCGAGCGCGCTGGCGGTGGGAGCGCTGGGGCTCGTCTGCAACCTGGTCGCCGTGGTGAGCGCGGCGGCGTTCGGACAGCTCGTCATCGGCGTGGACGGGCCGATGTTCTTCCGCTCCTTCGCGGCGTTGCTCGGGTGGAGGGACCTCGCGGCGGCGCTGGTGAAGACGCTCGCCTTCGGCGCGACGCTCTCGCTCGTCTCCACGCGCTGCGGCCTTGCCGCCCAGGGCGGAGCGCGGGCGGTGGGGCGCGCGGCGGCGCTCGCGGTGGTCGAGAGCTCGGCGGCGCTCATGGTCGTGGACTGGCTGTTGACGCTCGCCTTGACGAGGGGCCTCGCGTGACGGGCCCGGCCGCGCTGGCGGTTCTCTTCGGACGGGCCGCGCGCGCGGGGCTTCGCCGCGGCATGCCTCACAGGGAGGTCCTGCGGCAGATCGACGAGATGGGCACGAAATCGCTCCTCTTGGTCGCCGGCGGGATGGCCTTCTTCGGCGCGGCGATGCTGGTGCACGGGGCCGCGCAGGCGCGCAAGGTGGTGGGCGACCTGGGGGTGGTGGGGCCCGCCTACTTCGAGCTCCTCGTCCGCGAGCTCGGGCCGACGCTCGCCGGCCTGCTCTGCGCGGTGCGGGTGGCGGCCGCCACCTCGGCCGAGCTCGCCTCGATGCAGGTGACCGAGCAGGTCGACGCGCTGCGGATGTCGGCGGGCGACCCGGATTCGGACCTGGTGCTCCCGCGGATCCTGGCGGGGCTCGTCGCCTTCCCGGCGCTCGTCGCGGTGGGCACCGCGGTCTCGGCGCTGACGGGAGCGCTGGTCGCGACGTACGTCTACGCGGCGGACGGCAGGGCCTTCCTCGACGCCTCGCTCGTCGACCGGGGCGATGTGCTCGCCTTCCTGGGCAAAGCCTTTGGCTATGGGCTGGCGGTGCCGCTGGTCTCGGCGGCGAACGGGCTCGCGGCCTCCGGCGGCCCCGGCGCGGTGGGCGAAGCGACGACGAAGGGCGTCGTGGGGTCGTGCCTGGCGGTGCTCGCGGTGGACCTCGCGGTGAGCGGGGCGCTGTTCTGGGCGGGGCTCTGAGATGATCCGGCTCGCCGGCGTGCGCAAGAGCCTCTCCGGCCGCGCGGTGCTGCGCGGCGTGGACCTGGAGGTCCCGCGGGGCGGGGTCACCTTCGTGGTCGGCCAGAGCGGGGCGGGCAAGAGCGTCCTCGCGCGCTGCTGCGTGGGGCTCTTGAAGGTGGACGCCGGGGAGGTTCTCGTGGGCGGGGAGCCCATCACCGCGCTGCCCGAGCGCAGGCTCCACGCGCTGCGGCGACGGGTGCCGTACGTGGTGCAGGGCTCGGCGCTGCTCGACTGGCTCGACCTGCAGGAGAACGTGGCGGTGCCGCTGCGGCGGTCGTTGAGCTTGAGCGCACAGGACGCGCAGAGGCGCGCGAGCGCGGCGCTCGCGGCGGTGGGGCTCTTGGAGCTCGCCGGGCGATCGCCGGCCGAGGTGGGGCCCGGGGCGCGCAAGCGCGCCTCCATCGCGCGGGCGCTGGCGCTGGAGCCTGTGGCGGTGCTCTACGACGAGCCGACCACCGGCCTGGACGCCGCGGCCGCGCGGCAGGTGGACGGGGCCATCCGCGCGGCGGCAGACCGAGGGACGACTGCGCTGGTGGTCTCCCACGACCTGGCGTCGCTGGAGCTCATCGCCGACCGCGTGGCGCTGCTGGACGAGGGGAAGATCGCCTTCGAGGGCACGCCGGCGGAGCTCTTGGCCGCGCGCGAGGGGCACTTCGCCGTGCGCCGCTTCTTTCATGGAGGGGCGGAAGAGAGCGAAGTCGAGGCCGGCGCTTCCCCTCAGACGAGCTGGTGAAACAGGCTCGTCTCCCGGCGGTAGAAGCCCAAGGTGTGGAGCGAGAGCGGCAGCCGGAGGAGCTCGAGGTCCAGATGGTGGCAGAGCTCGTGGAGCAAGGTCCGCAGGAAGGTGCGGAAGGCCACGGGCCGGCGATGCATCGCCGTTCGCATCCAGGCCTGGATGAGCGGGCGCGCGACGTCGCGCCGGGTGTAGAGGCCGTGCAGCTCCGCCTCCTCGAAGCGCGGGCGGACCGCGAGCACCTCGACGTCCACTGGGGGCACCCTCAGGCGCTCGGTCAGGCCGTCGGCAATGGCGGCGGCGATGGGCTGGATGCGGTCGAGGTCGCCGGCCGGGAGCGTCTCGCGCAGGGACTCGACGAGGGGACGCAGCGCCTGGCCGCCATGCACGCGGATGGCGTGGACCTGATCGCTCGCGAGGTAGACGAGCTTTTGAGGCGGGCTGAGGCGATCGTAATAGCCGAAGACCATTTCTGTGAATGAATGGAGCGCCTGGCTGGGCGCGGCAACGCCAGCGCCCTGCCCGATGCGGAGCGTGTTATCTCTCTCCGCCGTGAAATCCCCTGGGAGCGCGGAGCCCAGCCGGGGCGCACCGCCCTTGGCCTCTTGCATCTCTGAGCACTCGGGCGTGGCTGCGGAATTGGATTCGGGCGGACCGGAGGTTTGCATGAGAAGGCCGTCGACGCGGGGCATCGGGGTCGCGATCGCCGTCGGGATCGCCGCGGGGGGCGCCATGGTTTGGCACCTGGCGTCGCGCAGGTCCCGGCCCGCGGAGCTTTCAGTGGCGCAGGCGCACGCCCAGGCTCACGAGCTCGTCCTGGCGCTGTTTCCGAAAGACAGCACGCCGGCGACCCGTGCGCGCGCGATTGCGGAGAGGAGGGGGGCGCCGTGAGGCTCTGCGCGCTTCTCCTGCTCCTCGCGATGCCTGTGGCGTCGGCCGCCGCCGAGCCTGATGCGGGATTCGAGGTCGCCGACCTCGCGCAGGCGGTGGCGTCCGCGCACGACCTCGCCGACCAGATGGCGATGAGCGACCCCGCGGCGGGCGCGCGCGAGCTGGAGGCGGTCATCGAGACGCCTTTCCCTGCTGGGGAGGCGTCGAGAGAGCTGCGGATGGATCTGTTTGCGCACGTCGCGGAGCTGTACTTGGCCTCCCATGAGCCGGCGAAGGCCCTGGCGGCGGCGCGGCGCGGGTTGGCGGAGCTGCCGCGGCATGTGCAGGATCGTTTCACGGCTCTGCTGATGGTTCGGGAGGGCGAGGCGCTCGAGGCCAGCGGGGATGAGGCGGGCGCCAAGCGGAGCTATGAGCGGGCGATTGATTTCGCGCGGCGATTGATGGGGCCGCCCGCGTGACTTGAGGACGCCGTCGGTTGTGGGCGCCGCGGACGGTCCTCTCGTCCGGGGGGACCGATGGGGCCGGGGCGGAGCTCCGGCAACTCCATGAGGCCTCGGTCGCAGCTCTCTGGTCCGGTCCTGTTTCCCTTTCCTGTCATCCCCTACGGCATGCGGGGACGGGAAATGGGGAAAAGCCTCGACGCGTCTCCTCGTCCCTCAACAAGTCCGGTCATCGCGCCATCGATTTCTGCAATCACGCTCAGCAGCCGCCCGTGGTCCGGATCAAGACTGCTTCTCGCGACTCGCCACTTCATACTCTCCTAGCTCATCAAGCTTCTTGACATCCAATTGGACCGTCTCCGTCCGCCCCATACTATCAATCAGAGTCATTTTGTAGGGGTCGGGCGAGTCCTCAGGAATGAGCACAGAACTGCCAACTTCCCGAGCTAACGTGGTTGCAACCTGCTCAAGTTCGAGCAAGGGCATCGATTCAGCGACATAGACAGACACCTGCTGCACGAACTGCCCCTCCAAGCGACCCACTTGGCCAACAATACCACTTAGCGAGGACACATCTTCGATGGAATCAACGATCATTACTTGTTCACGATCAACGTCAAACGCTGAAGCCAGTCCCATCCGAAGCGCCTCAGGATCCACTTCCTTTTCGAGCAGCAGGTCCCCAACTATCATCGCAACACCTCAAACACTGCCCGAGCAGCAGAAATATCAGCCTCTGAAATTCCCATTTTAGCCAAAATTCCCGATGTACGAACTGTGTCGCCGAAGCAGTTATACACGCCAAGGGCCTTGAACTGCGCGCGGCTAAGCTGATGGAAGCCAGGACCGGAGATTGGGTAGAGAGTTCCGTCATGAACACCATAGGTTCGCCCATTGATAATATACGTTCCACCCTGCCTGGCTGCTTGCCCAGAGTTGATGGCTGCCACATCACCAGCCACATTAACGCCCGGCTCTACTACCGTATTCACCGACTTAGCGACGGTCTTTTGGCTAACACGTGCCGCCCAGTGACGTGAGGCGGGTCCCCGCAGCACTGTCCCGCCGGCTGATGCTTTAGCAACCTCACTGCCAGCAGCATCTGCAACTTGCCCTAGCGCACCCTCCGCCGAGCCAGCGGGAAGGGGGACATCAGCCAGCATGGCTTCCCGTTGCGCTACACGGGCAGCAAGTTCAGGGGATGCACCTGCCTCAGCGACCCTGATTGCGCCTCTCTCCAGAAGGGCAAGCACCTCCTCTGCGGCAATATTGATGATTCTTCCACCGATGTACATAAGCACCAAGTCCTTCGCCATCGGTGCCGTCACGGCGTTGAGGTGCTCCATGCCCTGGATAGCAGCCTCAACCCGCCTTCTCCCCATCCGCTCCTGGCGAGCGTCCTTTTCCTCGAACGTTGCGAGATTCCCGGGCGTACTAACAGGCTTCTCCAGCGACTTGTTGTAAGCCTGCATCTGCGGGTCAGTTGGAGTGAATGCGCCCAAATGGGCCTGTTGCCGCTCAGCACCGCGTTCCTCCTTAATTTGACGGAGTTGGCAGGCAGCTTCGCTCTCGCCGGGCTTCCTCTGCCTACAGGGAGCCTCCCCCGTCGGATCGGTGTACCTTAGCGGATCCCCATCGGCATAGGCCCATAGCCCCAGCGACGAGGGATTCCTCAAATCCCCAAGAACCGGATCCTCGCTCAACCACCGCCCGGTCCTCGCGTCATACCACCGCTGCTGAGCATAATAGAGCCCCGCATCCGCATCCCAATTGGTGGCCCCAAACCCAAGGCTCGGCCCGCCACTCGGAGGCGCGCTCCAACGGCTCGAATCCGCCGCATCCGCCTGGAGATTCCCCCACGCATCCGTCCGATAGAGCGTCGGCGAAGCCCCTTCGCGCCCGCTCACGCCACCAATCCCATCATGCAGCGCGCGTTCACCCCCCAGCCCGACCACAGTCCCATCGTCCCCACGCGCATAGACCGCAGCAGCACCACCCGCCGACTGCTCCTCCACCAGCTCCCCACCGGCCCAAAGATAGCCAACACCCGTCGCGCCCGTCTTCGCCCGTCTCAGCCCCTGCCAGTCGTACAGATACCGGATCGCCGCCGCTCCATTCGAGAACGCCACCTGCGCAAGACGACTACCCGCATCCCAGCTGAATGTCCGTGTCACGCCTCCGCGAGTCTCCGAAGTTACCCGCCCAACCCGGTCCGACGTGAAGCCCGCGACCACCGCCCCGCTGCCCGCATCGAGGATTCTCGCGAGCCCGCCCTGCTGGTCCGGCCCTTGGTAATCATAGACGAGCTCGCCAAACCCACTCACTGCATCATACGGCGCGTTCGGCAGAGCTCCCGCGGCCACCGCGGTCTTCTCCCGCAGCCGGCTTCCATCTCCCGCCACCCGGTAGAACGTCGCCGTCGCGCCAGGCCCAACCATCGCGGTCAACCGATCCGCCAGGTCGTATCCGTAGGTCGTCATCGCCGGCAGCATCAGCCCATCGGTATACATCTCACTCGTCCGGTTACCTCGCTCGTCGTACGCGTACTCGTAGCTCGATACCAGCCCAGACGGAAGCGACTCGGAGCAAAGCGCATCCCCGCTCGCGTGCACGACCTGCCTCAACCGGCCCCGCTGGTCGTAGCACCGCCGCTCCACCAGCCCGCTTCCCTTCAGCGACAGCAGCATATCTCCGCCAGGCTCCCACTCGTAGCTCACCGTCGGCCCTTGCGAGCTCGTCACCGTCTGCACCCGATCCATCGAATCATAGACATAGCTCGTCACGCCGTTCGGCGACGTCACGCTCAGCCGCTGGCCACTTGGCGTGTACGCATAGCTCACCTCCTCCGAGCTTCGCGTGACCTTCCAGGTCCGCCCGACGGAGTCATACTCGAAGCTCGTCCCGACATCCCCGGAGTGCCGAGTCTCCTTCACTTGCATCGGCTGGTCGTCTCCTCCCAGCGCGTATTGAATCTCCGTCAAATCCGTATACGGCGCCGCGCCAAGCCCCGGCCTGAACTGCACATGCGCTTGCCGGCCGCGCGAATCGTGCTGCCGCACCTGCTGATCGCTCTCCGGATTCGTTTCCGTCACTTCCCCGTCCGCCCAGCTCATCACCCAGCTCGACGCCCCTCGCTGACGCCCCGCCGGCCTCCCCAGGTAGTCCCACTGGAAGCTTTGCGCCGGAGTCGGCGAATCCGCCGGCGGAGTCAGCGACACCAGCCGCCTCGCCCCGTCGTACCCGTACGCAAAGCTCCCCACCTGCCCGGGCAGCGTCACCGACAGCGTCTCCCCCATCGGCCCATTCACGTACTGCCGCGCAGCCTCGTCCGCCGTCGTGAATCCTTGGATCACCGCGCTCGCGTACCCGCCCGGGTCGTACGTGGTGCGCGTGCGCTGCACGTCCGCACCCACCCCGTACGTCTCCAAGTCCAATAATCCGCGCCGATTCCACACACCGGTCCGCACTCGCCCAGACGGATACGACACCGCCTGCAGTCGCCGGTCCGAATAGTACGAATACCCCGTCGACTCCACGCCGCCATACATCGACTGCGTCAGCAATCCTTCGACATACGTATTCACCCGCTCCGGCTTGCCCGACAGGCTCTCCTTCGTCAGCATCCCCACCGCGTCGTACAGCCACCGGTCGGTCATCGAGCTTCCGCTCGACCCCAGCGTCTTCGCAATCGTGTTCCCCTGCGAGTCCACCTCCAACGCCGATTGCTGCGTCCGCGTCGCCGGCCCCGACGAATACGTCTGCGTGATCGCCACCGTGCGCCCGGTCCAAGGGCTTATCGTGACGTAATCGTGACCGTAGCTGCCCTTCGTCCAAATCTCCTCCTGCCTCGTCGGCCTGCCCCGGTCGTCGAACGTGCGCGTCGTCGTCCCCACCGACAGGCCCTCGCTCACCTTCTCGCTCTTGGCGAACGGCCCATCGTATCCATATTCACTCGTCTGCCGATTCGTCGACTCTCGGCTCGTCCCTCGGTCGTCCGCCACCTGCTTCAGCAGCTTCCCGCGCGCATTGAAGCTCGCCACCGTCGTGTAGCCCGCCGGGTCCGTCTGGCTCACCTGCCCCGGGCCCAGGTCGTTCCCTTTCGCGTCCGCCGCATTCGGCCCATACACCGCCGTCCACGTGGCCGGTGTCGCAGCGCTCCCTGCCGCCGGCGTCAGCTTCTTCTCCGTCAGCCGCCCGAAATGGTCGTATTTGAACGTCCATTGATCATCCGGGTGAGGGCCGGACCGGCTCTCCACCTGCCCCGCCGCGTTCGGCGTGTACGTCACCACCGCCCCGTCCGACAAGGTGGCCCCGTGGGCAGCGCCGTCGCATTCGGGAGCGTCAGCGTCGAGGGCTGCATCACCCGCGTCCCCGACGGGCCCACCTGCCACAGCATCGCCGGCGACACCCGCGCCTCCATCGGCACCGGCAGCGCGCACGGCGCAGCCGCGTCGCCGTCACGAACCCGGACATCGCCCCTGTCGGAAACGCGAAACCATTCGCCGGCACGTTCACCGCCAATGCGCCGTGCACGCCCTGGAAGCTCAGCGTCGACGCCTGCGAACCATTCACGTATTGCGCCGAGCTCTTGTCCTTCGGCGTCAGCGCCACGACCCGCTCCCGCGTCGTCTTCTCCGCCGTCACGTACACCTTGCGCTTCACCTGCGGCAGCGATCGCCCGTCGGAAGTCGTCCCGCCGGTGTAGCCCACCACCGCCGCCCCTTCCGGCACCCCGAAGATCGCCCAGTTCCCGTCCGAGCCCATCGTCGTCGAGAACGGGGTCCCGACCAGCTCCACCTTCACCCCGCTCAGCGGCTGCATCCCGTCGTCGGTCACCACTCCGCGCACCAGCGTAAGCGGCCACCGCACCGTGAACCGGCTCGCGAGGTCGCTCGCTAATCCGGGCCCCGTCTGCGCAAAAAGCCCCGACGCCTTCACCGTCAGCGTCTCGCCTTCGGGCAGCGCGTCCTTCGCCGAGAAGGTGATCACCTGCCCGCCCGGCGCGAGCAGGTAGCCGCCCCCGAGCGGCGCACCGTTGCGCAGCACCGTCAGCTTGCCCGAGAGGCTCGAGGGGTCCACCGCCTTGTTGAACGCCACCGACACCAGCGCGTTCGGCTCCACGCCGGCCGTCCCGTCGCCGGCCCCGCGCCGATCTGCACCGAGGAGATCGCCACCTTCGCCTTTTCCCCCGGCTCCGGCCTTGCTCCTCAACACCCGACTCCGAGGTCGCCGCGCTCAGCTCAGAAAGAAGAAGAATAGGGAGAACCGAGCTCCGTTCCGGGTCACTGCCGCAGGATTCGCGGGCGCGCGCATCAAGCGAAGGGGAGGCGCGCCATCGCATCGCGCACCTCCCCTTCGCTGCTCCTCTATTACCTTGTCAAGGAGCCGTTCTCATCCTCGCGAGGCGCTCCGCCATGCCGACCGCACCACGCCTCGCAGCACGCTACTCTACAGGTCCGTCTTCCTTCCCAGGCCACCTGCTCGCCGGAGGCCACGTGGACCTCTCCTTCACTGCTCGCCGGAACGCCTATGACCACCGCCTCCGCGACCTCACCATCCTCGAACGCAATCCTCGCCTCTTTGCAAATCTCGGCGTCCCCCGCTCTACCGCCGCAAGCTGGCTTCGCCGTGGGCCTCGCGCCGTCGTCTCCGCCGAAGTCCTCTCCCGCGACCTGCAAAACCTCCAGGCTCGCGTCATCCAACTCGAGCACCGCAATCGCGTCTTGCTCGCCGTCGTTCGACTCCTCATCGGCCTCGTCCGCCTCTCTGGCGCGCGCCTCGACGGCGCCCGCCTGCCTGACGGCGATGCCAAAGCCAAAGTCCTTGACGCCATCGCCCGCGCCAGAGGCGTTCTCTCCCTCGACGTGGCTCTCCGCGTCCTCGGTCTCTCTCCCGCCCGCTATCACGCCTGGCGCCGAGCTCCGCGCGACTGCCTCGACGACCGTTCCAGCTGCCCCAAGCTTTCTCCGACCCAGCTCACGGCCGCCGAAGTCGCCTCCATGCACCAAATGGTCGTCGACGAGGCCTATCGCCACATCTCCCTGAGCGGACTCGCTCTTCTCGCTCAGCGTCTCAAGAAGGTCTTCGCCTCGCCCGCCACCTGGTCCAGGCTCGTCCGCGAACGCGGCTGGCTTCGCCCTCGACGCAGGGCCTACCCGCCAAAGCCTACCGAGGGCCTGCGCGCCGCGAAGCCCAACGAATTCTGGCACCTCGACGTCACCATCATCCGCCTCCTTGACGGAACCCGCGTCTACATTCACGCGGTCATCGACAACTTCAGCCGAAGAATCCTCGCCTGGAGGGCAGCCTTGCGCCTGCAACCTCAGGCCACCTGCGACGTTCTCTTGGAGGCCGCCAAGAACCTGCCTCCAGACACCGCGCCTGCCACCGTCGTCACCGACTCGGGTGTGGAGAACGTCAACGCAAAGGTCGACGCCTTCCTCTCCCTTCACCCTTTGCGCCGCATTCTCGCCCTGGTGGAAATCGCCTTCTCCAACTCCATGATCGAGGCCTGGTGGCGCTCTCTGAAGCACAACTGGCTTTACCTCAACCAACTTGATAGCCTGGCCGCCATCGAAAGACTCGTCGCCTTCTACGTCCAGCAGCACAACTTCGTCTTGCCCCACTCCGCATTCCGCGGCCACACGCCCGACGAAATCTACTCGGGCACCGCCGGCAACCTCCTCGACAAGCTCGCGGCGCAACGGCGAACCGCACGTGAGGCCCGCATCGCCGCCAACATGGCGCTCAAATGCGAAGATTGTCGCCCGTCGCCGGCTCACTCCACTGCACCTCCTTCAACGCTTGATTCCTCTGCGATTCCCAGCAGTTGCAGTTGCACACGCCCAGCTCTTGAAGGTCTTGAGCGGCAGCTGGGCGGTTTTGCTACGGGGTCTTGCTGGCGTCGGTTTTCTCCATTTCTTTCCGCATCTCCGCCACCTTCTGCGTGAATACCTTCACGGCGTCAGCCTCATTGCCGAAGGTCTCCAGGAAGACGTAGCCGTCCTCCTCATCGACTATGTCGACACTGAAGTTGTTCGGCGAGAAGCCTCTGTAGTCGAGCCGTATCACCCATAGCGTCTTCCGCCCAAGCACTTCCTTCCGCAATTCGTGGGGTTGGCGCGGCTGCTCGTGCTGCACCTGGAGCGAGGATGGCTGTGACTCTAGTCCCTTCGTTTCCAGCAAGCGCAAGGCAGCCTCGCGGATGTCGGCGGCGAGAGGCTTCCCCCAACCTATCGGAATGCCTGGGTACTTCGCGATGTCAAGAAGCCATCTCTCGAACATCCTCCGGAACTCCGTTGGAAGCGACTCAAGGACGGAGCCAAGATTCTCAGGCGTGACGGCGGAAAGGACAAAGGCACACGCAAGCCCCGAGTTGTGCCTGTACTCCTTGATTCCCTCTTGCACCAAGTCCGCATCGAAGCTCGCGCCGTTGCTCATTGCACACTCCCCATGAGCGCCCGATGCCTTGCCAAGAATCGGCTCACCCACTCCTCGCCACGCTCCAATGCGGAAACCCCTGAGAACCCTGGAAGCAGACTGGACTCCCGACCGAGGAGCCGTGCGTGGATCACGTAGTCAGCATAGTCGTTCGCATGGAAATGCAGTCTGCTGACCGTGGGATTCCATAGCCCAGGCGATATACCGCCTTCATTCGACATCACGTTCTCGAGCGCTCGAAGCTCCGCCGACTCATGAGCAATCACGTGCATTGCACGAGCTTGGTTTTGGAGAACCGACTGCCGCACGAAGACCGGCAGCGCCCCCTCCTCGTTGAACAGATCGCTCCAAGCAATCCTCTGCGCCTGCCTCCTCCCCGCGTTTGCGGTGTAGAGCGCTTCAACATCTTGAGGCTTGTAGCCGTAGGTTCTGGCAAGGCTCTCGAAACGCGCATCCGGCACCCCCCTGAACTCCACGCCCTGGGGAATCCTGACCCTCAGGTTCTGCGCCCCGGCGACTGCGTCTTCGATGCGCTCAAACCCAGGCATATCAGGGAACTCCAGCGCATTCCCGAAGCGCCGTTGAATTGCAGTGCCAAGTGCCCCGTTCGAAGAGCCCGGGAGAGGCAGCGCATCGAGCAGGGCTTCTCTCTCAGAAACGTTGGCTGCGACCTGTCGCGACGCTCCCGACTCAATCGCACCGATGGCACCACGTTCGAGCAAAGGCAGGAATTCGTCAGCAGCAAAACTGATGGCTTTGCCACCCACATACATGATGACCAGATCCTTCGCCATCGGGGCTGTCACCTGATTCAGGTGCTCCATGCCCTGGATGGCAAATTCGACCCGCCGCCTGCTCATGCGCTCTTCTCGAGCAGGAGCCTCCTCAAAAGTGGCGACGTGCCCCGGGGTGCTGACAGGCTTCTCCAGCGACTTGTAGTAGGCATCCATCGCCGGGTCAGACTGCCGGAAGGCGGCAGGTGGCTGCTCGTCTCCTAATCGCCCCAGCGCACCTAGGCGTTGCCCGCACTGAGCCCAGCTTTCATTCGGCAGGCACTTGCCCCTGACCGCCTCGCCCGTCGGGTCCGTGTACCTCAGCGGATTCCCATTGGCATAAAGGAACGGCTGCATGCTCATCGGGTCGTAGACATCCCCGAAGACCGGATCCTGGCTCCCCCACTGACCCGTAGTGGAATTACCCCACCGCTGCTCGGCGTAGTAATTCGCGTTCCCGCTCCCCTGATCTCCAGCCGGATCACCCAGCTCAGGCGCCGCATAGGTCCCCGCAGATCCCAGGCTCGGGCTCCCCGTGACTCCAGGCACCTGATACGCGTGAGGGCAATTGCCCTCGGTACAGTTCGAGATAGTCCCCGGCTGATCGAGCAGCGTCCGGCCCCAGGCATCCGTCCGGAACTGCATCACGCTCAGCCCGGAGTACCCCACGACGCTCCCGAGCGCATCGTGCGCAGCGCGCACCCCGCCGACGGCCCCGACAAAGCCCCCGGCCCGCTCGTACACCCAGCTCGCCTCCCCTTCCTTCTCCTCGACCACCTGCGACCCCGCCCACGTCCAGTCCCGCCCCGACCCTCCGGTCCGGTTTCGCCTCCGCCCCGCGAAGTCATACCCGTAGCCAAACTGCGACACGCTCCCATTCCCATTCAGCGCCGTCACCTGCGCGCTCACGATCCGCTCGTCCGGATCCCACCCATAGCTCCGCCCAAGCTTCCCCACCCACGTCTCCTGCTTCACCCGCCCCGCGGCATCCGTCACGATCGTCGCCGCCGGCGCTCCATCCTCCGTGATCGAGCTCAGCCCGCCATTCCCGTTGTCGTAGCCATAGACCGCCGTCCCTCCCGCCGCGCTCGCGTAGCCCGTTCCATCCAGCGCCCCAGAATAGAGCGGCACCACCTTCTTCCCCTGCCGCGTCCCGTCTCCCGCGAGCTGATACAGCTCCGCGGTCCCGCCTGGATTCAACACGCCCGTGAGCCGGTCCGCCGGGTCGTATCCGTATTCCGTCACATCGCTCGCGAGCAGCTCGCTGCGCGACTCAGCCCACCGATTCCCTCGCGTGTCGTACACGTAATCGAACCGCACAAGGTCGCCTCCGCCAAGGCAGGCTTCCCCAGCATCCGCCGACCCGTTCACGATGGCCCTGACCCGCCCAGTCCCGTAATAGCACCGCCGCTCGGCGAGCCCGCCCCCGCTCGTTAGCAGGAGCCGCGCTCCTCCTGGCTCCCAGGTATACCCAGTCCGACCCGATGGGCCCGTCACCCCGCTGAGCCGTCCCGTGCTGGAGTCATAGTCATACGCCAGCTGGTTCGACCCCCATTCGACCGTCTTCGCCTGCCCGGAGTCGTAGTAGGTGTGCACCACCGCGGCTCCCGCGCCCGCCTCCTTCGCAAGGCGGCCTCGAGCGTCGTATGTGAGCACATTCGTCACGTCCCCACCGCTCCGCCGTTCGATCGCCTGCAACAGCTGCCCTTCGCTGTTGTACGCATACTCGAATCCGCTCAGCCCTGCCACCACCCCCGGCCCCGGCTGGAAGCTCTTGCGCCACGTCCTCCCCGCCGCGTCCAGCTGCCGCGTCGTCCGTGTCCCTGTCCCCGGCTCGATCGTCGCGCCCGCTCCGGAGGCCCAGCTCGTCGTCCACACCGACGTTCCCCGCGTTCGCTTCGTCTCTCGGCCCAGGTAGTCGTACTCGTACAGCTCCTCCGGCATCCCTCCCGACGGCCGCGTCACTCGCGACAGCCGCCCCATCCCGTCGTACCCGTAGCTCATCTCCTCCGTCTGCCCTGGCATCAGCACGCCCATCAGCTCCCCGCTCGGCGCGTGCTCGTACCCCCATTCCGGCGACGTCCGGTCCCCCTTCCACCGCGACTGCAGCCGCCCGTACGCGTCGTACGCGTACTCCTGCCGCTCGCTCTGGCTGTCCGTCCCGTAGGTCTCCCAGCTGAGCAGCCGTCGCTCGTCCCAGCCATACTGATGCACCCGTCCGTCAGGCCCCGTCTCGCTCTTGAGCTGCCCGTTCGCCTCGTAGTGCAGCGTCGTCCGCTCGCCGGCATTCCCCGCCGTCGGATCCCCGGCGAACACCTTCGCCATCAGCAACCCATCCGCGTACTCCAGGCTCGTATTCGGCATCCCCGCTGGCCAAGTCCCCAGCGCACGCCCCGTCGCGTCGTACCTCACGCGGTCGACGACCCCTCCCTGCGCCTGCCGGATCACGCGTTCCAGGCTGTCGACCTCCACCTGCCGCGTCCGCGTCTCTTTAGGCGCGCTCGTCTGCGAGCTCCACGTCAGCGTCGCCGTTCGGCCCGCCCAGCTCGCAGACCGCGTGAATTGATAGCTGTCCTGGCCCGCCGCCCAGTCCTCGCTCCCGCTGGTCTCCCGGCCTCGGTCGTCATAGCCGTGGCTCCATGTCGTCTTCGCGCTCCCCTCCACCGCCGTCTCGCTCTTCACCTCCGTGCCGTCGTAACCCAGGCTTCGCGTCAGCACATTGCTGCTCGCCGCGTCCTTCTTCTCCTCCGACACCAACCGGCCCAACCCGTCAAACGTCTGCGCCGTCGTCCCGCTCGCGTCGGTCGCGATCACCACCCCGCCCCCGGGGTAGCTCAAGGTCACCACCTTGTCCGCGACCCGACCCGATACCCCGGGATTGGTCCGCAGACCCAGCCTCCCAAGATCGTCGTACCCCCGCGACTCCAGCAATGACATGTCCGGCCCATAGACGTAGGCCAGTTGCCCCGCCGCGTTCCATTCGTACTGCGTCTTGTTTCCCAGCGCGTCCTGCTTCGACATCAAGCGATTGGCCGCGTCGTACTGGTACACCGCGCTCGTCGCCGATTGCGGTTCCGACACCTGAATCACATTGCCGAACGCGTCGTACTGATACGCATAGACCGCCACCTGACCGTCGACCGTCTCCTCCTTGCGCTGCAACCGGCCGGCGGCGTCCATGAAGAGGTTCCGCGTCGCCGTCCAGTGCGGCGCGTCCGCTCCCTCGGTCTGCGTCTGCTCGATGACGACGACCTTCTGGTCCGCGTCCACGTAGCGGCGCGTCTCCTGGTACGTCTCCACCACCGGCGCGTCGAGCTCGTTCCGGGTCTGCATCCTTCGCGTGTGCAGCGTCATGCGGCCCGCTGCATCCTGATATTCAAAGTGCTCCTCGAGCCCCGTCACCTGGTCCACCCGGCTCGTCGGCCGCCCCGCCGCGTCGTACACCACCGTCTCATCCACGGTTCGCGGGTCCCCTGTCCCCTGTGTCGTCGCCTCCCTCCCAATCACGTCCGGTGTCACGTTCAGCACGTGCTGACCCGAGGTCCTCTTCACCACCCCGCCACGCCCGTCCAGAGCCACCGCCTCCACGACCTCGCTCCCCGCGCTCCACTGCACCTCCCGCGAGAGCGCGTCGTAGCCGATCGTTTTCGTCGCCCCTTTTTCATCGGTGACGCTCGTCACCCGCCCATCCGCGTCGTAGCCGAGCTTCCTCTCCACAAATCCGCCCACGTCCACGTAGTCCAGCCGCCCGTCCGCATCGTAGTGGTACTGGTGCTTCCTTCCTCGCTCGTCGATCTCGTAATCGACGCGCCCTTGCGCGTAGTAGACCTCTCGCCGCGCTTCACTCCCATCCATCGAGCGCACCGACGGGCCCTGTCCGAACGGCACCGGCGACGCGTACTTCGTCGTCTCCCAGTCGAGCTGCCCGTCGGTGAAGTGCCTCGTCCGCTCATGGCTCGTCCCGGCGAGCGTCTCCGTCACCGTCAGCGCGTTGTCGTCCGGAACGTAGTCGTACGACCACGTCTGGCTCGGCGTTCCGCTCCGCGTCTTTGTTTTGATCCGGCCGATGCTGTCGTATTGAACGCTCTCCGCGTGGCCTGTCTCGTCTTCGCTTACGCTCGCCACTCGCCCATAAGCATCGTAGGTGAAGCGCCGCGTCAGCACTTTCAGCGCGACCTTCGGGTCCGCGGAGGCAAGCGTCAGCGTCGCCGTCTGCGGCAGCCCCAGCGGCGTGAAGTCCGAATAGACGACCGTCCGGCCCTGTTCGTCGACCTCCGAGAGCAATACCCCATCCGCATCGAATGACCGACCGGAGCTCAGCGTCACCGTGCCCTGTGCGCCGCTCGCGCTCTGCCCGCTCACGTTCCCCGCTTCATCCAGCGGCCTCGACCACTTCACGACCGCCGGCGACGCCGCAAGCGTCACCTCCTCAGGCCAGCAGAACCGGTCATTCAGCTTGGTGACCGACTCGAGCACCTGCCCCGCGCCCACCACGTCGACGTTCAGGTCCGACACTCCCACTGCGCCGAGCGTCGTCTGCTGCGGGCGCAGGCGCGCGTCGTAGGCGTACTTCATCGACCTGCCGCTCGGCTCGGTCGTCGACTTGAGTGACACCATCCCGCCCGCAATGTCGCTGTACCACTCCGATTTCACGGTTGTCAGCGGCAGCGAGGTCTGCACCACGTTGCCGTAGTCGTTGAGCTTGACGTCGACCTGAACGCCATCCGGCCGCAGAATCGTGCGCCGCCACGCGTCCGTATATCCCATCGAATAGGGTGTGCCGCTCTGGCCCGGCAGCACGAAGCTCCCCACCATCTCCTGCCGCCGCAGGAACGTGTACGGGGGCACGGACCCGGCCAAAGCGCGAGTCCAACTCCCCTGCCATTGCACCCTCTCGCTTCCCTGACTGTCGAAGTGCGTCAACGTCCCCGCTTTGAGCTCGTTCGTCAGCGCCCACCCCTCCGCACCACTCGCCCCCGCGGGCACCGGCTCGTACGCGTAGTGCCAATGCTGCTTCGGGTCCCCGGAGATCGTCACGTCCTCCAGGTTTCCGCTCGGCCCTTGCGTGAACTCGATGGTCGTCCCGTTCACGCTCACAGACTTCAGGAACCTGAAGCCCGTCCGTGCCTCGCTGCGAATCGTCAGCGGAATCGTCTCGTCGCTCGTGTCGACGGGATTCTGGTACGTGAAACTGAATTGCAACCCCGCGGGCAACCGCTGCACCGTGGCGATGCGATCGCTACCCGGCTCGTAGGTGATCTTGGTCGAGCCCGCCTCCTCGCCCGTCCAGGTATCCGGAGCGTTCCCCTTCGCATCGCGAGCGTGTCCATCCTCCATGGCCGTGAGCAGCCACCTCCGCCGCCCCGGCTTCGTGTCCCATGCCGACTGCTGCGCGAACAGGAATTGCCGCCCGTCGACGCCGCTCTGGAAGAGCGCCTCGAGGTTGCCATTGCGCAGCCGGACCTCCAGGGTTCCCCCGTGGCTGTTGTCCGTCGTGCACCCTTTGGCCGTTCCCGTCGCCGCGTCCGTCTTCTGGGGATCACATCCGACAAATTCGTAGGACTGGCCCTCGAGCAGCACCGCGTAGCGCCCGACCCGCTCCTCGATGACCATTCCTTCCCAGTTGTGCCACCAGCCCTGTCCCAGTGCTCCGAGCCGAGTGCTCAGGTTGTTGTACGTGCGCCGGAACGCCACCGCCTCGTTGAACTGCCGCGCCGAGTAGTCCTCGTAGCTCAGCGCCAGGCGGCCGTCGGCCAGGTTCACGCCGCCGAGACTGGCCTGCCCGGCAGCAAAGGCATTGGCACCGTCGAAGCTTCCGCCCGGCTGCCCGAGCGGCTTCACCACCGGATCCGCGCCCGGCGCGCTCGGCTCCAGACGCACGTACACCGGCGTCGAGGCGTTCCCCGCTCCTGGCATTCGAGCCATGTAGCTGGGCAGTGGGAGCACGAACCGCCTCGCCCGAATCCACCCCGAAGACATCCTCCTGTATCAGCGGTCCCGGCGAGCTCCCCTGCTCGTCGGTGGAGGCATAGGAACCGTCACCCTGCAGCTCGAGATGGGCCTGCCGGAGCACGTTCGTGCAAGCGGCCTCCGTGCAAACCTTCACCACACCGCTGGTCAACTCCTGGGGCGAGACGAAGAAGCTCGCGAGCGCCGCGGTCGAGACCGGCCGGTCCAGGGCGGGACCGCTCATATCCTTCGTTGTCGCCTCCGAAGCCGTGTACTGGCTGCTCGCCGCCACGAAATCCAATCGCGACGAGATCCCGTAGAGATTGAATCGATACAACACATTCTCTGCGTTCCCGCTCAAGTAGAGCTCGAGATAGAGAATGTCCTCGCTGCTGAGCACCTCCTCCAGCGACGCCCCGTCACAAGTCCCCGTCAGCGTCTTGGCCACCGGATCGACCGCCACCTTGCAATCAATGCCGAAGCTGTCTCCTCCGAGACGAACCGAATATTCTCCCGCCGGTGTCGCTGCTCGGCCGGGATCGTCGGGCGTCATGAGCGTCGTCAGGAATTGGTAAGAGAGGTCGCCCGACTCCGCGGCTGCCAGCTCCCCCGTCACGACCCCGCCGTCCGCCTTCCCCATCAGGACCCGCCCCGAGCTCGCTCCCCCTCCGTCAACCCCGCCGTCCGCGCCCCCAGCGTTGGCCACCACCTGCGTATCGCTCAGCTCCACCACCCGAAACTCATGTTCCCGCGCCCGGTCGTACCTCTCCCGCAGCGTCCCGTCCGCCTCGTAGTGCCGGTAGACGTTCTTCAAGCCCAGCGCCTTCGCCGGCAGCCCCACCGGACCCCCGGGCGACAGGTCCTGCCAGACCTCCGGCGGCGGATGCTGCGGATCGAATACCGTCGAATTGTCTGGCCGCCCGTACAGCGGATACCCCACCGCGTGCACGTACCAGTTCGCCCGCTCCAGGCTATTCACCGACACCTGCTGCCCCTGCGCGTCCTTGTACCTCGACGCAGCCACCAGCGTCGCGCTCGACTGCCCGGGTTTTATCGCGAATACATTGTTTCCCGGATTCGTCACCGCCGAGTTCGCGACATAGACCACGTGCCCCGCGAGCGGCGAAACCCCCGCCGGCACATCCACCCATTCCGAGTCGTCCTTCAGGCAATTCGTCTTCGGCGCCCCCGCGGGCAGCTCCGAGCAGAGAACCTCGAGCAGCTGCCCCGCATCGCCCTGCGGATCGGCGGTCGGCCCCGGGCATGCCGCGCCCCCGCACCCGCCCGCGTCGGCGCCGCTCGCCCCGCCGTCGGCCGTTCCTACGTCCGCGGCCCCATCCGCCACGCCCCCATCCGCCGCCGGCCGCCGAACCCTCCACCGCGTCGACACCTGCACATACTCGTCTCGCGTCGTCGCTTCCCCGCCGGTGCGGATCAGATGGCTCTGCGCCCCACCCGCTGCCTGCACTCCCTCGTCCGGCGCACGCCGCTCCACCCTCACGTCGATCTCCGGCGGATACATCACCATATCCGCGGTAATCGAAAGATCCTCCATCGTGCACCGCGAAACCGTCATGCTCTTCCCGTCCACCACCGTCGTCAGCGGACCGCCCGCCGCCGTGTCCGCCGCGCACTCCCCGTTCGGCCCCCGCGTCGAGCGCACCACCGCCGGCACCGTCACCGTCGTCATCCCCGCGTAGCCCGTCGCGTGGTTCACCGCGAACACCACCAGCCGCTCCCCCGCAGCAGCCGCACGAAGTTCGGCCCGTTGATGCTGCACGACGGATCCGCCAGCCCCGCCGCACCCCGCGACAAACACTGCGCGCGCGCCGCTCCCACGCTCGGCGAGGTCGGCCCCAGCCGCAGCTTCCCGTACCGCCCGTGCGGCACGGCCCCCGACTCGCTCCCGTCGCACGTCTGCTCGTTCGCAAAGCTCGTCGTCCAACTCGCGAACTCGGTGCTCCAGAGTTCGTGCGGGCCACCGAACCGCCTCAGCCAACCCCGCGAAATCGCGGGGAATGCAATGCCTGAAGGCCGATGATTGGGAGTTGGGAACGTCCGCTTCACGTTCCCTCCGCCGCGCTCTATGCCGGATCCGAGTCGGCCTTCGAATGCCCAAGTCGCGTCAGCATGACCCGCACGAACTCTGGTGCTCAATCCGACTCCCGGAAAAAGTGCACCTCCGTCGTCTCCGCGTCCGCTCGCGAAATCCGCTCAATCTCCCCGCTCGCCGCGTCCCGCTCCGTCGCCATCCCCGCGCACACCGGCGGCAGCGCATTGCCTTGCCGGTCCACGAACCGCAGCGCCCCCTGGAAGAACCGCGCGTCGATGAGCACGTCCGCCTGCGCCCCCGACCCCGGGAATACGCTGTAGCTCGCCGAGCACGCCGGCACATCCGTCATCACCGACTCGAAATGCGTCACCCCAAACACATCCACCCGCGGCACTGCTCGCAGCCCAACCCCGGAGAGCGTCGCGCAACTGATCCCCATCTCCTCGCCGCTCGGTGAAACCTCGACCGAATAGCTCCCCGTCCCATCGGTCGCCGAGCCGCTCGGCCCGTCCCCAGGCCCGTCCACCTCCACCGCGATCCCCGCGTACAACCCCACCGCCTGGAATGCCTCTCCTCCCGTCTCCGACGTGTCCAGCACCTTGCGCAGCGTCAGCACGCTGTCCGCCGCCGCCCCTCCGTCCGCCGCCGCCGCCGCGAGCGCCGCCTCCAGCACTACCTTGCGCTGGTCGAATCCCACCGTCGCGGTCAGCTCGATGCGCGTCGTGCCAAGCTCCGCCAACGGCACATTGCCAGCCACCGTCACCTGCGACGTCCCGCTCGCGTGCCAGCTCGAATCCGCCGGAATGGGCTTGCTGGGGTCCGTCGCCGTGAGCTGCGCATCCACCACCGCGGTGCTCGGGTCGGCGCCGTTGCCCGTATCCACCGCCTTTTCGGCTGGCTTCCCGCTCGCGAAACCGTCCGGCAGATCATCATCCGCCGCAATGATCTTCAGTTTCAGCTCGCCTCTGAGCGCCGCCGGCCGCGTCGCACTCGCGTGACCCGATCCCGCCATCTCTGGGGAGTCGATCTTGCCCTGGTCTGGGTGCTTGGATTCTTCCCCGTCTGGCTCCTCGCCGCCGTCGACTACCACGGCAGCAGACGGGTCGCGTTTGAGCTCCTCCCCTGGCCGTCCGCCGCCCAGATTGTCCGCGTGCTCGACGACGCCTTCCGCCGCGAAGTTGCGCCCAGTCGCCTGCTTTCCGATCGCGGGCCACAGTTCCGCTCCGAATCGTTCGAATTGCTCATGTTTGCCTACGGCGTCCGGCACGTTCGGACCCTGCCTGCCCACCCTTGGACCAATGGCCGCGTCGAGCGCATTTTTCGCACCTTCCGCGAAACCGTCCGCCGCCACTTCTGGCTCATCGCGAGCCGGCGACAACTTCTGAGAATCTGCGCTGACTTCCGGCTCTGGTACAACCGCCACCGACCGCATTCGGCCTGGGCCGGGCGCACGCCCAACGAGGTCTACTTCGGTCGCCCGCAGCATCTCGTCCTCGGGCCCATCGAGTGTGTCACCTACTTCGACGGCCGCATGCCTTGGTTCCGCTTCGGGTGACGCTTCGCGCCGGGCACGACGTCCCTCCCGGCGCTTGCTCTCTTTCTGCCGCGGCGCGGCGTTGGGCAGAACCAAGGGCCCAGCCTGCCCATTGCTGCTCGCCAGGAGCCGGAAAAGAGGCCGCCAACGGGCCCTGCGCAGCGTGATCCTTTCGCGTGGGCACTAAACCCAGCAGGGTCGCGTCCTACTGCGGCAGCTCATCCTCTCGCGCTCGCCGGCTCTCGGCGGGTTTGTGTGGCTGCACAAGGCGTTTGACAACCTCGTCGATGGCTTCCTTTGCCTCCATAGCGCCGATCTCCTCACCAGACCCCAGATACACCGTGTATTTCCCGCTCTCCAGCGGTCGAACGTATGGCTCATCTAGCGTGTACGGATCGAGCGTGGTCCGGCTGAAGCGCAGCCTGCTAAGACTCATGAATGGGTAAAGTTCCCTCAACTCTGGTCGCGAGGCAGCCTCCTCGATGAGGATGCCCAATTGCTCCGAGTCAGGATTGGAGCGAAGCCACTTCCATTTCTCCTCCACCTCCGCTGGCGCGCTCATGGCTCCTCATAGGAAAACGGCTGAAGGTTCACGTCATAGTCCGGCTCGTCGCCTCGCCAGAACCATGTCTTCTGGCGATACATCTGCATGATCCTGCTGTACTCGTACCGCGTAAACCCACGCGCTGGCTCTCCAAGCTTGATCCTTGTTAACCCTCCCGGCTTCGGGATATTGAATCCTTCGGTATTGAAGTGAATCTCAGCGCTATGCTTCATCGAGTAGTCCACTCGCTGAAGGTCGGACTGCATCCTCGGACTCGCCTCTTCATACGTCAGCAGCCCGCGACGCCCGGCCCAACTTCGGTAGCCTTCTCTGCCAACAGTGCGAGCAAGTCCCAGTCCAAGGCGTCCAGTCCGTCCCGCCTGCAATAGAGGTGTCGCTGGCATCGAAGACAGTTGCCCCACTATCGCGTCCGCA
Source organism: uncultured delta proteobacterium (assembly GCA_963772225.1). GTDB lineage: Bacteria > Myxococcota > Myxococcia > Myxococcales > UBA5297 > CAVYWD01. The sequence continues at coordinate 19,613 of CAVYWD010000002.1, read as the reverse complement.
AATGCATCCTGAGTGGCAAGGTCCACTGCCACGTTGCCCGCTGTCGCTCGAACCTGCGCCATGGCTGTGGAGTCGGTGGCCGCGCCGCCTATCTGCGACATGGCTGGGCCGCGGACGCCAGCAACCTGCGCAGTCCCAGCCGCCATGAGCAAATCCTGCGACAGAACACCGACAACCTGCGCACCCGCGACTGCCCGACGCTCGAGTGGCTGGTTCGAGTCTCCCGCGACCCTTGCTGCATCGAGGGCCTTCTCGTGTGATTCAATCGTTTCGAGCGCAAACAACTGCGGCGAACTAATCGACATATTCGCTAGACCAAACGGGATCCCAGCAACGAACTCCGCAAGCGCAGACCGGCCGGCCGCAGCGAAATTTTCACCGGTCGTCTCGCGACTCAGGGCGAATGCGCCATTCTCGATCGCTCGATTGGTGGCTTGTTGCGCACGGGCCAGCCCTCTTCTAACAGACATGTAGCCTTGGATCGCATGCGCCGCGCCCTTCTCAAGCACCTCCTGGTTCTCGGGGCTGAGAACCGACCGCACCATGCCGTAGCCCATCGCGATGTTCCCGACATCGCACAGACTTGGCGCCAACCAGCACACGAATTCCCCGCTCGGATCGGTATATCTCGTCGGATTCCCATTGCCATAGAGGAACATATTGAACGAGAACGGATCCCTGGGATCTCCAAACACCCGGTCCTCGCTCAACCACCTGCCAATCTCCGAATTGTAGACCCGGTCGGGTGTCCAGTGGAGGCCGGCGTCCGCGTCGAAGAACGTGCCCGCGAAGGCAAGACTCGGCCCTGCGTTCGGCGGCTTCGTCCAATGCTCCGGGTCCGCCGGGTCTGCCTGGAAGTTGCCCCACTCATCGGTCAGATACAGCGTCACCCCGGCGCCGTCTCGTCCAGTCACGCCACCGAGCGCGTCATGCAGTGCCCGCTCGCTCCCGAGCCCCACCACCGTCCCATCGCCCCCGCGCGCATACGCAATGGCCGGTCCGCCGGCTGGCTGCTCCTCCACGAGCTCCCTACCGGCCCATAGATACCCGACGCCCGTTGCCCCGGTCTTCGCCCGCCTCAACCCCTCCGCGTCGTACTGGTATCGACTCGTCACCGTCCCGCTGGACGTCACCACATTCACTGCCGCAAGCCTGCTGTCTGCATCCCAGGCGAAGCTGCGCGTGAAACCCGCCCTCTGCTCTGAAGCAAGCCGTCCGGCTCCATCGGTCACGAACGTCGCCACCGACGTCCCGGTCCCCGGGTCCACGCTCCCCGATAGCCCGCCTTGCCCGTCGAACGCATACCGTATCTCGCTCGTCGCGCTCACGCCCTCGTACGGAGTATTCGCCGGTCCGACGAAGTTGCCCACCCTCTTTTCGCCCAGCCGGCTCCCGTCGCCCGCTACCTTGTAGAACGTGGCTGCCGTCCCTGGACCCACGACCCCAGTCAATCGATCCGCAAGGTCGTACCCATACGCCGTCACGGCCGGAAGCATGAACCCGTCCACATAGCTCTGGCTGCTTCGATTCCCTCGCTCGTCATACGAATACGAGTAGCTCGACACGAGCCCTGCTGGCAACCCTCCCGTGCACAGCGCGTCCCCGCTGGCGTGCACGACCTGCTTCATCCGCCCCCGGTTGTCATAGCACCGCCGCTCCACAAGCCCGTTCCCCTGCAGCGACAGCACCAGCTCGCCGCCAGGCTCCCACTCGTAGCTCACCGCTGGGCCCTGCGAGCTCGTCACCGTCTTCACCCGGTCCAGCGAATCATAGCCATAGCTCGTCACTCCGTTCGGCGACGTCACGCTCTGCCACTGGCTGCTCGCAGTATACGCATAACTCACCGCGGCCGAGCCCCGCGTCACCGACTGAATCCTCCCCACCGCGTCGTAGGCGTAGCTCGTCCCAACATTCCCGGAATTCCGGGCCTCATCCACCTCCATCGGCTGGTCATCCCCGCCCAGCGCGTACAGGATCTCCGTCAAATCCGTATTTGCCGCCGTGCCCGGCCCCGGCCTGAACAGCACGTGCGCTTGCCGGCCGCGCGAATCGTACTGCCGCACCTGCTGATCGCTCTCCGGGTTCGTCTCCGTCAGCTCGCCGTCCGCCCAGCTCATCGGCCAGCTCGACGTCCCTCGCTGGCGCCCCGCGGGCCTGCCCAGGTAGTCCCACTGGAAGCTCTGCGCCGGAATCGGCGAATCCAACGGCGGCGTCAGCGACACCAGCCGCCTCGCCCCGTCGTACCCGTACGCAAAGCTCCCCACCTGCCCGGGCAGCGTCACCGACAGCGTCTCGCCCATCGGCCCATTCACGTACTGCCGCGCAGCTTCGTCGCTCGTCGTGAATCCTTGGATCACGGCGCTCACGTACCCGCCCGCGTCGTACGTCATGCGCGTGCGCTGCACGTCCGCGTCCACCCCGTACGTCTCCAGGTCCAACAATCCGCGCCGATTCCACACACTCGTCCGCACTCGCCCAGACGGATACGTCACCGCCTGCAGTCGCCCGTCCGAATAGTACGAATACGCCGTCGGCTCCACGCCGCCATACACCGACTGCGTCAGCAATCCTTCAATATATGTATTCACCCGCTCCGGCTTGCCCGACAGGCTCTCCCTCGTCACCAATCCCCCGGCATCGAATAGCCACCGGTCTGTCACCGACGACCCATTCGGCCCCAGCGTCCTCGCTATCGTGTTCCCCAGCGAGTCCACCTCCACCGCCGACTGCCGCGTCCGCGTCGCCGTCCCCGAGGAATACGTCTCCGCGATCGCCGCCGTGCGCCCACTCCACGGGCTCGTCGTGACGTAATCATAGCCGTAGCTACCTTTGGTCCATACCTCTTCTTCCGAAAGGGCCCGGCCTCGGTCATCGAAGCCACGGCTCATCGTATCCACCGACGCCCCTTCGCTCACCTTCTCGCTCTTGGCGAAAGGCCCGTCGTATCCGTACTCGCTCGTCTGCTGATTCGTCGACTGACGGCTCGCCCCCAGGTCGTCCGCCACCTGCTTCAAGAGCTTCCCGCGCGCATTGAAGCTCGCCACCGTCGTGTAGCCCGCCGGGTCCGTCTGGCTCACTTGCCCTGCGCCCAGCGCGTTCCCCTTCGCGTCCGCCGCGTTCGGCCCATACACCAACGTCCACGTCGCCGCCGGCGCCGCGCTCGAGGTCGCTGGCGTGAGTGCCTTCTTCGTCAGCCTCCCGAAGCCGTCATACTCGAAGCTCCAATTGTCGTCCGGATGCGGCCCCGTCCGACTCACCACCTGCCCCGCCGCGTTCGGCGTGAAGCGCACCACCGCCCCGTCCGACAGCGTCGCCGTTAGCCGATTCCCCAGCGCGTCATACGTGAACGCATTCGTCCGCGCGTACGCCTCCGTCTGCGTCCCGTCCGCAGTCGCCACCGGCGCCAAAGGCTCCGTCATCGCCAGCAGCTTTCCCCGCGGGTCGTACGTGTAGCTCGTCGTCGCCGCAACAGGGTCCCCAGGCCCGCCGGCGGGCGGCACCCATTCCGTGCTCGACAACACTCGCCCGGCCACGTCCACCGTCGAGTCCACACGCTTCGTCCGCGTCGCATTCCCGATGCCGGTCGCGATGGTATGCGTCACGTGCACCACGCTCGGCGCGCTCGTCCCTTTGTCCTCGTACGTCCTCACTTCGGTATCGGTGAGCGTCAACGCCCCGGAGAGCACCGAGCGCACGTGCAGCGTCATTCGGCCCAGCACGTCTTTGTATTCGAGCTCATCCTTCAGCCCGAGCTCGTTGTCCTCCACCGCCGTCGGCCGCCCGAGCCCATCGTACTGCCGCACCTCGTGCACTCCGCCCGCCGAGCTCTCGGCGCTGTTCGTCGTCAACGGCCGACCCACGCCGTCCAGCGTCGTCGTCAGCACATGCAGCGGCGCTGCGCTCCCGAACGTCCGCTGCGTCAGAGCGCCGCGAATGTCGCGCGTCACCGATTCCACGTCCCGCGCCGTGCCCTGCGCGTCCGCGAACCCGTAGTCCCACTTCGCCGCCTGGCCCAGAATGTCGTAGTCGATCGCCGTCACTTGCCCGTCCGAGCCCGTCACCGTCGTCGGCCGTCCTTCGCTGTCCAGCCCGTACGCCACCTCCGTCCTTGATACCCCACCCGCGTCCGTCACATCCACCTTCGTCTGCCGCCCGTTGTCGTCATACGTGTACGAGCGCACAAAGCCCCGCTCGTCCGTCGACGACGTCATCCGCCCCTTCTCATACCGATACTTCCGCACGCCCAGCGTCTGCGGCTGCCCGTAGGCAAACGTCTCTCCCAGTAAGAGCCCGTCCGCGTAATACTGCTTCCTCTCGTGGCTCGTCCCGTCCAGCGTCTCCGTCACGACCACCAGCGACGTCGCCGGCAGCGTCCCCAGGTCGTCCACCACCACCGAGAAGCTCTTGTTGTCCGCAGGGTCCACCGGCGCATACGCGTAATGCCACACCTGCGCCGGCGTCCCCTGCTGGCTACTCGTCAGCTTCCGTCCCTGGCTGTCGTAGCTCCACGAAGTGCTCGCCCCCGTCTCCACCTCGTCGATCCCCGTCAGCCTCCCGTACTGGTCGTAGTGCAGATTCCGATGCAGCGTCCCCAGCGCTCCGTCCGCCGGTGAATCCGTCTTCACCGTCACCGAGTCCGGCAGCCCCAACGGGTTTTGAAGAGCGTAAGAATACGTCAGGTGTCGACCCAGCTCATCGGTCTCCGTCAGCGGCATTCCGTCGTCGTTGAACGTCGCGCTCCGGCTCAGCGCCACATTCCCCTGCTCGTCCTTCACCGTGATCCCCGCCGGGTCTCCATGCCCCTTCGCGTCCAGCGGCGTCATGATCTGAATCGTTCCATTCGGCCCCGGGATCGTCGTCAGCGTCGAGCTCCCGTACCTCGAGTCCGGCGTCAGCCCGGCGAGCTGGCCGTTCTCCGCCACTCCCGCCGCCGGAAGCGTCTCGTGCGCCTCCGTCGGCGCCTTCGCCAGCGTGCTGCTCGTCGGCCGCAGGTTATCGTCGTATACGGTGCTCACGCTCTTCCCGCTCTGCGCGCTCTGCACCTGCGGCCGCACCTTCCCGCCCATCGAATCGCTGCCCCACTGCGCGCTCGACTGCGTCAGCGGCAGCTGCTCCGTATTGACGTTTCCATAGCTGTTCAGCGTGTCATTCACCTGCACGCCATCCGCCCGCGTCAGCTTCCGCGATGCCGACTGATAATCCACCGTGAATGGACTACCCTGCTGCCCAGGCAACACCGCCGACGTCACCACCGACGCCGAGTTCACATGCCCATAGCTCGTCGCCGCACCGCGATCAAAGCTCGCCTCCCACTGCACGTAGTCGCCGCTCCCGCTCGCATCCGACAAGTGCAGCTGCGCCGACGCCAACTCGCTGCGCTGCAGCTCCGCCTGCACGCTCGCCGCCCCGTCCGGCACCGCCATATAGACGTAGACCCAGTTCTGCGTCGGCAGATCCGTCGTCCGCTGCGCCGAAATCAGATTGCCTCGCTGCTGCGTGTAGCTCATCTGGTGCAGCACCAGGATCGGATCCTGGCTCCCCTGCTTCAAGGCCACCGACTGCAAGTATTTGAAGTGCTTCGCGCCCGCAAGATTTCGAATCCGCGACGGCACCGCCGTGTCCTTCGACTGGTCCACGTCCACGTAGCTGAAGTCCAGCCAAAGGCTCCCGCGCGTCTGCACCTTCTTCAAGAGATCCGTGCCATCCACGTAGCTCAGCACCGTCCAGCCGCTGCTATTTGCCTGCCCGTCGCTCCCCGCCCGCGCGTGTCCCTCGTCCATCGCCGTCAAGAGCCACGCGCGCCGCCCCCGCCCAACGCCGTTCACCGACGCCCGGTCGAACCGATGCAGCACCCCGGCCTCGCTCGTGTACTCGAAGCTCGGCGTCGCCGACGTCGGGTCGCTAACCTGCAGCTTCCCGCCGTGCCCGTTGTCGCTCGCGCACGTATACGTCGTGTCGCTCAAATTGCACGTCGGGAACGGCCGCGCCTGCCCACCGAGAACCAGCGCGTACCGGCCAGGCGTCTCCTCGACCACGTACCCGTCCCAATTGTGCGTCCACCCGACCCCGAGCGGCGACGGGTCCTTATTCTGGTTGTTGTAGACCCGCGCGAATCGCACCACTTCGTTGAGCTGCCGCGCCGCCATATCCTCGTGCTCGAACGACAGGTGCCCGTCCGCGAGATCAATACCTCCCACCCGCTCTTGTCCAGGCGCGACCGCGTGGTAGCCGCTAAAGCTCCCGCGAGGCGTCCCCAGCACCATCGTCTCGCTCGCGTTCGCCCCGCTCACCACCGCGAACACGCTCGCCGGCGCGTTCTCCAGGCTCGAGCCCGGCATTGCCACGTACTGCGGCGGCACTGGCAACCTAAATCGCCGCGCCCCGTCGACCCCCGACAACGCCTCCTGCGAGAATGGCTCGCTGTCCAGGCACGCCACGCCGCTCTGCCCGCACATCTCCGTCAACGAATACGTCCCGTCCCCCTGCGCCGCAAAGCTCGCCCGCCTCAGCAGGCTCGACGCCGCGCACTGACTCGTCGCCCCATCCAGCTGCGTGCAGACATCCACCACGCCCGCCTGGAATCGCGCCGGCTGGATGAAGAACTCCGCCAGCGCCGGCTGCGAAACCGCCCGACCGACGGCGCCCTGGCCGTTCGCATCGTTCGCGGCGATCGCGCTCTCCGCCGTGAACTGGCTCCCCGCCGACAGGAAATCCCTCCGCGGCGCCAATCCATAGAAATTGAACCGGTACAGCACGTTCTCCGCGTTCCCAGACAAATACAGCTCGATGTACAGAAGGTCGCCCGCCATCAACACGTCCGCCAGCGAATCCCCGCCACAGTCGCCGGTGATCCCGTGGCTCATTGAATCGAGCGTCACCTTGCAGTCGATCCCGTACTCGTCCGTGCCCAACCGCACCGCGTACTGCCCTATCGGCGTCGTCGCCCGCTTCGGGTCGTCCGGCTCCAAGAGGCTCGCCAGGAATTGGTAGGACTCGTCGTTGAGGTCCGCAGACGCATTCTCCCCGGTCACGACCCCGCCGTCCGCCTTCCCCAACATCACCCGCCCCGAGCTCGCCTCCCCGCCGTCGACGCCGCCGTCCGCGCCACCGGCGTTGGCCACCACCTGCGTGTCGCTCAGCTCCACCACCCGAAACTCATGCTCCCGCGCCCGGTCGTACCGCTCCCGCAGCGTCCCGTCCGCCTCGTAGTGCCGGTAGACGTTCTTCAAGCCCAGCGCCTTCGCCGGCAGCCCCACCGGGCCACCGGGCGACAGGTCCTGCCAGACCTCCGGCGGCGGATGCTGCGCCGCGGGCAGTGACGTCGTGTTCGGGAACGTCAGCGTCGACGGCTGCATCACCCGCGTCCCCGACGGGCCCACCTGCCAAAGCATCGCCGGCGACGCCCGCGCCGCCATCGGCACCGGCTGCCAACGGGCCCTTGCGCAGCGTGATCCTTTCGCGTGGGCACTACATGTCACGGCGTCTGACTCCCGGCTCGTCGAGAGCGCTTCCCGAGAATCAGTGCTTCCACTGCCTCCGCGATGGACGGCGCAATCCAATAGAGCGCGTCATGAACGATGTACACCTCACCCTTCTCGTCGATACTCAAGAATGCGTTTCCTTCCGCTGCCTCCCCAAGCGGATATAGCCGTATTCCTAACGCTTGTCCTAGACCGCCGAATCGGTCTTCCTCTCCAATGGCAAGTGTTGGGTCGAGCCTGAAGCCGCACTTAGCGACATCCGCACCCTCTCCGTCAACCGAAACCGTCAAACCGCCGTATTCCTCCAGTGCCTTCCTTGCCGCATCGGCCATCTGAAAGCCGCCCTCCTTGTCGAGGGCGCGTGCCCAGGCTTCTGTTCGTGCGGCATCGGACCTCCCGGGAAACCATCCTGCACTCCTCAGGATCTCCTCAACAGCTCGCTCCATGGGCGGACTCTCCTCAGGCCTTTCGGTCTTCATTCCCCAGGCACAGGTTTGATGCCAAATCTTGGCAGGAGCCTGCTACAGCTCTTGCATGGCGGGATTTGTGTGCCGTGCGCTGGGTTTCCAGCGCCCCGAACGCGAACGGTACTCATCGATCCGCCCGCTGGGTCCACTCCCGCATTGAGAGCCCGCGAGATACACTGCGGCTCTGCACACATCCCATGGATGTCGTTCAAGGCTTGCTGCACCTGCGGATGAAGCGATTCGCCGTGAGAAGTTCCGCTGACGCCAGTGAACGTCTGCCCTTCTACCTGAAGTGCTCCCGCCGTGCTCGGTCGGGGACGCAAGACCTGGGCTGCATCTGCTGCTTGTCGCGCTGCCGTTGTCGCCCGACCAGCCTCACGCTGCCTCGTCACCATCGATGCCAACTGTGAGTTCTTCTCTGCATTGGCACCCTGCGCAGCCATCATGGAAACATCAGCATCAATGGCTGCATCAGCCCCTGCCGCAGTGGGCACAACCATCGACAAGCCCATGGTCGTCACGCCGAGCACGTACCCAGCACCGTACTGCCCCTGGAGGAACGTGTTGTGCCCTGCGACCATCTTCTGGAGCATCGCGACTTGGCTAGCGTCAAGCCCCAGGAGCGCCTTGTCCGTCCAGAGCAGCGCATAGGGGTCAAGCAGGGCGCCCGCCTGAGCCGGGTTCTGCATCGACAGCCCTTCGAGAGCGCCCTTGGCGAACGCATCGCCTTCGGGTGACCCGGGCATCCCCATGCCGCCCGTGCGCTTGAACCGCTCGAAGATCCCGACGAGACCTGCAAGTGTTCGGTCGCTGATGGGCGCCAGGGTAGGGCTGCCGGTCGTGAGCGAGGCCGCGTCCGCCGATGCCGATAGCCCCTCGGCGCCGTTCACCAAGGTGAGCCCGCCGAATCCGCCGCTCGGTTCGATGGCGAGAACCGCGCCGCCGCTCCCCTGGATGACCGCCTTCTCGCTGAACGACGACAAGGCGTTGTGGAGCCGAACTGCCTGCGCGAACATCGCCCGGCACTGCTCCGGGTTACCCATACACGCAGCTTCACCCGTGGGATCTATGTATGTAAGCGGATTCCCCTTGGCATAACCCCACAGATTCAGCGACCACGGGTCCTTCAGATCCCCAAACACCGGATCCTCGCTCAGCCACCGCCCGGTCCTCGGGTCATACCACCGCTGTTGAGCGTAATAGAGCCCGGCGTCCGCATCCCAACTCGTGGCCCCAAACCCCAAGCTCGGCCCGCCACTCGGAGGCGCGCTCCAACGGCTGGCATCCGCCGCATACGCCTGGAGATTCCCCCACGCATCCGTCCGATAGAGCGTCGGCGAAGCCCCTTCGCGTCCGCTCACGCCCCCAAGCCCATCATGCAGCGCGCGTTCACCTCCAAGCCCGACCACGGCCCCATCGTTCCCGCGCGCATAGACCGCGGCCGCGCCAGCTCCGGGTTGCTCCTCCACGAGCTCCCCGCCAGCCCAGAGATACCCGACTCCCGTCGCGCCTGTCTTCGCGCGCCTCAGCCCCTGCGCGTCGTATTGATACCAGCTCGTCGACGTTCCACTTGAGGTCCCGACGTCCACTTCAGCAAGCCTGCCGCCCGCATCCCACCGCAGCGTGCGTGCAAACCCGGCCCTCTGCTCCGAGGTAACCCTGCCCGCTCGATCCGTCACAAACGTCGCCAATGACGTACCGGTTGCGGCGTCAACGATTCCCGCCAATCCTCCCTGCGAGTCGAACAGATATCGGCTCTCGCTCACCCCCGTCACGGTCTCATACGGCGCATTCGCAAGCCCAGCCCAGTTCGCCGCAGTCTTCTCACCGACCCGACTGCCATCTCCACCAAGCCGATAAAACGTCGCCATCGGCCCTGGGCCCACCACTCCGGTCAACCGGTCCGCGAGGTCGTACCCATACGCCGTGGTCTCCGGCGTCATGAGGCCATCCAAGTACGTCTCGCTCGTTCGATTCCCGCGCTCGTCATACGCATACGCGTAGCTCGACACGAGTCCCGACGGCAGCGCCCCCGTGCACAGCGCGTCCCCGCTCGCGTGCACGATCTGCGTCATCCGCCCGCGCTTGTCGTAGCACCGCCGCTCCACGAGACCGCTATCCTTCAGCGACAGCACCAGCTCCCCGCCAGGCTCCCACTCGTAGCTCACCGCTGGACCCTGCGAGCTCGTCACCGTCTTCACCCGGTCCAGCGAATCATAGCCATAGCTCGTCACCCCGTTCGGCGACGTCACGCTAGCCCACTGGCTGCTCGCCGTATAGCCATAGCTCACCGCGGCAGCGCCCCGCGTCACCGACTGAATCCTTCCCACCTCGTCGTAGGCGTAGCTCGTCCCAACATTCCCGGAATTCCGGGCCTCATCCACCTGCATCGGCTGGTCATCCCCTCCCAGCGCGTACAGAATCTCCGTCAAATCCGTATTCGCCGCCGTGCTCGGCCCTGGCCGGAACAGCACGTGCGCTTGCCGGCCGCGCGAATCGTACTGCCGCACCTGCTGATCGCTCTCCGGATTCGTCTCCGTCAGCTCGCCGTCCGCCCAGCTCATCGGCCAGCTCGACGTCCCTCGCTGGCGCCCCGCGGGCCTGCCCAGGTAATCCCACTGGAAGCTCTGCGCCGGAATCGGCGAATCCAACGGCGGCGTCAGCGACACCAGCCGCCTCGCCCCGTCGTACCCGTACGCAAAGCTCCCCACCTGCCCGGGCAGCGTCACCGACAGCGTCTCCCCCATCGGCCCATTGATGTACTGCCGCGCAGCTTCGTCGCTCGTCGTGAATCCTTGGATCACGGCGCTCACGTACCCGCCCGCGTCGTACGTCATGCGCGTGCGCTGCACGTCCGCACCCACGCCGTACGTCTCCAGGTCCAATAGTCCGCGCCGATTCCAGACGCTCGTCCGCACTCGCCCGGACGGATACGTCACCGCCTGCAACCGTCCATCCGAATAGTACGAATACGCCGTCGGCTCGACGCCCCCATACACCGACTGCGTCAGCAATCCCTCAATATACATGTTCACCCGGTCCGGCTTGCCCGACAGGCTCTCCCTCGTTACCAATCCCCCCGCATCGAACAGCCACCGGTCCGTCACCGACGACCCATTCGGCCCCAGCGTCCTCGCTATCGTGTTCCCCAGCGAGTCCACCTCCAACGCCGATTGCTGCGTCCGCGTCTGCGCCCCGGAGGTGTACGTCTGCGTGATTGCCACCGTGCGCCCGGTCCAAGGGCTCGTCGTGACGTAGTCGTGACCGTAGCTGGCCTTCGACCAAACGTCCTCCTGCCACGTCTGGCGGCCCCGGTCGTCAAGCTTGCGCGTCGTCGTCCCAACCGACAGGCCCTCGCTCACCTTCTCGCTCTTCGAAAACGGCCCGTCGTATCCGTATTCCTTCACCTGCTGATTCGTCGACGACCGGCTCGCTCCCACGTCGTCAGCCACCTGTTTCAGCAGCTTCCCGCGCGCATTGAAGCTCGCGACCGTCGTGTAGCCCGCAGGGTCCGTCTGGCTCACTTGCCCTGCGCCCAGCGCGTTCCCCTTCGCGTCCGCCGCGTTCGGCCCATACACCAACGTCCACGTCGCCGCCGGCGCCGCGCTCGAGGTCGCTGGCGTGAGTGCCTTCTTCGTCAGCCTCCCGAAGCCGTCATACTCGAAGCTCCAATTGTCGTCCGGGTGCGGCCCCGTCCGACTCTCCACCTGCCCCGCCGCGTTCGGCGTGAAGCGCACCACCGCCCCGTCCGACAGCGTCGCCGTCAGCCAATTCCCCAGCGCGTCATACGTGAACGCATTCGTCCGCGCGTACGCCTCCGTCTGCGTCCCGTCCGCAGTCGCCACCGGCGCCAAAGGCTCCGTCATCGCCAGCAGCTTTCCCCGCGGGTCGTACGTGTAGCTCGTCGTCGCCGCAACAGGGTCCCCAGGCCCGCCGGCGGGCGGCACCCATTCCGTGCTCGACAACACTCGCCCGGCCACGTCCACCGTCGAGTCCACACGCTTCGTCCGCGTCGCATTCCCGATGCCGGTCGCGATGGTATGCGTCACGTGCACCACGCTCGGCGCGCTCGTCCCTTTGTCCTCGTACGTCCTCACTTCGGTATCGGTGAGCGTCAACGCCCCGGAGAGCACCGAGCGCACGTGCAGCGTCATTCGGCCCAGCACGTCTTTGTATTCGAGCTCATCCTTCAGCCCGAGCTCGTTGTCCTCCACCGCCGTCGGCCGCCCGAGCCCATCGTACTGCCGCACCTCGTGCACTCCGCCCGCCGAGCTCTCGGCGCTGTTCGTCGTCAACGGCCGACCCACGCCGTCCAGCGTCGTCGTCAGCACATGCAGCGGCGCTGCGCTCCCGAACGTCCGCTGCGTCAGAGCGCCGCGAATGTCGCGCGTCACCGATTCCACGTCCCGCGCCGTGCCCTGCGCGTCCGCGAACCCGTAGTCCCACTTCGCCGCCTGGCCCAGAATGTCGTAGTCGATCGCCGTCACTTGCCCGTCCGAGCCCGTCACCGTCGTCGGCCGTCCTTCGCTGTCCAGCCCGTACGCCACCTCCGTCCTTGATACCCCACCCGCGTCCGTCACATCCACCTTCGTCTGCCGCCCGTTGTCGTCATACGTGTACGAGCGCACAAAGCCCCGCTCGTCCGTCGACGACGTCATCCGCCCCTTCTCATACCGATACTTCCGCACGCCCAGCGTCTGCGGCTGCCCGTAGGCAAACGTCTCTCCCAGTAAGAGCCCGTCCGCGTAATACTGCTTCCTCTCGTGGCTCGTCCCGTCCAGCGTCTCCGTCACGACCACCAGCGACGTCGCCGGCAGCGTCCCCAGGTCGTCCACCACCACCGAGAAGCTCTTGTTGTCCGCAGGGTCCACCGGCGCATACGCGTAATGCCACACCTGCGCCGGCGTCCCCTGCTGGCTACTCGTCAGCTTCCGTCCCTGGCTGTCGTAGCTCCACGAAGTGCTCGCCCCCGTCTCCACCTCGTCGATCCCCGTCAGCCTCCCGTACTGGTCGTAATGCAGATTCCGATGCAGCGTCCCCAGCGCTCCGTCCGCCGGTGAATCCGTCTTCACCGTCACCGAGTCCGGCAGCCCCAACGGGTTTTGAAGAGCGTAAGAATACGTCAGGTGTCGACCCAGCTCATCGGTCTCCGTCAGCGGCATTCCGTCGTCGTTGAACGTCGTGCTCCGGCTCAACGCCACATTCCCCTGCTCGTCCTTCACCGTGATCCCCGCCGGGTCTCCATGCCCCTTCGCGTCCAGCGGCGTCATGATCTGAATCGTTCCATTCGGTCCCGGGATCGTCGTCAGCGTCGAGCTCCCGTACCTCGAGTCCCGCGTCAGCCCGGCAAGCTGGCTCTTCTCCGCCACTCCCGCCGCCGGAAGCGTCTCGTGCGCCTCCGTCGGCGCATTCACCAGAGTGCTGCCCGTGAGTCGCAGACTGCCGTCATAGGTATTGCTCACCGCCCGCCCACTCTGCGCCGTCTGCGTCTGCGGCCGCACCACGCCACCCTTGGCGTCGCTCCCCCATTGCGCGCTCGTCTTCGACAGCGGCAGCTGCTCCGTATTGACGTTCCCGTAGTCGTTCAGCGTGTCATTCACCTGCATGCCATCCGCCCGCGTCAGCTTCCGCGATGCCGACTGATAATCCACCGTGAATGGACTACCCTGCTGCCCAGGCAACACCGCCGACGTCACCACCGACGCCGAGTTCACATGCCCATAGCTCGTCGCCGCACCGCGATCAAAGCTCGCCTCCCACTGCACGTAGTCGCCGCTCCCGCTCGCATCCGACAAATGCAGCTGCGCCGACGTCAGCTCGCTGCGCTGCAGCTCCGCCTGCACGCTCGCCGCTCCGTCCGGCACCGCCATATGGACGTAGACCCAGTTCTGCGCCGGCAGGTCCGTCGTCCGCTGCGCCGAGATCAAGTTCCCTCTCTGCTGCGTGTAGCTCACCTGGTGCAGCACCGGGATCGGATCCTGGCTCCCCTGCTTCAGGGCCACCGACTGCAAGTATTTGAAGTGCTTCGCGCCCGCGAGATTTCGAATCCGCGACGGCACCGCCGTGTCCTTGGACTGGTCCACGTCCACGTAGCTGAAGTCCAGCCAAAGGCTCCCGCGCGTCTGCACCTTCTTCAAGAGATCCGTGCCATCCACGTAGCTCAGCACCGTCCAGCCGATGGTATTCGTCAGCCCGTCGCTCCCTGCCCGCGCGTGCCCTTCGTCCATCGCCGTCAAGAGCCACGCGCGCCGGCCCCGCCCCACGCCGTTCACCGACGCCCGGTCGAACCGATGCACCACCCCGGCCTCGCTCGTGTACTCGAAGCTCGGCGTCGCCGACGTCGGGTCATTTACCTGCAGCTTCCCGCCGTGCCCGTTGTCGCTCGCGCACGTATACGTCGTGTCGCTCAGATTGCACGTCGGGAACGGCCGCGCCTGCCCACCGAGAACCAGCGCGTACCGGCCAGGCGTCTCCTCGACCACGTACCCGTCCCAATTGTGCGTCCACCCGACCCCGAGCGGCGAAACGTCCTTATTCTGGTTGTTGTAGACCCGCGCGAATCGCACCACTTCGTTGAGCTGCCGCGCCGCCATATCCTCGTGCTCGAACGACAGGTGCCCGTCCGCGAGATCAATGCCTCCCACCCGCTCTTGTCCAGGCGCGACCGCGTGGTAGCCGCTAAAGCTCCCGCGAGGCGTCCCCAGCACCATCGTCTCGCTCGCGTTCGCCCCGCTCACCACCGCGAACACGCTCGCCGGCGCGTTCTCCAGGCTCGAGCCCGGCATTGCCACGTACTGCGGCGGCACTGGCAACCTAAATCGCCGCGCCCCGTCGACCCCCGACAACGCCTCCTGCGAGAATGGCTCGCTGTCCAGGCACGCCACGCCGCTCTGCCCACACATCTCCGTCAACGAATACGTCCCATCGCCCTGCGCCGCGAAGCTCGCCCGCCGCAGCAGCGTCGACGCCGCGCACTGATTCGTCGTCCCATCCAGCTGCGTGCAAACATCCACCACGCCCGCCTGGAATCGCGCCGGTTGGATGAAGAACTCCGCCAGCGCCGGCTGCGAAACCGCCCGACCGACGGCGCCCTGGCCGTTCGCATCGTTCGCGGCGATCGCGCTCTCCGCCGTGAACTGGCTCCCCGCCGACAGGAAATCCCTCCGCGGCGCCAATCCATAGAAATTGAACCGGTACAGCACGTTCTCCGCGTTCCCAGACAAATACAGCTCGATGTACAGAAGGTCGCCCGCCATCAACACGTCCGCCAGCGAATCCCCGCCACAGTCGCCGGTGATCCCGTGGCTCATTGAATCGAGCGTCACCTTGCAGTCGATCCCGTATTCGTCCGTGCCCAACCGCACCGCGTACTGGCCTATCGGCGTCGTCGCCCGCTTCGGGTCGTCCGGCTCCAAGAGGCTCGCCAGGAATTGGTAGGACTCGTCATTGAGGTCCGCAGACGCATTCTCCCCGGTCACGACCCCGCCGTCCGCCTTCCCCAACATCACCCGCCCCGAGCTCGCCTCCCCTCCGTCAACGCCGCCGTCCGCGCCACCGGCGTTGGCCACCACCTGCGCCTCGCTCAGCTCCACCACCCGAAACTCGTGCTCCCGCGCCCGGTCGTACCTCTCCCGCAGCGTCCCGTCCGCCTCGTAGTGCCGGTACACGTTCTTCAACCCCAGCGCCTTCACCGGCAGCCCCACCGGGCCCCCGGGCGTCAGGTCCTGCCAAACCTCCGGCGGCGGATGCTGCGGATCGAATACCGTCGAATTGTCTGGCCGCCCGTACAGCGGATACCCCACCGCGTGCACGTACCAGTTCGCCCGCTCCAGGCTATTCACCGACACCTGCTGCCCCTGCGCGTCCTTGTACCTCGACGCCGCCACCAGCGTCGCGCTCGACTGCCCGGGTTTGATCGCAAATACATTGTTCCCGGGATTCGTCACCGCGGAATTCGCGACATAGACCACGTGCCCCGCGAGCGGCGAAACCCCGGCCGGCACGTCCACCCATTCCGAGTCGTCCTTCAAGCAATTCGTCTTCGGCGCACCCGCCGGCAGCTCCGAGCACAGCACCTCGAGCAGCTGCCCCGCATCGCCCTGCGGATCGCCGATCGGCCCCGGGCATTGCCCACCCCCGCAAGCGCCCGCATCGGCCGCGCCCCCATCGGCCGTCCCCGCGTCCGTCGCTCCATCCGCCACGCCCCCATCCACCGCCGGCCGCCGCACCCGCCACCGCGTCGACACCTGCACATACTCGTCTCGCGTCGTCGCTTCCCCGCCGGTGCGAATCAGGTGGCTCTGCGACCCGCTCGCGGGTTGCACCCCATCGTCCGGCGCACGCCGCTCCACCCGCACCTCGATCTCCGGCGGATACATCACCATATCCGCGGTAATCGACAAATCCTCCATCGTGCACCGCGACACCGTCATGCTCTTCCCGTCCACCACCGTCGTCAGCGGACCGCCCGCCGCCGTGTCCGCCGCGCACTCCCCGTTCGGACCCCGATCCGACCGCACCACCGCCGGCACCGTCACCGTCGTCATCCCCGCGTAGCCCGTCGCGTGGTTCACCGCGAACACCACCAGCCGCTCCCCCGCAGACAGCCGCACGAAGTTCGGCCCGTTGATGCTGCACGACGGATCCGCCAGCCCCGCCGCACCCCGCGACAAACACTGCGCGCGCGCCGCTCCCACGCTCGGCGAGGTCGGCCCCAGCCGCAGCTTCCCGTACCGCCCGTGCGGCACGGCCCCCGACTCGCTCCCGTCGCACGTCTGCTCGTTCGCAAAGCTCGTCGTCCAACTCGCGAACTCCGTATTCAGATCCGACTCCCGGAAGAAATGCACCTCCGTCGTCTCCGCGTCCGCTCGCGAGATCCGCTCAATCTCCCCGCTCGCCGCGTCCCGCTCCGTCGCCATCCCCGCGCACACCGGCGGCAGCGCATTGCCTTGCCGGTCCACGAACCGCAGCGCCCCCTGGAAGAACCGCGCGTCGATGAGCACGTCCGCCTGCGCCCCCGACCCCGGGAATACGCTGTAGCTCGCCGAGCACGCCGGCACATCCGTCATCACCGACTCGAAATGCGTCACCCCAAACACATCCACCCGCGGCACTGCTCGCAGCCCAACCCCGGAGAGCGTCGCGCAACTGATCCCCATCTCCTCGCCGCTCGGCGAAACCTCGACGGAATAGCTCCCCGTCCCATCGGTCACCGAACCGCTCGGCCCGTCCCCTGGCCCGTCCACCTCCACCGCGATCCCCGCGTACAACCCCACCGCCTGGAATGCCTCTCCTCCCGTCTCCGACGTGTCCAGCACCTTGCGCAGCGTCAGCACGCTGTCCGCGCCCGTCCCTCCGTCCGCCGCCGCCGCCGCGAGCGCCGCCTCCAGCACCACCTTGCGCTGGTCCGTCCCCACCGCCGCCGTCAGCTCGATGCGCGTCGTGCCTAGCTCCGCCAACGGCACATTGCCAGCCACCGTCACCTGCGACGTCCCGCTCGCGTGCCAGCTCGAATCCGCCGGAATGGGTTTGCTGGGGTCCGTCGCCGTGAGCTGCGCATCCACCACCGCCGTGCTCGGGTCCGCTCCGTTGCCCGTGTCCACCGCCGCCTGGAACTGAATGGCCAGCAAATCCCCTCGGCGGAAGCTCGACACGTTCGGCGCGCTGTCGCTCAGCACCGGCTGGCTCAGCGCAATGGTCACCTGCCGCTCCGACGGCGTGCGCACCTTCCCGCTCACCCATGCCGGGCCAAAGTCGGCGAACGTCGAGTCCAGCCCGGAGTATCCAGGGTCGAAATCGAAGCCGAACTCGAAGAGCTGCGCATGTGCCACGCCCTCGAACGGCAGCGCGAGCAAGTCCCACCCGTGCAAAGGCCGCATCAGCCGCGCAAACCGCTCCCGCTGCAGCCGGAAGAAGCTCGCCCCGCCGTCCAAAGGGCTCACCCCGCTCCCCGGCAAGCTCAGCGCCTGCGCCACCGCGTCGCTCTGCGCCTGCGTCAGCGGCATGTACCCCAAGTATTCAATCGATTTGATCGCCAGCGGCGCCAAGCCGTCGATGGCGCTCCCGTCCGCGCGAACCTTTCCAAAGCCCACCCGCGTCACCAATAGGCTCGTGTCGTCGTAGGCCAGGAGCATCGCCAACCGACCCGCGGGCAGCGCCGTCGCATTCGGGAACGTCAGCGTCGACGGCTGCATCACCCGCGTCCCCGACGGGCCCACCTGCCACAGCATCGCCGGCGAGGCCCGCGCCTCCATCGGCACCGGCAGCGCGTACGGCGCAAGCCGCGTCGCCGTCACGAACCCCGACATCGCCCCCGTCGGAAACGCGAATCCGTTCGCCGGCACGTTCACCGAAAGCGCCCCTTGCACGCCCTGGAAGCTCAGCGTCGACGCCTGCGAAGCATTCACGTATTGCGCCGAGCTCTTGTCCGTCGGCGTCAGCGCCACGACCCGGTCCCGCGTCGTCTTCTCCGCCGTCACGTACACTTTGCGCTTCACCTGCGGCAGCGACCGCCCGTCGGAGGTCGTCCCTCCGGTGTAGCTCACCACCGCCGTCCCTTCCGGCACTCCGAAGATCGCCCAGTTCCCGTCCGAGCCCGTCGTCGTCGAAAACTGCGTCCCCACGAGGTCCACCCGCACCCCGCTCAACGGCTGCATCCCGTCGTCCGTCACCACTCCGCGCAAAAGCGTCAGCGGCCGCCGCACCGTGAACTGGCTCGCGAAGTCGCTCGCCAGCCCGGGCCCCGTCTGCGCCAGAAGCCCCGACACCTTCACCGTCAGCGTCTCGCCCTCGGGCAGCGCGTCCTTCGCCGAGAACGTGGCGATCTGCCCGCCCGGCGCGAGCAGGTACCCGCCCGGAAGCGCCGCGCCGTTGCGCAGCACCGTCACCTTTCCCGAAAGGCTCGCCGGATCCACCGCCTTGTTGAACGCCACCGACACCAGCGCATTCGGCTCCACGCCGGTCGTCCCGTCGGCCGGGTCGACGCCCGTCACCGCCAGCGGCTCCTGCGCCGCGTCGCTGTAGCTCACCGCGATGGACGCGCTCCCCGCCAGCCCATTCGCGTCCGTCGCCGTCGCCGTAATCGTATTCGAGCCCAGCGCCAGCGCCACGTTCGCCTGGTACACCCCGGGTGAAACCGCCGGCGCGGGCCCCGCGCCGATCTGCACCGACGAGATCGCCGCGAACGCCGTCACGTTCACGCGCACCGTCACCACCGGGCTCGCCACCTTCGCCCCGTCCATCGGCTCGACGATCTGCACCGTCGGCGGCGTCCCGCCGTTGATCGTCAGCCGCTGCGTCACGCTCGTGCGATTCCCCGCCAGGTCCGTCGCCTCGATCACGAAATCGTTGTTCCCCGAAGAGAGCGCCACCGTCGCGCTGTAATTGCCGGCCAGCACCACCGCCGGGTTGCCATTCACCGTCACGCTCGACAGGTGCGCGTCCCCCGCCGTCCCTTCGAGCCGATACGGCGACATCGTCACCACCGCCGGGTTCGTCGACGGCTGGTCCACCGTCAGATACGGTGGCGTACGGTCGACGCTCACCGTCCGCCGCACGCTCGCCGTGCGCCCCTGCGCGTCGGTCGCCACCACCTGCATCGCGTGGTCGCCCTCCGCCAGCGCCAGCGCCGCGCTGTAGTAGCGGCTGCTCACCGCCGCCTTCGCCC
>CAVYWD010000001.1:0-1452564 GCA_963772225.1 uncultured delta proteobacterium | reverse complement strand
ATGTGGTGCTCGGCATAGCTTCCACGTGGTCTTCACCGTCCCCGACGACCTTCTGAACGGCCTCATCCTGCGCAACCGCGAGCTGTTCTTCCCTCTGCTCTTCCAGGCCGGCAGCCAGACCTTGCTCGAGCTGGGCGCCGACCCCAAGCGTCTGGGCGCCCAGCTCGGCTTCACCTGCGTGCTGCACACCTGGACGCGCGACCTCAGGTTCCACGCCCACCTGCACTGCATCGTCACCGGCGGAGGGCTGACCGCCGACGGCGAACGTTGGGTCCCCGCGCGACAGGGGTATCTCTTCCCGGCGAGGGTCCTCGCCGATCTCTTTCGCGGCAAGCTCATGGCCGCGCTCTGTGCCGCCTACAAGGCTGGCGAGCTCAAGCTCTCCGGCTCCTGTGCCGAATTGGCGGACCCGAGGGCATTCGCGCAGCTTAAAGACCAGCTCTACAAGACGAAATGGGTCGCGTACTGCAAAAAGCCCTTCGCTGGCCCCGAGCACGTCTTCCGCTACCTCGGTCGCTATACGCATCGAGTGGGCCTCTCCAACCAGCGTCTGCTCAGCCTCTCGGAGGACGGCGTCCAATTCCGCACCCGCGGCGACGCCACCCGGACCCTCGCACCCGATGAATTCATTCACCGCTTCCTGCAGCACGTGCTGCCTGCTGGCTTCGTCAAGATCCGCCACTACGGCCTGATGGCGTCGGGAAACGCGACCACAAAGCTCGAGGTCGCGCGCCGCCTTCTCCAAGGGTGCCCCAAGGTCCCGCTGGTCGTTGCCTCGCTCGCCGCGATGCTCCTGGCGGTCCACCCGCCCGAACCCTTCCCCCTCGAGGATTGGCGCTCGCGCCTCAAGCGCTTGACGGGCATCGACGCCGGCCAATGCCCCGTGTGCCGAGTCGGCACCATGCTCCCCTTGGCCTTCCCGCGCAGCCAAAAGGCTCCAGACGACACGTCGTAGCCATGAGCACGAGAAGAGCCACTCCCACGTCTTCAACTCGGCGGCGCCGAATTGGAGAGCGTGCGTCCGACGCACGCCCTTTTCGCCCCCTCGCTCTCCCGAGGGGGGGGGGGGGGGGGGGGTCGGGTTGAGCGCGCCTACTGGCCGACCCGCTGCTGCTGTCCCGTGGACTATCGTCCTCTCACGGCTCTTCCTGCGAGAGCCCTCTTTCTGGCCACAGCACCCCTTCCGCAAGCCCAAGATCCCCATTAGCAGGGCCCGTGCCGGCGGCTTCGTTCAACCCGACGTTTGACGCAGCCGGGCCACCGCTGCGCCCGCCCCCGCCCCCTGCGGCTGCGTCAAACGCCTATTGGTTTGGGAACAGGAGGTGAAGCTGAGGGATGACACCGGGAACTCGCTCCTCGCCCGCCGTATTACCCTGAAGCTTCAGAAGGCGACGCGTGATGGCGACCGGGAACTTCACATCCTGACGAATCTCCCACCAGATACTCTCGGCACAACCGTCGGCGCTGTCTACCGAAAGCGGTGGGGCATCGAGTTGGCATTTCAGGAGCTGGAGGCAACCCTGGAAGGCGAGCTCAATACGTTGGGCTATCCGAAGGCAGCGCTCTTCGCGTTCTGTGTGGCCTTGGTCGCCTACAACGTTCTCTCGGTCATCAAGGCCGCCTTGCGCGCCGAGCACGGAGCCGAAAAGATCCAAGAAGAGGTATCGGCCTATTACCTGGCCGACGAAATCGCCGGCACCCGGCGAGGCATGGAGATCGCGATCCCGCCCAAAGCGTGGCGAGTATTCCAGGCAGCCCCAACCAGCGAGGTCGCCAAGGTGCTTGTCGACCTCGCTGGAGAAGTTGACTTGCTGAAGTTCCGTCGACATCCACGTGGTCCAAAGAAGCCGCGGCAACCGAGAACCTTCAACCGAAGACACCCTCATGTTTCCACTGCTCGCTTGCTAGCATTGCGGAAAACAAAGAGAAAGAACGCACCTTGAAAGGGCTGGTGTCGAGGACCTGCGCACGGACCTGGTATTGGCATTCCTAGACCATCTCGAGGGGACTCGCCGCAACAGCGCCGGGACGCGCAACTGCCGACTCGCCGCCGTCCGCGGCTTCGTCGAGCATGTGTTGCGCCACGATCCCTGCCACGCCGAGCAGTATCGCCAGGTGCTCGCGATCCCCGCCAAACGCGCACATAGTCGCCCACCCAGCTATCTCGAGCCCGAGGAGGCGCGCATCCTGCTGAGGCAACCCGAGAGTACTACTCCCGCTGGCGCTCGCGATCGCGCGCTCCTCCTGGTCCTCTACAACACCGGTGCCCGCATCAGCGAAGCGCTCGCCATCCGGGTCGGGGACATCCAGCTCCAGCGCCCTCGTCAGGTGCGCCTCCACGGGAAGGGCAGCAAGGACCGCCTCTGTCCCCTCTGGGCCGAGACGGCCAGCGCGATGCAGTCTCTGCTGCGCTGCAGCCCCGCTGGCCAAGGCCCGATCTTCAGAAATGCACGCGGTGCTCCGCTCTCGCGAGATGGGGCAGCCTACGTCCTCGCCAAGCACGCACGCTCGGCCGCACGCACCATGCCTGTGCTGGCTCGTCGGCAGATTACTCCGCACGTGCTCAGGCACAGCTGCGCCGTAGCTCTGCTGCAGGCTGGAGTCGAACTGAGCGTCATCCGGGACTACCTCGGGCATGTCAGCGTAGCCACAACCGGTCGCTACCTCAGCACCAACCTGCAGGCGAAGCGCACCGTCCTCGAAGCGTTCTGGCGTCGAGCGGGATTGGACCAAAAGCCGCCACGTCCGTGGCAACCAAGTCCGAGCGTGCTCGCCTTCCTCGCAGGACTGTGACCCGCGCCGTTATCCCGAGTGCAGCGATGGTCTCGAGGCTGCTCGCTCTTCGGTGGCTGGCTCGAAGTATCCCTCCTTATTGGGATAACGGACGAGTCCGGATAATGCGCTGAGCAGCCGATGACTCGGATATTGAAACGCGCGAGCAGCTTCTCGGAGGTGACGAGGTTGGTCGTGCTCAGGTCGCCTTGCAGGACCAGGTCTCTCTGTTTTTCATCGCGACTCTCGAGAATCGATTCGAAGAGGTTGCCGCAGCTCCCGAGGTGGCTGCGATAGAAAACGATGAGGCTCCCCGGGGCGGAGGCCTCGCTTCGCCCGGTGACGACCGTGGTGTGTCGCCTCTTTGCGCCCATCGCCGTTGCGGCGCATCGATTCGAAGGGAAACCTCTTGCCGATGAGCATTCCAAGCGAGGGAACTTCCTCGATCGCGCGCACCGCCGCGCGATCGCCGTCGTCGCGCCGACGGATTCGCGCTTCCGTAAGCTTCTGGCACTGCCGCAGGCTTTGATCGGCGATGCTCGGCGTCGCATAGCCGCTCCAGGGCGGCGCCTGGCTCCTCGCCTCGGCCGGGTTCGCTCTGGCCCACTCGAAATAGGACGAGACCTCGAGCACCCGACACGAGGTGTCGTCGCCCGCCAAATAGTCGCTGCGGGACAGCTGTGCCCCGAGCTCGAGATAGATCGGCACGAACCGCTGCGCCACGTAATGCAGCATTCTGGCGAGGCCGCCGGCCGTGAAGCGCTTGTCTTGAGACGAGAGCAGGGTGCCAAGGCGGTTGAACGGCATCGCGAATTGGCCGGTGAGCCACGTCAGGGTCGAAAGGGCGTCCCACGTCACCTGGAAGCGAGGCGGACCGTATTCGCTCGTGGACCCCGCGATCACATGGCGCTCGCCGTCGCTGCCCACCAGGATCTTCTTCTCGACCTCGAGCTCGATGCGCTTCACCGCGACCGCGAAGTCGTAGCGCACGCGCGGCTCGTGGAGCGTCTCGACCACCTGGGCGTCGGCGAGGCCCTCCGGAACCAGCGCCGGCACGGGCACGTGCTCCTCCTGGACGAGCGCCGCGCCGCCGGGCATGAGCGTCTCCGCCACCGGCCGCAGCGCCGGGTCGGCGCCCCCTCCCGACGTCAGGTGCTCGATGAACCGGTCGGCGGCCGCCTCGTCCTGCGCGCGCTCTTCGTCGGTGAGCTCGATGACGATCTCGTCGATTGAAGGGATCTCCTCGGCCGCCTGCGCCGCCTCCGATTTCTCCTTGGGCATCTTGGCCAGCCTCTTCTGGAGTCGCTTGAAGTGATCATCGTGACGCTTCTTCAGGCCGCGGTGCCAGCCCGAGAGCAGGCGGCAGCGAGCCAGATGCGCCTCGAGCCGCTCGCGCTCGTCCTTCGCGCAGAGGCAATCCGCTCCCGGGATGCCGGCCAGCGGCGAGCCGCTCGAGCGGCGCTTCTCGCTCGACGGCGTGAGGTGGAGCGCGCGCAGGAGCGAGCGCCACGCCGTCGCTGCAGCGCGGCGCATCGGGTCCCCCTCGCCGGCGGCCAGATATACCTGGTGAAATTCGAGGAAGGCGCGGACCGCGGGCGGCAGGCTCTCCCCATTGACCTCGATCCACGCCGCGACCTCGCGGCACTGTTCGACGCTCAGCTCCGCTGTGGCTCGGGCTCGGGCCATCGTCAGGCCGCGCCTTCGGGTGAGCGCAGTTGTTTCAGCGCGTCGCGCGCGAGCGGATAGACGTAGAGCTCCTTCGGTCGGCCGCGCACCCTCGTGCCATCGGAGAGGCGCGTGTCGCCACGCGTCTGCCCGAGATGGATCCAATTGGACGCGCGGTAGCAGGTGCCTTTGAATCGCGACGGGTCGACGAACGTCTCGGCCAGCAACGCGGGGTGGCCGAATGTGACCTGCCAGTCGCGGCTGAGCCGGCGCAAATTGGCAGCGAGCACCCGCGACGCCAGGTGCGGCACGCGCACCCACGGCAGCACGAGAAATCGACGATTCCCGACGACCAGCGGGAGGTTTCTCTCGCGGACTGGTGCTTCCCAGCCAATGAAATGGTCGCGCGGGCCGCAGCGCAAGAATGCCGCGCCCCAGTCGAGCAGAGCGACGAGCTCTTGCCCAATGAACGCCGCGTATCCCATGGACTCGCCCACGGACCGCTTGAAGCCCAGGTAGTGGTAGCGCTGGAGGTGCATCCGGAATCCGTCGCGCTCCTCGGGCGCGATGGGGCGCAATGTGAACGGCCCCTCGGGCTGGCACTCGACCATGCCGGCGACCACGCCCACCGCGTCGAGCAGCCGCAATCGCTCGGCCAGCGCATGGTGCCCGCCGCCGGGGCGACGCTGGGGGGCCGCGGGGAGCCGCAAGAGCCCGCGCTGCTCGAGACGGCGGAGCATCACCGAGCAGGCGGCCAGCGGGATCTTGCCGCTCGGCCGCACCCAGCCGAATCGATGGCAGGCCTCTGCTGCCGCGTCCGAGAGCTGCGAGCTTCCGTCGATCAGGCTCTGCAATAGCGAGAGCTCGCTCGCGCCGAGCGGCGTTTGCCGAAAGCTGAAGCTGAAGAGCGCGGCGTCATCCACGGCGCCAACGTGGCATTGCCAGCCTTCTTTGTTAACCCTTCGCTTGCTCAGCGCGATCTTCCGACCGCCACGCCTTGGCCTTCTGGTGCACGGTGAAGCTCGAGCCTTCGAGCAGGAGCGAAAGCTCGCCGGTCGAGACCGTCCTCGCGCTCAGCTCCTCGGCGAACTTCAGCAGTGCGCGCAGGCTGCCGCCCTCGAATCGCCGGCACACCAGGTAGAGCCCGTAGCCGTCGCCGACCAGGGCGCGGATCTGTGTGCGGTCCTTCTTGATGAAGACGACGCAGTCCCGATCGTACGGGTCCGCGCCGATGCGGTAGGCCTCCGCCAAAAGGCCGTCGAACCGCTTCCGGAAATCGACGCGGTACTCGGCCAAGAGGACCCGGCGCACGGTCACGGGGATCATGCTCGGCCTCGCCACGCCGGCCCGCGACCCGCGATCCGCACGGTCACCGACCACGGCCCGACTCGCAGCTCGAATTCAGGCTCCGCGCCGCGCGCGGTGAGCTCCGGCTCGAGTCGAAGGGCCGGCTCCCCGTCCACGACCGAGAAGGCCCGCACCTTCGCCGGCTCGGCCGGGGGCGCTTTCGCCGGCGCCAAACGGCGCGCCGCTTTCCAGGTCATGACCTGTCGAAAGGAGATGCCGCACGTCCGATACAGAGCGTCGGGCGCGAATTCCCCCAGGAGCCGCAGCGCCGCCTCCCTCAACTCGCCCGGATACCGCGCCCCCCGCCGGTGCTCCGACCGGAACCGCGCGAACCGCTCCCCGAGCTCGGCCAGAGTCGAAGCCCCGATCGGCACGACCTGCGTCCCTCGGCCTCGTCCCGCGCAGGCCGTCTGCTTTCCTCTGCTCATCTCGATGACCTCCCGCACAACCAGGGGAGGCCAACCTACCGGGTGCCATTCGGGCCGTCAGGTGCCCGTCCGTGCACTGCTTACCTATTGGCCTCCAGTCTGCAAACTCGTGTCGCAGCTCCGTTGCTGGGTTCGCATTGGCTTGAAGAAGCATGGCTCAACGAGGGAGGGACGATGGGGACAGCTGCTGACGATGCCAATCGAGGGCTACCTGGAGTCTTCTGGGGGCCGACCTCGCTAAGAGATATCGAGTGGGTTGAACTATCGGCGAGGCGCATCGTAGGCGGTATCGCGGGACGGCCGAGGGAGATGATCGATATCAAGGATGACATCGTGTCGGCATTGCGTGGAATGCAAGTCACTTGGGAATTCCGCGAAGGTAGCTGGTCGGTCGAAGGAGTCTTCGACGAGGAGCCAGTACAGGTTATCCGCATCCGGAATCCCTTCGGGCCAACGCCAGCGCCCGCATCGTGAACCGCTACGTCGCGGTGCTCCAGAGTTCGGTGCGCCGTGATCCTCGAAATTCGCGTGCTGAGCGCTGTGCCAAGTATGATTCTTGCCTCGAGCTTTCTTCCGCCAAGGAGATCGTAGAATGAGTCACCTCGCGCCGACCGCCCGCTCGACACTGGCCCTTGCGTTCGCTCTCTGCGCCTGCGCAGGAAGCGGCGACACGTCGAGCTATGAGATCGCAGTGTCCTACTCTCGGTCACCGCTCATCGGCATCTCCTTCGACGACACCCCGCGCACGAACACATGCGTGACCGCGACGCTCGACCCGAAGCCGACCGAGGCCCCTGCCGTCCTGCTCTCCGACGACGGAGGAACCTTCGTCCCGGGCGACGTCAGCGTGACCTCGCTTTCGGACGGCTCGTTCCAAGCCTGCCTTCCGATCCAAGCTAAGCTCGCTCCTGGAGTTCACACCGGCAACCTGACGCTGCGGATCTGCAAGGACTCCACGTGCAGCCGGCAGTACACGCTCTCAAAGCCGGTGCTGCCCTATCAGGTCACGGTGTATCACGTCGTTGCCGGCTTGCCGCCGCTTACTGCAGAGGTCCTGGTGGATGGCGCGGTCCCCGCCGGCATAACCGAAGGGCTCTCGGGAACCGAGCGCACCTACGCGGTCTCGGTGCGGAGCGGGCAGACGATCCTGGTGACTCCCAGCACGGCCTACGTCACGGCATCCGTCTCCCAGGTGCTCGTCCCCCTCACGGGCGCAGCCGACGCCATGGTCGTCCGAGCGCAGATTGCCTCGGGCGCAACCACCAGCAGCGGCTACGTGGAGCTCAGGGCCACCGATGGGCGAAGGGTGAGCGTGAATGTGACCATTTCTCCGTGACCCTGAGGCGCTCACAAGCGCTCGGATTGCGGCAACCAGGTCAACCTGGCCGTCGGGCGACCCCGGTCGCCGCAGAGGCGCCGGCAACCTCGAAACCGGCGACCGCGTCGGTGCTGCCGGTCTTACCGGGCCTGCACGGGGAGGAGCGCGGAGCTGTGGCGTTCGCTGCATCGCTGGGCAAACGACGCCATCGCGTCGTATAAGAGGCCGGCGGGTTCGTCTCGCGCATAGAATCGACGATGCTCAAGCTCGACTTCCCGATCTCCACCGACATCGTCGACTTCCTCAGGGGGGCCGCGCGCGAGCAGTACGCGAAGGCGATCCGCAGCCCCGACGGGCGGCGGCGCTAGGTGCTCTACTTCGCCACGAAGCTGAACGACGCGATGTTCGAGGCGTACCACGAGGTCGAGCGCGTCAAGGACCACATCAAGCGCGAGCCCTGGCTCGACGCGCCGCCGCTCTCGGCTCGCGAACAGGACGTCTACGACTTTGTCCTCCGCAAACGAAAGGCGACCCGCAGCGACGTCGCGACGGCTCTCGGCAGCAAGGCGTCGAGCCCGCGAATGGTGCAGCGGGACCTCGCGCGGCTTGCAGCGCTCGGCCTGGTCGAGAGGGTCGGAGCATGCAAGGACGCCTGGTATTGCCCGCTGGGCGTGAGCACGGACCCCGAGCTGGACCCGCCCGAGGCGCCGGAGGCGGCGATCGGAGTCCGAATCCGGTGACAAGCCCAAGGGAAGCTCTGCTCGCGGAGATCGAGCAACAGGAAGCGAAGCTCCGCGACCTCGACCGCCAGCGCGATGAGGCCCGCGCACACCTTGCGGACCTCCGCGAGCGAGCAGCGGTCATCGAGCATGCCCGGCCAATTCCGCCGATGCCGCCCGTGCCCGTGCAGCAACCGCCGACGCGGGCGAGCGAATCCTCGCCATCCTACACGGGCACTGACAAGCTCCGCCTCTTCCGCGAGCTGTTCCGCGGCCGCGAGGACGTCTACCCGAAGTACTGGGAGAACCTTGCCAAGGGAAAGAAGGGCTACTCGCCGGCGTGCGCCAACGAGTGGAAGGGAGGGATCTGCGACAAGAAGCGCGTGAGGTGCGGCGCGTGTTCGAATCGCGCGTTCATCCTCGTCAGCGATCCGGTGATCCTCGACCACTTCAAGGGCCGCCACGTCATCGGCGTATACCCGATGCTCGAGGACGAGACCTGCTGGTTCCTGGCCGCCGACTTCGACAAGACTTCCTGGAAGGACGACGTCGCCGCCTTCGTCGAGACCTGCCGGGCTTCGAGTTTGTCGCCGGCGGTCGAGCGCTCGCGATCGGGCAATGGCGCCCACGTGTGGTTCTTCTTCTCGGCGCCGGTGGCGGCCAACGTCGCCCGGCGGATGGGCTGCTACCTCATCACTGAAACGATGGCCCGCCGCCACCAGCTCAGCATGGAGTCCTACGACCGGCTCTTCCCCAACCAGGACACCATGCCTCGCGGCGGGTTCGGCAACCTTATCGCCCTGCCGTTCCAGGGCAAGGCCCTGAAGCTGGGCAACACGCTGTTCCTCGACGACGGCTTCAATCCGCTCCCCGACCAAGCGGCATACCTCGCAGGGCTCCCTCGCCTCGCTCCGGACTTCGTCGAAGGCCTCGCGCGGGAGGCCTCGCGCACTGGGCGGGTCGTCGGCGTGCGCACCGCGGAGGCGTCCGGCGCAGAGGAGGATGCCGCGCCGTGGACTCGGCTGCCGTCGGGCAAGCCTCGCTCGGCGCGAATCGCCGGCCCGTTGCCGGCCGAGCTGAACGTCGTCCTCGCGCAGCGGCTCTTCGTCCGGAAGGCGGGAGTCCCGTCCGCTTTGCTCAACCAAGTACAGCGGCTCGCTGCCTTCCAGAATCCCGAGTTCTACAAGAAGCAGCGCATGCGCCTGTCCACCCGGGGCACGCCGCGGGTCATTTCCTGCGCCGAAGACTTCCCCGACCACCTTGCTATTCCGCGCGGCTGCCAGCCTGACCTGGATGCGTTGCTCAAGGAGCACGGGGTGAAGCTCGTGCTCCAAGACGAGCGACACGAGGGGGCCGAGCTCGACGTTACGTTCCACGGCGAGCTCACGTCCATTCAGCACGCCGCCGCGCGCGCCCTTCTGGCGCACGACACCGGCGTGTTCGTGGCGCCGCCCGGAATTGGCAAGACGGTTCTCGGCACCTACCTCGTCGCGGGCCGCCGCCGGAGCACGCTGGTGCTGGTGCATCGCCAGCAGCTCCTGGATCAGTGGCTGGCGCAGTTGGCGATGTTCCTGGGCATCGAGGAGAAGGAGATTGGACGCATCGGGGGCGGCAAGAAGAAGCCGAACGGCCGACTCGACGTCGCGATGCTCCAGAGCCTCACGCGCCAAGGCGCGGTCGACGACTGCGTGGCGAGTTACGGGCAGGTCATCGTGGACGAGTGCCACCACCTCCCGGCGTTCTCATTCGAGCGCGTGCTCAACCAGACCAAGGCCAGGTACATCGTCGGGCTGACCGCCACGCCTCAGCGCCGCGATGGCCACCACCCGATCACGGAGATGCAGCTCGGGCCGGTGCGCTTTTCCGTGGACGCCAAGAGCCAGGCCGCAAAGCGCCCGTTCGACCACCGGCTGATCGTGCGCGACACCGGCTTTGTGCTCCGCCCCGAGCACGCCGCGAGCACCATTCAGGACTACTACCGCGAGCTCGCTCAGGATGAGGCGCGCAACAAGTTGATCGTCGACGACGTGATCAAGGCGATCCAGGAGGGGCGCTCGCCCATCCTGCTCACCGAGCTCAAGGACCACCTGCAATACTTCGCCGAGCGACTGACCCCGTTCGTCCGGCATGTCGTCGTGCTTCAGGGCGGGACGTCGCGCAAGGAGCAGAAGGCTCGCGGAGAGCGGCTGAGCAGCATTCCCGACAACGAGGAGCGACTGCTGCTCGCGACGGGCCGGTACATCGGCGAGGGCTTTGACGACGCCCGTCTCGACACTTTGTTCCTGGCGCTGCCCATTTCGTTCAAGGGCACGCTGGTGCAGTACACCGGGCGACTCCACCGCCTGCACCCGCGCAAGGCCGA
The DNA here is from genome assembly GCA_963772225.1 of uncultured delta proteobacterium. Taxonomy (GTDB): domain Bacteria; phylum Myxococcota; class Myxococcia; order Myxococcales; family UBA5297; genus CAVYWD01. The sequence continues at coordinate 1,441,953 of CAVYWD010000001.1, read as the reverse complement.
GGTCCGGATCTTCGACTACGTCGACCGCGGCATCCCCATGGTGCTCAAGATGTTCGAGAACCGACTACGCGGATACCGGGCCATCGGCTACGCGCGCGACGAGGCGCCGCTCGGCTTCGCGCCGCCTCCAGAGGAGCCAACCATCGAGTACGACGAGGAGGCGCTACGCCACTTCGACGACGACGAGTGACGCGGAGAACGCATGCCGAAGAAGACGACACGTCCGCCCGAGAGTCGGTGCCTGCCGGCGACGATGACCGAGGAGCCACCCCAGGGGTGCAGCTCTACTACTCGTTCCCGATCGCTCCTTCGTGACCGAGAAGCTCCGGGGACTGAAGTGCGCGGTCGAAGTGCCGCCCGAGCGCTGCTGGCTCTTCCACGCCGAAGCGGCGTCGGTTGCGATCGCCGCCGGGTACGTTGCGGAGGGCATGGAGGGGGAACAGTGAACCAAGAGCCCTGAAATGGGAGTGTCGAGGGGCGCGCTGTTAAACGCGTCACACCTTCACCTACACGCCAAAGGTCAGGATCGGGATGGGGCAGCACTCCGGTCTCAACCCGGATTTAACAGCAAGACCGCCCCAAAAGGGGTCAAACTGTTAAACGGCGCGCTGGACCTGTTAAACGGCTCTCCGTTGATCTGCCCCGAAGAGCCCGCAGAGAGCGGGTCGAAGGCCGAGATCCGCCGCCCCCGCGGGGCCGCCCGTGATCTCTGCCGACGAACCCCAGGCCGGCTCCCCACACGCCCAAGGGTCCAAACCCCCGCGAATACAGGCAGAAAAACACGAAAGCCCCGAAGCGAGGCCTCGGGGCTTCCTGTCAAGCAGGACCCCCACCGAAGTTGGTGGGGGTCCCGAAATGGCTCCCCGGGAATGACTTGAACATTCGACCCGCTGATTAACAGTCAGCTGCTCTGCCAACTGAGCTACCGGGGAAGACTCCGACATCACCAGCACAACAGCGGAGCGGACTCTTACCCGTTCCCTCCGCCCGCTGTCAACAGCTGTCCACCGGAGCGGTCGCCTCCCCGGGGCCGAGGCCCGCTAGGGCTCAGAAGTGCAAGGCGCAGGCAGAGTGGCTGAAGACCCTCGACGGCAGGCGCTGCCGAGCGAAGGCCACGGCAGCCTGGCGCGATCGCATGGCGAAGGGGCTGGCCGCGTGTCAATTTGTAATAGATTGACACTTTTTCGGGCCGAAGCAAGCGAGGCACCATCCCGCTCAGCATCGTTATTGGCTTGCGAATGGAACTGGCCCCGCAGCGCACGCATCCTCTCATTGCTTGCCCGACCCGCTCCTAGGGCATCCTCCAAAGCAGACAGTCATAGGACTTGTGAGCGACCGATTGGAGGGCTCTCTCGCCGGCGGGGGCTCGCGCGCGGGGACTCGCCCCCCCGGCCTCCGTTGACCTAGAGTACGCCCGCGGCCACGGACGACCCGAGCGCGCCGTCCCACGCCCACCCGCTGCCCGGAGCCCCCGGAGCCCCCCTTGTTGAAGCTGCTTTCAGCGTTTCGCCCCTACACGGGCCGTGTGGCCCTCGCGCTGGCGCTCGTCTTCTGCCAGTCACTTGCCGAGCTCTACTTGCCGACCTTGATGGCCGACATCGTCGACTCCGGTGTGGTCCGCGGCGACACTCCCTACATCGTGCGTCTCGGGGGCCTCATGCTGGTCGTGGCCCTGCTGGGGATGGTCGCCTCGGTGGGCGCGAGCTACCTGTCATCGCGGATCTCGATGGGCTTCGGCCGCGATCTGCGCCACCGCGTCTTCGCCAGGGTCGAGAGCTTCTCGCTCGCCGAGCTCGACCGCTTCGGCACCGCCACCCTGATCACTCGCACGACCAACGACGTCACGCAGGTGCAGGTCTTCGTCATGATGCTCCTGCGCATGATGGTCGGGGCGCCGCTCCTGTGCATCGGCGGCATCGTCATGGCCGTACGCATGGATCGCCAGCTCTCGCTCGTGCTGGTCGCGGTCGTGCCCGTGCTGGTCGGAGCGGTGGTGCTCATCGCCGTCAAAGGCTCGAGCGTCTTCAAGCGCATGCAGGAGCGCCTCGACCGCCTCAACGTCGTCCTGCGCGAAGGGCTCGACGGCGTGCGCGTCATCCGCGCTTTCAACCGCGACGTGGCCGAGCAGGGTCGCTTCTCGCACGCCAACCGGGAGCTCGCCGCGACCGCTCTGGCGGGGCAGCGCCTGACCTCCCTGATGATGCCGGTGATGATGCTGCTGATGAACCTCACCACCGTGGCCATCCTCTGGTTCGGCGGGCGCCGCATCGATCTCGGCGCGCTGCATGTCGGCGGCATGATGGCCTTCCTGCAGTACGCGACGCAGATCCTCTTCTCCCTGATGATGCTGTCGATGTTGTTCGTGCTCCTGCCGCGGGCTTCGGTGTCGGCCACGCGCATCCACGAGGTGCTGGCCACCGAGCCCGTGCTCGTCGATCCGATCGGGCCGGTCGGGCCGCAGACGCCGAGCGCGCGCGCCGGCAGGGTCGAGTTCCGGGACGTCGTGTTCCGCTACCCCGGCGCCGAGCAGGCAGCCCTCGACCACGTCAGCTTCACCGCCGAGCCGGGTGAGGTCACCGCCATCATCGGTGGCACCGGCGCCGGCAAGTCGACCCTCTTGAGCCTCATCCTGCGCTTCTACGACGTCGAGTCCGGCCGGGTGCTCGTCGATGGCGTCGACGTGCGGGACCTGCGCCAGCAAGAGCTGCGCGGGCGACTCGGCTATGCGCCGCAGCGGGCCGTGCTCTTCTCGGACACCGTGGCCGGCAACATCCGATACGGCAGCGACGGCGCCTCGCCGGAGGCGGTGCGCCACGCGGCGGCGGTCGCCCAGGCCGCCGACTTCATCGCCGCGATGCCCGAAGGCTTCGAGACCCTTGTCGCCCAGGCCGGCGCCAACCTCTCGGGCGGGCAGAAGCAGCGCCTCGCCATGGCGCGCGCCCTCGCGCGCCGGCCCGCGATCTACCTCTTCGACGACAGCTTCTCGGCGCTCGACTTCAAGACCGACGCCGCCCTGCGCGCCGCTCTGCGCCACGAGACCCGCACCGCCACGCTGCTCATCGCCGCCCAGCGTGTGAGCACCGTGCTGGGCGCCGACCGTATCATCGTCCTCGACGACGGTAAGGTCGCCGGCATCGGCAGGCACCGCGACCTGATGCGCGATTGCGCCGTCTACCGCGAGATTGTCGCTTCCCAGCTCGCCACTCCGTCGGAGGCCGCATGAGCGCCAATCGAGCCAGCGAGCGCCGCGCCGCCGAGCCCATGCCGCGGGGACCCTTCGGGCGGGGGCCCATGCTGGGCATGCCCGTCGAGAAGGCCAAGGACTTCCGGGGCGCGGTTCGACGCCTGCTCGGCTACCTGCGGCCCTCGGCGGCGGCCCTGTTCGTGGTCGTCGCCATGACCCTCGCGGGCTCGGTCATGAGCCTCTTCGGGCCCAAGCTCATGGGCGTCGCCACCACGCACATCTACGAGGGCTTCGTGGCGCGGCGAGACGGAGGTGCGACGGGCGTCGACTTCGCCTTCCTCGTGAACATCCTGCTCGGCATGGTGGGCCTGTACGTCGCGAGCGCCCTGTTCACGTACCTGCAGCAGTACGTGATGGCGGGCATCGCGCAGAAGACGGCGCTCACCCTGCGCGAGGAGGTCCGGGCGAAGCTGTCGCGCCTTCCGCTCGCGTTCTACGACGGGCGCCGGCACGGCGACGTCCTGAGCCGCGTCACCAACGACGTCGACAACATCGGCACGACGCTGCAGCAGGCTCTCACGCAGCTTTTGTGGGCGGCGATCTCCATCGTCGGCATCCTGGTGATGATGCTCACCATCAGCCCCCTGCTCACGCTCGTGGGGCTCCTGGTGCTGCCTGCGACCATGCTCGCCACGAAGGCCATCGCGTCGCGCTCCAAGCGGCATTTCGCGAGCCAGCAGAAGGCCATCGGCGAGCTTTCGGGCCACGTGGAGGAGCTCATCGCCGCCCACCGCATCGTCAAGGCCTTCGGCCGGGAGCAGGCGTCGGTGGCCGAGTTCGACGCCATCAATGACCGGCTCTACGAGGCCGGCTGGAAGGCCCAGTTTGCCTCCGGCCTCATCTGGCCCGTGGTCGCCGTTCTGAACAACCTCGGCTATGTCGCGGTGTGTGTGGTCGGCGGCGTCCTCGCGGCGAGGCGCGCTTTGGCCATCGGCGACATCCAGGCATTCATCCAGTACCTCCGGCACTTCACCATGCCCATCATGCAGACCGCGGCGATCGCCAACGTCATCCAGTCCACCGTGGCGTCGGCTGAGCGCGTCTTCGAGCTCCTCGACGAGGCCGAGGAGGCGCCTGACGCGAGCGACGCCCAGCACCTCGTGGCGCCCCGGGGCGCCGTGCACTGCCTGGACGTGCACTTCAGCTACCGCCCCGACCACAAGCTCATCGAGGGCCTCGACCTCGAGGTCGAGCCGGGCCGGGTCGTGGCCATCGTCGGCCCGACCGGCGCCGGCAAGACCACGCTCGTGAACCTCCTGATGCGCTTCTACGAGGTTGCCGGCGGCAGCATCACCCTCGACGGCACCGACATCCGGAGCCTCCCGCGCCGCGAGCTGCGCAGCCAGTTTGGCATGGTGCTGCAGGACACCTGGCTGTTCTCGGGCACTCTGCGCGAGAACATCGCCTTCGGCCGCGAAGGCGCGAGCGAGGCCGAGGTGGTGGCGGCCGCCAAGGCCGCTCACGCCGACCACTTCATCCGCACTCTGCCGGCGGGTTACGACACGCTGCTCAACGAAGACGCCTCGAATCTCTCCCAGGGTCAGAAGCAGCTCCTGACCATCGCGCGCGCCATCCTCGCCCGCCCCACGGTGCTCATCCTCGACGAGGCCACGAGCAGCGTCGATACGCGCACGGAGATGCACATCCAGCACGCCCTCGGCGAGCTCATGCAGGGCCGCACGAGCTTCGTCGTGGCCCACCGGCTCTCGACCATCCGCGACGCCGATCTCATCCTCGTGATGAACGAGGGCCGCATCGTCGAGAAGGGCATGCACGACGAGCTTCTCGCGCGACGTGGGTTCTACGCGGAGCTCTACGAGAGCCAGTTCCGGGGTGCGCAGTCCGAGGACGGGGAGGCGGTGGCTTAGGATGCCGGGCTTCGGACCCTCGCCCGGCCGGAGACGAAAGCGTATTTCCCATCCGGCGTGACGGCCACGGCCAAGGTGCCGGCGTTGTTACTGCTGGTCGATCGCTGATCCGCGACGAAATCTTTGCCACGGGTGAATTCGAGGACGTCGAAGACGCGTGGGCGTTCGACGAGCGCTTCCGCGTCGGTGAAGAGCCATCCGTCGGTCACTACCACCAGGACCTCGTCTGCACGAGCCCGGTCGGGCCCCAGGAGCGATTGCCGCAAAGCCGCGACTCGCTCGCGCACTGGCTGGCGGCCATTCTCGGTCGCCTCCGCGCCGACCTGGAGGCCATCCCTCGTTTCCCCGAATGGCTGGCTGAGAAGCTACACGAGGAGCCGCTCGCCGCGCCCAAGGCCGAGCCGCTCCTGGCCGTGTTTCAGAATCAGCCGCCGCTCGATCCCCAGAAGCTGGAGTGGCATCGTGGCTCGTCGAGCATCCTTCGCTCCGCCTTGCGCTACACGACCGACGCAGCGCTCGTTCGTCGCATCCTGGAAGAGATCGTGCTCGACCTCGAGGACCGGCCCGGCCGCTCGGCGGTTCCGGGATTGAGCTACACAAAGAAGTCCGAAGGAGGCTGGCCCTACGACTATCCGGGCGCCCGGATCCCGCCGATGAGCCGGACCTTACCAGATCGATCAAGCCAGCGAGGGCATCAACCTCTCGCGGATGGCGGATCGGCCTTTCCTGGCCAACGGTCGCGTTCGGGTTGCTCCCGGGCGACGAAAGCAACATTGTCGAGAAGGCGATACAGGAGCACGGGAGTGCAGTGCAACCTCGGTCGGATTCCAATCCAGATGGGGATCGAAGATCTCATGAGTCCTCGGGCGCTCGAGGCTGCGGTCTTCGACTTGGACGGGGTGGTGACCCGGACCGCGCGCGTCCATTTCTCCGCCTGGAAGCAGACCTTCGACGCGTTCCTCAGGCAACGGCCCCCGGTCTCCGGGGAAGATCACCGGCCCTTTAGCGAGGAAGACTACCGGGCGCAGGTCGACGGCAAGCCCCGCTTCGATGGCGCGAGGGCATTTCTCGCGTCCCGCGGCATCCCTGCCTCCACGGATATCTCCGCCGCCCAGACCGCGCGTGAGCTCGGGCAGCAGAAGAATTCCATCTTCCTTACGCTGCTCGAGCGTCAGGGGGTCGAGCTGGACGCCGGCGCCTTGGAGCTGGTTCGAGCGCTTCGTGCCGCAGGGGTTCGTGTCGGGGTGGCGACCTCCAGCCAGAACGCAGCGGCCATTCTCCGACGGGCTGGTCTCGACACCTTGTTCGATGCCCGCGTCGATGGCGTTTCGATCGCCGAGCTCGGACTCCGAGGCAAGCCTCACCCGGATGCCTTCCTCGAATGCCTTCGGAACCTGGGCGCCGCCTCACCAGGACGAGCCCTGGTCGTGGAAGATGCTGCTTCAGGCGTCGCGGCCGGCAAGGCCGGCGGCTTTGGTCTCGTGCTCGGCGTCGACCGAGGCGACCCATGGCTGCGCCTGCGGGAGGCCGGCGCCGGCTGGATCGTCCACGACCTTCGCGAGCTCTCGGTCGATCGCCTGTCGGCCTATCTGGAGGCACGGCAGAGCGCGCGGCCCAACGCCATTCAGGCATGGCAGGCCATCGCCGCGACACTCCAGGGGCGTCGTCTGGCAGTGTTCCTCGACTACGACGGCACGCTGACGCCCATCGTGGCTCGGCCCGAGCTCGCGGTGCTCGCCGAGGGAATGCGCTCGACGCTGCGTCGACTCGCGGAGACCTGGCCCACGCAGATCATCTCCGGACGGGGCCTCGAGGATGTGCAGCGGCTGGTGGGAATCGACTCGCTCTGGATGGCTGGCAGCCACGGCTTCGACATCGCCCCGCCGCGCGGCGTCCGCGGTGGCAAGCAGGTCGCGCCCGAAGTGGAGCCTCAAGTGCACCGCGCCGTCGAGGAGTTGCGTGCGGCCACCGCCGACATCTCCGGGGTGTTGGTCGAAGACAAGCGCTTCTCCATCGCCGTGCACCACCGGCTGGTGGACGAACGGAGCGTGCCGGCCATTGAGCGCGCGGTGGACGGAGTCGCGGCGCGCCACCCAGGCCTGCGGAAGAGTTTCGGCAAGAAGGTCTTTCAGTTGGAGCCCGCGTTCGACTGGCACAAGGGCAAGGCGCTGCTCTGGTTGCTTCAGGAAACGGGCCAGCAGGATGCCTTGCCGATCTACCTCGGCGACGACGCCACGGACGAGGACGCGTTCGCGGTCCTTGAAGGGCGAGGGCTCGGTGTCCTGGTCGCGGAGATTCCGCGGCCGACCGCGGCCCGCTACGCCCTACAGAGCCCCTTCGAGGTCCAGATATTCCTCGAGCACCTAGCCTCGCTCGGGAGGGAGGCGCCCCGATGAACGATGGATGGGTGCTCGCCTACGATGGGCTCGAGCGTCCGCAGGAGGGCCACCGTGAGGCGTTGTGTACGCTCGGCAACGGCTTCTTCGCCACCCGCGGAGCCGCCGAGGAGCAGCGAGCCAACGGCACCAACTACCCGGGCACCTACGTCGTCGGCGGCTACAACCAGCTCGAGAGCGAAGTGGCTGGGCGCACCGTGGTGAACGAGGACCTGGTCAACTTTCCGAACTGGCTGTGGCTCACCTTTCGGCTGCCCGACAGCGACTGGCTGGACCTCTGGAAGACCGCGCCGCTCGAGTATCGGCAGGAGCTGAATCTGCGCGAGGGGCTGCTCCTCCGCCGGTTCCGAGTGATCGACGCGCATGGGCGCATCACGGCCATCGAGAGCAGGCGCCTGGCCCACATGGAGAAGCCGAACCTGGCGGCGCTCGAATGGCGCCTGACGCCGGAGAACTGGTCCGGGGCGCTGGTGCTCCGCTCGGGGCTGGACGGCTCGGTACACAACGGCGGCGTGCCGCGCTACCAGCAGCTCTCCAGCAAGCACCTCGATGTCGTCCACCGAGCGCCGGTGGCGCCCGCGGGGGTCTACCTCAAAGTGCGGACCACGCAGTCGCGCATCGAGGTCGCGTTGGCCGCGCGCACGCGCCTCTTCGTGGGCAAGGTGCAGCCGCCGTCCGAGCGGCGACTCCTCCTCGACGAGCCGGAGCGCATTGCCGAGGAGATGCAGCTCGAGGTGCGCCAAGGAGAGGTGCTTCGGGTCGAGAAGGTGGTCGCGCTGTTCACCTCGCGGGACCGGGGCATCAGCGAAGCCGGGCTGGCGGCGCGGCTCGCGATGGAGGAGGCCCAGGACTTCGAGGCGCTGCGCGAGAGCCACCGCTTGGCGTGGGAGCGGCTGTGGCGGCGCTGCGAAGTCGAGTTCGACGCCGAGCCGGATGTGGAGACCGCGGTGCACGACCAGCTCGTGCTGCGGCTGCACGTCTTCCACCTATTGCAGACGGCGTCGCGCAATACGGCCGGTCGAGACGCCGGTACCCCTTCCCGCGGGCTTCATGGAGAGGCATACCGCGGACACGTCTTTTGGGACGAATTGTTCATCCTGCCTTTCTACATTCAGCGCATGCCCGCGCTCGCTCGCTCGGTCATCCTCTACCGCTACAACCGCCTCGACGCCGCGAGAGAGCTGGCCCGCCAAGCGGGGTACGCCGGAGCCGCCTTTCCATGGCAGAGCGGCAGCGATGGCCGGGAGGCAACGCAGGAGGTTCACCTGAACCCGCTGTCGGGGCGGTGGGACCCCGACTACAGCCACCTGCAGCGCCACGTGAACTCGGCCATCGTCTACAACGTCTGGCAGTACTTCGAGGCCACCCAGGACCGCGCGTTCCTCGATGCCTACGGCGCGGAGATCGTGCTGGAAATCGCCCGGTTCTGGTCGAGCCTGGCGAGGTGGAATCGCGCGACGGAGCGCTACGACATCGTCGGCGTGATGGGGCCTGACGAGTACCACGAGAAGTACCCGGACGCGCAGGCCGGCGGGCTCAGGAACAATGCGTATACCAACATCACCGCGGTCTGGTGCCTGCTCCGCGCCCGCGACACGCTCGAGGCCGTCTCGCGCGAGCGCCGCGCCGAGCTGCTCCAGATGCTCGGCATCGACGACGCCGAGCTCGCGCGCTGGGACGACATCAGCCGCCGCATGACCGTCGCCTTCCACGACGGCATCATCAGCCAGTTCGAAGGGTACGAGTCCCTCGAGGAGCTCGACTGGCCGGAGTACCGCCGGCGCTACGGGCGCATCGAGCGCCTGGACCGCATCCTCCGAGCCGAGGGCACTTCGGCCGACCGCTTCAAGGTTTCCAAGCAGGGAGACGTGGTGATGCTGCTGTACCTCTTCAGCTCAGCCGAGCTGACGGCACTCCTGCGGCGGCTCGGGTATGACTTCGATGACGAGGCCATTCGGCGGAGCGTTGATTACTACCAGGCGAGGACCTCCCATGGGTCGACCTTGAGCAAGGTGGTCTTTCTCTCGGCCGTGCACCGAGAAGACTGCGAGACAGGCTCCCGACTCTTTCTCTCGGCGCTCCGGAGTGACGTGTACCACGTGGAAGGTGGCACGACGCCCGAAGGCATTCACCTGGGCGCCATGGCGGGCACCGTGGATATCGTCACCCGGCACTACGCAGGGCTCGAGCTGCACCGCGACGGTCTGCACCTCTCACCCGAGCTTCCGCAGCGCACGCGGCGGCTGCGCTTTCGCGTCGAGCACCGCGGGCGATGGTTTGAGACCGAGCTGACGCTGGAGCGGTTACGTGTTTCGCTCGATGACGCGGAGCCGTCCGAGGCACCGGTGTACGTCCGAGGCAGGAGATATGTTCTGGCTCCCGGCGGAACGCTCGAGCTGGACATGGACCTGCGCGTGCGCACCCCGTCGATGGAACCCAGCGGCGAGCGGCGGCTCGCTGCTGGCGACGACAACGTCCTGACGGGCGGGGAGCTGGGCCCCTGAAACGGCCGCGAGGGCGAAAGCGGGTTGGCGCGCTCAGAGACAGAATGCCTGCCGCTTGAACCTCGAGCGGATCGCACGGCGGACGCTGGCGATGCTCCGAGAGGAGATGAGCGAGGAGCCTTAGGCTGGACGCGCTCGACCGGCTGCGAATCGGCGTTCATCAACAGCAGAGTTTCTGGGCGCTGGACGAGCCACCGGGGCAGGAGGCACACAAGCTTTCGCGGCCCGATCATGGTCGCGAAGACCGGGCGCACCGCCTCGCGTAGCGGGTGGGGGTCTCGCCGATCTGGGCGCGGAAGTCGCGAATCAAGTGAGACTGGTCGTGGTAGCCGAGCTCCTGAGCGACGGCCGCCCAGTCGACGCGCTCGCCGCGCGCGACCCGCTCCGCGGCGCTGTGGACGCGCGCGCGGCGGACTATCCACTTGCTGCTCACGCCGACGTAGCGTTCGAAGAGGCGATGCAGCGAGCGCACCGACACGCCGGCCTCCTCCGCGAGGCTTTCGATGCGCACGGCGCTCGCGTCGTTCTGTGCCTTGGCCACGAGGCTATCGACGAGCGCCATCGCCGGGGTCAGCACGGCCCGGTGCTCGCGGAGATAGGTCGCCAGACGGGCACGAGCCTCCTCGGGCGTCGACCCCGGCGGCGGCGGCTCTCGCCCGAGGACCTCTCGCGCAGGAACGACGCGGTCGACCAGCTCGCGCATCGGCCTGCGCGAGAACGCCGAGAAGCCTGCCGGGGTGAAGCGCGCGCCGGTCGCCCAACCGCGCCCCGAGAGCTTTGCCACAAAGCGCTCGGTGCCGGGGCCATGCACTTGGTATTCGCCATCCCCGCACGCGAGGTTGACGCACGGGAACGCCAGCACCTCTTGCTCGTAGGTCTCGCTCTCGGGAAGGTCCCACTGGACGGTCCAGAACCAGGGCGCGAACGGCGCCAGATCGCCGGGCGCCGCCGCGCGCGAGAGCTGGAAGCGCTCGAGCCCGACCAGCGGTCGCAAGATGCCGCGCATGGCGACCCCCGGCGCTTTGGCATCGGGCCTAAAGACCCCGAGGACTGGGACTGGCGGCGTCTCCTGGCGCTGTCGCATTTATCCAAGATTTCGCGAGCCACTCCGCGTAGTCAAGCAGGGTGACGACACTTTGGAGGATCGCATGAACTCGCAACACAAGGCAGCGGACGGCAAGCACACGGCGAATGGCACCCCGCGCGGCAGCACGTCCATCACGCCCCACATCGTGGTCTCCCCGGCGGCGCGGGCGCTCGAGGTCTACGCCCGCGTCTTCGGCGCGAAAGTGACCGACGTGATGCGCATGGGCGAAGTCGTGGCGCACGCCGTCCTCGAGTTCGCTTCGGGCAAGATCACGTTGAGCGACCCGTTGGCCGCCTACGACCTCGTGGCGCCGGGGCCCGGCAGCGTGACGTACTCGCTCGGCGTCTACGTCCCCGACGTCGACGCCGTCGTCCAACGTGCCGTGGAGGCCGGCGCGCGCGTGCGCGAACCGGCTGCGACCTTCGTCTCCGGCGACCGCTTCGCCTCGATCATCGACCCCTTTGGTGTGCGCTGGTCCGTCATGACGCGCGTCGAGGATCTCTCGCCTGAAGAGAGCGCAGCGCGCGTCGCTCGCTGGGCCGAAGAGCAAGAGCAAGCGACCACTCGCGCCAAGTAGTCCTTCGGCACGAGAACTCGACCCGACTGGCAAAAACTTCAGGCTAGGCGCGACGAGAACAGAGCGCCCCGCGGATCGTGCCGGAGTCGATGCCTCGGGCGACGCCGTCCAGCCGATGCGGAAGAGCGTCGCGGTGGGCCGCAAAAGCGCGGCGGACCTGTTCGGTGGAGGCGGGTTTCGCCACGAGCGCCGCGATGGAGGCGACCGGCTCGCCGGCGGCGTCGGCGACCTGGAGGGAGAGCGCGCCGCCTTCTTGGGTGCGAAGCGCACGCGGATCGACGAGGCACCGACGGCGCGCAGGGAGACGCCGGTCCAGGAGAAGGGGAGCACGACCGCGCCTTCGCTTTCGAGGAGACACGCGTGGAGGGCAGATTCGAGGAGCGCCGGGTGGAGGCCGAAGCCCGCGGGGAGGAGCCCTTTCCCCTCCGTGCCTCGCCTTCTCCGACCGCGCTGTCGAGCGCCCTGGGCCAACTGGCCCGACCGCCGCACGACATCGGCGGCGCCGAGGTCGAAAAAGAGGCGCACGAGGCCGCCGGGCCGACCCTCGGGACCTCGGGCGCCACGCGGTGGCCTTGCTCGAGGCGGGATCGGACATCTGTCTTCTCGAGGGTAGCCGCCGGGGCAGGCATACCACCAGGCGAGGACCTCCCATGGGTCAACCTTGAGCAAGGTGGTTTCCTCTCGGCCGCGCAGCACGTGCTCCTCGATTTGCGATGGAGTAAGCGCATCGGGAGTTGTGGGAGGGACCTACCGCGCCTACCTGCTCAAAGAGGAGCTGCGCGTCCTGTACCGCTGCGGCAGCCAGGCCGCTGCAGAAAAGCACCTCGACGGCTGGTTTCCTTGGGCCCCGCGCTCTCGACTTGCTCCGTTCAAGAAACTCGCAAAAACCGTCCGTCGCCACCGAACAGGGATTCCTGCCGCCTTTCGACTTGGCTTGGCCAACGGCATGCTCGAGGGCATCAACAACACCATCAAGATGATACAGCATCGCGCATTCGGCTTTCATTCCGCGGCAGCCCTGATTGCCATGGTTCACCTGGTGTGCGGAGAAATCCCAACGGAGCTGCCTCAGCTACCCATTTCGAATTGAGGAGAGCCGCAGATGGATGGACCCCGACCGCGCGGGCGATGTCGAGACGGTGAAGGGCTTCGGGGACCTCGATGCTCTCGCTCCGCGGCCCCCGTTGGCACACCGCTTCGGCGCCGCAAAGCGGAACGAAGGTCCGTTACCTGGAGCGCCTCAATAGCCGGCCGTCGAGAAAAGCCCGCCCTCGCCCGCAACCACGACCAGACCCGGGCCTCGCCACACGCCGGAGAGCGGTCCCGCCGCAGCGGGGACGCTGATCCCTTGCCAGGCTTGCACTCCGGTGCGCCGCAGCAGGAGCGGGACCCCGCTCTCGAAGCCCGCGGCCCACACGTCGGCCGCCGAGGTCCCGGCCAGGCTGCGGATGGTTTGAACGCTCGAGACGTGGTTCTGGCAACCTGCCAGAGACGGGGACATCGTCGAGCCGGTTCGAGCGCACTCGTAGAGAGCGCCTTCGCCGGCCACGAGCAGGACGTCATCCAAGGCGAGGATCGCGTCGAAGTTGATGCTGGTGGCCGGGAAGCCGACGCCCACCGCGCTCGAGCTCGACGCGTCGGTGCGCCTCATGTAGCGCACGGCGCCGGAGGTCCCCGCGATCCAGAGCTCGTCGTCGGACCGCAGGGAGACGGCGCGGTAGTCGGGGAGGTCGCCTCCGGTCCCGTCTTGGAAGCCGCCGTAGAGGTCGTCCGGACGAACGTGCGCGCTCTCGCCGACGAGCGCCCAGTGATTTCCGCTCGGGGCGCTTCCCAGCCAACCGAAGCCAAGTTGGCCCGAGCTGTCCACCTGGGTGATGAAAGACGCTCCGACCGCGTCTATGTACTTCCAGCTGAAGGCCGTCTGCTTGGTGGCGCCACTGCGATACGACCCGGCGAACATGATGACGTCGCTGGTGACGCTCACCGTCGTCATCTCGTCGACGGGGAAGCCGGCGTCCGCCGCGTTCGCCCGGGCCATCGACGACTGATCTTCCCAGAACTCGCCGTCCCAATGGACGATGGTCGCGCCGCCGCCCACCGCCCAGAGATTGTTCGGCGCCCGACCCGCCAGCGCGGTCATAGGGCGCGAGCCTCCATCGGGCGCCGGAATTCGCGCGGCGCACCAGCCGGCGTCCCCGGAGCATTCGAACGTGGGCAATGGGGTCTTGTCCGCCCCATCGGAGGTCGACGCATCCGCGAAGCCCGAGGCGTCGCCGAAACCCGAGGCGTCGGAGCTCGACGCATCGGAGGGGTTCGAGGCGTCCGAGGGTCCTGAGGCGTTGGATGCATCTGGAGACCCCGAGGCATCGGAGGTCTCAGTGGCGTCCGAAGACTCCGAGGCGTCTCGGAACCCAGAGGCGTCGCCAAACCCCGAGGTGTCCGCGCCGTCGGAGCCACTGCGCGGCGCGCACGCTTGCTTCACGCACACCAGGCCGCCGCCGCAGTCGCCGTCGATGGCGCACCGGGTGCCGCTCCAGTCCATCAGCCATCCGGAGCAGGCGGCGCTCAAGGAGAGCGCGGAGAGCCAGGCGAGTCGAGCACGAGAGAGCACGGGGGCACCCCAAAGAGCGCGGGCGGACATCAGAAGTGCACCGCCGCGCCCATCGCGACGCCGCTCGCTAACGGCGCGACTGAGAGCTCGGGCGTGCGGGCGCCGGCCGAACTCTTGCCCAGCACGGCCCAGACGACCCCGGTCGCCGCCGCGGCAAGCCCGGCGCCTGCCAAGATGAACCCCGCCGAGGCCCGCACGTCCGCCTGTTGGTACGTGAGCTCCCGCTTGTGCGCCACCGTGAGTCCGACGAGTACGCCGCCCCCGACGAGCGCCGCCGCGCCCGTGCCGAGGAAGACGTACGGGGCGGAGCCCCGATCGGCGCGCGCCTGGACCTCGGGCCGCGCTCCGGCGGCGGGGCCCTTCGACGGGCTTCGCACCATCGAGCGGAGGGCGGCGCGACCCGACGCAAGGAGCTCGTCGACCGAGCGGGCCAGCGCGCCGTCGCGGGCGAGAATCCTCATCCGCTTCAGGTCGACGATCTTGAGGTCGACCCTAAGCTGCGATCCGAGCCGGCCCACCGTGCCCAAGAGCGCGAGGTCGCCCCCGAGCGCCCCGCCGATCTCCGATAGGCACCCGTCGTCGGTGCAGCCCAAGAGCTGCCGCCGCTGCTCGAGGCCGATGAGCGAGCCGATCTCGCTCTCGCTCACGACATCGTAAAGCCCGGCCTTCGCCAAATCCGTCGTGAGGACCTCGGTGAGGTTCGAGGCGAGCTCGCGGCTCGCGTCGTCGATGGGCTTGAGCCCGAGCACGACGACCTTCGGCAGCTTCGCGGCGGCCGCGCTCCCAGCCCACCCCCAGAGCGCCCAGAACAGCGTTACTCGAAGCGCCTTCAGCAACACGTCGCAAATCCTTTCGCTACCCGCGCCAACTCGATCCGCAGCGTACCCGAAATCCGAGGTGCGAAGGCGAGGTTTTGGCGGTCCATCGGCTTTTGCCGTGTACCTAACCCGGCCGAGCCGGAACAAACGAGGGTTGCCTTAGGCTCCAGATTCCAGACCCCAGGCTCCGGGCACTGCAGTTCCTGGGACCTGGGACCTGGGGTCTGGAGCCTGGGGTCTTTGCCAGCCTGCACGAGAGTTCGCGCCGAAGGGACTAGTGAGCGCCGAGAAAGCGGGTCGGCAGCTTTTCCTCGCCGACTTTGCCATCGGCGCCGCGCGCGATGCGATAAGCAGCAGCGTTGGGCCGCGAGCAGACCGCCTCGGCGAGCTCGGTGCCTTTGAAGTGCAGCGCGGCGCCGTCGTCGACGCCATAACCTTCGGCGAGGCCTTGCTCGACCATGCTGCGATAGCCAGGGCGCCGCTCGGGCGCGACGTCGAAGTGAGGCGACGCGCTGCCTTTCAAGATGCCGAGCCCGTCGCGCATGCGCGTCGGCTTGCCGGTCATCGATGTATCGATGAATTCCTCGAACCAGCAGATGAGCCCCGCGCTCATGCCGGCCATCACCACGCCTTGCTCCCACGCTTTACGCAACAACGTGTCGAGCCCATGTGCGCGCCACAGGGCGAGCATGTTTACCGCGGTGCCGCCGCTCACGTATAGGATGTCTTGGTCCAGCACGAAGCTCTCGAGCTGGCTCGATCGCGGCGGGTTCGTCGACAGCTGCGGCGAGCCGATCAACGTGAGATCAGTGGGAATCGCGCGCCCGCTGAAGGCGCGATAGAATCGAATGATCAGTTCGCGGTTGTCGCCGCTCGCGGTCGGCACCAGGCAGATGCGCGCGGGCCTACGCCGAGACAAGCTCAGCACGAAGTCGTCGAGGAGCGGGTTTTCAGGCTCCATATGGAAGCCGCCGCCGCCCATGCCTACAATGTGGCGTTCAGTCATGTCGCGCAGGCTATCACTTGACGGGCTCTTCGCGTCATCGACGAATGGGTGAGTTGGTGCACGTCGGCGAGTCGCTCGAGGTCGTTGAAGCCGGCGACTACGACGGAGACGGCCAGTCGGAGTTCGTGTTTTCACGTTCCAGCCATACCGAGCACGGGGCTGTGATCGCTTGGCGTCATTTCAAGCGCACGTCCACGTTTGGTCGTGGCGGAAGAGCACGGCGTGCACGTGGTCGTCGACGGCTACAAGCGGGTGCGGGCGCTGAGGGTGCTGAAGGCAGACACGGTACTTGCCACCGCTTGGAGCTCGTCGGAGGCCGAGGCGCTACGACTTCGGCCCCGCCGAGGAGATGCAGCACGACACCTCGAAGCAGCGCGTTAGTGCCGCGCATTTTCTTCTTGACCCTGTCTCGCACTTCCGAACCTCTCATGTGCCATGCGACTCTTGCTCCGGAAATGCTCGTTGCTGGCGACGCTCGCGGCCTGCCCGATCGGCAGCGTCGGCAGCATCGACACCAATGACGCTGGCGACGCGGGTCACATCGGCGGCAAGGACGGAGGGACGTTTGACGCGGGCGCCTCTGGGAAAGCGGACAGCGGCACGAACGCCGCAGACAGCGGCGCTGCGCCCCGCGACGGCGGCTCCCCCGCCGACGCGGACGCCGCCGTCCAGGAGTTCGCGATGCCGTTCACGCCGGCTCCCGTTGGCGGCGCGTCCAAGGTGACCGATGGCGCAGCCTCAGGAGGTTCATCGGTGGGGCTCGCCGGGGTTGGCCAGGGCGCCGAGGCCACCGGACTTCCCGCCTCCAGCCGATTGGCAATTCACTACGCGTCGGTGTCGGTCGGCACGATCAGCGTCTCAATCAACGGAGCCACCGCCCACCAGGTGAACGTTCACTCATCGGGTGCTCTCACGGGCTCGTTCCTTTACGCCATCATCGACATTGCGATTCCCGCCAATGCCAAGGCAACCATCAGCCACGCCAACGACGACGTGGAGGTGAACATCGACAAGATCATCGTCGGCGACGGAAGCCTTGGGTTGCCGCCGGACATCTGGAACCTGTCGCCATTCAAGGCTGCAGACGGTCCCTACAAGGCCGACTGGCAGGGCTTGAGCGTTACCTATTCGACGCCACAGTGGTGGCGTGACGCCAAGTTCGGCGGATGGGCCCACTGGGACCCGCAATCCATGCCCGAGCATGGCGACTGGTACGCCTACGATATGTATATTCCGGGGAAAGACTCCTACAACTTCCAGCTTAGCCACTTCGGCGATCCGTCTGTCTACGGCTACAAGGACATTTGCAAGAACTGGGTCATCGACCAATGGGACCCAGCGAGCTTGATGGATGTGTACGTTCAAATGGGAGTGAAGTTCTTCATGTCCATGGGTGCACACCATGACAACTTCGACAACTGGGACTCGACCTACCAGCCCTGGAACTCCGTCCGGATCGGAGTGAAGCAGGACGTCGTCGGCACGTGGGCACAGGCCGCGCGACAAAAGGGCCTGCACTTCGGCATCGGATTCCACAATTCGCCGGGGCGCACGTGGGGGCAGTGGATGCCGGTGCGGTACACCAGTGGCTCGAACGGCCCCTACGATGCCATGCAGACGATTCTGGATGGAAAAGGGAAATGGTGGGAGGGCATGGACCCTGTGGATCTCTACGGCTACGAGCACACCACGGACTGCGCCAATCAGTCGTGCAACAATTCTCCCTTTGGAACCCAGCTTCTCTATCGGGTGAACGAGGCCATCGATAAGTATCATCCCGACTTGATCTACTTCGACGACCACGCCGGTGGTGCTCAATCCGATATCGACCTCGGCATCCGGATGGGGTTCGGATCCATCGCCACGACATTCCTGGCGAACTACTACAATAAGTCTCTCGCCTGGAATCAGGGAAAGCTGGACGTCGTCATGAACATGAAGGGGGTAAGCTCCGAGAGCTTCGGGTCCGACACCACGCTGATTTCGCAGGCCGAGCGATCGCTCGTTAGAAGCAGTGAGGCGACGACGGAGTCGCAGATCGGCGCCTATCCCTTCCAGACCGAGTACAATATTCAGGGACCCTACTGGCACTACATGGCGGGGGCGTCATTTACAAGTGCCGCGTCTCTGGTCACGACCCTGATGCAGAACGTATCCCGAAATGGAAGCTTGATGCTCAACCTGACCCAGCGTGGCCGGGGGAATTTCGACGATTCGCTGGTCCAAATCGCCAAGGACATCGGCTCGTGGCTGAAAGTCAACGGCGAAGCCGTGTATGCCTCCCGCCCATTCGAAGTCTGGGGCGACGATTCAGTTCTCTACACACGCAACAATGGCAATGTCTACGCGACCCTTCTCAATTGGAACGGCGGCCCGGTCACGCTCTCGGCGCTGAAGTCCGGCGGGGCGACTCTGGGGACCGTGTCCAAAGTCGAGCTGGTCGGCTCCACGGTGGCGGTGACGTTCTCTCAAGGCGGTGACGGGCTGACGGTGACCCCCGGAGGATCGGTGTCGGCGCTGCCTGGGATCTCCGATCAGCAGCTGGCGTCGCAGATTCGCGTTCTGCGAATCACGCACAGCAAGGGCTGGTTCAACGACGACGACCCAGGGGCGGTTTATACCGGATGGCTTCGCAAGAGCAACCTCGGAACCGGTGACTACAACAACGACCTCACCACCAGCTCGACCACCGGGGACATTTGGACTGCCACCTTTTCGGGGACCGACGTCGCCGTCTACGCGCCGAAGGAATCCGGGAATGGGAAGATTGAGATCCAAATTGACGGCGACACCAAGGACACCGTGGACCTGTCTACCTCCGGTGGGCGCCAGGCGCAGCAGCTCGTGTCCGAAGTCAGTGGCCTGACCGCTGGACAGCACACGATCAGCATCATCAACCTTGGGCCTGGACCGGTGGCCGTCGATGCCATCGTCGGCAAGTAGGCGCGGACAAGAAACCCGATGAGGCCGCGAGCGGCTTGTGCCACGACGTCCTTCGGGCTCGTCACCGAGGTGCAGCAGGACTTTCCGAACGGGTTCATCGCGAGCAGGTACTGTCTGGCGCTGCAGTAGGTGAATGTGGCGTGACGTGGGTCGGCGAGCGCCGCCCCGGAGCCGGGCGACGCCCTGGCTCGAGGCGCCGACCGGGCGCGGCGGCGCGCCTGGCCAGGAATCAGGTCCCTCGCCTTGACCCGATTGCGCGAAACGAGGCACTTCATAGGAGGAAAATGCGGGGAGTCGCCTCCATGCTCCGAATCGCTCAAGCTTCTTGTCGCACCGGATTCATCCTCTTGTGCGCGTTTTCTTTCGCGTGCGCGTCTCCGCCGGGCTCCGGGACCCATGGCGTGCATTCGGACGTCGACGCGGGTGAGGTGTCGGCCGACACCGGCGGCTCGGGTGGCGGCGAGGCCGATGGCGGGGGAAGCAGCACCCTCACGGGAGGAGACGCCGGCGGTGGAGCGACGGGCGGCTCGGAGGGAGGCTCCGTCGGGACTTGCGACCTCGTCGGCGACGGCGGCTGCGCCTGCCTTCGGCTCGCGACGGTCGGGTTCCGAGGCCAGTGGGGCACTGGGGACGTCTTCGGCAACTGGATCCAGCAAAAGGCGCTGCTCGGGGTCGACAGCCTCGGCGCCCAGGAGCTCACCCCGGAGGTGTTGAATCGATACCAAGTCATCATCGTGCAAGACGTTCGCGAGGGCACGGCGGGGCAGTCGGGCGTCGGCAACGGCCTTGGCCGTGCGTTTTCGCAGAGCGAGGTCACAGCGGTTCAACAGTGGGTGATGAACGGCGGTGGTATGGCGACGCTCCTCGGCTACGCGGATTCGACCGAGAACGTCAACGTCAATCGCCTCCTCGAGCCCTTCGGGTTGCAATACGGCAGCGATCAGATCCTCCAGGGCGGCCATTCCAGCACTGTCCCGGGTGGATGGGATACGGCGAGAGTCACGCATTGGGCGGACCACCCGATCGCAAACGGTATCACCATCGTCGGCGTGGACAGCGGCTATCCGGTGCTCGGCGGTGGGACGCTCGTCGCTTGGGAGCCGCTGCAGGATCAGTGGCCTGTCGCTCGCGCCGTCGAAAGCGGGAGTGGGCGCGTCTTTTCCTGGTCCGATGAGTGGATCACCTACGACTTCGAGTGGACTGAGCACCCCGACTTCCAAGTGCAGCGCTTCTGGTTGAACATTCTCCGGTGGCTCACGCCGTTGAATCAGTGCGAGGTCATCAGCGGGCCCAATTGATGAGCGCTTCCGCGCTCGAGGCTCGCGCGCGTGCTGTTTCCAAGCACCGCGGCACAAGGCCGATCGATGACCGCCCCGATGCCCTCCGCGGACTTAAGCCCGCGTCATCGCCGCGCTCGCGCGCGACCAGACCAACCTGGGCCTAGCGGCCTAGCGGCGAACGCGATGCACTTGAGTCAAGTGTTTGTTGAGCCGGACTTGCGCCGAGAGCTATCAACCATTGACCGTCACCTATCGACGCGAGGCTGCGCCGGCCCTCAAGGAGGATTTCTCGTCCGTTGACCTTGCGGCCGAGCCTCGTCTGCTGCGTCAATCGCCGCTCTTGGCCGCCCATTTCAGGGCCGCGCCTGAGAGCGGCCGGAACAGCCGAGAGAGCAACTTCGGCCGCACTGCGCCCATCCTCATGAAGTGAACCGGTTTCCAGTTTCTAGAGCGCCGTCATCCACTTCCACACGTCTGCCGGGACCCAGCTGCAGGGGCAGGAGGTCGAGCAGGTCTTCGGCGCTGTCGCACAGCTGTTGTACAGGTCTGAAGTTCCATCGACGATCGCATTGCCGTGACCAGATTGGTGCACGCACCAACGGACGGGATATCCTGCCGAGCATCCGGCGTAGTCGGTACAGATGTGTCCCCCGGGGTTCAGATAGGGAGGACCTTTCTTGGGTTGGGGCGGGTCTTGGGCCGTGCAGCCGTTGTTCTTGACAAACCTGTCGCGTATCGGTGTCGCCGACCCCATGCCGCACGTGTTGTCGTCAAGGCCGACCATTTGCCAGAGGGCGATGGGGTCGTTTCCACCGTCGCACCCGCTGAGCTGCGCTCCCTCGTAGATCGCCGCACCGCGAAACACCTTCGCGCGGGCACAGGCGATCTCGTAGCTCATGCCGCCGCCGTAGCTGAAGCCTTGGGTGAAGACGTGCGTGGTGTCGACACAGTAATTGTCCTCGATGAGCTTGACCATGTCGTCGACGAATTTCAGATCCTGGCCGCCGGAATTCGCCCAACCGCCGCCCAGACCTTGGGGCGCGACAAAGATGGCGCCATTGTTCGACTGTTTCTGGAGCCCATAATAGGCCATCTCGTACCCGTTGCTTCCGCCGTTGTCGACTCCATAGGCGTTGCCGCCATTGGGGTGGAACGTGAAGGACAACCAGTAAGGATGGTTCTTGTCATAATTGTCGGGAAGCCTCATGGCAAAGTCACGGGAGCCGCCGCCGCTTTGAATTGTAACGTACCCCCCGCCTCCGTGACCTACGGTGTTCCCCGACCCAGCCGCCGCATTCGGATCCTGGTTGGGGACCGCCTGGAACGTCATCGTTGAGGTCTTGCCGCATCCCGCGCTCGGGACCGCGCCAGCGCTGGCGTCTGCCGCGCCTCCAGCGTCCGCCGCACCACCTTCATTCACCGCGCTGCCCGCGTCCGCCGCGCTGCCCGCGTCCGCTGTGCTGCCGGCATCTCGCTCTGGGCTCGGACCTGCATCCCTGGTCTCCGAGCCAGAATCGAGGGACGGGAGCTGCCCAGCGTCCCGCCCCCGCAACTCATCGGCCGATCCGAGCTCGCATGCGGCTGCGGGAAGCAAGAGGGCCGCAATGAAGAGGGGACAGACGCGGTTCATGTTTGCTCCGGCCACTCTGGCGCAAGGCTCGTCGTTCGCTCCGGTGCTGGCTGAGAGGCCGCACACCTGCGAAGTGGGTCAATGAGCCTCGGCGTCCACCCCTAACCCGGCCGAGCCGGAACCAAAGAGGGTTGCCTTAGGCTCCAGGCTCCAGACCCCAGGCTTCAGGAACTGTATTCCCTGGGGGCTGGAGCGTGGGGTCTTTGCCTGCCTGCACAAGAGTTCGCGCCGAAGGGACTAACCCGGCCGAGCCGGAACCGACGGGGGTTGCCTTAGGCTCCAGACTCCAGACTCCGGGCACTGCTGCTCCTGGAGCCCAGGGTCTGAAGCCAGAAGTCCTTGCCTTGCCGTAGGTCCGCAGGTGGCGGTGGTCGCGCTGGATGACGTCGAGCTCTCGCCCCTCGACCCCTTCGCCTACTCCACGCTCGGCGTGACGGCGTCCCCCCTGGCTTGATTGTCCCGCTTCACGTCATCCGAGAACATGTCGGAGTTCAGGTCCAGCCACAGGGCGAAGCTCCGGAGCTCCTGGTCCGTGAGCGTCACGTCGTGGTGGTTGCCCTTGAGCAGCGGGTAGAGGCGCGACACGCGGGCGCCGAACTCGCCCGGCGTCGTCACGGTGGGGCCGACCGCGGAGTCGAAAGCGTAAAAGTAGGCATAGGGCCTCAGGTTGCCGTACGAGGTGAAGAAGTGGTCCCCGTTGGACTGCCAGTTGCCCTGGCTCAGGGAGAACGTCTGCCCGTTCCCCTCGTGGCAGCTGGCGCATTTCTTGTCGAGGATGGGCTGCACCAGCCGCGCGAAGGACAGCGGCCAGCTGCCGTCGGTCTCCGGCTGCAGCGTGGAGGCCGGCCTCGACAGAGCGAGGGCCATCTGGGCAGCGGGGTGCGGCGCCCGATAGCGCCGCTCGTGGCAGCCCTGGCAGACGAGCCGGCCCGTCCCCGGTAAGGCGTACGTCGCCGACCGCATGGACTGGATGGCGACGCCGTCGGCGTCGAGCGCCTGGAAGTAGACGGTCTTGCCCGGGGGAAGGAGGAACCGCGCGCTGCCGTCCTTCTCGACCGGCACCGTGCCCAGCGAGCCGCGGCCGTTCTGGTCGTTCCACAGCATCGCGCCGTGGCCCTTGCGCGGCTCCTGGTTGAGTGGCGACTGCTTGGGGAACACTTGAACGACCCGCAGCGCCTTCACCTCCGCCCCCTGCGGGTACGGCAGCATGCTGTCATAGACGTTCAGCAGGATGACCTCCGTCGGATTGGTCGCCTTGCCGGTCCGGGCCGAGGCGAGCGTCGGCGGCGCCTGCCGCGGCGCGAGAGGGATGGGGTCGAGGAGGGAGTGGTTGGGGTCGCGGTAGAGGAGCTTCTTGTTTCCCTGGCTGTCGAGGAGGTAGATGGCGAATCGCTTGCCCGAGAGGCCTGCCTCGTTGCTCGACGGGTCGTGCACGACGAGGAAGCGATTCTCGTCGATGGGCCAAGCCGTCGCGTACTTCTGGTCCTGGAGCGCATCGACCGTGGCCTCGGGGAGGCCGGCGTCCTTCGTGAGGACCGTGTACTGCCCCATGCCGTCGTCGTCCTCGACGTCCGGGTCGACGAGGAGGAGCGACCCATAGGCCTGCCCGTGATGAGGGCTGGCGGTGCCGACGTACTTGTTCGACCCAGGGATCTGGCGGATGTTCAGCACCATGCGCGGGGTGACGTTGGAGCGGGTCGCGTAGTTGCCGGCGATGGCCCGCGCGTCCAGTCCATCGGGGCCGGTGATCCAGGCGTTGTGCTCCTGGTTCGCGCCGCGATCTACGTAGTCCCAACGCGTGTAGAGGAGCATGCCGTTCCGGTCCACGCTGGGCTGCCACTCGTTGGTCTCGTGGTAGCTGAGCGGCTCGACCCCGGTGCCGTCGGCGTTCATCGTGAAGAGCGTGTAGACCGGCACCGGCCGTTCATGGCAGCGACCGTACCCGCCGCGGCGATCCGAGATGAAGGCGATCCGGCCGTCGGGGAGCCAGACGGGGTCGAAGTCGTTGTGCGACCCCTGGGTCAGCTGGGTGAGCCCGGTGCCGTCGGCGTTGACCTTGAAAACGTGGAAGGTGGAGCTCTCGTTCCAGGTGATGCGCTGCCCGATGTCGGTGTAGGCGAAGGCGATCTGCTTGCCGTCCGGGTGGAGGTCAGGGGAGAGGAAGCCCCCGCCCTCGAGCTTCTTCCCCTGGTGCGGGCCGTTGGCGCAGGTCGAGCCCGCGAGCACGTTTCTCTCGGTGGGGCTGCCGGACAGGACGTTCTCGATGACGAAGAGGCCGCCCCCGGGCACCGCGTTGAACCCGTGGTACTGGTCGCACATGTGCCCCCCACTCGCGTGGTCCGAAGTGGGGATGAAGTCGCGCTTGACGAAGAGGATCTTGTCCAGCGCAGCGAGCTTCGGATCCGTGAGGTCGAGGCCGCCCTTGGTGCTGGCGACCGGGTCCTCGCCGCGGAACGACGCGGTCGACAGCGAGGCGCTGCCGGCGGGGAACAGGTCCACCTTCTCCGGCACGGGCGCGTCCAGCTCGAGGAGGTACTGGACGAGATTGTCGACCTGGCTCGCGGTGAGCGCCGCTGTGTTGCCGTGCTTGTCGGTGCGCCGGGTGGTCAAAACGTCCTTCAGCGTCGCCGCCGACCCGTCGTGCAGGTACGGCGCCGTGTGCCACAGGCCCGCGAGCGACGGCGTGTCGAACTCGGCGGCGGAGTCCCAGGTGTTCTTCGTCCCGACGTCGTGCATCTTCATGTCGGTGTAGTACCGGCCGGTGTGGCACTGGCCGCAGCCGCCGCTCGCGAACACCGCCTGGCCGCGCTGCGCGGCCGCGCTCTGCGCTCCTCCGTTGCGGAAGGGATCGGCCTCCGCGCGGAGCGAGTTGAAGTACGCGGCCAGTGCGAGCTCCTGCGAGCGATCGGGCGTCTTGCCCTTGGTGTACTTGAACTCCATCGTGATGGCCGTGCCGGGGTCGGCGAAGATCCCGTGGGCCATCGACGGCGGCGTGTTCGCCGTGTACACGATGGCCTTGGTGTTCTTGGGGTTGCCCAGGCCGTCGTTCACGAGGTCCCAATTGAGCCCGTCGGACCGGCCGTCGACGTGGCAGGTGCCGCAGGAGAGCCACGACTGCAGCGTGAGCGTAGCGTCGTGGAACACGCGCTCGCCCTGGCGCGCCCAGGTCTCGTCGGGCTGGGTCCCCACGCTGAGGTACCGGTCGACCTGGCCGGCGGTGGCGTTCACCAGGCCGACCTGGCCCGCGAAGTAGAGGGCGACCGCGAGCTGCTTCCCGTCGGGTGAGAGCGCGATCCCGCGGGGCCCCTGGGCCGTCCCGAGGTGGATGACCTGGAGCGCGCCCGCGCCGTACAGCGCGCCGAGGTCGTCGGCGAGGAGCGTCCGCTTCGACGGATCGGCGGCGATGTCGAACCAGACGTCGGAGAGCGGCCGCTTGTAGCCGTCCTTGTAGCGATCCTGGGCGGTCGGCTTCTTCCCCGACCCGACGAGCTCGGCAGGGATCTGCCCGGCGAGCAGCTTGTGCAACAGGCCGAGATCCACCCGGTTCACCGTGTGCACCCCGGAGGCCGAGGCCCACAGGGTCTTGCCGTCCGCGCTCACCTCGAGCCCCCAGAGATTGGCGGAGCCCTCGTTCAGCCGATCGAGCAGCACGGTCGCGTAGAGGCTCTTCGCGGAGAGGTCGACGATCGACAGCGCGTTGGCGTTGATCGATCCCCTGGAGAAGCTGGGTCGTCGGCACGGTGATGCGCCCCAGGGTGTGGACCACGTAGGCCCACTTGCCGTCCGGCGAGCAGCGCACGCCGCGCACCCCTGAGGAGCCAAACGGAAGCCGGACGCTGGCGGCGACTTTGGCGCCGGAGACGTCGAGGAGGGTGACCGAGGCCGCGGCGTCGGCTTGGGTGGCATTGCCCGAGGCGACGAGGTGGCTCACCACCGCCGTGGTGCCGTCGGGTGTGAGGGCGATGGCGAAGGGATAGGGGGCGACCGACACGGTGGCCTGCGTCTTCCCGGTCGCGCCGTCCAGAATGAGCACCTGATTGAGGCCGAACTCGGGGACGAGCACCCGGGTCCGGTCGGCGGTCACCGCGACATCGGTCGGCTTGGGGCCCACGTTCAAGCGCCGGACGACCGTGCCCGCGGTGGCGTCCACCTCGGCGACGGTCCCGGCGCCGTATTCGGCCACCATGAACTTGCCGGCCCCTGACCCGGTGAGCCCCTTGGGCTTGCCGGCCAACTTCACGGCGCGGAGCGAGGTGCCGGCCTTGGCATCGAGGATGACGAGCTCGCCGGCGGTCGAGTCGGCGACTGCGAGGAGCGCGGAGTCATCGGAATAGGCGACTGCGTAGGGAGAGCGAAAGACCGGCCCGGAAGGGGAGTCGTCATCTGAGATTATCTCGCCGCCGCCAGCATCCCCCTTCGCAACGTTTCCGGCGTCCCGGCCTGCGGGAAGCTGCTGGTTCTGGAGGTCCGCCACCAGGCCTGGCGCGCAGGCGATGCCAAGCAGCAGCGGCGCAGCGGCGCAAAGATAGGGCACGCGTTTCATGCTCCCTCCGACTCCGATGGCGATGCCGCCGCGGAGGCGGCATCGGCGAAAAACCTACTCCCGACCGAACAGCGTAGACGAGGCAAGATAGATATATAGAGAGCGAACAGCGGCATTTGGGTCAGGGAGGGTAGATACCTTGCGCGACCTGGGCGAACAGCCCAGGGGGACGACAGAGCCTTTTCTTCGACTGTGTGTGCTGGTGGGAGGCCGAGCGTAAGAGGGCGAGGCGGAGCGTCGGAACACGGCAGCGAGCGGCGAGGAGCAGCGCAAGGTCCCGCGGGGCTCGACTGCGTCGAGGCAAGGATCAGCACGCCATCGACAAGGGCAATGCCCCGGACGGCTCGGGGAGCTGCAGCCGGTAGCGGCGGACGAGCTGGCGCCGCGGCCCTTCTCTCGATACTTTCCGACAAAGGAGGACGTGGTCCTCGAGACTTCGGTCGGGGGAAAGGGCCTTCCGTTTCTCCTTGGCGCAGGCCGACGAGCAGCGAGGCCAGCGAGATGGATCGGAGTTGAATTGGATCCGCTATTCCAGAGCGACGCCTTACCGCGCCATATTGACGGAGGACGCATCGATGACAGGCGACATATACCCCGAGCCGCCATTTCAAGCCGCGACGAACTTGCGGTACCGGCCAACCGTCACCAGGTATTTGTCCGAGCGGAAGTCGCTGACCGTCGCCGGGTCTGCTTGGGCTGAAGGACCACTGGCGTCGTTCGCGCACGTGCGATCGTACGTGCCCTCCCGTCACTTTGAGGCTCGTGCAGCAGCTCTCGTGGTCTGGCCGCAGTCGGTCAGGCCTGCGCCGCCGGAGCGACAGCTCGGCGCCGGAGCGCCTGCGTCCCTGTCGCCGCTCGAGCTTCCTATGCCGCAGGCCATGCAGACACGCATCCGCCGAAGAGGGCAAGGATGCGACGCGATTTCTCGTCGTACGTTCCGCGTCTAGTAAGCGCTGAGCTCAGCGATGGCGGGAACGTCCTTTGCGGAATCGATGACCAGCGCGATCGCCTCCGCGGTCGTGGAGTGGAGCTGCCAGAGCTGGCGCTGGCCGATGACGGTGCCCTGGATCCTCGCTCCCGACGCGTCCGTCGGCGATGTGTTCCAGGTGCCGTCCTGCTTGATCTCGACGTGATATGCGGTCGAGCGCTCACCAAGCTCGATGGGCTCGCGGATGCTGATCACGGTGAATGTGATCGCAGATGCCGGGGTCACCTCCAGCCGGGCCGAGGTCTTGCCGCTGGCCGCGGCCCAATACGTGCAAATCTGGTCGTCCACCGCTTTGGCTGCTTCGAAGCCAGCGTTGGCCCAGGTAGAGTCCGCCGTCGTCGGCTGCCCGCGAAGCAGATTGGTCGAATACAGCGACGAATACCAATTTCCAAATTGCTGGAGCAGGGCGACGTCCGGCGCGTCGAATTGGCCTGTCGTCGCCGGCGGGACGTTCAAGATGAGCGTCGTATTCATGCCGACCGAATGGAAGTAGGTCGACTGAAGCGAGGTGAGCGACATGACCGTATTATTCGGGTGCCAGAACCAATTTGGGACGCGATCGGACTCGTTCGTCTCGAACGGATACCACACGTTCGACGGCCCGCCGTTGGGGACTGAGCCCACGCTCGATGACGTGCGGCTCGCCTGTCCGTTCTCATTGCCGATCCACTGGAGGTCCACTCCGTCCATGGAGATCTCCGGGCCCGCCCAGACCAGGATGTTGGGCTGGAGCTGCTTGGCGAGCTTGAAGATCCCTTTCCAGTCGAGCTGCCTCGGCGCATTGGCCCCGTCAAACTCGATCTCGTATATCTGGCCGTAGTTGGACAAGAGCTCGGTGAGCTGGTTCTTGAAATATGTTTCGTAGTCACCGCTCGAGCTCGGGAAGTGCTGGTCCCAAGGCGACAGATAGAGGCCGACTCTCATTCCGGCCGCGTGCATGGCGTCCGTGAAGAGCTTGACCACGTCTCCTTGACCGTTCATCCAGGTGCTGTTCTTCACCGAAAAATCGGTGTACGCCGACGGCCACAAGCAAAAACCCGTGCTGTGTTTGGTGGTCAGCATCGCCTGGCGGAAGCCGGCGGCCTGCAGCGTGCTCACCCACTGAGTCGCATCGAGGTTCGTCGGAATGAAGAGCTCGGGCTTGTCCTTGGACGAATCCCCCTGCTCGGTGCCATCGAAGGTGTCCAAACCAAAGTGGATGAACGCCGTCAACTCGGTCCGCTGGTACGCGACCTGCTTTGCGCTGGGAAGTGGCTGAGCGCCCGGAGGCCCATCGGGCAAAGACGGGCAGCTTTGATTTCCAGGCGTGGACCCGTCGGTGCCGCCGTCCCCGGAATCGGGCCCGTTGGAGGCATCCGCGCTCCCGCCGGCGTCCGTGTGAAGTGACGCATCCTGCCCGGCGGGGTCGCCGGCGTCCTTCGCGGCTGAGCCGGCGTCCTTCGCGGCCGAGCCGGCATCGATTGGCGCCGAGCCGGCATCGTTCGGCGCCGACTCGGAGATGACGCCGGTTGCACAGGCGGTGAAGAGCAAAAATAACGCGGGGATGAGAGAGCAACGCACGCCGTTCATATCCTCTCCGTCCTCTCTACCACAGTTTTCTTGGCATGGGGCCGAAGTCGTCCTCCGCCGTGAGCGGCTGAGTTGCCGGGTCTGGACAGGTGTCGCATGCCACGTCGGTTCGGCCCCTGAAGCGCGCTGTGTGAGGTTTGGAGGATCCCCTCGGCGGATTCTGGGTCACCGAGAACCCCCGATTTCGGCTGCGGATTGCGGGCGACACCTGGGACGCCAGGCGCAGGGCGGCTTGGCATCGCTGGTGCTGGCGAACCCGGAGACACGGGCGGCGGGCGTCGGTCCGCGCGCTATCTTCCTGGACTGAACCCGCTCTTGCCGTCTCGAACCTGTACTGCACGCTGACGTCCTCCGCGCTCATATCGCGCTCTCCGCAACGCCCCGGTGTGGCTGCTCAGGGACGCTGGAAAGAGAAAGAAGCCAGAGCAGCAAGAAAGCAATGCATCCACGGACGACCGCCTCGAAAGCATCGCGTGCAAAGACCGGTCGAACCCCGGGCCGAATTGAAAGAAGAAGCTCCAGATCTCGACGGGCCCGAATGGCAGATAACATTGGAGACCAGCCCATTCGCACCCTGCCGCAGGATAGCCGGGATTTACCCGTTGGAGTCGGCGACGCTCGTCGCCCTGCTGCAGAGGTCCGGGTTGGAGTAAAAAAATCGCTCCGGTGGCTCGCCGGCGCTGCGGCGCATCGTCTAGAGAGCCCTGGAAAGGGTTCGGGTCATTCGGGCTGCGCCTGGTCTTTCGCGGGGACGTGGGGACCGTAGAGAGGTCTCACGAAGGCTCCCAGCCGAGTAGGGCGCTTCATGTCGGTGAAGGTCCGCCCCGTAGGCGCGACCGGCGCGACCTGCAGATGGCTGGCGACGTCATGACCCAAATCCAGCTCTGGTGGTCTCAACCGCTCTATCGCGGCGAGCGTCCGGAGCCCAACCCGCCTTGGATATCGGCCCCGACGCGTTGCGAGTCATCGGGTCGCGGGCGCCGTGCTTCGCCGGGCAACGCTCGGGCTTTTGCCGAGACCTTTCAATGTGGCGGCTCCGCGAAAGACGGAGAAGCTGAACCGCAGTGAGGGAGAGACCATGAAGCGCGCGCCCATCCTCCTCATCCCCGCAGCATTGCTGTTCTGTGTCGCCTGTCAGCTCGGCGACGGAGCTCGACAAGAACAGGACGCGGGGCAGAACGGCGCCGCCGACGCATCGATGCCCCCCGATGTGTCCGATGCGAAAGACTCAGGCCCCGAAGCGAAAGACTCAGGCCTCGAAGCGAAGGATGCCGGTGTCGACGCCGGCCGGGACGCCTCGCTCGGACAAGACGCCGGTGAGGACTCGGGCGCTGGAGGATGCGTAGGCGCAGCGTGGCCGACGGCCGACCCCTCGGAGAAGGGGCCGTTCGCGGTGGTGACGGAGAACAACGTCGGGCCGGCGGCCGGTATCGCGGAGAATGGCACGCAGCCGCACTTCGTTCTCATTCGCCCGAGCGACATGACTCAAGGCGGGTTTTGCCACCCGGTGATCACTTGGGGCAACGGCTACGGTGACAATCCGCCCACTTACATGGTGCTGCTCCAGCAGCTGGCATCGCACGGCTTCGTGGTCATCGCGTCGCTCAGCCACTACGTCTACCAGGGAGACCCTCCGCCGATGAAAGTCGGAATCGACTGGGTGCTCCAGCAGAATCAGGATCCGACGAGCGTCCTGTACAAGCACATCGATACAGCGCACGTCGGGGCCACCGGGCACTCGGCTGGAGGGCTGGCAGCTTCCCAGGTCGCCTCCGACCCGCGCGTCGGCGCGGTCGCGACCCTCTGCGGTGCGGGCGCCAACGATAGCCTGCACGGTCCGGCACTGCTCCTTTGCGGTGGGCAGGATACCGTCGCAACATGCAGCGGAATGAAGACAGCCTTCGACGGCATGCCAAATCAGCCGGTGATGCTGGCGGACCAACTCTCGGCGACGCATGGCAGTTGGATCGGCTCCATCAAGGATCCCTTCATGATCGCCGTCACGGGCTGGATGCGGCTCCATCTGATGGGCGATACGGCGCTGCGCAAGATGTTCTACGGTGCGGATTGCGACCTCTGCAAGAACACGAGCGTGTGGAAGATCCAGCAGAAAGACATGGACCCGTGAGGGCCGATGGACGAGCCCCTCCCACGGCGCCGTCGGCCGCAGCGCCGGGTAGCGCGTCCTTTCCACGCCTGAGAGCGCCCCGCCATCGGGTCAAAGCGCCCATGGATCGGAGCGGCGCGCCGATTCGACTCGAGATGGAATGGCGGAAGTGGGCGCCGGCTGTTGCGCTTTGACTGCTTCAACCCGAAGCGGACCCGCTGCCGTCGCTGACCGGGCCGAGCTGGAGCGCACGAAGGTGGGGGGCTCCAGGTTGCAGACCGGCCGCAGGCACGCCAGGTCAAGACCTTTGCGGCGTCCGTCCTTGGCTTTGCCTAGAACGCCAACCCAGTTTGAAAAGCCAGCTGCGACGCGCACTTGCTGCCTGCGACGGAAAGCCTCGTCGCTCAAGCTGCTCGCGCCGCAACCAGCAGCGCTGCTCACTTCTCGGGTTCCAAGCCTCGGCGACGCAACTGCGCGCCTCGCGACGGCTTTCAAATTGATTGACGTTCTAGGCGCCTGAAGCCTTTGCCAATCTGCGCGAGATCTCGCGCCGAAAGGACGAACGGCAAAGGCGGAATCAACGAGGTGAGTGGGGCTTCAGGCTCCAGACCCCGGGCTTCAGGCTCCAGGCTCCACGAAGTGCGACTCGAAAAGCCTGGGCCCGCGGCGCCCAAAGCCTTTTCCATCCCAAAGCTCCCTCACTTTGCGCTCACCACCACCTCCGAGCCCGTATACTGGACCGCCTTGTCTGCCGCCGCGGTGACGTCGATTCCCGTGCCGTGCTGGGCTCCGACCCACACCACGTTGAATGTCCGACTCGTCGGCATCCCGGGGTAGGTTCCTGAGCGGGCCCCGATGGTCAGCGACTGGTTCGCGTCGCTCCAGGTGAGCCGGATGGTCGAATACTTTCCGGTTTCGTAGTCGTACGAGTCGCCCGCGTCCTCGTAGAGGGTGAACGTGGCGTCCTGGCCCCGGTAGACCCGGATCTCGAGGGGGTCGATGCTCTGGGTTGCATACTGGATGCTCGGGCCCATGGGGACGATCGAGCCCGCCTTCACGAAGAGCGGGATCTGGCTGAGCGGAGCGCTGACCGAGCTCGACGAGCCGCCGTTGCTGGTGGCGCCGGTCCAGAAGTCGTACCACGTCCCGGCCGGGAGATAGACCGACCGGCTCGTCGCGCCGGCGGAGAGCACCGGGTTGACCAGGAATGCCGGGCCGAACATGAACTGGTCCTTGATGTTCAGCACGCTCGTGTCGTTCGGGTAATCGAACACGAGATGCCGCATTATCGAATACCCTTCGCTGGTGACCTTCCAGGCAAGCGAATAGATGAACGGCATGAGCCGGTAGCGAAGGGAGTCGGCCTTGAGGAGGTTCGCCTTCGTGGTCGCGCTCCACTGGTTGCCGTACAGCTCGCGGCTGCCGCCGCCGTGGATGCGGAAGATGGGACAGAACGCGCCATACTGGAACCAACGGGTAAACATCTCGTTGTTCGCGCTGCTGGACCAATCGAGGGTGTGGCCCGTGTAGCCGCCAATATCGGTAGTCCAGTACGGCATCCCGGCGGCCGCGAAGTTGAGGCCGGCGATGACCTGTTTGGCGAGCGTGGGGAAGTCACAGCTGATGTCTCCCGACCAGCAGGTGGCCGAGTAGCGCTGTTGGCCGGCAAAGGCGCTGCGGGTCAGCACGTAGACGCGTTTGTCCTTTTGCCCCACGCTTCGCCAGCCCTCGTACAGCGCCCGGCTGTGCTCGAGCGGGTACGCGTTGATGTAGAAGGCCCCCTTGCCCAGGCCGGTATCGGCCGCGTGGATGTTGACGGAGTCCGGGTAGGCCTGTGGCTCGGTGTTGTCGGCCCAGATGGCGTCCCATCCGTACTTGCCCAGCAGGCGGTCGTGGATCTGCTGGTACACCAGCGTTCGGGCCGATGCGTTGAACGGATCGTAGAAGTGGTGGGCGCCGCCGCTGGCGAACAGCGCCTTGATGGCGTCGAGCCCGGTGTAGTTGTCCAGCTCGCCGGCCTTCCGCGTCGAGCCCGTCTCGTAAAGCGGCCAGATGGAGATCATCGCGTGGACGTTGGCGGTGTGCAGCTGAGTGATGAGCGACGCCGGATCCGGGTACCGGTTCTGGGACTCGTCCATGAAGTGGGAGCCCCACAGGTAGGGCGACCAGTAGTCCCAGTCCTGGACAATGGTGTCGAGCGGGATGTTGGCATTCCGATAGCCGTCTTTCACTGCCAGCAGCTCCGCCTGGCTGCCATACTTGTCCTTGGACTGGAACAACCCGTAGGCCCACTTGGGAAGGAGCGGGGCGGCGCCGGTGGCAGTTCGATAAAGCGCCAGGACGTGGTCGAGGCTCGGGCCGTAGAAGAAGTAATAGTCGACCTGATCGCCGACTTCGGAGTCATAGCGGTACTTGGTGTTGCCCGAGTCGTTCCCGTAGAAGTCGGAGGAGGCGTAGTTGTCCCAGAAGACGCCATAGCCGCGGTTGGAGACCAGAACCGGGACGGTGATCCACTGGTTGGCGTTCAAGAGGTGCTCGGTGGTGCCCTTGCGATTCATCACGCCATCTTGGTGTTGACCTAAGCCGTACAGGGCCTCGTCGGTGGGGGATTTGAACGTCGTCTCGACTTTATAGGTGCTGACCCCCTCGACGGTGACCGGGGTGAGGGATTTCCCATCCTCCGCCAAGACGACGTTGTCGGTCAGGTCCGTGAAGGTGACCAATCCGCTCGAGGTGTTGACCTTCGCCTTCATCCGGGCGGTCGTGATGGTCACTTGCCCCGCGGCCTCGGCCACGCAAAAGCTGGGAGTGCCCCAGGCCGCGTTGACCGAGAGCGACGATTTGGCCGGGATGGACGTGCCAGTGGCGTACTGGACGCGGATGATGTCCTCTTGGCACACTTGAAGCCGCACGCGGCCGTTGGTCACCACGAAGGTCACCCCGGCGGAGTCGACAGCGTAGGCGCTCGACGCCGAGGTCCCGGCGTCGCCGCAGGACAACGGCGACGGACCAGCGTCCGAGCTCGAGTCGCTGCCCCCGTCGGCGCCGGCGACCCCGCTGTCCCTGCCGCCGTCGCCGCTGCCGCCGCCGCCGCCGTCTGCGCCGTCTGCGCCGTTTCCCCCGCCGCCTCCGCCACCGCCGTCGCGGCCCAGCTCGGCCGCATCGCGCCCATCGTTACTGGCGGTCCCCGTTAAGTAGCCGGTGCAGCCCGCCAGCGACGCGAGCACGCCGATCAGCGCGGGCCACGGGCGGACTTCCCGCGAAATGGGTCTCATCAATGGGTCGAAGGGTCGATTCATTGGAGGTATTGAGGGCGGTAGGCTTCCAGCAGGGTCAAGCGCACAGCCAGGCGGCGGCGCAGGGCAGTCCCACCTCGTTTCCGCGAAGGGGCCGCTCGCAGGCCGATGACCCATTTTCGCCGGTGGCTCGCTCAGTACCAAGCCGGAGTACCGGCCTTCTCAGGCTGCAGACGAGGTGGCGACGCTCGGTCAAGGCAGCGGTGCGAGTGCCAACGGAGGTATCGTGAAAAGGCCAGGAATCGCGTGGCTCGTCATGCCCATCCTGCTTGTCGCCTGCTCCTTGGGCTCCGCGAGCGGTGACGGCGATGAGGACTCGGGAGCAGGAGCGCGAGACGCTGGCGCGAAAGCGCAGGACGGCGGCTCCGGCGCCTCTGACGTCGGGGTCGGGGTGACCGACGGAGGGGCCGCGGCGACGGACGGAGGGACCGCAGCGACGGACGCCGGGAGCCGACCGGACGCTGGCGCCGCGGATGCCGGCAGCACCGTCATCACCGCCTGCAGCACCGGCACCGCCCAGTCCGGGGACGTGAAGGTCGACCTGTCCGGCATTCTGCAAAAGATCTCGGGCTTCGGGACCTCCACCGCTTGGTCCGGGAACTTCCGAGACCCGCAGAACGACCCCGACATGCTCTGGTCCACCACCAGCGGAGCGGGGTTCACGCTCCACCGCATTCGGATCGGCGGCGGCACCACCAGCGAGACCACCATCGCCAAGTCCGCCGTCGCTCATGGCGTGAAGGTTTGGGCGGCGCCGTGGGAGGTGAAGACTTCGGACATCAGCGGCAACCCCCCGAAGCTCATCAACCCGCAAGACTGGGCCAACACCCTGGCGAGCTTCGTGACGACCATGAAGAACGCCGGCGTGCCCATCTACGCCGTCTCCGCGGAGAACGAGCCCGACAGCCAAGGCTTGAACGCGACGACGTGGTTCACCGCAACCGAGATGGCGACCTGGGTGGGGACGTACTTGGGCCCGGCGCTGGCCAGCACCGGTGCCAAGGTCATGGCGCCCGAGACGATGAACTGGTACG
The DNA here is from genome assembly GCA_963772225.1 of uncultured delta proteobacterium. Classification (GTDB taxonomy): domain Bacteria; phylum Myxococcota; class Myxococcia; order Myxococcales; family UBA5297; genus CAVYWD01. The sequence goes on along the minus strand of CAVYWD010000001.1, from coordinate 1,406,452 downwards.
GCATTGGCGATTACCTGACCGCGCTGCAGAACAACGCCGATGCCTGGAAGTACACGGAGATCGTCGCGACCCATGAATACGGAGGAAACCCGCAGGCGTACCCGCAGATTGCACAAGCCGGCAAAGAGTTCTGGGAGACCGAGATCTACGACACCAACAACGACTCGCCGAGCAGCGTCGCCGACGGCATCGACAGCGGGCTTCGCATCGGCAAGATCATCCACGAGGCGCTCACCATCGCCAACATGAATGCGTGGCACTTCTGGTGGGTCTGGGCCAGCGGCAACGGGGGGCTTTTCAACACCGACACCAACGTGTGGTCGAAGCGCCTCTGGGTCGGGGGCAACTTCTCTCGCTTCATCCGCCCCGGCTATGTCCGCGTCTCGACCTCGGGCACCGCGCCGTCGGGCGTCTTGCTCTCGGCCTACACGAACCCGGCGGACGGGACCGTCGTCGTGGTCGCCATCAACAACAACAGCAGCGCAACCCAGCTGCCCATCTTCGTCTCGGGAGCAGCTCCTTGCACCGTGACGCCGTGGGTGACGTCGGCGAGCGACAACCTCGCGGGCAAGAGCCCCATCACGGTGGCCAACGCCCGCTTCACCGCGTCGCTCGGGGCCAAGAGCGTGACGACCTTCGTGGGCAAACCGTAAGGACGTTCGCGGCCTCGACGACGAGGTCCATCCGAACCAGGTCGACGGACAGGAGGCTCTTGTGACGAACGCTCGGCTCTGGGTCACGCGGCTGTGGCTGTCGTCGACGGCGCTCTTGGGGCCGGTCGGGTTGGCTTATGCCGACAATCCGATAATACAAACGAAGTTCACCGCCGATCCAGCGCCACTGGTTTTCGACGGCAGGTTGTACCTATACACCACCCATGACGATGACGATGCAACGGGCTTCACGATGTACGATTGGATGCTCTACTCCACGACCGACATGGTCAACTGGACGGACCACGGCATCGTCGCCAGCGTAAGAGCCCCGACCAAGACCTTCGCGTGGGCCGATGGCTATAACGCGTGGGCGCCGCAGGCCGTCTATCGAGATGGCAAGTTCTACCTCTACTGTCCTCTGGTGAGGGGCGGCCACATGGACATCGGCGTGGCGGTCTCGGACAGTCCTGCCGGGCCGTTTCGCGATGCGATCGGCAGCCCGCTGATTCACAACTCGGCCTCCACCGACGACATCGACCCGACGGTCTTCGTCGACGACGACGGGCAGGCTTACCTGTACTGGGGGCATCAGCGGCTGTTCTATGTGAAGCTCAACCAGGACATGATCTCTTTCTCGGGGAGCATCGTCGAGCTCCCGCGGCCGAATTTGTACGAGGAGGGGCCGTGGTTCTACCGGCGAAACGGGCATTACTACCTGGCCTTCGCTTCCTATTGTTGCCCGGAGGGCATCGGGTACGCAATGAGCGACAGCCCGACGGGCCCATGGACGACCAAGGGATACGTCATGGAGCCGAACGCCGCCTCGTCGGGGAATCACCCGGGAATCATCGACTACCAGGGGAGCTCGTACGTCTTCGGCTTCAACTACACCCTCAACGACGCCTTGACGACGGTCCACCGGGAGAGGCGCTCGATCAACGTCTCGACCATGACCTATCACGACGATGGCACCATCGCCGAGGTGCCCTGGTGGACCAGCGGGGGAGTGGCGCAGATCGGCACCTTGAATCCCTACGTCCAGACCGAGGCCGAGACCATCGCTTGGGCGAAGGGACTCAAGACCGAGACCTGCAGCGAGGGCGGAATGGACGTGACGAACATCGAGAGCGGGGACTACCTCAAGGTGAAAGGAGTGGATTTCGGCTCCGGGGCGGCCTCCTTCGACGCTCGAGTCGCCTCGGCGGGCAGCGGTGGCAACCTCGAGCTCCGCCTCGACAGTCAGACGGGCACGCTCTTGGGGGTCTGCGCCGTCACGAGCACCGGCGGGGCGCAGACGTGGACCACTAAAAGCTGCGCCATCTCCGGCGCCAGCGGCGTGCACGACCTGTTCTTCGTGTTCACCGGCGGCACGGGGAGCCTGTTCAACTTCAACTGGTGGCTCTTCCATCCGTCGGCGTCCCAGCCCGATGCCGGGGTGGCGGCCGACGCGGGCGCGGTGACCGACGGCGGTTCCAGGGTCGATTCCGGGGGGGACGCCGGGTTGGACGCTGGGGTGGACTCCGGCGCCGGCAAAGGCGATGGGGTCATAGGAGCCGGCGATGCGGGCACCGGCATTGACGCCAGCGCGCGAGCAGGTGCCGTCGGCGCGCTGGGGTGCTCCGCCGCTATCGGGGACAGGCCGGAGCTGCTCGCTCTCCTCGTGCTGCTCGGGTTGTGGGTAGCGGTGTCGCGCGGTCGCCGCGCGGGCGAAAGCGGCCCCTCTCGCCCGCTGTGAATGGGAGCGAGCCGCTGCTGGCTGCGCTCGGTCCAGCCGAAGCCGTAAGGTCACGGCCATCCACTTGGGCTCGTATTCCAGGCTTCCGGCGCCGTTGCCTCGCTCTTCGCGCCGAGGATGCGGCGATAGTCGGCGTTGAGCTCCTCGTGGAGATATTGCGCGGCTTGTGGACGCGAGCATCCGCCTTGTGGAAGACCAAGGCGACGGGCCTTGGCCAGCTTGGCGCTGCCATCCACGACGCAGAGCAACGGCCTGCGCAAGACCCGCTCCACCATCGGGTCGGGAAGCCCTTCGCTGCCCGGGAGCACGCGCTGCCGCAGGCTTCGAGGGAGAAATGCCGCTTCGCACCCTGGTCGAGAACCCGCGCGGCGGCCAACACATGCGGGCTCGTCCACCTTGCCGGCGCCACGGATTCGCAAAGGTGGCGTCCATCCACAGGGACGGGACGTTCAGCCTGGCAAGCGACTCCCCCCTCCATACGTCAAAGTCCGTTGAGCCGCCTTTTCGGCGGCCTTCCGTATCCGCTCATGGATCGGCTCGCCCAAGCTCCTCGGTCACACAAGAGCGATAGGCGTCGAGACCGCCTACCTGCGGCCGGTGGTAAGCACACCGGGAGGACGCGCCATTTCGCCTTTTCACACGACTCGGGACACGACCAGAATGGGTCGGCGAGGCGTGCCGGCATTTCTAAAGAGCCTTCATCCAAGTCCAAACGTCCTGCGGGACCCAGGTGCAGGGGCACGTGCTCGAGCAGGTCTGGGGCGGTGTCGCGCACGAGTTGTAGAGATCGCTGGTTCCGTCGACGATGGCGTTGCCATGCCCGGACTGATGGACGCACCAGCGAAGGGGATGCCCGCTCGAGCATCCGGAATAATCCGTGCAGACGTGCCCCCCGGTGCTCAGGTAGGGAGGCGGCTGAGGCGGTTGGGTCGGGTTCTGGGCCGTGCAGCCGTTCTTCTTCACGAAGCTGTCGCGCATCGGGGTTGCCATGGAAATGTTACACGTGTTGTCTGTGAGGCCCGCCATCTGCCAATACGCGATGGGATCGTTGCCATTGTCGCACCCGCTGAGCACCGCTCCTTCGTAGATCGCGACTCCCCGGAAGACCTTCGCGCGGGAGCAAGCGATGGAGTAGCTCATTCCGCCTCCGTAGCTGAACCCGTTGGCAAAGATGTTCTTCGTGTCGACGCAGTAATTCTCCTCGATCAGCTTGACCATGTCGTCGACGAATGTCATGTCCTGACCGTTGGAGTTCGGCCAGCCGTTGCCGAGACCCTGGGGCGCGACGAAGATGGCGTTGTTCTTCGAAAGGCTCTGGAGCCCGAAGTGGGCCATGATGTACCCATTCGATCCGCCGGTGTCGACGTCCTTGGACATGCCGCCGTTCCAGTGAAATCCGAAGATCAGCCAGTAGGGCTGGTTCTTGTCGTAGTTGTCAGGAAGCCTCATCGCGAAGCCGCGGCTCTGGCCGCTGCTCTGAATGGTCACGTAGCCACCCGTGCCGACGCCCACGAACTGCCCCGACTCGCCCGGGACCGTCCCGAAGGTGAGCGTCGAGGTTTTGCCGCACCCGGTGCTCTTGTTGGCGGTCGCCGTCGAGCCTGCGTCCACCGCTGCCCCCGCATCGGTCGCGCTACCCGCGTCGACCGTGGCACTTGCGTCCACCGCAGCGCCTGCGTCACGTCCCGGCGCCGGAAAATCCCCTTGCCCAGCATCCAGCGCAACGGCGACACCGGAGTCCGCGGTCGCAGCTTGTCCCGCGTCGTGCGCGTTGCCTGCGTCGCGCCCATCTGCACTGAGGTCACCCGACCCAATTTCGCAGGCGACCACGGGGATCAAGAGCGCTGCGAGGAGGAGTCGAGATACGTGGTTCATGTTCTCTCCGTATCGGTTGACGCAACTCAGCATTTATTTTCCTCGACCGATTGTGGCTGAGTGCGGCCGCGCGCCGGGCAATCGAATCGGCGAGGCCGTGCTCCCGTCACCGAAGGTTGCCAAGCCGGACCTCACATCAGAACGCCATTTCCGGGCCCTTCGGACCCTGAAGGAGCTGCGCTATTGCCCGTACCCCGCAGCGATGATGTTGGCCTGAATGGCGTCGTCAACGGCGTCCGACGGGCTGCCTGTCGTCATGGCCCCTTCGTAGAAGGTCCCGACGCCGCCGTTGCTGCCGTCGCCACCGGTTCCCAAGATGATGGCGCCTTCCAACTTCTTGGGGGCGTAGCCGGGCGAGGGGCGGTTGCCGTCCCAAGTGGTGACGAGCTTGCCCGATTGCGCATCTCCGCCCTTGAGCGTGAAGTGATCTCCGGAGGGACCCTTGAGAAAGCCCGTGGCGAAGGTGGCGATGATGGATTTGGCGTTGGGAGAGGTCGATGTCGTTTGCCAGCCGCCTTTGTCGCTCTTGAACATACCATTCTCGAGGTCGGCGGCGAGCCAGGGGCCATTGCCGTCGCCTTTGCCTCCCCACGTCGTGTCGGTTCCCCAATAGAGAGCTTCCATCGTACCGTTGCCGTTGTCTTTGCTGTTCGCCTCGGCATTCCCATAGTCGAAGCAGCAGGAGCTGCTGTAGCGCTTTCCATCCACGACCATGTACATGGACTCGGCCTGATTGCCGGTAGCGACGGCTTTGGTGCTGTTGTTTCTATACGCAACGTTGTCCGCGCTGACGTAGATCCCGTAGGCCGTATGGCCATTCACCGTGACCTTGCCTTTGATGGCGCTCGATTCAATGCCTCCATTCGCCAACCACGTCGCGCCGGGGGGTGCCTTCTTGAGGTCGTTGCCGTTCGGAGACTGGTCGTAGAGGATGGAGATGGTGCACGTCGAGCCGGAGCAGAAGGAGTCTTGCGCCGCGATGTCGACGTAGCCCCCAGCGCTCTCCACAGGGATATCCTTGGCGGTGCCGTCCGACTTTCTCACCTGGTAGAGCGGGCCGCTGTACGTCGAGTACAGGGCGCGGACCGTGCTGTGCGCCGCGACGCACGGCGTATTGGCGCCGGCGTAGATATCGCACGGGGCGGCCGTGGACGAGGGTGAGCCGGAATCCGGCTCACCACCGGCGTCCACCGGGGGACTGGCATCCGCCGCGCCAGCGTCGTGCCCGGCGTCCTGCCCCACATCAGGGGTCTGACCGGAGTCCGTTGCTTGCGACCCAGCGTCGTGGGCCGCAGGTTGTCCGGCGTCCCACCACCCCTGGTCGATGCCGCCCAGTGGGCCGCTGGTGTCGCTGACCAACCCCGTGCCGCACGCGGCCGTGGCCAGCCAGAAGGCTGCCACGAGGAGGCGAGACACATTCATGCTCTCTCCGCAGCGGTTGGCACGGGCAGGCTCCTCAGGCGCTCTCTTCGACTGACTGAGCCTATGTGGCCTCACCGCCGCGAAATGGGTCATCGAATTCGGCCCGAGAGTGACGACGCACGGGGTCCCACGGCAGAAGGTGCCATGGGACAAAGGATTGGCATCGCGAGAGGCGTTGAGGGGCGCGAACCTAATGCACTTGAGGCAGCCTCGCTAGGACTCCCCTCGGCGTGCGCGACGCGTCCGCATCAACCAGGCCGGGAGGACGAGGAGCCAGCCGTCGAGCAGCGCGCCTGTGGGGCCCGATGCCACTCCACAACCGATTCCGTAGACCGGGTTGGCGTTCGCTCCGGCGTCCCCGCCGTCGTTCCCCCTTCCGCTGGTGCTGGCGTCGGCGAGAGGTGGCTCTCCGTCGCGCGATGTTTCGGCATTGGCGTCGGCCGCTGCGCCGGCGTCGCGGGAGCTGTCAGCAGAGCCTGCGTCGGGGTCACCAGCGCCGCTGTCCTGGTCGCCCGGGTCGAGGTCGCCGTCTCCGCCGTCAGTTCCGCCGTCGGACGTCGTCGCCGGAAATGCCAGTTGGAGGAAGTTCCACATGGCGGGTCTCCAGACGCTCCCGTCGTGTCCGCCGCCCTCAACGGCCAGCCAATAGTGTGGAATGTTGTTGGCGTCGCAGTACTCGTGTGTCGCCAGATTGGGAGGATAGAAGCCATCCCAATCCGCCGTGCCGCAGGACATAAAGAGCGTTTTTATCTTCTGCTTGGCCTCGGCCCCGCCGTTGGGGAACATGTCCTGGTCGGAGGGGTGATTGAACGGCGTGGCGGAGGATGGGCTGATGTGGTGAAAGGTGTCCAGATTCCCAATTCCTTCGGCAAACGTAACCCCGCCGCCCATGGAGTAGCCGTAGATGCCTCGATGATCGGCGTCGGCAATGACGGGAAAGTGTGATTCGATATAGGGGATGATGGCTTCGAACAGCTCGCGATGGGAGTCGACGTCGTTGTCGTCCATCGCCACGATGATCGTGGGTTGGATCTTCGCCTGGCCGATGAGGTTGTCCGACACGAAGGCGGCGCCGACGCACCAGTCGGCAAAGATCGTGTCTGGCCAAGCGCCGATGCCGTGAATCCCATAGATGGTAGGGTACTTCCGGCTCGGGTCATACCCCGGTGGCGTGTACACCTCCATCGACCGGTCGCTGTTCGTCACGGACGAATGGTATGTGATTGTCTGGACCTTGCCCGCTGGGAAGACGCTGCCCTTGTCATATCCGGTCGGCGGCATGGTTGGTAGCGAGTCCGCGAGCGAGATGTTCGCGGATGTCAGGAAAGCTGCGAGCACCAAGCTGTCGCGTAGGGCGGTGACGGATCTCCTCGTCATGGGCCTTCTCCTTGAGCTACCGAGCTTGATCTGACGCGAGCGGTGCTCGGGATCAGGTTGCTGCTGCCTCGGCGCTGCCTCCGTCGTTCTGCTCGGATCTTTTACAAGAGGGCGGGAGCCCCTCGATCCGGGTCATCGCCGGACGGGAGGTGGGGGAGAGCGCGGGAGAGCCGTGGTGCTTCGAGATTCCGCATCGCACCCGTAGGCGACGTGGTCCGGAGGTCCTCCTGACCCGATCGCTCAGGAGAAGGCCTCCTAGCAAAAGGCAGACAGTCCAATCAGCTGGTTTGACCGGGGCCATCGCCCTGCGCGGAGTGTCGATGAGTCAGGCGGATCGATGGTGGCGACCACGATGCGTCTTTCTTACTGCATTGGTCTGGCTCGGCGCCTGCTTCCCCGGAGAGGCGAGCAAAATTCCGGGGGTTCAGACGACGCCGGATGCCTCGATCCAGGAAAACCGCGACGGCGGCGGCGCAGTGGCTTTGGATGCTGGTCCGCTGCCGTCCCTTGATGCGGGAGCCGTCGCGGACGGTGGCGCGGACAGCGGGACGCTGCCGCCGGGTCAGGCACATTATTTCGTCTCGCCCTCCGGCAGCGATGACAATTCGGGCACGGAGGCCGCGCCATTCAAGACTCTCACCAAAGCTCGAGACGCGGTGCGGCTGGTCAACGGCAACATGACGAGCGACATCTACGTCTACTTGCGCGGGGGTGACCATCGGATTGACAGCGCCCTCGCCCTCGGCGTGCAGGACTCCGGGACGAATGGCCACCGGATCCACTACCAGGCCTACCCGGGTGAGGTGCCGGTGGTGAACGGAGCGACGCGGGTCACGGGCTGGACCCAGGACAGCGGGGGCATCTACAAGGCGACGCTCAAGCGAGCCAAGAAGCTGCGCAACCTTTACGTGAACGATGCCCGGGCAGCGATGAGCAGCAAGAGCGTCGCGGCGAAGGGAAGCTATAACACCTACTCGGTCACCGCAGGGCAGGCCAGTTGGGCCTGGGTCAGCGGGAGCGGCGCCGACGGGGTGAAATACGCCGCCAGCGATCTCCCGGCCATCGCCGCCAACAAGGACGACCTGGAGATTGTGAACTCGTCGACCTGGAACGAGAACATCGTCTGTGTCCGGGACGTGGTGACCACCTCGGACGGCGCTCGCGCCCTTCTGCTGCAGCAGCCCTACGGCGCCATCGCCCAGCTGCCCGGGTGGGGCTCGGGGTTCAGCACCTCCGGAACCCATATCATCTTCAATGCCTATGAGCTGTTGAGCGCCCCGGGCCAGTTCTACTACGACAAAACGGCGGGCACCCTCTATTACTACGCCCGCGCCGGAGAGGACATGTCCACTGCCGACGTCGAAGCGCCGGTGGCGGAGAGCCTGCTCGACGTTGCCGGGACCTCGAACTCGGCGCGCGTGAAGAACCTCACCTTCGAGGGCATTACCTTCTCCAATACCGACTGGAGCCTCGCCCAGGTCGGCAGCTCATACGGGAAGGCTTCCGTACAAGGGGCGACGTTCTACATCGCCTACGGCAGCGGCGACTGGCATAGCACCAAGTACGAGATTGTCGACACCCTCCCTGGGGTGATCAACGTGAACAGCGCGGACTCCATCGAGATCATCGGCAACGTGGTGAAGCACAGCGGGGCCGAAGGGGTCTCGATGATCAACGACGTCATCAACTCGAAGATCGTGGGGAATTACATCACCGACATCTCCGGCAGTGGAATCACCGTGGGACACCCCCAGCACGTCTACCTGGGCGACGGCGGCTCGAAAGAGAAGTTTGCGCCCGGGGTGGAGGGGATCTGCACCAACGACACCGTTTCCAACAACCTGCTCATTCAGCTGAGCATGGTTCCTGGGTTCGGCGGCCACGCGGGGCTCACCGCGTTCTTCGTGGACACGCTCACCGTGACGCACAACCAGTTCCAGACCACCGCTTACAACGGCGTGAACCTCGGCTGGGGATGGCAGAACTTCCTCGACTCGAAGACCTGCAAGGCCAATGCGGTGAACAACAACCGCTTCATAGACATGATGCGCCGCCTCCATGACAGCGGCGCCGTGTACACGCTGGGGCCGATGCCGCAAACCACGATTAACGAGAATTACGTCAAAGGAATTCCTCCGGCGACCTCCGGACCGACCTACGGGCTGCATAACGATGAAGGGAGCGCCTATATCACCGAGAACGACAACGTCCTCGATATCGACCCGGGCGTGAAGTACACGATCAATTCCGAGGACTTCGGTCAAAAGCACGACCTGACCATCCTGAGGACGTACGCGACCGTCAACAAGATGGGCGTCACCCCGCCGTCCAGCCAGATCGACGCGCCGATCGCTGTGGCGGACAACGTGTGGCCTCTGGCTCAGTATACTTTCTGCCTGAATGCAGGAGTCGAGGACGCCTACCGGAATATCATCCCCGCGAGCGTCCTGGCGACCCAGGACTACGTGTTCCCGGCGAGCTGCTCGGTGCCGACCGGGACCGGCAGCCTCCCCATCCGAAGCAGCGGGAGCGCCGCGAACGTGGTGTGGCTCGCACCGGCCGGGACGACCACCTTCGCCGAGGGCGCAAAAATGACCCGGGCGGCGGGGGACGCGACGTCCATCGCCGTCCCCAGTTCCGCCGGCAGCTACACGCTGCAGATCGTCGACGCCAGTGGGAAGAAGCTTGGCGAGTCGGGCGCAGTCCTGCGGGTCGGCAAGTAGGCGGCGAGCCTCGTTCTGAAGGACCCGCTCGGCGAGCAACACTCGCCAATTCTCTCACCTCGTCAAATCGTGCCTGGGCGACCTGCTCTCGCCTCTGCGCTGCGCGCGACCTTGGCGCCACCTCGGCGAGGCGGGGAAGTCATCGCCCATTGATTTCGGTGACGGCGGGCGCGACAGGGTCTGCGCGAGAGGCCTTGGGACCGCGAACGTGATGATGCACTTGAGTCAAGTGTTCCACCGAGCCGGGTTCCCGCAGAACTATCAACCATCGACTATCAACTGTCGACGCGAGGCTGCGCCGAAACCGTCTCGATATGCCTTGTCGTAGAGGCGCTGCCTCGTTAGTCTTTCGCCGAGCCGGGTGCCCGCAGAACCATCGACGATTGACCATCGACTGTCGACGCGAGGCTGCGCCGCAACGTCAACAAGATGCCTGGTCGGTCTGAGGCGCGGCCTCGCTGGCTACTGCGTTACCGGGGCGAGTACCCCGTTGACGTCGTCGTGAAGCTGGGTCGTGTCGAGCCCATCAAGGACGATGACGCCATGGAGCGAGGACACCAGGTTGGGGTCCTGCTTCCACGACCACACCAATTGCCCCGCCGGGTCGTACTCCAGAAGCTGGAGGCCCTTGCCCCCGTTCCCGCCGCCGTGGCCCTCCCAATTGCTGACCACGTAATGACCATTGGGCAGGATTTGGAATCCCGCGAAGAAGTTCGGAGCGACGGTCGCCGCGTCGGACTGCGCCTTGCCGCCGATGGTCTTCAGCACCTGCTTGGTGGTGGGGTCGATGATGAGGATCGCCGCGCCGTATCCCGACGTGACCGCGATGGTCTGGTCCGGCAGGCGCAGGCCCTGGTAGACCGAGCTTCCGTCCGGGATGTCCATGTCCCACAGCGGCTCGCTGCTCCAGTTGACCTCGGCCAGCTTGGTCCCCACGCCCATCAGGAAGGTGCCCTGGGGCGTGCGCCGAAGCAGGCGGAGCATCCCGTAGCGGCTGAACGCGACGTTGTGCCCCGCGACCGGCGCGTCCTGCTCGTCCAGTTCCTCGAGCGTGACGACGCCGTTGGCGTCGGCGCCGAGGATGGTGTGGCCGTTGGGCAGCCGTCGGAAGCTCTCCACGCCGACGAAGTTTGTGACTTCTTTCTTCTTCTCGCCTGTATTGAGGTCGAGCTCGACATAGCCCTTGGCGATCGACGCCCCGACCCGCCCGTTTCCCACCAGCTGGATGTCGCGCAGGCCGTCGAGCGACGTCCGCCAGACAGCCGTGCCGGCGTCCTTGAGGTCCACCAGGAGGACGCGCTGATTGCCTTCGTCGCACAGGAGCACGCGGCGGGGGTCGCCGACCACCGAGGCGTCGGCGGGCCCGGCGTCGCCTTCCGCACCGCCGTCGGACCCGCCGTCGCTCACCTTGCCGCCGTCGGATCCAACGTCGCTCGACGCACCGTCAGCCGCCCCGCCGTCCCACGAGTCGCGCCCCCCGCCATCGCCGGCTGAGTCGCCCGCGATCCCCACGTCCCCGTTGTTGCCGCCCGAGCCGAGACCTCCGGCGTACCCTTCCAGGTCGCAGCCGAGGAGGCAGAGCGCCGATGCGAGCGCGAGAACCTCTGTTCCCCGAGCCAAGCCAAGCATGGGCACGCCTTTGTCTACTGGACCGTCGGGGTGACGACCTGCCCGCCGGCCTGCGCGTCCCGCTGCACGTCGTCGGAGTACATGTCGGAGTTCAGGTCCAGCCATAGGGCGATTGCCTGAAGCTCGTCGCTGGAGAGCGTCACGCCTTGGTGGCCGCCCTTGAGGAGCGGGTAGAGCTGGGACTTGCGGGCGCCGTACTCTCCCGGCGTCGTCACCGAGGGGCCGAAGTCATAGGGGTAGTTGTGATAGAAAACGTAGGGTTTCAGGTTGGCATACGAGCTGAAAAAGTGGTCCCCGTCGCTCTGGAAATTGCCCTGGGACAGGGAGAATGTTTGCCGGTTCCCTTCGTGGCAGCTCGCGCAGTGTTTGTCCAGGATGGGCTGCACCAGCCGCGCGAAGGACATCGGCATGCTGCCGTCGGCCTCGGGCTGCAACACCGAAGCCGACCTGGACAAGGCGGTGGCCATCTCCGCGGGTGGGTGCGGGGCTCGATACCGCCTTTCATGACAACCCTGGCAAACGAGGCGGCCGGCGCCGGGCAGCACGTAGGTCGCCGAGCGCATGGTTTGCACAGCGAGGCCGTCCGCGTCGAGCGCCTGGAAGAACACCGGTTTGCCCGGGGGCAAGAGGAAGCGCGCGCTGCCGTCTTTGTCCACCGGGACCGTGCCCAATGATCCGCGCCCATTCTGATCGTTGTAGAGAACCGCGCTGTGGCCCAGCCGCGGGTTGATCGTGTACGGCGAGGATTTCGGGAATACCTGCACCACCCGGAGCGCCTTGATTTCAGTTCCGGTGGGGAGGGGCAGCATGCTGTCGTAGACGTTGAGCAAGATGACTTCCGTGGGGTCGGTCTTGGCCCCGGTCCGGCTCGAAGCCAACACCGGAGGAGTCTGGCGCGCGGCGAGGGGGATGGGGTCGAGGCAGGAGTGAGCGGAGTCTTTGTAGAGGAGCTTCTTGTTGCCCTGGCCATCGATGAGATAGATGCCGAACCGTTTGTTCGTCAGGCCTGCCTCGTTGCTCGACGGATCGTGGACGACGAGGAAGCGATTTTCGTCGATGGGCCAAGCCGTCGCGTACTTGAGGTCGTAGTTCTTGTCGACCGTGGACTCGGGGAAGCCCGCGTCCTTCGTGAGGACGGTGTATTGGGCCATGCCGTCGTCGTCCTCGATGTCCGGGTCGACGATGACGAGCGACCCGTAGGCTTGCTGGTGGTGGGCCGCGGCGGTTCCCACGAACTTGTTCGTCCCCGGAATGGATCGGATGTTCATCAGCGCGCGGGGAGTGACGTTGTTCCGGGTAGCGTAGTTGCCGCCGATGGCCCGCGCATCGAGCCCGTCGGGCGTCGTGACCCAGGAGTTGTGAACCTGATTGGAGCCGCGATCGACATAGTCCCAACGCGTGTAGAGCAAGAGCCCGTTCGGGTCCACGCTGGGATGCCATTCGTTGGTCTCGTGGTAGCTGAGCGGCTCGATCCCGCTGCCGTCGGCGTTCATCACGTGGAGCGTGTAGACCGGCACCGGTCGGGGGTGGCAACGACCGAAGCCTCCGCGGCGGTCCGAGATGAAGGCGATTCTTCCGTCGGGGAGCCAGGTCGGGTCGAAGTCGTTGTGCGAACCCTGGGTGATCTGGGTGAGCCCCGTGCCGTCGGCATTCACCTTGAATATGTGGAAGGTGGAGCTCTCGGTCCAGGTCTCGGACTGTCCGATGTCGGTATAGGCGAAGAGGATCTGATTGCCGTCCGGGTGCAGGTCCGGGGACAAGAATCCGCCGCCCTCGAGCTTTTTCCCCTGGTGCGGGCCGTTCGCGCAGGTCGAGCTGGCCAGCACGTTTCTCAACGTGGGGTTTCCGGAGAGGACATTTTCAAGGACGAAGAGCCCGCCTCCACTCTGCGCGTTGAAGCCGTGGTACTGGTCGCAGATGTGGCCTCCGCGGCCATTGTCGTCGGTGGGCAAGAAGTCGCGTTTGATGAAGAGGATCTTGTCCAGGACGGCGAGCTTGGGATCCGTGAGGTCGAGCCCGCCTTGGCTGCTCGCGCTCGGAGTCACGCCCTGGAACACCGCCTTGGGAGGAGAAGCGTCGCCGCCGGGGAAGAGGTCCACCTTCTCCGGCGCGGGCGAATCCATTTCGTAAAGGTATTCAACGAGGTCGTCGATCTGGTTTGAGGCCAGCCCAGAGGTGTTGCCGTGCAGCCCGCCGTTGCTCGTTTTAGCGATGACGTCTTTCAGCGTCGCCGCCGAGCCGTCGTGCAGGTAGGGCGCAGTCCGCCATAGGCCCAACAGCGTCGGTGGGTTGAAATTGCCACTGGTGTCTCTGCTGTTCTTGGTCCCCACATCATGCATCTTCCCGTCGCTGAAATATTTGCCGGAGTGGCACTGGCTGCACCCCGCGTTCGCGAAGACTGCCTGCCCGCGCTGCGCGGAATCGCTCCGTTTCCCTCCCTTGCGGATTGGGTCCGTCTCTGCGGAGAGGGAGTTCACGTAGGCCGCCAATGCGCGTTGCTGGGAAATTTCCGGTATCACGGCCTTGACGTACTTGAACTCCGCGGTGATGGCCGCGGCGGCGTCCGCGAATATTCCGTGGGCCATCGACGGAGGCGTGTTCGGCGTGTAGACCAAAGACTTGGTGTTCTTGGCGTTTCCCACGCCGTCGTTCACGAGATCCCAGCGGAGGCCGTCGGACGCGCCGTCGACGTGGCAGGTCGCGCAGGATAGCCAACCCTGCAGTGAGCTCGAGGCGTCGTGAAACAGGCGCTCTCCTTGGCGTGCCCAGGTTTCATCCGGCTGGGTTCCCACATCGATGAACCGGTCGACCTGGACGGTGGAGGCGTTCACCAGACCGACCTGGCCCGCGAAGTAGAGGGCCACCGCGAGCTGCTTCCCGTCGGGTGAGACGGCGATGCCGCGAGGCCCGCGGGCAGGGGTCAGCCGGAGCACCTGGAGCGCCCCGGCGCCGTAGAGCGCCCCGAGGTCGTCCGCCAGGAGCGCTCGCTTCGTCGGGTCGCTGGCGATGTCGAACCACACGTCGGAGAGTGGCCGGTTGTAGGCGTTCTTGTAGCGATCTTGGAGGGTGGGAACCTTTCCCGCCGTGCGGACGAGCGAGGAGGGGATTTTGCCCGCCAGCAGCTGGTGCAGCAGCGAGAGGTCGACGCGGAGCACCTGGTGCACCCCCGCCGCCGAGACCCAGAGGCTATTGCCGTCCTTGCTCACATCCAGGCCCCAAAGGTCGGTCGCCCCCTCGCTGATTCGGTCGAGCAGCACGGTCGCGTAGAGGCTTCGGCTGGAGAGGTCGATGATCGAGAGGGCATCGGTGTTGACCCAACCCCGCAGCAGCTGCGTCGCCGGGATGGTGGTGCGCCCCCGGTTGTGAATCGCGTAGGCCCACTTTCCGTCGGGCGAGCAGCGCACCGCGCGCACGGCGGAAGAGCCGAGCGGGAGCCGGACGGTGGCGGCGACCTTGGCGTTCGCGACGTCGATGAGCGTCACCGAGGCCGCGGCGTCGGGCTGAGTGGCATCGCCCGAGGCCACCAGGTGGCTCACCACCGCCGTGCTTCCGTCGGGCGACAGGGCGATGGCGAAGGGATAGGGAGCGACCGCCACGGTGGCCTGCGTCGCCCCGGTCGTGCCGTCGAGGATGAGGACCTGGCTCAGGCCGAAGTCGGGCACGAGCACTCGTTTTCCATCGGAGGTCACCGCGACGTCCGTCGCCTTGGGCCCCACCTGAAGGCGCCGGACGACGGTGCCGGAGGCGGCGTCCACGTCGGCGACAGTGCCGCCGCCGTACTCGGCCACCAGGACCCGACTTGCCCCGGACCACGCGAGCCCCTTGGGCCGGCCGGTCAGCTTCACAGAGCGGAGCGATGTGCCAGCCTTGGGGTCCAGGATCGCCAACTCACCGGCGGTCGCGTCGGTCACCGCGAGCAGCGAAGAGTCGTTGGAGTAGGCCACCGCATACGGCGAACGGTAGACCGGCGAGCTCGCCGTGTCGTCCCCAGTGCTGGAGTCGTCGCCGGACCCCGTTCCGTCAGAGCCGGTCCCCGTGCCGGTTCCGGTGCCGCTGCCGCTACCTCCCCCGTCTTGCCGCCCCGGCGAAGGGCCACTCGACCCGCCCGTCAGGCCGGAGACGATGCCGTCCGTGCAGGCGATGCCGAACAGCAGGAGCATGGCGATGGGGAGGCTCGGGGCACGGCTCATGTTCTCTCCCTGTGCAGGTGCGGCAGGCTTCCGTGCGCCGCGAATGCGGGGCCACCCGGGCTCGACGACAGAACTGCCGACTTCCCGCAGGCGATGAGGACAGGTGACTCCGGAGTGAGTTCCCGCCTCCAGGATGTGGGTCATTCGCGCGCGCGGAAAGGCGCTGGCGCCCGTCCGAGACCCACCCGCTGCGAGCGCGGTCGACGCTCCTGGCTGCCTAGGGTGACAGCGTGAGGGAGCCCGCGTCGAGCGCCACCTCGTAGTAGCCGTGCTCGTCCCAGGCGAGAATGCTGTCGCCCTGCTTGAGCGTTCCGCCGTCCACCTTTACGCGCACGAACTTGCCCGGCGGGAAATGCGCCGGCAACGTCCAGGTCCAGGTTCGAGTGCTGCCCGAGACGGTCGGCGAGAGCGACGAGAGGAGCTTCTGCGCGCGCCAATAGGCGGCGACGTCGACGACCCTGCCCACCCAGATGTCGCCGGAGGTCTTGGCGTGGCTCATGGCGCCGGTGATGACGGCGACGTCGGTCCCGGCGTACCAATTGGCCTGAGTCGGAAGGATGCTGTGGATGAGGAAGATGAGCCATTTGCCGCCTGAGTGTGCGGTGTCGACCTGGCCGTTGAGCTTGCTCGAAGTATCGTTGGAGCCGAGCATATACACAGGAAGGCCGAAAGGGTCGGTATTATCCTTCGGCGCGACCATGCCGTAGCCGACGCCTCGATTGACGAAGAACCTCTGCTCGGCGTACTGCTCCCAGCCGGCATCGCCGTAGGGGGAGGCCATGGTCCAGACGCTGCTCTGGCCGAAGTGCTGCTCGATGTAATCCGTATTGGCGTCGATCTCGTCGAGCGGAGTCGCCAAGTGGTTCGAGCAATCGTGGAAGTCTGCCGAGCAGTGGTTGGCGGTATGGCAGCCCATTTCATGGCCATCTCGCACCGCCTGAGTCCAAGCGGGGTCGAAGGCGGGTCCCGAGGAATCATTGTTGGCGTAGAACGTCATGGGGACGCCGACCGCTTGGAGCTCGGCGTAGTGCTCGATCTGCGACGGCTGGCTGTCGTCGAAGGAGAACGAGACGGCGGCCTTGAACCCGGCCCAGTCGATGACCGTGAGGTTGCCCGGGGTGCCGGACGGAGTGGGCACGCCGCCTCCGGACGGAGCGGGGAGGCCCGATTTCACGGGGGTCGAGGTGGAGAACTGGGCGGTGAGCGACTTGTTCGACGTCATGGCGACGGAGATGGGGTTGTCGGTCCCTGCGGCGTCGCCGCTCCAGCCCGTGAAGGTGGCGCCACTGGTCGGGGTCGCCGTCACGCTGACGGTCGCGCCGGGGGAATAGGAATGGGCGCCGGCCGCGGGGGCGGTGCTGCCATTTCCGGTCGAGGTGAGGGTCAGCGTGTAGGTCGTGTCGTCGCCTTCCGAAAAGTGTGCGGTGAGCGCCTTGTCTGAGCTCATCACGACAGAGACCGGGTTGCTCGTCCCGGTCGCGTCGCCGCTCCAGCCCGTGAAGGTGGCGCCACTGGTTGCAGTCGCCGTCACGCTGACGGTCGCGCCGGAGGAATAGGAATGGGCGCCGGCCGCGGGGGTGGTGCTGCCCGCTCCGCTCGAGGCGAGGGTCAGCGTGTAGGTCGTGGTGGCGCTGCCTCCCGAAAAGTGGGCGGTGAGCGCCTTGTCCGAGTCCATGGCGACGGAGAGCGGGTTGCTCGTCCCGGTCGCGTTGCCGCTCCAGCCCGTGAACGTGGCGCCGCTCGCCGCCGTCGCCGTGACGCTCACGTTGGCCCCCGGCGCATAGAGACGCGTCCCCGGCGCTGGGTCAATCGTCCCGGCGCCGTCCACTGCGAGGTCGAGCTTGTAGCTCGAGGCGCCGTCGGCGCATGCGCCGAAGAGGGCGAGCGCGGCCATCGCCCTCAGGTGCCGTCCCGCAGTCGTCCTTCTCACGCGTTCACCCCTGCGGCTCGGCCTTCAGCGGCCTTCGGGATCCGGTTCCGCGCCAGGGGCTTGGGGCACCTGGCGCCGGAGAACGCCAAAAGAGAGTCGAGTCCGTCGAAACCGGGTCAGCAGCGCGAAGCGCCAGCTCGGTCCGGGCAAAGAGTCGCCGAACGGACGAGCCGGCGCTCCGCCCGCGCGGCCAAGAGAGGGTGACAGGCCGCCGTCAACGCCCGAGAAAGTCCATCAACCAGGTCATGGCCGGGCGAAAGGTCCCGTTGTCCTGGATGAGGCCCGAGTTGGAAACCCAGGTGGCGCCAACGACATATCCCCACAGAGTGATGCCTTTGACGTTCGGGTCATTCCAGAACATCGTGAAGTGCTCCTGCATCTTGGCCTTCTGCTTCGCGTCGTCGGCGATGGGCAGGTCGAACTCGGTGATGTAGACCGGTAATCCTGTCTCGGTGGCGATGTTGTCGATGTTCATTTTCAGCGTGTCCGCACTGGCGTCCGACGTGCCATGGGCCTGGGCGCCGACCCCGTCGATGGGCGCTCCTGCCGCCTTGATGCGCTTCACGATGTCGATGATATGGCTGTTGTCGCCCGAGTACTCGATGGTGTTGTAGTCGTTGAGGAGCAGGATGGCGTTCGGGCAGAACTCGCGGGCCCACTTGAAGGAGTTCACGATCCAGTCGTAGCCGGAGCTGCCGTCCCCGCCGATGCCGTTCTTGTATGGCGGCGTGGTGTGCGGTGGCGGCTCGTTGACGACGTCGATGATCCTCGTCTTCGGGTAGCGGTCGCAGAAGGCCTTCATCCAGGCGCGGACGGCCGTCTCGCCGTTGCTGTCGTCGACCCATCCCGGCTGCTGCCCGCCCCACACGAAGCAGTGCTCCTTGAAGATGATGTTGTTGTCGTTGGCGTACTTGTAGATGGCGTCGAGCGCCGTCCAGTTGAAGGTCCCCTGCGATGGCTGGACTGAGCCCCACTTGCCTTCGTTCTCCGGGGTGATCTGGTTCCAGTACTTGACGAAGTCATTGCGCACCGCGCCGCGGGTGGTGATGTTGCCGGCGAACTTGGGGATGGAGCCTCCGCCTCCGTCGCTGCCGGCGTCCAAAAGCCCGCCTCCGTCGTAGCCAGCGTCCATAGCCCGGCCTCCGTCGCTGCCGGCATCCATCGCCCCGCCGCCCCCGGTGCCCGCATCCGTCGCCCCGCCGCCGCCATCGGTCGCCGTGGTGCGCCCTCCATCTGCACCGGTGCTAGAGGAGCCAGCGTCGACCGACTGACCGGCCCCGCTTCCTCCGTCGGCTGTGCCGTTCGGCGCGGCCACCTCTCCGATCCCGCAGCCGACCAGCGCCCAACTCATCGCGAGACACTGCATGCGCCGCTTCATGACTTCCATCGGTGCTCCTCAGTTGAACGGCGGGAGATTTCCTGACCGAGGACGAGACGAGGCGTTATGGGTCATTCCGCGCCCTCTTTCGACGGCCTCTTTGCGGGACCGTGGCGGCGCTACCCCCGACGAAGCCGATGCCGCCGATCGAGAATGCCTGAGGCGGACCTCCGCTGCCGGGCATCCGCCCGAGCCCGGATCAGCGGCCATAGCCCGCGGCCACGATGTTGGCCTGGACGGCGTCCTCGGTCGCGTCCGACGGAAAGCCGGACGTGATGCAGCCCTCGAAGAACGTCCCCTCTCCGGTGTGGCTGTTGTCGCCGCCGACGCCCAGGATGATGGCGCCCTCTTTCTTCATCGGGCTGTAGCCGTTGGGGCGCTGGCCGTCGTACATGGTCTTGAGGCTGCCGGACTGGGCGTCGCCGCCCTTGAGGACGAAGTGATTCCCCGGCTCGCCTTTGAGCATCGCGGTGACGAAATCCGCCTCCAGCGGGGTGTTGGTGGCAGGCGCGGCGAACGAGCCTCCTGCGTAGAGGCCATCCTCGAGGTCGGCCATCACCCAGGGGCCTGCTCCGCTGCCTCGGCCCCACTGCGTGCTGGAGCCGAAATAGACGGCCTCCATGGTGGCGGCGCCGTTGTCTTTGTCGTTGGTCTCCGCGTTTCCGTAATCGAAGCAGCACCACGCGTTGTAATGCCGGCCACTTGCAACCATGTATATTCCCTCGGCGGCATCGCCGGTGGCCACGCCCTTGGTCTTGTCGTTGCGGTAGCCCACGGAGCCCACGTCGTTGCTCCAGTTCATCGTGGTGTAGACGCCGTAGGCCGCTTGCCCATGCAGCTGGATCTGGGCGGCGGCAGCGGCCGCCTCCAGGCCTCCGTTGGTCAGCCAGCCGCCCGCCGGCGCGCGGGTGAGGTGGTTCCCGTTGCCGGACTGGTCGTAGAGGGTGGAGATGGTACAGGTCGATCCCGAGCAAAATGCATTCTGCGCCGCCGCGTCGACGTAGCCCCCAGTGCTCGAGACAGCGATGTCCTTGGTCGTCTTGTCCGAGGCGCGGCGGAGTTGGTAGAGGCTGCCGGAGTAAGCGCCATAGAGGGCCCGGACGGTACTATGGGCCGCGACGCACGGCGTGTTGCCCATGGCGTAGAGGTCGCATGGCGCGACGTTCCCCGGCGCCGCGCCGCCATCCGTGGCTAGGCCGGCGTCGGACGTAGCCCCGGCGTCTGGGGCTCCGGGGGAAGGCTGACCGCCATCACTCGCTGCCGCACCGGCATCCACTGGCGCCGGCGCCGCGCCGGCATCGACCGTCGCCGAGGCATCGACTGTCGCCGAGGCATCGGGGCCGGAGAAGGGTTGCTCGCCTTGCTTGGTGTCGCCTGCCACGCCGGACCCACAGGCGACGGCGAGAAAGAGGGCGGCGACGATGAAGACACTCTGGAAAGACTTCTGTGGATATCTCATTCGCCTTCTCAGCCCTGCGATTCGAGCAAAGGCACGCCATCGAGGCGCGCCGCAGCGATCGCGGGCTTTCGCCGCGCGCGAGTGGAAGAGATGGACTTCCCCGCGAGAGCGGGTCAAGGGGCAGGGGCGACCTTTGGCGAGGGCGAGAAAGCGGCGAGTCGTCGTCTTCTTCCATGGCGTTCGAAGCCCATTTGCGCATACGCTCGGTGACCCCATCGCAGAAGGGCGACGCTGGACTCGGAGGCACGAGCGCCACGCGATCGGACCGAATCGCTCGCGTTGACCCAAAACCGGCCGCGTTCGACTCACTCAGGCCGCCATGTTGCCGCCCCGCGTAACGCGCCATCGACTTGGAGGGCCCTTGATTCCTCGACCCAACCTGCTCATCACCGTTTCGCTGCTCCTCGGCACCGCGTGCCTCGAGAGCGCAGAGGGTGTTGGCGTCGAGCAAGACGCTGGAAATCGCTCCGCCGACGCCGCGGCGGACGCTCACGTTGTGCAGGACGCCGGCCCGGCTCCTTCGCAGACGTCGGACGCCGGGAGCGCCGGGCGCGATGCGGGCGGCGGGAGCGACGGGAGCGTTGTGAGCGTCGACGGTGGGGGAGGAGGAGGCGACAACAGCGACGCAGGCGCGCCCGCGCCGGGGAGCGCCTGCGCCAGCCGTTCTGGCGGTCCTGCGGGCATTGCGCCCCTCCCCAGCGCGGACCAGGTCGCCTACCAGAGGACGGAGCTGACCGCCTTCATCCACTTTGGCCTGGATACCTTCGACGGAACCGAGCAAGGGAACACCGCGGTCGACAAACCGGCAATATTCGCGCCGACCGCCCTGGATGCGACCCAGTGGGTGAGCGCGCTCAAGGCCGCCGGCTTCGGGCAGGCCATGCTGACTACCAAGCACAGCACCGGCTTCTGCCTGTGGCCGTCGGCTTATACGGACTTCTCGGTGAAGAACAGCCCGTGGATGAACGGCCAGGGCGATGTGGTCAAGTCCTTCACCGACGCCATGCACGCGGCCGGGATGAGGGTCGGGCTGTACCTGTCCCCCTGGGACCAGCATTTCCCGAGCTCGAGCTCGGACTACGAGACGTATTTCAAGAACCAGCTCACCGAGCTCCTGAAGAATTACGGGCCCGTCTACGAGGTGGAGTTCGACGGGTTCAACGCCCCCAGGTCGCTCGACTGGGCGGGCATCGTCCAGCAAATCAAGCAGCTGCAGCCCGACGCTCTGGTCTGGATGGGGCCGGAGATCGCCACCACGGGCGCCGACCTCCGGTGGATCGGCAACGAGAACGGTCAGGCCAGCCGGAGCACCTCGAGCATCGGCTCGGTGCCCAATGGCGGGCCGTCGAACGCTTGGTACCCCTTCGAGACGAACGTCTCAGATCGCGTCCCGAACTGGTTCTGGCACGAGAACAATACCGTCATGTCGCTCAGCTCCCTCCAGTCGATCTACTTCCGATCGGTGGGCATGAATACGACGCTCATCTTGAACGTGCCGCCGGCGAAGACGGGGCAATTCGACGCCCCGGACATAGGGCTTTTGCAGCAGTTCGGGACCTGGTACGCGTCGCTCTACAAGACGAATTTCGTCAAGGCGCAGCCGGCCACGGCGGACTCCACCTGGGCGACCGCGGGCTTCGAAGCCGCCAAGGCCGTGGATGACGACCCTTGCACCTACTGGGCTGCGGGAAGCGGCAAGACCTCCGGCCGCCTCGAAATAACCCCGGCGTCTCCCATCACCTTCAAGCTCATCAGCATCCGCGAGCCCATCGAGCTCGGCGAGCGGTCCACGGGCTACCACGTCGAGCTCAAGCAGAACGGGACCTGGAACCGCGCACCGACCGACGCGTCGGGCGCGAAGATCCAGGGGACGGTCATCGGGCAGCGCCAGCTCTGGCAGCTCAACTCGACGACGGCCGAGGCCATCGCGCTGGTCATCGACTCGGCCAAAGGCGTCCCGGCCATCTCCGAATTCGGCGCGTACTGACCCCGAGAGAGGAGCCGAAATGCAAATGGGCAGCGGTGCACTCTTCCGGGTTCTGGCCACGGTGTGGCTTTCCGCCGCGGGGTTGGGGTGCGGTGAGGCCTCCTCCGATGCCGTCCCGCCCAGCTGTGGGGCCGCCGGACCGGGCGTGACCGACTGCGGTCCGGACCGCGAGAGCTGCTGCCAGAGCCTGAGCGTGACCGGCGGGACCTTTGACCGTACTTGGCTGAACGACGGCAGCGGGCCGACTGGACAAGCCGACCCGGCGACGCTCAGCGACTTTCGACTCGACAAGTACCTCGTCACCGTGGGCCGGTACCGGAAATTCGTGGCCGCGTGGAACGGCGGCTCGGGGTTCGCCCCGCCGATAGGGTCGGGCAAGCATGCTCACCTCAACGGCGGAAAGGGCCTAGCCAACAGCGGAGCTCCGGGTGAATACGAGAGCGGATGGGCGGCGGCGGACACCGAAAAACTCGCGCCGACGGACGAGAACCTCGCGTGCAACCCGGACTACGCGACCTGGACGAAAGACCCGGGAGATCACGAGCACCTCCCCATCAACTGTGTGAACTGGTGGGAGGCCTACGCGTTCTGCATCTGGGACGGAGCCTTTCTCCCCAGCGAGGCTGAGTATCAGTACGCCGCGGCCGGGGGGCAGGAGCAGCGCCAGTACCCTTGGGGCTCCATCGCGCCGGAGGCGGCGACGAACCGGATGGCCATCTACGGTTGCAACTACCCCGATGCCTCGGGGGTCTGCAGCGGGGTGAGCAACATCGCGCCGGTCGGCACGGCGAGCTCGGGGCCCGGGCGCTGGGGGCAGCTCGACCTGGTGGGCGACCTGGCGGAGTGGAACCTCGACTGGTACGCGCCCTACGTCACCCCATGCAGGGACTGCGCAAACCTCGAGTCAGCCTCGGGTCGGGTGATTCGCGACGGCTATTTCGTCAGCGAGCCGGCCATTCTGGAATCCGCCTACCGGAACAGCTTCTACCCGACCAACCGGTTCCAAAATTTCGGCTTCCGCTGCGCCCGGGCGCCGTGACCCCTCGGCTCAGGGATCGTCTCCGTACAGAGCCCTCAACTTCTCCATTCCGACGCGCAGCCGGCTGCGGACGGTTTCGACCGGCACTTTGACCATGCTGGCGATCTCCGGAACGCTCATCCCCAGCACGAAGTGAAGCACCATCGCGTGCCGCTGCGTCTCCGAGATGTCGTCGAGCATCGCGACGATTTGCCGCCGCTCCGCGTATTCATCGGGCGGGCTGTCGGGTGACGCCACCGCCGAGAGGTCTGCCTCCACCTCAACCTGCCGGCGAGCCCGCGTGTTCCGCCGCAAGTACCCGAATGTGGCCAGCACCGTCACGCGGTCGGCCCAGGCGGTCAGCGCGCCATCTCCTCGGTAGCTGGGCAGTCCGACGATGATCGCGACGAGCGCCTCCTGGGCGATGTCGTCGACCTCGGAGTCGCCGCGGACCAGGTACCGAACGAGGTTCCTGACCCTCGGAAACAGCTCCGCCGTGACCGCCTCCAGCGCCTCCCGGTCAAAGGCGACAGCAGCCCGCTGGGCCCCTTCGATCGTGCTCGCTTTTCGGGCTCGCCCGCGGGTCGACTGCATCAACGGGCACTGAGGCCGGCGCGGCCAGCAGTGGGTCATTCCGGCCGACGGGCGGCGATTCGGCGCGGGTCCTTGGGAGGCTGAACGGATCGCCAGGTGGGATGTCCGCGGGCGTCGCCGTAGAGCCTGCGATTTCGTTTGCGAGGGCCCGCGCTTCAGGGGCCGCCGGGGCTTGTTGGGGCGCGCCGGCGCACGCCGCGGCGGCGGCCAGATTCGGAGAGCGCGGTGAGCATGCGGCGGCCGTCGGCGGCGACCGCGGGGTCGCCGGTCATCTGATAGCGGACGATCATGCCCTCCACGAGGATCATGGCGCGACGGGCAGCGGTCGCGGGGCGGGCGATTCCCAATCGCGTGGCGAGGCCGACCACCCAGCGCTGGAGCTCCTCCTTGTGTCGAATGGCCACCTCGCGCACGTCAGGGTCGGGCGCTGTGCCGCTCTCGGCGACGACGTTGATGAAGGCACACCCTCGATAGCCCGGCCGCCGAAACCACGCGGCCAGCCCGTCGGCGAGGATGCCGAGCCCCGCCCCGCGCCTCGCGCCCTCGAGCTGCTCCTCACAGTCGGAGATGAATCGCGTCATCCACTCGCCGTGGCGTTCGCAAAGCCAGGCGACCACCAGCGACGTCTTCGACGGGAAGTGGCGATAGAAAGTGCGCTTGGCCACGCCCGACTCGGCGATCAGCCGGTCGACGCCGACCGCGCGCACGCCGTCCGCATAGAACAGCCTCCCTGCGGTGCGCAGGATGCGGTCGCGGACGCCGGACGGAGCGGAGTCGTTCATGGGGTCCACTCCCTGAGCTTGACAGACAGGTCGGTCTCCTCTCAACCTGGAGACAGACCTGTCTACCTGTTTTCGAGCCCGGAGGTCGCGTTGTCCGTGAACGCTCCCCAGAGTCGTCCCCCCTTCCCGCCGTTCAACCGAGAGAGCGCCGTCCAGAAGGTGCGCCTCGCCGAGGACGCATGGAACACGCGCGATCCGGACCGGGTAGTCCTGGCCTATACGCCGGACAGTCGCTGGCGAAACCGAGCCGAGTTCCCCAGCGGGCGCGAGGAGATCCGCGCCTTCCTCCGGCGGAAGTGGGAGCGAGAGCTCGATTACCGGCTCATCAAGGAGCTGTGGGCGTTCGACGGCACGCGCATCGCGGTGCGCTTCGCCTACGAGTGGCATGATGGCGCCGGGAACTGGGTCCGCTCCTATGGGAACGAGAACTGGGAGTTCGACGGCGATGGGCTGATGCGGGTTCGCCACGCCTCCATCAATGACCGCCCCATCCAGGACTCCGCGCGCCTGTACCATTGGCCGCTGGGCCGTCGGCCCGACGACCATCCTTCGCTGAGCGACCTGGGGCTTTGAGAGCCCGGCAATCCGTCGCGCGGCGCCCTGCAGCCGGGCGATGAGCGAACCCACGGCGTCCGGGTTGCCGCGCGGCAACCGCGAACGCTTCCGGGAGCCCCGACCCGATCCGCCGATTCCTAACCCGGCCGAGCCGGAACCAAAGAGGGTTGCCCTAGGCTCCAGGCTCCAGACCCCAGGCTCCAGGCTCCAGGAGTCTTTGCCCGCATGCACAAGAGCTCGTGAAGGGACTATCGCGTCCATCGAGCCGGGGGCCTAGAGAGACGGCAACACCAACCGGTCGAGGACGTCGAGCACTTGCCAGAACTGCGCGGCGGCGGCATCGGCCCCCAGTCCCTGCCAGCGGGCAGTGGCCGCGACCACCGCGCTCGAGCTCGGGATTACCACGATGAACTGCCCGCCGTATCCTTCCGCCATGGCGAACGAGGCGCCCGTCGAGGTCGTCCCGATCCACCAGCCGTAGCCATACCCCGACGCGACGGCCGCCGGGTCGGAACCGGTGGCCATCTGCACTTGCGTCGCTGCCTCGACGTAGGCCGCGGGCACCGCCGGTCCACTGCCGGCGCGGCCGGCATCGAGAATCAAGCCGCCCAGCGCGAGCATTTCCCGGGTGGTGAGCTGCAGCCCCGCGGCGCCGTTGGTGTAGCCCTGGTTGTCATTCTCCCAGTCGCGGCTCTGGATCCCGAGCGGCTGCAGCAGGTGGTCTCGGACGAAGGCCGCGGTCGGCGCGCACTGCAGGGAGAGCGCGACCGAGAGCAGGTGGAACGCCCCCGAATCGTAGTTGAAGGTGGAGCCGGGGCTCGCCACGAGATCTCTCGACAAGACGTAGGCTACCTGATCTGGCGCCGACGCCCATTGATCGTATCCGGCGCCCCCGACCTCGTCCCAAGCCAGTCCGCTGCTCATGGTCAACAGGTCGCGCACGCGGATGGCCGCCTTCGCCGGGTCCGCCGGGGCCAGCGGGCCCAGGACCTCGCCGAGCGTCTGATCCAGGGAGCGCAGGCAACCCTCGTCGAGCGCTGCTCCGACCGCGAGCGCGACGGCGCTCTTGGTCACCGAACGCACGTCATTGGGCGTGTCCGGCCCCGCCCCGCCGAAGTATTGCTCCCGGACCAGCGCCCCGTCGCGGGCAATGGCAAGGCTTTTGACGTTGTCGATCCGCGCAGCGGCCGCGAAGGCGGCGTCGAACGGCGGCTTCTCGCAGCCGAGCATCGAGAAGAGCCCGCAAATCACAACGGTGTGCGACCGGTTCATGAGCACCTCTGAAAGGCGCCGGTCAGAATAGCCTGCAGGGCGCAGCGAATCTTGCGCCAAATTGTGCAGAATAGTGGGTCCACTCAGTGCAGCGTCGCGGGCCAATAGAGGTCCTCGTCCCCGGCGCTTCGCCAGGCGTCATTCGGCCCCAGCGAGTCGGGTAGGGCGAAGTAGTCGAGGAAGTGCGCCGCGCGAGCGGCGTCCGCGGCCGAGGCGCCCAGGTAGGCGGCCACGACGTCGGCGCTCGACCACGAGGACGGCACCTCGGCGCACGCGTCGGCGCTCTCGATGACGCCGCCTTCGTTGTTCACGCACAAAGACGTGCCGCCACCGTCGGAGAAGCTCACGAAGTAATGGCCGGGATTGGCGGCGCCTGTGGCGAGGTCGTAACCGCCGACCCCGGTCGCCACCGCGAAGAACGAGCCAGCGCCGGACTGGCTGGGCACGTAATACTTCAGCGCAAACCGGTGGCTCGACAGATTCGCGAGCAGGACGATTCGCGACGCATGGGGCGTCGCCGCCGCGAAGTTGAAAGCGAGGAATGCGGGCGCGCCGCTGCTCAAGGAGACGTAGACCTGGAATAGGTCGGTCTGGGTCTGGCCGCCGGCCACGTAGTTGTACCGGGTGTGCAGCGCCGCCTGGTAGGACCCGTCGGCGGCGGCGGAGACCACCCGCGTCTCGGCCTGCGGATTGTCGACGTGGCTCGACCGGCAGGTGAGCAGCGCATCATCGTCGATGACGAACTTCGTGGGGTCGGCGGCGGGGTCGCTGGAGTGCGCCGAGTAGGAGCTCGCGCTGACCGCCATCGGCGAGTAGCCGCTTTGGCTGCAGTCGGTGACCAGGGTGCCGGTGTACAGCTGCGCGTGGTAGATCATGCCAATGAGCGAGCCCATCTCGAATCGCGTCGGGTCCATGAGGTCCGAGGTCGGATGGACGTTCGCGGGGCAGTCGTTGTCGTCCGGCACGTGCTGGCATTCCAGCCGAAAAAGGTTCACCAGCGACGGGTAGTCGGCCACGGATCCGCTGGCGACCGTCGCACGCGCACGGTTCGCCGTGAGGCTTGCCGCGGCCGACGCATTCACCGAGGGCAGCGCGCCCATCGCGGCCTTGGTGAAGGCGATCGTCGGGCCGTCTCCACCTTTGCACCCCGCCGTGCCGAGGGCGATGGTTGCCGCTGCGCTCAGCATCGAAGTCCACGCGTTCGTGCGCATTGGCTCTCCCTCCGTCGCGGCGCGTTCGAGGCGCCCGGAGAAGTCTGCCGGGTCGACATTGCAAGGCGAAAGCCGTCGCCGCGCCGGGGCTGGAAAACAGGCCAACCTCAGAAATCAGGACTGCTGCGCCGCCGGTTCGGCACCGGAATGAGAGGGGCCGTGATGACTCGGCTGGAGTACGCGAAGACCTGTGCCCAGCGCCAAATCAGGGCTCGGCCGACGCCGCGAGCAAAGGGTCGAGCGCCTGCGCGGCCGCGGCGGGGTTGGTCGCGGCGACGTCGAGCGAGCTCAAGGCGAGCGCCACATCCACGGGGTGGGCGGGGCTCTTCAGCGCCGGGTAGGTCTCGGCCAGCGCGCGCAAGAGGTCGCGCGTGAGCGCGTCCAGCCGGGGTCTCAGCTCCCGGGTGAGGTCCGGCGGATTCTCGAAGGGGCCGGCCTTGTCCTTCTGCCACTGGGCGAACAGAGCCCGCTGCACCGTCTTCGAAGCCTCGATTTGCGCGCGGAAGAAACGCTCCGCCCACGCCGCCGGCAGGCCCACTGCCTCCGCCTCCCGGACCAGCCCGGAGAGGATCTGCCGCTCGCGGGCGACGTCCTCGATGGCCGCGTGGCGGTTCCACTTCGCCTTCGCGACGTCGACCGCCAAAGCGAGCCGCTCGTCGACCAGGCGTCGCACTCGCTCAAGACCCCAGGGAAACGCGAGCCACCGGGCCTTCGCGCGATCGAGCGCACCGCTCAGCATCATCTGGTGCAGCCATTGATCAACGAAGGCCTTCAACACCCAATCTCGCGGCAATAAGACTGCCTTCTCGAGGCGGATGAAAGGCGCTTCGGGGTGAACCGCGCACAGCTCGCGATGCAGGCCCGACTCGATCTTCGCCTCGACGGCGTCGGTCAGCATCACGTCGGCTTCGCCGCGTGCCAGCCGCTCGAAGACGGTGAGGTTGTCGGCATTCACCACGAGCCGCGCGCGTGGCACCCGCTCCCTGGCGAAGCGCTCGTTGGTGCCGCCGGGGTTGACCAGGACGGTGACGCCCGGGCGGTCGATGTCCTCGAGCGTCTGGAACGACGCCGCCTTCTCGCAGCGCGCGAGGGCGGTCTTCCCGTCTTCCAAATACGGGATGGAGAAGACCGCGCGCCGCTGCCTCTCGAGCGTGACGCTGACGCCGCCCATGGCCACGTCGAACGCCCCGGCGTCGAGGTCGTCCACGAGCCGAGACCAGGGGGTGGGCACCAGCTCGAGCCGCACGCCCATCGCCTTGGCCAGCTCGCCGGCGAGCTCCACGTCGAGCCCGAGCGTCGGCCCCGCGGCGCCGAGCCGCAGGCTGAACGGCCGGTAGTCTCCTGGGGTGCCCACCCGCAGAACCCCGCGGGCCATGACCTGGTCGAGTTGGCTTCGGGGCTCGGCCGACGCCGCCGTCGCGAGCCAAGAGAGTAAGAACATCCACCGCGCTGGCCGTCGCATGGCGGCCGAGCTTACCCGAAACCGCGCCACACTATTTTAGGTCGATGCGCTGCACGCCCCAGTAGCCGCTGGAGAGGAAGAGCGCGCTGTCCTGTCGCGAGACGGCGTTGGTCCAAAAGCCCCGCGTGCGCGCGAACTGGGTGTACTTGGGCGCCTGGCCGTCGGCGAGCGTGTAGAGGTCGACGCCGTTGTAGCCCCAGCCTGAGCTGATCACCGCGCGGTCGCCCTCGACCGCGAGCAGCCAGCCCCAGCCCTTCTGGCCGGTGCTGACCCGGTCCACCGGCGCCGATGGATCGGCCAGGTCGAGCGCGTGCAGGCTCACCTGGGAGCTGTAGGAGCCCGCGGTGGAGTAGTACTGCTGTGCCGAGAAGTATGCCTTGCTGCCGCGCACGAACGTGCTGCCGACCCAGCCGTCGATGGCCGTCGTGGAGAGCAGCTCGGCCTGGTCGCCGCTGACGCGCACCACGTCGAAGTCGTTGTGGGCCTCTCCGTTCGACCAGCGGTAGTCGATGGTGTAGAGCAGCGACGGATCTGCTTCGGCGCCGCCGACGATGAGCCCGGGGACGCTGATCTTCGCCTCCACGCGCGGGTGGTGGCGATCGGACAGGTCGATGCGGTCGGCGTAGTAGCGCACCGTCCACCCGTCCTGCGCCCCGCTCCGGTCGTACCACTCGTAGTGGGTGGTGTAGAGCGTCGAGCCCACGACCTGCATGTTGCCCCACCAGCCCTCGGGGTCGCTGGTGATGGTGGTGGAGGCGAGCGACGGCGCGTCGGGGTTCGAGAGATCGACGAGGTAGAGGGCGCTGGTGCTGTCGAGGTAGAGGCCGTTGGGGCCGTAGAGCGGCTCCCAGCGCCGCAGCGCCAGCGCGTCCTTTCCCACCTGCACGACGTCGGCGCCGTCGAACCAGTCGTACCAGAAGCAGCCAAACCAGCCCCAGCCGTAATAGCCCCAGGGATCGGCGGGCAGGCGCACCTTTCCGCGCAGCTTGGCGCCGCCGTTGGACACGTCGACCACCTGGACCTGCTGCGCCCGGGCCCAGCAGGTCCCCTGCGCAGACTTTCCGTCCGAGGCGACCGGGCAGGCCGAAGGCTCGCGCACGTTGGTCACCAGATAGGCGAAGTCCCCGTTGCGGAAGACCTGCGCGTTGACGCCCTCCACCAGTGCCGACGGGACGTCCCCGGCGTCGGTCGACTCTTCCGCGTCGGCGAGCGGGAGCACGCGGACCTCGGAGGTGGAGACGTCGTTGTCCCACCAGTCGCTCGAGACCTCGGCGATGGTCGCCCCGGAAGGCTGCGCGGCGATGACGTTACGGGCGAGCGTCAGCGCCGCCGTCACGTTCGGAGCATCGTGGTTCGCGTAGTCGATGACCGACAGCGCGGTGTCGCTGAGCGAGACCAGGCGCCCCTTCGCGAAGATGCCGCGCTCGACCCAGCCTTTGGTGTACGCGGTGCCCGCGGTGCGCTCGGAGGTGGCGTTGAACTCGATGAGCTGCAGGCCGTTCAGGTACGACTGGCTCTGCGCGCTCCAGCCGCTGAAGGGCAGGACCACCAGGCCCTGCGTCGCGTCCATGGTGAAGGCCTTGAAGGTCCCGGCCGCCGGCGTCCACGCCCAGCCCTGGCCGAAGGTCGACGTGCCCAAGAGCGCGGGCGAGGAGGCGCTCGAGACGTCCAGGTACTTGAGGGAGACCTGCTCGCCATAGGAGCCCTGGGTCGAGTCGCTGCCGAGCGCGAAGAGCCGCTCCTGGGGCGCGGGGATCGATGATCCACACCGAGCCCGGGATGGTGGCAGAGCCGGCGAGCGCCGGGTGCGCGGGATCGCTCAGGTCGTAGACGGCGAAGGGCGTGGTGGAGCCCGACCAGCTGGAGGGCGAGAGATAGAGGCGGTTCGCGTCGAAGCGGGCGGAGACCGCCCACCCGGCGGCCGGGATGGCGAGCGCGGACTTGAGCGCCGGCGCATCTGGGTCGGAGAAGTCCACCGTGTCGAGCATGAAGCCGGAGGTGCCGTCGCAGTACGCGCTGCCGGCGCAGCCGACCACGTGCGCGGTCTTGCCGTCCGCGAAGTCGAGGTTCCAGCGGCCGTTGTCGGCGCCCCAGCCCTGGACCCGGCCGTCGACGACGATGCGCCCGCGCGGGGCGATGGCGCCGTTGGGGTCGCTGATGTCCAGGTAGAAGAGCTCGGTCTGCGCCGAGGACGTCCCGGCGTCGTGGGCGAGCAGGATGGAATTCGGCGTCACGTTGAAGACGCCGCCGTACCCGTCGAACCGCTGGTTGCCCACCGCCTGGATGACGTTGTCGTTGAAGCTCACCGAGGAGACGATGACCGTCGGCTGGTTGCTGCTCGCGACGCCGGTCGCCGTGTCCCAGCCGTAAACCCAGCCGTAGTCCTCGCTCACGGCGTAAAGCACGTTGCCCACCACGCGATCGTCCTGCACCCAGCCGCCCAGCTTGGCCTCGCCGAGCACCTTGATGTTCGAGGGGTCTTTGGCGTCGAGCCCGCGCACGATGGAGCCGTGGAAGGGCGTGCCGTCGTCGAGCTGTCCATACCAGTCGGCGACCACCACGATGGCCACGCCGTCGCGGACGATCATGTCCACCGGCGAGCCGTAGATCGGCGAGCGCCCGATGAGCCTGGGCTGGTCGACCTGAGAGAGGTCGAACACCATGAGCCCGCGGTAACCGTTCAGGTAATAGAGGCGGTCGCCCTCGAGGCGGTAGAGGTCGGTCTCCTCCACGGTTCGAGGGGTCGTCGACGCCGAGGCCGAGGCCCCGCTGTTCGCGGTCGGGGCGGCGGAGGCGCCGCCCGCGTTGGCAGACGCAGCGTCCCGCGCGGCGCTCACGCCGGCGGGCGGGGCCGAGAGGAAGCTGGTCAGGCCGACGATGCGCTGGGTCGAAGGCTTGCTCGAGCACCCCGCTGCTGCGGCGAGGAGGGCGGCGGCGAGGGCGAAGCGCCTCATGGGAGTCTCCTTAGGAAAGGCCGATCGAAGCCTGACAGTGCGAGGGCGGTGCCATTGGCGAAGTCCGCGAAATCGCTGAACCGCGAGGCTTTCGGGGCCTCAGTTTTGTCGAAGGTGCACCTCAGGATTCTGACAAAAAGGGCAGGGGCCTGCTCGTGGGCAGAGGAGCCGGGCGAGTGTCCGCTTTGCAGCCGCCCTGCGCCCGTCCAGCCGAGGGCCCGTCTCTTGATCGCCTCGCTGCGAGGACTAGGGTCCGGCGCGTCTGACAGCACATCGACGACCGAGGCCCATTTTGGACATCCATTCTACTCCGCAGGCGCGCGCACCCCAGGACGTCAAATTGATCGCCACGCTCCCGCTTGGCGCGTTGGTGGCGACCAGCCTCAGCGTCGAGGGCCTCGGCTGGCATCGCTGCCCCGGCTCGGCCAAGCATTTCAACGGCCGGTCCGTCTTCCTCGAGCTGCCGCACGAGGGAGGCAGGCCGTCGATGGAGTTCCTGGACGAGGGCGGCTGGCGCAGCCCGGCCCACGACATCGCCGAGGCGCTCAAGGCGGCCATGGGCGGCAAGAAGACCAAGACCGCGCTGTCCAACAACGCTCTGCACTGCATCTCCATCGACGCCGTGCGCCGCGCCTACTTGGTCAAGACCAGCGGCCGGGCGCTGGAGCTGAAGGGTCCGAACGAGCTGCTGCGCTTCGCAAACCACAGCTGTGACGAGGCGCTGACGTCCGACGAGGTGGCCGCGCGCGTGGGCTGCCCGGCTCCGCCCGAACGCAAGCCGCGCTTCTACCTGGTGCTGTCTCCGATGGAGATGCTGGTGCTCTCCAACCTCTCGCCGGAGGAGTACGCCTGGTACGCCACACACCGGTCGGGGAAGATCTTCCGGCACCTGGCCTTCGCGGAGCTCACCGGCCTCGCCAAACACCACCTGGTGGCCGACAGCGTGCTCGCCGGAGCCATGGACGAGCTCACCACCACGAGCAAGAAGACCAAGACGCTGGCGTCGGGCGGCCTGCTCAACCAGGTCCCCTTCACGTACTGGGTCGGCTTCAACGGCGAGGAGGGAGGCCTCTACCTGGCCGACCGCGAGCACCTCGTGGCCTGGAGGATCGACAAGCCGGTGCCGTCGCAGTGGCTGCGCGCCGAGGGCTAGCACTCGCCTGACGTCCCTTTTCCCTCGAGGTCCTGTCGCGTGAAAATTCGCCTCTACATGCTGTGCTACCGCTGCGAGGCGCTGATTGCCTCGCACCTCGAGCCGGAGGAGTTCGGGCACTACATGGCCACCGGCACGCGCAAGCTCGCGCGCGGAAGCCTCATGTTCTTCGAGATCGATCGGGCCAGGCTGGGGCCCGACGTCTTCCGGCTGCGCGACATCGAGGCGCGCTGCGTGCCGCACGCCGACGGCAGCCCCAAGCACAGCAAGTACGTCAGCATCTACCGCGTCCTCGAGAACCTGAACCTCTCGGCCGTCCAGCGGCTGCACCTGGTCACGCTCGACGGGCGCGTCCTCTCGCTTGCTCCCAGCGAGCCCGACGATTGCCCGGAGGCCACCGAGTTCCTCTACCAGGAGCTCAGCCCCGTCGCGCCGCTCATCGCGTCCAGGCTCAAGCCGACGGCCTTTTTGCGCTTCATGACCGACCCGGAAGTGCCGCTCTACGTGCCCCAGCTCTTCTTCGCGGATCTGCTCCTGGATCGCGAGGGAGGGCGGCTGGCGGGCTACCTGCCCTACGAGGACCCGGCCCACCTCTCGAGCTGCATCGATGAGATGGCGGCGAGCCCAGAGAAGTACACGAAGACGGTGTCGCGCACGCCCGCCATCCATGCCTTCTACCGGACGGTAGGGCGCGGCTTCTACGCGGGGGGCTCGGGCAAGGTCCTGTTCTTCCGGTTCCCCGAGCGCCGGGTGCTGGAGACCGAGCACGCCCGCTGGTGGCGCTCGGCCCAGACGAGCTGACCGACCGCACCCTCCCGAAAACCCTGACGCTCACGACGAGCCCCGACCCCATGCGCAAACTCCTTCGATTGTTCTTTCGCTCCCCGCGCCGACGCCTCGTCACCCTGCTGGGACTCGCCGCTTTCTTCGCCGCAGGTCTCTGCTGGGCGCCGGCGCGCGCCGCCGGCGAGAGCGGTGCGGCCTCGCGCACTGCGTTCCGCTTCTTCGCGCTCTTCTCCGACCCCAAGTACACGGCCTTCGAGCAGGCGTGCCTGCTGTCGGTGCTGGGCGTCGCGCTGGCCGGGCTCGCCTACGCGCTGCTCTTGACGCGCCAGATCCACCGCGCCGATACCGGCACCGAGCAGATGCGCGCGGTGGCGGCGGCGGTGCGAGAGGGCGCCGACGCTTATCTGCGAGCGCAGTTCAAGAAGATAGGCCCGCTGATCGGGGTCATCGCGCTGCTGCTCGTGGCGCTCTACGGCGGCTCGGAGCCCGCTTTCCGCTGGGGCCGCGCCGGCGCGTTCCTCGTGGGCGCAGCCTTCAGCAGCCTGGTGGGGTTCGTGGGGATGCGGCTGGCCACTGCCGGCAACCTGCGCGTCGCCGCCGCCGCCCGCAAGAGCTACGGCGAGGCGATGCAGCTCGGCTACCGCAGCGGCACCGTCACCGGGATGCTCACCGACGGGCTGGGGCTTTTGGGCGGGACGGCGATCTTCCTGCTCTACGGCGACCAGGCCTACGAGGCGCTGCTCGGCTTCGGCTTCGGCGGCACGCTGCTCGCGCTCTTCATGCGGGTGGGCGGCGGCATCTACACCAAGGCGGCCGACGTCGGCGCCGACCTGGTGGGCAAGATCGAGCAGGGCATCCCCGAGGACGACCCGCGCAACGCCGCCACCATCGCCGACAACGTGGGCGACAACGTCGGCGACTGCGCCGGCATGGCCGCGGATATCTTCGAGAGCTACGAGGTGACCATCGTCGCCGCGATGATCCTCGGAATGGCCAGCTTCGGGCACAAAGGCGTCATCTTCCCGCTGCTGGTGCGCGGGATTGGCGTGCTCGGCTCCATCGTGAGCACCTACACCGTGCGCGCGGGCCCGAACGACACCTCGGACACCGCGCTCAAGAGCGTGCACCGCGGTTTCTGGATCGGCTCGGTGGTGAGCGTCATTGGGTTCTTCGCCCTCGGGGCGCTCTATCTGCGCTTCGACGCGGGCTACCTTGCGATGAACCCGATGGCCGCGGCGGGCTTCCCCGGCGGCGACCCAGGTCTGCTTCCGCGGTGGGCGAGCCTGGGGGTGGCCGGCCTCGACCTGCGCCCGGCGCTGACCTGCCTCATCGGCGTCCTGCTTGCCGTGGTCCTCAACAAGGTGACGAGCTACTACACCCATACCAAGCACGCCCCGGTGCAGGGGCTGGCGCGCAGCTGCCAGACCGGGCACGCCACCAACATCATCTCGGGGCTGGCGCTGGGCTACGAGAGCACGGTGGCGACGCTGGTGGTCATCGCCTCCGCGCTCCTCCTCTCCGTGCTCTGCTACCACGGGGCGCCGCCGCTCTTCGTGGCCTACGGGGTGGCCATGTCCGGCATCGGCATGCTCACCCTCACCGGGAACACCATCTCCATGGACGTCTTCGGCCCGGTGGCCGACAACGCCAACGGCATCGGGGAGATGGGCTTCGACCCCAAGGCGATGGAGGCCGAGTCGCCCGGCAGCTACACTCGCGCGCGAAAGGTGCTGTCCGACCTGGACGCGGTGGGCAACACCACCAAGGCCGAGACCAAGGGCATCGCCATCGGCTCGGCGGTGATCGCCGCGGTGTCGCTGTTCGCCAGCTTCATCGCCACCATCGCGGTGGGCGGCGAAGAGCGCATCCACCAGATGACCCTGGCGCAATACCTGGCCGAGGCGGGCCGCATCAGCGTGGCCGACCCTTCGGTGCTCATCGGCCTGCTCCTCGGCGGGGCGGTGCCCTTCCTCTTCAGCAGCATGCTCATCCGCGCGGTGGGGCGGGCGGCCTTCTACATCGTCCACGAGTGCCGGCTGCAGTTCCGCGACCCGGGCATCGTGGCGGGGACCAAGAAGCCGGCGTACGGCAGGGTGGTCGACATCTGCACGCACACCGCGCAGAAGGAGCTCGTCGGCCCCGGCTTTCTCGCCATCGTCGCCCCGGTGATCGTCGGCTTTGGGCTGGGGCCCTATGCGTTGGGCGGATTTCTCGCCGGGATGATCCTCGTGGGGCAGCTCCTGGCGGTCTTCATGGCCAACGCCGGCGGCGCCTGGGACAACGCCAAGAAGCTCATCGAGGACGGCGTCTACGGCGGCAAGGGCTCGGAGGCGCACAAGGCGGCGGTCACCGGCGACACGGTCGGCGACCCGCTCAAGGACACCGCGGGCCCCGCAATCAATCCGCTCATCAAGGTGATGAATATGGTGAGCCTGCTCGTCCTGGGCGCGGTGCTGCGGTTCAACGTGGTGGCCCCGCGCGCCCCCGGAGCTTGGGCGCGGGTCATTGGCGCTGCGGTGGTGGTGCTTGGCATCGGCGCCGCGGCCTGGGCGGTCTGGCAGAGCAAGCACGAGCCGGCCGACCTGGAGGCGGAGCGGAACCGGCAGCTGGCGGAGGTGGAGGCGAGCGCCGCGGCCGCCGTGAAGCCTGCCAGGAAGAGCGCCGAGCCCGGCGCTGCGGCGTAGTCCCTTCGGCGCGAACTCGGTGCTGGCTGGCAAAGACTCCAGGCTCCAGGCGCCCGAAGCCCTGGCAACCCTCTTTGGCTCCGGCTTGGCCGGGTTAGGTTTGAGGTCAAACCGGTTCGGTTCGAACTCGACCTGAGCGCGGGTGTGGCAGGCGCATTGTGGGTGGCATGATGTGTAAAAAAGGCGTGCAAAATCACATCGCTCGGTAGTGTTTCCGGTCCGGGCTTCGCGCCGGATGAATAGCGGCGCCGCGCTATTCGTCTGTAGGTTTGAGTGACAACGACAGGACCCGTCTCGGCCGGGGAAAGAGGTGTCTCCTCCGTGCGAGCGAAGAACGCGCTGCTGTCCACCCCCTCTCCTTCGCGGGTCCCGGCCTGTGCCCACTCGCCGCCGAGCTCGCACGGCAGCTGGCATTGAAGAAGAACGCAGCCAACGATCTTGTGCTTGTGCGGGCGATCGCCGACGCGGCAGTCCGCATTCCTCCGCCGTCGTCCTCGGAGGCCGGTGCCGCCGTCAGCGCTGCCTCACCCGCCGACGCGAAACAACCCGAGCGCGAGCCGGTCAGGCCATGAGAGCGGGCCTCGCCCTCTTGGCACTGGCAGCAGGGACGGCAGGCTTCGCGACCCGCGTCGAAGCGGCGCCCTATGACAGCGCCCGTCGATGGAAATGCAACCCGACGACCGGGCTGGCGGCTCCGCTGAAGGTCTGCTCGCCCGACGACCCTTGCGTCGGCCCCGCTCCAGAGCTCACGCGCACTCCGATCACCACGGCCTCGGTCAAGCCGGCGTGCCACACGACCGCCGCGGGAGCGCCGGCCTTCGACGACGGCCCGCCGCTCGAATGGACCGACCCCGCCGGCGTCGTCCGCTACGCCTGCCTCTACAGGCCGCCTTCGGCGTCGCCCGCGGCACCGCGCCCGCTCGTGGTCTGGCTGCACGGCGGGGGCGGAGGTCTGGCCGACGGCGTCTACAACCACACGACGCTGCGCGCGAAGGCCGAGAGCTTCGACTTGACCGGCGATTGTCGCCGGCCCGGGTTCTTCCTGCTCTCCGTGCAAGGCCGCAACCTGCACTATCCGACCGACTTCCCGCGAGACGGCCACCATCACGACTTCTATTTTCGAGACCTGGCCTCGCCCAGCAGCAACCCGGATATCGCCAACCTCGACCGCTTGATGGACCAGGTCGCGGCAGGGGGATCCGTCGATTGGGATCGCATCTACGTCGTTGGGTGGTCCAACGGAGGTTTCTTCGCGCAGCTCTATGCCATCGCCCGGCACGCCACCTCGACGCCTGGGGGCCAGCGGGTCGCCGCCGCGGTCGGCTACAGCGCGGCCGACCCCTTCAACAACATCAACCTCGAGCACAATCCCTCCTGCCAACTCGAGCCGTATCCACGCTCCGCCGTGCCGATTCTCATCCTTGGGCACGCGTGCGATTTCATCGTCTGCAGCACCGCCCAGGCCGATTTCTGGCGAGCGAAAGTGGCCATCGAGCCCGGCTACGCGGTGGAGCCGTGGATTGCCGACCTCAAGCAGAAGGTCCAGATCCGAACGTGAAGCGCCTCATCCTCTCGAGTGGGAAGCTCGAGCCCGCTTGCATGCTCCCAAAGCTCTGCCCGCCGAGCGACTGGGCGACCAATCACGGCCGCTGGCCCAACGGGATCGACGATGGGACCGGAGTCGACTTCGAGCCCGAGATGCTCGATTTCTTGAAGACACATTCCCTGGGTGACTCGTTGGCGCGAGCCGCTTGCTCGCCGCCGCTCCATCCGCGGCCGACCCAGGCGATGGTCCACGGCCCCGGCCCCGCCCGATGACCAGGCCCCCCGAGCTCGGTAGCGTCGCGCCGCAACGCTGAGTTGAAGCGGCCGGATGACCTCGCGCAGGTCGGCGCAAATTGGGCCGAGCACCTCGAGTCGGTTCCCGCTCGGGATGAAGGCCGGACCTCCGCGAGCCGGGACGGACCTCACGCTCCGGCCGCCGCGCCGAGTCCTCGCTGGACCCGGGGGGGTCGAGAATCACCGAAAGGGCCGGCGGGGCCTATCGCTGAGGCCGTGATACGCAAACGTCACGAGACCGACGCGAAATCCCAATCGCCCCCAGCTACACATCGCCTCGCGACTCACTGCCTTGCCTTTCTGTCATCGCGTTTGCGGCCGTCGACTGGCAGCGGGCGATGGAGATCTTTCATGAAGACCTGGGATTCGAACCGCATCGCTCCTCTCGCCGCCTTGCTTGCCCTGGGGCTCGCCTGCACCGACGCCAACAAGGCCCCGGCCGCGACGGCCGCCGCGGCTCCCGCTCCCGCGGCCGCGAGCGACCTCGTCCGGATCCAGGGCGCGGGCGCCAGCTTCCCGGCGCCGCTGTACCTGAAATGGTTCAAGGCCTTCAGCGCCAGCAAGGCCAACCTCCAGGTCGACTACCAGTCGGTGGGCTCGGGCAGCGGGGTGAAGAGCTTCATTGATAGAACCGTCGACTTCGGCGCCAGCGACGCGGCGATGACCCCGGAGGAGATGGCCCGGGTGGACGTGGGCGCGCAGCTCATCCCCATGACCGCCGGCTCCATCGTGCTCGCCTTCAACCTGCCGGAGGTGAAGCAGCTCAGGCTCTCGCGCAAGGCGTACGCCGGCATCTTCCTCGGCGACGTGAAGAAGTGGAACGACCCGGCCATCGCCGCGGCCAACCCGGGTGCGAAGCTCCCGGACCTCCCCATCAACGTCGTGGTGCGCGCCGACTCCAGCGGCACGAGCTTCGTCTTCTCCAAGCACCTGAGCGCCATCAGCGAGGCCTTCGCCAAGAGCCCGGGCGTGAACAAGATGCCGAACTGGCCGGTCGGCACCCGCTCCAAGGGCAACGAGGGCGTGACCGCCGCGTTGAAGACCACGCCCGGCTCGGTGGGCTACGTGGAGTACGGCTATGCCAGGAGCCAAGGCCTGGCGATGGCGGTTCTCGAGAACAAGTCGGGCGCGTACGTGGAGGCGAACACCGCCTCGGGCCAGGCGGCGCTCGCGTCCGCGGCGCTGCCCGACGACCTCATCGCCTGGAGCTCGGACCCCGAGGCCAAAGACGCCTACCCCATCGTCACTTATACCTGGATCATGCTCTACCGGAAGTACGCGGACGTGAAGAAGCACGACGCGCTCATCGAGCTGCTCAAGTACGGGGTCACCCAGGGCCAGAAGGACGCCGAGGCGTTGGGCTACATCCCGCTCCCGCCGAACGCCGTCGAGCGGGTCCAGGCCGCCCTCAAGACCGTGGTCTCGGGCTAGCCCATGGCGGACGACGCGATCGCGCGCGCCCCTT
The DNA here is from genome assembly GCA_963772225.1 of uncultured delta proteobacterium. Taxonomy (GTDB): domain Bacteria; phylum Myxococcota; class Myxococcia; order Myxococcales; family UBA5297; genus CAVYWD01. The sequence goes on along the minus strand of CAVYWD010000001.1, from coordinate 1,366,316 downwards.
CGCGCCTGCAGCTCGGCGCCGACCGGCTCTTCAGGAGGCTGTGCCAGGCCGCGGCGGCGCTGCTGCTGGCGCTGGGGGTCTTCATCGCGCTCCGCATCGCGTCCGCGGCGGCGCCGGCGATGAAGGAGCTGGGACCGGGCTTCCTCACCGGGACCGTCTGGGACCCGAACCAAGGGGTCTACGGCATCCTCCCGGAGATTCTGGGGGACGCTCTACACCTCGCTGCTCGGACTGGCGGTGGGGACGGCCTTCGGGCTCGCGGCGGCGGTCTTTTTGGCGGAGGGCTACCTCGCCCAATCGGCCTACGCCGTGCTGAGCCTCCTGAAGCTCGAGCTGCGGCCGGGCTTTTCCCAGGTGCCGGACCAGCTCGAGCACCTGCTCCGCAACCTGGTGGAGCTGTTGGCGGCCATCCCCAGCGTGGTCTACGGGCTGTGGGGCATCTTCGTGGTCATCCCGATGATTCGCCCGTTCGCGGCGTGGCTCCACGCGAACCTGGGGTGGGTGCCGCTCTTCAGCACCGACCTCGCGGGCCCGGGCGTGCTGCCGGCGGTGCTGGTGCTGGGCATCATGATCATGCCCACGGTCACCGCGATCAGCCGCGACGCCCTGGTCTCGGTCCCCGGGAAGCTGCGCATGGCCGCCTACGGTCTGGGCGCCACTCGCTGGGAGACGATCTTCGCGGTGATCCTGCCCACCGCCGCGCGCGGCATCTTCGGAGGGGTGGTGCTCGCCTTCGGGCGGGCGCTGGGCGAGACCATGGCGCTGGCGATGTTGGTCGGAAACTCCAACCGCATCAGCGTCTCGCTCTTCTCGCCCGCCAACACCCTCGCGGCGCTGCTCGCCAACAGCTTCCCCGAGGCCGGTCCCAAGCAGGTCACCATCCTCATGTACGCGGCGCTGGTGTTGCTGGGCATCACGCTCGCGGTGAACGCCGTGGGGGCCGCCATCCTCCAGCGCGCGTCGCGCCAACTCGAAGGAGCTCGCTGATGCCGCCGGACGCCGCCGCGGTCGCCGCCGCCGACCTCAACCCCTTCGAAGGCGTCGACCTCTCGCAGCTGGAGCACTCGCTGCGCCGCACGCGGACGCTGGTGGGCGCCCTGCTCGACGCCCTCGTCGGTGGGATGACGCTGCTCGCGCTGTACCCGCTCGTCTCGGTGGTCTGGATGCTGTTCTGGCGCGGGGGGCGGAAGATGAGCCTCGCGCTCTTCACCGAGCTGCCGCCCGCACCGCTGGAGAGCGGCGGGGGCTTCGGCAACGCCATCGTCGGCTCGCTGTTCATGGTCGGGCTCGCGACGCTGGTCACGGTGCCGCTGTGCATTCTGGTCGCCCTCTTCCTGGCGCGAAACCCAGGCGGCCCCCTGGCGACCGGGGTGCGCTTCGCCGCCAAGGTGCTCACCGGCTTCCCGTCCATCCTCGCCGGCGTCTTCGCCTACGGCGCGGTGGTGCTCCTCACCGGCGGGTTCTCGGCTGTGGCCGGGGCCATCGCGCTGTCCATTCTCATGATCCCCACCGTCACCCTCACCGCCGAGGACGCGCTGCGCGCCGTGCCCGCCAAGATGGTCGAGGCGGCGCTGGGGATGGGCGCGACCTCCACGCAGGTCGCCTGGATGGTGCTGCTGCCCACCGCGTTGCCCGGCATCCTCACCGGCGTCATGCTCGCGGTCGCGCGCGCCGCGGGAGAGACCGCGCCGCTCATCTTCACCGCGCTCTTCAGCAACTACTGGCTCCTGAACCACGGGCACCTGGACGCGATGCACCCCACCGCCTCGCTGGCGGTGCTCATCTACAACTTCGCCAGCATGCCCTTCGACAACCAGATCGAGCTGGCCTGGGCCGCGGCCCTGCTGCTCGTGCTGATGGTGCTGGCCGCCAACCTCGTCGGACAAAGTTTCTCTCGCAGGCAGGTGACCCAATGAGCCTCTCCGTCGAATCCGCTCCCAGGCCGATCCGCGCCGCCATCCCGGAGCCGGCTTTGGCCAAGGACAACGTCGTCATCGACTGCCACATCCGCGAGCTCTACTACGGCAGCTTCCGCGCCGTTCGCGACACGCAGATCCCGGTGGTCAAGAACACCATCACCGCCTTCATCGGGCCGTCCGGCTGCGGCAAGAGCACGGTGCTGCGGTGCCTCAACCGGATGAACGACCTGGTGCGCGGCTTCCGCTTCGAGGGCCACGTCCGGTTCGGCGGCCGCGACATCTACGACCGCTCCATCGACCCGGTGGCGGTGCGCCGCTACATCGGGATGGTCTTCCAGCAGCCGAACCCGTTCGCCACCAGCGTCTACAACAACGTGGCCTTCGGCCTGCGCCTCAACGGTTACAAGGGCGACCACGCGGCGCGAGTCGAGGCCGCGCTCCGGCGCGCCGCGCTCTGGGACGAGGTCAAGGACAAGCTCCACAAGAGCGGTCTCTCACTCTCCGGCGGCCAGCAGCAGCGGCTCTGTATCGCCCGCGCCATCGCCACCGAGCCGCAGGTGCTGCTCATGGACGAGCCGTGCTCGGCCCTCGACCCCATCGCCACGCGCAAGATCGAAGAGCTGATGCTCGAGCTCAAGAGCCGGTACACCATCGCCATCGTGACCCACAACCTGCAGCAGGCGCAGCGGGTGGCGGACAACACCGGGTTCATGTACGTCGACACCACCGAGGGCGGGCGCACCGGCTACCTGGTCGAGTTCGGGCCCTCCAAGGTCCTGTTCGAGGCGCCGAAGGAGAAGCACACGCAGGACTACCTGCGCGGCGAGTTCAGCTGAGCGCCGCGCCGGCGCCGCCTTCGTCAGCCGTCGCGCTCGGGCAGGGTTATCCCCAGCCTGCGCACCCACCGGTGGAGCGTCATCTGCGACACGCCCCGGTCCGTCGCGGCTCGCGTGACGTTGCCTTCGCGCGCCCGGATCGCCGCCTCCACCTTGCCCCTGCCTCCGCGAGGAACGCTTCCCGCCGCGAGGAGCACGCCCCGGCAGCGCTCGCTCAGCCTCGGGCCCGCGATGGGCAGGGCGTTGAGCCGATGGTCGCGGTCGCGCCGGCGCAGGCCGGCCCGGTCCTCGGCGTCGAGCGGCCGGCTCGCCGCGGCCAGCACCGGACGCCCACCCGCCGATCCACACCGAGCAGCCCTCCTCCATCACCCGCAGCAGGGCGACCTTCGCCGAAGGACCAGCTCGCTCAGCTCGTCCGGAAAGAGCGTCCCGCGTCGGCGTCCTCGAAGCTGCCCGCCCTTCCCCCGGCGCGGCACCGGTGAAGGTGACCGCCTCGAAGCCGAACAGCTCCGATTCGATCGGCGTTGCCGGCAACGAGGCACAGTGAAGCGCCGCGGACGGCTCGGGCTCACCGCACCTCGACAAGCCCGAAACGAGCTGGAGAACTAAGAACAGAGCTTGCAGCGGGACGTCCTAACAGTTTCCGCACCTGAGCGCGCCGTTGTCGTTCCAGAGGCACCAAGGAGTGCAGGAGAATGCTTTGATGGTATTCACGACAATTTGATGTGGGTTCTTGGGCGTGCAAATGGTCTGGAACATCAATACGCCGCTGTCGGTCTGTCGAAAGTAGGCTCCCGGGTACCCGCAGGTGAGCCTCCAAGATCCACCGGGCTGGGCGAACGACGACGCCGGCTCGATATTCGAGAGGGGCTCTTTCTCATTCGAGGCCCCTTGGCTGGCGGTCGCCGCGGCCGAATCGTTTCCTGTGGAATCGAGCGTCTCGGGCCCGCCACAGCCGTTGAGCGCGAACGAGCTCAACCCGAGCAGCAGGGAAAGGCGGGCGATCTGCGCGACGACGCGGCCAAACGTCATGTGGGATTTCATCCGGGTACTTCCTTTCAAGCTGGATTCGCTCTGGACGATGAAACGTCAGTCCTCGGCGCTCGCTGAGAATGGGCGCTCGAGAAGACCGCTCGAACGGATCTCCAACGGAGTCCGCCGGCCGGGTCGCGCGCCGCATGAATGCCTTCGATGGCTTGACTGGCGCCGCGCGCGGAAGTCGCTGCAGGCCCCCCTCTGGGACATGCCTTGGGTCGGCCGACCCTGGTGGTCGAGCGCGCACTGATGGTCGAAACCGCGCGCGGCGTCCCTAGTAGAGGTCGCGCCGGAACCGGCCGGCGCGGACCTCGGCGTCGAGCGGCCGATTCGTCGCCCCCAGCACCCGGACGTCCACCCGCCGGGCCGCGCTGCCTCCGATTCGCACCACCTCGCCCTCCTGCAGCACCCGCAGCAGCGCCACCTTCGCCGGCGGCGGCAGCTCGCTCAGCTCGTCCAGGAAGAGCGTCCCGCGGTCGGCGTCCTCGAACCGGCCCGGCCTTTCCCCCCGGCGCGGCGCCGGTGAAGGCCCCCGCCTCGTAGCCGAACAGCTCCGATTCGATCAGCGCCGCTGGAAGCGAGGCGCAGTTGAGCGCCACGAACGGCCTGCCGCTGCGGCCGCTCCCGGCGTGGATGGACTGGGCGAACAGCTCCTTGCCGGTGCCGGACTCGCCGGTCAGCACCACCGGCAGGTCGTTCGTGGTGGCACCCCGCGCCTGCTCGACCGCGCGTCGGAACGCCGCCGAGCGTCCCAGGGCCGACTCGAAGTCGTAGCGGGTGGTGCGGTGTCGCGCGCGGCCGCGGGCCGCCGGGTCGGCCAGGCCGAGGACCCGCAGCACCGCCCCGACCGGCGCGCCCGCGTGTGCGCGCTCCACCTCGGCGGCAGCGGCCCGGGTATCATCATTGCGGGCGGGCGCTTCGGCGGCGGTTCGCCTCGGAGCGCTCCGGTGAAAGGCACAGAGTGACCGAGCTCGAGAGCTTCCTGCGCGCCGAGGCCAAGGGCGACCTCGTGCCCTGGGCGGCCCAGCAGGCGGGCGCCGCGCGCCACGGGCTCTCGCTCGCCCAGGTCGAAGCCGCCATTTTGGAGGCGGGCTTGCTGCCGCTGCGGTACGCCCGCAACCGCAGCACCTTCTCCACCGCGCAGCAGCGACGGCTCTTCGCGAGCCGGGTGGCGGTCGTGGGCTGCGGCGGGCTGGGCGGCTACCTCGTGGAGGAGCTCGCGCGGCTCGGCGTCGGGACGCTCGACCTCGTCGACCCCGACGTCTTCGAGGAGCACAACCTGAACCGCCAGCTGCTCGCAAGCCCGGCGCTGCTCGGCGTCCCCAAGGTGGAGGCAGCGCTGCGGCGCGTCGCCGAGGTGAACCCTTCGGTGACCGCCCGCGCGCATCGCGTCGCCTTTGGCTCCGAGAATGCCGCCCAGCTCTTGAGCGGGGCCAGCGCGGTTGCCGACGGGCTCGACGACATGAACGTGCGGCGCGCGCTCGCCGCCCGCTGCCGCGCGCTGGGCATTCCGCTGGTGCACGGCGCCATCGCCGGCTGGTACGGACAGGTCGCGACCCAGCTGCCCGGCGAGGACCTCTCGCCGCTCCTCGGCGCGGCCGGCGGAGACGGCAAGGGCGTGGAGCGCGGCCTGGGCAACCCGGCCTTCGCGCCCGCGGTGGTGGCGAGCCTGCAGGTGGCCGAGCTCGCCAAGGTGCTGCTCGGGGTCGGCCGGCCGCTGTCCGGGCGCGCGCTGATGGTGGACCTGAGCGAGATGCAGTTCGAGGTGTTCAATCATGGCTGAATCGCAGCGCTTCAAAATGATCGACGTGGGCGAGAAGGTCCCCACCCGCCGCCGCGCCCGGGCGGTGGGGCGCATCCGCATGTCGCCGGAGGCCTTCCAGGCGCTGCGCGACGGCAAGAACCCCAAGGGCGACGTGCTGGCGCAGGCCGAGGTGGCCGGCATGCTGGCCGCCAAGCGGACCGCCGAGCTGATCCCCCTGTGTCATCCGCTGCCGCTCGACCGCGTGGCGGTGCGCTTCGATTTCGAGCCGCAGGCCTGCACGGTGGTGGCCCGGTGCGAGGCCTCCGCCACCGCTCGCACCGGCGTCGAGATGGAGGCGTTGTCCGGCGTGTGCGGGGCGCTCCTCGCCATCTACGATCTGTGCAAGGCGGTGGACCCGGTGCTCACCCTCTCCGAGGTGCGGCTCGAGGTGAAGGAGGGCGGCAAGAGCGGCCGGTGGGTTCACCCGGAGGAGAAGGAGGTCGCGCCGTGACGGCCCCCGTGGCCGTGGAGCTTCGGGTCCGGCTCTTCGGGGCCTTTCGGCAGTGGGCGCCCGGGGGCGAGGTGAAGCTCGCGGCGCCGGCGGGCGCCACCGCAGCGGAGGTTCGGCGGCTGCTGGGCGCGGCGCTCCAGAAGGGCGGCGCGGGCCAGGGCGCCGCGGCGCTGCTCGAGCGCTCGGCGCTGGCCAACGAGAACCGGCTCTTGGGCGAGGACTGGACGGTCCCTTCGGCGAAGGCGGTCGACCTGGCCGTGCTGCCACCGGTGTGCGGAGGCTGAGATGGCGACCGTGGGCATCGTGGAGACGCCGCTCGCGCCGGCCCTGCTGGACGAGGCGGTGGCGGCGCCGAGCCGGGGCGCGGTGGTGCAGTTCTGGGGCCTGGTGAGAAACCTGCACGAGGGGCGGCAGGTCGTGGCCGTCACCTACGACGCCTTCCAGGCGCTGGCCGAGTCCACGCTCCGGGAGATCGCGCGCGAGGCCGAGGAGCGCTTCGGCCCCGACCTGGGGGTCGCGGTGTTCCACCGCATCGGCCGGCTCGAGGTGGGCCAGGCCAGCGTGGCCATCGCCGCGGGCGCGCCGCACCGGGACGCCGCCTACCGCGCCAACCGGTACATCATCGAGGAGATAAAAGTCCGCCTGCCGGTCTGGAAGCAGGAGCACTACGTCGACGGCCAGAGCGCCTGGCTGCCCGGGCACTCGCTGATGGAGCCGCGCGGCCCAGGCGGCGAGAGCGGCGAGTGAGGGATAATCCGCGAAGGCGCGCTCAAGGGACGATGAAGAGGCCAAAGCGACGCCCGAGGAGCCGGATGCCGACGTTCCTGGAAGCAAGGCGGATCATCCTGGACCGCGCGCCGGTGCTCGAGAGCGAGGTCGTGTCGCTCCTCGATGCCGGCGGACGCGTGCTGGCCTTCGACGTCGTCGCTCCCTGGGACTTGCCGGCGTGGGACAACTCGGCCATGGACGGCTTCGCGGTCCGCGCGTCGGACTGCCCCGGCCCGGCCGCGCTCGAGGTTGCCGGCACCCTGCCCGCCGGCGGTCACTCGGCGGGCGCCCTGCCGCCTGCGTCGGCCTTCGCCATCTTCACGGGCGCGCCCATGCCTCCCGGCGCCGACGCGGTGGTGCCGCTGGAGGAGGCCGAGCGGAGCGGGAGCCAGGTTCGCATCGCCGGCCCCGTGCGGGCGGGAGTCCACGTACGGCGCCGAGGCGAGGACCTCCGCTCCGGCGACGTGCTCCTCAGCGCCGGCACCGCCCTCGCGCCGGCGGACGTCGGCGCCCTGGCCTCGTTCTCCAAGGTGTCGGTTCGAGTGGTCCGAAGGGCCCGCGTCGCCATCCTCTCTACGGGCGACGAGCTGGTGGAGCCGGGCGAGGCGCTTTCGGCCGGCAAGATCTACAACAGCAACGCCTTCGCCCTGGCCGCGGCGGTCCGGGAGGTCGGCGCCGAGCCCACGCTGCTCGGCATCGCCCCGGACGATCGCGCCGCGCTCCGGTCGCTCCTCGCCGAGGGGCTGTGCGCCGACGCGCTGGTGACCTCCGCGGGCGTATCCATGGGCGACCGCGACCTCGTTCGGGAGGTCTTGGGCGAGCTGGGGGCCGAGCCGTTGTTCTGGAAGGTGGACGTCAAGCCGGGCCGGCCCACCGCGTTCGCGGTGCACGGTCGCACCCCCATCTTCTCGCTGCCCGGAAACCCGGTGTCGACCCAGCTCATGTTCGAGGTCTTCGCGCGCCCGGCGCTGCTCAAGATGATGGGCCACCGCTCGGTGCTCCGGCCCCAGGTGAGCGCGCGGCTCCAGCAGGACGTGGAGAAGAAGCCCGGCCGAGTCACCTTCCTGCGCGTCCGCCTCGAGCGCCGCGGCGGCGAGCTGTGCGCGACGCCCGCGGGCCGGCAGGACACCGGGATTGTCCGGACGAGCCTGCGCGCCGACGGCCTGGCGGCCCTGCCCGCGGAGTGGGGCGCCGTCCGCGCCGGGACGCCGCTCGAGGTCCACCTGCTGCGCGCCTCCGCCGCGGCCGACGAGGTGGCAGGATGAGCCTCGCGCGGGCCATCGCCATCGCCCTGCGGACCGGCCACCTCGCCGCGGTCGCGTTCCTCGTGGGAGGCGCCTTCGCGCTGCCCGGAGGCCACCAGCCGCTCTGGGAGGCGCTCGCCGCGGCGACCGGACTCGGGCTGCTCCTGACCGAGGTGAGCCACAGCCGCCACTGGGTCTACCAGGGGCGCGGCGTCGCCACCCTCGCCCACGTCGGCGTGCTCGCCGCCCTCCCGCTCGCGCCGCGGCTCGCGCCCGCGGCGCTGCTCGCCGCGCTGGCCATCAGGTCCGTGGGCAGCCACCTCCCCCGCACTGTGCGCAAGTGGTCGCTTCGCCACTGGCGCGTCATGGAGTGAGCCTTTGCCAACCCTACGAGACGGGCGCGGACGGACGCTGAGCTACCTTCGCCTCTCGGTCACGCGCCGCTGCAACTTCCGGTGCGTCTACTGCCTGCCCTCCGGGTCCTCCGACGTGGAGCGGGACGCGCTCTCGGCGGATGAGGTCGAGCGCCTGGTGCGCGGGTTCGCCAGCCTGGGCTTCTCGAAGGTGCGGGTGACGGGGGGCGAGCCCACCACGCGGCCAGACGTCTGCGAGATCGTGGAGCGCGTCGCGGCCGTGCCGGGGGTCGAGCGCGTCGGCCTCACCACCAACGGCTACCGCCTGGCGGCTCTCGCGGCGGACCTGCGCGCGGCGGGGCTTAGCGCCATCAACGTGAGCGTGGACAGCCTGGACCGCGAGCGCTTCGCGCGGGTCACCGGGTGCGACGAGCTGCCGGCGGTGCTCCGCGGCATCGACGCGGCGCTGGACGCGGGCATCAGCGCGGTGAAGGTGAACACGGTCCTTTTGCGCGGCCTCGAGGTCGACGAGCTGGACCGGTTTCTGGCCTGGGCCGAGCGGCGGCCCATCGCGGTCCGGTTCATCGAGCTCATGCAGACGCGGGACAACCAGGCCTTCTTCGAGCAGAACCACCTGAGCGCCGGCGCGCTCCGGCGCGAGCTCGAGGCGCGCGGGTTTGCCCCGCTCGCCCGCAACCCGGGCGACGGCCCGGCGGTCCCCTACGGCCGCGCCGGCCACGCCGGCCGGGTCGGGCTCATCGCGCCCTACGGCGAGCACTTCTGCGCGACCTGCAACCGCCTGCGCGTCTCGGCGGCGGGCGAGCTGCGGCCGTGCCTCTTCGGCGAGCGGCGCCTGGCGCTGCGCCCCTACCTGCAGGACGACTCGAGCGCCAGCCGCGCGGAGCTGGAGCGCGCCATCCGGCGGGCCGTCGAGGAAAAGCCCGCGTCGCATGCCCTGCGCGAGGGGCGATTCGGAATGGCCAACAACCTGGCGGCCATCGGAGGGTAGGCGATGGCCGCGTCCTCGCCCCGCGCGGCACCGTCGGCGTCGGCGGACGTGCGGATGCAAGGGTTCGCGGAGCGCGGCATCCAAGGGGCCTCGCGCCAGTGGCGGCCGATTCGGGCGTAGCCCTGCGACCCGGCGGAGAAGGCTGCGGCGGGCTGCTTGAGCCGGCGTCTCGGCGGTCAGGGGCGCACGCCGAGCTCGCTCGCATGGGGTGCGGGAGCTGACGCGGGCCGCGCAGCGCGAGGAGAGGACATGATCGACTGGGAAGGCGAGTGGCGGGCGGGGCAGCGGCAGCGGCCGCCGTCAGGCTCCGAGGGCTGGAGCGCCCGCGCTCGCGCGTTCGCGGGACAGGCGGCGGATTCGGGCTACGCCGAGCTGGTCTTGCGGCTCCTCGCGCCCGAGCCCGAATGGACCGCGCTCGACGTGGGCTGCGGCGCGGGCACCCTCGCCATCCCTCTGGCGCGGCGGACCGCGTCGGTCACCGCGGTCGACTTCTCGCCCGAGATGCTCGACCTCGTCCGCGCCCGCTGCGCGAAGGAGGGCGTCCAGAACGTCGCCGCCGTGCTGGGGAGCTGGGAGGACGACTGGGACCGCCTCGGCATCGGCGCGCACGACCTGGTAGTCGCCTCGCGCTCGCTCATAGTCGAAGACCTGGGCGCGGCGCTCGCGAAGCTCGACCGCGCCGCCCGGCGGCGGGCGTGCGTGGTGGCTCCGGTGGGAGACGGCCCGAGCGACCGGCAGATCTTCCAGGCGGCGGGTCGGCCGTTTGCGCGCCGCGCGGACTACGTGGTGGTCGTCGGGCTTCTGCACGAGATGGGGATCCACGCCGACGTCGCCCTCATCGGCAAGGAGCAGTGGAGCCAGTACCCGTCGCATGGCGAGGCGCTGCGGACGTTGGGCGCCATGCTCTCGGGCGCGACGCCGGAGGAGCTGGAGCGGCTGCGGGAATACTTGGGGCAAAGCCTCGTCGCCCACGACGGCGGCTGGCGCCTGCCTGCGCCGCGCTCGGTGCGCTGGGCGGTGATCTCGTGGGCGAACGGAACGCCCGCCCCGCCGAATGCCTGGCGCAGGCTCCATGGGCGGCAATAATCCCTTCGGTGCGCGTTTTGGGGTCCGCTCCTCGCGGGATTCTTGAGAAACCGTCGAAGGAAATCACAGCGGCTATGCCGTCGAGCCCTTTGCGCAATGTCGTGGTATTATGGTTCGTATTCGAGCGAAGGAGCGCGCCCATTCGAAACCTCATTCTGCCGGCGGCGTTCCTCGCAGGTGCGGCTCTCCTTTCGGTAGCCCCGAGCTGCGGCGACGGCCCCACCCGCCCGGATGCCGGCGCGCGCGACGCCTTGCCGATCGACGCGGGTAACGCCTCGCTTGCCGACGCCGCCGATGTCGGCGATGTCGGCGATGTCGGCGATGCGTCGGGCGTCGGGGGTGATTCGGGGCAAGGCGATGGTGGTTGCTCCCTCGACGACTCGACCTATTGGAGGGGTACGTTCACCTTTGCCCTCGTCGCCCGCTTTCCGTCGTCCGGCGCGGCAGGCACGTGTCAGAACAGCTTCAACGAGAGCAGCACCCTCACGGCTACCCTGCGCAATCAGTCGGGACTGCGCCAGCGCGCCTGGGCGCAGGAGACCGACCAGGACGTGGTCGGCGCCGGCAGCTTCGACAACGAGTTCGTCGCGACCATCGACGACGGCTACGTCACCGACGACCTCCACCTTCAGGGCTCCGCTCAGGGCATCCAAATGCCCAGCGCCTATCCCCCTTGCCCCGGGTTGCCCGCGCAGGTCCTCGTCGACCTCGATGCCTGCACCTACTCCGTCCAGTTTCCCTGCGTCCAAATCACCGGCACTTCCCATCGCGTCGTGACTCCTGGGCTGGCCGTCGACGGGACGTACACGCACGAAGTGGGCGCGTACCGGAGCGGCATCCTTCCCCTCCCGCCGGGGCGTTGCCCGCACCTCTCGGCCACCCAGACCGCGGAGGTCAGCCCCCCGGTGCCGCTCGACGCGATGGGGACCCAGCCGGTGGACGCCGTCGTCACCTGGGACCTGGCCTACCCCGATTGCCAGTAGGGCTTGTCGCGGCGTCACCGGGCGGATGATGCCCCCTGCGGCCGCGGCACCCGACCAGGATGCGCGCGGCATCGAGGTCGGGCGACGCGATGCAGAGAGCCGATCAAGAAGCGACGGCCGCGAGGTCCGCCTTCAGCTGCGCGAAGTCGAAGCCCTGCGCGAAGCCGGACTCCTGAGCGTCGGTAGGCAGGATGGCGTACGCCTCGTCGACGCAGTCGTCCCACCACGCCCAGGTCCCTTGCTGCGTGTTGCCCCAGGTGAGCACGGTCACGCCGCTCGCGTCGTAGCCGACCGCGAACACCGCGTGCCCGTCGTTCGTGAGCGGGCCCGGCGTCCAAGGCTTGCGCGCCTCGAAGTCCTGCAGGCAGCCCTGCTGCACCTGGAAGCCGAGGTAGACGCCGCCGAACATCTGGACCGCTTGCTGCACGTGGGTGTGGTTCTTCGGGTCGATGCTCACGTAGGCGAGGGCCTTGTCGCCCTGGAACGAGCTCTTGCGCCAGTAGCCGAGCACATCGAGCTCGCTCAGGCCCGAGTCGACGCCGCCGGTCAGATGCAGGTAGAGCTTCAGGACCGCCTGCTTCGAGGGGACGAGCTCCTTGCCGACCATGCCGCGGTAGGTCGTCACCGCGTGCGCCAACGCGGCGATGGTGCAGTCGCCGTAGGCGTCGTTTCCGTCCATGGGGAAGAGCGCGGTCGGGTCCTGCATCTTGAGGTTGGCGTAGACCTTTTGGAGGACGTCGTAGGAGGCCGGGGGCGGCGCGAGCCCCGGCTTCAGGTAGGTCCGGAAGCGGAGCGTGCGGTAATCGTGCTTCGCGGGATGCTTTCCAAAACGATGATTCGACATGGCGCGTCCTCCTTGTGCGCCGCGGGAGCCGCGGCAGCGGGTTTTCCTTCCCAAGGGCTTCGGACCCGAGGCCTCCAGTGTTGTGAAGAGCGGTCCCTCGAGGCATTCGGGGCGCAGCGCAAAGAGCCTCGCATTGCCTCGAGGGAGATGTCGAGGTGGTCGGCCATTCGCTCACAGGCGGCGGCGCTCGCCGCGATTGGCGCCTCGGTCGGGGCCCACCGATGCATGTCCTCGGCGGGCCTGCGTGCGATGCGCGGTGCCTCGGTCTGGGCCTCGATTGGGGGCCCGCCGATGCGGGCTCGCCCGGCGCGCTCAACGCGAGGGGCAAAGGTCCTGGCGCGCGCCGCCCGGATTCTGACAAAGACGTGTCGCGATATATCGTAAACGTATCTCGACATGACGCCGTTCGGCGCCTGTCGCGACCCACAAGGAGCGAACCATGTCAGAGCATGAACCGCATTTCTCCGAGAGAACGGGTGGCATCGGTTGGGAAGACCGGGTGCTGTGGGCGATGGGCGCCCGAAGGCACCGCGGCTCCGGGGGACACGAGGGCGGCGGCGCGCCGTTCGGCTTTGGCCGAGGTGGCCACCCGTTTCGCCGCTTCCCCTGGGACATGTTCGCTGCCGGCGCGAGGGCGCGCCGGGGCGACATTCGCGCGGCGATCTTGGCGCTGCTCTCCGAGAAGGCCCTGAACGGCTACCAGATCATGCAGGAGCTGGAGCAGCGCAGCCGCGGGATGTGGCGGCCCAGCTCGGGCTCGGTCTACCCGACGCTGCAGCAGCTCGAGGACGAAGGGCTGATCAGCGCGGAGTCGAGCGGCGCCGGCCGCAGCTTCCAGCTCAGCGAGAAGGGCCGCGCGTACGTGAAAGAGCACTCGGACGAGGTGTCCGCGCCGTGGGAGTCTATCGGCGGAGACGCCCGCGAGCAGACCCTCGAGCTCATGAAGCTTCTGGGCGAGGTCGCCTCCGCGGCGAGGCAGGTGATCGGCTCCGGCAACGCCGCGCAGGTCGCGGACGCCAAGAAGATCCTCAAAGACGCGCGCAAGTCTCTCTATCGGCTCCTCAGCGAGGACGACGCGAACGAGTGAGCCTGCGCGCGGTCGGCGCAGCGAGGAGCGGCCATGTATATCCCCGACACTTCGGCGGCGGCGTGGAGGTGATCCACTCTCGGCGGTTTTGGCGATCCAGTCTCGGTTGCGGGGTTGCGGGCGCAGGCCGTCAGAAGGGTGCGGGCGAATACGGAGGCGGGCGAGCCGTCCCCGCCGTCTACGGATCGCGGAAACGAGGCGCTGTCCCCGCGCTGGACTCGTCAGGGCCCGGGCCCCATTCCGGAGCGGGATCAAAACGCCGACCGCCGAAGGCGGGTCGGGCGCCTCCGGCGGTCAGTCTGTCGCGGTGATGAAGGGCGCCCGGGCCGCAGGCATTCCGTCGCGGTCGCGGGACGCTCGCCAGCGGAGCCCGCTCTGAGGGCCACACCTGCGGCCCGGGCAGAATCGCGGTATCAGCGCCTCTTGCGCGAGGCGGGCTGCAGGGGCCCGTAGAGGAGCTGGTTGGGCTCGGTCGCAGTCCAGTGGGCCTCGACCTCGTCGCCGTACTCTTGCCAGAGCGCGACTTGGAGCTGGCCGCAGAGGTCGAGCAGCCAAGCCGCGGTGGGGCCGTCGAGCGGCGGGAGGTTGAGCGTCAGCGGCGGCCTCTCAATCATGGGGTTCCTCCACCGGGAGCTCGTGTCCCTGCTCCTTGGCCCGCTGGTGCGCCTGGTGCTGCCGGAAGCTCGGCCCGTCGATGTCGATCCGGATGGAGGTCGCCGCCAGGCGGTCGAGGACCGCCGCGGCCAGGGTAGCGTCGCCCAGGTACTTGCCCCATGAGGAGAGCCTGATGTTCGACGTGATCGCCGTGCTGGCGCTGCCGTGTCGGCGATCCAAGAGGGTGAAGATCATGTGGGCCGCGGTCGGCTCGTCGTCGCGGCGCTTGAGCTGGCCCAGTCCGACGTCGTCGATCACCAGGAGCGTGGGCCGACACCAGCTCTTCATCCGCCGCTCGTAGGAGCCGTCGGCCAGGCCGGCGTAGAGGTGGTCGACCAGGTCGACGCACCGGGCGTAGCGCACCATCCACTCCTGCTCGCAGGCTTGGACCGCGAGAGCCTGCAGGATGTGGCTCTTGCCGGTCCCGCTCTTACCGGTGATCAAGAGGTCCTCGTGCCGCTGGACGAAGGAGAGCGCGAAGAGCTCCTCGACGAAGCGGCGATCGAGCTTGGGCTGGAAGTCCCAGTCGAAGGCCGCCATGGTCTTGCGGACCTTCATGCCGCTGCCCTTGATGCGCCACTCGATGCTGCGCTCGCGCTTGATGGCGGCCGCCGCAGCGAGCAGCTGCTCGGCGGCTTCCAGGTCCGAGGGCTGGTGCTCCTTGACCCAGGCCAGATAGGCATCGATGGAAAGCCCCCTCAGACCGAGTCGGTCGAGGTGCCGCTCGATGCGCTCCCGGGCTTCGGCGGCGGGGCCTTTGAGGGAGGTGGGGGCTCGCATGTCGCTTCTCCTTGGGGCTCGGGGACTGTGCCGCGGCACGGCAGCGCGTCGTACTCGGCGAGGTCGCGCGGCTCGGTGCAGCTCTGGGCGACGGCGCTCTTGAGCTTCTTGGCCGAGGCCGCGGCGACGTACTCGTCGAGCCGGCGGCGGTCGGAGCGGGCGTTGAGGATCTTCTCGATGCTGACGTGCTCGAGAGCGCCGAAGCAGAGCGCGTGCGAGAGCGCCTTGCAGAGCTCGGCGGTGTCGTAGCCCTCGCGCAGCGAAAGGACCTTGCGCGCGTGGTAGCCGGCCGACCGCGAGTCGCGCCGCTCGAGCGCCGCCAGGTACTCCGCTCCGGGCCCCCCAAGATCCTGGAATGCGCGCCGCAGGTGCTCGAGGTCGGGCCCGCCCTCGGCGCGCGGGGGCCGATGCCCCGGCAGGATTGACTGCTGCTGCGCGCCGCGAGGCCTGAGCTCGTGCCGTGCCAGGCAGGTCAGGTCCGCTTTGTAGACGAAGAGCTCATTCTCGGTGATGCGCACCGGGAGAATCTCGGTGACGTATTCATAGGGCAGGGAATATTCATTGGTCTCCCAGGTCATGAAGCCCTCGAGGTTGCAGAGCTTGTAGAGCACCCGCGCGGTGTCGTAGGGGTGGCGCGGCAGCGGCCGCAGCAGCGACTGCTCTTCGGCGAAGAGCTCCATCCGCGTGCGCCGCTTCATCCGCTTGATGGGGCGCAGGTCGGCGATGGTGTCCATCCACCGGGAGAGCTGGGCCTCGAGGTCGGCCAGGTCGCGGAATGAGCGGCCCCGGAAGAAGCTGAGGGAGAGCTCCCAGAAGCTCCGCTCGACCCGGGGCTTGCGGTTGGGGGCATGGCGCACGGCGACGGCGGAGAATTCGTAATAGGTGGCGAAATCGACGAAGCGGGGATTGAGGATCGGCTGGTTGCCTTCCCAGCGCAGCACCACCGGCTTCTGGCTATCGTAGGTGCACCGGCGCGCGGCGCCCTGGAAGCGCGCGAAGGCGTGGCGGTGGCCGTCCATCAAAGGGTGCAGGCCGTTGCTCTCGAAGAAGCCGAAGTACTTCCGGGTCGAGTAGCGCAGTGCGTATCCGAAGGCCTGCAGGGTCATGGACGGCGCATGGGCGAATTCCACCGGGTAGGGCGACCAGTCGCACTCGCCCATGTCCCCCGGCACCCGCGGCGGCGTCTGGAGGCTCGGCTTGGGCGGCAACTTCGGGCGCAGGTTGCTCACCAGGACTTTCACGATGGTGTCGCCGCCTGCGTAGCCATGCTCGTCGCGCAAATGCTCGAAGACCCGCTGCGCGGTGATGTCCGGATACTTCTCGAGCAGCTCGGTGATCAGGCTGCGAAAGGGGTCGAGCTTCGAGGCGCGGCGGCGCGAGCCGCGCACCCGTGGCAGCGCCGAGTGCGCAGTTTCGCGCGCCTCCTGGTGGCTCTTGACGATGCGCCGCACGGTGTTTCGGCTGATGTGCAGGGCCCGCGCGATCGCGCGCCAAGTCATCCCCTCCTTGTCGAGCTGCACCACGTCGTGGACCAGCTGCGGGTCAAGCGGAAGCATCGGAGGCTCCTGGCGCCCCGAGGCGCGCGTCGAGGGTCCGGGTCAGGGCGGCCAGCGCACCGCGCAGCTCGACGAGCTCGCGCGAGACCACCTCGCACGCCGGCGCTCCCAAGCTGGCCAGCGACCGCTCCAAGAGCCGCGCGTGCAGGCGCGTCGAGAGGCGCTTCATCGCCCAGGCGTCCGCGACCATCTGCTCGCCGGGCGTGCGCCGCGGTGCACTGCCCTTGGGGGACTCGGCGGCCATGGGTGCGCTGGCTCGCTCCAGCAGCGCCGGCCACTCCGCTTCCTGGGCCGCGAGCAGCGAATCGACCAGGCGCGCGGTCTGCCGCGTGGTCAGCCCTCGTCGGGCTACCACCAGGCCCACAGCGTCCTGGTTGCCGCGCGGCAACCGCGAAAGCTCTCGCACCGCGGTGGCCGACAACAGCCCCAGCCGCACATTCGCCGTCAGCTCGTCCGACAGGTCCTCTGCCAAAGCCAGACGCCGACACACCCAGCTCTTGTCCCGCCCGAGCAGAATCGCGATCTGCGGCTGGCTCACGTGGTCGTCGCGATAGAGGGAGCGCACCAGCCAGCCCTCCTCGAGCTCGCACAGACCCGCCCCGGCGTTGCAGCGCAACAGCCGCACCTTCGCCCCTGCAGAGTCGACGCCGTGGACCTCGACGCGCAGCTTCGACCACCCAAGCTCGCGCGAGGCGCTCAACCGCTTGAGTCCATCGAAGACCTCCAGCTTCTCGCCCATTCGAAAGGCCTGCACCGGCGTCAGCTGCCCGAGCTTCGAGAGCGACAGCTGCATCTGCTGCGTGGCCTCGCCCGCGCACAGTCGCACCGCCAAGAGCGAATCGCCCAGCTCGCTCGGCGCCATCTCGGTGCTCGCGGTCGACACGCCCGTCATGCGCGCCACCGTGCGCCCTCACCGAGATCCTTGGCCATCCCGGCGCGTGACAGGGGCCGTTTTTCCCTCTGAGAGAGCTCGAAGCCGGCGCGTGACACGTACCTGCGGTCACCCGCTGCCTGACGGCTCCTCAGAGGGAAAACGGCGACTCGCCGGCGCCGCCGAACGCCGAAGCATGCGCGTGACACTGCTCCGCTCTGCGCAAAACCCCGAGGTTTCCCCTGCTGCCGCGCCAACTTGGCCGCCGAAGCCGGCGCGTGACATCGCTCCACAGGTCACGGGCCTGCTCCCGCGCCTGGTGCGCACGAGCACAGCTCACGCAGCGCCTCGGTCAGGGCAGCGCGAGAAGGCCGCGGAGTCGCCAGCGCCAGCTCGAGCACGTCCTCGAGTCGCGCGCCGAACGAGCCCCCCTGGTCGCCCGCCTCCGGCGGCCCCGCGCCCGATCGCAGGGCTCTCTTCTGGGCCCGGCATCGGGCTTGTCGCGCCTGCTCCGCCTTCCGGAACTCCTCAGGCGCCTTCGCTCGACGTTCGCGCGCCTGTCGCTTGCGTCTCGCCTGGCGACAGGCTTCGCTGCATGCATGCTGCGTCTCCGCCGCGCGAGGATCGGGGGAGTACCAACTCCTGCACTCGCTACACCGCCGACTGCGGACCTTCTTCCGGGGTCGCATCCCTCGACCGTCACGCCGAAGGGGTCCTCCGGATACTTCTCGCCCTGAGAGCTACTCCGACTCCCTCGCCTCAACGACCGGGTGGATCTCGAGGCCGCCGACAGGTGGATCTCGATCACGCCGCCGCTGAAGTCCCCGACAGCCAAGGTGCCGGCGAGGAGCCGCCGATGGGAGTTCAGCAGGTTCCCTCTGGGACGGCGGAATCGGTCGCCTTCATGCGCGCGCTGGCCGTTCAGGACGCGCGCCTAGAAGTGCGAGGCGCGGACACGATGGCCCGCCTGTTCCTGGCCGATCACAGAAAAGCAGCGCTCGGAGACGAGGCGAAATGGCGCTGGATCATCGAGTCGGTTGCGGGAGGGACCTACCCGTACCTCGTGGCGCGGACGGCGTTCTTCGACCAGGTGGTTGGAGCTGCCCTGGACGAGGCGACTCCTCAGCTCGTCTTTCTGGGCGCCGGGTACGACAGCCGGCCGTACCGGTTTCGCGAGCGGGTCCGCGCGACCAGGCTCTTCGAGGTCGACGCCGCGCCGACGCAGGCGCGCAAGGTGGCGATCTTGAAGCGCGAGGCGATAGAGCCGCCGCCATCGCTCACGTACGTGCCGGCCGACTTGGCGAAGCAGCCTTTGGCGGAAGTGCTCTCGCGCGCGGGTTTTGTCGCAGGCGAGCGGACGCTCTTCGTCTGGGAGGGCGTCATCTACTACCTCGACGAAGCCGCGGTCGACGCGACGCTGCGCGCGATTCGCCGATGCTCCGCTCCCGGAAGCGCGGTGGCCTTCGACCACGTGATGGGGGCGGGCGGGGCGGCTGCCGCCCAGGGCCTGCGCGCGTCGATGAGGGCGAACCACCCTGGCGAGCCGATCCGGTTTCGCACGAAGCCGGGGGAGATGGAGCCGTTTCTGAAGGCGCGCGGCTTCGCCTTGGAAGAAGAGCTCGATACCGCCGCCATGGAGCAGCGATACCTGCGCCTTTCGGACGGATCCATCGCCGGGGCGATCCCGCCGGTGTTTCGCCTGACGATTGCCCGCGCGGTCTAGCCGAAGCGACGATGACGGCCCGCGGAGCACGGCGGCTCCGCGGGCCCTTTTCACATCTTGAGCTCGAGCTTGGACAGGCCGCCCTCGCCGAGGACGACGTGGACCTGGCCCACCTTCGCGGCGAGCTCCTTGTACGCCTCGAGCTCCTTGAGGCGGACGAGCAGCGGGTTCTCGCCCAGGACCTTCGCGGTCTGCGCGAGCGAGCGGGTGGCGGCCGTCTCCTCACGGCGGAGGATGACGTTCGCCTCGGCCTCCTTTTGCGCCTCGATGACCCGATTGAGCAGCGCCTTCATCTCGCCCGGCAGCACGATGTCCTTCACGCCAAAGCGGATGAGCTCGAGCCCCACGACCTCCGCCCGCGACGCGACCGCCCGGTGCATCTCGGAGGCCACGTCGTCGCGGTCCTGGAGCAGCTCGTCGAGCGTCCGCGCGCTGACCGCCTCGCGGGCGGCGAGCTGCATCGCCAGGTAGAGCATGTCGTCCGGCGCGCGGGCCACGGTCGCCAGCCGGCGGGCGTCCTTCACGCAAAACGCCGCCGACAAATTGAGCCGCAGCGACACGCGGTCCTTGGACATGACCTCCTGGCCGGTCACCGGGAGCACCCGCTCTCGCAGGTCGATGACCGCGAGCTGGACCTTGTGGACGGTCGTCCAGGCCGCGTGGCGGCCCGCGGGAAGGACCTCATCCAGAACGCCGTCGACGTAGCGGAGGACGACCGAACCCTCGGGCGCCGTCGCCTCGACGTAGTCGCTGGCCGGGGCCAGCGCGCGCAGCTCGTCTCGGAGCGGCGACACTCGAACGGCGTCGGTGTCGAGGACCTCGACCCTGACGGCCGGTGCAGAGACCGACCGCGCGGCGTCCTTGAAGACCCGCTCGACCGTCCAGACCTGATGCTGGCCCGGGCCGAGCCACTTCACCGGTCGACTCTTGCGATAGACCACGGCCCGCTGGTGGGCGGCGACCTCGACGAGCATCAGCTCGTCCGAGGGGACGAGCGCGACCCGGTCGCCGTCGAGGTCGGCGAGGAGCTCGCGGGTGTCGATGCGCTGGGCCTCGAGTCGGTCGAGCAGGGCATAGAACCGGTGGCGCCCCGGGGCGAGGTAGCGAACCGCGCGCCCGTCCCGGACCAGGAACACGCGTTCGTGCGATGCAATATCGAGCTTCATAACGAACTCCTTTCGCGGTCGTTGATGGTCGGACGACCAAGGGGACGCCCGGTCTCCTCCGAGCGCTGCGCCGGAAGAGAAATGAGTAAAAGATAAAGAAGCGCTCCCGCCGCCCGCGGTCGCCGAGCACCTTTAGCCTGCGGCCCAGGGCCGGCGAGCGGTATCGCGTCGGTGGGCCGCCGCGGACGACCGGGCGCTCGCGACGGAACCGCTCGCGTTCGACTCCGGCCGCTGGCGGCAGCGCTGCAACGCGCGGGCGCTCGCCCTTTCCGAGGGCAGCTTGGTGCTTCGAGCGACGGCTCTTTGGCGGGAGCGCCGCGATTGACCTCGGGATTCGAACCCGAGACTTCGAGATTGACGCATCTCGTGCTCTACCAGTCTGAGCTAGGTCAGTGGAGCCAAAGGCTCCTTTGGGTGGACCGTTCGGCGGTCCGTCCGGGTGCTCGCCTAAGAAACGCAGAACGCGCGAGCGCGATGGCCCGCGGCCAAAGCCCGTTCACACGGGCGCCGCGGAACAGCGCCGAGCGCCACTCGGCAAGCACCAAGCTTTTCGGCATGCTTCGCCCGGGAGTCGAACCCGGCGCCGCGGGCTTAGGAGGCCCGCGCGCGCGTCCAGCGCGTGAAGCGGAAGATGCAATGGATGGCCATCGTTGCCATGGAAGGGAATCGAATCCTCGCCAAGCGGCTTGAAAGGCCGCCGTCCACGCCAATAGACCACCAAGGCCGTTTGCGCCTGTGAGCGCGAACGCTCAGGCGCGTGCTGGGGACCAGGGATTCGAACCCCGACGAGCTGGTTCAGAGCCAGCCATCCTGCCGTTAGACGAGTCCCCAAGGATGAAACCCGGAAAGCGGGTAGAGGAATCGAACCCTCGTCTCAAGGCTTGGAAGGCCTGCGCTCGACCCTCGAGCTGTACCCGCATGAAAATGACCGAGCCCCCAGGGAATCGAACCCTGGATCGCGGATGAATCATCCGCGATTCCACCACGAAACAGGAAACAAAAGGCCCGTCTGGACGCACCTCTCCTCTTGCGATGAAGAAGTGTCGTCGCCACTGCTATCGAAATGTCAAAGACCGACCGCTGGATCTACTCGGGCTGCTGCTCGCCCATTCGACGCTGACTCGACCGACCCGCCACGACCATCCTTCGGAGCTGCCACTTCATGCTCGGGGATGCCCGGACTCGAACCGGGTTGGCGCATGGCGGCGGGTTTACAGCCCGCATCCGTCCCTTACGGTCAACATCCCCATTCGGTGAAAACCGCTGTCTGAAGGCTGCCACCTCCTGCGCCTTCGACGAGAAAGGAGCGCTTCTTCAGCCTCCAGGCTTCAAGCCAGGGCTGAATCGGCTTCGTCGTTGCTCTGCGACGCTGTAACTGCTGAAGCTTTTCCGGTCGCCTTCGGCGGCGCGGGGGCCTTCCCCACGAAAAGGGCCGGGGAGCTCTTCGCTCGCCCGGCCCTGGGATCCTTCTACGTAAAGAAGAGATCTGTCAGGGGTCGGGCGGGCCTGAATCGAAGAGTGGGTTCGACCTCCCTTGCTGTGCCAGGAGGCGACCGAAGACGGGGCGCAGATAGGGTGCTGCCGCACGGGCATTCATGGCCGCTTCGAGCTGTCCCTGGAATGTTTGCGCGAGCTTCATCGGGTGCACCGCCTCGTTCAATTCGCGGCGCAGACTAAACACTTCCTTCGAAGAAATCAAGACGCCGGGCTTCACTCGAGCGGATTGGACGAACTCGGCGCCCTGCTCCTCGCTATATTCGAGGAGTTGGATGGCCGGGGTGGCTTCCAACGGTCGAAGTGCGAAGAAAAGGAGAGCAACATGCCAAATGCAAAGCGCTTTGCTGACATGGCCCCCGTCGCCGCCGGCGCCGGCATCGGGCGCGAGCGCGCTTCGATTGGCCGAAGAGGGCTCGAAGCTCATGCCGGAGCGCCTGGGCAAGTCCATGCAAATCATCCCGATCGTGGCGATGCCCGAGGAGCTGGCGGCCGGCATCACATTCCTCGCCTCGGAGGAAGCCTCCAATTTCAACGGCGTCATCTTGCCCTGCGACGGCGGCTGGCCCGCCATCGGACCTGGCGCGGCTCGGTCCGGAGGCGCGGCGCCGCGGCGGCTGCTTCAAGACACCATCGCCTCGGCGCCCGCCGGTGTGGAGCCAATTCTCATAATGAGAGGTGGAATATCATGATGAGAGGAACGGCGCGCGCCGCTCTTGGTCAACCGGCTGAAATCTGGCGGTAGGAGCGCCGGGCATGACCTGTGCACAATTGTCTGCCAGGAGAAGGACGCCATGATCACGGTTCGCCGCGCGGATGACAGAGGACGCTCGATGACGGACTGGCTCGACAGCCGGCACACGTTCTCCTTCGACCAGTTCTACGACCCCTCGTGCATGGGCTTTCGGGCCCTGCGCGTCGTCAACGACGACCGCGTTCGGCCGAGCTCGGGCTTCGGCACGCACCCGCGCCGGGATATGGAGATCGTCTCGTACGTCTTGTCGGGAGCCCTCGAGCACAAGGACAGCCTGGGGAACGGCTCGACCCTAAAGCCCGGCGACGTACAGCGGATGAGCGCCGGCACCGGCGTCTTTCACAGCGAGTGGAACCCCTCGAAGAGCGAGCCGGTGCATTTCCTTCAGATCTGGATGCTCCCGGAGAAGAAGGGGCTCACCCCCGGCTACGAGCAGAGGCGCTTCGAGCAGGGCGACCTGCGCGACGGCCTGCGGCTCATCGCCTCGCGCGACGGGCGGGGCGGGTCGCTCTCGTGGCACCAGGACGCGGCGCTCTTCGCGACTCGTTTCTCGCAAGGCAAGTCTGTCGCGGGCGCTCTGGGGCCGCGGCGGCACGCCTGGGTTCAGGTGGCGGCCGGCGCCGTTACCCTCAACGGCGCGCCATTGGGCGAAGGAGACGGCGCGGCCCTCAGCTTCGAGACGAGCTTCGAGTTGAGCGCGGGCGAGGACGCCGAGGTGCTCGTGTTCGACCTCGCCTGAGGTGCAGGGACCATGAATCGACGAGACGTGCTTCGCGCGATCGCGGCGCTGCCATGGATGGCCGCCGGGAATCTGCGCCAGGAAAGGAAGGCCATGGCGACTTCAGAGGAGACGAAGGCGAACGCACCGAGTGGGCGAATGCCGGTCCTCTACGCGGCGCACGGCGCGCCGGTGCTGCTCGACGACGAGGTGTGGATGGGCGAGCTCGCCGGGTGGGCGAAGGCGCTGCCGCGCCCGAAGAGCATCCTCTCGGTCTCGGCGCATTGGATGGAGAAGACGGCCACCTTGGGCGCGACGGAGCCCTGGCCGCTCGTTTACGATTTCTTCGGATTTCCCGAGAAGTATTACCGTCTGAAATACCCCTCGCCCGGCGCCCCGGAGCTCGCGGCGCGCGTTCGCGAGCTGCTGAAGCAGAAGAGCATCGCGTGCGCCGACGACCCGGGGCGCGGTCTGGACCACGGGACCTACGTCCCGCTCCTGGGGATGTACCCGAGCGCCGACATCCCGGTGATCCAGCTGTCGCTCCCCGAGCTCGTGCCGGAGCGGCTCGTCGAGCTCGGCCGCGCGCTCGCGCCCCTGCGCGACGAAGGCGTCCTCCTCTTCGCGAGCGGGTTCTTGACGCACAACATGCGCTACGCGTTCCGCCCGGGGATCCCGGAGTGGGCGCGCGAGTTCGACGCCTGGGCCGAGAGCGCGCTGACGCGCCTGGACCTTGAGTCGCTCGAGCGCTTCCTGGAGCGCGCCCCGGGAGCGCGACTGGCGCATCCGGGCTGGGACCACTACGCGCCGCTCCTGGTCGCGGCCGGCGCGGTCGCGGACGAGCGACCGAAGACCACCTTCCCCATCACGGGGTGGTGGATGGACAGCGCGTTCACGAAGCGGTCGGTGCAGTTCGGCTAGAAGCTGTCAGCGCCGGGGCGGGGCCTCGTACTGCTTCAGCTTGCGGTAGAGGGTGGCGATGCCGATTTGCAGCTGCTGCGCCGCCTTCGCCTTGTTGCCGCCGTTGGCGCGGAGCACCGCGAGGATGTGGTCGCGCTCGACCGCCTCCAGCGACCGCGCGTCGCCCTGCGCACCCGCGCCGGGGAGCGCGAGCCCGACCTCCTCGGGGAAGTCGTCGAGATCGAGGCGGTGGCCCTGAGCCAAGACGACGGCGCGCTCGACCGCGTTCTCGAGCTCTCGCACGTTGCCCGGCCAGGCGTAGCGCACCAGCCGGTTCGCCGCCCGCGGAGTCAGCGCGGAGATCTTTCGGCCGGTGCGGGCGCTGGCGTCGACGAGGAAGGCGCGCGCGAGGGGCAAGATGTCGTCGCGGCGCTCGCGCAGCGGGGGCACGCGCAGCTCCACCACGCGCAGGCGGTAGTAGAGGTCCTGGCGAAAGCGCGCCGCGCGGATCTCGGCGGAAAGGTCGCGGTTGGTCGCGGCGATGACGCGCGCGTTGACCTTTCGGCTCTGGTTTTCGCCGACGCGGCGCACCTCGCGCTGCTGGAGCGCCCGCAAGAGCTTCACCTGCATCGCCGGCGGAACCTCGCCGATCTCGTCGAGGAACAGCGTCCCGCCGTTCGCCGCCTCGAAGAGGCCGGGCCGGTCCTGCGCGGCGCCGGTGAAGGCGCCCTTGGCGTGGCCGAAGAGCTCGGACTCGAGCAGGCTCTCGGGCACCGCCCCGCAGTTGATGGCCACGAAGGGCCCCGACCTCCTTTTGGACTCGTCGTGGATGAGCCGGGCGATCCGCTCTTTGCCGACGCCGCTCTCGCCGGTGACGAGCAGGGTGGAGTCGACCTGCGCCACCCTGCGCGCCAGCTCGAGGGCGCGCAGCATGGGCTCGCTCTGCGCGATGAGCCCGGAGCGGTCGACCGCCCGCGCGGCGGGCCCGAGCGCCCGCCTGCGCGCGCGCAGCTGCTGCTCGACGCGCTTGAGCTCGTCGGTCACGTGGAGGAGCGCCTTGTCCATGCACTCCTTCCGGTAGAACGGGAGGTGCTGGGCGGCGGCCTCGCCCCAGTCCTCGCGGGCGCGGCCGACGAGGTGGCAGGCGGCGTCGCCCTGGCCGCGGCAGCGCCTTTCAACGCAGAGGATCTCCCGGCCATGGCAGAGCGAGAGGTAGCCGCTGGCGAAGCCGGTGAGCGTCCAGCACACCGGCTCCTCCGCCTGGCCCAAGTGAAGCAGGTGTTGGTCGGCCTCGTAGGAGTCGTGCCAGAGGGCGTCGGCGAGGTGCTGGGCATCGCTGCCGTCGGCCGCGGTCGCCTCCACGACGGCCAGGCCCTGCAGCGTGTGGAGGCGACCGCCGGCCTGGCGCCATTCGTCCGGGTCGTCCCAGGGGAAGGCGGCGCGAAGGCTCTCGGCGGTTCGCCAGCCGTGCGCGTAGCCGAACCGAGTGAGGATGCCGCGCGCCCCGGAGAGGCCGATCGTCTCGATGAGCTCGCGGCGCAGGATGCCGAGCGCCACCGCGTCGAGCACCAGCGCGCGCTGACCGCCGAAGCGAATGACGCCGCCCTCGGGGTCGAATTGGAGCAGCTCTCGCAGGTCCAGGTCGGCGGCGCGCATGCGGGGCCTCCTTTTCATCTCGAGAAGGGGTCTTATCAAAGTGAGAACGTCGGCGCCATGCCGGGCACCCAGCAGTCGAAGGCGAGCCTCTGGCTCTATCGCCGGCGCTGGCGGTCGCCTTCGGCGTCGAGCAGGCGGCGATGGGCGAGCTTCTTCTCCACCCGCTCTCCGAGCGGCGGGTCGGGGGACTTGCGGAACCCCCGGCGGACCTTGGCTCTCGCGTCCGCGAGGCGCCGGTCCGAGGGCTCTTCGACGTGGGCCGAGGACTCCTGCGCGAGGCCGTGGATCGCCACCGCGGCGGCGCGCCGGGCCGAGCGCTGGGAGAGCGCCTTTCGTCGCGGGATGGCCTTGCGCGACGCCTTGGCGTTCTCCCCGTAGGCGTTGCGCCGGTCTCGCCTCAAGCTCACGGCCTTCTTGGCGCCGGGCGTCTTGGTCCTGCTCATAGCGACCTCGCGTCGAATCTACAACTCTATGTGAAAGCACATCAGCGGTCACGCGGGCCCGCCCTGAAGCTAAGGACCTCGCCGGATCGGGCCGGCGCGTAACGCGTCGCGACAGCGGAGCCTATTCTCGAGATTTTCATGAAATCATGACAATCATCGACAATCTCAGAAGCCATGGTATTTCACCAAATGGTGAAATCCAGGGTGAACGCCTTGCGTGACCCGACGCATCAAATCGAAGGAGCCCCGGGAGCCCACGGCCTGCGCCGTGGCGCAGCGCCGCGTTCGAGGGCGTCCGGCCCGGTGGCACCGCGCTTGCTCAAATGGCGAGCCGCAGCCTCACCGATTCGAAGCGAGAGCCAGCCCCGCGAAAGAGGAGGCACCACCATGGCCTTGTTGGACCGCAGCGAGTGGTACGAGATTGCGCGCCGAACCACTTGGACGCCCACCTACGTGGCAGAGTCCGAGCTCTTCCCCGACGTGATGACCGGCGCCAAGGGCGTGCCGGTGGAGAAGTGGGAAGTCTACGACGAGCCCTACAAGGTCTCGTTCCCCGAATACGTGCGCATTCAGCGCGAGAAGGACGCAGGCGCCTATTCTGTGAAGGCGGCGCTGGAGCGCAATCGCCTTCTCCAGGAGGCCGACCCGGGCTGGCTGTCCATTCTCAAGGCCCACTACGGCGCCATCGCCCTGGGCGAATACGGGGCCATGAGCGCCGAGGCGCGGATGGTGCGCTTCGGCCGGGCGCCGGGCATGCGCAACATGGCGACCTACGGCATGCTCGACGAGAACCGCCACGCCCAGCTGCAGCTCTTCTTTCCCCACGAGCACTGCTCCAAGGACCGGCAATTCGACTGGGCCCACAAGGCCTACCACTCCAACGAGTGGGGCGCGATCGCCGCGCGCCACACCTTCGACGACCTCTTCCTGGGCCGGAGCGCCACCGACATCGCGGTGATGCTCACCTTCGCCTTCGAGACGGGCTTCACCAACATGCAGTTCCTGGGGCTGGCGGCCGACGCCGCCGAGGCGCGCGATTACACGTTCTCGAGCCTCATCTCCAGCATCCAGACCGACGAATCGCGCCACGCGCAGATAGGCGGGCCCGCGCTCGAGGTGCTCATCAGCAACGGGCGCAAGCAGGAGGCGCAGAAGCTGGTGGACATGGCCATCGCCCGCGCCTGGCGCATCTTCGGCGTCCTCACCGGCCCGGCGATGGACTACTACACGCCGCTCCAGCACCGGAAGCAGTCGTTCAAGGAGTTCATGCAGGAGTGGATCGTCGGCCAATTCGAGCGCTCGCTCATCGACCTGGGCCTCGAGCTCCCCTGGTACTGGGAGAAGATGATCAACGAGTTCAACTACCAGCACCACGCCTATCACCTGGGCGTGTGGTTCTGGCGGCCGACCGTCTGGTGGAACCCGGCTGCCGGCATGACCCCGGATTGCCGCGACTGGCTGGAGGAGAAATACCCGGGCTGGAACGAGCGCGCCCACGGCGGCACGCTCTTCCTCGACGAGATCGGCACGCTCAGCCTCACGGCGCAGAGCAAGCTTTTGAGGGCGCTGCAGCAAGGGGAGATCGAGCGGGTGGGGGACACGCGGACGCGGAAGATCGACGTGCGCGTCGTGTCCGCCACCAACGTCAACCTCCGCCAGGCGGTGAAGGCCGGGACCTTCCGGGAGGACCTGTTCTTTCGCCTCAACGTCTTCCCCATCAAGGTGCCGCCGCTGCGGGAGCGCCGCGACGACATCCCGCTGATGATGAATTGGCTCTTGCAGCGCTTCGCCGCCAAGCACGGCAAGGTGATCACCGGCTTTCGAGAGCGGGCGGTCCACGCGCTGTTCAATTACGACTGGCCCGGGAACGTCCGCGAGCTCGAGAACATGATCGAGCGCGCCGTCATCCTGTCCGACGGCGGCGGCGCGCTCGACCTCTGCCACCTGTTTACCTCTGGAGAAGAGTTCGACTCGTCCTCGTTCGCCCTGCAGCGCAACGGCAACATCGTCCTCGCGCCCGATCGCGTCATGCCGGGCCCCGAAGCGCTTCCCGGGCCGGGAGACATCCAGCGCCTGGCCGAAGCCGAGGCCGCCATGCTGCGCGCGGCGGTGGTCAAATCGAACGGCAATCTCTCCCTCGCCGCCAGGACCTTGGGCATCAGCCGGCCGAAGCTCGCTTATCGGCTCCGCAAGTACGAGATTGACTCCGCGAAGTAGCGCCGCCCCGGCGCCTCGAGGCCGCGCGTTTGCGGCTCGAGCCGACGCCGTCCGTCCCCCTCCCGCAGCAGCCGCGACGACTCGCGGTCGAGAGCGGGCCCACCGCTCCCGACCGCTCGTCACCCTTCCCGACCGCTCGCGGTCAGGGCACGAGGCTCCAGATCTGGTTGGCGCCGCCCCACCAGGACCAGGTCTCGACCGGTGCCCCGGCGGCGTTGCTCAGATTAGTGACGTCCAGCACCTGCTGCGGGTAGGTCCGCATCCGAATCGCGCCGCTCGAGGTGTCGAGAGTAAAGCGCTGATTGGCGTTGCCGCTGCAGCTCCAAAGGACCAGGTTCGCGCCATCGGCGAAGGTGCCGCTGTTGTCGAGGCAAAAGCGGGGGTCGCGCTGGCTTCGAATGAGGCCCGAGTTGGCGTCGTAGCTCCACCGCTGCCAGTCGCCGCCATTGCACGGCCATTGCTCCATGCTGGTGCCATTCGCCATCGAGACCTTCGTGATGTCCAGGCACTGGCCGGAGAGCTCGTTGACCATCTCGTCAAACGCCGCGGGTCCGGGCTTGGCGACGCGCGGAGCGTACACGACGCCGAGCGCGTCGACCTCGTCGCCCGCGCGGCCGTGGAAGCCGACGATCTGCCAGCCGCTGGGAGCCGTATACGTCTGGCAATTCGAGGTGGCCGAGCCTCCGGCCAGGGTGCGCCCGGCGCTGGTCGTGAACTGCGCGTAGAAGACGCTGGTCGCGTTGTTGTGGAGGCCAGAGCAAACGGAGAGCGAGGTGAGGTACTCGTCGCTCGCCAAGGCCAGCGCGCTGGGGTCGCCCCCGGTGCCGCCGTGCGAGAGCACGTAGCCATTGCTCAGGGTGATCTCCACGTGGTCCACGCGGCTGCCGGTGCGCAGCGCGACCGCGCTCGCGGCGGGGCTCGCCGGCAAGCTGGCCACGTCATCGAACGGCTCCTCGTGCGGGCCGCCCCAGGTGTCGCTGAGCTTGAGGTCGCTCGGGGTGGCGAAGCTCCAGGTCACCGCGACCGGACGGTGGTCCGAGAGCTCCTGGCCGGCCGCGTTCTGGGTGTCGGTCTGAATCGAGTAGGCGATGGCCTTGAGCCCGACGTACCCGTTGTCGCGATAGAGCACCTTGTCCACGACCTCGCAGTTCGGGCTGGTGTAGCCGGGGTCGCAGACCATGGCGTCCAAACCCGGCGCCGGCACGGCACCGCTTCTCACGAGGTCGACCCACGCGTCGCTCGCGCCGCGCCGCAAGAACTCCCAGATATTGTCGCCTTCGCGGGTATAGCGGGTATTGGTGTCTCCCATGACGATGACCGCGTGACCGGCCGAATAGTTCTCCATGTAATGGGCGAGCTGAAGGATGTCGGAGCGGCGAGACGCCAGGTCGGCGTCAGCGGTCTGGGCCTGTGCGTGCAGGTTGTAGATGTCGACATAGACGCCTTCGGCGAGGCGAACTCTCGCCACGGTGAAGCCCTTCGGGGTCAGGCAATCCACGCCGTTGCAGGTATCCCAACCGACCCGCTCCCAGTCGGCGAAAGGGAAGCGGCTCATGGTGTTGAGGCCGCTGCCGAAGGCGGCGCCGCCGGAGGTCGCCGACCGAAAGGGGTGGTTGTCGCAGGTGTCGTACAGCGCGGCGTGGTAGTTGAAGTCCTCCTGGACGTTCACGATGTCAAAAGCATTGACATAGCAGCTGATGAGCTGCGTCGACGCCTGGCGGTCGCTCGGTGCGCTCGACAAACCCTGGGGTAATCCAGCGACATTATAGGTCAGCGTGGTGAAGGTGCCGCTCGCTGCTCGTGCGTCGAAGCCGGCCAGAATAACGAAGGCCAGCATCAACCCGCGGATGCGGATTTTCATGACATCTCCTGGTTGAATTAATTTGTTTCGGAACTGGACCGAAAGCCAATATCCGGGCTGGCTCGGCGATCGTCAAGCAACTGGATCGTGTCGGCCCGAATGTCTCCAACTTGTCGCATGAGCGGCCGCGAGACGTCGAGCAACTGGATTGTGTTGACCCGAGTGTCTCCCAGTTGTCACACGAGCGAACGCGAGACGTCAAGCTCCAAGGATAGTTAACAAGAATACAAGTCAGTCTTGCTGCCCATCAGCAGGGCTGCCAAGCCCTCTTTGTGGAGTGATCGACCTAATGCCTTCGAAACGACCGATGATTCACCGCCTCAGAACCAGCTTCGCTGGAGTCGCGCTGTCCTTCTTGGCAGCCTGCGGCTCCGACAAGTCAACCCCCAAGCCCAGCGTTGACACCTACACCGTCCCGGCGGAGCCGGCCGGCGTCGGCAACGTCGAAAGCGCCGACCCGGCGAACGGGGTCACCGCCTATGTGGACGATGGCGCGACCAATGTGAGAGGAGACGCTTGCCACGCCACGGTGGATACCAACGCCGGCGTGCGCGTGGTGCGCGGCTTCCTGGACATTTGGACGCCGATTGATCTTCTCGTGAGCGCGGGGGTTACGGCGCCCGTCAGCGGCACTTGCGCCGCCGTCGCCGCTTCGGTCTGGACCGGCATTCCTCGCGATTCGACCGACGGATCCGTGAAGAACTCCAGCGTGCACGTGGCCAACATCGATTACGTCGAGAAAGTGACCGCTTCGCGAAGCGCCGACCAGGAGCTGGCCGCGTATCTGGACGACCGCCGGGGCAAGGGCTACAGCGTCACCGACGGAATGGGCCCGCTGACGGCCGCTTGGATCAAGGGCACCCAGCAAACGACGACCATCACCGGAATCGCCTCGGATGCGAACACGAAGAGCTATAACGACGGGGGCAACAACACCGGCGTGGGCAGCGCCGCTACCGCCTCCGCCCCGGCGAACACGGACATGGGGTTGGCGGTCGACCTCATCAACGCAATGGGCACCGACGCCTCCACCGAGCCGGCGAAGCGCTTCTACAAATATGCCCGCCCGTGGCGCTGGAGCAGCATGGTGGTCGTCCCCCCCTCGCTGGTGCCCGTCGAGAGCACGACGCCTGCCACCGACAGTGGATTCATCAGCGGGCACGCGGCCGAGGGTTGGCGCGACGCCTTGGCCATGGCCTACCTGGTGCCAGAGCGCTACCAGGAGATGCTGAGCCGCGCCATGGAGCTGGGGGAGAACCGAATTCTCGCGGGCATGCACTCACCCCTGGACGTGATGGGCGGCCGCATCCAGGCCATCGCAGTCGTCGCTTACAACCTGAGCAAGTCGGCCAATTCGACGCTGAGGTCCCAGGCTGCGACCCAGGCGCACACCTGGCTTCAAACGCAAGCGGGCGTCTCCACCGCGGCCGACCTGTATCACTACGCTCATTCCGGAACGGCCGCGAACGATCGTTTCGCGGATTACGCCACCCTCAAGGCGAGCTACCTCAAGCGCATGACGTTCAATTTCACTCCTATCGCCAGCACGACCGCGGCCGCGGTGGTTCCCAAGGGAGCCGAGGTGCTGCTGGAGACCCGCCTGCCGTACCTGACGGGCGCGCAGCGCCGCGTGGTGCTCAAGACCACGGCCATGCCGTCGGGCTATCCCATCATGGACGACGTCGAGGGCTGGGGCCGCTTGAACCTCTTCGCCGCGGCGGACGGCTATGGCGCCTTCAATGGGGACGTGACCGTGAGCATGGACGCCTCGCTGGGCGGGTTCAGCGCCTCCGATGCCTGGAAGAACGACATCTCCGGCGTCGGCAAGCTGACCAAGCAGGGCACGGGGACCCTGCGCCTGTCCGGTGCCAATACCTACGCGGGCGGCACCAAGCTGGAGGGCGGCACCCTGGCAGCCGACTCGACCTCTGCCTTGGGCAAGGGCGATGTCTTCGTGAGCGGCGGCACCTTGCTCTCCGACGCGGCAGGTTCCCTGGCGATCGGAGGCGAGCTCACCCTGCTCGAAGGCGGCACGCTCGAGGTCGCCATGAAGGCCAACGGCCAAGGCGCGCTCAACGTGAGCGGCGCGGCGGTCGTTGACAACGGGGTGCTCCATGTGAGCTTTCCGGGCACCTACAAGCCCGCGGTCGGCGACACCCTCACCGTGTTGACCGCCGGCGAGCGCCACGGCAGCTTCGCCGCCATCACCGTGGACGGCTTCAGCACGGTCACGGCGACCTACACGGGCACGGACGTGCAGTTGACGATCGAAGCCATTTGATCGCCACTTGATGGTCTGTCGTGAAGCGCGGACAGGCGTGTCGCCCAACTCGAGGGGGCCGCCTTTTCGCGTGGAGCGACGAGTGGAAGAGCTATGACTTAGAGTGGAAGGAGCGGCCGCGGCGCCCTTGTGGCGCGCCGCGGCCCAACGCGGTCAGAAGACCCGAACCCGCGGCCGTTCCTTCCGGCGCGCTGGAAGGCCCTCGCGCTCGGCGGGGGGGCATCGCCGCGGCGGCGTGACCCAATCTCGGGCCTCCCAGCCTCCCTTCCGCCATGCCATCTAACCTCCGGAAATCTTCGATGCTGGCCGCGCTCGGCGCGGCGCTCGTGGCGTGCCCCATCGGCAGCATCGACCCTGGCAACGACGACGGAGGGTCGCTCGACGCAGGCGCCTCTAGGGACGCGAACGGCGGCGGTGCGAGCGCCAGAGACGCCGGCGCAGTCCCCATCGATGCCGGAAGCCCCGCGGACGCAAACGCCCCCGAGGACGCCGGCGCCTTCGTGGACGCGGGGGATGCAGGCGCCAGCGACAGCGGCGCGGTGATGGCCAACCCCGGGCCTTGCGACCTCTTCGCATCTGGGGGGACGGCCTGCGTCGCAGCCCATAGCACGGTGCGGGCACTCTACGGCTCTTACAATGGAAACCTGTACCAGGTCCGGCGCAAGTCGGACAGCGTCACCAAGGAGATAGGAGTCCTGAGCCCCGGAGGCTTCGCCAACGCAGCCACGCAAGACGCATTCTGCTCGGGTGCGACGTGCGAAATCACCATCGTCTACGACCAGTCTGGGAAGGGCAATCACCTCGAATACCAGGGGCAGGGAAGCTCCTGCGGCGGGTCCGCCACCCCCGCGAAGGCGACCAATGAGTCTTTGACCATCAGCGGTCACAGGGTCTATTCGCTCTTCATCAATCCCGGCAACAGCTATTGGAGGGACGGCCACGCGACGGGCGTCCCGACCGCAAGCGCGCCCGAGGGCCTGTACATGGTGACGAGCGGCACGCACGTGAACGACGGGTGCTGCTTCGACTATGGAAACAGCGAGACCACTCGAAAAGCCGACAGGGCCGGCGCCATGGACGCCATCAACTTCAGCAAGCAGTGCTGGTTCGGCGGGTGCTCGGGCTCCGGCCCATGGGTCCAGGCAGACCT
This sequence comes from uncultured delta proteobacterium, assembly GCA_963772225.1. Lineage (GTDB taxonomy): Bacteria > Myxococcota > Myxococcia > Myxococcales > UBA5297 > CAVYWD01. Next base: position 1,332,673 of record CAVYWD010000001.1, on the reverse strand, counting down.
CGAATGGGGGCTCTTCCCCGGAGGAAGCCAAGCCTGGAACCCGAGCCAGAAGGCATTCGCGAGCACGTACGTCACGGCGATGCTCAAGAATAACGGGACGACGAAGTTCGCCCTCAAAGGCGGAAACGCGCAATCCGGCGACCTCACCACCCTCTACGAGGGCTCGCTGCCCAACAATTACAATCCCATGCAGAAGCAGGGGGCCATCGTGCTCGGGAGCGGCGGCGATTGCTGTCCTGCTGGCGGTGGCACAAACCTCAGCGCTGGAACCTTCTACGAAGGGGCCATCGTCACCGGCTACCCGTCGGACGCGACCGAGAGCTCCATTCAGGAGAACATCGTCGCCGCGGGATATGGGGCGTCCAGCTCAGGCGGCAAGTGACTCCGAGAGCCCGTCACCCGGCCCTCGCCGCAGAGAGCGCTGCCCATCCATGTCGCGTTGCGCGCGCGACCGCCGGAGTCGAAGGCGCGTTGTGCCGATGCCCTGGTTGAGCGCGAGCTTTCCTGCCATTGGCCGAGGTGGTCGCCAGCGCTCTGAGGTGGCCGCCAGCGCCAGAGCCGCCTTTAGCGCAAAGCGGCCAAGGTCGCGCCGACGGCGGTGACCAGGAAGCCCTTGAGCGAAAGCCGGCGGGCCAATCGACCGCTCGACGCGGAGGTGTGCGCCGCCGGCGGGGACATGCGCACGCCTATTTTCCCGGGCGTCGGGCACGGCGGAGCTCGGCGAGGCGGGCGCGCAAGAGCTTTCGCACCAGGGTCTTCGGGAGGGGCTCCTCGGCCGAAAAGTGCAGCGAGGACTTCGTCTGCTCGTAAGCGACAACTTCCTGCGCGAGCGTGCGAAGGGTCGAGCCGCTAAAGGGAAAATAGGAGCAGCCCTTCTTCGTCGCGGCGAAGCCGGCGACCACCTTGCCGTCGAAGCGAAACGCCGGAATGCCGTAGCTGATGCACTCCTCCGCCATGGGCAACGCAGCGCGGATGACCTGGCGCAGCGCTTGGAGGGCCTTGCGGCGGTCCTCCGAAAGCGCGGCCAGGTACTCGTCGATCGCCGACGCTCCTCGGGCGGCCGCGGGTTGCCGCCCCTTCCGATGGGCGGGCGGGTGCGATGCGCTCGGTCTTCGCGCCATGCAGTCTCCTCTCCCAGCCGTTGCGAGCCCTTCCAAAGTTCGGCGAGGCCTTGACCTGCCTTGACCGCTCGGCCATTCGATGCGGCCGGCCTGAGCAGGTTCGTAAGAGGCCCCAGCGGCGCCGCGCCCGCCGGGCTCGTCGCAATGGCGAAGAGCGGCCCAAATCGGTTGAAAATTCGGCTCACCTCTTCATGATCAATACGGTCGATTTCTACGCGAGTGCAAGCCCTGTGAGGTCTCGATGAAGCGGGTCGCTCTCCTCGTCTTAGCGGCGCTCGGCTCCGGTCCCGCGATGGCCGCCGGCCCGGCAAATTCCCCCTCGGCTCCCGTGCGCCAGGAGCCGGCCTGCGCCGACTGGGCCCAGCTCGAGCGGTACCGCGTGGAGAACGCCCGCGCCGGCATTTCGGAACGCGCGGAGAGGCGCGTCGTGTTCTTTGGCGATTCCATCACGGAGGGTTGGGTGGCTGTGGCGCCCGACTTCTTCGCGGGCCGCGCCTACCTCGGGCGCGGGATCCGCGGGCAGACGACGTCTCAGATGCTGGTGCGCTTTCGGCAGGACGTCATCGCGCTCGCGCCCCGGGCGGTCGTCATCCTGGCAGGGACGAACGACATCGCCGGCAACACCGGCCCGTACCGCGAGGAAGAGACCTTCGCGAACTTGAAGACCATGGTCGAGCTGGCGGCGGCCCACGGCATACGCGCCGTCGTCGCATCGGTGCTGCCGGTGCGCGACTACCCCTGGGCCCCGGGGCTCGACCCGGCGCCGAAGGTCGCTCGGCTCAATGGCCTGCTCCGGGAGTATGCGCAGAAGAGCGGGGCGATCTATCTCGACTATTATTCCGCCATGGCCGACTCCCTGGGCGGCCTGAAGCCCAACCTGGGAGACGACGGCGTCCACCCGAATCGCGCGGGGTACGAGGTCATGGCCGCGCTCGCCGAGAAGGCGCTGCAGAAGGCGCTGGCCGCCAGGTAGCGTCACGGCCGGGCCCCCAGGCGGCTGCCGTCAGCCCAAATCTACCTGCAGGACGTCCAAGTCTCCCGCGCGTCGATGTGCGGCGAAGAGGTCGAGCGCGAGGGCGGCGCCGCCGGCCCGGTACGGATTGTCCATGCGGGTGAATGGTAGCTCCCGACCGTTGAGGGCGATGCGCCACGGCGAGCACCCGGTTTCACGGACCCGGTATTCCACCTGAATTCTGCGGCCGAGCGCCGTCACCACGGCCCGCAACCCGCTCAGCTCCGGCGCGATCACCGGGTCGACGATCAGCGCTTCGCCCTCGCGGCGCACACCCAGCAGGCCGGTCGCGATGACCGAGAGCGCGATGCCCGGCCCGCTGGAGTAGACGCGCCAACCGCCGTCGAGGCCGACGGTCCCCGCGGCCACCCGCCCGTATTCTTCCTGCGCCTGGACGCGGTCGCGAAACGCGGCATCGGAGCTGGAGAAGTAGCAGTTCGCCTGGCGGAGGCCCGCCTGCGGCAGGCGCTCGCGCAGCTGGATAGGGTGCGCCAGCGCGAGCGAGCGCAGCAGCCCCCGCGCGTCGCCCACGTGCGCCTGCATCTGCGCGTACCGCAGGTGCGCGTGGGTGTAGAGCAGGCCGATCTCGCGGCCGAAGAAGGCGCTGCTCTCGGCGCGCTGGAACAGGCGCTCTGGTCCTCCGCGGTAGGGCAGGGGCCGGTCGAACAGGCGCGCGCCGTCGGGGCCCCAGAGGTGCTCGCGCATGATCCGCAGGTGCGCCGCCGCCTCCTCCTTCGTGCACAGGTTCTCCAACACGGCGTGCACCATCGGCAGCAGGCTGTAGCGCAGGCCCGTCCGGCGGTCGCGCGGGTGGAGCAGGAGCTCGGGCGCTCCGCCGCCATCGAAGATGCCGTAGCCGGCGATGACGCCGTCGGCCATGAGGTGCCGGCGAAAGTCGCGCCGGACGCCTTCGACCTCGGCCTCCAGCGCGGCGGCGCGCTCCGGGCGACCGGCGAAGCGCAGCGCCTTGGCCAGGACGACCAGCGTCTGATGGTGCAGCGTGACAGTCCAGGCGCTGCACAGGCTGTCGCGCAGGGCTGGGTCCGCGGGCTGCAGCGAGTCGTTCCAGTCGCCGTGGCCGTAGGCCGCGAGCGCCGTGCCGGCCACGCGCCGCCGCGCGATGATTGCCAGGGCGCGCTCGACGTGCTCCAGGATGGGCGCGGGCGCGGCCGCGGCTCCGGGCCCTTGGTAGAACGGCGCCTCGGCGTCGAAGAGCGAGGCGTCGCCCGCGCCGAGGACGTAGCGCGCCGCCGCGAGCAGAGGCCAGAAGACGACGTCGCCGTGCGAGTCGGTCGCCCGGAGGTCGCGCTCGCGCTCGAAGAATTGGAACCACTGCGGCCAGTCGCCGCCGGCGCTCTGCGCGCCGAAGACGCGCAGCAGCAGATCGCGGGCGGCCTCGGGGCAGTCGAGCGCGAGCAGCATCTCCGAAGGGCCCTGGCAGACGTCGCGCGTGCCCCAGCCGCCGCCGGAGTACTGCTCCAGCCCGCGCGGCGAGAGGTAGTGCGCGAGCGCATTGCCCAGGAGCCAGGGCAGCATCTCTTGTAGCCGGCTCACCTCGCGCGAGGCCTCGCCGTCGCCCGGCGGTTGGAGCGAAGGCAGCGCGATGGGCGCGGGCGGCTCGGGCGCTTCGGGCACCAGCCTCCCGTGCAGCTCCAGGCTCAAGACGGCGCAGGGCTCGCTCTCCAGGCACAGGTAGGGCAGGCCGCGCGGCTGGCCGTCGGCGAACAGTCGCGCGTCGCCATGCGCCCGGACGAGCTTGGCGCCCTCGAGCAGAGCCACGGCGAAGCCGCCGCCGGAAAACCGCGCCCGCAGCGGGCTCCCCTCCGGGGCCGCGACGAAGACCTCGTTGCCGTCGAGGCGCCAGGGGACGGCCGCGCCGGCGCGCCCGTCGTCCCCGCCCAGGGCGAGGTGCAGCGTCGCCAAGAAGGCCACGTCCGGGCCCTCGAGGACCCGCGCGCGCAGGCTGAGCGAGCTCCTCTCGGCCTGGGCGGCGCTCACGACCTCCAGCAGGCCGCGGGCGTGCCGGTAGAGCCAGCGGCAGGCGTGGGGGCGCATCTCGAAGGCCGAGGGCACGCCCAGGAGCTGCCAGCGCTCGCCCACGCGCGCGAACAGGCGCAGGCCGTGAGAGCGGAAGAGCCCCAGCCAGCTGCGCTGGGTCGACAGGAAGCGGTTGAGGCTCACGTGGCCCTGCGTGACCATGGAGTGGAAGACGCCCGCCATCCACGCCGTGGACGCGAGCGAGGACTCGTCGGGCACGCGGGCCTGCCCCGTCCGCAGCAGGTGGCCGTGCGGGCGCTGCGTCCGCGCCTCTTTGGCGGCGAGCACCACGTGGGCGTCGCCGCAGAAGAACGAGAGGAGCTCGCCGCCCTCGCGCTCCTCGTGGCGCCACTTCGGGCCGAAGAGCTGCCTCAGCTCGGCCTCGCTCAAGGCGACGCTTTGGAGGCCTTTGGCCGAAGAGAAGAGCGTGCCGCGGGGCGCATCGGCGTCCTCCTCGAGCGGGCCCATGGGTGGCGCGGGGAGCGACTGTGCCCACGAGAGCGCCTCATCCACCGCGGCGAGGTCCTGCGCCGACGTGGCGAGCGGGTGGTCCGCCTGCAGCGCCGCGAAGAAGCCGCCGCTCCAATGCGCGCCGGGCGCGAGCGACGCGGCCTCGTCCTGCACCGCGGCGAGGGCGTGCTCGTGCTGCAGCCGCTGCCGCGCCAGCCCGCTCGAGACGCCTTGGGGCAGGCCTCCCATCCTCGGCGACAGCCCGAAGAGCTGCAGGCCGTCGGTGGCGAATAAGACGCCGCGCCGGAGCGAGCCGACCACCGCCCACGGGTGCCGGCCGCCCTGCGCGAGGTTCTGCCGCGCGGCCACCACGAAGCCGCACCGCGGGTGCTCCCAGGCGCTCAGGTCCAGGTATTGGCTGACGTAGTACTCGTTCAGGCGCGCGGCGCCGTCGCTCGAGAGCGCCAGGTCTTGGCCGTAGAGGAGGTCGACGCAGAGCGCCTGCGTCGACCGGTTCTCGAGGTGGACGAGCCAGCGCCAGGCGGGCCTGTCCGCGGCGAGCGCCAGGAAGAGCTCGATGGAGAGGCCGCGCCATTCGCCGGAAGCCGCGTAGCCGCCGTCCACCGCCCGCGCGCGCAGCGGCGACTGTGGCCCGAGCAGCGGCACGGCCTCGACCGTTTCGCCGCAAAGCAGGCGCAGCCAGAGGTTGGCGGGGGAGGGCTCCATGCCGTTGCCCGCGAACAGGGTCACCACGTCGTCGCCGAACCGGATTTGGCGGATGCCGCCGTCGCGGTTGAGCTCGAAGCTCAGGCCCGCGGCGTTGGCGAGGCTCAGCGGCTCCGCGCGGGGGGCGTTCGGCGTCGTTCCGGGGAGGTCAATCATGGTGCCCCTGCTGGAAGGCCAGCTCGACGACTGCGGGGCCTTTCGGGAGGACGAGCTCGCGGCCGGTCCAGGCCAGCTCAGTGCCGCCGTGCCGCGCCCGCGGCAGCGGGCCGGGCTGGGGCCACGCGAGGCGAACCCCGCCCCGGGGCGGCGCCACGCCGCCAGCGAGCTCGACCCGAAGCCCGCCGCCCGTGGGCGCGATGGCGTAGGTGAGCGGGCCGCACGCGGTGGACAGGTTCTCGATGGCGATGCCCGCGGCCAGCCAGTCCTCGCTCAGGCCCGCGCCCAGGACGAGCGCCTCGTCGTCCTCGCGCTCGTAGGCGAAGAGGTCGAGGGTGGAGCTCACGAAATCGGCGGCGACCCAGGCGTGCGGCATGTCGCCCAGGAAGTGCGGCTCGCGCGGGTCGGGCAGCACGACCTCGGCCCAGTGGTTCCAGCCCGCGGGCCGCCGGCCCTGCAGGAGGAGCTCCAAGAGCGCCTGCGCCCGCGGCGCTTGACCTAGGCGCGCCAGTGCCCCCACCGCGCGCAGCTCGTACGGCGTGTAGTCCTTCCAGGGCCGCGCCCCCGAGGCGCGGTCTTTCGCGCTCTGCCAGTAGCGCTCGAAGGTGCGCTGGAGCAGCGCGGGCGAGACGCGCGCCTGGGCCACGGTGAGCGCCGCGGTCGAGGACGTGGGGTCGAAGTCCCCGCGGTCGGCGGCGCCGGCGAGGGCGTCCAAGCCGAAGCGCGCCGCGGTGGCGTCCAGCGACTGCGCCAGCTCGGCCGCGAGCTCGTCGCGCCACGTCGCCCACTGCGCGGCCCGCTCCGACTGCCCCAGCGCCTGGGCGATGGCGACCGCGTCCTTGTAGCCGCGCAGGGCCCAGAAGTCGTCCCAGTAGGAGTAGGCGGGCTTATCGGAGTAGCCCTCGTGGCTGATGGAAGGAGGGAGGAGCCCGACGAGGTTCGCCGGGTTCGCGGCCCTGAACGGAGCCGTCCGCGTGCTCTGGCGCAGGCCCTCGAGGTGCGCGACGACGCTCTGCACCGAAGCCCAGTGGCGCTCGAGGAAGGCCCGGTCGCGGGAGTAGCGCCACACCTCGGCCACCGCGAAGAGGAGCTCGCCGGCGCTGTCGTTCTCCACCACGGGGTCGGAGCCGCGCGCGTCCACGCAGCAGGGCACCTTGCCCGAGGGGTAGAGGTAACCCGCGAACCAGTCCACGAACTCGCGCGCGGCGTCGAGCTCGCCCAGGCGCAACAGGGCCGCGGCCATCATCGCGCCGTCGCGGATCCACGAGCGCGCGTAGGCGCGCGTGCCCGGCTCGAGGGCGGCGCCGTCGCGCGACATCAGGATGTTCGCGTGCGCGGTCCGGAGCGCGTCTGCGATGGTCCGCGAGGCGGCCGGCAGGGTGAGCTCCACCTTGCTCAGGCGCTTGCGCCAGCGCGCCGCCACCTCGTCCAGGCGCGCGTCGACCGAGCGCGCGTCGCTCAGGCCCGGGCCGGCTCCGCCCGCTCCCAGGGGCGCCGTGAAGTGAAAGACGCGGGTCTCGCCCGGCTCGAGCCGGACCTCCCAGCGCAACATGGCCGAGGCGTGGCCTTGCTCGTCCGCGAGGTCGCGCAAGGCCGGAGCGCTGCGCAGGGAGCGCAGGTCGACGCCGCCGGACAGGGGCAGGGCGGTGGCGCGGGAGGGGCTTTGCGCGAAGGTGAGCGACTTGTCGCCGTTGACGATGAGCCGCGGCGCCCGCCACTGGAGCCGCGCGACGCGGGTCGCGCCGCCGGGGGTGTTGAGGAACTGCTGCGGCGGATTCACCTGCCAGGGTCGCACCGAAAGGAGCAGGGCGAAGTCCCGCCGTGAACGGCCGGTGTTGGTCAGCGCGTACCGCGCCAGGAGCTCGGGCGCTTGGGGAGAGCCGTCGGCGGCCGCGTCGATGTCGAGCGCGAGGTCGCTCCCCTTCCAGCGCACCTGGGGGATGGGCAGGGTGCCGTCGCGCAGCGACTGGGCGATTTGCACGTCGGCCCAGGTGACGAGCCGCCCGTCCGCCAGCACCGCCGGCTCCACGCTGAAGCCGCCCCGGCCGACCTCCAGCGCGCCGTCCTCGCTCAACAGCGCCGAGCGCCCGCCGCCGCCGTCCACGCCCACCAGCGCCCAGTAGTTCTGCTCGCCCAGGAAGGCGCGCGGGACGTGGCCGCGCGGCGCGTGGCGCGCGAGCTCCGAGAGGGCGGCGTTGAGGTCGGGCCACTGCCGGCTGTCGCGCAGCTCGACGCTCGAAGGCGGCGCCCCGCTCAGCGCGCGGATTTCCAGATAGCGGGCCTCGCTCTCGGGGAGGAAGAGCGCGTCGAGCGGACCGGAGCTGCCGCGGACCCGCCGCAGCATCTTCCAGCGGCGCCCGTCCTCCGAGGCCAGGGCGTCGTAGTCGACCGGTCGCGGCGGCTCGGGCCACTGCAGCGCCAGGCCGTTGAATTCGCGCAGCCGGGTGAGATCGACGGTGACCGAGAAGCCGCGCGCCTGCGCCACCGGCTCGGGCCAGGTGGGCGGATCGGCCTCGCGCTCCTGGAGCGCCAGCTCGGCGATGCAGAGCGCGCCCTTGCCGCGGTCGCGCCCGGCGGCGGCGGTGAGCTCCAGGGTCTCGGTGCGGGCGAGCGCCTTGTCGGCGGCCGGGCCCCAGGCGAAGGCGAAGTGCCGGCTCTTGAAGACCAGGTCCGAGAGCTCGCGCGGCGCCTGGAAGCCGGGGCGGTTCACCCACCAGACGTTTTCGCCGCTCGCGTCCACGAGCTTGAGCTGGAAGTCGTTGACGCCGCCGCGGCCCTTCATTCGCAGGCGCACGGCGAAGGCGCGCGGCCAGTCGACCGGCAGGGCCCGGCGCAGGACCGCGTAGCCCGAGACCGAGTGGAAGTCGTACTCCAGGCAGAGGCTGCCGTCGGGGTCGCGCTTCAGCGAGGCGTCGACTTGCTCGGAGGAGAGGGCCTTCCACGCCGAGGCGTCGCGGGCGTCCGCGAGGACGCGCTCGCCCGCGGCGGCTTGCGCGAGTCCGGCGAGGGCCCCAAGGGTCAGGCAGGTCGCGATCATCCCTTGACGCTCCCCGCCAGCAGGCCCTGCAGGTAGTAGCGCTGCAGGGCGAGGAAGAGCGCCAGCACCGGCAGCACGGTGATCACCGCGCCGGCCATCATCAGCTCCACGTCCTGCACGTGCTCGCGCGAGAGGGTGGCGAGCGCGACCGGCAGCGTCTGCAGGTCGCGATCGGTGAGGACGATGAGGGGCCACATGAAGTCGTTCCAGGAGCCCATGAACGAAAGCACCGCCAGGGTCACGAGGACGGGCTTCAGGAGCGGAAGCACCACCTCCAGGAAGATGCGCGCCTCGCCCGCGCCGTCCATGCGCGCGGCTTCGAGGAGCTCGTCGGGCACGGACTGCGCGTATTGGCGCACGAGGTAGATGCCGAAGACGCTCGCGAGCCACGGCACCAGCACGCCCGCGGTGCTGTTCACCAGGCCCATGCGCTTCAGCATGAAGAAGAGGGGCATCATGGTGATCTGGGCCGGGATCACCAGCGCGCCGAGCAGCATGCGGAAGAGGCGCTCGCGCCCCCAGAACCGGAGCTTGGCGAAGGCGTAGCCCGCGCTGACGTTGAAGGTCAGCGAGAGCAGGGTGGCGAAGAGCGAGATGGCGAGGCTGTTCGCGGCCTGGCGGGTGAGGCCGTGCTCCGCGAGCAGAAGCTTGTAATTCTCGAGCGTCGCCGAGGCGGGTAGCATCGGCGGCGGATAGGTGCTGGCTTCGCCCGGCGCCATGAAGGACGAACTGACCATCCAGACGAGTGGAAAGACCGTGAGCGCCGAAAGGGCGACCAGCGCGGAGTTGATTCCCACGAGGCCGATGCGCGACGCCTTCATGCCGCACCCCGGCGCCGCGACACCTGGACCTGGAGGACGGTGAAGCCGAACATGAACAGGAAGAGCACGAACGCCACCGCCGACGCCGAGGCCAGGCTCCACCATTTGAAGCCCTCCTCGTACATCAGGTAGAGCACCGTGACCGTGCGCTCGGCCGGGCCGCCTTGCGTCATGACGTACGGCTCGGCGAAGAGCTGGAAGTGGGCCGCCATGGTGAGGATGCTCACCATGAGCAGCATGGGCGCGAGGGCGGGCAGGGTGATGTGCCGGAGGAGGGCGACGGGCCCGGCGCCGTCCAGGCGCGCGGCCTCATACAGCTCGCCGGGGATGGCCTGCAGCCCCGCGAGCAGGATGATCATGTTGTAGCCGAAGTTCTTCCACACCGAGAGCAGCACGATGGCCGGCATCGCCCAGCGCGGGTCGCCCAGCCAGTCGATGGGCGAAAGGCCTATGGAAGACAGGCCGAAGTTCAGGAGCCCGTAGCGGGTGTGCAGGAGGAAGCGCCAGACCACCGCCACCGCGGCGAGCGTGGTCACCACCGGGGCGAAGAGCGCGGTGCGGAAAGGGCCCTTGAAGAGCGCCAGGGGCGAATTCAAGAGCAGCGCCGCCCCGAGCGACGCCGCGAGGGAGAGCGGAACGCCGACGGCCACGAAGAACAGGGTGTTCAAGAGCGCCTGCCAGAAGAGCGGCCTCTGCAGCAGCTGGGCGTAGTTGCCCAGGCCGATGAAGCGCACGTTGTGCAGGTCGGCCAGGGCGTAGAGGTCGAAGTCGGTGACGCTCATGACGAGCGCCGCCGCCACCGGGATGACGAAGAACACGGCGATGGCCAGGAGCGCGGGCGCGACGAACAGCCAGCCGACGAATGACGGTTTCATCGATGCGCCCTTCGGTCGAGCATCCAGCGGCGCTTCTCGAGGATGCGGTCGGCGCGAGCGTCCAGCTCTTCGGCGGCGCGGCTAGCGGGGATGTCGCCGTGGACCACCTTCTCCACGACGAGCCTCAGCTCGGTCGCGATGCGCTCCCACTCGGGCACCTGCGGCATGGGGCGGACCCGGTCGAGCTGGTCGCGGAAAGCGCGGGCGTACGGGTCATTCGAAAGCTCCGGGTCGGCCCAGGCCGAGCGCCGCGCGGGCAGGTTGCCGGTGAGCCGGTAGAACTCCTGCTGCACCGGCGGGCGGGAGAGAAACTCCACGAGCTTGAAGGCCGCGTCCTTCTTCGGCGAGCGCCGGAAGATGGCCAGGCTGGAGCCGCCGGCGCTCGAGGCGCCGGGGCCGTTCGGGCCGGGCAGCGGCGCGGTCATCCAGGACGACTGCACTGCCGGTGGGAGCCGGCGCTTGAGCTCGCCCATTTGCCACGGGCCCGAGATGTAGAAGCTGAAATAGCCGCGCGCGAACTCGTTCCACACGTTGGCGACCTGGTTGTTCGTCACCGGGGGCGCCAGGTGCCGCTCGTACATCGAGAGATAGAAATCCAAAGCGCGCGCAAAGCCGGCGCCGCGGAAGTTGCCCCGGCGGCCGCCGTCGCGCAGGAGCGGCTCGCCTTGCTGGAGCCAGAGCGCCACCAGCGGCTCGTACTCGTTGAGCGGCAGGAGCACCGCGTAGCGGTCGGGGCCGACGCGCTCCTTGATGGCGGCGGCCATGCGCAGCCACTCGCCCCAATCGCGCGGCGGGGCGTCGAAGCCGGCCTGGGACAAGAGGTCGCGGCGGTAGAAGAGCAACCGCGTGTCCACGTACCAGGGCACGCCGTACTGCTTCTGGTCGATGACGTTCGTAGCCGCGATGCCCGGGTCGTAGTCGGCGAGGTCCACTTGGGCCGAGGCGCGAAGGCGCTCGTCGAGCGGAATGACGGCGTCGAGGGCGACGAGCTCCGCGAGCCAGGTGTTGCCCAGCTGAGCGAGATCAGGCGTCGCGTCCCCGGCGAACGCGGTGAGGAGCTTTTCGTGGGCCGCCGTGAAGGGCAGCTGCTCCACGCGGACGCGCAGGCCCGGGTTCTCGCGCTCGAAGGCGCGGAGCAGCGAGGTCACCACCTCGCCCTCGCGGCCCATGGCCCAGAAGTGGAGGACGTGCGCGTCGTCGCGCGCACAGCCCGCGGCGCAAAAGCCTGCCGCGGCGCCCAAAAGCTCTCGGCGCGTGACCGTTCTCGAGCCGTCTGCTCTCGCGCTCATGCGCCCCCGCGTGAAACGCCTCACCCCAGCCACCCGCCGGTGAACCCGGCGCGCTGAAGGCCGAGCTGGATGGCCGGATGCCGGCGCAGGGTCTTCCAGACGATCTCGCCGCGAGAGTTGGCGATCATGGCCAAGAGCGGCCCCAGCTCGATGCCCAGGTAGTCGCCGTCGGCCCACCCGAAGCCCGGCACGACCCTGCCTTGGGAGACCCGGGCGTCGGTGAAAGTGAAGCTCGGGTTGAAGGCGTAGAAGCCGTAGCGCCCGTAGATGGTTTTCCCGTAGCGCTCGTAAAGGGCGGAGAGGGCGGGCAGGGCAATCTCCGGGGCGAAGGCGATGGACGAGCCGGCGGCGAAGGGGGCGATGGTGCCGTCGTCGTAGGCAGAGGGCCCGCCCATGCCGCGGCCGGCGTAGCCCAAGAACTGGCGCCGCTTTCCACGGAAGGAGCGGGCGACGTCGCCCGGCCCGTCGCAGGCGGTGACGCCCCAGACGTCGCGCCCGTAGCCCGCCCAACCCTCGGGGTTGGCGATGGCGTAGGCCTGCTGCGCGTAGGTCGCGCGGCGCGAGTTCTCGAAGTAGTCGATGCCCTTGCCTTTCATATAGGCGTCGGCCACGCCGCGCAGGTCGACCCAGACTTGCGTGAACTGGTGGCCGAACAACGGAGGGAACCGCAGGTACGTCTGCCCGTACTCCGTCACCCAGCCGGACACCGGCGAGGTCTCGTAGGTGCTCGTCCAGCCGGCCCAGGCCTCCGGGCCGAGCGGGTGCGCGGGCGAGGCCAGCGCCAGCAGGTAGAGCACCGAGGCCTCGGTGTAACCCTGCCAGTCGTTTGGAAAGAAGCCCTGCTCCGGGCTCCAGCCGGTGGCGACGAAGGGCGGGCGCGCCTGAAACCAGGTCCAGTCGACGCGGGCGTAGAGGTCGTCGACCCGCGAGCGGAGGAGCGCCTCGTCCGCGTCGGCGCCGTCGAAGTAGGCCTGGCAGTGCAGCATGCCCGCGAGCAGCAAGGTGGTGTCGATGCTCGACAGCTCGCAGGTGCCGTAGCGGGCGCCGGTCTTCACGTCGAGGAAGTGATAGAAGAAGCCCTTATAGCCGGCGACGCCCGCCGCCGCGCTGCCCTGGGGCGCGTCGTGGAAGAACCGGACGGTGGCGAGGGCGCGGGCGCGGGCCTGGGCGCGGGTGATGAAGCCGCGCTCCGCTCCGACGACGTACGCGGTGAGGGCGAAGCCCACCGCCGCGATGCTGCAGAACGACGGGGTGGGCCAGCGGTCCAGGGCCATTCCCGTGCGGGCGTCGGTGGTCTCCCAGAAGAAGTCGAAGGCGCGGCGCTCGACGTCGTCGAGCAGGGCGGCGGCCGGCAGCGGGGGCAGGCTCACCGGATCGGGCGTGGGCGCCGCGGCGCCGGTCGTGCGGCAGGCGAAGAAGGGCGCGGCGGCGAGCCCCGCGAGCAGCTCGCGGCGGCCGAGGTGATGCTCAGGCCGCGAGTCGAGCGGTCCGGCGAGAGGGGGCGGCGGGCGCCGCGCGCTTTTCTTGAGAGGCATGGGTTTAGGGCGAGGACCGCCGAGCCCGCGCCGGCGACCCGCCGGGCACCTGCGCGGGCGCGGCGGAACCGCGGTCGAAGCTAGAAGTTGTAGCTGGCGGCGACCTTCACGGTGCGCGGCGGTCCGCGCAGGGTCGTCTCGGGCGTGTTGACGGTCATGTTGGACAAACCGTAGCGGTTGGTGGGCTGCCCAGGGGCGGCCTTATTGCCGGCGCTGATGCCCGAACCGTAGTTGTAGTTCACCCAGTTGAAGAGATTGAGGACGTCGGCCCGAATCGTGAAGCCTCCGACGCCAGAACCAAATCTCTTGGCCAAACTGAGGTCGAGCTGCTTGAAGTCGGGGTTGTTCGCCTTGATGAGGACGGGGCCTCCGTTTGCGTCGGAGCAGGTGGAGCCGTCGGTGGAGGTGGGGCAGCCCCAGACTTTCTGCGGGGCGCCGCTGCCGTAGATGAATTTGCCCGAGAGCATGAAGCCCCAAGGGATGACCTTGTCCGTCATTGCGGCGATAACGAGGCGGTGCGGATCGATGAGGGTGTTCGGGTGCCAAGTCTGCTGCATTCCGGGCCTGCTGTACCACCAGTCATAGGCGGTGTCAGGGCTCCACTCCCCCTCGGTGGTCACCGCGTCGCTGTAAGTATAGACCATGGCGACCGACCATCCGGAGGCCTTCGTATAAGGCTTCTCGAGCTTCACACTGACGCTTCGGGTGCGTGACTGGCCGACGAAATCGCCGAGGACGAGGAACCGATTGTCTACCGTAAGCCCCCAGTTGACGTTCGTCCAGTTGTAGGCTCCGCCATATCCGCCGTTGAGATCGCGGGCCCCCTGGAAATACTCAAACTGGTTATGGGTCTCGAGCTGGGTCACGGCAGCCTCGAGATTCCAGTCGAATATGGCCTGGCGAACGCCGAGGCCGAATTGATCGCTGTACGTCATCTTGCTGGTGCCGTTCCGGATGAGGTCCATCTCCTGGCCAGCAATGTTGTGCGAAAGTTCGCCGCCATACGCTCGATCGGCGATGGTTCGGTCATAGGAGCGACCGAATCCGCCGAACACGACCGTGTTCTTGTCGCCCAAGGCATCCCACGAGAAGCCGGCCCGAGGGGCGATGGCTCCGAGGTACGGCGAGCGGTTGTGGCCGTTGGAGATGTAGTCGGCAATGTTGATGCCGCCCTTGGCGAGTGAATCCGCATAGGTCTGGCCTGGGGTCGCGGTCTCGCCGGCGAACGTTCGGGTGTCGAGCTTGTTCATAGAGGCCATGACATTGTCAGGCGTCACGTAGCTGTTGTTCAGCATATTGGTCTCGACGTCCCAGCGCACGCCGAGGTTGAGCTGCAGGTTGCGGAGAACCTCCCAGTCGTCCTGCACATAAAGGCCAATCTGGGTGTTGCTGGTGTTCCACTGGAGCCCCGACGCCGCCGGGGTGATCTTGCATTGATCGCTGGCCAGCCCATTGGAGGCAAGGTTCGTTCCCGTGCATTGGCCCGCCCCTGCATCGTAGTATGCCAAGCCGGTGGTAGGGTCGACCAGCGTCTGGACCACCGGGACGGTCGATCCTTGGCTCATGTCGTAGTTCAGGACGTTGACCCTGACGCCGCCTTTGAAGAGGTTGCCTACGAGCCCAGAGAACGTGAAGTCCTGCGCGACGGTGACGCCGCTCTGCCTCTTGTCCTGAATGTCGGGTGAGCCGCCGGTCGAGAGCACCTCCTGCGCGCCGGCCAAGAGAAGCGGAGTCGTAGTGGTGAAGTAGTACTTGACCTCAGTCTGGTCCGAGCTCGAATGAGGGCTCCAGCGGGTCCACTGGTAGCCTGCCTTCGTCTGGGATTTCCAACCGGAGCCGAGGTCCCAATCGTGCACCACATCGAAGCGGTGATTGTCGTTGGTTCGGGTCTTGTCGTTTCCGGGGGCGCTTAAGGTGTTATCCTCGAGGAGATGGTCGGCTTCGAAGCGCAGTTTCATGCTGGCCGTGAGCTTCTTGTTTTCGGCGAGCTGCGCGTCAACCTTGGCGAAGATGAGGTGCTCAGAGAAGGGTTCAACAAAGGTGCCACGCTGGTTCGCGATCGAGGGGACAAGCCCCAGTGTTGCGGGCATTAGCGCGAGCTCTTTGGGGGAAGGGCCCAGCTGTTTGGAGTCGTTGATGTTCTTTCCGTCATAGGCGATGAAGAAGTGAACGACGTCGGGTTTGATGGCGCCGCCCAGGCTGAAGCCGAACTCTTCCTTGCTCGAGGGCAAGAGCGTCGTGCCGAGTCTATTCTGATCGTTCTCGTACGGAGTCATGGCGCGCCAGCCGGTCTCGGTGCGATCGTAGTAGACGTCGCCGTGGAGCTCGTTGGTGCCGGACTTCGTCACGGCCGTGATCGCCGCGGAGCCAACTTGGTCGAACTCGGCCTTGTAGTTCTGGGTGATGACTTTGTACTCCTGGATTGCAGATTGCGGGAACGGGTTGCCGCGACTCGAGTCCTGACCGGGGACGCCGCCCGTTAGGACGTTGTTCTTCTGGCCTATCCCATCGATGAAGACGTTGACGCCGTCGCTGACTTGTCCTCCCGAATGGATGGAGGTATATCCGGTGCCTTGGCCTTGCTCGAACACCATGCCGGGCGCGAGATCCACCGAAGACAGAAAATTGTGCGTGGCCTGCGGCATGGCCTCGATCATCTTGGGCGAGACATTGGTGCCCATTTCCGAGGTCTTCACCGCCATGCGCTGCCGTGAGCCTTTGATCACGATCTCCGTCGGCGCCTCGGCCACCTTGGTCAGGGTCAAGTCGACCGCGGCGCTGTCGCCGACCGCCAGCGTCAGAGGCTCGCTCGTCGCGGAGCCGTTCGATTCCGAGACTCGGAGCTCGTAGACGCCGGGGGGCAGCCCCGTGATGGCGTAGCTGCCGTCCGAAAGCGTCGCGGACTTATAGACGAATCCGGACTCCTTGTTGACGGCCGCCACGCTCAGGCCGGCGGGTGCTGCAGCCCCGCCGCTTCGAATCTTGCCTTGGATGGTGGCGCTGCTGAGCTGGGCATGGGCAGCTCCAGCCACCAATAGCGCGAGTGCCGCTGCCGCAGCTCGGCTTCCGAACCTCTGCGCACGACGCATGATTGCCCCCGAACGGGTCCGCTGCTCGTTTGACTTCCACTCCGAGGGCGCTCGTGGCAGAGAGCCGCTATTTCGCAACGCTCTGCAGAGCGCCGTCAACAGAACGATCGGAGCAGCCGCAGCTTCGCCGAACGACCAGCTGCGTGGGCAGGACCACCGCCTGGTGCCGGGGAGACGGCTCCGCGATCCGGTCGAGAAGGAGCCGCACTGCCTGCTGCCCGAGCTCGCGCATCGGCTGCTTCACGGTGGTGAGCGGCGGCAGGACGCGGCGGGCCATGCCGATGTCGTCGAACCCGGTGACGGCGATGTCGGAGGGCACCTTCAGCCCCGCCTCGCGCAGGACTGCGAGGCCGCCCAGGGCCATCTCGTCGTTGCCGAATACGACGACCTGCGGCCGCCGGCGGCCAGCCAGAGATCGTCAGCATGGCCCGGGCGCCGCCCGCCTCGGTGAAGCCGCCGTCCGCCGCGGGCTGGGTGGGCTCGGGGAGGCCGGCCTTCTTCAACGCGGAGCAGAATCCGGCGAATCGCTCCTGGGAGTCGGGTGAGCTGGCGGGGCCCCCGACGAAGGCGAGCCGCGTGAGCTCGTGCTCGACCAGGAGGTGCTCCGTCAGCTCGCGCATGCCTCCCCGGTTGTCGACCCCGACGTGGGCGAGGCGGGCGTGCTTCGAGCGAGGGGCGAGCATGACGATGGGCACGCTGCGCGACAGCGTCTTGATGTCTCGGTCCGGGAGGCTGCGGGCGAGAACGACGAGGCCGTCGACCTGGCCGGCTACCGAGAAGGCCAACGTCCGGCCCGTCCCGCGGGTGGCGGCGATGAGCACTGCGGCCCCGGCGGCCGTCGCGGCCCGCTCGGCGCCGCGGATCACCTGGTCGATGTACAGCGGGGACTCCTCGTCGGCCTCGCCGGAGGCCGCCAGGTCCGGGAAGAGCAGGCCGACGATACCCGTCTTCCGGATGGCGAGGCCGCGCGCTGGGCCGCTCGGCACCCAGCCCAGCTCCGAGGCCGCATCGAGGACTTTCTGGCGCGTGGCCTGCGAATAGCCGATGCCGTCGTGCACCACCCGCGATACCGTGGCGGTGGAAACGCCACAGCGCTTGGCCACTTCGTAGATGGTGGACCGGGTCGCCAAGATACTGTCACCTCGTGCACGTAACCGCTTACGTTCAGTGAAGCGCTCGCTCGCTTGGTTTGTCAAGGGCGTTCGCGGCCGTTGGACCCTGAGCAAAGGCCGTGCGCGCGCCCGCCGAGCAGTCGACGGATCCGGCCTCGGGCGTTATCGTCCACCGCCCCGGCGTCCGAATTCTCGCAGCTCGAAGAGCGCTCGACGAAGGAGCGGCTGCGGCGCAGCTCGAAAAGTCGAGCGCGGCGCTCCGACGGAGGTGACTGTGGCGAACGTGAGGCTCACCGGAATCGTGAAGTCGTTCGACGACGGCGCGAAGGTGCTCCACGGCGTGAATTTGGAGGTCGCTGACGGCGAATTCATGGTCTTCGTCGGACCTTCGGGCTGCGGGAAATCGACGCTCTTGCGAATCATCGCGGGCCTGGAGGAGGCCAGCGCCGGGGACGTCTTCATCGGCGACGAGCGCGCCAACGACATCCCGCCCGCCAAGCGCGGCACGGCCATGGTGTTCCAGAGCTACGCCCTCTACCCGCATATGACCGTGGCCCAGAACATGGGCTTCAGCTTGAAGCTGGCCGGCCGGCCCAAGGACGAGATCAAGGCGCGGGTCGGCCGGGCCGCCGAGATCCTGCAAATCTCCCACCTCCTCGACCGCACCCCGCGCGAGCTCTCCGGCGGCCAGCGCCAGCGCGTCGCCATCGGGCGCGCCATCGTGCGCAAGCCGAAGGTGTTCCTTTTCGACGAGCCGCTCTCGAACCTGGACGCCGCGCTCCGCGTCCAGATGCGCATTCAGCTCTCCAAGCTCCACGAGGAGCTGGGCTCGACCATGATCTACGTCACCCACGATCAGGTCGAGGCCATGACCCTCGGCGACCGGATCGCGGTCTTGAACGGCGGCAGGGTGGAGCAAGTGGGCCGGCCGCTCGACCTCTACGACCGCCCGGCCAACCTGTTCGTCGCCGGCTTTCTCGGCTCGCCCAAGATGAACTTCCTGGACGCCGCTCCCGCGAGCCGCCAGGGCGACGAGCTCACCCTCGCGGTGGGGCAGGCCGGGAAGCTCACCATCGGCGCCAAGAGCGACGCCGCGCTCCCCGGCGGCAAGCTCACCCTCGGGCTACGCCCGGAGCACCTCCAGCTCTGCAAGCCCGAGGAAGGGCTGCGCGCCAAGGTGGACCTCGTCGAGGAGCTGGGGGACGCGACCGTCGTCTACGGCAAGCTCGCCAGCTCGGACCAGATCATCGCCGCCAAGCTCCAGGGCCCCGCGCGCGCCGGGCTCAAGGCGAACGAGGAGGTCGGCTTCCGCCCGTCCGAGAACAGCGGCAGCCTCTTCGACGCCGACGGGAAGGCCGTCGCGCTGCGGTAGCGCGCGCTGCGAAACCGCCCAGGGCGCGCGGAAGCCGACCCGCGTCGAAGAGCGCGGCCATTGCGCCCGGCGACCGGGGTCCTCGCGCCATCGGCGTGTTGAAGGAGCGCCGGCGAAGGCGCGGACATCACTCGACTCCTTGTTGGGAGTCGATTAGCCGATTCGGCTGAGGAAGATCGGCATTCCTCGCTTATTGGCGTAGAGCGGCCGATACCGCTCGGTGTTGTACAAGGAAGCCACGTCGACGCGGCGCGGCCCCAGCTTCGGATTCGGGATGGGCACGAGGTCGTAGTGCCCGTTCACGATGGCGGACATGACGCCCGCGGCCCCGTCGAGAATGGCGTCGAGCGCCATGGTGCCGAAGGTCGAGGCCACCAGCTTGTCCAAGAAGTCGGGGTCGCCGGAGCGCAGGTCGTAGGTGAGGTCGGAGACGATGGTCTCTTCGCCCGAGCGCCGCTTGATCTCGTCGGAGAGCGCCTCGGCGATGCTCGCCTTCTTGCGCCGCCCGAACGAGTCGGGCTCGCCGACCTCGCGCACGGTGTAGCCCTCCCAGGACGCGCCTTCGGAAAGGACCACCAGCACGTAGCCGCTGGGGTTCTCGCGCTTTTCGGTGAGGAGCAGCTCGATGAGCCTTTCGAGGTTGACCTTGTATTCCGGGATGACGCAGCGATTGGAGGTGACGTGGGCGGTGTAGAGCGCGGTGAAGCCGGCGTCCCGCCCGAAGACGCGGAAGATGCCCACGCGCTCATGCGAGCCGACGGTGGTCCGCTGCCGCTCGATGGCGTCGGACGCGCGGGTGATGGCCGTGGAGAAGCCGATGCAGTACTCGGTGGACTGGACGTCGTTGTCCATGGTCTTGGGGATGCCGACGACGTTGAACCCGAGCTCCCTCAGGCGCGCCGAGGAGGTGAGGGTGCCGTCTCCTCCGATGGTGATCAGCGAGTCGACCCCGAGCCGCGCGAGGTTGTCGAGCACCACCTGGGAAAGGTCGTAGACGGGCCCGTCGGCCCCGGTTCGCACGGGCACGTCCTTGCCTTCGAGGTGGGGCGGAAGGCGCTTGATGTTGCTGGGGCTGGTCCGGCTGGTGTGGAGCACCGTGCCGCCGCTGCGGTCGATGGTGCGGCAATTCTCGCGGTCCAGGTCGACGATGTACTTCCCCTTGCTGACCGGGTCGTCCAGGTCGACATGGGTGAGGCCCTCGAAGCCCTTGCGGATGCCCACGACCGAAAGCCCGTGCTCCGAGCCGCGGAAGACGACGCTCTTGATGACCGAGTTCAAACCCGGCACGTCGCCGCCGCCGGTAAGGATTCCGATTCGCCGCTTCTTCATTCCTAAGGACTCCTCAGGTTTCGCTGGGGGAAGGTCTTGAAGGCTGTGCCGCTCGAGCTCTCGTGCCCGAAAAGACGGCGGAAGTCTCGCATGGGATGGCGGGCGTCGTCGCGTCGCTCGTTCGGGCCGCCATGGCGCCCGCGACAGGGGAAGCAGCGGAGGGCGGACGACCACCCGATGGCCTCAGACGGCTCCACCCTCGCCGCGCTCCCGAGCGGCAGGCCGGCCGACCTCTCCGAGAGCTCGCCCGGCGTCATCGCCGGACCGCCTGCCGCCAAACGTTCCTTGGGCGGCGCAATCGAGGAACGACGGCGGGTCGAAGAGCCTGCGCCAGGCTTTCTCCGAGGGCGATTGTCCGCGCTGGGGGGGGCGAGCGGGTGCGCCCGATGAGCGAGCTTGGGAGCAAACGATAGAACCCGAGGCGATGCCATTTTTGCCGGTAGCAGCGCTGGGCCGCTCCGTATTCGCTCCATGCGCCTTGAAGGGGCCCGCCCGGCCCGGAACATTGAATTTCCCGGCTCGTAGGTAGCACAAGCTCCTCGCGGGCGTTCACGAAGAGATGTAGGACGGGAGACCAGAGGCGTCCCCCAATGCCAGTTTCCGTTCGAAAGGGCCCGCATCGGCTCGATTCGTCCGCGTCGCGCGCTCGCCCAGGCCCCCGGGAGGCAATCTGGCGGGCGCATCGAAAGGCGAAACCTGGTACAAAGGCCCGTGGACAACGAGCGCACCCTCGAGCGTCGGGCTCGAACCGAAGATGGGCGGTCCGCCATTGTCGGCCTTGCGGGCTTCCGAGCGGCGACCGATTCTCGAATCGGGAGTGCCAATCCTGCCTCGGGCCGAATCTCAGGGGGTGGCAATGCGATGCGCGCTGGTCTTTGGCGCCATCGTCCGCAGATCGTCATTTCGGCTCGCGGGTGTCGCGCGACCCGCCAAAGGCGCCGACAGGAATAACATTTGCGCTTTCGCGGTCAGTCTGATAAACGGCCGCGTAAGCCTGATGGATTCGAGAATCCAAACCTCGGCCCACGGCATTTCCAGCGGCTCACATCCCCGCGAGAACCTCGCACCAAAACACGAGAAGAGGAGCAACCATGTCGAACAAGCCTGCTTTCGCCGAAGCCATTCGCATCCTGGTCGCAAAGGAAGTTCACGAGGCGCTCGCGCCCTACCGCGAGGCGCTGGCGAGCCTCGTCGAGTTCGCGGGCGGCAAGGCTTCCAGCGCCGAGGTCGTGACCGTTGCGCCCCAGCGGCGAGGCCGTCGGCCGGCGGCCTCGCGCGGCGCCGCCGCGTCCGTCGAGACGGTCGGTAAGTTCAGCGAGGGCCAGCGCGTTCAGTATCGCCAGGGCCGCGGCACGTTCGACGCCAAGGTCGTCGCGATCGACAGCAAGAAGGGCCTTCTGACCCTGGAGCGCGAGTCCGACCAGAAGAAGGTCATCCGGCCCGCCTCCAAGGTGCTCGCGGCCTAGTGCCGGCTTCGAAGCCCGTTGGCCGCGGCCCGGGCCGATGAGGCTTTGAGGCCGTTGGCTGTCCGGCATTCTGGCGGCGCGACGCCGCCAATTCGAGCCGTGGGCCGGGGCGGTCTTCCAAGGGCCGCCCCGGTTCCCGCGCGGGGCTCGGGTCATTCTGGCGGAATTTCCCCGCCCCTCCGTGCCCATTGCAGCGTTCTCCCCATCCCTGACTGGGAACGGCTCCGCCCGACCCGCGGTTGGACGAGCCGACTGCGGCGCCAGCGGCTGAACGAGTCGCGGTCTTCCAAGGGCCGCCCCGGTTCCCGCGCGGGGCTCGGGTCATTCTGGCGGAATTTCCCCCGCCCCTCCGGGCCCATTGCAGCGTTCTCCCCATCCCAGACTGGGAACGGCTCCGCCCGACCCGCCGTTGGACGAGCCGACTGCGGCGCCAGCGGCTTGAGGCGAGTCATTCAAAGATCTTTCAGGCTTCAAAGGCGGGTAGAGCGAAGTTCAACATTCTATTGGGCCTGAGCGGGCAGGCGCCGGAAGGCCTCAGGGGGAGCGCCAGGTGCAGGGGCGGCCTTATTGGCTGGCTTGAAAATTGCTCGCCCTCGCCTTCGCATGCACGCGCCCATTGGCCTCGTCCTCATCGAGCTCACCGCCCTCGCAGGCACGCCTCTGCGCGCCGCCGAGGCTCCGAGCCCCGAGCTCCCAGCCACGCTCGACCTCGACCGCGCGCTCTCGCTGTTTCGCGCTCGCGGGTTCGACCTGCTCATCGCGGACGCGGCGGTCGCCGCGGCCGAGGGCGACCTCGCCAGCGCCGGAGCGGTGGCGAACCCGTCGCTCTCGGTAGGCTACGGTCGCTCCCTGTATTTTGGAGGCTGCGCCGACAGCTCCGGCCAGCCGACGGCCTGCCCGTCCGTGCCGGGCCTCTGGTCGGCGAGCGTCTCCGACCAGGCCGCCCTCTCCGACGCGCTCTCGGGCAAGCGGGGCCTTCGCCAGGACGTCGCGCGCGCCGCCCTGCGCGCGGCGAAGGGGAGCCGCGCGGACGCCCAGCGCGTGCTGGAGAGCCAGGTTCGCCAGCAGTTCGTCCAGGCGCTCATCGCCGTCGAAGCCCTCCGCGTGGCCCGCGACGTCGCAAAGGTCTCGAAGATGATGTTCGAGCTGACCGAGACGCGCTTCCGGGTGGGCTCGGTCTCGGAGGCGGACCTCGCCCGGATGGACACCGCCCGGCTCGAGTCCGACCAGGCGGTGGACGCCGCCCTGGGCAACCTGCGCGCGGCGCGGTTTGCGCTCGCCTTCCTGCTGGGAGTGCGCGGAAAGGTCCCCGACTTCGAGGTGCAGGGGCCCCAGCTCCTGCACGGCGCCGCGCTGCCGGGACTGGAAGGGGCCGGTCGCGAGACCCTCCTCGAGCGCGCCTTCCAAGCGCGCCCGGACCTGGCGGCGGCCCGCGACCAGGCGGCGCGCGCCGAGGCCTCGCTGCGCCTGTCCCGGCGGCAGCGCCTCCCGGACATCGCGCTGAGCCTCGCCTACAGCCAGCAAGGCACCGGGACGAGCGCCGTCACCCCGCCCACGTTCTCGCTGGGGCTCTCGGCGCCGCTGCCGCTCTTCTATCAGCAGCAGGGCGAGATCCAGAAAGCCGAGGCCGACCTCGAGACGCAGCGCCTGCAGGTGGCGCGGCTTCAGGCCGCCCTCGTCAGCGACGTGGAGACGGCCTGGTCCGGCTACGTCACCTCCGCGCGCCAGGTTCGCCGCATGGAGGGCGGCCTCTTGGCGAGCGCCCACCGCGCCCGCGAGCTCGTGCTGGTGCAGTACCAGAAGGGCGCCGCCTCCCTGCTCGACTACCTCGACGCGCAGCGCACCTACGCCGCGATCAGCGCGGAGTACCTGCAGGACGTGACGGGTTTCTGGACTGCGGTCTTTCGGTTGGAGCAGGCCGTGGGAGTGGAGCTTCGATGAAGACCTTCCTCGCTCTCGCGTGCGCGGCCGCGCTCGGGCTCTTGCCCTCGTGCCAGCGCGGCGCCCCGGCCCGCGCTGCCGAGGAGCCTCCCGAGGACGAGGTGTGGCTGCCCGCCGCCGCGGCGAGCGCCGCCGCCGAGGTCCGCGAGGAGGAGCTTCCGCAGTCGGTGCACGCCGCCGGCAAGGTGGCCTTCGACGACATGCGGGTCGCGCACGTGTTCACGCCGGTCACCGGCCGGGTGACGCAGGTTCTGGCGCAGCCGGGCCAGAAGGCGCCCCGAGGCTTGCCCTTGGCGGTCATCACCTCGCCGGACGTGGGCAACGCGTTCTCGGACCTCCTCAAGGCCCAGGCGGACCTCGTCTCGAGCGAGCGCGAGCTCGATCGCCAGCGCAAGCTCGCCGCGGCCCGCGCCGGCGTCCAGCGCGACCTGGAGACCGCCGAGGAGACCTTTCACAAATCCAAGGCCGAGTTCGAGCGCGCGCAGCAGAAGGCGGCCCTGTTGCGCGGCGGCTCGGGGCGCGAGGTGAGCCAGCAGTACGTCCTGCGCAGCCCCATCGACGGCGAGGTCATCGCACGGAGCGTGAACCCGGGCGTGGAGGTGCAGGGGCTGTACTCGGCGGGCAGCGCGATCGAGCTCTTCACCATCGGCGACATCAAGGCGGTCTGGGTCTTCGCCGACGTGTCCGAGGCCGACCTCTCGAGGGTCGCGCTGGGCTCGCCGGTGGAGGTCGGCGTGCTGGCTTACCCGGGCCGCACCTTCAGCGGCAAGGTCGACTACATCTCCAGCACGCTCGACCCCGGGACCCGCACGGCGCGGATCCGCTGCTCGCTGCCGAACGCGGGTGAGGAGCTCAAGCCCGAGATGTACGCGCAGCTCGCCGTCCGGATTTCAGCGCGTCGGGCCCTGGCGGTCCCCCGCGCGGCCATCGCCCACATCAACGGCCAGGCCTTCGCCTACGTGGACGCCGGGGCGCGCGCCGACGGGCGGCGGGTGGGCCAGCGCCGGCGCATCCGCGCCGCCGAAGAAGAGCCGGGCGAGTCCGTCGCGGTGCTCCAAGGCCTGCAGGCCGGCGAGCGCGTGCTCATCGAGCCGGCGGCGGCCCACAAGAGCGGCAACGAGACCGTGGTGCTGAGCGAGAGGCAGTTCGCCGCCGCGCACATCAAGATCGCTGTCGCCGAGGTGCGCGCCATCCCCGACGCGGTCTCCATCGGCGGACGGCTCGCCTTCGACGACCTGCAGATAGGCCACGTCTTCGCGCCGGTGAGCGGCCGGGTCACCCGGGTGCTCGCGCAGCCGGGCGAGCGCGTGGCCAAGGGCGCGCCGCTGCTCACCATCCTCTCGCCGGACATGGCGAGCGCGTTCTCCGACGCCATGAAGGCGCAGGCGGACCTGCGCGCCACCGAGCACGAGCTCCAGCGCCAGAAGGAGCTCTACGAGGCCCACGCCGGCGCGCTCAAGGACTTGGAGATCGCCGAGGCGAGCTTCCAGAAAGCCAAGGCCGAGTACGAGCGGGCGGCCCAGAAGCGGCAGCTCCTCCAGGCCGGCGGCCTGGACGAGGTGACCCAGGAGTACACGCTGCGCAGCCCCATCGCGGGCGAGGTCGTGGCGCGCAACGTGAACCCCGGCATGGAGGTACAGGGGCAGTACTCGGGCGCGGGCAACCCGCTCGAGCTCTTCACGGTCGGCGAGAGCGACGTCCTGTGGGTTTTGGGCGAGGTCTACGAGATAGACCTGCCGCGGGTGAACGAGGGCGACGCGGTGGCGGTGCGCATCTCGGCGTATCCGGACAAGGTCTTCCACGGAAAGGTGGAATGGGTGAGCGACGTGCTCGACCCGGTCACGCGCACCGCCAAGGTGCGCTGCTCGCTCAAGAACCCCGACCACCTGCTCAAGCCGGAGATGTACGAGGCGGTGACCATCGAGGTGCCGGCGGCCAAGATGCTCGCCTTGCCGCGCCGGGCCATCTTGCGGCAGGGCGCGCAGACCATCGCCTTCGTGCTCGCGGGCGTGGACGCCGAGGGGCGGGCGAGCTTCCGCCGCGTCCCGGTGCTGGCGAACGAGGAGCGCCCCGGGGGCCTCGTGCCGGTGCTGGAGGGCATCAACGACGGCGACCGCGTGGTGGTCGAGGGCGCCGTCTTCCTGGTGGGAATGCTTTAGCGGCCATTCATCGGAGCTTCGACGAGCCATGGTTCAACGCTTCGTCTCCCTGGCGCTGCAGCGACGCGCGGTCGTGCTTTTCCTGGCGCTGGTCCTGATCGCCACGGGCCTCGCCGCCTTCAAGGCCTTGCCGGTCGAGGCTTATCCGAACCCGGTGCCGCCGCTGGTGGAGGTCATCGTCCAGCCGCCGGGGTGGAGCGCCGAGGAGGTCGAGCGCTACGTCACCATCCCGCTCGAGACCGAGCTCTCGGGTATGCCCGGCCTCGACCACCTCCGCTCGCAGAGCCTGTTCGGCCTCACCGACGTGAAGTGCTACTTCAAGTGGGGCACCGAGTACCGAGCCGCGCGCCAGGAGGTCATCAACCGGCTCCAGTTCGTGCAGCTGCCGCAGGGCATGCAGGCCCAGCTCTCGCCCTGGAACTCCATCGGCGAGGTGTATCGGTACATCGTCCGCGGCAAGGGCTACTCGCCCATGGAGCTCAAGACCGCGGCGGACTGGATTCTCGAGCGGCAGTTCAAGCAGGTGCCGGGCGTCGCCGACGTCGTCACCTTCGGCGGCGACACGCGCGAGTACCACGTGGAGGTCGACCCATTCCGGCTTCGTGGCCGCGGCGTGGCGCTCGCCCAGCTCATGCAGGCCATCGCCAACGCCAACCAGAACACCGGCGGCCAGCGCATTTCCCTAGGGGAGCAGGCCTACACCATCCGTGGAATCGGCATCATCCACTCGGTGAAGGACATCGAGGACGTGGTCATCCTCGAGCAGAAGGGCGTGCCGGTGCGGGTGAAGGACGTGGCGGACGTGGTCATCGGCCACGCGCCGCGGCTGGGCGTCGTGGGCCACGACCAGGAGCCCGACGTGGTGCAGGGCACGGTCCTGATGCGCTACGGCGAGGAGACCGCGCACACGCTCCAGGGCATCCACGAGAAGGTGGACTCCATCCGGCGAAACCACCTCCTGCCGCCGGGGGTGGACCTGGAGCCGTACTACGACCGCGGGTCGCTGGTGCAGATGACCACGCGCACCGTGCTCGAGAACCTGCTCGTGGGCATGGGGCTCGTCATGCTGGTGCTGCTGGCGTTCCTGGGCAGCGGGCGGGCGGCGCTGGTCGCGGCGGTGAACATCCCCATCGCGCTCCTCATGGCCTTCTGCGGGATGGTCGCCACGGGGACGCCGGCGAACCTCTTGTCCCTGGGCGCGGTCGACTTCGGCATCGTCATCGACTCCACGGTCATCATGGTGGAGAACGTCTTCCGGCACCTGGGGCCCCACGGCCAGGGGACCATGCTCGCCCGGGTGCGCGGCGCGGCGGCCGAGGTGGGCCGGCCCATGGCCTTCTCCACGCTCATCATCGGCGTCGCCTTCCTGCCGCTCTTCACGCTCACCGGGGTCTCGGGCGTCATCTTCTCGCCCATGGCGCACACCTACGCCTTCGCCATCGGCGGGGCCATTTTGCTCGCGCTCTCGCTCACCCCCGCGCTGGTCTCGTTCGTGGTGAAGGCCGACGCCAAGGAGAAGGACACGCTCATCATGCGCGGCCTGCAGCGCGTCTTCTTCCCGCTCTTCGACGCGGCGCTCAAGCGCCCGGGGCGCGCGGTGATCCTGTTGGCCGCGCCGGTGGCGGCCTCCCTGGCGCTCTTCCCGCTCTTGGGCAGCGAGTTCATGCCGCGGCTCGAGGAGGGCAATCTCTGGATCCGCGGCACGCTGCCCATGTCCATCTCGCTGGAGCAGTCGGCCTCGCAGGTGGGCCGCTTCCGCGACATCGTGCGCAAGCACCCGGAAGTCGAGTCGGTCAACTCGCAGCTCGGCCGACCCGACGACGGCACCGACGTGGCGGGCTTCCACAACATGGAGCTGTTCGCGCCGCTCAAGCCCGAGCGCGACTGGCCGCGCGGCTCGACGAAGGAGAAGCTGACGCAGGAGCTCTCCCAGGAGCTCACGCAGGCCTTTCCCGGCGCCATTTTCAATTTCTCGCAATACCTCTCCGACAACGTGGACGAGGCGCTCTCCGGTGTGAAGGGCGAGAACAGCGTGAAGGTCATGGGGCCGGACATCGAGAAGAACGAGACCACCGCGGACGCCATCGTCGAGGAGATGGGCAAGGTCCACGGCGTGAAGGACCTGGGGCTCTACCGGTCGATGGGGCAGCCGAGCATCAAGATCGTCCCGGACCGCACCTTGTGCGAGCGCTACGGCCTGAACACCGGCGACGTGGTGGCGGTGGTGGCGGCGGCGGTGGGCGGGCAGGCGCTGACCCAGGTCTACGAGGGCGAGAAGAGCTTCGCCTTGACCGTGCGCTGGCAGGAGCGCTACCGCGGCGACCTCGCGGCCATCCGCCGCATCGGCGTCACCAGCCCCGACGGCAGCCAGATCCCCCTGGCGCAGCTGGCGAGCATCACCGAGGAGGACAGCCCGTCGGTCATCTACCGCGAGGACGGCCAGCGCTACTCGCCGGTGAAGTTCTCGGTGCGCGACCGCGACCTGGGCTCGACCATCGCCGAGGCGCGCGCGCGGCTCGGCCAAAACGTCCCGTTGCCGCAGGAGACGCACCTGGACTGGGCGGGGCAGATCAACGAGCTCAAGGAGGCCATGGGGCGTCTGGCCGTCATCATCCCCCTGACGCTTCTCTTGATCGGCTTCCTCGTCTACAGCGCGGTCGGCAACTGGCTCGACACGGCGCTGGTGCTTTTGTCCATTCCGCTGGCGTGCAGCGGCGGGGTCCTGGCGCTGCTCGCCGCGCGCGAGAACTTCTCGGTGTCTGCGGCCATGGGCTTCATTTCCATCTTCGGCATCGGCATTCAGGGCGCCATTCTGGTGGTGACCTACGCGCAGCGGCAGTGGGCCGACGGCAAGTCGCTGGAAGAAGGGGCGCTCTCCGCGGCCCGGCAGCGATTCCGGCCGGTGCTGATGACCACGCTGGTGGCGACGCTGGGGCTCTTGCCGGCGGCGCTCTCCAACGGCATCGGCGCCCAGAGCCAGAAGCCGCTCGCCATCGTGGTCATCGGCGGGTCGCTCACGCTGGCGTTCATCATGCAACTCTTGATGCCGCCGACGCTGGTCTTGGCGCACCGGTTCTTCAAGCGCGCGGGCCTGCCGAAGCTGCTCGATCAAGACCGCGACAATCGCGCCGTCGCAGGATAGCGCGAGGCTCGCTCTCCTTTCGCAGAGGGTGAGCCTCGCGTCGAGAATCGCCGATACATTCTGCGGCGAAATTTCGCACCTGCGCTGCCGGCGATTTCGCGTCCTCGCACCTTCGCCCACCGGCCAGTTGCCCGATGGATGTTCGCGGCGTTTGCAACCATAACCAATTCGTCGTGTTGAAGAACGTGCGGCTCGCAAAACCTTGGAAGGAGGCGCCGTGGTCTTTTCAGCGTTCGCCCCACTCGTCGCGGCTTTGGCGGCCGCAACCCCTGCGCATACGCTCGACGAGTACCGGCACTTCCGCGCGCTCTCCATTGATTTGAACGGCCGCGTGCCGACCCGGGCCGAGCTCGCCCAATTCGAGGCGACCGGCTTCGACCTGGACGCCTGGATCGACGATCGCCTCTCCGGCCCCGCGTACGCCGACCGCATGGCGCGCGTCTACCTCGACGCGCTCCGGCTGCAAGTGGGGGCCTCCTTCCAGTTCGTGCCCAACCTCACCACGCTGCGGCGGGTGCAGGTCAA
The DNA here is from genome assembly GCA_963772225.1 of uncultured delta proteobacterium. Taxonomy (GTDB): domain Bacteria; phylum Myxococcota; class Myxococcia; order Myxococcales; family UBA5297; genus CAVYWD01. Next base: position 1,303,479 of record CAVYWD010000001.1, on the reverse strand, counting down.
CGGCCCGGACGGCGCGCCCCTCTGGATCTACTTCCGCCAAGGCCAGCGCCGGGCGCGCGTCGAGACCGACGGCGCGTTCTGCCTGACGCTGGCGGAGACGGGCCAGCAGTACCCGGCGTTCGCCGCCCCGACCACCCCGGACGCCGGCGCGATGCTCAACGTCTCGCAGGCCGTGCTGGACCAATACACGGCGCTTGTCTCGCCCTGGTGGCTCTACGCGGACTCCTCGAGCGCGTCCCCCTCCGACCGCTACGACCCGGCGACCTGGGCCCAGCGCTTCCCCGGCTTCGTCCCCTCGCAGAAGCTCCTCTCGGACCAGGCCGACGGCGGCGCTCCCATGGTCCAGCAGGTCCGCATTTGCAAAGAGGAGTCGCAGGCGACGTCCGACGGGGCGGTCCTCGTCACCGGCCGCTGCACCGAGCCGCTCGCGAGCCGCCCGGCGTGGTGCACCAAGGGCAATCCGCCGCCGTACGGCCGGATGACCAATCCGCCCACCGACACCGCATTCGCGGCCGCCGCGGGCGCCGCCCAGAAGAGGGACGGCACGCCGCTGCCGCGGGTGGACTGCACCTCGCGCATCGGGTTCACCAACTCCGACGAGTGCGGCTGCGGGCCGGGCCTCGAGCGCTGCATGCCGGGCGCCGGCTATGGATTTGAGAACCCCGCTCTCGTGTTTCAAAGCGTCGACCCGCTCGGCGCCGACCAGCCGGTCGACTCGGCCGAGCAGCCCGCGTCGAGCTGGCAGCGGCTCTGGTGGGGCGAGGAGGCGGCGCACTTCCTCGCCTACCTCTTCTCGGCCGACCGCCCGCTCACCGAGATGCTCACCGGCCGGTACGGCTTCGTGAACGGGCCCCTGTCGCAGTTCTACAAGTCCGCGGCGCGCGGGACCTGCTGCGATGCGCCGGCCGTGGCGCTGGGGCTGCTCGAGCCCGAGCCGCTCCTCGACCCCAAATCGCTCCCCGCCGGCCTGTTGCCGCAGGCGGCCCAGGACTGGCGGCCTGTCGCCGACCGCGGCCCGCACGCTGCGGGCCTCCTGACCATGCCCGTGTTCCTCACGAAGTACGGCTCGAGGCGGTCGCGCGCCCACGTGCTCTACCAGGCGTTCCTCTGCCGAGACTTCACGGCCTCGAACCAGGGCCTCAAGCCGTCCACCGAGCCGAACCTCATGGTGCGCGAGGGCTGCCGCGACTGCCACGCGACGCTCGAGCCCATGTCCGCGTACTTCGCGCGCATCCAGGAGAGCGACTGGACGTACCTGCCCGCCCAGAGCGTCCCGCTGCGCTACGGCGGCTGCCGGGTGAACGACGCCGGCGTCCCGGCCAACGCGCCGCCCTACGACGGCGGGCTGGGCGTCGGCTGCACGGCTCTCTACGACCCGGCGTTCAGCGACGGCGACGCCGGCACGCTCCGGGGCGCCTACCCGGACCTCGCCGTGGCGGGCCAATTCGACCCGGCGACCGGCGAGCCGCTCGCGCACGCCGACCAGGGGCCGCTCGGTCTGGCCAAGGAGATCATCGAGAGCGGCGAGTTCGACGCTTGCGTCTCGCAGCAGGTGGCGGAGGCCTTCCTGCGTCGCCCTCTCACCAGCGATGACGATGCGCTGAAGGCGGCGCTCGCGAGCGCCTTCTCCAGCGCGGGGCGCAAGCCCAAGGCCATGGTCAAGGCCCTCCTTTTGAGCGACGCCTACTTGCGAGCGAACAACCTGAGCTCGGCGAGCTGGCGCGCGGTGAACCCCTGACGAAAGGCCCAGCATGCGACGAATCGCCCTCGCCCTCGCGCTGCTCGCCGGCTGCACAGAGCGCCCGCCTACGTCGCAGGCGCCCGAGGCGTCCTCGGTCCTCGAGGGGCACGGGAGCACGCGCGTCGACACCACGCCCAAAGAAGACCCGCGGCTCTTGCCCGCCGAGACCTACGTGCGCAGCTACCTCGCCCTCTTCGGGGGTCTGGCGCCGCTCGACGCCCAGCGCGCGCTGCAGCAAACGGGGACCGGCCTCTTCGACGCCTGGACCGACTACCTGGGCGCGCTCGGCTTTCCCGACTACCGCATCGACATCCCGCGCGGCGGCCAGAGCAATACGCTCATGGTGGCCTCGTTCGAGCGCCTGGGGGTCGCGCTCTGCGACGCGGCGCTGGTGCGCGATCAGAAACAGATAGACCTCACCAAGCGTGCGGTCTTCGACTTCGCCCTGCCGGCCGACGCCGCGCCCTCGACGCTGACGCAGGACCAGTTCGCGCCGCTCTTCGACCACCTCCACCGCCTCTTCCTGAGCTACCCCGCGGCGCTGGCCCCCACCGGCCGCACGGCCCGCTTCTACGCGCTCTACCAGAAGACGGTGAACGGGCACGCCGCGTCGTCCTTCAAGCCGAACGAAGCCGGGTGGGCGGCGGTCTGCTACGGGCTGGTCCGCCACCCCGAGTTCCACCTCTACTGACTTAAGACTCCTGGCTCCAGACCCAGGCTCCAGGGCATGCAGTTCCTGAAGCGTGGGGTCTGGGGCCTGGAGCCCCGGCTCGGCCGGGTTAGGAGCTCCAGCGATGAAGAAGCTCTCCCGAAGGGACATGCTCAAGGCTCTGGGCGCCGCCGGCGCCGGGCTGTCGATGCTCCCGCTCTGGGCGCGGCAGGCCGCCGCGGCCACCGCCGCCGCGCAGAACGAGTTCTTCGTGTTCGTTCACGCCCAGGGCGGCTGGGACGTCATGCTCTGGTCGGACCCGCGCAACGAGCGCAAGGGCCTGGTCGAGCCGGCGTCCACCGACAATACCGACTGGTCGGCCATCCGCCTCTACCAGCCGCAGGCGCTCGACGCCGACACCGAAACCTTCAAGGTCCTCGAGGCGTCGAACGGCATGCGGCTCGGCCCGACGCTGGGGAACCTCTTCCCGCTCGCCAGCCGCCTCACGATCTTGAACGGGCTCGCGACGAACACCGTGAGCCACCCGGACGGCAGCTGGTTCTCGACGACGGGGCGCCACACGTCGGGCGGGCGGCCGGTGGTGAGCAGCGTCGACACCATGGTCTCCAACGAGCTGGGGGGCGGGCAGCTCTTCCCCACGGTGTCCATCAACTTTCCCTCGTCGTTCATCGGCCAGGGGCTCGACCGGCGCGTGGTGCCTCTGAAAATCGGCGCCATCGGCACCATCGCGAAGTCGCTGACCCGCTCCACTTCGTTCGACACCCAGGCCGAGCGCAACGCGGTGAACGACGTGCTCGCGAGCGAGGCGGCGGACCTGGCGCAGATCGCCGATGACCCGGTGCCGCTGCTCGCGCTCCAGTCGCAGTACCAAGCGCTGTCGGGCATGCTCGACCCGAGCCGCCCCGGCGGAAGCCTGGCGGACGTCTTCAGCCAGGCGAAGCTGCAGGCGGCCCACCCCGAGTTCAACTACAAGGCCCGCTTCCAGGCGGGGACCGCGGTGAACGCCGCCTTTGCCGTCGAGGCCATGGCGCGCAACCTGGTGCGCTCGGTGAGCTTCGCGACCTCGGGCAGCTTCGACACGCACAACGCCAACTACCGGAACCAGGCGCTGCTCCAGCAGGAGCTCTTCGACGTGCTCGCGGCGCTCGTGGCCAAGCTCGATGCGACCCCGCACCCGACGATCACCTCGGACAAGCTCGCCGACCACGCGCATATCCTGGTCGTCAGCGAGTTCTGCCGCACTCCGCAAATCAACCTCTCGGGCGGGCGCGACCATTACCCCACGAACTCGGCGCTCATCGTCTCGCCGCGGGTCAAGAGCACCGTGGTGGGCCAGACCGACCTGGAGCAGCTCTTGCCCCTGGATGCCCCGGACCTCGTGGGCGAGGCGCGGCCCTTGAGCCCGGCGGACGCCCTGGCCACCTTCGTCGCCGCCTTCGGCATCGACCCGAGCAAGTACCTGCGCGACGGCGTGGTGATCCGAGGGCTCCTCCCATGACTCGGTCGACCCTGAATGGCCGGCGGCGACGCGAGCGCCGGGTCGCAATTCCGGCCGCCCTCGCCCTCGGCGCGCTGGGGGCCTGGGCTTGCTCGAAAGCCGAGGTGACGCGGTCGGAGGCGCTCGCCTCCGGGCAGGCCCCCGCCGAGCTGAAGCTCTGCCCACCTCAAGCGTCCGACGCGGGCGACTGCCCCGCGGCCTGCGGCGATTTGCAAGGCGTGGGGCTTTCCGCCGGCGCGGACGCCGGCAGCCCGGCAGTTCAGGCGCTGGTCGAGCTCCCCGACGAGCAGGTGCTCTTCACGGCCTCGGGCGCGTCGGTGTACCAGGGCGGGGTCTCGGCAATCGACGTCGCTGCGAGCGTTCAGTGGACGGGGGCCGCGGCGCTGCCCGCGGCGGACGGCACGGGCACCTGGGCGGTGGGCATCGACTCCGATGGCCAGCTGTGGCGGGTGACCGGCGCGGGAACGCTGGAGGCCATCTCCGATCGCTTCGGGCTGGCGAAGGACAAGGTCCTCGCCGCGGCGGCTGCGGGAGGGCAGAGCGCGGGCTTTGCGCTCGAGAGCGGGCTCGCGGTCTCGGACGGCACCGCCCTGCAGCGCTACGACGCGCACCCGACGAGCCTGTCTGGCGGCCCCGGGGCGCTGGCCTGGGTCGAGAGCGGGGTCGTGAACAAGCTTGCGGTCGGCACCGGCGCGCTCACCCGCTGGCCGCTCTCTGGCGCGTCGGGGGCCGCGCTGGCGCAGGACGGGACCGTCGCGGCGATCACCGCCCACGAGCTCTGGACGGGCGCGCCGGGAGGGGACATCACTCTGGCCTACCGGACGACGGCGGCGCTCGGCTCGTTGACGGCCTCTGAGAATCGCTTCTGGTTCTTTCAAGCCGGAGAGCTCGGTTACCTGGAAGGGGACGCGGGGGCGCACACCGCCACTGCCATCGCGGCCGCCGACGCGGCGCTCGCGCCTGCGGTCGGGGGTGGCGTCTGGAGCCTCTCCGGCGGAGTGCCTCAGAAGTGGACCGTGGGCAGCGGCGAGCTCGCGGTCTGGCAGCAGAGGGTGCAGCCCGTCTTCGCGCGAGTCTGCGCCTCGTGCCATGGGGCCGGGGGCGGGGCGCTCGGGCTCGCGTCGCTGCAAGCCTGGGAGGACAACAGAGCGGCGATCCGCGCGCAGGTGCTCGAGGGCGGCGACGGCGGCAGCGCTGCCATGCCTCCCGCGGCCTCGACGCAGCCGACCGCGGACGAGCTGCATCAGCTGCAATGCTGGCTCGACGACGCGCCCTGAGGTGCCGCGGCGATCGCGCGCGGACTCGCCGGTCACCGAATGGGCTTATCCGCGGCGAGCACCCAGCCGCTGCCTGGGGCGAACCCGACGTGGGGGTAGTAGTCGACGGCCTTGGGCGCGGCGAATAGAAAGACCGTGGCTTTGCCGCCGGCCGCCTGGGTGCGCCGCATGAGCTCCTTGCCGATGCCGCCTCGCTGGTGCGAGAGCCGGACCGCGAGGTCCGAGAGGTAGGTGCAGAAGGCGAAGTCCGAGAGGCTGCGGGCGATGCCGACGAGGCGGTCGCCGTCCCAGGCGGTGATGACCAGGTTGGCGTGGGCGAGCATCGTCGCCATGCGGTCGCGGTCGTCGACCGGCCGGCGCTCGCCGAGGGTCGAGTCGCGGTAGAGGTCGATCACCGCGTCGAGGTCCAGGTCGTTGCCCGTGCGGTAGGGAATCATTCGCAAGCCTAACCCGCGGTTCGAAGCGCCGCAGAGGCGGAAGTCTGGGGCGAAGGCGGGTCAATCGTTCCCCCCGGCTTTCCTGGGCGCCGCGACTGGCGATAGTCTCGGTCGCCGTGGACTACCAAATCTGCGGCGAAGAGAACGGCCCCCAAAGCCCCATCGTGGTGCTCCTCCACGGCTTCTCGGGGAGCGGAGGCGAGCTCGCGCCTTTCGCGCGCTCCCTCTCGGCCCCGGCGCGCTTCGTCTTCCCCGAAGGACTGCTCGACCTCTCGGCCATGGGGTTGCCTGGGAGGGCCTGGTGGCCCATCGACCTCGCCGCGCGAGAGGCGGCAGTGGCCCAGAAGAAGCCGAGGGATTTGTTCTCCTGGGAGCCGATGGAGCTGCCGTTCGCGCGGGCGCAGGTGAGCGCGCTGCTCGACGAAGTCCGGGCCCGCCTCGGCCCGGCGCCGCTGGTGCTTGGCGGGTTCTCGCAGGGCGCGATGCTCTCGTGCGACGTGGCGCTTCGCGCGAAACAGGCGCTCGCGGGCCTGGTTCTCTTCTCCCCGGCGCGCATCGCTGGCGCACAGTGGGCGCCGCTGCTCGGAAGCCTGCGAGGCACGCCGGTCGTCATCTCGCACGGGCGCGAGGACTTTGACCTGTCGTTCGCGGCCACTGAGGCGTTCAAGGACGACCTCTGCGCCGCGGGGTGCGAGGTGCGCTGGGTGCCGTTCGATGGCGGCCACGAAGTGCCGCTGATCGCCTGGAGGCAGCTCAGGAACCTGGTGCGGGGGTTGGCCCAGGGGAGGGCGGCGGCTCCGGGGCGGTGAGGTGCAGCGCTCAGAAGGACCCTCCAGGGCTCATCCTCCGGAGGTGGCCGCCGTCGCGCGCGGTGTTGGCTACTCTCGCAGGACCTGCGAGGAGATCCTCGGCGAGCTTCAGCTCGGCGGGCGATTCGGCGGCGACAGTGCGGCGCTCGACGTCGCCTGCCAGCCCTCGAATTCTCTTCTTCAAGAGCTCGCGAAGCGGGCGGTCTTCCGCAGACGTTGCGGCGATTTCGAATCCAGGCTCCGGTTCGAATGAGCCGATCAAGTCGATGAGCACGTCGAGAGCCCACAGGCGCGCCGTGGCGCCGCCCTCGCGCAAGATCTCTCCCAGGAAAGGGACAACCGCCAGGACCACCGGGAAATAGGTGCCGGCGTGGTTGTTCCCCACCGCGTACAGCACGCGTGAATACGCCGCATCCCCTGACTCGGGACGAGCGCATGCCAGCGCCCGCAGCGCATCCGCCACTTCGCCGGGCGTGTTCCACGCCGGCTATGCCTCAAGCTGCCAGGCGATGGGCTCGAGGGAGCTGAGCATCGACCTCGTCTCCTCGATGACCCTTCGCCCGTCGCTCAGGTCATGGCCGGCGCCGCCGCGATCCGCACCGGCGCCTCGCCATTGAGCGCCTGCACCGCCCCCGACGGCGAGCCCGTCGCGCCGGCGCGCCGGAGACGCACGGCCAGCTCTCCGCCCGGGCGCAGGTTGAAGAAATTGTCCTCGGGCTCGAATCCGCGCGCGTCCACGGCGACCGCGAGCGCGAGCTTTCGGGTCTTCACCGTGAGCAGCGCGTCTCCGCCCTCGAGCGGAGCCGCGGTCGCCGTGAGCCCCAGCTCCGACCTCGGCTCCGCCGGCATCGGCCCCGGGTAGAAGAAGGTCTCCGAGAGCGGCGCCCCGCTCGCCGCGTCGCGCAGCGTCGCGACGGCCACCTCGTAGCCCGCCGGCCCGAAGCGATAGGCGAACGCCGTGTCGTAGAACGAGGTCAAGAGCGCGTCGCCTCGGACGCTCGCGCACCCGCGCGCCGGAATCGAGAGCGACCCCTCGCCCTCGGCGACGATGAGGTCTCCGCGGTGCACGAGCTCGAGCCGCACCTTCGCCTCGATGGCCTGGTCGGTCTCGTTCACCGCGTGCAGCTCCAGGCCGTTCAGCCCCTCGTCGGTCGAGAGGAGCGCCACCGGCTGTAGCGCGCGCCGCAAGATCCAATAGGCCGCCTTGGGTCGGCCCCGTGCGTCGATGACGCCCCAGCCGGCGCCCGCCCAAAGGTCGCGCAAGAGCCAGATGAGCGCGCCGTGGCAGGTCGAGCCCCGCCGCCGCCACTCGGCGAACGTCCTCGCCATGACCTCGCCCGTCGCCACCCGGCCGAGCTCGAGGTAGCGGGCCACGTCCGGGTAGCGCAGGCGCTCGGGGTCGACTCCGAAGAGCTCGCGCACGTAGTGGTCTCGCACGTCGTCGAAGTCCCAGCCGGGACCGGAGTCCCTGGGCACGCGCTCCTTCCACCGCGGGTGATGCGGCGGCGCCTGGCCGTCGCCCAACAGCTCGTCGAGCGTCTGGTCGCAGGGGACGTTGGCGAACGCAAGGCACTCCGCCGCGAACCGCACCCCCGCGCGGCGCGCGTCCTCGAGCGGGCGCAGGTACGCCCCCACGCCGAAGTAGTGCGCGACGCCCGAGTCGGTGTGGAAGGGCAGGGCGCCGCCGGTCGGCGTCGACGGCACGTAGACGAGGTCGGGCCGCCGCGCCGCCACCGCCTGGGGCAAGAGCTCCGAGAAGAGCGGGCTCGTCCACTGGTCGCGCGGCAAGCCCATCATCGCCGCCTGCTGCTCCACCTCGCTGCCGCCGCACATGACAGCGAGCGCAGGCGAGGTGTCGACGCGGTCGAAGAGCTGCGATGCCTCCCGCCGGGCGCTGGCCGCGAAGCCCTCGTCCGCGACCGGGTAGTCCATGTTGGCGAACATGAAGTCCTGCCAGACCAGAATGCCGAGCTCGTCGCAAGCGTCGTAGAAGGCGTCGTCCTCGTAGATCATGGTGCCGCTCAGGCGGACCATGTTCATGCCGCAGCGGCGCACCGCCTCGAGCGCGGCGCGCGTCGCCTCGGGGCTCGCGTTGAGCGAGGCGACGTCCAGCGGCGTCCAGCTCGCCCCTCGGCAGAAGACGTCGGCGCCGTTGACCCGGAGGCCGAACCCGGCGCTCTCGGGACCGCGGCCGGAGGTCGTGAAGCCGCCTCCCTCGTCCGCCCGCGCGAGGCTCCGAAACCCAGTCCGCCCGAGGTCGAGCTCGGCCTCCTCGCCCGCTGCGCGCACGAAGGCTCGCACGTCGAGCAAAGGCTGGGCCCCGTGCGTGTGCGGCCACCAGAGCGGCGCCTCCTCGACCGCGACCTGGCCGCGCGCCGATAGGAGGCCGCCGTCGCCCTCGGTGATCGCCAACGCGGCCCGCGCGGTGCCGACCGCGACCTCGACCAGGAGCGGGGCGCGAGCGCCGACGGGCCGCAGTCGCAGCTCGACGTCGACGAGGCCTCGCCGGCCGGCGACCGACGGGCGAACGCGCGCGTCCTCCAAGGCGACGAAGCGCTGGCTCTCGAGCTCGATGCCGCGCCATGGCCCGACCGGCGGGGCCGGCGGCGTCCAGGCGGGAATGCGGCCCAGCAGCGTGGTCCTTTGCCATCGGAGCTGCTGCTGCGCGACCAGGCGCGTCCGCCAGCGCGGCCGCGGGCGCCGGGCCTTCAGCGCCGCGTCGAGCGAGGCGAAGCGCAGCGCGAGATGGTTCTCGGAGCGCAAGAGCCCAGTGACGTCGAGCTCGTGTCGGTGGAACATGTTGTCCGAGCGGAGCACGTGCTGGCCGTTGAGCCAGACGTCGCAGGCCGTGGCGAGGCCGCCGAAGCGCAGGACGCGGCGCTCACCGGCTTTGGGCTCCGCCGCGAACGAGGCCCGGTACCAGAAGTCCTTGGCGTCGAACGGGAAGCGCTCGTCCAAAGACCACCGGCGCGCGGCGAGGAGCGACGAGGCGGCGGTGCCGGGCACGGTTGCCGGGAGCCAGGCGAGCCCGCGCTCCTCCAGGGCGTCAGGGGAGGCCGCGCCGCCCGCATCGTCCGCGGCGAGCTCCCAGCCGGCGATGGCCCGGCGCTCCGAGCAGGTGGAACGTCGCACCACGGCCATGGCGACTCCTTGCTTTCATAGGCCTGAGCGTCCGAGTCTTGAGAGGTCCGGGCCAGGCGCGTCAGGAGAGATCTTCGAGTCGTCAGCTCCGAGGACCCGCGCGGTCCGCCCCATGAACGGTGCGGCGACGCCTGCAAAGCCCGCCGAAGCGGCCTGGGGAAGGAGCTGGACAGTCCATTCCCTAATCTTTCTTACCCAGCCGGCTTCAGCCGGCTTCGTAACCGTAGCCGGGGGCTTCAGCCCCCGGCGGGGCTAGCCGTAGCGGGCGGCCAGCGCGTCCATGCCGGCTTGCCAGCTTGCGCCGACGGCGTCGAGGAGCGGCGCGAAGTCGGTGGGTCGCTTGGTGCTGACGGCCCGCGCCGTCTTCAACACCAGCGCCTTGGTGCTCTCGGAGATGGCGTCGAAGTGGGCCGCGATGGGCGAGAGACCAGGCTCGCCGCGCGCCTCGAGCCACTTCAAATATTCGGTGGCGAACTCGAACGCTGCGCCCAGCTGCCTCAGCGTGGCGAAGGCGTGGGCGTGGAACATGGCCATGCCCTCGGCCTTGAGCCATTCGACGTCTGCGACGAAGCGCGGCTTGAAACGCGCGACCGGGTTCTCGGAAGGCCGCAGCCGCACGTGCTTGCGCAAAAGCTGAACCGAGCGCTTCACCAGCTCGTCCTGTGCACAGTGCTCGCGGGGCAGGCGAGCGAACTCGGCGAAGAGCGGCAGGAAGTGGGGGTCCGGCGGACGGTCGAGGCGGAACGTCTCGGTGAAGTCCTCGCCCGAAAGCTCGTGGTAGCCGCGGTTGTGGAAGTAGCGAAGCCGCCGGCCCCCGACGTCGACCTCCTGGATGCCGATGGTCGTCTTGACGTAATTGCGCCGGTAGTCGGTGCCCTGCGTGTCGGGCAGGTAGAACGAGTTCGCCTCGGTGAGGATGATCTTGTGGCCGCGGAGCTGCTCCTCCACATGGAAGAGGAGCGGGCGCCAGACGTTGAGCTCCTGGACGTCAATGCCGTAGAGCGCGTCCAGGTCCTCGAGCGGCGGCTTGAAGAAGGTCCACTGGTCGCCTTCGAAGTCCGCGCCGAAGACGAACGGCATGCAGGCGACCGGGTCCAGCCCCTGAGCGTGCAGGACTTCGATCCAGACGTCGATGTAGCAGTTGGACTCGGCCCACGCGCGCTGCGTTCGGTGCAGCTCGTGCGGGACGTAGGTGGCGGGGTCGATGGAGGCGAAGGCGAAGACGCTCACGGCGCGGTCTCTTCGAGCAAAGCCTCGCCGCGGCCCCTTTGAGTCGGCGCCGCGGCGAGGACTTGGAGGTCAGATTTCCTTGGTAATGAGATTCAACGAGGCGTTGGTCGCCATGATGCGGTCATTGCCGATCTGCAGGGGGGCCGAATGGGCGTCGCGGATCTGCCGGGTGAGCGAGTAGGGCGAGCCGTTCACGTACGCCGCCACGCCGATGATGGTCATGGACTCTTCGACGATCTGCACGAGGGTCCGGGACGTCCATACCTTGAGGTTGTTCACCTTGGCGGCGTAAGGCACGGTGGAGGCGATGGCGAACCCGCCGTCGGGCATGGCCCGGAAGCGCTCGTACTCGGCGACGCAGTCGCGGATGTAGCCGCGCATGGCCTGGAGTTTGGTGGCGGTGTTCGCCAGCGGCGTCGCGTTGGGCGGCACCGTGTCGGGATTGGCGCGCGCCAGCTTGCGGACGAAGGTGTGGGCCTTGCCCACCGTGGCCGTGGCCGCGCCCAGCCACGCCGAGCACCAGAGCAGGTGGGAAACCGGGACGACCGTGACGGCGGAGCTGTCGTCGAACGGCACATCCATGACCTGCTCGACCTTGCCGGTGCCCTTACAGGTGAAGGGCGGGCTGCACGTCCCGCGGCCGCCGAGCGGGTCCCACGGGCCCTTGTCGGAGAGGGTGGTGTTCGGGCCCTTTCGGATGAGCACCAGCACCTGGTCGTTGCCCGGGGCGTCGGGGTGGCGGCGCGCGCTCACCAGGAGGTCGTCGGCCGCCTCGCCGTAGGAGACCATCGTGCCCTTCTTCTCGAGCTCGAAGGTGTCGCCCTTGCGCTTCACCGCGCAGATGCTGCGGCGCATGTGGCCGCTCGTGCCCGCCTCGGAGGTGATGGAGGCGATGAGGAGCTGCTTCTCGACGATCTCCTGCATGTACTTGCGGAAGAATGGCGAGCTCATGGCGTGGTGGACGAAGGTCGCCACCTGAATCTGGTGCATGCCGAAGATCATCGCCGTCGAGATGCAGTGGCGCCCGAGCTCCTCGCAGATGAGGGCGAGCTCAGTGATGCTGCAGCCGGGGCCGCCCAGCTCCTTGGGCACGTAGCAGCCGAGCAGCTTCGCCTTCTTCATCGCGTCGAACGCTTCGGTGGGGAAGCGGGCCTTCACGTCCACGTCGTCCGCGTGCTTGGCGACGATCTCCCGGCCAATCTGCCTCGCAGCTTCAACCCAGGGCGACTTCATCGCGTCGTCAATGTTCATGACATGCTCTCTTTCATCGACGTAGCTTGAAAGGAAAGGATCGGCAGGGCGTCAGCGCCCAGCGGTGAGCTCTTCGATCGCCTCGCGGATGGTCGAGATGCGGGCGAATACGCCGCGGCGGAGCATCCGGTCGGGGAATTCCACGTCGAACTTGCCCTCGAGGGCCAGCATGACATTGACGCTCGCGTGCGAGGTCAGCCCTGCCTGGTACAGGTCGCTGTCGTCCTGAAGGGCGGCCGCGTCGGTCGCCAGCCGCCCGTGCTCCTTGAGAATCACTCGAATATCGTCATTGATCGCCATGGTCGTCTCCGTCGAATGAAGCTTCGGTGTTCGCTGCCTCGCGCCGTTGGCCGATGACGACGGCGCCCGCGTAGTCCGTCTCGTGCGTCAGACTGATTGAAAAGGAATAGAAACCGCGCCGCCTCGCCGCCTCGGCCGCGCGCCCCGTGAGCCGGACCTCGGGCGCGCCGTCGTCGCACCGGACGACCTCGATGGACCGCCAGTCGATGCCGACCTCCGCCGCTCGAAGCACCTTGATGACGGCTTCCTTGGCCGCGAACCGCGCCGCCAGCCGCGAGGCAAACCGCGGTCCCCCTTGCCCGCAGGTTTGGACCTCCTGCTCGGTGTAGACCCGGCGAAGATATCGGTCTCCAAACCTGGTAACCGAGGCGTCGACCTCGCGGATGTCCACGAGGTCAATGCCTGTCACCAGCGTCGCTTCGGAATTGCCGCATCGCTTTGCCCGCCACGCGGCCATCTCTTGCTCCGTGCTCGTGGCTTGACCTCGGGGCGCCTGCGCCGTGAAGCACCCTACCAAGCCTGTTTGGCGGCGCACAAGTGACGGGGGTCACACTGCGCGTTGAATGGCGTTCAGGTGCCTTTTGCCCCGAAAACGAGCTGCGTCGCCCGCTTTCGATCGTATTTTCCGTTCGAGGTCCGCGGGAACTCACCCTGGGTCACAATGAGGCGGCTAGGGACCATGTATCCGGGCAGCCGCTTCTTCAAGGCGTCGCGCAGCGCGTCCACGGAGAATCCCTGCTCGAGGCTGACCAGCGCTCCGAGCTCGCGCTCGGACTCGGCCGGGCTGTTGTTGAACACGACGACGCCTTCGGCCACGCCCTTCACGCCCATGAGCGACGCCTCGATCTCCCCGAGCTCGATGCGGTAGCCCAGGAATTTGATCTGGTCGTCGGCGCGGCCCAGGAACAAATAGTCGCCGCGCTCGTCGATGCGCACCAGGTCGCCGGTGCAATAGAGCGGGTCGTGGAAGAACCGCTGGAGCGGGTTCTGCACGAAGGCCTTCGCGGTCCGCTCGGCGTCGCCCAGGTAGCCGTACGCGACCGACGTGCCGCGCACCAGGAGCTCGCCCTGGGCGCCGACGGCCTGGCTCAGCTCGCCCGTCTCGGTTCGCACGAAGAGCTCCATGTTCGTCCGCGCCTTGCCGATGGGGATGGACGAAACGTCCGGGCCGGGCTTCGGCTGCACGACGTGGTACGAGCAGTCGACCGTGATCTCCGTGGGCCCGTACATATTGGTGAACTGGACCTTGGGGTAGAGGTCCATCCACGCTGCGAGCACGTCGCGCGGGAGCACCTCGCCGGCGGCGATGACGTGCCGCAGCTTGGGGAAGCTCTCGGGCTTCAGCCGCCGCGAGCGGAGCAGCATGCTCAAGACGGACGGCACGCAGAAGAACGTGGTGATCTGCCGGTCGGCCAGCCACCGGACCAGGCTGGGAATGACGGCGTTCAGCTCGTCATGCACCAGGTGCAGCGTCGCGCCGGCCTTGAACGCGCAATACAGGTCGAAGGTGGAGTTGTCGAAGTAGAGCGGCGCGTGGTTCGAGACGACGTCGTCGCTGGTGAGCCCATACGTCTCGGCACACCACTCGATGTAATCGATGATCGCCTTGTGCGGGATCATCACGCCCTTGGGCACGCCGGTGGAGCCGGAGGTGAACAGCACGTACGCGACGTCGATGGACAGGTTCTTCGAAGCTACGGGCGAGACGTCGACCGGCTTGAAGTGGCTGATGTTCAGGAGGCGCGGCCGCTGGCCTTCGGGGATCAGCGCCTCGAAGACGGGCTGGCTCTTGTCGTCGACGATGACCACTGAGGCGGCGGTGGCCTTGAGGATGCTCTGCAGCCGCTGCGCCGGCGACTTCGAGTCGATGGGCACGTACGCGCAGTCGGCCTTCAAGATGCTCAGGATGGACAGGATGGACCGGACGCTCTTGTCCATGAAGAAGGGGACGAATTGGCCGCGGCGCACTCCGGCGTCGGCGAGGGCGCGGGCGAAGGCATTGCTGAGCTCCTCGGCCTCGCGAAAGGTCAGCGAGTCCTGATCGCAGCAGATGCCTGGCTTGTTCGGGAAACGCGCTGCGGACTCTCGGAAGTATTGCTGCACCAGATAAATCATGTTGGCTGGACCCTCGGTGGCTCGCGCTTGTGAAGCGCCCGGTCCGCTCGGCCTCGCGCCTCGAGGCGGGCCTCACGGGGCGGTAGAGCGTACTCCGACTCGAGGCCGGCGGTGAAGGGAGGCCCGCCCGCCCCAGGGCGCTCCCGCGGAGACGCGCTTGCGGCTTGCCCAGCGTTCGTCCGGCGCAGTAAACAGGACTGGCGAGGGTCCTTCGTCCCTTGGCGAGGAAATCTTGCAAAGGATGGCAAAGACTGCTGGCTCCAGCCCCCAGGCTTCAGGAACCGCAGTTCCTGGAGCCCGAGGTCTGGAGCCTGGAACTTCGGCGAACCTCGTTGGTTCAGGGTCGGCCGGGTTAGGGATGTCGACGTCGTCCAACGCGATGGTGCCGGTGGTCTTCGGCCCTGCCGGCCAAAGGCTGTTCGGCCAATACCACGCGCCGAGCCCGAACGCCGGCGCGGGGGCCCGCTCGTGCGGCGTCGTCCTCTGCAATCCGCTCGGTTGGGAGGCCTTCGCCTGCCAGCGATCTTTCCGGGTCCTCGCCGACCGCCTCGCAGGCCGGGGTTTCCCCGTCCTCCGGTTCGACTACGCGGGCACGGGCGACTCCGCGGGCACCGACCTCGACCCGGGCCGGGTGCGCGCTTGGCTGGACAGCATCGGGCAGGCCGTCGAGCAGCTGAAGGCGCTGTCGGGCGTGCGCGCGGTGAGCCTCTTCGGCGTGCACCTGGGCGCGACCTTCGCTGCGGCCGCGGCCGCCGAGCGCCGGGACGACCCCGTCGCCAGCATCGTGCTCTGGGCGCCGTTCCTCTCCGGCAAGGCCTACGTCCGCCAGATGCGCGCCTACCGCCTCTTGAACGCCCCCGGCGCGCCGGCAGGTCCGTCGGGCCTCGAGGAGGCAGCCGGGTTCGTCCTCACCGAACAAACCGTGGCCGACCTGTCCACGCTCGATTCTGTCGAAGTGGGAGCCGCCGCAGGGTTGCAAGGTGCTGGTCTTGGGCCGCGACGCCCAATCGCCGGAACAGCGGCTGGCGACCAGGCTCGCCAAGGAGGGGAAGAGCGCCGAGTGGGCTGCCCTCGAGGGCTACCCGCTCATGATGCAGGAGCCGCGCAAGTCGGTCGTGCCCGAGGCGGTCTTCGACAAGGTCGTCGCGTGGCTCTCGGGCGCGCACCCGGAGCTCGCGCCCGGCGCCCCGCCGCCGCTCGCGCCGCAGGGGCCCACGATCCTCGAAATGGACGGCGTTCGCGAGGAGGCCCTGTTCCTCGGTCGGTCAGGGCGCTCCTTCGGAATCTTCACCACTCCGGCGAAGCCGAATGGCGCCGCGCCGCCGGTCCTCGTCTGGCTCAACACCGCCTCGGATCACCGCATCGGGCCCAATCGACTCTACGTGAACCTGGCCCGGCGCATGGCCGGGCTCGGCTTCACTTCTCTGCGCTTCGACCCGCCTGGCATTGGCGACGGCGCCGAACCGGAGGCGGAGAAGCGCTCGCACCCCTACTCCGAGGGCCGGCTTTCCGACGTCCGGGACCTCTTGAGCTGGCTCGCGGCAGAGCGCTCGGCTCGGCAGTTCGCGCTCATCGGCCTCTGCTCGGCCGCGTACGTCGCCTTCCACCTGGGCAACGAAGATCCGCGCGTCGCCGCGCAAGTCCTCATCAACCCCCAGACCTTCGTCTGGCACGAGGGGAGCTCGCTCGACATCGTGATCCGAACGAGCTTCGGGTCGAACCGCTCCTACCAGCAGAAGCTCCTCGACCTCGACAGCTGGAAGCGGGTGCTTCACGGAGAAGTGAACCTCCGGGGCATCGCGGGCGTGGTGGCCCGACGGGTCGCGACGAAGGCGATCCGGCGGGTGCGGCGCCTCCTGCCGGAGCGGCCGGGCGGTCCGCTCGACATCGAGCGTGCCCTGCGCCGCACCTTGAAGCGCGGCGGCGACGTCATGTTCGTCATGGGCGAGGACGACCCCGGCCTCGACTACCTCGAGGGGCACCTGGGAAGCCGGGGCGCCGCCCTGCGGAGGGTCCCGCGCTTCCGGTTCGAGATGGTGAGCGGGACGGACCACACCTTCTCGCCGCACTCGGCGCAGGTCCGGCTCTCGTCGCTCATCGCCGACCACCTCGCCGGGCGCTTCGGAGCCTTCGCGCGGGAGCGGCCGTGAGCGTGTTGGGCGCGCGCCCCCCGCAAATCGCCCTGGGGGCGGCGGCGGCGGGGGTGGTGTTCGTCCTGGCCGTCGCCGGCTCGGCGGCGCGCCATTCGTACGCCTACGTGCATCCGCGCCGGACGCGCGCCGCGGACCGCGACCGCTCGGGCGCCAAGGCTCGGCTGCCGGGTCTCGAGGACGTGGAGCTGCGCACGCGCGACGGGCTGGTCCTGCGCGGCTGGTTCGCGCCCGGCGCCCGGAGGACCGCGGTGGTGCTGGTGCACGGCTTGACCCAGAATCGCTCCGACATGCTCCCGGAGGCGGAGGCCCTCGCGGCGCACGGGCACGGGGTGCTGCTCTTCGACTCGCGCGCGAGCGGCGACAGCGACGGCGAGCTGGCCACGTGGGGCGATCGCGAGCGGCTCGACATCGCCGCCGCGCTGGATTTGCTCGCCGCGCGGCCGGACGTGGACGCGAAGCGGCTGGGAGCCTACGGGTTCTCGGTCGGCTCCTCCGCCGTCGCGCTCGCCGCGGCCCAGGACTTGCGCATCCGCGCCGTGGTCCTCGGCCCAGTGTGGCCCTCGCTCGAGGCGGAGCTGGGCGTCAAAGGCGGCCGGTTCGGCTGGCTCTCCACCGCCGCGGCCCGGCTCGCCTTCCGGGCGTTCGGGGTCGACGTGAACGCGGTCCGCCCCATCGACGTCGTCGCCTCCATTCCGCCTCGGCCCCTCATGCTCGTCTCCGGGAGCGCCGACGACGACACGCCGCCGGCGATCATGGAGCGCGTGCACCGAGCCGTGCCGTCCGCGGAGTGGTGGCTCGTCCCCGGCGCGGGCCACGGCAACTTCGCGAAGGTCGCCCCCGCCGAGTACGCCCGGCGCTTCGCGGCGTTCTTCGACGGGGCGCTCTAGCGCACCCGAGTCACCCGTGGGTCACCTGCGGCCGACGGGTCGTCGAGGCCCCTCCAGAAAGCGCGCGCGACTGGCGCTCGCCATTGAAGGCTGCGCCCCGCCAGGCTGCCGCTGAGCCGACTTGCCAAAGCGCGGCCGCGCGGTATGCAGACTGCAGGCGTTCCGCGTCGAGCGTCGATGAGTCGTTGACGAGTGGCATTCGCAGCTTCGGCGGGTCGGCCCTTACCCGCCATCGATTGGGCTCCATTCCTCGCGGACAGGGCGCCGCCTCGAAAGACGAGTGAGCTTGCGCGCGCTGCGCCGATTCGCGTTCGACGCGCTCCGTGGCCGGAGGGTCGCCGCCGCGCTGCCGGTGGCGGCAGCCCTCCTCGTTTCTCACTTCCTGGCCCGACAGGCGGATGCAGCGGCGCGGTCGGCGGGCGCCTGGAGCGGCCTGGGCCAGGTCGGGGCGGCCTTCGTCATCGGTTGCCTCTGCGCGTGGGGACTGAGTCGTCGGGCCGACCGGAGGCTTTGCGCGGTTCAGGAGGTCATCGAGGGGGTCCGCTCCGGCAATCACCAGGCGCGAGCGGCTCTCGACGGGACGGACGGGGCGGCCGCCCTGGCCCGCGCGCTCAACACCATGCTGGACGCGCTGGTGGCCGAGCTGGAGACGATGAGGGTGATCGTCCCGCAGCAACTGGAAGGCGTCTGCGTCCTGCAGCAGTCCCTTCTCGATTCCGTGCCCCTGGAGATCAAGCTCACCGGGATCACCGTCCGCATCGTTCAGTTCTTCGGGGTCGACCTGTGCCGCGTATGGCTCATTCGCCCGGGCGATCGGTGCCAGTCAGAATGCGCCCACGCGCAGTCCGCCGGCGGACCGTGCGAAGGCGCTGGCAAGGGCAAGTGCCTGCACCTGGTGGCGAGCTCGGGTCGCACCACGCGCACGGACGGCCCGCACTCGCGGGTCCCGCTCGGCGTCGGCGAGATCGGGC
Source organism: uncultured delta proteobacterium (assembly GCA_963772225.1). Taxonomy (GTDB): domain Bacteria; phylum Myxococcota; class Myxococcia; order Myxococcales; family UBA5297; genus CAVYWD01. The sequence goes on along the minus strand of CAVYWD010000001.1, from coordinate 1,284,999 downwards.
AGATCGCCTGCGGGGACGACCGCAAGCTCATCGCCGTCGACGCGGCGAACGACCCCCGCATCCGCGACCGGGAATGGGCGCGGGACCTGGGGCTCGCCTCCTTCGCCGGCTATCAGCTCCGGGTGCCCGCTGGAGAGCCCATCGGGGTCCTGGCCCTCTTCTCCAATCGCCCCGTTCAACCGCTCGAAGAGGCCATGCTGGACGGGATCACCAGCGCCGTCGCCCTGGCCGTGCAGCAGGCGGCGGCGGAGGAAGCGCTTCACAGGGCCCACGACGACCTCGAGGTGCGCGTCCAGCAGCGCACCGCCCAGCTCCTCGAGGCCAACGACGTCCTGAGCAGCGAGATCGCCGAGCGGCGCAAGGCCGAGGGGGCGCGGGCCAAGGCCCAGGCGGAGCGCGACGCCGTCGAGGTTCAGCTGCGCCAGGCTCAGAAGCTCGAGGCCGTGGGCCAGCTCGCGGCCGGCATCGCCCACGAGATCAACACGCCCACCCAGTACCTGGCCGACAGCGTCACTTTTCTCTCCGAGTCCTTTCACGAGCTGAAGCCGCTCTTCGACAAATATCGGCAGGTCGCCGCGGCCCTCGGGGCGATGCCCGGTCAAGGTCGGCTGGGCAGCGAGATTTCCGAGGCCGAGGAGGCGGCCGAGCTCGCGTACATCGAGGAGAACGTGCCCGGGGCCTTCGCCCGCGCGCGGGACGGCATTTCGCGCATTGCCTCCATCGTCAGCGCCATGAAGGACTTCGCGCATCCCGACAGCCAGATGAAGAGCCTGGCCGACATCAACCAGTCGCTGCGGACCGCGCTGACCATCGCCCGCAACGAGTACAAGTATGTCGCCGACGTCGAAACCGAGCTCGGTGACGTTCCCCTGGTGATGTGCCACCCGGGCGCCATCAACCAGGTGTTCCTGAACCTCCTGGTCAACGCGGCGCGCGCCATCCAGGAGGTCGCGGCCCCCAGCGCTTCGCGCGGGCGCATCGCCGTGCGCACGGCGCTGGACGGCCCTTGCGTGCGGATCGACATCGAGGACACGGGGTGCGGAATCCGCCCGGAGATTCGCGATCGCGTCTTCAATCCGTTCTTCACCACCAAGACGGTGGGCCAAGGGACGGGGCAGGGGTTGGCCATCGCCCGGTCGATCGTTGTCGACAAGCACTGCGGCTCCATCACCTTCGAGAGCGCGGTGGGCAAGGGCACCACGTTCACCGTTCGCCTGCCCGTGCGCGAGCCGGAGGGCGCGCCGAGCTCCTGAAGGCTCTGGCGGCGGAGCGCCCGGCGCCTGGAGCGCTGGCGAGCGCAGGGTCTTCGCCCATTCGCCCGCGCCGATCGCCAACGTCTTGCCTGAGGAGGCGCCGCGGACTGGCTGCGCGAATCAGAGATCGGGGCGACGGCGTGGGCGGAACGCTCGCTGCTCGCCTCCGGGTGGTACCCGCGCGACGCGCGGAGCGCCGAGGCGCGGCTGCGCTACTACTCGTCGCAGTTCCAAGAGCTGGGCGAATGGGTGCCGAAGATCTTGGCGCTCGCCGAGCGGACCGGCGAAGTCCACGCGCAGATGAACAACTGCCACGCCGACGACGCGGTGAGAAACGCGCGGGACTTGGCGGAGCTCCTCGCTCAGGCGCGAGCGCGCGAGGGGCCTCACGACGCTCGAGCGGCAGCCCGATGGCTACCCGAGCAGCCTTTGATAGAGGGCGAAGTCGCTCGCGCTGAAGCAGACGAAGCGGACGAGCGTCACGGGCGACGGCGCCGCCAGCGCCTCTCGAACGGCTCGCACCGCGATTCGGGCGGCCTCCTGGGCGGGGAAGCGGTAGGCCCCGGTGCTGATGCACGGAAAGGCGACGGACCTGAGGCCATGCTCCGCGGCGAGGGCGAGGGAGCGGACGTAGCAGCGGCGGAGCAGCTCGGGCTCGCCGCGGTCGCCGCCTGCCCAGACCGGCCCGACGGTGTGAATCACGTGTCGCGCCGGCAGGCGGTGGCCGCGGGTGATGCGCGCCTCGCCGGTCGGACAGCCGCCGAGAGCCCGGCACTCCTCGAGAAGCCCGGGGCCCGCGGCGCGATGGATGGCCCCGTCGACGCCCCCGCCTCCGAGCAAGGACGTGTTGGCGGCGTTCACGATGGCGTCGACGTCCTGCTCGGCGATGTCTCCCAGGGCGGCCACGATGGCGGGCAAGGGGTCATCCTCCTCTTCGGCAAGCCGCTGACCTGGAACAAGCCCCCGGCTTCGCCTCGAGTCGAGCGAAGCCGGGAGCCCTTCTACGAAATGAAAGGGCGGCGCCCGACCGAGCTCAACTCGCCTGGCTCATCAGGTCGGCCACCAGCTTGCTGAAGCGCGCCGGGTCGGGCAGCTCGGAGCCCTCGACGAGGAGCGCCTGGCCGAACAGGAGCTCGGCGAAGTCGCCCACCTTGGGGTCGTCCTTGTTCTTCTCGAATTGCGCCTTGAGCTTCTGAACCAGGGCGTGGTCCGGGTTGAGCTCCAGCGTCCGGCGCGCGGCCGCGCCCCGCTTGGCGCCGAACAGGCGCTCGAGCCGCTGGCTCGTGCCCGCCTCGCCCACGAGGCAGACGGGGGAGGTGGTGAGCCGGCTCGAGAGGCGCACCTCTTTTACGTGCGCCTCCAGCCGCGCCAGCATGGCCTTGAAGAGCTCGGAATAGGCCGCCTCTTTCTCCTTGCGCGCCTTCTCTTCCTTTTCGCGCTCCTCCGCATTGCCCAGGTCGGGCGACTCGGTGCTCGCGGACTTGAGCTTCTTCCCCTCGAATTCATAGATGGACGGGACGATGAGCTCGTCGACCGGGTCGGTCATATAGAGCACCTCGAGGCCCTTCTGCTTGAACAGCTCGAGGTGCGGCGAGCTCTCGATGAGGGCGCGCGACTCGCCGGAGAGGTAGTAGAGGTCCTTCTGCCCCTCCTTCATGCGAGCGACGTATTCCTTCAGCGTCGTCGGCTTCTGGGCGTCCGCGGAGGATTCGAAGACGAGCAGCGAGACGAGCTTGTCCTTGTACTCGTACTCGGTGGTGACGCCCTCCTTCAGCACCCGGGCAAAGGCGTCCCAGACCTTCTTGTAGGCGTCGGCGTCCTTCTCCTGCATCTCGGCAAGGGTTTCCAAGACCTTCTTCGTCAGGCCTTTGCGGATCTGCGCGATCTGCCGGTCCTGCTGCAGCATCTCGCGCGAGACGTTCAAGGAGAGGTCCGAAGAGTCCACCACGCCCTTCACGAACCGCAGGTAGCGGGGCAGGAGGTCCTCGCACTTCTCCACGATCTTCACGTTCTGCGCGAAGAGCTGGAGCCCGCCCTCGCCGCCCAGGGGGCCGGCGCTCCAGGGCGCACGGGAGGGGACGAACAGCAGGGCGCGGTATTCGAGCCGCCCCTCGGCGCTGAACGGGATGGTGCGCAGCGGCTTCTCCCAGTCGTGGGAGAGGTGTTTGTAGAATTCGTCGTACTCCTCCTCCTTGACGTCCTGCGCCTTGCGCAGCCAGATGGCCTTCATCGAGTTGAGCGTCTTGTCCTCGACGACGGTCTTCTTGGGGGCGTCCTTCTTCGGCGCGCCGGTCTCGTCGCGCTCCACCTCCTCCCGCGTCACCTTCATGCGGATGGGGTAGCGCACGTAATCCGAATACTTGCGCACGATGTTCCCCAGCACCCACTCATCGGTGAAATCGGGCACCCCGTCCTCGGCGTCGACGGGCCGCAGGTGCAGGGTGATGGCGGTGCCGTGGCTCGCCTTGGTCGTGGGCGCGAGCGTGTAGCTCCCGTCGCCGCGCGACTCCCAGGCCGTGGCGTCGTCGGCCCCGGCGCGGCGGGTGACGAGGGTGACCTTGTCGGCGACCATGAACGCCGAATAGAAGCCGACGCCGAACTGGCCGATGAGCGCCAGGGTCTGGTCGCTGGACCTCGCCTCCTTGATCTTCTGCATCAGCTCGCGCGTCCCCGATCGCGCGATGGTGCCGATGTTGGAGATGACCTCCTCCCGCGACATGCCGACGCCGTTGTCGACGAGGGTCAGCGTCCGGGCCTTCGGGTCGGCCTCGAGGCGGATCTCCGGCTCGCTGCCCGCGCCGAGCTCGGGGCGGGTGAGGGACTCGAAGCGCAGCCGGTCCAGCGCGTCGGAGGCGTTGGAGACGAGCTCGCGGAGGAAGACCTCCTTGCTCGAGTAGAGCGAGCGGATGAACAGGTCGAGCAGCTGCTTCATCTCCGCCTGGAACGGGCGGGTCTCGGCCCCGGGCGCGGCGGCGCTCGCGCCGGCGTCGGGCGGGTTGGTCTGGGTCACTTCAGCGGGCTCCATGGAGTCTCCCTTTTCGCATTGGCGGGCTGTGCCGCCGCTCGGCCGGCCCCCGAAGGAGCTCGCCCGCTCATCGCGGCGAGGGCGGCGCGAGGTCGACCGCGTGCGCCATCCGGCCTGAAGCTCAACGTTGGGCGGCTCGGTTTTCTAGCCGCAGCCCTGGACAGCGTCAAGGTGGTGCGCGGCGCGGCGACTCGTGTCTTTGAGGATAGCGGACACCGCCGATTTCGCAGACAGCGTCTTCGAAATTCCTCGAGCGGCCAGAGACTGTCGAAGTTTGTCGGAGGCTGTCGACCATCAGGTCGACGGGTGGAGTGCGGCGCCGCCCATGGCGCCTTGGCCATGACCACGCCGGGCGACGTCACCATGGCCACCTTGGCCGAGGTGGAGAAGGCCATGAAGTGCCAGGAGGCGCGGGCCGAGGGGTGAAGGGCGCGGCCATGGCGTGGCAGACCTCGCGCTCGGCGGAAGTCGGCCGCCTGAGCTGCCCGCGCGGCGCTTCGCAGAAGTTGGAAGCCACAGCGCCGGATTTCTGACGCGGCATTCCGGCCGCACCCGGGGCTCGAGGCGGCGAGGCGCCTCCTTGCGACCCACTCTGGCGCGCCCGGCGCCAGGGCCGCATCGGTGATCCTGCGCAGGTGTCGCAGACCTGAGGACATGGGGCCCCGCGCTCGGATAGGCGCGCCGAATCTCTCGGGGGGAAACAATTTCGACGCGCCCTGGAGTCGTAGTAAAGTGAGCAGAGTCAGCTGCCGAATATTTCGGAGCTCGCGCAGTCAAGAACCGGTGGGAGGTGTTCAGTGCAGAAGGCGTCGCTCCCCTTGGCCTCGGTCTCCTTGCTCACCGTGCTCGCTGTATTCAGTTGCGTTCCGCCGAGGGCGACGCCGCTCGACGCAGGGACTCAGGGCGAGGACGGCGGCGCGCCGGTGGTGTTCTCGGTCGGCATCACCGACAACAACAGCAGCACGCACCAGGTCGCTCCGTACATCAAGCTCGAGTTCGAGACGGGCACGGTGGTCCGGGCACGGTCCTGTCGCGCCGGGTCTCGACGCCCCCGACGCTCGACGGGCTCGACACCGAGTGGGCGAACATCGCCGGGAGCACCATTCCCTTGAGCCCGGGCGCGGCGGCCATCGGCATGTCCGTCGACGACTGGAATGCGGGCTTCGGCCACCTCCCCGACGGCGGGCTCCGCCTGTACAGTTTGGGGATCGACTCGGTGCTGGTGAAGTCGTCCTACGACGACGACAACATTTACTTCCTGGTGCAGTGGTCGGATTCGACCAAGAACGACGCGAAGGGGCGCTGGACCTTTGTGAGCGGACAATGGGTGCGAAACACCGACGACGACGACAAGCTCTTTATGGCCTTCGACGTCGACTTCCCCGCGTTCAGCCAGCTGGGCTGCGCCGCCGCGTGCCACCTGCGCGAGCGCCTGGACGACACCTCGGACGCGGGCGTGCAATGGCGAAACAAAATGCACACGAACGCCGCAGGTGAAGTCGCCGACTTCTGGACCTGGGGCGCCGCTACCTCGAATCCCGTGGGCCACGCCGACGACCAATCGTTCAACTCGGTCACCCGCATCGCCGACGACGGCGGCGGGTTCTCCTCCAGCAATCGCGTCACGCTGAGCGACGGCGGGTATGCGCCGAAGTCCATGAGCGAAGACGGCGTCAACGCCTTTGCCGGCTTCGACCCCAACTCTATGGCCCCCGTCCTCTGGGCGGCCAATGACGGCGGGCTCCACCCCGCGGCCGTGGCGTTCGACGGCACCGACGCGTCGACGGGGGCCATGCTCCCCGGGTACGTTTACACGCCCGGCAGCGGCTCGCGCGCCGACGTCCGTGCGGTCGGCTTTTGGCGCAACGGGAAGTGGACTGTAGAGATCGCCCGGGCCCGCGTCACCGCCGACCCCACCGACACGCAGTTCAACATCCCATGACGAGGTGCCCCGCCGTGCGAAAGAGCTGGCTCTCCGCGGTCGTCCTCGCCGCCCTCGGGCTCGGTTGCTGGCAGAACCCCGAGGTCGGGCCGCTGATTGACGACTCGTCGAACACCCTCGACGCCAACGCGCCCTTCTCGGTCATTCAGAGTCGAGTTCTCACTCCGAGCTGCGCGACGTCCCTCTGCCACCAGGGGACTCCCTCGCCCCATACGCCCATGTCGCTCGAAGCCGGGCTGTCGTTTTCCAATATGGTGAACCGGCCGGCGTCCGAGGCGCCGTCCATCCTGCTGGTGAAGCCAGGGCACCCGGAGCAGAGCTACCTGATGCTCAAGCTCCTGGGGACGGTGGGGACCTCGGGCTCGGTAGCGACGACCATGCCGCCCACGGGCGCGCTCAGCTCGGACCAAATCGACGCGATCCAAACGTGGATTTCCCGCGGAGCCCCGAATGACTGATCGCTCGCGATGGGCGCTCGGCGCCGCGCTCGTGCTCTCGGCGTTGTCCGCTGCTCCGGCCCGAGCCGCTTCGGTGAACGTCGCCGGCTCGGCGTACGTCGACAACTGGTTCACCACCTCGCCCTCGGCGGCCAAGGCCTCGCTCACCGGCCTGACGCCCGAGGCGGCCATCAAGATGGAGGTGGACATCAACGACAAGCTGTCGTTCTCGGTGCGCGCCTGCTTCGGCTGCCACGGTTTCGAAGTCGACCGGGCGCACGTCGACTTCACGCCATCGCCGGCCTTCAACATCCAGGCGGGCCGCGTCGGCGTGCCGTTCGGCGAAATGTCGGTCCGGTACGACCCGACCAGCCACCGCTCGGTGAGCAAGCCGCTCATCTACGACATGGGCCGCATGGGGTACTACGGGCGCACCGCCTTCAACCTCGGCGTGGTGCCCCAACCTTACGTGGACACGGGCGTGGTGGTTTACGGCCAGGTCTGGCCCACCGAGGAGACTCAGCTCTGGTACGGCGCCTACGTCGTGACGGGCATGAAGGGCGACAACGACGTCGATTTCACCGCCATGCGTTCTCAGCCGTTCGTCGACAACAATCGCCAGCCGGCCGGCGGAGGCCGGATGGTGCTCACCTTCTCCGGGTCGAACCCCGACGCCGCCTTCAAGGACTTCTCCATGGGCGCCTCGGCGATGTACGGGCATTACGACCCGAACGGCAAGCGCGCCTATACCGCGCTCGGGGTCGACACCTCGCTCCGGGTCGGGCCGCTCACGCTGCGCAGCGAGGCGGCCGTCATGCGGGTCGAGCTCAACCCTGATCCGTCGCTCTACCGGTTCCAGCTCATCGACACCTATGTCGATAAGGGCGGCTACTTCGTCGAGCTGGAGCACCCGGTGACCAGCCGCCTGGTGTTTCTCTACCGGTTCGACAGCCTCTATCGAAAGGGCGACCCGCTCCTCACCTCGGACCCGCGCCTGTCGCCGGACAGCCGGATCTCCGGTACACGCAGGCCTTCCAGCTTCTGCTGAGCGACTCGATGTACGCAAAGCTGAGCTACGAGTACAGCGCCATGAACGACTTCCCGAGCTTTCACTCGGTGCACGTCGGGGTCGGCGGCTCCTTCTGATGTGGAGGCATCCTCGTGGCTGATCCCCGTGAAAGACTCACTTTGGTCCGAAGCGAGCCGCCGGACATCTTGCACTTCGGAAAATACGAGGTGCTGAGCAAAATCGGCACTGGCGGTATGGCGGAGATCTTCAAGTGCCGCCTCTCGGGGATTGGCGGGTTCGACAAGGTCGTGGTCGTGAAGCGAATGCTCCCCGACCTCATCTACGACCAGGAGCTCGTGCGGATGTTCCTGGACGAGGCGCGCATCGTCGCGAACCTCTCCCATCCGAACATCGTGCAAATCTTCGAAATCAACCAGGAGAAGGGCAATCCGTACATCGTCATGGAGTACGTGCGCGGCCCCACGCTCGCCCGGGTCATCAACGAGTCCTGGAAGCAGGGGAAGCCCTGCGATTGCATCGCGGCCAAGGTGCTGAGCGAGGTCGCCTCGGCGCTGTCGCACGCCCATGAGGCGCGCGACCCGCACGGGCAGCCGCTGAACATCGTCCACCGCGACGTCACCCCGCATAACGTGGTGGTGTCCACCGAGGGTGTCGCCAAGCTCCTCGACTTCGGCGTGGCGAAGTCCTCCGGCCGGCTCTCCAAGACCGAGGCGGGAAACATCAAGGGCAAGTTCCGCTACATGGCGCCGGAGCAGGTGCGGGCCGGCGAGACCGTCGACGGCCGCGCCGACGTCTTCGCGGTCGGGGCCTCGCTCTACCTGGCCGCGACGGGCGTGCACGCCTACCCCGGCCGGAGCGACATGGACGTTCTGCGGGCGGCCGCGGCCGGCGCCTACAAGGCGCCGTCGCAGGTGCGCCCGGGCATCGACCCGGAGCTGGAGCGCCTCATCCTCTGGGCCATGGCGCCGCGCCTCGAGGTTCGCTGCCCGAACGCGGCGACGCTGCACGAGGTCCTCGACGCCTACGTCTCCCAGGGCGATGACCGCGTGACGAACCTCCACGTGGCGCGCTTTCTGGCGCAGCTCTTCGGAGATTCTCAGCAACAGCGGCGCCATCGGTGGCGCGTACAACGACGAGGTGATGAATTCGAAGGACTTCGCGGTCCCCGTCGAGGACTGGGAAGTCATCCGCGAGGCGAGCCAGTCGGCCTCGAAGCCCTCGTCGGCGCCCGCCTTGGAGGTCGATTCTCGCGGACCTGGGCGAGCGTCCGGTCGACGCGGCCCCCGCAGCCCGGCCGCCCGCTTTGCAGAAGAGCGCCGAGCCGGTGCCCGCCCCGGGGCGCTCGCCGAACAAGGGGCGCGCGGCATTCGCCCTGGGGGCCATCGCCCTGCTCACCCTGGGCTTGGTCGCAGTGCTCGTCGCCCGGCGTGAGCCGGCCCGCGAGCCGGCGAAGGCGCCGCCCGAGGCGGTGCCGGGGGTCGCCGTGAAGAGCGCGCCCGCGGTCTCCGCACCGGCCCCGGTGAAGCCGAGCGAGCCCGCTCCCGCAGCCGCTCCGGTAAGCGAAGCGCCGACGCCGTCCGAGCCCACGCCGGCCCCGGCCGCCAGCGGGGGCCGACTCACGGTGGTTGCCGATGCGCCGGCGCGCGTCTGGGGTCGACGGCGAGGCGGTGGGGGCGAGCCCCCTGCGCGGCCGGGCGCTGACGGCCCAGCACCACCAAGTAGAGGTCCAGGCTGTCGGCTTCCCGGCCCAGCGCCAGGCCATCGTCATCGCGCCGGGGAAGGAGACCCAGCTCGCCTTCCACTTCAGCAAGCGGCACCCGGAGCTTCCGATGGTTCGGACGGCCGCCGGAGGCGCCGCTGCGGCCGAGCCTCGCTTCGAGCGCGAAACTCCAGCCCCGTCCCGACGCCGGCCCAGGCTGCCGTCGAAGCGCGGGCGCCGGTGGAGTCGCCTGCGCCAACCGTCGCACCGCCGCCTCCGACTCCGGCGCCGCGGGTCGAGGTCGCTCGGGCGCCGGAGCCGACGCCGGCCGCGGTGGCTGCGCCGCCGGCCAGGGTCGCGGCGGTGCCTGCGGACGGCCCCATCTCGAGCTGTCCCGAGGGCGCCTCGCTCTCCGGCGCCGCACCGCCGGCCGGGCTGGCGCTCTGGTGCCAGCTGTCGTCCGGCGTCAAGCACGGGAAATACCTGCGCTGGCACGCCAACGGAAAGCGGGCCGAGAGCGGCGAATACCTCCACGGTAAGAAGAACGGTCGATGGCTCGAGTTCTACGAAGACGGCAGCGAGCGCGAGAAGACGGAGTGGCGCCGCGGCGTGAAGTCCTGGTGACGGAGGCCACGTGAAACGACTCGCAGCCGCTCTGGGGGTCCTGGCGACGATTCTGCTGTTCGGCGCGCCCGGAAGCGCCGACCGCAGCCCGGACACGATCGACGTTTCCCAATTTCCGCCCAAGTATCAGCAGGAGTACAAGCTGATCGAGGTCAAATGCAGCAAGTGCCACTCGCTGGCACACGCCATCAACGGGCGCATGTCCACCGACTTCTGGCGCTCGTACATCAGGAAGATGAGCCGCCTGCAGGGCTCGGGGATCAACGAGCGCACCGGCGAGATCCTGCTCGACTTCCTGGTCTATTACGCGCAGACGCAGGGGCGCGATGCCCCCGATGCGGGCAAGCCATAGCTGAGAGGGCGGACGGCCGAGGCGGCGCGGAGAGGAGCGCCGTCGCCGCGGCCTTTGCCCCTCATCGGCTCGCGCGTTCCGTGACGCCGCACCGGCATTCCCTCACCCGGCGGCCGCCGACGAGGGTTGCGGGGGGCTTCGGACCCCGGGCCTCGGGTCAAACCAGTAGTCCCTTCGGCGCGAAATCTTGTGCGTTCTGGCAAAGACTCCAAACCCCAGGCTCCAGACCCCAGACCCCAGGCTCCGGGAAAAGCCCTTAGGTCAGGGGGGAGTGTTTGTCACGATGCAGCTTCCGCTGCGGAAGGCATGACTTGGGGCCTGGGGTCTGGAGCCAAAGCCAACCTTCTTGGTTTCGGCTCGGCCGGGGTTAGGCGTTGCGCGGCGAGGTAGACAGGATCGCGGCGATTGCCTCGCACGGCCCGCCGCGCAAACGTCGAGTTGGACGAAGCGGCTCTCAGGGAGGGCGAGGGCGCCGGTCAGCCTTTGCTTTGCTGAAGGGGTTCCCTTGGCCCACTGCTTAGCTTGGGAAGCACACGAAAACCGCTGCGGCGATCTCCAAGCGCCACAGGGCAGGTGTTACGACTCCCGCCGCTATTTGCGACACGAGGCCCATCGCCTAGTCCGGCCGAGCCGGAACCGTTGCCAAGGCTCCAGACCTCAGACCTCAGACTCAGACCCCAGACTTCAGGAACTGCATTCCCTGGATTCTGGAGCCTGGAGCCTTTGCCAGCCTGCACAAGAGCTCGCGCCGAAGAGACTAGGGCATGCGCGTTGACGTGAGCGGCCGACGTGGGCGTGGGCGTGGGCGTGGTCGGTGGTCGGCGACGGCGACGGCGACGGCGACGACCACGTCGAGCGCCCACGACTACGTCAAAGGCCCAGATCAGCTCGCCTCCCCTCACCGCGAGAGGCCTGGGAAGCGGCGGGGAATTCGAATCGCGGCGGTTGGATGGCCGGAGCGCGCAACCCGTTTACAGGCGCTCCTCTCCGCCTTGCCACGCGCGCGACGTGAAGCGGCTGATTGCCGGCGAACGTCGCCAGCCGGCATTGATATACAGCCCGACGCCCCGAAGTTGCCGCGGCTTTTGGGGCGCGGTGCCGGGCGCGGAATGAAAAGAGGATTTGCGAACCGGGGGACATCCTGATACATCGAGGAAGGGAATGGTAATGTCAAACGGGTGTTTAGAGCGCGCAATCTCACACCGACGGATTCCTGGGGCCAGCCCAAGGAGAGCACATGTCGAGCAATCCAGCTTTCGCTGAAGCCATCCGCGCAGTCGTCGCCAAGGAAGTCCATGCGGCCCTCGCGCCGTACCGCGAGGCGTTGGCAAGCCTGGCGGAGTTCGCCGGAGCGCTGCCGGTGAGCGTGGAAAAGGTCCGAGCCCCCAAGGTCGAGGGCGCCGTTCCAGGGCGGAAGCGCCGTGGCCGGAAGGCGAAGGGCTCCGCCGACCTCGCCGGCCAGTTCACCGAAGGCCAAAAGGTCCAGTACCGCCAGGGCCGCGGCACCTTCGACGCCAAGGTGATCGAGATTGACGTCGAAAAGGGCATGCTCCGTCTCGAGCGCGAAAAGGACTCCAAGAAGGTGTTCAGGCCCGCGGCGAAGGTCGTGGCGGCCTAAGCGAAGCTCGAATTTCGCAGACCTGGGCGAGAGGGGCGGTACGAAACCTCTCTCGCCCATTCTGGGGCGTCGGGCCCCAAGGCTTTTGCTCCATGGACCCCGTCCCTCCTCCTGCCAAGCAGGTCCCGCCGCCGAAGAAGAAGCCTTTGAGCGCGCTCAGCATCGTGCTCATCGTGCTCGGCGCCGCGGCGCTTCTCTGTGCGGGCGCCCTCGGAGCTGGCGTCTTCTGGGTCAAAGGGCGGGCCGAGCAATTCCTGCGCGAGAGCGGGGACGGCGGCCTCGAGGTGATCGCCCAGTCGCCCGAGCAGGTGCATGCCGAGCTCGCCGGCGACAAGAAAGACTATGTAGGCGATTGGACCAGCGACCGCGGCAGTCGCCTGGAGATTCGCGAGGACGGCTCTCTGCGCCTCCGGAAGGCGGAGCGCCCGGGTTCGTCCACGCAAATGACCCTTCCCATCGCCGCCTTCCACGGTGACGACATCGTGTGCCGGGCGGTCTTCACCTTGGTCATCAAGGTCACCCAGCCTCCGAGCCAGGTCGGCGGACGCTGGGAGATGGTCGCCGACGGCATCCGCTTTCACCGCGAATGAATCGGGTGCCCATTCTTTCGGTCTGTCCGAGCGCTCCGACGCGCGCCTTGCCTCACCACCGGACCTGACAGTCGGGGAGAGCGGGCGCGTTGGGGCTGTCGAGCGGGTTCGGCCCGGCGCTCGCTTCGTCGAGGACGCCGACCTTCTTGTTGACCCACAGCACCTCGTAGGCCCACGCCGGGAATGGCCGAACGGAATCGGTACAAGACGTGTTGTTGAAATGCACGTTGGCGACGTAGAACCCGGTCTTCAGCTTCTCCACGACGCTCAGGAACCGCGCCTGGCTGGTGCCATGGAACTCCATGGATATCTGCTGGACGGAGCTGAGCACTTCGTCGGGAATGGCCGGGAACGCGTCCCATTCGGAGCCTTCCACGTCCATCTTGAGGACCAGGCGCTTCCCGGCGTCGCCGTTCTTCGCGAGATGGCGCGGGACGGTGTCGAAGGCCCGGCCGTCGATCACCGCGGTCACGCCGCCGACGCACTCGTCGTGGAAGAGAAACGTCGCTCCCTCGCAGACCGGCCGGGTCGGATTGAAGCAATCGTATTGGTGCACTGGCACGCCGAGCTCGCGGGCGATGTCGCAGCCCCAATCGTCGCCGCCGTCGATGCCGTAGGAGTAGGCGACCTGCGCCGGCGACAAGAGGTTTTCACACATGACGTAGCCGCCATCGTGGGCGCCGCCGAAGCGCTTCATCGCGCAGTTCTTGAGCCGCACGGGCTTGAGCGCCGCGAAGAGGTGCTCGCGGTTCGAGCTTTCCTTGGCATGGAGCAGGCCGAAGCCCACGAGCGTGCCAACCGCCACTCCCACGGCTCCGGCGAGGATTCGCGCTGTGAAGGATCGTCTCGGCATGTCGGGTGGGTTCATCGCCCTCGCCGCCGCTCCGCGGCCCGCGCGTGCGCCTCGAGGCCCTCGATGCGCGCGAGCTCCACCGCGTCGTCGACGATGGCCCGGGCGCTTCGCCCGTCCTCGAGCTCGAGCCAGGTGCGCACTCTCAGGAAGTGGAGCACCGAGAGCCCCGCCGAAAACCGCGCCGTTCCGCCCGTGGGCAGGACGTGATTCGGGCCGGCGCCGTAGTCGCCCAGCACCTCGCCCGACGCCGCGCCGAGGAAGAGCGCCCCGTAGTGCGTCAGGAGCGGCCGCACCTCGCTCTCGGCCGCCATCATCACCTCCAGGTGCTCTGGCGCAATGGCGTTGCACGCCGCTGCAGCCTCGGCGAGGTCGCGCGCGATGGCGGCGAACCCGTTCTTGAGCGCCGCGCGCGCGGTCGGGGCGGTGGGCAGCGTCTCGAGCTGCAGGGCGAGCTGCGCCTCCACCGCGTCGGCCAGGGCTGGCGAGGGGGTCACCAGCACCGGCATGGCGTCGGGGTCGTGCTCGGCCTGCGCCAAGAGGTCGGCCGCCACCGTAGCGGGGTCCGCGGTCTCGTCCGCCAACACGACGAGCTCCGACGGGCCGGCGAGCATGTCGATGGCCACTTGCCCCGCCACGAGCTTCTTGGCCGCCGTGACCCAGCGGTTGCCGGGCCCGACGATGACGTCGCACGAGGGGACCGGGCCCGCGCCGTACGCGAGCGCGGCGATGGCCTGAGCCCCGCCGGCAGCGAGCAGCGCCTCGGCGCCCGCGACGTGCGCGGCGGCGAGCGTCGCCGGCGCCGGCCGGGGGCTGGCGACGATGACGCTCTGCACGCCGGCCGCCGCCGCGGTCACCGCGGTCATCAGCACCGAGGAGGGCAGGGGGAATCGGCCGCCGGGCGCGTAGCAGCCGGCGCGGTCCACCGGCACCACCTCGTGGCCGGCGCGGCCGCCCGGCAGCGACAGGGCGACGGGCCCCAGGGCGCTGCGCTGCGCCGCCGCGAAGGTCCGGATTCGGTCGGCGGTGCGCTCGAGGAGGTCCTGTTGGCCCTGCGGCAGCGCCGCGAAGGCCTGGGCGAGCGCGGAGCGGTCCAGCAGGAGCGGGGCGCCCGGCTTCAAGTCGCCCAGGCGCTCGGCGTGCTCTCGAAGGGCCGCCTCGCCCCGGACTTGGACGTCCTCGACGATGGGGGCCGCCGCGGCGAGCGTCGCCGCGTCCACGCCGTGGCGGCGCATGGCGCGCACCTCGGCCGCGGACACCCTGCGCAAGAGCGTCATGGCTTGGCTCCGGGCTTCAAATCCTTGCGGTCGCCCGGTCGGCGCGTGACCTTCAAGCTGCGGCGCGCGAGCTCCGCCTCCACCTCGGCGATGGAGACGCCGGCGCGCGCCATGGCCACCGAGGCGAAGTAGAGGACGTCGGCGGCCTCGGCGGCGACGTGCGACCGCTCCCTGGCGTCGGCGAGCTCCCCGGCCTCCTCGAGCAGCTTGGCGCGGAGCAGGCTCGGGTCGTCGTAGAGGCGCCGCGTGTAGGAGCCCGCGAGCGACTGCCGCTTGCGGGCCGCCAGCGTGCGCTGCAGCGCCGCGAGCCCCGCGTCTTCGCCCCAGCAGGTGCGCGTGTCGAGGTGGCAGAAGCCCCGGCCCGCCTGCCGCACCACGAACCGGACGGCGTCGCGGTCGCAGTCGAGGTCGACGCGGAGGAGCTCCTGCGTCGCGCCGGAGGTCGCGCCCTTCTCCCAGAGGCCGGCGCGGCTGCGTGAGTAGTAGATGCCTTTGCGCTCGCCGATGGCCTTCTTCAAGCTCTCGCGGCTCGAGTAGACGAGCCCCAAGGCGATGCCCTGCTCGTCGACGACTACGGTGGGGAAGAGGCCGTCGGGCCGGTCGCTCTTCAACGGCGCGATGATGCCGTCGGCCAGGTCGAGCTTGCCGGTGTAGAGCGCCATGCCCACCTGCGCGTCGGCGCCCAAGACGTCGATGGCCGCCACGTCCTCGGCGTTGCGCACGCCGCCGGCGACCGTGAGCTTGGCCTTCCCCGCAGCTTTCTTCAGCGACGCGACGCGGTCCAAGTCCAGGCCCTGCATCCGGCCCTCGCGCTCGACGAAGGTGACCAGGAAGCCGTCGACCAGGTCGCGCAGCTCGGCCATCCGGTCCTCGATGCGCGCGCCGGTCGCCTTCTGCCAGCCCTCGACGACCACCTCGCCGTGCATCGCGTCCAGCGCGGCGATGACCCGCTCCTTGGGGAGCTGCTTGAGGATCTCCGGCTTGGCGGCGGTGCCCAGGACGACGTGCGTCGCGCCGGCGTCGAGCCAGCGGATGGCCGTCTCCACGTCGCGGATGCCGCCGCCGACCCGGCAGGGCGCGATGGAGAGCAGCGGCTTGATGAGCTCGGCGTTGCTGCCCTTGCCCAGCGCCGCGTCCAGGTCCACCACGGCGACGGGCCCCGCCACCTTGAAGCGCTCGGCGATGGGCTTGGGGTCGCCGGCGTCCAGGGCGTGCTCTTTGCCGCCGACCAGCTGCACCGTCTGGCCGTTCATCAGGTCGATGGAGGGGATGATCACGAGCGCACCTCGAAGCCGGCCTGTCCGATGGCCGCTTTCACGGCGCCCACGGTGAAGTCGCCGTCGTGGAAGATGGAGGCCGCGAGCACCGCGCCGGCGCCGGCCTTGAGCGCCTCGACGAGGTGCTCGGGGTGGGCCGCGCCGCCCGAGGCGATGACCGGCACGGTGACGGCCTGAGAGACCGCGGTGAGGAGCTCCAGGTCGTAGCCGGAGCGGGTGCCGTCGCGGTCCCAGCTGGTCAGCAGGACCTCCCCGGCGCCCAGGTCCTGGGCGCGCCTCGCCCACTGGACGGCGTCGATGCCGGTGCGGTCCTTGCCCGAGCGCACCACGACCTCCCAGCCCGCCGTTCGCCGAGCGCGCGGCGTCGAGCGCCAGGACGGTGCACTGGGCGCCGAACTGGCGCGACATCTCGGTGAGCATCTCGGGGCGCTCGACGGCCGCGGTGTTCACCGAGACCTTGTCGGCGCCGGCCATGAGCAGCGCCGCCGCGTCCTCCATGCGGCGCACGCCGCCGCCGACGGTGAGCGGGATGGAGAGCTCGGCGCGCACCAGGCGCACCGTCTCGTAGGCGGTGCGGCGGCCCTCGGGCGTGGCCGAGACGTCGAGCACCACCAGCTCGTCGGCGCCTTGATTTTCGTAGTGGCGCGCGAGCTCCGGCGGCGAGCCCGCGTCGCGCAGGCCCTGGAAGCGCACGCCCTTGACGACGCGCCCGTCCTTGCAATCGAGGCAGGGGATGACCCGTACGGCGAGCATCGTCAGTCTCCCAGAGAAAGCCAGCGTTCGAGCAGGTCGCGCCCGAAGGCGCTGGAGAGCTCGGGGTGGAATTGGCAGGCGAGGAGCTTGCCCTTCTCCATGGCGGCGACGAAGCGGCCGCCGTGGTCCGCATAGGCCGCCGACCAGCCTTTAGGCGCGGCGCTCAGGCGGAAGGAGTTGGCGAAGTAGGCATGTCCGGGTTTCAGGAGCGCGCAGCCCGCGTCGGGCTCGACGCGGTTCCAGCCGAGCTGCGGCACGCGCACCGCGCCGCGGAAGCGCTCGGCGGCGCCATCGACGATGCCCAGGCCCTGGACGCCCGGGCTCTCCTCGCTCGACTGCGCGAGGAGCTGCATGCCCAGGCACACGGCCAGGGTGGGCCGCCCCGCCGCGAAGCGAGCGCGCAGGGTGTCGACGAGGCCCAGGGCGTTCAGCCGGTCCATGGCGACGCCGAAGGCGCCGACGCCGGGCAGCACCAGCCGCTGGGCGCTCTCGATGTCGCCCTTCTTCTCGGTCAGGTGCACTTCCGCGCCCAGGCGCGCAAACCCCGCCGTCACGGACGCGATGTTGGCCACCTCGGTGTGGACGATGTGAACGACGCGGGTCATCGGTCCTGTCTCCATCCCTCGAGCGCGCGGCGCCCCATCAAGAAATGGGCGCGGTTCACAGCGTCCCCTTCGTGCTCGGCACCTGGTCGGAGCCGTCGAGGGCGACGGCCTCGCGCAGGGCGAGCGCCAGCGCCTTGAAGGCCGCTTCGGCCTTGTGGTGGTCGTTCTCGCCCTTGAGCACGTCCACGTGGAGGCAGGCTCGGGAGGCGGCGGCGAGCGAGCGGATCACGTGGCCCACGTTCTCGGCGGCGAGCTCGCCCAGCCGGTCGCGCGCAAGCGAGAGCGACGCATCGGCGAAGGGCCGGCCGGACAAGTCCACCACCGCCCGCGCGAGCGCCTCGTCGAGCGGAGCGTAGGCAGAGCCGAAGCGCCGGATGCCGCGCCGCTCGCCCAGTGCCAAGTCGAGCGCCGCGCCGAGCGCGAGGGCGCAGTCTTCGGCGGTGTGGTGGTCGTCCACCTCGAGGTCGCCGCGGCAAGAGAGCTCCAGGTCGAACCGGGCGTGGCGCGCGAGCGCGGTGAGTAGGTGGTCCAGAAAGCCGATGCCGGTCGCCACCGTCGCCTGGCCGCTTCCATCGAGCTGCAGCGCGACCGCGACTTCCGTCTCGTTGGTCTTGCGCCGGTGCTCGGCCCTTCGCGGCTTGAGAGCGGTCATGGCAAGAGCTCCTCGAACGAGACCGGCGATTCCAGAACTCTGGCGGCGCCGGCTCGGATGAGCGCCTCCCTGTACTCCAGCCGGCCCTCGCCTGGCGGCAGCGAGGCGACCGGGACGACCGCGGCGGAGCGGGCCGCGGCCATGTCGTCGGGCGTGTCGCCTAGCATCCACGCCCGCGAGACCGACAGGCGCTGCAGGGCGAGCCGCACCGGCGCGGGGTCGGGCTTCAACGGTCCGTCCTCCATCGCGACAATCGTCTTGAAGAAACCGCGAATCCCCGCTTCGTCGAGGAACCGCTCCGCGTCCTTGCGCGGCCGGCCGGTGACGATGCCCAGCGGCAGGCGGGCGGCCATCCGCGCGAGCCTTTCTTTGGAGACGAGCAGGCGCTCGGTGCTCCGCAGCCCGGGCTTGCCCGCGGCGCCTTGGTAGAGCTCCTCGAAGCGCTGAGTGACGTCCGCCAAGGACGCCTGGGTGCCGCGCTCGGCGAGGAGCCGCTGTGTCAGCGCCCAATCGTTATTGGCGCCGCCCTTGGCCTTGGCTTGGCTGATGGCCTCGTCGGAAAGCTCGACGCCGAAGGCGCGCGCCGTGCCCTGGATGGCGGCGCGGTAGGAGCCCGAGACGTCGGCGAGGACGCCGTCCATGTCGAAGAGCAGGGCCTGTGGCGCGAGCGCCGATTGAAGCCCGTGGAGCAGGCGCTCGAAGGAGCGCTCGTCGCCGGGGCAGGTGATGCGCAGGTACGCGTCCAGCGCCGGGTTGGTGGAGAAGTGGCGGACGCCGATGCCCAGGCCGGAGAGCGCGCTCCAGACCCACTTCGCGTCCTTGAAGCGCGCGAAGGCGAAGTTGCCCTGCGAGTCCATGGGCTGGGCGCCGAGCGCGGCGAGCTCCCGGTTGAGCCGGGCCCGCTCCTCGCGGACGCGAGCGACGAAGGCGCGCATCGACCTCTCGTCCTGCGAGAGCTGGCGCAAGGCGATGTGCAGCGACACGTTCGAGACCGGGAACGGCGAGCCCGCCGCGCGCAGCGGGGCGATGAGCGCCGAAGGACCCATGGCGTAGCCCACGCGCAGCCCGGCGAGGCCGTAGGCCTTCGACAGCGTGCGCAGCACCACGGCGTTCGGCTGCTCGAGCGCGACCTTGGTCAGGTCCTCGTCGCAGAATTCGGCGTAGGCGTGGTCGACGAGGATGAGCGCGTGGGGCGCCGCCTTCGCGACGGCGCGGACGTCCTCGGCGCTGGCGGCGAGGCCGGTGGGGTTGTTGGGGGTCACCAGGGCGACCATCGCGGTCCGCTCGGTGACCTTCGCGAGCACCTCCGCCCGCGGATACTTCCCGCCCTTCCACGGGACGCTCAGGATCGTCGCGCCGGCGAGGCTCGCGTAGCGGCCCAGCATCTCGAAGGTGGGCTCGGGCATCACCAGCTCGCGCCCGGGGGCGAGGTAGGTTCGGCAGAGCCGGTCGAGCGACTCGTCGCCGCCCGCGGTGACGATGACCTGGGAAGGGTCGATGCCATTGCGCCGCGCGAGGACCTCCGCGACCGGCCCCGTGTCCGGGTAGCGGCGCAAGGCGTCGGGGCTGAGGGACGACAGCCATGCCAAGAGATCCGCCGGCGCCGGCGGGCCCTCGTTGGCGTCGAGCTTCAGGTCGATGGGCGGCCCCGCCATGGAGAAGGCATAGGCGGCGGTGCCGGCGAGCGCGGGGACCGGTTGGGGCGATGGGGACATGGCGCTAGCTGACGATCTGGCTGATGGGTGTGACGACGAGGTCGGTGCCGCCGCGCGCCTTGATGAGGGGGATGAGCTTGACGAGCTCGGCGCGCGGCACGGCGGCCTTGACCGCGTAGCCGTCCTCGCCGTGGAGCCTTGCGATGGTCGGCTCGCGCATGGAGGGGAGCACGCGCACCACCTCCTCGAGCTTGTCGGCGGTGACGTTGACTTCGATCATCACCCGCTTGCGCGCGTCGAGGACCGAGTGGAGCAGGAGCGCCAGGTGCTCGATCCGCTCGCGGCGCGAGCGGTTCTCCAGGGCCTCCGGGTGCGCGTAGAGGCGCGTCGAGGAGTGCATCAGGGTGTCGAGGATCTCCAGGCGGTTCGCGACGAGCGTGGAGCCGGTGGCGGTGTTGTCGACGATGCAGTCGGCGTCTTCGGGCGGGAAGACCTCGGTGGCGCCGTAGGAGCGGACGAACTCGGCGGAAAGGCCCTGCTTCTCGATCCACCGGCGCGTGAGGCGCTCGTACTCGGAGGCGACGACCAGCCGCCGCTTGGGGAGCTTGCCGCCGTCGTCGAGGAGGTCGACTGGCGCCGCCGCCACGAGCTTCACCGGGTCGAGGCCGGTGTCGAGCACCTCCACGAGCTTGACGTCGAGCTCTTCGACCCAGTCCGCGCCGGCGAAGCCCACGTCGCGCGAGCCCAGGTGCAGCATCTCCACGATGCTCTGCGGCTTGAGGATCTTGCAGACGGTGTCGGGGAGGCCCACCTTCGGCCGGTAGCCGCGCGGGTCGGCGCCGACCGAGATGCCGGCGTCGGTGAGGAGCTTGAATACGCCCTCCTGCATGCGGCCCTTGGGCAGGGCCAGTCGCAGGGGGCTCGCGGTCTCGTCGGTCATGCCATTCCTCTCATTGGCGCGATGAACACTAGCGCCGGCTGTCCTCGCCCGCGGCCGCCCGGTGCAGCGCCTCCACGGCCTGCTCCAGGACGGCGGCGTCCTGGTTGACGCAGATGCGGACGAAGCCGGGATATTGGCCGAAGCCGCTCCCCGGCGCCACGGCCACGCCGCGATCGAGCAGCGCGAGGGCGAGCGCCCCCGAGTCCTTCAGCGCCGGGTGGGTGGGGAACACGTACATCGCGCCGCCGGGGCGGGCGAAGGTGAAGCCGCGGGCGGAGAGGGCCTTCTGCGCGGCCAAGGAGCGCTCGAGCCAGAGGGCGCGGTGGCGTTCGAGGATGGCCGCCTCCTCTTCCAGGCAGGCCGCCCCGGCCTCCTGGACGAAGTCGGGGACGCAGGTCGCGCTGATTCTGGTTGAAGCGGACGAGCTCCCGGGCGATGTCCTTGGGGACCACGGCGTAGCCCAGCCGCCAACCCTCCATGTTGAATTCCTTGGAGAAGGAGCGGACCCGCAGCGCCGCCGGGTGCTCGACGCTGGCGATGGGCTCGAAGGCGAGCCCGCGGTAGGCCTCGTCGAGGATGAGGTAGCCGCCGTTCGCCTGCATCCGCTCGGCGGCGCGCGAAAGCAGCGCCGTCGGGTAGATGGTGCTCGTCGGGTTGACCGGGTTCGACACCGTCGCGAGGAGCGCGCCCTCGAGGGCCGCGGGGTCGAACTGCCAGCCGCTCTCCAAGGTGGTGTGCAGCTCGACGGCCTGCATCCCGAGCTGCCTCGCGATGAGCGAGTACGCGGGGTAGGCCGGCATCGGCACGGCCACCTTCGCGCCGGGGCGGCCCAGGACGCTCATGAGGGCGAAGATGAGGTGCTTGGAGCCGGGGCCGACGACCACGTTCTCGGGCGCGCAGTCCTCGCGACGCGCCAGGCGCTCGCGCAGGAAGGGCAGGCCGGCGGCGGGGCCGTAGTCCGAGTGGCCGCGGGCGAGCGCCTTCGCAGCGGCCTGGGCGGCGCACGTCGGCGTGGGGAGGTTCGTCTCGCCGATGTGAAGCTTGATGAGCTTCTTGCCCTGCTTCTCCAGGGCGAACGCCCGCTCGACCAGCGCGTAGAACATTTTAGGTCAGCTCACGTTTCTTCGAAGCTCGGCGAGGAGCGCCTTCACGCCGCTCTCGTCGCGCTGCTCGATTTGCCGGCGCAGGGTCTCGAGGTTTCTCGCCAGCTTGCCGATCTGCTGTTGCGCCTGGGCGTTCATGAGGATGTGCACCACCAGGTCGTCGTCCTCGGAGAGGAGCCCGCGGGCGATGGCCAGGTGCTTGGCGAAGGTCGTGCCCGGCACCACGCTCTGGTCGATGCAGGCGGCGAACGCCATGGTGCAGGCGAAGGGCGTCGCCAGCGAGTAGGCCATCATCCGGTCGTGCTCGGCGAAGGTGTACTCGAAGATCGTCAGCCCGAACCGCTCGAAGAGCCGCCGGAAGAGCGCCTTCACTTCCGGGTCCGACTCCTGGATGAGGATGGCGTTCTCGCGCTTGAGCGCATCGAGGTTCGCGAAGGTGGGCCCGAACATCGGGTGGACCGAAGCGAAGCGACGGCCGCTCTTGCGGTACCAGGCCGGGATGTCGCCCTTGACCGACGCCAGGTCGGCGACGATGCAGCGCTCGGGCAGGTGCGCCGCCATGGCCTCGAAAGCGGGCAGGGTCGCGGCGAGCGGGACCGCGTTGACCGCGAGCTCCGGCTCGAAGGCCGCGAGGTCTTCCAGGCGTTCCAGGGCGCGGGTGCCGTTCACCGCGCGGGCGCGGGCCGGGTCGCGGTCGTAGACCGCGAGCGCGTGCTCATGGGCGAGCTCGCCCGCGAGCCAGGCACCCATCTTGCCCGCGCCGATGACGGCGATCCTCACGGAAGTCGTCCTCTCCCAGCTGGAAGCTGCCGCTCACTCCTCGCGCGGGCGCGCAGTGCCAAACTCGAGGAATTGCACAATGCTGGTGCGGCCCTCGACTCCAGTACGCGTCCGCGCGACCTCGGAGCTGACGTTGACGTTGACGTTGACGTTGACGTTGACGTTGACGTTGACGTTGACGGCGACGGCGACGTGGCCCTTGACGAAACCATGATCGACCCAAAGCTCGCGATCGTCGCGCGCACGTCGCCAGGCCGCGGGCGACAGTGCGGAGCGACACGTGCTCCGGCATCGCCCACGGCCACGTCGCCGTCGCCGTCGCCGACCACGCTCACGTCGACGTCGACGTCGACGTCGACGTCGACCTCGGGCTGAGCGAATTCGGGCCTCCTGTGCCGCGGCCAGGCCATCAGCCCTCCTTGAAGCAGCCCAGGAGCTTGAAGCGCGCGGTCCGCTCCTTCACCTTGGCGAGCGCCTGCGCCACCTTTGGGTCCTGGTCGGAGCCCATGAGGTCGAGCACGAACAGGAAGCTGCCCGGCGCGTCGCGATCGGGGATGGACTCGATGCGCGTCAGGTTGATGCCCGCGTCGCTGAAGAGCGCCAGGACCTCCTGGAGCGCGCCGGCCTTGTGCGCGGTGGAGAAGCAGAGGGAGCACTTGGTGCCGCCCTCGCGCAGGCGCTCGCGCGCCACGACCACGAAGCGCGTGGTGTTTCCCGGGTGGTCCTCGATGTTCTCCTTGAGCACCTCCAGCCCGTACAGGTCCGCGGCGAAGCGGCTGGCGATGGCGGCCGCCGCCTTGGGCCGGTCGTGGGAGAGCATCTTGGCCGCGCCGGCGGTGTCGTAGAAGGCGCGCGCCTCGAGGTTGTTGCGGGTGATGAAGCCGTGGCATTGCGACAGCGCCATGGGGTGCGAGTAGACGACGCGCACCTCGCGGTGGTCGGTCCCCGGCGCCACGATCAGGCAGTGGTGGATGGGCACGCTCACCTCGCCCACGACGGCGAGGTCGCTGCCGATGAGCAGGTCGTTGACCGTCGCCACGGCGCCGGCGATGGAGTTCTCCACCGGAAGGATGCCCAGGTCGTAGACCCCCGCCTGCACGCCCTCGAAGACGTCGGCGAACTCGACGCAGGGGATGGGGACTGACTCCGAGGCGTAATTGCGGACCGCCATCTCGCCGTAGGCGCCGTGCTCGCCCTGGAACCCGATGAGCACGCTCGCCTTGGACTGGAGCCGCACCGACTCGGCCATGATGGCCTTGTAGAGCGACCGGGCGAACTCGGGGCTCACCACCTGCGCGTGCCGCGCCACCGACTCGAGCACCTGCTTCTCGCGATCGGGCGCCACCACCTCGGCCTTGAACCGCTTGACGCGGAGCGCGAGCTCCATGCGCTCGTCGATTAACCTCATCAGCCGCGCGTCCAGCTGGTCGATCTGACCGCGCAGCTCGTGCAGCATCGGCTCGCTCATCGCCATATCCTCGGAATTCGCTCCTCCAGGAGCATGAGATCCGCTAATACCAGCGCCACCGCCGCCTCGACCACCACCGGGGCGCGCAGCGCGATGCACGCGTCGTGGCGGCCGCCGATGGACAGGTCGACCTCCTCGCCGGTGCTCAAGCTCACGGTTCGCTGAGTGCGGGAGATGGACGGCGTGGGCTTGAAGGCGACGCGCAGGGCGAGCTCGTTGCCATTGGTGATGCCGCCGTTGATCCCGCCCGCGTGGTTGGTGCGCGTGCGCCCTTGCGCGTCGACGATCTCGTCGTTCACCTGGCTGCCGCGCCGCGCGCTCGCCGCGAACCCGAGGCCGAACTCCACGCCCTTTACCGCCGGGATGGAGAAGAGCGCGTGGGCGAGGAGCGACTCGGCCGAGTCGAAGAACGGCTCGCCCAGGCCCGCCGGGACCCCGCGCGCGCGGCACTCGATGATTCCGCCCACCGAGTCCTTCGCCGCCAAAGCCTCGCTCACCGCGCGCTCGACCTCCGTCGTGCCGCCGACCTCGGTCACCCGGGCCTCGACGGCGATGCCGGTGAGGAGCTTCTTCGCCACTACGCCGCCGGCGACCAGCGCGGCGGTGAGCCGGCCGGAGAAGTGGCCGCCGCCCCGCGGGTCGTTGAAGCCGCCGTACTTCTGCCTTCCGGTGAGGTCGGCGTGGCCGGGGCGCGGGGTGTCGGCGAGCTTGTCGTAGGCCGACGAGCGCACGTCGCCGTTGTCGAACCAGATGAGCAGCGGAGCGCCGGTCGTGCGGCCGTTGTGGGCGCCCGTGCGCAGCTGCGGGACGTCCGCCTCGCGGCGCGGCGTGGTGCCCTTGGCGCCGGCCCGCCGCCGCGCGAGGTCGGGCTCGAAGTCCTCGGGCGCGAGAGGCAGACCGGCGGGGCAGCCATCGACGAGGACGCCCAGGCCCAGGCCATGCGACTCGCCCAGGATGCTCACGCGCAAGAGCCGCCCGAAGCTGTTCATCGCCCGCTCCTCAAGGCGTCGAACCGCTCGAAGAAGTCCGGGTAGGACTTGGCGACCGCGCTCTCGCCGTCGATCTCCACGCCGCCGTCCGTCCACAGCGCCGCCACCGCCAGCGCCATGGCCATGCGGTGGTCGCCGCGCGAGCTCGCCCGGCCGCCGGGCAGGTGCTCGCCGCCTCGTACCAGGAGTGAATCGCCCCAGGGTTCGACCTCACCGCCAATTTTGAAGAACTCCTCGGAGAGGGCCGCCGCGCGGTCGCTCTCCTTGTGCTTGAGCCGGCCTATGCCCTTGAGCCGCGTGGTGCCCTCACAGGCGCAGGCGAGGGCGACGAGCGGCGGGAACAGGTCGGGGCAGTCGCTCGCGTCGAAGGTGAAGCCGCGCAACGGCGCGGACTCGACCGAGACCGAGGTCCCGTCGACCGACACCTTGGCGCCGGCGGCGCCGAGCGCCTCGAGGATGGCGCGGTCGGCCTGGAGCGAGCGCGGGTCGAGGTTTGTCACCGTGGCCCGCCCGCCGAGCGCGCCGGCGACCAGCGGGAACGCGGCGCCGGACCAGTCGCCTTCCACGCGATAGCTGGGGCGGTGGTAGTGCTGGCCGCCGTCGATAGCGAAGTGCTCGAGCGCCTCGTCGCAGCGGATCTGGCCGCCGAAGTCGGCGACGAGCGCGAGCGTCATGCGCACGTAGGGCTTGCTCTTCAGCGCGCGCACCGCGAGCCGCGACGGCTTGGGGCAGAGCGGCAGGGCGAGCAGGAGGCCCGTCAGGAACTGCGAGCTCACCGAGCCGTCCACCTCGAGGTCGCCGCCCAGGATGGGCCCGCGCACCTGGATTGGCGGCTTCCCGCCCGAGGTGGCACAGCGCGCGCCCAGGGCGCGCAGCGGCGCTTCGATCATCTCCACCGGCCGCTCGCGCAAGGAGCCCGAGGCGGCGAGCTCCAGGTCCAAGTCGAAGAGCGCGGCGATGGGCGCAAACATCCGCATGCTCAAGCCCGACTCGCCCACGTCGATCCGCCCGGACGTCGGCGCGCCGCCGCCCTGGACGACCACGCGGTTCTTCTCCTGTGTCACGAGGGCGCCGAGCCCGCGGGCGGCGCGCATGGCGGCGAGGCCGTCGTCGCAGAAGGACGGGCTGAGGATTTCGGTCGTTCCCCGCGACAGGCAGGCCGCGGCCACCGCGCGCTGCATCATGCTCTTCGAGGGCGGCGCCTCGAGGGCGCCGTCGATGCGGCCCGGGCCAACGCGGATCATCGCGCTGTCCTTCCCTGCGGCCCGCGGCCGGCAGCCAGCGACGCAGCCCAGCTCTTGCGCAGCTCGTCGAGCGCCACTTTGTGGACGGACGCCTTGCCGATGCGCTCGAGGAGGATGGCGTGGACCACGCCGCCGAAGCGCTTCTTGTCCTTCGACAGCGCCTCGGCGATGGCCTCGCCGTTCAGCTCCGCGCGCGTCGGCAGCCCGAAGCGCGCCAAGAGCCGCTCGAGCCGGTCCGCCTGGTCGCGCGCCAAGAGGCCCTTCTCCACCGCCAGGTCGGAGGCGATGACCATGCCCAAGCTCACCGCCTCGCCGTGCTGGTAATCGTGCGTCTTCTCGATGGCGTGGCCGAAGGTGTGGCCCAGGTTGAGCAGCATCCGCTCGCCGCTCTCCTTCTCGTCGCGGGTGACGACGCCCACCTTCATTTGAACCGCGCCCTCGATGGCCCGGGCGATGGCCGCGGGCTCGAGCGCGAGGATCGCCTCGGCGCTCTCCTCGAGGAACTGGAAGAGCGCGGGGTCGGCCAGGGCGCCGGCCTTGACGATCTCCGCGAGGCCGCAGCGCAGCTCGCGGACCGGAAGCGTGTGCAGGACCTCGTAGTCGAGCAGCACGAACTCCGGCTGGTTGAAGGTGCCGATGAGGTTCTTGTACCGGTCGAGGTTGACGCCGTTCTTGCCGCCGACGCTCGCGTCCACTTGAGCCAAAAGCGTCGTCGGCGCGAAGCCGAAGCGCAGGCCCCGGCATGAACGTCGAGGCGACGAAGCCGGCCACGTCGCAGACGATGCCGCCGCCGACGCCGACGATGAAGCTGCCCCGGTCGGCGCCGTTCTCGAGGAGCTCGCGGTAGAGCTTCTCCACGGTGGCGAAGGTCTTGTTGGCCTCGGTGAGGCCCATCTCCAAAACAGTGAAGCCCTGAAGCCTTTGGCCGTAGAGCCTTCGCACGTTGGCGTCGGTGATGGCGAAGCGCTTCGTCCCTTGAGCCAGGCGGGTGAGCGCGCTCAAGGACTCTTCGAGGTAGAGGCGCGAGGTCCCGGTGCCGGCGACGACGGTCAAGCTCTTCATGCGCTCTCCGCCATGGAGCGCTCCAGCTTGCGGACGCGCCGCATGATCACCTGGAACTGCTCGTGCGTGAGCGCCTGGTCCTTGTCGGAGAGCGCCTCGGCCGGGTTGCGGTGCACCTCCAGCACGACGCCGTCCGCGCCGGCGGCGACCGCCGCGTAGGTCATGGGCGCGATGAGGCTCAGCCGCCCTGTGCCGTGGGAGGGGTCGGCGAGCACCGGCAGGTGCGTCAGCTCCTTGAGCGCGGGGATGGCGGAGAGGTCGAGCGTGTTGCGCGTGTAGCGCTCGAAGGTGCGAATGCCGCGCTCGCAGAGGATGACGTTGGGGTTGCCCTCCGCGAGGATGTACTCGGCGCAGTTGAGCCACTCCTCCAACGTGGAGTGCATGCCGCGCTTGAGGAGCACCGGCTTGCCCGCCTTGCCGACCTCCTTGAGCAGCGCGAAGTTCTGCATGTTGCGCGCGCCGATCTGCAGGACGTCGACGTACTCGCAGACCCAGGTCACGTCGCGCGGGTCGATGACCTCGGTGACGACGGGCAGCCCGGTCAGCGCCCGCGCCTTCTCGAGGATCTGCAGGCCTTTGAGCCCCAGGCCTTGAAAGGCGTAGGGCGAGGTCCGCGGTTTGAACGCCCCGCCTCTCAGGAGCTGGGCGCCGGCCTCGCGCACCGCGACCGCGGTCTCGAGCGTCTGCTCTTCGCTCTCGACGCCGCAGGGTCCGGCGATGACGGTGACGCCTTGACCTATTTTCACGCCGCGGACGTCGACCACCGTCCGAGGGCCGCCGTGGTTCTTCGCCAGCCGCAGGTCCTTCATCTCACAGGCTCCAGGCTTCAGACCTTAAGGCTCCAGGTTGCCTCC
Source organism: uncultured delta proteobacterium (assembly GCA_963772225.1). Classification (GTDB taxonomy): domain Bacteria; phylum Myxococcota; class Myxococcia; order Myxococcales; family UBA5297; genus CAVYWD01. Next base: position 1,256,920 of record CAVYWD010000001.1, on the reverse strand, counting down.
CGCGGCCCCGGGCCAGGCAACCCTGGAGCCCGGGGCCCGGAGCCTGCTTCACCCTACTTCTTGGCGGCGGGCTTCGCGTCCACCACCTGGCCGTCCTCGGTGACGGTCTTGGGGTGGAGGAACGGCATCATCGAGCGCAGCTTGGCGCCCACGGACTCGATGAGCCCGCCGCGCTCGGCCTTCCTCGTGGCGTTAAACCAGGGCCTGCCGGACTCGTTCTCGGCGAGCCAGTTCTTGGCGTAGGTGCCGTCCTGAATCTCCTCGAGGATCTTGCCCATCTCGCGCTTGGTCGCGTCGGTGACGAGCCGCGGCCCGGCGGTGTAGTCGCCGTGCTCGGCGGTGTCCGAGATGGAGTGCCGCATGTACGTCAGGCCGCCTTGCTGGATCAGGTCGACGATGAGCTTGAGCTCGTGCAGGCATTCAAAGTAGGCGATCTCCGGCTGATAGCCGGCCTTGACCAGCGTCTCGAAGCCGGCCTTCACCAGCGCGCTGGTGCCGCCGCAGAGCACCGCCTGCTCGCCGAAGAGGTCGGTCTCGGTCTCCTCAGCGAACGTCGTCTCCAGCACGCCGGCGCGGGTGCCGCCGATGCCCTTGGCGTACGAGAGCGCCTGGGCGAGCGCCTTGCCCGAGGCGTCCTGGTGGATGGCCACCAGGCACGGCGTGCCGCCGCCCTCCTTGTAGACCTCGCGCACGCGGTGGCCGGGGGACTTGGGCGCGATGAGGCTCACGTCCACGCCCGCGGGCGGGGTGATGGTCTTGAAGCGGATGTTGAACCCGTGCGCGAACATCAACGTCTTGCCGGGCGTGAGCGACGGGGCGATGGCCTCTTTGTAGAGCTTGGCCTGCCCGACGTCCGGGGTGAGGATCGTCGATCACGTCGGCCTTGGCCGCGGCCTCGGTGGGCTCGAGGACCGACAGCCCCTCGGCGAGCGCCTTGCCCCGCGACTTGCTGCCCTGGGGCAGGCCGATGAGGACCTTGACGCCGCTGTCCTTGAGGTTCAGCGCGTGCGCGTGCCCCTGGCTGCCGTAGCCCATGATGGCCACGGTCTTCTTCTGGATGAGGGAGAGGTCGGCATCCGCGTCGTAATAAATCTTGGCCATGTTCTTTCTTTCTCCGTTATTTGAGTGTTCTTGAGGATGGAGGGGGCTTGTAATCTACCCAGCCTCGGCCTTGTCGGCCGCAACAACTGCGGCCTCCGGGGCGTCCTTCCAGCCCCGCGTCATCGCCACGCGGCCGGTGCGCATGATCTCCACCGGCCCCTTGGGCTTGAGCACCTCGATGAGGTGGTCGATCCGGTCGGTGTTGCCCGAGACCTCGACGATGACCGAGTCGACCTGCACGTCGACCACCTTGCCGCGCAACAGCTCGGCGAGCTGGGCGACCTCGATGCGCGCCGTGCCCTCCACCTTCACCTTCACCAACGCGAGCTCGCGCAGCACGGTCGGGGTCTGCGTCACGTCTTGGACGTCGACCACGTCCACCAGCTTGTGGAGGCAAGCCTCCACCAGGCTCGCGTCGAGCCGCTCCGTCTCGACCACGATGGTCATGCGCGAGAGGCCCGGGCGCTCGCTCTGCCCGACGGTCAGGCTGTGGATGTTGAACCCGCGCCGCCGGAACATGCCTGCCACGTGGGCGAGCACTCCGGGCCGGTCCTCGACCCAAGCCACCAGTGTGTGAACCATGGAATCAACGCCTCCTTCGCTTCCTTGCCTTGCTTCAATGCCTTCAATGGCTTCAATGGAGCCCCGACGCGAAGTCCGGGGAATGGCTCTACTTGTCCGCCGGGAAAGGGCGCCTCAGCATCGTGCCCAGGTCGGTGCCGGACGGGACCATGGGGAAGACCAGGTCCTCTTTCTCGACCCGGAATTCGACCAGGACCGAGCCCGGCATCTCCATCGCCTGCTTCACCGCCGGGATCACCTCTTCGCGCTTCTGAACCCGGATGCCCGGGATGTCGTAGGCCGAGGCCAGCTTGAGGAAGTCGGGGGAAAGCATGGGCGTATGGGAGTAGCGCTTCTCGTAGAACAGCTCCTGCCACTGCCGAACCATGCCGAGGAAGCCGTTGTTGATGATGGCGATCTTCACCGCCAATTTCTCCTGCTGGAGCGTGGCGAGCTCGGACATTGTCATCTGGAAGCCGCCGTCGCCGGCGACCACCCAGACCGGCGTGTTGGGCCGGGCGAAGCGCGCGCCGATGGCCGCCGGCAGCCCGAAGCCCATGGTGCCCAGCCCGCCCGAGGTGATGAACGAGCGCGGCCGGGTCGGCTTGAAGTACTGGGCTGCCCACATCTGGTGCTGGCCCACGTCGGTGGCGAGGATGACCTCGCCCTTGGTGGCGCGCCACAGGTCGTGGATGACGTGCGCGGCGAAGAGCTTGCCGCCGGCGTCCTGGGCGATGATGTCGCGCCGCGCAGTGTCCTCGCGCCAGGCGGCGATCTGGGCGAGCCAGTCGGCGTGCTTCGCCGGGTAGACCTTCGGGAGGATCTGCTGGAGCGCCGCCTTCAGGTCCGAGTGGATGGCGACGTCGACGGGGACGATCTTGTTGAGCTCCGCCGCGTCGATGTCGATGTGGACCTTCTTCGCGCTCTGCGCGTAGGTCGACAGCTTCCCGGTGACGCGGTCGTCGAAGCGCATGCCGAAGGCGAGCAGCAGGTCGGCGCCCTGCACCGCAGAGTTGACGTACGCCTCGCCGTGCATGCCCATCATGCCCAGGGCCAGCGGGTGGCCGGGCGGCATGCAGTCGAGGCCGAGGAGCGTCTGGGCGATGGGGACCTGCGCGCGCTCGGCCATGGCCAGCAGCTCTTCGGCGGCGCGAGAGGCGAGCACGCCCTGGCCGGCCAGGATGAGCGGGCGCTTGGCCTCGTTGATGAGCGCCGCGACGCGGGCGAACGCGTCCTTGGGCATGGCCGCCTTCCAGCCCGAGCCGAGCCGGGGCGCGGCCTCCGGGAAGACGAACTCCACCTCCTGGTTTTGCACGTCCTTGGGAATGTCGATGAGCACCGGGCCGGGGCGGCCGCTCTTGGCCAGGAGGAACGCCTCGCGCAGCGTGGGCGCGAGGTCCGCGGCGTCGAGCACCAGGTAGTTGTGCTTGGTGATGGGGAGCGTGACGCCGGTGATGTCCGTCTCTTGGAAGGCGTCGCTGCCCAAAAAGCTCGAAGTGACCTGCGCGGTGATGAACACCACCGGCGTCGAGTCGAGCATGGCGTTCGCGACCGCGGTCACGAGGTTGGTCGCGCCGGGGCCGCTGGTGGCGAAAGCCACGCCCACCTTGCCGCTGGCTCGGGCGTAGCCGTCGGCGGCGTGACCGGCATTCTGCTCGTGCCGGACGAGCACGTGCTTCAGCGGGTATTGCGGAATGGTGTCGTACAGCGGAAGGTTCGCGCCGCCGGGGTAGCCGAAGATGACTTCCACCCCTTCCCGGACCAGGCATTCGCAGACGATCCGGGCACCGCTCAGTATTGCCATAAGGGACCTCTCTCTAGTCGCTTCGCAAAGCACCCTCGCGGCCCCACCCCGAGGCGGGAAGGGCGCCGCTGCCTACCCGCAGATGGCCCGGGCCTACGCCCGCGGCCCGGCGATGCCTCCGCCGCAGCGGGCGCTGCTGCGGGAGACTGCCGAGCCTGACCTCCGGACGGGGCGCGCGGGGAGTGAAGACGGAGCCCTCGCCTGCAGCGTGGAGGGAGTCACGTCCTGAAGCGCGCCAAGAAGACAAACCAGTTCCTTCGAACGGGTCGGCGGCACCGCGGTTGCCGGTCTGGGTGCCTGCGAACCCCAACTCTTGCGTGAACGGCCATTAAACCACAGAACCCCCGCCTGCCAAGAGGCGAATCGGGACCCCTCCTCGGGCGCGGGGGACGGGCGGCTGGCGGGTCGCGGGCAGGCCAGCGAAGGAAGGCGCTCGAGGCGGGACGGCGCTGAAGACGCGTGGCTGAAACGCGGTCCTCTAGAATCGGCCGAGCGATCCTCCGGGTCGACCTCGAGCATTCTCGCGGAGATGTGCGGTGCGAGGCTCGAGGCGAGCTCACTCGAGCTTGGAAGGCCGGGCGTGAAGCAGCGCGTCCTGGCTGAAGACGGTCGGCGGGAGGTCGAGCGCGCGCTCGCGCCCGTCGACGGCCGGGGCGATGAGCGGATGCGCCGCGAGGTACGCGTCGAGCGCTCGGTGGAGCGTCGTGCCCACGGGGTGGACCTCGTGCGCCTTGAGCCGGCACACGACGTCGGGAGGGTCGCTGGGGCGGGCGCAGCCGGCGAAGGAATAGCGGGCGCCGTCCGAGATCTCCTTCCCGTTGACCTGAAGCGAGCGCACGCGGCGGCCGTTCGGCGCATAGGCGGCGAAGGTGAAGCTCACCCCGGAAAGGCGCGGGCCCCAGCCGCCGGAGAGCTTCCAGGGGTCTGCGGAGTAGACCATCTCCAGCTCCTTCTCGAGGTAGTCCCGAAGCTCCTGGCCCGAGATCCATCCGGCGCTGAGCGGAAGGTCCATCGGGATCAAGTTCCAGAGCTGGCCCTCGGTCACCGGCCCGGGCGGGATGGGCGGCGTGAAACGGAAGCCATTGGTTGATCCGATGTCGGCGTGGGCGGCCTCGCGAACGGCCTCGGCCACCAGGTTGTCGGCGCTCGTCTCGAGCACGTCGTACCGCTGAATCGGCGTCCGGGTGCGGCCCACCACCCGGCTCTTTCGCTCGCGAAACGGAGCGAGCGAAGCCTCGACCCGCTTCTTCTCGGACGGATCCTCCGGGTAGGCGCTCGCGCGCACCGGGATGAGCCGGAACGAATGGCTGACCACGCCCCTGGGGCCGACCGCCACCTCGAGGCGCCCGAGGAACGAGCCCATCGAGCCGGGCTCCACGACGAGGACCTTGCCCTCCAAGATGGGCTCGAGCGTGCGCTCGTGCGTGTGCCCCGAGAGCACCACGTCGAGCTCCGGAATCTGGCGGGCCAGCTCGCGAGAGATGGACAAGCCGGTATGGGTGACCGCGACCACCAGATCCGGATGCTCGCTCTGGCGAAGGCCTGCGACGAACTCGCGCAATCCTTCGAGGTGGGTCGTGTCGATGCCGACGGCCTGCGGCTGGCGCAGGCTGGTGGTGACGTCGGTGATCCCGATGAAGCTGACTCGGGCTCCTCCGCGCTCCAGCGTCACCGCGGGCTTGAAGAGGCGCTTGCCCGATCGCGTTTCTTGAAAGTTGTACGCAGACACCGGCGCCTGGAGCTCGCCCATGAGCTTCTGGAATTGGGCGGTGCCGTAGGCCACCTCCCAATTCCCGGGCACGAAGAGGTCCAGGCCCAGCGCGTTCAGAGGAGCCACCACGGCTTCGCCCTTGGACCAGGCAGCTTCCGCCGTGCCCTGGAACGTGTCGCCGCCGTCCACCAGGAAGGAGGCGCCCGACGCCGCCCGGCGCTCCTGATCGATGGCGGTCTTGAGCCTTGCGTAACCGCCCATCATGGGCAGCTCGGGGCTCTCGCCGGGCATGAGCTCGGGGTGCGTCTCCAGCTGAGCGTGCGTGTCCGAGATGTGCAGCAGGGTGATGTGCTTGAGCGCCGGCTCGCTCGGCTCGGCCGCCGCTAGGCCGGATGTCAGCAACGCCGCCGCTGCGAACAGCCCCTTGAGCCGCTCCATGGCCTGCTCCCTTTCGGACCCTCGAGGTCGCGTGGGAGAGCCGTCGAGTCCGCGATTCGGTTCGCGCCGTTTCAGCGGTTGCCGGCGCAAGGCGGGAAAGCCCAGAGAAGGGCATTGGGCCCCAACGCGCGAATCGGGGAAGAATTCCTGAGCGCCGTGCCGCCTCGAGGCTTCGCCGGCCGGGCGCGAGGAGGCGTCGGCCGGCGACGAAGGTCGCGGCGGAGGGGTGCGTCCTTTAGCGCGGGTCGACGACCCGGCCCAGGAAGACGATCTGCCCGGTGGTCAGGTCGCGGATCGCGAATAGGAACGGCCGGTCGACGCTCACCGCGAGCGGCGAGGTCGGGGCCGCGGAGCCGGCCATGACCACCGCCGTGGCCGCCGCGGCCTCGGTTCCGCCCTCGTCCAGGGCGACGTACGACTGGTGGATCACGTCGCTGAAATAGAGCTGCATGGCCGTCGAGATGCCGCTGAAGTCGGCTTGCGTCGGGTCGAAGGCGTCCTTCAAGCCCAGCGCCTTGAGCGAGGCGACCAGGCTGCTCTTCCACTGGAACGAGAACTTCGGGAGCGACAGCGTCACCTGTCTCGATGTCATGGCCGCGTCGAGGGCCGAGAGCTTCTCGACCCCGAAGCTCTGCTCGAAGGACTCGAACGCCCCCGCGGTCGGGGCGACGACCAGCATGGAGAAGTGGCTGTCGCGGTAGGGGAGCTCGACGGCGTCGCAGTCGGCGGCGGCGACGGCGCGGGTTTCCAGCTCGCCGTGAAGGGTAGGGACGCTCGCCGTCTCGCCGCCGAGGAGGTGGAAGTCCGAAGGCGCGGTGGCGGTGGATTTGAACGGGCTCTGCCAGGCGCCCTTGAAGTAGACGGCGTTCGTGAGCACCAGCCGGGTCGAGGAGTCGACTGTGCCGGGAGCGAGCAGGTTCAGGATCTTCTGGTCGGTGGCGTCCGCGACCCATTGGTTGATGGTGAGCCGAGCGGGCTCGGTCGCGCCCATGAAGTCGACGAGCTCGACGCCGGCGCCGAAGCTCTGCGCCAGCGCGTCGAGGTAGGCGGACTCGAACGCGAAGCCCTTCTGTGCCCAAGCGGCGTTGGCCAGGCGCAGGGTGAACGGAGCGCAGGGGTTATTGCTGCAGGCCGCAGGTTTCTGAAGCGCGAGGTCGACGGCGTCGAAGGCGGGGGCGAGCTTGTCTTGCGCGCCCTGCGGGAGCGCGAATTGGAGGGCGCTCGCCATCTGCGTCGCGGTTTCGCCTCGAGCGCCGGCGTAGGTCATGGCCAGCGCGGTCGAGACGCTGTACGGCGAGGTCATCATGTTCTTGCCGGCCTCGATGAGCTGCCGGTGCAGGGCGAAGGCGAAGGCGTTGTTGCCCGAGACGACGGCGGCGATGTCGGCGGCGCTGACGTCGGGCGACGTCTGGCGCGCGAGGCTGGAGCGCGCCTCCCCTGGCGCGGAGGCGTCGTTGTTCTTGCCGGCGCAGCCGGCGACGACGAGGAGAGCCGCGAGCTTCGGAGCGAGATGGCGCATGGCGACGAGGTCCTTTCGAAATGGCGGGACTTGCGTTTCGCGAAGGGATTCGAACGGCCTGCCTCGCAGCTCTTGTGCCAATCGCGCGCGGCCCTTCTTTCGGCAGCTTCGACGTGTGCGGTGCGCGAGGCGGCCTCGAGAATTGCACGCGGGCCTCAGAAATTCGAGGCGCTCCGCGCCGCGCGAAGATGCCGCGGCCAGGGGCTCCTAGCCCCCGCTCGGCGCGGCGTCTTTTCGGGCGGTGGCAGAGGGCCGGCTGGAGCGGGCCCGCGTCGAGGCGACTCGAGGGCCAGGCTAGCCTCCCGCGGGGCGCCAGGCCTCATCGGCGGAGTAGGGAAGCGCCTTGCCGTCGAAGGTGATGCGCATACGCCGCTCACCGTGGCTCCCCTGAACTTCCTCGACGACGATCGAAAAATCTATCGCCGACATGATGGCGTCTCCGAACCGCTCATTCATCCATCGCTGAAGAGCCGGCGCATAGACGTCGACCGCCTCGTGGAGACGGTAGATTGCTCCGGCGTTCCAGCGGACCGGCGGCGCGCGAAGCGGGTCCAGGGCCCCGGGCTTCAAATCGAGGAGCTTTTCCATGCGCTCCTGCGTCGCCGCCTCCAGCGGGGCCTGGCCGCTCAGGATTGCGCCGATGCGAATCGGCAGCAGGTTGCAGGCCTTTCCAATCGCTTCGATCGTCAACCCTTTGCCCAGGGCTGCCTGGTTCGCGGCATCGAGAGCCTGCTTGCGCGTCTGGTAGCTTTCTGCGGCGAGGTCGTCCACCGTACGAAGCCCTATCTGCGCCATGATTTTCTCCTTTGGTTCTTGACTGCGTTCGCGTCCGGCGATGGGCCGCCGGCGCTCTGCTTTGCGGCGCCGCGCTTTGACTGCGCTCGCCCGTCGCGGCAAGCCTCTGGAGAGGACCCATTCTGGGGCGCGCGCTGCGAGCGGAGGATACGGCAGGAGCGAGGCCGTCGCGAGCCGAGGTCGGGAACGAGAGGGTGCGGTGGCCGGCGGTGGCCAAGCGCATCAGCGGCGCCCGCCCGAGGGGACGCCCAGGGGACGCGGACGCGGTCGCGCTCGTCGTCGCCGCGCTCCTCGACGGCCTGCTGCTGCACGCCTTGGCCGACCCGGCCACGGACTTGCGCCGGGCGGCCGCCGGCCTGCGCGCGCTGATGCACGCGGGGCGGGCGAGCTCAGCGCCGGGGCAGCGGCGGCGCGCGGCCGGCGCGGGCGGAGCACCTCAGGTTCTTGCAGCCCGCGGCGGAGTCGATGGGCGCCCTCTCCTGAACCGGCTCGCTCGCGCGAGCGCCCCAGTCCCCGACCGCGCCCAGCGCGTGCCTCCGGAGCACGCTCGCCGGGCGCCCGCGGCGGCTCCGCTCGCAGCGCCGGACAGCGACGCCGGTGAGTCTGGCGCCCCGCTGGGAGCTCGCGGGCTCGTGGCGCTCGCCGGTCGTCGCCGGCTGCGCGTTCTTGGGAGGGTCGCCCCACAGAGCAGGGCGGGCGGCGGTCACGGCGAAGGTGCGGTCAGGGTGGGCCCGAGCGAGGCGTCCTGCGGCCGCCCCTGCCTTTCCCAGGCCGACATGCCGCCCGAGAGATTGAACGCATTCTGAAAGCCGAGGGTCCGCAGGAACACCACCGCCATGGCGGACTGGATGGATCCATTGCAGACGCAGACCACCTCGCGCGATGTGGGGGCGAGCGCTTCGATCCGGTCGGGCAACTCGTTGATGGGGACCCGCACGCTGCCGCGGATGTGTCCCTTCTGATAGGCGGCGGCCGCGCGCAGATCGATGACGAGCAGGTCCCGCTCGGATTCGATGGCCTGCGCCAGCCAATCGGCCGTCCGCATGAACAGGGTGGAGTCGACGCGGCGGAGCACGTCTGCCGCGCTCATTTCGACCGCGGCGGCGCCCAGGGGCGCCTGCCCGTCGGGGCGAGTCGTCGGGGGGTGCAAAGGGGAGAGGTCCATGGCGACGCGTCGGAGCCAATTCTGCGCCGAGCGGTTCGCTGAGCGGAGCGCCTCGGCTGGCGCGCTCGGGTGTCGGAACGGGAGGCGCGGGGGCGCAGCGTCACTGCGTCTCCGGCAGCTCCGATTGAATCGCCTCGAATTGCTCCAGTGCCGTCCGCAGGTCTTCGACGATCTCCGCGGCGATGATGTCCGGCGCCGGCAGGTTTGCGGAGTCTTCCAGGCTCTCGTCCCGGAGCCAGAAGATGTCCAAGCTCACCTTGTCGCGCGCAATCAGCTCGCCGTAGGGGAAGGCGCGCCACCGGCCGTCGGGCTTCTTCTCCGTCCAGGTCGGCTTTCGCTCGTGGCGGTTCTCGGGCTTGAAGCACGCGACGAACTCGTCGAGGTCCTCGCGCTTGAGCGGGTTGGTCTTGAGGGTGAAGTCCTTGTTCGTTCTGAGGTCGTAGATCCAGAGCTTGTCGGTCCAGGGCTTCTCGCGGCCGGGCCGCTTGTCGAAGAAGAGCACGTTCGCCTTGACGCCCTGGGCGTAGAAGATGCCCGTCGGCAGGCGGAGCAGGGTGTGGACCTCGCACTCGTGAAGGAGCTTTCTGCGGACGACCTCTCCGGCCCCGCCCTCGAAGAGCACGTTGTCGGGGACGACCACTGCAGCGCGCCCGTTCACCTTCACCAGCGTCTTACGTGCTGCACGAAGTTGAGCTGCTTGTTGCTGGTCGACGCCCAGAAGTCGTCCCGGACGACCGTGAGGGACTCCTTCTCCTGCTCGCCCTCGCCGTTGATCACGGTGACGCTCGACTTCCTGCCGAAGGGCGGGTTGGTCAGGACGAGGTCGAACCGCTCGTTGGGGTCGCCGCGCCGGGCGTCGTCCACTTGAATCGGGCAGTCGTCGCCGCCGATTCCGTGCAGGAGGAGGTTCATGGCGCAGAGGCGCGCGGTGTTGTCGACGATCTCCCAGCCGCGCAGCGCCTCGAGTCGCAGGTGCTGCTTTTGGCCTTTGTCGAGCTTGTTGTGGCGGGCGACGTACTCGTGCGCGGCCAGGAGAAAGCCGCCGGTGCCGCAGGCGGGGTCGCAGATGGTCTCCCTGGGCCTGGGGGCCATCACCTCTCACGACCGCTTTGATGAGGGCGCGGGGCGTGAAGTACTGGCCCGCGCCGCTCTTCGTGTCCTGGGCGTTCTTCTCCAGCAGGCCCTCGTAGGCGTCGCCCTTCACGTCGGCGTCGAGGCTCGTCCACTGCTCCCGGTCGATGAGGTCGGCGATGAGCCTGCGGAGCTTGGCCGGGTCCTGAATCTTGTTCTGCGCCTTCCGGAAGATGACGCCGAGCATCCCCTTCGATTTGCCCAGCGCCTCCAGGGTGCGCCGATAGTGAACCTCCAGCGCGTCGCCGTCCTTCGAGACCAGGCCGGGCCAGTCCAAGCCCTTCGGGACGGGCGACGGCTTGTTCCAGGGCTCCTGCGTCTGCTCGTGGGCCATCTTCAGGAAGAGCAGGTAGGTGAGCTGCTCCACATAGTCGCCGTAGGAGAGGTCGTCGTCACGCAGGACGTTGCAGTAGTTCCAGAGCTTCTGGACGATTTGCTGGGTGTCGGTCATGGAAGAGACGAAGAGGAGGGAAGCGCTAGTTCGCCGCTGGCGCGCTCGCGTCGGGGTCGATCCAGACGCGGTTCAGGAATGTGCCGTGGAGGGGGTCGAAGTCTTTGTCGGTGGTGACGAGGCACGCGTCCGTCGCTTGAGCGGTGGCGGCGATCCAGACGTCGTTCTGGCCGATGTTCAGGCCGTTCCTTTTCTGTAAGGTGTCGATGCTGGCGTCGTTGGCGAGCACATGCTCGGAGTTGATGTCCACGATGACGAGATTCGAGAGGAGCTCTTTCAGGCGCTCCTTCTTGGCGGTTCCCCAGTTGTTCCGTTGCGCGAATGCGAGAGCCTCGCCGGCGGTGACCGCCGATACGAGCGGTCGTTCTGAGCGGGCCCGAAGACGAGCTTCCTTGTCGATCTTCTCCGCCACGGGACCGGCCCTGATGACGAAGAGAACGACGCTCGTGTCAAGGAGCAGAAGACCGTTGGGGACGCTCACGACAGCTCCTGCATGGCCGCCAGGAACTCCGCATCGCTTTCATCCCCGGGCCACTGGCCCCAGATGGCGTTGATGCCAGAGCGAGGGCCCTGGGGAACACGGAGGCTCCGAAGATCCAGCGGCGCCATGGCGGGCTTGGGGACGGCCGACCAGATGGCAACGTCTCTCTCGGTAGCCTCCGACATCGCCTCGGCTTCGATCCGAAGCACCGTGCCGGAGGGCCGGAACACCGCCCTTCCAGTCACGAGCGCAACCTCGCCCCACATCGAAGCCAGCGTCTCGGCGTCCACTGTCTCCGCAATCCCGCGAAGGGTTTGAGCGCCGGGAAGAATCAACGTGAACATTCGGTCGCTGTGGCGGATGGCGTCGACCTTCCCGACGACGCGGACGGCCTGCGGCAGAGGCGTCTGCCGGCGAAGCTGGGCGATGCGATTCAATCCTTCGAGAGCCACGGGCAAGGTTCGGCCATTCACGAACTCGACTTTGTCGATCCCCTGCTCGAGCAGGCCGAAAAAGGCCGAGAAGGTGTCCACCAGGCCCTCGTCATAGCGGTCGCTCTCGGCCACGCCGTTGAGGGCGTCTTCGAGGCCATCTTCGAAGAGGTCCAGGGCCGACTTCGCCGGGTCCAGGTCGGGGAAGAGATCCCGCTGCTTGAACCTCTCGTGCATCGTCTCCAGCAGCGGAGGAGCGTCGAGGTGGATGGCCTTGCCATCCTTCTCCGGAAGGAGGTCGAAGACGGTGGCGCCCTTCAGCCACCCGGGCGGCGTGCCCCTGGCGGTACTTCTTCCTTCGAGGCGAAGGCGGAGCGCCCTCTGGCTTCCCTCGACGATGAGATGGAGGAGGTCGTGAAGGAGCGGCCCGGAGATGCGCTCGGCGCGGATGGCTGGCCCTTCGAGCCTGATGTCGTGGATGGACATGGCGGCACCTCCTGCGGGGATTCGTCGGCTTCGGCGAGAAGATACACCTGAGCGCTGACGCGGCTGGGCTCAGCCGGTGGAGAGCTTTCGGGGGCGTCCTTTGCTTGCTGGGCGGCGGTCTGTGGATTGATTGGCGGCCTCCTTGGATGCCTTGATTCGGTCCAGGAGCGCGGATGCTGGCCCGTCGGTTGGGTCCTGGGGAACCAGCTTGCCTTCGAAGGCGAGCTTGAGGATGGATTGGCGCAGGCGGTCGGAGCGCTGGATCCCCGCATTCAAAGCGCTGTCCATCCGCTCGACAACGGAGGGCCCCTGGCGAGAGACGGGCGGCCGGCGCTCCCTCTCCTCGTCGGCGGGGCGAGCGGGCCATTGCGCGCCGCCGCTCGCGGGCCTTCTCGCGGCGGGGTGGAGCGAAAGCCGCGACGGGCTCGCCGCGCGGCGCTTCGGCGCCCCGCCCGACCTGCGGTAGGTTGTCGGCCGCCGCGATGCTCTCCCAGCTCCCCTCGGACGTCGTCGCCCCTGTGTTCGCCATCGTGGCGCTGGGCTGGGCCCTCGGGCCGCGGCTCCGCCTGGACGCGAGAATCCTCTCGCGGGCCGCGCACTGCCCTCGCCGAGCTCGCTGACCGCCCGGAGCTCCCGCGGCCGACCTGCCCAGCGCGCCGTCGACCGCGCCGTCGACCGCGCGCCGTCGACCGCGCGCCCGGCGAAAGGCCGGTGAAGCTCGCCTCGCTCGGAGCTTCAGCGCACGCGGGTATCGCCGTCGGCGTTGTAGGCCTTCATCATCTCGCCCGGGCCGTCGTTTCCGCCGCCGTAGTCGGAGCACACCGAAAAAGCCCCGCCGTGCCCGCCTGCGCCGTGTAGGAAGGACGAGAGCGTCCAATTCGAGAGGTCGGTGGTGACGCGGCCCGGCAAGTCGAAGGCATACCAGTTGATGCCCCAGCCATTGGCCGCGGCGTACTGCATGAGGCTCTGCACCAGCGCCGGGCTCGTCGCGCCCGGCCACTCCGACGGCAGCCCCGTGGTCTGCGGCGGCGGCGGGTTGACCCCGTCGTAGCAATTGGCCTTCGAGCCCGAGAAATACTGCGCGAGAAAGCACACATTGCGCTGACCCGTGAGCGGGTTGACGGCGCGGCACCAATTGCCGAAATACCGGTCCCAGTCGGCGGGGAGGAGGTAATCGAAGTCGGTGGCTTTCTGCTCCTGGTTCTCCGGGAACGGGTGCACGGCGTAGCCCAGCTTGCCCAGCGGGTCGGAGACGAGGAGCGACGAGCCGACGAACCCGCCGTCGGCTTCGGTGAGCACGCCCGAGATGTGCCGGCCGTCCTGCCAGAGCACCTGCCGCGAGCCGGCGGCGCGCAGCGCGTCGACCATTGGCTGGAACGAGTCGTGGATGGCCTTCCAGGCGCTGGGCGCGGTGATGTCGTGGCCCAGGTTCGGCTCGCCGTAGAGCTCCCACATCGTGCCGGGGTCTTGGCAGGAGAAGGAGCACAGGCGCTGCGCCGCTCGCACCGTCATGTCATCCGCCCATTGAGTCGTCTGCGCGGGGCTGCCCCCGGAGCTCGCGCTGTTGAGCATGAGGACGACATTGAGGCCGTTGCTTCGGGTGAGCCGCCACGCGGTCTCCACCTCGGCTACCTGATTGGCGTAGTCGTACAGCGGCACGCCCGCGGGAACCCCCGCGTCGCTGGGAGTCACGCACCAGCTGAGGGAACCGGTTCCGTCGCATTGAGGGTCGAAGAAGTTCTCCGCGAGCGCGAAGAGGACTGTATCGGCGCCCGCGGCCTTGATGGCGTCGATCTCCGCCTGGCCCCAGGCGTCGCGCGCGTTCTGATACGAGGGCCCCTCCAGGTCGCGCGGGCCGAGGAAGCCCACGATGTGCACGCTCCGTGGGACCCAGGGGACGCCGTCGCGCAGGAGCTGCCCGTTCACGACGTCGACCGGGTGCGGGTAGCCGGCGTCGGTCGCCCCTGCGTCCGTCGGCCCTGCGTCCTGCGCTCCGCCGTCCTGCGCTCCGCCGTCGGTCGACCCACTGTCGGTTATCGCGCCATCCGGAGCTCCGCCGTCGCTCGCTCCGGAATCGGGGCTCGAAGCGTCGAGACCGGGGAGTGAAGCGTCGTCGCCGCCCGAGGAGGCGTCATTTCCAATTCCCGCACCATCCCAGGCGCCGTTCCCGGCGTCGTCGCCGGCAGAAGCATCGACGGTCGGGGCGGAGGCGGTCCCGCCTCCACATGCTGTCATCATGAATGCGACGATCAATCCGCACCGACGAGAGCAACGGGCCAAAGGGTCCTCCGCGAGAGGTGAGCGAGCAGTGCGACTTCGCCGCCAGCCGAGCAACTGGGATGCCAGGCTGGCGCAAGGTGCGTCCACGGCGATGCGCCTGCCTACAAAGGGCGAACGGGCTGATGACTGTTGTCAATGGGTTGTTGACTCGCGACAACAGCAGGTTCGGCGTGAACGAGCGCCAGACGCTACATCAGCGCCATCGGCGTGAACGCCACCGCCGTCGTGCCGTCGTCGTCAAGCGGCGGCCGCAGGGAAAGCGCACTCGGCCGTCGCCGGTTCGCGTCAGTCGCTCCAGTGAAAGCGGCGGGCGGAGCGCGTTTCGCAGTAGACGCTCGAGACCCTCGCGATCGCGCTCGTGCGTGCTCCTCGGCGCTCGGCCCGACCTGCGGTACGTTGTCCGCCACTTGCGATGCTCTCTCAGCTCCCCTCGGTCTTCTTCGACGTCGTCGCCCCGGTGTTCGCCATCGTGGCGCTGGGCTGGGCTCGCTCCGGCCGAGCGTGGACGTCTTCGCGGTGTCGGCGCTCCGGCTCATCGGCGCGCCCGCGGTGGCCTGGCTCTTGGCGGCGCCTTTCGGCCTCAGCGGCCTCGAGCGGTCGGTGGGCATCCTCCAGACCGGAATGCCCGCGGCCATCCTCGTCGCCATCATCGCCGCCGAGCACGACGTCGAGCCGGCGTTCGTCACCTCGGCGGTGCTCTTTTCGACGTTCGCCTCGCTGCCGACGCTCACCGTGCTGCTCGCGCTGGTGTGAGGCGGCAAAGGCGCGAAATTCGCCTGGCCACGGGCGCCGCCCGAGGATACAGATGAAGCATGTCGAGCCGCCCGGTAGCTCCCGCGTACACGACGGGGGAAGAGATCGCCAACGCGGTGACGCACGGCGTGGGGGCGGTGGTCTCCGTCGCCGGGCTCACGCTGCTGGTCGCCTTCGCGTGGCTCTGGGGCGACGCGTGGTGCCTGGCGGCGGCCATCGTCTTCGGCGTCGCGCTGCTCCTGCAGTACGTGTTCAGCGCGCTCTATCACGCCATCCCGCACCCGCGGGCCAAGCACGTGCTCAAGGTGTTCGATCACGTCTCCATCTACCTGCTCATCGCCGGGACATACACGCCGTTCACCTTGATTACCCTGCGGGGCGCCGGCGGGCTCTGGATGTTCGCCCTCATCTGGTCGATCGCCGTCGCGGGGATCTCCGCGGAGGCCTTCTGGGTCTACCGCCCGAAGTGGGCGAGCGCCGCCGGATTCGTCGCTATGGGGTGGGTCATCGTCTTTCTGTTCAAGCCGCTCCTGGCCCGCCTGCCGGGGCCGGGGTTCAGCTTGCTAATGGCCGGCGGCTTCTTCTACACGGCGGGCACGCTCTTCTATGTGCTCAAGCGCGTCCGGTACATGCACGCCGTCTGGCACATGTTCGTGTTGGGCGGCAGCGCCTGCCATTTCCTGGCGGTCGCGCTCTACGTGCTGCCGGGACGCACGGCCTGAAGAAAGAGGGCCTGGGCGCCGGGGGCTGAAGCCCCCGGCTACGCGTACAAAGCCGGCTGAAGCCGGCTGAGGCCCGGGGATTCGAAGAGCGGGCGACAGGCCTAACCCGGCCTAACCCGGCCGAGCCGGAACCCACGAGGGTTGCCTTGGCTCCAGACTTCAGACCCCAGGCTCCGGGTACTGCAGCTCCTGGGGCCCGGGTTCTGGAGCCTGGAGTCTTTGCCAGACCGCGCAAGAGTTCGCGCCGAAGGGACTATTTCGATTGGCGCGTATTCTTGGTCCGGACCAATGCCCAACGGTGGGCTCTTGGAATCTCAAGAGCGAAGTCATGGGTGCCTGCCCGCATTCGAATACGTACGCGCTCGCTTTGAAATCAGCGCCCATCGAAGTTCGAGCCTTCCATTTCTTCCCGTACCCAGTTGGCTTTGGCCAGCTTCGTACGCGTAGTCGGGGGCTTTAGACCCCGGCGGGGAAGAATGCTCGCTTCGGGCGGGGCGGCCTCGACAGGTGAGCTGTCGGACGGGAGGTGTCGAGCGGCCTTCGCCTCGCCATGCTTCGGCTGCTCGAGGAATGGGCGGCAAAGCGGGCAGCGCCTCGGCGGGGTGGGGAATGGACGTGCGACGGGACGTTGGGGGGCTGGCTCGGTGGATGGGGCCGTCGGCCCTGCGCTACCGGGAGATCGCCGACCTCGAACGATGCCGGGCGGCGGCGGTGCGCCGCGGCTTTCCGCCGTGCGACGAAGCGAGCGCCGGCGCCCCGCGTGCACTGCCCACCGCCGTCGCCTTCGTCTCGTCGTCCCGCGGCGCCGGCCGAACGACGCTGGCGGCTCATCTCTGCGCCGCTCTGGCCGCGCGCGGCGCGAAGCCCGTCGGCATCGACCTCGATCCGAAACGCGATCTGGCCCGGGCTCTGGCGCCCGAGCACCCATGTCTCGCGCCGAGCCCGGAGGTGGTCGCAAGGCTCCATCGGCGCGCGCTCGCGCAGAGCGATTTCGACCCGGAATCGGCCTCGCGCGACCTGGCCGCGCCGCACGAGGGATGGGACGTGCTGGTCCTGGACACCGGCCCCGAGCCGACGCCGGCGCTACACGTCGCGAGGGCCTCGGCGCAGGCGCTGCTCTTCGTGGTCGCGCCCGAGGCCGTCGGCGACGTGCCCCAGGCGATGGGCGCCACGGCTGGCGCGGGCGGGCGGCTCTTCGTCCTTTTGAACGGCTTCGACAATCGGCGAGAAGACCACCGCGGCGCGCTCGACGCCCTGCGCGGCGCGTGCGGCGACCGAGCCCTCCCACCGGTGCACCTCGACCCCGCGTTCCGAGAGAGGTTCGGCGCCGCGCCGCACTCGCAGGCGGCGGCCGACGTCCAGCGCCTGGCGCAATGGATCCTCGGCCCCGCGGAGGCCTCATCGCACTGAGCGCGGGCATTGGGGGAGGTGGCGATGCGAGCGAGGCTGCGCGGCGGGCAGGGGCTTCGCGCGATGGGGACGGGGGCGGCTTGCGCGGCGGGCCTCGCGCTGCTGGCGCTGGCCGTCACCACGCCGCTCGACCTGTCGACGCAGGTCGCGTTCTCGGCAGCCGCCTTCGCGGTTGCGCTCGCCGCCGGGCGCTGGAAGGGGCCTCGGGCGACCCTGGCGCTGGTCATGCTTTCCCTGGCGTCCTCGGGCCGCTACCTGCACTGGCGGCTGACGTCGACGCTGCCGGCGGAGCTCTCCCTGGACGCCGCGCTCGGCGCCCTGCTCCTCTTCGCCGAGCTCTTCGCCTTCGCCGCGCTCGTCTTGGGGTACCTCCAGGCGGCGGTGCCTCTGCAAAGGAGGCCGGCGCCGCTCCCCGACGACGAGCGGGCCTGGCCCAGCGTCGACGTCCTCATCCCGACCTACAACGAGCCCCTTCAAGTGGTCCGGACCACGGTCCTCGCCGCCAAGGCCCTGGACTGGCCTTCGGACAAGCTTCGCGTCTACGTCCTGGACGACGGCCGCCGCCCGGCGTTCAAGGCGTTCGCCGCCGAGGCCGGCGTCGGCTACCTCGTCCGGCCCGACAACGCGCACGCCAAGGCTGGAAACCTGAACCACGCCCTGACGAGGACGAAGGGGGAGCTCGTCGCCATCTTCGACTGCGACCACGTCCCCACGCGGTCGTTCCTGCAGACCACGGTGGGCTGGTTCCTGCGCTCGCCCCGCATGGCGCTGGTGCAGACCCCGCACCACTTCTACTCGCCCGACCCCTTCGAGCGGAACCTGGGGACCTTCGGGACGATGCCGAACGAGGGCGAGCTCTTCTACGGGCAGATCCTCCCGGCCAACGACGCCTGGAACGGCGCCTTCTTCTGCGGCTCCTGCGCCGTGCTGCGGCGCGCGGCGCTGGCGGAGGTGGGCGGCATCGCGGTGGAGACGGTCACCGAGGACGCCCACACCGCGCTGCGCATGCACCGCCGCGGCTGGGAGTCGGCCTACCTCGACCTGCCCCAGGCGGCCGGCCTGGCCACCGAGAGCCTCTCGAGCCACGTGGGCCAGCGCATCCGCTGGGCCCGCGGCATGGCGCAGATCTTCCGCCTCGACAACCCCTTCCTGGGCCGGGGGCTCTCGCGGTTGCAGCGGCTGTCGTACGCGGCGTCGATGCTCCACTTCTTCTCGGGGATCCCTCGGCTCATCTTCCTGACCGCGCCGCTCGCCTACCTGCTCTTCGAGCGGCAGATCTTCAACGCCCTCCCGCTGCTGGCGCTGGCCTACGGGCTGCCGCACCTCTTGCACTCGAAGCTGACCTTGTCGCGCATGCAGGGCCGCTTCCGCCACTCGTTCTGGTCGGAGGTCTACGAGACCTGCCTCGCCTATTACATCGCCGTCCCCACCACAATGGCGCTCCTCAGCCCGCGCAAGGGCCGGTTCAACGTCACCGCCAAGGGCGGCCTGGTCGAGACCGGGTATTTCGAGAAATCCATCGCGCGACCGTACCTGGCGCTCCTGGGGCTCAACCTCGTCGGCCTGGGCGCAGGGCTCTTCAAGCTCGCGGCCGGGAGCGCGGCGACGGACGTGCTCGCGGTCAATCTGGCGTGGACCGTCTACAACCTCGTGCTGATCGCCGCGGCGCTGGCGGTCGCCTTCGAGCGCCGGCAGCGGCGCGAGAGCCCGCGGGTCGCCGTGGAGCTGCCGGCCATGCTCCGGCTCGCCGACGGCTCGACGCTCTGCTGCCGCACGGTCAATCTCTCCCGGGGCGGCGCGCAGCTCGCGCTCCCTCCGGGCGCTGGTGCGCTCGTGCAGGAGCGGGTGGCCCTCACGCTCGCGGTGGAGCCGGGCGCGCCCGCGCTCCCGGCCGACGTGGTCGGCACCGCCGGGGCCCACGCCCGGGTCCGCTTCGCGGCGCTCTCGCTCGAGGAGGAGGGCGCGCTGGTCCGCGCCCTCTTCTCGCGGGCCGACGCCTGGGCGGGCGCGCACGAGGGGCGGCAGGAGGATCGTCCGCTCGTCGCCTTCGCGCAAATTGCGCTCCACGCGCTGCGCGGCTTCGGGAAGCTGGCCCGCTCGCTCAGGCCGGCGGAGCCCCAGGAAACCGCGGTGCCGGCGCTGCCCGCCGAAGCGAGAGGCGAAGGGTGAGGCGCTTTGCGATGGGCCTGGTGGCTCAAAGACTTCAGGCTTCAGACTCCAGGCCCCAGGCAAGGCCAAGGGCGGGCGCTGCGGAAGGCTTGTCCTGGGGTCTGGGGCCCGGGGTCTGGAGCCTGGCGGCGCTCGCCGTCCTCGGCTCCCTGGGCCTCGCCGGGGCGGCGCGCGCCCAGGAGCTCTCGACCTCGCGCGTCGAGCTCGACGTGGCGGCCGCGCGGCGATCGGCCCGAGGGGGCGCCCTGGAGCTGCCGTTCTCGGTGCGCGCCGACGAGCAGCTCGCCGCCGCGTCCGCGGTCGTCGAGCTCGCGGCCGAGAAGTCGGCCTCGCTCCCCGACGGCCTGGAGGTCTGGCTGAACCGCGCCCGCGTCGCTCGATTCGACGCCGCGAGCCTGCGGCAGCCGGCGCTGGCCTTCGACCTGCCCTCCGCTGCGCTCGCCGACCGGAGCCTGCTCGAGCTGCGCGCCCCGGGGCAGGGGCCGAGCCGCTGCGGTGCGGCGGCGGCGAGCTTGGGCGCCGTCCGGTCGGTCGCGCTCTCGCTGCGGATCCGCCGCGCGCCGCTGCCGGCCAATCTGTCGCTCTTGCCCTTGCCCTTCGTCGACCGCGAGGCGGACCGGCAGGCGACCCTCGCCTTCGCGCTCGGCTCGGCGAGCCCCGAGGAGGTTCGCCTGGCGGGCCTGGTCGCGGGGTGGTTCGGCCTGTCGAGCCCGGTGCCGCTCCGCTTCGAGGTGACCGTGGGCGAGCTGCCGCCGGGGCGCGCGGTGGCCCTCGTGGGCTCAGCCGACTCGGCGCGGGCGCTCGGGCTGCCGCCGCCGAAAGGGCCCGCGCTGGCGCTCTTCGAGCACCCTCGGGGAGCCCGCGGCGAGCGCCTGCTCGCGCTGGAAGGCCGAACGCCGGCCGAGCTCGCCGCGGCGGTGGCGGGCCTGCTCCGGCCGGCGCGGCCGCTCACCGGTGCCTTCGCCCAGCCGAGCCCGACCTCGGCGCCGCCGCCGGCCGCGCCCTACGGCGCCCCGCGCTGGGCCTCGACCGAGAAGCCGCTCCTCTTCTCGGAGCTCGCGAAGGCGCCGCTCGTCCACCGCGGCCAGCAGGACGGGACCTTGACCGTGCATTTCCGGGTGGCGCCCGACCTCTGGACCTGGTCCGCGAGGCCCTTGCGGCTCGACCTCGACTATCGCGTGGAGCTCCCCGACGGCGCGCCTGCACCGGCGCTGGAGGTGGCCGTGAACGGGCGGCGCGTCGCGCCGCTGCCTTTGCCTGCAGGCGCGGCGGTGGCGCGGGCGCACCTGCGCCTCTCTCCCGGCGACCTGCGCGGGTACAACGCGTTGACGGTCGGCATCCACTTCGACGCGCCCTGCGGGCCAAGCGCGGAGAAGGAGCGGGCGGGGGCGGTCGAGGTGCTCGGGAGCTCGGCGCTGCACCTCGAGGGGCTCCTCCACTACGCGCGGCTGCCGGACGTCCAGCGGTTCGTCCACGACGGCTTCCCCTTCACCCGCGCGCCCGACCTGGGCGACACGGCGGTGGTGCTTCCGGCCGAGCCGAGCCCTTCGGAAATCGCCGCGTTCCTCGGCTTCGCCGCCTACTTCGCCCAGGTGACGGGGCTCGCCCCGGAGCGCGCCCAGCTGCTCTTCGCCGATGCCGTGGGGAGCGGCCCGCTCGACAAGGACCTGCTCCTCATCGGCACCCAGGCGGAATCACGCGCTCCTCGCGCGCTGGGCCGAAAGGCTTCCCCTCTCGCTCTCCGGGGAGGCCGGCCGCGCCCAGCGACCGGCGCAGGCGGCCGCGGTCCTGGACCTCCTGCGGCTCGGCCGCGGCGCGCGGGAGCTCGCGCGGGCCCGCGAGTCGATCGCCGCCGAGGGCGTGGCCGCGGCCGTGGCGCAAGTCGCCTCGCCGCTCGCGCCGGGCCGCTCGGCTGTCGCGGTGATGGCCCGCTCTCGGGGCGAGCTCCCGTCGCCCCACGACCTGCGCCGGACCGCCGACAGCCGGTACGGCGGGGGCGACCTCCTCGCCGAGTCGCCCCGCGGCCAGCTCGCGAGCTTCTCCATCGGCGACCTGTACGGCGCGGGCGACCTCTCCGCCCTCGAGCGAGCGCGCCTCTTCACCGCGGAGCACTGGGCGCTGCTCGTCCCCAGCGCGCTCTTCGGCGCGCTCCTCCTGGCGGTGCCCGCCCACCGCAGCCTGAGCCGGCGCGGGCGCGAGCGGCTCGAGCCGAAAGCCTTCGAGAAGCGGCCATGAGCCCTCCTCGCACGCTCCGGCGCCGCTCGCTCGCGCCCGTGGCGATGGCCGCCCTGGCCTCTTCGCCCTTCTCCGCCGCGCGGGGGCGCTGCGGGCCGGACGCCCAATGGGCGCACTGGGACCGCTACGTCGCCCACTTCGTGAGCGCCGACGGGCGCGTCGTCGACCGCGGCGCGGGCGACCGGACCACCTCCGAGGGGCAGGCCTACGCGCTCTTCTTCGCGCTGGTGGCGGGCGACCAGGCGCTGTTCGAGAGGCTTCTCGCCTGGACGCGTGACAACCTCGCCCAGGGCGACTTGGCAGCGCGCCTGCCCGCATGGAAATGGGGCCGCGACGCGCAGGGGCGCTGGCGCGTCCTCGACGCCAACTCGGCGAGCGACGCGGATCTCTGGCTCGGCTACGCCTTGCTCGAGGCGGGCCGGCTCTGGAGCGACCCGCGGTACCGCGCGCTGGGCGAGGCGGTCGCCGCCCGCGCGGCGCGGGCCGAGGTCGCCGACCTCCCCGGGCTGGGGCCGACGCTGCTCCCGGCGCCGCGGGGCTTCGAGGTCGAGCGCGGCGCCGCCTGGCGGCTCAACCCGAGCTACTCGCCGCCGCAGCTCTTGCGCCGGTTCGCCGCGCTTCGCGTCCCCGGGCCTTGGGCCGCGGTGCTGCGCTCGAGCGCGCGGGTCGTGGCCGAGAGCGCGCGCGGCGGCTTCGCGCCGGACTGGGCGCTCTACCGCGCGGGCCAGGGCTTTGAGGACGACAGGGCGTCGGGTCCTTTCGGCAGCTACGACGCCATCCGCGTGTACCTCTGGGCCGGCATGCTCCCGGAGGCGGACCCCTGGCGCGAGGCGCAGGCGGCGGCGTGCGCGGGCATGCTGCGCGCGTTGCAGAAGGGCGCGGTGCCGGAGCGGGTGGATCTTCGGACGGGCCGGCCGGGGCCCAGGGAGGGCCCGGTGGGCTTCGCGGCGGCGCTCCTGCCGCAGGCGCGGCGCTTCCCCGAGCTTGGGCGCGCCCTCGAAGCGCGCCTGGCGCGGGCCCGGGGCGAAGGCGGGCTCTACGGAAACCCGCCCGCCTATTACGACCAGAACCTGATCCTGTTCGCGCGCGGCTTTCTGGACGGCCGTTTCTCCTTCGGGGCCGACGGCCGCCTCCTGCCGCGCTGGGAGGGGACGCCGTGTCACTGAGCATCGCCGTCGCGGGAGCCCTGGGGCTCCTCTCGCTCGCGTCGCCGCCCGCGGAGCCGCCGCCTTCGCCTGCGCTGGCCCGGATCGCCCGCTACTGGGAGGCGCGCGGCAACGAGCAGCGGGCGGGCGAGGCGTGGGAGCGGGCGCTCGCGGCGGACCCGGCGGACCCCGACGCGCTTCTGGCCGTGGGGCGCCTGCGCGCCGCCGCGGGCCGCGCCGACGAGGCGCGCGCGCTCTTCGCCCGCCTCGCCGCCGCCCGCCCCGGCGACGGCCGCGCCCTGGCCCTGAAGCACGCGCTCAATCTGGGCGAGCGGGCGGCGAGCCTGCTCGAGTCGGCGCGCGCGCGGGTGCGGGCCTCGCGCGTGGAGGAGGGGCTGGCGCAGTACCGGGAGCTCTTCGGCCCCTATCCGCCGCCCGGGTACCTGGCGCTCGAGTATTACGAGACCCTGGGCGGGACGGAAGCGGGCTGGCCGGCCGCGCGGGAAGGGCTGGAGCGGCTCCTGAGCGAGGCGCCGTTCGAGCCCCGCTTCGCGCTGGCGCTGGGAAAGCACCTGACGTTTCGCGCGCCGACCCGGCTCGCCGGCATCGGGCTCCTGGCGCGGCTTTCGGGCGAGGAGACCGTGCAGGGCGAGGCGTCGGCGGCGCAGCGCCGGGCCCTGGCGTGGCTGTCGCCCAGCGCGGAGGCGGCGGCTGCGCTGCGCGCGTATCTGAAGCGCGGCGCCGACCCCGAGCTCGAGCGCAAGCTGTCGGCGATGGAGCGGGACCTTTCGCTTTCGCGCGGCCGCGCCGAGCTCGCCCGCCGCGATTGGGACCAGGCGCAGCGCGCGTTCGAGGCGGCGGGCCCCCAGGACGCGGAGGGCGTCGCGGGCCTGGGGCTCGTCGCCCTTCAGCGCGAGGAATTTCCGAAGGCCTTGCAGCTGCTGGGGCGAGCGCGCGCCCTCGCGCCGGACCGGCCCGACCTCTGGCAGGAGCCGATCCGCGCGGCCGCCTTCTGGTCGTCGATGCGCGACGCGCAGGCGGCCCGCGACGCGGGGGACGACGCCCTGGCCGAGCGCGCCCTCCAGAGCGCCGCGCGCCTCTGGCCGCAGATGGCCCACCACGCCGAGCTCGCGCGGGTGGACGCGGAGCTTTCGCGCGGGCGCGTGGGCGAGGCCGAGAAGCGCCTGCGCGAGGTCGCGAGCCGCCGGCCGGAGGACCCGGACGTCCTTTTGGCCCTCGTCCGCTTCCTGCTCCGGGTTGGAAAGAACGAGGAGGCCGAGGCGGCGAACGACAAGCTGGCGCGCGTGGACCCGGCGCGAGCGCTGCCGCGGGCGCTGCTCGACGCGGCCGGGCTGCGCGCCCGGGCGGCGCAGAGTCGCGAGGACGGAGAGCCGGAGGCGGCCCTGGAGATGCTCCTGGGCGCAGCCCGCGCGAACCCCGCCGACGACCAGGCCTTGCAGGAGCTGGTAGGCCTCTGCCTCGAGCTGGGCGACGCGGCGGGCGCCGAGAGGTACGCCGAGGCCCTGGCGGCCAGGGCCCCGGACCGGCCTCAGGTCCGTGTGCTCCGGGCACGGGTCCTTGAGGCGCGGGGCCGGTATGCCGAGGCGCTGAAGCTCCTCGCCGAAATCCCCCCGGCGGCGCGGGACGCCTCGGCCGAGGCGCTGCGGCGCCGGCTCACCTTGAAGGACGACGTTGCGCGGGCGGTCGAGCTGTGGCACCGCGGGCTCAAGCGAGAGCCGCGCGTCGCGCTGGCGCGGGCCCAGCGCGCGGCCGGGGAGGACCCGGAGCTCCTGGGCGCGGTCGCGCAGGGCTACCTAGAGCTCTCGGAGCCGTCGCGGGCGGCGGGCATCCTGGAGCGCGCGGTGGGCCGCAAGGGGGCGAGCGCGGGCCTGCGCCTGCAGCTCGGGGCGGCGCTCCTGCGCGCGGGCAGGCTCGACGAGCTGGACGCGGTGCTCGGCGGCCTGGCGAGCGAGCCCAAGCTGGAGGCGCGGGTGCAGAGCGGGCTCGAGGCGCTGCGGATCGCCGCGGCGGTCGCGCGCGCGGACCAGCTGCGCGAGAAGGGCGAGCTCGAGGCGGCCGGCGCCGGGCTCCAGTCGGCGCTCGCGGAGTGGCCCGACAGCGCGCGGCTTTTGTGCGCGCTGGGGCGGCTCTACCGCGCCTCGGGCCAGCTCGAGGACGCGCAGGCGGCGTACGACGAGGCCTTGGGCGTCGACGGCGACGACCTCGACGCGCGGGATGGCGCCATCGAGACCGCGCTCGACCGGGGCGAGCCGGAGCGGGCGCAGGAGCTGCTCGCGCAGGCACGGGAGCGGCGGCCGAGCGATCCGCGCTGGGAGCGGACCGCGGGCGCGCTGGCCGAGCGCGAGGGCGACGACGCCGCGGCGCTGCGCTCCTACGAGGAGGCGCTGGCCCGCGTGAAGGGCGCCAAGGCCGAGGCCCCTGCGGGGCCGCCGGAGCCGCCGCCGGCCCAGGCCGAGGCCCGCGGCGCGGGGCCCGTCCTCGCGTCCGCGGTGGCGCTCGCGCCCGCCCCGGGGCTTCACGCCGCCGCGCCGGCGGAGGCCGAGCCGGAGCCGCTCGAGGACTCCCGGGCGCTGCGTCAGCGGCTCCTGCAGGACATCGCGCGAATCCGGGACCGCCATCGCATCGAGGTGGACGGCGACGTCCAGCTGCGCGACCGCGCCGGCGAGTCGGGCCTGGGCTCGCTCACCGAGGCGCGACTGCCGGTGTCGGCGTCGCTGCCCTTGGGCCTTTCGAGCCACCTTCGCTTCTCGGTGACCCCCACGGTCCTCGACGCGGGGCACATCTCCCCCGGCGCCCTGGCCACGGGGCGGTTCGGGTCGGGCTCCTCCGCGGGCGGCGGCCAGTCTGCGGCAGGCATCGCGCTCGGGGCCGAGCTCCGCGCCGGGGGCCTGGTCGCCGACCTCGGGACCACCCCGCTGCTCGCCCCGGTCCCCAACGTGCTCGGAGGCGTGCAGTGGCACGGCGCGGCCGGGAACCTGCTCTTCTCGGCGGACGTCTCGCGGCGCCCGGTGACCGACAGCCTGCTGTCATATACCGGGGCGGTCGATCCGGCGACGGGAAGGTCCTGGGGCGGCGTGGTGAAGACCGGCGCGCGCTTCGACGTCGCCGCGAAGACGGGCGCAGGGCTCTACTACCTCTTCGGCGGGTATCACTGGCTCACCGGCCGGGCGGTGCGCACCAACTCGAGCGTCTCCGGCGGGGCCGGCGCCCGCTGGCCGGTCTGGGCGGGGCGCGGCAACGACCTCTCGGCGGGGCTCACGCTCACCGGTGTGGGGTACGACCAGAACCTGAGCTATTTCACGTTCGGCCACGGAGGCTACTTCAGCCCCGCGCTGATGGTGCACCTGGGCGTCCCGCTCCGATGGGAGCGGCAGGGGAGCCTGCACCTGCAGCTCGACGTGGAGCCCGGGCTCAATTGGCACCGCGAGGAGGACGCCGATGTGTTTCCGCTGGATCCTTCCGGGGGCGGAATTTACCCAGGCCAATCGCGCTTCGGATTTGCTTTCAATCTGGACGTGCGCGTCGGGCGCACCATTTCTCCGGATTTGGAGGCGGGGCTGAAGGTCGGCGTGCACCAGGCGCAGGATTATCGGGAAGTCCAGGCGGGAATCTTCGCGAATTTCGCGGTGCAGCCCAACCATCGAGCGCTGCCCAACTTTTCTTCTCCCTCCCGCGAGACTGCCTCGGTGCATTGATGCGCCGCGCCGAGCCTCGGCGTCGTCGGGCGGGTCCATCGCGGCTCGCCTTTGAAGAGAACCTTTTCGAATTCGAGCCCGTGCCTGCGAGCGGCGCGGAACGCGACGGCCGAGAAGTCGATTGACAGGGCCGCGTTGGACGTCTGTAATTCGACCTCCTTCAACGAAATTAGCAGGCGGAGCGGCACCCGATGCGCGCGGGGAAAGGCCTGGAGGTGCTGTTTGTGATGCCGCCCGGCGGCGTCGTGCAGCGCTTCTCCGAGAGCATCGGCACGGCTTTCTTGCGCGCGACGCTGGCAGACGCGGGCATCGCCTCCGGTCAATATGCCCCTGGGCGGAACGGGGCGCTCGGCGCGTTTGCGCGCTTTCTCAGGCATTGCAGGCCCTCGCTGGTGGGGTTCACCGCTTACGAAAGCAACCTCCGGGCGTGCCGCGCCATGGCGCGGGCGGCCCGGGAAGCGCTCCCCGAGGCGGTCATCGCCGTCGGCGGCCCGAATGCGACGTTCAGCCCCGAGGAGACTCTGGAGCTTTTGGGTGCGGACGTCTGTCTGCGCGGCGCGGGCGAAGGGGCCATCGCCCCGGTCGCAAAAGCCGTCCTCGGCGCGGCGCGGCCCTTGCGCCGCCTGGCGGAGCGGCTCGCCGCCGTGCCGAACCTGGTCGTGAAGACCGCCGACGGCGCGCTCCGGACGCGCGCGGGCAATCTCTCCTCGTTTCCGTCCGGGCACGTCCGCTCCCTCGACGAGCTGCCGTCGCCCTACCAGCGGGGTTTCATCACTTCGGCCGCGACCGGCTATCTCACCGCGCGGGGCTGCAACCAGCACTGCATTTACTGCAGCTTCGCCGCCATCTCCGGGCGCGAGGTCCACTACCACAGCGTCGAGCGCGTCCTGGACGACCTCGCGGTCCTCGCGCGGCTGGCGCGCCGGGCCGGGCGCCCCGCCTCGAGCGTGCCCCTCTTCGACGACGCCTTTTCGCTGGCGCCGCAGCGCGCGCGGGAGATCTGCGAGGGCATTCTCCGGCGCCAGATCCGGATGCGGCTCGACTGCGAGACGCGGGCCGACCGCGTCGACCTCGACCTCCTGAAGCTCATGCGCCGGGCGGGCTTCGAGTCCGTCTCGTTCGGCCTCGAGTCGGCGGCGCCGCACGTCCTGCGCGCCGTGGGGAAGGTGCAGCCGCCCGGGGCCCTGGGCGACCCCGCGTTCGAGAGGGAGCGGGCCTGGCTCGCGTCGTTTCGACGGGCGGTCGAGAGCGCCCGCAGCGCCGGCTTGACGCCCGTGGTCAGCGTCATCGGCGGCCTCCCGGGAGAGACGGCGCAGGACTTTCGCGAGACGCTCGCGTTCGTCCGGTCGCTCAAGGTCGGGACGTACGTCCACAACGTGCTCTCGGCCTTCCCCGGCACGCCGCTCCACGCCGACCGCGAACGGCACGGCATCCGCGTGGAGCGCCACGCGGCCTCCAAGGCGTGGCGCACGCACCATCGGTACGCCGTCGACTCGGTCGCGCCCCTGAAAAGCTCGAACCTGCACGTGCAGCGCTTCGACGAGGCCCGTCTCCTCAGCGACGCCCTCTGCGGAAGGCCGCGCTCGGCGCAGGCCTCGTCTGGCGGCGCCGCGTGGGCCGTGATCCTGCACGAGGTCGAGCCCGGCCAGGCGCTGGCGCGGTGGCTCCGGGAGGTGCTGGAGGTCCACGGCGCCCTCGTCGCGTTCGGCGAAGGCAAAGGGGCGGATGGCCTGGAGCTCGAGGCGTGGCAGCGCGCCCTGAACGACGCGGCCGTGCCGTATGGCGTCTTCGCGCTCCTCTCGCGGTGGGGGCGCACCTCCGGAGGCGCCGTGACCTATCGAGCGCGGGGCACTCGCGGGGAGCACCGGTTCGTCATCCACCGGCACTG
The DNA here is from genome assembly GCA_963772225.1 of uncultured delta proteobacterium. Classification (GTDB taxonomy): domain Bacteria; phylum Myxococcota; class Myxococcia; order Myxococcales; family UBA5297; genus CAVYWD01. The sequence goes on along the minus strand of CAVYWD010000001.1, from coordinate 1,228,528 downwards.
GCCGGAGCGGGGCCGCGCGATGGCCGCGGACTCTTCGGGCGGTTGGCGGGTGCCGGTCTGGGTCGCCTCGGGGGCCGCCCGCGCGCCGCCCGGGTTCCCGCTGGGGGAGCGCTCGCTCTCGACCATTCCGCAAATCGCCGACGGCTGCCGGTGGTGGTCTGGTTGGCGGCGGTGCCATCGGCCGCGAGTCCTTCACGTCACGGCCGCGGGCGAGGTCACGCCGTGCTGGAACGGAGCCACCCTCGGGAGCGTCGGCGACGCTTACCGCGGCTTGGCGCGGCGCGCGCGGGCGCTGAGCCCGGCTGCGCTCGACCGGGTCCGCGACGCCTGCCCTCTCGCCGCGCAGGGGCGGCTGGCCGCGACGGCCATGCCTCTGGAGCAGCTCGAGGCGGTCGCGCAGGTCGCGTGGCTCTTAGGTTGAAACACCCTTGACGAAAGGAAAGCCTGCATGGCGAAGACACCGAGGCGGAAGCCGCGGCGACTTTCAAAGAAGCAGGCGCTGCGAGCGGTGCTGGGCGCCGAGCTCTACAACCAGGTCCTGGCGCTCGCCGAGAAGCACTACCCGAAAGCCGCGGCGAAGGGCGCGTCGAAGGGCTTGATGAAGGCGCCAGATCCGGACAAGCTTGCCGACCAGATCGCCACGAAGGTCGCCAGGGAGCCCGGCATGGCCAGGCCGTTGAGCAAGAAGGTCTTGACGCTGGCCTCGTCGGTTCACATCAGCAACAGCTAGCGAGCGAACGCCGCGAAGGATCCGGAGCGGCGAGACCCCCGGGGGCGAGTCGTGCCGGAAGCCGAGGTGGAGAGCGCGGCGGATTTCGAGGCAGAGAGCGCGCCTACCAGCGTTCTCTCCAGCCGTCTCTCTGCGCTCCTGCGAGAAATTGCCCGCCTTCCCGCCGTCGAGACCGAGTCCGCCTGGGGTTCTGCGCTTCGGCCCGGCGCGGTGATTGGCCGCTTCCAGCTTCTGCGCGAGGTGGGCCGCGGCGGCTTCGGCATCGTCTACGAGGCGCGCGACCAGGAGCTGGGGCGGGCTGTCGCGTTCAAGGCGATCAAGCTTGGGGACTCCGCCGGCGAGCTCGGCGGGCGCCTGCTCCGAGAGGCCGAGGCGTCGGCCCGGCTGAGCCACCCGAACATCGTCACGCTCTTCGACGTGGGCCGCTGCGACGAGGGCCCCTACCTCATCCTCGAGTACCTGCGCGGAGAGACGCTGGGCCACCGCCTCGCCCGAGGGCCGACGCCCATCCCCGAGGTGCTGCGCATCGCCGTCGAGGTCTGCAAAGGCATCGCCCACGCCCACTCCCACGGCGTCGTGCACCGCGACCTCACCCCGGGGAACGTCTTCCTGTGCGAGGACGGCCAGGTGAAGGTGCTGGACCTGGGCATGGCCCACGCCTTCGGCAGGCGCCGCCTGGAGGGCGGGACGCCGGGGTACATGGCGCCCGAGCAGCGGCGCGGCGCCCCTGAGGACGAGCGAACGGACGTGTTCGCCCTGGGGGTCATTCTCCACAAAATGCTGGCGAACGAGCTCCCGTTCCCGCCCTTCTCGAAAGAGGAGCGGCCCGCCCCGGTGCTCGAGATTTCGGGCGCGCCGCCGCTGGGGGCGCTCGTCGCGCAGATGCTGGAGCTCGACCCGGTGAAGCGCCCGCGCGACGCGGGGGAAGTCCTCGCAGCGCTCGGCGCTCTCCAGCGCGAGCTGGAGCGGGCGCCGCCGGTCGCCGGCGCGGTGATCTCGCGGTCGCGGCGGCCCGAACGGCCGCGAGCGCTTTGGCTCCTGGCGCTCGCCGCCAGCGTCGCGGTCGCCGTCGCCATTGGCGCGGCCGTCCTTGGGCCGCGGTGGAAGAAGCCGCTCGACGGGCCCGCGCATTTTGAAGCGGACCTCTCCTCGATGGCCGTGATGCCCTTTGCGGACCTCAGTCCGGAGAAAGACCAGGAGTACTTCTCGGACGGTCTCGCCGACGAGATCCGGGACGCGCTCGCCCGCGTCGAAGGATTGCGGGTACCCAGCCGGACCTCGTCTCTCTTTTTCAAAGGCAAGGACGCGAGCCTTTCGGAGATCGGCCGGGCGCTCAGGGTCTCTTCGGTCCTCGAGGGGAGCGTGCGCAAGGTCGGAAGCCGCCTGCGCGTCACCGCTCAGCTCGTGAACGTCGCCGACGGGTACCGCGAGTGGGGAGAGGCCTACGAGGGCGACCTCGCCGACGTCTTTGCGTTCCAGGACGAAATTGCGCACGGAGTCGTCTTTGCCCTGGACTCGAGGCGCAGCGACGCCGGCGATGCGGCCGCGCGGCTCGGTAACGGCGCGCCCGATGCCGCCGGTGCTCCTTCCACGAAGGACCCCGAGGTCTACCGGCAATACCTCATGGGTCGCTACCACGACCGCCGGTTCACGATGCTGAGCCTGCGCCAGGCCGCCGAGGCCTACGAGCGGGCGTTGGCGCTCGACCCGCAATACGCTCCCGCGTGGGCCGGGCTTTCGATTTCGCTCTATTTCCTGGCGGACCGCGTCGACTCGCTCGAGGCGGTGAGAGCTCAGCGCCGCCGGGCCTTGGCCGCTGCGGAGCGCGCGGTGGCGCTCTCGCCCGACCTCCCGGCTGCGCTCTCCGCCCGCGGCCTCTTGCGCGCCGTCGTCGACTTTGACTGGGCGAGCGCGCAGGCGGACCTCACTCGCGCGCTCGCGGTGAACGGAAACGATGCCGACAGCCATCGCCGATACGCCACCCTCCTCGCGAGCGGCGGGCGACTGGGCCAGGCCATCCAGGAGGCGCGCAAAGCCGTCGACCTCGACCCCACGGGCAACTCCTGGTCGAAGCTCGGCCAGCTCTACCAGTGGTCCGGCGAGCTCGACCTCGCCGAGGCGGCGTACCGGAAGGACCTCCAGCTTCAGCCGGGTTCGGAGAGCTCGCTCATCGGGCTTGGAAGGAACCTGCTGCTCCAGTCGAACCCCAAGGAGGCGCTCGCGCTCTTCGAGCGGTGCGCCGACGAGGACATGAAGCTCTGGGGCCAGGCGGCCGCCCGATTCTCGCTGAAGGACGACGCCGGGTCGCGCGCGGCCCTTCGCAGGCTCATCGCGGGGTACGCGCACACGAGCGCGTACGACATCGCCGCCGCCTACGCCTGGCGCCAGGAGACGGCCGCCGCCCTCGACTGGCTGGAGCGGTCCTATTCCAACGGCGAGGGCACGCTGCTCGCCCTGATCAAGTCGGACCCCTTCCTGCGCCCCCTGCGCGGCGATCCGCGCTACGCGGCGCTGGTCCGCAAGCTCAAGCTCCCGAGCCCCTGAAGCTCCAAAGGTCCTCCCCGACCCGCGCTACCGGTTCGACCCGCCCGCGGCTCCGCGCGCGCGCGGAGCCGCTTCTGCGGCAAGCGCCGACAGCGACATCGGAATCCCACCTTTCGCCCGAGGGGCGCCCTAGGTGGCACCGCGATTGCTCGATGTCGCTCTGGGCGCCGGCTTCGTCTTCATGGCGTCCGAATCGAGAGCCGTCATGCGCGTCCACCGCCACCCCCACGAAGCGACCATCGTCAAGACCTGCGACTGCGGCGCGCGCTACGCCCTGAAGGCCTGGGAAGGCCTCGAGTTCCGCGGAATGCAGGAAACCTACGACGAGGACCTGTTCTTGGAGCTGCGCGACTGCGCCCGTTGCCACTCGACCCTCTCGCTCACCATCCACGCCCCGCAGGTGCCGGCCTTCGACCCGGCCGCCACGCTGGCGACGAGCGGGCCGTTCGACTCCTTCGGCCTGAGCCCCTGAGCGAACGGCGCGGCGGAGAGCGGGCGACTTCACCCCTTGTACGTCACCACCCGTCCCCAGAGGCTCTTCGTCCCCCAGAGGCCCGACCGCAGGCACTCGAGCTGGACTATTTGGCTGTGGTCGACGAACAGGTTCACCTCGGGGCCGTAGTTCTTCACGTACCAGGCGAAGACCTCGGGGTCCGCCGCCTCGAACATCACCTTCTCCAGGCCCAGAGCATCGATGATCCTGGCGGGCACGTCGGTGCGCCAGGTCTTCACGCTCTCGGTGATCCCCTCCGACTCGACCATGATCATGGGCGCGCCGGCGTCCAAGAAGAGCTTGGCGAGCCGAAGGGTCCAAGCCACGTCGCGCGTGCCTTCGGCCTCGAGCTCCTCGGGGCGCGTGGCGCCGCCGGCGCCGAACTGGATGCCGACCTCGGGCTTGGGCTTGAGCCCCGCCTTCTGGACCTTCTCCACCAGGCGCAGCCAGTCCTCGGGCGGGAAAGTAAGGAAGCCGCTGGAGACCTCCAGGATGTCGAAGCCCACTTCCTTGCACTCCTGGATGTAGCGGTTCACGACCTCCGGACCTTGAGGCAGGAGGTGCTCGACGAAGCCGCCGGTGGAGACCATCACGTCGTGGCGGTGGCAGAGCTCGATGAGCTCGGTCAGCGCGCGCTTGGGCATCAGCGCGAACGAGCCGCCGGCGAACTTGAGCGAGTCGATCCACTCGCCCATGGTCTCCAGGACGTCCTCGAGATACCGCTTGCCCATGGGCGTGTAATAGGGGCCGCGGATCTCGGTGACGCCGGCAGTGCGCCGCTTGGGCTGGCGCTTGTTGAGCCTCACGAATCCGAAGGCGCGCTCGCCGGGCTGGCCTGTGGAGCCCATGTCGTTTCCCCCGTCTCCCGCGGCGCCGGCGCCCGCCGGACCGCCCCCAAGAGCCGCGTCAGGCGCTCGACCGGCTCGCGCTCCAAATTGGCGACGACCTCGGCGATGGCCCTGCCGAGCGGCGGCGGCGCGAACCGCTCGCTGAGCCTGTCGTATTTCGCCAGCGCCGCGTCCCAGCCCATGGGTTCCAGGTGAAAGCCCGGGTAGCTCGCGAGCTCGCGCTCGAGCCTGCGGCCGTCCTTGAACACAAGCGAGACCCGACACGGGACCTCGCGCGGGAAGCGCGCCGAATAGGAGGGCAGGGGGCGGGCGAAGACTCGGGCGAGCAGGCCCTGGACGTCGGCGCGCCCGATGCGCTCCGGCGAGAATTGCGCCGGCATGACCTCGCCGTCGAGCAGAGCCACCGCCAAAAGGTAAGGCAGGCTGTGGTCGGCCTCCTCCTTGGTCCGTACCCGGCGCTTGTCGCCCTCTTCGCCGCCGCCGATGATCTGGAAGGCCACGTCGAAGACCTCGACGTCGACGCGCGCGAGGTCTGCTACGTCGAGCGCGCTCTCGCGCCTCAAGCGCAGCGCGGCTTCAACGGCGGTCTGCGCGTGGGCCTCGGCGTTGTGGCGCTTGAGCACCGTCCGTCGCACGCGCTCCAAGCTCTCGCGGGACCAGTCGATGTCGAAGGACCCGGCGATGGCCGCGGCGAAACCCTTGTTGCCCTCGACGGCTTCCCGCGGGCCGGTGACCCCGTGCTGAGCGAGGGTGACGGCGACGACGCAGGAGGCGGCGGTGTGCGGCGCGGCGAGCCCCTTCCACTGCGACAGCGCCCCGGTGCGCGTGACCCGCAAGGCGTTGAAGGCGGTGGCGCAGACGGCGATGGCGTCGGCGGCGCGTTGGCGGTCCAAACGGAGGACGCGGCACAGGCCCGCGGCCGCCGCGTACGCGCCCAGGGTCGTGTGGTCGAAGCCCTTGGCGCGGACCGGCGCCTCGTCGCACAGCCGGCACTGGACCTGGTAGGCGACGGCCAGGCCCGCGAGCAGGTCTTCGCCGCTCGCGCCCTGGCGCTCGGCGACGGCGAGGAGGGCGGCGAGGTTGTCGCTCGGATGGCAGGTCTCGCCGGGGGCGAAGTAGGTGTCGTTGAAGTCGAGCTCGCGGACCAGAGCGCCGTTGTAGAGCGCGGCGCGGTCGGGCCCAGCGCGGCCGCCGCCGAGGAGCGTGCACGGCCCGCCGTTCTCGTCGAGCTCCTCGACTGCGGCGCGGACCCGCTTCGGCGGCTCGTCGGCCAGGGCGCCCATGGCGCAGCCGAGCGAGTCGAGGGCGCGGATCTTGAGCGCCTGCCGGGCGGGCTCGGAGAGCATCTCCCACCGGGCACGGAGCGCGAAATCGGCGAGTCGCTCGACGAAGGTCATGGCGATGGCTCAAAGCTGGCCGGGCGCCCGCGCGCCGACAAGCGGGGAGGGCTCGGGACCTCGCAGGGGCAGGCGCCGGCCAGGGGCCGGCGCACGGCGGTCAGCCGATGTGGCCGGTCGTCGCCCGGGCCGTTAGAAGACCGCTCATGATGACGACCCTCGCCCTGGCGATGATTTGCGCGCTGCCCGTCGGCGCCCCGGTGCCCGACTTCTCTGCCCCCAATCAGGACGGCAAGGTCGTCAAGCTCAGCGAGCTGAAAGGCAAGCCGATCCTCCTGTACTTCTACCCGAAGGACGATACGCCGGGCTGCACCAAGGAGGCCTGCGCGCTGCGCGACCGCTTCGACAAATTCACGAAGGCGGGGATTCTCATTTTCGGCATTTCTCGGCAGGACGCCGGGAGCCACCGTGCGTTTCGGGCCAAATACCACCTGCCGTTCGACCTCTTGACCGATTCGGACGGCGAGCTCGCCAAGCGGCTCGGCGTGGAGACCTACCCGATCATTGGAATCCACAAGCGGCAGAGTTTGCTCATCGGCGCCGATGGGAAGCTGATCGAATTCTTCGGCTCGGTGGACCCTGAAATGCACGCCGACGAGGTGCTGCAGAAGCTCGCGGCGGCGAGCGGCATCCCCGCACCGAAGTAGCTCGGCCTCACCCCCCAACCCCCTCCCCGCTTTGCGGGGAGGGGGCGAAGGAGGGAGGCGCCACAGGTTCTTGCTCGAAAGCTTATGCGCGAGAATCTCTCGCCGGCCCGGCCGCCAGACGCTGAGGGCGAGCGCCGCGACCGCCATGGCCAGGTTCGTTGCGCCCAGGGCGTCCTCGGCCCGCTGCAGCGCCCCTGCCTCGGCGAGTCCGGGCGGCTCGGCTCGCACCAGGGCGGTGATCCGCTGGACGCGCGGTATGAGCAAGAAGAGGGCGTTCGCCAGCACCAGCGCCGCGAGCACCTGCTTGGCTCCGACCCAGTTTCGGCGGAACAGGCCGAAGCCGCCCCTCCATGCGAGCAGCGCGCCGGTGGCGAAGGCGCCCGCCATCCCTGGGACGATGAGCGCCCGGGTGAAGTCGAAGGCGATCTTGCGGCGCAGGACGTATTCCGAGGTGTTCGCCAAATGCCCGGCGGCGTTCAGGGCGATGGACGCCAGGATGCCGCCCAGGAACATGACCACGGCGACGAAATGGAGGAGCTTGAGCCACGGATAAACCCACGGGGATTTCACGATCGCACTTGCCTTTCTTCCTTGGGCCGGCGCACTCGCCGGAGTTCATTCTTCGAGGCGATCGCGGAGGGCCTTCAACAGCCCGAGCAGCTGGCGCTGCTGCGCGTCGCTGAGCAGAGAATGGATTCGGGCGAAGTGCGAGCGCAGCACGCCTCGCACTTCTGCCATCTCGCTGCTCCGCTTCGAGAGGGCGACCTTGGACGCTCGGGCGTCCTGAGGGTGGGGGCGCCGGGTGACCCAGCCCGCCTGCTCCATCCGGTCGAGCATCCGGGAGACGGAGTGCTTGTCCTTGAAGGTGAGCGCGGCGAGCTCGCCCTGCGTCAGGCCGTCGCCGTGCTCCGAGAGCGCGGCCAGGATCTGCCACTGCTCGGGCGTGAGGTCGTAGGCCGCCAGCGCGCGGATCAGCTCGCGCCGGTAGAGCTGCGCGACGCGGTCCAGGTTGAATCCCAGGCTCTCGTCGAGCGCCGGCAGCTTCGGAAGCCTCATGAAAGGCATATTAGTTGTCCGAACAACCAATGTCAAGGCCTTCGCGGTGGAGCGCGGTTCGCAGCGGGCGGGGAGGGCGGGGAGGGCAAAAATCCTTCTCTGCCACGGCGGCTCACACGGCCCGAAAAGAGCATCGAGGAGAGCCCTTCGGCTCCCCGGTCGCCGGTGCGGTTTTGGCTCTTGAGCAACGCGTCGATCAAGCTCTCGGTCGCCACCCCGGTCTACCGGCAGGTCACCTGGAGCGCCTCCTGGACCCCTTGGCTGAAGGTTGCCGCATGGTTCTGAATCGAGAAGATGCCGTCCGCTTGATGGCCGCCTCCCTCCCGCCCGAGGAGGAGCGCAGCGCCCTGGCCCTGGCCGACGAGCGGGCCCGCGCCATCGCCCGGGGCCGCGGCCGCGTGTACGCGAGCATCGGCGTGGACTCGGTGCCTTGCGCGCGCAACTGCCGCTTCTGCTCTCACGCCGAGCGGTGGGGCGTGTTCCCCAAGCCGTACGAGATGAGCGTCGACCAGGTCTGCGCCATGGCCGACCGCATCGCCCCGCACCAGCCGGACTGGCTCACCCTGCGCACCACGCAGGACTACGGCATCGACCCGCTCTGCGCGCTCGCGCGCGAGGTCCGCCGCATCATCCCCTCTCGGACCTCGCTGGTGGTCAACACCGGCGAGTTCTCCTCGAAGGAGGCCGACCAGCTCCTCGCCGCCGGGGTCAACGCGGTCTACCACACGTTCCGCCTCCGCGAGGGCGTGGACACGGGCATCAAGCCCGCGGCCAGGATCCGCACGCTCGAGCTCATCCGCGACTCGGGCCTGAAGCTCTACGCGCTGGTCGAGCCGATCGGCCCCGAGCACTCCGACCAGGAGTTGGTGGACGCCGCCTTCCGGCTCAAGGACTTCGGGGTCAACCTCAGCGGCGCCATGGCTCGCGTGCCGGTGCAGGGCACGCCGCTGGCCGACCTGGGGCGGGCCTCGGACGACCGCGTGGCGCGCACCGTGGCGATGACCCGGCTCATCTCGGGCGACGAGGTCGAGGGCATCTGCGTTCACCCGCCGCTCCCGGCCGCGCTCAAGGCGGGCGCGAACGTCGTCGTGGTCGACGCCGGGGCGACCCCGCGCGACACTCAAGAAGCCGGGGCCGCGTGGCACGGCTTTGACGTCCCCGCGGCGAAGGCGATGCTGAGCGAGGCCGGCTGGGCCACGTCATGAGGCGCGCATTGGAAGAGAGGATGAGCGCCGCTCGGCGGATGCTGACGATGGGGGCCGCCGCGGCGGTGCTCCTCGGGGCGCAGGGCTGCGCGCGCAAGGCCGAGCCCGCCGTCTTTCGCGTGGGCACGTGGAAAACCCAGCAGACCCTCCAGCCGTTCCTGTACCAGGAGTTCCTGCCGAAGGGCAGCGAGGTTCAGGTCTCCGCCTTCACCAACCCGGGCGACATGAAGACGGCCTTGCTGGCCGGGTCCCTGGACGCGGCCGGCACGACCCTGGTGCACGCCATTACCTCGGCCTCCAAGGGCGAGCCCGTGGCGCTCGTGGCGTCGATGTGCCTCAAGGCCTCGGCGCTGGTGGTGGGCGCGAGCTCGGGCATCGAGCGCCCCGCGGACCTCAGGGGCAAGCGCATCGGCTACGTGCCGTCGACCATGCACCACGTCATGCTCCTCGAAGTGCTCAAGCGAGCGGGGCTGTCGCCCTCGGACGTCTCGCTCCTCCGGGTGGACTTCTTCGACATGGTGAACGCCCTCTCGCACGGGCAGATTGACGCGTTCCTGAGCGGGGAGCCCTACCCGACGCTCGCGGTGCGCGGGGGCGCCGGGCGCATCCTCGCCTATCCGTACTTCGACGACTCCATCGGCCCGCTCAACGCCGGCGTCCTCGTCCGGCGCGCCACCATCGCCGAGCACCCCGAGCAAGTGCGCGCGCTGGTGCGGGCGCACGCCGCGGCGACCGAGAGCCTTCGGCGGCACCCGGAGGAGTGGATTCGCCGAGCGGCGGCGTTCGGCAACGACCCGGAGGTCATGAAGGCCGCCGCGGCCAACATCGAGCTATCCTGGGACATGGACTCCGCGTTCGTGGAGAAGGCCAAACGCCTGGGCGACAAGATGCTGGAGCTCGGCTTGATCGCGAGCTTGCCCGACTGGGACCGGCTCTTCGAGCGACGCTTCGTCGACGAGGTGCGAGCGCAGAACCGGCCATGAGCCTGCGCGGAGCCGCCGCGGCGGCGAGGCGAGCCGCGCCCTTCGCAGGTCTGCTCGGCGCCTGGGGCGCGGCGTCGGCCCTGGGCTGGGTCGACAAGTTCGTCTTGCCGCCGCCCTGGGAAGTCCTCCGCGCCGCGGCGGGTTTCGTCACCGGGTACGGGTGGGCCTCTCCCTACTCGGGCCAGTTCTCGCTCCACGCGGCGGCGACCTTGGCGCGCGTCGGGGCGGGGTTCTTTTTGGCGGCCGCGGCGGGGGTGGCCGGCGGCGTGATGTCGGCGCGCTCGCCGCGGTTCAACCGCCTGGTCGACCCGCTCGTCCATCTTTTCCGCGCCGTGCCGGGAATCGCCTGGCTCCCGGTGGCGATGGTCTGGTTCGGCATCGGCGACCGCACCGCGATCTTCCTCATCGGGCTCGCCGCGTTCTTCCCGGTCTACGTCAACGCGCTCCACGGCGTGCGCGAGGTGCCGGTGGAGTGGCTCCGAGCGGCGCGGATGCTGGGCGCGAGCCCGAGGCAGGTCGTGCTGCGGGTGGTGCTCCCCGGGGCGCTCCCGGCCATCGAGGCGGGTCTGCGGGTGGCGCTCGGGGTCGCCTGGGCGTACGTCGTCCTGGGCGAGCTGACGGGGGTGGAGCGCGGCCTCGGCGCCATGATCATGGACGCGCGCATGATGGGCGACCTCACCACGGTGCTCGTGGGGGTCGTCTCCATTGCAGTCCTCGGCCGCGCGAGCGACTGGGCGATGGTCCGGCTCCTTCGCTTCGCCAGCGGACCTCGGCGGTGAGGGCGGCGAATTGTGTCGCGGGCGGTCGGCCCGGCCGGCGTGGGCAGCGCTTCTGAAGACAAGGGATGGCGCGGCTCAGGGTTATTGGGCCGCGCCGGCGCGCGAGACCGGCCGCCCTCAGGCGTCGATGAGAATCGAGCGCCTCATAGGACTGCTTCAGCCAGACCCGGACGCGCTGCCGCTCGACCAGGCCCAGCGACCCCGAGGCGCCGTCGCTCGAGTGCGAGGCGGCCCAGAAGCTGGCGCTGCTCGCGTCGATCTTTCGCATCGAGGCGTCGTGCAGCTTGCGCAGCGAAACCACCTTGGCCCCGAGTGCCTGCGCGCGGCCCTGCGCGCCGGACCTTTCCAGGATGGAGAAGTCGTCGCCGCGCAGCTCGTTGAGCACCAGCACGTAGTCGAGCCGCGCGCCGTAGCGATCCAGCAGCTTCACGAGCAGATCAACCGAGTCCTTGCCCGAATCCATGACGTGCCAGTAGCGCAGCTTGAACCCGGTCTCGGCGGCCAGCTCCGGCAGGCCCGACTCGTCCATCCAGCGGGTCAGCGGTTCGTGGGTCTGGGCGGCCAGGTCTACCAGGATGCGGCGGTCCGGCTCGGCCGCCGCCGCCTCGACGATGGCGTCCAGGCTCTCGTAGCGGTCCACCACGACCGGCGAGGCGTACCCCTCGTAGAAGCGGAGCAGCGCCGCGTGGGAGCGATCCGCGTCGAAGCCCAGGAACGGCAGCTCTCGGTCGATGAAGTACTGCGCCAGGAGCCGAGCGACGACCGACTTGCCGACCCCGCCCTTCTCACCGCCGATGAGGTGAACGTTCGCCAAAGGAGTGCCTTTCGCCGGAGGCGGGCTCCGGGGCCTGGGGGCCGCCGATTGCGGCCCGCGAAGCTCGCGCAAGGTCGCACGCCGGTGCGCCAGCCACAAGCCCGATAGGCCCCTGCTCGGGCGCCCGTCACCGCGCGCGGCGCGATGGGCTAAGAAACCCTGCACGGCGCCCCAGTCGGTCGATATAAACAAAGGAGAGCCAGCCCAACGCATCGCCCCGACCAGGCGCTGACTTCCGTTCCGGAGGTTCGCGTGCTCGTGGCTTCGAGGCTCTCAAGGTCGCTGCTGCGCGGGGACCGCGACGCGCCCTCGATTCACGAGAAGCCGTTCCGGGACGAGCTGCTCAGCGTCGAGCGCCTCGACGAGCGGGCCCGTTCGCTCGCGGCGCGGTTCACCCTGGACCCGTCGCGCCGCGCGTCCCGGAGCGTCTTCCCGCGGTTCGACGACAACGTCCGCGCCCTGCGCGAGGCCTACCGCACGCTCGAAGGCGACGTGCGCCGGGGCGAGTTCGTGACCGCCGCGGCGGAGTGGCTCCTCGACAACTACCACCTCGTCGCCTCGGAAAGCCGGGACGTCCGCCAGAACCTCCCGCGCGGCTACTACCGCGAGCTGCCCAAGCTCGCCGCGCGCGAGCAGGCCGGGAACGCCCGCGTCTACGCGCTCGCGGTGGAGCTGATCCGCCACAGCGACAGCCGCCTCGACCGCGCCCAGCTGGTGCGCTGGCTCGACGCCTTCCAGACGGTCGCCCCGCTCACCATCGGAGAGCTCTGGGCGTGGCCGAGCATGCTCAAGCTCGCGCTCGTCGAGAACCTGCGCCGCCTCGCGGACGAGACGCTCGCCGGCCGAGCGGCGCGCCGCTCGGCGGACGCCTACGTGGCGCGCGATCACGCCGAGGGGAAGGGCGCCCCGCCGTCGCTGCCGCGCGCGCTCCACCCCGCGCTCGTCGTCCAGCTCCTGCAGCGCGTCCGCGAGTACGGGCCGCGCCTCGGGGCGGTCCGGAGCGGCCTCGACGCCCACCTGGCCATCGACCGGCAGACGGCCGAGGAGGCGATCCGCAGCCAGCACCAGCGCGAGGCGGCGACCCAGGTCTCGGTCGCGAACGTGATCGCGAGCCTCAGGCTCTGCTCCACCCTCGACTGGAGGCGGTACGTCGAGGCCGTGAGCCTGGTCGAGCGGGTGCTGCAGCGCGATCCCGCAAGCGTCCACGGCCGGATGGACTTCCTCACGCGCGATCGGTACCGGCAGGCGATCGAGGAGCTCGCCGACCGGACCGGAGAGGGCCAAGTTCGCGTCGCCCTGCGCGCGGTGGAGAGCGCGCGCCAGGCCTCCGAGACCGAGGGGCCGGCCGCGCGCGCTGCGCACGTCGGACACCACCTCATCGGCAAGGGGCGGCGCGAGCTCGAGGCCGACGTCGCCTTTCGCCCGGGGCTCGGCAAGCGCTGGCGCCGGCGGGTGTTCGCGTACGCCACCGCGGCCTACCTCGGGGCGATCGCCCTCTCGACCGCGGCGCTCGTGGGGGCCGGGGTCGCCTGCGCGCGCCGTGCGGGAGGCTCGAGATTGGCGCAGCTCGGCGTGGCGCTGGTCGTCCTCCTGCCCGCGAGCGAGGTGGCCATCGCGCTCGTCCAGCTCCTCGCGGCCCGCTTCGCTCCGCCGAGGCGGCTGCCCCGACTTGATCTCCCTGGCGGGCATCCCCGAGGAGGCGCGGACCCTGGTGGTCGTGCCCACCTTGCTCACCAGCGTGGGCGGGGTCGTCGGGCTGCTCGAGCACCTCGAGGTCCTGGCGCTCGGGAACCTCGACCCTCTCATCCACTTCGCGATCCTGGGCGACTTCACCGACGCCGCGGCCCGCGACATGCCCGGGGACGCCGCCATCCTCGCCGCGGCCCGCAGCGGGATCGAAGCGCTGAACGGGCGCCTGGGCGAGGGGCGGGCCGAGCGCTTCTTTCTCCTTCACCGCGCGCGACAGTGGAACCCGGCGGAGGGCGTCTGGATGGGCTGGGAGCGCAAGCGCGGAAAGCTCGAGGAGCTGAATCGGCTCCTGCGCGGCGCGAAGGACACGAGCTACGAGGTGCAGGTCGGCGACGTGGGCGTCCTTTCGCGCGTGCGCTACTGCCTCACGCTCGACTCCGACACGCGCCTTCCGCGCGACGGCGCGAAGAAGCTCGTCGGAATCCTCGAGCACCCCTTGAACCGCCCGCGCTTCGACCCGCGCTGCGGCCGCGTCACCGAGGGCTACGGGATCCTGCAGCCGCGCGTCAGCGTCACGGCCTCCAGCGCCGCCGGCTCGCATTTCGCGCGGATCTTCGCCGGGCACACCGGCGTCGACCCGTACACCACCGCCGTCTCGGACACCTACCAGGACCTCTTCGGCGAAGCCATCTTCACCGGCAAGGGGCTCTACGACGTCGACGCCTTCATCGCGGCGCTCGACGGGCGCGTCCCGGACAACGCCCTCCTCTCGCACGATCTCTTCGAAGGGCTCCACGCCCGCACCGGCCTCGTCACCGACGTGGAGGTGGTCGACGACTACCCCTCCAGCGTCCTCGCCCACGCGCGCCGCCAGCACCGCTGGACGCGCGGCGACTGGCAGATCCTGGGCTGGCTCTTGCCGTTCGTCCCCACGCGCGCGGGCCTTTCGCGCAACCGCCTCCCGCTCATCTCGCGCTGGAAGATCTTCGACAACCTCCGGCGCGCGCTGCTCGCCCCCGCGACCGTGCTCCTGCTCCTCCTCGCCTGGACTGCGCTGCCGGGGAGCCCGGCGCTCTGGACCGCCGCCGTCGCCGCGTCCCTCGCGTTTCCGCTCTACCCGCTCGCGCTCGAGGCCCTCTGGGGCCCGAGGCTCCACCAGCCGCTGCGGGCCTTTCTGCGCGGGCTCGGCGAGGACGCCAAGGCCACCGCGGCGCGCGTGCTGCTGCAGCTCGCCTTCCTCGCGAACCAGGCCTACGCCATGGTGCACGCCATCGTCGTCACGCTCGTGCGCCTGGCGATCACGCGGCGCCGCCTGCTCGAGTGGGAGACCGCCGCCGCGAGCGCGGCGCGCGGCGCGGGGCTCGAGAGCGGAACCGGGCCGCGGTCGTTCCTGGTCGCCATGGCGGCGAGCCCGGCCATCGCGCTCGCCGGCGCGGCCCTCGTCTGCGCGCGGCGCCCGGGCGCGCTCGCCGCGGCTCTGCCCCTGCTCCTGCTCTGGGCGGTCGCGCCGCTCATCGCGTACCGGCTTTCCCAGCCCATGGCTCGCAGGGACGCGGAGCTCGGCCCCCGAAGACCGGGAGCTCCTGCTCGGCGTGGCCCGCGCCACCTGGAGGTACTTCGAGGCCTTCATGGGCCCGGACGACCACGGCCTGCCCGCCGACAACTTCCAGGAGGAGCCGAGCCGCCGAAGGTCGCGCACCGGACCTCGCCCACCAACATCGGCATGGGGCTCCTCGCCACGCTTTCGGCCCACGACCTCGGCTTCATCCCGACCCCAGAGCTCGTCGAGCGGGTCGACTCCACCCTGACCACCATGGAGGGGCTGGAGCGGCTCGAGGGGCACCTGTTCAACTGGTACGACACGGTGAGCCTCGCGCCGCTCCTGCCGCGCTACGTCTCCACCGTCGACAGCGGCAACCTCGCCGGCGCGCTCATCGCCCTCTCCGAGGGGCTGCACCGGCTCGGGCTCGAGGCTTCGCGGGAGGCGGCCCCCGGCGATCCGCGGGAGCGGCTCGAGCGGCTGTCGCAGCGCGCGGCCGCGTTCGCCGACGGGATGAGCTTCCGGTTCCTCTACGACCCGCAGCGCAGCCTCTTCGCCATCGGCTACCGAGCCGCGGACGCCGAGGGGCCCGGCCGGCTCGACCCCGCCCACTACGACCTCCTCGCCTCGGAGGCGCGCCTCGCGAGCTTCTCGCCATCGCCAAGGGCGACGTCCCCGAGAAGCACTGGTTCCACCTGGGCCGGGCGGTCACGAGCGTGCACGGGATCCCGGCGCTCCTGTCCTGGAGCGCCACGCTCTTCGAGTACCTCATGCCGCTGCTGTTGATGCGCAGCTACCCCGACACGCTGCTCGACGAGAGTTGCCGGATGGCGGTGCGCCGGCAGCGGGACTACGCGGCCGAGCGCGGCGTGCCCTGGGGGATCTCCGAGTGCGCCTACGACCTCGTCGATCACCACGGCAACTACCAGTACAAGGCGTTCGGCGTCCCGGGGCTGGGCCTGAAGCGGGGCCTGGGCGACGAGCTGGTGGTCGCGCCCTACGCGACCGCGCTCGCCGCGCTCGTCGACCCCGCCGCCGCGGCCGAGAACCTGCGCCGCCTGGCGCGCGAGGGGCTCTTCGGAGCGCACGGCTACTTCGAGGCCATCGACTACACGCCCCGTCACGCGGAGGAGCCCGAGGCGGGAGCGCCCAGGCTCCGCCTCCGAGGGGCTTTGGTGCGGGCGTACTTCGCGCACCACCAGGGGATGACCCTGACGGCCATCGCCGACGCGCTGGCCGGCCACCGCATGGTGGAGCGCTTCCACGCCGATCCGCGCGTCCAGGCGACGGAGCTGCTCCTGCAGGAGCGCGTGCCTCGCCACGCCGCGCTCATCCGGCCGCGCCCCGACGAGGAGGCGCGCCTCGCGGCGCCGGTGCCGCCGGCGGCGGACCGCCGCTTCCGCTCGCCGCACACCGAGTTTCCGCACGCGCAGTTTTTCTCGAACGGCCGCTACACCGCCGTGGTCACCAACGCGGGCGGCGGCACGAGCTTCTGCCGCGGGCGCGCCGTCACCCGCTTTCGCGAGGACGCGACCCGCGACCCCGGGGGCCAATTCCTCTACCTGCGCGACGTCCGCAGCGGTCGGGTCTGGTCCGCGACGCACCACCCGACCGCCAGGGAAGCCTCGGACGACCTGGTCGCCTTCACCATGGAGAAGGCGACCTTCCAGCGGACCGACGACGAGATCGGAACGCAGCTCGACGTCGCCGTCTCGCCCGAGGACGACGTCGAGGTGCGCCGGCTGGAGGTGACGAACCACGGCGAGCGCGCGCGGGAGCTCGAGGTCACGAGCTACGCCGAGATCGTGCTCGCGCCGAACGCCGACGACCTCGCCCACCCCGCCTTCGGCAAGCTCTTCGTCGAGTCGGAGTACGTGGCCGAGAGCAACGCGCTGCTCTGTCGGCGCCGGCCGCGCGCCCCGAAGGACGCCGAGCTCTTCGCGGTGCACGTCATCGGCCAGGAGGGCCGGACGCAGGGTCCGGTGGAGTGGGAGAGCGACCGCGGCCACTTCCTCGGCCGGGGCCGCGGCCCGGAGGACCCCCAGGCGCTCGACGGGCGCCCGCTCTCCGGCACCACCGGCGTGCTGCTCGACCCCATCGTGAGCCTGCGCCAGCGCGTGCGCCTCGCGCCGGGGGGCGTGGTGAGGCTCTCGTTCGCCACCGGGATGGCCTCGAGCCGCGAGACGGCCCTCGCGCTCGCGCAGCGCTACCACGATCCGACCGCCACCGCGCGGACCTTCGCGCTCGCCTTCGCGCACGCCCGCAGCCGGCTGCACCACCTCGGCATCTCCAGCGAGGAAGCCCTGCTGTTCGAGCGCCTCGCCTCGCGGGTGCTCTACTCCGACGCCTCGCTGCGGCCGGGGCCTGAAGCTCCTCGCCCGGAACACGCTGGGCCAGGAGGGGCTCTGGGGGCACGGCGTCTCCGGCGACCTCCCGGTGCTCCTGGTGCGCGTCGTCGAGCTCGCGGACGTGTCGCTCGTGCGCCAGGTCCTGCAGGCGCAGGAGTACTGGCGGCTGAAGGGGCTGAGCGCCGACGTCGTGATCCTCAACGAGCACCCGGTCAGCTACCTCGACGAGATGCACGCCCAGCTCGCGGCGCTCCTCGACGACGGGCCCTGGCGGACCTGGAAGCACAAGCCGGGTGGCGCCTTCCTCTTGCGCGGGGACCGGATGACCGAGGCCGAGCGCCTGCTCCTCGCGAGCGTGGCGCGCGCGGTCCTGGACGGCGGCGCGGGGACGCTGGCGCAGCAGCTCGATCGGCCCGCGCCCCCGTCGCCCGGGTCGGCGCCGCTCGAGCTCGTGAATCGGGCGAGGCCCGGCGGGGCGCGCGCTCCGCATCCCACAGCCGGTGGTGCCGCCGCTCGCGCTCGCCCATGAGCTGGGCGGCTTCGCCGCGGGCGGGCGGGAGTACGTCGTCGTTCTCGAGGGAGAGCAGGAGACGCCGCTGCCCTGGGCCAACGTCATCGCGAGCCCGGCCTTCGGGACGATCGTCACGGCCTCGGGGTCGTCCTTCACCTGGTCCGAGAACAGCCGCGAGAACCGCCTCACGCCGTTCGCGAACGACCCGGTGACCGATCCGACCTCCGAGGCCCTCTACCTCCGCGACGACGAGACCGGGGAGGCGTGGACGCCCACCCCTGGGCCCATGCCCCGCGACGCCGGGAGCGGCCGGTTCGTGATCCGCCACGAGGCGGGGGTCACCCGTTTCGCGCGCGCGGCGAACGGGATCCGCTCGGCGCTCGAGGTCTTCGTGGACGCGGTGGACCCGGTGAAGCTCTCGCTCCTGACGCTGACGAACGAGAGCGGGGTCGCGCGGCGCCTCTCGCTCTTCGCGTACACCGAGTGGGTCCTGGGGCCGCCCCAGGCCCGCCAGAGCCAGCACGTCGTGACCCTGCGGGACGCCTCGACCGGAGCGGTCCTCGCGGTGAACGCCTGGAACCACGAGTTCGCGGGGAGAGTGGCCTTCGCCCACGCGAGCGACGCTCTTGCCTCGGCGACCGGCGACCGCACCTCCTTCCTCGGCCGGAACGGCTCGCTCGCGCGGCCGGCGGCGCTCGGGCTCCAGAGTCTCCACGCTCGGTTCGGGGCGGGGCTCGACCCCTGCGCGGCGCTGCACGTCGGCGTCGCCCTCGCGCCGGGCGAGACCCGGCGCGTCCTGTTCCTCCTCGGCGAGGGGACGGACGCGAGCCACGCCCGGGAGCTGATCGGCCGGCACGGCCACCTGGGAGCCGCGGACGCCTCGCTCGAAGGCGTCCGGCGCGCGTGGGAAGAGACCCTGGGCGCGGTGCAAGTGCGGACGCCGGACGACTCCTTCGACCTCCTCATGAACCGCTGGCTTCTCTATCAGGACCTGAGCTGTCGGGTGTGGGCGCGGACCGGCTACCACCAGCCCGGCGGCGCGTTCGGGTTCCGCGACCAGCTCCAGGACGCGATGGCGCTCTGCCTGGCGCGGCCGGCGCTTTTGCGCGAGCACCTCCTGCGGGCGGCGGCGCGGCAGTTCCGCGAGGGGGACGTCCAGCACTGGTGGCACCCGCCGAGCGGCCGGGGGACGCGAACGCGCTGCTCGGACGACCTCGTCTGGCTGCCGTACGCGGTGGCGCACTACGTCCGGACCACCGGCGACCAAGGCGTGCTCGACGAGCGCGTCCCGTTCCTCGAGGCGCCCGCGCTGGCGCCGGACGCCCAGGACGCCTACGCCCAACCCCGCGTCTCGGAGGAGGAGGGCTCGCTCTTCGAGCACTGCGCCCGCGCCCTGGATCGCGGGCTCACCTCGGGCGCTCACGGCCTGCCGCTCATGGGGGGCGGGGACTGGAACGACGGGATGAACCGCGTGGGGAGCCAGGGGCGCGGCGAGAGCACCTGGCTCGGCTTCTTCCTGCAGACCGTGCTCTCCGAGTTCGCGCCGCTCTGCGCCGCGCGAGAGGAGACCGCTCGAGCCGTTCGCTACCGGGCCGAGGCGGGCCGCCTCGCGTCGGCGCTGGAGCGGTCCTGGGACGGCGAGTGGTACCGGCGCGGCTACTACGACGACGGCGCGCCGCTCGGCTCGGCACAGAGCGACGAGTGCATGATCGACTCCATCGCCCAGTCCTGGGCGGTGCTCTCGGGGGTGGCCCCGCCGCGCTTTGCGGACCGCGCCATGGACTCGGTGCGCACGCACCTGGTGCGGCGCGGGGCCCAGGTCGCGCTCCTGCTCACCCCGCCGTTCGACCGCTCGGCGCAGGAGCCGGGCTACATCAAGGGCTATCCACCGGGGGTGCGGGAGAACGGAGGGCAGTACACGCACGCCGCCGTCTGGATCGTGATGGCGCTCGCCCGGCTGGGGAGCGGCGACGAGGCGGCCGAGCTGTTCCACATGCTCAATCCGGTGAATCACACGCGCACGGGCACGGACGTCGCGCGCTACCAGGGCGAGCCGTATGTCGTCGCCGGCGACGTCTGCGCGCGCCCCGAGCACGCCGGGCGCGCGGGGTGGACGTGGTACACGGGCGCCGCCGGCTGGATGTACCGCGCCGGGCTGGAGAGCCTCCTCGGGCTCCGGCGCCGCGGCGACACCTTCGAGCTGGACCCGTGCATCCCCGCCTCCTGGCCCGAGTACTCCATCACCTGGCGCTTCGGCCGGACGCGGTACGAGATCGCCGTCGCGAACCCCGAGCGCCGCTGCCGCGGGGTCGGCGCAGCGCAGCTCGATGGCGTCGCGGTCGATCCCAGAGCCATCGCGCTCGTGGATGACGGCGGGGCCCACGACGTGCGCGTCGTGCTGGGCAGCGTCGTCCAACCGGCGGCCGCCTTGGTATAGCCGTGGCGCGGGGGCTTTTCCCCTGCCGCCTGGAGCGCTCCTTAGTCCCTTTGGCGCGAGCTCTTGTGCAGGCTGGCAAAGACTCCAGACCCCAGGCTCCAGGGAATGCAGCTCCTGAAGCCTGGGGTCTGGAGCCTAAGTCATCGCTCCGAAATATCTGCTCCATCTCAACGTCCGAATCCATCCCGGCTGGCGTCGTTGCTCGTCGGTGACATGCCCTCTGGCATGCGCCCTCCTCGCGCCTCGCCATCCTTTGCGCCTCGGACGTTGAGATCTGGAGCATCTATTTCTGCGCGATTCCTAAGGCAACCCTCTTTGGCTCCGGCTCGGCCGGGTTAGGGGCCACGAAGCGAGCATGCGCAGCCCAAATGGTCGACGACGATTGGGAGAGGCCGCGATGCGGGTTCTGAGCGGCGGGCGAGCCGCCGGGCCCCTGCCTTTCCTCGGACGAATTGCAGCCGGCGTGCTACTGTTCTTCCGTCTCGGACACCGATGAACTCGGCCTCCGCGCGCCTTCGAAGAAGGGCGCGTCCCGAAGCGGTCGCTCTGCGCGACCCTTCCAAGGAAGCCGATGGAGCCCGTCGGGACTCCTGATTCACTCTCGACCGGAAAGCGAGCGGCGCGCGCCTCTTGCGCGCAGCTACTCGCCTTTCGCCCTCATCGATTGGAGGCACCATGAAAGCGACGAACGAGAAGGCGCGCCCCGAAGCACCGGTTGTCGAGCAGGTGAAGGAGCTCGCCGAGGTGGACTACGAGGCGGCGATTCTCAAGGCGACGCAGCCGGTGGTTCTCGACTTCTACGCGGCCGACAGCGAGGCGTGCAAGGCGCTCGCGCCTCGCCTGGGCGCGGTCGCCGAGAAGTTCGCCGGCAAGGTGCTCTTCTACCGCGTCCAGCGCCAGAAGAGCCCCGCGCTCTCCGAGAAGCTGGGCGTGAGCGAGACCCCGACGTTGGTCTTCTTCAAGGGAGGCAAGGAGCTCGGCGAGCGGCTCAAGGGCCAGGCCATCCAGCGCACGGCAGTGAAGGCGCAGGTCGAGGCGTTGCTCAAGTAGGGGCAGGTAGCAGGAGGGCGATCGGGCGTGTCAGACCCGTGCTGTAACGTTGTTCAGTATGAGCGCCCTCGTCGCCGTCCCCACCGGATTCGCCCAAGCCGAGCCCTGGCCATCGCCCGCTCCCGTCGAGTGCAGGTCGGTCCGCAGCTCGGAGGTCCTTCGACTCGTCGGACAAGGGGCCGCCCGCCACGCGGCCCTGGACCCGTACTCGGGCTGTGAGCTCGCCTGCACTTTTTGCCGCGTGCGCGAGCTGTCTCCCTTCCGGGACGCCGACTTCCGCCTCTTCGAGCGAGACATCCACGTCCGGGCCAACGCCGCGGAGGCGCTGGCCGGGGCGCTCCGCTCCGGCGAGGTGCACAAAGGCCTCCCGCTGGTCCTGGGCGCGACCTGCGAGCCTTGGCAGCCCCTCGAGGCCAAGGCGCTCGCCACCCGCGCAGCTCTCGAGGCGGCCCGCCGGCTAGGGCCCGTGGACTTGCGCGCGAGCACCCGCTCGACCCTGGTGACGCGGGACGTGGACTTGCTTGCGGCCATCGGCCGCAGCGGCAGGGCCCGGGTGGGCTTCAGCATCCCCTCGCTCGATCGCCGGCTGGCGAAGCTGTTGGAGCCGCTGGCCCCGACGCCCGACCGCCGGTTCATCGCCATGGAGACCCTGGCCCGCGCCGGCATCTCCGTGGGGCTCATCGCCTCGCCGCTCCTTCCGGGGCTCAACGACGCCGCGCCGGCGCTCGACGGGCTGGTCGCGCGGGCCAAGGCGGCGGGTGCCACCTGGGCCAGCGCCGCGCCGCTCAGGCTCGGCGCGGGGGCGCGCGAGAAGCTCGTCCGCTTCGCCTCGCGCTTCGACGCCTCCCTGGCCGCTCGCTACGAGCGCCTGTTCTCGCGTAGCGAGGACGGCGAGGCCACCAGCCGCGACGCGCTCGACCGGCGCTTCCGGAGCGCTTGTGATCGGCACGGCCTAGGCGCCCTCGACGAGAGCTCGGCGCCCGAGCTCGCCGCGGTGCCGGGCGAGCGGGCGCCGCTCCAGCTCAGCCTCTTCTGAAGTCTTTCATCGGTGGCCGCGGTGCCCATGACCGCCGCCGTAGCCCCAACTGTGGAACCAGGGCCGGCTGTACCAGACGAAGTGAGCGCGGCCCCATGGCCCCCAATAAGGCCTCGGGCCCCAGCCGTAAATCCAGGGCGCCGTCACCCAGCGCCATCCGTAGGCCGGGTAGTAGACGTACATCCAAGGATTCCCCTGCGCCGGGACGTAGCTGTACTGCTGCGCGTAGGGCATCCAGACCCAGCCGTATTGCCCGGTGTAGACCCATTGGCCGGCGGGTGCCGCAGCCTGCGGCGACGCCTGCGCCGGACCGCTTGCCACCGGCGGGTTCTGAGCCGCGGGGGCCTGGGGCTGAGCCACGGGCGGCGCAGCGGGAGAAGCCGGCGCCTGCGCGGGTGCCGCGGCCGCTTGCTGGGGCGGCGCCGGCGGTGGGCCGGCCAGGGGCGGCGGTGCCTCGTTCGGCGCCGGCTTGTCGGGCTTCGCGGCAGGCGCTGCCGGCGGCTCGGGCGCCGCCTGGGGCGGTGGGCTCGACGGCGCCGGAGCGGAACTGGCCGCCGGAGCCTCTGCGGGGACCTCGGCAGCGAAGGCAGGCGAAGCCGCCAGCGCCGTGACCACCAGGGTGAGCGAGAGCTTCCTCATCGGTTCCTCCAAAAAAGCAACTTTCTCCCGGCCCTATCGAGCTCTAAAGGCAGGCGACCCGTGCCGCGAGGGCTCGCGGCCGCTCACCCTCCTCATTAAACCCTGCTCAGGTCGAAAGTTGCTCGGTCCCCCCTCGCGGGGTGGTCGAGGGCATCGGGTGGAGCGGGGGCGAGCGCTCGCCGCCCCGCCGAGGTGCCTTGAGGCTTGATCGCGCCGCGGCCGCTGCAAGTCCATTGGAGCTGCAAGGATTGAAGCATCGTTCCGGAGGCCTCGGGCATCGAATACGCGTCCTTCGGCCGCTCGCGCGAGCACGCGGAACACGAGCGAGCCCGAAGGGCGCGGGCGAATAAGGGGCAGAAGGCCACTCGAAATGTGCAAACGAGCGGCGGCGTATTCCCCTTTCGCGGGATGACGTTGCGCCTCGCATCGAGAGGCTTGCATGCCACGCTTTCTGTTTCCAAGGTGGGCAAACCAGGTGCCGCGATATTTGGGGCTCGGCGCCTTGGCGGCGGTGGGTCTGTCTGGAACGGCGCTCGGCTATTACGGCACCAATAAGCACCTCGAGGTCGGCTACGCGCCGGTCCAGCCGGTGGACTTCAGCCACAAGCTGCACGCCGGCGACCTGGGTATGGATTGCCGGTATTGCCATTTCACGGTCGAAAGGTCGTCGTTCGCTGCGGTTCCGCCCACACAGGTCTGTTTAAACTGCCACAGCAAGGTCCGCGCGAACAGCCCGAAGCTCTTGCCGGTGCGCGAGAGCGACGCGCTCGACAGGCCCATCCCCTGGGTGCGGGTGCACAAGCTCCCCGAGTTCGTCTACTTCGACCACTCGGCGCACCTCGCCGCCGGCGTCGGCTGCTCCTCGTGCCACGGGCGCATCGACCAGATGCCGCGGGTGACACAGGAAAAGCCGCTCTCCATGAGCTGGTGCCTCGACTGCCATCGCGACCCCGGGCCGGCGCTGCGCCCCGCGGGGCAGGTCACCAATATGGCCTGGCAGCCGAACGCCGCGGCGCCTGGGGCCGCGCCCGTCGCGGCCAACGGGCGAAAGGTGAGCCCGCCGACCCATTGCTCCGGGTGCCACCGATGAGACGCGCGCATTATCAATACGGCATCGATCGCTCGGGGAAGCACTATTGGCGCAGCCTGGCCGAGCTGGCCGACTCCGCGGAATTCAAGGAGGCCGTGGCGCGCGAATTCCCGGAGGGCGCGGCGGAGCTCGCAGGCGGGGTCTCGCGGCGGCAGTTCCTCCGGTTGATGGGGGCGTCCGCCGCGCTGGCGGGGCTCGCCGCGTGTCGCCGACCGGCGGAAAAGATTTTGCCGTATTCGCGCGCGCCCGAGCGGCTCATCCCCGGGAAGCCGCAGTATTACGCCACCGCGATGCCGTGGAGGGGCACCGCGCTGGGGCTGCTCGTGGAGAGCCACGAGGGCCGGCCCACCAAGGTGGAGGGAAACCCGCGCCACCCCGAGAGCTTGGGCGGCACCACGGCCTTCGCCCAGGCCGCCATTCTCGACCTCTACGATCCCGACCGCTCGACCGGGCCTTCGCAGCGGGGGCAGGCGCGGGGCTGGGACGAGGCGGCGGCTTTCCTGCACAGCCGCGGCGCCGCGCTCGGCGCTCGCGGAGGGGCCGGCCTCGCCGTCCTCACCGAGGCGCATCGCTCGCCGACGCTCCAGCGGTTGCTCGGGGACCTCGCGCGCGCGCAGCCCGCGGCGCGAATTTTCCGCTATGAGCCCTTCCCGCGAGACGCCGTGCGGGAGGGCGCGAGGCTCGCCTTCGGCCGCGCCGTCGAGCCTCTTTTCGACCTCGCCAACGCGCGGGTCATCGTCGCGCTCGACTCGGACTTCCTCTTCATGGAGGGCGGGCCGGTGCGCCAGGCGCGCGACTTCGCCCAGAGGCGGCAGATCGACCAGCCCGGGAACTGGATCAACCGGCTCTACGCCGTGGAGAGCGCGTTCACCGCCACCGGCGCCGCGGCGGACCACCGGCTGCGTCTGCGGCGCACCGAGGTCCCGCGGTTCGCCTTCGCCCTGGCCCGAGCGCTCGCGGCGAGCGGGGTCGACCTCGGCGGCGAGCTGAGCGCGGCGCTGGCCTTTGCGGCGCCCGAGGCCCAAAACGCCCTCTCGGCGAAGTGGGCCGAGGCGGTGGCCAAGGACCTCGCCGCGCACCGGGGCTCAGGGGTTCTCATCGCTGGCGAGGCGCAGCCGAAGGCGGTCCACGCGCTCTTTGCGCTCCTCAACGAGCGCCTGGGAAACGCGGGGAAGGCGGTCCGCTACGTGGAGCCCTTCGACATGAGCCCCGAGGGCGCCGCGCCCATCGGCGCGTTGGCTCGGGCGATGGACCGGGGCGAGGTCGACACGCTCCTGATTCTGGGCGGCAACCCGGCGTTCACCGCGCCGGCCGACCTGGGCTTCGCAAGCGCCCTCGAAAAAGTCGCGCACGTCATCCACGTCGGCACCCATTTCGACGAGACGGCCCAGAAGGCCGAGTGGCATCTCAATCGAGCGCACCTCTTCGAGAGCTGGGACGACGTGAGGGCGGCGGACGGCACGGCCTCCATCGTCCAGCCGCTCATCGCGCCGCTCTTCGGCGGCAAGACCGACGCCGAGGTCGTGTCTCTGCTCCTCGCCGCGCCCAGGAGCGCCTACGAGCTCGTTCGGCAGACCTGGCGCTCACCGGAGGAGGCCGACGGCGAGCACGCGTGGCGGCGCGCGCTGCGCGATGGGCTCTTGGCCGACAGCGCCCATCCCTCCGAAGGCGGGCTCGCGGCCTCGCCCGCCGCGGTCGCCGCCGAAGTGCGCGAGGAGGCCGCGCGCCCATGGACCCAGGGCGGCATCGAGGTGACCTTTCACCCCGACTCTCACGCCTTCGACGGCCGCTTCGCGAACAACGGCTGGCTCCAGGAGCTGCCGGACCCGCTCACCAAGCTGACCTGGGACAACGCGGCGCTCGTCTCGCCCGCGACCGCCGCTCGCCTCGGGCTGTCGGAGGGCGACGTCGTGGAGCTCGCCCTCGGCGGGCGCAAGGTGCGAGCCCCGGCGCTCATCGCGCCCGGCCAGGCGGATGAGTCCATCGCGCTGATGGTCGGCCAGGGGCGCACCCGCTGCGGAAGGGTCGGGCAAGGCGTCGGCTTCGACGCCTACCCGCTCCGCGGCGCGGCCTCGATGGGCGCCGCCTTGGGCGCGTCGCTCTCGAAGACGGGCGCGGTGGAGCGGCTCGCGCGCACGCAGGAGCACAGCGCCATGGAGGGGCGGCCGCTGGTTCGGGAGGCGACGCTCGCGAAATTCGAAAAGGAGCCCGACTTTGCCAAGAAGCTCGTCGAGCGCCCTGCGCCTTCGAGCCTCTTCCCGGAGCACCCGTACCCCGGCCAGCGGTGGGGCATGGTCGTGGACTTGAACCGGTGCCTCGGCTGCAATGCCTGCACCCTTGCCTGCCAGGCAGAGAACAACATCCCCCTGGTCGGCAAGTCGGGCGTATTGCGCTCCCGCGAGATGCATTGGTTCCGGGTCGACCGCTACTTCGAGGGGCCGCCGGCGGAGCCCAAGGCGTCGTTTCAGCCCGTGGGGTGTCAGCAGTGCGAGAACGCGCCGTGCGAGCAGGTCTGCCCCGTGGGCGCGACCTCGCACAGCCCCGAGGGCCTGAATGACATGGCCTACAACCGCTGCGTCGGCACCCGCTATTGCGCCAACAACTGCCCCTTCAAGGTCCGGCGATTCAATTTCTTCAATTACACAAAAGACCTGCCGGAGCTTCGAAAGATGCAACAAAACCCCGACGTGAGCGTGCGGGTGCGGGGCGTCATGGAGAAGTGCACCTACTGCGTGCAGAGAATCCAGGAGGCGAAGATCGCCGCGCACCGCGAAGGGCGCGACGCGGTGAAGGACGGCGAGGGGGTGAGCGCCTGCCAGCAGGCTTGCCCGGCGCGCGCCATCCACTTCGGCGACCTGGCCGACGCCTCGAGTGACGTGGCGAAAGCCGCGGGGTCGCCGCGCGCCTACGCCCTCCTCGACGAGCTGAGCTTGAAGCCGCGCACGTCGTTCCTGGCGCGGGTGAAGAACCCCAACCCCGAGCTGGAGTCTGCATGAGCGCCCCCGCTCGAGAGGTCGCGCGCGCCGCCGAGGACCTGTCCGCGCGGCCGCCGCTCATTTTGGGAAACCTCGACCTTCACGGAATCACCGAAAAGGTCGCGAGCATCGTCGAGGCCAAGACCCCCACGACCTGGAAGCTCCTGCTCGCGGCGACGCTGTCTCTGCTGCTCATCTTCGCGGCCTCGGTGGCCGACCTGGTGGGCACGGGCATCGGCGAGTGGGGGCTCAACCACCCGGTGGGCTGGGCGTGGGACATCACCGGCTTCGTGTTCTGGATAGGCATCGGCCACGCCGGCACCTTGATCAGCGCCATTCTCTTCCTGTTCCGGCAGAAGTGGCGCACCTCCATCAACCGCGCGGCCGAGGCCATGACGCTCTTCGCGGTCCTCGCCGCGTTGATGTACCCGACCATCCACGTCGGCCGCGTCTGGCTCCTCTATTGGTTCTTCCCGGTCCCGAATCAGATGGGGACCTGGCCCAACTTCCGCTCGCCGCTGTTGTGGGACTTCGTGGCCATCTCCACCTACGGGACGGTCTCGCTGCTGTTCTGGTTCACGGGCCTGGTGCCCGACCTGGCGACGCTGCGCGACCGAGCGACGAGCCGGGCCAAGCAGGTCGTCTTCGGCGTCTTGAGCCTCGGCTGGCGCGGCTCGGCGCGGCACTGGCACAACTACGAGCGCGCCTACCTGATCCTCGCCGGGCTCTCCACGCCGCTGGTGCTCTCGGTGCACAGCATCGTCTCCTTCGACTTCGCCACCTCCGTCATCCCCGGGTGGCACACGACCATCTTCCCGCCCTATTTCGTGGCCGGGGCGGTGTTCAGCGGCTTCGCGATGGTGCTGACGCTGATGATCCTGGCGCGAAAGGCCTTCGGGCTCGAGGCGCTGATCACCCTTCGGCACATCGAGAACATGAACAAGATCATTCTCGCGACCGGCTCGATGGTCGGCTACGCGTACGCCATGGAGTTCTTCATCGCCTGGTACAGCGGAAACCCCTACGAGCGCTTCGCCTTCCTGAACCGCGCCTTCGGCCCCTACGCCTGGGCGTATTGGACCATGGTGACTTGCAACGTGGTCACCCCGCAGCTCTTCTGGTTCCGGCGAATTCGGCAGAGCGTCGCGGCGACGTTCGTGCTGTCCATCTTCGTCAACGTCGGCATGTGGTTCGAGCGCTTCGTCATCATCGTGACGAGCCTGCACCGCGATTACCTGCCCTCGAGCTGGGGCTACTTCCGGCCGACGATCGTGGACGTCAGCACGTTCGTGGGGACCTTCGGGCTATTCCTGACCCTGTTTCTGCTCTTCATCCGCTTTCTCCCGATGATCGCCATGGCCGAGGTCAAGCAGGTCCTGGCCCATTCGCATTCAGGCCACGCGCCGGGCGCGGCGGCGGCGGCGACGTCGGGCGCCGCGGCGGGGGAGGAATCGCATGCCATTGCCTGAGGCCGCGGCGGGCGCTCCCCCGGCGGCGTTCGCGCTGGTGGGCGTCTTCGACACTCCGGCGGCGCTCTTGCGCGCCTGCGAGGCGCTGCGCGACGCCGGCTACCGGAAGTTCGACGCGCACACCCCGTTCCCCGTCCACGGCCTCGAGCGGGCCATGGGGCTGCGGCGCTCGCGCATCCCGGGCATCGCCTTGGCCGGTGGGGTTGCCGGCGGGCTCTTTGGCTTCGGGCTCCAGATGTGGACCCTGGGGGTCGACTACCCGCTGAACCTGAGCGGAAAGCCCTTCTTCGCCTATCAGGCCTACGTGCCGGTGACCTTCGAGCTGACGATTCTGCTCTCCGCCATTGGGACCTTCCTCGGTCTGTGGGCGCTCAACGGGCTCCCGCTCCTCTTTCACCCGGTGATGCAGCACCCTCGATTCCCCGAGGCGAGCGACGACCGATTTCTCGTGAGCGTCGAGGTCTCGGACGCCGAGTACAGCGCCGAGACAACCCGCGAGCTCCTTCGAGGCTTGGGCGCCAAGGACCTCGAGGAGGTGCTTTCGTGACGGCCTGGGGGCGGTGGGCGGCAGCGCTCGCCCTGGCGCTTTCGGCCTGCCGGGGCCAGCCGAGCGAGGACCCGCCGTTTCACCTCGTCCAGGACATGCGCTCCCAAAACAAATACCGCCCCGAGGCCGCGAGCTTGTTCTTCGCAGACGGCCGCGCGATGCGCCCGCCCGTCCCGGGGACGGTGGCCCAAGGCGAGCTCGTCGAGGACGAGGTGTTTCTGCAAGGCAAGACGAGCGCGGGATTTGCGCGAAAGGCGCCCATCGAGGTCTCCGAGGCGACGATGAAGCGCGGGCAGGAGCGCTTCAACATCTATTGCTCGGTCTGCCACGACCGGGCCGGCAGCGGGCGCGGCATCAACGTGCAGCGCGGGTTCCCTCCGCCGGTGGACCTGGGCTCCGACCGGGTCCGCGGCTTCGCCGACGGGCAGATCTTCCAGGTCATTTCGAATGGCGTGAGGAACATGCCCTCGTACGCGGCGCAGGTTCCTTTGGCTGACCGGTGGGCCATCGTGACCTGGGTGCGCGTGCTGCAGCGCAGCCAGCGCGCCTCGGAAAAGGACGTCCCGCCCGCCCTGCGCGATCGCATTGAGCCGGAGGAGAAATGAGCTCGCTCTCGAGCGCGGCCGAGGCCGCCGCGCGCTTGCCAAAGCCCCAGGCCGACCGCCTGCTCCGCATCGCCCGCGGCGCGGCGGGAACCGGCCTTTTGCTCTGCGGGCTGGGCTGGGCGGCGGCGCCCGAGAGGTTCGCCCACGCCTACCTGGTCGCTTTCTGGTTCGCGGCGACCTTGAGCTTGGGCGGGCTCTTCTTCGTCATCGTCCAGCACCTCACGCGCGCGGGGTGGTCTGTCACCGTCCGGCGGCCCGCGGAGTGGCTCGCGAGCTTCCTTCCTTTCTGCGCGCTCTTGTTCATCCCGGTGGCGTTGCTGCGAATGCGCCTCTTCGGCGCTTGGATGGGGCCGGGCGCGGCCCAGGACGAGCTCCTCCAGAAGAAGGCCGCGTTCCTCGACCCGACGTTTTTCTTCGCGCGCGCAGTCCTCTACTTCGCGGTGTGGAGCGCCCTGGGCCATTTCTTCACCCGGCGCTCGCGCGAGCAGGACGCGAGCGGCGACCCCGAGCTCACGAGGCAAATGCGCGCCTTCAGCGGCCCTGCGACCCTGCTTTTTGCGCTGAGCGTTTCGTTCGCGGCATTCGACTGGCTCATGAGCCTGCAGCCGCGCTGGTACTCGACCATCTTCGGCGTCTACGTCTTCGCCGGCGCAGCCGTCGGGGGCTTCGCGGCCCTGGCGCTCATGCTCATCGCCCTTCAGCAAAGCGGCTCGGTACGGCAGGTGAGCACGGTGGAGCACCGGCACGACGTGGGCAAGTTCCTCTTCGGCTTTACCATCTTCTACGCGTACATCGCCTTCTCGCAATACTTCCTCATCTGGTATGCGAACCTCCCGGAGGAGACCGTCTTCTATTCGGTCCGCTGGGTCGGGAGCTGGCGCGCGGCGAGCCTCTTGCTGGTCTTTGCGCATTTCCCCGTGCCTTTCGCCCTGCTCCTGTCGCGCGCGGGCAAGCGAAGCGCGGCCGTGCTCGGCGGCTCAGCGGGAATTCTCCTCCTGGCGCACTACCTGGACCTGTATTGGCTGGTGATGCCGCTCGCCTCGCCCACCTCGGCGGCGCCGAGCTGGGTGGACGCCGCGGCGCTCGCAGGGCCCCTGGGGGCGCTCGCCGGTTTCGTCGCCTGGCAGGCTGCGAGAGGCCCTCTGTATCCCACGAGAGACCCGCTGCTGCGCGAGGCGATGCAGCTCGAGAGCGAGTGATCTTATAGAGACGAGGCTGCCATGGCCGAAGAGTTTGAGAATGCCCCTCGCGAAGAGCCCCCGGCCGCACCGGCCATGGCCGAACCCGATGCGCCGCAAAGCGCCCGCATCTTCTTCATCGCGATCATCGGGGTGGCGGTGCTGGGGGCGATGATCGCGATGGTGGACCAGGTCTTCAATCTCTCGCTCCGCGAGGAGGTCGCCCAGAAGCTCCTTCGGCCAGAGAATGGCCAGCTTCGGCAGCTTCGAGCCGAGGAGCAGGCGAAGCTCAGCCGCTACCAGTGGGTGGACGAGAAGGCGGGGCAGGTGCGCATTCCGCTCGAGCGCGCCATGGAGCTGACCCTCGCAGAATGGAAGGAGCGGCCCGAAGGCTTCGCCCCTGGAGCGCCCGACCTTGCGGCGCCTTCGCCGGCCCCAGCGGCCCCAAAACCCCGGCCGGGAGAATCGGCGCCGGGCGCCGCGGCATCGAAAGGCGCGCAACGTCCGCCGGCGCCGGGGAGCTCCCCATGAAGTGGGCGGCAGCCATCGCCATTGCATCGGCGGCCTGGGGCGGCGCTGCGCGCGCCGAAGAGGCGATCCCCCCCGAGCTCCAGGACATCGGAATCGACGAGCGGGCGGGGGCGGCTGTGCCGACGGACGCGCCATTGAGAGACCACGCGGGCCGCGCTGTCACTTTGGGGCGTTACTTCGAGGGTGGAAAGCCGATCGTCCTGGTCCTCGCCTATTACCGGTGCCCGATGATCTGCGGCCTCTTGATCAACGGGATGACCGAGGGTTTGAAGGGGCTCGCCTGGACCGCGGGCAAGGAATACCGCTTGGTGGTCTTGAGCTTCGATCCGCGCGACAGCCCCGCTTTGGCGAGCGACAAGCGCGAGAGCTATTTGGCCGATTACGGCCGTGCGGTGGCAGAGCCCGGATTCGAGTTCCTGGTCGGCGAGGAGGCGAGCGTCCGCCGCATTGCGGACGCCGTCGGGTTTCGGTACCGCTGGGACGCGGCGACCCAGCAATACGCGCACGCCGCGGGGGCGTTCGTCCTCACGCCGGAGGGGAAGGTGTCGCGGACGCTGTACGGCATCTCGTTCCAGCCGAACGACTTGAGGCTCGCGCTGCTGGAGGCGTCGCAGGGCAAGCTCGGCGGCGCCTGGGACCGCGTGCTCCTGTTCTGCTTCCACTACGACCCCGACGCCCGCGGCTACGTGCTCGCGGCGCGCCGGGTGATGATGGCCGGCGGCGCGCTCACGGTGCTCGCCCTGGGCGGATTCCTCGCGCTCCTTTGGCGGCGCGAGCGCGGCGCGCGCAAGGCCGCGGAAGGTGGCCTGGCCCCGAGGTCGCCATGACTGGCGCCTCGGATTCCTTCTGGCTGCCGCGCGCCGGCTCGACCCTCGCGCGGGAGGTCGACGCGAGCTTCAACCTCGTCTACTGGGTGGCGGTTTTCTTCTTCCTCCTGGTGGTGGGCGCGCTGGTGGTGTTCGTCGTGCGCTACCGCCGAAAGGTCGGCGCCGAGGTGCCTCGAGCGCCGGACCACAATACGCCCATCGAAATTGTTTGGACGGCCATCCCCGTGGCCATCGTCCTGGTGCTCTTCGCCGTCGGGTTTCGCGTCTATTTGAAGAGCTCGGTGGCGCCGGCCGATGCCATGGAGGTGAGCGTCACGGCCGAGCGGTGGATGTGGACCTTCACCTATCCCAACGGCACCGTGAGCGTGAACGAGCTGCGGGTTCCGCGCGCGCGCCCGGTGAAGCTCATCTTGAGCTCGCGGGACGTGATCCACTCCTTCTTCGTCCCCGAAATGCGGGTGAAGAAGGATGCGGTGCCGAACTCCTACACCACGCTCTGGTTCGAGGCGACAGAAGCGGGCGAGTCGACCATTCAATGCACCGAGTATTGCGGCGCGGGCCACTCCTCGATGCTGGGGAAGCTCATCGTCCAGGAGGACAAGGACTTCGACAATTGGCTGGAAAGCGGCGGCGGCGATAACAAGCTCCCGCCCGCGGAGCTGGGCGCTCGGCTCTTCGCCAAGATGGCCTGCAACACCTGCCACACGACCGACGGCCTGCCCAAGACCGGTCCCACCTTCAAGGGAATCTACGGCACCCGGGTCGAGCTCGCCGACGGGACGAGCGCCCTGGTCGACGAGAACTACATCCGCGAGAGCATCACCAGCCCCGCGGCGAAGGTCGTCCGGGGGTTCCAGCCGGTGATGCCGGTCTTCAAAGGGCTCCTGACGCAGAAGCAGATAGACGGGCTGGTGGCGTTCATCAAGGAGCAGAAATAGGGCGGTCCGGCGGCTCATCGCCAGCGCCAAAGAAAGAAAGCGAGGCCGACATGGCCCAGAGCGTGGCGGCGGGGCATCTTGGAATTCCCAGCGCAAATTGGGACGGCAATGACAACTACCTCACCGCGAAGCGCGGCGCGCTGTCGTGGCTCACGACCGTGGACCACAAGCGCATCGGCGTCATGTACCTGGTCAGCACCTTGACCGCGTTCGCGGTCGGCGGCTTCTTGGCGATGCTCATCCGCATCGAGCTCCTCACGCCGGGCAGGACCATCATGAGCGCCGAGACCTACAACCGGGTCTTCACCCTTCACGGCGTGATCATGATCTTTCTATTCATCATTCCCGCCATCCCCGCCGCGCTGGGCAACTTTCTGGTACCGCTGATGGTGGGCGCCAAGGACGTCGCCTTCCCGAAGCTGAACCTGCTCAGCCTCTATCTGTACTGGGCCGGGGCGATCATCGCGCTGAGCTCGCTGGCCGGCGGAGGGGTCGACACCGGTTGGACGTTCTACACGCCCTATTCCTCGAGCGTCTCGAATACCTCGGTGGTGGCCGTGACGCTGGGCGCCTTCGTGATGGGCTTCTCCTCCATCCTCACCGGGCTCAACTTCATCGTCACCCTTCACAAGCTACGGGCGCCGGGGATGACCTGGTTTCGAATGCCGCTGTTCCTCTGGTCCATCTACGCGACCAGCCTGGTGCAGATCCTGGCGACGCCGGTCCTGGGGATCACGCTCTTGCTGCTCATCGCGGAGCGGGTGATGGGCCTGGGCATCTTCGACCCGAAGCTCGGCGGCGACCCGGTGCTCTTCCAGCACTTCTTCTGGTTCTACAGCCACCCGGCGGTCTACATCATGATCCTGCCGGGGATGGGCATCATCAGCGAGCTCATCGCGGTCCACTCGTGGCGCAAGATCTTCGGTTACAAGGCCATCGCCTTCTCCAGCGTCGCCATCGCGCTGCTCGGGTTCCTGGTGTGGGGCCACCACATGTTCGTGTCGGGGCAGAGCCAGCTCGCGGCGACCCTCTTCAGCTTTCTCACCTTCTTCGTGGCCATCCCCTCGGGCGTCAAGGTCTTCAATTGGCTGGCGACGCTCTGGCGGGGCTCCATTAACCTCACCGTGCCCATGCTGTACGCGCTGGGGTTCTTGTTCCTCTTCTCCATCGGAGGGTTGACCGGGCTCTTCTTGGGCATGCTCTCGGTGAACGTCCACCTGACCGACACCTATTTCGTGGTGGCGCACTTCCACTACGTCATGATGGGCGGCACGCTCATGGCGTTCCTCGGCGGGCTGCACCACTGGTGGCCCAAGATCACCGGGAAGATGTATGACGAGCGGTGGGGGCGAGCGGGCTGGCTGGTCGTCTTCATCGGCTTCAACGCGACGTTCTTCGTGCAATTCATTCTGGGCAGCCGCGGAATGCCTCGCCGCTACTACGATTACCTGCCGAGGTACCACTTTTTGCACGCGGTCTCGACGGTGGGCTCCTGGATTCTTGGCGGCCGGCTTTCTGGTGATTCTCTACTGCTTGCTCGCCTCGCTGCGAAGCGGCCAGAAGGCGCCGCGCAATCCCTGGGGCGCCGCGTCTCTGGAGTGGCAGACGAGCTCGCCGCCCGTCACCGACAACTTCGAGCGGCGGCCGGTCTTGGCGTGGGGCCCCTACGACTTCCAGGCGGCGCTCGAGGCCGAGGACGCCCGCGCCGCTGCGGCCGGAGGTGACCGATGAGCGCATCGCCGACGCCTGGCGACGCGCTGTCGCCGCAGTTTCGCGTCGCGCACCACTTCGACAGCGCCGAGGCCCAATTCGAGGCGAACAAGCTCGGAGTCTGGCTGTTCCTGGTGACCGAGATCCTGCTCTTCGGAGGCATGTTCCTGGCCTTCGCGGTCTTTCGGAGCTGGCACTTCGAGGCGTTCGTCGAAGCGCACCATCACCTCGACAAGGTGCTGGGGTCGGTCAACACGGTGGCGCTGATCACCTCGAGCTTCACCATGGCGCTGGCCGTCCGCGCCGCGCAGCGCGGCGCCAAGCGCGAGACGGTGGCGTTGCTCGCGGCGACGGTGGCCCTGGCGCTGGTCTTTCTCGCAATCAAGTTCTTCGAATACCGGCAGAAGTTCGAGCACGGCCTGCTGCCGGGCCGCTTCTTCACGGCGGAGGGCTTCGCCCACCCCGAGGCGCGAATCTTCTTCGGCGTCTATTTCATGATGACCGGCATCCACGGGCTGCACGTGGTCATCGGCATGGGCCTCATCGGCTGGGTGTTGATGCGGGCTCGCCGCGGCGAATTCACCAGTCGATACTATTCGCCGGTGGAGGGCGTGGGGCTCTATTGGCACCTCGTGGACATGATCTGGATCTACCTCTTCCCGCTGCTGTATCTGGTCGGATAGGCCATTCGCCAGAAGGAGATCGCACATGTCCCACGCGAATGAAGGGGCTCACGGCGAAGCGGGCGCCCCGCATGTCTTGCCCTTCTCGACGTACCTCAAAGTCTTTGCCGCCCTGCTCACCTTGACCGCCGTCACGGTAGGCGTGAGCTACGTGAACGTCGGCGCCTGGAACATCGCCATCGCGCTGCTCGTGGCGACGATCAAAGCGACGCTGGTGGCGGCCATCTTCATGCACCTCTGGTACGACCGCCGATTCAACGCGTTGGTGCTCGGCTCGACCGTCTTCTTCTTGGTCGTGTTGCTCGCATTCACCATGGCCGATACGGCGACGCGCGGCGGAACCGACGCCATCGAGGGGGCGCGTCCGCGCTCCTATTCGAGCCCTTTTGTGGAGGGAAAGCCGGACCTGCAGGGGGCTTTGCCGCCGGAAACGACGGCGGGGGAGAAGGCCGGGGCGGCGGCGCCGGTGCAAAAGCCGTGACGCGCCGGAGTCGGGGAACGGGCCAGGGCTCGACGCCTCAAAGTCGCAGCGACACGAACGGCGCAATGAACAGGGCGAACTTCGAGACCTGTGTGGTCCCGCTGGCGGTCGCGAGCTGCGGTGAATTGAAGAGGTAGAGCACCGGAACCTCGAGGCCAAGGGCGAGCACCGGCAGCGGCGAGTATTCGATGCCGACGGAGGCCCCGGCGCCGAACAGCGCCAGTCGGTCCAGGAGGGTGATGCCGCCGCTGGCGGTCGCTCCAGTCGGGGGCTTGAAGAGGAGCGTGGCGCCCTCGAGGCGGACGAGCGCGCGCAGCGAGCCGTCGGAGGTGAGGTCGATGGGGGTCCAGCTCAGGCGCAGCTCGGCGCCGTAGCTGGAGGCGATGATTCCCCCGAGCTCCACCGCGAGGCGGGGGGCGACGGCATAGCCGATGCCCACGAACCCCGCCATGCCGGCGAGGCCGAGCTTGTCGAGGCTCGGCTCGAACTGCAGGCGCGCATCGATGTGAAAAGGGTCCGCGGAGTGAGCGCGCTCGGTCGGTTCGGTAATGGCGGGCTCGTTGGCGGTCGCGGCGGTCGGCTGCTGCGCCGGGGCGGGATTCGCTGCGGTCGCAGGGGTCGGCGGCGGGGCTGGAGTGGCAGCGGGCTCCGGCTCTGGGCTGCTTTCGACGACGGGAGCGGGCGGCGGGGGAGGAGGTAGCGGGAAGAGCTTCTTGAGCGCCTCGTCGAAGGCGGCGTCGAGGGCGTCCTCGGTCGGAGGCAGCCGCTGGGTGAAGCGGCGGCTGATCTTCCTGACCTCGAAGGTGGACAGCGTTAGGGCGACCGACTTCCCCACCTTCGCCAGCGAGCCGAACAGGACGGCCTCGGCCTTGGTCGCCCTCGCCACGTCGGTGAGGCAGCGGGGGTCGGCGCAGGTCGCGAGCCGCTTGGCCTTGGCCGGCCCCACGGCTCGGGCAACGTCGGCGGGTCCGAGGAGCGTGGACTGGGGCAGGGCGCCCGAGAGCTTCTGCGCCAGCAGCTCGGTGGCGCGGGCGGCGAGCTTCGGCTTGGTGCCCGGGCCCGCTCTCACAGGGAGGAGCGCGATCCGGCCGGGCGCGTCCTTGGCGTGCGCCGGGGCGGCGGCGAGCGCGGCGCCTGAGAAGAGCAATGCGGCGAGCAGGCCCGCGGCGCGCGAAGGTCGGCGCCGGTGCAGGAAGGGGAAGAGTGCCAGGGCGCCCTCGATGGAGCGAGCGAAGGGGCCGACGGCGGTCGGCGAGGCCGAGCCGTCGCTGGCGAGGGGCGCGACGGTGAAATGGCCCGGCGAGGGAACGGTCACCGAATCGGAGGCCGATCGAACGAGGTCATCGTTCGAGCCCCATCGGTCGTCGCACCGAGGGGCTTGCGCCGCCGCGGGGGCCGGTTGGACCGCGCTGGCGAGGGGCACGGCGAGACGGCGGGGAGCCATGCGGAACCTCCAGGGGCGTCTCGCGCGCCAGGCGAGCGCCGCCAAAGGGTCTACCATCCGGCGGTGGCCACGGCGAACTCGTCGATTCACCGAGCGCGAAACTGAGGGCTCCGGCCGGCGGCCAACTCGTGCCTCTCCTTGCTTTTGACCACACCCGAGGCGCGCTCCGGCAGCCGCCTTCTTCTTCCAGTGTCCGCGACGCGCGCAGCCTCGGCAAGGGCAGCGCCCGCCCGGCTCCCGGTTGCAGGTCGTCGCGCGGCGCAGCCCCGCGATGCTCGTTGCGCCATCGTCTGAAGCTCGGCGGCGGCCCCGGTTGCTCAGAGGCTCCTTGAGCGTTGGGCCGCCGTCAGCCGCCGGAGTCGTAGTCGGTGCTCCGAGTGACGTCCAGGGACTGGCCCGGCATGAAGCAGCCGGCGGGGTCGGAGTTCTTCAAGGTGCCTCGGGACGACTCCG
This sequence comes from uncultured delta proteobacterium, assembly GCA_963772225.1. GTDB lineage: Bacteria > Myxococcota > Myxococcia > Myxococcales > UBA5297 > CAVYWD01. The sequence continues at coordinate 1,190,851 of CAVYWD010000001.1, read as the reverse complement.
CAATCTGAATTTCCTGGGGCACCTTTGCCTGCTCGGCGCCGAACGGACAGCGTTCTTCCTGGAAGCAGGAGGTCGCTGGCTCGCCCTGCGGCCGGGTGGCCCGCACGCTTTCGCGCGGCTCGGTCGTCGCCGGGCCTGCGGCTTGGCCCCACGCCAACCCGCCCCAGAGCACCATCGCCGCCGCTCCGATTCTCCGCACCCCCGCGCCCATCATTTCCCGCTCCCTTTCGCGAGGCCTGAAGGCCTCACCGAACGTCCCTCGATTTCACGCCGCGGGCCCCAGGTCAGCTCCGTGCCGAAAGCTCGAATTCAAGCTTGGGGCGCCTCGCGAGCCGCCGCCACGCCGCTGTGCAAGGCCGCCGCGCGCGAGGAGTCGCTCCGCCGATTCCTCGGCCCGCGGGGCCGCTCCCTGAGCGCGCCGCGTGAGCGCCAGCGCCGCCGCCACCGGCGCGAGCCTGGCGGGGAACGAGAGCCAGTGCAGGCCGTTGGACCGCAGGGCCGCGCTCGCCGCGCGCGCGAAGGCTCGAGCGGGATGGCCCTCGAGCACGCCGTCGCGAGCTCCCCAGGTAGCCCGTCCATTCTGCCGTTCACTCGGGCCGCCGGAGGCGAGCCGCTCTGCGCCAGCTCGCGCGCGCCCTGACCAAGAATCCGCCAGCGTCCCGACGTCTCGAGACGGGCGCTGTGTGAGGGCGAATCAAGGAATCAAGCCAGGGCCAGCGCGGAGCGACGTGCGATGCGACGAGCGGCCCGCTTGCGTCCATTCACGTCCGGAATCGGCTCCGCACGCGGTGCCGCAGCACCTCGAGCGCCTCGCCCTCGCGCAGCGGCGACTCGGGCGCGAGGCGGATGACGAAGGGGGTGGACGCGAGCTCGCCGACCGGCGCCTCGTCGGGGAGCGGCGCGCCCTCCTGCGCCAGAAGCAAGTGCTCGAGCGCCACCTCCAGCTCGTTGCGCTTGAAGACGTCGTCGTAGACGCGCCGCCGCAGCTCGCCCAGGCGCATCGCGTCCAGCTGCTCCGGGAGGAGCTGGAGGCCGAAGGTGCCGCGCCCGAGCTGGAACGAGCACTCGGCGACGAGGCCGAAGTCCAGGAAGGCGGCATTGAGCACCGCCTGGACGTCCTTGCCCTTGGGCATCCAGTAGCTGCGCATGGCCTGGCCGCAGCGCGGGCAGACGAGCGCCCTCAGGTCGCCCAGACCCCGCGTCCGGAACAGGGGCACGGCGAAGACCTCGGCGCCGCAGGCCGCGCAGGTCTCGCGCTCGCCCAGGACCCCAAGCACCCGCTTGAACTCGCGCCGGATGGGCAGCGACTTGAGCATCACCGGCACCGCGTCCCGGGCGAGCTCGGTGCGAAAGCGCAGGCCCAGGTGAGCGACCTTCTCGGTCGCGCGCCGCACGCCGTACTCCACGTAAAGGTCGGCCTCGACCAGCGCCCGCTCCAGCGCGAGCGGCGGCTCGCCCGCCTTCGACAGGGCACAGAAGCGCAGGGCGAGGTCGTCGTAGGACTCCAGGCCCGGCAGCGGGAACGCCGAGAGCTCGCTCACCGACGCGAACAGGAGCAGCCGCAGCACCCCGGGCTTCTGCTCGGCTTCGGCCTCGAGCCGCTCGGCGAGCCTCAGGACTTCGGGCCGCGCGGTCAGGCTTCGCAGCTCCTCCAGACCCAGCCGGACGACGCGCTTGTCGGCGAACGGGTCGAAGCGCAGCGGCAAGGCCTCGGCCTGGCGCCGGGTGAGGGCGCCGTCGGGGATGCTCCGGCGGTTGAAGCGCTTCACTTCGGCCTCCAGCGCGCGCGCGGCGCTCGCGACGTGAGCATACGATTTCGCGGCGCGCCCGCGCAGCTCTCGCTTGAGCTCGGCGACGAGGTCGCGCCGCTCGGCCGCCGCCTTCTCGGCGCTGCGCCAGAGCTCGCAGGTGGGCGTTCGCTCCAGCGCGTCGCGCTCGTCGTGGAGGCTCTCGAGGACCCGGTCGAACCATTGGAGCCGCTCCTCGAGCGCGGCGATCTGCTCGGCGAGGCCTGCCTCAGGCTCGTCGATCTCGCCGCCTTTGGCCTGCTCGGCCATGGCCATCAGACGCGGCAGGTCGCCGTCGCGGTAGAGCGCGTTGATGCGCGCCATGAGGTCGCCGAACTGCACCCGCTCCTCCTCGGTTCGGGCGAGGTCGGGGTGATAGCGGCGGGCGAGGGCGCGGTAGGCCGCCTTCAGCCGGTCGCCCGGCGGCTTGGGGAGCGCGGCCGGCTCCCCTTCGGCGTCGGCGAGCTCCTCGGCCGCGCCGGGCAGCGGCCCGTCGTCCTGGTCGGCCAGCTCGCGGGCGCGCCGCGACTCGAGGCGCTTCGCCTGCGCGGTGACGGCGCGCGCGGGCGCCTCGCGCAAGAGGTCCGCCCAGCGCTCGAGGTGGAGCACGAGCTGCTCGACCCGCTTGAGCGCCGCGGCCTCCTCCGCCACGCGGGCGCGGTACGAGGCCTCGAACGACGCGAGCTGGTCGCGCAGCGTCTCGATCTCCAGGTCGAGCTCGGCGATTCTGATCGCGCCGCTCGCCGAGCAGGCCCTTGAGCTCCCGGAGGCGGTTGCGCTCCGGGACGTCCGCGAGGACCAGGGCGCCGGGCTCGGGGAGATTCTTTCGCCGTCGGCTCAAGTCTCGCCGGCGCCCTCGGGGCATTCCCGGAGCGCGAGGCCCTTCAGCGACAGCAAATCCATGCGAGCTCCTCAGCGCGGCGCCGGCCTCGCTTTGGCCGAAGCGAGGAAGGCCCCTTGGGGGTCCTGCGGCACCAGGAGAAATCGCGAAAGTGTACTCCCGAACCAGGGGGCCGGGGGAGGCGTTCACCCCGCGGGGGTCGTCCAGGGCGCGCTGACGGCGCTCGACGTGCTCCTCTGTGAGGACGGCTCGGGGGAGCCGTGGCCTCGCGCCGCCAAAGTCCGGCTCAGAAATAGCGAAGCCCGATGGAGACTGGGATGTACTGGCCGTTGGCTTTACGGGGTCCGCTGGGCGTTCTGATCGTCCCCCACATCAGGTGAATTCGCGCGTCGACGAAGAGCCTCACCGGGGCTCCCAGGGAGAAGCTCATGCCCAGCCCTGCATTGAGCCCGGGGTCCGTCCTGGACGCCCGGGCCAGCGTGGCCGCCGCTGGGGCCGTGGCCGTGGAGGCGCAAAGGAAGAGCCCGGGGTCGCAGAACGTGGGAACCGGGCCGCCGGTGACGGACGAGATGTCGACCTGGCGGTTGTAGACCCCGGGGCCGACGGCTACGTAGAGGTCGACTCGGTCCGGCCGCGGCAGGACGCTCACCAGGAAGTTCAGGTTCCCGGACTGCAGGGTGTGGGTGGCGGTGAAGCTCCCGGGTTGGAGGAAGTCGGCCGTGATCCCGTAGTTGCTGTAGAGGTAGTCCATTTCCACCGTAAGGCGGCCGAGGAAGCGGTAGCCGAGGCCCAGGTTGAGCTGGCCGCCTGTGGGGAAATGCTTCGACGCGTCGAAGACGGGCACCGAAGGGCCGGCGCCAATGCTCCAAGTGAAGTCGCCGAAGGGCGAGACCTCGGCGGCCGCGCCAGCGGGCGCCAGTCCGACGATGCACAGCGAAAGCGACGCGAGTGCTCTGAGCATTTTGGAGCCGCCGCAAGGGCCCGTCCTCCTGGAAAGCTAGGCAGCGGCGCCCCGAGGCGTCCTCCCCCCGGCGCAAAGGCCCATGGGGGTCTGCCCTCGGTGGGTCGCGCGATTGATTGCCGACCCACCGGCATGCGAATTAGGTTTCGCCGCGAATCCGCTGGGCCTCCGGTCAGGCAAGCGCCGCCTCGTTCGGTGGGGAATTCGAGTGCCGAGCGCGCACGTACGACTCGGCCGGGCCCTCCAAGGACCCGGCAAGCGGCCCTTCGCCATGCTCGCGAGGAGGGCGGGGAGTGCCTCGTGACCCATGACGTTGCCAGCCGCGCGGCGGCCGGGGGGGCGGGTGGCCGGGCTCTTGCGGGGGCGACGAGAGGCGGCGAGCGCGCCGGGGCGAGGCAGGCGATGGCAGCCGTCGCGGCCGTCGCCTGCGCCCTGCCGATTCCCGCGGGAGCGCAAGCGCCAGGGGGCCTGCCGCCACGGTGGCCCTTCATGGCTCCCCCAGTCGCCCTGGCCTTGACGCTTCCAACGGCGAGCCCGCCCCGCTTCAGCCTGGCCCCGACCGAGCTGCTGGGAGGCGAGCCTTTCGACTGCGTGAGCTCGGGCGAAGGGCGCGTCTATCGGCGCAACTTCCTCATCCCTTCCATCGAGGTGCCGGTGTTCTTGGTCGGGTTGAACCTGTTCGACCGATGGATTCTCGACAAGGATTACGCCCAAACCCGCGGGTTGCATACGCTTTGGGATCACGCCCTTCACGGCCCGTGGGAATACGACTCCGACTCGGTTTGGGAGAACTTCACGGCCCACCCGTACATGGGCGGCGTCGCGTTCAACTTCGCCCGGTCGAGCGGGCTGTCGTTCTGGTGGTCCTTCGGATACGCCTTCGTCGGCAGCCTCCTCTGGGAGCTGGGAGGGGAAACCGAGCCTCCGTCCATCAACGACCAGATCGAGACGCCCGTGGGGGGCGCGTTTCTCGGCGAAATCCTCTTCCGCAGCTACGTCATGATTCTGCAGAGCGGTGGCGACTCCCCCGGGTTCTGGCGCGAGCTCGCGGCCGCGGTAATCAATCCGCCCGCGGCATTCAATCGGCTGCTGTTCGGGGACAAATACCGGACGCAAGAATTCGACCTACGGCCGGCGACCTATTTCATGGTGAGCGGCCGGTCCGGCTATCACTGGAGCCGGGGCCTCGGCAGCCCGGAGGGCGTCTTTCAAAACGTCTGGTGGGGCGGGGATCTGGAGCTCGATTACTGGATGGAGCGGCCGGGCTCGTCCGCGGTCCTCCCCTTCGACCGGTTCCACGCGCGGCTCGGCATCAGCGGCGACAGCCAGGGACCCGAGGACGCCCTGCTGCTGAACGGCATCCTCGTGGGATGGGAGCAGCGCTCGGGGCCTTGGGCCGGCGTCGCCGGCCTCGTCGGCAGCTACGAAGACCTGAATGCGGGGCTCTTCCGCGCCGGGTCCACGGCGCTCGGCGTGGGGACGACGGGGCAGCTCAGCTTCGGGGGCGACTCGGCCCTGACCGGGTTCGCCGCGGCCTCGGTCCCGCTCATTGCCGCGGGCAACTCCCGCAAGCAGCCGCCCGACGTGGTGAACGAGCAGGACCACCACCAGGGACCGGGCGGGGCCATCGCCGCGCTCGACGCGCGCCTCTCGGTCGACAAGCGCTTCATGATGGACCTCGTCGCCCGCGAGTACCTCATCCTCGGGCGCCACCCGCTGCCGGGCTGGGAAGACCAGACCTACGCGCGCCTCTCGGCCTTCGTCCGCATCGCCGGTCCGCATTGCCTGGGCATCACCGCCGACTACGCGCACCGGAACTCGAGGACGCCGGACCTGCCGACCTCACACCAGGACGTCCTCGCCCTCGGCGTCGCCTACGCCTGGGCGTCGGACGACCACCTCGGCCTGAGGGTCGCTCCGCCGCGCTGACCGCGCTCGTCTTTAGCCCGCCGGGAGGTCGAAGTCGGCCGCGACCGGGAAGTGGTCGGAGCGCCAGACGTGCACCACGCTCGAGCCTCGGAGCTTGAGCCTGTCGAAGAGAATCCAGTCGAGCTCGTGCGGGAGCAGCGTCAGCGTGCGGCGGCGCTCCTGGAGGGAAGCGCAGAGCCCGTGGCGCTCGATTTCGCCCAGCAGCTCCTCCCGGCGCCAGAAGTCCCAGCCGTGCCCGTTGGTGTTGAGGTCTCCGAGCAGGAGCACGGGCGCGCCCGGGTGCTCGGCGCGCCAGGCGGCGAGGTGCGCCAGGATGACCTTCATCTGCACGAGGCGACCCTGCGTCCAGCTGACGCCTTGGGGTCGATTCTCCAGGTGTGCGTTGTAGACGCGCAGCAGCGTGGGGGTTGCTCCACGCCCGCCGCCGATGGCGATGTCGGCCCAGACGGCGGACCGAGGCTCGAAGACCTGCGGAAGCTGGAGGGCGCCTTGGGCAACGATAGGGAACCGGCTGACGATCGCCTCCACCCGGGCGCAGGGGAGCCCGGCTGGTGACGGGTCCGAGCGGGCGACGGCCATCTTGGCCGGCCCGGGAGCCGCGGCGACCATCCGGTCGAAGTAGGCGAGCTGCCAGCCGCCGTCGCCGGCGCAGACTTCTTGGAGGGCGAGGATGTCGGCGCCGCGGAGTGCGGGCTCAGCCTCGAAAGTGCGCGCGATGGAGCGCCGGTTGGTGTCGCGCTCGTCCAAGAGCGCCTCGCCCAGGTGGACGTTGAAGGTGACGACGCGCAGCGTCCGCTCGCTTGGCGATGCCCGCACCGCGCGCGGGGCCGGCGCGGTCGCGCATGCCGCGGCGAGCGCGAGGCCCGCGAGGAGAGCGAGCCTGGACGGGCCGCGGCGACAAAGGGGGTTCACGCCGCGCCAAACCTCGCCGATGGGCGGGCTATTCCGAGCGCCGCTCTGCCGGCGGCTTGCTGCGCTTCCGGGCAACTGAACGAGCGGTCGGAATGAAGCTGGCGAGATCGGGCTGCTACGAGTCGTTCCGCGCGATGCGCTTAGGAAGCGCCGAGAATTGGCCTGTAGTGCGCGAGCTCGACCGGCTCGGCCCCCTTCGGAACGTGTCTCATGCTAGGAGTCCATGAAGCTCAGAATGGTGTGAAGGCGCACGACTTCGGGGTCCAAATCCGAGAGCTCGAGCGCGAGCTGGTCGAGCTCCTTCATCGCCTCTGTTCGACTTCCCGAATCCACGAGTCTTCCGATCTGAGCAATCCGATCCTTGAAAGGCTGGGGGCGCTCGGGCGTGTCGAAGATCGTCTCGAGGATGCTGTTCGTGTCTCGCCCGTATGCATTGGCGCGAGTAACCACTTGCCCCCGAGCAAGCACCACGACGCTGGAAGGAGGAGCTGCCGAGGCGACCTGCGGCGAATGCGTCGCCAGGATGAACTGACAATTCGGGAATGCGGTTCGGAGGGATTCGACGACTCTCCGCTGCCACCGCGGGTGGAGGTGAAGCTCTACCTCGTCGATCAGGATGAGGCCCGGCGAGGACAGAGGATCAGCGGTCCCAGGATTCGCGCACGCGAGGCGCCGCGCAATGTCCGCGCCGAGGACGAAGAGGACCTTTTCCCCATCGGAGAGTTGGCTGACCTCGAGCATCTCCAGGCTGCCTTCGAGCTTCTTTTCTACGATGAAACGCTGAGGAGCCCGTTCGATGTGAGGATTGCCGATCTCCGGAAGAATCTTGTAGAGCGCACGCCGCACCGCTTGGAGCTGTTCGTCGCGGAAGGCAGGGTCTTTTAGGCGAGTCTCGTTCTCGTAGTCCTCTCGCTCCCTGAACCACTCAAAGAAGAGCCGGAAGGACTGCCACATGTCCTCAGCGACGGCCTCGTCGAAGGCTGCCTTCCTCGAGAACTCGTGGGGCAATTTGATCCGCTCTGGCGCTTCGAAAACGGACGCCACTCTCGCGTTCGCGAGGCGGCACTGAGGGGTGGCAAGACCAGCTCCCCGTCCGGAGTAGCCGAATGCCGGGCGGTCAATCGCCAGGCTTCGAGGTGGCGGCCCTGGGCACGAGCCGGATGGCGGGCGCCTTGACCAGGGCAGCCACCGCCGCGCCGGGCGCGAGGCCGAGCCGCTCCACGCTCTGCCGCGTCACCAGGGCCACCAGCCGAAAGCCGCAGTCGAGCACCACGCGCACCAGCGCCCCTTCCGGGATCACCGCCTGGACGGTGCCCACGAGCTGGTTGCGCGCGCTGGTCACGGCGTCCGGAGCGCGCTCGAGGATGATCTCCTCGGCGCGGATGCACGCGAAGGCCTCGCCGTCCAGGTGGCCGGGGTCCACCGCCAGCAGCTTCGCCGAGCCCACCTCGGCCACGGCCAGCCCGTCCTCGCGGCCCACGATGCGCGCGGGGGCGACGTTCTCGGTGCCCACCACGCGCGCGACGACCAGGTCCGCAGGCGCGCCGAAGACCTCACTCACCGGCCCGACCTGGCGGACGGCGCCGCCGGCCAGGACGGCCATGCGGTCGCCGAGCGCCAGCGCCTCGACGCGGTCATGGGTGACGACGAGGGACGGGACCTGCGCGCGCGCGAGGAGCGCGCGGAGCTCGCCGCGGAGCTCCTCGCGGGTGGGCCCGTCGAGCGCCGAGAACGGCTCGTCGAGGAGCAGGAGGCGTGGCTCGGGGGCCAGCGCTCGCGCCAGGGCGACCCTTTGGCGCTGCCCGCCGGAGAGCTGGCCGGGGCGCCGCGCCAGGAGCTCCTCGATGCGCAACAGCCGCGCGACCTCCCGGACCTTGGCGCTGCGCTGGGCCCGCGCGAGCCTCGCCAGGCCGTAGCCGATGTTCTCCTCGACGCTCAGGTGCGGAAAGAGCGCGTAGTCCTGAAAAAGCAGGCCGACGCCGCGGCGCTGCACCGGCTCGAAGCGGCGGGCGCGGGCGTCGAACCAAGTGGCGCCGCCGCAGCGGATGAAGCCGTCGTCGGGGCGGTCGAGCCCGGCGAGGCACCGGAGGACCGTCGTCTTCCCCGAGCCGGAAGGGCCGAAGAGCACCGTGACCCGGCCGCCCGCGAGCGGCTGCTCGAGCGCGGCCCGGATGACGGGCCCGCCGGGGAAGCGGCGCGTGAGGTCGAAGGCCAGCGCGATGGTCAAGGTGCCTCCAGCCTTAGGCTCCAGACCCCAGACTCCAGGCTCCGGGTACTGCAGTCCCTGGGGCCCGGGGTCTGAAGCCTGAAGTCTTTGCCATTCTGCGCAAGATTTCCTCGCTCACGGACTATTAGCCGAGCACCGGCCTTCTCCGAAGCGCATAGGTCACGACCAGCACCGCAAAGGAGATGGCGAGCAGGAAGAGCGAGGTGCGGCCGGCGGCGGCGTAGTCGAGCTGCTCGACGGAGTTGAAGATGGAGATGGAGAGCGTGCGGGTCTGCCCGGCGATGTTGCCTCCGACCATGAGCACCACGCCGAATTCGCCGAGCGCGTGGGCGAAGGTCAGCACCGCGCCAGAAAGGATGCCGGGCGCGGCGAGCGGGAGCATCACCTTGAAGAAGGTGCGGAGCCTGGACGCGCCCAGGCTGTACGACGCCTCGACGAGGCGGCGGTCGACTGCGGCGAGCGCCGCCGCGAACGGCTGCACCGCGAACGGCAGGCTGTAGGCCGCCGACGCGAAGAGCAGCCCCTCGAAGCTAAAGGCCAGCGGCCGGCCGAAGAGCGCGACCCACCCTTGGCCCAGAGGGCTCTTGGGCCCCATCGCCAGCAGGAGATAGAAGCCGAGGACGCTGGGCGGCAGCACCAGCGGGAGCGCGACCACGGCCTCGACGACGACCTTGAAGCGCCAGCGGCTCTCGGCGAGCCAGTGCGCGATGGGCAGGCCCAACACCAGGAGCGCGAGGGTGGTGAGGCTGGCGAGGAGAAACGAGAGCCTGAGCGCCGCGACATCCACCCGCTATTTCCTCGGCGGCAGGCCGTAGCCGTTCTTCTCGAGGATAGCTCGGCCGTCGGGGCCGAGCAGGAAATCGAAGAAGGCCTTGGCCAGCGCCGGCTCCTTGGAGCTCTTGAGGGTGACGCCCGCCTGCTCGATGGGGCTGTAGCTCGAGGGCGGCACCAGGGTGTAGCGGCCTTCGACGCTGAGCGGCGGGGCCATCGCCAGGGACAGTGGCAGGAGCGCGGCCTGGGCGTTGCCGCTCTGCGCGAACTGGGCGGCCTGGCCGATGTTCTGGCCCAGGACGAGCTTGGGCTGGAGGGCGTCGAGGACCCCCGCGGACGTGAAGGACTCCTGGGCCGCGACGCCGTAGGGCGCCAGCGCCGGGTTGCCGATGGCGACGTGGGTCACCGACGGATTGAGCAGCGCCTTGAGCCCGCGCTTGGCCAGGTCGAGCTTCGACGAGGAGGGGACCCAGACGACGAGCTTGCCGTAGGCGTACGGGGTGGAGCTGCCCAAGGCCAGGCCTGCGGCGGCGACCTTGGCCGGGAACTGGGAGTCGGCCGCGAGGAAGAGGTCGAACGGGGCGCCGTTCTGGATCTGCGCGAAGAAGGTGCCGGAGGCGCCGTAGGTCGCGCGGGCCTCGGCGCCGGGGTTCTTCTGCTGGAAGGCGGCGATGACCTGCTCGAGCGCGACCTTGAGGTTGGCCGCCGCTGCGATGGAGATGGATTTTGCGGGCACCTCGGCGGCGCGGGCGGGGCTGACGCTGGTGAGAAGGGCGAGAAGCCCGAGGGCGACGGCGCGCATGAATCCTTCCTCCTGGTGGGTTGCATTAGGTCTTTTTAGTCTACTAGAGAATGCGCGAGCAATCATAGGGTCGCAAGCTCTGCCACGCAGCCCATTCGTCCTCGCACGAGATTCGGCTCGCGCGAGCAGAGGGCCCGCGAGACCTCGCCGCCGCGCCTGATATCATCCCCGCCCCATGGCCTCCGAAAGCCTCCTCACCAGCAGCGAAGTCGCCGAGCTCCTGCGGGTGCACCCCAAGCACGTCTACCGGCTGCTCAAGAAGGGCCTGCCCGCGCGCCGGGTCGGGTCCGAGTGGCGCTTCGACCGCTCCGACGTCCTGGCCTGGTCCGGCGGCGGCGAGCGCGCGAAGGCCGGGTCGCCCGAGGCGCCGGCGGCCCAGGAGGCCGCGGCGCCCTCGGTCGTGGCGGCCAACGGCGACGTCGCGGTCATGGTGCTGCTGCAGCTCCTCGCCGCGCGCGGGCCGCCGCTGGTCGGGTTCGCGCAGGCGGACAAGGCCCGGGCCTTCGAGCTCCTGGGGCACGGCCAGGTGCTCGCGGCCGGGGCGCACGCGGGCGGTTTCCCCACGCACGTGGGCACCGAGCGGGCCGCGCGCGTCCACCTCGTCCGCCGCGAGGTCGGCCTGGTCTTTCGCGCGCGCGGCGGCCGGGAGCTCCACCTGCGCGAGCTCTCGCGGCTCAAGCTCGCCTCGCGCCCCACGTCCGCTGGCGTCCGGATCCACCTGGACACCGCCCTGCGCGAGGAGGGCCTCGACCCGGAGAAGATCCACCGCGGCGCCGCGCTCCTGGTGTCGCACCTGGAGGTAGTGCTGGCAGTGGCGTCGGGCCGCGCCGACGCAGGTCTCGCTTCGCGTGCCTGGGGGGAGCGCGCGGGGCTCGCCTTCCGGCCCTTGGCCGAAGAGGAGTACGGCCTCATCGTCCGGGCGTCCTCGCTGGGCGACCCTCGTATCGTCCGCATCTGCGAGACCGCCCAGGGCAAGGCCTATCGCGCGGAGGTCTCCGCCATCCCGGGCTACGACGCGGAGGGCGCAGGCGACATTCGGTACGACGCGTGAGAGGGTCGCGAGGCCTTGGAGCTCAAGGCTTCGCGCCGCCCGCGCCTGGCGCCCGTGGCGACGGGGCGCTCGGCCTTGGCCAGGGCGGCGAGGAGGGCGTCGGCGGCCGCGCTCGCGGCGCGGAGCGGCTCCTCGCCCACGCTGGCCGCGACTCGGCTCGCCCACCGCGCCTGGACGGGCCCGATGCCGGCGATCGCCGCGCGCCCCCGCGCGGTCGTGGCGAGCAGCTTCGCGCGCCGGTGCGCCGGGTTGTCCCGGTACTCGCACAGGCCGGCGCCCGCGAGCGCGTCGGCCAGGCGCTGCACGCTCTGGCGCGTGAGCCCCAGGCTCCGCGCGATGCCCGCCACCGTCGCCGGCTGCTGCAAGGCCGCTTCGAGGACCGGCCATCGGGCCGCCGACAGCCCGTGGCCCGACGCGAGGCGCTCCGCGGCATCGAGGAGCCTGCCGTTCAACCGGTCGACCTTCACGGCGAGCGCGATGAGCGCCTCGCCCGCTTTGCTATGCCTGGAGGACCTTCGCGAGAAAGAGATTCTCCGGGGCGAGCCAGCCTTCATGACAACAAGCTGTCGCTCGACGCTCGTCGATGTCAAGGCGCCCCAGGTCTTCGCCTCGCCTTCAGGCGGCCTCGACCCGGGCCGGCGCCCCGATCGTCCGCTGGGCGGCGCGCGCGGTCGGGTCGCCCCGCCAGACGATTCGCCGGATCCAGATGGCCGCCACCTTCCCCTCGACGATGCCCGCCCAGATGCCGTCGATGCGCGCGTGAAAGGCGAAGGCGGCCAGGTACGCGATGGGCACGGCGAAGCCGAACAGGCGGACGAGCACCACGAGCAGGGACAGGTTCGGGTCGTTGAGGCCCAGGAGGATTCGCGCCGAGATCATGAGCCAGGCCGTCATGGTAAAGATGAGCAGGAGCACCAGCGTCAAGCCCGCCAGCGCCGCGGGGCCGCACTGGCCGACGAAGCTCGCCTCGACGACCGAGCCCGCCACCATCAAGACCATCCCCGCCATCATGGGTGCCGACGCCGTCCAGACCGCCCGGTGCGGTCGGCGAAGGAATGGGTCGAGCCTGGTTTCTCGCAGGGTCAGCGCCGTGTCCCTGGCTAGAGCCGCAAAGGGCCGCCGAAGGGGGCATGCCGAGCAGCCGAGGGGAGCGCGGCCGTCAACGCGCCCCCGTCCCCCGGCCTCGGGGCTCGAATCTCCAGAGCCTCGCGCGGGGTCCCACGTGATGAGGAGGTGTCATGCGCGCTCTGCCCGATTACGCGAGGGTCCGCCGCCGCCTGTGCCCTGGCCCTCACTCCTTTTTGAGCTTGCTCCCTCATGTCGGGCGGAGCCCCGCGCTGCGGCGGGTCGCGAAAGGCGGTGCGGACGCGGCGAAGCTGCTCGAAGGCGCCGAGGTCGACATCTGCGGGCGCCGCGGCTACGCCTTCGTCGACGTCCAGGCGCCGCACATCGTCCTCTCGAACTGGTACTACGAGACCGGCGAGGCCCGCGACCTCTACCTCGACCTTCTCCATGAGCTCACCCATCTCCGGCAGATCGGCGAGGGGTTCGACCTGTGGGACGAGCGCTTCGACTACGTCGACCGGCCGACCGAGGTCGAGGCGTACGCGGTGGCCGTCGAAGAAGGCCGGCGCCTGGGGATGAGCTCGGAGGAGGTGCACGAGCACCTCTCCAACCCGTGGATGACGGGGAAGGACGTGAATCGGCTGCTGCATCACGTCGACGCGTTCCTGGAGCGCGGGACGCTGCCCAACCTCGAGGCGGCCCTCGTCGGGGCGCCCTTCCGCGTGCACCATCCTTGGCGATGCAAGCGTCGGGAGCCGGCCGCGGGCGAAAAATGAGGCGCTCTCGACCAGCGCCGGGCTATCGAGGGCCGAAGGTGCCGCGCTCCACCTTCGCGACGCGCACTTCGTAGCGCTCGTACCAGCGGGCATTGCCGAGCTCCTGGGCGACCCGGTGCTCGGCGTGAGCCCTCCAGGCGGAGAGGGCCTGCTCCGACGCCCAGTACGAAACGGTGATCCCGAAGCCGTCGGCGCCGCGGGCGCTCTCTGCGCCGAGAAATCCCGGCTGCTCGCGGGCGAGCTCCACCATTCGGTCGGCCATCGCGGAGTACCCGAAGTCGCCCTCGGCGCGACGGGAGCTGAAGATGACCGCGAAATAGGGTGGCTGGAGATTCGCTGCGGGCTGGGGCGGGCTCATGCGGTGACCTCTCTTGGTCGGCGAGTCGAGAGCCAAGCACGGGGCGCGCGCGGGTTCAAAGGTGCTCCGGGGGGCTCGGCAGTGGCAGAGCGCGTCGCCATCGCCCCGTCGACTGAAGAAGCCTTCAAGGGACCGGTCGATGCGCCCACGGCCCCGGCGGTCCGCTCGGAGGCGGCGTCGCCGGCCTCGCTTCCTGCGAACCGCCTCGGCCCCGCAGCGGCCGGGCATAGGACCGACTCGAGAGCTGCCGGCAAGAGAGCGCCGGCCGTCTCATCGGAATGGCCCTAGCCTCGCCGCGCGCCTACATGCCGATGAACAGCATGCCCTTGCGCAAGATGAGCGCGCCGAAGGCCACCAAGATAAGCCCCGAGGCCCATCGAATGGCAGCCGGGTGCGCCGCGACGGCGCGCACGCGTTTGCGGAGCGCCTGCGAGCCGTAGCCTACGGCGAGCATCGGCACCGCAAAGCCCAGCGAGTAGACCCCGAGGAGCGCGGCGCCGGTCAGGAGCTTGCCTTGGGCGGCGACGAGCGCGAGGACGCTGGAGAGCATCGGGCCGACGCACGGGATCCAGACGAGGCCGAGGCTCGACCCCAGCAAGAGGCCGGACCAGCGGCCCCGGCTGGTGGTCTGGAAGCGCTGGAGCCAGCTCAGGCGCTTGAACACGTTGACGCCGGCGATGAGGAGCACGCCGAAGACCACGACGAGGGCGCCCGCCACCTTCTCCATGACGGGCAGCGCCGGCGCAATGGCGCGGCCGAACAGGCTGGTGACGATGCCCATGGCGACGAAGCTGGAGGCGATCCCCGCCACGATGAGGGCGGGGCGCGAGCGGTGCTCGTCGGCGGTGCCGCTGACCAGGATCGGGACGACGGGCAGCACGCAGGGGCTCGCCACACTCGCGAGGCCGGCGCCGAAGCTGAGGGCTATGGCAGTGAGGCCTATCTCCATCGCAGGCTCACGGCGAGAGCAGCCCTCGAACCGAGGCGGCCGACTGGATTCCCGGCGAGGCGCGGCGCAGCTCGTGGCCGCTCGCGTCGGTCACCACCAAGGTGGGGAGTGAGCGGATGCCGTATTGCTCGAACTGGGCGAGGTCGCCCTCGTCCGTCGTCCGATACCGCACCACCTCTACCCGGTCCTTGAGCTCGCTCGCCATGTCTCGGAGAATTCCGTCTTGCATCTGGCAAGGAGCTCCGTTGGGGTTCATGAAGAAGACCAGCCGGACCTTTCCGGCCGCAGCCCCCGCGCTCGAGCCTGTGGCCGGTGCCGGCTTGGGGCTGGCCGCCAAAGCGGCCTCGCCGCGGGAGCAGGCGCTGGCAAGGAGGGTGGCGGTGAGCAACAGCAGACGACGGGCCGACCAGGCGCGCTTCATGGAAAAGGTCTCCTTAAAGTGACGGCCCGATCCCGTACCGCTCGAGTCAGCCGCCCCGTGGCCTTCGAGCCGCTGCCGGCTTGAAAGGTTCGAGCGCCGCGCCCCGCTCCAGGTGTGGTTTCTGATATGAAGAAGGCAGGCCTGCCTGCTGCCCGGGCGAGCTTCGCTGCAGAAGCGCGCCGGGCCGGTTCCCCCAAGGACGCGAGCGCGGCGCCGCACGGCGGCAGCGGCCTCCTGGGCGGGGCCTCGACATTTTGCCGCATAACGCGTACCGTGCGCCTTACTCCAGTCAAGATAGTGACGGAGTGAGACCGCACGTTCATGGGCGGCTCGAAAAAGAAAGAAGAAGAAACGAATGGCAAGCGGCACAGTGAAGTGGTTCAACGATGCAAAGGGCTTCGGTTTCATCACGCAGGACAACGGCGGACCGGACGTGTTCTGCCATCACACCGCCATCCAGGCTGACGGCTTTCGCACTCTCGCCGAGGGTCAGAAGGTGGAGTTCGAAGTGACCAAGGGGCCCAAGGGTCTTCAGGCCTCCAACGTCCGCCCAGTCGCCTGAATCCGCTGACTTTCTAGCGTCGATGGCCGAGGCGGCCCTGGCCTGCAGCATCAGGCTAGGGCCGCCGCCTTATTTTTCCCAACTTCTCAACCGCATCGCCCTTGGCTCAGGACACTGGAGACTTTTGTCCCAGTGCCGCAAAACCCGTCCGCTCTGAAGCGCCAGAAGGAGCTCGCTCGCCTCGAATGGCAGCGCGAGAAGCAGGAAAAGCGCAAACAGCGAAAGCTGCAGAGGGAACAGAGGCACGGCGCCTGAGTCCCCCGGAGGCAACACTGAACCCACGAAGTAGCGACCTCTCCCAAGAAGCGCGGCCCTTTGCCGCTCTCGGCTTGTCCCCGGCTTGCCTCGCAGCCCTCGACCGCGCCGGATATCTCAAACCCACTCCCATTCAAGAGCAGGCGATTCCTCCGGCGCTCGCCGGGCGGGACGTCGTCGGCTGCGCGGCGACCGGCACCGGGAAGACCGCGGCCTTCGTGCTTCCGTTGGTCGAGCGCCTGCAGGGCAAGCGGGGGACCCGCGCCCTCATTTTGGTTCCTACCCGCGAGCTCGCCCTTCAAATCGACGAGCACCTGAAGACCTTCGGCGGGCCGCGGGGCGTGCGCGGGGCCGTCGTCATCGGCGGCGTCGGCATGGAGCCCCAGTGCCGCGCCTTCCGCCAGGGCCTGGAGGTGATCATCGCCACGCCCGGCCGGTTGAACGACCACCTCGAGCGCGGCAGCGCGCAGCTCTCGGGCATCGAGATGCTGGTCCTCGACGAGGCCGACCGCATGCTCGACATGGGCTTCAAGGCCCAGCTCGAGCGGATCCTCAAGCGCCTGCCCGCCGCGCGCCAGAGCCTCCTCTTCTCCGCCACCATGGCTGGCGAGGTCGCCGACTTCACCGCGCGCCACTTGCGCAAGCCCGTCCGCGTGGAGATCGCCCGCTCCGGCACCGTGGCGTCCAGGGCGGAGCAGCGGGTCTTCCAGGTGGCCCAGGACGAAAAGGCCGCGCTGCTCCTCGCGCTCCTCGCCCAAGACGAGGCGAGCGTCCTCGTCTTCACCCGCACCCGTCGCCGCGCCGACCGCCTGGCGCGGGTCGTCGGCCGCGAGGGCTTCGCCGTGGACTGCATCCACGCCGACCGCTCCCAGGGCCAGCGCCGCCGGGCGCTCGAAGGCTTCCGGAGCGGCGAGACCCGCGTTTTGGTCGCCACCGACATCGCCGCCCGCGGCATCGACGTCGAGGAGATCGGCCACGTCGTGAACTTCGACTTGCCCCACGTGCCTGCCGACTACGTGCACCGCATCGGGCGCACGGCACGCGCCGCCGCGAGCGGCACTGCCTCGAGCTTCTGCTCGCCCGACGAGCGCGACCTTTGGCGCGACATCGAGCGGTACATCCGGCAGTCGGTCCCCGTGGCGACGGCGCCCCGGGGCGCCACCGCCTACCGCGAGCAGCGGCCGGCCCAGGCGCCGGCGGTGTCCCAGCGCCCTGCGGGCCAGCCCCCAGGGCGCCACGCGCGCACGCACCCCAAGAAGCCGAAGGTCGCCGACGCCGGCAGGCCTCCCGAGCCCGCCGCTCCCCGTTCGGCAGGGAGGACTCGCCGCTTCCGGCCGCACCGGCGCGGCGCCGCTGCCCTGGGCTGACGGCTCCTAGTCCATTCGGCGCAAGATCTTGCGCAGGATGGCAAAGACTTCAGGCTCCAGGCTCCAGGAACAGCAGTACCCGAAGCCGGGGTCTGGAGCCTGGAGCCTAAGGCAACGCTCGTTGGTTCCGGCTCGCGCCGGATTAGGCTCTTCGCGCCGCACTCAAGTATCCGCTCGCCCACGAGCGGATCGCCGCGCGCCTGCGACGGTCAGCTCTCGGCGCCGGCCGCGAGGCGCTGAGCCTTGGCCGCCTCGTCATCGGCGGCCTCGGCGGCGATCCGCTTCTCGTTCACCAGGCCGATGACGTAGCGGGAGAACGGCTTGTAGTGAAGGTAGAGGGCCGCCATCGACACGGCGACCTTGAGCGCGCCCGGGTTGTGCAGCGCCCCGTCGGCGAGCGCCCGAAGGTAGTGCCAGCGGCATTCCGGGTCGCGGGCCATCTGCGCCGTGACCCGGGCGAACCCGCGCAGGTCCCGGAGCGCCAGGCGGGCCGGCGTGCGCACGCGGTGGCCTCGCACGTCCAGCGCGCGCACCATGCGGCGCGCGCGCCCGAAGAACGCCGCGGGCGCGTAGATGCGCTCGAGGACGTCGCGGTAGTCGCCGAGCACCTCCTGCCGCGGCCTCCGGGTGTCGAAGTTGAGGCCGGAGGTGCACTGGTCGGCGTCCCGCTCGCTCGCGGGCCGGTCGGACCCAGCGTGCAGCCGGCCCTCGCGCGCGAGCCTCCGCGACAGCGCCGTATTCGGCAGCGCGTAGAGCAGGCCCACCATGCAGACAGGGATGGCCGCCTCCTCGATGCAGCGCACCAGCGCCTCGGCCACGGGTCCCCGCTCGGCGTCGAAGCCGACGATGAACCCGGCGTTCACGAACAGCCCGGCGCGGTAGAGCTTGTGCAGGCTGGCGGCCACGTCCCGGCCGACGTTCTGGCCCTTGTGCGAGCTCTTGAGCGCCTCGGGCTCCGGGGTTTCCACTCCCACGAAGCAGGTGAAGAAGTTGGCCTCCTTGAGCAGCGCGAGCAGCTCGTCGTCGCCGGCGACGTTGAGGCTCAGCTCAGTGGAGAACTCGAACGGGTACCCGCGCGCCTTCACGAACCGGGCGAGGTCGCGCAGGATGGGCTTCACCGCCTTTGGGTTGCCGACCAGGTTGTCGTCCACCAGGTCGACGTGGCCGCGGTAGCCCATGGCGTAGAGCCGGTCGAGCTCGGCCAGCACTTGCTCCGAGGACTTGAGCCGCGGGGTGCGGCCGTTGAGCTCGATGACATTGCAGAACTCGCAGGTGAACGGGCAGCCGCGCGAGACCTGGATGCCGACGTGGAGGTACCGGTCGAGCTTGAGCAGGTCGAAGCGCGGGATGGGCGAGCGGGTGAGCGGTGGGAACCCCTTGGCGCGGAAGGTCCCCCGGTCGGCGCCCGCTTCCCACGCCGCCAAGAAGTCGGCCATGGCCTCCTCGGCTTCGCCCAGGAGAAGGAACGGCGCGTCGGCGTAGCAGTGGGGGCTCGCAGTCGCGTCGGGCCCGCCCACCAGCACCGGCTTGCCCAGGGCCTGGGCCCGGCGGACGACCTCCAGCGCGTCGCGCTGCTGAGGCAGCATGCCGCCGGTGAGCACCAGGTCGGCCCAGGCGAGGTCTGCGGCGGTGAGCTCCTCGACGTTCCGGTCCACGAGTCGCACCTGCCAGCGCGGAGGCAGCAGCGCCGCCACGGTGATCAGCCCCAGCGGGCTCGCCGGGTAGCGCACGCCGAGCGCCTGGCAAGTGGCCTGGTAGTTCCAGAACGAGTGCGCGGCGAAGCGGGGATAGACGAGCAGCGCACGGCACTCGGCAGGGCGGGGCATAAGCCTCCTCGGGAATGGGGCCGCCTCTTGGGCTAAGGAGGGCTCGCCTCCGGCGCGGCCCGGCAGGTGCCCCCTTCTATCCCCAGGGCGCGGCCCGCCGATAGTCCCGGGTTTGGGGCTGAACGGTGCAGCATGGACGATAATCGTCCGGCGCAGCCGGGGCTCGCGCGCGCGTCCCTTGGGCGAGCGCCTGGGCGGGCGCCTTCAAGACCTCGTAAAATGGCGCGAGCGAGTGCGCTTCCTTCATCCAAGGTGAATGACGTGAAAGACGGGCAGCGGCAGACGGCGCGCCCTCCGCAAAGCCAGAGCCGGGTGCGGCGCGCGCTCACCTGGGCGCCGGTCCCCGTGCTCCTCGGCGTGGGCCTGTGGGCGCTCGTCGTCGGGCCGGCGCCATGGCTGGTCGCTTTCGGGGCGTTCGCCCTGGCGGCCGCCTCGGCGCTCGCGGCCGCGCTCGCCGGATCGCGCGAGTCGGGCCCGCCCCGCGGGGCGCTGGAGGCGGCGCTCCGAGACCGCGACGAGAGGCTCCAGGCGCTCTTCGCGACCAGCGGCGAGGCGGTCTTCCTCACCGACCCGGGCGGGCGGATCCTCGGCGCCAACCCGGCTGCGTGCACGCTGTTCGGGGCCGCGGAATCGGAGCTCTGCGGGACCGAGCGCGCGAGCCTCTTCGACCCGGAGGATCCTCGCTCGGCCGCGGCGCTCCAGCGCCCGCCGCCGGGCGAGAGCGCCTGCGTTCGATGCGTCCGAAGGGACGGCACCGGCTTCGACGGCGAGATCCGCTCGGCGGCGCTGGCGGGCGGGCGCGCTTTCGAGCTCATCCGCGATGTCGCGGAGCGGACGCGCGCGGAGGCGGAGCGCGAGGCGCTGCTGGCCGAGGTCCAGAGGCACACCGCCCAGCTCGATGCCGTCTTCGACTCCATGGAGGACGTGCTCCTGGTCGTCGACCCGACCGGGAAGATCGTCCGGGCAAATCTGGCGTTCCACCGCGCGTTCGGCGTCTCGCGCGCGTGGATCGAGGTGGAGGTGGAGGAGCGGATTCGAATCGTTGCGCATCGAGACCGCGGAGGGCGAGCAGCTCACCCCGGAGCGGTCGCCAAGCGCTCGAGCGCTGCGCGGCGAGGTGGTGCGCGGCATGAATCTGAAAGCGCACATGCCCGACGGGCGGGAAGTCTGGTTCGCGGTCACTTCAGCGCCCATCCGAGCGGGCGAGCCGGTCGTCGGTGCGGTCGTCAGCTTCGTGGACGTCAGCGAGGCCAGGGCCGCGGAACAGGCGGTGCGGGAGAGCGACGAGCGACTCGCGGTGGTGCTGCGCGCGTCGGGCGGCGGCTATTGCGAGCACTCGGGCGACTTTCGCTCGGGGCGACACTCCCCGGGCTTCGCGCAGGTGCTGGGTTACGAGCCGGAGGACCTGCCCGAAACCGCAAACTGCCTCTCGTGGGTCCGGGAGCGGCTCCACCCGGAAGACCGGCCGCGCTTCGAGGAGCGCTACCGAGAGTTTCTCTCCGGCGCGCGAGCCGTCTTCGAGGAGGAGCTCCGCGCCCGGCGCAAGGACGGGACCTGGTGCTTCGTCCGCGCCATGAGCGCCGCGGTCCATCGCGACGAGCAGGGCCGGCCGTCCCACCTCGCAGGGCTCTTGTTCGACATCGACGTTCGGAAGCGCGCCGAGCTGGAGCGGGAGGAGATGGTGAAGGCGCTGCGCGAGGCGGACCTGCGAAAGGACGAGCACCTGGCCATGCTGGGCCACGAGCTGCGCAACCCGCTCGCTCCCATCAAGAACAGCATCTATGTGCTCGAGCGCGCGCCGCCCGGCGCCGACCAGGCGAAGCGGGCGCTGTCGGTCATCGACCGGCAGGTGAATCACCTGGTCCGCCTGGTGGACGAGCTGCTCGACGCCAGCCGCGCCGCGCACGGCGCCATCCAGCTCAGCCGCGAGTCGCTCAACCTGGGGGACCTGGTGCGGCGCACCGCGGAGGACCACCGGTCGCTGCTCAACGGCGCCGGCCTCACGCTCCTGGTGGACACGCCGCCCGAGGAGGTCGGCGTCTTGGGCGATGCCACCCGCTTGTCCCAGGTGGTGGCGAACCTGCTGCAGAACGCGGCCAAGTTCACGCCCTCGGGCGGGACGGTCACCGCCTCGGTCGAGCGGGATCCCGCGGGCCGGGCCATCGTCCGGGTCCGAGACACCGGCTCAGGGATTCCCCAGGAGATCGTCCCGCACCTGTTCGAGCCCTTCACGCAGGCGGAGACCACGCTCGACCGGGGCAAGGGCGGGCTCGGGCTGGGGCTGTCGCTGGTGCGAAGGCTGGTCGAGCTGCACGGCGGCAGCGTCGCGGCGCTGAGCATGGGGCCGGGCTTGGGCACCATGTTCGAGGTGGTGCTCCCGCTGCGTGCCCAGGCGGGGCCCGCGCTCAAGGAGCCTCCGGCTTCGGCTTCGGCGCCACTGCGCTGGGGCGCGCCGCGGCGCGTCCTCGTCATCGAAGACAACCCCGAGGCCGCGAACAGCTTGCGCGCCGTTCTGCAGCTCATGAAGCACGCGGTCGAGGTCGCCGCGACGGGGCCGGACGGCATCCAGAAGGCCCGGGGCTTCCGACCCGACGTGGTGCTCTGCGACATCGGCCTGCCGGGAATGGACGGGTACGCCGTCGCCCGGGCTCTGCGGTCGGACCCGGAGCTGACGGGCACGCCGCTGGTGGCGCTGACGGGCTACGCCGACCCCGAGGACATCGCCCGGTGTACGCGCGCGGGTTTCGACCACCACATGGCCAAGCCGCCCAGCGTCCAGGCCTTGAGCCAGCTGTTGGCGCGGGTGAAGCCGTCGGCCGACCGGTGAATCGGCTGGCATTTCAGGTGTCGGGAACAGAGAACGGCGGAGGGCGCCGCTCCATGGGGCGCACCTCCGCCGCGTCGACTGACGAGCGTTGGGTCGAGCCGACGGCCCTATCTATCGCCGGTCGTGGTCGCGACCGTCGTTGTGCTCGCGCTCCTGAGGCTGCCAGCGCCCGGGCTGGTATCCCCACCGGCCGTCGGCCCGCTGCTCCCAGCGGTGCTCATGCCACTCGTGACCCGCGGGCCGCGCCGACCATCGGCCCGCCACCCAGGCGTGGTGGGTGCCGTTCCAATGCCAGTATCCGGGAATCCAGGCGGCGCCTTCGAACGGGATGGCGGGGCGCACCTCGACGATGGGCGCGGGCGGCGCCGTCTCGACGTAGACCGGGTTCACCGGGGGCGGCGCCGGCTGATAGGCGTACGCGGGGTCGACCGGCTCCGACGAACGCCAATGGCCCTCGTAGAACGTCCAAGCACCGGCGGCATTCTCCCAGCGGGCCGGCTCCCACGCATAGCCGGGCCCAGGCGGCAGCGCCCAGTGGCCGGTGAGCCACACGTGCGCGTTCCCTCGCCACGCCCAGTGCCCCCCGATCCAGAGATGTCGGGGCGAGGGCGCGACCGGCGCCACCTCGTGGCGGAGGGCCGGCGGACCGATGGCGACGCGCACGCCGGGGACGTAGCGGACGTCGGCGAGCGCGGCTGAAGATGCGAAGGAGAACGACAAGGCGGCGATCAACGCGAGCTTCTTCATGGCGACCTCCGAGGTGTGTCTGAAGAGACTTGGCGCGGCGGCGAAGTATTCAATTCGCTGGGGTCACAGCACCCGCTGGAGCTCGTCGACCGCGAGCCGCCACACCGGGACGCCGCAGAACCGCGGGCCCTCGGGGCAGAGCGGCCGCGCGCCGGCCAGGTCGCGGAGCTGGCACGGAGGCATCAGGTGCGCGCCGATGCGCGGGTGCACCGCGCGGACCTCCTCGACCTCGTCCACCGAGGCCCGCCAGATCTCCTCCTGGGCGGTGAAGCAGAGGCGGGTGGTCCACTTGTGGTGGAGGTGGAGCAGGTCGCCCGATTCTTCGAAGCGGACCGGGAAGGCGTTGGGCAAGAGGTACAGCGCGAGCTCCGGCGAAACCCCGGCGTCGAGCAGCCGGTCGATGTCCTGGTAGGCGCGCGCGGCTTCTTCCAGGAACAGCGCCTTCGCCGCCGGCACCCGCGCGATGAGCTCCGGCACCACGACGTCTGGTTCGCCCCCGGCGCCGCCATACTGCGCGTGGAGGACGGGCCGCGAGGCGGGGACCATCCGGTGGCGCTGGTCCTGCGAGTCGGCCGTGTGCGACAGCTTCTTGCGGAAAGTGTAGTGAGGGTGCGAGAGCGCCCGGGGCACCTTGGCCACGGTCGAGAGCGTCAGCGCCTCGGAGAGGTAGGGGTTCAGCTTCGGGGAGAGCACCCGGAGGATGGCCTCGTCGTCCGACAGCGCGGCCCGCGGCAGCCCCAGGACCGAGCGCACCGCCTGGGCCAGGGTGCTCTCGGCGTGGACGCTGTAGTCGACGAGCTTCGCGCGCCGGCCCGCGAGCGAGGCGTCGAACTCGGCGGCGAACGCGCGCGCGGTGGCGCCGCCGGCCACGACGCCGCCCTCGACGAGCAGCGCGTGCTCCAGCGTCTCCTCGAGCGGGATGGGGTCCTCGACGGCATGGAAGAAGAGCGGGTCGCGGGCGTCGACCTGGGCGATCATTTCCTCGACGACGAGCGACGCCTCGCGGGGAACGTCGTACTGCTCGCAGAGGCGGTGGTAGCGGTGCAGCGTCAACCCCGAGACCGTGTGGTACAGGTGCGTGAAGGTCGCGATGGGCAGGATGTAGCGCGCCACCTCCTGGCACCGCTTCTTGACCGCCCCCACCCAGCGCTCCGCCTCCCGCTTCCTCGCGGGGAAGATGCGGAAGTACTCGTCGCGCGCCGGGGCGGCCAGCTCGGCCGTGAGCCGCTGGTAGCAGGAGACCATCCGCTCGGCGGCAGAGCGGTAGAGCGCCTCTTGGCGCTCCGGCAGGCGCGGTACCAGGAGGTTTCCAGGGGCGACCTCCACGTAACGCTGGCTCACCTGCTCGCTGTTGTAGAAGGGGTGCGCGTGGAGGAGCGACCAGACGAGCTGCCGGGAGACGTTCTCCAGCGTGAACTGGAAGGTTGCGTGCTGGAGCGTGGTGTGGTGGCCGGCGGCGTACGTCTCGCGAGCGATGCGGTCGCGCAGCGCGCGCGCCTTCTCGTCGCGCGCCACGTCGTCGGCCGAGACGACCCGGCTGCTGTAGCAGGTGCGCGCGGCGGCGACCGCGTTGTCGTAGGGCCGGTCGAAGGCGTTGACGAGCGTCACCTTCGGCGGCGGGGAGGCGAAGGGGGTCTCGGCGGTCAAGACACGAGCCTCCAGCGGTCGCCCGAGCGCGCGACGCGCCGCTCGCGCTCCAGCTTGAGGAGGCCTGCGAGCGCGCTGCGCGTGGCGAGCGGCCAGAGCGCGGTGGGCGTGTCCTGGTAGGCGTGGCGGACGACCTCGGCGAGCTCGCGCGGCCCCTGCGAGAGCGCGTCGAGGATTAGGCCCTCGCGCAGGGCGCGGTGCTCCAGCGCCGCCTCGAGCTTCGCCGCGCCCTCGACCATCACGCCGCCGTGGGCGGGGTAGAGCACCCGCGGCTCGAGCGCGGTGAGCCGCTTCAGCGAGGCGACGTAGGCCGCCATGTCGCCCTCTGGCGGGTCGATGATGATGGTCGAGAGCCCCGAGACCATGTCGCCGCACAAAAGCGCTCGGCTGCTCCGCTCGAAGAGGCAGACGTGCCCCCGGGTGTGCCCGGGCGTGTGCAGCACTTCGAGCTCGAGGGGCGGGTCGCCGTCGAGCCGCAGGACTTGGTGGTCCTGGAGGAGCTCGTCGGCGCCGCCGATGCGCGCGGCCGTCAGCGGGTGGGCGTAGACCGGGACCTCGAGGTCGTGCTCGGCGACCCGAAGGCCGCCGACGTGGTCCCCGTGGTGGTGCGTCGCCAGCACGCCGACCACCTTGCGCCCCTCGCGCGTCAAGTGGGCCACGAAGGCGGCGAGCCGCACCTGCTCGTGCGGGAAGGGCGACCCCGGGTCCACGAGCAGCAGCTCGCGGTTGCCGACGATGTAGCAGGCAGTGTGGCGCGCCGGGGGCAGGGTCGGCGTCTCCAGGGGAAAGGCGAAAATGCCGCGCTGATACTCGATGCGCTCGGCGACGTGGTCCACCGTCATGGGCGGCTCGCGCAGCCGCGGCAGCGCGGAGGCGATGTCCAGACCGCAGACCTCGAAGGTGCGCATGGCGTGGAGGATGGGCGGGTGGAGCAGCGCCTCGCCGTGCGACCAGGCCGAGAGCGCCTGGGCGGGCCGGACGAAGCCGCCGCTGGCGAGCTCGCCCGGCCAGACCTCCGGCGCCTGCCCAGCGGGCAGCTCGCACAGGTAAAAGCGGGCGTCGAAGCGGATGGTGGAGAACTCGGGGGTGATCCACCGGCCGGCGGGGAGGAAGTCGTCGACGTGCAGCCGCGCGCCCAGCCGTTCCAGGACCGAGGCGAAGCTCGCGCGGCCCTCGAGGAGCTCGCGCCGGAGCGAGGCGACGAGGTCGCGCGGCGGCGGCCGCGGCAGGCGCGCCACCAGGACGCCCGCCTCCTCGAACAGCTCGCGCGCGGCCGCGGCGCGCAGCGGGGCCTGCTCGCCCGAGGCCTCTTCGACCCGCTGGTGGTGGTCGGCGCTGTCGACGCTTCCGCCGGGGAACGCCCAGAAGCCCGCGGAGAAGCGCAGGGCCTTGCCGCGCTGGACCCAGAACAGCTCGGGGCCTTCGGGGGTCCTGCGCCACAGAATCACGGCCGCGGAGTCGCGCGGCCGCGGCGGGGAGGGCGCCAGCGGAGCGCCCTGGAGAATCTCGGACATCGACGCCTCGTTCACGAGCGAGCCGGGCTTTGATTACGCTCAAGGCCGCTCCGCCCGCAAGTCTCAGGCAGGAGGGCGCCCGGGGCAAAAAGGGGCGGCGAGCCTTCAACGCTCGCTCGGCGAGCGGCCGGCCGGCCGCGAGAGTGTCCCTTCGGCGCGAGCTCTTGTGCAGGCTGGCAAAGACTCCAGGCTCCAGGGAAATGCAGCTCCTGAAGCCTGGGGTCTGGAGCCTAAGTCATCGCTCCGAAATACCTGCTCCATCTCAACGTCCGATCCATCCCGGCTGGCGTTGTTGCTCGTCGCTTACATGCCCTCTGGCATGCGCCCTCCTCGCGCCTCGCCATCCTTTGCGCCTCGGACGTTGAGATTCGGAGCATCTATTTCTGCGCGATTCCTAAGGCAGCCCTCTTTGGTTCCGGCTCGGCCGGGTTAGGAGGCGGTGTGGCCCGGCTCACTTCGTCCGATCGATGCGGAACGCGGTGAGCTTGCCGTCGCCGCTGACCAGGTAGAGCCGGTCGTCGGCGACGACGGGGTCGGCCTCGATCTTGGTGCCGGTCTCGTAGGTCCAGAATGGGCGCCCCGACTCGCGGTCCAGGGCGTAGAGCGTCCCGTCGCCGGGTCCCGCTCCCACGAAGACCAGGTTCTTGTAGAGCGCCGCCGCCGCAACGACACGGCCCTTGGTCTGGAAGCTCCACTTCGCGCTCCCGGTGGCGGCGTAGACGGCGTAGAGCTTTGCGTCCACGCTGCCCACGTAGATCACGCCGTCGGCCATGACCGGGCTCGCGTTCACCTCGTCGCCCGTCGAAAACTTCCACTTCGGCTTCTGGGTCGCGAGCTCCAGCGCATAGAGGTTGTGGTCGTTGCTGCCGAAGTAGAGCACGCCGCTGTCGTGCAGCGCCGCGGAGGTGATGCCGCCGCCGGTCGCGAAGCGCCACTTCATCTCGCCGGTCGCCGCGTCCAGGGCGTAGAGGTGCTTGTCCAGGTTGCCGACGTAGATGACGCCGTCGACGGCAGTGGGCATGGCGTACGAGAACTCGCCGACGTCGAGCGGCGCTGTGGGTGCTGCGGCGGCCTCGGCGAAGGCGGCCGCGGTGGGCTCGCCCGGCTTGAGGAGCGCGGTGCGGAGGGCGCCCAGGGTAGGGGCAGGCGCTTGGGCCGGGGCCGCCGAGGGAGCCGCGGATGCGGGCGGGAACTGCCAGGCGAGCTGGCCGGTGGCGGCGTCGAGGGCGTAGAGGTGCCGGTCGTAGCTGCCGAAGTAGACGCGGCCCTTGTAGACGAGCGGATTGCCTTTGATCCGGTCGCGGGACGAGAACTTCCACGCCTCGCGACCGGTCTGGGCTTGCACGGCGTAGAAAAGGTTGTTGACGCTGCCGAACAGCACGAGCTCACCCGCGCTGACGGGCGTGCCGATGACGTCGCGGTGGGCGGTGAAGCTCCAGCGCTCGTTGCCCTGGCGGTCGAGCGCGTGGACGTAGCCGCCTTCATTGCCGAAGACGAGGAGGTCGCCGATGAGCGCCGGCGTGCACTTGCTGCCTGCCTCCGTGGCGCGCATCCACTGCTCCTCGATGGGCTTGGAGCAGCTGAGCACGGCCAGGGACAGGAGGCAGCAGCCGAGACGTCGCATGGGGGGACCCCGAGCAAGGGTTTCACTCGACGGCCTGCGAGTATAGGCCAATCCGAATGGGCGGGTGAGGTGGCGGAGGCGCCGAATGGGGCGTCTCGGAAAGGGTAGGCCTCGCTTCGTGCGTGCTCGGGGCCGTCGCGCCGGCTGCAATGAGCGCTCGCTCGCCCGTGCGGACCTGGTCTTCGTTGCCTAGAAGCGGTCCTTGCTCTTCTTGGCGATTGCCGCCTCGAGCGCTCGCCGAGAGGCCTCCAATTCCTCACGAGAGGCGACCTCAATGTACTGGAGCCTCGGCGTCGCCGGTGCGACGTAGTCGAGCACGATCCGGGTCCCATCGTGTATCCACCGCCAAGCAAGGGCATGGGGCTCCGCAGACGCTCCCGACTCGGCCGTCTGGACCTGAGCCGCCGTGGGAGCTTCGATGGGCGCTCCATACTTGTTTCGCAGGATGGTAAGAATCCGCTCTCGCCATCGCGCACTCTCCATCAGGTATCCTGGCGATAGAGTCAGGGCAACCAATCGCCCCTTGAAGAAGTCGAACCGAATATCGACACGACCCTCCACGTCCGCTTTGGCGGTGTAGGCCTGGACTGCCCCTCCGACCGATGGGTCGCCAGCCAGATTCGGATATGAAGCTCTCACGTCCGCCGGCCCCATTCCCCATTTCGCCCCAAAACTTCCTTCGGCCGACCAAAACGCCGGCGGCGTCGCCCAGAAACCGCATCCCGCATCCGAGTCCTCGAAAGAGCTGGGAGCGCAGTGATCGAGATTGTAGAGGCGGAGGAGCAGTTGAACGCGCCCTGAGGCATCCGGAATCGAAGCAAGAACGGCCCACTCAGGTCTCTTCTGATCCCAAATGACGACGCCCGCGCCGGGAACGCTGCCTTCAATGGTCGTAGGCGCCCCGAAATCGGCCGTTATCGCCTTGACCACGTCGTCGCGGATTTCGGCGGCATTGCCCGAGGCAGGCCGGTTGTAGGCCCCGGGGGCGGCCTGCGCATTTCGCGCTGCAATCTCGACCGCGATGCGTGAAAGCCCCGTCTCTGAACGTATGCAGAAGGTCACCAGCGCCGAGGGTTGCCCATAAGCGGCCTGGATGACCCGGTAGTGAGTTTCGCCGCCACGATACTCGTGGGAAGAGCCGCCCGGGTAGAGCTTCTGAATCTCGGCCGCAGACATGCCCCACGAGGTTCTTTCGAAGTCGGCGCGAGCGTCGCGTGCGAGACTCATCAAGAGCACCGCAGCAGCCGCCATTGTCAGGGGGAGCGTCCGTGTCTTCATTTCAGAACCCTATTCCAAGGCGCCGCCGCGCAGCACAGGGCCTCGCGCGCGGGCTCGGGAACCGCGAATGTGTCGGGTGGTGTGCAAGCTGTCAGGCCGACCACGCCGAAAAGCAGCACCACGGCGAACCAGGTTTGACTTAAGAAGAAGCTCGTCACCACGACATGCATGTTCGGTCGCTCGCCTCCCAAGGCCGGCCTGAAGGTGCTCGACCGTCAAGGCTCCGAAAGACAATTCGTGAATCAACTTTCCCGGAAACCACTGCACCGGTTGTGCCGCGCGCTGTGCCTTCGCGGGAGATCGAGCCCCGGGTTGCGGTGCTGCAGGTGGCGCCGACGGCGGTTTGACTCCTCCCCGCCGTCTCGAGCGCCGGCTCGCCCCGAGGGTCGGCCTCAGTCGAATTGAAGGACGGGTACTTCATTTTGACTGTGCCCAACGAGCGACGCGAGCGACGGGGGGGAGCAAGTGGCTGAAAGTGCGGAGTGGTCCTGCGGTGGCCCGGAAACTGCGTTAGCAGGTCATTGGCCTACAAAAAGGGCGTCACTTGTTTGCGGGCGCGCGCTCGGTAGCTGGGACGCGGGTCTTAAGGCGAAGTCCGAAAAGTGGGCTCCGGCCGTGCGTTATCGAAGAACCTATTTGGAGGAGCTCATGTTCATCATCGGACTCGGGATCGCCGTGTTGGTGCTGCTCTTCACCTCGGGGGTCAGGGTCGTTCGGCCCACGAGTCGCGGCCTGATCGAGCGTTTTGGACGATACAAGCGCCTTGCGATGCCAGGCTTCAACTGGGTCATCCCGGGCGTAGACCGGATGATCACCGTCAACATTACCGAGGTCATGGTGAACGCGGAGCCCCAGGAGATCATCACAAGCGACAAACTCAATGCAAGGGTGGATGCCCAAGTCTACTTCAAGGTCAGGAGCGACGAAGAGAGCATCAAGAGCTCCCAATATAGCGTGTTCGATTATCAGTACCAGATGGTCAATCTGGCGAGGACGACGTTACGGAACATCATCGGCACGCTGACGCTCAAGTCCGCGAACAGCGAGCGCGGAAAGATCAACAGCGAGCTTCAAAGGACCATGCGAGACGAGACGAACCACTGGGGCATCGAGATCGTCAGGACCGAATTGAAGGAAATCGACCCGCCAAGTGACGTTCAGGTGACCATGAACAAGGTCGTGAAAGCCGAGAACGAGAAGGTCGCCGCGGTGGATTTCGCCACGGCCACGGAAACCATGGCGGACGGAGCGCGAAGGGCGGAGATCAAGCGGGCCGAGGGGATCAAGCAGGCCAAGATTCTCGAGGCCGAAGGAGAGGCTCAGGCCATCCAGCTCGTGAACGAGGCTGCCGACAAGTTCTTCGTCGGCAATGCGCAGCTGCTGCGTCGGTTGATCGCGGTTGAGACGGCGCTTTCCTCGAATGCCAAGATCGTCATTCCCATGAATACCGAGCTGGTGAACATCATCGGCGACTTGGCTGGGGTCGCGACGTTGGGCCGGGCCGCTGGCAAGGAGAAACCGTTTCATTCCGCACCGGAGGTCATCAACTCGTCGGAGCGCTTCTTCAAGGGAAACGGTGGCGGGTAGATGCTTGGCGCCGCGTTGGAGACCCCCGAGTGCACGGAGGAGCGCGACATGAAGCAGGCAACCAGGAAGTCTGGCCTCCCTCGGGCCGTCCCGGAGCGAATGCTTCTTCGCAGGGCCCGCCGTGGCGACCGGGAGGCGTTTTTCGAGTTGGTCGGGCGCCATCGCTCGCGCATCTACAGCCTCACGCTCGCGGCCTTGCAGAGTCGCGAGGACGCCGAACGCGTTCTTCTGGACACGTTCGCGAGCGCATGGGAGGCGGTGTCGCAGCTTCCGCCAGGCGAGGCGTTCTCGTCCACCCTGGTCAAGTTGAACGGGCGCCGGATCATGCGCTGCCTTCGGTCCAGGGAGGCGATCGACGCGGTACCTCGGCTGGCCCCACGAATTGGGACGATCGGACGATTGCCGGGCGCACGGGCCGGGTCGAGTGAGGGTAAAGCCCCGGCCAGTTCCTGCCGACGTTGGGCGGTCGCCGCGGCCAACCTCCCTGCCGTGCACCGGGCCCAGCTCGTCTTGCGCGACCTCGGCAGGCTGTCGTACGACGACATTGCGGCGGCTTCCGGGACGCAGGGAACCGCAGTGAAGCGAAACATCCACGACGCTCGCGTCCGCATGGTGAGGGCGATCGATTTCGGCTTCCAGCCGAACCGTTCCAAGCCAAGAGCGGGAGCTTTCGGGCGAGAGGCTCCGCAGCTGATTCGCTTCGCAGAGAAGAGTCGGAGCAGGCTATGAGCGGACGGCCTCAGCGCATCGGCATCCTGACGGGCGGAGGCGACTGCCCGGGCCTGAACGCCGTTATCCGCGCCGTCGCCAGAGCCGCGCTCAACGGTGGGGTGGAGGCGATCGGTATCGAAGACGGCTTTCTTGGGCTGATCGAGAACCGCATGCGGCGTCTCCACCCTCGCGAGCTGAGCGGAATCCTCACGATGGGAGGGACGATTCTCGGGTCTTCCAATAAGGCCAATCCCTCTGCCTATGCCGTTCCGCGGGGGGACAAGTGGGTGACGCGCGACGCGCGAAACGAAGTCGTGGAGCACTGCACGCGCGCGGGCCTTGATGCGCTGGTGGTCATCGGCGGCGACGGTACGATGACGGGCGCGACGCAATTGCTGGACCGAGGCCTTCGCATCGTCGGCGTGCCCAAGACGATCGACAACGACCTGTGGGGCACGGACATCACCTTCGGCCACGGCACAGCCGTGCAGACCGCCGCCGAGGCGCTCGACAAGGTGCACACCACGGCCTCCAGCCATCATCGGGTCATGGTCGTGGAGCTGATGGGGCGCTACGCGGGGTGGCTCGCCCTGCACGCGGGGGTAGCGTCGGGCGCCGACGTGATCCTCCTCCCGGAGATCCCATTTGACCTCGGGAAGGTGGCGGAGAAATGCGTCGAGCGCAGCAGGTTCGGCAAGCGATTCACCATCATCGCCGCGGGTGAGGGCGCGACCCAGGTCGGGGGCCATCGGTTCGTCGAGCGACTCGATCCGAGCTCGCCTGACCCGATTCGCCTGGGGGGCGTCGCCCGGTTCGTCGCCGAAGCGGTGGAAAAGCAAACAGGAATCGAGGCTCGCGCCATCGTATTGGGGCACGTGCAGCGCGGCGGAACGCCGATACCCGAGGACCGCCTGCTCGCGACCGAATTCGGCTTCCACGCCTTCGAGCTCCTCATGGCCGGAGAATCCGGAATCGTCGTCGTCAAGAGGAACGGCCAGCTCGGCGCGGTGCCGCTCCAGGAGGTCGCAGGGAAGATCCGCAAGGTGCCCTCGGACCACTTCCTCATCCGCGCGGCCCGAAGCATCGGCACCAGCTTCGGCGACTGAAACTCGGGCGCGAATCGCGATCGCGCCGCGAGGATGAACCGGACCGAGCTCGCTGCTCCGGTTCTCGAGATGGTTGCGGAGCGATCGGGCAGGGAGCGAGGAAGGAGTGTGCAATGATTGCCCACCGACTCGATGGGCCTCGCTGCGGCAAAAAGCGGCTTCTCAACGCGCATCGTCATCAGTCCCCCATCACATTGCAGTAGTGGGACATCGTTTTGAGTGAAGTTCTGCGTCGCCAAGCAACCTCGCGACCGTATCTTGTTGTCTTCCGAGTCCCCTTGCTGATGGCACATCAGCTGCATCTCCGACCAGCGCAGAAGCGTCCGCGACTGCGTTCGGCAGTGTGGATACCCAAGAAGAGCGCCTCATGGAAAGACGCACAGAGCTGGCCGGCTGGGAGACCTGATTGCAGAGGTCTTTACCGAAGCTGGTCGAGGCAGCGCAGAGCCTCTGGAAGTATCCCGCCTGGCCGCGCAGGCGGTGAGACACTTGATTCGCCGGCCGCGATGGATGCCGGCTTCGCCGCTGCCAGTGAAGATTGGCGGCATTGTGAGTCCAACATCCCCGGGCGTTTCCGCCAAAGGAGAAGAAATGTCATCGACTTTCACGAAGGGCAGCCGGCAGACCCCCGAGCATAGCAATATTACTGTGGCGCCGATCCCGGCGCCGCATCGGCCCGAACCGATGCCGCCAGCCTTGCCGGACGCGGTCAAGAGCGGGTTCCAACCAAAGGGGAAAGACGGGTCGGAGAGTCCCGCCAAGAGCACCGAACAGGCAGCTCGCCCCATCGATTCGGGCCCAAAGGCCCACTCGCCGCCTCTCCCTCTTGTCGATGGGCCGGCCCGACACGCGATGATTGCCCGGGCGGCCTACTTTGCCGCCGAGCGTCGTGGCTTCAAGGGCGGTTCAGCGCAAGACGATTGGGTCATTGCCGAGGTCCAGGTCGACGAGCAGTTGGGCCTGAATCCCGCACCCTGAGTGACAGCTCGCTGACGTCGGCGGACTTTCGTCCGGCGACACCCCTCTTCGCATAAGGACGGGAAGGCCCGAGAGCTGGAGGACGCGGTTGGGAGGCGACGGGGTCCGGGGGGCGGTGCTGCGATGGGCTCATGTCTTCTCCGTCTTCTCCACCACGGCGGCAGATTCGCGATGAACGCGCAGAATCGACTTCGGAATGCGGAGACCTCATCCCCCGGCCCCTTCCCCGCGCGCGGGGAAGGGGAGAGCCTGAGCGGGCTTGAGCCAAGCCAGCGGCTGGGCCGCTTTCGCTCGGACTGCCCGGATCCCGAACTGCGCGGCAGTCCCCGCACGAGCTGTGGAGCCCGCTTGCTCCCGCTCTCGATCCCGACGCACGGCGCCTCGACCTCACTGCGCACGCTTTCGGCCGATCAGGCCGTAGCTCTTGAGCTTGCGGTACAGCGTGGCCGAGCCGATCTCGAGCTGCTGGGCCGTGACCGTCTGGTTGCCGCCATTCAGCTCGAGCGCCGCGAGGATGTACTCCTTCTCCACTTCATCGAGCGGCCGCACCGCGCCGCTGGCAGCGACGGGTCTGGGAAATGCCCGGCGGACCTCCTCGGGCAAGTCTTCGAGCTCCACCCGGCTTCCCCGCGCGAGCGCGACGGCGCGCTCCATGGCGTTTTCCAATTCGCGGACATTCCCGGGCCACTCGTATCGCAGCAGTTGATCGGCAGCGTCCGGGGCGAGGCCGGCGATCTTGCGCTTCATTCGAAGTGCCACGTCCGCAAGCAACACCCGAGCGAGCGGGAGGACGTCGTCTCTTCGCTCGCGGAGCGACGGCACCCTCAGCTCGACCACCTTCAGCCGATAGTAAAGGTCCTGCCGGAAAGAGCCGCCCGCGACGCCATGGGCGAGATCGCGGTTGGTGGCGGCCAGGACGCGCACGTCGACCCGCCGGCTCTTGTTCTCGCCGACGCGCCGGACCTCTCTCTCCTGGAGCGCGCGCAGCAGCTTGACCTGCATACCCGGCGAGACCTCGCCGACCTCGTCGAGCAGGAGCGTGCCGCTGTTGGCCGCCTCGAACAGGCCCGGCCGGTCCTGCGTCGCGCCGGTGAATGCCCCGCGCGCGTGCCCGAAGAGCTCGCTCTCGAGGAGCGTCTCGGTGATGGCGCCGCAATTGACCGCGATGAAGGGACCCGCCGCGCGCGTGGACTCCTCGTGGACGAGCCGCGCGACCCGCTCCTTGCCCGAGCCGCTCTCGCCGGTGATGAGCACGGTGGAATCGACCTTGGCCACGCGACGCGCCAGGTCGACGACCTGTTGCATCGCAGAGCTCCGGTTGACGATCCCCAACGGCGCGTCGACATCGCGCGCCACGCGGACCAGGGCTCGCCGGTGCTCTCGGAGCTTCCGCTCGGCCACCTTCAATGTCTCGGTCACGCGATGGAGCGAGACGTCGAGGCACTCCTTGAGGCGAATCGGCTCGAAGAAACGCAGCTCCTCGGCGCGCTCGTCGCCCCACTCCTCGCGCGTGCGCCCGAAGAGTCGGCAAGCCGCATCGCCCTTGCCCATGCAGCGATCCTCGAGGACGTAGATTTCCTTGCCGGAGCTTCGGCTGATGTACCCGCTCGTGAGGCCGCAGATGGTCCAGCAGACAGGCACATCGGAGCGCCCGAAGTGCAAGAGATGCTGCTCCGCCTCGTACGAGGCGGTGAGCATCACGCCCTCCCTGGACAGCGGCCCCTTGCCTCCCGGCTCGACGCGAAAAAGCCCTTCCAGGGCGTGAATTCGGGTGCCCGCGCGCCGCCAGTCCTCGTCGCTGTCCCACTTGAACTCTGTTTGCATGGCTTCCGCCATGCGCCAACCGTGGGCGAAGCCGAACTGGGTCAGCACGGTGCGAGCGGCCGTAAGGCCGAAGCTCTCGACAAGGTAATTCCGCAGGATCCCCATCGCCACCGCGTCGAGGAGGAGCGCTCGCTGACCGGCAAAGCGGATCACGCCTCCGTCCGGGTCCAGCTCTAGGAGCTCCTTGTGGTCCAGGTCGTCGACGCGCATCCGCTGCCTTTCTCCATCGAATTGAAGGAGACGCTACGTCATATTGATTTGAGAAGCCAGGTCTCCGGAACGAATTTCGACGCAAACGTCTGAACTTGTTTGCGCGTCATCACTGGCTCGAAAGCTGCTGTAGCTGTGAGAAGAGGACCAGGGCCCACGCGACCGGCAAGCCTCAACCGCCTGAACGAAAGCCCTGGGGCCGTGGCCCGAGGCCCATCGAGGTGCAGGTCGTCGAAAATTCGAACTCTTTGGTCTTTCGTTCCGACGCGGTGGCTCGGACACCGCATTTCCTTCGCCACCGCAATGAAGCGCTCCAGCGCACAAAGTGAGGCAGCGCATGAAGGTTCGTCCTCTCCATGACCGAATTCTGGCCAAAAGACTCGCCGAGGAAGACAAGACCCCCGGCGGCCTATTCATTCCCGACACCGCCAAAGAGAAGCCGCTCCAGGCGCTGGTCATCTCCGTGGGCAACGGCAAGGTCCTCGAGAACGGCACGACGCAGCCGCTCGCGGTCAAGGCTGGCGACAAGGTGCTCATCGGCAAGTACACGGGCTCGGAAGTGAAGCTCGACGGGAAGGATCACCTCATTCTGCGCGAGGATGACGTCCTCGCGATCCTCGAATCATAGAAAGGCAGCTCCATGGCCGCTAAAGAAATTCTCTTCAACAGCAACGCCCGCAAGCAGATCGGAGTCGGCCTCGATACTCTCGCCAACGCGGTGAAAGTGACCCTCGGGCCCTGCGGTAGAAATGTCGTGCTCGAGCGCTCGTGGGGGGCGCCGACCATCACCAAGGACGGCGTCACCGTCGCCAAGGAGATCGAGCTCGAGAACCACTTCGCGAACATGGGCGCACAAATGGTGAAGGAGGTCGCGTCCAAAACCTCCGACGTGGCCGGCGACGGCACCACCACCGCCACCGTGCTCGCCCAGGCCATTTATGCCGAGGGCACCAAGCTCGTCGCCGCGGGCTCCAATCCCATGGACATCAAGCGCGGCATCGAAGCCGCGGTCGAGGTCGTCGTCGCCGAGCTGAAGAGGCAATCCAAACCCACCAAGGGAAGGAATGAGATCGCCCAGGTAGGCATCATCAGCGCCAACGGAGACGAGACCATTGGCAACCTGATTGCCGAGGCGATGGAAAAGGTCGGCAAGGAAGGCGTCATCACCATCGAGGAAGCCAAGTCGATAGAGACCACCCTCGAGGTCGTCGAGGGTATGCAGTTCGATCGCGGCTATCTCTCACCCTATTTCATCACCGACCCCGAGCGGATGGAAGTCGTCTTCAGCGACGCGTACATCCTCATTCACGAGAAGAAGCTCTCGAGCATGCAGGAGCTGCTGCCGTTGCTCGAGCTCGTGGCCAAGTCGGGAAAGCCTTTGCTCGTGCTCGCCGAGGACGTCGACGGCGAAGCGCTGGCGACGCTGGTGGTCAACAAGCTTCGCGGGACGCTCCACGTCTGCGCGGTCAAGGCGCCGGGTTACGGCGACCGGCGCCAGGAGATGCTGAAGGACGTCGCGATTCTCTCGGGCGGCCAAGCCCTCACGGACGACCTCGGCGTCAAGCTGGAGAACCTGACATTGAAGGACCTCGGCCGGGCGAAGACGATCACCATCGACAAGGATCACACCACCCTCGTCGAAGGCGCCGGCAAGAAGGAGGCGATCCAGGCCCGCGTGAAGCAACTTCGGTCGCAGGTCGAGGAGAGCACTTCGGACTATGACCGGGAGAAACTGCAGGAGCGGCTGGCAAAGCTCGTGGGCGGCGTCGCCGTCCTCAAGATTGGCGCGGCCACGGAAACGGAGATGAAGGAGAAGAAAGCCCGCGTCGAGGACGCGCTCCACGCGACCCGCGCCGCCGTCGAGGAGGGCATCGTCCCGGGTGGCGGCGTGGCCCTGCTGCGCACCCTCCCCGCCTTGGAGAAGCTCAAGCTTCCCGGAGACCAGCAGTACGGCGTGAATACCATTCGTCGCGCCCTCGAGGAGCCGCTACGGCAGATCGCCCAGAATGGCGGAGTCGAGGGAGCCGTGGTGGTGAACAACGTTCGCGAAGGCAAGGGCGCGTATGGCTACAACGCCGCTTCGAGCCAATACCAGGACCTGGTGGAGGCGGGCGTCATCGACCCGACCAAGGTCGTTCGGGTGGCATTGCAGAATGCCGCGTCCGTGGCCTCCCTCATGCTCACCACGGAGGCGCTGATCGCCGAGCGACCGAAGCGCGAGAGGGGAGCCACGCGCGCGGGGACGCACGACCTCATGGACGAAATGGAGACGTGAAGACGAAGGGGCTGCTCCATGGACATCAAGAAGATAAACGCATCCTCTTGGTTCATGTTCGCCGCGTTCGGGGCGATCATTCTGTTCCAGGCGCTGTTCGCGAGCAGGTGGAGCACCCCGAGTATTCCCTACAGCGAGTTCAAGGCCGCGGTTGTGGCGGGCAAAGTAGAGGAGGTCACGCTCTCTCGGGGTCTGGTCGAGGGCCGCATGAAGTCCCGCGCCGGCCTGACCCCGAAGGAGGGCGCCTTTGTCTCTGTCCGCGTCGAGGACGCGGACCTGCTGAGGGACCTCCAGAAGCAAGACGTCAAGGTGACCGGCCTCCCGGACATCACGTTCCTGAAGGACGCGCTCTCGTGGCTGCTGCCTATCCTCATCGTCTTTGGATTGTGGCGCCTGCTCTCCCGGCGCATAAGCCAAAGCCAGAGCGGTTTCATGACGGTGGGCCAGAGCAAGGCCAAGATCTACATGGAGAAGGACGTCAGGGCGAGCTTTGCCGACGTGGCCGGCGTGGACGAG
This sequence comes from uncultured delta proteobacterium, assembly GCA_963772225.1. Lineage (GTDB taxonomy): Bacteria > Myxococcota > Myxococcia > Myxococcales > UBA5297 > CAVYWD01. The sequence goes on along the minus strand of CAVYWD010000001.1, from coordinate 1,153,147 downwards.
GCCAAGGAGGAGCTCGTCGAAGTCATCGAGTTCCTGAAGACTCCCGAGAAGTTCCGGCGTCTCGGAGGCAGGATCCCCAAAGGCATCCTCCTCGTCGGCCCGCCCGGGACGGGCAAGACGTTGCTTGCCAAGGCAGTGGCGGGCGAGGCCAGCGTCCCCTTCTTCTCCATCAGCGGCTCCGAGTTCGTCGAACTCTTCGTCGGAGTAGGGGCCTCTCGCGTGCGCGACCTCTTCCTCCAGGCCAAGCAGAAGGCGCCCTGCATCATCTTCATCGACGAGCTGGACGCCCTGGGCAAGGCGCGGGGCATCGGCCCGATGGTTCACGAGGAGCGGGAGCAGACGCTCAATCAGCTCCTGGTGGAGATGGACGGATTCGATTCGCGCGGAGGCGTCATTCTCATCGGCGCGACGAACCGCCCCGAGATCCTCGACCCCGCTCTTCTGCGCGCCGGGAGGTTCGACCGGCACGTTCTCGTCGACCGGCCGTACAGGACCGGCCGCTTTGAGATTCTCAAGGTCCACGCGCGTGGGGTGACACTCGGCCCAGATGCCGACCTGGAAGTCATCGCCTCAATGACGGCCGGGTTCGTGGGCGCAGACCTTGCCAACATTATCAACGAAGCAGCGCTGCTCGCCGTTCGACGCAACAAGGAGGAGGTCGGACTGGCCGAGCTTCAGGAGGCGGTAGAGCGCATCGTCGCTGGATTGGAGAAGAAGAACCGCGTCCTCAACGCCATGGAGAAGGAAAGGGTAGCCCACCATGAGATTGGGCACGCGCTCGTGGCCATCTCCATTCCGGGGTTCGACGTGGTCCAAAAGATTTCGATCATCCCGCGAGGGATCGCGGCGCTTGGCTACACGCTCCAACTTCCCACCGAGGATCGATTTCTGATGACGCAGAAGGAGCTCGAAAACAAGATCGCGGTGCTCTTGGGGGGTCGAGTCGCCGAGGAGCTGATCTATCGGGAGGGGTCGACGGGAGCCCGGGACGATCTGCTCAAGGCTACCGAGATCGCCCGTAGCATGGTCAAGGCCTACGGGATGAGCGAGAAGCTCGGCCAACTCAGCCTGGAGCGCGAGCGCCGGCCGATGTTCTTGGACGGGAGCGGGGCGCAGGCCGGCGGCGACTATAGCCCAGAAACCGCGCGGGAGATCGATTTCGAGGTGCGCCGGATGCTTGAGGAGCAGCACACCCGAGTGACGGCCGTCCTTGGCGCCAGGACGGAGCTCCTGCGCCAAGCGGCGAAAGTGCTGCTCGACAAGGAAACCCTCACGGGTGTCGAGCTGCAGGCGATCGCCGCAGGCCAGCTCATACCGCTCCCAGACACCTCTGGGCACCTTCAGTCGATAAGGGGCACTCCGTCATTATGACCGAGGCGCATGGAAGGTCATTGAATGCTCCGTCGTTGCAGGGCCTCGATGGCGGCTCGCAACCGGCTCTCCTGGAAGAGGGAAGCTTCTCATGAAGAACCTCCTCGTCGGCTGGGCCGGTCGGAAAGGGGTCGCCGCTGTCCCGCCCTCACGTCGCCGACGCGATCGATAATTCGGGTGAAGGAAAGGGCCGATGATCACGCTCCGCAGGGCCGAAGAGCGGCGCCACGACCGGCGCCGCAACCAGGAGGTCTGGCTCACGTTCTACCCACAGGACAAAGTGAAGGTGCTCCCCGACGGTTTCAAAGCCCTCGAGATCCTCGACGAAAGCCGTCTCTCGCCGGGTGCAAGCGTCACGCGTCACGCGCATCGCGATGTGGAGATTGTCACCTATGCTCGCGAAGGCTCGCTCGGGTATGAGGATTCGACGGGTCGGTCGGGCGTCATTTGTGCGGGTGAGTTCCAGCGCACGTCCGCAAGACGCGGAAATCACCGCAGGGAGTCGAATGCGTCGTCGACCGACTGGGCTCACGTCTTCCAGGTCGGGCTTCGCTCCGCGTCGGCCGGACTTGCGCCCGATCAGGAGCAGAAGCGCTTCAGCGCGGCAGAGCGCCGGGGCGGGCTGTGCATCGTCGCCTCGCCGGATGCTCGAAGAGGGTCGCTGCGAATCCATCAGGACGCTCAGATGTTTTCAGCCATCCTCGACCCCGGGCAGCACGTGGTCCATGAGCTCTCGCGCGGGCGGAGCGCGTGGCTCCACCTCGTGCAGGGGCAGGTGACCCTCGGCGACCTCGTCTTGGCCACGGGCGACGGCGCCGGTGTCACGGCCGAACGCGCGGTGTCGCTGACGGCGCGGGACGAGAGCGAAATTCTTCTACTGGATCTCGACGAAGGGTCGCCGAGGTCTCTCGACGATGGGGGTGTCCCATGAGCAGCCTACAATTTGCCGGTCCCGATGCTGTGCGTTCGCGACTCCGCGCAGCCGTCGCGATGGTCGAGCGTGAGATTTCACGCCTTCCGAGTTCCGGCACAGGGGAAGACGGCAGGAGCCCTCGAGACGGTCTGCGCGCGTCGTTTGCTGCTTTGGTCGGGCAGCTCGCTCTGGGGCCCGAGCCCGAGCTGCGACCATGCCCGGAATGCGGGAACATCGGCATCCGCGCGGCCACGGTCTGCGGCCACTGCTGGTCGAAGCTGACCCCCTTCAGCGGACCTGGTGCCGCCGCGGGATGAGGGCCGCGTTTCCACTCACTCATTTCATCCGGAAGCTGACGGATGCTCTCGGGTCAACTCGCTTTCGTCCGGATGCGAACGCTGGCGCTGGCGCCGTGCCGGGCTTCAGGTTCTGAGCGACAGCGGGGGCGCGCCCTCGCCCTCCACCGCGTTCTCGCCTCCTGACGGAGCGCCCCGGCTCGAGGACAGCCGCGGGTCCAATAGATGCGATGGCAGCACGTTCGCGAGCGCATGGAGCAAATTGCCGCGCACGGCGGGGTGCTCCTTGGCGAGGTCGTTGATCAGGGACTTCACCTTCCGCCGCTGCGCATTCTCCTGCGTCTGGCACAAGCTGCAGGGAATGATGGGGAACTTCATTTCCTCCGAGAAAGCGCGAATGGTCTCCTCGGCGCAATACGCGAGCGGTCGGATGACCGTATTGCGCCCGTCGTCGGAGGCGAGCTTGGGCGGCATGGACTTGAGCGCCCCCGAGAACAGCGCCGAGAGCAGCAGCGTCTCGATGAGGTCCTCGCGGTGATGCCCCAGGGCTATTTTCGTGCACTTCAGCTCCACCGCCACGTTGTAGAGCACGCCTCGCCTCAGGCGCGAGCAGACCGGGCAAAAGGTCTTGCCGGGCGGCGTGAGCCTTTTGACGATGGAGTATGTGTCCCGGTGCACCATCCGGTATTCCACCCCCAGGCCGGCGAGGTAGCGCTCCAGCGTATTCGCCGGAAAGCCCGGCTGGCCCTGGTCCAGGTTCACCGCCACCAGCGAGAACGCGACCGGCGAGCGCTCGCGCAGCCGCATCAAGAGGTGGAGCAGCGTGAGCGAATCTTTCCCGCCCGACACCGCCACCATGACCCGGTCGCCGCCGGCGATGAGGTCGAAGTCGTGGATGGCCCGCCCCACGTCGTTCAGCAGTCGCTTCTCGAGTCGGCTCATCGGCTTCTCGCCCTCTATTCGCGCTCGAGCACCTTCTCGGTGACGGCCTGCGGGCTCTCGCGCACCTGGCACTGCTCGTCCACGCTCAGCTCGTCGGCGGACTGGATCACCAGGTCCTCGGCCCGGCAGGCGATGAGCGCCGCCGGGAAGGCCACCGGGCACTCCCGCCCGCCCACGGTCCGCGCGGTCCCGAGCACGTGGCCCACGAAGCCTTTGGGCGTGCGCTCCAGCCAGAGGGACATGGCGCTCGTCTGCGAGGCGTCGAGGCCCAGCGCCCGCGCCGTCAGGTGGAACCCGTCGTCCTCCACCTCGTAGCGCGCCGGGGACCGGCCGCGGAGGTGGTAGCGGCCGCTCAGGTTGATGTCGCAGCCGCGCGGCACCGCGATGGGTGCGCTCGCGTCGGGCGCCTCGCGCGCCCCGCCGTCCGGCGAGCCGGCAAGCTCACTCGCCGCGGAGGCGCTCGCGGGGGACGTGGGAGCGCGCCGCTCGCATGCCGCGCAGCCGAGCGCCAGGCTCGAGGCCATCGCCCAAATCGCCGCCGCGCCGCGCTTCGCCATGGCTCACTCCGGACCGAGCGCGAGCTCGAAGAGGCGCACGCCTCGAGCCTGGCCGTGCTCAGACAGGCCCACCGAGCTCCAGAAACGCGCGGCCGCGTCCGCATCTGCCGCGACGCCCAGCCGCAGGGTGCGATAGCCGCGCTCGCGCAGGAGCGAGAACAGGTCGCGGCAGAGCTCGCGGCCGAGACCGCGGCCCCGGGCCGCTCGGGCGAGCACCAGCAGGGCGAGCGTGATCTCGCCGGGCTCCGGGCAGTCGAGCGCGAGCTCCAGAAGTCCGCAAGGGGGCTCGTCCGCCGGCGACAGGACGAACAGGCGGCGGGTATCGTCGGCCAGCGCCTCGGACAGGCGGTCGAGCGCGATGCGGCTCGCCGGCGCGCTCCCGTCCGCGCGGCGGAAGTAGTCGAGGGCCTCCCCGACGCAGCGCTCCACGGAGGCGAGGGCGCTCTCTCCGGCGGCGCAGGCGAGCAGCGAGCCGAGCTCGAGGTGCGATCCCAAGCTGCGCTTCATCGCTCGCGCAGGTCCTCCTCGCCGCCCGCGGCCTCGGCGGAGAGGACCAAGAAGACGTCGCTCACTCTGCCCACGCCGCCCACGTCGAGCGCCGTCGCCTTGAGGGTGACGGGCTCGTCCGGCGGGAGGAGGGAGGTCACGTCGACCTCTCCGGGATTGAAGGTGAAGCGCATGGGGCCCAGCGCGTCGACCTGCTCCGAGCCCGCGGTCACGCCTTGCTGGAAGCCGATGGCCACCCGATGGATGACGCGGCCGGCCTTATCGGCCACCTCCAGCAACACGAAGTTGTCGACGCTCCACCCTCGGGTCGCGGCCTCGTCGCCGTAGAGCAGCGCCCGCGCCCCGTGCCGGTTGATGGGCTCGGTGGTGTGCGTGGCGACGATGGCCGGCACCGGCTGGCCGTTCTCGACGGCCACGAAGAGGTCCGCTCGCTTCTCCAGGCGCGACGCGGTCTCGGCCTCGGGCGTCTGCTCGAGAAGGCGAATGGCCTTGGGCGGGCCTGCGTAGCTGGCCGTCGGCGCGGCCCTCGACTTGGGGCACGCCGCGGCGCACAGCAGCGTGGCGGTCAGGAGGGCGGCGCGCATCGAGATTCCTCGGGGCGGACGTCAGTGGGTGCGCCGGCGAGCCCCACTCGTCCGAGGGAGAGGCCTGCCAGTCGAGGCGTAGATATCCGCCCGCCCGCAGGCGGGTCAAGGTCGCCGATTACCCGGCGAGCGCCAGCACCCGCGGATCCGCAAGCGACGCGACGCAGAGGTCGGGCTCCTGGGCGGCGAGCTGCTCGACGCCGTAGCGGCCCGTTGCGACGAGGGCGACCTTGGCGCCGATTGCTCGGCCGGCGGCGAGGTCCTTCGGGGTGTCACCGATGATCCACGGGTCGCGCGCCGCCCGCCCGAGCAGCGCCTCCGCCCGGGAGAGGCCCGCCCGCAGGATGAGCGCGCGGTCCTCGGCGTCGGAGCCGAAGCCGCCGAACGCGAACGGCGCGTTCAGGTCGCCGCGGGCGAGCTTGATGCGCGCGCCTGCCTCGACGTTGCCGGTGCCCAGGCCCAAGAGGACGCCGCGCTGCTCGAAGAGGGCGACGCACTCCCGGACGCCGGGGAAGATGCCGTAGGGCGAGCGCGCCACCTCGTCGGCGAGCATGGCGACGTACGCCGAGAGGAGCCCGTCGATGTCCGCCTCGCCGAACGAGCGCGAGAGCCGCGCCAGCGCCGAGCGGCAGATGGCGCGGTCGGTGGCGCCGTCGAAAGGAACGCCGTCGAAGAGGTCGCGGCGGCCGTGGAGCGCCTCGGCGGCCCGGCCGATGGCCCGGCGGCCTGCACCCCCGGTGTCCACGAGCGTCCCGTCGATGTCGAAGAGGGCGACGTCCAAGGAATGCGCTCCTGATGAAAGAAGGAACCTATCAGGCTCGGGTTCCTCCTCCGAGTCGCGTCGGCTCTCGCGGCGCGACAGGCTCGGCGTTGCTTTCTGCATGGCCTGCGAATTCGGGTGAGGCGACGCCTCGCTCTCGGCGCCGGCCGTTCACCGGCGTTTCCGAGGCCCGGGCCTCTTCTCCCGGGCCTTCTCGAAGTTGGCCAGGAACGCCTGGAGGGATGCCAGACGTCGCTCGATGTCCTCCTTCCAGAACTCCAGGCGCTCCCACCCCGCCGGCGTAAGGCTAAAGACCTTTCGAGCCGGACCGCGCGAATCCGTGTCCCAGCGGAAGTGGACCTCGCCCGCGGCCTCTAGGGCCTGGAGCGTCCGGTAGATCGCCCCGGGGTCGCCCGCGAACCCCGGAATGCGATCGAGGAGCGCGGCGCGGATCGCGTGGCCGTGGCGCGGTTCGTCGGCGAGCGCGAGCAGCACGAAGGCGGGCAAGTGGCGGGAATGGCGGGTGGCGGGCGGCATCGGATCAGGTGGGGGGCGAAAGAAATCGGGTTCGAGCTTCGAGGAATTCCATCAGGAACCCGGACGCGATGATACCCGGAAGCGTGAGAGCCAACCGGATGACCGCGAACCGGATTCCGAGGAAGGCGCTTTCCATCATCAACATGGGAACCTTGATGGCGGCCCAGGCTCCCAGGAAGATGACCAGGTTCGCGGTTCGCGCCCCCTTCTCGCGCAGGGACACGCCGATCGGGAAGGCGGCATAGAGGGGCCCGGCGGCAGCGGTTCCAAGCAGCAGCGCGAACACGACGCCCCGGAAGCCGGAGGAGGGGCCGAGGCCGCGTCCGATCATCTCCCTGGGAACCCACGCGTTGAACAGCGCGAGGAGGACCAGGACGGCGGGGACGATGGCCAGCACCTCCTTGAGGCCCTGCAGGCCGTTCCCGGCCGATCGGGCCGCGAGCGAGGGGCTGAAGAGCGCCAGGGCCAGGTGAAGCGCCACCACCGCGAGCCCGGCCAGCGCGAGATTCCTGGTTTCCCGATTCAAAGCATCAACCCCATGAGCGCACCGATGGCCAAGGCGAGGGCAAGGCTGAGGGCCTGCCGGATCAGCGTGAAGGATCTCCCGAATGCTTTGATCTCCAACGGCGCGGTGAGAACGCCGACCATCGTCAGGGCCGTGATGAAGCTGGCCATCGCCGGGAGGTTCGCTTCCAGGCGGAGGAGCGAACCTGCCAAGGGGTAGGCCACCGGCGCTGGGATGGTGATCAAGGCCCCGAGCCCCGAGAGAAGCAGAAAGCCCGCGGTGCCATGGGAGCGAAAGAGGCCCGCGATCAGCTCCGGCGGCAGTGAAGCGGTGGTCAGTCCGATTGCGGCGGTGAGGCCCAGCACGGGAGGAAGCAGGGCGAGGCCCGAACGCGCCGCGGATACGAGCGCCGACCGGGCTCGCTCCGGATCCTTCCAGCCGAAGACGGCCAGGCCGACGAGCGCGAGGAGGGGGAGGAGGAAGGATCGCTGGAGGATGTCGTTGCCGCCTAGATGTCTTAAGCATCAAGATGCTCCAACCATAATCTTGACCAGATCTCATGTCAACCGGCGCAACCTGGGCGGCGCTCCTCCTGGTTGGCGCGGGTCTTCCGCCCCCAAGCTCGGGCGGCGGAGAGCCGTTGCCCGCGCGGGCGCGCCGCTCGACAATCTCCTCGAGCGAGAGGGAGGAACCCATGGCCGACGCAGACCCGAAGTTGGAAGCGGCGAGAAACGGCATCCCCGCGGGTCGGCGGCCGGAGGTCGCAAACCCGTTCCAGGTTCTCTCGCGGCCGCTCGCCGAGGGCGCGAGCTTCTACCGGCAGGACCCGGTGCTGCAGGATCTCCTCGCGCGGCTGTTGCCCGCCGACGCCCTGGCGTGGATCGCGCCGCAGCTCGAGCGCATGGGCGAGCTCGCCGCGGGCCCGGTGGACGCCTGGGCGCGCGAGGCCGACCGACACTCGCCGGAGCACCGGCCTTTCGACCGCTTTGGCAACCGGGTCGCCGCGAAGCACCTGGTCTTCCACGCGGCCTCGCTGCTGGACCGCGCTGACGCAGGCGGCGCGCTCGACGCGCGAAGGCTACGGGCGCTCACCCCGCTCGCCAAGCTCTCCACCGCCAAGCTGGCGGTCTGGGCCGCGTCCGAGGGAATCGAGCTGCACGGCGGCAACGGGTACATCGAGGACTTCGTCATGCCGCGGCTCTTGCGCGATGCGCAGGTCCTCCCGGTCTGGGAGGGAACCACGAACATCCTGGTGCTCGACGTTCTGCGCGCCTGCCGGAGGGAGGGCTGCCACCGGGTGCTCGCCGACGACGTGAGGGCCCAGGCCGAGGCCACGCCGGCTTCCCTGCGCGAGGAGGCGGGCGCGCTCACGGCGCTGGCGCAGGGGCTGCCGGCCCGCTTCGATGAGCTTAAGGGCCACCCGCCCGAGAGGCAGGCGAGGAGGGCGCGCCGCTTCGCCGACGACCTGACGCTCGCGTGCGCCGGGGGCCTGCTGCTCGAAGGGGCGCGCGCCGGAGGGCCCAGCGCGGGGATCCTCGCGGCCGCGGCGCGCCGGTTGGTGCAGCGGCACCTGAGCCCTACGGCCGAGTTGAGCGATGGAGAGGTCGCAGCGCTCGTGGACTCCACGGTCTTGTGACCGCTGCCTCGCCGCACGCGCGAGTCGCCGCTGGATGAGCGGGGGGCGGTCGGAAGGGCGCTCGGCCGCGCGGCGCCGGCCGGTTGCCGCCGGCGCGCGCGCACACACCTTCGTCGCATGAACGCGCTCCGCTTTCTCATGCTCCAGCACGATCGGATCGAGGCATTGGTGGTCGATTTGGTCCAGTCGGGAGCCGGGGAGCCGCGGGAGCGGGCTCTCGAGGCCATGGGGCGGGGGCTGGAGCGACACTTCGACCTGGAGGAAGAATACTTCTACTCAGTCGTCAGCCCGCGCCTCATCCTCGTGAGCGCCGACCGGTTCCTGCGCGAGCACGCGCGGATTCGCGAGTTGATCGCAGAGTTGAGGGCCGGGCCTCCGAGCCCCGGGTTCTCGGCGCGGCTGGAGACCTTGCACGGTGCCTTGGTGCAGCACGTGGGCGACGAGGAGATCGAGCTGTTCCCCGAGGTGAAGCGCCGCTTCGGGGTGGACGAGCTCGATGCCATCGGGCAGGCGATCGAGCGCTCGCTCGAGGGAGAGCCCGCGGCGCCCCGGGGTGAGCTCTCGCCGGAGACCTGAGTGGCGCAGCGTCAGCGCCCCGCCCACCAGAGCCTCGCCCGGAGGCCGAGCGAGGTGGTGTAGCCGACCTCGACGAAGCGGATGACGCCCCGGGGGTCGACGATGAAGCTGGTGGGGAAGGCACGGACGCCGAACCGATGGGCGAGCGCCATCTCCGGGTCGGCGAGCGCCGTGAACGACAGGTTCTGGCTGCGCAGGAAGGCGTCGACCGCCGCGGGGCCTCCCGAGCCGGCGGCGACGGTGAGCACCGCGTGGTCGCGCGCCAGGGCGTCGATGGACGACTGCTCCATCTTGCAGACCCCGCACCAGCTGGCCCAGAAGTGGACGAGGACCGGGCGCCCTCGGAGCGACTCCAGGGATGCCGGCTGGCCGCGCACGTCCGTGCCCCAGAGGGCCGGGGCGGCGCCGGTCGCCGCGCTTCGGGCGTTCCAGAAGGACATGGCGAAGACCGCGGCGAGGACGGCCGCCCCTTGGAGCGCCAGGCGCCCCAGGGAGCGGAGCCATCGTTGGGTGCGCTCGCGGGTGGGCGGACGGATCGACATGGCGGCTCAACTTTCTCCAGGCACCTTGAGAGCCGGCGAGAGAGGAAAAGGATGCCGCCGCGCTCTGCCGCCCTTGGGCGTTCGCGTTGCCTGCGACGTCAGAACAATGACGCTTCGAGGCGCCCCATTCAGTGAATACACCGGCATTTCATTGACGCGAGCGCATTCAGGTCGGTGCCTTCCGATCTCGGTTCAATCCTGTCACTCTTTCAATGGCGGCTCACGCCCGCCCCTTCGAGTCCTCCCGACTCGCGGGCCCGCCTCACTGCGCTCGACCCCCTCCTAGGAAACGTCATGCACTGCCTCCGAGCTCCGCTCATCACAGCGTGCTTTCTGGCCTTCGCCTGCAGCAGCTCGAACCGCACCGAGACCCAGTCCTCCTTCGACGCAGGCGCGCCCGCCTCGGGCAAGGCGATGCTTCGCCTGGCCGTCCAAGCCCCCAACTCCGCGGCCGCTCCCTCCTCCGCCTCCGCCTTCGCCTCTGCGGCTCAGCACCTCCAGAGCACCTATGGGGCCTTGAGCGCCTTGAGCCCAAGCGACTTTTGCAACACCGAGATCGCCTCGGGGCCACCCAATTCTTTCAGCATCACCATCCGCAAGATGACGTTGTCGAGCTCCGACGCGACCAAGCCGGCCATTCCCATCTTCGACGAGCCTGCGGGGAAGACCATCACCATCGCCGGGAGCCGCGTGGACTTGAGCGACATGTTCACGCACTTCGATTGCATCGACAACGCCGGTAATCCCTACACCCTGAAGGACGGCGAGAGCTGCGATTGCGGCTTCGATGCCGATAACAACCCGGTGGGCACGGTCCTCGATCCCTCGACCGGAAACCAGGTCTGCCCATGGGACCTCCCTGCCGATTCGAGCGGCGCGCCGGACGGAGGGGCGATCGCGGCGGACGGCGGCTCGCACAGGACGCGGGGCTCGGGCGCCAAGGTCGCGACGCTGGAGGCGGCGCCGGGGACCTACGACACCCTCCAGGTGGAGTTCAGCCGAAAGGCCCAAATCTCCGGGTGCGTGACGGGCAACTTCTGCGCCCCTGACGCCCAGGCCGTCCATGGCCTGCACACCTACTGCACTCAGGCGTCCAAGGCCTTCTACGAGGGGACCGGCGGCGGCGAGAACGCCGATTTCGAGGACATGCTCCCGGGCGAGTTGATGGACTTCGACCTCATGCTCCCCTGCAAAACCGCGCTGTCGGAGACGGTTCCTGAGCAGTACTCCATCCGCGGAGGGCTGGAGCTGACCGAAGGCGCGAGCGCGCCGCTCAACCTGGTGATCGACGTCAATCGCATGCTGAGGTTCTACAACCAGTCGCGGCCGGAGTCGCCCTGCGGCAGTGGCCCCTCGACTTCCTATTTCTTCACCACCGTATTCGACTCCTCGGTCTTCGTCTTCGCGGGCAAGCCCGGTTCCATTCAGGGTTATCAGCTCCTCACGGCAGCCTGCGTCGACACCGCCGACGCCGACGTTCCCGCGGACTACGTCTGCACCGACAATCCGTTCGTCGTCGCGGTGTGGCTCACCGTCATCCTGGACGACCAAGGCACGCCCATCCTCGCCTCCTTCCAGCCCGACGACGACAACACCCTCACGGTGATCAAAGGCGCCACCTACAAGGTCACCTCATTCGGACAACAGTGGGATCCGGATGCCATTACCAAGGTGAGCGACGGCGTTTACAACCTGACCTATCGCCTCGGGTTGGACAGCGAGACCGGCACGGTGTTCAACATCGACACCCGGGTTGGCGTCGGAGGAGCGTTGACGGGCGTGAAGTTCCGCGGCTTCCAGAGCTCCTACGGCGCCGTCACCGCCCATCGACGGCTCTGATTCTCGAGGGTCCCGGACGGCAGGGCGGCAAAGGGTGCCGGCAGCTCAGAACCGGTACGCCGACGAGAGGAACGCGTAGAGCAGCGTCTGGGTGGACCGCGTGACGATGAGGTCGTCGTAGTTGAAGTTGTGCGCCTGGAGGTCGCTGCCCGCGCCGTACGAGACGATGACGCCCACGTCGGTCGCGGTGTGCTCGGTTCGGTAGCCGAGGGAGACGGTGCCGCCGTAGCGGTCGACGTGCGAGGTGTTGGACGGGTTCGGGTCGGTTTGGCCCGGGGGCTTCGCGACGGGCATCGGCGAGGCGGCGAAGTCGGTGAAGGCGCCGGCCCGCAGCGGCACCGACTCGGTCAAGAGCCACTCGGCGCCCAGCGAGCCGTTCACGACGGCGTTGCGCACCACGCGGCGCTCGAAGTCGGTGCCGGCATCGTCCACCGTCTCAAGCGCGCCCAGGACGATTGCGTCGCCGGCGACGGTGAGCCGGCCCGACCGGAAGGCGAGGCCCGCCTGGGCGCGCAGCGGCAGGGTCGCGCTCGCGTGCAGGCCCGTCTGGTTCACGACCCCGATGGCGGCGGGCGGCACTGGCGCGGTCTGATTTGGAGGCGCGACCGCGCGCACGAAGGCGCTGCGCGAGCCGTAGAGCCCCAGCTCCGGGGTGAAGAAGGAGAGCCCCACGTGCACGTCCTCGGTCACGTCCCAGCGCAGGCCGACCGAGGCCACGAGCCCGATGACGGTGAGGTCGTTGCGGATGCTGAGCGTGGCGAAGTTGGTGGAGGAGATGACGGCCGTGAGGTCGGCGTCGGTGGTGCTCGTCCCGACCACCGCGTAGGCGCCGACGCCGACGCCCAGAGGCCCGAAGCGATGCGCGTAGGCGGCGCCGGCCCAGAGCGTCTGCTCCTCGCGCGTGAGAGAGACCGCGTTCTGGTTGTTCTCGGAGGTCAGCGACGCCCGATTGTCGGCGTGGTAGGCGTCGGGGACGAAGACGCTGATGGCGATGGTATGCGGGGCGATTTCGCCGGCTGGCGCGTCTCCGAGCTTGAAGAGGGACGACGTGGAGACGGGGAAGATGTTGAGGTCGGTGTAGTTGAAATCGTGCCCGTCGCCCAGCGCCGCCGCCTCCGAGCCGTTCACCAGGCCGTAGACCGACGCCGAGAGCGAGACCTGCGACTTCTGGACGAAGGCCATTCCGCCGGGGTTGTAGTAGGGGCCGGAGCCGTCGTCGGCGAGCGCGGTGAAGGCGCCGCCCATGCCCCCGGCGCGGCCGCCGATGAGATAGCGCCGAAAGTTGGAGTCGTCGGCGCGCGCCTCGACGGCGTAGGCGGTGAGCGAGAGGAGCGCGAGGGCCGCGGCGCGGCGCTTGGCCTCAGGGGATGCGCCTCGGGTAAGCGGGAATCGTCGTGCTCGGGGAGCTGCGGTTCGATTCATTTCGGCGGGGGCAGTGAGCAAGGGGTCACGACCTTGACGAGGAGGTTCGCCCTCGATTCTACGACTCCCCAGCCCTTGAGCTTCGACCCCGCGAGCAAATGCCGCAGCTCACCGGCGGTGTCGCCGGCCTGGATTGAGGTTCTCCCGCGGTCGCGCATCGGATGTCGCGATCCCGCAGGAACAACGACGAGCACAAGGTGAAGAAGAGCGCGCCGGCGGGGCCCACGTCGCGCCGCCCATCGCAGAGGAAGGCGCGGCCGCCGGGGCGCAGGACGCGTGCCGCTTCGTCGAGCACGGCGCGCGCGCCGTGGCTCTGAGCCGCAAGCGAGGGCTCCGCGAAGTCTGGCGGGGCCGGCGATCGGGCGGCGCGGCGGTCAGCGCGCGGTCGGAGCTGCGGGGTTGGGGTGCGGCAGGGCCGTCCGGCGGAGCACGTTCTTGTCGACGTGGTGGAACGGCTCCGGCCGCCCGGCGATCTGCAAGACGGTGTCCTGCTCGTAGGCCAGGGTCCCGTCGTCATTGGCGGTAACGGTGATGGAGTACTCGAGCGTCCGGAAGTTCTCGTCGAGGAAGGGCGCCGAGACGATGCCGGCCGTCGGCGAGCCGAGCGTCGACTTCACGGTGAAGCGGCGCGCGCCGAGCGCGGCCTTTCCGGTGGCCATGGCGACCTGTCCCCGTGGAATGGCGAGCGTCTGCAGAAGCGCGCCAGTGGCGGGCTCCCAGAGCCAGTAGCCGATCTGGTCGTGGAAGGTGAGCGGCTCGTCCTCGTTCAGCTTGTTGATGTGGATGTGGTAGCGCAGGCCGTAGAGGAGCTGCGGGCCGTTGGGCTGCGGGTCGATGGGCTCGAAGACCATGCGCTCGAGGTAGGGCTCGTCCAGGGTCCCCTCGGCGACGGGGTGCGTGTCGAGGCCCTTGCCCTCCCACGTGCCCGCGAGAGGCGCGAGCGGGCCCAGGTTGCGGAGCGTGTCGAGGTCGAAGTCTTCCGGCTCGGTGTAGATGTCGCGCGCCATGTCGTCTCCTCGAGAGTTGGCAATTCCGATGGGGGCCGCCGCGGGTCCGAGCGAAATCGCGCCTCGCTCGATGCCCGCCAGTCTCTTCGATGCGCATCTCGCCGGGGCGGCTCGGAGACGACCGCGCCGGCGGCTCGCCCGCACGACGAGCCAGGCTCACTGCCGGGCGAGGCGCGGCGGCGTCCCCTCGACCGGCCGGCTCGAATGCCCCTTGTCTTTTCGACAACGCCGGTGTCCCCTGTGCGCCTTGCGGGGCGCCGCCCCCGAACGCGAAAGGCCGTCATGGGTCTCCTGAGGCTGTTGCTCGACTACTTCCTCCACCTCGACGTGCACCTTCGCCAGGCCATCCAGAGCTTCGGCGGCTCGACCTACCTCCTGCTCTTCGCCATCGTGTTCTGCGAGACGGGCCTCGTGGTGACCCCGTTCCTCCCCGGCGACTCGCTCCTCTTCGCGGCCGGCGCGGCCGCCGCCCTCTTCGCCGAGCAGGCGGCCGCCTCTGGGGGCCAGGGCTTCGGGCTAAGCATCTGGGCGCTCCTGGGCATCCTCAGCGCCGCGGCGTTCCTGGGCGACACCGTGAATTACTGGGTGGGGCGCAAGGTGGGGCCCGCCGTCTTCAAGAAGGACACGCGCTTCATCAAGAAGGAGCACCTTCAGCGCACCCACGCCTTCTACGAGCGGTACGGCGGAAAGACCATCATCCTGGCGCGGTTCATCCCCATCATTCGAACCTTCGCGCCTTTCGTCGCCGGCATCGGCGAGATGAGCTATTCGCGGTTCGTCTCGTTCAATGCGGTGGGCGGCGTGCTGTGGGTCGCCATCTGCCTCTTCGCCGGTTACCGCTTCGGCCGCTACCAGTTCATTCAGAAGAACTTCTCGCTGGTCATTCTGGCCATCATCTTCATCTCCGTGCTCCCGGCGGTCGTGGAGTTCTTGCGAGCGCGGTCTCGCGGCGCGGCCGAGAAGCGGCAAGGCGGCGACCCGGCCTGACGGCTCGCCTCGGCGCCCGAAGGCAAAAGAGGCAGGCGCAACGTTGATCGCCCTCGTCACGGCCATGCTGGTGGCGGCGGCGTCCCCGGCGTACCCGTGGCGCGCAGGCGCGGCCGCGCAGTCGCTGGAGGACGCCTTCCCCGCGCCCGAGGGCTTCTCGCGAAAACCCGTCGCGCCGGGAAGCTTCGGCGCCTGGCTGCGCCGCCTCCCTCTGCGCTCCGACAGGACCGTCCGCGACTACCGCCGCCGCGCGGTGGCGGATGAGACCTCGGGCACGGTGGCGGCGGTCGTCGACCTCGACGTGGGGCCGCGCGACTTGCAGCAGTGCGCGGACAGCATCCTCCGGCTCCACGCCGAGTGGCTCTGGGCTTTTGGCCGCCGCGGCGAGATCGCCTACTCCTTCACCAGCGGCGACAGGCTCCGCTGGAGCCGCTGGTCGCAGGGCGAGCGGGTCGAGGTCCGGGGTAACAAAGTCCGCTTCGTCGAGACCGGCAAGCCCGACGGCTCGCGCGCCGCGTTCGCATCGTTCCTCGACCAGGTCTTCACCTACGCCGGAACGCGCTCGCTCGCCCGCGAAGGCGAGGCCGTGCCGCGCGCGCAAGCGGCGCCGGGCGACTTCCTCGTCGAGGGCGGTAGCACGGGCCACGCGGTGCTGCTGCTCGACGTAAAGGCGTTCGGGTCGGCGAAGACCAGGAGCTCGGCAAAAGTCTGTCCGCCGAGCTGGGCGCCCAGCGAGCCCTGGTTGAGCTCGACATAGCCGACATGACTACTCCCGCTTCGGCTCTTCCTCGACCTCGCCGGACTTCTCGATGTCCGCGGTCTCCTTGCGGACCTCCTCCGAGGCGCGCCGCTCCTCCTGGAAGCGTTCCTTGGAAACGCGCACCTCCTCGCGGACCACCGGGCGCTTGCGGATTTCGACCTCCTCCTCGTACAGCGGCACCGTGGTGGTCGACTTCTCGAACGATGCCTCGCCGGGCTTGGCCTCTCGGCTCTCGACCGGGACGCGCTCGACCGTCACCTCCTCGTGCCGCAGGGGCACCGAGACCTCCGCGGTCTTCACCTGGACTTCCTTGTGCACCCGAACCTCGCCGGCCTCGTAGCCGCGCCGCGTGGCCTCGAGCTGCTCTTCCGCGAGCGGGATTCGCGTCTCCTCGGTGACCCCGGGCGCCTCTGAGGCCCGGCCGGCCTCGATGTGCTCTCCTTTCTCGTGCGGCGCCGCAGTCGTCACCTCCGGCCCAGCTTTGCCGGCCCGAAGCGTGTCGCCGGTGATCGAGAGGTGAATGTCGTCGCCGCTGATGCTGGCGACCTTGTCGTAGGCGCAGCTGTAGTCCTTCGGGAAAAAGAGCCCCTTCTCGATCAGAAACGCGTCAGGTTGCTTGTCTACGACCTGGCCAAGCTTCTTGCCGTCGGAAGCGTAGACGGTCATTCCTCTGCGCAGCTCGCTCGAATCGTTCATGTGCTGTAACCCCCGTTCCGCGAAGGATGCCCATCCCCCGGTGCGGGTGCAGCGAGCCGGTGGGGTCGGGCAAAGCCTCGCCGGGCGGCATTCCCCCCGGCCGCCCGCCTGAAAGCAACCGTCCCAGAATGCCCAGACGCTCGGCCTTGCCGGCGGCGGCGTCCCCGGCGAACCCGTGGCGCGAAGGACCCGCCGCGCAGTCACTTAGGGACTCCTCCCGGTTCAGCTATCCGGGCGAGCGGGAGAAGGTGCCGGCCTAGGTGCTGGAGGAGCTGGTGGCGCTCTCGCGCCGGCCGCCCAGGCCGCGCCCGTTTCTCGACCAGGCCTTCCCGTGGTCGGCGCTCCGGCGTTTCCGGTCGCGTTGAGCGCGGTCGCCGCCTGGGCCTGCGCCGCGTGATTGTCGATGCATTCGGCCCGGCCCGGGCGGGCGGACCTACGGCGTGAGCTCGAGCGTGGTCACGCTCATCCCGGGCAGCGTCAGAGTCACGCTGTTCGCGCTCACCGCCGGCGCGGTGAGCGCGGTCCACGCAGGCGTCGAGCTCGACCCCGAGAGCTGCCAGGCGCGGGCCGTCCCGAGCGTCTTCGAGCTGGTCCACTGGATTTTCACCGTGCGCGACCGGGAGTCGAGGCTGCCGTTCGAGAGGCTGGGCCGGTGCACGATGACCATCACCAGCCGGTTGTCGCTCGCGGCGTCCACGCTCGCGTAGACGCCCACGTGGTCCATGTCGCTGCTGGCGGCCGACACGGCGGTGTCGCCGAAGTTCTTCCCGGCGCCGTCGTAGTTCCGGTAGGCCTGGAAGGCCGCGTGGACCCAGGAGCTGTCGCTCAGCATCTCCCAGAGCATGGCGGCGTAGGTGCCCTGCCGCCCGAACATGCCGAGGGCGTCCGCCTCGGCGATGGCGCCGGAGGGGTGATCGCCGCCGCCGAAGTTGTACTCGCTGATGGAGAGCTTCGTGCCGGGATATCCGGCGGCGATCTTCGCCTGCATGCGCGGCAGCAGCACGATGCCCTTGCTGTACGTGCTGTACGCGGTGCTGTCCTTGGTGAGGCCGCTGGTCTCGATGAAGGTCGAGTCCTCCAGCGACCGGGCGGACTGCAAGCGCGCCGCCACCACGCAGTCGTTGTTGCGCTTGTCGTAGTTGCCGTCGCCCGACCAGGTGACGACCCGGACCCCGTTGTCGGCGGAGTTGGAGCAGTTGGCCGACTGCGCCTCCGAGTAGAAGTGCATGTCGAGCACGTCGAGGAGTCGCGTGCCGGCCTGGGTGGACGCGGTCTTCACCTGGGCCAGAAACCAGTCGAGGAACATGTAGTCGGGGCCGGTGTTCGACGGCGCGTCGGAGGCGCCGGAGAAGTTCACGTACCCCCACCATCCGTAATTGGCCGGACCGTAGAGGATCGCGTTGGGGACGGCGGCCTTGATGGCGGTTGCGGACTCGACAAAGGTCCCGAGATAGCTCGCGTACGTCGGCTGGGTGCGCTGAATCTCCTTGTGCGTCGAGTACCAGAGGTCCGGCTCGTTATCGAGGCTGAGGTGGATCTCGTGGCCCGAGCCCCAGGTCTGAGCGACGAAATTGGCGAGTTCGTCCTGGTACACCTCGGCGCTGGAAGAGGAAGGGGTGGTGGTGAAGGCGCTCCCCTTCTTCGCCGTGTTCGGGATGAAGTGATCGGTGAGCGCCGTGGAAGTGTCGACGTCGCCGCTCGCGTCCTTGGAGACCCAGCCCTGGATCGGAATGGTCACCATCGCCGCGATGCCGGCGGTCTTGGCGTAGTTGATGATCGGCACCACCGCGTGGCCCGCGCCGTCGGTCAGTGACCCGAAGTACGTATCGCTGGAGTACGGGCCGTAGTCGGAGCCGGCGTTGGAGTAGTTGCTGGTCCAGTTGTAGGCCGTGGTCCGGTTCCCGCCCTCTCGCCACAGCGTGGTGCCGGCCGGCGCGCTGGAGCTCGAGGGAGTCCACGTCGCGCTGATGCCGGGCGGGTTGTAGCCGTACACGTACGGCGAGATCGCCTGGCGGCTCTGCGTCGTGTCGATCGTCAGCATCGCGTCGGCACTGGATGACGACGAGAAGGTGACGGTCGCGGTCGCGGTCTTGGTGCCGCCCGCGCCGGTCGCGGTCAAGGTGTAAGTGGTGGTCGCGGTGGGCGCGACCGTCGCCGAGCTCTTGCTGGTCACGTCCCCCACGCCCTGGTCGATGGACAGCGAGGTGGCGTTCGACACGGTCCAGGCGAGCGTGCTCGACCCGCCCGAGAAGATCGTGCTCGGCGATGCCGTGAAGGACGTGATGGCCAACGCGGTCGAAGAGCTGACAGTGACCGTCGCGGTTGCGGTCTTAGTGCCGCCCGGGCCAGTCGCGGTCAGGGTGTAGGTGGTGGTCGCGGTGGGCGCGACCGTCGCCGAGCTCTGGCCGGTCACGCTCCCCACGTTTTGGTCGATGGACAGCGATGTGGCGTTTGAAACGCTCCAGGCGAGCGTGCTCGAGGCGCCCGACGAGATCGAGCTCGGCGTGGCCGTGAACGAGGCGATCGCCGGAGCGGCCGTGGAGGAGGAGACGGTCGCGGTGGCAGTCTTGGTGCCGCCCGGGCCGGTCGCGGTCAAGGTGTAGGTGGTGGTCGCGGCGGGCGCGACCGTGGTTGAGCTCTTGCCGGTCACGCTCCCCACGCCCTGGTCGATGGACAGCGAGGTGGCGTTCGAGGCGCTCCAGGCGAGCAGGCTCGAGGCGCCCGACGAGATCGAGCTGGGGGACGCGTTGAAGAAGGAGACGACGGGCGCCGAGGCGGTGCCTGCATCGCTCCCGCCGCCGCCGTTCTCGGTGGGCGAGACCTCGCCCAGGCAAGCCATCGACCCGACCAACACCGCTACCATGCCGAAACTGCCTACGAAATGCCGTCGCATCGGTGCTCTCTTGCCGTTCTGGGGCTTGCTCCCCATCAGAAAGAGGGGCGCCACGGCGAGACGGGTCACCGAAGGGCTGGTCGCGGGAGAGCTCCGCCAGGCGGCGCCGCCGAAACGCAGAAAGAGCTTCGGTGAGGAGCAGCTCAGAGCGCCGCGCGCAGGGCCGCGCGGATCTCGTCGTCGGTGAGGACGATGGGGTTTGCCTTCATGCTGGAGCCGCGCGACTCCTTCACCAGCGAGGGCAGCTGCGCCTCGGAGACGCCGAGCTCTCCGAGCCTCGGGACCTTCAGGGCCGCGACGAGCGAGCGCACTGCTTCCACAGCACTCCGGCGCGCCTCGGCGGGCGACGCGAGCTCCCGGCCGCAGAGCACCGGCCCGAGCGCCGCGTACCGCGCGAGCGCCGGCCCCGCCGGGTCGCGCGCCTCGAGCGCCATGAGGTTCGCCTCCATGGCCGGCGCCAGCAGCGCCGCGCAAGACAGTCCGTGCCCGACCCCGCACAGCGCCCCCACCGCCGCGGCGATGCCGTGCACCGCGCCCAGCCCCGCGTTCGAGAGGCATAGGCCCCCGAGCAAACTGGCCAGCGCCAGGTCGTCTCGCGCGCCGCGGTCGGCGCCGTCGGCGAACGCCCGGGGGAGGGCGCGCGCCGCGAGCCGTATCCCTCGGAGCGCCAGCGCGTCGGTCACCGGCATGGCCCGCAGCGAGACGTACGGCTCGATGAGCTGGGTGAGCGCGTCCAGCCCGCTCGCCGCGGTCTGCTCCGGTGGCGCCGAGTCGGTCAGCGCCGGGTCGACCAGGGCCACGGCCGGCAGCAGCAAGGGGCTGCGGATGCTCTTCTTGAACCCCTCCGCGCGCGAGGAGACGACCGCGTTGCGCGTGACCTCGCTGCCGGTCCCGGCGGTGGTCGGCGCGGCGATGAGCGGCAGCGCGGGCCGCTTCACGGCGCGCCCTTGGCCCACGCCCTCCAGGTACTCGCGCACGCTGCCGCCGTTCGAAGCGACGCCGGCGGCCGCCTTGGACAGGTCGAGCACCGAGCCGCCGCCCAGCCCGACGACGGCGTCGGCCCCGAATGCGCGCAGCCGCTCGGCCGCCTGATCGACGTCTGCCACCTCCGGCTCGCCGTGCGCGACGAGCACCTCGACGGCGAGCCCGCGCCGCTCGAGGAGCAGCCGGGCCTCCGCCAGCGCCCCCGACCGCGCCAGGTGCGCCCCGGCGATGAGCCCCACGCGCGCGCCGTAGCCGGCCGCCAGCTCGCCCAGGGACGCGAGCTGGCCGCGCCCGAAGACGATGCGCGGGGCGGTGGTGAGCTCGAAGCGCGCGGGGGTCAAAAGTGGCCGTCCTCGGGGAACACGTTCTTCAATTTGACCGCCGAGCGCGGCTCGGACATCCAGTCCTTCACCGCCTCGCGCCAGGCGAGGTAGTGGGCGGTCTTCTGGTGCTCCGCGAAGGCGGCGGGCTCGGCATAGACCTCGTAGAGCATGAGGCGCGTCGGCTCTTCCTCCGACTGAAGGACGTCGAAGCGGACGTTCTTGGGCTCGAGGCGGGTGTTGCGGGCGTTCTCGAGCGTCGCCCGGATGAAGGCGTCGAGGTGCTCGGGCAGGACTCGGATGGTGACGGTGACGACGTACATGGCGCCTCCTGGAAGAAGTGGGTGCAAGACCTGTCGACGCGCCTCGGCCGGCGAATCTTGGGCCGCTCGCGGCGCGCTTGGCAACGGGCGCGAAGGTGACGCCGTGCCCGGAAGTGACGTACAAAATCGTGCAATGAGCGCGCGCATCGTCAGAGTCCAGGTGGAGGGCGGCTCCCAGCATCTGGTGCCGGTCGGAACGCCGGTGATGGCCATCCTGGGCCGCGGCAACGAGAAGGGCGAGCCCATCCTCGGCGCGGTGCTGAACAACCGGCTCGTCTCGCTGGCCACGCCGGTGCGCGGGCCGTCGCGGCTGCAGCCGGTCACCGCGCAGCACCGCGAGGGCCAAGCCATCTACCGCAGGTCCATCTCCATCGTCTTGATCCAGGCGGCGCACGAGGTGGTGGCCGCGGCGAAGCTGCGCGTCGGCCAGTCCTTGGGGGACAGCTACTTCTTCGAGTGGCAGGGCCCGGCGCTCGGCGAGGCGCTCGTCCGCGAGATCGAAGCGCGCATGCGGCAGGTCGTCGCCGAGGACCGGCCCTTCGTGGAGGAGGAGCTGGACGTCCGCGAGGCCATCGAGCTCTTCGAGCGCAGCGGCGCCACCGAGCGGGTGCGGCTGCTCAAGACTTTGCGGTGGGCCGCGGTGCCGGTGGTCTGGGTGGGTGACCTGCCGACGCTCCTCCACGGGCCGGTGGCGCCGGCCGCGGGCGGGCTCACCGGGTTCGAGCTGGCGCTCTACAACGAGGGCCTCTTGCTCCACTTCCCGGACAAGGCCCAGGGCAACCGCGAGATCCAGGACATGCCCCACCTGTTCCGCGTCTACCGCGACACCCGGCGCTGGAACGAGATCATCGGGGTCGCGGACGTGGGCCAGTTCAACGAGGCCTGCATCAGCGGCGCGGTGAACGAGGTGGTCAAGGTCGCCGAGGGGCTGCACGAGAAGAAGGTCGCCGAGATCGCCGACCGGGTCCTCGAGCGCGAGGGCGCGAAGCTGGTGCTCATCGCGGGCCCGAGCTCGAGCGGCAAGACCACCTTCGCCAAGCGCCTGTCGGTGCAGCTCCGGGTGAACGGCGCAAGGCCGGTCGCGCTCTCGCTCGACGACTACTACGTCGACCGCGAGCACACCCCGCGCGACGCGGACGGCAAGCCCGACTTCGAATCCATCGAGGCCATCGACCTCACGCTCTTGAACGAGCACCTCGAGCGGCTGCTCAAGGGCGAGAAGGTCGAGACGCCGCGCTACGACTTCCCCACCGGCAAGCGGGTGGCGAAGGGCCAGTGGCACTCGCTCCAGTTGGCGCCGGGCGACCTGCTGTTGGTCGAGGGGATCCACGGGCTGAACGAGCGGCTCACCGCGGCGGTGCCGCCGGCGCATAAGTTCCGCTGCTACGTCAGCGCGCTCACTCAGCTCACGGTGGACGCCCACGAGCGGGTCTTCACCAGCGACTCGCGGCTCCTGCGGCGCATCGTGCGCGACCGGCTCTTCCGCAACTACCGCGCGGAGAAGACCATCGAGATGTGGCCGAGCGTGCGGCGGGGCGAGACGCGGAACATTTTTCCCTTCCAGGAGCAGTCGGACGCCATCTTCAACAGCGCGCTCGTCTACGAGCCGGCGGTGCTCAAGATCTACGCGGAGCGATTCCTCCTCGAGGTGCCCACCGACTCGCCGAGTTTCCCGGAGGCGGACCGGCTCCTCAAGTTCCTGTCGCTGTTCGTGCCCGTCTTCGCCGAAGAGGTGCCGCAGACGTCCATCCTGCGGGAGTTCATCGGCGGGTCGACGTTCTCGTACTGAGGAGGGACCTCAAACCCCGCCGCATCGCGTTTCCCATCCGGCGATGCTGCCGGAGGTGGGCGCGCAGGCGCGCGCATCTATTCCGAGGGGCTGACATTCGCCTTGCCGCCGACGGGCAAGCGAATGGTGAACGTCGTCCCCTTTCCTGGCTCGCTTTCAAAGGTTAGGGAGCCGCCGTGCCGGTCGACCACGATGGACCGCGCCAGGGCGAGCCCCTGGCCGGTGCCTTTCCCGATGGGCTTGGTCGTGAAGAAGGGTTCGAAGATGTGGCTTTGCGCGGCGAGAGAAATCCCGGTGCCGGTGTCCGAAATGTCGATCCTCACGTGCTCGCCTTCGCGACGCGTGGCGATCCGAATCGTCCCCTTGGCTCCGCTGTCCTTCACGACGTCCGCAATGGCGTGAGCCGCATTGACGACGAGGTTCAGGAACACTTGGCCGAGGTCGCTGATGTGGCACACGACCGCCGGAAGCTCGGCGAGGTCGGTCTCGACCACGGCCACGTACTTGTACTCGTTGCGGGCGATGACGAGGGTGGCCTGGATGGCTCGGTCGATCTCCGCGGGGCACTGGTCGCGCTGATCCGAGCGGGCGAATTCCTTCATCGACCTGACAATGTTCGCGATGCGCGAGACCCCGTCGAGGCAGCGGCTCAGCGACAGCGGAATCTCGCCTTTCAGGTACTCGAGCTCGAGCTCCTCTTCGAGCGCGCGAATCGCGTCGCGTTGCGCGCTCGTCGCGAGGGCGCTCGGGCCCTCCAGCGCGGCGCGGTATTCGGGCAGGAGGCGCGCGATGGCGTCGAAGGCCTCCCTCAAGAATTGGAGGCCGTCGCCGACGAACTGGGTGGGCGTGTTGATCTCGTGGGCGATCCCCGCCGCGAGGCGGCCCACCGCCTCCAGCTTCTGAAGGTGCCTGAGCTCGACCTCCATCCGCTCGCGATCGGCGATCTCGCGCCGAAGGCGCTCCTCCGCTCGCTTGCGCTCGCTGATGTCGAGGAAGGCGCCGACGATCGCCAGCGGCTCGCCTCGGCTGTCCCGGACGATGTTCAGCGTCGCCTGCACGCTCAGGGACGCGCCGTCCTTGCGGAGGGTCTCCCTTCCGCCGTTCCAGGAGCCTTCTTGGATGACCTTCGGGACGAGATCGCTCGGCGGCTCTCGCCACAGCGAGGCGATGGGCGCGCCGATCAGGTCTTTCGGCTCGAGCCCGTGCATTCTCGCGAATGCCGCGTTGACATACCTGATCGTCCCCGCGAGGTCGCTGATGGTGATGCCGGTGCTCGAGGCGGCGATGGCAGCGTCTCTCAAGCGGACTTCTGTTTCGGCCCGCATGCGCGCGCTGATATCCCTGACGAACGCCTCGGCGCCGACGATCCGTCCCTCCTCGTCGCGGCAGTATTGCGCGTTCAAGGAGACCCAGAAGGCGGACCCGTCCTTCTTGCGGCCGAGCGCGACCCTGTCGCTCAGCCGCCCCGAACGCCTCATCTCCTCGAAGATGGACTCCCTCTCCTGAGCGACGGCGTAGATCTCCGCAGCGGGCTTCCCGAGCATCTCCTCCGTCGAGGAGTACCCGTAGATCCGGGCGGCGGAGGGGCTGACGACCGTGAACCGCCCGGTCGAGTCGGCCCGGAAGTACGCGTCCTGCAGGTTTTCGATGATGCCCCGCAGCTGGCTGTCGCGGGCGCGAACCTGCATCTCCTTGTGCAAGACCTTCTGCTCGGTGGCCAGCCCGTGGAGCGCGAACGCGAGGTCGCCGGCGAGCTCGCGCAAAAGGTCCATCTCCGACTCGTCGAAGGCGAGGGGATCGGTGAAGGCGATGCCCAGCATGCCGTGCTCTTGCTTGATGTGCCGGAGCGTCGTGACGGCGCAGGGGCGATTCCCGCCTCGGCTCAGCAGCGGGCACCCGGCGCAGACCGCCGATGGGACGAGGGTCGGGAGCCCAGCGACAGCCGCCGCCGCTCGACACTGCGGCCAGCGCCCACTTTCGAGCGCTCGCGCGAATCCGCCAAACGCGTCGCCCCAGCCCGCCTCGGCCCAGCGCGCCGGCCGACCCGAACCATCGTCGAGCGCCGCCCACGCGCCGACGTACCCGCGGGTCTCGACCAGCATCTCGCACGCCCGCTCAATCAACCTCCCGGCGTCCTTCTCGTGAACGATGAGCTGGTCGACGTTTCGAACCGCGCGAAGGACCCGAACCAGATGGGTCATCCTGGCCTTGCTCTCGTGGCGCTCGATTGCGTGGCGCAGGCTGCGCATCAGGGATGGGCCGTCGGAGCGCCCTTTGACCAGGTAGTCCTCCGCGCCGCCATGAACTGCCTCGATGCCGGCCGACTCCTCGGCTCGCCCGGTGTGCACGATCACGGGGACCTCTGGAGCCGCGGCGACGACGTGGCGAACCGTCTCGAGGCCGTTGCTGTCGGGCAGGCCGAGGTCGAGGAGGACGACGTCAGCCCCCTTCCTCTGCAGGACGTCGAGGGCGGCCGTCACCCGGTCGAAGCACTCGATCTCGACCTGCGCCTCATCGCGCAGCATCTCCTGGACCAAGGCCGCATCGAGCGGGTCATCCTCGACGAGAAGCACGCGCAGCGGTCCCCCGGCCATGCATCACTCCTTCGCTCGAGCCTTCGGCCAACCGCCGGAGACGGTCGAGGTCCCTTGAGGCTCTGCCGCGCGCTCGGGCTTTGCCGCCCTCGAGCTCGCGCGGTGAGCCCCTCAAGGAGAGGCTCCAAAATCTGCGCGGCCTTTGCTCGCGCCGCGGATGCCGCTTGAGCCATCCGTCCAGCCGCATCGCCTTGGCCCGGCTGGGCGCCCGACACCGCGATGGGAGCTTTGCAATCCATACGCCGCGCATTCGGAGTGCGGAAACCCAAGAAGTGCCCGTCGCCCAGGCCGGGGCTGAGGTTACCCGGTGGTCCAAGTTGCCCCTTGCTGGGTCAATTTCGCTCTGCCCACCGCTGGGCCGTGGCGGGCGCGGCGCGAGCACGAGGGAAGGGAGCCCAAGGCGCTGCGGGCGCCGCCCGTGCCTGTGCCGGTTCGATCACCGGCCTCGACCGGCTCCAGGGCGCATGGTTGCCTTCGCCCGCGGCGTAAGAGGGGAGCGGTGGCCCAGAGGGACCGCTCCCTTCAGCGGAGCACCTCGGCCCCTCACGCGCTCTGCGTCGCTAAGCCCGCGCTGGCGAGAGGGAATCGGTCGACCGTCTTTCGGGGCGGTTCTGACGGCGATCGAGCGAGGCGCTCGGCGACGCGAGACCTGCTCGATGCGCATCGGCGCAGCGCATTCGCGAGAGCTCGGGCGCGCGCCGTGCTCGAGCGCGGCGCGCGGCCTAGCGGTGGCTGGGACGGGTCTGAGCTACTTCACGATGCCCAGGAGCTCGACCTCGAAGATGAGCGTGGCGTTCGGGGGAATGACCCCGCCCGCGCCGCGCTCGCCGTAGGCGATGCTCGGCGGGCAGACGAGCTTCGCCTTGCCGCCGACCTTCATCTTCTGGACGCCCTCGGTCCAGCACGGGATGACCTCGTTGAGCCCGAAGACGATGGGCTCGCCGCGCTTGATCGAGCTGTCGAACACCTTGCCGTCGGGGAGCTTGCCCTCGTAGTGCACGCGGACCCGGTCGGTGGCCTTGGGGCTCGGGCCGGTGCCCTCCTTGAGGGGAACGTAGACCAGCCCGGAGGCGGTCTTCACCGCGCCCTTCTCCTTGGCGGCGTCGGCGAGGACCTTGGCGTCGCCCTCCTTGGGGTCGGCGGCCAGCGCGGGAGCGGAGAAGAGGCAGACGGCGAGAACGGCAGCGGTCGAACGCATGAATCTCTCCTTGAGGAATAGGGGACCGCCTTCATACCGCGAAAGGCCCCAGGTCCGAGAGCCCGTTCGACGGGCCAAGTCTCCGGGGCTCTGGTGGAGCACAAAACCAACAGGCGTTTGCGCGGCGCGGTGGACGCGAGCAAGGCGCTCGCATCGTAGCGCGCCGCGCAAACGTCGAGTTGAACGAAGCCGTTCTCAGGGGTGGATGGGGCGCCGAGCCGGCCCGAGCTCTTCTAGAAGGGTTTCTCGGCCAACTGCTTTGGCCTGCGGGCACACAAGAACCGCTGCGGCGATCTCGAAGGCCACAGGGCCGGTTCCACGACTCCCATCGTTTCTTGCCTCAGGAGGTGCGAGAGCGGATCTCGGCTCGGGATTCACGAGGGACAGAGAACCCATCGGCAGAGCGTCCTCAGGCTCCCCCGCTGCTGGAGAGCGAGGGGTCAGAGAGCGTCGATTTCTCCGCATGCCAGCGCCGCCGAGCATACCGCCTCTTCGGGCACGCACGTTGACGTGGGCGCTCGACGTGGGCGTGGTCGGCGACGGCGACGGCGACGGCGACGTGGCCGTGGGCGGTCGTGTCGGAGGTGCTTGCCATGCGATCAGAATGCTCAGCTTCCAAAAGATGGATGACTACCAGCGAGCCATCGAGCTTCTTGCCTTGCTTCGCAGCTAGCTTTCATCCGATGCACCTCGAGGGAACTCCGCACTCTTGGACCAGCTTCGGCGAGCAGCCAGTTCGATCCCCTTGAACATCGCCGAAGCAGCTGGACGGACAGGACAAGCAGACGCAGCTCGTACCTACGCCATTGCCCGCGGTTCGGCGATGGAGTGCGCCGCCGCCCTGGGTGCCCTGCTCGTGCTCAAAATCATCGACGCTGCCGCACATCGGCGAGGCTGCGAGCTGCTTGAGCGCATCGTCGCCATGCTGACCAAGCTCTGTCGCTGATTTCCGACACGACCGCCCACGGCCGCGTCGCCGTCGCCGACCACGTCCACGTCCACGTCCACGTCAAGCGTCGACGTCGACGTCCCAGACCCGATTCACCTCCCCAGCTGCCGCCGCAGGCGGCTTCGTTCAACCGGCGGCGAGCCTCGCGCCCGAGGGCGGCCCCGCGAGGGCCCCGCGCCGTCGAGGGCGTCGGAATGCCCGCCCACAGCGGGATGGATTCGCTGGGGTCGACGGCGCTCCTCGCGTCGTCGAGCGGACTCTCGACGAAGGTGGCCCATCTGATTTTCTCGAAGTGCACCTATCGGCAGGTGCGACTGGAGACCGATCATGAAAACTACTTATGACCTCCATCCGTTCATCCGAAGGCGTTGCATCCAGCAGGGCCTCGCGGCCTGTGTCCTCGCTTTCGTCGCCGCGGGCTGCGGAGGCGGCAAGAGCGGCGACAGCGGCAGCGGCGACAGCGGCGGAAGCGGAGTCAGCGACAGCGGCAACGACAACGACAACGACAGCGGCAACGGCAACGACAGCGGGGACGCCGGCAGCGGCGACAGCAAGAGCGGCGACAGCGGCAGTGGCAAGAGCGGCGACGGCGGCGGGAGTGGCGACAGTGGCGGGACCTCCGGCAAAGTCGCGCCGGCGCCCGCGGTGGACCTCGCCGGCGCACCGCTCTCCTGGGACGTCTATCAGGTCATCGTCCCTCCTTCCCTGACCTCCACGGTGCGTTCCGACGGCGTCACGCTCGAGAGGGACGGGTGCCACATCGTGCTCTGGAAGCCGGTCCTGACCGAAGCCGACGCCGATTCTCAGGCGTTGGCGCTGCTAGACCAGATCATGATCTCGCCCGGGCAGGCGGTGATCGGCTCCACCGCGAATTCTCCGCTCGACGAGTACATGCACGTAAACGGCATTTCGGGCGAGGGCTGGACCTACGTCGACCTGCGCGGCCACCTCGTCGACGCCGCGAACCACAACTCCGAATACGGGAAGGTCCGCATCCTGCTCGCCAATCTCGGGGCGCAGTCGGCGGTGATCACGGGCTTTCAGCCGTGGAACGCGACCGACAACTGCCTCGACGACGTGCTCAACCCTTATGAATGGGTCCTGCTCTTCTATTCGCTCTCATTTCCGAGCTATCAAGGCAACGCCGGCGCCTTCCGAAGCGCGCTCATCGGCGAGTGGTACGGCGCCGAGTCCGGGACGTACATCAGCATCGGCTGGGGCGACGTCTTCGCGGCCAACGGCCACCACATCGATGTGTCGACCGTCGAGAGCCTGCAGCAGGTCTCGTCGACCGAATACAACGATACGACCAGCGGCTGGTCGGGGAACGGTACCTGGGCGGTCCACGGCAACAAGCTCTCCCTCTGGCACGACGACCCTTCGCGGCCGGCCACGACGGAGTACGCGCGCATCTTCTCGGAGCACGGCAGCTTCACCTATGTGCGCCGGCTGGGCAGGAACGGAGACGGCAGCTACGGCGAAACGTGGGCGACCCCGCCCTAGCGAGCGCCGCCTAGGCTGCCAGAGCTCACGGCGCCCCGGTCGAGCTCCCGCGCACAGCCGCGGCCAGCTCGGCCTCCGCGAGCCGCGAGTCGGGCCCGCCTCTCACGAGCGGGTTCGTCGCCCACGCCCGCTCCAGGCTCTTCTGCGCCTCCTCGCGGTCGCCGGCGGCGATGAGCAGGCGGGCCCGGAGCGCCCAAAGCTCGGGGCTGCGCGGCTCCTTCTCGAGCTTCCGGGAGAGCGACGCCAGGCCCTGGCGAGCGGGCGCGGTGGCGTCGCGGCCGGCCCTCCTCGCGAAAAGGGCGCGCTCGAGTGCGCACCGGGCCAGGGACTCGAACGCCTTGCCCGGCTCCTCCTTCCGGCGCTGGATGAGCTTCTCTAGCGCCCGCTCCGCACGCGCGGCGAGGGGCGCGGGGTCTCTTCCCTGCGACCGCTCCCACTGAGCCTCGAAGAGCGGGAAGACGGCTTCGGTGTCCTCGAGGGAGGCATTGTCCTCCGCTCTTCCCCGGACCGCCTCGACGAACCTTCTAGCCTTGGCGAGCGCCTCGCGCGGATCGCTTCCGGCCGCTGCCTGCTGCGAGGCCTCGAGGCTCCAGTACATCGCAAGGTCTACTTGCATGTTCGACAGGTGAGGGTGTTCCTCGAGCAGCTTCTCGAGGATGACCCGCGCCCTCTCAAAGTGGGGCTTTGCATCGGCGCCCATGGCGAGGAGCAGCTGGGCGGCGGCCTCATGGGCCACGGCCGCCGCCTCCGCGGTGCCGAGGAGGCCCGGCTGGCTCCGCTGGGCCTCTTCCAAGAGCGACAGGGCGCGCTCGAGCTCCGCCCGCGGGTCTTGGCCGTTTCTCCAATCTCCCATCGCGATTCCCACCCGGGCCTCGCCGATGTCCCGCCGAACCGCGACCTCGCCGCGGATCCCGAGCCGGAGCGCCTCCTCGGCCGCCTCCGCCGCGCTCCGGTGCGCCATCTCACCGGGCTTCCCGAGCGAGACGAGGATCTCCGCCTCGATGGAGCGCAGCCACGATCGGGTGAGAAGAGGTCTCGGATCCCAAGGTGCTCGCGCTGAGGCACGCTGCACTGCCGCCAGCCCCTCTACGATGGGCTCAAGCGAGCTCGTACCGCCCATTTGAAGAAAGTACGCTTTTGCGTAGAGAGCATCGCCGAGGGCGCAGAGCGTCCTCACCTGACCCCCGTCGAGCTGGAGCGCGCGGCGAAGCAGCGCGATGGCTTCGTCCATCGAGCGAAGCCCCTCCGCGGGCGAGGAGGAGTAGAGCACTTGCTGATAGCGGACCTTCGCCTCGAAGACCATGACGGCCGGGTCATCGGGGTCGAGGACCTTGGCCTGCGCGATGGTCTTCGAGATCGCGTCGACCGCGCTGGCCATCGACCCGCCCTGCATGGATCGCTCATTCAAGCGGCGGTACTCCGCGCGCAGCCGCGCTCGTGCCACGCCCAGATCGCTCCGGCCGAACTGCGAGGCCTTCTCGGCGAGCGCGCTCCCGCGCTCCGAGAGCGCGACCGCCTCGTCGATGCGCTCGTCGTTGGCCTGCCAATCGGCCTCCTCGATGAAGGCCTCGGCCTGGAGCGCGATGGCCTCGTAGCGGCCCGGCTCAGACGAGAGCACCGCAGCGGCCCGGGCGCGCGCCACCGAATAGTCCCCCTCCAGAAGCGCGATGGAGGCCTGGAGGAACGCCGTGCGCCAACCGCCGGAATCGGCCAGGGTAAGGTAGCGGATCGCTGGCTCCCGAAGCTCGGCGCGCAAGGTGGTGAGTCGCTTCTCGCGCGCCGCCGGCTCGAGCGCCTCGTCGGCGCGCTGGCGCTCCAAGCGGTACTGCTCGCCGAGCGCATTCCCCAGCCCCTCGGCGACGCGGGGGATGCGGAACCCCAAGGCCCATGCCCGCTCGTAGGCGGCCCGGGCCCCCTCGACGTCGCCGAGCAGCTCGAGCCCTTTGCCCAGCGCGAAGCTCGCCGGACCGCCGCCTTTCGTGGCCTGGCGCCGGAGCGCCTCGACCTGGGCGCGCACCTTGGCGAAGGCCGGCCGCAGGTCGTGGGGCGGCGAGAGGAACTCCATCCGCAGCTCGGCCTCCATCGACTCGCCCAGCGCGCCCAGGCGCGCCGCCTCCAGCGCCTCGAGGTCGGCGCGCCGCGCGCTCCAGATTGCCCAGCCGACCGACAGCAAGAGGGCGAGCGCCGTGGCGCCCATCGCGCGCGCGAAGGCGCGGTTGCGCCGTCGCCACGCGAGCGCCCGCTCTGCCACGGACGCCGGGCGCGCGCTCACCGGCTCGCCTTTCTGGAATCGCGCCAGATCGGCTGCGAACGCCTCGGCGCTCTCGTAGCGGGAGCCCGGGCTCCTCTCCATCGCCTTGGCGACCACCCGGCCGAGCGGGCGCGGCAGGCCCTTGGGCCGCGGCGGCGCTCCTTCGAGGAGCCGGCGGAAGAGGTCCGAGGACTCCAACGGGGTTGCCGCCGAGCTCGGGGGCGCGGCGTGCGGAGGGTGTCCCGAGAGCGCGGCGTAGAGCGTCGCGCCCAGGCCGTAGACGTCGGCGGCGAAGCCGACCGGCCCTTCGCCCAGGAGCTGCTCCGGGCTCATGAAGGCGAGCGTGCCCGCGGCGACCCCCGAGCGCGTGAGGCCGGGCTCCTCGCCCCGGGCCAGCCCGAAGTCGGAGACCAGCGCGCGCGGGGCGCCGGGGCCCTGCTCGACGAGGATGTTCCCCGGCTTCACGTCGCGATGGACGAGGCCCTGCCGGTGCGCGGCGTGGACGCCCAGCGCCGCCTGCCGGACCAGCTCGATGCGCTGATCCAAAGAGAGCGCAGGCGCCAGCTCGGCAAGGCTCCGGCCCTCGACGAGCTGCAATACCAGGCAGGCGCGGCCCTGAAGCGTCCCCGCGTCGAAGACCCGGACCACGTGGGGGTCGTCGACGCGCGCCTGGAGGCGGCCCTCTAGGAGAAGCCGCTCGGACTCGCGCGGCCCGGCGCCCTTGAAGAACTTCACCGCGACGGCGCGTTCCAGGGCGCGGTCCCAGGCGCGGTGGACCTCGCCCATGCCGCCCGCGCCGAGCAGCCCCTTAAGCTCGATGCGGCCGTCGAGCGACGCGCTCTCGTCCTTCATCGCTCGACCCCGCGCGAGGCCCGCCGCGCGCCGGCCCTCGCCTCGCAGCCACTCCGAACCTGGGCCGGCCTTTGCGCAGAGGTCAGGTTCGGGCCTCCGCCAGCGCCGCGCCCATGCGGCGCGCCAGCTCCTCGAGCTCGACTTCCGCGGCGCTGGAGAACCCGACCCGCAAGCCCTGCACCGGCGCGCGCTCGAAGCTGAAGTGACTGCCCGGCCGGAAGACCACGCCGAGGCGCAGGGCGCGCGCCGCCCACGCGTCCACGTCGATGTCCGGCGCGACCTTCACCCAAAGTGCGAGCCCGCCCGGCGGCGGCAGGGCCTGCGCCGCACTGCCCAGCTCCCGGCTCAAGGCGGCGCAGAGAATGTCGCGGCGCCGCCGGTAGAGCTCGTGCATGCGGTTCACGTGGGACTGCAGCTCGCCGTCCTCCATCAGCTCGGCCATGGCGCGCTCCAGCACCAGGTCGCCTTGCCGGTCGAACCCGAGGCGGACGGCCTTCATCCGCTGAAGCAAGGGCGCGGGCCCGTGGACGAAGCCCAGCCGAAGGCCCGGGCTGAACACCTTGGAGAGCGTGCCGACGTGGACCACCACGCCGCTCCGGTCGGCGGCCGCGAGCGGCGCGACGGGGCGGCCCTCGAACTGGAACTCGGCGTCCTGGTCGGCCTCGAGCACGGCGAAGCGGTGCTGAGCCGCCAGCTCGAGCAGCCGCTCGCGCCGGGCGGGGGAGAGGACGGCCAGCGTGGGGTACTGGCGCTGGGGCGTGACCAGGACCGCTCGCAGGCGCTCGCGCGCGGCGATGGCCGCGAGCGCCTCGACGTCGATCCCGTCGGGGTCGACCGGCACGGGCAGGCACCGCGCCCCCGCGCGCGCGAAGGCCTCCCACGCGCCGCGGTCGCCGAGCGCCTCGACCGCGACCGCGTCGCCCGGGGCGAAGATGGCCTGCGCCGCGAGGAAGAAGGCGTGCTGGCTGCCCCGGGTGACGAAGATGCGCTCGGGGGCGGCGGCGATGCCGCGCGCCCGGGCCAGCATGGTCGCGAGCGCCCCGCGAAACAGAGGGTGCCCCTGCGGGTCCTCCAAGGCGAGCGGGTTGTCGCGGTCGCGCCTCAGGGCGCGGCGGTAGGCGCGGGCGAGGGCCTCGCCGGGCAGGAGCCGGGGGTCCGGCACTCCGCTGCCGAACTGCATGAGCCCCGGGGCCGGCCGGGGCTCCGCGCCCTCGCTTTCGCCGGCGAGCTCGAAGCCGATGGGTTGTCGCCCCGCGCCGGCGGGCGCGCTTGGCGCAAGTGCGGGCGCGTCCGCCGCGGCCAGGTGGAGGGGGGGAGCGTCCGCGACGACGCTGCCCATGCCGGGCCGGCTGGCGACCCAGCCGCCGGCCTGCAGCTCCTGGTACGCCGCCATGACCGTATTGCGCGCGACCCCGAGCTGCTCGGCCAACGACCGGTAGCCCGGGAGCGGGTCGCCCGGGCGAAGCCGGCCGCGCTGGACCTCGGAGATGAGCGCCTGCGCAATCTGCAGATAGACCGGCGCGGCGCTTTTCGCATCGAGGAAGAACGCGAGCTTCCACTCGGCCAAGGGCAGACCTCGGAGGTTGGTGGGTCGCCTTGGAAGATAGCGTGGGCGCCGCTGCGTCTGGCAAGGGAAGACTTGCGCTTCGGGCGAATCGCGGCGAAAGGCGCGGGTCGGACCCGCGCGAGCTGCCCGGCCTCGGCCACCCGAGGATTCGCCGCGCTTGACGAAAGGGCGCGCCGCGCCCGACAACACCGGGCCTCCTCGAAGGAAAGAAGGGCTTCAGTCACGTGATCCGGTTCGACTCCATCAGCAGGCAGCACGGCAAGCAGCTCCTCTTCGTCGAGGCCTCGGCGGCGCTCCACCGAGGCGAGAAGGCGGGGCTCGTCGGCCCGAACGGCTCGGGCAAGTCCACGCTCTTCCGCATGGTCATGCGCGAGGAGGCGCCCGACGAAGGCCAGGTCTCCATCGACCGCGGGACGACCATCGGCTACTTCAGCCAGGACGTCGGGGACATGCAGGGCCGGACCGTGGTCGAGGAGGCGATGGACGGCGCGGGCCCGGTCTCCAAGAATCGCGGCCGAGCTCCACGCGCTGGAGCACGCCATGGCGGACCCGGCGCGCGAGGGCGAGATGGAGACGCTGGTCGAGCGCTTCGGCGAAGTGCAGGCGCGCTACGAGGAGCTGGGCGGCTACGGCCTGGAGGCCCGCTCCCGGGAGATCCTCGCCGGCCTGGGCTTTGCGCCCGAGGTCATGGACGGCGACGTCGGCGCCCTCTCCGGCGGCTGGAAGATGCGCGTCGCGCTGGCGCGCATCCTGCTCATGCGCCCAGACGCGATGCTCCTGGACGAGCCCACGAACCACCTGGACCTGGAGTCCATCATCTGGCTCGAGGGCTTCCTCAAGGGCTACGACGGCGCGGTGCTCATGACCTGCCACGACCGCGCCTTCATGAACCGCGTGGTCGAGAAGATCGTGGAGATCGACGGGGGCGAGCTCACCACGTTCTCCGGCGACTACGAGTTCTACGAGAAGCAGCGGGCGCTCAACGAGGCGCAGGCCGAGGCGCAGTACCAGCGCCAGCAGGCGATGCTCAAGAAGGAGATGGAGTTCATCGAGCGCTTCAAGGCCCAGGCCGCCAAGGCCGCCCAGGTGCAGTCGCGGGTGAAGAAGCTCGAGAAGATCGAGAAAGTGGAGATGCCGGTCCGCCGCAAGGCGCTCCGGTTCGAGTTTCAGCCGGCGCCGCGCTCGGGCGAGGACGTGGCGCGCCTGGAGAAAGTGCGCAAGGCGTACGGCAGCCGGGTCATCTACGACGACTTCTCGTTCCTGGTCCGCCGGCGCGAGCGCTGGTGCGTGATGGGCGTGAACGGCGCGGGCAAGTCGACGCTGCTCAAGCTCGTGGCCGGCGCCAGCGAGGCGGACTCGGGGCAGGTGACCGTCGGAGCGAGCGTGAAGCTCGGCTACTTCGCCCAGCACGCCATGGAGCTGCTCGAGCCGGGCGAGACGGTCTGGGAGCACCTCGCCGGCGCGTTCCCGAAGGCGTCCATCGGCTCACTGCGCTCGCTCGCCGGCTGCTTCGGCTTCTCCGGCGACGCCATCGAGAAGCCCTGCCGCATCCTCTCCGGCGGCGAGAAGGCGCGGCTGGTGCTGGCGCGCATGCTCTTCGACCCGCCGAATTTCTTGGTCCTGGACGAGCCCACGAACCACCTGGACATGGCGACCAAGGAGATGCTCGTGGAGGCCCTGAAGGGCTACGAGGGCGCCATGCTCTTCGTTTCCCACGACCGGCACTTTCTGGGCGAGCTCTCCAACCGCGTGCTCGAGCTGACGCCGGAAGGGTCGCACGCGTACGGCGGCGGGTACCTCGAGTACGTGGCGAGGAGCGGGCACGAGGCGCCGGGGCTGCGGAGCTGAGTGCACTGGATTGACACGCCGCACCCCGGATGCTTCGCTTGCCGGCGATGTCTTCGCTCCTCGACAAGCGGCTCCTCGTCGTCATTGGCAAAGGCGGAGTAGGCAAGAGCACGGTGAGCGCCGCGCTGGCGCTCGCGGCAGCGCGCGCGGGCAAGCGCGTGCTCGTCTGCGAGGTCAACGCCAAGGAGCGGGTGAGCGCGCTTCTCGAGGCCCGCCCGGTGGGCCCACAGAATCGGCCGGCTCGAGGAGAACCTCGACGCGGTGGACGTGGAGCCCGAGGAGGCCATGCGCGAGTACGCGCTGATGATCCTCAAGTTCCGCTCCATCTACTCCGCGGTCTTCGAGAACCGGCTGGTCCGCTACTTCCTCCGGGCCATCCCCTCGCTCGCCGAGACGGTGCTCCTGGGGAAGATCCTGTTTCACGTCAAGGAGCGCCTGCCGGACGGGCGGCCGCGCTACGACCTGGTCATCATCGACTCGCCCGCAACCGGCCACGGCCTGACGCTCTTGCGCCTGCCGCAGGTCCTGCTCGCTACGGTGCCGCCCGGGCCCATGGCGGAAGAGGCGCGCTGGATGCAATCGACGCTCACGCACCCGACCCAGAGCGCCGCGGTGCTGGTGAGCCTTCCCGAGGAGCTCCCGGTCAACGAGACCCTGGAGCTGTCGCGCGCGTTGCGCGACCTGGTGGGTATGCCCCAGGCGGCGCTCGTCCTCAACGGCTGCGTCTCGCCGCGCCTCTCGCCCAAGGAGCGCGAGCGCCTGCGCGCGGCGCCGCCGGCGCTCGAAGCGCTCGCTCGGGCGGTCTTTCTCCGGGAGGGCAAGGCCGAGCTCTCCGAGCGCTATGCGCAGCGTCTGGCGCTGGACATCGACCTTCCGCTCGTGCGCGTCCCCTTCCTCTTCACGCGCCGCCTGGGCCGCGCCGAGGTCGACCGCATCTCGCGCATCCTGGAGGCCGCGTGATGGGGCCCCTGGAGGCGCTCCTCTCCGACCGCAAGGTCGTGGTCTGCGTCGGCTCGGGCGGGGTGGGCAAGACCACGCTCTCCGCGGCGCTCGCCCTGCGGGCCGCGGCCATGGGGCGCAGGGTCTGCGTCTGCACCATCGACCCAGCGCGAAGGCTCGCGAACTCGCTGGGGCTCGCCGAGCTCGGCAACGTGGAGTCGCGGGTGCCGGACGAGAAGTTCGTCGCCGCGGGGCTGTCGCCCAAAGGCGCGCTCTTCGCGATGATGCTCGACCTGAAGCGGACCTGGGACGACCTGGTCCTGCGCCATGCCCCGCCCGACCGCCGCGAGGACATCCTCCAGAGCCGCTTCTACCAGCAGCTCTCGTCGGCGCTCGCCGGCAGCCACGAGTACGTGGCCATGGAGAAGCTCGTCGAGCTCTTCGAGAGCCGGCGATACGACCTCATCGTCCTGGACACGCCGCCCACCGCGCATGCCCTCGACTTCCTCGACGCGCCCAACCGCGTCCTCGACTTCTTCGGCGACGACAAGGTCCGAAAGATGCTCGCCCCCGCGCTCAAGGCCGGGAGGCTGGGCCTCAAGATGTTCAACCTGGCCGGCGGCTATTTCGTGAAGACGCTGGGCAAGCTCACCGGCCTCGCGCTGCTCGAGGAGCTGGCGCAGTTCCTGGGCTCGCTCGCCCCCATGTACGACGTATTCAAGGAGCGGGCGGCGGCGGTCAAGGAGCTGTTGGGCTCCTCGGAGTCGGCCTTCATCCTGGTTACGAGCCCTCAACCCCTCACGGTGGACGAGTCCATCTCCTTCCACACTCTGCTCGCGCAGGACGCCATGCCCGTCGGCGCCATCATCGCCAACCGGGTGCACCAGACGGGGCTCTCGCGGCCCGTCCCGGCCTCCGACACCGCGGCTTTGGCCAACCTCCTCGAGGGCGCGCCCGACGCGCTGCCGGGACCCCTGCCCGAGCGGCTCGCCGCGGCGCTCGCGGACGTCGAGACCTTGGAGCAGATGGACGCTCGGGAGATCGAGCGCCTCCAGCGGGAGTGCGCGCCCACGCCCGTCATCGCCGTGCCGCGCCTCGGGACCGACGTCTACGATTTGGGCGGTTTGTGGGAGCTCGACCGACACCTGTTCGGCGAATAGCCCCGCCAAGGCCCCCCGGCGGCGAGGCCGCCCTGCGCGGAGCGCCAGAACCCGGCGGAGGGTGCGGTAGGATCGTCCTCACCCCCTACCCTCGCCGCTAGCGGCGAGGGTAGGGGGTGAGGACGATCGAGAGGCGAGGTGAACATCTTCGGTTTGGGCTCTGGCTTGAAACCTGAGCCGGAGGGCGCGGGAGTCGCCATGGGAAAGACGCAAACGCTGGAGGTCGCCACGTCGAGGCGGTGCGAGCTCGTCGACGTCACGGCGCGGGTCGCGCAGCTCGTGAGGGCTTCCGAGGTGAAGGACGGGCTGTGCACCGTCTTCTGCCCGCACACCACGGCGGCGGTGACCATCAACGAGAACGCCGACCCCGACGTGACGCGCGACCTCTTGTTCGCGCTCGAACGGGCGGTGCCCAACGAGGGCTTCCGGCACGGCGAGGGCAACTCCGACGCCCACGTCAAAACGAGCCTCGTCGGCCCCTCGGTGACGGTCCTCATCGATGGCGGGGCGCTCAAGCTGGGTACGTGGCAGGGCATCTACTTCTGCGAGTTCGACGGCCCTAGGAAGCGGACGCTTTACGTTCAGGTGCTCGGGTGAGAAGGGCGCGAAGGAGCGCAGGGGCGGCATCGCTCGCGCTGGCGGCCGCGCTCGCCTCGGCCTGCGCGGGCGGGCGCTCGCAGGTCCGGCCGGCAGAGGCCGAGGTCCTGGTGTTCGATCCGGTGGTCGTCACCGCCGGGGGGCCTGAGGATCGCGACCTCGCGCAGCTCAACGACGAGGAGCTCTTCGCCCTGGGCGCCTCCGCGTTCGCCGCGGGAGACTTCGAGAAGGCGGCCCGGTGCTTCGGCCGGCTGGCCGACGTCTACCCGGGCTCGGAGCACCGCGCGGCGGCGCTCTACAACGCCGGGCTCGCCTTCGAGCGGCTCGAGCGATTCCAGGAGGCGCTGGAGCGGTTCCAGCCGCTCTCCGACCCGGAGCGAGGGCACGGCGACGCGCTGGAGGCGTCGTTCCGCGTCGCCGAGTGCCTCTACCACCTGTCCCGATTCGACAAGGCGGCGGCGCTCCTCGCGTCCATCGCCGCGAGGTCCGACCTGAAACCGCAAGAGCGCCTCCAGGCCAAGGTCCACCGCGGCGTCTGCCTGGTGGAGGGCGGGGACCTCGAAGGCGGCGAGGGCGTGCTGCGCGAGGCCGTCGGCTTCTGGATGGAGAAGCGCGACACCGAGCGGCTCGACGAATACTTCCCGGCGCAGGCGGAGTACTACCTGGGCGAGATCTTCCGAGAGCACTTCGAGAAAGTGTCGCTCGACCCTGACGTGGGCGAGCCGAAGCTCCGCAAGGAGCTGGAATACAAGTGCGACCTGTTGCTCTCGGCGCAGGGGCACTACCTGCGCGCCATCCGGGTCGGGGAGGGCGAGTGGGCCACAGCGTCGGGCTTCCGCGTCGGCGCTTTGTACGAGGCGCTCTACGACGCGCTCGTCGCCGCTAAGGTGCCCGCTGGGTTCGACGCGGAGCAGGCGCAGGTCTACCGCGAGGAGCTGCGCAAGCGGATCCGCGTGCTGGTGTCCAAGGCCATGGACATCTACGAGCGCACGCTGGAGGCGGCCGAGCGACTCGGGGCGCAGAACCCATACGTCGGGCGCGCCCGGCAGAGCCTGGAGCGGATGAAGCAGATCTTGCTCGAGGGCGAAGAGGGCAAGTCGGCCGGCGGGGGCGAAGGGGAGACGGCGCCGATGGCGGGCGCGGCGGGCAAGCCGCCGAGCTGAAGGCCGCGGCGAGACACGACAATGCTGAACGAACGGACCGGGACCGGCGTCGGTCGGTCGCGCGTCGACGTCGCCTACGAGCAGCGCGGCGAGTCGCGGGCGCGACTTGCAGGCGGCGGGATAGTTGCGCCGAGCGATCGATGACGTCCGAAGGTTGGGTCGAATGGCCCCGCCGCCGAGCGCCCAGCGTGGACTCGGGTTCGCGCCGAGGTCCCGACGTGGGACGCGGGCGGCCCTCCTCGGAGGCTCAGAAGCGGTAGCCGAGGCCGAAGGTGGCCACGAAGGAGAACTGGACGCGGGAGTCGTCCCCCGTCCAGATGCCGGGGCCGAATCGGGTGTGGAGCATCACCGTCAGCTCGCGGGTGAGAAAGAGCTCGACCCCCGGCCCGAAGAGGATCGGCATCGCCAGGTTCACTCCCAACGACTTGTTGAAGGGAACCACGATGAGGGGCTCGAGGCCCATTCCGAACGACACGTTGAGGATGTCGATGGGGTGGACGCCGAGGACGAGCTCGAGGGGGAACTGGATGACGAAGGCGCCGGAGTCCTTCATGCTGAAGCCCACCCCCGGGTTGAACTCGAGGCCTAGGCTGAGCTTGCCTTTGCGTACCAGGTTCGCGCGCATGACGGCGCCGAGTGAAAACGTGGGGTCGACCGAGGTGCCGACCATCGTTCCGTAGAGGAAAGCGAAACGGGCGCCGATGTCGAGCCGATCCGACAGGCCGTGGTAGTACTTGCCTTCGATTCCCGGCCAGCCGACCTCGGCGCTGATGGCATCGCGACTGGGCCCCGTCGTCCAGCCGGCCGACAAAGACCAGTCACTGCCGACGCTGACGCCCTCCTGGGCGGCCGCCGCCCCCGGCGCGACGAAACCCAACACCAGCGCCCAAATCACCACGGAGCTCGTTCTCATCTGTAGCCTTCCAGCGACGTGTCAATCGCATCGGCCCCAACGGATCGCCGAGGCCCCTTGCAGGCCCACAAATGAGGAGCGCCGATTCAGATCGGGTCATCGAGG
The DNA here is from genome assembly GCA_963772225.1 of uncultured delta proteobacterium. Taxonomy (GTDB): domain Bacteria; phylum Myxococcota; class Myxococcia; order Myxococcales; family UBA5297; genus CAVYWD01. Next base: position 1,112,762 of record CAVYWD010000001.1, on the reverse strand, counting down.
CCGGCGGATAGCGCCACGCAAAGTGGGCCCGGGCCTCGGAGTCTTGCTACCCTCCGCGCAATGTCCCTCCGTCGCCCCTCCGCGCTCCTGGCGCTCGCCGTGCCGGTCCTCGCCCCGCTCGCGGCGCGCGCCGCCATCGAGCCCCGGCTCCTGCGCTACTTCACCGAGCAAGAAATCCTCGAGCACGACGCCTATCTCCACCCGCTCTATGCGCTCTCGGTCTGGAACCTCTTCGCGCCGACGCTCTTCCTGCTCGTCTTCCTGGCGCTGGGGCTCAACGCGCGCCTGGCGGCTCGGTGCGGCCTCTGGGCCGAGCGGCTCGGGCCGCTCCTCGGCCGCTCTTGGGCGCTGCGCCGGGTGGGACGGGCGCTGACGCTCCTGTGGGGAGACGCGACCTGGGGCGGCGCCGTGCTCTTCGTCCCCGCGTTCTTCGCCATCATCGACGCGGTGGCGCTCCCCGTCGGCTTCTACTTCGGGTACGTCTACGAGCACCGGCACGGCGTCGGCGTCGAGAGCGTCGCGCGCTGGTTCTACGACTTCTTCAAGTCCGAGTCGGTGGCGCTCACGGCCCACGCGTTTCTCGCCTTCGGGCTCTACGGCTTGGCGCGCCGCAAGGAGCGCTGGTGGCTCTGGCTGGGCGTTCCCTGCTCCATCCTCATGCTCGGCGCCGGCGTCCTCGACCCGTACCGCGTGCAGAATCCTCCACGACTACAAGCCGCTTCCGGAAGGGTCGGCGCGCGAGCGCATCCTCTCCACCTTGAAAGCGGCGCGCGTGGAGTATCAGGACGTCTACTTGCTGAAGGTGGCGGACCTCACTAAGCGGGTCGACGCCTTCGTCGTCGGCCAGGGGCCCTCGCGGCGCATCGTGCTGTACGACACCCTGGTGAAGGCCATGACTCCGGACGAGGTGGCCAACGCGGTCGCACACGAGCTGGGCCACATCGGCGAGAAGGGGGCGAGCCGCGCCGTCCTGGCGAGCGCCGCGCTGCTCCCGGGCCTCTGGGCCCTCGCCCGTCTGCTCCGCTTCATGGGGAAGACCGGCCGGTTCGGGTTTCAAAGCGACCGCGAGGTCGCGAGCCTGCCGGCGGTCTACCTGGCATTCGGACTTGTTTCGCTCGCCGCGGGACCCATCAGCGGCGCTTATAGCCGTTCTCTGGAGCGTCGCGCCGATGAGTACGCGCTCGAGCTTTTGCGCCAGCCCGAGGCGTTCCGGTCGATGATGGTCAAGCTCGTCAAGCTCAACCTGGGCGACCTGCACCCGCCGCTCCATTCGAAAATCTTTGCCGGCCACCCGCTCGCCATCGAGCGCATCGAGCGGGCCGAGGCCTTCGCTCGGGAGAAGGGGATTGCCCTGGCCGAGCCGAGTCCCGAGCGGTTCCAGGTGCCCGAGGGCTGCCTTCCCCGGAAGCAGAACTAGCGCTCAAAGGTTTGACGTCTGCCGAGATGGCCCTTTAGCCTGGAAAGTCCTCACCCCCCCCCAACCCCCTCCCCGCTTGCGGGGGGGGCGCAGGGGAGGCACTCTCGCCGAGCGACCTAGCGACGCCCCATGACCCTTCCTGAGAACGACGAGACCGCCCCCGCGAGCGCGCCTGCGCCCGGGGGATTCGTGAAGAAGCTCGCCCTGGCGCTCTTCGCCGCCCTGGCGGCCGCGGGATTGGCGGCCCTCGGCGGGTACGTCTGGTGGAGCGCGTCCATCGAGGATTTCGGTAAGACGCCATTCGGCGCCGACGGCGAGAAGGTCGTGGAGGTCCCGCCGGGCGCCCACGTGAAGGAGGTGGCCCGGCTGCTGCTCGAGAAGGGCGTCATCTCCGACGAGCGGCGCTTCGATTGGCTCGCTCGGCGCCTCAAGCGCGACCGCCAGCTCAAGACCGGCGAGTACGGCTTTCAGGGGGCGCTCACGCCGGAGAAGGTCCTGGAGATGCTGGCGCTGGGCAAGGTGAAGCTCCACCACTGCACGGTCCCCGAGGGGCTGCGCATGGACGAGATCGTCCCGCTGCTCGCCGGGTGCGAGTTCGGCGCCGCCGCCGAGTACGGCGCGCTCGTCCGGGACGCGGCCTTCGCGCGCAAGCTCGGCGTCCGCGCCGCCAGCCTCGAGGGTTACCTCTTCCCCGACACCTATTCTTTCCCGCGAAACCCGAAGCCGGAGGCGGTGCTCGCCAAGATGGTGGGGCGGTTCTTCGAGGAGCTCAAGAAGGCCGAGGCCCACCGCAAGAAGGGCGTCTCGCTCGACGCGCACCAGGCCGCGACGCTCGCCTCCATCGTGGAGAAGGAGACCGGCGCTGCCGAGGAGCGAGCGCGCATCTCCTGCGTGTTCCACAATCGGCTCCGGAAGAACATGAAGCTCGAGACCGACCCCACGGTCATCTACGCGAAGATCCTGCGGACGGGCGGCTTCGACGGGAACATTCGCCGAGAGGACCTGGAATTCCACCACCCGTACAACACGTACACCGTCAAGGGCTTGCCGCCCGGTCCCATCGCCAATGCCGGCGCCGCGGCTCTCCAGGCGGCCTTGAACCCCATCGACTGCGACGACCTCTTCTTCGTCGCGTGCGGGGGAGGCACCCACAAGTTCTGCCCGGACTACGAGTGTCACAAGAAGTTCGTGGACCGGTGCCAGCTCCACAAGCGCTGATCCGGCTGGGCGCGCTTTCGCGGCGGTCTCGATCGGGTGGGTTTCGGCGGCGCGCGATACGAGGCGCGGAAGCCTTCGTTTCGCGCCATCGGTGGACTCGCTGCCCTACTTCGCAGGGGGTGGTTTCATCGCCTCCGAAGCTCGCAGGGCGCGCGCGACGCGATCCTGGCACCAGTCGAGCAACTGTTGCGCATCGGCCACATCCTGATCGGAGGCCGCGACTGATGCCGCGGGCGCTACGAGCTGCGGCGTGCCTTTCCCTGCTGTCTGTGCTGGAGCCGGGTACCGCGACGCGAGGGCGCGCGCTTCGAGCGCTGCGACCATTCTCGCGATCTGGGGATCGATTGGATCGTGCAGGGTCGCGGGAAGCAGCCTTGAGATCTCCCCGGTACCGTGCCCAAGCTGCTTGTAGTGCTTGTCCTCGTACCGAAGCCCGAGTGCGGCGAGGATCGCCTTGTGGGCCTTCTCGACTGCCTGCCCAGCGAGCCAGACAGCCTGGCAATGATGATTCGCCGCGCTCAGGACCTTCGCAGCGGCAAGGTCGCTCTGCGCCTGCTGTGTCCAAGCGGAATGGCTCATGTGACGCTGGAAAGGCCCTGAGGCATGTTGCGGACGAAGCGCACTCCGCTCCCGGTGATTCGGAACGCTCGTTCCCCTTGGAACTGCGCGCACTCCTCGACCAGTGGCGGTGCACTCTCTCTGAGCGCGTCAATCGCTGCGACCACCTGCTGGGCATCGGAAGACACTGCACGCACGATGTCGGGGAGCTTCATGGGAACGTTGTTCGGATTCTGGGGGCTCATCCGGTAGTCAAAGAGCAGTCGCAGGACCGCATCTTCAAGGACTGTTTGGAACTCGTGGGTGGGCACCAAGCGCCCCAGGGCCGTTTCGAACATTTCCATTCCCAAATAGTAGCACTCCAAATCGGAGACCTGCACGCTCGGCCGTCCAAGGGTAGGCCAACCGATCGCGATGCTGAGCAGGAGTCGGGCGCGGGCTGTACCGAAGCCCAGGCGAGCGCCATCTTCGACTCGCCGCTCAGCCGCTCACTTGGGCTCGTCGGACGAGTCTTCTCCTGGCTCGTTTTTCTTCTTCGGCAGTAGGAACACGAAGACGCCCACTCCGAGCCCCAGGCTCAGCAGGAGCGTCACCACCAGGACCGCGATGATCAGCATCTGAGTCTCTCGCTTCGTTGCAGGCCCAGCGGGGCCGAAATGGCCTCATGGCCGGCCTTTTCGCGCGGCCGGCGCGCGCGCGCCTTCGCGGCCGGCCGAGGCTTCGAGCGCCCCGAAGGGCGTTTCTGCCTTCAAGCCTTGGGAAGGAGCTGGAGCGGCTCGGGCTCGTTCTCGACGACGTAGGCGTACTGCTCCCGGAACTGATCGAGGCTCATGCCGGCGGTGGCGGCGTACTTCGCCAGCTCGTGGAGGTCGTCGAAGTCCTTCTTGTTCAGCCGGATCATGTACTGGCGGGCGATTCGATAGCGCTCGCCGGTCACGTCGACCACCCGGACCGCCGTCTTGCCGGTCTTCGGGTCCATGATCTCCGCGAGCGGCAGTGGCTTGAAGTGGTCGTCCTCGATGGAGACCATGGCCGCCGTGCCGCCCTCCTCCAGGAACTTGGCGGCGTAGTAGCCCAGGTCGCGGGTGTACTCCATGTCCTGCGGGATGGGGTCGGTGCAGCGCAGCTCGTAGCCCACGTTCTTGCTGACCACCGTGGTCTTGAGCCCCAGCCGCTTCAGCTCGTCCTGCACCTTCTGCTTCACGATGTCGGCGAAGTTGACCTCGGCGATGCGCAGGTTGCCGTGGGCGTCGCGCTCCTCGGGGGCGCCCGCATCGGCCAGGTCCTGCGGGTCGATGACCTCCACCAGCCCCTCGGCCAACACCGCCACACCGTGGGGTAGGCCGTAGCTCATCCGCTTGATGATGGCCCCGACGATGGTGTCGGTGACCATCTTGAGCTTGATGGCCCGGCCGCCGAACTCCTCGGGGATGAGCGTGAGCGTCGCGCCGGCCGCCTTGCCGATGCCGAGCGCCAGGTGGCCGACCTTGCGGCCCATGGTCACCACGAAGTACCAGCGGCTGGTCGTCTTGGCGTCGACCATCAGGTCGCGCACGATTCCGGTGCCGATGTGGCGCGCGGTCTGGAACCCGAAGGTGTTCCCGTGGAGCGGGAGGTTCAGGTCGTTGTCGATGGTCTTCGGGACGTGGACGGTGCGGATGCGCCCGCGGCTCTGCTCGGAGAGCTTGTAGCAGCTGAAGGACGTGTCGTCGCCGCCGATGGTGATGAGGCGGTCGACGTTGAGCCGGAGGAGCGAGGTGACGGCGTTTTCCAGGTGCTTCTCGTTCTTGGTCGGGTTGTCGCGGGCGATGCCGATGTGCGAGCCGCCGCGGAAGTGGATGCGGCTCACCGAGTCGATGGTGAGCGGCATGATGTGGTCGATGTTGCCCTGCATGATCCACTTGAACCCGTCGAGGATGCCGATGACCTCCGAGCCGCCGAGGATGGCCTTGATGGTGGCGGCCCCGATGACGGTGTTGATGCCGGGCGCGGGCCCGCCGCCCGCCAGGATGGCCATCCGCTTGCCTTGCTGGTTCATGTCATCCTCCTCGACGCTCTGGTGGTGAGAAGTTGGCATCGGTTTCGACACGGGCGCCCCCGCGATTGCGCGTCGCGGGCGCGTGCCTCGAGCGCTCGCCGGCCGGCCCGAAGGGACCGGGTGCTACCTATCCTAGGGTTAAGGCCGGCAGTTTTCGCGTTTTTTGCCGCCGCGAGACCGGCGCGGCGCTCTCCGGCGGACGAATGGCCAGCGGCCGTCCCCCGCGATTCGTCGCCCACCGGATGGTCGACGCGCCCGCAACCGCGGCCGGCTCGACGAAAAGTGTCGTCTCGGGCAATGACGCGGGTTCTTCGTGACGGTCAAAGGTCGAGCAGTCGGCGCAGGCAGCGCCGCCGGCCTCTCGGTCGCGCGCACATTCGAGCCAAGCAAGAGCTTTCTTGGACTGTAGGGCACGTCGAAGTCGACTAGGATTTGCCGCTTGCCACAATCGTCAACTGCCTCGGCGTCGGGGCGGGCGCGCCGCTTCCGCCACGGGTCGGGGAAGTGGCGGGGGACGCACGCCTCGGCGTCGGCGCGGGACGTGTCAGCCGCCGCCAGGCTCAAAGGGTTGCGCCGCGGCGCTTTAGGAGCTTCGATGGGAAGCACAAACGGCACCCGGCGCTCCTCGCGCAAGCCAGAGCCAGGGCCGCAAGGGCGTTCGAGCTCCGGCCGGGCAGGTTGCTCGAGCCCGACCTCGCGACGAGGCTCATCATGCCCCCGCTGCGGCGCTCCCGCGCCAGGCATGCCGGAGCGCCCGAGGTCTTGACCCACTCCGGCATTGTCATCCTCTCTCCATGGCGTGCTGCCGAATGATCTCATGATGAAACTCTTGCCTCTGACCGTGGTGGTGAGCCTCGCCTGCCCCGCCGGAATTGCCACCCCCTTCGGCGGCGACAAAGGCGACTCGGGCTTTTCCGGGGGCGCGGACGGCGGCGCGCTCCCTGGGCGCGCGGATGGCGGCGTGCTCCCCGGGCGCGCGGATGGGGGCGGGCAGCCCGTCGCCGACGCGGGCGAGCCGGATGCGGCGTTGCCACCTCCGGTGACCGGCGAAGAGATCGTCGTGTCCACGACGGGGGACGACGCCAATCCAGGAACCCGAGACAAACCGCTCAAGACCCTCGCGGCCGCCCAGGTCGCCGTTCGAGCCAGCTCGAACCTCGGCAAGCAACCGATCACGGTCACCGTCCTCAGTGGAACGTACTACCTGGGCAAGACCCTCGTGCTCACCCCCGCCGACTCTGGAAGTCAGACGGCGCCCGTCACCTACCGCGGCGGCGGCACGGCCACGCTGAGCGGCGGGGCGCGGCTCGATCTGACCTGGACGTCGTACCAGAACAACATCATGCAGGCGAAGGTGCCAGCGCAGGTCTCCGCTTCGCTTTCCTTCGACGTGCTGTTCCTGAATGGCGAGCGCCAGCACATGGCGCGATACCCGAACTACCGCGCGGGCGTCGTGCCCTTTGGCGGCGGCTCGGCGGACGCCGTCTCGTCTTCGCGCGTCGCCGGCTGGTCGCATTCGCCGGTCGGCGGGTTCGTGCACGGCCTGCACTCCATGAACTGGGGCAGCGAGCACTATGTCATCAAGGGCGTCGACGGGAGCCACAACCTCAGCCTGGACGGGCCGTTTTGCAACGGCCGGCCATCGGGGCTCCTCGGCGGCTCGCAGGTGGTGGAGAACATCTTCGACGAGCTCGACGCACCTGGAGAATGGTATTTCGACCATTCGGCGGGGGTCCTCTATTTCTACCCGCCGCAGGGCACCGACCTGGCGTCGGCGACCCTCGAGGTCGCGGGGATGGAGCGCGTCATCGAATTCGCGGGGACGTCGACCGCGCCGGTGAAGTGGATTGTCATCGACGGCTTCCGGTACTCGCACACCTCGCGGACTTTCCCCAAGTGCAACGAGGCCATTCTGCGGTCCGACTGGCAGATCTATCGCGGCGGAGCCGTCTTCGTCTCCGGCGCCGAAGACAGCACGATTCGGAACAGCTTCTTCGACCAGGTCGGCGGCGCGGGGGTATTCGTGAGCGGCTACAACCGCCGCGTCGGCGTCAATGACAACAAATTCATCGGCTGCGGGTCGAGCGCCATTTTGTTCATGGGACTCTCGTCCGCCGTGCGCAATCCGCTGTTCGGATACTACGCCTCGGCGATTTCGGTGTCCGATCTGGACAAGGAGGCCGGGCCGAAGTCGGCGGACTACCCGGCCGAGTGCACCGCCAACGACAACTTGATTCATGACATCGGCGACCCGGAAAAGCAGGTCGCCGGCATCGGCATCGACATGGCCCAGGACATCACCCTGAGCCACAACAGCATCTACAGCGTCCCGCGCGCGGGCATCAACATCGGAGACGGCTGCTGGGGCGGGCATGTCCTCGAGTACAACGACGTGTTCGACACCGTGCTCGAGACCGGGGACCACGGCGCCTTCAACAGCTGGGGGCGCGACCGCTACTGGGTCAGCGACGTCGGGCAGATCGAGTCCCGAGTGGCCTCCTTCGCCGGGCTGGAGCTCCTCGACGTCGCGAAGCCCATCACCCTGAGGAACAACCGCTGGCGATGCGATCACGGCTGGGACGTCGACCTCGACGACGGCTCGACCAACTTCGTCATCACCGACAACATCTTCCTGTCGGGTGGGCTCAAGTGGCGCGAGGGCTACCAACGAACCGGCGACAACAACATGTTCGCCGACGGGGCCAAGATGAGCGTGCACGTCTGGCCGAAGAACAACCGCGACGTGTTCACGCACAACATCTTTGCCGGGTACGACCCCGTCAATCCGGACGGATGGGGCATGACGCTCGACGACAACCTGTTCACGAGCGCTTCGGCCCTGTCGGCGGCGCACGGGGACGGCGTGGACGCGCACTCGGCTTCGGGCAGCGCCGGGTACGTCGACCCGACCAACGGCAACTATCAGCTCGGGTCGTCCTCGGCCGCGACCGCGCTGGGCATCCAGAGCCTGCCGGCGGACAGCTACGGCGTCAGCAGCCTCAGCCTTCGGGCGCAGGCTCGCACGCCGTTCTTCGGCAATTCCACGGGGGCCGATGCGGGGACGCGCGACCCGACACCGCAGACCTGGCGCGGAGCCCAGGTGAAGAACCTCATCGGCCTCGACGAGCGATCGGCGACCGGCATGGGCGACGACGTCGGCGTCTTGGTCGTCTCGGTTCCCGCTCAGAGCCAGGCGGCGACCGACGGCCTTCATGCGCTCGACGTCATCTTGCAGCTCGACGCACAGAGCGTCGCTTCGCTCGATGACCTGAACCGTCTGTACGCCGCGACAACCGCCGGGCAGAAGGTCTCGCTCGGCGTGTACCGATCGCAGCAAGACATGACGTTGACGATCACCCGATGAGGCTTTCCGGGGCAAACAAGCGACCCATGGGAGATTCGCGGGTGCTGTTCGAGCGGACCTTTTTCGGGGAGGCGGGAAGGAGCGCTCCTCGCCATCGTCCGCTCGACCGGCGCCGCCGGTACCCTCGAGGTGAGCGCCGCCTCGGCGGGCCTGAGCGCCAATTCGGCGACGGATCACGGCGCGATGACGGAGTGCCTGCAGGGGAATCGGCGAGCCGGTCGGCCAGGCGGCTCCGTCAGAACGCGGCGGGCGGAACGGTGAGAGTCTTGATGTCCGCGTAGGCAGCTTCGATGCCGGCAGTCGCGATCGTGTTCTGCGCGCCCTGTGGGTTGGCGCCGTTGTCCTCGACCGTGTCCTGCCCATTCTGGTTCCGGGCGACGCCGGTCGGACAGCTGACTTGAACGTTGTGCGCGACAGTATACCCGGAGGTCTGCTCGTCCATGTATATCCCGACGCAGCCGTAATCGGCCCACGGGCTGCACGAGTAATCGTGGTTGTAGTTGTACTGCATCTCCGAGGCCGTGCCTTGGTTGGAGAGCGTGTAGATGCTGCCCCCGTCTGTCATGATTTCAACGACGTGGTGGATGTTGTTGTAGTTGATCTTGTTGGTGGTCATAGCGGTGGGCGAGCCGGTCCAGCCATAGCCGACGGAGATTCCCGTGTAGTTCGTGTGCGAGACCTCGTTGTGCTCGATGTCGATGTAGGCCGGGTAGCCGGCCACGATGCCGATGCCGCCGAAGAACTCGGTGGTCACCTGGTTGACGTAGTTGTCTTTGATGGTGTCGCGCGTGCAGATCTCGTTCTTGTCGGTCGGGTTGTAGGCGATGTGGTACTCGGTCGTTTCATCGGCGGTGAACTTCCCGACCGAGATGCCGTTCCCAGCGATGTCCGTCACGGCGTTCCCGAGGACCATGTCGTCGTGCGTCCCCGAGATGAAGTCGAGGCCCGTGCCGCCCATCTGCGTGAACAGGTTCTTTTCGAAGTGGATATGATTGGCATTGATGACGCTGACGCCGGCGGCAGGCCGGCCGATGGTCTGGTCGTTGTTGGCCTGGGCCGTCAAGTTGTACTGGCCCGCCTGCGCGTCGAGAAAGCCATGCTCGCTGGGGCGCATGTACGTCGAATGCGCGAAGGTCAGGCCCTGGAACCACAAGTAACCGGCCTGGTCCGAAGTGCTCGTGCCCTTCACGGCCATGAGGGTCTCGACCGTCGGCGCGACGACCGTGGCCGTCGACAGGTCCTCTCCGGCGCGCGGCTTGTAGTAAACGGTGTTCGTCGTCTCGTCGAGATACCATTCGCCGGGCTGGTCGAGAAATTCGAGCGCGTTCTCGAAGAAGTACGCCCGCCCCTGTCCCCAGCCCAGCTGGTCCATCCGTGGGTTGGGCCGTACGAAGACGATGGCATCCTCATCGCTTTGGAACTTCACGTAGGCCGTGCCGCCGGAGCTCGTGATCGACGCGATGCGCATCATGCTATCGCCCCAGGCGATATTGATGTGCATCTCGACCTTGGTGAGATTGTTCCAGTCGCCGACGACCGAGCTCGGGACCTGAACGTTGTGGGCGTCCTTGTCCCAGCCGGAAAGGCGGTTGAAGGCGGGCTCGCCGGTGGCGCCGAGGTTCGGGGTGCGCGCGCGGATGGCCTTCACGCCGTTGACGTAGAGCTGCCGAAAGGCCGGCGTACCCGCGCTCGCCGAATAGATGTTGTTGGTGGCGTCGAACACCTTCCAATTCTGGATCGGCCGGCCCCCGGTGATGAGAGGTTGCTCTCCCGGGTATGCCAGGTACTTCACGTAGAACCCGCCGCTGCCGGAGTCGGCATTGGTAAACGTCAGCGTGCTGGTCTGAGGATACGTTCCGCCGCGCAGGTACACCGTCTGGTCGGCGGTCATCGCGCTGTTCAACGTCCGCACCCGATCTCGCGCCTTCGCCACCGTCTTGAGCGGCTGGGCCATGGTTCCCGGATTGGAATCATCGCCGTCCGGGGCGACGTAGAGGTCCCCGGCCATGCCGCTTCCGCCGTCCGCATTCGTTGCGCCACCCGCGTCCGGTGCACTGCCGGCATCCGGCGCGCTGCCAGCGTCCGTGTGGGTGGACGCGTCGGTCGGCGCGGACGCGTCGGCGCCGGCTTGCCCAGCGTCGCGCCTCTCGCCTGAGCCGTCCGGATCACCGCCGAGGTCGAGCGCGACCCCAGGCTGGCAGGCGATGCCAAAGAGCAACACTGCGGCGATGAGGAGGTGAGATGCGCGGATTATTGCTCTCTCCCGGCCAATCCAGCGTCGGCATTGGGTGCTCATTTCCGAAGCCGTTCGGAGCATAGTCCCTTCGCGAGGAAATCTTGCGCAGGATGGCAAAGACTCCAGGCTTCAGACCCCGGGCCTTAAGGAACTGCAGTACCCGGAGCCTGGGGTCTCGGGTCTGGAGCCTAAGGCAACCCTCATTGGTTCCGGCTCGGTCGGTTTAGTGGGTAGCCCCAGGGGGTTCAAAGAGGGCCAAAAGCGGCTTTCGGGTCAAGAGGTCGGCGAGGCCGCATTCGCGGAATCGCCGACGGGATCATGCCATTCTGGCGAGCCCGGCGCTTTCTCAGGCGACGCAGTCGACGCTGCAGAGCTCAAAACGGACGCTTTGGCGCGAGTGGCGGCTGCCTTCTCAGAGAAGGGCTCGCGGCGGCGCCGGAGCCGCAGGGCGAGCGCCGCCGGAAGGAGGAGAGGGAGAGCCCCCGACCTGCCCGGGCCGGTGGAGCAGCCCAAGCTCACGTAGCCGGTCACATTGCCAAAGGCGCGGGAGCCTAAGCTGCCATCCGAGCCAGAATTGTCGCCTGAGCCGCCGTCGTCGCCGGACCCGCCGTCGGCGCTGGAGCTGGAGCCGCTGTCGGCGCTGGAGCTGGACCCGCCGTCGGCGCTGGAGCTGGACCCGCCGTCGGCGCTGGAGCTGGACCCGCCGTCGGCGCTGGAGCTGTCGCCGGAGGGGGGCGTGCAGGTGCCGGGTGCAGTCGCGGCGGGACGGCTTGCGAAGCCGGTCGCAGAGAGCTTCACCTTGTAGACGTCATACCCGACACTGCTGGACATCTCCGCGGACGGAGAGTCGAACAGGAGATACCAAGTTCCGGAGTCGCCGGCCGCAAAGGCGTACTGCTGCGTACCGCGCTGGCAAGCGCTGGCGAGCGTGATCTTCCGGTCGGAGGTGACGGTCGCGCTGATCTGGTTCGAGGCGATGCTCGAGAGGCTCACCGCCTGGCCTTTTCGCAGATGGGCCGTGGTGCTCGAGCCGGTTCCGCTGCACAAGTCGAGCTGGCCGGTCCCGCTCGAGTCGACCGAGAGGGTGAGCTGAAAAGGGGAGTACCGGAGCTCGACGAACTGGTACTTGGTCTCGCCGGCGAAGAGCGGCACCGTCCGGTCGCAGTGGTCGAACTTTCGACGCTTCGCGACGCAGTCGACGTAATTCGCCACCTCCGGCTGGCTGGGGAAGAGCTTCGACGCGGCGGCCTTCATCGTCTTCCAATAGGTGGCAAACGTAGGGGAGGTGCCGCCCGCGAGTCGGATGGTCGCGTAATGAATGGCGGGCCCGGCTTCGCAAGCGCCGCTGCAGCCCTTGATTCCGGCGCTCTTCAGCCCCGCGTATACCTCCCAGTAAAAGCCGTTCCAGATCTCGCCATCGTCGTGCACCTCGCCGAACAGGCCGTACAGGTCGTCCTCGCCGATGGATCCGCGGTGGAACTGGGTGCCGTCGCCTTGGCAGGTCCGCTTGGCGTCCGGGTCGGGCGGAAGCCGCGCGTATTCGCCGAGGGAGGCGCTCACGATGCCCCGGCCGGTTTCAGAGACGGCCATCGAGTCGGCCGTGCCCTCGTTCAGGGCGCCGGGCTCGTCGAGCCCCCCCATGGCGTCGATGTCGATGTTGTACCCGCCCCAGGCCTCCACAATCCCGTGCGTGAACTCGTGGTAGATGATGGTCGCGTCGTAGGCGAAGTCGGTCGACTGCCCCTGCCCGAACACCATCGCGTCCGTCCCCGGGTCGTAATAGGCGTTGTCGAACGGCTGACCGTTTTCGGTCACATTCACGAGCGCGGGGATGCTGCCGTTCAGCGCCCTCAGGGTGCCGCCTGGCAGGGTCGGATTCGAGCGCTTTGAAGAAGCTCACGTGTTTGTCCAGGTGATAGAAAGCCATCGCCGCGGCGAAATCGTCGCTGGTCGAGAGGCCGGTAGCGTCCTCGGCGAACGCGAAAGAGCCCGAGGACGGGACGACCGCGCTGCAGGCCGTGGTCACATTCGAGGCGCTGGCGGGGGCGCTCTTCCCCTTGCAATTCCAGACGCTCACCTGCGTCCCGAGGAGGCTGGTCGTCGAGGCGAGGTGGTCGAAGGTGACGGCCACGGGGCTCGCGCAGGCGGTGTACGCGGTTCCGCTCTGCGGGCAGAGGCTCGCCTCGGTCTCGACTGGCGAGATCTCGTAGACCTTCCCGGGCGCGGTGGCGCGGACGCGCCGGTTGATCTTGAAGAGCACCTGCCCGGTCTCCCCATCGACGAAGGCGCGCCAGGTGCCCGCGGGCTGCTCGGCCGAGAAATCCACTTGGTACACGGCGCGCAGGAGGTCGGTGTGAGCGCGCCAGCCGGCGGACACGGTGATTGGGCCCGCGCCTCGGGCGCCTCCGCCCACCGCCGCCACGGCGAGCTCGGCGGCGCGCTCCGGGCCGACGGCATGCGAGCCCGAGATGGCCGGGGGGACGTCGGCCGCGTTCACCGCGAACACCTTGCCGCCGGCGACGCCGACCACGAGGTCTCCGCCAAAGACGGGCAGGCCGTCGATAGTTCGCTGGAGGCGTACCGCGCCGACGGGACCCGCCGGGGCGGGGCCGGAAGGGGAGAGCGCCTGGCGGTCGGTGACGCCGAAAGCTCCGCCGTGGCTGGCGAGGAACGATGAGGCGGCGGCGACAGGGTCGACCAGGCCGGTGTCGTAGGCGAAGCCGCTCGCGTGCACCAGCCGGGAGCCGTCGGCGCTCGCCGCCACGGCGCTCGTCGGCTGCTGTCGGAGAAACTCGGTGGCGCTCCGGATCGCGGGCGCGGCGTGGTCCACCCTGGAGGCCGCGGCGGCGGCGCCCGGACCCTCCTGCGGCGCGCTGGCACTGCAACCGAGGAGCAGCGCGAGTGGAAGAAATGCAGCAGTCCTGTGGAGCATCGGGGCCTTTCAGTGCTCGCGCCTCGGAGGCTCGTCGGCTCCTGCTTACTGACGAAGGACCGTGCAGGGTGTGGAGTATGGCGAACGTGCAAACGGGTCATGGCCGCCTCAGCGCGCGGCTTGTCGGAAGCGCCGCGGTCGCCGCGCCTCTGGGCCGAGGATGTCCCTTCGCCCGTGGTCGTGACCCGTTCCAACGACTTCGAGCACTGAGCTAGACCAGTCCGTGGGCAAGCAAAGCGCGTGAGAGGCGCGAACATGCCGAGAAGACCGAAGCTCTTTATCGTGAACGCCCTGCTCTGGACGCTCTGCGCCTGCCACGGGACCACGCCCGCGTTCGACGGCGCCTCTTCCTCCACGCCTGTCCCCGACGGCGGCGCCCACCTCGCCGGAGACACAGCGGACGGCGAGCTCGATGCGGGCGTCAACCCGAAGGGAGACGTCCTCGACAGCGGATGCGACGCCAGCGCGACCACACCCCCGAGCGACGGCGGATCCTCGGTCGCGGAAAACGGAGGAGACAGCGGGACGCTGCCTCCCCAAATCTGCGACGAGCCCGCGCCCTGGCCCACGCCCGCGCTGCACGTCACCATCGGCACGGGAACCGCCGCGAGCTGCACGGCGGACGCCGTGCGCAATGCGGCCTCGAAAGGGGCCTACGTCACCTTCGATTGCGGTATGGCCGCTGCAACCCTCGCCGTGCCGACCGAAATCGAGGTGTCCGCCGACACCGTATTCGACGGCGAAAACAAGATCACGTTGGATGGCGGCGGCGCGAGCCGGATCTTTTCGGTCGACAGCGGTCATTCGCTCTCCGTTCGACGCCTACGGTTCGTGAACGGAAAGGCCCCGGCCAGCACGGATGCGGATGGGATCGGCGGGGCCATCGCCGGGCAATGGAAGTCGAAGGTCGAGGTCCGCGAGTCCGTATTCGAAGACAATACAGCCGGGCGTGGAGGCGGTGCGGTCTCGGTATGGACGGCCAGCACGCTCACCATCGTTCGAAGCCAGTTCTTTCGCAACCACTCGTGGTACGGTGGAGCCGTGTATAGCCTGCTCTCGCCTTTGTCGATATCGAACTCGCTCTTCGAGAGCAATGCCACGCTGGACGAAGGCGAAGGCGGTGCCATCGGAACCGACGGCGCCAGTGACTCTCCGGACGACGGCATCGGCGGGGCCGTCTCGCTGTGCGGCACGAAGCTTTTCAACAACTCGAGCCGAGGTGCCGGCGGAGCGGCATTCCTCTGGGTCTATCCCCCCGACACCATCACCATCGATCGCTCGACCCTTCAGGGCAATACGGTGAAAGCCAACGCGAGCGGGATCGGAGCCGGCGGGGGCCTTCGCGCGAGCAACGGCCTCATCACCATCGAAGCGTCGAGCTTCCTCTCCAACACCGCGGAGACCCATGGCGGCGGGCTCTGGCTCGATTGTTCTCCGAGCTGCTCCATCATTAATTCGACGTTCGACTCGAACCGTTGCGCACCGAGCGACGGAAGCGCTTCGGGGTATGGCGGGGCTATCTTTGGAAACGGCTTCAAAGCCCGGAACGTGACGATCGCTCGCAACTATGCCGGGGGACATGGCGGCGCGCTGTTCGGAGGCTCCAATTTCGAGCTCCACGACGCCCTCCTGGTCGACAACTCGGCCGGGAATCCGTGGAACCAGGCGATGAGCTGCGCCGACACCGGTTCGGGAGATCACGTCATGCAATGGGAGGCGAAGTCCGGTACGTCCTGCACGGACCCATGCATCCCGGGCGTCACGGCGATCGATCCGAAGCTCGACCCGGCGCCGGCTGATCATGGGGGGCCGAGCCCCACCCTCCTGCTCGGCGCCGGGAGCCCGGCGCTCCAAGTGGGAACCAGCTGCGAGACCACGGATCAACGAGGGCTCAGTCGCGATCCGAGCCATTGCGATCTCGGGGCCGTCGAAATGCCCTGACCCGTGGCGGCGCCGCAAGAAATGGAGAGAACATGAACCGTATGCCTAGCCTTCTCGTCGCCGCACTGTTGCTCCTCGGCGCCGCCTGCGAGCTCGGCGGGCCAGCCGCCACGAACGAGCCGCACGACAGCGGCCCGACGACACTGGACGCGGCGCAAATCGGCGGCGTCGATGCATCGGTGGCCATGGATGCGTCTCAAGGGAAAGACGCCGGCTCGGACTTCAGAGACGCCGGCCAGGACGCCGCCCGCGGGCAAGATGCTGGAGACGGCGGCGCCGACGGCTCGTCCACGTCGGACGGCACCGGCCCGTGCGACCTCTATGCCGCGGGGCAGACGCCTTGTGTCGCAGCGTACAGCACCACGAGGGCGCTCTTTGGCGCGTACGCCGGGAATCTCTATCAGGTCAAGAAGTCGGACGGAACGACCAAGGACGTGGGCGTTCTGTCCCCCGGAGGCATCGCCAATTCCTCGGTGCAGGACACATTTTGCCCCGGCACGGGCTCTTGCACCATCTCGATCATTTACGACCAGTCGGGCAAGGGCAACCATCTCACGAAGGCACCCGGCGGAAGCAAGGACTACGGTCCCAACAACGACGTAGAAGCGGTGGCCGACGCTCTCCCGATCAAGCTGGGGGGGCATCAGGTCTACGGGGTCCACGTGGTCGGCGCTCCAAGTTGGACGTCGCCGGGTCAGGTCGGCTATCGGAATACCAGTACGAGCGGCATCGCCAAGGGCGACAACCCGGAAACCGAATACATGGTGACCGACGGCACCTATTACAACGGCCAGTGCTGCTTCGACTTCGGCAACGCGGAGATGCAGCCCGTCGCCGGCGGATACGGCACCATGGAGGCCATCTATTTCGGAAATTGTGGCTGGTGGGACAAGGGGGACGGAGACGGCCCCTGGATCATGGCGGACCTCGAAGTCGGCGTATACAACCACGACGACAGCGGCGGCAATAAACAGAACGCAAAAGACCTATCGTTCTCGTACGCTTTCGTCACCGCCATGGTCAAAGGCAACTCCGCAAAGGCGACGAACGGCGGCCCGTTCACGATCAAGGGTGGAAATGCCCAGTCGGGCGCGCTGACGACCGTCTGGGACGGGGCGTATCCCGCTGGCTACTCCCCGATGAACAGGCAAGGCGGAATCGTGCTCGGCGTTGGCGGAGACAACAGCAGCCAGGCCCATGGAAACTTCTTCGAAGGAGTGATGACCACGGGCTACGCGACGACCGCGACCGACGAAGCCGTGCAGGCCAACATCGTCGCGGCCGGCTACGGCCATTGAGTCCTCTCGGCCCTAGCCAGCTAGGGTCCAAAGGCTCTGCTGAGCCAAGTCCGGGCGCCGCGCCCCAAAGGGCCTGCGCGCCGACGTGATCCTGAAAATCGAGGCTGGGTGGCGAGGTGGGTCACGTGGGAGGCGTCGATTGCGCTCATTGCGTCGTCGCCCGCCGGCGCCGAGTCCGGACTGGACCAGGCCTGCGGAAGCGGTGCCGAGCAGGTCCGTTCGAGGATCGAGAGCCGGGATCGAACCTTCGGCGCTGGTACCGGCTCGCGTTTGACCCGGTCTGGCCTCGCGCGGTATTGAATGCTAAGAGGTCCGATCTCTGACTCGCTGGCAAGCCCAGTGACGGGAGCCACGATGTCCCTCCTGTATCGGCGTCGCGCGGTATTCGTCGCCGTAGCGCTGGTGAGCGGCTGTGCCGTGAGCCCGTCCGGAACCAGGTCCGACGCCGGCGCGGCGCGCGACGGTGGGGCGCCCCCTCGGGACGGCGGGGGCGCTGCCGATGCCTCCGCGCCGAGCGACCTCCAGCTCTCGCCCGCCTCGCCATCGCTCGACGTCCAGCCCGGCATGCCGATGCCCCAGGTGCAGTTCACCGCGACGAGCGGGGGCGCGCAGGTCGACGCGCAGCTCTCGCTCGACCGGCCGGACCTCGGGACGCTCTCGGCCTCGGGCCTCTTCGTGGCGAGCGGCGAAGGCGGCGGGGCCGGCATCGTCACCGCGACCTGGGGCGGAATGACCGCGACGGCGACCCTCGCCATCCACCTCGAGGTTCGCGAGAACGGCGAGTCCCCCGACGCGGGCACCTCCGCGCTCGACGGCGGCGCAGGCGGGTGGGGCGGGATCGGCGGCGAGGGCATCGGCGGCTCCGTGACGACCGCGGTGGGGACGGCGCTCGCCGAGAGCCCCGTCGCCGACCCCGGGCTCAAGCTGCTCTACCCGTACAACGGAACGGTCTGGCCGAAGGGCGTCCTCGCGCCGCTCCTTCAATGGAGCTCCGGCTCGCGCGACGTCGAGGCCGTCTCCATCGAGCTCACCTGCGCGAGCGTGCATTACCTCGGAACCTTCGCTCGGACGGCGACCCCATTCCTTCACCACCCAATCCCTCCCGCCGCTTGGAAGCAGATCAACGGCGGGTGCGCGGGCGGCGCGGTCTCGGCCCGGCTCGTCTTCGCCTCCAAGGGCGCCGCGTACGGTCCCCTCGTGGCGTCCTGGAAGATCGCCAGCGGATCGCTCAAGGGAACCGTTTACTACAACTCCTACGCCACGCGGCTCGCCAAGAACGCCGGCGGCGCGCTCGGCCCCGATCCCAGGTACGGCGGAGCGACCCTGGCCGTGACGGGCGGAGCCCTCGAACCCCAGCTGGTTGCGGGCAGCGACAGCAGCGATTCGTCGGGCTGCCGCGTGTGCCATGTCGTCGCCTCGGGAGGGTCGCGCTTGATCACCCAGCACGGCGACGACCAGGCCAGCTACCAGATCACCGGCGTCTACGAGCTCTCGCCGCCCATCACCGAGACCGTCCTCTCGCCCGGCGACGGCCGGTACGCCTGGGGCGCCGTCTCGCCGGACGGAACCCTGCTCTTCTCGAACGCCGCGCGGCTCGTCGGATCCTGGACGCAGCCCAGCGCGCTGTACTCCCTGCCCTCGGGCAAGGCGGTCTCGACCAACGGCCTGCCGAGCGGGCTGGGCGCCGGGACGCCGGCCTTCTCGAACGACGGCAAGAAGCTGGCCTTCAACTGGTGGTCTGGAGCCGCAGGGGGCCAGAGCGGCGACGAGCGCTCCCTGGCGACTTTGAGCTTTTCGCCGCCGGGCCAGTTCTCCGGCTTCACCCGCATCTACACGCCCGAGAGCTCCGCGACCACCGCGGTCTACCCCAGCTTCACCCCCGACGGCTCCGGCGTGGTCTTCGAGCTCGAGGTGAGGAACAACGGCAAGGACTTCGGCGGCACGCGCGCGGACTGCCCGGGCCCGGGCGATTGCGCCGATCGCGGCGCCCGCGGCGAGCTCTGGTGGGTCGACCTCAAGACCCAGCAGGCCGCGCGCCTCGACAAGCTCAACGGGGCGGGCGCCCTGCCCGTCGGCGACCAGGCCCATGACGACGATGGCACGCTCAACTACGAGCCGACGGTCGGGCCGGTGGCCTCCGGCGGCTACGCTTGGGTCGTGTTCACCAGCCGGCGACTCTACGGGAACGTGGCGACCATCAACCCGTTCTGGAGCGACCCGCGGTACCACGACCTCTCCAGCCAGCCGACGACCAAGAAGCTGTGGGTCGCTGCCATGGACCTGAGCGCGCCGGCGGGCACGGACCCGAGCCACCCGGCGTTCTACCTCCCCGCGCAGGAGTTGCTCGCCGGCAACTCGCGCGGCACCTGGGTCGCCGAGGTGTGCCGCGAAAAGGGAGCGGCCTGCGAGAGCGGAGATCAGTGCTGCACCGGCTTCTGCCGCGCTGGCACAGGGGAGCTCGCCTCGCTCGTCTGCAGTGACAAGCCGAGCGGCTGCTCCCACGAGTTCGAGCAGTGCGCGACCGCCGCCGACTGCTGCGGAGGGCTTCAGCTCGATTGCATCAACGCGCGTTGCGCCTACTCGGGGCCCAATTAGTCCGGTCTAGCCAGATTCCTCCGCGAGAGCTGCGGCCCTGCCAGGCGTCGGCGCGGATGGGTGCCAAAGGCGACGCGAGAGCCGCTCAGCGGATTTCGGGTCGGGAGGTTGGCGGGGTCTCGCTGGCGCGGTGGGGCTGGGCCCAGCTGGGCCCCGATGTTCCGGAGCCCGAACTGCCTTCTGACCCGAATGCCGCCGGGGGCTCTTCTATCGTGGACGCGGCCGGCCTTTGGTCCTCAAGAGCGATCGGCAAAACGACACTTCGCGCTGGAGTCGCATGGGACCGCTGGCCCTTGGGCTCTGCGGGCTTGAAGAATGCGGCGGCGCCGGAGCGATGGAGGTGAATCTGCGTGCCGAGCCTATTCACCGTCGCGTCATCGCTGTCGGGCCCCACCTGCGCGGCTCGTGGGGAGGAATCCACAGGGTCTGCTCGTCTGGGGCGCACGTGGGACCGCGGTTCTCCAGGGTGGCGCCCGCGACTTGAGAGAGGGAGAGATCATGAACCGCGTCCCTAGCGTCTTCATCGCCGCACCGCTGCTGCTCATGGCCGCCTGCGAGCTTGGCGGCGGCACTGGCCCGGAAGCGGATGCGGGGCCCCGAAGCGCCGACGCATCGACGGCTGTGGATGCGGCCCAAGCCGTCGATTCGGGATCGGACGCGAGGGATGCGGGCGCTGACGTGGGCCACGACGCCTCGGTTCGACAAGACGCTGGACTGGTCGCTGGAGATGACGCTGGCGCGGCCATCGACGGGGGCAGCATCGGTGACGGGTCGGTTCCGAGCACGGGCTGCGGCAAGGCGCCCACGCTCAAGAGCAGCCCGGACACGACGATCAATTACAACTCGGTCACCGTCAATGGCACGGCCCGGCGCTATATTCTTCGCTTACCTGCCAACTACGACAATAGCCACCCGTACCGGCTCATTCTCTCTTACCACTGGGCCACTGGCAGCGCGAGTCAGGTGTTCAATTGCCACACCGAAGGCATCGATTGTTACACGACGCAAAGCCCGTTCTTCGGGCAATGGGACCTCTCGGACAACAGCACCATCTTCATTGCGCCCGACGGAATCGGCGGGCTGTGGTCCAATACGGGCGGTCAGGACGTTACCTTCACCGACGCGATTCTCGCGCAGGTCGAGGCGGATTCTGTGCATCGACACGTCGCGGATTGAATTGGAAGGGTTCAGCATGGGCGGGGCGATGTCGTACACGCTCGTGTGCGCCCGGCCGAATGTGTTCCGCGCCGCCGTCGTCCACTCCGGCGGGGGGTTGAGCTTGCCAACGACCTGCCAGCCCATCGCCTACTTCTCTTCGCTCGGCTCCCAGGAAGGGGGAGGACAGACCTCCACGAGCGATTTCTTTGCAAAGACGAACGGCTGCACGGCCGAGACCATGCCCAAGCCGCCCAGCGGAGGCCATGTCTGCTCCTCCTACCAGGGCTGCTCGGCGGGTCATCCCGTCCGCTGGTGCCCGTTCGACGGAGGCCACTCTCCGTCACCCAGAGATTCGGGACAGAACACGACGTGGATGCCCAAGGAAGTATGGTCCTTCCTGACGCAGTTCTAGGGATTTCGCGGCGGTCTGGCCTCGGGCGGCCTTCACTCGCCTCCAAGACGCGGCTCGGAGGCCCCCGCGCCGAGCTCGCCCTCGCTCGGCGCGCGCGCGGCAGGTGAGACGAGGAGAAGATTTCGCCCGTTTCGCTCGAAGCCCTCTTCGGCCAGGAGCTCGTCCAAGACCCAGGTGGCGAGGTCGTCGGCGCCGACCTCCAGGAGCGGTGCTTTTTCGACGTAAAGGAGCTTGGTGTACACGCCGCAGCTCGAGCAGGTTTCTGCCTTGGCCGGCCCCAGCACGCCGTCGAGCTGGACGTGCTCGACGTGCTCCTCCTGCCCACAGACCGCGCAGGACAGGCGCGTGAGGTGCCACTGGGCGCCGCAGAGGCTGCAGCACAAGAAGCGCCGTCGGTCCTCGCCCACCACTCCAGCGACCGGACGAGAATCCGCATACCGGGCACTGGTTTCCCGCCGGCAGCGGCGGGTCGGCCGAAGCCGCGAGCGGCTTGCAGGTGTAGACGACTTGGAGCGCCGCGCCGACGAACGTCGCCCGGGCGAGCTCCTCGCCTTTGAGGTCGCCTCGCAGCACCCGCGCGGCCAGCGCCTCGAGCTCGGCTGGACGAGTGCCCTCCAGCGCCCGGAGAGCCTCCCGCGCCGGACCCGGCATCGCCGCCTCCCGGAGGGCTCGCGCGAGCATCGCCAGGGCGTCGCGCCATTCCGGAGGAGCTGCGAGGTCCAGCGAGCGCGGACGAGCGCCGGGCTGGGCGCCCGGCCACGGGTCGAGCTGCAGGCGCTCACCGATTTCCGCCTGCGCGGCGCACAGCTCGCCGGCGAAGGCGAGAAAGTCGCCCGCCGCGTGTCCGGGCGCCAGCGAGGCCAGCCGCTCGGCGCGGCGGTGAAACAGCGCCGCACCCGGGGGCAGGCGCAGAGACGCGAATCCCTCGGAGCTCGATGCCGCCACTGCGTTCACGGGGCTCCTTTGGACTTGCCGCGGAGCTCGCGGGCCCAAGCGGGATGGTGATACTCGGCCCAGGCCCGGCTCACCGTGCCGCGGACCATGGCGCGGATGGAGCCCTGCGTCCAGAACGCGGCATAGATGTGCACCCCCGTGCCGACGAACATGACGAAGGCGGAGATGGCGTGCACGAGGCCTGCAGCCCTGCGCAGCTCCGGTGACACGAAGGGCGCAAACCACGGCTGCCACAAGGCCGCGCCCGTCGCCAGGAGTATCGCAATGATGAATACCATCGACCAATACATGAGCTTCTGCCCGGCGTTGTATTTGTGGCTCCCCTTGGGCTCGTGCTGCTTGCGCATGTAGGCCCAGACGTTCTTCAACCACTCTCGGTCCGCTGCCAGCCAGCGGTTGTCGCCGACCATGGGGCTCGCGTATACGAAGAACAGCGCGGCCAGCGAAAGGCCGGTGAAGGGGTGCAACCAACGCATGAAGCTCGCGCCGCCGAAGAGCTCGGAGAGCCAGAAGAACAGCGGGTGGAACAGCGCCAGGCCCGACAAGAACAGGAAGGTGAAGTTCAAGGCCACCATCCAGTGGAGCGCGCGCTCGGCGACCGAGTGCCGGAGAATCGTGGGTTCCTGGTTCATCGCTTCTCCTCGTGCTTTTCGGCGGGCACGTCGAGGGGGCCGTAGCGCATGTAGTGAAGGATTCCGGCGATGGCCACGCCAGCCATGGTGACGACGCCCGTGGTTCGCGCGAGGTCGCTGCGCCACGCCGTGACCACCGGGCTCACCGCTGGGTCGCGGGGAAGCCCGTAGGCCTCGGGGCGATCTCCGTGGGGCAGCACGAAGATGACATGGGCGCCCCCGACGCCCGGGGGATCGTAAACGGCGGCGTTCTTGAAGCCGCGAGCCACCAGGTCGGGCAGGCGGGCCTGGGCATTGATGAGCATCGCCTCCTTCGACCCGAACTGAATGGCCCCGGTGGGGCAGGACTTCACGCACGCCGGCTCCAGGCCGACCGACACCCGGTCCGAGCACATCGTGCACTTGTAGGCCTTGGAGTCCTCTGCGCGGAGCCGCGGAACATTGAAGGGGCACCCGCTCACGCAGTATCCGCAGCCGATGCATTGCTCCTCGTGATAATCGACGATGCCGTTCGAATACTGGACGATGGCGCCCGGAGAGGGACAGCTCTTGAGGCAGCCGGGGTCGGCGCAGTGCCGACAACTGTCCTTGAGGAAGAGCCACTGGACGTTGCCGTCGATGATCGCCTCGTTGAAGCGAATGAGCGTCCAGGTTTGGTCGCTGAGATCGGACGGGTTCGTGTAGTAGCCCTCGTTCACCCCGACCGCCGGCCGAAGGTCGTTCCACTCCATGCACGCGGCCTGACATGCCTTGCAGCCGGTGCACCGCGAGAGGTCAACGAGCTGAGCCACCTCGAGGGTTTTTCGAGCCGAGGGGCCGGCGGCCGTGGCGGCCGAGCGGTTCTTGATGTCGAGCGATTGCAGTGCCATGGAGCTCCCTTGGATGACGCTTCGATGCTTTCTCGCCCCGCTTCCTTTGCGGGCCGGTGGAAGCGAAGTCGCTTTGGCCTATTCAGAAAATCGGGCGAGTCGCTGCTGAGGTCATCGTTCCGAAATATCTGCTCCATTTCAACGTCCGAACCGTCCCGGCTGGCGTCGTTGCTCGTCGGTGACATGCCTCTAGCATGCGCCTTCCTCGCGTTTGGCCATCCCGACGCCTCGGACGTTGAGATAGGGAGCATCGACGTCTGCGCGATTCCTTAAGCCTTTTCGACATTGACGAGGAACGCCTTGTATTCGGGGGACTGGATGTTGGCGTCGCCCACCGACGGCGACAGGGTGTTGGCGATGGGCCCCGCTCGGGTCACGCCCACGAACCCCCAGTGAATGGGGATGCCCACGGTGTGGACGACCTTTCCCTCGAGCACGAGCGGCTGAATTCGCTTGGTCACCAAGGCCTTCACTCGGATCTGCCCGCGCTTGGAGCGGACGACGACCCAGTCGCCGGGCAGGATGCCCTTCTCCTGCGCCAGCGCCTCTCCCAGCTCGACGAAGGCCTCAGGCTGGAGCGCCGCGTTGAGCGGATTGTGAGAGGTCCAGTTGTGGAAGTGCTCGGTCAACCGGTAGGTGGTGGCGACGAAGGGAAACTCCTTCGCCGTGCCGAGCCGCTCCTTGTCGCCCTTGAACAGGCGCGCCGCGGGATTGGACATGATTTTGGTGCCCAAAGGATTCTGCTCGAGCGGCGTCTCGAACGGCTCATAATGCTCGGGGAACGGCCCTTCGGCCATCCCGGGAGCGAAGAGGCGGGCGACGCCCTCGGGGTTCATGATGAACGGGCCGACGTTCTCCTCAGGGGCGGCGTCCGGTCGCATGTCCGGGATGTCGACGCCAGACCATTTCTTTCCATTCCACGAGAGGTAAGGGCGCTTCGGGTTCCAGGTCTTGCCCGCCGGGTCGGCCGACGCTCGGTTGTAGAGGATGCGCCGGTTCGCGGGCCAGCTCCACGCCCAGCCCGGCGTGATGCCGAGGCCTGACGGGTCGGCGGGGTCCCGCCTCATCATCATGTTGCCAGCCTGGGTGAAGCTGCCGCAGTAGATCCAGTTGCCGCAGGCGGTGGTGCCGTCGGCCTGGAGGTGCGCGAACGTGGAGAGCTGCTCGCCGGCGCGGGCGAGGAGCTTGGTCGGGTCCTTCGGGTCCGGGATGTCCGCGAGCGCAACGCCGTTGTATTCGCGGGCCAGCTCCTCCGGGCTCGGCGCCTGGGGCATGCTGTACGGCCAGGTCAGGTTCAGGATGGGGTCCGGGAGCGCCCCGCCCTCTTTGGCGTAGAGCGCCTTCATTCGGAGGAAGAGGCCGGCGATGATCTCGCCGTCGCCGCGCGCCTCTCCGGGCGGGTCGGCGGCCTTCCAGTGCCATTGCAGCCAGCGCCCGGAGTTCACCAGCGCCCCGTCCTCTTCGGCGAAGAGCGTCGACGGGAGCCGAAAAACCTCGGTCTGGATCTTGGAAGAGTCCACATCGTGGAGCTCACCGGCGTTCTTCCAGAAGGTCGACGTATCGGTGGCGAGGGGATCGATGACGACGAAGAACTTGAGCTTCGAGAAGGCGTCGGTGACTTTCTTGGTGTCGGGGACCGAGACGAGAGGGTTGAACCCCTGGACGATGTAGCCGTTCATCTGGCCCTTCGACATGGCCTCGATCACCGCGAGCAGGTCGTAGGTGTGATCGTTCTTGGGGAGCCAGTCGTAGGCCCAGTCGTTCTCCGGCTTGGCGGCCGTTCCGTACCAGGCCTTCATCATCGAGACGAACCACTTGGGGAAGTTCTGCGCGAAGTTCATCTGCCCGGGGCGCAAGGGCTTGGGCGTGCGCTTCTCCAGGTAGGTCGCGAGGTTGCGCTCGGCTTCGACGGGCAGCGGCATGTAGCCGGGCAGGGAATGCGAAAGAAGCCCGAGGTCGGTGATGCCCTGGATGTTGGAGTGGCCTCGGAGCGCGTTGATCCCGCCGCCGGGCACGCCGATGTTGCCGAGCAGGAGCTGGATGAGCGCGATGCTGCGGATGTTCTGCGCGCCCACCGAGTGCAGCGTCCACCCCAGGGCGTAGAGGCTGGTCATCGCCCGGTCCGGAGCGGCGGTCGTTCCGATGAGCTCGCAGATGCGCAAGAACAGGTCCTGCTTGATGCCGGTGGTGTGCTCGACCCTCTGCGGGGTGTACCGGCTGTAGTGGGCGCGCATCAGCTGGTAGACGCAGCGCGGGTCCTGCAGTGTGGGGTCCGTCTTGGCGAAGCCTGCGTCGTCGAGCTGGTAGGCCCAGGTCGCCTTGTCGTAGGCGCGCTTCTCGGGTTGGTACCCGCTGAAGAGCCCGGCGTCGAAGGCGTAGTCTTCGCGCACCAGGAACGACGCGTTGGTGTAAGCCTTGACGTACTCCTCCTGAATCTTTCTATTCTCCAGCAGGTATCGAACGACGCCACCCAGAAAAGCGATGTCGGTGCCCGGCCGGATTGCGGCGAACACGTCCGCCATCGCGGCGCTCCGCGTGAAGCGCGGATCGACGACGATGACCTTCGCGCCGTTCTTGATCTTGGCTTCCAGGACCCACTTGAAGCCCACGGGGTGAGCTTCGGCGGGGTTACCTCCCATCAGCAAGACGACGTCCGCGTTCTTGATGTCGACCCAGTTATTCGTCATCGCGCCGCGCCCGAACGTCGGCCCGAGCCCGGCGACGGTGGGGCCGTGGCATATGCGGGCCTGGGTGTCGATGGCCGTGAGCCCGAGACACCGGGCCACCTTCGAGGTGAGATAGCCGGACTCGTTGGAGGCCGCGGACGCAGCCAAAAGGCCGGTCGTCGTCCACCGATTCACGGTGACCCCGGCGGCGTTGGTCGGCACGAGGTTGTGGTCGCGGTCGTCTTTCATGAGCCGGGCGATTCGGTCGAGCGCCCAGTCCCAGGTCACTCGCTTCCACTCGGCGGAGCCGGGAGCCCGGTATTCCGGGAACTTGAGCCGATTGGGCGAGCGCACGAATTCGAGCAAGCTCGCTCCCTTGGGGCACAAGGAGCCGCGGCTCACCGGGTGATCCGGGTCGCCCTCGACGTGGAAGAGCTCGCCGCGGACGTTCTTGGCGCGGTCCCCCAGGGTATAGAGCAGCAGGCCGCAGCCGACCGAGCAGTAAGGACAGGTGTTCCGGGTCTCGGTCGCACGCTGCAACTTGAAATTGCGGACTTCCGCGAGAGCGCGAGCGGGCGAGAATCCGAGCGCTGCCAGGCTCGTCCCTGCAATGCCGCCCAAGGTGCCCTTCATGAACGCTCGACGGCTGACCTTCATTGTATTTCCTCCACGCGGGTGGTTCGGAAAATAGCAGATTCGAACGGCGAAAGTCAGCAGACGTTGGAAAATCTCGCGCAGCCTAAGGGAGCTCTCCGTTGTTATTGCGCAGCGAGTCGCGCGGAAGGGCCGCGCCGGCGAGGCGTGCTGTTGATAAACAGGCCAAAACTCATCATCGAAATGAACTGCGGAGCCAGCGGCCCGCTCGTCATTGTTGCGAACGCCACGCGCTCGGCGCGCGCCGTCAACGAGTCCGCAGTGAAATAGGGACGCCCAAGGGGAATACCCCGCGGACCGCGCGTCGAACGCACCGCGAAGTCGGCCAGGCCTCTCGTAGATTCTCAGGGGAGCCCCCGGCACCCCGGAGCGTCCGCTCGGATGCGGACCCCTGGGCGCCGGGGCGGCGGCTCCGACTATTCGAGCTCGACCACCTTGGGGGCGCAAGTTTTGTCCAACCGCGTTCCCCAGACCTTGTGTGAACCTTGATGCTCGGAGATGGAGTAGCTGATCTTCGTGCCGAATCCAGGGTCGAAGTTCTGCACCTGCTCCAGCGCGTCGACGAGCTTCTCGGTGGTGAGCTCTTGGCCCGCGCGCTTGAGCGCTTCGACAAAGAGGGAGCCCACGACAAAGCCCTCGAGTGAGACGAACCCGGGCTGCGCCTGCGGCTGGAACTTGGCCAGCAGATCCCGATAGCGGAGCACGCCTGTGGCCCCCGAGTCGAAGGGCGGCACCACCTGGGTCACGAACACGTTCGAGCAGAGGGTGGCGCTCGCGCTCTTGAGCTCGTCGGCCAAGGACTCGGTGCCCACGAACGAGACGTTGAAGAAGAGCGCCTCGCCCATTCGCGTGAATTCACGCACCTTCTGGATGAACTTCGCCGCTGAGCGGTAGGTCGCGACCATGATGATGGCCCGGACGGGATGCTTCTGGACGGCCCTCGGCTCGCCTGCGCCCGCCTTCACGAGCTCCGTTCGATCGTTGTAGGCGACGACCGCCGAGACCGCTCGGTCCACGTCGACGGTGTTGCGCTTGTACCCGACGCGCAGGATGTCGTTTTCGCTCACGCCGTGCTTGCGCATGGCCCTGATGACCCCTTCGAACCCGGCGTCGCCGTACGAATCCTCTTGGGCGAAGACGACGATCTGGTCGGGCGAATACTTCTTCACGTCAATCAGGTAACTGACCGCCTGCGCCGTCTCCTCCTTGTAGCTCGCCCGGTAATTGAAGATGTAGCGGTCGGGCGGGTCCTGGCGGAGCGCGGGAGCGCCGGTGAATGCCCCGAAGAAGAGGGTTCGGTTCTTGGCCGCGTAGGGCCCCGCGACCACCGAGGTCGGAGTGCCCACGTTGCCCACGAACGCGAACACCTCGCGCTTTTCCAGGAGGTCCTTCATGGTGTCGGCGACTCGAGTCGCCTCGTAGCCGTCGTCGAGGCTGATCAGCGTGAGCTTGCGACCGTTGATGCCGCCAGCCTCGTTCGCGGCCTGGAAGGCGGTCTCGACTCCGAGCTTCATGTTGAGCCCTAAGTCGCGCGATTGGCCGGAGAACGCCGCGCTCATTCCCACCTTGATCTCCGTGTCGCTCACGCCGCGCACGGCGCTCGAGGGCGCGGCTGGCCTCGCAGCCTCCGGCGGGTGCACCGCGGCAGGCGCGGGCGCGGTCTCCCGCAGCTCGGCGCGATTGCCGTGCGACCCCACCAGGTAGATGAGGAGTCCGATGAGGGCGATGCCCGCCGCGGCGCCTCCGGCGATGAGCTTGGTCGGCATGGGCTTCCCTTCGGCGTTGCTACTCGCGGTGAATTCCAGCGCCCCTCCGAAGGAGCCGGGCGTCGCAGAGGAGGGCGTCGATGACGTCGGCTCCTGGATGATGTCGGCGGCTGAGACGATCTCCACGGGCTCCGGCTGCTTCGCGCGCGAGAGCTGGTTCTCGATGATCCCGCGGATGCGCGCCCGCTCCTGGGCGAAGGCGGCGGCGACGACTTTGCCGATGTCCCGCTCGCTCACCGGCGCGACCCGGCGCCGCGCGAATTCCTCGAGGTCGGCGGCGAGAACGCTGGCCGTCGGGTGCCGGTCCTCCTTGCGGAGGGAGAGCGCCTTCAGGCAGATGCGCTCCAACTCCTCGGGCACCCGCGGGTTCACCGTCCTGGGCGCGGGGATCTCGCCGGCCACGACCTTCTTCAGGGTTTCGGTCTGGCTGAGGCCGCGCCACATCCGGCGCCCGGTGATCAGCTCCCAAAGGACGACGCCGGCCGAGTAGATGTCGGCTCGCCGGTCCACTCCTTCGCCCAAGACCTGCTCCGGAGCGATGTACGCCGCCTTTCCCTTGAACGTGCCGATGCGCGTCCCGGCGTTTGAGTCGATCGCCTTGGCGATGCCGAAGTCGACCACCTTGACCTGGCCCTCGTAGGTGACGAAGAGGTTGGCCGGCGACACGTCGCGGTGCACCACGTTGAGCGGCTCGCCGTTGTAGTCCTTGAGCTCGTGCGCGTACTCCAGGCCGGCGAGGGTGCTCCTCACGATGGCGAGCCGCATTCCGAAGGTCAGCATGAACTCCTTGCTGCTCCTCTGAATGATTCGGTGCAGCGGCTGCCCTTCGAGGTACTCCATGGCGATGAAGAACCGATGGCCGTCCTGCCCGACCTCCAGCGTCTGCACGACGTTGGGATGGTTCAGGCGCGCGGCCAACCGCGCCTCGTCCATGAACATCTTGACGAACTCGGGCTCCTCGGCCAGCTCCGGCTTGAGGAGCTTCAGGACGAGCAGCTTCTGGAAGCCCGCGGCCACGTCCGAGCCGCTGGCCACGGCCAAATAGACCTCCGACATTCCACCTCTGCCGATGTCGGCGATGGGGCGGTAGCGACCGATGTTGGGGGACGCGGGCTCCTGGGGCGTCAGCTGCACGAGTTGAGGGCCACTCATCGTTGTCTCCTTCAGCGTAGAAGATGTTTACAGGGGTCGGTGTTGAAAGAAGGCGCGAAGACGCGCGCGCGGAGAGCGGGGCTGGCGGTGCGCGCGGTCGGTCCGGCGTACCTCGCGGGAGTGGCCGTGAAGCGAGGTCGCGCGATCGCGGGTGCCGGGCGCTGACGCGCAAACGCCGACAAGTCGGAGGTTCTCATGGATGACAATGTTGAGTGCCAACACGGACGAATCCGATCCGCGACAATACGCGTCGATGAAAGCACTTCCCGCAGGGCCTGTCAAAAGTGGGTTTGACAGATACATGCAATCATTCGGTTGCCGCTGCGCGTCGCGCGGGCCAGGAGACAGCTTTCTGACGCTCACAATGTTCGTAAACGAACTTCAAGAGGCAATGTCGCCGCTTCGAAGTCTCTCCGCCAGAGACTGAGAGTAAAAAGTGGCCCACCAACAGGACCGAGAAATTCCTGAAGCAATTGAAGGGCTCGGGCCACCAAACAGACGCGGGGGCGAATCAAATGCCGTCGAAATGTCATTGTTTCAAATAGTGAACAGTGCCGCATTTCCGGCTCCGATTCTGTTTGCGGAATTGAGTTGGGTAGGTCTCTGCCGCGCCAGCTTCCGCTCGGCCGAGAAGCTCCGCGGCGGGGCGCGAGCGAGAGCGTCCCGGCGCAGCGCCGCGTTCACAATGCGACAATGCTATTGGGTTTCCCTCCGCGGTGTCGCGCCTCACCGGGTCCGAAGCGAGCTCGCCGTCCGCCCCGCCTCGGCGCGTTCGGTCCGCGGCTCGTCGTGCCTTTCGGGTCCCCTCATGGTGCAGCGAGCCGGTGGGTCTGTGGAACGTGCCGAGGGCGAAGCTCGACTCCCTAATCCGGCCAAATCCGGCCAAGCCGGACCGAAAGAGGGTTGCCTTAGGCTCCAGGCTCCAGGCTCCAGGAACTGCATTCCCTGGGAGCTGGAGCCTGCGGTCTTTGCCTGCCTGCACAAGAGTTCGCGCCGAAGGGACTATTCCCCAATGTTGGTTTCTCTTGAAATAGGAGCCAATGGGAAAGGGCGTCCGAGCATGATTGAATGATTTCGACCCGGCAGCTTCTCCAGATTCCAGACTCCAGGTCCCGGCGAAAGTTCCGCCGCGCCCGCCCCTGGCTTTGCATGGAGCCTGGGGCATGACGTCCGAGGTCTTTGCCGATCTGCGCGAGAGCTTGCCCCGAAGGAATGAATGCGGACGAATGCTGCCGAGCTTTCGGAGTCGATGAGGACGGCAGGGCCGGCTGGCTCTAAGGAATCGCGCAGAAATAGATGCTCCAGATCTCAACGTCCGAGGCGCAAAGGATGGCGAGGCGCGAGGAGGGCGCATGCCGAAGGGCATGTAACCGACGAGCAACGACGCCAGCCGGGATGGATCGGACGTTGAGATGGAGCAGGTATTTCGGAGCGATGACTAACCTGCGACGCGTTCCGGGTGAGAATAGAGATTGAGCGCGTCGCCGCGGACGAAGCCCGCCAATGTCAACCCGGCGGTCGACGCGAGATCGACCGCCAGCGTGGTGGGGGCCGAGACGCTGGCCAAAATGCGAATGCCCGCTCGCGTCGCCTTCTGGACCAGCTCGAAGCTCGTTCGCCCGCTGACCACGAGCAGGGCCGGCGCAGGCGCCGCGGGTTCTCCGCGCGAGCGCGCGCCGACCAGGCCCTTTCGCAGCAGCGCGCCCACCACCTTGTCCACGGCGTTGTGGCGACCGACGTCCTCGCTCGTTGCGAGGCGCTCTGCGCCCGCACTGTAGGCGGCCGCCGCGTGCGTCCCTCCCGTGCGCGCGAACGTGGACTGCGTCTCCCTCAGCGCGGCGACCGCGCCGCAGATGACGCTGGCTCCGAGGACGGGACCCGGCGCGAGGGGGCTGCAGGTCGCCAAGAGGTCGTCGATGGTGCGGCGGCCGCACACGCCGCAGGCGGAGGTGGTGAGGGTGCCGCGCCGGGTCGCCTCCAAGCGCTCCGTGGCAAAGACGACCCCGGGGCTGGCCACCACGTCCACCGCGTTTCCGTAGCCCTCGGCGCCGAGCCGGCCGCAGTGCGCCACCGAGCTCACGTCCGCCGCGCCCGAGATGATTCCCTCGGCGAACAGGAAGCCGAGCGCCAGGTCGGTGTCATCACCGGGTGTGCGCATCGTGAGCGCGACGGTGTCGCCGGCGATGCGAATCTCGAGCGGCTCCTCGATGGCGACGCTGTCGTCGCGATCGGACGCGCTCCTGGGGTCGTGGATGCGGCGGATGGCGCAGCGCGAATGATGGGACGGGCTTACGCGAGATTTCAGGCCCACGGAATTCAAGGAATCTCCTTTCTAAAAGTCACCGCGGGCGAACTTCTCTCAATACGATTCTGAAAGATGCAAGCACGTCTCCTTGAACCTGTCAAAACTCGAGCCCCGGCCGACGCGCTGCGCTCGAGGCCGCGCGCGCCGGCCCCAGCGCCGCCGCGTTCTCCGGCGCCTGGCTTCGGACCGCGCCTCGAGCCTCGCGGGAAGAAGCTGGCGCGCCAGTTCCTCCGCGCCTGCAGGGCGTTCACCTTATGGCCAGGCGAGCCGGTCAAGGAAGAGATCTGGGGCGACGCCGACCTTTTGCCCTAAAGATCCAGCAAGCTCGCCTGGTTCAGCGGAACTCGACCTGGTTGACCTTTTTCGGCCCCAGGGGACAGACCCGCCCGAGCGCTGCGCGGCCCCACCTTGGCGGGGCTCGAGACCCTTCGAGCGCAGGCATCCGAATTGCGTACGCTCTCGTGGTCCCCTGCGAGGAGCGGAGCGGACCATGATTTACGTTCTGGTCGTCGACGACGAGGAAAGCATCCGGCAATCGATCCAGCGCGCGATGCGTTTGCTCGCGCCCGAAATCAAGGTGTTCACGACGCCCAACGGAGCGGCGGCGGTCGCGCTGCTCCAATTTCAAAACGTGGATTTGGTCATCACCGACCTGCTGATGCCGAAGATGGACGGGTTCGAGCTCCTGGCCTGGCTCAGCCAGAATCAGCCCATGACCCCCGCCATCGTGATGACCGCCTTGCGCAGCGACAGCGTGGAGGCGCGCCTCAACACGCTGGGGGCCGGGGTCTTGATCCAGAAGCCTTTCGACGCGAAGGACCTCATCAGCCGCGTCCGCCAGGTGCTCGAGGACTCGACACGGGGCGTCATCAAGGGAATCAGCCTGGGCACGTTCGTCCAGATGGTCGGCCTGGAAAGGAAGACCTGCACCCTGAGGATCTCAACGGAAGGTCGCCAGGGCTCGCTGTCGTTCATGAATGGGGAGTTGATCGCCGCCGAGAACGGTCGGCAGCGCGGGCTCGACGCCGCCCTCGACGTCCTCTCATGGGACAGCGCCTCCATCGAGGTCATGCCGTCGTGCCGCGAGCAGGCGCGCGAGGTGGATCGGCCGCTGGAATACCTGTTGATGGAGGCTTGCCGACTGAAGGACGAGCGACCTCGGCCTGAGGCGACCGCGGCGCCGGAATCGGCGGAGATCGCGAGGGCCGCCGAGCCCGCGCGCGCGGGGCGGACCTTGCAAGAGCAGCTGCGCGGGCTCCGGGAGATCGAAGGCTACAGGGGAGCCGCCATGATGGACCTCGCCGGCAAGGTGCTGGCGAGCGATCTCGAGGACTCGGCGATCGACTTTCCCGAGGTCTGCAGGAGCGCCAGCGGCATCGCGCGCGGGGTGCATCAGATCGGCGGGCCGGCGCAAATCGACGGCTGCCACGAGATGGTGTTTCGATCCCCCAAGGCCCTCCTCCTGCTGCGCTGCTTCGGCTCCGCGTTTGGCGAGCATTTCCACCTGCTCATCCTGCTCAAGCCCGACGGGAACCGCGCGCTGGCCATGGTGAAGCTCGACGCGCTGGCCCTGGCGCGGCCCAAGTAGGCGCCAGTTTCGCCTCGCAGCCAGAAGCCCGAGAAAGTGCCACGGGCGACGAGTGCCTGGCGGTTGCTCCGGGCCCGCAAGGCGCCGCGGCCATTGTCGCGCGCGGGTAGGGGCTCCTGAAGGCGCGCTCGCCTCCGCAAAAGTGTTTCTATTTCCAGCTCAACTGCTCCTTGAACGTGGCCGTCGGCTTGTCGGAATCGTCGGTGATTGGGTCCACTCGGAGGAGCGCATCGGAATGTCGAATATAGTAGGTCGGGTAATTGAGCGAGCGGAAGGAGGATGCGGTGTCGTCCGCCAGGCCGCGCTCCCGGAAGTAGGTGGAGTCCTGCGCGAACTGCTCCGTGTTGACCATCGGGTCGAGGCGGAGCTCGAAGGCATAATGCCTCAGGTAATAACCGGGGTAGTTCACCGACTCGAAAGAAATGCCGGTGGCGTCGGCGAGCCCTGGCACGACCGCAAACTGCGAATCCTCCACCGGCAAAACGTCGGCCTCGACTCGGCCCTCGAAATCATAATGTCGAATGTAGTGGTCGGGGAGGTCATAAGACTCGAAGCGCGAGACGGGGCCAGCATCGGCGACCGAGGCGTCTGAGCCTGCCGCCCCTGAACCTGAGTCTGCCGCCCCGGAGTCTGTAGCCCCTGAGTCTGCCGCCCCCGAACCTGTAGCCCCTGAGTCGGTGCCGTCGCTCGGGAGCGGATACGGGCATCCCGCAGTCAGGGCGAACAGAGACAGCAATCCAAACAGTCGAAGCATCGTGCCTTCCTCGGGCCGCGCCGGTGACGAGAGCAACGCGGCTTGAGTTCACCCCTTAGTAGAGGTCGCGAATCGTCACTTCAGGTCACGCCTGGGTTCAGCGGGGGGCGCGAGGCGCAGGTCGCCGCGGAATCGAGCTTCTCGGCCGGTCGATCTTGGCGGCTGGTAGATTTTCTTTGACCCAGATCCGGGGCGAATCGCGTCTGAGCGAGTACCCAACACTGCGAGCCCCTGCGGCCGAGGGTGGAGCAGCGGAACGCCAGCGAGCTTCCCGCACTTCAGAAGTCCTCGATGCGGACATGAAAACGAACGAAAGCTTGAACGGGAGTTTCAGGATGAAAATGACCAAGCATCGCCACCGGTTTACTCGGGTTTCGAGTGAGGAAGGCGTCGGGTCGGCCGAATACAGCACCGTCCTCGGCTTCTTGGTCATTGCCGCCGTCGCCGTGGTCTCGGCGCAGGGCGAGAAGATGCGGGCCCTCTACGGGACCAGCGGCAACGCGCTCGCAGGCGGCGCCGGGGCAGAAGAGACCCGATGCGCGGACGGCTCTTGCTCGTGCTTCGTGGCGGGGACGCCCGTCGACACCGCGGAGGGCCCGAAAGCCATCGATGCCGTAACGCTCGGGGATCGAGTCGGACCGGAGTCCGCCGAGTGTCGAGATCTTCCGCACGGACGGCTGGCGAGAAGTCGGCCTCCGGTTGACGGTCGCCGGCGACGTTCCCGGCGACTCCGACTTGCAGATTCAGCTCCTGCGTCCTCCGGAATGGCTCGCTGAGCACTCCGTCGGGCTCGGGAATAGGCTCGCCGTGAGCCTCGAGGAGATGAATCTCCGGGGCGAAGCGCTCGTGACCAGCGTCGGCGAAGGGAGGCCTCTCGAGGCCGGATCTCGGTGCCCCGTGACGGGCCTGGTGCGGCACGTCAGCCACGAGGTCGTCACGGTCGATCTGCGCGGCGGCGCTGCGCTGGAGGTCACCCGATATCATCCGCTCTTCTCCGCGGACCGCCGGGACTGGGTGGCGGCAGGGGAGCTCGCCCCGGGAGAGGCGCTCGTCACCCGCGACGGCACCGTTCGAGTGGACCACGTCCTCCAGGTCCCGAGGGAGGCTGCCGAGGTCTTCAACCTGGAGGTGTTCGGGGAGCACCGGTACTTCGTCGGCCAGCAGCGGGTGCTGGCGCACAATCAGTGCCTTCGTCCGGCGCAACCTCTCCCCGGAGGCCCAGGCGTCAATCCCAATCAGCCGCCTCTCCCGCCTTACCCCTACCCGACGCCTCCGCCGCCTCCACCGTTCCCGAGAGGGGGCCTGCCGGCGCATGAATCTCCGAATCTGCCGAACGTACGCAATGGGGGAGGTCACACCCTTGCGAACCATGTCGGAAAGACAGTGCAAGACCTCGCCAACCGGCTTGCGAACCAGCGCAACCTGCGGGCCGCCTCCACCTTCGACACGCTGGACGAGGCCGAAGACAATATCGAGAGCACCATCCAGTTCAACCAAGCCGCCATCGCTGCTTGGGTCGCGGCGGGAATGCGCGGCAACCTCGCCATCGACGGTCCTTTCGCCGGAGGGACATGTCTCCAGCGAGGAGGTCAGCCCGTTCAAGGGAGCGGAACCAGAGTCGTTCTCCAAAGCGATGGCCGGGGCGGGTGGTACATTCTGACGGCCTATCCGACGCCATGACCCACCAGAATCGCGCCCAGCGACTCAAGTCCTTCTTCTCGGCCAACTTCCATCAGGACTGGATGCTGGACGCGGCGCAACCAGGGGAGGTCGTCGAGCGCTACCGCGCCTCGGCGAACCCGGGCGAAGCGGTGCAGCTCGCTGACGATATCAAGGCCTACGTCGCCGGTTGCGCCGACGACGCGGACCTCTGCGGCCGGCTCTTCCAAGAGCTGGGGTGCTACTACGACCCTAGGGCCGACGGCATGGGCGCCCGCGACTGGATGCTCCAACTCGCCGAGGCCCTGTCGAGGTAATGCGTGCAGGAGGGCTCCTCCGGCGGCTGGGTGACGGATTGATTCTCGGACCCTGCCGCCGCCGCCGGTCGACGCGACTTTGGGACCCGATGCCGCTGAGCGCCCAGGCGGGACATAGCTATCTCGTCAAGAAGGCCAGCGATGAAGGCGCCGAGCGCCGTCAAGGTCACCGGCGCTGCGACGACCGCTCCCAAGAAGAGGGGCTCGGGCAGCATCGGGCTGTGAGCATCCGCCGACCGAACGGCCGGGGTCAGCGCGCGCGCACGAGGTGCATCCGCCAGACGGCCTGCCCGGAGGCGAGGTAACGCTTCTCCCGAGTGGTGGGGACCTCCTCGAGGTCGAACGGGGCGAAGCCGCCCAGCGGGTTCGCGAAGCCCGCGCGGGTGAGCACGTCGAGCATGTCGTAAGCGCGCTCCTCGACGTCGGTGCGGACGTGCAGGACGGCGCCCGGCTTCAGTCGGGAGAGCAGCAGGCGGGAGAAGTCCTCGTCGAGCACGCGGCGCTTGAAGTGGCGCCGCTTCCACCACGGGTCGGGGAAGTAGACGTGGATGCCGTCGAGGCTTCCTTGAGCGAACAGGCGGGGGACGCACGCCTTGGCGTCGGCGCGCAGGACGAGCACGTTCGGCAGCTTGGCCTCTCGCGCCTTCTCGCGGGTCATCTCGGCGTAGAGGCGGCGGACCTCCAGGCTGACCAGGCGGCGGTCGGGGTGCTTCTCGGCGAAGCCGACCGCGAAGTCGCCCTTGCCCGCGCCGATCTCCAGCTCGAGGGGGCCGGCCATCCCGAAGACGCGGTCCCAGGGCGGCGGTCCCTGGAGGCACTCGTGCTCCTCGGGCAGGCCACAGTGCGGCTTGCGCGCCGCGAGCTTAGGGGGGGCGTCCGGTCGGCAGTCCATGGGGCGCGGGACTCTAGCGGCGCGCCGGAGACTGTTCAAGCGCCTGCCGTCGACCAGCGGACGGCTGAAGGCGCCGGCCTGGATCTGCCGGGTTCGAGACTTCCTCTGCGCAGGAGGGAGAGAGCGGCCGAGCGCCTATGTCACGGCCACTTCACCGCCTGGCTCGAGCGCAGGCCATCCGACGCGGTCGCCTGCTCCAAGCTGCCGGCCTTGGCCTGAACGACGAGATAGGCCATCGGCTCCTGGCCGAGGGCGCGCCAGCAGCGCATCCCCGCCGGCGCGACGCGAACCGCCGTCCCCGCTCTGAGCGGAAGGACCTCTCCGTCGACCTGCATCTCACCCTCGCCGCTCAGGACGAGGTAGAGCTTCGGCGCCTTCCTCCTCCCGGGCGAAGCGAAAGCGTCGGCCGGCCTGAGTTGAAACGGCCGGCTCGCCCAGTATGGCGGGCCCGTGGACATTTCGCCGGTGGGGCAGGCGCCGAATGGCGGGGTGGTTCGCGTCCTTGATGACGATGTGGAGCCGCACCGTCGCGAAGGAGCGAGGCCGCGACGTCCCGCGAGGCTCAGCCCCGCTCAGCGCCGCGGGCGCGCCGCGGCCGACTCGCGCTCGGGGCTCGGCCGCGGCTCCTTGCGCTCCCGGTCGAGGAAGGCCATCAAGCTCGAGACCAGGCCCGCCAGCGCCGCCGCCCCGCCGCCGTCGCCGGAGAGCGTGATGCTCTTGAGCTCCGCCGGGGCGGGGAGCTTGCCGGCGATCTCCGGGAGGGCGCTCACCAGCTGGCTCTTGAGCAGGCCGTCGGAGAGCTCGTTCTCCACCTGCCGGCGGGCGCGGAACGCGGCGATCTCGCGCTCCTCGATGGCCGCCTTGGCGCGGCTGCGCAGCTCGTCGAGGGCGAGTGCCTGCTCGGCCGCGGACTTGTCGCGGTCCGCCGCGGCGTCGGCGAGCCTGCGCCGGTGCGCGAGGATCTCGAGCTCGGCCTCGGCGCGCTCGCGCAGGATCTGCAGGCCCTGCGCCGCGAGCTCGAGCTCCCCTCGCTGCCTTGCGACCTCGGTCGCGTTCTTGTCCGCGGCGGTTCGGCGGGCCGCCTCCTCGGCGGCGGCCGCGCGCCGCAGCGCCTCCTCGTGAGCGCGGTCGGAGGCCTCGCGCTCCACGACCGCCCGCTCCTTCTCCAGCCCGCCCTGCGCGGCGAACTCTGCCGACTCTTCCACAGCCAGAAGCCGGTGACGCGGTAATCCACCGCACGCGCCTCGACGGGCCCCGGCGCCGCGGCGCTCTCCACATTCGCCTCCGCCGCTCGCGCCCTCGGCGGCGGCGCGGGCGGAGCGCGCACTTTGCGCTTGAGCTCCAGGTCGACGCGCTGCTGCTGCTGCAAGACCTCTCCGAGGTAGGAGTTCGAAGGAGAGCTCGGCTCTGCGCTCTGAGAGGACATGCTGCCTCCGGGTGCGGGGGGAGCGGCCATGATAGCCCTGCCGCGCGGGCTCCAGCGAAGCGGGGCCTTAAGGTCCCTCGCCCTCTAGGCCGCGCGGCCCGTGAGCAGCAGCGCGCCCGCGGCGATAGCGACCGCCGAGGCGACGTCCCGCGCGCCGCGGGGCTCGCCCTGGCTCCAGCCGATGGCCGCGGCAAAGACCACCGAGGTGTTGCGCAGGCCGGTCAGGCGCGCGGCTCCCGAGGCCTGCAGGGCGGCCAGGAAGAGCCCAGCCCCCGTAGCCGCTGAATGCATTCGATCGTCGGGGTCATGCTTCCCGTCTCGAGGTCATGTACTGCCGTAGGCACTTCAGTAGACGGCAGCGGAAATCCGCGTCGGACTGACGGTCGATGCCGACTCGGCGGTCGGAGATTGTGTGGCCTCGAGCGTTTCCCGTTTCCCTTTCCCGCCTTCCCCTCCAGCGCTGGAACGGGAAACGGGAAAGGTGCCCGTGCCCATGCCCACTGCATCCGCCCGTCCCTCAACAAGTCCCATCGCTCCTTCACCGATTACTGTGATAAAGCTCAAGACACGAACAATTGCAGAGTCCGGCGCCTCATCGCGAGTCCCGCGAGCCCGGCGGTCTGAGCCCTAATGGCCCCCACTGCAACTTTCCCCCCGGAGTCAGGCATTTCGCGTGTACTGCACTCGTACCTCTCTTTGCATCTCCGGGATCTCGGGGATCTCGGGCCTCGGACAGCTCCCGGCCGCCGAAGTGATACCCTTGCAGCAATTTGATTCAGGACCGACGATTCACCCAGAGGGTCCGACGGGCAACTCCTCCGCCTCCAGTGCCTGCGCGCGGTGGAGGGCCAACACCGCCTGGAAGATATTGCTTAGAGCCGCAACGCTTGCCCCAAATCGCACTTCGAGTTCTTTCGGAATCGGGACGCCGTCCACCCCTCCACCGGATTCCACGCAAAAGACAATACTTGTCTTCTTGTCACCTCCAAACTGAAGGACCCCCTCATACGTGGCAACCCCAATCCTGCGCAGCCCTACCAGACTCACAGTCACACTCATTCGACACCTGCCTAGAATCTTCCCACAGCGCCGCCGGTCCCTCGACAAGTCCCATCGCTCCTTCACCGATTACTGTGATAAAGCTCAATTCAGCCGATTCCAGCTCGCGTCGCAGGCAACCGACCTCAACAGTCAAACTGCTGCGGATTCTGGTCGCCGTCGACAGCTCGTAGCGGAAGCTTTGCCCCATGCCGAGGTGGAGGGGTTGGCCGTATCCACGACGGGTATGAACCACGTACACGGGCGGAACGACCACCGTCTTCCCTCACTCTCAGCATCGAGCACCGCGCGGCGCCGTCGGCGACGGCTATTCCCCTGGCCTTGGTGGACGACGGCAGCTCCCTCGCGCTCCAGAGTGTCCGTTGTTTGACACGTCCATCTAACTCCATCTTACTCGAATCACCTCGCGGCGGCCTTGCGTAGGTAGTACGATGGCGGGGCCGGAGCCGGATTTGTTAGCACAAGGCGACCATCCTGCGCGAACGAGAACTCGACCTTCTCCGCCCTCGGCGACGACGGCTGGTCCGTGATGAGCCAAACCCCGTCGACTCTATAGGAGAGACGCATAATCTGTTTCTTGTTTGGCAAGTTCACCACATAAACAAGTTCGCCTCCGGCTTCAAACGTAAGAGAAACATCGCCAAACTCGCGCAGCGACCATTGGTCGCTCGGGTCCGTTCGCCATGAGCCAAGCAACGTCGCTTCCCCATTCATCATTAGTGAGCCTTCCGCATGCTGCTGTCGACAGCCGACCCAGCGAACCCGATTTCCTCAGCAAGAGCAATGTCCGTCACAGGCTCAATGCTGTCTCTATCGTTTTACGCGGATTCCGGCCTTCTCGAGATTGTAGTTCACCAATCCCGCGTGAACCGTGCCTTTCACCTTTCCTCGGAGCTCCTCAACCACCGACTCAAGATGTTCCGCCGGGCCGGTCTTCTTAAGGAGCAGCGCCAAGAAGAGTAGCCGCTGCATTTCGGTGATTCCAGGCGACGAGCCCTCGAGCCAAGCATCGCGAAGCGCCTCGTCCACGGAGTATCGGGCCAGCCTAGGAAGCACGATGCCATCCAAGGCAGCTAGCAGGATTCGCGCAGTTTCGTCCGCATCATCCGAAGACCGCACCAGGAGCCATTTCTCATTTCCGCCTTCGGTCCATCGTTCCCTCCAGTGCGCTCTTGAAAGATCAACCGTAGCGGAGGGTTCTTCGCCACGGCTGTCGCCAATGCAGGCGCAATGCACTCCATAGTTGATTGTGACAAGCGATTCGACTTCCGACGATCGCACGCTCTTCTGTAGAGATACAAGCTCGGTGTTGCCAGAAGCAGCCCTGCGACAGAGCGTCGAGCCCTGAGTGTAGAAGCCCTGCGCCTTAAGCGCCTTGCGAACCCCTCCGAACGACTTCTTGACTATCTCTCGACTATGCATCATCGACCGCCTCGGATAAGGTTGACTCGATATCCATCCATGATCCACAACCAGGCATCTTTCGCCCTTTGAGAGGCAATGTAGGCAGAATCACCAAGCTTCGCTTCAATCCCGCCCAAGACCTCTCCCTCAGGCGTCGAGACCTCGACGTCGATGAAGCGCTTCCCGAAGGGGGTCCATTTGCAGATCTCAGTTGTTGCATTGTTGCCTTTTGCCCTTATCGCTTGCGCAACAAGATCTCGAAATGCGTTGCCCGCCTTCTGGTTCTCCTGCACTCCGGCTCCGGCCGCCGCTATCAGTGCTGCTGTCTGTCTCGCAGTAAGGCTCCTCAAGAGCCATGCGCCAAGGGTACCATCGGCAGCTGCCACGGCCTCCGGAACCAGGACCGCTGCGCCTGCCGCGACGAGCGCAAGTAGCGCTTTGGCCTCATGGTCACTCATATGGGTCGCACAAACTTCCGGATGCAATGCACAAGGAAATCCATTTACTGGATCCAGGCCTGTTGAATCAACGCTCTGCACCGGATTCTCTGTCGCGTAACCATAAGCGCTCGCAACTCGTCCAGCCAAGGCTTGACTCTCTGTGGCCGTCGTCGAAGAGAATCGTGGCTCGGTCTCCAGGTATCGCCCAGTGCGCGCCTCATAGTATCGGTGCCAATTCTCATTTAGTCCGGTTTCGGCATCGGCATAGTTCCCCGGAAACCGAATCCGCGGCCACGATTGGTTCGCACCGCCCGCCCACATTCGATATTCGAATTCCTCCGCCGCCACCCCAAGTGAACCCTGGGCGCCTACCCCAACCTCCACAACCGCCTTTCCATCCCCGCCCGCCGGAAAATCCACCCAATCGCTCCGCCGCGGCCCCGCCCACGGCCTGCCGAGCTTCCCGCCCGCCATTGCCGCACCACTCGAGTCTACAAAGCCAGCCCTTTAAAGGTCGTAAGTAGTTGGTGTTGCTGCGGGATTTCGACTCTATTGTGCGGGTCCTGAGAATCTGCCATGGATCTGGCCTCTCCTGGGCGCGTCCAAACCGGGGCGCCCGTCGAAAGGCCAACGCATGATTCTTGGCAAGGTGTTCGCTCCGTTCATTGAACAGAGCCCGATTAGCGTGATGGCGCGTGGGACACTCGAGCATGCGCTGCGCTCCGAAGATGTTGATGCCGTGTTTGGCGCGAGCGCTGAAACGCAATACACGCGGACGCTGCTGTTCTCCACAGTCGTCGACTTGATGAGCCTCGTGGTTCACCGCATCCGGCCGTCGCTTCACGCCGCCTATCAAGCCAATCGGCGCCGAATTGAGGTCTCGGTACAGTCGCTGTACAACAAGGTCGACGGAATCGAGCCGGGGGTCGGTGCGGCATTGGTCAAGCACGTCGCCGGTCGCACTGTTCCGTTGATCGAAAGCATGAAGGCATCGCTTCCGGAACTCCTTCCAGGGTATCGAGCTCGGATCCTCGACGGGAATCACCTGGCGGCCACGGAGCATCGGATTTCCGAGCTGCGCAAGACCGCAGCGGGCCCGCTGCCAGGGTTTGCATTGGTCGTGCTGGATCCGCGCCTCCTGCAAGTAACCGATGTGATCCCTTGCGAGGATGGCCACGCCCAGGAGCGCTCGCTCACTGAAGCGGTGTTGGCGAAGGTCGCGCCGAGGGACGTGTGGATCGCTGACCGCAACTTCTGCACCTGCGCCCTGCTCTTCGGCATCGCCCGTCGAGAGGGGCTCTTCATCGTCAGGCACCACCGCATCAATGTGCCGTGGAA
This sequence comes from uncultured delta proteobacterium, assembly GCA_963772225.1. Lineage (GTDB taxonomy): Bacteria > Myxococcota > Myxococcia > Myxococcales > UBA5297 > CAVYWD01. The sequence goes on along the minus strand of CAVYWD010000001.1, from coordinate 1,069,720 downwards.
ACCGATCGGCCGTCTTCGTCGCTGCGGCACCATCGACGGCGCCGAGGTTTGGGAACAGGAGGTGAAGCTGAGGGATGACACCGGGAACTCGCTCCTCGCCCGCCGTATTACCCTGAAGCTTCAGAAGGCGACGCGTGATGGCGACCGGGAACTTCACATCCTGACGAATCTCCCACCAGATACTCTCGGCACAACCGTCGGCGCTGTCTACCGAAAGCGGTGGGGCATCGAGTTGGCATTTCAGGAGCTGGAGGCAACCCTGGAAGGCGAGCTCAATACGTTGGGCTATCCGAAGGCAGCGCTCTTCGCGTTCTGTGTGGCCTTGGTCGCCTACAACGTTCTCTCGGTCATCAAGGCCGCCTTGCGCGCCGAGCACGGAGCCGAAAAGATCCAAGAAGAGGTATCGGCCTATTACCTGGCCGACGAAATCGCCGGCACCCGGCGAGGCATGGAGATCGCGATCCCGCCCAAAGCGTGGCGAGTATTCCAGGCAGCCCCAACCAGCGAGGTCGCCAAGGTGCTTGTCGACCTCGCTGGAGAAGTTGACTTGCTGAAGTTCCGTCGACATCCACGTGGTCCAAAGAAGCCGCGGCAACCGAGAACCTTCAACCGAAGACACCCTCATGTTTCCACTGCTCGCTTGCTAGCATTGCGGAAAACAAAGAGAAAGAACGCACCTTGAAAGGGCTGGTCTACAAAGCCAACGGCCTCCGCAGGCACATCGAGCATCGCGAACTTCACTCGCACCTGCTGCTCCAACCCGCGCGAAGGCCCCAAATCAATCGTCGCAATGGGCCCAGCATCGCCAGCCGCCATCGGATGGTGCGTATCCCCGGCCAGTGGCCGGCTATTGGCTTCGCCGAAGGGATCTCCCTCTACCGCCGCGCCCGAGATCCGATGCTGCGGGTCCAGCACCACCGCCGGCTTGCCGATATGATCCGTCACCAGGAAATACAGCCCGCAAGCCGCCTCCTCCCCGTTCCGCTTGCAGCTCCCCGTCAAGTCATTCAGTCGATTCCAGCTCGCGTCGAAGTTCGACCGCAGGTACGCCACCGGCCGCCCATCGAGCCAGACATACTCGTCGATCGGATACACCGGCGTCTGGCTGTCCAGCGCGTCGTTCCCCCGGTCCTCGAGCAGCAGGTGCCCCAAGTCGTAGAAGAACTCATCCGCCTTGAGCGTCGGATACACCTTCCGCCATCGCCGGCTCTGCGCGTCGTAATAGTAGTTGTATGTCGGCCCGCCGTCGAAGGCATTGCTCAGCGTCACCGCACTGAACACCGCGTCGATCCCGCCGACCGTCGGGTCGCCATATCCGAACTCCATCTTCACATCGGTCAGCCCCGACGGGCTGGGTGTCAGGTACGGCGGCGAGTGGATCGCCTTCACTCGCCCATCCGCGTCGTAGTCGTACGTGTAGTTGAGCGACCAGTCCTCCCCCTTCGTCGGCGGCGCCGAGACGCTCTGGAGTTGGTCCGGGAGGGCATCGCCTCCGAGCGCGCTGGTCATGGTGCGCGCCCAGTTCGCCTCGCTCGTCCGATTGCCCCGAGCATCGTAGCTGTAGCTCCGCGTGCCCAAGCCAACCTCTTCGGCCCCGGTCAGCCGCAGCGCGTGATCGTAGCCGAACCGTTCGCGGTTGGCGGACACCGCCGCGTCGTTCGAGGCGACGCACGTATCCTGCCCGACAATCTGGTCTGCCTTCCAGGTGTAGGCGCGACGATAGAGGTCACCGTCGCCCGCCTTGGAGACCCAGAGCGCCCTCAGCCGACCCGAGTTATCGTTGGTCGCCGGCCGCCCGTACCCACAGTTCTGGGTCGCCGTCGCATCCCGATTCCCGGCGTCGCCCAGGAGGTACTCGACCTTCGCCTCCGAGTCGTCATCCGGATTCACCACTGAGTAGCTGCTCAGCGAGCCGTACGGCTCCCAGACTATGTTACGCAGAATCTCGCGCCCCGCGTCCCCGCTTCCGGGCAAGCTGACTCGGACCGCCTTGATTCGATTCTCTCGCCCGCTGTCGGAGTAATAGTCGTACCAGACCTTTCGCCCATGCGGATAGACGATGGAGGTCAGGTTCCCCGCCAAGTCGTAGGTGTACTCGGTCGTCAACGTGTCGTTGATGCACTTGTTGTCGCAGGTCGGCGTGGCGCGCTGGCGCTCCTCCTTGGTGATCCGCCCCTCGGCATCGTACGAGTAGCAGGTGGTCCCGAATGAATCGGCCCGCTGCGCGAGCCGGCCCACAGTGTTTGTCCCGGAAGAGCAAGGCGCGATCGCCTGGTCATAGGCGGCGGTCCAAAGGCCCACGGCGTTCCCGCCCGCCGTCGACTTGCTCGTGACCCCGAGCACTCGCCCCAGGCCATCGTAGGAGGTCTCGTAGTAGGTGTTGCTGTCCCGAAGCGAAGGCAGGTCGCGCTTCGTCACATGACCGCTCGCATCGTAGACGAATCGCAGCTCCCCCTTCGCCGACGTCGTCCCGGTGTTCGGCAGGGAGGCGGTGATGACATTGCCAAAGTCGTCATAGGCGTAGGACGCAACCTTGGGTCCTTCGTTGAGGCAACTTGCGCAATCGGTCGCGCAGCCGAAGGCGATTCTGGAGATGTTCCCGTGCGCGTCCCGATCGAAGCAAGTCGTCACCGGGCTCGCGCCGTCGGGATACTCGGTGACGCTCTGGAGCCTGTCCACGTCGTCATAGGCGAGGGCATTGCAGGCCGTGCTCAGGCTGCCGCTCGCGGATTCGCAATACTTCGGCGGATCGTTGTACGGCAGCCCCAGCGCCTTGACGTGGTCCGCGTGGTCGTAGGCCTTCACGGTCTGGAATTCGGCCGCCAGTGGGTCTGTGAGTGAACCGCCGGAGGCCTCGCGCACCTGCCGCCGATGGAGGTCGGCGCCGTACTTCTTGACCCGGCGAAGCCCGCCCGGTGAATAGAATGCCTCCGACTTGAGCGATTGCTTCACCAGGCCGCTTGGGTCGGTCCAGTAGTCGTAGACCACTTTCTCGGACACGGAGAGCCCCAGATAGTCGCCCGCCTTTGCCTTCCATTGAATCACATCAGTTACTGTCCCGCCGATGCAGCTCCCGGTTGAGGTGTTCTCCCGGTAGCACTCCAATTCATAGCCCGGGCTCCCGCCTTGGGACGGCGGCAGCTTGGTCCAAATGCGCCGGCCGAGCTCATAGCCATACTCGGTGACCTCTGGGCCGCTATCGGTGGCGACCGTCCTTTTGGAGACGAGGTGAGTCCCTGGCAGGTACTCGAAGACCGTGGAATGCCCGTTTTCATCGGTCTGCTGCAGCACGTTGCCCAAGAGGTCATAGTCGTCAATGCTCGAAACCAGTGCGGGCGCATTGCTCCCGTTCGGATACCTATGGAGTTCCTTCGGCTGGTTTCCTCTGCCCTTCGAGTCGTCTTTCGCGAAGTAGATGGTCTCCGTCACCGGGGCGCCGGCGGCATTTGCGCACGCGGTGGAGTCGAGCGACGCAACCTCGCAGGGCCCGGTCACCATCAGATACTTCTGGTCTGCACTCGTCGAATTGGGTGCCTGATACGTATAGAATGTCGCAATAAACTTCTGGCCGACCAAGCCAAGATCCACCGCTGTCGACCCGCTGTGAACCTCGCGTGTGACCCGCCCCTGCCCGTCGTAGGTGTAATATACGCCTGTTTCGCCGCTGAATAGGCTCGCCTTCGTGGTACTTGCTGCCCGATGGAGCTGCTTGTTGTTCGCGTCGAAGGGATAGTTTGTTGTCGCTGGAGACGGAGCATTTGCGGCCCCCGGGTTCGAGACCGTCACGGCCGACTCATAAGACCAGTCGGATTCTCTCTTGTAGTCGTAGTGAGTCTTGTGTTCCGCCTTGTCCACCACGTCCTGCACCCATCCCGTAGTCTGGTCACGCGTTTGCTGGTCCAGCCCCTCCGAGCAAGCTTCGGCGGGCGAGCAGCCCGTCGTTGTATCGGTCCACGTTCCGTCCAGCTGACCCGGGAACTTGCTCACGTTGTTCAACTCGGACAGCGTGGCCGTTCCGCCGAAACCGTCGAAGCCGGTGTCATAACTCGTCGAGACGCCTCCGGCCGGGTTCGCTGTGACCTTCAGAATCTCCGCGGAGGAGCTCGCTTGATTGACCTTCGAGTTCGGGTCGCTGGATTCGTATTGGTGATCGATGACCAATTCGGACGCGTTCTGCGTTTCACGCGTCACGTGGAACACCCTGGCGCCATTGTTTTGGTATTGGATGCGCAGAAACTGGCTTCCCGAGTCGCTCGACGCGCTGGGGGTCTCAATTGATTCGAGCTCCCCGGCGTTGCCATCGCGGTAGTGGTACTTCACGACCCATGTAGATGAGCTGCCGCCCGGATCGGCAAGGTCGACCTCTGTCAGGACCCGCTCGTCGCGGCTACAGCTGTCCGGCGCCGGCACGGAGTAGGGCATGTCTTGGTAGTTGAAGACGAGCTTTGCGCCGCTCGCCGCGACGACCTGGCGCACGAAAGGTGCTCCGCTCTTGCACTCGAACCAGACCGGCGGCGGATAGGGCTGGGCGCAGTTGTTCTCTGGCAGCGTTGAGGGTGCCGAGTCGTCGTAATCGACGGTCGCGACCAGATCGCCCTGAGCGCTGTAGACGTGCTCCAGAAAATAGATGTCAGCCTGGTTGCGCAACCAGCGTTTGGTGAACTCGAGCCGCTCGCCCGTCTTGCGCCACAGGACGTACTTGTCCGCCTCTCCGAGTGGCCCCGGCGCACCTCCCTGGAAGAACTCCAGCATCTCGTCCTGATATTCGCCGCCGGTCGCGGGGGTCACAAAGCAATGAGATTGTTTGTTGCACGGGTCGAGGCTGAGGCTCGTTGCATCGTACGTCGCCTTGTAGGCCGTCATGTGGCCGTCGGTGTCCCGCACGTACAGGCCGGGGCTGTTTGTCTTGGCCGCCAAGACGAAGGAAAAGTAATTGTGCCACCAGCGAAGGGAGCCGTCCCTGTAGGGGCTCGAGCCGAATGGCTTCGGCAGCAGCCTGAGGAGGCTGGCGTCGCCATTCGGTCCTTCGAGGCTCCAGGCGTCGTCGTTGGAGGCGTACACATGGAAAAGCTTCACGTCGCCGACGGAAGCATGAATGACCACATCTGCGTCGCGCAGATAGCTTTCGCCGGTCTTCATGCTGATGGGGTCGCCAACGTTCGTACCGGCGGCCGTTGTCTTGCATTGGTCGTCGCAGCAGACAGGGGGGTTCGCTGATTTCTTGCAAGCAGCATTAGATGCGTTGTTCAGGCCATCGCACAGCGGGGCAGCGATGCCGCCATCTCGCCCGGCATCGGGGATTCCCGCATCGGGAGATCCCGCGTCGGATACACCGGAATCCGGAGCACCCGCGTCAGGGATTCCACCGTCAGGGCAGCCATTCGGCGAACCCGGGGGTGGGCACTGGTCCTTAGATGTGACCCCCCAAACCCACATTCCTGCGTGCAACTCTTGAGGTGTCTGATACTGGCTGCACTGGACGTCCCCCCAAGGCCCGGATTCAGTGCATGCCTGATTCGCGTTTGTGCAGTCGCAAGGGTCATCCACATTGGGTCCGCAGGAGCAAGGCGAACTTCCGCACCAGGTCGTATCGGCCAGCTGCCCAGTCGCACAGTCGATAATATTCCAGTAATTGAAGATCTGACCGCATTCGGCTATATGGTTTTGGTACGGTTTGCAGACGCATTTTGGGTCTGCCGGTTCGAAATAGAACACGTAACATGAAAGGCCCGCATCAGGCGTTCCTGCGTCGGCAGTTCCCGCATCTTCCGGATTAGACTTGACGCAGGCGGGCAACGTCGCGTGGGCCTGCGCGGCGATGAGACCGAAGACGCTTGCAAGCACTGCGGTGGCAACGAAGGCTTTTATTCGCATCTGCGACCCCTCTCTTGACTTCGTAATGACCAAGGACGTTTCGGGTACGGTATCGCCACGGCGAGATCGCCTAACGCCCTTGCGCCACTTGCGGCACCCAGTTCCGCGGCGGCACGCAGTAGTCATTTCCGGACCCGGGATACACGTTCAAGCACCCCCAGCTCACCGGGCACTCAGAACTGGCCTCGCACTTATGGCTGCAGACGAACCCGCTGGCGGCATTCGGCAGGTAGTGGAAACAGAGCCCCGACTTGCACGCGGCCGGCCCGCCCACGCTGCAGTCCTCGCCGACTTCCTTGTTCGTTCCAGCCCCAGCGTCCCCGAAGTCCGGCGGTGTGAACACGCCGGCGTCGCCGTTGCTGGCCGGAGTCGAGTGACACGCCGCCGCGCCGACGACTGCCGCCGCGACCAGATACCGCCGCCAACGAACCCAACGCATGCTGGAGCTCCCTCTCCCATGGAAGTCAGAAGTCCGGCCCTGAGGCGCGGCGACTTCGACCGTGGTGGATGTCGCAGGGTAGGCAAGCTGCCTCTGACCGGTCAAGCGACTACTTGGTCCGGTGTCAGCGCATCACGAACGCCGGCGGGAGGCCGCGCGGCGCGCTGAGGCAGTCTCAGGCCGCGCGCCCCGTGAGCAGCAGCGCGCCCGCCGCAATGGCGACCGCCGAGGCGACGTCCCGCGCGCCGCGGGGCTCGCCCTGGCTCCAGCCGATGGCCGCGGCGAAGACCACCGAGGTGTTGCGAAGGCCGGTCAGGCGCGCGGCTCCCGAAGCTTGCAGGGCGGCCAGGAAGAGCAGGAACGACGCCGCGCAGAGCAGGGCGGCGAAGCCCAGGCGCAAAGGCGCCGCGCGCGCGGCCTCGGCGAGCCGCCGCAGCCTTTCGCCCCGGAGGAGCGCGAGCTGGATGGGCAGCGCGAGGGCGAGCGCGAGGGCGAACAGGGGAAATGGCGAGACCCCGCGGGCGAGCGCCGCCTTATAGGTCACCGGGTACAGGCCGACGGCGACGGCGCAGGCCGCGGCGGCGGCGAGCCCCGCGCGCGATCCGCCCCCGCGCACGAGCGCGAAGAGCCCCAGCGAAACCAGGGCCGCGCCGGCCATCTCCGGCCCAGTCGCGGACTCGCCGAGGACGGCGACCGAGGCGGGCCAGACGAGGAGAAGGCCGGCGCCGCGGCTGACGCCGTAGGCCGTGCCCAAGGGAAGAAGGGCGAGCGCCCGGCTCAGGGTGGCGAAGTAGACGCCCTCGACGACGCCCGCGAGCAGGACGAACGGCCAGCCCGCGGCGGGCACCTCCCACGGGCCCACCGCGACCCCGAGGGCAAAGGTGGCCGCGGCGGCGCCGGCCGAGACGAGGACGCTCGCCGCGCCAATGTCGGTCGACCGCTTGAGCAGGGCATTCCAGATCGCGTGGAGGGCGGCCGAGCCCAGGATGGCCGCGAGGGCGAGGGCGGTCATGCCTTCTCTGGGCCCGCCACCGGCGTGGGCGGTCGCTCGCCGCGCAGGACGGCGGCGACGTTCCGGGCGGCGAGCTGGCCCATGGCGAGCCGCGCGGCGAGCGTGTTGCTGCCCAGGTGCGGCAACAGCAGCGCCGAGGGCGCCTCGAGCAGGGCAGGGTGGACGCGGGGCTCGTCCTCGTAGACGTCGATGGCCGCGCCGGCCAGGAGCCGGTCGGTCAGCGCGCGGGCGAGCGCGGCCTCGTCCACCACCGGGCCGCGCGCGGTGTTGATGAGGACGGCGGTGGGCTTCATCAGGCCGAGCCGGCGCGCGTCGATGAGGTGCCGGGTCTCGGGCGTGAGCGGCACGTGCAGCGAGACCACGTCGCTCTCGGCGAGGAGCGCGTCCAGCGGGAGGCGGCGCGCGCCCGCCGGGGCGTCGGGCAGGGGGCGGCGCGACGCATAGACGAGGGAGGTGCCGAACGCTGCGGCGCGCGCGGCCACGGCGCGGCCGATGCGGCCTAGGCCCACGATGCCCAGGGTCTTGCCGCAAAGGCCCTCGCCGATGAGGTAGGTGGGCGTCCAGCCGGCGAAGCGGCCCGACCGCAGCTCGCGCTCGCCCTCGGCGAACCGGCGCAGGAGGGCGATCATCGCGCCGACCGCGAGCTCGGCGGTGGCGTCGGTGAGGACGTCGGGAGTGTTGGTGACCCATACTCCGAGAGCTCGCGCGGCGGCGAGGTCCACGTTGTTCACGCCCACGGCGTAGTTTGCCACCACGCGCAGCGAAGGGGCCGCGGCGAGGAGCTCGGCGTCGATGCGGTCGGTCAGAAACGCGATGAGCCCTGTGGCCTCGCGCAGCGCGGCGAGCAGGGCGGGGCGCTGTGCGGCGGCGTCGAGCAGGCGAAGGTCGGCGAGCCCTTGGAGCGGCGCGTAGGCCCCCTCGGGGACCGGCGCGCGGGCGACGACGATGGGCATGGGCTGGCTCAGGGCGCTCTCCTCCTCGGCGAATGCTGGACCTTTCGGAGCGTAGCTCGCCGGCTCTCGGAAAGGGGAGCGGGAGGACCGACGTGCCTTCAGCTCGGCGACGGCCCGGGGGTTTGGCAGGCGCGCACGCCTCCTCACGGCCGCCCCTGGCTCAGTCGGCGGTCGAGGTCATAAGCGGCGCTCACCGGTCAGGTGGGGCGTGATGCAAAATCGACCGCTGCAATCCTCGTCCAGCAGCGCGGCCAAGACGCTCGGAGAGTCGAACCTCGGCGCGCACAGAAAGTCGGATCGAGCCCGTCCATCTCCGCGAGGGCGACGGTGTGGACGTCGCCAAGGATGGCGTGGCTGTCGATTGGCGGGTAGCCCACGGCACGAAGGCCTTTCGCCTCGAGGCGCGGGAGGCGCCGGCACTCAGGTCAGCCCCATGCCGCCGTCCACCGAGAGCACGTGGCCGGTGACCCAGGCGGCGCCGGGGTCGGCCAACGAGACCACCCATCGGGCGATCTCTTCGACCTTGCCCATGCGCCCCAGCGGCACCTGCCGGGTGAGCATCTCCCGCGGCGGCCCGTTCTTGGCCAAGCCGGGCGTCTCGACAGGGCCCGGGGCGACGGCGTTCACTCGGATTCCGTCCGGCGCGAGCTCGAGCGCCCAGCTCCGGGTGAGTGACTCGAGCGCCGCCTTCGTCGCCGCGTAGAGGGCTCCGCCGGGGGTCGGCCTGTGCCCCGCGACGCTGCCGATGTTGACGACAAATCCGCGGCTCGCCTTGAGTGCGGGCAGCGCCGCTCTCGTCGCGAACGTCGGCCCGTAGACGTTGGTCTCGAACTGGGCCCGGACGTGGTCCTCGGTCGCCTGCTCGAGAGGCGCAAAGAGATACAGCCCCGCGTTGTTCACGAGCACGTCGAGCCGGCCGCCCTCTCGGGCCACCTGCTCGACCATCGGCCCGACCTGGTCTTCGCGCGCCACGTCAGCGAGCACCCACCGGATCTTCGGATGCCGCGACCGGCCTTGCGCCAGCGCGTCCTCGCGCCGCGCGACCCCGAACACCGCCGCGCCCGCTTCCTGAAATGCAACCGCCGTCGCCTCGCCGATCCCCGAGTTCGCGCCCGTCACGAGGACCCCCTTGCCCTTGAGCGCCTCCATGCTCCCGGTCTCCCTTCCTCTCCCGCGCACTTCGCCGGCCGCTCCGGGGCTGCTTTCTAGGTGCAAACGTGGGGGTGGGCCAGGGCGAACACAATTCGCGCCGCTCGCTCCCTGAGGTCGCGAGAGTGCGACGGGGCCCGTGCCCGCTGCAGCCTCCGGCGAGCGCGCGGCGGCGCGTGGCCCAGCCGGAAAATGAAAACCGCACCTATCGACGAATCGGCGCGCCCGCCACCCTGTTCGCCGCGGAGCGCCCGAGAGCGCCTTCCGCCCAATCTGAGCCGCGCTCGCGGGCGCGCCAACGAAAATGAGGAAGAGCCATGTTCTCCGAGAAGACGCCAAGGGGCCCGCAATGTCTTCGAGCGCAGCGCGCATGCATCGCCCGCGAAGGCGCCATCGCCGCCGCGGCGCTCGCCTGCTTCGCCGCGGTCCTTCAAGCCTGTGCGCCGGGGCAGGCCAGCGGCGTCGGGGTGGCTCGCTCCGCCGTCCGCGCGGCCTCTTCGAGCACTCGCTCGGAGCTCGGGGTCGCCTCCTGGAAGATCGACGGCGACGCCGCGGGCGCCAAGATCGTCGGTCTGGACGAGGCCGGAGCGGCGCAGGTCGAGGTGGCGGTGCGCGAGGCCACCCCGCCCGCCTTTGAAGGCGTCGTGGTCCGCGTCGTTCTCCCGACCTCGGGCGAGTTCGCGTTGAGCCCGACGGGCCAGGTCGATCGCGCGGTCACCGAGGGCGAGCAGCGGCTCGCCGCCGCGCTCTACCGCGACCTCGGACAGGCGGAGCTCGACACTTCGGCGAGCCTCGAGACCGCGGCCGCCGGCTCGATCTCGTCCATCGGCCCGAACACGCTCCTGTGGGAGCTGCACCTGCCCCTCTACGGCTTCCTCTTTGGACTGCGCGAGAACGTGATCACCGGCCTGATCGCGTGCCCCGCGGGCTACGTCCGAGATCACTCCGTCGCCTACTCGGACGAAGGGGCCAGCTGTTGGGTCAACGGCTGGGCGACGGAGATCGACACCGACTGCAGAATCATCGCGCACGCGGGGCTCGCGCCGTTCTTGATCGACACCTGCAACCTGTACGTCTACGGGCACACGCCGTGAGTCCGGCCGCTTTCGCGAAGGCGCCGCAGCCTAAGGGCGCCTCGCGGAGCGGCTGCCGCGTCGCCAGGGCGGCGCGCCAATCCGCGCCGCTCTCGAGCGGCCGCCTCGCCCGTCGCCCCTCGCTCCTCGGCACGGGGCGTTTGACGCTTTCACCGAGGGTGACCTAAGGTCCCTAGGAATGCAGGTCTATCGCGGATTCGAGGCGGCCGCCGGCAGGCTCAAAGGCTGTGCCGTGGCGCTGGGAAATTTCGACGGGGTCCACAAAGGGCACCAGGCGCTCTTCGAGCAAGCCAGGGCCAGGGCCCGCGCGCGGGGCGCGCCCGCGGTCGCGGCCACCTTCGAGCCGCACCCGGGCAAGGTGCTCAAGCCCGACCTCGCGCCGAAGCTCATCACGCCCCTCTGGCGCAAGCTCGAGATCCTGGAGGCGCTGGGGCTCGACGCGGTGGTGCTTCAGCCCTTCGACGCCGCCTACGCGGGCCGCTCGGCCCAGCAATTCCTCGAGGACGACCTTTTCGGCTGCCTCGCGCCGCTCGACGTGATCGTCGGCCCGGACTTCACCTTCGGCCAGGCGCGCGGCGGCACGGTGGAGCTCCTGCGAAAGGCGTGCGAAGCCCGCGGAGTCGGCTTCCCCCAGGTCGCGGCCGTCACCTGCGAGGGGGTCGTGGTCTCCTCGACCAAGGTCCGCGAGTTCGTCGCCGAGGGCCGCGTCGACGCCGCGCAGTGCCTGCTCGACCGGCCGTTCGACGCCTGCGGCCGGGTCGTCGCCGGCCAGGGGCGCGGCAGGACCATCGGCTTCCCCACGGCCAACATCGAGTCGGAAACCGAGGTGCAGCCGGGCCTCGGGGTGTACGCGGTGCGCGCGTTCACCGAGCTGGGGGGCTGGGGCGGGGCAGCCAACCTGGGCCGCAAGCCCACCTTCGGCGAGCTGGAAGTGACGCTGGAGGTCCATTTGTTCGACTTCCAGGGCGACCTCTACGGCCGAAGGATGTGCGTCCAGTTCCTCGAGCGGCTGCGCCCAGAGCAGCGCTTCGGCTCGGTCGACGAGCTCAAAGCACAGATAGCCCGGGACATCGGCCACGCCCGCGCGGCGCTCGAGCGCGCGCCGCCGCCCGGGCCGCTCGCGCCATTTGCGGGCGGACCGCTGAAGGCGCGCTAGAATGGGCGGACGCCCGGGGGAGTCCGCTCGAGCCAAAGGCGCTCCCAGGGCCGTGACGTGACGATCGGGTGCGGCGGGGAATCGCAATGGCGATCCGAAAAGTGCTGATGGTGGACGACGAGCCCGACATCCGCCGCGTGGGGCAGATGAGCCTCGAGCTGGTGGGGAAGCGGCAAGTCTGCCTGGCGTCCTCGGGCCGTGAGGCGTTGGCTCTGGCGGCGCGCGAGCAGCCCGACGTCATCCTGCTCGACGTGATGATGCCCGAGCTCGACGGCCCCGCCACCATCGGCCTGCTCCGCGCCCAGGCGTCCACCGCCGCCATCCCGGTCATCTTCATGACCGCCAAGATCCAACGGCACGAGGTGGAGCGCTACCTCTCCCTCGGCGCGGCGGGCGTCATCTACAAGCCGTTCGATCCCATGACTCTCGCCGGCGACGTCGACCGCATCGCCTTGGGCTCGAGGAGCTAGCGAGCGCGGGAGGCTTCTCTGTCCGTCGACGCCCCCAACCCGCCCTACGAGCTGGAGCGCCTGCGCGCTCTGCGCAGCTTGAGCCTGGACGACAGCCCCGAGGCCCCCTTCAACGACCTCGCCCGCCTGGCCGCCATCGCCTGCGGCACGGCCATCGGCGCCTTCGGGCTGGTGGACGAGGAGCGGGTCTACTTCAAGGCGCGGGTCGGCCTGGCGGCGCCGCTCTGCCCCCGGCGGGGCTCGTTCTGCTCTTGGGCCATCTTGTCCACCCAGGTCATGGTGGTGCCCGACGCGGGGCGCGACGAGCGCTTCGCGGGCACCCCGGCGCTGGACGCGGACCCGCCGGTGCTCTTCTACGCCGGAGCGCCGCTCGTCGCTCCCGACGGCAACGTGGTGGGCACGCTGTGCGTCATGGACCATCGCCCGCGCCAGCTTTCGCCGAGCGAGCGCGCGGCCCTGGAGGCGCTGGCTCGGCAGGGTGCGGCGCTCCTCTCGCTGCGGGCGCAGGCCATCAGGGCCGAAGAGAGTGCGCGCGCGCTCGAGCGGGCCAACGCCGAGCTCGCCGGCGAGAGGGCGCGTCTGAAGGCCATCCTCGACACCGCCGCCGAGGGCATCATCACCATCGACGGCCGCGGGCTGGTCGAGAGCTTCAACGGCGCGGCCGAGCGCATCTTCGGGTACGCGTCGGCCGAGGTTCTGGGCCGCGACGTCTCCATGCTCATGCCCGAGCCGGACCGCTCGCGGCACGGCCTGTACCTCTCCCGCTTTTTGGAGACCGGCGAGGCGAAGATCATCGGCATCGGCCGCGAGACCGTGGGGCGGCGAAAGGACGGCAGCACCTTCCCCATGTTCCTGGCCGTCTCCGAGTTGGCGCTGGGCGACGCCCGGCTCTTCACCGGGTTCGTGCGCGACATCTCGCAGCTCAAGGCCGCCGAGCGCCTCAAGGACGAATTCGTCTCCATGGCCAGCCACGAGCTGCGCAGCCCCCTCACGTCCATCCGCGGTTCGCTGGGGCTGCTCGAGTCCCAGGCCCTGGGCGCGCTGGCGCCCCAGGCTCGCGAGCTGGTCGGCATCGCCCGCTCCAACACCGAGCGGCTCATCCGGCTCATCAGCGACGTCCTCGACCTCGAGAAGATCGAGGCGGGCAAGGTGGACCTGAAGCTCCAACCGCTCGATCCGCGCGAGCTGTTGGAGACGGCCGCCGCGGGCCTGCGCGGCCTGGCGGCGGAGGCGGGGGTGGACTTCGAGATCGCCCCGGGCGCGCCGGCGCGGCTCCTGGGAGACCGCGACCGGCTCATCCAGGTGCTCACGAACCTAGCCTCCAACGCGGTGAGGTACTCGCCGCCGGGCGCGCGGGTGGCGCTGGGCGCGCGCGCCTCCCCGGGCGGCCGGACGCGCTTTGAGGTCGTCGACCGGGGGCCGGGCATCGCCGCCGAGGCGCAGCTGCGGCTTTTCGGCCGGTTCCAGCAGCTGGGCTCCTCGGCCCGCGAGCGCGGCGGCTCGGGGCTCGGCCTGGCCATCTCCAAGGCCCTGGTCGAGCAGCACGGCGGGCGGGTGGGCGTCGAGAGCCAGGTCGGGCACGGGAGCACCTTCTTCTTCGAGCTGCCGGGCGCGCCGCCGGTCGCGCCGAGCGAGCGCGACCCCTCGGGGAGGCCGGTGGCGCTCCTGCTCGAGGGCGACGAGGACCTGGCGCTCTCGCTCGCGAGCGCGCTGACCGGCGCGGGCTTCGCGGTCGACCGCGCCGGCACGGCCCGCGAGGCGCTGGAGAAGCTCGAGCGCGCGCTGCCCGAGGTCCTGGTGGCCGGCCCGCTCCTCCCGGACGGCAACGCGCTCGCGGTGATCGAGCGGCTGCGCCTGCGCCCCGAGGCACAGGAGGTCCCGGCCGTGGTCCTCGCCGGGCCGCGCCCGCTCTTGGTCGAGTGGATCGCCGAGCCCTTCGAGAAGCAGCGGCTCGCGCGGGCGGTCCGCCGCGCCGTCCGCAGGCCCGGCGCGCCACTCGCGCGGCTCGTCGGCGCCGGCGGCCAGGCGCGCGCGGCCAGGGCAGCGAGCCTCCGGGCGGTTGGCGCCGAGTGCCTGGAGGCCGCGCCGGCCTCGCTCGCCGCTCCGCCGCCGGACCTCGTCGTGCTCGACGCCGACGTGCCTGTGGAGGGTGGCTTCGAGCGCCTGGGTCTCGGCGGCGCTCCGCCCGCAGCGCTGGTGGTGCTTGCGGGCGGCGGGCTCACGGCGGCCCAGCGCTCGGCGCTGGCGCTGGGGCTGGCGCGCCACCTGGGCGCCGAACGTGCGTCGCCCGAGGAGCTCGCCGGCGCGGTCCGCGAGCTCCTGCGCGGACTGTTCCCCGAGGTTTCCGGCCGATGAAGACCCTCCTCCTCCTCGACGACGACCGCGACTTCGTCGCCCTGGTCGTCCCGGTCCTGCAGCAGCGCGGGCACCGCGTGATCCAGGCGGCGCGGGCTGCCGAGGCGGACCAATGCCTACAGCGCGAGCGGCCGGACCTCATCATCGTCGACGGCCTGTTGCCCGACGCGGACGGGGTCCACTGGATCGCCAAGCTGCGCCAGAGTGGGAGCTGCCTTCCGGTGGTCTTCGTCTCTGCGTTCTGGCGGGACTTGGCGTCGTTCAACCGGCTCACGAAGGAGCTGGGCGTCAGCCTCGTCGTCCACAAGCCGGTGGTCCCTTCGCTCTTCGCCGAGGAAATAGAAGGCCAGCTCGCGTCGCGCGGCGCGCGCGCTCGGCCGACGCCGAGCGTGGAGGAGGCCTTCCGCAATTTGAAGAGCGAATACGCCCGGAACCTCCCGCAGAAGCTGCGCGACCTGGCCGGCCTCTGCCGGCAGGTTCGCGCGGACCCGTCGAGCTCGTCGGCCGCGGCCGAGGCGCAGATGCGCGCGCACCGCCTGCGCGGCACTGCGGGGAGCTACGGCTACCGGGAGGTGGGCGAGGCCGCGGGCCTGGTCGAGGACGCGCTCGCCCGGGCCTGCCAGGCCGGGGGCGGCGAGCGCGACTGGCTGGAGGTGGAGCAGGCGTTGGCGCTGACGTTGGCGCGGTCCGAGAGCGCGGCGGCGTCGCCGGGCCGGGCGCGCGCGGCGCCGCGCATGGACGCGGGCCGCCTGCTGGTGGCGAGCGGCGACCCGTCGTTCCTGTCGTTCGCCGAGCAGGTCGGCCGACATCAGCTGTACGACGTCACGCTGTGCAGCTCGCCCGCCCAGGCGCTCGAGCGGGTGGGGCGGGCGAACCCGGAGGCGCTGCTCATCGACCTGCCGGTGGAGGACGCGGCGCGGCTCGCCCGCGAGCTGCGCGCGCTGCCCGGCTGCGAGGCGCTGCCGGTGGCGTTCGTCGCGTCTCAGGGCGCGGCGGCGGACCGGGTCGCCGCGGCGCACGCGGGCGCCTCGCTCTTCCTCATCAAGCCCATGGAGCCCGCGACCTTCGACCTGGCGGCGCGCCAGCTCGTCGCGGTCCAGCGCGCGACGCGGCCCCAGGTGCTCCTGGTGGACGACGACGAGGATTTCGCGCAGCGGGTTTGTGCTCTGCTGCGCTCGGCGGGGCTCTCCTGCGAGCACCTGAGGGAGCCGGAGCGCCTGCTCGACGCGCTGGACGAGAAGCCGCCCGACCTGCTCCTGCTGGACGTGCTGATGCCGGGCCTGAGCGGGTTCGAGGTGTGCCGGATGCTTCGGACCAACCCGCGCTGGCTGGACCTGCCCATCCTGTTCCTGACGGGAGAGTCCCGGTCCGAGGCGCGGCTGGCCGCGTTCCAGGCCGGCGGCGACGACTACCTGACCAAGCCGGTGCTCGACGAGGAGCTGCTCGCGCGGGTCAAGGTCCGCATCGACCGGGCGCGGCTCCTGAGGGAGCGGTACGACAAGGACCCGCTGACCGGGCTGCTCCTCCGGCGGCCGTTCGTGGAGGCGCTCCGCGCGCGGCTCCTGGAGGCCGGGCGCCACGGGCGGAACTTCGCCTTGGGGCTCATCGACCTCGACCACTTCAAGTCGGTCAACGACACCCATGGCCACCTCGCCGGCGACGGCGTGCTCTCGTCTCTGGGCCAGCTTTTGGCCCGCCGCTTCCGCGCGGAGGACCTGCGCTGCCGCTGGGGAGGCGAGGAGTTCATCCTGGCTTTCCCGGGGGAGACCGCGGCCAGCATCGAAGGCGCGCTGCAGCGGCTGCTCGAGGAGTTCGGCCAGATGGAGTTCTGCGGCGACAGGGGCGAGGCGTTCCGCGCGAGCTTCTGCGTCGGCGTGGCGGGATTCCCGGAGGACGGGGACACTCTGGAGACGCTGCTGCGCGCGGCGGATCGCCGGCTCTACGCCGCCAAGGCCGCCGGCCGGCACCGGGTGGTGTTTCAGGGGTGAGCCAGGGCGCCTTTGGACCCGCGCGAAAGCGGCGGTCGCCGAGCCGGCCCGCTTCGAAGATGCGCGCGAGGGATGCACGGCCGCCGGTAAAGAGGTAAAGAGAATCGGCCTTCGAACGGCGGCAAAAAACTCCAGGGAGACGACATGGAAGTGAAGTTCAGCTCTGAGGGCTTCGCGGCGGCGCAGGACAGGGAGTCGCTCGCTAAAGAGCTGCAGGGCGCCATCGAGGTGCGCCTCCGGGAATCGACCGATCCGGAGGCCGAGGCCAAAGTCATCGTCAGCGAGCTTCGCGGGCTGGGACACGACCTGTGGAGCTACGACGAGTCGGCCCATTTTCAGACCTGGTGCGCCGACTGGGCGTCTCCCGCTCAATTGCTCGAGCTCCTGCTGGAGATGAGCTATCCGCACGGGGAGCCGGCGTCCGCCATCGTCTCGCTGCGCGAGCTTCCGCGCGGCCAAGGCTGACCGCGCGGGGCGGGCCTTTCGGGGCTCGTCCTTCAGTGAAGCTTCAAGAGCTGCTTGGCGACGACGTCGTGGCTGATCCAGAGCACCGGGGCGCGCGGCGCGCTCGCCTCGCGGAAGATGAGCGGGCCGGTGGCCTCGAGCACCAGCGAGCTCAGGTGGTCGCTGATGAGCGCCTTGCGTTCGCGGTGCAGGTCGGTGATCTCCTCCGAGGTGCCGACCATCAGCTCGGCCAGCTCGGCGGTGTTGTCCATGGGCCACGCGCCGAAGTCGCGATACCGGGCGATGTCCGGCTCGTCGTTGTAGCGCTCAATCCGCTCGAGGACCGACGCCAAGGACGCGCCGTCCCTGAGCAGCGATTGGCAATGGGCCCACTGGCGGTCGACCCAGTCGCCGCCGCCTTCCTTCTTCAAAGCCTGGAGCAGCGGGAAAAGCGAGAGCTCGACGCCGACGAAGATGTCGCTGGAGTTGGTGCGGATCTCGGGGCAGTTGAAGACCGTCGCCTGGATGCCCTGCTGCCAGGCGGCCTCGGCGTGCTGCTCGAGGCGCATCTTGGCGTAGCCCTGGGTGTAGTTGGAGTAGGTCTGCCACTGGTACCGGCCCTGAACCAAGACCTCGGTGCCGTGGTAGCCGTAGGCCGTGTAGCGCACTTGGCCGCCGCTCCGGGCGAGCCGCTCGCGGATGGCGCGGGTACCCTCGAGCAGGTGCTGAAAGCTGTTGGCGGTCACCTCTTCGAAGTTCATGAGGATGAGCTTGCCCAGGTCGCTGTCGAGCAGCGCGCGCGAGGAGAGGAAGCGCTCGCCGCGGCCCTTGTAGATGCGGTTGGCGATGGCCAGGAAGATCTTCGTCTTGGGGATGCCGCCGGCCATGGTGTGGGCGAAGAAGGCGTTGGCGCCGTCGGGGATGGCCTCGTTCAGCTGCGCGGCGACCTGCGCGAGGGCGGCGCGAAACCGCTCGACGCCCACCTGGCGGCACCGCTCGAATCTGCTTCCAGTCGAGCTTGGCCTCCCTCCAGTCGTTCAGCTTCAGGCCGGATAGGAGCTCGGCGGGGGTGGGCGAGCCGTCCGGGGCGTCCAGGTCGAAGCCGGCCATGAGCGGCACGTTGATGATGCGCCCGCCCAAGCTGGCCTCCGCCGCCTTTCGCTCCTCGTCGGTGAGCGGCCGAAGGCGGTTGTCATCGCCGCGCCGGCCGACGGTGATGCCCAAAATGGTCATGCCCGCCGCGCGAGCCTGGTCGACGAGGCCGTTGGCGTAGCCGCGGCCGAAGAGCTCGCCGAACAGGACGAAGACGTCGCCGCGGCGAAAGAGGTTCTGGGTGGGCAGGTCGCGGAGCGGTCGCAAAGCGGTCATGGCTCTCCCGTCGGTTCTCGGTGGAGGCGCGGATATTACCAGCGCTCGCGGCGGAGGCCAGGGCCTCGACCGCCGGCGGCGGGGAGCCAAGGCCGCCCTTGTGCCTCGCGCCCTCCTCGCCCTCGCAGGCCTCAGCGGGGGGCTCAGCGGGCCGCGGCCGAAGCCGGGTCGCGGGTGGAGCCGCTCCACGAGACCGAGGAGGCGCCCACGCAGACGACGCACACGGCGCTGACGCTGCGAGAGAGGGAGGCGAGGGGGCCGAGGTTCTCTTGATCGGCGGTCCTGACTCACCGAGGGGCTGGAATGCTGCCGCTGAAGGAGATCTTCACGGCATAACCGTCGCTGTTGCTCGCGCTGGACGGCAAGCTCACTTTCAAACCCGAGCCGTCCTGGGAGTACGTGCAGACATCCCCACCGACAAAGCGGATTTCCTTGATCGTGGAAGCGTCGAACGACCCCGAGCTCAAGGTTGTGATCACCATTTGATTGCCGGCAGGCCACCCCATTCCAATGGCATACAACGTCTTGCTGTCCTTGCTCCGAGTGAAGCGGATGCGTCTAACGTTTTTGTATTCCTGAGCGGGGCAGGTTCGCCGAACGCGTTTGCGCGTGCCCGCGAGCACTATGATAAAAAGGCCCTGTGAAAATCCGCCGCCGAGTCGAGTCGAGTCGCCCTGAAGGCGGGGTGTTGCAGGAGGAGCGAGATGGGCGCTGGGCCAATCTGCCGGCGCCCGGCGGGGCTCTGTCCTGGCTGGAGCGTCTGCCGCCCGACCCTGTCGACGGTGCCGGAGGGGCGCTGCCGTTTCAGCCCAGGTCCTTCCGCGACTGCATGCTCTTCGAGCGGCACTGGGTGCAGTCCTCGCGCGGCTACGCGCGGCGATTCATGCCCGCGGCCTTTCGCGTGAGCCAGTTGTACGAGGCGCTGTTGCGCCGGACCTTCCCGCCGTTCCGGCCGGCGCCGCTCTTTCACCAGCAGCCGGTCTACTACTTCGGCAATCACCTTACCATCGTGCCCAGCGGAGCGGCGGTCCAGCCACCCGCCTATACCCGCGCCCTGGACTACGAGCTGGAGCTGGCATGGGTGTTGGCGAAGCCGCTCTTCAACGCCACGCCGGAAGAAGCGGCCGACGCCATCGGCGGCTTCGTGGTCCTCAACGACTTCACGGCGCGCGACGTCCAGCGGGCCGAGATGCAGACCGGGCTCGGGCCGCAGAAGTCGAAGCACTTCCTGAGCTCCATGTCGCAGACCCTGGCGACCGCCGACGAGATCCTTCCGCGCGTCCGGGCGCTCGACGCCCGCGTGGAGATCAACGGCCGCTGCGTCGCGCGCACCTCGACCCAGGACATGCGCTGGAGCCCGGGCGAGGTGCTCGCCCACCTGTCCCGCGGCGAGCGCCTCTTTCCGGGCGAGCTCGTGGCCTCCGGCACGTTGCCCGACGGCTCCGGAATGGAGACGGGAAACTGGCTGCGGCCCGGCGACGAGCTGCGAATGGTCATCGATCCCATCGGCGAGGTCGTCCATGCCATTGGGTGAAGCGAGCGCGGCCGGGCCGGCCATGCGCCGTGCCGAATGGCTGTCCGGCCCCGCCTTCCAAACCCTTTCGCGCTTCGGCGAGCCCGCTCTCTATCGCGAGGGGCTCTACCGCATCGGCGCGGGCAGCTACGCCTGGATGGTGCCCAACGGCTCGTGGGGCGAGAGCAACGTCGGGCTCATCGACTGCGGCGGCGCGAGCGTGCTCGTCGACACCTGCTGGGACTTGCGGCGCACCCGCGAGATGCTGGCCGCGTCCGCGCCGGTCTTGGGCCGCGCGCCTGTCGAGACGGTGATCAACACTCACTCCGACGGCGACCATTGCTGGGGCAACCAGCTCTTCGCCGACAAGGCCATCGTGGCCACGAACGCCTGCATTCGCCAGATGCACCACTTGCAGCCGCAAGCGCTGCAGGCGCTGAAGCTCTTGGGCCGCGCGCTCGGGCCCGTGCCCGTCGCGGGCCTCGACCGCTTCGGCCGCTACGTCTCGCGAATGCTCGAGCCGTACGACTTCGCCGGCGTGCGCATCGCCGAGCCCAACGAGGGATTCAGCGGCGAGAAGACGCTGCGCGTGCGCGGCGTGGAGATCGTCGCGCTGGAGGTGGGCCCCGGCCACACCGACGGCGACGCCCTGGTCTACGTGCCGCGAGACCGGGTGGTCTACGCGGGCGACCTCTTGTTCGTCGGCTCGACCCCGGTGATGTGGTCCGGCCCGTGCGAGACGTGGGTGGCGGGCCTGAAGCGGCTGCTGGCGCTGGACGCCGAGGTGGTCGTCCCCGGGCACGGCCCGCTGGCCACCCGGGCCGAGGTGCAGCAGGTGATCGATTACTGGGACTACATCCAGGAGGCGCTTCACCGCTGCCGCGCCGACGGGATGGCGGCGCTCGAGGCCGCGCGGAGCGTCATCGTCAGCGCGGATTTCCGCTCCCGCCCCTTCGCCTGCTGGGACTCGCCCGAGCGGCTCGTGACCAGCGCCCACACTCTCTACCGCGCCTGGGGCGGCGCGCCCCGCAGCCCGCCGGGCAGGTTGGGGATACTGGAGCTGATGCGGCGCCAAGCGTCGCTGGCGTTCGACTTGCCCGAGGCCTCGCCGCGCGTGATGCACCGCAGGTGAGGGCGCGCCGTCCGCTAAGGAATCGCGCAGAAATAGATGCTCCAGATCTCAACGTCCGAGGCGCAAAGGATGGCGAGGCGCGAGGAGGGCGCATGCCAGAGCGCATGTAACCGACGAGCAACGACGCCAGCCGGGATGGATCGGACGTTGAGATGGAGCAGATATTTCGGAGCGATGACTAAGCGGCGCACGGCATGGCGCGGCGCCGAAGCATTGAAGGCGGTTCGCGCTCGCCTCCTGCTTCGTTGGAGGTGCCCGGCCGCGAGCAGGTAGCCAGCGACCCGGCGGCTCGCCGGCGGCCGGCGTATTCCGGGACTGGGACCGGGACCGGGTGGGTGCCGCGGTCGCGGCCCGCGGGCCATCTTCTTTCGCGAGATGGACCTCTTCGTCGGCACCAGCAGCTTCAGCGACCCGCAATGGGCCGGCCGCTTCTACCCTCTCGGCCTGCCTGCGAGCGAGCGCCTGCGCTTCTACGCGGAGCGCCTGGCCGCGGTGGAAATCAACAACACCTTCTATCGCCTTCCGTCGCCTCGAATTCTAGAGCGCTGGGTGGGCCAGGTGCCGGCGGGCTTTCGATTTGCTCTCAAAGCGCCGGGGCGAATCACCCATCGCGGGCCGCTCGATGCCGGGAGCTCGGCGCTGGCGGCATTCGTCGACGCGCTCAGCGCGCTGGGGCCGCACCTGGGGCCCGTGCTCTTTCAACTGCCGCCGACCCAAGCCGCGGACGTCGGCGCGCTCGATCGCTTCCTCGAGGCCTTGCCTCTCGGGCTGCAGGTCGCGTTCGAGTTTCGGCATCGGTCGTGGCGCGACGCGCAGGTCCTGCGATCGCTCGCGCGGCGGGGCGCGGCCCTTTGCGCCGCCGATATGAACGGCCCTCCTGCCGAGGTGATGGCGACCGCTCACTTCGGGTATCTGCGCCTGCGGCGTGGAACCTACGGCCCGGCGGAGCTCGGCCGCTGGGCCGCCGTCGTCCGGGCGCAGCCCTGGAGCGCGGCCTACGTCTTCTTCAAGCATGAAGGCGAGGCGTCGGGCCCGCGGCTCGCGCGCGAGCTCGCCCTCGCTTCCGCGCAGGAGACTGCGCCGAGCGCACCGGCGGGTTGAGAGATCGCGGGCCCCGACGTTCAACAGTCCCGTGCGTGCCGAGCCGGACGGGCCCACGTGGCGCGCGGTCGCAGTGTTCGCGCTTATGCCCGGAACCAGCCTGATCCGCGCGCCACGATCCAGCGTGGGCGCCCGTTCTCGCCGCGACGCGCGCGGGCTCGCCCGCGAATTCACCTCGGCCGCCGCGGCCGGCGCCGCACCAGGCGCGCCAGCCGGGTGATGGCGCCGAGGTCACTGCGCGGGGAGGTCGAGCCGCAAGGTCTGCAAAAAAGTCTCGATCTGCGGAATCAACACCGTGTCGAATTCGGGCACCCAGGGCTCGGTGGTGCCCACGGCGTAGGGGCTGCTCGCGGGCAGCCCACCCTGCTGGTGCGCCTGGATGGTGGCGCCCAGCCCACCGTACGTCCCGCCGTGGCCATAGGGCGCGGTGAAGGCGACGCCTCGCAGCATGGGCGTCTTGAAGGCGCCGAGCAGGCCGGGGCCCGAGGAGACCGAGAGGGGCGCGGTGGGCGCGTCGCTGTAGAGGCTCGACTTGAGGAAGTCGCCCGCGAGGAGCGCGGGGATGCCGTCGATGCGGCCATTGTCGGGGGTGCGGTCGGGGTTGCCGGTGGGGAAGCGGAGCACGTGGAAGGAGCCGTCGCTGAGCCGCGGGCCGTGGTGGCACTGCGCGCAGCCGGCAGTGAAGAAGGCCTGAAGGCCCGCCTTCTCGTCCGAGGTGAGCGCATTCACCGAGCCGGCGGCGTACTGGTCCAGCGCGCTCGGCAACGGGAACAGGCTGCGCTCGTAGGCGGCCAGCGACTTGCCCACGTTGGCGAAGACGCGGTTCACGGCGATGCGGTCGGCGTCGGTCATGCCCTGCCACGCCGCGGTCCCGGGCATGCCCGCGGCGGGGAAGCGGGTCGCGTCGGTGAGCGGCGGGAGCGCGCCGAAGAGGGCCTCGTAGGTCGCCTGGTGCTTGTCGTGGATGACGTGCGCGACGTAGAGGCGCGATGAGCCCATCTCGACGTCCGCTTCGATGGGCATGGTGGCCTGCGACCAGGACGAGTCCGCGCGGCCGTCCCAGAAGTGCCACCGCTGCTCGGAGGTGAGGAGGAGGGTCGGCGCGTTGCGGCCGAGGCTGCCCACGCCCTCGGGCGGCTGATCTTTGCCGTCCTGGAAGAGCATGTTCGACGGATGGCAAGAGCTGCAGGACACCTTTTTCGACGACGGCGACAGGTCGCCGTCCGAGAACAGCGTCTGCCCGAAGGCGATGACCTCCGGGACCGACTCGTACTTGTTGGTCGGGTCGGACGTCGGGGCGCTGGGCAGCGCCATGGCGCGGATCAGGTCCCACTGCTTGCGCGTGAAGAGGCCGTCGTAGAGCGCGCTCGACACCGGCGCCGGGGCGCTCGTCCCGTCGAGCCGCGCGACGGCGGCCTGCACGGCGTTGGTGACGGCGTCGGGCTCGGGGTTTACGAGGGCGGTCCAGGGCGTCAGGGTCCTTGAATCCACGAGGGCGACGTAGGGCAGCGCGGCGCGGCTCGGGAAGAGGCCGGCGAGCTGGAAGCTCGGGTCCGCGACCACGGTGGCGGTGCCGTCGCCGAGCGTCGCCCAAGCCGTGATGTCGGCTTGGACCGGCGGGCCGTTGTCCTGGCCGGCGAGGACGACGTCGAGCACGCGGACCCGGTCTTTCATGCCGCTCGGCAGCATGGAGCTCGTGTTGGCGGCGTGCCACTGGCACGTCCCGCACCAGCCGGCGACCAGGCGAATCATGAGGAGGTGAGGCTGGGCCTGGCTCGTCTCGGAGTAGGACGAGAGGGAAGTGCTCGAGCCGTCGGCGGCCATGAACGAGACGCTCGGCAGCGGCTGGTTGAGGGCCACGGCCGCGGGGGTCGAGGTCGGGCTCGAGCTCTTTCCACAGCCGATGAGGAGAAGAGCGGGCAGGAACGCGGCGGCGAACGCGCGATAGGTCGACATGGGCGTGGCCCCTTTACTTGCGGTGAGCTTTTGCGAAAGGCGAGGCCTCGAGCTCGGGGCGGCGGCCGCGGCGAGCCCGAGGCGACGCGTGCAAGCTACGGGACGGGGAAAATGTGGACGCCGATGTGCGCCGTGTCCCCGGAGTCGGTCACGAACAGGCGCTTGTGAGTCGGGTCGTAGGAGACGCCGCTCGGCTTGGAGATGTCCTGGTCGAGGGTGTCTTGCGTGAAGGAGGTGACCGCGCCGTCGGAGGCGATCTCGCCGGACGGCCAGCGGCGCGCTGGAGGTGCCGTCGGACTGGAACTGGCCCGAGAAGATGGACCCGTTGGGGCCAGCGCAGATCTGGTCGGGCTTCACCAGCGTCGCGAGCGTGGACCAGCCGTCGATTGTCGCGGGGATGCTCGAGAGCGGCGCGTAGAAGACTTTGCCGGCCGTCTGGTCCGAGACGTAGAGCTTGCCCGACGCGACCACGAGGCCGACGATCTTCCCGAAGCCGGTGGAAAGGTCGGTCTCGCCCGAGTGGATGTCGATCGTCGTGACCGCGCCGGTGGATCCGAAGTAGCTGCCGTAGAGCGTGCCGCCGGCGGCGTCGTAGGCGAGGCCGAGGCGGTGGCGCGTGCCGTCCAGGTTGGGGACGAGCGCGCTGGCGCCGTCCGGCTTGACGTAGGCGATGCCGCCCGAGGCGGTTCCGCCCGGCGTGCCGAAGCGGTTCACGACGAAGGTGCCGTCGGGGAGAGCCGTCGCCTGGCCGAGGGTGACGTTGGAGGCGAGGGTCGTCGCGCCGCTCGGCAGCGCGAGCGAAGCCCACGGCTGGGTGAAGGCCAACGCATTGGCGCCGAGCTCGTCCGTCCACTTCCAGACGCGGTTCCCGGTGTTGTCCACGATGTAGAGGACGTCGTGCGCGTCGTCCCAATACGGAACTTCGGGCGCCCCCTGTTGCAGGGTGATGAAGCCCGTGGTGATCGGCGTGGCGTCGCTGTTGTTGCATCCCGCGGCGGCGAGCAGGGCGGCGGCGAGCAACAGCGATGGCGTTCCGCAATAGGAACGAATAGGTCGGATGTCGTTCACGAAAGGCTCCTTGAAGATGACGAGGGGGTGCTCGGGCAGCGCAGTGCGGCGCGCTGCAGAAAGGGACGGCGAATATGAACCGATGGGGCTGTTAAGGCAACGACATTCTTGGATCGGTCGCTATAGGGAACATTAGACCGCCGTGCAAGGCGGGAGTCGTGCGCGCCGTCCCTCTGGACGCGCTGCCCGGGAAGGCCTGGAACGCCGACGCTGGTCTTCCGGCGAGCGCCGACGCCAGAGGTCCTGAGTCGCCCCGATGCCGAAAAGCCTGATTGCCGGTCCCCGTTCGACGTGACCCGTCCAGCGTCCCCG
This sequence comes from uncultured delta proteobacterium, assembly GCA_963772225.1. Taxonomy (GTDB): domain Bacteria; phylum Myxococcota; class Myxococcia; order Myxococcales; family UBA5297; genus CAVYWD01. The sequence goes on along the minus strand of CAVYWD010000001.1, from coordinate 1,044,336 downwards.
TCCCCGTCAACCCCAACTTGACCATTCTCTCGATGGAGTGCCGTGAGTACGCGGACTTGAGACGCGCGTGTAGATACAACGCCCCCTCAGAAGTCCGGGGCCACAGAGGCTGGCGGTATTAGGCGACGACCCGAGGTGCGATGCTCGCGCCCAGATGTGCATTGTCGGTGAGGAGTGTCAGGCGAAGCTGGCGAAGAAGAGCGAGCTGTTCCTGGTCGGCCTCGGTCACGCTATAGACCGGTAGGGCGTTCTCGCCCGCGCCGGCGCATTGGTTGAGGTGGCAGGTGGCGAGCACCTCGATGACTGCTTCAGCCGAGTATCGGCGCTCGAGTTTCTGCTCGAGACACCGCTGAAGCGCCAAAGCGAGCACGCAGAGCGTGACGTGAGCACTCACCTTGGCTTCGGTGTGATGCCGTATCGGCCGGAGCTTGACGACGCTCTTGATGACTTGGAAGTCCTTCTCGACCCTGTCCTTGGCTCGGTAGATGCGGCACAGCCGTGGTAAGCTTCGGCGAATGCAACGAGGCCCCGTTGGAGCTGGCGCTCTCACCTTGATCTTCGCCGTGGCCGGCTCGGCGGGCTGTTCTCTCCGCGGGCTGGACGGCCTGGAGTGGCATAGTTTGGACGCGGCCGCCAGCGGCTCGGAAGGCGACCTGGCGGACGGGGCGGCGGGGAATGAAGTGAATGGCGAGGCGGGCGCTGGCGCCGTCGCCGACGGCGGAGGCAGCCCGGCCGAGAGTTCCGACGCGGGTCTGGGCGACGGCGGGGGCGGCCCAGCCGAGAGCTCCGACGCGGGCGATGGCGGCGCGGGCTGTCCTTGCTCGGAGCCGGGCCAGCACTGCGACCCGACCCTCCGGAGATGCGTGCCCAACTCCGCTTGCGCCGACTTCTCGGCCACCGGCCAGCTCGGCCAGCCCTGCAGCGCGCTGCCCAGCAGCGCTTTCCCGGACGGAGCCGGCAACGACCTGACCTGCGACTGCTCGCGAGAGGCCGCGGCCAACAATTACTGCATCTGGTCGAGCGAGACCGCGGCGGGCGTCTGCTACGACTTCACGCTCGAATGGCCTCGGTGGCCCGTCCCTCAATCGTCGACGGTCGATCCTCGATTTCTGCCGTCGCCCGACGGGGCCACCGTGGCGGACCAGGTCACGGGGCTCGTCTGGCAACGGGTGGCGCCGTCCTCGGCGTCGTCGAAGTTTCTCTTCCATTGGCCCGACGCCAAGGACCACTGTCGAGACCTCGCGCTCGGGGGCTTCACCTCGGGTTGGCGGCTCCCGACCCGCGCCGAGCTGCTCTCCATCATCGATTTCACGACGATGGACCCGGCCCTCGACGCCGCCGCCTTCCCCGGAGCGGAGTCCGCCGACTTCTGGTCGGCGACGCCATCAACCGAGGCCGGCTTTGCGTGGGGGGTGAGCTTCTTCGATGGCCAGAGCAGCGACATATACGACGCGGAAGTCGGCTCCGCCCGCGTCCGTTGCGTGCGGTAACGATGGAGGTGGTGCCGTGCGAGGACCAGCGAAGCGAACGACGCGGAGGCCGCGGATGAGAGGCTCCCTGAGGGCCTTGCTCGCCTGCGCCGCCGCTGCCTCGGCGTTGACCCCTGGGATGGCCACCGGCGCCGCTCCGCCGGATCAATACGCCCCTTTCACCGACGCGTCGGAGACCATCTTCGACAACAAGACGAAGCTGACCTGGCAGCGAGCCGTGCCCCAGGACGCGACGTACACCTGGGACGACGCCGTCCAGTACTGCGCCCAGCTCGGCCCCTCCTGGCGGCTCCCCACCGTGGCGGAGTTGCTGACGCTGGTCGACGTGCAGGCTCTAAGTCCTTCCATCGACGTCAAAGCCTTTCCACGCACGCCGGCGGACGGGTTCTGGTCTTCGTCCCTCCGCGGCGACGGCTATCGGTGGACGGTGACCTTCTATAACGGGGCGAGCTCCTTCGACCTCGTCAGCTTCAAGCACTGCGTTCGCTGCGTGCACAGCTGAGGGCGACCCCTCGCGCAAAGCCCAGCCTGGCTCCAGGCATGGTATGGGTCCCCGACGCGAGGACATCGAGGATGCGAAGGGTATTCACCGGTTCGGTCGGCCTCGCCTTGGCCCTCGCCGCGGGCTGTACGCTCGCCGGCCTCGGAGACCTCGCCTGGCGTGGGCCGGACGCCGGCCAAGGCGCGGCCGGAGCGGACGCCTCGAGCGCCGGCGGCGAGTCGACCGGAAACTGCTCTGACGCTGGAATCTGGACCGCCGCCCGGCTGCCGGAGCGGGACGGCGGACAGCCCCCGATGACGGCCGTGTCCGCGGCGAGCGTGAACAACATCTGGGCCGTCGGCCAGGGCGGGGCGATCTTCTACTGGGACGGAGCGCAGTGGCACGACCAGTCGGAGGGCGCCCGCCAAGACGGCGAAAACACCAGCTTCCGCGTCAGCGACATCGCGAGCGTGAGCATCGGCAGGAGCATGGTGGCGTTCGCGGGGGCCTATCGCGGCGGCGCGACGGCGCAGACCGCCTGCGGATGGAAGTACACCGACGACCCCGGGTCCTCATTCATGTCGCAATCGATGTGCTCCGGCGCCGCCGGCTTCGGGTGGCTCGCGAGCTCGCAGTCCGGAGACGACTGGGTCCTGGCGGGCGAGAAGGGGCACCTCCAGCTGGACAACGACACCGTCCTCGTCGACGGCACGGGCGCGGACTATCGCGCTGCGTTCCTGAGGAGCGACGGAGAGGTCTGGCTCGCCGGGGCGCTGGGCGCCGTGCGCTACATGAGCCTGGAGGACACCACCAGCCAGAGCGCCAAGGCGGCCGGCTTCCCCCCGACGTCGGCCTCCACCCTCTTCGATGCCGTCCTCGCCACCGACACCGAGCTCTACGTCGCCGGGCCGGGGGCGCTCTACGAGTGCGGCCGCACCGGGCCCACGATGGCCCCCGCGCTGAGCGACTGCCGCAACCACGCCGGCGGCGCACAGGCCATCCACGGCCTCGCGCGGGGCCCGTCGGGCGACCTGTGGGCGGCCGGCGAAGAGAGCGGAAGCCCCGCTCTCCTGAGGCGCACCGGCTCCCATGCCTGGCAGGCCGTGGCGCCCCCTTGCGGGGCCGGAGCGCTCTTCGGTCTCTGGCGCGGCCTCGAGCTGACCGTGGTGGCCGGCGCCGGCGGGGTCTTCTCGTCGAGCGCTTTCTGAGGGTTCGATGCGCGACGCCCTGGGCGGCTTTGCGAATGGCCCGCGCCCGAGAAGTCGCCGCGCGGCGAGGGCGGCTGCCTCGGCCGCGCGCTGCGCGTTCGGCGGCGGGCAAGCCAGCGCGAGCCCGCGCGCGGAGCGGGGCGAGGACCCCATGGGATATTCAGCGCGGCCCCATGGCCGCCGACGAGAAGGGAGCCTGAGGATGCCGCCAAGGAAGCTCGCCTGCGCCGTCGCCTGCGCCGGCTGGATGCTCGCGGGGGCCGCGGCCGCCGCCAAGCCGCGGGTCGCCGGCGTCGTCGTGGCCGCCGATTGCGAGCTCGACGCAGAGGCCGCCGCCGCGGGGAGGGTGCTCCAGCGGCTGCTGGAGAGCGACCCGGGGCGAGAGCCGGTGAACCTCGCCGAGCTGGCGCTCGGAGCCGCGTACTCTCGAAAGGCGAAGCGGGGGAGCGAGCACCTCGCGCGGGCGCTGGCGCTGCTCGACCGGATGCAGGACAAGGCGGCCCTGGAGAAGGCCGACGAGGCCCTGGCCGCCTTCGAGGAGGCCGACCTGACGCGGGACTTCGGCCTGCTGCTCGACAGCCTGGCGGCGCGCGCGCTGGCGCTGTACACGGGAGGCGACGTGGAGGGCATGAGGGCGGAGTTGGTGAAGCTCTACGCGCTCAGGGCCGACTACGAGCTCGACCCCGATTGCGCGCCGCCCGACGTGCCCCCGAGGGTGGCGGAGGCGCGCGCGGAGGTGAGCCGCGCCGCGCGGGCGGCGCTGGAGGTGACTTCGGATCCGATGACCGCGCAGGTGTACGTCGACGGCGTCTTCCGCGGCGTCGGGGTGGTTCGCGCTCCGGACCTCTCGCCCGGGCGGCACTACCTGACTCTGCAAGCGCTGGGGTACGAGCTGGCGCAGCAGACCGTGACCCTGACTCCCGGGATGGCCACGCCCATCCGCCTGGCGCTCACGCCGGCGGCGGGCGAGCGCGGGCTGCTCGAGTTGCTGGAGCGGCTCAAGGCGTCGTCGCCGCTGGGGGCCGAAGGGAGCGGGGCCGCGCTGGCCCGGTGGGCGAGCGCGGGCGAGGTGCTGGCCGTCGTCCTGCAGCGAAAAGGGAGAATCCCCTGGGCGCGGGCGGCGCTCGTCGCGGCGGACGGGGCGACCCTGGCGACGGCCGAGGGTGCCCTCGAGGCGCCGGAAGGGGTCGCGGAGCTCGTGCGGCCACTGCTCGGCGGCGGCGCTCCGGCCGATGCTCCCCACCCCCGGCGGACGCTCACCTATGCCTTCGCCGGAGGGGGCGCTGCCGCCCTGGCGGCCGGGCTGGTCTTCGGTCTGGTCGCCCAGAGGGATTTCCAGAAGGCGAAGGACCTCCAGAGCTCCCCCGACCCGACGGCGTTCGACCGGGCCAGGGCCGACGCCATCCGGGAGAGGACGCTCGCCAACATCGGATTCGGCGTCGGCGCCGCCGCGGTGGGCGTCGGCCTCTATTTCGCCCTCAAGGGCGACGCGCCGAGCGCGAGTCAGGAGCCGAAGGTGACCGCCGCGCCCATCCGCGGCGGCGGCGCGGTGCTGGTCTTCGCTGGATTCTGATTCCGCCGCTTTTCGAGATCGCCGGGCGGCGCGGCATCGCGCTCGGGCCCTCAGAGGGGAGATGGGCCAGCGAAGCCCCACGCGCGGCCCGCGCCGCAAAGGTCGCGCGCGCTTCCGGTCCGGCCCCCGCGGCCGCCGAAGCGCCTCGATGCGCCGTCGGACGCGCCGCGCTCTCTTGACACCGGACCTAAGGGCCCCTCGATCCGCTGGCCACGGGAGCCTCGAGAAGACCTTGTCGCCCGCCGAGATCGGCAAATATCGACTGGTGCGCCGGCTCGCCCAAGGCGGCATGGCCGAGGTCTTTCTCGCCCGGCAGATTGGCCCCGCGGGCTTCAACAAGCAGGTGGTCATCAAGCGCGTGCTGCCGAATCGGGAGGCGGACGAGGAGCACGTCCGCCTGTTTCTCGACGAGGCGCGCATCGCCGCTCGGCTCGCTCACCCGAACATCGTCCAGGTCTTCGATTTCGGCGAGGAGAACGGCGCGTACTTCCTCGCCATGGAGTACCTCGAAGGCCTTGACCTGGCCACCGTCCTGGCCGCCCTGCGCGAGCGCGGCCGACCGATGCCCTGGCTTGTCGCGGCGCTCGTCGCCTCGGCGGCTTGCGAGGCGCTCTCGTACGCCCACACCCGCCGCAGCGAGGACGGCCGGCCTCTGAACATCATCCACCGGGACATCTCTCCGTCGAACCTCTTCCTCACCTACCACGGTGCCGTGAAGGTGCTCGACTTCGGCATCGCCTTGTCCGCGGACAAGCTCGCGCGCACCGAGACCGGCGCCATCCGCGGCAAGTGTCTCTACATGTCGCCGGAGCAGGTCCGCGGCGAGCCGCTCGATGCGCGAAGCGACCTCTTCGCCCTGGGCGCGGTGCTCCACGAGTGCCTGGTGGGCCGTCCCCTCTTCCAGCGGCCGAGCGTCCCCGCCATCTTCCATGCCGTCCTCCAGGACCCGGTGCCGCGCCCCTCCGAGTGCGGCGCCGAGGCGCCGAGGGCCCTGGAGGACGTGGCCATGCGCGCTCTCGAGCGCGCTCCTTTCGCCCGCTGGCGCGGCGCCCGTGAGATGCGCGAGGCGCTCGACGCCTGCCTCGAGGCCGCCGCCCCCGGCTCCGCTGCCACCCAACTCGCGAAGTTCCTGGAGGAGCTCGAGGGCGCATCGCCCGAGGAGGGTTCGACGCCGGGGCTCAAACCTTCCACGGTCCCGATGCGCCTGCTGCCCCAGGAGGTCGCGGGTGCGCCCGGCTCTCCGCGGACGCAAGCGGACCGGGCGCCGCAGGTCGGGTCGGACGCGTTCGAGGCGCCTTTGGGCACCTGCGTCGAAAGGCTCGCCGCCGGCGGCGCCTCGCGACATCCTCCACCCGAGCCGGGCGCCGCAGCCCTGAACTCGAAGGGGCCCTCCACCCTTCCACGAGCTCAAAGCTCGGGGCGGATGGAGCAGGCGCTCGAGGCGATGGGGCCCGCGCTCGATTCGAAGCGCGCTGCGAAGAGCGGCGCCTGGGCCTGGGGGGCCGTCCTCGTCGCGGGCGCAGGGGTCGTCGCCGCGCTGTCGGCGCGGCTGCCGATGTTCGCCAGGAACGAGCCCAATCCCGAGGCTCGAGCCGACTCGGCTCCGGCCCCGCCCCCCAGCTCGACGACGCCGAGCGCGGCTTCGGCTCCCACGCCCACGCCCACCCCGACCCTCGAGGCGGCGAGGGGGAACGTTGCGGCGCCGGCGCCCCGCCCCACGAGGTCGGCGCCCGCCGCCGCGCCGCGGGCGCCCCATGCCCCGGTGCGCCTCGTCGCCGAAGCCTTGCGGACGGCGCCCTCGGAGCCGGCACCCGGGGCGTTCGACGTGAACTGCGTCCCGTGGTGCCAGATCGCCATCGACGGCGTCGATACGGGGCGCCATTCCCCCGCCCGAGGCATTCCTGCGAAACCGGGGACGCATGAGGTGCGGCTCGTCAATCCACGCTCGCAGCTCGAGAAAGTGCTCACCATCGAGATTCAGGTCGGGCGCGACCACGTTCGTCGGCCCCGTTCAACTTCGAGATCCGACGCCCGAGCGGTAGAAAAGGTAAGCTGCGTGAATCGCCCGGCTCGCCCCGCGCAGCCCGCGGCCGCGCCGAGGCGCTGACGCTGCCATCTGGGGACTTCACAACGGGAAGTTCGGGCGTTCTGAATAGCTATGACTTCGAGAACCGGCGGAGAAGAGGCACGGGCCCGAGACGACCGCGACGATGCCTCCAGCGGGTCGGTCGGTGGCGGGCCGGCGGTGGCGCCCGGCTCCGAAATTCGGGACACGCTCAAGTACCACAGCCCGGAGGAGCGCGGCGGGCGTGAGCTCGTCGACCTCGGCCCGTTCCTCGTGCGCCTGCTGTGCGCGCACGACGTGCGGCGGCACTCGGCGCGCTACGCCCTCGACGGCTTGCGCAAAGTCTCGTTCGGCCGCGCCCGCGAGCCCGAAGAGCCCAAGGCCGCGGGAACCCTGTCGATCGCCATCGACGACCAATATGTCTCGAGTCGCCACGCCCGGCTGCTGCGCGAAGGCAAGAGCTGGCTGGCCATGGACGATGGGTCGATGAACGGCACCTTCGTCAACGGCCGGCGGCTCGCCTCGGGGGAGCGGTTCGCGCTCGGCGACGAGGCGCTCATCGACCTCGGGGGCACCTTCTACCTCTTTCGGAACCGCGCCCTGGGGCTGCCGGCCGGCGAGCGCAGCCAAGCGACCGGGGTCGCCGAGCTGCGGGAGCCGTCGACCCTCCACCCGGAGTGGGCGGCCGAGATGGAGAAGCTCCGGCAGCTCGCCACCACCCGCCACGAGGTCCTAGTCCAGGGCGAGTCCGGCTCCGGCAAGGAGGTGCTGGCGCGCTGGATCCACGAGCGCTCGCGCCGCCGCGGGCGGATGGTCAGCCTGAACTGCGCGGCGCTTGCCGAGAGCCTGGTCGAGGACGAGCTGTTCGGCCACGTCCGAGGCGCCTTTTCGGACGCGCAGACGAGCCGGGCGGGGCTCTTCCGCGCGGCCCACGAGGGGACGCTGTTCCTGGACGAGATTGGCGACATGCCCCTGCCGACCCAGGCCAAGCTGTTGCGGGTTCTGGAGGACCGCAAGGTGCGGCCGGTGGGAAGCGAGCAGGACGTGGAGGTCGACGTCCGCATCATCGCGGCCACTCACCGCGACCTGGAGAAGTTGGTCGCCGGCGGCCAGTTCCGCCACGACCTGCTCGCGCGACTGGGCCCCATCCAGTTCCGAGTGCCGCCGCTGCGCGAGCGCCGGGAGGACCTGGGGCTGCTCATTCGCTCTATCTTGCGCGAGGCCGAGCCGGTGCGATTCGAGCTGAACGCGCTGCGCCTCCTGCTCCTTCACCCGTGGCCCCTGAACGTGCGCGAGCTGCGGCGGGTCCTGCTCGCCGCGGTGGACCTGGCGCCGGCCGAACGCGACGGCACCCGGTTGATTGCGGCGCAGCACCTCCCGCTGAGGCGGCTCGAGCCCGGCGCAAGCTCGGGCGCGACCTCGGCGCCCGCGCCGGCCCTCTCGCCCGCCGACCTGGAGCAGCGCGCTCGAATCAGCGAGCTGCTGCTCAGCCATGGCGGCAACGTGGCGGCGGTCGCGCGCGCCTTGGGGGTGCCGCGCACGCGCGCCCAGCGGCTCATGGCTCGCCTCGGGGTCGACCGGAGGGCTCGGGAGACCGTGCCGGCCCGCGACAGCGGCGCTTCGGGTGGCGAGGAGAGCTGACCGCCGGGTGCGCGCGCCGCGCCCTTCTGAGCCTCGCGGGCTCGCCGTCGCTCTAGCGTCACTGCGCCAGCTTCTGCGCGCCGCACACGCTGATCGAGGACGGGAGCCGGCACGGCGTCTGGCCGCTCGCCATCGACGTGCAGGAGAGCCGCTGCGACTGCTGGCTGGAGCGCGCGCCGCCGCCTTCGGGCGCGCCCGAGTCGCTCCCGGAACTTGAGTCGCCGCCCGCGGCCGCCACGGCGGCCGCGATGTCGTTCGCGCCAGGCTGTTGAACGAAGCCGCCTGCGGCGGCAGCTGGAGAGGTGAATCGGGTCTGGGACGTCGACGTCGACGTCGACGCTTGACGTGGACGTGGACGTGGACGTGGACGTGGACGTGGACGTGGACGGCGACGGCGACGGCGACGGCGACGGCGACGCGGCCGTGGGCGGTCGTGTCGGAAATCGGCGACAGAGCTTGGTCAGCATGGCGACGATGCGTTCAAGCAGCTCGCACCCTCGCCGACGTGCGCCAGCGTCGATGACCTTGAGCACGAGCAGGGCATCCAGGGCGGCGGCACACTCCATCGCCGAACCACGGGCGATGGCATAGGTTCGAGCTGCGTCCGCTTGGCCGGTCCGTCCAGCTGCTTCGGCGATGTTCAAGGGGATCGAGCTTGCTGCTCGCCGTAGCTGGTCCAGGAGTGCAGCGTTGCCTCGGGGTGCGTCGGATGAAAGCTGCGAAGCCAATGCGAGAAGCTCGATGGCTCGCTGGTAGACATCCATCTTCTGGAAGCTGAGCATTCTGATCGCATAGCAAGCACCGCCGACACGACCGCCCACGGCCACGTCGCCGTCGCCGTCGCCGACCACGCCCACGTCGAGCGCCCACGTCAACGTGCGTGCCCGAAGAGGCGGTATGCTCCGCGGCGCTGGCATGCGGAGAAATCGACGCTCTCTGACCCCTCGCTCTCCAGCAGCGGGGGAGCCTGAGGACACTCTGCCGATGGGTTCCCTGTCCCTCGTGAATCCCGAGCCGAGATCCGCTCTCGCACCTCCTGAGGCAAGAAACGATGGGAGTCGTGGAACCGGCCCTGTGGCCTTCGAGAATCGCCGCAGCGGTTCTTGTGTGCCCGCAGGCCAAAGCAGTTGGCCGAGAAACCCTTCTAGAAGAGCTCGGGCCGGCTCGGCGCCCCATCCACCTCTGAGAACGGCTTCGTTCAACTCGACGTTTGCGCGGCGCGCTACAATGCGAGCGCCGTGCTCGCGTCCACCGCGCCGCGCAAACGCCTACTGGTTTGATGGAGATTCCCGCTAGCCGCTGGACCCGCCTGCGCGGCGATGGCGCCCAACTCTTGCGCGCTGTTGGAGTCGAACGTGGTGATGCGGATGGAGACCTTCTGGCGGAAACCGTCCTGGTCCGAGCCCTCAGGGGGAAGATACTGGTTCCCGAAGAATGCGTTGCCCAGACAAATGGCACGCCGCTCTCGGTGGCGGTGTTGTTGGAGAACTTGCTCTTCTCGGATTCTTTGCGTTCGGAGCCGACTATCGAACAGCGGCAGATGCCCCGTGCCCGCGCCGAGCAACGTCCGCCCCTGGTGGGCACGCAAGGCGCGGCTTCTCCAGGGGTCGGCGGGGCCTAGCTCGCGTGTGCCGGCCTCAGCTCGCCTCGTCGATCGAGGTCAAGAGCTTCACGCTCGTCCGCGGCACGCCTCCTTCCCGCGGCAGCGCCGGCGGCGGCGAAGCCTCGAAGCGCGCCTTGGCGCGGTCGACCCAGGAGAGTCCGCCGTAGACGAGCGCGATGCTGACCTCGTTCAACAGGTCCACGATGTCGTGGCCGGCGTCGACGATGATGGGCTGGACGCCCTGGGCCATGAGCCGCTTGATGGACGACGTTCCGATGGAGGCGGCGTAAACCGCGGCGCAGCCCTGCACGAAGTCGAGCTTGGCCAAAACCTTGTCCTGCGCGGTGCCGGTGAGGCCCACGCGGCCCGCGGTGCCCAAAGCCTCCGCCTTGGCGAACGCGGCCACCCCGGCGAGCTCGGCTCGCCCGGGCTCGACGTCGAAGACCGCCAGGCTCTCGGCGCCGCCGAAGTGCAGGTCGACGCGGGCGCGGTCGGTGGTGGCGAAGGCGATTCTCAACATTCTCTGCTCCCGCTGGTCTCCGCGTCGCGCGGCGTGCCCTGCCAATAGATGGACCGATAAGGGCGAATCTCCTGGTATTGGCCGGCGAGGAGATTGGCCAAGTCGAACAAGGTCTGCCGGCTGCCGCCGTACCCGACCCAGGTCCGGGCGTGGGCGCCGTAAGCGTCATAGAGCGGAAAACCGGCGCGGAGCAGCGCGACCCCGAGGCGCCGGGCGGCCTCGGTGCCGTGGGAGTTGGTGGCGATGAGGTCCGCCTTGCGCTCGCGCGCGAAGCGCTCCAGGTCCTCGAGGTCGCCGATGACGACCTCTTCGGTTGGCACCGCTTGAAGGCTCGGCGCCTTGGCGGATGCGACCGCCGCCACGACCTCGGCGCCCATGCTCGCGAGGAAGCGGGTCAAGGTCCCCAGGAGGTCGGGGTCCGCCGCGGCGGCGACGCGGGCGCCGCCGAGCTGGAACTGGCAGTCGACCATGGCGTCCAAGAGCTGCGCGCGCTGGCGCTCGAGGCGCGCCGGGACGGGCTGGCCGGAGAGCGCGCTCAGGGCCTCGGTGAACGCGTCGCACTCCTCGACGCCCAGGAGCCCGGGGAAGCGGAAGTCGGGGACGCCCGTCCTCGCCTTCAGGGCGTCGGCGGCCCTCTCGAGCGAGGGGCCGATGACCAGCGTGGCGGCCGATTCGCCCATCGCCGCGGCCGAGGCGCGGGTCGTCCCGCCGTAGGTCAGGGTGGAGAAGCCCGCCTCGGTGAGGTGGCCGCCGAGCGAGTCGGCGAGGTCGGGCAGAACAATGGGCGTCAACCCGAACGCGCCCACCCAGTCCTTGATGGCGTCCACGTCGCCCGGCGTGAGCATGGGCGAGGCGAGCACGTTGACTTGCCTCAGGCGGCGGGCGCCGGCAGGCCCCGGGGGCACGAGCGAGGCGACCATCGCCTCCACGGCGAGCGCAAAGCCCGTCTCCAGGCAACCCAGCGCGTCGGTGGCGCGGACCGGGACCACCTGGACGGCGGCGTGCTCCGGATGGGCCGCGCGAAAGGCTTGGAGCGCGCGGGGGACATCGGCGCCCAGCGTCTCGGTCAGGCCGGTGGTGATGAGCCCGATGACCTCCGGCCCATTCTTTTCACAGAGGGTGGAGAGCGCCTCCACCACGCTGTCGTCGGCGCCGAGGACGGTGCTCAAGAGGTCCATGGCAGTCGTTTGCAGCGCGATGGGCTCTCGGAAGTGGCGCATGAAGAAGAGCTTGTTGAAGGCGGTGCAGCCGCGGGCGCCGTGCTCGAGCGGCATGGCCCGCGAGATCCCCAGGAACGCGAGCGACGCGCCGATGGGCTGGCTCGCCTTCAGCGGATTGACCGCGAGGGGCTTCTGGGCGCAAACGATACGAGCCATGGGTTCTTCCTTCCGAAATCAGGCCGCGGACCTTGCCCAGCGTGCGGGGGAGCGAACCTGCCGCCACACCGGCGAGTGGACCGCGCGGTCGAGGTTCTGGGCGAGCTCGACCATTCCGGCATAACCCGCGTAGCCGGTGACGCGGACGTGGTCGATGTCGAGGAACGGGATGCGCGACTTGAGGGTCGGGTAAATGTAGCGGTCGCCGGCGACCAGGATGTCGGCCTGGCACTCGTGAAAGGCGCGGAGCAGGGCCGTCTGATCGTTGTCGGAGATCATCCGGGCCCCTTCGCCCATGAGTCCCTGGATGCGCGCCTTGTCCTCTTCGGTGGACTTCTCGGTGCCGGTGGCGACCACGACCATGCCCAGGTCCTGCATCGCCGCCACCATGGACCACGACTTGTAGCCGCCGGTGAAGAGGAGAGCGCGCTTGCCGGCTAGGCGCGCCCGGAGCGGCGCGAGCGCGGCGCGGACCTTCGCCTCCTCGCGGGCGATGAGCGCCTCGGCCCGCTCCGAGAGGGAGGCGTCGGCGAGCAGGCGCGCGAAACCGCGCAGCGCCTCCGAGGTGGTGGCGACGCCGTAGAAGCTGCCCTCGAAGAACGGCGTGCCGTAATCCGCCTGGAGCTTGCGGGCGACCTGGAGCATGGCCTTGGAGCAGACGACCATGTTGGCCTCGGCGCGGTGCATCGTCTGCACCTCACGAAACCGGGAATCGCCGGAGAAGGTGCAGAGAATGCGAAGGCCCAGCTCGTCGAACAGCGGAGCCACGTTCCAGAACTCGCCGCCGACGTTCCACTCGCCGATCAAATTGACGTCATGGGTGGCGATTCCCGCGCGGAGGGCGGCGGCCGGAACCGGGTCCGGCTCGCGGGTGCCGATGACGTGCTTGTAAATGGCGTCGCCGGCGACGCGGTTGCCCAGGTTCTTGTTGCCGTAGAAGCCGGCGCAATCGACCGGGATGACCGGCACCCCGAGGCGCGCGACCGCGGCCTTGCAAACCGCGTCGATGTCGTCGCCGTGCAGCGCCGGGACGCACGTGCCGTAGACGAAGACCGCCGCCGGCCGAAAGGTCTCCACCGCCTGGCGAATGGCTTTGAAGAGGCGCTTCTCGCCCTGGCCCAAGATGATGTCGGCGTCGCTCAGGTCGGTGGTCATGCCGACGCGGAAGAGGTCGGCGCCGCTGGAGCGGGTGCCGCGGTTGTCCCAGGACGAGCCCGCGCAGCCGATGGGGCCGTGGACGATGTGCGCGGCGTCGGCGATGGGCAAGAGCGCGTTGCGCGCGCCGTCGAAGCAGCAGCCGCCCTGGGTGGCGCCGGGCGTGGGGCGGGCGCAGCCGGACTTGGCCTTGCCGTTGTGCGCGCAGGCGGGCTCGTCTTTGAGCGCCTCGATCTCATCGGGTCGCATGGCCGCTCTCCTTCGCGAGGAGCGCCACGGGGCCCAGGGGCGAAAGGCCCAGGGGCGGCGGCGCGAAGTCGCGCCGGGCGGCGAGGCGCGCGAGCTCGCGGCCGCGCTCCATCTCGGCGGGCGTCAGCAGCGAATCGCGCGCCCGATTGAAGAGGGGATTGAAGACCGTGTCGAGTCGGCAGAACAGCGGCGAGCGGCGCTTGAGCGCGTTTTTCGAAAAACGCAGGCACCGGCGGCACAAAGGCGAGCGCGCAGACGAATCGTCCGCGGGAATTCGCGCGGCAAAGGAGAAGAGCCGAACGCCCGCGGCCAGGGTATTTCGAAAGAGTCGGAACCAGAACGCGCGCTGGTAACAGAGCTCCTCCAAGCGAATCGTGCAGAGCTTGCAAGGGGGCTCAGCGTGGGGCGGTGCGGCGGCCGGGGCCATGGCGTTCCTCCTCAGGAGGCGTGTGGGCGGTGGCAAAAGCAAACGGCGCGCCATGAGAGCGGAATGAGCGCGAGCGAGCCGGATCACGGGCCTTCTTCGGCGCCATTCCCGGGAGCGTCGCGCCGACGGCTCTGGCACTTCGTACATTCCGGGACAGCGGTTCGTACGAACCGGGACCGGCGCCGAGCGAAATGCACCGCCGCGTACGAAAGGCGATTCTCGCGTCCAGGGCGAAGACCTCGTCCTGCCATGTCCGCCGAGAACGACGCCCAGCAGCTCGAATTTGCGAGCGTCACCCGATTGGAGGGGAGGTGGTACGAGGTTTGCTGAGTCGTCCTTTCGAAACGGGCCCGCCCAACCCTGCATTCAAGAGAACGACCCATTTCATGCCCAAGCGCATTTCAATTCGAAGCCGGTGCATTCTGATTCTGTGGCCCGTATTCTTCGCGTCGGCCGCGCGGGGCGCCGAGCCCGAGCCGGGGTCCAAGCCCGCCGAGCCCGAAGAAGTCCAGATCATCGGCCAGCGGGAGGCGGCGGACGGCTCGGCCGACAGTGGCTACCGGAGTCGGTCGGCCAGCGCCGGCCCGCTGGGCTCGATGAGCCTGCTGGACGCGCCGCTGTCGCTCCACGTCACGCCCGGCGAGCTCATCGAGAACCGCTCCGCCCACACGGTCTCCGAGGCGCTGAGGACCGACCCCGCGGTGGCGACGCTGATGGAGCCGAGTGGATACTCGTCACTTTCGAGGGTGATGATCCGCGGCTTCACGGCGGCCGATCAAAGCGACCTGCGGGACGGCCTGGTGGACCGCAGCTTCACCTTCGTGCCGCTGGAAAACGTGGCGCGCATCGAGGTCCTCAACGGCCTGTCCGGCTTCCTTTACGGCTTCTCGGCGCTGGGCGGCACGCTCAACTACGTCTCCAAGGAGCCGACGCCTGAGCGCGTTCTCAGCCTCTCCGGCGGCCAATACGGAGGCGGCATCCACTACTTGCACGGCGACGCCGGCGGCCCGCTCGACGCGAAAGGGCGCGTCGGAATTCGAATCAACCTGTACGGCGAGGACGGCGGGACGTACATCGAGGGCAGCACGCAGAAGCGCGACCTCATCTCCGGCGCTCTGCGGGCCGAGGTGCTCCCGAACGTCGTGGCTCACGCCGACGTTTCCTTTCAATCCCTCGACATGAAGGGGCTCCAGACGTATTTCAACGTCAATCCGGCGGGCGGCATCGCCGTGCCGTCGGCGTCTGCTTTCAGCGCGAAGACTCAGTACGGGCAGGATTGGACCTTCAACCGGTCGGAGAAGCTGCTGGCCGGCGCCGGCGTCACGGCCTCTTTCGGCGAGGTCTTCACGGTGCGCGCGGCGTATCGCCACGGGACGATGTGGCGCGAATACGAATACGTCGGCGCGACGCTGACCGACAATTCGGGCGCCTACAACGAGAAGGCCACCGGGTCCACGCGCCAGACCGAGCGAACCGGGGCGGTCTACGCGCTCCTGGACGGGAGCTTCAAGACCTGGGGCGCGGCGCACAAGGTGACCGCCGGATACACCGACACGGGTTACGTCTATACCCGCGGCGACGACGTCTCGGCGGCGCTCGGCGCATCGACGGCGGGGGCACCGGTCGCCTACGCGAATCCGATGCTGAGCATCGGCCCGACCAACGTCTGGTACGAGCAGGATTATCGGAACCTGGTGCTCGGCGACCGCGTCGAATTCAGCCCCGCGTGGTCGGCGCTCCTGGGCCTCAACCGGGCGGAGCTTCAGCAGACGCGCTGGGGCACGGGCTCCGCGCTCGCCACGCCCAACTACCGGCAGAGCCGGGTGACGCCGAGCGCGGCGCTCACGTTCAAGCCGGCGCCCCAGGTCGCGACCTACGCCTCGTACATGGAGGGGCTGGTGAACGGCGGCACCGCGCCGAGCACCGCCGCCAACGCCAACGAGATCCTCGGGCCGAGCGTCGGCCGGCAGTACGAGCTCGGCGCCAAGGGCGAGGTCGGCCGCATGTCGCTGACGGGCGCCCTGTTCTACATCGACAAGGTCAATGAGTACGTGGACCCGGGCGACAACGTCTACAAGCAGGACGGCCGGGAGGTCCACCAGGGGCTCGAGCTCACCGCGAGCGGCAAGCTCGTCGGGCCGCTCTCGGTGGTGTGCGGCTTCACCGCGCTCGACGCGAGGATCAAGAAGGCCGCGAACAACCTGAGCCTCGAGGGCCGCTTCCCGGTCAACGTGCCCCGGACCCAAGGGCGTGCCTATCTGGAATACGGCTTCGGGGACCTCACGCTTTCCGCCGGCGCGTTCTATTCGGGACGGCGGGCGGTCGACGCCGCCAACACGAGCTTCATGGCCGGTGCCGCCACCTTCGACGCCGGCGTGCGCTACCAGGTGCGGCTGGCGCCGGCGCAGAAGGTGAGCCTGGCGCTGAACGTGAGCAATCTCCTCGATACGGCCTACTGGTCCTATTACCGGTCGGGCGATGGCCTCTTGCTCGGCGCGCCGCGGGTCATCTCCTTCTCGGCGAGGAGCGAGTGGTGACGGGCGCCGGGGCTGCCGCGTTGATGGCGCTGCTCGCGGCCGACCCGGGCGCGAGCGCCGGCGAGGGCTCTGTGCCGGCGCGCGAGGTCGTGGACATGGCCGGCCGCCGGGTGGCAGTGCCCGGCGCGGCGCGGCGCATCGCCTGCCTCGAGGTGCTCTGCTACGAGAAGCTCTTTCTCCTGGGGGCGAGCGATCGCATCGCCATGATGATCTCCACCGACGCCCCGTGGATGCGCAGGACCAACCCGGCCGTGGCCGGCATCCAGCAGCTCGGCGCGGACCCCAGCGCCGAGGAGCTCTTGCGCCAGCGGGTGGACGTCGTCTTCCGCACCTACGGCTACCCGGCGCCGGGGAAAATCGAGCTCTTGGCCGGGCTGGGCATCCCGGTCCTGGTCTCGCAGGCGGTGGGCGCCAATCCGCCGGCCGACGCCGAGGCGTTCGTGGAGTCGCGCAAGCGCATGCTGCGGCTCTTCGCCGAGGTGCTGGGGCCCGAGTATTCGGCGCGGGCCGAGGAGTGGTGCGCATACCACGACCGGTTGGTGGCGCTCGTCCGGTCTCGCGTCGACGCCATTCCGCGCGACAAACGGGCGCGGCTCTATTGCGTGCGCGGCCCGCGGGCAACCGACACCCAGGGGCTGTCCTCCGCCACGTACTGGTACGGGATTCTCGCCGGGGCGGACATGGTGGTGAAGAACAGCCGCCTCACGGGCAAGGGCGAGCTCGCGATCGAGGAGATATTGAAATGGGACCCGGAGGTCATCCACGTCGGGCGCCAGTATTCCGCGGACGTGGTGCTGAAGGACCCGCGCTGGGCGAGCGTCTCGGCGGTGCGCGCCGGGCGCGTCCGCGAGATGCCCGAGGGCGTCTTCTACTGGGACGGCTCCACAGAGGGCGTGCTCTCGATGCTCTATACCGCCAAGGAGCTCTACCCGGCGCTGTTCCAGGACGTCGATTTGAAGCGCGAGCTCCGCGAATACTATGCGCGCTTCTACCGCTATTCATTGAGCGACGACGAGCTCGAGCTCATGCTCCAGGGCAAAGGCCCCGACGGGCGGCGAAACAATGAGCATCGCAATTGACCGCGGCCGAGGCGCCGAGGCCTCGAACGCGCGCGAGGGCGCCGGGCCGGCGGCGCTGGCCCACGCGAACCGCCGCGCGCGCCTCGCGCTCCTGGGGCTCTGGCTCCTCCTCGCCGCGCTCGCCGTTGCGTCCTGCGCCGTGGGGCGCTTCCCCGTCCCTCCCAGGGCGGTGCTCGCCATCCTCCTCGACAAGCTCTGGCCGTCGCCCTTGGGCCTTTCGCGCGAGGCGGAGGCGGTGGTGCTGGCCATCCGCGCGCCGCGCATCCTCGCCGCCATCCTGGTCGGCGGGGCGCTGTCGATGGCGGGCGCCGCCTACCAGGGCCTGTTCCGCAACCCCATGGTGTCGCCGTCGATCCTGGGCGTCTCCTCCGGCGCGGGCCTGGGCGCCGCCCTGGCCATCCGCTGGGACCTGGGCCGGGCGGGCATCCAGGGCTCGGCGTTCGCCTTCGGCCTGGGCGCGGTGGCCATCACCTGGTTGGTGGGCGCGCTCCTCGACCGGCGGGTGGCGAACCCGGTCCTGGTGCTGGTGCTCGCCGGGAGCATGATGGGGATGCTCTTCAGCGCGCTCATCTCCGCGGTGAAGCTCTTGGCGGACCCCGTCAACACCCTGCCGGCCATCACCTACTGGCTGATGGGTAGCCTGGCCTCGGTGACCGCGGCGGATATTTCCGCGGCGGCGCTGCCCATCGCGGCGGGGGGCGGGGCGCTCCTTTTGCTGAGCTGGCGGCTCAACGTGCTCTCCATGGGCGACGAGGAGGCGAGGGCGCTGGGGCTTTCGACGGGCGCGCTGCGGCTCGCGGTGGCCCTGGCCGCGACGCTGATGACCGCCGCCGCGGTGGCCATCAGCGGCGTCGTCGGCCTGATCGGGCTGTTCGTGCCGCACCTGGCGCGGATGCTGGCGGGCGCGGAGCACCGGCGGCTCTTGCCGGTCGCGGCGGTCCTCGGCGCCTGCTTCCTGCTCGCCGCCGACGATCTCGCGCGCTCGCTGTTCGCCGTGGAGATCCCGCTGGGCATCGTCACCGCGGTCGTGGGCGCGCCGCTCTTTCTCTTCCTCTTGAGCCGCGGCCGCGCCGGCTGGGAATAGGGAGGCTTCGCGTTGCTCGAGCTTCGACAGGTGAGCTGCGGATATGGGCGGCGCGTCGTCCTGCGGGACGTGTCGTTCAGGCTCGGGGCGGGCGAGCTGCTCTGCCTCTTGGGGCCGAACGGCGCGGGCAAGACCACGCTCTTTCGCACCCTCCTGGGGCTCATGCCGGCCTGCGGCGGCGAGATCCTCGTCGGCGCCGAGCGCGCCGAGAGATGGCCGCGCCGGCGCCTGGCGCGCTGGCTCGCCTACGTCCCTCAGGCGCACGCGCCGTCGTTCGGCTTCCCGGTGTTGGATGTCGTCGCCATGGGGCGCGCGGCGCACCTGGGGCCGTTCGCGTCGCCGGGGAAGCGGGACCTGGCCATCGCGGAGGAGGCGCTGGCGGCGATGGGCATCGAGGCCCTCGCGGGCCGGCTCTACACCGAGCTGAGCGGCGGCGAGCGGCAGCTCGCGCTCATCGCCCGCGCCCTGGCGCAGGAGGCGCGCATCCTGGTGATGGACGAGCCGACCGCGAACCTCGACTACGGCAACCAGCACCGGGTCATGGCGAAGGTGCGCCGGCTCGCCGAGGCCGGCGACCGGTGCGTCGTCCTCACGACGCATGACCCGAACCACGCCCTGCAGCACGCCACGCGGGCGCTGGTGCTGAGGCGCGGCGGAGGCTGGGAGATCGGCTCGCCGTCGGAGGTGATCACCGAGGCGTACCTTTGCGAGACCTACGGCGTCGACGCCGAGATCCGCGAGCTGCCTCGCCGCGGTGGAGTCGCGCGG
This sequence comes from uncultured delta proteobacterium, assembly GCA_963772225.1. GTDB lineage: Bacteria > Myxococcota > Myxococcia > Myxococcales > UBA5297 > CAVYWD01. Next base: position 1,025,080 of record CAVYWD010000001.1, on the reverse strand, counting down.
GTGTGCATCGCGGGGGAGCACTGACGGACGACGCGAGTCGAGAGGCCGCCCTGCGGCGAGAATCCATCGAGGAAGACCGCCAGCTTCTCGCGCCCTCGTCGCCTTTGTCGGGAAACGGAAGCGCCCTCTGCACCGCCTCGGCCTGCACGCTCGCCAAGGCGTCGCGATGCTCCTCATCCAAGAGCCCACGGCGCTTCTTCATCGCCAGCGTCGACGGAGCGCCGCTCGCGAAGGTCGGGTATCCGCACTCGGTGCGGTGGAGCCCCGCGCCGAAATGGCACGCGATTGTGGCGAGGATGGTGCACCGCGCCGGGGAGGGCGGGAAGTTGCGGATCAAGGAGGAAGATTGAGGGGCGGGCGGTCGCCGCGAGCTGGAAGCAGCTGGCGCGAAGGCGTTCGCCCGTCGAGCGCTGCCTATCCGAGGATGGCGTCGACCCGGATGGAGACCTCCGGGAAGGCCCTCGGGCTCACGACGTCCTTTCGGGAGTAGGGAACGACTCGGGTGTAGACCCCTGCGACGGCGTCGGTGTGGACCTCGAGGAGCCGCCGGCCGACGTCGACGATCCAGTACTCGGGGATGCCGGCGCGCGCGTACAGCTCGGCCTTCTCGCCGCGATCGAGCGTCAGCGAGCTGTCGGCGACCTCGATAACGATCAGCGCGCGCGACGGGTGCTGCTCGCGATAGTCGCCGGGCTCGACGACGGCGATGTCCGGCTCCGGCTCGGAGTCGTCGGCGAGCGCGAGGGGGAGTTGCACGCGGACGGCGGCGCGCTTTGTCGCGGCCAAGGCGAGGACGAGCAGCTGGGTCAGGCTCTGAATGGTCGAGGCGTGCGCGACCCCTTGAGGGCTCATTCGGACGATGACTCCTCTCAAGAGCTCGACCTTCTCGCCCTCGAAGAGGCCGAGATCGACCAGGCGGTCGTACTCCAGGCGCCGAAGCGGTCGCATCTGGTCTGCCAAGGCGGCGAGTTGCATGCGGTTCAAGATAGCGCGGCGCCTTGCCGCGAGGCTACGTGCGTCGCCGACCGAGGGTTCCGAGGGATGTGACCGCACACGGGCGATGCTCGCCCGAAAGGGGACCGGCCTCGCCGCGACCACAGACCCGGCGCTTCGAATATCCCTCGCTTCCAAGGCGAGGCGCTCGACCGCGCGCCGAAGGAAGCGGCCGCGCCGCGCCTGCCGGGGCGGCTGAAGCCGCCCAGTGTGGAGATCCACTGGCTCGTCGACCGGCCGCCGCTCGCCGGGCCGCCTCTACACCGAGCTGAGCGGCGGCGAGCGGCAGCTCGCGCTCATCGCCCGCGTCCTGGCGCAGGAGGCGCGCATCCTGGTGATGGATGAGCCGACCGCGAACCTCGACTACGGCAACCAGCATCGGGTCATGGCGAAGGTGCGCCGGCTCGCCGAGGCCGGCGACCGGTGCGTCGTCCTCACGACGCATGACCCGAACCATGCCCTGCAGCACGCCACGAGGGCGCTGGCGCTGAGGCGCGGCGGAGGCTGGGAGATCGACTCGCCGTCGGACGTGGTCACCGAGGCGTTCCTCCGCGAGACCTACGGCGTCGACGCCGAGATCCGCGAGCTGCCTCGCCGCGGCGGCGTCGCGCGGGTGTGCGTCGCGGGGGAGCACTGAGGGACGACGCGAGTCGGGCGGCCGCCCTGAAGCGCGAGGGCCCAACTTCGCGGCATTCCAATCGCAGATCGAGGGCGACGGCACGTACGGCATCCGCTTCTTCGCGATGCGCGATGAGAGCGGCGCGCCGGGCGCCGACTGCCGCATCAACGGGGAGGACTACGAGCCGGGGATGGAGGCGCTGCGCGCGTACGTGGCGACCTGGCCCGGAGCAGGCGTCGAGTACCGGAAACAATACGTCTTCTTGCACACGAGCAACCACGTGAGCCGCCCGGATCCGAACGGCCAGGGACCGCAACATCCGCCCAGCGATGGCGCATGAGAGCTCGCCCGCGCGGAAACTTGGGCTGAGCGTGTATCACCTGATTCGAATCAGGCTCCGAGCCTCCGCGCAGAATGCGGCGAAGGCCGCTTCCTCCAGCTCCGCCGGTCGCCCCCAGTAATGGCAATAGCCCATGCCCTCCTTATTACGCTTTCGGAGGAGGGGTGGAATGCGCGGCGGAGGACGGCACCGAGTCCGGTGCCTCGGGCTGGAACTTCGCGTGGAGGAGCGCGTCGGAGTCGGAGGCGACGGGCAGATCGGTGAGCATGACACGGAGTGTTTCGTCAATGGGCCGGTGGCTGGCCCACCCGATGGCGATCAGCTCGAGCGCTCACGGAGCCGGCGCCGCGCGATGAGCGTCCGAGGGTCGCTCGCCCGGGGAGCGTCCCGCGCCCGGCGACGCCCTCGAGCTCGCGAGGTTGGCGCGCAGGAAGGCCGCCAGCAGATCCGCGCGCAGGAATCGAGCGCCGCCCGTGCAGCGGGGGCTGCCCGAGACGCAGAGCCCGGCGATTGCCGCGTGCCCGTCGGGCCACCGGAGGAGCGCCGGCGCCCCGGAGTCGCCGATGCACGGCTGGCTCTCGCCGCCAGCGACGAACGAGCGCTCCGCGATCGACTGGACGCGCGAGGTCCCCCAGCGCCGCTCCTCGCCGGCGCCGGTCGACGAGCGGGCGGGGACGCCGTCGACCCCGAAGCCGACCACGCGCAGATCCTGTCCCGCCGTCGGGGTGGACGAGGCGAGCGGGAGGGCGCTCACGCCCAAGGGCTCCGCTGTGCGGATCAGCGCGTAGTCGGTCTCGGGCTCATTGGGGCGGAACTCCGCGTTCAGGATCCGCTCGCGGATGCGGAGGAGCCGGCGCCCCTGCTTCGAGACGACGAGGACCGACTTGTAGGCGAACGCCTGAACGCAGTGGCCTGCGGTCAGGACGGCGTCCTCAGCGACGGCGACGCCGGAGCAGACCAGGCGGCCGCCTTCGAGGATGGCGACCACCGCCTCGGTGTCGCCGTCGGCGCGCCCGTGGGTGACCGCGGCGGATGGCGCGGGCGCGCAGAGCGGGAGCGCGGCCGCGGCGAGCAGCAGGGCCGCCCGCGGTCGGGCGAGGGCCGGCGCGCGGCCCATGGCAGCCGTCAACAGCCGGCGACCACCGCGATGAAGACCGCCAAGTTCATGTAGCAATTGAAGCAGTCGACGGGCCGGTACCAGGTGCATCGGGAGCAGTAGGTGTCGTGCATGAAGCAGCCCCGGTGATAGCAGCAGTCGCCGCAAACCCAGGACCAGCAGTTGCAATCATTGCCGCACATTCCGAAGCAGTCGTTGTGGTTGGGGTCGCTCCGCAGGTCGAGGCAGTAGGGCACCTCGGCGCCCGGCTGCGGCGCCCAGCTCGCCGCGTCTTCGGAGGGAAGCGCGGCGGCCGCGCCGCCCGCCGCCCTGCTCACGTGCTGAGCGAGGCGGTGAATTCCGAGGGCGGCCTGGCTCTTCAGGCCGTCGAGCCCGGAGTCGCCGAGGGCCTTGGACAGCTTCGGGAGCAACGCGAGCTCCTTGCTCGAGAAGACGGCCTGCATAACGCTCGCGTCTCCCTGGCTCGAGACCTTCTGCACGGCCGCGTCTTCCGGCTCGGCGGCGTCCGCGGCCTGAAGCCCCTGCTCGACGTCCGCGACCGACGAGTTCGCGACGAATGCGCCCTGCTTGAACGAGAAGAAATAGCGGGAGCCGCGCAGCTCGAAGCGCATCAGCTCTCCCGCGCTAGGCGATCCGAGCATCAGCTTGAAGGCGCGGTCGTTGCGGGTGACGTCGAACGAGAGGATCGCGCCGCCTTCGCGATAGGTGCCGCGGACGCGGTCGGCGGCGGCGGGCTCCAGGCGCAGGCCGTCGCTCTCCGGAGCTTTCAGGGACGAAAGGGCCTGGGCCTCTTCGGCCGTCGCGGCGTATTCGTTGGCTTCCGGCGCGCTCGTGCAGGCTTGCGCCCAGAGCGCGCAGAGAGGAAGCACCAACCCCCAGGCGAGCCCCAGGTGGCCTCCGCGGACCTGCCGGGCACCCCGACCGCTGCGCATCGTCTCTTCGCTCATGCGACTACCTCCGATTCGGTGGTTGGCGGCTGGAGCATCGAGCACTGTGCCGGGGGGATGCTCCGGCGCGCCATCGGTCATCGGGCTCCGGCGCCGCCCGGCGCGCGAGGCAGGGGTGCTCAACGCGGCCGCAGCACCCGCGACAGAGGCTAGAACGAGACTCGACGACTCGAACAGGTGCACTTCGAAAAAATGACGTAGGCCGCTTGCGCCGACGCGGAGGGCACCACGGCGCCAAGGCAAAGATTCTCCAGCGAACCAAAACAGGTGCGCCGTCGAAATGGGCGGGGCCGGAAATCGCCTACGTTCACTGGCTGCACTGCCGGTTCGCGAACAATAGCAATTGTCAGGCATTGCTCTTCTTGGTGCTATCGGGATAGCAGCCTGTGCTCGTGCTCCGTACCGGATTCGATCCCCCCGCACGCTGGGATCGTCCCTCGGGAAATCACTGGCCCACCCACAATCTGAAAACCGGACCTGTCCAGGGCGGCGCGAGAGGCGCGAAATGGCGAGCGCCGCACCGGGCCGGATGCCTTTGGGGCGACGAGACCTCGCGCCGAGCCCGTGAGGCCGGCGCGGGGTGCCGCGATCGACGAGGAATGGGGAGAGAACGATGTCCCAAAGAAAGAACAAGGCGTGGCGCTTGCTGTTGCTGCCGGCCCTCGCGGGCTTTGCGGCGCTGGCCCCGGCAATGGCCCTGAGCGCGACACCGAAGTTCAGCGCGCAGCCGCAGCACTTGGCGCTGGCGGCAGGGCAGGTGACGACGTCTCGAATCTCTTGGAACGTGACCGGGACCTACCAGGTCTACGTCTCGACCAACGGCGCGACCGAGGTCTTCTTCGCCACCGCCACGGGCTACGGGTACTCGGACGCGTCGTTTATCACCGGCGGAAACACCTATGTATTCAGGCTGTACTATGGGACGAATCACAAGGCAGGGGTCAACGATCAGCCCTCTGAAGCGTCGGCGACCGTCACCACCGGGAAGACCGTCGCCCCCGCCGCCGTCGCGCTGACCGCCACCCTGCAGGCGGTCTCGGGAGAGAGCTCGGTCACCGGCGCCGGATACGACGCGCCCGCGGCAAACCTCGTCATCTCCCGCGACCCGACCGAGGACGAGCTCGTGACCGGGATCAACGTGTACCGCGACGGCGTCCTCGTCGGCGGCCTGGTCAAGACCAACCAGGTCGGCGTCCCCTCCAACAACTTCAACCTGCGCGCGACGGGAGGGCTCCGGGGCTGCGACCTGCCGGCGGCCTCGCAGTTCTACTCCTCGACGCAGGGCCAGCACGGCTGGAGCTACTGGTCGGCGCCCGGCGGCGTGATGCAGCCGATGGTCTTCGAGAGCAGCGCGAACGCCTGGGGCCAGGTCGGCGCCTGGCACCGCCCGGGGACCAACAACTGGCTCTGGTCGACCGGCGGCCACCCCGATTACAACTCGGAGACCATCCGCCGCTGGACCGCCCCCAGCGCCGGGACCCTCTCGATTCTCGGGGAGCCTGAAGAAGCTCGACCGCAACACGCCGCAGGGGAACACCCACTGCGGCGACGGCGTCGTGGCGATGGTCCGGAAGAACGGCGTCACGCAGTACTCGCGGACCCTGGCCACGGTCGACGCGGACGGGCCCTTCGGCTTGATGCTCACGGTCGCGGCCGGCGACGCCCTCGACTTCGTCATCAACGCCGGCGCGGCAAACGACGTCGGGTGCGACTCGACGACCTTCGACCCGATCATCGCCTACACCTCCGGCGCGCCGACGGCCTCGGCGACCTACTCGAGCTCCACCCAGGAGGCGAACGCCTGGAGCTACTTCGCGCAGAGCCTCACTCCGCCCTACGCGCTCACGCCCATGACCCCGACGAGCATCTCCTCTCCGTTCCTCTCGGAGACGACTGCCTGGAACGCCGGTCCCGACAGCTGGCTCTGGTCATGGGGCGGCCATCCGACGCCCGGCAGCGACTCGGTGCGCCGGTGGACGGCCCCGGCCGCCGGCACCGTGCGCATCGCCGGCTCCGCGTCCGACGCGGACCCCAACTGCGGCGACGGCGTGGTGGTGAGCATCCGGAAGGGGGCCTCGACGCTCTGGACGCAGCCGATCGCCAACGGGGACTCGACGGGCGTCAGCTACGACCTGACGACCTCGGTCGCGCAGGGCGACGCGGTCGACTTCGTCATCAACGCGGGGCCGGCGCAGAACCACTATTGCGACTCGACGTCCTTCAACCCGTCCATCGCGTACACGATGAGAGTGAGCAACAGCCAAGATGCGACCTACTGCGTCGCGGAGGACCTGACCGGGCAGCACCCCCGCCAGGTCACCTATCAGGTCGAGAAGCTCTACGACCCGGCCCTCTCCACGCTCGCCTCCCAGCGGAGCGCGGCCGCGACGCTCCAGGTCCCGTTCGCCTGGGGCTGGGCCGATCTCCACGCGCACATGTTCGCCGAGAAGGCCTTCGGGGCGCAGCTCCAGAACGTGACTCCGGGCGGCGACTGGCACAAGCTCATCTACCGCCAGACCGGGCTCGACACCAAGACGACCCAGCGCAAGCGCTACGGCCTGCTGCATGGGACCTTCGAGGGCGACGAGGCCACGGCGCTTACTTCCTGCGGCGAGCACCACGGCAACACCTACAGCACACGAACGAACGCGTCCTGGTCGGAGGAGGCGCCGGCCTCGGCGTCCGACGTCCCCAACTCTCGGCCGAACCAGTCGAGCCCCGGGAAGTGCCAGCTACCGAACTCGTACGGCTGCCTGACCTTGTCAGACCTCGTCCAGAACTCGGTCCCCGACGTCAACGCCAGCCACATCAGCAAGCCCGCGGCCTACGGCTCCGACGGCGCCGACTACAAGGACCGCCACTTCGTCGACGGGTACCCCAACTACACCGACTGGCCGCACGCGCAGATCATCACCCACCAGCAGATGTGGAACGGGTGGGTGAAGCGCGCGCACAAGTACGGCCTGCGGATGGTCACGATGATGGCGGTGAGCGACGCGCAGATGTGCTACTCGCTGCTCCAGGCGAAGAACCACGACGTCTGCAAGGACGGGAACAACGCCAAGGTGTCGCTGGACGCGGCGCGCGCCTACGCCGCCGCGAACCCCTCCTGGTTCCAGATCGTCACCACTCCGGCGGAGGCTCGAAACGCCATCGCGCAGGGCAAGCTCGCGGTGGTGCTGGGGCTGGAGCTCGACGACCTGTTGGGCGACCTGAGCCCGGAGGGCAGCGCGAAGAGCGGCACCTGCACGCTCGACCCGGCCCACCCGTGCCCGTACAACACGGACGCGCTGGTCCGCTCGCGCATCCAGTACTGGTACGACCTGGGCGTGCGCCACGTCTTCCCGGTGCACCTGGTCGACAACGCCATCGGCGGGTCGGCGATGTATAGCCCCTACTTCGTCGGCGCCAGCTGGCAGCAGAACGGCAGCAACTGGCCGGGCGCCGCCCTGAAGCCGGGCACCCTCGACGCCATCCCGGCGCAGCAGGCGTTCAACACGAACGCGTGGAGCGCCTACGGGCCGGACGTGAACAGCAACGACTGCTCCACCACCCCCGCGGCGGCGTTCGACGAGTACGGCAGCCCGCTCCCGATCTCCTCGCGCGAGACGGGCATGGAGACGCGCAGCAGCCGCCTGCCGGAGCAGAACGCGCCGCCCTTCCAGTTCAATGACTGGAACTTCGTGAACTACGTGGCCAACATGAACGTGCCCGGGGTCGACCCGGTCTGGGCGGCCATGACCTACAGCCGCCCCAACTACTACCCGCCGCCGGACGCGAACCACGCCACGCGGGCGCAGTGCAACGGCCTGGGGCTGACGGCGCTGGGGCGGATGGCCGTGAAGGCCCTGATGGATGAGGGGATGCTCATCGACGTCGACCACATCTCCGCGGTCGCGCGCCGGCAGATCTACGCCCTCAGCGACTCCCGCTCGTACCCGCTGGTGGCGGGCCACGCGTCGATCCACGGCCCCAATTACGGCGCCTCGGAGATGTCGCTGGACTACTACGACGTGAAGAACATCCTGCGCTGGCGCGGCACCATCGCCTTGGGGCTGAGGCAGGGCTCGGACACGCTCAACCCGGCGCTGCCCACGCCTCCCAACGGCGAGTGCACGGATCGCCCGACGTCGCGCTCCTACGCGCATCAGCTGATGAACCTGTGGGACATCAAGCAGACCCTCTGGTCCAGCGGCGACGTCGGCCACGACTCCTTCTTCGCGGCGAGCGCGGCGGGCGTGCCGTTCGGCAGCGACTTCAACGGGCTGATCAACCTCCCGGAAGCGCGCACCGCGCCCGCGTGCGGCGGCACGGCCTTCGCCTACGGGGCGAGCCTGCTGCGGCCGGCGCACGGGACGTCCACCGTGAACCTCACGCCGTGGCAGAGCCAGGGCGGCGTGACCTTCGACTACAACACCCGGGGCGTGGCGACGGTCGGGCAGCTCCCCGAGTTCGTGGCGGATCTGAACAGCGTGGGGCTGAACCAGAACGTCATCGACCCGCTCTACCGCGGCGCGGAGTCCTTCCTCAGGTCCTGGGAGCAGGCCGAGTGGAGCAGCGGCGCCTTCACCTCCAACTCGGGTTGGCGGGTGTCGACCGCGAGCCTGACCGCCGCGGCGGCGTCCTCGCCGGCGCTGGACGACAGCGGCTGGGCCGCGGCAGTGGACCTCGGGCCGCTCTCGTCGAACAAGTACGGCGCCCTGCCGGCCGACGGCTCGGGCTCCGCCGGAATCATCCCCGCGACCACGAGCGCCCACTGGATCTCGGCCTCGAGCGCCTGCGGGACGTCGTGCGCCGCGGGCACCACTTGGTTCCGGCGAAAGCTCGAGGTGAAGGGGAGCTGGGACAACGTGGACCTCAAGCAGTTCCGCTTCCTGGGCTCGGACATGAGCGACCAGATCATCGTGTACTTCGACGGCGTGGAGGTCGCCTGGAGCGACGCCGCGAAGGCTGGGTACTTCCCGAGCTTCAGGAACGCCGCGGCCCTGGCCGCCGCTCAGCGCACGGAGGGGACGCACGTCCTGACGGTGCAGCTGAACAACTACGGCGCGAGCACGCCAGCCGCGTTCGCGCTGGAGCTCAAGTAGTCGCGAGGCCGGCCGCGGGCCGTCGTCGCCACCTCCAGGCGAACGAAGCGCGTCCAGCGGATCACCGCGACCGCCGCCTCCCACTCCTCGCCGGCGGCGGGCGCGGCCGGCCACGGGGCCTCGCAGAGCACCACGGCCCCGCGCTCGCGGGGCGGGGCCGCGGCGACGAAAGAAGCGAGCCGGGCGAGCTTCGCCATGGAGCGCGGGCGATTCTAGGACCTGGCTGGCCAGCTCTCCGCTGTGGATGAACGCGGTGGCCTTGCACCTCGCGCTGCACGGGCACTTCAGAACGTTTACCCGAAAACCACTGGAGCAAGGACGCCCCATCCAGACGGCGGATGCGCTCCGGCATGCGAGGCGGGCTCAGCTCCAGGGGGGGGTGAAGCCGAGCTCTTCTCGCAGCGGCCGTCGCAGCGCCTCCTCGTCGAGGTCGGCGTCGCTCTGCATTGGCGCAGCGCCGAAGGCGCTGTAACGTGGCTCACCCGGCTTGCGATCACCTTCGCGCGAATGCCCGTGCTCGCCGCGAAGACGCCGATGTGCACCGAGTGGCGCTTGGGCGGAGGGCCTATCGGCGCGAAGACGAGCGCGGCGGCGCGGTGGTGGAGCGGGCGCCGCAGGCTGAGCACGACCCGCGTGTCGTCGGCACGCGTGAGGCGCTCCATCGAAGGCGGTGGACTGAGCGCGGAAGCGCAGCAGATGCTCTAGTCCATTGCCGTCGCGCTCGCGGGCGTGCGTTCCGGCCTGCAGCGCCCGGGTGTCCGGCCAGAGCCCGATCGACATCGATGTCGGGCCCCTGCTCCCTTTTTGTCGGTCGCGCTCGGCGGCGGCCGGGCCCTGGAGGCGAGGCGCGGCCGCGCCGCCGACGGGAATCCCGAGGCCTCGCAGGGGCTTGAGCGAGGAGCAATAAGGAACAACAGGGAACCACAAGACGCTTTAGAGACGAGGCGCGTACCTTGCATTGCGATCGGCCACTGACCGCGAGAGCCGCGGCGCGCAGGAGACCATGGACTACGCCGTCGCCATCGAGCCCGAGGACTTTGTCGACGACTTCACCCACTGCTTCACGGGCGAGTGCCGGGTGAACGTCCTGCCGATCCTCTTTCAGATAAGCCAAGTCATCACCGAGAGCGAGGACCTGGCCAAGTCGCTCGCCATCATCCTGGGCGTGATGCGGCAGCGCCTGAAGATTGTCCGCGGCATGGTCACCCTCTACGACCGCGAGTCGGAGACCATCTTCGTCCACGAGAGCTTCGGGCTCACCGACGAGCAGAAGTCCGCCGGCGTCTATTCGCTGAAAAACGGGGTCGCGGGCCAGGTGGTGGAGAGCGGCAAGGCCATCGTCGTCCCCCGGGTCCTCGGGGCGAGCCCCGGGCAGGCAGACTCGCGGTCATCCCTGTTCTGCGTGCCCATCGTCCATGGCAAGAAGGTGCTGGGGACCATCAGCGCCGAGCGCGTCTACATCAACCGCCGGCTGCTGAAGCAGGACATGGAGCTGCTCTCCACCATCGCCTCCATGATCGCGCCCGCGGTGGAGCTGTACCTCCTGGAGAACATCGAAAAGGTGCAGCTGGAGACCGAGAACCGGCGGCTGCACAACGCCCTCAAGGAGCGGTTCAAGCCCGGGAACATCATCGGCAACTCCAAGCCCATGGAGGAGGTCTACCAGCTCATCCACAAGGTGGCGTCGACCAAGGCCACGGTGCTGGTGTTGGGCGAGAGCGGCGTCGGCAAGGAGCTGGTCGCCAACGCCATCCATTTCAATAGCTCCAGCGCTGACGGCCCCTTCGTCAGCTTCAACTGCGCCGCACTGCCCGAGAGCATCGTGGAGAGCGAGCTCTTCGGCCACGAGAAGGGCTCCTTCACCGGCGCGTCCATGGCGCGCAAAGGGCGGTTCGAGCTGGCGGACGGCGGCACCGTCTTCCTGGACGAGGTGGGCGAGCTGAGCCTCGCCATGCAGGCGAAGCTCCTGCGCGTCCTCCAGGAGAAGACGTTCGAAAGGGTCGGCGGCTCGCGGCCCATCAAGGTCGACCTGCGGATCATCGCGGCCACCAACCGCGACCTCCCGGACATGGTCGAGAAGCGCGAGTTTCGCGAGGACCTCTATTACCGCCTCAACGTATTCCCCATCACCCTCCCGCCGCTGCGAGAGCGGGGGAGTGACGTCATCCTCCTGGCCGACCATTTCGCCGCCAAGAGCGCCGCCCAGGCAGGGAAGGAGGTCAAGCGCATCTCCACGCCAGCGCTGAACATGCTCATGGCCTACCACTGGCCCGGCAATGTGCGCGAGCTCGAGAACGTCATCGAGCGCGCGGTGATCATGTCCGAGGACGCGGTGATTCACGGTTACAACCTGCCCCCTTCGCTGCAGACCTCGGCGGAGACCGGGACGACCTTTGGCTGCGGCCTGGACGCCAAGGTCAAAGCGGTCGAGTACGAGATGATTGTCGAAGCCTTGAAGACCCATCAAGGGAATACGACGGCGGCGGCCAAGGAGCTGGGCGTGACCCGCCGCATTTTGGGATTGCGAATGGCAGCGCATCAAATCAGCTACAAAGACTACCGAAAGCGGTGAGCCCCTTGCAATCGCTGAGCAAGAGCCAAAAGTACCAGCTGGTCCTGGAAGACGTCGCCCTCGCGGCGGCCATTGTCGCCTATGACGAAGGCGCTCGGGCGCCGGAGGCGACTCCGTACGTCCCGGGGCGCGTCCGAGAGGACTGGCTCGCGCGCACTGCCGACCCCGAGCTGCGGCGCCGCGTCTTGGCGCTGGCCAGCGCGGCCGCGGGCTCTCTCCAGTGGCTTCCGGGGCCCGACCTCGCCGCGGCCGCCGAGAAATACGGACTAAAAATCCCGGCCTCGCTGGCCGAGGAGATCGCCGAGCATTTCAACGCCCGGCGCTCCGCCGTCATGACCTACGACCGCTGAGGCGCCGGACCATGAATGGTCCGGCTAGAGGTGGAAAGCCGGCTGAAGCCGGCTGGAAAGAAAGAACAGGGCGATCAGAGTGGGGACGAAAGCGCCCACCCCCTCGTTACCTACCTACCTACCTACTTGCTTTCTGACTTACCCAGCCCGCTTAAGCGGGCTTCCCACGCGTAGCCGGACCATTCATGGTCCGGCGGGGCATGGATTCTCTACAGGGGCGTGATGCCGTGCTCCTGGTAGATGCTGTCCTGCGCCTGCTTGAATTCGACCATGGTGAACGAGAAGCCGTTGGCGCTGACCAGCGCCCAGCCGGCGGCTTCGTCTTCGCTGCACTCGTTGACCTGGCGGCGAAAGGCCTCGTCCTCGCGCATCCGCTTGATATAGGCGACAGCCGACTCGATGGACATGATGACCTCCGCAAGCTTCAGGCGACGGAAGGGGCGCTCAAGGAGGCGAAGACCTCGGCCAGCGCCGCGTCGACAGCTTTCCCGGCGTGCGCGTCGATGGCCTGAATTCCGGCGGCGGCCAACTTCGCCTTGGGCGACACGCCGATCTTCTCGACCAGCAGCACCCGGCAGTCGGAGAGCAGCCGGCAGACGACCTCGCGCTTGTCCTCGCCGCCTTCGACGACGTGGACCGCCCGCTTTTCCACCAGCGCCTTGCCGTCCTTGCTCACGTCGAAGACCAGGAAGTCCTCGGCGCGGCCGAAGTGCTGATCGATGCGCCCGCCTTCCGAGCTGGCGACGGCAATGCGAAGGGTTTCGATATTCATGAAGAAGGCTCCTCGAAAGAATTGCGTTCGAATCCGTGCTCCCGTCGTCGCACAAGACGTTGCACCAGGCATGCCACGGTGTCGAAGCGGCGAGGGGTCCGGCGGCCTGCTCTGCGGGACGCACGAATTGGAACGATTGGTGGCCGAATCGAACCGCCGGGAACGCAACCTTTGCTCCGAAAACCGGGAAATCGCCGCCGAGGCGTGCCGGTCGCCTCTGAACCGCCAAAAGCCGTACGCCCTCGAACGTTTCAGATGCATTGGCCCGCTTCGTGAATTACCGACCGCCGTCCGAACGCAGCGCCTCTCAAGAACCGGGGTGCTGGCCATGGAAACGGTGCACGCGGAGGAACAACTGCAATGCCAATGGTACTCTTGAAGTGCGACAAGGATATCCCGGAGCGCGAGAAGCACGTCTACCTGAAGGTCGAGGGCGAGGACACGCGCAACTACCTCCCCGTCTCCAATGAGCGGACCATCCCCGGCACGTTGTCGGAGCGGGGCTGCGCATTCTGCGGAGCAAAGCTGGTCATCGGCGGCGTCCTCAAGGACACCATCCAGATGATCCACGGCCCCATCGGCTGCGCCTACGATACCTGGCACACCAAGCGCTATCCGACCGACAACGGCCACTTCAACATGAAGTACGTCTGGTCGACGGACATGAAGGAGAGCAACATCGTCTTTGGCGGCGAGAAGCTTCTGGAAAAGTCCATCAACGAAGCGTTCGACGAGATGCCGCACATCAAGCGGATGTTCGTCTACACCACCTGCCCGACCGCGCTGATCGGCGACGACATCAAGGCGGTGGCGAAGAGGGTGATGGCCGCGCGCCCCGACGTGGACATCTTCACGGTCGAGTGCCCGGGCTTCGCGGGGGTATCGCAGTCCAAAGGTCACCACGTCCTCAACATCGGCTGGATCAACGACAAGGTGGGCACGCTGGAGCCCACCATCAAGAGCCCATACACCATCAACTTCATCGGCGACTTCAACATCCAGGGCGATACCCAGCTCCTCAACACCTATTGGGAGCGCCTGGGCATCCAGGTCATCGCCCACTTCACCGGCAACGGCACCTACGACGACCTGCGCTGCATGCACAGGGCGCAGCTCAACGTGGTGAACTGCGCCCGCTCCTCTGGGTACATCGCCAACGAGCTCAAGAAGCGCTACGGCATCCCGCGGCTCGACATCGACTCGTGGGGTTTCAACTACATGGCCGAGGGCATCCGGAAGATTCTGCGCGTTCTTCGGCATCGAGGAGAAGGGCGAGAAGCTCATCGCCGAGGAATACGCCCAGTGGAAGCCCAAGCTCGATTGGTACAAAGAGCGGCTCAAGGGTACCAAAATGGCCATCTGGACCGGCGGGCCACGCCTCTGGCACTGGACCAAGTCGGTGGAAGACGACCTGGGCGTCGAGGTCGTGGCCATGTCCTCCAAGTTCGGGCACCAGGAGGACTTCGAGAAGGTCATCGCCCGCGGGCGGCAGGGCACCTATTACATCGACGACGGGAACGAGCTCGAGTTCTTCGAGATCATCGACCTCATCAGGCCGGACGTCATCTTCACCGGCCCGCGCGTCGGCGAGCTGGTCAAGAAGTTGCACATTCCCTACGTCAACGGCCACGCGTACCACAATGGGCCTTACATGGGCTTCGAGGGATTCGTGAACCTGGCGCGGGACATGTACAACGCTATCCACAACCCGCTCCTGAAGCTGGCGGCCAAGGACATCCGCGGGGAGAAGAAGGTCGCGGCGAAGGAGGCGGCGTAATGCATACCGAGAAGGTGACTCAGCTGTTCGACTACGTCCAAGAGCGGTGCCTCTGGCAGTTCTTCTCGCGCTCGTGGGACCGACAGGAGAACATCGACGGCATTCTCAAGGCCGCAGGGGCGCTGCTGGTCGGGAAGAGCCCCGCGCGGGAGTCGGCCATGGAACGGCTGCACTACGCCGACGCGAAGCTCATGGTGGCCGACCTGAAGGAGCGCTTCCCCTGGCTCAACGAGTGCAGCGCGGAGATGTTGAGCGAGCTCTTCAAGGGCCTCAAGGAGCGGCTCACGGACATCGCCGTGACGAAGTCCCTGAACGCCGAGCTGAACCACACGCTCTACTAAAGCCCTAAGGCATCGAGGCCCGCCCGCGAAAGGCGAGGCGGGCCTCACCCCAAAGAAACGGAGAGAATTCGATGAGCTGCTCCATCAAGAAGCGGGACCGCTCCGGCATCATCAACCCGATGTACGACTGCCAGCCGGCGGGCGCTCAATACGCCGGCATCGGAATGAAGGATTGCATTCCGCTGGTCCACGGCGGCCAGGGCTGCAGCATGTTCGTGCGCCTCCTGTTCGCCCAGCACTTCAAGGAGAACTTCGACATCGCCTCCACCTCGCTGCACGAGGACTCGGCGGTGTTCGGCGGCCACAAGCGCATCGAAGAAGGCGTCATGGTGCTGGCCAAGCGCTACCCTGACCTGCGGGTCATCCCGCTCATCACCACCTGCTCCACCGAGGTCATCGGCGACGACATCGAGGGCACCCTCAAGAAGTGCGACAAGGCCCTGCAGAAGGAGTTCCCGGGCCGGAAAATCCACCTCGTGCCGGTCCACACCCCGAGCTTCCGGAGCAGTCAGGTCGGCGGCTATTCGGAGTGCATGCAGTCCATCGTGAAGACGCTAGCGGCGCCGAAGACCGAGCCCAACGGCAAGGTCAACGTCTTCCCGGGCTGGGTCAACCCCGGCGACCTCGCGCTCCTGAAGCGCTACTTCAAGGAGATGGGCGTCGAGGGCACGTTCTTCATGGACACCGAGGCGTTCGACTCGCCCATGCTGCCCGACAAATCCATCCGCACCCACGGCCGGACCACGGTCGAGGACGTGATGGGCGCGTCGAATGCGTTGGCGTCGCTCGCGCTGGCCCGGTACGAGGGCGCGACCGCGGCGAAGCACCTGGAGTCCGAGTTCAGCGTCCCTTGCTCGCACGTCGCCACTCCGTACGGCATCGCCAACACCGACGCCATGCTTCAAGAAATCAGCCGGATTACCGGCAAAGCAATTCCGGAAAGCCTGGTCGAGGAGCGGGGCCTCGCGCTCGACGCGCTCCAGGACCTGGCGCACATGTTCTTCGCCGACAAGAAGGTGGCCATCTTCGGGCACCCGGACCTCGTCATCGGCCTCGCGCAGTTCTGCATCGAGGTGGAGCTCAAGCCGGCCCTGCTGCTTTTGGGCGACGACGGCCTCCAATACAAGAAGGATTCGCGTATCCTGGAGATGAGCGAGAAGGCGAATTGGGACATGGAGGTCGTTTGCAACGCCGACCTCTGGGAGCTGGAGAAGCGGGTCAAGGATCCGAGCAAGAAGTATGATTTGATCCTGGGGCACTCGAAGGGCCGCTACGTCGCCATCGACAACAACATCCCCATGGTGCGCGTCGGCTTCCCTACCTTCGACCGCGCGGGCCTCTACCGCCACCCGACCATCGGCTATCGCGGCGCGATGGAGCTGGGCGAGGCGATGGCCAACGCGCTCTTCACCCACATGGAATACACCAAGAATCGGGAGTGGATCCTGAACACCTGGTAGGCCGACAGCGCCCCTCCGGTGCGCTGTTCCTTCGCGGGGGCCCGCGGGCGTGCTCTCGCCCGCGGGCGGCCGTTTCTTATTGGAGCGAAACCCATGAACCTGTTGCACGAGCTCGTCGCGCATTTGATCCAGGCGCCGGGGCCTCGGCTCTGCTTGCCGGAGCACCGCTCGGTCGAGCTCTACAGCACCTCCCTGGGCTTGGCGTTCGCTCCTCCTCCTCCGCCCCCGGAGGTGCCGGTGCCCGCGCTGGCGGGCGCCTGCAGGGCGTTTCTGGTCCTGGACGCTTTCCTGGAATTCGGGCCCTCCGGGCGAAGGCCGCGGACCCCCTGGCAGAAATACCTGTCGCTCCCGCGCGAGACGCGAGGGGACAAGCTCGTGGCCGAGCTCTACCGCATTTTGCGCATCGCCCACGAGCTTGCCTTTCTGCAGGGCGGCCACGTGGAAATGTCGCACGGCATCGTCAAGCTCAATGGGGTGATCGACCGCGTCGCGCTCTCGCTGGAGATCAGCGCGGCGGGCCTCACGCTCCTCGAGTCGGCGGTGGCCTATTACCTCGAGTCGCTGCGCCAGCCTTATCCGGCCGCCTACGTGGAAGCGCTGTTGTCGCAATACTTCGTCGACATCGTGGGAGAGGTAAAGCGATTCAGCGACCAGGATCGCGTCCTCTTCCAATACCAGCAGAAGGTGCCCTTCAATCGGCACTTCCGCCTCGATTTCGGCAACCCCCACGTTCAGCGCAAGGACGGCCGGCTCGAGTTCGAGGTCGGCCCTCTTCACCGCGACCCCGCGCGCCACCCCATCGACTTCTTCGTGGTGATCGACGAGGTCCTCCACATCGTCCCCATCGAGGCGCTCCAGGGCGGCGCGCTCCCATCCGAGGAGCTCTCCCGGTGGCGGGCGCGCACCCCTGACGGCGTGACGCTGCCGTCCCATTTCCGGCCGCGCTTCCCGCGCGAGCCCATCGTCGTCGGCCAGCCGATGACCTGAATTCATCTCTTGGGAACGAATGAGGAGCCCGCCATGGATAGCCCGCATTTGAGAATCGCCGTGACGACCAACAGCCTGCTGCGCATCGACGCCAACTTCGCGGCGGCCAAGCAGGTCGTCTTCTATGACGTGACGCGCGATGCCTCTGAGTTCGTCGACGTCGTGAACTTCAAGCGCGCGGGAATGAAAGGCCCCGGCGGAGGCAAGGGGCTCGCGGGCGGCTGCATCATGGAGGACATGGGGGACGACGACGGCACCGGGCGCGACCCGCTCGTCGAGCGCGTGGAGGCGTTGAAGGGCTGCTCGGTGCTGTTCACCAAGGGGCTGAGCGACGTCGCGGCGGTGCGGGTCCACGACCTGCGCGTCTTCCCGGTGAAGACTGAGAGCGCCTGCGAGATTGACGAGGCCATCGGCAACCTGCAGCGGATGATGAAGAACGGCCCGCCCTTGTGGCTGCGCCGCGTGATGCTCGACGGCAAGGGCGCGCGGCTGCCGTTGGACGCTCAAGAGCTTTGAAGGCATCCCGGACTCCATTCCGGGCTCTCGAAAGGAGTGGTAAAATGAAAAGCGCTGCGGTGGCTGTCATGTTCGTGGTCGCGGAGCTCGCAGGAGTTCTCGTCTATCAGTGGATCAAGGAGCCGGTCAAAAGAGCGATCATGGCGTGCTTGGGCTTCGGATTCGCCGTGGCCATCGTCGGCTTCGACATCCTGCCCGACGCCACGCGCGACTACGCCCTCGGTTACTGGCTCTGCGGCGCCGGGTTCGCGGTGATGATGGCGGTGGGCTTTGCCGCGCGGCGGGCGGGCGAGTATTCGGCCGTGGCCGGGCTCGCGTTTCACAACCTCGCCGAGGGAGTCATGATCAGCTCCGCCTTCGCGAGCCTTTCTCCGGCGCTGGTGGTCGGAGCGGTCTTGCACAAGCTGCCCGAGGGGATGCTCGTCGCCTCGCTCTTGCGCTCGACCCAGGAGAAGAGCCGATTCGCCGTGGCCGGCCTGGTGTCCTTGCTCGTCGTCGCGGGAGTAGCCCTCCCGATACCCGAGCACGTCACGCGGCCGGTGATGGCCTTCAGCGCCGGGGTGATTCTCTTCGTCGCGGGTCGATCGCTGGTTGCGGCGCTGGCTCAAGGCGCGACCTCCGCCGGGCGCTCGATTTCGACGGCCTCCAACGAAGGGTCGGCCGGCCTCGCCAAGCTCGTGCCGGCGGCGCTGAGCGGCGCAATGATTGGCTGGGTGTCCTGCTTCCTCGCTTGAGTGACGCTCGCCGGCTTGGTGAAAGGGGGCTTTCAATTCATCCTGCTCGAGGAGCCGCGGCTTCCTTGAGGCGGTCGCGGAATCGGGAGCTCATACAATGCATCGAAGCAAGGACATCGCGGCGCTTGCGCGGTCGGGGCGCAGGGAAGGGGTGACGAAACAAAGGCTCGGGGCGCACGTCGGCATTGGCCGGGGCGGCGGGGCGGTGGCGGTGCTCGCCACCTTGCTTTGGGCCAATGCTGCCCGCGCAGAGGGGCTCCCGCCTGACGCGGAAGCTCTTGCGGAGAGCCACGGGAACGCCGCGTCGCAGAGGTCTCCCGGCCTACTTCCGCCCGTCGAGGACATCACCGTGATCGGGACGCGAGCACAGGCGCCGGGCGCCAGCGAGACGCCGCTTCGGCGAGAGCAGATAGAGTCGCTGCCCGGCGGCGACGCGCAGCCACTTTCATACGCGCTCGCGGCGCAGCCGGGTTTTGTCGCCGACACCTTCGGCTTCGGGCTCCACGTGCGAGGCGCCGACGGCGGCCTGCTCTATGTCGTGGACGGCATACCGCTGCTCGCGGCGCCTTTGGGCCAATACGGCGCGACCCTGGGCTTCCTCCCGGCGAGGCTCGTTCAGAGCCTTCGCGTCATCACCGGAGGCTTCCCGGCGGAGTACGGCTCCGGGCTGGGCGCGGTCGTCGACATCTCGACGCGCAGCGCGGTCGGCGGACCGGCCGGCGAGCTGCAGGGTTCGTTCGGCACCCATCAGACCGGCAACGCCTCCTTCACCTATTCCCAAGAGGTCGGCAAGCTCAGCCTCTTCGTCCTGGGCAGCTTTCTAACCTCGAACCGCGGCTTCGACCCGCCGGCGGCCGAGCCCCTCCTCCACGACGCGGCCATTTCGGGATCCGGGTTCGCGCGCCTGGATTACCGCCTCGGCGATCGCGACCGCCTGGAGCTCATCGGCACGCTCGACCAGAGTCGGTACCAGATCCCCATTGACCCGACGGCGTCGCCGCTCGCGCCGGGTGCCATCCGCAGCCCAGACGCCTACGGCAACGATCCCGCGCCGTTCGTTCCTCACGACGCGAATCCGGTCGAGGCGGAGCGCGACGCCTTCGCCGCGATCTCGTGGACCCACGCGCTGGGCTCCGGAGCATTTCAGATCTCTCCCTACTTCCGCGAGTCGTACGGAAGCCTCACCTGCGATCCGGTGCGTTCGCTCGGAGCCTCGGCGGACCTGGGCTCGAGCTGCAGCGACGTCCAGCGCGACGTCATTCACGGCGGAGCCTCCGGGAGCCTGACGTCTTCTAAGTGGGCGGGCCAGAGCTGGAAGGCCGGCGTCCTGCTCGATATGGCGACGAGCAAGGTGGGCTACGCGGCCTACTTCCGCGACGACGGCGCTGCGTCGGGCGGGCCCGATCCGGCGCAGACGGTGTCGGGCGCGGATGTGGCCCACGTGCTGCTCGCCGGCGCATACGTCCAGGATGAGATCCAGATCGGGAAGCTGACCCTTCTGCCGGGCCTGCGGCTGGACTTGGAGCGCGCGTCCTTCGTGCAGAGCGACGAGCCGTCGCTGCTCCTCGTGGGGCCGAGCGCCCGGCTCGGCGGCTCCTTCGCCGTCGCCGACGGCGTCAGTCTTCACGGCTTTGCCGGCTACCTCTGGCAGCCGCCGAGCACGCTGGACGGCCCCATGGCAGCCCGCGTCCTGTTCCCCGAGCTCGCGGCGCAGGTCCTCCCGGTGGACGTCAAGGCGGAGCGGGACTGGTCGGCAGAGCTGGGGATCACCGCCGCGCTCTTCCATCACCTCACGGTGGGGCTGACCGCCTGGGGGCGCCTCGCCACCGATCAGCTCGACCGCGTGAACGTGGGGCCGACGAATCTGGTGGCGAGCTACAACTTCGAGCGAGGGCGCGCGGCCGGAGCGGAGGCTTCGTGCCGGGGGAGCTTCGCGAGCCTGTTGGACGGCTTCGCGAATGTCGCCTGGCAGCTCGCGCAGGGGCAAGGCGTGGACTCCGAGCGGTTCCTCTTCAGCGCGGACGAGCTCGCCGACCGGCGCTGGGTGATGCTCGACCATGTCCAGAGCTGGACGGCGAACGCCGGGCTGGACCTGCACGACTCGGCGGCGAAGAGCCACCTGTCGGCACTGGTCAACTACGGCAGCGGCTTGCGGACCGGCGCCGACAGCGACAAGACGGTCCCCGCGCACGTGACGCTCGACCTCACCGTCCGCCACCGATTCGACCTGTCGAGCCACTTGAGCGTGGACCTGGCTCTCGACGCGCTCAACCTGTTCAACGACGTCTACGCCTATCGAATCGGCACGGGCTACACCGGTAGCGCCTATGGCCCCCTTCGCCGGTTCTTCGCGCGCGTCGCAATCCCTATCTCCTTGTGAGCGACGGAGTGCGTCGGCGCGGCGGATGGAATCTTTTCGGAGCTACTCGGGAGACGCAGCAGATGGAGCGCGCGGCGGCGAGATGCGAGTGCGGGCGCGGGTTACGGCTGGTTTCGCCGGCGAAGCTCGCGGTGGCCCCTCCCGCGGCGGTGTCGCTCCAGGGAGTGAGCGTCCGCCGAAGCGGCAGGGACATTTTGAGCGGCGTCTCCGCCTCCATCCCGGCCGGCGCGGTCACCGCGGTGCTCGGCCGGTCGGGCGCCGGCAAGACCACGCTCCTTCGCGTGCTCAACGGGCTCATTTCCCCCGACGCGGGGACGGTCGACGCGGCGGGTTTCGGCTCCCTTCACAGCCCCGAGGCCCTGAAGGAATACCGGCGCGGCACGGCCACCGTCTTTCAAGACCCGGCGCTGCTCGACCGCCTCAGCGCCCTCGAGAACGTCCTGTTGGGCCTGGCCGATAGGCGCCATCCGCTCTCGCCGTTGCCCTGGCCCAAGGCGCTCCGCGAAAAGGCTGCCCAGGCGCTCGACGAGGTGGGCCTCTTGCCCCGCGCCCAAACGCCCGTCGCCCGGCTCTCGGGCGGCGAGCGCCAGCGGGTGGGCGTGGCGCGCGCCCGGGTCCGCCGCGCGCGGCTCCTGCTCGCCGATGAGCCGTTCGCGTCGGCGGACCCCGCGACCGCGCGCCACCTGAGCCAGGAGCTTCGGGGGGCCGCGGTCCAGGCCGGCCTCACGCTGGTGATCGTCCTGCACCAGGTGGAGCTCGCGCTCTCGATGGCCGATCACGTGCTGGGGCTCCGGGAAGGGCGCCTGGCGTTCTCGGGGCCGGTTTTGGCGTTCGACGCCGCCGCTCAACGCCGCCTTTTTCAATTCTCGAACGCATAAGTCCCTTCGCGAGGAAATCTTGCGCAGGATGGCAAAGACTCCAGGTTTCAGACCCGGGCCCCAGGAACTGCAGTACCCGGAGCCTGGGGTCTGGAGTCTGGAGCCTAAGGCAACCCTCATTGGTTCCGGCTCGGCCGGTTTAGGAAACGAACGCATGAATTTCGAAAAGTCGACCGCCTCCTTGCTCTTGGCCGCGGCGCTTCTGACCGGCACGGTCGCGCGCGCCCAGACGCGCCCGCAGAAGCTGCTCGTGGGGCTCCTCCCCGGCGAGTCCGCCCCGACCGTGCTTCGCCTCAACGAGCCGCTCCGGCGCTCGCTGGAGCAGCGGCTGGGGATCCCGGTGGAGCTCGTGGTCGGCGCCAGCTACGCGGCCACCGGCGAGGCGCTCCGCTTCGGCCGCCTCGACGTCGCCTACCTCGGGCCGGTCACGTACATTTTGCGGAGCCGCCGCTCGAAGCTCGAGCCCTTCGCGTGCCCCACCCACGAGAAGGTGGGGCCCACGTTCCAGGCGGTGGTCATCGTCCCGGCGGACAGCCCGGCGAAGAGCCTGTCGGACTTGAAGGGGAAGGACATCGCCTTCGGCGACCCGGCGTCGACCTCCGGCACCTGGGTGCCCCGATACATGTTGGCCGAGGCCGGCCTCGTGTCCGAGCGCGACTACAGCCTGCGCGTCCTGGGCGCGCACGACGCGGTGGCCCTGGCGGTCGCGAACCACAAGGCCGCGGCCGGCGGCCTCTCCAAGCCCATCTACGAGCGGCTGATCCGCGAAGGGAAGATCGACGCGAAGGCGGTGCGAACGCTGGCGGAGTCGTCGCCCATCCCCGAGTACATGTGGACCTTCCGCGAGGGGCTGCCGCCAGACTTCAAGGAAGAGGTGCGCAAGGCCTTCTTGGACCTGAAGGACCCCGAGGCGCTGAAGGTGTTCCGGGCCGAGGCGTTCATCCCCGCCGTCGACGCCGACGTCGACCGCGTTCGAACCTGGGTCGCGGCCGTGGCCAAGGACCGGCCCGACGCCGTTGGGGTCGCCAAATGATCGACGGCGCGGTCGGGCGAGTCGCGGCGGTGGAGGAGGCGCTCGGCGAGCTCCGCCGGCGCGAGCGCGGGCGCCTGCAGGCCGCCGCCTTGGCCGCCGCGGTCATCGCCGCGGCTTTCGCCTACGCCGGCCTCTTCGATTCGGGGCGCTACCGCGGCGCGCTGACGACAATCCTCACCCTGGCCGGCGACGCCATGCCGCCGGACTTCGCCCGCTGGCGCAGCTGGGGGCGGCCGCTCCTGGAAACGCTCGCGATGAGCGTCGCCGGGACGGCGCTGGGCAGCGCGGTGGCGTTGCCCCTGGGGGCGCTGGCGGCGCGGAGCGTCGGCCCCCGCTGGCTGGGAGCGCCGGCTCGCCTGGCCCTCGGCGCGCTCCGGTCCATCCCCGGGCTGATCTGGGGCGTCCTTTTCGTGGCCTCGGTGGGCTTCGGCCCCTCCGCGGGCGCCTTTGCTTTGGGTTGCCACTCCGCCGGCGTCCTGGGGAAGTCGTACTCCGAGATCCTAGAGCACGCGGACCCGGCGCCCGCCGACGCCTTGCGCAGCTACGGGCTGTCTGCGCTTGGCGTGCTCCGGTTCTGCGTCTGGCCCCAGGTGCTGCCGCACTTCCTGGACGCCACGGTGGCCCGCTGGGAGCACAACGTCCGCTCGGCCACCACCGTGGGCGTGGTCGGAGCCGGGGGGCTGGGCCTGGAGATCGTGACCGCCTTCCACCTCTTCGAATATCGGGAGGCCATCGCGCTGATCGCGGTGCTCCTCGCGCTGGTGAGCGCCATCGACGCCTTGGGCGCGCAGCTGCGCAGATGGCTCTTGCGCGGGTAAGCGCGGCTTTTGGGCCGAAGGAGCGGCGCGGCGCAGTCGGCGCTTTGGGGCGGTTGGAATCGAGGCGACCTTTCGATACCCTGAAAAGCTCTCATCTAGGCGCCGCCGCTCGCCTCCCTAAGGCGAACGCGCGGGGTCTCTCGAGCAGCCGTCTCGCAGGAGGAGTCCGTGCAGACCAGTCCGGCGCACTTGGGCATCGAGCCTCTGGCGGGCGAGCACGGCGCGGACGAGGCCCTGGCCGATCCGGGCGACCTCGACCTCCTGGCGCTCCTGCCGTGTCCGTTGAAGGTCCCCGTCGAGGAGTCGCTGCGCGCGTTCGCGGCCGAGCGGCTGCGCCGCGGCGAGCGCCCGCTGCGGTTCTGCATGGCGGGCAACGCCAACCACGAAGTCGACGTCCGCGCGCTCTCGCAGGCGACGGACTCCCGGCGCCTTCCGGCCGCCATTCTGAGCCCCGGGCTCAACGCCTTCTTCCGCGACCCGTTTCGCGGCCGCTTCGTGAGCAGCGGCATCTACGGCGCCTTCGAGCCCACGCCCGAGGACACCGCGCTGATGGCCTTGGGCCTCCTCGACCCCGGGCGCCGCTGCGCCGTGCTCACCTCCAATCCGCTGGTGCTCCTGGTCGACGAGCGGGCCCTGAGGGGCCGCCAGGTGCCGCGGCGCATCGAGGACCTCTTTGCCCCTGAGCTCGAGCAGAGCGTCGCCATCCGCGGCGGGGCCGGGGGTTTTTGCGAGACGCTGCTGCTCTCCGTCTGGCGGCGCTTCGGGTGGCCGGGGGTCGAAAAGCTCGCCCGCGCGACGCTCCACGGCTGGCACCCGTCGCAAATGGTGAAGGCCGCGGGCAGTGGCCGCCCCGACGCTCCGGCGGTGAGCGTGCTTCCGCTCTTCTTCGCCGAGACCGCCAAGAGCCGCCCCGGAGCCCGCGTCGTCTGGCCCGAAGACGGCGCGGTGCTCAGCCCGGTCACGCTGCTCGTTCGAGCCGATCGCCAGGCCGAGCTCAAGGAGCTCGTCGCGCTCCTCCGCGGCGCCGAGCTGGCGCGCATCTTCGCCGGCGCGGGCTTCTGGTCGCCGCACGCCGAGGTCCCGTCGGGGCTCCCCGCCGGCGCGCCGGTCGACTGGCTGGGCTGGGACTTCGTCGAGGCGAACGAGATCGGCGCGCTCGTGGACGACCTGAACGCGGCGTTCGCGCGAGCCCGGCAGGTGGCCCGGGGCGAGCGCGCCGGCACCCCGAGAGCGGAGCCTTCGTGAGGCTTGCGACGGTCGCGGGCCCGCCGAGCAGCGGCAAGACCTCGGTGCTCCTGCGCGCCCTGGAAGCGCTGCGCGCCGACGGCCTGCGCGCGGGGGTCGTCAAGCTCGACTGCCTCTCCACCCGCGACGGCGAGCGCTACGCCGCCGCCGGCGTCCCGACCCGCGTCGGCCTCTCTGGAAACCTCTGCCCCGACCACTTCTTCGTCGCCCTGGCGCAGGGCGCGCTCGCCTGGGGGCGCGAGGAAGGCCTCGGGCTGCTCGTCTTCGAGAGCGCGGGGCTCTGCAACCGCTGCGCTCCGCACCTCAAGACCGCGCTCGCGGTCTGCGTGGTCGACAACCTGAGCGGCATCGACACGCCCGAGAAGATCGGCCCCATGCTCAAGCTCGCCGACGCGGTGGTGATCACCCGGGGCGACGTCGTCTCCCAGGCAGAGCGGGAGGTGTTCGCGCACCGCGTGCGCCGGTCGGCCCCGCGCGCCGGGGTGGTGCACATGAACGGCCTCACCGGCCAGGGCGCGCTCCACCTGGCGCGCCTGCTCTCCCGCGCGCCCGAGGTGGAGACCCTGGAAGGCGCCAGGCTGCGCTTCTCCATGCCGGCCGCCCTCTGCTCCTATTGCCTGGGCGAGCGGCGGCTGGGTGTGGACCGGCAGGTGGGCAATGCGCCGGTCGCGCGGCTCTTGGCGCCCGGGGCGCCTTCGAAGGCCCGATGATCGAGCGGCTGACCATTCTGCCTGGCCGCGACAAGGCCGGCGCCGCGGAGCGCTTCGAGGTGGAGCTGCGCGTGGGCGAGGTGGTGAGCCTGGTCGGGCCCACCGGCTCGGGCAAGAGCCGGTTCCTGGCCGACGTGGAGTTCCTGGCGCAGGGCGACACCCCGAGCGGCCGGCGGGTGCTGGTGAACGGCGCGCCGCCGAGCGAGGAGACGCGCTTCTCGCCCGACGCGCCGCTCGTGGCGCAGCTGTCGCAGAACATGAATTTCGTCCTCGACCTCTCCGCCGAGGCCTTCGTCGCCATGCACGCCGAGAGCCGCGGCGCCGCGGACCCCGAGGGCGCCGCGCGCGAGGTGCTGGCCGCGGCGAACGCCCTCGCGGGCGAGCCGTTCAGCGCGGACGCTCCCCTGACCGCGCTCTCGGGTGGCCAGTCGCGGGCCCTGATGATCGCCGACGTCGCGCTGCTCTCGCGCTCGCCGGTCGTCCTGGTCGACGAGATCGAGAACGCCGGCATCGACCGCCGGCGGGCGGTGCGGGCGCTCGTCGAGGGGCAGAAGATCGTGCTTTTGGCGACGCACGATCCCATCCTCGCGCTCCAGGCCGACCGGCGCCTGGCCTTCCGCAACGGCGCCATCCACGCGGTGCTCTCGAGGAGCGACGAGGAGCGCGAGAGTCTCGCGGCCCTGGAGGCGCTCGACGCCCAGCTCCTGGAGGCGCGCCAGCGCCTGCGCGAAGGGCTCGTGGTGAAGCTCCTGCCCAGCCCAGGGGCAAGCCCCAAGTGATCTTCGCCGTCTCACCTCGAGGAGTCTGAAATGGCCGTCGTCACGTTCTTCGAAAAGCCGGGCTGCGCGGGCAACGCCGAGCAGAAACAGGTGCTCCGCGCCGCCGGGCACGAGCTGCGGGTGAAGGATCTGCTGACCCATCCCTGGACCGAGGAGGAGCTCCTGAAGTTCCTGGGCGAGCTCCCGGTCGCCGACTGGTTCAACCGGAGCGCGCCGCGGATCAAGTCGGGCGAGGTCGTGCCGGAGAAGCTGGAGCAGAAGGCCGCTCTCGCGCTGCTCCTCGCCCAGCCGCTGCTCATCCGGCGGCCGCTGCTCCAGGTGGGCGAGACGCGCGCGGTGGGGTTCGACCCCGAGCGGCTCGACGCGTGGATCGGCCTGCGCGGCCCCGACGGACAAAGGCTCGACGCGGCCGACGGAATCGCCGCGTGCGCCGCCGCCGGCTCCGGCGCGAACGGGCGGTGCGGTGCGTGAGGCGCCATGTGCGTCTCTAGGAGGTGCAGTGCCCCGCCCCCCAAAGGCCCGGGTCGGGGCGGCGGTGGTAATCTGATGGATAACCTTCAGGAGCTTGTCGGCGAGCATCGCTCGAGGTACGAGAGATCCCCATGGTTTCTGCCGTCGACCTCCAGCAGCTCTCGCGTCGCGAGAGTGAGCAGACCGAGTGGAAGGAGAACGTTGCCGACATCGATGATGTCGTTGAAACGCTTTCGGCGTTCGCCAACGATCTGGCGAACCTCGGAGGCGGTTACGTCGTGTGCGGTGCCAAGGAGGAAAAGGATGAACACGGGTTCCCGCGACTGGCCAAGACCGGCCTGACTGCGGCACGGCTCCGAGAGGTTCAGGGGACGGTCCTGTCCCGTTGCCGAGAGCGCGTTTCTCCGCCAATCACGCCGATGGTTGAGGAGGTCCCAGCGGATGTCGACGATCGGCGAATCCTGGTCTTCATCCAACCCGCCACGAACCAGGCGCATACTTTTCGGCGCATCGACGAGGACGCGAAGCACTTCGTGCGCGTCGAAAGCTCGACCCTCGAGGCCCGGAACGGTGTTCTCCGGGACCTGCTCGTCCGAAAGGGCACTCTCGAACCATGGGATCGACGGCCATGCGGTGCCGCGACGACCAACGACCTCGACCTGCTTGCCCTTCGCGACGCTCTTCAGCGCATGGGTCGGTTCAATTCGGACCGTGCGGTTGAAGCCTACCTGTCCGACAGCGTCCAGCTCAGCCCACTGGTGCCTTCGCTCTGCGTGCGCGAACCGCTGACGGGAGTCCTCCGCCCGCGCAACTTCGCGATCCTTCTCTTCGGCCGGGATGTCCAACGTTTTGTCTCCGGCGCCTTCAGCCTTTTCTCCATCTACCCGGGGACGGATCGCTCGGGTCCGCACGCAGAAAGACACGAGATTGCGGGAACGATTATCGAGCAGGCCCGCCGGCTCAACGAGTTGCTCGATGTTCAATCCTACGTCGCATTCGACAAGACCGATTTGGCGTCGCCGAATGCGATGAAATATCCGAAGCGCGCGCTCTACGAGGCCATGGGCAATGCGCTGGCGCACCGCGACTATGAGCTCGCCGATCCGACCCGGCTGACAGTGTTCTCGGATCGAATCGAGGTTCTCTCCCCCGGCTCGCTGCCGCTGGGAGTCGACCCGACGGCGTTCCGCGAAGGACGCGCTGATCCGAAATGGCGTAACCAGGCGCTGGCCTGGTTCTTTAGTCGGCTGCAGTTGGCGCAGGCGGAGGGGCAAGGCATTCCGACAGGGGCGATGCGCTGTTGGGGCTCGCCAAGCGCTGCAAGTCAACCGCGAGAAATCGGAGTTTGCCGCAAGCGATTCGCCGCGGGGCGTGGAGCGAATTCCACGCTTACCTCGAGCGAGCCGAGCGAGAGCTGCGCGCGGCGCTCGAGGCGAGCATGGACGAGTCAGCTGCGAAGCTGATCCGCCAGAACCTGGACTTCCTTCTGGTCCTGCGCCGCGACAATCAGCCGCGCAAGCGCGGCGGGAAGCGCTGACCCGCGCCGAGCAAAGGCGCATGCGCTGGCGAAGCCCCGAAGCCGTCGGCTATCGTTGCGCTCGCACATGAGCTTCTCCTTCCCGCGCTCGAGGCTCACGATGAGCCTTGATTTATCCCTCGCCCTTCGCGAGGTGGGGGCGCGCCGCCCTCTGGCGCCCGCCCTTTTCGCGCTCTGCGCCCTGGCGCTCCTGGGCTGCACGTCTGACCGGGGCGGCGCCGCGCCGCCGGACGGGGGCACGTGCTCGGCCGGCGGCGCCCACTCGGTGGGCGGCCTTCCCGCGGTCGCCATCGCCGGCGACCCGGGAAATGCGCCGCTGGGCTTCGGGGACCCGTCCGTCGCCTACCCAGCGGGCGCCGCCGCGGGCTACATGACCTACACCGCGGTCGGCCCGAGCTTCGCCCAGACGCGCATCGCCGTCTCCAGCGACGAGGGCGCCACCTGGACCTACGCGGGCGACGTCAACGCGGTGAGCGCGCTCACCGTCTCCACGGCCGATTCCAAGGTCTGCGGCGCCGCCTCGTGCAGCGGGAAGTGGGTGCACGAGGTCTCGTCGCTCGTCATCGACGACGCGGACCCGGACGCCGACCGGCGCTTCAAGGTCTTCGGGCACAGTTACTTCATCACCGACGCCGGTGTTCAGCACTTGGAGATCGGGTCAATCGACCTGTGGACGGCGGCGAGCCCCGCGGTCGGCGCGCCGTGGAAGGAGACGCGCCTCATCGGCTGGAGCTCGTCCTCGCCGCGGTCCACGGCAGGCGTGTCGGTGGTCGCGACCACGGACCCGGCGCTCGCGCCGCTCCTCGGCTCCTGTGTCGCCTTGAGCGAGCCGGGCGCGCTCGCGCGCGGCGGGGCGCTCGACCTCGCGCTCGAATGCGTGCGCGCCGCCTCAGCCACGACCGTGGCCATCGAGATCGCCCTCGTCCGCTCCGCCGACCACGGCGCCACCTGGTCGCGGGTGGCGATGCTCCTCGACCAGAGCGACGCCGTCGCTCTCGGGGCGAGCGGCTCGTCGGGGCCGCAGATGAACGCCGCCGACCTCTTCGAGGCGGGCGGCGCCTACTACCTCTTCGCCACGCCCAACGGCGCGGTGACGACCTTCGGCTCGGACTCCAGCGGGTACCGAGGTTGCTCGGCGTTCCGGTTCGCCGACATCGTGGCCGGGACGCTGGAGCGCTGTGGCGGAGTGCCGCTGGCGGTCGACGGCTTCCAGGGGGCGCCGGGGCAGTTCAACGGCGCCTGCACCTATGCCGCGGGCGCCACCGTTGCCGGGGTCCTGGGGCTCACCGCCGACAAGTTGCGGTCGCCGGTGTTCCAGATCTTCGCGAGCGGCGCAGCGGGCCCCTGAATGCGGGTTGGCCACTCGGCGGCGGGGTCGAGCTGCGGGCGAGCGAGGCTTTGGCGCCGGTACGAGCTTGGGGCTGGGGCGAGCGCTATACTCCTCGCGCAGCCTGAACCTCGGGAAGGAGCTCACATGGGCATCAGCGCTCGAAATCAACTCAAGGGAACGGTCAAGAGCATCAAGAAGGGCGACCTCATGGCGGAGGTCGTCATCGACGTCAGCGGCCAGGAGCTCGTCTCGGTCATCACCGCGAGCTCGGTCGATCGGCTGGGGGTCAAGGCGGGTGACGCCATCACGGCCATCATCAAGTCCACCGAAGTGATGATCCTGAAATGAGCAGCGCTGAGGGAGGCGCGCGACGCGGCGCGCCTCTTCAGCTGGGCGCCTCTTCGCGCTCGACCGCCGCCTCGGCGGCGCTGGTGAGCGGGAGCATCTGCGCGCGAAGCCCCTCGATCTGCGCCCGCGCCTCGGCCTTCAACTCATCGAGGTCCCTGCCGGCGGTGGCGATGGGCGTACCCACCGCGACCAGCGCGCGGGTGAAGCCGAATTTCCAAGAGTGCTTCGGCAGCGCTTTCCGAGTTCCGCACACGGCGACCGGGAGGATCTGCGCGTTGCTGTCCAGCGCCAGCCTAAAGGCGCCGTCCTTGAAGGGCAGCAGACGGCCGTCGCGCGAGCGCGTCCCCTCGGGGAAGATCATCACCGGCACGCCGCGCTCCAGCCATTGTGCGCAGCGGTCCATGGCGCCCTTGGCCGAGCGGTGGCTGCCGCGGTGAACGGGGACGTCGCCGGCGAGCGACATGCTCCAGCCGACGACGGGGATGCGAAAGAGAGAGGCCTTCCCCAGCCACTTCATCTCCCACGGCAGGTGCGAGATGAGAAAAGGGTCTGCTTGCGACTCGTGGTTGGAGACCACCACGGTGCGCCCCGCGACACTGCGGGGGACCTGGCCGTACAAGCCGAAGCGCCAGAACGGCGTCAGGCGGGAGGCGGTGACTCCCACCAGGCGAAAGCAGCGCCCCGTGACGAGGCGCCGCTTATCGAACGGAAGCGTGAAGAGCCCGAGCGCGAGCTGGATGATGAAGCCCAACAGCGAGCAGAGCCCGATCTCGAACCACGTCCAGAAAGACAGAAGCGCCTGAACCATCGTCAGCCCGTCCCGGTCGAAGCCCGCTCACCGCGGGAGGGCATCTTCGCCGCATCGGGCGCTTTAGCAAACCACCGAAGGCGCGAGGCGCTGGCGGGCAGCTAGTTCATGACAGGGCCGGACCAGAGCGCCGACCACTGGAAGCCGCCCGCGCCCTCGGTGTCGCCCTTGCGGTCCCTCTCCGCGGCCCGGGCCTTGAGCGACTCCTCGCGCTCCAGGAGCGAGGCGCGGAGCTTGGCCAGCTCCTCCTCGAGGTGCTGCCAGGTGCGAGTCAGGGTGTCGAACGCCACGTCGAGCCGCTCCAGGCGCTGCTGCGTGACCGCCTCGGTCTCGCGCACCTGCGAGTGGAGCTCGAAGGCCTCGCGAATGGCCTGCGCATACGGTTCCGCGTTTTCTCCCAAATCGATGCCCTTGTCCGCGAACATGGTGCGGACTTGGCTCAAGAAGTCGTCCTCCTTCTTGATCCCCGACTCCGAAGCCATGAGCTCGATCAACTCCTGCAGCGAACGCTCGCTTCCGCTCACGCCGAACCTCACACTTTCTAACAATTGCTGCGTTGGATGCCTCGTTAGGGTGATTGGTTTCATGTTCGGGTCACGAGGCTGACGCGCCTTCGATGGGGCGGGTCGTCCCGCCACCGAAGCCCGGTCTGCGGGGTCGCCTCGACTCAGGGTGTAAGCCTCGACCCACCGGCAAGATGGACCGTCTGAGCGGGGAGGGCCAGCCTTGCCCCTGCCTTTTCCACCGCTTCCAGGAAGCCCAGGAGCAGCTCCTGACGAACCAGCGTGAACTGGTTCCAGTCGGTCAACTGGAAGGAGGCAAAGACCTCCACCTTGAGGGCGCTAACGCCCAACTCGGCGAGGCGGACGAGCGGCGGTTCGGCGGAGGAGATCATGGGGTGGGTGCGGAGCAGTGCCTCGACCTGCTGCAGCGCAGCACGGACCTGGGCAGCGGAGGCGCCGTACTCGACGTTCAGGGTGCAGTTGAGCGCGATGCGGTCTCGCGGCCCGAAGCTCTCGGTGCGCGTGTCCGCGAGCTTGCCGTTGGGGAACGTCACCACCGTCCTCTCGGCGGTGCGCATGCGGGTCGAGCGCAGGCCTATTGACTCGACCGTTCCCAGAACCCCCTCGATGCGAACCATGTCGCCGATCCGAAAGGGCTGATCGACCGCGATGGAGAGCGAGCCCAAAAGGTTCTCGACGGTCTTCTGGGCGGCGAGCGCCACGGCGAGGCCGCCGATCCCGAGGCCCGCGAGGAGGCTCGCGACCGGGTATCCCAGCTCGCTCAGCACCGCCACCACCGCCACGGCGAAGGTCACGAGCTTCAGCGACCGTGAGGCGAAGGGAATGAGGGCCAAGGCGCTCGGGTGGAGGCCGGCCCAGCTCGAGGCGCGGACCGTCTGGGCGAAGAGCTCGACGGTGCGCACGGCCGCCCAGAAGAAGGTCGCGAGCAGGCCGGCGCGCCAGAGTTGCACCGCGAAGGCCTCGGCGCCTTGGCTCAGCGAGAGGGCGGGGAGCGCGGCGCGCAAGGCCGCGATGGCCCCGAAGAGCGCGAGCGGCCCCGAGATGCGCCGCAGGATCTCGTCGTCCACTGGCGCCTTCGCCCGCGCGAGGACGTGGCGGAGGGCGCGCAGCGAGAGCCTGGCGAAGAGCCGCCCGAACACCCAGGCGACGAGCGCGGCGGCGGGGATGGCAAGCCACTGCCAGTAGAGCAGGCCGCGCGGGCCGACCTGGAGGAGCGCGTCCGGCAGGGCGTCGGAGACCGCGGCCATCAGGGACTCCACGGCCGTGTGCGGAAAAGGGAGCCTCATGGCCGGCCGTTGTATCGAACGCCCGCGGGTGCCGAAAGGGTTTTTGGTGCATCGTCCGATCGCACACGAGGCTCCCAAGGCCGCCCCTGTGGAGGGGCGACCGGAAACGCCCTCTTTCGACGAACGGATACGCCCGATGACGTCGCACGCACACTCCCCGCAGGCGGGGCGCAGCTCCTCGAGCAGGCCTTTCGACCTCGACGCGTATGTCGCGCGCATGGAGGCGCCGGACCGGCCTCAGTGGCAGAAGCCGGACGAGGTCGTCGCCGCTTTGGGGCTCGCGCCAGGGCAGACGGCCGCCGAGCTCGGTGCGGGGACCGGCTACTTTGCGCTGCGGCTGGCCCGGGCGGTGGGCCCCGAGGGAGCGGTCTTCGCGGTGGAGATCGAGTCGAAGGTCCTCGAGGTGCTTCGCGAGCGGATCGAGCAGGCGAAGGCGTTCAACGTCGTCCCGGTGCTGGGCCTGCCGACCGACCCGCTGCTCCCCAAGGCGGCGTGCGACCTTATTCTCGCGGTCAACGTGTTTCATCACGTCGAGGACCGGGTCGGGTTGCTCCGGCGATTGGCGAGCTCCCTCAAGCCGAACGGGCGAATCGTCAACGTCGACTTCCAGGGGGGCGAGGTCCCCGTCGGGCCGCCCCCGGAGCACAAGCTGGACAGGGAAAGCTTTCTCGCCTCGGCAAGTGCCGCCGAGTGGGTCCTCGCGGCCGAGCATTCCTTTCTGCCGTATCAGTACTTCCTGGTGCTCGAGCGCCGCGGCATTTGACAACCCAAAAGCCGGCCTTACCTTCGGAACATCGATCGGACGGCGCTTTCAATCTGGCGCCGTTCTAAATGAAAAACTGGAGAAAGACCATGCTTGCCATTCGTGCGCCGTTGTCCGATTTCGCTTTTGACGAGCCGTTCAGGGCCATTTTCGACGCCGCGCTGCAAGGTGTTCCCGCGACTTGGCAACACTTTTCGCCCGCGGCTGACGTGCGAGAAACCGACGACGCGTATTATTTGGAGCTCGACGTCCCCGGCCTGTCCGAAAAGGACATCGAAGTGGTCCTGGAGGACGACGAGCTGACTCTCCGCGGCGAGCGGAAGGCGGCCGAGGGCGCGAGCTACAGCCGAAGGGAGCGCGCGACGGGGCCCTTCCAGCGCTCGTTCCGGCTGGCGAGCGACGTCGACGCGAAGCGGATCGAGGCCAGCGCGAAGAGCGGCGTGCTGACGGTGAAGCTGCCCAAGTCCGAGCAGGCCAAGCCCCGCTCCATCGAGGTCAAGGCCGAGTAGCTCCGGCCGACGGGCCATTCACGAGAGGGGCGCGGCTCGAGCGGCGCGCCCCTTTCATGATCTCGACTGGAGGTCGTCCTCATCCGCGCCGCCGGCTTCTTGGCGGCGTCGCCGAAGCGGCCGCGCGGCGTTACGGCGCGAGGCTGTAACCTGCCTTGAGGACCGCATTGACAAGATCGGCGTGCGTGACCTTGCTCTCGTCGTAGGTCACCTG
This sequence comes from uncultured delta proteobacterium, assembly GCA_963772225.1. GTDB lineage: Bacteria > Myxococcota > Myxococcia > Myxococcales > UBA5297 > CAVYWD01. The sequence goes on along the minus strand of CAVYWD010000001.1, from coordinate 990,835 downwards.
CGCCGTGCCGGCCTTGAGGTCGGTCTTGACGGACTGCACGCCGGCGAGCTTTTTGATTTCGCCCTCGGTGTGCGAGCTGCAGCCCTCGCAGCTCCAGCCGCTGACTCGGATTGTCTCTGCCTTCATCGGGGGAACCTCCTCGGAGCAGGGCGCCTTCATCGGCGCGCCGCCGGTTGGACATCCTTGGGAGCGCGAAGGGCGCGCAAGAGGTTCTCGCGGGCCTCGGGTGAGATGGCCCCCACGAAGCGCGCCGCGACCGCGCCGCCCGGTCGAAGGGCGAACGTCGCCGGGATGCTGGCGTCCCAGTCTCGGTCGATGAGGCTCGTCACTGCACCGGGGTCGAGAGACTCGGAGAGCTGGACGTGGCGGGGGCCGTCCAGGGCGCGCGCCTTGGCGAGCTGCTTGAGCACCCGCGCCGAGTCCTCCACCGGGTCGAGGTTGATGAACAAGACGTCGGCGCCCGCCGCGCGCGCCTCGCGCGCCAGCGCGCCCTGCTGGGGCAGCTCCTCCAGGCACGGCGGGCACCAGAGCGCCCAGAAATGCACGAGGAGCGGGTGGTCGGGGTGCGAGAGAGCGGCGCGTGCCTGGGCCAGGTTGTCGAGGTGCCCGAGTGCGGGCGACCCGGCGTCGGCGGCAGCGCCAGCGGCGAGGGCGAGCAAGGCGGCGGCGAGCGTCACGGCGACCTCCCGGGCAGCCCGTACAGCGGCTGGTACTTGGACCACAGGTAATCGATGAATGGCGCCTCGGTGAGTCTCTTCCCGGTGACCGCCTCGACCCGGTCCTCCGCGGCGCTGAGGTGCCCGGGGCGGTGGACCTTGGCGCGGAGCCAGTCGAGCACGGGCCGAAGCTCTCCGCGCCCGACGGCCTCCCAGAGCGCCGGCTGCTCGCGGGTCAGGGCCTCGAGGAGCATGGCCGAGTAGAGGTTCCCGACGGCGTAGGTGGGGAAGTAGCCGAACTCGCCGAAGGCCCAGTGGATGTCCTGCAGGACGCCCTCGACGTCGTCCTGAGGCACGACGCCCAAGCTGTCCTTCATCCGGGCGTTCCACGCCTCCGGCAGGTCGGCCGCGGCGAGGTCGCCGCGCAGGATGGCGAGCTCGAGGTCGAATCGCAAAAGGACGTGCAGGTTGTAGGTCACCTCGTCGGCCTCGACGCGCACGAGGCTCGGCTCGACCCGGTTGAGCCAGGCGTAGAGCTCGTCGAGCGAGGTGTCGGCGAGCTCGCGGGGAAAGAGGCCGCGCAGCGCGGGCAGGTAATGGCGCCAGAAGGCGCGGCTCCGGCCGATGAGGTTCTCCCAGAACCGGCTCTGCGACTCGTGCAGGCCCAAGGAGGGCGCCTGGGCCAGGTAGGTCCGCGCGTGCTCGGGGGCGAAGCCTTGCTCGAAGAGCCCGTGGCCGCACTCGTGGATGGTGCTCATGAAGCCGGAGAACGGGTTGTCCAGGCTCAGGCGCGTGGTGAGGCGCACGTCGAACGGGTGGCCCGCGCCGCCGGTGAACGGATGCGTCGAGCGGTCCTGGCGGCCGGCCTCCAGGTCGAAGCCCAGGTCCCTCAAGAGCCGCACCGTGAACTCCCACTGGCGGTCCAGGTCGAATGCTCGCCCAATGAACGGATCCTTCGGCTTGCGGCCGCTCTCGCCGATGGCCTGGACGAGCGGCACCAGCTGACCTCGCAGGCGCTGGAACAGCGGCGCGAGCCGCGCCGTGCGCATGCCGGGCTCGTACCCCTCGAGGAGCGCGTCGTACCTCTCGCCGCCGTGGCCCAGGGCGTCGGCCTGCTCGCGCTTGAGGCGGATGAGCCCCTCGAGGTGCGGTTGGAACGCGGCGAAGTTCCGCGTCTGGCGCGCGGCGCGCCAGGCCTCCACCGCTCGAGACTGCCGCTCGGCCAGCTCCTGGACGAGCCGCCGCGGCACCTTCACGGCGCGGTCGCGCTCCCACTGGGCGTTCTGCAGCATGGCCTGTTGCTCGGCCGACAGGTCGGTCCGCGACTGAGCGCGGGCGAGGAGCTCGCCGAGCTCCGGGGCGGTCACGCGCTCGTGGTAGAGCCCCTGCAAGGTCGAGAGTTGGTGCGCGCGCGGCTCGCTCGCCTTGGCCGGCATGTACGTCTCCTGGTCCCAGCCGAGAAGGCCGAGGACGCCGGAGAGGTCCTTGAGCTCCTGCAGCTTCTGGAAGAGCTCGGGAAATGGATGGGCCGACATGCGAACGCTCCCTGGAGAGAAGGCCGGCCCCTGGCGCGTTCCAAGGGCGAGAGAATTCATGCGCGCAGCGCCCCGCCAAAGCAACGGCGAAAGCCGGGCGTCCGGGAGGCGCCGCCTCGGCCAAAGCGGGCGAGATTTCCGCGCGCGAGCTCCGCCCGCGCTTAGGTTGAAGAACCGTGCGATCCTGCCGTGCTGCAGCGGGCGAGATCCGCGGGTGAGGTCGCACGTGAACATGCGCAGTGGTGGGACGGCCCTGAGGAGACTTCGCGTCGCGCTCTGTTGCGCGGCGGCCATCGCCCTGGCCCCGGCGTCGGCCGCCTGGGGGCAAGCCGCCGAGCCGGCGCCGCGGCCGCGGTGTGAGAGGGTGGAAACGGGCGTGAAGGTCGCCTTGCGGGCGGTGTGGGGCGCGAAGCCCGACGCGGTCTGGGCCGTCGGCGCGGCCGGTGTGGCGCTCCGGTGGAACGGCGTGCGCTGGCTGCAGATCCCCACCGGCACCGAGCAGGAGCTCCTGGCAATCGGCGGCGTGAGCGCCAAGGATCTCTGGGCCGTGGGCCAGGCGGGCGAGGCGCTCCACTTCGACGGCAAGCAGTGGGCCGAGGTCCCCATGGGGTCACGCCACCAGTTCAGCGCGGTCGTCGCCCTGGCGACCGACGACGTCTGGGCGCTGGGCCAAGACCCGGGGACGCGGCGATGGACCGACGCCGCCTCGGGCGATGGCGTCCGCGAGAGGGAGGACGGGCGGCGCCCGAGCGCGTCGCTCTTCCACTGGGACGGCCGAGGGTGGCTGCCTCAGCTCGTGGGGCCCGATCGCTGGCCGCCTTTGCGGGCCGCGGCGGCCGGCGCCGACGGGCGAGAGATCTGGGCGGTCGGGCAGCGGTCGGAGGGAAAGGACGGCCGGCCCGAGGTCGCGCGGCTAAAAGGCGAGCGGTGGGCCAAGGAGGCAGGCCCCGGGGACTCGGACCTCGCGGCGGTGTTCTCCGCTGGCGAGGAGATCTTCTGCGCCGGCTCTCGAGGGACCCTGTTCTCGCGCGGCGCACAGGGGTGGAAGACTCTAGACGCCGTCGACGCCGTTTACGAAGGGCTCTGGGCGAGCGGCCCCAAGGACCTCTGGGCTGTCGGCAGCCTGCTTCGCCACTTCGACGGCAGCGCCTGGAGCAACCTCCCCGTCGAGGGCGGCTCGAGCGCCGCCCTGCACGCGGTCTGGGGCGCCGGCCAGGGCGAGGTTTGGGCCGTCGGAGACGAGGGCGTTTCCGTGCGTTGCGCCCCGACGCCGCAGGGGCGATAGGCGGCGCGCGGCTCGTCGGCGACCTTTCGAGCCGATGCCTGTCGGCAGGGCGCGCCTTCGCGCGCCGCGCCGGCCGCCCCGTCACGAAAGGCGGCGACGCATCATTTTATCCGAAGAGCGCCGCGAGAGCGGCCTCGTGGAGAGAAACGAAAGGAGGATCGCCAATGGCGGGCATCATTCGCAGGGGCGAGAGCGCGCCCGCTCGGACGGTCGACCCGTTCGAGATGATCCGGGAGCTCATGGGCTGGGAGCCGCTCCGGGAGATGATCCCCGGATTCGGAGGCGCGGGCTTCGCTCCGTCGTTCGACGTGAAAGAGAGCAAGGACGCATTCGTCTTCCGGGCCGATCTGCCGGGCATCAAGGAGGACGACCTCGAGCTGGCGCTCACCGGGGAGCGCCTCACCGTCTCCGGGAAGCGCGAGGAGGAGAAGCGAGCGGAGGACGAGCGCTATTACTCGTCGGAGCGCAACTACGGGAGCTTCTCGCGGTCGTTCACGCTGCCCAGCGGCATCGACGCCGACCACGTGAGCGCAGACCTCAAGAACGGCGTGCTCACCGTCGTCCTCCCGAAGAAGCCGGAGGTTCAGGCCAAAAAGATCGAGCTGAAGGGCGAGGTTCGGAAGGCCAAGGCCTGAGGCCGGCGCTCCTGCCGAGCAGGCCGATGCAGGGCAGGGCAGGGCGGAAGGAGAGGGCCCGCGGGTCGCCGCGGGCCCCTTTCGTCCCGACCTTGCGCCAAATCGGGCCGAGATCTCCCTATCGAGGCGCAGACCTCGGCGCCGGCAGTCCGGGGACCGCTGCCGCAAACTTCAAAACAGCAGGTCACCCGGTAGACGGCCGAGAATAGCCGTGGCTCTATTCTTTTCGAGGCCTGCGCAAGCGCGGCGTCGCTCTCGCGGCCGAGCCCCGGCTCAGAGGCCGTAGAGGGCGGTGACGGCGCGCTCGGCTTTCTGCGGGAGCTCTTCGCCCGGCGCCGCGGCGCGCGCCGCATCGGCCAGGCCCTGGGCGACGCGCAGCGCCCGCCCGGACACGCGGGGGATGGGCAGCTCCTCGCTCTCGCCACAAAGGGGCGCGAAGCGCTCTCGGACGATTCGATTCGAGAGTTGACGACGGCGCAGAGGAAGTGGAGCAGGTCCGAAGGCTCGCGCAGCGCGCAAGCGGCGTCGAAAGCCGCGACGCGACGCCGAATTCTGCGAACTTCCACGTCGGAGCCTGCTTCTTCCCGGCGACAGCGACGGAGCAAGCATCGGATTGCTCACTCCGTCAAGACAACGGACTTTACCTGCACCCAGATCGGCTGGCCGGGCGCAAGCACAAGGGTGTCGGCAGACCGCCGGGTCAGGCGAGCGATGAAGAAGGACTCGCCGACCCGAACCCGTGCCAGCGCAGAACCGGGGTGATCGTCGTCGCCCAAGGAGTCAACCAACCCCGGCAGCACGTTGAGGATGCTGCTCGGGTCCTTGTGCTCGCGCGCGAGACTCACGTCCCGCGCGAGGACGCGCACGCGAACCCGGCGGCCGACCGGAACACCTCGGTCCCTGAGCCACAGACTGCCGCCGCTGAAGTCCAGCCGCGCCAGATGCCAGACCTCATCCCGATCGGCGACGGTGGCGTCCAGGACCACTCCCACGTCTTCACCCAGACGGATGGGGAGGTCTATCCGCGCCAGGGTCTCCGCCAGGGGCCCTTGTGCCATCGCTCGACCAGCCTCCATGACGACCAGATGGTCCGCCAGCCTGGAGACCTCCTCCGGAGAATGGCTGACGTAGAGAACTGGGATTTTCAGCTCGTCGTGCACCCGCTCCAGGTAGGGCAAGATCTCCTGCTTACGTTTCAGATCCAAGGCGGCCAGCGGCTCATCCATCAGCAACAGTCGCGGAGTCGCAGCGAGCGCTCGAGCAATGGCAACCCGCTGCCGCTCGCCGCCCGAAAGGCGATCAGGTTTGCGGTCGAGCAATTGGGCGATGCCGAGCAGCTTGATGGCATGATCCAGGCTCACGCGCTGCGCATCTGAACGGCGACGCATGCCATAGCGCAAATTGCCCATCACCGTGAGATGCGCGAATAGGCTCGCCTCCTGGAACACGTAGCCCAGCGGCCGCTTGTGGGTCGGTACCCAGCGCCCAGCGTCTTGCCAGACTTCCCCGTCGACGACGAGTCGCCCTTGGGGTGCTCTTTCGAGACCCGCGATGCAGCGCAAGAGCGTCGTCTTTCCCGAGCCCGAATGGCCGAACAACGCCGTCACGCCACGCGACGGCAGCTCCAAGTCGACGTCGAGCGAAAACCCCGACCAGCCGATGCAAAACCGCGCCTCGATGCCTGCCACGTCATGTTCCCTTCTTCGAGCTCGGCCGCCAGGCGTAAAGGGCCAGCAGCACCAGAAACGAGAAGCTCAGCATGACGGCTGCCAGGCGATGGGCCTGACCATATTCCAGCGCCTCCACATGATCATAGATCTGTACCGAGGCGACCCGAGTCATGCCTGGGAGATTGCCGCCAATCATCAACACGACTCCAAATTCACCGACAGTGTGCGCGAAGGTCAGGATGCTGGCTGTCAAGAAACCCGGCAACGCAAGCGGTACCGCCACGGTGAAAAATGCGCGCGAGGGCGAGGCGCCCAGCGTCCACGCCACCTCCAGAGGTCGGTCGCCGATGGCCTCGAAAGCGGTTTGCACGGGCTGGACCATGAATGGCATGGAGTAGAATACCGACGCCAATACCAGGCCCCAGAAGGTGAACGGCAGTGGGCCGACGCCGAGAGCTTGAGTGACACGCCCAACGGGCCCATTCGGCCCCATCGCCAGTAAGAGATAGAAGCCCAGCACCGACGGTGGCAACACCAGGGGCAAGGCAACCATTGCGCCGACCGGCCCTTTCCACTTCGAACGGGTGCGCGCCAGCCACCATGCCATGGGCGTGCCCAGGATCAGCAGAATCGCGGTAACGCTGCATGCCAGCCTGACGGTGAGCCAGATTGCCTGGAGGTCGCTTTCAGTCAATAGCATTCGTTTCTTTCGTAACGTCAACGGGCATGCTGAAAGATCTTCACCGCCGAGATCAGCAGAATGAGGCCGAGGCCGGTGATCAGCACCTGAGCTGGAATCAATCCCAGCAGCAGGCCGCCGACGCCCGCGCCGACAATCGACCCCACCGCCATCCAGCGGAACAGGGGGCGCTCCTGGCGCAGCACGGCGAAAGCATCCGAACCGCTGTAGCGGGCGAAGCCCACGATCATGGTCGGCAGGCTAACCATCAGGGACAAACTGCCGGCGAGCTTGATATTCAGGCCGTAGAGCAAGACGATGGTCGGAATCAGCAGCTCCCCCCCAGCGACGCCGAGCAGTGCCGCGACCATGCCGATCCCAAACCCGGCAGCCAGCCCCGCGAAAATGCGAACCGCTCCGGCGGGAAGAAGCGGTGCTGCACCATCGTGCACGCCAAGCCAGGATTCGAAAAGCATCAGCAAGGCCAAGCCCACGAGCAGCACCATGATGATTCGGTTGAGCCATTGGCGCGGCATGGTCATGGCGTGACCCGCCGCCCACCATGCGCCAATGAGGCTCCCCGCCAGCAAGTTCAATGCGACATCGACGTGGTGGACCAGCTGGTCGAACGGGATCGCCTTGGCCCGGAAGACCAGCGCTGCGGCGACCACCACCAGGCTCATGGCCTTGTTGAGGATGACCGCCTCCAAGGTGGCAAGCCGGAACACCCCGACGAGCACCGGAAGTCGAAATTCGGCGCCACCCAGACCGATCAAACCACCCAGAGTGCCAATCAGGGAACCGGCAACGAAGCCTTTTCCTGCGCGTTGTCGCATATCCATTCACTTCCCCAGTGTCTATTTGCCGGCCACTTCGCCGGGCAGCACGAATCCATACTTCGTCATCACGGCCCGGGCCGGCTTGCTGCCCATGTAATCGGCGAACCGTCTTGCCAAAACATTGCTTTTGGCACGCAGGGTGATGATGTAGCCCTGCTCGAGGGGCTGATGTAATTTGTCGGGAATTGGCCAATACCCACCTTTGCTCGCCAATTCAGGGCTTACTGCCAGCGATAGCGCAATGATGCCCACCTGAGCATTGCCGGTCTGGACGAATTGGGCGGTGTGGGCGATGTTCTCGCCGTAGACCAGCTTGGGCTCCAGTTTGTCCCATAAGTCCGACGCGCGCAGCGCCTCTTCAGCACGCTTGCCGTACGGAGCATGTTTCGGGTTGGCGATCGCGATGCGAGCTATCGACGGCTCGGTGAGGCTGGCCAAGGTCAACTTGGTCGCATCCAGATTCGCGCTCCACAGGACGATGCGCCCGAAGGCATAGGGCTTCACGTCCGAAGCCGCAAAGCCGGCCTTGGCCAATTCTCGGGGGAAAGCGATGTCGGCCGAGAAGAACAAGTCATACGGAGCACCCTGTTGGATCTGGGTTTGAAATTTGCCCGATGAGCCGTAGACCACGTCTACTTCTTCGGCTGGGTTGGCTTTCTTGAATGTGGCGACGATTTCATCCATTGCGAATTTGAGGTCGGCCGCTGCCGCGATGGTGATCTTCTCGGCATGGGCAGGGGGAGCCAGGACCAGCAAACAGGCTGTCAGGAGGGGGTTGATCAGTTTCATCGCAGGTGTCCTTTCGGATTTGGGATCAGAATTCGTAGCCGTGGGCGCGGATGATGCGTTTGGCGGCGTCGCTCTTCAGGTAGGCAAGCAACGCGGCCGCCGCCACGTTCTCTTTGTAGAAGGGATCGCGAGCGTCGAAGAAGAGTACTGTTCATGCGTGACCCGTTCCTGCGATGAGGTGCCCGGATTCACGCACGCCGTAACCACCAAGGCTCTCGAGCTCTCGATGGAATGGCCTGCTCGACAAGGTGTCGAGCAGTCGAATGACTCGAGGGTCGTCCGTCAGCTCCTTCGAGACGATGAGGTCGAACCGCTCCTCGGCGAGGGGCAGGAAGTCCAAGCCAAGCGACAGCGCCGCGCTCCGGATGGAGACGCCGGCATCGGCAACGCTCATCGCCACCGCGCGGGCGACGTCCATGTGGCCGGCGGCCACCGGGCCCCGGGTCTTGACGCTGTCGGCAGGAATGCCTGCTCGTCCGAGCATACGTTCGAGCAGCTTCTGCGCCCCCGTACCCGCCTCCCGCGGCACGATAGCCACGTCGGGGCGCGCGAGGTCCTCGACCCCTCGGAGCCCTCGCGGATTCCCCGGAGCGACGAGCAAGCCCGCCTCCCATCGCACGAGGTTGAACACCAGCATGGAGTGGCCCGGCAGCAAGCGTTGCACGAAAGGCACATTGAAGTCGCCGCTGTCCTCGTCGAAGAGGTGTGCTCCTGCAATGTGAGCATGACCGCGCCGAAGCATCTCCAGGGCGGCGGAGCTCGAACGCTCCAGCCATAGGACGCGCTGGCCAGCACTTCGTAGAGATGCGCGAGCGCACAAGACTCCGAGGGCAGGTGCACAACCAACGCAGAGAAGAGTATCGCGCAGCTCCTCTTGGTCCCGGAGAAGCGCCACCTTGGCGAGCACCGCGCCGCCTTCCGCTTGGTATTTGCCGCTGGGCCCGGCGACAACGCCATCCGCTGCTGTCGAAAGGGATTGGCTGGCCTCTGGAGGCAGGCGATGGGCCACCCATTTGCCGCCGGCGAAGATGACGAGAACTCGGTCCCCCTTGGCCGCGCCCCCGACCTGGCGATGATGATCTGCCTGCGCCCGCGCCTGAGAACGGGAGCTCACGTGGCCCCCCGCCACGCCGGCGACTTCAGCAGTGAGAGAGGAGCTGTTCTCCTCAAGCCAGAAAAGGTCCTCGACCTGACACTCAAGTGCTTGGGCCAGACGCAGGGCGAGGGTCGTCGAGGGCGTGCTGCGCCCGGCCTCGAGCACGCTCAAGCTCTGGCGGGTGGTTCCCGCGCGGTCGGCGAGCTCCTGCTGCTTCAGACCGTGCTTGTGCCGAAGCTCGACAAGCCTGTTTCGAAGGCGATCCATGGCGCCGGTTGTCGCGTAGGCGTGACATCGGGTCAAGTGCGCATTACGTCAGCAAAGGAAAACATCCTCAGTGCTGTGGCCAGCAGCGAGCAACTCGACCTGGATCGCTCCGACATCACCTCAGAATCGTCGCGGGACTTCTCGAGGTGTGGAGGGCACCACAACGTCGAGAGGAAGAGCGAGCTGGTTGGAGCGGAGGGCGTACTCCTCAAGGGGCCGCTGCACTGGCTGCTCGGAGACCGTACAGCCACATTGGAAAGTCGGCCGGTGCAGCGACCCCTTTCTGCCACCGAAGGGCCGTGAATCTGATGCCGATCGCGCCAGCAGCTGCTGGAGAAGAAGCACCCGGGATAAGGCGGAGCGCGGGTGCCATGGGGCTCTCGCTGTCTCGGCTCAGAGGCCGTAGAGGGCGGTGACGGCGCGCTCGGCTTTCTCCGGGAGTTCGTCGCCCGGCGCCGCGGCGCGCGCCGCATCGGCCAGGCCCTGGGCGACGCGCAGCGCCCGCCCGGACACGCGGGGGATGGGCAGCTCCTCGCTCTCGCCACACAGGGGCGCGAAGCGCTCTCGGACGATTCGAGAGTTGACGACGGCGCAGAGGAAGTGGAGCAGGTCCGAAGGCTCGCGCAGCGCGCAAGCGGCGCGGGCCCAGTCGGGCGCCAGGTTGAGCGCCGGGCTTCCCAGGCTCGCCCCCGGGCGCGCCGCCTTCAGCCCTAGGCGCACCACGGCCTGCGGGGCGAACAGCGGCGCGAACCGCGAGTGCCGATAGTCGTGGATGCAGGTCGGGCCTTCGACGACGGCGGCGCTCAACGGGGTTTCGCGGACGTTGAAGACCAGCTTGGGCGCGAGCTGGTGAGGGTCGAGGTTGCCGCGAAAGCGGTGGTCGCCCCGGGGGATGAGCGCCGGGTCGACGTAGGCGAAGGCCATGGCGCTCTCGGGCACGCGAAAGCGGTGACGGACGCCCGCGTAGCGCGCGAACGGGCGAATGGCCTGGGCGGTGAAGGCGGTGCCGCGCCGCGCGCGCAGCGCCTGCTCGAGCTTGTCGAGAGCGGGCGGAGGAATGCCGTGGCGCAGGGCGAAGGCCTTGGCCGAGCGCGCGGCGAAGAACGCCTTCATGCGGCGCTCGAGCGCGTCGCGGTCGGCGTCGGCGAGCAGCTCGTCGAAGCGGGTCTTGAGGCCGGAGAAGGTCACCGCGAAGACCTGGCCGATGCGGTCGCCCGCGGCGCGCATCGACTCCAGGGCGCGGGCCTGTGAGGTGCTGGGGGCGTTGAGCAGCTGCGCCTCGCCGTGCGGCCGGGCGCTCGCGAGCGCGGGCAGCGCGCTCAGCGAGGCCAGGCGGTCGGAGGGCTCGCCCGACAGCCGCAAGTGGCCAAACCGGCGCCCGCCGTGGCCCGCGGCCTCGCGCACCCAAACCGAGAGCGCGGTGGCGACCTTGGTCCCTTCGAAGAGTTTGGGCCCCAGCTCGACCACTGCGTGCAGGCGGTAGCGCGACAGGAGCCAACGCCGCATGGGCGCGTAGAGGAAGTTGTCGACGAAGGTGTCGCTGGTGACGTACGCGATGGCGCCCCGGCCCCCGGCCGCCTCGACGAGCCGGTCGGCCACGCCGAAGAAGAGCGCGTAGTCGTCGCGGATGGAGGTGCCGCGCGGGACCTCGCGCGCGAACGGCAAGAGCGCGTCGCGGACCTCGCGGTAGCGCCCGGAGCGCAACAGGGCGCTGTTGGCGAGGTAGGGCGGGTTGCCGATGACCGCGGCGGGCCCACGGCCGGCCAAGCGCTCGCAGAGAGCGGTCAGCCCGTCGCCGTAGGCGTCGCCGGAGAGGAGAGAGGCCCCGGGGCAACGGCGCCGCGCCTCGGCGAGCGCCCTCGCGTCGAGGTCGAGGCCGATGCTTGCGCGGTAGCGCCCCGCGAGAGGCGCCGCCAAGAAAGCGCCCGGGCCGCACGCGGGGTCGACCAGGGCGCAGGATTGGGGCGGAAGGCCCGAACGCTCGAGGGCGTTCGCCAGGAGCCGGTGCAGCGCGTCCACCATCGCCGCGGGCGTGTAATAGCGCCCGTACCGGCGCCGGTCGTCCGGATCGTCGGCGAAAGGCCTGCTCAAGGTTGCTCGGGGGGCGATCACGCGAGGGCCATCTAGCCGCGGGCGGGCCGGCGCTGTCAACGCCGGCGAACCAGGGCAAGCGGCCGCGCATCGAGCGTTTTTTCACTCTGAAAGGCCGCGGATCGCCGCCTTGACCGGCCCTTCGGGCGCCGCGTAGAGTCGAAACCTCGCTCGATGCGCATCAAGGCGGAAGGTGCAAATAAATGAGTGGTCGACTTGGCGAGCTGCTGGTCCGCGAGAACCTCATCTCGATGGCTCAGCTCAAGAAGGCCCAGGAGGAGCAATCGAGGAACGGCGGGCGGATCGGCTATCACCTCATCAAGACCGGCGCCATCGAAGAGTCGAAGCTCACCGACTTTCTGTCCAAGCAGTACGGCGTCCCGGCGATCAACCTCAAAGACTTCGATATCGATCCCGAGATCATCAAGCTCGTCCCCAAAGAAGTCTGCGAAAAGCACCTCATCATCCCGGTCAACCGCGCGGGGGCATCGCTCATCATCGCCATGAGCGATCCGTCGAACATCTTCGCGATGGACGACATCAAGTTCCTCACCGGGTACAACATCGAGACGGTGGTGGCCTCGGAGATGGCCATCCGCGAGGCCGTGGAGCGCTACTACGCGCCCAAGGGCCCCTCGCTCGAGGAGATCCTCGGCGACTTCGACGACGGCGGCATCGAGGTGGCCGACGAGAGCGACGGCGACGACTCGGCCGAGCTGGCCAAGCTCGCCGACGACGCCCCGGTGGTCAAGCTCGTCAACCGCATTCTCCTCGACGCCATCAACAAGCAGGCCTCCGACATCCACGTCGAGCCCTACGAAAAGGACTTTCGGGTAAGGTTCCGCATCGACGGCGTGCTCTACGAAGTGATGAAGCCGCCGATGAAGCTCAAGAACGCCATCACCAGCCGCCTGAAGATCATGGCCTCGCTCGACATCTCCGAGCGGCGGCTGCCGCAGGACGGGCGCATCAAGCTGAAGCTGGGCGGCGGCAAGGAGATGGACTTCCGCGTCTCGGTCTGCCCCACCTTGTTCGGCGAGAAGGTGGTGCTCCGGCTCCTGGACAAGTCCACCCTGCAGCTGGACATGACGCGGCTGGGCTTCGAGGGCGACCCGCTGCGGCAGTTCAAGGAGGCCATCGACCGGCCCTACGGCATGGTGCTGGTCACCGGGCCCACGGGCTCGGGCAAGACCACCACGCTCTACTCGGCGCTCTCGGAGCTGAACAAGGTCGCCGACAACATCTCCACCGCGGAGGACCCGGTCGAGTTCAACTTCGCCGGCATCAACCAGGTGCAGATGCACGACGAGATCGGCCTCAACTTCGCCGCGGCGCTGCGGAGCTTCTTGCGGCAGGACCCCGACATCATCATGATCGGCGAGATCCGCGACTTCGAGACCGCGGAGATCGGCGTCAAGGCGGCCCTCACCGGTCACCTGGTGCTCTCCACTCTGCACACCAACGACGCGCCGTCGACCATCAGCCGCCTCCTGAACATGGGCATCGAGCCCTTCCTGGTGACGGCCTCGGTCAACCTGATCCTCGCCCAGCGCTTGGCGCGGCGCCTCTGCCAGGAGTGCAAGAAGCCCGCGGAGGTCAACGAGCAGGCCCTGCTCGACGCGGGGCTGGCCCCCGAGAAGATCGGCACATTCCAGGTGTTCGAGCCGGGCGGCTGCAGCAAGTGCAACGACCGCGGCTACAAGGGCCGCATCGCGCTCTACGAGGTCATGCCGTTCTGGGACGGCCTGAAGGAGGTCGTCATCAACGGCGCCTCCGCCGCCGAGCTCAAGCAGGAGGCCATTCGTCTGGGGATGCAGACCCTGCGGATGGCGGGCCTGAACAAGCTCATGGAAGGCACGACCAGCCTGGAAGAAGTCGTGGGCAACACCGCGCCGGACAAGTTCTAGAAGCAGGCTCCAGGCCTCAGGCTTCGGGCCTCAGGTCAAGAATGCCGCAGCTCCGCGAAACCTGGAGCCTCAACCCAAGCAGCTCCTAGAGCCTGAAGCCTGGAGCCTGGAGCCTAAACCCGTGGCGAACCTGCATCAGCTGCTCAAGGCGATGGTGGAGAAGGGCGCGAGCGACCTGCACGTGACGGCGAACTCGCCGCCGCAGCTGCGCATCGACGGGAAGCTGGTCCCGCTCAAGACCGCGCCGCTCACGCCCATGGAGACCAAGCAGCTCTGCTACTCCATCCTCACCGACGCGCAGAAGCACAAGTTCGAGGAGGAGAACGAGCTCGACCTCTCCTTCGGCGTCAAGGGCCTCAGCCGCTTCCGCGCCAACGTCTTCATGCAGCGCGGCGCGGTGGGCGGGGCTTTCCGGACCATTCCCTTCAAGATCCTCACCTTCCAGGAGCTGGGGCTGCCGACGGCGATCGCCGAGCTCTCCAAGAAGCCGCGCGGCCTCGTCCTCATCACCGGACCTACGGGCTCGGGCAAGTCCACCACGCTCGCCTCCATCATCGACAAGATCAACACCGATCGTCACGAGCACATCATCACCATCGAAGACCCCATCGAGTACCTGCACCCGCACAAGAACTGCCTGGTGAACCAGCGCGAGGTGGGCGCCGATACGCGGTCGTTCAAGCTGGCGCTCAAGTACATCCTGCGGCAGGACCCGGACGTGGTGCTCATCGGCGAGATGCGCGACCTGGAGACCATCGAGGCCGCCATGGTGGTCTCCGAGACCGGCCACCTCGCGTTCGGCACTCTGCATACCAATAGCTGTGTGCAGACCATCAACCGCATCCTCGACGTCTTCCCGCCGTACCAGCAGCCGCAAATTCGCGCGCAGCTGTCGTTCGTGCTGGAGGGCGTCGTCAGCCAGGCGCTCCTCGCGCGCAACGGCGCCCCGGGGCGGGTGCTGGCCATGGAGATCATGATCCCCAACCCGGCCATCCGGAACCTCATCCGCGAGGACAAGGTCCATCAGATCTACTCGCAGATGCAGGTGGGCCAGCAGAAGTACGGGATGCAGACCTTCAACCAGTCTCTGCTGAGCCTGGTGCAGAAGCGGCTCATCACGGTGGACGAGGCGTTCGCCCGCTCGTCCGAGCCCGACGAGCTGCGCAACATGCTCGGCGGAGTCGCCGGCGGCGCCGCGCGGCAGGCCGGAGGCGGCGGGCAGCGCTGAGTTTGATAAGATGGCGGAAAGTGCCCCGCGCCCGACAGGCGGAGGTTTTCGCTTCGTGAAGCTTTCGGAGGTCGCATGTCTCCAGCCCCCGCTGCCGCGACCAAGGCGGCCCCCGCGACACCCGCCAAATCCAAGTTGCCCGTCTGGCAGTGGGAGGCCAAGGCTCGGAGTGGAGAGTCCAAGAAGGGCGAGATGGAGGCCGCCGACGCCGAGGTCGTGAGCGCCCGCCTCCGCTCGCTCGGCTACCAGCCAGTCAAGGTCAAGAAGAAGCCCCTGGAGCTCAACATCCGCCTCCCGGGCTTCGGCGGCGTCGGCAGCAAGGACCTCGTCGTCTTCACCCGCACCTTCGCCACCATGATCGACGCGGGCCTTCCGCTGGTGCAGTGCCTGGACCTGCTCGCGGGGCAGAGCGACAACCCGGCGATGAAATCGACGCTGGTCGCGGTCAAGACCAAGGTCGAAAGCGGCTCCACCTTCGCCGACGCGCTGCGCGATCACCCCAAGGTCTTCGACGAGCTCTACGTCCAGCTGGTCGCTGCGGGCGAGATCGGCGGCATCCTCGACACCATCCTCAACCGCTTGGCGGTCTACATCGAGAAGAACCAGCGGCTGAGGAAGAAGGTGATGGGGGCCATGACGTACCCCGTCATCGTCCTCGTCATCGCGGTCGGCGTCACCGCGGTGCTCCTGCTCAAGGTCACGCCCACCTTCGAGAAGATGTTCAAGGACTTCGGGAGCGCGCTCCCGGCGCCCACGCAGTTCGTGGTCGACATGTCCAACTGGCTGCAGTCCTACATCCTCGTGCTGCTCGGCGCGATCGCAGGCGTGGTGGTGGCTTTTCGCGCGTTCCTCGCCTGGCCCAAGGGCCGAGTGCTCTGGGACAAGTTCGTCCTCAAGACCCCGGTCTTCGGCCCGCTCATCCGCAAGATCGCCGTGGCGCGGTTCACCCGCACCCTGGGCACCATGATCAGCTCCGGCGTGCCCATCCTCGACGCGCTCGACGTCGTCGCCAAGACCGCCGGCAACAAGACGGTGGAGGCGGCCATCTTCTATACGCGGGCGCGCATCAGCGAAGGCAAGACCATGGTCGCGCCGCTCATGGAGACCGGCGTGTTCCCCAGCATGGTGGTCCAGATGATCGGCGTCGGCGAGGCCACGGGCGCCATGGACCAGATGCTCTCCAAGGTCGCCGACTTCTACGACGAGGAGGTCGACGCCGGCGTCGCCGCGCTCACCTCCATGATCGAGCCGTTCATGATGGTCTTCTTGGGCGGCGTGGTCGGCGGCTTCCTCATCGCCATGTACCTGCCCATCTTCAGCCTCGCCGGCGCCATCAAGTAGCTGGTGCAGGAGGCCATGCCCTCCGTTCTCGACATGCGGCCGGCCGACGAAGGCCTGGGCCGCCGCCTGGTGTGGCTGACGCTGCTGCGGCTCGTCCTGGTGACGATCCTGCTGGTCAGCGCCTCCCTGGTGTTCTTGGGCGGGAGCGAGAAGCCGACCTACGGGCGGGTCGAGCAGTTCCTCTACGCCATCATCGTGGGCGCCTACGCGGCGTCGCTGGGCTACCTGGTGGTGTTGCGCTCGGCGGCGCAGCGCCTGCGCACGCTCGCCTTTGCGCAGATCGCCGGCGACGTCGTCATCGCGAGCGGCCTGGTCTACATGACCGGTGGCGCGGAGAGCTTCGTCGTCTTCCTGTTCCCGCTGGCCGTGGTCAGCGCCGCGGTGCTGCTCTATCGCCAGGGGGCGATCCTGGCGGCCGCGGGCTCCACCGCCGCGCTGGGCTTGGTGTTGTTGGGCCTCAACGCGGGGCTCTTGCCCGCGCCGAACCCTTTGGCCGTGTCTTCGCCCTTGCCGTGGCCCAAGCTCGCCTTCTCGCTGCTCGCCAACACCAGCGCCATCTTTCTCACCGCGGCGCTCGCCAGCTACCTCGCTGAGCAGTGGCGGGCGGCGCGCGAGCGCCTGAGCGTCCGCGAGGGCGACTACCTCGCGCTGCAGCGCCACCAGGAGTCCATCCTGCGCTCCATCGCGAGCGGCATCATCACCGCCGACCGCTTCGGGCGCATCACCTTCGTGAACCGCGCGGCTGAGCAGATCTGCCGGCTCAGCCTGGCTCAGAATCGACGGCGACCCCATCGTCCAGCACCTGCCCGAGCTGGCGGGCCACTTCGAGCGCCTGAGCGGCCTGGCGCGGTTCGAGTGCGAGCACGCGACGCCCGCGGGCGAGCGCAAATGGCTCCAATTCTCGGTGGCGCCGCTCTTCGACCGCGAGGGCGCGAACCGCGGGCACGTCGTCGCCCTGGAGGACCTGACGAGCATCCGCGCGCGCGAGGAAGCCATGCGCCGCGCCGAGCAGCTCGCGGCGGTGGGCGCCATGGCGGCGGGCCTGGCTCACGAGCTGCGCAACCCGCTCGCCTCCATGAGCGGGAGCATCCAGCTCCTGAGCGAGGGGAAGGCGTTCGCCGAGGACGAGCAGAAGCTCATGGGCATCGTGCTGCGCGAGGCCGACCGCCTGAACGGCCTGGTCTCCGATTTCCTGCAGTTCGCTCGGCCGTCGCCGGCGCAGCTCGAGCCCGTCCGCCTGCGCGAGGTCATCACCTCGACGCTGATGCTCTTCAGCAACGACCCGGCGCGGCGCGGTGTGGAGGTGACCACCGAGCTGAACGGCGACCCGGTCCTCCTGGCAGACGCGCGGCAGCTCGGCCAGCTCCTGTGGAACCTGCTCGCCAACGCCGCCGATGCCATGCCCGGGGGCGGACAGGTGCGCATCGGCGCGCGGACCGAGAGCGGGCGGGTGGAGCTCACCGTGGCCGACAGCGGGCCCGGCATCGACCGCGACGCACTGGAGCACGTCTTCGAGCCGTTCTACACCACCAAGGAGCAGGGCACGGGCCTTGGCCTCGCCATCGTCCACAGCATCGTCGGAGGCCACGGCGGGCAGATCGAGGTCGAGAGCCAGGAGGGCCTGGGAGCGACCTTCCGAATCAGCCTGCCCGCGGCCGACGGCGCGTCCTTCACCGCGGCGCCCGGTTAGACTGGGCCTTAACCCCGCCCCATCCTTCCCCGCTCGCGAGGAGGGATGGGGAGAGGTGGACCCGGCGGCGCCGGGCGTGGAGCGAGAGGCGGCGATGGCGCGGATCCTGGTCGTGGACGATGAGCGCTCGATGCGCGAGTACCTCGAGATTCTCCTGCGCAAGAGCGGGCACGAGGTCCTCACCGCCGCCGACGGCGCGGCCGCGCTCGCCAAGGCGGACTCCGAGGACCTGGACCTGGTGCTCACCGACCTGCGGATCGGCAAGGAGAGCGGGCTGGACGTCCTGCGCGCCTTCAAGGCGGCCCAGCCCGAGGTCGAGGTGGTGCTGCTCACCGCGTTCGCCACCATGGAGAACGCCATCCAGGCCATGAAGCTGGGCGCGTACGACTACCTCACCAAGCCCGTCAAAAACGAGGAGCTGGCGGTCCTGGTGGAGAAGGCGCTGGAGAAGCGGCGCCTGGCGCGCGAGAACGAGTCGCTCAAGATCCGCCTCGCCTCGCGGGAGCCCGCGGCCGCGCGCATCGCGGGGATGGTGGGGTCGAGCGCCGCCATCCGCGAGGTCACCGGCCTGGTCGAGAAGGTGGCGGCGGGCCGGACCACGGTGCTCATCCTCGGCGAGTCGGGCGTGGGCAAGGAGCTGGTGGCGCGGGCCATCCACGCGCGGAGCCAGCGGGCCGCGGCGCCCTTCGTGCCCATCAACTGCGGCGCCATCCCCGAGGGGCTGGTGGAAAGCGAGCTCTTCGGCCACGTGCGCGGCGCATTCACCGGCGCCAACGTCGACCGGCCGGGCCTCTTCAAGGCGGCCCAGGGCGGGACGGTCTTCCTGGACGAGGTGGGCGAGCTGCCGCTGGCGGCGCAGGTCAAGCTCCTGCGCGCCATCCAGGAGCGGCGGATCAAGCCGGTGGGCGGGGCGCGGGACTTCGAGGTGGACGTGCGCATCATCGCCTCGACCAACCGCGACCTCTCGGAAGAGGTGAAGGAGGGCGGGTTTCGCGAGGACCTGTTCTACCGGCTCAACGTCATCCAGATTCGCGTCCCCCCGCTGCGCGAGCGGCGCGAGGACATCGCGGCGCTCGCCGAGCACTTCGTCCTGCGCTACAGCGCCGAGGCCGACCGGCCGGCGCTGGCGCTCTCGAAGGAGGCGCTCGCGCACCTCCAGAGCTACGCCTGGCCCGGCAACGTGCGCGAGCTGCAGAACGCCATCGAGCGCGCGGTGACGCTCGCCGAGGGCGGGCAGATCGCCGCGGACGTCCTGCCTCATCAGGTCCGCGGCGTCGACCCCGCGGTGCCCGAGGCGGCGATGGTGCTCCCGCCGGAGGGCATGGACCTCCAGGCTTACCTGGACAACGTCGAGCGGCGCTTCCTGAAGCTGGCGCTCGAGCAAGCGGGCGGCACCAAGAAATCGGCCGCGCGGCTCCTGGGGCTCACGTTCCGGTCGATGCGCTACCGGCTGGCGAAGCTGGGGCTCGCGGGGCCGAGCCCCGCTGCGGGGCCGGAGCCGGAGGAGTAGGGGCGCGCCACCGCGGCGCCTTCTCACGGCCTTTCCCCAGCCTCATCGCGTGACTCGGAGGCGCTATGGCGCCCGGCGACCGGCATCCATGCCGGCGGCGGAGGGGTCGA
Source organism: uncultured delta proteobacterium (assembly GCA_963772225.1). Classification (GTDB taxonomy): domain Bacteria; phylum Myxococcota; class Myxococcia; order Myxococcales; family UBA5297; genus CAVYWD01. Next base: position 971,507 of record CAVYWD010000001.1, on the reverse strand, counting down.
CGGGCGTTTCGTGAGGACACGAAGCTGGAAGTGAAAGAGGTGTTTGCGCCGGTTTCGCTTCTGGCCGAACCCGGCGCTCACCCCCCCTCGCGATCTCGGTGCGGGCGATGGCGATCGCCCTCGGTCAGATCCGAAAAGGGGCGCCATCCAGCACGAAGGCTCCCGCGCCGCGGCGTGACGCGGCAAAGGCGCACCGAGCCCGTTCAGATCTTCAACGAAGGTTCTCCCGGCTTCGCGTAGTACGGGTTCCTGACGACCTGACCCTGGGCCACCATGAAGGGATGGACCTGTAGGACGTTGAAAAGCGTCGCCCCGTCGAAGAGCCGGGCATCGTATTGACACATTCCCGTATGGGAAAAGTCTATGGAAATGGTGTTGAGCAGGGCTTCATATTCCAAGAATCGCTCGGAGCCGCGATTGCCTTTCAGGACCCAGCTCATTTCACCGCTGGTTCGCACTCCCGTAAAGCCGTCCCGCTCGGCGACGATATAGCGCTGCATCGCTCCGGCGATTGGCACCTTGGGCTCGAAGCTGCCACCGGGACAGTAAGCGCTCACGGCGTTGGATATCGCGAAGGCGCCACTCTCCTCTGCTGCCGCCACCTCGACTCCCTTCTCCACGAGCCAGGCGCGGACGGTCTCCGGAGAGGTCGCGTCCGCGAAATAGCGAACCATCTCTTTCTGCCTGACGCCCGCCGCCAGGAATTCGGACACGGTCCTCCGGCGTTGATCTTCGTTCTCGAAGATGAGGCAGACGTGGGTCGCACCGGGGAGGTGCTCTTCAGTGAAGCCCATCGAGGGCATCTTTCGCTCATTCATGGTCGTGTTCTTCTTCTCCCGCTGCCTTAGTCATCGCTCCGAAATATCTGCTCCATCTCAACGTCCAATCCATCCCGGCTGGCGTCGTTGCTCGTCGGTTACATGCCCTCTGGCATGCGCCCTCCTCGCGCCTCGCCATCCGGGCGCCTCGGACGTTGAGATCTGGAGCATCTATTTCTGCGCGATTCCTTATCGCAAGATGCATCTTACGCGGCTCTGTGCCGCTGTCGGCAGACGGCGCCTGAAGGGATCGGCGGCCCCGCTCCAGAGCACCGGGCGCGAGGTGCCCCCGAAGGCCCGGCGAAGGAGGGACCCGGCGACCGCTCTGCTGGCGCGCCCTGTCGCTTTTTATTCGCGCCCGTGAACGGACAGACGACCGCCGTCGGCGCGCGGCGGCAGCGCCACCTTTTGCCCATCGCCGAGCGTTGTCACCAGGGCGGTGATCTGGATGCGTCCTGCCGAGCGCGCGCGGCGCAGCCCGCGCAGCAAGGGGGCGTTATGTCGTTACCGGGCGGCAGCCAGCGCGAGGAGGGGCGCGACCTCCCACAGGCCGATGCGCGCGTCCTCGGTCAGCTCCTCGCGGCCCAGAACTTCCTTTCCGTGCTGCCGACCCGGAAGCACGTCGCGGACTTTTATGCGCGCGCTTTGGCGTCGGTGCCGGGCGTGAGCGTCGCCCGAGTATGCCTTCCGGGCGCCTCGTCGCAAGAAGGAGCATTCGGCCTCGAGGCGTGCGCCGACTGCGAGCGCCTGCGCAAAGCCCAGTTGGAAAGCGGAGCCGACGCGAGCTTTCCCGACTGTGCGCTGCGGGAGACGCAGGGCCTCTGCACCATTGGCCTACGGACCGCCAGCTCCCGGTTTGGCTTCTTCGTCCTTTGCGTCGACGCAGGCGAGGTGTTCGAGCCCTATAGGCCATTCATCGTCAATCTCGGCAACTTCCTGTCGCTCGCGCTCGAGAATCGCTTGCAAGGCGACCGGCTGCGGCGAGCGCGCGATGCCCTGGAGCTCCGCGTCGAGGCGCGCACGGAGGAGCTGCGATCGGCCAACCGGAAGCTCGAGAAGGAGATCGCCGAGCGCAAGCGCGCCGAGGCTGCGACCCGGGAGCTCAACCTCGAGCTCGAACGGCGCGTCCGGGACCGGACGACACAACTGGAAGAGGCCAATCGGGAGCTGGAGGCGTTCGCTTACTCGGTCTCCCATGACCTGCGCGCGCCGCTGCGCCACGCGAGCGGGTTTCTCGAGCTCCTCGAGAAGCGCGCCGCCAACGCGCTCGACGCGAAGGGCAAGCACTACCTCACCTCCGCCTCCGACGCGGCGGCGCGGATGGGGCGACTGATCGACGACCTGCTCTCCTTCTCTCGGGCCGGGCGCGGCGAGCTCGCCCGAACGCCGGTGGACCTCGCAGCGCTGGTGCGGGAAACCATTCGCGAGCTCGAGCTCGAGACGCGCAACCGAGCCATCCGCTGGGAGGTCGGCGAGCTTCCCGTCGTCGCCGGCGATGGCCCGATGCTGCGCCAGGTGCTCGTCAACTTGCTTTCCAATGCGGTGAAGTTCACCCGGACCCGCGCTTCGGCGGAGATCGAAATCGGCTCCGAGACGGGCTCGGGCGACGAACGGGTCGTCTTCGTGCGCGACAACGGCGTCGGCTTCGACCCGAAGTACGCGGACAAGCTGTTCGGCGTGTTCCAGCGGCTGCACAGCGCCAGTGAATTCGAGGGCACTGGGGTCGGCCTGGCGAATGTGCGCCGGATCATTGCTCGGCACGGCGGCCGGACCTGGGCGGAAGGGGGAGTCGATCGCGGCGCGGCTTTCTTCTTTTCGCTTCCGCGGCTTGCCCCCGGGCAAGGATAGGCGCCGCCGTCAGAACCCCCGCCGCCCGAGCTCCCGAACCAGCTCCGCATAGAACCCCGGCGCGTCGAACCGCGCCGACCAGACGACCTGCGCCCAAGGGTCGGCCTCGAGACTGTCGGCGCCGGGCCTGGCAGGCGGCGCCGGCGCGCCGGTCCTCCAGGCAGCTAACCAGGCGGTCCCCTCGTGGGTGTCTCGCAGGCAGGTCTCCACCGCAAACCGGGATCGGAAATGGGCCGCGTCGCTCTTGCCTTGCTCGCCTCGCTCGCCCTCGTCGGCTGCTTCTTGGGCCCGTCCGCTTCTGACAATCGCACGGCCCAGGACGCCTGCCCGGGTTGCTCGAGCGGCCACTCGGCCTGCGGCGATGGCCTCTGCGCGAATGGCGAGGACTGCCGCAGCTGCCCACTCGATTGCGGGACCTGCCCCGTCTGTTGGGACGCCTCCCTGAACAGCGAGTCGTTGGACTCCGTCTGGAGCACCGCCGGGCACTCCAACTCCGCGCACGAGGCAAGCTGCGGCGGCGGCGGCTCGGGTCCGGACCTCGCGTTGCGCTGGGTGGCCCCAGCCCGCGGCCACTTCGAGGTCTCGCTGGTGAACCCCGACTTCGAGGCGTTGCTTCAGGTGCAGTCCGATGGCTGTCCCGGTCGGGAGCTGGGCTGCGCCGACCTCGGCTCGGGGCAGAGCTCGGTCGCGGTCTCGCTGGAGCGAGGCGAGGCGATCATCATCGTCATCGACGGGGTGGCTGGGGCCTCCGGCGCCGCGCGGCTGCAGGTGCGCGCGCTGCCCTCGGTCTGCGGCGACGGCTCGTGCGACGGCCAGGAGACCTGCGCCACGTGCGCGAGCGACTGCGGGAGCTGTGGTCCTTTGCCGGGCGGTGGGACGTTGGGCGGGGGCGAGAGCGGCTCCCCCTCTCTTATCAACAGCGGCGGCGAGCCCGCGACCCTCTGCGGCGATGGGCGCTGCGAAGGGGGAGAGGACGCCAGCGGTTGTCCAGCCGATTGCGGCGAGCCCGGGAGTGACGGCACAGGGGCGTCCAGCTCCGGCGACGATGGGGGCAGCGCGGCGAGCGACCCGGATGCGTCCCAGAACGGCAACATCGATGCCCCCGCAGACTCGAGCAGCATCTCTGAGGACGACTCAGGGGATGACGGAGAGCAAGACTGGGGAGACGGTTCGGACGATTCCGGGGACGATTCAGGGGACTGCGACGATCTCGACCCCTAGAACCGGAGGCCAGCGAACCATTGAGCGGGAGCTGCGAAGCAGGCGCGAGGCGAGCTCCCATGAGGAGCTCCACCGGCAAGCCTATCCTCCGCCCTCGCGCTTTCTTCGCGTCTCCGGCGCGACGGAGGCCGTGCGCTGCACGCGCACCCGGCGCACGCGCTTGGGCGTCCGGTCCTGCACGGTGAACTGGAGCCCGCCGAAGAAGAACTTGTCGCCGGACTCGGGGATGGCGCCGGCCAAGAAATTGAGGAAGCCGCCCACCGTCTCGAAGTCGCCGTCGGGGAACTCCACCGAGAAGGTCTTCTTGAGCGTCGAGAGCGGCAGGCTCGCGCGCACCAGATACGAGCCGTCCGCGACCGGGTCGATCTCCGGGAGGTCGTCGTCGAACTCGTCGCGGATCTCCCCGACGATGACTTCGAGCACGTCCTCCAGCGTGACGAGCCCCATGATGCCGCCGTACTCGTCGACCACCAGCGCCATGTGGATCTTCCGGCGCTGCATCTCGCGGAGGATCTCTCCGACGGGCTTGCTCCAGGGGATGAAGTGCGCGGGCCGGAGGATGTCCTGGACGACGATGAGCTCCGGGTGCTGCATCATCGGCACCAGGTCGCGGGCGTGCAGCACCCCCACGACCTGGTCGATGGCGCCGTCGTAGACCGGCATGCGCGAGTGGCCGTGCTCGGCGAGCATCTGCAGGATCTCCAGGGGCGCGGTGTGGACGTCCATCGCCACGACTTGGGTGCGCGGGATCATCACGTCGCGCGCGGAGCGCTCGCTCATCTCGAAGATGTTCCGGATGAGGCGGGGGCTCTGCGGGTCCAGGCCGGGCTGGCTCGCCTGCTCCACCAGGAGCCGCTCCAGGTCCTCCAGGGGCGGGCGGGGCGGGCCGAAGCTCGCCTTGCCGCCGAAGGGCAGGGCAAGCCTATCGATGAGGCGCGTCAGCAGCCGCAGCGCCGGGCCCATGGCCGCCGAGAGCCAGCGCACCGTCACCGAGCAGCGCAAGCTCACGCCGCCCGGGTCGGCGGCGGCCAGCGCGCGCGCCGAGAGGTCGGCCACGAGCCCCAAAACCGAGGTGGCGAGAGCTCCGACGAGCATGCCGGCGAACGTCTGGGTTGGCGGCGACAGGCGCGCGGACAGCGGCCCCGCGAGCCAGGAGGCGCCCGCCCAGGCGCCCAGCGTCGCCGCCAGCGCGAACGCGACCACCACCACCGCGCGCAGGGCTGCGAAGGTCGGCTCGGGCTCGCTCTTCAGGCGCTCGAAGGCCTTGAGCACATCGGGGCGGGCGCGGCGCTCCTTGAGCGAGTCGGTCGACGCTGCGGCCAGGCCCGACTCCGCCGCCAGCGCGAGGGCCCGAACGAGCAGCAGGCCGAGCGCGGCCAGGACCGACGAGAGAGGGCTCATGGCGTTCGCCCCGCATCGGGCGCCGAGAGCGGGGGGTCGGACCGCTGCCGGCGTGGCTCGCCGCGGCAATCGCGCGCTCCCTGCCTGGCCAAAGCCGACGCGTCCAGTCGCACGCCGTCGAATTCCTCTCTCACCACAGGTCTATGTATTCCTGCGCGGCCAACGGCTGCAGCGTGTTTGGGTACAGGGAGTTGTTCGGTTCCTGATTGAAGAGGATCTCGTAGACGACCTGACCCGGCCCCGTCCCGCCGTGGTCTATGAGCCATTGGTACATCGCCTCCATGTACGCCGGCGCGTCGCCTCCGCCGCTGCCCGAGCCGTCGTCGACGGCCTGCGACGACCACGCGCAGACTGCCATGGGGACCTTCTTGCTTTCTGCGAATTGCCGCCACTGCTCGATGCCGAGCGGTGCGCCGTCGCTCTCGACCGACGTCATGTGCGCGGCGATCGCGCTGGCGTCGCTCAGGAAAGGGTACGCGTTGGTGGTGACGACGCCCAAGAGGTCCACGGCGTCCGAGCCCGGGTAGGCGAGCCGAACGTCCAGGTCGGCAGTGGTGCCGTCATTCGGGCACCAGACGAGCTTGGCGTCGGGAAAGACCTGGGCCTTGAGCGCATAGAGGCGGCGCCAGGCCGCCTTGAAATCGTCGACCTCGGTCTTGTCCACGCGCCAGAGGCTCCCCATCCAATCGCCGTTGAAGAGCGGAGCGAAGCGAATGTAGGTCGTGCCTTTGCCTTGTCGCAGGCTCTGGAGCTTCTGGAGGACGGCCCTCCAGCGGTCGTCGTAGTCGCCCGCCAGCGGCGGCCTTCCAGGTGTCGCTCTGCGCCGCCTTGAAGATGCCTCCGACGGAGATGTCGATGGGCCCGGACCAGCTGCTCCACTCGCCGTTCTGGCTGGGGTCGAGCGGGGCGAGGCCCGCCTGGATCTGAATCGAGGCCTCGCTCCACGTGCCGCCAATCTCCACGTCGCGCTTGCGCCAGCGGCCGAGCGCGCCGGTGAAGACGCTGTCGTCCGCGGTCGCAGAGCAGCCCGAGAGCCACGCGCGTTGGACGCACCGGGACGAGCGGCAGAACTGGCCGTCGGCGCACGGGTTGGAGCTGTCACACGCCCGGCCCTGGACGTCTTCGAGGCTCACTGAGCAGGCGGAGAGGCCGGCGCTCGCCGCCGCGAGGAGCGCCAAGCCCATCCAGCGCCGAATCGGAAAGCCTGTTCGCGTCATGGGAGAGGTCGCATTTTTGCCGGGCGCCCGGCCGAGCGCCCCATTGCCTCGAGAGCATCGAAGTCCACCGAGGTTAGATGGACTCGGCGCTCGAGTCGAGGCCTTCTCTCGGGGATGCGAGCGCGCCCGCGCGGCAGGGCGCCGGCCCCTCCGAGCCCGCGGCCTTTGAGGTAAGCTCGGGCCAGCTTCGCGAAGGCCTTCGGTCCGCGGAGCGCGGGGCGCGCGATGGAGCCCACGTGGCCTTTTGGTTCGAAAGCCCGAAGAAAGCGCTCGAAGAAGCCAAGGGCCGGGCGCCTTGGCTCGACGGTAACCGGCGCCGGCGCCTCCTGCGCGCCGCGGTCGACCGACTGACGCTGCGGTCCTCGCGGCGCGTGCCCATCTACTACGACCCCGACTACCGGCTGCCGCTGTCGGCCGTCGAGGCGACCATGGCCATCGAGCCTCGGCGCGCCGACTTCATCGCCTGGTACCTGCTGGAGAGCGGCTCGGCCGACCCCGCGGAGCTGCGCTCGCCGCGCCGCCTGGCCTACGCCGACCTGGCGCGCGTCCACACGCCCGCGTTGCTTGAGTCGCTGGGGCGCCCCGAGACCCTGGCGCGCATCTACGCGGTCGACCCGTCGGACGTGCGGGTGGACGAGCTGATGAAGACCGTGCGGCTGGCTTGCGGAGGGACGCTCGACGCCGCGCGCGAGGCCCTGCGGCGCAGGGGGCCGGCGGTGAACCTGCTGGGCGGATTCCACCACGCCGCGCCCGACAAGGCCGCGGGCATGTGCCCGGTCAACGACATCGCGGTGGCGCTCTCCATCCTGCGCAGCGAGGGCCTCGCCGGCAAGGTGGTGATCCTGGACACCGACGCCCATCCGCCCGACGGCCTGGCGGCGTGCCTGCGGGGCGACCCCACGGTCTGGATCGGCTCGCTCTCCGGCAGCCACTGGACCTCCCTGGACGACGTGGACGAGACGGTGCTCCCCACCGGCTGCAAGGACGAGCGCTACCTGCGCGCGCTGGCCCAGCTGCTCGGGCGGATGCCCGAGCCCGCGCTCGCCTTCGTCATCGCCGGCGGGGACGTGCTCCAGGGCGACCGGATGGGCAAGCTGGGGCTCACGCTCAACGGCGCCCGTCGGCGCGACCTGATGATGGCCGAGGTCCTGGAGGGCGTCCCCAGCGTCTGGCTCCCCGGCGGCGGCTACCACTCCGACGCCTGGAAGGTCCTGGCGGGGACGGTCCTGGCGCTGGCCCGGCGAACGCGGGCGCGCATCCCCGAGCACTACGACCCGCTGAGCGTGCGGTACGCGCGCATCTGGCTGGGCTTCGGCGAGGAGCAGATGGGCGGGGAGCTCTCGCTGGAGGACCTGGAGTCGTCGCTCGGCCTGGGCTCCCGCGGGCAGCGCCTCCTGCTGGGGACGTACAGCGCCGAGGGCATAGAGTTCGTCCTGGAGCAGACGCAGGTGCTGGCCCACCTGCGGCGCCTGGGGTTCGACGGCTTTCGCGTCGAGGTCGACGCCGCCAACCCGGGGAGCCGGATGCGGCTCTTCGGGCGGACCGACGGGGTCGAGCACGTCCTGGTGGAGGCGGTGCTCGACCGGACGGAGCTCGCCGGCGCGCACGTCCTCTACGTCCACTGGCTCACGCTCCGAAACCCCAGGGCGCGGTTCAGCCAGCGAAGGCCGCAGCTGCCGGGGCAGGACCTCCCGGGGCTGGGGATGGCGCGCGAAGCCGGCCAGGTCCTGGCGCACATGGCGCGCCAGGTCGGCCTGTCGGGGGTCAGCTTTCGCCCGGCCTGGTACCACATGGCGTACTCGGCGCGGCACACGTTCCGCTATGTCGACCCGCGGCTCCAGGGCCGCTTCGAGGCCATCCTGCGCGACCTCGGCGAGGTGCCGCTCCGGGAGGCGACGCTCGCGTTTTCGCAGGGGCGGGTGCTCCTGAACGGCGCGACCTACGGCTGGGAGGCGGGGGAGATGGCGCACTGGCTGGACGAGCGGCGCGGCGAGGACCGGCCGGCGGTTGCGGCCGAGCGCGACGCCTCGCGATTCACCCTGGTGCCGCGCGCCGCCATCACCTCGCGCGAGCGGTCGGCGCCAATGACGCGCGAGTGAGCCGCGTTCGCTCGCGAAAAAGGTCCGCCCGACCCCAAGCGCTCCGGGCGGGGCCGTGGGCGCGGCTAACGCCCGGGCGGTACGGGCTGTCTACCTCGTGAGACTTGGACGCGAACGAAAGCACGGCGGCCCTCGTCGGCCGCGCTCGAAAAGGAGAGGCCGGCGCGTTCGAGCAGCTGGTCCGCCTGCATTTTCGGGCCGCCTTCGCGGTGGCGCTGGCGGTCCTGGGGAGCCCGGCGGACGCCGAGGACGTGGCGCAAGACGCCTTCGCGGCCGCCTTCGAGGAGCTGGAGCGTTGCCGCGAGCCGTCGCGCTTCGCGTCCTGGCTCCTCCAGATCGCGCGCAACCGGGCGCTCAACCTCGCCGGGTCCAAGCGCGCGGCGAGCGCGCTGTCGAACCAGCTCGGCGACCCCGGCGACGCCGCACAGCCGGGGGGCGAGGCAGTCTTGCTGCGGGCGCGGCTCTTGGACGCGCTCGGCCAGGTCAGCTCCGCCCAGCGGGAGGTGGTCCTGCTGCATGATCTCGACGGTTGGACCCACGCGGAGATCGGCGCGGCGCTGGGGATCTCGGAAGGAATGTCGCGCCAGCACCTCTTCCAGGCGCGCAAGGCCATGCGGGCGATCCTCGCGGGCGCCCGGGCAGAAGAAGGAGGCACTTCATGAAGCCGATCGACGATGACCGGATCGACTTCTCGACGCTCGATCCCACTCTGAACAAAGCGCGGTTCGACGCCACGGTCCTGGCCGTCGCGGCGCGCGGCGCGCAGCGGAGGGCGGCGAGGGCGGAGGAGGTCATGCTGCGCTTCTGGCGCCCGGCTCTGGCCCTGGCGGCGTCGATCGCGCTGGCAGCCTGGGGGCCGTCGCTCCTCTCGCCGATCCGGGCGAGCTCATCGACCAGCGAGGACCCCGCCGGCGCGCTGCTCCAGTGGTCCAGCGCCGGCACCCCGTCCTCCGCGGCGGAGATCCTCGAGTCCCTGGAGAAGAGCCGATGACCGCGCTGCGCTCTCTGGAGGGGCTGCGGCTCCGAGCCATCGGCCTGCTCGCCGCCATGTTCATCGCCGGCGCGCTCACGGGGGCGGGGCTCACGCGTGCCCTGGAGCCGCGGCACTTGGGCCCTCCGCCGCACCCGCCGGGGATGGCGCTCTACGGGCAGCTCGGGCTCGACCGGGAGCAGGAGGCGCGGGCCCGGGCCATCTTCGAGGCCCATCGGCCCGAGCTCGACGCCGTGCTGCGCGACGCCTTGCCCCGCGCCCGCGCCGTCCAGGAGACCGTCGACCGCGAGATGCGCGCCATTCTCACGCCGGAGCAGGCGCGCCGGCTCGAGGAGCTGAAGGCGGCCATGCCGCCCCCGCCGGGGATGCCGGGCATGGGCCCGGGGCCTGGCGAGCCTCCGGCCGGCGGAAGGCCCCCGCCCGAGCCGCCGGGTGAGGATCGCCCGGAGCCCCCACCGCCACCCCGCTGATGAAGGGGGCGCGAATGGAAACGCGAGGTCGAAAGTAGTAACGGTGGCTCGGCGGGCCGCTCGGTTCCGGCCGGCAAATCCACGAGAAAAGTGCGAGGGCGACAGCGCCATGGACTTCGAGGGCTGGATCGCGTGGGCGCGCGAGCAAGGCGCGAGCGACCTGCATCTGGAGCCGGGGCTCCCGGCCACGGTGAGGGTCAGCGGCGAGCTTCGCGCCGCGGGAGAGCGCGTCGGCGCGGGCGCGCTCACGGCGCTGGCGCGCGAGGTCTTGGGCGACGGGCGCTGGGCGGAGCTCCTGGAGCGCGGCAGCGCGGACCTGTCGCGCACGGCGAAGGGGGTGCGCTGCCGAATCAACGTCCTGCGAAGCGCCCGGGGCGTCGGCCTCGCAGTCCGGCTGCTGAGCGCGCCGGCGGTCACGCTGGAGCGGCTCAACCTGCACCCGAGCCTCGCGCGCTTCGCGCAGGACTCCCACGGCCTCTTGCTCATCAGCGGCCCCACGGGCTCCGGCAAGACGTCGACCGCGGCGGCATTCCTCCAGGAGATCAACCTGAAGGAGAGCCGGCACATCCTGACGCTGGAGAGCCCCATCGAGTACGCGATGACGCCGCGCCGCTCGCTCATCCGGCAGCGCGAGGTGGGGCGCGACACGCCCTCCTTCGAGCAGGGGCTCTTCGACGCCATGCGCGAGGACCCGGACGTGCTGCTGGTGGGCGAGATGCGCGAGCCGGAGGTCATGCGGCTCACGCTCAACGCGGCCGAGACCGGGCATCTGGTCGTCGCCACGGTGCACTCGTCGACGGTGGCCGAGGCGCTCCAGCGGGTGGTGGCGGCGTTCCCCGCGGAGATCCAGCCGGGCATCTGCGCGCAGCTGGGCGACTGCCTGGTCGGGGCCGTGGCGCAAAGGCTCGTCTACCGGCGCGAGGCGCAGATGCGCGTGCCCGAGTGCGAGGTGCTCACCGGCTGTACCGCGGCCCGCGCGCTCATCCGGCAGGGGCAGTTCTTCAAGCTGCCCACCGTCCTCGAGAGCGGGGCCGCCGACGGGTGCTGGAGCCTTTCGCGGTACAGGGCTTGGCTGGAGCAGAAGCAGGACTTCTCGAAGCCGACGGAAGCCGCTTCCGCGGAGGAGGCCGCGGCCGACCTGCCGGAGCCCTCGCTCCTTGCGCTGCTCCCGCGCGCCAAGGCGCTGCCGAAGGTGCCCGCGCGCGGGCCGGCGCTAAGGCCGGCGCCGAAGGTCGAGCGGCCCGCACAGGCGCAGCCGGGCGAGGACGGGGTCCTGGTGCTGGACGACGAGCCGGATGACTTGGCGAGCGTGCTCGAGGAGCTCGAGCGGCCTCGGCGGTGAAGTATCTCGAGTCGATCGCGAATACCTTGCGACAGCTTTTCTTTCGTCATTCAAAGGATGGGCTGCGTGGATTGGGCTGGCCCGCCAGGATTCCGTTCATCCAGATCGGTGACCGCCTACGCCGCCGAATGCGTTTCTGCCGTCTCAAACCCCCGCGCGCCGAAACAGCTCCTCCGCCTCGAGGATCCTCTCGCCCTGCGCCTTGAGCGCCGCCGCCGCCGCCGTGGGGTCCTCCAGCCGGAACAGGAGCGGCGCGTATTCGCCGCGGCGGTGCACGGTGAACGCGTACATGTACTCGATGCCGAGCCCCGCCCGCTCGAACGACTCTAGCGTCTTGGCGAGGCCGCCGGGCCGGTCGGGCACGTCGACCGCCACGAGGTCATTGACGGTCACCACGTAGCCGGCCGCGGCGAGGACCCGCTGGGCCGCCTCGAAGTCGCGGACCACGAGCCTCAGGATCCCGAATTGCTTCGTGTCGGCGAGCGACATGGTGAGGATGTCGATGCCCGCGTCGCCCAAGGCCTTCACCGGCCCCCGCAGCTGACCGGGGCGGTTCTCGAGGAACAACGAGAGCTGGCGGATCTGCATGGTCGCTCCTTCAAGCCTTCTGAGGCGCCGGGGGCCGAGCTTCGCCCGGAACCTTCGAGGGCGCAACGGCCGCGTCTGGCTCCACCTCGCCCCCGCCTCCCGCGCGCGTCCGGAGCCCCAAAAGGCACGCGCCGCCCGCCAGCGCCACCGGGAAGAGGTGCGCCGCGTGGTACACCGCGGAGAACGCCACCGCGAGCGGCGCTGGCCTCCCCAACGCCGTGACCGCGAGGACCGCGCCCGCCTCGAGCAGCCCGAGGTTCCCCGGCGCGGCCGGCAGGACGAGCGCGACGTTCACCGCCACCAGCACCATGAGCGACTCGGCGAGCCCGAGGTGGATGCCCGTCGCCGCCGCGCACAGGGCGATCATGGCGACGTCGAGGGCGTCGCTGACGAGCGAGATGAAGAGGCACAGCGCCCAGGTCCGCGGGTCTTTCAAAAGTCGCATCCCATCGCGCGCCGTGGCGACGATGCGCGAGAGCCGCGCGCGCTTTCGGCCCGAGGGCTGGGTCTCGTCGCCGCGCCGCGCCCGGCGCCGCCCTCCGCTGCGCGCGAAGTAGAGCCCCAGCCCCGCGGCCCCCACGCCCAGGGCGCCCATCGTCGCCAGGCCCGCGAAGAGAACCCGAGGCGGCCTCGCCAGGGCGAGGAGCGCGAGCGCCGGCAGCGCCAGGCTCAGCGCCTCGATGGCCGGCTCCGCCAAGTGCGACGCCGCCACCGCCTCCCAAGGGTAGCCGTGGCGCCGGCGCAGCACGGTGGCGCGGAGCAGGTCGCCCGCCCGGCCCCCTGGCAACGCCAGGCTCACCGCCCGCGCCGCGAGGAGCAGCCGGGAGAGCTCCAGGAAGCCCGCCTTGGGTCCCTCATGCGGCAGGCCGCGCAAGAGCGCCGCGAAGCGCCCGGTGCGCAGCGCGGCGATCAGCGGGACGTTGACGGCGGCCGCGAGCGCGATCAGCCGCCAGTCGGCGCGCCGCACCGCGGCCGCGGCCCGCGAGAGGTCGGTCCCTCGCGCGGCCAGGGCCAGCGCGCCCGCCGCCAGCCCGAGCAGCAGCAGTCGCAGAGCCGCCCTGGTCCAGGCTCGACGAGCACGGGCGCTCATGCGAGCCAGCGCCGGCAGACGACCGGCCCCATCGCGTCCGCGAGTCGCCGGGGAAGGCGCCGCCACCGGCGCACCGCGAAGCTCGCCAGCGGCTCGTCCGGGCTCAGCCGCGGCGCCTTGCCGTTCGCCGACAGGACGCAGGTGCGCAAGGGCGCGATGCGGGCGCCCCACCCGGACTTGAAGGCCAATGAGCCCGACCCGCGCAGCGAGCTGCCGAAGTCCAGCTCGGCCATGCGCCTCAGGTAGCTGCGCCGGAGGATCTCCCAGTAGAGGAGCAGGTGATAGGCTCGCTGCGCCACCTGCCGCCAGGCCAAGCGGTGGTAGCACGTCGAGAGCGGATGCGCCTCGACGTGGGCCTCCCACTCGAAGCCCCCACCCGCGTCCAGCTCTTCGATGACCATGGCCCCCTGGCTCGCCTCTCCTGAGGTCGGCTGCTTCAAAGCTGCAGGACCTTTCGCCGCGCCGCAACAGGGCGCCTGCGGCGGGCGCGCGAGAGGCGCGTGCAACTCCTGGCCGGGTTGGCTGTTTGCATTGTTCGACACCCGAACGTTCGGCCGGCCGCCGAGGGCCCTCGTCGCCATGCGCCTGCACGTCGCTCTGCTGACCCTCGCCTGCCTGCCCGCAGTCGCGCGCGCGGACGCGGCGGTCGCCGAAGAGCTGGGCGCGAGCAGCAGCCCCGCGGCCGGCTCCCAGCCGAGGACCGGCGCGCTGACCAACGCCTTGAGCGGCTCCCTCGAGCTCACCGAGGAGTGGACGCTGCGCCTCGGCGTGAACGTGAGCGTGGCCACGCCTACCGCCAGCGAGGCCGCGCCCAACTTGAAGCCCGCGGGCGGCACGAGCGTCTCGTTCCTGCCGGCGGTGGACTGGGAGCCGAGCCCGAAGCTCACGTCGGAGCTGTCGCTGACGCTCTCGCCCAGGTCGGCCCTCCGCGTCGAATCGCCTCTGCAGCTCGTCGGGCCTCGGGGCAACACCACGGACGCCGAGGCGCTCATCTCCTCGGCCTCCAGCGTCCTCGGGGCGGCGCTCTGGGGTGGGGTACGACACGGCCGGCGATTCGGACCTCGAGCTCGGTGCCTCCGCCTCGGTCGGCGCGACGCACTACGACACGACTCAAAGGATTGTCCAGCTCGACGGGATGAACGTCACCATCCCGGCCCTGGTCCGATATTGCTCGGCGCACACCTGCAGCAAGCAGAGGCAGGCGCTCCTCGACCGGCTCCAGAACGACGGCGCGCTCAAGGCGCAGTCGAACGCCTTCGACCAGGTGAGCCTCGGCGCTTCGGCGAGCGCGACGCTTTGGCGCGACACCGACGTGGGGCTCGGTGGCATGTACTGCTTGTACGCGGAGGATCCCACGCAGGTCGGCTACTTCAGCCTGGCCTCGACCGGCAAGGTCGGCGCGCCGGTCGGGACCGGCGTCCCGCTCGCGCCGCCGCAGTGGTCGCTGCGCCCGGACCTCGCGCACCGCTTCGGCGACCTACAGGTGGCGCTCTGGTATCAGCACACTCAGTACGTGCCGGGAGAGGGGCGCGGCGAGCTGGTGGGGCTCAAGGTCCAATATCGATTCAGCAAGGCCTTCCGCCTCTGGCTGACCGCAGCCGCGCAGCGCGATCGCGACGCCGAGGGCTCCATCGTGCAGACGGGCGCGGCGTCGCTCGGGGCGAAGGTGCGCTGGTAGCGCGCCCTTCGCCGGCCGGCGCCCTCGTTTGATCTGCGCAGCCAACGCGTCTAGCCTCTCCGGCTCCATGAGATCGCCTCTTCGAAGTCGCGCGCGAATGCTCGCGCCCTTGGCGGCAGCGCTGGCCGGTTGGCTCCTCCCCGGGGCGGCGCGGGCGTGGCCGGTCAGCGGCGTGGTGGACCTGGTGGCCGGCGACGAGCGGTTCGTGCGGCAGCGGGCGCTGGCGGTGCAGGTCTCCGACCCGGAGGTCCTGACCGCCGAGGCGCTGCCCTCGGGCGAGCTCCTGCTCACGCCCAAGAAGCCGGGCCGGGCGCTCCTCCTTCTCCTGTCGGAGGGCGGTCTCGACGCCGTCTGGGTGCGGGTTCGCGAGGTCGGCGGGAAGACCCCGGCGGTGCCGCTGGACGAGGCGGCGGTGGCGGTCGCGCAGAAGGAATGCCGGGGCTTCAAGATCGAACGCGGCTCGCGGGGTCCGGAGCTCGAGGCGACCGTCGCCACGGGGAGCTGTCGGCGCGCGCTGCTGAAGGTGCTGGAGGCCGACGACTGGGTCGCCGACCGGACGGACCTGACCTTCCACTCCGAGGCTCTCCAGGACCAGCTCGCGGCGATGCGCGAGGCCCTGGCCAAGCGCGGGCTGGGCCAGGGGTTGGACCTCGGCTACGTGGGGCCGACGCTGCGCCTGCAGGGCCGCATCGACCCTCGCCGCAGGCTCGAGGTGCTGCGCGCCCTCTTCGAGGTGAGCGTCGGCCGCCTCAACTTCGAGGACGGGACCGAGGCCCCCGCCGCCGAGGCCGCGGGGCCCGGGGAGGCGGGGCTGCCCGCGCGCCGCGCCGCGCTTCCGGACGCCGGCGGCGCCTCGCCTTAAGTTTCGCATTGGACAAGTTGCCTTCGGCGCCGGCGAGCCGGGCCGTTGGCTTCTGGTCCAATGGGCCCTCGTCCTCGCGGCGGATTTGTTGCGCCCCCTGGGGCACGGGAATAGCCTCGGATCGCATCGAGCACTTTCAACGGAGGCCCCTAGAAATGGCCAGATTGCTTGCGATGGTACTCGCCGGCGGGCGCGGCGAGCGCCTCGATCCGCTCACGCGCGACCGCGCCAAGCCCGCGGTCCCCTTCGGCGGGCGCTATCGGGTCATCGATTTCGTCTTGAGCAACTTCGCCAATTCCGGTGTCTTACAGATCAAGGTCCTGACGCAATACAAGAGCGACTCGCTCAACACGCACTTGGCGCGCGCCTGGCGTCTGTCCGACATGCTCGGCCACTACGTGGAGACGGTCCCCGCCCAGATGCGCACGGGCACCGATTGGTTCAAGGGCTCGGCGGACGCCATCTACCAGAACCTGAACCTGATCACCGACGAAGACCCGGAGTACGTCTTCGTCTTCGGCGCGGACAATGTCTACCGCATGGACGTGCGGCAGATGCTCAAGTTCCACCGGGAGAAGGGGGCGGACTGCACCGTCGCGGCCATCCCCGTGCCCATCTCGCAGTCCAGGAGCTTCGGGATCATCGAGGTGAACCAGGAGGGCAAGATGGTGGGCTTCGTCGAGAAGCCCAAGCCCGAAGACGCCAAGACCATGCCCGGAAGCAAGGACCTGTGCCTGGCCTCCATGGGCAACTACGCCTTCACCACCGAGGCCCTCGTCCAGGAGGTGCTGCGCGACGCGCGGCGCCCCGAGAGCGCGCACGACTTCGGCAAGTCGATCATCACGGAGATGTTCCGGTCGGAGAAGACCTACGTCTACGACTTCATGACCAACAAGATCCCCGGCCAGACCGACAAGGAGCGCGGGTACTGGCGGGACGTGGGGACCATCGACACCTACTTCCAGAGCAACATGGACCTCATCCAGGTCGACCCGGTCTTCAACCTGTACAACGAGCGCTGGCCGGTCTACACGTCTGTCCAGGCGCACCCGCCCGCGAAGTTCGTCTTCTTCGACATGACGCATGACCGCGTCGGGCGCGCCACCGACTCGCTGGTGAGCGAAGGGTGCATCATCTCCGGCGGCCACGTGCACAAGTGCATTCTTTCGCCCGCGGTCCGCATCAACTCGTTCTCGTACGTGGAGGAATCCATTCTCTTCGAGGGCGTGAATATCGGGCGCCGCGCGCGGGTGCGGCGGGCCATCATCGACAAGAACGTGGAGATCCCGCCCGGGATGATCATCGGCTTCAACCCGGAGGACGACCGGCGGCGCTTCCACGTCACCGAGAGCGGCATCGTGGTGATCCCCAAGGGCACCAAGGTAGAGAAGGAGTAAGCCACTCGTGCGACCCGGAGGGTGTGTCAACGTGCGGCGATGGGGAGCGTTGCTCGGCGCGTGCCTTTTGAGCGCCTGCTCCAGCGAGGTGCCCATCCTCCAGTACCACTGGTTCGACGCGAACACCGGCCTGCCTTGGGACATGAGTTCCGCGACGTTCCAGTCGCACATGGACGAGCTGAAGCGGCTTGGGTACACCGCGCTCAGCTTGGACGAGCTGTGCGATCACCTCGACGGCAAGCGGGACCTCCCCGAGCGGCCGGTGGTCATCACCTTCGACGACGGCGCGCAGGGGGTCTATGACCACGCGTTTCCCATCCTCCGCGAGCGCGGCCTGAAGGCCGAGGTCTTCGTCGTGACCGATGCCATGGGCCCCGACGCGGCGCATCGGATTCCCTGGAACGTGGGAGTCGGCTCCATCGAGATTCCCATGCTCATCTGGCCCGAGCTCCAGGAGATGTCCGCCTCCGGCGTGATCCAGGTCGGCTCCCACTCTGTCACGCACCCGGAGCTGGCGATGATTCCGCTCGCCCAGGCCCGGCAGGAGGTCGTCGACTCGAAGCGGCGAATCGAAGAGGAGCTCGGAATCGGCGCGTCGTTCTTCGCCTATCCGAAGAACAGCGTCTCCGCCGCGGCCATGGACGAGGTCCGCAAGGCCGGCTACCGCGCCGCGGTGGCGGGCGCCGGCGGGTTGGGTGGTCGCTACGCGCTCTTCCGCACGGTGATCCACGGCGGCGACGACCTCGCCACCTTTCGGCAGAAGCTGGCCCGGACCTGGGCGGACACCTGGTAGACGCGCGAACCTGGGATGGTAGCCTTGGGGCTCGGACGGTACGCGCGGAGGTGACCTTGACCCGAATCGGGCTGTTCCTGGCGGTGGCGCTCCTGGGCGGCTGCGCCCAGCTGTCGAAGAGCAGGACGGCGTGCCCCGAGTACCGCGACCTCCGCTGCGCCACTGCGCCGGAGTGCTCCATGGATCGCGAGCGAGGCTGCGAGGTCTGCCAGTGCAGGCCGTCGTCCGGGCCGGAGAGCGGCCTGCTCCCCAGCGGGATCGCGCCGGATCGGCGAGTGCCCTAGCCGACCTCACCCCCCGACCCCCTCCGCGCTTGCGGGGAGGGGGCGAAGAGGGAGAGGGCCCCCTCGAGGATTGGCGACCAGCCCGCATCCGTGCCCAGCGCGAGCTGCCGCGTGGCGCGCGTGATCGCGACGTAGAGCGCGCGCCGCGACGCGGCGTCGCCCGGGTAGGCGGCCGGCGTCGCGTCCGGGATGATCACCGTGTCGAACTCGAGTCCCTTCACCTCCTGGACGCAGGTGACGCACAGGCCGGCCGAGAAGTCGAAGCGGCCGTCGAGCGCCGTCCGGAGGTACAGGCCGCGCCGCAGGAGCTTCGCCAGGCGCATTGCCGGCTCCGGGCTGCGCAGGATGATGGCGACGGAGATGGCGGCGTCCGCCTCCTGAACGGCCTGGAGCTCCTCGGTGAGCCAGGCAACCAGGTGGCACTCGCTCGCGAAGGTCGCTCGAACGACCTGCGGCGACTCGGGCAGCGGCCCGATTTCGGCAGTGGGAAGCCGGGCTACGCGCCGCGCGAGCTCGGCGACCGGCGGCGGGCAGCGGTAGCCGACGTCCAAATTCACCGTCTCGCACGTGCTCCGGCCCAGGTCGCGCAGCGCCCGCTCCCAGCCCGCGAACGAGGCGGTTGGGTCCACCTGCTGCTGCGCGTCGCCCGCAATAATGGCGGTGCCCGAAGGCGACAGGCTGCGGCCCACGAGCGCGAGCTCGAGGGGCGCGAGCTCCTGCGCCTCGTCGATGACCAGGAGGTCGTAGCTCGGCGGTCGAGCGGGCCGCCGGCCGAGGCGCTGAGACCGGAGGCGGTCGAGCTCGAAGAGCACGGCGTAGTCCTCGGCGTCGATGCTCCCTGCGTCCTCCATGGGCGTGCCCTCGTCGAGGCTCAGGCCGTCGAGCGTCCGCAGGCGCGCGGCGTCGACGTGCGCGAGCTCCTCCTCGGCCGCCGCGCTGAACTGGACGCGGGTGTGCTCGAAGGTCTCGGCGATCGCGGGCTGTGAGATGCGCCCCTTTGCGCCGGAGACGATTCCCGCCAAGAGCGCCAGGTCGCCGAAGAGGTGGTGAAGGTCCTCGCGGGACGCGCAGGCGCGCGCGGTGGGCGGCTCGGCGCGCTCCTCTTCGTCTTCGTCGGGGACGGCCATGGGCCTTGCCGCGAGCTCCTTCAGCGCCTGGCGCACGGCGGGGTCGCGCTTGAGCTGGACGCAGCCGCCGGGCGCGCCGGCGCTCTCGCGCGCGGGCACGTCCGCAAAGGTGCGGCGCGCCTGGCGCCCCGCCCAGGCGTCGTACAGCGCCACCTCCACGTCGCCGGCGCCCAGGCGCGCAAGGAGCTGCTCGATGAGGCGGCGCAGTCCCTCGGTCGGAACGATCACCGCCGTCCGCAGCGGCCGCGCCGAGCGCTTGCGGAGGTGGGCCAGCCGGTGCAACGCGACCGTGGTCTTGCCGCAGCCTGCCTCGCCCAGAATGAGGAGGTCCCTGCCCAGGGGGAGCTCGACCGCGCGGCGCTGGACGTCGTCGAGGCGGAGCTCGAGCGCGGCATCCGCGAGCGCCCGCAGCGACGGCGGGCGGGGCGAAAGGCGACGGGCGATTGGCTGCTCGTCCCATCCACCCTCGACGCGCATGAGCAGCGCGTCGTCGGTCTGCACCCATGAGAGGGCGCCGTCCGAGAAACCGACGAGCGTCCTCTCCACGAGAGTGCCCGCGGCGGTTCGTCCGGCTACTTGGAGCTCATAGAACTCTCCCTCTTTGCAGCTGAAGAACACTTCCGCGAGCGGGGCGGAGGCCCAGTCGACCCAGGCGAGGTCGGCGCCAGCGCGCGGCCCGCGGGCCAGGAGGACGTGGCTCGTTCGGCCGGCGGATTGGAGGCTGATGCGGGCGAAGTAGGGCGGCCGCGCGCCCGGGGCAAGGCGGGCGGCCGCCTCGGCGATGCGGAGCTCTTCGGACAGGCGGCGCTGGTTCGCGGGGCTCGGCGGGGCCAAGGGGCATCCTCCTTCTGCGGATGCGCGCGATTGGGCCCAAAAGCGACGAAAGAAACAAGCTTCCAAATAGTCGGCGTATTTGTAATACTATTGATATCCAATCAACGCCGCGGAGCGCGCCGCTGGGCTAGGTTCCTCACCCCCTGCCCCTCCCCGCGAGCGGGGAGGGGCAGGGGGTGAGGGGACCTTTTTGTCTCAAACTAAAGCTAGGCGATGGAGATGCGCGCGACTGGCTGGATGTTCATCTCCGGCGACAGCTCCTGGTAGCTCACCACGCTGAAGGGCGGCAGGAACTCGTACTCGAGCAGCTTTCTCACGTAGCGCCGGATGTCCATGGCCGTGAGGATGACCGGCCGTTGCGCCGACGGTGGCAAATTGCCGACCTCTTTGCGCACGGCGGTGAGGATGTCCTGCGCCAGCTCGGGCTCCAGGGCGAGGTGGCTCCCGGCCGAGGTGTGCTTGATGGCGCCGCGGAAGGCTTCCTCGATTTGCGGGTCGAGCAGGTAGACGACGAGCGTCCCCGAGCCGCGCGCGTATTTGTTGCTGACGTAGCGCTTCATCGACGAGCGGACGTGCTCGGTGAGCATCACCGTGTCGGTCTCGACCTGGCCGCGCTCGGCCAGCGCCTGGAGGACGCCGCGGAAGTCGCGGACGCTGATCTCCTCCTCGACCAGGCGCTGCATGATGTCGGTGAGCTTGATGAGGTTGACGACCTTGGGCACGCACTCCTTCACGAGTGCGGGGAAGGCCTTCTCGAGCTGGTCGAGCCCCGACTGGACCTCCTGGATGCCGAGGAACTCGCGGGCGTTGCGGCGCAGGACCGAGGAGAGGTGCAGCAGGAGGTAGCTGGGGGTGTCCCAGGTGGTGAGGCCGGTGCCGTCGAGCAGGGGCTTGTGCTCGGCGTCGACCCAGGCGCAGGGCTGGTGGGTGGCTGGGTTGCGGGTCTCGACGCCCTGGATGCCCATGAGCTGGAGGCGGTCGACGGTGTCGTTCACCAGCACCTGGCCCAGGTTGAGGCGCGCGGTGGCGACCGGGACTTCGCCGATTTGGATGATGTAGCCGCCCGGCGGGAGGCTCGGGTTGCCGCGGGCGCGGACGCCGGGGAAGCGCACGCCCAGCTCGACGAAGAGGCCGTCGCGCATGAAGGGGACGAGCTCGAAGAGGAACTTGCCGTTGTCCTGTCGGGAGTCCACGAACGGGACGAGGGCGTCGGAGACCTCAAGCACGATGGGGGTGACCACCGGCACGAAGATCTCGCTGTCGGGGTTCGCCGGCGCCTTCGGCTTGGGCTCGATGGCTTTCGCCTCGGCCTTCGCGTCCGCGGCCTCCTCAGTAGCCTCGGGGCCGGGCGCCTCCTTCTTTCGGAGCAGGAGGTAGCCGCCGGTCCCGGCCACGGAGCCGAGGGCGAGGAATGGGAAGGTGGGCAGGCCGGGCACCATGGCCAGGATGATGAGCAGCGCGGCGGCGAGCGCGATGGCGCGGGGCTGGCTCGTGAGCTGGGTGGCGACGTCCTTGCCCAGGTGCGCGCCTTCCTCCTCGCCTTGGACGCGGGTGACGATGACGCCGGCGGAGGTGGAGATGAGCAGCGCGGGGATGGTGGAGACCAGGCCGTCGCCGATGGTGAGGACGGTGTAGAGCTTCGCGGCATCGCCGACGTCCATGCCGCGCTGGGTGACGCCGATGAGGAGGCCGCCGACGATGTTGATGGCGGCGATGATCATGCTGGCGATGGTGTCGCCCTTGACGAACTTCATGGCGCCGTCCATGGCGCCGAACAGGGCGCTCTCCCGCTCCAAGTCGCGGCGGCGGCGCTTGCCCTCGTCTTGGTCAATGGCGCCCGAGCGCATGTCGGCGTCGATGGACATCTGCTTGCCGGGCATGGCGTCGAGGGTGAAGCGCGCGGCCACCTCGGCGACGCGCTCGCTGCCCTTGGCGATGACGATGAACTGGATGAGGGTGAGGATGATGAAGAGGATAGCCCCGACGATGTAGTTGCCGCGGACCACGAACTGGCCGAAGGCCTTGATCACCTCGCCGGCGTTGGCCTGGAGGAGGATGAGGCGCGTGGAGGAGACGTTGAGGGAGAGCCGGAAGAGCGTGGTGATGAGCAGCAGCG
Source organism: uncultured delta proteobacterium (assembly GCA_963772225.1). Taxonomy (GTDB): domain Bacteria; phylum Myxococcota; class Myxococcia; order Myxococcales; family UBA5297; genus CAVYWD01. Next base: position 949,331 of record CAVYWD010000001.1, on the reverse strand, counting down.
TCGGGTAGACGGAGACCTTGAGGGCCTTGGGGACGTAGATGGCCGTCAGCAGCAGGATGACCGAGATGCTGATGTTGGTGGTGATGAGGATGTCGAGCAGCGGCGTCGGCAGCGGGACGATCAGCATGCCGACGATGCCCACCACGGCGACGGCGAGCAGGATGTCGGTGTTGCGGGCGAGGCGGGAGAAGTTCAGGTCCACCTAGAGGCCTCCGCTACGGAGAGGGCAGGATTGTAGCGGATCGAGGCGCTCGCTCAACCAGGGTTTCCAACGAGAGCGGGGCAGGGGCGGCGGCCACGCATTCGGGGCCGCCACGCGCCGTCGGAGCTTCACTTGGGCTTCATTGCCTTGTCGCCGGCCGCAGTCGGCCTCGGCGCAGCGGCCGCTCGCAACGGAGCGCGCGCGGGAGCGGCAGGGCCGGCGGGGGTTGCTGGAGTAGCGGGATCGCGTTGTGCTGCTGCCTTGGGGGCGCTGAGCTCAGTCTGCTTCTTGGGCTTCAGCGTCTCGAGCTTCTCGGTGATCGCGCTGCGAAAGTCCTCGAGGGCGCCAGGGACGATTCCGCGCTTGTCCATCTCTCGAAGCGTCGCGACGATGGTCATCAGCGCCCGGCGAGTGGTCTCCGCTTTGAGCGCCTTGTCGTTTTCGATGATCTTCTTCAGGTCGGGCCAAGCCTTCATGAGCTCGCCCTTGCGCAGGTACGCCTCGGCGCGGAAGAGCATTGCGACCGCGTCGTTCTCGCTTATTTTGAGCGCGGCGTCGAACTGCTCGATGGCCTCGTCGAGCTCCGCCCCCTGCATCAGCGCCTTTCCGAGGCCGGTGTGGAAGGGACCTATCCTCGGATCCATTAGGACCAGGATCTCGAAGGCCTCTCTCGCGAGATCAACCTTACCTTCGGAGAGCAGCCGGTAAGCTCTGCCACATGCACCTGGGAGTTGACTTGCCTTGATGCCTGCGAGGTCATTCAGCGGCAGGTCGGGCGGGACGTTCGGGATCTCCGCGGGCGGGACGGTAGCTCTAATTTCGGAGGGAGCGGGCTGTGTCTTAGTGGGGTCTACCATCGATTCTCCGGCGCCGCAGCTTGGCAACCCAAATCCAGTGATTGTCAAGCATGCCATACCAGGTGGGCTCTGTCCACGTCGAGCGAACCGGAGAGCACGCGCCGCGTCGGACCGTACGTTCGGCGGCCGCTGATGATCGGCGGATTCGGAAGGGGCGGCGTATTGGACGCTTCACGTACGCACCAACAGGGCTGTCTCCCCAATCCGAGAGACTCGACGTAGGGTCCCCTGAGCCTCGGGTCAATGGAGGCTCGAGGGGCTGTTGGGCTGGCGATTCAGGGCGTGGAAAGGGGCGATAGCGAGGCTCAAGGATTGAAGGTAAAGCCCGAAGAAATGTTGAACATGCTGGGGGTTTGAAAGATGCTAAACGGATCGCCTGGGTTGAATCCGCCGACGTTGCCGATGGGGTTGTTTTCCGCGGACTGCAAATGCGCCCTCTCTCGTTCGAGGTGGTGCTTTTCGTGCTCTAGGAACTTATAGTGATCGCTGCCCGGTGGAATGGCCGCCCCTTGCTCTTGGCGGTTGATTCGGTCTAGTCGAGCGTCGATAGTCGATATCCGCTGGTCGAGGCCCTCGCCGGAGCGGGCGCCAATCTTGTCCTGGAGATCCTCCAGGCGATTTCTCGCGATGTCCATGTTACGGTAGCTTGTCTGTTGACCTGGGGTCCGGCTGTTGTAGTTGGACTGGTCATATGGCTGCAGCACCTGGTTGGCTTGACTTGTCGCCGAGGAGACGAACTTTGCCATGCCGTCCACAGGTGGGGAGACAGAGGTCCCAGGGACGAGCCCAACGGGCTGCGGGCTCCAATTCTGCGGAGTCCAGGGTTGAACCTGAGAGCCCCAAACCTCCGAGCCCGGCATTCCGGACGCCGACATCGTCAAAGGAGAGACGCCGCCCATGATGGAGGGGTTGTTGAAATATTGGCCGACCCCGGACATGTCGCCGCCGCCCATCCCGAGCATGTCGCCGCCGCCCATCCCGAGCATGTCGCCGCCGCCCATCCCGAGCATGTCGCCACCGCCGATGCCCATACCGCCGGTGAAGGCGTCTAAGCCGGCCTTTTCGAGCGTTTGCGCGTCGAGTTTGCCACCATTGTCTGTGATACCCTTGCCGAGGTCATAGGCGGCCTTAGCAAACTCGGGGCATCCCATCATCGTGACGGCGGCGCCCGCGGCAAGGCCCACGACATCTCCGAATAAGCTCATAGTGTCCTCCAGTGTTTGAAAGAGTTTGGGTTCCACACCCTCTGAATCGGTTATCGTACGATGCGCGAGAGAGTTGCGTGGAAGGCTGAAGAGCGAAGTAACGCCTTGAAAGCAGATCGAGTTCGCCGGTGCCGAGTCGTGGAGTTGGCGAGGCGCGGCCCGCCATCACCTCGGCGAAAGGGCTACGAGCATCGCATGGGCCTTGGCCGTCATCCGCGGATCTCCAGAGAGGGCGACCGCGCGCGTCAAGTCATCTCTGGCCTGCGCTCGGCGCCTCATCGCTACGAACACCTCAGCACGTCCGACGTAGCCTGACGGATCCTCCGGGGCGAGTCGAATGGCTTCATCGAAGGAGGCGAGGGCCCAGTCAAGATCGCCAGAGGCACACTCGGCGACTCCGAGGAGGCGCGCGAAATAGGCATCCTTCGGGTTCACCGCGCACAGACCTCGCAAAATCAGCCGAGCCGGCGCGACCTTGCCCTGCATGAAGAGCGTGATGGCCTGCCGGGCTACCGCCATGAGGCTCTCGTCGCTGTAGCCGCGGAACTGCTGGAGTGTTGTCTGCCCCTCGGCCAGCGCCATGGCGTCCTTGAGGCGGAGGATGGGTTGACTGGACGTCGCCATTCGAGGCTACCGCCCAAGCCGGCCCAGCGCAGGGTTGACCCAATTCTTTAGCTCCTCCGGCACCTTCCGTTCATCTTTGGCGGCGCCTTCGTCGGGAGCCGCATCCATAGCGCCGAGCGACCTGGCGAGAGGCTTTCCTTTGTCGATGGCCATTCCGTCGGAGTTTACGTCGGCGAAGGCAATGTAAAGCTCAGCGAGGTCGGCCTTCGTATCTGGTTTCGGCGCGAGCGGGACTCCAGCCTTTTCGAGGCGTGCTCGGAGCCGGTCGCCATGATCTGCGACGAATTGGTTCGCTTCCTCGAAAACGGCTGGTACTTCGATGACCTTCTGAGTGGATCGCATCTCCTTCAAGATTTCGAGGAAGGTGTCCACCGCCTGCTTGTGAACGGCATCCTTGTAGATGGAGTTGGGCCGCGTGCTCGCCAGGACTTCGTGCATCTGCTTCAGCAGTCGAAGAACTTTGCCTGTGCTCTTGGGGAAAGTCGCCTCCAAGCGCTTGAGGACTTCTTCCCTCTGCTCCGTGAAGCGGCGCTCCTCCGGCTCGAGCCGTCTTGGCCTTGTCTTCGGACTTTGATTCGCCGGCATTCCAGTCTCCTCGCTGCGCGGATGCGGGGTCTCGAAAGACCTCTACGGCTCGCCCGCGGTCAAAGTCTGTGACGCCTGCTCGTCGAGGCGGGGCAAAGACCACAGTTCCTGCTGCTTGGCAGCACCTTTCAGGAGCCGCGCCGTGCCATGCTGCGAAACGGCAAGAGTCCCCACTCGGCTTGGCGTGATGAAAACGAACCCAGTATCTGTATCGCAGTGTGGGGGCGCAGCGATGTTGCCGCCTCGATCGTCGTTCGGTCTTACCCGCCGATGTTCTTCAGGATGCCCATGATTAAGTCGTTGGCCCACTTCAAGAGTTGCGATATCCTCGTAGCGTTTTGTCCGATTTGGTTTGTTTCCGCCTGGTTGGCTACATCGGTGTTTGCCTGATCGGCGCCGCTGCTTATCACGCCCCCGGCCTGTGCGTTATTTGAAACCCCGCTGTCGATTCCATAAGCCATTTTCTTTCTCCAGAGAACACCTCAGCTTCTGTAGGAAGCAGTTCGGGTTCTGTTTTGATTATCGGCGAGCCATCCAGCAAGTTGCGGCCGCGGAAAAAGAGGGCGAAATCCGCGTACTTAGTAGCTCCCGTTGGCCTTGTACTCGGCCTTCATCCGCTCGACCACCTCGTCCACGTCCGCCTGCATCCGCCCCAAGACCTCGAGCATCCGCGCCTCTCGCCCCAGCATCTCCGCCACCCGCGCGTGCCGCCCCGGGGCCAAGGCGAGTCGCCCCAGCATCTTCTCCAACTCCGCGCGCGCCTCCACGCCCCCCAGCTCGCAGATCTCCGCGGTCAGCTCCCTGTCCGGAAACGGCCGAAACTCCTCACCTCCGTCGCCGTACCCCGGCGACATAGGCAGTCGAAGCTCATCGGACGTATGTCCCGGGCCCATGAAGTCGAGCAAGTCCGCCGAGGCGAGCGCGGGGCTCTTCGGGTCCCCGGTCTTCCGCCGCTTCTTCCGTTCGAAGACAGACGGATCGACCAGTCGCTCTCGAACGCTGCGCGGCCCGCCCCAAGGCCAGACCACGCCGCGGTTCGTTGAGACCTCGGGGCTGGCTGAGGGGAACTGCGGCATCGGTTTCGGCTGGCCGTCGCCGATTCGCGCCATCGAGCGCTCCTAAGGAAATGCGAGAGAGGGCAAGTGTCTCAGACCGCCGGAGAACCGGTCAAGCCCACCCTCGCAAGCCCAAACTGGTTAATCGCGACCGAGCAGATCCCCTATGCAGACCCTGTGGCGCATCGCGTTAAGCTCGGGCCTCAAGGGATGCGTCGCCTCCGAGTGTCGCGATGGCCAGCCCTCTTCGCGTTAGCCCCGAAGGCGATCGCGCGGCCGTCTCCACGGCAACCCGGCGTCCGCTCGCCGCCCCCGAGCGGATATCACCCGGCGAGATCCACCTCGCCAGAGTGTTTGACTAGAATCCATTGGCGAATTAGCCTCCGCGGCCGCTCTGGTCCCTTTTCCCCCTCGCAGCGCCGCCAGGAGATCGAAGGAAATGAAGAAGAACTACCTGTTCACCTCCGAGTCGGTCACCGAAGGCCATCCCGACAAGATCGCCGACCAGGTCTCGGATGGTATCCTCGATGCCATCCTCGCCCAGGACAAGACTGGCCGCGTGGCGGTCGAGACCCTCCTCAAGACCGGCTTCTGCGTCGTCGCCGGCGAGGTGACCACCAGCTGCTACGTGGAGATCCCGGAGGTCGTGCGCCGCACCATCACCGGCATCGGCTACGTCGACAGCGCCATGGGCTTCGACGGCAACACCTGCGGCGTCCTGGTGGCCATCGAGAAGCAGTCCGCCGACATCGCGCAGGGCGTCGACGAAAAGAAGAACAAGAAGAAGGAGCAGGGCGCCGGCGACCAGGGGATGATGTTCGGCTTCGCCTGCAGCGACACGCCCGAGCTGATGCCCGCGCCCATCACCTACGCCCACGCGCTCACCCGCAAGCTCGCCGACGCGCGCAAGAAGGGCGTGCTCGACTTCCTCCGCCCCGACGGCAAGAGCCAGGTCTCGGTCGAGTACGTCGATGGCCGGCCGGCGCGCATCGACACGGTCGTCATCTCCTCCCAGCACTCGCCCGAGGTCTCCAACCGGAAGCTCCACGAGGGCATCATGGAGGAGATCATCCAGAAGGCGCTCCCCAAGAAGCTGCTCGACAAGAAGACCAAGTTCTTCATCAACCCCACCGGTCGCTTCGTCATCGGCGGCCCCATGGGCGACTCCGGCGTCACCGGCCGAAAGATCATCGTCGACACCTACGGCGGCATGGGCCGGCACGGCGGCGGCGCCTTCTCGGGCAAGGACCCCTCGAAGGTCGACCGCTCGGCCGCGTACATGGGCCGCTACATCGCCAAGAACGTCGTCGCCGCCGGCCTGGCCGACCGCTGCGAAGTGCAGATCGCCTACGCCATCGGCGTCGCGGACCCGGTCAGCGTCCTCGTCGAGACCTTCGGCACCGGCAAGGCCCCCGAAGAGAAGATCGCCCTGGCCATCCGCCGCACGTTCGGCCTGAAGCCCCGGGAGATCAGCGAGAGCCTCGACCTGCTCCGGCCCATCTACCAGAAGACCGCCTCCTACGGGCACTTCGGTCGCGCCGAAAAGGAGTTCACCTGGGAGCGCACCGACAAGAAGGATGCGCTGCGCGAGGCTGCCGGCGGAGCCTCCCTTCACGTGGTGAACGAGTAGCGCTCTTCACCGACCCGTGCGCGCGCTGATCACCGGAGCCAACGGGTTTCTGGGCAGCGCGCTCGCGAAGAAGCTCGCGGCGCGCGGCGACGAGGTCCGGGCACTCCTCAAGCCCGGGGCCAGCGCCGCGCTCCTCGACGGCCAGAGATACGAGGCCGTCGAGGGCGACGTGACCGCTCCGGAGTCGCTCGCGCGAGCCGTGGCCGGAGTCGACGTCGTCTTTCACCTCGCCGGCATCCGCAGGGCCCCTCAGCGCGCGGCGTTCTTTGCGGTCAACGCGGAAGGCACGCGCCATGTTTGCGAGGCCCTGGCCCGCGCGGGCGGGCGCGCCCGCCTGGTGCTCGCGAGCTCCCTCGCGGCGGTCGGCCCCAGCCGCGATTTCCCCGTTGAGGACGCCGCCCCGGCTCCCTTCGACTGGTACGGCGAGTCGAAGGCCGAGGCCGAGCGCATCGCGGTCGCGTATTCCCACAGGCTTCCGGTCACCATCGCGCGGCCCTCGCGCATCCTGGGGCCGGGCGACCGGGAGAATCTGGTCCTCTTCAAAATCGTCCAGGCGGGCGTCGCCCTCTCCCTCGGCGGGGGCCCGCGGCCGATCTCGGTGATCGACGTGGACGAGGTCGCGGACGCCTTGCTGGCGCTCGGCACCGATCCCAGCGCCCTGGGCGAGGCCTTCTTCATCAGCCACGAGACGACCACCCTGGAGGGCCTTCAGGAAGAGGTCGCGCGGGCGCTCGGCCGTCGGCCGCGGGCACTGCGCATCCCGGAGTGGGCCTTCGAGGGCGCCGGGCGCGGGGCGGATTTCGTCTCGCGGCTCATCGGCCGGTCGCTGCCCATCAACCGCAAGCTGGCGCAGCAGCTCCTCTCGCCGGGCTGGACGTGCTCCACCCGAAAAGCCGACGAGCGGATAGGCTTCAGGCCCCGCGTTCCCATGGCGGAGTCCATCGGCCGCGCCGCTCGCTGGTACCGCGAGAAGGGGTGGTTGTAGGCCGCCGGGATCGCCGGGCCATGAATGGCCCGGCTAGGAGTGGGAAGCCGGCTGAAGCCGGCTCGGAATCGAAGGACGGAAAGAGGGGGGGAAGATGTCGTATTCCGAATTGTATGCGCACCTGGTCTGGACAACATACGAGCGGTCGGCGCTCATCAGCCAGGATATCGAACAGTCGCTGTGGGCGCTGATCGCCCAGCGGTGCAAGAAGTTGGGCGCGACCGCCCTCCGCGTCGGGGGCATGGCCGATCACGTTCACCTCTTGGCCGCGTATGCTCCGAGCCTCGCGCTCTCGAGGCTCATGGGCGACGTGAAGGGCGCCGGCTCGCACGCAATGACGCACATACTCGCTCCACGGCGACCGTTCCGTTGGCAAGAGAGCTACAGCGTCTTCTCGCTGCGCAAGCGCGATGTTCCAATTGTGGAACGCTACATCCTGAACCAGAAGCAGCACCACTCGGCGAACCAGCTCCAGGCGGAGCTCGAGCCCGATCTTCCCGTTCCCAGCCGGCTTCAGCCGGCTTTCCACGCGTAGCCGGGCCATTCATGGCCCGGCGGCGTGCGAACGAACGACCCCTGGCTAGTACCGGTAATCGTCCCGCTTGAACGGTCCCTTGGGCGCGACGCCGATATAGCTGGCCTGCTCCGGCGACAGCTTCGTGAGCTTCACGCCCAGTTTGCCGAGGTGCAGCCGCGCGACCTCCTCGTCCAGGTGCTTGGGGAGGATGTAGACCTTCTTCTCGTACTTGCCGGCCCGCTGCCAGAGCTCCAGCTGCGCCAGTACCTGGTTCGTGAACGACGAGCTCATCACGAACGACGGGTGCCCGGTAGCGCAGCCCAGGTTGAGCAAACGGCCCTCGGCCAGGATGAGCACGCTGTGGCCGTCGGGGAAAGCGAACTCGTCGTACTGCGGCTTGATGTTCACCCGCCGGACGCCGGGGACCTTCTTCAGCCCGGCCATGTCGATCTCGTTGTCGAAGTGGCCGATGTTGCCGATGACGGCCTTGTCCTTCATCCGGCTCATGTGCTTGACGGTGATGACGTCCTTGTTGCCGGTGGCCGTAACGAAGAAGTCCGCCTGGCCGACCACGTCCTCCACCGTGCGGACCTCGAACCCCTCCATCGCCGCCTGCAGCGCGCAGATGGGGTCGATCTCCGTGACGATGACCCGGCAGCCCTGGCCTCGGAGCGCGCTCGCGCAGCCCTTGCCCACTTCCCCATAGCCGCAGACGACGGCGACCTTCCCGCCCAGCATCACGTCGGTCGCCCGGTTCAGCCCGTCGATGAGCGAGTGCCGGCAGCCGTAGATGTTGTCGAACTTCGACTTGGTCACGCTGTCGTTCACGTTGATGGCCGGGAAGAGCAGGGTGCCCTTCTTCTCCATCTCGTACAGGCGGTGAACGCCGGTGGTGGTCTCCTCGGAGACGCCCTTGATGGCCGAGGCGACCTGGGTCCACCGCCCCGGCGACTTCTGGAGCCCCTCGCGCAGCACCGACAGGATGACGCCCCACTCCTCGGGGTCCTCTTTGGGGTTGAACGAAGGCACCGCGCCGGCCGCCTCGAACTCGGCGCCCTTGTGGATGAGGAGCGTCGCGTCCCCGCCGTCGTCGACGAGCAGGTTCGGGCCGCCGCCGTCGGGCCACACGAGCGCCTGCTCCGTGCACCACCAGTACTCCTCCAGCGTCTCGCCCTTCCAGGCGAAGACCGGCGTCCCCTTCGGCTTCTCCGGAGTGCCGTCCGGCCCCACGACCACCGCGGCGGCGGCGTGGTCCTGCGTCGAGAAGATGTTGCAGGAGACCCAGCGCACGTCGGCGCCCAGGTCCACCAGGGTCTCGATGAGCACCGCGGTCTGGATGGTCATGTGCAGGCTGCCCATGACCCGCGCGCCCTGGAGCGGCTTCTTCGCGCCGTACTTCGCGCGCAGCGCCATGAGCCCGGGCATCTCCTGCTCGGCGAGGCGGATCTCCGAGCGCCCGAGGGCGGCCTGCGACAGGTCCTTCACCTTGAACGCGGGGCGTTGACTGCCTTTGGCTGCGAGCTCGTCGCGCGTGGCGCGAAGCTTGGCGGCGGGTTTAGCCATGGTGGAGCTCCTCTTTTCTTTCACGGTTGGTGGAACGTACAACTCCCTCAGTCACTCGTCTTCGGCCCCCGCACCGGAGCCAGGTCTCGCCGAAAGGTCTCGTCGGCGGCCTTGGGGCCCCTGCCTCGGGCCGCGAACGGCCGTCGCAGCGAAGAGCCCCGGGCCGCGGGCCTGCGGGTCCGGCGGGAGCGGCGTCAGGCGCAGCCGCTCGAAACCGGCCGCCTCCAGCCAGGGCAGGAGCTGCTCGCTCGCGAAGCCCAGCCAGACGTGGCCCATCTTCTCCCGGTACTCCTGGCGGTCGTGCGGCTGCATGTCCACCACCACCAGGCGGCCGCCGGGCTTCAGGGCGCGGCCGGCCTCCGCGAGCGCGCGCTGAGGCTCGGGCACGTGGTGCAGCACCAGGGCGAAGAGCGCGGCGTCGAGCTCGCCGTCGGCGACCGGCAGCGCCTCGAGCTCGCCCCGGCGGATCTCGGCGTTGGGGTGCTCCTGGAGCCGCGCGCGCGCCGCCTTGAGCATCGCCTGCGAGCCGTCCACCGCTACCACCCGCCGCACGAAGGGCGCCAGCGCCTCCGAGAGCCCTCCCGTCCCACAGCCCAAGTCGCCGACCACCCAGCGCTCGTCGAGCAGGGCTGGCAGCGCGCGGGCGTCCAGGGCGCGGCCGAAGAGCTCCTCGCGCAGGCGGTCCCACTGGCCGGCCGAGCTCGCGAAGAAGGCCTGCGACCGGGACTGCCGCGCCGCCAGCACCCGCTCCAGCCGCTCGTCGTCGCTGCGCGTCGCCGGCACCTCGGCGAGCTGATCGCGGAGCAGGCCCCACAGTTGCCGCGCCGCGCTCGCCTTGCCGTCCACGCTCATCCGGTAGAGCCGGCTCGTCCCTTCGGGGCGCGAGCCGACCCAACCGTCGTCGGAAAGCACCTTGAGGTGCCGGCTCACCGTGGACTGCGGCAGCTGCAGGACCTCGCACAATTCGGCCACCGCCAGCTCCCGCCGCTCGACCAGCCGGAGCAGGCGCGCCCGCGTCGGGTCCGAGAGGGCCGACATCCAGCCGAGAATCGCGGGCGACATCGCCATGGGCGCTTCGAAGGCCTCGCAAGCTCAATCCGTCAATCCGGATTGATAATTGGACCAGCGCGGCGCCGGTGTCAACACCCTAGAGCGCCGCTCGCCGGCCCGGCCCGGCGGGGAGTCTTTGACGCCAGAGGGGCGCCGCTCTAACGTGGCTCCCGGCCGCTCCCCTCGCCGGGCGTGACAGCGGCGCCGACATGGACAAGACGGAGCGCCTCCTCGACCTCATCGCCCTGCTGCTCGACGCGCGGGATCCCTTGACCTGGGCCCAGATCCGCGAGGCGTTCCCCGACGAGTACGGCAAGGGCGGGGAGGAGGCCGCCGAGCGCAAGTTCGAGCGCGACAAGGCGGCGCTCGCGGACCTGGGCATCGTCATCGCCCACCTCCCGCCGAACGCCGAGGGCCGCGACGGCTACGTCCTGTCTCGCGAGGACTACTACCTGCCGGCGGTGGACTTCGCTCCCGAGGAGATGGCGGTGCTCTACGCCGCCGGCTCGGCCGCGCTCGCCTCCGGCGCCTTCCCGGGCCGGGCCGACCTCGCCCATGCCCTGAGGAAGATCGCCTTCGTCAGCCGCGAAGACCCTCAGTCGGCGCCGCCGCGTCTCTTCGCCGACCACGGCCGGGCCGGCGAGGGGTTGGCCGGCCGTCTCGAGGTCCTCTGGGAGGCGCTCGTCGCGCGCAAGCGCGTGAGCCTCGAGTACCGGAGCGTCGGGAGCGCCGAGCCGTCCGAGCGCGACGTCGACCCGTGGGGCCTGTGCCTTCGGCGCGGGGTCTGGGTGCTCGTCGGCTACTGCCACCTGCGAAAGGCCCGCCGCACCTTCCACGTCGACCGGATCGAAGAGGTCCGGGTCAACAAGGTGCGACCGCGCAGCGCCGATTACGAAGCTCCGCCCGACTTCGACATCGCCGAGATCGCCCGCGAGCAGGTCTGGGAGCACCGCTTCCACGCGCCCATCGAGGTGGAGCTCGCGCTCGACGCCGAGCTCGCGCCCATGGCGGGAAGGCTCTTTCCCAACGCCCGGGTCGAGCCGGCGCCCGGGGGCGGGGCCGCGGTGCACGTGCGCGCGACGTACCTCGACGGGCTGCTCCGTCGGGTGCTGCCGCTCGCGCCCTCGGGGCGGGTGGTCGCGCCCGCAGCGGCCGTCGACCGGGCGAGGCAGATGCTCGCCAAGGTGGCCGAGGCGCACGCCGAGGGGACGCCTTGAGCGATCTCTCGGAGAGGCTGCGGCGCCTGCTCTTGCTCGTGCCGCTGGCGGCCCGCAGGCCGGGCATCACCGTGCAGGAGCTGGCGCAGCGGCTCGGGGTCGACCGCTCGGAGCTCCTCGAAGACCTCGACCTACTCACCATGGTGGGCCGGCCGCCGTTCTCGCCCGACGACTTCATCGACATCTACACCGAGGGCGAGAACGTCCGGGTGGCTTTGGACCAGCGCTTCTCGAGGCCGCCGCGGCTGACCGCGCCCGAGGCGGCGGTGCTCCTCGCCAGCGCCCAGGTGCTCAAGCCGGCGGCGCGCAGCGCGCTCGGGTCGGCGCAGCAGAAGCTGCTGGAGGCAATGCCTTCGCGCGCGCGCCAGAGCTTCGGCGGCATCGCGTCCCGGGTGGGCGCCGACGCCGCCCCCATGGACGACCTGCTCGAGCCGCTGGCCCAGGCGGCCCGCGAGATGCGCGAGGTAGAGCTCGTCTACCTCGCCGCCGGGCGCACCGCCGGCGAGCGGCGCACCGTCCGGCCGTACGCCGTCTATTTGCACCGCGGCCATTGGTACCTCGCCGGCTACTGCGCCATGCGGCAGGGCGAGCGGCTCTTCCGCGTCGACCGCATCGGCGCGCTGGAGCTCACCGAGCGAAAATTCGAGCACCGCCGGGACGTCGAGCCACAAGTCGGCGGTGGCCTGGGCGAGCGCGCGCTGGTGCGCTTCTCGCGGGAGGCGGCGCCCTTCGTGCGCGAGCGCTTCCCCGACGCCGCGCCCGCGCCGGGCGGCGGCCTGGAGGTGACGCTCGCCGGCGCGGCGCCCGAGTGGATCGTCCCCTATATCCTGTCCTTCGGCGGCGAGGCCGAGGTCGTCCAACCGGCGGGATTGAGAGCTGCCGTCCGGGAGGCCGCGCGCCGCGCCCTCGACCTTTCGCCCCGACGCGAGACGATCATGAGCCCCGACGAGCTCCCGGCATTGGCGCGCCTCCCGATGAGCTTCCCCACCGCCGAGCGCCTGTTGGAAGAGCGCGCCCGCAGCGCCGCTCGAGCCGAGGTGACCCTGCAGGGCCCGGCCGCCTTGGCGCCGGGCACGCGGGTCGTGGTGGTGGCGAGCGCGCCGGCGCTCCTCTCGCCGCTGGAGCTCGTCGCCGAGGTCGTGGGCCCGGCCGAGCTGTCGGCGAACGAGTTCGTCATGAAGGCGCGGTACCTCGGTCACCTGGTCGAGTCCTCGGCCTTCGACTCGACCGTGCGGCAGGCCCTCGAGGCGCAAGCCTGGGAACGCGTCCGGCGCTCTCCGCGCGTTCCGCTGAACCTCATCGCCGAGGACGCGAAGGCCTCGAGCCGCGGCTACTTCGTCCGGGACATTTCCGAGGGCGGCATCGGCATCATCGTGCCGGGAGCGCTGCGCTGCCCCGCGCGCCCCGGCGCTCGGTTCATGCTGGAGGTGGAGCTCGAGCCGATGATCGTCCTCGAGCTCGAGGCGACGCTGGTCTGGGCTGCCGACGCCTCGGCCGCGCTGCCCGAGGCCCGGTTCGGAGCCCGGTTCGAGGAGCTCTCGGAGGGCCAGCAGGTCCTCATCCACAACCTCCTCCGGCACCAGCACCCGGTGCGGATCGCGGCGCGGCTGGTCGGGTGAGGTGGGTCGCGCCGCCCGGCCTCAGGCTCCGAGGCGCTCGAGGGAGTCAGGCGCGCTCTCGCGCCTTGTGCGCGTCGAAGCGGGCGCGGGCCCGCTGCACCGCTTCGCGGTTCTCCTCGGCCCACGCCGCGAGCGCCTTGACCGGTTCGAGCAGCGTCTGCCCCAGCGCGGTGAGCTCGTAGTCCACCCGCGGCGGGACGGTGGGGAAGACCGTCCGGGTGACGAACCCGTCTCGCTCCAGGCCCCGGAGCGTCAGGGTCAGCATCCGCTGCGAGATGCCCTCGATGGAGCGGCGCAGCTCGCTGAAGCGCTTCGAGCCGCTGCCGAGGCGCTTGACCACGAACACGCTCCACTTGTCCCCGACGCGGTCCAGCACCACCCGCACAGGGCAGGGTGGCGCCTGCCTTCGCTTGTGACTGGGTGACATGGATGTGCCTCCTTGTGCGCCGGAGGTTACCCGACTACTGCTAGGCACAAAAGGTAACCAACCAAGGAGGACCCCCATGAAGGTCTACCGACTGACCCGGCCCGAAGGCGTCGAGCACCTGGCGCTCGCGGAGGCGCCGATGCCCCGCCCGACCCAGGGGCAAGCCCTGGTGCGAGTCCGGGCGGCCTCGCTCAACTACCGCGACCTGATGGTCGCCTCCGGCTCTGCGATCTACGGCGCCCCGGCGGCGCCGAACCTGGTGCCGCTGGCCGACGCCGCTGGAAAGGTGGTCGAAGTCGGCGAGGGCGTCGCGAGAGTGAAGGTGGGCGACCGAGTGGCCTGCACCTTCATGCGAAAGTGGTTCGGGGGCGACCTCGACCCTCGGCACCTCGCGGGCGGGTCGCGGGGGGCGACGACGGACGGAGTCCTGGCGGAGTACGTCGCCTTCGACGCCGAAGAGCTGGTGCACGTCCCGGCCCACCTCACCTTCGAGGAGGCGTCGACCCTGCCGTGCGCCGGCGTGACGGCGTGGAACGCGCTCTACGGCTACCGCCCGCTGCAGACCGGGCAGACGGTGCTGACGCTCGGGACCGGCGGGGTGTCCATCTTCGCGGTGCAGCTCGCCCGCGCCGCGGGCGCGCGGGTCATCGTCACCTCTTCCAGCGACGAGAAGCTCGCCCGGGCCAAGTCGCACGGGGCCTCCGACGGCGTGAACTACCGGCGGAGCCCGAGCTGGCACGAAGAGGTCCTCGGGCTCACCGGCGGGCGCGGCGTCGACCACGTCCTGGAGAACTCGGGGGCGAACACGCTGGCGCGCTCGTTGGGTGCCGTGCGCGTCGGCGGGGCTGTTCACCTCATCGGCGTGCTCGCGCCCGGGCAGATCGACCCGGACCTGATCCGCGCCCGCCGCGCGGTGGTGCGCGGCGTGGCGGTCGGCTCGCGAGACGACTTCGAGGCGATGAACCGCGCCATCGCCTGGCACGGGCTTCGGCCCGTCCTCGATCGCGTCTTTCCGTTCGCCGAGGCGCAGGCCGCCTACCGCCACTTGGCGTCGCAGAAGCACGTCGGCAAGGTGGTGGTGTCGCTCGCCTGACTCTTCCGCCGGAAGCTCGCGCCGGTGGTCCGAAGGGGCTGCTTCATCCCTCCCCGCGCTCGCGCCGCGACCGCTTCTTCTCCCCGTCCCGCCGCTTGTTCTCCACCCGCCGCCGCTGCGCGGACCTGGACGGGCCGGTGCGCTTGCGCGGCTTCTTGGGCGGCGCCGCGCGCACGGCGAGCTTCTCCCTCAGCCGCTCCAGCGCCCGGAGCCGGTTCTGGAGCTGCGAGCGCCGCTCGGTCGCCGCCGTCAACAGGCCCGTCGGGCGATGCCTCAGCCGCACTCCCGTCTCCGTCTTGTTCCGGTGCTGGCCGCCCGGGCCGCCGGCGATGAAGAACTCGAGGTCGCACTCGGAGAGGAGCGCGTCGTCGTCCAGCGCCAGCGCGCGCCGGGCGCCCGCGCGCTCTTCGGGGGAAAAGGAGGGGCCGTCGGTCATGGCGTTCACTCGCGGGTGATGAGCCGCAGCACCGCCTCGCGCCGCGACTCGAGCAGCGCGGCGGCCCGCGGGAGGGCGAGAAGGTAGCCGCCCCAGAGGGCCAAGGCCAGCGCGCCGAGCCCCGCCAGCGCGAGGGCGCCAGGGGCGGCGCCGCCCAGGCGCTTGAGGGTGAAGACCCCCGGTGCCACGCCGACTGCCGCGATCGCCAGCCCCGCGACCGTCGAGACCACCGGCGGCCTATCGCGCCGGCTCAGCGAGGCGTGGAACTTGCGCGGCGCCAAGATGGACAGGACGTTGCCGAACCCGAGCAAGAGCGGCAGCTGCCCGAGCAGCGCCAGGACGCCGAAGAGCGCGGCGCCCAGGCCGACGGGCCGGACGTAGAAGCCGTAGAACGCGGTGAGCAGCAGCGCCACCACGAGCGCGGCGCCGCCGTGGACCAGGTTCTTGGTAAGCAGCACCCGCCGGAGGGGAATGGGCGCCGCGAACAGGAGCGCCAGGCCCGCGCCGTCGTAGGCGAAGGCGTTCTGCGCGAAGTTGGGGCCGACCACCAGGCCCGCGTAGCTGCAGAGCGCGGCGATGACCCAGGTGTCCGCCGCTTGGCCGAAGGCCGCGGTGGCGAGCTCCGGCGCGCGCACGAAGCGCAGGAGGATGAGCAGGAAGAACGGCACCGCCGAGAGGAGCCTGGCCTTGGGGTTTCGCAGCCAGTCGCTCAGCTCGCGGTCCAGCAGGGCGTAGAAGGCGCCGTCGCGCGCCGAGCCCGGGGGAACTTCGCGCTCGCGGCGGGGCCTGGGCGGCCGCGCGAGGGTCCGGTAGAACCGGACGAGCAGCCAGTGGGCCAGGGCGAGCCCGGCGAGCGCGAAGGCGAGGGTCGCCGCGGCGTGCAGCCAGGACGAGGCCAGGCGGCCCCGCGCCGCGGCCTCGATGCCCACCGCGCAGAACCCCGGGGGCGTCTGCGCGAACGCCTCGCGGCCCACCGCGAGCCGCTCGAGCAAAGCCGGGTCCGCGGCGTTCAAGGCGTCCGACCGGCCCGCGAGCGCCTGCTGGAGCCAGGCCACGTCCAGCGGCAAGGGCGGCGCGAAGGCCACGAGCAGGAGGAGCGAGAGGAAGCCCGTGCCCATGATCTCCGCGGAGCGGCGGTGGCGCAGGGCGTTGAGCAGGAGCGTAAGCGCGGCCCGGCTCCAGGCGATGTTGAGGGCGTAGAAGGCGAAGAGGTGCAAGGCGCCGTGCGCGGCGGGGAACGGCCGCTGCTCCCAGTAGCCCCAGACCGCGCCGACCAGCGCCGGCATGAAGGCGAGCGAGCGCGGCTCGAAGAAGGAGGCGAGCGTCGAGGTGAGGAACAGCCTCCGCGAGGTGATGGGGAAGGTGGCGAAGCGCGAGAGCTCGCTGTGCTCGTCCACGCCCGCCGCCAGCACCGGCCAGGTGACGAAGACCGCGCTCATGACGAAGAAGAGGAAGCGCAACAGGAAGCTCGACCAGAGGGGCGAGGCGGCCACCGCGGGGCGGGTCATCAGGTAGTAGGCGCCCGCGCCCAGCCACGCCGCGGTGAAGGCGAGCCACAGAGCCCCCAGGACCGCCGGCGCGGCCCCCGCGGCGCTCCGCATCCGATTGGCCGCGGTCCAGAGGCGCAGCGCCCCCATCAGCCGAAAGTGCGCGAGGAAGCCGACGCGGCGGGGCCTTGGGGCGGGCGGGGCGCTCAAGGGGGACCGTAGAACGAGAGTCGAACGCCCGCGGCGCGCGGCGCGCCGACGATCTTCTCGAACAGCGCCTCGAGCGAGCCCGCGCCGTGCTCGGCCTTGAGCGTCTCCACCGCTCCGGACAGCCGCATCTTGCCCTGCACGATGACCCCGGCGTGGGTCGCCAGGCGCTCGGCGATCTCCAGGACATGGGTGGTGAGGAAGAGCGTGGTCCCGCCGCGCTTGAGCTCCTTGAGCAGCTCGCGGATGACCGCCGCGGCCAGCACGTCGATGCCCTCGAAGGGCTCGTCGAGGAACAGGAGCTGGGGCGCGTGGATCACCGCGGCGGCGATGGCCAGGCGCCGCCGCATTCCCTTCGAGAAGTCGGCCACCAGGGCGTCGGCCTTGGGCTTGAGCTCGACCAGCTCCAGGAGCTCGTGGCTGCGCTTGAGCGCCTCGGCACCGCTCAAGCCGTACATGCGGCCGCAGAACAGGAGGTGCTGGCGCGCCGTGAGCCGCTCGAAGAGCGCCAGCTCCTCGAAGACGACGCCGATGGACGCCTTGACCGAGAGCGGGTCCCTGCGCAGGTCGTGCCCCAGGATGCGGACGTCGCCCTCGTCGGCCCGGTAGATGCCGGTGAGCAAGGCGATGGTCGTGGACTTGCCGGCGCCGTTGGGCCCGAGGAAGGCGTAGAAGGCGCCGCGCGGCACCTCCAGGGAAAGGCCGTCCACTGCCGCCGCGCCCGCGAACCGCTTGACCAGCCCGGCGCAGCGAATGGCGGGGGCGAGCGCCGCCTCCGGCGTGGGAAGAACGTGCATGGAGTCCTGGCAGAAATGCCCCGCGCATTCTCGCAGCCGGCGGGCTGGGAGGGCAACGGAACGGCGGGCCGTCAGTGCAGCATCGGCTTGTTGGGCGGGCCGACCAGGGAGTGGACCTTCCGGCGCAGAACCTCGATGTCCACCGGCTTGCCGATGTAGCCCGCCGCGCCGATGAGCTCGGCTTCCCACTCGAAGCCGTAGGCCGAGATGACGAGGACGGGGACGGCCTGGGCGCGAGGCATCTTCTTGAGGGCCTCGAGCACCGCCCAGCCCGTCATGACCGGCATCTTCAAATCGAGCAGGACGAGCGCGGGCAAGAGGCCCTCGAGCTGCAGGAGGGCGACTTTCCCGTTCTCTGCCTGCTGCGCTTCATAGCCCATCGACTGCAGCGCCTCGCAGAGGAGCTCGCGGTGATGGGCGTCGTCGTCAACGACCAAGATGTAACGGTCCATCGCGAATACGTTCAGCGCGAACCGAGCGCACGAGGGATTCTCAACTATACTGGCAGCCCGCCCCCCTGGGAAGCCTCGGGTGCCGCCGCTTCTCACGTTGGGGACGAGCCTCCCCCGAGGCCCGCGCTTCCCGACAGCGGTCGGCAGGCCCCCGGACGAATCCCACGGCCATGGAGCGGCGCGCCGCGGAAACGGGCTTTGCAGGGCACCACGGCATGGTCTGCGGGTGAAAGGGCAAGAGGTCGCGCAAGGGGAGAGGCTGTGCCCAATACAGGTGCCCAGTCCCTCCGGCGCGAACTCCAGGCTTCAAACCCCAGGAACACGCGGTACCTGGAGCCTGGGACCTGGGACCTGGAGCCTCAGGCAACCCTCGTCGGTTCCGGCTCCGCCCGCTCAGGGCCTCGGGAGGTCGGCAAAGGTGCCGAGCCTCAGGTCTCCGCGGCGGGCGCGCTCGACGACCGCGGGATTCTTTGAGCGCCGCCAGCTCGCTCTCCCGCTGGGCGCCGTAGCCGGTGCGGACCTCGGTCGGCGCGAAGCCCGGGTGGCACATCAGCTCGGTGGCACCCTCGGGTGCGGCTTCCATCGCCTCGATCAGTCGCGCGGGCGACCAGTACGCGGTCGGCCCGGTGTCTCCGAAGAAGGCGTCCGTGGTCGCGACGCCGAGGGCCCGCAGCGACGCGCGCATCGCCGGGTCCAAGGCCCGCACCGGCAGCCCTCGCTCGAGCGCGAGCCGCGCGACGGCCGAGAAGATCGCCTCGCGGCGGTGCAGGTGCTTGTGCACGTCGAGGTGCGTGGGCCCACGCCCGGCGAGCTCGGCGAACCGCGCGAGCTGGGCGCGCGCCTCGAGGAGCGCGTCGGCCTCGCTCGCTTTGGCGGCGCTCCGCTCGTCGAGCTCCCCGCCGGGCGCGAGCATCGAGGGGCCCGCGAGCGCCGGGCCCCGCGCGAAGTTCAGGTGCAAGCCGACGGCGAGTCCCTTCACCCCGCGGGCGAGCGAGAGCGACTCGCGCGCGCGAGGAAGGTTGGCGAGCAGCGTGGCGCTGCGCACCACGCCGCAGCTCGCCGCTTCGAGAATTCCGCGGTCGATGGCCGGGTCGTAGCCCAGGTCGTCCGCGTTGACGATGATCAGCCGCGCCATGGGGAGGGAGATTACCCTCGAAGGGCGCTTCGCGCGGCGGCGCTGGACGCGGTGCCGCCCCATTTGCGAGGATTCGGGCCTTCGCTCGAACGCCTTCGAACCCGCCCTGCGAGAGGCTTTGACCCTGTGCGCATTGGACTCGCCCCAGAGCGCGAGCTCGTCTCCTGCTCCCGGCTGAGCGCCCGGTCATCAGCAGCGACTCAGCCTCCATGCCGGAGGTCGCCGGCGGCGCCGCTCAAGCTGTGCGACCCGACCCGCGCCGAATCCATCGCCGCGGCCATGCGCCGGGTGCTCGAGGACGAGGCGCTCAGGAAGCGGTTGCGCGCGGCCGGCATCGAGCGCGCCCGTCCGTTCACCTGGCCTGCGATTGCGCGGCGCACGCTGGATATCTATCGAGAAGTGTCATGAACCAACGACGTGAGGAATCGGCTTCCGCGGCCAAGGTCGCCGGCGGCGGGCGGCTCTCCAGAGCCTACGAGGGCGAGGCCGCGCTGGACGCGCTGATGCAGGCCTCGGGCGGCCGCCTGAGCGCCCGGGAGGTCGCGGCGCGCTTTCGAGCGGCGCTGTCGAAGGGCGGCGAGGCCGGCGAGGTCATCCCCGCGCTGTGGGACGGCGAGCCGCGCTTCGCCTCGCCGGACCTCGCGGCGCGCACCTACGCGAACCTCCTCGGCCTGTGGGGCCGGCTTGCCGCGGGGCTTCCGCCGGAGCCGGCCGAGGCGCGGAAGGCGCCCGAGCCACAGCGCGAGCGCGCGCCGGCGCCCGAGCCCGTCGCCGAGGGGCCTCTGACCGATGCCTTCGTGGAGGCCGCCTGGCGCTACCTCGCCGACCTCCCACCGCGCGAGCTCGAGCGCCTCACCCATCGCTTCGAAAATCTGGAGCCGGACTTGTCCGAGCACGCCCGCCTGGAGATGGCCGAGGATCCGGCGGCCGACGACGCCGACACGCTCGTCTTCGAGCTCTGGGCGATGCTCGACCTGGCCCGGCCCCAGCGCCGCCGGCGCGCCGTGTCTCGGGCCGACTTGAAGGCCGCCGCGAGCCGCTCCGACTCGCCGGAGCCGGCGCTCGAGCGGTACGTCGGCGAAGCGCTCGCCGAGGCCCAGCTCGACGACGAGAGGCCGCTCACCGACGAGCAGGCGTCGCGCATCCGCGGAGTCGCCCTCACGGCGGTCCGGGCGCTCGCGGGGTAGTCGCTTCGGGACACGAAAGGCGGCCTCCCCGAGGTGATTCAGGGTCCGGCCGCCGGCAAGCCGAGGGCGAGCCACTTCGCGGCCTCGGCGATGGCCGTCTCGAGCTCGGGCATCCGGCCTGGAAAGAGGTGGCTCGCCTTCTCGACGACCCAGAGCTCGCGTGGCCCGGGCAGGCTCTCGACGAGCGCGCGGACCTCCATGGCAGCGCCGAACTCGTCTTGCTCCCCTTGGATGAAGGCCAGGCGCTTGCGGCACCCGGAGAGGAAGTCGAAGCGCGCGAGGGAGACGGGGAGCCCCACGCCGAGCATCGCCTGGACCCGCTCGTCGGCGGCGCCCTGGCTCAATCCCACCCAGGCGCCGAACGAGAATCCGGCGACCCACAGCGGCAGGCTCGGGTGCAGCGCCGCGAGGAAGTCGGCCGCCGCGCGCACGTCGTCGCGCTCGCCGACGCCGGCGTCGTGCTCGCCGGTGGAGGCACCCACGCCGCGGAAGTTGAAGCGCAGCACCGCTCCGCCCGCCTGCTCCAGGCCTCGGGCCAGGCGATAGGCGACCGAGTTGTGCATCGTGCCGCCGCGCAGCGGGTGCGGGTGGCAGACGACCGCCGCGAACCGGGGGCTCTCGGGGGCTGCGGGGGCCTGCAGGAGGCCCTCGAGCCGCCCGCGGGGCGCGGGGATTGCCACGGGTCGCGGAGCAAATCTCACCTAAAGGAGTCCCCTCTTAGGCGGCCATCCTCGAACGGGTTCTCTCGCTCGCCCCCGCGCAGGGCGCCGCCGGCGCGGTCCCGTCGTCCGGCTCGGCGATCGAAAAGGCGTTCGAGACGTGCCGCAAGCCCAGCGGGTCAGCGCAGCCGCTCGCGCAGCGCCTTGGCCCGCTCCTGCATCTCCGGGTCGCCGCTCATCATCTCCAGGCTTCGCAGGCGCTGGTCGATGGACTTGGGCCGCTTGGCGCCGGTGAGCGCGCCCGCGCCCGCCAGCTCTTCCAGCCGCCCGAGCGACCGCGCCACGACGCGGTCCTTCGGGTGGTCCAGCCACTCGACCAGCAGGTAGGCGTCCTCGGGCATGTCGAACTTCTCGACGAACTCCGCGACAGCCTCGCTCCAGGCCTTGCGGTCCTCCGAGGCGAGCTTCTTGATTCGCTTGAGCAGGTCGTCGCGGGCCTTGAGCGCGCCGCTCGGGTCGAGCTTCTCGCGGAGCTGATCGGGCAGGTCCCCTCCGCTGAACATCTTGGAGACCTTGGCCTTGTACTGCTCGTAGACCGGGCTCCGCTGCATCCGCTCCTGGGCGCGCTCGTCCTGAGAGCGCGACCTGGAGAAGGACTTGTCCCGCGACTTGTCGATCTCGCGCCAAGACCGCTTCGGGCGGTCCTCGTCCCCTTCGCGCTTGGCCATGCCTGGTCCTCCCATGAACGATCGCCGAAGGGTGCCGGGCGGCGATGAGACTCTCGCCGCGCCCAAGGCCGCCCCCCGGCGGGCCGCTCGCGCCGCTGATCGTCTATATACCCGAACTGGCGGCGGACTCTAAAGAGGCGAGGGCGGCGCGATTCTTAAAGGCGGGCCCACACGCCGGAGTGTAGCCCCCGCCGCAGGACTCCGCCTCAGGAGAGCCGAGAATCTTGCCGGGCCGGGGCCCGGCCTTGTACTCCTTGTCCTCCCTGCTCTGCTTCCAGCGGCTCGTCAGGAGGTGTTCGAGATGCGCATCGGCGTGATCGGCGGTGGTGGCTTCGGCACGGCGATGGCCTCGCTGCTCGCCGACCGAGGCCACGAGGTAAGGCTCTGGGCGCGCGAGCCGGACGTCGTGCAGGCGGTGAACGGGCGCCACGAGAACCCCATCTACCTGTCGGGCGTGGCGCTGTCGGAGCGGCTCGCCGCGACGGCGGAGCAAGCCGAAGCCGTGCGGGGCGCGGAGATCGTGGTCATGGCCACGCCGTCGCACTTCCTGCGGGACGTCGCCGGCAAGCTCGGGCCGGCACTCCCGCCCAACATCCCCATCGTCACGCTGTCGAAGGGCATCGAGAACGACACGCTGATGACCATGACCGAGGTGCTGGAGGACGTCTTGCCGCCCGAGCGGCACCCGTACCTGGCCGTGCTCTCCGGACCCTCGTTCGCCCGCGAGGTCGCCCAGCGGCTGCCGACGGCGGTGACGGTGGCCGCGGTCTGGGACCGCGTAGCCAAGGAAATCCAGCAGGCGTTCAGCTCGGAGGTCTTCCGCTGCTACACCTCCAACGACGTCGTCGGCGTGCAGTACGGGGGCGCCTTGAAGAACGTGGTCGCCATCGCCGCCGGCTGCGTGGACGGGCTCGGGTTCGGCCTCAACACGCGCGCGGCGCTCATCACCCGCGGGCTCGCGGAGATCTCCCGCGCGGCGATGAAGCGCGGCGGCAACCCCATGACGCTGGCGGGCCTCGCGGGGATGGGCGACCTGGTGCTCACCTGCACCGGCGAGCTCTCGCGAAACCGGCAGGTCGGCCTCGCGCTGGGGCGGGGCGAGAAGATCGGCGACATCCTCAAGGACAAGCGCACCGTCGCCGAGGGCGTGAAGACGGCCAAGAGCGCCTGCCAGCTCGCCGACAAGCTCGGCATCGAGCTCCCCATCTCGCGGGACGTCTACCGGATCATCTACGAGGACAAGCCGGCCCGGAAGGCGGTGGTGGACCTCATGACCCGCGAGCTCAAGCCGGAGCTGTGAGGCGCGCTTCACAGCTCCCGGCGCCTTGACGGGCCGAAAGTGCGGCTCCTAACATCGCCGCCATGTTCGCCGCCCTCTGGCAGGTCCTGTGCTGGCTCGCGCCCGCGGTGCTCGAGCTCTTCGGCGACGACATCAAGCTGCCCGAGCCGAACCTCGAATGGCTCGAGCGCAACACCGCCCTCTTCTACCCGCTCATGGCGCTCGGGACGGTCGCGCTGATGGCGTGGGCGGCGGTGAGCTTCGTCCGGACGGTGAAGATCCCGGTCGAGGAGAAGATGGAGTACAAGCGCGCCATCATCGCCATGCTCCGCATGGAGATGGCCGGGGTCTCCGAGAAGCGCATCGCGTCCCAGCTCCAGCTCTCGGGCAAGAAGCTGGCCCTCGTGCTCGGGGAGATGGAGCGCGACAACGTCATCACGCCGGCCAAGGGCGGCAAGGACGGCGCCGTCTGGCGCATGCGCGCCTTCGTGGATCAGGGCTAGGCCCTCACCCCCCAACCCCCTCCCCGCTTTGCGGGGAGGGGGCGAATGGAGAGAGGTCGCTTCATCCCACCAGCAGCGGCGGGCCGCGCTGCTCGCCCGAGCTCGGCGGCTCGCCGGGGGCCAAGGTCTTGCCCTCGGCCCAGAGGATCCGGTCGGCGCTCTCGAGCAGCCGGTCGAGTCCCTGGCGGTTCAGGGCGCTGATGGGCACGGCCTTCTCCCGAGCCGCGAACGCCTCCGCGCCGCCCTGGACCCGGTCGGCCTTGTTGAGGACGACGAGGCGCGGCGTCTTGAGCAGGTCGAGCTCTTCCAGGATCTTTTCCACGGCAGCCATCTGCTCCTCGGCGCCGGGGTCGGAGGCGTCGACCACGTGGAGGAGCAGGTCGGCGTCGGAGAGCTCCTCGAGCGTCGCGCGGAAGGCGTTCTTCAAGTCCTTCGGCAGGTCGCGGATGAAGCCCACCGTGTCGGTGATGATGACCTCGCGGTCGCGCGGGAACCGCAGCCGCCGGCTGGCCGGGTCGAGGGTCGCGAACAGCTTGTCCTCGACCAGCACGTCGCTCCGGGTCAGCGCGTTCAGGAGGGTCGACTTCCCGGCGTTGGTGTAGCCCACGATGGAGATGATGGGCAGGTCGCGCCGGCTTCGCTGCCGGCGCCGCACCTCGCGCTCGCTGGCGAGCCGGTCGATCTTCTTTTCCAGAATGGAGATCCGGTCGCGCACGCGGCGCTTGTCGACCTCGAGCTTGGTCTCTCCGGGGCCGCGCCCGCCGATGCCGCCGGTGAGCCTCGAGAGCGAGTCGTCGCGGGCCGACAGCCGCGGCAACAGGTACTTGAGCTGCGCGAGCTCCACCTGGAGCTTGCCGTCCGCGCTCTGCGCCCGCTGGGCGAAGATGTCCAGGATGAGCTGGGTGCGGTCGAGGATCTTCAGGCTCGTCTCCTCGGCGATGTGGCGCGCCTGGGAGGGCGACAGGTCGGCGTCGAAGACCAGCATGGTCGCCATGGCCTGCATGGAGCGCAGCACCAGATTCTTGTAGCTTGCCGCGGCCGATGAGGTACTTGGGGTCCACCTCGCGGCGGCCCTGGACCACCGCCTCGAGGATGGTGACGCCCGCCGAGCGCGCGAGCTCCTTGAGCTCGGCCATGGAGGTCTCGGCGAGGCGGCGGTTCCCCTGAAGCGTCATGCCCACCAGGATGGCGCGCTCGACCCCGTCGACGGTGCGCAGGGCGGCGCTGCGGCTGAACTCGTCCTCCAGGCCCGAGAGGAGCCGGTCGAGGCCCACGTCGGCGTCGTGCACCTGGCGCAGGGTGTCGGTGCGCCAGAGCTCGTTCTGAGGGTTCTGGGCCAGCAGGTGCGCCCAGTGCAGCTCGCCCGGCAGCCCGTCCTCGCCCACCGCGATGGCCGCCACCAGGTCGAGCCGCAGGAGCGCGAGGTCGGTCAGGTCGTCCCGCGTGAGCGGTTCGCCGTTCAGGTGCGTGTGCACCAGGCGCAGGCCGCGCAACCGGACCTGGCCGGCGCGCGCGCGCCCGATGTCGGGCAGCGTGAGGCGCGTGGCGTCGCCGACGACGACCTGCGAGACGTCCCCCTTGCGGTCGAGGAGGACGCCGACCTGCCGGTTCGTTTCTCGGGAGAGCTCGGTGAGGTGCCGGGCGAGCTCGGGGCTCACGATCTCGGAGCGGCCGGTGCGCCGGCGGTAGGTGTGGCGAAGCTTCTGGAGCTGGCTCTGCTTGAGGCCGAGGGTGTTGCCGAATAGGTCGTGCTGAATGGGGAAAGACCTCCTGGGGGCGGGGGCCCCGTGGTGCGAGCGTATTTTATAACGCGCGGAGCCGGGGTGATCTTTGAGGGTCGGAGCTCGGCGGCACGTTCGGGGCGGTTGCGGGGGAGGGGACGCTGCGCGGGAGAGGTTGTGATGCTGCGCAGGAGAATGTCGTGAGAGACCGGGTTCGGGTTCGGGGTCGGGTTCGTTCGCGGGGACGGGGACGTGGACGGGAACGGATGACGGGAAACGTATGACGGGAAACCTATGACGGGAAACGTATGACGGGAAACGGGCTGGTCGGCGAAGCCCGTGTCGCGTGGGCCGTGGACCGGAAGCCCCGTCCCCGTCCCCGAGTCTCTTCCGTCCCCGCGAACGAACCCGAACCCGAACCCGAACCCGGCTTCTCTTCCACCCCCGCTTCCACCTCCCTCTCCCGCGGGGTGCTTTCCGCTTCCCCCGGCCGCTCCGCTTGAGGCACCATGCCCCCGCAATGCCCACCCGCAACCTAGGCCCGGTGCGCCGGCTCGTCGTCAAGATTGGCACGGGGGTGCTGACCGACTCCAAGGGCCGGTTCGACGCCGTCCACTTCGCCCGCCTCACCGCCGACCTGGCGGACGCCGCGCGCGGCCGCGAGCTGGTCATCGTCAGCTCCGGCGCCATCGCCCTGGGCGTCGAGCGGCTGGGGCTCGCCGCGCGGCCCAAGGACATCCCCAACAAGCAGGCCGCCGCCGCCGTGGGCCAGGGCGTCCTGATGCACCGCTACGAGAGCGCCCTGGGCCCCGCCGGCTTCGCGACCGCGCAGGTGCTCCTCACGCACGACGACTTCGCCAACCGGACCCGGTACCTGAACGCCCGCCGCGCGTTCGACTGCCTGCTCGCGCAGGGCGTGGTGCCCATCGTC
Organism: uncultured delta proteobacterium; assembly: GCA_963772225.1. Classification (GTDB taxonomy): domain Bacteria; phylum Myxococcota; class Myxococcia; order Myxococcales; family UBA5297; genus CAVYWD01. The sequence goes on along the minus strand of CAVYWD010000001.1, from coordinate 923,180 downwards.
AACGAGAACGACACGGTGTCGGTCGACGAGATCAAGCTCGGCGACAACGACAGCCTTGCCGGCCTGGTGGTGGGGCTGCTGGAGGCGGACCTGCTCGTCGTCCTCTCGGACATCGAGGCGCTCTACACCGCAGACCCGCGGGCCGATCCGACGGCGACGCCCATCGAACAGGTGGAGAAGGTCACCCCGGAGGTCGAGCGGCTGGCCGGGGGCTCTGTCTCCGGCGTGGGCACGGGCGGCATGTTGACCAAGGTGCGCGCCGCGCGCCGGGCCGCCGAGGCCGGCTGCCCCACCGTCGTCGCCTCCGGCAAGCGCGTGGGGAACCTGCTCCGGGTGCTCGCCGGCGAGCCGGTGGGGACGCTCTTCTCGGCCGCCGCGGAGAAGCTGCCGTCGCGCAAGCGGTGGATGGCCCACGCGCTCAAGCCCAAGGGCGTGCTCACCGTCGACGACGGCGCCAAGAAGGCGCTGCTCGTCCAGAAGCGGAGCCTCTTGCCCTCCGGCGTCCGCGAGGTGGCGGGCGCCTTCAAGCACGGCGACCCGGTCGACATCGCGGACGCTTCCGGCGAGGTCTTCGCCCGCGGGCTCGCCGGCTACAGCAGCGACGAGCTGCGTCGGCTCGCTGGCCGGAAGACCAGCGAAATCGAAGCGGTGCTCGGTTACAAATACCTGGACGAGGTCGTCCACCGCGACGACCTGGTCGAGCTCTAGCAGAAGCCGCCTCGAGCTCACGATGAAGGGCCTCCGCCGGCCCCCCACACGAAAGGCCTCGCGATGAACGCTCCCCACGCCGACGAAGCGCGCCGCCTGGCCGGCCGCGCCCGCGCCGCCGCCCGAGCGCTGGGCTGTGCCCCCACGGCGCAGAAGGACCGCGCGCTCGAGGCCATCGCCCGGGCGGTTCTGGCGGGGGAGCGGCAGATTCTAGAGGCCAATGCGCTCGACCTGGAGGACGGCCGCAAGGCGGGCCTCTCGTCGGCCATGCTGGACCGGCTCGCGCTGGACGGGAAGCGGCTGGCCGGCGTCTCCCAGGCGGTGTCGGACGTGCGCGCGCTGGCCGACCCGGTGGGCGAGGTGACCGCCACCTGGCGCCGGCCCAACGGGCTCACGGTTCAGAAGGTCCGCATCCCGCTCGGCGTGGTGCTGTTCATCTTCGAGTCCCGGCCCAACGTGACGACCGACGCCGCCGCGCTCTGCCTCAAGAGCGGGAACGCGGTCATCCTGCGCGGGGGCAAGGAGGCGCTGCGCACCAACCTCGCGCTGGCGAGGTCCATCGCGCTGGGTCTGTCCGAGGCGCACCTGCCGCCCGACGCGGTGCAGCTCGTCGAGACCGCCGACCGCGAGGTGATGCTGGAGCTGCTCAAGCTCGACGACGAGATCGACCTGTGCATCCCGCGGGGCGGGGAAGGGCTCATCCGCTTCATCGCCCAGAACGCGCGGGTGCCGGTGATCAAGCACTACAAGGGCGTCTGCCACGTCTACCTCCACGCCACCGCCGACGAGCGGAAGGCCGTGGACATCGCCGTGAACGCCAAGGCCCAGCGCCCGGGAGTCTGCAACGCCGCCGAGTGCCTCCTCGTCGATCGGGCCGCGCTGCCGCTCTTGCCCAAGGTGGGCCGGGCGCTCGTGGAGAAGGGCGTCGAGCTGCGCTGCTGCCCGGCGTCGCTCGAGGCGCTCCAGGCGGAGGGCGTGTCCGCGGTGGCCGCCAAGCCTGAGGACTACGGGCAGGAGTTCCTGGACAAGATCATGGCGGTCAAGGTGGTGGCGGGCCTTCCCGAGGCGCTGGAGCACATCGCGCGCTACGGCTCGCTGCACACCGAGGCCATCGTGTGCCAGGATCTCGCCGCGGCCCAGCGGTTCACGCGCGAGGTGGTGGCCTCGGCGGTGATGGTCAACGCCTCCACCCGCTTCAACGACGGCGGCGAGCTGGGGCTGGGCGCGGAGATCGGCATCAGCACGACCAAGCTCCACGCCTTCGGGCCCATGGGGCTCCAGGAGCTCACGGCGCAGAAGTTCGTCGTGGTCGGCGATGGACAGGTCCGGGGCAGCGTGAGCTAGAGTGCCCGGCGCCGCTCGCCCTTCTTGGGCGGTGCGGCCTTCAAGGAGAATGGATGGCCAAGTCGGTCAAAGCCCCCCGCAAGAAGACAGCCAAGCCCGCGGCCGCGCCGCGCGCCTCCACCCCGGCGAGCGAGCCTGCGCGGGAGAGCGCCATGCATATCGCCCGTCTCGCCCTGGACAAGAAGGCGGTCGACGTGGTGGTGCTCGACGTGCACGGCCTGTCCTCCTACGCCGAGTACGTTGTGGTCATGAGCGCCGAGAGCGACCCGCAGCTGGGCGCCATCGCCGACCACATCGAGGAGTCGATGAGGGCGCGCGGCGAGCGGCCCATCGGCATCGAGGGCCGGCAGGCGGGGCAGTGGGTGCTCATCGACTACGGCGACGTGGTGGCACACGTGTTCTACCAGGACATGCGCGCCTTCTACGACCTGGAGGGGCTCTGGGCGGACGCGCCGCGGACGGCGGTCACGGACTAATAAGTTGTGCTGCTGGCTGAAAGTAGAACAACTTCTGGCCGGGTCTCGGCGTCAGTTTGCCTCAGGGGGCTTCTGGGCGGCGGCCGCCGCGATGAGGTGCTGCACCATCGCCGTGAGCTGCCCTTCGTCGACCTCATAAACCGTGTTGCAGAACGCGCAGGTCGCGACCGCGCGCCCCTCTTTGGCGATCAGGTCCTCGAGCTCCGCGCGCCCCAGGGCGAGCACGGCGCCCGTCACCTTCTCCATGGAGCAGCCGCATTTGAATTCCAGGGGATACTCGGCCTGGAGGTCGAAATCGCCTCCAAAGCTGGCGAGGAGAGGCCTCAAGAGGTCGATGGCGCGGCCGCCCGCGGGAACGCGCGACTGAAGCGCTGCGCGCGCCTGGGCGAGCGAGCCGGGCAGGGCGCCGGGCATCTGCTGGACGAAGACGGCTGACGCGCGGTTGGGGGCTGGCTCCGCCTCCTCCGCGCTGTCGGGCTCCGCGCGGCGACCGAGGTCCACGTCGATGGCTACCAGCGTCTCGATCTGCTCCGATTCGCGGTAGAAGCGCTCCAGGTCTCGCGCGAGCTCGAAGTGCTCGAGGGCGATGGACCCTCGGTAATAGTCCCCCGCCTTGATTCTCGCGAAGCACCGAGAGCACGCCGCGGGTGCCGAGCGCCGCCGTGCCCTCGAACGACTCGGCGCCCGACAGGAAATTGACCGAGGGGTTGTTGACGTAGCCGCGCCCCTTGCCGCTGGCGTCCGCGTCCACGAGCAAGCCCTTGAGCGGGCCGTCGCAGGTGATTTGCGAATTCGTTCGCGCCTGCCCGCCCAGGAGCCCGGCGATGCCGAAGCCGGCGGCCATGGCTTGGGAGAGATTCCCGCGGCGGTGGGCAAGCACCGATGGACCCGGCAACCATGCCGGGCCGTCTCGGTGCTCACCACGCCCACCGCGAGCAGGTTTGGGCTCTTCAGGTGCAAACGGACCAGCTCGTCGCGCATCCGGTCGCCTCGATGAAGTGAACAAAAGCCATGCGGCCGCGTGCGGGCGACCCTAATCCGGCCGAGCCGGAACCAACGAGTGTTGCCTTAAGCTCCAGACCCCCGGCTTCAGGTGCTGCTGTTCCTGGAGCCTGGAGCCTGGAGCCTGGGATCTGGAGCCTGAAGTCTTTGCCATCCTGCGCAAGATTTTGCGCCGAAGGGACTAACGTGCGCGGGCTAGAACGGAATGTCGTCGTCCGGGCCCTTGGCGCCGCCCGGCTCCGCACCGCCGCCCGGGGACCCGCCGCCGCTCGCCGAAGGACCGCTTGCGGGTGGACCGGACGTCTCGAAGTCCGGAGGGGGCGGGCCGAAGTCGTCGCGCCCGCCGCCGCCCTCGCCTCGCGCGCCCAGGAACTGCACGAGCGCCGCGACGATCTCGGTGGTGTACTGCTTCTGGCCCTCTTTGTTGGTCCACTCTCGCGTCTGGAGCCGTCCCTCGACGTAGACCGAGCGCCCCTTCTTGAGGTACTGCCCGCAATTCTCCGCCTGCTTGCCCCACACCACGATCCGGTGCCACTCGGTCCGCTCTTGCTGCTGACCGCTCTTATCCGTCCACCGATTCGTTCGTGGCGACCGTGAAGTTCGCCACGGCCTGGCCGCCGGCCGTGTACCGGACTTCCGGATCCTTTCCCAAGTTTCCGATGATGATCGCCTTGTTGACGCTGGCCATCTTCCTTCTCCTCTCGATGCCCTGCCCGTCTCGGGCAAGGTGCGCATCCGATGCCCTGAGGCCCTAGAGTCGCCTGCAGGTTCGCGCGGTCGCTCGGCCCCCCTTCTCCGAGTGGGCCGCAACCTACCAGAGCCGTCTGACACGCGCAGCCGTTGTGGCGCGCGCGTGGCATCGCCGCGACGGCGCGGAGTCGGCGGAGCTCCGCTCTCGAGCCCTTTCAGCGCTCGGGCCCCAGGCGGCCAAGCAGTCGTTCGGTCTGGTACGAAATGGATTGGTTCGTCGCGGCGACAGGTGCGAATGGCCCCAATGCTGGACCCGGTGGTGCCAAGTGGAAGGCCGTTTCGCGCCGCGTCGTAACGCCGCCTTTTTCGCTGAATAACGCCGGCTTCGAGCAGCAGCGGAAACTGCCCACTCAGCGACATTGAGATGGATCGGACGTGTCGCGCGGGTGAACTCCGCCGACTTCCGAGCTTTTGGTCTGCCGCATGGACGCCCGATATGGTAGTAAGTGAACGCCCGTTCGGGCAGAAGATTCACTTATTACCCCCATTGTCTCTGATGTCCCGTCTGGAGAACCCGAATGAAGATTGCGAAGACATTTCTCTCCGCCGCGTTGGCGATGAGTTTCCCCTGCGCGGCTCTCGCGCAAACGGCCGAGCCCGCGCCCGCGCCGGTCGCGACCTCGGCCCCCGCTGCTGCGGCAGAGCCGGTCGTCGAGAAGAAGAAGGATGAGCCGAAGTTCGTCGTCACTCCCTACGGCTTCGTCTTGGCCGAGGGCTTCTTCGACGGCGGCAGCTTCGCCAGCAAGGACAACACCTGGCAGGCCACCCGCGGCTCCAACGGCGGCACTGTCCTCATGAGCGCGCGCGGCTCACGCCTGGGCCTCAAGCTCGCCCTCAAGGACGACAACTGGACCGGCGCCGTGCTGGGCGGCGTCCTCGAGTACGACTTCAAGGGCGGCTTCCTCCCGACCAGCGCCACCGTGTCCGGCACCAGCGCTACCATCAGCGGCACGGGCAACACCCCCAGCAGCTCCTGGTACAACGCGCTGATGCGGCTGCGCATCGCGACCCTGACCGCGAGCTGGAAGGGCGATTGGGGCAGCCTCCAGGTTTTGGCCGGCCAGGACTTCGGCATCGTGAGCGTGCTCAACCCCGAGACCATCGCGTGGACCGCGGACCCGCTCGCCACCGAGGCGGGCAACCTCTGGAGGCGCTCGCCGCAGTTCCGGCTCACCTATGGCCTCGACCTCGCAAGCCTGCTCAACGTCTCGGTCGCGGCGGCCGTGCTGTCCCCCTCCGACTCGACGACGGCGGTCGACAACGGCGTCGGCAATCAGTCGCGCCGGCCAGACGTCGAGGTCCGCGGCCAGGTCGCCGTGAAGGTGGACAAGGACCTGAACGCCACCGTCGGCTTCGGCTACCACAACAACGCCAAGCGCTTCAATTACGCGACCGTCAATCAGAAGGACATCACCGTCTACCTCTGGGGCCTCGACGCCGACGTCAACCTGACCCAGTTCCTGCAGGTGAAGGGCGAGTACTTCGCGAGCAGCGGCGCCGAGGATTCCTACACGGGCATGTATCGCAGTGGCGTGTCCAGCAGCCTCGTCGCGGTCAACAGCGGCTATAAGCCGCTCCAGACCTCCGGCTATTGGGCCCAGGCGATCATCAAGCCGCTGTCGCTGGTGTGGCTCACCGGCACTTACGGCCAGGAGTCGGTCAACAACACTGGCGACCTGGTGCCGTTCGCGCCGAACTACAGCTCGGTGCGCACCAAGAATGCCCAGCTCGGCTTTGGCCTGCTCTTCAACGCCGGGAAGTACTGGCGGTTCGGCCTCGAGTACGACCGCACGACCTCCACGTACTTCAAGGACAGCACCCTGTCCGACACCATCGACGTCGTCAGCCAGCAGACCGTCGTGTCGACGCAGCTGAAGTTCTAGTCGACGCCTCGCCGCTTCACCTTCGAGCGCCCGCGGGGTCTCCTCGCGGGCGCTCGTGTATCCGAGGCCCGGCGGGTCAAGGCGAAGGCGGACGCCCTTTCGCGCTACACTCCGCGCCAGCTGGGAAAGCGGGTCAGCGTCGCGTTTCTGCGATGGGCGCTCCAGTTCTCGGGGCGCCAAAGGCGCCTCGGCGAAAGGCAGGAGGCCGCCGATGGGCTGGACGGACGAGGGCGACAGGCCCCTGCTGAGCTGCAGGGTCTTCACCGTGCGCGCGCGGACGCTCCGCTCGAGCCGCACCGGCCAGGCCCACGAGTTCTTCGTCCTGGACTGCGCCGACTGGGTCAACGTCATCGCCATCACCGAGAAGGACGAGCTCGTCCTCGTCCGCCAGCACCGCGCGGGCACGGGGCTCCCGTCGCTCGAGGTGCCCGGCGGCATGGTCGACCCGGGCGAGAGCCCCATCGACGCCGCGCGCCGCGAGCTGCTGGAGGAGACGGGCCACGCGCCGTCCGAGCTCGTGCCCATCGGCACCATCCACCCCAACCCGGCGCTGCAGGCCAACGTCACGCACACTTTTCTCGCGACCGGCTGCCGGCGCGTCGCCGAGCTCAAGCTCGACTCCACCGAAGAGGTCGAGGTCGTGTTTGAGCCGGTGTCCCGCGTCGACGAGATGCTTCGCCGCGGCGAGATCACCCATGCCCTCGTCGCCGTTGCGTTTCTCCACTGGAAGCTCCGCGGGTCTCCGTCGACTCGGTGAAGGCGCGGCGCGCGCCGAGTAGAATCGCAGCATGGACCGCCTCTCCATCGCCGCCTCGGGGCTCTCGGTCGCGACCGCGCAGCTCGACGCGTCGGCGCACAACGTGGCGAATCTGATGACGACCGGGTTCCAGCCCGCGGCGGTGGCGGCCCAGGAGGCGCCTCAGGGCGGAGCGCAGGCGGTCTCGGAGCCGCCCGCCGACGACCGCGGGGCCGACGTCGATCGCGCGCTGCTCGCGCCGTCCAGGACCGACCTCGTCGCCGAGACCGCCAACGGAGCCGCTGTGACCGCGCTGTACCGCGCGAACCTCCAGTCGCTGGCCAGCGTTCAGGAGACCGACGCGGCGCTGTTCGACATGGTGCGCTGACCCGCTCCCGTGTGCCGAGGCGCAGTTGAGGCGAGGGGCCAAGGGCGGCTAGGCTGCCGGGCCCCATGGACTGGAAACTCTTCGCCTCGACCTTCGTCTCCATCTTCGTCGCCGAGATGGGCGACAAGACCCAGCTCGCGACGCTCTCTCTCGCCTCCGGCGGCACCTCGCGCTGGTCGGTCTTCGCCGGGTCGGCGCTGGCCCTGGTGGCGACCTCTGCCATCGCGGTGGTCGCCGGCGAAGCGGTGTCCCGGGTCGTGCCCCCCGTCTGGCTGCAGCGCGGTGCGGGCGCCGTGTTCCTCGTGCTCGGGGTGCTGTTCCTGCTCGGCAAGGCGGACTGACCGGCCCGACTAAGAAGCGCGCTTCCAAACGCAGCCGCCAGCATCGTAACGGCGCGTCGTGGGGCTCATGCCCTCCGAGCAGGAGCGCCTCGCTTCCATGGGCTCGGCCGTCGCCACCGCCTCCCCGCTGCTGCCGCGCGACCTCCTGTCGCTCGTGAAGCCGGGCGTCACCGCGCTCAACCTCGTCGCCACTGCCGGCGGTTTCTGGCTGGCGAGGCAGCCGGCGCGGCCGTCGCGACTCTTCTGGACCCTGGCGGGCACCGGGCTGGTCATCGGCGCCGCCAACGCGCTGAACTGCTATGCCGAGCGCGACCTCGACCGCCGCATGGCGCGAACCCGCGTGCGCCCGCTTCCGGCCGGCCGGCTCAAGCCGCAGGTCGCGCTGGCGTTCGGCCTGCTCCTGTCCGCCGTCGGTGTGGCTGCGCTCAGCCTCGCCGTGAACCCGCTGTCGGCGGGTCTAGCGGTCGCCGCGCTGGTCGCCTACGTGGCGATTTACACGCCGCTGAAGCCGCGCACCTCGCTGGCGCTGCTCGCGGGCGCCGTGCCGGGCGCCGCGCCTCCCCTCATCGGCTGGGCCGCGGCGACCGGTGGCGTGGGCCTGGGCGGCGTCTTGCTGTTCCTGCTGTTGTTCCTGTGGCAGGTGCCGCACTTCCTGGCCATCTCGCTGTACCGGAAGAGCGACTACGCGCGCGCCGGCTTCAAGGTCCTGCCTCTGGAGCTGGGCGACGACGGCGCGCGAGCCGAGCTGCTCAACTACCTGTTCGCCATGGTGGCGACGAGCCTGGTGCTGGTCCCGGCGGGCGCCGCGGGAGGCGCCTACCTGTGCGCCGCGGTCCCCCTCGGCGCGTGGGCGGTGGCCCACGGTCTGCTCGGCCTGCGCGAGGGCGCGGGGGCGCGCTGGGCGCGCTCGTTCTTCATGACGACGAACCTTTACCTGCTCCTGCTCATGGGCGCGCTGGCGGTCGACCGCATCGTTCGGTAGCAGGGCTCGGGAGCGCGGCGGTGAAATCGGGACTTGGCTACAGCCTGGCGACGCTCGACGCGCTCCTGAACGCCGCGAGCGCGGTGCTGCTCACCGCGGGCTTCGCCGCCATCCGCCGTGGGCGGGCGCTTCTGCATCGGCGCTTGATGCTCGCCGCCTTCGGGTCGTCGACGCTGTTCCTGGCCTCGTACCTCGTGCGGATCTCCGTCTCCGGCACGCACCGCTACCCGGGCCGCGGCCTGGAGCGAGCGCTCTACCTCGCGGTGCTCGCCTCGCACACCCTCCTGGCGGTTGCGGTGGTGCCGCTCGCACTGAGGACGGGCTGGCTGTCGCTGGTGCGCCAGCGTTTCGCCGAGCACAAGCGGCTGGGGCGCATCGCGCTCCCGGTCTGGCTCTACGTCTCGGCCACCGGCGTCATGGTCTACTGGATGCTGTACCACCTGGCGGCCGGTGCCTGAGGCGCGATGGCGCAGCGCTCGCCGCGCCGCCGCTCGATCGGCGAGGCAAAAATGCGCCCGCTCGGCCCGCCATCGCGGTCAGAGCGCCGAGCGGCACCGGTTTCGCGGACGAAAGCGCTAGAAGTCGCGCTCGTCTTCCTCTTCGGCGGCCTCTTCGGGCTCGGCCTCGGCGTCCTCGCCCGCGACGTCCTCGCCCGCGACGTCCTCGTCGACCTCCTCGGGCGCGGCCTCGGGCTCCTCGACGACGGCGCGCGCGGCGCGCTTTCGCTCCGGCTTCTCAGGAGCCCGCACCGGGGTCTCGCGCTGGTCTGCCCCGCATTTGGGGCAGAGCGGATCCGGCCGTTTCAGATCGTAGAATTTTGCGCCGCACTTGAAGCAGGTAAACTTCGAGCCCAGGTCCTTGGCTGCCATCCGTGACGACCTCGCGTGACGAGAGAAGCGGAGTCGGTTGCTATTGTTTTCCCTCCCGGAAAGGCCGGGGCCTGATTAGCCAACCGGCGAGCGCCTTGTCAAGCGCCAGGCATCGCCATGACCCTCCGTGGCGAGCCGTTCGCTGGCGGGGCATCCGCCGGCGGCGAAGCAAATTGACCCGCACCCGCGGGGGAAAATAAGATCCCGGCGCCCGTGTGGCGCCTTTGAGACCCGAAGTTCCACTGCAGCTCAGAAGGGGCCGGTAACTTCTCGTGCGCTTCAGCTGTGACAAGTGTTCCACCAAATACACGGTCGCGGACGAGAAGGTCCGCGGCAAGGTCGTCGCGGTGCGCTGCACTCGGTGCGGCAACCGGATCACCGTCAACGGCAAGTCGCTGGTCGAGCTGCCGGAGGACGAGACGCGCGTCGCCCCGTTGGACATGGAGGCGCTGCGCGCCTCCCTCGCGGCCGATCCGGCCGAGCCGGCGCAGGTGGTGCACGAGGTCTCCCCGGCCGCGAGCGGCGTGCGGCAGGTCCCTGCGGCTCTCTTGTTCGAGGGCTGGTACGTCATCATCGCAGGAGAGCAGCACGGTCCGCTTCCGGCCCTCGAGCTGAAGGAGCACCTCGCCGCGGGCCGCGTGGGGCCCCGAACGTACGTGTGGCGCGACGGGCAGGGTGAGTGGAAGCGGGTGGCCGACGTCCCGGAGTTCCTGTCGCTGCTGCACGGCGCAGCACCTGCCGTGAGCGCGCCGGCTTCCGCTGTCGCAGTGGCGGCCCCTTCGACGAACGGCGCGGCAGCGAGCGAGCTGCCGTCGCCGGCCCCCGCAGCGGCTGGCCATGCTGCCGCTTCGGCAGTCGCCGTCCCGGCCGATCTCATCGACGGGGCTGCTGCTCCCAACGCCGCCCAGGCTGCGGCCGAGGGGCTCGCGAGCGGAGATGGCGCCGGGGCGCCCTTGGGCTCGGCTGCCCTCGACAAGGTCTTGTTCGAGGGCGAGAGCGCGGCGGCGGTGCCGTCGAGCGCGGGCCGCGCGCCCATCGACCCAAAGACCGTCGCGGCCGGCGAGCAAAGGGTCTCGGACGACCCGTTCGCCAAGGTGCCGGATAGCCCCGGGCTCTCCAAGCCCGGCGAGATTGGCGAACAGACCCGGTTCTTCATCAACCAATCGGGCGTGAATCGGCGCAACCCGTGGTGGAAGATCGCCTTGGTGGTCGTCGGCGCGCCCGTCGTATTGGTCGCCATCCTCTACGGCCTCGCCCAGATGAAGATCGTCCCGCTCGAGATCACGCGGGTCGACGAGGTCACCGGCGCCGAGGTCAAGCGCTCGGTCTTCTCCTCGGAGGGCATCTCCGGGCTGAAAGACATGCTGCTCGGCGCGAACCGGAGAGCCGCCGCTGCTCGAAGGCCCGCCGGCGGCGTCGCGCAGAGCGACCGCCGCGCTGGCCAAGGGAGCAAGGCCGACAACGACGACCGCATCCAACGCCCGAAGATCGACTTCGGTGGGCCCATGAACGACGCTCAGCGCGAGAAGGCCGCGGAGATCTACAAGGGCCTGAACCTCGAGGGTCCCAGGGTCCACGCCGACCAACTGCAGGACAGGCAGGCCGTCGACGGCAAGGCGGCGCTCGATCCGGCGGTCATCTCCGAGACCATCGGCAAGAACTCGAAGGCCTTCCAAGGCTGCGTCGAGACCGAGCTTCGGCGCAACCCGGGCTTCAAGGGCGGCAAGGTCCTCATCACCGCCAGCCTCAAACCATCGGGCATTGTCACGGCGGCCAGCATCAACAAGCCCGAGGTCGATGGCTCCACGGTGGGCGCCTGCCTCAAGGAAAAGGCCCGGCGCATGGTCTTCCCGGCGTTCGAGGGCGACCCCTTCGACGTCGAAATCCCGCTCGTGCTGACCGCCGGCGAGTAGCGCCGGCCGGCTTCGCCCCCTCCCCGCGAGCGGGGAGAGGAATGAGGAGCCCGAGCGACAGGCGCCGACTTTCGTCACAGGCTCTAGCTCGGCCCGGTCGCGATCTCCACGCGCGCGTGGCCGAGCCTGCGTGCGAGCTCGAGCGCGCGGTGGGCCGCGCGCAGGAGGTCGTCCGGCTTTTCGGCGTCGACGCAGGTCATCTCCGCGATCCCCACCGAGGCGGTGACTGGCATCTCTCCCGCCGAGGTGATGTGCTGCGTCGAGAGCGAGCGCACGATCCGCTCGGCCGCCTTGACGGCGCCGTCGCAGGTCGTGTCCGGGAGGAGGGCCACGAACTCCTCATTGTCGATTTGGAAGACCCGGTCGGTCTCTCGAAAGCTGCGCCTCAGGATCTGCGCCAGGGAGAGCACGAGCTCCTTGGCCGCGTCGGAGCCGATGGCCTCGGCTACCAGAGGGTAGTCGTCCATGGCGATGACCAGGGCCGACAACTTGCTCCGGTCGGCGCGGGCGCGCTCGACCTCGAGCGAGAGCCGCTCCTTGAGCTCCGGGTAAGTGCCGACGCCGGCGAGCGGGTCGAGCCTGCTGGGCGCCTCGAGGCGCCGCTCCCCGAGCGCGCGGTGCTTCTCCAAAATGGCCTCGACGCGCTTCTGCAGGTCCGTGATGCGGAAGGGCTTGGTGACGTAGTCGTCGGCGCCGAGCTCGATGCCCCGCAGCTTGCCCTCCACGTCGTCGACCGCGGTGAGCACGATGACCGGGAGCCTTCGCGTCGCCGGTCGCGCGCGAAGGCGGGAGAGGACGGCATAGCCGTCCATTTTCGGCAGCATCAGGTCCAGCAGAACGAGGTCGGGCTTCTCGCCAGAGAGCACCAGCGCTTCCTCTCCGTCGCCGGCGAGCAAGGTCCGATAGCCGAACCCCTCGCAGACCTCGCGGATGAGGTTGCGCGTGGAGGCGTCGTCTTCGACGATGAGCACGCGCGCAGGCTCGTCGAGCGCTCCTGCCATCCGTGCCTCCCGAGCGGCTGCCCCTCGACAACGCCCTTGCGGGGAGCTTACTGCATCGAGCCGTCCCGCATCTTGTTCTCGAACCGGGTGCACTCGCTGAACAGGAGGAGCGGCACCGACCCGGTGGGGCCGTTTCGCTGCTTGGCGATGACCAGCTCGACGTCCTCCGCGTGCGGCCCTTGGGCGCTGGGGGCTCCGTCGCCGTCCCCCTCCTCGATCTCCTTGTGGATGAACATCACCACGTCGGCGTCCTGCTCGATGGCGCCGGACTCGCGCAGGTCGGAGAGCATGGGCTTGCTGTTCTTGCCGCGCCGCTCCTCGACCTTCCGGTTGAGCTGCGAGAGGGCGACGATGGGCAGGCCCAGCTCCTTGGCGAGCGCCTTGAGCGAGCGCGAGATCTCCTGCACCTCCTGCTGGCGGCTTTCGACGCGGCCGCGCTGGTGCATGAGCTGCAAGTAGTCGATCACCACCAGGCCCAGCTTCTCCGGCGGTTCGAGCGTCGAGAGGCGGTTCTGAAGCCTTCGGACTTTGGTGCGCAGGTCGAAGGAGGAGAGCGAGCCCGAGTCGTCGATGAACATGGGCGCGTTGAACAGCGCCGAAGCGGCGTGGCCGATCTTCTCCATGTGCGCCGACGAGAGGCGCCCCTCGCGGATCCGCTTCATGTCGATGCGCGTCTCGGCGGCGAGCAGCCGCATCGCGAGCTGGTCGTTGGGCATCTCCAGGCTGAAGACCGCGACGCCGACCTTGGACTTGAGCGCCGCGTGCGCGGCCATGTTCAGAGCGAGCGAGGTCTTTCCCACGCCGGGGCGCGCGGCCAGGATGATGAGCTCGCCCGGGTGAAGGCCGGTGAGCATCTGGTCCAGGTCGGCGAAGCCGGTGGAGAGCCCGGTGACGCCGCCGCCCGACTCGCGCATCTTGTCGATGAGCTCGAAGGTCCGGTCCAGGACCTCGCGCAAAGGCTTCAGGTCGCCTTCCTGGTGGCGCTCGGCGATGGCGAAGACGCGGCGCTGCGACTCGTCGAGCAGGTCCTCGAGCTGCGTCGAGGGCTCGACGGCGATTTCGGTGAGGTCGCGGCAGGTCGTGATGATGCGCCGCTTGAGCGACTTCTCCTGGACGATGCGGGCGTAGGAGACGGTGTTGGCGCTGGTGGGGACGTTGCCCTCGAGCTCGGCGAGGTAGCCGGGCCCGCCGGCGAGGCCGAGCTTGCCCTGGGCCTTGAGCTCGGAGGTGACCGTGAGCTGGTCGATGGGCCGCGGCGGGATGGAGGACTGCAGCGCGAGGAACGCGTCGAAGATGGCCGCGTGGGCGGGGAGGTCGAAGTCCTCGGCGTGGATGAGCGTCGCGACCTCGGCGAACGTGGGCGTGTCGTTCAGGACGCCGCCCAGGACCGCGCGCTCGGCGGCGTGGTCGCGCGGGCTCCGGTCGGAGGCGGGCTTCAAGTCTGCGGGCATGGCGGGGCGAGTGCCTTCGGCGAGGGAGTGCCGTCGATTCTACAGAAGCTGGCAGAAAACGAGAGAGCCGGCGCCCCAAGAAGAGGCGCCGGCTCCGAACGATGCTTCCGATGGATCTGACCGACGACGGCGCGCAGGCCGTCGAAGGGCTTTAGGCCTCGGGGACGACCTCGACCTTGACCTTGCCCACCACGTCGTGATGCAGCTTCACGTCCACTTCGAACGTGCCGACGGTGCGGATGGGATCCGGCAAAACGATGGCCCGCCGGTCGATCTTCACGCCCTTGGCGTTGAGCGCCTCGGCGATGTCCAGCGCGGTGACCGAGCCGAACAGCTTGTCCTGCTCGCCGACCTTCCGGGCGATCTTCACGTCGGTCTTGTGGAGCACCGCCGCGACGTCGCCCGCCGCAGCCTTCAGCTTGGCCTGCCGCGCCGAGATGACGCGCTTGTCGTGATCGAGCTGCTTCAGGTTGCGCTCGTTGGCCAGGACGGCCGCCTTGCGAGGCAGGAGGAAGTTGCGGCCGTAGCCTTCGCGCACCTCCACCATCTCGCCGGAGCGGCCCAGGCCCTGGATGTCTTCTCGCAGAATGACCTTCATGGGCGTCTCCTTTACGCGTGCAACACGGTGTACGGGAGCAGGGCCACCATGCGCGCGCGCTTGATGGCGATGGCGACCTGACGCTGGTGCTTGGCGCAATTCCCGCTGATGCGGCGGGGGATGATCTTGCCGCGCTCGGTCACGTAATACTTGAGCGTGTTGGCGTCCTTGTAGTCGACCTTCAGGCCCTTCTCCGCGCAAAAGCGGCAGACCTTGCGCCGGCCAAAGCCTCGGCCACCGCGGCCTCCGCCGTCGCTGTCGCGCCCGCCCCGGTCGCCGCGATCTCCGCGATCGCCCCGGTCACCGCGATCGCCGCGGTCGCCGCCGCCGTGGGGGGCGGCCGCACCTTCAATCCTTGCCATTGCAGACCTCGTATTCTGAGAATTCTCGAAAGTCATTCCTTAGGAGCTGAAGCGGGAATCCGGTGCGCCTCAAGCGCTCCGGCCCGGGTCCTCGCGCTCTGGACGGTCGCTGCGCTCGGGCCGCTCGCTGCGCTCGGGACGATCGCCGCGATCGGGACGATCGCCGCGGTCGCCGCGCTCGGGCCGGTCGCCGCCGCGCTCGCCCTCGACTCCCTCGCGCTCCGGGCGAGCGCGCTCATCAGCGTCCCCCGCGAGCTTCACATCGGCCTCCACCGGGCGCGAGTCGGGGTCGACGTCGCTGGCCAGGTGCTGGCTCAGGTACTTGGTCACGTCCTCGGAGATGGCCAAGTTGCGCTCCACCTCGGCGACGATGCCCGGGTTGCCCAGGTAGCTCATGTGCACGTAGACGGCGCGCAGCTGCTTCTGCACCGCGAAGGCGGTCTTCTTTTTGCCCCAGTGCGTGAACTTGAGCACCTTGCCGCCCTCGCGGCCCACCACGGAGCGCAGGCGCTCCTTCAGCTTGTCGACGGTCTCGTCGGTCAGGTCCGGCTTGACCAGGAACACCGTCTCGTACTCGCGCACGCGAATCTTCCCTGCGGCGCTGGCCGGGGGTGCGCCCGCGGCCTCTTGAGTCTCTGCCATGGTCTTTCCTTCTCCTCTCGGTTCAGTGCTGCTCGAGCCGCGGGTTCTCATTCGACTTCGTCCG
The DNA here is from genome assembly GCA_963772225.1 of uncultured delta proteobacterium. GTDB lineage: Bacteria > Myxococcota > Myxococcia > Myxococcales > UBA5297 > CAVYWD01. The sequence goes on along the minus strand of CAVYWD010000001.1, from coordinate 907,670 downwards.
CCCCGCGGCGAGGAGCTCGCCGGCCCTTCTCGCCCCATGCGAGCGGCCGCCGATCGAGGTGCTCCGGTTGCCCCGAGCCCTCGGCCGCGCCTTCGTGGAGAAGCTCGCCACGAGGGCGCGGCCCAGGGCTCGCGCTACTTTCGGTTGGCTCCCTTCGGTTGCTGACTCTCAGGGATGCCGCTTGGCTGCGCTCCCGACCTGGAGTTGAACTCGTTCATCGCCTTCTGCAGCCCCTTGGCGAGGATGGCCTCGATGGCCTCCACTGCCTTGGCCGTCAGCTCCTCGAGCTGCAAGGCCTCGCTCTGCGCAAAGCCGCCGAGCACGTGTCCGACGACCCGCTCCTTCGACTCCGGCTTGCCGATGCCCACGCGCAGCCGGATGAACTCGTTGCTCCCCAGCCTCTCGACGATGGAGTTGAGGCCGTTGTGACCGCCGGTTCCGCCGCCCTTCTTGAGCTGCAGGCGGCCGAAGGGCAGGTCGAGCTCGTCGTGCACCACGATGAGGTCCTCGGGCTCGACCTTGTAGAACCTGGCCGCCGGTCCCACCGAATCACCGGAGAGGTTCATGTACGTCTGCGGCTTGAGGAGCGCCGCCTTGGCGCCCGCCAGCGTGCCCTGTCCGTACTCGCCCTCGAATTTGTTGCTGGAGAGGGAAATGCGGGCCTTCCGGGCGAGCTCGTCGACGACCCGAAAACCGACGTTGTGACGGGTTCCCTGGTATTGGCGCCCAGGGTTCCCCAGGCCGACGATGAGCTTCATGGCGTCTCGAGCCTGAAGCGCCCGGCCGTTGCCGCGCCGGGCGCTCGAGCTTTCGGCAAGGCCGGCTACTTCTTGGCCGGCTCCTTCTTACCCGGCTCTTTCTTACCCGGCTCTTTCTTGGCTGGGGCCGCTGGGGCTGCTGCCGCAGCGCCCGCCGCCGGAGCCGCAGCGCCCGCCGCAGGAGCTGCACCCGCCGCAGGAGCCGCGCCCGCCACTGCCGCCGCCTCCGGAGCTGCCACCACGACCTCTTCCTTCTCGGGCGCGACCACGGCAGCGATGGCGAAGTTCACCTGGAACTTGGCAGTGACGCCCTCGGGGAACTTCACGTCCTTGACGTGGAGCGAGCCGCCGACTTTGAGGTTGGCCACGTCGACATCGATTTTCTCGGGGATGTTCGTCGGGGTCGCCAGCACCTCGAGCTCGCGGCGCATCGTCTGGAGGATGCCGCCCTCGGTGACGCCGACCGGCACGCCCACGTAGGCGAGCGGGATCTTGACGAGCACCTTTTCGTCCATCCGCACTTCCATGAAGTCGGCGTGGAGGAGCGCGTGGCTGACGATGTCGGTCTGGTACTCCTTGAGGAGCACCGTCCGGTCGCCGCCCTCGTCGAGCTTCAGGGTGAGGATGGTGTTGAGCCGCTTCGGGGTGCTGATGGCCGCCTTCAGGGCGAGGGGGTCCACCGCCAGGTGGAGCGGCTTCTCGGTGTGGGGCCCGTAGAGGACCGCGGGGATCTGCTTCAGGGCGCGCAGGCGCCGCGACGGGCCCTTGCCCGCTTCCTTGCGAACGGTCGCCGACAACTCGATGCTCATGGTCACTGCCTCCGATGGCTGCCGCCGTCAGCGCCAAAGTCCAATCGCTGATGCCGCAGAGAAGCCGGGGGCGCCCTCGAACTCAGGCGGACCCGCGGCGAGAAATCCCTTTGCGTCCGGGAGCTTATACCGCGAGTCCCGGCTGAAAAGAGCGCGCGACACTCGCAGAAAACTCCCGGGCTGTCAAGGGGTTGCCGAGGGGGCGGGCGTCGCGACCGCCCGGGCGATGGAGGCCTTGAGCCCGGGCGTGGCGCTCTCTTTTCCCAGCCAGATTCGGAACAGGCCCCGGGCCAGCGCCGGCTCGTTCTCGAACGCCAAGCCGTGCCCGGCGAGCTCCAGGACGAGCGAGGAGCCGCTCGTGCGCAGCAGGGCGACCGCGCCGCGGGGGACATCGTCGCTCACCGAGGAGGCGATCCGGTCGGCGTCGCGCTGGGCCACGTACTTCTCTAGGCTCTTGCGGAGCGAGCGGGCCAAGCGGTCGCGCGGGACGTCGCGCAGGAAGTGGAGCTCGATGAGCTTCTCCCCGGGCGCGTCGCTCAAGAGCTCGAAGAACTGCTGGTCGGAGGCGAGCTCCTTCGCCAGGGACTCGCCTTCGCGGTCGGGGTGGGCGAGCCGCACGTAGGCGCTGACGGCCGCCTCGGCCTGCGTGGCCTCCATGCAGAAAGCCACCGCATAGATGGAGAAGGTGAACACCTTCTTGGAGCTCGCCCCCAGACACCGATAGGTGATGCCGCCCACCGTGCGCTCGCTCAGGAAGCGGGCGCCCGTGGAAGACTCGGTGAGGAGCCCGGGCTCGGAAGCCGGCGCCGGGCGCGCGGTCAGGGGCGCGCCTAGGCAGGCTGCGGCGAGCAGGGTCCTGGCCCAAGACGCAGCGGTAGCGCGGAGCGGAGAGGAGACCAGCAAGGGCATGAAGGGACCTTGGTTGGTGTGCCGACGAAAAGATAGGACGTTCAAGGACAGGCGCCCGGGTCAAAAAATGCCCTCGCGGGCGCACCCGCTGATCGGGCGACGCAAAGTAGGAGCGCGCGCCACAGGTCGCCTGTTTGGACGTCAAACGATCAGGCTGGTGAGGGCTTGGCCCGCAGGTACTGCGGCGGCCAGACGCAGGTCGCGCCGAGCGCTTTCGCAGCGTGCAGCGGGAAGTGCGGATCGCGCAGCTCCTCGCGCCCCAGGGCCACCAGGTCGGCCTGGCCCTCGCGGATGATGCGGTCCGCCAGCTGGGGGTCGGTGATGAGGCCGACGGCCATGGTGGCGATCTGGGCGTCGCGGCGCACCCGCTCGGCGGCAGGCACCTGGTAGCCGGGCGCCATGGGGACCTTCGCGTCCGGCACCGCGCCCCCCGACGAGCAGTCGACCACGTCGACCGCGCATTTCTTCAGGGCGCGCGCCAGCTCGATGGACTGCTCGACGTCCCACCCGCCGGGGACCCAGTCAGTCGTGGAAAGCCGCACGAAGAGCGGGAGCTTCTCGGGCCACTCGCCGCGGACGGCCTCGACGACCTGGAGGAGCAGCCGGGTCCGGTTCTCGAAGCTGCCGCCGAACACGTCCGAGCGCAGGTTGGTCAGCGGCGAGAGGAACTGGTGGAGCAGGTATCCGTGGGCCGCGTGGATCTCCACCGTCTGGAAGCCGGCGTCCCTGGCCCGCGCGGCGGCGGCTCGAAAGGCGCGCACCAGGGGGCTTATCTCGCCGATGGTGAGGGCGCGCGGGGCGGAATAGCCGGGGGCGAAGGGGAGCGCCGACGGGGCCACGGTCTCCCAGCCCCCGCTCTCGGGCGCCACCGGGCCGCCGCCCTGCCAGGGGCGCGCGGAGGACGCCTTGCGCCCGGCATGCGCCAGCTGGATGCCGGGGGCGGCGCCCTGCGCGGCGACGAAGTGCGCGACGCGCGCCCAAGCCTCCGCCTGTCGGTCGTTCCAGAGGCCGGTGTCAGCCGCGCTAATGCGGCCCCGAGGCTCCACCGCCGTCGCCTCGGTGAAGACCAGGCCGGCCCCGCCCACGGCGCGCGCGCCCAGGTGGACCAGGTGCCAGTCGTTCGGCACGCCGTCCTCGGCCGAGTACTGGCACATCGGCGAAACGGCGATGCGATTGCGCAGCGAGACCGAGCGCAGCGGGAGGGGGTCGAAGAGCTGCGGCATGCCACTCCTCCTTGAGGAACCAGCGGAAATTTCGCCCGGGAATTTCGAAATCGACTATCCGCGACGCCGTCGAAGGGCCAGGGCGGCGAGGGCCGCCATCGGCGCCGCGGCCGCCCCCGCGCCGGAGCAGCCGCAGCTCTTCGCCGGGAGCTCGTAGCCCGAGCCCGACGGGACGCCGGTGTTGCCCGAGCCGCCACCGCCGCTGGACCCGCCGTCGCCGCCTCCGGCGTCGCGCGGGCCGCCGTCGACGAGGCCCGCATCGGGAAAGGCCGCCGATTGGATCCACTGTCCGAGGTCGCTGGAGAGCGCCGACAAGTCGAAGCTCTCGTAGGTGCCCTGGTTGCCGAGCTGGAAGAGCGCCGCGCCTTGGACATAGGGGTCGAGGTAGAGCTGGCCATCGAACCACTCCAGCCAAGCGAGGTAGGTCGCGCCGGGAGTCGCCGCCGCCTTCCAGCCGGTGGTGGGGCCTTCGCCCGCCTCGGTCAACACGAGGGGCGTGGAGCCCAGCGCGCACTCGTCATGGATGGCGCGGTAGCGCAGGGAGGTCGCCGCTTCCAAGGGGGCGCTCTCCTTCAAAGTGGGCGAATAAGCCTGATAGCTCCAGCCCCATAAGTAGGTCTTCTTCGCCATCGCCTCCGCGATGGGCTTGAACAGGTTGGTCGAGCCCGCGGAGATCTCCCCGTTCAGCGCCGGCGCACCGCTGGGGATGGAGCCCACGAGCGGGGTGAACTGGCTCGCGTGCATCTGGTCGGCGAGGTTGCTCCAGAAGGTGGCGACCCAGGCGGCGGCCGTCGCGTCCTTGCTCCAGTCCGGGATGTTGTCGAAGCCGTGCGGCCCCTCGAGCCAGTCGACGGTCGCGGGCTGGATGCCCCCCAGGCTGCCTTGCATCGTGAGCCAGAAGCTCTTCGCCGAGGCGGCCGGGTCCGCGGCCACGTCGTACTTGGCGGAGACCGCGACGCGAACGACGATTTGCGTGTTGCGGCAGGCGTTGCGCAGGGTCACGAGGGCGTCGCTGAGCGACGGGGCCGGGGCGACATAGGCCGCGACGGCCGGGCAATGGTTGAGCAGCGCGGCGGCTCCCTGGTCGTAGGGGTTCGTGAGGACGACGGGCCCGAGCTTGCTCGGACCCGCGGCGAGCACCAGGGCGAGGAGGGGAATGAGCATGGGTCGGAGTATCGCACGCGGCGCGTCGCGGGAACGCCGGGGGGACCGTGCCGGTCTACGCCCGCTCCACGAGCGCCGCCGCGCCCATCCCGCCGCCGATGCACATGGCGCAGACGCCGTATCGGTCGCCGCGGCGGGCGAGCTCGTTGAGGACGGTGATGACCTGCCGCGCGCCGGTCGCGCCCAGTGGGTGGCCGATGGCGATGGCCCCGCCGTTCACGTTGAGCCGGTCCCTGGGGAGCTCGAGCTCCCGCGCGCAGTAGGCCGCCTGCGACGCGAACGCCTCATTCACCTCGAAGAGGTCGATGTCCTTGACGGAGAGCCGGGCTTTGTCGAGCAGGGCGCGAATGGCCGGCACCGGGCCGATGCCCATGATCTCCGGGGGCACGCCCTTGGCGGTGAAGTGCCGCAGGTAGCCGAGCGGCTTGACCCCGCGCCGCTCCGCTTCGGACCGCGTCATCAGGAGCACCATCGCCGCGCCGTCGGTGAGGGGCGAGCTGTTGCCGGCGGTGACGCTGCCCTTGGGGTCGAAGGCGGGCTTCAAGGACGCGAGCTTCTCCAGCGAACTATCGGCCCGCGGCATCTCGTCCTGCTCGACGCGGACGGACTTCTTCCCGTCCGCGCTCCAGCCGACGGCGTCGATGGGGAGGAGCTCGCCCTGGAACCGGCCCGCCTTCTGCGCCGCCACCGCCTTCTGGTGGCTCTCGAGCGCGAACTGGTCCTGCTCCCCCCGGCTCACCTCGAAGCGCTTCGCCACCGTCTCGGCGGTGATGCCCATGGGCACGTAGACCTCGGGCCACCTGTCGGCGAGGCCCGGGTTGACGGTCATCTTGTTTCCGCCCATGGGGACGAGCGACATGCTCTCCACACCGCCGGCGATGGCGACGTCGATCTCCCCGAAGGCCATGCGCCCGGCCGCCAGCGAGATGGCCTGCAGCCCCGACGAGCAGAAGCGGTTGACGGTCATGGCCGGGACCTCGACCGGCAGGCCGCCCAGGAGGCCGACGATGCGCGCCAGGTTGAGCCCTTGCTCGCCCTCGGGCATGGCGCACCCGAGGATCACGTCCTCCACGTCGGACGGCTTCACCTGGGGCACCCGCCGGAGCAGCTCCGGGATGAGCGGCGCCGCGAAGTCCTCCGGCCGCGTGTCCTTGAGCACGCCCTTCACGGCGCGGCCGAACGGCGTGCGCACGCCCGCGACGATTGCAATCTCCGCCATGGCGATGTCCTCTCAGTTCCTGAGCGGCTTGTTGTTCGTCAGCATGAATTCCATCCGGGCCTGCGTCTTCTCCTCGCCGCAGAGCGAGAGGAACGCCTCCAGCTCCAGATCCAGCAGGTGCTGCTCGCTCACGCGCGCCCCTGACGCGACGCTGCCGCCGCACAGGACCCGGGCGAGGTGGGTGCCGACCTTCACGTCGTGCTCGCTGATCTGATGGCTCTGCGCCATGGACCAGAGCGCGAGCTTCAAGTTGGCGAGCCCCGCCTCGCCCGCGACCCGCACCGAGCGCGGAGCAGGCCGCCGGTAGCCCGCGCGCGAGAGGCCGAGCGCCGTCTCCTTGGCGTCGCGCAAGAGCTGCTCGCGGGAGAGCGTCACCCGGTCGCACTCGCGCAAGAAGCCCAGGTCGCGGGCGTTCTCGGCGCTGGTCGAGACCTTGGCCATGGCCAGGGTCTCGAAGACCTTCTGCGTCGGCAGGAAGGGGTCGACGTTGTCGGGGACGCCCGCCATGGCGCGGGCGATCATCTCGCGGCAGCCGCCGCCGGCCGGGATGAGCCCGACGCCGACCTCCACCAGCCCCATGTAGAGCTCGGCGTGCGCGCGGACGAACCCGGCGCCCAGCACGACCTCCGCGCCGCCGGCGAGCGCCATGCCGAACGGCGCCGCCACCACCGGCACCTCGGCGTTGCGCAGTCGGACCGCGGCCCGCTGGAAGCCGCGGGCGAGCGACTCGATGGCGTCGAACTGCTTCTCCCGCGCGGCCATGAGCACCAGGAAGAGGTTCGCCCCCGCGGAGAACGCGTCCTTCGCCTCGTTGCCGACGACGAGCCCGGCCCCGCGCGCCTCGGCCTCGTCCACCGCGGCGTCCATCAGGGAGATCAGGTCGGCGTCGATGGTGTTCATCTTGGAGTGGAACTCGAGACCGACGACGCCGTCGCCCAGGTCCCAGACCGTGGCCGAGTCGTTTTCGCGCAGGACCTTGGCCTTGTCCTCCCTGGGCAGCGCGAGCGCCCGCGCCGAGACAGGGATGGGCCGCAGGGCGCCCTTCGCTCCGGCCTGGAGGTCGAGGAAGGTCTTCGGCGACGGGTAGAGCCGCGCGCCGGAGGCCGCGAGGTCCTTCAACATCGGCGCCGGCTTCGCGCCGCCCGCCTCCAGGCGCGCCGCCACCTCGGGCGCGCCGAGCGCGTCCAAGATCTCGAAGGGCCCCAGCTCCCAGTTGAAGCCCCAGCGCATGCCGCGGTCGACGTTGACGACGTCGTCGGCGATCTCGCCCAGGCGCTTGGCCGAGTAGTTGAGCGTCCGCGAGAGCGCCTTGGCGGCGAACTGCGCCGCCTTGTCGCCGCCGCCGGCGAGCGCCTTCATCCGCTCGCCGGCCCCGAGGCCCTTGAGCGCGCCCAGGGACTCGAAGCGCGGCTTCGTCTGGGGCCGGTACTCCAGCGTCTTCCAGTCGAGCGTGAGGATGCCCTGCGGCGTCTTCTTGTAGAAGCCGCCCTTCGTCTTGTCGCCCAGAAGCTTGCGCTGGGCCATCTCTCTCATGAAGGCCGGCGCCTCGAAGACCTGCCGCTCGTCATCGTCGACCAGAAGCTCGCGGCAGTTGTCGGCGACGTGGAGCAGGGTGTCGAGGCCCACGATGTCGGCCGTGCGGAAGGTGGCGCTCTTGGGGTGACCCAGGGGCTTGCCGGTGATGGCGTCCACCTCGTCGATGGTGAGGTCCAGCTCCACCATGAGCCGCACCGCGTCCATGAGCGCGTAGGTGCCGATGCGGTTGGCGATGAAGTTGGGCGTGTCCTTGGCGTAAACGACGCCCTTGCCGAGCACCTCCTCGCCGAAGGCGTGGAGCGCCTCAACGACTTTGGGGTCGGTCTCGGGCCCGGCGACGAGCTCCAGGAGCTTCATGTAGCGCACCGGGTTGAAGAAGTGCGTGACGAGGAAGCTCCTCCGGAAGTCGTCCGACCGGCCCTCCACCAGCTTCTTGAGCGGCAGCCCGGAGGTGTTCGAGGAGATGAACGAGCCCTTGCGCCGGTGCGCCTCGACCTTGGCGTAGAGCGCCTGCTTGACGGCGAGGCTCTCGGTCACGACTTCGACGATCCAGTCGCATTCGGCGATGCGCGGCAGGTCGTCGTCGAAGTTGCCGACCTCCACCAGCGCGGCGTCCCGGGGAGTGAAGAACGCGGCGGGCTTGGCGGCGAGTGCCTTCTCCTTGCCGCTGGCGGCGAAGCGGTCGCGCGCGGCCCTGCTCTTGCGCTCGGGCTCCGACAGGCCCGGCGGGACGATGTCGAGCATCAGCACCGGGATTCCGGCGCCGGCCAGATGGGCCGCGATGCCGCTGCCCATCACTCCGGCGCCGAGGACTGCCACTTTGCGAATGCGGGCCATTCTGGGCTCCTGGTTCGAAATGGATTTTGCCGCCGTCCCGCTCAAATCTCGACCTCTTCGGCGAGCTCGAGGAAGCGCTCGTAGGGCAAGGCAGGCCAGCTCTCGGCGGCCGCGGCGCCGGCCTGGATAGAGAGGTACGAGACCTTCTGCGCGGTTTCCACGTCGGGCGCTTCGTAGATGTCCATGAAGTCGAATCGCCCGAGCAGGGCGTAATGCGCCACCCACCGAAGCCCGGGGCACTTGGACGCGACCTCGCGCATCCAGTCCTTGCCCGCCTTCTTGCGCCCGCGCGGATCTTGAGCGAATTGGGGGCTCATTCGGGTCATGAGCACGAACGTCGGCATGAAGCACCTCCGGAGTGGGCTGCTGGATCGGCGCGGCGGGCGGTCGGGCAAACGCGGGGCAGGCGGCATCGGACGCGCTCGCCTGATCTATTCATGCGCCCAGGGCGAAGCGCCGACACCGGCCGTGGAGGGACCGGGCGATCGGGGCCGCCAGGAGCTCTCCCGCGGAGAGCGCGAGGCGGGCCTAGCGGGCCTTCTTCTTGTCGCCCTTGACCTCGACGGACGTCGCGGTCATGCGGTACTGGACCGTGGCCTTGTCCCCCACCTTCACGACGTCGGCCCCGCTCACCCTCGTCTGGGCCGTGCGCTCGATCTCGAAGCGCTCCTTGCCCTTCATGACCACGATGGCGGAGTCGGAGACCTCGGCGACGTCCCCGGTGACCTGGTAGGTGTCGGCCTTGGCGCCGAGCGCGGCTGAGCTCAAGAGCAGGCTGGCGGCGGCAGCGATGGCTGTTCGCATGGCGGCGATTCCCTTTCCCGTCCGAAGAAATGGAGCGCAGAAGCAGAATGAGGAGGCCCTCGCGGGCGGGAGAATGTGCCTAACATCGAGCTGCCTCTCAGCGCAACGGGTCTCAGGCCCTCGGGAGGCTCTGGGGCTGCGCCCGGAGGTCGCCGCCGGACGGGCCCGCGGCTTTGGATTGACCGGCCGCGGCGGTTCCCGTAAAGCATCCGGCGCACCGGAGAAGCTCGCCATAGTCCCTTCGGCGCGAACTCTTGTGCAGGCTGGCAAAGACTCCAGGCTCCAGACCCAAGGCTCCAGGGAATGCAGTTCCTGAAGCCTGGGGTCTGGAGCCTAAGGCAACCCTCTTTGGTTCCGGCTCGGCCGGGTTAGGAGGTGCAAGCAAGGGATGGCCGCCGCACCGCCGCGCCGGAGCGCCCGCGTCGCGCTCTTTCTCGCCCTCGCCGGGTTGGGGCTCGCCGCTGCGAGTGACCTGACGTTCATCCACGTCAAGGTCCACACGGATCCCGCCTACCGCAGCTTCTGCGATGTGAGCAGCGAGCTGAGCTGCGACAGCGTCGCCCAGAGCCCGTATTCGGTCTTCCTGGGACTGCCCATCGCGGTCTGGGGCCTGTGCGGCTACCTGGCCATGGCGGCGCTCGCATTGCACCGGCCCGCCCCGGACCGCCGCGGTCTGGGCTGGCCTGGATTTCTCGCCTTGCTCACCGGGGCGGCGGCCCTCGCCATCGCGCCGCTCGCCGCCGTCAGCAAGCTCCTCATCCACTCGGCGTGCGTGATGTGCATGGCCTCCTGGGCCATCACCGCTTGCCTGTTCGCGGTGAGCCTCACCGAGGTGCGGCGCGCGGGCGGGCTCGGCCGAGCCGTGAGAGCGGACCTGCGCCTCCTCGGGAAGCGCAAGGGGCTCCTCTACGGAGGCGCTCTCTGCGCCGTGGCGGTCCCGGCCGCGCTGCTCGCCGCGGTGCCGCGCTACTGGGTGGGGCCGGCGGAACCCCGCGGCTCCGCGTCGCTCGCGAGCGGCGCCGACCTCGAGCGGATCCCCTGGATCGGCGCCGAGTCTCCGGCCCTCACTCTGGTCGAGTTCAGCGACTACCAGTGCCCTTTCTGTCAGCGGGCCGAGCGCCAGGTTCGCGCGCTCCTCGAGGAGAATCCAACCACCCTGCGCGTGGTGCACCGGCAGTTCCCGCTCGACCCCGCCTGCAACCCCGCCATCCCCCGGCCCATGCACCCGCGCGCCTGTGCCCTCGCGCTGGCCGCCCTCTGCGCGGGCGACCAGGGCGCCTTCTGGCCCATGAACGACGCCATCTTCGCGGCCGAGGACAAGGTGTCGCTCGACCTGGACGAGTTGGCGCGCCGCCTGGGCCTCGACGCCGCGAGCTTTTCCCGCTGCCTGGGCTCCGAGGGCGCCCGGGCTCGCCTCAGGCGAGACATCGACGCGGGCATCCAGCTCAAGGTCCAGGCCACGCCCACCTTCTTGGTAGGCGATGAAGCCTTACCCAGCGGGCTCCCCTTGGCCGAGATTCGTCGGCGAATCGCCCAGGCTCAAAGCGAGCGCCGGTAGGGGCGCCCGAGTCGGAGGGGCGAGCGTCCGGCCTCCGCCCCGGCAGGGCGTAGTCGCAGCTCAAATCACCCGCGAGCGCGGCCTAACCTTCCTGGCTCCACTTCGGGCACTTCTCGAGCATGGCGCCCTTGGAGCTGTCGGACACCGCCGCGATGGCCTGCAGCAGGGCGGCGTCCGCCTTTGCCTTGAGCAGCTGCGCGGCCTCGCTCAAAGTCAAGGCCTTGGCAGTCGAGAGCGATTTGCCTTTGTCGTGAGTCATCCCCGGATCTCCAACTCGACTCGTGAGACGGAAGCGGCTCGGCCCGGGTCGCTTCATGCTGGGGCCGATCGCGCGTTTTCTGCATGGGGGAGGCCGCCGGGCGGGCGCCCCTAAGCTCTCGGAAATCAAAGTGCGAGTTGGGCCGCACCCTGGGTCAATTCATCGAATCGGGGCTCGTCTGACCCACTGAGCTGCCGCTCGGCGTGCGAGCTCCTCAGGCTGGGATTCGAGCCAGGGCGTCCTCCATCGCCTCGGTGAGGTCGGCGTACGAAGCAGGCCGCTCCGACGGGCTCTTGGCGAGCATCCACAGGAGAAGGTCGGAGAGCTCCGGGGCGATGCTCGGGCGGATGGCTTTCGGAGGCGGCGGCAAGGTGTCCCGGTGGAGCGCGAGGCAGCGCTGCGCGTCGTCCAGCGGGAACGGCGGCGCGCCCACGGCGGCGTGGTACAGGGTCGCGCCGAGCGCGTAGACATCCGCCCGGAAGTCCACCGCCGCGGGCGCGGCCCCCTGCTCCGGCGCCATGTAGCCGGGGGTTCCCACCACCGAGAGCTGGGAGAGCCGCGCCGCGGGCTCGCTCCCACCGAGCGGGAGCGCGAGCCCCGAATCCACGAGCTTTGCCTCCCCGGCGCGGCCGAGCAAGACGTTCGATGGCTTGACGTCCCGGTGGATGAGCCCCTGGGCGAGCGCGGCGTTCAACCCCGCGGCGATCTCCAGCCCGACGCGCACGACCCGGCTCTGCTGCTGCGCCCCCTCGGACGCGATGACCTCCGCGAGGTTTCTCCCCTCGATGTACTCCATGACCACGTAGGTGATGGCGCGGGTTTGCGTCACGTCGAAGATGCGGACCACGCTCGGGTGCTGGATGCCCGCCGCGAACCGCGCCTCCTCGCAGAGCATCTGGGCCAGCCCTGCGACGCGGCGCACCGCCGAGGGACGCAGGAGCTTGACCGCCACCGGCCTGCGCAGCAGGAGGTGCGTCGCGCGGTACACGGCGGCGAAGGCGCCGCAGCCCACACACTCCTCGAGCCGGTACTTGTCGTCCAAGATGGCTCCGGCCGCCGGCAGCTCTGAGTCGGACCTGGATGTCCGTTGTGGCGGCGCGGGCCGGGCGGGCGGCGCGACCTGGGCGAAGCATTGCTCGGGGAGGACCGGGCTCAAGGGCGCGGCCCCCGCGCCGCTCTGCCGAAAGCCCTGGGTCAGGTCGCCTTCCAGGGGCGAGCCCTCGGGGTCGCTGGCTCGCTGGGCCGCTCGCTCGTGGTCATCGCTCGCCATGCGCCGCATCCTCTGGCGCCTAGGCGCCCTGCGCGCCCAGGAGCCGAATCCCCTGCGCCAAGAGCGCGCGCAGGTCGCTCCGGCCGCCGTCCAGCGACCCGGCAGCGCAGCCCAGCCGGACGCCTGGCCGCGCGAGGTACGCGAGCTCGCGCAGCTCCACCTCGAGAGGGGGCGAGCCCAGCCCGAGCACGGCGGCCGGGCGGGTCCGCTCGAGCAGTGCCTCCAGCCCGACGCGGGCCGTGACGCCCAGGGCCTTCAGGGAGCCGGCCGGCGGGGCGATGAGGGTCAAGGCGGGAGCCCGCAAGAGGTGCTGATCCGTCGCCGAGCAGTCGCGGATGTCGACCAGCACCAGGTCCAGAAGCCGCTCGTTGCGCAGGTAGAAGTCGAGGCCCAGGAGCTTGGGCTCGGCGCTCAGCCCCGCCAAGATCTCCCGCTCTCCCGGGGGCGCCGCCAGCGGCAGCATGGCCGCGGCGCCCTCCGACAAGTCGGCGCAGAGATGGACGTGGAAACGGTCGCGGCCTCCGGGCGAGAGGGTCCAGGCCGCCAGCTCCTCTCCGGTCCAAAGCGACAGCTCGCCCAGGCCGAAGCCGTCGCGGATCCCGAGCTCGAACTGCGCGGCCAGCGCCTGGGTGATGGCGGTGCCGGCGATCAGCCCCGGCTCCTTTTCGGGCTTCGACTGCGACGCCCCCGGCTCGGATGCACCCGCCGCCTCGGGCACCTCGCGCTTGCGCATGTCGATTTGCCGGGCGCCTTCCAGGATCAGCTCGGTGGCGGAGACGCGGATGGTCTCAGGGCCTGGTGAAGCCGAGCCCGCGGAGAACTCGAACTGGCCGCGGCTCTCCTCCATCATCCGGTAGAACGCCTGCGCCCCGGTCAGGCTCCCGAACGAGGCGTGGGCGATGCGGCCCGCGTCGAAGACCACATCGCCCAGCGCCCGCGGCGTGGCGATCGAGAGCTTTCCGGTGCGCTTGCTCATCTCCAGCATCCCCACCAGGTCGGGGATGGGCATGACGCTGAAGTCGCCGGCGAGCATGTACGAGCGCCGCTGCAACACCTCGCGCTGGTGCCGCTGGCGGTCGACCAGCGCGCGGACGCGGGCGCAGAGCTCGGCGGCGTCGCAGGGCTTGGCCAGCGCCTCGTCGGCGCCGGCCCGCAGCGCCGTCACCTTGGTGGCGGTCCGGCCGTCGGAGGTCAGGAAGACGAACGGGATGGACCGCAGGCGGCTCTCCCCGAGCAGCCGGTGGCGGAACTGGAGGCCGTTCATGTCCGGCAGGTCGGTCTCGCAGATGACCAGATCGATGACCGCGGACTGGAGGATCTCGAAGGCCGCGGTCGCGCCCTTGGCGCACTCCACGGCGAAGCCGTCCTTGGCCAGGGCCAGCTCCACGAAGCGGCGCGACACGCCGTCGGGGTCGACGACGAGGACGGTCTCGCCCTGCGCGCGGCGGGGCGCGGCGGGCGCGAGCTTCATGGCGGGAGCGGAGCGGGTCGAGGGCTCGCTGGAAAGGTCCCCCGCCCATTCCACGAACGGCGCATCGACCTGGACCTTCGACTCGTCGGCGAACAGCTCGCCCATGAAGCGGGCCACGTTCCGCTCGGTGGCGATGGGCGAGCCTGCGCTTGCGAGGTGGGCGGCGAGCTCCGCGCGAAGGGCCGCCGCGGTAGGGTGCCGCGCCGAGGGCTCCTTGGCCAGGGCGCGCAGGGTGATACGTTCCAGCTCCTCGGGGACCCCGCTCGCGAAGTGGCGCAGCGGCACTGCGGGCTCGCTCACGATGCGCTGCAGGAGCCCCAGCTCGTCCGGGTCGTGAAACGGCAGCTGGCCGATGAGGAGCTCGTAGAGCACGACGCCGATGGAGTAGATGTCCGAGCGCCGGTCGGCGTCGGCGGGCAGCCCCTGCGCGGCCCGGATGCGCTCGGGCGCCATGTATGGCAGCTTTCCCTTCGAGGTGACGGCCGGGGTGAGCAGCGTCGCCGGGCGCGCTTCGGCGATGCCGAAGTCGAGCACCTTGGTCACCCCGGCGAACGAGACCATGATGTTCTCGGGCGTGAGGTCGTGGTGGATGATCCCCTGCGGCTTGTCGTTGCTGCCGCGGTGGTCGTGCGCGCAGTCGATGGCATCGCAGACGTCCATGACCACGTGGAGCGCGAGCCAGGGCGGCGGAGAGTGCCCGGGCCCCAGCGCCCGCTGGATTTGCCGGAGCGTCCGGCCGTGCACGTGCTCCATGGCGATGAAGGACGTGCCGTCGACGACGCCCCAGTCGGAGATCTGCACGATGTTGGGGTGATGGAGCGCAGCGGCGACCGTGGCCTCGTTCGTGAACAGGGTCACGAAGGCCGGGTCGTCGGAGTACTGCGGCAAGATGGTCTTGAGGACGATGGACTTGCTGGAGCCGTCGACGTCCGTCGCCTCGGCGAGCCAGACCTCGGCCATACCGCCCCGCGCGATGCGCGCCTGGAGCTCGTAGCGGCCGAGCTTCTGGCCAAGCTCGAGGGAGCGGCCCATGGTCAGGGGCCTCCCTGGCCGGCGCGAGGCGGCCCCGCCGCACCGCGCACCGCGCCCGGCCCTGCGACGGCCGCCGAGGCGGCGAGCTCGGCCGCGGTGAAGAGCGAGGAGGGGTCGAGGACGTAGCCCATCGGCGTCTCGGCGTGGTCTCCCAGGGCGTCGCTCGCCCGGAAGGCCAGGCTGAGCGCACCGGGGCGGTGGGCAAAGGCCGCGCCGGGTACCGGGTGGAGCTGGGGGAGCCGCTTGACGGCCGCGCACGGCCCGGTGCGCAGCGCGAGCCCGAGCGTCCCGCCCTCCCACGGCAGGCGGAGCAGCACCGCGGCCGCGCTCTGAGGGCCGAGCCCCAGAAGCAGGCCCAGGTCCCAGACGGCGAACGGCTGGCCGGCGACCCAAATCCGGGGGCACTCGTGGTCCTCGACGCGCTCCTCGTCCAGCGCCTCCCGAAGGAGCAGCCGCTCGACGAAGCGGGCCCCCAGCGCCAGCAGGTGCGGCGGGCAGTGGAAGAAGACCGCCGCGTCCGCGGGCCGCTCTCGGTCGGGGCCCGTCATGCCGGCTCCTTGCGACCGCCGGGGGCCGGGGCGCTCTCGGGGCTCCTCGCCCAGCGCTTGAGGGCGGCGCCCAAGCTCTCGGCGTTGAAGGGCTTGGTGAGGTAGTCGTTGGCGCCCAGCGCGCGGGCCCGGTCCTGGTGCTTTTGGCCCGAGCGGCTGGAGACGACCACCACCGGCAGCGAGCGGTACGCGGGCAGGAAGCGCAGCTCGCGGATGAGCTCGTAACCGTGCATGCGCGGCATCTCCAGGTCGGTGAAGACGAGGTCGAAGGACCGGGTGCGCAGCGTCTCCAGCGCGTCGAGCCCGTCGACCGCGACTTCTACCTGGACTCCCAGGCCAGTGAGCGTCCGCTCGGCCACCTTGCGGACCGACACCGAGTCGTCCACGAACAGCACGCGCAGGGGGCCGCCGCGTTCGGAGGTTGGGCTCGGCTTCGCCGCGGCGAGCGCGGGGGGCTGCTCCGGCGCAGGGTCGACGGCGAAGGCCTCCGCGGTCGTCGGGGCGGGGGCAGGGGCGGGCGCCGAAACCGCCGGTGGCGTCGGCGCAGGAGCCGGGGGCACCGCGCGCACCGGAGGGGAAGTCGGCGGTGGGGCCGGCAGCGCGGCCAATGAGGCGCGCGACGGAGGCGCGCTCGTCGGCGTTTTCGAGGGCGCCGGGTCCGGCGCGGGCCGAGGCTCTTCGGCGCTCGGAGCAGAGTCGAGGGCCGTCGACACGAGGCTCAGCCCTCCGGCTTGCGGCGCGGCGCCGAGCACCTGCTCCATCACGCCGGGGACGTCGACGATGAGCACCAGCTCGCCGTCGCCGCGGATGGTGACGCCCGCGAAGTGCGGGTGGCCGGAAAGCAGCTCGCCCAGGCCCTTGACGACGATCTCCTCCTGGGCGACGACCGCGTCGACCTGCAGCGCCATCCGCTGCTCGCCGACGCGCAGGACGAGGACCGGCCCGCGCGCGGGCGCCTCGGCCGCGCTCGCGCCGGCGCCGAGGATCTGGCCGAGGGCGCGCACCAGGGTGAAGGAGTCGCCCAGCTTCATTCGGCGCGCGCCCAACGACTCGACCACGCGCGCCTCCTCGAGGTCGACGATGTGCTCGGCGAAGTAGAGCGGCAGGGCGTAGAGCCGGCCCGACTGGCGCACCAGCAGCGCCCGGGTGATGGCCAACGTGAGCGGGAGCGTGATGACGAACTTCGAGCCGGCGCCCGCCGACGTCTCCACGCGGATGGAGCCGTTCAGCCGCTCGATGGCCTTTCGCACCACGTCGCCGCCGAAGCCGCGCCCCGACACCATGCTGGCTGCCGCGGCCGTGCTCACCCCGGGCGCGAAGACCAGGTCTTTCACCGAGGGGTCGGTGACCAGCGTCTCGGGCGGGATCATCCCCATGGCGACGCCGCGCGCGCGCAGCCCGGCCAGGTCGAGGCCGCGGCCGTCGTCGGAGACTTCGAGGACGATCTGCCCCGACTCCTGGCGGGCCCCGAGCGTCAGGGTCCCGGCCCGCGCCTTGCCCGAGGACTCGCGCTCGGCCGCGCCCTCGATGCCGTGCGCCACGGCGTTGCGCACCAGGTGGAGCATCGGCTGGAAGATTGCGTCGGCGATGGTCTTGTCCAGGCTCACCTCTTCGCCAAAGGTCGCGACGCGCACCTCCTTCTTCTCGCGGGAGGCGGCGTCGCGCGCCGGCAGGCGCAGGCGCGCGAAGACGCTCTCCAGCGGCACCATGCGCGCCCGGGTCACCTCGCGCTGGATGTCGCTGACGATGCCCCCGAAGGTGTCGGCGTCGCCGGCGATGTTCCCCACCTCGCGGAAGAGCTGCCCGAAGACCTCGCCCAGGTCGTCGGAGATCTCCGCGAGGCCCCGCGCCAGGACGTGGACGTCGTCGTAGCGGTCGAGCTCGAGCGCGCCGAAGTCGACGAAGGCCGGCGCCTCGGAGCCCTGGGCGAGGCGGGCCATGGGCGCGCGGCCGTCCAGGTTGGCGAACTCGTGCTTGCCGACGAAGTCCTCCACGTGCTCGAAGAGCCGGCGCTGGCTGCGGCTCAGCCCGAGCTGCATGGCGCGCAGCGACCGGACGCGGCTCCCGAGCCTGGAGCGGCTCACCACCAGCTCGCCGGCCAGGTTCATGAGCGAGTCGAGCTGGGCGGTCGCGACGCGGATATAGCGCTTCTCCGGCTTCGCCTCGGCGCGGGTGCGCGAGACCTGGAGCCCGCTCTCGTCGGCGGCCGGCGGGTGGGCCTGGGACTCGGCCGCCGGGGTCGCGGACGAGGTCGCGCTCGAAGGCGCCGCGCTCGCCTCGGCGGCGCTCGCCCCGGCGGTCACCCGGCGGATACGGGCGTCGACGCTCGTCGCGCTGTTCTGGACGAAGCCCTGGCGCGCGGTCCCCAGATGCCGCCGCACCTCCGCCTGGATCTCCAGCAGCAGGTCGGCGACCAGCTTCATGGAGGGCAAGAGCGGCGCCTCGAGCAGAGCCTCCAGGAAGTCCTCGATGCGATGGAGCAGGCGCCCGGTCGGCGCGATGCCCACGGAGTTGACCGCGCCCTTCAGCGTGTGGTGCTGGCGCATCAGCGCCTGGAGGAGCTCCTTCGGGCTCGCGGACTCTTCGAGCGCCAGGGCGTCCCGCTCGATCCCCTCCATGAGCTCGGCGCACTCCTGGAGAAAAGCGTCCCAGAGCTCGGGATCCTGCTCGACCTGGCACTCCTCCCGCGCCGGAGGCGCGGTCTGCGTGGGCAGATCCGCCGGGGCGAGGCCCACCGCCGAGGCCAGCCGCATAAGGCCCGACGTGAGGCTCGCCGGCGGCAGGGCGGCGCTGCTCTCGCACAGGTCCTGGAGCGCGGCCGCGGCTTGCGCGGCTCCTGGCTCGCCGGCGACGAGCGACGAGCCCTTGGCTCGGTGGAACAGTCGACCGAGGTCCGCCTGGATGCGCGAGGCCTGTTCGGCAGAGGCGGAGGCGAGCTCGACCGCCATGCGCGCCGCGTCGTCGAGGACGGAGCGGGCCTCTCGCAGGAACACCTCGCGGGCCGGCCCGGCGCCGCCCGAGGCGGCAGCGGAGGTGGCGGCATCGCCGGCGGCGGGCGCCGCCATCGCCATCGCCAGCGGCCGCAGGCCCGAGAGCTGGAGCAGGCGCGAGGTGTCGTCGGCCAGGTCCTGCCAGAGGCCGCGGGGCACCCTCGTCCCGGACTCGATGGCCTGCTCCACCCGGTGCTGGAGCGAGGCTGCGAGCTGGCTGATCTCTTTGAGCCCCACCGTGGCCGAGGCGCCCTTAAGCGTGTGGTAGGCGCGCTCAAGCCGCTCGGCCGCGGCGAGGTCCTCGGGGCGCGCCTCGAGCGCGCGCAGGCCGCTCTCCAGGGAGTCGAGCGAGGCCCGGAGCTCCTCCTGGAAGATGGCCTTGAGCTCCTCGAGCTCGGAGGCGGCGCTCCCGTCCTCGAAAGTGAACTCGCGGGCGGGCGCGGCCAGCGCCTCGGCGGGCGCCGGCGGATCCGCGGGCCCGGCGCTGGAGGGCGGCCCCTCTTCCAAGAGCTGGAGATCGCCGGTGGCGATGTCCGCGGCGCGCGGGGGCGCCGTCAGCCGCCTCTCCCACTCGCGGGAGACGGCGTCGGCCTCCTCGCGCCGGTGGTCGAGCTCGAGCGCCAGCATGCCCTGCATCGCCTCGGCGCCCTGGGCGCAGAGGTGGGCGACTTGCGCGGCGCGCTCGAGCTGCGCGCGCGCCCGCATGAGGGCGACGCGCCCTTCGCGGGTGAGCGACTCGAGCCGCCGGCCGTTCTCGAAGAGCGAGGTCGCCCCCACCAGGCTCCCGGTGCCGGCGACCGCGTGGGCGCGCGCGGCGATGGCCTCGAAGAGCGGCCGACGGTGGGCGTCCTCCGGGAAGCTCGGGAGCCGGGCGAGCGAGGACTCCATGGCGCCGGCCGCCTCGCCGATCTCCGTCAGGAACTGGGACATGTCCGCGCGGAAGGAGTCGCGGACCTCGTCGATTGAGAAGCTCGCCATCGGGTCCTCGTTCAAGGCTGTCGGCCTAGAGGCCTTGAGGGCGCGAAACTAAATGCACCCGAGTCAGTTCTTCTGCGAGCCGGGTTCCCGCAGAACCATCGACCATCGACCATCGACGCGAGGCTGCGCCGCACCCTCTCAACCTGCCTCGTCGGTCCGAGGCGCGAGCCTCGCTAGACCTTGAAGCGCTCGATGCTCCGGGTCAGCTGCGCCGACAGCTCGGCCAGCTTCTGGACGATGGCCACCGTGCCCACCGCGCTCGCCTGCGTCGCGCCGGCGATGCGGGAGACCTGGCCGATGGCCTTGACCAGGTCGCCGGTTCCCTTGGCCTGGTTCTGGGCGACGCCGCTGATGTCGGTCGCCAGGTCCGCGGACTCGGTGGAGACCTTGCGGATGAGGGCGAGCGTGTCGCCGGCCTCGCCGACCTTGGAGGACTGCTGCTCCACCACCTCGGTCTGGCGCTCGATGGCGCTGACCGTCTCGTTGGTCTCGGCGTGGATGGTCTTGACCAGCTTGTCGATCTCCTGGGTCGCGGCGGCGGTCCGCTCGGCGAGCTTGCGCACCTCCTCGGCGACCACGCTGAATCCGCGGCCGTGCTCGCCGGCGCGCGCGGCCTCGATGGCGGCGTTGAGCGCGAGCATGTTGGTCTGCTCGGAGATGTGGGCGATGGTGCCGACGATGCTGGTGATCTCCATGGACCTGTCGCCCAGGTTCTTCATCTTCTTGGCGCCCGCTTGAACGCTGGAGCGCAGGGTGTCCATGCCGGTGACCACGTTCTGGACGGCCTGGGTGCCGGCCGCGGCGGAGTCCTCGGTGCGCTTGGCGGCCTGGGCGGCCGACTCGGCGGTCCGCGCCACCCGCTGGATCTCCTTGGCCATGTGCTCCACGAGCTGGTTGGCGGATTGGACCTCCTTGGACTGGCCGGTGGCGCCCTCCGCCATTTGCTGCGAGGCCTCGGTGATCTGCTTGATGGCGTCGTTGGTCCGCTCGAGCTGCTTCTGCGTGTCGCCCAGCAGGCGGCTCAGCGACTCGAGGAGCTGGTTGAACGCGTCGGCGACGTTGCCCAGCGCGCCCTCGGTGATCTTGGCGCGGACCCGGAGGTCGCCTTCGCACGCGCCGGACACCACGGTGAGCAGGTCCATGATGTTCTCTTGGAGGTCGGTGTTGTCCTTGGCGACCTTGCGCTGCAGGGTGCGCGACTCGTTCAGGGCCTCGTTGATCTGGTTGTACGACGTGGCGACCTGCCCGAGCTCGTCGCGGCTCTCCAGCCGGAACACCTCGGTGGTCCCGGCGATCATCTTCTGCGTCGCATCGGCCAGCGCGGCCACGGCGGTGCGGACCGAGAGGTAGAAGCCCGAGAAGATCCAGGTCAGCGCGAGGGCCGCGAGCAGCGCGGCGATGAGGCCGGTGGTGCGCGCGCCGGCGTACTGGTCGGCGCGCTGGCGGCAGAGCTTGTCGAGCTCGGGCGAGGCCTTCTGGTACAGCGCGAGGAGCAGGTCCAACGACTGCAGGGTCTGCGCCGAGAGCTCGCGGGTGGAGGCGCGCGACGTGGAAGGCGAGGCGCTGAAGATGAAGATCCGCTTGACCAGCTCCGAGTGGCGGCCGACCGAGTCGCTGGCGGCCTTGAGCGGCGCCTCGAGGTTGGGCTGCAGGCTGGCGCTCTTGCCGAAGTTCGGGGTCTCCTTGAAGGCGGTCTTGAGGTCGATGTTGACCATGTCGGAGGTGGTGGAGAGCGCCGCGGAGTAGCCGCCGGCGAGCGCCAGGGTGCGTTCGGCGCCGTCGCCCGCGGCGGGGAGCATGCCGAGGACGGCGTTCTTGGCCACGGACTCGGCGATGGCCGGCAGCTTCACCACGTACGCGTCCATGAGCCAGTAGCTGTCGAGGTCGGGGTCCAGGATGAGGTTCGAGTTGTTTCCGGCGTAGTTCAAAATGAGGTCGACGAGCAGGGCCGTCACCTCGGCGTGATCCTTCTCGGCGTCCTCGGCGCTCGCGGAGGTGGAGGCCTTGAGCTTGAGCCACGCGCTCCGGGCCTCCTGGAGCTTGGCGGTGGTCTTGAGGTCGGCGCCGTGAATCCGGTCCACCGCGTCCAGGCGCGCGAGCAGGCCGTCGGCGTCCGAGGTCGCCCGCTCCAGCTCGCTCTTCAGCCCGGCCTCGCCGGCGAGGACTGCCGCGCCGAGCACCCGGTGTCGCTCCACCGCGAAGAGGAAGTCGCGCGCCGGGTCGATGTACGACACGCCCACGCTCTCCTTGGCGTTGAACTCGTACTGCTTGGTGTTGGCCGAGTACTGAAGGTAGAGAACCGCGCCCAGCGGGATCATCATCAAGAGGCCGATGACGACGAACTTCAGGGCGTACTTCAGCCGGTTCATCAGCAGGATGGCGGGACCAAAGAGGACCCTGAGGAATTTGTCGAAGCTCGAAGTCATGACCGTCTCCGGCTGGTTGAAAAGAGTTGTCGCTCGCTCGCGGTTGGGCGCCTTCTTCGCCGGGCGCCTACCGGAACTTGAGGCGCTCGAGGCGCTCGAAGAGGACTGCCGAGTCCAAGACCGTCAGGAAGAGGCCCTCGCGGGTCGCGGTCTCCAGGAAGCCCTTCACCACCGGGTCGTCGCTCGCCTCGCGAGGGGTGAAGGCCCCCTGGCCGACCTGGACCACGAGCTCCATCCGGTCGATGAGCCCGCCGGTGAGGACGGCCTCGTCGCGGCGCAGCACGAGCACCGAGCGCGCCTTGCCCTGGGCGTCGGGCGCGCTCGGGAGGCCGAGCACCGCGCCCAGGTCGACCAGGCTCACCGGCGTCCCGCGCAGGTTGAACAGCCCGAGCACCGACGGCGGCGTCCCGGGGACGGGGATGAACGACTCCGCGCTCAAGACCTCGCTGACGATGCCGGTCTCGACCGCGTAGGCCTTTTCGCCGATCCAGAAGGCGCAGAGGCTCCGGTCCAGGACCTGCCCGGAGCCGGGTCGCTGGAGAGCGCTGCCCGAGGCGCGGCTTTCCGCCGCGGGGGCAGGAGTGGAGAAGTCGGCCATGGTCAGCGCAGGAACCGCTTGATGACGGCGGTGAGGGTGTCGGGGGTGAACGGCTTGCCGATGTGGTCGTCGGCGCCCTGCTTCTTGCCCCAGAACTTGTCGCTCTCGGTGCTCTTGGAGGTCACCAGCACCACCGGGATGGCCGACGTCGCCGGGTCGTGCTTGAGCTGCCGGCAGGCGTTGAAGCCGTTCATCCGCGACATGACCACGTCCAGGAAGATGAGCGCGGGGGTCGACTGCTTGGCGACCGTCAGCGCCTCGTCGCCGTCAGAAGCGTAAACGGGGATGTGGCCGGCCGCGGTCACGACCTTGCCCATCAACTCGCGGTCGGTCTTCACGTCGTCGACGATCAGCACGTTCTGCACGGGCGCCTCCTTCGGATCGCTCGGCCTAGCTCGGCAGGAGCCTGTCGAGATCCGAGACATGAACGGGTTTGACGAGGACGGCGTCGAACGGCGCGCCCTCCAAGGCCTCCGAGCCGCCGCCGTCCGGCTCGAGCAGGGCCACCAGGCCCCCGGTGAACTCGGAGCTCTTGCTCAGCGACTCGGCGAGCTCCCGCGCCCGCTCGGCCCCGACCGCGGCAGCGTTGAGCAGCACCAGGGCGGGTTGCTCGCGCAGGACCGCTGCGGCGAGGTCGGCCGAGGGCTCCACCGCGGCGAGGTCGAGGGGCCGGCAGCGCGCGGCGAGCAAGACCGCCAGCGGCCGGCGGAAGCCCTCGAGGTCGGGCTCCAGGACGAGCACCTTGGGCCGCGCCATGAGGCCGGCGCGGCGCCGGATGAGCCCGAGCTCCGCCAGCCGGTACAGGATGTGGTGCGCCTCCTTGGCCTTGGCGCCGCTGCGGTCGACGAGCTGCTGGACGCTGGCGCGGCCGTCGACGAGCGAGAGGACGCCGCGCTCGCCGCCCGACAACTCCAGCGCGCGCACCTTGGCGCTAAAGCGCTCGCCGCGCTCGAACACCACCCGGGACGAGGGCACCGCGCGCTCCACCTCTTTCCACGGGGCCACCGCCCGGAGCCGCTCGAGCCAGAGCTGCGCGACGGGGATGGGCTCGCCCAGCTCTTCGGCGAAGCTCGGCAGCGGGGCCGCTTCGCTCCACTCCAGGCGGCAGCTGGGCTCGCGCAGCGCGCCGCGCAAAAGCCTCCGGCCCTGGCGCGCCATGGCCCGCCGGGCGTCGTCGCGGGAGAGCTGCCCGGCCTGGGCGAGGGAGGCGTAGACCGGGATGGCGCTCGCCCGCTGCGCTTCCTCGGCGCTCGCTCGCGCGGAAGGCGCGATCGCGTCGAGGGCGAGCGCGGACTCGCGCTGGTACTCGGCGGGGTCGAAGCTGCTGGCCGCGACGAGCGCGCCGTCCTTCCAGTACGCGGCGAGCCGCGGCCCCGCGCAGTGAATGCTCAGGACCCCCGAGCGCCGGCCGGTCTCGAGGCCCTGGAGAAAGACCATGAGCGCCGAGCCGGAGACCTGGCCCAGGAGGTGGGTTCCGCCCTCGGGCGCCGCGATCGCCGCGTCCAGCGCGAGCGGGGCGAGGTCCTCGAGCACGCAATCCATCACCTCGGGCGTCAGGAGCTTCTTGGCGAAGAAGCCGGCCGGCGAGGCGTCGCCCCGCTCCTGGGCCCACGTGGGGAGCTGCGCGAGCTGCGGTTTGAGGTGGGCGAAGATGGCGCGCGCCGCGGCCTGCTTCTGCTCGAAGG
Organism: uncultured delta proteobacterium; assembly: GCA_963772225.1. Classification (GTDB taxonomy): domain Bacteria; phylum Myxococcota; class Myxococcia; order Myxococcales; family UBA5297; genus CAVYWD01. Next base: position 883,596 of record CAVYWD010000001.1, on the reverse strand, counting down.
TGAAGAGCTCGCGCGGCGGGGCCAGCTCGGCCCTCTTTGCCGGCGGCGTCGCGGACCCGGCCGAAGGGCGCGCGCTCGCCTGCCGGAGCCGCAGGCTGATCTCCTCGCGCGAGAACGGCTTGACGACGAAGTCGACCACCGACGGGAAGGCCGCGAACTGCTCGCGGATGTTCAGGCTCTTGGCCGACATCAGGACGACGGGAACGCGCGCGAGGCGCGGGTCCTCCGAGAGCCGCCGGCAGACGTCCGTCCCGCGCATGTCGGGCAGGATGTAGTCGAGGAGGATGGCCTCGGGCGGCTCGCCGTGGGCGGCCTTGGCGAGCCCCTCCTGTCCAGAGACGGCGAACTCCAGGTTCGCGCCCGAGCCCTTGAAGGCGATCTCCACGAGCTTGCGCACGGTCAGGCTGTCGTCGATGACGAGCAGGGAGGAGCTCATCCATGCACCTCCGCCACCAGGCCGCACAGCGGGGCCTCGGCTCCCGCGGACGCCGCGGCGACCCGGTCCACCGCCGACGGACCGCCCTCCTCCGCCGCGCGTCGGAGTGGCGCCTCGTCTCCGAGCGGCGCCGTGCTCGCGAGCAAGACGTCGCCGGGCGCGGCCCCCATGGACCAGGCGCGCGCCCGCGCCGACCGCCCGGCGATGGACGCGTGCGCGGGGAGCCTCTGGGGGGAGTGAAGCCACAGCGGCCAGGCCGCGCTCGGCCAGCAGAAGAGCCAGCAATCGCCCGCGGGCGAGAGGTTCACCACGCCGCAGGAGCCGGCCAGCTCGGGCAGCTCTCGCAGCCGGGCCTCGTCGCCGCGCTCTCGCGCGAGCAGGTCGAGCGCTGCGCGCAAAAGCTCGGGCTTGGCCTCGCCTCGAGGCGGGGCGATCACGGCCGTGAGCCCCCCGCCGTCGGTGAGCTCGAGGTCGACGCCCGGCGAGCAGCCCGCCGACCGAAAGGCGCAGACCCAGAGGCGGTCGGTGAGGCGCTCGCGTCGCTCGAGGGGGCCGGGGGCGCTGTCCGAGCCGCCGTCGGAGGTCAGGACGCGGATGCGGGACGCGATCCGCCCAGCGCTGTGTGGCGGCCCGAGCATGATCACCCGTCCGCCCTGGGTGGAGAGGTACGGGCGCACGAGGGGGTCGGCGCAGAGAAGCAGGAGCCGGGCGCGCCCTGCCGACTGCGCGACGGCATCGAGGGCGGGCTTGGGAACGCGGCGGTCGCCGGCGGCCAGCTCGGCGATCACCAGCGAGGCGCCGAAGGCGAGCGCGCCGCCGTCCTCGAGCGGCGCCGCCCGGACGCCGGCCAGGACGCACGCCTCGTTCACCAGAGGGCTCGACGGCCCGCGGACCAGGACCACCGCCGGCGCTGTCTTCAGGGCGACCATGGTCTTCACACGACTCCGGCCAGCTCGCGCAGCATGGGCTCGACGTGGATCCAGCCGATGGACCGCGAGCCTGGGGCGCTGGCCGCGGTGACGTAGCCCGGTAAGCGGTTCTTCCCGATGGAGACCAGGTTGGTCAGGAGCCGGGCCTCGACGAACGTGGCGACGCGGCCGACCTCCAGCATGAACTCCGAGGGCGCGCCTCGGACGCTGAGCCAGATGCCCTTGATCTGACGGTGGTAGGTCCGCTGGACAGGGAAGAGCGCGATGGAGATGAGGAGGTGCCCCTCGTGGAGGCCCACCCCGCCGACCCAGGGCTGCGCCAGGGGCGGAGGGGCGCCGACCTCGCAGGTGAGGACCTGGTGAACCGCCTCGACCGGGACTCCGAAGCGGCCCCGACCGATGAGGCACTCGAGCCCACGACGAGACTCGCTGACCGGGAGGACGGGGGCTTCGGAAGGAAGGGCCATTGCTCGAGAGCCTTGAGGTACTGCGGGACTTGCGAGACGCCGGGCCGGTCGGCGCGGTCGAAGGCGATATGCCTGACGCGTCGCGGCCGGTGGCACCTTGAAGCACTTTTCGGACCTGGCCGAGCGCGGTGGAGCGAACGGACCCTGCGGGTCCCGGCCGACACCGCGCGGCAACGCGCGGCAACGCGGCCAGGCGACCGAGCGCGTCGCGCGTTGAACTGGACAAAAAACGAGCGGAAGGGGGGAAGAAAAGGTTTCCGCCCGAGCCAGGCACCTCATTGCTCGAGAGCTCGAGGGCTTGCATCGTGAGGAGCCCGTCGGAGCGCGTCAGCCCCTCGCGCCGCTGCCGCGGGACCGGTGGCGGAATCTCCTGCGGCGCCAAGTGGGCGGCGACGACCGGGTATCGGATGACCAGCGTGTCAGAGAGGACCTGCCGCGGCCCTCGAAGGCTTGACCGAATTCTATTGAAGCTGAAACGTCACCGGCACCACGACGGCCAGCTCGACGCCGGGCGCGGGAAACGGCGAAGCGCGGAGGATCGCGCTCGCCGCTTCCTGGTCGAGCAGCGGGTGGCCGGAGGTCTCGCGGATCTCGACCCCCTCGACGAAACCGTCGATTCGCAGAGTGAACGCCACGAGCACGCGCCCTTGCCACTTCCGGCGGCGCGCCAGCGGCGGATAGACGAGCGCTCGCGCGACTCGCGCACCGATCGACGCGAGGTCGGCAGGGCTCGCCGCCTTGGGCGATGGCGATTCGGTGCTGCGGCCCGGCAGGTCGGTGGCGAGCGCCTCAGGGGCGCTGACCCTGCCGCCGCCTGCGGCGGACGGCGGCTCGGGCGCGGTGCCGCCGACCTCGGCCAAAGACTTCTCCTCGGAAGCAGGCGGAAGGCTTCGAGGCGGCTCGCTCGGCGACAGGCTCCGCGGGCCTTTCGGGGCGAGCGGCGCAGGCGCCTTTGGTCCGGCGGAGGCCGGAGGGGGAGTCGCGCGCTGCCTGGCGAGGATTGCCGGCGGGCGGGTCGAGGCCGCGCGCGCGGTCGCCGCGCTGGGCTTCGGCCCGGCGAAGAACACGGTCGGGGCCGAGCGCTCAGGGCGCAGCGGGGGAGGCGCCTTCGACGACAGGACGAAAGCCAGCACGATGCCCGCATGGAGCGCGCCCGAAGCCGCGAAGAGCAGGGCTCGCCTCCAGGGGCCTGAGGTCGAGGGGGCCGTCAGAGAGCGGAACATGGCCTTGCTCCCGGTTCGGGCGAAGGGTCGGCTCGGGGTCGTCGACTGCGTCTCCGCGACGTCGCAGGAGCCCGGTCCGATTCCCGGGCAGCCCAAGGGGAGCGGGCCGCGCAACGGCGACTCTCCTAATCCGGCCGAGCCGGAACCAACGAGGGTTGCCTTAGGCTCCAGACCCCGGCTTCAGGTACTGCTGTTCATGGAGCCTGGAGCCTGGAGCCTGGAGCCTGGAGCCTGGAGCCTGGAGCCTGGAGCCTGGAGCCTGGAGCCTGGAGCCTGAAGTCTTTGCCATCCTGCGCAAGATTTTGCGCCGAAGGGACGAATCCGGAGTTGGCGCCGGAGGGGCTACTGCTCCGCGACGACCTCGGACACGGGGTAGCCCTTCATGGTGCCGGTCTTGCCGTATCCCGCGACGGTCGTTCCGGTCATGCACGTCGTCATCATCATTCCCCCGGCGGTGCAGTCCGCGTACGCCAGCTCGTCAATCTGAGCCTGCGCGAGCGCGGTCGTCGGGTCGGCCGTATTGACGAAGATCATCGCGTAGGCATTGCCTGTTCCGCCGGCGCCCGGCTTCGCGGCGCCCGTGCTGAGCCCGTAATATTGCGTGCCGCCGGGCGCGAAGCCCGAAGGGTCGAAGGTATCGGGGGTCGACAGCGCGAACGTGGTGACCAGCAGGCCGTCCACTCCGCCGAGCGTGGCCGCCGTCGAGGAGAGCGGGTGGGTGAGGGCGACGGTGGTCATGGGCGGCCCATAGGCGTCGTCGACCTTGGTCATGGATTCGGTCAAGGAGCCGGTGAGATTCGAGACGACCTGGTTTGTAGAGTCGTAGGTGAAGGTCCCGGTGAAAATGGTGTCATTCGGCTGGGTCATCGGCTCATGGAAGGTCTCGACCACGGAGTAGAACCTCAGAAGCCCTGTGGTCGCCGGCGTCGAGCTGCCCGCGCTGCTCTCTGCCGCCACGGCGTACGAGTAGGCGGTCTTCGGGCCCAGCCCGCTGAGCGTGATGGGAGAAGAGGTGCCGCTCGCGCTGATGCCGCCGGGGCTCGCGGTGACGGTGTAGCCGGAGATGGCGCTGCTGCCAGAGGAAGCGGGAGCGGTGAAGCTCACGATCGCCGTGCCGGCCGTGGCGCCTTGGGCGACGCTGACCTCCGTGGGCGAGCCGGGCGCGGTGCCGCTGCTGCCGCCGCAGGCGAAGAGGGCGGCGCTGGCCGCCATCGAGAGTATTCGCGTCTTTCTCATGTCATCTCCTGGCGAGGTTGCGCCTTTCAGTCGCCGAGGCATCCTGGCGACTGTTGCGGCGCAGCCTCGCGTCGATAATGGGTTGCTGGTCAATCGCTCTTCGAATGGGAATGTTTTTGAAACCCTCTGAGTCGTTCAAATCAAGCTCACTTTCTCAAACCCGAGCGACCGGTGGAGTTGGTCGGGTGTCACTGCCGGGTGGTGACCTGGGACACCGGATGGCCGCTCATGGTCCCGACCGCTCCGTAGCCTGCCGCGGCCGTCCCGGTCATGCAGGAGGCGCCCATCATGCCGCCAGGCGTGCAGTCGGCGTAGGCGAGCTCGTCGATCTGGTCCAAGGTCAACGGCGCCAAAGGGTCGGTCGTATTGATGAAGACCCTCGCGTAGGCGTTGCCGGGGTTTGCGCCTGGATAGCCGAAGTAGAGGCCCATCCCCGTGCCAGGCGACCAGCCATCGGCGCCGCCGAACGTGGGATTGCTGGAAAGCGTATCGGTCGAATCATTCAAGAAGGTGGTCACCAGCAATCCCTGAATGCCTCCCAGCGTCACCGCGGCCGAAGACAACGGGTGGCTGAGCGAAAGCCACGTCATGGTGTCGTGAGGATAGGGCGTCGCGCCGCCGGTCATGGATTCGCTTAGCTTGCCTTGAAGCGCTGAAACGACCGATGTCGTCGCGTCGAGCCTGAAGGAGCCGATGAATATCGAATTGTTCGGCTGGGTGTCCGGCTCGTAGAACGTCGCGATGACGTCGTAGGCGGTGACGACGTGGGCCGAAACGGACGGCGAGCTCGAGCCGAGCGCGTTCGTCGCCGTCACGGCAAAGCTGTATCCCGCGCACGACCCAGGGCACGTGACGGACACGGGCGACCCCGCGCGCGTCGCCTGAATGCCGGGTGGGCTGGACGAGACCGTGTACCCGGTGATGGGACTGCCCCCGCTCGCCGTGGCGCCGACGCGGATCGTCACCTCGCCCGACGTGCTCCCCGCGGTGGCGACGACGCCGGAGGGAGCGCCGGGAGGCGAGAGCCCGGAGGGCGCGGAGACGGTCAGCGTCTGGGTCGCCTGCAGCGATCCCGCGCTGGCGACGATGGCGCAATCGCCGGTGGACAGGGCCGTGACGAGCCCGGTGGCGCCGTCCACCGAGCAGACGGAGGGCGTCGAGCTGGAATAGCTCACCGGCAGCCCGAAGCCGTCGACCGCAAAGACGGTCGCCCGGTCGTACAAGCTCATGAGCGGAGCTGAAGAGAAGGCGAGCGAATCGGAAAGCAAGAAGACGACGTCCTGGGTGACTTGCGGGGCCGGGGCGTAGCAGTCGTCGCCAGCCTGATTTGCCGCAATGGTGCAGGTGCCGGCCCCCGCGGCGGTCACGGCGCCGCTGCCGCCGTCGACCGAGCAGAGGGACGGCGTGGCGCTGCTGTAGGTGACCGGGAGGCCCGAGCTGGCGGTGGCCGAGACCGTCGCCTGAGTCTGGTCGGCCGCCGGGGCAGGAGCGGCGGCGAAGCCGATGGTCTGGGAGAGCGCCAGCACGGCGTCCCCCTGCCTCGGACAAGCCCCGAGCGCCGCGGCCGCCAAAGAAATCAAGGCGAGCGAGCGGGCCGGTCTTCGATGAAAGGCTGTGGGGAGGGTCATGGAATTGCCTTGGGGTCGCGGCCGCTCAGAAATGCAGGTTGAGCGCAGCGTTGAGCGAGCGCCCCATGCCTGGGAGCGGGACGCCCCAGGGAATGCCGTTGGTCGTCATCGACGGGCCCTGTCCGACGTAGGCGCCCCCCAGCGGATTCCAATAGAATCGGTTGAAGAGGTTCTCGACGCCGAGGTCCAGAGTGACGCGCGCCCATTCGTAGCCGGTGTGAAAGCTCGCCAACCAGTATCCGCCGGTGGGCATCTCGTTTCGGACCCGTGACACGAGGGATTTGTCGGCGACCGCAAGGACTTCGGCTCTGTTGGTCCAGCCTTTGCGCCGGTGAACCAACGCGAGCTTTGCGTTCGGGGGCATGATGTTGAAGAGGTTGTCTCCGGTAGAGAGGTCCTTGCCGCGCAGGTAGTCGAGCGCAGCGGTCGCGGTCAAGCTGCCCCAGGACTCCGCCTGGGCGACGACCGCGTGGCCCGACACGTCGAGGCCGAAGAGCTGTGCGGTTCGATTCACGTATTGGAGGAGGACGAACTCCGTCGCCGCGGTGGCGTTGGCGGCGCTGCATTGCCCGAAGTCGCACCGCTCGGCGTCGATGAAGTCTTGCACGTAGGTGTAATAGCCGGTCGCCTGTACCCCCCACCTCTGCTGGGCGGAGTCGTGCCAGTCTCCCGTGAAGCTGAGCGTATGGGCGACCTCCGGCTTCAGGTCGATTCTGCCGATGTAGCCGTTGCCGTCCCCGACGACATTGTTCATCAGCGCCGCCATCGGGTCCGTCGACCACGGGTAGCGCTGGTAGAGGTTGGGCGAGCGGGATTTTCGGGAGTAGCCGCCCTCGAAAGCCTGCGCCGGCGACGGCGTGAAGCGGGTGAGCGCCGCCAGGTCCCAGTTAGGGTCGGTGCGGTCCCTCTTGCCGGCGTTGAAAGCGGCCGCGTCGTTGCCCCAGGTGGCGGCGAGGCCATTGTCGTATCCCTGGACAGGCCCGGCGCGGGTGGTCACCGTGTCGCTGCGGACGCCGACCTGGCTGAGCCAGCGCTCATTCCATCGCGCCTCCCACTCGGCGAAGGCATCGAGCTTGTCGCGACGCCCGAAGTCGATGTTCCAGAAAACATTCGGCCCCATCGCCCCGCCCACGGCCGGCCACCAGTCGTACAGAGTATAGAATTGAGCTTCAATGCCGACCCGGAGGATGTCGCGCTCCGAAAGGACGAGGTTCCCCTGGAGCGACGCGCTCAGGGTCGAGGCCTGCGTATCCATGGGCATGCCGTTCCCGTAGGCATAGCGGTCGGGCCCCATGTCCATGGCGTGGCGCGTGTCCTGATAGCTGAAGCGTCCCTCCAAGTCGCCCCAGGAGAACTGCCCCTTGTAGCGCAGGTTGAGGAGCTTGTTGTCGTTTCGGGTCATGTCCATTCGCTGGTTCGGAAACCCTTCGAAGCCGACGGTCTGCCGGCTGAGATCCAGCTGGAGCAAATGGGGTCCCAATCGCAAAGCAAGGGCGAGCGACCGCTGGGTCGCCCCGTCATAGGCAGACGACGCGACTTCGTCGGCGGGGACGGGAGAGCCGCCCTCGCGGCCGGGCTCGACGGGCTTGAAGCCTTTCGCGGCGTGGAAATTGCCGGACTGGGAGCTGGATTCGCTGTAGGCCAAGCTCAGCAGCGACGTGGCCAGAGTGGCGCCGAGGTCGTGGCCATAGGCGTTGCCATTGCTGCGATAGAAGGAGCCCGCCTGCCCTCGGGCGATGACTTTCTCGCCGCGGCTGGCGAATTCCGGGGGCGCCGACTCGACCTGGATCGACCCGCCGATGCTGTCGCCTCCGACGCTGACCGGCGTCATGCCCGAGAACACCGTGACCTTGGCGACTTTCGTCGGGTCCGCGTAGGAAAGCGCCGAGTTCATGTGATTGGGGCAGGCGGGCATGAGGTCCACGCCGTCGACCTGGACGCGAAGGCGGTCGTCCGCCAGGCCGTGAACCACCGGGAGGCTGGAGAGGCCGCCCTGGGCGTAGAGGCTCACCCCCGGAACGTCGAGGAGGAGCTGGCCGCTGTCGGTGGCAGTGGCCCGACGGGCGGCGAGGGCGGCCTTGTCCGGCGCGGCCGCCCCGAGGGTCGAGTCGGTGGAATCGCTCGCCTCGTCGCGCGCCGTCACCACGATGGGCTCGAGCGTCACCTTGTCCTGGGCGAAAGTGGAAGTCGATAGAAGCAACGAAAGCGCGCCGACGAAGAATGGGCTCGCATGTCGCCTTTCAATGTGCCGCAGGCGCGGCAGCGACGGCTCGGCGGGTTCCGCCATGGTCTCCTGGTGGGGTTTGCAACGCGTTGGCTGGGCCATTGGACGCTACAGTCGCCCTTTGAAATGCAAGCGCGGCGCATTGTGCGGCGAACCCGAGCGGCGGGGAATGCGACATCTTGTCGCAGGAAGCGGGCGGGGCGCTCGAAGGGCTTCCCCAAAGTCGCCCTGCGCTCCGACCTCGACGCCGGCGGCGAAGCGCTGCACCGGGTCGAAGGCGGTCGCGTCCTTCGACGCGCGGCCCTTGGGCCCTCAGTGCGACAGCGATCGCAGCTCGGACTTGAGGACCTTCTGCGCCCGCGCCAAGTCCTCGACGACCCTTTCGCAGTCCGGCACGGTTCTCAGCCCCAGCCCGCATGCCGGCGTGACCAGGCTCTGCGCCAGCACCTGCGCCACGGCCTCTGGGCGCGGCGCGTGCGCCTTGAGCAGCGCCAGCTCGGCGGAGAGCAGCGCCTCCAGGTCGTAGCTCGCCCCCAGGTTCGTCGGCACCACGCCCAGCGCCAGCGCGCCGCCGCTCGCGACGAAGCTCCAGAACGCCTCGCCGGTGGCGAGGAGCGCGCCGAGCGAGAGCCGGGTGTCGCAGGAGAGCACGTCCAGCCCGAGCTTCAGGACGGGCTCCCAGTCCGCGTTCCCGCAGCAGTGCAGGCCGACGAGCGCGCCCTCTTTCTGGAGCGCGAGCACCAGGATGCGCAGCTCCTCGAAGAGCACCGTGTGGGCCGCGGTCGAGCGTCGGTCCAGGAGGTACAGGCTCGGCTCGTCGATGAAGAGGAGCGGCCGCGCGCCGCGCTCGCGGATGGCCCGCACCATGGCCGTCGCTCGGCTCAGGATGAGCCGGTAGATCTGCCGCTCCAGCTGCGGGACGGCGCTCGCGGGTCGTCCGTCGTCGAGCTTCAGCGCCCAGCGCGCCGTCACTGGCCCGGTCACCTGCGCCTTGGCGAAGGCGAGCTTGCGGTGCTCCACCTCCCAGAGGAAGGGCTTCCACGCCGCCTGGAAGCCGGGCGAGGGCTCGAACGGGGCGAATTTGCCCTCTTCGATGGCGCGCTCGAGCTTTGCGTCCAGCGCCGCGGCCCCCTTCTCCCAGGGGCTCACCGCGAGCAACGCCGCGCCGTCCTTCTCGCAGACGAGGCCCGGCAGCCCCTCCAGCGCCTGCGCCATCATGAGCTCGCAGGGGTCCTTGGCGGGCAGCGACGGCGCGTAGGGAATGTCGGCGCCGAGAGCCACTTGAAGGGCGAGCTCGAGCTGCGTGTGCGGCAGGCTCCCGATGCCGGTCGTGGAGAGCGCAGAAGGCAGGGGGCCGCGGACGTGGCGAGTCCCGGAGGTCATGCGTCGCTCCCTTGAGCCGAGAGGTCCTGCACGGAGAAGTAGGCCGCGCTCGGGTGGTGGAAGACCAGCGCCGAGACGCTCGCCTCGGGGTCCATCATGAAGCCGTCGGTGAGCGAGACGCCCAGCTCCTCCGGCCTGAGCGCCCGGAAGAGGCCCTCTTGATCCTCGAGGAGCGGGCAGGCCGGGTAGCCGAACGAGTAGCGCTTGCCGCGGTAGCTCGCCTTGAAGCGGTCGAGCATGGTCAGTTGCGGCGCGTCGGGGAAGCCCCACATGCTGCGGAGCAGCGAGTGGAGCAGCTCGGCGTAGGCCTCCGCGGTCTCCAGCGCCAGCGCCTGCAGGATGTGCGACTTGAGGTACTCGCCCTTCTGCTTGTGCTCCTCGGCGCGCTCCCGGATGCCGCCGCCGGCAGTGGTCAGGAAGAGGCAGAGGCTGTCCGCGCGCCCGCCCTTGGGCGCGACGTAGTCGGAGAGACACAGGCCGTCGGGCCGCGCCTGGCGGGTGAGCTGGAAGCTCGCCGTCGGCGCCGCCGCGCCCGGCTCGTAGAGGTGGATCCGCTCGCCCTCGCTCTCGGCGCGGAAGAAGCGGTAGACCGCGCGCGCCTTCATGAGCCCCGCGCGGCACTCGGCCTTGACCTCGTCCACCGCGGCGCGCACCTCGAGCGCCTTTCGCCCCGCCTCGGTGCGCGCGAGCTCGGCATGGTCTGCCGTGTCCAGCGTGCGCACCACCGTGCTCTTCAGGCCCAGGTGCCGGCCGTAGAGCATCACTGGATTGACGAAGCGCCAGATGTGATCGAGCGGGGTGTTGGCGAGCACGTGGCGCTCGAAGTCGGGCGGCTGGGGCAAGGACTCCAGCACCTCGACCGAGCGCGAACGCGCGCCCTCCGCCCTGGGGGCAAGGGCCGTGGGCGAAGGCGCCGCCGGGGCCCGCGCGCGCTGCTCTGCGAGCTGGGCCGACAGGAGCGCCCGCCGCTCCGGGTCGACGATCTGCTTGGCGAGGTCGAGGCCGTTCATCGCATCCTTGGCGTAGGCGACCGTCCCGCCGTAGGCCTTGGCGATGGCCTTGTCGACGAAGTTCTTCGACAGCGCGGCGCCGCCCACCAGGACGGGCACGTCGACGCCGGCGCGGGCCAGGTCCTCGGCCGTCGCCACCATCTGGTGCGCCGACTTCACCAGGAGCCCCGAGAGGCCGATGACGTCGGGCCGGTGCTCCTTCACCGCGTCGATGAGGGTCTCCGGGGCGACCTTGGTCCCCAGGTTCACCACCTTGAAGCCGTTGTTCGACAGCACGATGTCGACCAGGTTCTTGCCGATGTCGTGGACGTCGCCCTTCACCGTGGCGAGCAGCACCGTGCCGCGCATCGCGCTCTCGGTGGCCTGCATGTGCGGGGTCAGGTGCGCCACCGCGGCCTTCATCACCTCGGCGCTCTGCAGCACCTCGGCCACGATGAGCTCGTTCGCGTTGAAGAGCCGGCCCACCTCGTCCATGCCGCGCATCAGCGTGCCGTTGATGATCTCCAGGGGGCGCGCGGTCTTCAGCTTCTCGTCGAGGTCGGCGAAGAGCCCGTCCTTGGCGCCCTCGATCACGTAGCGCGCCAGGCGCTCGTCGAGCGGGAGGCTCGCGCGCGGCGAGGCGGCCGTCGGCTTCTTCTCGCGGAAGTAGGCGGCGAAGGCGGCGATGGCCGCGGTGAGCCGCTCCTCGGCGGTCGCGCCGGGGCCGCGGCAGAAGAGCACCGCTTCGGCGAGCTCGCGCTCGTCCTTGGGGATGGACGGGTAGCGCTCGAGCTTCTCGGCGTTGACCAGCGCGAGGTCCAGCCCCGCCTGCACGCAGTGGTAGAGGAAGACCGAGTTCACCACCTCGCGCCCCGCGGCCGGCAGGCCGAAGGAGACGTTGGACACGCCCAGCACGGTTTTGACGCGGGGCAGGCTCGCCTTGATGCCGCGCACCGCCTCGATGGTCTCCAGAGCCGCCCCGGTGTAGGTCTTGTCGCCGGAGGCGCAGGGGAAGACCAGCGGGTCGAAGTAGAGGTCCTCCTCGGCCATGCCGTACTTCTTCGTCAGGAGCGCGTGGCTGCGCAGGGCGACCTCGATCTTCTGGGCGGCCTTGATGGCCTGGCCGCGCTCGTCGATGGAGCCGACGACCAGCGCCGCGCCGAACTTCCGCGCGAGCGGGGCGATGCGCTCGAACCGCTTCTCGCCGTCCTCCAGGTTGACCGAGTTGATGATGGCCTTGCCCTGGCTGTAGGTGAGCGCCGCCGCGACGGCCGCCTCGTTGGTCGAGTCGATCATCAGCGGGACGCGGACCTTCTGGACCAGGTAGTCCAAGAAGCGCGTCAGGTCGGCGACCTCGTCGCGGTCGGTCTGCTGGCAGGAGACGTCGATGACCTGGGCGCCGCGCTTAACCTGCGCCCGGGCGATCTCGCTCGCCTCGTCGAACTTCTCGGCGCTGATCAGGTCGCGGAACTTCTTGGAGCCCAGGACGTTCGTGCGCTCGCCGACGATCACCGGGCGGTTCTCGTCGGTCACTTCCAAATAGTCGATGTTCGAGAGCGCCGAGCGCCGCCGCGAGGGAATGGGCCTCGGCGTCAGGGTCCCGGCGAGCTGGGCGAGCTTCGCGATGTGCGCGGGCGTGGTGCCGCAGCAGCCTCCGACCAGGTTGAGCCAGCCTTCGCGCGCGAAGCGCTCGAGCGACCGCGCGACCATCTCCGGGGTCTCGAGGTAGCGCTGGTCCTCGTCGGGCAGGCCGGCGTTGGGCACGCACGCGACCCGGGTGCTCGCGCAGGCCGCGAGCGCGCGCAGGGGGTCGGTCATGAGCTCCGGGCCGGTGGCGCAGTTGATCCCCAGGTAGAGCAGGTCCAGGTGCTCCAAGGCGTTGGCCAGCGCCTCCACCGTCTGGCCGGCCATCAGCGTGCCGCCCGGCTCCAGAGTGCCGGAGACCGCCACCGGGATCCGCTCCGCGCCCTCGTCGAAGAGCTTCTGCACCGCCCAGAGCCCGGCCTTGATGTTGCGGGTGTCATTGCTGGTCTCGAACAGGAAGTAGTCGACCCCGCCCTCGTGCAGCGCCTTCACCTGCGCGTAGTAGTCGCGCGCCAGCTCTTCGAAGGTGATGCTGCGCGTGACCGAGATGGACTTGGTCGTCGGGCCGATGGAGCCCGCGACCCAGCGAGGCCTTCCGGGCGTCGAGAACCGGTCGGCCACCGAGCGCGCCAGCCGCGCGGCCGAGAGGTTGATGGCCTGCGTGAAGTCGGAGAGCCCATATTCGCCCAGGACGACCGGCGCCCCGCCGAAGGTGCAGGTCTCGATGATGTCGGCGCCGGCCTGGGCGTAGCTCGCGTGGATGCCCTCGATGATGTCGGGCCGCGTCAGGACCAGGTGCTCGTTGCACCCCTCCAGCTCGGGCCCGCCGAAGTCCTGGGCGGTGAGTTGGCGCGCCTGGATCTCCGTGCCCATCGCGCCGTCGAGCACCAGCAGGCGGTGGTCGAGCGTGTCGTAGAGCGCGGCGATGCGATCTTTCCTGGTCATGCGGGCTCCCAGAGGAGGGGAATGGCCCTCATCTATCGTCGATCTGCCCACGGCAAGCCAAGCGCGTTCGGCGGCGGAAGATCGCGCGGCGCGTCTGGCGGCGCCCCGGCGCTCGTGCGAGCGGGCGAAGGGGGAAGCGCCGGCCAGGTGCCCAAACTCGCCCACGTGCGATGCCCGCCCCCGAGCGCTCGTTCCCCGGGGGAGCCGCGGGAGAAGCGGCGCCTCGCCATCCGGGTGCCTTGGATGTCGAGGAACTACATTCTCTGGAGCCTGGGGTCTGGAGCGGTCTGGAGCCTGGAGACTTTGCCAGCCTGCGCAAGAGTTTCCCGCCGAAGGGACTATTGCTGCCCAACTCCCGAGCGGGTGAGCGGCGCGAGCACGAGAATGTATTTTGCTTGGTAGCCCGTGCTCGGCTCCGTGATCGCCCAGGAGCTTAATGGCCAGCCCGTGTTGAATTGCAGGTACGACTTCTGTGCCGGCTGTCCGAGCGGCGGCGACAGGCTGGTGTCATCGATCGAGAAATATGAATTGGGTCCGCCCACGAGAAAGCCCGGAGCGGGCCCGGGCGCCGAGTCAGAGATCTCGTCCCATTGTGTCCCGTCCGAAAACCAGGTGTGGTAAAGCGTCTTGGCCGAATTCTCGGCGCCGGCTCGCTTCATGTTGGTCAGGTACACGAGCCCGAGCGGGTTCACGCCGTGGAGATAGTGAGGCGAGAATCGCACGCGCGCCGATCCTTTGTCGCCCCCGCTGCTCGAGGAGATGCGCCCAATGTCCGTGTTGACGCGCGTCCTGAATGCAGTGCCATCGCACGCGGTGTGCGTTCAAGGCACGAACGGCACGCGCAGGGGCCTTCCCATCGAGCGATCAGAGGCGACGGGGCGTCCGTCGGGTTACGCACGGCTGTGGACGTCCTTCGCCAGGAGGCAAGGGCCCCGCCACGAGCTGGGTCCGCGCGGGCGGCCCGGTTTGACCCAATTCCCCAGGCCCAGCCTCATTATAGAGCACCTCGCGTCCTCAGAGTGGGCAAGGGAGATGAGATGAGCCTTCGCTGCTTGGCGATGACGGTGCTGCTGGTCTTGCCGGGTGCTTGCACGCCGGCGGCCAGCGGGCATCTGGCGATTGCGGTGGAGGGAAGCGGGACGACCAACCCGTCGCCGGGGTCGCACGCCTACGGGCAAGGGACGAGCGTGCAGGTGACGGCCACGCCCTCGGGCGGGTCCACTTTCCTGGGATGGAGCGGCGCGGTGACCGGGACGGCGAATCCGGTCAGCGTGGTCGTGGACGGCTCGATGAGGCTGGTCGCCGTGTTCTCCGCGGTCGGGGGCGGGAGCGACGGCGGTGGAGACTCCAGCGGCGGGGAGGATGTCGGCGGGGACGGCGGGACGCCCAGCGCGGACGGCGGAGCTGGCTCGGACGGCGGAGGCGGAGGCGGGGCCGACGGCGGCTGCCAGAGCAACCCAGGGGATGGCGGCGCGACGGTGTCGATAAACGCGGGAGGCTCGGCGTCGGAAGGCTTCTCGGCGGACGGGTACTTCTCGGGCGGGGACTCGTTTTCGACGACGAACGACATCGATACGTCGGGCATCGCGTGCAACGCGCCTCCGGCGGCGGTGTTCCAGACGGAGCGGTACGGGGAGTTCACGTACACCCTCTCGAGGCGAGCGCCGGCGAGCTCCCAGACCGTGACGCTGTACTTCGCGGAGAGCTACTGGACAAAGGCGGGGCAGCGCACCTTCGACGTGGTCATCAACGGGACGACGGTTCTGAGCGCCTTCGACATCTTCGACGCGGCGGGCGCGGCCAACAAGGCCGTCGCGAAGACCTTCACCACCACCGCCGACGACAAAGGTCGAGTCGTCATTCAATTCTCCCCCACGGGGCCCGACAACCCGAAGGTTTGCGCCATCACCGTGTCCGGTGAGGCGGCGCCCGCGCCCGACGGCGGCGGAGACGGTCCCTGCGACATCTACGAGGCAGGGGGCACGCCGTGCGTCGCGGCGCACAGCACCGTGAGGGCTCTCTACGGCGCTTACGATGGCAACCTCTACCAGGTCAAGCGCTCGTCGGACAATACGACCCAGGACATCCCGGTCCTTGCGCCTGGAGGCTTTGCCGACTCGGCGCAGCAAGATACGTTCTGCGCCAATACGAGCTGCATCATCTCCATCATTTATGATCAGTCTTCAAGGGGCAACCACCTCACCCCTGCCCCCGGGGGCAGCGGCATTCATACGCCCTCCGACCCGGTCAATGCCGCCAAGCTCAAGTTGAGCGTCGGCGGCCATTCGGTGTACGCCGCGTACTTCGAGGGAAAGATGGGCTATCGGAACAACAGCACCACCACCGGCCTCGCGAAGGGCGAAGACCCGGAATCGATGTACATGGTGACCAGCGGCACGCACTACAACGGCGGGTGTTGCTTCGACTACGGCAACGCCGAGACGACCACCGACGACGACGGCGAGGGGACCATGGAGGCGCTCTATTTCGGCACCACGTCGTGGGGCCATGGGGGTGGCAATGGTCCTTGGGTGATGACCGACCTGGAAAATGGCGTCTGGGCAGGGAACACGAACCCCTATGCTGCCAGCCCGAGCATCACGTACGGATACGTCACGGCCGTGCTCAAGGGCAAGTCCGGCGCCTTTGCCCTCAGAGCGGGGGATTCGCAGTCGGGCACGATGACGACTTTGTACGAGGGCGCGCGTCCCGTGAAGGGCGCGTGGGGAGGAAGCTACAACCCCATGAGAAAAGAGGGCGCCATCATCCTCGGAATCGGCGGCGACAACTCCAACGATGGCGTCGGGACTTTCTACGAAGGGTGCATCACCACCGGCTACACCTCGGACGACACCGACGAGGCCGTCCAGGCCAACATCGTGGCGGCCGGGTACGGGGGCTGACTTTCGCGAGGCCGGCTCTTCGCACGGCAAATGTTTGCGCCGCGAAATGCAGTTTCGGTCTCAAAGGGCTGCAGCTAGTTCGAAGCCTGTAGGGTCCAGTAGACAGAATAGCGCTGGTGGTGCACTTGGTAGAGCGGCCGGAAGGTGATTCCGTCGGCCGGCCCAGCGTCATGGACCTTGTACGCGAGTGGCGTATCGGCAACGGGCTGCAGCCAGTCGGCCGGATTGCTGGAGCTGTTGGCAATGGTGGGAACGGCGGCCGGCGCGGAGCTCAGATATGCATCCTTGTCTGCGAAATCATTGGGCATGTTGGCGTTTCCCAGCTCGCCGGCAAGCAATACTGGGCCGTAGAACACCGATACCATGGAAGACACGTCCTTGGCGCGCTCGAGGCGCAGCGATGCCGGCAGCTTGAGGGCGACAACATCTCCGACTTTCCATTGACGGCTGATCGAAACATAGGTGGATGCGCTCACCGATTGCCCCTGCGCGGTTCCGTTGACCGTCAATACGGGCGCGCCAGAGACCCAGAAGGGGATCCGCAAGTTGAGCGTGGCTTGCGTTGAATCGCCGCCCTTCGTGACGGTGATGCGCACTTGCTCACCCTCCGCGGCATGCCCTTCTTGGCGTATCGTCAGCCCGGTTGCGTCCCAGGTCATCTCGCTTGGGATGTAGAGGTTGACCCAGAGCGACCTGCCCTGTTGGAAGTAGATCCCCTCATTGTAGCGCGGGGTGTTTTCGATGCCGGTACCCGTGCAGCAGAACGTGCCGTTCAGGTAGGTGCGGAAGTGACCGTGCATGGGCGTGAAGTACGTCATCTGCCCGGTATCCGGTGCGATGGAGGCGAGGATGTGATTGTACAGAGTTCGCTCGAAGAAGTCGGCGTGCTCGATGCGTGGGCTCCGCACGAACAGCAAGGAAGTGAGTTTGAGCATGTTGTTCGAGTTACAGGTCTCGGCGGTCGTCGCTGGCAGAGCTGCTTCATCATCGATGGATGGGCCGGCCTCGACGCCGGCCATGTCGAGCCATTCGTGGAAGGAGTTCCCCCCTATCACGAAGGCATGCTTGCCGCTGAGCAGCTTCCAGAAGTTCTCGGAGGCCTGAATGCTGGCCGAGTCGCCGCTGAGGTTCGCGGTATGGGCGATGCCCACTGCTTGGGCGATATGGGTGTTGGCATGAAGGCCCTGCAGCTTGTCTTGGCCGGCGGCCAGGGGAGTGATGAACCAGGAGCGATTGAATACCTTCGCGGTCTCGAGGTATTTCTGCTGCCCAGTGGCGGCGGAGAGCTCTGACAGCGCGTCGCTCATCGCACCGAATTCGTTCTGCGGGTTTCGACTGCCGTCGGTGCGGAAGATGGCTTCCACCGTCGCCTCTGGGAGCCCGGCAAGCCGTTTCTGAATGTAGTCGGCCATCTTCGTCGCCACGTCCAGCGCCTGCGGGTTTCCGAGATAATGATGGGCGTCCAACAAGCCGGACATGATCTTTTGGATTGTGTAGTAGGGAACCACGATGCCGCCGCTGTTCGCGGACTTGCCTTCCAGCGCATCCAACGCGGCCGACGAGAAAGCCGCCAAGTAGCCGTCATTGCCGAGCGCGGCTTGGCACTTGGCCAGCTCGGCGACCATATAGTTGACCTTCGTCTCGAACGAGGTGTCGCCCGTGGCTGCCGCCATCCGTGAGGCGGCGGAGAGGTAGTGTCCCGCCATGTGGCCCTTGATGAAGTCGCCGTCCCAGCCCCCGTAGCCACCCGTGACGCCATTGACTTGGGGCAGCTTCGCCAAGCTTCGGTACTCGAATAGCAGCTTGTCTGGGTCCAGAGAGGCCAGATACCCGTTTCGGTGCAGTTCCTGTCTGTCGTAGAACGGGCTGCCCGACAGCAAGCGCACATGGGCGGCATCCACGATCGCTACCGGGTTGGAAGAATCTGGTGTGCCGCCATCGCTGCTCCCGCCGCTCGACCCGGCGTCCTTGCTCTCGCCGCCCTTCGACCCGCTGTCGCCCGACCCGCTGTCGCCGCCGCGTGAGGCATCGGGCGAATGTACCTGTCCGAGCTCGCAGGCGACCAGGAGAAGCACCGAACCTAGTGCCAGATACCGGGGTGCCCTTCTCCCAAACGAGCGGTTCATCGCAATCCTCCGAGGGAGCTGAGCGGGTCAGTGTCCGTACCCCGCCGCGACGATGTTGGCTTGTACGGCGTCGTCGGTCGCATCCGGCGGGCTGCCGCTGGTGATGGCGCCTTCGAAGAAGGTCCCGATGCCGCCGGCACTGCCGTCACCGCCTACTCCCAGCTCGACGGCGCCTTCCTTTTTCATG
Organism: uncultured delta proteobacterium; assembly: GCA_963772225.1. GTDB lineage: Bacteria > Myxococcota > Myxococcia > Myxococcales > UBA5297 > CAVYWD01. The sequence continues at coordinate 865,336 of CAVYWD010000001.1, read as the reverse complement.
GGGCTGTAGCCGGGCGGGCGTTTCCCGTCGTACTTGACGGCGAGAGAACCGGACTGCGCATTTCCGCCCTTGAGCGTGAAATGGTCGCCAGACGGCCCCTTGAGCATGAGCGAAGCGAAGTCGGCGACCAGCGGGGTGTTGCTCGACACGCTGCCAGTGGCCTGGCCTCCCGCAAACACGCCGTTTTCGAGGTCCGCCAATACCCAGGGGCCGTTGTCGCTGCCGTAGGACCAAACCGTGAGATTCCCCCACTCGAGCGTCTCCATGGTGGCGTTGCCGTCGTCGTTTCCGGTTGTCTCGACATTCCCGTAATCGAAGCAGCAGCGACCGTTGTAGCGCTTTCCGTCGACGACCATGTACATCGCCTCTGGCTGGTCCCCGGTTGCCACGCCCTTGGCGTCTTCTTTCCGATAGGTATTTCCAACGTCCGATTCGACGTAGATGCCGTAGACCGTATGGCCGCCCACCTTGATCTGGGCGGCGGCCGCATTCGTTTCCTTGCCTCCATTCGGCAGCCAATGCACCGGCGGCGAGACAGGGAGGTGGTTCCCCTGCGGCGATTGGTCATAGATGATGGAGACCGTGCACGTCGTGCCAGCGCAGAACGATACTTGAACCGATGAATCGGCGTAGCCTCCAGGGCTCAGGAGTGGGATGTCCTTGGTGGACTTATCGGAGGCGCGCCTGACTTGATAGAGATTGCCGCTGTATCCCGAATATAGAGCGCGAACCGTGCTGTGGGCGGCGACACAAGGCGTGTTGGCGGACTGGTAGAGGTCGCAGGGGCCGGAGCCGCTCGTCCCGCCGCCGTCCATTCCCGGCGTGCCGGCGTCTCCGCTCCCCGAGGAGCCGCCATCCAAATGAGGTCCGCTGTCCGCACCCGCCCCCGCGTCGGCGACGGAGGGCGCTTCGGCATCGGAAGGGGAGCCGCCGTCGTGGAGCTGGGAGCCCGCGTCGGTCACAGCAATGACATCGACGCCGGCGTCGCCTTTGAGCTCGCCCGCAAGGCCCACTCCGCAGGCTGCGAGAAACACGGCAAAGAGGGGCGGGGTGCCGATTCGTTTCATGGATTGTCTTGTGGGTGACTTCATGCGCTCCGACGGCGACGCGCCAGCCATGGGCTCGATTGGCAAGGAGTCCCCGACGTCCCCGACTGGGTCAACCCTTCGGTCCCTCGCTCGCCTTCGACTGGCACCCATGGCCGCCGGGCCGCCGGGCGCTTCCTTGAAGCGCGCTTGCGCCCGTGTGCGACATCGGCCCCTCACTCCGCGGAGCCTTTTAGCCCTGGCAACCCTCTTTGGTTCCGGCTCGGCCGGGTTAGGGTGGGGGACCTCCAAGCGCCGATTCGATCCTGCTAGGGTGATTCTCGAACGAGCAGGGCCGGCGGCGCAGCCGCCCCTGCTGGGCCTTCTTCATCATCTGAGGATCTCTTCGCATGCAGGTCCCGTCGCGCTTTCAACGCCTCATGGCCGAGTACGAGGCGCTGCTCGCCGCCCAGAAGTCCGGGCCGCTGGGCGTTCAAGACCAGCAGCGCCTGGAGGTCTTGAAGGACGTATTGCTCGAGGCGGGCTCGGCCATGGAGAGCGAGCAGGTCCAGCGCCCGCCCCGAACGCCGCGGGCCCCGGTGGCATTGGAGGTGCAGTTCGGCGACGCCGCAGACGCCGCCAGGGCTTACACGAGCGACATCAGCGCCGGCGGCCTGGCCATCAGCACCGACAAGCCGTTGCCTCAGGGCACGCGGGTCAACCTCCAGGTCAAGGTGCCCGGGCTCGGGGAGCCGGTTCGCGCGCTCGGGACGGTGGCGTGGTCGCGCCCGGGCGCCATGGGCATTGCCTTCGAGACCATCGAGCCGGACGCCCACTCGCGGCTCAAGCAGATCGTGGTCGATCATACCTCGCTGCGCGCGCGCCTGAGCGCGCTGTTCGGAATGCCCGCGGGCCCGGCGCCGGCGCGTCTGTCCGGGGGCGGCGCCGCGGTCTGCGTCGCCCTCTCTGACGAGGTGCTGGCAGACGTGGTCTCCGAGCTCCTGGGGCTCCACGGCTTCGTCGTCTACGACGGCCCGCCCGAGCGCTGCGCCCTGGACGTGGCCGTGGTCGACGCCAAGACGCTGGGCCCCCTCGTCGCCGCCTGCCCCGAGGTCCCGCTGGTGGTCGTCAACTCGAGCGGCCCCGAGGTGCTGGTCGGCAAGCTCGCGGTGCTGCGCCCGCGCGCCTGGGTCAAGCGGCCGGCGAGCGCGGCCTCGGTGCTCGGCGCGGTCCGCCGCGCGCTGCCGCGCTCCGCCAGCGCACCCCTGGCCGGCGCCGTCCGGGGCCCAACCTCCAAACGTTGAACCTCGAGGGAGCCGCTTCCATGGTCCCGACCCCCACCGTCCTCATCGTCGACGACGACTCCTTCGTCCGCGCCGCGGTGCGCGACGTCCTGTGCGACGAGCCGGACCTGCGCCTCTCGGAGGCGGAGGACGGCGACGAGGCGCTCGCGGCGGTCATCGCCGAGCATCCGGCGGTGGTGCTGCTCGACCTGCTTATGCCGCGCCGGAGCGGGCTCGAGGTGCTCGCGGAGATGCTGCGCCAGAGCCCGGCTTCTCGGGTCATCGTGATGACCAGCCTCCAAACCGAGAGCTTGGAGACGCTCGCGCGAAAGGAGGGCGCGTCGGGCTTCCTCGCCAAACCCTTCCACCCGCTGGAGCTCATCGCCGCGGTTCGGCGGGCACTGGAGGGCTAGAGCGGCCATGTCGAACTACTGGATCGGCGACCCCAGAGGCCGAGTGCTGGGGCCCATCAGCTTCGAGGTGCTGCGCGACCTCGTCGTGAACGACCGCATCCAGGGCATCGAGCGGGTCTCGCGCGACGGGCGCAACTGGTTCTCCCTGACGGAGTTCCCGGACATCGCGCAGGTGCTGGCCGAGCACGCGCCCTCGGAGGCGCGCACCGCGCGCGAGCAGCAGATGGCGCACGCGCTCCGGGGCGAGCTGGAGCAGATGAAGCGCCAGATGCCGCACGAGATCTTCGGGCTCGCTCCGGAATCGCGGGTGGAGGACTACCGCGACGCCTTCTTTCGCCTCGTGAAGCGCTTCTACCCGGAGCGCCTCCCGGTGGACTCCGACCCCGAGCTGCGCCGGGTTTGTCAGGAGATCTTCAGCCTCCTCTCGCAGCTGATGACCTTCATCGAGCATCGGCCGGCGCCGGTGGTCGTGAGGTCGCCGCCGCCGCTCCCGGAAGACGCGGCGCAGCCCGAGCCGCCGCTGGCGCCCGCGCGGCCCGCCCGACGCGTCTTCGCGTATCGGCCGAGCGAGTTCATCTACGAGCGGCGCTCGGAGGACCGCCTTGCCGTCCAGGTGAAGATCACCTCCAGCAACTGCCAAATCTTCACCCAGAGCAAGCTCGTGAACCTCTCCACCGGGGGCGCGTTTCTGCCGTGCAGCGACGCGGTCCCGCTGGGCACGAGCGTCTCGCTCGACTTTCACTTCGACGATCCGCGCCGGCAGATCTCGCTGGTGGGCAAGGTCGTCTGGTGGAGCGCGGGCGATCAAGGGCAGCCGCGCGGGTTCGGCGTGCGCTTCTTGAACCTGCGCCAGGGGGACCAGGACTTCATCGACGCCTACGTGCGGCGAGCGCATTTGGCGCGGTGAGCGCAGGCGCGCCGGCTCGAAGCTCGCTCAAGGCGACTCGAAGAATTCGCGCGCCGGGAAGAGCAGGACGTCGTCGATGCGCTCGGCCCCCAGCAGAAGCATCAGCAGTCGATCCAGCCCCAGCGCGATGCCGCTCGCTGTCGGCATGCGCCCCACGGCCTCGAGGAAGCGCTCGTCGAGCGGGTAGACGGGGACGCCGGCCCGGCGCCGCTGCTCCTGCTCGTCCATCAGCCGGGCCCGCTGCTCGGCGGCGTCGGTGAGCTCCGAAAAGCCGTTGGCGAGCTCGACGCCGCCGACGTAGAGCTCCACCCGCTCGGCGACGGCGGGATCCGACGGCTTCAAGCGCGCGAGCGACGCCATGCTCGCCGGGTAATCGATGAGGAACGTGGGGCGCTCGCGCCCGAGGGTCGGCTCCACCGACGTGAGGAAGACTTGCAGGAGCACGTCCTCGAAGCTGCGCGGCCCGGCGAAACGATGCCCCTTGCCCTCGGCGGCTCTCTGCAGCGACTCGGCGGTGGGGAGCTGCCGGAGGTCCAGGCCCGTCCGGCCGAGCAGGGCGTCGCGAACGGTCAGCCGCTCGAAAGGCGGGCGGAGGTCGACCCGCGACCCGTTGACCGTGGCGGCCGGCTCGCCGGCGACCGCGGCCGCAGCCGCGGCGACGATGTTCTCGGTGTCCTCCATGATGGCCCGGTAATCCGCGCCCGCCCGATAGAACTCGAGCATCGTGAACTCGGGGTTATGCAGCTGGGCGATCTCGCCGTTCCGGAAGACCCGGGCGAATTGGAAGATCCGCTCGAACCCGTGGGCGAGGAGCCGCTTCATCGCGTACTCGGGGCTGGTGTGCAGGTAGAGCGTCGCGGCCTTCCCGTCGGGGGTTTCGGGGACGAAGGGCACCTCGAACGCGCGGATGTGCGGCTCCATCCCCGGGGCCGGGACGAGGCAGGGCGTCTCCACTTCCTCGAAGCCTTGGGCGGCGAAGTGATCGCGCACAGCGGCGTACAGGCGGGCGCGCGCGCGAGCGGCGGTTCGACGGGAAGGGTTGAATGCGTTCACGGCTTTCTCATCGAAAAGAGGTCGACCCGGATCAGGCGGAGGAGCGCGGCCGCCGGGTATCGCTTCCACTCCATCATCTGATGCTCGTCGGGCTCCAGGACGTGTCTCACCGTTTCGCTGCTCGGGTGAAAGACATACAGACCGTGGAGCAGCGCCGCAGCGGCTCCGGCGACGGCGATTCCAGCGCGGAGCCCCGGCGCGCGCACTCGCGCGAGCGGCGCGAGCCCGACGGCGAAGAGGGGCATGAGGTCGGTCAAGAGGCGAGGCCCGTAGCACCATCCGCCGTGCCATGGCCTCCAGGCTGAGGCGACGAGAACCCCGGCGGCCGCGCCCATGGCGAACGAGAGGAAGAGCCCATTCTTGCGAGCGAGCGCAAAGCCCGCGAAGGAGAAGGCGACCCATGGCGTGTAGAGCAGAAGGCCTCTGGCCGGCGACAGAAACAGCTCGAAGAGCTGAGGCGAGGTCCACTCCGTGCTCAGGTTCATCACGAGGTTGTACCCCGTCCGCCAGGGGGCGCCGAAGGCATAGGCGTTGTATGCCGCAACCAGCCCGATGGGACCCAGCGCCCCCGCCGCGAACCTCCATAATGCGCGCCGCGGCGAGCGCCAGAGGAGCACGGCGAATACCGGCGCCACGACCGCGGCGTTGGTTGCGCGCGCGGCGACCGCGAGCCCGGCGAACAGGCCGGCGGCGGCTTGCGAGCGTCGGGCTTCCTTCGGGTCGGCCAGCGCCCAGATCATGCCGGCGAGCGCCATTGCTCCAGGGCCGTGCTGCCAGAGCGCCTGCGAGGCGATGGACAGCATCGACGAGGCGGCGGCGTACAGAGCGGTCGCAAAGAAGGAGAAACCCCGCGGGCACCCCAAGCGGCCGAGCGCCGCGAGGAGCAGCCCCACCGAGATCGCCGCGATGACCGTCGCGCTCAGCTTCTCCGCGTCCACGCCGCCCGGCGTTCGGGTTCCGAGCGCGACGGGGAGATAGACCGGGAGCGCGAGGACCGAGGCCGCCACCGGATATTCGGACCAAAGCCGGCCGTTGCGCTCCCCGACCCAATACGGAAAGGGCCGCGGTGGTGCGACCGGGTCAAGGCTCAGCGTGCCGTGCCGGAGGATGGCGAACGGCAAAAGCCGCGCTGCGGCGGAATCGGCCGTCCCGAGCCACCCCAGGTTGGAGAGGTAGAGCACGGCCGACGCGCAGGCGGCGAGGACCGGGGGGCGCCGGCGTCCCCCTGCGACCTCGAGCCCCAACCAGGCCAGCGCGGCGAGGATCGCGGCCGGGAAGACGAAGAGCGAGCGGCCGAAGAGCGGCCTGCCGGAGAAGAGCTGCTGGACGGCTGTCGCGAGGGCGAGGACGAGGAGGGCGCCGAGCAGCGCTCGGGCCGCGCGAGGTCGCGCGCGGTCTTTGGGAGCGGCGCGCAGGGCCGGCGCGTCGGGGCTCGATGGGTCGAGGGAAAGCATCGCCCCCCCATATGCCGCGGGCGCCGTCGCCAGGGCAAGAGAGGATGGTGACGTCTTCCCCGTCGGGCGTGAGATGCGACTCGGCCTGCAACGCCAGCTACGCGAGCGAGACGAGCGTGGCCTTGACGGCGACCGCGGACAGCGGCTCGACCTTCGCTTTTTGGAGCGGCGGAGCCTGCGCCGGCGCTGGGTCCTACACCGCGTCGGTGACGGCGGCCCAGAGCGTGACGGCCACGTTCAACACGAGCTCCGCATCGACCGATGGGCCCAAGAGCGGCTTCGGCTGCGGCCAGGCAGGGGCCGAAGGACTCCCGCTCGTGGTCCCAGCCCTTGTTGCGTTGCTCGTGGTGTGTCGCCGACCTCGGCGCGGCGAATGCCGAGCCTGATGGCGCAGCGCGGTGGGCGCAGCAGCCTTTGTGGGGCGTCGAACGCGCGGGCTACTGCGAAGTCTGCGAAACATTCCGAGAATATTGGGCGCGCGAATCCTTCAGCCGTCGCCCCAGGACGACCACGGCGTGACCGGCGAAGAGAATGACGACCGGCATGAACGGCGCCGAGTACCGCCCATGACCCAGGTAAATCATGTGAAGCACAGTGGCGTAGAGCAGCAGTGAGATCATCGTTAGCGCCGGCCTGGACCTTCGCGAAAGCCACATCCCGAGGAGCCCCATGAGGCAGATGAGCTTGTGCCAGAGGCTCACGACGGGGTCGGGAATCCCGGCGATGGGTCTCCAATAATACATCTTCCAAAACTCTCGGAACTTCCCGTAGGTGTACCAGGTGAAATACTCGCGGAAGTGGTCGCGAAATCCTTCGCGGATGCGCTGTTTGGCGCGCGCGAGGTCGAGGTCGTCGTAGTCCAAGACCTCGTTCGAGGTGTACCAGCTCGCCTGCACGTCGATCGGCGGCGCGCCTCCGATGAAGGTCCCGAGCAGCAGCGGATTTCCGCTCGACTTGGTCAGAGGAATGAAGTGGCCGGTCGCCCTATAGTTGCGGACCCACCAGGGTGACAAGGCCAGGGCGAAGAGGGCGATCGTGACGGCCCCCGCCTTCGCGAGGAAGCGAAGTGGGGCGAGCCTCCAGCGGATGAGCAGCAAGAAGAGCAGGCCGGGCCAGAGGGCGACCGCCGGTCGCACGTAGACCGACCCGACCCAAGCGAGGGCGAAGAGCGCCGCTCGCCCCTGAGTGGGGGCCTCGAGGATCCGCACCGCGGCCAACAACAAGAGCGAAAGCGGCAACAGGAACAGGGCCTCCGTCAGGATGACGTTGCCCATCAGCCAAAAGGGCGGATAGAAAGCCGCGACGGCGAGGGCGGCCAGCGCGGCTTGTTTCGAAAAGACCCTGCTGCCTATTTCGAAGAACACGAAGAGCGCTGCTGAGATGATTGTCGATTGGAGCAGGCGCACGGCCTGCTCGAACGCGAAGCCGCCGCCCACCAAAGAATAGACGAGCGCCAGGAAGGCTGGGAAGCCCGGCATGACGAAGACCGTCGGGCGCGTCGGGTCGTCGTACGTGAAGCTTCCGGTTTGAGCCCAGACGCGCGCGGTCTCGACGTAGGACCGGTCATCGGACGCGAGGTCGTACTGGGCCCCGGCTGTCAGGATCAGGGCCGACTTCAGGGCAAGGCTGAGCAGCAATAGCGAGAGCGCCCAACCTCGGGGCGACGAAATATTGGAGAAAGGTGCCATGGGCTCGAACCCTTATCGTCCTTCCGGATCTTTGGCCGGCAACGGCGGCTTTGCGCGCAGCTCGTTGATCTCGGCCCTGAGGAGCGCGCATTCTTGCGCGACTCTCCGAAGATGCTCGCTGTTTCGCGAGAGCGCGATGGTGTTGGCCAGCAGATTGACGAGAACGTAGACGAAGGTCAGCGAGAACAGCGCATTGGCCGGCACTTCCACGCGCATGAGCTGCGCGAGTGCCTTCAGGAGCTCGGGAAAGAGCGTCAGCAGCAACGCCGCGCCCGTCGAGAGGAGCCAGAGGAGGCTTTCGCGCAGGTTGAGTCGGCCGCGGCGAAGCAGGAGCACGACCCAGCCCAGAAGGGCGAGCAAAACCGCCGCTGCGGATATTTGGAGCTCGCGCGGCAGGAGCGGTTGTGTCGGGGGCGTCATGGCGTCGGCGTCCCGTGATTCATCGGAAGCGGGGCGCGGGAGTCCCAGGGAAGCAGGAGGAGCGCGAGCGTCACCTTGGCCAGATAATAGAGCGTTCGAGCAGCATCGATGGAGCTTTTTCCATGGCGCCGGGGCTCCATGCGAACCGGGATTTCGAGCACCCGAAGCCCGCTCCGCGCCGCCGCGGCGATCGACTCGGGTTCCGGATAGTCCGACGAATAGTGTCTCGCGAAGAGCTCGATGGCTCGGCCAGACGCAGCTCGAAAGCCGGAGGTCGGGTCGGTGACGCGCGCGCCGCAGCGCGCGCGCAAGAACCATGAGAGATAGCGGATCCCGACTCGGCGGATTGCCGTCGAGCGGAAGCCCTCGCTCGCCAGAAAGCGCGAGCCGATGACCAGGTCGGCCCGGCCGCTCGCGATGGGGTCGGTCAACGCTCCGAGATAGCTCGCATTGTGCTGGCCGTCGCCGTCGACCTGGACGGCGATGTCGTAGCCGCGGTCGAGCGCCCAAAGGTAGCCCGTTTGAACGGCGCCGCCGATTCCCAGATTCACCGGGCATTTGAGGAGGGTCGCTCCCAGCGCGCTCGCCACCCGCGCCGTGGCGTCGAGCGAGCCGTCGTCGACCACGCAGAGGTCGCAATGAGGGGCGTGGCTTCGAAGCCCGTCGATGACAGAGGGCAGGTTCTTGGCTTCGTTGTAGGCGGGGATGATGACGACGATTCGCTTTGCGCCGGTGGCCATGGGCTCCTCCGCGGCTGAGTCGGGCGGGCGTTCGAGAGTGACTTCACCTCGGCGCGGGTGAAAGAGCCCAGCTCAGTCAGAAGGAGCGGCGGCTGAGGAGCTCTGGCTGCGCTCCCGACGCAAGGCATTGAGCGTGCGATTAGCATTTTGGCCAAATGCCGGCAAGGATTTCCTGGCCCCAAGAACGGGTGCAGTGGATTTCAAGTTGCGACGGCACAACGGGGGTGCCGCCCGGTGCCGGCTCCGCGCAACAAACCTCCCCTCGGCGATTGGCTCACATTCTTTCTTTCAAGCCGGGCCCTCCCACCGAAGACTGCCGTTGCGCCCTGGGGCGCTGGACCCGGAGCTCGAGGACATCGGCTCGCGCGGCACCCTCGCGGTCGGCTCGTCGGCGTGGGGTCGGCCGCTCGTCGGGAAGGGATGGGGCCGCTCGCAGTTTCCTCTTCGCAAAAGGGCTGGGCATCGGCTATCAGCAAGACCAGCCGCCACGCCCTCGCTGCCAAGGAGCAAAGAATGCGCCGCGCGCCCGTCCTCGCCTTCGCCGCACTCGCCGGATGCTCGCTCTTTCGGTCCGCCACGCCGAGCTCTCCCACCCCCTCGACGAGCGCGGCGACCGCCGCACCCTCGGCCGCATCGGCCCCGGGCGGCGGCAAGGCCGGCGAGCTGCAAGCCCTCCGGGAGCGGGTGCGCGCGCTGCTCGGCGCGCAGGCCGAGCTTGCCTGGAAGAGCTGGGCTCTGGGCGAGGGGATTGACCCGGCGTCCCTGGACGCGCAGGTCGCCGCGCTGGCCCCGGCCGAGTCCATCGCGGTCGTCGACGACCGCCTCAAGGCGCTCTCCGAGGCCAAGGGGTCCGGCGCCGAGGACGAGGTCCGTGCGCTCCGCGCGCTGCGGCTCTTCCTCGCCGGCGAGAAGCTCGCTCAGGCCGGCGGCGCCACCTCGGAGGTCATCGCGCGGATCGCGTCCCAGGGGACCCTCTCGGTCGATGGGCAGGAGCTCCCCTTCCGCGACCTGGAGATCCTGCTCGCCGGCGAGGCCCACGCTGGGCGCCGCCGGAAGATCGCCCAGGCCGCGCTCCCGGTTCTGCGCAAGCTCAACGCCCCGCTTGCCGAACGCGACCGCGCCATCGAGGAGGCGCTCCACGGGCTCGGGTACCCGAGCGCGCTCTCCTATACTGCCCAGCTCCGCCAGACGGACCCCGACGCCATGGCGGCCCTCGCCCAGGCCGTGCTGGAGCGCACCGAGGCGCCCTACCGGGCGGCCATGGAGGAGCTCGCCCGCCGCGAGCTCAACGCGACCGACCTGTCGCAGGTGCGGCGCGCCGACGTCCCGCGGCTCCTGCGCACGGGCGAGGTAGACACTTACTTCCCCAAGGAAAAGCTCGGCCCGGCGATCGCCGAGCTGCTCGAGCGGCTGGGGCTCGGCCCGGCGACGCGGCCCGGATTGAAGCTCGACGTCGCGCCGCGGCCGCGCAAGAGCCCGCGCGCCCTGGCGGTCGCCGTGGAGGTGCCCTCCGACGTTCGGCTCTCCATCAAGCCGGCCGCTGGGCTGGGCGCGTGGGCGCAGGCGCTCCACGAGCTGGGGCACGCGGTGGCCTACGAGCTGAACGGGGCGCCGAGGTTCGAGCTCGCGCTCTTGAGCGGCTCGGCAGCCGGGGAGACCGCGGGCTTCCTGTTCGAGGGCCTCCTCGACGAGCCCGCGTTCTGCGCCGCGGCAGGGCTGCCGGAAGGGAAGATGGCGCAGCATCGGAAGACGGCGGCCTTGCGCAAGCTCTTCGCGCTGAGGCGCGCCGCGGGCCGCGTGCTCTTCGAGGTCGCGTGGCGAAAGGAGCCCGGGGCCGACCCACTGGAGAAGTACCGGGCGATCCACGCGCGCGCCCTGGGCTTCCCCGTCGAGCCCGAGGAGTCGGAGCGGTTCCTCTGGGACCACGAAAGCTCCTTTGCCGCCGCCGACGAGCTGCGCGCGCGGATCGCCGCCGCCCAGCTCCACGCCGCGCTGGAGAAGGGCGCGGGGCCGCAGTGGTGGCAGAGCCCGCGGGCGGGCGCGGCGCTGGCCGATGCGCTGCGCGACCAGGGAAGCTTGCCGCTCGAGAGGCTCGTGGAAAAGGCCACCGGCGCTCCCCTCGACCTCTCGGCATTCCTCGCCTCGCTGCCGGCTCCGGGGGGAGCCAAGCCCTAGCGAGGCTGCGCCTCTGACCGACCAGGCGCGTTGGAGAAGGTGGGGCGCAGCTTCGCGTCGATAGTTGATAGTCGATGCTCGAGCGGCGGCTAAAAGAGGGCGAGCGCCTGCTCGAGCTTGCCGTTCTGCAGGAGGTCGATGGCCTCCTCCAGCCGCCGCACGGAGTCGTCGCCGGCGCCGGCACGGCGCACGTCGCGCAGGCGCGTCTGCATCGCGACCTTCAGCGCGCGGGCCTGCTCCTCGGGCCCCTGAGCCTCGCTCAGCATGCGCTTGAAGTACGAGGCGAGCGCCCGCTCGCCGGCGAAGGACCTCAACGCTGGCAGGAGCCGCTCCACCGCTGCCACCGCGGCGGCGTCGGGCGCCGGCGCGTCCACCACCAAGGCGAGGGCGTGGCTCCGAAGGTCGTCGAGCCAGGCCACGAGGGCGTAGCCGTGCTCGCAGCCGAACACCGCCCGCCGGACTCTCCCCAGGCCCGCCGTCGAGGACATGTGGGCCGCGCTCTCCAGCGCCGAGCAGAGGCGCGACGCCATGGCGGCTGGGTCGCCCGCATCCCGCGAGGCGTGCGCCGCCATCACCTCGCCGTCCGCGGAGAGGAGCGCGCTCGCCGCGTAGCCCGGCAGCCCGCCCAGGGGCGAGAGCAGGGCGCAGTGCTCGGTGAGCCAGCGCGCGAGCGCGTCCGCCCGGGGGTCGCCGCCCTCCGACGGGCAGACCTCCTCGACGTCGAACAGGAGATCGAAGCTCGCGCTCAAGGAGTAAGGCTCTCGGGCGATCTCGCTCGCGGCGCAGCTCCCCAGCGCCTCGATGGCCGAGCGGATGTGCAAGAGCAGGCAGCGCCGGAGGACGCCGCGCGACATGAAGCCCAGCTCCTCCAGCAGCGTCCCCAGCGACTTTCGGCCCTGGTGCGCGCGGAAGGCGCTTTGGACCAGGTCCAGCTGGGTCCGCGTCAGGTGCCCGAGCCGCCAGAGATAGCCGCCCAGGTCCTCAGGTTGGGAGCGGCAGGTGGCCCAGGCGACTTTCCCTTCGACGCACACCACTCGCCCGACGGGCGCGCCCTCCACTTCGACGCAGATGCCGCCCCCGTATCGGGCCGCCGAGGCCAGGCGCAGCTCGGCGATCAGCGGCTCGTCGCGAAGTGGCCTCAAGCGGCGAGGCTCCGCGCGCGCTTCGCGAGAATTTGGGTCGCTGCCGTCCGCATCGAACCCACCTCGCGCCGCGCGAAAGCGTCCCTGGCTCAGGTCTTCAGCGAACACGTCTCTCGGCGGGCGCGCAATATCCTGAAGGGTCGGGTCGAGCACGACCTCTGGCGCGCGGCGTGCGGCGCGTGCCGTTCGCGCCCTGGTCGAGCGAGCCGCCGCGCTGGAGTCCCGGTCGGCCCTTGCCCGCCGCGGCTATCGCTTGGGCCTCCGGCCGCTCGGGCAGCTGCTAGAATGGCCGCGGGAGGAATCGATGGTGGCACCCGAAATTCAGCCTCCGAGCTGCGGCACCTGTGGTCAGCCGATGCTGCCCGACGCCGGCGGCGAAGGTTGGCGCTGCGGCGGCTGCGGCCACACCGCCATCTCCGGAAATCGCCCGCGCCGAACGGTCGCCGGCGCGGCCGAGGTCGAGTTCGACCCCGGCTCCCTGGTCGGCAAGGTGGTCGGCGGGCGGTACCGACTCGAGAGCGTCCTTGGCCAGGGCGCCATGGGCGCCGTGTATCGGGGCGTTCAGCTCGCCCTCCACAAGCCGTACGCCATCAAGGTGCTCCTGCCCTCGCTGGCGCGCGACGCGCAGTTCGTCGCCCGGTTCCAGCAGGAGGCCCGCATTGCCGCCTCCATCCGCCACCCGGGCCTGGCGGAGGTCTTCGACTTCGGGGTCGAGGACGGGCTGGCGTACTACGTCATGGAGCTCCTCCGGGGCCAGTCGCTCGCCGACCACGTCGGGGAGAGTCGAGCCCTTCCGGCTCAAGAGGCGGTCCGCATCGTCGTCGATGCCGCGGAGGCCGTTGCGGTGGCCCACGACAAGGGCGTCATCCACCGGGACCTGAAGCCCGCCAATCTGTTCCTGGCTCACGCGGCGTCCGGCTCCTACGCGGTGAAGGTCCTCGACTTCGGCATCTCGAAGGCCACCGTGTTCGACGGCTCCGGGCCGAAGACCACGCTGGGTACGGTCTGCGGCACCCCCACGTACATGAGCCCGGAGCAGGCGGGCCGCGGGGTGGTCGACGCCCGGAGCGATTCTGTATTCGCTCGGCGTCGTTCTCTATCGCCTGCTCAGCGGCAAGCTGCCCTTCGACGCGGCCGAGCCCGTGGTCGTGATGTACATGCACCTGGAGAAGGCCGCGCCGCCCCTGGCGCCGTGCCCTGGCGTCGACGTGCCACCGGCGCTGAACGAAGCTCTCTTCCGCGCCCTGGCCAAGCGACCGGAGGACCGGTTCGCCTCGGTGCGCGAGTTCGCGGCGGCGCTGCGCGCTTCGGTCAAGGCGTTGCCGGAGCTCCCATCCGCTGCCTCGCCGCCCCAAGGGCCTGCGCCCCTCGAAGCTCCAAGTGCGCTCGCTCCCGAGGAGCCCCCGCGGCCGGAGACGCAAGCGGCGCCGCGCTCCCCGAATCCGCTGCCGGCCGCGGTCGGGGTGCGCTTCGGCCGGCGATGGCTCGCGGTCGCCGCGGCCGGCCTCGGCCTCGGCGCGGTCGAGGTCGCCGTCGTCGCTCACGGATGGTCCGCGCGCCGATCCCGCTCCGAGCTGCTGTCGGCCATTCCCGCGCCGCCGCCGGAGCCGGTGAGCGCCAGGCGGGAAGAGCTCGTCCAGCCCGTGCCTCCTCCTCCCGCGCCGATGCCCCGCTCGGCTTCCGAAGGGAGCTTTGCCCCGGAGCGCTCGAAGCCGGAAGGAGCCAAGGAGCCGAGGGCGTTGCCGGCGCCCCACGGCCTCCGGCCGTTTTCGGCCCCGGCGCCTGCTGCCAAGCGACGGGCTCCACCCCGAGACGCGGCGCCTCGTGAGACCGGAGAAATCGCCTTCACCTCCAAGGTGCTCGGAAAGGTGACGGCCACCGTGGGGAGCGCCAAGCACGAGCTCTTCGCCAACCGAGTGGTGCTGGCGCAGGTCCCGGCGGGGCGAATCCGCGTGAGCCTCTCTTCGAAGGACGCCGGCATCTCTTGCGCGGTGGTCCTGGACGTGCCCGCGAATGAGCGGCTGGCCCTCGTGTTCGGACCCGAGGCGACGCGGGTGGGCGTGAGAAGGGAAGAGGGCTTCCAGTCGCTGACCTGCGGCCCCTGAGCCCTGGAGGTTGGCTCGCGTTTGGCCTACAGCTCGGCGACGCGGCGCCAGAGCTTGCGCGCCGCTTCGGCCGACCGCGCGCACAGCTCGGCGTGGTCGAGGCTGAGGACCTGTCGGGCCCACACGCGCCACGCTCCGTCCACCATCACGCCGTCGACGTGCGCGGCGCCGAGGCCGAAGGTCAGGTGGCTCGAGAGGTTGGGGCCGGCGATGGGCGTCGGGCTCGGGTAATCGAGGACGACCAGGTCGGCGAGGGCGCCTGCTGACAGGGGGCCGAGCGGCGCGCCGAACACCTCCGCCGCCAGCGCGTGGCCGCCCGAGAACCACGCCAGGGGCTCGATGGGCGCTTCCGCCTCGCTCGAGCGCAGCACCGCGACTTGCGCCTCGGCGAAGAGGTCGCCGCTCAGCCCGTCGGTGCCCAAGGCCTTGCGCGCGCCGAACTTGCGAGCGGGCGCGTAGCCCACCGCGTTGTTCATGTTGGACCGCGGGTTGTGCACCATCCACGCCCCGGTCTCCTGCACGGCCGAGAGGTCTTCCCAGGACAGGTTCGTGCAGTGCGCGAGGATGGACCGCGGGCCCAGGAGCCCCGCGGCGGAGAGGCGGGAGATGGCGCCCGTGCCGCCGCGGCGCAGGGCGTCCCTCTCGTCGTCGAGCGACTCCGCCACGTGCAAGTGGACGCCGACCTCGAAGCGCCGCGCCAGCGCGCCCAGGGCCTGGAGCGTCTCGTCCTCGAGCGTCAGGGAGGCGTGGGCGCCCACCATCGCGCGGCAACGGGTGGTCTGCCCGCAGCCCAGAAAGGCCTCGGTCTCGCGCAGCCCCGACTCTCGCCCTTCCCGGCCGTTTCGGTCGGTGACCTCGTAGCAAAGCACCCCGCGGGCCCCGACCTTCTCCAGGCCGTCGCGCACCGCTGAGAGCGAGCCCTCGATGAAAGAGGGCGAGGCGTGGTGGTCGACCAAAGTCGTGACGCCGGCCAGCAGGGCCTCGGCGGCGCCGACCTGCGCGCTCAACGACAGGAGCTCCTCGTCCAGCGCCCGGTCGAGCTTCCACCAGACCTGCTCGAGGACATCCAAGAACCCGCGCGTCGGCTGCTTCGGCGGCGGCATGCCGCGCGCGAGCGCCGAGTAGAGGTGGGTGTGGGCGCAGACCAGCCCGGGCATGACGAACTTGCCTGAGAGGTCTGTCACGCGATCGCCCGGCTGCGGCTGCAGGTCGCGGCTGCGGGCGGCGATGGCGCTGCCCTCGACCCGCAGGTCGGCGCGCTCCGCCTTCGGCGGATTGAACTCCAGAAGCGTCGCGCCCTTCAAGATCTCGCCCATCGCCAGGTCGCCTGCCTGTTCTTTAGGTGAGCCCCAGGTCCCGCGCGGCGCGCTCCACGGCCGCGAGGTCCGGTGCCGGGGTTGCCGCGCCGTCCGCGGCGGGGGAATTGCCGCCCGTGAGCAGGGCCAGCGCAGTGCCCGCCCGGGCGACGAGGCCGTCGTCCAGCGCGCGGGCGAGACCCGCCAGGGCGACGGCGCCCTCGGGGCTCGCTTCGACGCCGACGTCCTGTGCCGCCCAGCGCATGGCCGATTCGGCGAGGCCCGCATCCACCTGCACGAGCTCGCCGGAGAGCTCCTTTAGCGCCTGCCGCGCCGCGCTCGCCGCTCCGCCAGAGCCCAGGGGCGCCGACGCGAGCTCCACCGCCAGCAACCGCGGCGGCGCGCGCAGGAGGCGCAGGCCGGCCATCTCTCGCAACCCCTTGGAGACGGCGACGGCGAGGCTGGGCGGCGAAGCGGGGATGGCGATCCAGTCGGGGAGGCGCTCGATGAGCTGCTCGGCGACCTCGTGCGCGAGGGTCTTGAAGCCATCGGCGACGTAGGGGCTCTCGCCCTCGGTCGCGTTCGCCCACGAGAAGCGGGCGCAGGACTCCTGGCACCGCGCGCGGTCGAGCTCGGCCGAGCCGGCCCAGAAGCGGGCGGCGCCGAACGCCGCCGCGGCATGTGCGCCTGGCCCCGAGAACGCCGCGGCCTTGAGGCCCAGCGCGGCCGCGGCGCAGGCGACCGCGCCCACCGCCGCGGCGTCACCCGAGGTGGCGATGACTTTGCGGCCCCGCTCGCGCGCCATGAGCGCACAGAGCAGCGCCGGCCGGTCCCAAACCGACCGGGTGGGAGAGCGGCCCTCGTCCTTGAGCCAGAGGCCGGCGACGCCCAGCTTTCGGGCCAGCCGAGGCGCGCCGTACACGGGCGTCATGCCGACCTGGAGGTGTGGCAGATCGGCGAGCTCGTCCATGGGCAGGAGCTCGCGGTACCGCCACATCCAGGGTTCGCGCCGTTCCAGAGAGGCGCGGTCGAGGGTGCGCGCGGCGTCCTGAAGGTCGTACGAGAGGTCCAGGAGGCCGGCGTCGCCGCAGTCCGGGCAGCGAGAAGGATCGCCGCGCGACGGGACGCTGCACCCGCAGGCGAGGCACCGCATCGCGCTGATCTGACCCTGGCTCATCGAGGAGGGGAGGTGCCTGTCGCGCTCGGTGGGACGTCGCAGCAGCGGTCCATTAAGTACCGCGAGGCGGGCCGCCCGGCAAGCGCCAGAGCGCTGCGAAGGAGCTCTCCCCAGGAGCGGCGGCACAGGAGCACCGAGGCGAGCCCCACCGTGAGCTGCGAGGCGAGCGCGGAGAGGTGGGCGAGCGCGGCGAAGGCGGCGGCTTGCGCGGGGCTCGCGCCCAGCGCCCGCGCGGCCCAGCTCGTGGTCAGGTAGTACATGCCGGTGCCGATGGGCAGGCCGGGCGTGAGCTGGCCCAGGCAGACCGCGCCGAGCACGATCCCTCCGGCGAAGAGCCCGCGCGGCACGCCCACGCCGTGGAGCGCCAGGCCGTACGCCAACGCCGATGTCCCGACCGGCCCGAAAGAGGCCGCCAGGGCCAGCGCAGTGCGGCGCGGCGAGCGCGCAGGGACGAGCCCGGCGCCGAGGTGGCGAAGCGCCGCGCTCAGGCGCGGCCAGCGGCGTTGGCGCTCGAGCGCGACGCTCCAGCGCTCGGCGCGGCGGGCGAGGAGCTGCACCGCGGCGAAGAGCGCGAGGAAGAGCCCAGCGGCGCCGGCCAACGCCGGCCCGATCCGGCCGGAGAAACCCGCACCCGGGCCGGCTAGGGCGAGCGCCGCCAGCGCCACGAGCGCAGCCAGCTCGAGCAGCTTGCCGGTGAGCACCGAGCCCAGGCTCTGGAAGAAGGGCAGGCCGTGGCCCTTGGAAAGGAGGAGGGCCCGAGTGAATTCGCCCAGCTGGCCCGGCGCGGCATTGTGCACGAAGGCGCCGATGGCGATGGCGTGGTAGCGCGCGAAGAAGCCGGGAGGGTGCGGGCCCAGCGTGAAGCGCCACTGGAGCGCGCGCAGGGGGATCACGCACGCGGTGAGGAGCGCGAAGCCCGCGGCCCACGGCAGGTGGCTCTGCAGATTGGCCGCCCAGGCCCCGAGCGCGAAGCGCGGCGCCAAGGCGAGGCCCGCTGCCGTCCGGTGGATGCGGAAGAAAGCGCTGCCGGCAATGGCGATGCTCGCGGCGAGCCCCGCGGCCCAGACCGCTGCTCGCAAGAGCCAGCGCCTGCGAGCCGCGCCGGCTCGCGCCGGACCGGATGCCGCCGGAGCGTTCTCCATTTGCACCTGACCTTTTTCGGGAGCCGCCCCTCTGAATTGCGAAAGCGGCCTTCAGGCGGCAAACGCGCGCGGAAGGTCGGCGCTTCCCCTCGAGGCCTTTCAGCGCGGCGGCGAGGTCGTCAGGCCGAGCCCACGTCTGGTTCCGCGTGCCCGCCCGTGGGTCGAGCGCCCGAAGGCGAGGACGGGCGCGAAGAGGCCGGGGAAGGGGACCAGCGGCGCCCAACCCGGCCGACCTGCCTCGGCAAAGTGGCGCCGCCCGGCTGCCTGCCACAAGAGCGCAGCGGCGAGAGCGAAGAGCAACGCCGCGGCCGCGAGCTCCGCTTCCGACTGGCTGTCGGCGTGCTCCTGGGATTCTTCTCTTCCACGGGCATCGCGGCGGATCTAAGGTTTACGGCTCTTGGGGCGATTGTCGCCTCGGAGGCGCGTCATGCAGAGCCTCAAGGACAAGCTCGTTCAGGCGGGGGTCATCCCCGAAGACTATCGGCCGGGTGAGAGCGCCGAGCAGCGCTCGGCCCGGCTCAATCGCGAGCAGGCGGCGAAGCGCACGCACATCGCCGAAATCGTCGCGAGCTCTCGGATCCAGCCCGGCCCCGGCGAGTGCACGTTCTTCTTCACCACCCGCTCCAAGAAGATGCGGCGCCTCGTCATCGACGACGCCTCCAGGGATTGACTGGAGAAGGGGGCGTGGGCGGTCGTGGAGTGGCCCAATCAGCCCGACTTCCCCTGGGCCGTCGTCCCTCGAGACGCCGCCGAACGGATTTTGAAGCTCGACCCGCTGGCGGTCCGCTTCTACGTCCGAAGCGAGAAGGAACAGTACGGCATGGCGCCCGCCCCTTCGCCATAAGGGCCAGGTCGCTGCGGCCCCTTGGTTCCGTTTAGACCCTTGTCGCCCGCGCGCGTGTGCGAGGGGTGAATCAGCGCCGCTCGGCAACAGGTCGCCCGCGCCCCAGGCTCCCATCGACAAGTCCGCGACTGCCCGTGGGAGCGGCCGTGGCGCCCGGTTTGCATCCGCACTGAGAAATAGCCCTTGAGGTGCGTCATGCCGAGAACGCTGCTGATCGTAGACGACGAGGAGAACGTGCGCAGCGCACTCAAGCGAGCTCTTCGCAAAGAGAGCTACACCGTGTTCGCCGCGGCGGGACCGGAGGAGGGGCTCGAGATCCTCAAGCAGCAGCCGATCGACGTGGTGGTGAGCGACCACCTGATGCCCCGCATGACGGGCCTGGAGTTCCTCAAGCTGGTCCACGACCGCCACCCCGGCATCGGGCGGATCATGCTCACCGGCCACGCCGACATGGAAACGGCGATCAAGGCGATCAACGAGGGCGAAATCTATCGGTTCCTGCAGAAGCCTTGGGACGACCTGGAGCTCAAGGTGATCCTCCACCTCGCCTTCGAGCAGATCGAGCTCGAGCGCGAGAACCGTCGCCTCCTGTCGGCGGTCCGCCGCCAGGCGGACTTCATCCGCGATCTCGAGACCAAGTTCCCCGGTATCTCCAACGTCGTCCGCGACGCCCAGGGCGCCATCGTCATCACCGAGGAGGAGTTGCGCGCCCTGAGGCACTAGGCGCGCGCCTCCGAAGGGCTGGCGCGAGACGAGGTCGGAATGGCCGAGCAGCTTCAACAGCCTTCGGGCGGCCTCGCCGCGCTTCCCGCCGCCGAGGGCATGAGCGCCTCGGTGCAGTCGGTGATGGTCAACGAGGTGGCCGAGTCCATCATCGGCACGCTGGACGCGCCGACCCTCTGTGCGGTCGCCGCGAGGAAGACCTGCGAGCTGGTGGGCGCCGAGGGCGCGAGCCTGCTCCTGTTGGACGAGGCGACGGGCGAGCTCATCGTCAGCGCGGGCGCTGGCGACGAGCCCGCTCGGCTGCCCAAAGGAACGTGCGTGGCCGGTTGGGTCGCGCTGAACAAGAAGCCCGCCCTGGTCGCCGACGCCCCCGCCGACCCGCGGTTCACCGGGGCTCTCGACGCCTTGGAGCACAGACCCACCCGCTCGCTCGTCGCGGTTCCGCTGTTCGCGGGCGGCGAGGTCTGCGGCGTGCTCCAGGCGGTCAATCCGGTGGGCGGCGGTCGCTTCGAGCTCAAGGACCTCCAGGTGCTCCGGTGGCTCGCGCCCCACGTCGCGCTGGCGGTGAAGAACAGCCGAGTCACCGCGGAGCTCGTCCGGTCGCGCGAGGAGATCCGGCGCAACAACGAGGTGCTCGAGCAGCGCATCGCCGAGCGCACCGCGATGATCGCCCGGGCCAAGGTGGAGTGGGAGAAGACCTTCGACGCCATCCACGACCCGCTCATCCTGCTCGAGGGCTACGTGATCCGGCGCGCCAACCTCGCCGTGGCCCGGTTGGCGCGCCAGGACATCCGCGGCGTCGTGGGAGCGCGTTGCCACCGCATTCTCGCCAACCGGTCCGCGCCCTGCCTCGGCTGCTTGGGCGGCGCGGGGGCCGAGGAGCCCAGCGAAGTCTGCCTGCGCTCCCGGACGTTCCAGGTGTCGTTCTTCCCCATGGAAGGCGGCGTCACCGTGGCCCACTACCGCGACGTGACCGACGCCCGCCGCCTGGAGGAGCGCCTCCGCGAGTCGCAGCGCATGGCCTCCGTCGGCCAGCTCGCGGCCGGCGCCGCCCACGAGATCAACAACCCTCTGGGCTTCCTCATCTCGAACCTGAACACGCTCACCGCCTGCTTCGACGACATCCGGAAGGCGTTCTCCCGGCTGAGCGTTGTCCAGAGCCTGGCCAGGAGCGGGCGCGAAGACCGCGCGCTCGAGCTCTTGCGCGGCACCGACCTCGTCTCCCGCGACGCCGAAGAGGCGATTGAAGAGGCCCCGGTCATCCTCGACGAGTCGATCACCGGCGGCAAGCGCGTCCACGAGATCGTCCGCGCCCTCAAGGAGCTGGCGCACGAATCGGTCGCCCCGCGCTCCACCGAGGACCCTTTCGCGATCCTCGAGCGCGCGGTCAAGCGCGCCGGGGTCCCCTCGGACCGGGTCGCGGTGGTGGGGCACGCCGACGCGCGCATCCTCGCCGAGCCGCTCCAGCTGGAGATCGCCTTCGCCAACGTGCTGCGCAACGCGCTCCAGGCCTCCGAGGAGGATTCCCCCATCCAGGTCGGCACCGAGCGCGACCGCGATGCCGTGGTCGTGCACATCGACGACCAAGGGTGCGGCATGTCTCCCGAGGTGCGCGCGCGCATGTTCGACCCGTTCTTCACCACCCGCGGCGTCGGAGGTGGGCTCGGGCTGGGGCTCACCGCGGCCTACGGCATCGTCGCCCGGCACGGGGGCACCATCGAGGTGCAGAGCGAGCCGGGGTGCGGCACCTCCGTGACATTCCGGCTTCCGATCGCCGCTTGAGGCGCTCCGCCGATTCCTCGCGCGCTCTTGAGTCCCTTCGGCGCGAGCTCTTGTGCAGGCTGGCAAAGACTCTGGTCCCCAGGCTCCAGGGAATGCAGTTCCTGAAGCCTGAGGTCAGGAGCCTGGAGCCTGAGGCAACCCTCTTTGGTTCCGGCTCCGCCGGGTCAGGCGGCACGAATCTCGCCCCTGAAGTGTTCGCAACCCTGAGGATCGACGTTCTCACCAGGCAGGAGCCCGCTTGGGGCGGCTCGAGAGGAAGGTCTTTGGAAACCCTGGGGCATGATAGACCCATGTCTAGATCCTCGAAACCTGGGCGATCGCATGTGGTCAGGGTCGTGATGCACCCCTCCCGAGTCGGGCGGGCGTGAAGAGCCAGGGATGTGAATCCGAATAAACCCGGGGGGTTGGAAAGGACAGGCGGGTCGACGGCATTAGGCACCCCGCATGCACTAACCGCACGCCCGATGGAGAGTGCCTTGAATCTGTCCGCGCCCCCGCAGCCGACCGCTTCGCCGGACCTGCAGCCGCGGCGCCTTTTGATCATCGACGATGAAGAGAGCGTCCTTCGTGCGCTGCGTCGAGCGCTGCGGCGCCAGGGCTGGAATATCGAGACCGCGGCGACCGGGGAGACGGGGCTGGACGCCCTGGAGACCTTTCCCGCCCAGGTCGTGGTCAGCGATTACAAGATGCCCGGCATGAGCGGGGTCGAGTTCCTGCGCGCCGTAAAGGAGCGCTACCCCAAAGCGCAGCGAATCATGCTGACCGGGTACGCGGACCAGCAGGCCATCGAGGAGGCCATCAACCGGAGCGAGGTCTTCCGGTTCATCTCCAAGCCCTGGGACGACCAGCAGCTCCAGCTCACCATCTCCTCCGCGTTCGAGCAGTACGACCTGCAGGAGGAGAACCGCCGGCTGCTCGCGCTGACGCTGAAGCAGAACGAGGAGCTCACGGCGCTGGCGCACTCGCTGGAGAAAAAAGTCAACGAGCGCACGGCGCTGCTCGCCCGCATCAAGGACGAATGGGAGCTGACGTTCGACTCTATCGAGCGGCCCATCGCGGTGCTGTCTCGCGACCTGAAGGTCGTGCGCGCGAACCGGGCCTACGCCGTCCAGGCCGGCCGCGACATCCGCGCGGTGCCGGGCGGGACCTGCCACGAGCTTCTCTTCCAGAGCTCCACGCCTTGCGCCCAGTGCTCCATCGGGCGCGGCGAGCGCCCCAGCGATGGGCCGGTGGAGCTGGACATCGACGGCCGCAGCTTCCAGATGAACTGCTACGACACCGGCGAGGGGCCCGGCGATCGGATGGTCTGCATCTACCGCGAGACCACCCAGGAGAAGTCCTTGGGCCGGCGAATGCTGCAGACCGAGAAGCTGGCGGCGGTGGGGCAGCTCGCGGCCGGTGTCGCCCACGAGATCAACAACCCGCTCGGCGGCATCCTCGCCTTCACCCAGCTCATGATGCGCGACTGTGGTCGCTCCGCCTCCGACCAGGAGACTCTCAAGGACGTCGAGCACGCGGCCCTGCGCTGCAAGCGGATCGTCGAGAGCCTGCTCAAGTTCAGCCGGCGGGCGCCCTCGGGCAAGCTGGTCTTCGACGTGAACCGCGCGGTCGAGGACGCGGTGGTCTTGTTCCGGCCGCAGCTCAAGAGCCGGCCCCACGCGGCCTTCAAGCAGGCCCTCTCGCCCGAGCCACTCAACCTCTCCGGTGACCCCAACCAGATCGAGCAGGTCGTCCTGAACCTCCTGGTGAATGCCCTCCAGGCGCTCAAGAACGGCGCCGGGACGGTGACCCTGAGCACCAGCGCCGAGCACGGCAAAGTCCAGGTTCGCGTCGAGGACGACGGCATCGGAATCCTCCCCGAGCACCGCGCCCGACTCTTCGAGCCCGCCTTCACCACCAAGCCGCCTGGCGAGGGCACCGGCTTCGGCCTGGCCATCAGCTGGAGCATCGCCGAGAGCCACGGGGGCAGCATCGAGGTCGAGTCCGAGCCGGGCCACGGGAGCGCCTTCATCCTCAAGCTGCCGCCCGGCCCAGCGGAGGCGTAGGAGCCGGCGTACCAGAGCACGAGATTTTCGACCGCTGCATCGCGCCTCGATGGAGATCGCCATGGAGAAGCAAGAGACCCAGCAGACTGCGCACCCCCAACCCTCGCCGGGCACCAACGGCGCTCATGCGCCGAGCCCCGCGGTTGGCCGGGAGCGCAAGCCTCGCGTCCTGGTGGTGGACGACGACAAGGTCGTGCTCAAGGCCGTCGGCGAGATCCTCAAGCGGGCCAACTGCGACGTGGTGGCCATCGAGGACAGCGTCGAGGGGCTGGCGGCCGCGGTGGAGCCCGGCTTCGACGTGGCGATGCTGGACATCAAGATGCCCAACGTCACCGGCATGGACATCCTGAAGGAGGTCAAAATCCGGCGCCCAGAGGTGGAGGTGGTGATGATGACCGCCTTCGCCACGGTGGAGACCGCGGTCGCGGCGGTGAAGGCCGGCGCCTACGACTACCTGACCAAGCCGTTCGAGAACATCGACGACGTGGTCATCACCGTGACCAAGGCGTTCGAGCGCAAGGCGCTGCTCGATCGCAACCGGCAGCTCGAGGGCATGCTCGAGGTCCGCGACCGCTTCGAGGGGCTCATCGGCCAGGGCCCCAAGATGCAGGCGGTCTTTCGCCTCATCGAGGGCGTGGCCTACTCCTCGGCCACGGTGCTCGTCATGGGCGAGAGCGGCACCGGCAAGGAGCTCGCCGCCCGGGCGCTGCACTACAAGAGCCCGCGGCGCGACAAGGCATTCGTCGCGGTCAACTGCTCGGCGCTGACCGAGACCCTGCTGGAGAGCGAGCTCTTCGGCCACGTGCGAGGCGCCTTCACCGGCGCGGTGGTGAACAAGAAGGGCCTCTTCGAGGCGGCCGACGGAGGAACGCTGTTCCTGGACGAGATCGGCGACATCCCGCCCTCGACGCAGGTGCGGCTCCTCCGGGCGCTGCAAGAGGGCGAGATCAAGCGGGTCGGCTCCAACGACACCATCAAGGTGGACGCGCGGGTCATCGCGGCGACCAACAAGGACCTCGGCAAGGGGATGGCCGACGGCACCTTCCGCGAGGACCTCTATTACCGGCTCAACGTCATCTCCATCCACCTGCCGCCGCTCCGCGAGCGGCCCGAGGACATCCCGCTCCTGGTGCACCACTTCCTCTCGAAGTACGGCACCAAGACCGGCAAGCAGCTGACGCGCGTGGAGCCGTCGGCGATGGAGGCCCTGACGACGCACCGATGGAGCGGCAACGTGCGCGAGCTGGAGAACGTGGTGGAGCGCGCGGTGGTGCTCGCCCAGGGGACGAACCTGGCCGCCGCCGACCTGCCGCCCGGCTTCGGCGACGCGCGCGCCGGGGCCGAGGTGGGCACGGCCACGCTTTCGCACTTGCCGTACGCCCAGGCCAAGAAGCTGGCCCTGCGCGCCTTCGAGCGCCGCTATCTCGCCTCGGTGCTGGCTCGGTCCAGCGGCAACATCTCCATGGCCGCCCGCGCCGCCGGGGTCGATCGCTCGAACTTCCGGCGCCTTCTCAAGCAGTACGACGTGCAGCGCAACGGCGACCTGGACGAGTCGGACGGGGAGGAGGCCGTGGCCTGACGGCTGCTCTCGTCGACGCCGAACAGCTTCAGGGCGCGGGGCTTGCCGGCATCGGGCGGTCCCGCGCCTTTTTTTCGCCTCCAGGGCGGAGCGCCCTTATCAAGCCCGCACCCCTGGGGCGGCAGGTCCTCAGAGGAAAAGCCCGACCCGGGAGCCCCCCTCGGCCTGCTGCGCGGGAGAAGGGTGTAAACGCGCCGACTTTACACGCGTTTCTTTCCAGGGACGGTCGCCCAGCGCAAAGGCACGCCCATTGCTCTCTCTTCACAGCGAGTGAGGAGACCCATGACGTACCCTGGCGAAATGATCGAGCTGGTGGGGGCGAGCGATGCAATGGGCAGGCTGCGCACCCTGGTGCCACTGGTCGCCGCCTCGGATTCGGGCGTCCTGCTCGTGGGAGAGGCCGGGACCGGGCGCGAGCACCTGGCGCGGATGATCCACGCGGTCGGGCCGCGGGCACACAAGCCATTCGCGGTGGTGGGCTGCCCGGGCTACACCTGGCAAGAGGGGTTCGACGAGCTGTTCGGCGGCGACGGGAGGCCAGGGGTGCTCGAGACCGGCGCCGAAGGTTCGGTGTACCTGGCGTCCATCGACGAGCTGCCGCTGGGGGTGCAGAGCCGGCTCGCGCGGTTCGTGGAAGATGCCGCCCACGGCGCCGTTTCGAAAGCCCCAAGGCTCTTCGCCTCGTCTCGGCACGACCTGCAGCGCGCGGTGCGGGCGGGGCGCTTCCGAGGCGACCTCTACTACCGCCTCTCGGTCGTGAGCATGCGCTTGCCGCCGCTGCGCGATCGCCGCGAGGACATCCCCTTGTTGGCGAGGCACTTCCTCTGTCGAAGCGCCAAGGTGCTCGGCAAGGAGATCGACCCCATCGAGCCCGCCGCTCTGGAGGCGCTGGTGCGGCACCGGTGGAATGGCAACCTCGCCGAGCTCGCCTCCGCCATCGAGCGCGCCGCCATCGTGGAACCCGGGAAGTCCCTGAGCCTGGGCTCGCTCCCGCCGCCCATCGTCAAAGAGGCGTGGGCGATGGCCTGCTGACCCCGAGCGCCGCTTCCAGGGACGATCGGGCCGCGGAAAGCCTCTCCTGGCCGCTTACTCTTTGGCGCCCGGCGTAGTATCAAGGCGTCATGACGATCGCCGTTGAGACCAGCACCACCTTGCCCTTCGAGCGGTTCTGGCGATGGCTGTTGGAACATCCGAATTGCATCCTGGAGGCCGGCACGTCCGACTCCGCCCTCTTCGACTTCGAAGACTTCCACTGGACCTTCAGCGACGACGAGGAGGGCCGCGCCATCGCCCAGATGGTTCGCGGAAAGAACCTGGTGGGTGAGCTCGTCATCGAGCGCAGCCAGGTGCTCTTCGTCCAGGGCTCTCTGGATCCCGAGACCGCCGACCGCGGCCATTGGATCTTCGAGCTGATGGGCGGGCCGCGCGACGACGCCCGCATGCTCTACTACGTCGTCGTGGCCCACGGCCTGGACGACACCGCCGGGCACCAGAGCTCCCTGAAGCACTGACCCCTCGGCGAGCTCGCCTACGGGAGGCCGCTCTCGTCGCCGTAGTCGACCTGCACGTAGCCGCCGGCGCCGAAGTAGAGCGTCTTCTTCGACAGGGCCCCGTAGAGCACGTCGTCGGCGACCCAGTACGGCTCGTACCACTCCCGATCGACGTCGAGGACCAGCACGCGGCGCCGGGCCTCGTCGTAGGCGCCCACCGGCGAGATGTGCGGATACGGGCCTCCTGGCGCCGCGGTGACCTCGTCCTGGGCGAAGTGCAGGAGGATGGCGTCGCGCGCGCCGCGCTCGTTCCGGGTGAGCGCCGCGCGAAAGCCCTTCATCCCCTCGTCCGAGCCGTCCGCGGGGACGGCGCGGGCCTTGGCCTTCGGGGCGCCGAAGGCCGCGAGCGCCGCCTGGGTCACCGTCTGCAGTTGCGCGAGCGAGAGCCCGTGGCGGCCGAGGTAGCCCAGGGGGCTCATCCGGTCTTTCCAGTGCTCGGCCGGCACCCGGTCGAGCAGCGCTTGCTGGGTGATGTTCTTGTCGTCGTTGCCCAGCGGGCGGCCGGTCCGGACGGCCGCGTTGACCACCATGGCCACGCTCGCCACCGAGCAGGCGGCGCCGTTCATCTGCGGCACGTAGTGCGGCATCAGCGCCCAGAAGTCGGGCGCCGGCGCTGCGGCGAGGTAGCCGTGATCGGCCGAGAGGGGCACCGCCCTGGGCGCACCCTGGGGACCATATTTGGGCGGCTGCGCGCCGGCGCTGTCGCGCAGGGTCAAGGCCAGCCCGGCCAGGAGGAAGGGCGCGAGCCGGCCCAGCCGCCGCGCGCTGCTCTGCAAAGGCCGGTTTCGGGGTATGTAAGGGGCCATGCGCATCCTCTCTGGTGTCCAACCTTCGGGAAAGCTCCACCTCGGCAACTATTTCGGCGCCCTGCGGCAGTTCGTCGATCTGCAGGACCAAGGTGAGGCCCTCTACTTCATCGCCGACCTGCACGCGCTCACGACCGTGCGCGACGCCGCCGCCCTCGACGCCAACACCCGCGGCGTGGCGCTCGACTTCCTGGCGCTCGGCCTCGACCCCAAGCGGGCCATCCTTTTCCGCCAGTCCGACGTGCCGCACCACACGGACCTCTACTGGATCCTGGGGAGCGTCGCGCCGGTCGCGCAGCTCGAGCGCGGGCACAGCTACAAAGACAAGATCGCCCGCGGATTCTCGCCCGATCTGGGCCTGCTCGCCTACCCGGTCCTCATGGCGGCCGACATTCTGCTCTACCGGGCGGACCGGGTGCCCGTGGGCAAAGACCAGAAGCAGCACCTGGAGTTTGCGCGGGACTTCGCCACCAAGTTCAACTCGGTATTCGTCCCCGGCTACGATCCGCAGGACCCCGAGGCCGAGAAGCAGAAAGGCAAGGGCCGGGGCATCCTCAAGCTGCCCGAGCCTTTGATCCTCGAGTCCACGGCGGTGGTCCCCGGCACCGATGGGCAGAAAATGTCCAAGAGCTACGGAAACGTCATCGACCTCTTCGCCGATGACAAGACCCTCAAGAAGCAGATCATGGGCATCGTGACCGACTCGACGCCGGTGGAGGCGCCCAAGGACCCGGAGGCGAATACGGTCTTCCAGCTCCTCAAGCTCTTCCTTTCACCGGCGGATTCTCGCGTCCGTAGAGCAGAGCTTCCGAAAGGGCGGCAAGGGGTACGGCGACTACAAGAAGGAGCTGCTCGCGGCGTACCACGCGACCTTCGACGCCGCGCGCGCCCGGCACGCCGAGCTCGAGCGCGACCCCGGCTACGTCGAGTCGGTGCTCGAGGACGGCGCACAGCGGGCTCGCGCGCTGAGCGCGCCCGTCCTCGCCGACGTCCGCCGCGCGGTGGGCTTGCCCGCGCTCCGCTTCTAGGCGCGCATCGGCGAAAGGCGCGGCTTCCTCCAAGAAAGGAAAGGCACCATGGGAAACACGATTGTCGCCCCCCCTGGGACCCCGGCCGCCGACTTGGAGGCGCTCGCCGAGCGCGAGCGCGCTCTGCTGACGGAGGAGTCCGACCTGCTGGCCCAGGGCGCAAAGCTCGAGGGCCAGGCCCGAGAGCGCTGCGCCAAGCTCGACCAGGTCCGAGCGGCCCTCCAGAGGCTCTCGGGGACCTCGGTGGCGAAGGAGGCGGAGGCGATCTTTCTCAGGGCCATGGCCCTCGCCGTGCCGCCGCACGTGGTGAGCGCCGCGACCCTGCAGGCGATCGAGCAGCGGCGCAAGGCCATCGCCATGCGCGAGCTGGCCCTGCATGCCGAGCGCGCGGCGGTCGAAACCCGGCGCCAGCGGCTCCCCGCGGTGGACGCCCAGATCGAACCGCTGCTCGCCGAGGCGGCCGCGCTCGGGCGCAAGGCCGAAGCCGACGAGGCCGCGGCGGAGGCGAAGGTCGAGAAGGAGCGCGCGCCGATTCGCGCTGCGCCGAGCGCCCCCGCGGCGCTCATGAACCGGCGCGCGAGCCCCCGGGTGAACCTGCAGGTCGAGGTGACCCTGCAGAGCGAGTCGAACTTCTTCACCGGGTTCTCCGGCGACATCTCGGAGACCGGCGTCTTCGTGGCCACCTACCAGAAGCACTTGCCGCCCGGGACGCCCGTGGACCTGACGCTGGCCCTCCCGGGCGAGCCGCCCATGCCGCTCGTCGGCTCGGTTCGGTGGGTGCGCGAAGCGGGGGAGCCAACGAGCGGGGTCCTGCCCGGGATGGGCATCGCCTTCTCGGGCCTGGAAGAGAAGGAGACCGTGGCCATCCAGCGGTTCATCCTCGGGCGCGAGCCGCTTTTCTGGGCGGAGTAGGGGCGCGCGGCGACGCCGGAGGAAGGTTCAGGCGAAAGCGATAGACTGCCCCGCTCTACGCCAATCCCGCAGCGCCGATCTCCGGGTGCTCCCGCATGAAGCGGACGAGCCGAGGCGCGTACTCGGGGAACGGCGGGCAGCGGATCCCGCTCCCCGCGAGGTCCGCGAGGGTGTTGTTGCAGGTGTAGAACGTCGGGAGCGCAAAGTAATCGAGCGCCGCAGGGGGGATCCGCAAGAGCTTCTCCAGGGCCGGCACGCGCGCCAGCGCCGCCTTGGCCAACCCCGTCGGCAAAGGGATCTTGAGCAGGCGCTTGCCCGCGGCCTGCCCCAGCGCTTCCACCATCTGTGTCACGGTGAGCGGAGCGGGATCGCACAGCTGGTAAACCTTCCCCTTCGAGCCCTCGAGCCCCGAGAGGTGCGTGAGGGCGCGGACCACGAAGTCGCGGGGAACCACGTTGATACGGGTCTGGCTTGGGCGGCCGACCATCGGCATCGCCGCGATGCGCGGTTGCCGAAGGAGCCACTGCATCACGTAGTACGGGCCGTCGTACTTCTGCGTCGCGCCGGTCTCGCTGTCCCCCACGACGATGGCGGGCCGGTAGATCGTCGCCGGGAGGCCCTCCTTCATGCGCCGATGCACGTCGACCTCGGCCAGGAACTTGGTCTCCTCGTAGAAGTTGTTGAAGGCCTGGCCCGCCTCCAAGTCGTTCTCGGCAAAGGCGCCGGCGTGTCGCCCGGAGACGTAGCAGGTGGAGACGTAATGGAAGCGATCGAGCGCGGGGCACGACTGCGCGAAATCGAGGGCGTGGCGCGTGCCCTCCACGTTGATTCGCATCCCTACGTCCCGCGGCACCGACAGGTCGTAGACCGCCGCCAGATGGAAAAATTGGCCGACCGATGCCTTCAGTCCCGCCGCGCCCGCGAGCCCCAGGTCCGGCGCCGCGATGTCGCCCTCCACGAGCTCGACCCTGCCTGACAGCGCGGCCTCGCTCCCCTCCAGCTCCGACAGCCGGGCGCGCGCGAGCGAGAGGAACTTGCTCTGTACCAGGCAAACGGCGCGGGTCTCGGGCGGGGAGCGCTTCAGCACGCGAGGCAGGAGCTCGGAGCCCAAGAACCCGGGGAAGCCGGTGAAGAAGAGGGTCGCCATGCTGGGCCTTTCGAACCCACGCGCTCGCGCGAGGACGCTCGAGGTAGCGCTCGAGAGACGCTCCGACCCGGCGGTGCCGGCGGCCGAGCCGGAGCTGTCCAGTCTAACCCTAACCCGGCGGAGCCGGAACCAAAGCGGGTTCCTCAGGTTCCAGGCTCCAGGCTCCTGACCCCAGGCGTCAGGAACTGCATTCTTTGGAGCCTGGGGACTGGAACCTGAAGTTTTGCCAGGCTCGCGCCGAAGGGACTAGCCGAAGGGACTAGCCGAAGGGACTAACGGACGCCCGGGACGTGGCGCAGCACTTTGAGCGCGCTGCTCATCACCTGCGAGTACTGGCGCTCGGAGACGCCGGAAGGCGCCGCCAAGGGCAAGAGGTGCTGCACCGACACCGTCTGCGCCTCGGTGTACTTGAGGATGCCCTGAGCGCCGTGGCGCCGGCCCAGGCCGCTCTCCTTGAAACCGCCCATGGGCGCGTCCACCGACGCCCAAGCAGCCGCGTAGGCCTCGTTGACGTTTACCGTTCCCGCTTGCAGGCGCGAGGCCACCCGCGTGCCGGCCTCGAGGTTCTCGGTCCAGACGCTCGCGTTGAGCCCGTAGCGGGTGGCGTTGGCCCTCTCGATGGCCTCGTCCACCGACTCGAAGCGGTACACGCTCACCACCGGCCCGAAGGTCTCCTGTGCGAAGAGGTCCATCTCCTCGGTCACGTTGACGAGCACCGTGGGCTCGAAGAAGAGCGGGCCGATGTCCGGGCGCGCTTTGCCGCCGGCGGTCGCCGTCGCGCCCTTCTTCAGGGCGTCGCCCACGTGCTGCTCCACCTTCTCGAGCTGCTCGTGAGAGACCAGCGAGCCCACGTCATCCTCGTAGTCGAAGCTGCGGCCCAGCCTCAGCGAGCGCGTCTTCTGCGCCAGCCGGGCGAGGAACCGGTCGTAGAGCGACGCGTGGGCGTAGATGCGCTCGATGGAGATGCAGAGTTGCCCGGCGTTGGCGAAGCAGCCGCGCACCGCGCCGTCGACCGCGCGCTCCACGTGGGCGTCCTCGAGGACCAGCATCGGGTTCTTGCCGCCCAGCTCCAGCGAGCACCCGATGAGGCGCGCGGCCGCCAGGCCGGCGATGGCGCGCCCGGTCGCCGTGGAGCCGGTGAAGCCGATGAAGTCCACCGCCTGGATGAGCGGCGGCCCCAGGTCGCGGCCGCGCCCGGTGATCACCTGGAACAACGCCGACGGCAGGCCGCACTCGATGAGGAGGTCCTCCGCCCAGAGCGCGGAGAACGGCGTCTGCTGGTCGGGCTTGAGGATGACCGCGTTGCCCGCCATCAGCGCGGGGACGGCGTCGGTGACCGCGAGCGAGAGCGGGTAGTTCCAGGGCGCGATGATCCCCACCACGCCCAGGGGCGGATGCCGCTCGGTGGTGCTGGTCAGGCCGGGCAAGGCCCCTCGGCGGCGCCGGGGCGCGAGGTGCTCCTCGGCGTGGACGGCGTAATAGCGGCAGACGATGGCGGTGTCGGCCAGCTCCTCGAACGCGTGCTTGCGCGCCTTGCCGCTCTCGAGCTGGATGAGGTCCAAGGCCTCGGCCTGGCGCTCCAGAAGCCGGTCGTGGAAGCGCAGGAAGATCTGGCCGCGCTCCTTGAGCGAGCGCGACGCCCATTCGCGCTGCGCCTCGCGGGCGCGGCGGACGGCCGGCTCGATGTCCGCGGCGCTGCCCAGGGGCACCTCTCGAATCACCTCGTCGGTGAACGGCGCCCTCACCGGCGCGGTGGGCCTGGTGCCCGGACCGAGGCAGATGCGGCCGAGGAGCCGATCGAGCACGTCCGAGCGCACCCGGTTGAGGGCTTCCTTTCCCGACGCGGCCTGGCCCGCGGCGACGCTGACCGGTGGGATCTCTTGAACGGATAGGGACATGGTGGGCTCCTTGGGATTGCCGGGCGTCTTGGAGGGAGAAGGGTTGAGGCGAGGGGGTTCAAACGACGCGCAACGTTGGGCACGGCGACGCCGATCGGCAACGCGCGGCCGCCGCCACCGGACGCCCGAGCCGCCCGAGAGGTGCCCTTCGGTCCGAACCGGTCAAAAGTTGCAGCGCGTCCAGCGCGCCGCAATTTGAACCTGCGGCGAAACCGCCGGTTTGGGAGGCTTGGTTGGAAAGGGAGCAGAGCGGGCGCCGTCGACCCCGACGGTGGCTGAGGCGGACGGTCGCCGCAGTCGCCGGACTGGCTTTGGTCGCGGTGGCGCTGCTCGTCGGCGTGATGCTGATCAACCCGCCGGCCGTCGCCGAGGCGGTCAAGGCGGAGGTCCTGCCGCGGGTCTCGACGAGCCTGGGCAGGCGCGTCGAGGCGGGCGCAGTCCGAGTTCGGCTGCTGCCTCGTCCTCGCGCGACGATCGACGACCTCCAAGTCGCCGGAAGGCCCGGTGAGCCGCCGATGGTGCGCGCCCGCCGGGTGGACGGCTCGCTCGCCCTCTGGCCGCTGCTCTGGAGCCGGGGTCGGGACATCGAAATCACGTCGCTGACGCTGGAGGAGCCCGCGATCGTGCTCCTGCGCGAGCCCAGCGGAACGTGGAGCTTCGAGGGGCTCGGCGGCCGGACAGAGACAGAGAAGGGCGCCTCGCCCGGGACCTCGCGGCGTGCTGCCGTGGAGGAGGCGCGGGTGCGAAAGGGCACCCTGCAGATCATCGACCGGGCCTCTCAGCCGGCAATGGCCGTGACGGTGAGCGACATCGACGCCCAGGCGCGCAATCTGGGCGAGGCGGGACGGGAGTCGGTCGACCTGCGAGCGCAGGTCTTCTCGAATGAGCAGAACCTGCGGGCCGGCGCCCAGAGTCGCGAGGAGAACGGGGGGGCGCGCGCTTGGACGGGTCAGGTGACCCTGTCCTCGGCGTCGCTCGAGGCCCTGCGGCGAGCGCTCCCGGGCCACCTGCCCGACGCCGTGCGAGGCGGCCAACTCGACCTGCGCGCGACCTTTGCCGCCTCCGCGGCGGGGCAGGAGGCTCAAGGCCGGCTCGGCGCCCGCGCTTTGCAGGTCGGCGGGCGGCCGGCGAGCGCCCGCTCCGACTTCTCGGTGAGCGCGGCGCCGGCCGGCGGGCTTTCGGCGTCGCTGAGGAACCTCGCCGTGGAAGGCCCCGGCATCGACTTGGGCGGCGAGGTCGACCTCGCGGGGGCGCCGCCGTCGGTCCGCTTCGCGCTGCGCGGGAGCTCGGTGGACGTGGACGCGCTCAGAGCCGCGGCGGCCGCTTCGAGCTCGCCGGCGCCGGAGACGGCGGCAGGAGCCGCGGCCGGCTCGCGCCGCCCGGAGGCGTCTCGTGCGCCCGCCAACGCCTCGCTGGTGAAGGCGAGGGCGGGCGGGACGCTCGAGGTTCGCGAAGTCGCCGCGGGAGGGGTGACCGCGCAGGACGTGAACGCGCAGATGGCGCTCCAGAACGGCGTGGTCACCCTCAGCCGGGGCCGGGCGAAGGTGTTCGGCGGAGATGTCGCTGTGGACGGGACCCGAGTCGACCTGCGCCGGCCCGCACCCGCGTGGAACCTGCGCGCGCGCTTCCAGGGGATTGACCTCGCGAGCGCCCAGCGTGCGCCTTCGGGAAAGGCGCCGCTCGTAGGGCGGGCGCAGGGCGAGCTCGACCTCGACGGCGCAGGGCTCGAATGGAAGGCGATGGAGCCGACGCTCGCCGGCCACGGCTCCGTCCGGGTCGACGACGCGGCCCTCACGTCGGTCGATCTCGACCAGAAGCTCGCCCAGGCGCTGTCGGGTGCGCTCTCCACCGTCGGGCTGGCCGGCCAACAAGCCCCCGAGGGCCGCGCGTCGAACCCGCGGGGGACGCCGCTGCGCGATTCTGAATGCCTCGTTTCGCGTGGGCGGCGGCGCCGTCCAGCTCACGCACCCGCTGCACGCGTCGACCGATATGGGCGACGTGAACCTGGGTGGCTCCGTCGGCCTCGACCAGCGGCTGCACCTGTCGGGCACCGTCGCGCTCTCGCCCAAGGCTCTCCAGGGCGTCTCCGCCGGGAAGTGGCGCCCGGCGAGCTCGGTGAGCCTCCCCATGGCGGTGGGCGGAACGGTGGGCTCTCCCGCGGTCCAGTTGCCGTCAGCCCCGCAGATCGCCCAGGCTCTCGTCTCGCAGAGCCCCATTGGCGGCGGCGCGGGGCGCCTCGGCCAGGAGCTGAAGCGGGCGCTCCCGTTCCCCTGAGGAGCGCGGCGGGGCGCCTCATCGCGGTGGCGAAGGGCCCTCGCGAAGCGCGGTCTCGAGCGGGACGGCCGCCCTGTGAAAGTGAAAGGTGTATCCTCAGCGGTGCTATGTCATCTTCATGGACTGCCAGATGCCGGAGATGGACGGCTACGAGGCGACCGCGGCCATCCGCGCCCGCGAGTCCAAAGACGGCCGCAGGACCCCCATCATCGCGCTGACCGCCTCGGCCTTGCCCGAGGGCCGCGCGCGCACCTTCGCCGCGGGGATGGACGACCATCTCCCCAAGCCCGTCACCATGGCCGCGCTGCGAGGCGTCTTGAATACTCGGTGGGCGAGCGCGCCCTGCCCATTGGAATCATCGATGGAATCGAAATGAGAGCGCCAACGATTCCGATGATTTCGAGAAAGCGACAGCAGGCAGGACATTTCGGCGATGCGTTCATGTGAATCGAATCGACGCCACAATGGCGGTGATTCGATGAACGTTCCGCATCTTCGAGGCCGCTCAGCGATAGAGCTCGCGCGAGAGCTTCGTCCGGTAGTGGTCGGCGAGCTCGGAGCGCGAGCCGACCACCTCGAACAGCTCGAGCATCGCGCGCCGGGCCTCCTCGCCCGGCTCGGCGCGGTGGACGCGCCGCACGACCTCGAGGAGCTCGCCGAGCGCCGTCTCGTAGTCGCCCGAGGCGGCGAGGGCGCGGCCCAGCGAAAGGCGGGCCTGGGCGTCGCCCGGCTGTTCCTCGACGCGGCGCCGCAGGGCGGCGAGGTCCTGGGCGCCCGTGGCCCTGGCCCGGAGCTTGAGCGCCGCGAACGCGGGGCCGAGCTTGGGCGCGTCGTCCGGCGAGATGAGCTCGAGGCGCGCCAGCGCCCGTTCCCGCTCGCCTTCCTTCAGGTCGAGCTCCGCAAGCGCGGCCAACGCCCCGGCGTGGGTGGGCTCGAGCGCCAGCACCTTCTCGAGCGCCTCGCGCGCCCGGCCGTCGCCCTCCGAAAGGAGCGGCTGGGCTGCGGCGAAGGCCTCGTCCGCCGGGCTGGGGACGAGCCCCTCGAGCCAGCGCCGGACCTGGGCTTCGGGGAGGGCACCCACGAACTCGTCGGCGAGGGCGCCGTCTCGGAACGCCTTCACCGCGGGGATGCCTTGCACCTGGAAGCGCGCGGCGACCTCCTGGTCTTCGTCGACGTTCACCTTGGCCAGGAGCCAAGCGCCGCCGGCCGCGGCCGCGAGGCGCTCGAGCACGGGCCCGAGAGTCCGGCAGGGGCCGCACCAAGGAGCCCAGAAGTCGACGACCACCGGTCGGTGCCGGCTCTCCTTGAGCACCGCGGCCTCGAACTGGCCGGGCGCGACGTCGATTTTGGTGGGAAGGGTTCGCCGGTCATCCATGTAGGGAGTACCTCGCCGTCTGCAGACGTTCTCAACGCGGGAGTGGGAGCCGCTTCCCTGGAGAGGGGATTCGGACCGCGCGCTCCAGAGCTTTCGCCGATGAAGAGTGACCAGAGAGGGCGGCGCAGCGAGCCGCGACGAAACGTGCCATGTCGGCGCGCGAAGCCTCGTGCTAAGCTGTGATTTCGTCGCACCGAACATTCAACCAGAGGCTCCGCTGATAGAGCCCATCAGCAAGGACTGAGGAGTCACGATGGCAGATCATTCCCGCATCCTGTACAAGCCGCTCTTGAGCAAGGTGATGCCGGCTGAACAGGCCGCCAATCTCATCCCCAATGGCGCGACCCTGGGCATGAGCGGCTTCACCGGCGCCGGCTACCCCAAGCTCGTGCCAACCGAGCTCGCCAAGCGAGCCGTGGAGGAGCGGCAGAAGGGCGTCAAGTTCCGGGTCAACGTGCTGTCGGGCGCCTCGACGGGCCCCGAGCTGGACCAAGCGCTCGGCCTCACCGAGGCCGTGAGCTTCCGCTTTCCGTACCAGGGCGACGCCACGCTGCGCGAGCGCATCAACGCCGGCGTCGTCGAGTACCAGGACATGCACCTGTCGCACGTGGGGACGCTGGTCCGCTACGGCTATTACGGAAAGGTGGACTTCGCGGTCATCGAGGTGACGAAAATCAAGGAGGACGGCTCCCTCGTCTTCTCCTCCTCGGTCGGCGGAAACACGGCCTATCTCGAGTCAGCTGAGAAGATCATTCTCGAGGTGAACAGCTGGCAGGACGAGCGCTTGGAGGGGATGCACGACATTCTCAGCATCCCGGGCAAGCACGGCGAGCGCCGGGAAATTCCCCTCTACACCGCCGACGGCCGCTGCGGCTCCACCACCTACAAGATCGACCCCTCCCAGGTCGTGGCCGTGGTGGAGACGCACAACCCGGACCGCAACGCCGCCTTCAAGGCGCCCGAGGAAGTCCACAAGAAGATCGCCCAGCACATCCTCGACTTCTTCGCCAACGAGGTGAAGCACGGGCGCCTGCCGAAGACGCTCACCCCGCTGCAGTCGGGCGTGGGCAACATCGCCAACGCGGTGCTCGTGGGCCTCAACGAGGGCCCCTTCGAGAACATGCTGAGCTTCACTGAGGTCATCCAGGACGGCATGCTCGACATGCTCGACTCGGGCAAGCTCAAGGCCGCCTCGGCCACCGCGTTCTCGGTCTCGCCGGCCGGCCAGGAGCGGTTCAACAAGAACATTGATCGCTACCGCAAGCAGATCATCCTGCGCCCGCAGGACATCTCCAACGCGCCCGAGGTCATCCGCCGCCTGGGCTGCATCGCCATGAACGGGTTCGTCGAGGCCGACATCTACGGCCACGTCAACTCGACGCACATCGTGGGCAAGGGCATCGAGAACGGCATCGGCGGGTCGGGCGACTTCGCCCGCAACTCGGCCTATACCATCTTCATGTCCCCCGCCACCGCCAAGGATGGGAAGATCTCGGCCATCGTGCCGTTCGCGACGCACATCGACCACACCGAGCACGATACGATGGCCATCGTGACCGAGTTCGGCTTCGCCGACCTGCGCGGAAAGAGCCCCAAGCAGCGCGCCGCGGAGATCATCGAGAAGACCGTTCACCCGGACTACAAGCCCATCCTTTGGGATTACTTCAAGCGGGCCAGCCGCTCGCCGAGCGCCGGCCTGCAGTCGCCGCACATGCTCGACGAGGCGTTCTCGTTCCACACCCGCTACCTCAAGACGGGCGACATGCGCGTGCGCAAGTAACTCGCTTTCTCCGAAGCCCTGAGCTCCGGCGGCCGCCTCTCGAGGTGACCGCCGGAGTTTGAGCGGCGCGGCGCTCGCCTGAAATGGTGGAGGCGGTCGCGCGTTTCACCTATCCCGGCCGAGCCGGAACCAAAGAGGGTTGCCAGGGCTCCAGGCTCCAGACCCCAGGCTTCAGGAACTGCATTCCCTGGAGGCTTGCGTCTAGAGCCTGGAGCCTTTGCCAGCCTGCACAAGAGTTCGCGCCGAAGAGACTAACGCGGCCGAGCCGCAACCCTTCTCGAGGAGAGCACCGATGGCCTGGAGTGATTCGGCGTCGTTCGGAGTCGCCACACGCGGGACGGAGCAAGCGCAGCGCTCGTTTCTCTCCAAGGTCTACAGCCTGATGTTCGCCGGGCTGGGCGTCACCGCGCTGATCGCCTGGACCACGGTGAACAACGAGGCGCTGCTCGTCCCTGTCATGAGCCACATGGTGTTCTTCCTCGTGGCGGAGCTCGGGGTGGTGCTTCTCTTGAGCTTCATGGCCACGCGCCTCAGCGGCCCGGTGGCAGGCCTGCTCTTCTTCGCCTACGCCGCGCTGAACGGACTCACGCTGTCCTCGGTCTTCCTGGTGTATCGGCTGGGGGCCGTCACCGAGGCCTTCGCGCTGACGGCCGGGGTCTTCGGCGCCATGACGCTTTACGCGAGCTCGACCAAGCGGGACCTCACCGCGTGGGGCTCGTTCCTCTTCATGGGGCTCGTCGGGGTGGTGCTCGCAGGCCTCGTCAACCTGTTCGTCCACAGCGACCTGATGGCCTTCGTCGTGGACTGTCTCACGGTCATCGTGTTCGCCGGGCTCACCGCCTACGACCACCAGCGGCTGCGCGCCATGCACGCCGCCTCCGGGTACAGCGCCGCGGCGAGCGTCGCCGTCGTCGGGGCGCTCCAGCTGTACCTCGACTTCATCAACCTCTTTTTGGCGTTTGTTCGGCTGCTCGGCCGCCGTCGGTAGGGTCTCTCACCCGCCCGTGGATGCAGCGCCTGAGGTCGGGTGTTACCAAGATTGAGTGGGGGCTAGGGTGCGGGCGAAGCCGTTCATCGCCGCGCGCTCGAAGGGGAGGCTCATCGCGGAGGCGCCCTCATGTCGGAGTCCAAGTGCGAGCCCAGCGGTGGTCACGCGGTGTACTGCCTGAGAAATAAGGTTCTCAAGCCCTCGGCGGAGCACCTCGCCTGTCCGTATTGCTTCGGGCGCACGCGCGACGCGGTCGAGGTCGGCGACCATTCCCTCTTCTGCGACTTCGACGAGACGCGAGACCCACTCGCCTTCGGCTTCCCGGAGAGCTCCACCCGCAATCTCAAGGGTTAGGCAGGCGCGCGGCGCCCGCATGACTCCAGGCGAGGGCGGTCCCGCCGCGGAGCGGCAGGACTTACCGGTTCGGCGCCGCCGAGCCTGTCAGTCTTACAGGCGGGCGGCTTTCTCGCTGGCCTGAATCCTCCCAACATCGCGAAACGTCGTGGGACGCCGCTTAGGCACGGCGGTTGCTCGCCCAGGCACGAAAGCCTGCGAGACCAGCGGTCCCATCGGTTGTCCCCCAAGGAGGAGCCCATGCTGCTCAACGCCCCCTCGAACTCCAGCGCGCTGGCCACCTATCTCTCCGAGTTGCGAAAGTACCCGCTGCTCAAGGCCGACGAGGAGCGCGAGCTGGCCATGCGCTATCGGACGCACGGGGAAGTGGAGGCCGCCCACCGGCTCATCACGTCGAACCTGCGGTTCGTGGTGAAGGTGGCATACGAGTACCGATCATACGGGCTGCGCATGGCGGACCTGATTCAAGAGGGGAACATCGGGCTCATGAAGGGCGTGCAGAAATTCGACCCTTCCAAAGGCATTCGGCTCATCTCCTATGCGGTGTGGTGGATTCGCGCGTACATCCAGAATTACATTCTTCGAAGCTGGTCTTTGGTAAAGCTCGGGACCACGCAGGCGCAGCGCAAGCTCTTCTTCTCCCTGGCCCGCACCAAGCGCGAGATCCAGAAGCTCAGCCGCGAGGAGACGCCCGACGCGCGCACCATCGCCAAGAAGCTGCGGGTCAAGCCGTCCGAGGTCGCGGAGATGGAGCGACGGATCGACGGGCGGGACCTGTCGCTCGATGCGCCCATGGGCGAGGAGGGCGGAAGTGCGCACGTCGACTTCCTGGCGTCGAACGGGCCGCGGCAGGATGACGAGCTGTCCCGGGCCCAGGAGCAGGAGCGCATCCGGCTACACGTCCAGAGCGCTCTGTCGACGCTCGACCACCGCGAGAAGCTCATCATCGAGAAGCGGCTCCTCGCCGACAAGCCGATGACCCTGCGGGCTTTGGGGAATCACTTCGGGTTCTCGCGCGAGCGAGCGCGCCAGCTCGAGATCCGCGCCCGCGAGCGGCTGCGCGCGCGCCTGAGCGCACTCATGGAGGAGACCGGCGGCGCGGCTCCGGTCGCGGGCAGAGCGGTGCAGGGGGCTCCCACCTATCAATGACGCGACTGGCGCCGAGCTTTCTGCGGCGCTCGCCAGAAAGGCGCACCCGCCCGCCGGGCCATGAAGGGCCCGGTTATGCTTACAAAGCCGGCTCAGCTCCGGCGGGTACTAGTGCCGCGCCCGCGCCGGGCGCACCGCCGCCTCGAGCGGGCGCTCGGCGACGTCAGCCACTGCCTGGGCGAAGGCGCGCGCCGCGGCCTCCACCGCGTTCAGCTCGCCGGTCAGGTAGGCCCCGGCGAAGTTCGTCTCCGTCGGCGGGCCGAAGAGGCGAACCAGGCGGACGTCGGCCGCCTTGAGCGCCTGGTCCACGGCGATCATTGCCTCCACGGGCGGCGCGATGAGGTACGCCATGGGCTGGCCCGGCGGAAGGTCCGCCTGCGCCGAGAGGTAGCGGCCCAGGCTCGGGATGACGTGCGGGAAGAAGGCGGGCGCGCGCTCGCCCTCGAACGTGTAGAAGCAGAATCTCCTCGGCGAGCGCTTGGCTGAGGGCAAACAGGCCTTCAGCCACGTGGTCCGGGTCCGACCCGGCGAGGACCCCGAGGATTTCGCCGGAGTTGGGCCCCGAGGCGTGCGCGGCGCCGGCGTAGAACGACTTCGCGTAGACCACGTCGACCGGCGCGAACTTGGTCGCGTGGTCGAGCGCCGCGTACAGCGAGTCGTCCTGATCGCAGGTGACGAGCCCCAGGGCCGTGCCCTGGCCGGGCTCACAGCCCAGCGCCGCGGCGAACGCGGGGTCGGCGCGCGGGATGAGCCGACAGGAGAGCAGCTTGGGCCTCAGCGGGACGAGCTTCACAGCGCGATGCCTCCTCTCCCGGCGGCAAAGGCGCGCCGGAGAATCTCGACGGCTTCGCGCGCGGCCTCGGGCGGTCGGATGCCCAGCGCGCGGACGTTGGAGATGCAGTTCTTCTTCGCGTTGTCTTGGCCCTGCTCCGGCCCGTACGCGAGGTAGATGGACAGCGAGTCGCCGGTGCCCAGGCCGGGGCGCTCGCCCAGGCAGATGGCGGTGGCGCGACTCCCCAGGGCGACGCCGATCTCGTCCTGGACGCCGACGCGGGCGAAGCGGACGAAGAGCGGCCGGCCCACGGTGAAGCCAGCGCCCTGGAGCTCAGACTGGAGCAGCGGCAGGAGCTCGGGGCCGTTCCGGGCCGCCGCCCAGGCGGAGAGACCGTCGGCGAGGATGACCTGGACCTGCGCGCCGCGCGTCCCCTCGGCGTTGAGCCGCACGAGCGACTCGTCGGAAAGGCGCCGCCCGCGGGCGGGGTAGAGCAGGAAGTCCTCGCGGTCCTTGCAGCGCGTGCGCAGCGGGAGGCAGCCGAGCTTCTCGATGAGCGCGTCCTCGGCTTCGCTGTAAACCGCGTCCTTGGCGACCGCGTGATCGGCGCGAAGTTTCAAGTAGGACTCGGTCCGGTAGCGCAGGCCCGCCCGCCCGACGCCAATGCGCGACGGCGTCGCGGCGATGAGCGCGCTCAGATGCTCCGGGTCGGCGGGTTTTTCGATACGGGTCTGACGC
This sequence comes from uncultured delta proteobacterium, assembly GCA_963772225.1. Taxonomy (GTDB): domain Bacteria; phylum Myxococcota; class Myxococcia; order Myxococcales; family UBA5297; genus CAVYWD01. The sequence continues at coordinate 823,573 of CAVYWD010000001.1, read as the reverse complement.
GCCGCCGAAGCGACCGGCGGCCGCGCCGCAGGGGGGCGACTACTTTTCGGCGGCCTTTCGCCGGAGGAGGAGTCCTCGAGCCACCGGGCTATCTGGCGCTGGGCTCTGCGCGCGGCGGCAGGTGGAACGGGCACGGGCGCGGGGGTGGGCGGCGCGGGATTCTCGGCAGGTGGGGCGGCAGGGGCGGCGGCGTCGATCGCGCTCTGGGCCGCGAGGACCTTGCGGACCTCCTCGTCGACGATTCGCGCGAGCTCCTCGGATGTCATGGCAGCCCCTCAAGCGTCGAAGACGGATGGATCGCCGGCGCGGTCGGTGAGCCGGCCGTTGCGCCACAGGCCCATGCGCTCGAGCCACGCCTCGAACTCCGGCGTCGGCTTGAGACCCAGGAGCGAGCGGAGCGCCGCGTTGTTGTGAAAGCTCGTGGTCTGGTAATTGAGCATCACGTCGTCGCCCAGGGGAATGCCCATGAGGTAATTCACGCCGGCCGTTGCGAGCAGGATTTCCAGGTTCTCCTGGTCGTTCTGGTCAGCGACGGCGTGGTTGGTATAGCAAGCGTCGCAGCCCATGGAGATGCCCGAAAGCTTGCCCATGAAGTGGTCTTCGAGGCCCGCGCGGGTGATCTGCTTGCCGTCGTAAAGGTACTCCGGCCCGATGAAGCCCACGACCGAGTTGACCAGGAACGGCCGATAGCGGCGCGCGAAGCCGTAGGCCCGCGCCTCCATGGTGACCTGGTCGGTGTCGTGGTGGGCGAAGGCGGAAAGCGCGGTGCCCTGGCCCGTCTCGAAGTACATGACGTTGGGGCCCTGCGCAGTGCCCTCGCGCTTCACCATGTCGTAGGCCTCGTCGATGAGGTGCACCGAGATGCCGAAGTTCCGATTGGCCTTCTCCGAGCCGGCGAGGCTCTGGAACAGGAGGTCGATGGGGGCGTGTTGCTGCAGCGCCTTCATCTGCAGCGTGATGTGCGCGAGCACGCAGTTCTGCGTGGGGACGCGGTAGCGGCGCATCAGGTCCTTCACGCCCTTGAGAATCGCGACGACGTTCTCCAGCGACTCGGTCGACGGGTTGACGCCGATGACTGCGTCCCCGTTGCCGTAGGAGAGCCCCTCGCGGACGGCGGCGAGCACGCCGGGGACCTCGTCGCGTGGGTGGTTGGGCTGCAGCCGGCTGGAAATGCGGCCGGGGAGCCCGAGGGTCGCGTTGCAGCGGACCACCACGCGAATCTTCTTGGCCGCCACCACGAGGTCGAGGTTCGACATCAGCTTGGCGACCGCCGCGACCATCTCCGGCGTCAGGCCCGGGGAGACGGAGAGCACTTCCTCGCCGGTCGTGCGCTCGTCGAGCAGCCATTCGCGGAAGGCGCCGACGGTGAGCGAGGCGACCTTGCGGTACGCCGGCTCGTCCAGCGACTCCTCGAAGAGGCGGCTGAGCTCGTCCTGCTCGAAGGGGACCGACGGCGCCTGCCGCAGCGCTGAGAGCGGCACGTCGGCGAGGACGGACTTGGCGGCGCATCGCTCGCGCGCGTCGGCGGCGGCGAGGCCGGCCTGCACGTCGCCCGACCGAGGCTCGTTCGCCTTGGCCAGCACCTCCTTGAGGGAGGCGAAGGTGTAGCTCTTGCCGAAGAGGCGCGCCGTCAGGGCCATGGCGATCCGTTGGGCGGGTGAGCCGCGGGTTTACGGCCGGGGGATTCTCCTCCATCCGAGGGCCGAGGAGAAGTTCGCCGGGGGCGAGCTTGCGTCCCGGCCTCATGCCATTCGGGCCGCTCGGGCGGGCTCATCCCGCCGCGCCCGCTCAAGGGGCCTGGCCGCCGAGCCGAACGAAGACTCGGAAACTCTCGCGCGACAGGATGCGCCGAGCCACCCCTTCCCGGCTCGCGGGGAAGAGGCCGGGGGATGAGGTGCTTCAGCGCCCCTCCTACAGGTCCCATGGTCGCTGGGAGCTGCTCCACTGCCGGAGGGGCCGCTGCCATCCGCTCCCTTTGGATTGGGCCTGCCCGACGCGGCGTCGGCCCTGCGGTTGCCGCGCCGCTGCCGGCGCTCCACCTACAGAGCGCGATGAAGGTGAGCGCACTCTACGCGGCCCCGATTCTCGCCGTGGCCGGGGTTGTCATGCTCGCGGTGCTGGGCTCCCTCGAATTGGGGCACCGGCTCGGCCGCCTCGCGCCGACGTGCGAGAAGCAGGTCACCACGATCTCGTCCACCGTCCTGGCTCTCATCGGCCTCCTGCTCGCGTTCTCCTTTTCACTGGCCGAGGGTCGCGTGGCGCTCCGGTGGGAGGCCACCGTCCGGGAGGCCAACTCCATCGGGACGTTCTGGATGAGGACCGAGCTGCTCCCGGCGTCGCTCAGCGCCCAGATGCGCACGCGTCTTCGCCGCTACGTGGACTTGCACTTCGAGCACCGCGCGGCGCGCAACGGCCAGGCGCAGGTGGCGGCCCTGGAGGCCGAAGCGACGCGCCTGCAGCAAGAGCTCTGGGCGCTCCTGATGGCCGAGGCTCACCGCTCGCCGGACGAGCGGTCGCTCCTGCTCACGGTGCCAGCCCTGAATGCCATGATCGACGACGCCGCGGGCGCCCTCGCTGCAGAAGAGAACCGGCTGCCGGAGGCGATGCTCGTCTTTCTGTTCGCCCTCATCGTCCTCGGCGGCTTCGCGGTTGGATACGCGTCCCGCCGCGAAAGGCGCAACTGGCTGCTCTGGTGCGCATTCGCGGTCGTCCTCGGCGGCGTGCTGGTGGTCCTGCTCGACCTGGATCGCCCTCGGCGCGGCTGGATCCAGGCGACCATGGACCCGTACGTGCGGCTGCGCGCGAGCTTGCAGGGAGACTGAAGCGGCCGGCGCGCCGCTCGAGGAGCAACGCCTTGGGCGCGGGCGCGTCGGCCGGGCGCGGGTCGCGCCCGAAGCGCTTTGGGTTCGATGCCTTCAGTCTGCCAGGCGAGCTGGTGATCCTTGAGACGCATCTGGATGGTCCTCCGCCGCCGACCTGCGGCTGAAGGACCTGGTCGCCGCTCGCCAGCGCACCGTCCTGATGCTGGAGCTTCAAACTCCTGGCCGGAGACCGGAGCGGGGCAGGTCCACGCCGAGGGCGCTCGACCTGGCAGGTGACTCCGAGCGCCTTCGCACCTCCGACACCGGGGCCGGTGCGCGTCGAATGTGCGCAAGAAGACGATGTTCATAATTTTACTTGGCGCCGATTCCAACTCGCGTCACGATGCGCCGCCCGCAGTCCGCCGGTCATAGGGGGCCGTGCCATGGCTCGCGTGCTCTCGAAACAAGGTGCCAGCGCTCGCTCTCGCGCGGCCTTTTGGTGAATGATGCCTTCGCTTCGCTCCAATGCTGCGGCCATTGGCATATTGATTCTATTCTCCGGTTGCTCCGGGGACGACCCAGCGCTCATCGCTGCACGCCGCGATTCGCTGACCGAGACCGTCGGTTCGATGACCGTGGCTCGCTGGTCGCACACCGCGACGCGCCTGCCCTCGGGCAAGGTGCTCGTCGTCGGGGGCGCGTACGGAAACCTAGGGGCACTCGCGGTCGCGGAGCTCTTCGATCCCGCAACGGGCACCTGGAGCAGGACGGGTTTCCTCACGACGCCCCGCGCGGATCACACGGCGACGCTCCTTCCCTCGGGCAAGGTGCTGGTCGCAGGGGGCTGGACCCCCGCCGGCAATACCACCATGTCGGTGGCCAGCGCGGAAGTGTACGACCCGGCGACGGGCAATTGGACCGCCACGGGTTCGCTCACGCAACCCTACTCCGGCCACAAGGCGACCCTCCTCCCCTCGGGCAAAGCACTGCGGGCGCCCTCGCCTCAGCTCGCCACTCCCATACTGCGACGCTCCTAGGTTCGGGAAAGGTCCTCGTCGTTGGGGGCTCCACATCGCAGAACGAGCTCGCAAGCGCGGAGGTATTCGACGCCGCTACCGGAATCTGGAGTACGACGGGCGCCATGGCGACGGCGCGCGCTGGCCACACAGCGACGTTCCTCCCGTCCGGCAAAGTACTCGTCGCCGGAGGCGCGGGTGAGGGTGCCGCTCAATCAAGCGAAATCTACGACCCGGTCACCGGGGCATGGAGCGCGACTGGCTCGCTCGCCGCGGCACGCGGCGGACATACCGCGACGCTGTTGCCTTCCGGGAAGGTGCTCGTCGTCGGCGGTGGAGCGTCAGCGGAGGTGTTCGACCCGGAGACGGGGACGTGGAGTCTCACAGGCTCGCTCCAGATCGGGCGGTCCGGCCACACGGCGACGCTTCTGCCGTCGGGGAAAGTTCTTATTGTGGGTGGCTATGGAAGCAGCTATCTCGCCAGCGCAGAAATGTACGATCCGGCGACCGGGACCTGGAGCACCGCCGCCTCGTTGATGACCGCGCGCACGGGCCACATGGCGGCGCTCCTCCCGTCAGGAAGGGTGCTCGTCGCCGCAGGCGAAGGGTCTGGGTGGAAGCTCGACCACAGCGCAGAGGTGTATGCCCCGGAGTTGGGGGCGTGGATTCCTTCGGCGGCGCTCTCGACCGAACGCAATTATGGGGCATCCGCTACATTGCTGGCCTCCGGCAAAGTTCTCGTGGTTGGAGGCGTCAAACACGACGATCTTGCGTCGTATTTTGACAGCGAGCTCTATGACGAAGCCCGAGGAGCCCCAGTCTCGAACTCCCCCGCAGTATCCGAGGCTCCGGCGCTCATCGCGGCGCCAGGCGGCTCCCTTACGCTCCAGGGAACGCTCCTCACCGGAGTCTCCGAGGGCTCGGGTGGAGGGTCCCAATCCTCGCCGGCGAACTATCCCCTGGTCCAAATCGAGCGGCAGGACAACGAATGGAGCGTCTTCGCGCGGGTCACCGACTTCAGCTCCACCTCGGCAAACGTCGAGATCCCGCCCTCGCTCCAGCCCGGCTGGCACTGGCTGCGGGTGATCGTCAATGGCGTCCCCAGCGTCGCGCGGTCCCTATTCATCACTCTCCCGCTCACCGTCGCTCCTGCTTCCGCTTCCTCGCCGCCGAAGGGAAGCCTCCAATTCACGGCATCGGGCGGCAGCGGAACCGGCCGGACTTGGACGCTCGCCACGAATGCCTCCAAAGGGTCCATTCATCCGACGAGCGGCGCCTACTCCGCGGGGCCAACCGGTGGCGTCACCGATGTCGTTCAGGTAACCGATTCCATCGGAAGCGTCGCCACGAGCGCGGTCGCAGTGACGGCGGGCGTTTCGATCTCCCCTGCGGTGACCACGGTCGCTCCGAAGGGGTCGCTGTCCTTCAGCGCCACTGGAGGCAGCGGGCTTGGATACCTCTGGTCGCTCTCCACCAATGCCTCCGGAGGCTCCATCGATCGCAATACGGGCGCCTATAAAGCGGGGGCCGCGGGCGATGTCGGCGACGCCATCCAAGTCGTGGACTCGCTGGGGAACGTCGCCACGAGCAATGTCGCCGTTACCTCTGCGGTCAGCATCTCACCGGCGACGACGTCCCTCCCGCCCCGCGCCAGCGTTTCCTTCACGGCCACGGGCGGCAGCGGCGGCGGCTACACCTGGTCTCTGTCGGCCCATGCGTCCGGTGGCGTCATCGACGCGGCGACGGGCGCCTATACCGCTGGGCCGACCGGCGGCGTCACCGACGTCGTCCAGGTGAGCGACTCGCTGGGCAACGTGGCGACCCGGAGCGTCAGCATCACCGCGGGAATCAGCATTGCTCCGGCGACGGCATCCCTCCCGCCGCGGGCGAGCGTCGCGTTTTCGGCCTCGGGCGGGGCTGGCGCGGGCTACACCTGGTCGCTCCCGACCAACGCCTCCGGCGCGATTCTCGATCCCTCAACCGGCGCCTACACGGCAGGGGCTACGGGCGGCGTGACCGACGTCGTCCAGGTCGCAGATTCTCTGGGCAACATCGCCACGAGGAGCATCGCGGTCACGGCGGGGGTCGGCATCTCTCCGGCCACCGCGACGCTGGCGCCGCGGGCGAGCCTCGCGTTCGCGGCGTCGGGCGGCAGCGGCGCCGGCTACAGTTGGTCGCTCTCGACCCATGCGTCGGGCGGCGCCATCAACGGCTCGACCGGCGCCTATACCGCGGGGTCCACCGGTGGGGTCACCGACGTGGTTCAGGTGACCGATTCGCTGGGCAATACCGCCGCGCGGGAGATCTCCGTCACGGCAGGAGTATCCATCGCGCCGGCCGCGCTGTCGCTTCCTCCGAGAGGCAGCCACACCTTTGCCGCTGCAGGCGGCAGCGGGACCGGGTATGCATGGACTTTTGCGGCGAATGGCTCGGGCGGCTCGATCGATCGGGCGACCGGGGCCTATATGGCCGGAGCAACCGGCGGTGTAACCGATGTCATTCAGGTTGCTGATTCCTTGGGCAACACTGCCATTCGGAGCGTCACGGTCACCGTCGGGGTGCGTATTGCTCCCGATTCTGTAAGCGCGCCGCCGATGGGCCCGGCCTCGTTTGTCGCCTCGGGCGGGAGCGGCATCGGCTATTCGTGGTCATTCTCGAGCAACGCGTCGGGCGGCAGCATCGGGGCCTCCACGGGCGCCTACAGGGCAGGGCCCGCGGGCGACGTCACGGATGTCATCCAGGTAGTCGACTCGCTCGGCAACCTCGCGACCGCGAAGGTCACTGTCGGCGCGGGAATCGGCATTTCTCCGAAGAGCGCATCGTTGCCGCCCCGCGCCAGCGCTTCATTCACGGCCACAGGCGGCAGCGGCGTCGGCTACAGCTGGTCGCTGTCGGCCAATGCGTCCGGCGGCGTCGTCGACGCGGCGACAGGCGCCTATGCCGCTGGGCCGACCGGCGGCGTCACCGACGTCGTTCAGGTAAAGGACTCGCTGGGCAACGTCGCGACCCGAAGCGTCAGCGTCACCGCGGGAATCAGCATCATGCCGGCGACGGCATCTCTCCCGCCGCGCGCAAGCGTCGTGTTTTCGGCCTTGGGCGGGGCCGGCACGGGCTACAGCTGGTCGCTGTCGGCCCATGCGTCCGGCGGCGTCATCGACGCCGCGACGGGCGCCTACACCGCGGGGCCGACGGGAGGCGTCACCGACGTCATCCAAGTTGCGGATTCTCTGGGCAACATCGCCCAGCGGAGCGTCACCATTACCGCCGGCGTCAGCATTGCTCCCTCTGCGGCCGTCGTGGTGCGGGGGGGCCGGCTCACATTCCAAGCCGCGGGAGGCAGCGGCAGCGGCTACGCCTGGTCGCTCGCCAGCGCGCCATCCGGCGGCGGCATCGAGGCTTCCTCGGGCGCCTACATCGCCGGGGCCATTGGGGGCGTCATCGACGTCGTCCAGGTGATGGACGCTCTGGGCAATGTTGCCCTCCGGAGCGTCGCTGTCACGGAAGGCGTCGTCATCCACCCAGCGGAGACTTCCGTGCCGCCGAAGGGCCGACTCAGCCTGGAGTCCTCCGGCGGCAGTGGCGTCGGCTACACGTGGTCGCTCGCGGAGAATAGGTCGGGCGGCTCCGTGGATGCGGCAACCGGGGCCTATACCGCGGGCGCGATGGGGGGAGTCGCGGACCTAGTCCAGCTGACCGACTCAGTGGGGAATATCGCGACGCAAAGAATTGCTGTCACCGACGGAATCCAAATTACTCCAGAATCGATGACCGTCGCTCCGAGGAGCCGCACCTCTCTTGGTGCATCCGGAGGGAGCGGTGCTGGTCTTGTCTGGTCGCTTCCGACGAACGCTTCGGGCGGTTCCATCGATTCGGAGACGGGTCTCTACGCGGCTGGAGGTAAGGGCGGAGTGAAAGACGTCGTGCAGGTCGCCGATTCGCTGGGAAACACCGCCGCGATTGAGATTACCGTGACCGCAGGCCTGAGCATCTCTCCGGCCGACGCATCCGTCGCGCCCCGGGCGAGCGTCTCCTTCACCGCTTCGGGCGGCTCGGGGATCGACTACCAGTGGTCGCTCGCCACGAACGCGTCGGGCGGCTCCATCGATCCGGCGACCGGCGCGTACAGGGCGGGAGCAGCAGGGGGAACGACCGATGTCGTCCAGGTCGGCGACTCGCTGGGCAACACCGCCACTATCGAGGTCTCCGTGACCGCAGGCCTGAGCATTTCTCCGGCCGATGCATCCGTCGCGCCCCGGGCCAGCGTCTCCTTCACCGCTTCGGGCGGCTCGGGGATGGACTTCCACTGGTCGCTCGCGACGAACGCGTCGGGCGGCTCCATCGATCCGGGGACGGGTTTCTACACGGCGGGAGCCACAGGCGGAACGACCGATGTCGTCGAGGTGGTGGACTCTCTCGGGAATACCGCGGCGACGTCGGTGAAGGTCGAGAGCCCACGGGCGTCTCAAGCGGTCGGTTGTGCCTGCGGCACCACTGGAGACGTCCCTGCCCAGCTGGCCTTCGGCCTCGCGGCGCTCGTGTTCAGGCGCCGACGCAAAGCTCGACTCTGAGCGTTGGAACCCGACGCCCAGTCGCGCGGCAGACGCCGGCCAACTCTGCGGTCGGAGCGCGACCTCGTTCGGCGCGTCGGTGGTCATCGCCGCCTGGATCAAGGGTCATCGTCGCCAGCGACACCGAGGACCTCCGCCGGCTGGACCCGAGCGTGACCGCCGTCGAGAACTGACGAAGCTCGAGCGCAGCTCGGGTTGAATTGGACTGCTGCGCTCCCTCGGTCGTTTCGCTATCCTGTGCCAATGTCCTCCGCCTCTGAGTCTCTCCCGTGGTCCTCGCGGCTCGAGCACCTGCGCAGCTCGGCCATCCGCGAGATCTTGCGCGTGGTGAACCGGCCCGAGGTCATCTCGTTCGCCGGCGGGCTCCCCGCGCCCGAGCTGTTTCCCATCGAGCTCATGGCCCGCGTCGCCCAGGACCTCTTCCGCGCCGCGGACGGAGCGCAGGCTCTCCAGTACGGCGAGACGGAGGGCGTGCCCGTCCTGCGCGAGCGAATCGCCGCGCGCGCGCCGTTCCCCGCGGGGCGGTTCAAGGCCGAAGACGTCCTCGTCACCCAGGGCTCGCAGCAGGGGCTGGACCTCATGGCCAAGCTCTTCATCGACCCCGGGGACGAGGTGCTGGTGGAGACGCCGGCGTACGTGGGCGCGCTCCAGGTCTTCCGCTTCTTCGGGGCGAAGGTCACATTCCTGCCGTGCGACGGCGACGGCGTGGTGCCCTCCGCGCTGGCGTTGGCGCTCCGCCGGCGCCCGAAGCTCGTCTACCTCACGCCCACGTTTCAAAACCCGAGCGGCGCCCTCTACCCCGAGCACCGACGGGCGGCGGTGCGCGAGGCCCTGGCCAAAGCCGAAGGCACCGTCATCGTGGAGGACGATCCGTACCGCGAGATCTGGTTCGACGCGCCGCCGCCGGCGCCGCTCATCAACGGCCTGGACCCGGCCAGGGCGGTCTACCTAGGAAGCTTCTCCAAAACGGCGGTGCCCGGCCTTCGCGTCGGGTTCCTGCTCGGGCCGCCGGGCATCGTGCGCCGCGCGGTGCTCGCCAAGCAGGCGACGGACCTGCACACCAACACCTTGGGCCAGCACCTCATCTCGCGGCTGCTCGTCGAGCCGTCGTTCGACGCTCACGTGGTCGCCGTGCGCGCCGCCTACCGCCAGCGGAGGGACGCGCTCCACGCCGCTCTCACGGCCAAGCTGGGCGGGCAGCTCCAGTGGATCCGGCCCGGCGGAGGCATGTTTCTCTGGGCGCGGCTGTCGGACGGGGGCGACGCGGCGGAGCTGCTCAAGGTCTCCATCGAGGAGGGGCTCGCATTCGTCACCGGCGGCGAGTTCCATGCCGAGGGTGAGGGCCGCGAGATGATGCGGCTCAACTTCACGCACAGTGGACCGGCGAAGCTCGAGGCCGGCGTGGAGCGATTGGCGCGGGCGATTGGGCGGTGGCGGGGGCGGTAACGGTAGGGCGGGCGTCGGAGCACGCGGGCGAATTGCGCCCCATCGCCGCCTTGTCAGACCCATCGGCTAGATTCCTCCAGTCAGCAAAAAGAGGGGGGAAGCCGATGGAGCTCGCATCGAGCCAACACGACCGTTTCTTCCGCGCGCTCATGGCGCGACCCAAAACCGCCGGAGCGCTCCTTCGCGAGCGGCTGCCGAAGGAGATCGCGGATCAGCTGGTCGGCGATCCGGTCTTGGTGGACGGCTCGTTCGTGGACGAGGACATGCGCGCATCTCAGTGCGACCGTCTCTATCGGGTTCTGGTAGGCGCGGGCGGCGAGGCTTTCGTCTATTGCCTGATCGAGCACAAGAGCGCGCCCGACGGCAGAGTCGCGCTTCAACTGCTGCGCTATCAGGTCCGGATCTGGGAGGGGCTGGGCCGCGGGGGCGAGAAGGGCCTGCTTCCGCCGATCTTCCCGCTCGTCGTCTACCACGGACGGAGGAAGTGGAAGGTGCCTCTGCGCTTCTCGGCGATTGTCGCCGCCGCGCAGGAGGTTCGCGCCCAGCTCTTGGATTTTCCATTTGGGCTGGTGGACCTTGGCCAAGAGGACGACCAGGAGCTCTCGCAGGAGCCGGAGCTGAGGGCGGGGTTGACGGTGCTGAAGTACTCCATGCGGGTGACTGAAGAGAACCTCCAGGAGGTGGTCGGGCGGGTGCTCGCCCAGGTCCGCGGCGCATCGCCCGAGCTCTTCCTGCTGACGGTCCGATATATGATTACGGCCTACGGGCCGCCGAGCTGGGGATGGAGCAAAGTCGAGTCGGCGATGAGGAAGTCGATGAGCGACAAGGAGCAAGAGATGCTTTCGAGAGCCGCCAGGGAGCTGCTGGACAAGGGGCGAGGCGAAGGACGACTCGAGGGGAGGCTCGAGGGGAGGCTCGAGGGACGACTCGAAGGAAGGCTCGAGGGGAGGCTCGAGGGAGAGGCCAAGGCCCTGACTCTGATTCTCGAGCGGCGATTCAAGGCGCTGCCCCCGGAGGTCGCGAAGCGGATTGCTTCAGCGGGCCCGGGAGAGCTCGAGTCGTGGTTGGATTGCGCGGTGGACGCCGAGACGATTGACGCCGTGTTCTCCGCGCCCGCGAGGCACTGACGGGCGTTCTCGCCAATCAGGCCGCAGACCAGCACCCAACAGCGTCGGGCAGCACGTCATTGTTGGCTGCTCGTGGAGCCGTCGTCCGAGGCGCCACGCGTGGTGTTCCTTTGGGCGCGGTTGTCCGATGGGAGCGACGTCGCTTGAGATTCGGAGGCGCATGAGGGCCGAGAGACTTGGCGGAGCGACGGCGCTGCAGCTCGTCTTCGACGCCGCCTTAGGCGGTGGCGATGGGGCTCTCCGCGTTCATCCTCCCGGGCATCCGTGTCGCGCGCGACCTGGCCGAACCGAACCTCGCGACCGCGGCGATGCCGAGAGCGGCGCTGCGCCTGCACGCGAGCCAGACGCCGCGCGCTCACGGGCCAGCGGCGTCACGCGCGGCGGGAGAGCGTGAGGAGCGGGCTTTGGGAGCTCTCGATGAGGCGCGAGAGTTGCTCGACCGCGCGCCGGGCATCGTCGGCGTCCGATGATCGGGCGACTGGGATGCGGAAAAGCTACCTGCGGCCGTGGTCGTCATGGGCGATTCGAGCCACGGGGCGAGCTCAGGGTCGTGGTCATCGTAGAATGCTCTTGCGAGCTTGCCCCAGAGCCTGGGTCGGTCCCCAGAAGCAGATCCGTGGAAAACACGCGACCCTCGCCAAGCTCCAGGCTCGAATGGCCAGCGCGAGCTCCAAGGCGAGGAACACGATTATCCCCGACCCGCCGATGGCGACGAATAGTTTTCCGGGAAGCGGGCCGCCCAGGCCAATGCCGTCGAGGAATAGAATTCCCAAATGTGGCGACGCCAAAGCCTGCGGAGAGGTAAATGAGCCAATACCCGCCGCTGTTGGCGCGTGCGAGCTCCAGCCGGAAGAATTGACGGCGCTCCGCCGGGGGAAGAGGGAAGGTCGCGAGGAGCTCGCCCTGCTGCAACCGCTCCAGGGCTTTCTTTCGGACCGAGAGGGCGATGGCGAGCACCATCGCCATGGTGAAGCCCGACAGAACCTCGCCGGCGAGTCTTGTGCTCATCGAAGGGGCCTTGCGCGGGTGCTTCGTGGGCTCGCAAAAATGGGAATCGGGGTCGAGGCTCGGAGGTGGACGATACCGGCGCGTCGCTTCCGAGGGAATGAGGACGTGGCCGGTCGGTCGTCGCTAGAACCTTTGCCGTGTGCCGTGTGCCGGCCCTGGTCTCCTGGCGGCAGCTCAGTGCTAGACTCCCGCCCGGTCCGAATCTCAGCCTTGACCTGCACTTCGGGGGACCTCCTTGACGACCTCAAGCTCGCGCGACCTCGAGCCCTTCTACCGTTCTGCGCTCCTCGCTTTGCGCGCGCTCGAGGCGGGCGGCGCGCGACGCGCTTCGTATGGTCCGGACCCGGACGCTCGGTGGAGGGCTTTCCGGGGTGAGCTTCGCGACGCCGACCGGATCGATCTCCTCCTCCGGAACGCGGCGGCGACCGCGCCGGCGGCCTTCGCGCCTCGCGCCATCCTCGCGCTCCCGGGCCTCGCCGATGACGAGCCCTTCGGCCCGGATTGGCCGGGCGCCGGCCCTGCGCTCGCTGCTTCGCTTCTGCAGCTTGCCTCCCAGCCGCTTGCTTCGGCGCCCATGACCGAGGTCTTGAGCCAGGTTGTCCACGCCTGGGGCCTCGCCCCCGCAGCCGTTTCGCGCGACCGCACGGCGGCCATCGCTCCCCACTCCCGAGTCGTCGCCGCCGGCGCCGGCGCCCTGCTGGCCTTGGCCGAGCACTTTCAGGCCGGCCGCGGCTTTGACCTCTCCGAGCAGGTGCTGCTCGTCTCCGGCCTGCCCGGCGAGCGGCAGCTCCTGGGCATCGCGGCGGCGCTCCTGGGCGCAGCCGGCGCCCCGCGTATGCTCGCGCCGAGCGCGGCCGCCGACGCTGCCCGCGCGGCCGGCTTCACCCGGGCGGACATGCTGCTCGTCTCCGACGATGCCGAGCCCGGCGCTCGCGCCGCGGCCGAGGCGATCGCCAAGGACCTGGGGACTTAGGCGTGGCGCTCACCCCGGACCGCGTCCTCATGGAAGGGGAGTCGCCGTACTCGTGGGAGCGGGACGCGCTGGCTTTCATCAAGAAGGCCCTGCCCGCCGGCGACCCCTACCTCGCCGCGCTCGACGTCGAGCTGCATGCCCAGAACGGGGCCATCCACCAGCTCGACGCGGTCGTCCTCGGCTACCACGCGCTCTATGTCGTTGAGGTGAAGAGCCACCCCGGCAAGCTCGAGGGGAACCACGCCGACTGGACGTTCACGCTCCCCGGCAGGAGGCCTACGACCATCGACAACCCGCGCCGCGCCACCGAGCACAAGGCGAAGGTGCTGGCGAGCCTCCTCCAGCGCGAGATCCCCGACGGCGCCCGGCGGCCGTGGGTCGAGCCGCTCGTCTTCCTCTCCGACGAGAAGCTCGAGGTGAGCCTGACGCAGAGCGGCCAGGCCGGCGTCGTCACGGCGCAGACCTTCGCGAAGGCCATCTCCTTCGGCGAGGTCCCGCTCTCCGACGACCGCCTCCGCCGGCACGTGGTCAATCGCCCGACCATGAAGGCCGTGGCCGAGGCGCTCAAGAAGCTCCTCACTCCTTGCCGGCCCAACTTGAGCCTGGGCGACTTTAGACTCCTCAAGGTCATCGAGGAGGGGCGGGGCGAGTTCCAGGACTGGGAAGCCGAGCACTCGGCGAACCGCGAGCTGAAGCGGCGCGTGCGCGTCTACCCGGTGCCGCCCTCCTCGACGCCCGAGCAGCACGACCAGCGCCGCCGCGCCGCCAACCGCGAGGCGCAGCTCCTCTCGGCGCTGGAGCACGGGTCGGTCCTCAAGGTCTTCGACTACCGGCCTCAAGGGCCCACCGGCGCCCCGGCGGTCGCCTTCGAGCGGTTCGAGGGCGCCCAGACGCTGGAGGCGTTCGTCCGGCGCAACCCGCAGCTCTCGTTCTCGGACAAGGTGGAGATCATCCAGGCGCTGGCCGAGGCGCTCGCCTACTGCCACGGCAAGAGCATCTTTCACCGCGGGCTCCACCCGGGCGCGGTCCTCGTCCGCCGCCGGGTCGACAACGCGCTGGAGCTCAAGCTCTACAACTTCCAGCTTGCCACCCGCGCCGGCTCCAGCATCGGGACCGAGCACCTCACCGCGTTCTCGTCGGACCCGGTGCTCCTCTACCGGGCGCCCGAGGCCATCGAGGACCCGCAGCGCGCCGGGACGGCCGAGGCGGACCTCTTCTCTCTGGGCGCCATCGCCTACTACGTCCTCACGGGGCAGCACCCGGGCGCGGACCTCGCGGAGCGGCACGCGCTGCTCGGGGCGAACGGGCTCTCCGTCGCCGCCGCGAGCGACTCCCTCGCCGGGCGCCGAGAGCTGCAGGAAGGGAGGCAGGCGGAGGACGCGCAGGAGCTGAAGAGCCTCGACGAGGTCGTCGCCTACGCCACCTCGCCCAGCCCGCTCTCGCGCGCGGACAGCGTGCGCGCGTGGCTCGGCCTCTTCCAGGACGCGTCCACTCGGCCGGACGAGCCCGCGGAGGAAGAGGCGGATCCGCTCCAGGCCGGCAAGGACGCGACCTTGAGCGGCGGCTTGACGGTCAAGGGAATGCTCGGCTCGGGCTCGACGGCGCGCGTGCTCTGGGTGAAGCGCGAGGACCAGTCGTTTGCGCTCAAAGTACCGCTCTCGCCGGAGATGGAGCCTCGCCTGGCCGCGGAGGCCGAGGCGCTGCGCCGCGCCAAGTGCGACCGGGTCGTCTCCCTCGAGGGCGAGCCGGTGCTCAAAGGTCGGCACTGCCTCCTGCTCGGGTACGCGGGCGAGACGCTCGCGGCGCTCCTCGCCAAGGAGGGGCCGCCCAGCCTCGACTACGCCCGGCGCTGGGGCGACGACCTCCTTTCGGCGCTCATGGTCTTGGAGGAGCGGGGTGTGCTCCACCGAGACGTGAAGCCCGCGAACTTGGGCGTCCTCACCGGCGAGTCGAAGAAGGCGCGCCACCTGTTCCTCTTCGACTTCTCGCTGGCCGGCGCCGACCCTGCTCGGGTGGAGCTGGGCACGCCCGCCTACCGCGACCCGTTCTTGGCGACGCGCCCGGGCGCCCGATGGGACAGCTCGTCCGACCGGTACTCGGCGGCGGTGACCCTCCACGAGCTCTTGACCGGCGTCCTGCCTCGATTCGGCACCGGCGAAGAGGCGGCTGTGGCGAGCGAGGGCGGGGTGAAGCTCGCGGTCGAGCGGTTCGATGCGTCGGTGCGCGACCGGCTGGTGGCGTTCTTCGAGAAGGCGCTCGACCGCGACGTGGCGCGCCGGCACGAGAGCGCGGAGGAGATGCGCACGCACTGGGTCGGCTGCTTCGCGCCGGCTCAGCCTCGAGGGGATGAGGCCGTGCCCGGGCTGGACGACGCGGCCTTGGCGGCGCTCGCGCTCGAGACGCCGGTGCCTTCGCTGCCGCTCTCCCCGGCGGCCAAGAACGCGCTGGACCGCTCCGGCGTGGTGGTGATTCGCGAGCTCTTGGCGCTGCCCAAGAACCAGCTCTCGTCCATTCGCGGGGTGGGGCGCGGGACGGTCCGCGAGATCCTCGCGTTCGCCGAGCGGTACCGGAAGCTCCGCACGGTGGACGAAGCGCCGCCCTCGCCGTTTTGGCCGGCCTATCGCGGCGCCGATGGCGAGGTCCGCGGCGTCGTCGCGGAGGGGCCGGCGGCGGCTCTGGAGGACGCCGGGCTCGGGCGGCTCCATGCGGTGGCCGCGGCGGCGAAGGATTGCGTTGGCAGGATTTTGGAGAGATTCCCCGGCGCCGAGGAGGCGCTCGCGGGCTTCTTGGAAAAGGAGCAGAAGAGGGCGACGGGTGCCCCGGCCACCGTCGAGGGCTTCCTCGACCTGTTCCTGCCCGCGAGCCGCGGGCCCAAGGCGATCGCGTGGGTGAAGCACGTTCGCGCCCTTTACGGCCTGGACGAGCTCGCGGGGGCGACGCCGGGCGATGCCAAGTCCATCGCGGCGGTGCTGGGCGTCACTCGGCCGGCGGTCTATCTCTCGGTCAACCGTGGTCGGGACAAGTGGCGCGAGCGGCCCGAGCAGGTCGCCGCGCTTCGCGCCATCGTCGTCGGCGCGCTCGAGTCTCTGGGGAGGGTGGCTCCGCTCTCGCGCCTTGCCACCGCCGTCGCCTCTGCGCTCCCGCACGAGCCGGGGCAGGAGGCCGGACCGCAGGCGCAGGCGCGGGTCGAGGCGGTCGTTCGGATTTGTGCGGAGGTGGCTTCATCCGAGAGCGAGCCCGGGCTCATCCTCGAGCGGGTCAACGACCAGCTCTGGGCCGGCGCCGATGCGGCACACCTGCAGGCGGCCCGCGCGCTCGGGCTCGCGGCGGACGAGCTCGCGGCGCAGGACCCGCTCGCGGCGGCCGATGACGTGAAGCGCCGGTTGGGAACGGTGGCCGAGAAGACGCCGCTCGCCGAGCTCGCCTTCGAGCGAATCCTCTCCCTCGCCTCCGAGGCCAGCCGCGAGGCGGCCCGGAGCGCTCGGCTGGAGCTGTTTCCCCGCGGCATGCCGGCTGCCCGCGCGCTGCGGCTCTGCGCGGGGGCGCTGGGCGCCGAGATCGCGCCGGAGGAGGTCGCGCGGCTCGTCGCGGCTCGCTATCCGGAGGCGGCGGCGCTGCCGGCGCGGCCGGAGCTGGATGCGCTGATCGCGGAGCTGAAGCTCGCCTGGAGCGAGGAGCGGGCGCGCTATGTTCGGGCCGACCTCGCCGAGGCTCCGTCCAGGACCGAGGCGCTCTCGTCGCGGAAGATGACCGCCGCGGCTCCGGCCGCTCGAAGAGAGCGCCCGCCCGAGGTGCAGGAGGCGGAGGAGTTCGAGCAGACCCTTCGCATGGCGGCGCAGAAGAGCCTGTTCAAGGTTCTCGACGTGAATCGGGCGCACGCCGAGGACGCGGCGGCGGAGCTCGGCTTGCGGCTGAGGGTCGAGCCGCGGTCGCTGGAGCGCGAGCTGATCGCGGCGGCCTGGGAGCTGATGCGCGAGTTGAAGGTCGAGGAGGCCGTGGTGCTGGAGGCCGACCGGGCGGGGCCGGAGGGGCCGGTTTGGATGAACTTGCTTCAGTTGATGCGGCTCGCCGCGGACCGGCTCGCCGCGAAGCTCCTCGCCGAGAAGAAGCCGGTCGTCTTGAAGGACCCGGGCTTGGTGGCACGGTATCGGCTCGACGGCCTGCTCGAGAAGCTGGTCCGGGCCGCTCAGGACGACAATGCGCCTGCCGTTCTGCTGCTCAATCCGGTGGTCGACGCCGACGGGCCGCAGCCCATCGACGCGGTGACGGAGTCTTTGACCATTCCGGTCACCGCCCCGGCGCAGCGGCTGCACGTGCCCGAAAGCTGGATTCGGAACCTTCATCGAGGTGGCTTGTGAGCCGGGGAACGAAGAAGGGGAAGACGCTCGCCAAGGAGCTGGGGGCGCTCCTCGCCAAGACGCTCCTGCCCGACCTTCGTGCTCGCGCCAAGGCCGCCGCGGTGGATGCGGTGTTGCGCCAGCGCTGGGAGCACGAGCGGGGGGAAGACCGGACCGCGGAGCGATTCGAGGATTGGGCCGACCAGCTCATCGAGCAGGTGGGCGCCGCCTGGGTGCTCTCGTGCGTCTTCGTGCGTACGCTCGAGGACCGCGGGCTCGTGGCGCGGCGGCGCATCGCGGGGGAGGGGGCGGCCGACTCCGAGCACTACTTCTACGAGATTGCTCCGTCGCTCAATGCGCGGGACTACCTGCTTACCGTCTTCAAGGAGTTGTCTCGGTTTCCGGGGACCGAGGAGCTGCTCGGTCCGAGAGGGAATCCGGCGTGGCGGCTCGCCCCCAGCGGCGTCGTCGCTCAGGCGTTGCTCGATTTCTTCCGGGAGACGAAGGAGGACGGGGCGCTGCGGTGGAGTTTCGCGGCGCCTGTGGCGGGCGGCGAGGGCGTGAGGAACGGAGTGGGCGGGCGTCGGAGAGCTCCACTCGGTTTCTCGGCGACCTCGTATCAGGACCTCTCGGAGTCGGTGCGCGAGCGGTATGCGCTGCTTCAGACGCCCGATTTCGTGGAGCGGTTCATTCTGGGGCTCACGCTCGATCCGGCGATTCGGGAGTTCGGGTTGGAGGAGGTGCGGGTCATCGACCCGACCTGCGGGTCGGGGCACTTTCTCCTCGGGGCCTATGACCGGCTCTTCGAGGCGCGGCTCGCGGAGAAGCCTGGGCTCGACCGCAGGGTGCATGCGCTTGCGGCGCTGGAGCAGGTGTTCGGGGTCGATATCAACCCGTATGCTGTGTCGATTGCTCGGTTTCGGCTGACGCTGGCGTACATCGAGAAGTCGGGGGAGAAGCTCGGCGAGGTGCCGAGGCTGCCGGATAACCTGGTGGTGGCGGACTCGCTGCTGTATGCCGCGAAGGGGGTGCAGGCCGAGCTGGTGGAGCGGGCTTCTTCGAAGAGGGAGTGGGGTGACTCGCTCTTCACGTTGGAGAATGCCGAGCGGGCGATTCCGGTGCTTTCGCGCGGGTACCACGTCGTGGTGGGCAATCCGCCGTACATCACGTGCAAGGATGCGAAGCTGCGCGAGAAGTATCGCAAGCTTTATCCCCGGAGTGCTGCCGGGAAGTATGCCTTGGCGGCGCCGTTCACCGAGCGATTCTTCCAGCTTGCCGCGCCCAGCGGCTTCGTCGGGCTTATCAACGCCAACAGCTTCATGAAACGGGAGTTCGGCAAGAAGCTCATTGAAGAGGTGCTGCCGAAGCTCGACCTCACGCACGTCATCGACACGTCGGGGGCCTTCATTCCGGGCCACGGGACGCCGACGGTGATTCTCGCTGGGCGAAATCGAAAGCATGTGACCTCGAAGGTGCGGGCAGTGCTCGGGAAGCGCGGCGAGCCGGAGACGCCTGCGGATGCCGAGAAGGGGAAGGTTTGGGGGTCGATTGTCGGGCATCTCGATGAGGTCGGGTTTGAGAACGAGTACGTGTCGATCGCGGAGGTGGAGCGGGCGACCTTCGAGAAGCATCCGTGGTCGCTGGGTGGGGGTGGGGCGGCGGGGTTGAAGGAGTTGCTTGAGAGTCGGTGTGAAAAGCGGCTTGGGGATGTCAGCGAGAGCATCGGGTTCATGGCGATTACCGGAGAGGACGAGGCTTTCGTTGCTCCCGCTGACGTTTGGACTCGCCACGGTCTCCCGGCCCGGTCCTTCGGGATTGGGGAATGCGTTCGCGACTGGTCCTTCGCCAGCGATTCGCCGTGCTCTTCCCCTACGATGATGGGTGGCGCTCGCAGGCAGCGGAACGGACCCGGCGCTTCATGTGGCCCCTGCGCATCTTGCTCTCCGAACGGCTTATGTTTGGCAAGACACAGCTAGAGGCCGGCCTGGATTGGTTCGAGTATCGGCACGTCGGTCGTGACAAGCTCCGCACCCCGCTCTCCATCGCCTTCGCCTTCGTCGCCACCCACAACCACTTCGTCCTCGACCGCGGCGGGAAGGTGTTCAATCGGTCCGCGCCCATCATCAAGCTCCCCGAGGGGGCGACTGAGGAGGACCACCTCGCGCTGCTCGGGTATTTGAACAGCTCGACGGCGGCTTTTTGGGGGCGCCAGTGCTTCTCGTCGAAGGGTGCTCAGGGGGTGAACGAGGGAATCAAGACGGAGACTTGGGAGCAGTTTCTCGAATACGCCGGAACGCCATTGGCAAAGCTCCCGATTCCGAAACACGCAGCCGGCATCCAGACGCTCGCCGAGGTGATTACTGCTCTTGCTGTGCGGCGCGACAACCTGATGCCGACGAAAGCATTCAGTCGATGGGAACCTGGCAAGAGCTCGTTGGGCGAGGTTCTACGCGTCTGCGAGCGCGACGCGTCTCAAGCCCTGGCCTGCATGTGCGCAGTTCAGGAGGAGCTGGATTGGATTATCTATGCCGCTTTCGGACTGTTGACGCCGGAGGATAGCGAACTTCTCGATCGCGAGCGCAGCGGCGTCTGGCCCGCATTTCCGGGCTCCTTCGACGATTTGCCCGCAGCCGCCGAGCGAAGTGGGCTCTATCCTGGGCACCGCGCCTTTGAGGTTGTCCTCGCGCGGGATTGCCGAGAGACCGGGCAGTCCACTGCCTGGTTCGAGCGGAACGGCTACCGAGCCCCAACGGAAATCCCCGCCACCTATTCGCGGGCCTGTCAGCGGTTGATAGAGGCCCGAGTCGCAATCATCGACCGGAACCCGCAGATTCGGCTCATCGAGAAGCCGGAATTCAAGCGGCGGTGGAGTCTACGGTCGTTCGAGGACGAGGCGCGTGCGGCGGCGGCAGCCTGGCTCCTGGAAAGAGCCGAGCGGATAGCCAGGGATTCTCCCTCGCCGCGCAGCGTTCGCCAGGTCGAGACGGAGTTGATGAAGCTCCCTGGAACGCTCGAAGTCGCGACATGGCTGTTCGGCGAAGACGCCACCGCGGGCGGCCATTGCTCGTGCTCGCCGAAGCTGTCCCTCATGTCGCCGTCGCCCGCTTCAGTGTCGCCGGCATCGAGAAGCACGCCGCCTGGCAACACACCTGGGACCTCCAGCGCCGCGAAGACGCCGGCGAGAAGGATTCCGAGATCCCCGTCCCGCCCAAATACGACCAGAAGGACTACCGCGACCCCATCTACTGGCGCCTCCGCGGCAAGCTCGACGTCCCCAAAGAGCGCTTCATCTCCTATCCCGGCGCCGAGCGCGACGACGACCGCAGCCCGCTCATCGGATGGGCCGGCTGGGATCACCTCCAGCGCGCCCAGGCGCTCGCGACCCTCTACCAAGAGCGCAAGAACCAGGACGGATGGGAGAAGGAGCGTCTTCAGCCTCTCCTGGCCGGCCTGCTCGAGCTGGTGCCCTGGCTGAGGCAATGGCACAACGGGCAGGACGACGACCCCGCCAAGGACCGCGCAGGGGACGCCTACGCGACCTTCGTCGAGACCGAGGCGAGGGCGCTGGGCTTCACGCTCGATGACCTCCGCGCCTGGCGCCCGGAGGAGCGGAAGGGGAAGGGAAGAGCCGCTCGACCGGCTCAGACCCTGCGACAAGCTCGGAGTGAACGGGGAGCCGCCCAGGGTGAGCTCGCCCTCCCAGAAGACGCGGCGCCCACCCCTTCCAAGAAACCGCGGCGCACGAGCAAGAAAGCGAAGTCGGAGGAAGCAGCAGAATGAACCTGCGCGAAATCCTAGACCTCCCGGCATCCACGACGACGATGAAGGGCGCCGGGACCATGAAACCTCGAGCAGAAACCTACTACTTCAGCTCGGAATCGTACCCGCCGAACTCCTGCGTCATCCGCGAGAGCTCGCGAAGACCGGCGCGACGATCCTTGTCGCGCTTCTCCTTGAACTCTAGCACGTCCTCGATCCGCAGCCGCCGATGCTTGCCCGTCTTGCGGAAGGCGATGTGCCCCTCGTCGAGAAGGCGCACGAGGTACTGCCGCGACACATTGAGAAGGTCCGCCGCCTGCTGCGTGGTCACCTCTCGGCCAACGGGCACGACGGTGATCGAATCACCCCGCGCCAGCACCTCTGCCACGCGCTCGAGCACGTAGAAGACCGATTCGGGAAGCGCGATGCTCTCGCCCTTCGGACCGACGAGCTGGCACTTGGGCGCTCGCCGCTTCGGCGGGTGGACCATTCCCTCGAGCGCCCTGGACAGCGCGGCCACCTGAGCCTGCTGCTCAGGCGGCGCGGCGACCGGTGTCATCCGGCGGATCAGGTCTTCCATTGTGTGGGCTGCGGCTTCCATGGCGGAACCTCTTGGAGGCCTCCTAAGGTCAGAAGGTAGCGACAAAACGACTCAAACGCAACCCGAAGCGACCTATCCGCAACTCTGATGCACGGAACCACTCGTGATTCCGTTCCGGTGTTCCCTGGGGGACCGGTCGTGGTCGTGCGCCAGACAAACGTCCCGGAACGGCGCCGAGCAAGATAAGCTCGCCCTCGATTCGGCAAGCCCCGGAGAGGAGCCCCCCCACCCCGGCGGCGAAGAAACCCCGACGCAAGAAGGCAAAGTCGGAGGAAGCGGCGGAATGAACCTGCGCGAAATCCTGGACCTCCCCGCGGACGTCAAGAAGAGCGACTTCGTCATCCGCCTCGCCGAGGACGTGGCGAAGCCGGAGGCGCTCCTCGACCGCTACGCCATCACCGACGACCTGGTTCACGCCTTCGACCGAGCGCTCACCCTGGCCAGCTCGGCCCTGCGCGAGCGGCGGAGCACGGCCGCCTACGTCCACGGCTCGTTCGGCTCCGGCAAGAGCCAGTTCATGGGCGTGCTCTCGCTCCTGCTCGCGAACCACCCCGCGCCGTGGACGCAGCCCAAGCTCCACGCCCTCTACGCGAAGCACGAGTGGGTGAAGGAGCGGAAGGTCCTCCGGCTCCACTTCCACATGATCGGCGCCCGCTCCTTCGAGGAGAAACTCTTCCCGGCTTACCTCGAATACATCGCCGCGAACCACCCCACGGCTGCTCTTCCTGCTCTGTTTGCCGACTCGAAGCTGTTCGACGGCGCCGAGGAGCTGCGTCGCTCCGTCGGCGACGCCGCCTTCTTCGGGAAGCTCAACGCCGGCCAGCCCGCCGCGCAGGGCTGGGGCCAGCTCGCCGCGGCCGGCGTCTGGGACGCCACCGCCTTCGACGCCGCCCGGCGCAGCGCCGACGCCACCGACCGCGAGCGCCTCGCGGGCGCCTTGGCGCGCACGCCGTGGTTCGCCGGCATCGCCTCCTCCGGGAACTGGAAGGAGTTCGACGAGGGCCTCGCGGTCCTCTCCCGCCACGCCGCAAGCCTGGGCTACCACGCGGTCGCCTTCTTCCTCGACGAGCTCGTCCTCTGGCTCTCCAGCCGCGCCAGCGACCGCGCCTGGCTCAACGCCGAGGCGCCGAAGATCGTGAAGCTCGTCGAGGCGCAGGACGCGCACCGGCCCATCCCCATGGTGAGCTACGTCGCCCGGCAGCGCGACATCGCCGAGCTCGTGGGCGACCAGCTCGCCGGCGCCGACGCCATCGCCCTGCGCGACTCGCTCAAGTACTGGGAGGGCCGCCTCGACGTGGTGCCGCTCGAGGACCGGAACCTCCCCGCCATCGTCAAGGAGAAGGTGGTCCGCCCGAAGGACGCCGCCGCGGCGAAGGCCCTGGACGACGCCTTCGACGGCATGCGCCGCGGCCTGGGCAACGCCTGGGGCACGCTCCTAGGCGAGAGCTGGACGGAGAAGGACTTCCGCAACCTCTACCCGTTCAGCCCGGCGCTGGTGGAGGCGCTGGTGGCGCTCTCGCACTACCTCCAGCGCGAGCGCACCGCCCTCAAGGTGCTGATGGAGCTGCTCGTCTACCACCTCCAGGATTTCCAGATGGGCCAGGTGGTGCCTGTGGGCGAGCTCTGGGACGTGCTGGCCGGCGGCGAGGAGCCGATGGACGGCGCCATGCGCGAGCGATTCCGCGCCGCGAAGCGGCTCTACCAGAACGAGCTGCTCCCGGTCCTCCAGGTGCACAACAACACGGCCACCAAGGAGACCTGCCAGAGGCTGCGCGACGACCACCCCGTCCACCTCGGCTGCTCGGGCTGCAGCCGGGTGCGCTGCCGCGCCGACAACCGGATCCTCAAGACGCTGCTCCTGAGCGCCCTCGTCCCCGAGGTGCCGGTGCTGCGCACGCTGACCGCCACGCGCCTGGTGCAGCTCAACCACGGCACGCTGCGAGCGCCCATCCCCGGCGCCGAGGCGAGCATGGCGCTCGGGCGCCTGCGCGAGTGGGCGGCGCAGGTCGGCAAGCTCCGCATCGAGGAGGGTGCGGACCCGCGCATCCACGTCGAGCTCGAGGGCATCGACCTCAAGCCCATCCTGGAGAATGCCCGGGGTGAGGACAAACCGGGCGCGCGCCGGAACAAGCTGAAGGAGCTCCTCTTCCAGGAGATGGAGCTGCGCCGAGACCCGCCGGTGCCGTCGGAAGTGAAGCACTCGGTGATTTGGCGAGGCACGGGGCGCGAAGGCTCGGTCTACTACGGCAACGTCCGCGAGATGGACGACAGCCAGCTCATGGTGCCGGAGGGCCAGGACTTCCGCGTCGTCATCGACTACCCGTTCGACGAGGGCACCTACTCGCCCAACGAGGACGAGCAGCGGCTCCACGCGTTCATGGCGAGCGGGCGCTCGCACCCGACGGTGGTGTGGCTCCCCAGCTTCTTCAACGAGCGGATCCAGCGCGACCTGGGCGACCTCGTCGTCATCGACTTCCTCGTCTCCGGCGGGCTGCGGCCCTTCGTGGAGAACCTGCGCCCCGAGGACCAGCAGCGCGCCCGCGCCGAGCTGGAGAGCCTGCGAGCGCAGAAGCACCAGCGCGTGCGCCGGGCGCTGCTCGCGGCCTACGGCCTGAAGCGCGACGAGGGCGAGCTGGACCCCTCGCGGAAGCCCGAGCGCCACTTCGTGATCCTCTCGCAGGGGCGTGAAATTCGCTCGCTCGCGGCGGCCGACCTGGCGAAGGGCCTGTACGCCGCCATCGACCAGCTGCTCGATCAGCTCCACCCGCGGCATCCCGACTTCCGGGAGAAGGTCACCCGCCCGCGCCTGGAGAAGGCGCTGCGCCAGTTCACGGCGGTGGTCGAGGCGGAGAACCAGCGGATGAGCTTGAACGGCGCCGAGCTCGAAGCCCTCGACGTGGCGCACAAGCTCGGGGTCGTCACCCTCACCGAGACGACCGGAGCGCTCCGGCCCCAGCGCTTCACGGAAGTAGCCAATCGCCTGCGCGCCGAGGGCCAGGAGGCCCCGACGGTGGAGCACATCGCCCGCCTGTTCGACGAGGGCGACGCGATGGGGCTGACGCCGGAGGTGGCCGACTTCGCGGTGATCTGCTTCGCCATCGCCCAGAATCGGCTTGTGCAGGACGACGCCGGGCGCGCGGTCGAGCTCACTCCGGGCAAGGTGCCGCCGGACGCCCGGGTGGTCGCCGTGCCCATGCCCGGCGAGCGCGACTGGCAGCGCGCGCTGGAAGTGGCCGGTGGGGCTTTCGGGATCGCGCTGGGCGGGAAGGCGCTCAACCCGAGCCACCTGGCGAGGCTCGCGGACGAGGTGAAGCGCAAGCGCGAGGAGGCGCTGCGAGGCCGCGCCGGCGAGGTCAGCCGATTGCTGCGCAGCCGGCCGCCGTGGTGCGACGAGGGATTTGCGCGCCTGGCGACCGCGCTCCGCCTGGAAGATCTGCTCGCGTCCCTCGATCGCAGCGGCCGCGTCGAGCTGGTGCAGGCGCTCGCCGACGCGAACCTGGCGGGGACGAGCCTCACGGCCATGGGCCGCCACGTGGCGACCGCGGCGGAGACGGCGCGCGCGCTCGAGGACCAGCTCACCTTCAACGTCTTCGACCAGCTCCTCGCCCGCTCCGAGCCGGAGGCGCAGGCCATCGTCGCCGAGGTCAAGCGTGCGCTCGGCGCTGACGCGCTCCACGTCTCACTCGCGACCTCCCTGAGGCAGCTCGGGCTTCAGGCCCAGGCGGTGTTGAGCCCGCCGCGGATGGTGTCGACCCAAGCTGCTTCGGGCGCCGAGCAGGTGGTGGTCGCTGCCGAGCAGGGGGAAGGGCTCGAGGCGCTGGAGCGGGCGCGCCCGCGGATCCAGGAGGCGCTGCGCGCTGCGGGGCCGGGCGCCAAGGTCACCTTCGAGTGGAAGGTCACGCGGGAGAAGCAGGGATGAGCGCCTCCCCGAACGCTCGACCCGCCTCCGAGCTGGCGCCGCCGAGCAGCGCGTCCATCGCCGCGAGCGCGCCAGTCATCGGCCGGGCAGAGCTTGAGGAGGAGCTGCGCCGCCTCCACGCCGACCGGCACCGCTCGCCGAACGTGGCGCTCTTTGGGCGCGCGAGCCAGGAGCTCCTCGATTCTCCCTGGGCGGAAGTGCCGTACGAGGGAAAGCGGGCGAAGTTCTGGGTCAAGGAGGTGAGCTGCGAGCTCGAGCTTCGGCGCGCGCTCTCCTTCCCGGAGCAGGGCGAGGGAGTCGTCCTCCTCGTCGGCTACGGCCTGAGAATCCCACTCGACGTCGCCGCGCGAGTCGCCAAAGGGAAGGTGCTGCAGATCGAGCGCGGGCGCCGGGTGGCCGCGCGCTTCAAGGCGAGCGCGGTGAGCCCCGAGGTCCTGGCGGCGAAGCCGCTCGTCGACGCCATCCTGGACGAGGGCGGCGGCTTCGAGCCCATCTCGGGGATGGTGGTCGACCTCGACGCCGCCTGGCGCGCGCTGCTCCGGCGGCTCACGGGCGCGGCCGAGATTGACTTCGGCGCAGAAGAGCAGGTGGTGAGGTTCGCAGCGGTGCACCCGGGCGGAGCCGAGCTCGCCCGCCGGCTGGCCCGGTGGACGGGGCTCCGCGATGCCCTGCACGCCTGGCTCGAGCGCGCGGTGGGACGCGTCGCCCGCATCGCCTGGCGCGCCTTTGAGCAGGACAAGGGAATCCAGGTCGCGGCGCTCGCCTTCGCGCTCGACGCGGCGGCGCACGACCTCCCCGAGAACGGCTTTCTCAGGGGCCGACTCGCGAGCATCTTCGAAGCGCTGGACCCGGAGCTGAGGGGCGCGGAGTCGGACCGGGGGCTGATGACGGGCTGGGCGTTCCTCGCCCCCCGGCTCTCTCTCAAGCTGGCCGGCCACTCGGCGCTGGCGGCGGTGTTCTCCGAGGCGGAGCGGATGCTGCCGCCCGGGGGCGACGTGGACGCCGCGCTCGCGAGGAGCCGGTATCTGCCTCGCGCCTTCGAGCTCGCCCAGGCGGCGGCGGCCCTGGCCCTGCGCGCCGCGCTCGGGTGCCCCGGCGACCGGGCGGCGCTCGACGCCGCGATGGCTGCCGAGGCGAAGCTGCGGGGGCACGAGCGGGCGCAGGAGGATTCTCAGGCCGCGCTGTTGGAGCGCAGCCGCATGGCCCTGCGGCTCCTCGCCTGGCGCGAGCTCTCCGGCAGGGAGCAGCTCTCGAGGGCGCTCGAGAAGCCCGAGGCGGACCGCGTGCCATTCCTCGCTGCCTGGTATTCGAGCGAGGGCGCCTTCCTGGACCACGCGCGCCGCACGGCGCGGGGCGCCGCGGGCGATCCGCTGGGCGAGGCCATTGCCGCGGTCGTGGACGAGATCGGCCGGCTCCGGGACGAGTACGACAAGGCCTTCGCGCACGCGCTCCCGCCCTGGCTCGCGCGCCCGCGGGGCGCGGGGGCGGTGCCCGCCGTGCCCATAGAGGAGGCGCTGGAGCAGTTCGCCGTCCCCTTCTTGGAGAAGTCGAAGTCCCGCAAGCTCCTGGTCCTGATGCTCGACGGCATGGCCTGGCCCAACGCCTGCGAGCTCTTGCTCGACCTGGAGGCCCACGGCTTCGCGCCGACCAAGCATCAGCTCGGGAAGGACGGCAAGCGCCTGCTCGAGCCGATGCTCGCGGCGCTGCCCACCGTCACCGACGTGAGCCGCTCGGCCTTCTTCGCCGGCAAGCTCCCGCGCGCGGGCGAGGCGCTCTCGACCGCGGGCGACCCCCAGCGCTTCGAGTCCCACCGAGGGCTGCTCCGGGTGCTGGAGGGCGCCGTCCCGAAGCTGCTCCTCTCGTCGCAGGTGGACGACCCGAGCGGCGGCGCCTCGCGCAAGGCGCGCGACCTGGTGGCGTCCGACGAGCGGGTCGTCGGGCTCGTCCTGAACGCCATCGACGACACGCTGAGGGCGGGGCAGCAGGTGCGCTACCGCGCCGTGGTGGACGACATCCGCCCGCTGCGCGACCTGCTCCAGTGTGCCCGCGCGGCGGGGCGAGCCATCCTCTTGGTCGCGGATCACGGGCACGTCCCGGGCACGCGGCTGGAGAGCCTGGCCGTCCCTCAGGCCACCGGCTCTCGGTGGCGGGCGCTCGGCCCCGGAGAGGAGCCGGGCGAGCGGGAGCTGGCGCTCTCGGGAGACCGGGTCTGGCGCCCCCGGGGCAAGGAGCGCGTGGCGCTGCTCTGGTCGGAGACCGACAGCTACAGCTCGGCGACCAGGGAAGGGGAGCACGGCGGAGCCTCCCTCGCTGAGGTCGTGGCGCCGGCGGTCTTCGTGGCGCACGAGAAGCTCGCCGAGGCGCTGCGCGCCCAGGGCGAAACGGGAGGCGCCGTCGACGAGCTGGAGGTCATGGCCTATCCCAAACCTCCGTTCTGGACGCTCGACCTGCCTAAGGCGGCCCCGGCTCCCCTCACTTCGAGGAAGCCCCGGGAGCCGAAGGTCGCCGTCCAGCAGGTGGCGCTGCCGTTCGCGCGGCCCGCCTCGCAGCCGGTGGAGGCCGCGCCCGCATCGGTGCCGGAGGTCGAGCTCCTGAAGCGCTCCGCCGTCTTCAAGGCCATGCTGGAGCGGCGGCCGAAGCTCAAGGATTGGCGGGACTGGATCTTCAAAGCGGTGGCCGCGCTGTTCGAGAGCGAGGGCCGGCTGCCGCCGGAGGTGTTCGCCGCGCGGACGAGCACGCTCCCGGGGCGGGTGCCCGGCGCGGTCTCGATGCTCCAGGAGGCGCTCAACGTGGACGGGACCCCGGTGATCGTCAACGACGCCCAGGAGAAGCTCGTGAAGCTGGACCGCGAGTCGTTCCGGGCGATCTTCAAGGACGAATGACATGGAGCCCAGCGAGGTGAAGCGGCGGGAGATCGTGGATGCGCTCCGCCGGGGCACGGTGCCTCGGCGCGGCATCGAGCTGCTGGCGACCGGGCTGGACCGCTTTGGCGCGGCCATCGACGAGGAGCTCGACCGCGCCGCGCGCGGCGGAGGCGCCTTCAAAGCGGTGCGCGGCGAGTACGGCTGCGGAAAGACCTTCTTCACCCGGTGGGTGCAGCACCGGGCGCTGGAGAGGGATTTTGCCGTGGGCGAGGTCCAGATCTCCGAGACAGAGACGCCGCTCCACCGGATGGAGACGCTCTACCGGCGCGCGGTGGAGAGCCTCAGGACGCGCGAGTGGGAAGAGGGCGCCTTCCGGTCGCTGATCGACCGTTGGTTCTATGAGCTGGAGGAGGAGGTGCTCGCCCGGCCCGGCTTCCCGGGCGAGGACGCGGCCGCGGTGGCCAAGGCGGTGGGCGAGCTGCTCGAGGCGCGGCTCTCCAAGGTCTCCGCCACGCAGCCGGTGTTCGCGACGGTCCTGCGGACCATCCACCGGGCGCGCTTGGAAGGGGACGCCGCCACCTCCGACGGCCTGCTCGCCTGGCTCATGGGCCAGCCGAACGTCGGGGCGGCGGCGAAACGCGAAGCTGGCGTCAAAGGCGAGATCGACACGAACACCGCGGCGGGCTTCCTGAGAGGGCTGCTCTCGGTCCTGGCGCAGACGGGGCGCCGGGGGCTGGTGCTGGTGCTGGACGAGGTGGAGACGGTGCAGCGGATGCGCGGCGACGTGCGCGAGAAGAGCCTGAACGCGCTCCGCCAGCTGTTCGACGAGGTGGAGGGAGGGCGCTACCCTGGGCTGTACCTCGTGGTGACCGGCACGCCGGCCTTCTACGAGGGGCCGCAGGGCGTGAAGCGGCTCCCTCCCTTGGAGCAGCGGCTGCACGTCCAGTTCGGAGCGCCGGAGTTCGACAACCCGAAGGCGCCGCAGATCCGGCTGCTGCCGTTCGACGCGGCGCGGATGCTCGAGGTCGGCCGCAAGGTCCGCGACCTCTACCCCAGCGCTCACGCCCAGAGGCTCGCCGCCAAGGTCGACGACGCGGTCCTGAGCGGAGTGGCGAGCGCCGTCTCCGGCAAGCTCGGCGGGAAGGTCGGCATCGCTCCGCGGCTCTTCCTCAAGAAGCTCGTCCTGGAGCTGCTCGACCGCGTTGACCAGTTCGATTCTTTCGAGCCGCGGGAGCACTATCGGGTAGAAGTCGCCGCGGCGGAGATGAATGTCGAGGAGCGGGCCGCGGCGGGCGTGGAGCGATCCCCGGACGACATCGCGCTCGACCTCGGCGCTGGGGCGCAGGAGTAGGCGCTCGAGAGGAGCGGCGTCGCGATGAGCCTGAGCATTGCCGAGCTGGAGCAGCTCACCGAGGGGATGGAGCTGGAGGCTAAGGCCGCTCAGGGCCGGGATGGCCGCGGTGAGGTCCCGGCGAGCTTCTTCGAGACCTACTCGGCCATGGCGAACACCGACGGCGGGCAGGTGCTGCTCGGGGTCGAGGAGACGCATGAGGGTGCCCTGCGCGTTCGGGGTATCGACGATGTCGAGCGCGTGCTCAAGGCGCTCTGGGATGCCTTGAACAACCGCCAGAAGGTGAGTGCCTGCCTCCCGCTCAACGGCGACGTCGAGGACCTCGAGGTCGAGGGCAAGCACGTCGTCCGCGTGCGTGTACCCCGCGCCACGCGAAAGCAGCGACCAGTCTTCGTCAACGGAAATCCCCTCACTGGAACGTTTCGGCGCAACTTCGAAGGGGATTACCGCTGCACGGAAGAGGAAGTGCGGCGGATGCTCGCCGAGCAGGTCGAGGACGAGCGCGACGGCAGGGTGCTCGCGGGCTACGGCGCTCGCGACCTGGATGCCGGGACCATCGCCAGGTACCGGCAGAACTTCAAGTCCCTGAAGCCCGACCATCCGTGGAACGGCGTTGACGAGCGGGAGTTCCTTCGGTCGATCGGCGCTTGGCAGCGAGATTGCGCGAGCGGCGCCGAGGGCCTGACGGCTGCTGGTCTGCTCATGTTCGGCAAGCTGCCCGAGCTTCGCGAGCAGTTCCCCTATTTCATGCTGGACTACCAGGAGCGCCCGGAGGCGAGGGCCGAGCCGCGTTGGGTCGACCGCGTGACGCTCGACGGGACCTGGTCCGGCAACCTCTACGACTTCTACCAGCTGGTCATCACCCGCCTCTTCCGAGACTTGAAGGTGCCGTTCCGGACCACCGATGAAGGGGTCCGCGTCGAAGAGACCGCCGTGCACCAGGCTCTGCGCGAAGCGCTGGTGAACACCCTCATCCATGCCGACTATACGGGGCGAGTATCGCTGCTCGTGGTTCGGCGCCCGGACATGTTCGGATTCCGGAACCCGGGCGCTATGCGGATGCCGGTGGACGCGGCGGTGAGGGGCGGCGTCAGCGATTGCCGCAACAGGCGGCTCCAGGCGATGTTTCGGTACGTGGGCCTCGGCGAGCAGGCGGGGTCGGGGCTGCCGAAGATCTATGCCTCTTGGCGACAACAGCAGTGGCGCGCGCCCGAGCTGACCGAGGAGACCTCGCCCAACGAGCAGACCGTCTTTCAGTTACGCATGGCGAGCTTGGTCCCCGCGGAGACGGTCGCCTCCCTGGAGCATCGCTTCGGTCCGGTGTTCAATCAGCTGTCAGAGGTACAACGGCTTGCTTTGATCGCGGTCGCGCTCGAGAGGTCGGTGACTCATTCTCGATTGAGCAGCATGACGGACGCCCATTCACGTGATGTGACGCTGGCTCTCTATTCTTTGGTTCAGAAGGGAATGCTCGAGAGCTCCGGTCAGCACAAGCGGACGTTCTACTACTTTCCTGGGGAGCGGCCGGCTGATGGCGCGGCACTCGGGTTCTTAGCGGACCCCCTTCTGGGTGCCCGGCAGGAGGACCCAGGCGCCGCCTCGAAGCCGAGTACGGGGACGTCCCACGTCGACCCACCCGATTCCGGGAGCTTACCCCACAACGTGGCGAGCTTACCCCATAGCGACCCGGCCGAGGCGGGGAGCTTACCCCATAGCGCGGGGAGCTTACCCCATAGCGCGGGGAGCTTACCCCATAGCGCGGGGAGCTTACCCCATAGCGCCGCCGCCGACTCCGAAGAGGCTGTCCGGCTGGATGTCATCGCGGCGCCCCTCCGGGGTAGGAAGCGGCTCTCGCCTCGGCAGGTAGAGGAGGCCATCGTCAGCCTATGCGCGGTGCGCTTCCTCGAAGCCGAGGATCTCGCTCGCCTGACCGGGCGCTCGATCAAGACCCTTCGGACCCACTACCTCGCCGATCTCGTGCAGTCGGGTCGGCTGCGCCTGCGATATCCCGAGAATCCGACCCATCCGCACCAGGCATACGCGGCGGCCTCGGTCGCGAAATCCAATTGATCATGCCCGCCTTCGACCGCCTCTCGCCGGCGCTCCAATACCAGATCGTGAACGGCCTCGGATTCCCCGCTCTCCGGCCCGTGCAAGAGCTGGCGATCGACCCGATTCTTGACGGGAAGAGCTGCGTCATCCTCGCGCCCACAGCCGGGGGCAAGACCGAGGCTGCCTTCTTCCCGGTGCTCTCGCGCATCGACGCGGAGGACTGGCGACCGGTCTCGGTCCTCTATCTGGCGCCCATCCGCGCCCTCCTGAATGACCAGGAGCACCGGATCGCGCGGTACTGCGGCCTGATTGGCCGGCGTGCGATGAAGTGGCACGGCGACACTCGGGCGGGCGAGCGCAAGGCGTTCGCGAGCGACCCGTCGGACGTGCTCCTGACGACCCCGGAATCGCTCGAGGTGATGTTGATGAGCCGCGGCATCCCGTCGCGCCGGCTCTTCCAGAACCTGCGCGCGGTCATCATCGACGAGGCGCACGCCTTCGTCGGCGACGATCGCGGCGTCCACCTCTCGGCCGTTCTGGAGCGGCTCAGTCGGATCTGCGGCCACGACCTACAGCGGATCGCGCTCTCGGCGACGGTCGGCAACCCGGAGGCGGTCCTCGCGTGGCTCTGCGGCAGCTCCCGGCGCGAGCGGGCGGTGGTCCGCGCCCCCGGGGCGCGCGCCCCGGCCGACCTCGCCCTCGACTTCGTCGGGAGCCGCGAGAACGCGGCCAAGCTGATCGCTGAGCTGCACCCGGGCAAGAAGCGGCTCGTGTTCGTCGACAGCCGGCGGGGCGTCGAGCAGATCGGCCGGCTGCTTCGAGACCGCGGCGTGGACGTGCACGTGACCCATTCCTCGCTCTCCGCGCAGGAGCGCCACAGCGCCGAGCGGGCCTTCGCCGAGGGGCGCGACTGCGTCATCGTCGCCACCAGCGCCCTCGAGCTCGGCATCGACATCGGCGACCTCGACCACGTGCTCCAGGTCGGGAGCCCGACCTCGGTCGCCTCGTTTCTCCAGCGGCTCGGGCGCTCGGGGAGGCGAGAGGGGACGCGCGCCAACTTCACCCTTCTCGCGACCGACCCCGACCAGCTCCTCCAGGCGGCGGCGCTGCTTCGCCTGCACGCGCGCGGCTACGTCGAGCCTGTTCGAACGCCGGACCGCGCCTTTCACGTCCTCGCGCACCAGCTCATCGCCCTATCCATCCAGGAGGAGGGAATTCCTGAAAGCGACGGGTGGGGTTGGATTTCGGGCGCGGCGCCCTTCGCCGGAATCGGCGTCGCGGATCGCTCGGAGCTGATCGAGCACATGATCGCCCAGGGCATTCTCCTGCGCGCGGACGGCCGGCTTTCGCTCGGGCCGCGCGGGGAACGCCTCTATGGCTTCAGGAATTTCACCGAGCTGTACGCGGTATTCTCGACCCCGCGCATCCTGACGGTGCTGCACGGCGGACAGGAGATCGGGACCGTCGAAGCGGCCTTCGTGCAAGGCCAGGAGCTCGCGCAGCTCACGTTCACCTTGGCCGCTCGAAGCTGGCGCGTGGCGAGCGCCGACTTGAGCCGCGGGCTCCTCCGGGTCGAGCCGGCGCCCGAGGGGAGGCACGCGCGCTGGAACGGGCGCCCCACGATCCTGAGGCGCGAGCTCTGCCAGGCCATCCGCGAGGTCCTTGTCTCCTCGGATTCCGACCCCTGGTGGTCGCGGCGGGCGCACAGCAAACTCGACGAGCTCCGAGCGGAGCAAGCCTATCTCCTGGACTGCGAAACACCGCTCGTGCCGGACGGCGGCGGCTATCGGCTCTGGAACTTCGAGGGCGGCCGCCGGAACAACGTGCTCGCGAAGTCGCTCGAGGGCATTCTCGGGGAGAAGGTCACGAGCGGGAATCTGGTCATCGGCTTCCGAGACGCGGCCGGTCAGAGTGAGGTCGCGATTCGCCAGGCGCTGGAGCGGCTCCGCGCCGAGGCCCGTCCGAGCCGTCGGGACGCGCTGGCGTATGCCGAAGGGCTGGACCGCGCGCGGCTCTCGAAATTCCAGCCCTGCCTGCCGCCGCGCCTCGAGGCCGAGTACCTGTCGGACATGCTTACCGAGACCGCGGACGGAACGCCGCCGGCATCCAAAGGCTGAAGTCCGGGGCGCGCCGGTCGCGGCGCGGCAGCGCGCGTCAGGGCAGGGGGGACATTGCCGCGGCCCTGGGGGGCTCTCCAGTCGTGTGTGGGAGCACACACCCGGCTCCCTCTCCGGCGAAGGTGCCCGCTCAGGTTCCGCCAAAGCTAGACTGTGCGTCCGCGTGTGCATGACTATCCACGCCGGAGGCGACTATGAGCGCTCCCTCTTCCCGCGACGACGCCGCACGTCCAGAGGCACGCGCGGACGCACCGGCGAGCGCGAGATCCACCGCCTCGCGAGCGCTCGAAGAGATCGCCGCGCTCATCGACGCTGGCGATCTGTGCGCGGCGCGAAAGGGCCTGACCGCCGCACGGGCGCGGCTCGACCCGGCGGAGGCCGAGCGCGCCGACGCCCTCCACCGCCGGCTCTCGACCCGGGAGCGGCTCGCGGGTCCGACTGCCGCGTTCGAGGCCGCGCGCGCTCGTCGCGACTGGGTCTCGGCGCGCGAGAGCGCTCGCCGCGCCGCCGAGGCGGCGGAAGGGGAGGAGGCCGCGGCCTGGCTCGTCGCGGTCGAGGACTGCGCGAAGAGGGTCCGTGTCCAGTGGTGCATCGAGCAGCACGTCCTTCCGGGCGCCGAGCGGGGCGAGCCCACGGCAGACGTGGTCGCCTCGCTCTGGAGCGCCGAGTCGATTCCTTCTCGGACCCTCGCGGACGGCGGTGCCACGCTGGTGCTCGTCTCCGTGCACGGCCGCTGGGTCTTCCTCCGCGAGATCGACGTCTCGGATCGCCTGCCGCGGCGCATCGGGTGGCTGCGCGCACCCGAAGCCCTGGGGTTCCGCCCGCCGGTCGAGGTCGAAGGCGACGCGATCCGCCTGGTCGGAAGTGGAGGCCAGGTTCTGCACCTGTCGCGCGACCCGCTCGACGTCGTGCGCTGGACCTCCTTGCGCCCCTTCATGCTCCCCGACCGCGGCGTCGAGAGCGCGCTCTCTCTCCCCGGCGGCCGAATCCTCTGGGCTCAGCTCAAAGACCCCAGCGAGGAGCGGGGCGTCGTGGCGATCGACCTGAACGAGTGGCGGGTGTGCGGGCGACCCGGCAATGCCTGGAGCTTCGCCGCGGTCCCGGGCTCGAAGCCCCCGCGGGTGCTCGCGCAGAGCGGCGCGCACAGCGAGCTCTGCGACGAGCGCGGCGCCCGCATCGATTGGCGCCCTCCCTCGTGCGGACAGGTGGAAGCCCTGGTCGCTCATCCCTCCGGCGCAGGCTTCCTGGCGCTCTGCGCCGTGTGGGGACCTGAAGGCGAAGACCCGGAGGCGCCGTTCGGGCTCGTCGAGATGCTCCCCGGTCGCCCGCCGTCGGCGCCGCTGGTACTCCCCGGCACGCGCTACGAGGCACGAGCCGCCCTGGCCGTCTCTCTCGAGAAGCGCCTGGCCTTCCTGCTCGCCTGGGTCGAAGGCGAGATGCGCCTTAGCGCGTTTCGGGTCGGGCCGAATGGGCTCGAGCGGCTCTGGAGCACTCGGGTGCCGCCCGAGACGAGCCTGGCTCAAGACTGCGAGGCGCTGCGGGTCGTCGCCGCCGTTGCCACGGAGCGGGGCCTTGACATCGCCCCGCTCTGCGATGTGCCGCCCGAGATCGAGGGGGCCGATGAAGGACCCTTGCTGGCCGACTCGGAGCCCCCTTTCTCGCTTTGCAATCCGAGCGGCTTCGAGTCCGCGCAGATGGAGCTCGCCGACGCGATCTGGCGGTGCCGGAGGGATGGCGGCGACATGGCGCAGCTCGCCGAGAAGCATCGCAGGGAGCGGCGGCGGGATCCCGCCGCTCTCGCGCAGCTCGCCCAGCAGCTCGCGAACAGCCGGGAAGTGGACCTCGCCGCGGCCATCGCCGCCTTCGGCTTGAGTCGGAGCCCCGGCCACGCCCTGCTGGTCCTGGTGCAAGCCGAGGTGGCGGCCCTCCGCGGCCGCTGGGACGAGACCGCGCGCATCCTCGACGGTCTCGCCCCCGCCGACCTCCCGGTTCCGCGCGCATGCCACCTGCATCACCTGAGAGGCCTCGCGCACCTTCGGGCAGGTGAGGTCCCCGAAGCACAACGGCAGTTCAGCGCCGGCGCGCGACTCGACGAGCGCCTCTGCAGTGTGAGGTGGAACCTGGCAGTGTGCGGCGGGCTCGCGGACCCCGTCGACGCGCGCGCGCTCGGCCCGGGTGTCTCGAGAGGCGAGGGTTCCGTGGGAGCGCTGGTACGGGCGTGCCGGAGGTCCGATGCCGCACGGGAGCGCGGGGACGCTGCGGCCGCTCGAGACCTCCTCGATGTCCCGGCGGCGCATCGGTGGGTGGAGCTGCAGAGCGCCGCGCGGCTGGCCGAGGCGCACCTCGCGCTGGAGCCGACCTCGCCCGCCCAGGTCTTCCGCAAAGCGGTGGCGGTCGCGAGGCTCCACGAGGTTGCGGCCCAGAAGCCGTTCGGGCTGAGACACTCGATCCCGGGTCTTGGCTGGAGCCGAGAGCGAGCCATCGAGGTCGCCGGGCGCGGGGCGCGGTGGCTGGAGGAGACCGCGCGCGCGAGGGCGGCGGGGGAGGGGCCGCCGGAGCCGGCCGCGGCCTCTTCGGCGTCGGCGAGCTCGGCTCCATCCGGGGCGCCGCCGCCCCGCGGCGCCCCGGCGGGTGAATCGAGCGCAGTCCAGTGCCATTCCCTGCCGCCGGTCGGCCACGAAGCCGTTCGCGAGCTCGCCCCCGGCCTGGACGAGGCCATCCGCGAGACGGTGCGCTACGTCCGCGGCCAGCCGGGCTGGGATGAGACCCAGACGCTCTGCGAGGACGTGTCGCGCCTGGGCCCCATGCGAGCGTTTTTAGGAGGTCGTTTCGAACGGTTCCTGGACTGGGGAATGGACGAGCAGGAAGCGCTCGAGGAGAACCGCCGGCTGAGCGAGCACCTCGACCACTGCGTCAACTTCGAGCTGCACCGGCGCAAGCTCTTCTTCGTGGACGCGTCATTGGCGTGGATGCTCGCGCAGACGAACCTGGACATCGAGGGGCGGGCCTTGCGCCTGCCGTTTCCCTCCTTCGGACAGGTCTACACCGATCGCGCGACCCTGGAGACGGCCGAGGCGTTGCTGAGCGTCGCCAGGGAGGAGCTCGCCGGCCGGCGGCTGCAGGTCCTCACCGTCTACGTCAAGCGCCTCCCCGCTCCCGAAGGTCGAAGCGAGCTGAGCCTGAGCATGGTCTTCGACCCGCGAGAAGGCCATTGGCCCGCGCTCCTGCGCCGAGAACTGAGCTTCGAGGATTCGGAGAGCCTCGAAGACATCCTCGCCGGACGGCCCGCGGGCGCCAGGCCGGGCGCGGCAAGAGAGAATCGGCCGGCTCCCCGAGGCGAGGCGCCTGGTCCATCGGGCGCTCAACGCGGTCCTCTACTCGACGTCCGCCGACGTCGCGTGGCCGCTAAGCCGAGCTCCGGCCAAGCTCGTGAGCTCGATGGCCGATGGGCTGGGGAAGAAGAGAAAGGCGCGCGCGGATCACCGAGCGAGTGACCTGCACAGGAAGTACTCCAGCGAGGACGTCTTCTACCTCCCGGGCAAAATCCCGATCTCGCAGCTGCGAGCGCTGCAGGTCGCCGAGGGCAGGAGAGGCGATTCGGAGCTGTTCGCCCGGTTCATGGTGCGCGGGCACTGGCGGCGCGCGAATCCGTCGTGGCAGGACCAGCGCGTGCGGTGGATCGAGCCGTACTGGAAGGGGCCCGAGCTCTCGGCGGTGATTGAAAAAGAATACAAGCTCAAGATCTGAACTGGCTCACGCAGGACGAGGCACAAGCCACGGCACGGGCTCTTCAGCCCCCGCCCCCCGCGTCCCCCCGCGCCTCGGCGTACTCCCGCAGCTTGTTGAGCGCGCTCCGCGCCACGATGGGCTCGCTCGTCGGCGCCTGGAAGCGGCCGCTCCGGAGCGCTTCGCGGTACGGGACCGCAAGCGCGAGGACCCGGGAAAGATCGGCCCTGGGCGCCTCGGCCCCGAGCTGGGCCTCTGCGAAGGCGAGGAAGCGCTCCACGGCACGCGGGTAGGTCTTGACGATGGCGCTCCCCGGGTTGAGTTTCTCGATCCAGGCGCGGAAAGCGTCGACGATCCAGTGCAGCGGATCGCCCGTCGCCGCGCCGGTCCCCTGGTTGGCCTCGACGGAGAGGGCGGGCTGCGGCTCGGCGTCGCTCGCCTCCACCTCCTCGCCGCGGTCGATCTCCGGCGCGCCCTCGCCGGCGCGGATCAGCGCCATCAGCTCTTCGTTCGTCAGCTTCGCCGCCATCCCCGCGCCGTCGAGCACCCCGGCGACGAGGTCGCGCTTCTCCTCGTGGAGCGCGAGGATGGCCTCTTCGATGGTCCCCTTCGCGACCAGCCGGTACACCGTCACCGGCTTCGTCTGGCCGAGCCGGTGCGCGCGATCCGTCGCCTGATCCTCCACCGCCGGGTTCCACCACGGGTCGAGGTGCACGACGTAATCGGCGGCGGTCAGGTTGAGCCCCGTGCCGCCCGCCTTGAGCGAGATGAGGAAGATGTCGGCCTCTCCGGCCTGGAAGGCGTCGACGCTCCGGATGCGCTCGGCCTCGGGGGTCTGGCCGTCGAGGTAGAGGTAGCGCACGTCCCGCTCGTCGAGCTTCTCGCGCACGAGCGCCAGGTGGCCCGTGAACTGGCTGAACACCAGCGCCCGATGGCCGTTGTCCTTGAGCTCGTCGACGATCTCCAGGAAGCGGGCGAGCTTCGAGGAGGCGAGCGCCGACTCCGGGTCGAAGAGCTTCGGGTGGCACGCGAGCTGGCGCAGCCGGGTCAGCGCGGCGAGCACCTCGAAGCGCTTCTGCTGCGGGTTCGCCGCCTCTTCCGCCAGGCGCGCCATCGTGGCGATGCGGGCGTCGTCGTAGAGGCTCCGCTCCGCGGTCGAGAGGGTGACGAGCTGCCGGACCTCCGTTCGCGCGGGCAGCTCGGTCGCGACCTGGCTCTTCATGCGGCGCAGGATGAACGGCCGCACGACCCGCGACAGCGCGGCGAGCCGCTCCGGGTCGAGGTCGCGCTCGATGGGCGCGGCGAAGCGCTCCCGGAACGCCTCCCAGCTCCCGAGCAGCCCCGGGGCGACCACCCGGAACAGGCTCCAGAGCTCGCCCAGGTGGTTCTCGAGCGGCGTTCCGCTGAGCGCCACCCGGCACTCGGCCGACAGCTCCCTGGCCGCGCGCGCTCGCCGGGTGGCGGGGTTCTTGATGGCCTGGGCCTCGTCGAGCACCAGCGTGGCGAGCGGCACCTTCGCGAGCTCTTCGGCGTGGAGCACCAGCAGGCCCCAGCTGCAGACGAGCACGTCGTTCGGGCCGAGCGCGGCGAGCGTCGCCGCCCGGTCGCCCTCGCGGAACGGCAGCAGGTGGAGCGACGGCGCGAAGCGCTCGGCCTCGCGCAGCCAGTTGAAGCAGACCGAGGTCGGCGCCACCACCAGCGCCGGGCCTTTCGAGGCGCGCGCGAGGAGCAGGGCCAGCGCCTGCAGCGTCTTCCCCAGGCCCATGTCGTCCGCCAAGCACGCGCCCCCGCACCACTCGGCGAGGCGGGCGAGCCAGCGGTAGCCGTCGACCTGGTACGGCCGCAGCTCGGCCTTGAGCCCCGCCGGCAGCTCCGGCTCGAAGGAGCGCGCGGCCCTCATGCGCGAGACCCTCGCGCTCCACTCATCGCAGAGCTTCAGCTCGCCCGACGCGTCGAGCAGATCGTCGAGTGCCGAGGCCGCGGCGAGGCTCGCCTCGAGGCCGGCGCGCCCTTGGTGCACCACGTCGGCCGCGCGGGCGGCGCGGGCGCGCAGCTCGTCCGAGAGCGCCATGAAGCGGCCCGGCCCGACCTGCACGTACCGCCGGCCCCGCCGCGCGGCGTCGAGCAGCAGCGCCAGGGCAATGCGCTCGCCGTCGACCTCCACCTCGCCGCTCAGTCCGAACCAGTCCTGCCGGCTCTCGATGGACACCTTGAGCGACTCCGGCCCGGCGGGCCGGGTGACGCGGACCTTCTGGGCGTCGCGCGGCCACTCGACCACGAGCTCGGGGCCGACCGCGCGCTCGACGGCCGAGAGGAGGTCGAGGGCCGCGTCGCCTTCGAGCTCATATCTCCAAGGCTTCTCGGGAGAGGGAGGCGGCAGCGGGAGCCCGGCGAGCAGCGCGCGGGCGCGCGAGAGCTCCGCGTCGAAGTCGCGCTCGACGTGGACTCGTCTCCCGTCGCGAAAGCCGCTCAGCCGCGCCGGGCCTTCCGCGGGCGAGACGGCGGCAACCTCCGGCAGCGGGCGCACCAGCGCCTCGAAGACGAGCCTGCCCTCTGCCGTGGGGCTCAGCCGGGCGACCAGCGCGCGATCCGACTCGACGGCGTCGCCCTCGAGCTCGGGGGCGAGTGCGACGGGCGAGAGTCTCTCGAGGGGCTCGAGTCGGCGCATCAGCTCGCCCATCGCCTCCGCAGGGAAGGCGGCTTGTCTGCGAGCGAGCGCGGCGATGACCGCCTCGAGCTCGCTCGACAGCTCGACCAGGAGGCACTCGTGCCTCGCCCTGTCCGCGATGGCCTGGCGATGGCCGCTGCCTGCCCGCTCGAGCAGGTGCGCTCCCAGCGCGAGGTCGCCGTCGACGGTCGGCGCGAGCCGGAACGTCCCGTCGCTCTCGCGGTGGACGGCGAGCCCGGCAGCGCCGCGCCGGACGGTCACCGGAGCGCTCGGGTCGTCGGCAAAGAAGAGGTGCGGATAGCCAGCGAGCAGCTCGAGCGCGTCCAAGTTTTCGGCGCCATCGGAGCGGGAGTTGCTGCTGCCCGCTCGCCGGTGCAGGAGCGCGAGGACCGCGCGCTTGTGAGGAATCTCGAACTGATCAAACGGTTCGTAGTAGCCGAGGCGCTGCCCGCTCGACCAGCCGCCGCGCTTCAGCGGGCGCTGCAGGAACGGCTCGAATCCACGCCGTCCCGGCGCCGACCGTGATCTTGAAGGCGAGGCGGCCCTCCTCGACGCGGACCCCCGGCGAACGGGCGCGTGGCGCCATGGCTTCGTCGAGGTCCCGCAGCGTCCTAGCCCAGGCCGGCGTCGAGAGTTCGCGCGCCAGCGCCGCGGCCTCGCCGCTGTCGGAGTAAAGGAGGTCGAGGAGAGCCTCGAGCGCGCTCAGTTGATGAAGGCAGGGGTCGGGCGCTCCGCACTTGCAGTGGACGGGCACCGGCATGCCCGGAGGTGCATCGAGCTCTACCGTGACCTCGGTCTCTCGGTAGCGAGGGCTCCAGAGGGCCTTCTGGTCGACGATGCGCAGCGCACCCTCGTCCGAATGCCAGGGTGGCGCCGGGCGTTCAGCCCGTTGCGCCAGCGCCTCCTGGGCGCGCTTCCCGACGCGCACGGCGAGGTCCTTCAGCGCGAGGTGTCGAGGGGGCTGCGCCCACGCGAGGGCGCGCAGGCGCCGTTGCTCGGCCGCCCGGCGCGCGAGGACCGCGTGCGACCACAGCCAGGCGCGGGCCACTTGGGCGAGCCTCGGGTCGCGCGCGGCATCGCCCGCCGATGGCCAGGCCAAATCGGCGACGGTCGGGACGGCGCCTCTGGGACGGTTGAGCGGTGCCAGGAGTTGAGGAGACGCGAGGTCGGCCAGCGCGGGGAAGGGCTGCTGCGAAAGCGGCTCGACCGCATGCGCCCTGGCCCAGTCCCCGAGCTCCGCTCGAGAGGCCGGCGGCGGGGTCGCGTGTCGAGCCTCGGGGTGGGTGTAGTAGAGCCATCGCGACAGCGACTCGAAGTAGGCCCGGAACGAGCGATCGAGCTGCGTCCAGTCGCCGAACTTAGAACACGCCTGCTCGACGTCCGACGCGCCGTTCGCCTGGGCGTCGATCAGCTCGCCGAGAAGCGCCTCCGGGCGGGCGGCGACAATCTGCGTGAACAGCTTGCGCACCGAGTGGGTGAAGCACGACGAATTGCTGAGAAGGGCCAGGCCGAGCGGCTCGTGCAGCGCGGCGGCGACCTCGCGCTCCGCTGCGCTCTGGCGCAGGAACGCGATGGGGCGCAGACCTTCTGGAAGCTTGGTAGGAGTACCCATGGGCCACCGGCGGTTCGCTCGAGGGAAGACCCTGTACCCAACGGCAAGAGCGGTGGCAAGCCAACTGGGGAGTAGGACAGGGAAGGCAGGGACGCCGGGATCGGGATCGTTTGCGGGGACGCGGACGGGTCACGGACGCCCTCGGCCGCCTGAGCGAGGCGGCCATCGAGTTCAAGCTCGACGGCGCGCGCGTCCAAGTCCACAAGGACGGCGAGCGTGTCGAGGTCTTCAGCCGGAGGCAGAACCCGCTGACGCAGGCCGTCCCGGAGATCGTGGAGTGGACTCGCGCTCTCCCGGAGCAGCGCCTGGTGCTCGACGGCGAGGCCATCGTGCTCGCGCCCGATCTTCGGCCGCTTCCCTTCCAGGAGACGATGCGCCGGTTCGGGCGCAAGCGCGACGTGGCTCGCCTACGGGAGGAGCTTCCCCTGCGGGTCTACTTCTTCGACGCCCTGCGCATCGGCGACCAGACGCTCATCGATAGACCCCTCGCCGAGCGCTGGGAGGCCCTGGCGGCGGCCGCGCCTGAGGGGATGCGCATGCCCCGCCTCTCGACCTCCCGACTCGACGAGGCCGCCGCCTTCGCGGCCCGCGCGCTCGCCGAAGGCCACGAAGGCGTGACGGCCAAGTCGCTCTCGTCGGCCTATGCCGCCGGCCGCCGCGGGCAGGAATGGCTCAAGGTGAAGCCCGCGCACACCCTCGACCTGGTCGTGCTCGCGGCCGAGTGGGGGAGCGGCCGCCGCAGGGGGTGGCTGAGCAACCTCCACCTCGGCGCGCGCGACGACGAGCGCGGCGGGTTCGTCATGCTGGGAAAGACCTTCAAGGGAATGACCGACGAGCTCCTCCGCTGGCAGACCGAGGCGCTGCTCGCGCGAGAGATCGCCCGCAACGGCCTCACCGTCCTCGTCAGGCCGGAGCTGGTTGTGGAGGTCGCGTTCAATGACGTGCAGGCGAGCCCGCAATACCCCGGCGGCGCAGCGCTGCGCTTTGCTCGCCTGAAGCGCTACAGAGCCGACAAGCGGCCTGAGGAGGCGGACGCGCTGCGCCAGGTGCGCGCGCTCCTGCCGCGAGCCTCGAATGCGTCCCCTGACTCGAGCCGCGGGCCATGAGCCGAGCGGACGCCCACGGACGGCGGCCCGAGGCGGCAGAGGTCCATGAATGCCTCTACTGGCAAACGCCGGCGACCGATGGCAGAGTCCGACGGCCGCGCCTGGAGCACGGTCTCATCGGCGGAAGGGTCAGCCGGGTGGAGTCGGCAAAAAAGCGCGAGCGCTGCGAGAGAGCACCGAGCGGTGGCTGCGATTGAAACGCATGAAGCCGCTGCCGAGCTGGCGAGGCAATTCGGAGGTGAGCCGTGATTCAATCGCTCCATGTGACAGGCTTCACCGTGTTCTCGGATGCGACGTTCGAGTTCGCCAAGAACCTCAATGTGTTTGTCGGGGAGAACGGCACTGGGAAGTCCCACCTGCTCAAGCTCGTCTACTCTCTGCTCGCCGTCGGCGCCCAGGGAGAGCGCGAATCCAAGGAGGCGGTGCCGAGCGAGACCTACCTGAAGGGAGCCATCGCCAGGAAGCTCCTGGGCGTGTTTCGGCCCGATGAGCTCGGCAGGTTGGCGCGCCGGCTCCCCGGCGTTCAGCGCTGCGACGTCGAGCTGAAGGGTGATGAGCCGGGGGTCAACGTTGCGTTCAGCTTGAATACCAAGAGTAAGGCCGAGGTGCTCCTTTCGGATTCTCCGGGCGCATGGCTCGACAAGCCGCCGGTCTTCCTTCCAACGCGCGAGCTGATGACGATTTACCCGGGCTTCGTTTCGCTCTATGAGACGACGGCCCTTCCCTTCGAGGAGACTTGGCGCGACATGTGCGTCTTGCTGGGAGCTCCGCTCGCGCGCGGGCCACGCGAGCAAGGGATCAAGGCGCTTCTCGAGCCTCTGGAAGTCGCCTTGGGGGGCAAGATTGTCCTCGAAGCCTCTGGGCGGTTTTATCTGAACCGGTTCGGCGCGAACACGGAAATGCATCTGGTGGCGGAGGGTTTGCGCAAGCTGGCCATGGTGGCGCGGCTCATCGCCACTGGCTCGCTGGTGGACAAGGGCGCTCTGTTCTGGGATGAGCCCGAGGCAAACCTGAATCCCAAACTCATCA
The DNA here is from genome assembly GCA_963772225.1 of uncultured delta proteobacterium. GTDB lineage: Bacteria > Myxococcota > Myxococcia > Myxococcales > UBA5297 > CAVYWD01. The sequence goes on along the minus strand of CAVYWD010000001.1, from coordinate 779,493 downwards.
AGGAGATTGCGCGCGCCATCGTTCGCCTCAGTGGAAGCGGAATTCAGGTGTTCGTCGCGACTCACAGTCTCTTCTTGCTGCGCGAGCTCTACCTTCTTCAGGCGGAGCTTGCCGTTGATGCCCGCAGCTTTGGACTGCAACTGAAAGACGATGAAGTGCACGTTCGGGCTGGTGTCTCGATGGACGAGATCGGTTCGATCGCGGCTCTCGATGAAGAGCTGCAGCAATCGGATCGATACCTTGCCCATGAGGCCGCCGCTGGAGATGCACCGTGACCACGCTTCGAGAGGGCGCTCTCGAACATCGCTTCGATTCGAGCTGGACTGCCTCGAAATACGATGAATGGCCTTTCTATCGCGAGCATTTCGATGGAGCCTTTGGTGGAAACAAGGCGGTCGATTTCGTGGCGCAGGACTCGAGCGAGACGCTGTGGCTCGTGGAGCTCAAGGACTACCGCGTCCATGCGCGGACCAAGAGCCTCGAGCTGGCGGAAGAGATCGCCGTCAAGGTCCGAGACTCCCTGGCCGGGCTCTTCGCTGCCGCCGTGTGGCACAGCGATCACGTCCATCGGGAGAACGCCCGGAGGCATCTCCGAGCGCGAAGCGTCCGCATCGTCTTGCACCTCGAACAGGCCGAGAGACACTCGAAGCTGTTCCCTCGCAGTTACGAACTCTCGAAGCTGCAGCAGAAGCTGAAGCAGCTCGTGAAGGTCGTCGATGCTCATCCTCTGGTCATCGAGCTCGGCAGGTCTCATCGCTTGCCGTGGTCGGTCGCCTCGGTTCCGGGAGAGCGGGCCTGAGGTCCTGGACAGGCACCGAGCGAGGGCGAGGCTGCGCACGATTCGGCCGATCGACTCGAAGGGCTGGTCAGATGGCCACGGCGCCTGGTAAGATCTTCATTTCCTTGACCCCTCTCGTCCGAATCTGGAAGAGTTGACGAGCGATGTCAGAGCATCCGTTTCCCGCCGACTCCGCGGCGGCTGTCCTAGCGCGGAACCGGCAGCGCAGCGCCTCGGAAACCTGGCGCGGCGAGTGCAAAGCTGGTCAGCCCGCCGTTGACGCGCAGTGCGCGGCGGTCGAGTTTCACACTCACTTCCTCAGCCCAGCTTCACCCCAACCTCCAGCCGAGAGCGGCGCTCGCGGCGCGGTCCCGGGGCGCCCGGGCGGAGAGCTTCTTTGCGAACCGAGAAGGCGATGCAGATGACCGACAGTGGCTGTCCCGAGAAGCAAGGCCTCTACGACCCGAAGAACGAGCACGACGCCTGCGGCTTCGGCTTCGTGGTCGACATCAAGGGGCGCGCGTCCCACGACATCGTGGAGAAGGCGCTCACCGTGCTCGTGAATCTCGAGCACCGCGGCGCGGTCGGCGCGGAGAAGAACACCGGCGACGGCGCCGGCATCCTCCTGCAGCTCCCGCATGCCTTCCTGCGCGAGGCCTGCGGGCGCCTGGGCTTCGCGCTGCCGGGCGACGGGCAGTTCGGGGTCGGCATGGTCTTCTTGCCGTCGAACGCCGAGGGGCGCGCCGCTTGCGAGCGCATCTTCGAGGACGTGGTGCGCGAGGAGGGCCAGTTCGTCCTGGGCTGGCGCGACGTGCCGACCGACAACGCCACGCTCGGGCCCACCGCCAAGACCAGCCAGCCCGTCATCCGGCAGATCTTCATCGGCCGCGGCGGCGCGGTCGAGGACGAGGCCGCCTTCGAGCGCAAGCTGTACGTCATTCGCCGGCTGGTGGAGAAGAAGGTCTCGCGCTCGGCCATCAAAGGGCGCGGCACCTTCTACGTGCCGAGCCTTTCCTACAAGACCGTCGTCTATAAGGGCATGTTGAACGCGCCCCAGCTCCGGGCGTTCTACCTGGACCTCCAGGACGCGTCGGTGTCGAGCGCGCTGGCGATGGTCCACTCGCGCTTCTCGACCAACACCTTCCCCTCGTGGGCCCGCGCGCACCCGTATCGCTACATCTCGCACAACGGCGAGATCAACACGCTGCGCGGCAACATCAACTGGATGCACGCCCGCCAGTCGATGATGAAGTCCAAGCTCTTTGGCGACGACCTGCAGAAAATCCTCACGGTCATCGACACCGACGGCTCCGACTCGTCCATGTTCGACAACGTGCTCGAGCTGTTCACCCTGGCCGGCCGCGAGCTGCCGCACGCCATGATGATGATGGTGCCCGAGCCGTGGAGCCGCGACGAGTCCATGAGCGCCGACAAGCGGGCGTTCTACGAGTTCCACAGCTGCCTCCTCGAGCCCTGGGACGGACCGGCCTCCATCGCCTTCACGGACGGTGTGCGGGTTGGCGCGGTGCTCGACCGCAACGGCCTGCGCCCCAGCCGCTATTACGTCACCCGCGACGGCCTGGTGGTCATGGCCTCCGAGGTCGGCGTCCTCGAAGTCCCGCCGCACCTGGTGCTCACCAAGGGCCGCCTGCAGCCGGGCCGGATGTTCTTGGTCGACACCCAGGAGCAGCGCATCGTCTCCGACGGCGAGCTCAAGGAGCGCATCGCCGGCGAGGCGCCGTACGCGCAGTGGCTGTCGCAGTACATTCTGCGGCTCGAGGAGCTGCCCAAGCCGGGTCGGGTCATCGAGCCCGACCACGAGACGGTCCTGCGGCGCCAAGAGGTGTTCGGCTACACGTCCGAAGACGTGGCCATGCTCATCAACCCCATGGCGTCGACCGGCACCGAGCCCATCGGCTCCATGGGCACCGACACGCCGCTCGCGGTGCTGTCGGAGAAGCCCCAGCCGCTCTTCAGCTATTTCCAGCAGCTCTTCGCGCAGGTGACGAACCCGCCGGTCGACGCCATCCGCGAAGAGATCATCATGGCCGTGGAGACGGCGGTCGGCCCCGAGGGCAATGTCCTCGAGCCGGGCCCCGACTGCTGCCGCCAGGTCGGCCTGCCCACGCCCGTGCTGCGCAACGAGGAGCTCGAGAAGCTTCGCTCGCTCGACGGCGGCCAGGGCTCGCGGGGCCTGAAGGCCATCACGCTGCCCATCCTGTTCCGCGCCAAGGACGGCGGCGCGGGGCTGCGCAAGGCGCTCGAGGACCTGCGCTGGAGGACCTCGGAGTGCATCGCCGAGGGCTTCAACCTCATCGTCCTCTCCGACCGCGGCCACGACGCGGAAGACGCGCCCATCCCCTCGCTGCTCGCGGTCTCGGCGGTCCACCACCACCTCATCCGCGAGGGGACGCGCACGCGCATCGGCCTGGTGCTCGAGACCGGCGAGCCGCGCGAGGTGCACCACTTCGCGCTGCTCATGGGCTACGGCGCCTCGGCGGTGAACCCGTACCTCGCCTTCGAGACCATCCACGACCAGGTGAAGCTCGGGCTCATCCCCAACTCGGCGGTCGAGGCCGAGAAGAAGTACGTGAAGGCCGTCAACAAGGGCATCGTCAAGGTCATCTCCAAGATGGGCATCTCCACCATCCAGAGCTACCACGGCGCCCAGGTCTTCGAGGCGGTGGGCCTCAACCAGGACTTCATCGACGAGTATTTCACCTGGACCGCCACCCGCGTCGGCGGCGTGGGCATCGACGTCGTCGCCAAGGAAGCGCGGCTGCGTCACGAGCGCGGCTTCCCGCCCAAGCGGCCCATCGTCCACCGCAGCCTTCCGGCCGGCGGACAATTCAAATATCGCCAGGGCGGCGAGCATCACCTGTTCAATCCGGAGACCATCCACAAGCTCCAGCAGGCCTGCCGCACGGGCGATTACAAGCTGTTCAAGGAATACACCGCTCTCGTCGACAACCAGTCGAAGAACCTCTGCACCCTGCGCGGCCTCATGGACCTGAAGCCGGGGCCCAAGCCGTTGCCCATCGACCAGGTCGAGCCGGTCGAGTGGATCCTGCGGCGCTTCAAGACCGGCGCCATGAGCTACGGGTCCATCTCCAAAGAGGCGCACGAGTCGCTGGCCGTCGCCATGAACCGGATCGGCGGGAAGTCGAACACCGGCGAGGGCGGCGAGGACCCCGCGCGCTACGAGAAGCTCGCCAACGGCGATTCCAAGAATTCGGCCATCAAACAGGTCGCGAGCGGCCGCTTCGGCGTGACGAGCCAATACCTCGTCAATGCCCGCGAGCTGCAAATCAAGATGGCCCAGGGCGCCAAGCCCGGCGAGGGCGGCCAGCTGCCCGGCCACAAGGTCTACCCGCCCATCGCCAAGGTCCGGCACGCCACGCCCGGCGTGGGGCTCATCAGCCCGCCGCCGCATCACGACATCTATTCCATCGAGGACTTGGCGCAGCTCATTCACGACCTGAAGAACGCCAATGAGAAGGCGCGCATCAGCGTGAAGCTGGTGGCCGAGGTCGGCGTGGGCACCATCGCCGCGGGCGTGGCCAAGGCGCACGCCGACGTGGTGCTCGTCTCGGGGTACGACGGCGGCACCGGCGCCTCGCCGCTCACCTCCATCAAGCACGCCGGCATCCCCTGGGAGCTGGGCCTGGCCGAGACCCACCAGGTGCTGGTGATGAACGACCTGCGCAGCCGCATCGCGGTCGAGGTCGACGGCCAGCTCAAGACCGGCCGCGACGTGCTCATCGGCGCGCTGCTCGGTGCCGAGGAGTTCGGCTTCGCCACCGCGCCGCTGGTCGTCCTGGGCTGCGTGATGATGCGCGCCTGCCACCTGAACACCTGCCCGGTGGGCGTGGCCACGCAGGACCCGAAGCTGCGCGCCAAGTTCGCCGGCGACCCGGCGCACGTCGTCAACTTCATGCGCTTCATCGCCCAGGAGTTGCGCGAGTACATGGCCATGCTGGGCTACCGCACCTTGGACGAGATGGTGGGCCGCTCCGAGCACTTGGAGATGCGCCGCGCGGTCGATCACTGGAAGGCGCACAACCTGGATTTCTCGCGCATCCTCTTCAAGCCCACCGTTCCCAAGCACTACGGGCGCACCGTCTCCATTCCGCAGGACCACGGGCTCGACCAGGCGCTCGACAAGACGACGCTCCTGGAGCTCGCGAAGCCGGCGCTGGAGGAGGGCAAAGCGGTGCGGGCGAGCTTGCCCATCCGGAATACGAACCGGGTGGTAGGGACCATGACCGGCAGCGAGGTCACGCGCCGCTACGGCGCGCAGGGGCTGCCGGCGGACACCATCCACTTCACGTTCCGCGGCTCGGCTGGCCTGTCGTTCGGCGCCTTCGTGCCGCCGGGCATGACGCTCGCCCTGGAGGGCGACGCCAACGATTACATCGGCAAGGGGCTCTCGGGCGGAAAGATCATCGTCTCCCCGCCCAAGGAAGCGACCTTCGTGCCCGAGGAGAACGTCATCATCGGCAACGTGGCGTTCTACGGAGGGACGAGCGGAGAGGCCTATATCTGCGGCGTGGCCGGCGAGCGCTTCTGTGTGCGCAACTCGGGCGTCACCGCGGTGGTCGAGGGCGTGGGCGACCACGGCTGCGAATACATGACCGGCGGCCGCGTGGTGGTGCTGGGCAAGACCGGGCGCAACTTCGCCGCGGGCATGTCCGGCGGCGTCGCCTACGTGCTCGACGTGGACGGCAGCTTCGCGTCGCGCTGCAACCCCGACATGGTGGGCCTGTCGACCTTGGTCGAGCCGAAGGAGATCGCCGAGGTGCGCGGAATGATCCAGCGCCACGTAGAGGCGACCGGCAGCGCCCTCGCCAAGCGGTTGCTCGACGCCTGGGACCGGACGGTCCAGCAGCTGGTCAGGGTCATGCCGCACGACTACAGGCGCGTCGTCGAAGTTCAGGCGCGGTTCGTGGCGGAGGGCATGGCCGTCGATCAAGCGGAGCAGATGGCCTTCGAGATGAATGCGCGCGCCGAGGCGCGGCTGGGCGGCAACTAGCGAAGCGTCCGCCACGCCTCCAAGCTTCGAGGGTCGGCGGCCGAAAATCGACGATTAGGACGAAAGCGCCAAATGGGAAAGCCAACCGGATTCTTCGAGTACGAGCGCGAGCCGAAGCACGAGCGGCCGCCGAAGGAGCGCGTGCGCGACTGGGACGAGACGCACCCGCCTTACGACGAGCAGACCCTGCGCACGCAGGGGGCGCGGTGCATGGATTGCGGCGTGCCGTTCTGCCACACCGGGCGAATGCTCGCGGGCATGGCGAGCGGCTGCCCGCTGAACAACCTCATCCCGGAGTGGAACGACCTGGTCTACCGGGGCCAGTGGCGCGAGGCGTACATCCGCTTGGCCAAGACCAACAACTTCCCCGAGTTCACCGGGCGGGTCTGCCCGGCGCCCTGTGAGGGAAGCTGCACGCTGGGCATTCACTCGCCGCCGGTGACCATCAAGCTCATTGAATGCACCATCGTCGACCGGGCCTTTGAAGAAGGCTGGGTCGTGCCCGAGCCGCCGCCCATCCGCACCGGCAAGCGCGTGGCGGTCATCGGCTCAGGCCCGTCGGGGCTCGCGTGCGCGGCGCAGCTCAACAACGCCGGCCACGCGGTGACGGTGTTCGAGAAGAGCGACCGGATCGGCGGGCTGCTCATGTACGGCATCCCGAACATGAAGCTCGACAAGGGGCTCGTCGAGCGGCGGGTCAAGCTGCTCAAGGACGAGGGCATCCGATTCGTCACCGAGACGGAGATCGGCAAGCACATCGCCGCGGAGCGGCTGGTGAAGGACTACGACGCCGTCGTCCTGTGCGGCGGCGCGGGGCTGCCGCGCGAGCTCGCCATCGAGGGCCGCGCGCTAAAGGGCGTCCACTTCGCCATGGAGTTCCTCGCCGCGAATACGCGGAGCCTGCTCGACTCGCAGCTCGTCGATGGAAAGTACCTCTCGGCCAAGGGCAAGCACGTGGTCGTCATCGGCGGCGGCGACACCGGGACCGACTGCGTCGGCACGTCGCTCCGGCACGGCTGCAAGAGCGTGACGCAGCTGGAGATCCTGCCGCGCCCGCCGGACCAGCGCGCCGCCGACAACCCGTGGCCGCAGTGGCCCAAGGTTTACAAGATGGACTACGGGCAGGAGGAGGCCGCGGCGCTGCAGGGCGGCGACCCGCGCGTCTACGAGGTGCTCTCCAAGCGCTTCACCGGCGACGAGGGCGGGGTGAAGGCCATCGAGACGGTCAAGGTGGAATGGGTCAGGGGCGAAGATGGGCGATTCGGTCCCAAAGAGATCCCCGGGAGCGAGAAGACCTATCCGGCGGAGCTGGTGCTCATCGCCATGGGCTTCGTAGGTCCGGAGCGCCCGATGCTCCAGCAGCTGGGCGTCAAGCTCGACGAGCGCGGCAATGTGTGGACCGATGAGAGAAAGATGACCAGCATTCCGGGGGTGTTTGCCGCCGGTGATATGGCGCGCGGGCAGTCGCTGGTCGTCTGGGCCATCAAAGAAGGGCGGCAGACGGCGCAGGCGGTGGATCGGTATTTGTCGCACAATGAGACGGTGCTGCTGCCGTGAGGTGAGGGCGATCGCCCAGCCTGGCTGCCGGTGGCAGTGGCGGAGGTCGCACTTCGACGCTTTCCCGCTGCAGGTGAGCGAACGTCACAACTGCGCTGTAGTCAATCTGGGAAGGGCCGGCGATCACTGCGCGGGGTTGCTGCGGAGACGGTCGCGCTGTCTGAGTGCATGCCGAGAGCGTGTTCCTGGAAACAACCCAGGCTCACGGCCTGCTTGCTCGAGCCCCCAGGGTCCATGGTAACGTAATGACGTAGGTTCTGACCTGGGGGTTTCCGTGCTAGGGAGTCTCTGCTTCTTCAACAACAAGGGCGGCGTGGGCAAGACGACGCTGGCATGTAACGTCGCGTCCTATCTCGCTGAGAAGGAGCGACTTGCCGTCCTGGTCGTTGATGCCGACCCCCAGTGCAACGCGACGCAATTGATTCTCCCAGAAGAGGTCACGGGCGCACTCTACGGTGGCGCCAAGGACCACGCCTCCATCGATTCGCTTCGAGAGATCCTTGCCCCGCTGATAGCCGGCGACGCCTCACTTTCGCCCGAGTTTTCGCCCGCGACGCCCGCGACCAATCGGTTTGGGGTTTCAGTGGTTCCGGGACATCCTCAGATCGCTCTTCTTGAGGACACGCTCAGTCAGGGCTGGACTCAGTTCTTGGGCGGCAACCTAGGCGGCGCACGGGTTAGTAATTGGAACACGCAACTTCTTCGGCATATTTCTAAGTCATACGATCTACTCATATATGACGTTGGTCCCAGTTTGGGAGCCCTCAATAGGTCCATTCTTATCGGGGTCGATTACTTCATTGCGCCAATGGGGTGTGACATCTTTAGCCTCATTGGCGTCGACAACATTGCCAACTGGATCGAGAAATGGCAAAAGAACTACGATCAAGCCTTTGCGAGATGCGCTGAAGATCACGAGGCCGAGGTTGCGAGATATGACATTCGCAACTCATCGGCCAGCATGTCTCGATTCATAGGCTACACAGTACAGCAGTACATCACCAAGACGATTCGCGATGAGAAGCGCGCAACCGGAGCCTATGAGGCTATTCTTCAGCAGATTCCGTCGCGAATTGATGAAAACTTGGGCGCGTTCTTTGCGCCACCGCTGCAGTTGTCCGATGTCAGGCTCGGCGATGTTCCGCATATGTATAGCTTGGTGCCTCTGGCGCAGACGGCTCATGCGCCGATTCACGGGTTAACAAGCAAGGACGGCCTTTCAGGAGGTCAGTATAGTCAACAGCGTGACTACGACACATTCATCGGAAGGCTCTGCAAGTCTTTGATGAGCAATCTCAGACGCACTCAGAAGAAGGCGAGGGCGGCTCATGATTGACTGGCCGATCGACCTGGTTGAGGACATTGCCTCCCGCCGGTCTGTGCTCTTCCTTGGCGCGGGGGTGTCAAAAAACGCAAAGAACAAAAACGGCGACCGCCCGAAGGACTGGAAGGAGTACCTGACCTTCCTTGCCAATCACGTAACAAATGCAAACGAGCGCACTGAAGTCCTGACTTGTGTCAATGAGTCTGATCTTCTAACTGCCTGTGAACTCGCCCGCCGCTTCTTGAAGCCGGATGTCTTCAAGCGGAACTTGCTATCCGAGTACTCTGACAAGGCTTTTGAGCCAGCCGATGTACACGATGACATCATCAAAATAGACTCCAGGTTCGTGCTCACGACAAATTTCGACAAGCTCTACGAGAATCGAGCCAATCACGTCCAGCAGAATACGGTGCTCGTCAAGAACTACTACGACTTAGATGTTGCCGACGTGTTCCGGCGGAGCCAACGAGTCGTCCTGAAGGTTCACGGCACGATTGATTCTCCGGACCGAACGATTTTCACGAGAAGCGCCTATGCGCGGGCGCGGACCGAACATTCGTACTTCTATCGTCTTCTTGACGCGCTCTTCATTACGCATACTTTTGTTTTCCTCGGGGCTTCGCTACGAGACCCCGACATTCAAATGATTCTTGAGGACCACGCCTACCGATTTGAGGGCTCGCGGCCCCATTTCATTATTATGCCCATCGATGCGGCCAGAAAGACGGTGGTCTCAATTATGGAGGAGAGCATGAATCTGCGAGCCTTGCTCTACGAACCCGGTCACAACCATCAAGAGCTTGCTGATTCGATCAAAGAGCTGGTGTCGCTGGTTGAGGCGGAGCGTCGGCGTCTGACTCAAACTATGAATTGGTAGAGCATGCTGCCCAGTGCAAGACTCCGCATCGAACGCGCTCCCCTGACTTGGGCCAGGCCGTGTACCGCAAAGGAGGCTCGGTTTCATCAGCTGGCGCCATACATCGGCAAGCTCAAGAGTTCCATTGCCGGAAACCTGATTGAGGAGTTCACCTCGGTTGGGGATACTGTTCTTGATCCGTTCTGCGGTTCAGGAACCATTCCCCTTGAGTGTGTGCTACGAGGAAGGAATGTTCTTGCCTTTGACAGTAACCCCTATGCGGTGCTCTTGACGCGAGCGAAACTTGATGCGCCAGCGACACTGGAGGCGGCTATCAAAAGACTTGATACGCGGTTGGGGGCTTCGAGACATCGTCCTCGGCCCTCCCTGCGAGAGGTGCCGCCATGGGTCCGTCGCTTCTTTCATCCATCGACGTTGAGCGCCTCATTGCGGTTTGCAGACGAGTGCATTGAAAGGAAGGATGCGTATCTTCTTGCTTGCCTTCTTGGTATTCTGCATCACCAGCGCCCAGGTTTTCTCTCCTACCCGAGCAGCCATCTGGTGCCTTACCTGAGGGAACGCAAGTTTCCAAGGGCGGTCTACCCGGAGCTCTATTGTGCCAGGTCGCTTGAGCCTCGAATCCGGTCGAAGCTTCAGCGCACGTTCCGAAACTTCGCGCGACCACAGCGAATGGGGTCAGGCGCTGTGAAGCGGCGGAAGATCGCAGACCTCAATGTCTTGAAGGAAGTCGACGCGATCGTTACGAGCCCTCCGTACATGAATGCGCTTGATTATGTCCGTGATAACCGCCTCCGGATGTGGTTCCTTGATCGCTCCACCACGGACTACTCGCCTGAGCCTACAGACAAGAGAGCCGAGTTTTCGGCACTCACTAAGGCATTTATTGAGAACGCGATTGGGCGGTTGCGAGTTGGCGGGCGATGCGTGCTGGTCGTAGGCGAGACTGTTCGGCGCAAGCGGATGACCTCTCATCCAGCTGAATACATGCTCGAACAACTACGTCAATTCGCGCCTCGAATGGTGCTCGAACGAGTCATTGAGGACACCATCCCCGACGTACGGCGTACCCGGCGGGATGGCGCATCAACGAAGAAGGAAGTTGTCGCGGTTCTTAGGAAGAGTCGGAGCTGACCTGGGGATTCAGCCACTTTGTGCGAGCGCAATAGGTTTTGGATAGATAGAGTGCACCGCACGGGGATGGCATGTCGTGGACACCGCGAAGGCCGCTTTCGACTTCGCAGCCAAGGACGGAGGTTGCATGGGCCACAGGACGCCAGGCGGTAACCTCCTTGCTCAGGCTGGGAAGTGAGGCGGAGACGGCAGGCTCGGGGCGGGTAGAGTTCGACAGCCCCTCCGGGAGGCAGCTTATTCGACTTAAGTGGCGGTTCGTCCGGGTCGGCACGGTTGGTACTACTGATGAAGGCGACCATGTCCATCGAGCGCGGCCAGGGAAATCTGCTGGAGGCGGACGTCGATGCCCTTGTCAACACGGTGAACGCCGAGGGTGTCATGGGCAAAGGCATCGCCTTGCAGTTCAAGAAGGCGTTCCCGGACAACTTCAGGGCCTACGAGCGCGCCTGCAAGGCAGGTGAGGTCGCGCCGGGGCACATGCACGTGGTTCGTCGCCTCGCGTCGCCCCGTTTCATCATCAACTTCCCCACGAAGAAGCAATGGAGGCATCCCTCGAAGCTGGAGTACGTCCGCGACGGATTGGTCGACCTGGTAGCCCAGGTTCGTAAGCTGGGCATCCGCTCGATCGCTGTTCCGCCCCTCGGGTGCGGCAACGGGGGACTTGAGTGGTCGGAAGTGCGGCCGCTGATCGTGGCTGCGTTCGAGGACGTTTCGGACGTGCGCGTCGTTCTTTTCGAGCCGGCCGGGGCGCCGGCTGCGAGCCAAATCATAGACCGGCGAGCCAAGCCCGGGATGACTGAGGCGCGGGCGGCTGTGCTAGCGCTCATGGGGCAGTATGTCGCGACCGGATACGACTACCGCCTCTCATTGCTCGAGGTCCAGAAGCTGGCGTACTTCCTCCAGGAGGCGGGTCAGAACCTGCGGCTCGCCTATCGGCCGTATCTCTTCGGCCCGTATGCCGATGACCTTCGCAAGGCGCTTCGCAACATTGAGGGTCATTACACGCGCGGCCTTGGCGACGGCAGGAACAGCCCCGAAACGTCCATAGAGCTCCTCCCAAACGCCGTGGCACAAGCGCGGGCCTACCTCGTGAATTACCCCGAGTCAGAGCGCCGCCGTGAGCGAGTTGCGGAGCTCATCGAGGGATTCGAGACGCCGCTGGGAATGGAGCTGCTCGGCACCGTCCACTGGGGCATGAAGCACGAAGCGAACCCCGATGACCCAGATGATGTGGTTGCCAAAGTTCATGCTTGGAGTGCGCGCAAGCGCTCCCAGCTGAAGGACGGCCAGGTCCGCGCGGCGTGGAAGCGACTTTACGACCTCGGCTGGGCGCGAGGCTCCGCAAGCGCGGAAGCGTCGAAGTTGTCCGAATCGCATACCGCGAGCGATGAGGTTTCATCGAAGCCGTAGATTGCTCGGGTGGAATGAAGGGCGCGGCGCGATGAGCGCGGTCGCGAAGCGCCTGCGCCGCACGGTTGTGCTGCCGAGACTCCAAGGTGAGCTCATCCCCGGGGCGTTCAGCCGTCCCCAGAGCGCATTGCCGCCCGGAACGCGCGAGCGAGGATCCAGGCCACGCGCCGTTTGACACCCCCGCCGGCCGGCCCCCATCATCCGCCCATGGAACCCGTCGAGAGCGCAGAGGGCCTCAGCGCCCAGGAGGTGAGGCTCGACGAGGGCTTCTTCGCGGCCAAGGACAACCTCCGCCTCTACTGGAGGAGCGCCCGGCCCAACGACGCCGCCGCCGTGCGCGCGCACGTGGCACTCGTCCACGGCTACGCCGATCACAGCGGGCGATACCGCGAGCTGATGGCGCACCTCGCCCGGCGCGGCATCGCCGTCCACGCCTTCGACTACCGCGGCCACGGCCAGTCCGACGGCCGCCGCGCGCACGTCGAGCGCTTCTCCGACTACACCGATGATCTGGAAGTCCTCCTCGGCAACGCGCGCCAGGACTCCCAGGGGCAGCCGCTGTTCATCCTGGGTCACAGCCTGGGCGGGCTCATCGCGCTGCGCTACGTGTTGGAGGAACGCCGCGAGGGCATCGCCGGGCTCGTGCTCTCCTCGCCGTTCCTCCAGTTCGCGTTCAAGCCGCCCCGCCTCAAGGTGCTTGCCGGGCGACTCGTCGAGCGCGTGGCGCCCTGGGTGCCCATCGGCAACGAGCTGCGCGAGGAGAGCCTCACCCGCGACCGCGCCCTTCAAGAGGCGACGCGCCGCGACCCGCTCTACCTGCACACCACGACTCCGCGCTGGTTCTCCCAGACCACTGCCGCCCAAGCCGACATCGCCTCGCACCTCGGCGAGCTCGACTTGCCCTGCCTCATCCTCCACGGCGGAGCCGACCCCATCGCCGCCATCGAGGGGAGCCGGCGGCTCTTCGCCTCGGCGCGCGCTGCGGACAAGACCCTCAAGGTTTACGAGGGGATGCTCCACGAAACCTTCAATGAGGTCGGCCGTGACAAGGTCCTGGCAGACCTGGTCGCATGGCTCGAAGCCCACGTGACAACCTCCACGACAAGTGCCTGATTACAGAGCGCAAAGTGAAGTTCCGCGCGATGCTCGACTCTTGACACTCCTGCCGGGGTGGGGGTAGGGTCCACTGGCTTTCCGTGGCGCGTGGACGGCGAGCGGCGCAAACGGTGATCCTTCAACATGCCTTGGTCGAGCGGACGCCTCGGCTGGCGGCGGCGCTGGGCGCGCAAGGCACCTGCGAGGGCGAAAGGTTTCCAGGATGGAGAGCGACAGCACCGGAATCATCGGCAAGGGCATCATCATCAAGGGCAACCTCACCGGCGGCGGCGACCTGACCATCGAAGGTCGGGTCGAGGGCCACATCGCCTTGAAGAACCACCTGACCATCGAGGGCACCGGCAAAGTCGACGCCGACATCCGGGCCGAGCGGTTGACCATTCACGGCGAGGCCAACGGCAACATCGACGCCGGGGAGATTGTGTCCATCACCCAGAGCGCGGTGGTGACGGGGGACATCAAGGCGCCCAAGGTCATCATCGAGGACGGCGCCCATTTCAACGGCAGCATCGAGATGGACGTGAAGCTCCCCGAAGATCTCTGACGCCGCTTTTCCTGACTTTTCAATAGCTCGGGGCGCCTCTCTCAAGGGCGCCCAGTTCGCATCCCTTCATTCAGAGCGCGAGGACCCCAATGGCCAACACGGTGATCGGCAGCAGCATCATGATCGACGGCGAGATCAGCGGCGACGAGGACCTCGTCATCCAGGGGACGGTCAAGGGCAAGATCGCCCTGAAGGAAAGCCTGTTCGTCGAGGGCAGCGGCGTGGTCGAGGCCGACATCGACACCCAGAACGTGGAGATCGCCGGCAAGGTCACCGGCAACATCCTCGCGACCGACAAGGTCGAGCTCAAGAGCGATTGCCGCGTGGTCGGGGACATCAAGGCCCCGCGCATCCTCATCGCGGACGGCGCCTCGTTCAAGGGCAACGTGGACATGGATGTCCCGCGCAAGTAGGCGCTCAACAGCCCCATTCCTCGAACCAGCGCAAGAGCCAAAGTCATGGCCATTCAAACCAAAGAAGCCGAGAACGCCGCCAGCACCGTGGTGGGGGAATCCATCCTCATCAGCGGAAAGCTCCAAGGCGACGAGGACCTCACCGTCCGCGGGCGGGTCCAGGGCTCCATCACGCTGACGCGGACGCTCATCGTCGAGCCGTCGGGCGTCGTCAAGGCCGACTCCACCGTCCGCAACGCCGTCATCTCCGGCGTGGTAGTCGGGAACGTCACCGCCAGCGAGAGCGTCCACCTCACGCGCGAAGGGCGCATGGTGGGCGACATCAACTCGCCGCGGGTCATCATTGTCGAGGGCGCGGCCTTCCGCGGGCGCATCGACATGGGCCAGGTGGCCGAGCCCCAGCTCGACCGGACGGTTCGCTCCGCCCCGGCGCCTGCGCGGGTTCTCGGGACCGGTCCCGTGCGCTCCGCGAGCGTGCCTCGCCCGCCGCCTCCTCCGCTCGCCAAGGTCCAGCCGAGGCCGGTCCCCAGGCCGCCCGAAGCCGCCCCGAAGCCGCCGCCTCCACCTCCAGCGCCCGTGCGACAGCCCGCGCCCGCGCCCGCCGATGAAGCGCGCGGTGCGGCGGCGCCGCTCCCGATGTCGCTCGCCAAGCGCAAGGTCGTGGTCAAGCGGAAGAAGTAGGCGCTTCGGGTAGGATGAGCGCGACGCCGGTGGTCGCGGCTCGGGAGTGTGCCCAGTGTCCGACGGTCCCTCCATCGAAGCGAAGGCTGTCGCCGATGCCGGCTCCGCGCCGGGCCCCCAGGGCTCGGCGCTCGCCCTTGAGGCGCCTGCCGCTTCCGCGGAGGCTTCGCCGGGCCCGCCCGAGGGCGCGGCTCCCGCAGCGAGCGAGCTGTTGCGCCCGAGCGAGCGCGCGGGGGCGCTGGCGCTGCTCGAGCTGGCGAAGGTCGACGCCGACGAAACGATGAAGTTGAGGGACGAGGGCGACATCGACAGCCTGGCGACGTCTCTCGCCAAGCTGGGCCAGCTCTTCCCGGTAGAGCTGCGGCGCATGCCCGGTGACCGCTTCCAGGTCCTCACCGGCTTTCGGCGCATCGCCGCGCTTCGCCTGCTCAAGCGCGAGCGCGTGCTGGCGCGGGTCCACACCGATCTCCCGGACGAAGACGCGCTTCGCTTGGCTCTGTCAGACCTGCTCGAGGGGCGTGGCACAACCCCCGAGGAGCTCGTCCGCTTGCGCGATCGGCTCGAGGCCCAGGGGAGGCTCTCGGGGCGCGTCAAGGAGACGCTCGAGCGGGCCATCGCGCCGCCCGACGACGCGCTGGGGCCCGAGACCGTCGAGCCGCCCGAGGAAGAGGTGGATCTCGAGGAGCTGACGCAGGACGTGGTGGGGCGCATCGCGGCGGTGAACCAGGACCTGGTGCTCATCGCCGAGCTGTGGAGCGCGCTGGAGCCCAGCCTCCGGCAGACGCTGCTCGAGCAGCTGGGCTACTCGGCGCAGCTCGTGGCCTTTTTGCGGGGACGGTGAGATGGAGCTTTTGCGCGACCGACAAGACCTCCTCGAGCTCCTCCGCCGCCTCTCGTTCGAGCGGCGGACGGTGGTGCTCTCTTCGGGCAAGACCTCCGACTTCTACATCGACTGCAAGCGCACGGCGCTGACCGCCCGCGGGCACTTCCTCATCGGCCGGCTCTTCTTCGAGCGCCTGAGGGCGCTCCCCGAGCGCGCCGTGGCCGCGGGAGGCCTGACCATGGGCGCCGATCCCCTCGCGTCGGCGGTGGCCTACACGAGCTACCTCGCCGGCGAAGAGGTCCATGCGTTCCTGGTGCGCAAGGAGCCCAAGGGCCACGGGACCGGCGCGTGGATCGAAGGGCGGACGGCGCTCAAGGACGGCGATCCGGTCGCCATCCTGGAGGACGTGGTCACGACCGGCGCCTCGACGCTCAAGGCCATCGAGCGGGCGCAGGCCGAGGGTCTCAGGGTGATCGGCGTCCTCGCGCTCGTGGACCGGCTCGAGGGCGGCCGTGAGGCCGTGGAGGCCAACGGCTTCCGCCTCGAGGCTCTCTTCGACCGGCGCGACTTCATCCCGGACCCGGCCTAGCGGCCGAGTGGGGCGCGGGCGCGCCAGCCTCAGAGACCGCGAGCGCCCGCGTCGCCTCGGGCAGCACCGGCGCGGGTGCCGCTCGCTAAGAAAGAGTCGGGGGGCGAGTTTCCAGAAAGCGCGCGCCGGTGCTAGACATTGTCCCCGATGGGACGAGCACTGGTCGTGTGTGTGGGGTATCGCCTGGTCGCCGATGACGGGGTCGCGATGGCGGTCTGCGATCGCCTCGAGAAGAGCACGGTGCCCTCCGGCGCGCGCCTGCGCCCGCTCTCGGAGGGCGCCATCGCGCTGCTCGACGAGCTGGCCGGTGAGGACCTGCTCGTCGTCGTGGACACGGTCAAGCTCGGGGGACCAGTGGGCAAGGTTCACGCGCTCGACTGGGCGACCCTTCCCCAAAGCGGCACCGTGCGCGGGGCGCAGGGCGTGGGCCTGCGCGAGGCGCTCGACGTGGGCAAGCGGGTCTTTCCGGAGCGCATGCCGCGGCAGGTGGTGCTGGTGGGCGTCGAGGGCCGCGTCTTCGAGCCGGTCGGAACGCCCATGAGCCCGGACGTCGCGGCCGCCATCGAGCCCGCGGCGCAGCGCGTGCTCAAGATGCTTCGGGTCGTCTGCCGGTGATTGGGAAGCGGGGCCTGGCCGAGGCTCAGACCAGCGTCAAGCCGAACCTCGCGCTATAATCGGCCGCGAGGAGCTGGCGCGGCGCCCCCGCCGGCCGCGGACCCGGTGGAACGCGAAGATACTCCTCCCCTCGAAGCGGTCGCGGCGAGCTCCGTCGCCCAGGGCGATGAGTGCGCCCTGGGCGCGTTATGGCCGGTGGTCTACCCGCAGCTGGGGGCGCTCGCGCGCCGCTTCCTCGCGTCCGAGCGCGCGGGCCACACTCTCTCGCCCACCGCGCTCGTTCACGAGGCCTACCTCCGGTTGGCTGAGCAGCGCAGCGTGCGCTGGCGAAGCCGAGCACACGTGGTCGCGCTGGCGGCGCACATGATGCGGCGAGTGCTGGTCAACCACGCTCTGGCGCACCGGCGCGCCAAGCGCGGCCAGGGCTGGCAGCGCGTGACCCTCGACACCGGCCTGCAGGCCGAAGGCGCGGCGCCCGAGCAGCGGGCGCTGGACCTCTTGGAGGTCGACGCCGCGCTCACGCGCCTCTCCGAGCTCGACCCGCAGCAGGCGCGCGTGGTCGAGCTGCGCTGCTTCGGCGGGATGACGGTCGACGAGACCGCCGCCGCACTGGAGGTCTCCCCCGCGACGGTGAAGCGCGACTGGGCCACGGCTCGGCTCTGGCTTTTGCGCGAGCTCGGCCAGGAGCCTTTGCCGTGACGCCCGAGCGCTGGCGCGAGGTGAAGACCGCGCTGGGCGATGCGCTCGAGCTCCAAGGCGAAGAGCGGGCGCGCTTTCTCTCGCGCGTCGGCGCCGCGGACCCCGACCTGCTGCGCGAGGTCCAGGAGCTTTTGGCCGGGGACTTGGCCGCCGCGGCGTTCACCGGCCGCGTCCTGAGCGCCGCCGCCGAGGCGGCCGCGCCGGTCAGCGAAGTGGGCGCTCAGATTGGGCCCTATCGGCTCGAGGCCGAGCTGGGTCGGGGTGGCATGGGGACGGTCTATCGCGCCCGGCGCGCCGACGGCCAGTACGAGTCGCGGGTGGCCGTCAAGCTCGCGAACCCGGACCTCGACGCCCGGCGGGTGGCCGAGCGCTTTCGCCGGGAGCGGCAGGTTTTGGCGGCGCTGGAGCACCCGTTCATCGCCCGGCTGCTGGACGGCGGGGTCACCGCGGACGGCCGGCTCTACCTGGTCATGGAGTGCGTGGACGGCCAGGCCCTGGACGCTTTCTGCGCGTCGAGGGCGCTGGGCCTGGAAGACCGTCTGCGGCTCTTCCGGAAGGTCTGCGCCGCGGTGGACTACGCGCACCGGCACATGATCGTCCACCGCGACCTGAAGCCGAGCAACGTCCTCGTCGCGGCCGACGGCACGCCCAAGCTGGTCGACTTCGGCATCGCGAAGCTCCTGGACGCCGACTTTGAAGCCCGTGGCCTGACGCAGGAGCAGGGCCGCTTCCTGACCCCTGCCTATGCCAGCCCCGAGCACCGCGCAGGCGCCCCGGTCTCCACGGCCTCCGACGTGTATTCACTGGGAGTGCTCCTGCACGAGGTGCTCGCGGGCTGCCTTCCGCGCGCGAGCGGGACGAGCGGCGAGCTCGAGGCCCTGAGCGAGTCGGCGCGCGGCGGGCCGGTGGAGCCGCGCCGGCTGCGCGGCGACCTGGACCTCATCGCGGCCACGGCGCTCCGGTTCGCCCCCGAGGAGCGCTATCGGTCGGTGGCCGCGCTCGACGAGGACCTGCGCCGCTTCCTTCAGCGCGAGCCCGTGCTGGCCCGGGCTCCGAGCGCCGCGTACCGCGCGCGCCGGTTCGCCCAGCGCCACGCGCTGGCGGTCGGCATGAGCGCCGCGCTCGCCCTGAGCCTCGCCTCGGGCGGCATCCTGTTCGCGCTCGAGGCGCATCGCACGGCGCAGGCCAAGACCGCCGCCGCCCGCCGCGGCGAGCTCCTGGAGAAGATGCTCAAGTCGGCGAACCCGGCCGGCGGGCGGCGCGATGTGACCGTGGCCGAGGTCCTCGACGCCGCGGCGGCGCAGCTCGCGAGCGACCCGCGCGAGGACCCGGCCGTCGCCTCCTCCCTGTTCGCCCTGCTGGCCGAGACCAACGAAGGCCTGGGCCGCTACGCAGAGGCCCTGGACGCGAGCGACCGCGCCCTGGCGCTGCTGCGCCGGCAGGGCGCCGACGGCCGGAGCACCGCGGACGCGCTGATGACGCGGGGCGATGTCCTGCGCAACCTCGGCCGGCTCCCGGAGGCGCAGGCTTCGCTGCGCGAAGCGCTGGGCCTGCTCGAGAATTCCGCGGGGGCCGCGGCCGCGCGGGCGCAGGGCTACGACCTCCTGGGCATCGCGCTCAAGCAGGCCGGCCGCGAGGACGAGGCGGAGGCGGCGTATCGGCGCGCCATCGCGCTGTACAGCGAGGTCCGCGGCGACGAGGGCGCGAAGCGCGCCTACCCCCTCGGAAACCTGGCGGTGCTGCTCGGCGAGAAGGGGCGCTACGCCGAGTCCGCGGAGCTTGGGGCTCAGGCGCTCGCCGCCGCGCGCGAGACGCTCCCGGCCGATCACCCCGACCGGCTCGCGTTCGAGATGAACTACGCCGGCAGCCTCATGGGCCTACACAAGGCCGCCGAGGCGGAGCCGCTCATGCGGCACGTCGCAGAGGCCCGGGCGCGCGTCCTGGGCGCCCTGCACAAGGAGACGCTCCACACGCAGGTCAACCTCGCCGACTGCCTCTTCGAGCTGCAGCGCTACGCGGAGGCGGCCGCCCTGGCACGCCCGGCGGCGGAGTCGCTCGAGAAGCTCCTGGGCCTCGACCACGCCATCACACTGCTCGCCTGGAACCAGTTCGGATCGGCGGCCTGCCGGGCAGACCAGGCCGCGGAAGGACTGGCTGCGCTCCGCCGCGTCGAAGCGGCGCGCGCCAAGCTCTACGGCCCGGGCGCCTGGCAGGTGTCGAGCACCGGAGTCGGCTTGGGCACCTGCCTCCTCGCGACGGGGCAAACGCAGGAAGCCGAGGCCAAGCTGTCGGAGTCCGTCGCGGGTCTGGAGCGCAGCCGCGGCCCCGCCTTCCACCGGACGCAGGCGGGCTACCAAGCGCTCAAGGAGCTCTACACCCGGCTCGGGCGCGAGGACGAGGCGTCGGCCTGGGGCGCCAAGCTGACGCCGTGAGCCGATCTTCCAGCGCCCGCTGCGTCTGACAGGGCAGGGGAAGGACGGAGCCCATGACTCGAGCAAACAGCGGCCGATGGATGGAGCTTCTCGCGGCGGGGCTGGCCGTGCTCGCCTGCTCGGGACCGGCCACGGCCGGTACCCCGCGGTACCGCGCCGTCAACGAGACGCGGTACGGCAAGGCGTGGGTCGCCGAGCGCCAGGACGCTCCGACCGTCGCGGAGGCCGTGCGCTTGACGCTCCTAGACGCGGGCGCGTTCTTCGGGGCCAAGCCCAAGCTGGGCCGCGCCTATGAGGAGGCGCGCGGCGGCCGAGCCGGGGGCGCCACCTTCACGGTCGACGCGGGCGGCGCGGCGCTCCAGGGGTGGATGACCTGTGAGGTGGGGAAGCCGTCGACGCAGGTGACCGTCGCCGTGATTCGCGCGGACGCGCCACCCGGCGCCTGGCGCGAGCTCACCCGCCCCGGCGCCGACGCGTCCGCAAGCGCCCCGAGCGCCCAGAGCGGAAGCGCACCTCCGGCGCCCGGCGGTCTGCCCGCGCCGGCCCATGTCCCGCTCAGCCGCCATGTCTTCGAGGACGGCATCGCGTCGGTGGGCCTGGCCGAGGGCTGGACGACTTCCACCCGAGCCGCCATGGACGGCGCGCTGCTGCAGGGGCCGCAAGGGCAGGCGGTCTGGTTCGGGGCGGGCTACAACGTGCAGACGCCCCAGGGGATGCGCCTGCCCGGGGCCCTGGTCGCGCCGTTCACGTCACCGCTCCAGGCGCTCCAGGCCATTCACCCGCAGGTGAATCAGCTCGTGGTCCGAAGCGGCGGGCCGTCGAGCGCGCTCGACCACGTCACCGCCGTGGCCGACCTGAAGCCGTCGATGCCCGGCGGGCGGCAGGCGCTGCTGCGCTACGGCGTGACCGAGCGCCGCCGCGACGGGAGCGCGGTGCATTACCTGGCGGCGGCGCAGGTGGAGGTCTTCCCGGTGACCCAGACGTCCTGGAGGCTCACCACCCTGGGGATGCGCGCGCCCGACGCGATCTTCGAGCGCGACCTGCCGATGATGCTGCAGATGGCGCAGTCGGTGAAGTACGACGACGCGATGATCGCCCGGCGGACGGGCGAGCGCCTCCACGCCCAGAATCAGTGGTTCGCGAACCAGCAGGCGGGCTATCGCGCGCGGCAGGCCGCGAACGACGCCCAGCACCAGCGGTACTGGGACGGGCAGCGGCAGAGCGCGCAGCGCAACCAGGCCTGGGAGGACCAGCAGCTCGCCCAGGACCGCCGCAACGACAACCACGCCGAGCTGATGCGCGGCTACCGCACGGTAGAGGACACCCAGACCGGAGAGCGGCGGAGCGCCGACTACTTCAACGTCGACCAGATCGTCGACGACCTGAACCGGGCCGAACCCGACCGCTTCCGGCAGATCCCGCTGCGCGACGAGCTGCACCCGCTGGACGGGCGCTGAGGCCGGGGGTGGCAGCCTGGCCGAAGGTCTGTTGCGAAAGTGGTCGCCGAGCCACCCGAACGACCTCTCCCGTTCGCCCCTCCCCGCGAGCGGGGAGGGGTAGGGGGTGAGGCCGTCACGCCTGCGGCTCCAGCTCGGCCCGCTCCACCACCGTGTCCTTCAGCCAGCGCGCGTCGTCGCGCTCCGGGCAGTCGAGCGTGAAGTGGAGGCCTCGGCTCTCGCGGCGGCGCTGCGCGCACTCGACGATGAGCATGGCGACGTCCGCGATGTTGCGCAGCTCGAGCACGTCGGCGGTCACCTTGAACTTCCAGTAGTACTCGCGGATCTCCTCGCGCAGGAGCAGCAGGCGCCGCCGCGCGCGGCTCAGGCGTTTGTCGGTCCGCACGATGCCGACGTAGTTCCACATGAAGCGCCGCAGCTCGTCCCAGTTTTGGGAGACGACGACGCTCTCGTCCGAGTCCACCGCCTTCCCCGCGTCCCACGGCGGCGGAGCCTCGGCGTGCACGCACTGGGGCAGGAGCTCGGCGGCGCGCTGCGCGGCCCGCGCGCCCCAGACCAGCCCCTCGAGAAGCGAGTTGGAGGCGAGCCGGTTCGCGCCGTGGAGCCCCGTGCAGGACACCTCGCCCGCCGCGAACAGGTGCGGCACGTTGGTCTGGCCGAAGAGGTCCACCGAGACGCCGCCGCACATGTAGTGCGCCGCCGGCACGACCGGGATGGGCTCCGAGGTCAGGTCGATGCCGAACTCCTTGCACGTGGCGTGGATGTTCGGGAAGTGCTCCAGGAGGAAGGCCTTGTGCAGGTGCGTCATGTCCAGGAACACGCAGTCGTCGCCGGTGCGCTTCATCTCGGCGTCGATGGCGCGCGCCACGACGTCGCGCGGCGCCAGCTCCGCTTTCGGGTGGTACTTTCGCATGAACGGCTGCCCATTCTTGAGCCGCAGGATCCCGCCCTCGCCGCGCAGCGCCTCGCTGATGAGGAAGTTCTTGGCCTGCGGGTGGAACAGGCAGGTGGGGTGGAACTGGTAGAACTCCATGTTGGCGATGGCTGCGCCCGCCCGGTAAGCCATGGCCACCCCGTCGCCGGTCGAGACGTCGGGGTTCGTCGTGTACAGGTAGGTCTTCCCGGCGCCGCCGGTGGCGAGCAGCGTGACCTTGCCCAGGAACGCGTCGATCCGCCCGTCGGGCAGGAGCACGTAGGCGCCCAGGCAGCGGTCGCTCTCGCCGCGGCCGATGCGGCGATCGGTGATGAAGTCGATGGCCATGGCGTTCTCGAAGAAGCGGATGTTCGGCTGGGCGTCGCAGGCCGCCAAGAGCGCCCGCTCAATCTCCCGGCCCGTGGCGTCCGCCGCGTGCGCCACCCGGCGTTTGGAGTGGCCGCCTTCGCGGGTGAGGTCGAGCTCCTCGCCGTCGGAGCGGCGCGTGAACTGTGTGCCCAGCTCGATGAGCTCGCGGATGCGGCCGGGGCCCTCCTTGACGCACACCTCGACGGCCTCGCGGCGGTTGAGCCCGCTGCCGGCCTCCAAGGTGTCCTTGAAGTGCATCTCGTAGGTGTCCTCGCGCGAGAGCACGCCGGCGATGCCTCCCTGGGCGTAGTTGGTGGCGCCCTCCGAGCGCGAGTGCTTGGTGAGCACCGCGACGCTCCCGCGGCGCGCCGCCTTCAAGGCGAAGAAGAGGCCGGCGACCCCCCCGCCGAGCACTAGGAAGTCGAAGCGTTCCATGACCTTTTGACCTCGCCCGTCGCCCTGAGGGTTGACCGAGCGCTGGGAATGGGGCGGCGGAGCAGGCGATTGTAGGGCGCATTCGGGCCACCCGCGAGCTTCGCCGGCTCGTAAGCTGCCTTGGGGCGGCCCGGTCGAGGGCCGGCCAGCCCGGACAAGGGCTCGATTCGAGGGGGCTTTGTTGCGAGGCGACCCGAGCCGTTGCACAATCGGTTCGCCCGGCGAGCTGGCCGGGCCACGACACTCCGAGCCCATGACGTTCGTCTCTACGCCTCCACGCGCGCTGCTCTTGTCCGGAGCCGCGGCCTTGTTCTGCGCCGCGTCGACGGCGCGGGCCGAGCGCATTTACCAGTACACCGACGCGTCGGGCGTCACGGTCTTCACCAACATCGCCCCGGGCAGGGCCAAGAAGGCGTTTCGGGTGCAAGACAAGGAAGGGGTCGCCCGGCTGAGCGAGCCCTCGGACGGGGCCCCGCCCAAGGACGTCGCGACCTACAACTCGGCCATCGCCGAGGCGTGCTCGCTCTACAAAATCCCCGAGGCGCTGGCCCGCGCGGTCATCGCCACGGAGTCGAACTTCGACCCCGCGGCGGTCTCGCCCAAGGGCGCCTTGGGTCTCATGCAGCTGATGCCCGAGACGGCCGCCGCCATGTTCGTCGAGGACGCATTCGACCCGAAGCAGAACATCCACGGCGGCATTCGCTACCTGCGGGTCCTGGCCAACATGTTCGAGGGCGACATGGTTCGCATCGTGGCGGCCTACAACGCGGGCCCCGACGCGGTTCGAAAGGCCGGCGGCATTCCCGAGATCGCGGAGACGCAGGAGTACGTGCGCCGCGTGATTCGCCTCTACTTCTCCTTCAAAGGCGAGGCCTAGGGCCCGCGGCTTTCAGAAATGGTGCGAGACAGCCATGGGTGAAATCGAACGACTGGTCGCCGACGCGGACGACGGCACCGTCGACGACGAGTTCCTGCGCCACCTCTACCGCGGCGGCGAGCTGCTCTCCGGCGGTCGGGTCGAAGAGGCTCGCGGCCCCCTGGAGCGGGCCTACGAGCTCCACCCCAAGAACCCGAAGGCCCAGAACCTGCTCGGCCTGACCTATTTCAAGCTCGGCGTCTTCGACAAGGCCGCGGAGATCTACGAAATCCTCGTCCGCGACAACCCCTCAGACCCGACGCTCCGGGTGAACCTGGGGCTCGTCTACTTGAAACAGAACGCGCTGAGCCGCGCCACGCGGGAGTTCGAGACCGCGGTCGACCTGTCGCCCGACCACAAGAAAGCGCAGAACTACCTGGGGCTCGCCTACGCGCAGACCGGCGAGTACACCCGCGCGAAGGACTGCTTCGTCGCTGCGGGGAGCCTGAGCATGGTCGAGAAGATGGAGCGGGCGCTGCGCGACTTCCCCCTGGCAGACGGCGAGGGGCCACCGCCGCCCGAGGAGCTGGAGATCGCCGTTCGGCCCGAGAGCGAGCTGGACGGAAGCCCCGTGGATCCGGAGGTGCCGCTCGACGACGCGCCGGCCGAGGCCTTCGCCGCGGGCGAGCTCGTCGCGCAGGCGGCGCCGGAGAGCGCGCCAGCGGAAGCCGCATTGTCCGAACCTGAGCCTGAGCTTGAACCTGAACCTGAACCTGAGCCCGAACCAATCGCCGAGGCGCAGCCTTGGGCCCAGGCTTCAGAAGAGCCGGCCCCCATGGCCGAGGTCGCGCCGGAGTCGCAGGTCGCGGCGGAAGCGGCCGCGGTCCCCGACGCCTGGACGCAGCCGCAGCCGCCGCTCGCCGCGCCGTCGCTCGCCGAGCTGACCCGCGCGCTGGCCATCGCCCCGGCCGATGCGGGGGAGCCGTTCGAAGCCACCTCGGAGATCGTCGTGGTCCGCGTGCGCGGCGAGGTGCTCACGCGCCTCGAGGGTCTCTTGGCCGCGACCGGCGGGCTCTCCTATTTGCCGGAGATGAAGCGGTTCCGCGGCCGCGCCACCGACAAGGCCTTCGGCGACGGCGAGCGCCGGATGGTGCGCGCCTCCGGCCGCGGCACCCTGGTGCTCGCCGCGCGCGAGCGGATCTTCATGCCGGTCGAGCTGGCCGACGACTCGGCCTACTTTCGCGAGGACTCCATCTTCGCTTTCGAGGAGTCCATCGTCTTCGAGAACGGGCGCGTCCCCTCGAAGATCGCCCCGGACCTGCACCTCGTCCATCTGCGCGGCCGGGGCCGCGTCCTCCTCGGCTCGGCCGGCCCGCTGCACGCGACGGCCGTGGTCTCCGGAGAGCCGGTCGCCATCCCCATGGCGGTGCTGCTCGGCTGGCACGGCGGCCTCACCCCGCGGATCGTCGGCCTGCCCGAGGAGCGCGAGGGAGCGACCCCGGTCCCCGCCGTGGAGCTGAGCGGCGACGGCTATGCCCTGCTGGCCGCGACACGTCCGCAGCCGCTCTACTAGACCCTTCACACGTCTTCCTGGTGCGGCGCTCGCTGCTCGAAAGCGCGAAGCGGAACGTGCGCTCTGGGAGCGAGCTGCCGTCCGCCGCCCCTTCAAGAACCGGGGAGGCCTTCTCGCGGAACCTACCGACAGGTAGTCCCTTCGCGAGGAAATCTTGCGCAGGATGGCAAAGACTCCAGGTTTCAGACCCCGGGCCTTAAGGAACTGCAGTACCCGGAGCCTGGGGTCTGGAGTCTGGAGTCTGGAGTCCGGTCCGATGGCTCGAGACGGCGGCGACCGTCGGAATAAGAACATGTGATTGTCGTGACAACGGGGTCTTGTTATGGATGAGCCTACCGATGGGTAAGCCACGCAAGGAAGGGCACCTCGACGTCCGCCAGGCCGTGCTCGACGCGGCGCGACGGCTCTTCGCCGAACGCGGCTTCGAGGGCACCTCGCTCCAGGACATCGCGTCGTCGGTGGGCGTCAGCAAGCAGGCGGTGCTCCATCACTTCCCCAGCAAGGCCGAGCTCCGGGAGGCGGTGCTCGCCGAGCTGCTCGCGCACTGGGGCACGGTGCTCCCGCGCCTCCTGTTCGAGGCCACCGGCGGGTTTCGCCGCTTCACAACCGTCTTCGGCGCGCTGGTGCGCTTCTTCAACGACGAGCCGAGCTGGGCCAAGTTGGTCGTGCGCGAGGTGCTCGACCGGCCCGAGCCGACCCGAACGCGCTTGAGGACGGTGGTGCGCCCGTGGATCGAGGCCATCGCCGAATCGGTGCGCGCCGGCCAGAGCGCGGACATCCTGCGCGAGGACGCCGACCCGGAGGCGTGGGTCACCGAGATGCTCCAGATCGGCCTGTTCGCCGCCGCGGCCCACCCGGTGCTCTCGGGCGCGCTCGACGGCCAGGGTCGGCACCGCCTGGATCAAGAGGTGACCCGCATCGCGGCATCGAGCCTTTTCAAAGATCGGAAGCTCGAGCTGAAGGGAAGGAAGAAGCCATGAGCATCCAAGGCATCGACCGGAGGGGGCCTGGGCGCGCCCCCTCGGCAGAGGCGCTTCGCCTTCGCGCGCCGGGGCTGCCTCGGTCGGCCGCTGCGATGGCGGGCGCCGTCTCGGTCGTCCTCTGGACCGCGGGGTGTGACTCGCTTTCTTCCGCGAACCAGGCAGTCCACCTGCAGCTCGACCCGCCCGGCCCTGGCGTCGTCTTCAGCTACCCGGGCGACGGGCAGTACGACGTGCCGCTCGGGGCGCGCATCGCACTCACGTTCTCAGCGGTCCTGCCGGCAGCGCCGAACGGCGCCTGCTCGAAGTCGGGCGGCCAGGTGAGCGGGGATTTCTGCGTGGAAGGGCCGGACGGCTTCGTCTCAGGCGCGCTGGCCGTCGAGGGGGCGACCTTAGCCTTCGCTCCGGTCGCTCGCCTCGCTCCCGGCGCCACCTACCGGGTTTGGGCGCTGCCGACGCTGCTGCCGGGCGCCACGAACCTCTCTGCGCAGGGGCCGCTCCTCACCTTTCACGCCCGGAGCACTCGGGCTCTCGGAGGGCAGGCGGCGACGGTGCTGACGGTGAACGGCTCGCCCCTCAACGCCGACGGGACCAGCCCGCTGCCGTTCCTCAGCGAGGCGCCGATCCGCCTGCTGTTCTCGGAGCCGCTCGATCCGACCACGGTCACGACCACGGCTGCACGGCTCGTCCGCTCGGCTGACGGCACCCCGGTCGAGGGCGTGATCATCGCCCAAGGGGTCCACCTGACGTTCCAGCAGGCGCAAGCGCTCGACGCCGGAGAAGGCTATGAGCTGCAGCTCACCGCCGCGGTGCACGACTTGGGCGGCGAGCCCATCGCGCCCGTCTCGCTCAAGCTCACGCCTCGGCGCACGGCCGTGCCCAACGAAGGCCTCTATCCCCTGGAACTCGACGTGGAGCCTGCTTGGACCGACGGCGTCGGGCAGCCCACCTCGAGATTAGGGGCGATGCCGGTGAACTCCAACGTGCTCTCGTCGCAGCTCGTCGGGAGCAACGCGATGGGGGTGATGGCCGGCGGGCTCGAGGCGCTGGCCGGCAATCCGCAAGTCATGGGGACGCCCATCCCCATGATCCTCCGGCGCGGCCAGAGGCTCGACCTCACGCCGCTGGTCGTGCGCCTGGGCGGCGCCGTGGACGCGGCGCTCCAGACCGGGACGCTGCACTTCATGATGCTGACCGACGCGGTCGGCTTCCTCCGGCGCAATCCCTTCCGCAGCCCAGACCAGGAGCCCGACGACGCCCAGGCGCCCACCGCGGTCGAATTCACCATGGACGCGGTCATCTCCGGCGAGGACGCCCGCGGGAACACCGTCGCGACCCAGACGGTGATGGGCGTTCACCTCACCGGGCTCTCGACGCTCGACGGCGACCAGCTCGCCATCGACAGCGTCGGCGCGCTGGAGTTCGATCTCATGGGCGTCGACACCGCCCCAGTGGCCTTGGCGCTCAGGCTGCGAACCGGCGCGAAGGCGCCAGTGCCGGCGCTCGCGGCGCCCGCGCTCGTCTCCTCCTTCCCGGCCGATGGCGCGAAGGGCGTCTCGCCGGCGGACCCGGTCGAGCTCAACTTCTCCGCGCCGCTCGACCCCGCCCGCATTCGCGACGGCGTCGAGCTCACGCTCACCGAGGGCTCGGCCGTCGTCGCCACCCACCCGCGGCTGGAGGGCACGACCGTGGTCATCGCGCCGTCGCGCCGGCTCGCGGAGGGCGCGGTCATCGCCCTCAGCTACTCAGGGCTCCGGTCGATGAGCGGCGCGCCCGTCGCCGGAGGCTCGCTCTCGTTCACCACCGCGGCGAGCACCGCTGGCCAAGCGGCCGCGCCCATCCTCACCGCCTTGACGCCGGGCGCGCCCTGCGCCCTGACCGGCGTCAGCGCCGCCTCGCCCGGCCACTGTGCGGGAGGGAAGCCGTCGGACACGGGCTACCTTCCGTTCACGCTCCCCGCGAACCGGGACATCCTCGCCCAGTTCAGCCAGGCCATCGACCCCGCGTCGCTGAGCTTGGGGGCGGCGTGCGGGCAGGGCAGCTTCCGGGTGGAGAGCCTGGGCGCGAACGGCCAGTGCGCGGCGGCGGTCGAAGGCTCTCTGGTGAAGCGCGACCGCGCGGTCCGCTTCGTCGCGAACAAGCCCTGGGTCCCGGGCGCGTCCTATCGCCTCACCTTGGTCGGAGGCGGGAACGCCTCGTGCGGCACGGGAGAGGTCTGCGGGCGCAACGGCAAGCCGCTCAACACCGACCCGCTGAGCGGCGCGGGCAGCGATGCGGGCGGCGGCCCCGACGTGGTGATCGACTTCCAGGGCGCCCCGGCGACCTTCGACACCTTTCAACCCCTGGCCAGCGACCCCGCGGCCGACCAGAGCGGGGATGGGACCCTCGACGCCGCGGAGCAGGCGAACGACGCGAACCGGGTTGTCATGGAGATCGCCGGGCACAGCGGCATCATCACCAACGCGAGCCTCGGTGGGGCCGACTGCCTCCCGGCCAGGCCGGGGCAGCAGGTCTGCTCGTACCTCACGGCGACCCTGCCGGTCTCCGTCCGCGGCCCGCTCGCGAGCTGTCCCTTGGACGCGCAGGGCAATCCGTCGACCGCGGCCAACCCGTGCGTCGAGGTTCAGGTCTATCCGAGCACCATCCTCGGCACGTCCACGTCCATGAACACGACCGCGCTGGGCCTCATCCCCATCAACAACCTGCCGACCGGCATGATGGTGATGCGGCTCCGCGAAATGGGGGCGCCGATTCTCGGCTACATCCTCCGCGAGCCGGGCTCCGCTTCCCCCGAATTCGTGATCCGCCAGGAGCTGTACTTCGACGCGCCGGACCTCTCCATCCCGCTCGCGACGCACGACCTCGCCAGCAAGAAGCTGAGCGTGACGCTCAAGGGGCCGGTGACGTTCCGGCCTGACGGGAGAATGGACATCGCGCTCCGGAGCCTCGCCGACGTCACACTGACGGTGAACATCTCGGCGCTGCTCCTGCCGGGCAGCATCGATCTCCGAATCCCCGCCGGAGAGATGCGCGTCACCCTCGCCGGGCCCCTGAACCGATGAGCTCCGCCCTTCGATGGTCTTGGACGGTCGCCCTGAGCCTCTCGTTGGCCGAGAGCGCGCTCGCCGAGGCGACGGCGCCTTCCTCGACTGAAGGGGTGATCGCCTCGAGCGACGCCCCCGCGCCGCGAAGCGACCGAACCGGCTTCTCCTTCCGGCTCGGGGGGCTCCTCATGGCTCCCACCGGGCGCAGCGGAGAGGTGGAGCTGACGAACGTGAGCCCGATGGCTCGCCTTTCGGGGTTGACCGACGGGCCCATCGCCGGCTCTTCGGCGAGCTTGGGAAGCAAGATGATGTTCGCGGTGACCGTCGGATATGCGCCGCCCATTCTGAATCGGCAGCTGTCCATCGAGACCATTCTCGCGTTTCCCTTCGTACAAAAGATGTATGCAGGGGGCACTCTCGCCGACACCTCGATCGCTCCCAAAGCGCTCAACAGCTTGCCGACAGGAGTGCCTGCGCTCGGGAGCGACCTGGGCGAAGTGAAGGTGCTTCCTCCGGTGTTGACCGCGGTGTACCGGTTCTTCCCCGATTCCCGCTTTCGCCCCTACCTCGGCGCGGGCGCCTGCGCCATGCTGGTGCTGGACGCGAAGATCACGAACCCGACCCTCTCCAGCGTCTCCACGCCGAAGGTGGCTATTCCGCCCAAGCTCGGCTGGGTCGTGCAGGCGGGAACCGAAGTGCGATTCGCGGATTCCTTCTTCGTCACGGCCGACTTCAAGTACATCGGGGGCCTCGACGTCACGGCCACGGTGAGGGACATCTGGGTGCAGCTGCCCAGCCTGCCGCTCTACGGCGCGGCGAGGGTCGGCGACAACGTCGTTCATATGCCCGTCGATCCGATCATTGCCCAAATTGGCGTTGGGATGGATCTTTAGATGATCGTCCTTGAACGGCGAAAAGTGAGGCAATGGGCGCCAGCCGGGCCCTCAAGAGCCCGGCAACGCATACAAAGCCGGCTGAAGCCGGCTGGGTCATTCGCCTTTCGCTGAATATGTGAGCGCGCCGCTCGAGCTCGAACGGGTCCTTTCCTCGAAGAACAGCTCGGCGCAGGCCGGCTTTCGGGCCGGCTGAGAGCTCGGTGTCCACGGGTCGCTTTGCGCCCGAGCAGGGGTCGTCGAGGTCTTGGACCTTGAGCACGCGACGCTTTCCCAGCTCGCGGGCGCTCTAGCGCTCGAGGATGGCCGCCACGCCTTGGCCGCCGGCCGCGCAAATGGAGATGAGGCCGCGCCCGGAGCCTTTCTGCGACAGCATCTTGGCAAGGCCGGCGACGATGCGGGCGCCCGTGGCCGCGAAAGGGTGCCCCACCGCGAGCGAGCTGCCTTTGACGTTGAGCTTCGCCCGGTCGATTGCCCCCAGCGGCGCGTTCAAGCCCAGGCGTTCCTTGCAATACTGTTCGTCTTCCCAGGCTTTCAGATTGCACAGCACCTGTCCGGCGAATGCCTCGTGGATCTCGTAATAGTCGAAGTCCTGCAAGGTGAGCCCGGCGCGCGCGAGCATTCGAGAAACGGCGTACACCGGCGCCATCAAGAGGCCCTCTTTCTTCTTGAAGAAGTCGACGGCCGCCACCTCGCTGAAGGTCAAATAGGCCAGGATGGGCAGGCCGCGCTCCTTGGCCCAGGCCTCGCTCGCGAGCAGTGCGGCGGAGGCGCCGTCCGTCAACGAGGTGGAGTTGCCGGGGGTCAGCGTGCCCTGCCCAGGGGCGATCTTCCGGTCGAAGCAGGGCTTCAGCGAGCGCAGCTTCTCGATGGAAAGGTCGGGGCGCAGGAGGTTGTCGCGGGCGAGGCCCTTGAACGGGCTCATCAGGTCGCTGAAGAAGCCCTCATCATACGCGCGCGACAGGTTCTTGTGGCTGGCGAGCGCGAGCTGGTCTTGATCTTCCCGAAGGATTCGCCACTCGCGAGCCATCAGCTCGCCGTGCTCGCCCATGGAGTAGCCGGTGCGGGGCTCCGCGTTCTTCGGGATGGCCGGCTTGACCAGCATGGCAGGGCGGAGCTTGGCCATCGCCGCGAGCCGCTTCCCGGTCGTCTTCGCCCGGTTGGCCTCGAGGAGGATCTCGCGCATCTTCTCGTTGATGCCGATGGGCGCGTCGGACGTCGTGTCCACGCCGCCGCCGATGCCGCAGTCGATGTGGCCGAGGGCGATCTTGTTGGCGACGATCATCAGGGCTTCCAGGCCGGTGCCACAGGCCTGCTGCAGGTCGAACGCCGGCGTCTCGGGCGAGAGGGTGGTGGACAGCGCCGACTCGCGCACCAGGTTGAAGTCGCGCGAGTGCTTCATCACCGCGCCGCCGGCGACCTCGCCCAAGCGGACGCCGTGCAAGTCGAAGCGGTCGACGAGGCCCTGGAGCGCCGCGGTCAACATCTCTTGATTGGTGGCCTGCGAATAGGCGGTGTTCGAGCGAGCGAAGGGGATGCGGTTGCCGCCGACGACGGCGACGCGGCGAATGGAGCTCATGGGCCTTAGGTCCTTTGAGGTGAGGTTTGGAAGGCGAGCCGACCGGCGAGATGCACCCCGGGGGAGCGAGCGTTTCGCGAAGGCCTTGGAGCGGCGCCGGGACGGCGCGGCGCCGCTCGCTGGGGAGGCGGTCAGGCGCCGATGAGCGCTCCGCCGCAGACCCGAAGGTGGCGGCCGGTGAGGCCGTGGGCTCCAGGGCTCGCGAGGAAGGTGATGGCCTCCGCCACGTCCTCGGGCCGGCCTCCCTGGTTGAGCGCCGCGAGCCGGCGCGCCGCCTCGCGCACCATGAGCGGCATGGTGGACACCATGCGCGTCTCGATGAAGCCCGGCGCGACGGCGTTCACTGCGATGCCGCGGGGCGCGAGCTCCGCCGACTCCGCCGCGACAAAGCCCAAGAGCCCCGCCTTCGACGCCGCGTAGTTGGTCTGGCCGACGTTGCCGGCGATGCCGCCGACCGACGACAGGCAGATCACGCGGCTTTCGTCGCGCAGGTGCGGCAGCAGCGCTCGGTCGATCTTCATCACGGCGAGCAGGTTGACCGCGATGACCTCGTCGAACTTCTCGGCCGACATCTTGGCCAGGGTCCTGTCGCGGGTGATGCCCGCGTTGTGCACCACCACGTCCACGCCGCCCGCGGCCCCGACTGCCTCCGCGAGCATCGCCTCGGCGCCGGCATCGAGGAGGTCGGCGGGCACGGCCGCAGACCCGTTCCCGAGCTTCGCCGCCAGGGCGGAGAGCTTCTCCTGCTCGTTGGGCCGATCGACGCAGAGCACCTTCGCCCCCTCGCGCGCGAGAGCGGCGGCCGTGGCCGCGCCGATGCCGTTGGCGGCGCCAGTGACGAGCGCCACCTTGCCGGCGAGCGGCGCCTCGAAGGGGACGCGGCTCGCCGCGCGGACGGCCGCGCTGAGCCACAGCGGCTGGGCCGAGATGAACGCCGAGCGTCTCGAGAGCAAGAACCGCAAGGCGGGGGCGACCCGCGCCTCGGCGCCCTTGCCGACCCAGAGGAGGTTCGCGGTGGAGCCGCGTCGGCCGACCTCCTTGGCGAGGCTGCGGACGAAGCCGTCGAGGGCCGCCTGCGTCGCCGCCACCGCCGAGCCGCTGGCGCCCGCGCGCTTCGCCACGACCACCACCCGGCCGTTGCGGTTCAGGCGGGCGACGGCGGGGTGGAAGAACTCGTGGAGGGCGCTCAGGCTCGACGGCTCGGCGAGGGCGCTGGCGTCGAACACCAGCCCGTCGACCCCCTCGGGACCTACCTCGACCAGCTCGGCGCCCGCCTCGAGCAAGGACGAGCGCAAGGCGCCGAACAGGATGGGACCGCCGCCCACCGCGATGCGGTGCCCCGACAGCTCTGCCTCGCGCCACGGGCCCTTCGCGCGCTTGAGGCTCTGGGGCAAGGGCACTCCGACCAGGGTGCCCAGCTTTCGCGTCGTCGGGTTCTCACTCAGCGCGACCAAGACGTCATTCATAACCTCTCCTCCGTGTCGTAAGTGCCTATCAGGTTCGCCGGGGCGCCCGCGGCGCGCCCGAGGTAGAAATCGCGGCCGCTCGCCCAGACGCCGACCTGCGCGGGAAGCGGGAGGGGACGCGCGAACTTCACGTCGGCGCCCGCGAGCGAGCGCACGCCGCCCGGCAGCGACGCGCCGAGCCGCTCCACCGCCCGCGCGTGCATCGCGAACCCCTGCAGGATGCAGCTCTTGAAGCCGGCGAGCCGCGCCGCCGGCCAGAGCCAGTGGATTGGGTTGAAGTCCCCGGTGAGCGCCGCGAAGGCCGCGCCGGCGCCAGCGCCGAGGGACAGCTGGCCCAAGAGCTTCGCGTCGGCCGGCACCGAAGGCGCCTGGCGCTTGGGCTCTCCGGTCCGCTTCGCGCTCGGGCGCTTGCGGGAGAGCGGAATGTAGACGCGCATCTCGGCCTCGAGGGCGCGGGGCGCGCTCGCCGTCCCGGCGACGATGGCCACCGAGGCCTTGGCCCGGCTGCCGTCGGCCTCGAGCGACTCGAGGCGGGCGCGCACGTCGAGCGGCGCGCCGCTCGGGAGCGGGGCGTGCTTCCTCCAGGCGCAGCCGGCGTTGAGCGTCCGCTGGACTGGGTAAGGAAGGCCCGCGATGACCCGCATGGCGAGCGGGATGCCGAACTGCGCGAACAGGTGGGGCGGCAGCTCGTCGCCCCAGTCGCCCGGCGCGCCGCCGTTCTCGAGGACGTAGTCGCGCACCAGCGCGCGGCTGGGAGGCGCCACCGTCGCTTCGATCCACGGGCCCGGCGCCCGGGCCGGCTCGCGCCCGGACGGTCGCAGCGAGCTCAGCGCGAGGCGCCCCAAGGCCGAAAGCCCCGGTCCCTGTTCCCGGACGTGTTTGTAGAGGTCGAGTCGCATGGCTTAGCCCGCCGCCTTCGCGCGCGGGTCGGCGAGGCTCGAGAGGATCCGACCCCCGGTGGTGGTGATCTCATGGGTGAGCGCGTGGGCGCGGACCTCGGCGCGGTCGAGCCAGCGCTCCAGGACCTCGCGGCGCTCCGGGAAGGCGCGGGCCTGGTCGAGCAGGATCTCCGCGATGGCCTCGTCGGCGAGCAGCTTGGTCAGGCGCTCGGCGTGGAGCATGGCCAGCGCGAAGTCGCGCTTCGGGTCCCAGCTCCGGGTGAGCTGGTCGCGCCACTGGGAGACGGGGACGCCGGCCAGGGTCTTGAGCTTCGAAGCGGCGGTGCGGGTGATGAGGAACTGCTGGGCCGAGAGCGAGGCGGTCTGGAGCTTCGCGACGCGCCGCTCGAGCAGGTCGCCGCCGGCCGCTGCGCGCCAGCGCGCCCGCGCCAGCCGGGTCGCGAAGACCTTGGGGGCCCCGGTGATGCCCGAGAGCACGTCCTTCATGGCCATGAGCGCCTGGATCTGCGAGGTGCCCTCGTAGATGGGCAGCACGAGCGAGTCGCGGAGCAGCTTCTCGGCCCCGTACTCGCGCATGTAGCCCGAGCCGCCGTGGATCTGCAGATTCCGTCGCGCGGCCTCTACTGCCTTCTCCGCGGAGAGGTACTTGAGCAAGGGCGTGTACCGCCGGGCGAGGCGCTTGTGGCGCTTCAGCTCCGAGGCGAGGCGCAACTCGTCCCGCTGCGGGGTCGTGATGCCCAGGCGCTGCGCAAACTGGAGCTTCTGCGAGAGCTCCTCGTGCACCGCGGCGCGGAACGCGAGGGCCCGCAGGCCCTGAAGGTCGGTGCGCATCTCGTCCAGCAGGTCGGCGATCATCTCGTGCCGATCGAGCGTCTTGCCCATCGAGCGCCGCTCCGAGGCGTACGCGGCCGCCATTCGGGTGGCGCTCTCGATGAGGCCGATGCCCTCGAAGCCCACGCCCAGCCGGGCGTTGTTCATCAGGATCAGCATGTACTTGAAGCCTTCGCCGCGCTGGCCGATGAGCTGGGCCGGGGCGCGGTCGAAGGAGAGCGCCGCGGTGACCGAGCCGTGGTGACCGAGCTTCTCCTCGATCCGGTCGACGGCGACGTGGCGCACCCGGCTCTTCCCGGGCACGTCCTCGTAGGCCTTCACCAGGAACATCGAGAGCCCGGCGAGGCCGGCAAAGGGGTCGCCGTCCTTGGCGGCCTCGGTGCGGGCGATGACGTAGTGATACTTGGCGTGCCCCGAGGTGATGAAGATCTTCTCGCCGCTGACGAACCAGTTGCCCTGCGCGTCTTGCTCGCCCCGGGCCTTGATCTGCGCCATGTCGCTGCCGGCGTCGGGCTCGGTGATGTCCATCGAGCCGAAGGCGGCCCCCGAGGAGATCTCCTGGATCAGGTCTGCGAAGCGGGTCTTGCGGATGGCGCACGCGGCCGGGTCGAACTCGGTCGAGCCCTCGTGCAGCGAGAAGGCGAGGGCCGCCATGGCCATGCCTTCGTGGAAGGAGAAGTGCGTCATGGTAGCGACGTCGCCGCGGGCGATCAGCTCGGCGCCGGTGAAGTAGGTGATCATCGGGGCGTTGAGCCCGCCGAGCTCTCGCGGGACGCAGAGCTTGTGGCACTCGGCCTGGCGGAGCGCCTCGAAGATGGCCTTCGTCGCCTCGGGCTCGACGGTCTCGCCGTCCACCAGGACCGCCTCCTCGCGGTCGAGCTTGGCCGAGCGCGGCGCCACGACGTCGGCGGCGATGGCCCCTATCTGCCGGACGATCTCCCGGTAGAACTCGACCGCCGGCTCGGGCGACTGGAAGCCGTCCTTGGCTTGGTAGCCGTATTCCGTGATCTCCACGAGCGTGGGCCAGTCCACGCCTTTCTCGAATTGGAACTTCAGATTGTCGTTGTCGTCGAAGAAGTTGCTCATGGCTTCTTCCTTCTCGGCTTTGCGGCCGACTCTTTGAAAAGGCTCGAATAGGCGATGCGGTTGATTTCCACGGCGAGGCGGTGCTCGCCGTGCTTGAGGATGGCGCCGGCCAGGGCGGGGCCCGACGCGGCGCCGAAGAGCGCGAGCTGGAGCATCTCGAGGGCCCAGGCCTCCGGGTCGACGTCCTCGCGCAAGAGACCCGCGGCCTGGCCGGCGCGCACGTAATGGGCGACGAAGTCGATCCACGGGCGGACGTGGTCCTTCATTTGGGCGCGGGTGTGCTCGGGCCTGTCGAGCAGCTCCCGCACGACCAGCTTGGCCCAGCTGGGCTCGCCGCTGAAGAAGCGCACCAACTCGCCGAACACGGTGTTGAAGCGGTCGTAGCCGCCCGACGCCTCCGCCAAGAGGTTCGGCAGCCTCGAGCCCCAATGGGACAGCAGCTGGGCGACCACCGCCTCCCGCAGCTCGCCCTTGTTCGTGTAGTGGTGCAACACAGCCTGCTTGGTCACGCCGATGGCCGAGGCGACGTCCTGGATCGCCGTGCCCTCGAAGCCGCGCTCCGCGAAGAGCCGCCGCGCCGCGTCGAGCGCCGCCTGTCGAACGTCGAGGCGCCCCTGTTCGATTCGCTTGACCATTGGTAACGAATTGCTTACCACTTGGTAGGCATGAGCGCAAGAACTGTGAGCTGGATCGACATGGCGAAAGGCGCCCTCCGCGCCGCGCCCCAGATAGGCGCGGTCTCCGAGGGCGCCTGGCTTCTCCTGACGATGCGCCCGACGGACCGCGGGGGCATCGCGGCGATCTTCGAGCGCTGGGCACGGCGTCGCCCTGACCGGGCGGCCGTGCGGTTCGAGGGGAGGGACCTGACCTATCGGGCGCTGAACGAGCAGGCGAACCGGTACGCCGCGGTGCTCCGGGAGCAGGGCGTCCGGAGCAAAGACGTGGTCGGCGTGCTCTTCGACAACCGGCCCGAGCTCATCGTCTCGGTGCTCGCCGTGGTCAAGCTCGGGGCGACGGCGGGGATGATGAACCCGCTGCAGCCGGGGCCCGCGTTCTCGCTGAGCGTGAAGGCCTTGGCCCCGAAGCTCGTCATCGCGGGCGCCGAGAATCTGGAGTTGGCGCGCGGGCTCACCGTCCCGGTCTTCGTCCAGCGCGAGGCGGGACCTCGGGTGACGGAGTTTCCCGACCTGGACGAGCTTGCGGCCGCTGCGCCCTCGGAGAACCCCGAAGGCTCGGACAGGCAGGTGCTGTCGTCGACCGCCTTCCTGATCATGACCTCTGGGACGACGGGGTTGCCGAAGGCGGCGCGGATGTCGCACCACCGATGGCTGCGATGCATGTCGGGCGTGGGGAAGATGAGCGCGCGGCTGAAGGGCGACGACGTGCTGTATTGCCCCCTGCCCATGTTCCACAACAACGCGCTCACCATCTCGTGGAGCTCGGTGCTGGCCGCGGGCGCCACGCTGGCCATCGGGCGGCGGTTCTCCGCCTCGAAGTTCTGGGACGACGCGAGGGCCAATCGCGCCACCGCGTTCTCGTACATCGGGGAGCTGTGCCGGTACCTGCTCCAGCAGCCGCCGAAGGAGACGGACCGGAGCCACGGCGTGCGGGTGGTCATCGGCAACGGGCTGCGCCCCGAGCTGTGGGACGCGTTCCAGGGGCGCTTCGGAATCCCGCACGTGGCGGAGTTCTACGGCGCCAGCGAGTGCAACCTCATCTTCACCAACGGCTTTAACGTCCCGCGCACCGCGGGTTTCACGCCGCTCTCTTACGCGGTGGTGAAGATTGACCCGAACACGCAGGCGCCCTTGCGAGACCGGCGCGGCAGGATGGTGCGCGCCAAGGCCGGCGGGAGCGGCCTGCTTCTGTCCAAGGTGACCCCGCACGCGCCGTTCGACGGGTACACCGACGCGGGCTCGAGCGAGGCGAGGCTCATTCGCGACGGCTTCAAGAAAGGCGACTGCTGGCTCAACACCGGGGACATGGTCTGCGAGCAGGGCTTTCGCCACGTCCAATTCGTCGATTGCCTGGGCGACACGTTTCGGTGGAAAGGCGAAAACGTGGCGACGGCCGAGGTCGAGGCGGCGTTGCTCGAGGCGCCCTTCGTGGAGCACGCCACGGTCTACGGGGTCGAGGTCCCCGGGTACGACGGACGGGCCGGCATGGCGGCGCTCACCTTGCTCGCTCCGCTCGACGGCGAGGGGCTGTTGCGCATTCTGAAAGAGCGGCTTCCGGAGTACGCCATCCCGCTCTTCCTGCGCATTCGGCCACAGC
Organism: uncultured delta proteobacterium; assembly: GCA_963772225.1. Lineage (GTDB taxonomy): Bacteria > Myxococcota > Myxococcia > Myxococcales > UBA5297 > CAVYWD01. The sequence goes on along the minus strand of CAVYWD010000001.1, from coordinate 740,817 downwards.
TCGAGGCCACCGAGACTTTCAAGTTCCAGAAGGTCAAGCTGCGCGACGAGGGAATCAATCCGGTGCGCGTGCAGGAGCCGCTCTTCGTCCGCCGCGAATCGAGCTACGTCAGGCTCGACGCCGACCTGCTCGCGGACATCACCGAGGGGCGGGTCAGGCTCTGAGGCGCGCGGCTCGGCTCCGAGCCCAGCTCAAGCTCAGTGCAAGGTCTCGAGGCGGCCGAATCCCTGGCGACTCGGGCCATCGTCGAGGCCGCGGCGGAGGTCGTCGGGATCGGGCCGCGGCTCGGCGGAAGCGTTGCCGATCGCTCCGCCCCTCGGTCTGCCGGCGTGGAGCCCGGTGGCGGGCTCCACGCCGCGTTCTTCACCGGCGCGATGAGACCCGCGTCAGCTGCAGGGTTTCAGCGAGCCGCCGGAGGTCAGGGAGTAGGTGCCGGAGGTGTACGTCGTCCCGCTCGCGTCGGTGAAGCTCGTCTTATAGCAGACGTCGGCCGAGCTGCTGCCGCTGATGTTGGTCACCGTCGTCCCGGAGAGGACGACCCCGGTCAAGGTCGTCACGTGGGAGGTCGCCGTGACCTTCCAGGTGCTGGTGGAGTCCAGCGCCAGGCTCAGCGTCTTCGCCGAGCCGGCCGCGTCGATCGCGCCGGTGTACGACGACCCGCTCTTGAAGCTCGCGGCCAAGGTGCTGATCGAGTCGACCGCGATGTCTCCGCTCAGCGTCTGCGAGGTGGCGTTGAAGGTGACGTGGCCGCCGTTGGAACCGCTCGTGCCCCAGTTCGAGTTCGCCTCGGCGTTCAGCAGATAGCCGCTGGGGTTCGTCAGCTCGACGTCGCTCAGCGAAATGACCGCGGTGGTGTTGGTGACGTAGAAGGCGGCGCTCGTCGAGGTCGAGGAGCTCCAGGTGTATGAGCCTCCGGTCATGGTGAAGTCCCCGGACCCGACGGAGGCGTCTCCGGAGAAGCTCTGGTACACCATGACCCCGCGGTTCTCAGAGTTGTTGGTGCTGGTGAGCTTGCAGCTCGTCAGGGCCACGGAGTTCTGGCCTTCGATGACCACGGCCTCGGCGCTGGTCGCGGTGAAGGTGGCGTCGGAGGCCGTGATCGCTCCGGTGGAGTAGATGCCGCACGAGCGCTGGCCGTTCGCGACGTAGGTGCCTCCGGTGACGGTGACCTTGTTGCCGTCGCCAAAGTCGGTCGCCACCACCGAGCCGCTCGACCCATCGGTCGTCGCCGTGACGTCCTTGATGACCAGGGTCCCGCCCCCGGCCGCCTCCAAGCCATGCCCGCCTCCGCCGGTGGCGTGGATGGTCGTTGAAGTGACGTTCGCGGTGGCACCCGAGCCGTACGCGAAGACCCCGTTCGCGCCGGACCCGGTCGTGGAGATGGACCCGCCCGTGATGGTCAGCGTGCCGCCGGAGTAGGCCAGCGCGGCGGCGTTGAGGCCGTAGAAGCTGCTGTTGTCGGTCGAGGTCGAGTTTCCGCTGGTGGCGATGGTCGGGTTCGTCAAGGTCAGCGAAGAGCTGGAGCTCTGGACGCAGACGCCGCTCTCGTTTTGCCCGGTGGCGGTGTAAGTCTGCCCGGAGGTGGATTGCGACCCGCTGCTTACCGCGAGCACGGCGGTGTTGGAGGTGTAGCCACAGGAGTTGCCGGTGGACGTCGAGCCTGCATCAGAGCTGGAAGTGCCGCCATCGCCCATCGGCGGAGGCATGCCGCCATCGCCCATGGGAGGAGGCATGCCGCCGTCGCCCATCGGAGGAGGCATACCGCCATCGCCCATCGGCGGAGGCATGCCGCCGTCGCCCATGGGAGGTGGCGCCCCGCCGTCCACGAAGCCGGCGTCCGAGGTCGACGCGCCGCCGGTGTCGCCGCTCGAGGCCGTTCCGGAGTCGGCTGTCGCGGACGCCGAAGCGGCGTCGCCGTTGGCCCCGGAGCTCCCCGCGTCCGAGCTCGAGCCACAATGGAGGAGGAGCGCCAGCGAAGCGACGCACAAGGGCAGGGAAGCTATCCACTTTATCTTCATTGAGATTCTCCGGCGCAAAGCCGCGACGGTGTCGCGGCCGAAGGCAAAGCGCGACTCACTCAGCGGGCTTCTTAGTGATCCGACCGATTGGACACCGAGCGCGCGCCGGCGATTGCACGGAGCCAGTCGACTCGCTCCGATTCGATGGACGAGTTGAGGATTCAGCGCCATCTGCGCGCCAGGAGGCGTGGCCGACACCGCCTTGCAGCCCCGCAGCCCGTCTTTCGCCGCGTGGACAGAGGTCAGGCTTCGCACAGCCGAGCGGCGCGCAAAGGAAAGCCCTGCGGGTCGCAATCGAAGCTCCGCGATTGGTGTCATCGAGTCATCTACGGCGCCTCCTCGGGCGCATATGGAGTGTCACGATGAACGACCAACGGAACCCGATTCTGGTTCCTCATTTCCTCCGCCGCGCTCGGCATGGCACTGCTTGCCTGCGGTGGCTCCGCGGCCAACACGACGGACGCCGGCCAGTCCGCCTCCACCGACGGGGGAACGCCGACTGCCGACGGCGGAAATGGCACGTCGAAGACCGTCTCCGCCGGTGAGACCTGGGTGGTCTCGGCGACAACCGACCTTGGCGGCCTTACGATTGAATCGGGCGGCGCCATCTCGGCCCCCAGCGGCTACAGCGTGACCATGACCGTCAACGGAGTCGAGACGGGGCAGCGGCTGAAGACCACGTCCGGAGTAGACGAAGAATTCGCGCCCGGCGCGTACACGGGCGACATCGTGCTCACGGTGACGAAGACCAACTCAGTGCAGTACTCGGGGGGCGGCGGCTCCGCGACCTTTCCTATCCGTCAAGCGCTCTATCTCGGCTCATCCGGCGTGGTCGCGGACGAGTCCGTCCCGGCGGCCGCGACCTACAGCACGGCCGGCACCTTCGACCTGACGAACCTCCGCGTTACGTCGACCGGCGACGACTTCGACGCCGTCTACGCGACCGGCGGAACCTGGACGCTCGAGAAGCCCACCATCAGCCTCACCGGCAACGGCCGCAGCGACTTCGCAGGCGACGGCACGGCGATCGTGGCCACCGGCAGCGCCACTACGCTAATCGTGGACGGGGCGACGATCAGCAACCAAGGCGTTGTCCGCAATGCCGTCGTTGCCACCGGCGGAGCGAGCGTCATCGTCAAAAACTCGACCATCACCACCAAGGACGGCACGCTGCCCACCGACTACGCGCAGACCGTCGACACCTCTCAGATGCGCTCGGCGCCGTGGATGTTGGGAATCAATGGCACCGACAACGTGCGCGCTACCAACCTGCTCGGCAGCGGCACCCAGGCGGCGTACATCAACTCGACCCTTACCTCCGAGGGTTGGGGCACGCTCTCGACGGACAGCGGCTTCAACTGCACCCTCACCGTCATCAACAGCACGGTGAACAACTCGAGCGACGGGTACGGCTCGTACATCATCGGCAACGCCACCGAGCATTTTCTGGGCGCCACGCTCAACGTGGGCGGCTATGCGGCCATCAACACCGGCGGCGTGGTGAACTACGCAGACAGCACGGCTTCGGCGGTCTCGTCGCTCAACAGCAGCTTGAACCTCGGCCTGAGCAGCGCGGAGCTCGCGGCCCTGACGCCGACCAAGACTACGATCAACTCGAGTCGCTTCGGCGTGATGTGGCACAACTCGTCCGGCACGGTGAACGTCAGCGGCGGCACCGTCTTCAACACCGCCGAGGCCGTCTTCCTGGCCAAGACCAGCCAGTCCGCCACCATCGACGTGGATGGCTCGGGAGGCGCCAAGCTCAACCCCGAAAACGGCGTCATCCTGCAGGTGATGGACGACGACGACCCAGGACCGGTGAACAGCATGAACACCGGCGTCTACACGGAGCCCTCGGGCGCTCCGAGCGCGGTGAGCGGCTTTGGCGCCACCTCGACGTCGTCCGCCGTCGAGGCGACCTTCTCCAACATCTCCCTGGCCGGCGACTTCTACAACGGCGCCGGCTGGGGCGTGAGCGGCCGCGCCCAGAACATGGCGCTCACCTTCAACAGCTCCTCCATCACGGGCGTCATCAGCTCGTCCGAGGCACACCACTGGGACTCCAAGACCGCGAGCCAAGTGACCCGCATCGATTCATCGCGCTGGTACGACATCGGCGAGGTCGAGAACACTCCTTCGGCGGCGATCGACAACGGCGCCATCGTCACCCTCAACTCGAGCACCTGGACGGTGACCGGAACCTCCTACCTGACCAAGTTGAGCCTCGACTCCTCTTCCAGCGTCGTGGCCGCCTCCGGGGCGAGCCTGAGCATGACGGTCGACGGCGCGAGCACGACCCTCACGCCGGGCCAGAGCTACACCGGTGCGATCGTGCTGACGGAGAAGTGAACGCCGGCCTGCCTCCCTGCCTCAATGCTGGCGGGGAGGCGGGCAGCAAAGCCGAGTCGGATCGCCAAGGCGAAATGGCAGCGCCACCGGCGAGTGCGAACGCGCATGCATTGACAGCTACAGAGCCACGGGCTGCCCGGGGATACCGCGCCACGAGTGAAGTTCTCCAGTGCCCCTGCAGCCTCGGAACCTAGTGAAGCGTCTCGCTCGCTCTTTCGCCGCCCTCCTCGGCCGCCGCGCCTGCAACTTCCCAAGCTCGCCGCAGCCAGAGAAACCCGTGCGGGCCCGCGGAGAACCCGGCGGCCGCGAGGTGCGGCGCCAGCGGGTGCGCCCGAGGTGCGGCGCCGTCGATGGCGTCCAGCTCGAACCCGGCGCGCGCGGCCTGCGCCAGCTTCGCGAGCGCCGCGGCAACGCCTCGGGCGAGGCGCGAGCGCTCGGGCTCTTCGGCGGGAAGGAACGCGTAGACCTGCCGCCCGCCGCGGCCGACGTACGCCGCCAGCGCCCCGTTCACCAGGACGACGTGCGTGCCGGCCGCCCGCGCGAGCCTCCCGCCCGCGGCGCCTTCGAGCGCCGGCCATTTCAGGGCGGTGCCGTAGGCATTCGCCGGGTCGGCCGCCGAGAGCGTCACGACCTCCGGCGGCTCCGGGTCCTCCCGAAGTGAGCGGAGGAGATCCACCGCCGGCGGCAGGGCGAATTGCATCGCGCCGATTCTCGGAGGCGAAGAAGCCCCGCCGGATCCGCCCGCTCTCCTCCAGGGTCCGGAAGATATCGTAGAGCGCGCCGAAGCCGCCCGGCACCGACTCGACCGACGGGAGGTCCCGCGGGACCACTCCGTAGCGCGCGAGCAGTTGCTGAGCGACCGACGCGAGGTAGGCCGTGTCCGAGCTCCGCTGCGCCGCGCGCGACTCGACGAGCGTCCAGCGCCCCTCCGCCGAAGGCGGGGACTCGCGCCTCGAGCGGAAGGCGGCCGGAGCGCCGTGCCTCCGCGCGCTGCGCACGTCCTTGGGCCGCGTGAACGCCCGCAGCGGGAGGAACAGGTCGTTCGTCACCAGGCCCTTGAAGGTGAGGTCCCAGAGCGCGCCGACGGTCTGGCCGGGGTACCCGCCGCCCGCGCCGGCGTGGAGGTCGGGGAAGAACGAGGCGCCCCGCGCGCGCAGGAGCTCCAGCAGGCGGCGCTCGCGCTCGTTCAGGTTGTCTGACGAAATGGCCGGCGGCCGCCAGAGGCGGGGCAGCTGGTCGGCGAGGTACAGAGCGATCCGCCCATCGCTCGCGCCGAGGGGCTCGACGCCCACCCAAAGGACCTCGCCCGCCGCCGCCAGAGCGTCCAGGTCGAGCGGGCTGTAGCCCTCGACGCGCGCCGCGAGGACCTCGCGCTCGAGCTCGGAGGCGATGAGCGCGGTGCCCTGCAGCTGCTCCACGGCGTCCAGGACCGCGTCCAGGCCGCGCCGCTTCCGGGCTACGCCCTGCCAGTGCAGGAAGAACCGGCTCAGGACCTGCGGCTCCACCGGCTCCACCTCCTGGCGCAGGTTGGCGAGAGAGCGCCTTCGGATCAGGCCCAGCACCTGGGCGTCGCAGAACTCCTGCCCCGACTCGCCCGGCCGGAACGCGCCCTGGAGCAGGCGCCCCAGCGCGACCGCGCGCGTGAGGAGCGTGAGCGCCGCACTCCGCGGCAGCCCGAACCGCTGGGCGAGCTCGTCGGAGGTGAACGGCGGATGGGTGCGCGCGTACCGGTGCGCGAGGTCGAGGCCCGCCTCGGGCGCGGGCGCGAGCAGCGCCGCCGGAAGGCCCTTGGGCAGCACCGCGCCCAAGCCGTCTCGATAGCGCGCGGCGTCCTCGGCCGCGACGGCGCGCGGCTCGCCGCCGAGCTCCAACTCCACCGCGCGCCGCGACGCGAAAAGCTCCTCGAGCCACCGCGGCCACTCCGGGCTCGCGCTCCGCTCGGCGATCTCGGGGCGCGAGAGGTCGCCGAGGTAGAGCAAGAGGTCGTGGAGGGAGTCCGGGCTCTTCACCCGCTGGCGCTCCTCGCGGCGCTGCAGCTGCCGCTCCACCGCGGCGATGGCGACGGGGTCCAGGAGCTCGCGCAGCTCCACCTCGCCGAGCAGCTCGCGCAGCTGGGCGGGGTCGATGGAGAGCGCGTGAGCGCGGCGCTCGGCGAGGGGCGCGTCGCCGTCGTACAGGTAGTTGGCCGCGAAGCCGAACAGGATGGCCGAGGCGAACGGGGAGGGGACCTGCGCGTCGCGGGTGACGACCTTGACCTCGCGCGTGGCGAGCCTTTCCAGGGTCGCGCGCAGCGCGGGCACGTCGAAGACGTCGGACAGGCACTCCCGGTACGTCTCCAGGATGATGGGGAACGACGGGAAGCGCGCGGCGACCGCGAGCAGGTCCGAGGCGCGCTTGCGCGTCTGCCACAGCGGCGAGCGGCCGCCGCCGCGCCGCTTGGGCAAGAGCAGCGCCCGGGCCGCGTTCTCGCGAAAGCGGGCCGCGAAGAGGGCGGTGCCGCCGAGCCGGCTCCAGAGCAGCTCCTCCAGCTCGCCCGGCCGCGGGCAGAGGAGCGCGGCATCGGGCGGGACGTCGGAGTCGGGGAAGCGCACCACGAAGCCGTCGTCGGTCCACATCGTCTCCACATCGAGCCCGCGCTCGCGCGCGAGCTTCGCCTCCACCGCCATGGCCCACGGCGCGTGCACCCGGCCGCCGAAGGGCGAGAGCACGCAGATGCGCCAGTCGCCGAGCTCGTCTCGGATGCGCTCGACCGCCACGGTGCGGTCGTCCGGGATGACGCCGGCCGCCTGGCTTTGGTCGTCGAGGTAGCGGAGCAGGTTCTCGGCGGCCCGCTCGTCCAGGTCGTGGGCGCGCGCGAGGCGAGCCAGCGCGGCGGGCTTGGGCATCTGCGAGAGCTCGCGCAAGAGGCGCCCGATGCGCAGGCCCAAAGGCAGCGGCCGGCCCACCTTGTCGCCTTTCCAGAACGGCATCTTTCCGGGCACGCCGGGGGCCGCGCTGACGAGCACGCGGTCGTGCGTGATCTCCTCGATGCGCCAGCTCGTGGCGCCCAGGACGAAGGCCTCCCCGACCTTGCTCTCGAAGACCATCTCCTCGTCGAGCTCGCCGACCCGATTGGCGCGCCGCTCGGCCCCGGCCAAGAAGACGCCGTAGAGGCCGCGGTCGGGGATGGTGCCGGCATTCCCGATGGCGACCTGGCGCGCGCCCTCGCGGGCTCGCAAGGTCCCGCGGGAGCGGTCCCAGGTGAGGCGCGGCTTGAGCTCGGCGAAGTCGTCGGAGGCGTAGCGGCCGGACAGCATGTCCAGCACGCCCTCGAAGGCGCGGCGGGAGAGGTCGGCGAAGGGCGCCGCCCGGCGGACCGTCCGGAACACCTCGTCGACGTCGAGGGTGTCGAGCGCCGCCATGGCGACGACTTGTTGGGCCAGCACGTCGAGCGGGTTCCTCGGGGCGCGGATGGGCTCGACGTCGCCCTCGTGCATCGCCTCGGCCAGCGCCGCGCAGGCGACGAGGTCGGCGCGGTACTTGGGGAACAAGAAGCCGCGGCTGGGCGCGCCGACCTGGTGGCCCGCGCGTCCGATGCGCTGCAGGCCGCTCGCCACCGAGGGCGGCGCTTCGATCTGGATGACCAGGTCGACCGCGCCCATGTCGATGCCGAGCTCGAGCGACGAGGTGGCGACCAGACCGCGCAGCTCGCCTGCCTTGAGGCGCTCCTCGATGTGGAGCCGCTGGGCGCGCGCGACCGAGCCGTGGTGCGCCTGCACCAGGGTCTCACCGGCGAGGTCGTTGAGGGCCCCGGCGAGCCGCTCGGCCACGCGCCGGCTGTTCACGAACAGGATGGTCGAGCGGTGCGCGCGCACCAGCGCGAGGAGGCGCGGGTAGACCGCCGTCCAGAGGGAGAGGGGCGCCGGCCCTCGCGCCTCGGGCCCGTCCGACGCCGTCGCCGCCGCGTCCGAGAGGCGCGCCATGTCCTCGACCGGCACCTCGATCTTCAGCTCGAGGGCCTTCGTCGCGCCGGCGTCCACGACCGTCACCGGCCGATAGCGGACCTTCGACGCGCCGCCGTGGGCGTCGCCCATCAGCTCGCCGCGCAGCTCCTCCTCCGGGCCGCCGGCCTTGGACGCCTTGGCTCTGCGCCGCGCCAGCGAAGCCCAGGTCTCCTGCGCGCCTCCCAAGAATCGGGCGACCTCGTCCAGCGGGCGCTGCGTCGCTGAGAGGCCGATTCGCTGCAAGGGCCGGCCGCAGAGCGCCTCGAGGCGCTCGAGGGAGAGCGCCAGGTGAGCGCCGCGCTTGGTGGGGACCAGCGCGTGGATCTCGTCGACGATGACGGTGCGGACCGAGCGGAGCGCGTCGCGGGCGCGCGAGGTGAGCAGGAGGTAGAGCGATTCCGGGGTCGTCACCAGGATGTCCGCGGGCGCGCGTTGGAACCGGGCGCGCTCGGACGCCGGCGTGTCGCCGGTGCGGATGGCCACCGACGGGACGTGGACGGCGAGCCCCTGGGCCTGGGCGGCGCGCGCGATGCCCGCCAGCGGCGCGCGGAGGTTGCGCTCGATGTCCACCGCCAGCGCCTTGAGCGGCGAGACGTAGAGGACGCGGCATCGCTCGCGCTTCTGCGGCGCCGGCTCGAAGAGGAGGCGGTCGATGCAGCCGAGGAAGGCGGCGAGCGTCTTGCCGGTGCCGGTGGGGGCGAGCAGCAGCGTCGACTCGCCGCGCGCCATGGGCGGCCAACCGAGCTCCTGGGGCCGGGTCGGCCCGCCGAACGCGGAGTTAAACCAGGCGCGCGTGGGCGGGTGGAAGAGCTCGAGGCCGGACATCGCGATCTCCCGGGGGGCGGGCGCCGCAGGCGCGCTCCCTGAGCCCCATTGTACGGAGCCGGCCGGCGCCCCGCCGAGCGTCGAAGCGACGGCGGGCAAAGGGGCGGCCGCGAGTCAGTCCCAACGGGCGCGAAAGGTGGCCGAACCCGGGGCGGACTTCTCGACGTCCACTCGGGCGCGGCGCGCCCCGGACATCTCGAGGACCACCTCGAAGGAGATGGCCACGTCGCGCAGGCCTCGCGCGTTGATGAGGTCCACCGGAAAGCTCAGGCTCGCTCGAGCCGCCCGCTGCTCCTGCTTCGAGAAGGTCAGGCGCGTGCCTCGGCGGACCGTTCCCCAGTAGGCGCTCCCGAGCGAGAGCACGAGCGCGGGGGACGCGAGGCGCACGATTTGCCGCAGCACGGGATTCGAGAAGGCGCTCCTGTTGTCGCGCCGCCGCCAATCCTCCCACTGCTCGGGGTCGAGCTTCTTCAGGTCGCCGATGGCGAACACCGCCGCCCAGGCCAGCGCCTCGGAGACCCAGGCGCTGTGGGACGGCGGCGAGTCGAGGAGGGCCGTGACGGGGGAGGGCAGGCAAGCGCGAGCCGCGGGGTCGGCCGGCACGTCGACGAAGGCGCTGCGGATCATCGTTCCCTTGATCTGGCACTCGGGATAGCTGGCGAGCCCCTGCGGAAGCGCCTCGAGGTAAGGGGCCAGATTCGGGAAGCGCGAGGAGTCGAGCGGCATCGCTGTGCGAAAGAGTAGCGCGGAGGTCTTGGGGCCAGCAATTCCCTCCCGGCGCGCGGAACGGGTAGAAGGGCGGAGGACTTGGGACCCCATCGATTTCGCGAACCGAGCGAGCAAGCGCCGGCAGGCGCCGGGGGCGCGTTGCGACCCCCTTGCGCCCGTGGCAGCATCGCGCCGCCCTGGGCCGGGGCGATCGACCATGGCGCGCTTCTCGGACATTCAGTGGCTTTCCCCGGCGCAAGCCGTCGGATACCTGGCGCTCGTCCTGGGCATCGCCGGATTCCTGCAGCGCGACGACCGGCGCCTCAAGCTCTTCGTCGCGTTCGAGTCGTTCGCCTACGTCGCGCACTTCGCGCTGCTGGGGCGCCCGCCGGCCGCCTCGAGCGCGCTCGTCTCGGGCGCGCGGACGCTGCTCTCGGTGAGGTTCCGCTCGGCGTGGCTCGCGGCGGCGAGCAGCGCGGTCAGCGTCGGCCTGGCCCTGGCGCTCTCGACGCGGGGCTTGGGGTGGCTCCCGGTCGTCGCCTCGTGCCTCGGGGCCATCGCGGTGTTCACGCTCCGCGGCATCCCCATGCGGCTCGCGTTGCTCTCGAGCACCTCGCTCTGGCTCGCGAACAACATCCTCAGCCGGTCGGTCGGCGGCACGGTGCTCGAGTCGCTCATCGCCGCCGCCAGCGTCTCGACCATCGCCCGCATGGCGCTCGCGTCGGGCGAGCCGGGCGAGCCGGGCGGCCCGGGAGAGACGTGATTCGCGCTTTCCAGGCGAAGGGTTTCGGCGTGCCTCCTGCAGGCTATCGACAGCGGCCAAAATGAAAGGAAAGCCCCCGGCCAACGGCCGGGGGCTTCCCGAAATCCACAGAAGCGCGAATGAGCCCGCGGGCGCCTCTCAGGTCACCACGGTGAGGAACCGGTCATTGAGCTTCCGGTCGTGATAGAAGATGCCCGGGCCGGCCTCCTCCCACGTCCAGGTGATGGGCTTCATGTCCGGGTACCAATTATAGCCGCCGCAGAAGGTCTCGAAGCGGTTCCCCGAGCGGTCGAACGCGTAGATGGTGGTGCCGCGCGTGATGCCGTGCCGGGTCGGCCCGATGTCGATGGACACCTTGTTCATGGACATGATGTCCGCCGCGCGCAGGACCTGCTCCCAGGTGTCGAGCAGGAACGCGACGTGGTGGAGCTTGTTGTCCTGGTTGTGCCGCACGAGCGCGATGTCGTGCGCCTTGGTGGACGCCGACAGCCAGATGGCGAGGTCGGTCTTGCCGTCCTCCATCAGCACGCGCTCGACCAGCCCGAAGCCCAGCACCTCGGTGAAGAGCTTACGGACCCCGTCGATGTCGCCGCCGTAGAGCAGGGCGTGATCCATGCGCACCGGGGCGATGCCCTTCAAATCGGGAATCCACGGGTTGGGGTTCACGTAGGGCTGGCCGTTGCCGACGTCCTTCTTCTCCGCGTAGAGCTCGATGAGGTGGCCGGTGGGGATACGGAAGCGCACGCGCTCGCCGGTCTCCAGCATCTCGCCGGCGGGGATACGCTCGGTGGGGCAGCCGTAAGCGCGCAGGTCGGAGTCGAGCTTGTCGAGCGTCGCCTTGCACGCCACTTTGAAAGCAAAGAAATCGATGCCCGCGCTGTCCGACTTGCGCAAGACGAAGCTGTTGTGGTCGCGCTCGTCCCAAGCCTTGAAATAGACGCGGCCCTGCTTGTCCCGCCCGGTCTCGATCAGCCCGAGCACGTCGCGGTAGAACTTCACGCTCTCTTCGAGGTCCAGCACGCGCACCTGGGCATGGCCCGGTCGCAGCACTCCAGTCATCGCCATGGCTTCTCTCCTTTTGAATGGTGAACCTTGGACTCCCGGCAAGCCCACCTGTTTGCGCACCTAGGGGTGCGCCGTCTTCGTCACGCGGATCCGCAGGTCGCTCTGGGGGCGGACCCCACAGGCGAGCACGCGTCCCGCGCGCTCATCCTCCTCGCTGACGTGGCCGCGGCTCATCGGCCTCACGACCCCCCAGCGTCCTTCGACAATCTCGACCCGGCAGGCGCCGCAGCCGCCGCCGCGGCAGCCCACCGCGACGCCGCGCCCGCCGAATCGCTCCATGGCTTCGAGCACCGTGAGGTCCTCGCGGCCGCGAAACACGTCGCCCGTTCCTTCGACTCGGATGGTGTAGACGTTCACGGCCCGAGCTCCTTCAGAGGCTCTTGAACAGCGGCGAGCGCACTTGCTGGGCGTCGGCCGCGCTGATGAACTTTTCGGTGTAGATGTCCCGTTCGAACAATCGCCCCTGCATCAAGGTTCGAATGCACGCCTCGATCATGGGAGGCGGCCCACACAGGTAGGCTTTGTGGCCGCGGAAATCGTTCTTGAAGTGCGCCTTGGCGGCGTCGTGCACGAATCCGCGGAACCCGCTCCAGCCCGAGCCCTCGGGCTCGTGCGAGAGGGCGGGGACGTAGGTGAAGCTCCGGTGGCGCGTTGCGAGCTCCAGGAAGCGGGCGTGGTAATAGAGCTCGTCCTTCTGCCGCTGCCCGTAGACCAGGGTCATGGGGAGCTCGCAACCGCCTGCGAGGAGGTCCTCGATCATCGACAGGGGCGACGAGAGGCCCGAGCCGCCGGCCATGAAGATCATCGGGACCGCGGCCGACTTGCGCACGATGAAGCGGCCGTACGGTCCCGAAAGCTTCACGCGGTCGCCGGCCTTCAGCTCTTCGTGGACATACCCGGTCCCGCGGCCGCCCGGAACGCGCTTGATGTCGAGCTCCAGCTCGCGGCCCGCCGACGGGGCGCTCGCCACCGAGAAGGCGCGCGTGAGGCCGCCGTCGCAGGGAATGTGGAGGTTGACGTACTGGCCCGCCTGGAACTCCATGGGCTCGTCGAGCCGCAGGAAGACGCCGGCGATGGTCGGGGTGAGCCGCTCGAATCCGCGAGACGACCCCCTCGTAATCCCGCACCGGGAGGTTCCTGGCGTCCGGGTCCTCCTCGATGTTCGCCTCGATGACGACGTCCGCAGTGGGGGACGCGCAGCAGGCCAGGGCGAGCCCCTCCTCGCGCTCGAAGTCCATGAGCGCGAAAGAGGAGGCTGCGCCGTGGTCCACCTCGCCGTCGACGACCTTCACCTTGCAGGAGCCGCACAGGCCATGGCAGCACGCGTGGGGCAGGTACACGCCGCGTCGAAGCGCCGCGTCGAGGAGGGTCTGCCCCTCCTCCACCTCGATGACGTGCGCGCCGGGGTCGATGGTCAGCTGGTGCGACATGGGCTCCTCAGGGGATGGAGGCTGAAAGGCAAGGTCGTCGATTCTGCCTCGAGCTTGGAGCGAAGAGCCCCAAGCTCGACGCAGGGTGGAATGGGTGATTCGCTCAGCTCGCCGAGCCGTCGATCCCGTTGAGGCCGGGGGTGACGAAACGCAGCGAGTCCTTGTGGACGAGGCCATTCTCGGCGAGCGACTTGCTGTAATCGGGCTTGAAGGGTTTCCCCGATTTCTTCCATTCGGCCTTGGCCCAGTCGATCTTGGCGAACTCCGGGTGGTAGCCGTAGGCCCCGGGGAGCACCTTGTCGAGCACGTCCTGGAACTTCATGGCGGGCGGGAGCGGGAAGGCGAGCGGCGCGCAGAACATCAGGTGCTTGTCCCAACCGAAGTAGGTGAGCTGGTTTCCGTGGAAGCTCTCGAGGCGATCCTTCACCTCGCCCACGTATTCCCGCACGGCTTTGACGGTCATGGTTTGGTCTCCTGAATGAGAAGAATTCGCGCGATTAGGCGGCATTCTCTTTAGCCAGGCCTCGCCAAGCGGCGAAGTTCTTCTGGTCCTCGGACCCCTCGAACTCGAGGTTGTCGCGCCCGTGATCGAGGTGGTACCACTTGAGGACGTCTGGGATCGTGCTCCCGCCGCAATTGCCCTGGTAGATCTGGTGCACGGGCAGCCAGGCCTGCACGTATTTCTCAGGCTCGTGGTCAAAGATGTCTTTGCAGTGCTCCGAGCAGAAGTGGTACTTCGACCCCTTGTAATCCGACTCGCGGTAGCAGATCTGCGTTGGATCGCCGGGCTCGGTGAAGAGCATGGGGATCTGGCAGGTCTGGCAGAGCATGGGGAGGGTGTTGTTGTAGAACCGATTCCCCTTTTCGGCCTCCTTGCGCCAATGCGTGAACCGCGGCCGGTAGTACTTGTCGAAGCTCTCCGGGTATTTCGCCGAAAGCCAATCCATCTCCTCGTCGCTGGGCATCCAGGTGTTGAAGGCCGCGGCGCCGCCGTACTGGTAGAAGGTCGCCCAGGCCTGGTGCGAGATGTGGCTCTTGGCCTCGGTGGCGTCGGCGACGCACTTGGGCATGCGGATGCCGTAGCGCTCCAGGTCCTTGAAGAGCGCGCCGCCGTTCTGCTCGAAGTAGGTCTCCCAGGCTTCCTTCCAGCTCATCACGCGCTTGGGGAGCATGTAATCCATCATCATGCCCACCAGCGTCAGCACGCGGGTGCCGCGCCAGGTCCACTTGTCGATCCAGCGCTGGACCGTGGGCAGGTTGTCGGGGTCCTGCTCCAGGAGGAACTTGATGACCTCCAGGCCCAGCGTCATGTGGCGCGCTTCGTCGGACTGCGCCGAGAACCCGAAGGTCACCGTCGCCATGTCGCCGTTGTAGGCGGCGCCGGACATGAAGGGCACGAAGAGCAGGTTCGTGAGCACGTATTCGAACGCGAACCCGATGGCGATCATGTACTCGAAGGGGCCCGAGGTGATCGCGTCGTCGAAGAACGACTTGGGCACGGACAGGTACCAGACCCGGTCGTGCATGTGCCGGAAATCGTGAAAGCCGTTGTAGAACTTGTTCCACGTCGACAGAGCATGAATCTGAGTCTGGGCGTGGCGGAGCTCATCGAGGGACTGCATGAGGCATGCGACGCGCGGGCCGACGCCGGGGAGCTGTCGACCGACGTGCGCGAAGCCGCGGTGGGCCTGGTACTCGAGCGGCGTGACGCCGGTCAGGAACAGCTTGATCGCGTTGACGTAGCGCGCGTCGGTGACCCCGAGGTGCCCGTTGTTCTGGGCGAACGCGTCGAGGATGGCGTAGAGCTTGCGCTCCTTCTCGGCCTGATACTTCCAGTACGCGTCCATGGTGAGGCGGAACGGGTCCTCCCACTTGTCCCAATCGTGGATCTTGATGCCCTCGAACTCGGCATAGGGGAAGACCGCGTTCATCGGCTGGTAGGTCGTCTCCCAGCCCAGGCCGCGGGTCATGTGGGCGTACTTCTCTTTGAGCCCCAGCTTCTTGTTATCGGTGGACATGGCTTGGCTCCTCTTTTCTTTCGCTAGTGCGCCCAGCGCAGCGTGAATTCGTCGTCGGTCTCGGAGATGTGACCGGTGAGGGAGACGAGGTTGACGTGGAGCTCCTGGAGGTCGAAGCGTCGGCCGATGCGCTCCTCGATGGAGGCGCGCTTCACGGTCAGCGTCTGCTCCGCGTCGATCCGGACCATGGCCGGCTGCTCCTGCAGGCGCGAGCCGGGGTTGTCGGCGAGGATGGCCTCGACGATGGGGCGGGTTTCGTCGTTGGTCTGAAAGACAATGAAGACGTTGGACATGGCTTTGTCTCCGTTTAGAAGGCAACCCCGGCCTTGGCGGCGCGGGCGGCGAGGTCGGAAAGGACGCGCTGAAGCGTGGCGTCTCCGGCGTCGCCCAGGGCGCCGCGCGCGACGGGGGCCAGCGCCTCGGCGGCGCGGCCGCGCCACTGGCGCGCCCAGCCGGCGAGGGTCTCCTTGTTCTTGGCCGACTCGGACGCCGCGGTCTTGAGCGTCGCGTCGACCCACCTCGAGCTCTCGGTGAACCACTCGGCCATGAAGCGCGTCATCATGGAGAGCGGCGCGCCGCCCTTGGCCGCGAGGGCGCGGTCGGTGTGATCGAAGATGAGCGGGAAGAGGATGCCCTCGAGCACCACGTCCTGGGCCACGAAGAGCTCGAACGGGTCCTTGAGGACCAGCGTGTCCTCGACGTAGCGGCGCAGCGGCTGCCAGCGGGCGTCGCTGAGCCAGGCGGTCTTGGCCTTGTCGAGCGCCTCGGGGCCCTCGAGCACCAGGCCTATCCGCGTGAGGTACTGCGCCATGCCCAGGTGATCCATCGAGTGGTAGAGGGCCGGCTGGGTGACGCCGGTGCCGTAGGCGTAGGCGCAGATGGAGGCGTTGTTCATGTTCGCCGCCCACTCGACGTGGCGCAGCGGGAGCAGGGTCTGAAGCGCGGTGCGCTTCACGTCGGCGGGCACCACGGAGGCGAGGTTCCGCTCCTCGACCATCTGGAACGTGGACTCGGCGGAGTCCTGCTGGCGGCCGCGGGCGATGACGTAGGTGCCGTAGTAGTACTGGCGCGGGTCCTTGAATGCGTACCAGTCGGCCATGGCGATGGCCGTGCGCTTCGGGTCGTGGATCTCGAGCTCGGGCTGCCAGAGCGGGCGGTAGTGGAAGTGGTGCGTCGCCTGGAGGTCGAGCGTCCCCTCCTGATAGCGGCTCGCAGGCTTGTCGCCACCGAGGCGGGCGGCGATATGCGAGAAGGTGTTGCGCACTGGCTTGATGGAGACGGTCCTTAAATCGATCTGCATAAGAATTTCTCCTGATCGGGCGAAGGCACCCGGCGCGGCTCTACTTCTCGTCCGGGACGGCGCCCATCGCCGCCCGGCGCATGCTCCAGTCCTGGGCGCCCGAGACGGGCTCGCCCTCCAAGATCACGACTTCGTTGGAACGGCAGAAGGCGGCAAAGGCGGCCTCGGGCAGCACCAGGTCCAGGTGCAGGTCGGGCGAGCCAATGCCGAACTCGAACTCGATGAAGGCGCCCCGGCGGCCGGTGACGCGTACGAACTTGCGCGAGAGCACGGCTGCGGGCGAGCCGGCGGGGGAGACGCCCGCGGCACTCGATTCGTTGTGATCCCACCCCTGGGACATGCGCATCCTCGGTTTTGGGCTTCCGACGGCGCTGCGGTGTATCGCTAATTTCGTAGATTAGAGTAATTAATGGTTATGGGCGCAGTCAACCGCAAATCTCGAGATTTCGAAAAAAAGGAGATGGACTCTAACGGAGCGTATGGCTCACGCGCCGCGTCAGCGGCCGAGGTCCTTAGCCGTCTTGCCGCCGATGCCCCACTGCGACTTCGGCACCTCGAGGATCATGACGCGGACGGTCTCGCGCTTGGCGCCCAGGGATTCGCACAGGGCGTCGGTGACCTTCTCGATGGCGGCGCGCTTCTGCTCCTCGGTGCGGCCTTCCAGGATGTAGATCTGCGCGAACGGCATGGCTTGGAGCTCCTCGAGCGGCGAAGGAGGGGAACGCGGCGAGGGCCGGGGCCGTCAACCTCGGCGAAAGGCCAGCTCTAGACGAAGCGCAGGGAAGTCGTGCCCAGGTGCTGGATGCGGACGGCGACCGAGTCCCCCGCCTTGACCGGCACGGCCTCGGTGACGCCGCCGGTGAGGATGAGCGTACCCGCGGGAATCTCCTCGCCGCGCTGGGCCAGGTGGTTGGCGAGCGCCGCCACCGCGGCCGCCGGGTGGCCGAGCACGGACGCGCCGGCGCCGAGCGCGACGACCTCCCCGTTCTTCTCGAGGATCACGCCCAGGGTTCGCAGGTCCAGCCCGGCGATAGGCCGCGGCTGGCCGCCCACGGCGAAGCGCGACGACGAGCAGTTGTCCGCCACGACGCTGGGCAGGTCGAACTTGAAGTCGCGGTAGCGCGAGTCGATGACCTCGAGCCCCGCCAGGGCGAAGTCGACGGCGGTGAGCACCGAGGCGATGTGGCACCCAGGCCCGCGCAGGGCCGTCCGGGTGACCAGGGCTATCTCCGGCTCGACCTTGGGGTGGATGAGCTCGCTCACCTTCACCTCGCCGCCGTCGGGGACGGAGAAGGCGTCGGACAGGAACCCGAAGACCGGCGCCTCGACGTTCATCTGCTTCATCTTGGCGCGCGAGGTGAGCCCGGCCTTGAGCCCCACGATGCGCGCGCCGCGGGCGAGCTTGCGGCGGCGGATCTCCTCTTGGACGCGGTAGGCGTCGTCGAAGGAGAGGCCGGGGTGGGCTTCGGTGACCTTGGGGGTGTCATGGGCGGAAAGCTCGCAGCCTTCCAGGTGCTCGGCGAGCTTCGCGACGGCGGCGGCGTCCAGGCTCATTTCAGGAGTCCTCGCGCTCGCGCCAGGGTCAGCGCGGCGTCTTCGATCATGTCTTCCTGCCCGCCGACCATCTTGCGGCGACCGAGCTCGACCAGAAGCTCGCGGGCGGCAATGCCGTACTTCTGCTCGGCGCGCTTGGCAAAGAGCAGGAACGAGGAGTAGACGCCGGCGTAGCCCAGGGTCAGGGCGTCGCGGTCGAGCCGCATCGGTTGGTCCATGATGGGCACCACGCGGTCCTCGGCGACGTCCTGGATCTTGAACACGTCGACGCCCGTCTCGATGCCCTTGAGCGCGCAGACGGCGATGAGCACCTCCATGGGCGTGTTGCCGGCGCCGGCGCCCAGGCCCGCGCACGCCGCGTCGATGCGGTTTGCGCCGCACTCGATGGCCGCGAGGGAGTTCGCGACCCCCATGGCCAGGTTGTGGTGGGCGTGGAAGCCGAGCTCGGTCTCGGGCGCGGAGCTTCTCGCGCACCAGAGCGAGCCGCGCCTTCACGTCCTCGGGCAGCATGTGCCCCGCCGAGTCGGTGACGTAGATGCAGTTGGCGCCGTAGCTCTCCATGAGCTTGGCCTGCTCGAGGAGTCTTCTCGGGGCTCGCCATGTGGGCCATCATCAGGAAGCCCACGGTGTCCAGGCCGAGCTTGCGCGAAAGGCCGATGTGCTGCTCGGAGACGTCCGCCTCGGTGCAGTGGGTGGCGACGCGCAGCGTGCTCACTCCCAGGTCCTTCGCCATGTGCAGGTGCTCGACGGTGCCGATGCCCGGGAGCACGAGCGCCGAGATCTTGGCGCGCTTCATGAGCGGAACCACCGCGCCCAGGTACTCCTCGTCGCTGTGCGCCGGGAAGCCGTAGTTGACCGAGGCCCCGCCCAGGCCGTCGCCGTGGGTCACCTCGATGAGCGGCACGCCCGCTTCGTCGAGGCCGGCGGCGATGCTGCGCATCTGGTCCAAGGTGATCCGGTGGCGCTTCGGGTGCATCCCGTCGCGCAAGGTCATGTCGTGGACGGTGATTCGCTGGGCGCTCATCTAGGCTCCTTTGGAGGCCAGGACCTTCTCGAGGACGAGGCGGCCGGCGAGGCATCTCCTCGGCGAACATCTCGCCGGTGCTGAGTCGCCGCCGCGGTCATGATGTCGAGGTTGCCGGCGTACTTGGGCAGGTAGTCGCCCAGGCCCTCCACCTCCAGGTAGATGCTCGACGCGCTTGCCGTCGAACACCGGGCCGTTCACCAGGCGGTAGCCGGGCACGTACTCCTGCACCTCGCGGATCATCCGCTGGATCGAGTCGGCGATGGCCTCCTGGTCGGGTTCGTCCGCGGTGAGGCAGTGCACGGTGTCGCGCATGATAAGCGGCGGCTCGGCGGGGTTGATGATGATGATGGCCTTGCCCTGCTTGGCGCCGCCGACCTTGGCCACGCCGCCCGCGGTGGTGCGGGTGAACTCGTCGATGTTCTTGCGCGTGCCCGGGCCCGCGGAGCGCGACGAGACCGTGGCGACGATCTCGCGCGTAGTCGACCGCCTGCACCCGGGAGACGGCGCGGACCATGGGGATGGTCGCCTGGCCGCCGCAGGTCACCATGTTGACGTTCATCTCGCGCTTGCCGACGTGCTCCGCCAGGTTCACCGGCGGCACGCAATACGGGCCGATGGCCGCGGGCGTGAGGTCGATCACCATGGCGCCGAGCTCGTTCAGCTTTCGGCTGTTCTCGGCGTGGGCGTAGGCGCTGGTCGCGTCGAAGCCGATCTGGATGCCGTCGGCCTCGACGTGGGGCACCAGCCCGTCGATGCCCTCGGCGGTGGTCTTGAGCCCCTTCTTCGCGCGCGTGCCTCAGGCCGTCGGACGCCGGGTCGATGCCCACCATCCAGACCGGCTCCAGCACCGGGCTCCGGAGCAGCTTCATCATGAGGTCGGTGCCGATGTTGCCCGACCCGATCAACGCGCAACTGAACCTTGGCCATGAGCTCTCCTAATGGACTCTTCGAGATGGCTTAGACGAAGCGGACCGAGCAGCCGCCGATCCCGCCGATGTCGACCCGAAGGCTGTCGCCCGCCTTGACCGGGATGAGCGCGGCGAGCGAGCCCGACAGGATGACCTCGCCAGCGAGCAACGGGATGTCGAGTCGGCCCAGCGTGTTCGCGAGCCAGGCCACGGCGTTCACCGGCGAGCCCAGGGCCGCTGCGCCCGCGCCGGTGCCGACCACCTCGCCGTTCTTCTCCAGGACCATGCCGCACAGCTTCAGGTCCACGTCGCGGGGGTCGACGGCCTGGCCGCCCAGGACGAAGACGCCGCAGGAGGCGTTGTCGGCGACCGTGTCCTGGATCTTGATCTTCCAATCCTGGATGCGCGAGTCGACGATCTCGAAGCACGGCATCACGCACTCGGTGGCGGCGAGCACGTCGGCGCCCGTGACGCCGGGGCCTTTGAGGTCCTTGCGCAGGACGAAGGCGATTTCCCCTTCGGCCCTGGGCTGGATGAGCCGGCCCATGGGGACGGGCTCGCCCTCGGTGTAGACCATGCCCGAGAGCAGCCAGCCGAAGTCGGGCTGGTAGACGTCGAGCATCTGCATGACGGCCTTGGAGGTGACGCCGATCTTCTTGCCGACGACCTTCTCGCCCGCGTCGCGGCGCCGGGTCACCATCCGCTCCTGGATGCGGTAGGCGTCGTCGAGGGTGATGGGGAAGCCGCGCGAGGTGAGCGGCGACACGGTGACCCGCCGGGTCAGCGCGTCGTGGAGCTCGTCGCCGAGCCTGATTTGCGTTTCGCGATCCATCGGTCCTCTCAGCGCGGTCCTAAGGACCGCAACCAAATGCGCAGCACGTTGGCCGCGCTGTGCGCGGCCTGAAGTATCGTCGCGCCGCGCGACGATTGATCAGAGGCCAGGCAAAGGCCGCTACAGCTTGATGCAGACGTTCTTGAGCTCGGTATAGAACTCGAGGGAGTGGACGCCGCCCTCGCGCCCGATTCCGGACTGTTTGGAGCCGCCGAACGGCGTGCGCAGGTCCCGCAGGAACCAGCTGTTGACCCAGACGATGCCCGCCTCGAGCCGGGCGGCGACGCGGTGCGCCCGGCCGAGGTCGCGCGTCCAGAGCGCCGCGGCCAGGCCGTAGGGAGTGTCGTTGGCGCGCTGCACGACCTCGTCCTCGGTGTCGAACGGGGCGACGTGGCAGCACGGGCCGAAGATCTCCTCGCGGCAGGCGGCGGCGGAGTCGGGCAGGCCGGTCCAGATGGTCGGCTGAATCCACGAGCCCTGCGCCAGCGGCCCGGCCATGGGGAGGACGCCTCCGCCGGTGACCACGGTCGCGCCCTCGTCGACGGCCTTCTGGTAGTACGAGAGCACCTTCTTGCGGTGCTCCTGGCTGATGAGCGGCCCGAGCTCCGCGCCGGGCTCGTTGGGGTGGCCGGCCTTGAGCTTCTCGGCGCCGGCCTTGAGCCTGGCGACGAACTCGGCGAAGAGCGGGCGCTCCACGTAGACCCGCTCGGTGCCCAGGCAGACCTGGCCGCAGTTCTGGAACGCCGAGCGCAGGGTGCCTTCGATGGCGGCGTCGAGGTCGGCGTCGGCGAAGACCACCGCGGGGTTCTTGCCCCCGAGCTCGAAGGAGACCGCCCGGGCGCCCTCGGCCGCGGCCTTCATGATGGCGGTGCCGGTGCGGGTCTCGCCGGTGAAGGTGATGGCGTTCACGCCCGGGTGGCGCGTCAGGTGCTCGCCCGCCGAGTCCGGGCCGAAGCCGTGCACGACGTTGTACACCCCGCGCGGCACGCCGACCGCGTTCATGACCTCGCCCAGCAGAGCCGCCGTCTGCGGCGTCTCCTCGGAGGGCTTGACGACCACCGCGTTCCCGCAGGCGAGCGCCGGGCCCACCTTCCAGGTCATGAGCAACAGGGGCAGGTTCCAGGGGCAGACCACCGCGACCACGCCGACTGGCCGGCGAATGGCGTAGTTCAAGGCGCCGCGCCCGTCGGGCGTCGCGGTCTCGAAGAACTCGGTGGGGACGTTCTTGATGACGTCGGCGAAGATCTCGAAGTTGGCGGCGCCGCGCGGGATGTCCACGGCGCGGGCCAAGCTCTTCGGCTTCCCGGTGTCGGCCACCTCCGCCTCGAGGAACTCGTCGAAGCGCCGGTTGATCTCCTTGGCCACGGCGTGGAGCAGCTCGACCCGCTTGGCGACCGGCATCTTGCCCCACGGGCCTTCCAGGGCCTGGCGCGCCGCCGCGACCGCGGCGTTCACCTCGTCCTTCCCCGCCTCGGCTACCCGCGCGATGACCGCGTCGTCGATAGGGGAGCGCTTCTCGAACGTCCTGCCGTCGCGCGAGGCGACGTGTTCGCCGTTGATGAAGTGGAGGATGGTTTTCATGGTGGAATTTCTGTAGTCCGAAGCTTTCTCGGTGTCAACAGTGAATCTCGAGATTTTTTCGGAGGCCGTGGTTCTCCGTCCGGGGGACGGATTCTCGGGAGGAGGCCCAGCCGCTCCGCCCAGCCACGTGAATGGCTCTGCGCGTATGTTCGTTGGCTTTGTCGAGATTCGGCACTATCATCGACTCATGAGCAGCCCCCATAACCTTCGGTTGGCCGAGGACGAGGTCGCTGCAGAAGAGCCCAAGACCCTCGCCGAGTCCGCCTACCGGCGGCTTCGCGAGGACATCATCAGCGGCGTTCACGCGCCGGGCGCCAAGCTGCGGGTCGAGCACCT
This sequence comes from uncultured delta proteobacterium, assembly GCA_963772225.1. Classification (GTDB taxonomy): domain Bacteria; phylum Myxococcota; class Myxococcia; order Myxococcales; family UBA5297; genus CAVYWD01. The sequence continues at coordinate 718,120 of CAVYWD010000001.1, read as the reverse complement.
GAAGGGCACCTACAGCGTCGGAGCGGGCACGCTTCGGGAGGCCCTGACGCTCCTGGTCTCGGACGCCCTGGTCGTGGCGCAGGGGCAGCGCGGCTTCCGGGTCGCGCCCATCTCCGCCTCAGACTTCGAGGACATCACCAACACCCGGGTCCTGCTCGAGACCGAGGCGCTCCGCCAGGCCATCGCGAACGGCGATGAGCGGTGGGAGGGCGAGGTGGCCGCGGCCTTCCACCTCTTGACCCGGGCCCAGGAGAAGCTCGCCAAGCGAGCGGGGCCTCGCACCGAAGAGTGGGAGGCGCGCAACCGGGGCTTCCACGAGTCCCTGGTCGGCGCCTGCCCGTCGGCCTGGGTGCGCCACTTCGTCGCCATCCTCTACCGCCAGTCCGAGCGGTACCGGCGGCTGGTGCTCTTCAAGCGGCCCATCCCGCGCGACGTCCACGCCGAGCACACCGCCATCTTCGAGGCGACGCTGGACCGCGACGCCAAGCGGGCGAGCGACCTCCTCGCGGAGCACATCCGCATCACGCTGCAGGGCCTGAGGCACCTCCCTCCGGGTCTCCTCGACAAGGCCGCGTCGTGACGGACGCAGCCCGCGTGCCTGGCCGGGCGAAGGGCGGGCAGAGTGGCGGGCACCTAACGCCAGGCCCCTCGAACCAGTCTTGTTACCAGGAAGGCCCCGCGGCGAGCGGTTGACAGTGCCGAGCCGGCGGCGGAACCATCTCCCATGCCCTCACACCTCTCGCGCCGCCGAGCGCTCCTTCTGCTCGCGGCGAGCGCCGCCCTGGCCGTCGCGGGGTGCAGCAAGTCCCAAAGCACTTGCACCAACTGCTCCTCGGGGGAGCTCGCCTGCAGCCCCCCGACGCCGGTGGCGAGCAGCGCCTCGGCGCCGGTGGTGGTCTACGCCTTGGGCAGCCACAAGGTAGGGGACACCGTCAACTTCGCGGTCCCCGCGGGCGCGGTGAGCGTCACCCTGGTCGAGCAGGTCATCTCCCAAAAAACGGCACCCACCGCCACCTTTACGGACATGGGCCAGGTGGCGAACGTCGCCGCGCCGATGACCCTCTACGACTCCGCCCATAACATCGTCTTCGACCAGTTCGCCGACCCTCCCCCCGACCCGACCCAAGCGCTCCTCTACTTCGGGTCACTCTCGCCGGGCGTCGGCACCGTCACCCTCCCCAACACCTCGGCGGGCCTGGACCTCGTGTCGGCGGGCCTGCAGCCCGGCACCTGGTCGGCCATCGTCTCCGACCTCGCGCACCTCTGCACCCTCGCTTCCAACTGCGCCTCCAAGGGCGGCAGCAACAGCGGCGTCTACGACGTCACGGCGCTCGTCAAGACGACCTCCAGTGGCGCCATCGCGTCGACCGGAACCATCGACGTCACCTTCAACCTCATGCCGCCGCTCTCGGCCTCCACCGCGGGGTCCAATCAAAGCATTCAGCGCATGGAGAGCTCGCTCGCCCAAATACTGGCCAAGGCGGGGATCTCGCTGGGGGCCGTCACCTACGCCGACGTCCCAACCAGCGTCGCCGAGCCGTTGGCCTCGGGCGTCAACATCGACGACACCTCGGCTTGTGGCGAGCTGCCTCTGCTCTTCGCGACCGCCCCGGCGGGCCGGCAGATCAACGTCTTCCTGGTGAGCGGCTTCATCACCACCGACACCTCCGCGGGCACGACCATCGTCGGCGTCGACGGCACCATTCCTGGGCCCGCCACGATGTCGCCCTCGCTGCAGGGCGGCGTGTCGGTGAGCATGGCGGACCTCAGCCACAATTCAGCGCAGTCCTATTGCCAGGGCTCGGGCACGCCGCAGATTCGTTGCGGGTCGGGCAACGGCCAGTGCTGCGGGGCGGACCTCACCGCGTACATCGTCGCCCACGAGATCGGCCACTACCTCGGCCTGTACCACACCACCGAGTCCGACGGGACTGAGTTCGACCCTCTGAGCGACACCTCGGAGTGCGCCTGTCAGACCTGCTCGGCCGACCCGCGCCAGTGCGCCGACTACAAGCCGGCGCCCTCGACGCCGCACACCATGAGCGTCGCCGAGTGCACTCAGGGCTCGACCTCGCAGTGCGGCGGCGGAGACAACCTCATGTTCTGGCTCTTGGACAACGGCGCCACGGGGACCTTGACCCCCGAGCAGACGAGCGTGATGCGCGCCAACCCCGCGGTGTACTGAAGGAGGCCCTCCGTGCTGCCGACTCTCGCGCTCGTCGCCGCGCTCGCGGCCGCGCCCGTCTACACGCCCCGCCACGCCCCCAAGGCGCAACAGGACGCCGCGGGCGAACCGGACACCTCGCTCTCGGACGCGGAGGTTCAGAACCGGGTTGAGACCTATCTCAGCACCCTGGATACGCCCATCACCGCCGACCGGTGGCGCGCGCTCGGACCCCGCGCGGTGCCGTTGCTGGAGCAGGTGCTCACCAGCGGCGATCAGCTTCCGTCTCGGCGGGCAAAGGCGGTCGCGGGGCTCGCCTCCATCGGCGGCGCGCGCGCGCAGGCGCTGGTGGTCGACGCGGCGCGCTCGGAGACCCAGCCCTTCGCCGTGCGGGCCGCGGCGCTCCATGCCGCGCCGGCGGTCCTCGGCTCCCGCCAGCTCGTGCTGCAGCTCAAGCCCATTCTCCAGAGCTCCGCGGAGCCGGCGGTCCGCGCCGCCGCGGCCGATGCCCTGGCGCACGGCGCGCCGGCGGAGGCCTGCGAGGCGGTCCGCGCGCAGGCCGCGCGCGAGCGCTCGCCAGCGACATTCCACCGCGCGCTGAATCGCTGCGCAGGCCAAGCCCCGTAGCGGTTCCTCACCCCCCGACCCCCTCCCCGCTCGCGGGGAGGGGGCGAAGGGGGAGAGGTCGGCGCGTCCCTGCCGCTGCCTGACTCGGCGTCCGAAACTTTCTCGCGCAGGGTGTTTGACGAGCGCACCTGCCTTCGAGCCGCCGACGTCGTGGAGCCCTGGACGGTGGTCGCAGAGGCGCACTCCTTCACCACGCGACAGGAGTAAGACGCGCCAAGGTCGAAGTCCTCGTTTGCGAGCCCGTCGCAGTCGTCGTCCGAGCCCGTTGGAGGACTCCGGGGCGGGACGCAGGTGCATTGATTATTCTGACACTCGTTCGGTGCCGCGCATTCGGCCGCTGGTCATGCATTCGCCGCTGACGCTGTCTCCGGCGGCGCAGACCCCGCCGCTGCAGATGAGGCCATTGCCGCAGGCGTATTCGTAGTTGCATGGCCGCCCAATACTGCCGGGCTTCGTGCACTGCGATTTGCTTTCCAGATAGAGGAGCCCGCCTTCGCACGGGGATTCCGAGGTGCACCAGGACCGCGGCCGGCAGTGCTTCGCGGAGGAGGAGGGCTCTGAATCGACCTTGCAGGCATTTCCGTTCAGGCAGTCGGAGTCCAACGCGCACTCGAAGAGAGCGTCGGCGCGTCAATGCAACGGACGCAAGCGGAAGCACAGACTGCCACGGTCTCCTTGGTCGCCAGCGCATCGCGAGGCTCCCTCGGGGGCTGGAGGCCCGCGACGGGATCGGCGACGTCCTTGAAGGTGGCTTGGCTCGCCGCTTCCCTTTCGGTATCGAAGCGCTCCGAGTCAGCGCCTCGTCTGCCCGGACTCACGGCAGCGCGTCGCTGTGGCAGCTTGAACAGGCGGGGCCGAGCCCGCCGGCGTTGGCGGGTCCGTGGCACGAAGTGCACGAGCTGCTGACGCCCGCCTTGTGCATCTTGCCCTTGTCATTGATGGTGTGATCCTGATCGTCATGGCAGTTATAGCAGCCCTGCGCCGTGCCTCCATTCAGGTCGGCGCCGTGGCAGGTCACGCAATTCTTGAGAGGATCCGTGTCGCCTGCGAGGTGCGCGATGCCGCCCAAGATCAACGTGTGTCCCGAGAGCGTGCCGTTGCCGCCATCCGCGGCTTGGCCGGCATCGGCGGAGACGCCGGCATCCCGGACCTGGGTGCCAGCGTCCGATGAGGCGGTCCCGGCATCCTGCTCGACAAATCCGTTGTTGGGGCTGAGGCAGCCGACGGCGCCGCACAACATCGAGGCGACGGCGAGAAGAAGACCAGGGGCTCGATTCATGGGCTCTCCACAATCAGCTGCCTCGCGAGGGAAGCGAGGGCTCCGCGGGGCGCGCAACAGAGTCCTGCGGCGCGCGACCTGCTGTTCAAACGGACCAATGGACGCGCTGGGGCAGCCTCTGCCCAGCGTCTTGCTCCTCAGCCGTGAGGCTCGTCGCCCTCGGCGGGGACCTGCGCGATCGGCCAACTCCAGGTCGTAGAGATCACGCCGATTCGGATCGGGTCAGACCGCCTCCGCTCACAGCACTCTCTCCGCCCCGGTCCGCCTGATGCGCAATCAGGCCCAGGGACTCTCCCCTGCGGAGTTCTGGCCCGCGAGGCGCCCCGTGATCACGGCCTCGGCGGCGTTTCCGCCGCCGTTGTACATCCAGCCCCAGAACGAACCCAGCTCTCCCGCGCTGTAGAGCCGTGGAATGGGCTCGCCGGTGGGGGTGATGACCTGGCACTTCGGATTGCGCCGTGGTCCTCCCTGGGTGTTGTACATCACCGGGTAGATCGGGAGCGCATAGTAGGGCGCGGTCGTCAGCGCCTTCAGCGTCGAGGGCGAGCGGCCGAAGTCCTGGTCCTTGCCCGCGGTGCAGAACCCGTTGTACCTCGTCACCGTCGCGTTCAACGTGGCGGGAACGGCGCCGAAGGCAGCGGCGACGGCGTCCAGGGTCTGGCCCTTCGAAATCCATCCCTTGGTGACCTCGGCGCTGTTGTCGGCGCTCCAGGAATAGGTTTGGTGGGCTCCGTTCCAGCCCGCGAGGCCGCCTTCGAGCTTTCCCGCCCGACGGGCGTTCTCGTCGAACAGGGCGTAGCAAGGTATCCGGGGGAAGGACTGCGCGAGACCGTCGAAGAAGAAGAGGAACTCCTTGTGGCCGAATCCGTGACGCTCGGCGCGGCGCTCGTCCATGAAACGCGAGCCCGACTTGTCGACCAGGATGCACTCCGTGGGGAGGGCGATGGGAATCGGGATCGACTTCGAATCATTCGGATCGGGCACGAAGCAGCCGACGTGAGCGAGCGCGTTGTTCATGTGCCACAGCGCGGCGCCCGCCTTCTGCGCCATGGTTATCCCATCGCCCGTGTTGCCAGGCGTCCCCTGGCCGTACACGGGCCAGCCCGGCAGATATTGGGCCTGCAGGTCGTGGCCGAATTCGAAGCCGCCGCAGGCGAGGACGACCCCTCTCTTGCACTTGATGTTGATATCCTGACCGCCGGTCCTGGCAATGACGCCTTTGATTTCTCCGGTGCTCGGATCCCGGATCAAATCGACCGCCGGCGTTCCATACAGGACGTTGATGCCGCGGGCGGCGACCGCGTCCCGGAGGGGCTGCCACAGACCGGCTCCCGACCCGTTGGTCCAGGTGCGAACCGAGGCCGACCCGGGCAGCTCGGGATACTCCGGCTGGAATACCCCGAGAGGCGACGCGGTGAGGTGAATTGTCGTCGACAGCCAGTCATTGAGCTTGAACATCTCCCCGACGAGCATCTGGATGCAGGCGTCATCCGTGAGCCCCATGCACAATGCCGTGACGTACTTGGCTCCTTCGTCGACGGAGGTCGGGGTCCACCACATGTTCCCGCAGATCTTGCTGTTGCCGCCCTCCTCGTCCTTGGACATCTTCTCCAAAACCAGCACCTTTGCATTTGCGTCGGCCGCGGACAGGGCCGCGGACAGCCCCGCGTAGCCCGTCCCCAGGACCACGACGTCGACTTCCTGTGCCCATTCCGACGGCAGGGTGGCCGGCGACGGACACTGCTGAGCCGGCGGGCACTCGTCGCAGGTGTTCGACGGGGTGGGCGGGCACGTGCTGCCGGCGTCGGACGGGGGCTGGGAGGTACCCCCGGCCCCGGCACCGCTCCCGTCGAGAGGGATACAGCCGGAGAGGGCTGCCGAGGCCGCAACCCCGGTCGCGGCTGCGCCCATCCCTCTCAGGAACGCTCGTCGGCTCGTGCCTGCTTGCTTCGCCATTGGACCACCTCCGAACGGACGAGCTCGAGAGCCTTCGTCGAGGGCGACCAGACACAGCCCCGGCTCATGGAGGCCGGGGTGCGTCGCTGCGGGTCACGTCGACGAGCAAGAGGCTTTGGCACAGTACCTTGGCGAGCTCACCGAGCCGGCCAACCGAGCCACTCCAAGAGCTCGCGAATATCTGACGGAATTTGGGCCTGGAGATCTCCCAGATGCCCGGAGTCAGCCGGGAGATCCATGAGAATCCGTCACCCTGCCGCGCACCTTGTTTTGAAATTTCGGGGCCAGGCGACTTCGAACATTGTGCAGGATGAACGTCGCTCGGAGCTTGCCAGGCTGCCACGCCTGCGACTCCTGGCGCGAAGGACGGCGAGCGTCGTCGACGGCGTCCTCGACCTTCACGGCACCCGGGCACAGGAGGGTTTCGAAATCGAACGCCATCGGTTGTCGGCCCGCGTCGCCTCCAAACCGGGGGGAGATGGCGCGGGTCATCTCGTGTAACCTGACGCTCGCCGGGTGGCGCGCGCCGCCCCCTACCTCGGACTAAGGAGAGCGCATGGCTGACCGCGAACAGAAGCTCGGGCGCAGGGAGCTCTTGAAGCTGGGAGCAGCCGGGTTGGCGGCCTCCGCCGCGTCGGGCTGCGCGACGGCGGGCGCGGTCAAGACGGCGCCCGCGCAAACGTCTTCGGCGGCCGCCGCGGGCCCTCTGCGGCGCAAGCTCGGCCGCACCGGCATCGAGGTGCCCGTGGTCAGCATGGGCGTCATGAACGCCGACAGCCCGAACCTGGTCCGCGCCGCGCTCGAAGGCGGGGTCGCCCTGCTCGACACGGCGCACGTCTACCAGAACGGGCGCAACGAGGAGATGGTCGGCGAGGTGTTGAAGGGGCGCCGGCGCGACTCCTTCGTGCTGTGCACCAAGGTCAACATCTCGGGCTTCGACAGGAAGACTGGCTATTTCTCTCCCGAGACCCGGTTCGAGGAGTTCAGCGAGAAGCTCGACCTCAGCCTCCAACGGCTTGGCGTCGACGCCGTGGACGTCCTCTACCTGCACGCCATGAGCACCCCCGAGGGCACGCGGCACGAGGCCATCCTGAAGGCGCTCGAGAAGGCCAAGAAGGACGGCAAGGCGCGCTTCGTGGGCGTCTCCACGCACAAGAACGAGCCCGACGTCATCCGCGCGGCCGTCGCGTCCAAGGTCTACGACGTCGTGCTCACCGCCTACAACTTCCGGCAGGACCACCACCTGGAGGTGCAGCAGGCGGCGCAGGAGGCCTCGGCGGCGGGCCTGGGCGTGGTGGTCATGAAGACGCAGGCGGGCGTCTATTGGGACACGGAGAAGCAGCACCTCATCGACCCGAAGGCGGCGCTGCGCTGGGCGCTGCGAAACCCGTGGGCCCACACGGCCATCCCCGGATTCACGACGCTCGAGCAGCTCCAGCTGGACCTCGAGGTGCTGCGCGAGCCGGCGCTCACCGACGACGACCGCAAGGCGCTCGAGCCGGTGAAGGTCGCCGGCTTCTATTGCCAGGGGTGCGAGCAGTGCCGCGGGCCCTGCAAGGCTGACCTGCCCATCCCGGAGCTGATGCGCAGCTATATGTACGCGCACGCGTACCGGAACCGCGAGGCGGCGAAGGCGCTGCTCGTCGAGCTCGACCTGCCTTCGAACCCGTGCAGCGACTGCGGCGCATGCGCGGTCCGTTGCACCAAGGGCTTCGACGTCCGGGAGCGGGTGCAGGACATCGTCCGCCTCAAGGACGTGCCGACCGAATTCCTTATCTAAAAGCGCTCCAATTCAACCCGAGAAGGAATGAATGATAGCCCTCGCCCTCGCCACCGCGCTCGCGGCGGCGGCCCCTGAAGAGACGCTCTTTCCGGCCGTCGACGGCTGGAAGCTGTCCGGGTTTGCAACCTATTCACCCGAGAACCTCTACGAATACATCGACGGAGCGGCCGATGCCTTTCTCCAGCTCGATTTCGAGGAGCTCAAGACCGCCACCTATACCAACGCCGAGAAGGTAGAGGTGGTGGTCGATGTCTACAGGCATCGCGACCCGACGCGGGCGTTTGGCATGTACGCGCAGGAGCGGCCGGGCGGGTACACCCCGTTGCCCGTGGGCACCGAGGGCTACGCCGGGGCGGACCACTTCGAGCTCGTCGCGGGCCCCTATTACGTGAAGCTGACGCAGTCGAAAGGCGGAGCGACGCACCTGCGGCCCTTGGCCGAGCGCGTCGCGGCGAAGCTCCCCGGGCCGCGGGGCGCGCCAAAAGTTCTGGAGTGTTTCCCGGAGAAGGGCAAGCGCGCCCGCGCCGAGCGGCTCGCGGTGAAGGACTTCTTGGGCCACCCGTTTCTCCACGACGGCTTCACGGCGCCCTATGAAATCGACGGAGTGCGCTTTCGGCTCTTCGCGGCGCGCGGCAAGGACGCCGCCGACGCGCGGGCCATGGTCGGCCGGTACCTCGCCGCGGCCCACGCCGCGCCCGCGCCCGCCCCTGGCCCCGAAGGATGGGCCACGGTCAAGGACCCGCTCAACGGCGAGGTGCTCGTCGGCTGGAAGGGCCTTTGGGTCTTCGGCGCGGTCGACGGCTCGGTCAAAGGTCAGCGGGCGATGGTCGAGGAGCTTGCGAAGAAGCTCGCGTCGCTCGAGCCTTGAAGCCGCGCGGTGAAAGCGCGTTCAATTGTGTGAGGTTCGGCCCGAATAGTCAGAATCGCGGCGGCCGCGTCGATTGGCGCGCCCATCTGGAAGGGCGCGTCTCATGGGTCGCGAGCGTCCACCCGGAGCGGGGGAGAAAGCTCCGCGCGCTCTTCTCGCAAATCGCCTGGCCCGAGGATTCGGGGCCGAAGCCGCCCTGAAGGGCGCGGGTTCAGCCTCTAGGTCAGGAGCTCAGCCAGGTCGGAGACCACGACGTCGGCGCCTCGCCGCTTGAGGAGCTCGGCCTGCCCGGCACGGTCGACGCCGACCACGAATCCGAATCCGCCGGCGCGGCCCGCCTCGATCCCCGCGAGTGCGTCTTCGAAGACGGCGGCCTGCTCGGGCGGCGTGCTCAGGGTGCGGGCAGCCGCGAGAAAGGTGTCCGGCGCCGGCTTGCCCCTCAGGTGCTCCTTCTCGGCGACCAGACTGTCGACGCGCGCGTCGAGCTGGCCCTCGAGAGACGCGCCGAGCAGCACGTCGCGGCAGTTTCGGCTGGAGGAGACCACCGCCGTGCGCAGCCCTTCTCGCCGCACGGCCTCGAGGTAGCGGCGCGAACCCGGAAAGGCCCGCACGCCCTCCTCGCGGATGATCGCGAGCAGGAGGTCGTTCTTGCGCCGGGTCAGAGACCTTAGGGTCTGGGCGGAGGGCGGGTCGCCGTCCGCCCCTTCCGAAAGGTGAATTCCTCTGGATTCGAGAAACGACCGGGCCCCGTCCTCGCGCGTCTTGCCGTCGACGTAAAGCGCATAGTCGCGCTCGAGGTCGAACTCCTTGAAGGCTGCGCCGGTGGAGGCCGACCGTTCGCGCAGAAAGGCGTCGAACGCGCGCTTCCACGCCCGAGCGTGCAGCGCGGCGGTCTGCGTGAGGACGCCATCGAGGTCGAAGAGACACGCGCGGATCGCGCGCGGCAGGCCCAGCCTCGAATCAAGGCGGGTTGGCGTCGGGCCGAGAAACGGCATGGTCTTCCCCCAATACGTACCAATCGACCGCGTTCGCAAATCCTTCTTCTTCGTTCGAGGTGGTGACCCGGCGCGCGCAGCGCTGGACTTCGACGCAGGCGTTGCCCATGGCGATGCTCAGCCCCGCAAGGCCGAACATCAACACGTCGTTCGGCATGTCGCCGACGGCGGCGATCTCCCCCAGCGGAATTCCCAGCCGATGCGATAGCTGCCTCACCACCATGGCCTTGTTCGCGGCGGGGTGGGTGACGTCCAGGTAATAGGGCTGCGAGCGAGCGACCGAGGCGAGACCGCCGAGGGTGCGCCGCAATTCGAGCTCGCAGCGAGCGACCCGCGAAGAGTCGTCGCTCACGCCGACGATCTCTGATCGTCCCGTCGAGCTCGTCGAGCAATCCGCGAGCGACGGTCGGCGCAAATTGCACAGTCTGCTCCTCTCGCCGAACGTGGGGCGCCTCTCGGCGTCGAACGATCCAGTCGGACCCGCGGTAGATCCAAACGTCCAGGCCGGCTTTCTGGAGCCAATTCGCAACCTCGCGAGCCACGGATGAGCTCAAGGTGCGCTGCTCGAGGACGGCGGTGAGGTCCGGGGACACGAGCATCCCGCCGTTGAATGCGGCCACAGGGGTGGAGACCGCCAAGGGGCCGGTGAGCATGGCCATGCCGCGCGGCGGCCGGCCGCTGGTGATGGCGAGGGCGACGCCCGACTCGCGCAGGCGTGCGGCGGCCGAGCGGGCGCGCGTGGTCAGGCGCTTGTCTTGCGTCACGAGCGTCCCGTCGACATCGGCGATCAGCAAACGGATCATGGCCCTCGGTCAGCGCCCCTTTCGCCAGGCGCCTTGCGGCCTGCAGCGCGGTCGGCGCCGGCTCTTAACAAAAGTAAGGCTTCGCGCGAGATCGCGCGCGTCGCCTTCGCCGCATCGAGGCGTGGATGGCCTTCGGACCGACTCGAGCGCCGCGCCCCCGCGCAATCCAGCCGCTGCGTCGCCTGGGCCGCTTCCTGGCGCTGGAGCGCCCGCGCATCGCCGTGGCACGGGAGCTCGCGCCCGCTGCCAAGGCGACCGGCGATTGGCGTTCGAGGCGCCGCGTCCCAGCCTTGAAGGAGGAGGCAAACCATGGGTGCCGACGGGCGGTCGCAGGCGTTGTCCCCCAGAGAGCTCGATGAGCTCTGCATCAATACGATTCGCTTTCTTTCGGTCGACGCCGTGCAAAAGGCGGACAGTGGGCACCCGGGCCTTCCGCTGGGCGCGGCGCCGATGGCCTACGTGCTCTGGACGCGCTTTCTCAAGTTCAACCCCGCCGACCCCCAATGGTTCGACCGCGACCGCTTCGTGCTCTCGGCCGGCCACGGCTCGATGCTGCTCTACAGCCTGCTCCACCTGACCGGCTTCGCGCTGTCGCTCGAGGATTTGCAGCATTTCCGGGAATGGGAGAGCCGGGCGCCAGGGCACCCGGAGCGAGGCGCCACGCCGGGCGTCGAGGTGACCACAGGACCTTTGGGGCAGGGCTTCGCCAACGGCGTCGGCATGGCCATCGCCGAGGCGCACCTCGCCGCGCGGTTCAACCGCGAGGGGCTGCCGGTCGTCGACCACGCCACGTACGCGCTGGTGAGCGACGGAGACCTCATGGAGGGCGTCGCCTCGGAGGCCGCCTCGCTCGCCGGGCACCTCAAGCTGGGGAAGCTCGTCTACTTGTACGACGACAACCGCGTCACACTCGGCGCGGGAACGCACATCACCTTCACCGAGGATTGCGCGCGCCGATTCACCGCGTATGGCTGGCAGACGTTGACGGTGGAGGACGGGAATGACCTCGCCTCCGTCGAGCGCGCGCTTCGCGAGGCGCGGGTTGACGCAGCGCGCCCGTCGCTCATTCTGGTGCGCACGCACATAGGTTATGGATCGCCGCACCTCCAGGATTCCTACAAGGCCCACGGCGCGGCGCTCGGTGAAGAAGAGGTTCGATTGACCAAGCAGCGGCTCGACTGGCCTCCGGACCCGCTCTTTCTCGTCCCCGAGCCGGCGCGCGCCCATCTCTGGCGGGCGGTCGAGAAGGGCAGGAAGGCCCAGGAGGCGTGGAGCTCGCGAAAGGCGGAGCTCGCGCGCCGCTTCCCCGACCTGGCCCAGGAGCTCGACCGGATCATTCAAGCCGAGCGGCCGGCCGGGTGGGAAGCGTCGATTCCCCAATTCCCCGCCGATTCGAAGGGCCTGGCCACGCGGGTCGCTTCGGGCAAGGTGCTCACCGCGCTCGCCGAGCGCATCCCGGAGATCATCGGCGGCTCCGGCGACCTCGACCCTTCGACCCATACCGCGATTCAAGGCGCGGGCGATTTCGAGAGCCCAGGCGAGAAAGGCGGGGACATGCAGGGCTCGGCGGGAGGCGGGTGGAGCTACGCGGGCCGAAACCTCCATTTCGGAGTGCGCGAGCACGCGATGGGCGCCATTCTCAATGGCCTGGCGGCGCACGGCGGGCTCATCCCGTACGGCGCGACCTTTCTCATCTTCTCCGATTACATGCGCCCGGCCATGCGCCTGGCGTCGATAATGCGATTGCCGGCCCTCTATGTCTTCACCCACGACAGCATCGCGCTCGGCGAGGACGGCCCGACCCACCAGCCGGTCGAGCAGCTCGCCAACCTCCGGGCCATTCCGGGGCTCGTGGTCGTGCGCCCGTGCGACGCCAATGAGGTCGCCGCCGCCTGGAAATATGCGATAGGCGCGCGGGACCACCCCGTGGCCCTGGTGCTGACCCGACAAAAGGTGCCGACCCTCGATCGCGCCGGCATGGGGAGCGCGGACGGCCTGCTCCAAGGCGCCTACGTACTCGCCGAGGCGGGCTCAGGTCGCCCGAGGCTCCTCATCATCGCTACGGGCTCGGAGGTGAGCTTGGCGCTGCAGGCGCGCGCGGAGCTGGAGAAACGCGGCGTCGCCACGCGCGTGGTGTCGATGCCGAGCTGGGAGCTCTTCGCCGACCAACCGCGCTCGTATCGAGATTCGGTCCTGCCAAAGGAGGTGCGGGCGCGGTTGGCAGTGGAGGCGGGATCACCGCAGGGCTGGTGCCGTTGGGTCGGGGACCGAGGGGAGGTCTTGGGCGTCGACCATTTCGGCGCCTCGGCCCCCGGCGGTGAGGTCCTCCGCCGGTTCGGATTCACGGCCGAGAACGTCGTCTCTCTCGCGCTCCGCGCCCTCGAGCGCGCGCAGGAAGGCTAAGCGCTCAGGCGAAATCGCCACGAGCGTTTTGCTCGCCCGCTCACCCTGCGCGTGAGCAAGAACGAGATGTGACTGGCGGCTAGGAGGTCGCGCGCGCCTTGCGAGCCGCCGGCGACCCGGGCCTTGCCTGCTCCTGCCTCGACGCGCCGGGGAGCGCGGGCCGCCAGCAGAGTGGCATTACGGGTGGTGGGCCTGAGCATCGACAAGCTGCGCTGAGCGGCAGGCGCGGCGACCATCGCGCGCGAAGCTCGGGAGTCGGGTACTCTTCGGCTCACCATGGCCGACCTCCAGAACGTCCTCGTCACCGGCGCCTCCTCGGGAATCGGCGCCGCCATTGCGGAGCACCTGGCCGCGCCCGGCGTTCGAATCGCGCTCTTCGCACGCAGGAAAGAGAAGCTCGACCAGGTCGCCCAGCGCCTCTCCGCCAAAGGCGCCGAGACCCTCTCGGTGGAAGGCGACGTCTGCGACCTCGCGGCCGTCCAGGCGGCTCACGCGCAGATCGAAGCGAAGTGGCAGCGGGTGGATGCCGCGTTTCTGAACGCCGGCCGGGGTACCTATGTCCCCATCGAGCGCTTCGACGCGGCCGAGGTGCGGCGAATCTTCGAGGTGAACGTCCTGGGCATCGCCCATTGGCTCCACTGCCTGCTGCCGCCGATGCTCGCCGCGGGCCGCGGGACGCTCGTCGGTATCTCGAGCCTGGCGGCGAACCGCGGCATGGCAGGGGGCAGCGGCGCCTACTCCGCGTCGAAGGCCGCGGTGACAAACCTGATGGAAGCCGTCCGAGTGGAAGCCCGCGACTACGGCGTGAAGGTCTGCACAGTCGAGCCCGGGTTCGTGAAGAGCGAGATGACGGCGCCCAACAAGTTCTCCATGCCTTTTCTCATGGAGACCGCGGACGCAGCGCAAATCATTTGCGACGGCGCGGCGCGCGGGAAGGCGATGATCCGCTTCCCGGGGCCGATGGCGGCAGGGATGGCACTGCTCCGGTGGATGCCGAATGCGATCTACGACCGGCTCGCGAACCGGGTGATGGGCGCGGACGCCCCAACAAAGGAGTGAGCGCGGGGCCCGCGCTCACTCCTGGCGCTGATGGCGCCATTACCTCTGGTATTGCAGCGACAAGCCGACGAGCTGGGCGTGGCCCCCGTAGGTCGCGGGGAAGGGCACGAAGCTGCTGTCCTTGGACTGGAACAGGACCGCCTGGTACCCGAGGTCGGCGCCGTAATGCTCGGTGTGATAGCCCAGGCCGGCCGCGATGTTCACCCGGTTGGAGTCCGGCAGGTCGGGCGAGATGGTGTTGTCGGGGGACGGGGTCGGGTCGATCATCACGCCTGCGCGGAAGGCGAGCCCGATGGGGAGCTTGTATTCCGCGCCGAGGTGGTAATTCCAAGCGTGGGAAAAATTCTTCGGCTCGGAGCTGTTCAGCTGCGGATTGGTCTCGAAGTTGATGAAGAGCGAGTGAAAGCTCTGCCAACCGTAGTACCAGACGTCGAGGCCGATGGTGAGCTCGGGCATCGGGTGCACCGCAATGCCCGCGTTGAAGATCTGCGGGAGGGTGACGGCGGCGTTCGCGCCCTGGTCCTCGAGCGTCTGGCCGAGCTCCGGGGGGACATTGGAGAAATGGGCGTTCCCGTTGAATGAGATGTGAACGGGGCTGCGATACGCGGCGCCGATGGAGATGTACTTCGACAAATCGAGCTGAACTCCGCCGTTGCCGCCGACGCCCCAGCCGCCGGCGCCGACGTCGAGGCCCGCGACGGTGCCGGGGACGATCTGTATGTCGCGCTTCAGCTCCACCGTGGCGCGCACCACCTGGACGCCGGCGCCGATGCGCAGCCGGTTGTCCCAGAGGCGGACCGCGACCTCCGGGTTCAGGTAGAAAGCGTGGAGCGAGGCGCTCGTGGAGAGCCGGCTTCCGGGCCACCCCGAGGGCCATTGGAAGTCCAGGCCGAAGGGCGTGAAGACGCCCAACCCTACGGTGACCTGATCCGTGAGGCCGTAGCCGGCGTAGAGGTTGGGCGCGATGACCGGCACCGCGCGCGTGGTGGTGGTGCTATCGCCCGTCGGCGTGACCTTGAAGTACGGGATGATCATCGTCGCGCCGATCTTCGCGTCAAGCCCCAGGCCCTTGCCCTTGCCTTCAGCGAGGCCGGCGGGGTTGTAGAACGCGGCCGCCGGGTCGTCGATGGAGGCCGTCACCGCGGCCGCCATGCTCATGCCCCGCGCATCCAGCACGTCGAGAGCGAAGCCCGCGGCGCCGGCGCGCGCCGCGGCGAATAGGAATGCTGCAGCTGCCGAAAACTTGAGAATTGTTCGCATACCGGAGCCTCTCTTACGGCGTGCCAGTGGAGAGATATTTGACGACCTGCCCCTGCGCCGCCTCGGTGACTGCGGTGTCACCGCCCGGTGGGCTGAGCAGGAATCCGTGAGGATCGATCGAGGGAGACGCGGTCGTGGAGTACGCCTTTACATCCACAGGATTGGTGGCATCCGGCCGCATAGTCGCGGCGATGAGCGCCTCGGTGGTTGGATTCGGGATGAACTGGTCGCCTTCGATGTACTGGATGAGCGCCTTTCGGTCGACGGGGACTCCGGAGCCATTGGCGATGTAGGGCCCCGCATTGACCGGGTCGGCCGGGTCGACGATCCACTGCGCGAAGCCGATGAATTGGTCGAACTGGGGCGTCCCCGGCGTCAGCCCGGAGGCTGCTAGACCGGCGAGGAACGCGTCGCGCAGCGGTTTCAGCTCCCCCGACGTGAGCAGGATCTGCGAGAGCTCGCCTCCCGGGACGTTGAGGACCACGTGGTGGATCTCGGGAGCGGCCGAAGTGTACAGGCTGCCGACCATGCCGCTCAGGCTCTGGCCGACGAAGTGGAGGTTGGTGCCGTCGAGCGCGGCGCCGGCCGGTGCGGCGACCAATTGGTGGTTCAATGAGCCGTCCGTGCCACTGCTTTCTTGCACGATGAGCGCCACCTGCGCGAGTTCGATCACGCCCTCGCGGAAGTTATCTCGCGTCGCGAAGAAGTTCTGGACGTTGAGGAAGTTCCACCCGGAGATGGCGGGCGTCGAGAATGGATCCCCTGGCTTGGGCAGGAAAGCTGCGTTTTGGCAGAACCAGGTCGAGGTATTAACCGACGAAGCTTTCACGCACTGGCCCTGGCCGTGGGCCAGGCAGTACTCGTCGGGCGCGAATGCGCCGGCGTCTGTCGGGTCGCAAGGCATTCGCGTCAAAGAATCCCGGGCGACGCAAAGCCCGGAGGCCGCGTCGCACTGCTGATTCGTGGGATCGGCGCACGCGGCGTCGTCGGTAGTGGCGCCTGTCGCTGCCTTCGACCCGACGCAGGTCGAGCGATTGCCGTGGAGCGGCGCGTCGATGGCGATGGCGGCAAATCCCCCTGCGGCGAGCGTATTGGCCAAAGCCAAGAGGTCGTTTCGCGACCGCGTCAGGCCGTGTCCGAAGAGGGCCACTGGATACCCTCCGCTCGGCGCGGCGGCTGTGGGCTCGACCAAGAGGAACTGCACGTCCACCGTGTGAGACGCGAGGCTCGGGTCGAACGGCCCGGTGCTCGATTGCATCTCCGGAATCGTGAGCCCGCCGATGAAGATCTTGCCGATGTTTGAACTCGCGGCCGCGGTCATTTGGCCCTTGATCGCGTCCGTCTCGTCCAGCACCCAGGTCGGCAGCCGCGTGGAAGCGGGCAGGGCCGAGGGAATCGAGTGGAGCTGTTTCAGTGCGGTCTCGGTGGTTTGCGTCTGGAAAGCCCAGGCGAGCGCAACCTTTGAGCGTCCGCCGAGCGTCGCGGCCAGGCGATCGATGAACGGCTCCATCCCAGCTCGCAGCGGCTCGAGCGCCTGGGCCTGCGCGTCCGACAAGAAGGAGAGGGTGCTCTTCAGATTGGCATCGAGCAGCGAATTCTTGAGCCGAACGACCGCGAACGGGATGTCCGGGATGACGTTCTTGCCGTTCGTATCCTTCACGAGGGTGCTGACGAACGCGCCGTATTCGGTGCGCTCGATGAGCGGCACGGAGGGGACGATCTGCAGCTGGTCGGGTCCGGACCGCGTCTTGTCGCTCGCCGTCGACGAGGCGCAGTTGAGACACACGGTGGTCACGGGCGCGGCGGTCGCGTCCGCCGGCGCGGTGATGTTGAGGAGCCCGATGCCAGCGAACGTCGCCGGGTCGAGCGACCCCTCGTCAATGGGCCCGAGGGTCGGCGAGTTCTCGCTGACGAGCGGCACCGTGGTGGAGAAGCCGTCGAGCGTGTTCAGCCCGTTGATCAGCGCGACCTGGCTCGCGCTCGCGCCCGAGGGGATGGGCAGCTTCACCAAGCCGGTGGTCGGGTCGCGCACGGCGTCGTTCGGGAACGGGATGACGCCGTCGGCGGGGTCGAAGGTGACGACCGGCGCGCTGGAGATGCTGAAGGTCCACAGCACCGCGACGTCCGAGCGGGCGATGCCTTGCTTGGCGAGTTTGTCGAGCAGGGGCTTGAAGCTCAGTCGCAGCGCCTCGAGCTGCGTGGCTTGAGTGGCCGTCAGCGGCGCCAACGTCACTGCCGGCTGGCACACCGCCGCGGCCGGGTCCTGGCAGAGCGAGTCCTCGGAGCGGACCAGCGCCCAGACGTCCGAGGCGACCGCTCCGGCCCCGGCGGCGTCCTTGACCCCGCTGCTCCCGCTCTTCACGACGATGGCGTAGCGGTGACCGCGCGTCCAACCGCCGGCCGGAGGCAGGACGACGATGGTGTTCGACGCCGCGTCATAGGTGACCGTGCCGCCGCCCGAGGTGGGCGTCGCCGTGATGTCCAAGACCAGCACGGTCCCCGCGTTCACCGTGGCGGGGTCGAGCGCCGGGCCGGCGACGGCCGCGGTGGCGGTCGAGTTGGCCCGGAAGCCGTCGATGAGGCTCAGGTAGTCCGAGACGAACTCCATCTCCGCGGCGGTGGTCGGCACCAGGGCCTTCAAGAGGTCGTTCGGCTGCGGCACCTGCGCGGGCTGCGAGGCCGGCTGGAACGCCAGCACCGGCAGGCTGTTGACGGGGAAGGTCCAGAGCAGAGCGACGCTCGAGCGCGGGACGCCCACCGCCTCCATCTCGTCGAGCAGGGGCGACAGCGGACGGCGCAGCTCCTCCAGCTGAATCGCCTTGGTGGTCTGGTCCGCCAGCCGAGCCGCCGGGTCCTGGATGTCGGAGGGGATGACGTCGGTGGTGGGCCGGCAGGCGGCGGACGTCAGGTCCTGACAAGTGACCAACGGCTGCGCGGAGCGGACCAGCGCCCAGGTCGGCGACCCCACGACCAGCTCGCCGTTCTTGCCTTTGAGCCCGTCGGTCCCGCCGATGAGCGCTACCGCATAGGTGTGGCCCGCCGTCCAACCGGTCGCCGGCGGGGCGATGGCGATCTCCGGGGAGGCCGCCGCGGGCGGCTCCGCGTACGAGGGCGTCCCCGGCCCGGCGCCGAGCGTCGGGTGTTCGCCGCTTGCAAGAGGTGTTTTCGTCGGCCCGATGTCCCAGACAACCACCGTGCTCTTCGACACGGTCGTGGCGTCGAGGCCGCCGCCGAAGGTCGTCAACCCGGGTGTGTCGGAGGGGAAGCCGTCCAGCGTATCGAGGTAGGCCGCCAGCGCCTGGTCCGCGGCCGACGCATTCGGGGGCAACGGTATTTGAAGGTGAGTGCCGGTCGGGTCCAGCGCCAACGAGTTCGGTGAAGGCACCACCGCCGGGCTCGCCGCGGGGTCGAATTGGGCCTGGACGGTCGCGGGCGGGCTGCTCTTCTTGATGTCCGGGGTGCACCCGGCAACCGCCAGCGCCGCGGCCACGCCGAGGGAAATGCTTCTCATTCCGGTCTCTCCAAATCGGGTTGGGCGTCCTTGCCCTTGCTGTGCCCGACAATCGAATGTGCGCGAGGGGAGCGTTTGGCCAGTCAATGGATTTTCTGCCAGAGTGCATCAACGGACGAACGCTAAGGATGGCCGGCGCAAACAGGGGATGCAACATAAACTTCTTCAAGTGATGAACAGTTTTTGTGACGTGCTGCGCCAAATCCCGCCAGGCTGGCGCCGGGGATCGACGCCCCCGCTTCCCTGGAGAAATCGGACCATGAGGCTCGAGCTTCGCCTGCTCTACCGCGACGAGTTTCTCGCCGTCGTGGACAAGCCGTCGGGGCTGTTGGTGCACCGCGGCTGGGGGGACGACGCGGTGGTTGCGATGAGCGCCCTTCGGGACCAGCTCGGCCTTCGCGTCTATCCGGTGCATCGGCTCGACCGGGGCACCAGCGGCGCGCTCGCGTTCGCTTTGGATTCGGAGACGGGGTCCCTCCTGTGCGGCATCTTCGAGCAGGGGCGCGCTCAGAAGCGCTACTTGGCCCTGGTCCGCGGAGTCCCGCCGGAGTCCGGCGTCATCGACCATGCCATCCCCAATAAACCGGACGGCCCGCGCGTGAGCGCGGTGACCGCCTTTCGCCGGGTCGCCACTGTCGGGCGGTTCTCCCTGGTGGAAGCGGAGCCTCGGACGGGCAGGCTCCACCAGATTCGGCGCCACCTCAAGCACCTGGGGCACCCGCTGGTGGGGGACGTGAACTACGGCCGCGGCGAGATCAACCGCCTCTTCCGGGAGCAGGTCGGGCTGCGCCGCCTTGCGCTCCACGCCCGGGCGCTCTCGTTCGAGCACCCCCGCACCGGCCGCCCGGTCGCGGTGGAGTCGCCGCTGCCCGACGACCTGCGCGAGCCTTTGGCCAAGTTCGGCTTCGCGCCGGAGCTTCTCGGGTGAGGCGGCAGGCCTTGTGCCCTCCGGGAGGTCGGCCGTACCCTCGCGAAGTCGGGCAGTGGAGCCCCCTCGTGAACGACTTCGACCGCATCTTCGAGGAGCTTGAGAAGGAGAGCGTGCGGTATCTGGTCGTCGGCGGAGTCGCCGTCGTCCTTCACGGACACCCGCGCTTCACGGCCGATCTCGACCTCATCCTCGACCTGGAGTCTTCGAACGTGCGCGCGGCGCTGAAGGCGCTCAAGCGCTTGGGTTACCAGCCGCGGGCTCCCGTCCCGTTCGACGAGTTCTCGGACCCCATTCGACGCAAGGCCTGGGTGGAGGAGAAGTCGCTCTCCGTCTTCGCGCTGTGGAGTCCGGAGCTTCCGGCGACCGAGGTCGACCTCTTCGTGGAGGAGCCGCTTCCATTCGAGGAGGCCTTTCGTCGCGCCATCCGCGCCGATCTGTCAGGCCTGCAGGTCCGCGTCGCGAGCCTCGAGGATCTCGTCTCGCTCAAACGGCGGGCCGGGAGGCCCAAAGACCTCGAGGACATCGTCGCGCTCCAGGCGCTGGCGAAGGAGCGCCGCCGTGAATGAGCTCAAGAACAACGCCTGGACCTACGCCGAAGGCGAGCGGCGCCGCGCCTGGTTGCGCCTTTCCTACCGCGAGCGCCTCGACTGGCTTTGGAATGCCAAGTGCTTCGCTCAAAGAGCCCTCGGCGCTGCGACGGCGCGCGCCCAAGGCCAGGTGCCCACCGAGGAGCCCCGCGGGGTTCGCCCCTACTTCCCGCGCGGGCGGTAGTCGGCCTCGTGCTTCTCCAGGAACTCATCGTAAGTTCCCTGAAAGTCGATGAGCCCGCGGGGCGTGAAGGCGAACAGCCTCGTCGCGAAGGTGCTGATGAAGTCGCGGTCGTGCGAGACGACGAAGGCCGTGCCCTCGTAGCGGGCCAGCGCGTCGCCCAGCGCGATGATCGACTCCAGGTCCAGGTGGTTCGTCGGCTCGTCGAGGACGAGGACGTTGTCGCGGGCCAGCATGAGGCGGGCGAAGATGAGCCGGACCGCCTCGCCGCCGGAGAGCGCGTCGGTGGGCTTGAGCCCCTCCTCGCCCTTGAAGAGCATTTTGCCGAGCAGCCCGCGCACGTCCTCGCGCGTCGCGCGCTCGTCCAGGGAGTGCAGGTACTCGCTGACCGTCGTGCCCAGGGGGATGGTCTCGCGGTGGTTCTGCGCGAGGTAGCCCAAAGACGTCTCGTGGCCGACCTTCACCTCGCCCTCGTCCGGCGCGAGCTCGCCGATGAGCAGGCGGCACAGCGTGGTCTTGCCCACGCCGTTGTGGCCGATGATGGCCACCTTCTCGCCGCGGGTGATGAGCGCGTCGAGCTTCTCGCAGACCACCGTGGACGGCCAGCGCTTGGTGAGCCCGTTGGCGACGAGCGCCTGCTTCCCCGAGGGCCGCTTGATCTGGAAGTCGATGAACGGCCGCTCGATGTTCGACTTCTTCAGGTCCGCGAGCTGCAACTTCTCGATCGACTTCTTGCGGCTCTGCACCTGCGAGGCGCGGGTCCCCGCGTGGAAGCGGGCCACGAAGTCCTGGAGCTGGAGGATCTTCTTGTGCTTGTCCGCGTTCTCCGACTCGACCTTGGAGCGCACCTGGCTCTTGGCCACGACCATGTCGTCGTAGCCGCCTGGGTAAGTGATGATGGACTCGTAATCGATGTCGGCGACGTGCGTGCAGATGGCGTTGAGGAAGTGGCGGTCGTGGGAGATGGCCACCATCACGCCTTTGTAGGCGCACAGGAACTCCTCGAGCCAGCGGATGGAGTCGAGGTCCAGGTTGTTCGTCGGCTCGTCGAGCAGCAGCGCCTCGGGCTTGCCGAAGAGCGCCTGCGCCAGCAGCACCCGCACCTTGAGCCCGCCGGCGATCTCGCGCATGGGCTTCTCGTGCTCCTCGACCGGCAGCCCCAGGCCCTCGAGCAGCTCGCCCGCGTCGGACTCCGCGGTGTACCCGTCCTCCTCGGCGATGAGGACCTCCATCTCTCCCAGGCGGATGCCGTGCTGGTCGGTCAGGTCCTCCAGAGCGAGCAGCTTCTCCTTCTCCTGCATCGCCTCCCAGAGCGCCCGGTTGCCCATCATCACCACGTCCAGCGCCCGCATGCTCTCGAACGCGTACTGGTCCTGCTTGAGCACCGAGGTCTTCTTGGGCCGCGAGACCTGGCCAGTGTCCGGCTGCAGCTCGCCGGACAGAGATCTTCATGAAGGTGGACTTGCCAGCGCCGTTGGGGCCCGTGAGGCCGTACCGCCGCCCCTCGGAGAAGGAGGCGTCGACGTCCTCGAACAGCTTCTTGGCTCCGTAGGACTTGGAGACGTTGACGACTTGGATATTGGGCAAGTGGTTCGGACCTCGCGCACGAAGAAAGGGGCGAGGGGATACCACGCCTCGCCCGCGCGCGCGAACAGGAGGGCACGGCCTCTTTGCCGCATGGCAGGAAGTTGACCCGTCTACCGACCGGCGACCCACCCGCGCCCCGCGCAACCGTGCGAGGTCATTCAGTGAACAGAAGCGCCGTCTCCTGGCACGCGGTGTGCGACTCAAGCGACCGCGAGGGCTGGAGGCTGGGCGATGCCTGTCGAGACACTGCTGCAGACCCCGTCTGCCACCATTCAATACGACACCGACCTGAAGATCGTGCGGCACCAGACCTTCTCCGCGCTCCGCCAGGGCGAGTACCGCGAGGTGCTGTGGCTGGGGGTCGAGACGCTCCAGAGGCGCGCCGCGCAGAAGTGGCTCTCGGACGACCGGAAGAGCGGCGCCATGGGCGAGGACGACGAGGAGTGGGCGCAGCGCGTCTGGCTCCCGGCCGCGGTGCGGTCGGGGTGGAAGTACTGGGCCATCGTGCTGCCGGAGCGGGACGCCGGTCGTCGGGTGCTCAAGCGGGCCTCCGAGGCGCTCTCGACCGCCGGCATCCTGGCGCGGACTTTCTCCGACCCCGTTGAGGCGCAGAGGTGGCTCGAGAGCCAGTGAGGCGGGGCTCAGCTCGAGGTCTGAGGCGGCGGCTCGCACGTCTTGAGCGCGTTGGAGACCGCGGTGCGCAGCTGTGCCGGGTTGAAGGGCTTCTCCACGCACGGGTTGGCGTTCTTCACCAGGAACTCGAGCGCGCGCTCGGTGAAGGCCCCGCCGGTCACGAACACGATGCGGTTGGCCTGGTCGGGCGCGCTGTGTGAGAGCCGCTCGAAGAGGTCCATGCCCGACATCTCCGGCATCATGAGGTCGCACAGGATGGCGTCGTAGCGCTGGCCGGCATCGAGCCGGGCGAGCGCGTCGGCCGCTGCGGTCACCGAGTCGACCCGGTGGTCGGAGCCCAGGGTCCGGACGATGGAGCGCGCGACCAGCGGATCGTCGTCGATGACGAGCACGTGAGGGCGCTCGCTCGGGGGCCGGGTGCGTGCGCCGGCGCTCGAGGGGGCGGTGGCCTCCGCAGGGGCGGGCGGCAGGAGGACCCGGAAGGTCGTGCCGCGGTCGGTCGCGCTCTCGACCTCGATGCGGCCGCCGGCGGCGGCGACGACGCCGTGCGCCACGGCCAGCCCCAAGCCCGTGCCCATCTCCGGCCCCTTGCGCGTGAACGGGTCGAACAGCTGCGTGAGCGCCGAGGGCGAGAGCGCGGGGCCGCTGTCCCGCACCTCGACGCGCGCCCAGCCCGCGGCGTCGGTGCCGCTCTCCACCTCGATGTGGTTCTGGGCGCCGCGCTCCTCGGGGACGGCCTTGGCCGCGCGGAGGAGCAGGTGGAGGAAGGCCTGCCGCAGCTCGTGGTCGACCGCGACCACTTTGGGCATGGCCGAGAGCTTCATTTCCAGGGAGGCCCGGTGGCGGATTCCGTTGCGGGCGATCCGCGCGGTCGCCTCGAGCTCCGCGCCGAGGTCCACCGGCGAGCGCTGCCCGGTGCCGGGCCGGGAGAACGCCTTGAGGAGGCGAATCACGTCGCGCACGCGCTCGGCGCCGTCGCGCGCATCGGAGAGGCTCTGCGCCGCCTCGGAGTCGAGCGAGGCCGACAGCCCGTCGGAGAGCAGGTCGAGGTTGGCGATCACCGAGGCGAGCGGGTTGTTCACCTCGTGCGCCACGGCGCCGGCCAGCGTGCCCAGCCCCGCCATCCGCTCGGCGCGCTCGAGCTGGTCGCGCAGCGCGCGCCGCTCGGTCACGTCGGTGACGACGCCGGTCATGCACAGCGGGCGGCCGGCGCTGTCCCTTCGGCTCGCGCTCCCGCGCAACAGGATCCAGAGCGGGGGGCCGCTGGCGCCGAGGTCGATGCGTGCCTCGACCTCGAGGAGCCGATCGCCGCCCCTCAAGAAGGCCGCGAGCTGCAGGGCCATGCCGTCTCGGTCACCGGGGTGGAAGAGCGCGGCGACGATCTGCTCGAGGCTCCCCTCGAAATGGTCGGCCGGCAGGCCCATGACCTTGGAGAAGCCCCGCTCGAAGCCGAGCCGCCCAGCACCCAAGTCCCAGTCCCAGACCCAGTAGAGACCGTCGAGCGCCAGCTGGAACCGGTCGCGGCTCTCGCGCAGCTCCTCCTCCATGCGGGCCCGGTCGCTCTCGCTGTGCCACCAGAACGCGAGGAGCACGCCGCCCCCCGCGATCAGCGCCGCGACCAGAGCCAGAATGGTCCACATCGTTCGCTGAAGCGGGGCGTTCACCTCGGCCAGGTCCATCTGCGTGCCGACGAGCCAGCCGGTCCCCGTGATGGGCCGCGCCACCGCGAGCACCGGGACGCCGCGCTCGTCGACTCCCTCCAACGGGCCGGCGGCGCCGCCGAAGGCCTGCGCCTCGGGGCTGGCTCTGGGGTCGAGCGGGATGCGCATTAGGGGATCCGCGGCGAGGCGGCCCGCCGCGTGGACCGCGGTGACGGCCCCGCTCCCTGGCTCTCGCAGCAACAGCGCGGTGTGCGCCGAGCCGCTCGGCACCGGCCAGGATTCGACGAGCGGGCCAAAGGCCGAGCCCATGTCAGCGCGCAGGCCGACGGCGCACGGCGGTGCTCCGTCGACCGCCACGGGCTGGACTATCTCCAGACACGGCCGCGCCGAAGCCCGGTCGAGCTGAAGCTCCATCGCCGGCGCGCGGGTGGCCAGCGCGCGCTCGAGCAACGCCGGCGTGGGGCTCTTGCGCGCGCCCTCGGATTCTGCCCAGGCGATCAGGGCTCGCCCGTGGGCGTCGAAGAGCCCCAGGCTCTGCATGCCGTGGCGGCGGCCGAGCAGGCCCAACGCCGCCTCGCCGCGCGAGCCCAGCGACGGATTGACCTGGCCCGACCCCGCCTGGAGCGCGGCGGACGCGACGAGCGGATTGCTCGACGCGTACTGGGCGTTGCGCTCTTGCTCCACCATCCAGGCCCGCACCGCGTCGGCCTTGAGCGAGGCCACCGCGTCGAGCTCGCTCCCGGCGCGCCGGCGCGCCTGGTGAAACAGGGAACGCTCCATGAGCGCCGCGGCCGCGATGAGCCCTGCGACCGTCAAGAAGTAGGCCGCCACCGGAAAGCGTCGCGACGGAAGCCCGATGGCGCCCAGCACCTTCATCCGCCACACCTCGCTCGCGACTTCTCGCCGGCGCTCGCCGCCAGTCTCCATCCGCTTCCGCGCCGATGCCAGCCCCCGCCCCGAGCGAGGACGTCTACTTGTGCACGGCCGCGAGCCCGCCGAGCGCGGTCTCGCGATAGGCCGCCATGAGGTCTCTGCCGGTCTGCTGGAGGGCGAGGGTGACCTCGTCGAAGGAGACCAGGTGCGTGCCGTCGGAGAGGAGGGCGAAGTCGGCGCAGTCCAAAGCGCGGGTCGCGGCGAAGGCGTTGCGCTCGATGCAGGGGATCTGCACCAGGCCCGCGACCGGATCGCAGGTGAGGCCGAGGTGGTGCTCGAGCCCCATCTCGGCGGCGTATTCGATCTGGTGTGGCGTGGCGCCCAGGAGCTGCGCGGCGGCGGCGGCGGCCATGGCGCACGCGGTGCCGACCTCGCCCTGGCAGCCGACCTCGGCGCCGGAGATGGAGGCGTTCGCTTTCACGATGTTCCCGAAGAGCCCGGCGGTGGCCAAGGCCCGGGCGATCTCCACGTCGCTCGCCTCGAGCGTCTCCTGGAGGTAGCGCAGCACCGCCGGCACCACGCCGCTCGAGCCGCAGGTGGGCGCGGTGACGACGGCGCCGCCCGCGGCGTTCTCCTCGGAGACTGCCAGCGCGTAGGCGGAGAGGAGCCCGCCGCGCTGGAAGGGCTCGCGGCAGCGCTGGGCCTTGAGGAAGAAGGAGCGCGCCTTTCGCGGCAGGTGCAGCGCGCCTGGCAGCACGCCCTCGGCATGGATGCCCCGGTCGATGGCCTCGCGCATGGCCGCCCAGACCCGGGCGAGGTGCTCGCGCAGGGCGTCGCCCTCGCGCTCTTCGGCGTATTGCCAGAGCGGGCGGCCGGTCTCGGTCGACCAGGCGAGGATCTCGGACATTCGGCTCCGGTCGTAGGCGGGCGCGCGACCGGCCTCTGGCTCGCCCTCCAGCCGGACCGTGCCGCCGCCGACGCTGTAGGCGCGCAGGGCTCCGAGCGGCTGGCCGGCGCCGTCGAGCGCCGTGAGGTCCATGCCGTTCGGGTGCCGAGGCAGAGTGACCTCGGGGCGAAACACGACCTCCACCGGGCGAGGCGCGAGGGCCCGCTCCAGCGCCCGGTCGGTGAGGTGGCCGCGGCCGGTCGCCCCCAGGCTTCCGTAGAGGATGACGTGGGCCCGGGCGAGAGCGGGAAAGCGCTCGAGCAAGAGGGCCGCCGCCCGCTGTGGCCCGAGGGTGTGGCTGCTGGAAGGGCCGGCGCCGATGCGGAAGAGCTCGAGGAGCGAGTCCATGGGGTCTTTACAACCGCTGAGCAGGCTGGCCCGCTTCCAGCGGGCGCGTCCGCCTTGGCTCATCCCATGGGCGAGCCGCTGAAGTCCAGAGGGGCCCGGCGCAGGGCTCCGGTTCCGCACCTGCCTTCGCCGCGCGAGGGCCGCGCCGCCGAGGAGGGCGCACCGCTGAAAGCCTTCCGGCTTCCGGTGGGTCGGTGCGCCCCTCCGCGCGCCTTCCGCTCGCCGGCGGGCCGCACCCTTGCCGAAACGCGCGAAGCAGGCAGTGTCGGCGGCGAAACAGGCGCGAGCAGCCTTCGCGCGTCCCTGCCCGAGCGGAGCGCGCCGAGGGGCCGCGCGCGCCGGCGAACCGGCGAAGCGCCGCCCTTGGAACGCCCGAATTGCGGGGCTCGTGGCCGGGGCGCTCGCCTTGGCAATTTCGGCGCGGCTCGCGCGACCGCGGCCTGCCGCGAGCCCAAGGCTGCCATTGCCGCTTGCGACGGCCCGAGGTGCCGTGCGAGGCTCGATGTCTCTGGAAACGAAAAGAGCGAAGCCATCCTGATGGATCGTTTTGGAGCGCGGGTCCTTTGGCATAGGCCGAAGTCGGGCGGTGGGGTTCGATTATGATCGTCGCTCAGGGGGGCGAGCCTCGCCGATCGCTGATCCCCCGCGTTGTCTCTGGGGCCAAGCAAATCGTCACGGCGGTCTTCTCCTCTCGCGTCAGCGTCGATTCCGGCGCGGGCCCCCGGCGCAGCCCTCCCGTGCCGGCGACGCGCATCACCTTCGCGAGCCGCGTCCGATTCATCTCGGCTGAGGGCGACGCGCACTACGAGTTCTCCATCGACTCGGCTGATCTCCTGGTCCAGCCCGGCACTCCTCAAGCCATCGTGGACGAGCTGGCCTCCCGGCTCTCGTTCCTGAATGGCCTTTCCGGCGCAGGGCGGGCCGGACCGCGTGGCAATTCGCTCGACCTGGAGCTGCCAAAGGCGCTGCCGCCTGAGCGCCGAAAGGAGCTGCTCGACGTGGCCGCCGCGCTCCGCTTCGCCAAGGCCCCTTTCCCCGTCGAGCCCATCGGTCCGGGCGCCCAGTGGGAGGAGTTCGTCGGTGCCCAGGACGTGAAGGGCAGAGCCGCGTTCGAGCTCGTTTCCTTCGACGGGAGCCGCGTCGCGACGAGGTTCCTCGCGCAGCAGACCTCTCGCGACCGGCCGCTGCCACCCGAGTACCGGACGCCGGGCGCTCGCGGCGAGCGGATGGAGGTTCGCGCCGAGACGAAGGGGGAGGCTGTCTTCGGTCTCGACCGAATCTGGCCGCTGCGCAGCGCGTCGGAGACCCGGGTGCAGGAGGATTTCTCGACCGAGCCCGGCGAGCCCCTGCGGCGCATGCGCATCGTCTCCGAAATGCGGATGGAGCTGGAGGAGAAGTCGCCCTGAGCGCGAGAGTATCGCCCGGCGGCGGCCTGACGGCTCCGCCTCCGAGCAACTTCGGCCGAGCCCACCTCGATAATTCTCCTGTTGCCTCGGAATCGGGGCGCCGGGCTCGCGCGGCGTTTGTCCGCCAACGTCGGCATCACTCCAAAGGCAGTCTCACGGGAGACGTTCGATGACGATGATCAGCGGCCCCATTGACGCACGCGACCGAGCCGAGCCTTACCTGCAGCCGTTGCCCGTCTCCCAGCCTCCGAAGCAACCCGGCGCGGACGAGGGCGCGGCGCCCGCGAGCTCCTACGCGGAAAGCAGCTTCAAGGCCGCCCCCGAGACTCGCGACGACCGAAGCCCGACGTCCGGCTACACCCGCGAGCGGGTCTCGGAGGACTCCAACGAGCTGTACCGGGCGATGCTGGGCAACACCGGCATCGGAGCCGACAAGGACGCCATCTTCAATACCCTCAAGGGGCGCTCGCCCGCCGACGTCGACCTCATTCGAAAGGATTTCAAAGAGCACTATCACACCGACCTGGACGAGCTGATTGGCAAGAAGCTGACCGGCGATGACCTGGTCCACGCCAAGAGCTTGATGTCCGGCGACAAGGCCAGGGCGGGTGCCGCGGACATCTATCGGCAGACCGGGCTCTTCGGCGATCACGACGCCATTCTCAATAAGCTTCGGGACGCCGACCCAAAGCAGCGGGCGGCCATCGCGCGGGACTTCCAAGAGGCGTACGCGAAGGACTTCCCTCGCGCCCGCGGCTCGTCGCCCGAGGAGTTCATGCAGAGGGCGCTCGGCCCGCACCTCGACCCATCCCAGAAATCGCAGCTGAAGAACTTACTTGCCACGACCACCGCGGAGAAGGAGGACGTGTCGAAGCTCGAGGCGTCCGCCGCGCGCGCGCAGATGAGCAGCTCGCTCAGGGGCTTCTGGGGCGCCGACAGCCAGAAGGTCTTCGAAGGGCTGGAGAAGCTGCCGGACGACCAGAAGAAGATGCTGCTGAGCGACTCGAAATTGATGGACGATATGAAGGGGAGGTTGGGAAACGAGGACTTCAACCAAGCCAAGGCGATTTTGGAGAAGGATTCGACCGGGGCGAAGGCCGCGCAGATCGACCGCGCGACGCACGGATGGACGGGCACGGACAAGCAGTCCATCCTGGGGGTCCTCAAGAACACCAAGCCAGAAGAGCTTTCTGCTTTGAAGGAGGCGTTTCAGAAGCAGACGAATGGGAAATCCTTGGAGGGCACGGTGCGCGGTTGGGGCGGCTCCGACGCAGAGGTCGGGCTCGGCTACCTCAATCCGCCGGGCGAGAAGGACGAGGCGGGACAGGCCAAGGCTGCTGCGCAGCGGCTGAATCACGCCATGGACAGCATGGTGTCCTCCGACAAGGCCGAGCTGCGCGAGGTGCTGGGCGACAAGTCCAAGAAGCAGATCGACCAGATAACCGTGGCCTACCAGAACCTCTACAAAAGAGACCTCCGCGCGGATCTCGAGTCAAATACCTCGGGGCGCAATCAGTTTGAGATCGTCAACCAGATGTACGACAAGGGGGCGATCGATTCGAAGGCGCCGGACGCGGCCCAGCAGAAGATCAATCGGCTGAAGGAGGCGCAAAAATTCGAGGCGAACAGCTTTGGCTCGGGCGTCGTCGATGCCGTGCAGAGCTGGGGGCGGGGCGGCGGCGAGTCGGACTCCGCGCGGCTGAAGCGCGACCTGAACGAGGCTCAGACGGCGCTCGACGCCGGCGACAAAGCGACCGCGATGCGCAAGGCGGGCTTCGCCGGCGCCGACGTGAAGTCGGTTCAAGAGTCGAAGGACGCGGTCGCGGACATGGCGACCACCGCGGCGGTGACCGTCGTGACGACGACGGCCGTGGTCTGCACGGGCGGCGCGGCGACGCCGCTGGCGGTCGCGGGCTACGCGGCCCTCGGGGCGAGCACCCGCGTCGCGGTTCAATACGGCTTCAAGGGCAGCACGATGGGGAAGGAGGAGTTCCTCCGCGAGGGCGCGACGGGCGTCGTCGAGGGAGCGACCTCCGTCATCCCGCTGGGCAAGGGCCTCCAAGGCGCCGCGGCGGTCGAGCAGGCCGCCAAGAGCACGCTCGCGAAGGTCGGCCAGGCCGCCGCCGAAGGGGCGAAGATGGGCGCGGTGAGCGGGGCGGCCTCGGGGGCCGTGGCCCAGGCCATGGACGAGGACACCTGGCGCAACGGCGGGTTGGAGGGGCTTCGGCGCGTCGGCGGACGCGCGATGAGCGACGGGTCGGTGGGGGCCGTGACGGGCGGAGTCACGGGGGGCGCGCTCCACGTCGCCGGCGCCGGGGTCTCGAAGCTGGCGCAGCCGCGCGAGGTGCCGGTCTTCCGCAACCCCGAGCTCCACGGGAACACCACGCTGGTGCGCTACGACGCTGGGCGGGTGCGCATCGAGGCCGGGCCCACGGCGACCGCCGAGCACATTGCGGCGCACATGGAGACCGCGCGCACGCTCCAGAAATACGAGGGGCCGCTGGGCCAAATCCGGCAGCTTCGAGACCGCGCGAACCAGGCCATCCGGGGGCGCCCGGGCTACGGCTCCCAGGGCTTCGAGTCGCAGCTCGAGGTGAAGAAGCTGACGGGCATCCGCGGCGACTTGGAGACAATGAAGCAGGGCATCGACGAGCGCATCCGCACCATGGGTCCCAAGGTGGACGCGGAGACGGTGCAGGCGCGGGCCGAGGTGGACAAGGAGATCAAGAGCATCAATCGGCAGCTCGCCCAGCACGAGGCGCAGATCACCTCGCTCGAGGGGAGCCGCGGGTTCGTGGCGGCGATGGATAAGGAGGCCGGCGAGGGCGCGGAGAAGGCGGCACATGCGGGCAAACACTGGGTCGAGGTGAAGCAGCCAGGGAAGCTGGATGGATCGATCGTCGAGGTCGATCGGGTTCCTGGTGCTGAAGGCGGGGATTGGTTTCGCTTCGAGGAGGGCAAGGGCCGCGTCATTCCGACCGATGCGAAAGGAGAGCTGCTCCTCAAGAATCCAGTGAAGAGCCCATCGTCACCGTTCCCGAATGCTGTTTTCGAGCCAATTGATCGCGCGAAGAGTCGGCTGCAAGACCTCGAGAATGCCAAGAAGAAGCCGAACCTCTCGTGGAAAGAGCGCGGTGCGCTGGACAAGGAAATCAATCGCCTCAATGTCGAGCTGAACACGAAGGCGCGCCTGAGCGAGCCGGGCTTTGGGGGCACTGAGAATCCATTCCGAGAAGCACGCCCCGAGGCCCTGCTGGCTCCCGTTCATACGGAGGTCGCGCCACAGGTGAGAGTGCAGCTTGAATACGCTCAAAAGATGATGAATGAGCTCAACAAGCCAGGCGCGCGATTCGGAGATGGAAGCGTCGCTCTGGCGATCATCGGCGAGCAGGTAAAGGGGGGCTCAACGCCTCAGAGTATCGCCGCCGGCACGCTCCATATGAGCAAGGGGGCAGAGATGGCGCCCAAGCTGCGAAATATGGCTGAGTGGAGAACTCTTCCGCTGGAGGCTGAACAGCGCCTGAACAAGGAGGCCAACAAGATCGAAGAAGCCATCAAATGGGCCAATCGGTACGGCGAGGGGTCTGAGTCGGATAGAAACGCAATGCTGAAGAATCTGCCTGAGTGGGCTCAGCCCTACCGCGGTCAGATCGAGCAGCTGCGACCTGCAAAGTAAGCTTTGAAGGTTGCCGGTCGCACGACGTCGAGGTCGCAGAGCGCGCCGCTTCCATCTCCGATGGGCCCGGCAACGGCGATGTCCTGGAGCAGGGGCGACGCGTTCACCGCGCCCGTTCATCGACGAAATCGGCGATCGCCCCCACGACCGCTGTATCGAACAGGATGTCCAGGTGATTGCGCTCGGCGGCGAGGAGCGGCGCCGCCGCGCTGCCCAAGGCCTCGAGCACTTTGTGAGCGTTCACGGGCGGCACGATGTGGTCCGCCGTGCCGTGAACCACCAGCACCGGCGTCTTTGGAGCGGGCCGCGCGCGCAGGCGCGCCGGGAGGTCGGCGCGCGCGAGGAGCGAGGTGAAGGCCTCGATGTAGCTGCCCCCGCCCGGCACGCGCACGGGCGTGCTCTCGCGCTTGAACGAGCCCATGGCGGGCACGAGCTCGGCGAGGTTGCCGTGGCGCAGGGCGCGGTAGATGGGCCGGTGCAGGAACGCCTGCGCCTCGAGCGCCACGCCTAGGCTAATGGCGAGCGACATGGGCGCACAGATGCTCACGAGCCCGGCCATGGGCACGCCGCGCGCCAGGGCGTCCAGGGCCAGGGAGCCGCCCATGCTGTGCCCCATGAGGACGACCGGCCGGCCTCGCGCGCGCTCGTCGGCGGCGCGGACCAGGGCGTCGAGCCGGCTCCTCGCGGCCTCGAGCGTGAAGAGGTCGCGGCCGCCGCGGCCGTGGCCGGCCAGGTTCGCGGTCAGGATGGCGTGGCCGCGCTCGAGCAGAAGAGGGAAGAGCTCCCACAGGCCGTAGAGCCGGTCGTTGCCGCCGCCGTGGCTGAAGACGATGAGGGCGCCGCGGGACGCGGCCGGCGGCGCGGTGGGCTCGAGGAGCAGCGCGCGGGCGTCGACTTCGCCGGGGACCTCCAGCTCGCGGGGCTCCCAGCGCGACGGGCGGGGGTCCTGGGCGCCCGGCAGGAACGGCGTGTCCGGCCCAAGCGGCGCGAGCGCGCGCAGGCAAAGGCTCGCAGCGGCGGCCAGGGGGCCGAGCGCGAGCCCGAGCGCCCAGTGCCCGCCCGGCGCCCGCGCCGAGAGCGCGCCCAGCGCAGCGCTGGCCAGGGCCAAGGGCAGCCATAGCCAGCGCGGGCTCCGGCGCGGAAGCAGGCAGGCGCCGATGAGCCCGAAGCGGAGAGTGAACGCCTGGAGCGCGAGCAGCCAGGCCAACGAGGCTTCGAGGGCGAAGGGGAGCATCGGAGAAGTCGCCAGGGGCGCCTCACATCTTGGGAGAGAAGAAACTTTCGGACCAGCGCCCTCCTCGGGCAGGATGGAGCGCGCGCCGGCGAGGCTTCTGGGCCATCGCCGTCCGCGAGACCCCGGAGGCTTTCGTGTCACCAGCAAATCGCGCTTGCGCTGCGCCCCGCTGCGCCCTGGTCTTCATCGCACTGGGGGTCGGCCTGTCGGCCGCCTCCTGCCATTGCGGCGGCGCGCCGGACGGGGCCATCACCTCCTGCGAGCAGGGCCTGGGCCTGCCCCCGTCGGTCTCCACCGACATCCTCTTCGTCATCGACAACTCCGGCTCGCTGCGCCAAAAACAGGCCAAGGTCGTGGCCCAGCTGCGCACGTTCGTCGAGACGCTCACCTCGGGCCCGGTCAAGAACGACTTCCAGATCGGCGTCGTCACCACCGGCATCACTCAGAACTTCCAGCCCTGCAACGGCGGCGCAACGTCGCTGACGACCTACCCCGCCGAGAGCGGGCGCCTTCAGTTTGCCAAGAACGCCGACACCGGCGACGTGCTCGCGAGCAGCCCTCCGAAGATCCTGCGCTCGACCGAGCTCTCCAACGCCGACCTGGTGGCGCAGGCCGGCCTCCTCGTCACCCAGGGCACCTTCGGCTCGGGCGAAGAGATGGGGCTGCTCGCGGCGAAGCTGGCGCTGTCGGAGCCGCTGGTGAGCGAGCCGCTGGTCCCGCCGGCCAGCACCCCATCGGCGCTCCCGGGCAACGCGGGCTTCTTGCGGAAGGCCTCGCGCCTGCTGGTGATTGTCGTCTCGGACGAGGACGACTGCTCGGATCCGACCGGCACCGCGCTGGCGGTCGAGGGGGCGTGCGGGCCGTGGTGCACGACCGACGCCAACTGCGGCGGCGAGGGAAACTACTGCCTCTACGCGGACGAGACCTTCACCCGCCGAAGCTGCACGGCGAACGCCTGCGAGACGCCCGCCGGGCGGGCCCTCCTGGAGCCGGTCTCGCAGCTGGTCAGCTTCTTCCAGAATCTCGACGACGGCACCGGGCGCAAGCGCGAGGTCTTCCTGGCGGTCATCGGCGCGGTCGACGCGTCGCTCACGCCCGCGCGGTGCACCGGCAACGGCGACGAGGCGTACGGCGTGGCCACCCGCTATAAGCAGGCGGTGGACCTCATGGGCCCCGAGCACGCGCTCATCGAGTCCATCTGCGCCAGCGATTATGGGCCGGCGCTCGCGAGCATCGCCCAGCTGGTCTCGTCCCCCCAGCGGCTCACGCTGGACAACAGCCCCTCCGACGGCCACTTGCTCGTGGTCGAGATCACCCGAGCGAGCGGGCAGACGGTGCGCTGCGCCTACGGGACCGGGTTCGAGTTCGATCCGCCCACCGAGAGCCGCAAGGGGTCCATCACGCTCGAGGGCGATTGCCTTCTCCAGAACGGCGACGCCGTCGACGTCAAGCTCGTCTGCGCGGGCTGAACGGGCTGAACGGGCCGCGAGCGCCTGCCTGCCGGCGCTGAACCCGTCGCCCGGCTCGCGGGCTCTTCCCCATCGATGTCCCAGAACTCAGACCTCTATGGATGCCGATGGTGCGCAACCGCCGCCTGCTTCAAGGGCGACGAGCCCCACATGCCGAAGTCCTGCCCCACGCGGACGCTGCCCGACCTCGCCAAGGACACCTCCGGCTACCGGAGCGACGAGCGCCAGGCGGTCATGCACGCCGCCGATGCCGCTCCCATGGCGGCCGATCGGCGGCTGCGGAACCGGGTCGAGGAGCTGGTGTTCTTCGCGCAGGAACGCGCATTTCGCCGCATCGGAATCGCCCACTGCGTGACCCTCCAGAAAGAGGCACAGGCGCTCGCGCGGCGCCTCGAAGAAGGGGGCTTGGAGGCGGAGCTCGTCTGCTGCCGAGTGGGTGCAGTCGATTACGATAAGATCGGCCTTCCCAAGGCCCACCCCGAGAAGTTCGCCGCCATTTGCAACCCGGTGGCGCAGGCGCGCCTGCTCAACGCGCGCAAGGTCGATCTGGTCGTCCAGATGGGCCTCTGCCTGGGCCACGATCTCATCCTGCAGGAGGAGTGCGAGGCGCCGGTGACGACGCTGGTCGTCAAGGACCGGGTCCTCGACCATCACCCGCTTCGCGCCCTGCGCTGACGGGCGCGAAGCGCCGTCGCGGCGGTTCTGGCGCCCGCGGGCCCCGGCTTTCACTACTCGAGGATGGTGAACTCCACACGCCGGTTCTTGGCGCGGCCCGCGGCGGTGGCGTTGGGCACGAGCGGCTTGGTCAGCCCGAAGCCCTCGGGGATGAGCCGGCCGGCCTCGATGCCGTGGGCCACCAGGTACTGGGCCACCGATGCCGCGCGGCGGCGGGAGAGGTCGAGGTTGAATTCCGCCCCTCCCACGCTGTCGGTATGGCCCTCGACGCGCACGCGCTTGACCTCGGCGTGCTGCTTGAGCACCGCCACCACCTCGTCGAGGAGCCCGCTCGACTCCTTCTTCAGCGTCGCGCTGCCGAACTCGAACGTCACCGTGCCCTTCAGCCGCAGCTTGTGCTTCTCGAAGACCACCTGCTGGCCGATGACGGGGCATCCGTCGTTCGCCGCAGGGCCGGGCTCGTCGGGGCACTTGTCGTCGATGTCCGGGACGTCGTCGCCGTCGCGGTCGGGGCAGCCCTCCAGCTCTTTGGGCCCGGGGTCGTCGGGGCAGCGGTCGTCTTTGTCCGGGATGCCGTCGTGGTCGCGGTCGGGGAGCTCGCCCTCCGGGCAACCCGCGTTGCTCGCCGGGCCCGGGACGTCGGGGCACTTGTCCTCGTCGTCGGGCACGCCGTCGCCGTCGCGGTCGTGGACCCTTCGCACCCAGCTCAGGCCGGCGAAGACCCGGAACGACTCGCGGCCAAAGCCGGAGTGGAGCGCGATGCCGGTGCCCGCGCCCACGGTCAGCTCCAGGTCGCGCGGCAGTCCCGCCCGGACGCCCAGCAGCGCCTCGAGCGGCGTCTTGAGCGCCTCGGAGGCGCTCGCGGTGAACGGCGCCCGCGCGGGCGTCGCCAGCAGCAGCTCTCCGTAGAGCGTCCATCGCTTGAGCCAGGAGAGCTTGACCCACCGCTCCGGAGCCAGGAACGACGCCGAGAGCGAGCCGTCGATTCTCGTCGCCGACGTACAGGTTCAGGTAGCTCCCGGGCGCGGTGCGGTAGGCATACCCGAGCTCCAAGGCCGTGGTCAGGCGTCCGAAGAACTGCCGCTCGGCGACCGCGCGGGGCGCGAGGAGCACGCCGCGCTCGCCGAGGAAGCTGTTGGCGGCGCCGGTGGGCAGGCGCACCTCGGCGATGGCGGCCAGGGCGACCGGCGACCGGCCCTGGGAGAGCAGCCGAAGCTTGCCCAGCGCTCGAAGGTCGCCCAGGCCGAACGAGGCGGGAAAGCCGGTTGGGTCGACAAAGCCGGTGGCCGACTGAAGCGCGGCGAAGCCCGTGGACTGGTAAGCCGTGAGCGGCAGATCCAGGGCGAGCTCCAGCCAGTCGCGCAGGGCGTAGGCGCCGGAGAGGTGAAAGTCGAGGCGCGACTGAATGAGGTCGCCCGACTTGTCGTTGCCCACGTCCCAGGCCAGCATGCCCCCGCCGAAGTCCGCGGTGAGCGCGAGCTGGCGGGAACCGCGAAGCGCGTCGCCGGCGCCGTCGCCTGCGAGGTACGCGTCGAAAAACGGGCTCAGCTTGGAGGTGACCGGGTCGATGCCGCGCGCGAGAGGATCCGGGGTTGCGCCGGCCATTGCGGGGAGGGCGAGCGCCAGGGCCAGGGCCAAGGAGCTCCGTGGGAGGTTTCGCATTCGCACGCGCGCGCTTTCCCGTCTCGTGGAGCCAAGCGCACAAACCGTGCAGAGCGGCGGTTGCGCTCGAGCCGACGGACTCTCGACCAACAGGTGGCCGCAAGCCTAGTGGGACGGGGCGCGCTCGTCAAAAAGCGTGCGATATCGGCAGGTGCACGAAAGCCGTACCGGCGGTCTTTCAACCTGTCCTTGCGCGTCCGCCCGGCCGCATTTCAGAAGGCCGACGGCTCGGCCCCGCGCTATCCTCGCGCGGCCGCCCGGCGCGCCGTCGAAGGCTCGAGGCGAGCGACTCTCACCGAGGGAACGGATCCCGGATGCCCGACTGGCTGATCGCGGTGCTCAAGATCGGCGGGATTTTCGCCGTCATGCTCCTGGGCTGGGAGGCGCGCCGCTCGGGCAAATTCACGGAGCAGACCGCGAGCGCCCTGAGCCGGTTCCTGGTCGACGTGGCGCTGCCGGCGCTCATCTTCGACCAGATGATCGCCGCGGTGGACGGCCGGACGCTCCGCCGCGGCTACTCGATGCCCCTGCTGGCTGCCGCAGTGGCGGTCCTGTGCCTGGGGGTCGGGTTGGCGCTCGCCCCGCTCTTCGCCCGCCCCGGGCAGCGCGCCACGTTCGCGTTCCTCGTCTCGGTGCCGAATTGGGTTTACCTGCCGCTGCCCATCGCCGAGGCGCTCTTCGGGGCGGACGGCAGGCTCGCGGTTTTGCTCTACAACGTGGGCGCGCTGGTCATGCTGTGGACCGCGGGCATCGCCACCCTGCGGGGCGCCTGGCCCGACCGCGCCGCCCTGCGCTCCCTCGCCTCGAACCTGGGCCTCATCGCGACGGTAGGCGGCGCCGCGGCGGCCATCCTGGTCCCGGGCCTGCGCGGCGCGGAGAGCTTCGCGGCCGGGAGCCCGCCGTGGCGACTCGCCGCGGGCTCGCTGCTGCAGGCGGTGAGCATGGTCGGCAGCCTCACGGTCCCGCTCTCCATGCTGATCACCGGCGCGCAGCTCGGGGCGCTGAAGGGCCGCGGCGTCGCGCCGGCGCCCCTCGCCGGGGTTCTGCTGGGGCGGCTCGTCGTCTCGCCGATCGCGGTCATCGGCCTCGGGGTGCTCGCCCAGCGGCTCGGCTACCGGATGGCGGCCCCGATGCGCCTGACGGCGTATCTCATCGCCAGCATGCCGGTCGCGGTGAACTGCACGCTCTTCGCCGAGCGCTTCGGCGGAGACGTGGGGCTCGCGGCGCGGTCCATTTTCTACAGCACCGTGGCCAGCGCCGCGACCGCGCCCGCCTTCCTCTACCTGGCCGAGCGCTACGGCTGGTGACGCCCTTTAGCCTCCCTCGGCCGCGGCCGTGAGCCCCGCCGGGTCGGCGATGCGGATGTCGCCCGAGCCCGAGAGCTCGATGAGCCCCGACTCCTCCAGCCGCCGCAGCGAGCGCGAGAGCGTTTCGCTGGTCAGGTTGAGGTGGCTCGCCAGGTGCTTTTTGAGCGCGGGGAGCGCCACCGCTCCCTGGGCGTCGCGCTCGGCGGCGCCCAGGAACCGCGCCACGCGGCTGGTGGCGTCGCGCAGCACCAGATCCTCCATGAGCCCCACGAGGTTCTTCACCCAGTGCGCCATGGCCTCGAGCATTTGCAGGCAGAGCGCGTGGTCCTGCTCCAGGGCGCGGCGAAAGGCGGCGGCGGGCAGGAGGGCGCACTCGGTGGGCTCCAGCGCCTCGGCGCTGGCGGGGCAGGGGAAGCCGCCGATGGCCGCCACCTCGGCGAAGGTCTGCGCGGGGCCGGCCAGGTGGAGCACGTGCTCTTTCCCGGACGCGGAGACCTTGTAGATGCGCACCTGCCCTGAGGCGATGACGTAGATGCCGGGGCAGGGGTCGTCCTGGCGGAAGATGGTCTCGCCCTTGGCGAAGCGGGCGGCGGTCGCGATGGCGTAGAGGCGAGCGCGGGCGGGTCCGGCGATGCGGGCGAAGAAGGGGCAGGCGTCGAGGACGGGGGCGAGGGAGGTCATGGTGGGGGATGCTCGGCGTTCTAACACGGGCCGGCCCCAGAGCTCGCCGGGGCTTGATTCAGATCAAGGTGCCCTCGCGCGGCGGCCATAGGATGCGCTCCCGATTTCGCCTGAGGAGGAGCGCCCCATGAAGCGGACCGTCATCGCCATCGACGAGGAGAAGTGCGACGGGTGCGGTCAGTGCGTGCCGTCGTGCAAGGAGGGCGCGTATCGGGAGAAGCTCGCGCAAATCGTGGAGCGCGCGGAGCCCCGGAGCCTGACCGTCGTCCGCATGGAGGTGCCCTGCTGCAGCGGCATCGCGCACGCGGCGCTGGAGGCCCGCGGGGCGCGGCCCATCCCCGCCGAGGTCCACGTGGTCGGCATCGAGGGCGGCGTCCTCGGCGTCGAGCGCTTCGCTTGAAGTGTTGAAAATCGCAAGAATGACCGGGGCTTCGTTGCGGCCGCGGCCTGGAGCTCTCCGCGTGCTCCGAAGAAAAATGCGAGCCCGCCTTCACATGGGGTGCCCCGGTCGGTCTATAGGCTGCGCGGCGGGCGCCGGATTTGTGGGCTTCTTGCGTTGCCGGGGACTCGAGGGGTGTTTGATTTGCAGTTCCGGGGGTCGGCCCGCGCTGGTTCGCGGACCAGCGTCCCGCCGCGCATCATTAAAGCTCGCCGAAGAACCGCCGCAGCTCTTCGAGCCCTTCCTCGATGGACGCCGGGGTCGACTTGGCGAAGACGTCGAGGATCACCAGCGCGTTGACGTTGGCGTCCTCGGGCGCCGCCCCGCGCAGGCGGTTGGCGAACGCCTTGTTCACCGTGGCGATCTCCCGGTAGTGCTGCGCGAGCCGCTCCAGCGTCCAGTCCGCGGGCAGCCCTTCCTTCGAGCGGAAGTACTGCCGCAGCAGGTACACCGACGTCGAGCGCAGCAGCGTCTCCAGCGACGACGAGAACGGCAGGTGCAGGCGCACCATGGGTCGCAGCAGGCCGAGGATGGGGCAGCCGCTCGTCGCGAGGTAGGCGCCCAAGAGCGACGACAGGCCCGACTGGACCGAGGTGCTCTTGACGAACTGGCGCTCGGGCACCGCCACGCGCACCTCGGCGTCCGCGAACGAGAGCGTGTGGGCGAAGTCCGCGACGATGAGCGAGATGCGCGCCGCCGCCGGGCAGCGCTCGTGCAGGTCCGGGTCCAGGGGGCAGTTGGGGCAGCGCTGGCACGACAGGCAGGTCCAGTCGGGCAGGTCGCTGGGGAGCGGGTCCAGGTTCTCCAGCGTGGCCGGGTGGAGCTGGAGCGCGAAGCTCACCTCCGCTTCCGCCTCGAGGCGGAACTGATAGCGGATGGTGTAGGGCTCCGGGCCTGTCTTCACGGTGCTTCGAGTCTAGTCCCACCGGCGACGCGGCGTCTTCAGCCCTCTTCCAGGAGGCGCCGTTCGCGGTCGATGGCCGCCAGCGGGTCGGCTCCGGCGGGGAGCATTCCCTCGGCGCGGTCCGGTCGGCCGCCGCCTCGCCCGCCCGAGGCGCTGGCGATGCGCTTCAGGGCGGCGCCGGCGTCGAAGCGCGAGGCCTTCTCCCCTCGAGCGGCGAGCACGCGCACGCCGCCTTCCGACGCGCCCCAGACGACGGACGCCGCGCTCGGCTCGGCCGACAGCGCCGCGGACACCGCTCGCAAGAGCTCGATGGGCTCGCCGTCGAAGCGCGCGACGGCGAAGGCGATGGGCGGCGCCCCGGCGCGCGGCGCGTCGCGCAGGAGGTCGCGGGCGAGGAGCGCGGCCAGCCGCTCCCGCAGCGCCCCGGCGGCCCGGAAGAGGCCCAGGCTATCCGCCTTGAGCTTCGCCACCGCGCCGGGGACGCCGGCCGCGCCGGTGGAAAACTCTCGGGCGAGCCCCGAGAGGATCCGGTCCTTCTCGGCGAGCTCGCGCGCCGCCCGCAAGCCGCAGTTGAACGAGAGGCGCAGCCCGCCCTTGTAGCGCTCCACCGCGTGGACGTGGACGGCCCCCACCTGCCCGGTGCGCAGGGCGTGCGTGCCGCCGCACGGCGAGAAGTCGAAGCCCTCGACCTCGATGACCCGGACCAGGTCCTGGACCTTCGGCTCGCGCCGCAGCGGAAGGCGCGCCAGCTCCTCCGGCGTGGGCATCAGCGCGCGTACCGGGCGGTCCTCCAGGACGACGCGGTTCACCAGCGCCTCGGCGTCGGCGAGCGCGGCGTCGGACAGGGAGTCCTTGGCCAGGTCGACGGTGCAGGCGCTCTCGCCCAGCCTCGAGGAGACGGTGGGCGCCTCGGCCACGTCGAGCAGCGCGCGCGAGAGCAGGTGCTGGCCGGTGTGCTGGCTCATGTGATCGCGCCGGCGCGCCTCGTCCACCTCCACGCGCACCTGCGCGCCCAAAGGCGGGGCCTGCGCGCCCGGCGCGAGCGCGTGGAGGACCCGGTTTCCGTCCTCCTGCGCGTCGAGGAGCTCGGCGGCGCCGCCCTCCCACGAGGCGCGGCCCCGGTCGCCGAGCTGCCCGCCGACCTCGGGGTAGAAGGCCGTCTGCGACAGCTCCAGGGCGGCAGCGCCGCGAAGCTCCGCGTGCGCGACGACCTGGGCTTCGAAGCGGAGGAGCAGCGAATCGGTCCAGTAGAGTCTGGGGGTAAAGGCCATGGGCGTGAGCTTGTCAAGCGGGCGGCGCGGCTGCAACGGCGGGCGGCTCCGTCGAGGGCGCTGCCCATCTCCGAGGCCCGCGCACAGCTTGAGCCCAAGGGCCGCGTGCGCCGGGAGGTGGCCCGGCCGTTCGTCTCGAGGAGGTGCTCGTTGGGTCAGCGCGCCGTGCTCGCGCTCGCGCTCCTCGCGGCCGGGTGCTCGAGGCAGGAGCGCCGGCCCTTCCGCCTCGCGTACTTCCCGAACCTCACCCACGCCCAGGCTTTGGTGGGCGAGGAGGAGGGCGCGTTCCAGAGGGCGTTGGGCGAGCCGGTCGACGCCAAGAAGTTCAACGCCGGTCCCAGCGCCATGGAGGCCCTGCTCGCCGGGGAGATCGACGCCTCGTACGTGGGCAGCGGCCCGGCCATCAACGCCTTCGTCCGGTCGCGCGGGGCCTTCAAGGTCATCGCCGGGGCGACCTCCGGCGGCGCGGTGTTCGTGGTGCAGCCCGGCATCGACGACCCCGGGCAGCTCGTGGGGCGCAAGGTCGCCTCGCCGCAGCTCGGAAACACGCAGGACATCTCCCTGCGGCAGTGGCTCAAGGCGCACGGGATGGAGGCGTCGGCCGGCGGGGGCGGCGACGTGGCCGTCGTGCCCATTCAGAACGCGGACATCCTGAGCCTGTTCCAGCGCAAGGAGCTCGCCGGGGCCTGGGTGCCCGAGCCGTGGGGAGCGCGGCTGGTGCGAGAGGGCGGCGGGAAGATCCTGGTCGACGAGCGGACGCTCTGGCCGGGCGGGGTCTTCGCGACGACCGTGCTCGTCGCCTCGAATCGGGCGCTGGAGCGGCGCCGGCCGCAGGTCGAGGCGATCCTTCGAGCGCACGTCGCGCTCACCCGCAGGGCCCAGGCCGACCCCCAGCGCTTCGCGGCCGAGGCCAACGCCGCCTTCGGCAAGCTCACCGGCCATCCGCTGGCGCCGGCTGAGCTGAAGGACGCGTTCAGCCGCATGGACTTCACCGTGGACCCGATGGACGGCTCGCTCCGGGAGGCGGCGCGGCACGCCGCCGACCTGGGCTTCCTCCCGCGAGCCGAGGTCGAGGGCCTGGTCGACCGGTCGCTGCTCGACAAGGTCCTCGCGGCGGAGCGCGCCCCGGCTCAGGCGCGGCGGAGGCCGGCGAGGCCGCCCGCCGGGGGCGCTGCTACCGGGGCCGGACCGGCTCGATGAGCACGACGGGGAAGCCGCCCGGCTCGGTCCAGGGCTCGCGGTTCCAGTAGTACCGCCACAGTTGGCGCGCGCTGGAGGCGATGGGCGCGGCCGGCGGCTCCTCTCGCCCCAGCTCCCGCGGGCCGTCGCCCAGCCACCGCCGCCACTGCGGCTCGTCGGGCCACGGTGCCCACCAGTGGTCGCGCAGCGACAGCTCCTGGACGCGCCACCGGCTCGGATCGAGCGAGGCGAGCACCGGCTGCAACGCCTCGCGCGTGCCCAAGATCAGGTCCCAGGCTTGGCTCATCATGGGCGCGGGCGCGGTGGTCGTCGCGTAGGCGCAGCGCCGGAAGTACCAGAACCCGGGCCAGCTCGGGCCGCCCGAGGCGGGGTGGTCCACCAAAAGCACGCGGCGCTCCTTCAGGGGAATTCGCGCCGATTGCGCGGACCACTCCTCGAGGTGGCGCTTGATGGCCGCGTCCAGCGGAATGGACGTGTGGTTGAACGCCAGGCGCTCGCGCGGCGCGCCCGCCTGCTCGCCCAGGAAGCGCAGGTCAGCGCGAAGCCCGAGGAAGGTGGCGATCAGCATGAGGCCGCCGAAGGCCTCCCAGACGAGCGGCCGCCGGTTCCGCAGGAGCGGCGCAAAGACCCAGGCCAGCATCAGGTACAGCGGCAGCGCGATGTGGACGGCGAGCCAGGGCACCTTCTCTCCGGCCACCGAATACTGGAACAGCGAGCAGGCGGACCACCACCCGAGCCAGGCCGCCAGCGGGCGATGCTCCAGGAGCTTGAGGACGCTCCAGATCAGCATCGGGGCGATGAGCGAGCCCAAGGCGAGGAGCGAAACGTCGGGCTCGAGGTGCAGGAAATTGAGGAGCCGATCGACGGCGCCCGCGCCGGGGCCCTGGGCCGGCGCTCCGATGAAGCGATGCCAGACCGTCCAGACCGCGAGCCAGGCCCCGAGGCCGGCCGAGTAGAGGACCGCTCGGCCGCGGCGCTGCGCGGCGTCCCACGCCATGCCGGCATAGAGCAGCAGCAGCAGCGGCAGCTCGTAGGTGGCCAGGATGGGGAGATGGAAATGAATGGGGCCGCCGATGCGCTGGATGGCGTGCTGGCCCTCCCAGTATTGCCAGCTCGCATACAGATTCGCCCACCCTGAGGCCTGGAAGAGCGGATAGAGCGCCCGCTCGATCTTGGAGGCGCGTCCGAGGTTCACGCCCGATGGCGCCTGCCCGACGAGGTGCCCGTAGACGAGCGCGATGACGAGGAGGCCGCAAACCGTCCCGGCGAGCCAAGGCGCCAGCGAGGCGGCGCGGCTCGGGGGCCTGGCGGGAACGGCGGGAGAGAGGTGCATCGGCGCCCGGGCGCTCGTCGGCGAGCAGGCCGGCCGAGGAAGGCGCTTCCGAGGGTGTGGCCGAAGCCGGCGGAGCGGGCGCAGCCACGAAGGCCGATGCCTTTGGGCCAGCCGCATCGCGAGCCAGAGCGCGCCGAAGGTCGCCCCCGCGGCGTAGGGGAAGAGGGCGTTCTCCATGATGGTGAGCAGCGAGAACATCAGGGTGA
Source organism: uncultured delta proteobacterium (assembly GCA_963772225.1). Taxonomy (GTDB): domain Bacteria; phylum Myxococcota; class Myxococcia; order Myxococcales; family UBA5297; genus CAVYWD01. The sequence continues at coordinate 674,202 of CAVYWD010000001.1, read as the reverse complement.
CGCCGGCGACCGTCCACAGGGCGCGCCACCTCCCGGGCGTCGCCCCTCGCGCGATCCCGAGAACGCCGAGCGTCAGGGCCGTGCAGAAGAGCATGTCGTCGCGAAAGAAGCGGCTCCAGAAGAGGAGGAGAGGGGACGTCGCCAGGAGCGGCGCCATCTCGCGCATGCGCCGCGGCCAAAGCGCCAGCATCGCGGCGAGGCCTGCCAGCGAGAGCAGGGCGACCATTCCACGCGCGATTTGAATGGAGTCGCCCAGGGCCGGGACGGCGAAGAGGGCCGCTGCCGCCAGCATGAGCGTCGGCCCGTGCATGATCGGCATGTGGGTATAGGCCGGCCCTCGCGGCTCGGGCTTGCCGTCCGGGCCCATCGTCGGCGCCGCGGTCATCTTCTGCATGGCGTCGAACGCGAAGAACGCGAACATGCTCTCGTCGTGCATGACCGGGCGCGCGCCCAGATGGGCGAAGCGCAGGAGGAGGGTCGCGGCCGCCAGTACGGCGATCGCCGCGGCGCGAGGCAGCGTGCCGCGGAGCGTGGAGAGGCCTGTCTTCATGGCGATGCCATCTTTTCCGCGCCTCGGCAGAAATCAAACGAAAACTGCCGGCTGCGGCAGGCGGCAGGCGGCAGGCAGGACCTGCGTGCGATCGCTCGCTCGATGTTGCGTTGGTCGGGTATACATGCCGGCCACATCCGCGCGTGCCGGGCGGTTCGGCTGCCGGCTGGAGCGCGCGCCCTCGACCCTCCGGGAGGTAGACGACCATGGCTGAGCCGAGCCGCCAGACGCTGGCTTCCCACCTGCCGCCCAAGGGCGTCGCGCCGACCGCGGACGAGCTGCTCGGCCGCTTTCTCGAGAATGTTTCGCAGAGGGGCTTGACGCTCTACCCGGCGCAGGAGGAGGCGATCCTGGCGCTGCTCGAGGGGCAGCATGTCATTCTGGGCACGCCGACGGGGTCCGGGAAATCGCTGGTCGCCGAGGCGCTGCATTTCAAGGGAATGGCCGAAGGCAAGGTCTCCTATTACACGTGCCCCATCAAAGCCCTGGTGAACGAGAAGTTCTTCGCGCTGTGCGAGGCCTTCGGCCCTGAGAGCGTGGGGATGATGACCGGCGACGCGGCGGTCAACCGCGGCGCCCCCATCGTCTGCTGCACCGCCGAGATCCTCATGAACCTCGCGCTGCGCGAGGAGGGCGCTCAAATCGATTACGTGGTCATGGACGAATTCCATTATTACGCCGACAAAGAGCGCGGCGTCGCCTGGCAGATCCCGCTCCTCTCGCTCACCCAGGCGACCTTCCTGCTGATGTCGGCGACGCTCGGCCCCACGGACCCCATCGAGGAGCACCTCCAGAAGCTCACCGGGAGGAAGGTGGCGGTGGTCAAGGCCCTCGAGCGGCCGGTGCCGCTCGACTACGAGTACGCCGAGACGCCCATCCACGAAACCATCGCGCACCTCATCGAGCGCGAGATGGCGCCCATCTACCTCGTCAACTTCACGCAGCGCGCCGCCGCCGAGGAAGCCCAAGCCCTCACCAGCGTGACCCTCTGCTCCAAGGAGGAGAAAGAGGCGCTGCGCATCGCGATGCAGGGGACGAAGTTCGACTCGCCCTACGGCAAGGACATTCAGAAATACCTGCGCGCGGGCATCGGCCTGCACCACGCCGGGGTCATGCCCAAGTACCGCCGCCTCACCGAGCGCTTGGCTCAGAAAGGCCTGCTCAAGGTCATCAGCGGCACGGACACCCTGGGCATGGGCGTCAACGTCCCCATCCGCACCGTGCTCTTCACCCGGCTCTGCAAGTTCGACGGCGAGAAGATGGGAATTCTCAAGGGCCGCGACTTTCACCAGATCGCCGGGCGCGCGGGCCGGAAGGGCTTCGACGACCGCGGGCTCGTCGTGGCGCAGGCGCCCGAGCACGTCATCGAGAACCTGCGGCTGGCCGCCAAGTCCTCCGGGAAGAAGTTCCAGAAGAAGCAGCCGCCGCAGAAGGGTTACGTGCACTGGGACAAGTCCACCTTCGAGCGCCTCCAGACGCGGCTCCCGGAGCCGCTGGAGTCTCGCTTCCAGGTGACGCACGGCATGCTCGTCAATTTGCTGCAGGCCGACGAGGTCTGGCCCCGGGGCGGCTACGGACGCCTCGCCGAGCTCATCGCGCGCTCGCACGAGAGCGACAACGCCAAGCGCCGCCACCGCCGCCGCGCCGCGCAGATGTTCCGGGCGCTGGAGCGCGCCGGCATCGTCGAGGTGGAGCGCTACCCGGAGGGCGCCGGCGCGTTCGTCGAGGTGTCGCAGGAGCTGCAGCGCGACTTCTCGCTCTACCACACGCTCTCCCTGTTCCTGCTGAAGGCCATCGACGTGCTCGACCCGACGAGCGAGAGCTATGCCCTGGACCTTCTCTCGCTCATCGAGGCCATCCTGGAAGACCCGACGCCCGTCCTCCTCAAGCAGAGCGACAAGGCCAAGGACGCGAAGATGGCGGAGATGAAGGCGAACGGGGTGCCGTACGAGGAGCGCATCCAGGAGCTGCAGAAGGTGGAGTACCCGAAGCCGAACGCCGAGCGCCTGTACGGCGCCTTCGCCGCCTTCGCCGAGCGGCACCCGTGGGTGGGCGGCGAGGACCTCCGGCCGAAGTCGGTGGCCCGCGACCTGTTCGAGCGGCTCTCCTCGTTCAACGACTACGTCGTGGAGTACGGGCTGCAGCGCAGCGAGGGCGTCCTCTTGCGCTACCTCTCGGAGGTCTACCGCGCGCTCTCGCACACCGTCCCCGAGGCCGCGCGCGACGAGGCGGTGGAGGACGTGCGCACGCATCTGCGCGAGCTCTTGCGCAGCGTGGACTCGAGCCTCATCGACGAGTGGGAGCGGCTGCGCGCGGGCGGCACGCTCTTGCCTTCGGCTCCGGCCCCGGCGGACGCCGAGCCCGAGCCGCTCAAGCTGCCGGAGGACGACCCGCGCGTGCTCGCCCAGAACCCCAAGGCCTTCGCGGCGCGCGTGCGCAACGAGCTGCACCGGCTGCTCAAGGCCGTGGCAACCAAGAGCTGGGGCGAAGCGCTCGCGGCCGTCCACCCCCTCGAGGGCGAGCCGGCTTGGACTGCTGAGTCGCTGGAGCAGGCGATGGCGCCCTATTTCGCCGAGCACGCGTACGTCGACCTGAAGCCGCGCGCGCGCCTGCCGCACAACACGCTGCTCCGGGCCGACGGCGAAGGGCGCTTCGAGGCCATCCAGAAGATGGTCGACCCCGAGGGCGAGGTCGACTGGATGCTCGACTGCATCGTGGACCTCTCCGCCGAGCGGCCCGAGGGCGCTCCGCTCATCGCGCTCCGGCGCATCGGGACCTGACGTCCGCTATCGCGCCAGAAGCGCCTCGCCCGCAGCCAGCGCCTGCTCGAAGCCCGGAAGACGCCGCGCCTCGGGGAAGGGCACGGGTGGGAGGGGTTCGCCCTCCCGCTCGCGCAGCGCGAGCTGCCACCAGCCCACGTCGTGCCAGGCGCCGCGCTTGAAGCCGACCTTCCGGTAGACGCCGACCGGCTCGAACCCGAGCGCCTCGTGCAGTCCGACGCTCGCCGCGTTGGGCAGCGTGATGCCGGCGTGCGCGGCGTAGAAGCCCTGCAGCTCGAGGAGCGCGAAGAGCGAAGTGTAGAGCGCGCGGCCCAGGCCCGAGCGGCGCTGCCCTTCGCCGGTGTAGATGCTCACGTCCACGCTCCACTGGTAGGCCGCGCGCTCGGCGTGCCGGGAGGCGTAGGCGTAGCCCGTGACGCGGCCGGAGTCTTCGCAGAGGATCCACGGCGCGAGCGCCAGGACCTTCGCGATGCGGCGCTCGAACTCGGCGGCGGGGGGGACCTCGGTCTCGAAGCTCACGGCCGTGTCGGCGATGAACGGCGCGTAGATTTCCCGGACGGCGGGGGCGTCGGAGGGCTCGGCGATGCGCAGGGTTCTCATGGGCGCTCACTTTGATGGGGCGAAGTGCCGGGAAACCTAGCGCGCGGGGCCCCATGGATCCAGGCGATGGCTCCCATGCTTGCCATCGATCGCTTCGATGGGGCATCTCGATCGCGACCAGCTCGCTGCCCTCGCCCCGATCGTCCGAAAGGGCAGCTTCACCCGCGGCGCCGTCGCGCTTGGCATCGGCCAACCCGCGGTGAGCGCGCTAGGCCGCCCGCCGGCGTGAGGGACGAGCACGCCAAGAGCCCCTCGCCTGAAGATTCCTCGGGGCGCGCACGAGCGAGGCCCGATATTCGCCGGGGGCGAGGCCTTGAGCGTCAGGCGCGCTCGGCCGCCGCCTGCGCGCGCACCCGGCTCCGGCGGCTGCCGTAGAGGGCGTAGACGACCAGGCCCACCGCGAGCCAGAGGAAGAAGCGGACGAACGTGACCTTGGGAAGCCCCCAGCTCAGCCACGCGCAGGAGAGGATCCCCAGCGGCGCGACGAGCCAGGCCGCCGGCGCGCGAAAGGCCCGCGGTGCCTCGGGGTGCCTCACGCGCAGGATGAGCACCCCGCAGCAGACGATGGCGAAGGCGAAGAGCGTCCCGATGTTCGAGAGCTCCACCACCTCGCCGATGTTCATGAGCGCCGCGGGCAGGGCGACCAGGAAGCCGGTGAGCACGGTCGAGTTCGAGGGCGTGCCGTGGCGGGGGTGGATGCGCCCGAACCAGCTCCCCAGGAGGCCGTCGTGGCTCATGGCCATGAGGATTCGGGGCTGGCCGAGCTGGTAGACGAGGAGGCTCGCCGTCGTGGCGATCACCGCGCCCATCGAGATGAGCAGGGCGAGCCGGTCGAGGTGGTACTTCTCGAAGACGTAGGCCAGCGGGTCGGCCTTGCCTCCCAGCTCGGCCGAGTCGACCATCCCGGTGACGACCAGCGAGACGAGCACGTAAACGACCGTGCAGATCAGGAGCGACCCCAAGATGCCCCGCGGCAGGTCGCGGCCGGGCGAGCGGCACTCCTGGGCGGTGGTCGAGACCGCGTCGAAGCCGATGAAGGCGAAGAAGATGATGGCCGAGCCTGCCTGGATTCCGGCGAGGCCGTTCGGCGCGAACGGGTGCCAGTGCGCGGGCGAGACGTAGCCCGCGCCGACGGCCACCACGACGCCCAGCACCGCGAGCTTCACCACCACCATGACCGCGTTCGCCCGCGCGCTCTCCTTGATGCCGCGGTAGCAGAGCCACGTGACCACCGACGTGATGAGCACGGCCAGCAGGTTCACCGTCAGCGGGAGGCCAAAGGCCCGCGGCGCCTGCGCCAACGCGTCCCAGTGGGAGAACGCCGCGGCGCCGTCCGCGAGGCCTTGCCGCGCGCTCTGGAAGAGCGCCCGCTTGTCGGCGAACGAGGGTTGCGAGGCGAGGTGGTGGGCGGCGAGGTAGCCGTCCGAGACGGTCAGCGCGGTGCGCGGGTCGAGGGCGAGCCAGGCGGGAACTTTGAGCCCGAGGCCCTGGAGCAGGGCCGCGGCGTAGTCGCCCCACGAGATGGCGACGGCGACATTGGAGACCGCGTACTCGAGCACCAGGTCCCAACCGATGATCCAGGCGACGAGCTCGCCCAGGGACGCGTACGCGTAGGTATAGGCCGAGCCCGAGACGGGGATCATGGAGGACAGCTCGGCGTAGCAGAGCGCCGAGAAGCCGCAGGCGATGGCGGTGAGGAGGAAGCTCACGACGAGCGCGGGGCCCGCGCCGGGCCGGCCGTCCGCCAAGTTGCCGGCCGCCGCCGTGCCGATGGTCGAGAAAATGCCCGCGCCGATGATGGCCCCGACGCCGAACATGGTGAGGTCGAAGGCGGTGAGCTGGCGCTTGAGCTTGTGGGAGGACTCCTCAGCCGTCGCCCGGAGCTGTTCCAGGGACTTGGTGCGAAACAGAGCCGCGAGCATGGGCGCCTTATCGATTCGGGAGGGCAGGAGCTCGCCATGCTAGCAGCCCGGCGAGCGAAGACGAGGCGCAGGGCGCCCGCTTCCCTGGCCGCTCCTCGGCCCGACGTCCAGCGCCTCCCGTGTCGGCAGTCCCAGGGAAGCGAGCATTCGGCGCAGTGCGGCGGATGATGCGAACGGGGTTCCGCTCGAGGTCCTTCTCGGAGGGAGGGGCTCAAGTTCGCTCCCTCAAGGTCTCTAGCGCCGGTGCGCCTCGACCAACCAATGGCGCGGAATTCCCGGCACGGCGATGGGGGCTACTGGAAATGGCCAGCGCCCGAAGTTGATCTCCGGCGCGCCGAACTGGGTCAGGCTCGCGTCCCATCCGAGCGCGCCGAGCTGTTTCTCGGGAGCGTCCATGGCGCTCATCCAAGGGGCGCCAGCGCGGGCCTGCATTTCGAGCCATGGGCGCGTGAGGGCCGAATCGAAGGTCGCGCGGTTGGGGACGTCGAATCCGAGCCAACTTCCCCGCGAAGAAAGCCTCGACACGTCGGCCAAGATACGCTCGACGACCTCGATAGGAAAGTAGAAGAGAATTCCCTCCAAGATCCAGCAGGTGGGGCGGCCGGGGTCGAAGCCGCTACCGGAGAGGGGCGCGGCCCAGTCGCCGGCGACGTCCGCCGCGATGGCCTGCCGCGCGCAGGAGGGGTGCGCGCCGAAGGACCGAAGCACCTCGTCTTTGTATTCAAGCACGTTCGCTTGATCGAGCTCGAACAGGCGCGTCCGCTCAGGCCAGGGGAGGCGATAGGCGCGCGCGTCCAACCCGGCCGCGAGGAGCACGATTTGGCGAATTGAGGGCGAGCTCGATGCGCGTTTGAGGAAATCGTCGAAGTACCGGGTGCGAAACACCATCGGCGCGAGCGCCTCCGTCCGGCGCTGCGCCGCCCACTCTATGCCCTCCTTGCCGGCGAGCGCCGCCGCGAATGGGTCCTCGAAGAGCCGATCCTCTCGCGCGCTCTCCTTGGCCCGAGCGGCCGCGGTCCACTGCGCCGTGGCGGCGACCGCAGCCTTCGAGGGCTGTATCGGCTCCGACATGGGGAATCCTCCTGAAGTCCTCGCACTTCGTGCTCTGGAGCCATGAGGTGGCTGCGCTGAAGGATCGCACGGGTCCTGCCTTGGGGCGAACATTGCCTCGCGGGCGCTTCGAGAGGCGCCAGCGCGCCCCAGCGGGTGAACGCCGAGTCCGTCCGCGAGGCCCTGTCGCGCACTCCGGAGGAGCGCCAGCTTGTCGCCGAGCGAAGGTCGGGAGGCGAAGCCGCAGGCGCAGGGCGCCCCTCCCGTGGCATTCTCCCCGGCTCGATGTCCAGCGCCTCCCCGTTCGATGCCGCACCGCTGCCCCCGAGCTCGCCGCGCGAGCGCCTGAGCGCGGCCCTTTTTTGGCTCCGGCGATTGGCGCCGTTCGCCTCGCTCGCCTTCGGCGTCTTCGGGGCGTTGATGATGGACCGAAGCCCGGACCGCGCCGGGCTCGTCGCGGCGGCGTCCGCGGGCGGATGGCTGGCCCTGGGGCTCCTCGCCGTCCTCGAGCACGCGAGGGGCGAGGGGCTCGGCCGCCGGGAGGCGCTGGCGCTGCGCCTCGCGCGCCTGTCGTCGGCGGCCGCGAGCTCGTGGGCCATGCAGCTCGCGGTCTTCTTCTCGCTGCCGTTCTACGTCCGGGCGAGCGCGGTGGCCTGGCACTGGGCGTTCGTGGGGCTCCTGGCCGCCGCGGGCGCCGCGACGCTCTGGGACCCCTTCTTTCAACGCCTCCTCGCGCGCCCGTGGAGCGGGCTCGCGCTGCAGGCGGTGGCGAGCTTCGCGGGCCTCTGCGCCGTCTTGCCGGTCCTCGGGGCCTCCAACCGGGCGAGCCTCTGGGCGGCCGCGGGTCTGACGGCGCTGGCGCTCCCCGCGGTGCGCGCGGCGAAGCGCGGCGCACGCCCTTCGGAGGTGGCGCGCGCGTCGGCGGTCGCGCTCGCGTTGCCCGCGGCGCTCTGGCTGGGCGCGGCGCGGCTCGTCCCGGCGGCGCCCCTGCGGCTGGCCGGCGCGGCCCTGGGCACCCGGCTCTCGGGCCGCGTCGCCGTCGAGCCGCCGGAGGAGGCGCGGACCTGCCCTTCTCAGCTCGTCTGCTCGTCGTCCATCGCGGCGCCGCGCGGGCTCAAGGACGCGCTCTTCCACGTCTGGATGAAGGACGGCCGGGCGCTCGACAGGATCCCGCTCGTCATCGAAGGCGGGCAAAGCGCGGGGTACCGGACCTACTCGGTCAAGCGCAACCTGGGCGCCGAGCCGCAGGGGCGCTGGACCTGCGCGGTGCAGACGGCGTCGGGGCAGCTGCTCGGCGAGCGCGAGGCGGTGGTGCCGGCGTTCGAGAGGCTGCCCGCCAGTCCCGTCGACGGCGGCGCGGCGCCGGCGGCTGCTGAATAGATTGGAATCCAAGGGGGTGGAACCGTGGATATCCAAGAGCTCGAGAAGCTGGTCGGCCCGGCGGAGCGCGCGCTGAACGCTCGGCGCGTCTTTGCGGAGCCCTTGGAGCGGGACGGCGTCACCGTCATCCCGGCGGCCGCGGTGCGCGGAGGCGGAGGTGGAGGTGGCGGCACGGCCGCCGAGGGCAAAGGGGCCGGCACCGGCACGGGGTTCGGCCTGACGGCGCGCCCGGTCGGGGCTTTCGTCATCCGCGCGGGGAAGCTGGGCTGGCGGCCGGCGGTCGACGTAAACCGGGTGATCCTGGGGGCGCAGATTCTGGGTGGGCTGGCGCTGATCCTGGCCTTTGCAACGCTGCGCCGCAGCAAAGGCTTCGCGCCGCGACTTCGCTTCGGCCGGCGATGAAGGGGCTTAGTCATCGCTCCGAAATATCTGCTCCATCTCAACGTCCGATCCATCCCGGCTGGCGTCGTTGCTCGTCGGTGACATGCCCTCTGGCATGCGCCCTCCTCGCGCCTCGCCATCCTTTGCGCCTCGGACGTTGAGATCTGGAGCATCTATTTCTGCGCGATTCCTTAGGCTCAGCCGGCGCGACCGAGGTGAATGATGAGGCTGCCGCCGAGGATGACAGCGAGCCCGAGCCAGGTGGACAGGGGCACGGCGTCGCGGAAGACGAGGCGGCCGAAGAGCACGCTCACGACGGCGAAGACGCCGACGTAGGCCCCCAGGAGCCTCGAGAAGTCGAGGTCCAGCAAATTGACCACGACGCCGTAGGCCCCGAGGACGGCGAACCCGAGGACGACCAGCGCCACGCCACTGCCGCGCAACCCTTTTCGGATGAGCGCGTCGCCGGCGACTTCCAGAACCGCCGCGCCCACGAACACGGCCGCGGCGGCGAGCTTCTTCAGCAAAGTGCTCTCCAACGTCATTTCAAACCTTCTCCCGTTTGTCGTTTCCGCCCGAGCGCTTTGGGCCACGAACGGCTGCCGCGCGAGGGACGAACGCTCGAGCCGGTCCCAGAGGCTGACCGCAAGGCCTGGCCTCTCTGGCTCTGGTCGAGGGCCGGCCACTATAGCCTCGGGATCGTCGAATCGGTGGCTTTCCAACCCGCTCGTGGAGGCCGCAGCGCCGGCAGGGGGCTCGCCGGTGGCGTCGATTGACCTCCCGTCGAGAAAGTCCCTGCGGCGCGAGGGTCTTCGGGCGGTCTTCGGGCATCGCTCGGACCCAAAGGAAGAAGTTGTGGATCTCCACAATTGGCAAGGATGGCAGGGACCGCGCACACTGACATGACAGGGCAGTGTCGAGCCCACGCTGGTGCGAGTTTGGATTCGAGAAGAATCGCCGAAGAGCACGGCTTCCCTGGAGCGGCCGCAGCCAAAATAGACGAGGTGGACCTCCCTATGAAACGATTCGCTTCGAAGCTGTACAACTGGGTGGCGCTCATGATGATCGCAGGCGCCCTGCTCGGACACTTCTTCCCCAAGGCCGGCGTCGCCATGCAGCCGGTGGCCGAAGGGTTCATCGCCCTCATCAAGATGCTCATCCCCGGGGTGATCTTCTGCACCGTCGTATTGGGCATCGCCGGGTCGGGCAGCCTGAAGAAAGCCGGGCGGGTGGGAGGCAAGGCCATCCTCTACTTCGAGGTGGTGAGCACCTTCGCGCTGGTCATCGGGCTCACCATGGCCAACGTCTTCGGCCCGGGCCGAAGCTTTCACGCCAACGCCGCCCAGCTCGACCCCAAGCTTGTCGCGAGTTACGTCACCTCGGCCCAGGCCATGACGGTGAAGGACCACGTCCTCAAGATGATTCCCAAGACGGTCTTCAGCGCCTTCACCGAGGGCGACATTCTCCAGGTCCTGCTGATCTCCATTTTGATGGGCTTCGCCCTGGCGCACCTCGGCGAGCAATTCAAGAAGCCGCTGATCGCGCTCATCGAGAGCGTCAGCAAGCTGCTGTTCGGAATGATGCGGCTCATCCTTTTTGCCGCCCCGCTGGGCGCCGGCGCCGCCATCGCCTTCACCATCGGGAAGTTCGGCCTCAAATCGCTCATTCCCATGGGGCAGCTCATCGGGCTCTTCTACGCGACCTGCGCCGTATTCGTCCTGGTGGTGCTCGGCTCCATCGGCGCGCTGGCTCGGTTCAATATCTTGAAGCTCTTGCGATACATCAAGAGCGAGCTGCTCCTGGTCCTCGCGACCAGCTCTTCGGAGTCTGCGCTCATCCCGCTCATGGAGAAGCTCGAGCGCCTCGGGCTCTCCAAGTCGGTGGTCGGCCTGGTCGTGCCCACCGGCTATTCGTTCAACCTGGACGGCACGAACATCTACATGACCATGGCCGCGCTCTTCATCGCCCAAGCGCTCGGCATCGAGCTCACGCTCGGCCAACAGCTGAGCATCATGGTCGTCGCCATGATCACCAGCAAGGGAGCGTCGGGGGTCACCGGCGCCGGGTTCATCACGCTCGCCGCGACGTTGGCGGTGGTCCCCGGCATCCCGGTCGCCGGAATGGCGCTCATCCTCGGCATCGACAAGTTCATGTCCGAGGCCCGGGCGATCACGAACCACATCGGCAACTGCACCGCGGCGGTGGTGCTGGCCAGCTGGGAGAAAGAATTGGATTGGGATACGTTCCACGCCGAGCTGGACCGGGGCCACCGCGAGGCCCCTGCCGGAGCGCTTCCCGCCGAGCCGTAGTCGGCCGCGGGGCCTGATGGAAATCCGGCGAGACGGCAAAGCGCGGTCGGCGCCTTGCCTCACCGGGCTCGCATCGTGTCAGGGCGCGCCAGGTGCATCGGCTGGACGGGCATTCTCGAGCGCCGCGAGGCGGCGCCAAGGTCCGGTCGAAGCTTGTTTTCGGCCCTCGAGAAGGAGCACGATCCTTCGCAGCCATGCCTCCCTCAATCAATGGCGACGGAGAGAATTAGGCATGAAGCTGCGCTGGAGAGCTGTCGCGCCCATCGTTGTCTGGGGCGTCCTTTCGCTCGTGCCGGTGCCCGCGGGCCTTCGCGCGAACCAGTGGCACTACTTCGCGGTCTTCGCCGCCGTCATCGCCGGCCTGGTGCTCGAGTCGATGCCCGTCGGCGCGGTCGGGCTCATCGGCCTCACCTTCGCGGGCGTCATGGGCTACGTCGACCCCGACCCGAACAAGTCGCTGCGCTGGATGCTGTCGGGATTCTCCGAGAGCACGGTCTGGCTCATCGTCGGGGCCTTCGTGTTCTCGGCCGGGTACCGCAAGAGCGGGCTCGGCAAGCGCATCGCGCTCCTGCTGGTCCGCTGGCTCGGGAAGCGCACCTGGGGCTTGGGCTATGCGGTGACCTTCGCCGACCTCGCGCTGGCCCCGGCCACGCCGTCGAACACCGCGCGCAGCGGCGGCACCCTCTACCCCATCGTGAGCAACATCCCGCGGCTCTACGGCTCGGAGCCGGGCCCGACCGCGGGCAAGATCGGCACGTACGTGATGTGGACCGCGTTCGCCGCGACGGCGGTCACCAGCTCGCTCTTCCTCACCGCGCTGGCGCCGAACGCCGCCGCGCTCTCCATCGCCAAGAAGACGGTGGGCGTCGACGTGACGTGGTCGCAGTGGCTCGTCGGCTTCGCGCCGCTGGGCGTTCTCTTGATCTTCGCGGTGCCGCTCTTGAGCTACGCCCTTTGCAAGCCGGAGGTGAAAGAGAGCCCCGCGATCTCGGCTTGGGCGGCCCAGGAGCTCCGGGCCATGGGGCCGATGTCCCGGCACGAATGGATCATGGGCGGCCTCGTGGTCGCCGCCATGTTCCTTTGGACCACCGGGTCCAACCCGAGCGTCAAGCTGCCCATCCTCGGCTCAAACTTCATTCACCCCACCATGGTCGTATTCGTGGTCATCTCGCTGCTGCTCGTCTCCGGCGTCATCGAGTTTCGCGACATCGTCTCGGACAAGGGCGCGTGGGAGGTCTTCTTCTATTTCACCTCGCTGCTGACGCTGGCCTCGGGATTGAACGAGATTGGGTTCATCAAATGGTTGGCCGAAAATTTCGCAAAGGTGCTGCCGGCGCAGTCGCCCTGGGTCGCCACGGTTTGCCTCGTGGCGCTGTTCTTCTGGATCCACTATTTCTTCTCGAGCATCACGTCACACGCCGCGGCGGTGCTGCCGGTGGTGCTCGCCGTCGGGAGCTCCATTCACGGCGTGTCGATGCCCGTGCTCACGCTGATGTGCCTCTATTCGCTCGGCTTGATGGGCGTGATCTCGCCCTACGCCACGGGACCCGCGCCCATGTATTTCGGCAGCGGCTACATCTCCAAAGCGGATTTCTGGAAGTTCGGGTTGATCTTCGGCCTGGTCTTCTTCGCAGGCCTCATGGTCGTCGCCCTGCCATGGGTGAGCTGGATGTTCGGTCGGCCGCCGGCTTGACGAGGCCCGAAAGCCCCCGGCCCTAAGTCATCGCTCCCAAATCAGTAGGCGTTTGCGCGGCGCGGTGGACGCGAGCACGGCGCTCGCATTGTAGCGCGCCGCGCAAGCGTCGAGTTGAACGAAGCCGTTCTCAGGGATGGATGGGGCGCCGAGCCGGCCCGAGCTCTTCTAGAAGGGTTTCTCGGCCAACTGCTTTGGCCTGCGGGCACACAAGAACCGCTGCGGCGATCTCGAAGGCCACAGGGCCGGTTCCACCACTCCCATCGTTTCTTGCCTCAGGAGGTGCGAGAGCGGATCTCGGCTCGGGATTCACGAGGGACAGAGAACCCATCGGCAGAGTGTCCTCAGGCTCCCCCGCTGCTGGAGAGCGAGGGGTCAGAGAGCGTCGATTCCTCCGCATGCCAGCGCCGCCGAGCATACCGCCTCTTCGGGCACGCACGTTGACGTGGGCGCTCGACGTGGGCGTGGGCGTGGTCGGCGACGGCGACGGCGACGGCGACGTGGCCGTGGGCGGTCGTGTCGGCGGTGCTTGCTAAGCGATCAGAATGCTCAGCTTCCAGAAGATGGATGTCTACCAGCGAGCCATCGAGCTTCTTGCCTTGGCTTCGCAGCTTTCATCCGATGCACCTCGAGGGAACTCCACACTCTTGGACCGGCTTCGGCGAGCAGCCAGTTCGATCCCCTCGAACATCGCCGAAGCAGCTGGACGGACAGGACAAGCAGACGCAGCTCGTACCTACGCCATCGCCCGCGGTTCGGCGATGGAGTGCGCCGCCGCCCTGGGTGCCCTGCTCGTGCTCAAGGTCATCGACGCTGCCGCACATCGGCGAGGCTGCGAGCTGCTTGAGCGCATCGTCGCCATGCTGACCAAGCTCTGTCGCTGATTTCCGACACGACCGCCCACGGCCGCGTCGCCGTCGCCGTCGCCGACCACGTCCACGTCCACGTCCACGTCGACGTCGACGTCGACGTCGACGTCGACGTCCCAGACCCGATTCACCTCCCCAGCTGCCGCGCAGGCGGCTTCGTTCAACTGCTCCATCCCGGTGGCGTCGTCGCTCGTCGGTGACAGGCCATCCGGCATGCGCCCTCCTCGCGCCTCGCCATCCGGGCGTCTCGGGCGTTGAGATATGGAGCATCTATTTCTGCGCGATTTCTAATCGTTCCCAGGGCGGCGCGGCAGCGCGAGCGACGCGGCGATGAAGACAGCGCCCACCGCCGCACCCGCGACTCCGCCGCCCACCCCTGCCGCTCCGCTCAGCGTGAGGGCACCGAAGGAAAGCGGCTCCAGCAGGCGCGGCGCGAGCGCGGGGTAGGCGACGATATAGGCCAGGGCGCCAGCGAAGCCGCCGAAGACCGTGAAGAAGGCGTCGCGCCGGCCCTCCATGGAGCCGACGACGCTCGTCCCCGGGCAGTAGCCGGCCAGGGCAAAGCCCGCGCCGAAGAGGAGCCCTCCCGCGGCGACGCCCAGCAGGACCAAGGGCTTCACCGCGAGGTGCGCCAGCCCGAACGACGAGAGGATCCCGATGCCGACGGCCGCGACTCCGACGGCCAGGGCGATGAACTTCACCAGGGTGAGGTCGCGCAGCCGGAGCGCGCTGATCATGAGCTCGGGCCGCGCGAGCCCCGAGCGCTGCAGGATGGCGCCGAAGGCGACGCCGATGAAGAGTGCGATGGCGAGCGTCATGGCCTGGCGCCCTTTCCGTAGACGAGCCGAGCGACGAGCATCCCCGAAGCGAAGGTGGCCGCCGCGAAGACGAAGCCGGAGGCGGCGAGCTGGCTCATGCCGCTCAGGATGTGGCCGCTGGTGCAGCCTCCGGCGAGTCGAGCTCCGAACAGGACCAGCGCGCCGCCCGCGAACGCCCCCGCGAAGCGCAGGCCCTCGGAGGGGCCGAAGCGCTCGGCCCAGGTCGCGGGGACCGCTTCGCGGGTGCGCGAGCGCGAGGCCAGCGCGGCGGCCAGCCCGCCCAGGGCGGTGCCGAGAACCAGCATCCACTCGGGCGTCACCGCCATCCCCACCTTCTGGAGATAGGGGCTCGCCTCCGCCCAGCGCGGCACCAGCTGCTTGAGCGCCATGCCCCAGGTCGTGCAGTAGGCGGTGGATACGCCGATGGGCTTGGCGATGCCCACCGCCAGTGTGAGCAGCAGGCCGAGGAGCACGGCGCCGGCGCGCCAATCCAGAACGCTGGGCGCCCTCGCCTTCGACTCGAAGGGCTTCATCTGCAGGACCTCGAGGCTGTCGTTCATGGTTCTTGGCCCTCGTGGATTCGCCCGGGGTCACGCGGCTCGGGCGGCCCGCATCCGAGCCTGGGCCGTGGCCGCGCACTCGTTCTTGCCGAGCTCCCACTGGGTCGCCAGCTCTTCGTCCAAGGGGCTCAGGCCGAGGTTGACGCGGATGATCTCCTGATAGACCGCGGGCGCCTCGCGCACGCCTTCCTTCATCGCTTCGAGGAACTCGCCCTCGCTCTCGATGGCGAGCTCGGGCGCGGTCCGGCGCAGGTCGCCCAGGCGCGCCGAGACGACCTTGCCCGCGCCCATCTCCGCGATCGAGGCGAAGTGACCGGGCAGCACCATGGTGTTGTCCGGGAGGGAGGGGATGCGCTCCCGCAACGTCCGGAAGAGCGCCTTGCCCCAGCGCTCGGCCTGGCCGCCGAGGTCGGGGCGCCCGACGCCGCTGACGAAGAGGGTGTCCCCCGAGAGGAGGTATCGCCCCGCGACGAGGTAGGAGGTCGAGCCCGGCGTGTGGCCCGGCGTGGCGAGGATCTGCACTGCGACCGCGCCGCCCTTTCCGTCGCCCAGGCGGATCTCCTCGCCGTCCCGCAACGGGGCGACCGATTGGGCCAGGGAAAAGTCTTCGCCGGCGGCGACGAAGTAGCGGGCGCCCAAATCCTTGGCGAGCTTCGGGCCGCTGCTGATGTGGTCCGCGTGGACGTGCGTGTCCAAGATGTGCACGATTCGGGTGCCCAGCTGGGCGGCGAAGGCGCGGTAGGCCTCGGCGTCGCGCGTGGGGTCGACCAGGAGCGCCTCGTCGCCCGCGCGCACCAGGTACGAGAGGCAGCCCTTGCCTCGGCGGTTGATCTGCCAGATCTCGAAGCGGCCCTCGTCACTGGTTTCGAGCGGCACCTTGACCGGCTCCAAGTGGGCGCCGTAGGCGATCATGCCGCCGGCGATGCTGCGGGCCGGGATGCCGGCTTTGCGCAGCAGGTCCGTCACGAAGACGGAGGTGCTGCCCTTGGCGCAGAGGACCGCGACCTCCCCGCGATCGCGCGGCACCTGGGCGACGGCTGCTTCCGGGGCCTCCAGGAACTCGAAATAGGGGATGGGCAGGATGTCCGCCGGTTTCAGGCCCTCGAGCTTCCAGCGCGCGGCGTCCTCCGAATTGCGCACGTCGAGTACGAGGAGCTGTTGCCCAGAGTCGATCCGGCGAAGCACCTCGGCGACTTCGAGAGGGCGGCTGGCGGATTCGGTAGTGTTCGTGGCGTCGTTCATCGGCTTCTCTCCTTAGAGTCGCGGGCAATGCTCGGCATCGCCGGCGCTGTGTGGGGTTCGCCCTCGTTCCTCTTCACGGGTCGTGCCGCGACTGCCGCTCCTGAGGATTCAATGATTTGAGGCGACCTGCACCCGTTTGCGGCGGCGTTGCAACTCGAGCGTTCGCGCTGCTGCAACGGTTTTCGCGCGCGCGTCTCCAAGCAGGCAGGGGGCGCTCATGGCGAATGACCAAGACCTGCGCGGCGCCTGCGTCGCGGGCCAGTCTTGCAGGCTGTCTGCGCTGGTCTCCCCCTCGCCGGGGGCGCGGTTCGCCGACGCGATTCTGGAGAGCATGGACGAGGGCGTGGCCGCGCTGGACGCGCAGGGGCGCATCTCGCTCTTCAGCCGGCGCGCGGAGGAGATCACGGGCCTCTCCCAGGCCGACGTCCTGGGGCATCGATGCGACGAGGTGATGTGCGATGAGCTGTGCGCCCTGGGCCACCCCGACGCGGGGGCCACGACGGTCGAGAGCGCCGTCGAGGTGACGAGCCGCCAAGGCCGCAATCTGCACCTCGAGGTGCGGTCGCAGCCCATCCTCTCCTTCGACCGCCAAAAGCAGATCGGCCGGGTGGTGCTGTTTCGGGACCGGACCGCGGAGATCGAGCTGAGGCGTCAGCTCGAGGCGCGCGCCGGCCTTTACGGCTTGGTGGGCGATTCCGCGCCGATGCGGCGCGTCTACGCGCTCGTCGCGGCCGTCGGCCAGAACGAGGCGACCGTCCTCATCGAGGGCGAGAGCGGCACCGGCAAGGAGCTGGTGGCGCGCGCCATCCACGCCCACAGCGGGCGCGCCGCCGGGCCGTTCCACGCGGTCAACTGCGGGGCCCTCCCGTCGGAGCTCCTGGAGAGCGAGCTGTTCGGCCACGTCAAGGGCGCCTTCTCCGGCGCGCTCAAGGACAAGCCGGGCCGCGTCGAGCTCGCCCAAGGGGGCACGCTCTTCCTCGACGAGATCGGCGACCTGCCGCTCCCGATGCAAGTGAAGCTGCTGCGCCTCCTCCAGGAGCGCGAGTTCGTCCGCGTGGGCGGGACCGAGACCCTGCACCTCGACGCGCGCGTGGTGGCGGCGACCAACGTCCACCTCGAGCGCGCGGTGAAGGAGGGTCGATTCCGCCGCGATCTCTACTATCGGCTCCGCGTCATCCCCGTCCGCCTGCCCGCGCTTCGCGAGCGCCGCGAGGACGTCGTGCCCCTCGCCGAGCACTTCCTGCGCGAGCTGAGCGGGCGCGCCGGGAGGCCCAAGCGCCTCTCGGCGGCCGCGGCGCGCGCGCTCATGTCCCACGTCTGGCCGGGGAACGTGCGCGAGCTCGAGAACGCCGTCTCGTTCGCCTTCTATACCTCGCCCTCCGAGGAGATCGGCCCGCTCGACCTGCCCCCCGAGATCGGGGCAAGCGCCTCGGCGAGAGGCGCTGGGGCGGCCAGCACCGACGGCGAGGAGGCTCGCATCCGAGACGCCCTGGAGCGCGCGTCAGGCAACAAAGCCGAAGCGGCGCGGCTCTTGGGGGTGAATCGCACGACGCTCTGGAGGCGCATGAGCGCGCTGGGGATCGACAGCCTCGAGCGGCCGCCCGCCGATCCGAGCGGCTCGTGAGCGCGCCGCCCCGAGCTCGAGCGCTTCGCCGGCCGAAAAGGGGCAGCCTGAGCGCGAATCCGCCCAGGGGCGGTGCCAGGCGCCTTAGGTTCGTTCCCGGATGGACGCCGCCCAGGGCATGCCGGTCGACGTTCACGTGGGCGCTCGACGTGGGCCTGGACTGGACGGCGACGAAGGTCCCAAATCGACTTTCGGCGGCGGGTGCTAGGCGGCTCCGCTCCCCGTGGCGCCCGGAGCTGCGGCCACGTCGTCGCGGCCGGAGTCCTTGACCCGGTACATGGCCAGGTCCGCCTGCCGCAGGAGCGCCTCCTCGTCCGTCCCGTCGTCGGGGAAGGTGGAGACGCCGAACGAGGCGGTGACCCGTACCTCGAGGCCCATCGGCTGCAGGAAGCGCCGCTGGGCGATGGCCTCGCGAAGCCGCGCGGCGCAGACCAGGGCCAGGTCCTTGCTGGTCTCGGGCAAGAGGCACACGAACTCGTCGCCGCCGTAGCGCGTGGCGATGTCGGTGGAGCGCAGGGTGGCGCGGACGATCTGCCCGCACTCCTTCAGGAGCGCCGAGCCACACCGGTGGCCGTGGGTGTCGTTGACCCGCTTGAAGCGGTCGAGGTCGAAGAACACCAGCGAGATGGGGTGGCCGAAGCGCCGGGCTCGGACGATTTCCGTCGAGAGGGTGTTCATCAGGTGCCGGCAGTTGAAGAGCCCGGTGTGCTCGTCGGTGACCGTCAGCTCCTCCACCCGGCGGAAGTTGCGCGCGTTCTCCAGGGCGATGGCGGCGTAGTCGGCGATGGAGCTCAGGGTCTTCAGGTCCTTCTCGTGGAACGGAAGCTGCGACGGCCCGTTGACGAGCTCGATGACCCCCAGGACGTGGGCCTTGGAGCGCAGCGGCACCGCGACCACCGAGCGGGTCTTGAAGAGCGTGGCCTCGTCGAAGCGCTCGGAGAATCGCGGGTCGGCCGTGGCGTCGACCACCAGCAGCGCCTGGCCCTCCCGGGCCACCCAGCCGGCGAGCCCCTCGCCCATCTTCAGCCGCAG
This sequence comes from uncultured delta proteobacterium, assembly GCA_963772225.1. GTDB lineage: Bacteria > Myxococcota > Myxococcia > Myxococcales > UBA5297 > CAVYWD01. Next base: position 655,392 of record CAVYWD010000001.1, on the reverse strand, counting down.
GCCGCGAAGCCTGGCGGCGAACGGGCCCACGACGATCTCGAAGGTGAGGGCGCCCGCCGCCTCGTCCAGCAGGAGCAGCGAGAAGTTCGCCGGGTGCAGGAGCTCCCCGACCTTGTCCATGATCAGCTCGAGCACCTCGCCGATGTCGAGCGTCGACGTCAGCGCCTTGCCGATCTCGTTGAAGGCCTGGAGTTCTTCGACCGTGCGGTTGAGCTCCTTGAGGAGCTCGCCTTCTTCCATGGATGCCCCCGACATTGAGGGCGCCAAGATACCAGCCGCGCCGCCCGATGGGGACCGCCCGATGGGCCCTGAGCCGGCGCGTCGAGGTCTCGATCGCGGGTCGGTGAGCGCGCCCGGAGGGTCAAGGCTGGGCCGCGGCCGGCGCTCCGCTCGCCTCCGTGGGCCGGGTCCTCGGCTCCTTGCAGAACGCGAGCTGGTTCTCCAGCCATGCCATGGGCACCGCGAGCTCCAGGTCGAAGCGGTTGCCCCTGGGGACCACGCGAGCGAGGTCGAGCAGCTCGGCGAGCGGCTTGTCGCCGCTCGCCTGCGCCTTGAGACGGCCGAGCGCGAGCAGGCCACCGAAGGAGGAGGCCAGGGCGCGCACCTTGTCGGCGTCCGCCCCGGTGACTTGGGCGGTGATGGCCACGTCGCCCATGGCGTTGGCGTGGAGCTCGACGCGGCTCGCCACTTCCCGGAGGCGCTGCGCCAGCTCCGGCTCGCTCTGCCCCAGCACCGAGTCGAAGAAGTCGCTGCCCAGGACCCCGTAGAGCTCGCCGTAGGCCGCATCTTCGCCCAAGGCGGGAGGCTCCTCGGGCGAGCGACCCTCGATGCGGTCGACCGCCTGTCGAAGCTCCTGTGCGCTCGAATCCGGTGAGGAGGAGCTGGTTCTTCCAGACGGCGAACGAGCGCGGCCCGGCCTCGTCGCCTTCCCGTGGGACCAGCTCGTAGAGGGTCGCCTGGTCGCCCAGCGGCCGGGCGTTGGCCCGGTCGAACAGCTCCGACCAGGGCACCCGCTCGAAGTTGCCCGAGGCGACCATCACTCCGTCGCCTGCGGCGGCGACGCGGTCGAGGTCGCGCGTGAGGTCCAGGTTGGCGCGCTGGCGGAGCTCCTCCAAGAGGTCCGGGCCGCCGCCGTGGCGCAGGCAGGCGAGGAGCAGCTTTCCCAAAGGCGACTCCAGGAGCGCGTTGGCCTCGAGCACCACGGTCGACTTCCCCAGGCCGCCGGGAAAGGCGGCGAGCACCGGGTCGCGCGGGCGGGCTGGCCGCGAGGGCGCCGCGCCCGCGGGGGCAGGGGGCTGCAGAGCCTCGCGCTTGAGCCGGCGCTCGCGCGCGGCCTCGTCGTACGGGTGAGGAAACTGGACGCGCTCCGCCGCCCCTGAGCTCTCCCTGGCCGGCCCGTCGGCCCGAGCCATGAGCCAGGTGGCGAGCGCGAGGAGCGACAGGGCGGCGAGGAGCCAGGGCGCGCGGGGGCGGCGTCGCATCTTCAAAAGTCCTTTTGCTCGAAGCGCCAAATGCCCAGCGCCAGCGCGGCCAGCGCGAAGGCCGAGAGGCCGGCGAGGAGCTCCGCGAGCCGCGAGAGATCGAGCCGACCCGAGCCGGCCAATGCCGCCGACGCGTCGGCCAGCGCGCTGACCCTCGGCAGCGCCGCCGTGAGGGCTTTGAAGCAGGCCCGCGAGAGGCCCGGCTCGAACATGGGAGCGATGCTGGCGCGGTAGCTCGCCACCACCCCGCCCGCGAAGAACAGCGCCCCCACCGCCGCGCAGAAGGCGGCGCTGCGCACGAAGAGGGCCGCGGTGAGCATGGGGGCGTAGAGGGCCGCGAAGCTCAAGGAGGTGAGCAGGCCGGCGGCCAGGGGGCGCAGCGTCCAGACGCCCGACTTGAGCCCGAGCAACACCAGAATGCCGCCCGAGCCGTAGAGGGCCCCGAGCGCCGCCAGGGAGAAGACGCCCAGGAACGTCCCCGCGAACAGCTCCCAGCGGCGCACCGGCAGTGAGAGCAGGTGCTCGATGCGCCCCGGGGCGAGAAGGCTCGGCCCGAAGTCGGCGCAGGCGAGGACCCCGAAAGCGAGGCCGCCGTAGTAGACGAGGTAGGACGCCGCCTCGAAGACGGGGCGGAGCGCCACGTCGACCGAGCGGATGTCGGCGGTCCAGAGGTTCCCGAACAGGCGCGTCGCCGACAGCGCCCCGTCGACCACCTCGAGGCGCAGCCCGACGCTCAGCGCGGCGAGGGCGAGGGTGATGGCGATGAAGAGCCCCAGGAACCACTTGCGCGAGGCCGCCTCGCGCAGGACGTCGGCGGCGACGGCGACGGCGGCTTTCATGCGACCTTCCCCACGGCCTGGGCCAGCACCTGCTCCAGCTCCTGGCCGTCGCGGCTGAGCTCGACGAGGAGCGCGCCCTGGCTCCGCGCGCGCTCGAGCACGCCGTTGAGCGCGAGGGCGTCGGGCGCCTCGCAGTGGAAGAGCCCCGGTCCGGCGGGCGTGAGGCCCAGGCGCGAGAGGGCCTCGGCGCTCGCGCCCTGGGCGAAGCGCATCGTCCACCGCGGCGAGGCGCGGCAGAGCTCGTCCAGCGGGCCCTCGCGGACGAGGCGCCCGGCCGACAGGATGCCGATGCGGTCGCAGACCCGCTCGGTCTCGGACAAGAGGTGCGAGTTGAGGAAGAGGGTGGCGCCGCGCGCGCGCTCCTCGGCGAGGATTTGCCGGACCTCCATGCGGCCGATGGGGTCGATGCCGTCGGTGGGCTCGTCGAGCACGAGCAGCTCCGGGGCGCCGAGGAGAGCCGCGGCGAGCCCCAGGCGCTGCTTCATGCCCTTGGAGAAGCCGCCGATGGCGCGGGGCGCCGCCTCGGCCAGGCCGACGCGCGCGACCGCCGCCTGGAGCATCGCCGGCTCGGGGGAGAGGCCCTTGAGCCGCGCCACGCTCGCCAGAAACTGGCTGGGCTTGAGCGAGCTCGGGAGGTGGAGTCGCTCGGGGAGGTAGCCGATGCGCCGGCGGACGGCCGGGTCGTCGGGGCTGCCGCCCAGGACGCGCACCTCGCCGCCGCTGGGCCGGAGCACCCCGAGCAGCGCCTTGATGAACGTGGTCTTCCCGGCGCCGTTGAGGCCGATCAGCCCGAAGGCCGTGCCGCGCGGCACCTCGAGGTCGACGCCGCGCAGGGCCTGTGGGCCGCGGCGGCCGAAGGGGCCGGCAAAGGTCTTGGCGAGTCCGCGCGTCTCGAGGGCGAGCACGCGCGGATTCTACTCGGGAACGGCCGGCGCGCAGGGAATCCGGCGGCGCGCGCCGCCAAGTTCCCGAGTGCCTCTGCCTCGGCGCGGGCTTAGACTCACGAAGTGAGCTCGCTCGACATCCCCGCGTGCCTGGTTTGGGACTACGAGGTGCCCCCGGAGGACCTGCTCTGGCGCCTGCAGCGGATCGCCGACTGGTTTCCCGCCTTCGGGCGCGATCGGCGAACCGTCGAGCTGCTGTTCGCCCACCGTGGGACGCTCCGGCTGGCGCCCGAGATCCGAGAGCTCATCGAGCTGTACGAGGAGGCGTGGCGCGAGAGGGAGGCGGGGCGTGAGGCTCGGTGACCTTTCCCCCGGCCAGGAGGCCTTCCTCGACGGCTTGGACCAAAGCCCGCTCGCCGAAGCGTTCTATCTGAGCGGCGGCACCGCGCTTTCGACGTTCCATCTCCACCATCGAAGCAGCGAGGACCTCGACCTGTTCTCGCGCGAGCCTTTTTCGGCGACGGCGGTCGTGCAGCTGGTCAACGCGATAGGCGATCAGCCGCCGACGTCCTCCCGCCGCGTCGCGGACCGCTTCGGGTTCCTGCTGCGGGTTCGCGGCGAGCCGCTCAAGGTGGAGTTCGTCCGCTACGACGTGGACTCCATCGAAGAGCCCAGCCGGCGTCGCGGACAATTGCGCGTCGACGGCCTGCGCGACATCCTCGCCAACAAGCTCTCGGCGGTGGTCGAGCGGGTCGAGCCCAAGGACTACGTCGACCTCTGCTTTCTCCTCAGACAGCCCGGTTTGACCCTCGAACGAGGGCTCGAGGACTGCCGGCGCAAGTTCGGCTGGCCGGGCTTGGAGAACCTGCTTCAGGCCGCCTTCTTGCGCTCGGGCCGCCTGCCCGAGCTGCCGCCGACCGAGCCGCCCGTGGAAATGGAGGAGCTTCGCTCGCTCTTTCGAGGATACGCGCGCGCGCTCATCAAGCTGGACGAGGAATGAGGCGGGGCGCGCCCTGGCCCGCCCCTTCGCGGACGCTACTCGGTCTTCCCCTTTTCGCCGACGAACTGGTCGTCCTTCTCGGCGAAGAGGAGGTTGAGGCTCGTCAAGGAGCCGTAGCAGCGGGTGATGTACTGCTGCATCTCGACCTTGTCGGCGTCGGTGAGCTTCGGGTGTGCGTTCACCCTCTGCTCGAGCACGCGCAGGCGGTCGCGCACCATCACCACCTTGTGGAAGAGCGCGTCGACCGGCAGCTCCTTGGGCTGGAGCGCCGCGTCCGCGGGCTTGAGCACCACCGTGCCGCCTTCCCACTTCGGCGCGAGCCGCACGTCGGATTCGTGGAGCGCCTCGCGCAGGAGGGCCTTCAGCTCTTCGCGGGTCATGTCTTCGAGCTCCGGGATGGGGGCGTCCGACCGCTCGGCGGCGGCGGATTCGAGGGGCGACGCGGGGCCGGCGCTCCGCCGGGCGGTCGGCCGACTTGAGCGCGCGCGGCAGCGGCGCCGCCTTGGCCAGGAAGCTGTTGCACACGGGCGCGGTGGCCGGAAACATGCCGCGGTCGAGCGTCACCCGGCACTCGCCGGTCCAGCCCTGAGGGGCTTCGATCACCGGCTTGAAGAGCCGGCAGTTCCCACAGACCTTGGCCCCCGGCGCGATGCCTTTGTCGCCCGCGCTCGGAGAAGGAGGGCTCTCGGAATCCTCGGGGACGGACAACGGCTTCTCTCCCTGACTCGGGCGGCGCGCGCGGCGCTTTTTCGCTCGCCGCTCGCAAGTATCACAGAATCGCCGACGCCGCGCAGCGATGCGCAACCTCATGGCATGAGCGCGTTCCTCGCTGCTCTTGCCAGCGCAGTTCTCGCCCAAGCCGGCGCCGAGCCGCCTGCCTCTGCCTCGGAGGACGAGGTGCAGTCGCTCCGAGAGCAGGCGGCGCGACAGGAGGAGAAGATCCAGGACGCGCAGGCGCTCGCCGCGCAGAGCGCCGAGCGAGCGGAAGTCCTGGATGAGCGCCTGGCGGTGATCCAGCAGCGCGGCCAGGCCATCGAGGCCGACCGACTCGCGCGCGTCGACCTTTACGCGCAGGGAGCGGACTCGCTCTCCTACGCTCAAATCATCCTCGCCGGGGGCTCGCAGGACGTCGCCGGCGAGCTCGACTTCGCCCAGAGTGCGCTCTCCCGCTGCGCGGAAGGGGCGTCGCGCTTCGGCGGCGAGGAGGAGACCTCCGCTGCGCTCATGGCCCTGGACGCGCTCGCGGGGGCCCGAGTCGCTCTGAGCCAGAGCGACCTGTACCAGGCGCGCATTCAGCTCGTCCAAGGCGCCGAGGAGGCGAACCGCGCCTTGTCCCTCGCCCAGGCGAGCCCTCAGCGGCTCATCCGCTAGGTGGCCTGCTTCAAGAGGTCTTACCGACTACGAACCATCGACGCGAGGCTGCGCCGCACTCTTTCCAACAGGCCTGGTCGGTCAGAGGCGCAGCCTCGCTTGGCAGTGCTCGAGGATCGGCGCGAGGATCGGCGCGGCACCTCTCCTCCGAAGCTTGGTGATAGCCTTTGGCTTCGTCCTCCATCCGGCTCCAAGGCGCCGGCGGCTTCGAGGTGTTGGCATCCGTGACCAAGTACACGCAGAAATCCTGGACCCACAGCGTCTCGAGCGGGGAAGTCCCAGAGGAAGAGCTCGCGCGCCGCTGGGAGATGACCTTCGGCAAGAAGAGCGGCGAGAAGCGGGCGGAGGAATCGCCGGCCGGCAAGGCGAAGCCCGCGCGCAAGAAGCGCGCGCCGTAGCTCCCGAGGTCGGCCGAGGCCCGCGCGAGGTCTGCCGCCGCTGCCTTCGCCCCGCGTCGGCCTGCCTGTGCGCTCACCTCACGCCCGTCGAGACCCGGACCCGCGTGCTGGTGCTCCAGCACCCCCGCGAGCGGAAGGTCGCCGTCGGGACCGGCCGCATCGCGGCGCTCTGCCTTCCGTCCTCCGAGCTCCTGGTCGGGGTCGACTTCGGCTCCGACCCGCGCTTTCTTCGCGCCATTTCAGACCCTGCGCGGCCGGCGGCGCTGCTCTTCCCGGGGCCTGGCAGCCGCGAGCTGGCGCCGGAGGACGCCCTGGCCGTCAAGACCCTCGTCGCCGTGGACGGAACGTGGGACCAGGCCCGGCAGATCGTCCAGCGAACCGCCGCCCTCGGCGCCCTGCCGCGCGTGCGGCTCGCCCCCGCCGCCCCGAGCGAGTATCGCATCCGACGCGCCCCGCAGCGCGACTACCTGTCCACCGTGGAGGCCCTGGCCCAGGCGCTGGGCGTGCTGGAGGGCGAGCCTGCGCGCTTCGACGCGCTCCTGGCGCCATTCCGGGCCCTGGTGGACGCGCAGCTCTTCGCGCGCCGGCGAGGGCCGGGCGGCGCCGTCCCGCCACCGCGCGCGCTGGGCGTCGGCGCCGGACAAGGTGCCCCGCGTCCCTTCGGCGCTGACCGGGCGGTCGCCGCAGCTCGTGTGCGCGGCCGCCGAGGCCAACGCCTGGAATGCCCGGCTGGCCGGCGGCCATCCCGACGAGCTGGTGCATTGGCTGGCCGCCCGCGCGGAGACGGGCGAGCGCTTCGAGGCGGTGGTCGCGCCGCGCTACCCACTCGCGCCGTCGACCTGCCTCCACACCCGCCTCGCGCCCGAGTCTTTGGCCGCAGGCGAGAGCCGCGGCGCATTCGCGGCGCGCTGGCGCGCCTTCCTCCGGCCGGGCGACGTCCTCTGCGTCTGGGGGCGCTGGCCACTCGATTTGGCCAAGGAGGCCGGGGCCTGGCTCCCCGGCTCCGTCCTCGACCTGCGCAAGGTCGCGGGCAATCTGCTCATGGGGTCGCCGGGGCCGATGGAGCTCTATGTCGAGCGCCACCGACTGCCGTGGTCCCCGATGGGCATGGGGCGCGGCGGTGAGCGGCTGGGACAGCTCGCGGCCGTCGCGGGGCACATGTCGGCGCTCTCGCGTCGGCGATGACCTCGGCGAAGGCGCAAACCTACGCGCTGCCCTCGGGTTCGCCCGCGCCCGGGTCGCTTTTCGGGGGCGTCGGTTCTGGGGCAGGCGAGGGCGCTGCCTCTGGAGGGGCTGGTGGCCTGCCGAGCGCCATCGGGGGCGGCGGGGTCCCCAGGCTGAAGCGCTGCAGCAGCGAGGCGAGCCGGGCCGACAGCTCGCCCAGATGGCCCGCGACGGCGGTCAGAGCTGCGCTGCCATCGCGGGTGCGCTGGGCGGTGGCCGAGAGGCCGGTCATCGCCTCGGCAATCTCGTCGACGCTCCGGGTCTGCCGCTGAGTCGAGCTCTCGATCTCCTTGGCGCCCAGGTACGACTCGCGCACCGCCTCGGCGATCTTTCCGATGAAGTCGCCCGCCCCCAGGGCCAGGCTGCCGGCGCGCTCTGCCCGCCCCTCGCTCGCCTCGGCCAGCTTGAGCGAGTCGCGCATGGCGCGGTTGGCGTCGGCCAGGGTCGCGCGGATGCGGACGCTGGCCTCCTTGGACTGGGCAGCGAGCGCGCGCATCTCCTGGGCCACCACGGTGAACCCGAGGCCCCTCTCGCCCGCTCGCGCGGCCTCCACCGCGGCGTTCAGCGCCAGGAGGTTGGACTGTTCGGCCAGGTCCTTCACCGCCACTGCGATGCTCCCCACCTGCACCGCCAGGTCCGACTGCCGGGCGATGGACTGGGCTATCTCCCGGACGTCTTGGCTGAGGTCCTGAAGCGCCGAGAGCGCCTCTCCGATGACGCGCATCCCCTCCGACGAGAGCTGCTCCGCGTCCTGGGCGCGCAGGATGAGCGCCGCGGTGTGGTCCACCGCGAGCTGGCGGGTGGCGGTCATCTCGTCCAGCGCCTGCCCGGTCCGGCGCATGGAGTCCCACTGGAGGTTCGCGGCCTCGGTCTGGCTCGCGGCGGCGACGTGGAGCTCCTCGACGACCCAGGCGATTTGCGAGGAGGCCGCGTAGAAGTCTCGGTGCGTGGTCTGGAGGCTCTCCACCATGGACCGGAAGGCGCTGGCCAGGGCCTCGAGCTCGCCCTGCGGCTGCACTGCGGGCAAGGCCTCGAGCTGGCCGCAAGCGACCGCGTGCGCCGACCGGGCGAGCGTCTCGAGCGGCCGAGCCAGCGAGCGCGAAGCCATCACGCCCAGAGCGACGCTGCACAGCCAGAGGAGGAGCCCCAGGCCCGCCAGGGTCAGCGCGCTCCGGGCGGCCCTGGCTTCGGTCGGGCCGCGGTGCAGGCCCACCTGGGCTGCGTGGACGGCCCCTTCGTCGCCCGGCGCCACCGCGGTGCTCTCCTCGAGCAGCTCGCCGTGGAGCTCTCGCGTCGACCGGCCCTCGCGAACGTCGCCCAGCCCGCTCGGGTCGAGCCTCAGCCCGGGGCTCACCGCCAGCGCGAGGACGTCTCCGTCCGCTCCGCGCAGCGCGACGAACGCCCCGTCCGGCAGGTTCCGCAGCGCCAGCGCGGCGGCGTTCTGGAGCCCCTCGGGGCGGACCCCGAACGACGAGATGACCAGCTGCTGGGCGGCCAAGTGCGCGTGCGCGGCGAGCTCTTCCTCGAGCAGGCCTTGGTCCATCCAAGCGTTGGCCGCGGTGAGGAGCAGCACGCAGCCGCCGACGATCGATCCGATGCGGGCGGCGATGCGCAGCCGGAGGCTGGCGGGGCGGCTGCGGCAAAGCGGGAGGGCTGTCGGCCATTCGAGTCCGGGTGTGCGAGCGTCGGTGCAGCTCCCGACGAAGGAGTCTATCGCGGACTCGGGAGAAAGAGGCGTTCTCAGGGGACGCGGGGCTTGCCGCCGGTGAAGTCCAGCACCTCCAGCATGCCGGGCAGCAAGGGGATGGGCCGGCCGGAGTGGTCGGTGAGGAGGCGGACGACCAGCGCGGAGGGGAAGGCGGTCCGGTAGAGGTTGAGGTGCGCCGGCTCGTTATCGAACGCCGCGACCACGTCGCCCAGGGCGCGCAGCGCGGGGATGTTCTCGAGCTTGAAGCCGTCGTCGTCTGCGAAGAGGTCGGGCTTGAGGTGGAGGTGGATGCCCGGGCCCGGCAGCGGTAGGCCGTGGCGGCGCAGCGACTCGAGCGTGCCCTTCTCCATGGACGTGCGGGGGCGGCCGCTGACGTAGGCGACCTGGACGCCGGTCGCGGCGAGCGCGGCCACGTACTCCGGCGCGCCGGCGACCGGGACGTCCTCGACGCAATACTCGCTGGTGAAGAAGTGCTCGCCCCAATACTCGCGGGCCTCGGGCAGGAGCCGGAGCGCCTCGTCCTCCGAGAGCCCGCTATTGACGAGCGCAGCGCGCATCTGCCAGCCCGTGGGCCAATGCTCCAGCCGGTTCCGCGCCAGGCACTCGATCCCCCGGGCGGAGCCGAACTCGCGGAGGATGCGCACCTGCCGCGGGCGGTTGTCGAACAGCGTCGAGTCGAGGTCGAAGACGACCACTCCTCGGGGACCGGCGCGGCGGGCCGACTCGAGAACCAGCGCGAGGGGAGCAGGCATGAGGCCTTCCAGGCGAGCGCGGGGCAAAGAGGATAGCCCCGGCCCCGGGCGGTGTCACCTGGATGAGCGCCGGGGTGCGGAGGATCCCGGTGCTCTTCTTGCCGTACTTTGATTACCATCAGCCGCCGCGTTGAACGCCATGGCCCACGGGCGCTACTCGCTGATCCGCAAGCTCGCCACCGGCGGGATGGCGGAGGTGTTTCTGGCGAGGCCGAGCGACTCGGCGGACGCGAGCCAGCTGCTCGTCGTCAAGCGAATCCTGCCGCACCTGGCCGGCGACCTGGACTTCGTGACGATGTTCCTGAACGAGGCGCGCATCGCGGTGCGCTTCAATCACCCGAACATCGTGAAGGTCTTCGACCTGGGGCGCGAGCAGGACGGCTACTTCATCGCCATGGAGTACGTCGACGGCGCCGACCTGGGGAGCCTGGTCCGGCGCGCCGCGAGCTCGGGCCGCGCGCTCCCGCTGGAGCTGCACCTCTTCGTCGCCTCGGCCATGTGCGCCGCGCTCCACTACGCCCACACCGCGCGCGACGAGCGCGGCCGGCCGCTCTCCGTGGTGCACCGCGACGTCTCGCCGCAGAACGTCCTCGTCGCCCGGGACGGCGCAGTGAAGATCGTGGACTTCGGCGTGGCGCGCGCCGCGGACCAGGCCTCCACGACCCGCGCCGGCACCGTGAAGGGCAAGGTCGCCTACATGGCGCCGGAGGTGGCTTGCGGCCTCGCCTTCGATCACCGCGTCGACCAGTTCGCGACCGCCATGGTCCTGTACGAGCACCTCACCGGCGTGCGGCCCTTCAAGCGCGAGAACGACCTGGCGACGCTGAATGCTGTGCTCCGCTGCGAGATCGCCCCGCCGTCGAAGGCGGCGCCGTTCGTCCCCGCCGACCTCGACCGGCTGCTGCTCAAGGGGCTCGCGCGCTCGCCGGAAGACCGCTACCCCGATTCGGCGGCCTTCGGCCGCGCCATCGACCAGTACCTGGCCGCGCACGGCCTCGCGCCCACGGCCGAGGAGCTGGGCCGAAGGCTTTGCGCGATCCTCGACGAGCCCGTGACGGACGAGTCGGCCCTCGAAGAGATCAGCCTGGGCAGCCTCTCCGCCGAGACCGTGGGCCCGGCGTTGCCCGAGGCGGTCGGCGACCCGACGCCCGCGACGCTCGCGCCCGCCGGCGACGCGACGCCGGCGACTCTGGAGGCTCCGGTCGGCCCGAGCGCCGAGCCTCAGCGCCCCTCGAGGGACGCGCCCCCGCCTCTGCCTCCGCGGGCGAGCGCGCGGCGACGGATCTCGGCGCGCGCGCTCGCCGCGGCGGCCGCCGCCCTCGCCATTGCCTCCGGAGGGGCGACACCCCAGGCGAGGTCCGCGGCGCGCTCGCTCTTTCAGCGGTTGGCGGGCGGGCTTCCGGCGAGCCTGCCGTCCGAAGAGCCAGCGGGGCTGGCGCGGCTCACCGTCGAGTCGAATGTCCCGGTGGAGGTCTTCTTGGGCGACGATGACCTCGGGCCCACGCCCCTGGCGGACCACCGGGTGCCCGCGGGGGCGCTTCAGGTGCGGCTGGTCAATGCCCGCTTCGGCATCGAGCGCAACCTGGCGCTCGCGGCGCGCCCGGGCGAGGCCGTGGTGCGCCGGGAGCGATTCGGCATGGGCAGGGTGCGCTTTCGGGCCGACCCGGAATGCGAGGTCTTCATCCAGGGCGAGCTCGTGGCGCATGCGCCCGGGCCCGCTCTCGACTACTACGAAGGGACCTACGACATCGAGTGCCGCAATGAAGCGCTGGGCGCCTCGGCGCGCGCGCGGGTGGTGATCTCCGCCTTGCCGAGCCCTCCGGCCGAGGTGACCTTCGCCCCCTCGCCGGTGGCGGCGGCGCCCTGAAGCGCGGCGCGCAGCTCCTCATGGGGGCGGGGCTTGCGCCTTCGCGCCGAAGGCACAGGTCAGCTCGGCAGGCCATGGTTCGTCTCGCCAGTCCGCACGCCAGCCCGCTTCGCCTTGACCCCCTTCGGCGCGGGTGGTTAGGTTCGGCCGGGGAGCGGTTAGCCTCAAGGATTCCATGGCAGAGAAGAAGGATCCCATCGCTCAGTCCGACACGCACAACTCGCGCGGCATCGAGTTGGCGGATTGGGGCTGGCTGGACGAAGCCGTCAAAGAGTTCAAGAAGGCCATTGAGCTCGACCCGGAGAGCGCGCACGCCCACGACAACCTGGCCACCGTCTACGCGGAGAAGAAGCTCTTCCGCGACGCTCTGGCCGAGTACCTGACCGCCATCCGGCTGGAGCCCGACAGCGCCACGGCCCACTTCAACCTCGCCTCCTTCCTGTCCACCCGAGGGCTGGAGATGGCGGTCGCTGAGTACCAGGCGTCCATCGAGCTCGACCCGGAGTACCCGGACGCCCACTTGAACCTGGGCCTGACTCTGGCGGACCAGGACAAGCTCGACGAGGCGAAGAAGGAGCTGGAGACGGCCATCGCGCTCGAGCCCGCGGACGCCTTCGCGAGGCAGGAGCTCGCCGGGCTCTGCATGGAGGAGGGCGACCTGCGCACCGCCATCGCGCAGCTCAAGGAGGCGGTGCGGCTGGACCCCGAGAGCTTCGAGGCGCACCTGGACCTCGGCATCTGCTTCGCGCAGAAGGGGTTCTACGCCGAGGCCGAGCGCGCCTATTCCCGCGCGGCCGAGCTCAAGGCCGACGATCTGCTCCTCACCTACAACACGGCGGCGCTCTACGCCCAGTGGGGCAGGCCGCGAGAAGCCAAGGACGCCCTCGCGCGAGCCGTCGCGGCGGACGCGGCCCAGGTGCGCGAGTGGCTCGCGAGCGACCCCATGTTCGGCTCCCTGAGCGGCGACCCGGAGTTCGAGGCGCTCCTCCACTGAGCTGAGCGGCGGCGCGGCGCGCTTTGGCCCTGCGCGCGATCCCTTCATGCACCCTGAGGGTGTCCTCGCCGCTCGTCCCAGACCCCAGGGCGGTCCGCGGGAGGTCGCGCGGGCCTTGCCGTCGACGTGGCCCTGGAGCACCGGGCGTCCACCGAGGTGGCCGTCTGTCTGGCCGAGAGGTCTCCCAGTTGCTCACCCTTGCCGACGCCGCCGCCTTCGCCTGCGACGACGACCGAGAAATTCGAATCGCAGTCAACGCTCACCCATGCTCCGTGGAGATCGGAATGCGGACCGCCCGTGGCGGCGTCGCGCCCTCGGGAACGACCGCGAGAACCGCGATGGCTGCGGCGAAGGCGGTGCCGGGCGGCCTTGATCCTCTTTTCCTCGGCCTCATTGCAATATCCATCCCGCCGTCGTCCAACGCGCGTCGGCGGCAATATGAAAGGCGAAGACCTGATTCAAGCGCTTGATATCCCCATGGGCTTGTCCGCATATCTGCCTTGAGCTCGCGTAGATGCTGTACGCGGCCCTCATGCAGAACGAGAAAGGCGATGCTTTCGGAGCGTTGCCTCTTCGCGTTTGAGTGCCTTCGACCCCTCTAAGATCATTTCAAAGCCTTCTTGCCGGTGTCGGTGAAGACCGGCGCCGTGCGAGGGCACAAACCGCGGCGACGAAATCGGTCAAGATCGGCGCCAATGTGGACTTCGCTGCGCCGTCGCGCGCGACAGGTTGCAAAATGACTCGGCGCGACGCCAAGGCATCGCGCCTTTCGCAGCGGCGATGACCCTTTCTCGTGCGCCTGTGCCGCTGCGCCTTCAAGGCGCGCGTGCGTCGTCCTGGCGAATTGGGCTTGGAAACAGAATGCGAACCGATATGGAGAAACAGTGGCTCTAATAAGTGTAGAGCCCCGCGGTCATTCTCAGCGCGTGCATGCCGGCTGCGAGCATGCGGCGGATGCGACTGCCTTGCCCAAGGAGTAGGCAAACATGAAACGCCTCAGAATCTCCCGTTATCTCAGCCTCGCGCTCCCGCTGTTCATGGCCGCATGCGGAGGCTCCATTGGCACCGCCGACAACCCGAGCACCGACGCCAGCTCGACCGGGTCCGATGGCCAGGCGCCCACGGTGGTCGGCTACGTCACCGACACGCGCGGTGCCGCGCTCGCCGGCGCGGTCGTCGCGGATGGCAAGACGACCACCTCGTCCGCGGGCGACGGCTCCTACACCCTTGCGTCCTCGGCAGGGGAGCACGTCATCACGGTCTCGAAGGCGGGATATCAGAGCACGTCGCAGACGATCACCGTTCCGAGCCGCGGCACCGTCATCGCCGACTGGCGCCTCGTGGACGAGTCCACGCCCACGCCTACCCCCAGTCCGACCCCGACGCCCAGCCCGACGCCCACACCTGGCCCGACGCCGACCCCTACGCCTAGCCCGACGCCCACACCTGGCCCGACGCCGACCCCTACGCCTAGCCCGACGCCCACACCTAGCCCGACGCCCACACCTAGCCCGACGCCGACCCCTACGCCTAGCCCGACGCCTAGCCCGACGCCCACGCCCACGCCCACACCTAGCCCGACGCCGACCCCGACGCCCACGCCCACACCTAGCCCGACGCCGACCCCGACGCCCAACGGGTCATACGCGGTGTTCGCGAACAACGACCTCGGTATGCACTGCGTCGACAAGAGCTTCGCGACCTTCTCAATCCTGCCGCCCTTCAACGTGGTCGATGCGCAGGTCGTCCAGCGCAACGCCAGCGGGCCGCCCACGCTCCTCGACTCCACCCAGGTCAACCTGCGTTACTCGGCCGTGGCCGACGCGAGCGGTTCGATCAATTCGAAGAGCACCTCCAAGACCGACTTCTGGCAGTACGCCGATTCGCTGTACGGCGTCTCGCTCACCGGCGCCGGTCTCGAGGGCCTGTGGATGCCCGGCGAAGCCCCCAACGCGGGCGCCACGACGCTGAGCTGGGACGCGGCCCTCGGGCTCTTCAAGGCACCCGGGATCCCCATCTTCCCCACCGACGACGCCGGCAAGGTAAACCACTACCCGCTCATGCGCTTCACCGCGTACGACTACTCGGGCGCCGCGCTCGCCTCGTCGGACGTGGTCTTGCCCGTCTCGGACGAGACGTCGTGCTCGACCTGCCACGCCACCGGCGGTGTCGCGGCCCAGATTGGCGACGCCGCCTGGTCGAACAATTCCGATCTCGAGACGCAGGCGCGCCAGAACGTGCTCATCCTCCATAACGCCGACCTGGGTACGAACCTGCAGTCGCCCGTCTTGTGCGCGAGCTGCCACTACTCGCCGGCCCTCGACCTCGCCGGCGCCGGGCCGAACGCGCAGCAGTCGGGGCACAAAGTGTTCTCGAGCGCGATGCACTCCTTCCACTCGGACAAGGTGACCGGATACACCGACGCGCCGGTCCCGGTCGGCGGCTCCGTCCCCGCTCCCGCGAAGCAGGCCTGCTATCTGTGCCACCCCGGCGCCTCGACCCAGTGCCTCCGGGGCGCGATGACCCAGGAGGTCGACTGCCAGAACTGCCACGGCAACCTGTCGGCGGTCGGCGGAATCAACCCGCTCCGCGCCGGCGGCAGCATCGACGGCACCAACGACGGCAAGGCGCGCCGCCCCTGGCTCGACCTGCCCCGCTGCCAGAGCTGCCACGCGAACGACGCGGTCACCAAGACCTCGGTCACCAATGCGTCTCCGCTCGCCTCCGACGGGCTGCGGTTCATCGACGCCTACGCGACCGGTGACGCCTCGGCTTCGCCCATCCTCGCCACGAACAAGCGCTTCGCCGAGGAGACCGGAAAGCTGTACCGCAAGAGCAAGGGACACGGCGGCCTGGCGTGCGAGGCGTGCCACGGCAGCACACACGCGATCTGGGCGGTCGGCGGCAACGACGACGTCGAGGCGACGGCGCTGCAGGGCCACGCGGGTCTCATCGGCGAGTGCTCGACCTGCCACCTGTCAGCGCCCACGAATGGCCTCGGCGGACCGCACGGGATGCACCCGGTGGGACAGGCCTGGGTGAGCGCGCACCAGAGCCAGGCCAAGAATCAGCAGTCGACGTGCCAGCCTTGCCACGGCACCGACTACCGGGGCACGGTGCTCTCCCGGATGTTCGCGACGCGGACTTTGGCGAAGAAGACGCTCACCGCCGGGACGCAGATCGGCTGCTACACCTGCCACAACGGCCCGAATGGCGGTTAGCAGCGGGGGCGGCAAAAGGCGACGCGGCCAAAGTTTCTGAGCTCTTTCGAGCATCCCTTCTCGGCTCGAACGCGGCCGCCCGGGTTCTTTTCCGGGCGGCCGCTCTCGACGTGCCGTGTTCTTCGACAGCGAAGGCGCCATGAAGGCCGGCGCGCAACCGCCACCGGCTCGCGAGCCAACGCGAGGTTCAGCGGCCTGAGCGGCGGCCTGGAGCTCGAGGGGCTCCTCCGCAGAGCGGAGGCTCGGCGGCCGCGCGGTCGGCCGAAGACCTTAGACTCCCCGAAGCTTCACGATTCGGCTCTGCATGGCGACATTCAAGCGACGTTTGCTCGGCGCTCCGAAAGCAGGCCGCCATGGAATTGGAACCGCCGCGGACCGCGCGCTTGAGCGCTGCCCCAAAGCTCGAGCTCACGGGCGTCGGGAAGATCTTCAAGGCCAAGACGGGCGAGGTGGAGGCCTTGCGCGGCGTCTGCCTCTCGGTGGAGGACGGCGAGTTCGTGGCCCTGGTGGGCCCGTCGGGCTGCGGCAAGACGACCTTGCTGAACATCATCGCCGGCCTGGAGATCCCCGACGAAGGAGAGGTGAGGGTCGACCGGAGGGCGGTGCGCGGGCCAGGGCCCGACCGGATCGTCATGTTCCAGGAGTCGGCGCTCTTTCCCTGGCTCACGGTGCGCTCGAACGTCGAGTTCGGGCTCTCGCTCAAGGGAATGCCGCGCGCCGAACGGCGCCGGCGGGCGCTGGAGGGGCTCAAGCTCGTCCACCTCGCCCCATTCGCCGACGCCTACGTCCACGAGCTCTCGGGGGGCATGCGGCAGCGCGTGGCGCTGGTGCGCTCGCTGGTGCTGGAGCCCGAGGTGTTGCTCATGGACGAGCCCTTCGCGGCGCTCGACGCGCAGACCCGCGCCTCGCTCACGCGGGAGCTGGAGGCGCTGTGGAGCGCGATGCGCATGACCATCGTCTTCGTCACGCACCAGGTCTCGAGCGGCGTGGAGCTCGCCGAGCGGATGGTCGTCTTCGGGGCGCACCCGGGGCGCATCATCGGCGACTACCGCGTGGACCTGCCGCGGCCAAGGCACGAGGACGATCCGCGCGTGAGGCGCCTGTCCGAGCACATCACCGAGCGGTTCTCGGCGTCGGTGCGGGCGCAGGAGGACTGGGAGCGCAGCCATGGCCAGTGAGCGCGCCGAGCTCCGGCGGCCGCTGCCGGCGCTCGCGGTCGGCCGCGCGCGCCTGGGCGGCCTGCGAGGACGGCGCGCCACGCAGCTCCTCTTCTTCGCCGCGGTGGTGGGGCTCTGGCAGCTGGGGGCAGAGCTGCGGCTCTGGGAGACGTACTTGTTCCCGTCGCCCGTCGAGGTTGCGCAGCGGCTGGGGCGCGGGTTCGCCTCGGGCGTCTACCTCAAGGGATCGGGCGTCACGCTCCTGCGGATGCTGGAGGGCTACCTCATCAGCGCGGCGGCCGGGGTAGCGCTCGGCGTGGGCATCCGCTGCATCCCCGCACTGGACGTGACCCTGGGAGCGCTCATCGTGGGGCTGCAGGCGCTGCCCTCGGTCTGCTGGCTTCCCCTCGCGCTGCTCTGGTTCGGGTTGTCGCAGGCCGCCATCCTCTTCGTGGTGGTGATGGGCGCGCTGCTCTCCATCACCGTCGCCACCGAGCAGGGCATCCGGAACGTGCCGCCCATCTTCGTGCGGGCGGCCCGGACCATGGGTGCGCGCGGGCTCACGCTCTACGCCCGGGTGATCTTGCCGGCGGCGCTGCCGTCCATCATCACCGGCATGAAGCTCGGGTGGGCGTTCGCCTGGCGGTCGCTGATGGCGGCGGAGCTGCTCTACGTGTCGGGCGGGCTGGGGCAGCTCCTGATGATGGGGCGCGAGTTCCACGACATCGCGGAGATGGTGGCGGTGATGGGGGTGATCGTCCTCATCGGGCTCGCGAGCGATCGGCTGGCGTTCGCGTACCTGGAGCGCAAGGTGCGCGAGCGGTTCGGGTACGACCGGGCCTGACGAGCGTTCTGGCGCCTGGCCGCCCGTCTCCCGCTGGCGCGTGTCTCGAAACGCCGTTCCGTAGGCGTCGCCCGTGCCATTGCCGTCGGTGAGTCCCTGAGGCGCTCGCGCCGCGAGGGGCCCCGTCCATCGCCGCGGCGCGCGGTCAACCGCCGATGAGGAGCTCGAGAAACTGGCGGGCGGCCGGGTCGGACCAGTCGCGGGGGCCGACGACCATGGCGAGGATGCGCCCGTCGCGCCCCACGATGTAGGACTCGGGGAACTTGACGTCGGGGCAGTATCCGCGCGCGGCGCAATAGGTGGCGCGGGCGGCGCTCGCGCCCTCGTCGCGCGCCAGCGTGAGCTCCGGCGGGATGCCTCCGAACGCCTTGTCGAAGTAGGTTCGCACCGGCCCCCAGGTGTCGTCCGTCGAGACTGCCAGGAGGGCGAAGTCGCCGGGATGCGCGCGCGCGAGGTCGCGGCCGAGCTTGAGCAGCGAGGGCATCTCCTCGATGCACGGAGGGCACCAGGTCGCCCAGAAGCTCACCAGGACGACCTTCCCGCGCAGGGACGAGAGCCGCAGCTCCTTTCCGTCCAGGCCCGTCACGGAGAGGCCCGGAGCGGCGGCGCTCACCGGGTGGAAGAACGCGGTCTCGGAGAGGAGCCGCGCTTCCGCCTGGAGGGAATCGCTTTGAATGGGAGCGGGCGGCGGCGTGGGCGCGAGAGCGCTCATGGTCTTGGAGGGCGCGCCGACGCCCGCGGCCGCGAGGAAGAGGCCCAGGACGAGCAAGCCGCCCAGCGCGCCGAGCGTCAGAAAGAGGGCCGGCGAGCGGGCGGGCTTGCCCGAGGCGCCCGGCTCGGTAGAGCTTCCGGGAGAGGACATGGCCCGGTTCTACCCGAGACCGAGCGGGGCCGCCACGGCGACGGCGCGCGCCCCTGTGCTCCGACGAGCTGTGTTCGCGGCAGGCGAGCCAATCCTCCGGCGGGCGGCGCAGGTCATTCCTGGTCGGCCGGCGCCATCACCGAGATCAGGTCGACCACCACGTCCAGGTCCGCGGGCTTGCTCAAGAGCACCGTGTTCCCCAGGGTCCGCGCCTCGGCGCGCAGCGCTCGATCCAGGAACGCCGACAGCACGATCACCGGGCACGCGACCCGGCCCTCCCTCGCCTCCCGGAGCACCTCCAAGCCGCTCCGGCCGGGCATCCGCACGTCGGTGACGATGAGGTCCGGGCGAGCCCTTCGGATGGAGCCGCTCATCATGAGGCGCAGGTAGTCCTCGAGCTCGAGGCCGTCCTCGATCTCGATGACCTGGTGGCCGGCGCGCTGGAGCCTCTCGACCAAGAGAGCCCGGTAGTCCTCGTCGTCTTCGGCGACGAGGATGCGCAGACCGGAGGGGAGCTTGGGAGCAGGCGGGGACATCGCGTCACTGGGGCGAGCGGCCGGGCCGGCCTGGCGGCCGTCCGATCTCGCTCCCGTTGAAGCAACACGCGGCGCCGGCTTCGCCCTCCAGCGGCGGTCGACCGCCGGGAGAGGCTCCGACCCGGCTGCCTCGCTCACTTCAGCGGGTTGTGCTTCTTGAGCATCTCCTGGACCAGGAACGCCGCGCGCAGGCCGGCCATGAACTCGCCCTCGACGCCCAGGCCGGGGAGCACCTCGCGGCTGGCCAGGAAGAAGTTCTTGTAGGGCGTGCGCTGCGGGAGCCCGGCGACGCCCAGGAGGCGGTCTTCGCCGATTTCCAGAAGAGGGTGGGGCGACAGCCGGTTTCCGCGGGCGTTTTTGGCATCCAGGTAGGGCGCCGAGCGGAAGGCGACGTGCGGCTCGCAAAAAGGGGCGACCTCCAGCGCCGCGGCCTCGATGCGCCCCGCGAGCTCGCGCAGGTGGGCTTCGCCCGCGTCGTGCTCGGCGGCGGGCACGAACGCCGCGGCGCAGAGCACCCGGTGGTCGGGAAGGTCGCGCCCGTCCTTGCGCGCTGGGCTGAGCTCCAGGAGCACCGGCCCCAGGTCCTCGGCGCCCGGCACGAGCAGGGCCAGGTCCTTGAGCCCGAGCGGCAGCCCCGCCTGGTGGACGACGAGGTTGACCGGGAAGAGGTATCGCCGCTGGCGCACCGACTCGAACAGGTCGGCGAGCTTGTGCTTCTTCGCCTTGGGCGGGATGAGCGGCGCCAGAGCGCTGATGTCGGTGCCGGCGAGCAGGCACCGGGCGCGGTAGACGTTGCTCGAGGAGGCGAGCTTGACGCCGGAGAAGTGCGGGCCGTCGAACATGAGCTCCTCGACGACCGCCGCCTCCTCATCGCCGCCCGCGAAGTCGCCGCCCAGCTCGCCCAGGCGCTTGCGCAGCGACTGGCGCAGGCCCATGGCGCCGCCCGGATACCGGTGGGGACCGGCGAGCACCTGGCCCACCGGGCGCGCCCGCGCCATCCGGCCGGCCTCGCCGTCCTCCAGGTAGATGAGGAAGCGGCTGAGCGCCTGCAGCGCCTGGCCCAGGAGGTCCTGCTCGATGCCGGCGGCCGGCGCGCTCCCGAGCGCCGGGTGAGCGCGGACGGCTCGCCGGAGGTGGAAGCGCTCGAAGAAGCCGGAGGCGGGCAGCGGGGAGAGCGGGTTCTTGAAGAAGGCGTCGGACGCCTCGGCCGCCTTCAGCGTCCCGTCGATGGCCGCCAGCAAAGGGCCCTTGCGGTCGGCGAATTCCCGGGAGATCTCCGCTTCGCGCCGAGCCGCGGACGCCGAGAGGTCGAGCCGGTTCTTGGGGAAGAGGAGCTGAAGCTCCTGACCCGCGGCGTCGAGCGCCCGCCCCAGCTCCACGCCGATGCCCAGCTCGGTGAGCGCCGCGTCGGCCTGGGGCAGGCGCTTGAGCGAGGGGAGCACCGAGGGCGCGTACGGCAGCTCGTAGCCCCGGTCCTCGTAGAATGAGCCGAGCCCCTCGGGGTCGATGTGGAGCACGCGGTAGCCGCGCTTGGCGAGCAGCGCGCCGGCCAGGACGCCCGAGAGCTGCGCCCCCAGGACGATCACGTCGTAGACGTGCCGGGTGGGCACGGAGACCGCCCGGAACGGCTTGGGGGTGGGCTTGCGCGCGTCGGCAGGCTTGGTCAAGGCGCTCCTTACCGGGTGTGAACGGAGGGCCCACGGGGCGGGCCCCTAGCGCCATATCGGACGCCCGACCGGAGCGCAAGAGCTTGCGAACCGGAGCGGCCGCCAGGGCAAGGTCGCCGGCCGCCTGGCCGCTCCTCTCACCGGCGCGCCGTGGAGCCCTTCGCCGGTTGCCGCCTTTGCGAAGAGCGCGCGCGAAGCGGCATTGCGTTCCTCGGCGCGGGCCGCGGAGGCCTGCACCGCCCTCCTCCCCTCGCGCAGGCGAGCGCCTAAGGAGCTCGCGTCAGAGCGCCTGCGGATTGATGAGGGCGCCCTGCGCCCAACCGCAGCCGCCGAAGGCGGCGCGGCCGCTCTCGATCCGGACCTTGCCGGAGGCGACCAGGCCGATGGCGAGCGGGTAGGCCCGATGCTCCTCTTCCAGGATCCGCGCGCCGAGCGAGTCCTCGGTGTCGTCGGGCAGGACCGGGACCGCGGCCTGGACGACGATGGCCCCGGTGTCGCAGCCCTCGTCGACGAAGTGCACGGTGCAGCCGGCGAGCCGCACCTGGGCCTGCAGCGCCTGGCGGGCGGCGTGGAGGCCGGGGAACGCCGGCAAGAGCGACGGATGGACGTTGAGCACGCGGCCCGGGAAGGCAGACAGGAACGCCGGCGAGAGCAGCCGCATGAACCCCGCCAGGCAGACCAGCTCGACGCCGCGGCCCTTGAGCAGGTCCACCGCCGCGCGGTCGAAGTCGGCGCGCGCCGCGAAGGCCTTGTGATCGAGCACCGCCGTCTCTGCGCCCGCCTCCCGCGCCCGCTCGAGCGCCAAGGCCCCGGGCTGGTTGGACAGCACCAGCGCCACCTCGGCGGGGATGGCTTTCGCCTGGCAGGCGTCGAGGATGGACTGGAGGTTCGATCCGCGTCCGCTGACCAGAACTCCGAGCCGCATGGGATGCCTCCGTTGAGCGCGGCTCATCAAACGGCTACGGCCGCCGGCGCGGCGCGTGTTTTAGGCTCGCGCCGCGGCGGGGCGCAAGCGGCCGACGGCGCCTCACCCCCCTTCCCCCCTCCCCGCTCGCGGGGAGGGGGCGAGCGGCTAGGAGTCCGTTTTCGTGCGCGCTTCCATGTTAAGAAATGCGCTCCCTCGTCACGAGCCCCATGCGCCGCATCTATCTCGACCACAACGCCACGACTTGCCCCGCCCCCGAGGTGGTCGAGGAGATGCTCTTCTGCCTGCGCGAGGCGTTTGGAAACCCTTCCAGCTTGCACGCCGAGGGGCAGGCC
Organism: uncultured delta proteobacterium; assembly: GCA_963772225.1. Classification (GTDB taxonomy): domain Bacteria; phylum Myxococcota; class Myxococcia; order Myxococcales; family UBA5297; genus CAVYWD01. The sequence goes on along the minus strand of CAVYWD010000001.1, from coordinate 633,327 downwards.
GCGCGCGCGCTGCTGGAGCGCGCTCGGGCGCGGGTCGCCGCCCTCGTCGGCGCCCAGCCGGAGGAAGTGGTCTTCACGAGCGGCGGCACCGAGGCCGACAACCAGGCCGTCGCCGGCGCCGCCGAGCTCGGCGCGGCCCGGGGCCGCCACCTCGTCACCAGCGCCGTCGAGCATCAGGCGGTGCTCAACCCGTGCCGGCACCTGGCGGCCCGAGGCTGGCGCGCCACCTTTCTTCCCGTCGATGAAGACGGCGAGGTGGACCTCGAGGCGGCGTCGCAGGCGATAGGCCCCGAGACCGCCTTCGCTTCGGTGATGCTCGCCAACAACGACGTCGGCACGCTCCAGCCGGTCCGCGAGCTCGCGGCGATGGCGCGCGAGCGCGGCGTGCTCCTTCACACCGACGCGGTGCAGGCGGTGGGCAAGGTGCCGGTGGACGTCCGCGCGCTGGGCGTGGACCTGATGACGTTCTCGTCGCACAAGATCTACGGGCCCAAGGGCGCCGGGGCGCTCTACGTGCGCTCGGGGCTCGAGCTGCCGCCCCTCCTGCGCGGCGGGCACCACGAGCGCCTGCGCAGGGCGGGCACCGAGGCACTGCCCGCCATCGTCGGGTTCGGCAAGGCGTGCGAGCTCGCCCGCGAGCGGCTCGAGTCGCGCGCGCGGCAGGTCGGCGAGCTTCGTCATCGTTTGGAGCGGGGCATCGTGGAGCGGGTGCCGGGCGCGCGGTGCAACGGACACCCGGAGCGACGCGTCCCGAACACGCTCAACGCCACCTTCCCCGGCGTCGACGCCGAGCTGCTCCTCATGAGCCTGGACCTCATGGGCATCGCCGCGTCGGCGGGGTCGGCCTGCACGGCCGAGAGCCGCGAGCCCTCGCACGTGCTGCTCGCCATGGGCCGAAGCTCCGAGGACGCGCTGTCGTCGCTGCGCTTCTCGCTGGGCGAGGAGACTACCGCGGCGGACGTCGATTTCGCCGTGGGGGTCCTCGCGGATCTGGTGCCGCGTTCGCGGGCGCCCGGGAGCTGAACATGACAGAGCCCAAGAACGCCGGCGTCGCCGAGCGCTACGCCCGCCAGGCTGTGCTTCCGCAGATAGGCCCCGCTGGCCAGGAGAAGCTCGGCGCGAGCGCGGCGCTCCTGGTGGGCTGCGGCGCGCTGGGCTGCGCGCAGGCGCAGCTCCTTTCGCGGGCCGGGGTCGGGCGGCTCGTCCTCGTCGACCGGGACTTCGTCGAGCTGAACAACCTGCAGCGCCAGCTCCTCTACGACGAGGCGGACGCGGCCCAGCGCCTGCCCAAGGCCGAGGCGGCCGCGCGCCACCTGCGCGCCATCAATTCCGCCATCCGCGTGGAGCCGCGGGTCGCCGACCTGACCGCGCGCAATGTCTGTGAGCTGCTCCAAGGCGTCGATGTTGTCCTGGACGCCACCGACAACGTGGAGACCCGGTACCTGGTGAACGACGCCTGTGTGAGCGCGGGGAAGCCCTGGGTCTACGGCGGCGCGGTGGGGACCTCGGGCGTCGTCCTGGCGGTGCGGCCCGGCGACGGCCCGTGCCTGCGCTGCGTCTTCCCGGAGCCGGCGCCGCCGGGGACGCTGGCGACCTGCGACATGGCCGGCGTGCTCAACTCAGCGCCGGCGGCCATCGCGGCGCTCCAGGTGGTGGAGGCCGTGAAGCTCCTCCTGGGCGCCGCGCCGGACGCGCACCGGCTTCACAGCCTCGACGTCTGGGCCCCGAGCCTCCGCAGCGTGAAGGTCCAGCGCGAGCCGGCCTGCCGGTGCTGCGGCGCCCGAGACTTCGAATTCCTGAACGCCCAGGCGACCTCGACCGCCACTTCGCTCTGCGGCCGCAACGCCGTCCAGGTGACGCCCGCGCGGCCGTCGCCCGTGGCCCTGGACGCGCTCGGACAGAAGCTCGCAGCGGTGGGGAAGGTGACGAGCAACGGCCTGCTCCTGCAGGTCGCCGTCGGGCCGCACGAGAATCATCGTCTTCCCGGACGGCCGCGCCATCGTGCGCGGCACGAGCGACCCCGCGGTCGCGCGGAGCCTCTACGCCCGCTACGTCGGCGCGTGAGCGGAGCGGGGCGGCTCCCGCTTTGGTCGCGCCCGGCGCCGCTCCCTCTTCGCTGAAGGCCTGCGTCGAGCTCTGGGCGCGCCGTCGCCGTGACCGACGGCCCACGCCTCAGCGATACGCCTCCTTGCGGTCGCGCACCCGGGCTATCTCTACCCGGTGTTGCTCGTCATCGATCCGGTAGAGGATGCGAAATCGCCCGCAGGAGATGCCGAGCAGCCCCTTGAACCCGCCGTGCTTGGCGCGGGCGGCGGGAGGGCGCGGCTCGGTCGCGAGCTTGGACACGAGCGAGTGGAGGCGCCTTTCGTGGGAGCGCGGCACCGCGCGCGCGTCCTTCTGTGCCGTGTGCCGCCAGAGCACCGCGTAGGGCGAGCTCGTCGACGCGCTTAGCATGGGCGATCGGCCTCCTGCGAGGTCTGCGCCGCCGAGCGCTGCGCGAGCAGCCGGGCCCAGAGCGCGTGCGCATCGCTCAAGGTGAATCCCTCGGCGCGTCGTCGAGAGCGCTGGGTGTTGGCTTGGGACCCCATTCGCGTCCGTGGCTCGTCTCTCAGCATGGTTGACCTTTCGCGCTTCCCCGAAAGCGCGCCGTTGCAGCGGGTATGCCCACGCTCAAGAGGCGGAATTCTCGGCCGCTGGCGATTTCAGGGCGGCGCGCGCCGGACATTTCGTCATCTGGGCCGCGCGCCAACGGACAAAGAGGCGAGGCGGCGGCGCGCCCTCAACAAAAAGGGGCGCCCGACCGCGAAGGGGAGAATCACTCCCGGGAACCGACCCTCAGGGCCCGTGTCTTTGCCAAGCCCGGCGATAGGCGAGATTGAGCGGCAGGGTCCACCCGAGCTGCACGGGAGAGCGGCGCATTCGCCGCGCGATGCTGCTCAGGGAATAGAACCGTCGGTTCACTTCGTTAAAGCCGCGCTGGAGCTCGTCCGCCGACATATATTTCGGCCGAAAGACCACGTCTGTCCTGCCGTTGTAGCGGGCCCAGTCGAGCGAGGTGATCCGGCCCTCCGCCCTCAATCGCTCGAAGAGCGGCGTCCCGGGGTAAGGCGTGAGCATGTTGAAGGTCGCGTTCTGCACGCCGTTGGATTCCAGGAAGCGCAGCGTCTGCTCGAACGCGTCCCGTCGACCGTGATCGAATCCGAAGACGATTCCGACCTGGACCGAGATGCCGTGCGAATGAAATGCGGTCGATGATCTCGCCGTAGCGGCCCACGGAATTGAAGCCTTTGTTCGCCGCGTCGAGGCTCTCCTGCGTCACCGACTCCAGGCCGAGGAAGAGCTGCTTGCAGCCGCTCTCGGCCGCCAGGGAGAGGTATTCGTCGTCCATTCCGGCGAGGATGCTGACCTGGCTGCTCCACCACTTGCCGCGGCCTCGGAGCGCGCGGAAGAGCGATTTCGAGTATTCGAGATCCGCGGCGAGGTTGTCGTCCCAGAAGATGATCACCTTGCCGGTACGGCATGGTGATCTGCTGGAAGTGGATGACCCGCGGACGCCGCGTCCGACGCATTGCGGGAGAGCAGGCGGTGACGAGCTGCAGCTTCAAAGGCATCGGCGGCTCGAAGGCGCGCCCGGCTCCTCTTGCCGGCCGGCGCTACTAGCGAGGCCCCGGCGCAGGGCTCATGTGGTCGCGCTCCAGGTAGGTGTACCCGGCGAGGCCCTCTTCGTAGGCCCGGAGGAGATAGCGCGACTCCTCGAGCGACATGCGCCCGGCGCGGAGCGCCACCTCGGCGGAGCGCCGCACGCGGGCCACGAGGTCGTCGCGGTTGTACATGACGTAGTGAAGCACCTCGGCGACCGTGTCGCCCGGCACCACGTGGTCGATCTGGTAGCCCTGCGGCGAGATGGAGACCTGCACGGTGTGCGTGTCGCCGAACAGGTTGTGGAGGTCGCCCAGGATTTCCTGGTAGGCGCCCACTAGGAACATGCCGATGTAGTACGGGTGGCCGTTGATGGGGTGGAGCTCGAGGACGTCCTTCACGTCGCGCTTGTCGATGAAGTGCTCGATCTTGCCGTCGGAGTCGCAGGTGATGTCGCCGAGCACCGCCTTGCGCGAGGGCTCCTCGTTCAGCCGGTGGATGGGCATGACCGGGAAGAGCATGTCCACCGCCCAGCTGTCGGGCAGCGACTGGAACACCGAGAAGTTGCAGAAGTAGGTGTCCGAGAGGGTGCGCTCCAGCGGCTGAAGCTCCTCGGGCACCTCGTCGAGCTCCTTGGAGATGCGCAGGATTTTCTGGCACAGGGCCCAGTAGACGTTCTCGGCGGTCACGCGCTGCTCGAGGGTCAAGTGGCCCAGCGAGAAGAGCGTCAGGCACTCCTCTTTGTATTCGAGGGCGTCGTGGTAGGCCTCGATGACGTTCTTCCGGGTCACGTCCTTGAGCGTGGCGACCAGGTTCTTGACCACCGAAGGCGCGCTCTCCGGCACCTGCTCGGGGAGCTTGCGCGTCTCGAACTCCGAGGTGCCCAGCACGTCCACCACCAGCACCGCGTGGTGCGCCACCACCGCGCGCCCGCTCTCGGTGACGATGGTCGGGTGCGCCACCTTCTCGGCCTCGCACTGCTCGAAGACCGAGAAGACGACGTCGTTGGCGTACTCCTGGAGCGTGTAGTTCACCGACGAGGCGAAGTTGGTCTGGCTGCCGTCGTAGTCCACCCCGAGGCCGCCGCCGACGTCGATGTATTTGAGATTCGCGCCCTGCTTCACGAGCTCGACGAAGAAGCGCGACGCCTCGCGCAGGCCGTTCTTGATGGAGCGGATGTTCGAGATTTGGCTGCCGAGGTGGAAGTGCATCAGCTCGAAGCAGTCGAGGAGCTTGTTCTCGCGCAGGAAGCTCATGGCCTCCATCAGCTCGCTGGCGAAGAGGCCGAACTTGCTCCGGTCGCCGCCCGAGGCCTCCCAGCGCCCCGCGCCGCGGCTGGAGAGCTTGACCCGGACGCCGATGCGCGGCCGCACGCCCATCCGCGCCGCCACCTCGGCGATGAGCTTCAGCTCGCTGATCTTCTCAACCACCAGGATGACGTTGCGCCCCAGCTTGTTGGCCAGGAGCGCCGTCTCGACGTACTCCGAATCCTTGTAGCCGTTGCAGATGATGAGCGCCTCGTCGTCCTCGAGCAGCGCCATGACCGCGAGGAGCTCGGGCTTGCTGCCCGCCTCGAGGCCGTAGTGGTACTGGCGGCCAAACTTGGTGACCTCCTCGATGACCCACCGGTGCTGGTTCACCTTGATGGGGAAGACGCCGCGGTAGTCTCCCTTGTAGCCGTGCTCCTGGATGGAGCGTCGGAAGGCCTCGTTGAGGGCGGTGATGCGGCTGTAGAGGATGTCGGTGAAGCGCAAGAGCAGCGGCAGCTCGATGCCCCGCCGGCTCACCTCCTCGACAAGCTCCTTCAGGTCCGCCGTGGGGCCGCTCGGTCCGTCCGGGTGGACGACGACGTGCCCTTTGTCGTTGACGCCGAAATAGCCGCTGCTCCAGTTGCGGATGCCGTAGGTCTCCAGGGCGTCGGCGATCGTCCACACTCCGTTGGTCTTCGGCATCGGTCTTTTTCGCTCCTCGAGAGAGGCGTCGGTTGCGCTGCGCCTCGATCCGACCGGGTGCTCGAATGGCTCCCGAAAAGGTCGTCGCGCGATTCGTACACGCGCGCGCCCGCGATTTCAATGCTCTGCATCGTGACGGCGCGGTGGCGGATCGACGGCGGCCGGGCGCGGGAGGCCGGGCCCTAGTAGAGTCGGAGCCCCGCGAAGCAGGAGCCCACCCATGCAGCGCCGCGCAGGGGAACGACCGCTCGAGACGCCCTTCCAGGTCCTATGGGTGGCGGTGCTCGCGTCCCACGGGGCCCTCGCCGCGCTCTGGGCGCTCGCGGCGCCGCGCGGCTTTCCGGCCCACCACCCGAAATTCTGGTCCAACGAGGTGTTCCCCTTGGCGCTGCTCGCGGTCGCGGGCGCCGGGACGCTGGCGGCGCTCGCCGGGAGGCGCCGGCCGCTCCTCTGGGCCGCGTCGGGCGTCGGCCCGCTCTGGCTCGCGGCGGCCGCGGCGGGGCGCGCGCTCTTCCCCGTGAGCTTGCAGGCGCTCTTCCTGCTCCCGCTCACGCTCGGCACCGCGGCGAGCCTCGCCTGGCTCGCGGTCCGGGTTCGCGCCCGCCGCTTCACCTGGCCATGGTCGGCGCTCTGCTCCCTGACCGGCGCGGCCGGCGCCGCGCTCGGGGTCGCCCTGGCGCTGGCGCAGCGCGCGCCTCTCCCGGACACCCGCCCGGCGGCGCAGCGCATGCCAATCCTTCCGCTCACGCCACAGCCGCCTGCTTCGATCGCCGTGGGCCCCGCTCGCATCGACGTCTGGCGCGCCGCCGCGGCAATCCCCTGCGGCGCCGCCCAGCTGGAGATCGAGCCGCTGCTGCGCTTCTTCACGCGCTCGCCGGACCGGTTCTGGGCGCGGGGGCCGCGCCAGCGCCCGACGCTGGTGCCGGTGGCGTTGCAGTGGCGCGGCGACGCCGTGGACATCAAGTACTCGGGGACCCTGGAGCGCTATTTGTCGGTCGCCCCGGCGGGGCGCAGTGTGACCCTCGAGTCCTTCGCTTGGCTGCAGGCGCCGCTGTACTCGCACCTGAACGCCTTTGCCACACTGCGCCTGAGAGGCGCGGCGCATCCGTCTCTGGCTTTCTCGCCGGCGGCGGATCGCCCTGTCGAGGTCTTGGCCGCCGAGCACCCGAGCGGCGCGCCGCAGCGCCAGGCCTGGCTCGAGCCGGCCGGCACCTTCCGCGTCACGCAGGCCTCGGACTCCGACAAGGGCCCGTTTCAAACTCTGGCCGAAGGGCCGCTCGCGCGCGACGCCCCGCTGGGCATCACATTGCTCGACGGCGCGGTTCCCCTATGTCGGGTGACCTTCGACGACTGGGCGGCTCAGGCGGGGCTTTCGCTCTCGCCGACTGCGGGTTGGGGCGCGCCGGTCAACGCCGTGGAGTTCTCGCTGGCAGGGGGCGAGGCGCAAATCCAGCTCACCCTCGCGGGAACCTCGGTGGGCCGCGGCGCCGAGACGGCGGGGCACGCGGCGGGCGTCTACCGGAATCGGGTGCGCGTCGAGCCGCTGCCTTAGAGGCGAAAGCGAGCGCCGCAGCCGTTGACGCGCGCGGCGCCGGCGGCGACACTCGGCAGCTACAATCTTCGGCCGAAAAAAGGCAGACCGGAGGGTGAGCCCGGTCGGCTCTCGGGCCCCGAGAGCTCCTGTACCGCTCGCGGTTTCGAGCGGACCCGCGGCCTTCGCCCGAGGCGCTCCCGAGCGCCTCGCGATGGAGGCGCGCGCCATGGCGGTGCTCACGGTTTACTTCGACGCTCCGTTCTGGGTGGGCGTCTTCGAGCGGGATGAGGCGGGAGGCCTGGCCGTCGCTCGAGTGGTCTTCGGCGCGGAGCCTTCGGACGCGCAGGTCTACGCCGCGCTGGACCTTTGGCGCGGCCTCGCCTGGAAGACCGCCGCGGTCGGCGATTCGCCTCCGCGGAGGCAAAAGAGCCCGAAGCGCGTTCAGCGCGAGGCGGCGAGGGCGGCGGCCGCACCGGCGCCGAGCACCCGCGCGCAGGAGGCCATGCGGCTGGCCCTCGAGGCGCAAAAGCGCGAGCACAAGGTCCGCTCGCGCGAGGAGGCCGAGCGCGAGGTGGAGCGCCGCTACCGCCTGCGCCGCGAGAAGCAGAAGCGCCGCCACCGCGGCCGGTGAGCCCTATCGCTCTTTCGGCTCCCGCTCGAAGCGGCCGTCCGCGCGCTCTGTCTTCAGCGCGGACTCGAACCAGCCCGCCTTCGAAGAAGGGTGGGAATCGAACTCGGGGACGTAGGGCTTGATGTCGAGCAGCGGAGTCTCGTCCAGGACGTCGAGGCCCTCCACCAGCAGCCCGTCCCGCTCGACCGAGAATCAGCCGCACCGCCGAGAGGCCGATGGGGTTGGGGCGGCTCGGCGACCTCGTGGCGAAGAGCCCGCGCTCGACGGTGTCGCGGTAGGGCACGACCCGGGGCTTGAACGCCGCCGCGCGGTCGAGGTGATAGAGGAGCCAGAGCCGCTCGAAGCCCGCGAGGTCCGCCAGGGCGTCCAAGAAGGGCTCGAAGACCGCCACTCGCCCGCGGGCGTCGCGCGAGAAGGCGGGTTGGATCGGCGTGCCCACCTGGGCCTGGAACGGCGAGTGGATGATGCCGATGGGCTGAAGGACGACAAGTTCCATCGAGGCTCTCCTTCGCGCGGCCGCTCGGAGACCGCGACCGACGCGAATTCGCGCCGTCTCGGCATCGGCCGGCGCGCGGGCCCGAGCCTATCTCGTCCCCGCTTGGCTTGAACGCGAATCAGTTTGAAAAGCTGCTGCGACGCGCATTTGCTGCCTGCGACGGTAAGTCCCGTCGGGCCTCGAGCGCAGAGGGTCGCCGCCGCTCGCACGGTCGGGGCCTGCGCGGCTTGCCCTGGTGCCCTGGCTCGAGGAGACTGCCGCGCGATGCTCGACGCCGCCCTCGCAGAGCCACCGCCGCGGCCCGCATGCCTGCGGTGCAGGCAGCCGGCCGAACACTGCTGGTGCAAGCACCTCGTCCCGCAGGCGACGCGGGCGCAGCTCGTCTTCCTGCAGCACCCCCGCGAAGCGAGGAACCCGGTGGGCACCGCGCGCATGGCCCACCTGTCGGTCGAGCGCTCCCGGCTCCTCGTCGGCATCGACTTCGAGCGCCACCCCGAGGCCCAAGCACGCCGCGCGGGCGGGCGGGCGGTGGTGCTCTACCCGGCGCCCGGCGCCCGCGACGCTCGGGAGCTCGCCCGCGAGCCCGACCCGCTCACGGTGTTCGTCATCGACGGCACCTGGTGGCAGGCCCAGAAGATCTGGCGGACCAACCGCTGGCTGCGCGAGCTCCCCGCCTACCGCCTGGAACCCGGGCAGCCCTCGGCCTATCGCATCCGCGCCGAGCCCGAGCCTCACTGCGTCTCCACCCTCGAGGCGGTCTCGTACCTGCTCGACGCCATCGCCGGCGTGCCCGGGCGGCACGCGGCGATGACGGCCCCGCTGACCGCCCTGGTCGAGCGGCAGCTGTCGTTCACCAGCGGCCTCAAGAGCTCGCCCCGCAGGAAGGTCCGCGCGGGCCCCAGGCCTTTGCCGCCGCTGCCGGCGCCGCTGGAGAGCGGCCTCGAGCGCGCGCTGCTGTTCTACGGCGAGGGCAACGGCTGGCCGGCGCGCGAGGCGCGGCCCGCCGAGCTGGTCCACTGGCTCGCCGCCCGGCCCGCGACTGGCGGGCGCTTCGAGTGCCTCGTCGAGCCGCCCTCGGGGCGCAGCCCCACGATGCTCGAGAACCTGGACCTCACCGAGGCCGAGCTTTGCCGTTCGGTCTCCGTCGAGGAGTTTCGCAGGCGCTGGGCCGCGTTCGCCCGGCCCGACGACGTGGCCTGCAGCTGGGGGCATTTCCCGTCGGGGCTCTTGGCGCGCTCGGGCGTCGCGCCACCGCCCCACGTCGACCTGCGGACGGTGTGCAACGAGCGACTGCGCCGCCGCTGCGGGAGCCTCGAGGAGGCGCACGAGGCCTTGGAGTTGCCCCCGCCGGCGCCGTGGTCGCCGGGCCGGGGCGGGCGGCGGATGGCGCGCTTGGAAGCGCTCTTTATTGCACTCACGCGAGGCCGCCCGGGCCGCGATGTCACGACAGCGGCGGCCGACTCGGTGTAAGGAATGGCGGCCATGGAGCTCATCGGAGCTGGGCGAGGACTGGCGGTCTACCTGAACGGCCGCGCCAAGGCGGTGACGCCCAAGGTGGTGCGCGCGCTGGAGCGGGCGCTCCCCGAGGCGCAGCTCCTGGTCTGCAGCGACTTCGAGCAGGCGCGCCGGCACGTGCAGCTCATGGCCGAGGAGCGGCCCTACGCAATCCTCGTCGGCGGCGGCGACGGCACCATCGCGCGGCTGCTCAACGAGCTGCGGCGCACCTGGTCGGGGCCGCTTCCGACCGTGGGGCTCTTGAAGCTGGGGACGGGGAATGGCTGGGCGAACGCGGCCGGCTCGGTGCCGTTCAAGAAGCTGGTCCCGCTGCTGCCGCTCCTGCCGCGGGAGCTGCCGACGTCGCGCTTCAGCCTGGTGGAGGTCGAGGACACCCTCTGCCAGTTCGCCGGCGTGGGCTGGGACGCGCGCATCCTCAACGACTATTTGCGCAACCTGGACAAGCGCTCGAGCCAGCTCTTCATGTCGAGCTTCTCCACCCGCCTGCACAAGGGCCTGGGAGGCTATTTCTACTCGCTGTTCCGCATCACCGTGCCCGAGGAGCTCATGCTCCTTTTGCGAAAGGGACCGGCGCGGGTGACGGTGGAGAACCTGGGCGACGAGGCCTTCGTCCTCGACGCCACCGGCCAGCCGGTGCCCTGGGCGGGGTTCACCGGCAAGGACCCGCGCATTCTGTACGAGGGGCCCATCAGCGTGGGCGGCGCGGCGGCAATCGAGGAGTGGGGCTTCGGGCTCCGCTCGTACCCGTTCGCGCGCGCGAAGCCCGGTTTTCTCAACCTGCGCGTCTATGACCGGCCGGTCACCGAGGCGGTGCCGAACATCCCCCGGCTCTACTCCGGGCACTTCCCGCAGCCGGGGATGCATGACTTCTTCGCCAAGCGCGCGCGGATGACCTTCTCGCGCCGGATGCCTTTCCAAATCGCCGGGGACGGCGAGGGAATGCGCCAGAGCGTGGAGTTCCGGCTGGCCGGCCATGACGTCCCCATCGTGGACTGGAAGGCGGCGCAGGGGTTGGCGGGGCTTCAGCCCACCTGACGCGGCGTCTCGCTCGCCCAGGCGCCGGGCCATCGTCCGAGGTAAAACGGTCCGCCTCTGCGACGCGTTTCTTGGTAACGTCCGCGCCCGTGCCCGCCCATGAGGCGCCAGGAGGATTTCGAAACATCATGGCCAAAGCCAAGAGCTCGCCCGTCAGCAAGGACTTCGCCAAAGCGAAGAACGTCGAACCCAGCCCCATCACCGGACGCCAGAGCGCGCGCGAGCTCCTCGACTCCGCGTTCCCGGCGTTCGTCGGCCGCCAGGTGCGCACCGGCTACGAGCTGATGGAGCGCTCCATCGAGGAGGACTGCACGCTCTTCCTCACGCTCTCCGGCGCCATGACGCCGGCGGGGCTCCACCAGAGCACCGTCATCCCGCTCATCGAGCGGGGGCTCGTCTCCTGCCTGACGACGACGGGCGCGAACCTGTACCACGACGCCCACCGCGTCATCGGGCACGCCATTCGCGAGGTGAACCCCAACGCAGGCGACGTGCAGCTGCGGCTCGCGCGCATCATCCGCATCTACGACCTGGGCTTCTTCGAGGACGTCCTGCTCGACACGGACCGGCTCTTCTCCGCCATTCTCCAGAAGCCGGAGTTCCAGCGGAAGATGACGACGGCGGAGCTCCACTACCTGCTCGGCAAAGAGATGGCGGCGCTGGAGAAGGCGCTCAAGGTCGAGCGGCCGAGCCTGCTCTCCACTTGCTACAAGTACGGCGTGCCGGTGTTCGTGGGCGCGGTGCAGGACGGGTCCATCTTCCTGAATATCGTCAAGCTGAAGCGGCTGCTCGGGGAGAAGTTCAAGCTCGAGCTGGACGTCTGCGCCGACGTCTACGCCATGGCGGCGGTGCAGCACTACGCGCGCCACCACTACAGCAAGCGGATGGCCATCTGGATGCTGGGCGGCGGCGTGCCGAAGAACTACACGCTGCAGGGCGAGCCGCTGCTCGACCAGATCCTGTTCGTGCCGACGGAGGGCTTCGACGTCGACGTGCAGTTCTGCGTCGACCCGGTGGACAACGGCGCGCTCTCGAGCTGCCCGGCGTCCGAGGGGCACACCTGGGGCAAGGTCTCGGCGGAGTGCGCGGAGATGAATTCGGTCTACGTGCACGCGGACGTGACCGCGGTGTTTCCGTGGCTCGCCCACGCGCTCTTCTCGAACCCGAAGATGAAGCGCGAGCCGCGCCGGCTCATGGACAAGCTGGACGAGGCGCTCGACTTCCTCGATGAGGCGGTGGAGAAGCAGAGGAAGGCGCTGATGAAGACCTTGAGCTATGAGGGGGTGGGGGAGTAGGGAGAGTTCCTAGGGCTTCGGCGGTATCGCCGCTGGGGCCGGTGCAGCCGGAGCATGGGGAGTTGCCTTCGCCGGCTGTCGCTTCGGCAGATGGAGCCACCCCAGGCCGAACGGGGCGCCAGGTGGCTCGAAGGTGGAGGTCGCCAGACCGGTTTCCATTCCGGGCTCGGTGTTCGCGTCGACGTCGCGAATGGCGATCGTGAAGTTCGCGACTTCCTCGTCGAGGTCGACGGTGGTCTCCCGGGTGATCTTCTCGGTGCTTTCGAGGACGCTCCGGTCGATCTCGAATTCGACGGAGTAGCCCGCGGGCGTCCGCTTCCAGGAGGCCTTGATCGCCGGCGGCTTTGCTCCGCTGGGGAAGAGAGAGCTCACACGGACTTGCCCTTCAGGCAGCGGCAGGAGCAGGACGCCCGAGGTCGTCTGGGGGACGGGCGCGAGCTTGGGCGCCCAGTCGCCCTCCGACCACGGATCGCCGCCGCGATCCCACCAGACCTCGAGGCGGTCGCCGAGGCGTGCATTGGGGGCGTTGGAGGTGATCTGGACGTCGTCGTCTTTCACGTCGAGTTCGAAATGGACTTTGGAGCCTTGAGTTCGCGCTCGTATAGCGAAAGAAAGAGTGACAGGAGGCCCCGAAGTCTTGGACCTTCCGATGACGTACTGCTGCGACGAGACGCTTCTCGTTTCCAAGAGAATAGGACGCCAGGGGTCACGAGCCCGCGAAGCGTGGGTTCCCATCGCGTAGAGATCGAGCCAGTCCGTATATAGTTTCGGCTTTTCAAGGTCCGGGCCGATAGGCTTATCGTAGTCCGGAGCCCAGCGTGAGGAGCTCGGAGCGATGCCGTTCTCAAAGGACCTTGCAATTCCGGCATGAACTGTCGGCATGTCCCCATGAGTGAATTGATAGGAAAATTCGAGCTCCTCCCATTCTAGCTTGAATACGGTCCCCCAATACCCAAACGAAAGCGAATGCCGCCAGTCGGTGCCGCTCTCGATCGCCTCTACGGAACTATGGGTTGTGCGCCGCACGATAGAAGCCCCGGCAGAGAGGCAGCAGCCGCGAAGCGCCCTGGCTGCATTAAGTGCCAGAACCTGAGGCCTGCTTGACAATACGACGACGATCGAAGAATTAGGGTCGTCGACGTCACTCCCGACTACGCACGCCAAGTCGGGCTTCCCGTCGCCGTCAAGGTCCCCGTCAGGACTGCTTGAGCAAACGTGGTCGGCCTTGATGGTAGAAGGCCAGGAAGGTTCATCAGTGAATTGAGCAAGTGCTAGGCCAATGACAATGGTGTAGAACATCTACGTTCTCTCCGGGAATGAATATAATGCTTAGTCAATAATAATGCGTTTTGCGTTTCGAAAAAATTCGAGACGCTGCGGAAGCCCGTTGATGCCACCATTGATTTTCTGCGTCAACGTGGCCACGGTTGCGTCGTCGGCTGCTGTGGCGAGTTCGTTCAGGTCCCGGTCGCCCCCACGGCGCCAGAACCAACCGGCGACGTCGCAAGCCAGAAACGGGTCCGAAGCAACAATCTCCGGATTCGCCGTCAAGTCGACGCCAAGGAAGGCGCCATAAATTGAATAATTTGTGCGGCCTGTCAGCTGGATCAGTCCTCGTCCTTTGAAGCGCTTTCCGTCCCCGGGACGGATGTTCATTAGGTCGCCAAAGCGCGCTTCGTAGAGTTCGCCGGCGTTCGGGTGGTCGCGACCGCCCCACCGTCCCTCGACGGTGGAGGAAAGCTGGGCGCTCTCGTGGCCGACTTGTGCCAAAAAGTGGGCCTGCAAGAGGGAAGTGTCAATTTCGTAGCGCACCATCGTTTCATTCAAGTGGGCGATGTATTTCTCGATGTCGGAGGCATGTGCTCCAGGAAGAATTCGCTGTAGTTGTTCGGCGGTGAGCCCGCGCATTCTTTTCAAATGTCGGGCAAACCCGAGGGGATGGTGATGCCAAACGCTGGACGATGCAGGCTCGGCGCTTGTGCCTCGAAAAGTCTCGCCCCAAAACTGAAGCTCCTCGAAGTAGTCGGTGTGCTCGCGGAAAGAATTGTCCGTCAAGTGCTTTCTGAGGCGTTCCCATTTCTTGAGGTGGTTGTCGGCCCCGGCGTCCCATTCGCTCGGGTGTAGACACGCGGCGTTTCGAAGTTTCTCGCGGACCGCGGTGACTGCAAGGGCCTCGCGCATCTCGGTCGGTGTCACGTCGTCGTCGATCGCTCCGCCTGCGCGCGCTTTGCCGTCCGTGTCCTTCTCAATGAGAGCGATAAGAGACGGAACGTCGCAATAGCCGTCTTCGCTAAAAAATCTTGATTCGGCAGTGGTGCCCGGCTCCTCCTCGTAGGTCCGCCAGTCGGTCCAGTTGTACGCAGAGGTAATGGAAAGACCACTATGTTCCGTGCGCCGGGACGCGAGGTCGATGTGCAGGTCGACCCAGCCGCTCGGTTCGTGAGCGTCGCGACCTGCAATCTCCGCCCAAAGGTGGCCAGCCAAGTCGCGGCGAAGTGCCTCGTGGGCCGGCCTGTCGAGCGTGCGCTCGGAGGCAATCGTTCCGGCGTCATGATCGAAGACATAGGTCGTTGCCGGGTCGAAGGAATGAACGCGCGTGAGGTTCCTTGCCAAGCGAGGAGTGTGCCGAAATGCGGCCATCCCGGCGGGAATTCTGCCAGGCAGCTCTGAGGCGGGTGCGAAGCCTTGGCAGCGCTCCTCGTCGCGCGTGATAAAGACCGAGACTTTGGTGAAAGCCTTATCGACTGCAGGGTCAGGTGCAACGAGTACCGCATCGCCACGTAGAGCGGTTACGTGGATTCTGTCCGGCGGGTCTCTCGGTGCGTCCTTGAGAAGGAAGGGAACCGACTTCGAGAGGCGACGCGTGAGCGCGGCCTCATCGGCATTGTCGCCGAGATCTGCCTTCGGCCACCAGCCTTGCTTGGAGCCGAGCTTCACCTGTTGATAGGCGATGCCCGCTGACGCTCTTTCGCCGAGCACTTCAAGGAGGTCGCCGGCGTTTCCATTGAATGCGATTTGCTCTGGAGCTGCAGGCTCCAGGAAATGGATGTCCTCGAGAAGCCGATAGTGCCGCGGCGCTTCGTTGGTGGCGTGGAGCAGCTTGGTGTGGCGTAGCCAGCCGCTCGTCGTTGCTCCATCGACCTGGAGTCTCTCCCAGCGCTCCTTTGCGGTGAAGTTGAGATCGAGCCATTCTAGCGCGTCGCCCGCGGCAGCTTGAATCGCGGTTCGCTGAAAATCCGATGTCTCCATGGTGGTGAGGTCGTACCGAGGTGGGGGCGGTTTGTTAGGCCTTGGGTTAGCAACCGTAGGCATCTCTTTGAAGAGGCTCGAGAGCGGCGCCCGAAGCACGTATCTCTTTTCGTACAGCGGCCCAAGCAGGCTGGCCCTCGCCCACGCGGTCACTTCATTGCCACCGGCGTCGCGAAACGCGACCAAGGTCCAGGTCTCGCTGATGCTTTGCTCAGCGCCAAGGTCAGTCAGCTCGGCGCCCGGAGCGAGCACGGTGGCTGCGGCAGTTCGCAATCCCTCGAGGTCTTGAGGAAGCGCAGTGAGCAGCCGAGTCGACGCGCCAATCTTCAGGGCTTTCTTCGCTGGGATTGCCGCCGCAATGTGTTCCTTGAGTATCCAACCTTCCTGCGCGCCTTGTTTGACCTTGTGAAAAGCCTGTGAAACGCGCTCTTCTCGGTCCTGGCGAACCCAGGTGTTCCCTGCGATTCGGACCTGCGCAGCAGGCGCGGCGTCGAGCGTCGCCGACCAGGATGCGGGCTTCGCGGCGAGAGCCAATTCCACGGCCTTGGAAGGTCGCCGAGCCTTTGCATAGTAATCGCCGAGGTCGTGCTCTCGAGCCCAGCCCTTTGTCACGAGCGGTCTCGGAGTGCCCGTCTCATATTGCACCTGCTTGAAGGTCTCGGGAACCTCGCGCGACTCCAGGCGGATGAGGTAGTCACCCGGCTGGGCGCGAAGATCGACGGTGGGAGGAAGGGCTTTGTCGCACCAGCACTCGGGCGGAGCGCTGTAGAATGGGCCGGCGTGCCCGACGAGCGCATACCCGGAATCGCGAAAGTGCCCGAGCTCGCTGGTGCGCTTCCAGCCGGTGACCTGGTGGCGCCAAATCTTCACGTGGTCGGACCCGGGAAACCGCTCGGAGATGCGAACCTCTGCGTCCTTTCGAAGGTCGACGGCGATCGTGGGATTTCGGGCCTCCGGCAGCGGCTCACACCGCTTGAGGACGGTCCGGGGCGCGAGGCGAAGGGCGAGGTCGGAGAACCAATGCTCATTGTGCGGGTTCGCCATCAGGTCCTTCGCGTCGGTCGAGAACACCTCGAAATGGATGAGATTGTCCGGGCCGATGAGCGGCCGGCCTGTGGCCTGTGCCTCCTCCCGCATGTACACGCCGGCCCAGCCAAGAATGTCGCCCCTCGAGACCTTCACCGGAGTCCTCGGCCGAACCACCGCGTCCCATGCCTCGGGCTGGCCGATGGCCCATTCCTCCTGGAGTGTGGTCCTGTCGACCGGGACGAAGCCGCCCTCGAGGATCTCATGGTAGGTCGTGGTCCTCGTGAACTGAACGGCTTGCGGCTCCTTGAACCGAACGAGCGTGCCCTTCGGCAGGACGGCGACGACGGGGGAGACCGAATCGGCGGCGGCGTGAACCGCAAGGCCTCGCTTCCGGGGTCCCGGGTCGTCCGTCTCCGCGATGATTCGCCGCTCCGCCGCGGTCGCAGCGCCGGCGAGTACGGCAAATCCGTGCAAGGCGCCACAGGTGACTTCGCGGACTCTGCCGCGCGCGAGGCTGCGATTCCAGGCGTTGCCGGAGGGCGCGCCTGTTCCCACGGTGAAGAACGAGCCGGATGGGATCTCGCCCTCGACCGTGGCAGGGTCGGAGCCTGACAACACCTTCACGGCGCTTCGCGCCAAAAATTGCGTGCATCCGCGCTCCGGCGCCGAGGTTCGGTCGTCGATGCGCAGCCACCCCTCGAGCGAGCCCCAGCGAGCCTTGGCCATCTCGGGTATTGCCTTGGCCCAGTGGCCGTTCGGGGCGGAGGCCCCCGTGAGCTCGACCCTCGCACCGCAGGGCACGATGCCCACCGCCGAGGCCGGGCCAGCATCGCCGGCGAGGCGAACGCCCTTTCCGGCGGCCTCGGTGATTACCTTCTCGGGCCGTTTGGCCCGGAGAAAGACGGGGGTCTCCAAGGTTGGGTCGTCGCGGTAGGCCTCCCAATGCAAGAGGTGCGCGGTCAACGACCAGAATTCGAGCTTATGGCCGAGCGGCGTCGCGGTCTCGTGCCGCAACAGGACGAAGCCGGTCGAAAGCTCGAATGTCGTTCCGTCGAGGGTCGCGTTAAGAAGCCTTCGGTTGATTCGGTAGGCGACCAATGTGCCATCTCGAATCGCGACGATCGGCCTCGTCGTGCGGAGGTGAACGCCGCCGTGCCAGAAGCCGTTGTCGCCGATGGGAAAGTATCCGTCGGGTCCGGTTTCGTTCTGGGCAGAAAGGTCATCGGGATCGTGAGCGTCGCGGATTGGCAGATCGACATCCATCGAAGTGCTCCCCTTTGGCGAATTCAGGACGAGAAGAAAACGAAACGTGGCGGATGCCTCAGCACCTTGACGCGCAGAACGTGGGACTTGCGCGTCTCGAGGCCCGGCGCGCGCCAGGGCCTGGGGATGAGGACGATCCCTGGCCTGTCCCGGTTGCTGAAGAGGTAGTTCCTGCCGTCCTTCGTCTTCTTGGTGCAACCGACTTTGGAAGCGAGGTGCTCGTTGATCTCGTCTGGATCCGTCGTTCCCCAATTGAAAAGTGCGAGGCCCTGCCAGGTCATCCCCGCGCTCTGCGCGATGCTGTCGAGCCTCTCCCCAGTGCGAACGCGGTGTTCCTCGACCGCCACGAGATGCTTCACCGCAGACGCGGCCCGCTTTTCGTCCTGGCTCGCTTCTCGAGGCTTCTCAGGTCTATCCCAGCCGCACGCGGTCACCGAGGTCCCGACCTGGGCGCCTTCGCTCGAGGCCGACACTTCGTACGCTCCGGGCTCCACGCCGTTGAGTCGAATGCGGCCTTCCGCATTGGTTGTCGCCTTGTGGGCCTCCCCGTCGGAACCAACGACCTGCAATGGGACCTGTCGAACGCCCGAGCCATCGTGGTCGAACACCAGCTGAAGCTCGAAGTACTTCGACGGCGGCGCATAGCTGGGCCCGGGCGAAGGCGGCGGTTCCACGATGCGGGGCGGCGAGTAGGGCCTCTGTTTGACGCGGTAGATCGTCACCTCGCCGCGTGACAGCGCGTGAGCGACGATCTGCGCCACGGCGCGGTCGTCGCACTCGCTCAGGTCATGGGACGCGTATCCGATGCCGGCATCCGCGGCGAAGGACCGAAGCTGCATGCAGGGCAGGGGGTCGGCCATGAGCCGCCAGACGAGGTGAAGGGCTTCTTCCCTCCTTCCCCAAAGGTCGACCTTGGTCACTTCGTCGCCGAAGAATGTCAGCCGATCAGCAACTTCCTTCGCCGATAGCATGAATGTGGCGAAGAGCTGCAGCCTTACGCCGAAACCGATATCGAACGATAGCGAGAGTGCCACGCTGCCCCCTTCCCGCCCGCGCATTGTCTTGCGCGCAACAGACGATGCTTCAACCAAAGCGGCGGTCGAATCGAGCGAATCCAAGCATTCTCCCGCTCGGTCGCCAAAGATGCAACGGCGCGCCTGGAGGCAGCCCCGCCGGTCCCGTTGCCGAACCGGGCGCCCGCTACTCGTCCTTCAGCGGCACCTCGATCTGCAACCCATCGTGCGCGAATTCGACCTTGGGGTATTCCTCGCGCGCCTGCCTGAGCAAGGGCCCCACGTCCAAGTCGTACCGGCTGGACACGTGCGTCAGCACGAGCCTCTTCGCGCCGGCCTCCTTCGCCACCCGCCCCGCCTCCCGGGCGGTGCTGTGCGAGGTCTCCAGCGCGCGCTCCTGCTCCTCGTCGCCGAAGGTCGCTTCATGCACCAGAAGGTCCGCGCCGGCGGCAGCCTGCTGAGTCGAGGCGCACGGCCGCGTGTCGCCGGAGACGACCACTTTGCGGCCCGGCCGCGCCGGCCCCAGTACGTCGGACGGGGCAATGCTCCGGCCGTCGGCGAGAACCACGGTGTGTCCATGCTGGAGCTTGCCGAACAGCGGCCCCTCCGGAACGCCCAGCTCGCGCGCCCGCTCCAGGTTGAACCGCCCGGGCCGGTCGGGCTCGACGAGCGCGTAGCCCAGTGCGTTGATCCGATGGTCGACCTTGAACGCGCGCACCTCGTAGCCGTCGCGTTGGACCGCGTCGCCTTCCTTCAGCTCGTGGACCTCCACCGGGAACCGCGCGCCCTGCAGCCCCAGCGTCAGCGCCTGGGTGAGGATTCGCCCTGCCGGCTTGGGCCCGTAGAGGCGCATCGGGTCCTTGCGGTCCGCCATCCAGAGCGTGCGCACGAAGCCGATGATCCCCAGGAAGTGGTCGGCGTGCAGGTGCGTGAAGAACACGTCCTTCACGTCGAAGCCGGTCCCGTACCGCATCATCTGGCGCTGCGTCCCCTCGCCGCAGTCGAAGAGCATGAGATCGCCCTCGCGCTTGAGCGCGACGGCCGTGACGTTTCGAGTCACCGTGGGGGCGGCGGCCGATGTGCCGAGGAAGGTCAGACGGATCATGGGCCGCGCAGGGTACGCCGGGAAGGGGAGGGGTGCGCAACTCCCTCGTCGCTCAAGAGGCTCGCGGGCCGCCGCGCTCAGGTGCCGACGCTGAGCCGGGCCGCGTCCACGAAGCGCCGCAGCTCGCTCAGCGGCAATGCGCCGCTCGCGCGCTGGACCTCCCGCCCGCCGCGGAAGAGCGCCAGCGTGGGGATGGCTTGGATGGACAGCTCGGCGCCCACGGCTGGGTTGGCCTCGGTGTCGAGCTTGAGGACCACCAGCTGGCCGGCCTGCTCGCGCGCGTAGGCCTCGAGCACCGGTGCGAAGGCGCGGCAGGGCGCGCACCAGGGCGCCCAGAAGTCGACCAGCACCGGCACAGGGGACGCCTCGACGGCCCGCCTCAGGCCTGCGCCGTCGACATGCGCGGGCTCGCCGGAGGTGCCGAGGTCTTGTTTGCACTTACCACAGACGGCTTGCCGCCCGGGCGCGACCAGGCCCACTCGGTTGAAGGCGCCGCAGTGGGCACAGCGAAAGACGAGGGGTGCGCTCATATTCAATCAAGTAACCACCCGGCAGGGCACGTCAAGGTCTTTAGGAAAGCGGCTTGGCGCCGAGCGCGCGCGCGGATAGCGTCCCCGAGGCACTCCTTGAAGGACCCGTCACTCACCCCAGCGAGGCACACGCGATGAGCTGGCTCGAAGCGCTCAAGGTCACCCCTCCCCCGGCGCGCGCGGTCTTTTGCAACCGCACGCTCAACATGCGGGCCATCCGGGCCATCGGCTACGACATGGACTACACGCTCATCCACTACCGGGTCGAGGAGTGGGAAAAGCGGGCGTATGAGCACGCCAAGCGGCGCCTCGAGGAGCGGGGCTGGCCGGTGTCGCAGCTCGCCTTCGACCCGGCCCTCGTCGCCCGCGGGCTCATCATCGACACGGCCCTGGGGAACGTCGTCAAGGCGAACCGCTTCGGGTACGTCAAGCGCGTCTTCCACGGCACGAAGCCCCTCGACTTCGAGGAGCAGCGGCGCACCTACTCCCGGGCCATCGTCGACCTCGCCGAGCCGCGCTGGGTGTTCCTGAACACGCTCTTCTCGCTCTCCGAGGCCTGCCTCTACGCGCAGGCGGTGGACCTGCTGGACGCGCGCCAACTGCCGGAGGTGCTGGGCTACTCCGACCTCTACCAGCGCGTCCACACGACCCTCGACGCCGCGCACATGGAGGGCGCGCTCAAGGCGGAGATCGTCGCCGACCCCGACCGGTTCGTCAGGCTCGACCCGCAGACCACGGTCGCGCTGCTCGACCAGAAGCGGGCCGGCAAGAAGCTGATGCTCATCACCAACTCGGAGTGGAGCTACACCGAGAGCATGATGCGCTACGCCTTCGACCGGGAGCTGCCGCAGGGCATGCATTGGCGCGACCTGTTCGACGTCATCATCATCGGGGCGCGCAAGCCGGAGTTCTTTCTGTCGCGCTCGCCCCTGTTCGAGGTAGTGAGCGAGGACGGGCTCCTGCGCCCGGCGGTCTCCGGGATTTCAGAGGGCGGCGTCTACCTCGGCGGGAGCGCGAGCCAGGTGGAGCGATTCCTCAAAGCCCAGGGCGACGAGATCCTCTACGTCGGCGACCACATGTGGGGCGACGTCCACGTGTCCAAGAGCGCGCTCCGCTGGCGGACGGCGCTGGTGCTGGGCGAGCTGGAGGCGGAGATCGAGGCGCTGGAGGCTTTCGCGCCGACGCAGCGGGAGCTCGACCGGCTCATGGAGGAGAAGGTCCGGCTGGAGCACGTCTCCTGCCAGGCCCGCCTCGCCCTCCAGCGAAAGCGGGGCCACTACGGCCCCAAGCTGGACGCCATGCTGCCCGACCTGGAGCGCGAGCACGCGTCGCTGCGCTCGAAGATCGCCGCGCTCGACGAGGCCATCACCCCGCTCGCGGTGGCCGCCGGCGAGGTGGGCAATTCGCGCTGGGGACCGCTCATGCGCGCCGGCACCGACAAGAGCCACCTCGCGCGGCAGGTGGAGAGCTACGCGGACATCTACACCTCACGCGTGTCGAATTTCTTGTTCCCCACGCCGTTCGTCTACTTCCGCTCGCACAAGGGGAGCATGCCGCACGACGCGCCGCCGGAGATGCGGCCGGGGGCAGGGCACGTGGGCGCGGGGGACGATTAGCTCGCGGCGTGAATGTCAGGCGGACTTTGCCCGGGGATTGCCGCCGAGCAGCGCGTGGACCTCGGATTGGTGCTCGGCGACATGCCCGGCCAACTCGTCCTCTGAGCAGTGAATGATCGTCAGCGCGACTGGAGTCATAGGCCGTACCAATCAGCGCCCGATGCGGCGAGGAATTCGCCCGTGGTCAATGACTTGAGGAGCTTCTTGTCGGGATGATCTGCGAGTCGCTGGGCAGCGATCGGACCGCCCTTGGGTCGGCCAAGGACGACGACCTCCTCGGGGGTGAAGCTGTCGGCGAGGTAGGGGGAGTGTGCTGTGGCCACGACCTGGATTTCGGGTCTTTGTTCGAGAATTCTGCGAATCGAGGTAACGAGCTCCGCCTGGGCTCGCGGGTGAAGTGCCCGGTCGATGTCGTCCAGCAGGACAATTCGTGGGCAGGCCGGAAGGTGGAGAAAGGCCAAGAGTCCGACAGCAAGGAGGGTGCCTTCGCTGGCGTAGCGCGCCGGGAGTGCCTTCGTGCCCTCGAATTCAATTCGAAGCTCGTCGGCGATGTTGCTCGCCTTCGTCTCGGAGAGGTACTTGGAAGGGTCTGTTATTCACAAGCTCCAGGAGCTCAAACATTGCAGGCCTCGTGTAACGCAAAGAATGCCGAGGGGAAGATGCTACCCTCAAGGACCTCGCGGACGTGCTGGAGTTGATTCGCGCCGCCGGTCTGCCGCTGGGGCTGGCTGACGACCTCGACCTCGCGGTGCGCGGCAAGTACGAGGAGCTCTGGCGTGCCACCCAGACCCGCGACGAGGAATAGCCGCTATTCCAGCTTCGCCCCCACCAGCCGCCCCAAGCCGAACGTCACGCCCGCCGCCGCGGTGGCCAGGAGGACCATCCGCAGGCCCGACCGCAGCGGGCTCGTCCCCGACACGAAGCCGAGCATCCCGCCGACGGCGCCCAGCACCGACGCCGAGAGCGCGATGCTCGCGGCGATGGCGGTCGCACCCGATGCGGCGAAGAAGGGGAGGAGCGGCAGGCAAGCGCCCAAGGCGAAGGTGGCGAAGCTGGAAGCCGACGCGCCCAGGGGTGAGCCCAGGTCTTCCGGGTCGAGCCCCAGCTCCTCGCGCACCAGCGTGTCGAGCGCGGCGTCCGGATTCTTGAGCAGCTCTCGCGTCGTGCGCTCCGCCTGATCTTGCGAGAGCCCCTTCTGCCGGAAGATCTGCGCGATCTCCTGGGCCTCTTCCTGCGGCGCCTCCGACAGCTCGCGCCGCTCGAGGTCGATCTGCCGCTTGAGCAGGTCGCGCTGGCTGGCGACAGAGACGTACTCGCCCACCGCCATGGAGCAGGCGCCGGCGAACAGGCCCGCGAACCCGGTGACGAGCAGCGCTCCGTGGGCTCCGCCCGCACCGGCCACGCCGAGCACGAGCGACAGGTTCGAAACCAGCCCGTCGTTCATCCCGAACACCGCCGCGCGGACGGACCCGCTGCGCCCGCCCTTGTGCCAGCGCTCGCGCCGGACGATGGCCCCGCCGGCGCCGCCCGCTCCTTCGGGCCCCCGCATGCCGCCCAGCGCCTGTCGGTGCTCCTCCTCTTCTTGGACCAGCTGCTGCGCGTCCTCGCCCCCTTGGCGCGCGTACTTGTCGGCGTCGCCCTTCTCGGCGTCCATCACCAGGGAGAGCACGGACGAGGTTCCCAGCCGGTGGGCCATCCAGATGAGCAGGCGAACGCGCGAAGAGGCCTTGTCCGGCGGCAGCGCGACCCCGGCTCGCTCGAGCTTCTTCGCCCAGAGTTCGGCGTGGCGCCGCTCGCCCGCGGCCAGGTCTTCGAACACCTGGGCACGCGCAGGGCTCTTCTCGGCGCGCGCCAAGCCCTCGTAGAGCGCCGCGCCGTCGCGCTCGTCCCGAAGGTTCTCGAGCCAGGTCTTGGCGCTCGCGTCCACTTTGGCCCTACTCCCCGCTCACGGTGAGCTTCTTGTGCGGGAGCGCGCCCATCTTCGCCTCGCCCAGCGCTTTGAGCATGGAGGCGAGGTCGGTGAATTTGAGGCGCGGCCGGTCGGCGGCCTTGCCCTGGTCCTGTTCGATCTGGTCGAGGAGCTTCCAGTCGGGGAAGTTGACGTACTGGATCTGCCGCTCGGAGAGCAGCGCGACGATCTCCCCGTCCGGCCCCGGAAGCGGCGCCTCACCCAGCCCGCCTCGCTCGAAGGCCGTGAAGAGGCTCTGCACGGTCTCGGCGGCGTCCGGCTTGTTGGTGCCGATGACGCCGGTCGGGCCGCGCTTGGCCCAGCCGGCCACGAAGAGCCCGGGGGCCGGCCGTCCCTCCAGCGAGAGGATCTGGCCCTTCTCGTGCGGCACGCTCGAGGTCGCCTCGTCGTACGGCACGCCCGCGAGCGGCGCCACTTTGTAGCCGATGCTGCGGAACACGAGGCCACAGGGGAGCGTCTCGGTCCGCGCCTCGCGCGCGAGCCGGACCTCGCCGTCTTCGACGAAGACCCGGTTCTCCCCGACGAGCAGCCCCTCCACCCGCTCAGAGCCGAGGACCTCCAGCGGGGAGGTGAAGAACCGCAGGCGCACGAACTTGCGGCCCGGCCGGGGCTCCGCCAGCGCCTTCTCCTGGATGATCTGCAGATTTTTGCGGACGCGCGCGTCGAGCGAGCCGTCCGCGAGCTGGCGCTGCGTCAGCTCGTCGAGCCGTCGGTCCTCCGGGGCGACGACCAGGTCGCAGTCCGGAATGTGCGTGAGCTCCTCGAGCTCGGCCGGCGTGTAGGTCGCCTGCGCCTGCGAGTGGCGGCCCAGGAGCACGACCTCGCGGATTTGGTTGTGCACCAGCGCCTCGAGGGTCGCGTGGGCGATGTCGGTCTTGCGCAGCTCCGAGGGCGGCTTGACCAACACGCGCGCCACGTCGAGGGCCACATTGCCGACCCCGACCACGACCGCCCGCTCGACCTCGAAGTCGAATTGAAGCGAGGCGCAGTCGGGGTGGCCGTTGTACCAGCCGACGAACACCGACGCCGGGTGCACGCCGTAGAGCTCCTCGCCCGGGATCCCTAAGCGCCGGTTCGACTGCGCGCCGAACGCGAAGACGAGGGCGTGGTAGCGCCTCTTGAGCTCCTCCACCGTCACGTCGCGGCCCACCTCGACGTTGCCGAAGAGCCGGAACCTCGGGCCGCCCGCGTCGGCGTCTCGCGCGTAGCGCAGGGCGATGGCCTTGATGCTCTGGTGGTCTGGCGCCACGCCGTGCCGGACCAGGCCGTAGGGCGTCGGAAGGCGGTCGAACATGTCGACCTGCACTCGGAGATCCGCCCGCTTCAGCAGCTCGGCGGTGGCGAAGAACCCCGCCGGACCGGCGCCCACCACAGCGACCTTCAGCTCGCGCGTCCCTTCTGCCATCGCCACTTCGCTCCTTCCGGGCGCAGTCGCCCGTCCCTGGCTCGAGTCAGCCCCTTCGCCCCTCCCCGCGAGCGGGGAAGGGTGAGGGGGGTGAGGAAAATCCGCGCGCGACGAGCGGGGCCCTGGAGGCTGCGTGGGCCGTCGGCGGCACTGCGCCGAAAGCCGCTTGCCTCGCGCCTCTGAGCGCGTGACCTACTTGCGCGGCTTGCTCTTCTGGTAGCGCAGGCCGCTGGCGGTCGTCAGCGCCGCTCCCTCGCGGAGCACCGCGCCGTCTTCTACCTTTCCGATGACCAGTATGTGGTCGCCGGTGGGAATCATCGAAACCACCTCGCAATCGAGGTAGGCGAGCGCGTCTTCTAGGATGGCCGCTCCGCTGTCCGCCGCCCGGTTGGGGACGACCTTGAGCTTGTCTTCGCCCGCATACGACTCGTGGGCGAAGTGGGCGGCGAGCCGCTTGCCCGATTCGGGGAGGATGTTGAGGACGAAGCTCTTGGTGCTGCGCAGGAACTCTTCGCTGTAATGGAGCCGGTCCACGGCGAAGGCCACCATTGGCGGGTCGAACGAAACCTGACTTATCCACCCCACCGTGAGCGCATTCTCCACGCCTCCCCGGCCGACGCAGGCCACGCCCACCGTGTATTGAAGCTTGCTCAAAGCGGAGGTCCGTTTATCATCGGCATCGGCCATGGCAGCTCTCCCCTTCAAGATGCTCGATTCTCTGCTGCTCCATTAACCCGGCGGCACTTGCCCCGGCAAGGGGATCGCCTCGCGGGGCGGCCGACCGCTCGGTGGGAGGCAATGGACGCGGCGAACGCGGGGCGACCGCGTCCGGAACCTGATGCATTCGATTCAAGCTTTCCGCTAAGTAGGGTTCTCGCAGAACCGTCAACCATCGACGGTCGACGCGAGGCTGCGCCGCAACGGTTTCCAACGCGCGTCTCGGCGGTCTGAGGTGCAGCCTCGCTACGCTAGATTCCGGCCGCTCGGTGGGCGGCTGCGAGCAGCTCGCCGGAGTCGATGAGCGCGCAGACGGCCTCGATGTCTCGGTGGAGAGTCCGATCCTCCTCCATGAACGGCACGCGGGAGCGGACGCACTCGAGGGCCGCGAGGACTCCGGGGCCGGGCTTGAGGGGCCGGCGGAAGTCGAGCGCCTGCGCGGCCACGAGGACCTCCACCGCGAGGGCGGTGCGGACGTGCTCGGCCACCTGGCGGGCCTTGAGCGCCGCGGTCATGCCCATGGAGACGTGGTCCTCTCGCCCTGCGGACGAGGGGATGCTGTCCACGCACGCCGGGTGCGAGAGGATGCGGCTCTCGGCCACCAGCGCGGCGGCGGTGACCTGGGCGATCATGAAACCCGAGTTGAGACCGCTATTCTTGGCGAGGAACGGCGGCAGGCCGGACAGCGCCGGGTTGACCAGCTGCTCGACCCGCCGCTCGCTGATGGACGCGAGCTGGGTGAGGCTCATCGCCAGCACGTCCAGGGCGAGGGAGATGGGCTGCCCGTGGAAGTTGCCGCCCGACACGAGCTCGCCCTTGTCGGCGAAGACCAGGGGGTTGTCGGTCGCGGCGTTCACCTCCACCGCCAGGGCGCCGCGCGCGAAGCGCACTCCGTCGCGCGAGGCGCCGTGCACCTGCGGGATGCAGCGCAGCGAGTACGGGTCTTGGACCTTGGAGCAGTGCTCGTGGCTCTTGGCGATCTCGCTGGGCGAGAGCAGCGACCGGAGGTGGCTCGCGCACGCCACCTGGCCTGGGTGAGGGCGGATGGCCTGGATATCCGCGCGGAACGGCTTGTGCGAGCCGCACAGTCCTTCCACGGTCATGGCCCCGGCGATATCCGCGATCTGGCAGAGCGCCTCGGCTCGGAGCAGCGCGAGCGCTCCCACGGCCGAGAGCGCCTGCGTGCCGTTGACCAGGGCGAGCCCCTCCTTGGCCTCCAAGACCAAGGGCGGCAGAGAGAGACGATCGAGCGCCTGGCGCGCGGGGAGCCGCTCGCCGTCGAGGAACATCTCGCCGTCGCCGATCAGCGCGAGGGCCAGGTGGGCGAGCGGCGCCAGGTCGCCCGAGGCGCCGACCGACCCGCGCTCCGGGACCACCGGCACCGCGCCGCGGTTGAGCAGATTGAGGATGAAGCGGAGCGTCGACAAGCGGATGCCGGAGTAGCCCTTGGCCAGGACGTTGGCGCGAAGGAGCATGAGCGCGCGCGCCTCCGGGAGCGACAGCGGGGCGCCGACCCCGGCGGCGTGCGAGTGGACGAGGTTTCGCTGCAGCGCCTTGAGGTCGGACTTGGCGATGCGAACCTCGGAGAGGGTGCCAAAGCCGGTGTTCACGCCGTAGACCGGCTCCTCGCCCTCCGCCGCGCGGTCCACGAGGGCGCGGGCGCGCTCCACCCGCTCCTCTGCCTGCGGGGCGAGCTCCACGAGCGCGCCCCGGGCGGCCACCAGACCGACCTCTTCGAGCGTGAGCGTGTCGCCGTCGATGAGGACGCGTCGGGTGGATTCCTGGGACATGGGGGGCCTCGCGAAAGCGTTGCCCGGCTGACGGGGCGCGAGTGCACGCTACCGGAGCGGGACTGGACAGATCCAGCGGGGGCCGGCCCCCGCGCGGCCCCAGTGCGCGGCCCCAGTGCGCGGCGTTTGACACAGGGGTGGTCGCTCCCTAACATCGCCGCCCTCTTGGCGGCAGGTCCAGCGCGTCAGAAGCTCGACGCGCAGAAAGGGCGAACGAAGGTCCAAAACGAATGGCGCTCATCGTCCAAAAGTACGGAGGCACGTCGGTCGGCGACCTCGACCGCATCCGCAACGTGGCCCGCCGCGCCCTCGCGACCCGCCGGAAGGGCCACGACGTGGTGGTCGTGGTCTCGGCGATGGCGGGCGAGACCAACCGCCTGCTCGGCATGACCAACAAGCTGTGCAAGCGGCCCAGCGAGCGCGAGCAGGACGTCGTCATCGCCTCCGGCGAGCAGGTCTCGGCCGGGCTCCTCGCGCTGGCCATCCAGGAGCTGAAGGGCAAGGCGCGCAGCTTCCTGGGCCACCAGGTCCGCATCGCCACCGACAGCGCGTTCTCCAAGGCGCGCATCCGCTCCATCGACGCGGAGCGCATCTTCGAGGCCTTGAAGGCCAAGGAGATTGCCGTGGTCGCCGGCTTCCAGGGCCAAGACGAGGCGGGCAACATCACCACCTTGGGCCGCGGCGGCTCGGACACCACGGCGGTGGCGGTAGCCGCGGCGCTCAAGGCCGACGCCTGCGAGATCTTCACGGACGTGGACGGCGTCTACACGACCGACCCCAACGTCTGCCCCGCGGCGAGGAAGCTCGACCGCATCAGCTACGAGGAGATGCTCGAGCTCGCGAGCGAGGGCGCCAAGGTCCTGCAGATCCGCTCGGTCGAGATGGCCATGAAGTACAAGGTTCCGGTTTGGGTCAAGACGAGCTTCGGCGACGAGCCGGGCACGCTGGTGTGCGAGGAGGATGCGGCCATGGAGAACGTGCTGGTCTCGGGGATCGCCTACGACAGGAACGAGGCGAAGATCGCCGTGCGCGGCGTCCCCGACAAGCCGGGCATCGCCGCCAAGCTCTTCGGGCCGCTCGCCGACGCCAACATCGTCGTCGACATCATCGTCCAGAACGCCTCCCACGAGGGCCGGACGGACATGAACTTCACCGTCGGCAAGACGGACCTGGAAAAGGCCAAGGAGCTGGTCCGGAAGATCGCCAAGGCGCTCGGCGCCAAGAAGGTCGACAGCGACGACAAGATCGCCAAGATCTCCATCATCGGCGTCGGCATGCGCAACCACGCCGGGGTGGCCGCCAAGATGTTCGAGATCCTCGCCAAGGAGAACATCAACATCGAGATGATCTCCACCTCAGAGATAAAGGTCTCCTGCGTCATCCAGGAGAAGTACCTGGAGCTCGCCGTTCGCGCGCTCCACACGGCCTTCGGCCTGGACCGGCCGGAGCCCAAAGTGAACGTCGTCGCCGGCTGAGCCTTTCGCCGACCGCAGAGGGGGGAATCATGCAGGCCGAGAGGGGGGCTCGCGCGCGGGCTCTGGCGCTCGTCGCCGGGCTCGTCTGCGCCTGGGCGGCGGTCTGCTCGCTCGCGGCCGAAAGGCGCCCGCCGCGCTGCGACCAGGGGTTCTCGGCCAGGCTCATGGCCGGAACCGCTCGGGCCGTCTGCGGCGCTCCGCCGCTCGGCGCGCGCGAGCCGCCTTTGTCGCTCGGCGCCCGGCGAGCGCTCGGGCTCCCCGTCGACCTGAACGCGCTGACCGCGAAGGACTTGGAGGACCTCTCGGGCGTGGGGCCTTCGCTCGCGCGCCGAATCCTCGCGGTGCGGCGCTCTCGCGGAGGGTTCTCCTCGGTCGAGGAGCTGGCGAGCATCTCGGGCGTAGGTCCCGCGCGGCTCAAGGCCCTGCGCGACGCGCTTACCCCCGGTGGAATGTGAGGTAGATTGAAGGCCTTGATTCTGGAGGCACGACGTGCACATCTCCTGTGAGCGCTGCGCGACCGTCTATGTGCTGGACGACAAGCTGATCCCCCCGGCGGAGCCCCGGTCCAGTGCACGCGCTGCGGCCTGGTGTTCACCGCTCGTCCGGCCCGCGCCCCCGCGCAGTCGGCGCGGCCTGCTTCTCCGCCGGCGTCGCGGCGCGCCCCGCTCCACGAGCCGCTGCCGAAGCGAGCGCCGCCCAGCCTGGGCCGCCAGGCGACGCCGCCCAATGCCACGAAGATCTTCGGCTCCCCGCCGCTCGCCGACGTCGCCACGAACCGGGACGACGCCACCCTCGTGGCTCACCGCCCGCAGGCGCGAGGCAGTGAAGCCGATGCCAGCTCCAATGCAACCATGATCTTCGGCTCGCCGGCGCTCCCGCCTGCCGACGATTCGAAGCGCTCGACCCGGGCGGGCGCTTTCAATGAGACCCGCGAGGACGTCTCAGATTCGAGCCGGACCATCGTGTTCGGCGCTCCCTCGCGACCGGCGAGCGAGCCCACCCGGAGTCCCGCGAAGACGGCGATGTTCGGCGCCGTGGCCGCGCCGCGGCGCGAGGAGCTCGCCCCGGTCGCCAAGCCCCAGAGCCCGGCGCCCGAATCGGCGGAGCGCGAGCGCGCCGAGCCCGAACCCGAGTTGGCCGCCTCCAGCCGGACCATGATCTTCGGGGGGACGACGCCGCCCGAGAGCTCCCCGGCGCCCGAGCCCGAGTTGGCCGCCTCCAGCCGAACCATGATCTTCGGCGGGACGACGCCGGCCGAAAGCTCTCCGGCGCCCGCGCCCGAGGATCCGATGGCCGGTGGCTCCGATAGGACGCTCCTCTTCGGCAAGTCGCAGCTCGCCGCAACGCCATCGCCGGAAGGCCAGCCGCACCCCTCGCGCCCGCCGCCCCGCGGGACGCAGATGTTTGGGGCGGCGCAGCCCGGCGCAAAGGACGATGACGCCGCCGATGCCGCCAGCATCGCCAGCTCGGGCGCACCCGCCGTAGAGATCCCCGCCGTTCCGCTGCCGGACCGGCGCCCGGCGTCCCGGCCGCCGGGCGAGGAGGAGGTCGTCGCGCAGACCGAGCTGGTCGGCGAGACGCCGGCCGAAGCGACCCCCGCGATCGGCGCCGAGCTCGAGGGCGCGGACGCGCCTTTGTCGCAGGACTCCAATGCGGGCGACGAGCCGATGCCCGGGCCGGCGCCCGGGGCGGTTTGGTCCAAGCGGTCCCAGGGCGCTGCGCCGCCGGCGTCGATGAAGGCCGGGGCGCAGACCCTGCAGCTCCAGCTGGCGCTCAAGAAGAGCCAGCGCCGCCTGCCCATGATCCTGGGCGGCGTGGCGGTAGGCCTGCTCGTGGTCCTCGGGGCCACGGCGTTCTTCACGCTGCGAACTCCGAAGGTCGATCCGGCGACCCTCGCGGCCGACGCCGCCGCCCTGAATCTCATGAAGCGGGACGACAGCGCCTCGCTCAAGCAGGCGATCGCCGCGTGGCAGGACATCGAGGCCAAGGACCCGAAGTATTTGCCAGCCCAGGCCAACTCGATCATGGCTTACACGCTGCTGACGCATGACCTCGGCGAAGAGATTCGGCGCTTGAGGGCCAAGGGAGACCAGGCCAGAGGCGAGCTGGAGAAAGGGGCGGCCGAGAAGCGCGAGGAGCTGGTGAAGCTCAACGCGCAGATGGACCGGCTCATCGACGAGGCGCGCAAGTACGACGAGGCCGCGAGCAAGCTCCTGGTGCGGTGCAAGGAGGCTGCGAGCGGAAGCCCTGACAGCGCGGCGGTCTTTCGCGCGTCGGCGGTCTACTTCGGCGTGAAGGGAAACAAGAGCGCCGAGAGGCTCGCGAAGATCTACAGCGACAACCCCAAAGACGAGCGCGGCGTCCTGCACGACGACGCGCGCGCGTTCGCGGACTTGGCCCTCGCGGCGTTCTACGCTCAGCAGAGCGCTCCCGAAGCGCGCGAGAAGGCCAAGGAGGCCCTCCGAAAGGACCCGGCGCTGACCCGGGCGCGGCTGATCCAGGCCAAGCTCATGCTCGAGGCGCGGGACTTCGCCGGCGCGCGCAAGGCCATCGGCGAGATCGTCAAGGCGAACCCGGCGCACCTGGCCGCAGCGCACCTCATCCAGGACATCGAGAGCGCCACCGCCCACTCGGAACCCGCGCCGTAGCAGGGCGCCCGAAGCTCCCCGCCGGCAGCCGCTCTTCTCGGGCCGGTGCTCTCGCGCCCTTCTGTGGCTGGGCGTCGGGGCCCGCGACTCTCAGGCGTTGGCGTCCGTTTCCCAGGTGCAGAACCGCGTTTCCGCGCTGCGGCGGTCGCGCCCAACGGCGGCGGATGGCGCCGCGCGCCGGCCCTCTTCTTGCTGCTCTCGCCGCGAGGGAGGGGCGATGGCCTTCGTCTTCTGGGCGGCTGCCGGGCTGCTCGCGCATGCCTATGCCGGGTATCTGCTGAGCCTCATCGCCTGGGAGGGCTGGAGCCAGCTTCGAGGGACCCTGGCGTTCCTTGCGCGCGCGCGCGACCGGCGAGGCCAGGGGGCGGACGCGGCGTTCGAGCCGGCGGTCTCGCTCATCGTCCCGGCCTACAACGAGGAGCGCTGCATCGGAGCCAAGCTCGACAACAGCCTCTCCATCGACTACCCGGAGGCGCGGTTCGAGGTCCTGATCGGCAGCGACGGCTCCACCGACCGGACCGAGGCGGTGGTGCAGTCGTGCCCGGATCCGCGCGTCCGCCTCTGGGCGGGGCCGAGGGGAGGGAAGGTCGCGGTCCTCAACCGCTGCGTGCCAGCTGCCGCCGGCGAGGTGGTGGTCCTCACCGACGCCAACACCATGATCGACAAGCGCGCGGTGCGGCGCCTGGTCCGACACTTCGCCGACCCGAAGGTGGGCGCGGTCTGCGGCCGGCTCAAGCTCTACAACCGCCGGCGAGGAGCCTACGAGGAGGGCGCCTACTGGACCTACGAGACGCTCCTGAAGCTCTACGAGGGACGCCACGGCGCGGTGCTCGGCGCCAACGGAGGGCTCTATGCGATCCGCCGGTCGCTCTTCGAGGCGCTGCCGCCCGAGGCCGTGGTGGACGACTTCGTGATCCCGCTGCGGCTCCTGTTGGCGGGCTTCCAGGTCCGCTACGAGCCGGAGGCCATCGCCTATGAAGAGACCGCCGAAGACCGCGCGGCCGAGTTCGCCCGCCGCGTCCGCATCGGCGCGGGCGACTTCCAGAGCCTCTCGCTCGTGGCGGGCCTCCTTCACCCGTCCCGGGGCTTTGCCGCCTACGCGCTCTGGTCGCACAAGGTCCTGCGCTGGTTCGCGCCGGCCCTGCTCGCGCTGGCGCTCCTGTCGAGCGCAGCGCTCGCCCGGCGGTCGCCTTTCTATCTCGCGGCGCTGGTGGGCCAGGTGGCGTTCTACGCGCTGGCCCTCGCAGGCGCGAAGGGACTCGCCCGCGGTGCCCTGCGCCGGGCCGGCAGCGCGGCCTGCTACTTCGTTGCGATGAACCTGGCGCTCGCTGTGGGCTTCGTCCGCTTCCTGCGCGGGAGCCAGAAGGCCGCCTGGGAGAGGACCGCGCGGTCCTGAATGCCGCCGCAGTGGCGGAGCCGCGCCGACCGCGATATCCATGGGGCCATGCCCGGTCGCTTCCGCCTCCACGTCTTCGTCTGCACCAACGAGCGGCCGCCCGGCTCCCCGAAGCCGAGCTGCCGCCGGCGGGGCTCCGACGCCGTCCTGGGGGCGTTCAAGAAGGCCATCCGCGAGAAGGGGCTCGACGCCGAGGTGCGGGCCAACGCCTCGGGTTGCCTGGACGCCTGCAACGAGGGGGTGGCAGTGGTCGTCTACCCCGAGGGCGTCTGGTACCGCGGCGTCCGCGAAGAGGACGTGGCGCGCATCGTCGAGGAGCACCTGCAGGGCGGGCGGCCCGTGGAGAGCTTGAGGCTCGGCTCGGCGAAGTGAGCGCCCCCGCCGCCGCGAGAAATACTCGCGCGGCCCACCCCTTGCGACGACGGCACTCGACGCCGAGCCGCGCCCTGCTCCGCCTGGAAATTCGTCACGCGGTGCGACGAGCCTGGGATGCAGCCGATTCAGAGCCCCTTGAGGCGCATCGGGACCCCGTCCACCTCGTCGAAGCCGCTGCGCTCGTAGACCCCTCGGCGCACGACCTTGCGCCCCTGCTCGGTGACGAGCTCGACCCTCTTGGCGGAGAGCGCGCGCGCCCGCTCGATGGCCATGGCCAGCAGCCGGGTGCCCACGCCCTTGTTTCGCCACGCCTCGGTCACCACCAGCTCGTCGATGGTCGCGACGCGGCCGCGCACGCGCAGCTGAGGGCGGTGCGAGAGGCTGACGAAGCCGATGGCGCGGTCGAGGTTGTCGGCGGCGACGAAGACGTCGATCTCCGGATGGTTCAGCACCCAGAGGAGCGTGCTCGAGTCGGCCGCCTCGGGGTAGCCGAGATCGCGCAGCAAGGCGGCGATGGCCTCGCGATCGCCTCTGCGGGCGGGCCGGATTTTGAAAAGTTCAGCCACGATGCGCCTCGACACTCCTGCCCACTCCCGCGCTATCCTAGCGCGCCCCGAAGCTCGCGGCGAAGTTCTCGCCCCCCAGGCGCAGGCGGGGCCTTGCGCATGGGCCCCGCGGCCCGCCGGTTCACTCGAAGACGATGCTCCCAAAACTTCTCTTTGCCGCGCCCGACGGAACGGTCTTCGAGCACCCGCACCTTCGAGCGCTCGCTCGCTCGGGGGACGTGCTCTTGGCCCCTGCCGAGGCGCCCATCCCGCTGCCCAGCGGGGGCCGGCTCGTGCGCCTGCCTGGCCGGCGGCCCGTCGGGCTCGACCCCGAGAGCGGCGACGCCGTTCCCCTCCACGAGGTGCGGGTGGGGAAGCGCCGCTGGGTGCCCGACGCCGTGGCGGCCATCTTCCCCCCGGGCTACACCCGGACGCTGCTGCCCGCCGCCGAGCGGCGCGGCGGCCCGCCGCTGACCCAATGGGCCTACGCCGCAGCGGGTTGGGGGCCGCGCGGCCCGGTCGGCTGGGCCCTGCGCACCGACCGCAGGGCGCACTGGAACCCGCGCCGCTTCTCCACGCCCGACCTCGAGGGGCGCATCGAGCGGCTCAGGGCCGAGGCTCCCGACAATCGCGTGCTCCGCCAGCTCGAGCGCTGCGCGCGCGAGTACGGCTGCTTCACCGCCCAGAACATCTTCTACCGGCGCGACGAGGGCGGCCTGCCAGCGTCGACCGGCTGCAACGCCCGCTGCGCCGGCTGCATCAGCGAGCGGCGGCGCGGCGGGCCTCCCTCCTCCATGGAGCGCCAGCGCGAAGCGCCCGGCGCCGAGGAGTTGGCGGAGGTGGGCGCGGCGCACCTCGCGCACGCCCGCGGCCGAGTCATGGTCAGCTTCGGCCAGGGCTGCGAGGGCGAGCCGCTCACGCGCTCCAAGGCGCTGGCGGCCGCCGTCCGGTCGATGAGGCTCAAGACGGCTCGCGGCTCCATCAACATCAACACCAACGCGAGCCGCCCCGAGGCCCTGGAAGCTCTCCTGGACGCAGGCCTGGACGCCGTGCGCATCAGCCTCAACTCCGCCCACCCCGACCTCTACGCCGCGTACTACCGGCCGGTCGGCTATGGCTTCTCCGACGTCGAGGAATCCTTCGCCAGGGCGCGCGCGCGGGGCGCCTACGTCGCGGTCAACCTGCTCATCCTGCCCGGCGTGACCGATCGCCTCGGGGAGGTCGAGCTCTTGTGCGAGCTCTTGCGCCGCCATCGCGTGGACCAGGTGCAGGCGCGCTCGCTCTGCATCGACGCCGACCCGTACGTGGAGCTCGCCCGCGGGCGCGGCGCCGGCGGCCCGGCGGTAGGGGTGCGCGCCATGCTCCAGCGCTTTCGCCGGGCGGCGCCCTGGCTGTCGATCGGCAACTTCGCGCGCGGTCTGGGCGAGCGATGACGGGCCTTTGGGAGTCTCGCGTCGGCTCCCGCTGCGGCTCGGGGTGGGAAGCGCGGCGGCGTGGCGCAATGTTGCATAAAGGGAACTTCTTGACAGCCCTTGCGGGGATGGCTACAAGACGCGCCGCGATTTGACCATCGCGAACCGAATTCGCTGCGTGGGAGCGGACTCATGCACGGAAGCATCACCTCACGACACGTGCTCTCCCACGCGGTCATCATCGTTCGCGAGTTTGGCGCCCTGTGCTACTTGCGCTGCGTCAAAGCCGTCCTCCTGGGCGAGCGGACCACCTTCCTCAACTGCGCTTTCCCGCGCAAGTCGCCGCCCCCGACGTAGTGAGCCGAGGCTCGCCTCACCGCCCTCTCGCCGAAAGCGGCACCTGCACATCGCGCGGCCCGTCGGCGGTCTTTGGGTCCGCGCCTCTCTCGAAAAGTCACGGAGGTTGCCATGGCTTCCCGTCGGGCGATCCTGAGCGTCTCGGACAAGCGTGGAATCGTCGAGCTCGGTCGGGGTCTGGCCAAGTTGGGCTTCGAAATCCTCTCCACCGGCGGCACGGCCGACGCGCTCTCCGCGGCCGGCGTGGAGGTGGTCAAGGTAAGCGACTACACCGGCGCGCCCGAGGTCTTCGGCGGGCGGGTCAAGACGCTTCACCCACGCGTGTTCGGCGGCATCCTCTATCGGCGGGGCGAGGCGGGCGACGAGGCGGAGGCCAAGGCGCAAGGCATCGCGCCCATCGACCTGGTGGCCGTGAACCTGTACCCCTTCGAGGCGACCGTCGCCCGTGGGGCGCCTTTCGAGGAGATCATCGAGAACATCGACATCGGCGGCCCGTCGCTCTTGCGCGCCTCTGCCAAGAATTGGGCGAGCGTCGGCTCGGTCGTGGATCCCGACGACTACCCCCGCGTGCTCGAGGAGCTCGAGCGGGACGGCAAGCTCTCCGAGGCCACGCGCCGCGCGCTCATGAAGAAGACCTTCGCGCACACCGCGGCCTACGACGCGGCCATCTCCCGCTGGCTCACGGGCGACGAGCTCCCGGACCTGCTCGTCCTCAGCGCGCGCAAGGCCTTTGAGACCCGCTACGGCGAGAACCCGCACCAGAAGGCCGCCTTCTACCGCGAGCGCCACGAGCCGCCCGAGCCTTCGGTGGCCTTCGCCGAGGTGCTGGGGGGCAAGGAGCTCTCGTACAACAACTTGCTCGACCTGGAGGCGGCGCTCAACTGCCTCAAGGAGCTGGACGAAGCGAGCTGCGTCATCGTCAAGCACAACACGCCCTGCGGCGCGGCCAGCGGGCAGGGCCCTGAGGACGCCTTCCGCAAGGCGCGCTCTACCGACGAGGAGTCGGCTTTCGGCGGCGTCGTGGCCCTCAACCGCCCGGTCGACGGCGCGACCGGCAAGGCCCTGGCGGAGATCTTCCTGGAAGCCGTGGTCGCCCCCGGCTTCGACGAGGCCGCGCGCGCGGCGCTCGCCGGGAAGAAGAACCTGCGGCTCTTGGCCCTGCCCAGCCTCGCCGGGCCCCGTAGCCGGTGGAAGCGCGGCGGGCTCGAGGTCCGCTCGATCGCCGGCGGGCTCCTCGCGCAGGACCGCGACGTGCTCGAGGTGGACGAGAACGCCTGGAAGGTCGTGAGCAAGCGCGCCCCGACCCCGGAGGAGCTGGCCGCAGCCCGCTTCGCCTGGAAGGTGGTCAAGCACGTCAAGAGCAACGCGGTGGTCTTCGCTCGGCCGGGCCAAGTGGCGGCGGTGGGCGGCGGGCAGACGAGCCGGGTCGAGGCAGTGCGCGGAGCGGTCCGTCGCGCGGCTCTGCCGCTCGCCGGCACGTCCATGGCGTCCGATGCGTTCTTCCCGTTCCGCGACGGCGTCGACGAGGCGCTCAAGGCCGGCGCGACCTGCATCGTGCAGCCCGGCGGGTCCATCCGCGACGCCGACGCCATCGCCGCCGCCGACGAACGGGGCGCTTCGATGATCTTCACGGGTGTGCGACACTTCCGGCACTAGCGCGGCCTCTTCGCCTGGCGCGAGCGGCGGCTGCCTGGGAGCCAACGGGATGAGCCAGCGTCGAATCTCCCTCCACGCCTCGCGGGGTAGCGCCATGCGCGTGAACTGCGAGAAGTGCGGGGCTGCCTACGCTGTCGACGACAAGCTGATCCCCGCCAAAGGGGCGCGCGCGCAGTGTCCCAAGTGCAAGGCGCTCCAGGTCGTGCGCCGGCCCGCGCCGGGAGTCGCCGGTCCCGCGCGCGGCCCGGCCGGCGCGCCGCCCTCGCCGGCGCCGCCTTCCCCTCGCCCCGCGATCTCGACGCCTCCGGCGCCGCGCGCCGCTCCCCCCCCTCCGGCGCCGCGCCCCTTCGCGCCCGCCGCTCCGCGCACGCCGGCCGCCTCTAGGCAGGCTGCTCGAGCAGGGACCGCGCGGCTCGCCGCGGCCCCGGCCGGCAATCTCTTCGGCGCTTCGGCCGCCCCGCCGGCTCCGGCCGATCCCTTCGAGCTCGCCCTCGCGCCGCCCCCTGCTGCCAGCCCGACCGACGCGGATTCTCGGGCGCGCGGGCCTCTCGATTCGTCCACTTTTGGCCGGGCCGCCCCGAGCGCTTCGGATCCGTTCGATCTGCGCTTGGCGCCAGCAGCCCCGCCGTTCGCTCCCGACCCGTTCGCCGCCTCTGCCAGCGCGCCAGCTCCCGACCCCTTCGCAGGCCTCCCCTCGTCGGCCGCGCGAACGCCCAGCCCGCCGCCCGGGCTGCCCGGCATCGAAGACCTCTTCGGCCCAACCCTGGGGGCGGCCGGCGCCGCGCCCCGCCCGGCGCCCACGCTGCCCGCGCCCGGGGACGCGCCGCCCGAGCCTCAAGGGCCCGTCATCCAGTGCCGGGCTTGTGCCCGGCCGCTCGCGGACCCGCTGGACGCGGCTCTCGGCGTCTGCGAGCACTGCCGGTCGAAGGAGCACTCGCTGCCCAGCGCGGAGCCGAGCGAGCCCAGCGCGCACCTCGTCGAGCGGATTCACTTGCCGGCCCCGGCAGATCCGTTCGGCGACGCAGCGCCGTTTTCCCCGAGGTCGGCAGAGCCTGAGAGGGCCGCGTCCCTGCCGAGCCCGCGGCCCATCCGCCGCCCCGTCGAGAACGCGATGCGCCCCGAGGCGACCGGGGGCCGGGGCCGGCTCTTCGCCGGCGGCGCCCTGGCGGCGGCCATCGCGGCGGTCCTTGCCTGGGTCGTCCTCTCGCGCCCCGCGCTGCTCGTCGGCCGCGGCAAGGGCAGGGTGACCGTCCCCGCGGCCATCGAGAAGCGCCTGCCGGGCTGGCGGCTCGCCATCGACACCGCCGGCGGCGCCAAAGAGCACTTCGCGCGGGGCCGCCGGCTGTTCCTCGAAGACAAGCCGGCGAGCTACATCCAGGCCGAGGAAGAGTTCAAGGCGGCGGTCGCGCTCGACCCCGGCAACCTCGCCGCCGTGGCCCACCTCGTCGAGGCGTTCGCCACTGGGCGCGGTGAGCGCGCCAGCGCCGAGGCACTGGCCGAGGCTCGCGAGCTCATCGGTGCGGTCCTCGCCGCGAAGCCGGAGATGTCCGTCGCCCACCGCGCCAGGGCTGCGCTCCACTTGGCCGAGGACCAGTACGACGCCGCGCCCGCCGAGGCGGCGCAGGCGCTCAAGCTGGCCGCGCCGGACGAGCAGGCGGAGGCGCTGCTCGCGGTGGGCCGCACCTACCTGACCAAGAGCGCCGAGATCGCCCTCGAGCGGTTCGACAGCGCCCTGAAGAAGGACCGCACGCTCAAGCGGGCGCTCTACTACCGCGGCCTGGCCGCCGAGAACGTGGGTCGCTACGCGCTGGCTGTGGCCGCGCTCGAGGAGCGGCTCAAATCCGACCCCGACCAGCGCGAAGCGCTCCGGGCGCTGGCGCGCGTCCGCGCCGAGCTGGGCGATACCCGCGCCGCCCGCGCGGTCCTCTCCCAATACGCCGCCAAGCACCCCGACGAGGGCGAGCCCCGCATCCTGCTGGTGCAGCTGTCCTACGCCGTGGAAGGCGACATGAAGGAGGCGGACCGGGCGCTGCGAGCCCTCAAGTCCGACCTGCCGCGCTTCGATGACACCGACAAGCTCATGTACCTGACCCTGGGCGCGGCCATCGCCCGGGAGCGCGGCGACGCCAAGGGCTCGGCCGAGCTCGCGGAGGGCGCGCTCCACATCGACCCGCGGTACGCCCCCGCGCATTTCCAGGCGGTGCTCACCGCGCTCTCCACGGGCGACGGCGAGGAGGCGGGTCGGCACCTCGACCGGTGCGAGGCGAGGCTCGAGCCGGCTCGGGCCGCGGAGCTGCGCGGGCGCGTCGAGGCGGCCCAGGCCAACCACCTGGACGCGGCCATCGTCGCGCTTCGCAAGGCCGCCGAGCTCGCCCCGGCGCGGGTGGCTCCGAGGCTGAGCGCCGCCGCGCTGCTCTACGGCAAGGGCGACGCGGACGCCGCCTTCGCGGTCATGCGCCAGGCGCTGGACCTGGACCCCGTCGCCACGGCCTCCATTCGCCGCTGCGTCAGCGACTATTACGAGGCGCCATCGGAGAGCGTGCGCCTGGCGAAGGATGCCTTCCACGGGGCCAAGGCGGACGACTGGCTCGCGCAGACCTACGCGGCCCTGGCGCAGTATCACCTGGGCGCGGCCGACCGCGCCGGCGACGCGCTGGACAAAGTCCTGCAGCTCGATCCGTCCTCCCTGGGCGCGCTCCTGTACCGCTCGCAGATCGAGCTCGACCGCAAGCACTTCGACCGCGCGCTCGAGCTGGCCCGGCGAGCGGTCGCCGTGGAGCGCCAGAGCGCTGTCGCGCACTATCTGGTCGGGCGGTCGCTCGAGGGGCAGCGGAAGGCGGAGGAGGCCCGCGCGGCGTACCTCAAGGCGGTGGAGTGCGATCCGAACCTCGTGCCGGCGAATCTGCGGCTCGGGGCGGTGGCGGCGGCGGCGGGCGACAGGGACGAGGCCCAGAAGCGGCTCTTGCTGGTGACCTCCGCCGACCCCGAGAACCTCGAGGCGCGGCTCGCGCTCTTCGGCATCGGGTATTAGCGGGGCTTCTGCCTTTGCGGCCGGGCGGCCGCCGAGGGCAGCACCCGCGATGGTCTATTTTCATTGGAAAGGGATGTCATGAAAGTCCTGTTGATCGGCTCCGGCGCCCGCGAGCACGCGCTCGCTCACGCCCTCGCGCGCAGCGGGAGCGCCGTCCACGCCGCGCCCGGCAACCCCGGTATCGCGCGGGTCGCCCTGTGCCACGCGGTGGGCGGCGAGGATGCGGCGGGCCTGTGCGCGCTGGCGCGGAAGATCGAGCCGGACCTCGCGGTGGTGGGCCCCGAGGCGCCGCTCGTCGCCGGGGTGGCGGACGCGCTGCGCGCCATCGGCTTGCCGGTGTTCGGGCCCTCGGCCGCCGCCGCGCAGATCGAAGGCAGCAAGGCGTTCGCCAAGAAGGTCATGGAGGAGGCTGGCGTGCCCACGGCGGGCTGGGCGGAGTTCGACGACCCGGACCGGGCCGAGGCGTACGCGGCCTCGCTGGGGCGAGCCGTCGTCAAGGCCGACGGCCTCGCCGCGGGCAAGGGCGTCATCGTCGCGCCCGACGCGGCCCAGGCGCGGGAGGCGGTGCGCGCCCTCATGCGCGGCGGAGTGGTGGGCCAGGCCGGCCGGCGGGTGGTGATCGAGGAGATGCTCGAGGGCGAGGAGGTGAGCGCCATCGCCCTCTGCGACGGGGAGCGCTACCTCATGGTGCCCTCGGCGCAGGACCACAAGCGACTGCTCGACGGAGACCAGGGGCCGAACACCGGCGGCATGGGCGCCATCTCGCCGGCGCGGGCGCTGGGCGTCGAGGGCCTGGAGGAGGTAGGGCGGACGGTGATCGCCCCCGTGCTCAAGCGCATGGCGGCGCGGGGCACGCCGTTCGTCGGGGCGCTCTATGCCGGCCTCATGCTCACGCCCAAGGGCCCTCGGGTTTTGGAATTCAACTGCCGCTTCGGCGACCCGGAGACGCAGGTGCAGCTCTTGCGCTTCAGGGGCGACCTCGCCGCTCTGCTCCTCGCCGCCGCCTCCGGGGACCTGCGCGGCCGGGCCGCGAACTTCACCGACAAGGCCTGCGTGGGCATCGTGCTCGCCGCAGCGGGAT
This sequence comes from uncultured delta proteobacterium, assembly GCA_963772225.1. Taxonomy (GTDB): domain Bacteria; phylum Myxococcota; class Myxococcia; order Myxococcales; family UBA5297; genus CAVYWD01. The sequence goes on along the minus strand of CAVYWD010000001.1, from coordinate 591,568 downwards.
ACCCGCAGAGCCCGGTCGCCGGCGCGGTCATCGACGGGCTGGACGCGCTCGCCACCGGCGATGAGCTCCAGGTCTTCCACGCGGGGACCCGGATGGATGCCGCAGGCCGGCTCACGGTCGCGGGCGGGAGGGTGCTCACGGTCTGCGCGCTGGGCGACGGGCTCGAGCAGGCCCGCGAGCGGGCGTACCGGGCCGCGGACGCCATCCGCTTCGAGGGGCGGCAGATGCGCAGGGACATCGGGCTGAGGGCGATCGGCTAGGAACGCCTGCTGCGATGGGGGCCGCTTGACCGCGGTTCCCCTCTGTGTTCGCGTGGCGAGGCTGACTGGAGATCGCCGAGATGACGTGAAACTCGGCTTCTGACGGAGCGTGCGCCGTGATCACGACGCTGAACATCAAGGGCTTCCGCGGGATCGCCGAGGGCACTCTCGAGGGCGTTGCGCCGCTCACCATTCTCGTGGGGCCCAACAACTCGGGGAAGAGTACGATCCTGGAGAGCCTGCTTTTGGCGGCGCGGGGCCCGAACTACGAGAGTCTGAAAGAAGTCGTCGAGCGCCGCGGGTCGATTGGTGCCCTAGCCGGCCAATCGGTGGCTCCTTCGGGGGTTGGCCAGATCGATGTCAAGGAGGAGAGGGACGTTCGTACCGTGGCCATCCAGGTCGTCGCGGGAGGGACAGTTCTACTCAACCCGCCCTCCGGCATCTTCTTCAATGCGGATGATGGAAGCGGCGGTGGGTCGGCTCCTTCCGACAAGCGCGTTCGAATCATCGAGGCCGACAGCGCGAGGCGGGATGCCGGCGACCTTGAGCGCGCGACGTCGTTGGCGGATTTGGCCAAACGCCGCGCCTGGCTCCTCGACATCCTGAAACCGCTCCTCCCGGGCCTGAAGGACTTGCGCATTCTGGTTCCAGGCAAACGACCGACCGTCTATGTGGATGACGATACCGGCATCTGGCCGGCCGCCATGGCAGGCGACGGCTTCAAGAGGCTGCTGTTGATGGCTGCGCAAATCGCCAGCGACGAATCAGGCCTCTCATTGATCGAAGAACCCGAGTCCTTCCTCCACGTGGGCGCGCTGTCGCAGGTAGCTCGTCTGTTTTGGGAAGCGTGCGCAGCCCCCAGGAACCAGCAGATCATCGCCACCACGCACAGCCTCGAGTATCTCGACGCGCAGTTCCTCAATGCCTCGGAAGAGCAACTTCAGCGCTCGGCACTCTTTCGCCTGTCGTTGAAGAGGGGGGAGCTTCGCGCGGTTCGCGTCCCAGGAGAAAAGGTGCGGGAGCTTCGAGCGGAGATCGGGGAGGACCTTCGCCGATGAGCGCACGCCGCATCTTTTGCGAGGGTCCCGACGATCGATCTGCCTTGCGCGAGTTGATCACCCGAGGATTTGGCCGGACCAGGGACTTGGCGGTTTCTCGCAGCGCGACTGGGCCCGATCGCGGCGATATCTTCAAGAAAGAAGGGTCTCAGGATCTCGAGGTAACGGTGGCCGGCGACAAGGGCCGGGTGCTCGTCCGCGCGCGCGATCTGGCGTTCGAGTCCGTGAGCCCGAGCGAGCCATTGACGATGTTGGGGCTCTCGTTCGACCCAGACGATGAGGACGAGTGCCAATGGCGCAAGCGGATAGAAAGCACGTTCTCGGCCTGGTCGCCGGTCCGAGCAAGCGGTGGAGACGGCTATACGCTGGCCGGGCCCTTCGCGCCCGTGACCATTGTTCCGCTGCCGTGGACGACAGACTCCAGTTCCCACCCTGCACTGCCGGATCGGCACTGCCTGGAGCGGGTCGCGGATCGGTCTTTGTCGGCCGTCCACCGAGAATTGGCCACGCTCGTTGACAAGTGGCTCGGCGAAGCCCATGGCCACGGCCGGAAGCTGAGCTGGAAAATGGCGGCGCGTTTCTGGAACGGGCTCGTCCTCGACGAGGTCTCCGGCCCCGGCTTCTTCGACAAGGTCTTCGGGCAGGACTGGTTTCTCGGAGAGGCGTGTCGGCGCGAGCTGGCCGGGTCGATGCTCTGGAGAGGCCTGGAGCTCCTTTGCCAGTGATCGCCAGGAGCGGCGCGCCCCAGCCCTGCTGTGGTAGGTACTGAACCTCATTCGCCCTCGAGGCGCGAGCGGGCCCCGAGCGGAGCGCCTGTCTCCAGCGGCCCCAGGGCGTTCAAGGAGACCGATGAGCTCGAAAGCGCAAGTCCTGATCATCATGGGCTCGGACAGCGACTGGGAGGAGATGCGCGGCGCCTCCGAGGTCCTGGACGAGCTGGGCATCCCGCACTCGGTGACCATCGCCTCGGCCCACCGCACCCCGGAGCGGGTGACTCGCCTGTCGCAGCAGGCGCAGAAGCGCGGGGTGGGCGTGATCATCGCCGGCGCTGGCGCCGCCGCCACCCTGGCCGGGGTCATCGCCGCGCAGACGCCGCTGCCCGTCCTGGGCGTGCCGCTCTCGGCCACGCCCTTGAACGGCTTCGACGCCCTCCTCGCCACGGTGCAGATGCCCGCCGGCATCCCCGTGGCGACCATGTCCGTGGGCAAGCCGGGCGCGCGCAACGCCGCGCTGTTCGCGGCGCGGGTGCTGGCGCTCTCCGACCCCGAGGTCGCCAAGGCGATGGAGGCGATGCGCCAGAAGATGCGCGCGCAGGTCGAGCTCAAGGACAAGGCCCTGCAGCAGAAGCTCAAAGAGAAGAAAGGCGCCTGACCGCACGCCCGTGAGCCGTCTCGACCGCTACTTCGCCCGGGAGATCCTCTCGCCCTTCGCGGCGGCGCTCGCCTTTCTGTTCGCGCTGCTGTTCATGATGCAGATGCTGCGCAGCATCGACGTCCTGTTCGGCTCCGGGGTCACGGCGAAGGACATCGCGCTCATGGCGGCGTACATGGCGCCGCACTTCCTGGCCATGGCCATGCCCGTCTCCTTCCTGTTCGCGGTGATGCTGGCGATGGGCCGGCTCACCGAGGACCGCGAGGTGGTGGCGCTGGCGGCCTCGGGCGTCGCGCACTGGCGCCTCTTCGGGGCGCCCCTCGCCCTCGCGCTCGCCGTGGGCGGCGCGGGCATCGGCCTGGGCTGGAAGACGGACCCTCTGTGCCAGCGCGTGCTCCGGCGACACGTGAACGAGCTGATCAAGCGCAACATGGCGGGGGACGTGAAGCCGCGCGTCTTCTACGACGCGCTCAGCAACATGGTCATCTGGACGCAGGAGGTGGACCCGCGCACGCGGAGGTTCACCAACGTGCTCATCTCGGACGAGCGCGACCCCGAGGCCTCGATGCTGGTGCTCGCCAAGCGCGGCGTCGTCGAGCCCCAGGGCGGCAGCCGCACGCTCACGTTGGACCTCCAGGACGGGGAGATCCACCGGGCGGCGGCCGCGGGCGACGACTACGCGGTGGTGAGCTTCGAGAAGGCCGCGCTCCACGTCGAGGTGGGCAACGACCTCTTGCGCAAGAACCCCTTCTCCGCGGCCAAGGAGGAGCTGACCTTGCCGGAGCTCCGGGCCATGGCGCGCCGCGCCCGCGAGGAGGGCAAGCCCGGCGACGAGCGCTCCTACTCGATGGCGGTCCAGAAGCGCGTCGCCGCGCCGCTGGCGACGGTGGCGTTCGCCCTGTGCGGGGTGCCGCTCGCCCTGGGGCGCCGGCGCGGCGCGAAGTCGCTGGGCGCCATGGCGACGCTGGCGGCGTACGTGGGCTACTACGTGGTCGCCCGCACGGGCGACGCGTGGGGTGAGCAGGGCCGGCTGTCGCCCTTCCTCGCGGCCCACTTCGGCAACCTGGTGTTCCTCGCGGTGGGGATGGCCCTCGTCGCTGGGTCGGGCCGGCGGGAGAGATAGGCGCCCTTGCGGATCCTCTGGCGATACGTCGCGCTCGAGTACCTCAAGGCCTTCGCGGCCTCGCTGGTCGCCGTGACGTCCATCTACCTGGTGGTCGACTTCGTCGACCGCGCGAAGATCTACTCCGGGCCCGGGTGGCAGGCGGCCGCGGCGGCGCTCTACGGGTACAAGGCGCTCACCGTGGGCTATCAGCTCGCGCCGGCGTCGCTGCTGCTCGCCGGGGGGGTCGCGCTGTCGGGCCTGCGCCGCCGCGGCGAGTACGTGGCCCTGCGCTCCCTGGCCATCGGGCCCTGGAGCCTCTACCTGCCGGTGCTGGCGACCGGGCTGTTGCTCGCCTCGGGGCTGGTCGCCGCCGACGAGCTCGTCATTGGCAAGGCGGGCCGGCGGGTCGACGAGATCGCCGCGCACCGCTTCCACTTCTACGGCGACTTTCGCACCTACTTCGGCCGCAACCCGTGGTTCCACGGCCGGCGGTATGTCTACCACCTGCGCGACATCGAGCCAGACGGGTCCTTCGACGACGTGACCCTCTTCGCGCTCTCCGACGACTTCCGCCTCTCGGAGCGCATCGACGCGAAGCGGATGGTCCCCGCCGGGGGCAAAGCCTGGACGCTCCTCGACGGCGCGGCCCGCGAAATTCGAGGTCAGGAGGCGCGCCTTTCGTCCTTCAGCGAGCGGACGCTCCAGCTCGACGAGGATCCGGCGGCGTTCCGCATCGCGCAGGGCCGTCCAGAGCAGATGCGCTTCCTGGAAGTGCGCCGTCAGATCGCCGTCCGCGCCCAGGTCGGGCTGCCCTCCGCCGTCTACGTGCTCGCGCTGCACAACAAGCTCGCCTACCCGCTGGGCGGGATCCCCGGCGCGCTGCTCGCGTGCGCGTTGAGTTTGCGCCCCGGGCGGCGGGGCTACATGACCGCCGCGCTGGCCGAAGGGTTCTTCCTCATCGTCGTGTTCTGGGCCCTGCTCGTCGTCTGCAAGGCGTCGGTGGTCGCCGGGGGCTTGAGCCCGGCCATGGCCGCCTGGCTCCCGGGCGCGCTGTTCTTCGCCGCGGCCGCCGCGGCGGTCCGAACCGTGGCGCGCTAGCCATGGACGCCCGGGCCGTCGCTCGAGCGTCGCTCGTCGCCTGGGCTCTGGGCACGCTCGTCTCCGAGGGGCTGCAGCAGGCGGCGCTCTGGGTCACCTTGTTGCTGGCCGTGGCGCTCCTCGCGAAGAGGCGCGTCGCCCTCGACCCCGAGGTCCGCGCTGTCGCCCTCGCGGGCGCGCTGTTGTTCGCCTGGCAGGCGCTCTCGCCCCTCGCGGCGCATGCGTCGGGAGCGGCCGCCGGGTGGCCGCGCTTCAGCCGATACGGGCAGGCTCCGGAGGCTCTGGCGGTGGGGGCTGTCGCGGCGCTGGCGGGCCTGGGAGCGCCTTGGGGCGCGCTCCTGTGGCTCCTGTGTGCGGGGTGGGCGGCCCACGGCGCCGCGGCGCTCTTCCAATTCCTGGTGCCGTGGCCGTTCGGCGCCCTGGGGCCCCTGCACCTGCCCCTCGCGCGCCTGCAGGAGGACTTCGGCCCGGAGGGCGGGCCGGTCCGCCACGCGGGCCTGGGGCTCTACTTCCATAGGCTTCGCCTGGCGCACGGCGCAGTGGCGATGCTTGGGCCGGCGCTCGCCGCCGCCTCGGGGGCGGCGAAGAGCGCGCGGCGCGGCCTGGGGCTTTTGCTCGCGGGCCTGCTGTTGGGGTGCGCCTACCTCAGCTACGCGCGGGCGGCGCTGGGGGCCGCGCTGGGCGTCGCGCTGCTGGCGGCGGCCTTCGCGCTGCGCGGGCGGGCGCGGGCGTTGGCGGTCGCGGCCATGGTCCTCGCTGCCACCGGTACCGCGCTGTCGCCGGGCTGGAGACAGCGCGCCGCGCGATTTCAGGGCTCCCTCGACCCGGAGCGCAAAGTCACGCTGAGGACCGGCTACGCCATCGGCCGCGCGCACCCACTGTTGGGGGTGGGCTTCGGCAACTACCGGCCCGCCGCGCTGGAAGTCCAGTCCGCGATGGAGCGCGAGACGGGGGACGAGATCCCCGCGCTCCTCGCCAACGACGCCCACAACTACATCCTCACGGTCTGGGCCGAGACCGGCGCGCTCGGCTTGGGGCTCGCCCTCGCGTTCCACGGGCTCCTCGCGCGGGCGCTCGCGATGCGCGCGCGGCGGGGCCGGCGCCGGGCCCTGGCGGGGCTCTTCTCCCTGGTGGGCTTCCACCTGCTGGGCCTCGTGCACTACGTGCCGTACCACTCCGGCGTTCACCTCTCGTTCTGCCTGGTGTGGGGGCTGAGCCTCGCTTCGGGGGTCGACAAGGGCTCGGACACTTCGATAGAACTCGCAACGAATGTGCCCTCACCTCTCCCCCATCCCCTCCCCGCGAGCGGGGAGGGGGTTGGGGGGTGAGGAACCCGAGCGCGCGACAGGCGCCGACTTTCGCCACAGGCTCTAAGAGATAGGGTGCGCGCCATCATGCGTCCGCTGCGCATTCTCATCGCCATGGGCACCCGGCCCGAAGTCATCAAGCTCGCGCCGGTGGTCCGCGCGCTGCGGGCTCGGCCCCAGTTCTCCACTGTCGTCTGCGCCACGGCCCAGCACCGGCAGATGCTCGACCAGGCGCTGAAGGTCTTCGACCTCGCCCCGGACGTCGACCTGAACCTGATGGCGCCAGGGCAGGACATCTACGACGTCACGGCCAAGGTGTTGCTCGCCATGCGCCCGGTGCTGACGCAGCACCGGCCGGACCTCGTCGTGGTGCAGGGAGACACGACCACGGCCTTCGCGGTGGCGCTCGCGGCCTTCTACGCGAGGCGGCGCGTCGCCCACGTCGAGGCGGGGCTGCGCTCGGGCGACAAGCTCCAGCCGTTTCCGGAGGAGGTGAACCGGGTGCTGGCCAGCGCGCTCACCGACCTGCACTTCCCTCCGACCGCGCTCGCGCGCGAGAACCTGCTGCGCGCCGGGTTTCTCCAGGACTCCATCCTCGTCACCGGGAACACGGTCATCGACGCGCTCTACCAGGCGCTGCCGCGGGCGCGCGCGCTCGCGGGCATCGAGGGCCTGAACCTCCACTCCCAGCGGCGCCTCGTCCTCGTCACCGGCCACCGCCGAGAGAACTTCGGCCCCGGCGTCGAATCGATGTGCGACGCCCTGCGGGCGCTGGCGCAGAGGCGCGACGACCTCGAAATCGTCTACCCCGTGCACCTGAACCCCAACATCCGGGGCCCGGTGTTCGAGAGGCTGGGCGGCCTCTCGCGGCTGCACCTGATCGAGCCGCAGCCCTACCTGCCGTTCCTCTGGCTCATGGACCGCGCGTCGGTGCTCCTCACCGACAGCGGCGGCGTCCAGGAAGAGGGCCCGGCGCTGGGCAAGCCGGTGCTGGTCATGCGCGAGGTGACCGAGCGCCCCGAGGCGGTGGAAGCGGGCGCGGCGATGCTGGTCGGCACCGACTCCAAGAAGATCGTCGCCGAGGTCTGTCGCTTGCTCGACGACCCGGAGCACCACCGGCGCATGGCGACGGCGGGCAGCCCCTACGGCGACGGGCGCGCGTCGGAGCGCATCGCGGACTTCATCGCCCAGCGCTGCGAGCCTCTGGGCGACTGAGGGCCTCCCGGAAGCGCCCCGGCTCTACGGGCCGACAGAGAGCTTCTTGACCGGCGCGACGGGGCGCTGCTCCGGCAGGTCGCTGGTGAGGATCACCCGGGCGCCCGCGTAGCCGATGCCCCCGAGGAGCCCCGCGAGCGCGAGGGCTGCGAAAGCCCGGTGCCAGACCGGGATGCGCTCCTTCTCGTACGGGGAGATGGCGGCGTCGAGGTGGTGGCTCGAGGCGCGATCCACGTACTCGCGCGAGACGTCCTTGGCCGCGCCCATGCTCAAGACCTGTCCATGGGAGAGCAGGAAGGCGCGCTCGCAGAGCTTCTTCACCAGGTCGAGGGAGTGCGAGACGAGCAGGATGGTGCAGCCCCGCTTCTTGAAGTCGGCGATGCGCTCGAAGCACTTCTCCTGGAAGCCCTGGTCGCCCACCGACAGCACCTCGTCGACGATGAGGATGTCGGGATCGACCGATGAGGCCACCGAGAAGCCCAGGCGCGCGAGCATGCCGGAGGAGTAGTTGCGCACCGGCTCGTCGATGAAGCGGTCCAGCTCGCTGAACTCGATGATCTCGCCGATGCGAGCGTCGATCTGCTGGCGGGTCAGGCCCATGACCGTGCCGTTGATGTAGATGTTCTCGCGGCCGGTGAAGTCGGGGTGGAAGCCTGCGCCCAACTCGAGGAGCGCCGAGACGCGCCCCACGACCTTGATGGTTCCCAGGGTGGGGAACGCCGTGCGAGCCACGATGGACAAGAGCGTGCTCTTGCCGGCGCCGTTGGCGCCGATGAAGCCCACGGTCTCGCCCTTGCGCACGGTGAAGCTCACGTCGCGCAGGGCCCAGAAGACCTCGCGCTCCGCTTGACCTAAGGCGAGCTTGGCGGCGTCCTTGAGCAGGAGGGTCCGGTGCCGTTGCAGCTCGTACTTTTTGCCCACGCCCACCGCCTCGATGGCGATGGGGGCCGGGGCATCGAGGGGCGCGGGCGCGGCGGCGCTAGACATAGTCGGAGAAGACATTCTGGAATTGGCGGAAGAGGTAGAGCCCCAAGGCGAGCAGGCCGAGCGAGGTCAGGCCCGCGGCCCCGAGCAACGTCAGGCTCGGGCGGGACCCATGCATCAGCACCGAGCGAAAGCCCTCGACCACGCCGACCATCGGGTTCCACATCAGGAGCCGGGCGAAGCGCGGCGGGACCGAGCGGAAGGTGTAGAAGATGGGAGTGAGCCAGTACAGGATCAACAGGGCGCTGCTGAGGACGTATTGGGTGTCCCGATAGCGCACGTTGAGCGCCGCAACCGAAAGCGAGATCCCGCAGATGCAGGTGAGCATGACCGCGAAGATCACCGGCAGCCAAAGCAGGTTCCAGCTGGCGTGGAGCGCCTCCGGGAAATAGAGGAAGAGGGCTGCGACCAACGAGAGCTCGATGAAGAAGTGCTTGGTGTGGCTGAGCACCACCGAGAGCGGCAAGAGGATGCGCGGGAAGGACACCTTCTTGACCAGCTGGGCGTTGTCGTTGACCGCAGAGGCCGCGCCGGTGATGGAGTTGGTGAAGAATCGGAACGGCGTGATCCCCAGGAGCAAGAAGATGGGGAAGAACTTCTCGGCCACCTGGAGGATGTAGGCGAAGACCACGGTGTAGATGACGATCATCACCAGCGGGTCGGCGATGGACCAGAGCCGCCCCAAGGCCTTGGCCTTGTAGCGCGACTTGAAGTCCTTCTCGACCAGCGTGTTCAGGACCTCGCGCTGGCGCATCAGATTGGCGAACATGGGCAGCAGACTTCTACCTCAAAAATGCGTCGAGTAGGGGTTCAGAGAAGCAGGAGCTTCTCCAGGAAGCGCGCTCGGGCCTTCCAGCTGTTCTCGGCCACGAAGGCGGCGATCTCCTCCTCGGGCGCCGGGAGCGTCTCGGCGCGGCGCGCCGCCTCCAGGAACTCCGCGGGGCCGTGCGCCGTGAACACGAACGGCAGGCCCTCCAGGTCGGGGATGGCCGTGGCCACGACGGGGCGGCCCAGGGCCAGGTACTCGTAGACCTTGAGCGGGTTCACGGCGCGCACCATCCGCTCGAGCTTGAGCGGCACCAGGCACACGGACGCGTGCGCGACGTAGGCCGGCAGGTCCGCCTGGGACCGCAGCCCCAGGAAGTGGAGATTGGGCGCGGGCGATTTGCACTGGCCGCGGTACTCGCCGATGAGGACGATGGCGGCCTCGGGCCGGGCCCGCGCGAGCGTGTTGACGAGGTCCCAGTCGAAGAACTCCGCCCACAGCGAGCCCACACAGAGGTAGACGGCCCCGGCACGCGGCAGGTCGGCCGGGCGCTCGTAGGTACGGCCGCGAGCGAAGAGGCGGGAGTTGACGGCGTTGGGGAGCAGCGCCACGTCCCGCCAGGTGCGCGCCTCGAGCGCGTCCTTGAGCGTTCGCGAGGCGGCGAGGATGTGGTCCGCTTCGCGCAGGAGTCGGTCCTCGGTGCGCCGGGCGTACCAGGCGCCGCCCAGCGAGGTGTCCCAGTCGTTGACGCAGTCGTAGACCACTTGGGCGCCGCGGGCGCGCAGGTAGCGGGCGCAGGCGCGGTATTCGGGCAGCGGGAGCTCGCACATGGCGATGATCCGTTCCCGCGAGCCGCGCTCCACCGAGAAGCTGCGCGCGCTGAACTCGCGGAACGAGAGGTGGGTGAAGTTCTCGTGGGCGAAGCCCTTCCGGCGCGATCGCTCGCGCGACGGGAAGCGGTGCACGTAGGTGACCCGGTGGGCGCGGTGCAACAGCTCCAGGGCGAGCTGGGCCGCGCGGTGTCCGCCGCCGGAGTCGGTGATGGGCGCTCCGCCCAGGAAGAGGAAGTGCTTGCCGCTGGTGCGGAACGAGAGGGTGGAGGCCCGGGCGACCAGGGGGTCGAAGCTCTCGAGCTTGAGGACCTCGTAGAGGGGCAGCGGCAACAGGTCCATGGCGATGCCGCGGGCCTCGGCGCGCGCCCGGCGCACGAGGCGCCGGACCTCGCGCGGAGCCAGGCGCGTGAGCTCGCGGCGCGCGGTCGCGAGGAGCGCCGCGGCGCGTCCCTCGGCGCTGACCGGCTCGGGCGCGAAGGGGCGCGCGGGCTCGGCCAGGGGCGAATAGGTCTCGATGGCTCGCATGGTTGCCTCTCGAGGGGCGCGCTGCCGCGGGTGCCGCGAGCGTACCCGATTTCCGCGGGCGCGCAGATCGGCCGCTTGATCGACGTCCCTCGCGCGGGCGCCGGGGGAGCGCGTCAATACCGCGACTTCTTCCCCCACTTCGCCTCGAACTTCCTCCGGTTCTCCTCGTAGATCCGCAGGTACTCCTCACTGGGGAGCTTTCCGAAGGAGGACCTGCAGTCATGGTGAACGAAGACGTCGCGCGCCGTGACGAGGCGGTAGCCGCTCGCCTTCAGTCGTTCCGAGTAGTCGGTGTCTTCGAACATGCCGATCTTGAATCGCTCGTCCAAGGGGCCGATCTCGCGGGCGACCTGTCGCCGCATCGCCACGCAGAACATGGAGAGCATGTCGATCTCGAAGCTCTCGGGGAGCGCGTGGCCGCGCCGGTGCCGCTGGACGAAGCTCTGAAACCCCTGCAGGCTCGCCTCGTCGTACGGGACGCGGATGATGGCCTCGTTGCCGCACATGTTGGTCGATGGCCCCACCATGCCGATCGACGCGTCGGCGAGGTGGCGAAGGAGCCCGAAGAATCCAGCCCGGGGTGACCACGGTGTCGTTGTTGAGCAGGACGACCGTCTCGCCAGCGGCGAGCTCGAGGCCCTGGTTGTTGGCCGCGGCGAAGCCCCGGTTGTCTGGGTTCAAGACGATTCGGACGTTCTTCTCCTGGGCGGAGAGCCGGCGCAGGTAGTCGGGGGTCCCGTCCTTGGAGGCGTTGTCCACGAAAATCAGCTCGACGTCGGGGTACCTCGACAAAGCGTAGAGGCTATGGACGCACCGCCGGGTCAGCGCGAGGTTGTTGTAGGTCACGACGATGACGCTGACCTTCGGGAAGAGACGCCGGACCGCCTCGTCGAAATCGGCCTCGCCCTCGGGGAAGTCGTCGACGAGCGGCCAGCCGTTCCGCTCGCCAAGCGCGCTGGCGAGCGGTTGCCAGGCGGCGCTCTCGACGACGCAGACGGCGGCGCCCAGGCCCAAGTCCGCGCGCAGCGATTGGAGCGCGTCGAGCAGCGGCTTGCTCTCGCCAGGGTTTGGGCCGGCGCCGAGCGCCACTTGCGCGACCCCCTGGGCCACCTCGCGCACTTCGGGCTTCGCGCCGGGTTCGCGCCGGGGCACCCCCTCGAGACAGAGGACTTGGGGCCCGCGCGCCGCCAGGCGCGCCAGGCGCTCTTGCGAATCGGTCGGCCGCGTGCGCCAGGGCGGCGAGCCCAGGTGCAGGACGGAGTAGGGCGTGCGGCGCTCGAAAGCGTCGATGCCCCACGAGGGAGCGGCGCTCGCGCCGCTGCGCCGCGCGAGCTCCCGGCTCCGGCGCACCTTGTCCAGGGCGCGCTTCACCGCCGCCTTGGCGCCGTACCGCCGCGCGAAGTCGACGAACTTGGCCACCGGACGACCGGTCGACCACGCTCGCGCGAGGCGCCCGCGGGGCCGGCCCTGGGGCGTCGCGACCGGGACGCTCGCGGCCTCGCTCGGCGCCGGCGCGGCACTCAGGCCCGGGGAGGCGCTCGGCAGCAGCCGCCGCAGCTCGTCGACCGATTCGACCACGCGAATCCGGTTGCCCGTCTTGGCGCGGAGCTTGTCCAGCAGCGCCTCCAGCGCGGGGTGGCGGGCGGCGCGCAAGGCGAAGATGTGATCCGCGAGGGCCGCGTAGCGCTCCAGGAGGTCCTCCCAGTGGAGCTGGGGGGCAAAGCCGAGCTCGAGGAGCGTGAGGTCGACGTCGAGCCACTCGGCCCGGCCCGCCTCGAGCGGGGTCGCGCAGACGTGCACGACCTTGAGCCCCTCGGCGACGAGCTCGGCGACCCGGTCACGGCCGCGGCGGCCCTCCTTCGCCAGGGGGTGCTCTGCGAGGACGAGGGCCACCCCCCGGATGCCGCGGCGGGTCTGCTCGATGGCCGCGCGGTTCGCCCGGCCCGCGAGGAAGCCCTCGCGCGCGGCGCGGAGCGCCTCGTCGCGCCCACCCAGGTCGGCGTAGGGGAGCTCCTGGATCAGACCGTAGAATTCGCGGGGGTTGCGGTATTCGCCCAGTCCGCTCTCTCCGTCTCCCTCGGCGTACCGGCGCGTGAGCGCAGCCACGCTTTGCGCGTCGCCGGGAAAGCTCCAGGTGACGGCGGCCCGACGGTTGAACACCCATTTCCGGGAGACGCGACGGTAGTCCACGTCGAAGAGCGTGTCCTCGCCCGTCAGCGTGAGGTGCTCGGGGAAACCGCCGATCTGCAGGGCGAGCGACCGCCGCACGGCCATGCTGCGCGCCGAAGGGAGAAACTCCTGCCAGTCCAGGAAAGCCCAGGCGGGAACGGAGGGGTTGGCGACGCCGTTCGTTGGCTCGTAGATGCCCCCCACCAGGTCGACGCCGGGTCCGAAACAGCCGACGAGGTTTCGGCAATAATCGGGGTGAAGCGCGCAGCCCGCGTCGGCCAGGACGAGGAGCTCGTGGCGAGCCGCGCGCATGGCGGCGTTGCGGCCGGCCGCGATGTTCGCGCCGGGGAGCTCCTGCAGCCGGAGCGGCATCGCACTCTTGTGCTCGCCGATGGCCCTGGCGGTGCCGTCCGTCGAGCCGCCATCGACGAGGACGACCTCGTCGGGTTTCAGGCTCTGGCGCTCGAGGCTCGCGAGGAAGGTGGCGATGCCCCGGGCCTCGTTCTTCACCGTCGCGACGAGCGAGAATGGCGCCGCCGCGCTGGCGCAGCTCAGGTCGACGCCCGAGACGTCGATGGGCTTGAGCATCCGCACGCCGAGGTACGGGTTCGTCTCGAGGCGGCGCTCGCGGGCTCGTCTCAAGGTTGGGAGCCCCGGTTCGCCTCGGGCGGCGGCGAGCACCCGGCAGGCGAATAGAGCGTGCCCGGGGTGAGCGGCGCGCGGCAGGGAAGGTCTTCGGGCCGCTCGACCAGGCGGAAGCGGATGCCGTGGTCTTTGAGGAGCCGCGCCGCCCCTTGAAGAGGGCCGACGTAGACCGGCACCTCGGCGGCGCCGCGCTCGAGCGAGAGGAGCGTTCGCCGGACCCGGGACGACTCGCGCGCGTTCGCGGCGAGCGAGACCCCGAGCACGGCGGCGGCGTCCAACGCGGCCAGGAGGGCGACGAGCGCCCCGGCCTTTCGCAGCCGAGGCGACGGGCTCACCTGGGCCGCGAAGACCGCCAAGAGTGGCGGAAGCCAGAGCTGCGGCGAGTAGCGCGACCACCAGGGCTCTGGGTTCGCCAGCGCCGTGGCCAAGGCGAGCAGCGCCAGGAGCGCCGCCCCGGGCTGGCCGCGCGCGGCGGCGATCCACACGCCGCAGGACAAGAGGAACGCCGCCCCGAAGAGCGGCCCGAAACCGCCAAAGCGGACGTCCGGGTCTTTGAAGGCCCGGAGCTCGGCCGGCGCGACCTGCAGCGGAAATTTGAGGGCGACCTCGGAGACGGTGAAGTCGTTGGCCGAGCGCGCCAGGAGCGAGAGCGCAAATTTGGCCGCGCGCGATCTCTCCAGAAAAGAGGCGGGGGCCTGGCTCTGCAGGACGAAGCGGGTGCCGAAGCGGCTTCCGGCCGCGGCGGTCGGATAGAGCGGGTTTCCATACCGCACGAGGCTCGTGACGTAGGGGTGGTAGCCGAGGACGAGGACGCCCAGCGCGACCCCGAGCGCCAACGCGGCGAGAGCGCGGCGCTGCCGCCGAAGGAGGCAGAAGAGCCCGAAGCAGACGGCGGCAATGCCCGCGTAGACCGTGCAGGTGAACTTCAGATTGAGCGCCAGGGCGGTCGCGGCGCCCAGCGACACGAGCGGGGCCAGCCGCGGCCGGCGCAGGGCGGCGAGGAACGACGCCCCCATCGCCGTCAGGGCCGAGGCCGCCATCCCGTCGACGTAATGGGTGAAGAGCTGGCAGGTGACGACGGGGTTGAGCGCGATCAGCGCCGCGAGGGCGGCGGCGTGCCGGGCCCGCAGCCGCTCTTCCTGGAGCAGGGCGCCGAGCGCGGTGAGGAACGCGGCGGCCGCGAGCAACAAGTTGCACGCCTTGGCCGCCTCCATGCTCCCGGTGGCGAGGAGCAGGGACGCTGCCGCCGTCCAGCTCGCCTTCGGGTAGTGGTTGAGCCAGACGTTGCGGTAGAAGTCGGCGGGCTCGCGGGGGGCGGTGAGCGGGTTCCAGCCGCCGGCCAGATTGGCGATGGCCTGCTGGTGGTAGTCCTGGCCGTCCCACGAGAGGTCGAAGAACGCGGCCTCGACGAGCCCGGCGAGCAGGACGGACGCCGCGAATGCCAGGACCACCGCGGCCCGAGCTCGGGCCCCGAGCGGCGCCGCCGAGCGCCACAGGAACGCCGCGGAGGCGAGCAGCGCGACGAGCGCGTTGGCGCCGCTCACGGCCCGCCCAGCCAAAAGCTCCAGCGCACCGCAGAGCGCGAGCGCGGCCGCGAAGAGGAGCAGGGCGCCGCCCAGCGCCAGCGAGAGCTCGGTCACAGCTTGTCGGCGGGAGGGGCTCATCCGCGGGGCTCCGGGCGCGCGAGGGGGGCGACCGAGGCCTCGCCGCTCGGGAGCAGCGCCTCCGCCAACTCCAGTGCGCGCACCGACCAGTCGTTGGCGCGCGCGTACGCCACCCGGCGATCGCGCAGGTCGGGGCGGTGCTCCTCCAGGGCCGCGCGGACGGCCGCGGTGAAGTCGCGCGCCCCGCTCGCCACGTAGAGCAGGTCGCCGATGCGCTCCAGGTCTCCGACCGGCGTCGTCACGACCGGCGTGCCGAAGCAGAAGTACTCGTAGACCTTGATGGGGTCGGCGGCGCGGGCCACCTCGCCTTCCTTGAAGGGGATGAGCGCCACGTCGAAGCTCGCCATGGCCCGCGGGACGAGGGGGTAGGGGCGAAAGCCCGTGAGGTGCACGTTGGGCAGTCGCTGGAGCGCCCGCACGTCCACCCCGCGTCGCACGGGGCCGATGATCTCGAAGTCGTGCTCGGGGAGGGCCTTCGCGACGGCGGCGAGCAGCGCGACGTCGACCCATTCGAAGACGGCTCCGAGGTAGCCCACCCGCTTTCGAGGCCCCCTCGGGTCGGCCGGGAGCGCTCGAGAGAGGAACTCGTCGACGCCGACGCCGTTGCGGCACAGGCGCACGTCGGCGGCGCCCGCAGCCGAGAGCGCGGACGCCAGCGCCGGGGAGACCGCGAGCGCCCCGGCGGCGCGCGCGAGGAGCTGCCGCTCCCAGGCGGAGTAGAGGCCGACGAGCCCCTCGGGCGCGTGGACCCCCAGGTCGTCGATGCAGTCGTAGAAGACCGGCCCGCGCCAGAGCCCCTCGAGCACCGGGGCCCAGCGGGGGGTCGAAACCACGGCGATGGGCTGGGCTTTGCCGAGGGCGCGCTCGAGACCGCGGCGAGCCAGGGCGTCGAGGGCGCGCGGCGCCGCAGGGAGGCGGTCGAGCCGGGGCTCCGAGGGCGGCAGGGTAACGACGGGCAGCTCGGCGGCGCGCAGCGGCCGGCGCAGCCGCGCCAGCGCTTGGCGGATCGTGGGCCGCTCGACGAAGGTCACCCGAGCGCCGAGCGCCTTGAGCCCGAGCGCCAGGTAGCGCGTGCGGCCGGCCAGCGAAAAGTCCCATGGCACCGCGGCGAAGAACCAGACCTCGCGGCCGGCGATGGCCGGCGATGGCCGCTCCGGTGAGGGGCTCATCGGGCGGTCGAGTCCTGGTCGCCGGCGCCCAGGCTCGCGAGGGCGGACCGGTAGGCCGCGAGCGTCTGCTCGGCGGCGCGCTTCCAGGTGAACTCGCGCAGAATGCGCTCCTGGAGCGCCGGCGTGCGAGGCGAGGCGAGCGCTCGCTCCACCGCAGAGCGGATGGACGAGAGGTCGCTGGGGTCGAGGTAGAAAGCTCCCTCGCCGAAGTACTCGCAGGTCGAGCCTCGGTCGGTGGTGACGACGCGCGCTCCCGCGGCGCCCGCCTCCAGGCTCACCAGACCCGGGGTCTCGTACCAGGCCGGCGCGATGTGCGCCTGGGCGCGCGCATAGAGGCCGAAGAGCTGGTCGCGCGGGTGCGACTTGAGGAAGCGGACGTTGGCGCCCGCGGTGCGCCGGAGCCGCCGATAGTAGTCGTGGTGCATGGGCCCGGCGTCGCCAACCACGATAAGCGGGACGTCGAAGCCGTGCAGTGCCTCCACCAGCGCGAGCTGGTTCTTGCGCGGCTCGATGCGCCCGGCGCAGAGCAGGAAGCGCTCGGGCAGCGCCTCTTTGGGCGCCGACGGGTGCGGCGGAGGCGGGTCGGAGGCGTTCACCACCGGGTGGATGCGCGTGGCGCCCAGCTCCTCGAGCACCGCGCCTTCGGCGCGCGAGTTGGGCAGGAGCAGGAGCGCGTGCTCGATGAGGAAGCGGCTGCGCTGCTCAGTGGGGAGCATGGCCTCCGGGAGCATGGCCCAGCGCCACTCGCCCTCGGCGAGCATGGCGCGGATGCCGTTCTTGGCGATCTCCGCGGGGCCGTCGGGCAGGGTGGAGTGGAGGAGGCGCAGGGCGCCGGTGTAGCCGCGGCGCTCGAACTCGGAGGTGGGCCAGTAGATGGTGGAGAGGACGAACGGCAGGCCGATCTGCGCGAGCCCCTGCGCCTGGACGTAGGTGTCCATTCGCGTCAGGTGGAACAGGTGCGCGAGGTCGAAGCTGCCGCGCGTCGGCGCCTGCGGCTCGGTCCAGAGGGTGGCGGAGACGCCCATCTCCTCGAGGGCGGCGCGGGTGCGAAGGATTCTGCGTGGCGTCGCCGCCGGGCAGGCTCCAGAGGTTGGGGCGCACGCCGAAGAGCACCTTGAGGCTCGGCCCGCGCGGACCAGGGACGGCGGTGCGCAGGCCGACCGGCTTGGCGGTGGCGCGGTAGGCCTGGAGGATCTCGTCGGCTGTCTGGTCCCAGCTGAAGCGCGCGGCCTGGCGCTTGCCAAGCTCGGCCATGCGCTCGGCGGCAACCGGGTCGGCGGCCAGGGTGTCGATGGCGCGCGCGAGGCCGTCCGCGTCGCCGGGGGCGACGAAGGTGGCAGCGTCGCCGAGCACCTCGGGGAGCGCGGTGGCGCGGGTGGCGATGACCGGCGTGCCGCAGGCCATGGCCTCGAGCGGCGGGAGGCCGAAGCCCTCGTAGAGGGAGGGGAAGACGAAGACCGCGGCGGCGGAGTAGAGCAGCGGGAGGTCGGCCTCGCCGATGGCCTCGAGGATTCGCACCCGGGAAGCCTTGGGGCCGACGCGCGGCCGCAGCGTCTCCGAGCGCGGCCCGGCGCACAGGACGAGCGAGAGGTCGGAGTCGAGCTGCGCAAACGCGTCGAGGAGTTGGCCGACGTTCTTGTGGGGCTTGGCGTTGCCCACGTAGAGAACGAAGCGGTCGGGCAGGCTCAGCCGCCGGCGAAAGGCCTGGAGCGCGGCGCCGTCGGCGCGGCGGAAGGAGGGGTCGACGCCGTTGTAGACCACGCGGACGCGGCCGGGAGGGAGGGCGAGCCGCTCCTCGATTTCGCGCTGCGAGAAGCGGGAGACGGTGAGCACCAGCTCGGCGCGCAGGGCGCCGGGGCGCACGACGTGGCGGTAGTAGAAGGGGTGGAAGCGGCCGTAGTGCTCGGGGAAGGCTAAGTGGTTGGCGTCGTGGATGGTGAGCGCCAGGGCCCCGCGGTAGGCGCTGGGGACGGAGAAGGACGGCGAGTGGTAGAGGTCCGGCCGGAGCTTGTTGAGCAGGAGCGGGAGCTCGAGCTGCTCGGCGGGGGACAAGAAGCGGCTGCGCGCGGGGATGAGCGCGCAGTTCGGGCGGGGCTCTCCGAGCAGCGCGCGGTCGAACCGCGGCGCGACGAGCAGGCTGAAGCGCCAGTCGGGCGCGCGGACTGGGAGGCGGCGGGCCAGCTCGAGCGCGTAGCGCGCGATGCCGTGGAGCTGCGGTCCGACCATCCGCAGGTCGAGGGCGATGTGCACGGGAGGGCGGGTCATGGAACCCGCGGAAGATAGCGACTCGGGCGAGGGGCTGTCGAGCGCGCCGGCTGCGGCGTCGGGCGCAATTAGGCGCTGGCCCCGTCGGCGGCCTTGGAGGGCGCCGGCCCGCCGAGCTTGGGAGCGGCGTGGGCCGGCTTGCGCTCGAGCTGCTCCGGGTCGGCGAGGTAGTCCTTGAAGAGGTCCAGAGAGCGGCCGCAGTAGAACCCGTCGGTGACGCGCTCGTCGAAGCTCCACTTGAAGGAGCAGAGGCTGCGGATCTCGACCTCGTTCTTGTCGTTGACCACTGGGGCCTTGGTGATGCGGCCGATGGTCCCGAAGAGCGGCGCGGTGCCCCACTCGTACAGGTGGTGATAGGGGGCCTCGAGCCCGACGCTGCCCAGGTTGGCGAAGAAGATGCTGCAGTAGAGCTCGTCGGCTTCGAGCAGCGCCTTGGGCAGGAGGTTGACGGAGTCGAGGAAGCGGTAGAGCCAGGTGGCGATGCTCACCACGAAGACCGGCAGCTTGAGGAAGAAGCTCATCTCCTTCTCGGACGACGTGGCCTTGTTGCTGCGGCCAGTGGAGATGGCGTCGTTGATGCGCTGGACGATGGCGTCCAGGGTGTCGTCGGGGAAGAACTGGAGCTTCTTGACCGTCATGGCCGCGTCGTCGGCCATTCGCTTCTTCACGGCGAAGGAGAACTCCATCTTCTTGCGCTGGTAGATGCGCCGGCCGACGACGAAGCGGTTCATCTTCGGGCGGGCGCCCATGGCCCGGGCGGCGGCGCAGAGCACCACGTGGAAGAAGGAGAGCTTCTTCTCGGCCTGCCCCGCGTTCACGCGGTCGAGGTAGGCGAGCAGGTTCGTCACGTCCACCTGCTGCTCGAGGTAGACCAGTGCCTCGTTCCGCCCGCTCATGAGGAACGGCATGATGAGGCGCTCGCCGTGCTCGTCCGTCACCGGGTCGCCGTCACAGCGGGAGAAGAGGGGCATTGAAAGCTCCTTGCGAAGTGCGCTTCACCTGCGGCGCGCCCGCGATGGGAATTGGCTTCGCGCTCGGACCTCGACCGCGGAGGCTCCGGCGGGGCCGGGGCGGGACTCGGGGGGCGAATGCGCGGCGGCCAACACTACTGAAGGCTACTCAGGGCGGCAAGAGCCTGCACGCCGTCACGAACGGCTTCGCCACTCCTGCTGGAACTGGGCGATGGCCTCGTCGATGTCGAGCGGCTTGTGGGCGAGCAGCGCCGCGGCGCGGTCGACGCGGAGGCCGCCCTTGAGCGGGCGCGGGGCAGGGAGCTTCACGTCGGCGGTGCGGACCGGAATGATCTCGCCGGAGAGGCCGAAGCGCGCCGCCACCCGGCGAGCGAAGTCCACGCGGTCGAGCACCGAGGCGCCGCTGGTGTGGAGGACGCCGCGGAACTTTGTCTCCAGGAGGAGATCCAGGCACATCGCGGCGCCGTTGGCGGCCAAGGTCGGGGAGACGTACTGGTCCGAGAAGGCCTTCACCGGCTCGCCGCGAGAGAGCTTCTCGACGATCTGCGTGGCGAAGGTGGCCTTCGCGCCCGGGCGGCCGCTGAAGACGACCGCGACCCGGGCGACGGCGCAGTCGGGCGCGAGGACCAGCGCGGCCTCCTCGCCACAGAGCTTGGAGCGCGCGTAGGCGCCGCGGGCGTTGGGCCGGTCCTCTTCGGCGTACGGGCCGGCTTCGCCGTCGAAGACGTAGTCGGTGGAGACGGCGACGAGCCTCGCGCTGAGCGCGCGACAGGCCCGTGCGACCTGCTCGGACCCACCCACGTTGACGCGCCAGGCGAGGAGAGGGTCGCGCTCGCAGCCGTCGACGTCGGTGGCGGCGCCGGCGTGGAGCACCGCCTCGGCGCGAAAGCCCATGAGCGCCGCCTCGACCGAGCGGCCGTCCCCGAGGTCGGCGTCGGCCCAGGCATAGTCGCCGGCCGGAAGGCGACAGGGGCCGCGCCCGATGGCGAGGACCTGGTGGCGCCCGGCGAGCTGCGCCACGGCCGCGCCTCCGAGCAGGCCGTTGGCGCCGGTGACCGCGACCCTCACGCGGCCGCCCCGTATTGCTTCTCGTAGTATTTGAGGTACTCGCCTGAGAGGACGCGCTCCCACCAGGTCCGGTTGGCGACGTACCAGCGCACGGTCTCGCCAAGGGCTTCTTCGAACTTTTTGAGCGGGGCCCAGCCGAGCTCGCGCCGAGCCTTCGTCGAGTCGATGGCGTACCGCCGGTCGTGGCCGGGGCGGTCCTTGACGTACTGGATGAGCGACTCGGGCTTCGCCAGCAGGCGCAGGACCTGCTTCACGATGTCGATGTTGTGGCGCTCGCTCGAGGCGCCGAAGTTGTAGACCTCGCCCGGCTTGCCGCGCTCCAGGGCGGCGAGCAGGCCGCGGCAGTGGTCGTCGACATGGATCCAGTCGCGGACGTTCATTCCGTCCCCGTAGACCGGCAGCGGCCGGTCGCGCAGGGCGTTGGCGATCATCAGCGGGATGAGCTTCTCGGGGAACTGGTAGGGCCCGTAGTTGTTCGAGCAGCGGGTGACCACCACCGGGAGCTTGAAGGTGTGGGCGTAGGCGAGGGCGAGCAGGTCGCTCGCGGCTTTGGAAGCCGAGTACGGCGACGAAGGGGCGATGGGCGTCTCTTCGGTGAAGAAGCCGGTGGGGCCGAGCGAGCCGTAGACCTCGTCGGTGGAGACGTGGAGGAAGCGCTTCAAGCCGAACTCGCGCGCCGCCTCGAGTAGCACCTGGGTGCCGCGGACGTTGGTGTCGATGAAGACGGAAGGCGCCAGGATGGAGCGGTCGACGTGGCTCTCGGCGGCGAGGTGCATCACGGCGTCGATGCGCTCGCTGCGCAGGAGCTCGGCGACGAGCTCGCCGTTGCAGATGTCGCCGCGCACGAAGCGGTAGTGCGGGTTGCCCTGCAGGTCGGCGAGGTTCTCGGCGTTTCCGGCGTAGGTGAGCTTGTCCAGGTTCACGACTCGCCACCCGGGCCGCTCGGCCAGGAGCAGCCGGACGAGGTTCGAGCCGATGAAGCCGCAACCGCCGGTGACGAGGACGTTCATGGCGTTGGCGCTCACGCTACCCGTCCTTCCGCGCCCACTGGTAGGGGATGTGGTTGGCGTGCGGATTGACCCGGAACTCGTCGGGCTGGTCGTAGCGGTACGGGTGGGTCGTGATGTTGATGATGATGGCGTCGGAGTCGCCGATGTTCTTGAACCCGTGCCAGAGGTGATGGGGGATCTGCACGAGCTGCTGGTTGTGCTCGCCGATGAAGAACTCGTTGATGGTGCCCTTGGTGGGCGAGTCCTCGCGCTCGTCGAAGAGGACGAGCTTGATCATCCCCTTCACGCAGACGAAGTGATCGGTCTGGAGCTTGTGGTAGTGCCAGGCCTTGGTGACGCCCGGGAACATGGTCGTCATGTAGGTCTGGCCGAACTCGATGAAGCACTCGTCGTCGCTGCGGAGCATCTCCATGAGACGACCGCGCTCGTCGGGGATGACCTTGAGGGGCTTCACCTTCACGCCATGGATGGGCTTCTGGGCCACGGGTCTGTCTCCTAAGCCGACCGCTTCAAGTCGGAGGGGGTGGGCGAGACTCGGCCGATGACGAGCTCGTTCGCGAGCATGAGCGAATCGAAGGTGCCGGCGTCCGTCCACCACCCGCTCATGAGGTCGTACTGGAGCGCCCCCGCGCGGAGGTATGCGGTGTTCACGTCGGTGATCTCGAGCTCGCCACGGGTGGAGGGCTTGAGGGTGCGGATGAGGTCGAAGACCTGGGCGTCGTAGAAGTAGATTCCGGTCACCGCGAGGTCGCTCTTCGGGGCCTTGGGCTTCTCCTCGATGCCGACGATGCGCGGGCCGTCGACCTGGGCGACGCCGTAGCGGCCCGGGTCGGGCACCTTCTTGAGGAGCACCCGAGCGCCTTTCTCCTGCCTCGAGAAGGCGGCGGCCGCGCCGGCGATGGAGTCCTCGAAGATGTTGTCGCCGAGGATGACGCAGAGGGGTGTGCGGCTGGCGAAGTTCTCCGCGAGGCCGAGCGCCTGGGCGATGCCGCCCGCCTCGTCCTGGACCTTGTAGGTGAACCGGCAGCCGAAGTCCTTGCCCGAGCCGAGCAGGTTCACCACGTCGCCCATGTGGTCGACGCCGGTGACGATGAGGATTTCCTCGATGCCGGCTTGGGTGAGCTTGCCGACCGGGTGGAAGATCATCGGCTCCCGGCCAACCGGGAGGAGGTGCTTGTTGGTGACTTTGGTCAACGGGAAGAGGCGGGAACCGGTGCCGCCTGCGAGGATGACGCCCTTCATGGTGCCCTCCGGGGGAAGGGGGCTACGTATACGCTTGGGGCGGGCGTGTCAATGCAGGCTGAACTCGCAGGACGAGCGCTATCGCCATGAAGGTGATGGTTTCGCTGTTAGAGCGCTGTCCTCGACGGAGATGCACCGCGAAAGCTGAGGCACCCGCGGCGCCGGCAGGATTGGGCCCATCCGAGCCGCCTCTTCGGAATCTGAGCGGCTAAATTCAGTGATGGAGGGTATCTCCCCGTGGAACTATAGCGCTGAGCAGCAACGACCGGCGTCCATTCATCTGCTCGGCCAAGCTTCGGGCCGTTGCCGTGGAAGTCGCCAATTTGGCGGCGTCCCCTGACCATTCGGGGCCCAAACGACCCGCTGCAAGGCTTGACCTTCGCCCCTGGTGCCACAGTTGCGCATTCTCCTGTCGAATCATCATCTGGCTGAGCGTGCAGGCTCGGAGCTCTACGTGAGCGAGCTCGCCACTGTCTTGAGGGCCGGTGGCCACGACGTACGGATCTTCACATTTCTCCCCGGTGAGCTGTCCCGTGCGCTCCAGGCGAGCGGCGTTCCGGTGTACACTACGGAGCAGTCGGCCGAGGTGGTGGCCTTCCATCCCGACGTTGTGCACGCGCGCCACGGCCCGACGCTGTGGTGGCTCGGAACGCATCTCGAGAGAGCGCCCGTAGTCTTCTCGTCGCTCGGTGTCATCCCGGCGCACGAGACACCGCCCGTGGTATGGCCCGGGGTCGCGCGCGGGGTCGCGGTCTCGGAGGAGGTCCTCGGCCGGCTAGCCAAAAGTCCCTTCGGGCGCGCCGTGCCTCTTTACGGTGATGCGCAATTGGTTCGACGACCGAGGCTGGACGCCGGCGCCGGCTGTTTCGCCGGCTCGGGTACGCCGGGTTGCCGTGGTGACGAACCACCTCGCCCCCGCGCTGGTGACGACCCTCGAGGCGCTCGCCGCCGCCGGGCGGCTCGAGTGGATCCACTACGGCCTGCCGCTCAACTCGACGGAGGTGACACCAGCGTTCCTCGAGCCATTCGACTTGGTCATCACCATCGGCCGCACCGCCTTGCTCGCCGGCGCGCTCGGCAAGGCATGTCTCCTCTGGGATGTGCACGGCTGCGACGGATTTCTCGAGGTCGAGCGCCTCCCCGCACTGGCCTCGGTCAATTTCTCCGGCCGGCTCACCCGCTCGCAGCCGACCGTGGAGCAGTTTGAAGAACTCCTGGAATCGGCGACTGCCCTCGACACGCGCTCGGTGCAGCAGGCGATAGTCGAGGGCTATCGCCTGACGGAGCGTGCCCGCCAATGGGTCGGCCTCTACGGTCAGGTGATCGACGGCGAGGTGCGCCTCGACGCGGAGAGCCGCAACATCTACCGCCCGGTGGCCGAGCTCTATACCAACGCGCTTTTCGAAGGGGTCGCGGCTGAGGCCAGGTGGCGAGTCGCCGCGCGCGAGGCTGAGAGCCTCAGGAGTCGGCTCGCCGGGGAGTCGGCGCGCGCAGCCGCTGCGTTGGCGCAGGTTGCGAAGCTCGGGGCCGAGTTGGAGTCGGTGCACTCGCGCTCCGCCGGCGAAATGGACGCCCTTCGGAGTCGGCTCGCCGAGCGGGAGGCGCGCCTCGCCGATGCGCTGGCGCAGGTGGTGGGGCTTGGCGCGGAACTGGGGGTGGAGCACGCGCGCGCCGCCGAGCTTGCGGCCGAGCTCGACGCACAGCGGGCGACCCTCGGCGCCCCGGGCGCGCATCGCGCTCTGCGGATGGCCTCCGCCGCCAACCGCCTCCGCCTCAAGCTGCTCCCCGAAGGGACGCGGCGGCTCGACGCCTTCCGCGCCACGGTCCACTGGGCGCGGGTCTTGATGGGCACTTGAGCATTGCTCGTCCAAGGCGGCAGCGCCGGCCGGTGCCATGCCCGCCTGACGAGGAGCCGATTGAGTTGGGCCCAAGAGTAGGGGCGAAGTCGAGTCCGCACTCGGCGAGGCAGGACAGTGAGGTAGCAGAGGCGGCGTCGGGTCCCGTGGGCCACCGGAAATGGCTCGGAGTTAGCCAATTTTCTCAGCTTGGGCCCCTCCAGCGTGCAAGTGCGCGTCGTCGGACGCTCGAGCATCCCTGGAACTCTGGTACAGTGGCGCCTGACCCTTTCCGTGACGATTGGCGCTCGATGCCACTGAGCCGCGCGCCCGGAAGTGGGGCAAAACGAGGGGCAAACAAAGGCCCTGGAGGAGATGGATTCAGATGTTAAGGGAAGTCGACGGGCCTTTGTTTCACCGTGAGGACAGCAACGGAGCAGCGGAGGGCGGGGCGGGGGCGTTGGGCGAGAACAATCTGACCCTCGGCAGTCGCATAGCCTCTGGAGCGGAGAGGACCGGCGTAGCTGGCCCGCTGCAGTCGGCAACCGATCAGCGCATGGGTCAGAAGTTGCATGACCTAGAGAAGCGCCTGGCGATCCTCGAGGAAGGCAACCGTGTACTCGGCGGCGAGCTGCGCAAGGCGCAGGAAGCGCGGGCCGGGCTCACGGCCGAAATCGGGCGACTGCGCCATCGCCTCGTTACGCTCGAACAGCCGTCGCGCCTTCGCCGGCTCGGCACCAGTTTGCGGCGCAACCTGCTCACCCGCGAGGTTCGCCTCCGCGCTATTCCCGAGCGGCAGGTCCTCGGCGACCGGGGCCGCTGGGAGTCGCTCGGGTCAGATCCCCGCTTCCGGCTCGAGCCCGAGCGCGGCCAGCTTCCCACCGGTTGGGTCGCCGTCGATTTCGAGATCGTTTCCCTCGACGGGAACGCCCTCGAGCCGGTGCTGTATGTCGACGACGGACATGGGATGCGCGAGGAGACGTGTATACGCCTTCCTCCGGCACAGAGAGGGCGAATTCAGGGCCTGCTGAAGCTTCCAGAGAGAGTGCATGCCCTGCGGCTGGACCCCACTGACAAGCCGGGGGAGTTCGAGCTGGGAAGCCTGGCTGTCCGGGAGGTCACTCGAGAGCGGGCGGCGCTGGGCACGGTCTCCGCGATGGCTATTGCGGCAGTGGGCGACCCGGGCCGGACGCGGGGGCTGCTTGCTCGAAGCCTCCAAACCCTGCGAGCGGAGGGCTGGAGGGGGCTCAAACAACGAATCCGCCATCGCGCGCTGGTGCCCGAGGCCCGCGGCACGGATTACACCACCTGGGTACAGCAATACGACGTGCTGGACGCCGTGGACCGCAAGCAGATCGGAGATTGCGCTGCGTCCCTCGCCAAGTCGGTGTCCTTCTGCGTCGTTGTTCGGCGGGAGATGGGCGACGCCTCCGAAGCGCTCGACGCGACAATGGAGTCGGTCAACCGGCAGATATTCGCGTCCTGGCGGGGGCTGGTCTGGGGTCCCAGCTCTGGCGCGGCGATGAGGGACGCGCGGTGGGATAGCTGCTCCGCCGCGGGTTGGGAGGGGCTCTTGACCCAGGCGCCCGAGCCGCTGCTGCTCTTCATTCGACCCGGAGATCTGCTCGCCGATCACGCGCTATTCTGCTTTGCCGACGCGATGCAACGTCAACCGGCGGTCGCCGCCGCCTACTCCGACGAAGACCAGCTTCAAGGGGGCGTGCGCGTCGAACCCTGGCTCAAACCCGACTTCAGCCCCTATCGCCTGTGGGGACAGGACTACATCGGCCCGCGAGTCGCCTGCCGGCGCGAGGCGATGGTCGCTCGACTTGGCCAAATGGCGCACCAGGAAGCTCCTCTCTATAGCTTCCTTCTCTCTCTTTCGTACGGCGAGGTGACCCACGTACCGATGATCCTCGCGCATGTGCCGGCATCGAGCGCCGCCCCGCGGCGTCCGCCTGAGGCGGCCCTGGTGGCCCACATAGGGCGGGCTGCTCCCCACGCGGAGCTCGGCCCAGGGGGTCTTCCCGACACGTTCCGCGTAAATTGGCGGGCTGATTCTGCGGCGCCCCTCGTCAGCATCATCATTCCCACCAAGGATCATGTTGATCTGCTCTGCGGATGCGTCGAGTCGATCGCATCGCGAACCGATTACCCGCGGGTCGAGGTCATCGTCATCGACAACGGCTCGAAGGATGCGGCCGCCTGTCGATATCTTGCCGCTCTGGAGTTGCAGAAGAAGGTTCGAGTGCTCCGCCATCCCGGGGAATTCAATTACTCGGCCATCAACAACGACGCGGTGCGAGAAGCAGCAGGCTCGGTGCTCGTGTTTCTGAATAACGACATCGAGATTCGGTCCGAGGGTTGGCTGAGAGAGCTGGTCGGCTGGGCGACGCGCCCAGACGTCGGGGCGGTGGGGTGCTTGCTGCGCTACGGCAACGGTCAAGTGCAGCACGGGGGGGTGGTGATCGGTCGCGGCGGCATCGCCGGTCACGAGTATTTGGGGTTCCCCGGCGACGCCACCGGCTACGGAGGAGCGCTTCAGGTGGTCCGAGAGGTGGGCGCCGTGACGGCGGCGTGCATGGTGGTTCGAAAGGACGTCTTCGAGCAGGTTGGTGGCTTCGATGAGCAGATTCGTGTTGCCTTTAACGATGTCGACCTTTGCCTGCGAATTCGAAAGACTGGGCGCTCGATTTTATACACTCCATTTTTGGACATCGTGCATTTCGAGTCTGTGAGCCGCGGGGACGATACATCTCCGGAGAGGCAAGAGCGCCTGGCGCAAGAGATACGAATCGTCAAAGACAAATATGGGGGCGCGCTGCGAAACGACGCCTTCCACAATCCGAATCTCTCGCTCGAACTCGACGCTCCAGAGCTGGCCTTCCCACCGCGCTGGCTACGGCCGTGGCGGCCGGTTGCGGAGAAGCCACGGATCGCCTTCCTGACTTACCGACTGGCAAGGGGCTTTGGGGTAGACGTCGTCGTCGCGGAGCAGGTCGAGTACTTTTGCGCCCACGGATACCCGGTCGTCGTCATTGTGATGGAGCAGGACGGTCACTACGACGAGCGCTTCCGCGATTGGCTGGAGTCCGACGCGCTCAGGATCGTGAAGGTTCGGTCGAACGACGAGGCTGTTGCCTGCGTCAAGGGACAGGGCGTGGCTGTGGCCATCGCGCACACCCCGCCGTTCTTCGAGGTGCTCGCCTCCCTGCCGGGAACGATCGCGCGGGTCGTCTTCGATCATGGCGAGCCGCCCGCTGAGTTGTTCTCCGACGCCGAGGAGCGTCGAAAGATCGCTGCACGAAAGGTGGAGATCTCCCGATGTGTGGACGCGGTGGTCGCCATCTCCGAGTTCATCCGGCGGGATTCGAAGCTGCGCGCAGGGGTCGTCTGCTTCAACGGGAACGATCATCAGCTGCGGAGGCGGTCGAACCTCGCGGCACTCCAAGGGCGTCTGCGCGGGGCGGAAGGGCTGGGCGGGAAGTTCGTCGTTCTAAATGTCACTCGCTACCTCGCCGCCGAACGCCGATACAAGGGGGTCGACGCCTTCGTCGCGGTTCGGGAGGCGCTCGTCCGGGAGTTCCCGGAGCTGGCGGCGGAAGTGGAATTCGTCCTGGCGGGGAGGAGCGACCCGGCGGACCAGGCATGGGCGGCGAGCCAGGGTCTCATCGCGCTTTCCAATCTCGACGACGACCAGCTGATGTCTGCCTATCTCGATTGCGACCTCTACTTGTCGACCTCGCAGTGGGAGGGGTACAACCTGGGCATCGCCCAGGCCCTGGCGTTGGGCGTTCCGGTCCTCGCCTCGGATCGCGGCGCGCACTCGGAGCTAGGCGTACGAACGAGCAACGTCCCAGAGCAGCTTGCCCGGTGGATCGCCGAGGAGGTCGGACGCCTCCGGTCTGCCGAAGTCGTCCAGGCAGTCGATCGCCTGCGCGCCGCGCGGCTGTATCCTTGGCGCGACTCGGTTCGGCGTCTGGAGCAGGTGCTATGGGAGGCGATGGCGCGCGCCGGCGCCGCCCCATCTCCGCGGGCTCCAGCGGCCCGGGCCGAGGTGAATGACCCGGCGATCAGCTTCATCATCCTCAATAAAGACAAGCCGGAGCTGCTCCTGCCGTGTGTGAGGTCCATCGAAGAGCACTGCAAGCTACCGTTTGAAATCCTCATTGGCGACACTGGAAGCATGGATTCGGCGACGCTTCGCTTCTACGAAACGACCTCACATCAAGTACACTATCTCGGCTTCTACAACTTCAGCGCGTGTAACAACATCTTGGCGGCGAGGGCCCGTGGTAAGAGGTTGCTGTTCCTCAACAACGACACCAAGATGATCCGAGCGGACTTCGAACGCGCCCTGGAGTACCTCGACTCGCACCCCGACGTCGGGTGCTTGGGGGCCTACTTGGTCTATCCTGATAACCGGATCCAGCACGCTGGGGTCCGCATTTGCCCGAATGCGCCATATCGAGGCGTTCCGGAGCACTTCGACCGATTCGCAGCTCTGGAAGGATATCGGGGTCTGAGAACGCCGCGAGACGTTGTGGCGGTGACGGGCGCGATGCTCCTGATCAACGCCCAAGTGTACCACGATGCAGGGGGATTCGACGAAGTATATGAAGAAGAGGCGCAGGATATCGACTTGTGCCTCCGTTTGCGCACGAAGGGCCTGAGATCTGTAATGCACCCTTCACTCTGTGCCTATCACTACGAGAACTCAACGCGGACTGTGAAGGAGGCGCCGCGCGATCGCGCGGAGTTCGCTTCGCGCTTCGGAGAGCAGATCGAAAGGGAGATCTACTCCTGGCAAGAGACCGAAGGCCTTGGGAATTGACAGGGCGGGCGCTGGAACATTGGAGCGTGAGGTTTGCGATGAAGCGCGGAAAATGGGTTGACGCTTTGCGCGGTCATGAGAAAAATTGGATTGTGGGTTTCTTGCGCACTGTTCTGGGAGAAGGTCCGATGGCCAGGGTACATCGGCTTCGCGACATAACGAGAGTGGTCGAGGGAGTGAACGAGTTGTTTCTTGGGACTGAGTCATGCCGCAATGCCGCACAAGTACCTGGGGCGAGGCCTCCAGAACGCCGAGATGACGGATCGCCGAGCGCGCCGCCCGAGGAGGGACCCGAACCTGTCCGGAGTCGAAAGGAGATGATGCTTCGGGCGATCGATGTCCGCGGGAAGGCGGGTCTGGAAATAGGGCCCCTGACAAACCCTGTTGTCACTCGTCAAGAGGGGAAAGTGTTCTATGTCGATCACCTCTCGACCGCGGAGTTGCGAAAGAAGTATGCGAACGACGCCAAGGTCGACCCGAATGCAATTTGCGACATCGATTTCGTTTGGGGGGGGCGGACGCTGCGTGAGTGTCTCGGGCGTGAGGTTGATTACATTGTTGCATCGCACGTCGCTGAGCACGTTCCGGACCTTGCCGGGTGGCTCGCGGAGTGCCAGGATGCTCTGACGGAGGGAGGGGTTCTGAGTCTGGCGTTACCGGATAAGCGATACACTTTCGATCACCAACGAAGTCTCTCCACCTCGGCGGCGCTTGTCGAGGCGTTTTGTCAAAGGCGGCGCATTCCTTCGGCCGGCCAGGTCTATGACCACTTTGCGAACTATTGTGAGGTCGAGACTGCGAAGGCCTGGTCAGGAAAATATCCAGAGGTCGACAGCGGAGCCGCGCGAGCAAACAGACAGTCAGCGTTTGCTGCCGCGAATCGGTCTCTGAGTGGCGAGTATATAGACAGCCATTGCTGGGTCTTCACCTGCACTTCGTTTCTCGAGTTGCTTCGAACGACTTTCGAGCTCCGCCTGAATCGTCTTTGTGTTGTCGAATTCCACCCGACGCAGCGCAGCCAGCTGGAGTTCTATGTGAGCCTACAGAAACTCGGCAAGAGTGTGTCCGACGAGGAATGCTGTCGGGCTCAACTCGATAGCTGCAACCGGCGCCGGTAGTCGGTCGAACACGGCTGACTTCGAAGAAGCTCGGGGCCCGGCGGGGGATGCCTTGCTCCCCTCGAGGTGAAGAGATCAACCATCCGCGCTGGTTGAACGAAGCCGCTGCGCGGCAGCTGGAGTAGATGCGGGCTGAGGCGGCTGAGAGGGGCGGTCCAGAAAGTCGGTGGACCCGTCGGGAGGCTTCACCCTGTGGCTCCGAGAGTCGGATTTCCCGGCGCTCGGAACCACAAGGAGAAGTGCGATGGGCCGATTGTACCAGAAGATGGAGCAGGATCTCAGCGATCAAGAATCTCGCGGCAGGGACACGGACACAGTACCTGCAGACCTGCTGCAATTTCGTGCGCTATCACATGCGGTCCCCGACCGACATGGGCCTCCCGGAGATCAAGGATTTCCTCGGGCACTTGATTCGACAGGGGGCGAGCGCTGAGAAGGTGAAGATGCACGTCGCGGGAATCAAGTTCCTGTTCGCCGTCACGCTCGATCGCGAGGACGTCGCCAACAAGATTCCGTGGCCGAAGGTGCCCCACAAGAAGCCCGACATCCTGAGCCTCTCGGAAGTGGAGCGTCTGCTCGATGCGGCGATGGCGGCGAGCTTGGCGCCGGCGGTGGTGTCCATCACGGCGTACGCCGCGGGGCTGCGCATCAGCGAGGCCTGCCGGCTTCAGCACCAGGACATCGACAGCGAGCGGATGCTCATCCACGTGCGGCTGGGAAAGGGGAAGAAGGACCGGTACGTGATGCTCAGCCCGCGCCTGCTCGAGATCCTGCGCGGCTACTGGGCGAAGGCGCGTCCGGCGGGAGACTGGCTCTTCCCGGGGCGAAAGGCGGTCCGACCGCTCACGCCTGCCTCGGTGCGCAAAGCGCTGGACGTCGCGGCGAGAAAGGCCAAGCTGCGAAAGAAGGTGAACCCGCACCTGCTGCGCCATTCGTTCGCGACTCATCTGCTGGAGGCTGGCACCGATATCCGGGTCATCCAGGTGCTGCTCGGCCACAGCTCCATTCGCACCACGGCGCGCTACACCCAGGTGAGCGCTCGCCATATCGCCAGTGTGACGAGCCCGCTCGATCGCATTCGCGTCCCACAGGTCCCCGCTCGCCAGTAGCCGGTGATCTGCGCGGCCTACCCCGCGCCCGGCGCCGCCGGGCCGGGGCGGCCTCGCCTGACCGTTGGCGACATCTTTCGGGCCCATGGCGAGGCCTATCGGAAGCGCCACGCGCTGAGTGAGCCTCAGCGCAAGGCGATGTGGGCCATCGAGGCTTGCCGGACTCCGGTCCTGGGCGGGCGGGTGGAGGTATGCGACCGATGCGGCCATCGCGAGGCCCTCTACGGCTCGTGCGGCAACCGGCATTGCCCGACTTGCGACAAGCCTGGCGCAGGCGCGGTGGATCGTAACCAGTGCAGGGACGGGCCCCCGTCCCGCCTCGTGACGCGCCGGGCCCCGTCGCGGCCGGGAGGTCGCTGGCCGTCGCCGACCAGGGCGCTGGCGGCTGGAGTTGGAGGTGCGATTGCGTTCGCACGGCCCGGCTGCGAGGGACGCATTCGGCAGCCATCGCGAAGCGACGCTGGGTGCGGAGCGCGGGACCAACAGGACCACGACGGAGAGCGCAGGCGCGACGGCGTCGATTGCGCCTGGGCCGTGCTCGGCAGGCGGCCTGAGGCGAGTCGGCTTCAGACGCGTCGCCGTCGGGTAATCATCTACTTCTGCGGAGGAGCGCTCGCCGAGGCGCCAGCGTTCATCTCTGCCCATGCGCGCGGCGTGAAGCGCTCAGGGGATCGGGCGATCTCCTGCTCGCCCGTGCGCAGCACCGAGACGAGGTATTCGTGCACCGGCGCTCCGGCCGCGACTGCGGTCTGCAGGATCGTGCGTACCACGTCGAGGACGAAGCGGCCTTCGAGGCTGCGCCTAAACAGCGAGCTGCCCTCGATGAGCTTCTCGGTGCGGAGCATTCGCTCGCGCGGAGTATTGGACTCGTCCAGGCGCGGGTCGTCGAGGTACGCGGTCAGCGCCTCGAAGTGATTGATGATGTAGCGCGCCGCGGCTCCGAGGTTGGTGGCCTTCGACCACCGGTCGGCCATGTTCTTGGCGAGCTCGAGGATCTCATTCCACATCTCGCGGCTCTCGGCCCCGCGCACGGCCAAGACGTTCTTTGGATTGCGTCCAAACACGTTGAGCTGGTCCTCGTGAATGGCCAGGCCCGTGAATAGGTGCAGCATCGCGCCGCACGTAATCGGGTCCTCGTCTTCGTAGAGCGCGAACGGCCTCCTCGCGTGCGCTTTATCCCGACCTCGAGATAAAGCGCATTATCCGGACTCGTCCGTTATCCCAATAGGGAGGGATACTTCGAGCCAGCCACCGAAGAGCGAGCAGCCTCGAGACCATCGCTGCACTCGGGATAACGGCGCGGGTCACAGTCCTGCGAGGAAGGCGAGCACGCTCGGACTTGGTTGCCACGGACGTGGCGGCTTTTGGTCCAATCCCGCTCGACGCCAGAACGCTTCGAGGACGGTGCGCTTCGCCTGCAGGTTGGTGCTGAGGTAGCGACCGGTTGTGGCTACGCTGACATGCCCGAGGTAGTCCCGGATGACGCTCAGTTCGACTCCAGCCTGCAGCAGAGCTACGGCGCAGCTGTGCCTGAGCACGTGCGGAGTAATCTGCCGACGAGCCAGCACAGGCATGGTGCGTGCGGCCGAGCGTGCGTGCTTGGCGAGGACGTAGGCTGCCCCATCTCGCGAGAGCGGAGCACCGCGTGCATTTCTGAAGATCGGGCCTTGGCCAGCGGGGCTGCAGCGCAGCAGAGACTGCATCGCGCTGGCCGTCTCGGCCCAGAGGGGACAGAGGCGGTCCTTGCTGCCCTTCCCGTGGAGGCGCACCTGACGAGGGCGCTGGAGCTGGATGTCCCCGACCCGGATGGCGAGCGCTTCGCTGATGCGGGCACCGGTGTTGTAGAGGACCAGGAGGAGCGCGCGATCGCGAGCGCCAGCGGGAGTAGTACTCTCGGGTTGCCTCAGCAGGATGCGCGCCTCCTCGGGCTCGAGATAGCTGGGTGGGCGACTATGTGCGCGTTTGGCGGGGATCGCGAGCACCTGGCGATACTGCTCGGCGTGGCAGGGATCGTGGCGCAACACATGCTCGACGAAGCCGCGGACGGCGGCGAGTCGGCAGTTGCGCGTCCCGGCGCTGTTGCGGCGAGTCCCCTCGAGATGGTCTAGGAATGCCAATACCAGGTCCGTGCGCAGGTCCTCGACACTTAGTCTGCTGATGGAGCGTCCCGTCTCTTGGGCGACAAACCAATAGGCGTTTGACGCAGCCGGTGGGGGCGGGGGCGGGCGCAGCGGTGGCCCGGCTGCGTCAAACGTCGGGTTGAACGAAGCCGCCGGCACGGGCCCTGCTAATGGGGATCTTGGGCTTGCGGAAGGGGTGCTGTGGCCAGAAAGAGGGCTCTCGCAGGAAGAGCCGTGAGAGGACGATAGTCCACGGGAAGAGGGGTCGGGAGAGCGAGGGGGCGAAAAGGGCGTGCGTCGGACGCACGCTCTCCAATTCGGCGCCGCCGAGTTGAAGACGTGGGAGTGGCTCTGAAGGCGGGCTGCGCGTACATCCCGATCGACCCGCACTATCTCCCCGAATCGCGGATCGCGACGATCCTCGAGTCGAGCCGCACCGCGACCGTCATCACGCGAGCGGGTCTGTGGAGCGGCCTCTCGAGGCTCGCCGAGGGACTGTCTTGCCTCAAGGAGCGCCGGGGCTTCGGCGGCGGCGTGGAGGTGATCCACTCTCGGCGGTTTTGGCGATCCAGTTCGGTTGCGGGGTTGCGGGCGCAGGCCGTCAGAAGGGTGCGGGCGAATACGGAGGCGGGCGAGCCGTCCCCGCCGTCTACGGATCGCGGAAACGAGGCGCTGTCCCCGCGCTGGACTCGTCAGGGCCCGGGCCCCATTCCGGAGCGGGATTAAAACGCCGACCGCCGAAGGCGGGTCGGGCGCCTCCGGCGGTCAGTCTGTCGCGGTGATGAAGGGCGCCCGGGCCGCAGGCATTCCGTCGCGGTCGCGGGACGCTCGCCAGCGGAGCCCGCTCTGAGGGCCACACCTGCGGCCCGGGCAGAATCGCGGTATCAGCGCCTCTTGCGCGAGGCGGGCTGCAGGGGCCCGTAGAGGAGCTGGTTGGGCTCGGTCGCAGTCCAGTGGGCCTCGACCTCGTCGCCGTACTCTTGCCAGAGCGCGACTTGGAGCTGGCCGCAGAGGTCGAGCAGCCAAGCCGCGGTGGGGCCGTCGAGCGGCGGGAGGTTGAGCGTCAGCGGCGGCCTCTCAATCATGGGGTTCCTCCACCGGGAGCTCGTGTCCCTGCTCCTTGGCCCGCTGGTGCGCCTGGTGCTGCCGGAAGCTCGGCCCGTCGATGTCGATCCGGATGGAGGTCGCCGCCAGGCGGTCGAGGACCGCCGCGGCCAGGGTAGCGTCGCCCAGGTACTTGCCCCATGAGGAGAGCCTGATGTTCGACGTGATCGCCGTGCTGGCGCTGCCGTGTCGGCGATCCAAGAGGGTGAAGATCATGTGGGCCGCGGTCGGCTCGTCGTCGCGGCGCTTGAGCTGGCCCAGTCCGACGTCGTCGATCACCAGGAGCGTGGGCCGACACCAGCTCTTCATCCGCCGCTCGTAGGAGCCGTCGGCCAGGCCGGCGTAGAGGTGGTCGACCAGGTCGACGCACCGGGCGTAGCGCACCATCCACTCCTGCTCGCAGGCTTGGACCGCGAGAGCCTGCAGGATGTGGCTCTTGCCGGTCCCGCTCTTACCGGTGATCAAGAGGTCCTCGTGCCGCTGGACGAAGGAGAGCGCGAAGAGCTCCTCGACGAAGCGGCGATTGAGCTTGGGCTGGAAGTCCCAGTCGAAGGCCGCCATGGTCTTGCGGACCTTCATGCCGCTGCCCTTGATGCGCCACTCGATGCTGCGCTCGCGCTTGATGGCGGCCGCCGCAGCGAGCAGCTGCTCGGCGGCTTCCAGGTCCGAGGGCTGGTGCTCCTTGACCCAGGCCAGATAGGCATCGATGGAAAGCCCCCTCAGACCGAGTCGGTCGAGGTGCCGCTCGATGCGCTCCCGGGCTTCGGCGGCGGGGCCTTTGAGGGAGGTGGGGGCTCGCATGTCGCTTCTCCTTGGGGCTCGGGGACTGTGCCGCGGCACGGCAGCGCGTCGTACTCGGCGAGGTCGCGCGGCTCGGTGCAGCTCTGGGCGACGGCGCTCTTGAGCTTCTTGGCCGAGGCCGCGGCGACGTACTCGTCGAGCCGGCGGCGGTCGGAGCGGGCGTTGAGGATTTCTTCTCGATGCTGACGTGCTCGAGAGCGCCGAAGCAGAGCGCGTGCGAGAGCGCCTTGCAGAGCTCGGCGGTGTCGTAGCCCTCGCGCAGCGAAAGGACCTTGCGCGCGTGGTAGCCGGCCGACCGCGAGTCGCGCCGCTCGAGCGCCGCCAGGTACTCCGCTCCGGGCCCCCCAAGATCCTGGAATGCGCGCCGCAGGTGCTCGAGGTCGGGCCCGCCCTCGGCGCGCGGGGGCCGATGCCCCGGCAGGATTGACTGCTGCTGCGCGCCGCGAGGCCTGAGCTCGTGCCGTGCCAGGCAGGTCAGGTCCGCTTTGTAGACGAAGAGCTCATTCTCGGTGATGCGCACCGGGAGAATCTCGGTGACGTATTCATAGGGCAGGGAATATTCATTGGTCTCCCAGGTCATGAAGCCCTCGAGGTTGCAGAGCTTGTAGAGCACCCGCGCGGTGTCGTAGGGGTGGCGCGGCAGCGGCCGCAGCAGCGACTGCTCTTCGGCGAAGAGCTCCATCCGCGTGCGCCGCTTCATCCGCTTGATGGGGCGCAGGTCGGCGATGGTGTCCATCCACCGGGAGAGCTGGGCCTCGAGGTCGGCCAGGTCGCGGAATGAGCGGCCCCGGAAGAAGCTGAGGGAGAGCTCCCAGAAGCTCCGCTCGACCCGGGGCTTGCGGTTGGGGGCATGGCGCACGGCGACGGCGGAGAATTCGTAATAGGTGGCGAAATCGACGAAGCGGGGATTGAGGATTGGCTGGTTGCCTTCCCAGCGCAGCACCACCGGCTTCTGGCTATCGTAGGTGCACCGGCGCGCGGCGCCCTGGAAGCGCGCGAAGGCGTGGCGGTGGCCGTCCATCAAAGGGTGCAGGCCGTTGCTCTCGAAGAAGCCGAAGTACTTCCGGGTCGAGTAGCGCAGTGCGTATCCGAAGGCCTGCAGGGTCATGGACGGCGCATGGGCGAATTCCACCGGGTAGGGCGACCAGTCGCACTCGCCCATGTCCCCCGGCACCCGCGGCGGCGTCTGGAGGCTCGGCTTGGGCGGCAACTTCGGGCGCAGGTTGCTCACCAGGACTTTCACGATGGTGTCGCCGCCTGCGTAGCCATGCTCGTCGCGCAAATGCTCGAAGACCCGCTGCGCGGTGATGTCCGGATACTTCTCGAGCAGCTCGGTGATCAGGCTGCGAAAGGGGTCGAGCTTCGAGGCGCGGCGGCGCGAGCCGCGCACCCGTGGCAGCGCCGAGTGCGCAGTTTCGCGCGCCTCCTGGTGGCTCTTGACGATGCGCCGCACGGTGTTTCGGCTGATGTGCAGGGCCCGCGCGATCGCGCGCCAAGTCATCCCCTCCTTGTCGAGCTGCACCACGTCGTGGACCAGCTGCGGGTCAAGCGGAAGCATCGGAGGCTCCTGGCGCCCCGAGGCGCGCGTCGAGGGTCCGGGTCAGGGCGGCCAGCGCACCGCGCAGCTCGACGAGCTCGCGCGAGACCACCTCGCACGCCGGCGCTCCCAAGCTGGCCAGCGACCGCTCCAAGAGCCGCGCGTGCAGGCGCGTCGAGAGGCGCTTCATCGCCCAGGCGTCCGCGACCATCTGCTCGCCGGGCGTGCGCCGCGGTGCACTGCCCTTGGGGGACTCGGCGGCCATGGGCGCGCTGGCTCGCTCCAGCAGCGCCGGCCACTCCGCTTCCTGGGCCGCGAGCAGCGAATCGACCAGGCGCGCGGTCTGCCGCGTGGTCAGCCCTCGTCGGGCTACCACCAGGCCCACAGCGTCCTGGTTGCCGCGCGGCAACCGCGAAAGCTCTCGCACCGCGGTGGCCGACAACAGCCCCAGCCGCACATTCGCCGTCAGCTCGTCCGACAGGTCCTCTGCCAAAGCCAGACGCCGACACACCCAGCTCTTGTCCCGCCCGAGCAGAATCGCGATTTGCGGCTGGCTCACGTGGTCGTCGCGATAGAGGGAGCGCACCAGCCAGCCCTCCTCGAGCTCGCACAGACCCGCCCCGGCGTTGCAGCGCAACAGCCGCACCTTCGCCCCTGCAGAGTCGACGCCGTGGACCTCGACGCGCAGCTTCGACCACCCAAGCTCGCGCGAGGCGCTCAACCGCTTGAGTCCATCGAAGACCTCCAGCTTCTCGCCCATTCGAAAGGCCTGCACCGGCGTCAGCTGCCCGAGCTTCGAGAGCGACAGCTGCATCTGCTGCGTGGCCTCGCCCGCGCACAGTCGCACCGCCAAGAGCGAATCGCCCAGCTCGCTCGGCGCCATCTCGGTGCTCGCGGTCGACACGCCCGTCATGCGCGCCACCGTGCGCCCTCACCGAGATCCTTGGCCATCCCGGCGCGTGACAGGGGCCGTTTTTCCCTCTGAGAGAGCTCGAAGCCGGCGCGTGACACGTACCTGCGGTCACCCGCTGCCTGACGGCTCCTCAGAGGGAAAACGGCGACTCGCCGGCGCCGCCGAACGCCGAAGCATGCGCGTGACACTGCTCCGCTCTGCGCAAAACCCCGAGGTTTCCCCTGCTGCCGCGCCAACTTGGCCGCCGAAGCCGGCGCGTGACATCGCTCCACAGGTCACGGGCCTGCTCCCGCGCCTGGTGCGCACGAGCACAGCTCACGCAGCGCCTCGGTCAGGGCAGCGCGAGAAGGCCGCGGAGTCGCCAGCGCCAGCTCGAGCACGTCCTCGAGTCGCGCGCCGAACGAGCCCCCCTGGTCGCCCGCCTCCGGCGGCCCCGCGCCCGATCGCAGGGCTCTCTTCTGGGCCCGGCATCGGGCTTGTCGCGCCTGCTCCGCCTTCCGGAACTCCTCAGGCGCCTTCGCTCGACGTTCGCGCGCCTGTCGCTTGCGTCTCGCCTGGCGACAGGCTTCGCTGCATGCATGCTGCGTCTCCGCCGCGCGAGGATTGGGGGAGTACCAACTCCTGCACTCGCTACACCGCCGACTGCGGACCTTCTTCCGGGGTCGCATCCCTCGACCGTCACGCCGAAGGGGTCCTCCGGATACTTCTCGCCCTGAGAGCTACTCCGACTCCCTCGCCTCAACGACCGGGTGGATCTCGAGGCCGCCGACAGGTGGATTTCGATCACGCCGCCGCTGAAGCCGGGGCGCGGTGCTGTTCGTAGATGATCTCTTGGCGGTTGCCGCTGGCCCGGGACCGTCGGCGGAGCGCGAGGCCTACCGTGCGGCGGGGTCGGGACCGGCGATGGAGAGCGACGGGGGCGGCCCGTTCGCGCGCTTCAGGTTCTGCGGGCGAGAGCCCGTCGAGCTCGCGCGGGAGCCCGCGGCGATCGGGGAGGACCTCGCGTACATCCTCTATACCTCCGGCTCGACGGGCGTGCCCAAGGGAGTCATGATCAGTCATCTGAACGCGCTCACGTTCGTGAACTGGTCGCTGGGGCGCTTCCAGCCGCGCGAGGACGACGTGTTTTCGTGCTTCGCGCCGCTGCACTTCGATTTGTCGGTGCTCGACATCTACGTGGCGCTCGCTTGCGGCGCGCGGGTCACGCTCGTGCCGCATCGCGTGGTTGCCAATCCGCGCATGGTGGTGGAGTGGGCACGAAAAGAGCGCGTTACCATCTGGTACTCCGTGCCGTCGCTCTGGGTGGCGATCGTAAACTACGGAACCGTCGACGGCGCGGCGCTTGAGGCGCTGCGGCTCATTCTCTTTGCAGGCGAGGTCTTTCCGGCGAAGTACCTGAAGATCCTGATGTCGGAGGTGCCGAAGGCCCAGTATTACAACCTGTACGGGCCGACGGAGACAAATGTGTGCACGTACCATCGGGTGAGGAGCGCCGAGGACGTGGGGGAGAGACCGGTGCCCATCGGATTCGCGTGCGGCAACACCGACGTGGTGGTGCTCACGTCCCAGGACCGCCCCGCTGAGCTGGGGGAGGAGGGCGAGCTCCTGGTGCGCGGGAGCATCGTGACCAAGGGCTACTACAACGACCCCGAGCGGACGCGCAAAGCGTTCCGGGTGAGCCCCCTGCGAGAGCACAACGGCGCGCTGCTCTACCAGACCTGCGACCTCGTGCGCAGGACCGCCGAGGGCCTGGAATACCTGGGTCGCAAAGACTTGATGGTGAAGTGCGCCGGGTTCCGGGTGGAGATCCAAGAGGTCGAGAGCGCCCTCTATAGGAACGAGCAGGTCGAGGAGGCGGTCGTCGTCCCGTTCACGGACCCAACCAGCCACACCACGAGGCTCTACGCGATGTTAAAGGCGAAAGGGGGCGAGAAGCTTTCCGTGACCGGGGTCAAGAAGGAGCTGGCGGCTATGCTACCGCGGTACATGGTGCCCGATCATATCGAGCTCGTCGAGGGAATCGACAAGAACCAGAACGGGAAGTTCGACAGGCAACGGCTGGCGGTCGTCGTTCAAAGCAAGGTCGAGGGGCGAGGGATGATGTCATGATGAACTACAAGGAGCTGAATCGTCTCGAATACCTGTCGCTCAAGTACGACGAGACGAACATGCCAACGTACATCAGCTATCCGACGACGGGGTTCTGGAAGAGCAGGGTCACCGAAGAGGACTTCGTGCGCGCCGCGAAGGGCGTATCGTCTCCCTTCCTGTATTTCCACTTTCCCTATTGCAAGAAGGCGTGCTTCTACTGCGTCTGTTACAAGAGCCTGGCGGCCGACCCGTCGGCGTGGGACGGATACATCCGGGACCTCTCGACGGAGTACCAGAGGAAGCTCGACCTCGCCGGGGTCGATCGCTTGAGCGGGATCACGCAGATGCACTGGGGCGGAGGCACGCCCACCTACATGAGTCCCTCGCAGATCGAGAGAGCGTTTCGGGAGATCGAGAAGCGGGCGAGCATAGAAAAGGTGGGGTCGTCGAGCATCTCCATCGAGGCGTATCCGGACGAGGAGATGATCGATCGCGCGAAGCTGAGGCTCCTGAAAGACCTCGGGTTTACGGAGATCAGCTTCGGGATCCAGGACTTCGACAAGAAGACCCAAGCGGTCATCAACCGCGAGTGCGAGCCGGCAACCTTGCGGCGGGTCGTCGACGCGGCTCGGAGCGCCGGCCTGCGCGTGCACATTGACCTCTGCTACGGGCTCCCTTTCCAGGGGCAGAACGAGTTGGAGCACACGGTGAAGGAGGTCGTGAAGATCGAGCCGAACCGGATCGCCACTTATCCGTACTCGCACTACCCGTTTCTGTTTCCACTGCAGAAGATGATCCCGACGGCGAGCATTCCGAACTCGTTTACGAAGGTGTTGCTCGCCAAGGCCGCCGACGACATTCTCTCCGCCAACGGGTACGCGAAGATCGGGTTCGACCACTTCGTGAGGACGGGCGACGTGTTACACGAGCAGTACCGCCAGCGCTTGGTGGAGCGTGACTTCATGGGCTATTCGATTGACAAGCGTAAGAATCTCCTTGGATTCGGCAACTCGGCTATCAGCTTCCTCAACGATTCCTTCTTTCACAATTTCGCGAAGATGGCGGAGTACTCCGGCTCGCTCGCCGCCGGAGGCATCGGCGTCGATCCGGCGCTCTCCCACCGCCTCTCCAAGGACGACCGGATCCGCAAGCGCGTCATGCTGAGGAACGTGCTCACGTACATGGAGATCGACAAGGACGAAGTCGAGAGGGATTTCGGGATCAATTTCGACGAGTACTTCCACGGAGAGCTGGCGAAGATCGAGGAGATGAAGAAGGACGGGCTTGTCTCGAACGGGGGCTCGAGGATCCGCCTCACCAAGGACGGAGAGCTGTTCTCAAGACACGTCGCCTTCGTGTTCGATAGGTACTACAACAAGGGCAACTGAGCGTTTCGTTCATACTGCGGCATGAGTCGGAAGAGTATTTGGCGGAGCGTCGTCAGACGAGATAATCAATCGCAAGGAGAAGGTGCCATGGTGGTCAACGAAATCATCGAAAAGGTGTCCGAGCTCTCGAAGATCCCGAGACAGGAGCTGAGCCAGAGCACAGAGCTCTACAATTCATCGACGCTCTCTTCTCTCAGCCTGCTCGCGCTGATGGCGTTCGTCGAGAAGCGGTACGCCATCGCGATCTCGCCGGAGGAGCTCTTCGAGGATAACTTCAAGGACATCAAGTCCCTCGCGGAGTTCATCGGGAAGAAGCGCGAGTCTGCATCGGCGGCGTGCGCGTGAAACGATGGCTGGGGCGCCGGCGGCGTCGGCGCCAGAGACCTTGCCCGCGGGCGACCGCCGGCGGGGAGGGGAGAGCGGTCGCTGCGCTCGGGTGGCGCCGCCTTCGTCGCGCGGCGCATTCGCGGGCCATGGGACGGGCGGCTCGATCGGCCGGCGGCCCTCGTCAGGGCCCGACCGCTGAGCCTGACTCGGAGCGCGGGAGGCCTGATTGGTGACGCGAATCGGGCAGGAGACCTCGTGGACTCCCGGGAGCTGGAGGGAGAGGACGGCCCGCCACCTGCCGCGGTACCCGGACCCCCAGCGGCTGGCGGAGGTCGAGGCGCGCCTGGCGTCCTATCCTCCGCTGGTGTTCGCGGGAGAGGCGCGGCAGCTCAAGGCGCGCCTCGGCGACGTGTGCGAGGGCAGGGCGTTCCTCCTCCAAGGCGGCGACTGCGCCGAGAGCTTCGACGAGTTCCGCGCGAACGTCATCCGCGACAACTTCCGCGTCCTGCTGCAGATGGCCGTAGTCCTCTCGTTCAGCTGGAAGAAGCCGGTCGTCAAGGTGGGCCGGATGGCCGGGCAGTTCGCAAAGCCGCGGAGCAGTGAGCTGGAGAAGAGGGAGGGCGTCGCGCTGCCCTCCTACAAGGGCGACATCGTGAACGGCTTCGAGTTCAGCGAGGCCTCGCGGGCGCCGGCGCCAGAGCGCATGGAGCGCGCCTACGTGCAGTCGGCCTCGACGCTGAACCTCCTGCGAGCGTTCGCCCAGGGCGGGTACGCCGACCTGCACCAGGTTCACACCTGGAACCTCGAGTTCCTTCGCCAGCGCGGGGTGCCGCAGACCGCGGACTACGACAGGCTGGCCGCCAGGCTCGCGGAGGCGCTCCAGTTCATGGCCGCCATCGGGTTGACCGCCGAGAATACCCCGCAGATCCGGGAGACGGAGTTCTACACCTCGCACGAGGCGCTGCTCCTCCACTACGAGCAGGCGCTCACGCGTCGAGACTCGACAACCGCGCGGCTCGACGACGGGTATGGGGGCGACTGGTACGACTGCTCGGCACACATGCTCTGGATCGGCGACCGCACGCGCCAGCTCGACGGCGCGCACGTCGAGTTCCTGAGGGGAGTGTGCAATCCCATCGGTCTGAAGTGCGGGCCGAGCCTGCAGCCCGACGATCTCCTGCGGCTCATCGACGCGCTCAACCCCCGGAACGAGCCCGGGCGGCTAACACTGATTGTGCGGATGGGATGCGACAAGGTTGCGTCGAGGCTGCCTGCCCTCATTCGGCCCGTCCAACGGGAGGGTCGGAAGGTGGTGTGGTGCAGCGATCCCATGCACGAGAACACGGTGGTCGCGCCCAACGGATACAAGACTCGACCGTTCGAAAACATTCTGGCCGAAGTTCGCACCTTCCTGGCCGTCCATGGCGCGGAGGGGACCTACGCAGGGGGAGTCCACTTCGAGCTGACGGGAAAGGACGTCGTCGAGTGCATCGGCGGAGGTCAGGGCATCACCCACGAGCGGCTCGCCCATGGGTTCTACGAGACGCTCTGCGACCCGCGGTTGAACGCAAGCCAGTCGCTCGAGCTCGCCTTTCAGCTTTGCCAATAGCCACGACCCATGAAGGGCCGCGACGGGCGGCTCCTCAGCCGAGCCTCCAAGGCCGAG
Source organism: uncultured delta proteobacterium (assembly GCA_963772225.1). Lineage (GTDB taxonomy): Bacteria > Myxococcota > Myxococcia > Myxococcales > UBA5297 > CAVYWD01. Next base: position 548,000 of record CAVYWD010000001.1, on the reverse strand, counting down.
GAGCCGAACAAGGAGGGGCGCGGCGAAGGCGGCCTGCGCTCATCGACCGGGGCCGCGAGCGTTGGAGTGAAGCCGCAGCAAGGCCGAGATCAGGACGTGCCGTTCGCCACGACCCGAAACCGCGGCACCCAGCTGTTGAGCTGCGGCGAGCGCGCCGCCAGGATGAGCGAGGCGATATGGTCCGCCTTCCTCACCTCGGACGGGAACCGCACCACCTCCGCGTCCTCGGCCCCCAGGAACACGACGCCGTTGACGAGGAGCACCTGGTAGACGAGCTCCTCGCGGCTGTTCCAGTAGACGATCCGCTCATAGTTCTTGAGGTCCACCGCCAGCGCCGACAGGTCGAGCGCGTGGTCGGGGTTCTGGACGATGTCGCGGATGGCCGCCACCACCTCGGGCACGGCGATGGCCGGTGAGAACGCCTTCGCCCCGTCCCCGTTCGCCGGCTTGTAGCGGTAGAAAGGTGTCGCCAGCGTGAAGCGCCGCTGCCCATCCATGAACGCCACGTGCGTGCTCTCGTGGGCCTCGAGGAGGAGCAGGTTGTAGCCCTCCAATTCCACCGGCAGGTTGCTCCCGGCCTCGATGACGCCGCCGAAGGTGCGCAGCATCGCCTGGTGCACCTTGTCCTTGTTGCGCTGGAAGCGCGCGGCGACCTCCTCGTCCTCGAGCAGGAACGCGATGACGTCGCGCGCCGACTTGGCCGGCCCGGTGAATTCGTAGCCCTTGCGCGCCAGCTGCGTGTGGATGACGCCGGTATGCACCTTGGCGGCGCGCATGGTCTCCGCGAAGGTGGTCAGGACCTGGTCCATCTCCGCGGGTTCGACGAACGGGTTGCCGCAGAAGGTGCTCGCCAGGGGCTCGTAGATCTGGTCGTAGACCTCGCGGGTGAGCGTGACCTTCGTGCCCAGGCCGCAGTGGAGCACGTAGTGGTTCTTGAGGATGTCGTGCTCCGCCGAGTGGACGGTCAGCTCCTTGTCGCCGTGCTTGAAGCGGGTGCCCTGGAAGGCCTCCATGACAATCTCACGCGCGGTGAAGACGTCGCCCGAGCCGTCGCGGAAGGCGAGCACCACCGACTGCTTGCCCTCGTGCTCGCGCTCCTGCCATTCCAGGATTTCGTCGATGACGTGGCGGTAGCGCACCACGAGCTCGCCTTTGCCGGCGAACTCCAATCCGGCGCGCAAGGACGGCTGGTCGCCGCTCGTGCCCTTGTTCTTGCGCAGGCCGCGGACCAGCACGCTCTTCAAGACGTGGTGCGGGTCGTCGGAGAGCTGCACCGCGCTCGCCCGGGGCGCCTGGTAGTTGTTGATGTAGAAGAAGCCGTTGACCCGCGTCGGGACCAGGAACTTGTGCGGGTCGCAGATGCCGGGGATGGTCACCCGCGGGTTCTTCGGGTGGTCCAGGTTGGAGTAGCTGCCGCGCTTCAGGAGGTCGCCGAAGCGCGCCTTCCAGCTCTCGGTGATGTCGTTGAGCCGCAAAAAGTCGCCCTGCTCGCTGCCGAAGGCGTAGAGCTGGCCGTCCTCGCCGCGCCAGAGCGACAGCATGTCGCCGGCGAGGATGTCCACGCGCTTGAGCTCGGCGGCCGTGCCTTCGCCTTGCGCGAGCTGGTCCATCATGGCGGTGATGGTCTCGCTCTTGCCGGTGCCGGAGTCGGCGGAGAAGACCAGCGTCTTTCGCAGGCCGTTCTTGAAGGTGATGGTGATCATCGCGCCGTGGACCGGCATGCCGCCCAGCGCCTTCACGAGCTCGTTGTGCAGGGTGAGCAGCGTCTTCTTGAAGAAGCCGACGTAGTCGGTGTCGTCCTCGCGGGCGACCCAGGCGGTGGGCAGGATGCGGCCGTCGGCGCGGCGGTCGAGGATCCACCCGGTCTTGTAGCCGTCGCCGATGACCTTCCCCGGGATGCCGAAGAGCATGACGGCGTCCCACTCGGCGTTGTCGAGCTTCTCGCGGACCTGCATCTCGCCGATCTGCGGGAAGAGCCGCATCTCGTCGCTGACCAGGTGGAAGTCCGACTTGTGGATGACCATCAGCATCTTGAACGGGCCGACCGGCACCGCCTTGCAGACGTAGTCGCGCAGGTTCGCGGCCTGTGCGAAGCGCGTCAGGCGGGCCCGGAAGTAGTCGAGCTGCGGCCGGCCCTGCTCGGGCGCGGTGCCCTCCACCGCGTCGCGGCGGCTGAAGCCGTAGCGGTAGTCCGACACGCGCTTGGCGGCGCCGGTGACGAAGTTCGGCGCGGGCTCGAGCGGCGCGGTCGCGCCGGCGAACACCGCGCCCGCGATGATCTGCTGGAGGTAGCCGGGCAGGGCAGGGTTCGCCTTCACTCCCTCGAGGGACTCGTAGCCGATCTCGAAGGTGCTGGTGGCGTCCACCTTCTCGTCCGGGGCGTCGAAGGCGTGCAAGAGCTCGTTGATGAGGTCGTTCACCCGCCGCTGGATGCCCTGCAGCGAAGCCACCTTCTCGCCGTGGCTGCCGGTCTGCAGCCGCGCCGACAGGACCTTGATGGTGCTCTGTCCGTGCCACTCCTGGTACAGGCCGAGGAGCAGGTCGCGGAAGACCGAGTCGATGAGCTGGCGGTCGTGGTAGGCGGCCAGGCACGCCAGGGGCCCGTACTGCGCCTCCACCTGCTCGAAGGTGAGGTCCATCAGCTCCGGCCGCTTCTGCCAGACCTTGCGCAAGAGCCGCCGGTAGAGCACGCGGAAGGCGCGGCTGTGGAGCAGCTCGTCCACCGACTCGCACGGCTCCCAGTTGACGAACACCTTGTCCGCGACCGACCGGCCCTCCTCGATGCAGTAGACGAAGCCCCGCTCGCTGCGGCGGATGGCCTGGCCCTTCTTGGCCTTCTTGCCCTCGAGGCTCAACAGCGGCGCCAGGTCCGCGAAGAGCGCCGCCAGGTCGCCCTCGCCGCTCGGGCAGAAGATCTTCCCGAGCGCGTCCGGCTTGCGCCCCGCGGCGCAGAAGTCCTGCCAGTACTTCCAGAGCAGGCCGAGATAAGCGGCGAGCGCCTTCTCGTAGCGCGCATAGCTGTCGGCGTCGCCCTTGAGCTCGCCGCCCAGGCTGATGCGCACGAACCCCTTGCCGGCGTAGGTGACGTCGACCTTGCGGTGCTTGGCGATGGCGCGGAGGAAGTCCTGCACGCCGCGGTCGTCGCCCGGGGCGCACAGCCGCAGGCAGGCGTAGAAGGCGCCGGTCGGCGGGATGATCTCCGCCTGCGGCGCGGCCGTCTTGGCGGCGCGCACAAAGGCGTCGAAGCGCCGCTGCACGTCGCCGCGCAGCCGGACCTCGAGCCGCAGCTGCTTCACCTTGCGCACCAGGTCGCTGACGCCCTCGGAGAGGTGCTTGACCGTGGCGCCGCGCTGCTCCAAGCGCAACAGGTCCTCGTAGCCGGTGAGCAGCGTCTCGAAGACCGCCACCGGGAAGTCGTCGGCGCGCGCGCCCTCGAGCATCGAGGCGACCTCCTCGCGCAGGCTCGAAGACGCCCGCGCCCGCTCGGTCGGGTCGACCAGCCGCGCGGCCAAGTCCTCCAGCTCGCCGGTGATGCGCTTGGCGGCCAGACCGTTCTCCAGCTTGAGCCGGGTCAGGTAGAGAGACAGGAGGTGCGGCGCCGAGGAGCGCGCCGCGCAGAACTCGACGGCCTCCGGGTCGTTCGAGTGGATGAGGCCGGTCCGGTCGCCGGAGCCCTGCAGGCCCTTGGTCGTGGCGGAGGCGGTGATGAGGCGCACCGGCCCCGAGAGCTGGGCCTTGTGACGCTCATAGAGCTGCGCCAGGCTCTTGTCGCCCTCGCGCGCCTTGTGCTCGCGCACCACCAGCTTGTGGTAGGCGTTGTCGTCGACCAGCGTGATGCCGTACTCGGCGGCCAGCTGCAAAATCTTGAGCAGGGTCTCCTTGCGGTACGCCACGCCCGTGGGGTTGTGGGGCGTGTTGACCACGATGACCATGCTCTTGCAGTAGAGCCGGAAGATCTCCGGGAAGCGCCGGTAGAGGTAGCGCAGCTCCTCCAGCCGCTTGAGCAGCGCCCACGGGTCCATCTCGAAGCGCTCGTTGAGGGGAACGCGGACGACGCCGGCGGCGGGGTAGTCCTTGTCCGGAAACACGTCGCCGTAGCTCCAGGACATCTCCGCGATGACGAGGATGGGGTAGAAGGCGCCGCGCTCGATGAGCTTGAGCAAGGCCTCGATGTCGCCCACGGCGGTCGGGTCGAGCTCGCCCTTGAGCTCGTCCATGGCGCGCTGCGCGCCGCGCACCGCCTCGTGGACGGGCGAGACGAGCCCGCGCATCTTTCGGTCGTACGCGCCAATCTTCTTGCCGAAGCGGTCCTCCAAGTGGCCATGCAGGGCGGAGAGGCCCACCCGGGACATGGTGTCCTTGAAGAGCGCCGCGGCCCCGCCGGTGACGTTCTTGAAGACCGCGTCGCCCAGGCCCTGCTCGGCCTTGCGGCTGGCGCGGCTGGCGACGTCGGCGGCGCGGTAGAGGAGGGTGCGCGCCAGGTGGTCGAGCCGCGTCGCGCCCGGCCGGCCCGCGTTCCACTGCGTGGGGGCGAGGGCCAGCATCTGGCTCTGCTTGATGGCCGCCTCGATCTCGTCGGAGCTCGTGGTGGGGATGGCGAGCTCGGCCTTCAACGACGCCAGCCGCTCGCGGCAGGCGGCGAGCGAGTCGTCGCAGAAGCGCTTTACCGCGCCGCGCACGCAGTCGCGGTGGTACTCGCCCACGAGGCTCAGCGCGCCGCGGCCGCCGCCCGGCACCACCACCGCCTTGTACGAGTCGCTGGGCAGGCCGCTGTAGAAGTAGCGCATCCAGTCGGCGGTGACGCGGTCGGCGAGCTCTTGGGCGAAGGCCTTGCGGTCGGCGGGCTCGCGGGTGGCCACCTCGTAGAGGAAGCCCAGGATGCGCCGAAGCTTGACCAGGCCCAGGTAGTCGAAGAGCGCGTTGCGCCGCCAGTCGTGCGCGCGCATCTCGTCGACCTGGCCGGTCAGCACGCCCTCGGCCTCCAGCGCGCTCAGGGCGCGCTCGGCGGCCTGCCGGAGCGCCAGCAGGACCTTCGGGTCCATTCGCTCCAGCACGCGGCGCAGCATGAGCTGGGTGTTGGCCGGCCGGCCCGCGAAGCTCGTCTGCACGTTGCGCAGGGTGCGCGCCACGTGGGGGAAGAGCGTGTAGACGATGGTCGTGTTGGAGAGCGAGGCGCGGGGCGAGCAGTCGACGAGGAGCAGGCGCCCCAGCACCGAGCGCCAGGGGTTCTCGCCCGCGGGGTCGCTCAGGAAGAGCCGGTGCGGGATGTGCGTGACGCGCGCCACGAAGACCTGGTTCGGCTCGGCCTGCATGCGCGCGATGAGCTCGGCATCGAGCCGGTCGACGCCGTCGACGACCTGCACCGCGCTCATTTCGTTGGGGCCGAACTTGTCGAAGACGTGGTTCTCGATGAGGTGGATGGCGCGCTCGGGGCTCGCCGTGATGACCACCCGGTTCAAGAGCGTCGCGCCCTCGAAGTTGACGAACTCCGCCGCCTCGCGCAGGAAGGTCGCCTCCTCGGAGGCGGTGTTGTAGTGGAGGCTGCCGTCCACCAGCTCGGAGAGCAGGTTGAGCAGGTCGCCCAGGGCCAAGGGGTCGCAGTCGAGGATCTCGATGAAGCCCCGGAGCTGGTTCGAGTCCTTGCCGAACACGATGCGCGAGACCAGCTCGCGCATGACGCCGGTGACCGGCGGGGTGCCGATGGAGAGGCTGTACCGGGACAGCGCCTCGACGTGCGAGGTCGCGAGCACCGCCGGCTCGGGGCCGATGGGCAGCGTCCGGCCAATCTTCTTGCGCAAGGAGCTCTTGAACTCGTCCGCCGCCTCGACGATGCGGAAGATGCCCGACACGCCCGTGGAGGGCATGATCTGGTCGAGCAGGGTGTAGCCCAGGCCGTCGAAGATCTGCTCGTACTCTCGGACCTGCCGGGCCACCGCTTCGCGCTCGCCCACCGACGTGGTCTCGGCGACGTCGTCGGGAAGCGCGAGGATCTTGTCGATCTCCGGGACGAGTTGGGTGTGGATCCGCCCCTCGTGCATCGACGCGGCGATCGACTTGAGCGCCCTGACGCGTTCGGCGAGCGCTGCTACCTGCTGCATGATGCTGCCTCCTTCAGGCCTTCAACGTGGGCCAGAGCCCAAGAACTCCTCTAGAGAGAGCTCTCTGGGGACAAACGGTCGGAGTGTAACCCGAGCTCGCCTGATCTGGGAGAAATTGGCCGGGCGGCGCCCCGGCCGGCCGGCGGGCGGAATCGGAGCTCCGGAAGCCCGGTCGAGCCCCTCGCCCTTACGTCTCGAACAAGGCGGTGCTCAGGTACTTCTCGCCGCGGTCGGGCAGGATGGTCACGATGGTGGCCTCGTCCACCTCGGCGGCGATGACCCGGGCGGCGAGGACGGCGGCGCCGCTCGACATGCCGGCGAAGATGCCCTCCTCGAGCGCCAGCCGGCGCGCCAAGTCGAGCGCGTCCTCGCTCTCGACCATGATGTGCCGGTCGACCTTCGAGGCGTCGTAGATGGCGGGCACGATGGCCTCTTCCAGGTTCTTGAGACCCTGGATGTAGTGCCCGCGCACCGGGTGGGCGCTCACGATCTTCACGTTGGGGAGCCGCTCCTTGAGCGCCAGCCCCACGCCCATCAGCGTGCCGCTCGTGCCCAGGGCGGAGACGAAGTAATCGATCCGCCCGCCGACTTGCTCCAGGAGCTCGACCGCGGTTCCCTCGTAGTGGGCGAGCTGGTTGTAGCGGTTCGAGAACTGGTCGGGCATGAAGTACTTGGCCGGGAGGGCGCGGACCAGCTCCCGCGCCCGCATGATGGCGCCGTCGGTCCCGAGCTTCGCCTCGGTGAGGGTGACCTTGGCCCCGAACGCCTGGATCATCTTGCGCCGCTCGATGGAGACCGCCTCGCTCATCACGATCTCGACCGGGTAGCCCTTGGCCGCGCCGATCATCGCCAGGCCGATGCCCGTGTTGCCGCTGGTGGGCTCGAGGATGGTCTTCCCGCGCGTGAGCGCGCCTTCCCGCTCGGCCTGCTCGATCATCTTGAGGGCGATGCGGTCCTTGATGCTGCCGGTGGGGTTGAACCCCTCGAGCTTGGCGAACATCTGCGCGCGGGGGTTGGGGTTGAGGCGGCGCAGGCGCACCATCGGCGTGCGGCCGATGAGGTCGAGAATGGAGTCGGCGGGGGCGCTGAGGGAGGGAAGGGTCTTCATGGCGCCGGCAGTCTAGCAAGAGCCTGGAAAGCCGGCGTTTGCCTCACCCCCCAACCCCCTCCCCGCTCGCGGGGAGGGGGCGAACTGGGAGAGGTCTTTCGAGAGGGGCAGAGGGCTTATTCGTCACGGTTCCTACCGCTGTCGGCGATTCCGTCGCAGGAAACGGTCTCCGCCGTTCCAATCGACCATCGACCATCGACCATCAACTATCAACTATCGACTATCGACTATCGATGCGCGGCTGCGCCGCCTTTCCCCCCTGCTATTCTCCGTTCATGATGCCGCCTCCGCCCCCGCGCCGCTCGAGCGAGCGCGACCGCGTGAAGAGCCTCCTTGCCCTGGACGCGAAGAGCGTGATGGACCGCCTGGCCGCCCGCCGCGGCACCATGATCGACCTGTTCTCGCGCCACCGCGATCGCGACGCGCTCCTCGCCCCTCTGCGGACGCTCTGGCCTGCGGGCTTCGAGGCGCTCGCGCTGCTCGAGCCCGCGGAGCAGGCGGCGGCCGCCGCCTTCTACGAGGAGCTCGACGCTCTGCGCTGGTACTTCCGTTATACCGACGACATGCCGAGCACTGCCCAGCAGGTCTTCGAGCGCCACCTCCGGCGCCTCGCGAGCGCGGGCGCGGGTCTGTCGGCGCTCCTGGGGAAGGACCGCGCGCCGCCTTCGGCCGAGCCGAAGCGGCGCCCCGGCCGCCGCTCCGGCGCGTGACGCGCGGCGGGTGCGATTTCACCGCGGGTGCGGGTTGTCCGCGCAGGCCCTGGCGAAGGCGCGCAGCGGGGAGAGTCGCCGATTCTTATTCTTTTGTTTTGCCTGAGGCCGAGCGCAAGGCGATACAGTCGCTGGCGCCGCGAATGCTTCGAAGGACCTCATCGAGCGCGTCGACCCAACATCGGAGAGACCCCATGGCCGTGAGCAGCGGAGCCGTCCTGGCGGTGATCGAAGCGAGGCACGGGCAGCCGTTTGACGTCCTCGGGCCCCACCTCGAGGGCGCCGGCCGCGAGCGCAGGCTCATGGTGCGCGCGTATCAGCCGGACGCCCGGAAGCTTTCGGTGCTGGACGACGACGGCGCCCTGCTCGCCGAGGCCAAGCCCGTCGAGCGCGCCGGGTTCTTCGAGGCCGACCTCGGCGCGTACGACCCGTCGCGCCTGTACCGCGTCCGCTTCGAGACCGCCGAGGGCCGGACCGTCGAGCTCTTCGACCCCTATCAGTTCGGGCCGCTGCTCACCGAGTTCGACCTCCACCTGCTCAAGGAGGGCACGCACTACCGGCTCTGGGAGAAGCTGGGGGCGCACCTCACCACCGCGCGCGGCGTGGCGGGCGTGCACTTCGCCGTCTGGGCCCCCAACGCCAAGCGCGTGAGCGTGGTGGGCGACTTCAACAACTGGGACGGCCGCCGCCACCCGATGCGCAAGCACGAGGGCATCGGCGTCTGGGAGCTGTTCATCCCCGGGCTCGTCGAGGGCGAGAAATACAAGTACGAGCTGCGCCTTCCCAACGGCTCCCTCGCTCTCAAGGTCGACCCGTTCGCGTTCCAGGTCGAGGTGCCGCCCAAGACCGACGGGCGGATCCATTCGCTCGACCGGTACCGCTGGCAGGACGGGCCGTGGATGGAGCGCCGCCGGAAGTTCGACTGCCTGTCCGAGCCCATGTCCGTCTACGAGATGCACTTCGGCTCGTGGCGCCGGGCGGCCGAGGACAAGCACCGGTCGCTCTCGTACCGGGAGATGGCGGAGCAGCTGGCGACGTACATCAAGGAGCTGGGGTTCACGCACGTCGAGCTGATGCCGCTCACCGAGCACCCGTTCTATCCGTCGTGGGGCTACCAGACGGTCAACTTCTTCGCGCCGAGCGGCCGCTACGGGAGCCCGGACGACCTTCGGCACTTCATCGACGCCATGCACGCCGAGGGCATCGGCGTCCTCCTCGACTGGGTGCCGGCGCATTTCCCGGCGGACGCCTACGCGCTGGCGCAGTTCGACGGCACCTGCCTCTACGAGCACGCCGACCCGCGGCAGGGCCGCCACCCGGACTGGAACACGCTGGTCTTCAATTACGGGCGCACCGAGGTCTGGAACTTCCTCATCGCCAGCGCCTTGTTCTGGCTGGAGCAGTACCACTTCGACGGCCTGCGGGTGGACGCGGTGGCGTCCATGCTCTACCTCGATTATTCGCGCAAGCACGGCCAGTGGATCCCCAACAAGTACGGCGGCCGCGAGAACCTGGAGGCGGTGGAGTTCCTCAAGCACCTGAACACGCTGGTGCACCGCGAGCACCCGGGCGTGCTCACCGTCGCCGAGGAGTCCACCGCGTGGCCCGGCGTGTCGCGGCCCACGTACGTGGGCGGCCTGGGGTTCAGCCTCAAGTGGAACATGGGCTGGATGCACGACACCCTGGAGTTCTTCTCCAAGAACCCGGTCCACCGGAAGTTCCACTCGAACATGCTGACCTTCAGCATGCTCTACGCGTACACCGAGAATTTCGCGCTGGCGCTGTCCCACGACGAGGTGGTGCACGGGAAGGGCTCGCTCCTCTCGAAGATGCCGGGCGACGTCTGGCAGAAGCGCGCGAACCTGAGGGCGCTCTTGAGCTTCATGTATGCCCACCCCGGCAAGAAGCTCCTGTTCATGGGCGTCGAGCTCGGGCAGTGGAAGGAGTGGAACCACGACACCGGCCTGGACTGGGACCTGCTCAAGCTGCCCGAGCACCGGGGCATCCAGCGGCTGCTGTCGGACCTGAACGCGCTCTACCGGGCCGAGCCGAGCCTCTACCAGCGCGACTTCGACCCCGACGGCTTCCGGTGGATCGACTGCAATGACTTCGACCGGTCCGTCTATTCATTCTTGCGGTTCGGCGACGACAAATCCGATTGCGTGGCGGTCGTCGCCAACCTGACGCCGGTGCCGCGCAAGAATTACCGCATCGGCGTCCCCGAGCCGGGGGTCTGGGCCGAGGTGCTCAACAGCGATGCCGCGGGGTACGGCGGAAGCAACATGGGGAACATGGGGCAGGTTCAGGCCGAGCCGCTCGCGTGGCAGGGCTTTCCGTGCTCCCTGCAGCTGACGCTCCCGCCGCTCGCCGTCATCATGCTCCGGGCGCCCAAGAAGCCGGTCGAGGTGAAGCCGCCGGCGAAGGTCGAGGCGGTGCCGCCGAGGAAGGAGCTTCAGGTGGCGCCCATCGCCCCGGTGGTGGAGCCGGCGCCGGCTGAGATCATTGGAAAGATCGCAGAGGAGAAACCGGCGGTGCCCGCCCAGGCGAAGCCGCCTGTACCCGCCGAGGAAAAGCCGGCGCTGAAGATCGGCCCGGTGTGGGAGCCGACGGAGACGGCCCCTCGCTCCGAGGTCGCAGGGAAGCCGAGCTCGGGGAGCCGGGCGGCGGCGATTGCGGAGCCGGCGGTGGCGACGGAGCCCGCGAAAGCGGAGCAGCCCTCCTCGAAGCCCGAGGTGGCGCCGACGAAAGAGCAGGAACCGAAATAGGTCCCCTGCGAGGTACGCGCGAGCGAACGGAGGGGAACCGTGAAAGAGCCCGAACGCCGAAAGGCTCTCGCGCGCGATCTGGCTGAGCGGCTCGGGCGGGCTGGAATCGCTGCCCGCGCCGACGGCGGTGGCTTCCATTTCCGACGCGAGGCTCGGCGGTAGACCCTTGCCTTCCTCGAAGATCTGCGAGCGTCACCCGGAGCGGCCGAGCCGCACCGCCCGCTCGAAGACGTCGCGCAGCATGGGCGGGGTGAGCTTTCCGGTGAATGTGTTCTGCTGGCTGGGGTGATAGGAGCCGAGCAGGGTGAGCCCGGGGCGAATCTGGGCCTCGGCCCCGTGGCCGAAGGCCGGCATGGGCGAGGGAATGAGCTCGCCCCTCTCTCGCAGCGCGGCGAGGGTGCCTCTCCAGGCGAAGGCGCCGAGCGCGACGACGGCGCGCAGGCGCGGCAACAGCCGCAGCTCCTGCGCCAGATACGGCAGGCAATTCGCCTTTTCCTCCGGAGTGGGCTTGTTCCCGGGCGGCGGGCATCGCACCACCGCAGTGACGAAGGCGCCCGTGAGGTGTAGCCCGTCCTCCAGGCTCTCCGACGTGGGCTGGCTCGCGAGCCCGGCCTCGTGCATGGCGCGGAAGAGGAACCGCCCGCTCTCGTCGCCGGTGAAGAAGCGCCCCGTCCGGTTCCCCCCGTGGGCCGCGGGCGCGAGCCCGACTATCGCGAGCCACGCGTCGGGGTCGCCAAAGCCCGAGAGCGGCCGCGCCCAGTAGGTCTGGCCGGCGAAACGGCGCGGCGGCTCGGCGGCGACCGCCTCTCGGTGGGCCACCAGGCGGGGGCACAGCCGGCAGCGATGGATGCGCTCGGCGAGCTTCGCCAGAGACTCTGGGTGTCGCATGGGCGAAAAGCCTCCTTCAGCGGGCGGGCGGGCCTTCGTCGCGCAGGAGCTTTTGTGATGCTGACGCCACTCGCGCGGCGGTACAACGCTTTGGCCATGTCCCTCCAGGCGCGCTCGCGCCAACTCCTCCGAACCGCCGCTCCGCTCTTCGCGCTCGCGCTCGCCGCGATGGGGCCGCCGGCGACGGCGCGCGCGCTCGGCGCGGGAGCCGACGGCGGGGCGCCACCTCCTGCGCCTCCAACGGCGCGCCCGCCCGCGCGCGCCCCTTCTCCTGCCGAGGCGCGCCCGCTCCCGTTCGACCTGCCCGAGACCCTCCGGCCGCTGCTCAAGGCCCGCAAGGTCCGGCTCACCGGGGCCTGGGGAGGCTATGCCCTGCGAGGAGACGCCTCGGCCGTCGCGGTCGGGGGCCGGCGGGGCGCTGCGGCCGGGCGCTCCAGCGTCCGCGTCTGGGACCTGGACACCGGACGCCAGGTCCAGCTCCTGCCTGGCGGGCAAGACGGCGTGGGCGCGGTGGCCGTCGCTCCCGACGGCCGCTGGGTCGCCACCGGTGGCCACGACGGCACGGTGATGATCTGGGACGCCGAGAGCGGCCGCGCCCGCTCGCTCCTGCGCCGTCACGGGGGCGACGTCACCGCTCTGGCGTTTTCCCGAGACGGTCGCCTCCTGGCCTCCGGCGGGGCCGACGGCGTCGTGCGGCTCTGGGAGGTGTCGCGCGGCCGAGGGCGCCAGGTCTTCTTCGGCCACAAGGACCTCGTGCGCGCCCTCGCCTTCCTGCCGGACGGCCGTGGGCTCGTCTCGGCCGGAGACGACGGGGCGCTGCGGATCTGGGACCTTCCGGGCGGCCGGCTCCTGAAGACCTTGGGGCCCGTCGAGGGCTCCGAAGTGACCGCGATCGCCCTCGACGGCGCCGGCCGGCGCGCGCTCGCCGCGGAGGACTTGCGGGGCGTGCGCCTCTGGGACCTGGAGTCGGGGCTGCCGCAACACCTCTTCGACGACGCGCCGGGCGCGCTGGCCGTGGCGTTCACGCCCGACGGCTCTCGCGCCCTGGCGGCCCGCAGCACCCGGCGAGACGGCTACGCGGCGGGCGACCGGACCGGCCCCGGGCTGCCGGCGCTCGAGGTGCGCTCGTGGGACCTCTCGGGCAAGTCCGCTCCGACGACCTTCGGCCGCCGCCACGCGGGGCTCTCGGCGGCGGCGTTCTCCCCGGACTCCGCGCTCCTGTTCACCAGCGAGGGCGGCGCCCTGGCGCTGTGGGACGTCTCACGGGGTCGCGAGCGGCTCGGGACGGCCGGCCAGGTCGGCGCCGTGGCGTGGATCGCCGTCTCCCCGGACGGCGCGCGGGCCATCACCGCGGCCGCCGATCACACGGCCCGCCTCTGGGACGTGGGGACCGGCGCCGAGCTCTTCGTCTTCGGCGGCTACTCCGAGCGCGTGCAGAGCGCGGCCTTCGCGCCGAGCGGAAAGCTCGCCCTCGTCTCGGACGTCGCGGGGATGCAGAAGCTCTGGGACCTGGTCACCGGCGAGGAAGTGCGCCAGCTCGGGGCGCACCGAGGCCTCCTTTCGGCGGCGTTTCTAGGCAGCGATACGGCGGCGGCCTCGGCCAGCTGCGACCGGATCGCCCAGTGGGACCTCGCCTCTGGCAAGGAGGTGAGCTCCATCGGGTTCAGCAAGGTCGTCGACCGCGTCGCCTTCTCAGCCGACGGGCGCCTCGCGCTCTCCTTCGGCTCGACCGACGGGCCGCAGGTCTGGAACCTTTCGAACGGCCAGATGCTCCAGGGGCTCTCGCGCGCCCATCGCCAGGCCCGGGCGGCGGCCCTCTCGCGCGACGGGAGCGAGGCAGCGGTCGCGACGGCTGCCGATGAGGTCGGCGCCGGCGCCGACCTCGTCGAGCTGTGGACTCTGGGCAGCGGACCTCCGCCGCGGCTCCTGCGGGCGCGCGAGGGCGTGGAATCCCTGGCCCTTTCGCCCGATGGGCGGCTCCTGCTCGCCGCCGGCGCCTCGGGCGAGGTCTCTCTCTACTCGCTGCCGCTGCGCCGCGAGGTCAGCCGTCTGGAGCTGGGGGCCAACGGCGAACGACCCACCGCCGTCGCGTTCGGACCCGACGGGCTTTCGATTTTGGTCGGCACGTCCCTCGGGGGAATCCTCCACTTTCTGATCACCGAAGACCCGCACCGTTGATGCGTTGGCGGAAAGATCGGACATTGGAATACAGCGTCCCTGTTCTGCCCCCGCCTTTCATAGATGAGTTTCAAGGTGTCGGTTGGACAACACCCTCTGCATTTGCTAGGAAACAGGCCATCGACGACGCTCCCTGCGAATGCCCATTCGAGCTCGCAGGAGTGGGCGTGCGACCCTCGCGAGGCTCCCCTGAAAGACGCCTCGGCGGAACGCCTCCTCGGACAAGGCGACCACGCATGAAGCCCAAGTTCCTGCTGACGGCCTTGGTCGCGCTGGTGGCGGCAGGCGGCCCGGCGCTCGCAGAGCCTTCGGCCCCTGCGAACGAGGGCGCCGCCAAGGCCGCTGCCCCCGAGAAAGCCGGCGCGGGCGGCGAGCTCGGCCCCGAGAGCCAGGCCTGCCTCGAGTGCCATGGCGAAGAGGACATGGAAGTGAAGCTCCAGAGCGGCGAGGCGAAGAGCCTTTTCGTCGACGCCGCGAAGTTCGGGAGCTCGGTCCATGCCAAGCGCAGCTACGGCTGCACCGACTGCCACGTCGATTCTGAAGGGCGTCGAGGCGCCGCACCCGAAGAAGCGCTTCAAGACCGCGCGCGAGTTCGCCGTCAACTACTCCGAGCAGTGCCAGCGCTGCCACTTCGCGAACTACGCCAAGACGCTCGACAGCGTCCACCACGCCATGCAGATCAAGGGCAACAGGGAGGCCGCGGTCTGCGCGGACTGCCACGGCGCCCACGACGTCGCCAAATCGGCCAGTCGGCGCGAAGGCATCTCCAGGACCTGCGCGCGCTGCCACCAGAAGGTCACCGAGACCTACCTCACCAGCGTCCACGGCAAAGGGCTCTCGGAGGGCAACAAGGACGTGCCCGCCTGCACCGATTGCCACCACTCGCACGACATCGCCGACCCGCGCACGGGCGCCTGGAAGCTCAAGACCCCGGAGATTTGCGGCTCCTGCCACACCAATGAAGTCATGATGAAGAAATACGGCTTGTCCACGAAGGTGCTGCAGACCTACCTCGCCGACTTCCACGGCGTGACCGCCTCGCTGCAGTCCTCGCAGAAGGACGCCGTGCCGGTCGTCGCGCTCTGCACCGATTGCCACGGCGTCCATGACATCGCCAAGGTGAAGGACCCGAGCTCGAAGGTGATGCAGGCGAACCTGGTCAAGACCTGCCAGAAGTGCCACCCCGACGCCCGCGAGAACTTCCCCTCCGCGTGGCTCTCGCATTACGAGCCGAGCTTCGCGAAGGCGCCGCTGGTCTACGGCGTGAAGCTCTTCTATTCGTTCGTCATCCCCTTCATGATCGGCGGGCTCGTCCTGCAGGTCATCCTCCACCTCTGGCGAGTCGTGGTGAACCGATGAACCAGTACTACCAGCGATTCTCGCTCAAACAGCGCGTCGAGCATTTCAGCGGGATGTGCACCTTCTTGCTCTTGTCGCTGACCGGGTTTCCGCAGAAGTTCTACGAGACCGGCTGGGCCCGGGCCATCGTCTCCGCGCTGGGCGGCGTGGGGCCCATGCGGAGGATCCACCGCGGCTGCGGCCTCTTCTTCGGAATGCTCTTCGTCTTCCACTTCGCGACCAACATCGCCACGCTCTTCGACGTCCGGAAGGCGAGCTTCGCCTTGGTCCCCAAGCGCCAGGACTTCAACGACGCTATCGCGACGCTCAAGTACTACCTGGGCCTCACCGACAAGCACCCGCACTTCGACCGCTTCGATTACCGCCAGAAGTTCGAGTACTGGGGCCTCGTGGCGGGCGCGGTGATCATGCTGACCACCGGAACCATCCTCTACTTCCCGGCGCTGCTCACCCGCGTCCTGCCCGGCGAGCTCGTCCCGGCGGCGAAGATGGCCCACAGCAGCGAGGGGCTCATGGCCTTCCTCGTCGTCATCCTGTGGCACATCTACAACGCGCACCTGAACCCGGACGTGTTCCCCTTCGACACGACCATCTTCACCGGCAAGATCAGCCGCGAGCGGATGCTGCACGAGCACCCGCTCGAGCTGGCGCGGCTCGAGGGAACCGACGGGGGGTCGCCGGAGCATCGCTGAGGGAGCATCGTGGCGGACTTCCTGGCCCAGGCGACCCTCCATGGGCTCATCGCGGCGCTCTTCACCGAGGCGCTGCTGCGCGCGTGGAGCGTGTCGGACGCCGAGCAGCGGCTTCGGCTGAGGCTCTTGGCGCTCACCCTGTCGCTCTTCCTGCCGCCGGCCCTGCGGCTCCTGGCGCCGTTCCGCGCTCAGGCGTGGTTCGAGGACGGCTGGGCGCTCTTCTCCGTTCGGCGCTGGCGCGGCGTTCGCCTCTACGGCGTGAGCCTGTTCTGGGCCTGGTTCGCCCTGCTCGCGGGCTCCGGGGTGCTGCTCTTCCTGCTCGACCTCGTTCCCTACTTGAGAGAGCGCCTCGCGTCGCGCTCGCCGCGGCCCGAGGCCGTGGACGTGCGTGCGACGCCTTTGGCCGGTGTGGTGCTCCCGCTCGCCCGCGAGCTCGCGCTCGAGCCGCCGCCCACGGTCTTCTTGGAGACGAGCGCGCCGGTCCTCTTCGTCGCGTGCCCGGGCGCGCGACGGCCGACGCTGGTGCTCTCGCAAGGGGTCCTCGACCGGCTCGACGCGCGCGAGCTCAAGGCAGCGCTCGCGCACGAGCTCTCGCACCTCAAGCGGCGCGACCCACTCCTGAGCTGGGTGCTGTTGGCCGTGCGGGCGCTCCTTGTCTTCAGCCCCGCGAGCCAGGTGTTGGTCCGCGCCATCGCCCGCGACGCCGAGCGCCGTGCCGACGATGTCGCCGCGCGCCTGACGGACGACCCTTTCGCCCTGGCCGGCGGGCTCCTCAAGCTGTTCCGTCTCTCGCAGGGCGGGGCGCGCCGCGAGAAGGAAGAGCAAGCGCTGTGGGGCGTGCTGGTGATGCGCGCGCGGAGCGCCGCGGTGGTGGAGCGCTGCCGGCGGCTGCTCGACGGCGCGCACGGCACTCGGGAAGCGCTGGGGACGGCGCGGATGGCGCTCGCGGGGCTCGCGGTGGGAGGGCTCCTCTTCTTCGTGGTGTAGTCTCGAGCGCGGAAGGCCTCGCCATGGAGCGCGCTCCCGACGATCGAAGCGCCGCGAAGCGGCAACCCGTTGGGTCTGCCGCCGAGGGTCGCCCTCCGGTCCGCCTCGTCCCCACGGTCCTCGTCACTGCGGCCCTGACCGCCGCCGCGGCGCTGACCCTGCGGGCGGTCGACGGTCTCGCCCGCTCGGCCGCCGAGCCCGAGGGGGGGCGGGCCTACGGCTCGGTGGCCGAGGTCGAGCGCGCGCTGCGAACCCGGCTGACGCTCCCGGCGTACTTCCCGGCGTCGCTCCGCTGGCCGCCGGCGCGCATCGCCGCGACGGCGCGGGGCTCGGGCGCCGTGGTGCTCGCGTTCACGGGCGAGCAGCAGGGCGAGCAGCTGCTCCTGGGCCAGACGGTGTCGGGCGGCGGCGCGCTCCCCCCGGCGATGTGGTCGCCGGCGGTCGTCTTGGAGACCACCCCCATCGACGAGTGCGGCGGGGCTCAGCAGGGAACCATCGGCCGCATCCATGCTCCCGACGGGAGCTTGTGGCACGAGGTAACCTGCCCGGTCGGCGGGCGGCGCGTTGCTCTGCGCTCGAACGGTTCGACCCTGGAGCTCCTCAAGATGGCCGATAGCCTCAAGCGCGAAGGGCCGCCGCCGTGAGCCGGAGCTCGCTGCTGCAGTCGGCGCTGGACCGTCACCGGCTCAAGGTGCGGGTGCTTTCATTGGTGGCCTTCGGCGTGCTCGTGCCGCTCGTCGCGCTGGGGCTCTCGGCTCGGGAGGTGGTGGCGCGGCTCGAGCAGCGGGTCCTGGACGAGCGCGAGCTCCTCGCTCGCAGCGCCGCTGCCCGGCTCGCGGACCTGGTCGGCGGCGAGCTCGAGCTCTTGGAGGCCATCCCCGCGTCGCGCGGCTTCGACCTGGAGGACGGCGACCCCGAGCCCGAGCGTCGGGCGCTCCACGAGGCGTCGCTGCGCCTCCACGCGCTCTTCGACGAGGTGCTGATCCTCGACAAGCAGGGCCGCGCGCTCGCGGCGGAGCCCCTGAGCGCCCGGCCGCTTCCCGAGGTCGCCGACCTGGTGCGCCGGGCAGTCGAGGGCAAGCGCCCGATGATCTCAGGGCTCGTGGGCGCAGCCCCGGGAGCGCGGCGGCTCTACGCCGTGGTCCCGGCCAAGAACTGGCAAGGCGACGCCGTGGGCGCCGTCGCAGGGGCCATCGATCCGCAGGGCTCGAGGCTGCAAAGCCTGCTGGCGAGCTACCGCCTGAGCGCGGGCGAGCGCATCGACCTCCTGGACGCCGCGGGGGCGGTGATTGGCAGCACCGATCCCTCGCGCCTGTTCACCGCGTCCGACCACGCCGGCCTGGTAGGCGAGCTCATTCGCGACCGCCGCTCGCTCTCCAGGGCCTGCCCCGGCGGAGCGAACGCCGAGGAGGGCGAGCCGGCGCGCCGGGTGGAGGCGTTTGCGCCCGCGGGGGTGGCTCCCTGGGCCGTCCGCCTGAGCCAGAGCGAGCTGCCGGCCTTCGGGACCGCCCACGAGCTGTTCGCGGGGATGGGGACCGCCGGCGGCCTGTTCCTGCTCATGGCGCTCGGCTTCGCCGCGGGCGCGGCGAACAGCGTGACCCGGCCGCTGACGACGCTCACGCACGAGGCGGAGCGGCTGGCGGCGGGCAAGCTCCAGGAGCCGCTGCCGGAGCTGGGGAGCGACGAAGTGGGGCGGCTGGGGCGCGCGCTGGAGCACATGCGCGTCGCCCTGCAGCGCTCGCTGGACCGGGTGGAGCGCGCCAACGCCGAGCTGGAGCAGCGCGTGGCCGAGCGCACCGCCCAGCTCCTGCGGCTCTACCAGGACCTCCAAGAGCGCGAGGAGGCCCGCGCCCAGCTCCTGCGCAAGGTCATCACCGCTCAGGAGGACGAGCGCAAGCGCATCGCCCGCGACCTGCACGACGAGACCACCCAGAGCCTGGCGGCGCTGACCCTGCGGCTCACCACGGCGCTCGCCGCGCCGCCGGCTGAGGCCCAGCAGCGGCTCAACGAGGCCAAGGAGCTCGCGGTCCACGCGCTCGACGAGGTGCACCGGCTGATCGTCGACCTGCGGCCGTCGGTGCTCGACGACCTGGGGCTCCGGTCGGCCGTCGCCTGGACCTGCGAGCGCGCCGCGAAGCAGAAGGGGCTGTCGGTGCGCTTCGAGTCCAGCGGGCTTGAGAACCGCCGCCTGCCGGTGGAAATAGAGGTGGCGGTGTTTCGCGCCGTGCAGGAGGCGCTCTCGAACATCGCCAAGCACGCCGAGGCCGATGCGGTGCTCGTCCAGTGCGACGTCCGAGGTGGGGAGCTGACCCTCGAGATCGAGGACGACGGCAAGGGCTTCGACTCCTCGGCGCTTGCGGCGCCGGGCGAGGGCGGGCACGGCTGGGGTCTGCTCGGCATCCGCGAGCGAATGGAGATCATCGGGGGGTCGGCGCGGATTGAATCGGCGCCGGGGCAGGGCACGCGGGTGGTGCTCAAGGTGCCGATGCCGAAGGTCGAGGAGTCGTCCCATGGCTAGAATCCGAGTGGTCATCGCCGACGATCACGGCATCTTGCGCGAGGGCATCCGCGCGCTCCTGGCGCTCTCCAGCGACATCGAGGTGGTGGGCGAGGTCGCGGACGGGCGCGCCGCGGTGGACGCTTGCAAGGCCCTGGACCCGGACGTGGTGCTGATGGACATCGCCATGCCGGGGCTGGGCGGGCTGGAGGCGACACTCGAGCTCAAGCGCGAGCACCCGCGGACGCGGGTGCTGGTGCTGACGCAGTACGAGGACCGCGAGTACGTGCGGCGGTTCCTGAAGGCAGGGGTCTCCGGGTTCGTGCTGAAGAAAGCCGCCGGGTCGGCGCTCATCGACGCCATCCGCGCGGTGCACGGGGGAGGGCTGGTGCTCGACCCGCAGGTCGCCCGCGAGGCGATGGAGGAGCTCGGCAAGCCGGAGCAGGCGGCGGGCAGCGACCCCTACGAGACCCTCACCGACCGCGAGAAGCAGGTGCTCAAGCTCGTGGCGGAGGGGCACTCGAACAAGGAGGTGGCCGAGCTGCTCGGCATCAGCGTCAAGACCGCCATGACCCACCGCGAGCACGTCATGGAGAAGCTCGACCTGCACAACCGCACCGACCTCGTGCTGTTCGCGCTCAGGCGCGGGGTCATCCGGGTCGAGTCCTGAGCTTCTCGGGCGAAATCTCGGGTTCGCCCGCTGCCGTCGATTACCAGGCGTATTGAGTCCAGAACTTCCAGGCGAGCTCGGCCGCGCTCTCCACGCTCGGGTCGGAGTTCGTGGAGCCCAGGCCGCCGGCCCAGGCATGGCCCATCGAGTCGAAGTGACAAAAGGCGACCTGCGCGTGATCCGGGCAGTCTCGATTGTAGTCGCAGGTTCCTCCCTTGACCGACTGGCTGTCGACCTGGGTACTGCAGCCGTTGCGAGCGACCCAGCGATTGCGCGCGAGCACCCCGTTATCGGCGTAATAGATGAGGAGGTCGGCGGCGCCGTGGAACAGGATGACCGGCTTGAGGCTCCCGGTGCATTGCGTGAGGTCGTGGCTGCCACCCGAGTGCGGGCCCACGCTGGCGATGTCGTCGCGGACGCACCCGACCTCGTTGGAGAAATAGCCCCCCATGGAGAATCCGGAAAGGAAGATGTGCTTGGTATCGATGCACTGGTCGGCCTCGGCGTACTCCAGGATCGCGGTGATGAAGGACTGGTCGTCGGCGGTGAGGTTGTCGACCAAGGCCCCCCAGCCGCTGACGCCGACGCCCACGTTCCAAGGGAAGCCCGGGTTGCCGTCCGGGAAGATGGCCACGAGCCCTTCCCGGTCGGCGATCTCTTTGAATCCGGTCAGCGTGTACATGTCCTCGGCCGTCATGTTGAACCCGTGCGGCGAGATGATGACCGGGACGGCCTTCTGGGCGCTGAGGACCTGCGGGGCGTAGTAGATGAAAGTGCGCGTCGTCCCGCCGACGTCGATGGAGGCCTTGACCTTGCCCCGCAGCGAACCCGGCTTTTCGGCGCAGGGCCTCGTGGCTCCGCCGTCGGGTAAGGCCCCGCCATCCGCCCCTGCGTCCTGGGTCCCGGCGTCGGCCGCAGACGCCACAGCGCCGCCGTCGGTTCCAAGCGCGCTCCCGGCGTCTCGAATCCAGGTCCCGCCGCCGGCGTCCCCGGACGGATTCGCGCCCGAATCGCTGTCCTCGGCAGATTCCGCCGCCTGAGGTCGAGCCACAGCCCATCATCCCATAGGCCAGCGCGAGCCCGAGACAGGCTCGCCGGCCCATCGCCGGAAGAAATCTCATCGCCATCATCCTCACCCCTGCCAGAGAGGCAGTCGGATTCGAGGAGACTCGTCAGGAAAGCTATAGCCTACCTCAAGGTAGAAATTAGTCTACCGGCTGTTAGTGTGGCAGACAAGCGAGGAGGCGCCGTGTGCAACGGAGGCGCGCCATCCATCCCATGGGCCGCGCGAGAGGCGCGTCTCGCCCGAGAATCGCGGCCGACGCCAGGCGAAGCGCGGTGCCCGGCGACGCTCGCCGCCGTCGGCTCGCGCGGTGCGATGAACCATGCTATGGCGTCACGCGCAAAGCGGAGAGAAACACGCCTGGAGCCTTGGGAGGGGCCACAGAGGAGGCGCTCGGGTCGAGGAAGAGGACCAGCGATGGCAGACACGCGAAAGGAATCGCACCCGAAGCGCGGCGCAGGCTCGGCGGATGCGGGGCGCCGCCGCCGAGGGGACGTCCGAGCGCAGATCCTGAAAGTCGCGACGCGGATCTTCGCCGCTCGCGGCTTCGACGGGACGACGTTGCAAGCGGTCGCCGAAGAGGTCGGCATCCGCAAGCCGTCGGTGCTCCACCACTTCCCATCGAAGGAAGCGCTGCGGGCCGGCGTCATCGACGACGTCGTGCAGCACTGGAACCGCCTGGTGCCGCAGATCATGCGAAGCGCTACTTCCGGCGCAAACCGCTTCGACTTCTTCATGAGAGAGCTGGTCGGCTTCTTCGCCGCGGACCCCGATTGCGCGCGGCTCTTCGCGCGCGAGTCCCTCGATCGCCCCAAAGAGCTCCGCGCCGTGTTCCTCGAGCACGTGCGGCCCTGGCTCGCGATGATCGGCGAAGGCATCCGCGAAGGCCAGCGCAGGGGCACTTACCGGGGCGACCTAGACCCCGAGGTGTACACCGCGCGAATCCTCCAATTCATCGTCATCGTCATGGCCACCGGCGACCTCCTGACCATCCCCGAGGAGGGCGGCGCTCGCGCGCGGGAGCCACAGGAGGTCCGCGAGCTCTTGCGCATCGCGCGCGCCAGCCTGTTCAAAGACGACCCCGCGCCGGCCCCTGCGTCCGCATCGCCCGTGCGCAAAGGCCGCAAGTAGCTGGGCGAGCCTTAGTCCCTTCGGGCCGAGATTTTGCGCAGAATGGCAAAGATTTGGGGCTCCGGACTCCGGACTCCGGGCTTCGGACCCGGCAAGGCAAGGTTTGACCCGAAGTCCGAGGCCCGGGACTCAAAGCCCTCGGCAACTCCGGTTTCGCCGGCTTAGGCTCCAGACTTTCGACCCCCGGCTTCAGGGACTGCAGTTCCTGGAGCCTGGACTCCCCTTCGGGCCGTCGCGCGGCGACCTTTTCTTCGGTTGCAGGCACTGCTACCGACTGGTAAAATGCTGCTTACCGCGTGGTAAATATCCCATTTGTAATTGCAGCGCGTCTGCATGCTCGACTTGCGCGCCTACTGCTCGCTCCAAGCGCCTCAGGGCTGGTCCACGGCTTTCGTCGCTCGAGCCGGGCGCCTTTCCGCCCTCGTGATCGCCGGCCTTTCGGGCGCCGCTTGCCGCGAGCGTAGCCCCGTCGTCCTTCGGTTCTCGAGCGCGCTGGACGCGGGCGCTGCGTCCAGCTCCCGGATTTGCCGCTCTACGGGTCGGTCCGGCTCGACCATGACGGGACGACATCGCCAAGCGATGAGCGCGCGGAAGTGCTCTGGCCGGACTGTGGGGAAGGACGGTGCATCGATATGATCTTGAGGCAAGAGCTCTCGCGCATTCCCGAGGACTGGCCTGCGCCCGACTGCGCCATCGACCTGGGCGTCCACGACCTCCCGCACGCCTCGTCCACGACGGAGTGGTGGTACCTCAATGCCCACCTTGCCGGCCCGGGCGGGCGGGCGTTCTCGCTCTTCGCCGCCTTCTTTCGCGTCGTCAGCAAAGTGCACCCCGACGGCAAGGTGGAGCATGGGCATTCCCTGATCTGGGCGCTCACGGACGTCGAGAGCCAGGAGTACCTGGCGCGCAGCTACGTCGACCCGAGCGCACCGCGCATCGGCCTCGAGCGCGTCCGAGCGGGGCGCGGCTCCAAAGACGCGCGGCTCAATCGCGCCATGGTCGAGGTGCTCGAGAAGGATTGCGTGCCGCTCCCGGACCGGATGTTCCCCGGCGAGGTGAAGGTCTCCCTGGAGTCGCTCCGCCTCGACTACGGGCCGTGCCGCCTGGAGAAGGTCGGGGAAGACCGCTACAGCCTGTTCGTCAGCGCCGACGACGGCCCCAACGGCCCGGTGAGCGCCGAGCTGGTCTTCGTCGCCAAGAAGCGCGCCGTCCGCCACGGCGACGACGGGCTGGTGCGCGGCGCTCACGGCGAGGACATGTTCTATTACTTCCTGCCCCGCTGCGAGGTGTCGGGGCACCTGTCAATCGAGCGGGCGCGCCAGCCGGTCTCCGGTTCGGGCTGGTACGATCGACCAGTTCGGCCGGCCTCCGCCGGGAGAGCAGTCGCGCCGCGCCGGCGACGACACCGAGACTGTCGCGTGGAGCTGGCTCTCGGCGCAGCTCGACGACGGCACCGACGTCAGCGCCTACGAGCTCCTCCGCACCGACACCAAGGCCGTCCTCGGCCGCTGCACGGTCCTGGTGGACCCCGCGGGGAAGAGGACCGCCTTCTCGGAGTTCGCCTTCACGGCCGCGGACGAATGGACCTCGACGCGAACCTTCGAGCGCTATCCGACGCGATTCGGGCTGGAGGTCCCGGCGGCCCGCCTGTCTCTGGATGTGCGCGCCTCCCTGCGCGACCAAGAGGTCGTCACCGTCATGTCGAAGCCCGCCTTCTGGGAGGGCCGCTGTGAGGTCACCGGGGCGCTGGCGGGCAAGCGCGTGCGCGGCGCGGGCTACGTGGAGCGCAGCGGCTTCTGCCAGGTGGAGACGCTCGACGACTTCTTCAAGCGCGTGGGCGAGGCGGTGCGCGCGTCGGTCTCCTCGGTCGCCCCGCTCGAGCTGGACCGGGAGCACGCGCTGAGACTCATCGGCGCGCCGGGCCGAGAGCACTACCTCGACGGCGTGGACCTGCCACAGCTCTCGCGCGCGCTCGTCGCCCCGGTGCGCGAGATTGCGGACCGAGGCGGCAAGTCCTGGCGCTCGTACGCGGCGCTGGCGTGCTGCGACGCGGTGGGCGGCGATTCGCGCAGGTTCGCCCAGTGGCTCGCCTTTCCAGAGCTGATGCACACCGGCTCCTTGATCGTCGACGACGTACAGGACAAGTCGACGGTCCGCCGAGGCGGCCCCGCGGCCCACCTCAAGTACGGCGAGGCCATCGCGCTCAACGCCGGGACAGCGGCGTACTTCATGGGCGAGCGGCTCTTGACCCGCTCGCTCTTGAGCGACGCCGCCAAGCTGCGCGTGTACGACTGCTACTTCGAGGCCCTGCGCGCCGGGCACGCCGGACAGGCCATCGACCTAAGCGGCCTCGCCGGCATCGTTCCCGCAGCCATCGACCGCGGCGAGCTCGAGGAGCTCGAGCAGCGCGTGCTGGCCGTTCACCGTTTGAAGACCGGCGCCCCGGCCGGCGCCTTGGCGCGCATGGGCGGCATCGCTGGCGGGGGCACGGACGAGCAGGTGGAGGCCCTGGGCCGCTACTTCGAGTCGCTGGGCCTCGCCTTTCAGATTGTCGACGACGTGCTCAACCTGCGCGGCTTCAAGGGAGACCTGAAGCAGCAAGGCGAGGACCTCTCCCACGGGAAAGTCACGCTGCCGGTGGCCAAGGCGCTGATCCGCCTGGATCCGAACGGCCGCTGGGAGCTCTGGCGCACGGTCTCGTCATGTCCGACCGATCCGCAGGTCGTGGCCGAGGCCATCGCGCGGATCGAGGCCTGCGGCGCCCTCGATGCCTGCCAAACGCAGGCGAGCGCGCTCATCGAGGCCGCCTGGGCGAGCTTGACGCCGCTGCTCGAGGAGTCGCTGTTCAAGGTGATGCTGCGCTCGTTCGGCTGGTACTTGCTGGAGCGCCTCTACTAGTCGTGCCACCCGCCCGAAGTTCCTTCCGGGATCTTCGCGCCGCCCAAAGGCCACGTCGCCGTCGCGTCGCCGACCACGCCCACGTCGAACCCGAATCAGCGAAGGAGCCGAAATGGGAAGCGAGGCATTCACTTCCAGGCTTCCAGGCTTTCACAAGCTGAAGCTCGCCGACCGACTCGCGAAGGTCGCCGACCTCTGTGCGCTCTCGGAGGAGGAGTCCTCGCTCCTCGGTTCGAACGGCCTCGCGGTGGAGACCGCGGACCAGATGATCGAGAACGCGCTGGGGGTTCTCGGCCTCCCGGTGGGCCTCGGCCTCAACCTCCAGGTGAACGGCCGCGACTACCTGGTCCCCATGGCGGTGGAGGAGCCCTCGGTGGTCGCGGCAGTCTCGCTGGCCGCGCGGATCGCGCGGGAGGGCGGCGGCTTCAAAGCCAGCGCCGACGAGTCGCTGATGATCGCCCAGGTCCAGGTCGCCGAATACGGCGACCCGGTCTCGGCGAAGGCCGCGATCCTCGGCGCGCACGACGAGCTGCTCGCCCTGGCCAACTCCTTTCACCCCGCCATGCAGCGGCGGGGCGGCGGCGCGAAGGGGCTCGAGGTCCGCGTCCTCGACGCGCCGGAGGGCCCGGCCGGCGAGCCGCTCCTCGTCGTCCACCTCTTCATCGACACCCAAGACGCCATGGGCGCCAACCTGATCAACACCGTCGCCGAGGGCATCGCGCCGTACCTGGAGAAGCTCACCGGCGGCAAGGTCTACCTGCGCATCCTGTCCAACCTGGCGGACCGGCGGCTGGCGCGCGCCGAGTGCGCCATTCCCCTCGAGGCGCTCGCCGCCTTCGAGCTGAGCGGTGAGGCGGTGGCGCGGGGCATCGTCCAGGCCAGCCGCTTCGCCCAGGCGGACCCGTATCGCGCCGCGACCCACAACAAGGGCGTGATGAACGGCATCGACGCCGTCGCCATCGCCACCGGCAACGACTGGCGCGCCATCGAGGCCGGGGCGCACGCCTTCGCCTGCCGGAGCGGGCGATACGGGCCGCTGTCCACCTGGGCGCTCGAGGAGGGCGGGCTGGTCGGACGCATCGAGCTCCCGCTGGCGGTGGGCACGGTGGGCGGCCCCATCAAGGTCCACCCCGGCGTCCAGCTCATGCATCGCATCCTCGGCGTTCCGAGCGCGCGAGAGCTGGCAGGGGTGATGGCTGCGGTGGGGCTGGCGCAGAACCTCGCGGCGCTTCGGGCGCTCGGCTCGGTGGGCATTCAGAAGGGGCACATGGCGCTGCACGCGCGGTGCGTCGCGGTCGAGGCGGGCGCGCGCGGCGATCAAATCCAGCGCCTGGCCGACCTGCTCGTGGAGGCCGGCCACGTCAAGGTGGAGAAGGCGCGCGAGCTCCTCGAGAAGCTCCGCCCGGCGGCGGTTGGCGCCGCGACCTGACGCGGGTCCGCCAGGGGACCAAGGCCGCCGGGCCCTGATGGGCGAGCTCGGGCGGCTCAGCCGGTGCGGCCTGCCAGCGCCCCGATCCGCTCCACGGCGATCGCGACCCCGTCCTCTCTGCGCATCGCCGCGCCGACCTGCTCCGCGACCCGGGCCATCTCGCGCGAGCCGACGACCCGCCGGAGCTCGCGGGCCAGGCGCTCGGCGGTGAGCGAGTGGCGCTGGAGGGGCGCGTCGGCGATCCCCGCGCGGCGCAGGGTGCCGGCCCAGAAGAGCTGGTCCGCCCCGTGGGCCACCACGACCGAGGGCTTGCCCGCGCGCGCCGCGGCATGCGAAGTCCCCGCGCCGCCGTGGTGAACCACCGCCGCGCAGAGGGGAAAGACCTGGCCGTGCGGCACGCGCGACAGGCGGTGGATGCTCGGGTGCTCGGGGATGGCGTCTGCGCGCGACCAGTCCATCTGGATGATCGCCCGTTGCCCGGCGCCAATCGCCGCGGCGACGAGCTGCCGGGCCGAGGCCGCGACGTCGCTGTCGCCCGCGGTCATGCTGCCGAAGGTGGCGAACACCGGCGCGGGACCCGAGTCGAGGAAGCGCCGAAGAGATTCGGGCATGGACCAGGCGGGCTCCTCCGGGAGCGCCAGCGCGCCGGACACGACCGTGTGCCGCGGCCAGTCGCCGGGCTGCGGAAAGAGGGCAGGGCTCACCGCGACCAGGTTCAGCAGGGGAGAGCTCCAGACGTCATTCAGGACGCTGCGGGGCGCGGCGACGCCCAGGGACCGATAGAGCCGCCGCGCGGGGGCGCCGAAGGTCCGCTCGAAGTAGGGCGCTCCGAACCACCAGAACACGCCGTTGAGCGCCCGGCCGAGGTGCGGCACGCCGGCCGGCACCCACTCCTTCGACGGCTGCACCGGAGAAGGCAGGACCACGGCGCGGGGACGCCCATGCTTCGCCGCTGCTGCGGCGAGCGGATAGAGCAGGCAGTGGCCGACGACCAGGTCGTTCTCCCGGCACAGCCGCTCGGCGTCGGCGAGGAGGACCTCTTCCGCCGAGTAGAGGAGCTCCTCGAGCATGCGCGGGAACTGGGCGCTGCGAGGCCGCAGGTTGGCGATGTCCCGCATCACTCGGCGGAGCCTCTGCGCGTCGTAGGGAAGCGGGAGCGGGGTCCACCGCTTGGCCGCGGAGAGGGCGGCGAGCTCGGGCGAGACCGTGAAGCCGATGTCGGCGAACGAGAGGGTGACCTCGTGGCCGGCGGCCGTGAGGCCCCGCGACAGCGCCAAGAACGGCCGGATGTCGCCCTCGGTGCCCCAGGTCTGGATGCCGATCTTCATGGCGGGGAGCTCTCGAGAGCCGGGGCTCGCTGTGGGAGTGCAGTCATGGGCTGGCCCAAGAATACCGCCGCGCCCGTCTGAACCCTCGCCATCGCGGCGCGCCACCGAAGCGGGCGAGCCTCGCCCCGGGGTCGCCCTCGCCAGGGCCGGTGACCTCCTTCGAACTCAAAGGAGTCGGCGCCCGGGTCGACCGCACCGCGGTGCTACGATTCCAAGTCGAGGTCGCTTCACCTCACCTCAGTTCTCCCACCTGAAGGAGCCGCTCATGATGAAGCCCTCCCTCGCCGCCGCCATGGCAGCCCTGATGCTCCCCTCCGCCGCGCTCGCGCAGAAGTTCGTGGGCAACGACAAGTGCAAGGTCTGCCACCAGTCGAAGGACAGGGGCGAGCAAATGACGAAGTGGAAGGTCGGGCCGCACGCCCGGGCCTTCGGCTCTCTCACCGGCCCGGAGGGCAAGAAGGTCGCCAAAGCCAAGGGGGTCGCCGACCCGCAAAAGGACGAGGCGTGCATGAGGTGCCACGACACAGCGTTCGGCTCCGACAAGGTGGCGGCGAGCTTCAAGCACGACCTCGGGGTCCAGTGCGAGAGCTGCCACGGCCCCGGCGAGGTGCACGTGAAGGCCCGCGCCGCCGCCGACGACGGGGCGCCGGTGCCCGACTCGGAGATTAACAAGAAGCCCACCGAGCGCGTCTGCGTGAGCTGCCACAACAAAGAGAGCCCGACCTACAAGCCCCTCGCATTCTCCGAGGCCATGAAGGCCATCGCGCACCCCGTGCCGAAGAAGTAGCATACCGGCTCGGAAAGCACGCGCGGTGCCCCCGGAGGCGATTTTCATGCCCAAGTTCGAGGTCTACATCCCGGCCGCGATCGACGCCGAGCGCAACGTCACCCTCTGCGTCGAGGCCGACAACTGGATGGCCGCGCTCAAGGCGGGCCTGAAGCGGCTTGGCCAGGGCGGCGCGCAGGTCGCGAACATCATGGTCGACGTGATGGAGGACAACTCCATCCACGTGACCGAGCCGGCGTCGGGCCGGGTCTTCCGCATCAAAGAGCAGGACGAGCTCCCGGGGAGCGAGGCTCCCACGCCGAAAGAGATGCCGGCCATCGACCTGCCCGAGCCGCCGCCCAAGGCCGCGCGGCCCGAGCCGGCTCGCGCGCCCGCCCCTCGCCCTGCGCCGCCGCGCCCGCCTCTCGCCGCCCCCGAGGCGCCGCCGCGGCCCCCTCCGGAGGTCCAGGCCACCGCCATCCGCTCGCCGCCGCCGCCGCCGCCGCCCGCGGCCGAGGCGAGCGACGCCCGCTCCATCGAGCAGATCGAGCGGCCTTCGCAGCCGGTCCAGGGGCCCATCGGTCGCACGCGCTCCAGCGCCGCGCTCGAAGACGTCTTCTCGGATCTCTTCGAGCGCACCCACCAGATTGAAGGGCAGGACCGAGGCCGCGCGCTCGCCTTCCTGCTCGACCTGGCGCTCGAGAAGATTCCGGCGGACGCCGGGTCCGTCTTCGTCTCGGACCTCGCCATGTCCGACCTGGAGCTCGTCCAGGCGCGGGGCCCCAAGGCGGCAGAGCTGCAGCGCATGAAGCTGCGGGTGCCGGTGGGCGTCGGCATCGTCGGCTTTTGCGCCAAGGAGGCCGTCAGCCTCGCCATCAGCGACACCGAGCGGGACGACCGGTTCTACCGCGAGGTCAGCCGGAAAATCGGCTACCTGGCCCGGTCCATTTTGTGCGCCCCCATGGTTTCGGGCGGCCGCACCTTCGGCTGCATCGAGGTCATCAACAAGAAGGGCTCGTCGCACTTCTCCGACGCGGAGCTCGCCATCCTCGCCTACGTCGCCCACGAGGGCGCCAAGTTCCTCGAGTCGGCGTAGGCCTTCGCTCCCCCAGCGCAAGGCGCCCGCTAGAACCTTCCCTCCACCGGTCTCTTCTAGCGCCGCTTGAGGGAGGTCCTGACCGTGACGTCGCGCCCGCCGGGGAACGTGCCGTGGAAGGGCGCGTAGCCCTTGAGCTCCACGGTGAATGCGTTGGCTCCGTCGGGGTAGTCGTTGTCCGCCAGATACGGCGTCACGCCCAGCTCCTCGCCGCCGACCATCACCGCGGCGCCCGAGGGCTCGCTCTCGATGCGGAGCATGGCCTTCCCGTACACCCCGGGGTGCGCCGGCGGGAGCTGCAGCCAGCCCGGGAGCCTGTCGCGCATGGCGAACGCCCCGACGCCGATGGCCGCGGCCGCCGCGGCGCCGGCGAGGGTGAGGCCAATCGCGCGCCCGAGGGGGTGGCTGCGCGAAGGCGCCGGCGGCTCGGGAGGCGGCGGCTCGGGCGGCGGGCCGAAGGCGTGCACCACCGCCGCGGGGTCGAGCTCCAGCGAAGAGGCCATCGCCGGCCGGGGCCGGCTCGCGGGCCACGCCGACTTGGGAGGGGTGCTCAGCTCGATGCGCCCGTCGACGTCCATGGCCGGGCCGGGTTGGAACTGGTCGGCCTCGGGGTCGGCCTCGTCGACTCGCAAGAGCTCGCCGGTCTCCTCGGGGACGATGGAGACCGTCGAGAGCTCCAGCGGCGTCCGAGTTGGAGCGGTCGACGGCAGCCCCAGGCCGGCCGCGTAGGCGGCGAGCTCGGTGGCGGAGGTGCGCGCGACGTCCGGTGAAGGGTGGGCGTCCGGCGACGAGGGCAGCAGGGCCTCGAGCGGCGCGGGCCCCCTCTCGCCCGGCCGAGGGGTGCGCCGCAGCGCCAGCGCCCGGGCGATTTGCAGCGCGCCGAAGAAGTCGGCCTGGGCCGGGTCCGAGTCCTCGCGCGACTCGTAATAGGCGAGCTCGGACGGCCGGGGCTCCAGCCGACGGGCGTACTGCGCGCCCAAGACCTGGATCTCGCCGTTCTGGAGCAAGAGCACGTTGAGCGGCGTGAGGCGCCCGTGAGGTCGCCCGAGCGCGGAGGTGGCCTCCAAAATCCGGAAGGCGATGCGCGCGCAGAGCGCGTCGTGGAGCGGCTGGCCCAGCGCCGCGGCCCGCTTCAAGACCAGGTCGAGGGTGTGGACGCCCGACGCGCGCTCCACGGCCCAGAGCTGGCCGCCCCGGGTGCCGAGCTCCAGCAGGGTGGCGAGGAAAGGGCTGCGAAGCACGGGCGCCGTGGCCTCGCGCAGCTCCTCGAGCAGGGCGCTGTCGGCAGGGCCGAGGCAGGTGAGGACGGCCAGGTGGCCGCGCGGCGTGCTGCCCAGGAGCCGCGCGGTGGGCTCCTCTCCGGGAAATGGGGTCGTCAGGTAGGTGGCCACGGCGCCATCCTATCGCGCCGCTCGCAGGCCGCGAGCCTTGAACGCCGTGGAGCGCGCCGTTAGCATCCGCTGCGGCTCGAGCGTTCCGCCCCCGCGACCCGGCGAGCCCGAGGGGGACGACCCGCATGACCGACCGCGTCGCCTGCATCCCCCTGCGCGAGCTGCCGCCGCCCACCGCCGAAGCGCGCGCGCTGGCGCGCGACCTGGGCCGCCTCGTGGGCGGGCGCACCTCCGTCGCGAGCCAGGACCGCATCGCCTATGCGCGCGACCTGTGGCCCAAGGCGCTCCTCTGGGCGCGGGAGGGTTTCACCCCCAAGCCGCCCGACGTCGTCGCCTGGCCGGAGAGCGTGGACGAGGTCGCGGCGGTCACCCGGCTCGCGGCGGAGCGCGGCATCCCGCTCGTCCCCTTCGGCGCCGGCTCCGGGGTCTGCGGCGGCGCCGTGCCGCTCCGGGGCGGCATCACCCTGGACATGAAGCGCATGGCGCGCATCCTGTCCGTCGACGAGGAAGGGCTTTCGGCCGAGGTCGAGGCGGGCGCCGTGGGCGAGGTGCTGGAGCGCCGGCTCAACCGCTCGGGGCTCTCCACTGGCCACTTCCCCTCGTCCATGTACTGCTCCACGGTGGGTGGCTGGATCGCCGCGCGCGGCGCAGGGCAGATGTCCACGCGCTACGGAAAGATCGAAGACATCGTCGCCTCCGTCACGGCGGTCGACGGCCGCGGCGAGGTGCTCCGCACGCCGCCCCGCCCGCTGCCGGGCGCCGACCTGACGCGGGTTTTCATCGGCAGCGAGGGGGCGCTGGGGACCCTCTGCTCGGCCCGGCTGCACCTGGTGCGCACGCCCGAGGCGCGGGTCTTCCAGTCCTTCTCGTTCCGCTCGGTGCGGCAGGGGCTGGAGGCCCTGCGCGCGCTGATGCGGTCCGGTGTGCGTCCGGCGGTGGCGCGCCTGTACGACCCTTTGGACACGCTCCTCTTCGGCGGCGGCGAAGCCCGGCCCAAGGAGCGCCACGGCCCGCTGCGCGCGCGCCTCGACGACCTCCTCCTCCGGCGGAATCGAGCAGCTCGCCACCCGCGCGGCGGTGGGCCGGCCCATCGGGCTGAACCTCGCCGTGGAGCTTCTGCACGAGTGCCTGCTGCTCCTCATCTTCGAAGGACCGCCGGACCTGTGCGAAGCGGAGGCCGACGAGTCCGCGCGGATTTGCCTGGCCAATCGAGGCGAGGACCGCGGGGCGGAGCCTTCGCGCGCCTGGCTCGCCAAGCGCTATGACGTCTCGTACAAGCAGGCGCGGGTCTTCGACATCGGCGGCTTCGTGGACACCATGGAGGTCGCGGGCACCTGGGAGCGCGTCGTGGAGATCTACGAGCGGGTGCGCGCCGCGGCGGCGCCGCTGGCCTTCGTCATGTGCCACTTCAGCCACGCGTACCTGGAGGGCTGCTGCCTCTACTTCACCTTCGCCGGCGCGGCCGCGGGGCTCGCCGCCTCGGAGGCGCGCTATGACGAGCTCTGGCGGCGGGCGAGCGCGGCGGCGGCCGCCGCCGGGGCGACCGCGAGCCATCACCACGGCGTGGGGCTCGTCAAGGCCAATGCCATGAAGGCCGAGCTGGGCGACGACGGCATGGCGCTGGTTCGGGCGCTGAAGGCCGCCTTCGACCCGGCGGGCATCTTGAACCCGGGGAAGCTGGGGCTCGCATGAGTGAGCCCGAGGCCCCGAGCGAGCTTTCTGTGGGCGCCGATCCCCTGCGGCGCCTGGAGGAGCGAGCGCGGCGCGCGGCCGGCGTCCCGGCGCGCGTCGCCCAAGGCCGAGTGCAGCTCCTGCCCGCCACCTTGCGCGAGGTGGGGCGGGCCCAGGCGGCGCGCGCTCTCCTCGGGACGGACGCGGCCCGGGTCGAGGTGTGCCTTTCGGCGTTCGACCGGATCGGCCCGCCGGACCCGAAGTCGTGCGCCGTCCCGGTCGGCGGCGGCGCCCGATTGGCGGACGTGGAGAGCGCGTTGAAGGGCTTTTCGCTGACGCTGGGGCCGCTCACGCCGTGCGAGCGCGGCCTGACGGTGCGCGAGTGGCTGACAGGGCCGCGCGCGGGCCTGAGGCCTTTGCCGGGGAACCGGCTGGAGACCGCGGCGCTCTCGGTGTGCGTGGCGCTCGAGGGCGGGGGCCTCTACCGGAGCCATCCCAGCCCGCGCTCGGCGGTGGGGCCGATGCTCGAGACGCTCTTTCTGGGGGCGGGCGAACAGGCGGGGCTCCTGGTCGAGGCGACCCTGCGCGCCATCCCGCAGCCCGGGGCGCGCGAGGCCGTGCACGCCTGGGTCGAGCGGGCCGAGGGCGTGTCGGCGCTGCTCCGCGCGGCGGTGCAGGCAGGTATTCCGCTCGCCGAGGCGCAGGTCGCGCGCAAGGCGCGGGGCTACGCCATGGACCTGTCCATCGCCTCGCCCGCATTCCGGGCACGCCGCGACCGGGCGGCGCTCGAGGCGCTCTTGGACGGCAAGGGGGAGCTCAAGGCCATGGGGCGCACCTTCGACCGCGCGCTCCCGTTCGAAGGCGAGCTCGCCTGGGAGCGGCTCGCGGGCGCGGTCGCGCAGGGCGGGCCCTTGGGGATCTACCGGCTGTCGCGCGAGAGCGTGGTGGCGGCGGCGCTCACGCCGGTCGAGGGCGCACTGCCGCTGGACGCCCCGCCCCCGCCGCTGCCCGAGGCTTTGCTCCGGGCGCTGCGGGCCCGGGTTCGCGTGGGCGCATCAAGGGAGCCGACGTGAGCGGATTGAAGGACCACCGACGCGACCTCGCGACCTGCGCCTACTGCCCCAAGATGTGTCGCTTCTCGTGCCCGGTCTCGAGCGCGACCGGCAAGGAGACGCACACCCCCTGGGGCAAGATGACCGCGGCGCACCAGCACCTGACGGTCGCCCGGACTCTGGACGAGAGCGGCGCGGCGGCGCTCTACGCCTGCACCGACTGCAAGCGCTGCCGGTCGCACTGCCTCCACCAGAACGATGTCGGGCCGGTCCTCTTCGAGGCGCGGGCGCAGGCGGTGGAGGAGGGCGAGGCGCCCCAGGTCATCGACCTCTTGCGTGAGCGCTTCGCGTCGGGCAACCCGTACGGTTTGGACCTGGGCGCCCGGGCCCGGGAGATCTCCAGGGACGCAGACGGCCGCGCGTACTTCCCGGGCTGCACCGCGCTCGCCCGGGAGCCGGGGATGGTGCACGCCGCGCTCGACGCCGCGGGCGGTTTCGGGCTGCGGCTCGCGCTCGCCCGCGGGCTCGCCGACCGCTGCTGCGGCTATCCGCTCTGGGCGGCGGGGCTCAAGGCGGAGTTCGCCGAGCACGCCAAGGCGTTCGCGCGCGCGGCGCAGAGCTTCGGCGAGCTCGTGGTGGGCGACCCCGGGTGCGCCTACGCCTTCGAGAAGGCGTACCCGCGGGTCGGCGTCGAGCTCAAGCCGCGGGTCGTGCTTCTGGTCGACTTGCTCTCGGAGCGGCTGGAGCACGCCTTCGGGCGGGCGCCGCTCCGCCTGAGCGTCAGCTACCACGACGCCTGCCTTCTGGGGCGAGGCCTGGGTCGGTACGAGGGGCCGCGCAGGCTCTTGCGGGCGGCGGTCGGCGACTTCCTCGAGGCTCCCGAGAACCGCGCCGACGGCGGGTGCTCGGGAGGCGGAGGGCTCCTGCCGCTGACCATGCCCGACGCCGCGCAGGCGGTCGCGCGGGCCCAGGCCGCCGAGCAGGGCTCGCCCGAGCGGCGCATCGTCACCGCCTGCCCGTCGGCGTGCCGGAACTTCCGGAGGGCGGGGGTCGACGCGACCGACCTCTTCACCGTGCTGTCCCGGTGGATCGCCGCGCGCGATCACGACGACGACCTCGGGTGAGGGTCCTTTCCATGGGCCAGCTTCGAACGTTCCTGGTCATCAACCCGCACAGCGCGAACGGCGCGACCGGCCGGCGCCTCGAGCACATCCGGGCGGCCGTGCGCCGCGCCATCGGCCCCTTCGAGGACGCGCTCACCGGCGGGCCCATGGAGGCGGCGGCGCTCGCCCGCGGGGCGCTGGACCGGGGCTTCGAGTGCGTGGTGGCGGTCGGGGGCGACGGCACGCTCAACGAGGTGGTGAACGGCTTCTTCGACGGCGAAAGGCCGGTGAATCCCCGGGCCGCCGTCGGCGTCGTCCCGAGCGGCACCGGCGGCGACTTTCGGCGGGCGTTCGGCTGGAGCGCTTCGCTGGACGAGTCCTGCCGCCGCTTGGCCGGCGATGCCACCCGGCCGATCGACGTCGGCCGCATCGAGTTCCTTTCCCCGTCGGGCGAGGCGCAGGCGCGGTGCTTCCTGAACATCGCCTCGGCGGGCGCCTCGGGGCGCGTGGACTTCGAGGTCAACCGGGCGACCAAGGCGCTGGGCGGCCGCGCCTCCTTCGCGCTGGGGACCTTCCGAGCCATGCTGTCGCACCGCGACTTCTCGCTGCGCCTCACCCTGGACGGCGGCCCCGCGCGCCCGGTGACGGCCACGTTGTTGGCCGCCGCAAATGGCCAGTACTTCGGCGGAGGAATGCGGGTCGCGCCCGACGCTCGGCTCGACGACGGCCTGCTCGACGTGACCCTGTGGACGGGGCTGCGCCTCCGGGACTTCATCCTCAGAGGCCGCCTCCTCTACGACGGGCGCCACGTCCAGCTCCCTCAGACCCAGCGCTTCCGAGCCCGGCAGCTCTCGCTCGAGTCCGACGCCGAGGTCCTGCTGGACGTGGACGGCGAGCAGCCGGGGAAGCTCCCGGCGCGCTTTTCCGTCCTCCCTGGTGCGTTGAAGCTCAAGGTCTGAGCGCTCCCGCCCTCTTCGGGTCATCGGTTTGACCGGGGGGGCGGCGCTCCCTAGACTGCCGCGCCGGCGGTGGGAAGCAGGCGAGCTCCGGGGGTCATGTCCATGGCACGACGCTCCTTCCACGTTGCAATGTTGGCGGCCGGGCTCTGGAGCCCCCTCGCAGCCGCCGCCCAGCCCACAGCCGCCGCCGTCCTCAAAGGCGAGGAAGACGTGCGCACCCTCTGCCTGGCGCTGCGGCCGGTGGAGCGGGTGACGTTCACCGGCGACGCGGCGGAGCGGGCCAAGGCCAAGCAGGCGTTCGAGCAGGAGCGCGAGCGGCTGCTCCGGGCGGAGTTCGCCGTGGAGCTGCCGTGGGGCGGCTTCACGGTCTCCGAGTGGGACCCGGTCGAGAAGGTGGCGACCGTGGCGGCGGAGCGGCCCTTTCGAGCGGCCGGAGGGGCGCTGACGTTCTTCGACCCGGACCGCGACGACCTCCCGCTCGGAGCGGTCGAGGGCGCCGAGGACGCTCTGCAGACGGCGCTGGCCAAGGGCCAAGCCGTCCTGGCGGTGACCTTCAAGCCGGCCGAAGAGGAGGGGAGCCCCTGCGTCATCGGCAAGGCCAAGACCTACTCGCTGGTGGTGGACCTGACGTCGGCGGAGCTGCGCGTGGGGGGCAAGGCGCTCGCGCGGGCCGCGGGCGACGGTTTCGAGTCGCGCCCCGGCGGCGGGGGGACGCCTACCGTCGTTCTGAAGCCCGCGCCGGCGCAGGACTGCGAGAAGTGCAGCAATGCGGTCGCCCTGAGCGCGCAGAGTGCGCACGCGTCGGTGGAAAAGTGCTACGCCGAGGCGCTGGCCAAGGAGCCCGGGCTCGACGGCTCGCTGGTGCTCGGGCTGGCAGTGGGCAACGACGGCAAGGTGCAGGTCGAATCGGTCGCCCTGGACAGCGTCCAGAACGCCGGCGTGGTCGCCTGCATCAAGCGCGCGCTGGGCACGGCGAGGTCGCAGGTGCTCGGTGGGCGCGCGATGCTGATGGTGCAGCTCGAGCTGCGGTAGAGCGACGGCCCGTTTCAGCGGCTGGCGGCCGCCAGCGCGGCAAAGCGGCCGAAGACGCCGCGCGCCACGTTGGCGATGACCTCGCCCGGGTCCGCTGGCGGCTCGAGGAGCGCGCGGGGATCGACGTTGGCCTCAAGAAGCTCGCCGGCAAAAGCGGAGGCCATGGCCTGGACCTGGGCGCGGTCGGCTTCGACGTGAAAGAGCAGGCCAAAGGCATTGGCGCCGCAGCGAAAGGCCTGGTGCTCGGTGCGCTCGGTGCGCGCGAGCGAGGTGGCGCCGCGGGGGAGGTCGAAGACGTCGCCGTGCCAGTGGAGCGCCGGGAAGCTTTCGGGGGCTTCGCCCAGGAGCGGGTCGCCCGCGGCGCCCGGCTTCTTGGTCACGGGTAGGTAGCCGATCTCGCGGCCACCGGAGGGCTCCACCTTGGCGCCCAGCGCCGCCGCCAGGAGCTGGCTTCCCAGGCAGATGCCGAGGATGGGCCGGCCGGCGTCGAGGGCGGCGCGAAGGAGCGCGAGCTCGTCGCGAAGGTGCGGGTGCCTTTCGGCCTCGTAGACGCCCATGGGCCCGCCCATGACCACGAGCGCGCGCGACGCTGCGCGGGGGACCGGCTCGCCGAGGTCGGTGCGGACGACCCGCCAGGTGAGCCCGCGCTCGGCGAGAGCAACCGCCACCCGCCCCGGACCTTCGGAGGGGGTGTGCTGGAGGACGAGCACGTCCGGCGCTGCTTCCTTGCCGGGCAAAGAGACTCCCTCTCGACCGCCTAGAAAGAGGCGCCACCCAGATTTGAACTGGGGATGAGGGTTTTGCAGACCCTTGCCTTACCACTTGGCGATGGCGCCAGAATCGGGCGGATACTTAGTCGGGCTCGGCGGCGAAGTCAACCGAGAGCGGCGCGCCTTGCTCGGCGGCGAAGGCGACAGCTAACATGGCGGCTCACCGTGCCCGCGTTCTCCAGGAACCCTTGCGCCTTGGCCGTGGTCCTTCTCGCCGCGTCGGGGTTGGCCGGCTCGGCCCGAGGCGCCGAGGCGCTCGAGGGCATCTGGGACACTCCGCTGGGTCGCGTGCGCATCGAGCCAACGCAGGGCGGGTACCTCGGGCGCCTGCTCGAAAACGCCCCGGTCTGCCGCTTTCAGCGAGGGGACGAGGTCCTCCGAGGCAAGCTGGTGGACGACCTGTTCGCGGGCGAGCTCAGGGTTTGCTACCCGGAGGCCTGCGGCGCGCCCCGGGGTTGGCAGCTGGCGATGGCGGCGCGGGTCGAGGGCGGCGGGAGGCTGGTCGGCGCCGCCGCGCCCAGCGCGCCCGATTGTCCGAACCTGGTCACCGCGGGGAAGCCCTTCGCCTTCGTGCGAAACGCAGAGGCGGGCACGGCGGGTCCGGAGCGCCACGGCGCCGAGGCAGACGGCACCAAGGCGCTGATATCCGAGGCGAAGGCGCTGATCGCGGAAGGCCACTGGGAAGCGGCGCGGCGCAAGCTCGAGCGCGCCGAGCGGCTCGACGGCGGCGACCCGGAGATCCCCAATCTGATCGGCATGACCTACTATGGCCGCAACGACTTCCAGGAGGCCGAGAGGTACTACCGCAGCGCGCTCAGGCGCGACCCCGCCTACGGCGACGCGCATTACAACCTCGGCTGCGTCCTGGCCCGCCGTGGCCGCCCGCTCCTCGCGCTCGCTGCCCTGCGCCGTGCGGTGGAGGTCGGGTTCGCCGCGGCCGAGACCATGAAGGATGATCGTGACCTCGCCTCCATCCGCGCCGAACCCGGCTACCAGGAGATCCTCCGCCTCGCACGAGCCAACGCCGCGCGATCGCACGAGAGGCCTTGAGGACGCGAACGTGATGCACTCGAGTCTCATTTTCCACCGAGCCGGGTTCCCGCAGAACCATCGACCGTCGACCCTCAACCATCGACGCGAGGCTGCGCCGCAACGTCAACGACATGCCTGGTCGGTCTGAGGCGCAGCCTCGCTAGGCGTGAGCCCATGGGGCGACCGTTCGGCCACTACGAGCTCGAGGCGCTGGTCGGCAGAGGCGGCATGGCGGAGGTCTATCGCGCGGTCGAGGTCGACGGGCCGCTCGCGGGGCGGCGCGTCGCCATCAAGCGGCTGTCCCCCAAGCTCGAGCACGACCCCGACTACATCAAGCTCTTCATGGGCGAGGCCGAGCTCTCGCGGCGCCTGAGGCACCCCAACATCGTGGAGGTCATCGAAGCGGGGACGGTGGAAGGCGAGTACTTCATGGCCATGGAGTACGTGGACGGCCGGGACCTGGGGCTCATCCTGCGCCGGTGCCAAGAGCGGCAGATCCTCCTGCCCGTCGACTTCTCCGTCTTTCTGGGCATGACGCTGCTGGAGGCGCTGTCCTACGCGCACGCGGCGCCCGGCGACGACGGCCGGCCTCTGGGGGTCGTCCACTGCGACGTCTCGCCCTCCAACCTCTTCATCTCCAGGGTCGGGGAGATCAAGCTGGGCGACTTCGGCATCGCTCGGGCGAAGACGGTGGAGCCGCGCAGCGGAGAGCTACACGGCAAGGTCCATTACCTGTCGCCCGAGGTGCTGGAGGGGACGGCGGACCGGCGCGTCGATCTTTGGGCGGCCGCGGTTACCCTCTACCAGCTGCTCGTCAACGAGCGCCCGTTCACCGGGAAGAACGCCGAGGAGATCGCCCAGGCCATCCTGAGCGCCAAGCCGCGGCCGCTGCGCGAGCGGCGCCCGGAGATCCCCGAGGCGCTCGACGCTGCGGTCATGCGCGCCCTGGCGCGCGACCCCGCCGATCGCTACCCGAGCGCGGCCCACTTCGCCCTCGCGCTGCGGCCCCACTACGACGAGCGGATAGGAAATCCGCTGGCCATCGCCGCGGTCGTGCGCGGCCTCTTTGGAGCGTGAATACAGCGGTTCGCGCGCGGCCCCTGAGCGCGCAAAGCGGTGGCGAAGAGATCCTTTTGAGGGCCGGCGCGTTCAACGCCGGCGATGCGGCTTTCACGCGAGCCGCTCCCTCAAGGAGATTCCCATGCCGCGCCTCGCCCGCCCGCTCTGCTTCGCGCTGTGCCTCGCCGCTTCGCTCGCGGCCCTTCCTGCTCGGGGAGCCGGCGAGCCGAGACCGAAGATCGACCTCGTGTTCGCCATCGACACCACGGGGAGCATGGGCGGGCTGATCCAGGCGGCCAAGACCAAGGTCTGGTCCATCGTGAACCAGATTGGCACGGGCAAGCCCACTCCGGAAATTCGGGTCGGCCTCGTGGCCTACCGCGACCGCGGAGACGCCTACGTGACGCAGGTCTTCGAGCTCACGCGGGACCTCGACGCGATGTACGCCAAGCTCATGGGGTTCACGGCGGACGGCGGAGGCGACACGCCGGAGTCGGTCAACCAGGCGCTGAGCGACGCGGTGACCAAGATGGCCTGGAGCCAGGGCCCGCGCGCCATGCGCGCGGTGTTCCTGGTGGGCGACGCGCCGCCGCACATGGACTACCCGGGCGACGTGAAGTACCCCGAGACGTGCCAGCGGGCAGCGCGGTCGGGCATCGTCATCAACGCCATCCGCTGTGGGAACGACCCGGAGACCGAGCGCGTATGGAGAGAGGTCGCCCACCTGGCCGAGGGAAGATACTTCTCCATCGCCCAGAGCGGCGGCGTGGCCGAAGTGGCGACGCCGTTCGACGCGGAGATGGCCTCGGTCGACTCGTCGCTGCGGGGGACGTCGGTGGTCTACGGCCGCGCCGAGGAGCGGGCGCGGGCGAAGAAGGAGATGGGCGCCGTCTCCGAGGCGCTGGCGGCCGCGCCGGCGGAGGCCAAGGCCGATCGCGCCGCCTACGCCTCTCGCGAGCCCGCGGGGGCCGCTGGCGGGGCCGGGCGCGCGGACTTGATCCGGGCGGTCGAGGACGGCTCCGTCGACGTGGAGAAGCTCGACCGCGCCGAGCTCCCGGAGGAGCTGCAGAAGCTCGGCCCCGCCGAGCGGAAGGCCGCGGTGGAGAAGAAAGTGGCCGAGCGCAAAGCGCTGGAGAAGCGGCTCGCCGAGCTGAGCCAGAAGCGCGCTTCGTTCCTGACGGAGCAGGCCCGGAAGGGCAAGGGCGACGCCTTCGACGCCAAGGTCACCGAGGCCGTTCGAAGCCAGGCGGCGAAGGTCGGGATCGCGTACTAGAGCACCCGGTTCAAGTTCCGGAAGACAGGGCGGCCGCGGCAAGTAGAATCGCCGCGGTGGCCCGAAAGCGAAGACGACCCCGAGCGGCGCGCCTCGCGCGCCAAGCCCCGCCGCCGGACCCGGCGGCGCTCGAGTACCTGGCGCAGCCGAGCGAGGCCATCACCGGCAATCGGGTCGACCTGCTGATCGGCGGCGACGAGGCCTATCCGCGCATGTTGGCGGCCGTCGCCCGCGCGCGCCGCCTGGTGTGGCTCGAGGTCTACCAATTCTGGGACGACGCGGTGGGGCGGCTGTTCACCTCCGCGCTCGTCGAGCGGGCCCAGGCGGGCGTCGACGTCCGCGTGCTGGTGGACGCCTGGGGCGCGGCGCAGAGCGCGGGCGGGCTGCTCGAGGCGCTGCGCGAGGGCGGGGTGAAGGTCACCACCGCCTTCGACCTGAACCCGCTGCAGCGCGCCTACCGCTGGTTCTGGCGCGACCACCGCAAGCTCCTCGTGGTGGATGGCGCCGTCGCGTTCACCGGCGGGATGAACATCGGGCTGCCCTACGCCAGCAAGTCCCACGGCGGACAGGGGTGGGAGGACCTGCAGCTGGAGGTAGAGGGCCCGGCGGTGCGCTCGCTGTCGCGCCTCTTCGAGAAGGTCTGGCGCAAGAGCCACGGAGCGCCCATCGACCACGCCCCCGACGCCCGGACCGGCGGGGACGAGGTCGTGCGCGTGCTCGCCAACCACGTCGCCCGCAGCCGAAAGGAGATCCGGCACGCCTACCTCGTCGCTTTCCGGCGGGCCGAGCGCAGCGTCGTCATCGCCAACGCCTACTTCCTGCCCAGCCCGCGGATGCTTCGCGCCCTGCTGTCGGCAGCCCGGCGCGGCGTCCGCATCTCCGTCTTCCTCCCGGGCAAGAGCGACATCCCCGCCTTCCAGCTCGCCAGCCGGGCGCGCTATGGGCGGCTCCTGGCGGCGGGCGCGCGCATCTTCGAGCTCGACGACGCGATGCTTCACGCCAAAGCCGCGGTCGTCGACGGCGTCTGGACCACCGTGGGGAGCTGCAACTTCGATGCTTGGAGCATGCACCGGAACCTGGAGCTCAACGTCGCCGTGCTCGGTCGCGGCATGGCGAAGCGGGTGGAGGACCACCTGAGCACCCTGGTGCCGCGCTGCCGCGAGGTCGCCCTGGAAGACTGGCGCCGCACCGGCTGGGCTACCCGGCTCCTCCAGCTGCTCTGCCTGCTCTTGTTTATCTTCTGGTGAGATGAGGCGGACGGCCGCGGCGGCGCTTTTCTCTACGCCGTGAGGGGCCGAACGGGTGCACAATGAGGCGGCGCTTCAGAGAGGCGCCGCGCACCTAAAGGTCATCGAGGAGAGAGCGCCATGGCTCCTTCCGAACCTTCGCGAACCATCCGAGTCGAGCAAGTCCATGACGGAGGTGAGCTCGCCTCTGCCCTCGCCATCCGAGAGGTCGTCTTCATCGAGGAGCAGCACGTCCCGCCCAGCCTCGAGCACGACGTCGACGACCCCCGCGCCTACCACGTGCTCGCCTACGACGGAAAGCACGCGGTCGGCACCGGCCGCCTGGTGCCGCTGGCCCGGCCGCCGGAGGGCGAGCAGGGCGCGTGGGGCAAGGTCGGGCGGATGGCGGTCCTCGCCGCGCATCGGCGGCTCAGGGTCGGCAGCCTCATCCTGGGCGCGTTGGAGGCCGAGGCGCGTCGCCAGAGGCTAGCGGGCATCGTCCTGCACGCCCAGCTCCACGCGCGCGAGTTCTATTCGAACGCCGGCTACGTCGCCACCGGGCCCATCTTCGAAGAGGCGGGAATGCCCCACGTGCGGATGCTCAAGCGCCTCTCCGACGCCCCCGCATGAAGCGCGCCGAGCTCGTCCCGCCTGCTCTGCCCGAGGGCCATCCGCTGGCGGCCGATGCGCGGGATGCGCTGGCGCGCGCGAGCGGCGAGGTGCTCGCCGACCTTTACGGTGCTTGGGAGCGGCTGCGCTCGACCCGGGTCGCGGCCGCCGACGAGCGCGCGCGGGAGGCCGGGAAGCTGGAGCAGCGAGCCGCGTACGTCCTTCGCTCCATCGAGACCGCGCGATCGCTGCAGGCGCCACGGACCAAGGCCAGAGGGCAGGGCCAACTCGCGCCGGCCGACGCCTTCCGAGGCGCCGCGGCCGAGGCGCGGCGCGAGAGGGCCGGGGCGCGCGCGCTCCTCACTCGCCGGGCGCGTGAGGAGGAGCGCTTTTTCGCGGGCGCCATCGAGTCCGTCAAGCGGCGCATCGTCGAGCGGGCCGCCGCCTTGGCGCTCGCCGTGCCGCCTCGCATTCGGGCCGAAGCGCAGCCGGTGGGGCGGGACGCGGCGTTGCTGCACCTGGAGCGCCCGACTCCCGACGAGGCGCTGCTCTGGTCGCGCGCGCTCTCGGGCAACTTGTTCACGCGGTACGAGGCGTTCTTCGACGACTCGGTGGACGACCTCGCGCTCGCGCCGGCGCGGCTCTACGCCGAGGAGGGCTGCCCCGCCGCGCGGCCGGGTAGCCTCGACGACGAGGATCGCTACGCGCTCGAGCCCGACGGGCCCTTCGCTCCGGTCAAGGGCATGATCGCCCTGCGGGCGCCAGGGCATGAGTTCCCGCGCTTCCGAATCGTGAACCGGGGCCCGCTCGCCGAGGTGGAGGCGCGCGGCGAGGGAGAGGGGTACTCGAGCCTGCTCCCGCGACCTTCGGCAGAGCTGTTCACGGGTTTCCTCATCCGGCTGCGGGTAGAGGGGAAGCTGGACCTTTCGCTCAAGCTCGCCTGAGCGGCTACTTCGTCTTGACCAGGCCGAGGTCCGGCGTCCCGGCGAGGAACACCGACGTGGTGAAGAGATTGCTCGAGGTGGAGCCCGTGTCCACGGCGGTGACGGTCACGAGGTAGTAGGTGTTGGCCCTGGGGAAGGCGGTGGCTCCCGGCAGCGTGATGACCTTCTGCCGCCACTTGGCGTCGTTCAAGATGAGGTCGAGCAGGTTCACCGAGCTCTCGGGAAGGTCCGAGTACGTCTGTGCGGCGCTGCCGGTGCTGAGGTCGATGGCGAGCACCGTGGTGAAGGCGACTCGGTCGGTGGACT
Organism: uncultured delta proteobacterium; assembly: GCA_963772225.1. GTDB lineage: Bacteria > Myxococcota > Myxococcia > Myxococcales > UBA5297 > CAVYWD01. Next base: position 503,910 of record CAVYWD010000001.1, on the reverse strand, counting down.
TGCGCGTGAGCTCCAGGTCCTGGCCCGCGGCGATCTCGATGGGCGGCTGGCTCGGGAGGATGTGGAACGTCTCGATGGTGCTGTCGTCGGAGGTCGGGGCCGTCACCGTCGCGGTGTAGGTCTGCGAGCTGGAGGTGATGGTCAGCTTGTAGTCCGCGCCGGAGGCATAGGTGAGGCTCGGGGCGTCGACCGACTTGAGCAGGTAGTTGCCGCCGCCAATGTCCGGGAGGGCGAGCGACTTGCCGGCGTAGGCGAGGGACACGGTCGCACCCGTGATGCCCTTGGGCTGGCTGGTGCTGCTCGTGGGCGCGTCGCCGAAGAAGGCCTGCACGACCGTCTGGCCGCTCACCTTGAGAAAGCCGCCGTCCGGCACGGCGATGCCGGCGTCCAGGCTGAGGACCGCCTGGGTGAAGTCGTACTCGGGCGTCGCCAAGAGGGACGCGGCGAGCACGCGGCTCGCCTGTGCGGATTGCAGGAGGCTGCAGCCCAGGGCGACGAATGCCAGGGCCACGAGCGCCAGAGCGGCGCGCCAGAGCCCTCTTCGGGAAGCCATGATGGACTCCTTCGCCGGATGGGCGGCCGGCGTCGATGATACCAGGCGGCGGACGGGCCGCGCCGGCTCAGGGGCCGATGCTCAGAGTGGCGCGAGCCGGGGAGCCGCGGATAGACTGCAAGGCCCGTGGGACGCTCGACCTTTACACGCAAGCTCACGACGAGTTTGCTCGTCGGCCTCTTCACGGCGTTCTTGGCCGCCGCTGCGGTGCGTTCGCGGCCGACCACCGACCCGGACAGGTCTCCGTCGTCGGCGTTGGCCGCGGCTCTCGAGCGGCTCGAGTTGGGGATGGTGGGGCTCTTGTCGGCGCGCGAGGCGCGCAGGGCGCGGGCGAGCCCCGACATCGCCATCGTCTCCGTGGACGACGAGTCGGTGGCGCGCTCCCGCGACGCGCTGGGGAGTTGGCCCTGGCCTCGCGCGGCGTTGGGCCTCTTGGCGGAGGAGCTCCACGCGCTCGGGGCGCGCCTGGTCGTGATGGACAGCGTCTTCTCCGACGCCGCGGATCCGAAAGAGGAGGGCGACGACCGCCGCCTGGCGCGCGCCCTCGACCGGGCCGGACCTGTGGTCGCCGGGGTTCGGTTCGCGGACGTGTCGGAGCAGGGCGCGCTCAATCCGGGGCGATGGGCGCTCTTCAAGGGCGCCTTCGCGTCGCGGGCGGAGGCGCTGGCCGCGGCCGGGCCGTTGCTCGTCGCGGGGGCGACGCCCTTCCTCGTCGCGTCGGCCGACCGCGAAGAGGTTTGGATCGGCGGCTTTCCGGACGAGGCCGCGGCGCTCCAGGAGGCCGAGCGGCGGCGCGACGAGCTGGGCCTGGGCAAGGACCCAGTGGCGCGGGAGCTCAGCGTTGAGGAGACCCTGGACAAGGTCTCGCCCGAGGCGCTCTTCGCGGAGAAGAACGCGGTCAACGTGCCCAGGGCGCAGGGCCACGTGCTCGCCACCTTCATGACCCTGCAGCCGCCGGTGGCGCCGCTGCTCACGGGCAAGGTCCGGTTCGGCAGCGTGAGCTCGCTCTACTCCGACGAGGACGGCGCCGTGCGCGGGGTGCGGCACCTGGTGAAGTACGAGGGGAGCTACTACCCGTCGCTGGCGCTGGCGGCCGCGCTGCAGCTCTCCCAAGAGCGCGAGGTCGCGCTGGGCGACGAGCGCCTGCGCGGCCGCGCCTTCAGCGCTCCCATGGATCCCTTCGGCGTGTCGCTGCTGCGGCCGTACGGCACGTCGGTTTCGGACGAGGAAGCGGCCGAGGCCCCCTATGAGCGGATTCCCGCGTACGCGGTGGTGAGGAGCCAGGCGCGGAGGGCTGAGGGCCACGGGCCGGACGAGCGGCTGCGGTCGCGCGTCCAGGGCAAGGTCGTTTTTCTGGCCGTCGACGCGGGGGCGGCGGTCGACCGCAGGCCGGCAGGCGAGCCGGCGTTCGAGAGGGCGGTGGTCTTCGCCAACGCGCTCGACAACTTGCTGCGCGGCGACGGGGTCCTCCGGGCCAGCCCCGAGCGCGACAGCGCGGTCGCGGCGCTGCTCGCGCTGCTCGGGGCGCTGGTGTCGGCGCTCTGGACGCGCTCGGTGCGGCCGGCGCGGACGGCGGCGTCGCAGGCGCTGGCCTCGGCGATCGTCTTGGGCGCGTTCCTCTCGTACGCCGAGCACCGGTACCGGGCGGGCGTGTGGCTGGGGATGGCCGTCCCGTCGCTCGCGTTCTTCGGCGCGCTGGTCGCGTCGACGCTCCTGAACCTCTGGGACGAAGCGCGGGTCACGAGCTTGGTCCGCGAGGCGCTGGGGAGCTACACGAGCCCGGACCTCCTGGACAAGATCCTGCGCAACCCGAAGCACCTGTCCTCCGAGGGCGAGCAGCGCGTGATGACGGTCTTCTTCGCCGACGTCAACGGCTTCTCGACCGCCACCGAGGGGCTGAAGCCGAAGGAGATGGTGAAGCTGCTGAATGAGTACTTGTCGGAGGTGACCGACGCCGTGGTCGATTTCGGCGGTCAGATCGACAAATTCGTCGGCGACACGGCCATCGCGTATTGGGGTGCTCCGGTGCCCAACCATTTGCACGCGGTCGAGGCGTGCCGGTGCGCGGTGCGGCTCTGCGAGCGACTGCGCGACCGGCGCCCGTCATGGAAGAGCCGATTCGGGGCGGAGCTCCAGGCGCGCGTGGGAATCCACACCGGGCCCACGGTTGTCGGGAACATGGGCGCGCTGGGCGCGCGGCGCAGGGTGAGCTACAGCGTGGTGGGCGAATCGGTGAATTTCGCCTCGCGGATCGAGGCCGCCAACAAGGGCTACGGCACGGAGATCCTCATCAGCGAGGCCACCTACGACGAGGCGCGGGAGGAGCTCGAGGTGCGGGAGGTCGACCTCGTTCGGGTCAAAGGCCGCCGAAATCCGGTGCGGGTGTTCGAGCTCTTGGGGATGAAGGGCGAGGTGGACGAGGCGGCGCTGGTGCTCGCGCGGGCGTTCGAGAAGGCGCTCCGGGCGTACCGAGGGCGGGAGTTCAAGCGCGGCGCCGAGCTCTTCGCGGCGCTCGCCGAGAAGGTTCCGGAAGATCGGGTCGCCGCGGCGTACCTGGAGCGGTGCCGGGCGCTGGCCGCCGAACCGCCCGGCGAGGAATGGGACGGCGTCTGGGAGCGGCGGGGAGAGTTCGCAAAGGCACCGCCGGGGGCGCTCGGTTAGGACGTGGCGGCTCCTGCGGTTCGGTGCGCTCGGCCGCGTTCGGCAAACCTTGGCGCAAGACCCTTGATGGCATCGTCGCCCGCCAGGCGGGGCCGGGTTCGCGCCCCTCGACTGCGGTCGGCTCATTCACATCGCGTGGAAGGCGGGGCGCGGTAGGCCGGGGCGATTCAAGCGGTCCGCAGGCCACTCGGCGGGGATCCCTCCGGCGTGCTCGGCGCCGGGAGTTCCCGTGCTATCGTCCGCGCGTGTCGGGCCGGGGAAAGAAAGAATCGCCGGGTTCTCCGGGCAGGGAACCGTCGGTCCTGCCGCATGGCACGGAAGTCTCCACGCGCGTGGAGCGCCTTCTGGGCGATCGCCGCATCCCTCAAGGCGTCGTCGGGCGCATCAGCGCCCACCGCGACGGCGGCTACGAGGTGGCCCTCATCGGGCTGGGCACTGCCTGGTACGCGCCGGGCGAGCTGCTCACGCGCCGCCCGGGACAGGTGCGCTTCGCCGCCCGCCGCGAGGCTGCATGGGAGGCCCTCTTCCCGTGCCGGGTGCTCGAGGCCGAGGTCGGCTCGCGCGCCTGGAACCTCGCGGAGGAGGGATCGGACGTCGACCAGCGCGGCGCCTTTGCGCTTCCCTTCGCCGGGTCGCTGGGCCTTTCCGAACCGCCCGATTGCCTGGTCAGCGCCGACGGCAGCGCGACCTACTGGGAGTGCGGGAAGCTGGTGCGGCAAGCCCTGCGAGCCGACCCGAACACCCTGGAGTTGCTCTTCCTGCCCGGGGCGCACGCGCTCGATCCCATCGGCGCCTGGCTCCTGGAAGAGCGCGACGCGTTCGCCTCCGCTGAAATCTTCGGCAGCTTCGGCCGCTATGCGCTGAGCCAGCTCCACAAGCTCGCGGCCTCGGCGCGGCTGGCCGAGCACCGCGGCCTGGTCCTCGATTGGCTCAAAGGAGACTCTGCGACCGACCTCGACGAGGTCGCGCGGCGCCTGGCTGACCTCGCCGACCGGCCGGCGCCGACCCGCGCCGACGCCGAGCTCGCCGCCAAGGAATACGTGAAGCAGCTCTATCGCTCGCTCTACGACCAGGGCCTGCTTCAGGCCTGCGACTTCGCGTCGCTGGCCTCCTACGCGCGCGGCGGCGGGGTTCAGCCGCCGCCTTCGCGCGAGCTGCGCCCCAAGAACGCCTACAACCTCCTGCGGCTCATCTCGGTCGCCACCCGATGGCTTTGCGAGGGCCGCCCCACCTTCGCCATGCAGGGCGCCGAGCGCGAGCGGCTGCTCGCCGTCAAGCGCGGCCGGGTCTCGCTCGCCGAGGTGCTCGCCGAGGCCCAGAGCCTGATGCCCGCGCTCGAGGCGGCCCGCGACGCGACCGCTCTCCCCAAAAAGCCCGACGCGGCTCGCGCCGACGCTCTGCTGCGGCGGATTCAGGAGGAGGTCGCGCGGCGCCACTTCGACGCCGCCTCGGGGCCGTGGTTCGGCGCCGCATGGAAGGACGAACGATGAGCGAATCCCTCCTCACGCACGAGCAGCGCGCCGCGGCCGCCAAGGTGCTCGCGCAGGAGAGCGACCGCCGCCGCCACCTGGTCGTCTCGCTCTCCGGCGCGCACGCCTACGGGTTCCCGTCGCCGGACAGCGACGTCGACCTCAAAGCCCTCCACGTCGCGCCCACCGCCCAGCTCCTGGGCTTTCGCCCGCCCGCTCCCGCTGCGGACCGCCTCGAGGTCGTCGACGGCGTGGAGATCGACTACACCTCCAACGAGATCGGCGCGGCCCTGGCCGGTATCCTCCGAGGCAATGGGAACTACCTCGAGCGCGTCCTTTCACCCAACACCCTCTTTCGCTCGCCGGAGCTCGACGGCCTCGAGGCCGTGGCGCGGCACTCACTCTCGCGGCGCCTGTTCGGCCACTACCGCGGCTTCGCCACCGGGCAACTGCGCGAGTGGGAGCGCGGCGGCTTCGCATCCGCCAAAAAGCTCCTCTACGTCCTACGCACTTGCCTCACCGGCGCCCGCACTCTGCGCAGCGGCGAGGTCATCACCGACCTCAACGAGCTCCTCGACGACGATGGCTTCGGCGCCGCGCGCGAGCTCGTGGAGGCCAAGCGGATCGGCGAGCTCGCCGAGCTCCCGCCGGACCTCGCCGAGCGCTGGAAGGTGGACGTTGCGCGGGCGTTCGCCGTCCTCGAAGGCGCCGCGGCTCGCTCGCCGTTGCCCGAGGAGTCCCCCAACGAGGCTGAGGCCGAAGCATGGCTCGTCGGGCTGCGCCTCGCCTCGCTGGATCGTGCGTAACCTCTGAGACGCTTCCCGTGTTGGCTGGGAAGGAATGAGTCGGGTGGCAGTCGAGCCGTCGAGAAGGCGGATGCCCTGCAGCCCTGGACAGGAGGAGATATGCGATCGCTGATGATCATCGCTCTGCTGGTGCTGCTCCCCGCAGCATCTCCCGTCATCGGTCATCGGATCGCCCGCTCCGCCACTTTGGTCCTGGACTCGCCGAGTTCCTCCGGCCGACCTTTGACCGATATCGAGCGCTGCGAGGACGTCCGGGTAGTCGACGGCGCCCAGGGCCCGTGGGTCAAGGTCCGAACCTGGGGCGTCGAGGGCTTCGTGAGCGCGAGCGCCTTCGACTCGAAGAACGCCCTGGCGAGCAACGCGACCGCCGGCGCGGACGACGCGTGCGGCGGCGACGAGTCTCTCGATTCCATGGAAGAGCGCGCCGGCGGGTGAACGGCGGGGCGGCAACGCTTCTCGGTGTTGGTCCTCGCACGAAAGATCAGCGCGGACGCGAAATGTCCTGCGCGCCGATCTCGAAGCGGCGGTGATCGCCAGGCCGCGAGCCGATGGACAGAGCGTGGCAGATGAGCCAGGTTGAGACGCGCCTACTTCACCGCGACTCACCAGGCCGCCTCGAGAGACGGCAAGGCCCGCAAGGGCCGAACGCTGCAAACGCCGCGCGAGGACGACATGGGTATCCCAGGGACGCTCCGCACAGGGCGAGCCACGTTTCCGCAGGTTCTCATCGCCTCCGCGCGCCGCGACCCGAATGCGACCTTCCTGCGCGTGATCGATCCCCGCAAGCCGGACGCGCCACCTCGGATCGTCACCTTTGGCGCGTTCGAGCAGTGGGTGCGGAGGGCGGTGCTCTTTCTTCGGACCGCCGGCGTTAAGCCGGGGGACCGCGTCGCCCTCTTCGCCGATAACGGCCCCGAGTGGCAGGCGGTCTCGCTGGCGGCCCAGGCGCTCCGCGCCGAGCCTGCCGCGCTCTTCGCGCACTTGAGCGCCGACCAGGCGCGGGCGTTGGCGCTGCGCGTCCGGCCTCGGGTCGCCTTTGTCTCCTCGGCCGAGGCATGGCAGAAGCTGGATCCCGGTTTGCTCGCCTCAGCCGGCCTCACGGCCGTGCTCTCGCGCGAGCGGGTCCCGCCGGCGGCGCTGCCCCCGGGCGTCCGAGCCGCGACCGTGGCCGAGGCGCTGGAGAGCCCCCTCGCCCCCGAGGTCGCCCCCGCCGAGCTGGACGCGCTCGCCGCCGAGGGCGACGGCGAGGATCCCTTCCTGCTCCTATTCACGAGCGGCACCACCGGCCGCGCCAAGGGCGTGCGCCTCCCCCAGCGCGCGATGATGCGCGCCATCGAGGGCGGATGGGGGTCGACGGGCTGCACGCAGGGCGACGAGGGGCTCCACTTCCTTCCCTTCGGCCACGTCGCCGGCCACGATCAGTTCATGCTCGCCCTGGCTCAGGGCCACCGACTCATCATGGTCTCGCGCCGCGAGGACATCCCCCGCGGGCTCGCGCTGGGGCCCACCTACCTGTTCTCGGTGCCGCTCGTTTACGAGCGGTTCCGCCAGGAGGTGCAGGCGCGCATCGCCTCGAGCCCCGCACCGGTGCGCGCGCTCATCCGGGCGAGCCTGGCCGCGGCGGAGCGGCTGCGTCAGCGGGGGACCTCCGGGCCTGGCGACCGCCTCCTGGCGACTGCCGCGCGCCTGCTTGTCGGCCGCCCGCTCCGGGCGCGGTTGGGCGGGCAGGTGCGAGGCATCTTCTCTGGCGGCGCGGCGACTCCGCCGGGGTTGGCCGCGTTCTTCGAGTCGCTGGGGATGCCCTTCGTCGAGCTCTACGGGATGAGCGAAACCGCGGGGCTCATCTCCTCCAACCTCTTCGCGGGCCACCGCCGGGTCGGCTCTGCGGGGTATCTCTCGTCCGACCTGGAGCTGCGCATCGCGGCGGACGGCGAGCTGTGCGTGCGCGGCGGCACGCTCATGACCGGCTACCTCGACCCGGAGGACGGAATCGAGGCTTACGCCGAGGACGGCTTCTTCCGCACGGGCGACCTGGCCCGCCTAGCGCCCGACGGAACGCTCGAGGTGGTTGGGCGCAAGAAATGTCTGCTCGTGCTCTCGACTGGCAAGAAGCTCTCGCCCGAGCCGGTCGAGGAGGCCATCGCCTCCGCCGAGCCGTTCGCCGGCGCCGTGCTGCTCGGGGATGGGCGGCCGTTCGTGGCGGCGGCGCTCTTCGTCCCGGCGCGTGAAGTGGAGCGGCTGCGCGCGGCCGGGCGAGACCCCGCGGTGGAGCTCTTGGGGGTGGCTCGCGACCGACTCGGCGGCTTCGCGGAGTACGAGAAGCCGAAACGCGCGCTGCTGGTCCCGGGCGGCCCGGCCGACTATCCGGCTCTCCTCACTCCAACCCTGAAGCTCCGCCGCGACGCCTTCCTGCGCCACGTGGCGCCTGAGGTGGAGCGGCTCTACGGCGCGCAGTAGGTCATCAGTCCTTCTGGGAAGCGGCTCCCTGGGTCCATTCGCCGCTGGCGCTCGGGAGGTCGGCGGCATCGACCTGGGGAGGCGGGCCGGACCGCAGCCTGCTGCGCAAGAGGCTCGGATCCACGGGCGAAGGCGTCGTCGTCCGAAGGAAACTCAGCAGCGCCGTGCAAAAGCGATCCGGATCGTCGAGAAACGGGAAGTGCCCCGAGCTGGAGAAGATCTCCAGCTGGCTCTGCGCGATGGCCCTGTGGGCGAGGTGCGCGTGGCGCACGGGGATGAGAGGATCGCGCTCTCCCCAGACGATGAGCGTGGGGATGCCGGCCGTCAGGTAGAGCCTATCGATGGCGATCACTTGCTGGCCTTTGAGATCGATGATCCCCCTCACTGTGTGAAGGAAGGCTCGGCGAGACTCCGGATCGCCTAGGGAGACGAAGCTTCGCCACGTCTCGTCCAGGTCCGGGCTCGACCGGAAGCCGAGCCGGCCGGTCGCCTTGACCAGCGCGCTGATCCCGCAGGCCGCCGCGGCGCTGAGCCAGGGCAACACCAGCTCGGCGCCTGGCAGGGCGGCGGCGCGCAGAATCGGGTGCACGTCGGGGCCAATCCCGCCGGTCGCGACCAGCACGAGGCGCTCGCAGCGCTCCGGGAATTGATAGGCGAACTGCATGGCCACCCCGCCGCCGAGCGAGTGCCCTACGAGGGTGCTCCGATGCACGCCTTGGGTTTCGAGAAGATCGCGGAGCAGATTCGCGTAGGCGCCGAGGGAGTAGTCGCCCGGGGGCTTGGCAGATTCCCCGTGCCCCAAGAGATCCGGCGCGAAGACGGCGTTCGACTCGCACAGTCGAGGGATCACCTTTTCCCAGGTCGCCGAGCTGGCCGCCATCCCGTGGAGGAGCACGACGGGCGGACCCTTGCCTGCCGTTCGGAAGCAATACCTCTGGCCGTGCAGCTCGATTTCACATCGATTCACGAGGGCGCACACGAGGGAAGGGCCAAGGAACGGTGAATCCTGCACTCCTGCCGGCCCTCGGCTCGCCCTGAACGCGAGCGACCGCGGGCCGAGCGCTGCGGCTTCCGCTCGTTCAGAGTGGCAATTGGCCTCTTCGCAGCCAACTCATCGCTCTTGGCAGGCTGGCCCTTTGCTCGTGGCGTGAGCTGGCCCATCGGGGCGCGCCCTGATGCGCGCACCCCGAACGATGCCGGTCACTCCAGGCAGCGCCGCAGCGCCTGCCGCAGCGAATCCGGGCCGAACGGCTTCTCCAAGAGCTGCGCGCCGCGTTCCAGCGCGAGCTTGGTGGCTTCGGTCAACGGCCCCGCGCCGATGAGGAGCATCCGCCGCGCCATCCGGGGCGCTGCGCGCGCCAGCGCCTCGAGGAAGCCCATCGCGTTCTCCTGCGAATCCGTCAAGTCGCAGATCACCGCGGCAAACCCCGGGTCGACCGAGAGCCGCTCGAGCGCGTCTTCGGCGCGCGCCACGGCGACCACTTCGTGGCGGTCGGCCTCCAGGATGCGCCGGATGGCGTCGCCGACCATCGGCTCGTCGTCCAGGAGGAGCACGCGGCTCGCCTGAACGCCCCGCCTCGGCTCGGCCTCGGGCGGCGGCGGCCGCGGCTCGGCGGGCGGAAGGCGCACGCGGAAGATGCTGCCCTCGCCAGGCCGGCTCGTCACCGAGAGGTCTCCGCCGTGCGAGGTCACGATGGCATGGCACAGCGAGAGCCCCAGGCCCGCGCCGAAGCTGAGCGGCTTGGTCGTGAAGAATGGGTCGAAGATCCGGACCATCACCTCGGGCGGAATGCCGCAGCCAGAGTCTCGGACCTCGATGACCGCGTCGCTCGGCGGATCGGCGAAGAGCGCCACCTCGATCCCGTTGGTCTCCTTGGCTCCCTCAGGGATGGCCTGCGCCGCGTTCATCAGCAGCTGCGCCACCACTTGCCTCAGCTGCCCCGGGCTTCCGCGCACCGGTGGCACCGGCTGGAGGCTCACCTTGAGCTGGGCGCGGCTCTTCACCTCGCTCTCGCACAACCTCACCGCCGCCGTCACCACCGGGGCGAGCTCCAGGGTCGCGTAGTCGCGCTGCGAAGGGCGCACCATGGTCTTCAGGTCGCGCACCACCTGCGCGACCCGGTCCGCCGCCGCTCGCGCATCGGCCAGCGCGCGCGAGGTCTCCTCGAGCCGGTCCGCGCCCGGCGCCTGGGCGAGTCCCGGCAGCACCTCCGCCAGCTCCTCCAGCGCGAAAGCCAGGTTCGAGGTGATGCACGAGAGCGGGTTGTTGATCTCGTGGGCGAGCCCCGCCGTGAGCGTGTCCATCACCGACAGGCGGTTGGAGATGGCGAGCTGCTCCTCGAGCCGCCCGCGCTCGGCCGCGTCCCGGAAAACGACCACCGCCCCGAGCTGTTCCCCGGCGTCGTCCCGGATGGGCGCCGCGCACTCGTCGATGCGGGTGACGCCTCCGTTTCGGCGCTCGAGCAAGGCAGGGCGGATAGCGCTCGCCACCAGGTTCTCGCCGAGCGCCCGGTCGACCGGCCGCGAGCCGGCCGGCGTTCCGCGTGCGTCCTGCACTTTCATCACGGTTTCGAGCGGCTGCCCGAGCGCATCGGGCTGGGCCCAGCCGGTCATCTCCTCGGCGGCGCGGTTCAGGAGCTTGATACGCCCCGAGACATCCACGGCGATGACCGCGTCGGACAGGCTGCGCAGCGCGGTCGCGCTCCAGCGCGCGCTCTGGCGCTGGCGCTCCTCCATGGCGCTTTTGTAGAGCGCGATCTCGATGGCGCCTCGCAGCTCGCGGTCGCTGTAGGGCTTCACCAGGTAGCCGTACGGCTCGACCTCCTTGGCCCGCGCCAGAGTCTTCTCGTCTGCGAACGCGGTCAGGAAGATGATCGGCACTGGCAGCTTCTCGCGCAGCCGCGCAGACGCCGTGATGCCGTCCATTTCGCCTTTGAGGCGCACATCCATGAGCAGGAGCTCGGGCCGCGTCGCCCAAGCCCGCTCGATGGCCTCGGGACCGGTGGCCGCGCGCCCCACGACCTTGTGGCCCATCGCCGTCAATGCCTGCTCGAGGTCCTGAGCGACGATCGCCTCGTCTTCGACGATGAGCAGAGTGGCCATAGGGTCGCTCCGGACAAGCCTCGGCGTGATCGCGCGGAGAGCGTTTGCGCCGAGCGAGCACCGTGGGCGCTCTCCGCCGAGGGGCACCCATGCGACGCGGGGCGCGGCACGCCCCCGCGGATGATACCGCGCCGGTTTCTTCGAAGGGGTTCGATTCGCAAGGGGCCAAGGGAGGCCGCTGAGAGCCCTCTGGCGGGAGCTCGGCACGGTCGCGCTTGCGCCGAGGAGGTGACCTGGCGCGCCCGATGCTCCAGAAGAGCCGGCTTCGCGCGGCGGCGATCGCCGTATCCGGAGGACCGCTGCCGGCCCGACAGGGGAACCCTCTACTTCACCATTCGAAACGTCGAATGCTGAAGCCATGCCTCCAAGAAGGCAGGGTCTCCGTATTGGCACGTCCCGTAGCGGCCGGCTTCGATGGCGTAAGACGTGGCGAACACGACGCCGGCGAGGCCCGCGGGCGCCTCCACCCTGGCGGGGAGCGACGGAGTTGGGCCGTCCAGCGAGGGCTCTGGCAGGACGGAACCGCCAAAATCGATGACCCCTCCAAGAATTTGAGCAAGCCGGAGGAGAAGCTGCGCCAAAATCCTATGGTCGACGGGGTCATTGCACATGGCAGCGAGTCGGAGGAGGTCCTGAGGTCGCCAGCCAAGGACGGAAGGAAGCCCCGCCTCGATAATGTCGTTCAGCTCGCCTTCATATTCTTCGCCGAAGGACAAAATAAAGGGTCGGCCTTCGACCCAGAAATCGTCTCCGTCGAGAAGGTTGGCATTCCGTTCGACCTCGCGACGGATTCTGGTCCGCCTTTCTTCGGATGATAGTGCGGGCAGGAGAAGCGACGCCGTAGGTCCGGCCATTTCCTGGTCCTCGCCGCAGTCGGTGCGGAAAAGAGGGGACGACAGGGCGACGGGCTCGAGCCCGTGACGAAGTCGGCGCCTGTTGGCGCTTGGGTTCCTCACCCCCCAGCCCCCTCCCCGCTTGCGGGGAGGGGGAGAGGGCACATTCGTCACAAGTTCGAGCTCAAGGGGAAGACGAGCTCGAAGCGGGCTCCGGCGCAGGAGGCATAGCTGAGGGTCCCGCCCAGCTGCTCGGCGAGGCTTCGCACGAGCTGCAAGCCCAGCGAGGGGCTGTGCGCGAAATCGAAGCCCTGGGGCAGGCCGGCTCCGTCGTCCTGCACCACGAGCGCCGCGCGCTCTCCGGAGCGGCGCAGCAGAACTTCGATTCGCCCTGCCGCCCGCCCGCCGAAGGCGTGCTTCAGGCTATTGGAGACGAGTTCGTTGACGGCGAGGCCCAGCGGCACCGCAACGTCGACGCCCAGGGTGAGCGCCTCCGCCTCGACGCGGTGCTCGACCCGACCCTCGACGTCGAAGGTGCGCGCGAGCTCCTCGACCAGGTCCCGCAAATACTCGCGCGCGTCGACCGAGCCCAAGTCGCGCGAGCGGTAGAGCTTCTCGTGGAACAGGGCGATGGAGCGGACCCGAGACTGGCTCTCGCGGAACATCTGGAGCGCCTCGGGGTCGCGCGACTTTCGCGCCTGCAGGCTGAGGAGGCTGGAGACGACCTGCAGGTTGTTCTTCACCCGGTGGTGGATCTCCTTGAGCATCAGCTCGCGGTCGCGCAGCGTGGCCAGGGTGGCGCGCTCGGCGCGCTTGCGCTCGGCGATGTCGCGCGCCACCACCGCCACGCCGTAGTCGCGGCCGCCTTCGTCTCGGACCCGCGACAAAGAGAGCTCCACCTCCACCCGCTCGCCGTTCTTGCACAGGCGCAGGCACTCGTGCACGCAAATCGACTCGCCCGCCGCCAGCTTCGCGAGCAGGCGCGCGTCGTCGGTCCGCTGGTCCTCGGGGACGAGCGCGGCCGCCTCGCGCCCCACTATCTCGTCGCGGCCGTAGCCGAAGAGCTGCTCGGCGCCCCGGTTCCAGCTCGCGATGCGGCCGTCGGGAGACACGTCGTAGATGGCGCAGTCGCGCAGGCTGTCGACGACGAGGCGGAAGCGCTCCTGCGCCTCGCGCAACGCGCCCTCTTTCGCCCTCTCGGCGGTGACGTCGCGGTGCACGGCGAGGAACGCGGCGCCAAGCTCGGGGTGGTAGACCCGAAGGAGCTGCCCGCGCGCCCAAAACGGAGCGCCGTCCTTGCGGACGCTGCGCGCCTCGTATGGGATTTCGTCGGCCGCGGCGAGGGATTCGAGGAGGCTTCGCGTTGCGGCGTTTGCCTCCGGGGCGCTGCCTTCGAACAGCTCGTGAAAGGCGTGCCCCTTCAGCTCGCCGGGGCGGTAGCCGAACATGGCCTCGAAGCGCGGGCTGACCCAGGCGATGGCCTCGTCGTCGGCGCGGACGAGGCAGAGGCCTTCGGCGATGGTGCGGAGCGCCAGCGCAATGAGCGCGGCCTCGGCCTCGGCGCGGTTGCGCTCGGTGACGTCGCTCAGGGTGACGAGGAGGTGCTCGCCCAGGGGGACGTGCTCGCGCTCGAGCCATCGCGCCGCGCCGGGGCGGTCGCTGCGGAAGATCTGCTCGCGCACCGGCTCGCGGTGGCGCAGGGCCCGGCGGGCCGCACTCTGGACCTCGGAGCAGAGGCGCGGGGCCAAGACCTTCGCGAGCGGTTTTCCCAGCAGCTTGGCGCGCGGCTGACCCGCGGCGCGCTGGCCCGCCGCGTTGGCGTCGACGAACGCGAGCTCCTCCTCGCCCGGGGGGCCGGAGCAGACGCGCAGCAGCCAGACGGCATCGCCGTCGGCGCTCGGCGGAGGCTCGGCGTCGCTCGGCGGCCGTGCGGGCGAGCGGCGAGAAGTGGAGTGCTTGGGAGCGCGAGCGGGGTTGGGGCGTCTACCGGGTGCCAGCGGCAGCCTCCTTGAGCTCCGGGAAATCCTCTTCCCAGAACTCGAGCGCGCCTCGCGGGGGCGAGGAGGGTCGCTCGGCCTCCGCGCGCCGGAGCTCGACGCGGCGGATCTTGCCGGAGATGGTCTTGGGCAGGTCCGAGAACTGGATGCGGCGCACCCGCTGGTAGGGCGCGAGGCGGTGGCGGGCGAAGCGGAAGATGTCCAGGGCAAGGGCGCGGCCTGGCTCGGCGCCCGGCTTGAGGATGAGGAATGCCTTGGGCACCACGCCGCGGACCGGGTCGGGGCTGGGGATCACCGCGGCCTCCGCAACCGAGTCGTGCTCGATGAGCGCGCTCTCCAGCTCGAAGGGGCTGATGCGGTAGTCGGAGCTCTTGAAGACGTCGTCGGCCCTACCAACGTAGGTGATGTAGCCGTCGGCGTCGATCGAGGCGACGTCGCCGGTCCGGTAGTAGCCGCCGCGGGTGGCGTAGGCATGCAGCGACGGGTCGTCTTGGTAGCCCGCCATGAGCCCGACCGCCTTTGGGGAGAGCGGAAGGGCTATCTCACCCTCGGTCGCTTCTTGCCCGCCGGCGCCGAGGAGCGAGATTCGGTAGCCTGGCATCGGCCGCCCCATGGAGCCGGGCTTCATGCGCTGGCCGGGCGAATTGCCGATCTGGCAGGTCGTCTCGGTCTGGCCGTAGCCGTCGCGGATGGTGATGCCCCAAGCCTTTTGGACGCGCTCGATGACCTCGGGGTTCAAGGGCTCGCCGGCGCTGAGCGCCTCGCGCAGCTTCACCGGGTGGCGCGCCAGGTCCTCGAGGATGAGGAACCGCCAGACGGTGGGTGGGGCGCAGAGCGTCGTCACCTCGTGGCGCGCCAGCACCTCCAGCGTGCGGCGGGCGTTGAAGCGCGCGTAGTTGTGCACGAAGACCGTGGCGCCGGCGTTGAACGGGGCAAAGAAGCAAGACCAGGCGTGCTTGGCCCACCCCGGCGAGCTGACGTTCATGTGGACGTCGCCCTCGCGCACGCCGATCCAGTACATGGTGGAAAGGTGGCCCACCGGATAGCTGGTGTGCGTGTGCAGGACGAGCTTCGGCTTCGCCGTGGTGCCCGAGGTGAAGTAGAGCAGCACCGGGTCGTCGGCTCGCGTCTCTCCCTTGGGCTGGAAGGCGCTGGGCTCGCCGAAGGCGTCCTCGTACGGGACCCAGCCCGGGACCTTCTCGCCCACGGCGATGCGGGTGTAGTCGCCGGCGAGGCCGCGCATCTTCTCGGAGCCGGCGGCGTCGGTCACCACGTGGCGCACCTTGCCGCGGGCGAGCCGGTCGCGCAGGTCCTCCGGCGTCAGGAGCGAGGTGGCCGGGATGATCACCGCGCCCACCTTCATGGAGGCAAGCATCACCTCCCAAATCGGCACGGAGTTGGGCAGCATCATCAGCAGCCGGTCGCCGCGTTCGACGCCCAGGCGCTGGAAGAACCGGGCGACGCGGCTCGAGCGCTCGGCGAGCTCGTCGTAGCCCAGCTTCACCTCGGCGCCGTCGTCCTCGACGAGGTGAAGCGCGGGGCGCCGGTTGCCTTGGGCGATGACGTCGAACCAGTCGATGGCCCAGTTGAAGCGGTCGAGCGTGGGCCACTGGAACTCGCGGTAGGCGGTGTCGTAGTCCTCGCGGTGCTGCTGGAGGAAGTTTCGGGCCCTGCGAAAGGCCTCGGTCGAGCTCTCTGCGCGCATGGCAATTCCCCCGGTCTTGTGCGATTCAATGTGTGCCGCGGATGTTCGAGCCTTCAACCGTTCCATTTGAAATACAGATCAAAACGATTCTCCGCTCGCCCCGGGCGGGCAAGCGCAGTTCTAGCGCGAGCCGGCCGCGCCTCCCGCGACCCAATCGAACGCGCTGTTCTTCCTAGACGACGACACGACGGTGTAGACGTAGGTGCCATGCTTGCCGCAGCCCTCGACCGCGACGGTCGGGCCGGCGGCGACGGGGTCCAGGATCAGCTGGTCGGCGGGGCAGGAGAGGTCGACGCTGGCGCGCTTGCGCAGGTCGGCGACGTGCACCCATCCGCCCGTGGGCGCTTCGGTGAACAGCTCGTGCTTTCCGCAGCCGCTGACCTGCTGGGTGTCCTCCGCGGCGATCTGCGACGCAGTGAGCTGGTCCTTCGGGCATTGCATGACCGTCGAGGCGCTCTCCTTGAGGACATCCATGTTGTTGGCGGCGCATGCAGACGAGAGCACCGCGGCGGCAGACAGGGCGACCCTCGAGCGACCGAGCATGCGAGCTCCTGGGTGGGTGAAGAACGTTGGCTGCGCCGATGGTAGGAAGGCTCCTCGGAGGCGGAATGAAGGACCATCTCCCCAAGGCCGCACTTTCGTCAACCCTCTGGACGAGCGCTTGTGAAGCACTGCCTTCGTCCCCTAGGCTGAGCGGTCTGTGGCTCTGATCAACAACAGGCGCGTCCAGGTGCTGGGGCTGCTCTCGCTCTCCTCCGGCATGCCGCTCGGGTTCGTGACCAACACCCTGCAGATCTTTCTGCGCGGCGGCGGCATCGACTTGGCGACCATCAGCACGTTGTCCCTGGTGTCGCTCCCGTGGAGCTTCAAGTTCCTCTGGTCGCCCTTGGTCGACCGCTTCGCGTTGCGGTGGCCGGGGCGCCGCCGGAGCTGGATTCTCCTCTCGCAGCTCTCGCTGGTGGCCGCGTTTGGCGGCCTGGCCGCATACGCAGCAGGAGCGCTGGGCGCGGGCGGTCACCTGACCGCGAGGGCGGCCGCGGGGGCGGGGGCTTTCGCCCTGGGGATCGCTTTCCTCTCGGCCACGCAGGACATCGCGCTCGACGCCTACGCGGTCGAAGTCTTGAAGCCGGAGGAGCAGGCGCCGGCGAGCGGGCTTCGGGTCATGTACTACCGGCTGGGGATGCTGGTGGCCGGGGCGCTCGCGGTGTTCGCGTCGCAGTGGCTGAGCTGGCCGGTGGTGTTTGCGGCTCTGGGCGCGCTCTTCGCCATCTGCACCGGGCTGACGCTTGCGGCGGTGGAGCCGGAGAGGCCGGCAGTGCCGCCGCGCTCGCTCGACTCCGCGGTGGTCGAGCCTCTCGTCACCTTCTTCAAGAGTCCGCGCGCGGGGACCGTAGCCCTCTTCTTGGTTCTCTATAAGTTCGGCGACAACATGGGCGGCACGATGATCAACTCGCTGCTCAAGGACCTGTGCTTCACCAATGCGGAGATAGGCCTTGCGGTGAAGGTGATCGGCACGGCGGCGACCATCGGAGGGTCGGCGCTGGGCGCTGCGCTGATGGCGCGGCTCGGGCTCGGTCGGTCGCTCTGGATCTTCGGCGGGCTGCAGGCGGCGACGAACCTGCTCTATTCGATAGCCGCTGTCTCCAGGGGCGCGGCGCTGGAGGGGCATTGGTGCACGGCGGCGTGGCCCATCAGCGCAGCGACGCGGGCCTGGACTTATGTTGCCGTGGGCGGGGAATACGGCGCCCAGGGAATGGCGACGGCCGCCATGCTCGCGCTGGTGCTCAAGGTCTGCGACAGGCGGTACAGCGCGACGCAATACGCGCTCTTGTCGAGCCTGTTCGGTCTGGGGAGAAGCTTGGCGGGGTGGCCGAGCGGGCATCTGGCGCAGTGGATCGGGTATCCAGCATTCTTTGTGGTAGCGGCGGTGATGGCGGCGCCCGGGTTTGTGCTGCTGCAGAGGATTGCGCCGTTCGGGCAGCGGGAGGTGCTGGTTTCGCCCGAGGCGGCGGCGGAGGGCGAGGTGGGGACGGCGTAGCGCATGGGGTTTCGGCCGCACCGCGCGGAGCGGCACAAGAGGCATCCATCTGGAGCTGGTCCACCTGCGGCATAAGAACCACACGAGGGAGTTCTGGGCGCTACTGGAAGAGGCGATGCCCGGCTATGAGGAGCGCCGCGAGGCGTTGAGGGCGCTGGGGCCGCGGCTGGCACGGTAGCCCGTTCCCGTCGGCGACTGATGGCGCCGCGCGGGGAGCGGGCCACTCACGCGCTCCCCCAAAGCGGCCGTCCTCCAAGGGCTTGGAATCATCGCTGATTCCCCGGAGCCGGCGGAGGGACCCTCCGCCCACTCAGCGGAATCCCGAGCGGCTGCCTACGGGCCTCCCGGCCAACACCGCCGATTCAGATCGGCCCGTCCGCCCGCTTCAGCGAATCAGCCGCATTGGAAAAGTCCGCGTTAAGGCCCTCCCGGCAATCATCGAGGAAGGAAAAGGCCGCGTCGAAGCGCCTCAGAGAGCCATCGATGATTCAAAATTCCCCGCCTGTCGCCCACGCGGCGATCATCGAGGAATCAAAACGCCCGCTTAGCCACCTCCCGGCCATCACGCGTGTTGGCCGGGAGGCGCCCTGGGCATTCGAATCAATTACCGCTGTGCGAGAGCAGAGCCCGGTCCCGCCGGACTCGGCGCCGGCGGCGGCGTTGCGGCGCCGGCGCGCTTGGACGCGCGGGCGACCTGGAACAACGACGGAAAGATCTCCTCGCCCTTCTCCTTGCGCCATAGGAACCGCCCGGCAGCGGCGACCTCGTCATAGGTGAGGGCGAAGAGGGTCCAGGCGCGGTCGGCATCCTGCTGAGCCTGATTCTGCTTGGCCGAGGCGCCGGCGCCCAGCTCCTTTCGGACTTGCGCGGCGAGGTCTTGCGCCCGTGACGGATCGCCCGCGTTGAAGTAGGGGTCCTTGGAAAGCACGCCCTGGAACTGCCCGTACAGCTTCGCCGTGCGCTCGAGGTCCTGCGCCAGGTCCTCGTAGCCCGAGCCCTGGCGGATGTCGGCGATGATCGGCCCGGCCACGGGGTCGGCGGACAGGTGATAGCTCGCGAGCTTGAGCATCGCCTCGCGCAGCTTCGTGGCCTCCTGCACCAAGCCCGTCGGCAATCGCGCCGCGCGCTCGCCGGCGAGGCGGTCGCTCATGAGGGCCCGGGCCCAGGCCACCGCGCGCGCCGCGGGCAAGAGCCTATCGAGGAGCGAGGGATCGAATGTCTTGGCCGAGAGGAGGGCGAAGCGCGCCCGCCACTCGGGGTCGGTGAGCCTGATGCCCAGGTCGATACCAAAGTTCGCAGCGCGCTCGGGGTCGAGCCCGCGCGGCTGGAAGACCGCCCCCAGGTCAAGAGCGGCGCGATGAGCTTCGGTCTGCTGAAAGGCTGCTTCGTTCGGATCAATGCTGGGTGCAACAGCCGCGCCCGTGGACTTCACGTTTCTCATATTATTCCCTCCGCATCGGGCGCCGCGGGCGAGGAAACACCATTCCCCCCCCGGCGCCCTTGGTTGATTTGATTGCCCTGCGCACAGAGAAGCCCCTTCCCAATGGCGTCCTTGTGTGCGGGTCAAGACTCTATGGAGAGGTGGAGACTCGCGTCAAGCGGGAGGTCTCGCACCGCGAGGCTTACCCTCGACCGGCTCCATTGTGTCGGCGAACCCATGAGCGCAGCAGGGCTTCACGCAGCGCAAGGTCCGGCTCCGGAAACCCTTTCATGAATCCTCGCCATTCGGGTGAATCAGCCGCTACTCCGAGGATGAGCTTTCGTCAACGCGGAGCCCCGGCGCAACGCGAGCGGGGAGCCGCTGGGAGCTGCGGGAGTGCGCCCGCCGGCCGCTGCCGCGTGGCATACTCCAAAGCGATCCTCCGCCGCGCGACTTGCGCCTCCCAGAACTCGCCGATGTTCGTCCCCGCCGCCACGGTTCGAGCGCTCCTCGCCGGATTCAGCGCCCTCGGCCTCGACGCCGACGCCATCCGCCGCGAGGCAGGTATCGACCCCGACACCTTGCGGCGCTTCGACGCCGCTGTGGACGCGGAGCACTTCGGCCGCCTCTGGGAATGCGCCTTCCGCCGCGCGCCGCGGCCCGAGCTGCCGACGGAGGTCGGGCTCGCCATCCCCTTCGGCGGCTTCGGCGCCCTCGACTACCTCGCCGGCAGCTCCCGCGACGTGGAGGCCGGCTTCCACGCCCTGGCCAGCCACATGCGCCAGGTGGCGAGCCACTTCGCGCTCGAGGTCGCCGACGGCGACGCGGGCGGCGGCGTCGTCCAGCTCGTCTGGCCGCAGCCCATGTCGGCTCGCGACGTGAGCGACGAATTCACGCTGGCGGTCTGTATCGGCAGGTTTCGGTCCTCGAGCGTAGGTCCATTTCGCGGTGGCGCCGTCCGCCTGACCCGCCCCGCCCCCGAGCGCCCGAGCCGGCACGAGGCGCTCCTGGGCGCTTCGGTCACCTTCGGCTGCGCGCAGAGCGCCATCGACTTGCCACGCGAGACCTGGAGGCTCCCGCTCAGCCGCGCCGACCCCGCGCTGCAGGAGACGCTGCGGCAGCTCGCTGTTCACCTGGAGCTTGGCGCCGCCTCGACAGATCTGGAAATGGCGGTGCGCGCGCGCCTGCGCAGCCTGCTGCCCGACGGGAGCCCGAGCGCGGCGGCGGTGGCCCGCGCTTTGGGAATGGGGGAGCGGACGCTCCAGCGCAGGCTCCAGTGCGCCGGGACGAGCTTCACCCGGGTCCTCGATGCCTTTCGAGAGGCGGAGGCCGAGCGGCTGCTCGCGTCCGGAGCGCCGCTCGCCGAGGTGGCGCTGCGCCTGGGGTTCTCCGACCAGGCCAGCTGGAACCGCGCCTTCAAGCGATGGAAGGGGCAGTCGCCGCGGCAGTGGGCTTCGGCGCGCGCCGCAGCTCGCGAGCCCGGTCTCTCAGCCTCCCGGAAGTGAGCGAACCCTCCAGCGCCATCGCGCAGCCGAGCCCTGCGCGCGCCGCGCCCACGACCCCGAGGGCCAGCGCGTCGGCGCCGGTCAGATAGAGGCCGGGCACCGGCGTCCGCGGCTGTAAGTAGGTTCGCCGGTAGCGCTCCGGCGTGGCCGGGATGCCGTAGATCTCGCCGCGCGGGTGGGCCGTGAAGTGTTCGGTGGACAGCGGCGTGGAAAGCTCGCGGTACGCCACGAGCGCGCCGAAGCCGGGGAGATGGCGCTCGACCAGCGCGAGCATCGCGTCGGCGATCCTCTCTTTGAGTGCTTCGTACTCCGCGCCCCGCTTCATCCATCGCGAGCCAGTCCACGGCTCGAAGATGGCCGGGTCGACGGCGGCGACGACTTCCGCGGTGGGCGCCGCCGCCTCCGGGTCCTTCATCGACGGGAAGGAGAGGTAGACCTGCCGGATGCGGCCGTCGGCGGCGTCGCCGCGCCGCGTCCAGATCTGTCCTGATCGAGAACGTCGTGGATCCAGAAGTTCTCGCCTTGGACGCCCAGCGCCGTGGGGGGTGCCTTCAGGCCGAGGTAGAGCGACAGGTGGGCGAGGCCGGGCGGCGTCACGCGGAGCTCCTCGCGGAAAGAGAGGGGCACGTCATTCGGCACGAGGCGCAGGAAGGTGTTGCGCGCTCCGGCGTCGGAGATGACGGCGCGGGCGAAGAGCTCCTCCCCGCTCGCCAGGCGCACCCCCACCGCGCGGCCGCTCTCGATGAGGACGCGCTCGACCTCGGCGCGCACTCTCACCTCGCCGCCGCAGGCCGCGAGCTCGCGCTCGGCCGTCTCGGCGATGCGGGCCGAGGAGCCCACGGGGTAATAGGCGCCGTCGAGGTAATGGCGGGCGATGAGCGAGTGGATCAGAAACGCGCTCTGGGAGGGCGGCAGGCCGAAGTCGCCCCAGCGGGCGCCGAGCACGCTCTTGAGGCGCTCGTCGCGCACGTGCTCGTCGAGCCAGCTCCGAGTGGTCCGAAGCGCAAGGCGCCGAGCGCGCCCGCGCAGCGCATCGACGGCCGCGCGCAGCAGCTCCGGCGCGGTGCCGCGCATGCCGACCACCTCGATGTACGAGGCCGCCCTGCGGATGTCGGCGAGGTAGCGGTCGATGGCCTTCGCCTCGGCAGGGAAGGCGGCTTTGAGGTCGGCCTTGAAGCTCTCCTCGCCGGCGCGGATGGCGAACTGAAAGTCGGGGAAGACCAGGCGCTCGAAGACCTCGGGCATTCGCTGCCAGCGGAGCTCGCCGCCGGTGATCACGTCGAGCACGTCGCGGTTGAAGCAGTTCTCTCCCATCTCGCCGACGTAGTGGACGCCGACGTCCCAACGGAAGCCGCCGCGGCGCGAGAAGACATGGGTAAAGCCACCCGCCCTGATGTGGCGCTCGAGGACCAGCATCTTGCGGCCGTGGAGCCGCGCGAGCAGCACTGCGGCGCTCAGCCCTCCTAGGCCCGAACCGATGACAATGGCGTCGTACGACGGCGACCTGCCTTCCATGGGGCGCTCCCTTTCTTTCATGCTCGAGGACGAATCCCGCAGCGAAAGGATGCGTCGGGGGGGCGAAAGGATGCTTTGCCGCGGGCGCCGCCAGATTTGCCTGCGGCGCCGCGGACCGGGAAATGCTCACTCGGGTGGCCCCGAGACCGCCGACTTTTCGGGTCGATCGTCCGACCGGGCATGAAGCGCGATGAGCCCGAGCGCTACTTCGACTTCCTCTTCGCGGGCCCCGGCTTCTTCTGAAGTACCGGAGCCGGGTTGAGCGCCTGGTCCATCGCCTTCGCCTGGGCCTCGCACGCGGCCGCGAAGGTCTTGGGCGTCGCCTTGGCCTTGGCGGCAGCCGCCGGGAGCACTTCGCGGCTCAGGTCGGGAGCCGACGAGAGCAGGCGCGCCGCCGCCGCGGCGCAGGCGAGGTACTTCTCCCGCGCGGCCGTGAGGAGCTTCTTGCGCTCTTCGGGCAATGCTTTCGCCTCGCCGTTCGCCTTTTCGAGGAGCCCGTGGGCGGCAGCCTCGTCGGCGACCGGTCCCTCGAGAAAATCCGTCAGCTTCTGGGCAAGCGCGATGCGCTCCAATCCGTGAGTCATTTGCTTGCGGCAGTCCTGGGCCCAGGCCGCGTAACGCGCATCCTGGGGCTCGAGCTTCTCGCCCTCGCGAAGCCGCGCTCCGGCCGTCTCTGCCGCCTGGCGGGCGCTGGCGACGCCCGTGCGCCCGAGCTCGGTGCGATTGTCGAGCGCCTTGACCGCGGCCCAGAGCTCGTCCAGCGCCTTCTGTGTCTCTCTTCGCTGCTCGGCCACGCGCTGGTCCAGGGCGCGCTGGCGCTGCGCCTCGCGTGCCGCGCCGAGGTGGACCTCGGCCTGCTTCAGTCGCTCGCGCAGATCGTCATGGTCCAGGTAGTAGACCATCTCGGGGTTGGCCATCTGCTCGCGAGCCTGGGAGAGGCTCGCGTCCGCCTTGTCGAGAGCCTGGGCGTCGGCCTGGCTATTGGCCTGCTCGATGAGCGCCTGGGCCTTCTGGGCGACGAGCCCGGAGTGCGCGATCCGCTCGTCGAGGCTTAGGCGAGCCCCAGCACAGCCGAGGAGCAACGCGAGGATGGAGAGGTGGGCGGCGCGCACGCTTCGACCTCCTGTTCTTTATGAACGGCGCCGAGGCGCGAAATCGGAGTCCGAGGATACACCGGGTGCCTGCGCACGCTCGCAAGGCGGTACCCGCCGGCGATAGACTGCCGAGGGCTCGGCTCTCGACGAGCTGCTTGAGCTGTTGCTGGGGTTGCTTGCCCGGGAAATAGTTCTGGTCCAGCCGCCCGAGCATTCGCCGAACCGCCATCTTGAGGACCGCCAACATGACACTCACCAAGGCAGCGAGCGCGCTGGCGACGGCGCTGCTCGTGCTGGGATGCGGAAAGAGCAACGCGCCGACTTCGGACGCCGGAGCGGAGCAATGCGTCCCCCTCGCGGAGCGCTTCGATGCGAACACGGCGCTCCCGAAGGGCTGCTACCTCGCCCAGACCACGCCGGTCATTGGAAGCAAGGTCACGCTCACGTTGCAACCCGGGGTCACGATCATCTTCTCCCAGGGCGTTGGGCTCGCCTTCAGCGGCGACCAGGTGCTCATCGCGTCCGGCACGCAGGCGGAGCCCATCCTGTTCACCGGCGCCAGCGCTGAGCGCGGATATTGGAAGGGCATCACTTTCGACGGCACGTCGAACGTCAGCCGGCTCGACTACGCGACCGTCGAGTACGCGGGGAGCACGATATCGGACGCGGACGCGGCCGCAGTGAAGCTCACCGCGGACAGCCGCGGCGTTCGGCTGGCCGTGACGCACACCACGCTGCGGCAGAGCCAGGGCTGGGGGCTCTGGCTCGCGGCGTCCGCAGGGGTCTCCGAGTTCTCGAGCAACGTGCTCACCGAGAACGCGCTCGGGCCGGCGAGCGTCGACTCCGAGGTCGTCGGTGTCCTCGACCCGGCCTCCATCTACACGGGCAACGACGTGGACCAGCTCCGGGTGAGAGCCTACCGGGTGTCGACGGCGGCGACCTGGTCCGCTCTCGGCGTGCCGTACTACCTGGACTCGTCGCTGATGGTCGATGGCGTCGACTGGACCCTCGCGCCCGGGACCACGCTCATCATGGCCCAGGGCGCAGAGCTGAGGATCTCCGGCGACGGCGCCTCGCTGATCGCCGAGGGGACCGCCGCGAGCCCCATTCTCTTCACCGGGGCCGCCCAGGCGCGGGGCGCGTGGGCGGGGATCGTCTTCGACGGCTCGAACAACACGCGCAATTCGCTGGCCCACGCCACGGTGGAGTGGGCCGGAGACACGACGTCGGACCCGGAGGCCGCCGCCGTGAAGCTCACCTCTGACAGCCACGGCGTTCAGGCGAAGCTCTCACAAGTGACGCTCACCCAAAGCCAGGGGTATGGGCTTCACTTGTCGGCGGACGCCTTGGTTCCGCTATTTAGCGACAATGCGCTGAAAGAGAATGCGCTCGGGCCCGCGTGGGTCGCCAGCGAGGTGGCGCATCAATTGCTGACCTCGTCGACCTATACCGGCAACGACGTGGACCGCGTCGCGGTGCACACCAATCGCATCTCGCAAACCGTCACTTGGCTGGACCTCGGAGTGCCGTACGAGCTCGACGGAGGGGTGACCGTCGACGAGGTGTGGACCCTCGCGCCGGGGGTCACGCTGATCATGGATTCGGAAGCGGGGGTCTTCATCCCCGAAGGGACGGGATTCCACGCGGTCGGGACGGCGGAGAAGCCCATCACCGTCACCGGCGCGCAGAAGGTG
Organism: uncultured delta proteobacterium; assembly: GCA_963772225.1. Classification (GTDB taxonomy): domain Bacteria; phylum Myxococcota; class Myxococcia; order Myxococcales; family UBA5297; genus CAVYWD01. Next base: position 479,061 of record CAVYWD010000001.1, on the reverse strand, counting down.
CAGGGAGCCTGGGACAGCATTGTCTTCGATGACACGAGAAGCGCCGCCAACGTGCTCGACTATTGCATCGTGGAATACGGCGGCGGTGGGGCGGCCGCGGGAGAGTATGGGATGATCATTGCCCAGTCCGACAGCCGCGGGGTCGCGCTCGCTGTGAACCACAGCACCCTCCAGCACAGCGCGGTCTATGGGATTTGGCTAGGTTCGTACGCGAGCGCGACCCTCACGTCCGACACCTATTCCGACAACGCGTCAGGTGACGTGTACCAGCAGTGACCCCGGGCGCAGAGGCGCCGCGGACATCGCCACCGCATCTTAAGGGGGCTCATCCGGGCCCCTCGACCTTATCCCTTATCCGCGACTGGCGGCGGACACGGCGCCGACGCCCGCCGCGTTCTCGGCAATGGAGCGCTTGAGCGACGGCGACACGCTCTCAGGGCCCAACCATACCGACCAGAGCTCGCGGGCGATCTGGGCATCCTGGATCGCGGACTGCCGGCCGCCGATGTCGATGACGAGGCTCTCGCCGCTGGAGAAGAGCAGCGCGTTCTCGCCGCTTCGCACGTCGGCGGGGATGGCGGCGACGAGCTTCTCCACCTTCTCCCGCGGGAGCACGTCCCGGAGCGACTTGCGAAACGCGTCGGCGAGCTTCTGGCGGTCGACGTCGCGCACCATGTGCAGGATGACGAGCTTGTCGCCCGGGAGCCTCTGGAGGTGCTGATAGAAGCTCGGGTCGTCTTCGAGCGCCCGGGCGAGCTCCTCGCCGGAGAGGCTCGAGTGCAGCTCCTTCCCGAGCTCGTCGACGGCGTCCGCGCGCTCCTCGTCCACACAATAGGCGACCGCGTACACCTTGAAGGCGAACATCTTCCGGACCCCAGCGCCCAGGCACTCGAACTCGGTTCCTCCGGCTTTCGCGGTCGTCGCGAACCGCGTCCCGGTCGAAGAATCGACGAGCTCCGAGGCCGCGGGCGCAAGGGGAAAGAGCGCGAGGAAGGCGACGGCCAGCGCGCCCCGAAGAAGCGGGTTCATGCGAAATCTCCCGAAGGTCCCAAGGCTGGCCCTCTTCCTTCGAACCTGCGCAGGCCGGCCGAGGGCGACAAGCTCGGCGGCAGCGGAGGAGGAGGGTGCGCGCGATGATCGCGCGGCGGGCGCGCGGGCAGGCGATAATCGGCCTTCACCCGAAGTGAAGGGAGGAGCCGATGGCTCTTTGCGCCGGCCGAGTCAAGGCCTTCGATTGGCTCCGCGGCATCGCGGTCCTCGTGATGGTCCAGACGCACGCGCTGAGCCTCTTGCGGCCCGAGCTGCGCCGAGGTCCCGAGTTCGCCCGAGTGCAGTTCGTCGACGGCCTGGTCGCCCCGTCGTTCATCCTGGCGGCAGGTTTCTCGCTCGCCCTGGTGCAGGTCCGCGGGGCGGCGTCCGGCGGACGAGGGCGCCGAGCGCTCAAGAGCTTGCGGCGCATTGGCGAGGTGCTGGGCGTGGCCGCCGCCATGACGTGGATCTCGGTTCCCCATCGTCCGCGAGCCCAAGTGGCTGCTGCGCATCGACATCTTGAGCTGCATCGGCTTGTCGCTGCTGGCGGCGCTGCCGCTCTTCGCCGGGCTCGCCCGGCGCCCGCGCGTTCTGGCCGTCGCCTCGCTCGCGCTTGCGCTCGCGGTGTTCCTCGCGACGCCCGCCGCGGCGCGCATCCGCTCGCTCCCGTTCGCGCACTTCACCGGCACGAGCTCGGGTTCGGTCTTCCCGCTCTTTCCCTGGTCCGGCTACGTCTTCCTCGGCGGCGCCCTGGGCGCGCTCTGCGCCTTCGCCAGCGCCAAGGCCATGGCGGGGTACCTGGCGCTCCTCTGGGCTGCCGGAGCCGGGCTCTACGAGGCGGGGAGTCGCCTGCTCGCCGCCCATCCGGCCGGGGGCTACTACACTTGCGTGAACCACGCCCAGCGGTGGCTGGTGGTGCTCGCCTTCGCTTTGGCGCTCTCGGTCCTCGAGAACGGGCTGCGCGGGCGATGGCAGGCAAGCGCGCCAGTTCGCTTCGTCGAGGTCTTCGGGACCTCGTCCCTGGCCGCCTACTTCGGCCACGAGGCGATGCTCTTTTGGCCGGTGCTCTGGGGGTTCTCGTTCCACGCCCGCTTCGGCGACCGGCTCTCCTGGCCCGCGTACGCGGGGATGACCGCTTTGCTCATCGGCCTGACGTTCCTGTTCAGCTGGGCTGTCGGCAAGGCCTACGACGCGGTGTTGGGTGGGCGGCGCTCGCCGAGGGCGGTGGGCGCGCCTTCGGCGGGGTAGCGCCGCCGCCGGGAGCCTTCGGGGCAGCGACTCTCGGATTTTCTGCGCGACACACTGGACGAGGGGCCCGGGGCAGGCACTAGCATGGCGCCCGTGTATTTCATCCTGCTCATATCGGCCGCGACGGGGCTCTGCACCGGCGCGGGTTCACTTCCGTTCTTCGTGGTCGACCGGCTGCCGCGCCGGGCCTACGACGCCGTGCTCGGCTTCGGCGCCGGGCTCATGCTCTCGGCGGCGACTCTGGGGCTCTTGCCGCAGGCGCTCTCCGGAGTGCGGCACGGCGCCGAGCTCAACCACGGTTTGCTCGCGCTGGTGCTGCTCGGCTTCGTCGCCGGGTTCGCCATCCTCTTCGCGGTGGAGCGGCTCATCCCCCATGAGCACGCCGGCGGGCACCACGACCACCTGCGAGCCGGGGCTCAGTTCCACGACGAGCACGGCGATGAAGCCGAGGAGGCCGAGGAAGCCGAGGAGGCGCATCCGGCGGAGCACTCGCATGCCGCCGACGTGCGCAGGGGCATGCTCATCAGCGGCGCGCTGGTGTTCCACCGGCTGCCGGAGGGCTTCGCCATCGGCGCGAGCTTCGCCTCGGGCGCGACGCGGCCCTTGGGGTTCTTGGTGGCCCTGACCGTGGGGCTGCAGAACGTCTGCGAGGGGCTGGTGATGTCGGCGCCGCTGCGCAAGGGCGGCATCTCGCGCGTCACCGCGCTCCTGGTCACCAGCGCGACCGGGCTCACCGTGCCGCTCACTGCCGCGGTGGGCTTCTATTTCGCCCAGGCCATTGCCGGGGCCATGCCGTTCGCCTTGGCGCTCGCGGCGGGGTCGCTCATCAGCGTGACCTCGAACGAGATCATTCCGGAGACGCACAGCCACGGGAATGAGGCGACGGCGACCTTCGGGATTGTCGCCGGGTTCGTGACCACCATGGTGATGCGCGTGGCGCTGGGGGTGGATTAGCGGCCGAGGGGTGAGGGGCAGCCGATTGAGCCCGGGTCAGAGCTTGTCGTCCTCGGCGAGATTGGTGAATTGCGAAAGGTCGAGGATTTGAACTTCGTGTGCACCTTTGATGACCGCCCCGAGGCATCGCCTCGCAGGTGTTTCCAGGCCGAGTTTTGTCCGCCGAGGACGAGATAGACGCGATCTGCGAGCTTGTTCCGAATCGCCTCGGCGAGGCAGATGACGTGGTAGGGGACCTTCTGCTCGGCGGTTCCCTGCTGATCTTGGTGTTCGAATGTAACAAGAACCGGAATTGCTTCATTTCCCTTCAATATGCGATATGCGGAACGATATCCGCGCAAGAAAATTGGGTCTTTGAGCTCTTCTGTCTTCCTTCCGAGCTCATGCCCCGTCTCTTTGAGCGCGTCGCGGATGCTGTCTATCGTCTCGTCTCTCATTTGTTGCATCTGCTTCGTCATGACTACCTCCCGAATTGGATCTGGCGACCCGCTGCCGTTTGGACGCACGCGGAAATCCGTTTGTCGCATCCATTACGGAAAGCGGACTGTTTGACAGCTCTGCCGTCGTCCACTCTGAGCGCGGCGCGCTGGCCAGAAGAGGCGAGCCGAGTTCACTCGAAGCGGAAAGAACGCTGAACGCTACTTCTGCGCCACCAGCCGCCGGTCCGCCTCGATAGGCCGATACCTGCTCCGCTTCGCGAGCCGCTCCATCCACATGTCGCGGTAATCGGCAACGCCCTGCATCTCGACGTCCTCGGCGTCGCCCTGCATCCCAACCTCGAGATACACGTCCAGGTTGGCGAGGTCCGGCTTCGGCAGCTTCCCTTCCTTGAAATCCTGCCACATGCTCCGGTAGAGGTCCTCGAGCCCGCGCACGAGCCCTGGCGTATCGAACAGCGTGCTCGCCGCGCGCCCGTCCTGCAGCCGCTGCCGCAGCGCCGCGAGCAGCGCGCGATCGCGTCCCAATTCCACCCCGCGCTGGACGAACGCCTCAGCCGACTCGCAGACCAGCTCGGGCGTGCCGGCGGAGCGGGCCAGGCTGCCGCAGACCCGCGACGCGAACGACCGCCCGCTCAGCGTCAGCACCGGCACGCCCATCCACAGGGCGTCGGACGCCGTGGTGTGGGCGCCGTAGGGCGTCGTGTCCAGGAACAGGTCGGCGAGCGGATACCGGGCGAGGTGCGCCGGGTTGGCGAGCTTTTGCGCGAATACCAGCCGCTCCTTTGCAATGCCCCGGGCCGCGGCGTATTCCCGGAGGCGCTGGTGCGCCCCTTCGGTGCTGCTCAAGAGCCACAGGACGCTGCCCGGCACCTGCGCCACGATCATGAGCCAGCGGTCGAACGTGAACCGGTTGATTTTGTGCGCACCGTTGAAGCAACAATAGACGACCGCGTTCTCAGGCAGGCCCGCAGCCGCGCGCGACGGCGGGTCCGGCGCCACCGCGCGGGAACGGTTGTTCGGTTGATAGCAGGGCAGCCGCAGCACCTTCTCCGAGTAATACAATTCGTGCGACTCCGGGATGATCCAATCGTCGGCGACGAGGTAATGGTGGTACGGGCTCGCCATGGTCCCCGGATATCCGAGCCAATTCACGATGACCGGTGCGGGCTTGCGCGCGACGACCCCGAGCCTCGCCTCGCGGGTGTAGCCGTTGAGGTCCACGAGGATCTGCACGCCGTCCTTTGCGATGCGGCGCGCGGCCGCGTCGTCGTCCATGCCCACGACGGAGCACCAATGGTCGGACGTCGCCTGGAAATGCGCGTGCAGCGGGTCGTGCGCCTCCGGGCCGCAGTAATAGGAGAAGACCTCCACCGCCTTGCGGTCGTGCAGCCCCAGCACTTCGGTCATGAGGTAGCCGACCGCGTGCTCGCGAAGGTCGGAGGACAGGTAGCCGACTCGCAGCGGCCCCGAGGCCGCCTCCGCGGCCGGCCACGCGTCGAGCGCGGCCGAGGGGATGCCGACCTCCGCCTGGTTGTAGTGCGCGCCGAGCGCCAGGTGCAGGAGCGGGTCGTCGGTGTAGGCCGCGGCCGAGAGCGGCGACATGCCGCGCCTCAGGCACTCGCGGCTCACGCGCTCCGAAGGGAGGACGACCGGCCACTCGCACTGCCGCTGCCTCAGCGCCACCAGGTGCTGGACGGCCTCGCGCTGATGGCAGTCGAGCTCCAGGCTCTGCCGAAGCATGGACTCGGCGGGCTCGTCTTGGTTCGCGGCCTCCAGCGCCCGCGCGCTCTGGTTGAGCGCCGTGGTTTTGTGGGCGATGGCCGGCCCGTTGACCGCCGCCATGCGGCCCAGCGCCGCCGACCACTGCGCCACGGCCAAGCCCACGTTGCCCTGGCGCTCCTGGACGCGCCCCAGGTTGATGTACGCGGGCATGAAGTCCGCGTTGAGGGAAAGGGCCCGTTGCAGGCACTCGCCCGCCAGCGCCAGGTTTCCCGCGTCCGTGAGCGCCACCGAGTAGTTGAACAGCACCGCGTACAGCAGCGGGTGGTCGGCGTTGTGCTGGACCCAGGTGGCGTAGAGCGTCTCCACCGCCTTGGGTGGCCCGTCGAGCTTCAGCGCCTCGGCGATGCGGATGAGGTCCTGGACGCCCAGGTCGCGGGCGATGGACCGGACGATGGCCGCGTTGAAGAGGTCGGTCCCCATGGTCTCTGGAAGCTCCCGAGCATTCGTTGCGAGTACCGGGTGCCGCCGGCAGAAGCGAGCGGTCGATTCATACCATGGCGTCGCTCAGCGCCTGGAGCTGGTCGCTGGACATGCTCGCCAGCTGGGTGTCCGTGAAGGCGGCCAGCAGCACCGGGCCGAGCTCTCCTATCACCGTGGTCGTGAGCTGAGCGACGTCCGCCGTCGAGAGCTCGGCGATGGTGGTCGTGGTGATGCCGGTGAGCTGGGTGTCCGCCAGGTAGTCGAGCTGGGTCGGGGCGAGCAAGCCGATCTCGGCCGGGGAGAGCGCCCCCACCTGCGCGGAGGTCAACGCGCCGAGCTGGGTGGGCGAAAGCTCCAAAAGCTGGGTCGAGGTCAGGCTCGCGAACTGGTCGCCTCCCAGGGCGCCGATCTGCGTCGTCGAGAGCGCGGCCAGCTGGTCGGTCGTCAGGGATCGGAGCTGCATTCGCCCGAGGCCGCTGAGCTGGTCGGCCGTGAGGTCCGCGACGCGCGCGGTCGACAGCGACGCGACGGCCGTCGTCGAGAGCCCGGCGATCTGCTCCGAGCTGAGGCTGTCGACCTGGGCGTCCGAAAGGCCGCTGAGCTGCGACGCGCTGAGCCCGGCGAGGCCCGTCGCCGACAAGGCCGCGACCTGCGCGGTGGACAGCTGGGAGAGCTGGGACGAGGTCAGCGCCGCCACCTGAGAAGACGTCAGGCCGTAGAGCTCAGTGGAGGTGAGCAGCGCCACCTGGTCGCCGGTGAGGCTTTCGATGACGGTCGGCGCCAGGCCGGCCACGCCCGTCTCCGAGAGGCTCGCGAACTGCGCGTCGGTCAAGGACGCGAGGTCGGCCTGCGACAGCCCGCCTATCGCCGTGGCCGAGAGCGCGCCGATCTGGTCCGGGCTCATCGCCCCGAGCTGGGTCGTGGTCAAGGCCGCGACCTGGCCCGAGGTGAGGCCGCCGAGCCCTGTCTGAGCCAGCTCGCCGAGCTGCGCGGCCCCGAGCGAGGCGAGCTGCGCGGTCGTCAGCGCGCTCGCCTGGGTCGACGTCAGGGCGGCGAGCTCGGAGCTGCTCAGCAGCGAGAGCTGGGTGGAGGTGAGGTTGGCGATGGTGGTCGGCGTGAGCGCCGCCATGCCGGTGCTGGAGAGGCTCCCGAGCTGGGTCGACGAGAGCGACGCCAGGAAGTCGGCCCCCAGGCTCGACAGCGCCGTGCTCGACAAAGACCCCATCTCGCTCGGGGTCAGCACGCTCAGCTGGTCCGCCGTGAGCGACAGGAGCTGCGTCGCGGTGAGGCCGGACGCGCCTGAGCTCGAGAGCGACGCCACCTGGCCCGTCGACAGAGCGGCGAGCTGGTCGGTGCTCAGCGCCGCGACGCCGGTCGAGTCCAGGCCCTTGAGCTGCACCGTGTTGAGCGCCGCGAGCTGGGTCGGGCCGAGCGCGCTCAGGAGCGTCGTGGTCAGGGAGCCGACCTGCCGCGAGGAAAGCCCTGCCAGTTGCCGGGCGGACAGCGCGCTCCACTCGCTCGTGGTGAGCCCGGCGACGGCGTCGGTGGAGATTTGCCCGAGCTGGGAAGCGCTGAGCCAGCTCAGCTGCGACGGCGCCAGCCCGGCGATCTGCGTGGAGACCAGGCCGCTCAGCTGCACCGCCGAGAGGCCGGTGAGCTGGGTGGACGTGAGCGCCGCCAGCTGCGACGTCGTGAGAACCCCGACCTGGTCCTGGGTCAAGCCCAGGAGTTGGGTCGCCGTGAGCGCGCTGACCCGGGTCGTGGGAAGCGCCTGCACCTGGTCCGTGGTCAGGCCCCCCACCTCGACCGCGGAGAGCGCCGAGAACTGCGCGCTCGAGAGCGCCGCCATCACGTCCGCGGTCAGCCCCTGTATCGCCGCGGTGGACAAGGAGGCGACCTGGGTCGTCGACAGCGCCGCCAGCTGCTGGGTCGTGAGCGCCGCGACCGCGGTGGAGGTGAGGCCGCTCATCTCGGTCGCGGTCAGCTGGGCTACCTGCGAGGCCGACAGCGAGCCGGTCTGGGTCAGCGTCAGCGCGCCGACCTGGGTCGAAGTCAGGGACTGGAGCTGCGTCGCGCTCAGCGAGGCCAGGGCGGTGGGCGCAAGCCCCCGGAGCGCCATGGTGCTCAGCGCGGCGAGCTGCGTCCGCGTCAACGCGCCGAGCTGCGCGGGGGTCAGCGCGCCCAACTCGTCGCTGCTCAGCGCGCTCGACTGCGCGGCCGTCAGCGCCGCGACCTGCGAGGTGCTCAGCGCGGCGATCTGCGAGGTGGCGAGGCTGGCGACCGCCGTGGAGGTGAGCCAAGCGACCTGCAGCGCCGTCAGGGCCGCCACCTGGTCGGACGAGAGCAAGGCCAGCTGGCTCGAGCTCAGCGCCGCCAGCTGGGCGCTCGTGAGCTGTTGGAGCTGGCTGGTGGAGAGCGCCGCCAGCTGCGTCGTGGCGAGGCCGCTCACCGCGGTCGCCGAGAACGCCGAGACTTGGGTCGTGCTGAACGCGGCGACCTGCGCGGGGCTCAGCGAAGCGGCCTGCGTGTCGGTGAAGCCGGCGACCTCGGACGCGGTCAGCGCGCCGAGCTCGGTGTCGACGAGCGCCCCGACCTGGGTCAGGGTGAGCGCGCCGATCTGCGAGCCGGTGAGGCTGGACCACTGCCGGGTCGTGAGCTGCCCCAGCTCGGCGGTCGTCAGGCCGCGGATGGCCGACGTGGAGAGCGCCGCGAGCTGCGCGCCGGAGAGCGCGAAGAGCTGCGTCCCCGAGAGCGCCGCGACCTGGGTGGACGAGAGCGCCGAGGCGAGGCCCGTGCTGAGGTCGGAGAGCTGCGTGGCGGTGATGGCGGCGACCTGGTCGGTGGTGAGCCCGGAGAGCCCGGTGGTGCTCAGGCCGTTGAGCTGGGCGACGCCGAGGCCCGAGAGCTGCGCCGCGGTCAGGGCCGCGACCTGGGTCTCGTCGAGCGAGCCGGCCTGGGCCGCGTTGAGCGCCGCGAGCTGGGTCGCGGTCAAGAGCGGGACCTGGGTCGTCCCCAGGCCGTCCAGGCCGTAGGTGGAGAGCGCCGACACCTGCGCCGGGGCGAGCGCGCCCAGCTGCGCCGCCGAGAGCGCGGCCACCTGCGCGCTCCCGAGCGCGCCCATCTGCGTCGCCGTGAGCTGCGCCAGCACGTCCGACGGCAGCTCTGTGATCTGCGTCGCGGTGACCGACGCGACCTGGGTCGCGGTGAGCGCCGCGAGCTGGTCGTCGCTCAGCGCCGTCAGCGCGGCCGCAGGGAGCCCAGAGACTGCCGTCGTGGACAGCGCGGCGATCTGCGTGTTGGCCAAGGCGTGCAGCTGCGCGGTCGAAAGCGCCCAGAGCTGCTCGGCGGAGAGGCCGGAGACGCCGGCCTGGGAGAACGCGCCCAGCTGCGCGCTGGTCAAAGACGCCATCTGGGCGTCCGTGAGCCCGCTCGCCCCGGCGGCAGAGACGCTCGCGAGCTGGCTCGCCGAGAGAGCGCCGAGCTGGGCGATGGACAGCGCCGCGACCTGCGTCGAGGTCAGGCCGGAGATGCCCGCCGCTTTCACCGCGGCGAGCTGCGAGGCGCTCAGGGCCGCGACCTGGGTGGCGGCGAGCGCCGCGGTCTGGGAGGCGGTCAGCGCCGCGACCTGCGTCGTCGCCAGCCCGGCCACGGCGCCCGCGGTCAGGCCGCCCACCGCGCTGGGGGTCAGCGAGGTGACCTGGGTCGAGCTGAGGGCGCCGAGCTGCGAAAGGCTCAGGCCCGAGACCTGCGCCGAGGTCAGGCCGCTGATGCCGCTCGGGGCCACCGCGGTGACCTGCGTGGTCGAGAGCGCCGCGAGCTGTGCCGCGCTGAAGTCGCCGACCTGGGCGCCCGAGAGGCTGCCGAGCTGCGTCGAGGTGAGGCTCCCCACTTGGCCTGCGGTCATGGCGGCCACCTGGCTGTCGGTCAGCGCGCGCACCTCGGCCGCGGTGAGCGCGGCGGTTTGCGACAGGCTCAGGCCCGCGACCTCGGTCGCGGTCAGCCCGGAGATGGCGGCGGGCGACAGGGCGGCGACTTGCCGCGTCGAGAGGCTCGAGAGCTGGGACAAGGAGAGCGCCCCGAGCTGGGTGTCCGCCAGCCCGCCGACCGCGGTGGTCGTCAGCGCGGCGAGCGCCGGCCCGCCCAGCTCCGTCACCTGGCTGGTCGTGAGCGCGCCCACCTGGGCCGAGCCCAGCGCCGCGAGCTGAGAGGTCGCGAGCGCGGCCAGCCCTTCCGAGGTGAGGCCGGGGATGGCGGCGGCGGCGACCGCGGCGACCTGGGTCGGGGTCAGCGCGCCGAGCTGAGCCGTTCCCAGCGAGGCGATCTGGGTGGAGGTGAGCCCGCCCATCGCGGTGGTGGAGAGGGAGGTGAGCTGCGAGGTCTTCAGCGCCGCGAGCTGGTCGCTCGACAGCGCCGCGGCGGAGCTTCCAACCAGCCCGCCGACCTGCGCGGCGCTGAGCGTGGCCACCTGGTCGGTGCTCAGCCCTGAGAGCGCCGTCGAGGTCAGCGCCCCAATCTGTGCGGAGGTCAGGGCCGCGAGGGAGGTCGCGGTCAGCGCGGCGACGGCCGTGCTGTCGAGCCCCGCGGCCTGCCTGGGCGTGAGGGCGGCGAGCTGGCGCGAGGTCAGGGCGTTCAGCGCCGAGGTGCTCAGCGCGCCGACGGCGCCGCTCGAGAGCCCCTGGAGCTGCAGGGTGGAGAGGGCCGCCAGCTGGGCCGTGGTCAACGCGCTCGCCGCGGTGGTGGTGAGCGCGCCGAGCTGGGCCAAGGTCAAGCCGCGCACCTGGCCGGTCGAGAGCTCGGCCACCTGGGTCGGCGCGAGCCCGCCGAGCGCGGTGGCGCTCAGGGCCGCCAGCTGCGTTGAGGCGAGCGCGGCGAGCTGCGCGTCGGTCAGCCCCGCCGCCTGGGAGGCGGTGAGCCCCAGGAGCGCCGAGGTGCTCAAGGCCGAGACCTGGGCGGCGGAGAGCGCGCCGAGCTGCGTCTGCGCCAGCGCCGCCACTCCCGTGCTCGTCAGCCCCCTGAGCTGCGACGTCGACAGCGCGCCGAGCTGGTCCGGGCTCAGCCCGGGCAGGGCCGCCGTGGCCAGCGCGCCCAGCTGCGTCGAGGTGAGCGCCGAGAGCGCGGTCGCGCTCAGCTCGCCCAGGTCCGTGCTGGCGAGGCCGCGAATCTGCGTGGGGGTGAGGGCCGCGAGCTGCGTGGAGCTCAGCGCGGCCACGCTGGTGGCGTCCAGGGAGTCGAAGCCGGCGGTGGAGAGGCCGCGAATCTGAGTGGTCGTGAGCGAGGCGAGCTGGGTCGTCGAGAGCGCGTCGAGCGACCCGGTCGAGAGCGCGCCGAGCTGGCCCGCCCCCAGGCCTCGGAGCTGGGCCGTGGTGAGCCCCGCGAGCTGCGCCGCCGACATCGCGTTGAGCGCCGCGCTGCTCAAGGCCCCGAGCTGGGTCGAGGTGAGCGAAGCGAGCTGCGCGGAAGTGAGACTCGCCGCCTGGGCCGAAGAGAGGCCGGTCATCGCCGAGGGTGCCAACGCGGCGAGCTGCACGCCGGAGAGCGCGCCGAGCTGGGTCGTTGTCAGCGCCGCGGCGGCCGTCGAGGAGAGGCCCTTGAGCTGCGTGGCGGTGAGCGCGGCCAGGCGGTCCGCGGTGAGCCCGCCCAAGGCGGTGGTGGTCAGGGAGCCGATCTGCGTCTGGGTCAGCGCAAAGAAGGCGGTGGCGCTCAGGTCGCCGACGAACGTGCTGCTGACGCCTCGAAGCTGGGTGACCGTGAGGGAGGCGATCTGCGTCGGGCTCAGGGCGGCGAGCCCCGTCGCGTCCAGCGCGTTGACGCCGATGCCGGAGAGTCCGCGGAGCTGCGCGGTCGTGAGCCCGGCCAGCTGGGTGGCCGTGAGCGCGTCCACGAGGGTCTGCGTGAAGGCGCCGAGCTGCGTCGCCGACAGCCCGCTCAGCTGCGCGAGCGAGAGCTGAGGGACCTGCTGGTCGGTGAGCCCCGTGACGGCGGTCGTCGCCAGGGCCCCGACCTGTGAGGAGGACAGCGCCGAGAGCTGCTGCGCCGTCAGGGCCCCCGCGCCGGTCGAGGTCAGGCCCGTGAGCGCGGTCGTGGTTAACGAGGCGAGCTGGTCCGTGGAGAGGGACGCCACCTGGTCGGCCGAGAGGGCCGCGCCGGAGGCCTTGGTGAGCCCCCGGATCTGCAACGTGGAGAGCGAGGCGAGCTGCGCCGTGGTCATCCCCTGGAGCGAGGTGGCGCTCAGGGCCCCGAGCTGCGTCGAGGTCATCGCGGCGAGCGAGGACGCGGTCAGCTGGCTGACGGAGGTGCTGCTCAGGCTCCGGATCTGGGTGGCGGTGAAGGTGGCGATCTGCGTGGGGGCCAGGGCGGCGAAGCCCGTCGAGCCTATCGCGTCGAGCGCTGCTGCCGTCAGGCCGCGGAGCTGCAGCGTGGTCAGGCCGGCGAGCTGCGCGCTCGTCAGCAAGTCGATGGCGGTGGTGGTGCAGGTGCCGAGCTGGGCGGCGGTCAGGCCGGCCGTCTGCGAGGGAGTGAGCGCCGCGATCTGCTCGGAGGCGAAGGCGCTCAGGGCCGCCGCGCTCAGGGCCCCGACCTGGGTCGAGGAGAGCGCGCCCAGCTGCGCCGTCGTCAGCGCCGCGGCCTCGGTGGAGGTCAGGCCGCGGATGGCGGTGGCGGTGAGCGCCGAGAGCTGACTGGTCGTCAAAACCCCGAGCTGCGTGAGGCTCAGCGCCCCCGTCGCAGTGGCGACCAGGCCTTGGAGCTGGCTCGTGCTGAGCGAGGCGATCTGGGCCAGCGTCAGCCCCTGGATGGCGGAGGCGGTGAGGACGGAGAGCTGCGTCGAGGTCAGGGTGGCAAGCTGCGTCGCGCTCAACAATGCGAGCTGGTCGCTGGTGATGCCTCGCAGGGTGCCCGGAGCCAGGGCGGCGATCTGCTGCGAGTCCAGCGCCGCGAGCGCGGTGGCGGTGAAGGCCCCGAGGCCGGTGGTGCCCAGGCCCGCGAATTGGCTGGCGGTGAGCGAGCGGACCTGGTCGGTGGTCAGCGCCTGGAGGGCCGTGGTCGCCAGGGCGCCGAGCTGGGTGGAAGCCAGCGCCTGCACCTGCGCGGTAGTGAGCAGCGGCAGCTGGACGGCGGTCAGGCCGCGCATCTGCGCTTGGGTGAGCGAGCGGATCTCGGGTCGCGGAGAGCGCGCCGAGCTGCGCGGCGGTGAGGGTGCCCACCTCCGCCGCGCTCAGGCCGTCCAGCGCGGTGGCGGTGAGCGCGGCGACCTGGGCGGTGGAGAGGGCCGTGAGCTGCGTGCCCAGGAGGGCCCCGAGCCCGGTAGAGGCCAGGCCGCGGATCTGCGTCGTGCTCAGGAGCGCTATCTGGCTCGGGGTCAGGCCCTGGATGGCCGCGGCCGACAGCGCCGAGAGCTGGGTGGAGGTGAGCGCGCCGAGCTCGGTCTGGGTGAGCTCGCTCACGTCGTCGATGGTGAGCGCGCGGATCTGCGTCGCGCTGAGCGCGGCGACGAGCGTGGCCGACAGGGGCGCAAACTGTGGCAGGAGCAGCTCGCCCACGCACGCGCCGTTCAAGCCGCGGATCTGCGAGAGCGTGAGCGCTCCGAGCTGGTCGGCGCTCAGGCCGTCCACCGCACTGGAGGTGAGCGCGCCCAGCTGCGTGGTCGACAGGACCTTGAGCTGCGCCGTGCTCAGGGCCGCGAGCTGGGTGGAGTGGAGGCCGGCGACCTGGCCCGAGGAGAGCGCCTGGAGCTGCCATCCGGTGAGGGCCTCGAGCTGCGTCGTCGAGAGCGAGCCGAGGCCGGTCGCGCTCAGCCCGGTAAGCGCGGTGGAGGTGAGCGCCGCGAGCAGGTCCCCAGAAAGCGAGGCGAGCTGGGTGTTGGACAGGGCCCCGAGCTCCGTCTGGCTCAGGCCCTTCACCTGGGACGTCGTCAGCTGCGTCAGCTGCGTCGCCGTCAGCCCTTGAACGGCTGTGGCCGTCAGGCCGGTGAGCTGCGTCGAGGTCAGTCTCGCGAGCTCGGAGGAGGTGAGCGAGCTCACGTCGGTGTAGGTGAGGCCCTGGAGCTGGGCCGAGGTCAGCGCGGCGAGGAGCGTCTCGGAGATGGACGCGAACTGCGACTGCAGGAGCTGGCCCACGGCGGCGCTGCCGATCCCCTGGAGCTGGGTGACCGCGAGCGAGCTCACCTGCGCAAGGCTCAGCGCGGACACGGCGTCGGACCTGAGCCCCGTGAGCTGGGTGGGGGTGAGCGCCGCGAGCTGGGTGACCGAGAGCCCGGAGACGTCGTCGGCGGTGAGCCCCGACATCTCGGTCGACGTGACCGCCGCGAGCTGCGTCGCACTGAGCGCGCCGAGCTGCGCGGTGGAGAGCTGGCCGAACCCGGCGGAGGTCATGCCCCCGACCGCGCCCGCCGAGAGCGCGGCCATTTGCGTCTGCGAGAACGACGAGATCTGGGTGTTCAGAAAGACGTAGAGCTCCGGCCCGGTGAAGCCCTGCACCTGCGACGCGCTGAGCGAGGCGACCTCGTCGGACGTGAGGCCCTGGACCGCGGTGGTCGTCAGCGCCCCGAGCTGGGACGAGGAGAAGCCCGAGAGCTGGTCCGGGGTCAGGCAGGAGATCTGCCAGTCGGCGAAGCCCCTGCACGCGTTGGGCGTCAGGGCGGCGAGCTGCGTCGAGCTGAGCGCGGCGAGCTCCTGCTCGGAGAGCGCGGACACGTCCGCGGCGGTCAGCCCCGCCAGCTGGGTGGCGGCGAGGGACGAGAGCTGGTCGGCGCTGAGGCCCAGGACGGCGAGCGGAGCCATCGCGGCGATTTGCGTCGAGGAGAAGCCCGCGAGCAGGGTCGGGGACAGCGCCGAGAGCTCGTCGGCGGTGAGGCCTCTGGCTGCGGAGGCGGTCAGGGCGGCGAGCTGGGACGCGCCGAGCGCGGTGACGTCGTCCGCCGACAGCGCGGCCACTTGTGCGCTGGTCAGCCCCGCGAGCTGGGTCGCGGCCAGCGAGGCGACCTGGTCCGGGCTCAGCCCCTGGACGGCGGTGGTCGTCAGCGCCCCGACCTGCGCCGCCGAGAGACCTGCGAGCTGGGCGGGGCTCAGCGCCGAGACCTGCTCGGCGGTGAGTCCTTTGACCGCGGCGGTGGACAGGGCGCCCAGCTGCGGCGCGCTCAGCTCGGAGAGCTCGGTGACGCTCAGGCCCGCCACTTGCGAGGCGGTGAGCGCCGCCATCTCGGTGGTGCCGAGGGCGCCGACCTGCGAGTTGCTCAAGACGAGGAGCTGCTCCACGCTGAGCGAGCGGATGTCGCTGAGGGTCAGCTGCGAGATTCTGGTCCGGCGCGAGCGCGGCGATCTCGGTCGTCGAGAGCGAGGCCAAAGAGAGGGTGGTCGAGGACGCCGCCGCCATGGGCGACGCCGCTGCGAGGAGGCTCGAGCCGCTCGAGGAAATGGAAGAGATCGCCAAGGACCGGCTCCTGGGCGGTGGCCCACCTGGGCCGCGCGCTCTACCTGACGCATCGCGGAGTTGCCAAGACGCCAAGGGTGCTGATTGCACTTCCGAGGCCATCGCCGGCGGGGCTTCTGCTCGAGCGCGGCGACAGCCGAGGCGAGCGCCGGGCGGCGCGAGAAACCAGAGAGCGGTCCGCGGCTTTCCTGGAGGATTTCGCGAAGCGCAGTGGCAGGGCTGCCCCAGAGGTCGCCGGACGCTCGTGCCGCCAACCTGCCGTCGCGCGTCAAGCTCGTGACGCTGGCTTGGAGGAGGCTAGGCGGTCCCCCGCGCCGTCGGGGGCGTTCCCGGCCCGGCGCGCCGTCGCCGCCGAAGCGCGGCCACGCCGATCCACGCGATGCCAACAGCGAGCGCACTGGCCACGAGTGGCGCGCCGGCGCGCTCGAGCCATGTCTGCTGAATGGGCGCCGGCGCGGTGGGCGCGACGGCCGATGGCAGCTCCGCCTCGACGAGCGCCTGGACGAGGGTCACGGGCAGCGCCGGCGGAAGGCTCGCCGCAGAAGCGGGCGTCGGGGACGCAGGGTCCTTTGACGCGCTCGCGAGCGCAGGCGGCGCGGGCTTGTCCGGCGGCGTCGCGCGGCGGATTGCGGGTGCGCGGACCGGCGCCGAAGCGGCCTTGGGGAAAGCGGCGGCGACCTCCGAGGCCTGGGCGTCGTCGACCTTGCCGCCTGCAAACGCCGGGGGCGGTAGCCGCGGAGGGGAGGGCAGGTCGCCCGACTCGAGCGCCGCGATCATGCGCTCCGAGCGGCTGACGGCCAGGTCGAGGCTCTGCTCCCAGGCCAGGCTAGATTGCCGCTGCGCCTTCAGCTCGACCTGGTGCAAAAGCCCCTTCTGCGCCTGGAAGGCGATGCGCTTGCCGAGCTTGAAGCGATAGCCGGTGCGGTAGCTCGCGGAGCCGAAGCGGGCCACCAGCGTCACGCGGGCCGTGAGCTGGTGCCGCCCAGGTGCCACCGAGCCTGCGAAGACCGGGGCGCCAGCGAGGATCTGCGCGGCGGTCGGCACGCTCTGCGCCTGGCCGTCGAGCTCGAGCGACAGGTCCTCCAGGGCATACTCCGGCCCATTGAGCGAGGTGAAGCGGACTTCCAGCGCGGGCGGTGGCACCGGGGCGATTCTTCTGAGCTCCGCCTCCAGGTCGAGCGCGGGGTCGCGCGGACCCGGCGACGCGGCGGCGACGGCCGCGGTGAGCGCGGCGAGCGCTATCGTTCCCATGGTGTCTTCCTCGTTCCTGTTCGGCAGTGCCGGCGACCGGGAGCGCCATTCAGGCGGCGCAGAAGGCTCGCTCGTCGACGCAGGCGTCTGTCGTTGTGGCTGATAACGGCCGACCGCTCAGGCCGCACGCGCTGCATGGGTGAGAGGACGCGCTGGAAGGCGCCCGGAGATTGTGCCAAATAGACGTCGTCTCGTTCTGGAGAGTCCACGCGTGCAGATCGCCTGCCTCGACCTCGAAGGTGTCCTCGTCCCCGAAATCTGGATCGCGTTCTCGGACCGGACCGGCATCCCGGAGCTGCGCCGCACCACGCGCGACGAGCCGGACTACGACAAGCTGATGCGCTTCCGCATCGACCTCCTCCGGCGCCACAAGCTCGGGCTCCCGGACATCCAGAAGGTCATCGCCGACATGGGGCCGGAGCCGGGGGCGCGCGCCTTCCTCGACGAGCTGCGCCAGCGCTTCCAGGTGGTCATCCTCTCGGACACCTTCTACGAGTTCGCCATGCCCCTCATGGCGCAGCTCGGGATGCCGACGCTCTTCTGCCACCGGCTGGAGACCGACGCCCAAGGCTTCATCGCGCGCCACCACCTGCGCCTGCCCGATCAGAAGCGGGCGGGGGTGAAGGCCTTCAAGAGCCTGGCGTTCAAGGTCATCGCCGCCGGCGACTCCTACAACGACACGGCGATGCTCTGCGAGGCGAACGCCGGCATCCTCTTCAGGCCGCCCCCCAACGTCGCGGCCGAGTTCCCCCAGTTCCCGGTCGCGCGCGATTACGCCGCGCTCCGAGCGGCAATCGACGATGCGAGCGTGCAAATCGGGGAGTAGCTCCCAGTCCTGATTCGCGCGGAGGGCCGCGCACGCCAAGACTTCCGGTCGCCCGCGCGCATGAAGGAGAGCAGCGACCTGTCGAGCGCCCGCTGGGGGCGAGAGCGCCTGACTCAGCGCACGCCTCAGGGAACCGACGCGCGCCGTCCGCACCTGCCTCTGGAGGTCTTACTGCAGGTCTACCCGCCGGACCTTGGGGCATTCGAGCGGGCGCTGAATCAGGCGGCCGCCTGCGAGGACCATCGCCTCATGGGCGCCGCTGGTGCACGGCACGGCGGCGCGCGGTCCTTGGCCCACAAGCGCTCCGTCCAGGAAGATCTGGGAGCCGGAGGGCGCGCGTATGACGAGATGGTCCGTGAGCTCGGCCAGAGCGTCGAAGGACCGCGCTGCGACCTCCGAGCGGATGGCGAAATTGATGGAGTTCGAGTCCTTCACGTGCGCCGTGACGATTCCGATGACCCGGCCGAGCCGGTTGAGCAGAGGCCCGCCGGAGTTGCCTGGATTGAGCGGGATCTGCGTCTGGAGGACGGGTTGCTCGTCACCGACCGGGTGAATGTTGGTGATCATCCCAGTATTGAAAGTCCAGATCGCGCCCTCGCCATGCCCCACCGAGGCGGCAAAGCTGCCGACCCGCACCGTCGCAGCGGCGTCGAGCGCCAGCGGCCGCACGCCCGTCACCGGCACCTGAACGAGCGCGAGGTCGATCCGCTGGTCGGCTTTCTCGAGAACCTTGCCCTTGAAACGGCGACCATCGAGGAGGACGACATCGACCGTGGAGGCATCGCCGACGACGTGCGCGTTGGTCAGGGCGAGCCCGTCCTCGCGTACGAAGAATCCGGATCCGAACCTGTCTCCGCTGCGGAGAAAGACGACCGAAGGGGCCGCCGCGTCGAACAGGGCCTGCTGCTCGCGCTCGAGAGCGGCGAGGGCTCCCTCCGCTGGGTCCGGCGGAGCGGCCGGGCCGGCGCCGAGGCATAGCGAGGTGAGCAGGGGGAAGAGGAACGTCGACATGGCGCCCAAGGCCGAAGGAGGCGGCGCTCCTAGAAGCTCCCTCGAAGCGCGAGACCACCGCCGCCCGTGGTTCCAAAGAAATCGACGCTCAGCGTGAGGCTTGGCTCTTGGTTTGCCGACCTGGACGGACTTTCGGCCTGCGCGATTCCAAGCTTCGACTTGAGCTTCTGATTGTGCTCGTCGGCGAGCCGCCGCGCATCGGCGGCTTCGATCGGCTGGGGATTGATGAAGAGGGGAACGACCGCGAGCACGGTTCCAATGCCCAACCCGACCAAGCCAATGCTTGCAGAGGAACTCGTGCCCTTGGATTGCCTATCCATACAAGCGCTAAAGTCGGCAGAAAGCGCATTGCACCTTTCATTGTCGACAGAGGCGAGCACGGCGATCAAGGTCGCCGTCGTCACGGCGATGCTCCCGCCCCACAGCCCAATGCGAACCCATTTTCGCGTTTGATAGCTCGACGCCAAATCGGGGCGCTCGACCCTCGTGTAGAAGTCCTCGAAATCGAGCGGCTTTTGGTACTTGCCGAGAAAGGGCTTGCTCCAGGTCGCGACGAGGCCCGTTTGATATAAGACCGCAAAATCCGTAAAGCCGATGTACTGCTCGTCGTATTGCTGTTGGCTGGTTGACGTCGCCTTGTCCGGGCCGGTCTCGAGGACGGCTTGGGCGGCGCTGTGGCTCAGGCCGCTGCTCGGCGGCGCATTCTCTGCCGGGCCGCCCTTGGCCGCGAGCGCCGCCCCGGCGACGCCGGTGAAGGCGGTCGTCATCGAGCCTTTCATGTCGTACAGCGTCGCGACGGCGCGCGCGGGCTTTCCGGGGCTCTCGAAGACCCGCACGATGACCACCCGCTCGATGGGAAGCGCCGCGCACTTCTTCACGATGGCCTGGTCGTCGAGACTGCCGACCTCGCCCAGCGTCTTTCCGTTGAGGACGAGGTCCAGCTTACCGCTCGTCCGCAGCGCACCCTCGAGCGATGCGGTCGCCTGCGAGAGCGCGTCCGAGGACGGCCCGGCGCCGACGACGAGCGCCGCCTTCGCCGAATCGAGGTAGGTCGCGGCGGCTTCGGTTGTGAAGGTCTGTGAGAAGCTCGGCGCAGCGGCCTCAAAGACCGCCAGCGCAGCGGCGAACGCGCGAAGCATGAAGGTTTCCTCCCAGGTCGAAGGGCGCGCACGCTAGCAGGGTGTCGTATGCTCGACAATGGTTCCGTACGCAAAAGACGCGACGAGCAACGCCTCAGGTGCGTCATTGCCGACGCGAGCCGATGACGACGGCGGGGCCACCCTTCGCGGCGATGCGCTCACGCTGGTGGCGGAGCCTCTCCGACGGCAGCCTCCGCAGCCGGGCCTCGTGGCGTTCATCCCGCGCGCCCGCGGCCGCGGAAGAGCTCGTCACAGCAACCTCGCGCCGCCCTTGGCGATGGCCCCCACGTGCGTCGCGCAGGCGACGTCGCCGAACGCCCTCTGCATGGCTCGCGCGCACCGCTCGGCCAAGGGCCGATCGGCCGCGATGGCAAACACCGTCGGCCCCGATCCGCTGATGGACGCGCCGAGCGCTCCGGCGGCGAGCGCGGCCGCCTTCACCTCGGCGAAACGCGGGATCAGCGCCGCCCGGCGCGGCTCGGCGAAGCGGTCGTCCAGGGCCCGGCGCAGGAGCGCGGCGTCGCCCGTGGCGAACGCCAGGGTCAGCGCCGCGGTGTTCGCCATCTGCCGGACCCAGCTCGCGCGATCCCACGAGTCGGGGAGCACCGCGCGCGCCGCCTTGGTCTCCACCCGCACGGCCGGGGTGACGAGCGCCACGTGCCAGTCCGCGGGCACCGGCACCTTCACGGCGTCCAGGGGGTCGACCGAGCGACACAAGACGAGCCCGCCCAAAAGGCACGGCGCGACGTTGTCCGGGATGCGCCCGGCAGCCGCGCCTTCGCCCTCCAGCGCCGCGGCGAGGAGCTGGTCCCGCGCGGCCACGAGGTCCAGGCCCAGCGCGCCGGCCGCGGCCAAGGCCCCGGCGACGCTGCTGGCGCCGCTGCCGCCCAGGCCGCCGGCGATGGGCAAGCCCTTGTGGAGCCAGAGGCGTGCGCCGCCTCGCTCGCCGGCCGCGTCGAGCAGCGCGCGGGCCGCGGCGCTGGCGCAGTTCTTCTTCGGGTCCCGCGGGACGAGGTCGGCGTCCCGCCCCGAGACCTCGACCACCTCGTCGTTCCCGCCCGGGGCGAGCTCCAGCCGGCAGGTGTCGAAGAGCCCCTCGACCGCGAGCCCGAGCACGTCGAAGCCGGGCCCGACGTTGCCGACCGTCGCTGGGGCGAGCGCGGTCGCCGAGCGGATCACCGCCGCGATTCCTGGCGGCTGGCGATGGCGACGATGTCGTTGAGCACGCCGGCCGCGGTGACCTCGGCGCCCGCGCCCGGCCCGGTGACCACCAGCGGGTTCTGCTTGTAGCGCGAGGTGTAGAGGACCACCTGGTTGTCCAGCCCGCGCAGCCGGCCGATGGGCGAACCCTCGGGCACCGATTCGAGCCCCACGCGGATCTCGCCGCGGGTGATGCGCGCCACGTACCGCAGCACCTGTTTCTTCTTTCGAGCGGCGTCGACGCGCCGGGCGAAGTCGGCGTCGAGCTCGGGGGCGCGCGCCAGGAACTCCTGGGCCGACAGCTTGCCGATCTCCGGCGGGAACAGCGGCTCCACTGCGATGTCCGCCAGGTCCAGCTTGTGGCCGATGGTCCGCGCCAGGATCAGCGCTTTGCGCGCGACGTCCATGCCCGACAGGTCTTCTTTGGGGTCGGGCTCGGTGTAGCCGAGCTTGTGCGCCGCCCGGACGGCCTCCGAGAAGCTGACGCCTTCCTCCAGCGCCGTCATGAGGTAGCCGAGCGTCCCCGACAGGCAGCCGAGCACGGTCTCGACCCCGTCGCCGGCCTCCTTCAGCTTGGCCAGCGTGTCGAGCACTGGGAGGCCGGCGCCGACGGTCGCCTCGTAGCGCAGAGAGACGCCCTTCTCCCGCGCGATGGCGTGCAGGGCGTCGTACTCGGCCT
The DNA here is from genome assembly GCA_963772225.1 of uncultured delta proteobacterium. Taxonomy (GTDB): domain Bacteria; phylum Myxococcota; class Myxococcia; order Myxococcales; family UBA5297; genus CAVYWD01. The sequence goes on along the minus strand of CAVYWD010000001.1, from coordinate 457,656 downwards.
GGGGCGCGGCGAGCGGCACCTTGTTCGCCAGCACGACGTGGAAGCCCTTCTGCAAGGCCTCGTGGATGAGGGCCGCGTCGTCCTGCGCGGTGGCGTCGACGAAGACGGGGCGGTGGAGGGCCAGCGGGAAGAGCTCGGCCCGCAGCTTCTCCCGGATGCCTGCCAGGTCCAGCGGCTTCTGGCGCGGGAAGAGCGGCTTGCGCTTCTCCTTGTGCGCGCAGAGATCCTCGAGCGCCTCGTCGTCGAAGCCGGCCTCGGACGTCTTGATCCCGGTGCGGTCCGACGCGGCGACGCAGCGGATCTCCAGGCCCAGGCCGTGGCGGAAGTAGCGCTCCTGGGTCATGAGCTGCCGGGCCAGCGCCCGGCCGATCTGCCCGAGCCCGAAGATGGCCACCGAGGCCACCCGCCCGTGCGTCTCCGGCAGCGGTCGCAGCCGCTCGAGCTGGAACTCCTGGTGGAGCGCCTTCAGGCCGCGCGCGCAGTCCTTCTGCTCCATGGCGACGGTGATGTTGAGCTCCGAGGAGCCCTGCGCCATGGCCAGGATATTCACCTTCTCGCGCGCGAGCGGGGCCGTGGCCCGCGCCGCAATGCCGGGCCGGCCGGCCATGCCCAGGCCCACCACCGCCACCAGCGCCACCGGCCGCTGGACGCGCACCCGGTCGATGAGCCCGCTCTCCAGCTCTTCGGCAAACTCCCGCTGGAGCGCGCGCTGGGCGTCGTCGGACTCGCTCTGGGGGACGACGAAGCAGATGGAGGCCTCGCTGGAGGCCTGGCTGATCATGGTCACCGAGTGGCCGGCCTTGGAGAGAGCGACGAAGGTGCGCGCGGCGATGCCCGGCACGCCCATCATGCCGCTGCCCTCGACCGAGACCAGCGCTTGGGCCTGGATGGCGGTGAGCGCCTTGACCGGGTAGCTGCCCGCGCCCACGTCGTGCGCTACGCGCGTGCCCGAGAAGCCCGGGTTGAAGCTGTTCTTGATGAACAGCGGAATGCGCTTGGAAACGAGGGGCACCATGGTCCTGGGGTGCAGGACCTTGGCGCCGTAGTAGGCCAGCTCCGCCGCCTCGCGGTAGTGCAGCTCCGGCAGCACGCGCGCGTCGGGCACCGCCTTGGGGTCGGCGGTCATCAGGCCATCGACGTCCTTGAAGAGGGTGACGCTGTCGGCGCCGACGATGGCCGCGGCGATGGACGCGGAGAAGTCGGTGCCGCCGCGCCCCAGCGTGGCCACCTCGCCGTCGGGGCCCTGGCCGATGAAGCCCGGCATGACCGGCACGCGCCCCTGCTTGAGGACGGCGCGCAAGGTCTTCTTGGCCGCCTGCTCGCACTTCGGGAGGTCGGGCCAGAGGCCGTCATGGCGCCGCTCGGTGATGATGACGTCCGCGGCGTCGACGAAGGTTGCCGGCACGCCGCGCTCGACCAGGAAGGCCGCGAAGATGCGCGCCATCATCCGCTCGCCGCGCGCGGCGGCCGCGTCGAGGGTGCGGGGCGTGAGCTCGCGCAGCACCGCCACGCTGTCGCAGATGGAGGCGAGCTCCGCGGTCGACGCCTCCAGCATGCCGTCGAGCTCGGCTCGGACCGGCCGCCGGGTGATGAGCGCCGCGACGAGATTGCGGTGGCGCGCGAGGAACGCGTCGGCGGCCTGGCGCGAGCGCTGGGGGTTGCCGCTGCGGGCCGAGCGCGCCGCCTCGAGCAGGAGGTCGGTGACGCCGCTCATCGCCGAGACGACGGCGACGACCCGCGGGGCCGCCTCCTGGATGCGCGCGAGGGCCAGGCGAAGGGCCTCGGGGGTCGCGACCGAAGTGCCGCCGAACTTGAAGACCTGGAGAGGGGATCGGGCCATGGGATTGGGGCGGGCGAGGGGTCAGAAGAGAGGAAGATCGCCGCCGCCGCACCTTACCTCGACTTTCGCCCGCGCCGAGCGGCGTTTGGGCGAAGCCGAGAGACGCCGGTGGAGGTGCTCGAAGCCCCTGGGTTTCGCTCGCCCGAAAGCGGTGCCGAAGGGTTTTGAGTGAAGCGGAAGTGGTGCGCTCGCGAGCCGCCGGCGGGCAACGCTCGGGGCAATGCCTGTCGCTCTAGGGTAGGTGACGCACGCTCGTTTGCTGGGCCGGCTCTGGGCTCATTCCGACGACTCCCCTCCGAACCGAAGCCGGCTTTCAGCCGGCTTCGTAAGACTAGCCGGGGGCTTGAGCCCCCGGCGGAGGCCGGCCAAAGCTACGGGTGATGGTGATTGTGGCCCTCGCCGATGCGCGTGTGGGCCTCTTTGTGCGCCGGCGGCGCCGCGGAGCTCGTGCGCTTGAGCCAGGGGTCGGACGGGTGCGCCACCGCCGGGCCCTTGAGCAGCCGCAGGGTGTCCCAGAGGAAGGAGGGACGGGTGTACCCAGGGGGCGCGTGCCACTGCGTGTCGTATTGGAAGCGATCCATCCGGATGGCGTCCTTGGGGCAGGCCTCGACGCAGAAGCCGCAGACCACGCAGCGCAGCTCGTCGATGACGAACTTGGACGGGTACTTCTCGATGACCGCGTCCTCCTTCTGCGCAGCGTCCGCTGGGTACTCCGCGGCCTCGATGTAGATGCACTGCGCCGGGCAGGCCGTCGCGCACATGTAGCAGGCGACGCAGCGAGGCTTGCCGTCCTCCCTCGGCACCAGCCGATGGAGGCCCCGATAGCCGGCGGGGTAAGGGATGCGCTCTTCGGGGTACTCGACCGTCGAGATCTTGGCGATGCCGGTCCGGTTCAGGACGTCGGTGGACGAGTCGCGCTGCCCGAAGATGTTCTGCAGGAAGTGCTTGGTGGTGATGACGATGCCGCGGATGACCTCGGGGAGGTAGATCCTCTCCTCGGTGGTCATCGGCGTGTCTTGGGGGATTCGGTAGGCCACGGTGCGAACGATCCTTTCCGAGCGGCAGCGGGCTTCGACGGGCGCTCAGCGCGTAGAAGCTCTACAGATAAGCAGCGCTAATGCGAGCCGTGCGCGTGGGCCAGGTCAGCGCCCCCGCCATGCGAGCCGTGCGCATCGTGAGCGGCCGAGGGCTCGGCGGCGGGCTTGCCGGCGAACACCCAGATGACCAGGGCGATGATCTCCAGGCCTCCCACCAGCGCCGCCAGTCGATAGCTCGGGTCGAGGAGCACCAGCGCCGCCGTGACGAACACGTTGACGAGGCCGACGGGCAAGAGCATCCGCCAGCAGAGCTTCTGGACCTGGTCGTAGCGGAAGCGCGGGAAGGTCCAGCGCACCAGAAGCTGGAGCAGGACGATGGTCAGGGTCTTCAGCCAGAAGACCGTGCCCAGGATGACGGCCAACCAGGTCGGGCTCACTTGCCTGCCGAGGTACGCCTCGCCGAAGGGAAGGTGGTAGCCGCCGAAGAACAGCACCGTGATGAGGGCCGAGAGGACGACGATCTCCACGTACTCCGGGAGCATGAAGAGGCCGAAGCGCATGCCGGAGTACTCGACGAAGTAGCCGACGATCTCGCTCTCGCCCTCGGGCATGTCGAAGGGGGGGCGCTTGGTCTCGGCGAAGGCCGCCGTGAAGAAGAGGATGAAGCCCACCGGCTGCAGCAGGATGCCCCAGGCCGGGATGCCGGCGTCGAACTCGCCGGTGCCTCCGAAAAGCCAGGTCGCCTGGCTGTTCGCCAAGAGGTCCAGTCGGAGGGTGGAGAAGCAGGCGAGCAGGCCGATGACCGAGAGGCCGAGCGCGACCTCGTAGCTGATCATCTGGGCGGAGGCGCGCATGCCGCCCATGAGCGCGAGCTTGTTGTTGGACGCCCAGCCCGCGAGCGCCGTGCCGTAAACGGCCAGCGAGCCCAGCGCGAAGACGTAGAGCAGGCCGAAGTCCGGGTTGGCGATCTGCAGGGCCACCGTGACGCCCTTGCCGAAGAAGTCGACCGGCGGGGCCACCGGGATGACCGCGAACAGCGCCATGACCGGCGCGAAGACCATCGCGGGGGCGATGCCGAAGAGCAGGCGGCTGGCGCTCTCGGGGATGAAGTCCTCCTTGAAGAGCATCTTGATCGCGTCGGCGATGAAGTGCGGGATGCCGCCGAACCGGAAGGGCCCGATGGCCGCGCGGTTCGGGCCGATGCGGTCCTGCATCGCCGCGCCCCACTTCCGGTCGCCGACCGTCAGGAGGCCGGCGATGGTCATGACGAGGACGAGCACCAGGGTGAAGATGTTGACGATGCTCCCGCCACCCTTGAAGAGCGACTCGCCCGCGAAGGCCGCGCCGTAGAAGGCCAGGGTGAGCGCGAAGAGGATCGCCGGGACGCCGACGACCACCAGCCCCAAGATTCCGAACCGCAATTTCACGGAGTGCTCCTCTCGCGGTAGCCCACCGGGCGCCCGTCCGCCGCGGCCGGCATCGCCCAAATTCCGCGCGCGTGCTTCAGGAAGCGCGGGACGTCATCCCATTTGAAGGACATGAGCTCGGGCACCTTGGGCGCGAGCTCGAGGAACAGCTCGCGGGCGCTCGGGGCTGCGATTCTTGAGGCCCAGCTCGGCCGACAGCGCGAGCGCCCATTCCCAGTGCGCGCGGCTCCCGCCCTTGGGCGCGTAGGCCGCGACGAAGCGCTGGGCGATGCCGTCGAAGTTGACGAACGTCCCGTGGGTCTCGGAGTGCGGAGCCGCCGGCAGGAGCACCGTGGCCATGCCGCTCACCGGCCCCAGGTTGATGGCCTGGATGACCGCCGTCTCCACGTTGGCGAGCAGCGAGGCCACGACGCCGGCGTCGGTCGGCACCTCGGCGCCCACTGCCCAGACCGCCTTGATGGAGTCCGAGTCGAGCAGCCGGGTGAGCTCCTCGAAGCTCTTGAGCTCGAAGCCGAAGGCTTGGGCTATCCACTCCAGCGCCTTGCGGTTGGGGTTCCGGTCCTCGCGGAGCAGGAGCTTGTCGCCGGCGGCGTTGGGCCGGCCAGAGACGAAGGCGCGCTTGAGCTGCAGGGCGCCCTGCGCCACGGCGAACGCGGCCAGCAAGTCTTCGACCGAGGCCAGCGGGGAGACCACGAAGGCCAGGGCGTCGGTGCCGGCGTGCTTCTTCAGCTTCTCCGCGGCCGCGCGCACCGCCTCCTGGCGGGAGGCGGCCTTGCCCTCGGCGGTCCGGCCGATCTTCGGCTCGAGGGCGCGGTCGGCGCCGACGTACTTGTACGAGAGCCGGCCGACGTCGCACATCCAGACGTCGTTGATTCTCGCGTTCTCGCGGGGCCGGTAGCGGTAGGTCTCGCCGTTGAAGAAGTCGAGGAAGGTGGAGCAGCCGCGCGAGCAGCCGGTGCAGACCGACGGCGTCGTCGACAGGAAGTACGAGCGCACCTTGAACCGGTTGTCGCGGTTGAGGAGCGCGCCGACCGGGCAGATGTCCACGGTGTTGCCGGCGTAGTTCGAGTCGAGCGGCTTGTCGGGGAAGGTGTCGATGACCTCGTAATTGCCGCGGCCGAACACTGCGAGCTGCGGCTCTTTGGCGACCTCGCGCATGAAGCGCACGCAGCGGGTGCAGAGGATGCAGCGCTCCTGGTCGAGGACGACCAGGGGCCCCAGCACCCGGCGCTTGTTCTTGAGGACCTTCGCGCCCGTGAGCCGGCTGGGCTTGAAGTCGTACCGCATGTAGAAGTCCTGCAGCTTGCACTCGCCGGCCTGGTCGCAGATGGGGCAGTCGACCGGGTGGTTCAGCAGGGTGAGCTCCAGGACCGAGCGCTGGACGTCCTTGATGCGCGGCGTGGTCGTCTTGACCGTGATGCCCTCCGCCACCGGGGTCTGGCAGCCGGGGACCGGCTTGGGGGCGTTGGAGGTCTCTACCAAGCACATGCGGCAGTTGGCGGAGATGGAGAGCTTCGGGTGGTAGCAGTAGTAGGGGATCTGGACGCCGACCGAGCGCGCGGCTTCGATGAGATTCGTGCCGGGCGGCACTTCGACCGCGAGGCCGTCGACTGTGAGCTTCACGGTCTTGGGCTTCTCGGGCGCGGCTGCCGGCGCTGGCGGTGCAGCCACCGGAGAGGCGGCCGGAGGGGGTGCAGAGGGCTTGTTCTCGGACATTTTGCAGAATCCCCTTGGGATTAGGGCGTGTTGGATTACCAAAACCGGACAAGTCCAGCAAGCACTATCGAGAGGAGAGAGGAGCGGCCGAGGAGCATAGCTGAAGACGCGCGCGCCGCGGCGTCGCGGAAGGCGGGTCGGGTGAGCGGCGGCTGTGGTCGGGGCCGTTTGCGCGGGCCCAGCCCCAGAGTACGAGATTCCCGCTTGGCGGGCAGGCGTCCAACCGGCGAGAGGCGCGGCAGGCGAATCCGGAGCTCGGCCACTCCAGGTCGTCGGCGCGGTGTCGATCCCTTCCTCGGCCACGCGGAGAATACCCGAAGCTCGGGCCGCCTCACCGGGTCGTGCTCAAAACGCTCGACAGCGCCCTCAACTCAGTGCGGCGACTGCGGGCGAGAGGGGCTAAGGCTGGCTCAGTACGCGAATGCCCCGCCCTGCGCCCTCAACGCGGTCACGCCGGTGAGCGCGACGATCTCGTGCACGTCCGAGCCCATCTGCAGCACGTTCACCGGCTTGCTCATGTTCAGCAGGACCGGCCCGATGACCTCGGCACCGCCCAGCCTCCAGAGGAGCTTGTAGGCGATGTTCGCGGCGTCGAGGCAAGGGAAGATGAGCACGTTCGCGTCTTCGGCGAGCGCCGAGAAGGGGAAGTCGTTTCGCCGCAGCTCGGTGTTGAGCGCCGCGTCGGCCTGGAGCTCTCCGTCCAGGATCACTTCAGGGCGCAACTTCCGGGCGATCTCCGCGGCGCGCCGGACCTTGTCGGGGCTCCGGCCCGGCGCCGACCCGAAGTTCGAGTAGCTGAGCATCGCCACCCTCGGCTCGACGTCGAACGAGCGGGCGAGGTCGGCGGTCTGCAGGGCGATCTCCGCGAGCTCCTCGGCCGTCGGGTCGATGTTCACGGTGCAGTCGGCCAGGAACTTGAAGTCGTTCTTGAACGCCAAGATGTAGACGCCGCCGGCGCGTCGGCCGCCGCGCGTGCGGATGACTTGGAGCGGCGCGCGGATGGCGTCGTTGTAGCTCGTGGTCAGGCCGGTGATCATCCCGTCGATCTCGCCCTGCTCGAGCATCACCGAGCAGAACATGTTGCGCCGGTGCATGCGCGAACGGGCCTCGTGCCGGGTCAGCCCCCGCCGCTGGCGGAGCTCGAAGAGGCGGTCGACGTAGCGCTCGAAATTCGGGCTTTGCGTGGGCTGGATGATCGCCACGTCCTTCAGCTCGTCCATCTTTCGCTCTTCGATGACCCCGCGGATGACCTTGGGGTCGCCCAGCAGCACCGGCTCGCAGACGCCGTCGCTCAAGAGGACCTGCGCGGCTTGCAGGATCTTGACCTGGTCGCCCTCGTCGAAGCCGATGCGCGCCTTCCGGGCGCGCGCTTTGGAGTAGATGGTGCTCATCACCTGGTAGCCGCGCGAAAGGCTCTTGCGCAGCTTCTCGCGGTACTCGGCGACATCGACCTTCACCCGCGCGACGCCGGTTTCCATGGCGGCCTGGGCCACGGCGGGTGCCACCCACAGCAACACGCGCGGGTCGAACGGCTTGGGGATGATGTACTCGCGGCCGAAGCTGAAGGCGCTGCCGCCGTAGGCGCGGCTCACCGAGTCTGGCACCTCTTGCTTGGCCAGCGCGGCCAGCGCCTGCGACGCGGCCCGCTTCATCGGCTCGGTGATGGCGCGGGCGCGCACGTCCAGGGCGCCGCGAAAGATGAACGGGAACCCCAAGACGTTGTTCACCTGGTTCGGGTAGTCGCTGCGGCCGGTGGCCATGATGACGTCGCCCCGCGCCGCCACCGCGTCGGGGTAGCTGATCTCCGGGTCGGGGTTCGCCAGCGCGAAGACGATGGGGTTCTTGGCCATCGCCTGCACCATGCGCGGCGTCACGAGGCCTTTGGCCGAGCACCCCAGGAAGACGTCGGCGCCCTCCATCGCCTCGGCCAGCGTGCGGGCGCGGGTGTCGGAGGCGAAGGCGGCCTTGTACTCGTTCATGCCCTCGGAGCGCCCCTTGAAGACCACGCCTCGCGTGTCGACCAGGACCACGTTCTCTCGCCGGACGCCGAGCTGGAGGTAGAAGCTCGCGCAGGCGATGGCCGAAGCGCCCGCGCCCGACACCACGACCTGGACGTCACCGGCCCGCTTGCCGGCGACCTCGAGCGCGTTGATCAGCGCCGCGCCGCTGATGATGGCCGTGCCGTGCTGGTCGTCGTGGAAGACCGGGATCTGCATCTCCCTCTTGAGCCGCTCCTCGATGGCGAAGCACTCCGGCGCCTTGATGTCTTCCAGGTTGATGCCGCCGAAGGTCGGCTCCAGCGCCTTGACGACCCGGCAGACCTCGTCCACCTCGCGCGCGTCGATCTCGATGTCGAACACGTCGATGTCGGCGAACCGCTTGAACAGCACGCCCTTGCCCTCCATCACCGGCTTCCCTGCCGCGGGCCCTAAGTCGCCCAAGCCCAGGACCGCCGTGCCGTTGGAGACGACCGCCACCAGATTGCCGCGCGCGGTGTACTGGTACGAGAGGTCCGGGTCTCGCTCGATCTCCAGGCACGGCTCCGCCACCCCGGGGGTGTAGGCGAGCGACAGGTCGCGCTGGGTCGCGCACGGCTTGGTGGGGACGACCTCCACTTTTCCCTTCCGGCCGCTGGAGTGGTAGGTGAGCGCGTCTTGGCGCGGGCTCCGGGGAGCGCGCGGCGGGGTGTTCTGGGGCATGGGAACCTCGTCGACGAAGAGCTGGTGGCCGCAAATCTGCGTCCCGCCCTCGGCCGCGCCAAGGAAGCCGCCTGCTCGCGAGCAAGGAACGCCCGGTCGATCGCCCTGCGAGCAGCCTGAACGCTGGTTCTTGACACTCTTCAGCGCGGCCGAATAAGGTCCCGCGCTTGCCTTGGCCGGATTTTCCGGGGGGTTTGCGATCTTCGGTCGCAGACCCGTAGTGAAGCCGCTACGCGGCATCGAACCGCGGGCTCGACGGTTGAGTGCCGTCGACCACCCGAAGCCCCCGTTTCTCATTCGGGGCGCCTTGAAGGAGCACTGATGAAGCCGCGCACCGCCGCCGCCCTCGCCGTCGCCGTCGCCTCGCTCGCCACCACCGCCGCCCGCGCGGAGGCCAAGTTCGCCTACTGCGACATGCGCCGCGCTCTCAACGAGGTGGAGGAGAGCAAGGTCGCGCAGGCGAGGCTCAAGAAGCAGTTCGAGGACAAGCAGAAGAGGCTCAACGACCGCCAAGAGGACCTGAAGCGCGAGGGCGCCCAGCTCGAAAACCAGGCTCACGAGGGCATGCTCAAGGACGACAAGCTGCGTGAGAAGCAGACCGAGCTGCAGGCGAAGGTCATGGAGCTCTCCCGCTACCTCCAGGACTCGCAGAAGGAGCTCCAGGACGAGGACGCCCGCGTCACCCGCGAGATCCTCGGCAAGATGCAGGGCGTGATCCGCGGCATCGCCGAGGCCGAGAGCATCACCTTCGTTTTCGACGGGCAGATCCTGGCCTACGCGCCCGACTCGCTGGACATCACCAACGAGGTCGTCCGCAAGTACAACGCCAAGTTCGGCAAGGGCTCGGCCGGCGGCGCTCCCGCAGGCGCGGCCACGCCGGCTCCCAAGGACGCCGCCAAGAAGGACGCTCCGAAGAAGTAGGCGCGCAGCCGGCCTGAAGCAGACGAGGTGCCGCCTTGACGAATGAGCCGGGGCCCAAGGCGCTCGCCGAGCTGGCGGCGCTGGTGGGTGGCGAGGTGAGCGGCGACCCCGCTCTCCTCATTCGCGGGGTCAACGGGCTCGCCGAGGCGCGGCCGGGCGACATCGCGTTCTACAACAACCCCCATTATCGCGACGCCCTGGCAGCCACCGCGGCGAGCGCCGTGGTGGTGCACCCGAAGTCGGTGCCGCTCCTCCAGGGGCGGCCGGCGGTGGTCGCCGCCGACCCCTACCTGTCGTTCGCGCGCATCTCGGCCGCCTTCCACCCGCGGCCGACGTTTACCCCCGGCATCGACCCGCGCGCGGTGGTGGAGGCGGGCGCCCAGGTCGACCCCTCCGCGACGGTGATGGCCTTCGCCTTCGTCTCCCGGGGCGCTCGGGTGGGCCCCAAGGCGGTGCTGTTTCCGCAGGTGTTCGTGGGCGAGGACGCCGAGGTCGGCGGCGGCTCGGTCCTCTATCCGGGCGCCGTGGTCCGCGAGCGCTGCCGCTTGGGCCCCGACTGCATTCTGCATCCGGGGGTGGTCATTGGCGCGGACGGCTTCGGGTTCGCCTTCGACGCGTCTGGCCCGCGCCATTTCAAGATCCCGCAGGTCGGCGTCGTGGAGATAGGCGCCGACGTGGAGATAGGCGCCAACTCCGCCGTCGACCGGGCCACCCTGGGCGCCACGCGCGTGGGCGATGGCGCGAAGATCGACAACCTCGTCCAGGTCGGCCACAACGTCCAAGTCGGAGCGCTCGCCATCCTCTGCGGCCAGGTGGGCCTCGCCGGCTCGAGCGCGGTGGGAGCGGGCGCGGTCATGGGCGGGCAGTCGGCGACGACCAACCACGTGAAGGTCGGCGACGGCGCACGCGTGGGCGGCCAGAGCGGCGTGCTCAAGGACCTCGCGCCTGGCGGCGAGTACATGGGCACTCCGAGCCAGGATCTGCGCGAGCACCAGCGAATGCTGATAGCCTCGATCAAGCTGCCGGAGACCAATCGCAGGGTGCGAGCGCTCGAGAAGAAGGTCGAGGAGCTCGAGGCCAAGCTGGCGGCGCTGCTCTCGAAGTAGCGACTGACTCGGCGCGAACCCTTGGCACGACGGCCTCCGACCCGACCGAAGAAGAGTGCCCCCGCGCGGGCGAAGGCGGGGCGAGCACCGCGCCGGCCCGAATGGGCATGTTCTGAACTTGTGGGCGCACAGGTGCCCAGCGAAAGTGGGAGCATGGACGTTCACCCGGGCACCACCTGGCCGCTCGGGGCCACTCCTCGGCCCGACGGCGTGAACTTCTCGATTTGGGCCCGAGACGCCACGGCCGTCGAGCTGCTCTTCTTCGACCGGCCCGAGGACGCGCGCCCCTCGCGCACTCTCCGGCTCGAGCCTGGCCGCCACCGCACCTACCACTACTGGCACGCATTCGTCCCCGGCGTGGTCCCGGGGCAGATCTACGGCTACCGCGCCGAAGGGCCGTTCGACCCGCCGCACGGCTTCCGCTTCGATAGGGAAAAGCTGCTGCTCGACCCCTACGGCAAGGCGCTCGCCATCCCCAAGACCTACGACCGGCAGGCGGCCTGTCGCCGCGGCGACACCGCCGGAACCGCCATGAAGAGCATCGTGGTGGACACCTCCCGCTACGACTGGGAAGGCGACCTGCCGCTCCACGTCCCGGCGGGTCGCACGGTGATCTACGAGGCCCACGTGCGCGGCTTCACCCGCCACGAGAGCTCGGGCGTCGCCCCCGAGAAGCGCGGCACCTTCGCCGGGCTGATGGAGAAGATCCCCTACCTCAGCGAGCTGGGTGTGACCGCCGTGGAGCTGATGCCGGTCTTCCAGTTCGACCCGCAAGACGCGCCGCCGCCGCGCACGAATTACTGGGGCTACTCGCCCATTTCGTTCTTCGCGCCTCACCTGGGCTACACCGCTTGCGGCACGTCGCTGGGCGCGCTGGACGAGTTCCGCGACCTGGTGAAGGCGCTGCACCGCGCCGGCATCGAGGTCATCCTCGACGTCGTCTACAACCACACCACCGAGAACGACGAGCGCGGGCCCACCCTCTGCTACCGCGGGCTCGATAACCGCTCCTACTACCTGCTCGACGGCAAGAAGGGCTGGTCGGGCTACGAGAACTTCTCGGGCTGCGGCAATACGCTGCGCGCGAACCACCCCATGGTCCGCCGGCTCATCCTCGACAGCCTGCGCTACTGGGCCTCCGAGATGCACGTCGACGGCTTCCGCTTCGACCTGGCGGCGGTCCTCTCGCGCGATCACACGGGCCACCCGGTGGCCAGCCCGCCGGTCATCTGGGACGTGGAGAGCGACCCCATCCTGTGCGGCACCAAGCTCATCGCCGAGGCTTGGGACGCGGGCGGCCTGTACCAGGTGGGCTCGTTCGTCGGCGAGGAGTGGCGCGAGTGGAACGGCCGCTTCCGCGACGACGTCCGCGCGTTCATGCGGGGCGACGCCGGCACCGTCTCGGCCTTCGCCAACCGGATGCTGGCGAGCCCCGACCTCTACGAGAAGCAGGGCGACGAGCCCGAGCGGAGCGTCAACTTCGTCACCTGCCACGACGGCTTCACCCTCAACGACCTCGTCACCTACGAGAAAAAGCGCAACGAGGCCAACGGCGAGTCCAACCGGGACGGGACGGACCACGACCTGGCGTGGAACTGCGGCGTGGAGGGGCCCACCCAGCGCGCCGACGTGGAGGCGCTCCGCAACCGCCAGGTGAAGAACTTCCTATCGGTGACGCTCCTCGCGCCGGGCATCCCCATGCTGCTCATGGGCGACGAGATGCGGCGCACGCAGGGCGGCAACAACAACGCCTGGTGCCAGGACAACGAGACCTCCTGGGTGGACTGGCGGCTCGTCGAGCGCCACTCCGACATTCACCGGTTCGTGCGGCGCCTCATCCGGCTGCGCGCGTCCATGCTGCCCCGGCGCGGCGGGCCGCTCACGCTCACCGAGTTCTTGAGGCGCTCGCGCATCCAGTGGCACGGCGTTCGGCTGTTCGAGCCCGACTGGGGTGAAAACAGCCACACGCTGGCGGCCTCGGCGCAGGACGTGGAGGGGACGACGCTGGGGCACCTCCTCATCAACGCCTGGCGCGAACCCCTGGCGTTCGAGCTGCCCAAGGTCCAGGACGGCTGGCGCCTCATCATCGACACCTACCTCTCGGCGCCCCACGACGTGAACCGGTGGGAGGATGCGCCGGTGCTGAAGACAGACTCGTACCGCGTCGGGCCGAACTCGCTCGTCTTCCTCGCCGCGCTGGCGCCGACTCCCTGAGCCGAGCCCGCTTTCGCGCGTTGAGCGGCCCGCGGTCGGCGTGTAGAGTCCGGCGCGAGACACCGCCCATTTCTGGAGATTCGACAGAATGCCCGCGCATCCCACCGCCGTCGTCGCGCCGGGGGCCGAGCTCGACCCGAGCGCGCAAGTCGGCCCTTACGCGGTGATCGGCCCGAAGGTGAAGATCGGCCCCGAGACCACCGTGGGCGCCCATGCCGTCATCGAGGGCGATACGGCCATCGGGCGCGGCAACCGCATTTTCCAGTTCGCGGCCATCGGCGCCATCCCGCAGGACCTCAAGTACGCCGGCGAGCCCACGCGCCTCGTCATCGGCGACCACAACCAGATCCGCGAGTTCGTCACCCTGCACATCGGCACCGCGGGCGGAGGCGGCGTCACCCGAGTCGGCGACAAAAACCTCTTCATGGCCTACTCGCACGTCGCCCACGACTGCCAGGTGGGCTCGGGCTGCGTCTTCGCCAACAGCGTCGCGCTGGGCGGGCACGTGGTGGTCGAGGACTTCGTCATCTGCGGCGGGCTCTCGGGCATCCACCAGTTCGTCCGGGTAGGGCGCCACGCCTTCGTCGCTGCGGGCGCCTCGGTCACCATGGACGTCGCCCCGTACTGCACCGTCCAGGGCGACCGGGCCGAGCTCGCCGGGCTCAACACCGTGGGCCTGAGCCGCCACGGCTACAGCGCCGAGGCCATCGGGCGCATCAAGGAGGCCTACCGGCTGCTCTTCCGGTCCCAGCTCGGCCTGCGCGAGGCGCTCGACAAGGTCCGCGCTCAGCTCGGCGGCCACCCGGAGGTCGACCGGCTGGTCGCGTTCATCCAGTCCTCCGAGCGGGGCGTCGTCCGATGAGCGGGGAGAAAGCCCTGCGGCGCGTGGGGCTCATCGCGGGCAACGGCGTCTTCCCGCTGCTGTTCGCCCGCGGGGCGCGGCGGCAGGGCGCGCAGGTGGTGGCTCTGGCGCACCTCGGCGAGACCGACCCGGCGCTGGAGCGCGAGGTGGACGAAATCCACTGGGTCCGCCTCGGCCAGCTCGGGAAGATGCTCGACCTCTTCGCCGGCAGCGGAGTGCGTGAGGCGGCCATGGCCGGCGGCATCGGGAAGCTCCGCGCGTTCCGCAGCGCCCGGCCCGACCTCAAGGCCCTGAAGCTGGCCGCCTCGCTGCGCAACTTCAACGACGACGGCCTGCTCAAGGCCATCGCCGGGGTCTTCGAGCGCGAGGGGGTCCGCATCATCGCCTCCACCGAGTTCCTGCAGGAGGCCCTGGCGGCGCCGGGCTCGCTCACGCGGCGCTCCTTGAACGCGGAGCAGGAACGAGACGTGGCGCTGGGGCGCGAGGTCGCCCACGCGCTGGGCCGGGCCGACGTGGGCCAGACGGTGGTCACGCGCAAGGGGCACGTGATCGCGGTGGAGGCCGCCGAGGGCACCGACGCCTGCATCCGCCGCGCGGGCGAGCTCGCCGGCGAAGGCATCGTGGTGGTGAAGCGCGCGAAGCCCCAGCAGGATCAGCGCTTCGACCTGCCGGCCATCGGCCCCAAGACCATCGAGGTCATCGCCGCGGTGAAGGGCGCGGCCCTGGCGGTCGAAGCGGGCCGCACGGTCGTGTTGGAGGCCGACGAGGTGGCCCAGCGCGCCGACGCGGCGGGCATCGCCGTGGTCGCCAGCTGAAGGCGGCGCGGTCCGGCCTGGAAGAGGAGCGGGACATGGACGAAGCGCCCAAGACTCTCTTGGCCTGGGCCGGCGCCCAGCGGAGGCCGTCGGCGCTCTCGCGCTCGACGGTGTTGCTCATCGACTGCCAGCTCGAGTACGTGACCGGGCGGCTGCCGCTCCCGGGCGCGGCCGCCGCGCTCGCGGAGATCTCCACGCTGCTCGTGCGCGCCCGACTCGTCGAAGCCCCGGTGATCCACATCGTCCACCACGGCGCGGCAGGCGGGCTGTTCGACCCGGCGGGCCCGTTCGCGGCCATGGCCCCGGAGGTGGCCCGGGCCGAGATGGAGCCCATCGTGGCCAAGCGCCTCCCCAATGCGTTCACCGGGACCTCGCTCCGGGACGCACTGGAGATCCTCGGGCGAAAGGACCTGATCGTCGCCGGGTTCATGACGCACATGTGCGTGAGCACGACGGTGCGCGCGAGCCTGGACATGGGGTTCCGGGCGACGGTGGTCGCTTCGGCCTGTGCGACGCGCGACCTGCCGGGGCACGCCGGCGGCGTGGTGAAGTCCTCCCAGGTGCACGAGGCGGCGTTGGCGGCGCTCGCCGACCGGTTCGCCGCCGTGGCCGCGAGCGTCTCCGACGTGCCGGCGTGAGTGGGTGGCGCGGGCTTTGAGGGCTTCGGCGAGACCGGGCCCTGCGCGCTCCGGCGGCCCGCCATCGGTCCTGCGCCGCCGGCGAGCGGCGGACCGCCCCGAGATTCAAGGCTCGAGCCGCGAGAACCGGACCCCGCCCTCGCGCGGCCGCGCGTAGAAGAGGCTCACGCGCAGGCCTGGGTGCGTGCGCGTCAGCATTCGCGCCGACGCGGAGAGGTCGGCGATCTGGCTTTGCTCCAGCTCCTGCGCCGTGCGCCCCTTGCCTCGGCTCCGGTAGAAGCCGCAGTCCTCGTGGGCGATGAGCACCGCGTGCTCGATGCGATGCCCGCGGATGAGGAACGACGCCCCGCCCCTCACCGAACAGGAGATTCAGGGTCGCCGCTCCGCCGGGGATGGTCAAAGTGTCGAGCCGGTCGTGGCCGAGCTCGAGGAGCAGCAGCCGAATGGCCTCGGTGAACCGCCCGTCGGAGCAGTAGATCGCGAGGGCGCGCGGGTGCGAGGCGTCGAACGGAACGGCGATGGGGATGTCCATGGGCGTCACTCCTCGCGGCGCGGCTCACCACAGCGGGCTCGTCAACAGCGTCGGCTCGTAGTCGGTGATCTGGCCGAAGGAGGCCGAGAGCCCGTCGAAAAAGGCGCCCGGGCGAGCCCCGCTCACCAGGGTTCCGAAGTCGACGCGGATGGGCAACGTGTTCCACTGCGGGACGAGGATCCGCAGGCCCACGCCGACCGATTGCACGAGCGGGCCGCTCCCGGGCGAAGTCGAGCCCGCGTCCCAGAACAGCGCCGCGCCGACGTGGACGGTGAACAGCTCCAGGGCCCGGGTGCGAAGCTCGACGTTGGCGAGCAGGCGCTGCGTCCCCGCGAGCAGCCCGGCGCTCGCCCCGCGCAGGCCGTCGTCGCCGCCCAGGAAAAGCAGGGTCCGGTTGAGGTCGGCGGCGTTCGCCTCCCAGGAGATGCGGGTGACGACGCGCGCGAGGCCCCAGAGCGGCGGCGTGGCGTTGAAGACCTCCGCCGCCGCGCGCCGATTGACCAATGGCCCCGAGGTCCCTGCGCCCTTCGCGCCGGGCACGAAGCGGGCAGAGGCGGCAGCGCTCACGGTGAAGAGGTCGCCGCCCTGGAACACGCGGTAGCGCACCGCCGCCCCCGCCTCCACGAAGCGCGCGAGCGAGGGCACCAGCGCCGGCGCGGCGCGGAGCTGCAGGAGCGCGAAGTGGCCGAGCTGCGTGTCCTCGGCCAGGGCGAACGTCCGCAGGTCGCGCACCACGGCGTAGCGGGCCTCGTAGCTGCGCAGCTGGGCCGAGAGATACGCCGCGTTTTCCTCGTGCGGTAGCCGGGCCTGCTGGAGCCAGCTCGCCTGCGCTTCGCTCAAGGCGGCGTCGGCGCCGGGGCGGTAGCGGTGGGTGTAGGCGCCAGCGCCCGCCGAGAGGTCGGTCTTGAACCGCTCTCCGAACGAGCGCAGCCCGCTCGCCGTCGCCCCCAGCTCCCGCGCGCGGTAGGCGAAGGGAACCTCTTCCGCCGCGCTCTGGGCGTCGGGGTACGGCAGCATCCAGATCTGGCTCCCGCGGTAGACCCGCACCGGCTGGACGCGCCAGGAGACGTCGGCCGTGAAGCTCCACGGGTCGCGCAGCGTGTAGAGCGGGCGCTCGAAGATGACCTCGCCGCTCGTGCCCTCCGGCGCGCCGGTCGCCCGATTGACGACCAGCGCCGCGGTCTCGGCCAGGCGCAGCTTGCGGCCGAGCAGGCGCTCGTCGATGTATGTCTGCGCCAGCGTGAGCGAGTCCTGCCGCAGCGCCGCCTCGACGCCCAAAGCCTTGTTGAGGCCGAGCAGGTTGATCTCCGCGAGCTGTGCGTCCAAGAGCTGCAGGGCGCCGCCGCCGGCGTTGAAGGCCCAGTTGAGCCGTAGGCTCCACAGGTCCTTGGTCACGACCAACAGGCCGACGCGGCCCGGGACGCTCCCCTCGAACGGCACCAGGCGGACGACCGCGAAGATGCCGAGCTTGCGCAGGTTGCGCTCGCTCTCGCCCGCCGCCTCCGCGAGGTAGGGCGCACCCGGCGAGACGAGCAGCTCGCGCTGGATCACCGACTCGAGCGTCGTCCGGTGAATCGCGTTCAGGAGGCCGGGCCATGGGTCGGTCGCGCCGATGACGTCCTGGCAGACGATGGCGACCTGCTCCACCACCTTGCCCTCCGGGTCCGCGGCGCGCGCCCGGCCCAGCCGCGAGAGCTCGCTCTCGACGAGCCGGTCTTCGTAGGCGCCCGCCGCCTGCCCTGCGCTCGGCAGGGGCGCGAGGGCGGCGCCCGCCGCGGCGAGCGCCGCGAGGGCCGACCCTCGGAAGCCTGGGCGCGACGAGGGCAGGAAAGGCGCCTCTCCCCCTTCGCGCTTTCCCCGCTCGCGGGGAGCGGGCGAAGGGGAAGAGGTCATAGACTGGTCATAGACCCTAGCTCGCCGACAGCAGTCGGTCGATGGGCTCGACCAGCTTCTCGGGCGCGGCGCGGTGCTCCGCCGCGAGCTGGACCCGCTTGCCGTCTTCGGAGGCGACGAGGGCGCCTTCGTCCTCGTAGAGCGCCACGGCGTTCTCCAGGTTGGGCCGCGAGAGCGCCTCGGCGCACGCGGTGGAGCCCGCCAAGAAGTCGGCGCGGCCTCGCTCGAGGGCGAGCTTGATCAGCTGGCGTCGCTCGATGGGCTCCTGGGCGAGGTACAGCGACGCCGAGGCGATGCGGTAGCTCTCGAGCAGGTCGCGGTTCAGGTCGCGCAGGAAGGCCAGGTCCGCGCGTGCGTGCGGCGCCGGCGCGACCTTGACGCGCTCGTCGGCGCCCGCGCCTTCGCGGACGACCAGCCCCTCGGCCGACAGCTCCCGGAGGGTCTGCTCGAGCGCGCCTTCGAAGCTGAATCCGACCGGGTACGAGAACTCGAGCTTGAGGAGCCGCACCAGGAACTGGACCTTCTCCCCTAGGGCCGCCAGGCCCGCCTCGCCGCCCTCGGCGAGCAGCGCGAAGGCGACCAGCGAGCGCGCGACGCAGAGATGCACGAGGTTGTTCTTGTAGAAGCACAAGCTCGCCCGGCGCTCGTCCGGCACCCGGTAGATGGTCTCGCCGCCCGCGACTTGCACCTCGATGCTGCCGTCATCGATGAAGAGCCGGGCGACCTCGCTGATGGGGCCGAGCGAGGAGGGGTCGGACGGGGCGTTCTCGAGCGCCGGCGAGAGCCGCGCGCCCTCGGTGCGGGCGAGCTCGCGCAGCAGGTGGATGCGCGCGCCCGCCTCCTTGGCGGTGATGCCGCGCTTTCGGTGCGCGAGCAGCGCCGCCGAGAGCAGGGCGGCCGGCGTGATGGTCTGAGCGCGGCTGATGCCGAAGGCGATGCGTTGGCCGAGAGAGCGGATGGCGCCGCGCTTCTCTTCCTCGGTCACCTGCGCGACATCGGCGGCGCGCGCGAGCAAAAACTCTCGCAGGGAGATGGGCTCGCCGAACGAGAGGTAGATCCGCCCGAGCTTCCGGGTGAGGGCCTTGGGCGCGGTGAGCAGGCTCTTGAGCGACTCCGGCTTCTTCTCCCCACCGGCGAGCTCCTGGGCATAGCTCTTGGCCTCAACCACCGTCTCGTAGTCGATGGCCACCGGCACGAAGCGGACGTCGTCCTGCGCCCCCTCGAGAAACGCCTCCACCTCGAAGGCGACCATGCCCAGCTTCGGCGTCAGGAGCTTGCCGGTGCGCGAGCGGCTGCCCTCGATGAAGAACTCCTGCCCGTAGCCCTCCTTCATGAGCTTCTTGACGTACGCCCGGAAGGCAGCCGCGTAGATCTTGTCGCCCTTGAAGCTGCGGCGCAGGAAGAAGGCGCCGCCCGCGCGGAAGTAGGGGCCCAGGGGCCAGAACGAGAGGTTCGCGCCCGCCGCCACCAGCGGCGCCATGAGCCCGCGCTCGGCGAAGACCCAGGCGACGAGCAGGTAGTCGAGGTGGCTCTTGTGGCTGGGGCAGTAGATGAGCGGCGCGGCGCGGGCGCTGGCCATGGCCCGTTCGAAGCCCGCTTCGTCGATGACCACGCCAGCGTGGATGCGGTTGAAGATCCAGCTGAGCCAGGGCCGAGACGCGGCGACGACCGATCCGTTGTAGTTGGAGGCGATCTGCTTGAGGCAGCGCAGCGCGCGCCGGCGCGCCGACTCGGGGCTGATGGAGAGCTCGGCGGCGGCGCCCTCGATCGCGGCCTTGAGCTTGCGGTCGCGCAGTGTCTCCTCGATGAGGCGCTCGCGCGACTTGCGCGGCGGGCCCACCAGCGCCCGCGTCTCCCGGGCCAGGTGCTGATAGAGCGCGCCGCGCGCCTTGCGCACCAGCACCGCGTCGGAGTCGGCGGCGTGCTCGCGCACGAACGCGGTGAGGTCGACGGGCGCGCCCACCCGCATGAAGGCGTTGCGGAAGTTTCGCAGGAACGACCAGGCGGTGATGAGGAGCCCCGGGTCCTCGGGGCTGCCGAAGAGGAAGTCGCGGATGCCCGGTTTCAGGTTCCGGGCCCGCGCCCGCCAGAGGAAGAGCTCGGGGAACAGATAGAGCGGGCGCGCCGAGGCTCGCGCCCGGCGCACGAGGGCGAAGAACGGGTCCTCGCGCGGCTCGAGCTGGGGGATCCAGCCGGAGGGCTCGCGCAGGAAGACCAGCGCGCCGTTCCCGGTGTCCAGGGCGCGCGTGAGCTGCTGGGCGGCGCTCCCGTCCCGGAACAGCCGGCGGAATGGGCTCCAGAAGGACCACTTCAGGCCGACGGCCGCGCGCAGGGGCGGCAGCGCCAGCCGGACCAGCGACCAGGCGAGGTAGAAGAAGCTCAGCGCGCTCGCCGAGCGCATGACGTGGACCACGTCGCCCTGTTGAGCCCTTCGGGCGAGCTCCTGGGCGCCCTCGGAGGGAAAGGCGATGGGGTCGAAGTAGTGCGCGGCGAAGCGCCGGGCCCAAAAGCCGAACTCGCGGCGGAGGCGCTTGTCCTCCACCGGGCCCTTGTCGGCCGTCTTACTCTGAGCTTCAGTCAGCATTGCGAGCTTGAGCCGGCGCGGCAGGGGGCGCTTGGGCCAGGCGAGAACCTACACCGCCTGGAGCTCGCGGGCCACGGTCGTGTTGCAGGGCAGCGGCCCGGTCATCCGCCGCAGGGCGTCGCGCTGCGACTCCGGGATGGGCGCGGATGGCTATGGGGTGAATCGGGAGGGTACGCCGGGCAGCCCGCCGTTGCGAAAGGTCCGATCGCAGAGGGTCCTGTACTGATCCGGTGTGAGAAGCTTGCGCGCTGCCAGGTCAGCCCAGAGGTCGAATGGCGATGCGACGCGGGAGCGGCCCAGTTCCCCGAGAGCCAGGAAGCAAGCTCCCTTGTCCGCCGCGACGAACACGGCGCTCGAGCTCTCCCGCGCTCCGTAGGCGATGGACGCATGCTCCCCGAGGTTCTTCGTGGCGCTCGAGGCGTCGGGCCGAAGGTACTCGTAGAGCATCGTTGCAGCCGGACCGCCCAAGGCGAGCGCGTGAACGGCGATAGCCGGTGCTCCGGTGACGTCTCGCTTTTCGAGCATCTTGCTGCGTCTGCCCGACTTGTCCAGAGCAGCTGCGGAGGAGACCTCCTCGACCATGTGCAGGGTTCCCGCGGGCCAGTTCCACTGGGGGTCGAAGAGCCGGGCCAGCTCGCCGAAAGGCCCGTCATCTACAAGCCACTCGGTGCTCATCGCAGAGACAATATTTCGGCCGCGCGTGCCCGCGAGATGACTTCTTCGGCGCAAGCGATGACAGTCGTCTCCGCGAGAAGGCCGGCAGCGAGTGGAGTTGGCTCAACCTCGATTCCGAACTGGTCGGGCGGCGTTCGCGGCAATTCGGGCTCGAAATCCGACGTCACCCGGGGTTTTCTTCCACGAACCAAGTGTTCGGCCTCGCTGGGGTCGAGCAGCCTGAGGTTCTTTGCGTGCCAAGCCGCCCCCTCGAAACTCAGACCCCATGTTTGGGCGAGCTCCAGGACGAGTTGGCGTGGTTCCTCGTTCATTTGCTCAGCGCCACGAGCCCACTCTCCGGGAGCAATGAACGATGGAGCGAACCCGTTCGCTCGTTGCTCGACGGGGCTCGGATCGTTCTCGCGTGTCACGACCGTCAGATCTCGCGTCCCGCCGTCATGAAGCAAGTGGCACAGTTCGTGAATGAGCAGTGCGCGACGAGCAAGCGGATATTCATGCTTCGGCGCGCGGTGGTTTAGCAGAATGACCGGGGACGCTCCGGTCTCGTAGATGCTTGCGGCCTCGACGTGCTCAGCTTCGAAATCGACGACAGCAACATGAATTCCGATGTTCTCGAGCAGTCGCTGCACCGAGTGAATTGCGCTGCGCTCGGGGCTGAGAGCACGCCTGGCTTGTGCCCCCAGCTCGTAGCCCTCTCGCCAGGACTCCATCGACGGACTCGGCCCGAATACGCTGCGGTGCGCCGGTAATTTCGAGGCAGTTTCCTGCAGCAGTGCTTTGAGTGAAGCGAGAATTCTTCCGGCCTCAGCGCCGCGCGCCAGCAATCTGAGATCGTGTCCTCCAAGCTTCGATGCGCCATCGCCGGACTTGAAGCGCGCCGGGCTTCGCCGAGGGTCCTCGACGATGCCCTTCGCCAGGTGCGCAGGGTCGCAGGCAAGCGCATCGGCGATGGAGGCCAATTCCCGGGTGGACGGGAGCTCGCCAGACTCGATGGACCGAAGGCGCGCGGGCGTCACCCTCGCCAGTCGTGCCACGGACTCGAGGGGGAGATCAAACGCCATGCGTCTCGACTGAATCTCGGATGCGACGTTGAGAAAAGAATGGCTCATCGCACACTCGCAGACCCGGCCGAACTCCTGTTCCGGGGAACGAGACATTCAGCGCAGGATTATGACCGCCGCCGAAAATCTAGTTGACAGCCCCCCGTCTGGCAACCAGTCGAGAGGGAGCCCTGGTTGTTGCACCGGGGAGTCACCTCAACGCCCCGGATCCGTCCCCGGCAACGCCCGGACCTCGGGCTGCACCACCGAGCGGACGCGGTCGAGGAGGCGGGGGAGGTTGAGCGGCTTCTCGAAGAACCCGTCGATCCGCTCGGGGCCGTCGTACCGGAAGCCCGCCGCGGAGTCCGCTGCTCCGGAGATGACGAAGATGGGCGTGCGCTCGAGCCGGGGCTCCTGGCGCACGTGCTCCAGGACCGCGCGCCCGTCGCTCCCGCCGAGCCGCAGGTCCAGCAAGATGAGCGCGGGTCGGGCGGTGGCCAAGAGCTCGAGCGCGGCGTCGCTGTCGCCCGCCTGGATGACGCTCATGCCCTCGGAGGCGAGGAGCTCGCAGAGAACTTCGCGGCAGTCGACGTCGTCCTCCACCACCAGGACGGCGCCGTCGCGCGGCTCGGGGGCGCTCGACCCCGCGGCCACTTCGCCGGCGAAGAGCGGCAGGCGAAGCTCGAAGGTTGAGCCGCGCCCGAGCGCGCTCTGGACCGAGATGCTCCCGCCGTGGAGCTGCGCCACCTGTCGGACCACCGACAGCCCCAGGCCGGTGCCCGCCCGCGACCCGCTCCCGGCGCCGCGGTAGAACCGCTCGAAGATGTGGGGCAGGTCCTTCTCATCGATGCCGGCGCCGTCGTCGCGCACGCACAGGGTGGCGACCCCGGCCTCGGCGCGGATGGACACGTCCACCCGGCCGCCCGGGCGGTTGTACACGATGGCGTTCTCCTGCAGGTGGACCAGCGCCTCGAGCAGCCGCTCGCGGTCGCCCTTGACGTAGACCTCGGGCGCCTTCTCCAGGAAGAGCACGACCCCGCTCGCCGCTGCCGTGGGGCTCAGGGTGCCGGCGGCCTCCTGGGCGAGCGCGCGCAACGCGAAGGGCCGCTCCTCCAGGGTCATCCGGCCGCTCTGGAGGCGGCTCATGAGGAGCATGTCGTTGATGAGCCGCAGGAGCCGGTCGGCGTTTCGGTCGCAGGTTTCGAACGCCTTCTTCTGCTTGTCGGTCAGGGGGCCGAGCTGGTCGCGCCGGGCCATGGCGAGGTAGGCCTTGATGGTCGTGAGCGGGCTCTTGAGCTCGTGCGAGACGTTGCCCAAGAGCTCCTCTCGGGCGCGGTCCAGGCTCTTCAGCCCCGCGACCGCCGTCTCCAAGTCCCGGGTGCGCCGCACGGCGGCATCGCGCAGCGCCGCGGCCTGCATCGCGGCGATCAGGTGGCTCGCCAAAGCCTGCCACACGTCGGCGGAGGCCGCCTGCCGCGCCCCGAGCACCGAGAGCACGCCGACGGCCCGCGGGCCTTCCAGCAGCGGGATCGCGAGGTGCGCGCCCTCCTCGACAATGGCGCGCTCGGCGAAGGCCTTGCCCACCGCGCCTTCGCCGGGCCGGCAGCTGACGACCGAGCCGTCCGCCCGGCCGCGCACCTCGGTCACGCTGAGCAGGCCCTTGTGCGGCTCGAACGTCGAGACGAAGGTCGCGCGCGCTCGCACCAGGTCTCGGGCGATGGCCAGGTGATTCTTGATGGCGTCGCTGGGACACCGGGAGCCCGCCACCGAATCGGCCATGGCCCTCACGGCCTCGGGCGGCAGGGCCGACAGCTCCACCTTTTTCTTCGCCGGCCCGCCCGATTGGCCCGAACGCGTTTTCGAGCTCAGTTGCCTTCCGGACTTCTCAGTGGTCGCGCTCACATTGGGCATGTAACCCGGTCGTGCGCCGCGCTGCAAAGTGGCGCCGCGTTCCGAAGCGGAAAGCGTCGGCTGCTGGATGATGTCTCTCGACGAGCCGGCGAGCGATTCGCTGCCGGCAGGCCGCCAGGCGAGCGGTCGCCGGGGTGCCGCGCGATGAGCTGGGGAATGCTCAAGACGCGCTTTCCCTACGAGGCATGCCCGTTGACGTCGGCGTGGGCGCTCGACGTGGTCGGCGACGGTGATGTGGCCGTGGGCGACGGGAGGCTCCCAGGTCGATGCTGCGGCGCTGGTGCTAGCCTCTCTTCTTCACGATGCCCGCGCGATCGACGAAGTAGCCGTCGGGCAGGCCCTTCTCCACCTTCTCGCGAAACCCCTGGACGCCGAAGCCCAGCTCGGCCAGCGAGCTGGCCAAGGCGGCCGCGACGCGGCCGCGGTCGAGCGAGTCGACGAAGGCCTTGAGGAAGGCCTCGCGCGAGCGCTCGTCGCGGTGGCGGGTGAGGGCAGCCGCGGCGGCGATGCGCACGTCGTCGGAGGGGTCGGCGAGGAACGGCAGGAGCGTGGGGACGCAGCGCTCGTCCTGGAGGTCGCCCAGAGTGCTGATGAGCACCGTCTTCCTCTCGGGGTCGCGGGTGTACTCGGGGCCGAGCTTCGCCAGGATGTCGACGCAGAGCGTGACGACGTCCGTCTCCGGGAGGAGCTCCCGCAGCATCTTCACCGCCCAGCTCGACGCCACGTCGCTGCGGCGCAGAAAGGCCTGGAGCGGCTCCACCGCCTCGCCCTCGCGCTTGAGGACGGCGCTGTAGGTGTAGTCCTTCTCCTCGGCGTCGGTGATCGACGGCTCGGCCTTGACGGTGAAGCGCATCAGGAGCGCCGAGAGCGCCTCCGGTGTGCCCAGGTCCAGGAGCTGGTCGATGGCCTTCTGCCGATTTTCGGGCGGGCCGTACCTCTCGGTGACCTTCTTCTGGAGCGACTTGATGCGCTTCTCGGAGCTACCGGAGAACAGATTGAGCAGGCCCATGGGTTGGAAACTCCTTCGTGCCGAAAGTCGCGCGGGCTGATTCGAGTTGGGCCGTACATGCGGGACGGGGCCTCGCGGCCGAGGGTCAAAGCTGCAGCTCGGCGCGCACGTCTTTGTGGTAGGCGCGGTCGAGCTCCTCGACGGCGCGCCGCGCGGCGTCGCCCAGGTGCTCGGGGAGGACGATCAAGAGCTCGACGTAGAGGTCGCCCCGGGTGCCGCCCTTGAGCTGGGGCACTCCCAAACCGCGCAGGCGCAGCTTGCGCCCGCTCTGGGAGTTAGGCGGCACTCGGACCGAGACGTCGCCGTCGAACGTGGGGACGCGCACCTCCGCGCCCTTGAGGGCCTCGCCCACGGTCACGGGCAGAGACATGGACAGGTCGCTGCCGTCCCGGCGCACGAGCGGGTGCGGGGCGATCCGCGGGACGAGGTAGAGGTCGCCGGCGGCGCCGCCGTGGGTTCCGGCCGCGCCCTGGCCGGCCAGGCGGATCTTCGAGCCGTCGGCGACGCCCAGCGGGATGCGCACCGTGATGCGCGCCTGCTCGGTGACCACGCCCGACCCTTCGCAGCGCGGGCAGGCTCCGGCGACGCGGCCCGAGCCCCCGCAGGTCGGGCAGGCCCCGGCGAAGTTGATGGGCCCGCGCGTGATCCGCGTGCGGCCCGAGCCGCCGCAGGTGGGGCAGGTGCGCGCCTTGCCGCCGGGTACGGCGCCCAGTCCGCTGCAGCGATCGCAGCGGCCGGGGCGCGCGAACGTGATGGCGCGCTCGCCGCCCTTGACCGCTTCCTTGAGCGAGATCTCGATTTCCAGGGTGAGGTCCTCGCCGGCGGTCGGCGCCGCGGTCGCGGGCGAGCGGGCCTCCCTTCGGCCGCGCCCTCCGGCGCCCCCGCCGAAGATGCTCCCGAGGATGTCGCCCAGGTCGAAGTCCTCACCGAACTCGAAGCCCCCGAACTCGCCGCCGGCGCCCGCGCCGGTGTCCCGCGCCGACTTCCATTGGCGGTAGGCCTTGGCCTTCTCGGGGTCGAAGCCGATGCGCGCGGCGTCGGCGCCGAGCTCGTTGTAGAGAGCGCGCTTCTTCGGGTCGCTCAGGACCTCGAAGGCCGCGGTGAGCTCCTTGAACTTCTCCTCCGCCTGCTTGTTCCCCGGGTTCACGTCCGGGTGATACTTCTTGGCCAGCCTGCGATAGGACTTCTTGAGCTCCTCCGGCGTCGCGGAGCGCGGGACGCCGAGGATCTCGTAGATATCGCGTTCTGCAGCCAAGGGGCTCTCCTCTCCTCCCGAGAGGGCGCGGAGTCTAGGCGGCGCTCGGCGGCCAGGTCAATGTGGCGCACGTCGCCAGGAGGCTCTGCGAGCGGCGTGGGCCGAGCGCCGCCGCAGGAGCTCACTTCCAGGAGACTAGGGCAGGTCGAGCAGCATGACGACGGCGTCCTCGCCCTCGTCGGCGTAGTAGTTCGCCCGAATCCCCGCCGAGCGAAAGCCCAGCGATTGGTAGAGCGTGATGGCCGGCGCGTTGGACCTTCGCACCTCGAGCGTCGCCAGGCGGCCCCCGGCTTTCACGCCGTTCTCCAGGCAGGCGCGCATCAGCGCGCGGGCCACGCCGCGCCGCCGCTGAGACGGCTCGCTGGCCACGTTCAGGATGTGGATCTCGTCGTGGACGAGCCAATAGATGAGAAACCCGAGGAGCCGCCGCTGGCCCTCCTGGTCCTCCTCGGCCACCAGGATGGTCGACCACGGGTGCTCGAGCTCGCGGCGGAAGAGATCGGCGGACCAGGGGTGCTTGAAGGCCAGCTTCTCGATGCGCATGACCTCGGCCAGGTCGACCTGGGTCATCTTTCGCAGCGCGAAAGGCCCTGCCGCGGGCGAGGTCAGGTCGCTGAGGTCAGGGCGTCGCACGGGCTCGCTCGATCTCCTTTTGCGTAAGCCTAGGGACGAGCGCCTTGGCTGTCACCTTCGGGCGCCCCCTCGCGCGGAGCGCCGGAAGGGGGGCGTGCGAAGGCGGCGGCGTAACGGACCCGCGCCTTGGCGCGCAGCTCTGCGAGAAGCTGCTCGACTTGAGTCGGATAGCGCTCGCGGGCAATTTCCCCGCGGATCCGCTCCCGCGCCTCCTGAAAGGAGTGGCCCTCGTAGTCCGCGGGGCGGGTGGCGTAGCGCTCCCGTAGGTCGTCGTCGCTGATGTGCGCGCGGACTTGAACGCGGCTGTCGATGTACCGCTCGACCCTCAGGTCGCGCTGGAGAATGGCGGCGACGGCGCTCTCGCTCACCTCGAGGCGCTGCAGAAAGCCCCGGTAGGCGGCGGAGCTGGGGAACCGGGCCGCGAAGGCCTTGAGGAGGCGCGCGCTCTCCCCTTCGGAAGGCGGGAAGACCTGCAGGCGCTCGGCCTCGGCCAGCGCCAGCCGATAATGAATGGAGCGCTCGAGCGCCGCCCCGACCTGCCCGTCGGAGAAGGGCTTCTCGGCCTCGTCGGGGCCGGAGCGCTGGACGAGCGCGACCCGCGTCTCCAGCTCGACTTCCGAGAGCAGGAGCGGCTCGTTGTCGAGCATGGCCGCCACGCGATCGAGCAGCTGGCGCGGCCGCCCGGGGCTCACCGCCTCGGTTGCCGGGGCCGCGACCAAAGACGCCACGAGGAGAGCATTGAAGATCATCGCGAGTTCCGCGATCGTACCCGGCCGCCTCGAGGGCGGCAACCGAAGGAGAAGGAGCATCGAGAGCGCGCGAAGAAGCGCCTGCGCGCTCCCGGGAATGAAGCAGGGGGGCTCGTCGCTTTCATCCAACAAGCGCGCCGAGGGAGCAGCTCTGAAAGTCATGCGCCTGAGAGCGCGGCGCGCGAGGTCCCGATGGGCAACTACCTTTTGGAGTGTGACGTGGAGGAGCTGGCGCTGCGCGTTCCGCGCGAAGACGCGCAGGCAGTGGCCGAGTACTTCGACGGGCTGCAGGCCGGCGAGCGCGGCGCGGCCCGCGGGGTTGCGCAGGGCGGAGAGCTGCGCCTCGAGTCCCGCGGTGGCCGGTTGGTCCTCGCGCTGGAGGGCGAGGCCTTCGTGGCCACCGAGCTGGAGATCTTCGACGACCGCGACGGCGAGTTCTTCCAGCGCGTGGTCCTCAATCTCGTCGTCGCCTACCAGGGCGACCTGCGCTGCCGCCTGTCCTGGGCCAGCCCGGGGAAGGGCCTGCAGGCCGAGGGGGCGCAGGTGGTGGTCGAAGCCGGGGAGTGCAGCGCCCCGCTCTCGTCGCCCGCCGGTCGGTGGATGGCCCAACTGCCTGGGGCGTCGGCGGAGGTCAGCGAGTCGCTGACCGACGAGATCGCCCGGAAGCTCGAGGAGGCTCGCCGCCACTGGGCCGAATACCAGCGCCTCAAAGGGCAGCGCGAAGCCGCGAGCCGCTAATTTCGGCCACCCAAAACCTTGACTTGAGACCCCGCGGGACGCAAACCTTGCTGCCTTTGCCGCATTCCCCTGGAGAAACCATGGAAGCCTTTGAGATCGACCTTGACTCGGAGTGTGTCTGGCTGGACGACGCGTGGCTGAACCGCGAGGACCTCGTCCGCAAGATTCGAGCGATGATCGACGCGGGCGACTACCAGATCGCGCGGCCAAGCCAGGCGCTCGAGAACCTCACCAAGGCGCTGGCGCAAGCGCGGCTCTTGGCGCTGCGGATCAATCCCGAGATGTCCGACGCGCTCAACGCCCTTGCCCAGCAGACGGGGCGGCCGGTGGGTGCGGTCGCGCGAGAGGCCATCGCAGCGTTCCTGGCTGCCGGCGCGGGGCAGGGCACGCACCCGGCCGCCCATTCCGCCGTCGAGGTCCGCCCGTCCGCCGGCGCCTCTCCCATTCAGCTCTCCGCCGCGGTGGCTGCCGAGGCGGCCATCGAGGACGCCGTCGCCGAAGGCGCCCTGCGGAAGGACGAGCCCGTCGAGGTCGAGAAGCACTGGTTCGACGGCAAGGCCTGACGCACCCTCGGGGGCGCCCGGTTCGCTCGTTCCTCCACGCCACGTCTTTGCCTTTCTCGGTTCGAATTTCCAGGAAGGGCCGCGGGCCAAGGCTCGCGTGCAAAGGGTCGTCTCCATGGCTTTTCACCACGCGCGCATCGAAGAGCTCCAGAGGCGCCTCGCGGCCCTCCGGGGGCATCTTTGACATCGACGGCAAGAAGGCCCGCCTCTCCGAAATCGAGTCCATTGCCCAGGTGCCTACCTTCTGGAACGACAACCAGAAGGCCCAGGCCGTCCTGAAGGAGAAGGCGAGCGCCGAGGCGCGGGTCTCCGAGTTCGAGAAGGCGGCGAAGGGGCTCGAGGACGGCCAGGTCTTGCTGGAGCTCGCCGAGGAGGCCAAGGACGAGCGCGAGGTCGAATCGGCCGGGGCCGCCCTCGACGACGTCGAGCGGCTGGTCGGCGCCATGGAGTTCGCGCGCATGCTCGCAGGGCCCAATGACCGGGCCGGCGCCTTCATGGACATCAACGCCGGAGCCGGCGGCACCGAGTCCATGGACTGGGCCGCGATGCTCCTTCGCATGTACTCCCGCTACTGCGAGCGCAAGGGCTGGAAGGCGGAGCTCAACGACTTCGTGGCCGGCGAGGAGGCGGGGCTCAAGAACTGCTCCCTGCAGATCGACGGCGAGTTCGCCTACGGCTACCTGAAGGCGGAGAACGGCGTCCACCGGCTGGTGCGCATCAGCCCGTTCGACGCCAACGCCCGGCGCCAGACGAGCTTCGCCTCAGTCTTCGTCTATCCCCAGGTCGAGGACAGCATCCACATCGACATCCCGGAGAAAGACGTGGAGATCAAGGCCATCCGCGGCTCGGGCGCGGGCGGCCAGAAGGTGAACAAGACCTCCTCCACCATCCAGCTGCGGCACCTGCCCACCAACATCATCGTCACCGTGCAGACCGAGCGAAGCCAGAGCCGCAACCGCGACGTCGCCTGGCAAATCCTCCGCTCGCGCCTCTACGAGATCGAGCAGCGGAAGCGCGACGCCGAGCGCGACCGCGTCGAGTCCCAGAAAATGGACATCGCCTTCGGCTCGCAGATCCGCTCGTACGTGCTGGCGCCCTACCAGCTCGTGAAGGACCACCGCACGGGCATCGACAACACCAGCCCCAGCCAGGTGCTCGACGGGGACATCGAGGCCTTCATGTCGGCGTATCTGCTCGGCGTGCGCAACCCGAATCGGCCGCAGGATTAGGAATCGCGCAGAAATAGATGCTCCAGATCTCAACGTCCGAGGCGCAAAGGATGGCGAGGCGCGAGGAGGGCGCATGCCAAAGGGCATGTCACCGACGAGCAACGACGCCAGCCGGGATGGATCGGACGTTGAGATGGAGCAGATATTTCGGAGCGATGACTTAGGCGTCCGCGCGCCGTTCGATTGGCGCCCAGCCTTTCAAGGGGAACCATGCGCCACCTCGCCGCCTTCGCCGCCCTTGGCCTGGCCGGATGCAACGCGCTCGCCGGGGCATTCGTCGACACGTCCGGCAAGGCAGGGCGAGGCGTCCCGCGGGTCGAGGCGCCCAAGTCGGATCGCTGCCGCGCCCAAGCCGACTCGGACCGGCGCGCCGATTGCCAGGAAAAGCGCGACAGCGCCCTGGTGTTCGTGCGCAGGCTCGGGGTGGGCGACCAGGTCTGCCTGGAGGGCAACCCGCTCCTCGACGGCGTCACCCACCGCTGCCAGGTGCGCGCCTCCGTCGCCGACGCCGCGCCCGGCGGCGTGAAGCTGGAGGTCCGCGACGCCCCGCCTGCGAGCCGCTATCGGCCCATGGACGACTATTGGTTCGCGGAGGACGCGCTGGCGGATTTGTACTTGAAATCGCTGGGTTTCGCGGCGGCAAGCCCGCGCTGACACGGCTGGCAGAACTTTCGGCGGCGCCGCGCGGTCATAATGAGCGAACGGCGAGGTGCGCGAGGCCGATGGCCGAGGTCATCCCAGCGGTGCAGGGGCTCGAGGCGGCCAGCGCCCAGGCGCCGGAGCGGGCGCCGTTCTTCAACCCGTTGCAGCTCTACCGCGAGAAACGCCAAGTCCGGCTGCTCCGGCGGGGTGACGAGCGCGCCTTCGCCCGGCTGATGCGCGACCACCAGGACCGGGTCTTCGAGCTCCTCTTCCGGATGCTGGGCGACCGAGAAGAGGCCCTGGACGTCTCCCAGGAGGTCTTCGTGGCGGTGCACGACGCGCTGCCCGGCTTCCGCGGCGAGAGCCATCTGTCGACTTGGATCTACCGGGTCGCGAAGAACCATTGTCTGAATCGCCTCAAGTACCTCGCGCGCCGCGAGCGCCACCGCGCCACGGAGCTCTCGCTCGTCCCGGAGGGCGTGCTGGAGGAGCGCGCCCCGAGCCGGCGCCCGGACGAGGACATCGTCGAGCGCGAGCGGCGCGATCTCGTCCAGCGGGCCATCGCCGAGCTCGAGGAGGAGCAGCGGTTGCTGGTCGTGTTGCGCGATTTGGAAGGGCTCTCGTACCATGACGTCGCCGCCGTGACCGAGCTGCCCGAGGGCACCGTGAAGAGCCGCCTCCACCGCGCGCGCATCTTGCTCGCCGACATCGTGGCCCGCCTCCAAGAGGAGGAGCAGCGGTGATCTCCCAATCCCCATCGCTCGATCACGCCCGCGCGCAAGAGATGTTCGCGCCGCTGCTCGACGCCGAGCTGCCGGCGGACGAGGCCCTGCTCCTTCGGCGGCACCTGTCGGGCTGCGAGCAGTGCCAGCAGGGGCTCCTTCGCTACGAGCGCGCGGTGGAGCTGGTCCGCGGCGCCGAGCGCGCCCGGGCCCCGGTGGGCTTTGCGGCGCAGGTCCTGAAGCGGTTGCGCAAGCGGCGCCGGGCGTCGGTGAGCGGCGCGCAGGGGGCCGGGTTCTTCCAGCAGGTGAGCCTCCCGGTCGAGGCCGCCATCCCCATCTTGATCGCCGCCGCAGTCGCCGCCGCGGCGCTGCTCTTCGGGGCGCCGTAATCCGCCGCCTCACCCCGCTCGCGGGGAAAGGTTGGGGTGACGCGGCGCCAGGCTTCACCCAATCGAGGTTGGCCCCCCGGGTTCGGCGTGCCTAGGCTTCTCTCGCCGCCGAATGCCGGGAGCCGTTGCGCATGGAGTCGCCTTCGATCCTCTCGGTTGGGACCGCGCTCCCCGAGCACTACGTCGACCAAGAGCAGCTCCTCGCCTCGCTGCGCGCGCTCTGGGCCAAGAAGCACCACAACGCCGACCGCCTGGAACAGCTCCACCGCGCGGTGCGCGTCGGCGGGCGCCACCTCGCCTTGCCCCTGGAGGCCTACCGCGAGCTGACGTCGTTCCAGAAGGCCAACGACGCCTGGATCCGCGCGGCGCTGGACCTGGGCCAGAAGGCGCTCGAGGACGGCCTTGCGCGCGCGGGGCTCGCGGCCCAGGAGCTCGACCACCTGTTCTTCACCACCGTCACCGGCCTCGCCACCCCGTCCGTCGACGCGCGCCTGATGAACCGCATGCCGCTGCGGCCCGACTTGAAGCGCACGCCCCTCTTCGGCATGGGCTGTGTCGCGGGCGCGGCGGGCTCGGCGAGGGCGAGCGACTACCTGCGCGCCTTTCCCGGCCAGACCGCGGCGCTGCTCTCGGTGGAGCTCTGCTCGCTCACGCTGCAGCGCGAGGACGTCTCGGTGCAGAACCTGGTCGCCTCCGGGCTGTTCGGCGACGGCGCCGCGGCCATCGTCCTCGGCGGAGGCGAGCGCCGCGGGCGCCGCGGGCCGCAGGTCCTGGCCACGCGGTCGGTGATGTACCCGAACACCGAGCGGGTCATGGGCTGGGACGTGACCGACTCCGGCTTCAAGGTGGTCCTCGCGGCGACGGTGCCGGCGCTGGCGCGCGAGTTCCTGAGGCGGGACGTGGACGCATTCCTCGGTCCGCTGGGGCTGTCGCGCCAGCAGATCCGCCATTGGGTTTGCCACACCGGCGGGCCCAAGGTCATCGAGGCGTTCGCCGACGCCCTGGAGGTCCCGCCCTCGGCGCTCCGTCACTCCTGGGAGTCGCTCGAGCGCATCGGCAACCTCTCCAGCGCCTCGGTGCTGTTCGTCCTGCGCGCGACCCTGGACGCCGCGCAGGCCGAGCCCGGGGACTACGGCATGCTCCTCGCCATGGGCCCAGGCTTCTGTTCGGAGCTCCTCCTCCTCCAGTGGTGAGGCTCGAACGCCATGGGAACGCCGAGCCAGCGCCTGTACCTCGCCTTCCTGCTCCTCCTCGCCCTGGAGCGCCTCTTCGAGCTCGCCCTCTCGCGGCGGAACGCGGCCAGGTCCCTGGCCAGGGGCGCGGTGGAGGTGGGGCAGGGGCACTTCGCGGCCATGAAGCTCCTCCACGGGTTCTTCCTTGCCTCCTGCGCGGCCGAGGTCCTGCTGTTGCGGCGGACGTTCCCCGGCGCGCTCGGCGCCGCGGCGCTCGCGGGCGCGCTCCTCGCCCAGGGCCTGCGCTACTGGGCTGTCGCCTCGCTGGGCGAGCGTTGGAATACGCGCGTCCTGACAGTGCCGGGCGAGGCCCCCGTCCGCCGTGGCCCGTACCGCTACGTCCGCCACCCCAACTACGCGGCGGTCGTCGCGGAGGTGGCGCTCGTCCCGCTCGTCCACGGCGCCGTGTGGACCGCGGCGGCGTTCAGCGCGGCCAACGCGCTGCTGCTCGCCGCTCGGATCCCTGAGGAGGAGGCCGCGCTCGGCCCGGCTTGGGAGCGCGCGTTCGAGGGGACGCCTCGCTTCGTCCCCGCGCTGCCCTGGAGGGGCCTTTGAGCTTCCCGTCGCAGGCCGAGGTCCTGGAGGAGATTGGCCGGGTTCTCTCGGAGGTGCTCGGGCTCGCCCATCCGGCCGGGCCCGGCCTTGAGCTCTCGCGCGACCTCGCCCTCGACTCGCTCGCGCAGATCACCCTGGCCGTGGCGCTCGAGGACCGCTTTCGCGTCCACCTCCGGGAAGAGGACGCCGGGGAGCTGCGCACCTTGGGCGACCTCGCGAGCTTGGTGGTGCGTCGCGCGCAGGAGCAATCGTCGAGCCCGGAGGGTTGAGCCCATGGTGTCAAGGCCTGCTCCATCCGTGAAGTTCGCCACGGTCCCAGAGGCGCTCGCCGCGGCGGCGCGAAGCGATCATGGGCTCGTCTTCGTCGACGCCGCGGAGCGCGAGTCGTCCGTCTCCTTCGGCGAGGTCGAGGCCCGCGCGCGCCGGGCGGCGGCGCGGCTCGTCGAGCTCGGCATCGCGCCGGGCGACCGGGTGGCCATCGTCCTGCCCACCGGGCTGGCGTTCATGGACGCCTTCTTCGGCGCGCTCCTGGCGGGCGCGGTGCCGGTGCCGCTCTACCCGCCGCTGCGCCTGGGCAGGCTCGAGGAGTACCACCAGCGGACGGCCCGGATGATCGGTCTCACCGGCGCGCGGCTGCTCGTCACCGACGCCCGCATCCGCCGGCTGATTGGCGAGTCGGTCGCCGGGGGCGCGCCTGCGCTGGGCTGCCACACCGTGGAGGGGCTCTTCGCCGCGCGCGGCGAGCTTCTGGCGCACGAGGCCAGGGCCGAGGACCTGGCGCTCATCCAATTCTCGAGCGGCACCACCGTGGATGCGAAGCCGGTGGCGCTCACCCACGCGAACCTGCTCGCCAACGTGGCGGCCATCGACTCGTTCATCCCGGAGGGTGCCCGGTCCGGCGTGAGCTGGTTGCCGCTGTACCACGACATGGGGCTCATCGGCTGTCTGCTCGAGGCGCTCTACCGGCCCGGGACGTTGTGCCTCCTGGGCCCGGAGCTGTTCCTGGCCAAGCCCGCCCTCTGGCTGCGCGCTGTGTCGCGACACCGGGCGACGATCTCCGCCGCGCCGAACTTCGCCTACGGCTTGTGCGCGCGGCGCGTGCGGGACGAGGAGCTCGAGGGCGTCGACCTCTCCTCGTGGCGGCTCGCGCTCGACGGCGCCGAGCCGGTCTCGCCCTCCATCTTGCGGGCCTTCGCCGATCGATTCGCCCGGTTCGGCCTGCGCCCCGAGGCGCTGACGCCGGTCTATGGCCTCTCGGAGGCGTCGCTGGCGGTGACCTTCTCCAGGCCCGAGGCGCGCTTTCGCTGCCTGAGCGTGGACGCGGCGGCGCTGGCGAAGGAGGGCGCCGCGCGGCCGGGGGGGCGGGAGCTGGTGAGCGTGGGCGAGCCCGTCCCCGGGGTCGCGGTCGAGGTGCGCGACGCGGCGGGCAAGCCCGCGGGGGAGCGGCAGGTCGGGCGCGTGCTCGTGAGGGGCCCGAGCGTGATGCAGGGCTACTTCGGCGCGCCCGAGCACACCGCCCGCGCGCTCGTTGACGGCTGGCTCGACACCGGCGACCTGGGGTTCGTGGCCGAGGGCGAGCTCTACCTGTGCGGCAGGAGCAAGGAGAATCGTCGTGCTGCGCGGGGCCAATCACTCGCCGCAGGAGTTCGAGGAGTGCCTCGAGGGCCTGGACGGCGTCCGCTGCGGGTGCGCGGTGGCGTTCGGGTTCGTGCCGGCGGAGGTGGGAAGCGAGGAGCTGGCGCTGCTCGTCGAGCGCGATGCCTCGGCGCGCGAGGACCCCGAGCTGCCCGCAAAGATCCGCGGGCGCGTGGCGGAGCGCACTGGCATCCGCCCCTACGCCGTCGAGCTGCTCGCGCCGGGGACGCTGCCGCGGACGTCCAGCGGGAAGCTGCGGCGCGGCGAGGCAGCGCGGCAGTTCGAGGTCGGCGAGCTCCGCCCGCCGAGCCCGGTGAGCGCGCTCAGCCTGGCCAAGGCGATGGTCCGCAGCCAGGCGGCCCTGTGGCGCGCGAAGCGGCGCGGCGAGTGACGGCCGTGCGCGCGGTGGACGTCGCCGTCGTCGGCGGAGGCCCCGCGGGGTTGGCGGCAGCCGCGGAGGCCGCAGGGCGCGGGCTGTCGGTGGCGGTCTTCGAGCGGCAGCCCTCGGCGCCCGACAAGGCCTGCGGCGAGGGCTTGATGCCCCGCGGCGCGGCGGCGCTAAAGCGGCTCGGGGCCCGGGCGCACCTCGACCCCGACCAGTGCGCGCCCTTCGACGGCCTTCGGTACGTGCAGGAGAGCGGCGAGGCGCTCGAAGCCCGTTTCGCGACGGGGACTGGACTGGGGGCCCGCCGCACGGCGCTGTCCCGAGCGCTCGCCCGCGCGGCCGAGGACCGCGGGGCCGCCATCCACTTCGGCGCCGTCGCCCGTGCAGTGGCGGTCGGCGCGGACGCGGTGACGCTCGAGATGGGCGGCGAGCGGATCCGAGCGCTGACTTTGGTCGTCGCCGACGGAGTGCATTCGAGCCTGAGGCGACAGCTGGGGCTCGACACCCCGCGCCGGGGCGCCCGGCGCTTGGGCGTGTGCCGGCACTACCGCAAGGTCGCCCCGGGCTCGTTCGTGGAGGTGCATTGGAGCGAGGGCGCCGAGTGCTATCTGACGCCGGTCGGACCCGAGCACCTGGGCGTGGCCTTTCTGCTCGGCGCGGACCGCGCACGCTCGGTGGACTTCGACGGGCTGCTCGCCCGGTTCCCGCGGGTCGTGGCGCGACTGCGCGGGGGCGTCCCGGATTCCGCGACCTTGGGCGCGGGTCCGCTGAGCGCGCGGGCGAGGCGGGTGGCCCTGGGGCGGGCCGCGCTGGTGGGCGACGCGGCGGGCGCGGTGGACGCCATCTGCGGCGAGGGCCTCACGCTCGCCTTTGAGAGCGCGGCGGCGCTCGGCGCGGCGCTCTCCGAGGTTTGCGGCGGTGGGGGAGGGTTCGAGGGCTACGAGCGAGAGCACGAGAAGCTCCTGCGGACTCGGGCCCTGAAGGCGGGCGCCCTGGTGCTGCTCGCCGGGTGGCCCGCAGTGCGCCGGGGCGCCTTTGCCGCGCTGGCGCGCGCCCCGAGGGTCTTCGAGCTCGCGGTGCGGGCCTTGGCGCAGTGAGCCGCGGTCGAAAGTGTCCGCGAATGGAGTGTTTGCCCCCAACGATGTGAAGCCGCCCATCGAATCCATTGAATGGCTCGCTCGGTTTTTGCGATAACGTCCTCAGCCTCTTCGCGAAGCAATCTCGCCGCATGACGGCAAGGACATGAGGCGCCAGACCTCAGGGCCTGGCTCGGGTGGTGCCCGGTGGGAGACAGCATGGCTCGAGGTGCGAACGAGAGTGGCGGCGACGTTGTTCCTTTGAATTGGGGGAAGCGCGATTTCGCGAGCGTTCAAGAGGCGGCGCAGGCCTTCGTCGACGCGCTGAACGAGCGTTTTGGGAATTCGCTCGTCCTCATCCGCCTGTTCACGACCGCGCCTTTCTCCCGGCTCTCCGCGCGGGACCAAGAGCTCGTCCGCTGGAAGGCAGGCCAGGCCGGCGCGACCGGGGCGCTTCGCGACGAGACCCCCGTCCTGTCGCTGCTCGGCACGCGCGGGGTCGAGGCGGCCTGGAACGATCGAGAGCTCTCGGAGCGGTTCCGCTGCATCCCGCTCCTGTCCAGCGCCTACGTCGGGTCGCTCTCGATGCTGTCCCTGCAGCTCGCGAGCATGGGCTTCGACCTCGCCCTCGTCGACCGCTGGGCGCAGGATCTGGGCTCCCCGGGCCGCGCCGCATCCTTCCGGGGAACCCTCCACATCCGGGACGCAGCGGCGGAGCGGGATCCGCAGGGGCGAATGGCGGTGCCCGCCCAGGACTTCGTCGCCCGATACGCCGTGAAGAGCGCGTTCGGATTCGGCGCCGGCTACGCGAGCGCCCCCACCCTGGTCGCGCTGTTTGCCTTCGCGAAAGGAGCCGTGGAGCTCGCTCGAATCGCTCCGATGGCAGGCTGGCTCGATGGCTATCTGGGCGCCACCGAGAGCCTCGTGGCGCGCGGGCAGGTCTTCTCGCGCCCGTGAGCCCCTTCCGCGAGCCTTCGCCTCCTTTCGGCCCGGCGCCAGCGAAGCGCGCGCCGCCCGCCGCCTCGCGCTACCTCACCCAGACCGCCTTGATGTTCACGAACTCCCGGATCCCGAAGCTGCCGAGCTCGCGCCCATAGCCCGAGGCCTTCACGCCGCCGAACGGCAGCTTCGGGTCGCTCTTGACCACGCCGTTCACGAACACCATTCCCGCTTCAATCTCCCGGGCGAGCGCCTTGCCGCGCTGCGGGTCCGAGGTCCACACGCTCGCCCCCAGGCCGAACCGCGACAGGTTGGCGAGCCGCACGGCATCCTGAGCGTCCTTGGCGCGGGTCACCGCCGCGACGGGGCCGAAGGTCTCCTCGTCGAAGACGCTCATTCCGGGCTCGACGCCGGCGAGGACCGTCGGGGCGTAAAAGTAGCCCTCGCCGGCGAGCCTGCGGCCGCCGGTGAGGAGCTTGGCGCCCTGGCCCACGGCGCGGGTCACCTGGCCGTGCAGCTCTTCCAACAGGTCCTCGCGGGTGATGGGGCCGACGTCGGTGGCGCGGTCCATGGGGTCGCCCACCTTCAGCGACTCCATGGCCCGGGAGAGCGCCTGCTCGAACGCCGGGGCCACGCGCTCCTCGACGATGAAGCGCTTGGCCGCGATGCAGGACTGCCCGTTGTTGATGGCCCGCGCCTTGGCGGCGAAGCTCGCCGCGGACGGAACGTCGGCGTCGGCGAGCACGAGGAAGGGGTCGCTCCCGCCGAGCTCGAGCACGGTCTTCTTCAGCGCGGCGCCGGCCGTCGCGGCCACGCTGCGCCCGGCGGGCTCCGAGCCGGTCAGCGTCACCGCCTGGACCGCCGGGTGGCGAATCACCGCCTCGACCTGACTCGAAGGGATGAGCAGCGCCGAGAACGCGCCCTCCGGGAAGCCGGCGCGCCGGAAGATGTCCTCGATGGCCAGCGCGCAGCCCGGCACGTTCGAAGCGTGCTTGAGCAGCCCGACGTTCCCCGCCATCAGCGCCGGCGCGGCGAAGCGGAAGACCTGCCAAAAGGGAAAGTTCCAGGGCATCACCGCGAGGATGGGGCCCAAGGGGTCGAAGCGGACGAGGCTCTCCGCGGCGTCGGACGCGACGCGCTCCGGGGAGAGGAACCGCTCGGCGTGCTCGGCGTAGTACTCGCAAACCCAGGCGCACTTCTCGGCTTCGGCCTCCGCCGAGACGATGGTCTTGCCCATCTCCTCGGTCATGAGTCGCGCGTACGCGGGGAGGCCGTCGCGCAGCGCCTTGGCCGCCCGCCGCAGCTTCTCGCCGCGCTCGTCGAACGACGTGCGGCTCAAGGCCTTGTACGCCACCAGGGCCTGCGCCAGGCGGCGCTCGACCTCCGCCGCTCCGTGCTCGGGGTATTCGCGGAGAATCTCCCCGGTCGCCGGGTTGAGGGTCTTCATCAGAAGGTCCTTTCGCGGGCAAATGCTATGCGGGAAGGATAGCCCGGGTCCTTGCGTCGAGCGCTCCCCACTGCGCGGGTTTCGGTGCCTCGGCCGGCCGTCGGCCATGAAACAGGTAAAAGCGCGAGGGGCACGACCGCTGGGCCGCTTGGGGCGATAGCCGCCGTGGATCGGAGAGAATCGCCTCGTATTCGAGAGCCAACCAAAGGCTGCGAAAATCCGGTCGATTCTGCGTTTGACCGCCCGTTCGCGTGGCGATATTTCGCGCTGCCAACGACCAAGGAGGAGCGATGGAGTCGGGTCACACGACGTGGGTGCTGGTCTCGGCCGCGCTGGTGATGTTCATGACGCCGGGCCTTGCGTTCTTCTATGGCGGCATGGTGCGGTCCAAGAACGTGCTGGCCATGCTCATGCAAAACTTCATCGCACTCGGGGTGGTGAGCACGCTCTGGGGCCTGTTCACGTTCAGCCTGGCGTTCGGAGGGGATCACGCGGGCCTGCTCGGCGATCTGAGCTTCTGGGGTATGCGCGGGCTCTTCGAGGCCAAGGCGCTCCCGGGCTACACCGGGGATTTGGCGCTGGTCGTCCCGGCGCCGGCCTTCTTCGCGTACCAAATGATGTTCGCGGTCATCACGCCCGCGCTGATCAGCGGCGCGCTGGCCGACCGGATGAAGTTCTCGGCCTATGTGGCTTTCGTCGCCGTCTGGTCCGTCCTCTGCTATTCACCGGTCGCCCATTGGGTCTTCAGCCCCAACGGCTGGCTCTTCAAGCGGGGCGCGCTCGACTTCGCCGGCGGCACGGTGGTCCATATCAATGCGGGCGTCGCGGCGCTGGTGGTGGCGCTCATCATCGGCAAGCGCAAGAACTGGCCTCGCGAGGCCATGCCGCCGCACAGCCTGCCTTTGACGCTGCTCGGGACCGGCATTCTCTGGTTTGGGTGGATCGGCTTCAACGCTGGCTCGGCGCTGGCGGCCGGGGCCCTGGCCGCGCAGGCGCTCATCAACACGCATATGGCCGCCGCCACCGGCATGCTCGGCTGGGTCTTGGGCGAGAAGCTGCGGCGCGGGCACGCGACGACCTTGGGCGCCGCCTCGGGAGCGGTCGCGGGCCTGGTGGCCATCACCCCGTGCGCGGGCTACGTCGGGGGTGGCCCGGCGATGGTGGTCGGCCTGGCCGCCGGGGTGGTCTGCTTCTACGCCGTCGACCTGAAATTCCGCTTCGGCTTCGACGACGCGCTCGACGTGGTCGGCGTGCACCTCGTCGGTGGAATCCTCGGCTCGCTGATGGTCGGCCTCTTCGCCACCAGGTCCATCAATCCCTCCGGCGCGGACGGGCTCTTCTTCGGCGGCGGCGCGAAGCTCTTGGGCGAGCAAGCCCTGGCGGTCGCCGCGGTGCTGGTCTTCACCGGGACGCTGAGCTACGCCATCGCCAAGGTCCTGGACTTCGCCATGGGTCTTCGGGTGGACGAGGAGGCGGAGTACGCCGGCCTCGACCGGACCCAGCACGCCGAGGCGGCGTATGCCATGGCCGAGTACGGCGCGATGGCGCGGCCCGAGGCGCATGCGCCCTTGGTGCGGCCGGCGACGCGCACCCAGCCGAGCTCGACCTAGGTCATCGCTCCGAAATCTGCTCCATCTCAACGTCCGATCCATCCCGGCTGGCGTCGTTGCTCGTCGGTGACATGCCCTCTGGCATGCGCCCTCCTTGCGCCTCGCCATCCGGGTGCAGCTGCATCGTGACAAAGACTCCCCCCTGACCCAGGGCTTTACCCGGAGCCTGGGGTCTAGAGCCTGGAGTCTTTGCCAGATCGCAAGATTTCGCGCCGAAGGGATTGAGGGCGTCAGGCGGCGGCGCGCCGCTGGATGAATTGGCGCAGGCAGAAGGCCGAGTCGCCTTCCAGTTGCTCGAAGGCGGCCGCGACGCGCAGCGCGGTGTCGCGCGCTCGGCTCACGCGCACCGCCTGCGCCAGCGCGCGGATCACGCCGCAGTTCTCCGGGAGCTCGAACTCGATCCGGAGCCGCTCGCCAGGGGCGAACGCCTCGTCGAGCCGCATGAGGATGCCCCCGGCGCTCACGTTCTCGACTTGGCCTTCGAGCGTCCCGCCGGCCCGCTCAGCCCTCATCGGCGCGGGGCAGCTCACGCGAGCGCTGGAGCGGCGGGCCACCGCCAGCTTTTCCGAGAGCCGCTCCAGGAGCGCGCTGGGGGGGATGGCCGGGTCGATGGCGGTCACCTCCGCCGGCAGGCCGGCCGCGGCCGACGGCTGAGCCAAGACCACGATGGAGGGGATGCCGGCGCGGCGGAAGCCGGCGACGGCGGCCGCGGTGGCGTCCCCGAGCGCCGCGGCGTCCAGCACCACGGCGTGCGGCGGGCGCCGCGCGATGAGCTCCAGCGCCCGGGCGACGTCTTCGCACCGCAGCGCCCGAATCCCCGAGCGGCGCAGGAACGACGGCGCGCCCGCCGGGAGCCGGCTCTCGCGACCCACGAACAGGACCAGAGTCTGCAGCCCGGGCGGCGGCTGCTCCGACGCACCGGCGCGCAGGCCGGCCATGAAGGTGGCCATGGCCGACCTGAGCTCGGCGGACAGGCCCAGGACGGCGAGCCGCATCCCCGGGCCGCCCAGGCGCGCCTGGGCCGAGTCGAAGTCGGCGCAGCTCACCACGCGCCCCTGCAGCGCCGAGCGGAGGGCGAAGGGCAGGTCGAGCACCAGGTCGACCACGGAGCCGACCGGCAGCGGGTGATAGGAGCTCACGAAGACGTGATCGCTGGAGAGGTGCAGCGTGTACTCGGCGGCGTATTCGTGCGCGGTGGGGATGCGAACTTCCAGGCGAGGCAGCTCGGTCCGCATCGGCCGCGCCGGGACGCGGGAAAGCTCCTCCTGGGGCAAGTCGAGCTCGGCGCCGAGCGGGCCCAGCGCCGCCGAGGGCTCGAGCAGGGCCTCGAAGACCGCCTTCAGCAGGTCGGCCGGGTGGAAATCCTCGGGGAGCAGTCGGGTGAAATGGGCCGAGCTGGGCCGGCGAGCTGGGTCGCGAGACGCCCGAAGGCCCAAGACCGGCAGTCCCTGGCCCCACGGGCGCCCGCGGAGCTCGCGCGACAACGCGGAGGCGCCGATGCCCGTGAGGCCCAAGTCCAGGAGGACCAGGTCCACCCGCTGATCCCACAGGCTGCGAAGCGCTTCTTCCGGCCGCAAGAAGGGCTTGGCGCGATAGCCCCCGCGCTGCAGGACCTCCGAAAGTTGCGCGCACCTCGCGCTGTCTTCGTCGACGACTGCCACAGCCACGGTTTCCAAAAAGCCCTCCGCCCCTCCGAGTGGAGGACGAAAATACGTTCCACCGGATGAAGAATCCTCGCGGAACAGGGGGTCAAGCACCAAGGTTCCCTTTTTCGCGGCCTTTCGCGCACCGTATCGTTCCGAACGGTGGCACCCGAGCGTGGGCCGGCTTAACCTGAGCCCGACATGACGAGCACTCCCGACCGATTCCATCGCCCGCAGACGCCCGAGGCCCCTCACGTTCGCAAGCCCGACTGGCTGAAGGTGCGGCTGCCTTCGGGCCAGGGCTACGAACGGGTGAAGTCGCTCCTGACTCGGACGCGCCTTTCCACCGTGTGCCAGCAGGCGCGCTGCCCCAACATGGGCGAGTGCTGGGGCGGCGGCACCGCCACCGTGATGCTCATGGGGGAGATCTGCACGCGGGGTTGCCGCTTCTGCCACGTCAGAGTGGGGCATCCGCTCCCGCTCGACCCCGAGGAACCCGAGCACCTGGCGATGGCGGCGCGCGAGCTCGAGCTCAAGTACCTGGTCGTCACCTCGGTCGACCGAGACGACCTCCCCGACGGCGGGGCCTCGCACTTCGCGCGCGCCGTGGCCGCGCTCCGGCGCGAGAACCCGGAGCTCATCGTGGAGGTGCTCATCCCCGACTTCCAGGGCGTTGAGCGGGACGTCGACACCGTGGCGGCGGCCGGGCCTCACGTCGTCGGCCACAACCTGGAGACGGTGGAGAGGCTTCAGCCCACCGCGCGGGACCTTCGCGCGAGCTACCGCCAGTCGCTGTCGGTGCTGCGCGGCCTGAAAGAGCGGCATGGCGTCTACACCAAGAGCTCGCTGATGCTGGGGCTCGGGGAGACCGAGGACGAGGTGCTCGCCGCCTTCACGGACCTGAGGCGGGTGGGGGTGGACGTGCTCACCCTCGGGCAATACCTGCAGCCGTCGCCCTTCCACTTGCGCGTGGAGCGCTTCCTGAGCCCGGCCGACTTCGCCGCACTGCAGGCGAAGGCCATGGCGCTCGGCTTTCTCTATGTCGCCGCCGGCCCGCTCGTCCGCTCCAGCTACCGCGCCGCCGAGTTCTTCCTGAAGGGCCTCATGCAAAAGGGGACGCACCCGGCGCCGAGCGCGCCGGAATTAGCGGCCGGGAGCCGACCGGGCGGTTAATTTACCGCCGATGCGAACACCCGACGCGATATCGAACGCCGTGCCGCCGGCCCTTTCGCCTGGAGATGACCCTGCGGACGAGGTGGTGCGCGTCCTGGGCGCCGATGGGAGCGCGGCGCCGCACGCCGACGCGCGGGTCGAGCCCCAGGAGCTCGTGTTGCTCTACCGCTTGATGCTGCTCAACCGAGCGCTCGACGAGCGGATGATCGCCCTCCAACGGCAGGGGCGCATCGGGTTCTACATCGGGTCCATCGGCGAGGAGGCGGCCATCCTCGGGGCGGCATACGTCCTGCGGAAGAACGACTGGATCTTCCCGGCCTATCGGGAGCACGGCGCCGCGCTGCTCCGGGGGATGCCGCTGCAGGCGTTCCTGTGCAACCTCTTCGGGCGGGGGGCGGACCCGGTCAAGGGCCGGCAGATGCCCTGCCACGAGGCCTATCGGCCGGCCAACTTCGCCTCCATCAGCTCGCCCCTGGCGACGCAGCTTCCGCACGCGGTGGGCATGGCCTGGGCCGCGCGCTACAAGAAGCGCGACGACGTCGCCTTGGCCTACTTCGGGGATGGCGCCACCTCCGCGAGCGACTTCCACTCGGCGCTCAACTTCGCCGGCGTCTTCCGGACGGCGACCCTCTTCCTGTGCCGCAACAACCAATGGGCCATCAGCGTCCCGCTCTCCAAGCAGACGGCGTCTTCGAGCCTGGCCATCAAGGCGCGGGCCTATGGCTTCCCGGGCGTCCGGGTGGACGGCAACGACCTGCTCGCGGTCATCGCCGTCACGCGAAAGGCGCACGAGCGGGCGCGCAGCGGCCTGGGCCCGACGCTCATCGAGGCGGTCACCTATCGGCTCCAGGGTCACTCCACCTCCGACGACCCGCGGGCCTACCGCAGCGAGGAGGAGGTGGCGCCGTGGCGC
The DNA here is from genome assembly GCA_963772225.1 of uncultured delta proteobacterium. Classification (GTDB taxonomy): domain Bacteria; phylum Myxococcota; class Myxococcia; order Myxococcales; family UBA5297; genus CAVYWD01. The sequence continues at coordinate 413,209 of CAVYWD010000001.1, read as the reverse complement.
GCGCTCGACCCGCTGACCCGGCTCAAGGCCCACCTGGTGCGCTCCGAGCTCTGGTCGCCGTCGGACGAGGCGGCGGCCCGAAAAGAGATCGACGAAGACATCCGGCGGGCGTCCGCGCTGGCCGAGCGCGAGGGGCCTCCGGCGCTCGCGAGCCTGTTCGAAGACGTCTACGCCCGGCAGCCGTGGCACCTCGCCGAGCAGCGCGACGAGGCCCTGGCCGCGGCCGCGCGGGAGTCTGGAGCCTAAAGCAACCCTCGTTGGTTCCGGCTCGGCCGGATTAGGCGAGAAGCGCGAGCGAGCCTTTCCATGCCCGACCTCAACCTGCTCCAGGCCGTCAACGACGCGCTCCGCGTGGAGATGCGGCGAAACCCCGACGTCGTGATCCTGGGCGAGGATGTCGGGCGGTTCGGCGGCGTCTTCCGCGCGACGCAGGGTTTGTTCGAGGAGTTCGGCGGCGAGCGCGTCGTCGACACACCGCTCGCCGAGGGCGGCATCATCGGGGCGGCGCTGGGCATGGCGCTCTACGGCTTGAGGCCCGTCCCGGAAATTCAATTCGCCGATTTCATCTACCCGGCGTTCGACCAGATCACGAACGAAGTGGCGAAATACCGCTATCGCTCCGGCGGCCAATTCGCGTGCCCCATGGTCATTCGAACGCCTTACGGCGGCGGCATCAAAGGCGGGCATTACCACTCGCAGAGCCCCGAGGCGCTCTTCATTCACCAGGCGGGGCTGAAGGTGGTGGTGCCTTCGAGCCCCTATGACGCCAAGGGGCTGCTCCTCTCTGCCCTTCGAGGCGAGGACCCCGTCCTGTTCATGGAGCCCAAGAGGCTCTACCGCGCGGCGCGCGGCGAGGTCCCCGAGGGGGACTATGTCGTCCCGCTGGAGTCGGCCCAGGTGGTTCGCCCCGGTTCGCAGGTCACGGTCATCGCCTGGGGCGCGATGCTGCACGAGGCCGCCGAGGCGGCTCGGCAGGCCGCGGAGCAAGGGGTCGATTGCGAGCTCATCGACCTGCGCACGCTCTGGCCTTTGGACATCGCGACGCTGGAGGCGAGCGTGAAGAAGACCGGCCGCGCCGTAATCGTCCACGAGGCGCCGCGCACCTGCGGCTTCGGCGCGGAGATCCTTTCGCTGCTCCAGGAGCGCTGCTTCGTCCACCTCGAGGCGCCGCTGCGCAGGGTCACCGGCTACGACACGCCGTTCCCCTATGCCCTCGAAGCGGACTATCTGCCGGGGGCTCCCCGAATTCTGACCGCCATCCTCGAGACCGCGCGCTTCGTGCCCTGAGCGCCGTAAGTGAGACCGCGATCATGGCCACCTTCGAATTCAGGCTGCCCGACCTCGGCGAGGGGATCGTCGAGGGCGAAATCGTCCAGTGGCTCGTCCAGGTGGGCGACGAGGTCCTGGAGGACCAAGCGCTCGTCGAGGTGATGACCGACAAGGCGACGGTCACCATCTCCAGCCCGCGGGCGGGGCGGGTGCTCACGCTCCACGGGAAGGAGGGCGGGGTGGCGAAGGTGAAGGAGCCGCTCGTCACCTTGTCCGTCGACCAGGGCGCGCCGGCGCCGGCTCCCGTAGCGCGCAACGGCGAAGTGCTCGGTGGCGCGCAGGTGGCCGCCCCGGAGGCCGTGGCGACGGCGCCTTCCGAGGCGGCGCGCTCGCGGGTGCTCGCCTCGCCCGTGACGCGGCGGATCGCGCGGGAGCACGGGGTGGACCTGGGCGCCGTCGCGGGCTCGGGCCCGGGCGGGCGCGTGCTCAAGGACGACGTGCTGCGCTGGGTTGCCGCGGGCGCGCGCGAGCCGGCGAAGGGCCCGCCGGCGCCGCGGCTGGAAGGGGACGAGCGCATTCCGCTGAAGGGCGTCCGCCGCGCCATCGCCAGGCACATGGTGGCGAGCAAGTTCACGGCGCCGCACTACACCTTCGTCGAGGAGGTGGACGTCACCGAGCTCAAGGCCCTGCGGGGGCGCCTCAACCAGAGCCTGCGCGAGTCCGAGGACCCGCTGCAGCTCTCCTATCTGCCGTTCATCGCCAAGGCGCTGGTCGCCGCGTTCGCCAAGCATCCGCGCCTCAACGCGAACTTCGACGAGGCCGCGCAGGAGCTGATTGTTCGCAGGTCCGTGAACCTGGGCATCGCGGTCGCGACCGACGACGGGCTCCTCGTGCCGGTGGTCAAAGGCGCGCAGGAGAAGAGCCTGCGCGCGCTGACCCGAGAGATCGCCGCGCTGGCCGCCGCGGCCCGCGAGCGGCGGGCCCGCCCCGAGGACCTGAGCGGCGGGACCTTCACCGTCACGTCTTTGGGAGAGGCCGGCGGCCTCTTCGCGACGCCCATCATCAACCACCCCGAGGTGGCCATCCTGGGCGTCCACCGGATCCGCCCGCGGCCGGTGGTCCGAGAGGGGCAGGTCGCGATTCGCGAGATGATGTACCTCTCCGTCTCGCTCGACCATCGCGTCATCGACGGGGCGATGGGCGCGGCGTTTCTCTACGAGGTCATCCGCATCCTCGAGCGGCCGGAGCTCCTGATGCTCGACTTCGCGTGAGCCCTGCGAGAGCGCGCTCGAAGGGCCCAGAGGGCGAAGCGCGTCCTTCAGGTGCGGCGCGGCTCGAGCGGGCGCGGCTCGGCCCAGCGCTCCGACGCAGGGCGTCCGGAGAGCGAGCTCGGCGCGTCGGCGTGAGCGCCGGGGGCGACCCCGACGCCGAGGCGCTCCACCAGCTCGCCGCCGAGCCATCCGGTGATGAGCGCAAGCAGCACTGCGATCAGTGAGAGGACGAACGCGCCCCCGGGGCGACGGGTCGGATTGCCGGCGCGGAGCGCCCAGGAGATGACGAACAGCGCCGTCACGATCACGTTTCCGAGCCCGTGGATCGCTCCCACGCGCTTGGCACGCGTGCCCGGCGGGATGGCGACCCAGTCCATCAGGCCGAAGATCGCCGCGGCGAGCCCGCCGATGACGCCGCCCGCGATGGCATAAAACGCCGCGATGGAGAATCCATCGCTCGCTCCTGCCAGCCGAATGATGTCGAACACCAGCGACGCGACGAACAGCCCCAGTGGGAAGACCACCAGCATGGGATGAATCGGATGCCCAAAGGCCTTGGCCTTGCTCTCCATGGAGACCCTCCTCCCGATTTCGTGAGGATGGCGACGCGGCCGCGAAGTGGCCACCAAACAGGCCGGCCAGGCGCGGCCACGGAGAGCAGAGGTGCAGGCGTCGCTCGAGGCAAACGCGGGCGATGGCCCGCCTGAAAGACCGGCGTTCGGCCTCGCCGGCGCTTCGAGCACGTCCTCTTTTTTCGCCGACATGGAGTCGAGGTGGAGCTCCGCGCTCACGGAGCGGCTGCCCCGTCGCCGCCCTGAACGCCTGCGGATACGCCTGATGCTCGACTTCGCGCGAGTGCTAAAATGCGGCCTTCGACCGGAGGTCCCCTGCGTGCCGCGTAGCGCCATCCGAGAGCTCGTTCGAAGGGCCCAGAGGGCGGAGCTCGACGGCGACGTGAGCCAGGCGGTCCAGATTCTCGAGGAAGCCGCCGAGCGGGCGATCGAGCTGGCCGACGCGGGTCGCGCAGCCTCGCTGTTGCGCCACTGCCTGCGGATGGCGCCGTCCCGCGCCGATTTGGCTGAGCGGCTGGAATGGCTCCCGAAGGAGGCCGTGGCCCCGCGCCAGGTGCTCGACTTGCCTCCGCGCGGCCCGGCGCCAGCGGACCCCGCGGTGGACGCCTGGTGCTCCTTCTGCTGTCGCCCCAAGGCCGAGGTGGGCCCTCTGGTTGCCGGCCCGGCGGGCGCCTTCATCTGCGCGCCGTGCGTCCGGGTCGCCGCGCAGATCGCGGCAGGCGCCCAGTCCCCGGTGCCCGCCGAAACTCCTCCGGCTTTGCCGTCCTGCGTGGCCGCACCCCCGGATTTCATCGAGGCGGCCGTCCAGCTCTCGCGCGAGCTGAGCTGGAGCCTTCAGGAGATCCGAAGCCTCTCCGACGAGGAGCGCCGGCGCGCCCTCGAGGTTCTGCGAAGCCAGCGCGGGGCCGAGCGGTAGCGCACGGGGAGGAGCCGCGTGGCCGGGTGCATCTTCTGCGAGATAGCCCGCGGCGAACGCGAGGCGGCGCGCGTCTTCGAGGACGCGGCAGTCGTCGCCTTCCTCGATCATCGGCCGCTGTTTCCCGGGCACACACTCATTATCCCGAGGGCGCATTACGAGACCATGCTCGACGCGCCGCCCGAGGTGCTTTCGGGGCTCTTCGAAGCGGCGCGCCGGACGGGAAAGGCCCTGCAGGCTGCCCTGGCGTGCGACGGGTTCTTCGTGGCGGTGAACAACCGGGTGAGCCAGAGCGTGCCCCACCTGCACGTGCACGCCGTGCCCCGGACGCGCGGCGACGGCCTCAAGGGCTTCTTCTGGCCGCGCCGCCCCTACCGCGACGACGCCCACCTGGAGGAAGTGCGCGCCAAGCTCGCCGCCGCTGCCCGAGCGGCGGAATAGGGGACAGGCGGCAGGACGGCAGGAAAGCGCTTACGCGGCGAGCGGCTCGAGGTAGCGCGCCAGGAAGACCTTGGTCTTCATCTCCACCTGTCGGACGCGCTCGCGCGAGACGCCCCAGCGCTTGCCGATCTCCTCGAGGGTACGGGGCGAGTCCTGCGTCAGACGCTCCTGCAGGATGTCCCAGCCCAGGTCGCCCAGGCGCTTGCGCACGCGCTGCAACGCCTCGCGGACGTCGCGGTCGTGCTCGTCGACGATGTAGTCGTTCTCGGGGTTCGCCTTCTCGTCGATCAGGCGCTCGAGATGGCTGACCTCTCCCTCCTCGTCGATGGTCATGTCGAGAGAAAGGTCGTTCATGCTCGCCCGCTGGCCTTCACCGCCGCGCACCTGGCTCCGGTTGTCCTGGAGGTGCCGCTGGATGTACGCGCGGATCCACCAGACGGCGTAGGTGGCGAAGCGGGTGCCCTTCTTCGGGTCGTAGTGCTCGATGGCCTTGAGCAGGCCGATGTTGCCCTCTTGCACGAGGTCCTCGATGCGCGCCCCGCGGTCGGCGAACTTCTTGGCGACCGAGATGACCAGCGCCAGGTTGGAAGTCGCCAAAGTCGATTTAGCCCGCTCGCTGCCCTTGCGCGCCTCGAGCGCCAACCGAACCTCGTCTTCGCGCGTTAGCTGGCGATACTTGCTGAGGTTGCCCAGGTATGAGGACATTCCTTCGAAACGGGCCGGTCGTCGCATTTGGCCTGCCTCCTCGATGGTCGATCGCGCGGACAGCCAGCGCCCGCTTGGGGTTGCGCTCGCATCCAGGCCATCCCGCGAAGCTCACGATTGGGACGGCTCCCGAGTACGTACATCTGATGCGGACCCCGCAAGATCGTTTCGATTCGAATGTTCGGCAGGCTGCAGGGCCTCCCAGCCCCTGCGAAGAGAGTGGCGCGCCGCGGGCGGCGCGGCGAGGCGACGAAAGATGCCTTGGGCCCCAGACTCCAGACTCCGGGTCCTGCTGTTCCTTAAGGCCCGGGGTCTGAAGCCTGGAGTTTGCGCCGAGGGGACTCAAAGGATCGCGCGTCGCGTTACGGAAGAACCCAGCTCTCGTTGGAGTGAAGCAATTGCTCCAGGTTACCCTGACCCATCTTCGCGATGGCCTTGGCCTCGAGCTCCTGGGCAAGCAGCTCATAGCTCGGTCGCTCGACCGCACGGAAGACGCCGACGGGCGTGGGGAAGTTTGGCGGGCCCATGCGGGAGAGCATGAAGGCGAGCGCCGGGCTCTGGGCGCCCTCGTCGTGGATGAGGATGTCGGCGAGCGTCACGCCGTCCTTGCCGATCTCCACGACCTCGGGAGCGAAGGTCTTGGGGCTCCAGCGGATGCCCTTGTTCTTCGCCTTGCCGAAGATCATGGGCTTGCCGTGCTCCAGGACGAGAAGGTTGTCGGCCCGGGTTTCCTTGTTGCTCAGCACCTCGAACGCGCCGTCGTTGAAGACCACGCAGTTCTGGAAGACTTCCAGGAAGGCGGCGCCCTTGTGCTTGGCGACGCGAAGGACCATGTCCGCCAGGTGCTTGGGGTCCGCGTCGAAGGCCCGCGCGACGAAGGAGGCCTCGGCTCCCAGGGCCACCGACAGCGCATTGAAGGGGTTGTCGATGTTGCCCAGAGGCGTGGACTTGGTCTTCTGGCCCATGACCGACGTGGGCGAGAATTGCCCTTTGGTGAGGCCATAAATTCGATTATTGAATAGAATAATCTTCAGGCCGACATTGCGTCGCAGGGCGTGAATGAGGTGGTTGCCGCCGATGGAGAGGCCGTCGCCGTCGCCGGTGGCGACCCAGACCTCGAGCTCGGGCCGGCTGATCTTCAGGCCCGATGCGATGGCAGGCGCGCGCCCGTGGATGCTGTGGATGCCATAGGTATCCATGTAATACGGGAATCGGGAGCTGCACCCGATGCCGCTGATGAAGGCGAAGTTCTCCCGCGGGATTCCGAGGGAGGGCAGCGTCTTCTGAACCTGGGCCAGGATGGCGAAATCGCCGCAGCCCGGGCACCAGCGGACGTTCTGGTCCGACTCGAAGTCTTTCTTGGTGAGGGTCGAAGGCGGCTTGCTGGGTGCCGCGGGGACGGGAACGGAAATGGCAAATGGGCTCGTCATGACGTTTTCTCGCAAAAGGTCGTGTGCGGTTTCTGGAGGTCTGGAGGCGCCTAGCGGAGGAGCTCTTCGATCTTGGCGAGGATCTCCGAGACCTTGAACGGCTTGCCTTCCATCTTGGTCATGGGCACAGAGTCCAGGTAGAAGTCCTTGCGCAGGAGCTGGGAGAGCTGGCCGGAGTTGATCTCCGGGATGAGCACGCGCCTGAAGCGCTTGAGAACCTCGCCGGTGTTCTTGGGCCACGGATTCAAGTGCCGAAATTGGGCGTGGCTCACCTTCAGCCCCTTCGCCCGCGCTTCGCCGACCGCCGAGGCGATGAAGCCGTAGGTCGAGCCCCAGCCCAGGACCAGCAGGTCGCCCTGGTCCTCGCCGGTGACCTTGAGCTCGGGGATGTCGTTCGCGATGTTGGCGACCTTCTTCGCGCGGATGTCCGTCATCTTCTGGTGGTTGACGGGATTGTACGAGATGTTGCCGGTGACGAAGTCCTTCTCCAGGCCGCCGATCCGGTGCTCCAGCCCGGGCGTTCCGGGGATGGCCCACGGGCGGGCCAGGGTCTTCTCGTCGCGCAGGTACGGCGCAAAGCCCTCGGCGTCCTTCCGGTACGAGGCGGTGATCTTGGGAAGCGAGCTTATCTCGGGCACGCGCCAGGGCTCGGCGCCCAGGGACAGGTAGCCGTCGGTGAGGACGATGACCGGGGTCATGTACTTGAGGGCGAGCCTGGCGCCCTCGAGCGCCGCGTCGAAGCAGTCGGCCGGCGTCCAGGCGCAGACGATGGGAAGCGGCGCCTCGCCGTGACGGCCGTAGAACGCGAACAGGAGGTCAGACTGCTCGGTCTTGGTCGGCAGGCCGGTGGAGGGGCCGCCGCGCTGCACGTCGATGATGACGAGCGGCAGCTCGAGCATGAACGCCAGCGAGATGCCCTCGGACTTGAGCGCCAGTCCCGGGCCCGAGGTGTTGGTCGCGGCCAGGGCGCCGCCGAAGGCCGCGCCGATGGCGGAGGTGACGCCGGCGATCTCGTCCTCGGCCTGGAAGGTGATGGCGCCGAAGTGCTTCAAGCCCGACAGCTCGTGGAGGATCTCGGAGGCGGGGGTGATGGGGTAGCTGCCCAGAAAGAGCCGCGTCCCGGCCAGGCGGGCCGCGGTGAGCAGGCCCAGCGCTGCAGCCTGGTTGCCGGTGACGTGGCGATAGCGGCCCGGCTGGATGGAGGCCGGCGGCACCTGGAAGCGCGGGAGCAGCTCCGCGGTCTCGCCGTAGTTGTAGCCCGCGCGGAACGCGCGGATGTTGGCCTCGGTGTAGATGGGCTCCTTCTTCGCGAACTTCTGCTGGATGCTCTTGACCTGCGGCTCGACGTCGCGGCTGTACATCCAGAACATGAGCCCGAGCGCGAAGTAGTTCTTGCAGCGCGCCACGTCTTTCTGGTGCATCCCCAGGTCGGCCAGGGCATTGCCGGTGAGCTTGCCGATGTCGATGGCGTGGACCGAGTAGTCCTTGAGGGAGCCGTCCTGCAGCGGGTTGGACGCGTACTGGGCGGTGGCGAGCCCGCGCTCGGTGAACGTGTCCAGGTTGACGATGATGGTGCCGCCGCGCTTGAGGTCGGCGAGGTTCACTTTGAGCGCCGCGGGGTTCATGGCGACCAGCACGTCGGGCTGATCGCCGGGGGTGAAGATCTCCCGGGAGCCGAGCTGGATCTGGAAGCCGGAGACGCCCGCGGTGGTGCCGGCCGGGGCGCGGATCTCCGCCGGGAAGTCGGGGAGAGTGGACAGATCGTTTCCGCTCATCGCGGACGCCTTCATGAACTCCGAGCCGACGAGCTGCATGCCGTCGCCCGAGTCGCCGACGAAGCGGATGGTGACGGCTTCGATCTCCCGACGCGCGCCGCTTCGAGCGGGCGCCTGGGCCTGCGTATTGGTGGTCATGCTCCGGTCTTTCTCGTGAGGAAAGTTCTCGTTGAGGAGGGGCGCGAGCGCTCGCGCGCTCACTTCGGCTCTCCAAGGAAAGAGCCCTCGCGCGCCGCTCGCGAGGGCCCCACTTGCCGGAAACAGCGCCGGCTAGGCTGTTCATCCAGCGAGCGCTGGGGGGCCTCGCGCCCCCCGCGGCGCTCTGCCCACCGTCGTTCGCCTTCCGCCAACTCATCGGACTTATTCCGGGTGCATTGCCCGAAGTCAAGCCAAAGGCCCGCCGGTCACGGCCCAGAGGAGAGCCTCGATGCGAGCGCCCGAGCTCGGGCGCTCGAGGAGCGCAAAGCGCGCGCGAATTCCCGAGCGCGAAATAAGGAGCCGCCCGCCCCTCGCGAAAGGAGGAGCGGGCGGCCGGTGAGGAAGCGTTGGCGCCCTCTTCGCCCCCTCCTCGCGAGCGGGGAAGAGGTTGGGGGTGAGGAAACCCTCGCTACGCCTTGCCCATGAGCTTCTTGCCGTGCTCGAGGCCCTTGTTGAAAGCCTTCATGTTGAGCTCGACCGTGGCGGGTGGCACGGAGTCCCCCACCGCCTTGCGCACCGCGTCCTCGCTCAAGAGGCCGGTGACGCCGGTGAAGAAGCCCACCATCACGATGTTGAGCACCATCTTCTTGCCCAGCTCCTCCGCGTACCGGGTGGCCGGCACGCCGAGGACCTTGACGCCCTTGGGGAGGTTCGTGGGCTTGACCAAGTCCTCTTCGATGAGCAGCAAGCCGTCCTCGCGCAGCTCGGGGCCGAACTTCGCGAAGGCGTCCTGGCTCATCGTCACCATGATGTGCGGGTGGTGGACGTACGGGTAGAGGATGGGCTCCTTGTCGACCACCACCTGAGCGGAGCAGGCGGAGCCGCGCGCCTCGGGCCCGAAGGCCTGGGTCAGCGTGGAGTACTTGTTGTCGAAGAGCGCCGCGGCCTTGCCGATGATGATGCCGCCGAGGATGACGCCTTGGCCGCCGAGGCCGCCGATTCTTGATTTCAGTAGGTCCCATGTGTGGATGTCTCCAGAGTTGAGCCCGCAGGGCTTAGGCCTTCATGGGGCCGACGTATGGCACGTACTTGGGGCCGAGCGCTTCCTTCATCCGCGCGTCCATGGCGTCGAGGAAGGTGGGCCGCTCGCGGTCGACGAACTTGCCCACGACGATCTGGTCGCGGTACTGAAGATCGGTCTCGCGCGTGTCGGCGCCGTTCTTCACCACGCTCTTGTCCTTGAAGTACTCGAGGTCGTCCACGCCCTCGCCGAGCTTGTTGCGGCGCAGGTAGAGCGTGGGGCAGGGCGCGATGATCTCGATGAACCGGAAGCCCTTCTTGCCCAAGGCCTCCTGCATCGACTTGGCGAGCTGGCGGACGTGGTAGGCCGTCCAGCGCGCCACGTAGACCGCGCCGCAGGAGTCGGCGAGGTAGGGCAGGCTGAACGGGTGCTCGAACGCGCCGTAGGGCGTGGTCGAGGCGATGGCCGGCTCCGGCGTGGTCGGCGTCACCTGCCCGCCGGTCATACCGTAGGTGAAGTTGTTCACGCACACTACCAGCATGTCCATGTTGCGGCGGGCGGCGTGGATGAAGTGGTTGCCGCCGATGGCGCTGAGGTCGCCGTCGCCGGAATAGACGATGACGTCGAGCTCGGGCTGCGCGAGCTTCAGGCCGGTGGCGAACGGAATGGCCCGCCCGTGGGTCGTGTGGTACGAGTCGAGGTTCAGGTAGCCCGCGACGCGGCCGGTGCAGCCGATGCCCGAGACGACGGCCACCTTGTCCAGGTTCTTGCCGCACTCGGTCAGCGCGCGCGTGAAGCAGTTGACCGTCGTGCCAATGCCGCAGCCCGGGCACCAGATGGTGGGCATGCGGTCCATCCGCAAGAACTCGTTGACCGGATTCTGCTGCTCGACTGCCCCGCTCATCGCGCAACCTCCATGATCGCATCCGCGATCGTCTTCGGATCGTGGACGGTCCCGCCAGGATGCGTGACTGCCCGGGTCTTGCACTTGCCTGCCGCCAGCCGCTCCACCTCGAGCACCATCTGGCCCATGTTGATCTCCGGCACCACGAAGCCCTTGATCTTCGCCGAGAGCTCCTTGATGCGGCGCTCGGGGAACGGCCAGGCGGTGATGAGGCGCAGCCCGCCGACTTTGACGCCCTTCTCCCGCGCCATGGAGATGGCGCGCTCGGCGATTCGTGAGGTGATGCCGTAGGAGACGACCACCACCTCCGCGTCCTCGGTGTTCTTCTCCTCGACGCGGACGATCTTCTCGGCGTTCTTGTCGATCTTGTCGATGAGCCGGCGGATGAGCTTGTCCTGAGCCGGCACGGTCATGGCCGGGTAGCCGCGCTCGTCGTGCGTCAGGCCGGTCACGTGCATGCGGTAGCCGTCGCCGGCCTTCGCCATGTCCGGGACCATGTCGGCGCCAGGTTGGAACAGCTTGAAGGAGCCCGGCTTGTTCTGGGTGAAGCGCCGCGGCGTGACGTTGAGCTGGTCGGCCGAAGGAATGACCACCTTTTCGGTCATGTGGCCGACGACCTCGTCGAGCATCACGAAGACCGGAACCCGGTACTCCTCGCTGAGATTGAAGGCGAGGAAGGTCAGGTCGAAGCACTCCTGCGGCGAGTTGGGGCACAGGGCGATGACGCGGTAGTCGCCGTGGCTGCCCCAGCGCACCTGCATCATGTCCGCCTGAGCCGGCATGGTCGGCAGGCCCGTGGAGGGACCGCCGCGCTGCACGTCGATGTAGACCACCGGCGTCTCGGTCATCGCCGCGAGGCCGATGTGCTCCATCATGAGCGAGAAGCCGGGGCCCGACGTGACGGTGATGGCCTTGGCCCCGCCCCACGCGCCTCCGAGCACGGCGATGGAAGCGGCGAGCTCGTCCTCCATCTGGATGAACGTCCCGCCCACGCGCGGAAAGCGGCTGGCGAGCCGCTCCACCACTTCGGTGGACGGGGTGATGGGATAGCCGGCCGAGAACCGGCATCCGGCGGCGAGCGCGCCCTCGCTACAAGCGTGGTCGCCGTCGAGGTAGTGAGCTCCGGTCAATACTCCCTTGGGATCTGCCTTCATGTGTTACGCGGCCTCCTCGATCTTCTCGCGGTAGCCGTAGATGGCGAAGTCCGGGCAGTACAGGCCGCACATGTCGCAGCCATTGCAGAGCTCGGGCTTGGCCAGATACGGGGGGTGGTAACCCTTGGAGTTGTAGCCCGACTCGAGAGCCAGGGCGCCCAGCGGACAATATTCGATGCAGAAACCACAGCCTTTGCAGCGATCCCGCTCGATGGGGACGATGCCGCGGAACTTCTTGGCCTTCTTGACGGGGGCGGGGGACTCGGTGCTCATCACAGCTCCTTCTGCTCTGAAAGAGGCCTATAAGTTCCAGGGATCGACCGGAGCGCCCGTCCTTATGGCCTAAGGGCCATCGACCGCCGGGCGAGCCTCGGAACTTGGGGGCCAGGGGCGTCGTTCCTACTACACGGCTCTATCGGAGGGGTAAAGCAAAAAAGCGGGCCTCGGGGCGGCCGAAGGGCGACCGTGCGCGCCAAAGGGCCGCGCGATGGATTCCCAAAGCCCAGCTTATGGCCCGCCGATTGCTCGGCTGGCCGCTTCGCCTGCGAGGCTTTCGGAGGGGTTCTGCATGCCGTACAGTAAGCGGCCCGCTCGCTCCTCTCGAGGGGCGAGACGCGCGAACCCCAGGGCGCCGGCGCAGTTCCGGGCGCCCGCTTTACCGGAGGTCGACAGCGATGCGCCACGCGATGCTCGCAGCCCTGGCCGTGAGCGCATGCGCCAGCGGTGCACAGACCCGGCCGACGCCGCTGGGGCCCGCCGAGAGTCGCCAGCTCGCCCAGGACCGCGCGGTGGCGGCCGAGGTGCGGTCCGTCGCCGCGCGCGCTCGCCGGGGCGAAGGCGCCAAGCTCCGGCAGCAGTATTTGGAGCAATCGCGCTCGCGTCCCCTGGACGTCTTGCCGCGGCTCTTGGCGGCGTGGACCGGCGCGCCGCGCGAGGACGCGTGGCAGGAGGTGGCGCAAGTCGCCAAGATGAATCTCGACGAGCCCTGGCCCTGGGCGCTCTCCGGCGCCATCTACGCCCAGTGGCGAGGCTTCCTCGACCAGGCGGACGGCGACTTCGACCGGGCGCTCAGGGCGCGCCAGGGCTTCGTCCCGGCGCTGGTGGGCAAGGCCGACGTCCTCCGCCTGCGCGGCAAGCTCTCCGAGGCCAAGGCGGCGTACCAGGCCGTCCTCTCCACTGCGCCGGACTGGCAGGAGGCAGTGAGCGGGCTGGGGCTGACGCTCGCCGCGCTCAAGGATCCGGCGGCGAAGGCCGTGCTCGAGAAGGCGCTGGAGCTCGACGGCGACGACCTCGCGACCACCGCGGCGCTCGCGCGCATCGCCGTCGAGGCCAACGACTCCGACGCGGCCGTCCGACTCACCTCGAAGATGCTGGAGTCGAACCCGCGCGACCGCGACGCGCACCTCGCGCTGGCGAAGATGAAGGAAGAGAAGAAGGACTTCGCGGGGGCCGTCGAGCAGTACGAGGCGGCCATGGCGTTTTCCCAGGACCTGGCGACGGCCCAGGTGCTCGCGGGGCTTTACCGGGAGCTGAAGCGGCCGGACCAGGAGGTTCGGGCGCTGGAGAAGGTCGGCCTGCTCTCGCCGCAGAGCGTTGAGCCGCTGATGCGCATCGCGGAGCTCAAGAAGGCTGACGGCGACGTCGACGGTGCCGAGGCGGCTCTCCGCAAGGCCGCCGAGCGCAAGCCCGGCGACGCCGCGCTCGCCCTCGCGCTGGCCCGCGCGGAGCGCGACCGCGACGAGCTCATCAGCGCCATCGAGGCCTACCGGGCCGCCAGGGCGAAGGGCGCGGCGGAGGCGGCGGCGGAGCTCAAGGACCTGGAAGCCAAGGCGCTCCTGCCGGAGGCGGCGCTCGCGGGCGACGTCAACGCGGTCTACGGCCAGGTGTTCGGCCGGCTGCAGAAGAGCTACCGCGAGCGCGCCAAGCAGGGGCGCGCGGCGGGTGGCAAGCTCCGGGTGCGCGTGGCCATCGGCGAAGACGGCAAGGTCACGCAGGTGGAGACCGTCGAGGACACGCTCCACGACGAGATCCTCGGCGCGCTGGTCTACTTCTCCCTCAAAGACGCGCGCTACCCGAAGGTGAAGAAGGCCCCGACCTTCGAGTTCGTCCTGGGTCCTCAGAAGTGACGCTCCGCCAGAACGCCATGCGCACCGGGCTCGAGGTGCTTTGGGCGCAGCGGTTCGCGCCGCTCAAGGGGAAGCGGGTCGGAGCCGTCTGCAACCCGACGAGCGTCGACCGCGACTTCCGCCACCTGGCGGACCTGCTCGCCGGTGCTCCCGGCGTGACGCTCGCGGCGCTCTTCGGGCCCGAGCACGGCGTTCGCGGCGAGGCGCAGGACATGGTGGAGGTGGGCGGGGGCGTCGACCCGGCGACCGGCGCGCGGGTGTATTCGCTCTACGGCGACCGCCTCGAATCGCTCTCGCCTTCGGAGGACTCGCTCCGGGGCCTCGACGCGCTGGTCTTCGACATCCAGGACGTCGGCAGTCGGTATTACACATACGTGTATACGATGGCGCTGTGCATGCGGGCCGCGGCGCGCGCGAAGCTCGCCTTCTATGTCCTGGACCGGCCGAACCCCATCGGCGGCGAGGCGGTGGAGGGCAACCTGGTCCACCCCGGGTTCGAGAGCTTCGTGGGGCTCTTCCCTCTGCCGAATCGCCACGGGATGACCGCCGGCGAGCTGGCGCGCCTGTTCAACGAGCGCCACGGCATCGGGTGCGAGCTCACCGTGGTGCCTTGCGAGGGCTGGCGGCGAGGGGATTTCTGGGAGGCGACCGGCCTGCCGTTCGTGCCCCCGTCGCCCAACATGCCCACGGTCGATACCGCGCTCGTCTACCCGGGCCTGTGCATGGTGGAAGGGACGAACCTCTCCGAGGGGCGCGGGACGACGCGGCCGTTCGAGATCGTCGGGGCGCCGTTCCTGAACCCGGAGCGGTTCGCGGAGGCGCTGCGGCGCGAGTCGCTGCCCGGCGTGAAGGTCCGCCCCATGAGCTTTCGGCCCACGTTCCAGAAACACGCGGGCCAGTCGTGCGGGGGCGCGATGCTCCACGTCGAGGATCGCCGTCGCTTTCTGCCGGTGCGGACCGGCATCGCGGTCCTGCGCGCGGCGCGCGAGGTCGGCGGCGGCGCCTTCCGCTGGCGCACCGAGCGCTACGAGTTCGTGGACGACAAGCCGGCCATCGACCTCCTGTGCGGCACGGACGCGGTGCGCAAGGCCGTGGACGCGGGGAAGAGCTTGGACGACTGCATGGCGGGCTTCTCCGAGGAGCTCGCGCAGTTCGCCTCCATTCGAGGGCGATACCTCGCCTATTGAGAAGGGGGGAGCGCGGTGAAGGTCGGGCTCATCGCCGACAGTCTCGGGGACATCGACGCGCTGGAGCGCGCGAGCCAGCTGCTCCTCGCCGAGAAGGGGGCCGCCAAGCTCTTCTTCCTGGGCGGGCGCTACAAGGACGTCGACGAGCTGGTGGCGAGAATGCGGGTCGCCAAGCGCGGCCGCGAGGAATACACGGACATCGACTTCCTGGTGGACGTCTTCGCCTACGTCGCCAAGGCGGCGCACGCGGAAGCCGGGGGCGCGGCGCACAAGCTTCCCACTGGCCCCATCGAGACCTTCCTCGGGCGCCTGGCGCGGGTGCCGGAGCGGGGATGCCTGCAGTACCAGGACCCGAGCTCGCCGCACGCGCTCATCGAGATGGTGGGCGACAAGCTCGCGTGCCTGGTGCACGACAAGGCAGACCTGACGCGGGACGACATCGTGACCGCTACCTTCCTCGTGCACGGCAAGAGCCGCGAGCCCGGCGTGGTGTGCATCGGCCCGCGGGTCTTCGTCACGCCGGGGCGGTGGGTGGGGACGGGCCGAAGACCTGCGCGCTGCTGGAGCTGGACGGCGAGCGCGCCCAGTTCGTCGCGCTGGCGTTGGACGGCAAGGAGCTGTCGCGCATGCCCGTCGAGCTTCCGTCGCGGAACAAGCTGAGCGTCGGCACCGGCGATTAGGCTTCACCCGCGGCGCCGCTTGGGCCCACAATCGGCCGCCTTCGCCGAAGGAGAAAGGCCTTTGCGCATCGCCCTGCTCGGCGGCTCGTTCAACCCGCCCCACGTCGGCCATCTGATGAACGCCTACTACGTCCTGTCGACGCGGGAGGTGGACGAGGTCTGGCTGATGCCGGTGTACCAGCACCCGTTCGCGAAGAGGCTCGCGCCCTTCGAGGACCGGCTGCGGATGTGCGAGCTCGCGGCGGCGCGGTTCGCGGGCGGCGTGGAGGTCTGCGACGTCGAGCGCGAGGTGCCGGGCGGTCGCACGGTCGACACGCTGGAGCGGCTCACCGCGCGCCACCCCGAGCACCGGTTCCTGCTCATCGTCGGCTCGGACATCCTGTCCGAGACCTCGAAGTGGAAGTCCTTCGACCGGGTGGAGCAATTGGCGGAGCTGGTGGTGGTGGCGCGGGCCGGTTACCCGACGCCGCGCGCGGCGGGGCCGGCGCTGCCGGAGGTGAGCTCCACGCTCATCCGCCAGAAACTGGCGAAGGGCGAGGACGCCTCGGCGCTGGCGCCGCGCGAGGTGCTTGCCTACGCCGCGAGCCGCGGTCTCTACCGGGGCGAGCTGGGCTGACCAGCGCCTCGAGCACGCGCGAGAGGTCGGCCTCGTGCGCGCGGCCCAGGTCCTCGGAGACGCGCACCAGCGCCAGGGCCAGCGCCCGGTAGATGAGCGGCGCCGTGGCCGAGGCGCTCTTCGAGAGGGCCGCGAGGTGGGCTTCCACCACGGCGGCGTCGCCGCGCGCAATGGGGCCGGTGAGCGCCCGCGGCAGGCCCTCGCGCTCGAGGCCGGAGAGCGCGGAGCGGATCAGCGGGATGAGCGCCTGGAGCGCCTTGGCCCGAGGCAAACCGCAGTCGGCGAGCAGCGCCGCCGCCTCGTCCGCGAGCGCCACGAGGCCGTTGGAGGCCATGGCGGCCGCGGCGTGGTAGAGCGCGCGGCGATCGGGGGCGAGGCGGAAGGGCGTCAGGCCGGCTTCGCGGGCGAGCGATGAGAGCAGCCGCAAGGCCTTGGCGTCGCCGTCGATGGCGGCAAAGGCGCCGGAGAGGCTGGCGGTCGGGCTCGGAATGGCGCAGAGGGGATGCAGGGAGCCCACGTGCGCCCCCTGCGCGGTGGCGGGGGCGAGGACGCCGAGGCCGAGGGCGCCCGAGCAGTGCGCGATGACCTGGCCGTGGCGGAAGTCGGATTGGCGCTCGCGGGCGACTTGGGCGATGGCGCCGTCGGGGACGGTGAGGAGGACGCAGTCGGCCTCGATGGGGACGAAGTGCGGGGCGCGGCGCTCGGGGCCAGCGCGGCCCCAGAGCGCCACGGAGTGGCCGGCGCGGGCGAGCGCATGGGCGAGAGTGCCGCCGAGGCGGCCGGGGCCGAGAATGAAGATCCGATGGCGGCGCGCGCGCCCGGCGGGCAATGCCGCGCCTGCGCTTGGGAAGCCGGCGTTCGCGGGCTTTTTGGCTCGTTTCATCACAGGCGACGAGCTCCAATCGGCGGCGCCTGAGCGAAGCGCCTACTTCGCCCGGGCGTAGGTGGCCGTGAGCGACGCGCTGCCGAGCTGGTTGGCGCGGGTCATGAAGCCCACCATGGCCGGGCTGGCGTCAGGAGGCAGCTCCAGCTTGTCCAATTTGAGGGCGTAGACCGTGAAGATGTACCGGTGCGGCTTGTCTCCCGCGGGCGGGCACGCGCCGCCAAAGCCCGGCGCGCCGAAGTCGGTCCGCCCTTGGACAGCGCCCGCCGGGAGCCCCGTCCCACTTCCGGCGCCCGCGGGCAGCTCTCGAACATTCGCGGGGATGTTGTAGACGACCCAGTGCCACCAGCCCGAGCCGGTCGGAGCGTCGGGGTCGTAGGCGGTGACGACGAAGCTCTTCGTGCCGGCGGGAGGGTTCGTCCACGCGAGCTCCGGCGAGACGTTGGCGCCCTTGCACCCGAAGCCGTTAAAGACCTGGCGCTCGGTGAGGGTCCCGCCGTTCTTCAGATCCGTGCTCTTGAGAGAGAGCTTCTCCTCGGCGAGGGCCGGCGCAGCGACGGCGAGAAGCGCGATGGCGATGAGACGCATTCCAATCCTCCTGGGAAGTTGAGCTCAGGAGATTACTGGCGAGGGAGCGCCTCTGCCTCCGCCCCGCGCGCTCACGCCGGCCGCTGTCGGAAAGTAGACGCTATTGCGAGTAGCCGACGGCCCGGTACACGGCGCGCCCGAACAGCTCGTGGAGGGCGTCGGTGCTGTTCGCGAGCGCGCCTGAGCGGCCCCGGCGAGGAGCGCTCCGAGCCAGAGCCCGACAAGTCGACGCACGTCCGCGGCCTCCCTCGAGCGCTGTCTGCCGTTGACGATGTGCTCGCCCGCAACCTCTAGAGGTCGGCGCGGGCGGCTACTGCGCGCGGAAGGCGACGGCCTCGCCTTGCACGTGGGCCAGCACGCGGTCGCCGCGGTGGAAGCGCTTCTCCAGAATGGCCTCGGCGAGCGGCGCCTCGAGGAGTCGCTGGATGGCCTGGCGCATGGGCCGCGCGCCGAGCGAGGCGTCGAAGCCTCCGTGCGAGAGCAGGTGGTCGACGACGTCCGGGCCGGCCTGGTAGCCGATGCCCTTCTCGCTCTGGAGCCGCAGGGCCGACTGGGCGATGAGGAGCGCGGCGATCTGCGAGACCTCGCGCTTCTCGAGCGGGCTGAAGACCAGCCGCTCGTCGAGCCGGTTCCAAAGCTCCGCCGGCAGCTGCGCGCGCGCCGACGACAAGGCGCGATCGACCGCGGCCGCCCCGGACGCGGAGGCGTTGAAGCCCACGGGGGCGGCGCCCTTGGCGAAGGCGTCGGCGCCCAGGTTGGTGGTGAGGATGACCACCGCGTTCGAGAAATCGATGTGGCGGCCCTTGCCGTCGGTGAGCCGGCCTTCCTCCAGGACCTGCAGGAGGAGCATCAGGACGTCGCGGTGCGCCTTCTCGACCTCGTCGAGGAGGACGACCGACGAAGGGCGCTTGCGCACCGGCTCGGTGAGCTGGCCGGCGTCGCCGTAGCCGAGGTATCCGGGCGGCGCGCCGACGAGCCGGGCCACGCCGTGCGCCTCGGCGCACTCGCTCATGTCGACGCGGACGAGCGACTCGCGGCCGCCGAAGAGGACGTCCGCCAGGGCGCGGCCGAGCTCGGATTTGCCCACGCCCGTCGGGCCGCAGAAGAGGAACGAGCCCATGGGGCGCCGGCTGGAGAAGCCGGCGTAGTTGCGCCGGACGACGCGCGCCACCCGCTCGATGATGGGACCGTGGCCGACGACCCGCGCGCCGAGCTCGGCCTCGAGCTTGAGCAGGCGGTCGGAGTCGTTGAGGAGCAGGCGCTCCTCGGGGACGCCGGCCAGGCGTGAGACGATGCGCGCGACGTCGGAGGTCTTCACCGCCGAGGCGCCTTCGCGGCGGGCGCGCGAGCCCGCGAGGTCGATGACCGAGATGGCCTTGTCGGGCAGAAAGCGGTCGGAGACGTACTTGGCGGCGAGCGCGGCCGCGGCGGCGAGCGCCGAGCGATCGTAGCGGACCCTGTGGTGCTCCTCGTAGCGGCCGATGATGCCCGCCAGGATCTGCTCGGTCTGCGCGACCGTCGGCTCCTTGACGACGACCGGCGTGAAGCGGCGCTCGAGGGCGGGGTCCTCGGCGATGAACTTGCGGTACTCGTCGTGGGTGGTGGCGCCGATGCAGGGGAAGTCGCCGCGGGCGAGCGCGCTCTTGAGCTCGTTGGCGGCGTCCTGGGGGCCTTCGCCGGTGGAGCCCGCGCCGATCAGCGTGTCGATCTCGTCGATGAAGACGACCACCCGCCCGCCGGCGCGCTTCACCTCGTCCTTGATGCCGTTGAGCTTCTCGCTGAACGAGCCGCGCAGCTGGGTGCCGGCGACCACCGAGGCCATGTCCAGCTCGACCACGATGCGCTCGGAGAGGCCCTTCTCGGAGAGCTCGAGGAGCCGGCGAGCGACGCCCTCGACGACGGCGGTCTTGCCGACGCCGGGCTCGCCCAGGAGCAGCGGGTTGTTCGTTCGCCTTTTGCCGAGGATGTCGATGACCTCGTCGATCTCCGCGTCGCGGCCGATGACCGGGTCGATGCGCTTCTCGGCGGCGAGCTCGGTAAGGTTGCGCCCCAGCGAGGCGAGCCAGGGGAACTCTTTCTCGCTCAAGGCGTAGCGCGAGGCCGATGCCGCAGGGGCGGGGGCCGCGGCGACGACCGGCTCGGGGAGCGGGACGGAGTCGATGCGCAGGTCGATCTTCGGGGCCGGCTTGGCCGAGGGGCGCGGCTCGGGCTTGGGCGAAGGCGCGGTCTCGCCGCGCGACTCCGGGGCGATGGCCGGCGCCGGCGCGCTCGAGGGGCGAGGTTGCGCGCGTGCCGGGCCGGGAGGCGCGGGTGCCGGCGGGGTGGGGCGATTCAAGTTCGTCAGCCGGCGCGGCATGTGGCCGCCCAGGTAATAGCTCAGGGCGGTGTTGCGCAGGGTGGTGAGGTCGAGGCCGGCGCGGGTGAGGAGGTCGAGCGCCAGGCAGTCGCGCATGCGCGTCGCCGCGATGAGGAGGTGGCCGCAGTCGGTCTCGGCGGAGCCGCAGCCCTTGGCGAGCTCGCGGGCGCGGTCGAGCAGCTCGCGCGCGAGGCCCTCGGGCTCCTTGGGCGCCCGGTTCATCAGACCGAGGACCACGTCCTCATCGATGCCGCGCTCGGCCAGGAGCACCTGGGCGCGGTTCGGCACTGTAAAGACCGCGAGGAGGAGATGGGCCGTGGTGAGGCGGTGGCCGACGGAGGCGGAAATGTCGTCTGCCTCGGCGACGACCTGGGCGAGCTCGGTGGAGTCGACAGCCAATGGGGCTCCTCAAGGGCCAGGCGATGCGGTCAACGGTTTTACTCGGCGGTCGCGAAGAGGGCAACGGCCGCGCGCATTGGTGCGCGTGCCTATGAGCGCGACCTTCCCGACGTGGAGCTTCACCTGCTGGACACCGGCCACTTCGCCCTCGAGGACAAGGCCGACGAAATGGTCCCGCTGATTCGCGACTTCCTCGAGCGAAGAGTCGCGCGGTCAGAAGCGCGCGGCTCGGAGGAGGAGGCCGCGCCCGCAGAGGGCGACGAGGAGGGTCGAGCGACCGCCGGCGGCGCCTCGCCCGAGGAGGGCGCGCCGATCTGAGCCCTGAGCCCAAGTCGCCGGGGCCCGCGCGCCGGGCTCGAGGATGGGCGGGGCCATGAGCGCTGCGGCCGCTGGTCGAGCCCTGCTCGGCGGCGCCTAGCAGCGCTGGCGCCGAGAGCCCGCGGTGAGGATGATGCGCGGATGGCTCGAGCGCTCGCGGTGTTGGGTTCGGCGTCGGATGTGGGGAAGAGCCTCGTGACCGCGGGCCTGTGCCGGCTGCTCGCGGACGCGGGGCGCAAGGTCGCGCCGTTCAAGGCGCAGAACATGGCGAACCAAGCGGGCGTCACCGCCGACGGACTGGAGATGCCGCGGGCGCAGATTCTCCAGGCCCGCGCCTGCCGCCTCGAGCCGGCGGTGGAGATGGGGCCGGTGCTGATGAAGCCTTTGAGCTCCACGGGCGCGGAGCTGGTGCTGATGGGCCGGGCGGTCGGGCAGAGGGAGGCGCGCGACTATTTTCGCGATACCAGGGCCGTCGCCGAGGTCGCGATGGGCGCGCTGGAGCGGCTCGCGGCGCGGTTCGAGGTCATCGTCATGGAGGGCGCGGGCTCGCCGGTGGAGCTCAATCTCATGGCGGTGGACTTCGTCAACCTGGCGCCGGCGCGGCGGATGGGCGCGGGCATCGTCCTGGTCGTGGACATTCACAAGGGAGGCGTCTTCGCGCAGGCGAAGGGCACGCTGGACTTGCTCCCGCCGGGCGACCGGGAACGGGTGGTGGGCGTGGTGGTCAATCGGTTCCAGGGCGACCCGTCGCTCTTCGAGGACGGCGTGGCGATGCTCGAGCGCGAGTGCAGGGCGCCGGTGCTGGCGGTGGTGCCGCACCTGGACCACGGGCTCGACGAGGAGGACCGGCCGCTGCGCATCCCCTTCGACGAGGCGCCGCGGCCGGGCAAGCTGCACGTGGGCGCGGTCTTGAGCCCGCGGGCGTCGAATACGGAGGACCTTTTCCCGCTGCTGGCCGAGCCGGACGTGCAGCTGACCTGGGTGACCCGGCCCGAGCGCGCCCGCGAGCAGGACTTGCTGGTGCTGCCGGGGTCGAAGGCGACCGTGGGGGACTTGGCCTACCTGACGAGCGCGGGCATGGCCGAGGCCGTGGTGGAGGCGCATCGGCGTGGGGCGTGGGTGCTGGGGCTGTGCGGCGGGTATCAGATGCTGGGGGCGGAGCTTGTGGACGAGGCGGGGAGCGAGGGTGGGCCGGCCAGGTGGCCGGGGATGGGGCTCTTGCCCCATCGGACGGTCTTTCGCGCGGCGAAGGTGACCGAGCAGAGGGCCTATCGAAGCGCCTGGCCGGAGACGGGGCATGCGGTCGAGGGGTACGAGAATCCACCGGGGAGTGAGCGAGGGTGCGGGCGCTCCGCTGGTGGAGGAGGGCGGTGCGGAGGTGGGGCTCGTCGGAGAGCGCTCGGTGGGGTGCTACCTCCACGGGCTCTTGAGCTGCGACGGATGGCGCTGTGCGTTCCTCAATGAGGTGCGGCGGGGGCGCGGGATGAAGGCCTTGGGGGTGAGGCAGGCCGTGCCGCTGGAGATGCGGCTGCAGCGCTGGGCGGAGCACCTGCGGGCGAACCTGCGGCCGGGGGCTTGGGAGAGGATCCTCAGGGCGGTGGGGTGAGGCGCGGCGGTTGGCTGGGTCCGCCTCGGGCAGCGAGCTTCACGGGGCGCCAGCGGTCACTCGAGGCTGTCGCGCCCCGGTCGCGGGTGGCGTCGACGGAGGCCTGAGCAGACGGCTTCCTGAGAGGCGGGCCGCTGCCTGTGCGCCGGCTCCGTGACGAGAGAACCACGATTTCCGTTGACGCCTGCGATGCGCCCCTCTATAAAGCCGCCCACATCGACGCGGGGTGGAGCAGCCAGGTAGCTCGTCGGGCTCATAACCCGAAGGTCGCAGGTTCAAATCCTGCCCCCGCAACACTTCGAAAAGTTGTCTCGGCCCCCGGCGACGGGGGCCGAGTCGTTTCAGGGACCAGCCACACGACGACGCTCGATTGGCCTCCCGGCTCCAGCCCGTGCTCCCGGTTCGCCTGCTCCCGGACTTTCGGGAGGCTAGCCTGGGCGTCTCGCTGAGGGAGGAGCAGCGGTTCCCCTCTCCGCCCAAGCGAGCATCTCCCGCACCCACGCTCCCACTCGTCTGGCTTGGCGTCACCGCCGTAAACCTGGGGGCCAACGAGACGTGCTTGGGCGGACGCCGCCAGCCACTCGCGGCAGGCTACCTTGACGGCGTCTCGGTCACCCGCGCGAGCGGCGACATCGGCCAACATCGCGAGGCTCATCAGCCTGAGGCTCCAGGCAGCTGGGCCTGCCCAAGACCGCATCAGGCGAGCATCACTTCGGCGGCGGCGTGGAGGTGATCCACTCTCGGCGGTTTTGGTGATCCAGTCTCGGTTGCGGGGTTGCGGGCGCAGGCCGTCAGAAGGGTGCGGGCGAATACGGAGGCGGGCGAGCCGTCCCCGCCGTCTACGGATCGCGGAAACGAGGCGCTGTCCCCGCGCTGGACTCGTCAGGGCCCGGGCCCCATTCCGGAGCGGGATCAAAACGCCGACCGCCGAAGGCGGGTCGGGCGCCTCCGGCGGTCAGTCTGTCGCGGTGATGAAGGGCGCCCGGGCCGCAGGCATTCCGTCGCGGTCGCGGGACGCTCGCCAGCGGAGCCCGCTCTGAGGGCCACACCTGCGGCCCGGGCAGAATCGCGGTATCAGCGCCTCTTGCGCGAGGCGGGCTGCAGGGGCCCGTAGAGGAGCTGGTTGGGCTCGGTCGCAGTCCAGTGGGCCTCGACCTCGTCGCCGTACTCTTGCCAGAGCGCGACTTGGAGCTGGCCGCAGAGGTCGAGCAGCCAAGCCGCGGTGGGGCCGTCGAGCGGCGGGAGGTTGAGCGTCAGCGGCGGCCTCTCAATCATGGGGTTCCTCCACCGGGAGCTCGTGTCCCTGCTCCTTGGCCCGCTGGTGCGCCTGGTGCTGCCGGAAGCTCGGCCCGTCGATGTCGATCCGGATGGAGGTCGCCGCCAGGCGGTCGAGGACCGCCGCGGCCAGGGTAGCGTCGCCCAGGTACTTGCCCCATGAGGAGAGCCTGATGTTCGACGTGATCGCCGTGCTGGCGCTGCCGTGTCGGCAATCCAAGAGGGTGAAGATCATGTGGGCCGCGGTCGGCTCGTCGTCGCGGCGCTTGAGCTGGCCCAGTCCGACGTCGTCGATCACCAGGAGCGTGGGCCGACACCAGCTCTTCATCCGCCGCTCGTAGGAGCCGTCGGCCAGGCCGGCGTAGAGGTGGTCGACCAGGTCGACGCACCGGGCGTAGCGCACCATCCACTCCTGCTCGCAGGCTTGGACCGCGAGAGCCTGCAGGATGTGGCTCTTGCCGGTCCCGCTCTTACCGGTGATCAAGAGGTCCTCGTGCCGCTGGACGAAGGAGAGCGCGAAGAGCTCCTCGACGAAGCGGCGATCGAGCTTGGGCTGGAAGTCCCAGTCGAAGGCCGCCATGGTCTTGCGGACCTTCATGCCGCTGCCCTTGATGCGCCACTCGATGCTGCGCTCGCGCTTGATGGCGGCCGCCGCAGCGAGCAGCTGCTCGGCGGCTTCCAGGTCCGAGGGCTGGTGCTCCTTGACCCAGGCCAGATAGGCATCGATGGAAAGCCCCCTCAGACCGAGTCGGTCGAGGTGCCGCTCGATGCGCTCCCGGGCTTCGGCGGCGGGGCCTTTGAGGGAGGTGGGGGCTCGCATGTCGCTTCTCCTTGGGGCTCGGGGACTGTGCCGCGGCACGGCAGCGCGTCGTACTCGGCGAGGTCGCGCGGCTCGGTGCAGCTCTGGGCGACGGCGCTCTTGAGCTTCTTGGCCGAGGCCGCGGCGACGTACTCGTCGAGCCGGCGGCGGTCGGAGCGGGCGTTGAGGATCTTCTCGATGCTGACGTGCTCGAGAGCGCCGAAGCAGAGCGCGTGCGAGAGCGCCTTGCAGAGCTCGGCGGTGTCGTAGCCCTCGCGCAGCGAAAGGACCTTGCGCGCGTGGTAGCCGGCCGACCGCGAGTCGCGCCGCTCGAGCGCCGCCAGGTACTCCGCTCCGGGCCCCCCAAGATCCTGGAATGCGCGCCGCAGGTGCTCGAGGTCGGGCCCGCCCTCGGCGCGCGGGGGCCGATGCCCCGGCAGGATCGACTGCTGCTGCGCGCCGCGAGGCCTGAGCTCGTGCCGTGCCAGGCAGGTCAGGTCCGCTTTGTAGACGAAGAGCTCATTCTCGGTGATGCGCACCGGGAGAATCTCGGTGACGTATTCATAGGGCAGGGAATATTCATTGGTCTCCCAGGTCATGAAGCCCTCGAGGTTGCAGAGCTTGTAGAGCACCCGCGCGGTGTCGTAGGGGTGGCGCGGCAGCGGCCGCAGCAGCGACTGCTCTTCGGCGAAGAGCTCCATCCGCGTGCGCCGCTTCATCCGCTTGATGGGGCGCAGGTCGGCGATGGTGTCCATCCACCGGGAGAGCTGGGCCTCGAGGTCGGCCAGGTCGCGGAATGAGCGGCCCCGGAAGAAGCTGAGGGAGAGCTCCCAGAAGCTCCGCTCGACCCGGGGCTTGCGGTTGGGGGCATGGCGCACGGCGACGGCGGAGAATTCGTAATAGGTGGCGAAATCGACGAAGCGGGGATTGAGGATCGGCTGGTTGCCTTCCCAGCGCAGCACCACCGGCTTCTGGCTATCGTAGGTGCACCGGCGCGCGGCGCCCTGGAAGCGCGCGAAGGCGTGGCGGTGGCCGTCCATCAAAGGGTGCAGGCCGTTGCTCTCGAAGAAGCCGAAGTACTTCCGGGTCGAGTAGCGCAGTGCGTATCCGAAGGCCTGCAGGGTCATGGACGGCGCATGGGTGAATTCCACCGGGTAGGGCGACCAGTCGCACTCGCCCATGTCCCCCGGCACCCGCGGCGGCGTCTGGAGGCTCGGCTTGGGCGGCAACTTCGGGCGCAGGTTGCTCACCAGGACTTTCACGATGGTGTCGCCGCCTGCGTAGCCATGCTCGTCGCGCAAATGCTCGAAGACCCGCTGCGCGGTGATGTCCGGATACTTCTCGAGCAGCTCGGTGATCAGGCTGCGAAAGGGGTCGAGCTTCGAGGCGCGGCGGCGCGAGCCGCGCACCCGTGGCAGCGCCGAGTGCGCAGTTTCGCGCGCCTCCTGGTGGCTCTTGACGATGCGCCGCACGGTGTTTCGGCTGATGTGCAGGGCCCGCGCGATCGCGCGCCAAGTCATCCCCTCCTTGTCGAGCTGCACCACGTCGTGGACCAGCTGCGGGTCAAGCGGAAGCATCGGAGGCTCCTGGCGCCCCGAGGCGCGCGTCGAGGGTCCGGGTCAGGGCGGCCAGCGCACCGCGCAGCTCGACGAGCTCGCGCGAGACCACCTCGCACGCCGGCGCTCCCAAGCTGGCCAGCGACCGCTCCAAGAGCCGCGCGTGCAGGCGCGTCGAGAGGCGCTTCATCGCCCAGGCGTCCGCGACCATCTGCTCGCCGGGCGTGCGCCGCGGTGCACTGCCCTTGGGGGACTCGGCGGCCATGGGTGCGCTGGCTCGCTCCAGCAGCGCCGGCCACTCCGCTTCCTGGGCCGCGAGCAGCGAATCGACCAGGCGCGCGGTCTGCCGCGTGGTCAGCCCTCGTCGGGCTACCACCAGGCCCACAGCGTCCTGGTTGCCGCGCGGCAACCGCGAAAGCTCTCGCACCGCGGTGGCCGACAACAGCCCCAGCCGCACATTCGCCGTCAGCTCGTCCGACAGGTCCTCTGCCAAAGCCAGACGCCGACACACCCAGCTCTTGTCCCGCCCGAGCAGAATCGCGATCTGCGGCTGGCTCACGTGGTCGTCGCGATAGAGGGAGCGCACCAGCCAGCCCTCCTCGAGCTCGCACAGACCCGCCCCGGCGTTGCAGCGCAACAGCCGCACCTTCGCCCCTGCAGAGTCGACGCCGTGGACCTCGACGCGCAGCTTCGACCACCCAAGCTCGCGCGAGGCGCTCAACCGCTTGAGTCCATCGAAGACCTCCAGCTTCTCGCCCATTCGAAAGGCCTGCACCGGCGTCAGCTGCCCGAGCTTCGAGAGCGACAGCTGCATCTGCTGCGTGGCCTCGCCCGCGCACAGTCGCACCGCCAAGAGCGAATCGCCCAGCTCGCTCGGCGCCATCTCGGTGCTCGCGGTCGACACGCCCGTCATGCGCGCCACCGTGCGCCCTCACCGAGATCCTTGGCCATCCCGGCGCGTGACAGGGGCCGTTTTTCCCTCTGAGAGAGCTCGAAGCCGGCGCGTGACACGTACCTGCGGTCACCCGCTGCCTGACGGCTCCTCAGAGGGAAAACGGCGACTCGCCGGCGCCGCCGAACGCCGAAGCATGCGCGTGACACTGCTCCGCTCTGCGCAAAACCCCGAGGTTTCCCCTGCTGCCGCGCCAACTTGGCCGCCGAAGCCGGCGCGTGACATCGCTCCACAGGTCACGGGCCTGCTCCCGCGCCTGGTGCGCACGAGCACAGCTCACGCAGCGCCTCGGTCAGGGCAGCGCGAGAAGGCCGCGGAGTCGCCAGCGCCAGCTCGAGCACGTCCTCGAGTCGCGCGCCGAACGAGCCCCCCTGGTCGCCCGCCTCCGGCGGCCCCGCGCCCGATCGCAGGGCTCTCTTCTGGGCCCGGCATCGGGCTTGTCGCGCCTGCTCCGCCTTCCGGAACTCCTCAGGCGCCTTCGCTCGACGTTCGCGCGCCTGTCGCTTGCGTCTCGCCTGGCGACAGGCTTCGCTGCATGCATGCTGCGTCTCCGCCGCGCGAGGATCGGGGGAGTACCAACTCCTGCACTCGCTACACCGCCGACTGCGGACCTTCTTCCGGGGTCGCATCCCTCGACCGTCACGCCGAAGGGGTCCTCCGGATACTTCTCGCCCTGAGAGCTACTCCGACTCCCTCGCCTCAACGACCGGGTGGATCTCGAGGCCGCCGACAGGTGGATCTCGATCACGCCGCCGCTGAAGGTTCCCGCCCGGTTCTTTGGTCCGCATGCCCTTCGCCGGAGTCATGCGAGTCGCCAGATTGAGGCGGCGGCGCCGTCCAAGGTCGTCAGCGACATCCTCGGCCACAGCGACCCTCGGTCAATTTCGGCGTACGCCCGTGTGGCTACCGAGCGGCTGCGCGAGGTCTCTCTCCCATGGCCTTGATGCGCAGGCCATTCCACAGCCCGATTGCCTTGGAACTGGAGGAGTTCCTCGTGTGGAAACGAGCTCTCGGCCGTCGCTATCAGACGCAAGAGCAGCATCTCCGGAGCTTTGACCGGCTGGCGGCTCAGGATGCTGCCGAGCACGGCGAGATTTCGCTGGAGCGCGCGGTGGTGCGCTGGCTGCGCCGCGCGGTCCGGAAGCCAGGCACGAACCACGTCATGCTGTCGGTCGTCCGTCAGTTCTGCCTGTTCCGCCGTCGACGTGGCATCGAGGGCTTCGTTCCCGGAGATGACATCGTCGTGACGGGAAGGTCGCACTTTCGGCCGTATCCGTTGTCGGTCCAGGATATCCGCCGACTGGGGCGCGAGACGAGGACCTTGCCGGGCCCCAATGCTCCGCTTCGTCGAGCCACCTTCCGCACACTCCTCCTCGTGCTCTTCTGCACTGGTCTGCGACCCGGCGAGGCCATTCGTCTCACCCTGCGCGAGGTCGACGTGCGCGGGCGGACCTTCTTTATCTCCGAGAGCAAGGGAAAGTCTCGATGGGTTCCCTTTCGGGATGGGCTGGCCCGACAGATCAAGTCCTACCTTCGCGTGCGCCTCGCATTCGGTTCCAGCTCAACCACCAGTCCTCTTTTCGTGCGGCCCGACGGTCGCGGTTACACCCGCCGCGGGGTCGGGGAGGTATTTCGACGTCTCTGGCAGCGGCTCGGACTCAAGCCCACCGCCGGCCCTGGGGGGCCACGAGTCATGGACCTTCGCCACGCCTTCGCGTCGCACCGCTTGGCGCGCTGGTATCGGGAGGGAGTCGACTTGCACGCCCGCTTGCCGTGGCTGTCCGCCTACATGGGCCACGAGGACCTGTTGGGTACGGAAACCTATCTCACCGCGAGCCCGGACTTGCTGCGCGTCGCAAGCAGCCGGTTCGCTGCGCGGTTCCGCCGAAGGGAGCGCCCATGAGTCATCGAGACCCCGATTCGATCTTCCCCTTGGTGGAATCATTCTTTCGCGAGCACCTGGGACGGACGCGAAATGCCAGCAGGCACACCGTGCTCGCCTATCGTGACGCTCTGCGCCTGTTCTTCTCCTTTCTGGGAGACACGTGCGGAGCAGATGTGGCCCGCCTGCGTCTGGAGGATCTCACCGTCGAGCAAGTCCTCGGATTCCTCGATCACCTCGAGTCGAGTCGGCGCAACGCCGTCGCCACGCGGAACCTGCGGTTGACTGCGATTCGCACGTTCTTCCGCTACCTCGTGCGCAACGACCCATCTCGTGGCGCCCAGTACCAGCGCGTCCTCTCCCTCCCCTTCAAGAAAACGGCCTCGCCGGTCGCTACCTATCTGGAGCCTGAGGAGGTGCGCGTATTGTTGCGGCAGCCCGACCGTCGCAGAGCCAGCGGGATACGCGACCACGCCCTCCTTCTATTCCTGTACAACACCGGCGCGCGCATCGGTGAAGCGATCGCAGTCCGTCGCGACAACCTGCAACTCGCTCGCCCGTTCCAGGTCCACCTCCACGGCAAAGGTCGCAAGGATCGCATCTGCCCGCTCTGGCCGGACACGGCTACCACGCTCAGGCGGCTCGAGGATCTGTCCCCACCGCTCCCGGACGGCCATGTGTTTCGCAGTGCCCGAGGACAACCTCTGAGCCGCGACGGTGCCGCCTACATCCTCGACAAGTACCTCCAACGCGCCGCGCGCGACCTGCCAATCCTCAAGCGCAAGCGCGTCACCCCTCACGTCATGCGCCACAGTTGTGCCGTTGCCCTCCTCCAGGCCGGCGTCGATCTCACTGTGATCCGCGACTATCTCGGGCACGAGAGCATCGCTACAACGGGCCGCTACACGAAGACCAATCTCCGAATGAAGCGCCGTGTGCTCGACGCCTTCTGGCGCCGCGCCGGACTCACAGGTACGCGGGAACCCAAGTGGCGGCCGCGACCAGATGTTCTCGCCTTCCTTGGGTCGCTGTAGGCATCGCCTCGATGATTCTTATGCCGAGCGTCAATCGCTCACTTTCAGTCGGCGCAGACTCGCCAACTACACATAACCGCGATCTCGGGATAGTGGAAGTAGTCGGTGGGCAAGAGCCGCTCCAGGCGGTTCTCGATCCACCGCGCCTGCGCCAGGCTCTGGCAAGTCGGGCAATGCCGGTTGCCGCACGAGCCGTAGAGGGCCTCGCGATGGCCGCATCGGTCGCATACCTCCACCCGCCCGCCCAGGACCGGAGTCCGGCAAGCCTCGATGGCCCACATCGCCTTGCGCTGAGGCTCACTCAGCGCGTGGCGCTTCCGATAGGCCTCGCCATGGGCCCGAAAGATGTCGCCAACGGTCAGGCGAGGCCGCCCCGGCCCGGCGGCGCCGGGCGCGGGGTAGGCCGCGCAGATCACCGGCTACTGGCGAGCGGGGACCTGTGGGACGCGAATGCGATCGAGCGGGCTCGTCACACTGGCGATATGGCGAGCGCTCACCTGGGTGTAGCGCGCCGTGGTGCGAATGGAGCTGTGGCCGAGCAGCACCTGGATGACCCGGATATCGGTGCCAGCCTCCAGCAGATGAGTCGCGAACGAATGGCGCAGCAGGTGCGGGTTCACCTTCTTTCGCAGCTTGGCCTTTCTCGCCGCGACGTCCAGCGCTTTGCGCACCGAGGCAGGCGTGAGCGGTCGGACCGCCTTTCGCCCCGGGAAGAGCCAGTCTCCCGCCGGACGCGCCTTCGCCCAGTAGCCGCGCAGGATCTCGAGCAGGCGCGGGCTGAGCATCACGTACCGGTCCTTCTTCCCCTTTCCCAGCCGCACGTGGATGAGCATCCGCTCGCTGTCGATGTCCTGGTGCTGAAGCCGGCAGGCCTCGCTGATGCGCAGCCCCGCGGCGTACGCCGTGATGGACACCACCGCCGGCGCCAAGCTCGCCGCCATCGCCGCATCGAGCAGACGCTCCACTTCCGAGAGGCTCAGGATGTCGGGCTTCTTGTGGGGCACCTTCGGCCACGGAATCTTGTTGGCGACGTCCTCGCGATCGAGCGTGACGGCGAACAGGAACTTGATTCCCGCGACGTGCATCTTCACCTTCTCAGCGCTCGCCCCCTGTCGAATCAAGTGCCCGAGGAAATCCTTGATCTCCGGGAGGCCCATGTCGGTCGGGGACCGCATGTGGAAGCGCACCAGGTTGCAGCAGCACCGCAGGTACTCTGTCCGCGTCCCCGTCGCGAAGTTCTTGATTGCTAGATCCTGCTCCATCTT
Source organism: uncultured delta proteobacterium (assembly GCA_963772225.1). GTDB lineage: Bacteria > Myxococcota > Myxococcia > Myxococcales > UBA5297 > CAVYWD01. The sequence continues at coordinate 382,091 of CAVYWD010000001.1, read as the reverse complement.
CTGGTACAATCGGCCCATCGCACTTCTCCTTGTGGTTCCGAGCGCCGGGAAATCCGACTCTCGGAGCCACAGGGTGAAGCCTCCCGACGGGTCCACCGACTTTCTGGACCGCCCCTCTCAGCCGCCTCAGCCCGCATCTACTCCAGCTGCCGCGCAGCGGCTTCGTTCAACACGAAGAAGAGCCGCAGCCCGTCGCGGTAGGCGCGGATCGTGTGCTGGCTGGCGCCGCGGACGCCGCGCAAATGCACCTGAAAGTAGCTCTGCACGAGCGCCAACAGAGGCGTCTGAGCGCGCTTCATCGCCGCGCCTCCGGGTCTGCGAGAAACCGCCGACGGAAACGATCGCCCGCCAGCGAGAGCAACTCGGGCGTCGCAGTCAGGTATGTCTCCGTCCCGAGCAGGTCGTCATGCCCCATGTATGCCGAGAGCCATGGTAGTCGCGCGTGGAGGTCAACCCCGGCGCGGTACCATCGCGTGAGCCGATGGACTGCGAAGGCGTGACGCATGTCGTAGGGGCGCGGCCCGACACGGCCAGCCGCGGGTTTGAGCCCTGCGATTCGCAGAAGGCGGCATACCGTATGCGAAGCGTTCTTGACGCCGAGCGCGCGGTTCTTCCGTCCCAGGAAAAGTGGGGCGTCCGGGCCGGCGCAGGCAGGTGCGAACGAAGCGCGTTCCGCGAGGTAGCGGCGCAGCTCGCGCTCCAGCGACGGGTGGTACGGCACCCAGCGCGACCGTCCTTTGGATGGCAAGATGAAAAGGACGCCACGAGCGAGGTCCACATCCCGCAGCCTCAACCGGGTCGCCTCACCGAATCGCAGGCCCGCGCAGTAGAGCACGAGCAGTAGCGTGTGGTAGAGGATGCGGCGAAACGGCGGACGCTCGAGGGTCGCTGTGAGACGCAGCAACTCGCAGACCTCGGCCTTCGTAAAGATATGGGGGACAAAGGTGCTTTTGGCCGGGATTTTCGGCCAGGACGGCTCGCGCAGCCTGCGTCCTCGCCGTTGCAGGAAGGCGTAGAACTGACGCAGGACGGCGAGCTCGCACGCAACGCTCTCGGGCTTTCGGTCGGCGCTACGCCCCAACCAGGACAGTATGAGCTCATCGAGTCGCCTGTAGCGCCCGGCTGCGCCGGCTTGCTGGATCAGGAACTTGTCGAACGCTCGCAGAATGAACTCGGCGCGCCAGTATGAATACCCAAGCGCGCGTTTGAATGCGAGAAAACCCGCGAAATCAGCTGCCAGCCGACTGCTGAAAGCAGTGCTCATCGAGGCACCGGGAGCGCCACAGCTCGCAGGCGCCGCAGCGCCACCCGAGCGTATACGGACGTCGAAGTCGGGCTGTGATGTCCGAGAATGTCGCCTACGATCTTGAGGGGCACGCCGGCATCGACCTGCCGAGTCGCGTGGGCATGCCGAAGAGTGTGCGCTCCAACGTGGCCACGGATCCCCGCACTTCGCGCGTGGCCAGCCACGATTTGGCGCACTGCACCGCTCGAGATCGGTCGGCGCGGCAGCTGCGCGGAGACGAACACCTCGGGAAGGCAGGAGTCCGCAGGGCGCCCTTTGCGCAAGTACGCGATCAGTGCGCGTGCGACGGCGGGCAAAAGTGGGAGCTCGATGAACTTCCCGGTCTTCGGTCGACGCAATCGGAACACCGCTGCGCGCCAGTCGATCCCGTCGAGCCGCAAGGACGACACCTCGGCGGCACCGAAGCCGTACGTGATCATCATCAGCAGCACCGCGAAGTCGCGTAGGCCAGCAGGACGATCGTGCCGGACCGAACGCAATAGGCGTTGTACGTCCGGCCATGGGAGCGCTCGTCGCGGCGCGTCCATCCAGCGCACCCTCGGTGCGACCAAGAGGGATGCGAGATTGCGGTTGACCCGGCCCGTCGCCTGCAGGAATCGAAGGAACGCGCGCAGCCGACTACACGTGTCACGCAACGTCCTGCGACAAAAACGCTGAGTGAGCTGGGTGATGAAGGCATCGATATCGCTCGCCCGTGTGCTTGCCAGCGACCGCCCGCGAACGCGTAGCGTCTCCAGGAACTCCGTCGCCGTCATCACTTCACGTTGCACAGTCGCGAGGGATACACCGCGGTGACCCTGCCGATAGGCGACGTACTTGGACAGCAGTGGCGATTGCACTGCTGGCCTCGAAGGCGGCTGCCACTCCGGTAGACGGTACCCCAACGCATGCAGGGCATGCGGCCACGCGAACAACGCATGGCTCGCGGCCGCGAGCACCCGCTTCGGAGCGCGTCGGCGAAGTCGCGCGCCAATGTATTGGCTGGCAAACTCCTCCACCCCGCGGCGTGTGAGGTGCTCCGGGCCAGCCCCCTGGGGCTTCCGATGTTTCGGGTGGAGGAGCGCAAGGAAACGGGTCCTACCCGCGGACATTGGAGTTGCCAGAGATTCAGGTGGGCGACTCCGCGGATGCAGGGGTCTCGGGGTATCGGCCGACACTCAAATCTTCCGAAGGGCTTTATTACCGGAGAACCGATCCTGACCCGAGGATGACTCCTGGCGATGACGTCGATCCTGGGGACCGAGTGGTTTCCGGCAGTATTAATACTGATGACCTGGTGCTCGCTGGGGACTTTGCGATTCAGATGGGGAAGGCGGGAGCCGCGCTTGCGAGGGACGCCTTCGAGTCTTTCGGTAAGGGTCTGGCTGAGGAATCCACCGAGAACATGGCAGGGCGAATGAATCGGCTCTTGGATGGAGCCGGTGAGGCTGGTAGCTTTGACCCCACACGGCTCGTTGGTGTGAGCGATTCTCTCACTCGCCTAAACGAGATTCAGCTTTCAGCTCTGCGAGGTGCCGGTCTGACCGATGCGGAAATCGCGGAGCAAATGCAACGGCTTGGGGATGTTCAGCTGTTCAGGGGGACTTCTACTGGATTTCCAGGAAATCCTGTGCTACAGCGGCTAGAAATCACCCCGGCGTCTACTGATCCGCTGGTGGCAACAGTGTTCTCGCTGGAAAGCAAAGCAAAAGGGGGCGATGCAGTTGTCTTGAATGGCGGCATGCGAGAATTTGGAGGCGGGGATATTGATCTTCGTAATGTTCGTAGCATTTTGGAAAGGGAGGTGCAGGTCAATGGCTCGCCTACTCAATTCGCCGCCGTGGCTTCCAATCGCATTCCTGCGGATGTTGCACGTCAAGTGCTTGGGGAAATGGGTGTGGCGGACCTTCCTCCGGTGATTGGGAGTTCGGAGCAGGCGACTCGGATCCTTGAGTCGACTCCGCGGCTGACGCCAGTGCAAATTCAGGAGTTCTTGCAGCGTACGCGGCTTAGCCGTTGAAAGGAGCTGGTAATGTGTTCTGCTGAATTCTTTGTTCATGAGGCGCGCCTTGAAGAAGGGGGCGCACTTGTTAGTGGTATTGTCAACAAGGGCATAGTTAGGCGGGGGGATGTTTGTCCTGCTGCTCGGCTGGAGACGCGAGCGAAACAGGCGGTGAGCCTATCGATTGCGAGAATTATTGCCTATCGCCGTGAGCTGGACGAGCTGCCAACTGGGATGAGCGGTGAGTTGCGCCTAGTAGGAAAAGGCGCGGACTTGATCAAGAGGCACGATATGCTTGAGTTTCAAGGCGCGGGGACCACGGGCTAAGGCATCGGTCGAAAATAGCCGATCGATCGGGGGCAGGTTCAGCACTGACGCGATCGAATTGGCACTACGTTGTTCGCGGCCTGCGGGATGGAAACTCCATCGAGGTGCTTATTGCCATCGGCCAATAGCGGCTAGGCGCTTTGGCGGCGGCGTGATTGAGATCCACTTCGCGGCGGGGTCGAGATCCAGTCCGGTGTCGATGCTGGGGCTGCGGTGTAGTACGTCAGGCCAGACGTATGGGGCGGAGTCCTTCGGCGAGACCGTCGAGGGATGCGACCCCGGAAGAAGGTTCCCAGTCGGCGCTGCAGCGAGTGCGGGGTTTGGTTCACGGTATCCATCAGCCGCCCCGTACGCAGACACGGCAACCTGAGTTTGCCACCCTCCCGCCGGCCGCGAGCCATGTCGGCGCGGGCCGTGGAGGAGCGCAATGGTTCAGGCGGAGATGGAGCGACGGGTCGCGGAGTTGAGTAAGCAGTGCACGGACGGGCCCCCGCCCTGTCTCGTGAGCCGCCGGGGCCCCCGTCGCGACCGGGAGGTCGCTTGCCGTCGCCGACGAAGACACTTGGCGACTGGAATCTGCTCTCGTCGGTGCAATCGCGTTCGCACGGCCCGGCGGCGAAAGACGCATTCGGCAGCCATCGCAAGGCGACGCTGGATGCGGAGCGCGGGAGAGACAGGACCACGACGGAGCCAAGGCGCGACGGCGTCGATTGCGCCTGGGCCGTGCTCTGCAGGCGGCGACCCTCGCCGCGGGCGAGTCGGCTTCAGAAGCGTCGACGCCGGGCAATCACCTACTTCTGCGGAGAAGCGCTCGCCGAGGCGCCAGCGTTCATCTCTGCCCATGCGCGCGGCGTGAAGCGATCAGGGGATTTGGCGATCTCCTCCTCGCCCGTGCGCAGCACCGAGACGAGGCTTCACCGTCGGTGGTGCGGGTTGCCGGTTGACGGTGGTGCAGGCGGGGCTGAGTCGGAATGTGAGTCGGGCTTCGATGAGGGAGGAGCGGTGAGGTAGGTCCAGCCGCGGAATGGGCTGCATGGAATCGGCCTGGGGAAGAGCATCCAGGTCTTGACGTCAAAGATCAGCGCGTAGGGGCAGACTGGGTCGGTCGGGATGTAGAGCACCTCGGGGATGAGTCGGAAGGCGCCGATCCACCTCCGGTGACAGCCGACCACGAGCCGGTCGCCAGAAGGATTTATGCCCAGGCCCTTTGGCAGGTGCCGACAGTTCCAGACTTCTTGGGGATGACCGCGCTGCTCGCGACGCTCGAGCTTGTGCTCGAGGACTGCGGGGGACCAGTACACGCCGATGTCCATCCCGGCGACCTCCGCTTCGCGGGTTTGCAACGCCCAAACGGCTTACTGTTCCCCTATTCCCGCCTCGAGGCAAGGTCCCTCTCGCGCCAATCCAGGCGCCGGCCTTGGTCCTCCTGGCGGAGGCCGTCGTGGCAGAAGAACTGTTCGTTGGAATCGTCAGCGCCAAGGAGCGCCAGTACGGCATGTGCGTCTGCATCGACGCGCTGGGACGCGAGGCGGGGTTCACCCGATTCGCCTGGTCTCCCAAGGGGCTCGCGACGCTCTTGGGATGCATTCGGCATGAGGCCGAGGAGGTCATGGTCGGCGTCGAGCGCGGGTCCTGGGACCTCGACATGGCGCGCGTCCTGGTGGGCTCACCGGTTGCATCCAGAATGCTTCGCGCCGAGGCGATTGATGCCCTTGTCGGCCGGGTTCCTCACCAGCGTGCCGGTTTGCGCGCACGAGCGGGGTGCATCGCGGTGCTGCTGTTGGCGAGCGACTACCCGCTCGAGCCGGCGCGACCCGAGCGCTTGGCGCTGCCTCTGTTCAAGCCGCAGCCCGTGGATTGGATGACGGCCTGCCAGCGGCGCCTTCTGCCCAACGTCGAGCCGCGGCGCGCGGTCTGAAGCTGCTTTCCCCTTTGTCCTCTACGGCCCCGGCGCGCCCGTTCGGCGCCCGGGGTCCAAGGAGCCTTCATGCCAGCAACGCAATTCTCCGATTTGGACCTCGCCGACGAGGTGCCGGCTCCGGGCAGCTACGCAAGCACGATCACGACCGCGCGGTTGCGCTCGAGCCGGGGCGGCAACGCCATGGTCCACGTGGTCTTCGCGCTCGAGGGCGTCGCCGCTGCCTATGACCGAGTTTCCGAGTACTTCGTGCTCGAAGGCGCGAGCGCGAGGGGGCTCGCGCTGTCTCGGCGGCGATTGGTAGAGCTGTACCGCTCGTGCGGCCTGGTTCCAAGCCCGGGCGAGGAGATCGCCCCAGGCCGGCTCGTGGGCGCGCGGCTGCGCGTGAAGGTCGAGCACGAGGAGTGGCGCGGCGAGCTGCACCTGCGCGTCGTCGCCCACCACCCTCCGGCCGACGCGCCCGTCCCCTTCTGACCGAAGACCACGCCGTTTCTTCGAGGCAGGCGCCTTAGCGCGCCGCGACGGGAGAGCCATGCCCAGCCATGTCGCGACAACGGATTTGCCGACCGCCGGGGCGGTCCGCTGGATGCTCATCGAGCAGCTGCGCACAAATCTGGCCGGCCTTCGGCCGAGCGAGAGCCGGCCCGAGCCAGAGCCGCTGGCGGACTTGCCGCTCAGAGTTGTCCCCGCCGCCGACGGCTCCTTCGAGGTCCTCGACGGCTTCAAACGCCTGGGCCGCTGGCGGGAGCAAGGCTTTGCGCGCGTGCCGGTCGTCCTCGAAGGGCCGGCGTCGATCCCCGAGCAGAAGCGGCTCCTGCTCCTGGCCAACGCGCCTATGCGCACGCTGACGGCCCTCGACGAGGGGAAGGTCGTCCGCTCCCTGGTCGACGAGGACGGCCTCACGCCATGCGCCGTCGGGCGGCTCTTGGGCCACAAGCCTCGATGGGTCGAGGCACGGCTGGCCATCGGCAAGCGCCTCTCTCCCGAGGCAGAGCATAAGCTCGGCCGGCGCGAGATTGGCCCGACGCTCGCGCGCGCTCTGTGCGAGCTCAAACCACAGGAGCAGGCGAAGCTCCTGGACTGCATCGAGCGCAACGGGCTGACGGCGCGGGAGAGCCTCGCACTGGTCGAGGCCTTTGCCGTCGCGGACGAGGCCGACCGCCGCCAGCTCTTGCGCGACCCGCTCGGCCGCGTGCGCCGAGAGCCGCGCACGGCGTCGATCTCGCCCCGCGCCGTCGAGCTCGAGCGGCGCCTCGAGCACATCCGCCGCGCGCTCGACGACCTGGCCGCCTTCTCCCTCCCAGACGACCTCGCCCCGGCCGAGCGCCGCCGCCTCGAGGCCGTCGAGGCCTTTGTCCTTGAAAGCCTTCTTCACGCCGCACGCGTCCACGGGATTGCCGCGGAGGCGTGCTTTCCCCGAGAGGAGCAGCACGATGACGTCCCCCGAAACGCCGAATGCCAACCTATCTCCGCAGGCGCTGCCGAGGTGCGCCCAAGCCTCAAGGCCAGCTCGAGTTGCCGCTCCGCGAGCTCATGCCGAGCTTCGGCGACCACGTGGACCTGCTGCAGCTGGTCAAGGCACCGGCCCCGCGAGCGAGGGAGCTCGACTGGCCGTCTTTGTTGAGGCGAACGTTCGCCACCGAAATCTTCAACTGTGACTGCGGCGGGCGCCGCCGAGTGGTGGCGTTCGTGAGCGACCGAGCCCAGGCGGTGGAGATCCTCGAGAAGCTGGGGTTGCCCACGCAGGCGCCGACGATTGCGAGGGCCCGCGGGCCACCCCGACAGGAAGAGCTGTTCGACCGGCCTTCCGGCGACTTCGCCGCCGACCCGATCCACCCGGACGCCTGAGCATCTCACCAGACCTGCGGCGAAGGAACCTCGGCAACGCTTGCTCGCCGCGTCGGGGATGGTCTAGCCTCAGCTCAGTTTTGCCAGCAAAGACGCTCGCGTCGGCTCCGCCCCGCCGGGACATTTGGAGGTCTCCGACCACTCCCGCCCTCCGACGTCAGCGCGGGAAACGCAGTTCGAAACGCCTACGCTCCAGGCTTCCGCCGAGGCGTAGAAAGGCTTGATTCTCGACAACGGAGGCGCGCAGCGCGCCGTCAGCGTTGTAAGTGGCCAGCGGCCGATGGGCCACCTCGCCCAGGAGCGACAGCGCCGGCCGAGCGGACCTTCGCAAGTCGAGAGTGTCGAGAGCGAACCATTCGCTGTCTGCCTCGAGCCCCAGCCCGATTACCGCGTCGGGCCCCTGCTGCAGCTCCACCCGGACGGCGCGGGCCTCCACGGTCTGGTCGGGGCGGACGACGTAGGCGAGCGAGCCCTCGGGCCCGCGCTGCAGCGCCGCCGCCGGCGCCACCACCGCGGCGCAAGTCGACGAGCAGCCGCGCCTTGACGAAGAGGTTGGGCCAGAGTCGGTGCGCCGGGTTCGGCAGGGTCGCCTTGAGCCGCAGCGTCGCGGTGGTGGTGTTGATGAGGTTGTCGATGACCTCGAGGTGGCCGCGCTCGAGCTCGCGCTCGCCGCTGCGGTTGAAGGCCCGCACCTCGACCGGGCCGCGGCGCAGCGCGTCCGCCACGTCCGGGAGCACGTCCTGGGGCAGGTGAAGATCACCGCGATGGGGTCGAGCTGGGTGAGCTGGACGAGGCCCGCGGCGTCGCTCGCGTGGACGACGTTGCCCGGGTCGACGACGCGGATCCCCACCACGCCGTCGACGGGCGCGCTCACCGTCCTTGGGCGATGGCCGCCGGGTCCAGGGCCCCGAGGCGGCTCGCCTCCTCAGACGCCGGCGTGAATTTCACCGCCACGCCCGTGGCGATCTCCACCGCCACCAGCAGACCTCGCCGGAAAGCGTCGGAGAAGCGGTCTGCACGTCGGCTCGAGCGCGGCCGTCGGTTCCTCGACAAGCTCGCGGGTCGGGCGCCTGCGGGCGCCCGCGGGCGCCCGACCCCAAAGGCAGCCGGCCGGCGACATCATCGGCACTCGATGTCCTGTCTCGCCCACGCTCGGTCGGCGAGCCGCGACCCCCTATGGCGGGCGCCCCACCTGGTGCCGCACGGTCTCACTCCACGCTCGGCACGTGCGATGCGAAGGCTCTATGGCGTGGCACGCCATTCGCATAGGCAGCCGCGTGCAGCATTCCCAGCGCAGCCTCCTGGATGGCGCATCATGATGCCACCACTCTGAATCGAGCCTATTTCTTGTGGCGCCCGGCTTCGCCATGCGGCCCGGCTGCAGCTCCGGCTCCGCCGATTGCGGGCACCACTCCGATCGCATTTCACGCATCGACCATCCTGGCCTGGACAAAATGCGGCGTCCTCGTCAAGAGGTTGTGCTTTCGAACCAATCAATCAAGAAGATGGGAGGATTCTCTCGAGAAGATTCCAATGGATGTTCGTATCCGATGAACATTGTCGACCATCGCCAGCCCGATGGAATGACGCAAGAAAGGACGCCTCATCATGCGCACCCTTCCCATGAGCTACGCCTTCCTCCTCGCTGCCGCGGCCGTCCTCGGGTCGGCGGCCGACGCTCGAGCCGCCGGCTCGTGCGACAATTACGGGCCGCAGTTCGTTGGCAACTGGCAGATCCAGCTCGGCAACAACGGCTGCGTGCCCTTGACGAATGTCACGGTGACTGTGGCCGTGACACAGGACATCAAGGTCGCCTCGTCGAGCGGCTACAACGGCTTCAGCATGCAGCTGAACGCGAACGGCGCCAGCTCGGGCCTCACGCCTTCGCAGCTGTACTGGCAGCAATTCGTGATCATGGTAGGCGCCGGCGCGTCCCTCAACGGCGTGGAGGGCTTCACGCAGCAGTGGTCGAGCGGAGCGCAGGCGGGAGGCATCTACCCCAACAACCCCATGTTCATGGGCGCGCCGTCCACCGTGAGCAAGAGCCCCCTCACCATTCCCGCCGGGACCACGTTCACCTGGACGTTGGCGACCGACGCCAAGGGCAACGTCGAGTCGGTCACCTACTCGGCCCATGACAACCTGGGCACCCATTACACGCCCATGACCGAGTACATCCCCGCCGCGGACCGCGCGCCGATCTATTCGGTCACGATGGACATCGTGGGCTACACGAACCTGTCGTACACGTCGTTCCTGTCCGGCGCCGGGACCATCACCTACAGCGCAACGTCCTTCTCCTCCTCCTACAGCTTCCCCTCCTGCGCTGCCAACACGGGCACGGGTGAGAGCTCGGACATGGCCTACGGACCGCTGATCGGGAAGGCGGGCGGAACATTCACGCAGAGCTTCTTCGCGACCACGGTGGGGCACTTCTCGAACGGCGACTGCGGCTACCCCGGCAACGGATTCCCCTCCAAGGACTGGGCCCCGGGGGCCTACAAGGGCGTGTGCCCCCTGGGGCAGCCGATGCTCGGCGTGTCGCGCGTGCCCGGGCAGATGTGGAGCGAGGCGGTCGAGTGCGGAATGCCAGGGCACGCCGCCTACGGCAACCCCGGCACCGCGTGCTATGCGCGGGCGGTCCGGAGCTACGACAACCGCGGCGACGCGGATGGCGGCTGGGATTGGGACCGCGGGAGCTACAAGACGGAGTGCGCCGCCAACGAGTACGTCGCGGGCGTCTCGCAGGCCTCAGGCAATGGCGTACTGACGAGCGTCCTCTGCTGCCCGGCGTCGGTGAAGCATGCGTCCTGTGACGCGCAGGTCTTCTACAACGGCGATTCGACCGCCTATTCGGGTCCAGACTGGGACGTTGGGCACTACAAGGGCCAGTGCCCCGCCGGCCAGTACGTGGCCGGGATCAGCACGCCCGCGTACACGTCGGTCGGGATCCCGGGAGCTGCGCACGCGATCCTCTGTTGCTCGCCGTAGCTGAGGCGCGCCAGTCGCTCGGCGAGTTCGCCGACCCCGTGTACCCGGACAGATGAGCAGCTCTCACCGGGCGGCCCCGCTGGTCGGTCAGGGGCACGTCGAGCGGCACCTGGGCCCCCGGGCGCTCTTCGATGCCGATGCCCTGGAGCTCGGCCGGCACCGCCTCGTCGGCCCGCGCGACGCCGAAAAGCGCCGCCCAGGCGATTGCGATGACCGCTCCATGCTTCATCGACGGCTCCCCGGCGCCGGCGCGGCCGCCGCGGGTTCTTTCGAAGGCGCTCCGCCCGGCGCCCCTTTCGATGCCGAGCCGTTGGGCGGCGATTCGCCCGGCTGCGGCTTCGCCGGCGCCGCGGCCGCCGCCGGCGCCGCGAGGCTCTGCGAGCCGGGGACGAACCCAGCCGGCCGGCTCTGCCAACCCGCGAGGGTGAGCTCCATCGCGCGGTCGAGCGGAATGCTCCCGGAGCTGGGCGCTCCGCCCTCGGCCGCCGCCCAGGCGCCAACCGAGCCCGTGCGCCGGCTCTTCGAGGAGGAGCTGAACCAGGGGCGGTGGGAGGTCTTCGAGCAGGTGCACACCAAGGACTTCGTCGCCCATGCCGGCGGCCGCTCGTTCTCGGCGGCGGAGGACCTCGAGGCGGCCAAGGAGAACCGGACCGGGTCGCCCGACGCGCGCATCACCCTCGAGCACATGTTCGCCGAGAAGGATTGCGTGGCCGTGCTCTACCGCGTCGAGGGGACGCACACGGGCCCCTGGGGCGGCATCCCGGCCACGGGCAAACGCTTCTCCGCGCGAGGCCAGGTGATCTTCCGGCTGCAGGACGCAAAGATCGCCGAGGAGTGGGGGATGCCCGACATGGCGGCGCTGATGCGCTCGCTCGGAGTCCTTCCCCCGGCGAGCCCGCGCCATCTCTAGTCCTGGATTTTAGAAGCTCGTGCCCCCGGTCGCCCCGAGCGGAGACGCGCGCAGCGAGCCGAAGTCGAGGGCCCTCGGCTCCGCTGCGGCGCTCGGGCTGCAGGGCTCTCACATTGGGTAAGGACTCCCGAGATTCGAGCACTCGGCGGAGCGATCGCGGCCGAGCCTCGGCCGGCGGCAGCCCCCGCTCCTGGCGGCGCGCTCCCTCAGCTGGAGAGGGCGCTCCGCCAGGGCTGTCGGTGTCGTTCGATAGGCTTCCCCAGTCGAACGCAGGATGAACGACACGGCCGCGCAGCTGGTCGACCGGGTGCTCCCGTTCTCGCCGTATCGGCAGTGGGTCCTGTCCCTGCCCTTCCGCCTGCGCCTCTTGTTAGCGAAGGAGGGCAGGCTCCTCGGGAAGGTCCGGACGATCTTCATGAGGACGGTGCGCAGCTGGCAACGGCTGCAGGCCAGGCGCCTGGGGTTGCGCGACGCACAGACCGCGGCGGTCTGCTTCACCCAGCTCTTCGGCTCCAGATTGGACTGCAGCCCGCATTTCCATGCTCTGGCGCCCGACGCGGTCTTCCTGGAGAGCGAGGAGGGCGACCTCGAGCTTTGGCGACTGCCCCAGCCGACGCGGGAGGAGATCGCAAAGCTCGTCGAGCGCATCGCGCGGCGGACGCTGGCGATGCTGAAGAAGGAGGTGGGAGAGGACCTGCGGCTGGATGCGCTCGACCGACTGCGAGCCGTGACCCACGAGCAGCTGAGCTTCTCGACGATGGCCGAGCCCAAGGAGGAGCGGGAGGGCAAGCTGTCCGCGCGGTGCGAAGGCTTCTCGCTGCAGGCGGGCAGACACCTGCACGAGAAGGACCGCGAAGGGCTCGAGGCGCTGCTGCGGTACTGCCTGCGGCCGCCGGTGTCGCAAGAACGGTTGTCGATGGCCGAAGACGGCAGCGGCAAGGTCGTCTTGAAGCTCAAGCGCCCGCTGGCGGATGGCAGGGCCACGCTGGAGATGACCCCCATCACCCTGCTCAAGCGCTTGGCGGGCCTGGTGCCAAGGCCCAGGAGCCACGCGATCCACTATTACGGCGGGTTCGCCAGCCACGCGAACCTGCGCAGTCGGATCGTTCCGCGCAGCCCGAAGGTCCGCAGGCGCTGCCGAGGTGCGCCCAAGCCTCAAGGCCAGCTCGAGTTGCCGCTCCGCGAGCTCATGCCGAGCTTCGGCGACCACGTGGACCTGCTGCAGCTGGTCAAGGCACCGGCCCCGCGAGCGAGGGAGCTCGACTGGCCGTCTTTGTTGAGGCGAACGTTCGCCACCGAAATTTTCATCTGTGACTGCGGCGGGCGGCGCCGAGTGGTGGCGTACGTGACCGACCGAGCCCAGGCGGTGGAGATCCTCGAGAAGCTGGGGTTGCCCACGCAGGCACCGACGATCGCCCGGGCCCGCGGGCCGCCGCGCCAGGAGGAGCTGTTCGACCGGCCTTCCGGCGACTTCGCCGCCGACCCGATCCACCCGGACGCCTGAGCATCTCACCAGACCTGCGGCGAAGGAACCTCGGCAACGCTTGCTCGCCGCGTCGGGGATGTTCTAGCCTCAAGCTCAGTTCTGACAACAAGACGCTCATCTCGGCTCCACCCCGCACCGCCATTCGGAGGTCTCCGACCCCTCCGGCCCTCCCACGAGACCGGGGGAAACGCAGTTCGAAACGCCTACGCTCGCGCCAAGCTCGGATCGGTTGGACGCCGCCCGAACAGCGGTTACACTTTACTGTGAACGGACAGCAGCGGCCGTCGCGTGTCCCGACGCCATCGGGTTGCTATGGCGTGTCGTTCGTCGCCGAAAGGAGTTCTTTGTGCGCCCGACATTGGACGCTCTTGTGGTGGTGCTGACCCCTCTGGGCCTCCTCGCGTCCTGCGCAAGCGGGACGCACGGCGTTTCGCCCCCCGCTCCCGATGCTGCTTGTGTGGCGGCATGCGACGGTGGGGCCGAGCAGACCGACAGCGGGCGCGCGCTCGGCGACGCCGGCGACGCTGGGGCCGAACCGTCCGATGGCGGAGGCACCGCCTATTTTCTCGGCGAGGACGCCGGCAACGCGTTCGCGACCAAGGACGCGGGCCCCCTCTGCAATTCGACCATCTTCTCGCAGGTCCCCGGGCATCTCGATTTCTTTCTGGGCCGCATCTCCCAGGGCGACCCATTCATCGCCGCGGACTGCGATAGCCGACCGAAAACCCTCGCGCTCTTCAAGATGAATTGGTCGAATCATGCTTTGACCTATCAGCAGGACATTCTGCCGAGCGCGTTCCCGCTCAAGCTTTCATCTGTTCCGATAACTGTGGGAGGCGATTCTTCGCAGATGCAGAGCGCCTGGGACCCCACCGTCGCCTCCTACGGCGGCGAGCTCTGGGTCGCATTCGAGTGCGGCGGCGAGGACCCGACTTCGGGCTACACCTATTGGCCATGGCACGATTCGTCTTGCGTGGGCCCGCTCGACCCGGCGACCTGGATGATCGACGTCGACCGGACGACGGTCGTCGCGCATTCTCACACGACGGAGAAATACATCTACGATGCCGCGATCCCCAAGATCTTCGTCTACAAGGGCGCGCCCTATCTCTACTGGTCGGCGATTCAGAAGGCCGTCGGGGCCGACGGCGCAGGCACGACGCTCCAGGCGACGATGCGCGGGATTCAGCTCAGCGTGGCAAACGGCAGGATGTGGGGCGCGGGCTCCGGCAACGCGCCGATCAACTCCGACGCCTCGGCGACCCAGGAGGTCACCGTCCTGGGGACCGACGAGTACTCCAACACCCTCTCGGTGATCTTCGGCGTTCACGTCGACGGCGACCGCATTCTGGCGACGGGCGCCGTCGGTGGGGTCGGCGCCGCCGGCTCCGCCGCGTCCCCCGACGCCTGCCACGTCCCGCTGGCGAATTCCTATGGATGCTTCCGGCTGACCATCATGGCGGCGACGAAGCCGCTGGGCACCCAGGTTTTCGACCAATGGCTCACGGCCCCTGCGCTTGCGCTCAACCCACAGGAGTATTCCGAGTTCTACGAGGATTCGAGCGGGGCCCTCTGGATCATCGGCTCGTATTTCAAACCGCTCGACTCGCTCCACTATCCTGCCGAGGTCATCCGGGTTCCAGGCAATGGCCTGCCGAACGCGCCTTATCGGACAATGGTCTATCCGATCGACCTGTCGGCCTTTCGGTTCTCGGACGCCGTGCCGCCGCCGGCGGTTCCCTGACGGCGCCGACCGGCTTCGGGCCGCGGCGGCTCGCGCCGAGAGGGGATGAAGCGGGCTAACAGCGGCTCCGCAGGCGGCGCGCTGGGCATGGGCCTGGCGCTCGTTCGCGCCGGGCGTTACTGAACTCGGGTCGGCCCAGTCCCGGCGGCCACCTCGACCTCTGAGTAAAGATAGATGGTCGGTGAACCGCCGCCGTCGGGGAAAGTCACGGCGGAGATGGAGTACGCGGGGAAGGTCGCGTGGAAGCCTTGGGCCGGCGTCCCGCTCATCCCGGAGAAGGTGAAGGTCTCGGCGTCGTCGGTGGCGTGCTTGTTGAGCACCAGGACCACTGTGGCGTCGTCCGCCGCGCTCCGGCTGGCGTAGACCGAGAAACCCGCGGTCGCGGTCGCGGTCAGCTCCTTCGGCCCCATGTTGTTCGTGACCAGCTTGAAAGCGTAGTACTCAGGGCGGGGCTGCGGATTGCTGGTCGACGCATCGATGAACCCGAGCGTCCAGCCCTCCGAGAGGCTCCAGAAGTGCTGGGCCCAGAGCCCCTGCTCCCGCGCGGCGCCGAGAATGTCGGCCACCCAGATGCCGGCGTAGATTGTCTGGGGTGAAGCGGGGTAGACGCTATGGGTCGGATTGCCGTCCCAGGTGATGTTGGCCTCGGTGATGGCGAACGGAGTTCCGGGCGCATTGCCGGCGATGAGGTCCTGGATGGCCTTGGCGAAGGCGACGAATGTGCCGACGTCGCCCATCGCCGCCGAAAGGGTGCAGTCGGCGGCGGCGAAGGGGTAGCGGTGAATGGCGATGATGTCGTAGGCCCCTTTGGCCTGAACGATGAAAGGGGTGAGCCAGTCGTTGGCCGAGTTCTTCGGCTGGGTCGGGTAGTACTTCCAGGAGAGCTCGGGGCCAAGGAGCTTAATGCTCGGGTCGACGGCCTTCATCGCCGCAGAGAACGCCTTGAAATCGGCGATGAACCGGTCGACCGTATAGCCGGGGAGGTCGGCGCTGCTGTAGAGGTCGGGCTCGTTGCCAATCTCCCAGTACTTCACCCCATAATGATTGGTGATGTTGGCGTAGGTCACCATGGCGGCCGCATCGGCCGGATTCGCGGTGGTCCCCCCGTGCTGCATGTAATTCTCGATGAGGGGGACTTGGATGATGGGTTCGGCGCCCACCGCCCTGGCATAGGTGACGAAGGTGTCGATCTGCGACTGGCCAAAGGGATCCGTTCCGTACGCCCCGGAGCTCTTGTCCGCGTCGTTGTTGTAGCCGCCGGCCCGCAGCAGGTCGAGGTGCAGCGCCGGCACCAGCGGCTGGACCACGGGCATGTTGTTCCCGTAGCCGTCCCAGCACCAATAGTTCTGCCCGTAGCGCGTCGCGGCCGCCTTCGGCGCGGAGCCGTCGATGGCGATGGTGCCGCCCGAAAATCCGGCGTCGCCCGAGCGTCCGGCGTCCATCGGCAATCCGGCGTCCACGGCCGAACCGGCGTCGCCCGCCGATCCGGCGTCCTTGCCCGCGGAGCCGCCATCGGACGGGACGGGCGCAGCTCCAGCATCCACGGGCGCGCCCGCGTCGCGACCTGCTGCCCCACCGTCGCTGGAGGTGGGCGAGGCACTGGCGTCGGTTCCTGGGGCGACTGGGTCGCTCGTCGATCCCGTACCGCACCCGCTGACGCCCACTGCGAATGCTGATGCGAGGAACCAGCCGAGGCTCGGCCACTGCCAAGAGCGTTGCGGTCGCTTCATCGTCACTCGTTCCGCGCAGCCCGAAGGTCCGCAGGCGCTGCCGAGGTGCGCCCAAGCCTCAAGGCCAGCTCGAGTTGCCGCTCCGCGAGCTCATGCCGAGCTTCGGCGACCACGTGGACCTGCTGCAGCTGGTCAAGGCACCGGCCCCGCGAGCGAGGGAGCTCGACTGGCCGTCTTTGTTGAGGCGAACGTTCGCCACCGAAATTTTCATCTGTGACTGCGGCGGGCGGCGCCGAGTGGTGGCGTACGTGACCGACCGAGCCCAGGCGGTGGAGATCCTCGAGAAGCTGGGGTTGCCCACGCAGGCACCGACGATCGCCCGGGCCCGCGGGCCGCCGCGCCAGGAGGAGCTGTTCGACCGGCCTTCCGGCGACTTCGCCGCCGACCCGATCCACCCGGACGCCTGAGCATCTCACCAGACCTGCGGCGAAGGAACCTCGGCAACGCTTGCTCGCCGCGTCGGGGATGTTCTAGCCTCAAGCTCAGTTCTGACAACAAGACGCTCATCTCGGCTCCACCCCGCACCGCCATTCGGAGGTCTCCGACCTCTCCGGCCCTCCCACGAGACCGGGGGAAACGCAGTTCGAAACGCCTACGCTCCATGGGGAACGACGCTCACGCTCCGACCTCCCTAGCCTGGATTTCCACGGCGGGAAATTCGCCTAAGAAATTGCTGCATCTTGCAGCAATTCAGGTGGTCAGGCGAAGGGCCAACCCGTTCCACCACGGCAACTTCACCGGCACGTCGAGCAAGCCGGAGTCGATGATGATTGGCAGGTGGGCCCGGCGGTGGAAGCGGACAGTGACCTGCGAGGCTCGGGTAACCGGCCCCCAACTAACTTACGAGCGGGCCATGTTGTGAGAGAGCTCGCCCGCCCGGGGCTTCCCGGCGCGGGCGAGCTCGCGATCGCCGTTCGCCCTGCACGCAGTAGGCGCGAAACCCTGGCGTTCCGTCGCCTCGCCGCAGGAGCTGGACGCGTGGAGCGGCTCGCCCGCGTGCACCGCCTGATCTTCGTCCGCTTGCGCGCCTCAGAGACGTTGGAGGCGGTCCGCGCCCGGCTCAATTGCGTCGCGCCCTGGGGCGGGCCGGTGCACCTCCTCGACGTCGCGCCCCGCGCCTCAGCCTCTTCAGCATCTCGCCCGCTCGAGGCTTGTCGACGTCGGTCTCCTCGCTGGAGACTGGAGCTCTTCGAGGAGGCTGCATGCCGCCACGCAAGAAGAAGGTCCACGTTCCCACTGCGGTCCCCACCGGAGCGAAGAGCCTGCTCGAACAGGCGCTCGATGCGCCCGATGACCTGGCGCTCCGACAGGTGTACGCGGACTCGCTCGTGGCCCTCGGCGACCCGCTCGGCGAGTACATCGTCACTTCGATTCGCATGCTCACGGCCCAGCCGCCCCAGTACTTCGAGCTGGCCGGGCGCGCACAATCGCTCTGGGCGACGCATCGGGCAGGCTGGCTCGAGGCTTGGGGCTGCGCTGGCCTCAGAATCCGCCTGCATGCGGGACTGCCGACCGAGCTGCATCTGGGACCCGGCGACGACGTGGCGAAGGTCTTCGAGCGCTGCCCGATTCGCACGCTCCACTTTGCCCACAAGTCCGCCAAGGAGATCGAGACCGCCCTCTCGGGTCTCCCGACCGATCGGCTGCGGACGCTCGTCATCCAGCCCGTGGCCGCGGAGCGCGGCCTCGCCGGACGCGTCTTCTCCAAGTTCAGCTGGGCGAACCTGACGGAGCTCTCGGTCTGCTCTTCTCCAGCTCAAATGACCGAGGACCAGTGGCTCGCTGCCTTCGCCCGCATGCCGAGCCTGCGCAGCCTGGATCTCGACGCCAGTCTCGCCTGGTTCAAGGACTGGGCGGGCGCCACCCGGCTTCGACACATCGCGATGAACTCGCCGCCGGGAGTGAAGGCGCTGAACGCGCCGGGGATGGGCGTGGAGAGCCTGAGGATCCGTTCCTTCCCACCCGACGGGAAGCAGGTCATCCCCACCGTCACGAAGTTCGAGCTGGCGGGCCTGGAGATGTGGAAGCCCGGCGCGCTCAACGCCTTCCCGAACCTGCGCGAGCTCGGGCTGCCGCCCGGCACCTATGACGATGTGAGGATCGACGACCTCGCGGCCGCCGCGTGCTGGCCCCAGATCGAATCGCTCACGTTCCTCGGCGTCTCGGCGGCGCTGACGCTGCTCGCTGCGCGCGCCTTGCCGAAATGCAAGCGCCTCGTCTCGCTCAGCGTGAAGCACAGCCGTTGCCTGCCGGAAATCCTGCAGGCACACCCCGAGCTCGAGTCGCTCTCGGTCGAGAGCTACCAGTCGAAGCATGCACCGCCTTGCCCCATCGACGAGGACGCCCTGGCGCGCATCGCGGCAGCCGTCGGCCCTTCGCTGCGACGCCTCAAGCTCCACGGGGGCACGTACACGCACGCTGGGCTGACGAAGCTGCTCGAGAACCCGAAGCTGCGCCTCGAGGAGCTGTTCATCACCTCCGAGAACCTCGATGCCCAATGCATCCGGGTCGTGCAGCAGATCCCCACGCTCAAGCGCATCGAGGTGAGCTACTCCCAGGCGCTCGAGGTGCTGCGCAGCGAGCCGTCGACGGGTCGCTACCTGGGACCGGAGTACTGCGTGAGCCAGATGCCCTGGGAGCCAATCTGGAGTCACGAGCCCTGACCGCCTGTGCGAGGACGCAGGAGCATGGCGCTGCTCGACGAGGAGTATGCGCAGGCCGGCCTCGGCAGCGGACAGGCCATGCTCGACGCCATCGCGTCGCTCGCTGAGACGACCGGCCGCTGCGAGCTCGCAGCCGCGCCCCTGCTCATGTGGGGATTCTCCGCGGGCGGAGACTACGACTACGACTTCACCGCCTTTGCGCCGGGGCGCGTCGTCTCGTTCGATAGGCTCCCCCAGTCGGCAACCGCAGGGGGGAACTCGGGTGGGGGCTCGAGGGGGTGCACAGGTCTACGAGCGCGAGGACGGCGCGGCCCTGCTGCCGTTGCCCCTGGGACACTGCCGCCGGCAGCCCGAGAAGCACCTGCTGCACCAGCTGGTCTGCGCGCACCTCGACACCTTGCTCGCCGAGCGGCGTGCGGACGATCCCGACGGCTACGGATTGCCGGCCTACGTCGAGCAGGAGTTTCGGCGCTTCATCGACTGTGGGGTTGCCTCTCGCGGCTTCGTGAGAGTGGTCTGCGACCGCTGCAAGCAGGAGATGGTCGTCGGGTTCTCATGCAAGGGGATGGGATTCTGCCCGTCCTGCCTCGGACGCAGGATGAACGACACGGCCGCGCAGCTGGTCGACCGGGTGCTCCCGTTCTCGCCGTATCGGCAGTGGGTCCTGTCGTTGCCCTTCCGCCTGCGCCTCTTGTTGGCGAAGGAGGGCAGGCTCCTGGGGAAGGTGCGGACGATCTTCATGAGGACGGTGCGCAGCTGGCAGCGGCTGCAGGCCAGGCGCCTGGGGTTGCGCGACGCACAGACCGCGGCGGTCTGCTTCACCCAGCTCTTCGGCTCCAGATTGGACTGCAGCCCGCATTTCCATGCTCTGGCGCCCGACGCGGTCTTCCTGGAGAGCGAGGAGGGCGACCTCGAGCTTTGGCGACTGCCCCAGCCGACGCGGGAGGAGATTGCAAAGCTCGTCGAGCGCATCGCGCGGCGGACGCTGGCGATGCTGAAGATGGGGGTGGGAGAGGACCTGCGGCTGGATGCGCTCGACCGACTGCGAGCCGTGACCCACGAGCAGCTGAGCTTCTCGACGATGGCCGAGCCAAAGGAGGAGCGGGAGGGCAAGCTATCCGCGCGGTGCGAAGGCTTCTCGCTGCAGGCGGGCAGACACCTGCACGAGAAGGACCGCGAAGGGCTCGAGGCGCTGCTGCGGTACTGCCTGCGGCCGCCGGTGTCGCAAGAACGGTTGTCGATGGCCGAAGACGGCAGCGGCAAGGTCGTCTTGAAGCTCAAGCGCCCGCTGGCGGATGGCAGGGCCACGCTGGAGATGACCCCATCACCCTGCTCAAGCGCCTGGCGGGCCTGGTGCAAAGGCCCAGGAGCCACGCGACCCACTATTACGGCGGGTTCGCCAGCCACGCGAACCTGCGCAGTCGGATCGTTCCGCGCAGCCCGAAGGTCCGCAGGCGCTGCCGAGGTGCGCCCAAGCCTCAAGGCCAGCTCGAGTTGCCGCTCCGCGAGCTCATGCCGAGCTTCGGCGACCACGTGGACCTGCTGCAGCTGGTCAAGGCACCGGCCCCGCGAGCGAGGGAGCTCGACTGGCCGTCTTTGTTGAGGCGAACGTTCGCCACCGAAATCTTCAACTGTGGTGACTGCGGCGGGCGCCGCCGATGATGGCGTTCGTGAGCGACCGAGCCCAGGCGGTGGAGATCCTCGAGAAGCTGGGGTTGCCCACGCAGGCGCCGACGATTGCGAGGGCCCGCGGGCCGCCGCGCCAGGAGGAGCTGTTCGACCGGCCCTCCGGCGACTTCGCCGCTGACCCGATCCACCCGGACGGCTGAGTACCGCTCCACAGGACCTGCGGCGAAGGAACCTCGGCAACGCTTGCTCGCCGCGTCGGGGATGTTCTAGCCTCAAGCTCAGTTCTGACAACAAGACGCTCATCTCGGCTCCACCCCGCACCGCCATTCGGAGGTCTCCGACCCCTCCGGCCCTCCCACGAGACCGGGGGAAACGCAGTTCGAAACGCCTACGCTCTGCGTCAGGCAGAGGGAGAGTTGATCTGCTTGATGAATAATGATATTGAGATCGTCAGCCCTGGTTGGATGGAAGAGATGGTCTCGTTTGCATGCCGCACTGGCGTAGGCGCTGTGGGCGCTCGCCTTTGGTATCCAGATGGCCGTCTCCAGCATGGTGGGGTTATCGTAGGGCTCGGTGGAGTGGCCGGGCATGCGCACAAGTATCTCGCGCGGGGCCGTCCGGGCTATTTTTTCAGGGCTCAACTTCATCAGTCGTTCAGTGCTGTCACTGCAGCGTGTTTGATGATCCGGAAGTCAATCTACTGCGAAGTCGGGGGGTTTGATGAGGCGCTGGAGGTGGCTTTCAATGATGTGGACTTCTGTCTAAGGGTTCGTGAGGCGGGATACCGAAATGTATGGACCCCCTATGCTGAGATGATCCATCATGAATCGGCCTCACGCGGTGAAGAAAGAACTCCAGAGCAGAAGGCCAGGTTCCAGCGTGAAATCGACCTTATTCAGCGTCGGTGGCAGGGAAAGCTTTCTGTCGACCCTGCCTACTCGCCCAATCTCACGCTAGAGGCTGAGGACGCTGAGGACTTCTCGATTGCCGCGCCTCGCGGTTTGATTGGTATCTAGGTGAACAAGTGTTGCTAGAATGAGTGTGTAGGTTTGGCACTGGTTGCATCTCGACGCTGAATGGCTTGGCGCGGATCTGTTGGTTGCCTGATTGAAATGATGGCGATTGAATTGCTTTGTCGTAGACCAGCTCCGGAGAGGCTATGAGTGGTCTTGCCCTTACCTCTATGTATAAGAAGGCGACCGGCTATCCCCAGTTGCTTGTGGCTGCGGCCTGGCTCGCCTTGTCCGTTCGCCTGTTTCGCTTCGCGTCCAAGTATTCGGTCAACGTCCTTTTTTGGGATCAATGGGATTACCTGGAGCCATTCTTTCGTGATGGCTCGATATTTGAGAAATTTTGGAAACAGCACGGCCCGCATCGCCAAGGGTTGGGGGCGTTGGTTATCCACGTAGTCTACTCGTTGACTGCGTGGAATACTCGCAGCGAAGCGTTTGTTGTGGCGGCGATCTTGTGCATTTCGTCGGCGCTGGCGCTGTGGATCAAGCTGCGTGTGACGGGCCATTTTGAGTTTCTTGACGTCTCTATTCCTCTCGTCTTCCTGAGCCTCCGCGGCTGGGAGACACTGGCCGGGACGGTCAATCCAGCTCATGGCTCCCTGCCGTTGTTGCTGGTAATTGCCTTCTCTCTTGCGCAAACTTTCGAGTCGCCTGTTGCGCGTGTCGGCACGGGGGTTTGTGCCGCGGTGCTCGCAATTTTCACTGGCTTTGGTCTTTTTATGGGGCTCGTTGCCCCTCTTGTGCTGCTTTTGGAGTTGTTTCGAGCAAAACGTCTCTTCACTCGGGCGCTGGCGTCAGTGGGGTTGGTTGTTGTGCTCGGCGCATTTGCGTGCTTCTTTATTGGTTATGTATTCCAGCCTGCCGTTGCCTGCTTCGTGTTCCCGGATCCGCATCCCGAGCGATATGTGCGTTTCTTTGGGGCGATGTTGCTGCAGCGGACCGGGTTCATTGATCTGTCCTTCAGGAAGTGGCCGTCTGTCGCGCTGGCCTATGCGGCCGTCGCTGCTTTGGTCTTCCTTTTTGCGGCGGCTGTGCGGGCCTCTATTCGTGGCGATGTGTCCGGCAGGATAGTTGCGATCGTCACTGGTTTTGCGGGACTCTTCGGAGTTAATGCAACCGTTGGAAGGGTCTGTCTGGGGTTTGAAGGGGCAGATGCTTCGCGCTATGCGCCGTACATTAGCCTTGTGTGGTTTGGTGCGTACATGTGGCTGGCTGCTCGAAAAGGTTACAAGACTGTTTATCGCGGTGTCGCGGTCGCGCTCGTATTTCTGCTCGTTGTGTGTGAACGATTCGACAATTCTCTTGTTGGGAGTATGGCGGCCTCAAAGCGCAACTGGGCCCGATGCTATCTCGAAAAGCGCGACTTGAGTGAATGCGACGGGACCGCTATCTACCCCAATCCCGCCGCCACCCATCTGCGCGAGAAGCTCGACTTTCTTGAGGCTCGTCACCTGAATTTGTTCCGTTCTCCGCCATAAGAGGAAGTCGGGTCGTTGCAGTGGGGCGGCAACGCAGCGGGTGAAGATGTGGTGTTGGCTGGCGCGGTGCCGCTTGCTAGAAGGGAGGTCCTTGGGGAGGCTCGATAGGGCCCGGCTTGCGCTTCTCCATCGTTTGCTGCATCGGAGGTGTTTGAGTCGATCTTCTTGTGCGTCCCATTAGGCTGTCGAGCGCTGAATTGAGCGCGCGGAGCGCGTTACCGAGTGGTGGAGAACTGCCTGGTGGTCTATCCGGTCTATCCTCCAAAAGGCCCTAGGTCTTCTCGTCTTCTCGGGCCGCTCCATGGTATCGCCCTCGTGGTCGTCGACCTGGCCCTTATGCCCTTGTCGCCGTGACGATCGGATTGGGCAGATCGGGCAGGCCGAGCTGGTGTCGTTGACGAACGGAAGAATCTTCTTGACGCCGTCCCTGAAGTGAGTCAATGAAGGCGGGGGATGCCAATAAGTCGAATTGAAATATTGAAGAAAGGGAGATAGTGATGCAAGTTTCAATAGTGATTCCAGTCTTCAACGAGGAACGACAACTGCTCGACGTGCTTCGTCGGGTCGCGAGTGTTCCCCTTCCGGAGAAGGAGTTGATTGTCGTAGATGATCGGTCGACGGATGGGACGCCGGCCATTTTAGACCGAGTCGAGAAGGATTCGAGTTTGGTGCTAAAGGAAGCAAAAGGCGCCACCGAGCTTCGCATCTTCAGACAGGCTCGCAATCGCGGGAAGGGCGCTGTGCTGCATCGAGGCTTCCTCGAAGCGCGCGGCACAGTGGTTGTGGTTCAGGACGCCGACCTCGAATACGAGCCGTTCGAGCTGCCGGCGCTCATCGAGCCGGTGTTGCAAGGCAAAGTCGATGCTGTCTTTGGCAGCCGTTTTCTCGGAGGATACAAGGGGTCAACTTTCTGGCATGTGCTTGCAAACAGGCTGCTCACCTGGCTTTCCAATAGGGTGACCGGCCTGAGACTGACAGACATGGAGACCTGCTATAAAGTAATCCGAGCAGATATTCTGAAGTCGTTGCCGCTAAGGGAAGAGCGGTTTGGGTTCGAGCCGGAAGTGACGGCCCTCCTCGGTCATTGGCGGCGACGCCGTGGGCTCACGTTGATCGAGTTGCCAGTTTCGTATAGGCCGCGTTCGGCCGCGGAAGGGAAGAAGATTCGACTCAAGGATGCGTTCCGCGCGGTGTTTTGCATTCTCCGATATGGCCTGGTCGATCTGGAAAGAAAGGGGCGCGCTTTGCCAGTAGGCGACTTTTCTGGGCGGAGAGAGGGCGAAGTGCACGGAAGCCAGCGGTAGCCGAAAGGTTCTCATGAGATCAGGCCGGCTATTCGGGAATGTGTTGAGCTTGAGTGGCCTGCTGAGCGGATTGATAAGCATGTTCAAGGAGCGTTGAATGGCAGGCTGGTATCCCGATCTCCTCATCATCGGCGCCGGCTTCGCCGGCGCCATCCTCGCCGAGCGCTTCGCCACCCAACTCGGACGCCGCGTCACCCTCCTCGAGCGCCGCAAGCACCTCGCGGGCAACATGTACGACCGCACCGACGCGGCGGGCATCCTCATCCACCAGTACGGCCCGCACATCTTCCGCACGGACGACGAGCGCGTCTGGTCCTACCTCTCGCAGTTCACCGCCTGGCGCCCCTACCACCACCGGGTCCGCGCCAACATCGACGGCCGCCTCATCCCGATGCCGTTCAACCTGGCCTCCCTCGAGGCGCTCTTCCCGCCGGCCGAGGCCGCCTCGCTCTCGGCGAAGCTCCTTGCCCGCTACGGCGACCGCGGCAACGTGCCCATCTCCGACCTGCGCCAGAGCGACGACGCCGACCTCGCCTCCCTGGGCGACTTCATCTTCCGCAAGGTGTACCTAAACTACACCGTCAAGCAGTGGGGTGAGCGCCCGGAGGACCTCGACTTCGAGACCATCACCCGGCGCGTCCCGGTGCGCATCTCGCACGAGGACGGCTACTTCCAGCAGCGCCACCAGGCCATGCCCGCCGAGGGCTACACCCGCCTCTTCGAGCGCATGCTCGCTCACCCCAACATCGAGCTCCGCCTGGGCGTCGACGCGAGCCGCGTCCTCGAGCTTCAGCCCGACGGCCGCATCCATTTCGAAGGGCGCCCGTTCGACGGCCTGGTCGTCTACTCCGGCGCCGCCGACGAGCTCTTCCGCTACCGCTTCGGCGAGCTCCCGTACCGCTCGCTCGACTTCGAGTTTCGCACCCTCGACCAGGACGTCTTCCAGCCCGTCGCGGTCGTGACCTACCCCGGCGACGCCCCGTACACCCGCATCACCGAGTACAAGCACATGACCGGCCAGAAGGTCCCGGGTGCCACCTCCATCGCCGTGGAGTACCCGCTCGCCTACGACAGGGCCGCGGCCAAGGGCAACGAGCCGTACTACCCCATCCCCAAGCCCGCGAACGACGCTCTCTACGCCCGCTACAGAGCGGAGGCGGCGCGCACACCGAACCTCTACCTGGTCGGCCGCCTCGCCGAGTACCGCTACTACGACATGAACGACATCATCGTGCGCGCCCTGGCCGCCTTCGAAGAGCTGCGCGCGCGCCCACTGCCGTGACAAGAGGCGCTCGGGGCGAGCCCATCCGCCGTGGACGCTGACCGCGGCACCCTCTGCCGGGCCGCTTCGGCGCGGTCGGCGAACGCGCCTCTACGAAATCGCCTCGGCGGCGGTCTGCGCGGTGACTGCCTGGTGGATCCACCGGTCGAGAATTGCAGTGTCTGCGCAAGAAAGGATTTGGCTGCGCAGCGCTTCGGACAGCTCGAGTCTTCTCCCGGCGAGGATGGCCAGCAGCGCCTGAACCCGTACCCTCACCTCTGCTTCCGCCCGCCCCTCGGCCCGCCCCTCGGCCTTGGCTTCGCCGATCTCGAGCTTGTAGGTCAGGAGCGCGAGCTCCCGCTCACGGGCGATCTCTTGAACGTCGGGCTTCGCCGACAGCGATTCCAATGCGTTCATGGCCTTCTCGTAGACGGGGTCCATCTTCGCCAGCTCCAGCATGGCTTGGTCGCTCGGGGCCAGGAGAAACGTGCCCCAAGCCACCAACGGGCTCTCTGCCTTCTTCTCCTCGCCTCGCAAAGCTCGTCGAGCGCATCGCGCGGCGGACGCTGGCGATTTTGAAGAAGGAGGTGGGAGAGGACCTGCGGCTGGATGCGCTCGACCGACTGCGAGCCGTGACCCACGAGCAGCTGAGCTTCTCGACGATGGCCGAGCCAAAGGAGGAGCGGGAAGGCAAGCTGTCCGCGCGGTGCGAAGGCTTCTCGCTGCAGGCGGGCAGACACCTGCACGAGAAGGACCGCGAAGGGCTCGAGGCGCTGCTGCGGTACTGCCTGCGGCCGCCGGTGTCGCAAGAACGGTTGTCGATGGCCGAAGACGGCAGCGGCAAGGTCGTCTTGAAGCTCAAGCGCCCACTGGCGGATGGCAGGGCCACGCTGGAGATGACCCCCATCACCCTGCTCAAGCGCTTGGCGGGCCTGGTGCCAAGGCCCAGGAGCCACGCGATCCACTACTACGGCGGGTTCGCCAGCCACGCGAACCTGCGCAGTCGGATCGTTCCGCGCAGCCCGAAGGTCCGCAGGCGCTGCCGAGGTGCGCCCAAGCCTCAAGGCCAGCTCGAGTTGCGTAACCGCTGCACGGACGCCGTCTATCGCTCGTGAACTGCGCGACGCACACTGGTGCGCATGGATACGCAAGGGATCTGGACGCAGCGAGTTGCAGCCTGGAAGGCGAGCGGATTGCCTTCGGCGAAGTATTGCGAAAGCAAGTCCTTTTCGGCGAGTGGACTGCGCTACTGGTCGTCCCGGCTGCGGCGGGAACAGTCGGGTCCTCCGGAGCAGGCGGCGCTGCGCGTCGCGAAGGTGGAGGTGGTCAGGAGGACATCGTCGGTCCCGACGGCCGGAGTCCGTGGAGGGGCGACCGGCTCGGGCCCAGTAGACGGCGATGCGCTCGCGGTCGAGTGGGGTGGGATACGCTTGACGATCAGGCCAGGGTTCGACCGCGAGACCCTCGCCGCGGTACTTGAGGTCCTCACCGCTCGCGGAGGAGCACGATGATTCCGCACGGTGTGGAGATCTTCATTGGCCTCGAGCCTATCGACCTACGCTGGAGTTTTGATCGCCTGGCCGGGATCGTCGCAGAACGCATCGGGCGCGAAGCCCGCGGTGGCGCGCTCTTCGTCTTCTTTGGAAAGAGGAAAGAGGCGCTCAAGATCCTGTTCTTTGACGGCTCTGGAATGTGCCAGTTCTATAAGCGTCTCGATCGCGGCGTCTTTCGCCTCCCCGAGCCTCTCGAGCCAGGTGCGACCAGCGTGGTCGTCGACGAGCGCGTGCTCGACGACTTGCTCGATGGTATCGATGTGCGGGAGAGGACGCCGGGCTCTGCAGTGCACTAACGAATTCGGCTAGAATAGCGCGCGCACCACTCGACATTTGCGCAAGCGTGGCTATTATTATGCGCGCAATGTCGAGCTTAGAGCCCATACAGCCCATACCGCTCATCACCAGCCTCGAGCAGGCCCTTGCCGCGCTCGCCGCCGAGCGAGAGAGGGTCGCCGAGCTCACGCTCGAGCGCGACCATCTGCGCCTCTCGCACGAACGCCTGCGGCTGGAACTCGAGCTGCTCAAGCGGCGCATCTTCATCGCCAAGGCCGAGCGCATAGACACACGGCAGCTCGAGCTGGACTTCGCGGCCACCCTCGCGGCGCTCGACAAGCTCGCCGGCGCGACCCCGGAGCAAGCCCGAGAGGAGGGCCAGAAGCGCCGCGGCGAGGCCGCTCCCGCCCCGGGCAAGAAGAAGCCGACGGGCCGTCGCGACCTGAGCCAAATGCCTCTCAAGGAGGAGCGGGTCGAGCTCGTCGACGAGGTGCTCGAGAAGCTCGTCGCCGAGGGTAAGGCCAAGCGGATTGGCTGGCAGGTTAGCTACAAGCTCGCATACCAGCGCGGCGGCGTGCGCCGCCTGGCCATCGCGCGCGCCGACTACAAGGTCATCGATAAGAACGGCGAGTCGCAGGTCGCGACGGCCCTGATGCCGCCGGAGTGCTTCTCGCGCTCGCTGGCGGCGCCGTCGATGCTCGGCCACGTGCTTTCGGAGAAGTTCACGGACGGGATGCCGCTGAATCGCCTGGAGAGCCGTATCGCAAGGGACGGCGCGGCGCTCGATCGCGGCACGATGTGCCGGTGGGTCGAGGACGCGGGGGCGACCGCGGGGGCGACGGTCATCGCGGCCATGCGCGAGGACGCCTTCAAGACCGCCTTCTGCATCGCCACCGACGCGACCGGGATCGCCGTGCAGCCCGACCGGCGGCCCGATGGCGCGCATCAGCCTTGCCGGCGGGGCCACTTCTTCGTGCTGATCGCCGACCGCGACCACGTGCTCTTTGACTACACGGCCAAAGAGGACAGCGCGTTCGTCGAGCAGATGTTGGCGGGGTACTCGGGGTACGTGCAGGCGGACGCCAAGAGTGTCTATGACGTGCTCTTCCGAGATCCCGACAAGCCGCCGGACGATGGGAAGGAGCCCGAGCATAGGTCCGAGGTTGCTTGCTGGTCGCACGCCCGCCGTAAGTTCTGGGAGGCGACTTGTGCCAAGAGCGAGGTCGCGCGTGAGGGGCTCGCGCGAATCGGGCGCATCTTCGCGCTCGAAAGCGCGTGGCGCGCCGACCCGCCCGACGTGATCCAGCGCATGCGCAAGCAGCACTTGCGCCCGCACTTCGAGGCCTTCTTCGCCTGGGCCGAGGTCGAGTACGAGAAGGTCCGCCACCAGCGGGGCCTGCTCCGGAGCGCGCTCGGATACGTTGTGCGGCAGAAGGGCGCGCTGATGCGGGTGCTCGAGGACGGGCGGCTGGTGCTCGACAACAACCGGTCGGAGCGAGCCCTGCGTCAGATCGCCATCGGTCGAAAGTCGTGGCTCTTCGTAGGCAGCGACGGGCACGCCGAGAGCTCCGGCCACATTCTGTCCCTCGTCGCCTCCTGCCGCCTTCACGGCCTCGACCCCGAGGCCTACCTGCGCGACCTCTTCCGCGTCCTGGCCCACTGGCCCCGGGTTCGCTACCTGGAGCTCGCCCCCAAGTACTGGGCCAAGACCCGCGCCGGGCTCGTCCCCGCCGAGCTCGCCGCCGAGATTGGGCCGCTCTCCGTCCCGCCGCCTCTCGCCGCGCCGGAAAAGCAGCAGCTGGCGAGCGGAACGCCCTGACCGCTCCCCGTCTGTCACGCCGCTTCGCATGAGCCCAGTCTGTGGCGGCCGCTCAGGCGGCGCCAGACGGCGTTCGTGCAGCGGTTACGTCTTTGTTGAGGCGAACGTTCGCCACCGAAATCTTCAACTGTGACTGCGGCGGGCGCCGCCGAGTGGTGGCGTTCGTGAGCGACCGAGCCCAGGCGGTGGAGATCCTCGAGAAGCTGGGGTTGCCCACGCAGGCGCCGACGATCGCGAGGGCCCGCGGGCCACCCCGACAGGAAGAGCTGTTCGACCGGCCCTCCGGCGACTTCGCCGCTGACCCGACCTACCCGGACGGCTGAGTACCGCTCCACAGGACCTGCGGCGAAGGCAGCTCGGCGACGCTTGCTCGCCGCGTCGGGGATGGTCTAGCCTCAGCTCGGTTTTGCCAGCAAAGACGCTCGCGTCGGCTCCGCCCCGCCGGGACATTCGGAGGTCTCCGACCACTCCCGCCCTCCGACGTCAGCGCGGGAAATGCAGTTCGAAACGCCTACGGCTCTCGCCATCTCCAAGGAAATCGTCGAAGCCCACGGCGGGCGCATCGGCGTCGAGAGCACTCCCGGCGGCGGCGCCACGTTCTGGTTCACGCTGCCGACGTCGGCCTCGGCGAAGGCGGGCTGAAGGCGGGCACGTCTCGGCGGTGAGCGCTCGCTCACCGCGCCCGGTGCCCGCCCCAGCAAGCTTTCAGGGCTTGATAATCCAAGGCCTCGGCTCAACGGTCCACGTCGCCTCGCCGCTCTGGCCAAGAACTTTCGCCGGCGAGCGCGGACTGCACTTGAATGACGCGCTATAGGCGTCCAACACTCCGACTCGGGCGTCGATCTTATCCTGACAATCGGAAATTGGCCTAGGCGAGAATGCCAGCGTCAAGGAAAGGATGGGTTGCGTTCTTCCCGAGCGTCTGAACCGCGCTTGGCGTTGAGGGTACACCAGTCTCGACGCGCGACAGAAGCCGACTGCGAGCGACAAAGGGGAAAGAGCTGGGCAAGCCGATGCTCCCCTGGGGCGAGGGCACCGCGCTGCGCCACAGCCTCGAGCGGGCCCGCGGCGAGCTCTTTGCCTGAGCGCCCGAAGGCCCGCGCCCGACTACTCGCCGGTGCCGCCCTCGTACCGGCGCCGCTTGCGCCACAGGGTCGACGAGTCGATGCCGAGGACCCGCGCGGCCTCCTCGAGCGTCGGCGCGCGGTCGATCACGCGCTGGATGTGCTCGCGCTCCAGGTCGTCCAGCGTGGTGTCGCCGCCGATGCACGGCCCGACCGCGACGGCGGAGACCTGGCCGGGGACGACCTCCGGGCCCAGCACCCGCGCCGGCGAGAGGATCACCGCCCGCTCCATGGCGTTGCGCAGCTCGCGCACGTTGCCCGGCCAACGGTAGGCGAGCAGCGCGCCCTCGGCGGCGCGGGAGACCTCCGGCGGCGGGCGGTTGGCGGCGCGCGCGAAGAAGGCGAGGAAGCCCCGCGTGAGCCGCAGGATGTCCTCCGGACGCTCGCGCAGCGGCGGGACGGTCAGCTCAAGGACGTTGAGGCGGAAGAGCAGATCCTCGCGAAAGCGCCCGGCCTTCACGTCGGCGGCGAGGTCGCGGTTGGTGGCGGCGATGATGCGCACGTCGGCGCGCCGGGTGAGGGTCTCGCCCACGCGCTCGAACTGGCGCTCCTGGATGAAGCGCAGGAGCTTGGCCTGCAGCCCCGGGCTGATCTCGCCGATCTCATCCAGGAACAGCGTGCCGGTCTCAGCCGCCTCGACGCGGCCCGGCTGGTCGCGCACGGCCCCGGTGAAGGCGCCGCGGACATGCCCGAAGAGCTCGCTCGCCAGGAGCTCCTCTGGCGCCCGACGCGGTCTTCCTGGAGAGCGAGGAGGGCGACCTCGAGCTTTGGCGACTGCCCCAGCCGACGCGGGAGGAGATCGCAAAGCTCGTCGAGCGCATCGCGCGGCGGACGCTGGCGATGCTGAAGAAGGAGGTGGGAGAGGACCTGCGGCTGGATGCGCTCGACCGACTGCGAGCCGTGACCCACGAGCAGCTGAGCTTCTCGACGATGGCCGAGCCAAAGGAGGAGCGGGAGGGCAAGCTATCCGCGCGGTGCGAAGGCTTCTCGCTGCAGGCGGGCAGACACCTGCACGAGAAGGACCGCGAAGGGCTCGAGGCGCTGCTGCGCTACTGCCTGCGGCCGCCAGTGGCGCAAGAGCGGTTGTCGATGGCCGAGGACGGCAGCGGCAAGGTCGTCTTGAAGCTCAAGCGCCCGCTGGCGGATGGCAGGGCCACGCTGGAGATGACCCCCATCACCCTGCTCAAGCGCTTGGCGGGCTTGGTACCAAGGCCCAGGAGCCACGCGATCCACTACTACGGCGGGTTCGCCAGCCACGCGAACCTGCGCCGTCGGATTGTTCCGCGCAGCCCGAAGGTCCGCAGGCGCTGCCGAGGTGCGCCCAAGCCTCAAGGCCAGCTCGAGTTGCCGCTCCGCGAGCTCATGCCGAGCTTCGGCGACCACGTGGACCTACTGCAGCTGGTCAAGGCACCGGCCCCGCGAGCGAGGGAGCTCGACTGGCCGTCTTTGTTGAGGCGAACCTTCGCCACCGAAATTTTCAACTGCGACTGCGGCGGGCGCCGCCGAGTGGTGGCGTTCGTGAGCGACCGAGCCCAGGCGGTGGAGATCCTCGAGAAGCTGGGGTTGCCCACGCAGGCGCCGACGATCGCCCGGGCCCGCGGGCCGCCGCGCCAGGAGGAGCTGTTCGACCGGCCCTCCGGCGACTTCGCCGCTGACCCGACCTACCCGGACGGCTGAGTACCGCTCCACAGGACCTGCGGCGAAGGCAGCTCGGCGACGCTTGCTCGCCGCGTCGGGGATGGTCTAGCCTCAGCTCGGTTTTGCCGGCAAAGACGCTCGCGTCGGCTCCGCCCCGCCGGGACATTCGGAGGTCTCCGACCACTCCCGCCCTCCGACGTCAGCGCGGGAAACGCAGTTCGAAACGCCTACGCTCAGCGGGCCGGCCTGGTGAAATCCGTGCGCGACCGCGAACCTGCTTCAGGGGCGGAGCGTCGTGTGTCAACCGCACGATTGCTTGCTGCCAAGCGCGCGCGTCGATCAAAGGGGAGCTAACCACCTTGGAAGGGCTCGTCCAGAGACCCGCGACTTCGAAACCCTGGATGCTCGCCTCTGCGCACTGGGGACCGGTGCTGCGAGCTGGCGTGCCTCAGTACGGGTTCGAGTCGCAGAACTTCTTCGTGGTCCACCTGTTCGAACTCCCGAAATTGGAATGCGCCACTTGCTGGCCTCGCCTCAGGTAGATGGACGCGCCCTTGTAGTTGGGATATTCGTAAACGCAAACGCTCATGAATCCGTCATTCCAGAACCAGTCTGAAGTGCTGTCCCGGTCGCCCCAATTTGGATGATTGCCAGAAAACTCTCCGTAACTGTTGGTAGCGTAGTCATAGACGCAGAGCCACCCCAGACCTTCACACTTCGCCTTGCTGGGGCCGTCCTGACCGATCCCCTCATTTTCCGGCCCGATTTCGCATCATTCTTGCAACAACGGCGGCATTCAAGATTTGCTTTGGTGAAAGGCGGGACCGCGGCAAGATGGAGGTGCGAACCTAACCCCTTACCACGGTCCCGGACATGCACGCCCAAGCCATCGAGCAAGCAGTCGAGAGCATCTTCGCGCAGTCCTGCCTCCACGCCAAGCAGATTGAATCGATCGCCCATGCGGTCATCGGCGTCACGAACGCTGCCTTGGCGGGCGTCGCAAATATCGGCCGCGCAGAAGCGTCCGCCCGAGGCACCAGCCCCAAGCACGCCATCAAGCAGTTCGACCGCTTCCTGAGCAATGAGAAGATCCGATTGGAGGATGCCGAAACGGACTACGTGAGATTCGTTCTCGGCAACCGCTCGAAAGTGACTGCTTCCCTTGACTGGACGGAGTATGCCGACGGCACGCGACACCGCATCGCCCTCAACCTCGTCACACGCCACGGTCGAGCAACGCCGCTGGTGTGGAAGACTGTCACCGCGGAGGAGCTGACGGAGCAGCGAAACAAGCATGAGGACGACTTGCTGCGGACCTTCAAACGGTTGCTGCCGGACTCCATCCAGCAGGTCCGCATCCTGGCCGACCGAGGCTTCGGCGATACCAAGCTCTACGACATGCTCAAGGGCGAGCTCGGTTTCGACTTCGTCATTCGGTTCCGCAAGTGCATCACGGTGCGCGACGCCGCCGGCACGGCGCGCAGTGGCGGCGAATGGGTACCCAGCAACGGACGCGCGCTGCTGCTGTCCCATGCCAGGGTCACGGGCGACAAGTTCGAGGTGGAGGCGGTGGTCGCCGTGAAGCGCGCTGCGATGAAGGA
This sequence comes from uncultured delta proteobacterium, assembly GCA_963772225.1. Classification (GTDB taxonomy): domain Bacteria; phylum Myxococcota; class Myxococcia; order Myxococcales; family UBA5297; genus CAVYWD01. The sequence continues at coordinate 348,491 of CAVYWD010000001.1, read as the reverse complement.
GGAGTGGTTGCTTGCAACTAGCATCAAGGAATCCGCCGACAGGCTCGTGAAACTCTATGGCCGCCGCTTTACCATCGAGGAGAACTTCCGGGACGAAAAGGACTGGCGCTTCGGCCTTGGCGCTCTGTACGTGAGCATCGATCGCCCCGACCGCCGAGATCGCATGACCCTGGTCATCGCCATCGCCGTCGTGTTGCTGACTCTTCTCGGCCACGCCGGCGAGCAACTCGGACTCGACCGGTGCTTGCGCGCCAACACCGTGACCTCGCGCACCCACTCGTTCTTTCGCCAGGGGCGCGAGTACTTCCGCGGTGCCCTCGGAAAACTCGAGAACGCCGCGGAACGACTTTGGGAATCCTTCTGGCAGGCGTTCACGCATCAGCGAGTGTGGTGCGACGAAATGGGGCTGATATGAGGGGATGGCTCAGGGGGCCGTCAGCAAAGGCCGGGCTGCCGATCGCGAACTGCACCGATAGCACCGCGGCGAAGACTGCTGCTACCCGCAACAGACGCCTCAGTTTCAAGGACATGGTTCTCCCCCGTTTTCGACTGAATGCCGCTGCACTCTCATCCGATGATACCTCAGTACGTGCGGCCCGACGCTGCCGTTGCCTCGAGAGCTTTCCTCTCAGTTGAGGGTTTGCTTGCGCTGCCCTCCCGTGGCCCCGGCCACCCCCGAGTGCAGCGGCCGCAGCGCAAGCAGGAGGTGCGAAATCGGCGACGCCCGACTTCGAAGCCCTGGCCGCTCGCCTCTGCGCTCGGGGGACCGGTGCTACGAGCTGGTGTGCCTCTTTGCGAACTCGGCCTGGGCGTCAGCAGCCGACGGCTCCTGTCCACGTGTTCGAACGCCCGAAGTTCCGAGAGTTCACAGTAGCGCCTCGCGGGATCCACAACCACACTCCTTTGTATCCGTGTTTCTCGTAAACGCATGCGTTCATCGAAGCGCCGTCATTCCAGAACCAGTCTGCGCGGGCGTCCCAGCCATACGGGGCCCAACTCCAATTGGGGCCAGAGAAATTTCCGTAATCCCTGGTTTCGTAGTCATAGACGCAGAGCCATCCCGAACCCTCACATTTCGTCTTGTTGGGACCATCAGCGAAGGCCGGGCCGCTGATCGCGAACTGCGCCGACAGCGCCACTGCGAAGATTGCTGCGCCCCGCAGCAGACGCTTTAGTTTCGAGGACATTGCGTTATCCTTTTCACGACTGAATGATCGTTTCACTCGCATCCGATGAACCTACATGACGTTCAGCGCGAGACACCCGCTACTTCGAGAGCTTCCCTTTCAGGGGGTGGTCTTCCTGCGCTGACGGCCGGAAGCCCCGTCCTATAGAGAGGACAGGCGTGACGGCGAAATGTCGCACGTAGCATGCGAGCTCAAGGAGCGCGCGAGCCAAGTCGCGGGGACGATCTCGGGCCGGGAGCAGCAGATGCTCGCCAGCGCCCGCGTGCTCGTTGCCGGACCCCTGGCTCTCGCGGGTCGGTGAGCCGCCGCTGGGCCTTGCGTCGCCGGTGGTAAAGCGCATGCTGATGAAGCGTGGCCGCGACAGGTAGAGAGGCTCCATCACGACCCCGACGCGCGACATGTCGCCGTCACGCCTGTCTTCTCGGTTGGACGGGGTTTCCGTCCGTCAGCGCAGGCAGACCGCCACCCGAGAGGGAGGTTCTCAAGGCTGGATTGCCCAGGAGCCGCCATTCCGACTTCATCGACACCCAGCGAGGCCTCGGTCGTCATCCAGAACCTCCAGCGGCCCCCGAGGGTCGTCGAGGCCGTCCGCTCCGTGCGCCGGCCGCCTCTCCAGTCGACCCTCGTGGTCGTTCTCGCTGCGCTCGGCACCGCCGCGTGCAATACCTCGGGCGCACCTCCTGACGGAGGCGGCGCGCCGGACTCGGGGATGGAGCCCATCGACGCCGGGGCTGAAATCGATTCCGGCGCGGACTCCGGCCGTGCGGACGCCTGCGCTGAGCGCGATTCGGGTGTGTCTGGGACGGCCGTCTCTGTCACTGCGCATCCGACCTCGCCAGGCCATGTCATTGCCTCCGACTTCATCGGGCTCAGCTACGAGACGAGCGCGTTGATTCAGACCACTCCTGGCAATCAGTTGGATCCCATTGATCCCGTGACCAGGCAATTGATGAAGAACTTGGCTCCCTCCTCGCTGCGCTTTGGGGGCAACTCGGTGGATACCCTCTGCGGCTGGACTCGCGAGGTGCGAACGGCGAGCACCGACACATGCAAGCTCACATCCACTGAGATCGATGCTGGTGTGAGCCTCGCCCGAGCCGTAGGCTACCAAATCCTCTGGTCGATCGACCTCGAGTCGGGGGACGCTGGTTTGGATGCGGACCAAGTTGCCTACCTCTACGGAGCGGCCAGCGACGTGGTCCAGCAGATCGCCATCGGCAACGAGCCGAACCTCTATGGTTGGACCACCGCGGCCTTTCTGAGCAGCTGGCTCGGCTTCAAGAGCGCGATTGTCCCTGAGATCCCGGGCGCGCGCTTTGCCGGCTGGGACGCGACCCAGGGAGGGCTCGGCAACTGGACTCCGAAGGTTGCCGATTCCCTGGGAGACGGAATCCAGCTACTGACGAGCCACTTCTACGCGCTGGAGGGCATCAGCTCCCCGACCAGTTTGGATCTGCTGAGCCCCGACATGGTCGGAAAGGAACAGAGCAAGGCTTCGCAGTTGCTGCAGTTGGCTCAGAGCCATAGTATTCCTTCTTGGCGAATGTCAGAAACAGGTGCCGGCAATGGAGGCAGCGTTCCGTCGTCGATCTCCAACACCTTCGCGGCAGCGCTTTGGGCCGTCGACTACATGTTCCTGATGGCCCAATATCAGGCGGCCGGCGTGAATTTTCATTGCGGTAGAGGAGGCGCCTTTCCTCCGGGACCGCTCCAGGAGATCAAGGGCGCGATTCAGGCGCAGCCGGTCTACTTTGGCTTGCTGTTGTTTCGACAAGCGGCCAAGGGCCAATGGGTCCCCCTCGATCTGACGACCCACGGGCTCAACCTCACCACCTATGGGACCGTCGATTCCTCCGGGACTCTCCGGATCACCGTCATCAATAAGGACCCGTCGAACGCGGCGGTCCTGACCATCGCGCCCGGCGCCAAGTTCAAGACGGTGCAATCGATGAGGCTGACCGCGCCGAGCGTGAGCTCCACCGATGGCATCCTGCTGGCCGGAGCATCCATTGCGTCCGACGGGACGTGGTTCCCGACGAAGATTGAGAGCGAACCCATGACCAATGAAAGCTTCACGACCGACGTGCCCGCCGCCAGCGCCGTCCTCGTCACCTTCGCCGATTGAGTCGGGGCTCGCCATGCGCGAACCGAGAGAGAGCACGAAAGCGCCCTTCTGCCCGTTGGCTTTGTTGGCTTCGGTGCTCCTCGTGAGCGCTGCCTGTGGATGCGCGTCTCCGGAGGACCGCGATCCCACGACCGGCCAGGAGAAGGCCGCGGCCGTTCCCTTGGTAGCTCTGACGGTCAAGACCCAGCCGCGGGGGAAGGAGATCCCGGCGAGCTTCAGCGGGCTGAGCTTCGAGATGGGGAGCATGCTCGTCAACCATTCAGGCGTGCAAGGCTACCTGCTCGACCCGACGAATACACAGGCTTTGACCCTCTTCCAGCAGCTCGACATCAGGCATCTTCGGATGGGCGGCGGCTCCGTGGAGAACGTGCAGGTCCCACCGCAGGGCGCAGACGGCGGCATGGACTTCACCGGCATCGACAAGATGCTTGACTTCGCTCAAGCCGGCCACATGCAGGTGCTCTACACGCTGCGGCTGCTCAACGGCGACGCAGGCGTCGACGGCACTATCGCCTCCCATATTTGGCTGCGAAATCCGTCGCTGATCGACACCTTCGCCATCGGCAATGAGCCCGACTTCAAGGCGTACCACGACGGAACCGATCCGCAGATCACCGACTACCCGAGCTACCTGGCGGATTGGAAGAGCTTTGCGACTGAGATCTCCGGGAAGGCGGCCGGCGCCAGGTTCTCCGGACCAGACACCGGCAGCAACTGGCCCGTTGCCAACCCTTCGCCCTACGGAAGTGCCACGGACACCTCCTGGGACCCGTCGAAGAAGGTGTTCGGTGTGAATGGAGAGCCCTGGACGGTCAACTTCGCTCGAGACATCCGCGCATGGCCGTTTCCCAACTCGAGCTCGTTCTCCTATGTCACGCAGCACAATTATCCCCTCGAGGGCATCTCGGGCCTGAGCCAGCAGCAGGCGATTGATGGAGCGCTCTTGGGATCCCTGGTCTCCAGCGATTACCCGGCGCTCTACAATGCCGCCCTCTCGACAAGCGTGCTGCCGAGCGGCATGGGCTTCCGCTTGACGGAGTCCAATCCTTATTCCGGCGGCCTCGACGGTGGGAACAACACCTTCGCGGCCGCGCTCTGGGCGCTCGACTATCTGCACTGGTGGGCTGCCAACGGCTGCGCCGGCGTCAACTTCCACAACAAGCAGTGGGGCGCGAACAACGTCATCTTTCTGAACGGAAGCGATCTCGAGGTGCTGCCCGCAGGCTACGGCATCAAGGCCTGGAGCCTGGGCGGTCATGGTTACCTGCTGCCGATCACCCCCCCCACCTCGCCCGACCTGACCGCCTACGCGATCGGCAGCGCGAACGAGCTCTTCGTCACCATCGTCAACAAAGCGCACGGGATCGGCGCCCAGGACGTGGCCATCGCGCTGACCCCCGACGGCTTCGCCGCCGCCAGCGCCGCGTCGCTGGTCCTCAGCGACGGCAAGGTCGGCGACGCCTCGCTCACCAGCGCGACCCTCGGAGGTGCGCCGATCCCCAACGATGGCCGCTGGCAGGGAACCTGGACGCCTCTGAGCTCGTGCAGAAACCAGTGCACGCTGACCGTGCCTGCCGCCTCGGCCGCGGTCGTCCACCTACGCGCCGCCAGCGCCTATTCCGGACCGATCCAGATCAACCAGAACGGTGAGCTCGAGCTGTTCGGCACCGGGATCGCCAACGACACCTGGAAGACGCAGCAGAGCTCCGACTCGGACAGCAGCCTGGGCAACTGGACGAGCTGGATCGACGTGGGCGGCGGGATCCAGACGGCCTCCACGCAGGGAGGCGCCGCGGTGGTCAAGAACCTGGACAACACCGTGGGGTTTTTCGTGTCGACCTCCGCCGGCCGCGTCTACTACAAGGCTCAGCTGACCCCGGGCGGGGGCTTCGGTGACTGGTTCGATCTGGGCGGAAGCGGCATCGCGGATCTGCAGGCAGCGAACAACGCCGACGGCAGCCTGCAGGTCTTCGGCGTCGGGGCGAACGGCCATGTCTGGGCGGAAAGCCAGACCTGGCCGGGCGGCGACTGGACCCATTGGATCGACCTGGGCGGAGCCAGCATTCGCGGCGGTTTCGTCGTCGGACAAGACCTCAACGGGCGGTTGGAGCTGGTAGCGGTCGATGGGAGTGGAACGGCTTGGCGCAACTCACAAGGAATCAGCGGCGGTTGGAGTGGCTGGGCAAGCCTTCCAGGAGCCTCGCTTCACCCGCGCCTGGCGATCGCGCGCAACCTGGACGGACGGCTGGAGGTCTTCGGCATCGACGCCGCAGGCGCCGTCTGGCAAGCCGCGCAGACAGAGCCGAGCGGGCCCTGGGCCGGCTGGTCGATGATCACCGGAAAGAAGCTTCAACCAGGCCTCGTCGTTGGGCAGAACGACGATGGCCGGCTGGTGCTGTTCGGCGTCGACGCGGCGCAACCGCACGACGTCTTCAACCTCTGGCAGCAGAGCTCGCCGGATGACAGCTTCGGCGGCGACTGGACGGACATGGGTGGCGCCGGCATAAAGCAGTTGGTGGTCGGCAACACCGCCGACTTCCGCATTCAGCTCTTTGGAATCGGCGCCGACGGCCACGTCTACTCCGACTGGCAAGCGACCAGCGGCGGCGGCTGGGCGGGCTGGAGCGACTTTGGCCACCCTGCCGGTGGCGGCCGATTCTACGCCCCGATGCCGATCGCGCCCCCAGTGCCCGGGGCGGACGCCGGCACGTCGCTGGACGCCGCGATGCCTTCGGACGCCAGCCTGGGTCCGGACGGCAGCACCCCGCCGACCGCCGGCCAAGACGGGAGCTCGGACGAGTCAGTGATTCCAGCGACGAGCGGTTGCGGCTGCGAGCTCGGGAGCACCGGAGGGACCGTCGTCGGCATGCCGGCGCTTCTATTCGCGCTTCTCTTTCTGCGCCGCCGGCAGCGCGCCAACGCGTAATGAAGCCGCTGGCCGCAGAAGCTCGGTCGAAAGGCCGCAGGCGGCGAGGGGCCAGCCATGGAGGACCCAATACATCGTCCGCGATGCACTCGTCGCATTTCTCGATGAGCCGTCGCACAGCTGGGCCGCCGCGGTGAATTGCCCCTGCTCGAGCTGGAGCAGCGCCGCCCGCGTCGCCCCGACGTCGTCGAACGTCTGCGTCGAGACGATCGGCAGGTCCCGGTAGTGGACCCGCGCGGGCTTCGAGCGGAGCTTCGCCCGCTCCCAGAGGTAATCGTGCTCCTCGGGAAGCGGCTTCGGCGTGATCTTGGTTTCGGCGCTGGCCACAGGGCAGCGTGAAGCGAAGCGATCGAGGTCGACGTGTTCGAGGATTACGGCCGATAGGACTTCTTGTTGGCCGTTTCCGTCGAATGTCGCCTCGTGCTCGCTCTCCTGGGCCCCAGATATGACCGGGGCGGCCTCGATGGAGACCGCCCCGGCGGACGACTTAGAATTTCAACCGGCGAACGTCAGCCGCCGGGTACTCGGCTCCGGCTTAAGCCGCGATGATCTTCGCGGCGGGCCGGACCACCTGCTTCTTGTCGTTCAGGCGCTCCACCGTCACCAGCCCCTTCGCGGCATCGATCTCGATGACCTTGGCGTCGAACACGCCGCGGCCCTGCCGATACTGGACCTTCTGGCCCGTGCTCAGCTTCGCGGCGACCTCTGCCGAGGCAGCACTGGTACGCGGGCTCTTTGCCAGCCGAACTCGGCGCTTGGGGGCAGCCTCTCCGGAAGGCGAGGCGGGCACGCCGCCCGGCGTGCCGCCGCCGAACTCGATCAAGCTGGCCAAGGCCTCCCGGTACGGAGCGAGTGCGTCGTGAATTTCCCTGGCGACGATGATGCGAATTGCTTCTGCGAAAGCAGGTTGGTTCGACATGGGTGGTTCTCCGTGTCGCTGCGGCAGCGGTGCGTGGCGGCAGCTTCGCCGCGTGCTACCGTTTCCGCGGCGGGGGGCGCATGTGGGCCATGGCTCTGCCTCCCTGGCCCGCCCGGGGGCTCGTCGGGCTGCAGGGCGACGCGGGGGACGGCGACACGGCCCCGCTCTCCGGATGCCGCGACGGCGGCGCACCGTTGCCGTGGGGCTCGGCGGGGCCAGCTGCCTGCGCGCGCAAGACAGTGCCCTCGCCGCGCCCATGCGAACACGGTTGGGGATGGACGCAAGGGTCCCTAGGTGACGTCGCGACTTCCTGGCCAGCTCGCGCCGCTCAGGAAGGTGGAACTTCCTCGCTGCGCCCACGCAGAGGTCGCCGAGGCTTGCGCGGCGTGGCAATGCCGTCTGCGAGGGCGCTCTCGCCGCGGCGGTAGAGGGCCTCGACGCTGAAGAGCATCGCCGGGTCGCGCCGGGTCATGTCCAGGTAGAAGATGTCGAAGGCCAGGAAGACCGAGAGCTCGTTCAAGAATCAGCGCGAGCCCGGCTCCGAAAAAGAGCGCGAGGGCCCGCTGCAACGCCGGACGGAAGCGGAGCAGGGAGAGCGCCGTCGAGGCGAAGACCAGCGCGATGCCGGTGACGTAGGCGCCGCGCAAAAAGCCGAAGAGCTCGCGCCCCTCGAGCTGGAGCGCCCACGCCGCGCCCCGGACCACGGCCAGCGCCGCGGTGAACGAGACCAGGGCCAGGAACGGCAGCTCGCGGCGGCGCGCCACCACGAGCTCGCGCCAGGCCAGGCCGAGCCCCCGGTGCGACTCGGGGAGCGCCGTCGGGCCTTGAACCGCCGGCGGGGCCTCGATGGCCGATTCCAGCGCCGCGTCGGTGTCCGCGAACCTCTGCGCGAGAACCCGGGCGAAGTGGACGGCGATCTGCGGATGGTTCAGCACCAGCTCTTCGAAGCCCGCGCGCTCGAGCCGGAGCGCCAGCACCTCGCCGTCGGCGACCACCGTCGCCGAGCGCAGAGCCTGGGTCAGCGCGCTCACCTCGCCGCACGGGTCGCCCGGGCCCAGGTGCCCGACCTGGCGGCGCGCACGCGGTCCGGCCTGCACAGTGACGCGCGCGGTGCCGGAGAGCAGGAGGTACATCTCCTCGCCCGACTCGAGCTCCGCCAAAATGGTCTGGCCCGCGCGGAACCGCACGAGCCGTCCCAGCGAGAGGACCCGCTCGAGCGCCGCGTCGTGCAGCGGCGACAGCCAAGGCACCGCGCGGAGCGCGAAGGTCGCCAGGGCCTCGGGAGGGCCTTCTCGCGCGGCGGTCACCACCAGCGGCTCCAGGCGGCCAGCCTCCGCCCGACGGCCAGGTAGAGGGACCGGAAGTAGACCGCCTGAAAGAGGCCGAAGACGACCAGCGCCGCCGCCAGCCGCGACGAGGGCTGGTAGTAGTCCGGGTTCAGGTTCCAGAGCAGCGCGAACTCGTCGACCACCAGGCCCACGCCGAAGCCGAAGGCGAACGAGAGCAGCCGCAGCCGGTGGCGCCCGCGCGGCCAGAGCGAGAGCAGGCCGACCGTCGCGACCAGGGTCAGGCCGTAGTTGAAGTGGTGGACGTGGATGGGGTGCCCGGCGGAGCTCTCCACCAGCGCGAAGAGCTGGCTCTGCAGGCCGCGCCGGAGGATGAGGGCGACGACGCTGCGCGCGGCGACGAGCGCCAGCACCGCGCCCCAGAACATCCAGAAGCTGGGCCGGCGGCTCGGCTCGACGAACAGCGCCCGGGCGAGCAGGGCGCCGACGCGGCGGAGCGCGACCCGCCGGTGGCGCTGCAGCCGGCGCCTTCGGCGGCGCAGCGTGCCCTCGAACGCCCACGCCGGCAGCCCCGAGGCGCGGGCGAAGGAGATGTCCCGCAGGAGGTCGTTGCCCGCTTTGACCTCCCGGCCCAGCTCGACCATGAGCGGGATGGCGGTCGCGGGGATCTCCTGGAAGAGGTCGTCGAGGTCTGCGCTCGCGCAACCCTTCACTACCAGGAGGGCTCGGAGGTGAGCGACGTGCTGGTCTCGCGCCTCGACGAAATCGGCGACGGTTATTGACAGCCTGCTTGCATTAAGGCCATTCGCCGGGCGCGCTCGCGCTCGCGACCTCGTTGACCGCGCCGGGCTGCAACAGTCACGCCTTCAGGGTTCAGGCGTCGGTCGTCCACGGGGGACCCGCCGCTCGCCACGGACGCCAAAGGTGTGGACTTCTCTTGGCTCCTCGGCAAGTCCTGCGCCCTGGAGCTCTTTCCGAGCGCCGAGCCAGGGCCAGCGCGTCACCGTCTTGCTGGAGGCTCCAGGCCGAGCACGCCGGCAACGGCGTGGCGACGCTGGCGCGGTGGGCCACACACCGATCGAGTCCCGTCCGTAGTCCCAGTGGCGCTCAGGATGAATTTTGGGTTCCTGGTAGCCGGCTCCGCCAGGGCTGTCGGTGACGTTCGATAGGCTCCCCCAGTCGGCAACCGCAGGGGGGAACTCGGGTGGGGGCTCGAGGGGGTGCACAGGTCTACGAGCGCGAGGACGGCGCGGCCCTGCTGCCGTTGCCCCTGGGGACACTGCCGCCGGCAGCCCGAGAAGCACCTGCTGCACCAGCTGGTCTGCGCGCACCTCGACACCTTGCTCGCCGAGCGGCGTGCGGACGATCCCGACGGCTACGGATTGCCGGCCTACGTCGAGCAGGAGTTTCGGCGCTTCATCGACTGTGGGGTTGCCTCTCGCGGCTTCGTGAGAGTGGTCTGCGACCGCTGCAAGCAGGAGATGGTCGTCGGGTTCTCATGCAAGGGGATGGGATTCTGCCCGTCCTGCCTCGGACGCAGGATGAACGACACGGCCGCGCAGCTGGTCGACCGGGTGCTCCCGTTCTCGCCGTATCGGCAGTGGGTCCTGTCGTTGCCCTTCCGCCTGCGCCTCTTGTTGGCGAAGGAGGGCAGGCTCCTGGGGAAGGTGCGGACGATCTTCATGAGGACGGTGCGCAGCTGGCAGCGGCTGCAGGCCAGGCGCCTGGGGTTGCGCGACGCACAGACCGCGGCGGTCTGCTTCACCCAGCTCTTCGGCTCCAGATTGGACTGCAGCCCGCATTTCCATGCTCTGGCGCCCGACGCGGTCTTCCTGGAGAGCGAGGAGGGCGACCTCGAGCTTTGGCGACTGCCCCAGCCGACGCGGGAGGAGATTGCAAAGCTCGTCGAGCGCATCGCGCGGCGGACGCTGGCGATGCTGAAGATGGGGGTGGGAGAGGACCTGCGGCTGGATGCGCTCGACCGACTGCGAGCCGTGACCCACGAGCAGCTGAGCTTCTCGACGATGGCCGAGCCAAAGGAGGAGCGGGAGGGCAAGCTATCCGCGCGGTGCGAAGGCTTCTCGCTGCAGGCGGGCAGACACCTGCACGAGAAGGACCGCGAAGGGCTCGAGGCGCTGCTGCGGTACTGCCTGCGGCCGCCGGTGTCGCAAGAACGGTTGTCGATGGCCGAAGACGGCAGCGGCAAGGTCGTCTTGAAGCTCAAGCGCCCGCTGGCGGATGGCAGGGCCACGCTGGAGATGACCCCCATCACCCTGCTCAAGCGCCTGGCGGGCCTGGTGCCAAGGCCCAGGAGCCACGCGACCCACTATTACGGCGGGTTCGCCAGCCACGCGAACCTGCGCAGTCGGATCGTTCCGCGCAGCCCGAAGGTCCGCAGGCGCTGCCGAGGTGCGCCCAAGCCTCAAGGCCAGCTCGAGTTGCCGCTCCGCGAGCTCATGCCGAGCCCACGTGGACCTGCTGCAGCTGGTCAAGGCACCGGCCCCGCGAGCGAGGGAGCCCGACTGGCCGTCTTTGTTGAGGCGAACGTTCGCCACCGAAATCTTTAACTGTGACTGCGGCGGGCGCCGCCGAGTGGTGGCGTTCGTGAGCGACCGAGCCCAGGCGGTGGAGATCCTCGAGAAGCTGGGGTTGCCCACGCAGGCGCCGACGATCGCGAGGGCCCGCGGGCCACCGCGACAGGAGGAGCTGTTCGACCGGCCTTCCGGCGACTTCGCCGCCGACCCGATCCACCCGGACGCCTGAGCATCTCACCAGACCTGCGGCGAAGGAACCTCGGCAACGCTTGCTCGCCGCGTCGGGGATGGTCTAGCCTCAGCTCAGTTTTGCCAGCAAAGACGCTCGCGTCGGCTCCGCCCCGCCGGGACATTCGGAGGTCTCCGACCACTCCCGCCCTCCGACGTCAGCGCGGGAAACGCAGTTCGAAACGCCTACGCTCGCCGCCACTTGCTGCAGGACCGCCTCGATCTCTCCGGAGCCACCTGGACCGTCCGGAACGCAGAGGCGGTCCTCAAGCTTCGCGCCCTCAAGACCAGCGGCGACTTCGACGACTACGGGGCATTTCATGAACAGGAAGAACTCCGACGCAACCATCTTTCACGCTTCAAGGACAACACGGTCCCGCCCGCGCCCTCGAAACCCGCCGAGGCACCTGCTCTTCGCGTGCTCCGGTGACCTCGTTCTCGCACTCCAGAGTGGCCGCACCCCTGCGCCTTGTGAGGTGTCCCGCTCGGTCCCTGCGGCTCAGTTTCCTCCGCGCGCGCGACCACCGCTGGGGCTGCGGCAGCCTCCCCGTTCGCCGACTGCCCCACCTGTTCATCCACCGCCACCGGCGCCGCGGTGCTCATATCGCGCAGCTCCGGCTGCGTCGCAGGCCCTTGTGCCTGCGGCTGCGGAGCAGGCGCTTGCTGCTGCCTCTGCTCTTCGGCGCTCGGCGGCGCGATCGTCCCTTCAATGGAACTACCCAACGCATTCCCAAAAGCATCGGTCGCCACCTGAGATGCGTCAAGCTTCCCGGCCTTCAGCGCCGCCGTGGTGAAGCCGCCAACCAATCCGGCGGTGGCCCCGATGGCGAGCCCATTGCCAAACTGGCCGAGGTCCCACCCAAGCTTCCCCATCCCCCAACCCGTGCCTGTTGCCGTCATCGCTCCCAGCGTCCCGCCCACCGCAGCCGCGACAACGTTGCCCCACTCGAACTTGTCCTGAAGATGGAGCCAGACCCCAACCTGCTGCGTCCCTGCGTTCACGATCGCGGAGCGCGCTCCCGCCCAGCCCCATTTGCCCACGGCTCCCAGGCTGTCGGTCAGATTGCTTACGCCGTCCACCTCCGACGCCAGCGACGCAGCCGCCCCGATCCCGCGCCTGCCGAAGCCCCGAATGCACCCAGCGCCACCTGCCCACAGTCCCACTTTTGGTTCGGGTACACGAGCATCTCCAGCCCCTGGCCCGCTGCCGCTCAAGGACGGACCCTCGCGAGCCACATCTCCACGACCGCATGCGGCACGCCGGCCCTCCGAGAATGCGCCTCTTCGCCGAACATGTCAGGGTACGGGCTGGCAGATGGATACTCACGTTCGAAACTCAGTCTCATCCGATGAACACCTTGCCCTTATCCCCTTCTTCCCTCCGCACCCTTTCAAGAGCAGCAATCAAGCTCTCGACACGTCCGACAATCGCGCTCCTTTCGTGCGGCTCCAGCGTCGCACGCTCAAGCCATGCCTGAAATGCCAGAAGCTCGCGGCAAACAGCAGCGAACTCCGCAGCCATTAAATCCACACCAGTACAAAAGAGCGGCAACCATCGAGCCTCCACCTGCACTGCCCCTTCCATCCACACCCTTTGAAACACCTCCTCCGTCGCAACCGGCACATTCAGCAGAGAGAGCTCCTCGTTTGCCGCATCCACAACAATAAGCGATATTGACATGACTCACTTTCCGTACTTGACATTGAAACTCCAATCCAAATACTTTTCACGCAATCTCCCCAGCTGCACATCTACGGCAGACTGTATTTCCGCAGATGCATTCTCAATTCTAAATTCCGGACTCTTAATGTCCTGAATTTGCTCGAGCGTCGGCACCTCGACCGTGCCACCAACGGTTGGACGAGTCGCAACTGCACTCTCCAGGTTCTCTAAGCGCGTAACGGTCTTTTCGTAGATCTGCTTCTGAGCCCAGCTCTCCGGCGTCTGCACGCGTTGACCCGTACGCGGATTCACCTGGTTTATTCCGCGCGCTCGAAGCACCGCCGGTCGTTCGTTCGACCGCCGCCGCGCGCGGCCTTACCCCGCCGCCGCGAGCGCGGCCAGCGCGGCCAACGCGGGCGCGGCCTGCACGAAGAAGATGGTGCGCCGCACGGTGAGGGCGCCGAAGAGGCCGGCGACGGCGACGCAAGCCAGGAAGAAGGTGGCGCGCGCCGCGAGCTGTGGCCCCGAGACGAGCGCCCAGATGAGCCCCGCCGCGAGGAAGCCGTTGTACAGCCCCTGGTTCGCGGCGAGGCGAGCCGTCGCCTTCACCTCGTCGTCGCTCAATCCGAAGGCGCGCCCGGCGCGCGACCGCCAGAGGAAGGTCTCCAGGACGAAAAACGCGGCGTGGAGCGCGGCCACCAGGCCGATGAGGACGAAAGCGACGGTTCGCATGCGCGAAAGACTAGCGCGCAGGTCCGGCGGCTCGCTTGTCATTCGAGTCCGCGGCGCGCGCCCGAGGGCCGGGAGCGCCAGCCCGCCGCTACGGAGCCCGGCCCCCGGGCCCGAGCCGCCGAATCCAGCCGGCCACCAGGTACGCGCTCCGCCGAAGAAAGTCGCGCAGGAACGTGACCGCGGACAGGGCCGCCAGGGCCAGCGCCACGGCCCAGACGCTCTCGCCGCGGCGGTAGAGGGCCTCGACGCTGAAGAGCATCGCCGGGTCGCGCCGGGTCATGTCCAGGTAGAAGATGTCGAAGGCCAGGAAGACCGAGAGCTCGTTCAAGATCAGCGCGAGCCCGGCTCCGAAAAAGAGCGCGAGGGCCCGCTGCAACGCCGGACGGAAGCGGAGCAGGGAGAGCGCCGTCGAGGCGAAGACCAGCGCGATGCCGGTGACGTAGGCGCCGCGCAAAAAGCCGAAGAGCTCGCGCCCCTCGAGCTGGAGCGCCCACGCCGCGCCCCGGACCACGGCCAGCGCCGCGGTGAACGAGACCAGGGCCAGGAACGGCAGCTCGCGGCGGCGCGCCACCACGAGCTCGCGCCAGGCCAGGCCGAGCCCCCGGTGCGACTCGGGGAGCGCCGTCGGGCCTTGAACCGCCGGCGGGGCCTCGATGGCCGATTCCAGCGCCGCGTCGGTGTCCGCGAACCTCTGCGCGAGAACCCGGGCGAAGTGGACGGCGATCTGCGGATGGTTCAGCACCAGCTCTTCGAAGCCCGCGCGCTCGAGCCGGAGCGCCAGCACCTCGCCGTCGGCGACCACCGTCGCCGAGCGCAGAGCCTGGGTCAGCGCGCTCACCTCGCCGCACGGGTCGCCCGGGCCCAGGTGCCCGACCTGGCGGCGCGCACGCGGTCCGGCCTGCACAGTGACGCGCGCGGTGCCGGAGAGCAGGAGGTACATCTCCTCGCCCGACTCGAGCTCCGCCAAAATGGTCTGGCCCGCGCGGAACCGCACGAGCCGTCCCAGCGAGAGGACCCGCTCGAGCGCCGCGTCGTGCAGCGGCGACAGCCAAGGCACCGCGCGGAGCGCGAAGGTCGCCAGGGCCTCGGGAGGGCCTTCTCGCGCGGCGGTCACCACCAGCGGCTCCAGGCGGCCAGCCTCCGCCCGACGGCCAGGTAGAGGGACCGGAAGTAGACCGCCTGAAAGAGGCCGAAGACGACCAGCGCCGCCGCCAGCCGCGACGAGGGCTGGTAGTAGTCCGGGTTCAGGTTCCAGAGCAGCGCGAACTCGTCGACCACCAGGCCCACGCCGAAGCCGAAGGCGAACGAGAGCAGCCGCAGCCGGTGGCGCCCGCGCGGCCAGAGCGAGAGCAGGCCGACCGTCGCGACCAGGGTCAGGCCGTAGTTGAAGTGGTGGACGTGGATGGGGTGCCCGGCGGAGCTCTCCACCAGCGCGAAGAGCTGGCTCTGCAGGCCGCGCCGGAGGATGAGGGCGACGACGCTGCGCGCGGCGACGAGCGCCAGCACCGCGCCCCAGAACATCCAGAAGCTGGGCCGGCGGCTCGGCTCGACGAACAGCGCCCGGGCGAGCAGGGCGCCGACGCGGCGGAGCGCGACCCGCCGGTGGCGCTGCAGCCGGCGCCTTCGGCGGCGCAGCGTGCCCTCGAACGCCCACGCCGGCAGCCCCGAGGCGCGGGCGAAGGAGATGTCCCGCAGGAGGTCGTTGCCCGCCTTGACCTCCCGACCCAGCTCGACCATGAGCGGGATGGCGGTCGCGGGGATCTCCTGAAAGAGGTCGTCGAGGTCTGCGCGGTCGAGGAGCGCGACCTCCGAGCGCTCGCGGGCGCAGACCTTGCCGGGGCGCGCGCGGCCGGCCAGCGCCTGCAGGTCGTCGCTCCAGTCGCCGGCGCCGAGCGGCGCCGGGTCGCAGCCCTGTCGCTCCACGGAGATCTCGCCGGACAGCGCCAGCACCAGCGCCGAGTCGGCCGAGAGTGGCCGCTCCTCGCCCGGCTGCAGCTGCGCCCGCTGAAAGCGCGAGGCGATCCGCGCGTGCTCCTCGGGGCGCAGCCGGCGGAAGTAGGGAAGCTGCGCGATGGCCTGCTCGAGAACGGCGGCGGGCATGGAGGCCATCCTATCCGCGCCGCCAGGGGCGCGACGTCAGCTGCGGGCCGGCCGGGGAGCCACGGTGCCCAGCGCGAGGAGGACGACGCCCGCGACGATGGCCAGGTCGGCGACGTTGAAGATGCCGGTGCGCACAGGGCCAATCCCCAAGTTGAGGAAGTCCACCACCGAGCCGCCGCGCGCCAGGCGATCCCAGAGATTGCCGATGCCGCCGCCGGCGACCAGGGCCAGCGCGATGACCTCTGAGCGCGAGCGGCCGCGGCCCCAGAGCGCGGCGAGGGTGGCCAGCAGCGCGATGGCGGCAGACCCCGCCATGAAAAGGGCCTTGCGCGCCGCCGGCGGCAACTGAGCCCCCATGCCCAGGAACGCGCCGCGGTTTTCGACGTACTCGATGCGCAAGGTGTCGCGCGCCAGCGAGATCCGCCCGGCGCCCGGCAGGACCGCTTCGGCGTAGCGCTTGGTGACGCGGTCGCAGCCCACCGAGGACAGGACGACCAGGGCGACCAAGGCCGCGCGCCCGCGCAGCGCCGCGCCGTTGGAGGTCGCGTTCGTCATGGGAATTCCTCGCGCTGGGGGACGGCTCGCGGGAGGCGCTACGGCCGCAGGCCCGCCGCGGTGGTCCGGGTTTCGCTTTGGTGGCACAGGTCACTCCTGTCCTTGAAGGCCGCGCGTCGCGCCAGGGCCCTCAGGAGGTTTCGGCGCGGTGGTAGGCCGTGACCCGATCGACCTCTTTCTTCGAGCCCAGGAACACCGCGACGCGCTCATGCAACTTGGCGGGCTGGATGTCGAGGATGGGCCCGTGGCCGTCCGTGGCCGCCCCGCCCGCCTGCTCGACGAGAAACGACATTGGGTTGGCCTCGTAGAGGAGCCGGAGCTTGCCGGGCTTGCCGGGCTCGCGCCGGTCCCGCGGGTACATGAAAACGCCGCCGCGCATGAGGATCCGGTGCACGTCCGCCACCATGGAGCCGACCCAGCGCATGTTGAAGTCCTTGCCGCGCGGGCCGTCCTTTCCGGCGAGGAGCTCGTCGTAGTAGCGGCGCATGGGAGCCTCCCAGTGCCGCTGGTTCGAGGTGTTGACCGAGAATTCGTGGGTGTCCTCCGGGATTTGGATGTCCCGGTGCGTGAGGATGAACGAGCCCATCTCGCGGTTGAGCGTGAAGCCCTGCACCCCGTGGCCCATGGTCAGGACCAGCATCGTCGTGGGGCCGTAGATGGCGTAGCCGGCGACGACCTGCTTGCGCCCGCTCTGCATGAACGCCGGCTCGAGGGATCCGTCGGCACCCTCGGGGCAGCGCAGCACCGAAAAGATGGTCCCGACCGAGATGTTGACGTCGATGTTGGAGGAGCCGTCGAGCGGGTCGAACAGCAGCAAATATTCGCCCTTCGGGAAGCGGTTGGGAATGGGGTGCGGCTGCTCCATCTCCTCGGACGCCATGGCGGCGAGGTGCCCGCCCCACTCGTTGGCCTCGAGGAGGATCTCGTTGGAGATGACGTCGAGCTTCTTCTGGGCTTCGCCTTGGACGTTCTCGCTCCCCGCCGAGCCGAGCACGCCCGCCAGCGCGCCTTTGCCAATGGCAATGGAAATGGACTTGCAGGCGCGAGAGACGACCTCGATGAGAAGGCGCAAGTCGCCGTAGTTCTCGCCCGTGCGGCGCTGCTGCTCGATGATGTAGCGGCTCAGGGTGGTTGCTCGCATGGAGCTCCTCTAGAAGGCGCGCGAAGAAAGTCTTCTCAGCCGATGCGGTATTTCTTCATGCGGTGGCCGATTCTGTCGGGGCGTGATGCCCAACAAGGCCGCCGCCCTCGACTGGACGCCCCCGCATTTGCCGAGCGCATCGAGGATGAGCCTCCGCTCGTTCATTTCGAACGGCGAGAAGTCCGATGTGTCGCTGGCCTCCTGGGCTGGCGCCGCCTCGGCCGAAAGCCGGGCCTCGGCCGAAGAGGACGGCGCGCCCAGCACGCTCGGGGGACCGCTCGTCACCGAGAGAGGCAGGTCGGCCGACGAGGCGGTCGCCCGCTCGGCCATGACCACCGCGTGCTCCACGGCGTGCTCGAGCTCGCGGATGTTCCCCGGCCACGGGTACCGCAGCAACGTCTGGAACGCCTCCTCGGAGAGGCGCACGGCCTTCTCGTTCTCCCGATTGAAGCGTGCAAGGAAATACTCGATGAGGGGCGGGATGTCCTCGCGCCGCTCCCGCAGCGGCGGCAGGAAGATGGGGATGACGTTGAGGCGGTAATAGAGGTCCTCGCGGAAGGTCCCGTCGCGCATGGCCTCCTCGAGGTGGCGATTGGTGGCGGCGATGAGCCGCACGTCCACGGTGAGCGTCTCGGTGCTGCCGATGCGCTCGAACTGCTTCTCCTGGAGGACGCGCAACAGCTTCACCTGAAAGCCCAGGGGCAGGTCGCCGATTTCGTCGAGGAAGAGCGTGCCGCCGTCCGCCACCTCGAAGCGGCCGCGCTTCTCGCCCACCGCGCCGGTGAAGGCGCCCTTCTCGTGGCCGAACAGCTCCGACTCGAGCAGCGTCTCGGGCAGCGCGGCGCAGTTGAGCTTCACGAACGGGCCCGAGCTGCGCGGGCTGTTGTAGTGGATGGCCCGCGCGATGAGCTCCTTGCCGGTGCCCGACTCTCCGCGCAGCATCACGCTCGCCGAGCTTCGGCTCACGCGCGCCACCTGGCCGAAGACGCCCTGCATGCGGTCGCTGATGCCGATGATGTTCTCGAAGCGGTAGCGGCCCTTGAGCTCCTCCTTGAGAGTCGCGTTCTCGTCGAGGATTCGCTCGTTCGCGTCGCGCACCATCTCGCTGATTCGGATGGCCTGGGCGAGGCTGCCGGCGACGATGCTGAGGAACTGGACGTCGCGCTCGAAAGACACGTTCTCGCAGAAGACGCGGTCCACCGTCAGCACGCCGACGACGTCGCTGCGCACCTTCACCGGGACGCAGATGAAGGCGATGTCCCGCTTCTCGAGCTGGGCGCGGGCCCGCGTCCTGTCGAGGAAGAGCGGCTCATTCCCGATGCTGGGGATGACGATGGGGTAGCCGCCCGCGAGCACCCTGCCGACGATGCCCTCGCCGACTTGGTACCTGCCGCGGGAGACCTCCTCGGGGGTCATCCCGTGCGCCGCGACGATGGAGATTTCGCGCTTGCCCGGCGTGCGCATGAGGAAGGTCCCGCGCTCCATGCCGAGCATCTGTGAGAGCAGGTTGAGGACGCGCGTGGAGGTGACCTTGAGGTCGAGCGACTCGGTGAGGACCTTGCTGATCTCGTAGAGCGCGGTCAGCTCGAGGACCTTCTGCTGTAGGTCGTTGGCCCGCTCGGGCGTGGTCTGCTGCGGTTCCATCGATGCGACTGCTCCCGTCCTTGGCTGGAATTGGTCCCGCGCCCCGGGCCGATAGAAGCACTCTTGCGCTTCGCGCGCCACCCCCAAACGCCGAGCCGACATGGAAGTCGGACCTCGACATGGATGTCGACATCCATGTCGAAGAGCGGGGGACCGCTCGGCGGCTCGCGTTGAGGACGTCGTCTGATTGCGGGCACTTACAGAGAAGGTGCTTTATGGCACGCACGTTGCTCCATCACGAAACCGACGGACGCAGCATTCAGGGTCAGAAGTCAGTGGCCCGCAAGAGAGGAGATCATGCGACAGATCGCAATCTATGGAAAGGGCGGCATCGGCAAGTCGACGACCACGCAGAATTTGGTCGCCGGTCTCGCCTCGCTCGGGAAGAAAGTGATGATCGTCGGCTGTGATCCCAAGGCCGACTCCACCCGCCTCATTCTGCACTCCAAGGCCCAGGCCACAGTCATGGACCTGGTGCGTGAGCGCGGCACGGTGGAGGACCTTGAGGTCGGCGATGTCATGAAGGTCGGGTACGGCGCAGTGAAGTGCGTCGAGTCCGGAGGTCCTGAGCCGGGCGTCGGCTGCGCGGGCCGCGGCGTCATCACTGCCATCAACTTCCTGGAGCAGAACGGCGCCTACACCCCGGACACCGACTTCGTCTTCTACGACGTCCTCGGCGACGTGGTCTGCGGCGGGTTCGCGATGCCCATCCGCGAGAACAAGGCGGAGGAGATCTACATCGTGGTCTCCGGCGAGATGATGGCCATGTACGCGGCCAACAACATCGCCAAGGGCATTCTCAAGTACGCCACCTCTGGCAGGGTGCGTTTGGCCGGCCTCATCTGCAACTCGCGCAACACCGACCGCGAAGCAGACCTCATCGAGGCGCTCGCCAAGCGGCTGGGCACGCAGATGATCCACTTCGTCCCGCGCGACAACCAGGTCCAGCGGGCGGAGCTTCGCCGCATGACGGTCATCGAGTACTCGCCAGAGCACCAGCAGGCCGAGGAGTACCGCCAGCTCGCGAGGAAGATCTCCGAAAACAAGCTGCTCGTGGTTCCCAAGCCGCTCGAGATGGAAGAGCTCGAAGGCCTGCTCATGGAGTTCGGCATCGTCCCTGCTGAGGACGAGGCCGTGGTGGGCAAGGCAGAGGCGGCGGCGTAAGCGAAGACATTTCTCGCCATCGCAGCCCTGCAGTCCCTGAGGGTGAGGCCCGCTCCAGACGCCGCGACGTCGGGGCGGGCTTCCATTCAATCGGGAAATCCATCTCAAACGATGTCGAAGGAGAGTTTTTCGTGTCCGAGAGCGTGAAAAAGATCGAAGGAATTACCCGGGAGTCGACTCAGAAGCTGATTGACGAGACCCTGGAGGCCTATCCGGAGAAAGGCAAGAAGAAGCGCGCACCGCACCTCGCCCCGAACGACCCGACGGCCGGCAGCTCGTGCGTCAAGTCGAACCGCAAGACGGTGCCGGGCGTCATGAGCGCCCGCGGCTGCGCCTACGCAGGAGCGAAGGGCGTCGTCTGGGGCCCCATCCGCGACATGGTGCACATCTCCCACGGGCCGGTCGGCTGCGGCTGGTACTCCTGGGGGACGCGCCGGAACCTGGTCTCCGGCACGAACGGCGTCGACCAGTTCAACATGCACTTCACCTCGGATTTCCAGGAGAAGGACATCGTCTACGGCGGCGACAAGAAGCTCAAGGTCATCCTCAAGGAGGCCAAGGAGCTGTTCCCGCTCGCCAAGGGCATCTCCGTCTTGTCCGAGTGTCCGGTCGGCCTCATCGGCGATGACATCAACTCTGTGGCCAAGGCCGCGAGCGCGGAGCTCGACCTGCCCGTCATCCCCTGCAACTGCGAAGGATTCCGCGGCGTCTCCCAGTCGCTGGGACACCACATCTCCAACGACACCATCCGCGACTACATCATCGAGACCCGTGAGTTCGCGGAGCCGCAGTCTCCGTACGACGTGGCGCTCATCGGCGACTACAACATCGGCGGCGACGTCTGGTCGGTGAAGCCGCTCCTCGAGGAGATTGGCCTGAACGTCAAGGCCACCTGGACCGGCGACGGGCAGATGGAGAAGATTGCCGCGACGCACCGGGTAAAGCTGAACATCATCCACTGCTACCGCTCCATGAACTACATGTGCAAGGTCATGGAGGAGAAGTACGGGATTCCGTGGATCGAGCTGAACTTCTTCGGCCCCACCAAAATCGCCTGGAGCCTCCGGAAGCTCGCCGAGCGCTACGATGACCGGATCAAGGAGAACGTCGAGAAGGTCATCGCCAAGTACGACATGGAGATGAAGAAGATTATCGACGAGTACCGGCCGCGCCTCGAGGGAAAGACCGTCATGCTGTACGTCGGAGGCCTTCGCCCGCGCCACACCATCGGCGCCTACGAGGATTTGGGCATGAAGGTCATCGGCGCCGGCTACGAGTTCGCGCACGGCGACGATTACGAGCGCACCGCCCCGGAGATCGCGGAGGCGACGGTCATCTACGACGACGCCTCCGAGTACGAGCTCGAGAAGTTCGTGCACAAGCTCAAGCCCGACCTCGTCGGCAGCGGCATCAAGGAGAAGTACGTCTTCCAGAAGATGGGCTTACCGTTCCGCCAGATGCACAGCTGGGATTACTCGGGACCCTACCACGCTTACAAGGGGTTTCCGGTCTTCGCCCGCGACGTCGACATGGCGATCAACAGCCCAACCTGGAAGCTCGTCAAAGCCCCGTTCTAGGACAGCCGGGATAGCCCAAGACCTGGAAGCTCGTCAACGCCCCGTTCTGAGTCCTTCGTTCGAATTTCATCGCAAAGGACCGGCGGCGCCCCTCGCGCGCGCCGCCGGTCGTGGTGAAGGAGCACAAAGAAAATGGCCAATAACTTTGGTCTTCCCGTCAAACCCGTCACCGAAATCCCCGAGGAGGACGTCAAGCGGGTCGCCTGTTGGATCAACACCGAGGAGTACAAGGAGAAGAATTTCGCCCGCCAGGCGCTGGTCATCAACCCGGCGCACGCGTGCCAGCCGCTGGGAGCGGAGCTCGCGGCCCACGGTTTTGAGGGGACACTGCCGTTCGTGCACGGCGCTCAGGGGTGCGCGTCGTACTACCGCTCCACTTTCAACCGGCATTTCCGCGAGCCGGCGCCGGCAGTCTCCGACTCCATGACCGAGGACGGCGCGGTCTTCGGCGGGCAGAACAACCTCCACGAGGGCTTGGAGAACGCCCTGGCGCTCTACAAGCCCAAGATGGTGGCGGTCTTCACCTCCTGCATGCCGGAGGTCATCGGCGACGACCTGACCGCCTTCATCAAGAACGCCCGCGGAAAGGGCATTCTCCCGGCCGACTTTCTCACGCCGTACGCGAACACCCCGAGCTTCAGTGGGTCGCACGTCCACGGCTACGACTCGATGCTGACCAGCATCATGAAGACCCTGACCGAGGGCAAGAAGGTCGAGGGCCGGTGCACCGGCAAGCTCAACTTCGTCGCCGGCTGTGACTTCAATACTGGCAACTACCGCGAGTACAAGCGCATCTTCGAAGCCTTCAACATTCCCTACACCTTCCTCGCCGACATCTCGGACTCCTTCGACTCGCCCTGCGACGGAACCTATCGCCAGTACCCCGGCGGCACGCCGCTCTCCGAGGCCGCGGACGCCATCAACGGCAAGGCGACCGTGCTGGCGGGTTCATTCGCGACCACGAAGGCGTTCACCTTCATGAAGGAGCAGTTCGCCGGCAGCCACGTCCAGATGCCCATGCCCATGGGCGTCGCCAAGACCGATGCCTTCCTGCTCAGGCTGTCGGAGCTGTTCGGCCATCCGGTCCCCGCGTCGCTGAAGGCCGAGCGCGGCCGCGCCATCGACGCGATGACCGACTCGCACCAGTACATCCACGGGAAGAAGTTCGCGATCTACGGCGACCCCGATTACCTGTTGGGCTACGTCTCGTTCCTGCTCGAAATGGGCGCGCAGCCGTACCACATCCTCTGCAGCAAGGGCAGCAAGAAGCTGGAGAAGGAGATCCAGGCGCTGCTCGACGCCTCGCCGTTCGGCAAGGGCTGCAAGATCTACATGAACAAGGACCTCTGGCACCTGCGCAGCCTCATCATGACCGACCCGGTCGACGCGATGATCGGCGACACCCACGGAAAGTTCGCGGCCCGCGACGCGAAGATCCCGCTGTTCCGGTTCGGTTTCCCCATCTTCGACCGCGTCAACAAGCACCGCACGCCGCTCATCGGGTATCAGGGCGTCATCAACATGGTCACGGAGATCTGCAACAAGTTCATCGATATCCGCGACGACACCTGCGACGACCGGCACTTCGAGATGATGCGGTAACGCGGGCGCGGCAGCAGAGCGCCCCGAGTGAAGTCGAGGGGCTTCAAGGCCCTTGCTCTAAAAGCCCCTCGGCTTCAATCGCCCATCAGCCCAGCGAAGCTTGGATTCGAATTCCTCCCCGTCCGCGCCAAGCGCGAGATGAGAGACGACGCCTATGGCACGCCCGGATTACTACGATGCCCCGGAGTGCGACACCCAGGAGAAAGGGGCTCCGAAGTTCTGCAAGAAATCGGAGCCGGGGGAGGGGACCGAGCGCAGCTGTGCCTTCGACGGCGCCCGCGTCGTCTTGATGCCCATCACCGACGTGATCCACCTGGTCCACGGGCCCATCGGCTGCGCCGGTAACTCCTGGGACAACCGCGGCGCCCGCTCCTCCGGCTCCCAGCTGTATCGGCGCGGCTTCACCACCGAGCTCTTGCAGAACGACGTCATCTTCGGCGGTGAAAAGAAGCTCTACAAAGCCATCCTCGACCTCTCCGAGCGTTACGCCGGCCAGGCCAAGGCGGTCTTCGTCTACGCCACCTGTGTCCCGGCGATGATCGGCGACGACCTCGAGGCGGTTTGCGCGGCGGCGGCGAAGAAGGTGTCCATTCCGGTCATCCCGGTGAACACCCCGGGGTTCATCGGCGACAAGAACATCGGCAACCGCCTGGCCGGCGAGCTGTTGCTCCAGTACGTCATCGGCACGGCGGAGCCGGAGAAGGTCACCGACTACGACATCAACCTCATCGGCGAATACAACATCGCAGGCGACCTCTGGGGCCTGAAGCCGCTCTTCGAAAAGGTCGGCATCCGCGTGCTCTCGTGCATCAGCGGCGACGCCAAGTTCGAAGAGCTGCGCTGCGCGCACCGGGCCAAGCTCAACGTCATCGTCTGCTCCAAGAGCCTGACCAACCTCGCCCGGAAGATGAAGAAGCAGTTCGGGATGCCGTACCTCGAGGAGTCGTTCTACGGCATGGACGACACCGCCCGGGCGCTCCGGGACATCGCCCGCGAGCTCGACCAGGTGAACGGTCGGCCCGGCGACATGGAGAAGCGCGTCGAGAAGCTCATCGCCGAAGAGGAGGCCGCCTGCCGGCTGCGCATCGCCCCCTACAAGGCGCGTCTGTCCGGGAAGTCCGCCGTGCTCTTCACCGGCGGCGTCAAGACCTGGTCCATGGTCGACGCCCTCAAGGAGCTCGGCGTCGAGGTCCTGGCTGCCGGCACGCAGAACTCTACCCTGGAAGACTTCCGGCGGATGAAGGCGTCGATGCACAAGGACGCGCACATCATTGAGGACACGTCGACCGCGGGCCTGCTCGCGGTGATGCGGGAGAAATCGCCCGACCTCATCGTCGCCGGCGGCAAGACCAAGTTCTTGGCCCTCAAGACGCTCACGCCCTTCCTCGACATCAACCACGGCCGCTCGTGGCCCTACGCGGGCTACGAGGGCATGGCGACCTTCGCGAGGCAGCTCGACCTCACCGTCAACAACCCCATCTGGCCGGCGCTCAACGCCAAGGGCCCTGTCGACCGCAGCGAGGACGAGCGCGCCGCCGAGGTCGCCCTGTCGCTCACCCACGCAGAGCGGCTTCAGGGCGAAGACTTGGCGCAGTCGCGGGTCAAGGTCCCGGTGAAGTCGGCCACCGTCAACCCGCAGAAGAACTCGCCCGCGCTCGGCGCGACCCTCGCGTACCTGGGCATCGACGGGATGCTCGGCCTCATGCACGGCGCGCAGGGCTGCTCCACTTTCATCCGCCTCCAGCTCTCCCGGCACTTCAAGGAGTCCATCGCCCTCAACTCCACGGCGATGAGCGAGCAGTCGGCAGTCTTCGGCGGCTGGGACAATTTGAAGAAGGGCATCAAGCGGGTCATCGAGAAGTTCAACCCGACCGTCGTGGGCGTCCTGACCTCCGGCCTTACCGAGACCATGGGCGACGACCTGCGCAGCGCGCTCGTCCAGTTCCGCGAGCAGAACCCGGAGCTCGAGGCGGTGCCCATCGTCTGGGCGTCGACGCCCGATTACTGCGGCTCGCTCCAGGAGGGCTACGCTGCGGCGGTCGAGGCCATCGTCGGGACGCTGGCGCAGGGCGGCGAGCGGATCCCCAACCAGGTGAACCTGCTGCCGGGCGCTCACCTGACCCCGGCCGACGTGGAGGAGCTGCGCGACGCCATCGAGTCGTTCGGGCTCGAGGTCCTGACCATCCCCGACCTCTCCAATGCGCTCGACGGCCACATCGACGACGAGGTCTCGCCGCTTTCCACCGGGGGGATCTCGGTCGAGGCCATCCGCCGCGCCGGCCGCAGCGCCGCCACCCTCTACGTCGGCGACTCGCTCTCGAAGGCGGCGCTCAAGCTTCAGCAGGCCTTCGGCATACCAGCCTACGGGTTCACCTCCCTCACCGGCCTGGCCGAGGTCGACCGGCTCATGGACGTGCTCTCGACCCTGAGCGGGCAGCCCATCCCCGAGAGGCAGCGGCGCCAGCGCAGCCGGCTGGCCGACGCGATGGTCGACTGCCACTATCAATTCGGCGGCAAGAAGATAGCCCTGGCCCTCGAGGCGGACCACCTCAAGGGGATGGTCGGCTTCTTCTCGAGCATGGGCTGCGAGATTCAGACGGCGCTCGCGGCGACCCGCACCCGCGGCCTCGATGGCCTGGCCTGCAAGGACGTTCGGGTGGGCGACCTCGAAGACCTGGAAACGCTGGGCGGCGGCGCCGACCTCCTGGTGGCGAACTCCAACGGCCGCCAAGCGGCGGCGAAGCTCGGGATCAAGTCCCACCTGCGCACCGGACTGCCGGTATTCGACCGGCTCGGCGCTCACCAAAAGATATGGGTCGGTTATCGCGGGACCATGAACCTGGTGTTCGAGACGGCAAATCTCTTCCAGGCCAATGCCACCGAAGGCCAAAAGCTCTCACACAACTGATTGCCTCGAGGCGAAAGAGAAACCATGAAAGTCGCATTCACCAGCAGCGACGGAACCAAGATCGACCAGCACTTCGGGATGGCCACCGACTTCCACCTCTGGGAGGTAGGGCCCGAGGAGGCGAAGCCGCTCGGGTCGGTGACCGCGCTCACCACCGCCGGCGACGAGGAGGATCGCATCAGTGCGCGCGCCAACGCCATCGCCGGTTGCACGCTGGTCTACACCCTGCAGATCGGGGGGCCCGCCGCGGCCAAGCTCGTCGCCCGCAAGATCCACCCCATGAAGACCCAGGAGGAGGTGCCGGTCTCCGAGGTCATTCAGAAGCTCCAGCAGGTGCTGCAAGGGACGCCGCCGCCTTGGCTGCGCAAGGCGATGAACCCGAACGCCAAGCCGTCTTTCGAAGAAGAGGCGTAGGGCGCCATTCCAGAAGCGCCAGTCGACGACTCGACCGGAACCAATCGAAACCGGCGGGAAAAGCCCCGCCAAAACCACGCAAAGAGCAAGGAGAGTGAGGCGATGGCATACATCACCGGTCTGACCCGCGGTAAGAAGGAGTGGATTCCGCAGTTCGTGAAGCGGGTCGACGAGGAGAAGTGCATTGGCTGCGGGCGCTGCTTCAAAGTCTGCGCCTTTGACGTCTTGGTGGCCGCCGAGCTCGACGAGGAGGAATCGGCCAAGATGTTCGCAAGGGTCGGCAACCCGGACAATTGCATTGGCTGCGGGGCTTGCGGCCGCACTTGCACCAAGAAGGCATTCTCGTTCGAGCCGATGGTGGCGTAGCGGTTCCTCACCCCCCGACCCCCTCTCCGCTCGCGGAGAGGGGGTGAAGGCGGAGGGGTCCGTTCGAATGCTTGGTGGCCGCGGGAACCAAGGCCGTCGTTTCGGAACGTTTTTTGCCCTTCGACAGGGCAAGGGCACCGGAGGATGTTCGCATGAGCGGCGTCGATACTAAACAGCATCCTTGTTTTTCGGTGGAGGCGGCGAAGAAGTTCGCCCGAATCCATCTTCCGGTGGCGCCGAAGTGCAACATCAAGTGCACCTATTGCAATCGGAAGTTCGATTGCGTCAACGAGAGCCGCCCTGGGGTGACGAGCGCCGTCTTGTCGCCCCAGGAAGGCCTCGCGCGGTATTTGGAAGTCAAGAAGCGGATGCCGTACTTGACCATCGTCGGCGTCGCCGGCCCCGGCGATGCGCTGGCGAACCCGGAGCGGACGTTCGAGACCTTTCGGCTCATTCGCGAGGCGGACCCGGCGGTGGAGTTTTGCCTGTCCACGAACGGGCTCGCGCTGGTCGAGAACCTGGAGCGTCTCAAGCAGGGCGACGTTCGCTATATTACCGTGACCGTGAATACTCGGAAAGTGCAGACGGCCAAGACGCTCTACGCCTGGGCGAGCGCCGGCGACGGGCTGTTCCTCAAGGGCGAGGCGGCGGCCGAGCGCCTGCTCGAGCGGCAGGAGCAGGCGTTGGACGCGCTCAAGAGCCAGGGCTTTCACATCAAAATCAACACCATCTGCGTGCCGGGCGTGAACGACGGGGAGATTGAGTCGCTGGCCCACTGGGCGAAGGGCAAGGGCGCCGACATCCTCAACGTGATGCCCTTCATCCCGACGCCGGGGACGTACTTCGAGCGGTTCCCCATGGTGAGCCGCGAGGCGCTCACGCGAATCCGCAATTCCATGGAGAAGGTCCTGCCGCAGATGAAGCACTGCCAGCAGTGCCGCGCGGACGCGGTGGGGACGGTGCTGAATGAGCAGCCCTTGCCCTTCGTGGGGAAGGCCCCCACGGCGGCCGCGCCCGCGCCGAAGTGCTCTCCCACCGGCGCCGTGGCGCTTCCCGGCGAGGAGAGCTTCCGGTTCGCCGTCGCGTCGGCCTCGGGCTACACGGTGGACCTGCACTTCGGGCACGCGAAGGAGCTGCTCATCTACTCGGCGTCGAAGTCGGGCGTGCGGTTCCTGGAGCGCCGGGAAATCGGCAAGTATTGCGCGGGTGACACCGACTGCGGCACCACCGAGGACCGCCTCACCCCGGTGATCAACGCGGTCTCGGACTGCAGCGGTATTCTGGTCATGCGCATCGGCGACGCGCCTCGGCGGGCGCTCGCCGACAAGGGAATCCACGTCAGCATGACGTGCAACCGAATCGAGGACGCGATTCGAGAGAGCTTCGAGGCCGTCGCCAGTCAAAGAGCGACAAAGCCCGAGTGCCGCGCCGCGACCTAAAGAGCTCGAGCAGCAGAGGTCCGAGCGAGCCCGGCACGGCACCGGCGCTGCTTTGGGCTCACTGGGACTTCGGTCACGGCTCGGCCACGTCTTGGACTGGGAGCAGTCCCTATTTCTGCTCCTTGTGACCCATTCGCTCTTTCACCTGCTCGAGCCTCTCCTTCAGCTCCTCTTGCTTCCCCTCGAGCTTGCTCTTCGCGCCTTCGAGCTTCTCCTTGAGCGCTTTGCTGGATTTCTCGGACTCCTCCGAGAACTCCCCGGTCGGCTCGTCTCTCTTGGTCGGGTCGCTCACGGCGTTCGCCTCCTTTTTTCCCTTCGGTAAAGGCTGGGAATGGCGCGTTCCTCCGTCAATGGAGGACGAGAAGAGCAAGCCGGAAGGTCATCGAGCGCGGCCGTGGAACGAGCGCCGTCGGGAAGTGCTGACGGGAGCGGGGGAGTGGTGCAGACTAGCGCCCCCTTTCGCGATGGAGTCGCTATGGCCGAAAACGAATCAGTCTCGCCCTCGCCCTTTCCCCGGACGCCGCCGCACATCGCTGCGCTGGCCTGCTGGGTCTTGCCTCTCGCCGGGCTCTTCGTCGGTAGCTTCGCCCGGCGGGCGACCGGAAATCTCGCTTGGCAGAGGCTCACGCTTCCCTTCATTGGGCTGGGCATCTTGCTCGCGCTCTACGCGCTCCTGAGCATTCGCCGGCACGGGCGCGAAGGCCTCTTGGTCGGCGGCATCGTCGGGCTGGCCTTGAACGGCACCTTGGTGGCGATCTTCGCCTTGATCCACCAGACCGGGCGCATGTGACTCGGGCCGGTCCCGGCGCGCTTCGCGTGTCAGGGCCTGCTCTCCTCGAGGGCCGCGGAGGGCGGAAAGGCGCGCCCGTCTTCCTCGACGACTTCCGCGGGCATCGCCGGCAGGAGCCATCCCCCGTGCTGGGCGATGAGCGCCTGGGCGGCCTCTGGGCCCCAGGTCCCGGCGGGGTAGTTGGGGAAGTCGATGGGCGGGAGCGCCTGCCAGGCCTCGAGCACCGGCATCACTACCGACCAGGCCGCCTCCACTTGGTCGGCGCGCAGAAATAGGCTCTGGTCGCCGAGGATGGCGTCGAGCAGCAGCGTCTCGTACGCCTCGGGCACGGCGATGTGGAAGGCGTCCTGGTAGCAGAAGGTCATCTGCACCGGGCTGAGGCGGACCGCGAAGCCCGGCACCTTGGCCTGGAAACGGAGGAAGATGCCCTCGTCCGGCTGGATGCGCACGACGAGGCGGTTGGGGCGCCAGTCGGCCAGCGCGCTGCTCGGAAACGCCTGATGCGGCACGGGCCGGAAGACGATGGATGCCTCCGAGGCCCGCGCGGGCAGGCGCTTGCCCGCGCGCAGGAAGAACGGCACGCCCTGCCAGCGCCAGTTGTCCACCTGCAGCCGGAGCGCCGCGTAGCTCTCCGTGCCGGAGGTGGGCGAAACGTCGGGCTCCTCCGGGTAGGCGCGGGCGCGCCGGCCCTGAAGCCAACCGGGTCCGTACTGCCCGCGCACCGCCGAGCGGGCCACCTCTTCGGCGCGGATTGGCCGGACGGCGTGGAGCACGTCCACCTTGCGGCTCCGAATTTCCTCGGCGCTGAAGGAGACGGGCGGCTCCATGGCCATGAGGCAGAGGAGCTGCAGGAGGTGGTTCTGGACCATGTCGCGCAGCTCGCCCGACCGGTCGTAGTAGCGGCCCCGGTGCTCCACCCCCACCGTCTCGGCCACGGTGATCTGCACGTGGTCGATGTACCGCCGGTCCCAGAGGGGCTCGAAGAGCGCGTTGCCGAACCGGAAGGCGAGGATGTTCTGGACCGTCTCCTTCCCCAGGTAGTGATCGATCCGCAGGATCTGCGGCTCCGCGAGCTGCTCGAGCAGCGCTCGATTGAGCGAGCGCGCCGACTCGAGGTCCCGGCCGAATGGCTTCTCCACCACGATGCGCACAGGCCGCGGGTGGCGCGTGAGCCCGGCGGCGCCGAGCCGACGCACCACGCCCTCGACGATGCCAGGGGGCACGGCGAAGTAGAAGATGCGCTGCGCCGGTGCGCCGAAGCTCTCCTCCACGTGCGAAAGGTGCTGGCGGAGCCGGTCGTAGCAGGCGGCGTCGTCCAGGTCTCCGACGACCAAGGACAGCTGGCGCGCGAAGGCCGCCCAGGCTTCGGGAGAGACCTCGCGCTCGGAGCTCTCTTCGAGCTTCGCGCGCAATCCGTCGCGCCACGCGCTCTCGGCCTGCGGTCGCCGGACGAGGCCCACGACCGCGAGCTGGCCCGGGAGGCAGCGGTCGCCGAAGAGGCCATAAAGTGCCGGGATGAGCTTGCGCCAGGTCAGGTCGCCGCCGGCGCCGAAGATGACGATGACGGTCGGCTCGAGCGGCTTGCCGGTGAGGTACGGCACGGTTCACCTGCTTCCTGAAGATCCACTCTGAGTGAATGGCGCTCGCGTGCCCCGAGGGCTCACGCTCGCCCGACCTCCCGTACCTCGACGCCCGCGGGCCCGGCGATGACGAGCTCGGTCGCGAGGTCCAGGAAGAGGCCGTGCGCCACGACCCCCGCGCGAGCGTCGAGCGCGGCGGCGAGCGCGCGCGGGTCGGCGATGGGCCCGAAGGCGCAGTCGAGGACGAGGCAGCCGTCCTCCGTGACGAAGGGCTCGCCTCCGGGCTCGCGGCGAAGCTGGACGCGCGCGCCGAGCGACTCGAGGAACCGGGCCTGCCCCCGCCACCCGAACGGCGCGACCGCCACGGGGAGCGCGCGGCGCTGGCCCAGCGCCGGCGAGAGCTTGGAGGCGTCGGCGGCGATGACGACCCGGCGGCTCGCCTGCGCGGCCATCTTCTCGCGCAGGAGCGCGCCGCCGCCTCCCTTGATGAGCGCGCCGTCGGGAGTGATCTCGTCGGCGCCGTCGAGCGTCAGGTCGAGGTCGGGAAGCTCGGCGATGTCCGCAAGCCGGATGCCGAGCTGCGCGGCCAACGCCGCCGTCGACGACGAAGTGGCGACGCCGACGACGTCGCGCAGCGCGCCCTTGGCGAGCCTGTGGCCGACCTCGCGGACCGCGAGCGACGCGGTGGTGCCGGTGCCGAACCCCACCCGCATGCCGGGCTCCACCCGCTCTGCGGCGCGCTCGGCGGCGGCGCGCTTGAGCGCGTCGGTCGACGGCGCGCTCACGGCGCGGCCCCGGGCGGGCCCAGGAGCTCGTCGCTCTTCTCGGCGATCCGGGCGAGGAGGTGGTTGAAGGACGCGACGAACGAGGCGGCCCCTTCGCGCTGGAGCTCGTCGCCGAGCGAGGCCAGGTCGAACCCCGCTCGCTCGAACTCGGCCAGCACCTCGTCGCAGTCGCCGCCGTCGCGGGGCATGAGGGCGCCCGCCCGGCCGTGGTCGACGAAGGCGAGCAGAGTCGCCTCCGGCATGGTGTCGATGGTGTCCGGCGCCACCAGCGCCTCGACGTAGAGCGTGTCGCTGGCGGCCTTGTCCTTGGTGCCGGTGCTGGCGAAGAGCAGCCGCTGCGGCGGCACGCCCTCGGCCGCCAGGCGCTGCCACCGCGGCGAGTCGCGCAGATTGAGGTAGGCGCGATAGGTCTCCTGGGCCACGGCGATGCCAAGCCGATTCCGCAGCGCTGCGGGCGCGCGGCCCTGCACCGCCTTGTCCCATCGGCTGACGAACAGCGAGGCGACCGAGAAGACGTCCGGCGTGCGGTCATCCTCCAAACGCCGCTCCATGCCGCGGAGGTAGGCGTCTGCCGCGGCCAGGTATTGGTCGGCGCTGAAGAGCAGCGTCACGTTCACCGGCACGCCGGCGTACGTCGCCTCCTCGATGGCGCGCAGCCCGGCATCGGTCCCGGGGATCTTGATGAAGAGGTTGGGAAGGCTCGCCCGCGCGTGCAGCGCGAGCGCCTGCTCGACGGAGCCCACGGCGTCGAACGCGAGGAGCGGCGAGAGCTCGAGCGAGACCCAGCCGTCCCGGCCGGCGGAGGCGCGGTGGATGGGCGCGAAGAGCCCCGCCGCGCCCTCCAGGTCTTCGAGCGCCAATCGGAAGAACAGCCGCTCGCCGGAAAGCCCTTCGGCGCGGCCCTGGGCGATGGTCCGGTCGTACTCGCTCCCGGCGCGAATGGCGGCGTCGAAGATCGTCGGGTTCGAGGTCAGCCCGGTGATCGCCATCTCGCGCGCGTAGCGCGCGAGCGTGCCCCCTTCGAGCATCGCCCGGGTGATCTGGTCGATCCACAAGCTCTGTCCGGCTCGATGCAGGACCTGCGCTGGGTTCATGGCGGTGAGCGCTCCTCGAAGGCGTTTTAAAACAACGGTGATCACCGCGGTGCGAGCGCGCTCGCGAAGGGGTGCGGGCGACCGGGGGCGGGCCCGGCCGAACGGCGTCGCGCACCCGGTCCGAGGGTCAGCGGCAGGCGCCGTCGAGGTGCCGGTAGACGAGCAGGTCCGGGATTCCGGCCCCGTCGGCGCGCGTCCGCGGGAAGACGCGCGGTGCCTCGTAGCACTTGGCGAGGTAGCTCTTGAAGTAGGGGTCCCTGAAGTAGAACCACCGGGGCGTGACGAAGAAGCGCACGCCGTCCGCCTCGATGGCAGAGACGACGGACTTTCGCGTCACCGTCCCCAGCTGCAACCACCGCGGGGCGAGGTCTGCGAGCTCGCCGGCGACCCTCCGATGGGCCTCTCGCGCGACCTCGGCGGCGATGGTGGGAAACCCGAAGACTGTCTCCGTAGGGCCCGACTCAGACTTGACGAGCCGGGCGATTGGCTCGGCGACCGAGAGCTTCTGGAGGTGGGCCATCGCAAGGTGGCGCGCGTGGGGCAGGGCAGGGTAGCCGTGGGAGTCGCGGCGCTCGTAGCGCGCCCAGGCGGCCCACGGCCCGCCCACCGACGCCGCGAGCACGGCGAGAGCGGCTCCTGCCGCCAAGGCTCGCGAGGGCCCGCGGGCGATGGCCCGGGCGATGCGCGCCGCGCCGTCGCCGGCGAGGAGCGCGAGGAGCGGGAGCGCCGGGAAGAGGTAGAGGACGAGCCCGCCGCTCATCAGCGCCACGGCGCCGACGTGCGCGGCGACCGCGGCGGCGAGAAACAGGCGCGGCCCCGAGGCGGTGGGAGGCGCGCCGCCGCTCGACCGGCGCGCGAGGGAGACGGCCGCCAACGCGATGAGGAAGAGGTTCTCCAGGGCGGTCGTGGGCAGGTAGAACCCGAGCTCGCCGTCCTCCGCGGCCGAGGAGGACGAGAGGTGGTACAGGTGGCGGCCGAGCAGGTCGCGGGCCATCTCCCGGCCGCCGAGCGCCGCCGCCCCGCCGTAGACAACCGCGGACGTGGCGAGCAGCGCCAGCGCGAACGCCGCGGCACCCCGGCGCGAGCGAAAGAGGACCCAGAGGCCCGCGGCGCCCACGAGGATCGCGGCGTGCTGGCCTGCGCCGAGGGCCAGTCCGGCGGCCACGCCCGCGAGCGCGGGCGCATCGAGCAGCGCGAGCAGCGCGCACGCCGTCGCGCCCAGGGCGACCGCGTGGATTCCGGTGAAGGCGAACCGCGCGGCCGTCTCGGGCGCGAGGAGGAAGAGGGCCGCCGAAAGGAGCCCCTCGACCGCGCCGAAGAGCCTCGCTCCGGCGGCGGCCAAAGAGACGGCGATGGCCAGGCAGGCGACGACCACCGAGAGGCGCGCGGCCACGAGGGCCGGGACTTTCAGCGCCATGAGCGCGGCCAGCGGGGCGAGCGCGAGGGGCGGGCGGGCGCTGTGGACGTCCCGGTAGAGCACCGCTCCCTGCGCGACGCGGCCGGCGACGTAGACGTGGACGGCCTCGTCGGCCCAGGTGGGAAAGAAGACCGACGCGTGGAATGCGGCGAAGGCGACCGCCGCCAACGCCGCTGCAGCCGCCGCGGCGAGGGCGGACTTCGGAGCCCAAGGCGCGCGGATGTCGGGCCGCCCGTTCACGGCCAACAGTATCGGGGCGCTCTTCTCGATTCGCCAATGGCCCGACCGAGCGTGCGCCTGGCTGGCGCGAGCCTCGAACGTGGGTCGGTTGCGACGCCTCAGGGTCGTCTGCGACCGCGCGCCGGCCGAGGTCCTCCGGGCGCGCCTGGGCCAACGCTTCCGACGCTCGCGACCGGGGCCTTGGAACCCGGATTGCAAATGCCCCGCGTCTCGAACGACTCACGGGTCCCCAGGGGACCCTCGAGGAGACAAGGGCATGTCCAGGCCACAGGACCACGGATTGCCGGCGCAGAGCTCGAGCGTCACGCGCCTGCTCGAGGCGATGACATTCGCGGGCGTCTACGGCGGCCTCCTCATGCCGCTCGTGTTCCTGAGCGGAGTGGTGGTCTACCCGTACATCTTCCTCAAGCTCCTCTTCCTGCAGATTCTGGTGGCGTTGACCGTCCCCGCGTTCCTGGTGCTCGCCTGGCGGAAGCCGCGGTATCGGCCGCGCTTCTCCTGGGTCTACGCCGCGCTCGGCGCGCACTACGTCGCGCTGGCGCTCTCGGCGGCGATGGCCGCGGACCGGCACCGCGCGTTCTGGGGCAACCAAGAGCGTATGAACGGCCTCTTCTCGCTCCTGCATTTCGTCGCCTGGCTGGCGATGACCACCTCGGTCCTCAAGACCTGGGGGCAGTGGCGAAAGCTCTTGCACTGGCAGGCGGCGCTCGGGTTCGCCATGGCCGCGGTGGTGCTCCTCCAGTGGCCGTTCCCGACGCTCCTGGGAGCGGACGCCGGCCCGCGTTTGTCGGGGCTTCTCGGCAACGCCATCTTCTCCGGCGCCTACCACGTCTTTGCGCTCTTCTTCTTGGCGTTCCTCTGGGTGCGCGCCGAGACCCGGACCTCGCGACGCTTCTACGCGGTGGCCGCGGCGGCATCCGCCGCGGCGCTGTGGGCGTCGGGCTCGCGCGGCCCTCTGCTCGGGCTGATCGTCGGGGGCGCGGTCGCGCTCACGTTCTGGGCGATCGCCCGCGGCCGGCATCGGCTCGTCGCGCTCGAGGCGGCGGCGCTGGCCGGCGCGGTGGCTGTCTACGCGCTCGTCGCCAAGCTGCTCGCGCCGTTGCCGTCGCTCGAGAAGTTCTGGGCGCGCCACGAGGCGCTGCAGCACATCTTCCTCGTGGACTTCGATCCGGCTCGCCGGCACCTCTGGGCCGTCGCCTGGGAGGGCTTTCGCGACCGGCCGTGGTTCGGCTGGGGGCTGACGAACTACGAGGTCGTCTTCGACGTCCACTACGACCCTTGGTTCATGTGCGGCGGCCCCGGCGGGACGCTGCAGGACAGCTCGCACAGCCTGTACCTCGACCACCTGAGCACGACGGGCCTCTTGGGGCTCGCCACGTTCCTGGCCCTCTGGGTCGCGGCGATCGCCTCGGTGGCGAGCGCCTTCAAGGCGAAGCGATTGGACGCGGCCGCGAGCGGCGTGCTCTTCGGGTCGGTTGCCGCTTACCTCGTCCAGGGCATCTTCGTCTTCGACAGCCCGGGTGTGCACTCGATGGTTCACCTGCTGCTGGCGCTGGCGGTGGGGGTGGGGAGCTCGAGCTGGGCCGCGGCGGCACCCCAGGCGCTGAAGTCGGCGGCGCCGCGCTGGCCGCGGCTCCAGGCGCCGGCCTTCGCCGGCCTGGCCCTGGCTGGCGCCCTGCTCGCGTACCGCGGCTCCGTCCTTCCCGCTCGGGCCTCGTACCTGGCGAAGCAGAGCCACGCGGCCTTCCGGCGGGCCAACTGCGGCGCCGCGCTCGCGTACGCGAAGCGGGCCTGGGAGGTGCCCACGCCCTACCTCGAGGACCAGGTCTACATGTTGGCGAAGAACCTGACCTGGCTCACCGAGTCGGGGAGGCTGGACCGCTGCGGCGAGTGGCGCCCTGTTCTGGAGCACGGCCGGGTGTTGATGTCGCGCGTCCTGGAGCAGCACCCGGTGCACTCGAGGCAGCGCTGGCTGTACGCGAACCTCCTCTTCACGCTGGGCAAGCAGACGCGCGACCCGGCGATTTTGGCCGACGCCGGCCTGCAGCTCGAGCAGATGCTCTTCGAGAGCCCCAAGCGGCAGCAGTTCCACTACAGCTACGCCAATTGGCTGGTGGAGATGGGGCGCGCCAGCGAGGCGAAGGCGCACCTGGACTACGCCCTGAGCCAGGGCGAGAACATGGGCGAGTCGCTCTGGCTCAAGGGCGTCTTCCTGTGGCGCACGCTGGAGCAGCCGAAGGCGGGCGCGGAGCTCATGGCCCGGGCCATGGCCGCAGAGTGCGGGTACGGCTTCCGGAGCGCGATGGAGGTGCAGCAGCTCGCGCAGGCGTACTCGATCCTGGGCGACCGCGAGCATCTGAAGGGCGTCGTCCGGTTCGTGGAGGACTTGTCCAAGGAGGACCGCCCGACCATCGTCCACCTGGGCATCGCTCGGTACCTCGAGAAACACGGGCTCGTCGAAGAGCGCGACCGCGTGCTCCTGCTGGCGGTGCAACGCGACCGTCGCGTCGCCGAGCCTCTCAAGGCCTGGCGCCAGGGCCGCCTCCGGTCGCTCGCCGACGTGGAGAAGGCCTACGCGGCGCCGGCCTCGACCCCGCGCGCGGAGTCACGAGCGCCGGCGCCTGGGACCGCCGCGAGCCCGGCAGCGCTCGCCGCGGAGCTCATCGCAAACTGAGCCGGGATGCTGCACTCGGCCGGCTCGCTCGACGGACCCATTCTGAAGAGCCGTTGGGCGTCGTGCGCTCGTCAGGGACCGCGTTGCTCTGGCGGAGGGGGGACAAGCGGACGAGCGATCGACGCTCTTGGCCTGCGCCGTTCGAGCTCGAGCAGAGCCGGCGCGCGCGTCAGCGGGAGTGGCGAGCTTCGAGCCTCGACCCGCCTTCTCGAGCAAGTGGAGATTCTGGAGGGGCTCGCGGCGGTGCCAGCGGAGGGCCGGAGACCGCCGAGCTCGCGCCCGCCCGTCCATCTCCCCGCGGGCGGAGCCCCAACATGCCCGCGGGTGTCGACTCACGAAGCCGTGCAGAGTCGGCGCCGCAAAGTCGCCTCAAGGCTCGCAGTTGGTGGTCGTCGCGGCGTGCAGGCAGGTGTCGACGCCGTCCATGCCGTCGATGATCGTACTGGAGGAGTGCACGTTCCCGTCCAGGAGGTTGTCCAGGCTGTTCCCGGAGATCGCGTTCGTGCCGCTCCCGCCGATCGCGTTCTCGCAGTCGTCCGCGTCGCTCAGGGCGGCGGAGATGGTGTCGAACTCGCCGTTCATGCCCGTGGAGGATCCGCCCTGGGAGAGGTCGATCATCACGTCGACGCTGCGGGCGCTGTAGTCGAGCGTGTCCTGGCCGTCGCCGCAGAAGATGACGTCGTCGCCGTCGGTGCTGGTGGCGTTGGTGGCCAGGAAGGTGTCGTCGCCGGCGTCGCCATAGAGCGTGTCGTTCCCGTCGCCGCCGATGAGCACGTCGTTGCCGGCGAGGCCGTGGATGACGTCGTTGCCCGGGCCGCCGTTGAGGCGGTTGCTCGCGGTGCTGCCCCAGAGCGTGTCGTCGCCGCTGCCGCCGACCAGGTTCTCGATGTCGTTTCCGATGGTGTCGTTCTCGCCGGGCTCTCCCGACTCGGGCAAACCGCTGATCTTCAAAGTGACCGGGTGGCTGGCCCCGCGGATGCTGTAGTCCACAGTGTCGGCGCTCGCGGTGTCCGTGCCGCCGCCGCCGGCGCCGACGAACACGTCGGTGCTGGTGTCGCTGGTCTCGATGAAGGTGTCGCTGCCGCCGCGCCCCTCCAGCCGGTTGGGGAGCGCGTTGCCGGTGAGGGTGTCGTTGCCGGAGCCGCCGTAGAGGTTCTCGACATCGGCGCCGACCAGGTCGTTCTCGCCGCTCTCGCCCGACGGCGTTCCGCTGGCGCTGCCGAACGGGTAGGTGCCGGTCCAGGTCGCGTCCATGACGACGATGAGCGGCCGGGAGCGCGCGCTGTAGTCCATGAGGTCGACGCCGTCGCCGCCGAAATAGAAGTCGCTCCCGCTGGCGCCGGCCTCGCCTCGGAACGTGTCGTTGCCGGCCTCGCCCCAGCAGGTGTCGTCGCCGGCGCCGCCAGTCATCACGTCGTCGCCGTCGCCGCCGACGAGCTTGTCGTTGCCGCTGCCGCCGGTGAGCGTGTCGTTCCCCGCCGCGCCGTAGAGCCACAGGTCGCCGGTGTAGACGCTGCCGGTGCCGAAGCCTCCGGCGCCGGAGAGGGTGTCGGCCCCAAGGCCTCCGCTCAAGACCACGGTGAGGGGGCTCGCGGCCGTGGCCGAGATGTCGGCGTAGTTGTCGCTGTTGACCGAGATCTTCACAGCGGTGGCGGTCCCCCCGACGTAGAAGGAGTCGTTGCTCGGGGTCCCTCGCACCTTGAGGCTGCCGTCACCGAGGTAGGTGATGATGAACCCCGGGTACGACGACGTGCCGGGCATGAAAACGCCGTTCGCGTAGTCGATGATGACGGTGCCTCCTGCGCCGACCGTCAGGTTGACGCGAATGGTGTTCGAAGTGGTGGCGCCGGCGCATGCCCGTCCGTTCAGAAAGAGGTCGGTTCCCGAGCCGCTCGCCTTGCCGAAGAGGGCGAACTCCCCGGCGCCCACGGTGAAGCTGAGGACCTTGGCGGACAGGTTGCAGCCCGGGGACGCGAGCGGCTTCAGCGGCTGCTCCAGCTCCTCGATGCCCGGGTAATCGGCGGCGTTGTTGCCGAGCCCTGGCTGGGTCTCCGAGCAGGCGGCAAGGCTCAGGGCGAGCAGGGCCCCGAGGACGCCGATCCGGGGCGATCGAAGAAGCGGAAACCTGGGCTGCATGGTCTCTCCTCGGCGCTGAAGCATTTGGCTCGAAGCGCGAAGCGCTAGAGCTCGCAGTTGATCACGGTCTCGGCGTCCATGCAGACGTCGGTGCCGCCCTTGCCGTCGATGGTGGTGCCGGTCGCGGTGTAGCCATCGAGGATGTTGTCCAGGCTGTTGCCGAACAGGGTGTTGAATCCGCCGATCCCGCCTACCGCGACCTCGCAGTCGTCGGCGGTGCCGCCCAGGGTGTCGTTCTCGCCCGCCATCCCGGTGGTGTTGCCGCCGGCGGCCAGGTTGATGGTGATGGGCACGGTTCGGGCGCTGTAGTCGAGCGTGTCGTTGGTGCCCGGCCCGCAGTAGATGACGTCGTTGCCGTCGCTGCTCGTGTCGTTGGTGGCGAGGAAGGTGTCGTCGCCGTTCTCGCCGTAGAGCGTGTCGTTCCCGTCCCCGCCGATGAGCACGTCGTCGCCGTCGCCGCCGTGGATGACGTCGTCGCCCGGCCCGCCGTTCAGCCGGTCCGCCCGAGGGCTGCCCCAGAGCGTGTCGTTGCCCTGGCCGCCGATGATGCTCTCGATGTCCAGGCTGATGGTGTCCTTCTCGCCGGGTTCTCCGGACTCGGCGAGGCCGGAGAGCTTGAGGACCAAGGGGTTGGTCCGGACGCTGTAGTCGACGGTGTCCGCCGTGCCGTTGTCGGCCGCGCTTCCTCCACCGCCGACGAAGATGTCGGTGCTGGTGTCGGCGGACTCGATGAACGTGTCGCTGCCGCCGCGGCCCTCGAGCCGGTTGTTCCGCGCGTTGCCGGTGATGGTGTCGTTGGCGCTGCCGCCGTACAGGTTCTCGATGTCGTCGCCCACGCGGTCGGCCTCGCCCACCTCGCCGCTGTCGGTGCCGACCCCCGCTCGGTTCTGGTCCATGACGATGGTGAGCGGTGCCGTTCGCTTGCTGTAATCCATGAGGTCGGTGCCGTCGCCGCCAAGGTACGTGTCGTTGCCGTTCTGGGCGCTCTCGCCGTCGAGGGTGTCGTCGCCGTCCTCTCCGTCGAGGTAGTCGTCGCCGAGGCCGCCGGACAGCGAGTCGTTGCCGGGGCCGCCGAAGATGGAGTCGTCGCCCGAGCCGCCGACGATGACGTCGTTGCCGTCCCCTCCGTAGAGGGAGACGCCCACCGGGAATGGGCTGCCGGTGCCGCTGCCGCCGGCGCCGCTGATGTGGTCGTTCCCGGCGCCGGTGCTGACCGTGAGCTGCACGGCCGAGAGGTTCGCGACGACCACGTCGGGGTAGGCGTCGGTGTTGACCGCGATGCCGAGCGTGCCCAGGGTGACGGTGTCGGGGCCGGCGCTGCCCTGGATCTTGAGGGCGTCGCTGCCGGTGCCGAGGTCAACGTGGATGCCGTTGGCCGCCGCGTTGGCGGTCCCCAGCGCGAAGAGGCCGTTGGAGTAGTCGATGATGACCGTCTCGTCGCCCGCGGCGCCCGAGTCCTCGACGATGTCGACGCGATGGACGCTCGAGGCCTTCGCCGCGTCGCAGGGAATGCCGTTCGCGTTCATGGTGCCGTCCGCCGCTCTTCCGACGACCGCCACCTCGCCGCCCTGGACGGTCACGGTCATGATCCCGCCCGTCGACTGGTAGGTGCAGGGGACCTGGAGCGGGATGAGCGGCCGACTGGTCTCCGCGATTCCGGGGTAGTTCCAGCCGGGAGGCGGCGGAGTCGCAGAGGGCGCGCCGTGGCAGGCGGCGAGAAGGGCGCCGAGAGCCAGATGGCGGGTTGCCCGAGCGAGCGCGGAATTTCCCATTCCCGTCCTCCCGTGTGCAGCAATAACGAGGCCTTGGCGGACGCTGGACAGCCGAGGGCCGCGCGGCGCAATTCGAGGCGCCGCGCGGCCCCAGGGTGAGGCTACCGATTCACGCTACAGCTCGCAGTTCACAGTCGCGGAGGCTGCGATGTCCATGCAGATATCCGTGCCGCCCATGCCGTCGATGGTGCTGCTGGCAGACGTGTAGGCGTCGAGGATGTTGTCGAGGCTGTTGCCGATGAGGGTGTTGTGGCCGCCGACGCCGCCCACCGCGTTCTCGCAGTCGTCGGCCGTGCTGGAGGCGTTGGAGATGGTGTCGTTCTCGCTGCCGCCGGTGATGCCGGTCGACGAGCCGCCCTGGGTCAGGCTGACGGTCACGCCCACCGTGCGGGAGCTGTAGTCGAGGGTGTCGATGCCGTTGCCGCAGAAGATGACGTCGTTGCCGTCGTCGGTGCCGGTGCCGGTGGCCAGGAAGACGTCGTCGCCGTCCTCACCGTAGAGGGTGTCGTCGCCATCGCCGCCGATGAGGACGTCGTCGCCCGCGCCGCCGTGGATGATGTCGTTGCCCGGGCCGCCGTTGAGGGTGTTGTTGGCCGTGCTGCCCCACAGCGTGTCGTTGCCCTGGCCGCCGACCAGGTTCTCGATGTCGGCGCTGATGGTGTCGTTCTCACCCGGCTCGCCCGACACCGCCGTGCCGCTGATTCGCAGGACGAGGTTGTTGGTCCGGGCGCTGTAGTCCACCGTGTCGCCAAAGTCCGCGTCCGCCGCGGTGCCGCCCGCGCCGACGAAGACGTCGGTGCTGGTGTCGGCGGTCTCGATGAAGGTATCACTGCCGCCGCGGCCTTCCAGGCGGTTGTTCATGGCGTTGCCGGTGATGGTGTCGTTGCCGCTGCCGCCGATGAAGTTCTCGATGTCCGCGCCGACCAAATCACCCTCGGTGCTGGTGCCGTTGGTCTCGCCCGAGAGCGTGCCGGTCGCCGAGCCGGTGACGTAGTCGCCGGTCCAGGTGGCGTCCATGACGACCTTCAGGGCGTTCACCCGCAGGCTGTAGTCCATCACGTCGGTGCCGGTGTCCGATCCGCCGAAGTAATAGTCGCTGCCGGTGCCCGTGCCGGCCTCGCCCTTGAACGTGTCGCTGCCCGCCTCGCCCCACATCGTGTCATTGCCGACGCCGCCTGCGAGGACGTCGTCGCCGTCGCCGCCGACGAGCTTGTCGTTGCCCGCGCCGCCGGTGAGGGTGTCATTGCCCGCGCCGCCCCAGAGCCAGAGGTCGCCGGTGTACGCGGTGCCGGTGCCGAAGCCGCCAGCGCCGGAGAGGGTGTCGTTGCCGGGGCCGCCGCTGAGCACGACCGCGATGGTGCCGCCGCCGGTGGCGACTGCTTGGACGTCGGCGTTGGTGTCGGCGTTGACGGCCAGCTTGGCGGCGACGTTGGTCCCGCCCACGTAGTATGAGTCGGCGGCCGAGCTGCCGCGCACTTTCAGGTTGCTGTTGCTGGAGCCGGTGAACGCGATGTCGAAACCGACCGCCGTGGCCGAGCCGGTCATGAAGGTTCCGTTCGAGTAGTCGAGGATGACCGTGGCGGGCGCGGTGGCGGCGACGACGATCTTCGTGACGTTCGCAGTGGTCGCGGTTCCGCAGGCGACTCCGTTGACGTTGATGCCCGTTCCGCTCGCCTTGCCGATGAGCGCGGTCTCGTTCGCAGCGACGTTGATGGTGAGGACCTTGCTGGCGATGGTGCAGCCGGCGTTGGCGAGCTGCTTCAGGGGGCGGTCCAACTCGTCGATTCCGGGGTATTCGGAGGCTGTCGAGTCGGTCGGAGTGGTTGAATTACTAGAGCAGGCGGAGAGGCCGAGCGCGACCAGCGCTCCCAGTACATTCACCCATGCCGGGCGAATGGTTCGCGGATTGAGCAACATGCGGTGTACCTCCAACGTTGTTAGCCGTGGCTCGGCCGCGGCGGTGACTGGTTTGTTCATCGGCACGACTGTTGGCGCGCCTAATGGACGCGCTCGCCCGCGTACCTCCCGTCAATCAACGGCTCGGCGGGTGGGCGTCCGCCGGACGCGGGGGGCCTGTGCAAGCCGCACGCCCCGCGCTTTCTGGCGGCCAAGCCTTTTTCGAAGCGAGCGACGACATCCCGAAAACAGCAGGCAAGTTCAGGCTGTGCGCTGCCGCGAGCTCATCTCGAGAATTGGACGAAGACGCGTGGAGGTGGTGTTAGCGAATACCTGAGCGGTATTTTCTGACCCTCGTCGAGAGGCGGAAGTTTGACAGGCCGGCGGATGGGGACGCACTGGCAGTGCGGCACGGGCCAAACCGGGCGCAAAGCGGGCATATTCAAAAGCGGCCGAGCGCCTTGCCGCGCCGTCGCTGGGCGAGGCGCGATCATTTCGTAGGAAGATTGTCAGGGACCTGACGTGCCGCCGCTCAACGCGGACGGGCCGATCTTCCGCGTCGGCGGAGCCAGACGAGCAGACCCGGGATCAGCGCAGGGGCGTCCCCGGAGCTCGCGGACTGACAGCCGCCTGCGGCGAGCTTTGGCGTCGGCGCGACCGGTGAGAGACACGTCGAGGTGGCCAAGCTCTTGGGGTAGATGAAGCAGAGGCCGGCGGCGTCGTCCGGGTCGATGTCCCGCTTCTGGGTCTCGCCGAGATCAGCCGTGTGGAACATCGTTGCGTCGGTGTCGAGCGAATGGTCCAAGCCCAAGAGGTGACCCACCTCGTGCGTCAGCGTGTTTTGCACGTCCACCGCGACGCAAGAGGACGGGCGGGAGACGGGTTCCTCCTTGTCGCAGGGCGGCGAGTCGATGGCGGTGAAGACGAAGGACGCGCCGTTCAGCTCGATGTCGGCGTGGACGACCTCGCCGGTGGCGTGGTTGAAGGTCGTGGTCGTCAGGGCGATCATGCCGGGGTCGTGGTCCCAGCAGCCATAGGTATTCGCGCAGCTGCCCGACTTCCAACATGGGTCAGATGCCTTGGCCACGCTGCTGCAGAGGGTCTCTCTCCAGACCACCAGAGTGGGTCGGTCCGGCTCCTGCGCCGAGTAGCCGACCTCCATGCTCGTCGTGCGGCCCCGGTCCTGGAACTGGATGTCCGAGCAGCCCGTCGCGGTCCACGCCGCGAAGCTGGCGCTCACCGCCGCGAAGGCGCCGCCGCCGGCGTCGTGGCTGCCC
This sequence comes from uncultured delta proteobacterium, assembly GCA_963772225.1. Lineage (GTDB taxonomy): Bacteria > Myxococcota > Myxococcia > Myxococcales > UBA5297 > CAVYWD01. Next base: position 304,320 of record CAVYWD010000001.1, on the reverse strand, counting down.
TTGTCATTGGTCGCGAACGCGAGCTGCCGCGCGTTCCAGAATAGGCACGGGCCGTCAGTACCCGACGCGAACTCACGCGTGAACGCGCGGCTCGTGGAAGGCGCAGCGAGGAGGGCCAGCGCGACCCCAACGAGCGCTCCGAACGCGCCCGATGGATGTCCCAGTGATGAATCGCGCACAGTGCCGCAGAAGAAAGCACGCGGCGTGCCGTGATTGGCGGAAGCTCCCGACGACGGAAACTACGGATGCGCCAGGAGGTCGGCCTGACCCGGCCGCGCGCTGTCGAGGGACGCCTGTTTCTGCTCGCGCTCGATCAGGCGATGGGGCTGGGCCTGGATCTTCTGTTGAAGGAGGATGAGGCCGTCGAGCACCTGCTCGGGACGCGGAGGACACCCGGGGACGTAGACGTCGACCGGGATGATTCGGTCGATGCCTTGGAGCACCGCGTAATTGTCGTAGAACCCGCCGGAGCTAGCGCAGACTCCGAACGCGACCACCCACTTCGGCTCGCACATCTGCTCGTAGATGCGCTTGAGGATGGGGGCCTGCTTTTGATTAATGGTGCCGACGACCAGGAGAAGGTCCGCCTGCCGCGGGGAGAAGCGCGGGAATTCGGCGCCGAAGCGCGCGATGTCGTAGCGTCCGGCCGCGACGCTCATGTACTCCATGGCGCAGCAGGCCGTGGAGAACGGGTAGGTGAAGAGCGAAAACTTGCGCGCCCAGCCCAGGCTCTTGGAGACCATGCCTTCCAAAAAGCCCATCGCCTCTTCGCGGCGCGTCGTCACTCCCCCTGCCAGCTCGGTATCGTTCATCGAATTCGAATCTCCAAAGTAAGCCCGGCGAGGGCCCGCGAAAGCGGCTTAGTGCTCCCAGTCGAGAGCGCCCTTTTTCCAAACGTAGATGAGGCCGACGACCAACGTGGCCGCGAAGACCGCCATCTCCACGAACCCGAACCAACCGAGCGCCTTGAACTGCACCGCCCACGGGTAGAGGAACACGGTCTCCAGGTCGAAGACGATGAAGAGAATGGCGACCACGTAGAATTTGATGGCGAACCGCTGGCGCGCGTCGCCGACGGGGTCGCTGCCGCACTCGAACGTGGCGGCCTTGATGGCGCTCAGCTTCTTGGGGCCCAGCACCGCCGCCAGAAAGAGCATGACGCCGGCGAAGCCGCCAGCGACCACGAACATCACGACCAGGGGAAGATACTGGCTCAGATAATCGTCCACAGCGGGCTCCCGTTTGCTTTCTCGGCGAGTCGGCTGCGGCCGCCGCCTGTTGCACGAAGGGGCGCAGGATAGAGACGCCGTCCCCGCCGTGTCAACGGGAATCTGCCGGGTGCCCTCGCTCGTTTACTGCTTGGAAATTCGATGGTTGGCGTCGGCAGGGGCTGGCGCAGAGGCGAGAGCCCGGCGGGCGCCATGCCCCTGGAACGACTCTTGACAGCGAAAGCACCGTCTGTAATGGTGCCCCGCGTCTCGGCGCGAGCCGAGGTGCCCAGGGGCGGTCGCTTCCGCGCTCGGCTTTCTTTGCAGGCAACCGGCCGCACTGTGTCAATCGGTGTGCTCGAGGTTCCGACCCTTGGCCTACGATTTCGCAACCGTCCTCGTCTTCGGGTTGGTCTCGGTGGTCTTTATCTTGGGCTTGCTGGGGCTCGGCTCGCTCTTGCGGCCGAAGAATCCAACGCCCGAGAAGTCCGACATCTACGAGTGCGGTGAGAAGCCCATCGGCCCAGCGTGGTTCAACTTCAATCCGCGCTTTTACGTTGTGGCGCTCATCTTCGTCATCTTCGAAGTGGAGATCGCCCTGATGCTGCCGGTGGCGCTGGTGTACAAGCGCTACGTCGCCCAGGGGGCGGGCGGCTTGGCGTTTGGCGAAATCCTCGCCTTTCTATTGATCTTGGCAGTTGGGCTCGCCTGGGTTTGGGCGCGCGGCGATTTCAACTGGATCCGCAAGCTCGCCGAATCTTCAGACGGCGCCGGCGGCTCCCATTCGGACTCGTGAGCGAGACGACAGCGACAATGGCAGACACCAAAGGTTACGGCCACGACCCCGGGGTGAACGCGGCCATCGCCACACTGAACACCTCGAACCTGGACTTCCTCATCAATCTCGGGCGCAAGAGCTCCATCTTCTACCTCTTGTTTGCTTTGGCGTGCTGCGGCATCGAAATGATGCAGGCGGGCGGCCCCCGCACCGACCTCGACCGATTCGGCTTCGTCTTTCGGGCGAGCCCCCGGCAGTCTGACTTGATGCTCGTCGCCGGCACGCTCACCTATAAGATGGCCGAGCGCGCCAAGCTGCTTTACCAGCAGATGGCCGACCCCAAGTACGTCATCTCCATGGGCTCCTGCGCCAACTGCGGCGGCCTTTTCCAGCTCTCGTACTCGGTGGTCAAGGGCGTCGACAAGATCATCCCGGTCGACGTCTACATTCCCGGCTGCCCGCCGCGCCCCGAGGCCCTGGCCGAGGGCTTCATGCGCGTGCAAGACCTCATGATGCGGGAGCGGTGGAAGGACAAGATGCGCCCGGCTCCAGCCAAGGCAGCCGTCGAGCCCTCCTAAAGCGAGAGAACCAACCGATGCCCGCGCTTTCGTTCGAGCAAATTCGGGAGAAGCTCGCCGCGCGCTTCGCCGACGCGGTGGGGCCCACGGTCGCCGCGAAGGATCCCTTCGTCGTGGTCAAGGGCGAAAAGCTGGTGGAGGTGAGCCGCTTTCTGCGCGACGACCCCGAGCTGGCCTTCGACTACCTCGTCGACGCAGCCGGTGTGGATTACCCAAAGGAAAATCTCATTCGGGTCGTCTATCACCTCCAGTCGCTGTCGCTGAAGCACACTTTCAAGCTCAAGGTGGAGTGCGACCGCGCCAGCCCCAAGGCGCCCACGGTCGACGGGGTTTGGCACGCGGCGAACTGGCTCGAGCGGGAGGTCTACGACCTCCTCGGCGTCGAGTTCGAGGGCCACCCCGACCTCCGGCGGATCCTGTTGCCGGACGATTGGCAGGGGCACCCACTGCGCAAGGACTGGAAGGAGTTCGGCGGCTACCACGGCATCGGCAACGAGCGGCAGAGCGTGGTCGACCGCCTGCTCGAGCAGGACAAGGCGGCGCGAGCGGCGGCTCCGAAGCCGGCGGCCCCGGCCCCCGAGCACAAGCCGGCCGCTGCTGCGTCGCCCAGCCCCGCGGCTCAAGCGCTTGCGTCGGCGGCGGCCGCGGCGCCCGCGGGCGGGTCGTCCCCATCGGAGGTCGCGGGCGCGAGCTCGGCACCGAAGTCCGGCGCGGATCCCGCCGGTGAGTCCAAGGTGCCGAAGCCTTCGTGAGGCGGCGCGGCAGATTTCGCGACGACGATTGAGGACGGGCGAGAGGAAGACATGAGCGGACCGCTGAACAGCGAAATCCTCATCGAGCGCCTTGCGAGGAGCGACATGATGCTCCTCAACATGGGTCCGCAGCACCCGTCGACCCACGGCGTCATCAACTTCCTCCTGCAGACCGACGGCGAGGTCCTCAAGCGGAGCGTGCCGCAGGTCGGCTACCTGCACCGGGGCATCGAGAAGATCGGCGAGGCGGTTCAGTACCCGCAGTTCATGCCTTACACCGACCGCGTCGACTACCTCGCCGCGATGTTCGCCAACGAGGGCTACGCGCTGGCGGTCGAGCGCCTCTTGAGCGTCGAGGTGCCGGCGCGGGCAAAGTTCCTGCGCGTCATCGCCGGCGAGCTGTGCCGGCTGGCGAGCCATCTCATCGCAGTGGGGTCGAACGCCGGCGACATGGGGGCCTTTACGCCGTTCGTGCACGGCATCCGCGAGCGAGAGTCCATCAACGACCTCCTCGAGCAGCTCTGCGGCGCGCGCCTGACTTTCAACTATCACCGCATCGGCGGCGTGGCGTTCGACCTCCCCGACGGCTGGGGCGACCGGCTGCTCAAGTTCTTGGACCACTTCGAGCCGTTCCTCGACGAGTTCGACCGGCTCATCAGCTTCAACGCCATCTACATCAAGCGTCTGGCGAACGTGGCCACCATCCGGCGCGAGGAGGCCGTCAACTACGGGCTGTGCGGGCCCAGCCTGCGCGCCTCGGGCGTGGACTTCGACGTGCGGCGCGACATGCCCTACGGCGCCTACCCCGAGCTCAAGTTCGACGTCATCGTCGGCAAGGGTTGGCGCGGCGCGGTGGGCGACGCCTATGACCGGTACTACTGCCGCATGTTGGAGATGAAGGAGAGCTGCAAGCTCCTGCGCCAGGCCCTGGCGAAGGTTCCCGAGGGCGAGGTCCTCGCCAAGCTGCCGCGGCGCCTGAAGCCGGAGCCGGGCGAGGCCATGGCGCGGGTGGAGTCGGCGCGTGGCGACATGGCCTACTACGTCGTCTCCGACGGCACCGAGAAGGCCTACCGGGTCCGCATCCGCACGGGGTCCTTTATGGCCATGGGAATCATCGAGCCCAAGAGCGAGGGTCTGATGATCGCGGACCTGGTGGCGCTCATCGCCTCGCTGGACGTCGTGGCACCGGAGATCGACCGCTAGGTCCAGGGGACGGGCATGGAAAACTTCGTCAACGAGACCCTCATCGGCAAGCTCCTCGGCCACGACGCCCACACCTGGCCCGCGACGCCCTTCATCCACGTCGCGGCCATGGCGGTGGCGGCGCTCGTCGTCGGCGGCCTGGCGATGACCTACGCCGGCATCGTGACCTGGCTCTTCCGGCGCATCGCGGGCCGCATCCAGAGCCGCGTCGGTTGCAATCGCGTCGGGCCCTTGGGCTTCCTGCAGTGGGTGGCGGACGCGGTGAAGTTGCTGACCAAGGAGGACCTGATCCCCCGGGACGCCGACCACGTCCTGTTCCGGATGTCGGCCTACTTCGTCTTCGCCGGGTTCCTGCTCACCTTCGTGGTCATCCCGCTCTCGCCGCACATCGTCGTCGCGGACATGAGCATCGGCATCTTCTACGTGGTCGCGGTGACCGCGCTCGTCGTGGTCGGAATGCTGATGGGCTCCTGGGCGGCCAACTCCAAGTGGGCCCTGTTCGGAGGCATCCGCAGCGCGGCTCAGATCGTCTCCTACGAGATCCCCGCGGGGCTCTCACTGCTCGTCCCCGTCCTCATGTCCGGCTCGCTCTCGACGCAGGGCCTCATCCGCGCGCAGGGCGGGGTGGCGGGCGGCTCGTTCCTCGAGGTCGGTGGCTGGCCCTGGAACTGGACGCTGTTCGCGAGCCCCATGGCCTTCGTCGCCTTCTTCATCTTCATGACCTCGCTCCTGGCCGAGGGCAACCGCGTGCCCTTCGACCTGCCCGAGGCGGAGAGCGAGCTCGTCGCCGGCTACAACACCGAGTTCTCCGGCATGCGCTTCGGCGTCTTCTTCCTGGTCGAGTTCGGCAACAACTTCGTCATGGGCTCGCTGGCCAGCATCCTGTTCCTGGGCGGCTGGCAGGTCCCCGGCGTGACCGAGGCTCAGCTCAAGGCGAGCATCGCCCTGGAGGTCCTGGGCGGGCTCTTGTTCCTCGCGAAGGTCGTCGCGGTCACCTTCGGCGTCATCTGGGTCGGCTGGACCATGCCGCGCATCCGCGTGGACCAGATGATGAGCGTGTGCTGGAAGTACCTCGTGCCCATCTCCATGGCCCTGGTGGTGCTGGCGGCGGCGAGCTTGTGGATCTTCGCGGGCGTGAGCGCGACCGCCGGCGAGCTCTTCCGGTTCGCGTTCTTCGTCGCGGCGGGCGCGGTGCCGGTCGTCCTTTTCTTGAAGCAGACGTTCAAGAACATCCGGATGGTCGGCGACAAGGTGGACCTGAGCAACTGGTAGTCGGACCGATAGGAGCGACCCAGAGATGTCGGCGACGCAGGAGTACGCGCAGAACATCAAGGACACGGTCCAGAGCTTCTGGCACGGCATGTCCGTGACGCTGTCGCACATGTTTCGGCGCCCGACGACGGTGCAGTACCCCGACCGCGTCGACGTGCCGGTGAGCCAGACGCTGCCGCCGCGCTACCGGGGCTTCCTGGAAGTGGACGTCGCCATCTGCACCGGCTGCCAGGCGTGCGAGCGGGCCTGCCCCATCGGCTGCATCGCCATCGAGGTCGAGAAAGATGCCGCGAACCCCAAGCAGCGGGTGATGAGCCGCTTCGACATCGACGTGGCGAAGTGCATGTACTGCGGCCTGTGCGTCGAGCCGTGCCCCACCGGCGCCATTCAGCACAGCCGGGAGTTCGAGGGCAGCATGGTGCACGTGGAGAACCTGACGCTCCGCTACGCCGACCCGCTCCACCCGGCGCCGGTCTACAAGGTGGTCAAGGGCGCGGAGGCGGTGCCTCGCCGGGTGATCGGGGAGCTCGTTCGCGCGCAGATGAAGAAGTGGGACGCGCCGTCGCAGATCCCGCCGAAGTGAGGCGCCGTCCTTCAAGCCAGCAGGCCAGCGAGGCAGACAAGACCGTGGACCTTCGAATTGCTCGAACTCTCGCCTTCGCCGCCGCGGCGCTCGGGCCAGCTACCGCGGTTGCAGGGAACGCCGCGCCCGCGAGCGGCAGCTCGCTCGTCAACCTGGTGTTCTTCGCCCTCGCCGCCCTGACCCTCGCCTCGGCTGCGGGTGTGGCCTTCAGCCGCAACATCCTCTACGCGAGCTTCTCGCTCTTGGGCACGTTCCTCGGCGTCGCGGGCCTCTACATCCTTCTGTCCGCGGACTTCCTCGCGGTGGCGCAGCTCCTCATCTACATCGGCGGAGTGCTGGTGCTCATTCTGTTCGCCGTCATGCTGACCAGCCGGATCCAGGACCTCGCGGTCACGAATCCGTCCATGGGCGTCGCGCCCGCCACCATCGCCACCTTGCTCACGACCGGGCTCTTGCTCTTCGTGAGCCGCAACGCTCCCTGGAGGGCGCCGCTCCAGAATCCGCCGTCCGTCTCCAGCGCCGAGCAGCTGGGCGACCTCTTCTTGAATCGATACCTGCTTCCCTTCGAAATCGCCTCGGTGGTGCTCCTCGCCACGCTCGTCGGCGCGGTGGTCATCGCCCGCAAGGAGGTCAAGCCGTGACCATCGGCCTCACCGACTACCTCGTCGTCGCCGCGGTGCTGTTCGCGCTGGGGCTCTTCTGCGTCCTCACCCGCCGCAACGCGGTGGCGCTGCTCATGGGCGTCGAGCTCATTCTCAACGCCGCCAACATCAACTTCGTCGCCTTCAACCATTACATGGGCGGCGTGCTGACGGGCCAGGTCTTCGCGGCCTTCGTCATCGTGCTCGCGGCGGCCGAGGCGGCGGTGGGCCTCGCCATCGTCATGAGCATCTACCAGAACCTGAAATCCATCGACGTCACCGAGGCCGACACCCTTCGCGAGTAGCTTCGAGACGGACCTAACGGACATGAACCTGCCTTTCCAGTTGGCTCAGCTTGTCTCCGGCGCCGCCGAGGAGGCTCAGGAATCGGCGCACGGCGCCCACGAGATCATCCGGCTCATTCCGCACGCGAGCTCGCTTCTCTTCCTCATCCCGCTCTTCCCGCTCGTCGGCTTCACGGTCAACGCGCTGGCCGGCGTGCGAATCCAGCGCTCGATGGGCAAGGCGGCGAACCACTCCATCGCCATCGGCGCCATGGTCCTGAGCTGGCTCGTCGGGCTCGTCTGCGCCGCCCAGCTCATCGGCGCGGCCCCCGCCGACCGGATGCTCCGCCAGGTCCTCTGGAACATGCTCGACACGCACGACGGGTTCCAGCTCAACCTGGCCTTCGCGCTCGACCCATTGTCGATCATGATGGTCCTCATCATCACCACCATCGGGACGCTCATCCACGTCTACTCCACCGGCTATATGGAGGACGAGCAGGCCTATTGGCGCTTCTTCGCGTATCTGAACCTCTTCGTCTTCGCCATGTTGCTGCTCGTCATGGGCGACAACTTCGGCATCATGTTCTTCGGCTGGGAGGGCGTGGGCCTCGCGAGCTACCTGCTCATCTCCTTCTGGTACGAGGACGTGGAGAAGGCCAAGGCCGGCATGAAGGCCTTCGTGGTGAACCGCATCGGCGACTTCGGGTTCCTCATCGGAATTCTGATCCTGTTCTGGGCGCTCTCGGGGCACCTCGTCGGCCCCGTGGCGGGCGCGACGCCCACGCTCACTTTTCACGAGCTGCGCGACCAATTCGCCTTCGGCGGGGTGGGGGAGGCGCTCGCCAGCAAGACCTTCTGGGGCCTGCCGGTGCTCACCGTGGCCTGCCTCGGCTTGTTCATTGGCGCGACGGGCAAGTCGGCGCAGATTCCCCTCTATGTCTGGCTCCCGGACGCCATGGCGGGCCCGACGCCGGTCTCCGCGCTCATCCACGCCGCCACCATGGTCACCGCTGGCGTCTACATGATCGGCCGGCTCAACTTCCTCTTCGCGCTCTCGCCCCAGGCCATGACGGTGGTGGCGGTGGTGGCGGCGGCGACCGCGCTCTTCGCGGCCTCCATCGGGTTCTTCCAGCACGACATCAAGAAGGTGCTCGCCTATTCCACGGTGTCGCAGCTGGGGTTCATGTTCATCGGCGTGGGCGTCGGGGCCTACTGGACCGGCCTCTACCACCTGCTGACGCACGCCTTCTTCAAGGCGACGCTCTTCCTCGGCTCGGGGGCGGTCATCTATGGCTGCCACCACAACCAGGACATGCGGAAGATGGGCGGCCTCAAGTGCGTCCTGCCCATCACCGAGCGGACCTATTTCTATGCCTGCGTCTGCATCACCGCCGCGCCGGTCTTCTTCCTGGGCAACGGCTTCTTCTCCAAAGACGAAATCCTCTGGAACGCCTTCCGGGCGGGCGGCAACCTGCTCATCCCGGGCTGGACCATCTGGGCGGCAGGCCAGGTCGCCGCCATCGGCACCGCCTTCTACATGTGGCGCAGCTATTACATGACCTTCACCGGCGAATACCGGGGCGACCTGGGCCACGGGGAAGGGCACGGCCATAACGCCGGGCACGGCGCGCCCGCGGCAGCCGCGGCCACGCATTCGCTCGGCGCGGCGCACGCCGGCACCTTCGACGCCGACCTCATCGCCTCGGCGAACGTCGCGGCGGCGCACCTCCCCGACATTCACGCAGCGGCTCACGGCCACGGGCACGACGACGCGGACGACCACAGCGCCGCCCAAGCGCACCACGGCGGCCCGCCCAAGGACGTGCCCAAGTCCATGTCGTATGTGCTGGCCGCGCTGTCGGTCGGGAGCGCGCTGTCCATCCTGCTCGGCTTCTGGGCGCCGCTCGGGCACGCGCTGCACATCGAGTGGATGTCCGAGCCGCTCCTCGAGCGGTGGCTCGCGCCGGCGCTCACCGCTGCCTCCGTCATCGCGGCGCGCCAGGCGAGCCCGGGCGCGGCTTGGGAGTGGGGGCTCATCTTCCTGTCGGTGGGCGGAGCGCTCGGCGGCTGGGCGGTGGCCCGCGCGCTGTACCTCGACAACAAGAGCCCAGTGCCGGCTCAACTCCTCGCGCGATTCCCGCGGCTGCACTCGGTGGTCTACAACAAGTATTACGTCGACGAGATTCTACGCGGCGACCGTGCTCAACCTCGTGACCTTTCTGCGCGAGGCGTTCTACTGGTTCGACCGGACGGTCCTCGACGGCATCCTCCACGCGGTCGCGGCCATCGCCCGATTCGTCGCCTACGTGGACGGCGCCTTCGACAAGTACGTGGTGGACGGCGCGGTGAACCTGTTCGCGGACGGGGTCATCGCGCAGGGCCGGAAGATCCGCCAGCTCGAGACAGGCCGCATCCAGAGCTACCTCTACGCGGTTCTCGCCGGGGCGCTGGTGATCATCGCCGGCGGCTACCTGGCGAGCGCCGGCGGGGACGAGCTGTGGCAGTCCATCCGCAAGTCGCTGCTCGGCTGGCTGTCCTAAGAGGGTTCGCGAAAGAGTTCGCTTTCCTTAGAGGAAGAAATGCAAACCAACAGCACCTTGCTCTCCTGGCTGACCTTCGTGCCGATGATTGGCGTTGCGCTGATCCTCCTGCTCCTGGCCGCCAAGAAATTCGCGAACCTCAAAGGCGAGATGGTCGACCAGGGCGCGCGGGTCATCGCGGTCGCCTCCGCGGCGCTCGACCTCGCCCTGGCCCTGTACCTGTGGGCGAGCTTCAAGGCCGACGGCGGCGTCCAGTTCGTGCACCACGTCGTCTGGATGCGCCAGTTCAACATCGAGTACTTCGTCGGCGCCGACGGGCTCTCGGTGTCCATGCTCATCCTCACCGCGCTGATCAGCTTCGTCGCGACCATCGCCTCGCTGAATTGGTGGGGTTTCAAGCAGGACGGGCACGGCGACGGCCACGGCGAGAAGCACGCCCACTTCAGCGAGACGAAGGTGCCGGGCTACATGATCATGCTGCTCATCCTTCAGACCGGGATGTACGGCGTCTTCGCGGCCCTCGACTTCTTCCTCTTCTATGTCTTTTGGGAAGTCATGCTTCTGCCGATGTACTTCCTCATCGGCATTTGGGGCGGCGCGCGCAAGGAGTACGCGGCCATCAAGTTCTTCCTCTACACTCTGGCCGGCTCGGTGCTGATGCTCCTGGCCGTCATCGCGCTTTACTACAGCTCGCGGCAGGCCGGCGGGTTCGCCCTGGTCGACGGCACCCGGGCGGACCACACCTTCAACCTGCTCGCGCTGGCGGAGCTGGGGCGGTCGGGCCACTGGCTGCGGATGGCGCCGCTCATGGGCTCGGCTTTCCCGGTCGTGGTGTGGGTCGGCCTGTTCATCGGCTTCTCCATCAAGGTCCCGATGTTCCCGTTCCACACCTGGTTGCCCGACGCCCACGTCGAGGCGCCCACGCCCATCTCGGTCATCCTGGCCGGCGTGCTCCTGAAGATGGGCACCTACGGAATGCTGCGCGTGAACTGGGCCATTCTGCCGCAGACGACCCGCGACATGGCGCCTTTGGTCGCGGTCTTCGGGGTCATCAACATCGTCTACGCGGCGTTCGTCTGCATGGCGCAGAAGGATCTCAAGAAGCTCATCGCATACTCCTCGGTCTCGCACATGGGCTTCTGCCTCCTGGGCATGGCGTCCATGACGCCGCAGGGCCTCAACGGCGCGCTCTTCAACATGTGGACGCATGGCCTCATCAGCCCGATGTTGTTCCTCATCGTGGGCGTGATCTACGACCGCGCCCACCACCGGGAGATCAACGGCTTCGGCGGCCTGGCCAAGGCGGTGCCCGAATACACCGGCATCATGGGCCTCGCTTTCTTCGCCTCGCTGGGCCTGCCGGGCCTGGCGGGCTTCGTCAGCGAGTTCCTGGTCTTCACCGGCGCGTTCCCGGTGTTCCAGACCATCACCGTCATCTCCGCGCTGAGCGTCATCATCACCGCGGCGTATTACCTCTGGACCATCCAGCGCATGTTCCTGGGCAAGCTGAACCCGAAGTACGCGCACCTGCCCGACCTGAGCTGGCGCGAGCGGTTGACGCTCTACCCGCTGGCGGCGCTGACCATCGTGTTCGGCTTCTACCCCAACCTCATCATCAATCTCTCGACGAACGCGCTCACGAGCCTCGCCAAGGTCGTGGGCCCGGTCGTCGGCGCTTAGGCTTCTTTAGGAAGGCAAAACCTTGGACCCGACCCTCGCACAGATCCAGAGCGCGAACGTCGAAAGCCTGCGCTACTTCTGGCCGGAGATCATCCTCACGCTGGGCGTGCTCGCGCTCTTCATCGCGGACCTCCTGATCAAGCGGTCCGACAAGCGGGTCCCAGCGCTCGCGGGCCTCGCGCTCCTGTTCCTGTTGGGCTCGGGGGTCGCCACCTTGTTGCTCTCCGGAGCGGCGGGCAAGGCGCTCTTCGGCGGGCTCCTGGTGCACGACTCGCTGGCGATGTTCTTCAAGTGGTTCTTCCTGGGCGCGACGGCGCTGGCCATCTGGATGGCCGCACCTTCGTCGGAGATCGCCCCCGAGCGCATGGGGGAGTACTTCGCGCTGCTCCTGGCGATGTGCCTGGGCATGAACCTCATGGCGAGCTCGACCGACCTTCTCATGGTCTATCTCTCGCTCGAGCTCGTCTCGCTGGTGAGCTACGTGCTCGCCGGCTATCGGCGGGCCGACCGGCGGGCGTCGGAGGCCTCGCTGAAGTACGTCATCTACGGCGGCGTCGCGTCGGGCATCATGGTCTTCGGCATGAGCTACATCTACGGCCTGCTCGGCACCACGGACCTTTCCGTCCTGGCGCAGAACCTCAGTCGGTTCAACCCGGCGGCAGGCCTGCCGCTGTCGCGGGCTGGAGGCCAGCTGGCGCTGGTGGTGGCGGTGGTCTTCGTGCTGTCGGGCATCGGGTACAAGGTCGCGAGCGTGCCGTGGCACATGTGGTGCCCCGACGTGTACGAGGGCGCGCCCACGCCCTTCACGGCTTTTCTCTCGGTCGGGCCGAAGGCGGCGGGGTTCGCGCTCGCCTTGCGGTTCTTTTTCGGCGCCATGGCTTCGGTGGGCTCTGATCAGCCCGAGCAGGTCGCCCGCATCGCCGCCGGCGTGCCCTGGCCCGCCATTCTGGGAGCAGTGGCCGCGGCGACCATGACGCTGGGCAATTTCGCAGCCATCAACCAGACGAATTTGAAGCGGCTGCTCGCCTACAGCTCCATCGCCCACGCCGGTTACATCACCATGGGGCTCGCGAGCGGGACCAACCTGGGCAATTTGGCGGTGCTCGTCTACCTGACCATCTACCTGTTCATGAACGTGGGCGCCTTCCTCGTCGTGCTGTCGGTGGCGCGCGCGGGAGGGTCGGAGTCCATCTTCGAGTACCGTGGTCTGGCGAAGCGCTCGCCCTTCGCGGCCATCGCCTTCGCCATCTTCCTGTTCAGCCTCACCGGCCTCCCGCCCTTCGCCGGGTTCATCGGCAAGTTCTATCTGTTCGCCGCGGTGGTGGTGAAGGCGCGATCGGCGGTGGGCTTCGACGCCACCGGCTGGTGGACCCTGGCCATCATCGGCGTGCTCAACAGCGCGGTGTCGCTCTACTACTACGCGCGGATCGTCCGGGCAATGTTCCTGGAGAAGCCGGTGCAGGAGAAGCCGGTGCCCATCCCGCTGAGCTACGCGGGGCTCCTCGCCGGGCTCGCGGCCGCGGTGCTGGTCTTCGGGGTCTGGTGGTCGCCCATCTACGACGCCGCGCAGAACGCGGTGCGGGCGATGTACTGGGGCGTGTAGCCTCGTACGATTCGGAGGCGTTCGACGGGCGTGCTCCGGCCTCGGCCCTTGCTCCGAGTCTGATGGACCTCAGATTCGCTCTTTGAAGGGAAGGGAGTTCACGATCCGAGGCGTGCGACTGTGGCTGCTCTTCGCCTACTTCGCTCTGCCCGTGGACGTCATCCCGGACTTCATCCCCGTGATCGGCTATGGGGATGACGCGGTCATCACCTGCCTCGTGCTGCGCTCCGTCGTGCGTCGGGCTGGTGCGGCTGCCGTGCGCCGACATTGGCCCGGCACCGAGGACGGCTTGGCCGCGATTTGGAGAATCGCCCGACCGCCAGGGCGCAAAGCCGAGGACCCGCCGCAGACTCCGCTCACCTAGGTGTACCTGCCATCTCAGGTTCCGGTGCGGCTGCAGGCGGGGTGGACGACCACGCTGGCGTTGGCGACGCCGATGCGCTCGTCGGCGCTCGACCCGGGTGCTTGCGCGGGCGAAGCCTGGACCTCGACGTGGCGACGGATCAAATCATAAGAGCTCGATCTTGGCCGCCAAGACGAAGTCGCTCTCGGTCAGCCCGTCGATCTTGTGCGTGAAGATCGTCACCCCGACCTTGCCCCAGCTCAGCGCCAGGTCCGGATGATGCCCCTGCTCCTCCGCGAGCTCGCCCACCCGGTTGACGAAGGCCATCGCCGCCTTGAAGTCAGGGAAGGTGAACGTCCGCTCCAGGTGGTGTTCGCCGACGACCGTCCACCGCGGCAGCTTCCGGGCGATCGTCGCCAGGGCATCGCCCTTGAGAGGCGGAACGCCCCCGCGGCAAGGGACGCAGCTCTTGGACGCCAGCTCGCTCTTATCCTCGTCGCGCATTCGGGACCTCCCGGGTGGCGCTCGCGGCGCGCCGCCTCTTCTCGAGCCATGCCAGGTCTTCGCGCCCCATCTCGGCGCCTCCCAACCGCCGCCCGGGAACGATGGCCTCGCCGTGAAAGTCGCTGCCGGACGTCGGTACCAGGTTCAGCGACCGGGCGATGGCCAGGAGCTCGGCGCGCGCGCGGTCGCCCTGGTCGCTGTGAAACACCTCGAGCCCATCGAGCCCCTGGTCCTTGAGCGAGCCGATCTCCGGCTCGGAGATGCGGCTCACCTTCGGATGGGCGAGCGTTGCCGTCCCCCCGGCTCCGTGGATGAGGGCGATGGCGTCGCCCGCGGAGAGCTTGTATCGCTCGACATAGGCCGGCGCGCCCACCGCGAGGTAGTGGTCGAACGCCTCTTTGACGTCGCGGACGTACCCGCGCCCGACCATCGCGCGGGCGAGGTGGGGCCGGCCCAGGTTCTTGCCGCTGGAGATGCGCTCCACCTCCGAGAGCTCCACGCGAAGGCCCAGCTCCCCGAGCCGCTCGACCATCCGCGCCATGCGCTGGGCGCGCTCCTGGCGCAGCACCCGGGAGAACCCGCGAATGGCCGGCTCTTCCGGGTCGATGAAGTGTCCCAGGAGGTGAGCCTCGCGCTCGCCGGCGAAGGTCGAGAGCTCGATGCCGGCGATGAGCCGGATGCCCAGAGGCTCCGCCGCGCGCTCTGCCTCGGCGATTCCCGCCACGGTGTCATGGTCGGTCACGGCCAGCGTGTCGATGCCGGCTTGGGCGGCGCGATACACGAGCTCGCCCGGGCTGAATTGCCCGTCGGAGGCCGTCGTGTGGGCGTGGAGGTCGATCATTTTCCCTTCGATGCAGAAACGCTGCCCGCCGTTTCCGGTGAGCCAGCTCCGGTTTGACCGCCTGGAAGGGCGGACACTAGACTGCGCGGAGCTCATGGGCTCCAAAATGCAGCACACCCTGACGATCAGCCGCAAGGTCGACTACGCGCTCCGCGCAATGATCTTCCTCGCGTCCACGCCGGACACGAAGGTCATCCCCTTCCGGGAGGTCGCGCGGCTCATGACCATCCCCGAGGACTTCCTCGCGAAGATCCTCAAGACCCTGGTGAACCGGGGACTGCTCAAATCGACGCGCGGCGCGCGGGGCGGCTACGCGCTGGCCAAGCCGCGGGACGCCATCAGCTTCCTCGACGTCATCGAGGCCGTCGAGGGGCCGGTGGTCGTGAACCTCTGCCTGTCGGGCTCGGGGCGCTGCAAGCTCACGCCCAAGTGCACCATGTACGGCATCTGGAAGCTGGGCCAAGAGCGCATGCTCGAGGTCTACCGGGCCGCCACGCTCGACACCCTGGTGATGCAGTCGGTGGCGGAGCGGTTGCGGCCCGAGAACGCATGATCGCCCGCCTCTTCCGGCCCACCGCGCTCAAGCTGGCCCTCCTCATCGGCGCTACATTCGCTTCGGCCCACCTGGCCTGGAAGGCGGCGAGCCCTCGCTTCTTCCCGTTCACGGCCCTGGAGCTGCTCGAGTCCAAGGCCATCGACGTCAAGTTTCAGCTCCGCGGGCCGGTGAAGAGCTCGGGGCAAGTCGTGGTCGCGGCGGTCGACGAGGCCTCGATCCGGCGCTACGGGCTCTGGCCCTGGCGCCGGCCGCTCGTGGGCCAGGCACTCAAGAACCTGAACGATGCCGGAGCGCGCGCCGTCGCGGTCGACATCAGCTTCCCGGACGCGGACCGCTCCTCGCCCCACCGCGTCGTCAACGGCATCCTCGAGGAGCTGGCCGCGCTGGCCGGCGACGACCCTGCCTCCGAGCCCCTGCTCCGGCTTCGAAAGGCGGCGCTCGAGCGCCGGCTCAAGGACCCCGACGACATCCTCGCCGAGCACCTGGGCCGCTCGCCGACGGTGGTGCTCGGCATCGGCGGGCTCCTCGGAGGCGATGCCAGGGCGGTGAACGCCGCGACGCGCGAGCGCGACGAGCGCGCGCTGGACCGGTTCTTCCTCAAGGAGCTCTACGACCGGGACGACCGCCACCCGGATCAGAACGGCCAGCTGGTGCAGGACTGGGGCCCGTCGTTCAAGGAGCGCCCCGAGGGGCTCTCCGCGCGCCGCATCCGCTCCATCGAGGCGGTGCAGGGCCCGCTCCCGGTGATTGCCGCGGCCATCCACCGCGCCGGCAGCTACGACGCCGAGGAGGACCGGGACGGGACCATCCGCCACTACAACCTGGCCTGGCGGCTCCAGGGCTCGCTGGTGCCGAGCCTCGCGCTGTCCGCCGCCGCCGCGGCCCTCGACGCGCGGCCGGTGGCGCTCAAGTCGCGCGTGATGGACGGGGCGCTCGACGGGTACGGTCTGATGCGAGGGGAGGGCCCGGACGCGCTGCGCCTGTTCATTCCGGTCGACCCCTGGAGCGGCCTGATCCTCATTCGCTACCCGGGCGCACGCGGGGCGTCGGTGGAGGGCAAGCCGCTCTACGACGTCCTGTCCCTGGCGGACGTGGCCGACGGCGCCTTCGACCCGGTGCGGATCAAGGACAAGGTGGTGGTCGTCGGCACCACGGCGGTCGGCACGTTCGACCAGCGGGTCACGCCTTTCGACTCCTTCGCGCCAGGCCTCTACACGCACGCGGCCGTCATCGACAGCATCCTCACCCGAAGCTTCCTCGTGCAGCCGAGCTCGCTCGTGCTGGTGGAGGCGGCCCTGCTGCTCGCGCTGGCGCTGGCCTTCGGCCTGGCCATCCCGCGGCTTCCGACCTGGGGGCAGGTCCTGATGATGATCGCCGCCGCCGGCGGCTACTTCGCGCTCGACGGAGCGCTGTTCGCGCGCGGGCTGGCCCTCAACACGGTCACGCCGCTCGCCGAGATCCTCGCCTTGAGCTTCGGGCTCATCTTCTACGGCTACGTCACGGCGGATCAGGAGAAGCGGCAGGTGCGGGCCGCGTTCCAGTACTACCTGACGAAGAGCGTGATGGAGGAGATGCTCAGGCACCCCGAGAAGCTGAAGCTGGGCGGCGACAAGCGCGAGCTCACGGTCCTCTTCTCGGACATCCGCGGCTTCACCACCATCTCCGAGCGCCTGGCGCCCGAGGAGCTGGTGCGCACGCTCAACGAGTACCTGACGCCGATGACCAACCTGGTCTTCGAGACCGAGGGCACGCTCGACAAGTACATGGGCGATGCGCTCATGGCGGTCTGGGGCGCGCCGCTGCCACAGAAGGACCACGCCCTGCGCGCCTGCGCCGCGGCGCTGCGGATGCTGGAGGAGCTCTCGAAGCTGCGGGCCCAGTGGCGCGCCCAGGGCCGGCCCGACATCGACATCGGCATCGGCATCAACTCCGGGCCCATGGCGGTGGGGAACATGGGCTCGGCCATGCGTTTCGACTACACGGTCATGGGCGACAACGTGAACCTGGGCAGCCGCCTGGAGGGCACCAACAAGGAGTACGGCACGCGGATCATCATCAGCGAGCACACCTACTCGCTCGTCCGCGATCGCGTCACCGCCCGCGAGCTCGGGAGCGTTCGCGTCAAGGGCAAGAGGCAGCCGGTGGTCATCTACGAGCTGCGCGCACAGGGCTTGCCCCACGGCGAAGAGGCGCGGACCATCGGCGCCTTCGAGTCAGGCGTGGCCGCCTACCGCTCGCGCGCCTGGGACGAGGCCGAGAGGTGCTTCAGAGGCGTGTTGGAAGTCTGGAAGGACGACGGCCCGTCCGGCCATTACCTCGAGGACATCGCCGACAAGCGCGCGCACCCCCCGGGCGACGGCTGGGACGGCGTGTACGAGATGAAGACCAAGTAGCCTCTCGCGAGGACCGATTCCGAGCGCCCCGACGAGCCTGCTTCAGAGGAGGTCGCCGAATTGACGGGACGCACAACCGAGTGTTTGGATAGGGCCCTCCCAAGCCGCCAGTGAAGGCGAGAGGCCGATGGGCGACGATCAGCTCTTCAACAGGTTCGGCCGCGAATTCGCGAAGGGGACGGTGCTCTTCCGCGAAGGAGACAGCGGCAAGGAGATGTACGTCGTCCAGGCCGGGCTGGTCTCCATCTCCAAGCGCGTGCGGGACGTCGAGAAGGTGCTCGCGAACCTGGGCCCGGGGGAGTTCTTCGGCGAGATGGCCATCATCTCCAACAGGCCGCGCAACGCGACCGCGACGGTGTCCGAGCCCGCGCGTTGCCTGGTCATCGACCTCAAGACGTTCGAGGGGATGGTGCGCGGCAACGCGGAGATCGCGATCCGGATGATCAAGAAGCTGGCCGACCGACTCCAGGATGCCGACCAGCAGATCGAGAACCTGCTCCTCCGCGACGCGAACAGCCGCGTGGTCCATCACCTGGCGCACGCGGCCGAGACGCGGGGCAAGGCCGTGCCCGGGGGCCTGAAGGTGGAGCTTTCGGTGCAGGCGCTTCCGAGCCTACTGGGGATCAGCCCTCACCAGCTCAACAACATCCTGGACAAGCTCACTCGCGCGAAGCTCGGGGTGCTCGAGCCCGACGGCATCGTGGTCCCCCAGCCCAAGAAGCTCCGCGAGTTCCTGGAGTTTCTCGAGATGAAAGAGAAGTTCGGGGACGTCTAGGTGCCTTCTCCCTCCTTCAAGGTTCGAAGAAAAGACCGTGCACAGGCGTGAGACCAGAAGCGCGGGTGGGGGCGCATGAGGCTGCGCGTCCTGGGCTGCCACGGCGGCGAGCTGCCCCGCCTGCGCACGACCAGCTTTCTTCTCGACGAGACGCTGGCGCTCGACGCCGGCTCGCTCACCAGTGCCCTCTCCCTGGAAGAGCTGCTCCGGGTGGACGACATCGTCGTCTCGCACAGCCACCTGGACCACGTGAAGGACCTGCCGCTGCTCGTGGACCTGCTCGTCGGGCGGCGCGACAAGCCGCTCCTCGTGCACGCGTCCACCGCCTGCGCGCGGACGCTCCACAACAGCCTCTTCAACAACGAGCTCTGGCCGGACTTCACGCGGATTCCCACCCGCAAGAACCCGGTCCTGCGCATCATGCCCTTCCGCCCCAACGAGCCGTTCACCA
Source organism: uncultured delta proteobacterium (assembly GCA_963772225.1). GTDB lineage: Bacteria > Myxococcota > Myxococcia > Myxococcales > UBA5297 > CAVYWD01. The sequence continues at coordinate 285,332 of CAVYWD010000001.1, read as the reverse complement.
TCGGCCGCTACAAAATCCTGCCCATCCCCGTCTCGCATCCGGTGGAGAGCTGCGGCTTCGTCATCAGCGACGGGCAGCGCTCGCTGGGCATGAGCGGGGACACCGGCCCTACCGAAGAGCTCTGGAAGGCGTTCAACGCCGCGCGCAACCTCAAAGCCGTCCTGCTGGAGACCTCCTTCCCCAACATGTTGCAAGGGCTCGCCGACATCAGCGGGCACCTCACGCCGAACACGATGAAGTCGGAGCTCGCCAAGCTGAACCGGCGGAGCTCGCGCGCCGCCTGCGAGGTGTTGCTCTATCATCTGAAGCCGGCCTTCGTGTCCCTCGTGAAGCAGGAGCTGAAGGACCTCAAGGTCGACGCGCGCGTCCTCAAGCTCGAGGACCGGTTCGACTTTTGAGACCCATGGACTGCGCTCGCTGCGGCACCTGCTGCGTCGCCCCGGACATCACCGCGCTGGGGAAGCCCCTGGGCGCGCGCTGCCCTCACCTGGGCGAGGACCTCCTCTGCCGGCAATACGAGTCGCGCCCCGCGGTGTGCCGCAGCTACCGGCCGGATGAGCTGTGTCTGAGGGTGCGCGCGCCGACCCTGGAGCAGCGCGTGGCTCGCTATCTGGCGCTGTTCGGGCTCTCACCATGACCTACGAAGCCGCGCAGAAGCTCGTCGACTCCCTCGGGCGCTTCGGCATGAGGTTCGGGCTGGAGCGCATGCACGCGGCCCTCGCGGCGCTGGGCCACCCGGAGCGCGCGTTCCGTTCGCTGCACGTCGCCGGCACCAACGGCAAAGGCTCGACCTGCGCCTTCGCGGCGGCCATGCTCCGCGAGTCCGGGCATCGGGTCGGGCTCTACACCTCGCCGCACCTCGTCCGATTCAGCGAGCGGATCCAGGTGGACGGGGAGCCCATCGCCGACGAGGCCTTCGCCCGCGGCGTCGAGGCCATCCAGCGGGTCTTCCCGGCTGCGGTCGACCCGGGCGACCCGATGACGTTCTTCGAGCTCACGACCGCGCTCGCGCTCTGGCACTTCGCCGAGGCCCGCGTGGAAGTAGCGGTGCTGGAGACGGGCCTGGGCGGGCGACTCGACGCGACCAACGCCGTGCAGCCCGAGGTCGCGCTGGTGACGCGCATCGGGCTCGACCACACGGCCTTGCTCGGCGGCACGCTCGAGGCCATCGCCGCGGAGAAGGCGGGCATCTTCAAGCCGGGGGTTCGCGCCATCGTCGCTCGGCAAGCGCCGGCCGCCCGCGAGGTGCTCCTGCGCGCCGCGAGCGACCTGGGCGCGCGGCCGCTCGTTGCCGGCGAGGACTTCGCCCTGGAGCCGGCCGAAGGCGGACGCTTCGAATATCGGGAGCCGAGCTTCCGGGTCCAAGGCTTGGAGCTCGGGCTCGCGGGCCCTCACCAGCGCGAGAACGCCGAGGGCGCCATCGCCGCGGCGCGGATCCTCGCACCCCATCTCTCACCCGAGGCGATCCGCCGCGGGCTGTCGGGCGTGAAGTGGCCCGGGCGGCTCGAGCGCGCCGCGGAGAACCCGGTGACCGTCCTCGACGGCGCGCACAATCCGGACGGCGCGCGCGCCCTCGCGCAGGCGGTGCGAGGGCTCTTCGCCGGGACAAGGGTGCACCTGGTGCTGGGGGCCCTGTCCGACAAGGACGTCCGCGGCATCGCCTCACAGCTCGTGCCGCTGGCGGCGCGGGTCTACGCGTGCAGCCCCGCGAACGAGCGCGCCCTGAGCGACGCCGCGCTTCTGCAGCTCGTTCACGAGCTGGGCGGGCAGGGCCAGCGTCTGGGCGCGGTCGCCGACGCGCTGGGAGCGGCTCGCGCCGCCGCTCGCGCGGAGCCGGGGCCCGCGATGGTGCTCGTCGCGGGCTCGCTCTACGTGGTCGGGGAGGCCAAGCGCGCGCTCTTTGACGAGCGCGAGGGACGCTCGCGCGACGGCTCGGAGTGACTCGGTCACCGGGTTGAGAAACCGGAGCGATCATAACCGGTTGCAAATTTGCGGGCCCCGGCGCGCGTGCTACGATTCCGCGCGATTTTGGCGAACGGCCGACGCCGCACAGGGCGGCCCTTGCTGGAGCGCCCATGGTTTCCGCCGGCCTCTTTCTCACCCTCGTGACGCTCGGCGCCCAGGAAGTCGGGCCGGCGAAGGGTGATCTCAACGTCATCACGGCGGTGCGGGCCAGCGCGGAGGGGCCCGTCTCCGTGGAGATCGTCGGGTCGAAGAAGCCGAGCTTCACGAGCTTCTCCATGGCCAATCCGCCGAGGTTGGTCATCGACCTGGCGGAGGCGGTCTTCCGAGGCGTCCCGAGCGAGCAGAAGGTGGGCAACCCCGGAGTGGCGTCCATCAAGGTCGCCGGATTCGGGTCGGACCAGTCCGCCATCGCGCGCGTGGTCATCTTGCTCGCGGGCGAATTCGACACGGACATCCAGACCGTCGGCGACATTGCGCTGGTCGTCCGTGTCGGAGGCGCCACGCCGCTCGTCGCGGCCGCGGGCGAAATGGACGCCGGACCCGGGCCGGGCGGAGAGGCGCCTGCGGCACGGGAAAAGGCGTGGATCGCGGACGACGAGCGGCAGAAGAAGGTCGCGGAGGAGAAGGCGGCGAAGGAAGCGGAAGTCGCGGCGGCGGCGGAGAGGAAGCGGCAGGCCGAGGACGAGCGGCAGAAGAAGGTCGCGGAGGAGAAGGCGGCGAAGGAAGCGGCGGTCGCGGCGGCGGCGGAGAGGAAGCGGCAGGCCGAGGACGAGCGGCAGAAGAAGGTCGCGGAGGAGAAGGCGGCGAAGGAAGCGGCGGTCGCGGCGGCGGCGGAGAGGAAGCGGCAGGCCGAGGACGAGCGGCAGAAGAAGGTCGCGGAGGAGAAGGCGGCGAAGGAAGCGGCGGTCGCGGCGGCGGCGGAGAGGAACCGGCAGGCCGAGGACGAGCGGCAGAAGAAGCTCGCGGAAGAGAAGGCGGCGAAGGAAGCGGCGGTCGCGGCGGCGGCGGAGAGGAAGCGGCAGGCCGAGGACGAGCGGCAGAAGAAGGTCGCGGAGGAGAAGGCGGCGAAGGAAGCGGCGACCGCTGCGGCGGCGGAGAGGAACCGGCAGGCCGAGGAAGAGCGACAGAAGAAGCTCGCGGAAGAGAAGGCGGCGCAGGAAGCGGCGACCGCGGTGGCGGCGGAGAGGAAGCGGCAGGCCGAGGAAGAGCGACAGAAGAAGCTCGCGGAAGAGAAGGCGGCGCAGGAAGCGGCGACCGCTGCGGCGGCGGAGAAGAAGCGGCAGGCCCAGGAAGAGCGGCAGAAGAGGGTCGCAGAAGAGAAGGCGGCGAAGGAAGCGGCGGTCACGGTGGCGACGGAGAAGAAGCGACAGGCCGAGGAAGAGCAGCAGAAGAGGTTCGCGGAAGAGAAGGCGGCGAAGGAAGCGGCGGTCGCGGCGGCGGCGGAGAAGAAGCGGCAGGCCGAGGAAGAGCGGCAGAAGAGGCTCGCGGAAGAGAAGGCGGCGCAGGAAGCGGCGGTCGCGGTGGCGACGGAGAAGACGCGGCAGGCCGAGGAAGAGCGGCAGAAGGGGCTCGCGGAAGAGAAGGCGGCGCAGGAAGCGGCGACCGGTGCGGCGGCGGAGAAGAAGCGGCAGGCTCAGGAAGAGCGGCAGAAGAAGGTCGCGGAAGAGAAGGCGGCGAAGGAAGCGGCGATCACTGCGGCGGCGGAGAAGAGGCAGCAGGCCCAGGAAGAGCGGCAGAAGAGGGTCGCGGAAGAGAAGGCGGCGAAGGAAGCGGCGATTGCGGTGGCGACGGAGAAGAAGCGACAGGCCGAGGAAGATCGGCAAGAGAAGCTTGCCCGGGACAGGGCGACGCGGGAAGCGGCGGTCGCGGCGGCGGAGAAGAGGCTGCAGGCCCAAGCGGCACGCCGGAGAAAGCTTGCGGACGAGAAGGTCGAGGCTGCTGTGGCCCAGAAGAAAAGGCGGGAAGCCGAGCTGGAGCGCCAGAGGCTCGCGGCGGAGACGGTTGCTGCGATGCCTGAGGAAGCCCGCAGCGCTTCCCCGGCGCGGCGACCAGACTCCGGGTCGAGCCGCAGCGGTGGGTCCGTCGAGACCATCGGGTTCAAGCTGATCCCGAGCGGTTCGAAGGTCTTCGTCCGCACGACCTCGGAGGTCGCTTACGCGGTTCATGGGGAGCCTGGCGCGGTTGTGCTGGAAATTCAGGCCCGCATCGGACGCAAGAACAATGGGCGGATGCTCGACACGCGTTTCTTCGATACCCCGGTCGCCTCCGTCGCCCCGAGCGTCGCCGGTGACGCGGTGCGCATCGAGATCAAGTTGAAAGAGCAGGTTCCGTACGAGGCCCGCCGAGACGGGAACGAAATTCTCGTGGAATTTCAGCGCCACTGAGAAGCCCGACGCTTCGCCGTGCCCCCTGGGCGCGCGCGCCTCGACATTGACCGGCGGAGGACGATTTGGTCTACTCCCCTCTTCTCAAGCCCTCGTCAGCGGTTCGGGATGAATCGGGTCCAAATCGCCACCTACGCACTGCTCGGCACCGCCCTGGCAATCTCGGTCGTGACCGATCTTCGTCGCCGCGAGATCAAGGACATAGTCACTTATCCAACATTTGTGCTCGCTCTTCTTTTGCGCGCGGCCAACGGCGCGGCGGAGCGCCAGAGCGAGGGCGCAGCGGCGGCGCTGGCCGGCTCCTGGGGGTCGGTCTTCGGCAACGCCGTGGCGAGCGGGTTGCTCGGAGCGCTGGTCGGGTGTGGCCTCTTTCTCATCCTTCACCTGACTTCTCGAGGCAGGGCGTTTGGCCTGGGCGACGTGAAGCTCATGGCGGCAGTGGGCGCTGGCGTCGGCTTTCCCACGGTCCTCTCGTGCCTCGTTTTCGTGGTAGTCGTCGGCGGTCTCGAGGCCATCGTCGTGCTGTTGTGGCAGGGTACCTTCCTCCGCACGCTCGGCGGGATGGTGCGCTGGGCCGCGTCGAAGGCAGGAGTGGCCCGCGCCGGCGGCGACCTCCAGGGCGGTGGCGTCCCCTACGGGGTGGCCATCGCGATCGGAACGGCCTGGGGCGTCTGGTACTCCGCCGGAGGACAGGCGGGTTTCTGAGGTGAGCGGCGGAAGGTGAAGCCCGAAGGCGCGCACCCGCCGGGTTGGCTTTGGCAGCGAGTTTCGGTTCGGTGGATGACGTGGCTTCAATCCTTCGAAGGAGAGTATCGATGGTTTCCCGAAAGTTGAGCAGCGCGCTGATTGCCTCGACCGCGCTGTTCTTCGCGGCCTCCGCCCACGCCCAGGAAGACTCGAGCTCGATTTCGCTCGGAGTTGGCATTCAGAAGGTCATCAACGTCCCCGGCGTTCAGCGCATCGCCATCGGCGACCCAGGCGTGGCGGACGTCACGCCGCTCACCGGCGGCAACCAGGTGCTGGTCGTCGGCAAGTCCGAGGGCAAGACGACGCTGCTCATCTGGAAGAACAACGGCTCGCGCTTGAGCTACCTCATCAGCGTGACTCGGAAGGGCACCGACGAGGTCATCGAGGAGATCAAGAAGCTCCTGGACGGCCGCGAGGGAATCACGGTCCGCAAGGTGGGCGACCGCATCTACCTCGACGGCTACGCCTATACCACCGAGGACAACGAGCGCGTCGAGCAGGTCGTGAGCCTGTACCCGAACCTCGTGAAGAGCTTCGTCAAGGTGGCTCCCAATGCGCGAAAGCTGGTCGCCAACATCCTGAATGCCGCCTTTCAGCGGGCGGGGCTCAAGAACGTCCAGGCCAACGTCGTGGGCAACACCATCTTCCTCGAGGGCTCGGTCGAGTCGCAGCAGGACCTCCAGAAGGCGGAGATGATCACCAAGGCCATCGGGGAGAAGGTGGAGAACCTGCTCGTCGTCGGCATCAAGCGCATGGTTCTGAGCGAGGTCCAGTTCGTCGAGATCCGCCGCAGCAACACCGACAACCTGGGAATCAAATGGCCGCTGAACCTCTCCACCGACGGCGCCAGCCTGAGCTTCACCTACGCCCAGAGCGTGATCCCGAAAGGCTCTCCCACCCTCAGCATGGAGGGCAGCGGGGCGCTCTCGACTGACATGTCATTCCAAACCATGTTCAGCGACGGCTACGCTCGCCTGCTCGCGCAGCCAAAGCTCGTCTGCGCCTCGGGCGAAAAGGCTGAATTCTTGGCCGGCGGCCAGGTGCCCATCCCCATGATCACCGCGAACACCGCCTCGGTCGACTACAAGGACTACGGCGTCAAGCTCGCCATCCGCCCCACCGCCGACCGCCACGGCAACATCCAGACCGAGGTCGAGGCCGAGTCCTCGCAAATCGATCGTTCGGTCTCCGTCGCCATCGGGTCGAATATCAATATCCCCGGATTCCGGACTCGAAAGGTCAAGACCAACGTGACCGTGCGCCACGGCGAGACCATCGTGATGAGCGGCATCTTCGAGAACGAAGAGCAGAAGGACGTCTCGAAGGTCCCGCTGCTCGGTCACATCCCCATCATCGGCGAGCTCTTCAAGAGCCGCACGCTGACCGGCACGAAGCGGGAGCTGGTCATCTTCGTCACGCCTCGCATCGTCAACCCGGACACCGAGCGCGTTCGAAAGCTCGTGGACGACATCAAAGCCCGCTACAAGCAGGCTCGGGACGAGGTCACCTACAGCATCTTCGACTAGCGTCCAGCGGGCCGACGCGGGTCTGTGCCACCGGCTCGAGGCGCTTTCGCGCCCTTGAGGAGAGGCATGTTCAACGTTCTCATCGCCGAGAAGGGCGGCGGCACGCAGACCCTGTCTTTTCAGAAGGCGGAGGTCAACATCGGCCGGGTCCCAGGCAACGACATCGTCCTGGCCAAGGGCAACGTCAGCAAGCACCACAGCCGCATCGTCTTCAAGGACGGGAAGTACATCATCCTCGACCTGCGCTCGACGAACGGCACCTTCGTCAATGGCAAGCGCATCGCCGCGCCGCAGGTCGTGCGCTCCACCGACAAGATCCACATCGGCGACTACATCCTCAGCGTGGGCGCGGGCGACGTGGAGGGCGGCGACGAATCCGAGACCGGCCCCGACGATGACGCCTTCGCTGGCGACGAGCCCGAGGAGAGCGAACGCGGCGCCGACGAGCCGTCCCCGCGCCCGGCCGTGGGGGCCAACCGGCCCGCGCCGCTGCCGAGTCGCCCGGCGCCGTCGTCCTCAGGGGGACCGGCGGAGGCCCCGCGCGCGCCTCGCAACATCATGCAGGCCCGGGAGGTGCACCGCCTCGACCCGCGCATCGAGAAGCTGAGCCGCCTCCAGAAGGAGATCCACGACCGCCTCATCGAGTACCTCGACCTGCGCCGGCTGGACATCGACAAGCTGGGCGACGAGGAGCTGTGGAACCGCACGGAAAAGGCCATCCACGACATCATCGACCAGATGGACGCCGACCAGGAGATCGGCGACGACGTCGACCGCGAGCTGCTCCTCACCGACGTGCTCAACGAGGCGCTGGGCCTGGGGCCGCTGGAGGCCTTCCTCGCCGATGACGAAATCAGCGAGATCATGGTCAACCACGCCACCCAGATCTACATCGAGCGGAAGGGCAAGATTCAGCTCGCTGAGAAGACCTTCTCGTCCAACCAGGCGGTGCTCGGCGTCATCGAGCGCATCGTCGCGCCCATCGGCCGGCGCATCGACGAGTCGAGCCCGCTGGTCGACGCGCGCCTCAAGGACGGCAGCCGCGTCAACGCCATCATCCCTCCGCTGGCGCTCAAGGGCCCGTGCATCACCATCCGCAAATTCAAGCGCGAAAAGCTCAAGATCCAGGACCTCGTCAAATTCCGCTCGCTGACCCCTCCGATCGCCGAGTTCCTGGAGATGGCAGTCAAGGCCCACAAGAACATCGTCATCTCCGGCGGCACCGGCTCGGGCAAGACCACGCTGCTCAATGTCATGACCGGCTTCATCCCGGACGACGAGCGCATCGTGACGGTGGAGGACGCCGCCGAGCTGCAGATCTACCAGCCGCACTGGGTGCAGCTGGAGAGCCGCCCGCCCAACCTCGAGGGCAAGGGTGCCATCACCATCCGCGACCTGGTCAAGAACTGCTTGCGCATGCGGCCCGACCGCATCGTCGTCGGCGAGTGCCGCGGCGGCGAGACGCTCGACATGCTCCAGGCCATGAACACCGGCCACGACGGCTCGCTCACCACGCTGCACGCCAACACCCCGCGCGACGCCATCGCCCGCATGGAGACCATGTGCCTCATGGCCGGCATGGACCTGCCCCTCAAGGCCATCCGCGAGCAGGTCGCCTCCGCGGTGAACCTCATCGTCCAACAGACCCGCTTCGGCGACGGGAGCCGGCGCATCACCTTCGTCACCGAGATCTCCGGTATGGAGGTCGACATCGTGACCATGCAGGACGTCTTCCTGTTCCGGCAGGAAGGCTTCGACGAGAACAACAAGGTGCGCGGCCGCTTCATCGCCACGGGCTTCATGCCCCGGTTCTACGAGGACCTGCAGCGCCGCGGCGTCCCGGTGAACATGAACATCTTCCGCGAAGATTGACCCGGCCCGGGCCTGAGGAAGCGATGCCGACGCTGATCATTCGCGGCTCCGACGGGAGCGAACAGAAGGCCGAGCTCTCGGGCGAGCTGACCGCAGGGCGCGAGGCCGGCAACGACCTCGTCGTCTCCGACAAGGGCGTCTCTCGTCGACACTGTCGCTTCTTCCTGGACGAAAGCGGCGCCGCCTTCGTCGAGGACCTCGAGAGCGCCAACGGCGTCTACGTCGACGGCAAGCGCATCCAGGAGGCGACGAAGCTGCGCCCTGGCGCCGAGGTCCGGTTCGGCAGCGCGACCGCGAGGCTCGAGGAGCGGCGGGCCGCGAAGGCGGCCCGGCCGTCGGTGGCGCTCGCGCGCCGCGCCAGCGCTCAGGCGCCGCAGCGAACGGGGCCCTCCAAGCTGGCGAAGCCCGCACAGCCAGCCTCCGCCGCCCTGAAGGTCGGCGTCGCCAAGAAGCCGCAAGGGCTTGCGCCCAAGGGCAAGTCCAGCCTCGAGGGCCAGGGCTCGCTCGAGGGCGTCAGCTTCGCCCTGACCGGCGCCAAGATGGTCGTGGGGCGCGTCGCTCCGGCGGACATCGTCATCGACGACGACTCGGTGAGCCGCAAGCACGCCGAGCTCCTCCGCTCCCGGAAGGGCGCGGTGGTCAAGGACCTGGGCAGCGCCAACGGCACGTTCGTCAACGGCGAGCGGGTGACAGAGGCGCCTCTCTCTCCTGGCGACCTGCTCCGGTTCGGCGTCGTCGAGCTTCGCTACTCGGGCTCCACTTCCCCTTTGGCCGACCCGGTGAAGCGCAAGAAGATTTTGCAGGTCGGCGCCGGCGCGCTCGCGGTGCTCTTTCTCGGAGTCGTGCTCTACCTGTCCGAGCACGGCGGCGAGGGCCCGCCGATGGCGACCGGCCTGGGCCAACCGGGTCCGAGCGCAGAAGCGGCGCAGCCGACAGACCCGATGCGCGAGCTGTCGCGTTGCAAAGCGCTGACCGACACGGAGAGCGAGCAGCTCGACTGGAAGAAGGCCGTGGAGGTCTGCGGCAAGGTCCTCGCGCTCGACCCGACCCTCAGCGAGGCTCGAGAGCTGGAGATGCGGGGCAAGCACGAGGTCGAATTCGAAGCGCTGCTCAAGGACGCGAAGCTAAAGCTCTCGACCAGTCAGGAGGAGATGGCGCTGGGGTCGCTGGTCAAGATCCCGACCTCGTCCACGTCCTTCAACCAGGCGCGCGTCGCCTTCAAGGAAGCGTCCGAGCGGCTCTACAAGCGCTCCATCAGCGCCTGCAAGACCGACTTCGCGGCCGGGTACTACAGCTCCGCGGTCGAGAAGTGCCAGAAGGCCATCGACGTCACCTGCAACCGCGCGAACGGGGTCGACCCGGAGGCGAAGCGGCTTTACGAGCAAGCGGCGCGCGCGGCCGGCGGGCGCCCCTTGGCGCCGTGCCCGACGGAGTACAAGGTGTTCGAGCCCAAGGGCGCCGATAACAGCCAGGAGCAGGACGCCGAGCGGCTGATCGGCGCGAAGCACCCGGACGAGCCTATCCGAGACCTCATGGTCAAGTACTTCCAAGGGGGCAAGCCGCGGCAGGTCGCCGAGGACTTCAAGCGGCTGAGGGCCAAGACGGGCCGGCGCTACCCGCAGGTCGACGACGACATCGTCCTGCTCGAGCTGATCGACGGCCGGTACGCGAGCGGGCTAGAGGGCCTGAGGCGCAACCAGCCGGACCTGGCCTGGGAGTTCTGGAAGGACGCCTTCGACGCCGACGCCAAGCTGATGCCCATCGGCGTCCGAAGCTTCATGATCCGCGAGATGTCCTCGCAGCTCGCGGCGCTCGACTACAGGCTGGGCAAGGAGCTGGAGCGGGCGGGGCGCTACCGCGAGGCGTCCAAGTTCATCTTCGACGGCTACAAGTTCGACAAGACCAACACCGACATCATCTTGCTGATCGCCAACTGGGAGGTCGCCGCGAAGCGGATGATGGACGCCCAGGGGGACTGCGACGCGGCCCAGAGCGCCATCGAGGTGACGCTGCCGGAGAGCTCGGTGCATAAGAAAGCCGAGCAGCTGCGTGAGGAGAGCGGCTGCCCATGACCGCCGCCGCCGAGCGCCCGACGCTCACGCTGATCGACGGCAGCTCGTACATCTTTCGCGCCTACCACGCGATTCCCCACCTCTCCACCAGCCGAGGGGTGCCGACGAACGCGGTGTACGGGTTCACGCTGATGCTGCTCAAGGCCCTGCGCGAGGGCGCTCCCACGCACGTGGCCATCGCCTTCGACAAGGGCGGCAGCATCTACCGGCGCGAGCTCGACCCCGAGTACAAGGCCAACCGGCCGCCCACGCCGGAGGACCTGGTTCAGCAGCTGCCGCTCATCCGGCAGATCGTCGAGGCGCTGCAGGTCCCGGTGCTGGAGATGCCCGGCAACGAGGCCGACGACATCATCGCCACGCTCGCCCGTCAGGCGGTGGAGCAGGGGTTCAAGGTTCTCATCATCACCGGCGACAAGGACTTCATGCAGCTCGTCGGCGAGCACGTCGAGCTCTTCGACTCGATGAACGAGAAGCACACCCGGGAGGCCGACGTTCCGGAGCGGCTGGGGGTGAGGGCCGACCAGGTGGTCGAGTACATGGCGCTCATCGGGGACGACATCGACAACGTCCCCGGGGTGCCGAAGGTGGGGCCCAAGACGGCGGCGGCCCTGGTGCAGCAGTTCGGCACGGTGGAGGCGCTGGTCGAGCGGCTGGCCGAGGTCGCCCAAGCGCCCATCCGCGGGGCCAAGGGCATCGCCGAGCAGATCCGCCTCCACGTCGATCAGCTCCAGCGCGCCAAGAAGCTCGTGACGCTCCAGGCGGATTCTGGCCGTGCCCCTCGGGCCCAAGGACTTCGCGCGCCGGCCCATGGACGAGCCCGCGGTGCGCAAGCTCTTCAGCGAGCTCGAGTTCACGCGGCTCCTGCGCGACCTGCCTCCGCCGCCGGTCACCGCCGCACGCACGAAGGTGGAGCCCGTCCTCGACGACGCCGGCCTGGAGGCGCTCGCCGCGCGGCTCGAGCGCGCGCCGTCTTTCGCGCTGCGCACCTACTGCGACGGGCCCAGGCCGCGCACCGACCGCCTGGTGGGCATCGCCTTCTCCACCGGCGGCGGCGAGGCGTGGTACGTGCCGCTCGCGCACCAGTTCCTCGGCGCGCCCCGCCAGCTCGCCAAGGCCGCGGTGGCCGAGCGGCTGCGAGCCGTCCTCCAAGACCCGAGCCACACGAAGATCGGCCACGACTTGAAGGCCGACCTCCTGGCGCTCCGGCAGCTGGGCCTCGAGGTCGCGGGCCTCTCCTGCGACGTCGAGCTGGCGAGCTACCTGCTCAACTCCGCGCGCCGCGAGCACGCCCTGGCCGACCTTTCCCGCGAGCGGCTGGCCTCGGAGCTCCCCGGCGACCTGCGGCTCGGATCGGGGGGAAGCGGCGCAGCGCCTGCGACGGTTCCATCGAGGAAGGCGCGGCCTTCGTAGGCTCGTGCGCCGAGGCCGCCTGGCACCTCGCCCAAAAGCTCTCCCCTGAGCTCGACGAGCAAGGGCTGGGCCCGCTGTTCAAGGAGCTGGAGCTGCCGCTGCTCCCCGTGCTGGCGCAGATGGAGCTCGCCGGCGTGAAGGTCGACCGGGCGGCGCTGGCGGGAGTCGAGCAGAAAGTCGGCGCGCTCCTCGAGACGCAAGAGCAGGAGGTCTATCGGCTGGCCGGCCGGGAGCTCAACATCAACTCCAACCCGCAGCTCGCGACGGTGCTCTTCGACGAGCTCAAGCTGCCGGTCCTGAGGCGCGGCAAGACCGGGCCCTCGGCGGACCAGGAGGTGCTGGAGAAGCTCGCGCAGCAGCACCCGTTGCCCAGGGCCATCCTCGAGTTCCGGAGCCTCTTCAAGCTCAAGGGAACGTACCTCGACGCCTTGCCGGTGCTCGTCGAGCGCGACGGGCGCATCCACACCTCGTTCAACCAGGCCACGGCCGCGACCGGGCGGCTCTCCTCCTCGGACCCGAACCTCCAGAACATCCCCGTCCGCTCGGAGCTGGGCAAGCAGGTGCGCGAGGCATTCGTCGCCGACGACGGGTGCCTCTTCGTCTCGGCCGACTACAGCCAGATCGAGCTCCGGGTCCTCGCGCACGTCAGCCAGGACGAGGCGCTTCTCGCGGCCTTCGCGCGCGACGAGGACGTCCACACCCGCACCGCGGCGGAGGTCTTCGGCGTGAGCGCCGACCTGGTCACCGACCTCATGCGGCGGACGGCCAAGGCCATCAACTTCGGCATCGCGTACGGCCTGTCGGCCTACGGGCTGGGCCAGCGGCTGGACCTCCCGGGCAAGGAGGCCCAGGCCATCATCGACCGCTACTTCGAGCGGTACCGTGGGGTGAGGGCCTGGCTCGATCAAACCATCGCGAGCGCGCGCCAGACCGCGGAGGTGGGCACGCTCTTCGGCCGGCGTCGGTACGTCCCGGAGATCCACAGCCGAAACCCCGCGGCACGCATGGGGGCCGAGCGCATCGCGGTCAACACGCCCATCCAAGGCACCGCGGCCGACCTCATCAAGCGCGCGATGATCGAGGTCGACCGCCGCCTGAAGGCCCAAAAGCTTAGGGCCCGGCTGCTCCTGCAGGTCCACGACGAGCTCTTGGTAGAGGCGCCCGAATCGGAGGTCGAGGCGGCGCGGGCGCTCGTCGCCGAGGCCATGTCCGGCGCCGGGGCCCTGAGCGTGCCGTTGAAGGTGGAGGTCGGGGTGGGGAAGAGCTGGGCCGAGGCGCATTAGTCCCTTCGGCGCGAGCTCTTGTGCAGGCTGGCAAAGACCCCAGGCTCCAGACCCTCTTTGGTTCCGGCTCGGCCGGGTTAGGTTCGTTGGTGAGGAGTCGAGCGCGGCGAGAAGCCGGGTTCGCATTTCGGGTCGGGTCGCCGCAACCCTGGCGGGACGGGCCGCGGCCCAGCGACCTGCGCCCAAAGTGCGACCTTGTCGCTATAATCCGAGGCCATGTCGTCCGAGGAAACCGAGGGCCCGCGCACTCAAGTCGCCTACCTGGTGAGCCAGACGATCGCCCGCGAGCGCGAGCGGTTCGAGGCCATCGCGGAGATCGGCCGCGCCATCGGCTCCTCGACGGTGGACCTGGACGCCATCCTGCCGCAGTTCATCTCCCTGGTCAGTCGCCTGGTGCAGGCCGAGCGGAGCACGCTCTTCCTCATCGACCGCGCCCGCGGGGAGATCTGGTCCAAGGTCGCCCAGGGCGAGGGCCTGAAGGAGATCCGCCTGCCGCTCTCCAGCGGGATCGTCGGGTGGGCCTGCGCGCAGGACCAGTCGGTCGTCATCCCGGACGTCCGGAAGGACCCGCGCTTCAACGCGGTCGTCGACCGGGCCACGGGTTTTCGGACGCGCTCCATGGCCGTGGTGCCGCTCCACGATCACTCGGGCAACGTGGTCGGGGCCATCCAGGCGCTGAACCGGAAGCAGGGAAGCTTCGACGCCGAGGACCGCTCCCTGCTCGAGGCGGTGGCCGGGTTGGCCGGTGTGGCCATCGAGAACGCGCGGCTGTTCCGGGCGGAGCGGGTGGCGAAGGCCGCGCTCGCCGAGTCGGTGCGCGAGCTCGACCTCCTCTTCGACCTGGAGCAGCGCATCACCGGCGCGCACTCCCTGGAGGAGCTCTTCAACGCCTTCCTGGGCAAGACCATGGAGGCGCTGGACGTCGAGGCCGGGTCCATCCTCCACCTGGAGGAATCGTCCGGAGCGCTCACGTTTCGCAAGGCCGCTGCGGCCAAGGGGGAAGAGGTCCAGCGCATCAAGCTCGCCCGCGGGCGGGGCCTCCCCGGCGAGGTGGCTCGCACCGGCGAGCCCATCATCACCGAGGACGCGCCGCACCACGCGGCCTGGGACGCGCGGATCGCTCGGCAGGTGGGTTTCTCGCACCGCGCCGTGCTCTGCGTGCCGGTGCGCGTGGACGCGCAGGTGCTCGGTGCGCTCGAGCTCATCAACCCGCGCAACGGGCGCCCGTTCACCGACGGCGACCTGCGCCTGGCCACGCTGGTGGCCGGGCAGCTCGCGCGCGCCATCTCGGTGGGGCGCGAGCGGGTCGAGGGCGAGCGCCGCGGGCGCCTGGCCGCCATCGGGCAGATGCTCGCCGGCCTCTTGCACGACTTGCGCACGCCCATGACCGTGGTGAGCGGCTATGCGGAGCTCATGGCCATCGAGGAGAACCCCGACGAGCGGCGCAGCGCCGCGGCCGTCATCTTCAAGCAGCTCGAGCACATCGGCGAGATGGCGCGCGAGACCATGGCCTTCGCCCGCGGCGAGACTGACCTGCTCCTGCGCCGGGTCTTCCTGGACAAGTTCCTCGCGGAGATCGAGGAGCACCTCGCCCGAGAGTTCGACGGCCAGTCCATCGAGCTCAAGATCCAGGCGAGCTACAAGGGCGCCGCCCGGATGGACGAGGGAAAGGTCAAGCGCGCGCTCTACAACATCGCCCGGAACGCCGCCGAGGCCATGCCCGAGGGCGGGCGCTTCACGCTCGGGGTCGACAAGGAAGACAGCCACCTGGTCTTCCGGATGAGCGACACCGGCATGGGCATCCCCCCGGAGATCGCCGGCAAGCTCTTCGAGTCCTTCGTCACCGCGGGCAAGAAGGACGGCACCGGCCTCGGCCTGGCCATCGTGAAGAAGGTGGCCGAGGCCCACGGCGGCGACGTGACGTTCAAGTCGCGGCCGGGGCGCGGCACGACGTTCGTCCTGCGCCTGCCGCTCAATTGAGATAGGCCTTGGGCGGCACCGGATCGTCGGGCTCGTCGCTCGGGGCTTCGCGCAGGCGCTCCGCGGCCACGATGCGCGCCGCGGCCAGCGCCGCCTGCTCCTCCAGGTCCATCTCGGCGAGGCGCTCGCGGCGGCGCCGCCGCACCCGGGCGTAGGCGTAGAGGAACACGCAGGTGATGAGGAGCCAGAGCGCCCTGGGGTCTCCCACGAGCGGCACCCAGCGGAATCGGGAGGCGAGCGTGGCCCGCCAGTCGGCCTCGGCGCGCTCGAGCGCGACGCCGTAGGTCCGCTCGAACGCGGGCGCGAACGCCTCCCCTTGTGCGACGCGGCCGATGAGCTCGCGCAGCTTCGCCTCGCCCTGCACTTCGTAGAGATGGGCGACGAAGGAGTAGCTCTGGGCGTAGGCGACCTCCACCTCCGAGAGCCTCTCGGGCCAGCGCTCGGCGAGCGCGCTCAAGGCGATGGGCGACTCCCGTGCCGACGCCCGGTAGAGGGCGGCGTAGCGGGAGACGGACCATTCGCCGGAGACGAGCATGGCGAAGCCCTCCTGGAACCAGCGAGGCCAGGCGCCTCCGCCCAGCCGTCCGAGGGCGAGGTGGGCGAGCTCGTGGAGGACGATGGACTTGCCCTCCTCGCCGCGCAGCGCGCGGGCGTCGAACAGCAGCGCGTTGGCACTGGGCAGGGCCAGGCCGGACGCCCAGGGCGGCGGTTGCATCCCGGCCGGGGCGACGGCCAGGGCCTCGTCGAGCCCGTCGGCGAGGGTGACCTCGACGACGCCGTCGAAGTCGCGGCCCATGCGCCTGATGAGGTCCTCGCGCCCGCTCACCAACGCTTGGAGGAGGGGCTCGGCGAGGCCGCTGGCGCGCGGCGTGGCGTGGATGCGGAAACCGCGGCCCTCCCGGAGCTCGCTCGCGGCCGGCGGCGCGGCGAGCGCCTGCGAGGGAGCCAGGGCGGCGGCCGCCGCCACCGCCGCGAGGAGGCCGGCCCTCATTCGAGCGCCTTGGCGAGCGCGGCCTCGGCGGCCTGAAGCGCGACGCCTTGTGCTCGCACCACCTTGCGTTTGCCGGTCTGCCCCTGCACCACCGCGACCTGGCGGCGGGGGACCTGGAGCAGGTCGGCCAAGAGCTCGACGAGCGCCTGGTTCGCCTCGCCGTCGACGGGGGGCGCGGCGAGCGAGACCTTGAGGCGGCCGCCGTGCTCGCCCACCACGCGCGAGCGCGAGGCCCTCGGCTGGGCGTGGACGGCGATGTCGACGCCGCCGCTCGCGGCGCTGAGGAACGAGAGCCCCATGCCACAAACTCATAGGTCGAACCGCGGCGCGAGCGCAATCGCCCGGCCGCCGCGGTCGCGAGGGCAGGAGCGCTACTCGGCCGCCTTCTTGGAGGCAAGGAAGGAGACGTTCTCCTCAATCTTCACGGAGGCGGGCGCGCTCTTGAAGGTCTCGAGCAGCTTCAAGTGCCCGTCGATGATGCCCTTGAGCTGGGCCTCGAACTGGATGCGCTGGCGCTTCAGCTCGTTGATGTCGTCGACGACCTGCACGAGCTTCCGGTGCGCGTCGGCGACGATCTTCTCGGCCTGCAGCTCGGCGTCGCCGATGACGAGCTCCGCCTCCTTCTTGGCGGCGGCCTTCACGTCCTCGCTGATGCGCTGGGCCGTGACCAGGGTCTCCTGCAGCGTCTTCTCTTGCTCGTGGTAGACGTCGATGCGCTGCTGCTTGCGCCGGATCTCCTCCTTGAGCGCGATGTTCTCCTTGACCACGTCCTCCAGCTCGCTCGCCAGGAGCTCGAGGAACGCCTCGACCTCCCGGGTGTCGTAGCCGCGCAGCCCAGTCCTGAAATGCTTCTGCCGGATGTCGAGGGCGGTGATCTTCATGCAGCGAATTATAGCGGCGCTCGGAGGCCGTCCAAGAAACAGGCCTTTGCCAGCCCGCGGCCCTTCTGGTACAGGGCGCGGCTCACGCAAGGGGCCTCCTTCCATGTCCGAGCCAACCCACCTCGACGTCGCGCTCCCGGCCGAGCTCCGCGCGCTCCATCAGGCGTTTCCGAAGGGCGCCGACCTGGGGACCGTGCGGCTGCTCGCCCCCGGAGAGGAGCTGCCGGGCGCGCTGCTCTCGCCTTCGCTCCTGCCCATTGCCGAGGCAGGCGACCGCGACGCTTTCGCGCTCTACCTGCCTCCCGAAGCCGGGGCGAAGCCCTCCTCGGTCTGCGCCGTGAGCCTCGCGACGGGGGTCTTCGCGCCCATCAGCGCGACGGTGCCTGGGTTCGGGGCCTACCTGCTCCTGCTCCGCCGCGCTCAGGCGTCGCTGCCTGCGGGGCCGGGCTTCGCGGCGCGAGAGCTCATCGCCCAGAGCGCTCCCGAGGCCCTGAGGCTCGCGCAGGTGCTGGGCATCGAGGCCGCGGCGGAAGGCGCCGTCGAGCCCGACCCGCTCGAGCTCGCGGCAGCGCTGCGCCGCCTCGAGCCTGCATCGCCCTGGGCTTGTTCCATGGCGGCCCACGCCGCGGGCGCCCAGGGCGGGCTCAAGGCGCTCGCGCCGGCGCTCGCCTCGGCGCCGTTCGCCGCGGGGTTGCTCGAGCAGGCCGGGGAGATCGCCCTCGAGCGCGGCGAGGAGAAACGGGCCATGCGGGCGCTCTTCGGCGCGCTGAGCCGGCTGGAGCCCAATCTGCAGGCGGCGCCCTACCGGCTCGACGAGCCAGAATCCGGAGACCTCGGAGGTCTTCTCGCCCTTCGAGGCCCTGGACGCGTTCGAGTTCCTGCGCAGGCACTGGACCGACGCGACGCGGGAGATGCGCGACTCGGGCGCGGTGGCCTTCTTCGAGCGCTTCGTGAAGGACGGAGCGCTCGAGCTCGACGCCGGGAAGGCCATCGACTTCTCGCGGCGCCGCGGCCTGGGCGGCGACCTCCCCGGGTGCCGGTGGGTGCTGCACTTCGCTCTCGCGGAGCTGCGCCAGGACCCGGCCGCGACGGCGGCCCTCTGCGAGGAGCTCGCCAGGACCTGGCGACTCTCGGGCGGCGCCGCCTACGCCGACCGGTGCGAGCGCCTGGCCAAGGCTGCGGCGAGCGCGCCGGCCGCGAGTTGAGCGGGCGCGGTCGGAGCTCCTTTCGGCCGCTACGAGCTGCTAAGAAGGCGCTCGCCCGCGATCCGCTCCGCCGCTTCCAGGGCGCGGGCGATCTGCAGACGTCACTGGAGCGCTGGCTCGCGCCCAGGGGGGCCGAAGGTTCACCCGCTCGGCTGGCCGCCTACCTGAAGGGCCTCCCAGCGGATGGCCGCGTCCGGGCCGCGCGCGCTCGGGCTGCCCCGCCCGCGGCGCTTCGAGCGTCGGCGCTCGCCCGGCGAGGCACGAAGGTCCCCGAGGCGCCACGGGCCCTGAGCGCCGTTGCTTGCCTCCTCGTCGGCCGGTGCCTAACCGTTTGTTCTACGCGGGCTCCGAGCGCGGGCTCGACGTCGGGTAGAGGACTTCGACACGGCATGGGCGGTCTCAAGAGCAGACTGACGGCAGCGCTGGCCGCCGCCTGGGAAGCCGAAATGCTCTCCGTGCTGGTGCTCGAGAAGCTTTCCGAGCGGCAAGCGGATCTCCGGACGCGCTCCCGCCTTGCGGCTCTGGCCGCCGGGTGCCAGGCGCACGCCTCGCGGCTCCTGGCGCGCATGGCGGCCATCGGCGGCGGACCGCTGCCGGTGCCGCCCGACGACGTCGCGCTCCCGGAGGGCCTGAGCGAGGCGATGCGCGAGGAGTCGGAGAACAGCCGCGCTTCGGCCGACCGGTACTCGCAGATCGCCAGCCTGGCCCGCAAGGCCATGGACCCGTCCGCGGCCTGGGTGTGTGAGCTTAACCGCGCCGAAGAGCTCGATCGCGCGGTGGAGCTCGCGGACCTCGCCGCGCGTTGCACCGACCACGACTCGTTCCTGGCGCCTCCGGCGTAAGGGGTCGTCGCCGAGCGGGGCGCCGTGTGGACCTGTGCCGCTCGCGAGCCCTCGGGTCAGCGGCGCCTTGACAGCTCGAGACCTTGCCGGGTACAGCGAGCGGCATGAGCCCCGAGAGCCTCGACGAGCTGATTCTCAAGCTTGGCGACGTCGCCTACGAGCGCCTGTGGAACAAGCCGAACCCGCCGCGTGGCATCGAGCGCGCGACCCGGGCCGGCGAGGTCTGGGAGCAGCGGCAGCTCGAGCTGCGCGACGTCGAGGACGCCATGGACGCGGAGGAGCGGGCCTACCACGAGTTCCGCGAGGCGTGTGAGGCCGAGTCGGCGCAGTGCCAAGAGCTCGTCGACCCGTTTCCCAAGCAGGTCCAGATGGCCGAGAGCAAGGCGAAGTCGCTCGAGGCCAAGGTCTTCTCTAGGCGCAAGGACGTCGCCTCCGCCAAGCGCGCCATGGAAAAGTACGAGCGGCAGATCGCGGAGCTCCAAGAGCTCGGCGAGGTGGAGAAGGCCCAGGCCGCGCGGGCCACCATCAAGCACGCGAAGCTCGACCTCATGAAGCGGAGCCGCGAGGTCGATGATCTGCAGGTCGAGTACGACAAGATCATGAACCCCGATTCGGGACCGGCGGCCGAGGCCATCCGCGCCCGGCGGCGACAGCGCGACCTCGAGGGCCAGCTCGACGAGCGAACCGAGGCCTACAACGCCCTCATCACCGAGCTCAACGAGCACGCGGCGGCCAAAGACGAAGAGGTGAAAGCCGCGCGGAAGGCCTACGAGCAGGCGCTCACGCACTTGGGCGCCGAGGTCTACAAGCTGCGCATCTCAGACCCCGCTCTGGCGGCCTTTTATCCGAAGATCGACAAGCTCGCCCGCTAGGCCCAGCCCTGGCTGGGGCTGACCAGCCTTGATCTCCGCCCGGTGCGCGGGTAGGGTGCCCGCTTTCCTCGGCCTGAGGAGACGCGCCGCCGATCGTCGGCGGAGCGAACGCGCTAAGGGAACCGCTGCGCCACACGCAAGTTCCCCGGCAGAACCGTGAAGGAGCACCCCATGGCGAAGGGCATTTTGGGCACCAAGGTCGGCATGACGCAGATTTTCGCGGAGGACGGCTCGGCCATCCCCGTCACCGTCGTGCAGGCCGGCCCGTGCATCGTGGTGGACCGGCTCACCCCCGAGAAGAACCTCTATTCCGCGGTGAAAGTGGGCTTTCTCCCCGCGGTCGAGAAGCGGCTGTCCCGCCCCGCCGCCGGGGTGTTCAAGAAGGCCGGCGTGCCAGTCCTGAAGGTGGTCCGAGAGTTCCGGCTGGAGCCCAAGGAGGTCGAGGCCTTCAAGGTCGGCGACGCCATCAAGGTCGACATCTTCCGGAAGGGCCAGTTCGTCGACGTGACGGGCACCACCAAGGGCCGCGGGTTCGCGGGCGTGTTCAAGCGCCACCACATGAAGGGCGCCGCGCGCGACAGCGCCTCGGCCCACGAGCACCACCGCCACATGGGCGCGGTCGGACAGCGCAAAACCCCCGGCAAGGTCTGGAAGGGCAAGCGGATGCCCGGCCACTACGGCGTCGAGCAGCGGACCATCCAGAACATGCAGATCGTCGAGATCGACCTCGAGAACAACCTCTTGCTCCTGCGCGGCGCGGTTCCCGGCCACCGGGCGGGCGTCCTCGAGATCAATCCGTCGGTGAAGGGCAAGGCCGACCGCCCGGTGATCCACGTCGAGGCCGAGGCCGAGGACAAGAAGAAGGGCCCCGGCAAGAAGTAGCGCCGGCGAACGCCGAGCGGAGGGCCTAAGGCTCCCTGGCCCTCCGACTCCCGGCCGGCGAAAGAGCCCGCCTGCGGCGCGCCTGTGAAGGGGGCAGCCGAGCGGCCGCGGGCGACGCATCGATTGCGGGAGAGGAGGGCCGAGCGGCGCCCCAACGCGCCGCGAGGCCGTGAGGCGCCCCCGGACTACGATAGGCCCATGCGAAGCCTTGCCAGCGCCCTCGGGCTCCTCGCGCTCTGGTCCGGCGTTGCCGCCGCCGCCGAGCCCGAGCGCGCGGCGGTGCGCAACCGCCTCTACTCCACGGCGGGCAAGCTCGAGCTCTCCGCCTCCGCCGGGCTGACGCCGGTGGACTTCCTCACCGACCACAAGAGCCTCGAGCTGGGGCTCGCCTACAACCTGTCGGAGCAGCTCGCGCTGGAGCTCGACGCGGGCTACGCCTTCTCTGGCCACACGGCGGTCGCCAGGGCAGCGAGCGCCCAGCTCGCGGCGACCGACCCCGCCAAAGGCGGAAGCTCGAGCGACGACTTCAGCGACCTGTGGCAGATGACCTGGAATGCGGAGCTCACCCTCCGCTGGGCGCCCATCTACGGAAAGATCAGCCTCGCGGCCGAGGTCCCCGTCCACTTCCAGGCGTATCTCCTCGGGGGCGCGGGCGTCGGGCGGTTCGCCAAGGACAGCCTGGTCTACTGCATCGGGACGCCGGCCACGCGGCAGCTCGCCACCTGCGACGCGGGAACGGCGGGGCAGGGGCCCGATGCGCTCACCCCGCTGCACGAGACAGCGGTGAAGCCCCTCGCGACCTTCGGCGGGGGCTTTCGCTTCTTCGTCAACCGGTGGGCGGGTCTGCGCCTCGAGGTGCGCGACATCGTCTTCCCCGACAGCTATCGCGTGAGCATCGACCGTGCCGCGGCCGAGGCGGATCAAGCCGCCCTCGCGGGCGCCGCGCCCAGCCAGGGACAGAGCGCGCCTCGGCCGGGCTTCACCCACCTCGTCTTCGCTCGGGTCGGGGCGGTCTTCACTTTCTAGCGAGGGGTCATGAGGATCGGACACCCCATGGACGTGGTCCTGCGCGCCGCCCTGGCTTTCGCGATCGCCGCCGCGAGCACCTCGGCCCGCGCCGACGGCGGCGCGCCGGGGCCCGCGACCCAGGACAACGTCCTCGTCCACACCGTGGAGCGCAAGCCGTACCCCACCTCGGGCCAGCACGAGCTGGCGCTCTACCCGGCGGTGGCGCAGCTCAATGGCGCCTTCACTGAGCACCTGGGCGCGGCCGCCACCTACAGCTATCACCTGTTCGAGACGCTCTCGTTGCAGGTCACGCCCATCGTCAACTACGTGAACCGCGAGTCGAGCTTCAACCAGGAAATCATCGACAAGGGGCACCAGCAGGCGCAGGCCGCGACCGCGCTCCTCTTGCAGGCCGGCGCTCTGGCGGGCCTGGAGGTGGCCCCGCTCTACGGAAAATTCGCCCTCTTCGACGGGCTCTTGGCCCACTTCTCGGTGGTGTTGAGCGCCGGCGCGGGCGTCGGCAGCACACGCGTCGAGCTCCGCGGCACCCAGACCCAGGGCTGCGACCCGGCGGCCGGGTGCGCCGCGGCGTCCTTCGGCGACACAGGGCTCAAGCTCCTGGGCTCCGTGGGCGCGGGCTTCCGGGTCGCCCTGGGCGGGCGGGCCGCGCTCCGGCTGGAGGTGCGCGACCTCGTCTACTCCGCGCGGGTCGACCGCATCAACGGCTGCACCTTTCAGGACCTCGACCTCATCCAGGCCGGCGGGGCGCCCGTCAGCGCGGGCTGCAAGGCCGCGACGAAGGCGCAGGGCGGTCCCTGGGCCCGCGAGGACGATCGCGCCCTGGCCGCGGGGCTGCTCCGAACCACCACCTCCGACGTCGTCAACAACGTGTCGCTCTACGCGGGACTGAGCTTCCTGTTCTGAGGAGAATCGCCTTTGCGCGGGACCATGAAGACGCTCGCCCTCGCAGGGCTCCTCGGGTTGCCCGCCGCGGGCCGGGCCGCCGCGGCGCAGGCGGAGCCTTTGGCCGCCCGCGCCTTCCAGGCCCTGCGGGACAAGGACTTCGAGAGCGCCGCCGCCCTCTTCGCCGACCTCGAGAAGAGCGCCCCCAGCGAGGAGCTGCGCCTCGACAGCGAGCTCGCCCTGGCTGAGAGCTGCTTCAAGCGGGGGCTCTACAACTCGGCTTTGCGCCAGTACTCCTACGTGGTGAAGGCCGGGCCGCACCACCCCCACTACCTCGAGGCGGTCGAGGGCGTCGTCAAGGTGAGCGAGGCTTTGCACGAGGACTTCATCACCGGCGCCATCCTCGACCGCGAGTACAGCGACGAGTTCGCCCGGCTCCCCGAGGCCGTGCTCAGCAAGGTCAACTACATCGTGGGCGTCGTGAGCTACCGCAAGGACAAGCGCGAGGACGCGGCGGCGTTCCTCTCCATGGTGCCGCGCGACTCGAGCGCCTACGCCCGCGCGCGCTACCTGGCCGGCGTGGTGTTCGCCCGCGTGCCCAAGAACGAGAAGGCGCTCGAGGCCTTCGAGGACGTGCTCAAGCTCCAGGACGGCCCGGGGCAGGCGTACGCCGACTTGGCCTCGCTCCGCCCGCTGGCCCAGCTCGGCGTGGCCCGCTCCTACTACGCCATGGGCCGCTACCCGGACGCCGTGAAGGCCTACGACGCGGTCCCGCGGTTCAGCGAGCACTGGGACGAGGCGCTGCTCGAGAGTGGCTGGGCGCGCTTCCAGGACGACGACCCGGGCGGCGCGCTGGGGGCCCTGCAGGCGCTGCACGCGCCCCAATACGCGGGCGCGTTCCAGCCCGAGTCGTGGATCCTCAAGGCGACCATCTTCTACGAGCGCTGCCTCTACGACGACGCCAAGGCTGCGCTCGCGGGGTTCGAGCAGGCCTACCTGCCCGCGGCGGAGCGGCTCGCGGCGCTCCTCGCCGGCGAGAAGGGCAACGACTTCTACTTCGGCCTCGTGGCCGACGGCTCCGCCGAGCTGCCGCGCGCGGTGAAGGCCTCGCTCCGCGCGAACCGGCGGCTCGCGGGTCTGCTCGGGTCCGTCGAGGCCCTCGACCGCGAGAGGCGAACCCTGGAGGAGAGCCGGGCCCTCCGGGGCTCCAAGCTGTCGGCGGAGCTCCTCGGGGCGGTGAGCGACAGCCGCGCCGTGGCGGTCCAGCTGGCGGGAAGCTTCATTCGCAAGCGGCTGGACGACGCCGTCCAGACCCTGGCCGCCTTCGACCGCCAGAGGGTCGCCCTGCGCTTCGAGATCGCCAAGGCCGAGGCCGCGCTCTACGAAGCGCGCAAGGACCCGACCAGCTCCTTGCGTGGCCAGGCGCTCGAGCGGCCCGCCGTCCCGTCGCAGCGCTGGGAGTACTGGCAGTTCCAGGGCGAGTTCTGGCTCGACGAGATCGGCTACTACCGGACCACGCTCAAGTCGGGCTGCCCCGACCGCGGCCTGGACGAGCCCGGCGCCGCAGAGCGGCCCGACGGCGGCCGGAAAGGAGAGGCGCCGTGAGACGTTGGGGCCTCGGCGCCGCCGCGGCCGCCTTGGCGCTCCTCGCGGGGGCGCCCGCGGGCGCCGCGCGCCGTGACGCCGACGAGCCGAAGGGGCCGCGCGCGCGGGTCCGCGGACCGCAGGACGAGGTGGCTCTCGACGCCCGGGCGGACCAGAAGCGCGACGAGCAGATCGAGCTGCTCCAGAAGCTGGTCCAGAGGTCTTCGGGCGCGGAGAAGGCCGAGTCGCTCTTCCAGCTGGCCGAGCTCTGGTGGGAGAAGAGCCGGTACGCCGCGCACCGGGGCATCGCCCGTTACGACGAGGCTTTCAACGCCTGGGCGGGGCGCAAGCAGCGCGGGGACGACCCCGGCCCCGAGCCGCGGTTCGAGGCGTACGCGCGCGACGGCGAGGTCTTTCGGCAGGAGGCGCTGCGCACCTACGAGGAGGTCCTCAGGACCTATCCCGGCTATGCGCGGCGGGACGAGGTGCTCTTCGCGTGGGCCTTCAACCTCGACGACCTCGGCCGCAAGGAGCAGGCGGCGAAGGGCTACGCCGAGCTCATCGAGCGCTACCCCAAGTCCAGGTACCTGGGCGACGCCTACGTGCAGCTCGGCGAGTACCATTTCTCAGCCAACCGCCTGGACAAGGCGCGCGAGGCGTACCAGAAGGCGCTGTCGTCGGAGAGCCCGAAGATCCGCTTCTTCGCCCTCTACAAGCTCGCCTGGTGCGACTTCAACGCCGGGGCCTATGCCGAGGCGGTGGCGAAGTTCAAGGACGTCATCGCCGGCGCGGGGCTTCAGAAGGGGAGCACGGGACTGCGGACGGAGGCGCTGCGCGACGTCGTGCAGAGCTTCGCCCAGCTCGACCAGGTGGACGAGGCCCTGGCCTATTTCCAGGCCAACGCCGACGCGGGGACGGCGCGCCAGCTCGGCGCCCGGCTCGCGGTTCAGCTGGGCGAGGCGGGCCGCCATGAGAGCGCGGTGCGCCTCCTCCGGCGGCTGCTGGCAGAGGCGCCGCTCGACGCGCGCTCCCCGGAGCTCGAGGCGGCCCTCGCCGAGAGCTACGAGCGGCTGGGCCGGCGCGACCAGGTGGAAGGCGGCTTGAGCCGGTTCGCCGAGCGCTACGGGCCCGCGAGCGCGTGGGCCCAGGCGAACGCGAAGGACAAGGCCGCGCTGGAGCGGGCGCGCGAGGCCGCGGAGAGCGTGCTGCGGCGGCTGGCCACCGAATACCACCAGGAGGCGCAGAAGACGAAGAAGGTGGAGACCTTCCGGCTCGCGCGGGACCTGTATCGCGAGTACCTGGACAGCTTCGCCGACTCCGAGCACGCCTATGAGCTGCGCTACTACTACGCCGATATCCTCTGGGCCCTGGACGAGCTCGAGCCGGCCGCCGAGCAGTACCTGCGCGTGGTCCAGGCCGACAAGGCGGGGCCGTACTCCAAGCTCGCCGCCTACGACGCCGTGCTCTGCTACGAGCGGCTCGCCCAGATGCAGCGGCGGGGCGAGAAGGCGCCGGAGCTGAAGGAAGGCCAGAAGGTCGACGTGAAGAAGAAGGGCAAGGCCGAGCGCGTGGCGGTGCGCCTCGAGGCCCGGGGCAAGGGCGCCCGCGAGGAGCCCTTGGCGCCGTTCGAGGAGAAGCTGGTCGCGGCCATCGACCTCTGCGTCGGGACCTACCCGGGCGTCGAGGACGAGATCGCCCTGCGCTACAAGGCCGCCTTCGTCTTCTACGACCACGGCCGCGACGTCGAGGCCTCGCGGCGGTTCGGCGCCATCATCGCCGCGTGGCCCGCGGACCCCTGGAGCCGGAAAGCCGCGGAGCTGACCCTCAACATCCTGGAGACCCGCGAAGAGTGGCTCGAGCTCAACCGCCGCGCGCGGGAGTTCACGGCCAACCCGAAGCTCCTCGCCGGCGACCGCGAGTTCGCCGCGCGCATCGCGGACCTCGTCGAGGCGAGCCAATACAAGTACATCGACGAGACGGTCTACAAAGCGCAGAAGGAGCCGGCGAAGGCCGCGGCGAAGCTCGGGGAGCTCGTCGCCGAGTTCCCGCACAGCCGGTACGCGCCGCAGGCCCTGCTGTACGCGATGCAGCTTTACTCCGAGGCCGGTCAGCTCGACCTCGCCCTCGCGGCGGGGCAGAAGCTCCTCGCCGAGCACCCGGAGGCGAGGGCGGTCGACGGCAAGGACCTGGTCGGCCGGGCGCTCCTCACGCTGGTTTCGCTCCGCGAGAAGGTCGCCGACTTCGACGGCGCCTCCCGGGCCGCCGAGGCCTTCGCCGAGCGCGCTCTGGCCCAGGCCAAGGCGGCGGGCAAGGGCGCGGCGGGGGACGACGCCGCCGACGCCCTCTACAGCGCCGCTGTGTGGAGCGAGGCCTTGGGGGACCTGGACCGGGCCGCCGCGCTCTACCGCCGATGCCTCGAGAGCTTTCGGGGCCGCAAGGAGCTGCCGAGCTCGGAGCTCCTCCTGAAGCTCGCCCAGGTCACCGCCAAGGCCGGCAAGTGGGCGGAGGCGTCGCGGCTCTTCGGGACCTACGCCGATCGCTTCGGCCGGGAGGTGGGCCCGGCAAAGGCGCTTCTCGCCCGGTACCGCCAGATGCTGGCGCTGCGCGACCTGGGGGACGAGAAGGGCGCGCTCCAGAAGGCCGACGAGGTCGCGCGCGCGTACGAGAGGCTTTCGCCGGCCGAGCGCGAGGGCGACGCCGCCCTGGGGGCGTACGCGCACGCCCGCTTCTTCTCGCTCGAGCCGCAGTGGCGCGCCTTCACCGCCTTGAGGCTCGACGACGTCGCGCGCTTCGGGCGCGACTACCCGGCCAAGGTCCGGGCCATCGGGGACCTCGACAAGGGGACGGGCCTCCTTGGGGCCTACGCGCGGGTCCTCAAAATCGGCGCGGCCGACTGGGGCATCGCGGCCGCGGCGCGCATCGGCATGGCGTACCAGGACCTCGCCAAGAACCTTTTGGAGAGCCCGGACCCCAAGGGCCTCGACGAGGAGCAGCTCGCGCTCTACCGCGGCGAGCTCGAGGGCCGGGCCTTCCCGCTCGAGGAGAAGGCGGCCGCCGCCCTGGAGAGCGCCGTCGCGGCGGGCGCGCAGAAGCAGGTCTATGGCGAATGGATGCTCAAGGCGCAGGACGCGCTCAACGCGCTCAGGCCCGGGTCGTTCCCCGAGGTGCACGAGGTGCCGCTGCAGGGCGCGGAGCCGTTCGCCGCCGCCGGGGCCCTCCCCGAGCCCGGGCGCGCCCGGCGAGAGACGAGCGAGCGCTGACGCCATGGCCCCTCCTGTCATGCGCGCTCTCGTCGCCCTCCCGGCCGCCGCGTGCCTCGCCCTGGGGTGCGCCGCCGGCCGGCAAGCGGCGCGGCCGGCGCCGGCGACCCAGGCGCCCGTTGCCGCAGCGAAGCCCGCCGCCCCGGCGCCCGCCCAGCTCGAGCAGGAGGCGTTTGCGGCGCTGAGGGCGAACGACCGGGGCAAGGCGCGCGCTCTCTTCGAAAGGGCGGTCGCGCTGGACGGCCAGCGCGCCTCGGCGCACTTTGAGCTGGGCGTCCTCGCACAGGCCGACGGCGACCTCGACGGCGCGGCCCGCCACTACGAGGCCGCCGTGGCCGTGGACCCGGAGTGCGAGGGCGCCCTCCTGAACCTCGGCCAGGTCTACCGCGATGCGGGCGAGCTCGACCGGGGGATCGCGCTCTACCGGCAGGCGCTGTCGCGGCGGCCCGACGAGCCCCGTTTCTTGAACAACCTGGCCGTCCTCCTGCGGCTGGCGCGGCGCTTCGACGAGGCAACCCAAGTCGCTCGGCGGCTCTTGTCGCGGGGCGCCGACCCGCGCGGCGCCTACCAGCACCTCGCGCTCGTCGCTGCGGACGAGGGCCGGCTGCCGCTCGCGCGCCTTCTGGCTGCGACGGGCCAGGGCCTCGACCCGAACGACCCTGCGGCCTGGAACAACCTGGGCCTCGCCCAGGTGCGGCTCGGCGAGCGCGGCGCGGCCCTGGCGAGCTTCCAGAAGGCCCTGGAGCTCGACGCCGCGTTCGCGCCCGCGCTGGCGAACCTGGGGGCGCTGGCGCTCGCGGCCCGCGACTACCCGGCGGCGGCCCGAAGCCTGGAGCGGCTCGTGGCTCTCAGGCCCAAGGACGCCGAGGCGTTCCTGCGCCTGGGCTGGGCCTACGAGGGCGCGCGCCGCGACGACGGCGGCCACCGGGCGAAGGAGGCCGCCGCCGCCTTCGAGAAGGCGCTCGCCCTGAAGGCCGACCTGCCGGAGGCGCTCTACGGGCTCGCGCGGGCCTGCGCGGGCGAGCTGAAGGACCTGCCGAGAGCCGTCCAGACCTATCGACGCCTGCTGGCGAGCGCCCGGGGGCCTCTCCAGCAAAAGGCGGCCGGCGAGCTCGCGGCGGTCGAGATGCGGTTGAAGGCCCAGGCCGGAGGAGAGGGCGGCGGCGACGGCGCGCCCAAAGGGCCATGACCAGCCGATGCCCAGCTCGGGAGCGGCTCGTTCGCGCTAAGCTTCGGCGCTCGCGCGGGAGGTGGTTGCAATGAAACGCCTGTTCTTCCTGGCGCTCCTCGGCCTCGCGGCGCCTGCCGGCATCGCCCGAGCGGCTGAGCCGCAGGTGGTGCAGGGCGCCGATAAGACCGTCTACAAGAAGAAGACGGTCATCGACTTCGGCGACGTGACGCTCGAGGGTGAGCTGACCAAGCCCGAAGGGAGCTACGTCATCAACCGGAAGCGCACCAAGTTCGGCAGCCTCATCCGGCTGCGCAGCGATTTTCTGCCCGAGCTCCAGAGGTCGGTCGACAACCTCTAATAAGGCGGGAGCCGAGACGCGGGCTTGAGGTGGGTGCGCGAGGGCGCGGCGGTCGGAGGCGAGCAGCGGCCATGGCCACGAAGCTGGTTCTCAAGGTCGAAGGGCCCGACGGGCTCCCGAAGGGCTCGGCCGAGGGCGACCCGGCGGGGGTCCTGGTCGGCTCGGGGCCCGCGGCGGCGCTGAGGCTCGACGACCCCAAAGTCTCGGCGCTCCACTGCCTGGTCAAGCTCGACCGCGGGAAGCTCACCGTCATCGACCTGGGCAGCGAGGGCGGCACGCGGGTTCGCGGCGCCGCCATCGCCGGCCCGACGGTGCTCGCCGCGGGCGATCGGCTCGAGCTGGGCGACTGCCGCCTGGAGGTTTCGGTCGACGCGCCCGAGGCGCCGCCGCGCCGGCCGTCGGTCCTGGCCGCGCCGCTGAGCGCCCGCGAGCAGAGGTTGCGAGAGGAGCCGAGCCCGGCGGGCGGCGACGCGCGAGCGGCCCCCGACGTCCGGCTCGAGGTGGCGCACTTCTGGGGCGACTCGCTCCTCCAGGTTTGCCAGTACGACCGCGGCCCGGCGACTGCCGGGGAGGGCGGGCAAAACCATTTCCAGATCTTCGGCGCGGGCGAGTCGGTCGCGCTGGCGGCGCTGGCGAACGGGCGCTGGGCGCTCTGCCTTCCGGCAGTGGCGCGGGTGCGCCTGCTCCGGGGCGGTGTCGAGAGGGGGCGCGAGGAGCTCGCCCGCGACGGCCTCATCTCGGGCGGCGAAAGCTCGCTCGCCCTGGAGCCGGGCGATCGCGCGGAGCTCGAGTGGGGCGAGGTCGCGCTGCTGCTGCGCTTCGTGCGCCCCGACCCCCTGCCGCGGCAGGGGCTGCGCGGGGTCGACCCCGCCGTTCTGACCTTCTCCGCCATCGCCGCGGCGATCTCGGATCGCGGCCATCTCCCTCTTCGTGCTGCTCGCGACGAAAGGGCCGCGGCTCGTCCAGCGCCCCGACGATCTGTTCCAGAACCCGCAGCGCTTCGCCAAGCTCCTGTTCCGCCCTCCGCCCAAGCCTCCGGCGAAGCTGGCGAGCAAGCGGGCGGAGGCGAAGCAAGAGGAGGCGAAGGAGGCGAGCCCTGCGCCCGAAAAGCGCTCCCAGCGAGGGCAGAGCCCCGTCGCCGACGACCGCCGCCGGCGGGCCATGAGCGCCGGGTTGCTCGCGTACCTGGGCGGCGGCACCGGGCCGACGAGCAGCGTCTTCGCGCCCGGGGGCCTTGGAACGGGCATTCGCGACGCGCTGGGCAGCTTGAAGCAGGGCGGCGGTGTCGGCGAGAGCCAGGCCATCGCCGGCCTCGGCGCGCGGGGGACGGGCCCCGGGGGCGGCGGCGGTCTGGGGCTGGGCGGCCTGGGAACCCGCGGCGGCGGAGGGCGCGGCTCGGGCGGCGGCGAGTTCGGGATGAACCTGGGGGACGCGCACGGGCGCGCCGAGACCCGGGTGGTCCCGGGCAAGACCACGGTGAGCGGCTCGTGCGAGCGCGCCGTGATCGGCAAGGCCGTCACCCGCCACGCGAGCGAGGTGCGGTACTGCTACGAGGTGGAGCTGAATCGACAGCCGTCCCTCGCCGGCAAGGTGAGCGTCAGCTTCACCATCGACCCGGCGGGCGCCGTCAGCGACGCGAGCGTGCTCCAGTCCACCCTGAGCAGCCCCGGCGTCGAGCAGTGCATCCTGACGCGGGTCCGCCGCTGGAAGTTCCCCGAGCCGAAGGGCGGCGGGGTCTGCGTCATCAACTACCCCTGGGTCTTCAAGGCGGCGGGCGGCGGCGAGGACGAGAGCAGCGCAGAGTAGCGCTGCCGCGAGTGCGGGCTTCTCCAAAAGCGAAGGTGGGCGAAGGCGGCCATGAGCACACGAGCAAGAACCCTGATGGTCGCCGCGCTCGCCGCGCTGGCGCCGGCCGCGTCCCGCGCATCGGCGCCGGCGGAGGGCGTGCCCCAGGTCCTCCGCTCCGGGCTCTTCGCCGACGTGAGCCTGGGGGGCTTCGCCACCGCGGGCGGGCGCGACCCGACCGGCCAGGCGACGCTTTCGAGCCCCCAGGTCTACCTGCAGCTCGGTTTGGGCTACGACCTCGGCCGCCGCTTCAGCGTGGGGGCGAGCTTCGGGCTGGGCGCCTCCGCCTCGAGCTGCTTCGCCGCGGCGGCGAGCGGCACATGCGTCTTCGACGGGACGCGGCCGGCGACGGCCGACAACACCGCCGCCGACAACTTCACCGTGGCGCTGATGACCGCGCAGGCGAGCTATAAGCTCTTCTTCTCGGAGCGACTCACGGTCCAGCCCAGGCTCTACGCCGGCCTGGCGGTCCTCGACCCGGAGCCGCGGCGCAGCGGCTCCTCGCTGGTCGGCCGGGCCTTCGCCGCGGGCGCGGGCGTGGGCGTCGAGTACGCGACCCGCTTGGACCACATCAGCCTGGGCGCCGACCTGAGCGCGCGCTGGGTGACCGGGGCGCAGCTCTTGGCCTTCGCGCTCTCTCCGAAGATCAAGTACACGTTCTGAGCGCGCCGGCGGCGTCTTCGCTGGCGGGAACCCGATGGAGGCTGGTGAGGCTCCGTCGCGAGTGGCGCTCGACGCCGTGCTTGCCGCCTTGGCGATCGGTGAAGGGTGCGTCGAGGGAGTTCGCCGCCTTGCGACGAAGGCGGGCTCCGCCCTGCTCTTGGCCAATGCGGCACCATCGGCAACCTGGTGCCGCAGGACGCTGGGGAGCGTTGCGCGCAACTCGGAGAAGTTTCACCAGCGCTTCGCGACAGAGCTGCTCCGGGCAGCGCATCGGGAGGCTGTTGAGCACGCCGGGACTCGTGCATCCTCAGTCGGCAGATCCGGTTCGCTGAACAGCCTCGCACGGGCGCCATGGAGTGCGAGAGCTCGGTCGGCGCAACCATCCGGGCCTCGGACGGTTGGGGGGAAAGGCCTCTCTTTCGTCCTTGGCGCCAGGGGTTGCCTTCTCGGGGCAGTGACCGACCGGCGCCCTCGGATTTCCTAGGCGCAAAGGCTCCGGGAAGCGATGAGCGCGGACGCGAACGAGGTGACTGCGACGAGCGGCCAACTTCGCCTTGCGCGCTCAATTCGCCCGGGTCACGAATGTGTCGTCGACGACGTACCGGGTGGCGGCGTTGTTGACGTAGACCTGGTAGCGAATGAAGCGGGTGTCACTCTTGATGACTGCCGTGCCGGTGACGAAGGTGCCGGTGGGGCTGGGCCAGCTGTCGCTCGCGGTGAACGCGACGCTCGTCTGTCCGTTGGCAGTCCAGTCGGAGTGGTACTGCCAAAGGTAGAGGCTCCCGCCGCCGGCGGGCGTGCCGCTCGAGTGGGCGACCCGGGCGCCGAAGTCCACGGTATTGCCCTTGAGGGACGGGGCGCGGCCGTCCAGATCGACGTCCTGGTAGATGGAGCTGCCCGCGCAGTCGCCGTTGCACCACACCTCCGCCGCATCGTTGTAGCGCGCGACGTCGCCGGCACCCGTGACGACTTTCTCGGTGAGCGCGTCGTAGGCGCTCCAGCCGGCGATGCCGGTATCGGTCCACGAGAAGTGCGGGTTCATCAGGATGTTGCCGTAGCCTACGTCGTCGACCACCAAGGCGTTGGGATAGGGCTGCACGCGCGAGGGCTGCGAGAGGGCGCGGGGATCGTAGACGTACTCGGGGCCGTTGGTGACGGTGCGCAGGCACGCCTTTCGCTGGAGCTGGATTGACGTGGTGCCGAAGTAGTAGCTCATGGGGCTGACCACCATCGACTTCTCGTTGTCGCTGCATCCGATGTTGGCGCTTGGGTTCGAGTCGCAGCCGACGGCGCGCCAGGTCTGATGGCTCATCAGGCCGTACTCGCGGCTGTGGAGGTAGAGCTCCAGGTGGCCGACGCAGCTGGCGAGCGTGTCGTGGTCGACCGTGTGCATGCTGATGATGACCCGCTGAAAGGTCTTGTTCTCCCCCATGTAGACCGAGTTCGCGACGAGCCACTGATTGTAGCCGAGCGCGGTGCAGGTCGGGGGCACCTGCCCGAGCGGCGTCGAACAGATGTTGCGGTTCCACATCTGCGCGCGGCTGTAGGTATCGATGTGTCCCGCCGAGTCCCGGTAGACGCTGAGGCCGATGGCGCTGGAGTCGGCCGTCCCGTTGACTCCGAAGAGCCAAGCGTCGGGCCAACTGCCCGCCGTCGAGTCGGGCGCCGAGGTGGTGAACGCGAGGTAGCCGCCCGTTTGCAAGTTTGCGGTGGCCATCGCCGACA
The DNA here is from genome assembly GCA_963772225.1 of uncultured delta proteobacterium. GTDB lineage: Bacteria > Myxococcota > Myxococcia > Myxococcales > UBA5297 > CAVYWD01. The sequence continues at coordinate 251,903 of CAVYWD010000001.1, read as the reverse complement.
CGATGTTGAACCACGGCCCATCCCAGTGCGCCTCGTCCAGATCGACGATGTCGACGTCACCGCTGGTCTCGCAGAGCGTGGAGGGGACCTTGCAGTGGGGATCGTCGAGATCGAAGGTGCCCTTGCCGTTGGCGTTGTTTCCCGAGTCGAACCAGACGAAGGCGGTCTTGCCGTGGGGAGAGGCTCGCGGCAGGGAGTGGATCAGCATGTCGCGGGCCGACGAGGCGTACTTGAAGCTCGCGTGGACCCGCTCGCCCGGCTGCAGGTCCGAGTGCTCGGGACACGAGTATGGGTCTCCGGAGACGGGCACGCCGCCGGAACGGCAGGTGTCCTGCACGAGGTAGTCGTGCCAGTCGATGGCCGGCGTCGCCGCATCGGGGTTGGCCGGCAGAGCCGCGTCGGCGGGCAGCGACATCTCGGCATCGGCCGGCTCCGTGCGACCTGCGTCGCGCGTCCCACTGTGCGCAAGGGACGCGTCCCCCGCGTCGAGCGGGGCCGAGGCGTCCTCCGGACCTGCGCCGCCGCCCGCGTCCGGGCGAACGGGAGCGAGAGCCGCATCACCGCTGTCGAGGGCCGACGCGAGCCCACCGGCTTCCTCTTGTGACCGCGGCGGGTCCGCCGCACAGCTGGCCAGAACGACCAGTGCGAGCCAGCAGGCGAGAATTCCGGCAAGGGGTCTCATGGAGCGGTCCGGGGTTTGTGTGAATGCGGTGGGCTTTCCCAGAGCTTGAGCTCTTTTCAGCCCTGAGTGCGCGCCTTCGAGCTTTTCGAACAAGAGCACCAGCCTATTCTCGGCGGTCGGGTTCTCGAGGAGGTGGTTCGGGTCGCGGTGGTCCACCAGGGCGAGGCCGCGCTCCTGGGCGATGGGCCGGAGCGCACATGGGTCCAGGGCGAAGGCGGTCTTAAGTGAGTTTTCGCCCGAGCTCAGGGAGCGGCGGCGTCGCCGGGTGCGCCTCGGTTGGCTCGCTGCCGTGCGGCGCGCCGGGGGCTCCGGGCTCATGCTCGTGCCCCCGAGTTTGGGTTCGGCGCTGCCGAAAGCTCGAGCGGCGTCTCGGCCACGAATGCGCGAATGTGCCGAGCGAACGCCTCCGGCTGATCCAGCGGGATGAGCGTGTAGCTGTCGTCGATCATCACCAGCCTCGCGTCGAAGAAGAGCTCCTTCAGGCGGCGCCCGTGCTCCACCGGCATCACCCGATCCTCGGAAGCCCAGAGGACGAGCACGGGCCGCCGGAACGCGCGAACGCGCTCCATGACCTCGAGCATGTCCTCCGCGCGCGCATGGGCCGCGTATTTCACGAGATCGCGTCGGATCTCGCGGGAGCGCTGCGCCGGCCGAAGCCACCGGTCGGTGAGCTCGTCGGGGATGGGCCGCTTCGCCATCCTGCCGAGCGCGAAGGGCAGCCGGCGAAGCGCGCGCCAGCGCAACATCTGCATCGCGCAATAGAGGCCGCCGGGGATGCGCGCCAGCATCTTTGCGTTCTTTCCCGGCAGGCCCGGTGGGTAGTTGTCGAAGGCCTCGCACGAGGAGATGACCAAGCGCCCGATGCGCTCGGAGTGCGAGCCGGCGGCGACCAGCCCCGCGGAGTGGTCGTTCTGCACGAGCGTGACGTCGTTCAGATCGAGCCGCTCGAGGAGCTCATGCACCATCGCCCCGAATCCGCGGAGCGACAGATCCGCATCGGGGCGCATCGGTCTTGGATGACTGCCGAGCGGGAGCGTGGGGACGATGCACCGGAAATCCGCGCGCAGCTCGCGGACCACCGTGTCGAAGACGGACCCATCCATGACGAGCCCGTGGAGGAAGACCAGCGCCGGCCCTTCACCGCCCGTGTCGGTAACCTCGATCGCTCCCGCCGTGAGCTCCAGGTTCGGCATGGCTCCTCTTCCGGTGCAGCAGAGTGCGTGACTAGATAGATCTATCTACTCAGCGTAGATTGGTCAAGATGAACGCCACGACCAAGCAGCGCATCATGACGGCCAGCGCCGAGCTCTTCCGGCGGCAAGGCTACAACGGCACCGGCATCAAACAGATCCTCGAGGGGGCGCGCGCTCCCTTCGCCTCGCTGTATCACTTCTTTCCTGGAGGGAAGGAGCACCTCGGGGTCGAGGTGATCCGCAGCTCGGGCGAGGAGTATCGCCGCCTGGTCGAGGCGGTGTTCGACGCAGCGCCCAATGCGCCCTCCGGCGTGCGCGCCGTCTTCCTCGGGGCCGCGGAGGCGCTGCGCGCGACGGACTACGCCGATGCCTGTCCCATCGGGACGACCGCGCTGGAGGTGGCGAGCATGAGCGAGCCCATGCGGAAGGCCACCGCCGAGGTCTTCGAGCAGTGGGGCGAGGCCGGCGCAAAGCGCTTCCGCGCCGCCGGAGTCGAGCGCCGCCAAGCCCGGGAGCTCGCCATCGCGCTCGTCGGCGCGCTGGAGGGCGGCTTCATGCTGAGCCGCGCCTGGAGAACCACCGAGGCGCTGGGGATCGCGGGCGAGTTGGTGGCCTCCGCGGTGGAACGCGCGCTGACGCGACACACCACGCCGGGCCGAGCCGCCAAGGGCCGAAGGACCGCGCGCCGCCGCCCCCCGCGCGCGAGGTAGCGCCACCGTCACCGGTGGCGGGAGTCGAGGCTCCTCCGGGGGTTGTCGACTTCCTCGCGCTCGCGCAAATGCCCACGGTGCGCGCCCCAGCAATTGGCTGATCTGTCGAGGGGCCTTTCCACAGCGGGCAACTCGTCACAGCAGGCGGACGTTCACCTGGCGACGCATTGGTAGTGGATCTCGTCTCCGGCGTTCAAGCCCGCCGTCCCGACGGCGAATTTGGAGAGAGTTTGTGTCCCGTAGGTTTGAGTCAGCGTGCGTCCGCCGAAGGTCCAGTTCGTCATGACGCATTCCCAATTGTTCGGCGCAGGCTGCGCGAAAGTGAGCGCGACATTCTGGTCAGGCGCGCACCCGTTTGTGCCTACCGTGATCACGCCGTCAAAATAGCCGCTCGTCCATTTTGCCGCGCAAGTCCCGCCGACAGCCGGGTTGCCGGTATTGTCAATGCCGATTCCATCGAAGCCGGCCGGCATGACGACGTTCGGGGCCGTCTGCGCTGGGTGGCCGGTGTTGTCACGGATGACGCCGACGGACAGCAGGCCGGCCCAGGGGACGGAGGCGTTGATTCCATAGCCGCGGTTTCCATAGACGTCCGTCCCGCTGTCCATCGCGACCAGCGCGTTCGCATCATCGACCAGAATTCCATCGCTTGCGGCATTGCTGATCGCCGCCGCCGTCAGCATGACGGTGCACCTCTGGTTGTTCGAGCTACCCGACGAATAGGCGTGAACCAGCAGGTTGACATTGGAGGCGTTGCCGAGCGCCGCTCCGATCACGAGGCTGGGGGAAAACGCTTCGGCGCAAGTAGGCTCATCGACGTAGACGTTGTTGCCGCTCATCGGCTCCATGCCGATGTCGAGCGCGGCACCGGTCAGGTCTCCGCACGTGTCGGAGCTCACTGCGATTGGGCTGCTCGGCGCGACGGCATACCCAGCGTTGACCTGCATTGAATGGATGGAGGCAATCCCGCCCAAAGAATTGGTCGCGACGTCCACGTCATCACGGATGCCATTCCACGCCGAGAAGTGGACCTGACAATGCGCGAGACTCGGCGTTCCACCGGACCCCGCCGCCGCGACCGAGGACAGCGAAGCCGAGGGCCACCACTGCGCGATCACGAGGTCGACCTCGGGGCCGATCCAGATGTTCTGGTTATAGTGCGAGCCAATGTCGAGCGCGGAGTCCTGAAGATAGTTCGTCCCGTTGTTCGTGACGACGGCACTCCCACCGATGTGCACGCCGTCGAAGCCGCCGCCGACATGGACACCAACCTTTGACCCGCCGATCTTGCCGGATCCACTGATCCAAAGATCGTAGGTGGCGCAGGATGGGCCACACCCGCTCACCCGGACGGCGTCGTTCTGTGCATTGACGAGGTAGTCGCCCGACATCGACGCGGCCCCGGTTTCGTCGAACCAGACGCCGTTCCAGAGCGTGTTGTTCGCGGTGCCATAGCGAGACGCCTCGAAGTCTTTGAGGAGGATCTCCGCGCCATGCAGATGGATCGCAGTTCCGGCCGTCATGGGGGTCGAGGACCAGATGCGGAACCCTTGCAGCGTGATATTGTAAGGCTGCACTCCGCCGTACCCGGTCCCAACTGTCAGGAGGTCGGCAGTCGGGTCCGCCCCCGAAAATAGGAGCTCAGTAGATGCCTTGCCTTGGCCAGCGATCGTGATGTTTTTGATGGCGACCGGAACCTGAAGTGGCGACTCGAAGACGCATATCCCCGCCGGGAACATCAGGATTGAGTTGTTGGCGGCCGAGGAAAACGCCGCGTTGATGGCCGCCGCATTGTCGGTGACCCCGTCGCAGACAACGCCGGGTATCGTGAGGCCCTCGCCGGCCGAACTGGCCTGCGCCGAAGCGATGCAGATGGCTGTCGTCCCACCGTCGACTCCGGCGCAGCCCCAGACCCAGGGGCCGGTGCCCGAGACGGTCGACGCAGCACCGACGTCGCAGAGCCCCGTCGTCGGCGCGGCGCTCAACGTGGCGCCGTTCGCTGACCCGCAGGCGCCGTCGACGGGCGACTCGGTGGAGGAATTCGACTTTCCACACGCCCCGCTCCCGCCTATTGACGCCAGCAGCAGGAGAGACCAAGCCTTGCCACGAAGAGCGGCGCCTTGCTTCCGTCCCGAGTGTATCGTCATCAAGGATCATCTCTCATCGACGTTCTCAGGGAACCGCCGGCGGCGGCGGCACGGCGTTCGAGAACCGAAAAGCCGACAGATCGATCGGATAGACCAGTGTCCGATAAGGCGCGTTCGGCAGGTCATTGCCTGGAACCCAGATGACCTCGGCAGGATACCCGATGGCGTCGGGACGCACGGCGGCTCCACGCGCTCGGTGCGCACGTGGTCGCGGCGGGGCGCGACCGCAGGAAGGTGGAGGCGCTCGTCGGCACAGGCCTCCAGGGCGTGGTGGCGGACGCGGCGGTCCCGGCGGACCTGGCGCGGCTCTTCGACGGGCCGCCGGTCGACGCGCTGGTGCTCGCGCTGTCCGGCGGGAAGGGTGCCGGGCCGTTCCGCGCGCTCGCGCTCGACGATCTCCGCTCCGGGCTGGATGCGAAGCTCCTCACGCAGCTCGCGGTGGCGCAGGCCGCGCTTCCCCACCTCGCCCCCGCGGCGTCGATCACGTTCGTGAGCGCCGCCTCGGCCGGCGCCGCCCTTCCCGGCACCGCCGGCCTCGCCGCCATCAACGCGGCCATCGAGGCGACCGTGCCGGTGCTGGCGGTCGAGCTCGCGCCGATCCGGGTGAACGCCGTTTCGCCCGGCGTGGTGGACACGCCGTGGTGGGACGCCATGCCTCCGGAGATGAAGAAGAACTACTTCGGGTGGGCCGAGAAGACGCTCCCGGTCGGCCGCGTCGGCCAGCCGGAAGACCTCGCCGAGGCGATTGTGCTCGCGGCGACGAACCGCTACATGACCGGGGCGGTGCTCACGCTCGACGGGGGTGGCCGGTGGGCGAGGGGGTAGTCCAAATGCTTGTAGGAGTTCCCCCGGCTCTGCCGGGGAGGCGCCCGAAGTTTGACAGTTCCGGGAATCGCCTCTTTGGCCTCCTTTTGTGCGACATGTTGAGCGGCCTGAACGTGTCAAGCAGTGAACTCCACCACCGAGCACGCCGGAAGGGTCCGCAGATGGAACGGGGCCGTCCGCTCGCACAGCTCGTGGACGATTCCCGGGACCTCGTCGTCCACCCGCTCCCGGACCCGGGCCGAGAGGAACGCGAACCCCTCGAGCAGCCGCTCCACGTCCGGGTCCGCGCCCCGCTCGCCCAAGAGCCCTGCCACGTTGGGGTGGAGCTGTGCGTACTCTCGGCAGAGCTCGCGAATGTAGCTGAGCTCGCTGTGGTAGTTGCGGCTGAACATGGGCCCCTCCCGCTCAGACCTTCGGCGTCGGGCTCCCCGCGGCGAGCACCAGGCCACCGAGAAGCCCACGCACTCTATCAGCGGCGCGAGGCTCGAGAGATTTCGACTCGACCATGCCGCGACGAAGCCGCCTGCTGCGGCAGCTGGGAGACCCGTCGGATTTGGGGCGTTGACGTAGACTTGGACGTGGACGCTCGACGTGGGCGTGGTTGGTCGGCGACGGCGACGTGGCCGGGCGAAACCCCTAAGACATCGGCGCTTCCAGCGATTGGGCAAAGACGCAGCGCGGACCGCCTGTGCGCAAGAAGCGCAGTGGAGTTCAGGCGTCGAAGGGGCCGATCACCTCTCGGTCGATCCCGCGCCACCGGACGATCCCCCGCCCGAGCGTGGCGGCGTTGACCAAGACCAGGGGCGTGGCAAGGTGCCATGCGAACGCGAGCGTGAACAGCCCCCAGCCGAAGGCGGCCACGGGGCCGCCTGGCAGGTCCCAAGCCACGGTTGAGAGCACGACGACGCTCGGGGGAAGGACGAGGCTGCAAACGGCGAGCAAGACCCGACTGGGCCAGCGCCGCAGAAGAACGCGGCTCGACAGAATCAACGCCAGCGCGACCGCGGTCGGAAGAGCGTGAAACGCCAGCAGCTGGAAGCCCAAGTTGCGGAACGCAACCCAGGAGCCATTGTGCGCGTTCCAGAGCATCTCCCTGAGGTGCGGGCCGTCGACGCCCGCGGCCAGCACCGCGTTCCCCACCATCACGTTGGCCACGTAGGGCGCCCAGCTCCGTCGTCGCGAACCCTGCCCTTGGATCGACATTTGGAAACCTCGCGGCGGACCAGAATTGGCGAAGTGTAGCCGTCCACCTTCATTCACCGTGTAGAGAATATTGTTGGCGCCGAGGAACGGTGGCGAAACCCGGAACGCCGTGGCACAGCTGCGGCGTTACCCGGACTGAGCCGGCTCCGCGCCGGTCCGTGGGGAGGCTGTCGGTCGCTCGCAGTCGCCGCTGTCGGGCCTGTTGAGCACGCCGGGACTCGTGCATCCTCGTTGGCAGATCCGGTTCGCTGAACAGCCTCGCACGGGCGCCATGGAGTGCGAGAGCTCGGTCGGCGCAACCATCCGGGCCTCGGACGGTCCGGGGGGAAAGGCCACTCTTTCGTCCTTGGCCGCATCCAATGCGACGCATTGATGGGGCTTTGAAGCTTCATGAATTTGGGACAATTCGAAGGAGAGCGAAGATGGCAAACCTGAAGGGCACCAAGACCCATAAGAACCTGAAGGATGCCTTCGCGGGGGAGTCGCAGGCCAATCGCCGGTGTCTCTATTTCGCCAAGGTCGCGGACGTCGAGGGCTACCCTGAGATTGCCGCCAACTTCCGCGAGACCGCCGAGGGCGAGACGGGGCGCGCCCACGGCGACCTCGACTTCCTCAAGAAGGTCGGCGACCCAGCGACCGATTTGCCCATCGGCGACACCGCCACCAATCTTAAGGCCGCCGTCGCGGGAGAGACGCACGAGTACACCGACATGTACCCTGGCATGGCCAAGTCGGCTCGCGAGGAGGGCTTCCCGGAGATTGCCGACTGGTTCGGAACGCTCGCCAAGGCCGAGAAGTCCCACGCCGGGCGTTTCAGTCAGCTCTTGAAGACCATCGGCTGAATCCGACGAGAGGCGGGCGCTGGCGAGCACGAGCACGGGCGCGGTCCAGCCATCCGGCGGCGAGCAGGTATCCGCACGAGCCAAGCAGAGAGCCTTGGGGAAGGCTTTCTCAGGCTCTCTGCTTCGCGTCTCGGGCACAGGAGGCCTGCTGAGGCCGGCAACGCGCCGAGCGTGGGGGAAGCGGCCCGAGGTACCGCTCGATGCGAGTGGCGGCCTGAGCGCTGGGCAACAAATCAGCCAGGAGCCGAATAGATCCTGTTGCCTCGGATTCATTCCGCAACCAAGTTTGTTCACTTCACCTCAGTGCAGAGTGAAGGAAGATCGAGCCCCATTGTCGCGTGACCAAGAAGACATCCCGCCGTGCGATGGCAAAGAGAAAGCTCGGGTGCAGAAGTTGCGATCGTCAATCCAGACGTCCGCACTCGACGCAGCCCGAGAACTCGGGCGGTGAGCGAGCGCTCCTGTGCGTGGCCGGTTTCGCAGGGAAAGAAAGTCAATCACCGGTTGCAACGCGGGGCCGAGCACCACGAGCCCGAAGCCGGCGAGCGACCCGCCGGCCTCGTTGCGCAACTCGGCAATTTCGATGCTCCGTGGCGGCCAAGTGATTTGTCGTCGAGGATCTTGACGCGATGGACGGGGAGAGGAGGCGGCGATGGATGATCGGTGGCTTTCAGTGCAAGAGATCGCCCGTTACCTCGGGGTGAGTCGGGACACCCTTTACGCCTGGCTCAGCAAGCAGAGCATGCCGGCTCACCGCATCGGGCGGCTGTGGAAGTTCAAGCGCGCCGAGGTTGACGCCTGGGTTCACGACGGAGGGGCCGCTGTCGTGTCGTCAGCGACAACGAGTCGGGGGCCTGCGAGGGAGGATGGGCCCGGTCCGACGAGGGAGAAAGCGCGGCGTGCGGACTCATGACGCTCGCGCGCCCCAGGTGCACCTCATGACGTCGCCGAGGACATCCGCACTCGTTCGCTGGGGTTGTCCGCGTCGCTGGCGCGGCCGCCGTGATTATTGCCGGCGTCTGGCTCGTGGCCTGGTTCCGCGGCTACGCACCTCGCTGGCCGGCCGGCGGCACGATCACGGTGAAGACCAACGCCGCCCTGGCGTTGTTCCTGGCCGGCTCGGCGTTGCTCTTGCTGGGCCCAGGGGGCGCGCGCGGCCCGAGGCGTTGGGCGGGTGCCATCGCCTCTGCGCTCGCGCTGCTCATCGGGGCGTTGACCCTCGGCGAGCACCTGTTCCGTTGGAATCTGGGCATCGACCAGCTCCTCGCCGTCGAGCCCCAGGGAGGGGTCGCGACGGTCAGCCCCAACCGCATGGGGCCGCCGGCGTCGGTGAGCTTCGTCCTCATCGGCCTCGGCCTGCTCGCCCTCGCCAGGGGACGGCGATGGCCGCGGGCGGTCGCGGCGTACCTCGGCCTCGCGACGTGCTTGATCAGCCTTGTGCCGGCGGTGGGTTACCTCTTCAGCATCGACACGTTCTATGGCAACGCCAACTTGACCGGCATCGCGTGGCCGACCGTGGTGGCGTTGCTGTCGCTGGGGATCGGGCTGGTGCTCGCGCCCCGCGACGTTGGCCCCATGGCCGTGCTGCTGCGCCAGGACGCGGGCGGGGCGCTCCTGCGCCGGTTCCTCCCTTGGGCGTTCCTGGTTCCGCTGGTGCTCGGGTTCCTCCGGGTGCAAGGCGAACGCGCGGGTTTGTTCGATAGAGCCACGGGAAGGGGCATGCTCATCATCTCCGTTGTGCTCTTCTCCACGGTGCTCTTGTGGCGAAGCGCCGCCCGGCTTAGCCGCTCGGCGGCGGCGCAACGAATGGCGGACGAGCAGCTGCGCGAGAGCGAGGAGCGCTTGCGGCGGGCGCAGGAGGTGGCGCACGTCGGCACCTTCGAGTGGAACCTCCAGACCGGCGTGGCCACCTGGACTCCCGAGCTGGAGGCGATGCACGGCCTACCGCGTGGAGGCTTCGCCAAGACCCAGCCTGCCTGGGAGAGACTCGTCCATCCCGACGACCGCGCTGAGGTCGTACGCCGGGTCGAGCAGTCCTTTGCGACTGGAGCGCCGACCGAGGGGGAATGGCGCCTGGTGTGGCCTGACGGGAGCGTCCATTGGGTGGCCGGGCGCTGGCAGGTCATCAAGGACGAGCTCGGCAAGCCGCTGCGAATGACCGGCATCAACATCGACATCACGGAACGCAAATGGTCCGACGAGGAGCTCGAACGTGCTCAGCAGCACCTTGCCGCCGATCATGCCGGCCTGGAACGGCTGCATGAGCTCAGCTCCCGGCTCATCAGCCATGAAGAGCTACCTGCGCTCCTCCAAGCCGTGATTGACGCAGCGGTCGACCTCACCCATGCGCAAAAGGGGACGCTGCAGCTCTTCGACGAGACATCGAAGACCTTGCGGATTGTCTCCCATCGGGGTTTCCAAAAGCCCTTCCTCGACCACTTCTCGGTGGTCCATGAAGGCCCTGCCGTCTGTGGCGAGGCGCTGCGAAGGCGCGCGCGAGTGCTTGTCGAGGATGTCTCGAAGAGCCCCATCTTCCTCGGGACGCCCACGATGGCGGTGATGGAGGCAGCGGGCGTGCGCGCCGTCCAGTCTACCTTGTTGGTCGCGCGCGACGGCGCGCTGCTCGGAATGTTCTCAACGCACTGGACCGAGCCCCACCGACCGGAGGAGGGCACGCTGAGGCTGCTCGACCTCCTTGCGCGCGAGGCAGGAAGCCTGATTGAGAACTACCAGCGCGCGGAGGCGCTGCGCGAGAGCGAGGAGCGGCTGCGGCTGGCGCAGCAGGTGGCGCACGTCGGCAGCTTCGAGTGGAACATCCAGACCGGTCTGAACACCTGGTCGGCGGAGCTTGAAGCCATGTACGGGCTGCCGACCGGCGGCTTTGCCAACACGCAGCCGGCTTGGGAGCAGTTGGTCCATCCTGAGGATCGGGAGGGCGCCATTCGCCTGGTGGAGAAGGCCTTGGCGACGGGCCAGCCGGTGGAAGGGGATTGGCGCGTCGTCTGGTCAGACGGAAGCGTCCATTGGCTGGCGGGCCGATTCCAGGCGTCCAAGGACCCAGCCGGGAACCCGCTCCGCCTGACCGGCGTCAACATCGACATCACCGAGCGCAAGCGGGCCGAGGAGGAGTTGCTCGAGGCCGACCGACGCAAGAACGAGTTCCTGGCCGTGCTCTCGCACGAGCTGCGCAATCCGCTGGCTCCGATCAGGAATAGCACCTTCATCCTCGAACGAGCCGCGCCGGGCGGCGACCAGGCGAAGCGTGCTCTGGGAGTGATTGACCGCCAAGCCGGGCAGCTGGCCCGCCTCGTGGACGATCTGCTGGACGTGACTCGGATATCGCGAAACAAGATCCAGCTGCAGCGCCAGACCCTGGAGCTCAACGAGCTCGTTCGGCGCACGATGGAGGACCAGCGCTCGCTCTTCGAGAAGGCCCAGGTGCATCTCGAGCTGCAGCCCGCTCCACGACCTGTGTTCGTGAACGCCGACTGGAATCGCCTGGCGCAGGTCCTGGGCAACCTCTTGCAGAACGCGGCCAAGTTCACAGGTAGGGGCGGAAAGACGCGCATCACCCTCGGCACCGACACGGCCAGGAAACGAGCGGTTATCCGGGTCGAAGACACGGGCGTGGGTATGGCGCCGGAGATGGTCGCGCGCTTGTTCCAGCCCTTCAGCCAAGCGGATTCCACGCTGGACCGCAGCAAAGGCGGACTCGGGCTCGGGCTGGCGCTCGCGAAGGGGCTTGTCGATCTGCACGGGGGAGAAGTCACGGCCCATAGCGCGGGGCCCGGCCAAGGGGCGGAGTTCGTCGTTCGGCTTCCTCTGGCGATGGAGGAAATCGCCATGCCCCAGCTTGGCGAGCGCGCGGCGAGCGGCCGCCGGCGGGTGCTGATCATCGAGGACAACATCGACGCGGCCGACAGCCTGCGCGACGTGCTCGAGCTCGGCGAGCATGAGGTCGCGGTGACGTACGACGGCCCGCAGGGAATCGCGAAGGCGCGGGAGTGTCGTCCGGAGGTCGTGCTGTGCGACATCGGCCTGCCTGGCATCGATGGCTACGAGGTCGCGCGCGCCTTCCGGGCTGACCAGGCGCTCAAGGGCACGTACCTGGTGGCGTTGAGCGGCTACGCGCTGCCCGAAGACCTGCAGCGCGCGCAGGATGCGGGCTTCGATCGCCACGTCGCCAAGCCGCCGAGCCTCGAACAACTGGAGCAGATTCTTGCGAAGGTGCCGCCTTTTTCGACCCGAGCGCCGGCCGCTCCGTCGCCGCAACCGGACCAGACTCCCTGAGGTGATCTCAATGGCAGACAAGAAACCAGAGCTCACTGCATCGAGCGCGAGCCAGCAACCGAGCGTCGCAAAGGTCCCGCGCCAGGGGTTCTTCGTAGGCATCGGTGCCTCGGCCGGGGCACTGGAGGCGCTGGAGCGGTTCTTCGCCCACGTGCCTCAGGACAGCGGGCTCTGCTTCGTCGTCGTGCAGCATCTCGAGCGCCACCACCCCAGTGTGCTTTCGGAGTTGCTTGGCAGGTACACGCGGATGCCGGCCGAGCAGGCAGAGGATGCTACGCGTGCGCGGCCCAACCATGTGTACGTCATCCCGCCCAATTCGGTGTTGACCCTCGAGAGGGGTGTCTTCAAGGTCGTCAAGGCGGCCGAGGCCGGTCTGCGCTCACCCATCGATGCGTTCCTGCGCTCTCTCGCGCAGGACCAAGGCGAGGCTGCGGCCGGGGTCATCTTGTCCGGGACCGGCACGGACGGCACGGCCGGTCTGCGGGCGATCAGGGAGCAAGGGGGCCTGACGCTCGCCCAAGCCCTTGAGACCGCCAAGTACGAGAGCATGCCAGAGAGCGTGATCTCCGCCGGGCTGGTGGATGCCACGCTTCCTGTCGAAGAGATGCCCGCTCGCGTGCTGGCCTACGCGCATCACCTGGCGGCCATCCAGCGCGACAAGGCGGAGCGCCTCGACGATGAGATCGCCGCGAATCTAAAGACGGTCTGCGAGTTCCTGCTGCGGCACACGGGGCACGACTTCAGTCGCTACAAGGAGGGCACGCTGGTCCGCCGTATCGGGCGGCGCATGCGCATCCAGGAAGCCTCCTCGGTCGGCGAGTACGTTCAGCGTCTCAAGCAGGAGGCTTCGGAAGCGGAGTCGCTGGTCCGGGACCTCTCGATTGGCGTGACCCACTTCTTCCGCGATGCAGAGGTCTTCGAGGCGCTCGAGACGCTCTGCCTCCCGGCGATCCTCGATGATGGGAACCCCGGCACGCCCGCACGCCTCTGGGTGCCGGGCTGCGCGTCCGGCGAGGAGGCCTATTCGCTCGCCATCCTCATGCGTGAGCACCTGGCACGTCAGCAGTCCACGCGCGCCGTCCAGATCTTCGCCACAGACATCGACGGCGAGCTCGTGGCAACCGCGCGGCACGGCCGCTACTCCGAAGAGATCCGCGAATACGTCTCTCCCGAGCGCCTGGCGCGCTTCTTCGTCAAAGAGGAAGGGAGCAAGGAGACCTCGTTCCAGGTCATCAAGGAGCTGCGCGACATGTGCACCTTCTCGGTGCACAGCCTCATCAAAGACCCGCCCTTCTCGTCGCTCGATCTCGTCTCCTGCCGGAATGTGCTCATCTACCTGCGGGCCGAGCTGCAGAAGAAGCTGGTGCCGCTGTTCCACTTCGCGTTGCGCTCCGGGGGCTATCTACTTCTGGGGCCCTCGGAGGATCTCGCGGCTCGCGACGAGCTGTTTACTCGAGTGGACCGCCAGCACCGGATCTTCCGACGCAGCGATGCAGTCGTCCGGCCCCTCGAGTTGCCATTGACCGGACGGGCCGCGTCCCGCGGCATGCCTCACGCACTGCCCCCGAAGGCCGGGTCGTTCTTGCAGCCGCCGATCCTCAGCCAGGCCCTGGAGCGGATGATTCGCGAGGAGTACGCCCCGCCCTGCGTCGTGGTCAACGAGCGCGGCGAGATCCTCTACCTCTCGGGCAGAACGAGCCAATACCTGCAGGCCCGCGAGGGAGCTCCCACCAACAACTTGCTCGACCAAGCCCACACCAGCCTGCGCATCGAGCTGCGCCTGGCGCTCGCGGCGGCCGCGAAGACCCGACGGGCGGTCGTTCGGTCGAACGTGCCCCTCGAATCAGAAAAGGCAGGCGGCAGCCTCCGTCACATCTGTCTGACGGTGCGACCGTTGCCTGGGCTTCCCTTGGACGCCGGCCTCTTCGCGGTGGTGTTGGAGGGAAGCGAAGCGGTGCTCGAGGCGGAGGGCGCCCCACCGCTCGAGCGCGAACGCCTCATCATCGAGCAGCTGGAAGACGAGCTGCGCACCACGCGGGCCGACCTCCAGTCCTCTGCCGAGGAGCTGGAAACCTCGAACGAGGAGCTCAAGTCCGCCAACGAGGAGCTGATCTCTACCAATGAGGAGCTGCAGTCTGCCAACGAGGAGCTGCAGAGCTCACGCGAGGAGCTGCAGACCATCAACGACGAGCTGCCCGAGAAGGTCCAGGCGCTCGACGTCGCCCAGAGCGACCTGCAGAGCCACTACGCGAGCTCGCAGATCGCGACCATCTTCCTCGACCGCGATCTGCGCATCACCCGGTTCACTCCGGCGGCGACCACGCTCTTTCGCCTCATCGAGAGTGACGTGGGCCGACCGATAGGCGACTTGGCTCCGCGCGTCCACTACGAGCGGCTCTTGGCGGACGCAGAGAGCGTGCTGCGCACGGAGGAGCGCATCGAGCAGCGTGTCCGAGCCTCGGACCGCGACACGTGGTTCCTCTTGCGCATCCTTCCGTATCGCACGCAGAAAGGTGACGTCGCAGGCATCGGCATGACCTTCGTGGACGTCACCAGCCTCGCCCGTGCCGAGGAGGCGCTGCGCCAAGCCAACCTCCAGCTTGCCGAGGCCGACCGCCGCAAGAACGAGTTCCTGGCTGTGCTCTCGCACGAGCTGCGCAACCCGCTCACGCCCATCAGGAACAGCATCTACATCCTCGAGCGTGCGGCCCCGGGCGGCGATCAGGCGAAGCGCGCTTTGGCCGTCATTGATCGCCAAGCCGGGCAGCTGGCCTATCTGGTGGATGAGCTTCTGGACGTGACACGAATCATCCAGAACAAGATCGAGCTTCAGCGCCAGACGCTGGAGCTCAATGAGCTCCTGCGCGCCACGATGGAAGATCAGCGCTCATACTTTGAGAAAGCCGAGGTGCATTTCGAGCTCCAGCCTTCTCCAAGGCCCGTGTTCGTGAACGCCGACGGCAATCGCTTGGCGCAGGTCTTTGGCCACCTCTTGCAGAACGCGGCCAAATTCACGGGCCGTGGCGGGTCGACTCGGGTCACCATTTCCGCCGAGGCGACGACGCGCCAGGCCGTCATCCAGGTCGCGGACACGGGGGTGGGGATGGCTCCTGAGGTGATCGCGCGCCTGTTCCACCCCTCGAGCCGAGCGGAGTCCACCTTGGAACGCAACAAGGGGGGACTGGGGCTTGGGCTCGCGCTCGTGAAAGGGCTCGTCGACCTGCACGGAGGGGACGTCACGGCCCTCAGCGCTGGGCTCGGCAAGGGGGCGGAGTTCGTCGTGCGGCTTCCTTGGACGATGGAGAAGGCCCCTGTGAGGCAACCTCGCGAGAGCGCCACTCAATACCGTCGGCGGGTGCTGGTCATTGAGGACAACCACGACGCGGCAGACAGCCTGCGCGAGGTGCTCGAGCTCGGCAAGCACGAGGTCGAGGTGGCGTACGACGGCCCGGAGGGCATTGCGAAAGCGCGGGAGCTCCGGCCCGATGTGGTTCTCTGCGATATCGGCCTGCCCGGGCTGGATGGTTACGCGGTCGCGCGCGCGTTTCGAGCAGACGAGGCGCTCAAGGGCGTCTACCTCGTGGCGTTGAGCGGCTACGCGCTACCCGAGGACCTTCAGCGGGCGTCCGAGGCCGGGTTCGAGAGGCACCTGGCGAAGCCGCCAAGCTGGGAGAAGATCGAGCAGGTATTGGCGAGCATGCCCTCGCGGGCGCGCGGACCGTCTGCGGGAACTTCCCCCGAGAGAGGAACGTCCCCGTGACCAACGCCGACTGCCAACCCGTCGCTGAGTCGAAGGGCTAGAGCGAGTACTCGAATCCGTAGTGGTGCACGTCGTCGACGATGTCGATGGTCATGGAGCCGCGCAGGCCCACGAGCTCGCCGGTCGCCGAGTCCGGCACCACCGTGAGGCTGAGCGATGGCTTGCCGCGCTCCATCGTGGCGCTGTGCTGCAGCACGAAGCTGCCGCGCCGGCCCTCCAAGACCCCGACGACGCGCTCGAGGGCGACGTACGCCGCCGAGCCCTCGACGTCGGTCATCGCGCCGAGCATCTCGACGTGGCTCTGGGCTTCGAGGGGCCCGTGAAAGCGCTTCTCGAAGCTGCTTCGGCCGAGCTTGGCGCCGGGCCTCGTATCGTAGGGGGGCTGGTGCTGCGCCTCGACATCAAAGGTGCCTCGGATCGTGGTCATGGCGGTAGGGTAGGCAGGGCGCCGTAAGGGCCGCTTGAAGAAACGCGACATGGCGAGATTGAAAGAGGCGCCCCCTCGAGGGCTCATCGGCGCCGCCCCGCTCGAGGGCGTGCGCGGCCACCACGCGCGCTACGTGCCCGAGCCGCCGCTCGACGAGTCGCTCGAGCACTTCTGGAGCGTCTCCTGGCAGCTCGACCCGGGCGTTCAGGTCGTGCGCGAGACGCTGCCGCACCCGTGTTTCCACGTGGTGGTGGAGTGTGGCGCCGCCACCGTCGGAGGCGTCTCGCGCAGGCGCTTCACCCGGGTGCTCGAGGGCGAGGGGCGCGCCTTCGGGGCCAAGTTCTGGCCCGGCGGGTTTCGCGGCCTGCTCGGCGCGCCCGCCTGGACGCTCACGGACTGGGTGGTGCCGCTCGCCGAGGTGGTGGGGCGGGCGCGGGCGGCGCGATACGCGCGCGCCATCGAAGCCTCGCCCGACGACGGCGCGCGCGTCGGCGTGGCGACCGAGTTCTTCCGCGCGCTCTTGCCTGCGCCGCCGGCCGACGCGGCGCTGCTGCGGCAGCTGGTGGAGTCGGCGGCGAACGACCGCTCGGTGACCACGGTGGAGGCGCTGCGCGCGCGGGCCGGGATGCACCTTCGCGAGATGCAGCGATGGTTTCGCGACGCGGTGGGCGTGAGCCCGAAGTGGGTCATCCAGCGCTACCGGCTCCACGAGGCGCTCAGCGCGCTCGAGGGCGGCGGCGCCTCGGTGGCCCGGGTCGCCGCCGAGCTGGGCTACTCCAATCAGGCGCACTTCGCGCGCGACTTCAAGCGGCTCGTCGGCGTTCCGCCCTCGCACTACGCCGCGCGCGCTCGGAGGCGCTGACGAGGGGAACGCCCCGGGGGCCTGCACATGCGGACCTGGAAGTCGTCGCTCAGGCTTGGGGCAACGGTCGCGAATGCTTGGCCCGAGTAGGCTGGCGGTCGAGCGACACCCGAGGGCGCACCTGCCTCGAGAGCGAGGAGGGAAGGGGGATCGACCTTGGGATGAATTGCTGCCCGCTGCGGTGGGCGAAAGAATGGCCTCGCGGCCCCATGCGAGACCTCCTTAGGGTGCATGCTGAGGAATCGCGCGGGCGCCGTCTGAGGAGAGAACCGAGCTGAAGGGGCGAGAATTCTCCCGCCCCGGCCGCACGTTCGTTCTAGGGGTGTCGGATGAAGACGACCAAGCAGCCGACCTCGACCGACTGGCTCGTGGGCGGTGGCGAGGTGGGCGAGCTCATTCGCTCGACCGACTGGTCCCGCTCACCGCTCGGCCCGCGAGACCGCTGGCCGCAGAGCTTGCGGATCGTCGTGAGCCTCGTGGTCGAGAATGCATCCCCCTCGGCGCTCCTCTGGGGGCGCGAGCTGTCGATGCTCTACAACGACGCTTACCGGGCGATCGCAGGGGACAAACATCCGGGCGCGCTCGGCTGCTCCATTCGCGAGGTGTGGCCTGAGACTTGGCACCTCGATGCGCCTGTCCTTTCCGCGGTGATGGACGGCGGCGAGGCCGGCTGCCTCGAGGATCGGCGGTTCTCCATCGAAGAGAACGGGGGCCGCAGAGATGGCCATTTCACGCTCCACTGCAGCCCCGTGCGCGACGGCGACGGAGCCGTCGCCGGCATCCTGATCGGGTTGCTCGAGAGGACGCGCCCCGCGAGCGAGTCAGAGATACGGGAGGTCCAGTCCGATCCAGCGGGCGAGCTGGCGGAGCGTGAGCGCGAACCAACGTCGCGGGTCGGCTCGTGTGGCGACGCCAGGCCAGCGCGATTCGGCATCCGGCGAAAGGCCACCGAGCGCGATGAGCGGGAGCACCTGGCTTTCCTGGAAAGCATGGATCGTGTCAACCGGGCCATCTCAGGGACAGACGACGTTGAAAGAATGATGAGCGACGTCCTCGACCGGGTCCTTTCGATTTTTCGGTGCGACCGGGCCAATCTGCTGTATCCCTGCGACCCCGAGGCGGCCACGTGGCGAGTTCCGATGGAATGCACACGGCCACAGTACCCCGGGCTTTTCTCCCTAGGTCTCGAGCTTCCGATGGACCCGAGTCTCGCTCATACGGCGCGGGCTCTCCTGACCAACGAGGGCCCGGTCAGCTTTGGTCCAGGGACGCCGAACCCCCTGTCCGCACCCATTGCAGAACGCTTTGATATCAAGAGTCTCTTGGCAATGGCCGTCTACCCGAAGAAAGGTAAGCCCTGGCAATTCGGCATTCAGCAGTGCTCCAACGCGCGCGTCTGGACCGAGGATGAGGAGAGACTCTTCCAGGAGATCGGCCGGCGGCTGGCCGATGGCCTAAGCACGCTCCTGGCCTACCGCGAATTGAGGGACAGCCAGGTCAAGCTCCGAGAGGCCCAGCGAATCGCGCACGTCGGCTATTGGAGCCGCGACTTGGTGGAGAACCGCGTCGAGCTGGCAGACGAGGCCTGCCACATCTTTGGTTTGCGGCCGCAAGCGTCGGCCCTAAACCTCGAGCAATGGAACGAGCGCTGGCTGCGGCTGATCCACCCGGACGACCGACCCAGAACTGCCGAGGCTTTCGCTGAGGCGTTGCGGGGTGGCGCGCCCTATCGCGCCGAGTACCGCGTGGTACAGCCGAGCGGCGAGATTCGGTACGTCCGGAGCGAGGCGAAAATCACGCGGGACGAGGCCGGTCGTCCCCTGCGGATGTTGGGCATGATTCAGGACGTCACCGAGCGCCGTCAGGCGGCGGTGCTGCGCGAGAGCGAAGAGCGCTTCCGGACTCTGGCCAACGCCATCCCGCAGCTCGCCTGGATAGCGAGGCCCGATGGCAACGTCGATTGGTTCAATCAGCGCTGGCACGAGTACACCGGGACCACGCCGGAGCAGATGCGAGGCTGGGGCTGGCAGGTCGTGCACCATCCCGAGACGCTCCCCAAGGTGCTCGAGGTGTGGAAGAGATGCATCGAGACCGGCCAGCCGTTCGAGATGGAGTTCCCGCTGCGCGGCGCCGACGGGACGTTCCGGCGCTTTCTGACTCGGACCCTGCCGCTGAGGGGCCCGGACGGCCGGGTGGTGCAGTGGTTCGGGACCAGCACCGACGTGACCGAGTTGGTCGAGGCGCAGGCGGCGCTCAAGAAGGAGCGGGATTTCATCTCCGCGGTGATCGACACGGCAGGCGCTCTGGTGGTCATCGTCGATCGCCAGGGACGCATCAAGCGGTTCAATCACGCCTGCGAGCAGGTGACGGGCTACTCCTCCGACGAGGTCCTCGGTCGTCACGTCGAGTTCCTGATCCCGGAAGAGCAGAAACCGGGGGTCCGGGAGGCCTTGAGCACTCTCATGGAACACAGGTTGCCGAGCTTCCACGAGAACGAGTGGCTCGCCAAGAACGGCTCGCGGCGGCTCATTGCTTGGTCAAACACCGCCATCGTGGGTTCGGACGGCTTAATTGAGCACGTCATCGGCACGGGTCTCGACGTCACCGAGCGCAACCAGGCTCAGGCGGCCTTGCGGCAGGCCAACGATCGGCTGATTGAGGCCGACCACCGCAAGAACGAGTTCCTGGCGGTCCTCTCGCACGAGCTGCGAAACCCCCTCTCGCCCGTTCGCAGCAGTCTCTACATCCTCGAGCGAGCCACTCCTGGCGGAGAGCAGGCGAGGCGGGCTCTGCAGATCATCGACCGTCAGGCGCGGCACATGACCCGCCTCATCGAAGACCTGCTCGACGTCACTCGCATTTCGCGCGGAAAGATCAACTTGCAGCGGGAGCGGGTGAACCTCAGCGCGCTGGCGCGAGGAGTGGCGGAGGACCACCGAGAGGCGTTCTCGAAGAATGGCGTCGACCTGCGGGTGGAGGTGGCGGGGGAGCCGCTGTGGGTGAATGCCGATCCGACTCGCCTCGCCCAGGTGATCGGCAATCTGCTCAGCAACTCGGCGAAGTTCACCGCGCGAGGAGGAAGAACGGTCCTCTGCGTCGAGGCGAACGCGCGCGGCCAAGCGGTCATTCGGGTCCGGGACGATGGCGTTGGCCTCTCGCGCGAGTCCTTGGCTCGCCTCTTCGAGCCCTTCGCCCAGGCCCCACAGACGATCGACCGAAGCCGTGGTGGTCTGGGCCTGGGGCTCGCGCTCGTCAAGGGGTTGGTGGAGATGCACGGCGGCTCGGTGGCGGCCCACAGCGAAGGTGAGGGCAAGGGCTCTGCATTCACCGTGGTACTGCCGCTGCACTTGCCGACGCGGGACGAGCTCGTGGTCGCGCCCGCGCCGGAGCGCGGCTCCAGTGCGAGGCGCGTGCTGGTGGTGGAGGACAACGTGGACGTGGCCGAGAGCTTGCGCGAGGCCCTGGAGCTCGGCGACCACGAGGTCGCCGTCGCCTACTCCGGTCCCGAGGGCGTCGAGGTCGCCCGCAGGGTCATGCCGGACGTCGTCCTGTGCGACATCGGCCTCCCCGGCATGGACGGCTACGGCGTGGCTGGGGTGCTCCGCGCCGACCCGAACGCCTCGCTTCGCTCGACCTTCCTGATCGCGCTCAGCGGCTATGCCCAGCAAGAAGACGTGATGAAATCGAGGAGCGCTGGGTTCGACCGACACATGGCGAAACCGCCCAGCATCGAAGCCCTCGAGAAGCTTCTCTCGGAGGTGCCGGCGCGCGCCGCGCTCCGGTAGATCCGCTCTCGCTCGGCGAAGTCGGCCGACCCCGTTGCTGGCGAGCTCGCGAAATTCGGCTCTTCCGCCGCGCGCTCCGCTCCGGCGCGGCGCGCAATCCGAGAGCGCCCGTGGCAGGGCTCGAGCCGCTGGCTGCGGACCAGGAGAAATACGTGCGCCGCGCCGTGCTGCGCAACCCGGCGGTCCCCGCGGGGCTCGTCGAGAAGCTGGCGAAGGATCCCGCTCCCGAGGTGAGCTGCTGGGCACCGTACGCGGACTGAGAGCGCCCCGGACGCTTCGTCGCCATCAGGAGGATTGAGCGGCCCCGCTAAAGAGGCAAAAACGCGCGAGCGGCCAGCACCCTCCAAGGCGAAGTTCCTCACTGGGATTCATCCAGTTGCCATAAGGCTTCCAAATCCCTTCAAGCTTTGAAGCAGCGATCGAACAGGCGCAGCAGCGTGAACCTCCCCGTCCACCGCACCTTGCGCATGAGCACCGCCCACAAGAGGCTGCGCTCACCGTGCACGAAGCCGAGCCACGTGCGCGCGTCGGCCGTGACGTGCAAGTCGGCGTTGCCCTCGTGCTGCCCTGCAATCGCCAGCTTGCCGTCGTCGATCGCGATCGTCGCGTCGATCTTCTCGTCGCCGACGAAGCTGAAGTGATAGCGGACGCGGATTCCCGCCGCCCGCCTCGGCTGGAACCCGAGCGGCAGGGTGCGGAGGAACTCTTGGACCGACTCCCAGCGGAGCCCGCTCCGGACCCGCTTCGTCGCCTTTTGCGGGAATCGCTTCTGGACGTGCGCCTCTGCGTCCGAGCCCGCCATCACATACACCGTCTCTTTCTTGTGCTGCAGCGGCCGGACGATCTCCCTGGTATAGCGCGCCTTGTCGAACACATACGGCGCCAGCACGTCGTCACCCGCGGGACAGACGGCCATGCAATAGGCCGATTTGTAATTCGGCCCCACCGCCAGGCTCTGCCACATCGACAGCGATTCGCTGTCGCTCACCCGCGCGCGATAATCCCGGGCATCCCTGCTCTGGGCGATCGTCTCCACCCAATCGGTGAATCCGGTCACGGCGTCCCGATAGGTGTGCGTGTAGCAGGCGACGAAGTTGTAGTGCCCGTCCTCGGAGATCGCGCCGACCGGGCACGCCGCTGCGCACAGCCTGCACTCGACGCAGGGATTATGGTCGACCGGCTTGCCCTCTTCGCCGACGCGGACATCGGTGACGACCGTGTCGAGTCCCCTCTCTGTCAATGTGAGTGAGACAGTAGCCCCGGTGTCAAAATTTGGGCTCTCGAAATTGCGCTCTCGTCCTCTGGCTTGGGCTTGTTGATCCACGCGGCGGTGGGCAGTGGCGGCGGAGCAGGGATGCCGCTGACGAAGCGTTCCGGGTGAAGCACGTGGGCCTCAATGAGGACGCGGGCTCGGTGGTTGCGCCGTTGCCCCGCGCGGCCGAAGTGGACGTCGGCCGGCGTCAGGAGGGCCAGACCGGAGTGGTGGTGCTCGTCGTCGAACGACGCTGACGCACCACAGCATGACGTCCGACTCCATCGTCGCCCTGCTCAGTAATTTCCACCGCACTTCACCCTGCGGAGCTCGCTTGGAAAGCGGGGGACTTCGTCCCGATTTCTCACGGCGAGAAGAAGGAGCTGTAAAGCGACCACGTCAGGTCGGGGCTCCCATCGCTCAAGCCTTTGGACGTGTAAGTACCCGTGCTATCGGTCGCGGTCGTCCCGGTGAAGATGACCTCGCGGTCCTTGAAGAAGCTCGCCGCGGCCGCGGCGGTGAGGGTCATCGACCCGATGACGCTCCCCGAAGTGACCAGGTAGTGGCTCGTGTCCAGCGCCGTTCCGGTGGGCGTGACGAGGCCGAATTGCCTCCAGCCCTTGACTGGCGTCGGCGAGGTGTTGGCGCCCACCGAGGCGTTCGCCTGGTTCAAGATGTTCCAGCCGGAGGGAACGATGTGCGAGTCGACGCTGCAGTTGATGAAGGCGATGCCGTCCGTATACGGCGCCTGCCCGGCCGACCGCGCGAGGTGGGCGGTGAAGGCGCCGTCCTCCTTGGTCAGGGCGCAGTTCGAGAAGATGAAGCCAGGAAAGCCGGGTGAAAGAACGCGGGACTGGACGACGTTCGCATCGCTCTTCTGGTACCTCGACTTGAGCTCGCTCCGCTCGAACAACCCGAGGTACGGGTACCCCCAGATGAAGTCCTCATCGCCGGTGACGAAGCAGTCGTAGAACCAGGTGAAGCCCTTGAGTTGAAGCGTGTCCTGGTAGCTCACGAAGTTGCTGTGCTTTGCGGCGAGCGTGCCCGACTGCGAATTGAAGTACAGCGCCTCGGCCGCGGTGCCATCCGATCCCTTGACGGACGCCGGCAATGTCGGCAGGTCGATGCTGTTCTGGGCGTGGGTATTCTTCAAGGTGATGCCGTCGAAGACGATTCTGATCGCCGCCGGAAATGAGGTACACCGGCCGCCCGCCGCCATTGGGCGCCGAGGTGCTGGAGAAGCTCGCGCTGGACTCACCCTGTCCCACGCCGTTGTTGAAGGCGTCGCAGTTGTCGTATTGGATAATGGTGTCGAGGCCATTGTTGGCGGTCGTGCTCTTGAACGTCATCTTGTTCTTGTTCGCCGAGAACAGGAGCTCCTGGTAGACGCCCGGGGCAATGTCGATGTTGTAATAGGAGGCGCTGTTGTTCAGCGCCACCGCGTCGATGGCGCCTTGAACCGTGGCGAAGTCGCCGGTGTTGTCCCAATTCACGCTGAGCGTCGTCCCGGCCGGAGCCGCCGGCTTGGTGGCGAAGGTCCAGGTCGATGAGTCCGTCATTCCGGCGAAGGAAACGTTATTGATGGCCCCGTTGAGCACGCCCTTGTCGATGGTCACGTAATACGACGCACCGTAGTCGAGCGTCTGGGTGACCGAGTAGTGGCCGCCACCGTAGGTGAGGCGGTTCTTGTGCGGAAAAATGACGGCGGTGTTGCCGCTGATTGCGATCGGCGTGTAATAGACATATCGATCGTAGCTCGACTGGCTGGCGGTGCCCCCGATGATGTTGACCATCGAGTTGAGATAGAGCGGCAGATTGGGCGAGAGCGCGCGCATCGCCCCGTAGGCCGGCCCGTCCGCCAGGTCAATCACGTCGACGAGGGTTCCATTGGACTTGAAGATCTGGATCTTTCCGGTCGCGCCGATCGTGGGCGGGGTGTCGAAGCCGATGCGGAGCAAGGTGTCGACGGGCACCTTCGCCGCCGCGTTGGGCGCTCTGGCTCCGCTGAGGACGGTCGCGAGCGGCGAGGCCGTCCCCGGGACCGTCCGGGCATGGACGATGCCCGGCGTGAGCTTCCCCTCGGTGACCTCGAGGACGTAGCTCTTCGTCGCGCTGCCATCGGCCGAGGTCACCGCGATGGTGATGGTGTTGCTCCCTTCCACCAGGTTCACCGCCGCCGGGCTGCCGCTCGCCGTCGAGATGCCGTTCACCTGGATGCCGGCGTTCCTGTCCGTCGCCGTCGGCGTCACTGTGTAGGCCGCGTCCTGGAAGGGCACGCTGTAGCTGTAGGTCAGCGTCGCCGTCGAGAAGCCGGTGAGGTTCCCGCTGCTGTCGGTCAGGCCCGCCAAGGTCGCGTCGCTGCTCGCCGCCTGCTTGAGGGTGATGGCGTAGGTGCCCGTGGTGAGCCCGTCCTTCGCGGTGACGACGATGCTGACGACGGACGTGGAACCCACCGCCGGGACGGTCAGCGCGCTCGATGCCGTGCCGCTCGCGATCGTCTGCTTCGCGCCGCCGTCCTGCGAGACGGAGATGGACGACACCCCCGAGTCGGCCGCGGTCGGCGTGACGGTCACCGAAGCGGTGCCGTGGGGAACCGTGGCGGTGTAGGCTCGGGTCCCGGCGGCGAAGGCCGGGCTGAGCGAGCCGGCGCTCAGGGCGATGGACGCGAGGGTCGCGTCGGTGCTCGCGCTCTTGAGGGCGACGGTATAGGTCTCAGTCGTCGACCCGTCCTGCGCCGTCACGGTGATGGTGACGATGGACGTCAAGCCAGGCCCTGGCGGGGCGACGGCCGACGACGGGGTCCCGCCGTCCTGGGAGACGGCGATGGACTGGACACTTGGGTTCGTGGCGATCGGCGTCAGGATCACCGAGCCCGAGCCGGGGGGCAGCGCCAACGTGTAGCTGTGGGTGTCGCTCGAGAACGCCGGGCTGAGCCCGCCGCTGCTCGCCGTCAACGACGAAAGGCTCGCGTCGGCCGGGCTCGTGCGCTTCACCGCGACGGTATAGGTCTGCGTCGCGACGCCGTCTTGAGCGGTGACCACGAGGGTGACGGAGGAGGTCGTGCCGGACGCCGGCACGCTCAGGTCGCTCGTCGCCGAGCCGCTGGCGACCGCGCCCACGGCGACGCCGTTCAGGGCGACGTCGATGGAGCGGATGTTGGAATCGCTCGCGACCGGGGTCAACCTTACCGTCGACCCGTCGCCTGGCACGGCCAGGGTGTAGTGGGTCGCGGCGCTGGAGAA
The DNA here is from genome assembly GCA_963772225.1 of uncultured delta proteobacterium. Lineage (GTDB taxonomy): Bacteria > Myxococcota > Myxococcia > Myxococcales > UBA5297 > CAVYWD01. The sequence continues at coordinate 226,683 of CAVYWD010000001.1, read as the reverse complement.
CGCGGGGATCAGCGTTCCAGCGCTCGCGGTGAGCGACGTCAGGCTGGCGTCGCTGTTGCCCGCCTGGGTCAGGGAGATCTGGTAGGTCCGCCGGGTGGCCCCGTCCTCCGCAGTGACCTTGAGGGCGATCTTCGTGAACGCGCCCGCCGCCGGCACGGCCAGAGCCCTCGACGCGGACCCGCTGGACACGGTCCCCATGCGGACGCCGTCCTGGCTTACCTCGACGGATTTCGCCTTCGAGAAATTGGCGGCGGCCGTCACCGCCACGCTCGCCGTGCCGCGGGGGACGACCGCCGCGTAGCTGAAGGTATCGCTGGAGAATGCCGGGCTCAGCGAGCCGGAGCTGAGGGCGAGCGCCATCAGGCGCGCGTCGCTGCTGGGCGTCGCCTTGGGCTGAAACTCGCATGCCGCGGCGGCCACGGCCAGAATCGCGCACAGGCACGTCTTCGAAGACCTCCCCATGCATTCCTCCGGGAAGCTGGCCGGGACAGCGTTCAGAAAGCGCTGCCGCACCGAGCCGGGCGACTCGCCCAGAGCAAGTTGGCGCGGACGGACAGCGCCTGGAGGGCCAAGCGACCCTCCCGCGACGATGCGCAGTTCTGATCCTTTTGGGGGATATGGTGCCGGCGCGTGGCTGTGACGTCAACCCTGCGATGAGCGGGGTCCGCTTGGCTGGCGCGCGTTGCACCTCGCCGCGCGCTTGAGCGGCCCATGCTTCTCGTCTCGCGGCGGCCCAACTTGGGAACAATGTAGACCGTGAGCTCCGGCGAGACCGACTCGCGCCAGCGTCTCGATGGGGCGCGCGAGCATCAGCCGCCTTTCGAGAAGAAGGAGCTTGCCCAGATCCAAAGGATGTCTGCGGCCGCCCCGCCCTCGGCGGTTCGGGGGGAATCGAGGGGCCCGAGGTCCTTTACCCGTCGCCGCCGTCCGCCTAGGATCTCGCGATCTGAGCTTTTTCCATGGGCGAACGGTTCGGCCGATACGAGCTGCTCCGCAGGATCGCGACCGGCGGTATGGCCGAGATCTACCTGGCGCGCGCCGACGGGCCGGAGGGCTTCGAGAAGCACCTGGTCGTCAAGCTCATCCTGCCCCACCTCGCCGAGAGCGAGGAGTTCGTGGACATGTTCCTCCACGAAGCGCGGGTGGCGGTGCGCCTGAACCACCCGAACATCGTGCAGATCCTCGACCTGGGCGAGGCCGAGGGCGCCTACTTCATCGCCATGGAGTACGTCCACGGCGAGGACGTGCGCCGGGTGTGGAGGCGCTCGGTGGAGGCTCAGCGCCCCATCCCCGTCCCGCTCGCCTGCCGCATCGCCTGCGAGGCCGCCGCCGGCCTCGACTACGCCCACCGGGCGGTCGACTCCACCGGCCGCCCCCTGCAGATCATCCACCGCGACATCTCGCCCCAAAACCTGCTCGTCTCCTTCGAGGGCGCGGTGAAGGTCGCCGACTTCGGCATCGCCCGCGCCGCCGACCGCGTGGGGCACACCCGCTCCGGCGTGGTGAAGGGCAAGTACTCGTACATGAGCCCCGAGCAGGCCGCGGGCAAGAAGATAGACCAGCGGACGGACCAGTTCGCGCTCGGCGTGGTGCTCCACGAGCTGCTCACGCGCCGGCGCCTCTTCAAGCGGCCGACGGAGATCGAGACGCTCCACGCGGTCGCCGAGTGCAAGGTCCTGCCGCCCTCCGAGGTGGACCCGCGGGTTCCCAAAGCGCTCGACGCCATCGTCCTCACCGCCCTGGCCCGCAGGCCCCAGGACCGCTACCCGGACCTCTCGGCCCTGCGGCAGGCGCTGGAGGACTGGCTCCTCTCCGAGCGGCAGCTCGGGTCGACGGCCCACCTGAAGGCCTACCTTTCCACGTTGTACGCCGAGCGACTCGAGCGCGAGCGGGCCGCGGGCGGGCCGGTCTTCGACGCGGAGCCGTCGTCGGGCGGTGGCGGCCGGCGCCGGGGCTCCTATGCCTCGGCTTCCCCGCGCGGCGGAGCGGGGCGCGGCGGGGGCTCGCAGACGCAGGGCCCGCGCCCGAGGGGGACGAAGCGCCTGGCGTGGCTGGGGGCGCTGCTGGCCGTCCTGGCCGTTCTGGCCGGCGGGGTCGCGCTCGCGCCGCTGGCGCGCGGGCACGGCTCGCGGCCAGGCGCGGTGCGCGAGGCCCTGGCGCCCGTAGGAGGAATCCGGGTCCAGACGGTTCCGCCGGGCGCCCGCGCTCTGCTCGACGCCCGGGAGCTGCCGGGGCGCACGCCCATTGCGGCGGGCGGGATCGCCCTGGGCGACCACGAGGTCGTGGTGGCGCTCGAAGGCTATCGGGACGAGGCGCGGAGGGTGACCCTGAAGAGGGACGGCGAGGTGGAGCAGGTCTCGGTTGCGTTGGCTCCGGTGGCCGCCGCGGCGCCTGTCGCCGCGCCGGCGCTCGCCGCCGAGGCGCGCCCGCGCCCCGCACCGCAAGCGCGTGAGGCTCGGCCAACCGCCCGCGCCGCGCCCGCGCCGGACGAGAAGGGCGAGAAGGGCGAGCGGGGCGACGTGCAGATCGTCGTGAAGCCCGTGACCATGGGCGCGGACATCTACCTCGGCGGGCGCAAGCTGGGCAGCGCGCCCCTGAAGCGCTTCTCGCTGCCGGAGGGCGACTACCTGCTCACGGTGGTCAACGAGGAGCTCCAGAAGACGCGCAGGGTCGCGGTGAGCGTCCGGGCGGGGCAGCTGAGCAAGAAGACCGTCGACCTGACGGAGGAATAGGCGGGGGCGCCGTGGAGCTTTTGGCCGGCGACAGGCTCGGCAAGTACGAGGTGCTCGGCCGCCTCGCGGTCGGGGGAATGGCCGAGGTCTACCTGGCGCGGAGCCTGGGGCACGGCGGCTTCGCCAAGACGGTGGCCCTGAAGCGCATGCTGCCCGAGCTGGCCGGCGAGCCCGGGTTCGTCGAGATGTTCATGCAGGAGGCGGCAGTCGCCGCGCGGCTGAGCCACCCGCACGTCGTGCAGATCTTCGATTTCGCCGAGGAGGCGGGCGAGCTCTACCTCGCCATGGAGTTCGTCCACGGGGTCACGCTGCGGGCGTTGCAGAAGGACGCCTTGGCGCGGCCGGCGTCCTCGGGCCTGCGCATCCCGCCGCTCTTGGCCGCGCACCTCGCGCGCTGCGTGGCGCGCGCGCTCGCCTACGCGTGGCAGGTGCCCGACGAGCGCGGCGAGCCCTCGCACCTCATCCACCGCGACGTGAGCCCCCACAACATCCTCTTGTCGTACGAGGGCGACGCCAAGCTGGCCGACTTCGGCATCGCCAAGCCGGCGGACCGCGACACCAGCGCGGGGCTGCTCAAGGGCAAGCTCTTGTACATGGCCCCCGAGCAGCTCCGGGGCGAGCCGCTCGACGCCCGGAGCGACCTGTTCGCGCTGGGCATCGTCCTCTACGAGTCGGCGATGGGCCTGCGCAAGCCGCTGTTCGACGCCGGCACCGAGGACGCCGTGAAGAAGGCCGTGTTCGAGCGCCGGGTGGTGCCTCCCGACCGGATGGACTCCGCGTTCCCGCGCTCGCTCTCGCAGGTGATCATGAAGGCGCTGGAGCGCGACCGCGAGAAGCGCTTCTCGGGCGCCGCCGAGCTCGCCGACGCCCTGGGCGAGGCCATCCACCGTGAGGCCAAGGGGCCCCAGGACTACGACCTCGTGGCCTTCCTGCGCCGGCTCTACGGCGAGCCCAAGCCCATCCGGACCCCGGCGCTCCCCGCGGAGGCCGAGGCCAAGAGGCGGGCGGGGACCTCGGAGTTCGATCGGCGGGGCGACGACCCCCGCGCCGTCACGCTGCCGCGCGAGGAGCCGCCGTCGGGCGCGAGCCGGCTCGGCGGGGCAGGGTCGGCGACCGCGCCGGCGGCCCGCCGGCTCTCCCTCCGGCGCGCGGCGGCGGTGGGCGCGGGAGCGCTGCTCCTGGCGGCGGGGATCTACGGGGCGACCCGAGCGGTCGCGGCGGGCGCGCGCGGAGCAGAAGGGCCTTCGGCCCAAAGCGCTCCTCCGCCGGCGCCCGGGCCTGTCGCCGGACCGAGTCTGGGCATGGGCGCCGAAGGCGACGCCGGCGCGGCCATCGCGGCTCCGAGCGCTGATGCAGGTGCCGCTGGAGCCGGAGCGGCGGCCCAGGCGCTCGCGCCGTCTCCCCCCGTGCCCGCGCGAAGGGCCCGGCCGGAGACGGGCTGGGTGGTTCTCAGCGTCAAACCCTGGGGGTTCGCCTGGCTCGACGACGAGCCCTACCACGGCGGCCCCTCCCAGACCGCGCAGCCGACGCTGAGGCGCTCCGCGGCCGTCGGCCGCCATGTGATGCACTGGGGCCGCGCGGGGTGCGGCTTCTACGAGCGGCAGGTCGTCGTCCCGTCGGGCCACGACGGACTCGTCGAGGTCATTCTGAACAGCACCCCCACCTGCTCGCGGTGAGAGCGGCCTGAAGTCGCTCTTCCGCGCTGGGCCGCTCGAGCGGCTCGGCGGCCTCTTTACTTGGCCTTCAGGCCAAGAGCTCGACGCCCGAGATCCGCCCAGGTGCGCGAGCGCCCCGCTTCCTTCGCGCTTGACAAGTATACTGAATAGAAGATATCAGGAATAAAAGCTTGAGTAGTCGCTACTGAAGCGAATCCATTCAAGCGAATAGGAGCCCATGTCGAAGCTCCTCGACACACAGCGCCTCGAGCAGATCGAGCGGGAGCACGCGGGCGGGGTTCCGGCGCGGACTGTGGTCGCCCTCTTCGAGCCCTTGGGGGTCCGCCTCTCGGAGGCGACCTTCCGCAAATACGTCCAGGTGGGTCTCTTGCCACGCAGCCGCCGCGTGGGGCGCAAGGGCAAGCACCGCGGAAGCCAGGGGCTCTACCCGGTGGGCGTCGTCCGCCGAATCAACGTCATCAAGAAGATGATGGCCGAGGGGCTGACCCTCGAGGAGATCCGCCGGTCGTTCGTCTTCTTCCGCAATGAGATCGAAGAGCTCGAGCGGGTCCTCGACGCGATTCTCGCGGGGCACCTCAAGGAGCTGGGCGCGCGCGGCCTCCCGGGGCCGCACCGGCGCGAGCTCGAGCGCGAGATGGAGCAGGCGCGGCGCGACGGCTTGAGGCTGGTGAGGCAGCTGGAGCGCATCGCGAGCCGGCTGGTCGCGGTGCAACCCGAAGGTGATACCCTAACCCGAAGCTGGAACCGCCGCGAAGCGGCGTCCCCGCGGGGCGGCGACCGGAAGTCGCCCACGGCCGCTGGCGCGGGGCCTGGCTGACCACTCGAGGAGAGGGGCATGAACGAGCCCAAGCAGGAGCAACAAAGCCAGTTCGACGAACCGCCTCCCGCGGCGCCCTCCCTGAAGGCCAGGACCATGTCCCGCAAGGAGATGGCGCGGGACCTGCGGCGGCGCCGCGTTCAGGGCCCACTCGACCCCGAGGAAGAGGAGCTGCTTCGGACCATCGGGGACCTGAGGCCGCACACGCGCGCCGACTGCGTCAACAGCGCTCGGCCGTGCCTCTTCGTCTCCTGCAAGCACAACCTCTACCTGGACGTGAACCCCGAGACCGGGTCCATCAAGCTCAACTTCCCGGACAAAGAGATCTGGGAGCTCGAGCAGACCTGCGCCCTGGACGTCGCCGACAAGGGCGGGATCACCCTCGAGGAAGTCGGGGCGATCATGAACCTCACGCGCGAGCGCATCCGCCAGGTGGAGACCCGCGGGTTGCTCAAGCTGCGCGAGGCGACCGAGGATTGACGAAGCGCTGCTGCGCGCCGAGGCCGCTGCGCGCCAAGAGTCGCCAAGATTCGCCGGCTGGCCGGGTTGGTGCCTGGCGCTGAAAGTCCTGATCCCGTCGTCGAGCGTGCCCAGAGCCAGGGCTTCGAGCGGCTCGTGCGCCGCAGCCTGACGCGGACCCGCGCCTCCGCCGCCAGGTCCCGAGGAGAGAAGCCCGACGGCGCCGCTGGTGGCAGCGCGAGAAGCGGCGAAGCGTCCAGGCGGCGCAGGGGCCGGGGCGCGTCACGGTGGTCTCTGCACGCGGCCCGCGCTCTAGGCGGCGGCGAGCTCCGCGTCGACGAAGCCGGGGCCCGCGAGCAGCGCGCGCAGCGCCCGCCGCGCGTAGAACAGGCGCGACATCACCGTGCCCACCGGAACGCCCATGGCCCGGGCGATCTGCGCGTAGGACTGGCCCTCGACCTCGCGCAAGACGAGCGCGGTGCGCTGGGCCTCCTGCAGGGAGCCGAAGGCCTGCGAAAGCTGACGCCGGAGCTCCTGCCGCTCCACTTCGTCGTCGGCGAGGCGGTGGGGGTCTGGCAGGTGCGAGAGGGCGGAGCCGTCCACCGGTTGCTCGGGGCTGCGCACGGTCCGCCGCCGCTGGTCTACGGCGACGTGGAGCGCGATGCGCGAGAGGAAGGTCCGCAGGGGCGCGTCGCCGCGGAAGCTGGCGAGTCGGGCGTGGAGCTTGAGGAAGGTCTCTTGCGCTGCATCCCACGCGAGGTCCGCGTCGCGGAGCACCGAGAGGGCGATGGAATAGACCATCCGCTGGTGCCGCTCGACCAGCTTCGTGAAGGCGGCGCGGTCGCCTCGCGCGGCGAGGGCCAAGAGCTCTTGGTCGGGGTCCGACTCGGCGGCAAGCCCCAACGCCGGCTGGGCGACAGCGGCCGCCTGTTTCGCGGTCTCCGAGCAGGAATGGGGAAAAAAGCCACGCCTCCGGCTACGGGACCTGGGGAGGGTTTCCACGGTTCCAGGCCAAGCGCGCGGGGCCGGCACGCCGAGCGCCCGAGCATCTCCCGCGGCCGAGAGCGGCGAGAAACCGCCCGGAAAACGGGTCAGTGCAGGGCACGGCGGGGTCGCGAGCGCAGCGTGGCCGCGCCGGCGGCAGATTCGCTCTTCGTCTCGTAAGTGTCGCACGGGCGGGGACTCGAGCAATCGCCGTGCCGAGCGGCCCGCGAGCCTGGTGGAATGCGCCGTTGCTGCGGGCTCGGTCAGCCGCGGACCCTGCGGAGCCCCGGCAGCCAGGCGAGGGCACAGAGGGCCGCCATGGTGGGGCCGGTGGGCAGCGAATAGACGAACGAGAGGTAGTAGCCCAACACCGCGGCGAGCACGCTGATGGTGATGGCCAGGGCGACCACCACCCGCAGCCGCTGCGCCAGGAGCAAGGCCGCGCCCGCCGGGAGCACGAGGAAGGCGAACACCGGGAGCGTCCCGATGGCGCGGGTGGCGAGCGCCACCGCCGCGCCAATGGAGAGGTGGAGCACCGCGTCCAGCCGGCGCACCGGGTAGCCGACGCTCACTGCCGTCTCGGGGTCGAACGAGGCGAAGACGAAGTCCTTGAAGAAGAGCCCGTGGACGACCGCCACGGCTGCGGCGGCGATGGCCAGGGTGACCAGATGCTCCTCGCGCACCGCCACTGCGTTGCCGAAGAGGAGCTCGCCGACCTCGTGCGCCTCCTGGACGATGCGCGGGCTGGCCAGGACGATGACCACGCTGGCCGACGCCGCCAGGTAGGCCAGGGCCACCGCGCTCTCCGCGCTGACGCGGCGCGCGCGCCCCGGGAGGCCCAAGAGCACCGAGGCCGCGCCGGTGAGGAGCAGCGCGAAGGCCTGCGGGTTGGCGAAGAGCGGCGCCGGCCCGTGGGGGTCGATGCCGAAGAAGCTCCCCACGTAGAAGGCCAGGGCGACGCCCAGCCCGGAGATCTGCGAGAGCGCGGCGGAGACGAACGCCACCCGCCGCAGGACCACGAAGACCCCCAGATACCCGAGGAGCGCGGCGGCGACGGCCGACGCGAGCAGCGGGTCGCGCCACAGGAAATAGGCCTGGAAGAAGGTCATCGCTGAGCCTCGGCGGCGCTGGCCATCCAGACCAGCGTCCGCCCGCCTTCGCGGCGCACCTCGATGGCCCGGCCGTAGAGGCGGGAGAGGCGCTCGGAGGTGAGCAGTGCCTCGGCGGGGCCGGACTCGAACAGGTGCGCGGTCTGGTTGACGAGCGCCAGCGAGGTCGCGAACCCCGCCGCGGCGCTGATCTGATGGGTGACGAAGAGCACCGCCGTCCGGCGCGTCGCCGCGAGCTTCAGGACCAGGTCCAAGAGGGCGTGCTCGGCGGCCGGGTCCATCTCGCTCGTGGGCTCGTCGAGCACGAGGAGCTCGGGGTCGCCCACCACCGCGCGCGCCACGAGCGCCCGCTGGCGCTGCCCTCCCGAGAGCGCCCGAAACGGAATCTTCTCCCGGTCGGCGAGCCCCACCGCCTCGAGGAGCGCCCGCGCCGCCTCGCGGTCGGCCCGGCCCGGGCGGCGCACGACGCCCAGCATCGGGTAGCGGCCCATCAGGACCACCTCCCCGGTCGAGAGCGGGAACGACGGGTCCGGCCGGTGAGACTGGGGGACGTAGCCGATGCGCGGCCTGTGGCCCTCGGGGTACTCGACGCGTCCGGAGAGCGGGGTCAACAGGCCGATGAGGGTCCTCAGGAGCGTGCTCTTGCCGGCGCCGTTGGGGCCCAGGATCCCGAGACGATCGCCCGCGCAAATGGTGAGCGCGATGGGCGGGAGCAGGGGCTGGCCGTAACCTATCTCCACGTCGCGAAGCGCGATGAGCACGTCCGTCCGGCTCCTTCCTGCCGTGCGGCGCGGGCCGCCTCGAGAGATGCAGCTCTTAGCCCGAGGCAGGCGCCCGAGCAACGGCCTTTTGGCGCAAGGCCTCGCGGCGCTTGCTATAGTCGCTCGCCGCGTTCAGCGGATCATTCGACTCTGGGAGAGGCCATGCGAAGACCTCGTTCATGGGCGCTGGCGGCCGCCGCGGCCAGTTGTCTTTGGGCCTGCAACGGCCCCAAGGAGGACTGCGAGGGGAGCGCGCGCTCGTACTACAGCCTCTTGAAGAGCCACGACTGGAGCGGCATCCACGAGATGCTGACCCCGCCGTCCAAGCACAAGCACCCGGATGCCAGTCGCTTCGGGCAGATCATGGAGGAGATCTGGACGGGCACCAAGGACTTCTCGGTGAAGTGGAACACCATCTCGCCGACCCGCGAGCGCATCTGCATCGCCAACGGGCTCATGAGCTACACCACCAAAATCCGCGGCCACGACCCGGTCGACACGGTCGACGAGTACTTCTCGTGGACGCTGCGCCTCGGGGCCGACGGGCGCTGGTACATGGATCTGCCCGGCGAAGAGAAGATCTCCGGCTACTAGGCTTGACCCAAGTGCGAGCGCGTTTTCCGCTGAGGCGAAAGATCGGTCTGTTCGCGGCGGCGCTCGTGGCCTTCGCGAGCATCGCCGTCTGGTGGCTCGCGGTCTGGCGGCCGGCCGTGGCCGAGCGCGCCCAGCGAGAAGACGAGTATCACCAGCTCGCCTTCATCCTGGCCGCCAACGGAGCCCTGCCCTCCAGCGCGCTGCTCCACAAGGCCATCCACCCCGACCTCGCGTTCGTGGTGCGCGCCCGGGCGGGCGCGGTCGTCCTCGCGGCGTCGGTGGCCCATGCGGACCGGCTGGCGCCGCTCGACCCGAGGCTCGCCAGCCTCTACGGCTCCAGCCGCGAGGCCGCGCTGCGCGCGCTCCGGACGCTGCGGACCGGCGACCGCCCGGGGCTCGTCGTCAAGCTCGCGCACTTGAAGACCGACGACGGCGACGAGGACATCTCCCTGGGCTTCTCCACGGCCTCTCTCGACCGCGCCCTGAGCGAGCGGCTGCGGGCGAGCCTCGCCGTGCTCGCCGCGTCGCTCGTCGCGGCCCTCGCCGGCGCCGTGTTGCTCTCGGGCCGCATCGCCCGGCCGGTGCGGGCGCTCGCCGCGGCCATGGACCGCGTGGGCAAGGGCACGCTCCTGCCGGTGAGCCTTCGCTCGTCCGACGAGGTGGGGATGCTCGCCGCCTCGTTCAACGCCATGGTGCAAGGGCTCAAGGAGCGCGAGCGCCTCCAGTCCACGCTCTCGCGCTACGTCTCCGACGACGTGGCCGCGCGGATCCTCACCGAGCAGTCGGACCTGGACCTGCAGGGCGAGCTCCGGGAGGTGACGGTCCTGTTCCTCGACCTGCGCGGCTTCTCCGCCTTGTCGCTGCAGATGCCGCCGCGCCAGGTGGTGGCGCTGCTCAACACCTACCTCGAGGTCATCGTCGAGGTGGTCTTCAAGCACCACGGGACCGTCAGCAAGTTCATCGGGGAGTCGGCCATGGCGGTCTGGGGCGCGCCCTTCGCGGTGGACGACGCCCCGATGCGCGCGGTGCGCGCCGGCGCGGAGATCCAGCAGCGCCTCGCGGTGCTGAATCAGGAGCGGCGCGAGCGGGGCCAGCCCGCCCTCGCGGTGGGCATCGGCGTCAACTCCGGCGAAGCCGTGGCCGGCAACGTGGGCTCGGAGCGGCGGATGGAGTACGCCGTCCTCGGCGACGAGGTGAGTCTCGCCGAGGTCCTGGAGGCCAGCGCCGAGGAGGGCCAGCTCGTCCTCGCGCAGTCCACCTTCGAGCAGGTGCGGGACCGGGTCGAGTTCCGCGAGCGCGCGGCGATGCCGGTCGAGGGTCGCGCTGTCCCCGTCTGGACCTACGAAGTCATTGGGTTGAAGGGCTGACGATGCGTGCGAGCGAGGTCGCCATGACGACGCCCCTCAGGTTTTCCGCCTTCTCATTCGTTGCCAGCGCGGCCGCGCTCGCGCTGGCGGGCGGCTGCGGCGACCGGGGCAGCCCGCGCAAGCCGGCCGACGACGAGCTGACCATCGTGGTGCAGGCCGACAAGAGCCGCGTCGCCGCCCAGGAGGCCGTCCTCGACGAGCAGCGCAAGCAGCTCGATACCGAGCGCGACCGCCTTCGCAAGGAGGCCGAGCGGCTCTCCGAGAGCAAGGAGTCTCCCCAGAACAAGGTCCAGGAGCTCGTCCAGCGGGCGGTGCAGCTGGTGCGCGACCAGGAGGAGGTCGCCGCGCTCCGCGACCGGCTGGCCCAAGACCGCGACGCCCTGGCGCAGAAGTCGGCCCCGGCGGCTCCGGCCGACCCGGTCGCCGAGCGAGAGCGCCTGCTCGCCGTGAGGGAGAAGGGGTTCTCCGATCGCGAGCGGGAGCTGGCCGGGCGCGAGGGCGCGCTCGCCGCTCGAGAGGCCGCCCTCGCGCAGCGCGAAGCTCTGAGCGACAGGCTCGCGCGAAGCGGCTCGGACAAGGCGGAGCTCCTCTCCCGAGCGGCGGTCGAAAGATTCCTACAGGGGCCTGTTGGGCGCCATGGAGCAGAAGGGCGTTCTGCCGGCCGACCTGCCGGCGGCCCGCCAGAAGGAGCTCTTCGAGGCGGCGGGTTTCCGGGCCGGCGGGGAATTGACTCGGTCCATGAGCGCCATCGAGTCGGTGGAGACCGCGGTCGGCGCGCTCGCGATCGACGGCGATTTCGTGACGAGGAAGGTCGAGCGCGTCAACGCCCTCCAGCGAAGCGGGTCCTTCAAGGCGCGCGAAGACGTGGGCCAGCTGCTGCAGGAGGTGACCCGCGCCTATTCCGACGGCCGGTACGGCGACGCCAACCGCGCGCTCAACAGGATTATCCTTTCCATCGAAAGGCCCCGAGGAGACAGCCCTTGAATGCGCCCATGAAGGCGAGCCCGGAGGAGCCGCACGTCGGCTCGCTGAAGTTGTCGCGCTCGCTCGCGCTCGCCTGGACCCTCTACGGCCTGCTCGCCTCGGCGGCGGCGCTGGCGCTCTTCTCCAGCGCCCGCGGAGAGCTGCTGCCGACCGCGGTGCGCGCGGTCGCGCCGCTGGCGTTCGGCGGGTTCCTGGCGCTGTTCGCCGTCTACCGGTTCGCGCTGGTGCGGGCCGGGCGCTACCCGCCATTCCGGGCCTTCTTCCAGGTAGGGGCGGGCTTGCTCTTCATCCTGTTCTTGCTGCCCGGCGCCGGGCGCAAGGCCGAGGGCGCGCCGCGCTCCCTGCCGGAGCTGATGGCCGACGCCGACCCCCAGGTCCGCGCCCTGGCGTGCGAGGTGGCGCGCCATCGGCCGGCCGGGCGGGAGGTGGCCTTGGCGCTGGCGTCTCGGCTCGAGGACCCTGAGCCGGCGGTGCGCGGCGAGGCCGCGCGGTCGCTCGCGGCCCTGGCCGGACGGGACTTGGGGGCGGGCGCCGACGAGGCCCAGGCGAGGCAGCGCTGGACCGACTTCGCCCGGGCGCTGCCCGCGCCCTAGGCCCCGCGAGGCCTGGTGTCATCGCCCAAAACCCCTGCTCGGGCGGGGGGCGAAAACGGCCTGGAGCCCGCCTTTACGCCCGTCGCGGCGCCGTGCTACTGTCGCCATCTTCATGACCCGCCTCCGATTTCTCCCGCAAGCGATGCTCGACGGTTGGGTCGACCAAGGCAAAGTCGACATCATCGCCGATCACCTCATCGACCAGTCGAGCAAGGACGAGTTCCCGCTGCGCGAGGCGCTGCACTTCGTCAAGCTCGAGTCGGGCGACGACGCCGAGAAGCTCCTCCGGAAGGTCAAGACCATCGAGTCCGTGCGGGCGATGGGCGCCGAGCACTACATGACCTCGGTCATCCTCGGCGACGACGTCTATCAGGTCGAAGTGGGCTGGCTCGCCGAGGAGGAGACCGCGACGCCGAAGGCCGCGACGCCAAAGGCCGCGAGGCCGGCGGGGCGCGGCAGCTCGGACAGCCCTCCCAAGAAGGAAGACGATTCGAAAGACCAGGACGCCGACGCCGACATGTTGGCCAAGCTCCTGCTCGACAAGCTCCAGTAGACGCGCCGAGGCCTCGATGAGCCACGCCCTTCTGTCCTGGGCGAGCCATTTTTATCTGTTTGCAGCGATCCTCTACCTGGCTTTCTTCGCTCGAAGCCACCCGAAGATCGCGCAGGCGGCGCTCGTCTCCGTGTCGGTGGGCTTCTCCCTGCACTCGTGGGTCGTCCTCCAGCGGTTCTTCGACAACACGTACACGCCCATCACGAGCTTCTCCGAAGGGCTGTCCTTCTTCGGCTGGCTCCTGGTGTGCGGCTTCCTCTATGTCCAGTGGCGTTACCGGCTGCCCATCATCGGCGTCTTCGCGACGCCGCTGGTGGTGGCGGTGGTGCTGCCCGCGGTGCTGCTGCGCCGGAACGCCGAGGGCAACCCGGTCCCCGAGGCCCTGAAGATCGCCGGGATGCCCGTCCACATCGCCATCGCGTTCGCGGGCATCGCGGCATTCGGGCTGGCCACCGGGGTGGCCGCGGCGTACCTGCTGCTCGAGCGCCAGGTGAAGAAGAAGCGCTTTGGCCTCTTCTTCTCGCGCCTGCCGTCCCTGGAGGTGCTGGACGGCATCGGCAACAGCCTCATGCGATGGGGCTTCGTCGCGCTCACCATCACCCTCATCTCGGGCGCGTTCTTCGCCAAGCAGGCCTGGGGCGACTGGTGGCGCTGGGACCCCAAGCTGACGCTGTCGCTCGTGGGCTGGCTCGTCTACGCAGCGCTGGTGCACGCGCGCCTCTTCGCCGGCTGGCGAGGCCGCCGCGCGGCGCTGCTCACCATGGTGGGCTTCGCCATCCTGTTCGGCTCGTTCGTCGGGCTGCGGCTCTTCCCCACCGGGGTGCACACGGGGGAGTTCAAGTAATGGCGCCCCCCAGGGACTTCACGCTCGTCGGGCTCTCGCACAAGACCGCGCCGGTCGAGGTGCGCGAGAAGCTCGCGGTCGCCGCCGGCGAGATGCCGCAGTTCCTGGCGGAGCTGCGCGCGGCGGACGGGGTGGAGGAGCTGATGCTCGTCTCCACCTGCAACCGGGTGGAGACCTACGTCTGGGGCGCCCCCCACGCCTCCGAGAGCGTGCGCGCGGCCCTGGCGCGGCGCGCGGGCCCCCTGGTGCTGGAGTCGCTCTACGACCGCCGGGGCGAAGAGGCGGTGCGCCACCTGTTCCGCGTCTCCTCGAGCCTCGACTCCATGATCCTGGGCGAGCCGCAGATCCTGGGGCAAGTGAAGGAGGCCTTCGCCAACGCCCAGCGGGCCAGGACGCTGGCGGGGGTCATCACCCAGGCCTGTCAGGCCGCGTTCAGCGCGGCCAAGCGCGTGCGCACCGAGACGGCCATCGGCGCTGCGCCGGTCTCCATGGCCTCGGCCGCGGTGGAGCTGGGCAAGAAGATCTTCGGCTCGCTCGCCGGGCGCACCGTGCTCCTGGTGGGCGCGGGCAAGATGAGCGAGCTCACCGCCAAGCACCTGGCCGAGGGCGCCCCGCGCATCCTGGTCGCCAACCGCACCCTGGAGCGCGCGCGGGACCTGGCGCGCCGAGTGGGCGGGACGGCGCGGCCCTTCGAGGAGCTCTCGGGCCTGCTCGTCGAGGCGGATATCGTCGTCTCCTCCACGGCGGCGCCGCGGCCCATCCTCACCACCGCCATGCTCCACGCGGTGATCAAGCAGCGCCACTTCCGCCCGCTGTTCATGGTGGACCTGGCGGTGCCGCGCGACATCGAGGAGGGCGTGGGCAAGCTCGAAAACGTCTACGCCTACGACGTCGACGACCTGCAGCACGTGGTGGACGAGGGCCGCCAAAACCGCGAGGCGGAGGCGCAGAAGGCCGACCGCATCGTCTCCGAAGAGGTGGAGCGCTTCCTCAAGGGCCGGCAGGTGCGCGACGCGGTCCCAGTGCTCGCCCGCCTGCGGACGCACGCCGAGGAGATAGCCCGGTCCGAGGCCGAGCGGACGCTGGCGCACTTCGGCGAAGACCTGACGCCGAAGCAGCGCAAGTCCATCGAGGCCATGGGCCGCGCCATCGTCAACAAGCTCCTGCACGGCCCCACGGTTCGCCTGCGCGAAGCGGGCAAGGCCAGCCCCGGCGAGGCGGCGGCGCTGGCGGTCACGGTGGCCCGGCTGTTCGACCTGGAGGTTCCGCCGGAGAACGCCGTCGCGAGCGGGGCGAACGGTGTTGCCGACGGAGAGTCCGCCGGCGAGCTGGCCCCCGCCGACCGAAGCCAAAACCTGAGCGCCCCGCTCGGCGGCGAGCGCGACGACAACCCCCTCGCCGCCGCGGGCTCCGTGCCCCTGGAGCGCGCATGACCAAGACCCTTCGCATCGGCACCCGCCGGAGCCCTCTGGCGCTCTGGCAGGCGCACCACGTGGCCACGCTCCTCGAGGGGCGCGACCCCGACCTCGCCGTCGAGCTCGTGGAGATCGTCACGCGGGGCGACAAGGTCCTCGACTCGCCGCTGGCCAAGGTGGGCGGCAAGGGGCTCTTCGTCAAAGAGCTGGAGGAGCAGCTCCTCGCCGGCGCGGTGGACCTCGCGGTCCACTCGCTCAAGGACATGCCGGCCGAGCTGCCCCCGGGGCTCCACCTGGCGTCGGTGCCGGAGCGCGAGGACCCGCGCGACGCCTTCATCTCCAAGAGGTACGGCTCGCTCGCCGAGCTGCCCCAGGGCGCCAAGGTCGGGACGAGCTCCCTGCGCCGCGCGAGCCAGCTCAAGCATTGGCGGTCGGACCTCACCATCGTCTCCATCCGCGGGAACGTCCAGACGCGGCTCAAGCGCATCGACGAGGAGCTCGACGGCGGGGTGCTGGCAGCGGCGGGGCTCAAGCGGCTGGGGCTCGAAGGCCGCATCGCCCAGATCATCGAGCAGGTCCAGATGCTGCCGGCGGTGGGGCAGGGGGCGCTGGCGCTGGAAGCGCGGGCCGGGGACGAGGCGGTGAACCGGCGGCTCTCGGCGCTGGAGCACCGCGAGACGCGCGTCGCCGTCGCCTGCGAGCGGGCGTTCCTGACGCGCCTGGGCGGAGGCTGCCAGGTGCCCATCGCTGCGCACGCGCGCGTCGCGGGCGACCGCATCGACTTCCGCGGGCTCGTGGCGCACCCCGACGGCAGCGCCCTGGTCGACTTCTCCAAATCGGCGCTTGCCAGGGACGCCCGCGAGGCCGAGGCGCTGGGCCTGGAGGGCGCACAGGACGTGCTCGCGCGCGGCGCGCAGGCCATCCTGTCGGAGGTCCTGGGCTCGAGCGCGGCAGCCGACGACGTCACGGAGACCTGATGCGTGGCCTCGTCACCCTCGTCGGCGCGGGGCCGGGCGATCCCGAGCTCATCACCGTCCGCGGGAGAAAGGCGCTGGAGCGGGCCGAGGTGGTCGTCTACGGCGCGTCCTGCGACCCGGCGCTCCTCGCCCTGGCGCCGGCCAGGGCCGAGCGGATCGACCTGGGAAGCGCTCCGGGCTGGCGGGACCTGTCGTCGGCCGAGATCCCAACGCGGGTGGCCGAGCGCGCTCGGGCGGGCGCGCGGGTGGTCTGGCTCAAGAACGGCGACGCTTTCCTGTTCGGGCACGGCGCCGAGGAGGCTCAGGCGCTGGCCGCCGCGGGGGTGCCCTTCGCCGTCGTCCCCGGCGTGCCGGTGTTCATCGCGGCCGCCGAGCACGCCGGCATCCCCATGACGATGCGGGCCATCAGCTCGCGGGTCGTCGTCGCCTACGCGCAGTCGGGCCTTGGCCCCGAAGACTGGGGGCTCGACCTCGACGCCCTCGCGCAGGAGCGAGGGACCGCGGTGATCTACCTCGAGCCCGGCCAGATCCTGGCGATCGCCCAGGAGCTCATCCAGCGCGGGCGCAGCGCGCTCGCGCCGGCGGCCGTGGTCAGCTCGGCCAGCCTCTGCACGCAGCGGGTGGCCGAGGGCTTCCTCGGCTCCATCGGGCGGATCCTCCCCGAGGCGCCCTGCGTCCTCTTTCTCGGCGCGGCCGTCCGCGAGCGCGGCCCGCTGGCCTGGGCCGAGCGCCAGCCGCTGTTCGGGCGGGCGGTCGTCCTCACGCGCGCGGCGGGTCAGAACGCGCCGGTGGCCGCGCGGCTGGAGGAGTTGGGCGCGGAGGTCCTGGAGCTCCCGTGCATCGCCATCGCACCGCCTCCGAGCTTTGGCGAGCTCGACCTCGCCATCCGCTCGCTGGCGCGCTTCGACTGGATTGCCTTCACCAGCCCGAACGGCGTGGAGCACTTCCTCGCGCGGCTCACGGCGCTGGGCAAGGACGCGCGGGCTCTGAGCGAGGTGAAGCTGGCCGCGGTCGGCGCCTCGACCGCCGAGGCGCTCGCAGCGGCGCACCTCAGGGCCGACCTGGTGCCGTCCGAGTTCCACGCCGAGGCGCTGGCCAAGGCTCTCGGCTCGGAGGCCGTGGCGAGGAAGCGCTTCCTGGTGGTGCGCGCGCTGGAGGGGCGCGACTTTCTAATCGACGCGCTTCGCGCCCGGGGCGCCGAGGTGGAGCTCGCCGCCGCCTACCAGACGGTCCGGCCCGACTCCGACCCGGCTCCGGTTCGGGTGCGCGCCGCCCAGGGGCGGTTGGCCGCGGTCACCTTCGCGAGCCCGTCCGCGGTGCGCCACTTCGTCTCGTTCTTCGAGGAAGGCGAGGGGGTGCGCCTCCTCCAGTCGTGCTGCGTCGCGGCCATCGGGCCGGTCACGGCGAAGGCCCTCGAGGAGATTGGGATCTCAGTGCGGGTGCGCCCCGCGGAGTCGACCGCCGACGCGCTCGCGCAGGCGCTGGTAGCCGAGCTGGGGAAGAGCCGCTCGGGATAGGCGTTCTCTTCAAGGTTTTCCCTTGACCCTGCCGCGCCCGGCATGGACACTCCGCGGCTCACAAGCATGCGAACCCTTCGAAACACCTCGATTCTCATCGCGGCTCTGGCGCCTCTGGCCGGGTGTGCGGTGAAGAATTTCGGGACCGCTCCTCCGCTGGACGGCTTCGCTTACCCCATGACCGTTGCCCTGGGGCCTTCGGCCTCGGGCGAGGCGGACAAGGTCTTGTTCGTCGCCAGCTCGAACTTCGACCTGCGGTACAACCGAGGCACGGTCTTGGCCGTCGACCTCGACAAGGTCGTCGCGGCCAACGGCAGCCTGACCGGTCCGGTGAACCAGGCCGTCGACCCGGACACGGGTTACGCGCTCATCGACAGCTTCGCCGGGCAGATGCTCGTCTACCAGAAGAGCGGGGAGACGGGCGCGGCGCGCACGGTCTTCGTCACCAGCCGCAATTCCAATTCGCTCTATGCCATCCAGGCCAACGGGGCCTCGCTCACCTGCCCGAGCGGCGGCCAGGATTGCATCAACCAAGGGCTCTTCGTCGGCGTCTCGGATAGAATCCGCGCCGAGAACGCCTTCGGCCTCGCTCTGCAGCAGAGCTCGCGCAGGCTCTACGTCACTCACGTCAAGCAGGCCGACGATCCCGCCGGGACCGGGAATAGCAATACCGCGTACATCTTCAACCTCAGCGCGGACGCCCCGACCTCGTCGTCCATCGAGTACGTCGAGGTCGGCGGCTCACCCGCTGAAGGCATCGTCGATACGCCGATGGGCTTGTACTTCACGGGCCTCTACATCGGCACCGGGTCGCAGGCCCTGCGGTCCTTGGTCAACGGCTCGCTCGCGGACGGCGACCTGACCACGTTCACCACCCTTCAAGCCGCGAAGGGCATCGCGGTCTCCTCGGACGGCACTCGCCTCTTCATCGCCACCACCGAGGGGAACCAGACCGCCGACCCGCTTCCTCCCGAAGGGCTTGTCGTCGTGGACATCTCCGAGGGCCCGACCACGGGCACAGCCGTCAACCGAGTGCTGGGCTTCGCGACGCTTCCCGCAGGCGCTTCCTTCGTCCAGGTCATTCCGCGCGTCGGCAAGCGCGACCTGGTGGCCGTCTCCTGCACTCAGGGCAACGCCGTGGCGCTCTACGACGACGAGCTCGGCCAGCTCGCGGGCGTGGTGGACGGCGTGCAGGAGCCCTACGGGATTGCGGTCTCGCCCTCGGCGGCGCGGACGGTCGCCGACCAGCCGGTCCGCCTCTTCGTCGCGAGCTTCGGAAACGACACGGTGGACGTCATCCAGGTCCAGACTCCGGAGAGCGAGCCGCGGAACGCGACCCTCATCGGCCGTCTCGGATACTCGGCGCACCGGCCGCTGGGAGTGTTGCTGCCGTCCCCGTAGGAGGTTTTCCACTGTGAAACGCGCCGTGCTGGCCGCGCTCCTGTTCTCGAGCGCCTGCTCTTCGAGCACCTCCTCGCCGGTCGCCAAGTTGGCGAATCCGACGGCCGTGGCGCAGGTGGGTCGCAACATGCTGGTCCTGGACGCGGACCACTCCCAGGCGCGGGCGCTCTCGCTCGATTCTTCGGGCCGGTCCATCGTCCGCGCGCCCGATCCCATCTACGCGCTCGCCATCCCCTCGGCGCAGTACCCGAACGCCATCGCCGCGTACACGCCCTACACGCACGACAGCAACGGCAACCCCAGCACCGGCGCACCGCTCCCGTTTTCGTTCATCCTCTCCACCTCCAGCTCCCAGGTGACGGTCTTCCGCTCGGGCGACCTGACGAGGCTGGGAGAGTTCCAGGTGCCGGATACCACCGTGGCCATAGCGGTGCAGCCCTGCGCCGACGCGAGCAACTGCGCGCAGGAGACGACGCATGTGGTCCTGGCGGTCTCCGAGCCGACGGGCGCGGCGCTCTACACGGCCTCGTTCCCGACCACCTTCGACCAGACCCAGTTCGGCGCCATCGCGGTCACACGCATCGTCGACCTCGGGGCCCTTTCACGGCCGCAGTCGCTGGCGTTCTCCCCGGACCCGGCGGATCGCAATCTCCTCGCCATTGGCGACGCAAACACGGGCGACGACGGCTCGGGAAGGATTGGCAGCCTGGCGCTCGTCGATTCTCACGTCGGACGCGTCGGGCCCGACCGGTGGAACCGTCACGCGCTACGCCGTCGGCGGGCCGCTCCAGGAGATCACCATCGACCCGACCGGCACCCGGCTCTTCGGCCTCATCGACTCGGCCGAATGCGGAGACGCGCTCGGTTGCTTCGGGGTGATCGGCTTTCAGCTCACGGCGTCCGGCGGGGCGACCGCTCGAACCCAGGTGCCGTTTCCCGGCGCCGCGCCCATCCCGGTGCCGGCGGGCGCGGCGGAGGGCGTCGCGCGCGGCATCGCCGCGGCCCCCATGGACCTCGCCCTCTCGGTGACGCCGGAGACCAATACCGCCGTGGACGTCATCGGCCTGGTCATGGTCTCCCTGGCGAGCGGCTCGGTGGCGCTCATCGACGGACAGAACATGGTGCCGGTGAACAACAACAGCTCGACCGACCCCTACATCCAGGTTAGCTATCACCACGACACCACGGGGACGGCAGTGACGTTCACCGCCGGCGATGCGGACCTTCCGAGCGGCTTCACTGGGACCGCGGGCGCGACCCAGACAGAGACGGTGACCATCACCAATGGCGGCGCGCTGCCATCGCTCACCAAGAGGTCGGGGACTCTCGACCTGGCGGCGGGCACGCTCACGGCGAGCGCCCTCGATTTCCCGGCGTTGGGCGTCAAAGTGGGCGATCGCGTCCGCTTCGAGTCCGGCTGCGATTCCGGCGCCACCGCGGCGGTCGCGGCGGCGGCGAAGGGCGCCCTGACGCTGACCTCGATTGCCGCCTGCTCGGCGAGCGCCGCGGTCACCTTCGACGTCACGGCCCCGGCGCCCGGGGCCGATCCCTCCGCCGACGTCTATGTGGTGGTGGGCGAGGTGTCAGGCCTCATGGGCCGCGTGCATCCGGGGGAAACGTTCACCTTCGACAGCCCGAGCTTCCTGGGACCCTCCGCGACGGCAACTGCGCTGAGCTTCACCATGGGCACGGGCGACCCCGGCGACGGTGCCAGCTACGCGCTCTCGCTCAGCTCGGGCTTCGCGGCCATGGAAATCATTCTGACCACCACGACCATCGTCCTGACCATGCCTGGAGCCGTGGCGTTCGACCCACAGCTCAGGCACTTCTACGTGGCGTACCAGGGGGGAGGCGCCCTGGTCGAGCTGGATCCCACGGCGGTCCGCGTCGCCAACAATAGCCTGGGCATCGCGGTCTTCCGATGAAGGTCGAGAATTAGGCAAGTGCGCGCGCTTTTGATAGATTCCCGGCCTTCAAACCCTTCGACGCGAGGGAGCGCATGAGCGAAACGAGCATGGCCCGCCCCGTCCGCAAGGTCGCGGTGGCCGATCATATCTGGGACGCATTCGAGACCATGGCGCAGGAGATGGGCTCGGATCGCGACGGGCTGATCAACCAGGCGCTGTTCGTGTTCGCTCGGCTCAATGGCTACCTGAGCAGCGGGACGGTCCTCTCGCCGGGGGCTGCGGTCAGCGCGCCGCCGCCGGCCGACGTCCTTCGCCTCTCGGCCGTGGAGACGCCGCCGGCCGAGGAACAGACGCCTCCGCCCGCGCAGCCGCTGGGCCGGCGCCCGACCATGGGTCCGCCGTTGGGAAGGCCGCCGCCGCGCGAGTCTCGCCTGGACCCCGAGCCTCTGTCGCTCCGGTCCCGCGCCGACGTCGACCCCGAGCCGCGCCGGCGCGTCGGCGAGACCCCCGGCCGCGCCATGCCGGTCATGTCCGAGTTCGAGGCCGAGTCGCCGCACGACGATGAAGGCTTCGACGCGCCGCCCCCGGGGCGCGGCATGGACAACGACCCCGACCGCATGGCCGTTGCCGAGCGCGTGCTGGAGACCGCGGCGGAGCTGGAGCGGCTCATCAAGGGCAAGCAGCAGCCGCCTCTCCAGCCTGAGCTACCTTCCCACGACGCGGCTCCGGACCTGACGCCCGCGCCGACGGCGATGCCCGAGAAGGGCCTCCATCTCATCTACGAAGAGAACGAGCTGGAGCGAATCGCCAAGGACCGCTTCGTCATCGGCCGCGGCAAGCACTGCGACCTGGTCATCAACTCGGGCAAGGTCAGCCGCGAGCACGCGGCCATCGTTCAAGAGAACGGCGAGTTCTTTATCGAGGACCTCGGCTCTTCGAACGGTACCTGGTTCAACAAGCAGCGGATCAAGCGCCGGAAGATCGAAGACGGGGACGAGTACTTCATCTGCTCCGACAAGGTGAAGTGCGTCTTCCGCTGACCCCCTGGACGGAATGAATCCCGGCGGGGCGAGCGGGCCGGCGCGCGCCTCCACAAGGCGCACGCACCATGCCTGCATTGTCTCTCGCCCTTGCCTTGGCGCTCGGGCAGATCCCTCCGCCGCAGCTCGCCCAGCCGAGCTCCACCGCGACGCTCACGGCGAAGGCCGCCGAGCTCGAGGCCGACACCCACCAGGTGAAGGCCCAGGGCGACGTGGTGCTCAAGAGCGGCGACATCGCCGTTCGGTCCGACGCCATGGAGTACAACACCGAGACCCGCGAAGGCACCGCCGCGGGATTGGTGGTGTTGACCGACGGCAACCTCGTCCTGGTCGGGCGCGAGGCGAGCTTCTCGCTGCTCGGCGAGATGCAGCTCACCGTGCGCTGGGCGGACCTCTTTCAGAAGCTCCCGATCGAGCGGCCCGGCATCGACCAGGTGCGCGACCTCGAGAGCGCGCGGGCGTTCGGCCACAACGCGTTCGTGATTCGCGCCGAGGAGCTGACGCGGCTGGGGCCCAGCCACGTGCTGGCCCGGTCGATGCGGATCAGCTCTTGCGACTGCGGCGCGGCGACCCCGTCGTGGTCCATCCGCGCCAAGTCGGCCGACCTGCTCATGGGAGAGCGGGCGCTCTTGTACTGGGGGGCTTTCTACGTCAAGGACGTCCCGGTGCTGCCGCTGCCGGCGCTCTACATTCCGCTCTCGGAACGGCAAACCGGCTTCCTGATGCCGAGGCCGGGTTGGGCGAACATCAGCAGCAGTGGCGGGTTCAGCCTCGACGAGCCCTTCTTCCTGACGCTGGGGCGAAGCTGGGACGTCACGCTGGAGGGCGGATATCGGTTCGGGGCGCGCGAGACGTCCAACCCCGCCCCCGACCAGGACGTCAAGCGGATGGGCACGAAGGGCGTGCGGCTCGCGTCGGACCTGCGGTACATGCCGAGCGACGACACGGCGGGGCGTTTCAAGGTGATGGCCGTGGACGACCGCCACCACGACCTCGAGAGCGTCGACACGGGCCAGGGAAACCACAGCCGGTACCTCCCGGAAGCGCGCGGGTGGCGCGGGGAGCTATCGGAGAGGCACTCGACTCTCCTGGGAGACGGGTCGTTCCTGCGCACCGACATCAACCTGGTCAGCGACAGGAACCTCTTGTTCGACGAGCCGATGGATGCGGTTGCTGGCCTCTTCCAGGCCAATACCCGGTCGCTGGCCATGGCGCAGGTCAAGGCGCAGGGGGCGCTCCTGGGCGCCGTGTCGACGCTCTACCAGGACCTCAACGCGGCCCAGAGGCCAGGGTGGTCGAGCACTCGCGTCATGGGCCAAGGCGCTGCGGTGACGGAGCAGCGGCCCGGCCTGGTCTACCTCGACGCTCCGCCGGTGCGCCTCATTGGCCCGGTGGATGTGGGGCTGGAGGCGAGCCTGGCTCGGTACCAGCCGTTCTCGCTCTTTGCCGGCCCGGGGCCCTCGGAGCTCGTCTCGCGGACGCGCGCGGAGGCGGCCCCGAAGGTCTCCTGGTCGCCGTTCTCTAATGGGCCTATCCGCGGGGAGGTCTACGGCTGGTTCAGGGTGGACGCGTCGGCATTCGACGGGGGTGGCGGCTTGGCGCCGTCCTCTGAGCTCCTGGCCCGGGGCGTCGCCGGGGCGTATCTGGGAACGGAGCTTTCGCGGGTCTACGGAAACACGTGGCGCCACACCCTGGTGCCGCAGCTCGAGGTCCGGGCGCTGTCGGGGAGGCTCGGAACGACGACCGATGCGACCGCCGGCCAGATCACGGGCTGCCAGGTTAGCAATAATCCGTCCTTGTGGAATAGCTCGATGGCGGTGGTGCCGCGCGATGAGTACGACCTCGTGGCGATCCAGCCGTGCCTGACCAACGGCGCCCCGCCGCTCACCCTGGAGGACCTGCCTCAGTTCCAAGGGGTGGCCTCGCTCGCCTCCAGGCTTCAGCGGCGAGGGAGCAGCGACTACATCCGCCTGGAGGTCGGCCAGGATATCGACCTCCGCCACGCCCAAGCCGCGGACCTCTATGGACGACTCGACCTCCGCATCGCCCGGGCAAGCCTCGCGGCGCAGTACCGATACGACTGGGCCCTTCGGCGCGCTGCCCTGGTGAGCGCCCAGGGGGGGCTGAGCGACGCGCGCGGCGACTCGGTCAACATCGGATTCGACTGGTTGCTCGAGACGCTGACGGACCGGCTGCGCGCGGGCGTCGACGACCTGTTTGGGCCCAGAGCGATCACGACCCCGAACGAAGCCCTGGGAGTCCAGAAGGTA
Source organism: uncultured delta proteobacterium (assembly GCA_963772225.1). GTDB lineage: Bacteria > Myxococcota > Myxococcia > Myxococcales > UBA5297 > CAVYWD01. The sequence continues at coordinate 202,683 of CAVYWD010000001.1, read as the reverse complement.
CTGACGTTGGGGTCGACAACGGTGCTGTTCAACTGGCTCGCGGTGAACGCCGGCGCGACGTTCGACTTGGATGCGAACGAGGAGAACAACGCCGTCTTGCAGAGCACCGGAACCCTGGGAACCCGGTCCGTGCTGAACAGCCTATCGGCTCGGGTGATCCTCGGCAAGACGTGCCACGAGTGTTGGCGGCTGGAGCTGGGCGGGGCTATCGCTCCGTCGCGGACCAACCTCTTCAACGCCGCGACACCGCAGTTCCTCCTCGAGCTCAAGAACTTGGGCACGTTCGGCAACTGAGCGAGGGGTGGCGAGGTGGGCCGGGCGGTCGCGCTCTCGGCGCCCGCGCCGGGTTTCCCATAGTCCACAGTTGACGCCCTCGCTGCGAGAAGACCAAGGATTCCTGGCGTCGGCCGGAGCACAATGTTGCCTATGGTCTGGCGTTAGTTCACTGCGCGTCTCTGGGGTTGGCGACGGGCATCCGCTTAAGTGGATAATTCCACCGCCAAACGACTGAGCCTCGGGCACCGACTGCACGGCTCTTGAAGGGTGATATGGACGACATCGCGAGGGCTCTCGACTTGGACATCACCAAGGAACTCGGCCGGCGGATTCGGCAGCTGAGGCAGTCCCGGCCGCAGAAGCTGACGCAGGAGGACTTGGCCGAGCGCGCGGACATCTCGGTCTCGTTCCTCTCCATGATCGAGCGCGGCGAGCGGGCTCCGCATATCGAGACGCTGGTGAAGATCGCCCACGCGCTCGATGTGTCGATGAGCGATCTCTTCCTGTTCCCGTCGGAGGAGCCTACCTCGCTCGACCCCATGCTCAAGCCCATCGCGGAGTTCGCGCGGGCGCACTCGCTCACGCGCAGGGATATTGACAGGCTCCTGGGGGTGGCGCGGGCGATCTTCAAGTCTTGAGGGGGGGGCGCGCCGGGTGGGGCGCGCCACTCGACGTACCCGAGATGCCTTGACTCCCAGTCGGCGCCGTTGAGAATAGAACGATCCCTGGGGGCCTGGCTCCGGGGAAAGCCCTGCGTTCGGAGGCATCATGAGTCGCTCTCTCGAGTTGGTGTGTGCGCTCGCTGCAGGTGCTTTGGCAGTTGGGTGCAGTCAAGACCCGGTCAAGATTGCGGTGACCGTCACGCCGAGCGGCTCCATACAAACGGATGGCCATTCTGCCGCGACCATTACCGCTACCCTCTCCCAAGGTGGCAAGGCGCTGGAGTCTGGAACCGTCACCTTTCGAACGGCAGCAACAGGTGTGGCCTTTGCGCCGATTGACGACCCGCAGAACGTGAACTACAGCGACGCGGTCGTTGACTTGGCGGATTCGATCGCGGGGCAGGTCGCCGCCAATCTCTACTCGGTCAAGAATGCCACGGTCACGGTTGCGATCATTTATGCTGATGATACGCTCGGTTTGAAGGCCTCCCAGGCCGTGTCAATACCATTTGGCACCGTCTCAGGCGTAGCGATCGCAACCTTTGAATTTGTTTCTGCGAATCCCACCAGCATCGGCTTGAGCGGCTCCGGCAACAACGCGACCTCTGTGGTTACCTTTCTCGCGAAAGACAGTAGCGGCAACCCGGTGCCTCAGGGGCTCGATGTCGCGTTTTTGGTAAGCAAGGATATTGCGACCATTGATCCTGCGACCGCCAAAACAAATCCCCAGGGCGAGGTGTCGGCGACTGTTAGATCGGGGACGTCTGTCGGAAGCGTTAAGGTGCAGGTGACTTCAGGCGATGCAAGTGCAGAATCGCTGCCAATTATCATCGCGGGCGGTGTTGCCAATTATAACGACTTCACGATCTCGTGCAATCGTTTCGCAATCGGTGGATTCGGAAAGTTCGGGCTTCGAATGACATGTCATGCGTTCGTTGCAGACCTCAACGGCCAAAAACTTGCGAATACGGATGTGAGCTTCGTACCTGAAGCGGGCGCGATGGCTCCCACTGTAACGACTGACGAGAACGGCACGGCGGAAAATGTATATAAAACCCAAGAGCCGTATCCGAAGGATGTGGACCCGGCCGACAGCAAAACCTACAATCAGGCAATGCCGCCGATCATGCAGTCTCCCCTCGACAATGGGGTGGAGCCAAGGGTGGCAAATTGCAATTGGAAGGACAAAGTCCTGGGCCAGGTTAAGTATGTCAATTGCAATCCAAGAGACGGGCTGGTAACTATCATTGCGATGACCGCCGGCCAGGAACAGTACACTGACGCTAACAACAATCACAGATATGATCTCGGCGAGCCGTTTGTTGATTTGCCCGAGCCGTATGTTGATGTCAATGATGACGGACAGTTCAACGAAGGCGAGCCGTTTTCCGACACCAATGGCAACGGGCGCTGGGATGGTGCCAACGGGAAATGGGACGAAAGTACGACGATATGGAAGGCGACCAAGATAGTGTGGACGGATGAGCCGAGCTATGGTGGGATCTACCAGGGTAATGCGTCCGTAGATTCGCTTGCGGTGCCGCACTGTGGATCGACAGCGGGCATTAATGTGGGCATGTGGGACGCCTTCTTCAACAAGATGGCGCAAGAAGACGGCGACGAAGTCTCGTGTATGAGCTCGCGCGGGGCGTTTACCGTGAATCCGGCATCATTGGTGGTCAACAATGGTCGCTATGGCCACAATTTGATGGGCTCGTTTGAACTCGTAGATTCCCACAGTTGTCCCTGTGTGCCGCCCGATTGCGTGGCGTCGACTGACGGACTCGCGTGCAATGGGCAATTTACTGCTGCCCAGGATGCGGAAGATAAGGTCGACATCATCATTTACCTTCCGGTCGTTCCAAGCGTTCCTTTGACCGTTGATGTGCAGTGACCAGTATTGGGGTGGGTAGGGAGGCCCCAGGGAGACTTGAAGTGCGACTTATGGATCAACTGGTATCTTACCGCCTGACGCCCAATGGATTCTGTGGCTCGAGCGGCTTGTACTTCTCGCTGCCACGCAACGAGTTCGTCGTAAACTGGCTTCGAGCGCCTCTGTCGTTCGGCCAGTCGCGCCTCGGCGTCAGGGCCGCGGGTCGTGTCCTCGACGTCGTAGAGCGCCTTCTTGCCCGCGATGGGCACCGCCGGCCGCGCGTCGCCGCATCGAGGGCCTTCATGAAGCGCCTCCGCGAGTGCATGTTGCACCCGCCCCCGGTGCTTATCGTGTCGCGTGAAACACGGTCCCCTTGGCCCCAACGACCCAGTAGTCATCTTCGAGGCCCCAAATGCTGTTCAGACTGACTGTTTGCATGTCTAGGGTTGACCAGTCCGTGCCGTTCCAGTGAAAGAGGACGCCGGCATTTTCCAGGCGTGGTGAATAATAGTTGAGCCACGCGCCAGTGGCCCAAGCGTCTGTTGCTGTGCCGAAGGTGCTTGAGACAAGGAAGTCATGTGTGGTGCCCAATTCGGAAACTAGGGGTTCAACTTGATGACCAGTCCAGGAGCTGCCATTCCAATGATATGAACCGAAAGGCTCATCGCGCGTTGAACAGCCAGTCCATGCGTCGTTTGGGTTGCTACTCCAGACGCTTGCGACTTGGCTGCAGGTTTGCTTCGGGGACAGTGACCAGCCACTTCCGTTCCAATGAAGCACGGTGCCTGAGTACCCAACTGCCCATGCGTCGTACGGGCCACTGCCGCTTACGCCGGTGAGCTCATAGCTGGTTCCGCTAGGAACTGCCAACCATGCGCTTCCGTTCCAGTGAAGAATGGTTCCTTTGGCTCCGACGGCCCAGACATCTGTTTTCCCGCTCCCCCATATGGCGTTGAGGTTAACTGAAACACCGCTTGAGACGGTTGTCCACTTGACGCCCTGCCATTGAACAACGGTTCCGGAAGCGCCGACTGCCAACGCGGCTTTGCTGTCGGCCTCCCACACTCCATAGAGATCCTGCGCTACACCGCTTGGATAGCTCGACCACGTACTCCCGTTCCAGCGTATCGCGGATCCCGATTCTCCCACGGCCCAAAGGGAGTTCGAGGCGCTCCCCGAGATGCTGAAGAGAGCGCTGGTAGTGCCACTGGCGATTCCGCACCATGTCAGCCCTGCTTGGCAGCGGCAATTCTGCGTCGGTGTGTCACGCTCTGTACCGTCCGGCAAAGCAGTCCAGTTCGTTTTGGATGTTCCGGGCTGGCATTCCTGACAAGAATACCCGGGACGCGCAGAACCACTTTGGTGGAACCCGGAATCTATCCAGCATCCTTCGAGGCAGGTGCCTGCATGGCAATAGTCCGCGTCGTTGCAGGTGGTGCCCTCGGCCGCGTTTGTCCATGTCGACGTCGACGTGTTGGGGTCGCAAACGAGGCAGGTGTTCCCGTTCTTCGTTGCTAGACTCGCGTACTCTGCCGAGTCAATCCAGCAATTGGCCGCGCAGGTCCCCCCGATGCAAATGAGCCCGCTTCCGCAGCCAGAGCCATTCGCGACGTTGGTCCAAGAGCTCGTCGAGTACGCCGGCTGGCAGCTTACGCAGTGATTGCCCGGGTTCAGGTCGCCGCTCTGAAAGGTAGTCTGTCCGATCGCGCAGGTCGGCGGCCCCGCGTCGACAACGCCGCCATCAGCAGCCCCCGCGTCGGAGGCACCCGAGTCGGCAACGCCGCCGTCAGAAGCGCCACCGTCGGAGACACCGCCATCCGCTAAAGAGGCGTCCACAGCAGCGTCGACGACGCCCGAGTCCACTTGAGCGACCGCACCATCGAGCGCCCCGGCATCCAGGTTGGCGTCGTTCTCTCCAGCATCGCTCGCGGCCCCGTCAGCCCCACCCGCATCGCCCGCGACAACGCACCACCGCTCCCAACAGATGTTCCCAGCCGAGCAATCGCTATCCGTCGTGCACTGGTAGGCGATCGGCGGATCGGAGCAGGCGGCAGCAGTCACCACGGTCAGCGCGGAAAGTATCAGTAAGCGATTCACGGTTCCTCCCAAGCGAAGAATCACGGTCGCGGGCTTCGCAGCAGGCAGGCCCGCGACCTCCATCACGGCAATGTTCCCGCAACCCCCAGCGAAACTTGCGCCACGCGCGCGGGGCTCCCCGGCGCGATCGAGAAAACGACAAAGGTACCCGTTCCCGCGACCGCGACAGCAGCGCCAACGGTGAAGGCCGTCCGCAACTTCTTCGCAGAGCCGATCTCACCGTCCAGCGCCGCCGCGTTGCTCGCCGTGGCCGCCGTCATCGTCGGATTGCGGTTGATCAGGCCCTGCAAGTCGCGAGACGCGCTCCCAACGTGCGCGTTCTCGGCGATGGCGGCGACGCCCAGCCCCACCGCCACAGCGCCGAGCGCGACCGCGCCGACGCGCGCCCACATTCTGGACGCGGGCGCGGCAGACGCGGGCGGAGCGCTCGCCGCAGCCCGTAGGTCGACCGCCGCTTCGGCGAGCCTCGGCGCTCTCGGAGGATCGTGTGCCGGGCCCGCCCCCGTCAGCACGAAGGTCGCCAGGCGCTTCAGGCCGAAGGCGTCCGCGGGGCTCATCCGATGGCTGCCCTCGCGGACCTCCCTGCCCAGGGAGAACGTCGTGGCGGACATGCTCTGGTCCTCGCCTCGACCGTCCAAGCGCACCAGGACGACCCGCTCGATAGACAGCGCCTGGGCAATGACCGAAGCGGCGTCGAGCCGCTCTTCGGTCGAGGTGCCGCTCTCGTAGCACGGCCCCGCCGCGGCCTGGAATCGCGACTCGCGCTCCACGTCGATCTCGAGGGTGGTCGAGTTGTCCAGTTGCACCGACCGCACGAACGACCGCGCCGACGGCGCCCCCGAAATCACCTCGTAGAGCCCCTCGGGCAGCGCTCGCGCGAACGGCGTCTTTCCCATTTCCCGGCCGTCGATGAACACGGGCGTGCTCGGGCCGGAGCTCTTGACGCCCAAGGCGAGCTTGGTGGCGCCGCGCACCGAGCGGCGGACGCCGTCGGCGAGGGCGAGCAATGCGGGCGGATACTTCTGCCGGTCCAGCTTCAGACCCTGGTCGAGGCGCAGGATCCCGAAAAGCTCGACCGAGGCCTCGGCCCGCTTCCCAGAAGAAAGGTAGACCTGCGAGAGCTCGACGCGTGCCCTGGTCGCGAGCGCCCACCGAGCAGGGCCGGGCGGGAGCTTCGAGATTTCAGCCAGAGCGTCGCGAAGCTGCGCCTCCGCCTTCGGATAGCTCTGGTGGAAGAAGTCCGCCCGAGCGGAATCGATGGCCCGCTGGATCTCCTCGGGCGTGGAGCGCGGCAGGCCTCCCGCCGGCGCTGCCGTCACTTCCTCGGATAGGACCGCGAGCGGCTTGAGGCGCGCCAGCTCCTGGCGAAGGTCGCGCGCGGCCTGCCCGAGTCGAGGGTCGCTGCACGACCCGATGGCCACCACAGCCAAGGACTCGGGCGGCGAATCCGCCCGCAAGGGAGACGCGTTCGCGGCCGCCGCCGTAGAGGCGAAGAGCGCCAGTCCGAGTCCGAGCATGATTGCGACGAACTCCTATCACGGTCGCGGTAGGGAGGACCACTCTTCGTCGGCGCCGATGCAGAGCGGACCGCAATACAAGAACAGCGCGTTCAGCAAACGGCGTGCCTGGTTCTCTCCCCGCGTGAAGGCGTCTGCCCCGCCATGAGACTGTTCCGCGGCGGAACGGTCTGTACCGCCGTGGAACACCGCGCTGTGGCTTCCCGCGGATGAGCCGATTCGCGGAGGGTAGGTTGCCGCGTGCAGGAAGCCAGCATCCTTGGCGCGACGGCGGTCCCAGTCCGAAAGGACGAAGACCGTCCATGCCGAGACCGGATCAGTCCGTGGGTTCGATCGCGTTCAGCGCGGCCTGCCAGCGACGCGCCCATCGAGGCGGCCGACACCCCAGTCACTTCGCCGTCGATGGGCGCCATGGCCACAAGCGGTGGAGGAGGAGAATTGCGCCGTGGCTACGGGCGCCCGGCGTCATCCGCGAAGAAATCGAATCGCAGCAGCGCCTCGGGGTCGAAGATCGTCCCCGAGACCTTCGTGGCGAAATGCAGGTGCGGCCCGGTCACCCGGCCCGTGCGCCCCAAGAGCCCGATGACCTGGCCCTTCTTCACCGTTTGCCCATTCTTCACCAGGATCTTTGAAAGGTGAAAGTAGTCGGTGAAGATGCCCGCCCCATGGGAAAGGAACACGGTATTCCCCGAGTAGAAGCAATCGCGGGTCAGCCGCACGACCCCGTCATTGGCGGCGCGCACCGGGTCGCCGGTCTTGCCATCGATGTCGAGCCCCAGGTGCCGGCTCTTTAGCGTGCCGTTGAAGATGCGCCGCTCGCCGAAGAGCGAGTTCCGCTCGGCGCCGTCCCTTGGGTCCGCGAAATTCGACGTGATGAGCAAGGGGCCGAAAGTCACCCGATAGGCGGCGGTGATGGCTTTCCCGTCGTCCGCGATCTGCGCGCGCTCTGCCGCCGACGGCCGCGTGAACTTTGGGGTCCACCTTGAGCGTGGTCGCCTCCGTTTCGCGGTGCGCGACGGTGAGCGCCACCGTTGCGGCGACGGCCTTCGCGGCGCCGCCACCCGCCGCCTTCACCGTCACCGTCACCTGTACTGGGCCCTCGGGCGCGTCGGCGGGCACCGCCCCGAATCCGCGGAGGAGCCCTGGCTGAACCTCGAATGCCGAGAACCGCTCGTCCCGAAACTGGACCTCGACGTCCTCGGCATCGAACGGTCCCTCGATACGGAGCTCGAAGAGGTCGCCCGGCAGAAGGCGAGCAGGCCACAGCTCGGCGGTCCCCTCGCCGAGCGGCACCGAGATTCGCCTCACACCCGCCGGCGCCGCGCTTCCAGCGTCCGGCGCTTCTGGTGGGCACCCGGCATCCTCGGCGGCCGGGCAGGCGCCGGCGTCGCAGGTCGCGGCAGGCGAGGCCGCTGGGGCAGCGAGCAGGGGGAGGCTCGAAACCAGGAGCGCGGCGAAAGGGAGGCGGCGGGGTTTGCGCATGGAGTCCATCGCCGAAAGGGAACGGCGCGCGGACGCGAATTCCTCCCGCGCTACCTGGCTGTGAGCGTCAGGTCGGCGACATCCGACGTCAGAGGGTCGCCCCATACCGTTTGAATCGGGCCGCCGCACTTCGAGGATTCGGAAAACGCCAAGGTCACCAGCACAGGAGATCTATTCGCCGCGATGGGGCTTATGGTGGCGGGGGACGGGGCGACCTGGCTCTGGATCTCGTCGAATCCCGCGCTCACTTTCCGCGCGTATCCGGAGAGCCTGGCGTCCCTGAGGCCCGCGGGTGCCCACTCCTCCGACGAGAGGCAGAGCGGGCGGCCGGACCCCTTTTCGCCCACGGCATTGCCCACTGTCCCGTTGCCGTCCAAGTCGTAGGAGAAATAGACCGGCAGCTTGAACGGCGTGGACTCGCCGCGCCCGAGGGAGCGCTCGAACGCGATTTCCAGGCGGTCGCCGGGGCCCAGCTTTCCGTCTCCCGGAGCGGTCGCCTCAGCGTAAGTCACCGCGACGTTGCCCGGCCCGCGGTTGGCGTTGGCCGCGTCCGCGGTGCCGCCGAAGAAGGGCGCCACGATGGAGAGCGGCGCCGCGCTCGGGTCGTCCAGGCTGGTGGCCTGGAGAAGGAGCTGGTACTTCACCCCGTCCGCGAACGCCGAGCCCGCCGCCGGAAAGACCCGCAGCTGGTTGCCGACCGGGCTGACCTCGGTCGTCACGGGAATGTGTCCGCTCGCCGCGGGGTCCGACGCGTCGTTGCGGACCTCCACCGAGAGGTTGCCTGGGTTGATGCGCTGGTTGAACACGACCGAGATGGGCCCGGTGTTTCCCGCCAGATTGTCGCGGCCGCGCGAGGGGGTGGAAAGCAGGTTGGCGACGCTCGCGGCGACGACCTGCACCGGGAGCTTCGCGTCCGGCGCCGGGAGCACGAGCGTGCGCGTCCACGGCTCCGTCAGCAGGGTGAGGGCGTGGAACGACGCCGTCGCCCCGCCGTAGCGCACGGTGCCGTCGCGGTTCAGGACCGGCGCGACGTAGACCGAGTAGGTGGCCGAAAGGTCGATGCTCTCCAGCCAGACCAGGTCCTCCACCTTCGGCACGCCGCTGAACTTGAGCACCCCGTTCCGTCCCCTGGCCTGCGCAAAGACGCTTCCCACTCCTGGGTTGGCCGCGCCGCTTCCCGTGAAGTCGAGGAACGCCGGCGCCACGTCCAACGTGCCCTCGAGCGCGGCGACCGCCGCCCCGTCGTAGCCGACGACGTTGAGGGTGAGCTCGCCGCCCGTGGGCTCGAGCCGGATGGGGCCGACGAAGACCTCTGTGCCGCCTGGCGCCGGCAGGGTCGCCGAGGCTGCACCGGCGGAGTATCCGCTCAAGCGAAAGGCGAGCCCCACCGAGCTCCCGGCCGCGCCGGTGTCGAGCGCGAACAAACCGGACTCCGAAGTGGTGGCCACCGCGCCGCTCGAAGCTCGCACCTCGACCCCCGCCAGCGCTTGGCCCTGGAGGTCGAGCACCTGCCCCGTGATCCGCCCCTTCGCCGACGACGCCGCCAGCTCGGTCACCTCGTGGCCGCACGCCGTCAGCTCGAGGGCCATCGCCAGCAGTGCGCTCACGGGTCTCATCAAGACAGCGACCTCGACAGGTGGATGCAGATTCGAGCCATTTCCTACCGCGCGGCGCCCCCTGTCAAGGAGCGCTCCGCCGCAGCCTGCCGCGGCGCGCCACGGCCATTCCACGCAAGCGCGTGGGCGTGGTACTTGAGCGGCCCCGAGGACCCATGGAACGAAAGACGCAGCCGCCCTCCATTCTCGCCCGCGTCGATCACCCGGAAGGCCGCGCGTCGGCGCGGGTCCTGCGCGGGCTCGCCTCCGAGTTCCTGGCCGCGCTCGGGCTCTCCGGCGCTCAGCTCTCGTTGGTCGTCACCAGCGACGCCCGCATTCGGCGCCTCAATCGCCAGTGGCGGGGCAAGGACCAGAGCACCGACGTGCTCAGCTTCCCCGCCGCGCCGCACCCGGGCCTCGCGCCGCGGGCCAGGTGCCTGGGCGACGTGGTGATCTCCCTGGACACCGCCCGGCGCCGCGCCCGAGAGGACCGCAGACCGCTGCGGCGCGAGCTCGCCCGCTACCTCGCGCACGGATTGCTGCACCTGCTCGGCCACGACCACCACCGCCCGGTCGAGGCGCGGCGCATGGCGCGCGCCGAGCAGCGCCTCCTCGGCGCGGCGGGGATGCTCTTCGACTCGGAGGAGCTCGGCGACCGGCCCGGGGGTCAGAAGACCAGGCCAACGCCCGACGTGAAGAAGAAATCGGTCAAGTAGCCGCGCCGATAGCCCGTCGCCTCCAGGCGGACGGCGACCCCGAGCGAGTCGCCCAAATAGAGCGCGAACCGCACCCCGAGGCCGAGGTTGAGCCCGAGCTTCGCGTCCATGAAGTCGGTCGCCGTGCCCTGCACGGTGTATGTCACCGGCATCAAATAGAGCGAGGGCCCGAGCTTTCCGTAGAAGAAGGTCCGCCCCAGCGTGGTGCCCAAGAGCGCGCTCGCCGAGAAATGATTCTGCGCCTGGGAAACCTTGACCTCGTCGGTTCCATAGGTGCTTTCGGAGTGGAGCCAGCTCAATTCGACAAAGGCATTCTGGTAGAAATAGCTCTCCGGCCGGAATAGGCGGCCCACGTGCCAATCGGCTGCCAAACCCCATCCGAATTGCGCGGACGAGGAGATGCCGCCGTTCAAGACCAGGACGCCAATCAGCGCCTCCACGCCCAACCCCAGCCCGGGCTCGTTGATGCCCGACAGCCGCTCGTTCTCCTCGAGCTCGCCCCGGGGCGGCTCATTCGAAGGCGCAGGCTCGCGTGGCACGGGGATCTCGTGGAAGCCCGGCGGGATCTCGTCCTTCGAAGCGTCGTCCGAGGCGCCGCGGAACGGGTGGCCCTCGCCCTCGATGGGCGAGGAAGCGCGGCTTTGCACCGACGGCGCGGGCGGCGCGGCTGGGGGAGCGGCCTCAGGAGACACGGCGGGTGCCGCGCTCTTGCGCGCCTTGGGCGCGTTCGAGGCGTTGGTCGCAGGAGCCGCCGGCTTCGCGGGAGAGGGGCTGCCGGGAACGGGGGCGTCCTCGGCCGGGTCCGTGACGCGAGGCTTGTGCCGCGGCAGCTCCTGTGAGCGAGCCGGGCCGGGCGAGGCGAGGACCAGCCCGCACAGCGCCGCCGCGAGCGCGCGCCCCGCGCTCGTCTTGAGTGCGTGTTTCACGGCGTCCCCTGGCATTGAGCAAAGGCGGTCTTACCCGCGCACGTCGGGATGTCGCTGGCCGTGAGCTGGAAGCGGTCGAGGAACGCGCTGCAGAGGGTCGCCTTGAGGGTGGCGTCCGTCGCGGACGCGGCGATGGCGTCGAGCACGCCCTGGACCCCGCCCGACGTCTCCAGGTGGAAGAGGGTCTCGTCGGCGGCGGCGTTCTGGATGAGCTCGCGAATTCCGCTGTTCCCGTCGGCGCCGCCGGCGAGGGCCTTGAAGAGCGTCCGGAACAGGGCGAGCCGGGCCCCGCCGGTGGTGAGCTTGGTCGTGACCTGGGAGTCGTTCGCGGCCCTCCAGAGCGCCCCCGACAGCACGCTGCCGACCAGATATTGGTAACCCGGGGTTGAGAACGTCGTCGCGTCGGCGGAGGCGAGCTCGGTCCTGAGCGCGCTGGTCATGCAGTGGACCGCGTCCAGGCGCCGCTGATCCGCGAGCGCGATGGGCAAGGACTCGCCAAAGAACGTCGCGTCGCAAGTGGACAGATCCGTGGAGCAGGTGATGCCGGTGCCGAAGGTGTCGGCGAGGCCCTCGTCGATCGACCGGAGCAGATTGAGCCCGGGCGCGCCGGAGGAGCTCTGGCCCCACTCGGAGTAAGGGAACGGGAGCGCCGCCTTGGAGAAGACGCGGTAATTGAAGACCGAGTGCGTGAATTCGTGGCCGATGACCCCGGCGTTGATGCCCAGCGGCACCTGCTGGAGCTGATCGAACGGGAGGACCACGAACCCCTGGAGGAGCGGGACGAACGCCGCGTTGTCATTCTCCGGGCTGGTGACCTCGATGAAGGTCGGGAAGTAATAGACCGAGCGCGCCCCGAAGCTCTCGGCGGAGAGTCCGCCCACTCTCTGGAAGAATTGGAACGCGCGCTCGAAGTTGTAATAGGTGGTGACGATGTTCAGGGAGTGGAAGTCGGCGGGGACCAGGGCGCCGTCTTTCTCGAGGTAGGAGACGTGGACGGGCGAGCCCTCGCCCTTCGTCGCCGCCGCGAGGATCTGCTGCTCGGTCGCATCCACCGGCACATTGGCCATGGCCGTCGGGCTCAGGTCGAAGCTCGCCCCGCCCAGGATTCGCGCCACCGAGCCCTGCATCGCCACCAGGTCGGTGACGGTGGTGAGCTCGACGGTCTGCGGGACGTAGTGTCCGTGGTAGTCGTAGACGAGGACCACGACTTGGACCGGCGTCTTCGCGTCGGGTGCGCAGCTCGCCAGAAGCGCGAGGCCGGCGAGCGCACCTGCCATGCGTGGGGTCATTCGAACAATGTAGCAGATGCGGGGAACGGGTCGCCGCAAGGCGCGAGCGCGCGAGAGTGGGCGGCGCATTCGCGCGCCGGCGCTCGGCTCCAAGATGGAGGCTCGCGCAGTGAAGCCTCCGATTCGCCCGCCAGCCGGTCGTTCCATCCTGACTACGCTTACAAAGCCGGCTGAAGCCGGCTGAGAACCGGAAGACGGAGATCGCTTTATGGCGACCGATTCAGCGGCAAGAAGGCCGAGCAAGGCGCCTTCTCGCTGCGCAAGCGCGATGACAATCCTCTGTCGACGACAAGGCTCCGATCGGACCTCGAACCTTTCAACCTTCCCGTACCCAGCCGGCTTCAGCCGGCTTGGCACGCGTAGCCGGGTCCCTTTAGGGCCCGCCGGGGCGGCGGCTTGCGGGACTACCCCGCGCGCGCCCCGCCCGCAGGCGATCGGACCACCTCCACCGAGGCCGGCGCGGTGTCCAGGAAGCTGAGCTTGGGGAAGTTCTCCCGCGTCCAGCTCAGGGCCCACTCGCTGCGGAAGAGCACCACCGCGCGCCCGTCGCGATCCTCCACGCAGGCGACGCTGTCGTTGCGCTCCAGCGCCTTGGGGTCGTAGCCCTCGCCCTGGACCCAGCGCGCGTGCACGAACGGCAGGGAGTCCAGAATGGGCGCGACGCCGTACTCGTGCTCGAGGCGGAACTTGAGGACGTCGAACTGGAGCTGGCCCACCGCGCCCACGTACGGGTCGCGCTCGCCGAATGAACGCTGGCGGAAGACCTGGATGGCGCCTTCCTGCGCGAGCTCGTCCAGGCCCTTCTTGAGCTGCTTGCGCTTCATCGCGTCCCGCACGCGGATGCAGCCGAAGTGCTCCGGCGAGAAGTGCGGGATGCCCGCGAACTCGAAGGGCTCGCCCTCGCACAGCGTGTCGCCGATGCGGAAGTGCCCCGGGTCGAACAGGCCGACGATGTCGCCGGCGTAGGCCTCTTCGATGAGCGTGCGCGCCTGGGCCATGAACTGCTGCGGGTTGGCGAGGCGCAGGTCGCGACCCAGGCGCACGTGGCGCGCGGTCATGCCCTTGGCGAACCGGCCCGAGCAGACGCGCAGGAACGCGATGCGGTCGCGGTGCGACGGGTCCATGTTCGCCTGGATCTTGAAGACGAAGCCGGAGAAGCGCGCGTCGTCGGGCTCAATGGGCCCCGCGGTGGTCGCGAAGCCCGATGGCGGCGGGGCGATGGAGAGGAAGTCCTCGAGGAACGGCTTCACGCCGAAGTTCGTCATGGCGCTGCCGAAGAAGACCGGGGTGAGCTCGCCCCTAAGGACGCGCGGAAGGTCGAACGGGTCGCCGGCCACGTCGAGCAGCGACAGCTCCTCCATGAGCGTCGCGTGCGGCCCGTCGCCGATGAGCTCGCGCACCCTGTCGTCGTGGGCGCCGGCGGTCTGCATGGCCGTCATCTGCGAGCCGTGGTGGCCTCCGGCCTCGAAGAGGAAGAAGTGGTTCTTGCGCCGGTCGAAGACGCCGCGGAACCTATTGCCCGAGCCCACCGGCCAGTTCACCGGGCAGGAGCGGATGCCCAGCACCGCTTCCAGCTCGTCGAGGAGCTCGAGCGGCTCGCGGATGTCGCGGTCGAGCTTGTTGATGAAGGTGAAGATGGGGATGCCGCGCTGGCGGCAGACCTTGAACAGCTTGCGGGTCTGCGCCTCCACGCCCTTGGCGCCGTCGATGAGCATCACCGCAGCGTCGGTGGCGGCGAGGGTGCGGTAGGTGTCCTCGGAGAAGTCCTGGTGGCCGGGGGTGTCGAGCAGGTTGACGGCGTAGCCGCCGTACTCGAACTGGAGGACCGAGCTCGTCACCGAGATGCCGCGCTGGCGCTCCAGCTCCATCCAGTCGGAAGTGGCGTAGCGGCTCGCCCGCCTCGCCTTCACCGAGCCGGCCAGGTGGATGGCGCCGCCGTAGAGGAGCAGCTTCTCGGTCAGCGTGGTCTTGCCGGCGTCGGGGTGGGAGATGATGGCGAAGGTGCGCCGGCGCTGGATCTGCGGCTGCAAGGATGGGTCGGAGGACATCGGTGCCGAGGGGGTGAGCGGGCGCCCGGGCGAACGGCGTCGGGCGGAAAGTCAAAGGTCGCGCACCGTATCAAGAGGCTCCGAGGCTGGCAACGCCGGCAAGGGTCGGGCCTCGATTCGCCCTTGCTGGGTCCCAATGCTGCTTCCAAGAATGAGAGAGCGCGCCGTGGTCGGGTGCAGCGCTCGAGGCTCCGAGGCTTCGGTGAGCACCTCCGCCGGGGAAGTCGCCAGAACGCCACCCGGAGGATCCGGCGCTCGCCGAGGGATTGATTCCATGCCTGCGTCCTCGCGACCGATCATCGAAACCCGCTTCGAGCAGATGTTCCCAATCCTGGATGCAGAGGAGATCCGCGTGCTGCGGCGGTTCGGCGAAATTCGGACCTACCGCACGGGCGAGCGCCTCGTCGAGACCGGCGAGCCGAGCCTCGGGTTGTTCGTCATCCTGCGCGGCGAGGTCGCGGTCATCCAGCACAGCACGCTCGAGCGCGACCGGCCGATCGTCACGCACACGCCGGGCTCGTTCATGGGCGAGCTCGCTCAGCTCTCGGGCAAGCCCGCGCTGGTGGACGCGCAGGCCACGAAGCCGGTCGAAGCGCTCGTCCTCTCGTCGCACAAGCTGCGGGACGCGCTGACGGTGGAGGCCGAGGTCGGGGAGCGCATCCTGCGCGCGCTCATCCTGCGGCGCGTGGGCCTGCTCGAGATCGGCGCCGGCCCGGTGGTGGTCGGGCGCGCGAGCGACGCCGGCGTGCTGCGGCTCGCCGGATTCCTCGCGCGAAACGGGCATCCGCACCAGCAGCTCGACCCCGAGGTCGACCTCTCGGCGAAAGCCCTGGTCGAGCGACTCAAGGTCGAACCGTCGGACCTGCCCATCGTGCTCTGCCCGAGCGGCCGAATGCTTCGCCATCCGAGCGAGGTCGAGCTCGCCGAGTGCCTGGGTCTCGTCCAGCCGATCGACCCCAGCCAGGTCTACGACATCGCCATCGTCGGGGCCGGGCCGGCGGGGCTGGCCGCGTCGGTCTACGCCGCCTCGGAAGGGCTCTCGGTCCTCGTGCTCGATTCGCGCGCGTTCGGGGGACAGGCAGGCGAATCCGCGCGGATCGAGAACTACCTGGGGTTCCCGACCGGCATCACCGGGATGGCCTTGATGGCGCGCGCCTTCAACCAGGCGCAGAAGTTTGGCGCCGAGATGTCGATACCGAACGCGGTCGCGAGCCTGCAGTGCGGCCTCGGCAGAGACGGCGCGCGGTTCCACGTCTGCCTCGCGAACGGCGAGCGGGCGCGGGCCCGCGCCGTGGTCATCGCCAGCGGCGCAAGGTATCGCCGCCTGAACGTCGAGAACCTCGCGGCCTTCGAGGGCTCGGGGGTCCACTACTGGGCTTCGCCTCGGGAGAGAAAGCTGTGCGCCGGCCAGGAGGTCGCGCTGGTCGGCGCCGGCAACTCCGCGGGGCAGGCCGCGGTCTACCTCGCCGGCCAGGTCGGCAAGCTTTGGCTCCTGGCGCGCGGCAAACGCCTGGAGGCGAGCATGTCGCGCTACCTGGTCGACCGCGTCGCCGCGTTGCCCAACGCCGAGGTGCTGCTCCAGACCGAGGTGAGCGGCCTCGAGGGACGGGACGGCGCTCTGGAGGCCGTCCGCTGGCGGCGGGGCCCGTCGGGCGAAGAGGCGCGCCGCCCCATCCGCCATCTCTTCCTGTTCATCGGTGCGGACCCGAACACCTCGTGGCTCTCTGGGGCGGGCATCGCGCTCGACGCCAAGGGGTTCGTGCGGACGGGGGCGGAAGTCGGCCCGGGCCGCCGGGCGCTGGAGACGAGCCGGGATGGCGCCTTCGCGATCGGCGACGTGCGGGCAGGTTCCACCAAACGCGTCGCCGCGGCGGTGGGCGAGGGCGCGCAGGTGATCGCGGCCATCCACGGGTTTCTCGCGGCGGCCGGTGAGCGGGTCGCGGCGGTCGGCGAGGCAAGGGGGTGAGCTATCGCTTCGCTTCTTGCTCCTCGAAAGGAGTGGGCATTTCAACTGCGGCGCGATCGCGAAGTTGCCGTCGGGTTGAGCGCGTCGTGCCTCGTCCGCCTCGGTCTCCAGGATGGGCTGGATTCTCGCCCAGCCTGCCCCAGCTTGTTGCTCGGCGGTGCAGTCGAACCTGGTGTCGCCGCAGGCGTCGAGCGGCTCGGGCCCATGAGAGGAAGACGCCGGGCAGGCGCCGAGGGCGCCGTAAAGGATCACACCGTCTCGAGCCGGGCCGGGGGACGAGCCCCGCGCGCGGAGCTTCCGACCTTCAGTGAAAGTCGCGCGTCGCCGCTGGCAGCGCCTCGCCCAGGCCCATTTCCCGAAAGCTCTCCGCCTTCACGTCGACGACCTGCCCGGTCCGCTCGACGGCCCCGCTGACCAGTCTGAAGAGCGCCGAGCGCACCACGCGCCGGCGGCGGGCGAAGACGTCCGGGGCGGTGACGATGTTGGCGAAGACGCCAGCGTTCGGTGCGGCGGGCTGAGTGCCGCGGGGAAGCCCGCTATTGGAACGCCGGGGCAGGAGTGATGAACCTCTTGATAGGGCTCCTCACCCGATCGCTCGTCCCGTTGCTCTCGGTGGAGGTCACGGAGTAGTAGTACGTCGTCGCCGGCCGTAGGCCAGCCAGGCGGACGCGAAAAACGGTCTCCGAATGGCCTCGGTTGATCCTGATCGGTGATTTCGCCGTTTGGCTCAGCTCCTTGGGATCCGTCCCATAGTGCACGACTCCGAAATGAACGTCCGTACCGAAGGGGTTCTTGGTCGTCCACCGGATGATGGCCAGGTCGGGGCGCGCCATTTCGAGCGCTGGGCCCTGGATGATATCGATACGAGCGGCCTTCTTTTCCGGCAGAATCCCTTGTGCGACGGATGGGCTGGGGGCGAGAAGGCGGCCGAATGCGGCCGCGAGCGTCAATGGCACAAGCATTCTGTTCATGAAGAAGGCCTCGAATTGCGCTCTTTGCGTTCAGACGGCGGAGGCGCATGAGGGTCGCGAGCCCTCATCGCGCCGGCTCACTGCTCGTTGCCCGGCCAGGCCTTGGCCCAAGTCGTCGCTCCGATCCGCGACTCCCTAAACCGGCCGAGCCGGAACCAATGAGGGTTGCCTTAGGCTCCAGACCCCAGGCTCCGGGTACTGCAGTTCCTTAAGGCCCGGGTCTGAAGCCTGGAGTCTTTGCCATCCTGCGCAAGATTTCCTCGCGAAGGGATTAAGGAACGGGGTTCGGACCAGGCAGAGGCGAGATACCGCAGACCTCCGGCGCGCAGGGCGGAAGAGACGGTGTCGGGATCCCGAGCTCATTGCCCTGCGTCGCCGCCGTGCCGCCGGTCATGCAGGTCCCCGTGAACTTGTCTCGGTCGGGGTACGGTGTGGTGAACCCGTCCGTCAGCGTCTGCAGGAAGGCGACGACTTGAGCTTCCTCTTGATCCGTCAAGCCGAGCTTGCCGATCGTCATGTCGATGTTGTTGGGGACCTCGGGCATCGGCCAGCAGTCGACCTTCTCCGTCGTTCCTTCCGGACAGTGGCCCGACGTGACGGTGTAGGGATACACGTCGCGCGTGTTGTAGAAGTGGACGAGCTGCTTCAGGCTCTTGATATAGCCATTGTGGAAGAACTCCTTCTGGAAGTACGGCCCCGGCGCCTCGGTGGTGGGACACTGCGGCGGAGTCATGGCCACGTTGCGCGCCGTCGACACCTGCAACTGACCGTCGACGCTCGGCGCCAGGGGTACCCAGTCAGCGTTCGGATTGGGGGCGGAGCCGAAACCGCTCCTCAGGAACGTGCCCATTCCCAGGTCTCTGTAGCCGAAGCCCAGAGGATTCCCCGTAAACCCGAAGCGATCCGGGGTGGTTTGATAATAGAATGCATTTCTGGGATTGAGCGGAAGGCCGAGATTGGCGTAGCCCAAGCACGTGAACAGAGGCTCGTGGTCGGCGGATGCGCTGGTGTCCGTGCCGCCAGTTTGAGTGCTCCCTCGCCCGTCGAGGTGGCATGTATTGCAGCCAGCCTTGCCCCGGAACAGGACGTAGCCAGCCATCTCGTCTGCCGTGAACGTTGCCTTGTTCGCCAGGAAGGCGTCGAACTTGGACGAGAAGGGGCTCACGCGCGGCGATGCTTCGTAGGAGGAGATGGACTGCCCCCAGTTGTCGTACACCCTGTCTGCCTTGGTGCGGTCTTCCGGGCTCAGCTTGATGGGCGTGGTGTTCCCGCCAAACGCGGCTGCTCCTCCCGGCGTGGAGCAGATCTTTTCGGCATTGTAGG
Organism: uncultured delta proteobacterium; assembly: GCA_963772225.1. Lineage (GTDB taxonomy): Bacteria > Myxococcota > Myxococcia > Myxococcales > UBA5297 > CAVYWD01. Next base: position 183,942 of record CAVYWD010000001.1, on the reverse strand, counting down.
GCCACCTGATGCCCAACGAGCCCTTGCCCCATACCAGCTCGAAGAGTGGCCGATACTCGGCCTGTGAAATGCGAAAGGCGATGCATGCGGTGTCAGGCAGGGCCATTTCCTGAGTGTCGACGGGGGGGTGCTGCGCCTGCTCGGAGTCGGCGCTCTGCAGGAAGAGCCCGGTCGAGCGCGCATCCCAGAAGTTGCCGCCCGAGAATGCGGCCTGGATTGTGTTGTAGTGGAGGACCGGAAACCTGGTTGAATACGTGTATCGCTGCGCGGTCCGCTTGCCGGCCCGAAACTCAGCCGAACCGGGATATGCGACCATCGTCAAGTTGACCGACGGGATCGGTCCGCTGAAACCGGCGTATGGCATGTGACAGAACGCGCAGGCCCTGTTCTTCTTGGGCGACATGTCTTCGTCGAAGTTCAACAGTTTTCCGAGTACTTGTATGGATTGATAGCCGCTGCCCTGAAGCGTGGGAGGTTGACCTGTCACCGTCGGCGGTGGCAGTGCGCGCCACTCCTGGAGCGCTTCAGCGAAAATGGCTCGGCCTTCGCGTCGAACCCGTTCTGTTTCCGAACCCAGGTCGCTGGGAAGAATGCCAGGCGGATACGGGTCATACACGGAGGCTGGCGGAGCGCGGGACAAGGCGAGACTACCGCTCCCGCCGTTCTTCCTGCTCGGGTCTTCCTGCTCGACCGGGTCGCTCTTCTGAGCGGACGTGGCTTGAGCGGGGATCAGGAGCAGGGCCGCAAGAACGAATGTTCCTGTCGACGCGACCAACGACCGGCGATTCATGGCGTCCTCCTTCTCCAATCTGAGATATCGCATCCACATGAGACAGCCATCGTGCGCAAATGCACCCGATTCATCGTGGCTCGGAGGGGCTGATCGTGAAAGGCGGTCGGGGGCGACTGGCGGAATTTGGTCGCGGGATGATATTGGTCTGGGCGTCATTCGCCAAGTCTCTCGCGGAAATTCCACCTGGGGTCGCCTATCCGTAATCGTCGCGCTTTGGGGCTTCTCGGGCTGCAGGGCTATGCGCGAAGTTCGACGGGCGCTGGGGGCGGTCTTTCGTGAAGAACCGGTCGAGCGGTCATCTCCTCCGCGTCTACCTTCTCTTTGGCGGAGGCTGATCTCTCCAAGATGAGGCATGGTCGGCTTGCCTCGGAGGATTCCGGGTGCGCACTTGGCGTCATCGGCAACGGTCGGCGGTTCGAGCTCGAGCTGATTTGGGCCGAATAGCCGCGCTGCATCGGGCTGGCGATGACTCGTGGATGTCGCTCAGTGGAAATCCCGCGTCGCCACCGGCAGCGCTTCGCCCAGGCCGATCTCCTTGAAGCTCTCCGCCTTCACGTTGACGACCTGCCCGGTCCGCTCGACCACCCCGCTCACCAGGGCGAAGAGCGCGGTGCGCGCCACCCGCCGGTATCGGGCGAAGACGTCCGGGGTGGTGACGATGTTGGCGAAGCCCTGCTCGTCCTCCAGGGTCATGAAGAACATGCCCTTGGCCGTCTCCGGACGCTGGCGGACGATGGCCATGCCCGCCACCTGGACCTTGCGCCCCGGGCGCATGGCCTGGACCTGCGCCGTGGAGGCGACGCCCGCCTTGGCGAGCGACGCGCGCAAGAGCTGCATCGGGTGGGCGTCGATGCAGGCGCCGATGGCCTGGTAGTCGGCGACCACGCGCTCGCGCTCGCTCAAAGACGGCAGGGGCGGGGAAGACTCCGGCGGAGGCTTGACCCGCGCGAAGAGGTCGCCCTCGTTTTCCGGCAGCGCGTAGACGTTCCACAGCGCCTCGCGCCGTGACCCCGGCGAGAGCGAGGCTAAGGCGCCGGCCGCCGCGAGCCGGGCGAGGTCGGGCTTTGAGAGGCGCGTGCGCCACCAGAGGTCGTAGAGAGAAGTGAACGGCCCGCCCTTGCGGCGCACTTCCTCCACTTGCCGGGCCGCCGCCTCGCGCAGGCCTCGCACCATCCTCAGGCCCAGCCGCACGCCGAACGGCTGCTCGCGCGGCGCGTGGCGGGACAGCGGCATCTCGGGCGCTCCTGAAGGCGGCGGCGCGCGCTCCAGCGAGCTGTCGTAGCCGCTGTGCTGGATGTCGATGGCGAGCGGCCAGACGCCGTGTCGCCGCGCGTCTTCGAGGAGCGTGTGCGGCGCGTAGAAGCCCATGGGCTGGGAGTTCAAGAGGCCGCAGACGAAGGCCGCCGGGTGGTGGCGCTTGAGGTACGCCGAGGCGTAGGCGATGAGCGCGAACGAGGCCGAGTGCGACTCGGGGAAGCCGTAGTGCGCGAAGCCCTCGAACTGCTTGAAGACGCCCTCGCCCTGCTCGCGGGTGAGCCCCAGCCGCCCCAGGCCTTCGATGAAGCGCTCCTTGAGCTGGAGGAATTTCTCCTGCGAGCGCTTGTGGCCCATGGCGCGCCGCAGGGCGTCCGCTTCTCCCAGCGAGAATCCCGCAGCGGCCACCGCCAGCCGCATCACCTGCTCCTGGAAGAGGGTGACGCCCAGCGTGCGCTCCAGGATGGGGCGGAAGACCTCGTGGGGGTAGACGACCGGCTCCACGCCGTCGCGCCGGCGCAGGTACGGGTGCACCATGTTTCCGATGATGGGCCCGGGCCGGATGATGGCCACCTCCACCACCAGGTCGTAGAACGTCTTGGGCTTGAGCCGCGGCAGCATGTTCATCTGCGCCCGCGACTCGATCTGGAAGACGCCCACCGAGTCGGCGTCGCGCAGCATGGCGTAGGTGGCCGGGTCCTCGGAGGGGATGGTCGCGAGCGAGAGCTCCCGGCCTTCAGTTTCACGGATGGTGCACAAAGACTTCGCCACCGCGGTGAGCATGCCCAGCGCCAGCAGGTCCACTTTCAGGATGCCGGCGGCGGCGATGTCGTCCTTGTCCCACTGCACCACCGTGCGGCCGTCCATGGCGCCGTTCTCCACCGGGACCAGGTCGTAGATGGGGCCCTTGGTAATGGCGAAGCCGCCGGTGTGGATGGAGAGGTGGCGCGGGAAGCCCTCGATCTGCCCGGCGAGCTCGACGGTCATGAGCAGCGTCGGGTCGGAGGCGTCCATCCCCAGCTCCGCCAGGGCCTCCTTGCCCACCGAGTCCGACCAGCGGCCGATGGACGAGGCGAGCCTATCGACCTGGTCGAGCGAGAGCCCGAGCGCCTTGCCCACGTCGCGCACCGACGAGCGGCCGCGGTAGGTGATGACCTCGCAGACCATGGCGGCGCGGTCGCGGCCGTATTTCTCGTAGACGTGCTGCAGCACCTCCTCGCGGCGCTCGTGCTCGAAGTCGACGTCGATGTCCGGCGGCTCGGCGCGCTCGCGGCTCATGAAACGCTCGAACAAGAGGTCCATGCGCACCGGGTCGATGGCGGTGATTTCGAGGCAGTAGCAGACGACCGAGTTCGCCGCCGAGCCCCGCCCCTGGCAGAGAATGCCGCGCGAGCGCGCGAACTGGACGATGGCGTACAGGGTGAGGAAGTAGCCGGGGTAGCCGAGCTCGTCGATGAGCTTTAGCTCGCGGTCGATCTGCGAGAGCACCGCGGCGGGCACCTCGCCGTGGCGCGTCTTCGCGCCGCGCAGGGTGAGCTCCCGGAGCCAGCTGCCGGCGGTGTGGCCCACCGGGAGGTCCTCCTCGGGGAACTGGTAGGCGATCTCGTCGAGGCGGAAGGTGCAGGCGCGGGCGATGGCCCAGGTGTTCGCGACGGCCTCCGGCAAATCGGCGAAGAGCGCCGCCATCTCCTCGGGGCCTTTCAGCGTGCGCTCGGCGTTGGGGAAGAGGCGACGGCCGGCGGCGGAGAGGTTCGTCTTCTCGCGGATGCAGACGAGAACGTCCTGGAGCCTTTGGCGGGCGCGGTCGTGGGTGTGGACGTCGTTCACGGCGACCAGCGGCAGGTGCAACGCTCCGCCCAGGCGCCTCATGGCCTGGACGCGCTGCTCATCGCCCGCCGAGAGGTGGCGCGAGACGGCGAGGTAGAGGCGCTCGCCGAAGAGCTCGCGGGCGCGCGCGGCCGCGCCCGAGTCGGGTGTCGAGAGGAGCGCGAAGAGGCCCTCGGCGTGGCCATCGAGAGCTGAGAAGGGGAGGCTCGACTCGCCTTTGGGCCCGGCGGTGCGGCCGCGGGTCACCAGCCGGCAGAGGTTGCGCCAGCCCGCCAGGTCCTTCACTAAGAGCGTCAGGCCGGGCGCGTCGGTGAAGGTGAGCTGGCTGCCGTGGAGGAGCTTGAGGCCCACCTCTTTCGCGGCGAGGTGAGCCTTCACCGAGCCGTACAGACCGTCGCGGTCGGTGAGCGCGAGCGCGGACAGGCCAAGGGCATGCGCCTTGGCCACGAGCTCGTCCGGGTGCGAGGCGCCGGTGAGGAAGGTGTAGTTCGAACGGCAGGTGAGCTCGGCGTACATCGGTCGATGCCTTGCGGGGAGAGGCGCGAGCCCCGGTCGGATCGAACCTAAACAGATGTTCAGCGCGCGGGCAAGCCGCGTCGAGGGTGCTCAAGCCGCCCCTCTCAGGTCTCCTCGAAAAGGCGAGCGCCGGCCGCCAGGACCGGCGCTCGCGCTCGCTCTCGCCCGCAGCGAGCCGCTACTCGAAGCTGAAGCTCAAAACCGAGCGGCCGACCGCGAAGTCGAGCCCCAGCCGCTGGACGCCGACCGCGCCGCTGGGCGGAGTGGCGCCGAGGTTCCACGCATTCGAGAACGACGTGAAGGACGTTTGCATCGCGGTGTCCGCGTCGTTGTTCGAGAACTGCTTCTCCTCGGCGGGGACCTCGAAGTTGGTGAGCAGGATGTTGTATCGGCCGCCGATGAGCCGCTGAATCATGGCCGGGTCTTGCGCCTCGACGTCATCGGCGGCGGTGGAGTCGTAATACCACCAGGACACTTCCACCTTCGTGAGCGCGCCGCCTGCGTCGACCGTCAACCTCACGCGGGGCACCGGGGCGATGATGGGTTGGGTGAGGTCGTCGTTCACGAAGGGCAGGGTCACCCCCACGTCGAACCAGACCGAGTCCACGCCGTTCTTGCGCAAGACCCAGGTGCCGGCGATGGGGTCCATCAGCTGCTGAGGGAGGCCGAGGACCCAGGGAGGCGTGCCCGTCCCGCCCGCGCTCAGGCCGCCGTTCGCCGCGCTGCACCACTCGCGATTGTCGATGGGGCTCGCGTCGGCGTTGGTGAGGGGATTCTCGGGCCCGAAGGTCGTCTGCGCGCCGAATTTGTCGGTTTGCGTGATCGAGACCGGGGGGACGACGGCGACCGAGGTCGCGACGGCGCCGTTGACGTTGCAGAAGCTCGTGGCGTTGAGGTCGCTGTCATTGTGGTAAATGGCGATTCCGTACCCGCCATATTGAGACTGGGTCGGCAGCGGACTCCACTGCCCGACGGCGTCGGCCAGCTTCATGTTCCAGACGTGCGACGTGGTGACCGAGTAATAGCGCCCGCTCGCGGTATCGGCGTTGATGAAGTCGTTCTTCAGGGCTTTCATCAATTGGCTGTTTTTGGCCAAGGTCTCGAGCTGGTCGAGCGAAAGGCTGAAGGCTTGCTGGTTGTCCCCCATGGTCTTCGACGAGGCGATTTCGCCCCCGTCGGGCTTCGCGGCCAGGGTGCCGACGTCCACGTCTTTCGTTTGCTCCTGGGAGGGCCAGCTCAGGAGCGTCGCGCCCGCCGCCTGGACGTCCGGCAACCCGACGAACCCCACCACCTGGTCCTTCTTCGGGAGGGCGCTGTCGACCAGCACGTAGACCCAATCATCGTCGGCATTGCCGATGGGGACGGTGAAGGAGCCGTCCGCGCTCACGTCGGTGCAGTAGGTCTCCCGAGTGATGAGGTCGCCCGTCACGACCAGGGTCTTCCGGCCGACGGGCATCCCGCAGATCCGGTCGACGGTGACCTCGCCCGCGTCGGTCGCGGCGATGCTCACGAGCTCCCTCAGGCTCGAGCGCCCCGGCCGCTCGGCCGCCACCAGGTCCGAGGAGACCCTGCCGCGGATGCTCAACCCGGTCGTGACCCCCTTGCCGCCGTCGCTCTTGCCGCCGGCGCCGGCGTCGCTGCCGCCGCCGATTTGATTGCTGGTGCCGCCGTGGCATGCGCCATTCGCGAAGAGGAGCGCGAGGGCGAGCGCCGCGTCTTTGGGGGTTATCCATCGCCGGATCATGAGGTTGGCCTCGCGTTTGAGGTGTCGCCGAATAGGTCGCTTACGACGGGATCGCCTGATTTCGTTGACGCGGGCGAGGCGGCGCTGACCTCGAAGGAATTCACTGCCAGTATTGGGTGAAGCGCCCATATGCCGCGCCCGTCGCCCTCGTGTTTTGCGAACTCCGTGCCCACGCGCTCGCGAAATCGGCCGCTCTGTCACCACCCGCCCGACGCCCGACGCCCGCGCCAATCCGCCGGCGCCGCTGCCGCACAAAGGCGCGATTTCGCTCACGGCATTGCCTTGGTGCGCGGCTTGCTGCCCGCGCCGAGGAGGCGAACATGGTATCGACTCGTTTCGCAGAGATCTTGAGCCGAGCGACATGGGTCGCGGCGGCCTTGGCCATTTCACCCGGGTGCAGCAATGCGCCGGCCGACGTCGACGCCGCCTGCGCCGAGGTGGCCGGGCCGGACATCCAGAAGCAGGGCTTGCTGGAGCAGACGGGCATCTCACCGGGGCCTGCCTCCCGAAGGGCTCGTGACGTCGGCCGCCCGACGCGCGCCGGGCGGCGGGCGGTCGGCGCTTGCGCCCGAAAAAGGCGTGGCATAGCGTCCTGCGCCCGCGGCCTCCTTCCAAGCCGCCCCGGAGCGAATGATGGTTTCTTCTGAAAAGCCGTCGAGCGGAAGCGGCCCGGCACCGCACACCGCGGCGGCGGCGGGCGCGAGCTCGCCCGCTCGAGAGGCGTTCGGCCGCTATCCGCTCACCATCACCATCCCCGTCGCCTGGGGCGAGATGGACGCCTTCCACCACGTCAACAACGTGGTCTACGCCCGGTGGGTCGAGTCGGCGCGCGTGGCGTACTTCAGCCGCATCGGCCTGATGGAGCCCGCGCGCGCGGACGGCGTCGGGCCCATTCTCGGACGCGTGGCCATCGACTACCGCCGGCCGGTCACGTACCCGGACACCGTCCGCGTCGAAGCGACGACCACGCGGATCGGGCGCACGTCGTTTTGCATGGCCTACCGCCTCTGGAGCGCGGGGTGCGGCGAGGAGGTGGCGGCCGCCGAGGACGTCATCGTCGTCTTCGACTACAAGGCCGGCAAGCCCACCCCCGTGGACGACGCGCTCCGGTCGGCCATCCTGGCCTTCGAGTCGAGCGCCCCTGCTGCGGCGGGGACGGAGCGCCTCAGGTTTTCCGGACACAGCGCGAGAGAATGACCGCGCGGAAAGGGCAGCGCCGCCGCCTGAACCCTTGCCGAGCCGCGGCGGCTCTCGGGAGATGATGGCGTCGAAGTCCGGCCAATGGCTCCGCTCGATCGCGCGGCGAATCAACGCGCTCATCACCGAGATCGAGTATCGCCTGCGCACCTCCTGGCCGTTCGCCGTGGGCTCAGGGGCTCGCCGCGTCTTCTTCCCGGGCTGCGCGCTCCCGGCGGCCGATCCCCAGCTGACCCTGAAGACCTTCGACTGGCTCAAAGCGCGCGATCCGAGCCTCGAGCTCTGGTCCGATTGCTGCGGGCAGCCGCTGGAGAAGTTCTCGACGCCGGCGGCCGCGGAGCGGGGCCGAGCGCGGATGCGCCGCCTGCTGGCCGCCGCGAAGACGGAAGAGGTCGTCACGGCCTGCGGCAACTGCGCGGTGCAGCTCAACGAGCTCAAGATTCCGGGCCTGCGCGTGACCTCGGTCTACCGGCTGCTCGCGGAAGGAGAGTGGGGCTCGCGCGCGAGCGCGCCGCCGAGCGTGGTCCACCACCCGTGCTCGGCCCGCATCGACAAGTCCCAGCAGGAGGACTTTCGGGCCCTCGCCCGGCGCCTCTCTCTCCCGATCTCGAACGCCGACGAGAAGGCCCATCCGCTGGCCTGCTGCCTGGTGAAGTCCCCGAGCGCCAAGGCCAAGCGAGCGGCGCTCGCTAAGACGCCCGTCGTCACCTACTGCGCCCATTGCACGGTGACCTTTCAAGCCGACATGCCCACCCGCCACGTGCTGCAAGAGGTGTTCGACTCGGCCGGCGAGCGGTGGAGGCCTCGAGGCAAGGTGGGCCGTTTTCTCCAATACTTTCGGTTTGCGAAGCTCGCTCGCGGGCGCAAAGCGACGGGCGCGCATTAGGCCTCTTGTCGCGGCCACCGCGGCCCACGCCGGGTCCTGAGGGCCCGCTCGAGGGCGCCGCGGAGCCGCCGAAGCCCACCCGCTATGGCGGTCGAGGCCATCGAGGCCGCGCGCGAAGCCTTTTGGCGCCGCTTGGCTCGTAAGGCGCATGAACCTCACTGACTCGATCCTTCGGCTCCCCTGGGGCCTCGTGCTCATGGCCTGCCTCACCCTCGGTCTCGCGCCGTTCACCCCGCCGCACATCGTCGAGAAGATCGGCATGCTGATGGCCGGCAAGTTGGTCAAGCCCATCGACTGGTTCGACCTGGTGCTTCACGGCGCGCCCTGGGCCTTGCTGCTCGTGAAGGCCGGGCTCTCGCTGACCCGGACGGCGGTCTCCAGCTAGAGGCCTCACCCCCCGTCCCCCTCCCCGCTTTGCGGGGAGGGGGTGAAGGGGAGTGGTTAGTTTACCTGCACTGAGCCGCCGCGGATCTTGTTGGTCTCGGCCGCGCGGGTCTCCACGTAGGGGGCCCGGATGATGATTTCGTCGCGGCGGAGCGTGATGCTTGCTTCCCCGCAGCGCAGGATGAGCTCGTCTTCGACCTCCAGCACTCGGCGCGAGGCGCCCGCCGAGGTGTTGGCAAAGGTCGATGGGCGAAAGAGCCCGAGAATCACCGGGCGGTCCCGGTGCATAGGTCCCGATCGAGCTGCTCGACGGCCACATCGAGGGTCATTCCCCGCCTCTTTTCGTCAAATGCCATCATCTCCGCCTTTCTCCTTCGAGTCTGCGGATGACATGGTGAAAAGGGTAACGGCTGTCGCCACAGCAGCAACTTCCGGTGCGGCCAAGACAATGGCTATGTCGGCGGCTACTAAGAGCGCTCCAGCCATGAACGACGAAAAGGCGCTCTGGGCCGCTGCCGACTCTGGAGTTTCTTGGGGGCGTGTTGCGCCCTATTTTCCTCTGCATCCTCGCGCTCCGCGTCTTGTGCGAACGGCCTAGGCGCGCCGGGCGCCACGCCCAGGAGACCGCGCCGGTAGACGCACATGCCGTGCACGACGATTTGTCGATGGCGCCGGCCTGGAGCCTCACGTCGAGTCGCTCGACCGGCCTTTCACCGGGCGCGTGCGCGACGCCGCTCACGATGAGGTTGGTGGTGGGCTTCTCGGGGCCTATTTGGGCGTCATAGCGAAGGCTGGTCGCGGCCGCGTCGCCGTCATGCTGCGGCGCGAGCGCACGGGATGCTGCTCGTCGGCGAGCACAATGCGCCCGGCCTCCGTCATGGAGAACGTCGCCTTGACCGAAGCCGACCAACGGTGGCGGCCGTCGCGATCGCGGATGAAGGTGCGGTCGGCGGCATACGGCGTGCGGTTGTCGAGAGCCCACATGGCTTTTGGCCCGAGAGAATGCGGCCTGGAAGAAGGTCCGAGCGGAGCGCGCCCTCGTCCGAGACCTTTTCCTCGCCCCTTTGCGAGGCCGAGATCTCCGTCGATGGCGATGCCGGTGATGGCCGCGAAGGCCTCGCCCGCTGCGCACGCCGTGGAGGGCTCGGCGAGCCAGGGCAGAATGCGGTCGACCGCTCTTGGGCTGCCAGCGAAGCCGAGCGCGCGAAGGGCGGCGCGGCGAAGCAGTGGCTCCTCCAGCGCGCCCGTGAGGAGCTGGAGGTCGGAAGCGGTTCCGCTCATGGCCAGCGCCATCAGCGCCACGGGTGAAGGGGCTCGCGACGCGGCGAGCTTCCGGGAGGCCGCGAGCGCGGAGCCGAGCCCGAGGAACAGGCCCACTTCCAGAGCGGCGTCGCGGACCGCGGGAACGGGAAAGGCGTACGCGCGCTCGACGGCGGCGCGCGTGGGCCTCGAGCACCACGGCGCTGCCCGGAGCGCCGCCGCCGCCATCTCCGCGTCGCCCGAGGCGATGAGGTCGAGCAGGCGGGGACCGGGGTCGAGACGGCGCGCCGCGAACACCCCGAGCGCCGCCGCCGCTCCGGCCGGATGCTCGGGCGAAAGGAGCGGCTCCACCTCTCGCTCCAAACCCTGTCGCGGCGAGAGCGCGAGCGCCTGCTGGAGCGCAGCTCGGCGCGCCGTATCGTCCTCGCCGGCGAGCGCGCGCCGAATGGCCAGGAAGCCGTTCGGCAGCGTCAGGAGCGCGAGAGCCGCCGCGAATGCCGCTCCCGGCTCGCCCTCGCACAATGCCGGCTCGAGAAGCCGAGTCCCTGCGGTGGGCGCGGCGACGGCCAAGGCGTCCACGCTGGCGAGCAGGCGCTCTTCGATTCCTTCCGCGAGGTCGGCCGCGGTGAGCGTCGCCGACCCGAAGGCGAGCGACCATTGCCGCCACTGGAAAGCGGCTTCGTCGAGATGCTCCTCGACGATGTCCCGCAGGAACTTTGCGGTCGGCATTTCCCCCCTCCGAGAGAAAGGCGCTGCGCAGCCAGACGACCTCGCGCGCGACCGAAGAAGATGATTGCCGGAGCGCGCGTGAGATTCGACTATGCGGAATGCGCTTGCTCGTCAAGCGGTCGGCGCGTGCAGGGCTGGCGGCCGGGCGAGGCTAGCCTCAAAGCGGCGAGGGGCCCCTGAGGTGAGAGCCGGTTCGCCCGGTCCGTCAGATGGCCGAAGGCTCGTTGCCGGCCTTCCACTTGATGTTGCAGCCGATGCTGGGCTTCTGCTCGCCCTCTGGGGCGCGGCCGGCGGCAACGGCGTCGATGGCGGCGGTGAGGTCCGCGCCGGTCACCGGCTTTTCGTCGGAAGGGCGGCTGTCGTCGAACTGGCCGCGATAGGCGAGCAGGCCGTTCGAATCGAAGACGAAGAAGTCCGGCGTGCAGGCCGCGCGGAAGGCCTTGGCGACTTCCTGGGTCGCGTCGAAGACGAAGGGGAAGCGCCAGCCCTCCACGCGCGCGATGCGCTGCATGGCCTTCGGGCCGTCCTCGGGATATTCCTTCTCGTCGTTGGAGTTGACCGCGATGACCGCCAGCCCGCGCTCCAGCGCGTGGTGGGCCACGCGCACGACCTCGGCGCGGATGTGCTTCACGAAGGGGCAGTGGTTGCAGATGAAGGCCACCACGAGGCCCTTCTTGCCTTGGAGCTCGGCGGCGGCGTCGACGGCCCGGCCCATGGTGACCTCGGCCAGCTTCAGCGGCGGCAACGCTGTGCCGAGCGGAAGCATGGTGGATGGGGTCTCGGGCATGGACGGCTCCTTCGGGGTAAGACTTAAGGCGCAGAGGCGAGCGCTGCCACACTCGGGCAGGTCGGTGCGCAGGACTTGGGCTGGAGTTCCCCTCTTCGGAGGCTGGCCCTCTCGCGGGTAACGTACACTGATGAACGCTGCTGGCGCAACTGCTTCTGTTGGGGTGGGTGGCGGCTGCGGGCGCACGGGCGGCTTCGCCGTCCGAAATGGCGGACCGCGGTGAGAGACAAGGTGGCGGTGCGCTGGTTTGCCATTGCGGCGCCTTCTTTAGGCGATGCAATCAAGCGATGCTTCTGGGGTCGGAGGAGGATTTCGATCGCAGGTCGGCGATCGCGGACTGTTCCGCCGTGGAACACGATGCCTTCTGTGCTGTACCGCTGCGGAACAGTCGTTGCCGCGAGAGCGGCGTCGGTCGGCGATGTGCGGTTCGGCATAGGGGTTGCTCATCGTGCGCGCCCGGTGGCGTGGAGCCTTCGCCTCGAGGGCGACACAGCCGAGCTGGATTCGGCGGCGCGGTGGATACTTCGAAGCGCTTGACGGCTCGGCAGGGGTCGAGTAGGAAAGTCGACGAAAGCTCACTGTTGATTGGGTGACCGGGTCGGCGATTCCGGTGTGTAATTCCCGGCGGCTCAGGATGAGGGCTCGCCATTCACTGACAAGGTCGCGAACCGTTGCGCCGAGATTGGGAGGGAGCCGTGAAGCGCTCATTGTTGGTTGCCGCGTGGCTCTTCTCTGCGTGCAACGACACAATTCCAGGGTTGTGCAAGGTCGATGGCGACTGCGCGGGGAGCGCGGACGGGCGAAACGTTTGTTATCAGGGCGTCTGCGTGGCCGCGGGTGACGAGGGCAACGGCGACGCCGGAGCGGCGGCCGACCTTGGCACTTCTTGCAGCGCAGCAGGCCAGTGCGCGAGTGGCTACTGCGCCGATGGGGTGTGTTGCGACGCGCCGTGCAACGACCGTCAGTGCCAGCGCTGTGACGGCTACTCGACGAGCGGGGCCGGGCACTGCGGTGTCTCCAAGGCCGGGACGGATCCCGATGGTGAATGCCAGGCGTCTTGCTCTGGGCTATGCAGTCTTCAGATCTACTCATGCAACGGCACGAGTTACACCTGCGCCAAAGGGCAGACGACGCCGATTCCCTCGGGCTCCGTCTGTGTCTCGAATGCTGCGACGAAGGTGAGCACGACCAACAACTGCGGTTCGGGAAACAACTGCGCCGATGGTGCGTGCCAGGCATCGCAGTGGTGGGCGAGCTGCGATGGGCAAGGTGCTTGCCGGGCGGCGAGCGATCCCACGGATGCCTTGGTGCAGCCGGTTGTGGCAGCGGCGGGCCACTCGTTGACCAGTGCCTGTGGGACGAATGGCACTTCGTTTTGCGGCGATTCGTGCGTCAGCACGGGAATCTATCGAAACTTTTGCGACGGTTCGGGGCACTGTTCGGCGGTTACAAGCTCAGAAATCACGGACTGCGGGCTCTATGTCTGTGATGCATCTACGGTTCAGTGTAAGACTCAGTGCTCTGTTGCTGCCGATTGTGCGCCCAGCCTCTTTTGCAACTCTTCGGTTTGTCACGGGGGCTGGGACTGGGAGTGGGCTGATTGGAACATGACGTCGCCGCCGGCTACGAGATACACGGTGAACGTCGAAGGGACAGTCACGGATAACATGACGGGGCTGGTTTGGCAGCAGGGCGTCTCGAACAGCGGGGTGGCGTGGAGTGATTCGACGACTAATCCGATATCCTATCCTGCGGCGGCGTACTGCTCGAGTCTTTCATTGGCAGGGGGCAGTTGGCGTCTGCCGACTGCGATCGAGTTGCTGAGCATCGTCAAGCCAGACGTGAGCTTCCCATCCCCATCCATCGACACCGTCTTCTCTCTTGGCGCTTCCAAATCGACCGGCAGCCAATTCTGGACTTCGACGCCCTTTGCGGGAAGTTTCGGTAGCGCGTGGAGCGTCGACTTCGGTGGCGGCAATCAGCTCGACGATGACACGACGATCGGTTACTGGGTTCGGTGCGTGCGCTGAGGACGGCTTGATGACTTGATTGCTCGGTGTAGGGCCTCGAGGAAAGGGACCATTCGTGGGCTATTGCAAAGGGCTTTCCGTCCTCAAGACTTGGATGGATCTCGTGATCGGGCAGCGATACTGCGCTTCAGAAGTTCTCCCGATTCCACAGATGCCGCCTCGGCTCCAGTTGCGTGAAGCGGAGCTTGCGGTTGTTCTCCAGATTGCGGCGACCGGCGGCAGGATCATGAGTTTGGTGTTCGAGTTGGTCTGCCGAATGCTTATCGGGCGCTAAAGGTCTTGCTGAACAGTGGGGGTGGAAATGCCCCCGTTCCTTAGTTCTTAAATTAAGGAGGAAAATATGAAATATCTTGAAGCAATCATCTTGGGAGCTATTGTCTGGATGGTGGCGCCGGCTCTGTGGGCGGCTGCTCCCAGCGGTCAATACACGGATCTCGAGAACGGTACGGTGAAGGATAACAAGACAGGGCTCGTTTGGCAGCAGCAGGTGAGCGCTTCGCGACATGTTTGGTCTTGCGATAGTCAGCCATGCACGGATGCGAAGACCTACTGCGATCAACTGTCGCTGGGGGGATCTGCGTCCGGATGGCGTTTGCCTACGAAACTGGAGCTTGAGTCATTGGTGGACTATCGAATTGCTCCTCCGGGTCCGGCCGTCGATTCGACGGCCTTTCCTTCGACTCCAAGCGCTGGTTTCTGGACTTCGACGCCCCACGCGGGAACTTCTGCCGGATGGTACGTCCGCTTCGACGCCGGCTACTCGTTCTTCAGCGGCGGGTCGGCCCTCTTCTGGGTCCGCTGCGTGCGCTGAGGACGGGGCTTGACGCTTTAACTTTTCGCCATTGATTGGTGCGAAGCCGAAATGCCCCTGGATCTCGGCCGGCCCCCACTCAAGGTCGGCGCTCCTCTCAAGCGCCGCAGCGCCTTCCTCAACTCCGGGAGGGTTCATTGCCCTCCTTCCACTTAATATTGCACCCAATGCTCGCCCTCTGCTCCCGCGCCGGCGCCTGCCCAGCCGCCACCGCATCCACTGCGGCATTGAGGTCTTTGCCCGTCACCGGCTTCCCATTGGACGGCCGACTGTCATCGAACTGCCCGCGGTAAGCGAGCAGCCCCTTTGCATCGAACACAAAGAAATCCGGCGTGCAAGCCGCCCGGAACGCCTTCGCCACCTCCTGCGTCGCATCAAACACGAACGGAAACCGCCACCCCTCGCCCTGCGCGAGCTTCTTCATCGCCGCCGGCCCGTCCTGCGGATACTCAACCTCATCATTCGAGTTGACCGCGATGAACGCCACCCCGCGCTCGATCGCGCGATGCGCGGCCCGCACCATCTCGGCGCGGATGTGGACCACGAACGGGCAGTGGTTGCAGATAAACGCCACCACCAGCCCTTTCTTGCCCTTCAGCTCCTCCTTGGCGTCGACTATCCGGCCGCTCGCCGCGTCGGCGAGCCGCAGCGCGGGTAGTGCGGTCCCAAGGGAAAGCATGGTGGACGGGGTCTCGGCCATGGCGGGCTCCTTTGTCGAGGCATCGGCCCGGGAGCGCCTTGAAGGCCCCTGGGCGCGAGCTCGTGAAATCTATCGATTATCGACGCGGCGGCCCGCCCGCTAGTCGAAATACCCGTGCAGGTAGAACTGCCCGTCGCGCCCGTCTCGAAATATCCAGCAGCCGCCCACCCCCGCCACCAGCGCCCGGTAGTAGTCGCGCGAGAACCCCACCTTCCACCACTCCCCGGAAATCCGCTCCGGCCCGTGCACCGGCGCCGCCGTGCACCTCTTCGGCCCGATGCGCACCGCGGTGAGCCGCCCCGACGCCGACAGCTCCACCGAGAGCGGCAGGGGCTCCGGCAAGAGCCGCGTCGGCCGCGCGCCCGGCTTGAGCAGCGGGTCCTCCTCCAGCGGCACGCGCCCGCGCCCCGGCGCAGGCCGCTCGCCCTCGCGCGCGAGCAGCGGCGCGAGGAAGGCCCGCTTGGGCCTCGGCGGCTTCTTCTCCCCTTCGCTCGCCTTCGGGACATCGGCCGGCCGGAACGGCGCGCGCTCCCAGGCGCCCTCGGGCCGGTGGCGCTCGACCGGGTGCGCCGCCCCCAGCGCCGCCTCGCCGAAGGCCCCCTGCAGCCGCGCGAGCACCGCCTCCAGCGCCTCGTCCACCTCGGGCCGCTCGCCCACGCAGAGCTGCACCCGCTCCGCCGGGCCCGTCTCCAAAGCCTCCGCGGCCACGCCCTTCACCGGGGCCGGCACGGTGAAGTCGCGCAGCCGCTCGCGGAAGACGTCGAGCAAGAGCCGCGACGAGCTCGTCGGCCGCGCCAGCGGCAGCACCACCCGCTCCTCGCCCGACGGGTCGAGCGCGAGCCGCACCTCCAGGCGCGTCAGCGCCATTCCCCGCCCCGAGAGCCGCGCCGTGAGCCGGTCGAGCGCGGTCTTCAGCCCGAAGAGCACCGGCTCCAGCTCCTCGGACGGCCACTCCAAAGACAGCCCCTCGACCAGCGGCGGCGCCGGGCGCAAGGGGGTGAGCGGCCGCGGGTCGTCGCCCCGCGCCAGCCGCTGCGCCAAGGACCCCTCCTCGCCGAAGCGCGAGGCCACCCCCGAGGCCGGCAGCGCCGCGAGCTCGCCCAGGGTGCTGAGCCCCATGGCCTTGAGCGACCAGAGCAGGGGCTGGGACAGGGGCAGCGCCGAGAGCGGCAGCGGCGCCAGCGCCCCGCGCGCCTCGCCCGACACCCGCGAGGGCCGCGGCCGATGGACCGCCAGCGCCATGGCCGCGAACTTGCTGTCCGCGACGACCAGCTGCCCCCGGTAGCCCAGCGCCTTCACCCGGTCGGAGAGGACCTCGACGAGCCCCGCCTCGCCCCCGAAGAGCGGCGCCGACGAGGCGTCGCAGAAGAGCCCCTCGGGCCCGCACAGCTCCACCGCCGGCGACGCCGCGAGCAGGGCCTCGGCCAGCCCCTCCAGCGCGCGCAGGTCGGCGACCGGGTCGTCCGGCAGGACCCTGAGGCCCGGGCAGGCCGCCTTGGCCTGCGCCGCGGTGGAGCCGAGGCTCACCCCCGCGACCAGCGCCAGCCGCGAGGCGGCGACCACCACCTCGGCGCCGCGCTCGGGCCGGACCACCGCCGCCGGCCGGTGCGCGAGCGAAGGGTCCTCGCGCAGGCGCCGCTGGATGAGGAAGCGCGGCAGGTGCAGCGCGGCGACGCGCCGGGGCTTCGCCGGGGCAGGGGCCTCGAGCAGGCGCAGGGCTCTGAGCGCTTCGGCCATGGGACCTCCTTTCAGACCGGGCAGAGCGCCGGCAGCTCCACCCGGGCGCTGCGCCCCGGCGGCCCGAGCCGGCTGCGCTCGACGGTGAGCGAGAGCTCGCTCGCGCCGGCGCGCTGGACGGCGATGCGCAGGGAGGCGTCCAGGCCGCTCGGGCCGTCCGAGAGCAGGAGGACTGCCGCCCGCCCCAGCTCCGCGGCCTCGAGCAGCCGCCGGCTCAAGGGGCCCATGGGCAGGCGGTCGAGCGCGGTCAGGTCCACCGCCAGGGCGCTGAAGGCCTTGGAGCGGGCGAGCAGCGCCGCGGCGCGCACCGCGAGCGCGGGGTCCTTCGCCCCTCGCGGCGGGCGCACCAGGAGCAGGCGCGAGAGCGCGACGCCGAGCGCGCGCGCCGCCGGTGGGTAGAGCTCGCGCGCGGGGTCGACGAAGGCGCACAGCCCGCCGGCCGAGGTGCCCCGGGCCAGGGCCAGCAGGGCGAGGGTGGTTTTGCCGGAGGCCCGCTCGCCGCAGAGCTCCACCACTCGGCCCAAGGGGAAGCCGCCGCCGGGCAGGAGCGCGTCCAGGGGGGCGAAGCCGGTTGCGAGGACGCCGGCGCTGGTTTGGGGTGGCGCCGCTTCGCGGCGGCGGATCTCCTCGCGAAGCTGGCCGATGAGCGCTTGGGCCTTGAGATGATTCATGAGCGAGGCGGCGCCGCTGGGGGGAGGAGATGGCGTTCTGCGGAAGGAAGAGCGATGGCTTCAAGATACTGAACCGAAGTTCAGATAACAAGTTCAGCCGCTCGAGGTCGCGCGCTGGGGCAAAAAGCCGGGTTCGGGTTCGGGGTCGGGTTCGTTCGCGGGGACGGGAACGGGGACGGGGACGGGAAACGGGCACGCACAACGGGAGACGGGAACGACCAAGCGCACCGCCGGTCGGCCGCATGCAGCTCCCCGCGCACAAATCGTAGGTCCCGTCCTCCGTTTCCCGTCCTCCGTTCCCCGTCGACCGTCCCCGTACCCCTCCCCGTCCCCGCGAACGACCCCGAACCCGAACCCGGTTTCTCGTCCGCCTCGAGCAGAGCGCCGAATGCCCTAAAAAACCTTCACATTGATGTACTTCTTCGGCTCCCGCCGTATGTCCTCGGCCAACTCAGAAACCGACTTCGCCGCCCGGCTCATCTCCGCCACGGCCTGCGCCGCATTCCGATAAAGCCCCTCATCCCGACTCAACTTCCCAAGGGTGCCCTCTCCGCGGTCGATGCGCGCCATGAGCTCCTGCGCCGACAGCGCCGACCGCTCGAGCGAGACCGACGCGCGGTCGAGCCGCTCGCTGGTCGCGCTCAGGCGCCGGACGATGACCCGCGGCTCGTCGCCCGCCGTCGCCCGCTGGAGGCCGTTGGCCGACGCCGTGAGGCTCCTCGTCAGCTCCCGAAGCTGCGCGCGCTGCTCCTGCGCGCTGGCCGCGAGCTCGCGCAGCAGCCCGGTGAGCTCGGCGCTGCTCTCCTGTACGTTCTGCACGGTCTCGGTCGACAAGAGCGCCTGGACGCGCTCCAGCGCCTGCGACGCCTCGCCGGCCACCGACTGTACCTGGCTGGTCAGCTGCTTCTCCGCCTTGCCGGGCAGGACCGCGTCGCCGCGGGCCGGCTGGGCCGAGGTGCCCGGGACGACGACGAGCTGCGTCCCTCCGAGCAGGTTGTTGGCGCGCAGCCTCACCTGCGAGTCCGACGGAATGACGTACTGGCCCTCGATCTCCAGTCGGACCGCGACCCCGTCCGGCTGAATTCGAAAGTCCGAGATTCGGCCCACGACCACGCCCCGCATCTCGATGGGGTCTCCTTTGCGGATGCCCCCGGCGTCGCTCACCTTCGCGGTGATGAAGTAGCGGCCGCGGAGCATCGCGGGGCTGGTGAGGATGAAGAAGCCGGTCACCAGGAGCGCGACCCCCAGGAGCACGAAGGCCCCCACCCAGACGTCCTGGTTGCGGCCTCGGGTGATCGGCTGCGGCAGCGTCGACTCGGGAGTCACCGGGCCTCCTCGACGAGCGCGGCCGCCGCCTCTCGGTCGGCGAAGGCGCGCACCAGCGGGTCTGCGTCCTCGCGGAAGGCCGAGGGCGTCCCCAGGAATCGGATCCGCCCCTGGTCGAGCAGCGCGATCCGGTCCGAGAACCGCAGCGCCCCCTCCACGTCGTGCGTCACCAGGATGGACGTGACCCCCGGGCGCCGCGCGAGGTCGCCGATGAGCCGCTCCACCGCCGCCGAGTTCACCGGGTCGAGCCCCGTCACCGGCTCGTCGTACAGGAGGATCGACGGCCGCCCGATGATGGTCCGCGCGAGCCCCGCGCGCTTGCGCATGCCGCCCGACAGCTCGGCCGGGAGCTTGTTGAGCACCTCGACGGGGTCGAGGTTCACCTCGCGCAAGGCGTCGCAGACGCGCCGCAGGATCTGCCGGGGCGAGAGCGAGCGCAGCACCTCGTCCTGGAGCCCCAGGGACAAATTCTCGTACAAGGTCATGGAATCGAAGAGCGCGGCGTTCTGGAAGACGTAGCCGACCTTGCGGCGGATCTGCGTGAGGCGCGCGCGAGAGGCGCCCACCACCGCCTCCCCTTCGACCAGCACCTGGCCCCGGTCCGGCAGGATGAGCGCGAGGGTGGTCTTCAGGAGCACGCTCTTGCCCGTGCCCGACGTTCCGACGATGGCCAGCCGCTCGCCGCGCTCCACCGCCAGCGTCACCCCGCTCAGCACCGGGTGGTCGAAGGCCTTGTGGACCTCCTGGTACTCGATGGCGCTCGCGCGGGAATCGGCCATGGCGTCTAGCCCAGCAAGAGGGGCGGGAACATCGCGTCCAGGACCAGCACCGAGAGGATCATGAAGACCACCGAGGCCGTGGTGGTGCGCCCCACGCCCTCGGCGCCGCCCTCGGTCAACAGGCCCATGTGCACCGAGACGAAGGGGATGACGAAGCCGAAGGCCACCGACTTGGTGAGCGAGTAGAAGAGGTCCCAGTTGTGCCAGAAGAGCCTGGCGCCATAGAGGAAGGCCTCGGCGCCCAGGGCGAGGGTCGTGCGCGCCGCCAGCATCCCCGAGCCGAAGCCGATGACGTCGGCGATGCCCACCAGCACCGGCATGGTGAGGACGCCGGCGATGAGCCGCGGCGCCGCGAGCATGTCCACCGGGTCGCGCCCCAGGGCGAAGATGGCGTCCAGCTGCTCGGAGACGCGCATCGTGCCGATCTCGGCGGTGATCCGCGCGCCGACCCGGCCGATGAGGACGAACGCCGTCATTACCGGCCCGAGCTCCAGGATGACGCTCGAGCTGACCACGCTGCCCAAGATGTACTTGGGGATGGTGCTCGTCGATGAGTTGAACTGATAGCCGCCCTGCTGCGAGGTCACCACCCCGGTGAGCATGGCGGTGACGATGACCAGGGGCACGCTCTGCACGCCCATCTGGTAAGCCTGCGAGAGGGTGTCCTGCCCCGACACGCGGCCGACCGCCAGCCCCGCGGCGATCCGCCAGAGCAGAAACGCCATCTGGCCCGCGTGTCGAGCGACCGAGCGCGCGGCCCGGCCCACGAAGGCCAGCGCCCGCTGGACCGACCGAGACAGTGAGGTCATGGACTCCCGGCGCGCCTTCAAGCGCTTCGAAGGCGGCGCTCAGCAAAGCTAGGGGCGAGCGACCCCGGGCGCTTTGCGCACGCCCGAGCAGGGCCTGAGCGCCCTCTCGGGTTTTGCTGGACCGGATCGCCTTCGCCTTGACGCGGAGCGAACCGAGATTGGGACGGCGACGTCGAGCGATCGGAGTCAGGCGAGGCGCCCGGGACGCGCGGCAGGTTCGAGCGCCCACCCGGCGAACGGGGCGGTCAGCGACCTCCGCCTCTCGGGACGAGCGCCCGGGGGGAGCGGAAGTTCGTCCTCGAGCGGCGGAGATCAATCCAGAGACAGGCGCGCGGGGCAGGGCGTTAGCGAAGGCCGCGCCGATCGCGCGGGGCGTGCTATGGGGTAGCGCGATGCGCGCCCTGTCCTTCGACGACATCACGGGTCGGTGTCCCCGCTGTCTCCTGCGGGGGGAGGCCTGCATCTGCGCGGTGCTCCCGCTCGTCCCGACCCGAACGCATTTCCTCATCCTGCGGCACGTCATCGAGTCGCACCGGAGCTCCAACACGGGGTGGGTGGCGGCGCTGGCGCTGCCGAACTCCACGCTGCTGGACGTGGGTGGCGGGCCAGCGGTGCCCGAAGCGCCGCTGCGCGCGCCCGGGACGTGGCTCCTCTTCCCGGGCTTCGCGCCGCCGCCTCCAAACGCGCCGGCGCCGCAGCAGGTGGTGGTGCTCGACGGGACCTGGAAGCAGGCTCGCAAGCTCCTCGTGCGCGTGCCGGCGTTGCGCGTCTTGCCCAAGCTCTCGCTGCCGCCGCCGGTGAACCCTCCGGAGCGGATGCGCCGACAGACGGTGGAGGGTGGGATGTCCACGCTTGAGGCCGTCGCCGCCGCGGTGGCGCGCTTCGAGGGGGCCGAGGAAGGGGCGCGGCTCACCGAGCTCTACGCGCAGATGGCGCGGCGCGCGCTGGCCGTCCGCGGGCGCCGCCACGGGTGAGCCGCCGGCGGCTCTGCTGAGCGCATCCGCGCCCAGAGCCAGCGCGTCTTGCCTTGTCGATTGGCCTAACGCACGGTAGACTATCTGGTACCAACTGGTATATAACTCGTTTCGGGTGCTGGCTCTCGGCCTCGCGCGCGTCGTCCGGGGGTTCTGGAAAGAATGCGCCTGCAGCAGGTCGCGGAAGGGCTGAGGCGTTCTCCATCGCGTTCGAGGCGATGCTCTCGAAGGCCGCCGAATGAGTCTGCTGGGTCTTTCGGTCGATGCGCGACACGCCCGGGAGGCGAGTCATCGCCGGCGGAGGGTCAAAATGATTGCACGTCACTTGGGAAACGATCTCGGACGGACGCGCTTGCGCCGGATCTTCGTGGGGGTTCTCTGCGCCGCCCTTGGGTCGGTCGGCGAAAGTTGCGCTCCGGCCCCCGGCGGCGACGAAGCATTCAGCGGCCCGGATGCCGACAGCCTGGATGGCGCTCTTGCCGGTAGCCGTGATGCTGGGAGCGGTGACGCCGGCGCTCACGGTGGCCAGGATGCCGGTAGCTCGGGGGCGGGCGGCCTCGATGCGGGCGGCCGCGATCAGGATTCCGGTCGTTCCGATGCCGGCAACCAAGATGCCGGCGAGCGCACCTGCTCGGCGTTGCCGCCCGTATCCGACTACGGAGCCAAGGGGCCCTTCGACGACGTCCAGATGATTTCAAACACGGGCCCGAACAGGAATTATACGTTGTTCCGCCCCGGCGCTTCGCTCGGCGCGAATGGCTTCAGACACCCCATCGCCGCCTGGGGCAACGGCATTCTCACTACCCCCGACGAGTACCAGTCGCTCTTGACGTTCGTCGCGAGCCACGGGTTCGTCATCATCGCCTGCAACGACGTGCAGGCCGAGCGGCCATGCCTCAGCGCCGGGCTCGATTGGCTGGCAGCGCAGAACGACGCGGGCCCCATGGCCGGGAAGCTCGACATCAGCCGCGAGGTGACCGTCGGCTACTCCTGGGGCGGCGGCGCCGCCATCGACACGGCCGACCGCAAGAACGTGAAGGCGACGGTCTCCCTCCACGGCATGCCCCCGCGCGGCTCGACCGCGTTCGCCGACATGCACGCCCCGCTGCTCCTCTTCACGTCGACCGGAGACAGCTTCGTCACCCGGGACCAATACGTCACGCCCAACTACGACGACTCCCTGGTGCAGACCTTCTACGCCACGCTGAACGACCCTTCGGTGGGCCATCTCTACGTCGTCGACGTCGGGGCCATCGCCTGCGTGGCCTTTCCTCTCGGCGCGTGCGGCAGTGCGAAGGTGGAGCAGGCGCCGACCGTCGCCTGGCTGCGAATGCTGGCTTGCGAGGACTCTGCCGCGCGCGAGTATTTCTACGGAAGCGACTGCTCGATGTGCGTTCAGCCCTGGACTGCTCAGAAGAAGAACTGGCCTCAGCCCGACGCGCCTTGAGCGGCAGAGCGGGCGCCTCGCGGGGCGACGGGTCGAAGGCCGCGCCACCCGGGCGAGCGCGCGCTGAGCTGCGACGAAGGCGCCGTCCTCTTCACGTCGACCGGAGACAGCTTTGTCACCCGGGACCAATATGTCACGCCCAACTTCGACGACTCCCTGGTGCAGACCTTCTACGCCACACTGAACGACCCTTCGGTGGGCCATTTCTACGTCATGGACGTCGGGGCCGCCGCCTGCGCGAGCTTCCCTCTCGGCGCGTGCGGCGGCGCGAAGGTCGAGCAGGGGCCGATCGTCGCCTGGCTGCGAATGCTGGCTTGTGAGGACTCGGCCGCGCGCGAGTACTTCTACGGAAGCGACTGTTCGATGTGCGTTCAGCCCTGGACTGCCCAGAAGAAGAACTGGCCTTTGCCCGACGCGCCTTGAGCGGCAGAGCGGGCGCCTCGCGGGGCGACGGGTCGAAGGCCGCCCCCCGAGCTCTTGCTCCTTGGGCAAGTTCTCGCCCCAAGGGACTATTTGAGCACCCGGAGCACCCCCTGAAGGTCGCGCGCCGGTGCGAGGCCGCCCAGGAAGTACTCGTATACGAGCGGCGCCTGAGCCGCCAGGCGGTCCAGGCCGATGAGGCGATGCAATCGGCGGAAGGTGATTCGCCGCTCGACAATGGCGAACTTCGGCTCAGTGTACCACCCGGCCACCGGCTGATTCATTCCGCCGAGAGCTCGGCCCAGGAGCCGCTGCAGCGGGGGGTGGCCTGCGTCCTCAGGCTTGGCCAGGAATTCATACGAGCGATAGGCCAGCGCGTGGCGGTGGTCGGGTCGGCGAACGCGTCCGGGCTCGTGTAGTGCGGCGTGGCGACGCGCACCTGGGCGCCCGCGCGGCAGATCCGGTGCAGCTCGTCGAAGAGCTTGAGGACGTCCGCCACGTGCTCCACCACGTGCGCCGCCACGACGCCATCGAAGCTGTTGTCGGGGAACGGCCATGGAAAGACATCGAGGTCGTGGACGACGTCCGCGGCGGCGGTCTTCACCCGGTCGATCCCCACGGCCCACGGGACCTTCTTGGTCTCGCCGCACCCGACGTCGAGCACCTTGGAGCCCTTCGGGAAATGGGCGGGGTCGAAGAACTCGGTCTCTGCGGAAGCTCGGAGGTGCAAGGGGTGGCTCCTGTTGGCGCTGACGAGCGACTATTAGCGCGACGTCGGAGCAGCGTCGAGGCGCAGGGCTCAACCGATGGCTTCCAGGAACGCCGCGCGGTACCGGGTGGCCGTGAAGGACTGGGCGCGAAGCATCGCCGCGCGCTGGATGCGCTGCCGCAGGGCGCGGTCGGAGTCGAGGCGCGCGACGAGTGCGCGGGCGGAGGCGGCGTCTCCAGGCTCGATGAGGAAGCCGTCGACGCCGTCGTTCACGATCTCCGGGAACGCCCCGCTTCGAAAGCAGATGACGACCTTGCCCCGCTGCATCATCTCCAGGACCGCGAGCCCGAAGGCCTCGTCTCGCGACGGGAAGACGAAGAGGTCGCCCTCCTGTGCCACTGCGTCGGGGCTCATCCAGCCGAGGTCGCGGCCTGGGGGAACGGAAATCGGCTCGGCGCAGCCTCGCGCGCTCCCGGCCCATCGTGCGCGCTCGCCGAAGCACTCGAGGAAGAGCGGGTTCTTGTACCCGTCGTACCGGCCGAAGAAAAGGACGTGGTCGGCGCGGGCGGGCACGGGCTCGGGCGGCGCTTCGCTCTCGAGCCCGTGATGCACGACCCGCCCCTCCATCGGCAGCAGGTGCCGGAACGGCAGGTTCAAGGCGCTCTGGTCGAAGCTCTGACGGAGGAAGTCGCTGACGAACAGGCCCCTCTCGACGGCGCGCAGCCTCTCGAGGTCGCGCAGGGTGTCCAAGGGGTTCCGGCGTAGAAATCGATGGGGCGACTGGACGTGCCAGATCAGGCGGCAGCCCTTCCGCGCGAGCGGGAGGGCGAGTTGCCGGACGGCCTCGATGGAGTCCAGGACGACCTGAGCGCCTCTGGGGATGGCGTCGATTCGAAAATCTCGGTGGCTGTCGTCGTAGAGCGCGTGGCCGCGGTTCTCCCAGGTCCGCCACCCCGCGTGGAAGACGGTGCGAACCCGCGGCCGAACGAAGTCGGCCCAGAGCTCCTGGGCGAGCGACGAAGCGTGCAGCGCGCAATCCCGCGGCAAGTCGGACAGGAGAATCTTCCAGGCCGTCGTGCCGCCC
The DNA here is from genome assembly GCA_963772225.1 of uncultured delta proteobacterium. Taxonomy (GTDB): domain Bacteria; phylum Myxococcota; class Myxococcia; order Myxococcales; family UBA5297; genus CAVYWD01. The sequence continues at coordinate 159,068 of CAVYWD010000001.1, read as the reverse complement.
CCCACGCCTTGGGCCGTGACCGCGGTGATGAAGTGAAGCTCCTCCATGGTTCCTCCGCGCTCGCGGTGGTGCGCTGCGGCGCATCGAGAACGCCAAGCGTTCTATACTCGAGACTCAAGGCATATCGCGATGCGCCGCTGTGGTTCGCGTCGTCGACGGGGCCGACGAGCCCATCGCGAGGCGGCGAGGCGACCGCGATGCGCCAGCGCTCGCGCGAGGTGGAGCGGGCCATCAACGGCCCCAGAGCTTCCGTGTGACCACCTCGCGATAGAGCGCCTCGGTCTCCTCAGCCACGTCGTCGAACGTGCGACCAATCCACGGACCCGGGCGTGGAGTCTCGGGGAGGAGGCGAATCGCCCGCGCCCAGGCTGCCGCGTCGCGCGGCGGAAGGAGCAGCGCCCGGCCGGCGCAGCTCTCGGCGATGGGCGGCAGATCGGCGCACGCCGCCGGCACCCCCAGCGCGAGCGCCTCCAGCGGCGGGAAGCCGAACCCTTCGTAGAGCGACGGGTAGAGCAGCCCCGCGCTCTCGGCGATGAGGTCGCGCATGGGCTCGCCCGGGAGCCATCCCGTGAGGACCACCGCGCCCGAGGGCATCTGCTGGAGCGCGAGGCGCAGCGGCCCGTCGCGCCAGCCGCGATCGCCGACGAGCGCGAGCTTGAGCCCGGGCGCGGCGGCCTGCCGAAAGGCATCGAGGAGGGTCAGGAGGTTCTTTCGGGGTTCCAGGGTCCCGATGGCGCAGACGTAGCGACCTGCCTCGAGCCCCAGGGACCGGAGCAGGTCCGTGGCGCGGCGCGAGTCTCGCAGGTGTCGGCGCGCGCTCTCCGGAGCCGCCGAAGGAATGGCCCGGAGCTTGCGCGCGTGCTCTGGAAAGAGCGAGCTGATCTCCTGCGCGGTGAAGCGGCTCACGGCGATGGCCGCGTCGGCCGCCGCGAGCGCCGTGGCCGTTCGGACGCGCATCAGGAGGCGGAACCGGGGCGTGAGCGTCTCGGGGAATCGGGCGAAGGCCGCGTCGTGCAGAGTCACCACCCGGGCCGCAGACAGCCGGCCCAGCGGGACGATGCTGTTGGGCCCGTGCACGAGCGCGATGCCGCGCGCCTGGAGGAGGCGGGGCAGTTGCACATGCTCAAAGATCTGCGCGGGACCGTGGCGGTCGAAGGGGACGTCGGTCGAGAGGCGCGCGACCCCGCGCGGCAACCCCTGGCGAGGAGCCGCGATCGCGATGACCTCGATGTTCGGGCGCCTGGCGAGCGCGGTGAGGAGCTCCTCCGTGTACAGACCGACGCCCGAAGGCTTTTCGGGCAGGCGGGCGTCGAAGGCGATGCGCAGGCAGTCCCCCATGGTTTCGCCGCTCGTCATGGGCAGCAGCCGAAGGATTGGAGGAACGCCGCCGTGCGCTCGGCGAATCGCTCCCACGAGAACATCCCGGCCCTTGCGAACGCCGCGGCGGAGAGTGGTCCTCGCTGGGCGAGCACTCGCTCCAGGGCGCGCGCCAGCGCGGGCCCGTCCCCCGGCGGGTAGACCGCGCCCGCGCCGCCGATGACCTCCGGGATGGCCCCAGAGGCGCTTCCGACGCAGGGCGTGCCGACCGCCATGGCTTCGACGAGCACGCGGCCGAATTGCTCCCTCCAGCCGGCGGTTTCGCGAGAGGGCAGCACGAGCGCGTCGAAGGAGCGCATCCAGCCGCCCACGAGCGCCCGCGGTGAGGCGCCGGCAAAGTGGACGCGCCCCGCTAAGCCGACGCGCCGGGCGTGGCGCTCGAGCCGTTCGCGCTCGGGTCCCTCGCCGACGATCACCGCGCTCCCTCGCGTGTGGCGAAGCGCCTCGATGAGGTCTGCCACGCCCTTCTCCGGGACTAGGCGGCCGACGAATCCGAAATGGGGTCTGGGCAGCGCCGCGGGGAGGTCGACGGCTGCGCTCGAGTCTCGCACCGCGCCCAGGTCGACGCCCCACGGGATTGCGGCCACGGGGCCCGAGAACCCGCGCGAGCGAAGGACCTGGACCGCCTCCTGGTTGCGGGCGGCGATGCCGTCCGCGAGTTGGAAGACGAGCCGCTCGAGCGCGGTGTCGAAGGCGTAGAGCGCGAGCAAAGGCTGGCCATGCCGGCGCCAGGTGCAGCGAATGTTCTGCCAGCTGTGCGCGACTCGGAGCGCGCGCGGCCAGCGCCTCCGCGCCGCCGCGAGGACCTGCAGCGTGAGGGCGAAGTTTTCGTCGCTGAGGACGTGCACTGCGTCGGGCTCGCGCGCGAGCGCCTCCGACAGGCCCGAGGTGAAGACGCAGCGGTTCGGGGCCTTCCCGACAAGGCGTCCCTGCAGCAGCCGGTAGGGCGCACCGGGCCGCAATGGCGCCGAGCGCACGCGGCGAGCCCCTTCGCGGATGGATGCGGGGCAGAGCACGGTCACCTCGAAGCCCATGCTGGCAAGCGCATCCGCCTTGGCGCGCTCGGCGGGCTCGCCGGCCGTCGGGTCGACGAGGAGAAGGCGCCTGCGAGCCGCGGCGCCATGGACATCGCCAGGGGGGCGCGCGTGCGCTATAAGCACCGAGGGCTGCGCGCCGGCGCCGCCGCGCCATGTCCAAGTCGTCGCCACTTAGGAATGCGTCTTTTACTCTAGTCGGACAGCTCTTGGCGAGGCTGCTCGGGCTCTTCTTCTACGCCGTCTTCGCCCGGGTATTCGGCCCCGAGCAGTACGGGGACCAAGCCCTTGGGGCCGCGGTCGGGACTCTGGCGATGACGCTGGTGGAGCCCGGCCTCAATCCACTCCTCATTCGAGACGGTGCTCGAGATCGCGCGGCGCTCCAGGAGCGCCTGTCGCAAGCGCTGGCCTACAAGGCGTTGCTCGTCGGTATCGTCTGGCCAGGGGCGGTCGTCATCGCCGCGCTGCTCGGGTACCGTGGCACTGCGCTCGCGGGAGTCGCATTTGCCGGCGGGGCGGTGCTGCTCGGCGCCCTCGAGGACCTGGCGGCGAGCGCCCTCATCGCCATGGAGCGGATGGAGCTCGAGGCGGCGCTTCGCATCACGTCCAAGCTGAGCGCGACGGGCCTGGGTCTTTTCGCGATCGCCTTCGCGCCCAATTTCGCGGTCGTGACGGCGGCGGTCTGCGCCGGGGCGGTGGCGACGAGCATCGCTGGGGCCGGGCTGGCTCGACGCGCGGGCCTGACGCTTCGATTCAACTTCCACTTCAAGTCCATGGTCGACCGGGTCGCGCAGGGCTGGCCGCTCGCGGCTTCGGGCATCCTCTGGCTTCTGACCTCGAGGCTGGACCAGGTGCTCGCCCGCCGGCTGGGGGCGGATGCGCTGGGGCTCGGGAACTATGGCGCGGCGGTGAAGCTGGTGGAGGCGCTGGTCATCGTCCCAGGCTCCATCAGCTCGGCCTTCCAGCCCAGGCTTTCTCGGCTCTACTCCGTGGCTCGGGACGAGTGCGCCCAGGAGCTCAACGTCGCGCTCTCAGCGCTCGCCGCGACAACGCTGCCCATCGCGGCCGGCGGAGCGCTGCTCGCTGGCGGGCTCACCGGGCTGATCTACGGCTCCCGGTTCACCGGCACCGCGGGCCTGCTCGCGATCCAGCTCTTCGCGCTGCCCCTCATCGCGGTGCAGTTCATGTCGACTCACGCCCTGGTCGCCGCGGGCGCCATCCGCGCGCAGGCGCTCGCCGTGGGCGCGAACTTCGCGGTGAACGTCGTCGCGAACCTCGTCCTGGTGCCGCGTCTGGGAGTAGAAGGCGCGTCGTGGAGCGCCCTCGTCGGAGGCGTCGCGGCCGCCACCGTCTATCTCGTCAGCCTTCGCGAAGTCGGCCTCCGGGCGCACCTCTTGGCCGCGACCTGGAGGCCTCTGGTGAGCGTCGCGGCCATGGCGCTGGCGCTGCGTGCGCTCGCCGCGTATGCCCTGCCGTTGCCGCTGAGCATCGCCTTGGGCGGCGCGCTCTATTCCGGCCTCTTCCTCGCGCTCGGCGGCGGACGCATTCTCCAGGCCTTGCGCGGAGCGAGGCCCGAGCGGGCGGAGACGCCCCCTGAGTCGAGTCTCCAGGACTGAGCTTCCCGCGTCCACTGAGGAGGGACCTTCCATGCGCATCGCCCTCATCCACGACTGGCTCGTCTCCATGCGCGGCGGCGAGCGGGTCCTCGAGGCCTTCTGCCAGCTCTACCCGTCGGCCGACCTCTACACGCTGGTCCACGTCCCCGGCGCCTGCTCCCCGGCCATCGAGTCGATGCGCATCCGCAAGAGCTTCATCGACAGGCTGCCCTGGGCCCGCGAGCGATACCGCCACTACCTGCCGCTCTTCCCGCACGCCATCGAGGGCTTCGACCTGAACGGCTACGACCTGGTGCTGTCCAGCTCGCACTGCGTGGCCAAGGGCGTCATCGCCCCGCCGAGCGCCGTCCACGTGAGCTACGTGCACACGCCCATGCGCTACATCTGGGACCAGTACCCCGAGTACTTCGGCCCGGGCCGCGCGGGGCCGCTCACCCGCCTCGGCGCCCGCGGCTTCGCAACCTTCCTGCGCACTTGGGACGAGGCCAGCGCCAACCGGGTGGACGTCTACGTCGCCAACTCGCACAACGTCGCGGCGCGGGTCGAGAAGCGCTACCGGCGGCAGGCCGAGGTGGTGCACCCGCCCGTGCAGCTCAGCCGCTTCACGGTGCGGCCTCGCGCCGAGGTCTCGGACTACTACCTCATGGTCACCGCCTTCGCGCCGTACAAGAAGGTCGACCTCGCCATCGAGGCGTTTCGGCGCCTCGGCAAGAAGCTGAAAGTCGTCGGCTCCGGGCAGGAGGAGGCGCGGATCCGCGCGCTCGCCGCGCCCCCCATCGAGCTCGTCCTCAAGCCCACCGACGGGCAGATCGCCGACCTCTACAGCCGCGCGCGCGCCCTCATCTTTCCGGGCGAGGAGGACGCGGGAATCACGCCCCTGGAGGCGCAGGCGAGCGGAAGGCCCGTCATCGCGCTGGGGCGCGGTGGGGCCCTGGAGACCGTGGTCGGCTTGAGCGAGGGCCCCGGCGACTCATCGGCGAGGGCGGCGACGGGGGTCTTCTTCGACGAGCCGACCGTCGACGCCCTCATGGGCGCGGTGCTGCGCTTCGAGGCCAACGCCCATCGGTTCGACCCGGCCGCGGCGCGGGCCAACGCCGAGCGCTACGACGTAGGTCACTTCAAGGGGCAGATCTCGGCGCTCATCGAGCGCGCCCTCCGCGCCAGAGAATTTCGCAGGCGCCCTGACGCCGACGTCGCAGTTGCCGTACACTAGAAGGTCGACGCCGGAGCGACGAGCTCCTGCCACCAATTCTTGCATTCTCTCCCGAGCGAATCGATGAGCTCTGACAGTGCTTCTATGAAGCGTTGCAACGGTTCACCGGCTGCTGGGGGTCGGGGCGGAGGTTGTCGGCGATGTTGAGAGCGCTGCGGCTGTTGACGCCGCTCCTCCTGGCGATGGATCTGGCCCTGGTGGCTTTGGCCCTGACCGCGGCCGATCAGCTCCGGCTGACGCTGCGCTACGGCATGGAGCTCACCCAGTCCACGCAGGGCTACGTCACGGCGCGGGTCTATGCCGCGGTGATCACCGCGTTCGCGCTGGCGTTCTTCGCGTCGGGGTCGCATCAGCCGCGGCGGCTCGCCGAGGGCGGGGCCTGGCCGCGCCAGCTCCTCGCCGCGGCGCTCGGGCTCCCGTTCTTCCTGGCGGCGTTGTTCTTCCTGAAGATCTACGACTTCTCCCGGCTCCTGGTCGGCTACTTCTTCGCGCTCACGGTGCCGCTCTTGCTCCTGCGCTGCGCCGCGGCCACCGTGGCCTTGAAGCGCCTGGTGACCCCGTTCGCGCGCCGGGCCCTGGTCATCGGGGGAGGGGACGTGGGCGAGGAGGTGGCGCGCCGGCTCTCTGCGCTGCCGCTCACCTCGCTGGTGGGCGTCATCGCCACCGACGACACGCTGTCCGAGTACCGCAACCTCGGGACCCTGGACGAGGTGTGCGCCGTCGTCCGCGAGCACGACATCGACGAGGTGATGATCGCCCTGCCGGCGGAGCAGCACGCGCGGGTGGAGGACGTGGTGCTGCGGCTCCAGGCCGACCCGGTGCGGGTCCACTTCGTCCCCGACGTTCTGGAGCTCGCCATGGTGCGGGCGACGGTCCAGGACTTCTTCGGCATCCCCGTGGTGGGCATCCGCGAGCCGCCCATCGACCCCGCCGGCCGCATGGCGAAGCGCGCGTTCGACCTGGTCGCCGGGGGCATCCTCACGGTCCTCGCGGCGCCGTTCATGCTGGGCTGTGCGGTCGCCATCAAGCTCACCGACAAGGGCCCCGTTTTCTTCCGGCAGAGCCGCATCGGCGAGAACGGGCAGCCATTCCGGATGTTCAAGTTCCGCTCCATGGTCGTGGACGCGGAGTCGCGCCTCAAGGACCTGGGCATCGACCTCTCGAAGCTCCCGAAGGACAACCCGGTCTTCAAAGTCCAGAACGACCCCCGCGTCACGCCCGCGGGCCGATTCATGCGCCGCTGGAGCCTGGACGAGATCCCCCAGCTCCTGAACGTCCTCAAGGGGGACATGAGCCTGGTCGGCCCGCGCCCGGAGGAGGCGGCGGTGGTGGCGCGGTACAGCTACTTTCATCGGAAGCGTCTTTCGGTGAAGCCCGGCATCACCGGGCCCATGCAGGTGAACGGGCGCGGCGACCTGCCGCTCGAGCGCCGGCTGAACCTCGAGCTCGCCTACATCGAGGGTTGGACCCTCTGGAGCGACCTGAAGAATCCTCGCCAAGACCGTCCCCACAGTTCTCTGGGGCAAGGGCGCCTACTGAGGCGCCGACCTCGCGGCGGCGGGCGACGGTCCGAGATCCTATGTTCCTCGGGAGGCGCTGGTTCGGGTCTGTTCAATGAGCTCGGGCGTGCGCAGTATGTCGACCCCGTCGACCGCCTTCGTCCTAACCCGGCCGAGCCTGAACCAAAGAGGGTTGCCAGGGCTCCAGGCGCCAGACCGCAGACTTCAGGAACAGCATTCCCTGGAGCCTGGGGTTTGGAGCCTGGGGTCTTTGCCAGACTCGCGCCTTCGTCCTAAGAGGGGCCTATGACGCCTATGACCGACACCTTGAGCCCGTCGCTCGCCGCCGCCGTGCAGGAGGCTGCCCGGAGGCTCCGCGAGGGCGCCATCGCCATCTACCCCACCGAGACTTTCTACGGCATCGGCGCGGCGATTTCGCGCCCCGAGGCCGTCCGGAGGGTGGCGCAGCTAAAGGGGCGCTCGCAGAGCAAGCCCATGCCGGTGATCGCGGGCGACGAGGCGCAGGCGCGCTCGCTATGGCTCGAGGTCCCGGAGGAGGCCGACCTGCTCCTGCGCCGCTTCTGGCCCGGGCCGCTCACGGTGGTTTTGAAGGCCCGCCACGGGCTGCCGTTCGAAGTGGCTCCGCTGGGCGAGATCGGGGTGCGGGTCTCTTCGCATCCGGTGGCCCGAGCGCTGGCGCTCGCGGCCGGCCCGCTGGTCGCCACCAGCGCGAACCTCTCCGGCTCCGGCGAGTGTGCGCGGGTGCGGGACATCGAGCCGGCGCTGCGGGCGGCGGTGCAGGTCGTGCTGGACGCGGGCGAGACCCCGGGCGGCCGGCCCTCGACGGTCATCGGCTTCGCCGGCGGCCGGCCGGTGGTGTTGCGCGAGGGAGCGGTGCAGCGGGCGGTCGTCGACGCCACGACCCTCACCCCCCAACCCCCTCCCCGCTAGCGGGGAGGGGGCGAAGGGGGAGAGGAGACCGTTTTCGTAACGGACCCGGGTTAAGATGCCCAGGTGAGCGAGCGCACGGCGCTCTCGCTCGCCGAGCATGGAAGAGACTCCGGGCGACAGCACAGACGCACAGCCGCTGGCCGCATTGTCGGAGGGCGAGACGCTCGACGCCCTCTTCGGCGGCGAGCTGCGCTTCATCCAGCGGCGGCGGGGCTACCGCTTCAGCGTCGACCCCGTGCTGCTCGCGGCCTGGACCGGGAGGCCGCCCGAGCGCGCGGTCGATTCTCGGGGCCGGCTGCGGCGTCGTTTCGCTCCTCCTCGCGCGCCGCGGCTGCGGGGCGGTGGTCGGGGTCGAGATCCAGCAGGCGCTCTTCGAGCTCGCCCTTCGCAACGTCGCGCTCAACGGGCTCTCGGGCCAGGTGGAGCTGGTCCGCGCCGACCTCCGGGCGCTCCGCGGGGTCTTGGAGCCGCGAAGCTTCGACCTGGTGGTCTCCAACCCGCCCTACGTCGCCGCCGGCGCGGGCCGGACGAACGCCGCCGACGAGAAGGCGGTCGCCCGCCACGAGCTCTTGTGCTCGCTGCCGGAGCTCGCGGCCTCGGCGCGCGCGCTCCTCAGGGACGGCGGCGTCGCCAAGCTGGTCTTCCCGGCCTCGCGCCTGCCGGAGCTCTTCTCCGTTTTCGGCGCGGCGGGGCTCGCCCCCCGGCGGATGCGCCTGGTCTACCCGGTCCCGAAGCGGCCGGCGAGGATGGTGCTCTTCGAGGCGGTCAAGGGTAGCGCGAGCGCGTTCGAGGCGCTCCCGCCGCTCACCCTCTTCTCCGAGCCGGGCGCGTATTCGCCGGAGGCTCGAGAAATCCTCGGGGAGCTTCGGGCGAGCATCGACCGGGTCTGAGGCGAGACCGAGCGGCTCGAGCCGGCGCCGCTACTCGCCCCCCACCGCAGACGTGTCGCAGGCCTTGACGCTGCCCTTCTCGAAGCCGGTGCGGAACCACTTCACCCGCTGTGCTGAAGTGCCGTGGGTGAAGGACTCGGGGACGACGTAGCCTCGCGCCTGCTTCTGGAGTCGGTCGTCGCCGATGGCCGTCGCCGCCCGGAGCGCGGCCTCCAGGTCCCCCGCCTCGAGGAACGGGCGCTCGCGCTGGGCGTGGTGGGCCCAGACCCCGGCGAGGCAGTCGGCCTGGAGCTCGGTCCGCACCGACGCCGCGTTCCGCTCGGCGCGCGAGCGGGCGCCTGTGGATTGCCCCAGCCCGAGCGCGTGCTGAACGTGGTGGCCGACCTCGTGGGCGATGACGTACGCCCGGGCGAACTCGCCGGGAGCGTGAAACCGCCGGTCGAGCTCGTCGAAGAAGTCGAGGTCCAGGTAGACCTTCTGGTCGCATGGGAGGGGTAGAATCCGGCCCTTCGCGTTGTTCCCATCGCAACCGGCCCGGAAGCGGCCGGACAGGAGAGCGGCCATGACCTTCCCCCTCGAGCGACCCCGCCGGCTTCGCCGGAGCGCCGCGCTGCGCGCCATGGTGCGCGAGACCGAGCTGTCTCCCACCGACTTCATGTACCCGCTCTTCGTGGTCGAGGGCCGAGGGATTCAAGACCCCCATCAAGTCGATGCCCGGCGTGTTCAACCTCTCCGTCGAGAACCTGGTGGAGGAGTGCCGGGTCGCCTACGGCCTGGGCGTCCCCTCGGTCATCCTTTTCGGCATCCCCGATCACAAAGACGACAACGGCAGCGGCGCCTACGCCGAGGACGGCGTGGTGCAGAAGGCCATCCGCGAGGTCAAGTCGGCGCTGCCCGACCTCCAGGTGGCGGCCGATATCTGCCTGTGCGAATACACGAGCCACGGGCACTGCGGCCTCATCGCCAAGGGCGAGGTGCACAACGACTCCACGCTGCCGCTCCTCACCCGCATGGCGGTGACCTGCGCGCAGGCGGGCGCGGACATCGTCGCGCCGTCGGACATGATGGACGGGCGGGTCGGGGCGCTGCGAAAGGGCCTGGACGAGAGCGGCTTCTCGAACACGCCCATCATGGCCTACAGCGCGAAGTACGCGTCGGGCTTCTACGGCCCGTTCCGCGAGGCCGCCCAGAGCACGCCGCAGTTCGGCGACCGGCGCGGCTACCAGATGGACCCGGCCAACGCCCGTGAGGCGCTGCGCGAGGTGGAGCTCGACATCGCCGAGGGTGCCGACATCGTCATGGTCAAGCCCGCGCTCTCTTACCTCGACGTGATCCGCGCGGTGCGCGAGCGGACCTTGCTGCCGGTGGCGGCGTACAACGTCTCGGGCGAGTACTCCATGGTGAAGGCCGCGGCGCAGGCCGGCTGGCTCGACCACGACCGCGTCGTCCTGGAGATCCTCACCTCCATCCGACGGGCGGGAGCGGACCTCATCCTGACCTATCACGCGGTCGAGGCCGCGAAGCTCTTGGGGTAGGCGCTCGGCGCTCGCCGATGAAGGGCGAGCGGCCTCCCCCCGATCAATTCGAAGCGCGGACGGTGTAGACCAGGACGTTGTCCGTTCGCCCATCAAAGGCGCCCGCCGAGGTGTGGGAATCGAAGCGGAAGAGCGTGACCCCATGAGAGACGAGCCCACCTATCCTCGGAGTCGGCTGCCGCTCTATCTCGGAGGGGCGGCCGCCGTGCTGCTCCTGGCTGCCAGTGGATACATTTGGAGTCGCAAATTCGCTTTCGAGGCAGAGGGCCTCGTCTACGAGGGGCGCTCCGAGCTCTCGCACATCAAGGTCGTCGCGAAGGGCACGCTTCGCTATTTGTACTTCGTCCGCGACAGCGGCGACGCCGCCCTGGAGTCCCTCGTCGACCTCCAGCGCCCGGAGAGGCTGATTCTCGGCTATTCGCGCCTCATGTTTGCATCGCTCCTCATCAAGCGGGACCAGCCCGACGCGCTGCTCGTGGGGCTCGGAGGGGGAGGCATGGTGAGCTTCATCAATCACTTCTTCCCCCAGGTTCGATTGGACGTCGTCGAGATCGACCCGGAAGTCATCAGGGTCGCTCGAGAATACTTCAAGCTTTCCACGGGCGATGAAACCCGGATCATTCCCGGCGACGGATTCGACTTCATTCAGGAAGGCGGACGGGCTTACGACGCCATCTATCTCGATGCTTTCTTGAATCCCTCGAAGCAGACCGACTCCAGTGGTGTCCCCCGAAAAATGAAGCAAGGCGAATTCTATTCGGTCATCAAGCGGCGCCTGAAGGGGGACGGCCTTCTCGTCATCAACATCAACAGCAATGCAGAGACCCAGGACGACATCGCGCTCATCCGAGCCTCTTTTCCGCAGACCTACCTGTTCTCCGACGGGCGAAACGGGGCCGTCGTCGCGATCGCCTCCAAGAACGAGAGGCGCGTGACGCCGGAAGAAATGCGCGAGCGAGCGGCCCTGCTCGATGCGGAGGGTCGGTTTGGCTTTTCGTTCGCGAAGGTCGTCGACCTGCTTTGGAAGGAGCAAAGCCGAGGGCTATGACGCGCGCATCGTCGACCTCGCCGGCGACGGCGGGAAGCGAAGACGCGGTGGCCCTGGCGCGGCGACGGCCGAGGGAGCCCTGGGCCCTTCGCACCGGTGCTCCGAGGTGCCGGAGGCGCTGCGGCGTTCTTGCGGCCGCCGGCTCCCGAGGCGTAGCTTCGTAGGCAGCATGATCACCATCGACGACGTCCGAGCCGCCCGCGAGAGAATCCAGCAGGACATCTACCGGTCCCCGTGCGCACGCAGCGAGACGCTCTCGCGCGCCACCGGCTGCCGCGCCTACCTGAAGCTCGAGAACTTGCAGATGACCGGCGCCTACAAGGAGCGCGGGGCGCTGAACAAGCTCTTGCGCCTGTCGCCGGAGGAGCGCTCGCGCGGCCTCATCGCCGCCAGTGCGGGGAACCACGCGCAGGCGGTCGCCTACCACGCCGGGAGGTTGGGCATCCCGGCGACCATCGTCATGCCGGAGCAGACGCCGCTCATCAAGGTCTCCAACACCCGCGGCCACGGCGCCAAGGTGGTCCTCGCGGGGGCGAACTACGACGAGGCCTACGCCGAGGCGCGCCGCCTGGAGGTGATCGAGCGCCGGCTGTTCATCCACCCGTTCGACGACCCCGACGTCATCGCCGGCCAGGGCACCATCGGCCTGGAGATCCTGGAGCAGGTGAGCGACCTGGACGCGGTGCTCGTGCCTATCGGCGGCGGGGGTCTCATCAGCGGCGTCGCGGTGGCGCTCAAGGCGGCCAAGCCTTCGAATCCGGGTTGTCGGCGTGGAGGCGGAGCTCTTCCCGTCGATGCTCGCGTCGGTCGAGGAAGGCAAGCCGGTCACGCTCGAGGCAGCGCTCACGTTGGCCGACGGCATCGCCGTCAAGCGGCCGGGGGAGCTGACCTTCGCCCACGTGCAGCGCTACGTCGACGAGATCGTCACGGTCTCCGAGGAGGAGATCGCCAGCGCCATTCTCTACCTTCTCGAGAAGGAGAAGACGGTGGTCGAGGGCGCGGGCGCGGTCGGTGTCGCGGCGCTCATGAACCGGAAGGTGCGGCTCGAGGGCAAGTCGGTCGCGTCGGTCATCTCGGGCGGCAACATCGACGTCAACGTCATCTCCCGGGTCATCGAGCGCGGCCTGGTGCGCGACGGTCGCCTGGCGCGCATCGACGTCTCGCTGCCCGACCGGCCCGGTCAGCTCGCGCGGGTGACGCAGGTGGTTGCCAACCAGAAGGCGAACGTCCTGGAAGTCCACCACTCGCGCGCGTTCTCGGACCGGTTCGGCGACGCGGTGCTGCAGCTGACCCTCGAGTGCCGAGGGCCGGACCACGTCGAGGAGCTGTTGCGCGCGCTGCGCGAGCGCGGGTACTCCGTGCGGCGGGTGTGAGGAAGAGGGCGAGGAGCTCCGCGGGCTCAGTCCGCCCGCCGTCGCCTCGGCTCCTGGCGCGCGCGGCTCACGCGCCGGCGCGCGCCCTGCTCCCGTTCTTCTCGCGCCGCAGTCGCTCCAGGAGAACGTAAAAAACCGGCACGAAGGGGATGGCCAGAAGGGTGGAGGAGAGCATGCCTCCGAAGACGACCGTGCCGATGGCGCGCTGGCTGGCCGAGCCGGCCCCGAAGGCGACCAGCAGGGGCACCACTCCCAGAATGAAGGCAAAAGAGGTCATGATGATGGGGCGGAAGCGGCGGCGAGTGGCCTCGACGGCGGCGTCGGCGGCGCTGAGCCCGCCCCGGTGCAGCTCCCGGGCGAATTCCACGATGAGGATGGCGTTCTTGCTGGCCAAGGCGATCATCAAAACCAGGCCGATCTGGGTGTAGAGATTGCTGTCGTAGCTCCGGGCCAGCAGGGCCAAAAGCACTCCCACGATGGCCACGGGCACAACCAGGATTACCGCGGCGGGCGAGGTCCAGCTCTCATAGAGGGCCGCCAAGACCATGTACACCAGGACGATGGAGAGGGCGTAGATGTAGTAGGCCTGGTGGCCCACCTTCCTTTCCTGGTAGCTGGTCGAGGTCCAGTCGTAGGCCATGCCGCGGGGCAGGGTGCCATCGGCCAGGCGCTCCATGAGGGCGAGGGCCTGCCCGGAGCTGGAGCCCGGGGCAGCGGAGCCAAAGATGGAAGCCGCCGGATAGAGATTGTAGCGGGTCACCAGCTCCGCGCCCTGCGCCCGCTTCACCTCGAGCAGCGTGCCCAGCGGGACCATTCCGCCCGCCTGGTTGCGGACATAGAGGTTTTCGATGTCGCTGGGCTCCAGGCGGTAGGGACCGTCGGCCTGGACGTAGACCTGGAAGACCTGACCGAACTTGTTGAACAGGTTGACGAAGGCCGAGCCCAGGTAGCCTTGCAGCGCAGCGAAGACGTCGGCCAGCTTCACTTGCAGGGACTCCGCCTTGGTCCGGTCGATGGCCATATAGAGCTGCGGGCTGCTGTTACTGAAAGTGGTGGTCAGGCTTCGCAGGGCGCTCTGGGCGTTGCCGCGGGCGATGAGCGCGGCCGCCGTTTCCTGCAGCTCGCCCAAACCCAGGTTTTCGCGGTCTTCGACCATCATTTGGAAGCCGCCCGTCTGCCCCAAACCCCGGATGGGCGGCGGAATCACCACAAATGCCTCCGCCTCCTCGAGTCCTGCGAGCTCGCGGTTGATGCTGGCGAGGATCCGAGTCTGGTCGAGGGACGACCCGCGCTTGCTCCAGTCCTCGTAGACCACGAATGTGGCGGAGACGTTGGGCAGGTTGGCGTTGTCCAGGACCGAGAAGCCTCCGATCGTGACCCAGAAGGAGACACCCTCGGTCTTCCGCAGGATGCCGTCGATCTGCACCAGGGTCTCTTCGAGGCGCGGCTGCGAGGCTCCCTCCGGGAGACGGCATACCAGAATGCCGTAGCCCTGGTCCTCGGTCGGGAGAAAACCCGTGGGCCGGCGCAGGAATCCCCATGCGGCCAGATTGATGATGAAAGCAAAGACGACCAGCATCTTCAGCGGCCGTTTCACCATCCAGGCGACGACCGCCAGGTAGGCGTTGGTCGCGCTTTGAAAGGCGCGGTTGAATTTCCGGAAGAGCCAGGGGGGAGGTCGGTTGGGGCGGGGCCTCAGCCAGAGGGCGCACTGCGCGGGCTTGAGGGTCAGGGCGTTGATGGCGCTGAGGACGGCCGTGGCCGCGATGACCAGGGCGAACTGGCGGAAGATTTGTCCGGTGATGCCGGGCAGGAAGGCCGCGGGCAGAAAGACCGCCACCAGGGCCAAGGTGATGCCCACCACTGGCCCCGTCAGCTCTTGCATGGCTCGGACGGTCGCCTCTCGCGGCGGCAAGCCTCTTTCAATGTAATAGGCGCTGTTCTCGACGATGACGATGGCGTCGTCCACCACAATGCCGATGACCAGGACCAAGGCGAAGAGGGTCATGAGATTAATGGTGAACCCGAGGGCGGCCATGGCGATGAAAGCCCCGACGAGCGTCACCGGGACGGTGGTGGCCGGCACGAGCATGGCCCGAAAGCTCTGCAGGAAGAAGGCGATGACGACGAGCACCAGCAGGGCGGCCAGGCCCAGGGTCTGGTAGACCTTGGAGACCGCCTCTCGGACGAACCGCGTGGTGTCGTAGCGGATGGCGTATTTGAGGCCGGGCGGGAAGTGTTTGCTCATGCCCTCCATGGCCGAGTAGACGCTGTTGGCCACGCGAATGGCGTTCGCATCGGGCAGTGAGAAGACCAGGATCTGGGCGGACCTGTGGCCGGTGAAGCGCGAGAAGTTGGCGAAGCTCTGCTGGCTCAGATCGACCCGGGCGACGTCGCGCATCCGCACGATCCGAGCCGACTCACCGGTGGCGCTCTTGACGACGATGTCCTGAAACTGCTCGGCGTCGGAGAGCCGGCCCAGCGCGTTGAGGGTGAGCTGGAAGAGCTGCTCCTTGGGAACCGGCGGGGCGCCGAGCTGGCCGGACGTTACTTGAAGGTTCTGCCCCTGGATGGCGGTCACCACGTCGGCGGTGGTGAGGCCGAAGCTCTGCAGCTTGTTGGGGTCCAGCCAGACCCTCATGCTGTAGGGGCCCGCGCCGGAGACCCGCACCTGGCCGATTCCCGGCAGCCGCCGCAACGGGTCTTGCAGGTTGATGATGGCGTGGTTGGAGAGGAAGACGTCCGAGAACCGGTCGTCGTCGGAGTAGAGGCTGACCACGAGCAAAATGTTCGGGGAGACCTTGTTGACTGTGACGCCTTGGAGCTGAGCCCCGCCGGGAAGCTGCGCCAGGGCGCCGGCCACCAGGTTTTGCACCTGAGTGAGGGCGGCGTTGAGGTCCGTGCCCACGTCGAAGGTGACGGTCAGGGTGTAGGTGCCGTCGCTGCCGCTGGTGGAGGACAAGTAGATGGCGCCCTCCACGCCGTTCACTGCCTCCTCGATGGGCACCGCCACCGTGGCCGCCACCACCTCCGCGCTCGCTCCGGGGTAGCGCGTGGTCACCTGGATGGTGGGCGGCACGATGGGCGGGTACTGGGCCACCGGGAGGCGGGAGAGGAAGACCAGCCCGATGATGATCGTGACCAGGGCGATCACGTTGGCGAAGATGGGCCGCTCGATGAAGAAGCGGGAAATCATCGGCTCCCGCCGACGCCCGGCGGCTGCGCGGACTCCGAGCGCACCGGCTCGACCCGCCGGCCCGGGACGGCCTTCAGCACCCCCTTCACCACCACCCATTCCTGGCCGGTCAGGCCCGACTCGATGACGACCAGCTCCTCGCGGCGGGAGCCCGCCTCGACGCTCTGCCGCTGCGCCACGCCCTGCGCGTTCACCAGCAGCACGTAGCTGCCTTCCTGGTCTGAGCGCACAGCCACCTGCGGGACCAGCAACGCTGATCGCTCCCTCACCGGCACTTGGATCCGCGCGTACTGGCCCGGCAGCATCCTTGCGTCGGGGTTTGGGAAGAGGCCGCGCAGCAGCAGAGTGCCCGTCGAGGCGTCCACGCTCGTGGCGGCGAAATCGAGCTGCCCTCGGTGGGGATAGCCCTCCTCCTCCGCCAGCCCGGCAAAGACCTCCGGCTGCTGCTGCCGGCCCGGCTCCTCCTGCCGGCTCCGCCGCGCCATGAAAGGCGCGATCTCTCTCTCGCTGACGCTGAAGTAGACGTACAGCGGGTCGAGCTGCGTCACCTGGGCCAGGGCGGTGGCCGCGCCTCCCGAGCCGACCAGATTGCCCGCGTCCACCAGGTGGCGATCCATGCGGCCGTCGAAGGGCGCGTCGATCGCCGTATAGCCGAGGTTCTGCTTCGCCAGATCGCGCTGGGCCCTGGCCGTCAACAGGGCCGCTCGGGCGGCGTCGCGGTTGTAGCGCCAGGTTTCGACGTCCTGCTGCGAGGCGGCCTTGCGCCTGTGGAGCTCTTCGTAGCGCTGCAGCTCGATGTCGGCGTGCGCGAGCGCGGTCTGCTGGGCCAGGACGTTGCCCTCCTGCTGCTGAACCGTGGCCCTATAGGTGTCGCGCTGGATGACGAAGAGCGGCTGCCCCTTCTTGACGTCCTGGCCGTCGCGGAAAAGGACCTTTTCCAAATAGCCCTCCACTCGGGCGACGAGCTGGACCGAGAGGAACGCTCGGGTGTTCCCGGTCGCCTGCAGGGTGTCAGTCACGGTCCGGCGCACCGGTTGGCTGACCGTCACCTTCGGAGGCGGCGGAGCGGGGTCCTGCTCCGCGCGACAGGCCACGAGCGATGCGATGACCAACGGGGCTCCCAATCGCCGCGCCCGAGGCCAGGCGCGGTGAGGCCCAGAGGGGACGAGGCGGATCACGGGCCTACCAGTCGGGAGCCCGCACGTTGGGGCCGGGCCCTGGCGAGCTCGGCGAGTAGGTCGAGGGGCGGAGGAGGTCGCCCCAGTCGGTGCGCTGGGCCATCGCCGCGGCGACGTGGGGCGGCACCAGGGGCTGTCCTTGCCTGATCTCCCAGCCTCCGCCCAAGGCCCGAAACAGGCCGACCAGGTTCGCGGCCGTGGAGCCGAGAGCCCTGGCCAGGCTGTCCTGCGCCGTCAGCAGCGACTGCTGCGCCGTGACGACCGTGGTGAAATCGACGCGGCCGAGTTGGTACTGCGCCAAAGCGAGGTCCGCGGAGATCTTGGCGGACTTGACGCTCGAAGCCAGGAACTCGGCGTTCTCACGCGAGCCGAGAAAGCCGGCCAGCGAGTCCTGGACCTGTTGTTGGGCGCTCAGGACGATGTTCTGGTAGTTGAGCAGGAGCTGCTGGAAGAGGGCATCCTGCACCCGGACGTTGTTGGTGATTCGGCCGTAATTGAAGAGGTTCCATGCGAAAGAAGGGCCGGCCGATGCGGTGAGGGCTTTCCCATTGAGAATGCTCGAGAGCCCCGCGGTGCCGATGGTCGTCGAGAGCAGGCCGATGGTTCCGCTCAAAGTGAACGCCGGGTAGAGGTCGGCCTTGGCCACGCCGATCTGGGCGCATTGCGCTGCAGCTTGGAGCTCCGCAGCGCGCACGTCAGGCCGGCGGCGCAGCAGGTCGGCCGGTATTCCCACCGCCACCTCGGCCGGCGCGACCGGTATCGGCGCGGGCCCGCCCGCGATCTCCGCGATGGGGCCAGGCGGCAGTCCCAAGAGCACGCTGAGGGCATCCTCGGCCTGGCGCAGCGCAGCCTCCAGGGTGGGCACGGTGGCCTGGGTGTTGGAGAGCTGCGCATTGGAGAGCTGCAGGTCGAGGTCCGTGGTCAGCCCGCCCTCGAACTTGGTCTTGGCCAGCGCGTTGCCTTCACTCTGGACGGCCACGTTCTGCTGGGCGATTTCCAAACGCTTTTGGAGGGTGCGTATCTGGATGTAGGCGTTGGCCGCGTCGGCCGTGAGACTCACCAGGGCGGCGTCGTAATCGGCCACGCTGGCCCGCAGGTTGGCGTCCGCCGACTGCACGGCCCGCCGGAACCGACCCCAAAGATCGATCTCCCAGCTGGCCTGGAGGTTGACCTGGTCCTCCCAATAGCTGAGCGGGAATCCCGAGGCTCCTGCCGCCCCGCCCGACGCACCGCCAAAGAAGAACGACTCCTCGCTTTGTTTGTTGAACGTCAACGAGCCGCTGGCCTGCTGACTTTGGGGGTAAAGCCTTCCCGCGGCGATGCCGAGCTGGGCGCGCGCCTGGAGCACCCGAACCCCGGCAGTCTGGAGCGTCAGGTTTTCGCGGTAGGCCCGCTCGATGATGCGGTCCAGGCTCGAATCATTGAACAGCTTCCACCAGGCGCGGGACTGGGCGGGCTCAGACTGGACCCCCGGCTCACCCCCCAGCCACTTGGAAGCCACGGCCGCCTGGGGGCGCACGAAGTCGGGCCCGACCATGCAGCCCGACGGCAATAGCGCTGAGCTGACCACGATCGGCCAGAGGGTTCGGTGGCAGAGGGGCGCTCGCATCAATCTACCCCTTGAAAGGCAAGGAGGCGCTTGCCCAATCGTCCAGGAAGGGGACAAGAGTGCCCCGGTACGATTGGATCTCGCCTGCGGAGATGCAAGGTTCTAGGCGTCTCTACTCGCTCGAAGGCTCGCGCCGGGCTCCGCTCGGCACCTTGTGCTCGTGGAGCCTGCGAAGCACCCCCACCTTGAATGCATCGAGCACGAAAAGCAGCAACATGGCCCCGAGCGCCACAGCCCCAACCTGCTGCGCTGACAGGGGTGCCATCAACCAGCTCTGAGTGGCAAGAGCCGCGGTCGCGAGGAGCGCGAAGGCCGAGCTCGCGGCCAGCGGCAGACTGGGTGCGCCCTGCCAGAAGTGCTCATGCTCCCGCACCAGATAGACGGTGGCCTGTCCGGTGAACACCAGCACCACGAAGGACAACGTCTGCATCTTGGGCAGGTTGAGGCCGAGAGTGCGGTGTCCGATAACCAGGACGATTGCCGAGAAGGCGACCCACGCGAGCGCCGTGGCGAAGGCATGAACGGTCATCATGCGCAGATTCCAGCGTTGGGGCTTTGTCGGCAGAGAGGCAATCCGATCGCTGGCCAAGGACATGGTGACGAAGTCGTTGAGAAAAAGGAGCAGCACGATCTGGCGCGGAGAGACCACCAGCATTCCGGCGATGATGAATCCGCCGCCCAGAAACAGGACGGCCTGGAACGTCTTGACGATCTTGTTCAGAGTGTAGGTGAGCATTCGTTGATAGATCGCCCTGCCTACCTCCACCGCTGTCACGACGCCAGGGAGCCCTTCCTCCATCAAGACGACTCCTGCAGCGGCCCGTGCGACATCGGTCGACCGGGACACGGCGACACCGACCTCCGCCTGGCGAAGCGCGGGCGCGTCGTTGACCCCGTCCCCAGTCATGCCCACCACGTGGCCGCCGCGCTGGAGCGCTCGCACGATGCGCGCTTTGTCTTCCGGAAAGACCTCGGCAACGACGCGGACATCTCCGATCGCGTAATCGCCCTTTCGAAGCGCCGTGGCCGTCGTCGCTTCCCCTCGAATTGCGACCTGTCCGGCGACCGCCCGAGCGGTGGGGAGGCTGTCCCCCGTGACGAGGACCGCGCGGATTCCCATGGACCGAAGGCGCTCGATGACCTCCCGCGAGCTGCTCCGCGGTGGATCGGTGAGGCCGACCAGCCCAACGACGCGCAGGCGATTCCGCGCCCCCGCGGCGACGGCGAGGACGCGGGCGCCGCTCGCCGGCAGGGCGTCCACATCCTGTGACACCCCAGGGGGTGCCTGCGCCACGGACGCAAGGACCGGCGGCGCACCCTTGAGGATGTGGATCTCCTCCCCGTCGCGGACGACGACGGCCTCGGAGCGCTTGGTCGTTGGGTCGAACGGCACGAAGGCAATCCGGCGCGCTTCGCTCCGGCGACCGATTTTTTCAGCAGCGGCGAGAACCGCCAGGTCGATAGGGTCCCGGGTCGCTGGGTCGCATGCGTGCAAGGCCAGCTCGAGGACCGCTTCCTGCCGCTCCGGCGAGTAGGCGTGCACAGCGGAGACGCTGAGCCGATTCTCCGTCAGGGTTCCGGTCTTGTCGCAGCAGAGCACGTCCATGGCCGCGGCCTCTTCGATGGCCGAGAGCCGCGCGACCAGGACACCTCGAGCCGCGAGCTGCTGCGAGCCCAGCGCCGAGGCGAGCGTGAAGGTCGCCGGGAGGGCCACGGGGATCGAGGCCACCAACAAGAGCAGCGTGAAAGGGAGGATCTCCGCCACCGCAAGGCCCGTCGCTGCAGCCTTGACCAGGACGGCAGCCACCACGATGACGTCGAGGGCGATGAGGTGCTTCGCGATTCGCACGACGAGGATCTCGAGATGAGCCGCAGGAGCAGCGGTCCGCACCAACTCCGCGCTCTTCCCAAAGAAGGTGTTCGCGCCGGTGTGAAGGACCTCCGCGGTCGCCTCTCCCCGTTTGATCGTCGTGCCGGTGTAGGTGAGACCGCCCGCGCCCACGTCGACCGGGACCGACTCGCCCGTCAGCACGGAGCGATCCTCGAGCACGCTCCCCTCGTGGATCCGGCAATCGGCGGGTGTCACGTCTCCCACCCTAATGCGGATGATGTCCCCAGGCACGAGCTCTCCGGCCGGAAGCGTTTGCCATTGACCGTCCCGCAAGGCGCGCACCCGGATCACGAGCCGATGGTGCAGCGCCGCCAACGCACGCTGGGCGCTGCCTTCCTCGAAGAATCCGATGGCGGCGTTCGCGATCAAGAGACACGAGATGATCGCCGCCTGAGTGTGGTGGTGCAGAAGGAGCTCGAGAACGACGCTCACCTCCAGCATCCAGGCGACAGGGGACCAGAGCTTGGAAAGAAAGAGGCGAAGGGGGTGGCGGCGTACCTCCCGGACCTCGTTCGGCCCGTACCGCGTTCGGCGCGATCGGACTTCATCCCTCGTGAGCCCGCGACTCTGCTCCATGGCGTCAGTGATGCGCGACCGCGCATCGGCCGCCAAGTGCCCTTTACTGCGTCCCCACCGAGTGGCGGTTGGCAAGGCGATGGCGCCGATTATCAACAGAGCGCCTCTCCTAGGACGCCCTTCTCCCTCGGCCCTCACCTCACGCCGCGGTCCGGTCCGTCGATGATCGCATTGAGCACCCATTTCGGCAAAGCCGCTCGATGGAACCCGAGTGTCGAGGCGCTGTAGAGGCACTATCCTGGACTGTGCTTCCATTTCTGAGGAGGAATGCGATGAAGGCATCTTGTGCACAGCTCCTGGCTGCCTCTGCTTTCCTTGCCGCGGCTACGGCGCTCGCTCAGCCTGGTCCAGGACGAGGCGGCGGCTGGGGCCCGGGAGGCCAGTATGGGCGTATGTTCGATCCGAAGACCGTGGAGACGGTCAAGGGGGAGGTCGAGAAGGTCGAGCGCGTCACCCCGATGCAAGGGATGTCCGCGGGAATCCACCTACTCCTGAAGACCGAAAAGGAGACGCTCTCCGTGCACCTCGGGCCGGAGTGGTACATCAACAACTGATCATGGCAAGGACGGCTTTTGGCCTTTCGGAAATGGTCGCCGTCTTTCTCATCATACTCGTCTTCATCATCGCGATATTCGCCGGCGCTCACCTCAGCGGGCGCATCTAGTGCGGTTGGATGTGTCCGCAGACGACTCTTTCGGAGGTCGCCGCGTCGATTGAGCGATGGAAAGGCAAGGCTCTCGGGAAGAGAAGGCTTGGGCGCTCAAAAATGACGCGAGCGATCCGCGCCCACCCTTTTCGTCCCCAACATCGGTTCTTCTCGATGCCGAAGTGCTCGCTGTCGCGCTTTGCGCCGAGGCAAGAGGGGGCCGCGGTGGCCGCCGCTCGAAAGAGCCGCTTTGCGCCGCGGGAAGCTGGCTCGCGCATGCGCACTCGAGGGCGTCCGCGAAGACGGTGCGCGCGGTGCTGCCGTGGCGGACGACTTTCTCTGGCGCCTTGAGCCGGGGCTCGGCCGATGCCCGAAAGGCCCGCCGCCGCGAGACGAGGGGCAGAGCCGGTGCCTCGGACAAGGGGTTGGCGCGACCTGGCCCGCACTGCCGCCAAACTCTGGAAAGGGCGAGCGCGCGCCGCGCCGAATGTACGTGTCAATAGGACGCCCCGTCTCGATTCCTGGCTGCGGCCTGACCTGTGCCCAACAATTCCACATTTCTTTCAAGCGGGCAGCGCTCGGCGGGTCGGCAATGCCCCGGAGAGCCATCGGGGCGCACAAAAGTTTTCAGGAGGGGAATATTGCGCAAAACAGCTGCTGGGCTAGACTCGCGCCGCCGGTTGAGGAAGGCCGCGACAATCTCGGGAAGCTTGGAGCGGACGCCGGCGTTTCGAAGGTCTTAAGGACGGCGGCGATAACCACCACGCAAGGCCACAACCTCCATGAGCCCAGCCCCAGAGCCAAAATCCGCGCCGGCGGCGCACCCGAGTGGAGATTCGCGTTTCAAGTTGCTCGACCGGGTCGTAACCAAGCACCAGGGCGCCGGCTCCGCGCTCATCGAGGTGCTGCACGCCGCGCAGGGAATCTTCGGATTTCTAGACAACGACGTGCTTATCTACGTCGCGCGCAAGCTGAAGCTGCCTTTGAGCACGGTGTACGGCGTCGCCACCTTCTATCACTTCTTTCGCCTCAAG
Source organism: uncultured delta proteobacterium (assembly GCA_963772225.1). Classification (GTDB taxonomy): domain Bacteria; phylum Myxococcota; class Myxococcia; order Myxococcales; family UBA5297; genus CAVYWD01. The sequence continues at coordinate 136,402 of CAVYWD010000001.1, read as the reverse complement.
CCGAACGGCGAGCACACGTTCGTGCTCTGCATGGGCACCGCCTGCTACGTGAAGGGCGCCGACAAGATCTACGCCGCGGCCGAGGAGCGTTGCGGTTGTAAGTTCGGCGAGACCACGTCCGACGGCAAGGTGTCGCTCGTCAGCGCGCGCTGCGTCGGCTCGTGCGGCCTGGCGCCGGTCGCGGTCTGCGACGACAAGGTCGAAGGCAAGTTGAACGTCGCGTCGGCGATGGCCCACCTCGACGCCTGGAAGAAGTGACGGCCGGAGACCTAAGCCCATGAACCTCGAGGAGCTCAAGGAGATCGCCGAAAAGGAGAAGTCCCGCCAGTCGGCGTTCAAGAATCGCCTCTTCTATTGCTCCGCCGCGGGTTGCCTCTCCTGCGGCGGGCGCGGGGTGAAGGACGCCCTCGCCGCCGCGCTCAAGGAGCGGGGGCTGGAGAAGGAAGTCGAGCTCTCGGGCACCGGTTGTCTCGGATTGTGCGGCGAGGGCCCCATCGTCAAGGTCGCGGCCGACGAGACGCTGTATCAGCGCGTCGACGCCGCCGCGGCCCGACGCATCGTCGACGAGCATGTCATGACAGGGAAGAAGGTGCAGGAGCACCTCATCGACCCCCAAAATCCATTCTTCACGTCGCAGCTAAAGATCGTGCTCGAGAATTGCGGGCGAATCGACTCCGAGCGCATCGAAGACTACATCTGTGCCGGCGGATATTCGGCGCTCGCCAAGGCCATCGGCGAGATGTCCGGCGAGGAAATCATCCAAGAAGTGCGCAAGAGCGGGCTGCGCGGGCGCGGCGGCGCCGGATACCCCACCGGGCTCAAGTGGGGCATCGTCCGAAAGGCGGCCAGCGAGCAGAAATACGTGGTCTGCAACGCGGACGAGGGTGACCCCGGCGCGTTCATGGACCGCAGCATCCTCGAGGGTGACCCCCACCGCGTCCTCGAGGGAATGGCCATCGCCGGCTACGCCGTCGGCGCGCGCGAGGGCTTCATCTACATCCGCGCGGAGTACCCGCTCGCCATCGATCGCCTCCGGCTGGCGATCAAGCAGGCCGAGAAGCTGGGGCTGCTCGGCCACCGGATCTTCGACTCCCAGTTCGACTTTCGCATCGACCTGCGCATCGGCGCCGGGGCGTACGTCTGCGGCGAGGAGACGGCGCTCCTGCGCTCGGTCCAGGGCCGCCGCGGGCGCCCCCGGCCTCGCCCGCCGTACCCGTCGGAGCGCGGCCTCTTCGGCATGCCGACGCTCATCAACAACGTCGAGACCTACGCCAACATCGCCCCCATCCTGACCAAGGGCGGCGCCTGGTTCGCCGGCATCGGCACAGCCAAGAGTCCGGGCACCAAGGTGTTCGCGCTGGCGGGCAGCATCCGCAACACCGGGCTCATCGAGGTGCCGATGGGCATCCCGCTGCGGAAGATCATCTTCGACATCGGGGGCGGGACGCCCGAGGGCACCACCTTCAAGGCGGCGCAGACCGGCGGTCCCACCGGCGGCTGCATCCCCGAGCAGCACCTGGACCTGCCGGTCGACTACGAGTCGCTCATGGCCGTCGGCTCCATCATGGGCAGCGGCGGGCTCATCGTCATGGACTCCACCTCGAACATGGTCGATGTGGCCAAGTTCTTCATGGAGTTCAGCATGGACGAGTCCTGCGGGAAGTGCGTGCCCTGCCGCGTCGGCACCGTGCACATGCAGGGGCTGCTCGCGAAGATCGCCTCCGGGCGCGCCACCGCCGACGACCTGGCTCTCCTTGAGGAGCTCTGCGTCACCGTCAAGGAGACGAGCCTGTGCGGCCTGGGCCAGTCGGCGCCCAACCCGGTGCTCTCCACGCTGCGGTTCTTCCGCAAGGAGTACACCGACCGGCTGCGGCCGGTGGAGGTTTTCGCGCCGACGCGCCCCGGGTGAGCCCGGCGGGCGGGGCAGGGCGAGGAGCCGCCGAGAGAAGAACGCCGACGGTTTCCAGAGGTGATTCGAGAGATGTCGCACGTCGCAGCAAGAGAAGGAGCCGGCGGCATGGCCATCGTGACCTTGAGCATCGACGGCGAGCAGCTGAGCGCAAAGGCCGACGAGACCCTGCTGGAGATAGCCCGGCAGCACGGCGTGCGGATTCCCACGCTATGCCAGCTGGACGGGCTCGCGGACGTCGGCGCCTGCCGGCTCTGCATGGTGGAGGTCGAGGGGCAGGCCAAGCTCACGCCGGCCTGCACCACCCGTCCGCAGGAGGGGATGGTTGTGCGGACCCAGACCGAGCGGCTGAAGCGCTACCGCCGAACCATCCTCGAGCTCCTCGCCTCCGAGGGGAACCACCAGTGCGCCGTCTGCGTGGTCAACGGCCACTGCGAGCTGCAGGACCTGGCCTACGAGGTGGGGCTGCAGTACGTGCGCTTCCCATACCTGTTTCCGAAGAAAAAGGTGGACGCGACGCACAAGCAGTTCGTCATGGACGCCAACCGTTGCGTGCTCTGCACCCGCTGCGTGCGGGTCTGCAACGAGGTCGAGGGGGCGCGGGTCTGGGACATCGCGAACCGGGGCATCCAGTGCGAGATCATCTCCGACCTGAACCAGCCTTGGGGCGAGTCGGAGAGCTGCACCTCTTGCGGCAAGTGCGTCCGCGTCTGCCCCACCGGCGCGCTGTTCGAGAAGGGGCAGACGGTCGCCGAGATGGTCAAGCAGCGCGAGTTCCTCCGGTACATCGTCACCGCGCGCAAGCGCAAAGAATGGGTCGGCGAATACCTGGAGGAAGAATGAGCCGCTCGGGCCAAAGGAAAGGGAGAGCCGACGCATGAAACCCAGGATCGCGACCGTCTGGCTGGGAGGCTGCTCCGGCTGCCACATGTCCTTTCTGGACATGGACGAGCGGCTGATCGAGCTCGCCGGGAAGGTGGAGCTCGTCTACTCGCCGCTCGCGGACGTGAAGGACTTCCCGCCCGACGTCGACGTCGCCCTGGTCGAGGGCGCCGTATCGAACGTCGAGAACGAGGAGATGGCTCATCGCATCCGCCGCAACGCCCGCTGGGTCATCTCCTTCGGCGACTGCGCCACCACCGGCAACGTCACGGCGATGCGCAACCAGTTCAGCCCCGACGAGATCCTCCACCGCTCCTACGTGGAGCTCGCCGACGGCGACAAGACCATCCCCTCCGAGTTCACGACCATCGCCAAGCTGCTCAAGCAGGCGCGGCCGCTCCACGAGTTCATCCGGGTGGACGCGTTCCTGCACGGCTGCCCGCCCACCGCCGACCAGATTCTGGTTCTCGGTGAACGAGCTCTTGGCGGGGCGGATCCCGGTGCTGCCCAACGCGTACCTGCGCTACGGCTAGCGAGGCGACCTTCGGGGGGTCGAGCGAGGGCCGGCGCCGCCGGCGCGAGAGCCAAAAGGTTTTGCCTTTGAGGAGCCCATGAGCCAGACCGTCACCATCCAGCCGGTGAGCCGCATCGAGGGGCACGCCAAGATCACCATCCAGCTCGGGGAGCAGGGCGAGGTCTCGGACGCGCGGTTCCACGTCAACGAGTTCCGCGGCTTCGAGAAGTTCTGCGAGGGCCGGCTGATGTGGGAGATGCCCGGCATCTCGTCGCGCATCTGCGGCATCTGCCCGTCGAGCCACCTGGTCGCGTCGGCGAAAGCCGGCGACGAGATCCTCGCCATCGGCATCCCCGAGACCGCGGAGAAGCTGCGGCGGCTGCTCACGCTCGCCCAGTGGACGCAGTCGCATGCGCTGAGCTTCTTCCTTCTCTGCGCGCCCGACTTCCTGCTGGGCTTCGACTCCGAGCCCGCCAAGCGCAACGTCTTCGGCCTGCTCGAGAAGCACGAGGACCTGGTCCGCCGCGGCATCCGCCTGCGCAAGTTTGGCCAGGAGATCATCGAGATCCTCGGCGGCCGGAAGATCCACACCCCTTGGGCCGTGGCGGGGGGTGTCCGCGAGCCGCTGCAGAGCGCCGAGCGGGAGAAGATCCTCGCGTGGCTCCCGGAGGTGAAGGAGACCGCTCGGCTCGCCCTGGGCATCCTCAAGCGGGTCCACGAGGAGCTCAAGCTCGAGGTCCCCAGCTTCGGCAACTTCCGGACCCTCTCGCTGGGGTTCGTCTCCAAGAGCGGCGCGCTGGAGTATTACGGCGGGCACCTGCGGGTGCGCGACGGCGACGGGAACACCTTGGCCGACAAAATCGAGCCCCGCGATTACCTGAGCTACTTCGGAGAGATCACCCGGGAGTGGTCTTACCTGAAATTCCCGTATTACAAGCCGCTGGGGCCGGAGAAAGGCATCTACCGGGTCGGCCCCCTGGCGCGTCTGAACGTCTGTGATTATATCGACACGCCCGAGGCGGAGGCCGAGCGGAAAATCTTCATGCAGCTCGGCGGCAATTCCGGCGCGGTGAACAATTCATTCTATTATCATTACGCGCGGCTCATCGAGGTCGTATTCGCCATCGAGAAAATCGAGCAGTTGGTCGCCGACCCGGCCATTCTCGGCAAGGACATCCGCGCGAGCGCGATGATCAACCGGGCCGAAGGGGTGGGGGCGTGCGAGGCGCCGCGCGGGACGCTGTTCCACCATTACAAGGTCGACTCGAACGGCGTCCTCAAGAACGTGAACATGCTGATCGCCACGGCGCAGAACAACCTCGCCATCAATCGCACCGTCCGCCAGCTGGCGGTGGCCTTCCTGGACGGGGCCAAGCTGCGCGAGGGCTTGCTCAACCGGATCGAGGCCGGCGTGCGCTGCTTCGACCCCTGCCTGTCGTGCTCCACGCACGCGGTGGGACAGATGCCGCTGCACGTGCAACTCGTCGACCCGAGCGGCGCGCTGCTCGACGAGGCGCGGCGCGGCTGAGCGCTCAAGCTCAAGCTCAAGGCCCGAAGCGCGCCCGCAGCACGTCGACTCCGTCGCCCTGAAGCGACTCGAGCGACTTCCGCCGGCCGGTGAGGGCCAGCATCAGCGCCTCGGCGGGCCCGCGGAGCAAAGGGCCGTCGCCGTGAGCCCAGTCCAGGTCGGTGGCCTCGAAGTGCAGGCGCTTGCGCCAGCTCTTGCGGGTGAACCCGCGGGCCGGCGTCTTGGCCAGGAAGTCGAGCGCGGGGCGCGCCCGATCGTCGGGGATGGCGCGGGCGATGCCGAGGGGCCAGCGCAGGTCGAGCCCGTGGATCAGGTTTTCCGCCAGCGGAGCCTCCGGTCCCGCCCCGGGAGCACGAAGGCGGCTGTCCGCATGGCGCCGGAGGATCGCCGTGAGCTCTTTCACGGGCCGCTTCGCCAGGGCGAACGTCAGCGCGTCCACCGATTTCTCGAGGCTCCGGGTGGCGATCAGCGCGCGCAGGAACTGGGCGGCGGACCCATCGAATGCCAGGCACAGGTGAGCGGCGACGTCGCGGACCGTCCAGGTGGGGACGAGACTCGGCGTCCGGAGCTGGTCTTCGGTGAGCCCGTCCACGAGGTCGGCGAGGGCGCGCCGCTCGTCAGCGACCATCTCGAAGATCGTCATGGGGGTCCCTCGCACCAGAAGGCGCAGCTTCGAGGCCGTAGCAGAGGCGCGAAGCATACTCCGCCGAGCGCGCCGTGGGCTTTGCGACTCGAGGCGAGGGCGGCGCAGCCACAACGGCGCGATTGACGCGCCGCGCGTCCCACTGGAGAATCGCCCCCATCGCACGCCCCGCCAACGCCAGGGAGTCCTTCGTGCCCAGCCGCGATGGCGCCCTCGCAGTTCGCTGCCTGGCGGCGCTCACCTTGGCCGGGTTGTCTTTCTCGGCCCGCGCCAACCCCATCGCCTTCCTGCACACGCCGCCCACTGTGGCGCAGGCGGGCAAGCCCATCGAGCTCAGCGGAAACGTCTTCGGCGGCGACGACCTGGCCAAGGCGCGCTGCCGCTACCGAGTCCACGGCGAGAGCTGGAAGCAGGTGGAGCTGACGCTCGACAACGGCGACCTCTACCGCGCCACCATCCCCGGCCTGGACGTCCTGCCACCTGCCCTCGAGTACTACTGCGTCGCCTTCGACTACTTCGGCGCCCAGACGGAGCTCGTGGGCTCGGCGTCGGACCCGCGCCGCATCCGAGTGCTCGGGCAGGCCCCGGCGGAGGCGGACGCCGAGCGCGGCGAGGATCCCAGCGCGGCGGGCTCGAGCAGGCCCGCGCCCAAAAGTGTCGCTCCAGTGGCAGGCGACGAAGAGGAGCGCGGCCCGGCTCGGGCCGAGAGCCCGCCGCGCCCGGCCCGGCGGCCGCCCGCGGAGCGAAAGCCGCCGCCCATCGTCCGCGACGACGAGCTCGCCCTGTTCGGCGCCGAGGACGTCGTCACCTTGGCGAGTCGCCAGGCGCAGTCCGTGTCCGAGGCCCCGGCCATCGCCACCGACTTGCCCGAGGAGCAGATCCGCGTGCTCGGCCTGCGGGCGCTCCCCGACGCCCTGAAAATCATCCCGGGCTTCGAGACCTCCCGCGACGTGCGGGGCTTCTACAACATCGCCGCCCGGGGCCTGCGCGACGACTCGGCGGTGCTCGTCCTCCTCGACGGCCACCGCCTCAACAGCGCCTATGACGCCAAGGCGATGTTGAACCTGCCCCTCGACAACGCCGAGCGGGTCGAGGCGGTGCGCGGCCCGGGCTCGGCGCTCTACGGCTCGGGCGCCTTCCTGGGCGTGGTGAACCTCATCACCAAACGGCGCGAGGGCGTCGAGGCTGCGGCCTCCTTCGGCTCCTTCGGGTCCATGGACGCCCACGTCAACGCCGGCGGGCGCCTGGGCTCGAGCGACTTCTCCCTCTTCGGCGACGCGGACTTTTCGCGGACCGCGGGCTACCGCGCGGCGGTCGAGTCCGACGCCGCCTCGTCGACGCTCGTGGCCTCCGGCCTGAAGAGCGCGACCGACCCGGCCGGCTACACCAACGATTCCGGCTCGCTCCTGAACGTCGGCGCCGAGCTTCGCTACGGCAAGGCCGGCGGCAGCACGACCCGGCTGTCCGCGCGGTTCATGCGCGAGGACCGCGCCGCGCTCATCGGCCTGTTCGACACGTTGGGGAACGACTCGCGCCTCCAGTGGAACGTCTTCCTAATCGACCTCTGGCACGAGGTGCCGATAGGCTCGGGGGCCATCACTCTGCGGGCGTACGCGGACCAGCAGTCGGCCGACCGGCTCTACCAGATCGAACCGGCCGGCTATCCGTTCGGCTCCGGCACCGCGCCCCAGGGCCTCTTCGCGCGCGAGGCCTATGCGGCCCAGAGCGCCGGGGTCGAGGGCGCGCTGGACCTGAACGTCTCGCAGTCCCACAAGCTATCGCTCGGCGTCACCGGCTCCCTGGAGCGCCTGTCCAGCTTCAGCTACCAGGTGAACTTCGACCAGGGCGAGCTGTTCTCGAAGGACGCGATGGTGACGCCCTCGGGCTACGTCGCGCGCCAGTCGGTGCCCGGGCTCGCAAACCGCATCTCCGTGGGAGCGTTCGTCCAGGACGTCTGGCGCATCGCCTCGGGTCTGTCGCTCACCTTGGGCCTGCGCCTCGACGCCCTGCAGCTCCCCGATCAGGTGACGCTCGACGCCAACCAGAACGTCCTAAGCGCCACCACGCACTTCGTCCCCAGCCTGGACCCGCGCGTGGGCCTCGTCTTCTCGCCGGGGGAGGGGTGGAGCTTCAAGCTGCTCTACGGGCGCGCGCTGCGCGCCCCGACCCTCGAGGAGCTGACCGAGCGCGTGCCGACGAACGACTACACCAGCGGTCAGTTCGAGGGGAACCCGAGCTTGAGGCCCGCCATCATCGACACTCTCGAGGTCGGGGTGGAGACCGCGACCGCCGTGGGCGAGAACAAGGTGCGGCTGAGGGCCAACGGCTTCTTCAACAACTTCACCGACTTCATCACCGCCGTCGACACGTCCGGCAACATCATTCCGCTCTCCAACCGCAGCCTGGGCGTGCGCGTGGTGGGCGCCGAGGCCGAGCTCCGCTTCGAGGTCTCCAGCCGCGCCTACTCGTTCATCAACTACTCCTGGTTCCGCGCGACCGACCTCGCGGCGCCCCAGGGCTTCCAGGACCTGACCGACGTGCCGCAGTTCCGGTTCAACTGGGCGACGGTGGTCCCCCTGGGCCGCTGGCTGAGCTTCTCGGTGCTCGCCGAGCTCGGCGCCGAGAGGCGCAACAACGCCCGCAGCCCGCTCGAGGCGCTGCGCCCCTTCCAGATCCCCGCGTACACCCTGATCGGCGCGCAGCTCCGCAGCGCCCCGCTCTTCGACCATTTCGAGGTCGCGCTGCGGTCCCAGAACCTCTTCAACGAGACGCTCGTCGACGACGTGCCTCGGCCCGACCGCATGCCGGGGTTGCTCCCTCGCGAGGGCTTTTTTGCCGACGTCGCGGTCCGGGCGCGGTTCTGATGGCCGGTGGGCCATTGAGCCCGTCAGCCCGAGCGCGCCGCGCGACGGAAGGAAGGTAGGGATGAAGACCCAGAGGCTCCCCAGCGCTCCGCTCGTCCTCGCCGCCGCGCTCGTCGGCGCGGCGTGCGTGGAGTTCAACCCTGAGTGCGCGGCGCCAGTCTCGAACGCCGACGCCGTCACCGGTTGGCTGGGCGGCGACGTCGACATCGCCAAGGCCACGGTGCGCACCTCGGACAATGCCGTGGGGCAGCTCATGGCGCAGGCGTACTTCCATGCCTTCGACGGCTCGGGGGTCTCTCGGCTGCCGGACGCCGCGGCGATCAACTCGGGCAGCATCCGCTCCGAGGGGCTGTGCGGCCAGGCGAACGGCGTGACCAAGAAAGGCGCGGTGATGCGCGGCCAGCTGCGCGAGATTTTCTATTTCGACAACCGGGTCCTCGTCGGGACCATCACTCTTCACCAGCTCAAGAACGTCCTGGAGCACTCGGTCGCGAAGCTGTCCCCCGCGGGCACCAGCAGCCCCGCCGGGTCCTTCCTGCAGCTCGAGGGGGTGAGCTTCTCGGCGGACTGCACCTTGCCCGCCGAGGTGCTCAACAGCGACGGGAGCCGGAAGACGGAGGGCCAGCGCGTCTCGCGCATCACCCTCTACTCCCGCGACGGGACGCCGAGGGACATCGCGCTCGAATCCGCCCTCGGACTCGGAGACCCTCAAGCTGGCGGCCCCCGAATTCATGTTCGAGCCGCAGGGGAACGACGACTTCTACGACTTGAGGGGCCTCAACACCGCCGCGTCCACGTTCTCCGCGGGCGGATTCGACTTCGAGATCATCGCGAGCTACTTCGCCAAAGCCTATCCAGAGAGCGCGCCGCTCCCCTCGACCCCGGCGGCGCGCAGCGTCCTGTCGAATTGCCGATAGCTACGGGCGCGTCACGAGTTGACGTCGCGCTCGCGCGGGTCGTCGGCCGCGCGCTCGGTGCCGATCACGTCGTTGACCGACGGGAAGCGCATGATCTCGGTTCGGGCGACACGCCAGGCTTGCTGCACGATCCACGAGAGCGACCGGTCCTGACGCGTCGCTTCTTCCTGGATTTCCTTGAGCATGTCCTCCGGGAAGTACAGGCTCTGCTTGCGCTTGTCCGTTCCTGGCATCGGTTACTCCTCGGTACGCCGGGTGCGAGATGGGGATTCGCCGTCAGTCTTGCTTCCATTATCCGACAGCCGCGGGCAAGTCAATCGGGGCTTCGTCGGCTCCCGAACGAAATGCGCGGTCGTTTCGGCTGCTTGGGGTCACTTCTTGGGCGGGAGCACTTGCCGATTGCCCGGGGAGCTCGTCCTGTGGCATTTGGCTCGCAAAGGCGGTTGGACTCATGGCGTTGCGCGATTTCTCGGAGGCAAAAACGACCCTGCCAGGCGCCCGGGCGCTGCGCGGCGTGCCGCCCATCGAATTTCGGACCCTGTCGCTCCGGTGCCCCGTCTGCCGTACGGAGCTCAACGCGGAGGTCCCCGCGCTGCGTGAGCCAGAGACGCGGGAGACCGACCTCCGGCCTCTCTTCGAGGGGATGGACCCCATTCCCGGGTCCATCTACGCCTGCCCCTCGTGTCGCTACGCGGCCTACCGCGTCGGCTTCGAGGGCGCGCATCTCGAAGACTTCGCCGACGACGGGGCTGAAACCCTCCGGCCAGGCGACCGGGTTCCCGCCGCGCTGGCGGTTCCCGAAGGCCAGGCGCTCGAGGAGCTGCGGCGCTGGATCCGCCGAGGAGAGCTCGCGCGGGGCATCGCCGAGGGCCACGAGCCCTTCGGGGCCGAGCGCTACCTCTTGGGCGCGCGATGCCACGAGTTTCTGGTCGAGGACGACGCGCTGGCCATCGCGGACTACTACCTGCGCGCCTCCTGGTGCGCCCGCTCCACCGGCGACCGTCCCCAGGAGCGCGCTTGCCAGCATGAGGCGGCGCAGCGCCTGCTCGCCGCCCTCGACGAGGGCCAAGTCCCGGAGGAGGAGAAGGCGCGCGCTCTCTACCTCGCCGCGGAGCTGTCGCGGCGCAGCGGGGCGTTTGCCCTGGCGGTGGACGCGTTTGGACAGCTGGAGTCGCTGGTCGACCGCGACGAGGCCGAGGGCGCGCTCTTCGCGCACCTCGCTCGGCGCCAGCTCGCCTTGGCGGTGGTCATGAGCGACGTCAACGCGGTGATCGCCGAGGAGGACGTCGGGCTCGAGCGCGACGGCGAGTAGTGGGGGCGCTCGCGGGCGCCGCTACATCACCGCGGTGGGCTCGCCCCTGCGGCGCAGGGTCGCCAGCTCGGGTACGGGAATGGAGAGGAGGGCCTGCACCACCTCGCGGTCGAACTGCGACCCGGCACACCGTTCGATCTCCGCGCGCGCGGCCTCGTAGGTCTGGCTGCGCCGGTACGGGCGGTCGCTGGTGATGGCGTCCAGGGCGTCGGCCACCATGAAGATGCGCGCGCCGATGGGGATGCGGTCGCCACAGAGCTTGCGCGGGTATCCGCTCCCGTCGAAGTGCTCCTGGTGGCTCAAGACGATGTCCGCGGGGACGGTCAGGAACGGGATGCCCTTGAGGATGTTGAAGCCGATCTCCGGGTGCTTGCGCATCTCCTCCCATTCGGCCGGCGTCAGCGACCCGGGCTTGAGGAGGATGGAGTCGGGGACGCCGATCTTGCCGATGTCGTGCATCAGCGCGCCGCGGCCGATGTCCGCCAGCGTCTCGCCCTCGATGCCGAGCTTGGTCGCGATGGCCACCGTGTAGCGGACGACGCGTTGAGAGTGGTCGCTCGTCTCGTGCTCGCGCGCGTCGAGCGCGGCCACCAGCGCGAGCAGGGTATTGCTGTAGGTGAGCTCGATGTTCTCCAGCGCTTCCTGCAGCTCGGCGGTCTTCTCCCGCACCCGCTTCTCGAGCTTGGTCTGGTAGCGCCGCCGGGCCAGCTCGACGCGCCGCTTAGCGAGCGCCCGCTCGATGGCCCGCACCAGATCCGTGACCTTGGGCGGCTTGAGCAGGTAGTCGACCGCGCCCCGGCGCAAGCACTCGACGGCCGCCTCGGTGTCGCCGTACCCGGTGAGCATGATCACCGCGGTGTCTTCGTAGTCGCGGCGGACGCGGTCGAGGAGCCAGAGGCCGTTGTGGCCCGGCATCTTCATGTCGCTGATGACGAGCTGGTAGCCGGAGGGCGTGGACTCCAGCGCCTCCTCGGCGCTCCGCGCGGTGGAGCAGATGTAGCCCTCCTCCGCCAGAAGCACCGAGATGACGTCCCGAACCGAGTCGTCGTCATCGACGATGAGGATCCGCGGAGAGTCGCCCTCGGTGTCGGCCAACCCTACCTCCAGAGAGCAGGACGGCCTTCGAGAAAGGCCGCCTCAGGGTCGATGATGCTAGCACACGCCGAAGCGGTCGCCCGGCGGGGAAGGGCGCTTGGTCAGCCCTGGCGGTCCAGGTCGTCGAGCGTCTTCTTCGGGTCGAGGTAATACGCGAGCTTCTTCTTGAGGTAAGCGGTGGCCATGGCTCGCACGAGCATGCCCGGGTCGGTGCCCTCGGCGTCGACCTGGCGCTCGGCGACGACGACCTTGGCGTCGAAGGCGATGCCGCTGACCGTGCCGACCAGTCGGGCCGAGTCGCCGGTCCAGGTGACGTTGAGGCCGTGCTTGGTCTGCCAATGGCGGGTCAGCTTTTCGATCCGCCGGAGCGCCTCGTCCTTGGGGAGCGAGTGCGGTTGCTGGAACTTCATCGACTCTCCTCTTCTTCAAGCGAAGGCGCTTCGCCTACGAAAGGCGCCCACGTCGCGTGGGACGGGAAAGGTGAGGGCCAGAAACTAGCGCACCTTGGGGCTGCGCGGGCAAGGGAATGCTCGTCACGTGAGCACCAGCCTGACGATCTCCGGGGGCGCGCCCACCCGCAGCGGAGGCCCCCAGAAGCCGCAGCCGCGGCTCACGTAGATGGAGCTCTCGCCGAAGGCGTGGAGGCCGGCGACGTACGGGTGATAGGCCAGGTGCACCAGGAGCGTCCACGGCCAGATCTGCCCGCCGTGCGTGTGGCCGGAGAGCTGCAATCCCACGCCGCTCTGCGCGGCCTCCTCGAATCCCCGAGGCTGATGGGCGAGCAGCACCACCGCCCGGTCCGGGTCGCGCCCGCGCAAGGCGCTCGAGAGGTCGTAGCCGCGGCCGAAGCCCTGTCGCTTCGCGCCCCAGTCGTCCACGCCCGCGAGGTCCAGGCTGCCACCGAAGTCCCCGACGATGGCCCGCTCGTTCCGCAGCACGGTGAGGCCCATGCCCCGCAGGGCCGACGCCCACTCCTCGGCGCCCGAGTAGTACTCGTGGTTGCCGGTGCAGAAGAAGGTGCCGTAGCGGGACCGCAGGTTGCGAAGCGCCGCCGCCATCGGCCCCAGGGCCTCCACGCTGCCGTCCACCAGGTCGCCGGTGATGGCGACCAGGTCGGGTTTGAGCGCGTTCGTGCGGGCGACCAGGTCGTCGAGGAAGCGCCGGTGGAGCCAGACGCCGAGGTGCAGGTCGCTCAAGTGGACGATGCTCAAGCCGGAGAGCGCCCTGGGCAACCGGGGCAGCTTCACCGCCGCCTCGCTGATGCCAGGAGGCGAGAACGCCCGAAAGACGCCGTAGCCCACGATGCCCGTCGCGGCGGCCGCCGCTCCCGCGTGCGCGGTGCCCAGCAGCAGCGCCCGGCGGCCCGGCGAGGCGGGCTGGTCTTGCTCGGCGGCAACAGGGGAGGCGCGCGAGGCGGCGCGGCGCCGAGCGTAGACGAGGAGGTCGGCGCAGGCGAAGCAAACGAAGAGGTAGAAGGCGAAGCCCATCCAGGCATAGCCGGCCTGCGCGAGGGCGACCTTCCAGGGCGCAGAGGCGCCGCGCGAGGTCGCGGGCCCGAAGAACATGAGCGCGCCCAGAAGCACCAGGGCTGTGGCGCCCGCGCGCCGGGCTGCCGGCGAGAGGAGCGGTCGTACCAATCGCCGGTAGAAGTAGACGTGGAGCGTGGCGTCGAGCGCCGAGCCGACGAGGAGGAAGGGAAGAAACCGGACCGCGCTGTGCCAGGGGTGGGACAAGACTGCGCCCTTTCCGAGTGAAGGCTTTAAAGAGGGTCTTAGGTCGAGAGGGCTGCCGGCGGGCCAGCAACTGAAGCGACGGCGCCTCGCGAAGGCCGGCCTCGCCGCCCACGAGCGGACCGGCGAGCCCCGAAGCCGTCCATAGAGTAGCGACCCGCGGGCGCGATCACACGCGGCGCCTCTCGCTTGACAGCCAAAGGGCGCATGCGGTAGCTAACCGCGCACTTCGCGTCCGCAAAGTCTCCTCGGAGCTTCCCGCATGGTCGGCCCGCGACAGACCAAAGACGACGAGGAGCTCCAGAAGCTGAATGCGGCGTGGAGCGCCGCCAAGGCCGAGCTCTCGCGTCTGCGAGACGAGGTTCGGCGTTTGGCTGTTCTGGGCACGGCTCAAGAAGACCTGACCAAGGCGCGAACGGAGCGGGAGGCCGCTCTCTCGAGGCTCGGTGAGCAGGTCTTCGAAATGGTGGAGCGCCGCGATCTGGTGCCGCCCGAAGCGCTGCGGCCGGCGCTGGCTGAGGTGAGGTCGATGGGCGGCGCGCTCGCCAGGAAGCAGAAGTCGGCCGCCGCGGGTTTGCGCGAGGCCGACGCGAAAAAGATGAAGAAGTGAGTTGCCAATTGCGGCTGGGAGAAGTAGAAGGCAGCCGTAAGTTTCGAGCCGGTTTTCGCGGCGGTTTTGCAGGAGGAGATACCTCCCAAAGTTTGTGGGGCTGTAGCTCAGCTGGGAGAGCGCCTGAATGGCATTCAGGAGGTCGACAGTTCGATCCTGTTCAGCTCCACAGTCTCTGAAAGGCCTCCCGGGAAACCGGGGGGCCTTTCGCTTATGCGCGGTCGCTCGGCCATGACCCCGGCGCCTTCGTCCCGCCGGCGCTCCCGCCGCCTGGTGCTGGCCTTCACGGCGGCGTCCGCCGCGGCCCTCTGGCTGCTGCTCCGGCTCGCGTTCTCCCTCCCGGACGACGCGGAGCTCTTGCGGCGGCTGTCGGCCGACCAGGGCTCGTTCGCCGGGCTTCTGGCGCTCGCCCAGGCAGACCCCGGCCTCACTTCCGTGGACCTCTCCGAAGTGCGCCCCGCGTCCTCGGGGCTTTCGGCCGAGCGCGTCGAGCGGTACCGGGCGCTGCTCGCCCGCTGTGAGCTGCGGGCGCTGGCGCGCGAGGGCGGGGAAGTCGAGCTCGTGGCCGCGGCGATGGGCTCCGGCGGGCGGGCGCTCGTCAAAGGCTTCGTCCGGCCGCGAGCGGCGCCGTCGCCCCTGGTCCCGTCCCTCGACGCGTTTGCGAAAAAAGCGCCGCCGGGCGCCCGCGCGTTCAGGCCCGCGGGCGGCGGCTGGTATCTGTTCGTGGCGGTGCGCTAAAGGCCGAAGTCGGCGATTGTCGCCTCGGACCTCTCCCCCAACTCCCTCCCCGCTTGCGGGGAGGGAAGGGGGTGAGGAGCCCTCTAGTCGATGAGCCCCAGGTCGCGCTTGCGCTCGCGCTCCATCTTGTAGCGCTCGTTCGCGTCCAGGCACTTCTTGCGCATGCGGACGTTCTTGGGCGTCACCTCGACCAGCTCGTCCTGGGCGATCCACTCGATGGCCTTCTCGAGCGACATGTCCCGCGGCGGGGTCAACAGGACGTTCTCATCGCGGCCGGCCGCGCGGATGTTGGTGAGCTTCTTCTCGCGGCAGATGTTGACCTCGATGTCGCTGTCCTTGGCGTTCTCGCCGACGATCATCCCGGTGTACACCTGGACGTTGGGCCCCACGAAGAGATAGCCGCGCTCCTGCACCTTGAACATGGCGTAGGGCACGGTCTCGCCCTCGCGGTCGCTGATGATGGCGCCCGTGGTCCGCTTGGGGATGGCGCCCACCCACGGCTCGTAGCCGTCGAACTGGGTGCTCATGATCCCCTCGCCGCGCGTCACGGTGAGGAACTCGTTCCGGAAGCCTACCAGGCCCCGCGTCGGCACTCGGAAGACGAGCCGCGTGCGCCCCGAGCCGAGCGAGCCCATGTCGGTCATTCGGCCCTTGCGAAAGCCCATCCGCTCGGTGACCACGCCCACCGAGCCCTCCGGGATGTCGCAGTAGAAGAGCTCCATCGGCTCGTGGACCTTGCCGTCCACGGTCTTCACCAGCGGCTCCGGGTTGGAGACCGTCAGCTCGAAGCCCTCGCGGCGCATGGTCTCCACGATGACCGCGAGCTGGAGCTCGCCGCGGCCCACCACCTTGAAGGCGTCCGGGGTTTCGCCCTCCTCGACGCGGATGGCGACGTTCTTGTACGCCTCGCGGAACAGCCGCTCGCGCAGGTTGCGGCTGGTCACGTACTTGCCCTCGCGCCCGGCGAGCGGCCCGTCGTTGACCCGGAAGATCATCGACATGGTGGGCTCGTCGACCGTGATGCGCGGCAGCGCCGTCGGCGACTCGGCGTCGGCGATGGTGTCGCCGATGGAGATGGCGTCGACGCCCGCCATCGCGACGATCTCGCCGGGCGGCGCCTCGGTCACCTCCGTGCGCTTCAGGCCGTCGTAGGCGTAGAGCTTGACCACCTTGCCCTTCTCGACCTTGTCGCCGGCCCGCATGATGGAGATGGGGTCGCCCTGGCGGATGACGCCCGCGCCGACGCGCCCGATGGCGAGGCGGCCGACGTAGTCGTCGTAGTCGAGGTTGGCGATCAAGAGTTGGAGCTTGTCGCCCAGCGGCGGGGGCGGGGGCGGGATGTGCTTCAGGATGGCCTCGAACAGCGGCTCGAGGCTCGTGCCCCGCGTCTCCAGGGTCGGCGAGGCGAGGCCCTCGCGGGCCACCGCGAAGATCACCGGGAACTCGAGCTGCTCCTCGTTGGCGCCCAGGTCGATGAACAGCGAGTAGACCTCGTCCAGCACCTCGCGGGGCCGGGCGTCCTGGCGGTCGATCTTGTTGATGACCACCACCGCCGAGAGCCCTAGGGCGAGCGCCTTGGAGAGGACGAAGCGCGTCTGCGGCAGCGGCCCTTCAGCGGCGTCGACGAGCAGGAGCACCCCGTCCACCATGCGCAGGCCGCGCTCCACCTCGCCGCCGAAGTCGGCGTGCCCCGGCGTGTCGACGATGTTGATCTTCACGCCGCGGTAGGTCACGGCCGTGTTCTTGGCCATGATGGTGATGCCTTTTTCGCGCTCCAGGTCGTTGGAGTCCATGACTCGCTCGACCAGGTGCTCATTGGCGCGGAAGATCCCCTGTTGCCTCAACATGAAATCGACGAGGGTGGTCTTGCCGTGGTCGACGTGGGCCACGATGGCGATGTTGCGGAGGTTTTCGCGAGTCAACATGGAAGGTGAATTTCGACCGCCGGCAGACCGACGTCGCTCCAAAGTAAATTGCGAAGGCGCGCGTATATATTCCATTGCCGAACGCTTGGCTACCCAGGCTTCGCCCGCATCGGCATTCGGGCGGGCGGGAGGGAGCGCAAAGACCCGCCGGGCGGGCGCTCGCTCGGCCGGTTTCCACAGGGGCCGGCGCTGACGCAGAGACGTTGCGCCGGGTGAATAGCTACCGCTCGAGTCCGCGGCGACCCGCCCTGTTCTCCCCGAGAGCGCGATCCCGAGGGGCCGAGGCGCGGCGTACCACCCCAAAATCTCCGTCGCTGAGGGGCGAAGGGCACCGGCCCCACGGCTCCCGCGGCTTGGAGCAGCGGTTGCAGCCACTGAGGCGCGCCGATGCTGGCCCGCCGAGGGAGCGTGCCCAAGGAGCGAACATGAGCGTGATTGGCCGTTGGCTCAGCGGGCTTCGGGGGCGCCTCCTGGGGCTGATCGCCCTTCCCACAGGCGCGATCCTGGCGATGGGTCTTCTGAGCTCGAGGGACCTGAAATCCATCGGCGCCGCCGCAGACGAGATCACCGAAGTTCGCATGCCCTCGATCAAAGGCCTCGAGCTGATGAACGAGGGCCAGACCGCGGTGAGGCTCGAGCTCGCAAACCTTCTCGCCACCAAAAGCGACGCCGGCCGCGCCGAGGCGCTGCGCGCGCTCCAGGAGAAGACGGCGCAGATCAAGCGCGGCTGGGACCTGTACGAGCCGCTGCCGCAGACCGAGGAGGAGGCGCGCGAGTGGAAGCGCCTGGTCGGCCTCTGGCGGCAGTGGGAGGCCCAAGACAACCGCGTCGTCGAGCTCGAAACGGCCGGCGACCAAGAGGGCGCGCGGCGCCTGTTCATGGCCGACGCTCAGACGTCCTTCGGCGAGGCCGAGGCGTCGCTCAAGAAGATTCTGAAGATCAACTACGACGTGGCGGACGTGGCGAAGGCGGGTCGGTCATCGGCGACTCGCACTCCCTCGTCGTCGCGCTCCTGGTGCTCATCCCGCTCCTCACCATCGCCATCAGCGCGGTGACCGCCGTGGCCATCGTCCGCCCCATCTCGGAGATGGCGCGGGCCGCCAAGGCCATCGGCGAGGGCGACTGCGACCAGACCGTGTCCTATCGCTCGAGCGACGAGCTCGGCGTCTTGGCCGACGCGTTCCGGAGCCTCATTGAGTACTTCACCGAATATTCGGGCCTGCTCGAGCGCGTGAGCGCCGGCGACATGACGCTGCGGTTCGAGCCGCGCTCTCGGAAGGACCACCTCGGGATGGCCCTGAAGAAGACGGTCGAGGAGCTCGACGAGACCCTGGGCGAAATCCGCGCCGCGGTCACCGAGGTGGGCACGGGGACCGACCAGGTGAGCAGCGCCTCGCAGGCGCTCTCGCAGGGTGCGACGGAGCAGGCTTCGTCGCTCGAGCAGATCTCCAGCTCCATCGCCGAGATCAACAGCAAGACCCAGACGAACGCCGCCAACGCGGAGAAGGCGAGCCAGGTCGCGAAGGTCGCGCGGGAGGCGGCCGAGAAGGGCCGAGGGCACATCGAGACGACCGCGCAGGCGATGGGCGACATCAATCAGTCGAGCGCGCAGATCGCCAAGATCATCAAAGTCATCGACGACATCGCGTTCCAGACGAATCTCTTGGCCCTCAACGCGGCGGTCGAGGCGGCGCGCGCGGGCAAGCACGGCAAGGGCTTCGCGGTGGTCGCCGACGAGGTGCGAAACCTCGCCTCTCGCAGCGCGAAGGCCGCCAAGGAGACGGCGGAGCTCATCGAGTCCTCGGCCCACAGAGTGGAGAAGGGGCTGACCGTGGCCGAGGAGAGCGCGCACAGCTTCCAGGCCATCGTCGACGGCATCTCACAGGCCACCGACCTCGTCGCGGAGATTGCCCAAGCAAGCCAGGAGCAGGCCCGCGGCATCGGCCAGGTGTCGCAGGGCCTGGGGCAAATCGACCAGGTCACGCAGCAGAACGCGGCCAGCGCCGAAGAGACGGCCTCGTCCTCCGAAGAGCTCGCAGGCCAAGCGCAGGAGGTCCAGCGCCTCCTCTCGCAGTTCCAGCTCTCGGCGGGCCAGCAGGGCCTCGCACCTCGCGAGCGAGGCGCGAAGCGGTCTCCCGCGGGGCCGCCGCCCCGCCCGCTCCTGCCGGGCCGCGGCGCCGCGCCACAGAAGCGCGTCGACGACTTCCCGGTCTGAAGAGGCGCTGAAACGGTGGGTCGAGGCGAGGCCTACTTCCACAGGATCTTCCAGGGGTGGGCCTTGAGGTCCGCGACCAGGGCCTTCAGGTCCTCGTAGACCTTCGGGTCCTTGAGGAGGCCCCCGGCGGTCCCCTGGCCGTCTTCCAGATCAGCGAGGAGCCGCTCGGCCCGCGTCGCCGCGCCCTGGAGCGCCTCGCCGGCCTTCTCGTAGCGCTCGAGGGCCTCGCGGGCCCGGCGCACGTCCTCCGGCGTGACCTCGCGGGCGAGCGCCGCCGCGCTGTCCGCCGCCTCTTGCGCCCTGCGGGTGAGCGGCGGCACGTCCTTTCGAAGCTGGGCGCTGAGGGCCTTGAGGTCCGCGAGCATCTGCCGGGCGTCGCCGCGTTCGCCCAGCGCCTGCGACGTCGCCTGCGCGATGGCCTTGAGCTCGCGCGCCGCGGCGCTGACGTCTCGCGCCGCCTCGCCCACCGCCGGTCGGTTCTCGTCGAGCACGGCCTCGGCCTTCGCCGCCAGGCGCCCCGCGGTCGCGACCAGCGAGGCGACGTCCCGCTCGTCGCCCAGGAGCCGCAGCGCCGCCTCCAGGAAGGCCATGAGCTTGGCGGAGAGCAGGTCCATGCGCGCGGGGTCGACCCCGCGCAGCACGGCGCCCGCCGCGAGAGGGCTGGCCGCCTGGGTCCCCTGCTCGAGCTCGAGGAAGGGCTCGCCCAGCGGCCCCTGCGTGGCGACGACGACCCGCGCGTCCGCCTTCAGCTCGGCGAACACCGCGCGGTCCACCTCGACTTCCATGCGCACCGGGAGCGGCCCTCCGTCGGCCGCTCGCCGCCCCGGCAAGAGGCGGAGGTGGGTAACGCGCCCCACGCGCACGCCGGCGAGCTTGACCGGCGCTCCCTCGGGGACCGAGCCCGAGTGCGCGAAGTCGACCGAGACGCGCGCGCCGCCTCCGAGGCGGAGCTCGCCGAGCAGGTACAGGAGCCCCAAGCCGCTCAGCAGCGCGGCGGCGAGCAGGGCCCCCACTTTCAGCTCCAGGCGGCGCTCTTCCATGGCCGCGGCATCTTAGCGCCAAGGGAGCCTCCGAGGGCTGGCGGCGTGCGAGACTGGCGCGCGCTCGGCGACCCTAGGGCCTTGGGGCGCCGGCGAGGTCCCACACCATGGACGGTCCGCTCCGGACGACCTGCCTTCGGCCGCGCACTGCGCTGCTCGCCTTCGGCGCGCTCGCGCTCTCCGGCTGCTGGCACTTCTGGCGCGGGCCGCGCGAGCCCGGCGCCTGCCGCGGCGGCGTCCAGTACGTTCAGGCGCACTACTGGGGCGCGAGCAGCTCCACCCGCGCCGAATCGCCGGAGGCGCTGGCCGCGCCGGGGCTGTGCGACAAGCGGTTCGCCATGGCCGGCTTCGCCCCCTGCGGCGCGGGCCGACATCCGGTGGTGCTGTACGTGCCCGGGACGATCCAGCCCTACGACCACGCGTTCATCTTTCGCGTCCTCGACCGGCTCGCCCGCGCGGGCTACGTCGCGCTGAGCGCGGACTACGCCAACCTCTGGCCTTGCCAAGGCTGCGATCGCTACTTGCCCCGCGCGCGCTGCCTCTTCGATGCCGCTTCGGAAACGAGCGCCCGCGCGCGGGCCTGCGCGCTGCCGCAGGCCGATTGCTCCTCGGGCATCGCCGTCCTCGGCCACAGCCAGGGCGGGCTCATCGCCCTGCTGTCGGCCAACTTCGACCCCGGCGTGCGCTGGGTCCACGCGATGGGAGTGACCGCGCACCGTCCCGCCGTCGCGCGGGACGTCTCGTGCGTGCTGCCGTCCCGCCGGCGCTTGCCTCTGGAGCGGCTCTTGGTGGCATGCGGGGACTGCGACCTCTGGTTCAACGGCACGGGGACCAACTCTTGCCGGGCGCGCTCGGACGGGGTGACCGAAGGGCTCGAGCGCCTCACGGGTCTTCGGTGCGGGGCCGATACGTCTTGCCTCTGGAGGCCGCGCGAGGGCGGGCCGCGATCGGGGTGGATCAAGGTGCCGAGCTCCGGGGTGAGCGACGGCGAGGCCGACCACTGCTACATGTTCCGCGGCGGCTGCCTCGGGCCTCCAGACGAAGACTGGGAGACGAACGCGAGCCTGCCATGGGGCCTGCCCGCCATCCTCGAGGACCTCCGCCGCGCGCTGCCGCCCTGACCGCGAGAGGCTTCGAAGAGGGTCTCCGCCCCCTCCCCGCTAGCGGGGAGGGGGTAGGGGGGAGAGGAATCGCCGACTTCCATAACAGCCCCAAGCTAGGGCAGCCGAGGGCCGCGGCGCGCCGGCGCCTCGAGGGGGGCCGGGCCCCTCGCGCCCAGGGCGGTGCCGTAGGCGACGCCCGCGATTCCCAGGAGCGCGCCGAAGGCGGCGATGGGCGCAGGCCGCTCGCCGAGCAGCGGCACGGCGAGCGCAAATTGCGCCAGCGGCGTGAGCTGGAGCCAGATGGCCGCCTCGGCGACCGAGAGCGCGCCGTACGCCTCGGTTATGAGCAACTGGGCGATCCAGGCCGCCAGCGCGACCAGCACCGCGACGCCCCACGCGCCGAGGCTCGAAGGCCACGGGTCGAGCGCGAACGGCGCGACCACCGGGAGGCCGGCGAGGCAGAACCAGAAGAAGATGGTCGCCGCGTTGTCGGTCCCGCGCATCGCGCGGATGACGTTGGCGCTCGTCGCCGCGAAGACGGCGGCCCCCAGCGCGGCGAGCTCGCCCAGCCCCAGGCCGAAGCGCAGCGAGCCTCCGCTGATGGCGAGCCCGACGCCCGCGGTCGCCGCGAGGAGCGCGAGCGCCAGTTGGGCCGTCGGCCGCTCGCGCGCGGCGATCGCCGCCATCGCCGTGGCCAGGACGGGGAACAGGTTGTAGAGGACACCCGCCTCGCCCGCCGGGATGCGCGAGAGCGCCGCGAAGTAGAGCACCACCGCCAGGCCGCCCGAGAGGCCGCGGGCGACGAGGAGCCGGCGGTTGCTCGGGCGGTAGAGCCCGGGCCGGAGGCGGAAGACGGCCAGGGAGCCGAGCGCGCCGACCGCGAAGCGGACGACCGACAGGTGGCCCGGGCTGAAGCCCCCGGCGCTTCGCGAGACGCGGCGGGCGAGGACCGCCATGAGGCCGAAGCAGAGCGCCGATCCGAAGAGCTCCAGGCGGGCGACGAATCGAGGGTGAGCCATGGCGGGAGAGCCGTCGGTGCGAGCGCCTCAGGCGCCCGAGTCCGTTTGCGCGGCAGATCGCCCGTGGCTTTAGGCACGAGCGGGGAGGCGCCGCAGGCAGACCATGCGGGCCGGCTGCCAGCCGCCGCGGGCGTAGAAGCGAAGGGCGGGGACGTTCTCGCGATCGGCCAAAAGCTGCAGGCGCGTGGCGCCCCGGCGGACGGCCCACGCCTCCACCGCGGCGATGAGCAAGGGCCCGACGCCCTTTCTGCGCTCCGACGCCTCCACGACCATGTCTTCGACCCAGGCCGAGGGTGCGCCCTCCGCCGTGGAGATCACCAGCTGCGCGGTGACCATGCCGATCACCCGGCCGGCCCGCTCGGCGACGAGGACCGCGGCTCGCTGCGGTTCCTCGAGGAGCAGGCGCAGGCCGCGTCGCTGCTTCTCGGCGTCGGCGGCGAAGTCCGGCTCCAGCGCGAACAGCGCCCGGATGAGCTCCACCAGGGCCGGAAGGTCCGCCTCGCGGGCGGCGCGGATCGAGAGCGCGTCATCCATGGTCGTTCGAGCCTCCTCGCGGTGAAGGCGCGAGAGTAGCACCCTGAGCAGAATCCGGGGCGTCCGTTCGGAAGAATCGGCCCATCTCGGCGCGCGAAGCCGCCTTTCGCCTGTCCGCGACTCCGCCATGCCCCGCCGCCCGCGGCGCTATAACTCGAAATCCGAAATGCGCCTCGGCCTGCCGTCGCCCTACCGGGAGCTTCCGCACACCGCCGACGTCGGCGTCGCCGTGGCCGGTGCGACGGTGGAGGAGGTCTTCGCCCGGGCCGCGCTCGCCATGGCGCAGCTGCAGGCGGGCGGCGGCGCCGTCGCCCCCCGGCTCGAGCGGCCAATCGAGGCTTCAGGCGAGGACCGCGCGAGCGTCCTCGTCGACCTCTGCCGCCAGGTGCTCGCGCGCTTCCACGAGGAGCGCCTGCTCCTCGGGGCCATCGACGTCGCCTCGGCCGGCGAGACCTCCGCCCGCGCGCTCGGGTGGTTCGCGCCCTTCGACCCTATCCTTCACGGCGAGGGCGCGGACCTGAAAGCGGTGACCTACGCGCGCGCGGCCGTCGAGCCCGCGCCCGGGGGCGGCTTTCAGGGAACGCTCATCTTCGATATCTGACCGGCACCGAGGCGGCGCCATGCTCGTCCACAAGCTCGACGACCAGCGGTTCGAGATCCCCAAGACCGGCGACATGCGCGTGCCTGGCCTGGTCTACGCGAGCGAGCGCCAGATGCGGGCGCTGGCGGACGACCCCTGCCTCGAGCAGGTGCGCAACGTGGCCCACCTGCCGGGGATCGTGAAGGCCTCGCTGGCGATGCCGGACATTCACTGGGGGTATGGCTTCCCCATCGGCGGGGTCGCGGCGATGGACGAGGCGGACGGCGTGGTGTCGCCGGGCGGCGTCGGCTACGACATCAACTGCGGCGTGCGGGTGATGACCACCGCGCTCCACGTCGACGACCTGCGGCCCCACGTGCGGCAGGCCGTGGCGCAGCTCTTCAGGGACATCCCCTGCGGGGTCGGGGCGCGAAACGCGGTGGAGACGCTCGGCTCGGAGGAGCTGAGCCAGGTGCTCGCGAAGGGCGCCGCCTGGGCGGTGGGGCGGGGCTTCGGCCGCGCCGACGACCTGAACCGCATGGAAGAAGGCGGCAGGCTCGCCTTCGCGGACCCCGGCGCCGTCAGCGACCGCGCGCGCGCTCGAGGCGCGGACGAGGTGGGCACGCTCGGCTCGGGCAACCACTTCCTGGAGCTGCAGGAGGTGGCCGAGGTGTTCGACGCCGCCGCGGCGGAGCGCTTCGGGCTCTTCCCCGGTCAGGTGACGGTCATGATCCACTCCGGCTCGCGCGGGCTTGGCCACCAGGTGTGCGACGACGCGCTCCGCGAGATGGGCCAGGCCATGCAACGTTACCGGCTCCGGCTCCCAGACCGGCAGCTCGCCAGCGCGCCCATCGCGTCGCCCGAGGGCGAGCGCTACCTGGGCGCCATGGCGGCGGCCGCGAACTTCGCCTTCGCCAACCGGCAGATCATGATGGGCCTGTGCGAGCGGGCGCTCTGCAAGGCGCTGGGCCTGTCGGAGCGGAGCCTCTCCGCCCAGCTGCTCTACGACGTGTGCCACAACGTCGCCAAGCGCGAGGTGCACGCCGTGGACGGCAAGCCCCGGCGGCTGCTCGTGCACCGCAAGGGCGCGACGCGCGCGTTCGGCCCGGGCTCGCCCGAGCTCCCGGCAATCTACCGGGACGTGGGGCAGCCCGTGCTGATTCCGGGCGACATGGGGAGGGCGAGCTACGTGCTCGCGGGCACCGCGCGCGCCATGCGCGAGACGTTCGGCTCCTCCTGCCACGGCGCGGGCCGAGCCATGAGCCGAGGCGAGGCGATGCGCCGCGCGAAGGGGCGCGACGTCTTTCGCGAGATGCAGGAGCGCGGCGTCGAGGTCCACAGCCGCGCCAAGAAGACGCTGGCCGAGGAGATGCCCGAGGCCTACAAGGACGTGAGCGAGGTCGTGGCGGTGATGCACGACGCGCAGATCAGCCGCAAGGTGGCGCGGCTCAAGCCCGTCGGCGTCATCAAAGGCTGAGGGGCTCCGGCGCCGGACCCCGGGGCGGGTTCTACCTCCCAGGGCCGCGCCGACCCGCACGCCGAGTGGGCTGCCGACCAGCCGTCAGGCCGGTGGCGTTCGCCACCGGCGGTATGGGTGCAGGCGCGTCGCTTGCAGCAGTCGCTGGCGAGTAGAGGACCGGCGAGAGCCGCGCCCCCTTCACCCGCCTCCCGCAGCGACATGAATGATCTCGATCCCCAACTACCGCGTGGAGCAAGAGCTGTACGCCTCCGAATCCTCGGTGGTCGTCCGCGCGCGGCGGGAGAGCGACGGGCTCGCGGTGGTCATCAAGCTCCTGCGGGACGAGTACCCGGGGCGCGAGGCCCTCGCGCGGCTGAGGCGGGAGCACGCGATTTTGAAGGCCCTCTCCGTCCCGGAGGTGCCCAAGGCCATGGCGCTCGAGCAGGTCGGAAGCTCGCTGGCCCTGGTCATGGAGGACTCGGGCGGCGAGCCGGTCGACGCGGTCGCGCGCCGAAGTGGGTTCGCCCCGTCGGAGCTCCTCCGACTGGCCGTCGCCATCGTTCGGGCCGTGCGCGCCATCCACGCCCAGCGGGTGATCCACAAGGACCTGAAGCCCCAGCACATGCTCCTGGGGGCGCTGGGGGTCGTCCAGATCATCGACTTCGGCATCTCCAGCGAATTGGCGCAGGAGCGCTGCTTGGAGGCAGACCCAGATGCGTTGGAGGGCACGCTGGCCTACCTCGCGCCCGAGCAGACAGGTCGCATGGGCCGGTCGGTCGACCGCCGCAGCGACCTCTACGCGCTGGGGGTGAGCCTGTTCGAGCTCGCGACCGGACAGCTCCCGTTCGCCGCTGGCGATCCGCTCGAGCTCGTGCACTGCCACATCGCGAAGTCGGCGCCGCGCGCCGATGCGCTCCGGCCGGGCGTCCCGGCGATGGTGGCCTCCGTCATCGAGAAGCTGATGGCGAAGTCGCCCGAAGACCGGTACCAGAGCGCCGCCGGCCTTTTGGCCGACCTCGAGCGGTGCCGCGCGCAATTCCAGGCGACCGGCGCCATCGAGCCCTTCGAGCTCGGGGCCGACGACCTGAGCGACAGCTTCCAGGTGCCCCAGAAGCTCTACGGGCGCGCCGGCGCCTTGGCCGTCCTGCAGTCGACGTTCGACCGGGCCTGCGGTGGAGCTCCCCAGGTCCTCCTCGTCAGCGGGCCGTCGGGCATCGGGAAGTCGGCGCTGGTCCTGGAGCTGAGGCGGCAGCTCGCCCGGCGCGGGCGGCTCGTGAGCGGCAAGTTCGACCCGCTGAGCCGGAGCGAGCCCTACTCCGCGCTCGTCGCCGCCTGCCGCGAGCTCGTGCGGGCCGTGCTCCGCGCGTCTCCCACGGCCCTTCAGGCCAAGCGGCGCGCGCTGCTCGACGCGCTGGGCGCCAACGCCCGGCTGATCATCGACCTCGTCCCCGAGCTCGAGCTGGTGGTGGGGCCGCAGGCGCAGCCCGCGGCGCTGGGGCCGGGCGAGGCGCGCGCCCGCTTCGAGCAGGCGTTCGAGAGCTTCCTCTCCGCCATGGTGCCCAGTGACGAGCCGCTGGCCCTCTTTCTGGACGACCTGCAATGGGCCGACGCCTCTTCGCTCCGGCTGGTGGGCCGGATTGCCCTGGGGCTGCATAGGCCCATCCTCGTGGTCGGGGCCTACCGCGACGGCGAGGTGAGCGGCATGCACCCGTTGCTCCTCGAGGTGGCGGAGCTCGCGAGGAGCGGCGCCGCCATCACCCGGCTGCGGCTCAACCCGCTCGGGCCCGACGAGATTGCCGAGCTCTTGTCCGATGCGCT
This sequence comes from uncultured delta proteobacterium, assembly GCA_963772225.1. Taxonomy (GTDB): domain Bacteria; phylum Myxococcota; class Myxococcia; order Myxococcales; family UBA5297; genus CAVYWD01. Next base: position 109,967 of record CAVYWD010000001.1, on the reverse strand, counting down.
GCGCCGCCCAGCGCCGGAGGTGCGCACGCTCGCGGCGGTGCTGCTGGAGAAGACCCGCGGCAACCCGTTCCACCTGGGGCAGTTCTTGGCGGGGCTTTTCCGGGACGGCCTCCTGCACCCCGACGCGGCGAGCCGGCGATGGGGCTTCGATCTGGTCGCCATCGAAGGGTGCCGCATCGCTGCCAACGCGGCGGACCTGGTGCTCGAGAGGCTGCGCGCGCTCGCCCCCGACGCGCAGCAGCTCCTGGGGTTGGGCGCCTGCATCGGGCACGAGTTCGACTCTCAGACCATGGCGCTGATCGCCGAGCTCGACCGCCCCGCGCAGGCCCGCGGGTTGACGGCGGCGCTGCGCGAGGGAGCGCTCATCCCCCTCGACGAGCGCTATCGCTACCTCGCCCAGCCGGACGCGGCGCGCGAGCTGAACGCGCGCTTCCGCTTTGCCCACGACCGGGTCCAGCAGGCTTCGTACGCGCTGATCGACGAGGGGCAGAGGAGGGCGGTCCACCTTCGAATCGGCCGCCTCCTGCGCGGCGGCCTGGGCGAGACGCCCGGAGAGGAGCAGCTCTTCGCGGTAGCGCAGCAGATGAATCGCGGCATCCACCTCCTCTCGGACCCCGCCGAGCGCGACTGGCTCGCCGAGCTCAACCTGCGCTGCGCGCACAAGGCCCAGGTGACCGGCGCGAGCGCGCTGGCGCTGGAGCACGTGGCGACGGCGCTGTCGCTTCTGGGCGAGCGGGGCTGGTTCGACCGGTACGCCATCGCCTTCGCGGCTCGAATGGCCCAGGCCGAGGGCGAGTATGTGAGCGGCCGGCCGGAGCGCGCGCTGGCCGTCCTGGACGACGTCGACGCGCACGCCCGCGAGGTGCTCGACCAGGTCGCCGCCGAGAACCTCCGAACGGCGGTTTACGTCCGCCTCAATCGGATCCCCGAAGGCTGCCGGACCGGCGCGGCGGCGCTCCGCAGGCTCGGCGTCGAGGTCCCGGCCGTCGACGACAAGGCAGGCCTCGGCGCGGCCATCGCCGCCGAGGCCGCGGCTCTCCAGGGTCTGCTCCGCGGCCGGGACGTCGCCTCGCTGACCCGAATGTCCGAGATGTCCGACCCGCTCGACCTGGCGAAGCTGCGCACGATGACGGGCCTGATCCCCGCGGCGTATCAGGCCATCCCGGAGCTGCACGCGCTCACGGTGCTCAAGGCGACGCGCCTCACCCTCGAGCGCGGCGCGACGGACCTGACCTCGTTCATCCTCGGGCAGTACGCCATCGTGCATTTGGCCATGACGGGCGACCACGCGGCGGCCTACGATTTCGGCAAGCTCGGCCTCGAGGTGGGCCTCTCGCGGGCGAACCTCGCGGCGGTCGGACCGGCGCACTTCCTCTTCGGCGGCTTCATCGGGCACTGGCGCGACCCCATCGCGCGGAGCGTGGAGCACCTCGGGCTCGGGCTTCGGCGCTGTCTCGAGCTCGGCGACACCCTGCACGCGGCGTACTGCGTCGGGTTGAGCGCGCTCTACCAGATCCACGCCGGGGTGCCGCTCCCCGAGGTGCGCGCCGCGCTCCCCGCGGCCGTCGAGATGGTCGAGCGCTTGGGGGACCGGGTCAACCGCGCGTACCTGGACGTGTGCGACCGGCTCATCGATTCCCTGTCCGGCGAGTGCGAGCCGTCCGGGCCCGCCGGCGCCGGCATCGAAGCGGCGGACCTGTCGGAGAGCGCGGCGCCGGTGAGCTACTGGCTCTCGTGGGCCCGAGGAATGGTCCGCTTCCACGCCGGCCGATTCGACTCCGCCCTCACCGCGCTCGGCGCCGAGTTCCCGCTCCCCGGCATGGTGGGCGTGGTCGACGGCGCGTTCTACTCCGCGCTCTCGCATGCGGCCCTGGCTCGGGCCGGCGCGAGCGTTGAGCGCGAGCGGCACCGGCGGAGCCTGGCCGAAGTCCTGGAGAGGTTCGAGCGGTGGGCCGCGCTCTCGCCGGCCAACCACGCCCACCGGCGCGCGCTGCTCGCCGCCGAAAAGGCGGACCTCGACGGCGACGGGGAGCGCGCGCTCGATCTCTATGAGGAGGCCATCGCGGGCGCGAAGAGCCAGGGGTTCCTGCAGAACCACGCGCTGGCCTTGGAGCTCTGCGGCGAATTTCACTTCAGCGCTCGCCGCGCGCGGCTCGCGCAGACCTGCCTGGCCGAGGCGGTCCTCGCGTATGAGCGCTGGGGGGCAAAAGGGAAGGCCCGGCAGCTCGCCGCCCGGCACGCCGACCTCGACCTCGGGCCCGGCGGCGGCGACCCCGCGGGGCTCGCCGGCGCCGGGCCGCTTCACCGAAAGACCACCACCGTCGGCAAGAGCACCTCGGCGGCGCTCGACCTCGAGTCGGCGATGCGCGCGACCCAAGCGATGGCCAGCGAGCTCCAGTCGGACAAGCTCCTCGACCAGCTCCTGCGCATTCTGGTCGAGAACGCGGGGGCGCAGCGCGGGGTCCTGATCGCGCCCCGGGGCGACGAGCTCGTCGTGGAGGCGGAGCGGACGGTCGAGCCGGACGAGGTGCGCCTCCGAAACGGCGCGCCGCTCTCGAGCGCCGAGGTCCCGGAGCAGGTGGTCCGCTACGTCGCCCGCACGCGCGAGCCGGTCGCGCTGGGGGACGCCGCCGCCGACGCCGGGAGCTTCGCCGAGGACCTCTACTGGCGCGCCGGCAGGGCCCGGAGCGCCCTCTGCGTCGCGCTGCTCCACCAAGGGCGCCTCGCCGCGGTGCTCTACCTGGAGAACCGGGCGGCCGCCCACGCCTTCAGCCCGGCGAGGGTGGCGCGGCTCCAGTTCCTGGCGGCGCACGCGGCCGCGGCCCTGGCCAACTCGCGGCTTTACGAGCAGGTCCAGGCCGCGAGGCGGGAGCTGGAAGAGCGCGTTCAGGCGCGCACCCTGGAGCTGAGCCAGCGCAACGGCGACCTCAAGAACGTCTTCGACGCAGTGGGGCAGGGGCTTTTGACGCTCGACAGGGAGGGGCGCGTCGTCGGCGAGGTCTCGGCCGCCGCGGTCTCCTGGTTCGGGCCGCTGGCGGAAGGCAGCTCCTGGAGCGCGGCGCTCGCGCGCGTCGATCCGGGCTACGGGCAGGCCTTCGCCGCCGCGTTCGCGCAGGCGGTGCGCGGCGGCGCGCCGCACCCCGCGCTCTTGAGGGAGGTGCCGCGCCGGATGGCCCTGCGCGGGCGGGCGCTCGACTTGGAGCTGCGGCCCATCGGCGGCGAGGCGACCTGGGCGCGCATGCTCGTGGTGATCTCCGATGTCACCGACGAGGAGCGCGGCAAGCGCCTCGAGCTGGAGCTCAGGCACGCCCAGAAGCTCGAGGCGGTGGGCCAGCTCGCCGCGGGCATCGCCCACGAGATCAACACGCCGGCCCAGTTCGTGGGCGACAACCTGGCCTTCCTGGCCGAGAGCTTTCGCGAGGCGCAGCGCGTGCTATCCGCCTACCGGGGGGCGCTGCCGACGCTGGCGGCTGCGCCGGGCGGCGAGGCGCTGGCGCAGTCCATCGCCCAGGCCGAGCAGGAGGCCGACCTCGCGTACATCGAGGAGAACGCGCCCGCCGCCTTCGAGCGGGCCAAGGAAGGCATCTCGCGGATCTCGACGCTGGTGAGCGCCATGAAGGAGTTCGCGCACCCGGACCGCCGCGAGAAGGACCTGGCGGACCTGAACCGGGCGCTGCGGACCACGCTCACCATCGCCCGGAACGAGACCAAGTACGTGGCCGACGTCGAGGAGGAGCTCGGCGACCTGCCGCCGGTGAAATGCCATCTGAGCGACATCAACCAGGTCTTCCTGAACCTGCTCGTCAACGCGGCGCACGCCATCGGCGAAGTCGTGGCCAAGACCGGCGGGCGAGGCCGCATCCGCGTGCAGACCGCGCGCCAGGGCGACTCGGTCCGCATCTCCATCGAGGACACTGGGTGCGGCATCCGCGAGGAGATCCGCGACCGGGTCTTCGACCCGTTCTTCACGACCAAGCCGGTGGGGAAGGGGACGGGGCAGGGGCTGGCCATCGCGCGGTCGATCGTGGTCGACAAGCACGGCGGGACCTTGAGCTTTGAGAGCGAGGTCGGGAGGGGGACGACGTTCACCCTGGTGCTTCCGGTGGACGGCGGCCCGGGGCTCGAGGCGAGCCCCGCCGAGCTCGGCGCGCCCAAGGCAGTTCCGGCGGCGCGCTAGGTCCGCTACATTCCCGGCCATGGAACGAGCGCTCGAGGGGCGGGTGGCGGTCGTGACCGGCGCCGGCGTCCGGGTCGGCAAGGCCGTCGCTCTGGAGCTCGCGGCCCAAGGCGCGAGCGTGGTCGTGCACTACTTCCAGAGCCGCGAGGGCGCCGAGGCGACCGCGGCGGCGGTGCGCGCCGCGGGCGCGCGGGCGCAGCTCGCCCAGGCGGACCTCACCGACTCCGCCCAGGTGAGCGCGGTCTTCGCCGCCGCCGACGCCTTGGGCGGGTGCGACCTTCTCGTCAACAGCGCCGCCGTCTTCGAGCGGGCCGCCCTGGAGGACATCGACGACGCCGCGTGGCGGCGGATGCTCGACGCCAACCTCACCGCCCCCTTCTACTGCTGCCGGGCCGCTGCCCCGTCGCTCCGCAGGAAGGGTAGGGGGGACATCGTCAACATCCTCGACGTGGGCGGCGGGCTGCGCGCGTGGAAGAGCTACGCCCACTACTGCGCGGCCAAGGCGGGGCTCGCCATGCTGACGAAGTGCCTGGCGCTCGAGCTGGCCCCCGAGATCCGGGTCAACGGCGTCGCGCCGGGCACCGTCGTCTTTCCCGAGAGCTATTCCGAGGACGAGCGCCGAGCGGCCGTCGCGAAGATCCCGCTCGGGCGCATCGGCGACGCGGGCGACGTCGCCAAGGCGGTGGTCTTCTTGGCCTCCGGGTCCACCTTCGTCACCGGGCAGATCCTCGCCGTGGACGGCGGTCGGTCGCTCGCCTGATCGCCCTGTGTGCGGTCCTTCACGGATCGGCCGTTCGCCGACGAGCTTTCGAAGGGGGGCGCTTTACAGAGGCGGCGGGCGCCGCCGATGATGCCGCCTGTGCAACTTCATCGATCTGCCGGCGTCCTGCTGCATCTCTCGAGTCTCCCTGGCGAATGCGGGATCGGTTCCCTGGGGGACGAAGCGCTCGCTTTTCTCGACTTCCTGGCCGCTGCCGGGCAGTCCTACTGGCAAGTGCTGCCGGTCGGACCGGACGACGTCGGCAACCCGTACGTCGCGCAGTCCTCGTGGGCGGGCTCGCCGTTCCTCGTGAGCCTGGAGGAGCTCGCCCGCCAGGGCGACCTGACCGGCGAAGAGCTGGGCCGGGCGCGTGCGCCGCACTCCCCGCAGGTCGACTACGAGGCCGTCTCCCGAATTCGGCGCGAGCTGCTCCCCAGAGCGGCGCGGCGCTTCTTCGAGCGAGGCGCTCCGGGCGAGCGCGAGCGCTTCGAGGCCTTCTGCTCGTCGCAAGCCCACTGGCTCGATGACTACGCGCTGTACGCGGCGCTCAAGCTCGAGCACCGCGGCCAGCCCTGGTGGGAGTGGCCCAAGCCCATCGCCCTGCGCCATCCGGGCGCCGTGGACGAGGCGGCGCGGCGACTGGCCGAGAGCGTCCGGGCTCAGCGCTACATCCAGTTCCGGTTCGACGAGCAGTGGCAGCGCCTGCGCGCCAAGGCCGCCGCCGCGCAGATCGAGATCATCGGCGACATCCCCATCTACACCGCGCGCGACAGCGCCGACGTCTGGGCCGCCCGCGACCTGTTCCAGCTCCACCCCGACGGAAGCCCAAGGGTCGTCAGCGGCGTGCCGCCCGACTACTTCGCCCGGGACGGCCAGCGCTGGGGAACGCCCATCTACGACTGGAAGCGGCACAAGGCGCAGGGCTTCGAGTGGTGGATCGGCCGGCTGAAGGGCGCGCTGCGCACCGCGGATGTGGTGCGCATCGACCACTTCCGCGCCTTCGAGGCCTACTGGGAAGTGCCGGCCTCGGCTCCGACCGCCCGCGAGGGCCGGTGGGTCGAGGGCCCCGGCGACGACTTCTTCGCCGCGGTCCGCAAGGCGCTGGGAGACGCGCCGTTCATCGCCGAGGACCTGGGCATCATCACCCGAGGGGTGCGCGCGCTCCGCGACCGCTGGGGCCTGCCGGGAATGCGGGTGCTCCAGTTCGCCTTCGGCGAGGGCGCGCAGAGCCCGCACCTGCCCATCTACCACGTGCGCAACAGCGTCGTGTACACCGGCACGCACGACAACGACACCACCGTGGGCTGGTACCAGAAGGCGAGCGAGCGGGAGAAGGACATGTTCCGCCGGTTCACGGCCACGGACGGCTCCTCCTGCCACTACCACATGATGCGCGCTGCCTACGCCTCGGTGGCCGACCTGGCGGTGGTCCCCATCCAAGACGTCTTGGGCCTGGGATCGGAGGCGCGGGTCAACGTGCCCGGCGTGGTCGACGGCAATTGGAAGTTCAAGCTCGTCGGCGGCCAGCTCTCCGACTGGGCGGCGCGGATGATGCGCGACCTCGCCGAGACCTTCGGGCGCCAGCCCGGCTCGCGAGAGGCCAAGGACGACGAGGCCGTGGCCGCCTGATGGCGCGGCCTGGAGCCGCCCGTCGGCTCCAGCGCCCCACGCGACTCCGCTCCAGCGCCGAGGCTCGTCCGAGCAGGGCGAGGAGCCCCGGTTGGGCTCTTCAGCTGCATTGAGCCGTTTCGCCGGTTGCCGCATCCCAAGCCAAACCGAAACGGCCTCGACGGCCCTGAAGGAGCGACGAGCGATGGAGATTTCGACGCAGAAGCCCGAGATCGCGAAAGTCGGCGCGAGCGAGAACCCGGTCACGCTGAGCGAGCGCGCGCTAGAGGCGGTCAAGCAGGCGTTCCGCGAGCAGAACCTCGAGGGGCAGAGCCTGCGCATCGGGCTGGTTCCCGGCGGCTGCGCCGGCTTCAGCTACGACATGGACGTGGTGGCCGAGGCGGGGCCCTTCGACCTCAAGTTCGAACAGGGCGGCATCAGCATCCTCGTTGACCAGAAGAGCGTCCCGCTGCTCAAGGGGACGGAGGTTGATTATGTCGTGGAAGGGATGCACGCCGGCTTCGCGTTCAAGAACCCGAACGCCCGGTCATCCTGCGGCTGCGGCTCGTCGTTCCAAGCCTGACCGCCTATTCCAAGCACGGGTTTGAGCAGGCCGGCGCGGGCGAGCGCGCCGGCCTGCTGCCGTCTTCGAGCTTCGAGGTTTCGGTCCTCGGAAAACACGAGGAACGGGCTTTGCTTTCCGTGGCTTGACACCCGGAACTCCCCCAGCTACGGTCCGCGCTCCTCTCGAGGTGTGCTCAGGCTTTGTGCCAGCGCGCGCGCCCGACCATCGATCCCCGTGGACGGGCGGACAATTCATAGGGGGCGTGAAAGCGGTTCGCCGCAGCTTGGAAGGTTCCTTTCTCATGGAGAATGCCGAGACCACGCCGATTCCGGAGAGCGAAGACTTTGCCGCCATGTTCGAAGCGTCCATCAAGGACCGCGGCGGCGAAGGCGTCTTGCAAGAGGGCGAGATCGTCAAAGGGACGATCGTGCAGCTCACGAAGGACTACGCCGTCGTCGACGTCGGCTACAAGTCCGAGGGTCAGGTGCCCATCGGCGAGTTCACCAACGCCAAGGGCGAGGTGACCATCAAGGTCGGCGACCCGGTGGACGTGCTGCTGGAGGCCCGCGAAAACGACTCGGGCATGGTCGTCCTCTCCAAGGAGAAGGCCGACAAGATGCGCATCTGGGACGAGATCAGCGCGGCCTGCGAGCGCGACGAGATCGTCAAGGGCATCATCGTCGGGCGCGTCAAGGGCGGCCTCTCGGTGGACATCGGCGTCAAGGCGTTCCTCCCCGGAAGCCAGGTCGACATCCGACCGGTGCGCAACCTCGACCAGTACATCTCGAAGGAATTCGAGTTCAAGGTCATCAAGTTCAACAAGAAGCGCGGCAACATCGTGCTCTCCCGCCGGGTGCTCCTCGAGAAGCAGCGTGAGGAGCTCAAGAAGGAGACCCTCAAGAAGCTCAAGGAGGGCGCCATCCTCACCGGCGTGGTCAAGAACCTCACCGACTACGGCGCGTTCATCGACCTGGGCGGCATCGACGGCCTGCTGCACATCACCGACATGAGCTGGGGCCACATCCGGCACCCCAGCGAGGTCTTCAACGTCGGCGACGAGCAGCGCGTTGTCGTCCTGAAGTTCGACCCCGCGACCGAGCGCGTCAGCCTGGGCCTCAAGCAGATCCAGGAAGACCCGTGGCACCGCGCCGACGAGAAGTACCCGGTCGGCAGCCGCGTCAAGGGCAAGGTGGTCTCGGTCATCGACTACGGCGCGTTCATCGAAATCGAAGCCGGCGTCGAGGGCCTGGTCCACGTCTCCGAGATGAGCTGGACCAAGCGGGTCAAGCATCCCTCCAAGATGCTCAACGTCGGCGACCAGGTCGAAGCCATGGTCCTCGACATCGATCCGAAGGCCAAGCGCATCGCGCTGGGCATGAAGCAGATCGAGCCGAACCCCTGGACCCTGCTCGAGGACAAGTACCCCATCGGCTCGGTCATCAAGGGCCAGGTCAAGAACGTCACCGACTTCGGCATCTTCGTCGGAGTCGAGGAGGGCATCGACGGCCTGGTGCACGTCTCCGACCTCTCCTGGACCAAGCACGTCAAGCACCCCGGCGAGCTGTTCAAGAAGAGCGACGAGGTCGAGGCGGTGGTGCTCAACATCGACGTCGAGAACGAGCGCTTCAGCCTCGGCATCAAGCAGCTCCTGCAGGACCCCTGGGAGACGCTCGCCGAGCGCATGCCGGTCGGCAGCCGCGCCAAGGGCAAGGTCACCAAGGTCACCGACTTCGGCGCCTTCGTCGAAATCGAGCAGGGCATCGAGGGCCTGGTGCACGTGTCCGAGATGCGCGACGAGCGGGTCGAGAACCCGCGCGACGTGTGCAAGGAAGGCGACGACGTCGAGGTCAAGATCATCGACATCAACTCGACCGACCGGAAGGTTGCTCTGTCCATCAAGGCGCTCGCCCACGAGGGCGCCGACGACTACCGCGAATACATGCGCAAGCAGTCGGGCGACGGCTCGCGGGCCAAGCTGGGCAATCTGATCAAGCGGCGCTAGTCCGCTCCAGGTCGCTTCTCTAGAAATCGAGAAGGGGAGCTGCGGCGACGCGGCTCCCCTTCGCTTGGGTGGCCGGATGGAGCTGCGTCATCCGGCAGGGCACCGGGTCCAAAGGGCGCGAAAGGGGTGGCGCCGACCCAGGCCCGAGAGCCCACGAGCGAATCAGCGCCGGGCGCCGGTCTCCTCGGGGGTGGCCGCTGCCTCGCCTGCCGCGGCCGGCGCGCTCGAGTCGACCGGTTGCTCCTCGCCAGGGCTCTCCTCCAGCTCGGGTTCGGGCTCGGGCTGGGGCTTGAGGCGCGGCCCCTGTCCGAGCCAGGCGTCGAGCTCGGCGCGGGCCGCCTCTAGGTCTTGGGGCGTGGCGAGCCTCTCGTCGGCCACGCGATCGAGGACGTGCGAGGCGCGGCGGAAGAGAGCGGCCTTCGCGCTCGGGGTGAAGCGGTGCGGATTGGGGAGCATCGCGGCCAACGCCGCCGCCTGCGCGAGCGAGAGCTGCGAGGCGTCCTTCGCGCACCAGGTCTGCGCCGCGGCCTGGATGCCGAACACGCCCTCGCCCCACTCGGCGACATTCAGGTACAGCGTCAAGATTCGCCGCTTGGAGAGCCGCTCCTCGATCCGCCGCGCGAGCCACGCCTCCTTCAGCTTGCGCAAGAAGCTCCGGTCCCCGGAGAGCCACAGGTTCTTGGCCAGCTGCTGCGTGAGCGTCGAGGCGCCGCGGAGCGAGCGCCCCTCGGCGAGCGTGTCGTGGAGGGCGTTGTGGATCTCCTTGAGGTCCAGCCCCTCGTGCTCGAAGAACCGCGCGTCCTCCGAGGCCACCACCGCGGCGATCACCGCCGGCGAGATGCGCGCGTAGTCGACCCAGGCTTGGCGGATGGCATAGGGCCGGCGCTCCCGCACCGCTTGCGCCTTGCGCTCGCGCATGAGCGCGGTCTCGCGCACCGGCGTCGACTTGAGCTTGGCGACCTGCTCTCCCGACGGCAGGTCGCGAAGGTCGTAGGCGGCCAGGCCCGCGGCGGCGAGCACTGCCAGCGCCGCCAGCGCGATGACCCGCCGCCGCGGCCCCGTCCGCGAGCGGCTTCGGCTCCGACGGCGGATGAGGCTGGCGCGACCCATTTCCCGACGCTCCGGAGCAGCCGCGGCCGAGCGCGCGGCGGCCTTCCGATAGCACTTTCCTCGTACTCGCGCGATCTTTGGGAGCCCGCCGCTGCGCCGGAAAGTCGCAGGCGTTGGCACAGACCGTGCTGATTTTCGCGCTCGAGAGCGCGGCGTTGTGCCCGACTCGGCAAGGTGACGACCATGGTACGTGCTCTATCGCTGCCGCAGCCCGCGCCCGAGGCGAGGCACTCCCATGCAGGGAGCTCCGAGGAGGAGAGGCGCTCGCACCCTCGCGCCCCAGTTCGGGTCGGCGTGCGCTTCGAGTCCCCGGCCGATCTCGCCAAGGCGGTGGAGGCCACGACCCGAAACATCGGGCTCGGCGGCCTGTGCCTGAAGACCCGGCGCGTCTACCGCCGCGGCGACTCGCTGCGGCTCTTCATCGAGCTCGGCGGAGAGGACGAGCTCGAGTTGACCGCGGTGGTCGCCTGGGCGAGGCCGGGCGTCGCCATCGGCGTGCGGTTCGAGAACCTCACCGAGCTCCAGCGCGCCCACCTGGAAGACCTGCTGCGGCGGCCGCACTCCCTCGCTGGAGAAGAAGAATAGCTTCTCTAGGCGCCTTCGCGTAGAAGGCGCAAAGAAAGCTTGGGCTTCTGCCCGCGCTCGGTAGAATGCGCGCGCGTCAGCCTCTCGCTGCGTGAAGCGCGAGAAATCATCATCACTTTTTTGAAGGGAGCTTTCCATGGCTGTGAAGAAGGGCAATCGCACCAAGAGGACCGTGAAGAACCGGGCGAAGGTCAAGCAGGTCGCTGCCAAGCGCAAGCGCGTGCGCCACCAGAAGTCGGTGAAGAAGGGGATGCGCGCCCGCTAGCCATCGCCGGGTTGAAGCTCGCTCAAGGCCGCCGCGAGCGCCCCCTCGGGGACGTCTCGGGCGGCCGGCGCATTGGGTGGCCTGCCTATCGACCGGGCTCGGCTGTGTGCGGGGTCCCTAGATTCGTTTTGCGGTCGTCCTCGAGGCGACGTCGCACTGCGACGAGGAGGGGGAATGTCCACCTGGGAGAAGGCGATCAAGGGAGCCAAGGTCTACGCGGGAATCAAAGGGCTCAAGCGAGCGGCGGACTGGGGCGACGAGGTGAGCGAGGTCTTGCTCGACCGCCTGGGCCTCGAGCGCAAGAGCACGGCCTCGGCGGTCTTCGGAGGAATCGGGACTTTTGCGATCGGCGTGTTGGTCGGCGGCGCACTCGGCGTCTTCTTCGCGCCGATGCCCGGCAGCCAGATGCGCTCCACGCTCCGTGAGAGCGGCGTCAAAGGCGTGATGGAGAAGTCGCGCGGCTCGACGAGCGCGGTTCCCAGCGCCTAGTTCCTTCGGAACAGATCTGGTTGGGTCATGACCCGAGCTCGGGGACGCAGCGCCCCGAGTTTCGCTGTGCTCGCCAGCGCGGCGGGTCTTGGGCTGAGCTTCTGTCGCAGGTGCGCCGCTATAGTGCGCGGATGTTCCTCTACCTGCACGGCTTCGCCTCCGGCCCCGGCTCTTTCAAAGCGCAGCGCTTCCAGCAGCGGCTCGCCGAGCGCGGCGTGCCCCTCGAGGTCCCCGCGCTGGACGGCGGCGATTTCGAGCACCTGACTCTCACGGGCCAGCTGGCCATCGCCGAGGCGGCGCTCTCGAAGGCGAGGCGGCCCCCCGTCGTCATCGGCTCGAGCATGGGCGGCTACCTCGCGGCGCTCCTCGCGTCGCGCCGGCCGGTCGAGGCGCTGGTCCTCATGGCGCCCGCGGCAGATTTCGCCGCGCGATGGGCCGAGCGCCTGGGGCCCGGCGCCATGGACGAGTGGCGCCGCAAGGGTACGCTCGAGGTCGACCACGTGGCCGAGAAGCGGCGCCGGGGCCTTGGGTGGCAGCTCGCGGAGGACGTCGCTCGCTACGAGCCGTACCCGCGCTTCTCCTGCCCCGCGCTGGTCCTGCACGGCCGCGCCGACGACGTGGTGCCGCAAGCTCAGGTGGAGCGCCTGGTCGCCCTGAACCCCAGGCGCTCGGCTGGAGCTCTTCGATTCAGGTCACGAGCTCGTGAACGTGTGCGAGGCGCTGATCGACCGCGCGCTCGAGTTCCTGCGCGCCATCCCCGCCATCGCGAGAGCCCACCCGACCCTTTGACCGCCGGTCGGCGGCCGGCGATAGGCTCCGGGTTGCCGGCAAGCGCCGAGGCCTCCATCGTTCCAAGCATGGCCGCGCGCTTCACAGACCCCGGGCCGCGCTCGTTCAAGGAGCGGCTTGTCTTCACCGTCTTCTCCGCGGCGCTGGGCGCGCTCGCGGCGAGGCTCGGTCGATTCGTCGCCGAGGCGATCTGGGTGCGATCGACCGGCGGTCGGGTCCCCCGGCATTTCAAGCTGGCGCTCCCCGCCGGAGCCCGGTTGGGTCAGAGCGCCGCCGGGTACCTTGCGGGGCGCTCGCGCCGGCGGGCCCGCTGAGGCGCGGCAGCGGCGCTCGAGTTGCCGGCTCTTCTCCGAGTAGGCAGCTTTCTGCCCAGCTTGGACCCGCCCGCGAAAGAGGTGCGGAGCGGCAGCCTTGAGTGGAGCGGTGGCCGGTGCGGCGATGGAACGTGACGCGGCAGTCCTGGTGGTCGACGACGATGAATCCTCCCGCGACTTCGTGCGCGAGGTGCTCGGCGACTCCGGATTCCAGGTGAGGACGGCCTCGAGCGGCCCCGACGCGCTCACGATGCTCGCGGCCGACACCTTCGACGGCGTGCTGCTCGACGTGCGAATGCCCGGCATGGACGGGCTGGAGCTTCTGCGCCGCTACCGCAGCGGAGGCGGGCGCGTGCCGGTCATCGTGCTCTCCGCCTTGGGATCCTCCGACGAGGTCGTCAAAGCGATGAAGGTGGGGGCGACCGACTACCTCACCAAGCCCATCGAGCCGGCCGACCTGCTGGCGTCGATGACCCGTGCGCTCGGCGTGGGGTCGCCGCCGCTCGCCACTGCCACGCCCCGCCCGCACGGCGCCGCGGCCGACGAAACCGCCGAGCGGCTCGTCATCGCGCGCTCCCAGCCGATGCGGCAAATCCAGTCGCTCATCGAGCGGATCGCCGACACCGACGTGCCGGTGCTCTTGCTGGGGGAGAGCGGGGTCGGCAAGGAGGTGGTGGCGCGGGAGGTCCACCAGCGCAGCCGGAGGCGCGGCAAGTCCCTGCTCAAGATCAACTGCGCCGCGCTCCCCTCCGAGCTCCTGGAGAGCGAGCTCTTCGGCCACGAGCGCGGAGCGTTCACCGGCGCGACCGCGGAGAAGCCCGGCAAGTTCGAGCTCGCGCACCTGGGGACCATCTTCCTGGACGAGATCGGCGAGATGGACATCCGCCTCCAAGCGAAGCTTCTCCAGGTCCTGCAGGACGAGGAGTTCTTCCGCGTCGGGGGCAAGAAGAGCGTGCGGGTCGACGCCCGGGTGGTCTGCGCCACGAACCGCGACCTGGAGGCCGAGATCCGCGCGGGCAACTTTCGCGAGGACCTGTTCTACCGGCTCAACGTGGTGACCATCTCCATCCCACCGCTGCGCGACCGCCGCGAGGACATCCCGCCGCTGTTCGAGCACTTCGTCCGCAAGTACCAGCGCAAGTACATCCAGTCCGACGAGCCGCTCCCCCCCGACGTGCTCCAGCGGCTGCTCGCCCACGATTTTCCGGGCAACGTGCGCGAGCTCGAGAACCTGGTGCGCCGGCTGGTGGTGCTCGGCGACCCTCCCGGCGTGCTCGCCGAGCTCAAGCCGAGGTCGAACACGGTGCGCGACCCGGCGGCGCTGTCGCCCCTGGCAGGCCAGCCGCTGCCGCCGCCTCCCCCTGTGCCGGCCCTGGGTGAGGACGTCTCGCTCAAGGACGTCTCTCGGAGGGCGGCCATGCTCGCCGAGCGGGACGCCATCCTGGCCATGCTCGCCAAGACCGCCTGGAACAAGCGAAAGGCCGCCGTGCGCCTGAAGATCAGCTACAAGGCGCTCCTCTACAAAATCAAGGAGTGCGGCATCGTCGACCCCCGCCAGCTCATGTCCTCCGAGCCCGCCGGGCCCGGCTCCGCCCGAGGCCCGATTCCAGACCCGCCAGCGGCCGGGCCGGGGCGATAGCCTCGGGCGGAGCGAAGGCCGGGCTCGGCGGCCCTGAAGGCAGGGCGCGCCGTCGGGCCGCTCCGATCGTTCCCCCGATCGCCATGGCCGCCCCCGCGCTCGCCAGCGCCGCCGCCTCCGCTCGGCCGCGGTCGAGCCTTTGCGCGCACACGACGAAGACCCCCGCGGCCAGCAAGAACGCCCCGAGCGCGACCGCCGCCACCTTCCTCATCGGCCCCTCATTCTTTCGCCGGCCCCCTGTGCCTCTGGCTGGGAAGCGATGTTACAAGCCGCGTGCCGGCGCCGCCCTAAGGCGGTGGGGCGCGGCGCCGAGGTGCGCACCGTTTCCTCGCCGTGGAACGGCCTTGTCCCGCGGGTGAGATTGGCCGCCACTGGCCGCGGCCCCTCAGACCCCCCACCCATTCCTCGGGGCGGCGCCGCTCGCCGCCGCGGCCGCCGCGAGGGGGATGTGCGCCGCGGGCGCGCCGCCTTTTCTTTTCGACGGCGAGCGCGCGCTCAGGCGAGCCCGCGGAGGGAAGACGTCCGATGAGGCGTGCGACGGTGTTCACGTGGGGCCTGTTCCTGAGCCTGTCCGCGGCGGGCTGCGCTCACGAGCCGCGCCTGCCGTCGTCGGAGCCCGCGCCGAGCGAATACCGGATTGGCCGGGAGGACCTCCTGGACGTCTCGGTGTGGCGCGACCCGGACCTCTCCCGAGTGGTCCCGGTGAGGCCCGACGGAAACATCAGCCTGCCGCTCTTGGGCGAGCTTCGCGCCGAGGGGAAGACGGCGGCGGCGCTCGCCGAGGAGATCGCCTCCGGGCTCCGCTCGTACGTGCAGGAGCCCCGCGTGTCGGTGATCGTCCGGGAGGTGAACGCGCCGCGCTTCTTCGTCATCGGCGAGGTGCCGCACCCGGGCGGCTTTCCGCTGCGCGGCCGCACCACCGTCCTGCAGGCGCTGGCTCTCGCGGGCGGGCCCAATGAGTACGCCGACCGGGGGGACATCGTCGTGCTCCGCTCGGGGTCCGCGAGCGACCGGTATTTCGTGGACTACGCGCTCCTGGTGAGAGACCCCACCAAGGATTTCGCCCTGGCGCCCGGCGACACCATCGTCGTCCCGTGACCAAAGAGCTGGAAGGAGGGAGAGGGGCGGCCATGGCGAGGGCGGGAGGGGCGGTGGGGGCTTTGGCTGCATCCGCCCTGTGGGCCGCGGCGGCGTTTGCCGCGCCGGTTCAGCGCCCCATCCTCGGGATAGCCGCCGAAGAGCGCTTCGACGACGGCATGGCGCAGGAGGGCCGCGGGGCGCTGATGACCAAGCTCTCGCCCGAGGTCGGCTACGAGCTCCAGAGCGAGGTGCGCGAGCTCCAGGCGGTCTACGCGGCGGACCTGACCTATCACCTGGGGGACGGCAGCGCGGGCGCCGACCACCGAGGAAGGCTGTCGTACAAAGACGCTTCCGCCGAGCGGCTCAAGCTCCACGCCGAAGGCTGGCTCTACCGCGTCGAGGACAGCGCGACGCTTCCCCGCTTCGGGATCGCCCACACGCTTTCCGCGGCGCTCTGGGTCAAGGGACAGGCCGGGGTCGAATACCTTCTTTCGCCGCGGGACACCGCCGCGCTGGGCTACACCGCCGAGGCGACGCGCCTCTTCACCGGCGGCCTGCCCTTGAACGTGGCCCAGAGCCTGACGCCGGAGCTGAGGCGGCGGCTGAGCCCGCGGCTGGAGGTCGGGCTGCGCTACCGCGCCCAGCTCTTCACCGCCGGGCCGACTCCGTCCGCGACGTCGCACGCCCTCTCGGGAGCGCTCCGCTACGAGCTGGCGCGACATGTCTTCCTCGCGGCGGACGCGGGGCCCGCACTCTTCTGGTCGAGCGGGGCGGGGAAGGTCGTCCCCCGATTCGGCGCGCAGCTCGGCTACGAGGCGCGCGGGCTCGAGCTCGCGCTCCTGGGGGGCCGAGACCTCCTTGGGGCGGCGGGGTTCGCAACGGCGATCTGGGCGGACACCGTGCAAGCCGCGGCGGCGTGGAAGGTGAGCCGGGCGGTGAGCTTGGACGCCGCTGCGGGGCTCTATCGGAACGGGGTCGCTCCCGAGGGTCCGACCGACGCGAAGGGGTGGGGCGCCGGGGTGGGGGTCGAGTGGCGCTTCGTGCGCGGGTTCTTCGCGGGCGCCTCGTACAACCGGATCTCGCAGATAGGCACCGCCCCCGCCGCCGGGATGTCGCGCAACATCGCGGGCGCGAGGCTGGGCTATCGGATGCCCTGAAGAGGATGGCATGGAACGCGGAATGACGCTGCAGCAGGTGCTCAGGGGGATCTGGCGGCGGCGCCGGCTGGTCGCACTGACCTTCGCGATCGCCTTCGCCGTCGGGGCGGCGGCGGTGGCGGCGCTGCCGAACCGCTACCGCGCGACGGCGGTGGTGCGCGTGGAGCCGCACCGGCCGTCGGCGGAGCTGATCCAGCCGAGCGTCACGGCGCCAGTGGAGGACCGGCTCAAGACCGCCCGGCAGGAGCTCTTCGCGCGGCCGCTCGTCGAGCGGGCCATCGGCGAGCTCAATCTTTTCTCCGACCTGCGCAAGAAGAAAGGGGTCGAGGCGGCGGTGGAGGAGCTGCGGTCCATGCTCGACGTGAAGATCGAGGGCGAGTCCGCCTTCGAGCTCTCGGTGGTCGGCCCCGACCCGAAAGAGGTCGCGCGGATCGCCAATCGGCTGCCGGAGCTCTACGCCGAGGAGGCGCTCCGGGTTCGCGAGGTGCAGGCCCGGGACATTGCCGCGCTCTTCGACGACGAGCTCGAGCGCATCAGCCGCCAGGTGATGGCGCTGGAGCAGCGAATCAACGCCTTCAAGGTGGCGCACCTGGGCGAGCTGCCGGAGCAGCTGGAGCCCAACATGCGCAACGCCGAGCGGATCATGGCCGCCCTGAATTCCCGCGGCGACGCCCGGCGCGACATCGAGCGGCACCTGGCCGACGCGTTCCAGAGCCGCTTCGACGCGGACTCCGAGGTCGGCCGGCTGCAGCGGCGCGCCCTGGACCTGCGCCGCGACTGGACGCTGGCCAAGAGCCAGTGGACCGAGGACCACCCGGAGGTGCAGCGGCTGGAGCGGGAGCTCTCGGCCATCGAGGCCCGCCAGCTCGCCGCCCAGGCGCGGGCGCAGCAGGAGGGGGCGTTGGGCGCACAGCTCCGGGTGCAGCTCGCGGCGGTGAACGGCGAGACGGCGAGCCTTGAGCACGAGCTCACGGTCTATCGCGAGCGGCTCGACCGGACGCCGCGCTGGGGCCAGGAGCTCTCGGTGATGAGCCGCGACTACGACCTTTTGAGGACAAAGTATCAGTCGCTCTTGTCGCGCAAGGTGGAGGCGGAGGTGGGGCGGGAGCTGGAGGCCAGGGCGCGGGCGTCCATGTTCCACGTGCTCTCGCCGGCGGTCGAGCCGCGCCAGGCGTTCAAGCCGGACCGGAGCTCGGGGCTGCTGCTCGCCTTCCTGGCGGCGCTCTGCGCCGCGGCGCTCGTGGGCGTCTTCCTCGAGCTGCAGGACGACTCGGTCCGCGACGCCGAGGCCGCGCGCGCCATGTCGATGCCGGTGCTGGCGCTGGTCCCGCGCCTCCCGAGCGAGGAGCGGACAGGCAAGGCGGCGCGCTAGGGCCGTCGGGAGGCGAGGGGTTCATGGACGAGGTCATCGAGCGAGCCGACAATTTTCTCCCGCGCGCGGGCAGGCGGGCGAACGAGGCCAGGCCCAACCGCGCGCTGGTGGCCATCACCGCGCCGGCGTCGGTCGCGGCCGAGCAGTACCGCATGCTCCACGCTCGGCTCGAACGGGAGCGGGCCCAGCGGCCGCTCAAGGTGGTGGCGCTCACCAGCGCGGTCTCGGGCGAGGGCAAGAGCCTCACCGCGGCGAACCTGGCCCTGGTGGCGGCGGCGGCCGACCCGAGGCGCCGGGTGCTCCTGGTCGATGCCGACCTTCGGCGGCCGAGGCTCCACCTGCTCCTCGGGGTGGCCGGCCGGCCGGGGCTGGGCGAGCTCCTGGAGCAGGAGGCCACCGTCGCCCAGGTGATGCGGCGGCCCGCGGGCTCGCGCCTGGTGGTGCTGCCGGCGGGGGCGCCCCGCGACGAGGCGGGCGCGCACATCGCCTCGGCCGCGATGCGCCGCTTCCTCACGGAGGTGCAGGCGCACTTCGACGAGATCTACCTCGACGCGCCGCCGGTGCTCCCGGTGGCGGACGGCGCGGTGCTCGCGTCCATGAGCGACGCCGCGGTGCTCGTGGTGCGGGCCGGGGTCACCGCCAAGAGCCTCCTGTGGCAGGCGGTGGAGTCGTTGTCCGGGGCGCGGCTCCTAGGGTGCGTGCTCAACGGCGTCCACTCCAGCGAGGTGCCCTACCTGGCGCAGGAGCGGGGGCGCTGATCGACCGAGATCCCGGAGTCGCCACGCGGCGCGACCCGCCGGTGCCTCCGGGCAGCCGCAGGGGCGCGGAGAGGACAAGGGGACGGGTGGCCTCCAGGCGGGCCCTGGAGCGGGGGGGCGGCGGTGCTTCGCGTTTTTCACCACTGGTGCTCTCGTCGAAAGATCGTGCTCTTCGTCGTCGAGCTCGCGGCGGCGACGGCCGTCGCCGCGCTGGCCATCGGGCTCGCGTCCGGCGCTTCGAGCGGCGCGCGCGCGCTGCCGGCGCTCGCGTGCGGCCTGGTGTTCCAGGGCGCGCTCTACTTCGGCGACCTGTACGACCCGGGGGTCGCCGCCGGGGACCGCGCGGCGGGCGAGCGCCTCCTGCGCACGTTGGCCGGCGCGGCGCTGGCCCTCTCGGCGCTCGCGCTCGCCCCAGCGCGCGCCGGGGCGGGCCCGGCGCTCCTCGCCGGGGCCGCGGGCGCTGCCGCGGCGCTCATCCTCACGCGCTCGGCGCTGCCGACCATCGTGGGCGCGCCCGAGCGGGTCGTCCTCTACGGCCGCGGGGCCCGGGTGGCCGAGCTCGCCCGAGCCATCGAGCGCGACGCCGCCGGCGAGCTAGAGGTCGTCGGTCGCTGGGACGGTCCGGGGCTCGAAGAGGCCGCAGAGCGCCTTGGCGCGACCACGGTCGTGGCCGCGGGCGAGGTCTCGGAGGCGCTCCCCTCGGAGGCGCTCCTGCGCCTCAAGCTGCGGGGCGTCCGCGTCTTGGGCGCCACCGACTTTGCGGAACGGGCGCTGCGGCGGCTTCCGGTGAGCCACCTCAAGGCGGACGAGCTGGCCTTCTCCGACGGCTTTCGGGTCGGGCGCCTGGACGCTCTCGTCAAGCGGGCGTTCGACGTGACCGCCGCCGCCATTCTGGGCGTCGTCTCGGCGCCGGTCGCCGCCGTCGCGGCGGCGATGGTCCGCCTCGACTCGCCGGGGCCCGTCTTCTATCGCCAGGAGCGCGTCGGCCTGCGCGGGCGGCCTTTCGTCATCACCAAGTTCCGGACCATGCGCATGGACGCGGAGGCGGACGGCCGCCCGCGGTGGGCGCGCGCGAGCGACGGCCGGGTGACGCGGCTGGGGAGGTTTTTGCGCAAGGCGCGCATCGACGAGCTCCCGCAGATCCTGGCGGTGCTCCGGGGCGACATGAGCTTCGTGGGGCCAAGGCCCGAGCGGCCGTTCTTCGTGGAGCAGATCAAGCGGGAGGTGCCCTTCTATGCGCTCCGGGAGGAGGTCAAGCCCGGCATCACCGGTTGGGCGCAGATCCGCTACCCATACGGCGCCTCGGTGGAGGACGCCCGCGCCAAGCTCGAGTACGACCTCTATTACCTGAAGAACCGCTCGCTCTTTCTCGACGCGGCCATCGTCTTCCACACCGTGCGCCACGTGCTGGGGCGGCGAGGCGCGAGGTGAGTCGCCGCCGGGGCGCTGCCGCGCAGCGCGCCCGTGGCCAAGCTGAGGTCCCAAGGTCCTTCCCGATGCCGCCGCCGACCGCCGCCTCCCCGCTCGACGCGCTCTGTGTCGAGGAGCTCTCGCGAGCGCAGTTCGACTCCCTCCGTTCCGAGTGGGACGCCCTGCTCGCGCGCAGCGGCCAGGAGGAGCCGTTCCTGCGCCACGCGTTCCTCAAGGCTTGGCTCGACAACTTCGCTCCCGAGGCGCCGTTGCGCCTGTTGGCCGCGCGCGAGCGGGGGCGCCTCGTGGCAGTGCTCCCGCTGCTCGAAGGGCCGGCGCGCGTCTTTGGCGTTCCGGTGCGGCGGCTGCGCCCCCCGGCCAACGTCCATTCCTGCCGGTTCGACCTCATCGCCGAGTCCGACCGCCCGGAGGCGATTGCGGCGCTCTGGTCGCACCTCAAGGTGCTGGCGCAGTTCGACGCCCTGGTCATCCCCGACGTCCCGGAGGGCGGGCGGGCGCGCGCTCTCCTCGCCTGCGCGAGGCGCGACGGCTGGCGGGCAGGCGAGTGGGAGTCGATGCGCACGCCGTACATTCCCTTGGCCGGCGGGTTCGAGGCTGTGGCGCGGGGCACCGACGCGAAGCTGAAGCAGAACCTTCGGCGGCGCGCGCGAAAGCTCGCGGCGCGGGGCAGGGTCGAGGTGGAGCGCTGCGCGGGTGGCCCCGAGCTCGAGGCCCGGCTGGAGGAGGCGTTCGCGCTGGAGCAGTCCGGGTGGAAGGGGCGCGGCGGGACCGCCATCGCGATGGACCCGGCGGCGCGCGGCTTCTACGCCGAGTGGGCGCGGCAAGCGGCGCTCGAAGGGCGCCTCTCGCTGTCGTTCCTGCGCCTGTCCGGCGAGGCGGTGGCGTTCCAGCTCGGCATCGAGGAGGGCGGGGTCTACTACCTGCCCAAGACGGCCTACCGGGAGGAGCACGCCGACTGCTCGCCAGGGCAGCTGCTCCTCGAGGCGGTGCTGCGCGACGCGTGCGCCCGCGGGCTCTCGCGCTTCGACTTCCTGGGGCCGCCCATGCCCTGGAAACGCGAGTGGACGGCGCACTATCGCGCCCACCACTGGCTCTGGGCGTTCGCGCCGACGGTGCGGGGGACGGTCGCGCACGCGCTCAAGTTTCGCGCGGGCCCGTGGGCCAAGGAGGCGCTCGGATGGAAGCGGTAAGGTGCAGCCCTCCCGCGCCGCCGGCGCAGGAGCGCCGCGGAGCCTTGCAGTACGTCCCGGCGCTTCCCACGCTCTGGCCGTCCATGCTCCTGGGCGGGCCCCGGGCGGCGCCCCCGTTCCCCTTCGAGGCTCCGGCGGTGCGCTTCTACTACTTCGCGCGAAACGCCATCTGGACGCTGGCCCGGGTCCTGATGCTCCACCAGGGCGAAGTCCTCGCGCCCGCCTACCACCACGGCGTGGAGATCGAGGCGCTGCTCGACGCCGGCGCCCAGGTCCGGTTCTTCCGGGTGGGGCCGCGGATGCAGGTCGACCCGGATGACGTGGCGCGCCTCATCAACCCGCGCACCCGGGCCGTCTACTACATCCACTACCTCGGCTTCCCGGGGCCGTCGGCGGCGCTGCGCGCGCTCTGCGACGAGCGCGGGCTCTCGCTCGTCGAAGACTGCGCGCTGGCGCTCTTCTCCCGCGACGGCGAGAGGCCGCTGGGCACCTTCGGCGACGCCTCGGTCTTCTCGCTCTACAAGACCCTGCCGCTGCCCAACGGCGGCGCGCTGGCCCTGAACGGTCCGCTGCCGCGCGGGCTGCCCGAGCCGCCGGAGCCGCCGCTCGCGTCGACCCTCTCGCACCTCGCCTTCGCGCTGCTCTCGAATTTGGAGCTGCGCGGGGGATCTCTGGGGCGCGCGGCTCGCGGAGCCCTGCGGAGCGCGGGGCGGGGTTTGGTGGGCGCGGCCGGCGTGGACCGCGTGCCGACCGGCACCCAGCACTTCGATTGCGGTTGCGCCGACCTGGGCATGAGCGCGCTCTCGCGCCGCATCGCCCTGGCACAGGACTTTGCCGGTGTCGTCGAGCGCCGCCGCAGGAACTTCTTCTTGCTTCTCGCGCAGCTCAGGGAGGTGGCGCCGCCCGTTTTCAACGAGCTGCCGCCGGGGGTCTGCCCGCTCTTCTACCCGCTGCGCGTGGCCGACAAGCTGGGCGTCGCCGAGCGCCTGCGCGAGCGCGGGATCGAGACGGTGGACTTCTGGCGCCGGGGTCACCCGACGTGCGCCTTGGGCGGCTTCCCGGACGCCGAGGCGCTGCGGCGGGAGGTGCTCGAGGTGCCCATCCACCAGGACCTGAGCCCGCAGGTGATGGCCCGCCTCGCGGCGGCCGTGCGCGACGCGGCGCGGGGGCGGCCGTGAGCAATCGCGCACGCGAGCACCTCTGGGCCGAAGAGGTCTCGACCGGCGGGCGCTTCGCCGCCTTGCGCCGGGAGTGGTCGCAGCTCCACGAAGCGTCGGCGGCCTCGCCGTTCCTCGCGTGGGAGTGGCTCTACTTCTGGTGGCGCCGCGTGGCGCCTTCGGCGCTGCCGCGGATCCTCACGGCCCGCGACGGCGACAACCGCCTCGTGGGGCTCTTGCCGCTCTACGAGACCCGGGAACGATGGGCGGGAGTCCCGGGGCGGCGCCTCTCGCTGATGGGCGACCAATGGGTCGGGTCCGATTTCATGGACCTCGTGGCCTTGCCCGAGCGCGCGGCGGAGGTCCGCCAGCTGCTCGTCGAGAGGCTGGCGCGCATGGCGGCCCGCGCGGACCTCGTCGAGCTCCTCGACCTGGAGAAGGGCAGCGCCCTGGGCCGCGCGCTGCTGGAGCGGCTCGGGCCCAGCGCGCTCGTGTCAGAGCTGGAGCCGCGGTCGGTCTGCCCGGTCATCGAGCTGCGAGGCGACTTCCAGGCCTACCTCAAGGCGAGGGGGCGCGCCGACAACCTGGCGCGCCGCAGGAAGTGGCTCGCCGCGCAGCCGGGCTTCGCCCTGGAGCGCGCCGAGCGCCCCGCGGAGGTGAGCGCCGCCTTGGTCGACTTCCTGCGCCTCCACGCGCTGCGGTGGGAAGGGGACGGCGGCTCTCAGGGCATCCGGACCGCGGCGGTGCGCGCCTTCCACCGGGACGCCAGCAGCGCGCTCGCCGAGAGCGGGAGGCTCCGGCTGCACACGCTGAAGCTGAACGGCCGCGCGCTGGCGTCGGTCTACGGCATCGTCGACCGCGACCGGTTCTACTTCTACCAGTCCGGGTACGACCCCGCCTGGGCGCGCCGGAGCGTGGGGCTGGTGCTGCTCGGCGAGACCATCGCCCAGGCCTTCTCCGAGGGGCGCGCCGCCTACGAGCTCTTGCGAGGCACCGAGCCGTACAAGCTGGAATGGGCGAATGCCCGTCGCCACACCGAGGCCGCGCGGATCATCGCGCGGTCGCCTGCGGGCGCCGCGTTCGCGGCGGCGCGCGAAGGGCGGGTGAGGCTCCGCAAGGTCCTCGTTCGGCTGATGGGAGAGGGCCGTTGGCGGGCGGTGCAGCGGGCGCGCAGGAGAGGCGTTCTCTCCCGCGACGGGCTCGACGCGAGGAGGAGCGGATGACCATGGGCTTTGCGAGACGAGCCGCCAAGGCGCTTCTGGCCGCCGTCCTGCGCTACTCCGGGGCCCAGCCGATCCTCGCGCGCGCTTCGCGGCGAGCCTCCGGGGGCCGCCGGGTGCTCGTCGTGGCGTATCACCGCGTCGTGGAGGACTTCGAAAGGGAGGCGCAGCGCTGCATCCCCGGCCTCCTCCTGGCGCGGAGCACGTTCGACCGGCACCTGGACGAGATCCACCGAGCGGGCTTCGACATCGTGCCATTGGCGCAGGCGCTCGAGGTGATCGCCGGGCGGCTCGAGCCGAAGCGGGACGTGGCGGTGCTCACCTTCGACGACGGCTATCGCGACGTCTACGACCACGCGTTCCCCTTGCTGCGGCGGCGCGGGCTCCCCGCGACCCTGTACCTCGCCACCGGCTTCGTGGGCACGCAAGAGCGCTTTCCCCACGATCGGCTGTTCCACCTCATCCAGCTGGCGCGCCGCCTGGAGCGGGGCCGCCGCGGGCGCAACGTCGTCGCGATCGGGGCGCTGGGCGAAGGCGCGGCGGCGGAGGTCGAACGGCAGATTTCTCTCAAGCCCGCCGGCGAGCTGCTGCAGCTCATCGGGCGCCTGGAGGCGGCGCTGGGCGGCGCCGGCGAGCTCAAGCCCTTGTCCGGCGAGGTGCTCGACTGGGCGATGGTTCGGGCGATGGCAGGAGCGGGCTTCGAGATCGGCGCGCACACCGTGCACCATGCCGTGCTCACCCATGAGAGCCAGGAGGGGATCGACCTGGAGATCTGCGGCTCCAAGCGCGCCATCGAGGAGCAGGTCGGGCGCCCGGTTCGGTCGTTCGCGTACCCCAACGGGTTCTACGACGAGCGGGTGGTCGCCTCGCTGGTGCGGCACGGCTTCGCGACCGCCGTGACCACCGAGGACGTCCCCAATCGCGCCGGAGCGAATCCGTTTGAGATCAAACGGAAGACGCTCTGGGAGAACTTCAGCCGCGGGCCTTTCGGGTATTCGTCGGCGTTGATGGGCTGCCACCTGGACGACCTCTTCACCTTGCTCGCCTCGGCTCGAGGGGCGGGAACCAGGTGGCGCCTGGACGAGGCTGCGGGCGACGACCGGTTCTCGCTGCCGTCCGGGCGAGGGTCACGGCGGCGGGCGGGAGCGGTCGATGGGCGGGACGAAGCTGCGCAGGGCTTTAAAGCCCCTTCGCGCTGACGCCTGCGGCTCTAAGACGATGGGCGCTGGGGGGACTTAGGAATCGCGCAGAAATAGATGCTCCAGAATCTCAAGGTCCGAGGCGCAAAGGATGGCGAGGCGCGAGGAGGGCGCATGCCAGAGGGCATGTCACCGACGAGCAACGACGCCAGCCGGGATGGATTCGGACGTTGAGATGGAGCAGAGATTTCGGAGCGATGACTTACGGGCGCGGCAGGGCCGGCACCTCTGCCAGGAGCTCGTCCAGGAGCTCGAGGTCGACGGGCTTGCCCAGGTGGCGGTCGAACCCGGCCTGGGCCGAGCGCCGCCGATCCTCGGGCTGCGAGTAGCCCGAGAGCGCCACCAAGTGCGCCGAGCGCAGCGCCGGGTCGGACCGGAAGGCCCTGGCGACCGCGAAGCCGTCCATCCCGGGTAGCCCCAGGTCGCAGAGCACGACCTCCGGCGCGAAGGTGCGCGCGAGGTCGAGCGCCCTGCGGCCTTCGTGCGCGACCTCGACCTGGTGGCCGCTCATGTCGAGCGCGTCCTTGAGGCTCTCGGCGGCGTCGTAGTTGTCCTCGATGACCAGGATTCTTCGCGGCGCGGCGAGAAGCGGTCTGGACATCGGGAAGGGCTCCTGAGGGCTTCGAGTCCCCGATGCTGGGGCAAAGGCACGATGCGAGTCAACGAACGTGGAGTCTCAGGTCCTTCGAGCTCGCTCAGCCGGGGCGCATGCCACGAGGGCGCCGGCTCCTACCGCGAGAAGCGGGCGGTGCCTAGCTTGTCGCCCGAGGGCTCGGCGCCAAGCGAGCGGCGCCGGGGGCGGAAGACATGTTCTCGGCGCTCGACATCCACCGGGTTGCTCACGCGCTTCACCGCCGCAAGGTGCCCATCGCGCCCCAGGTGCTGCGCAAGCTTGGGCAATTCATGTACGGCTCCTACATCGGCGCCGGGGCGCAGATCGGCCGGGGCACGGAGCTCGCCTACGGCGGCCTGGGCATCGTCATTCACCCGTTGTCGCGCATCGGGTGCAACGTCCTGGTCGGCCCGCATGTGACCATCGGCGGGAGGTCTTCCAGCCACGGCGCGCCCATCATCGAGGACGGCGTCAAGATCGGCGCTGGGGCCTGTGTCCTGGGGGACATCCGCGTCGGCTCGGGGGCGCTCATCGGCGCCAACGCGGTCGTGATCCGCGATGTGCCTCCCTGGGCGGTCGTCGCCGGCGTGCCCGCCCGCGGAGATCGGCCAGTCCGGCGGCGCGCCTCGCTCGCGGGACCAGAGGAGGAGCTTGTGAGGCGGCGCGCCCTGGACGGCGCGAAGGTGCTGCTGGTGGGTGGCTTTCCGCCTCCATACGGTGGAATCGCGGTGCACGTGGCGGCGCTGCGCGAGGAGCTCGAGGCGCGCGGCGCGCAGGTTCGAGGCGTGGACGTGGGAGGCCGCGGCCAGGCGCTTCAGGGCGTCGTGCCCGCGCGCGGGCCCTTGGCGCTGGCGGCAGCGTTGGCGCGGCAGGCGGCGGCAAGGCGTCTCGTGCATGCCCACATCAGCGGCCACACCGCCAAGAGCTGGCTCGTGGCCCTGGCTTGCGCGCTGGGGCGCCGGCCGCTCGGGCCCGGCGCGATGCTCACGGTCCACAGCGGCTTGTTGCCTTGCTTCCTCGCGCGAGGCGAGCCGTCGCGCGCGCTGGCGAGGGCGGGGGCGCGGGCGTTCGCGCGCGTGGTGGCGGTGAATCCGCAGATCGCGCAGCACCTCGCGCGCATCGGCGTGGACCGCGAGCGGCTCGCCGTGGCTCCGGCGTTCACCGGGGCGCTCCGGCCGGGGCGGCCTCCGCCGGAGCTCGACGCGCTGCGCACCGAGCAGAGGCCGCTGCTGTCCTGCGCGGTGGGGCCTGGGCCCGTGTACGGGCTGCGCATCCTCTTCGCGGCGCTGCCCCGGGTGGCCCGGCGAGAGCCTCGGGTGGCCGCGGCGATCTTCGGGCCCGAGCGGCACGCCGAGGTGGCCGCTCTGGCGCGGCGCTACCGCGTGGAAGACCGGGTCCACTTCCTGGGCCAGCTCGACCACGCGCAGGCCCTGGCGACCTTGGCCGCCTCGACGCTGTTCGTGCGCCCCGCCGTCGCCGACGGCGACGCGATCTCCGTTCGCGAGGCCCTGGCGCTCGGGCTCCCCGTGGTGGCGAGCGCGGTGGGGAACCGGCCCGAGGGCGTCGCGCTCTTTCGCAACGGCGACCCGCAGGCGCTCGCCGAGGAGATTCTCCGGGCGCTCGCAGCGCCGCGAGCCGAGAGGCCGCCGCCCGAGGCGGGGCTCGAGCCGCTGCTCGAGCTGTACCGCGAGCAGCTGAGCGCCTAGCGGGCTCAAGGGAAGTCGGCCCGGCGGCGCCTGGCGGCTTCGAAGGGGGCGAGGCTCTCGAATGTGCGGCATCGCAGGGAGGAATCAACGAGGACCCGGAGCGCCCGGTGGAGATGGAGGCGCTGCAGGAGGCCGTCCGGCTCCTCGCGCATCGAGGGCCGGACGGCGAGGGGATCCACCGGGCGCCGGGCGCGGGGCTCGGGCACCGGCGCCTGGCCATCGTGGACCTCGCGGGCGGCGCCCAGCCCATGGCCAACGAGGACCAGACGGTCTGGGTCACCTACAACGGCGAGATCTACGACCACCGCGCCCTGCGCGACGAGCTCGAGGCGCTCGGCCACCGGTTCGCGACGCGGTCCGACACCGAGGTCCTGGTCCACGGCTACGAGGAGTGGGGCGAGGAGCTGCCTTCGCGGCTGCGGGGGATGTTCGCGTTCGCGGTGTGGGACTCCCGGTCGCGCAAGCTCCTGCTCGCGCGCGACCGCCTGGGCATCAAGCCGCTCTACTGGACGCTCGCGGGTCGCGACCTGGCCTTCGCCTCCGAGGTGAAGGCGCTCTTCGCCTTCCCGGACGTGGAGCGGGAGCTGAGCGCGGCGCGGGTGCCCGACTACTTCGCGCTGCGCTACGTGCCCGGCCCGCAGACCTTGTTCAAGGGCATCCAGCGGCTGCAGCCGGCCCACGCCCTCGTCTTCCAGGACGGCGCAGTGCGGGTGCAGCCCTACTGGGACGTCCCGGTCGAGGCGGGCCCCGGCGACGGGCGAGCGCGCGACCTCGTCGAGGAGGGCGAGGTCCTCGCCCAGCTCCTGCTCGAGTCGGTCCGGCTGCGCCTGATGGCCGAGGTGCCGGTGGGCGTCTTCCTGTCGGGCGGCATCGACTCCACCGCGGTCGCCTGGGCCATGAAGCAGCAAGCCCCGGCGGCCCTCAAGAGCTTCGCGGTGGGCTTCGAGGGGGACAGCGAGGGCGAGCTCGCGTCGGCGCGCCGGGCGGCCGCCGCGGTGGGGACGGAGCATCGCGAGGTGCGGGTGACCAGCGAGCTGTTCCTCGAAAGCCTGGAAAAGCTCGCTTATCACCTGGACGAGCCGCTCTCGGACGGAGCCTGCATTCCGCTGATGCACCTGGCGCGGCGGGCGCGGGAAGAGGTGGTGGTGGTGCTCTCGGGCGAGGGCGCCGACGAGGTCCTGGGGGGGTACCCGATCTACCGGCGCCAGCTCGCCATCGAGAAGGCGCGGGCCCTGGGAGGGCCGGCGCTCGACGCGGTCCTGGCCGCGGCGGCGGCGCTGCCGGTCCACGCCAAGCTCCGGCGGTACTTGCGCGCGGCGCAGAAGCCGCTCGACGGGCGCTACTTCGGCGTCGGGCGCGCGTTCGACGACGCCCTGGTGGAGCGCCACTTCGGGCCGCGCGCGCTGGAGGGGCTGGCGAGCCATTTCGAGCCCCTGTGGCGCCGGACGGAGGGGCGGCCGCCGCTGGAGCGGATGCTCTACGCCGACGCCAAGGTCTGGCTGCCGGACGATCTCTCGATCAAGGCGGACAAGATGACCATGGCCCACGCGGTCGAGCTCCGGGTGCCGTTCCTGGACCACGAGCTCGTCGAGTACGCGTCCGGCCTTCCCCCGGCGCTCAAGCTCCAGGGCGGCGTCGGCAAGCGGCTGCTGCGCCAGGCCATGGCGGGGAGGCTGCCGCAGGCGATCCTCGAGCAGCCCAAGCGCGGCTTCCCGGTCCCTCTTCGGCGATGGCTCAAGGCGGAGCTGTACGGCCCGTGCCGGGAGGCGCTGCTGGCCTCGGGGTCGCAGGCTCGGCAGATCTTCGGGGAGCGGGCGATCGAGGGCCTGCTGGCGGAGCACCGGAGCGGGCGCGTCAATCGGCGAGAGGAGCTCTGGGCGATGTGGGTCTTCGAGGCCTGGCACCGCGCGTTTTTCCTCAGCGCCGAGCGCGAGCGGCCGCGGGCCGCGGCGGCGAGCGCGGCCCGAGTGAATTGAGGCGGCCTCGAGCGAAGGAGGGTGGGGCGCATGCGGCGAGACCTGGACCTTGGCGAGGCGCTGCGGGGGCGGGACATCGTTTGTTTCTCCAACGACTGGAGCGGCGACCCGCTCTCGAAGATGCACCTGATGCGGGCGCTCTCGAAGGAGAACCGCGTGCTCTGGGTGAACTCCCTGGGGAACCGCCCGCCGCGCGCGACGCGCCACGATGTCCGGCGGATCGCCGTGAAGCTCCAGGGGGCGCTCTCGGGGGTGCAGGAGGTCGAGCCGGGCATCCACGTGCTGTCGCCGCTGGCGCTGCCCGTGTTCGGGAGCGGGGCCGCCCGGGCGATCAACCGCTCCGCGCTGCGCTGGCAGATCGCCCGGACGATGCACCGCCTGGGCTTCGCGCGGCCCATCGTCTGGACCTTTCTCCCCTCGGCGGAGCCGGTGGCGCGCAGCCTGAACCCGGCGCTGCTCATCTACCACTGCGTGGACGAGTTCTCGGCGTTCTCCGACGCGCCGTCGAAGGCCATCGCCGAGGCGGAGGCGAAGCTCATCGCCGCGAGCGACCTCGTCATCACCTCGGCCGAGCGGCTCTTCCAGGCCAAGCGCGCCTTGAATCCGCGCACCGCCCTCGTCCGCCACGGGGTGGACCACGCGCACTTCGCCCGCGCGCTCCGCCCCGAGCTCCGCGTGCCGCCGGAGGTCGCCCTGCTGCCGCGGCCGGTCTTCGGCTTCTTCGGCCTGGTCGCGGATCTGGGTGGACCTGGAGCTCTTCGAGGCGGCGGCCGAGGCATTTCCCGAAGGGAACGTGGTGGTCGTCGGCCGGGCGCGCGTGGACGTGAGTCGGCTGGGCCGGTGGCCGAACGTGCACCTCCTGGGACCGCGGCCCTACGCCGAGCTGCCCGCGCTGGCCAAGGGCTTCGACGTGGCGCTCCTGCCGTTTCGCATCAACGAGCTGACGCTGAACGCCAATCCACTCAAGGTCCGCGAGTACCTGGCCGCCGGGCTGCCGGTGGTGTCGACCGCGGTGCCGGAGGTGGAGCAGCTGGGGCAGTGTCTCATCGGCCGGGGGCGCGAGGACTTCGTGCAGAAGCTGCGCGAGGCGCTAAAGGCGCCGGGGCCGCGGCGCGAGCGCTCGGAGGCCGTGCGGCGCGAATCGTGGGCGGCCCGCGTGGAGGAGATTCGCGGGCATGTCGCGGCGGTGGAGGCGGAGAAGCGGCGGCGCGCGGCGCCGGCCGGCTGAGTCGATGCGCCGCTCGCGCCGGCGAGCCCGACCGACGGCTTGCGAGGCGAGCGGATTGGCGCTCGCACGTCGCTTCGCCGCTCGCGCGCCGGCGGATTCGCCGAGGGAGGAACGATCAGCCGCGGTCGGTCGCGGCGGGGCGGAGCTCGCCGTCGCTGGGCGCCTCGGCCGGGAGCTCGAAGGTCATGCGCGCGCCTCGGCCGGGCCCATCGCTCTCGGCGCGGACCGTGCCGCCGTGAAGCGCGACCATGCCTTTCACCAGGGCGAGCCCCAGCCCAAGCCGCCGTGGCTTCGGTCCAGGCTCCGGTCGGCTTGCGCGAACGGCTCGAAGAGGCGCTGGAGCGTGTCGGCGTCGATGCCGGCTCCGTTGTCGACGACCTGGAGCACCGCGCGCGACCCGGTCCGAGTCAGTGAGACGGCGACCCTCCCGCCGTCGGAGGTGAACTTGGCCGAATTGTGGAGGAGGTTCCCGAGCGCCTGGGCCAAGCGCGTCGAGTCGCCCTGGATCCAGAGAGCCGCGTCCGGGAGCTCGAGGACGACCTCGCGGCTCTCCAGCATCGATCGGTGGTCCTCCACGGTTCGGCGAACCAGCTCGACGAGGTCCAGGCGGGTGCGCTGGAGCCGGACCTTGCCGCGGCTGACGCGGGTGACGTCGAGCAGGTCGTCCACCAGGCGCGCCAGGTGGTCCACCTGTCGAGCGATGACCGAGAGGGCCCGGCGCGCCTGCTCTCCGCTTGGCGCGGTCCGCTCGAGGACGTAGATGCTGTTGCGAATGGGCGTGAGCGGATTGCGCAGCTCGTGCGAGAGCATGCCCAGGAACTCGTTCTTGCGCCGATCGGCCTCGCGGAGCGACTCCTCGGCGCGCTTGCGCTCGGTGATGTCGGTGAAGACGGTCGCCAGGCGCCGTTCGCCGACTCGGTAGGCGCTGATGAGGGAATGGCTCATTGGCAAACAGCACGGCGGTCGGCTGAGCGAGGATCTGTCGAGAGGAGAACGCGTCGAATCGGGCCCAGGCACCCGGAGCCGCGCGGCGCGCTTTACCCGCCCTCGCCGCGGCGTTGGGCGCGCGCGGCGGCCAGGCACCAGACGGCCCCGCTGACCAGGATGGCCACGGGCACGAGCAGCACCGCGCTCCTGAGCCCGCCGCGGTCGGAGAGGACGCCGATGAGCCACGGCGAGGGGACGTCGCCGAGGGCGTGGATGGCGAAGTTGCACAGCGCCACCGCCGTCGCCCGCTCGCTCGGGGCGACCAGGTTCACCAGCGCCGAGTTGATGGGGCCGGTCGAGGCGAAGAGGAGCACCTCGGCCACCACCAGCGAAGGGACGTAGACCGAGGGCGAGCGCGCGGTGAAGACCAGGAGGCTCAGCGGCGCGGCGGCGAGCGTCGCGGCGCCGGACAGCCAGAGGTAGGCCTGCCGATGGCGGCGCAGCAGCGCGTCGCCCAGCCAGCCTCCGGCGAACGTGCCGATGAACCCGGTGACCACCACGATGGCCCCGAACTGCACGGTCGCCTGGGAGCGCGGCACCCCGCGGGCGCGCTCGAGGAAGGCCGGCATCCAAAACGCGAGGCCGCCCAAAGCGAAGGTATAGGCGGCGTAGCCGAGCACCGTGAGCGCGTACGGCTCGTGGCCGAGGAGGCGGCGGTAGGTCGAAAAGAAGCCCGCACCCGAGGGCCGCGGCTCGCGCTCCGGCTCATCCTGAGCGCCCCGCGGGGGGTCGGGCAGGCGGAGCGCGAGCCAGGCGAGCAACACGCCGGGCGCCCCGGCGATGAAGAACGCCGCGCGCCACCCCCAGGCGCGGTCGACGAGCCCGCCCAGCACGTAGCCCAGGGCCGAGCCGATGGGGATGGCCGCGAAGAACAGCGCGAAGACCCGGCCGCGGCGCGCCTTGGGAAAGTAGTCGGAGAGCAGGCTCGGCGCGAGGGTCCCGTACGCCGCCTCCCCAACGCCGACCGCGGCGCGTGCCAGGAAGAGCGAGGTGAAGCCGCGGGCGAACCCGGCCAGGGCGGTGGCGACGCTCCACACCGCGACCCCCAGCGCGATGAGCGGCGGCCGCGCCCGCCGGTCGCCCAGCGCGCCGAAGACCGGCGAGGTCGTCATGTAGACCACGATGAAGCCGGTCATCAGCGAGCCGAGCTGCGCGTCCGAGAGCGACAGCTCAGAGCGCTTCAGGCTCTCCACCAGGGCGGCGACGACGAAGCGGTCGAGGTAATTGAAGAGGTTGACGAAGGCGAGCACCGCGAGCCCGCGCGCCAAGGCGCCGTCGGCTCGAGGCTCACGCGCCATCATGCGGGGGCTCGTCCCGGGCATGTCGCGTCCGATTCTCGGTCTTGGAGATGGGCCCAGCGGCGAGAGACGCCCCTCAGGCGCCCTTGCGCTCGCGGTAGAACAGAACCACGGTGAGACAGTGGAACTCGTTGTCCGAGGACTGCGTCACCACGCGATCTACGATGTCGAGGTCGCCGTTCGACTTGAGCCACCGAGTGACGTGCTCGCCCAGCTCTTCGCGGTCTTTCGCCTTGGTGGCGGAAAAGACCTTCACGCCCGTGAACATACCGCCCTCCTTTGCGAGAGCCTCCTGAAGGAGCTCGCCCTGTGGAGCCGATGCGGGCGGCGATTCTGTCATGGCCGATTTCCCAGCGCAAAGTCAGCGGCGCCGGTCTGTCGCGGCGCTCGTCGAGGCGGTGCGGCGGGCCAGGGCGTTGCGGACGGCGGGGCCGGAACGGATATTGCCCTGGCGGGCCGCGAGGCGCCCCGCCGCTCCGTCAGGGGAGGGCGACGTGGAGAACGACAAGAAGGCTCTGGCCATCAGCTTCATCAACGACATCCGGACCATGGAGGCGGCCGCCCTCAACGCGCTCATCGTGAAGGAGGCCGGCGAGGAGCTGGCGCAGTTCTTCCTCTCGTACAGCGCGAACCTCATCTCCCGGGATCCGGAGCGGGTCCTGGAGAACACGTCGTCGCTGATGTTGATGGGCTATCTCATCCGGGCGCGTGAGGAGAGGCGCCCGCCCGCTGAGCGGCCCGCGCAGGCCTAACCTTCCTCGACCAGCGACGCCGGCGCCAGCGCCGCGCCGTCGACCTTCATGACCTCGCGCAGGACGGCCGTGGCGTACGCGCCCTTCTCCAGCGCGAAGGTGAGGCAGAGCGCCTCGGGCTTCGCCTCCACCAAGAGCTTCAGCGGGAGGCGCAGCGCCCGGCGCGTCCCCTCGCCGTCGCCCTTGAGCTTTTCGAAGGAAGCGAGCGTGAGGCCCTCGGCCGAAAGCACAGCCCGCTCGCGCGCCAGCGCGTCGGCCTCGGGCTCCATCATGCGGTGGCCGAACATGGGGCCGGTGGGCGTGATCTCGAAGTGGGCCACCCGCGGTGCGTCCACGGCCGCGTCGCGGCTCACGAAGAGCCCGCCGGTCTCGACCTTCTTCATCAGGTCGCCCGGGACGGCCGCGCCCAGCAGCCCGTCGAGCATCCGCTGGGCGAGCACCCGGTTGAAGAGCAGCGACTGGTAGGCGGAGATGGACAGCCGCCGCAGGAAGCGATCGGCGCGGGCCCGCGGGGCCGGGTCGCCCTTCACCAGCGCGCGGCCGAGCTCGGCGTTGAGCCCGTCGCGCCCGAAGCGCTGGGGGCCGAAGGCGTTGGGGAGGCCGCGCTGCTCGAGCGCCTGTGCCACCGCGCGCGCCCGATCGAGCGCCTGGGGCCCTCCGCCGCGGACGCGGATGCGGAATCGGTTGCCCTTGAGGTGGCCGACCTTGAGCTTGTTCTGGTGCCGGACCGCCGAGAGCACCCGCCAGCCTTCGCCGGCGAGGTCGCGCGCGTCCTCGGGCGCGCGGCCTGGCACCGAGAAGAGCTGCCGCGTCAAGGCGCGGCGGTCCTTCTGGCCGGCCGCTCCCACGTCCCGCTCCGCCACCCGCAGCGCCTGGGCGAGCTCGCGCCCCACGTCGCGCGTGTTGCGGCCTCGCTTCTCGACCCACAGGAAGAGGTGCGGCCCTTCTCCGCACGGCTCGTAGGCCGGCACCTCCTCGACCTCGAAGTCCTCGGGCTCGGCGCGGATCTGGCCGCCGGTGCCGGGCAGCTCCGGCGTGGCGTAGGGCAGGCCCTCGAGTGGATCGCCCGCCATGTCAGAGGCCCTCGATGGCCGCGAGCAGCTGCTTGACCCGCCGCGCCAGGTCTTCGTCGGCCTTGGGCTCGAGGAGCTCGCTGGTTTGGAAGAGCAGAAAGAACATGAGCTCGCTCAGCGCGGCGTGGAGGGTGCGGGCTCGCTCGGTGGGCGAAAGCGAGGCGTTCGCCAGGTTTGAAAAGAGCGCTTCATCGGGGAGCGAGCCGTCCGGCTGGAACGCGAGCCGCGCGAAGAACGGGAACTTCGCCGCTTGCCCAGCGAGCGCGCCGGTCGCCGCCGCCAGGAATTCCTTGGACATGTTGACCGCTCGAACCTCGGCGAGGATCTCCCGGAAGATGGAGTTGAAGACCCCCGCCACCTCCTCGGCGGTGGGCGTCGGGGTCATCGTCGGGGCCGACTGCGGGCTCGCGGCCGAAGAGACGTACCCGGCCTCGACCAAGGCGTGCAGGGCCTTCGTCGCCTCGAACTCGGAGAGCCGCGTTGCCCGGGCTATCTCTGCGAGCGTGCGCTCGCCCGTGCACAGGTCGTAGAGCGCGCGCTGCTGCTCGTCCAGGCTGGTCCCCGCCGCCCGCTTTCGCACCATGTACGCCTGAGAGGACGGGAGGCGCTTGCGGTACTCCTTCATCTCGTCGATGCGCCGCAGCGAGTCCAGGAGCAGGCCCTGGGTGTTGATGGCCGGCGTGCCGCGCTCGTCCACCTCCTCGTCGACCAGCAGGAACGCCCCGGACTGCGCCAGGAGCAGGCCGTGAAAGACCTCGCTCACCTGGTGCTGCAGGCAGCGCCACAGGCCGTGGGGCGCGAGGTGTCCGGCCTCGACCAGGAGGCGTCCCACGCGGTTCGCGGGCGGCTTCTTGGCCATGACCTGGTCGAGGGCGACGCGGTCCAGCAGGCCGAGGCGGACGGCGATCTCCCCGACCGAGTCCGCCGGATCGTCGGAGGCGGCGCTGCGGATCTCGCCGGCCTTGAAGGCGAGCGCCCGCTCACCTTCGGGCGTGAGGACCTTCAAGACGCCGCTCACCCGGCTCTGGTTGAGGAAGGCGATCACGTCCGCCAGCGCGAGGCCCGAGAGGTCGCCGGCGAGCACCGCGCGCGGCGCCGGCGCCGTTTCGGTCGAGTAGGGCGCGCGCACGGCGAGCAGGAGATCGGGCGAAGTCGGGGCCAGGAGGTAGCGGCCGGGCCGCTGGGCGAGCCGCGAGCGAGCGTCTTCGTCGGCGCTCAGGTCTCCGCGGGGGCCGATCAGGATGTAGTCGCTCGAAGGGCGCACCGGCCGGTAATACGCGGCGCAAGGGCCGTTCGCAACTGCGCCGCGGCGAAAACCGCACCGCCCTCAAGAGGGAGGGCGCCTCACATCCGCTCGTCGATGGCTCGGTTGCTCATCTCGTCGGCCTCGCGGTTCTCCTCGCGCGGCACGTGGGCGACGTCCGCTTTGGCGAAGTGTCCCAAGAGCTCTCGGGCGCGGTCGTACAGGGGCTTGAGGCCGGCGTTCTTCACGCGGTACTTCCCCTGGAGCTGACGGATCATCAGCTCGCTGTCGGCGCGAACCTCGATCTCTTCGGCGCCCAGCTTCAGGGCCGCCTCGAGGCCGAGGATGAGGCCCTGGTACTCGGCGACGTTGTTCGTTTGGCTGCCCAGGAACTTGCCCAGGCGCGCCACCACCACACCGTCGGCCTTGACCAGCACCGAGCCCGCGCCCGCGGGCCCCGGGTTGCCGCGGGCCGCGCCGTCGGAGAAGAGCCGCAGCCGCCGCGCTCGGGAAGCGGGCAGCGCCGCGGCGGGCGCTGGAGGGGCCTTCGCGGCGGAAGGCGGCGCCTGGTGAGGCGGAGGGGAATGCGCCGGCTCGGGGCGAGGGTCGGGTTGGGCCCCGGGGATCTGGGCCTCCTCCGCGCGAAGGAGCAGCGCGGCCTCGCGCAGGACGGCGCGGAGATGCTCGCGGGTCACGCCGGGGAAATGCGCCAGCGTCTGCTCGAGGGGCTCGTGCCGCGCCATGAACGCGAGCACCTCGGCGCGCGAGGGGAGGGGCATGGGTCGGTTCCTAAAAGCTCCTGGCGCCCTCGCCCCATCGCCGGCGCTCCCGCCGGAACGACCTGGGCGACACCCCGGGCGACCTTCGAGGGCTTTGCAGCTAGCTCGGCTGCAGGCCCAGCGCTTCTGCGGTGAAGACCTCGGAGGCGTAGATGAGCCGCTGGCAGGACGGGCAGGCCTCGATGGTGGCACCGGAGCGCAGGATATTCTGCAGCTGCGGCGGCAGGCGCATGTTGCAGCCCTTGCAGATGCCGTTGACGACCGGCACGACGCCCGAGCCCCGCTTCTTCCGGATGGTGTCGTAGCGGCCCACCAGCGTGGGGTCGGCGACCTTGGCGACGTCGGCACGCTTCTCGGAGAGCTCCTTCACCTGGCTGGTGAGCGAGCTGATCTTCGAGGTGAGCTCGGCCCGCTCGGCGGCAGTGCCGTCTTCGCGGCGGCTGAGCTCGGCCTCCTTGTCGGCCAGGGCGCGCTTGAGCTCGGCGGACTGGTCGACCAAGGCCTTGAGCTCATCCTCTTGGTTGAGGATGGCCTTCTTGGCGATGTCGATCTCCCGGGCGAGCGCGGCGTACTCGCGCGTGGTGCGCATGTCCGCCAGCCGGGACTCCCATTTCTTGATCTTCTCCTTCTCGGCCTGGATCTCCGATTCTTTGTCCCGCCGAGCGCGCTCGTTCTCTGCGTTGCGGCCTCGCTCCACTTCGACTGCCGCGCGCGCGCCGGCGAGCTGCTGATCGAGCTCGGCGAGTCGCTTGGGGTGGGCGTCGCCCGCCCGCTGGAGCTCGAGGATCTCGAGGTCCACCTTCTGAAGCGCGTGCAGCCCCTTGAGGATCTCCTTGACAGACACGGACGGCCTCCAAACTTCGTTTCCCCGCCAAATCGGGCGGGATATATCACAGGCTCGCGCTCGCGCAACCCGCACAGCGCGCTTGAACTGTGCCGCTTCGCCATGCGATGAGTCGCACCCCGAAGGGCCCTTAGCTCAGCGGTAGAGCTGGCGGCTCATAACCGCTTGGTCGCAGGTTCGAACCCTGCAGGGCCCACTCCCTTTCCTCAAGATTCGACGAAGCTCTTGAGTCGCTTGCTGCGCGACGGATGGCGCAGCTTGCGCAGCGCCTTGGCCTCGATCTGCCGGATGCGCTCGCGCGTGACCTCGAAGTCCTGGCCCACCTCCTCGAGCGTGTGATCGCTCTTCTCGCCGATGCCGAAGCGCATCCGCAGCACCTTCTCCTCGCGCGGAGTGAGGGTGGCGAGCACCTTTCTCGTCTGCTCGGCGAGGTTCATGTTGATGACCGCCTCGGACGGGCTGACGATGGCCTTGTCCTCGATGAAGTCGCCCAGGTGGCTGTCCTCCTCCTCGCCGATGGGCGTCTCGAGGGAGATGGGCTCCTTGGCGATCTTCAGGACCTTGCGGACCTTGTCGAGCGGCAGCTCCATCTTCTCGGCGATCTCTTCGGGCGTCGGCTCGCGGCCGATCTCCTGGACGAGGTAGCGGCTGGTTCGAATGAGCTTGTTGATGGTCTCGATCATGTGCACCGGGATGCGGATGGTGCGCGCCTGATCGGCGATGGCCCGGGTAATGGCCTGGCGGATCCACCAGGTGGCGTAGGTGGAGAACTTGTAGCCGCGCTTGTACTCGAACTTGTCCACCGCCTTCATCAGGCCGATGTTGCCCTCCTGGATGAGGTCCAGGAACTGGAGCCCGCGGTTCGTGTACTTCTTGGCGATGGAGACCACCAGGCGCAGGTTCGCCTCCACCAGCTCTGCCTTGGCGCGCTCGGCCTTGCGCTCGCCGGCGAAAATGGAGTCGTAGGAGCGGCGCAGGTCGGGGATCTTCAGGCGCGCCTCTTCCTGCACGCGGAAGATGGTGCGGGCGGCCGCCCGCACCTCGCGGTCGAGCTCGTCGAGCTGCTCGGCCGTCGCGTCGAGCTTGCGGCAGATCTTCTTGCGGTTGCCCTCGTTGATCCGCGCCTCCTTGAGCATCCGCTTCAGCTCGTGGAGGGGGTGCTTGGCCTTCCTCTCGCAGTCGCGCAGCGAATCCTCAGCCTTGTCCACGCGCTCGATGAGCTGCTTGAGGACGCCGACGATCCGGTCGATCTGCTTCTTGGCGAGGCGCAGCTCCTCCAGCTGCTCCATCATCTGCACCTTGAGGTCCTTGATCTCCTGGCGGACCTCCTTGCGCTTCACGTCGGAGAGCTTCTTGTGCTCGAGGGTCTCCTCGAGCCGCTCGCACTCCTTGTCGAGCTTGCGGATCTTCTCGATGACGCGCAGGACCTGCTCCGACTTCTCCTGCTCGTTGAAGCTCGGGGCCGCGCTGGCGTCGTCCTCCGCCTCGGGCGTCTCGGGGGCGTCTTTGATGATGTCGCGGACCCGGAGCTTGCCCTTCTTGAGCCGGTCGCCCATGTCCAGGATTTCGTGGATGGCGATGGAGCTGGAGAGCACCGAGGTGAGGACCTCTTTCTCGCCCTCCTCGATGCGCTTGGCGATCTCCACCTCGCCCTCGCGGGTCAGGAGCGAGACCGAGCCCATCTTGCGCAGGTACATGCGAACCGGGTCGTTGCTCTTGCCGTAGCCCGCCTCGTAGTCCTCGTCCTCCTTGTCCTCTTCCTCGGGCTTGTGCTCCTCGACCACCGTGGGCTTGGGCTCGGGCAGCTTCATGGACTTGTTCGCCGAGTCCACGATTTCGATGTCGTGCTCGCCGAACATGCTCATCACGTCGTCGATCTGATCGGACGACACGATGTCTTGCGGCAGCGCGTCGTTGATCTCGTCGTACGTGAGGAAGCCCTTCTCGCGGCCCTGGTCCATCAGGGCCTTCACTTCCTTGCGGTCGGAGAGGGCTCCCGAGTCGTCGTCGAGGTCGTCGTCAGCGGCGGCTTCAGTGCTCTCGGTCTCGTCCTCGCCGCCCAAGGCTTCCAGCGATGCCTCGTCGGGCTCCTCGGTGGCGGGGACCTCTTCGCCGGGCTCCGCGCCCGCGAGCTCGCCCTCCGCCTCGCCGCCGGCCTCCGTATCGAGGACTTCGGCTTCGGGGTCGCCCGCGCCCTTGACCTTGGTTTTGGCCGCGCGCTTGGCCACCTTTTCGTCCTTCTCGGGCTTGGCGGCCGCCTTCTTGTGGGTTTTCTCGGGCTTCTTGGGCACCGCCGCCTTGCGGATTTCTTTCGGCTGCGACTTTTGCATCTGGGGCTGCCTCTTCTCTGAAGTTGCCGTCTCCTTCGCCGGGGGCGAAGCGTGAGGCGCGTGGCCGCGGGGCTTCTCGGCGCTGGGCTTGTGGGAGGTCGGGTGTTTGCTGCTCTTGTCCATGGACTGCTCCTTGCCGCCCAGGCCCAGCCTCGCCAGCCGGTCCTTGAAGAACGAAAGGTGATTGCTCGCTCCCTCCGGTCGTAAACCCGCAGGGATGCCGCTTGGTGGCTTTTCAGACTTCGGGGTGACTCCCTGCGGTCGCCCACCCGTAGGGATGCCGCTGCTGCGCGGCGTTTCGAGCTTCGGGGTCACGCCACGCCTCCCGAGGGCGCGGTCGCCGCCGCGGCGGGTTTTCGGTTGGCGGGCCCGTTGAGGCGTTTTCGCTCGGCATTCAGCTCGATGCTCTCGCGCTGAAGCCGCTCCTGCTCGCCCTCGTCGGCGGCTTGTACGGCGGCCCGGAGCTCGAGGGCGTTCTCCTTGAGTCGGGTCTCCACGCGGCTTCGGCGGAGGTTGCGGCTGGACTCGGTGAGGGCACGCCGCCGTAAGTCCGGGGCAGTCAGCGTCTGGGCGATCTCGGCCAAGACGTGATCGAGGGGCTTCTTAATCCAATCCTCGAGCTGAGAGAGGTCTTCCGCGCCCGAGGATCCCCCCTCGATGAGGACGCGCAGCTCCAGGGGCAAGAGCTCCAGGTAGCGGCCGTCGGGCTCGGCTCTCAGCGATGGGTCGGAGAGGAGCAGCGCGGCGAACAGCGCATCCGGCGCGGGCAGCGACTTCGACGGCGCGCGCGGGGCTGCCTTGGGCGCGGGCCGGGGCGGCGCCTTCGCCTCGGCGACCAGGTGCGCCTTCACCTCGCCCTCGGAGACGCCCAAGGCGTCCGCGACCTGGGCGATGAGCAGCGAGCGCGCCATGCCCGGCGGCATGCCCTCGAGCAGGGGCCGGAAGCGCGCGAGCGCGGCCATCTTCTCCTCGAAGCCGGAGGCCCGGCCGCGCGGGAGCGCCCGCTCGAGTAGATGCTCGGAGAGCGGCGGCGCGGTCCGCAAGAGCTCGTCGACCCCCGACTTGCCCTCGCGCATGGCGAAGGTGTCCGGGTCGTCTCCCTCGGGCAGGCAGGCGACGCGGGCGGACGCGCCGGACGCCAGGATGGGGGCGGCCAGGCGCTCGACGGCCTTCAGGCCCGCGGCGTCGCCGTCGAGGAGCAGGACCAGCTCCTTGGCGTCGGCGCGGGCGAGCGCGGCGAGGTGGCCCGCGGTGAGCGCCGTCGAGCAGAGGGCGACCGCGTTCTTGACCCCAGCGGCAAACAGCCCGATCACGTCGAAGTAACCCTCCACCAGGATGGCCGAGCGCGTGCGCCGAACCTCGTCGCGCGCGAGGTCGAGGGCATAGAGCGTTTCGCCCTTGCGGTATAGCGGCGATTCACGGGAGTTCAAGTATTTTGGCCCCGGCTCAGCCCCCGGCCGGGTCTCCTCGACCAGGCGGGCTCCGAAGGCGACGGTGCGACCTTCCGGCGAGCGGATGGGGATCATCAATCGGCCGCGAAAGACGTCGTAGTACCCGTCGCCGCTCGTGCGGGGAGCGCACAGGCCGGCACGCGCCCCCCACTCCAGAATGCCTTCCTTAACAAGGCGATCGGCCAGATCGTTCCAGCCGTTGAGGGCGTAGCCCAGGCAGAACTGGCGCGCCAGGGACTCGCTCACGCCCCGCTTCTCGAGGTGTTCCCGGCCCGGCTTGGCGGCCGGGCTGCTCCAGAGCCGCTCCTCGAAGTGCCGGCGAGCGAGCTCGCTCGCCTCCAGGAGCTGCGCGCGCTCGCGCGCGGCCGGGTCCTCGCGCTCCTCGAGCGTCACGCCCGCCTCCTTGGCGAGCGCGCGGACTGCGTCGATGAAGGACAGGCCCTCGCGGCGCTTGAGGAAGCTGATGGCGTCGCCGCCCTCGTCGCAGCCGAAGCACTTGTAGTGGCGGCTGTCGGGGAATACATGGAACGAGGGCGTTTTTTCGCCGTGGAAGGGGCAGAGCCCGCGGAACGAGCGCCCTGCCTTCTTGAGCTCGACGTGCCGGGAGATCAGCGCCACCAGAATCGATGCGCTCGAGGATCTCCTGGATCTTTTCCGGCGGGATCTGCATTCGCCTCGCTGGTTCTAGCCCGGGCTCGACAGCTTGCGCTTGACCGCTTCGCTCAGGGCCTTGCCGTCGATGCGGCCCTGCGCCTTGGATTGCGCGACCTTCATGACTTGGCCCATGTCCTTGACCGACTTCGCCCCTGTCGCCGCGACCGCGTCGGCGACCAGCGCCTCCAGCTCCTCGCTGGTCAGGCGCTGGGGGAGGTAACGCTGCAGGACGGCCGCCTCTTGATCTTCTTTGTCGGCGAGCTCGGCGCGCCCGCCTTTGCGGAACATCTCGGCGGATTCGCGCCGCTGCTTGATCTGCTTCTCGACCAGCTTGAGCACCTCGGGGTCGTCGGCATCGGCCCCGAGCTCCTTGCCGAGCTCGATCTCCCGGTTGACGATGGCGCTCTTGAGCAGCCGCACGGCGGCGAGCGCCGAGGCGTCGCGGGCCTTCATCGCCAGCTTGAGAATCCGCCTCGACCCGTTGCTTCACGCTCATGGACGCCCCATCGAGACGACACCTGGCCCGGGTGCCGCCGCCTGGAAGGGCGGAGGCGCCCGGGCCAGAAAGAGGGTTGACGAGGATTCGTCGGCGACCGGCCTAGTGCACCGGGCTGGCCGTCTTAAAACCTCATCAAGCCCACGATTTGCGCATCTTCTTGAGGGCCCGCTTCTTTGCGGCCAAGGCCTTCTTCTTCTTCTTGACCGACGGCTTCTCGTAG
This sequence comes from uncultured delta proteobacterium, assembly GCA_963772225.1. Classification (GTDB taxonomy): domain Bacteria; phylum Myxococcota; class Myxococcia; order Myxococcales; family UBA5297; genus CAVYWD01. The sequence continues at coordinate 67,447 of CAVYWD010000001.1, read as the reverse complement.
TGCTCGCGCTTGCGGATCTCGGAGAGGATGCCTGCCTTCTCGCACTGCTTCTTGAAACGCTTCATCGCGTTTTCGAAGGACTCGCCTTCCTTGACTCTTACTCCTGGCATGGGCTCACCTCCTTCCGCCGGGTGCTCGAGGGGCTTCGAGCGACCGCTCGTGGGAGACCGAGCGGGCGCCGCCCCGTTGATTCGTAGACATCGCCGACCCTTGCAGACGGCGCCCCGACACGAGAGCGCCCGCCGTCGCGGCGGGCGTAGGTAGAGGCTGAACAAACGTAAACACTGTAAATTGCAGATGACCTTGCGGCGGTCAAGGCAAAAACGCAGGCGGTCGCCCAGCGCGATCGGGTGCGAGCCGCCGACCGAGCAGGAATTTGCGCGTCGCAGGGCCCTGCGGTTGGTGTCGGGGCACTCTACCGGGGGGCTCACCCAAAGGCGTGGACCCGGACGGAGGGGCGGCCTGCTTCAAGGATCGGTCGCCACCCGGACCTGGTTTCGGCCCCAGGCCTTGGCCTCGTAGAGCGCGACGTCGGCCCGCTGAAGGAGGGACGCCACGCTCTCGCCTCTCTTGAGCTGGGCGACTCCGGCGCTCACCGTGACCCGAAGCTCCACCGGTGCCGCGGCCCCGGCGCCCTGGTGCATCACGGCGTGCGCGGCGACGCGTTCCCGAAGCCGATTCGCGACGATGCCCGCTTCCTTCGCGCCGGCCTCGACGAGGAGGATGGCGAACTCCTCGCCGCCGTACCGCGCCACCAGGTCGCTCGAGCGCACCGAGGCCAGGGCCAGGCCCGCGAGCTGCGCGAGGACCGCGTCCCCCGCCGGATGCCCGAAGGTGTCGTTCACTTGCTTGAAGTGGTCCACGTCGAACATGGCCAGCGACAGCGCCGAGCCGTAGCGGAGCGACCTGGCCACCTCCTGGCTCAGGCGCGTCTTGAAATACTTGTGGTTGAAGCAACGGGTCAGTCCGTCGCGGACCGCCATGTCTTGGAGCGCCGCGAGCCGCTGCAGGTGCGAGCGGACGCGCGCCACCAGCTCGCGGGGGTCGAACGGCTTGGCGATGTAGTCGTTGGCCCCGGCCTCCAGGCCGGCGACGCGCTGGTTCGCGTCGCCCCGGCGGGTGACGAAGAGGATGGGCGTGAGCTGCATCGCCGGGTGGGCGCGCACTGTCCGGCAGAGCGCGATGCCGTCGAGCACCGGCATGTCGACGTCGAGGATGATGAGCTGCGGCCGGTCGGCCTCGATGGTCGCGAGCGCCTGGGTCGGATCCGTGCAGGGCGAGCTCGCGAAGCCCGCGGAGCGCAGGGTGGTGGTGATGAGGTTGGCGCTGAAGGGGTCGTCGTCGACGACCAGGATCTTGGATGGCTCGCCCTCCGTGGTCGGGGCCGCCGGCGCGATGGAGGGCGCCTCCACCGCCGCGGCCGCAGCCCCGGTGCCGGAGCCATGCGACCGGAGCACCGAGGCGACGCCCAGCATGCCCTCGGAGAGCATGGCCACGGCTCCGGCGGGGTCTTTGAGCGCGCCCTCGCCCGCGAGGTCCGCCGCGCGCTCGCAGACCGCGGCCAGTTGGCCCAGGAGCGCCAGGTCGACCGCCGCCGCGGTGCCGGCCAGCTTGTGGAAGAACGTGCGGACCTCGGCCAGCCTCGCGGCGTCGGCGGGGTTCGCGGCGAGCGCTTCGGCGGCGGGCTGGATGCGCCGGTAATTTTCGTCCAGCTCGCGCAAGAACACGAGCTTCAGCTCGAAGGCCGCCTGCGGCGGGACCTGAAACGAGGACATCGAAGCGGACCTTTAGAACCCCCAGGAAATCTTCGCGAGGATAGCGAAGGCGTTCCCGCCGGGCTCGTTCAAGGCGAGGATGCGGTGGTACTCGGCCTGCAGTCCGACTGCGGTATTGGCTTCGAAGAAGTACTCGAGCCCGACGTTCGGGCTCACTCCAAACAGCGCCGAGGGCAGGTTGTCCCCGAAGAAATGCATGAACGAGAAGCTCAGTCCCAGGTAGGGCCGCAGAGATTCTTCGGTCAGCAGGTAGCGCACGCCCAGCGCCGGGAAGAGGCCGATGGCCTGCTGGCTGGGGGAGACCGCGAGGTTCTCGTGGAGGCCGGCCAGGAGTCGGAGGTAGAGCTCGAACCCGGCGTCGAGGTAGAACGTCGCGACGATGCCCACGTCCGGGCCGCTCCCGGCCTGCACTTGAGGGTCGATGAAGAGGTATCCGGCCTCGAACCCGATGCTGTGGTTCGCGAACTGCGCCCGCGCCTCTCCCGCCGCTCCGAGCCCGAGGGCGAAGGCCGCGGCGGCGAAGAAGGTTCTGGTGGTGGTTCCGAGCATGGTTCGAGAGTCTAGCCAGGAATCGCGAGCGGTTGAAAGCCGCTCACTCCTCCGCCGCGACGTTGACCTCGAGGTGCGGCCGTCCTTAACATCACCGGCCAATGAATCGACCCGCTCTCGTTCTCCTCGCCGCGGTCCTCGCGGTCGCCTGCAAGCACGCTCCGAAAATCCACCCGCAGGCCGTGGAGCACAACGACTACGGCACGCGGTATCTGGAGCAGGGCGACCTCGACAAGGCCGAGCACCGATTCGAGCTCGCGCTCGAGTACAACCCGGACTACCCGGAGGCCCTGAGCAACCTGTGTCTCTTGTGGTTCAAGCGCGGCAACCTCGACCGCGCCAAAGACTTCTGCATCAAAGCGCTGCGGGTGAACGGCGACTTGGCGGAGGCGTACAACAACCTCGGCAACATCCACAACCAGGAGAAGTCCTACGGGAAGGCGCACGACGACTTCGTCTCGGCGCTGAAGGTCAACCCGGGCTTCCTCGCGGCTCGCTACAACCTGTGCCTGACGCTCCTCCGGCTCAAGGAGGGCGCGCGAGCGCGGGTCTGCTACGAGAAGGTCATCGAGGTCAATTCGAACCTCGCCGACCCGCACCACGACCTCTGCGTGCTCTTCCTGGAGGCCGGCCGGGTCGACGAGGCCATCCCGGAGTGCAGCCGCGCCATCGAGCTCGACCCCCGGTACGCCGACGCGTACTTCAACCTCGGCGTGGCGCACCAGCGGTCCGGAATGCACTGCGAGGCGCAGGAGGACTACAAGGGCTGCATCGAGGTGGACGGCAGCAATGCCGAATGCCGCAACAACCTGGCCAGCGCGGTTCGCCGCTGCGCCCTGACTGCCACCGAGGTCGAGAAGGCGCGCGGCGAGGCCGCCGACGAGAGCTCGCCTGCGGGGCTCTTCAACCTGGGGGTGGCGGAGCTCAAGAAGGGGCTCGTCCCCGAGGCGGACCGCCACTTCCGCCGCTGCCTGAAGCTCGACGGGCGCTACGGCCCGTGCCATTGCCAGCTCGCCGAGCTGAGCCAGCAGCAGGCGAGGGGCGAGGAAGCCCGCGACTATTGCAAGAAATGCCTCCGATACGCGGTCGACGAGCCGAGCGGCCCTCTGCGCCAAAGGTGCGAGAAGCTCCTCCGCTCCGAGTAGGGGCCGCGCGAGAGCCGCCATGCCATTTCGACTCCTCGTTCAATCGAAGGCCCAGACTGGGCCGGCGGAGCCGCAGGAAGTGGTCGTCCGCGAGGACGCCATTGCGGTGGGCCGCGACAAGGTCTGTCAGGTGCTGCTCCCCGACGCGTCGGTGTCGCGCCGCCACCTGAGCATCGTTCGCGAGGGCGCGCTGTACTTCGTCGCCGACCTGGGGAGCTCCTTTGGCACGCGCATCAATGGGGAAGTGCTGCCCGCCAAGGAGAAAAAGCTCCTGCGCGACGGCGACGTGCTCTCGGTCGGCCCGTACGATCTGACCTTCGGCGCGGTCGCCGCCGCCTCGGCCGATGCGCAGGAGCCCACCTCGTTCATCGCCAAGCGCGAGGTGCAGGGCGCGCTTCGAGACCTCGCCACCGAGACCGCGTTCCTGCGCGCCATGAACGGCCCGCTCGAGGGCCGGCGCTTCGAGCTCCGCGAGGCTCAGGAGCTCGTCATCGGCCGGGAGCCCGGCGTCGACGTCATGCTCGACGACGAGCTCGTCTCGCGGCGCCACGCGCGCATCCGCCGCGACTGGAGCGGGACCCACCTCGAAGACTTGGGCAGCCGCAACGGCGTGCGCGTGAATCGAAAGGCCGTCGCCGAGGTGCGCCTCGCCGACCGAGACGAGATCGGAGATCGGCGCCGCGCGCTTCCTGTTCATCGACCCCGGCGCCGTCCGCGAACCCACGCCGCCCGCCCTCGAGGCCATCCCCGACCTGGCCGCGAAGACCCGCGCTCCCAGCGAGCCCCCGGCGCCGTTCGAGCCGGAGGAGCCTCCCGCGCCGACCCCCGAAGCGCCTCCGGCCGCCGCAAAGGCCGCGCCTGCGCTGGTGGGCGACGCCCCGGCAGGGGAGACAGCCGAGCCGCCGGCGGCGGTCCGCGCGCGATGGCCGGGGACGGGCAAAGAGCGGGTGAGGAACCTCGTCGAGCTCGGAGTGGTAGTGGGCGCCGTCCTGTTCACGCTGTTCGTGCTGTTCGCCATCTTCCTCACGTAGCGCGCCGGGCGGGCCGTCTCTACCATGGTGGTTTGGGGGACTCGCCGATGGCCCTGCGCTTCGGATGGATAGGACTCGCCGCCGCCCTGCCGCTCGCGGCCGGCGCCGCCCCGCTCTGGCAGGAGGTGAGCTCCAAGAGCCTTCCGCGGAGTGAGAAGGCCGCGAGCCTGCCGGACTTCACGCGCATCGCCCAGCGCGCGAGCCCGGCGGTGGTGGCGGTGTCCACGCTCCAGCGGGCCGAGAAGAGCGAGGACCCCATCAAAGATCTGCTCGACCCCCACAAGAGCGACGAGCAGAAGGGCCTCGGCTCCGGGTTCTTCATCCACCCCGACGGTTACCTCGTCACCAATGCCCACGTCGTGGAGGGGGCGAGCAAGCTGACGGTCACCGCGCTCGTGAGCGGGCATGGGCGCGATTACTTCGGCCGGGTCATCGGCTCGGACCGGCAGACCGACGTCGCCCTCATCAAGGTCGACCCCGAGGAGGGCGAGACCTTCGCCACGCTGCCTTTGGGCGACTCCGACGAGCTGCAGGTGGCGGAGTGGGTGGCGGCCATCGGGAACCCGTACGGCCTGGCCCACAGCATCACGGTGGGGGTGGTCAGCTACAAGGGGCGGACCGACGTGATGCCGGCAGGCCACGACGGCTACTACGACTACGTGCAGACCGACGCCTCCATCAACCCCGGCAACAGCGGCGGCCCGGTGCTCAACAGCCGCGGCGAGGTGGTGGCCATCGCCAACGCAGTGAACGCGGTCGGCCAGGGCATCGGGTTCGCCATCCCCATCAACATGGCCAAGCACGTGCTCCCGCAGCTCTTCCACGAAGGACGCGTGCGCCGGAGCTGGATGGGGGTGACCGTCGAGGACCTCACCCCGGAGATCGCCCGGAGCTACCGGTTGAGCAAGGACCAGGCGGGCGTGCTGGTCTCGGAGGTCGTCGACGGGGCGCCGGGCGCCAAGGCGGGGGTGAAGGTCGGGGACGTCATCACCTCGTTCAACGGCAACCGCGTCGAGGACGCGCAGCGCCTGCGCTGGTTGGCGGCCGTGGGCGGCGCCGGCCGCTCGGTGCCCGTGACCGTGCTGCGCGGCGGGCGCGCCGAGCAGCTGACGCTCCAGCTCGCGCCGATGCCGGAGGCGGAGCCGGTCGCGAGCGTCCCGCAGCCGCTGGAGCTGGGCATGGTCGTCAAGGAGGTGGACGTGCCCATCGCCCGCTCGGCGGGGCTGGCGCTCCCCTTCGGCGCGGCGGTGCGCGAGGTCAAGCCCGGCTCGGCGGCGTCGCAGGCGGGCGTTCAGCGCGGAGACGTCATCCTCAAGGTCGACGACGCCGAGGTGAATACGCCGTCCGCGCTCACCCGCGCCATCGGGCGCGTCGACAGCGGCACCGTCGCCCGCCTGGTGCTTCGCCGAGGAGAAGAGACCGTCTTCCTGGGATTGCGCAAGCCGTGAAGCCCCTTGTAGCCGCGCGGCCAATCGGGTATCACCCCACGCCTTTGGATACAGGTCGGCGACTGAAGGTCGCAAACGAGCGAAGGAGAGCATTCCGTGGCTGAGACCGAGACGGCAGCGAAGACCAAGAAGCACAAGGGTTCCCAGGTCAAGAAGTGGAAGCGGCCCGTGAAGGGCGGGGGCAAGAAGGCCTGCAAGATTCGAAGGCTGCAAGCGGGCCTACCGCGCCAAGGGCTATTGCTACTTCCATTACCAGCTGTGGCGCGCCGGCGAGCTTCCCAAGGCCCGCTACACGCCGTGCACGACCGAGAAGTGCACGAAGAAGCAGTTCAAGGACGGCCTCTGCCAGACTCACTACAACGAGAAGGCCGGCAAGAAGGAAAGCGCCGCTCCGGCCGCTCCTGCGCCGGCCGCCGCGTAAGCCGTTCTAATAGCAGGCCGCCTTTAGCCAAAGTCGCCCCGAGCGCCGGCTCGCGAAAGCGGGCCCGCTCGCGGGGTGCCCTGAGCGTGCGCCCGGCGTCGTTCACTTCGGCGCTGCGCCCAAGAGCTGCCAAGCTCGCTCCTTCTGCCCGGAGGCCCGGGCTCTCTCCCTCATCAGCGTTTCGGCCCTGAGCAGCGCCGCTCGAGGTGCTTGAAGGCGGTCAGGAGCAGCTCCGCCTCGCGCTGGCTGGGGCCGGCGCGCTCGATGAGCCGCTTCAGCTCGGACAGGATCGCGTCGGGGTTTTGGGGATTCAAGAACTCAGAGGCGAGGAGCGCGGAGCGCATCCTGCCGTAGAGCGCCTCCAAGAGCCCTGCATTGGCGGGCAAGGGCCGAGCCGCGGGCGCGCGCGGAGCGAGTGACGCCACATAGCACTCGTGCGCGGTGAGCATCACGGCCTGCGCCAGGTTGATGGAGGGCTTGGCGGGCGCCGTGGGGATGTTCACCACGACGTGGCAGTGGTCGAGCTCGGCGTCCGAGAGGCCTCGCTGCTCGTTGCCGAAGACGAAAGCGACCTCGCCGCCCGCGTCGGTTTCGGCGGAGGCCTGGGCGACGAACTCGCGCAGCCACAGGGTGGGGCGCCCCTCGGGCGCGCGGGAGGTCGTCCCGGCGACGAGCGTCGCGCCGGCCACGGCCACTGGCAGGTCCTTCACCACCTCCAGGTGATCCAGGAGGTCCTCGGCGTCGGTCGCCATCCGCCGCGCGCGATCGAACTCGTGGGCGTGCGGGTCCGAGAGCGCGATGCGCGCGAGCCCCGAGTTCTTCATCGCGCGCAGGGCGCTGCCGAGGTTGTCGGGGTGTCGGACCTTGTCCAGGACGAACCTGACGCGCGCCAGATCCAAGGGCTCTCCTCCATGCGGCGTAAAAGGAGCCGAGGTATCACGCGGCCGCGCCGAAGGCGAGGGGCCTCATCCCCCGGCCCCTTCTCCGCTTTGCGGAGAAGGGGAGACAAGCGCCGAGGTCGACAAGGACCTAGACACGATCGGCTCATGCTCAAAGGTTCTCCGAGTCGTCGCAACGGGTCGCGCCCAAGTCACCCCTTCTCCGCTTTGCGGAGAAGGGGCCGGGGGATGAGGCGGCTTCCGCTGGCCAAAGCGGCGGGTCTCTGGCTAGGTTCTGCCCCTCGACGCTCGCCCCAAGGAGGCCTTCATGGACGCCGCGCAGATCCAACGCCAAATCCCCTTCGCCCTCGATCGCTTCGACCTCCCCGCGCTCGGCCAGCTCTACCGCGGCAAGGTGCGCGACACCTATCGCAAGGCCGACCGCCTGGTCATCGTCACCACCGACCGCATCAGCGCGTTCGACCACGTGCTCGGCACGCTGCCGTTCAAGGGCGAGGTGCTCAACCGCGCGGCCGCCTTCTGGTTCGACAAGACCCGCGACGTCGCGCCCAATCACGTGGTCGATGTGCCGGACCCCAATGTCATGGTGGTGCGCGCGTGCCGGGCGCTGCCGGTGGAGCTGGTGATCCGCGGGTACCTGACCGGCAGTCTGTGGCGCGATTACCAGCAGGGCGCTGGCGCCGCCGCATATGGCATCGCCCTGGACCGCGGGCTCAAGAAGGACCAGCGCTTCGAGACGCCCATCATCACCCCTACCACCAAGGCCGAGGTGGGCGCGCACGACCAGCCCATCAGCCTGGAGCAGATCGCCGTGCGCGGCCTGGTGACGAAGCGCGTGCTCGACGAGGTGTGCGATCGGGCGCGAGCGCTCTTCCGCCGCGGGCAGGAGTGGGCCGCGACGCGCGGGCTCATCCTCGTCGATACGAAGTACGAGTTCGGCCTGGACGGAGACCAGCTCCTGCTCATCGACGAAGTCCACACCATGGACTCCTCCCGGTACTGGGAGGCGGACTCGTACGCGGCGCGCTTCGCGAACGGCGAGGACCAGAAGATGCTCGACAAGGAGAACGTGCGGCAATGGCTCATCCGCGAGCGCGGGTTCTCCGGCCAGGGCACGCCGCCGTCGCTGCCCGACGAGGTTCGCGCCGACGCGTCGCGCATCTACATCAACGCCTTCGAGCGGATCACCGGGCAGACCTTCGAGTCGAGCGCCGGCAATCCGCGGCCGCGGATCGAGAAGGCGCTCAAGGCGAAGGGGCTCTTCTAGTCCGGCTTCGGCGCGGGCTCGCTCGCTCGACCCGGCCCTACAGCGCGAACGCCACCCTCAGCGCGAGCTGGGGGTCCGGGTCCAGCCACCCGATCTCCAGACCCACGCTCACGGCGCTCGCCTGGATGCCGAACCCGAACGCGGCGTGGGCTCGGATGGGCTCGCTCTGGTTGAAGAGGATCCACGGACCCGCGGTGCCCTCCAGGTAGCCGCGGCCGACGGAGACTCGCAGGAGGAGGTCGATGGGCACGCCGAGCTGAGCCGGGTTCGTGGCGATCATGGCGCCCAGGCGCCCGCCCACGGAGAGCGGGCCGGCCACCCAGCCCCGGAGCGTCAGGTTGGCGTCGAACACGCCACCCTCGTTGAACCAGTATCCGGCCCCGAGCCCCAGGTCTAGCCGCGCCGCGCGCGCGGGCGCGCTCGCGAGGAGCGCCGCCGCGATCACCGCAGCGGCGAGAGCTGCGCGAATCCTTGCGTGCATTCGAGCCTCCGTCGTGAAGTGGCGCGACTATAGCGCCCGGCGGGCCGGACGCCGTGCCGCCCCGCCGGACCATGAATGGTCCGGCTAAGCGTGGGAAGCCGGCTGGGAAAGAAAGAGTGAGGGAATAGAAAAACGGAGCCGTATTCTTTTGTCTTTCTTACCCAGCCCGCTTCAGCGGGCTTCGTAGGCGTAGCCGGGGGCTTCAGCCCCCGGCGGGGCATCGCCCCGCTTCCTGTTCCGCTCCCGCCCCCGCCGAGCGCCCAGGCGCTCTCACGCTCGGCTGTTGGGAAAGACCCTCGCGAAGATCTCGTCGACGTGCCTCAAGTGCTTCTCGAGGTCGAAGCAGGCTTCGATCTCCGAGGGGCTCATGAGCTTCGCCAGGTCGACGTCGGCCTTGAGCGAGGCCAGAAACGGCGCCTTCTGCTCGTAGAAGCGCATGGCGTTCCGCTGGACGATCTCGTAGGCCTTCTGCCGGTCGACGCCCTTGAGCGTGAGCGCCAGGAGCACGCTCTGGGAGTGCACCAGGCCGCCCAGGGCCGCCAGGTTCTCCAGCATCCGCTCTGGGTAGACTCGCAGCTCGCTGACGAGCCGGGTGAACCGGTCGAGCATGAAGTCGAGCGCGATGGTCGCGTCGGGGCCGATGAGCCGCTCGACCGAGGAGTGGCTGATGTCCCGCTCGTGCCAGAGCGGCACGTCCTCCATGGCCGAGAGCGCCCAGCCGCGCATCAGGCGGGCGAGGCCGGTGAGGTTCTCGGAGAGGATGGGGTTGCGCTTGTGGGGCATGGCCGAGGAGCCTTTCTGCCCCTGGCCGAACGGCTCCTCCGCCTCGCGGACCTCGGTGCGCTGCAGGTGGCGGATCTCCACGGCGAACTTCTCGATGGAGCTCGCGGCGAGCGCGAGCGCGGTGAAGAGCTCGGCGTGGCGGTCGCGCTGGATGATTTGCGTGGAGGCGGGCGCGGGCGTCAGGCCGGCCCGTCGGCAGACGTGGGCCTCCACTGCCGGCGGCAGGTGCGCGAACGTGCCCACCGCGCCGCTGATCATGCCGACAGCGACGCGGCTCCTCGCCGCGGTGATGCGGTCGCGGTGCCGCGCGAGCTCGTCGTACCAGACCGCGAGCTTGAGCCCGAAGGTGATGGGCTCGGCGTGGATGCCGTGCGACCGGCCGATCATCGGCGTGCGTTTGTGTTCGAAGGCCCGGCGCTCCACCGCCTGCATGGCCTTCCCGAGCCCCTGGAGGATGAGGTCGCAGGCCGCCTTGAGCTGCAGCGCCAGCGCGGTGTCGAGCACGTCCGACGACGTCATGCCCAGGTGGAGAAAGCGGGCCGACGGGCCGATGCGCTCTTCCAGGAACGTGAGGAAGGCGATGACGTCGTGGCGGGTGGTCCGCTCGATCTCCTCGATGCGCTCGGCGTCCGCCGCCTGGATGGCCGGCATGGCGCTGCAGGCGGCCAGGGCCTGCGCCGGCGCGAGGCCCTCCTGGACCATGGCCTCCAGGGCGTAGAGCTCCACCTCGAGCCAACGGTTGTAGCGGGCCTCCGGGGTCCAGAGCGCCGCCATCTCGGCGCGGGTGTAGCGGGGGATCATCGCAGGGCTCCTTCTTGGAGAAGTGGGGGCGAGAGACTACTCGAATGCGCGGACGAAGTAGCCATGCTTTGCGGCGTACTCCAGGGCGCTCTGCGAGAGCTCGCCGGCCTGGCCGAGCTTCCGGGCGGCGGAGAGGTTGAGGGCGATGTCGAGAACCTCAGGCAGGGCTATCTCCAGGGCGCCGGGGTTCACCTTCTCCAGGACGATGCGGTTCGCGAGCCGGCCGGCCTGCTGGCCGATGGCCGCGTAGTTGGGCGAGAGCGAGACCAGGGCGCCGTCGCGGACCTGCGACTCGGTGAGCGCGAAGAGCGGCAGCTTCTCCTGCTGCGAGACCCGGATGATGGCCTGGGCTGCGTCGGCATTGGCGACCGAGCGGTCCGCCAGCATCCAGAGAGCGTCGACGCGGCCCTTGAGCGCGCCCAGCGCCCCGGGGATGTCCTCCGGCGCGTCCACCGGGGCGGCTACGAGTTCCAGGCCCAGGGACTTGGCGGCGTCGGCGGCGGCGTCGAAGACGGGCTTCGAGTACTTCGGGTTGAAGAGGGTCGCCACGCGCCTGGCCGCAGGCGCCAGGGCCTTGAGCGCCTCGAGCTGCGCCTTGGCTGGCCGGGTCAGCGCGATGCCGGTGACGTTCTGGGCCTCGAGGCCGTACTTCTCGTAGTTGGGCACCAGGGCGAAGACGAGCGGCGTCTTGCCCAACGCGCGCCGCGCGGCGTTCGCCGCCTGGGGCCCGAGCGCGAGCACCAGCGCCGGCGACCGCGCCTTGAGCTCGGAGAAGACGGTCTCCGCCCGGGACGGGTCGTCCTGGAGGTCGTACTCGGCGACGTCGGCCTTCACTTCGGAGGTGAAGCCGGCCACGGCGCTGGCGTAGGGGCCGAGCGACGTGCTCTTCACGACCGCGACCAGCGGCCGGGGCGCGCTGGGCGAAGCGGCCTGCGCCGCGAGGGCGAAGGCCAGGGCGAGCGGGCTCATCGGGGCTTCCTTTCGTCATTCAAGGCAGGCGAGGGCGTGGGGCGGCCGCGCAGGAGGCCGCGAAGGTCGGCCAGGAAGGCGGCGGCAGAGCCATGCCGCTCGGCCGGGTTCTCGCGGGTGGCCTTTCGGCAGAGCGCCTCGACGCCGCCGGGGAGGCTTTGGGCGGGCTCGTGCACGACCGCCCCGAGCATCTCTTCGAGGAGGATGCCCAGGGAGAAGACGTCCGCGCGGGCGTCGAGCGCCGCGCCCTTCTCGTACTCGGGAGCGAGACAGCGGCGGCTGGCACCGCTCTGAGCTGAGGCGTAGAGCGCGCGCGGGAGGGCGAGGGCCAGGCCGAAGTCGGTGAGCTTGAGCAGATTGGGCAGGACGATGACGTTCTCCGGCTTGAGACAGGCGTGGACGCCGAGGCGGTGCCCGCTCTCGAGAGCGGCGGCGAGCTGGGCGAAGATGGGCTCGACCTCCTCGAGCGCAAAGGCGTGATGCATCCCGCGCCGCAGGTCGATGATCCGCCGGAGCGAGAGGCCGTCGAGCAACGGCGCGGTGAAGAAGGCGCGGCCGCGCTCGTCGCCGGCGTCGAAGGCGCGCAGGAGGTTGTCGTGGGAGAGCCTGCGCGCGGGCGCGAGGGCCTTGCGGAAGGCGAGGCGCGCCTCCTGGGTCTCGAGGAGCCGGGGCGCGATGACCTTGAGCGCCACATCGGCGCCCAGCCTGCGGTCGAGGGCGCGAAAGACGAAGCCCGACGGGCCGGCCCCCACGGCCTCGCGCACGAGGTAGCGCTCGCCGAAGGCGTCGCCGGGGTGCAACGGCGCGCTCTCGAGGGCGGCGTTCGTGGGGCGGCGCCGAGAGAAGGACGCGGTGGCCGCGCGCAGCCGGCCCGAAGAGAGCTCCTGACCGCAGGCGCCGCACGCTGCGCTCCCGTCTGGAACGTGGCTTCCGCAGCGGTAGCAGAGCAAGGCGGCTCCTTCGCCGGCCGAGAGTCGGGGCGGCTGCCCCGGGAGGTGCGAAGGCCGGTACGAAGCGCTCTCAGAGTGCTATCAGGTCGGCGCGCGGACGGGCAAGGGAGCCCCCGGCGGGCCGGGTGCTCCGGCGAGCTCAGGCTTTAGCCGGGACGGCGCGCCTGCTGGAGCCGCTCGACCAAGTCCATGAGCTCGGCGCCCTTGAACGGCTTCTGGATGTAGCCGTCGGCGCCGGCCTTCCGCGCGGTCTCGATGTCCGCCGGCCTGGCTTTGGCGGTGAGCATGTAGACGGGGACCCGGGCGGTGGCCGGATTGCTGCGCAGCATCCGGCAGATGGCGATGCCGTCCAGGTCGGGGAGGACGATGTCGAGGAGGATGAGGTCTGGGGGCGCGGTGCGGGCGGTGCGGAGGCAGCCGGCGCCGTCGGAGGCAACCTCCACCTCGACCGTGCCCGTGGTCAACATGGCTTGGACCAGCTCGCGGATGACGGGCTCGTCTTCGACCAGGAGGATGCGGAAGGTGGGCTCGGGCGGCATGCGCGCTCACGGGGCGACTGGACAAGTCTAGTGGATGGCGCGAGCGGGCGGCAAATGCAGGGGCACCTACAGTGTAGTCAGGGCGAGGATCCGAGGGCGGGGAGCTCGGTTTCGGCGCAGGCAATGGGGCTTGTCGCATGGGCGAGTTCGCGGTTCAGCTGCCCTGCCGGTCATCGGGCGGTCATCGGGACTACTCGAGCGTCGTCGGCTAGCTTCGGCTGGCCTTGCCCTTCGCTTCATTCGATCCAGCCGAAGCTGCCTTCCTCGCACGATCGCGGTCGCGACGAAGTTTGCGCGCTCGGTCGCGCCGGAGTTTGCGCGCCAGGTCAAGCCAAATCCATGCGAGCTTCCTGTCCCTGGCGATGCCTATCCCATAGTAATAGCAGCGACCCACCTCGTAGATTGCTTGCTTGTCGCCGTATAGAGCTGCCTCAATGTAGCAGTTAAATGCCAATCGGTCGTTCTTTGTCAACTCCTTCCCTGCCTCATAGGTTGCTGCTAGATCAAAAAGTGCCGAAGGCACTTTGCCTTTGGCGGCTAGCCGCAACAATTGGAGTGCGCGTTTCAGGTCTTGCTTCACATGGTGTCCGCGCCGATGCCAGGAGTACAATGCATATGCCGCATTTGGATCCCCTTCGCTCAAGCCCGCCTCAAGGAGCCCGATAACTTTTGGGATGTTTGGAGACGTCTTGTGCATTTCCTTTTCCGCGCGGCGGTAGTGAAGTGAGTTCATTCTCGCTTCCTCGCGTCCAAGACGACCACGGTTCGCTTTTTCAACTTGTGGTTCTTGGGGGCCACGGCCCTTTCTTTTGACCCGGGGGCCTCTGGCGTGGCGGGACCTCCGCCTGCTCGCTTCTTGGAATGCTTTTCCCAATTTTTGCCATTCTTGTGTTCCGCCGCCATACTGCAAGGCGGAGGCAGCGGTTCTGGTGCATATGCTGGCGCCGGCCAAAACGGAATTAGCCACGGCAGGAGCGGGAGGATTTCCGGAAGGGCAAGTTCTGGAATTTCCCATGGTATCAGCCACGGAGCCGCCGCGGCTTGGAGTCCGTCTGGGTCATAGTACTGAAGTGGGTTGTTCAGGGCGTAGACATATCGAGCTGGCCTTAGTCCGACTGCTGCCTCGTCGACTGCGAACTGAGCGTCATCAGCCAACGGTTCGGGGCTAAGGAAGCGCCCGCTTTCGGAATCATAGTCCCGAACGCCAAACCGCACGAGGCCGGTGTCCGGGTCAGTCAGCCCGCCAGCGAATCCAAAAGGTTGGAAACGCCAGTTAGAATTGCTCTTGACGCTGCCCCATTCATCGTACTCGATTCGTTGCAATACGGAGCCATCGGCGGTGTCGACGACAAATCGTGGGCTGCCCGAGTTGTCTGTGATTACGCGGTAGACGGCTGCTCCCTTGAGAATAAGCTCCGGTGCGTTTGCCTTGTCGCCATACACAAAACGACTCACAACCGTGCCGTTGCCGTCTAGCTCGGCGGCGATCCGCAGCTGATCCTCCCATAGGAACGCCTGCACCAGCGTGCCGTTGACCCTCTTCCCAACGCGGCGGCCCTGCGCATCTACCACGTATTCAGTCAGCGTGCCGTCAGGTTGCGTGACTCCGACTAGGTCGCCTAGGGCATTGTACCTATATTGTGTCGGAGCCATTTCGTCCGTTCGGCTGCGCGACTGCAGTTCTCCGGCATTTCCGAAGGAATATGTCGCCGACCCGTACTTCACCAGCCGGTCCTGCCCATCATAGGTGGCCGTGACCGTCGTGCCGCCCTTCGTCTCGCTCGTCCGATTTCCATTGGCGTCGTAGGCCCAGAGCGCCGTTTCGACACCGTTTGTCTTCACCTCTGCGAGCCGATTCGCCGAGTCGTAACCGTATTCGTAGGTCGTTGCGACCCCATCGGTTGTCTCGACCTTCTTCGTGATTCGGCCTAGGGCGTCTCGAGTATAGTGAATATCGAGCAGAGTGGTTCCCGCTGATAGATTCGTTGCCGTGAAGGACGTCACCTCCCCGAACTCGTTGTACGCATAGGCCTCGTGCACGGCGCCCGCGTCGGTGCTGAGTACGAGGCCATTCTGTGCGTCACGAGTGATCGTCAAGTCCCCAGTCTGCACCAGCAAGCCATCGGCGTCGTACTGGCGCTCCGCCGCAAGGCCTCTATTGACGGTCGTGCTCGTGAGCCGAAGGTCATTATCATAGGAATATTCCACGCTCCCATTGACCGCGCCCGACCAGGTCGCCTGCGTCACCAGGGATGCGTCGTGAGTCCAAGCCAACGACTCGAGTGGCGTCGTCGCGCTGGCAAGCTGACCGGTCGAGTCATAGCTCAAGGCGGTGGGGCCAGTCTGATAATCGACCTCGATCGGTCGCCCAGCCGAGTCGTACTTGACGCCGACGGTCTTGGCATCGGGCCGCGACACGCTGGTCAGTGCCTGGTCGACGTCGTAGGAATAGTTCGTCGCCGGATCCCAAGTTCCGACAGCGGGAGGGGCGAACGAGCTCTCCTGGTCCACCGACGTGTAGCCATACCCATAGGGCTGCTTGCCGGGCGGAGTCACGCTGGTGATGTTCGAGGCGGCGTCGTAGCTGAAAAGCGTCTGGGCTCCATCGGGGGCTGTCTGCTTCGTCACCCGGCCGACCAGGTCCTTCTGCAAGCCGACCACGCGCGACAGCGGGTCCGTGATCGAGCTCAGGTGGCCGTTCGAGTCGTAACCAAGGCTGACCTGCCGTGAGCCCTGCACCACACTGGTCGCGCGCCCGTGCTCGTCGTAGGCGATAGTGACCGGAGCAAGCCCGGCGACCTCGGTGCGGATGACTCGCCCCTTGGAGTCGAGCGTCCGAACCACCTTTCGCCCGCTCGGGCTTACCTGCGTCAGAGTCATGGACGACGCGTCATAGGTCGAAGTATAGGCGTTGTCGTTGACTGTGGTCGTCTCCGTCAACTTCGTCACCGATAGAGGATCGCCGGGATCGGAGAGCTGGGCCGTCCGCGCTGTCGTGCTGTTCCACGTCAACCCTCCAGGCGTCGTGAAGGTCGATTGCGCTGCCACCGGCGCCTGCAGCAGAAAGCGTGGATCTGGCGCTTCCACGGAGGTCTGCGTGCTGCCGTCCGGAAAGGAGGCCGACCAATTCACCAAGTCGTACGAGGAGGTCGCCTTCGTTCCGTCCGGGGCCGTGTTCGTCCAACTGGTGCCGCCGGCCAACGTGAAATCCACCTTATGGCTTGTCGTGCGCCCCATAGCAGTCGTGACATCGACGTTGAAGCCGGTCTCGGTCATCGTCCGGTTAAGGCCCTTTGAACCTCCCGCAGGGTCTTGGTCTTTTATGAGTAGACCGTTGGCGTCGAACTGGAATCGATGCACGCCCCCACGGGCATCCGTGTAGGTCTGGAGCAGGCCATTCGCATACGTCATCGAGACTTGACTGCCCGTTGGGTCCGCGATGTTCTGCAGCAGCCCATCGGCGCCGAGCGATAGCGTGGTCCGCTGCCCGAAGGGCGCCACGATGGCTGTCGGCGCCCCGCTCGCATCTCGCTCGACGCTCGTCTGGTTGCCATCGCGGTCGGTAAGAGTCGCCACTCGTCCCTGACTGTCGTATCCGAATTGGAGCAATGTCACGCCGGTCATCGCATCGACGGTCCGAAGATGTCTTCCGCTTTGATCGAAGACATAAACCTGTTTCCCGTCGTGCGACGCGATGAGCATGTCCGAGGTTCCAAGCCCTGGCATGGCCGAGCCGATCGCCCGGACTCGGTTCATCTCCCGATCCGCAAAGACCAGGTCGCCGCTGGGCAGGAGCGCGACGCTTTCCGGTGTGATGTTCGCCAGGGCCGCAGCGATGCCATCGCTGGTCTGGCCCCAGATGTTCGACGCCAAGTCCACAAACCGCCCATCGGGTGTGACCTTGAAGAGGCGATTGCGATCTGCCCCGTAGAGCGTGCCGTCTGCAGCGACCGTTACTCCGTACGGGACTATGAGTTGGACCGCAGTCGCGCCGGAGGGAGCGCCGGAGGTTCGCCATCACCTCCACCGGCGAACGTCGTAAGAAGCCCGTCCGGGCCAATCCTTTGAATCCGATCGTACGTCGCGAAATAGATCGCTCCCTGGCTGTCCAGGGCAATGCCCGTCGGGCGCGTGATGGGCGCATCTTTGGCGAGGCTTCCATCGACGCCGTCTCCAACCTGGCCCGTTCCGCAGATCGTCGAGATCTTCCCGTTCGACGCGACCCGGCGCACGCGAGAGTCCACGCTGTCGGTGATGTACAGGCTCCCGTCAGCGCCCAGGGCCAGTCCCCAAGGCTTGCGCAGCTTCGCCGAGGTCGCCGGTCCGCCATCTCCGCTGTATCCCCACTCGCCGGTGCCTGCGACGGGGCTCATCGTCCCGTCCGGCGACCGCTTCCAGACCTGAGCGTCCGCTGCGATGTACAGGCTGCCGTCAGGGCCAACCGCGAGGCCACGCGGGTTCTTCAAAGGGTTGTCGCCCTGACCGTCCGGTCCCAGCGCTCGAAGCGAAAGGTCATCGACATATACACCGCCGCTGCAGGTCTCGGTGCCCACCGTGACAACACGAATCCGAACCCAGCCAGTCCCTGCTGGCGCGACGTGCGTATCGCTGTACCATCCCCAGTCGGTCGTTGGGTGAGTAGATGAGTTGAATGTCGCGAGCACATTCTTGTTCGTCACGTCTCGATATTCGAGAATGAATTGAACAGAGGGGAATGGGCCGCCGTAGCCTCGTGCGGCGGCCCCGAAGGCGAACTGCTGCGTGCCTTGGGCGATCGTCGAGGTGTAGCTCGACACATCGATGTCCTGGTAGATCTCTCTGCCGCCCGGCCGGCAGTGATCGTCGAAGTAATGATGTCCCTCATAGGCGCCGCCATCGTCCTCGGCGTAACACGTCCATGCGTCAAGGTCGCCTTGCCAATACAGCTCGGAGCTCGAACTCCCGCCACACGTAGGGTTGCTGCAAAGCTCACACCCGGGATTGAGAATGAGGTTCGGCGCGCCAGAACCGATGACGGTGGTGATGGTGCCGTCGCGAGCGACGCGGCGCACGGTGCCGCCTTCCTCGTTGGAGATGAAGACAGCGCCGTCAGGGCCGACCGCGAGCCCGGAGGGGGAGCTCAGCTTCGCCGAGGTCGCCGGGATGCCGTCGGCGTCGACGCCACCAGCGGGCACTGCCCCCGTCCCCGCGAACGCTCGAATCACGGGAGAGACCTGCGAGGCCTCCTGCTGCCAGCCGTTGCCGAAGTAGAGGATTCTTGCGTAGGGGTCATAGACGTGGTGGACGTCAAAATCCCATCCGCCCACTCCTTGGTCGAGCGCTGCGAGGGCTCCGAGGCGCACCTGAAAGTACCGCTTGACCAGGAACTCTCGGAGGCTGACGTTCAGGTCGATCTCCGAGTCTGCGAGATCTCCGAATTCGGAGCTTGAGTTGTATTTGAGCCCGTAGACGTTGTCGACTTCGATGTTGACCGGTTGGGTGCCTTGGAGCACACGCCCGAAGGCATCCTTTCCGTCCCATTGAAACGTGAAGCTCAGATTGGGAGACGCTAGGAAGGTCTTTTGCGTGTGTTGACCTGCGACGTCGACGAAGGCTCGGATCTCCCTCAGTCCGACCGGGAGCGCGTCGGCCCCGCTCACGGTGATTGTTGTCGAGTACTTGTCCTTCCTTGCTCGGTCGCTCCAGTAGGCCAAGGTATAGGGCGTGCCCGAAATCGGAACGGGTTCGCCTAAGACCTGCGCTTGACAGAGGATGATCGAGCCACTATCCGCCTGCTGGCAAGAGCCGGCGTTTCCGTTCGAGGCTCCTCCCTTTGCGGCCTCGCACTTTTCGTTAGTGGTGCCGTTGTTGCAGGCGGGCAACATGTTGAAGTCCCAATCCGTGAAGTGAGCCACGGAGACCCGCCACAGCGCTTGCCCAGCCTGGAACCGGGTCGCCAGTTGTGCGCGCTCTGAATCGGTGATTCCAAGTGCCTTCAGCGCATCCGCGGAGTCTGGCGCGCCGTCGCCATTGGCATCGATGTCCGCGAGGCCGGCGGTGACGCTCAGGAGCTTGATGACCCTGCCATTGGACACGGCGATCCACTGCCCCTTGGCGGGATCGTAATATCCGGCTGGGATTCCAGTTCCGACCGGGAAGCCGAGAAAGTTCTCGACGTAAGAAAGCACCGGCTGGTTGAATTCCACGCTGGTCGCGCCCGCTGCTTGTGCCTCGTCGACGCTCCAAGCCACGGCGTAGGTGTACGCGCTCTGCGCTGGAAGGTCCGCCGGCATTTGAGCCGGCCCGTTGCTTCCAACCGTATATTCGGTAGCTCGGACGTGCATCGAGGCAAGAGGTGCAGCACTCCCATCGGGCATTCGCATCTGAGCCGTCGTCCCTGGCAGGACGATGACCGTAGCGTGCCTTGCGCCCTGGTCGTCGGTGACCTGCGAGGACTGTGCGACCTGAGTCGTCGCGGAGCTCAGGTCAATGGCGGTGACCGCGCTGTCCTGCGGGATCATGACCACGTCCTTTGCCCAGACGACGCCTCGCCAGGGCGCCTGAACTTGCCGCTGCGCGGACAGGAGGCCCGACCGGGAGTAGCGGACGACGAGTTGCGCTCCGCCGTTCACCACCAAATCGAACATTCCATCGGCGCGCGTGAGGGTGCTGCCGAGCTCAGGGTGACCGAGGACGTCGATGGTCACGCCGGAGAGCGGAGAGCCGTCGGCAGCGTGCGCCTGCCCGCGGACGAGGGCGGCTCGGAAAGCCTCGATGGTCCCTGCTGCCACTCCGAGTTGAATGGGGTGGTCGCCCGAATACAAGAACTCCAGAGACGCGGCGAAGTCTGTCGGCGTCGAAGTGTTGAGCGGGGGGGCAACAGTCGCGGGGTCTGGCGGCAGTCCGTTCGCACAGGAGTTCGCAATCCCCGAGCCGCCGCAGGACTCAGGCGAGGTGCAGTTGCCGCATTCGAGGGCAGCTCCGCAGCCATCGGAGATTTGTCCGCAGGTTGCGCCAACTGATTGGCAGGTCTTGGGATTGCAGCCGCCGTGGTGCGATGAACAGCTCGGCAGCCCGAGCATCAGAAGCATAAGACCCGCGAGGCACGGCAAGGACGCTGCGGCAATCTTGCGCGACATTTCCCCTCCAGAATCCGTTCCGAATGACCTCAACGGCCTGCCGACGAAAGGGTCACAGGCCAGCTTTCGAGGGTGCTGGTACTGGCGACGTTTTGCAAACGACGTTCCGTGCTTAGCAGAATGTCGGCCGGAGCGCAACAGGCTTCGGCTCGCGACTCGCTCAGCAGTGTGCTCGCGCCCGTGGAGTTGCGGGCCGCATCCAGCGAAGAGTCCTCAGGATGTTGTCACTCTACACAGCCGGTAAGTATCGTTTTCCATCACCGGCTCGCAGCGCGACAACAGCTGCGCAAGCGGTTCGAACGAGGCAGCGACCTGCTCCGATGTCAGGGCGTGCCCTATTGCCCAAGGGCGAGAATCCCTGAGCGCCACGACGATATAGGCCGGCGGGTGGTCCGCCAGGTCTTTGTAGAATTGCTCGCGATACTCGAGCGGTGCGTATGTACTCGTCAGGGCAATGTCGGAGACGAAGCGAGTCGAGGGTTTCATCCCCGCCAGGAAATAGATGCTGGGTTGATAGGCCCAGACGAGCAGAGGCTGGCTGGGGTCGGTCTGCGATTTCAAATGGCGAACGACCTCGAGGAAATCCGTCACCGAGTACTGAACGGGAGCCCCTGGAAAGTTGGCGTAGTATTGCGTGCGAGCCTCCTCACTTTCGGTCGCGCGGAGCGCAGCTGCGGCGGAGTGCTCCCAGGTGAATGCGGTCCGATAGCCGGCGGCCAACGAAAGAAGCAGCGCGGCGATCCAGGTCGCCCGCTGGCGCCATGGCCGATGCTCGCGCACGCGCGTCGCCACGGCGCACCAGACGATGGCCGAGAGGAGCGCCAACGGCGCCAGCACCGAGTAATAGTGCATGGAGAAGAACTTGCCCTGGACGACGAACATCCCGAGCCCGGAGACTAGCCAGGCGAGCGGCACCCGAAACGCTCGCCGACCCGTGTACGGGATCGCCAACGGCACGAGGATGAGAGGCGCCAGGACCTCTCGATGCTCCAAGGCAATAGCGAGGGCTTCATGCGCCGCCGCAGCTATGCCCGAAATTTCCGCGCCCAGGAGCCGGTACCCACGATTGAAGAGCACCGTATCGGCCCACAGCGCTCGAAGAGAGCCCACCGCTGCGCAGTAGCCGAGCCAGGCACCCACGGTGACGAGAAACGCGCCGCCGAACCAAAGAAGCATTCGAATCCAACGCGGCCGATTCACGGCGGGGAGCGCCGCCACCAACGGCAAGGCCAGGAGCAGCCCCGGATACTTGGTGAGGAAGGCGCAACCCCACAATGCTCCGGCCGAGGCCAGGCGCCAGGGCGTGAGCCGATCACTATCGGAGATGAGCAACCATCCCGCGGCAGCAAAGAGCGCCAACTTCCCATCGGGCTGGCATGTGTGCCAGTAGTTTCCCTGTCCGTAGTAAGTGAAGCCATAAAAAGCCGCTGCGAGCGCAGCGCTACCGCGCAACCGGCTCAGACGCCACGCCATCAGCCCCAGCCCTGAGGCGGTCAGCATCTGCCAAACCAGGTCGAAGATGCGAACCCCGCTCATTCCATCGAGCCCCAACCGCCACGCCAGTGCGGCAAATAGGTAGATTCCCGGCGACCGGTTGTCCCAGAGGTCTCGATAAAGGACATGGCCCTCGGCAATGAGGCGCCCGATGGCGGCCTGTTGCCCCTGATCCGCTCCTAAAGGGAAGGCGAGCGAGGGCAGGCCGAAGATGAGAACCGCCGCCACTCCGGCGATCAGCTCCAAGGCCAGAGTGCGTCCGCCGGGAATGCGAGGCGGCTCTTCAACCCCGGCGGAAGCTTCCGGGGAATCGGAAAAGCCTTGCGCTAAGTTCATGTCGAGCACGCGTTCTTCGCCGACAACATGGGAGCTGCAATCACGCGCCTGACGACGCCAGAATCTGATAGGTGAGCCCATCGGGCTCGGGGACGACCGAGGACTGGGTGCCGCTCTCCTTCCACTGGCCGCCGTCGCAGAGGCCCGTGAACGCCTGCTGCAGGAAAGAGGGCTTGGCGCCAGGGTACGTGGCCATTCGGTCTCCGTCGCTGCGGCCTCTCAGCGCTCGGCGTCGATCGCGATTCACCGATGGCTGAAATCGGCCCTCGTCACTGCGAAATCTCCACTGCCCCCTCGCCCGCAATCCACCCCTGGAGGCCGTTCGCCAGCTGAATTCGCCGGAAGCGCCCCTCGCGGTCGAGCAGCCTCACCTTGAGGCCCTCGTGGACCTCGAAGCTCGCCTTGAAGGACTCCTGCGGCCCCTCGCGGACCTTGAGGCTCGGGGCGACCACGATGGCGTCGCGGCCGCCGGCCTCGACATAGGCGTGCACCGCCGTCACCGCCGCGCAGGGAACCGCAGCCGCGGCCGCCAAGAGCCCAGCGCCAAGGAGCGATCCTCGCAGCCGCGCCGGCGCCCACCGGCGGGCGAGAAAAGCAGCGCCCGCGGCCAGCCAGAGCGCGAGGAACGCGGCGGCCCAAGCGTCGCCCTGCGTGTGGCTCGCCAGGCGCGAGGCGAACGGCTCCTCGCCGCCGACCTCCTCCGGCGCCCCCACCAGCTTGTCGACCCGCATCTTGTGGGCCACTTCCAGGTTCGCCCGCGCGTCGGCGTCGGCGGGGTCGAGTCGCAGCGCGCGCTCGAGAGACAGCGTCGCCATCCCGAGCTGGCCCTGGCGGAGCTCGGCGGTCCCCAGATTGAACAGCACGTCGGCGTTGCCCCAGCCGGCGCGCACCAACGCCTCGTAGCCCTCGACGCCGGCCTTCAGGTCGTCCTTCAGGCAGGCGTCGTTGGCCTTGCGAAAGAGCCCCTCCGCCTCGGCCTGTGTCAGGTAGCTCTGCACTGGCTCCGCCCGCGCCGGCAGCGCGAAGCAGGCCGCCAAGGCCAACGCCGCGAACGCCGAGACCCTGCTCATGCGCTCACCTCCGCGGCCCCGACCGTCAGCCGCGCCGCCTCGAGCTCTTGCATGGAGGCCGAGGCCTCGGCGAGCAGCCGCTCCATGGCCGCCACCTCGCCCGCGCCCGGCGCGAAGCGGCCGGCGTCGCAGGTGTCGAGCACGGCGCACAGGCGCTGGGCCCCCGGCGCGCTCAAGCCCGCGCCCAAGAGGCGCATCGTCAGCTCGGCGCGCGTGAGCCCCGCGACGGGCGAGAGCAGCTTGTCCACCAGGTAGTCGGACAGCGCGCGCTGGACCTCGGCGTAGAACTCGTCGGCCTCGCGCCGGGCCAAGAGCTCCTCGGCCCGCTTCAGGCGGCGCCGCGCTCGGCTGCCCGCCTTGCGCTTGCGCCCCTCCGGGTCCTTGCGCGTGAGCGCCGAGTAGAAGAACCCCGCGCCGGCGAGGCCCGCCCAGAGCGCCAGCGGCGAGGCCGCGAGCCAGGCGAAGCCGTCCTTGCGCCAGAGCGGCGGCGCCGGGCGCGACAGCTCCGCCTTGTAGCGCAGGGGCCTCAGGCCGTTCGAGCCGAGCACGTTGACGGCGCGGTCCGCCGGCGCGCCGGGAGCGGTCCCCGCGCCGGCGCTGGCGACCGCCGGCGCCGAGCCGGGGTCGACGCGCACCGAGACGGGCTGAGTGCTCGCGGTCTGGTACACGCGCGTCGAGGGATTGAAGAAGGCGAGGGAGAGCGCCGGCAGCTCGAAGGTGCCGGTCTGCTCCGGCATCATGAGGTACTCGAGCGTGCGCCGGCCGCCGAAACGCGCCTTGGCCGTCGCCACCTTCTCGGACGTCGTCGGGTCGTAGATCTTGAAGCCGGGCACCGGCGGCAGCCGCGGCACCGCGACATCGTGGAGGTTGCCGGTGCCCTCCAGGACCACCTTGAACGTCAGCGGCTGGCCCAGCGGCACTGCCGTCGGCGTGGCCTCGCTCGACAGCCGCCACTGCCCCACGTTGGCGCTGGAGAACCCCGAAGGCGCGCCGGGCGGGAGCGGCTCCACGTCGAGCGTGAGCGGCGCGCTCGCCCGGTGGACCTTGCGGCCCGAGAGCATGAGCCCGAAGCCCGTGGAGACGTCCACCTCCACCGGCTCCAGAGTCTGGCGGCCGACCTTGAGCGGGAAGATCGCCCGCTTGCGCAAGAGAAAGACGCGGTACGGCACGCCGTCGATGGTCTTGAGCTCGCCGGTGATCTGCTGAGGGCTCTCCAGGTCCTCGGACCAGAAGCCGTCGAGACGGGGCATCTTGAAGTTGTCGACGCCGCTGATGTCGACGCGGGCGAAGAGGTAGGTCGAGAACGTGACCTGCTCACCCAGCACCGCCTGCTTCTTGTCGACGTACGTGCGCACGTACAGGTCGCTGTCGCTCGCCGGGCGGCTCCCGCCGAAGAACTGGTTGAGCAGCTCCTGGGCGTCCGGATCGTCGCCGAGGAGGCCGCCCGGGAAGCCGGGGATGCCGAACGGATTGTTGGGCTGAGGGGAAGAAGGCTGGGCCTGCCGCGGCCGGCCGCCTCCGGGGGCCGACGCCGCCACGACCTTCACCTTGATGGCGCCGGTCTCGAAGACCTTGCCCTGGCGGTTCAGGCGCCCGGGCTTGATGAGGAACGTCCCCGCCCGCCGCGGGCTCAAGAGGATGGTGAACTCGCGCACCTTGCGAAAGGTCGGCGGCCCGGAGCCGGACATGGAGAACTCGGTGCGCGAGCTCTGCGTCCGGCTGAGCACCTCGAAGTCCGGCGCCTCGGGAAGCTTCACCTCGTCCTGGCCCGGGTTGTGGGCGTCCTCGGAGAGCGTGACCGTCAGCGTGAGGGTGTCGTCCGCGGAAAGCTGGTCCCTGTCGACCGTCGCGTAGAAGTCGACCTCGGCCCCCGCGGCGGCGGCGGGGCACAGGAAGAGGACCGCGGCCGCGACCGCGGCACGCGCCCTACCAGTCTCTGTCCGGGTGTGCACGGGGCTTGGCCTTTTTCGAGTGCTGCATCATCAGGAACTGCTTTTCGTTGCGGCGCATGGCGTCGAGCATCCGCTCGGCCTCCTGCTGGTCCACTTTCTTGGGGTCGGTCTTGGCGTCCTGCCGCTCCTGATTGTTCTTGGCTTGAGCGCCGCCGTCCCGGCCCCCCGCGTCCGCCCCGGCGTCGGCGCCGCCGTCCGCGCCACCTTCGCCCGAGCTCTGTCCCGCGCCTTGCCCGCCGTCCTGCGGCTGGCCGCCGTCGCCCTTGGCCCCGCCGTCGGGAGAGCCGCCGTCCCGGCCCGCGTCGCCGCTCCCGTTCTTGTCGCCGCCCGCATCGGCGCCGCCGTCCGCGCCCGCGTCGGGGCCCTCTTTCGAGCGGCCGCCGTCCTTCTGCTGGCCGCCGTCCTGGCCCGCGTCGCCCTGCCCGCCGTCGCCCGGCGACGGGTTCTCGTCGGGCGGCTTGCGCAGGAGGAGCTCCAGGTTGTGGCGCGCCGGCTCGAAGTGCGGGTCCACCTTGAGCGCCTGGCGATACGCGGCCGCGGCGTCCTGCTTTTGCTGCAGGCCGGCGAGCGCGTTGCCCAGGTTGAAGTAGTCGCGGGCCTTGAGCTTGTCGTCCGCCCCGGAGAGCGCGGCTTCGAAGGCCCGCTTGGCGTCGTCGGGGCGCCCGAGCTTCATGTACACGTCGCCCAGGTCGTACTGGAGCTCGGCGCGGCCCGGCAGCTCGCGCGAGGCCTCCTCGAAAGCGCGCAGCGCGCCGTCATAGTCGCCCTTCTGGTAGGCCTCGGTGCCCTGGCGGACGAGCGGGTGGTCGCCCTCGAAGAGCGCGCCGCGGGCGAGCGCGGGCAGCGCGAGCGCCGCGCAGGGCAGGGCGAGCGCCAAGGCGCGCAGGGCCGTCATGGCGCGGTCTCCCGGGGCGCGGCGCGGGCGGGCCGGAGCGCGGCCGCGCCGAGGATGAGGAGGAGCCCCGGAAAGGCGAAGTACGGGTAGCGCTCCTCGTACTTCACCGTCAGCCGGCTCTCGAGCTCGGCCTTGTCGAGCCGGTCGAGCTCCTGGTGGACTTCTTCGACGCCGACGTCGCCGGCGGTGGAGTGGATGTAGCGCCCGCCGGTGCGGTCGGCGATGGAGGCGAGCCCCGCCTCGTCGAGGCGGCTCATGACGGTCGCGCCCGAGCGGTCCTTCTTGTAGCCCACGAAGGTGCCGCGCTTGTCGACCTCTGGGATGGGCTCGCCGGTGGTCGACCCGATGCCCACCGCCAAGACGCGGATGCCCAGGTCCTTGAGCTCGTCGAGGCGGCGGTCGAGGTTTTCGCTGGAGTTGTCCTCGCCGTCGGTGAGCAGCACGATGGCGCGGGCCTTGGCGCCGAGCTCGGCGTCGACGAGCAGGGTCTTGGACTCTTCGAGCGCGCGGTCGAGGTTCGTGCCCTGCACCGGCATGGCCGCGGGGTCGATGGCGCTCAGGAACATCTTGGCCGCGGCGTAGTCGCTGGTCAGCGGGCACTGGGTGAAGGCGTCGCCGGCGAAGACCACGATGCCTACCCGGTCGCCCTTGAGCCGGTCGAGCAGGCTCGACAGCTCGAGCTTGGCGCGCTCGATGCGGCTCGGCTTGATGTCCTTGGCCAGCATGGAGGAGGAGGCGTCCAGGGCGACGACGAGGTCGATGCCGAAGCGCTTGGCGAGCTCGGAATGGGTGCCGCACTGGGGCTGCGCCAGGGCGATGGCGAAGAGCGCGAGCGCCAGCGCGCCCATGGAGCCTTTGATGCCGTGGCGCAGCGCCGAGGCCTGGGGCGCCGCCCGGCCGCGGGTGGGGGCCGCGAAGGCCCGCTCGAGCTCGCGCTGCCGGGCGCGCGCGGAAACGATGGCCGCGGCGAGCGCCAGGAGCGCCGCGAAGAGGCCAAAGAGGTACTCCGGCTGGGCGAGCCGGACCGCGTAGCCCAGGAGCGAGAATTGGAGCGCGGTCACGGGAAGCTCCGCAGGCGCGTCGCGCCAAGCAAGAGCTCGACCAACAGGCACGCCGCCGCGCCGAGCAGGAAGAAGTCGTACTGCTCGGACATGTTTTCGTAGCCGCCCGACTGGTAGAGCTTGGTCTTCTCCAGCTGGTTCAGGATGTCGCTGAGGCCGCTCTCCAGGGTGGTCCGGTCCACGGCGTTGTAGAAGCTGCCGCCGGTCTCGCGGGCGATGGATTTGAGCAGCTCGGGGTTCACCGGGATCTCCACCTCGCGGTAGGTGAGGGAGCCGAAGAGGTCGGGGCCGGCAGGGAAGGGGACCATGCCGCCCTTGCCCACCATGATGCAGTAGACCTTGACGCCCAAGCTCTTGGCGATGGCCGCGGCCTCCATGGGCGAGATGTTGCCCGCGTTGTTGTCGCCGTCGGTGATGAGGATGATGACCTTGCTCTTGGCGTCGGACTCGCGCAGGCGGTTGAGCGCGGTGGCGAGCGCGTTGCCGATGGCGGTGCCGTCCTCGATGAGGCCGGTCTTCACCGACTCGAGGATCTCGCCGAGGACGTGGTAGTCGAGCGTCAGCGGCGCCTGCGTGTACGCCTCGCCGGCGAAGACCACCAGGCCCATGCGGTCGTTCTTGCGGCTCTCGATGAACTTGCGCAGCACCTCCTTGGCCACCGAAATGCGGTCCTTGGGGCGGAAGTCGACCGCGTTCATAGAGGTGGAGATGTCGAAGTCGACGACGATGTCGATGCCCTCGACCGACAGGTCGCGCGCCACGGCGCCGTTGCGCTGCTGCGGGCGAGCCAGGGCCGTCACCGCCAGAATGACCGCGAGGGCGCGGAAGACGTGCGGCAGCCACCAGACGTTCGCGAGGCCCCGCGGGACGCCGTGAAGGAGGCCCGCCAGCGGGAAGCGCAGGGCCGCCGCGCGGCGCCGCTCGCGCAGGGCGAGAAACAAGAGCAGCGGCAGGGCCGCGGCGAGCAGCA
Source organism: uncultured delta proteobacterium (assembly GCA_963772225.1). Taxonomy (GTDB): domain Bacteria; phylum Myxococcota; class Myxococcia; order Myxococcales; family UBA5297; genus CAVYWD01. The sequence continues at coordinate 39,493 of CAVYWD010000001.1, read as the reverse complement.
GGAACGCCCAGGGGTCGTGCCAGACGAGCGTCCCGTCCATCTTAGGCAGCCGCTCCTTTCGAGGGCGCGGCCGGCGCGGCGGCCCCCTTGGGGTCGCGCGACAGCGGCTCGGGCGGGACGGTGGCGCGCACGAAGGCGAAGGCCTCCTCCACCGACGCCTTGCAGCTCGCCGTGCTCGCCTGGGCCCGGGCGAAGCGCACCAGGTCGCCCTCGCGGCAGAAGGCCTCGAAGCCGCGGAAGTCGAGGCCCGGCGTCGGCACCCGCGCGAGCGCGGCGAGGAGCTCCTCGGTGGTCATGTCCAGCGCCGCCACGCCGAAGCGCTCGCCCAGGTAGTCCCGCAGGATCTCCGACAAGCGAAAGTAGAATTCCTTATGGCGCGACTGGCTGGGGAGGTCCTCGCGCTGCAGGTCCTCCAGCGCCTTCAGCGCGCGAACGTGGGCGGGCAGCGGCGGCGGAAGGGGCGCGGAGCGAACGCGCTTCGGGCGGCCGCGAACCCAGCGAACGAGAAGGAGGGCGAGAAGGCCTGCCGCCAGGACTCCGACGGCGACGTAGAGGGCCGCGTAGCGGGGGACGCGCAGCGGAACGGGCGGCATGATGTCCTGCATCTCCGCCTTGCTGTCCGCCTGGAGGTCGCCCGCGCCGGTCACCCTGGGCAAGGGGACCACGAGGCGCCGCTCGCCCGCCGGCGCGGAGGCGCGGAGCGTCAGGTCCGAAAGGGTGCGCTCGCCGAGGTCGAAGAGGAGCGCGTGGACCTCGAAGCGGGTCTCGACTTCGCCGCCCTTCTCGGAGCGCGCCGCTGAGGTGCGCACCACGTCGAACTCTTTGCCGAGCGAGAGGTCGGCCGGGAGCTCGTACTGCACGTCCTTGTCGTCGCGGACGGTGACGGTGAGGGTGAACTCCTCGCCCAGGCGGAGCTTGTCGGGGAAGGCGGTGGCGTTGACGCTGTGCGGGGTCGCGTCGGGGACCTTCTCGGCGGTCGCCTCCCCGGGCGGCGCGGCGCGCGCGGCGAGAGAGAGGAGGGAGACGGCGAGGGCAGAGCACAGGGTCATGGGGGTCTAGGCGCGCTCGCTTCAGGTGGCCAGCCTCCGGGCCCGGGCGTGGAAGAAGGTGACGAGCGACCGGACGTACTCCTCGCCCGCCTTGATCTCCACCGAGTCGAGGCGGAGCTTGCGGAAGACCTTGGCGCGCTCGCCGCGCCGGGCCGCCGCGACCTCGGCGAACTTCGCCCGGACCTGGGCGCTCCCGAAGTCGACGCGCACGCGCTCCAGCGTCTCCGGGTCCTCGACCAGGGCGATGCCCGCCTTCGGCAGGCCCTCCTCCAGGGGATCCCTCAGCGCGATGGGGACGAGGTCGTGCCGCCGGGCCGTGACGCGCAGCGACTCCTCGAAGCGGTCGGCGATGAAGTCGCTGATGAGGAAGGCGACCACCCGGCGCTTGGCCACGTGGACGAGGTGGGTGAGCCCCGCGGAGAGGTCGGTGCCGCGCCCCGACGGCCGGGCGTTGAGGATCTCGGTGATGAGCCGCATGACGTGCTTGCGGCCCTTCTTGGGCGGCACGAAGCGCTCGACGCGGTCGGTGAAGAGGATGAGGCCCACCCGGTCGTTATTGGTGATGGCGCTGAAGGCGAGCAGCGCGGCGATTTCCGCGGCGACCTCGCCCTTGGTCTTCTCCCGGGAGCCGAAGTCCTGCGAGGCCGAGAGGTCGACCAGCAGCATGACAGTCAGCTCGCGCTCCTCGGCGAAGACCTTGATGTAGGCGTCGTTCATCCGCGCGGTGACGTTCCAGTCGATGCTGCGGATGTCGTCGCCCTGCTGATAGGGCCGGACCTCCTCGAAGGTCATGCCGCGGCCCTTGAAGACCGAGTGGTACTGCCCCGCCAGCGTCTCGTTCACGACGTGGCGCGTGGTGATCTCGATCTTCCGCAGCTTCTTGATGAGCTCCTTGGGGACCATGGCCGGGCTCTCTGGCTCGCAAGTAGGGGCGACTTCTGCCCGCGGCGTCAGGGGACTTCGACGCGGTCGAAGATCCGTTGCAGGACCTTCTCGCTGGTCAGCTCCTCGGCCTCGGCCTCGTAGGTCACCGAGACGCGGTGGCGCAGGACGTCGAAGCCGATGGCCTTCACGTCCTCGGGCGTGACGAAGCCGCGGTGGCGCAGGAAGGCGTGGGCGCGCGCCGCCAGGGAGAGGAAGATGGTCGCGCGCGGCGAGGCGCCGTACTCGATGTAGCCCGCCAGGTCCTTGAGGCCCGCGCGCGCGGGCTCGCGCGTGGCGAAGACCAAGTTGACGATGTACTCCTTGATTTTGTCGTCGACGTAGACCTGCTCGACCACGCTGCGGGCCCGGGTGATGTCCTCGGGCGTGAGCACCTTGGCCGGCTTCGGCGTCGCCGAGAGCGCCATGCGGTCCATGATCTCCCGCTCTTCCTCGCGGGTCGGGTAGCCCACCAGCACCTTGAGCATGAACCGGTCGACCTGGGCTTCGGGCAGAGGGTACGTGCCCTCCTGCTCGATGGGGTTCTCGGTCGCCATCACGATGAAGGGCGAGGGCAGGGGGAAGGTTCGGTCGCCGATGGTGACCTGGCGCTCCTGCATGGCCTCGAGCAGCGCGCTCTGCACCTTGGCCGGAGCGCGGTTGATCTCGTCGGCGAGCACCAGGTTCGCGAAGATGGGCCCCTTGCGCACAGTGAACTCGCCGGTCCGCTGGTTGTAGATGGTGGTGCCCACCACGTCCGCCGGCAAAAGATCGGGCGTGAACTGCAGGCGCTGGAAGCTCGCGGTGAGCGTGTCGGCCAGCGTCTTCACCGTCAGCGTCTTGGCGAGCCCGGGCACGCCCTCGAGCAGCACGTGGCCGCCGCAGGTGAGCCCGATGAGCACCCGCTCGATCATGTTCCGCTGGCCGACGATGACCTTTTGCGTCTCGCCGAGCAGCCTGTCCACGAACGCGCTCTCGCGCTGAACCATCTCGCTGAGAGCTCGTATCTCCTGGTGCATGGGTGTCTTGACCTCGCGCGCCTTTGAGGAGGCATTTTCCGAAGCGAGCGGCGGCGCCGCCTGGCCCACCTTGGCGCCCCCGGCTCCTCAGGAGGAGCCTCTCGAGTGGGCGCCTATTTAAGGGTCCGCCGCGGGCTCGCACAACAACAAACGCGCCTGCGAGCTCCTGGGGCTTCCCGCGGCCCGAGTAAAAGGACGGCAAATCCGCCGCGCGCCCCGAACACCGCGCGCTTGCCGCTCATTCCTAACCCGGCCGAGCCGGAACCGAAGAGGGTTGCCTTCGGCTCCCGACCCCAGGCTTCAGGAACTGCATTCCCTGGAGCCTGGGGTCTGGGGTCTGGAGCCTGGAGTCTCTGCCAGCCCGCACAAGAGTTCGCGCCGAAGAGACTATCTATCGTGCGAGTCCCAAAGGCGCCTATCCGCCGAGCGGCCGCGCCGGCACGCAGCCTTCAAACGATCGCCGCTGGCCAGGGGCACGACTTCAAAGCGATCGTCCGGAGATGAGGCGTGTTGGAGCGCCCACGCCTGCCGCGCGAAGGGCCAAGGGCTAGCGAGGCTGCGCCTCAGACCGACGAGGCATGTTGGAGAAGTCGCGGCGCAGCCTCGCGTCGATAGTTCACGGTCGATAGTCGATGGTTCTCCTGAAAGTCGTCTCGGCGAAAACTTGACTCAACTGCGTCAACTTTGGACCCTCGAGGCTTCTAGCGCGCGCGCTTTGTGGGCCGCTTGCGACCCCGGCCCTGGCGGGGCGCGCGGGCCGGGCGCTCGGGCGCCGGCTTTCGCCCGCGCGAAGGCTCGTCCACCAGGCCAAAGGCGCGGGCCTTGCGCGCGCAGGTGTTGCGGTCGAGCCCGAGGATCTTGGAGGCGCGGCCGAGGTGGTTTTGAGTGTGGGCCAGCACGGCTCTGAAGACGCCCTTCTCCGCCTGGCTCATGACTGCCGCATGGAGGTCGGGCACCGCGTCCCCCAGCCTCGAGAGCAGCTCACCGGCTCGCAGGGCGATCAGCGCCTCCACGGCGCCTCCGGGCAAGGTGAGGAGGTGCGGGTCGACGAGCGCGACGTCGGGCGCGCTCAGGTCTCCGCCGAGGCGCACCTCGAAGCCGGCGGCTGAGAGCGCCTTGCCCACGTCCGCGGGCGTCTTTTCCGACAGCAGAACGGCCTGGCGCGCGGGGGCGTGGGACGGAGAATGCATGAAAGCCCCCTTTGTCAGAAGGTTGGCGTCTTACGTCGAGGTGCTGCGCGATGTCAAACCGTCAACTTGCCGGGGCGCCGCTCCCGGGCGCGGGTGGAGCCGGGGCTTCGGCGGCGGCGATGTTCAAGTGTTTGACAGGCTCGAGGGGGCCCCCCTACGATGCCCGATTGCGGCGCCCGCGCTCTCTTCCAGCGCGGCCCTTCCTTCCACGAGCCCAGTTGATGTCGAGAGTCACTTCTGCCCTCCTCGTTGTCTCGCTGTGCATTGCGGGACCGGGGCGCGCCGAGCCGCTCGCCCCCGCGAGCGCCGCCGCTCCTGACGCCGGCGCACCGCTCCCCCAGAGCGCGTCGCCTGCCGCCCCCGCTTCGGCGCCCATCCCCTCGGCACCTCCGGCAGTCGCCGCCGAAGGGCCCCCGGCTTCAACCCAGGCTGCCGAAGCCGAGGGCTCCGCGAAGGCTGCGGCCGAGGAGCCCGCGGAGGCTGCCTCGCAGGCTCCGGACGACCCTTCCATCGCCCCGAAAATCGAAGCCGCCGCCAAAGAGATGGCCGAAGAGCGCGCGGCCGAGGCCGCGGCGTTGGAGCCCGGCGCCGCGCGCGCCGAAGAGGTTTTTCGCCTCATGCAGAGGGCGGGTCCGGCCAGCCCTCTTCACCAGCGGTTGAACGACGCGCTCGGGCCGCAGCGAGTCCTGCCTCTGGTCCCGAACGAAGGGGAGATGGAGGCCGCCTCGCTCGCCGAGATCGGCTCATTCGACATCGAGAAGGCCAAGAAGCTCTACGACATCCCGGTGGAGATGAACCCGCAGGTGGCCGAGGGGGTCCGCTTCTTCCAGACCTTCGGTCGCAAGCACTTCGTGCGGTGGTTGGGGCGCGCGTCGCGCTACTTGCCCATGATGCGAAGGACGCTGCGCGAGCAGGGGCTCCCGGAGGACACCGTCTTCCTCTCGATCATCGAGAGCGGCTTCTCTCCCATGGCCTTTAGCTGGGCCAAGGCCTCCGGCCTTTGGCAGTTCATCGAGCCGACCGGGCGCCGGTTCGGCCTCCAGGTCGACTTCTTGGTCGATCAGCGCCGCGACCCGATCAAGGCGACCGCGGCGGCGGCGGGCTACCTCAAGGAGCTCTACACCGAGTTCGGAGATTGGCGCCTGGCCTGGGCCGGCTACGACTCCGGCGCGGGGACCATCCGGCGGGCGGTGCAGGTGGCCAAGAGCAACGACTTTTGGGAGCTGGCCAGGGGGCGCGTGCTGCGCAAGGAGACGAAGTATTACGTCCCCAAGCTCATGGCTGCGGCCCTCATCACGAAGAACCTCAAGTCGTTCGGCTTCACCGAGCAGGAGATCGAGGCGCAGGCCGCCCTGGAGTACGACGAGGGCGAGGTCCCCGAGGCCACGGACCTGGAGGTCGTCGCCCGGGCCGCGGGCATTGGCCTCGAGGACTTGAAGGAGCTCAACCCCGAGCTGCGCCGTTGGTGCACGCCGCCGGCGCGGCAGGCGTCGGACGTGTACCGGATCAAGCTGCCGGTGGGCACCGCCCAGAAGTTCGCCGAGAGCTTCGCCCAGATCGCCCCCAAGGACCGGCTCACTTTCCGCGTCCACCACGTCGGCAAGGGGGACACGCTCTCGAAGATTGCCGGCGAGTACGGCAGCGCCGTCGAGGCCGTCATGCGGATGAACGGCATGCGCGACTCTCGGCACCTGAAGCTCGGCGCGGAGCTGGTGGTCCCGGTGCCGCGCGCGGGCAGCCGCGAGGCCATGGCGGTTCAGGCGCGGCGCTCGGGCTTCCGCGCGGCGCCCGCCGCCGAGGAGATCCCGGCGGCACCTCCACCTCCGAGGTCTGCGCGGACGGCGGCGGCAGGGTCGCAGCGGTCGGTGAAGGAGGGCAACCGCACCAAGGTCATCTATGGAGTGGCCGAGGGCGACAGCCTCTGGTCCATCGCGCGGCACTTCGACGTCCACGTGGACGAGCTGCGGGCCTGGAACGACTTCGGCGATCGCAAGCACCTCAAGATCGGCCAAGAGATCTTCGTCTACCCAGGCGAGAAGGCGCCCGCACCTCCTGCCCAGGCCAGGGCCGAGCCGACGCCGCTAACTGCGCCCAGCGGCGCGGCGCCCGGCACCCGGCAGGTCATGCACGTGATCGCCCCCGGGGACACCCTCTCGTCGCTTTCCCATCGCTACAAGGTGACGATCGAGGACTTGAAGCGCTGGAACAACCTGGACAAGCCCAAGCTCCAGGTCGGCAAGTCCCTGACCGTGATGGTCCCCGGCGCCTGAGGCGCGCCAGCGCCGAGGCGGCGAGCCGCAGGCCCGGCCTGCATTCGTTTCGAGCGCGGGCTCGCAGCGCGAGCCGGGTCGCGAGACTTCCTGAAGCGCGAACCGCCCTCCGCCGTCGCCCGAGCTTTGCGCTTGTTTTGGCGAGCATCTCGTTTGACGCTCGCGGTACCATCTGCTAGCAAACTGGGCCGCAGCGACGTCTGGACTCGCGGCGGTCGGAAGGCGGCAGGCCTTTGGGCGACTTTCCAGGAGGCGGGCTTCCAGGCGAGAGCGCGGAACCGATCCCAACCCTTTAGAGCAGCCCCTGTCTTGGAGAGCCGGGGCAATCCCGGTGGTCCCCACGAGGCGGGGCGCGCATCGAGGCGGACATGAATATCCAGGACCCGCGGAAGATTCGAAATGCCGGGCTCTTCGGGCACCAGGGAGCGGGAAAGACTTCGCTCGCCGAGGCGCTCCTCTACTCGGCCAAGGCCCTTCCGAAGCTCGGGAGCGTCGCCGACGACACGAGCAGCCTGGACACCGAGCCCGAGGAGATCAAGCACAAGGCCTCCATCGCTTTGCACCTGGGTTGGTGCGCCTGGAAGGACCACAAGATCAATCTGCTGGACACCCCGGGCGACTCGAACTTCTTCATGGACACCCGGGCGGCCATCTCGGCCGTCGACGTCGCGGTCATCGTGGTGGACGCGGTGGCGGGCGTGCAGGTGCAGACCGAGCGCACCTGGTCGTTCGCCGCCGAGGCCAAGCTTCCGCGGCTCGTGTTCATCAACAAGCTCGACCGCGAGCGGGCCGACTTCGAGACCGCCCTCAAGGACGTGCGCGACTCGCTCTCCGACAAGGCCACCCCGGTGCAGATCCCCATCGGCCAAGAGGCGGGGTTCTCCGGCGTCGTCGATCTGCTGTCCATGAAGGCGCTCAAGTTCAAGGCCGACGGCTCGGGCGCCTACGTCGAGGAGGAGGTTCCCGCGGACCTCGCGGCCGTCGCCAAGAAGGCGCGCGAGGCGCTGGTCGACGCGGTGGCGGCGGGCGACGACGCGCTCACCGAGAAGTATCTCGAGGTCGGCGATCTGACCCCCGACGAGCTCAAGTCCGGCCTCATGAAGCAGATCTCCGCGGGCGCGCTCGTCCCCGTGCTCTGCGGCTCCGGGACCAAGAACGTCGGCCCCGCGGCGGTGCTCGAGTTCCTCGTGTCGAGCTGCCCGTCGCCGGCCGATCGCGCGCCGGTTCAGGCCGAGGACCCGAAGGCCCACACGCCGGTCGAGCGCAAGTGCGACCCGGCGGGCCCGCTCGCGGCGCAGGTCTTCCGCACCATCGTCGACCAGTTCGTGGGCAAGCTCTCGCTCTTCCGCGTCTGGTCGGGGACGCTCCCCGGCGACGGGCAAATCTCGAACACCACCCGGAGCTCCACCGAGCGCTACACGCAGCTCCTGAGCCTGCAGGGCCGCAAGCACGAGCCGGTGGCGCAGGCGGTGGCGGGGGACATCGCGGTGATCGCCAAGCTCAAGGACACGCTGACCGGCGACACGCTCTCCGAGGCGAAGAACCCGAGCCGCCTGCCCGATATCTCCAAGGTCAAGCCGGTCATCACTTACGCGCTCAGGCCCAGGACCAAGCAGGACGAGGACCGGATCGCCAACGCCCTCCACCGGCTCATCGAGGAGGACCCGACCCTGGAGATCTCGCGAGACGTCGAGGCGGGCGAGACGCTGCTGGGCGGCGTCGGCCAGACGCACATTGAGATCACGGTTGAGCGGCTGAAGCGCAAGTACTCGGTGGACGTGGAGCTCTTGCCTCCGAAGATCCCATACCGCGAGACCATCAAGGGCGTCGCCAAGGGCGTCGAGGGCAAGCACAAGAAGCAGTCGGGCGGCCGCGGGCAGTATGGCGTCTGCTACCTGAACCTCGAGCCGAACCGGGGCAGGGCTACGAGTTCGTGGACGACATCGTCGGCGGCGCCATCCCGCGCAACTTCATCCCCTCGGTAGACAAAGGCATCCGTGCCTCGTTGGCGCGCGGCGTGATCTCCGGCCACCCCATCGTCGACGTGAAGGTCAGCCTCTACGACGGCAAGTACCACGACGTCGACTCCAGCGACTTCTCGTTCCAGATGGCGGGTTCCAAGGGGTTCAAGGCGGCCTTCCTTCTGGCCAAGCCCATCCTGCTCGAGCCGGTGATGAACCTCGAAGTGACCATCCCCGAGGAGTGCACCGGCGACGTCATCGGCGACATCAACCAGCGGCGGGGACGGGTGGTGGGAGTGGACACCAAGGGCAAAAACCAGATCATCAAGGCTCAGGCGCCCATGAGCGAGCTCTTGGCCTACGCGCCTGACCTGCGCTCCATTACCAGCGGCCGCGGCTCCTTCACCATGGAGCAGAGCCACTACGACGAGGTCCCGGCGAACATCGCGGAGAAGGTCGTCGCCGCCGCCAAGGGCAAGATGAAGGGCGAGGTGGAGGACGAGGAGTAGGGACGGCCTCGCCGCGCCGCTATCGCGTTCATCTTCTCGAATTGGGCTCGGCGGGCTTGTGCCGCCGGGCCCTCTTCGCGTCGAGGCGGCGACGGTGGGGCGAAGCCGGAGGGGATTCGCCGCTCGGCGATCGCGGCCTCTGCGTCGGAGATGAAGTCGTTCTGGCCAAAGGCATCGCCCACCGAAAGACCGTCGAGGGCAAGCAGGGCGCGAGCGGCGCGAGGCTGCATTGGGGGAGGCATGGGGACGAGAGTATTCCCGCCGAGGCCTAGGAATGGCGCCAGGCGGGGAGCCGAGAAGCTCACCCGCCCGGCTTGCCAGGCGCCGGCACTCGCGCGCCAGCCCGAGCCACCACCTCGACCCGGCTGTGGTCATCCAGCGCGAGCCCGTCGCCGCGCTCCTCGGTCCCCTTCACGGCGATGACGTCGCCGCGCTCCAACTGCGCGAAGGCGCGGTTCGCGTCGCAAAGGTGCTTGTCCTGCAGCGACAGTCCCACGCGGCCCTCGGGCCCGCAGCCGATGTACCGCCGCCGCCCCTTCGAGGCGAGCGGCTCGCTCACGATCCGAAAGAGCCGACCCGCAGGCAGCTCGGGCCAGCTCTCGCCCTTGGGCGCGAGGAGCAGGTAGGTCATCTTCAGGGACTCTTTGCGCAGGCCCGCCACCCGGCCTATTTCCTGGACCAGCCGCGGCGGCTGGAAGGCCCGCTCGGCGTGGCACCAGTCGGACTCCTTCACCAGCGCCGGGCAGCGGCCGCGCCAGAGGCAGGGGCTCCGGACGGCGTGGCCGGCCTCCACCAGGAGGTCGCGCACCTCGAGGAGCGCGCGGGAGGTCTCGCGGAGCGCCGGCTCCACGACGAGCAACGAGCCATTGGCCCGGACCTGGCCGAAGGCGCGCTCGACCACCCCCGCGCGCCGGCGGGCAGCGTCCGGCTGACCTTTCCAGAGCTCGTTCAGCATGTGTCCCATGGTGACGAGGTCGTACGGCCCCTCGGGCAGAGGCTCCCCGCCCATGGCGTTCCAGGGGCGCGTGGCCATGGCCTCGCCGGCCTCGGCGGCGAGCTCGCGCATCAGCTTGAGCGCCGCGGGGCTGCGGTCCGCGGCCACCACCTGTGAGGCGCCGGCATCGAGGCACGCGAAGGCGATGGGGCCGGGCCCGGCGCCGGCGTCGCATTTTCGCCCGATATATACAATACCGGTAGGCCGTGCAATTTCTCCACGACTGGCACCAAGTCCAGGTCTTTTTCCGTCAAGTTCAATCCGGTTAACCGGTTATAGGCTTGGAGACAGCGGCCCAGGTACCCCGGCAGTCCGGAAAAAAATCCTCCCAGTGTCCTCCGGGAAACATAGGACTTGAGATTAGCCAGCGGGCTGTCCGCGATGACGCCGTTCACTTGCGTGGACTGGACAGCCGCCCGCAAAGCGCTCATGGCGCCCTGGGAGAACCCGAAAAAAATCACCGGTTTCTTGATTTGCCGCTGTTGCTCAAGATATTTGAATGCAGAAAGAAAATCCTGGCTTTCTTTCACCCCGCCCGATAAGGGGCTGTCCCCGCTCAGGCCGCATCCCCGCTGGTCGAAAAGAAACGTTTGGTAGCCCGATTTCACCAGCAAGGCAGCCCGGTCCAAAACCTGCTCGCGATTCTTGGCAACACCATGGGTTAAAAGAACGGTCCCCAACGTTTTTTTCTTCGCGGGAACCGGCACCCACCAGCCCGAAATCACAACCCCATCATCGGTCGTAAAGGATATATCTTTGAAATTCTCAAGTCCGTAATCCTTTGGGTTTTGTGTTAACGGTTTGTGGATTTTGGTCATGACGGCGATGGATTGTGCTACTTTATCGGGGACCACGTAATAAACGAAAACAGTCCCTACAGCCAAGACAAGAAAAATAAATACAAAAAACAATTTCAAAAATAAAGACATTTTTTGATTCTTCGGTTCTTCCATCTAAAAATTCCTCCCAATCATCTGAAAAAAAGAAACCGCGTTTTTTATACCGGTTCCACGCCTTCGGGCACGGTCGCGGCCGTAAAAACAAATAAACCTTCGTTTTTCATCCGGCCCGCGATTTTGGCGGCATGGGCCTTATTTTCTGCCAGACCGAAAACCGTGGGCCCGCTTCCGGAAACCAATGCGCCTAGCGCGCCTGCCTTGAAAAACCGGTTCTTCAATTCCTGCACTTCCGGCATGAGGAAAAAAGTGGCGGGCTCCAAACCGTTGAACAAAAAGCCGGCTATGCGTTGGATGTTCCCTTCTTTCAATAATCCATCGAAAGCTTTGGCTTTGGCTCCATCCGTCATTTGGGCTTTACCGGACTCGTAGACCGCCTTGGTGGAAAGGCTATGGCTGGGTTTAACCAGGACCAAAACCATTTCGGGCCCTGGGGCCCATGGATGGATGGCTTCCCCGCGCCCCGTTCCCAAAGCCGTTCCTCCTTCCAGGAAAAACGGCACGTCCGAGCCCAGGCTGGCAGCCAGGGACGACAAACGCCCCGGGCTGAGTTTTGTTTCAAAAAGCAGGTCCAGGGCCCTTAAGGTGGCCGCCGCGTCGCTGGATCCGCCCCCCAGCCGGCGGCCAGGGGAATTCTTTTTTTTTAGCTCGATGCGGACTCCCCCATCCCCTCCCAGTGTTTCCGCGATGAAAAGTCTTGCGGCCTTGACCACAAGGTTGGACTCCCCGGGCTCCAAGAGCGAGGGCGACTCCGGGACGGAAAGAACCACGCCTTCTTTTTCCCGGGTGAAGGAAAGCTCGTCATAGAGCCCGACGGCCTGGAATACCAGCGCCAGCTCGTGGTATCCGTCGGGCCGCCGTCCCAGGACTTCCAGGACGGGGTTGATCTTGGCCGGGGTTCGAATATTCAGGGTCGGGGGGTTCACTTAGGCTCGGACGGCTTCAATCTTCGGATTTTTTCCATGTATTTTTTGTTATCCGGATCAAGCTTTAAGGCCTTCTCCCATTGGGCCAAGGCGTCCTCTTTTTCCCCGAGCTTGTTTAGCACCTCGCCCAAGTGGTCATAAATGACCGAGTCGTCTTTTTGCTCGCCCTTTTTCAGCTTGATGGACTTTTCCAGTACGGCCCTGGCCTCGGGATATTTTCCCTTTTGGAAAAAAAGCCATCCCTGGCTGTCCAGGTAATAGGCGTTATCCGGGTCCAGCTTTAACGCCGTTTCAAGGTACTTGCCGGCCTCATCCAGGTTCACGCCTTTCTCGGCGTAAGAGTAACCGATATAGTTAAAGGCTTCCGCGTTGTCGGGCTGCAGTTGGATGACCTTTTTCATTTGATCCATGGCCTCGGGAAACCGGCCTTGTTTATCCAAAAGCGCGCCCAAGTTAAAGCAAGCCTGGCAGAGAGTGCCGAGGTTGTAATCGGGTAGGCGTTTGTTCTTGAGCGCCAATTCCAGCGCCATGACCTTGCGGTAGGCCTCCTCGGCCTCTTTGAGCCGGTTTTGCTCATGGTCATACATGGCTTTCATGAGGATGAGGTCGGGCTGGTCCGGATTCAACTTCAAGGCCTCTTGGATGGTTTTATCGGTTTTTTCGGAATCCTTCTGCTTGTCGTAAAGCATGATGAGCCGGACCCAGGCGTCCACATCCGCCGCCTTGCCCCCGTTCTGGTCTATGTTTTTTTCGTTTTGCTCAATGATGGCCTTCAGCTGTTTTTCCGCCTTGGCGTAATCGCCCATTTCCAGGTATGCAGCGGAAAGGCGGTAGCGGATGAGCGTTTCGGCAGGCTCCTTGTCCAGGAGTCTTTGAAAAGCCTCCACTGCTTCGGGGAATTTTTTCAGGCGGTAATAACACAAGCCGATGTAATCATAGATCGTCATGTCGTCGGGTTTGAGTTGGGAATAATTCGTAAAGGCGTCCAAGGCCATTTGGTCCTTTTTGCCGTTGTAATAAAGCTCGCCTAAAGCCAGGTAGGCTTGCGCGTTTTCGGGATTCACTTTGACGAGGGCTTGGTAAGTTTCAATGGCTTTGTCCGGTTTTTGGTTCAGCTCATAAACGAGCCCGAGGGACGTGTAAGACGTTTCCAACTGCGGATCGATTTCGATGGCTTTTTTGAACGCATCCTCGGCCTTGTCCACGTGGTTGGCCCGGGTATAGATGAGGCCCATGTTGTAGTAAACGCCCGCTTCCTTGGGACTGTCCAGGAGGATGGCTTCGTATTCTTTCAGGGCGTCGTCCGTGCGGTTCTCGTTGGCCAATACGCCCGCCATGTAATAGCGGGCCTCGGTGTTTTTGGGTTCGATCTGGAGAATTCTCTGGTATTCCCTCAGGGCCTTGTTCAGTTCGCCCTGGCTGGCGTAAAGTTTCGCCAATTGAAAATGGGTGTCGATGTCGTTGGGTTTCAGGTCGATGGATTTTTGCAGTTCTTCCTCGGACTTATACTCCATTCCTTCCACGTAATAGTGGAATGCGAGCCGGTCGTGAATGGAGGAAGATTTTGGATCGTACCGGGCGGCTTGCTCGAACTCCGCCAGGGCCCTGGCCATGTCATCCGTTCTTTGGGCGTAAAGCCCGCAGGCATAATGCCAAAAGGGACCTGGGTCCACGGAGAGTCTTCCCTCCGATTCCGCGCTAGGTAGAGGTCGGTGTCGATGTGTTTGTATTGACCCCGGTATTCGTGGCAGTGGGGGTTCGAGTGGCTGTTCCAGTTGAGGTACATGTATAAGTAGAAGTCGGTGTAGCTGTGGAGGTGTTGGTGGCTACCCCTGTATTAGTCGCAGTGGGTGTTCTGGTTGCGGTCCCTGTCGCGGTAGCAGTCCCAGTAGAGGTTCGAGTGGAAGTGGAAGTTGCGGTTGGTGTGGAAGTATTAGCTGTTGTAGCCGTGGGAGTGGGGGTGCGGGTTGCTGTGCCAGTACCAGTAACGGTTGCAGTGGATGTCCGGGTGGAGGTTGCAGTTGGGGTTGAGGTATTTGCGGAGGTGGCAGTTGAGGTTGGCGTACGCGTCATAGTAGCGGTGGAAGTCCGGCTGGATGTAGCTGTTGGGGTCGGTGTCGCTGTGTTGACGATGGGTGTCGCTGAGGGAGTCGGCGTGCGTGTAGGAGTCGCCGTCGATGTGCGTGTAGGTGTATTGGTCAAGGCTACTGTCGGTGTGGAAGTCCGCGTTGGAGTTGGCGTTATAGCCGTACAGATGGAAACCGACGCGTTGTCCCGGGTGAAAAGATAGTCCCGCACTTCCCCGGCGGGCGCGAACCACATGCTCTTGTTGCCCGAGCGTCCGTAACTCGTGTTCAGGTGGTTCAGCAAATCCTGGAGGGTGGTCGCGTTGGTGCTGTATTGGTCGGCGATGGCGCCGCTGCCCGCCGAGACGCTATGGGTAAATTGGATAAGCCACGTGTGCTGGCTGGCGGCGGCCGCGGAATCGGCCAGTGATTTCCAGGCCGTGTCGTCCGTCCCATAAAGCCCGCCGCGCTGGAACACAAAGGTGGAGGACACGGGGTTGTCCACGACGTTGTAGGAACTGCCGCAGCACTCCCCGGAAAGGAGATAAGAAGGCGGAAAGCCGGAACAGGTATCGGCCGAGTCGACCTCGTAGGGAAAGACCAGATGGGTGACGTTGTAACCCGGGAAATTGGACTGCAAGTAAGTTTGATTCTGGCTCAGTTCGGTGCCGATATTGGCGCAGGTCAGGGGGTCCGGGTGGTCATAGGAATGGTTGAAGATATCCCATCCCGCCGTCCTCAAGGCTTGCAAGGTAGCCCAATTCATATAATAATTGCCGCTCCCGGGTCCCCCTCCCGTATTGGCCCAGGAAGCCACAACCGCCGAACCCGCCCTCCAGCCCAACGCGTCCAAAACAGGTTTGCCGTTTTCGTATTGGGTTAGCCTGCCGTCGTCAAAGGTGAGGGAATAAGCCCAGTGGTAGTTATTGTAGAGGGTGGCCTTGGTGGCAGCTCCCGTCCCGCCGGTGGTCCAGTTCACGGCGGTGACGGTGATGTTGGACTCCCTGTCGTGGTGAAACAAGGCCGTGCCGGTGGAGGAACTGTAGGTGGCCGTAACGGCAGCCCCGTCGGCCGTCACGGAAACGGAAGAGCAGGTTCCCACGTTGACGCTAAGTGTTATTTTGCGGTAATTCACCAGGGACGGCACGGCGGAATAATTCACCTGTAAGCAATAATCCTTGTTGGCCGCCCAGACATTCGGTGCGCTCCAATAGGTAGTTGAAAAAAGAAGGAACCCCAATAACAGAAGACGGGATGGATTCTTGAATTGTATTTGAACGTCCGGTCGCATTATCTCTCCCCCGCCTCCGGCGGCAACCGGTCTAGTGCGGATATCTAACGATAACCCCTGGGAAAGGAAGCGACAAGTTGGGGGGAACTCGGCGCTTGCCCTCCAAAGGCAAGCTATTTGACTTTTATTCCATTGGCAGTTATGTCATAGGGGTGGCAGAAAAAATTCCGAGGTTCATGTCGTTCGGGTTGGCTTTGGACGAGTCGCGATTGTGCGTTATTGCTCGGATGTAACCGGTCCCACCCAAAGGTCCCCGGCGCCGGAGGCTTGCGGGCCGAAATTCATGCCGGTCACCTTCGAAAAATTCATGGGGTGGCCCAGTTGCGCTTCCGGCGGCGTGTAATAGGGGTCCTTGATGAAGGATGACAATGGGATTTTCACTTCAGTCCAATCGTCGGACTTCACCGCCACCTTGGTGACGTACTGGACGTTCCATTTGTCCTTCAGGGACACCTGTACCTCACCGGGCAAAGAGGTCTTTGCCATAAAGACGATCGTGGAGGCTTGGGATAGATCGTAGGAAGCGTTGTGCCAAAGCCCGCAAAAGCCGCCGCCAGGCTTCAGGTCAAAAGTCAGTTTGACCGCTTTCTGACCCTTCTCCGGGCCCTTGTCCAACTCGAAGGACAACTTGGATCCCGGCGAGTCGGCATAGGCTCCCGCGTTCGATGCGCTCAATGTTTTCCAGTTCTCGAAAGCCGGTTTGCCCGTTGCGACGGGTTCCGGCACGGTGCTGTAGCGGAATGGTGAAGCCGGCAGGCCGTCCTCGTTCGCCAGGTTGCACTCGGGATTGTCGGCCCAGGCGTAACGTACTTCCACGGGGTTTTTGACCTTGTCGTTCCAGACTTCCAAGGTTTTTTCGCCGCTGATTTTGGCGTTGGCCCAGACAAAATCCCGTTCCTCGTCCGCGACCGCGAAGCCGTTGACAGGCTTGCTGTCCAGCGTGGACAGGCCCTTTCCGGTTTCCTTGAACTTCAGGAGCATCTTTCCATCCTTTACCGTCAGGCTATCAAACAGGGGACCCGAATAAACCACGGGTTTCTTGTAAGCCAGCCCCAGGGCCGCCAACGCCAGCCTTCTTCCCACCTCAGTCTTGTTCTTCGGGTGGATGTTGTCGGCTTCTCCCAGGTCGATAGTAGTCACCAAGGCGGTGTTGGGTACCGCCAGGGTCTTCAACTGGGCTTCTCGGAACTCAGCCCAGGAACTTTCGGAAGGTTGGGGTCTCCTCGCCATGAAATTCGGCAACTGGACGATGAGAAAGGGAAAGTCCTTGCCCCAGGCCGCGCGCCAGCTTCCGATGAGGGCGGTCATGAGAGCCTGGTAGTCGGCGGCCCGGCCGGTGTTGGATTCGCCCTGATACCAGAGCGCCCCGCTGATGTCGAAAGCCGTCAAAGGCGCGATCATAGCGTTATAAATGACCGCTGCGATTTCAGGGTTGTAAGGCACCTCGACCGCGACAACGAGGGACTGGACGGCCTCGGGTGTGAAAGCCTTGGGCGTACCCCACATTCCCTGTTTGAACGAACTGATGGGAAAACTCATGAGCTTCCATTCCTCCGGCGCGTTGAGAACGTCGGTGGAGTAGTAATTGTAGTCGGCGATGGAGGCCTGGCCGAATTTCACGCGGTACTTGACATGCCCCTTGGCGTAAAACTCGATGGATTCATAGGGAGTGAGGTCAAAAGCGGCGTTGCCCGCGTTCATCGGCGTGGAAAGAGTGATCCAGCATTTGCCCTTCATGCTCCCGGACAAGGTCGCGGCCGGGCCTCCCTTCGGGCCTGTTCCCTGGGCCTTGTAGGTGCCCGTGGAGCCCGTATTGGCGTAACAACTCCAGGCTCCGCCCGGGCCCTTGGACGAGGCCTCCAGTTTGACGGTAACAGCTTCGGCTTTCTTGTCCTTGGGAATGAGGAGGATGTCGGAAATCTCCAAATCGTAGGGCAAGCCGTCGCCCCAGGCCTTGACCTGTTCTTCGTTGCTTTCCCAGTCCTTGAGAAGCTGGGCGAACCGGGAATCTTTTTTAAGCGCGGAAAGTGGCACCCAGCACTCGCCCGATGTCCCTCCCCAGGCGCTTTGAATCAACCCCACGGGAATATTCAAAGCTTGGTGAATTTCACGGCCGAAATGGTACGCCACCGCTGAAAATTCCTTGACCGTATCTGGCGTGCATACCTTCCAGGAGCATTTCAACTCGTCCGACGGCGCTGCGGCGGTAGCCTGGTCGATCAAAAGCAATCGGATTTGGGGGATATCCGCCTTGGGGATTTGGACATCGGCATCATGCGTGCGGCTCATGGTGAATTCCATATTGGATTGACCGGAACCCAACCAGACATCTCCCACCATCACGTCGCTTACGGTCACTGACCCATCGCCGGAAACTACCAGTTCATAAGGTCCGCCGACCTTGGGGGATAGGAGGTT
Organism: uncultured delta proteobacterium; assembly: GCA_963772225.1. GTDB lineage: Bacteria > Myxococcota > Myxococcia > Myxococcales > UBA5297 > CAVYWD01. The sequence goes on along the minus strand of CAVYWD010000001.1, from coordinate 21,923 downwards.
CAATTTCCACTTGCCGTCCGTCCCGGCTTCCGCTGAGGCCTTCACCCCGGCCAGGGTCACGGTGATGGTTTTCCCCGGTTCGGCCTTTCCCCAAACTGCCGGTTTACCCTGCTGGAGAACCATGTGGTCTCCCAGGATGGAGGGAAGTTTCAATTCAGCCCTCGCGAAAGCGGTTATGGCGAAGCAAACCAGAACGGCTAAGAAAAATCGTTTTTTCAAGGAGGTCTCCCTTTGTATTGTCGGTGCTTTGTCCAAAACTTGAATTATATCGGCCCGCGGCTTTCCAACAAAAACCCGGTCGAAAACGCTTGCACTATAGCACAAACCGGCTTGTCTTTTATTCCATCGCGTCACTTCGCGCAAATCCATGGCGGCTGTTCTATTGGTTTATTTCCCCTTGGATTTTTGGCGGTAGTCCGAAGGCGAAAGTTTTGTTTTTTTCCGGATCAGGCGCGCAAAATAGGCGCTGGAATTGAATCCGCAGTCCCGCGCGATTCTTGAGATGGGAAGGTGGGTAGCCTTGAGCAGCCGCTTGGCTTCGGCCAAACGCCTGTTCTGGAGAAAAGCCTCCAGGCCCAAGCCTGTCAGGCGCTTGAATCCCCGGCTGAAGGTGGAAGCTGAAACACCGGCCATCTTGGCCAGGCGCGTGATGCGCAAGGGCTCCCGGAAATGCTCCTCCAGATAATCCCTCGCTTTCTCGAGGGAAAAACCCCGGCTCAGTTCGGAGGGTTTTTCCATCATCTGTTCCAACCTGGACAAATCGCTCTGGAAAGCCGCGACCATCTCCGGGATGTTGGCGGCTTCATCCAATGAGCGACCCAGGTTTTCCCGGAGCAGCTTCCTTTCCTTTTTTTCCAGATCCGTCCGGTTCCCTACTGTTTCGGCCAGGCGGTCCAGGACATAACGGAAATGCCACCGGATCTCCTGGGGATTCAGGAAGGAAAGGCTCAGGGCTTCTTTCAGGAAATTTTCCTTGATGACTTCCAGGCCTGAGAAGGTCGCGTCAGCGAAGGCCTGGTTCAGCTCGTCGAGTATGGACCGCAGGTGGGAAAACCCGCCTGGCATTCCAGCTTTTCCCTCCCCCTCGAAAAAGACGGTTTCTTTTTCCGGTTCTATTCCCAAATGTGGGGCCATGACCGCCTGGCGGTAGGACCGGTTCAAAAGCTCCCCCGGTGCCACGGTTTCCCCCACTCCGATAAGAACCGGGCCGCCGAGTTCCCTTGCGGCGAAGTCCCGAATTTTGTGCGCGATTCTCTTGATTTGCTGCCGCTGGGCCAAGCGGCCCAATTTGGGGTCGGCGGATGTCACGAACACCGCGCCGTAATCCTCCAACCTGCCCCCCACGGTCTGTGGGAGGGTCTTGGCGAAATGGAAACTGCGGCGCTGGAATCGGTATACCAGGAGCATTTCCTCGATAGGATCGATTTTCTTCGTGAAAGATTTAACGGGTACGGCCGTAATGACGGTGGTGGGAATGCGCCTAAGGCCGATCTCGTCCCTCACCCAATCCAATTCCTGGATTCGAAGGTCCCAAATGGGGGTGGTTTGTTGAATGGGAAGGCCCAAAGCCCAATTCATCCAGTAACTATGCGGATACTGCTTGGAAAAAATGCCATTGATCAATTCCCTCAACCTGCGGTAAGCGCGCTTGCCCTTGTTTTCGCGGGTAATAATGCGCCCGGCCAGTTCCAAGGATTCGGCGAAAGCCGCCAAAGCCGGGCCTTCCAGTACGGGTGTTTCCAGCGCCACTCGGACGAAACCGTGAAAATCCGGATTTTCCGCGGAAGCCGTCTGGCCGCTTAATTGGTTCCAGCTTTTCTGCAAACGGGAATAGGTCGGCTCCTTATCCGAAAAAGCGCCCGATAGGAGGGTTCCCATCCATTGTCCCTTGCGCTTGATCGGCATGCAAGCATCGTAAAAACCGAAGTTCTCGAGAAAATAGATCCCGTCTTCGCCTTGCTTCGGGCCGAAACCGGGAAGATAGACTTGTTTCCACTTCCGGGCAAAACCGTATTTCTTCTCGAAATCGAAAGGAGAGGTCGTTCGACGGTGGTAGTTGAGGGGCAGCCAGGGCTTTTCGGGATTCAGCGGAACCACGAAGCAGTTCAAGTCGACGTAATATTTCAGGATGGAAATAAAGCTCTCGTATTCCAGAAGGTTGTCAAACGGAAACAGTTGTTGGAGGGTTTTGGCTTGCACGGTTTAAGATTAGCATCCCCCCGATACTCCGCCAAGTGCTGAGCTTTGAATTTAAGCCGGGTTAATACCGCCTCAAGCCGGTATTTGGCAGTCCCTTTTGAAAAGACAGATGGTCAAACATCCCTAATAATTGGCCTCCAACAAGCTTTGAATACACGAAGTTCAGGTGCATTCCCGTTAGCGGAACACACAAAAAGGCTTTGCAGTGATATATTCAACGAGGCTTCATTTTATCGCTTTTGAATGGTTTAACCTTATTTCCGTGACTGAAAAATGTGCCTTTTTGGCATTTAACTTGCATATTTATTATCGGTTGGTTTGTTCAGCGGGGGGAATTTTGCGAAAGTATGGAAGTCACCTAACTAGGCCCACCTTCTTCACCAGAATTTTCTCTGCCGGAATATTTTGGGCGATATTTCTGTTTTCTCTTTTTGGTTTCGAAACAGCCTGGAGCCAAATCATTTTTGAAACCGATTTGGGATACCAGGATCCCACGACCTTGGTTGAAACAATCCTCGGTCAAGGTGTCTCCTGCAGCGGTGTCACTTTAGTGGGATTCCAACCGGGTCCGGGTGGTTACGTTGATTCGGCAGGAACCTTCACGGGAGCCGGGCCCATTATCGGTTTTAACTCGGGCATTATCCTAAGTACCGGGTTGGCGTCTTGTGTCAATGCGGTGGCCAGTTCGATTACCTGCAGCACCTGTAATGATCCGACGACCATTTATCCGGGAGTACCGGATTTAGCCTTGTTGGCGGGAACCGCCGTAACCAATATTCGCGATGTCACGTATCTTTCCTTTGATTTCATTCCGACCTATAACACCATTTCAATGAGTTATGTTTTCTCCTCAGATGAATACAACAAATACGTGGGCGAGCAATTCAATGACGTATTCGGTTTTTTTCTCAACGGGACCAATGTGGCTCTCATTCCCGGGACCACCACGAATGTGTCGATCAATAATGTCAACAACTGTATTAATCCCGCCTATTACATCGACAACATCGGGAGTCCCCAGGGCAATCTCTCCTGCCCGGTTACCGTACCCGCCGCTGGTTTGCATACCTCAATGAACGGGCTGACCAAAGTCTTGACCGTGAACGCCGCCGTGAACCCGGGAGTACCTAACCACATCAAACTGGCCATCGGGGATGTGGGCGACTGCCTGATGGACTCGAACGTGTTCATCCAGGCCAATAGTTTTGTCAGCATACTGACCCCAACCGTTACCGACACCCCCACGATCACCGACACGCCTTGCGGCTGGCCGAACACCTGCACTTACACCCAGACGAATACTCCATCCATCACCATCACACCCTGCGGTTGGCCGGGCCTCACATGCACCTTTACCCCAACGGAAACCTCCTTGACCCCCATACCGACTCCGACCCCGACCAGGACCAGGATTCCCACCGCGACGCCATCTTTTACCGTCTCCACGACTCCATTCTTAAGACCGACCGAAACTTTCACCTATACGCCTACGCCAACACCGACACCGACTTGCACAGTCTCACCCACCTTCACCCTGTCACCTACTTTCACGGCGACATTCACCGTCACCAATACCAGGACCTATACCGCAACCATCACCTTCACCTTTACCCCGAGCCCCACTGCAACCCCGACTTCCACGTTCACGCCTTGCGGTTGGCCCGGCAACACTTGCACACCCACTGTGACCGCGACACCCTCTCCGACCCAGGCTTTTGCGGACGAATTTTATGTTTCCGAAAACGCCTACCACCCTTCAAACGGATCGGTTTCCATTTACGTGGCTTACACACAAATTCCGGGGGATTTTTCCCTGGCGATTTACAACACGGCTGGAGAATTGATGAGAACGATTGTCTCGGAACGTATCACGGCGCCGGTCTTCCGTTCCTTTTTCTGGGACGGCCGCAATAAGTATGGTGAACCCTGCGCCAGTGGGATTTACATTTTCATCCTGACGGAACCCTTCGACCGAAAGATGAAAAAAATCATTTTGATCCGTTAGCTAAAAACAAGCGGCCCCTTTCCAGGATTCGATCCCATTTTCAATAAATACAAGCCCAACCACGGTTTTCCGAACCAGAATCAGTTACATGTTGAATCCGGGTTGTTTTGAAATTCCGGGGCTGTTAAGATTTGGCCGAATGAAGGCACGAGGAGAGGTTCCATGTTCCATGAGCTAATTCAAGGATCGCTTTGTTCTCGCATGGTCTGGGCGCCAAAACAAAAGTCCTTCCCGAAAACAACGATCCCATTGGTTTTATTTTTTGCGGCAATATCCATTGGCGTTCCGGCATCGGCTGCCGCCCCGGCCATGGGTCGGTTTGTTTCTGTCGACGGCCCTGTGACGGTATGGAATCCAGCCGGGCAAAAAAGCCTGCCGGTTAAAAAGGGCAAACAAGTAGCGGAGGAACAAAGGATCGTTACTTCGGGTGACGGCTCGGCTTGCGTGAGTTTTTTCGACGGTTCCCTTTTGACCTTACGTTCCGGCACGGAACTTTCGGTGGTCCAGCTCAAAAAATCCCCGGCCAAGGACAACGTCCTTAAATTCAAAATGGCGCAGGGAAGCCTGACAGCCGAGGTCGCCAAGTCGGACCTGGTCAAGACCCATTTCGAGATCGAGTCGGGTGGGGTAATCTGTGGCGCGAAGGGAACGAAGTTCACCATGGATTACGACCTCGGCAGTGGGAAGTTGAACCTGCGGGTTTCGGAAGGTAGCGTTTACGCGGATTCCGGCGGAAACAGGATCGTCCTGAACGCTGGCGAACAAACCGCGTTTCTGAAAGGCAAGGTCGTAGCCGATAAGGGCACAGCCAAACCGGGCAATCAGGACGATGTTTCCGGCAAGATGGCGCAATTGGAATTCAACGATCCCGCCTTAAAGGAACTCCACAACCAGTTCGGTTTGGCGAACAGGAACTACCGGGACCAGGCCGTTAACGATCCCAACGCTTTTGGGCTCAAATCCAAGTTAAGCCCCAATGCTGCGGCTGGCGGGGGTCTCATCGAGGCCAAACCATGAACCAACACCTGTCCCCCATTCGAAAAACCCTTTCGGCTCTTTTATTGTTCGCGTTTACCGGCGCGGCCCGGGCGGATTACCAGGGTTTGGTGACCTGGGGCCTTCAATACAACTCATGGGAAACCGAAAACACCGTTTTGCCGTTCAACGGTTCGGAGTTCCAGGTGCCTTTTTACATCAGCTACGCGCCGAATGCGGATTGGAACCTGTACGCCCAGACAGCCTTCACTTCCGGCAGCTATACCGATTCGCTTTACGGAACGCAAACCCTGAACATATCCGCCTTGACCTCAACGACGGTTGGCACCCAGGTTTGTTTCAAGACTTTCGGCGTCCCCTCAATGCTGGAATTGGGCCTCACCATGCCCACCGGCGATCCTTCCTGGGAAAACCGGGAGATCGCCTCCAACATTCCGTCAATCTTCCTCAACAGCCGTTACCAGGACGAGGGCTGGGGCGTCAGTGGCCTCTATGGCCTTTCCTTCCCTTCCGGGGAAAAAGTCAAATACGGCGTCGCGCTGGGATATTACTACCTGGGCCCCTATGATCCGGTATATGAGGATACGCTGAATAACCAGTTCAAGATCGGTGATTCACTAATGTTGGCCTTGAACCGGGTGGAGGCTTACTCCCAAACCCAGGCCGGCACAATCCGGCTTTCGGCCATGGCTTGCTTTCCCACCCAGCAAAACGGCCTGACGGATTTCCAGCTGGGGCCCAACGTCAGCGCCTCCTATTCTTTTTATGACCCTGCGGCCTTTTCATGGGAAATCGGCGCCCAGTATTTCACCCTGGCCCAGCGCCACTACTTTAATAAGGCCCTGGAGGCGGTTTACGGTTTGGAACCCTACCTATCCTCCGGGGAGAAGTTTTACGCGGCGCCTTCCTATACGTTCGGGAACATGACACTCGGCGGCCTGGTCAAATACGTGATGGCCAACGGTTATCCCCTCTTGGACGCTTCCGGGCTTTACAACGGCGGAGGTTTCCTGTTCGCTTTGAACCCGGGGTACTTCCTTTCCCTGGACAAACGTTCGGCGCTGAGCTTCAACGGCGGCTTTGATTACATCATCGCCCAGAACGCCGCTTACAGTGTCTCCCTTGCCAAGCCGGTGGACTTGCGTTACATTTTCTGGACCCTCGGCGTGACCTATGAAATCAAGATTTAATCCCGCCTCGTGAATAAATTTTCCAGCCGCGCGCGCGCGACAGCCATATTCTTATTCCTTTTTTCCGGCGCCACCGGCCTCGTATACGAGGTTCTCTGGACGCGCCAGTTCGAGTTGATCCTGGGGGCCACCACATACTCCGCCGGGGTCGTCCTGGCAGCCTACATGGCGGGCCTTTTCTTGGGTAGCCGTTGGGGAGCGCGTTGGGCAGTTCGTTTCGCGCATCCCCTGAAGCTGTACGGGACGCTGGAACTGGCCGTTGGAATCTACGCTGTGCTTTTAGCGGTCGGTTTTCCCCTGGTAGACCATGCCTTCCTATCCCTTGAAACCCACTGGTTGTTTCCCCACTCCTGGTTCATTCTCGTGCGCTTCCTCGGCTCCCTGGCGCTGCTGGTGATTCCCACCACCTTCATGGGCGCGACCTTGCCTTGTCTTTCCAGCCTGGCCGATAATTCAGCGCCGGAAGCCAGTTCCTTCGCTGGGACCCTTTACGCCGTGAACACGGCTGGAGCCGTGGCTGGCGCCGGGTTAGCCGGGTACTGGCTTCTTCCCTTTTTCGGCCAATGGGAGACAGCCTTGCTGACAGCCCTCGTCAACCTGCTTCTGGGTTTCACGGGATGGATTCTGGGAAACCTTTATTCCAACCGTAAGCGGCGGATACCGGTTCAGAAAGCTCCCTCCAAGCCAGGCCCGCTGGAAGCGCCGGTCACGGCGGCCCTGGCCTTGGCCTGTCTTTCCGGGACTGCGGCCATGATGTATGAGGTGGGCTACAATCGGATTCTTTGCCTGATCCTGGGCGGGTCCGTTTACGCCTTCAGCGCCATGCTGGCCTCCTTTCTCGCGGGATTAAGTGCCGGTGCCCTCTTTTTTTCCAAATCCAAGGCGGATGCCCCCTCGGCCATCCGGAAACTGGCTGTCCTCCAGGCCGCTTCCGCCCTCGTTGTAATTCTGACCGGCTATGCCTTCGACCGCCTCTGGCTTGTTTTTTTGGGGCTTTTCCAGGTGGCCGACCATTTCCAACTGGACCTGGACCAATGGCAGAAAGCCATTCAGTTCGCGGTTTCCTTTTGCATCTTGTTCCCGACCGCTTTCCTATCAGGCGCGGTTTTTCCCCTGGTCTTGAAATCGCATGGCTGGTTCTCAAAAAACCCCGGCGAGAAGGTCGGCGTGGTTTACGCCGCCAACACCCTGGGGGCCATCGCCGGTTCCCTGTTTTCGGCCTTCCTTTTGATACCCCTGTTGGGTGTGCGGCAGACCCTGGCGGCGGGTGTCGGCCTGAACCTGGCCGCGGCGGGACTTATTTTCTTCCCGAAGCGCGCGAAGGTTTTCCCCAGGACGCTGTGGCCAGCCATGGCCGTTGTGGCCCTGGCCCTGCCCCTGTTGCTGGAAAAGGCGCTGCCGGAATGGAACAGGCATAACCTGGCGGTCGGGCCTTACTTCCAGGCCGTCTCGGCCCAGGTGGACTATATCCCCTGGTACAAAGAGCGCCTGGCAAACTCCCAATTGCTTTATTACCGGGAAGGTCTCGTCACCACAGTGAGCGTGGAAAAAGCCATTGATAGTGGCGTCCTGGTGCTCTCCAACAACGGCAAGGTCGAGGCCTCCACGGTCGGCGATCTTCCGACCGAGCAACTGGTATCCCACCTGCCTCTGGCCTGGCGGGAAAGCTCCCTCCATAAAGCGGCCGGCCGCGTGGCCGTGATCGGCCTGGCCAGCGGCATTACGTCCGGATCGGTACTGCAGCATGATCTCAAGTCGCTGGACGTCGTGGAATTGGAGCCCTTCATGCCGGAAGCCGCCGCCCTGTTCAAGGATTACAATTTCAATGTTCTCTCCGACCCCAAGTTCCATTTCTTCTCGGACGACGCCCGTCACTTCTTCCGGGTTTCCCGTGAGAAATACGACATCATCATTTCCGAGCCCAGCAATCCATGGATTTCAGGTGTCTCCAACCTCTTCACCCGGGAATGCTTCGAGATCGGTAAAAAAGCCCTGAACGAGGACGGAATCTATTGCCAGTGGGTCCAGGTTTATGCCATGCATACCGCCGACCTGAAGTCCATTTGCCGGACCTTTTGTTCGGTCTTTCCTTATGTTTACGTTTTCGGGATTCCGCCCCGCGAAGGCGGAGAGCCGGCCAGTGCCGGACCTGTTTTTATTGGGGAGTTTGAGGGAAATGAAACCGGACATCGCCTACATGGAAAAAATCCTGCGCGAAGCGAAACTGAAAGCAGCGCTGGAACGGATCGGAATGAATGAGGCGGGTGACCTGGTGGCCTTGTTAAGGATGGGGTCCAAGGAAACAAGGGACTTCTGCGCCTACGCGCCCAAGAACACCGACGACAACGGGCTTATCGAGTTCTCCGCGCCTCTGCACCTTTATGACTCCAATTGTTATGTTTCCAACATGATGGAGGTGCGCCGGTTCCAACCGGACCCGGCCGATTATGTCCATCGGGATGACCCTCGGGCCTTGAAAAGACTTTTATTACGGATGTCCGCGAACCTGGAAAGCTACTGGGGAAGCGATTTCGCGGCTTATTTAAAGCGCGAAGCCGAAGGGCTTTGATAGGGCCCGGTTCCGGTTCACCCGTTAGTTTGAAATAAAAAAAGCCCCCAGGAAAATTCCGGGGGCTTTTAAATATGTTTTGCCGGTTGTTTGTTGCTGGCTGTTTTATTTTACCAGCCGGCATGCCTGCTCCGCCGCTCGCGCCCATCGCATCGCCCGCTTTATGGAAGCTGTCGGCTTTTTGGAACGTGTCGCCCGTATTGGACAATTTGTCCCCCTGAGCGTTCTTTCCCTCAATGATGATGCCGTTTTTACCTTGCTTGCTCGATGGGTTATTTTTCCCAAGGTTGAATTTTTTCATCCCTTTATCGCTCTTGAGGAAACCTCTTTGATTTTTAAGGGGGCCAGTTTCTCCCTTAATGAAACTAGTTTCCCCCTTGATGTAACCATTTTTCCCCTTGTTCTTTAAGGAAACATGTCCGCTGTTTTTGGCATCATATTTCAGATAGCCATTCTCACCCTTGATGAAACCATTCTTGCCAATTTTGGGCTTAACGCGGTTCACACCATCTTCCCCATCTTTGTAGGTGTTTTTTCCCTGGTTTTTTAAAGATGCATGTCCGCTGTTTTTGGCATCATATTTCAGATAGCCATTCTCACCCTTGATGAAACCATTCTTATTCTTTTTGCTAATTTGGCTCTTGTGGTCAAACTGTGCCTTTGGGAAAACATTTTCGTTGCTGCCCAACTTGAACTTTCCGTCTAGCGCCGCCTTAGAGGCGTCTTTACTACCGGCATCGCCTTCCCCGGCCAGGTTATCAGCAACCTGGTTTTTGTCATTTTGGGTTAAATGGGTGCCGTCCCCGGCATCATTTTTCGCGTGTACTACATCTTCCGCCAAAAGATTTCCGGTGTATCCGGCTACAAACATTAGGGCAGTCAAAACAATGAATTTCCTCATGAAGCAACCCTCCCTTAACTATTTTGAAACAGGCGTTATTTTACTCCACTGCCCATAGGATTTATCACAAATTTATCTCAATTTAGCCTCGGCTTTTCAACTGTTACAGGGTATTTGCACAGGAATGAAGATAAAAAATGAAAATAAACCGCTAAAGAAAAACCAGGAGAGTATCACGTAGCGGAAGAATCTCCGCCCATGTAGGCCTTTAAGCATTCCACGTCTTCATTCAGCATCTCGATAAAATGAAGTCCGGCGCCTTCGTCATTGGCCCAAATCACTTCAGCAAAAACGGTCAACCCATTCGGCCTGTCCGGCAGGGACATATCAAAGCGGATGACGCTGCCCACGGGAAATTTCTGGTCGATGGCGATATGCATGCCACTCAAGCTTAAATCCAAGGTCTGGGCATTTTTATCTTGTTGCCGCCATTCGACGATATGTTCGATTTCCCCTTCATCTTGGGCCAGATAATATTTGACGGGGATTTTGACTGAAAGTCTCGGGTGAACCCGTTTTTCCACGAATACGTTCGCCTCATTCATAGTTTACCCCCGCAAATTTTTTTATATTCTAGCCGAGCTAGTACCAGGATTGAAAACGGAAAATCGATATAAGACGGCTATCGAATCGTGCTAATTCGCTCGAAGATGCAAATCCCCTAAAGGTGTTTTTCTAATGGGTTGTGAAGAAGTAATTCCACTATAGGCTAAAAAATGAAGACTCACACTGGTTAATAGACAGAACTCAGGTAACCATCAATTCTTTGGTACCGTTTCGAGGGAAAGGTAAAAAGCTTCAAATCCTACTGGCGCGGGGCGGTGCCTTCAAGGGCCTTCGACTTCGCGAAATATTTTTGGGCCAGGGCCTTCTGCCCGTCCCTTTCATAATCCTCCCCCATTTCCCGGACTATTTTCGGATCGTTGGGATTCAGGCGCGACACGGCCTGGAGCATTTCCAGCGCTTCGGACGGCATTTTCTCATCCAAATATAGGTCGGCCATTTTCAGGAAAAAAACCGGCTCGCGGGGGTTTTGAGCAACGCTTTTTTGGTACAAGTCCAGCGCCTCTCCCGGGCGGCCCTGCCAAAGGCGGACCGTGGCCAGGTTGACGATGTTCAAAACATCGAACGGTTCCAGGGCATGGGCCTTTTCAAAAGCCTCCTCGGCCTCCTTGTATTTTTTCAAGAAACAATAACTCACGCCGAGGTTGCTTTGATTCAAAGCGTTGTTCGGGATCTTTCCCGAGGGCCGCTTTCATTTCCATGACGGCCTGATCATGCTTTCCCATGTGTTCATCAATATTCCAAAGACCTTGATAGGCCGTCATCAAATACGGGTCGAGCTTGATGGCGGCATTGAATTCCGGCACTGCGTCTTCCACGCGTCCCAGTTGCAGGAACACCGATCCTAAGCCGTTATGCAGGATGGCTGATTGTGGATGGGGCCGGGCATCGCCCGCAATCATCCCCACGTCCGTATTTTTGGATTGGCCTTTCAAACCCTGCTTGAGGCAAAAAATCGCCTCGGTATACCGCCGGGTGGCGCTGTATAAAGTCCCCAGATTGAGATTAAACTCGGTGTATCTTCCCTTGGTCCGCCGGATCGCCTCCAGGAAGAATGGCTCCGCCTTTTCAGGTTGGTCATGGTCGGTGTAAAAAAGCCCCATCGAAAATAATTTTTCAGGGTAAACCGCGGGTTCGACGAAGCCCCCCAAAAAACGGTTCCAAGCCGACGGGGATCCTTTTGGAGGATGAGGGACGCTTCCCGGACGATGGAGCTTGAAATGCCGTTTTTCGGCCAATAGTCCGGCATAGTCAAGGTCGGGAACGCTATCCGCATATCCTTTCCTCAGATAAACCGCAACCAAACCGTCCAGATAAACCAGGCGCCAATCCGGTATCCCGTGCAGCTCGCGGACCCATTGGTGGGCGGTGAACGGCTTTATGATAACGATGTCCGCATTGTATTTTTCAAGCAACCGCTGAAGCCCTCCCGGGCTGAAAGCGCCTTGGTATTCGGAAAAGAATTCATTTCCCATGACCTCCAAACGGCCATCAATGAATGTTTTTCCCCGCGGCCCTTGCCAGTCCAACCACCCGCCGAAAGTCAATTGGTTGAAGATTCTTCCATCCAACCGGTTATGGGCGAGGAATTCACAAGCCTTGACCGGTTGTTGTTCCCGGTCCAAACCCAACCCGAAATGTTCCGGACTTCGGTCGTTGGCATAATAAACCCCGGTCAAGACCCGAAGACAAAAGCCGAATAAGAGCGTTGTAAATATCCATGCCGGTATGGGAGTACGAAATAGGTGGTTTATTTTTCCAACCCAATACCAATCAAGATCTTTCCAGCAAGCGGCCGCCAAGGGCGCACAAACAATTAAAAAAAGCGGAATGTTACGGACAGCCAGGGCGGAAATCACAAAAAAAACCGCACCCAGAAGGATCTCATGAATCTTTCTTTTCCGGATGGTGAACAATATAAAGAGAAGGAAAATGATGCTGAAAAGCTTGTAAGACAGGAGGTACGGAGTTGGGGCTGAAAAAACTGAACCGCCATAAGTCCAAGCGGGCTGTAACTCGGTAATGGCTTGTTTAAAAACATTGGAAGTCCCCAGCATCAGCAGATGGGAAAAGGGGTAAATGAAACCACGAATGAAATAGGGGTTTAAAAGGCAAGCAGCCACCGAAACCAATGAATATTTGAGGAGCTTAGTGTCGGATTTACGGTTTTGGATAAAAAGGGAAATCCAGTAAATCGCCATCAAGACCCACCCGATGGCAAAAAGGCCTTCCACGTTGGCCCAAACCAAATGAATGATGGGCAGGAGAAAAAGAAGGTCCCGCTTATGTTGTGCCCTCCATTCAAGCACCCAGAGAGTCAGGCTCATGAGAAGCCAACTGACCATTTCGGGCCTCACCCAGAAACGGAATTCGCAGGAAAACACGACCGAAACCAAAAGTAACACTTGGATCCAAAGAGGAGTTTGGGTCAACCGGAGCCTTTGGTAGGTCAGGTACAAAACAAACGCGGCTAAACCTATGTTGACAAGGGAAAGGGAAACATAACCGCCGAGCCGGTAAAGGAGGAAAAGAAGAACCTGGTAGAGCCAATGAATATCCAGGTAGTCATGGCCGGCCACGGTATAGGTGTAGGTATCTTTGGTTGGTAAACCATGGTTCTCATAGATCCACTGCCCGCCCCTCAAATGAAACCCCAAATCGGTATCGGATAGCAGGCGCGCCGCCAAAAGAGCGGCCAAGAGGAAACAGGCAATCAGGGGATAAAACCAGGGGTCTTTATGCCGGAAACCGGCATGTTCGGGGTTTAGGGTCTGGGGATTCGGGGCAACCATCATTGGAAAATTATAGGTCTGATTCTTCCGAAAAACTCCGAAAAGTCAAAAGCACTTTTCAGAGGTGATTATTTATTTGTTCAGTGCCCTTTTCAGGAGATAGGTCAATATTCCCTTGGCTATCTTCGCAACAGCAACTTCATGATTTCGTGGGTTTCCCGCCCCCCGTCACGCCGGACGACAACGACATAGTACAGTCCGTTCGATAGGGCGTTGATCCGCTTTTGATCCAGCGAATAAAAATGCTGGCCGGCCGTGGCATCCAACAAACCGTCCTCATAGACTTTCCGGAAGGCAAGGGTAAACAGCTTCACTGAAACCCGGTCCGCGGGTGAATCCAAATTGTAAAAAAAGCCGACCGGCGAGTTGTCCCGCAGCGGGTTGGGAAAAAGGACCAGGGCCGTGCAAGGCGTGGCTGTCGGAACGGGCGTGACCGTTGCCGAGGAAGTGGGAGTCGGGCTGTCCGTCGGTATCGGGGTCGGGGTTTTCGTCCATGTGACGGTAGGTGTCGGGGTGGTGGAAGGCGTATCGGTAACGGAAGGTGTGTTGGTGGGCGTGGGTGTCGGCGTGGCGGTCAGTAGGGTACCGGTGGCGGTCGCCGTTTCCGTGCTAGTGATGGTTGGCGTATCGGTGGCCGTCGGTGTAAAAGTCGGCGTAGCCGAAGGCGTGGCGGTGAGGGACGCCGTAGGCGTCATCGAATCCGTCGGCGTCGCGCTGGGCGTGGCGGTCCAAAGCCCGCACGGGTTCACCAGGCGGATGTTGTCCACGTAGAGAGTGCCCGTCACGGCGTTCTGGGCGTTATAGACGAATTTTATCGCCGAGAGGTCCATCGCGCTCGTGAGCGCGCCCGGGTAATTCAGGTTGAACCGATAGGTATTGAAACCCGCCGTCACAGTGGGCATATCGGTGGAGATGTACTGAAACATGGCGTTGCTGGACGACGAGTCGCCGATAAGCGCCAACTGGGCCCATCCCTGGCCCGTGACCATCCCGGCCGGGAAGTAGGCGTCAACCGCCAATTGAGCAAAGCCCGCAAAGTTGGTGGGGGTGATGCCGGTCAGGTTCATTATTCCGGCGTTGAATGCGGCGCCGGTCGTGACCGTCACCGCCAGGCAGCCGCTGCCCTCCGTGGGCAGCGCGGCGGTGGCCGGACAGCTGGTCACGATGCCGCGGGTGGCGTTGGAACCCGACCAAGTGCCGTTCTCGAAAATACTGTTGCATCCGTTAAGAAGCATCAGGCAAGGCGCCGGCGTGGGGGTGCGGGTGACCGTCAGGGTCGGGGAAATCGTGGGCGTGCAGGTGCCCGCGCCGCAGGCCGAAGTGGGAGTGATCGTCGGGGAGGCTATCACAACATCCCCGTATAAAATCCCCCGGCCTCCGGCCCCGACGTACATGCGCCCGTAAACGTTCTCGTCCCCTCCTGCCAGTCCCGGGTTGCCGTATTGGTGGTTGGAATCGTTGACCCGGGTCCAGGCGGCGCCCACTCCGTCGTCGCAGCGGAAAAAACCGAAGGTTCCGTTGACGGTGCCCACCAGGTAGAGCGCCGGGTGGGACTGCCCGGAGGCGGCCTTGCCGAATCCCACGGAGTTGGCGCTGGTCACGTTGGCGATCTGGGCCTTGGTGCTTCCACCGTTGATGAAACGGAACAGGCCGATCCCGCTGGAAACCCAGAATTCCCCGGCCTGCCCGAAGACGGCCCGGGGGGCCACCTGGCCCCATCCGGCCGACGGGATCGTGTTCACCTGGGAAAAACTCGCCCCGTAGTCCGTACTCGCGTAAACGGTCACCGTTCCATTCCCCGGATTGTTCGGATAGATGGCGTAGAGGGTGGCGGCGCTGGCCCGGTCGGAGGCCAGCAAGGCGCCTGAGGGAAGCCCCGAACAGGTGGTCCAATTCCCGCCGAGGGAGGAGGCATAGGCCGGTGACCCATTCCCTTGGTTGGGCTCCACGACCACGCGGGACCCGTCGGCCGCGACAGCCACCGAGCCTATCTCATTGGTAGTCCCGTACCCAGGCGGGGCACTTCCCCAGGGGTTCCAGGTCTGGCCATTGTCGGTGGAATAGGCCACGTCGGTGGTCACCGCGCCGCTGTTACCCACCCGGACCACGATGTTGGTGTTCAACTCGGCGAAATCGATGTCATTGGTGTTGGAGAAGTAGGGGTTGCAGTACATTCCCGAGGCAGGGGACAGGTCGGGGTTCGTGTGGCGCATGCCGCCCACGTCGCCCAGGGCGCTGAAAAAGACCCCGCCCGCCGAGGACGCATTCAGGGCCAGGGGCACGGTTTCTTCCAGCCCATAATTAGTGAAGGCCCAGGTCACACCTGCGGGCTGGCTGGAGGCGTTGATGTTGGTACTGCACCAAACGCCGCCGCCCGTCGTATAGATGGCGTTATCGGGATTGAACGGGTCGATCTTGATGTCGCCCGCCCAGCCCACGTACCCGTCAACCGAGCCGCAACCGCGCGTATAGACTGCGCCGTTGTTGTCGAAGTTCGAGAATGGACCGGAGTTCCAGCCGACATACTTGTTTGCAATGACGCTCCAGGAGCCCCCTCCATTGGTGGTGCTGAAAACATGGTCGGCGCCCGACCACCAGTCCAGGGTGGAAACGATAACGTGCTGGGAGTTCTGGGCGTCCACGCTGATGCCGCCGTAACCGCCGTGACCCGGTCCCGGACCGCCCGGCGGAGTGGCGTTGGTCCAGGCGAGGGACGAGGTGTTCAATTTCCACACCTGGCCGGCCGTGATGCCGTTGGGGCCGTAGCCTCCGCTGTTGTAGACCACCCAAAGGGTGCCGTCGGTCCCCAGGCTGGCGTGGGTCGTGATCATGCTCACCGGGCCGCCCGGGACCACCGCCCAGTTGGTTCCCCCATCGGTCGAGCGGTAGAGGTTGCTGTTGTTGGAGGACATGGACATGACGCCCACGTAGATGGTGGCCGAGGCATTGCCCGAAGTGCCGTTCGGGTCAAAGACCACGTAGGCGAGTCCAAAATCCGAATCTCCAAGTACGGGAAAGGAGCTGACATAGCTCCAACTCGCCGCGGAGTTGGTGCTCACCCAAAGTCCGTTGTCACGGGAGGCGAAATAAAGCTTGGAGGTCAGGTTGGGGTCCACGGCCAGGCGTTCGCCTGCCTCCCGGCCTTCGTTATTGCCCCCCATGAGGACGCCGATGGGATTGAGGGTCCAGGTGTCGCCCTGGTCGGTGGAGGAAAGAATGACCCCGTTACCGTTGCCGGTATACATACCCGCGGCCGCGTATACGACGTTGGGGTTCACCGGGTCCGGGGCGATGCTTTCCCCCCCGAAATAGTTGGTCTGGCTCGGCCCGAACATGTCGTTCAGGGAGATACCACCGGCTGGTGGAACTGTCCCAGCGGTAGAAGCCGCCGATGTCGGTGCGCGCGTAAAGGAGGCCCTGGGAGACCGGGCTATAGTTGATGCCGCTGACGTAACCGCCACCGGGAACGACGACGCTTTTCCAGGTGTAAGTGTCGGCATGAAGCAAGGCGGGCCAGAATAGGAAAAAAAGGAGAAGGAGGACCGGCCGGATCAAGGGGTTCGGGGTTTGAGGATGCAGGGCAACAACCTCTGATTTTTCCATAACGACCTATCCCGGCCTTCCCGGAAACCAAAACATAAACCAAAAACTTAAAAATCCTCCGCGACGATCTTCACGCTGATGGTAGGTTCCGTCTTCCGCCGTTTATAAACCACGTCCTCCATGTGGTCCAACACGGAAATGATCGCGCTTCCCGACCCGATGAGGCTCAAGTGCGCTGATTTCAGCTTGCCGGGGTAACTGTGAAGCCCCGCGAAATGCTTGGAGGATTGGTGGATGTAAGTGTAACCCTGCGGATCGTACCGGCAGGCCGATTCGATGACGGGTTTCTGGTCGTCCTTGTTTAAAGCCTCCGTCAGGATTAATTCGAGGCTGTCCTCGTCCAGCTTGCGTTCCGGGATATCGAAGAACACGGCGGACACGCAGAAATTGGGTTTGGGCTTCAACCGCAGTTTCCCGGCGGCCTCCTGGACCGAGTGGAAAAGCTTTTCCGGCTCCTCCGCCAACGCCATTTCCTTGCAGACAATTTCCTTGATATTGACGCTTTGAATGGGGTTGCCGATCCGCTTGTTCGTCTTCTCGAACATAATCTTGCCGTCCTTCTCGGGACTGCAAGTGTACAACTCGTCGATCAGGATTTTCGTCGAGGGGTCATAGATCAGGACACGGTGGGATTCGGAAAGAATCCACGAGTACTTCAGTATCTCGGTCACCCCAACCCGGCCCAAGCCTGGGTAAGGGATGATATCCAGAATGATGAAATCGTTGGCCAGCAGCGTCTCGGTCCCGAGATCAAGCAAGGCCATACAGCGTTTTTTGACTTCCGCCGGCAGTTCGACTTTCTCGTAGATGGAGAAGATTCCAGTACCTTTGGAGTACTTCGAATCATCGACGAACTCAGGCATTAATCCCTTTTGATCCATTGTTCGCTTTCATGCTGTCTGTAATTTACAGCTTATTCTATGAAATTATGGAGAGCTTGTCGGTTATATTTCTAATAATCAGCCTGCCCTGAGTAAGCGAAGCGCATCGAACAGGCCCGTCCATTTCACTCCATTCCATTCACCGCGTTGATATATTCTTCCTTCGGAACCCTGTTTCCTAATCCCTTTTATTTTCAAATCCGTTTTGTTTAAGGAAATTCACGATCCGTCTTTTGATTAACCCCAATTCAGCGGAATCCAATTCCCTTTTTAAATGACCGGCCAGAGCCAATCCCGAGATTTTAAACAATCCGTGGAAAGTAAATTCAAACCATTCTTTTTTATGGCCTTTATGAAGCGGTTGGTACCCTGATTGGAGGTTCGGGGAACTTAAGCCTGTGCACCAACTCTTCCTTCAAGAGTCCATTCATAAATTCCGTGATTTGCCCATAGTCTTTTTTCCGGTTCTTCGGGTTGGAGTGATTAGGGGCTGGCATCTCCGGCATGAGGCCTCCAAAAGTGAAGAGGGATTTTAACACAGGCGGGATTTAGAACTTCTAACAATAAGACTTTCACCCCGGGACCATCCCGTTGAAGGGATGGTCAGTGGCCTTTGGCGGCGCACATGCCGCCTTTCCAATGAAGCCATCGTCAACGACGGTGGTATAGTCCCACATTTCCATAATGCTAATTTCAACAGAATAAGATGGACAGAGTTAAACCGAAGTTTCCCGGTTCGGTTTATTTCTTCTGTGTTGAATCGTCCCCCCGGCAGACGAAGAGCGTGGCGGAAAGGGGCGCCAGGGAATAGTCGAAATGATCCCCGTCGATGCCGCCTTCCTTGATTTTCTTGATGTCCGCGGATGTGGCGTCGAACCCGTAGGAAACGTAGTTCTTGTACTTGCCTTTTCCCTCGAACTTGAACTTGCCCTTCAGGGCGGTCTTTTGGCTCTTGTTCAGGACGATCACCCAAAGCGTCCCGGGCTGGGCCGGTGTCCGTGGCGGCGTAGATGGAGGCCAGGGAAACGTCCCCGGCCTCGGCCGAGACCGACGTGCCTCCGAAGGCCCCGTTCTTGCCGTCGTAATTGCGGTAGAGCTGGAACGCCGCCTGGTTGTAGGCGTTCAGGTCTCCCCAGTAGTTGGACATGTAAACCCCGTACTTCCCGAAGATTCCCAGCACGTCCGCCTGGGCGATCCCGCCGGAGATGTTGTGCCCCCGCCGTAGTCGTACTCGCTGAAGGAAAGCTTGGTGCCCGGGTAATCCTTGTCGATCTTCTCCTGGCACCCAGGGAATCAGCTGGATGGGCTTTTGTCGTTTGTGGAATACTTGGTGATCCAGCTTTCCTCCACGTAGGTGGGGTCCCAAAGGCTGCGGGGTGCCTGCACGCGCGCCTCGATGGAAGCGGGTGTGATGTCGTTCTCGGTGATGCGCATGTTGTTGCCCCGCGCCTCCGGGTACCAGTGCAGGTCCAGCACGTGCACCAGCCGGTGGCCCTCCTTCTTTTCCAGTTCCTGGAGACTTTGCAGGTAGTAATCGAGGAAGGTCCCGTATTTCTCGTTCAATTCCTTGTAGCCCGGCGCTTCCTGGAGGGTGAGGAACTCCTGCCAGCCGTAGGCCACGGGCCCGAGGATCATGGCGGAAGGGTCCACCTTGAGGATGGCGTTGGCCAGTTTGTCCGTCTTGTCCAGGATTTCCTCATAAGTGGGCTTTTTGGGATGCAGGCGGGGGTGCTTGGAAAACCAGAGCGCCGGCTCGTTGTCCAGGTCGTAAAACTTGATGCCGCCCTCGGACGCCTTCTTGTAGTTGTGGACCAGGAAGTTGACGAACTCGTCGTCGTAAACGACCTTGCTGTCGGGCGTCGGGGTGAGGGTGAAGGCGCCTTTTTTCTCGAACTCCACCTTGGCCCAGCGGGGGCTGGGAGCCGTTTCCTCCGCTTCGACCTCCCTTTCTTGTCCGCGGCCACGTAACCCGCCATCTGGATCGTGACGAGCGAATCCAGCCCCGCCTTCTGGTTCTCCTCCACGAAGTGGCGGTAGACCGCGCCGGGCTGGTCGCAATCGGTGTAATTTGGCCGAGACGCACAGGTAATCGTCGCTGAAGTTGTTCCAATCGGTCCCGGCGTTGGAAAAGTTGTTCGTCCAGTTGTATCCCGTCATGCGGTTGCCGCCCAGCCGGCGGACCGTGGCGTTCATGCCCGCCGGGTCCTGGAAGTTCAAGCCGTAGATGTAGGGGCTGATGGGCCCGTTGACCTTGTCGGTGGACACGGTGAACAGGATGTCCTTGGTCTCCGTCGGGGCGGCGGTGCCCGGGGCGGCCACGGCCGCTCCGCCGGCCTCCACCTGCCCGACGGAAAGGACCCCGGCCCCGACCATCTGGGGGCGAAATTCATGCCGGAGGTCTTGGTGAGGTCCATGGGATGGCCCAGGATGGCGTCGGGAGGGGTGTAATAGGGGTCCTTGCGGAAACTGTTGAAGGGGATGGAGATTTCCGCCCAGTCCTCGGTGACCTGCGCCTGGCAGATGTACTGCACGTTATAGGTGTCCTTGAGGGCCACCTGGATGGGCCCGGGGATGGTGCACTTGGCCATGAACTTCATGTCCCCGGCCTTCGACATGTCCGCCATGAAATTGTGCCAGATGCCGCAATAGCCTCCCTGCACGAAGGTGGACGTTATCTTCAGGGCCTTCTGCACCGCTCTTGGGTCCCGCATCAACGGCGAAATCGATCTTGGAGCCGTTGTGTCCACATAGGTTCCGGTGTTCGTGTCCGGGTTGCACCTTGGACCAATCCTCCACGACGGCCCGCGAAAGCCGCGGGCGCGAGAAACAAGAGAGCCGCCGCCAGAACCTAGAATTTTCTTCATTCCTGTTCTCCTCATTTGAAATCAAGCCCAAGGCCCAATGATGATACACATCCCCACTAAACGGTCCAAATAATTTGTAACCTTTGAATAACTCGAAAACTGAAAACGCTTTTTCAGAGGTTATAAACTCAAAAAACCGATTCCCCTATCGGTTTTGGTCGGAACGACGGGATGTCTTCTTCACCGGCATGAATTAGACGCCGCTCAAACTCGAAGTGTCGATAAACCAATGGGAGTCATTGAAAATATGAGACTGTTGAAAAAGTCCCTGGAACAAGGTTCCAGGGACAAAAAGCGACCTTGCAACAGTCTCGACCCCAAAGATTTCCGCAGGCCTTGGTTTTGCGGGTACATAGGGGATTTTCCCTATGAGCGCTGTGAAATCGGGGGTTACCTTGAAGGTGCCGTTGAAAAATCCCATCGCAGATGGGTTTTTCAACACTCCCAATATTGAAAAAACGGCCTGAATCAAGCGGAAGGGCCACATCACTCAGTTATCATCCGTTTGGTAAAGAGGAGCATGGCATTGGCCCCTTTGTTTACCATAAGCCGGTATTGGGTCTTGTTTAAAAACCCAGGCCCATTTAAGATTATTTAAGAACATTTCTTATGGAGGTATCCATGTCATCCACGCGAACCATCACCATTTCCTTGCCGGCCGCCATGGGCCGGGAAGTCGAAACCGTCGCCAAAGAGGAGCATCGCACCATCAGCGAGCTTCTACGGGAGGCTTTTAGAAAATACCAATCCCAGAGAAATCTTCAAGCGCTTGCCTTGGAGGGACCGCAAGGCCGCCCGGGTAAAAAAATTGACCCCCAAGGATCTCGGAGGGCCCTTTTGCCCGGTAAGTCCCCGCTGATAACCTGCTGTATCGATTCCAACGTTTTCATCTCAGCCATCGCCTTTGGCGGAAAACCGCTCAAAATTACGCAGACCGGACTTTTAATGCGATTTTTGGCACGTCACCAGCCCGCAGCTCATGGGCCGAGGTCAGGAGTCTTGTTGGAAAGCTGGGATTGGGCAGGGAAAAGGTTGACCGTTTTATCGCGGATGCCCTGGAGGTATCTTCGGTATTTGTTCCCCGGGGCCGCGTTAAACACATCCAGTACGAATCCGACAATCTGATACTGGAATTGGCCCTCATGGGTGTTTGTGACGTTCTTGTCACTTGGCGACAAAAAGCACCTGTTGCCCCGCAATCCTTTTCACGGCATTGCCATTGAGCCGCCTTCGGCGTTCCTGGCCCGGATCGAAAAACAATAAAACTTCTTATCTTCCTGAACCCTTCTTTTGATTCTAACCACCGCGCGACTCGCTGCGGAACACCTCACGCTCATGTTTTGTTCCCGAATCTATCCG